>NZ_CP043830.1:0-7500 GCF_008432245.1 Bacillus sp. BS98
TTGGAAAACATCTCTGATTTATGGAATAGTGCCTTAAAAGAACTTGAAAAAAAGGTCAGTAAACCTAGTTATGAAACGTGGTTGAAGTCAACAACAGCACATAACTTAAAGAAAGACGTATTAACGATTACAGCTCCAAATGAATTTGCTCGTGATTGGCTAGAATCTCATTACTCAGAACTCATTTCGGAAACACTTTATGATTTAACAGGGGCAAAATTGGCTATTCGCTTTATTATTCCCCAAAGTCAAGCTGAAGAGGATATCGATCTTCCTCCTATAAAAAAAAATCGAGCACAAGATGATTCTACTCATTTACCACAGAGCATGTTAAATCCAAAATATACATTTGATACATTTGTTATTGGCTCTGGTAACCGTTTTGCCCATGCTGCTTCATTAGCTGTAGCTGAGGCTCCAGCTAAAGCATATAATCCTCTCTTTATTTACGGGGGCGTTGGGCTTGGAAAGACGCATTTAATGCATGCGATCGGTCATTATGTAATTGAACACAATCCAAACGCGAAAGTTGTATATTTATCATCCGAAAAATTTACAAATGAATTCATTAACTCTATTCGTGATAATAAAGCAGTCGATTTTCGTAATAAATATCGCAATGTAGATGTTTTATTGATAGATGATATTCAATTTCTTGCTGGAAAAGAACAAACTCAAGAAGAGTTTTTCCATACATTTAATGCATTACACGAAGAAAGCAAACAAATTGTAATTTCAAGTGATCGGCCACCAAAAGAAATTCCAACTTTAGAAGATCGTCTTCGTTCTCGCTTTGAATGGGGACTCATTACGGACATTACGCCACCAGATTTAGAGACGCGAATTGCGATTTTACGTAAAAAAGCAAAAGCTGAAGGACTTGATATACCAAACGAGGTTATGCTGTATATCGCAAATCAAATCGATTCAAACATTCGTGAATTAGAAGGTGCGCTCATCCGAGTTGTAGCTTATTCATCTTTAATTAACAAAGATATTAATGCTGATTTAGCAGCTGAAGCACTTAAAGATATTATTCCAAATTCTAAACCAAAAATTATTTCTATTTATGATATCCAAAAAGCTGTCGGGGGCGTTTACCAAGTAAAATTAGAAGATTTTAAAGCGAAAAAGCGTACAAAATCAGTTGCGTTTCCTCGTCAAATTGCAATGTATTTATCACGCGAACTTACAGATTCCTCTTTACCTAAAATAGGTGAAGAATTTGGTGGACGTGACCATACAACCGTTATCCATGCCCATGAAAAAATTTCTAAGCTACTAAAAACGGATACGCAATTGCAAAAACAAGTCGAAGAAATTAATGATATTTTAAAGTAGTAGCTGAATAGTGTGAATAACTCTCCTTGTTTTACGCACAGTCTATCCACATGTAGATAGACTGTTTTTACATCTTTCAACGGGGTTATCCACATATCCACAAGCCCTATTACTATTACTACTATTTTTTATCTTTATTAATTAAATAAAATCTTATACTTACCGGAGGTTTTTCTTTATGCGTTTTACAATACAAAAAGACTATCTTGTAAGAAGTGTACAGGATGTAATGAAGGCTGTTTCTTCTCGTACAACAATTCCAATTCTTACAGGAATTAAAGTTGTCGCTACTGAAGAAGGGGTTACATTAACAGGAAGCGATGCAAACATCTCTATTGAATCCTTTATTCCCGTCGAAGAGGACGGAAAAGAGATTGTAGAAATAGGACAATCAGGAAGTATTGTTTTACAAGCAAAATATTTTAGTGAGATCGTAAAAAAACTACCGAAAGACACTGTCGAAATTTCTGTGGAAAATCATTTTATGACAAAAATAAAATCTGGAAAATCAGAGTTTAACTTAAATGGTTTAGATTCTGCTGAATATCCATTATTACCACAGATTGAAGAACATCATGTTTTTAAGATTCCAACAGACTTACTTAAACATATGATTAGACAAACTGTATTTGCAGTTTCTACTTCGGAAACAAGACCGATCTTGACAGGTGTAAACTGGAAGGTATATAACAGCGAATTAATTTGTATTGCAACAGATAGTCACAGACTAGCACTTCGAAAAGCAAAAATCGAAGGATATAATATTGCAGATGCGTTTCAAGCAAATGTTGTAATTCCAGGTAAGAGCCTAAATGAATTAAGTAAAATTCTAGATGAGTCGGAAGAAATGGTAGATATCGTTATTACGGAGTATCAAGTATTATTCCGTACAAAACATTTATTATTCTTCTCAAGATTGTTAGAAGGAAATTATCCTGATACAACACGTCTAATTCCAGCAGAGAGTAAGACGGATATTTTTGTGAATACAAAAGAATTTCTACAGGCTATTGATCGTGCTTCACTATTAGCAAGGGACGGCCGCAATAATGTTGTAAAATTATCAACGTTAGAACAAAAAATGTTGGAAATCTCTTCTAATTCTCCGGAAATCGGAAAAGTAGTGGAAGAAGTTCAATGTGAAAACGTAGATGGAGAAGAATTAAAAATATCTTTTAGTGCAAAATATATGATGGATGCATTAAAAGCTTTAGATAGTACAGAGATTAAGATTAGCTTTACTGGGGCAATGAGACCATTCTTAATTCGTACAGTAAATGATGATTCAATTACTCAATTAATTTTACCAGTTCGTACTTACTAGATAGAAAATAAGGGTTGCTAGTTTAAAGATGCTAGTAGCCCTTATTTGATTTTGGGGTATTACTTTCCTAATGCTAGTTTATTTAGTACAATGAAAGAATGAACACTTTGAGAAAGTGAGCGATTTTATGAAACGTATTAAAATTTCAACAGAGTATATTACACTAGGACAATTTTTAAAGTTAGCTGATGTAATCGATACAGGTGGCGCTGTAAAATGGTTTTTACAAGAATATGAAGTGTACGTGAATCAAGAACTTGAAAACAGAAGAGGTCGCAAGTTATATGCGAACGATATTATTGAAATTCCGGGTAGCGGAACTTTCCAAGTTCAGGCATAAAGGGGGAGCCCTTTGTTTATTTCAGAAATACAATTAAAAAACTATCGCAATTATGAAAAATTAGAGCTTTCCTTTGAAGATAAAGTGAATGTAATTATCGGCGAAAATGCGCAAGGGAAAACAAATTTGATGGAAGCTATTTATGTGTTAGCGATGGCGAAATCTCATAGAACCTCCAATGACCGCGAGCTTATCCGTTGGGATGAAGATTTCGGTCAAATTAAAGGGAAATTACAAAAGAGAAATAGTTCTTTGTCTTTAGAATTAAATATTTCGAAAAAAGGTAAAAAGGCAAAATTAAATCAACTTGAACAACAAAAGTTGAGTCAATATATTGGCGAAATGAATGTTGTCATGTTTGCCCCAGAAGATTTAAATCTTGTAAAAGGAAGCCCTCAAGTAAGAAGACGCTTTTTAGATATGGAATTAGGACAAATAGCTCCTGTTTATTTGTATGAATTAAGTCAATATCAAAAAGTGCTCACGCAACGAAACCACTTGCTAAAAAAAATGCAAGGGAATAGTAAAAATGAGGAAACGATGTTGGATGTATTTACACTGCAACTGATTGAACACGGTGCAAAAATATTGCAAAAGCGTTTTGATTTTTTACATTTACTGCAAGAATGGGCAGCCCCAATTCATCGTGGTATAAGCCGTGGATTAGAAGAATTAGAAATTATTTATAAACCAAGTGTAGATGTATCAGAATCAATGGATTTGTCGAAAATAAAAGAAGTATACTATGAAAGTTTTCAATCTGTGAAACAACGTGAAATTTTCCGTGGTACGACTTTAATTGGTCCTCATCGTGATGATTTACAATTCTTCGTTAATAGTAAAAATGTTCAAGTCTTTGGTTCGCAAGGACAACAACGAACGACTGCACTATCCCTAAAATTAGCTGAAATTGAATTGATTTATTCAGAGGTTAAAGAATATCCAATCCTTTTGCTGGATGATGTTTTATCAGAATTAGACGATTATCGTCAATCACATCTGTTAAATACAATTCAAGGAAAGGTGCAAACATTTGTTACAACGACGAGTGTCGACGGAATTGAACACGAAACATTGAAAGATGCGAAAACAATTCATGTAACGAACGGCACGGTAGATTGTGAAATAGATAGGGCATAAACCCCTGTTTAAATGGAAAAGTAGGTGATCTTTGTGTCAATGGAACAAAAACAAATGCAAGAAAATGCATATGATGAAAGTCAGATACAGGTACTTGAAGGACTAGAGGCAGTTCGGAAACGTCCAGGTATGTATATTGGATCTACGAGTGGGAAAGGACTTCACCACCTTGTATGGGAAATTGTTGATAATAGTATCGATGAAGCATTAGCAGGATATTGCGATGAAATTAACGTTAGTATTGAAGAAGATAATAGTATTCTTGTAACGGATAATGGCCGTGGTATCCCAGTTGGTATACAAGAAAAAATGGGACGTCCTGCAGTTGAGGTTATTATGACTGTCCTCCACGCTGGTGGTAAATTTGGCGGTGGCGGTTATAAGGTTTCTGGTGGTTTGCATGGTGTTGGTGCATCTGTTGTAAATGCCTTGTCAACAGAACTAGAAGTATTTGTACATCGTGACGGTAAAATTCATTACCAAAAATACGAAAGAGGTATTCCGGTTGCAGATTTAAAAGTCATCGGTGATACAGATAAAACTGGAACAATAACTCGCTTTAAACCGGATCCAGAAATTTTTAAAGAGACGACAGAATATGAATTTGATACGCTAGCGACTCGTATGCGTGAGTTGGCGTTTTTAAATCGTAATATTAAATTAACAATTGAAGATAAACGTGAACATAAACAAAAGAAAGAGTTCCACTATGAAGGTGGAATTAAATCATATGTTGAACATTTAAATCGTTCAAAACAACCAATTCATGAAGAGCCTGTATATGTAGAGGGTTCAAAAGATGGTATTCAAGTTGAAGTTGCGCTTCAATATAACGAAGGATATACAAATCATATTTACTCATTTACAAATAATATTCATACGTATGAAGGTGGTACACATGAGGTAGGATTTAAAACTGCCCTAACACGTGTGATTAACGATTATGGCCGTAAAAATAACATTTTAAAAGATGCGGATAGTAATTTAACTGGTGAAGATGTTCGTGAAGGTTTAACAGCAATCGTGTCAATTAAACATCCAAATCCACAATTCGAAGGGCAAACGAAGACGAAACTTGGAAATAGTGAAGCGAGAACGATTACGGAGTCAGTATTCTCAGAGGCTTTTGAAAAGTTCTTACTGGAAAATCCCAATGTTGCACGTAAAGTTGTAGATAAAGGAACGATGGCAGCGCGTGCGCGTGTAGCAGCTAAAAAGGCTCGTGAGCTAACTCGCCGAAAGAGTGCTTTAGAAGTTTCAAGTTTACCAGGGAAATTGGCAGACTGTTCTTCTAAAGATCCCGCAATTAGTGAAATTTATATCGTAGAGGGTGACTCTGCGGGTGGATCTGCAAAACAAGGACGCGATCGTCATTTCCAAGCGATTTTACCGCTGAAAGGTAAAATTATTAATGTTGAAAAAGCACGCTTAGATAAAATTTTATCAAATGATGAAGTTCGTACAATTATTACGGCGATCGGTACAAATATCGGTGGAGACTTCGATATTGAAAAAGCACGCTATCATAAAGTTATTATTATGACCGATGCCGATGTTGATGGTGCGCATATTCGTACCCTATTATTAACGTTCTTCTATCGTTATATGCGTCAAATCATTGAGTGTGGCTATATATATATTGCGCAGCCACCTTTGTTTAAAGTACAACAAGGTAAAAAAATTCAATATGCTTATAACGATAAAGAACTTGAAAAGATATTAGCTGAGCTACCAGCCCAGCCGAAACCAGGAATTCAACGTTATAAAGGTCTTGGAGAAATGAATCCAACTCAGCTATGGGAGACGACGATGGATCCAGAAGTACGTTCGTTACTTCAAGTTTCTCTTCAAGATGCAATAGAAGCAGACGAAACGTTTGAAATTTTAATGGGTGATAAAGTGGAACCACGTCGTAACTTTATCCAAGAGAATGCAAAATACGTGAAAAACCTTGATATTTAAATGAGTAATGACAGGAATCTAAGCATTCCTGTCTTCTACATATAAATCAATGTATGTGTAACGGAAATGTAAGAGGAGGTGCTCGTTGATGTCAGACAATCAACAACAAGCACGAATTCGAGAAATTAATATTAGTCATGAAATGCGTACCTCATTTTTAGATTACGCAATGAGTGTTATCGTATCTCGTGCATTACCAGATGTTCGTGATGGATTAAAACCTGTGCATCGTAGGGTTTTATATGCGATGAATGATTTAGGAATTACAGCTGATAAAGCGTATAAGAAATCAGCACGTATTGTTGGTGAAGTAATTGGTAAGTATCACCCCCACGGTGATTCAGCTGTTTATGAAACGATGGTACGTATGGCGCAAGATTTCAGTCAACGTTATATGCTTGTTGATGGGCATGGTAACTTCGGTTCTGTAGATGGAGATTCAGCAGCGGCAATGCGTTATACAGAGGCAAGAATGTCTAAGATTTCTATGGAATTAATACGTGATATTTCAAAAAATACAATTGATTATCAAGATAACTACGATGGTTCGGAAAGAGAGCCGATTGTATTACCAGCGCGTTTCCCTAATTTATTAGTAAACGGTACGACAGGTATTGCTGTTGGTATGGCAACAAATATCCCGCCGCATCAGCTTGGCGAAGTAATTGATGGTGTGCTGGCATTAAGTCATAACCCTGATATTACTATCGCGGAATTGATGGAATATATTCCTGGGCCAGACTTTCCGACGGCAGGTTTAATTTTAGGGCGAAGTGGAATTCGAAGAGCTTACGAAACAGGTCGCGGTTCTATTATGCTTCGTGCTAAGGTTGAAATTGAAGAGAAGTCAAACGGTAAACAATCTATTATCGTAACGGAACTACCTTATCAAGTTAATAAGGCACGATTAATTGAAAAAATCGCAGAATTAGTTCGCGATAAGAAAATTGAAGGTATTACAGATTTACGTGATGAATCAGATCGTAATGGTATGCGTATCGTTATGGAAGTACGTCGTGATGCTAATGCTAATGTACTATTAAATAATTTATATAAACATACAGCGCTTCAAACAAGTTTTGGTATTAATATGTTATCTCTTGTAAATGGAGAGCCTCAAGTACTAAATTTAAAACAAAACTTATATCATTATTTGGAGCACCAGAAGGTAGTAATCCGTAGACGTACTGCTTATGAATTAGAAAAAGCAGAGGCACGTGCTCATATTTTAGAAGGATTACGAATTGCTTTAGATCATCTTGATGAAGTTATTACGTTAATTCGTAGTTCAAAAACGGCAGATATTGCAAAGCAGGGCTTAATGGAACGTTTCGGTTTAAGTGAGAAACAAGCGCAAGCGATTTTAGACATGCGTCTGCAACGCTTAACTGGA
>NZ_CP043830.1:12500-27500 GCF_008432245.1 Bacillus sp. BS98
GTAGGCGAGGAGAGAATCCTAAGGTGTGCGAGAGAACTCTGGTTAAGGAACTCGGCAAAATGACCCCGTAACTTCGGGAGAAGGGGTGCTTTCTTAACGGAAAGCCGCAGTGAATAGGCCCAAGCGACTGTTTAGCAAAAACACAGGTCTCTGCGAAGCCGTAAGGCGAAGTATAGGGGCTGACACCTGCCCGGTGCTGGAAGGTTAAGGAGAGGGGTTAGCGTAAGCGAAGCTCTGAACTGAAGCCCCAGTAAACGGCGGCCGTAACTATAACGGTCCTAAGGTAGCGAAATTCCTTGTCGGGTAAGTTCCGACCCGCACGAAAGGTGTAACGATTTGGGCACTGTCTCAACCAGAGACTCGGTGAAATTATAGTACCTGTGAAGATGCAGGTTACCCGCGACAGGACGGAAAGACCCCGTGGAGCTTTACTGTAGCCTGATATTGAATTTTGGTACAGTTTGTACAGGATAGGCGGGAGCCATTGAAACCGGAGCGCTAGCTTCGGTGGAGGCGCTGGTGGGATACCGCCCTGACTGTATTGAAATTCTAACCTACGGGTCTTATCGACCCGGGAGACAGTGTCAGGTGGGCAGTTTGACTGGGGCGGTCGCCTCCTAAAGTGTAACGGAGGCGCCCAAAGGTTCCCTCAGAATGGTTGGAAATCATTCGTAGAGTGCAAAGGCATAAGGGAGCTTGACTGCGAGACCTACAAGTCGAGCAGGGACGAAAGTCGGGCTTAGTGATCCGGTGGTTCCGCATGGAAGGGCCATCGCTCAACGGATAAAAGCTACCCCGGGGATAACAGGCTTATCTCCCCCAAGAGTCCACATCGACGGGGAGGTTTGGCACCTCGATGTCGGCTCATCGCATCCTGGGGCTGTAGTCGGTCCCAAGGGTTGGGCTGTTCGCCCATTAAAGCGGTACGCGAGCTGGGTTCAGAACGTCGTGAGACAGTTCGGTCCCTATCCGTCGTGGGCGTAGGAAATTTGAGAGGAGCTGTCCTTAGTACGAGAGGACCGGGATGGACGCACCGCTGGTGTACCAGTTGTTCTGCCAAGGGCATAGCTGGGTAGCTATGTGCGGAAGGGATAAGTGCTGAAAGCATCTAAGCATGAAGCCCCCCTCAAGATGAGATTTCCCATAGCGTAAGCTAGTAAGATCCCTGAAAGATGATCAGGTTGATAGGTTCGAGGTGGAAGCATGGTGACATGTGGAGCTGACGAATACTAATAGATCGAGGACTTAACCATATAATATGTAGCAAATGTTATCTAGTTTTGAAGGAATATGCCTTCATAGTTTGGTGATGATGGCAGAGAGGTCACACCCGTTCCCATACCGAACACGGAAGTTAAGCTCTCTAGCGCCGATGGTAGTTGGGACCTTGTCCCTGTGAGAGTAGGACGTCGCCAAGCAACTAAAAAACACGAGTCTTTGACTCGTGTTTTTTTATTTCCCATGAAATAGATTAGATTCTGATAGTAAAAATACTGAAATATAGTAAGGTATTTTTTGGGCAGAAATATTAAGGAATTGATAAATAAATGGATAATCTTCAGATCCATAACTACCAAGTAAGTCATACCACCAATCAGTTTCATACCTAGAAATCATGCTTAAATTATAGAGCAATAAGTAATGAACGAGGAGCTCAGGTAAAATGGGTTTAGAATTTCTAGGATTAGTCGTAAGTGGTAAGTAATAAGTATTAGTAAGGTACTCATAGTATAAAGGAGTACTATACATAGGATTCCACGATTGAATAGGCGCCGAAAAAAACACATTCGATTCACTATTTTTCTCAGCTACGTGTTGTATCGATAAATGTTTACAAGTTGTTTCGATGTAACGAGAAAATCGCTCTTTAGTCATATGTAATCGATCTAATATATTGACTGAAAAGGAGAGCTCATTTTTATTTGTTGAATCGATCTTATATAAAGTCGATACTTTTTGACTATAACGAAACAAATTTTGTAATTCAGGAATATTCCCCATCAGCTCTAACATATTAAACTTCTCCGCTTCTAAGTGTTTCATGTGAAACAGTTGTTCTGCAACGTGAGTAAATAATCCGTTTTTCTGTATTTTCACCTCATCTTCTAAAAATTGATACCCCTGTTTTTTTCGTTTACGAGTTGTAACGCCATGAGCTAAAACAGTAGTTGATTCTGGGTAGTTAGGATCAATAGTTAACAAGCAAGCTTTAAATAGTTGGCTAATTCCATAAAATAACAACATTGGTTGAATCGAAAAAGGGGCCGCCTTATATAATTCGTAATAATTTTTCCCGTGTTCTAAGTAGTAAATAAAGGGATAACAGTTTTCAAAACTTTTTTTTTCAGCATCTTGTATGGAGGATTTTTCATAACAACGGGCAAGATAACGTTGTACATTTTGAGATGAAAAAAAGAAACTTAATTGCTGCCAAGTACAATGTGTTTGATGCATATATTACGCTCCTTTTATTGTCTAAAAATTCTAACATATATATACGTCCTTGACAGTATTTTAACCAATTGATAAGCTACTAATAATAATTTCTGGTATCATGGGGGGAACAATTATGTGGGAATCTAAATTTGTTAAAGAAGGTTTGACTTTTGATGATGTATTACTTGTACCAGCGAGGTCAGATATATTACCAAGAGAAGTAAGTGTTAAAACAGTTTTATCTGAAAGCTTACAGCTAAACATCCCGTTAATTAGTGCAGGAATGGATACAGTAACAGAAGCTGACATGGCTATTGCAATGGCTCGCCAAGGCGGTTTAGGAATTATTCATAAGAATATGTCTATTGAGCAACAGGCAGAGCAAGTTGATAAAGTAAAGCGCTCTGAAAGCGGCGTTATTTCAGATCCTTTCTTCTTAACTCCAGAACATCAAGTATATGATGCAGAACATCTTATGGGAAAATATCGTATCTCAGGTGTACCAGTTGTAAATAATTTAGATGAGCGAAAATTAGTTGGTATTATTACCAACCGTGATATGCGTTTCATCCAAGATTACTCAATCAAAATTTCTGACGTAATGACAAAAGAACAGTTAATTACAGCTCCAGTTGGTACTACACTGGAAGAAGCTGAAAAGATCCTACAAAAGTATAAAATTGAAAAGCTCCCTCTTGTTGATAATAACGGTGTATTACAAGGGCTTATTACAATAAAAGATATTGAAAAAGTAATTGAATTCCCAAACTCTGCTAAAGATAAGCAAGGACGCTTATTAGTTGGAGCGGCTGTTGGTGTAACGGCTGATGCTATGCTTCGTATCGATGCATTAGTAAAAGCTAGCGTAGATGCAATTGTACTTGATACAGCTCATGGGCATTCTAAAGGTGTTATTGAAAAGGTAAAAGAAGTTCGTGCGAAATATCCAGCACTAAATATTATCGCTGGAAATGTTGCTACAGCTGAAGCAACGAAAGCATTAATCGAGGCTGGTGCAAACGTAGTTAAAGTTGGTATTGGACCAGGTTCTATTTGTACGACACGCGTTGTAGCTGGTGTTGGTGTACCACAATTAACAGCAGTTTATGATTGTGCAACAGAAGCTCGTAAACACGGTATTCCAGTTATTGCTGATGGCGGTGTTAAGTACTCTGGTGATATGGTTAAAGCTTTAGCAGCAGGAGCACACGTTGTTATGCTAGGTAGTATGTTTGCTGGTGTTGCTGAAAGCCCTGGAGAAACTGAGATTTACCAAGGTCGCCAATTTAAAGTATATCGTGGTATGGGTTCTGTTGGAGCGATGGAAAAAGGAAGTAAAGATCGTTACTTCCAAGAAGGAAACAAAAAACTTGTTCCAGAAGGTATTGAAGGACGCGTACCATATAAAGGACCTTTAGCAGATACAGTTCATCAATTAGTTGGTGGATTACGTGCAGGTATGGGATATTGTGGAGCACAGGATTTAGAATTCTTACGTGAGAATGCACAGTTCATTCGCATGTCAGGTGCTGGTTTACGTGAAAGCCACCCTCATCATGTACAAATTACAAAAGAGGCTCCAAACTACTCATTATAATGTCTTATATGTAAATAGATAGAGATTTGATATCTCTGTCTATTTTTTTTTGATTATGTTAGAATAACGGTTATGTGAGTACATAGATATTGGGGGTAGCAAAAGTGAAAGGTATGTTTTGCAAAAGATTCATGGCTTTGGTAACGGTGCTTACACTAGCTTGTAGCATGCTGTTACCATATAGCAATGCATCGGCTGAAACAGGAGCCGCTCTAAACATTGAAGCAGGTGCGGCAATTTTAGTAGAAGCGAATTCTGGGAAAATTTTATATCAAAAGAATGCAGATGAGTTATTATCAATTGCTAGTATGACAAAAATGATGAGTGAATATTTAGTTCATGAAGCAGTGGATAAAGGAAAACTTAAGTGGGATCAAAAGATTAAGGTTTCTGAATATGCGCATAAGATTTCACAGGATCGTTCATTATCAAATGTTCCACTAGAAAATGGTGGTTCTTATACGGTAAAAGAGTTATACGAAGCGATGGCGATTTATTCCGCTAATGGAGCAACAATTGCTCTAGGTGAAGCAGTGGCAGGAAAAGAAGTTAATTTTGTAAAAATGATGAATGATAAGGCAAAAGAGTTGGGATTGAAAAATTATAAATTTGTAAATTCTACAGGCCTAACGAACAAAGATTTAAAAGGACAGCATCCCGAAGGAACAACACCGGATGAAGAAAATAAAATGTCTGCAAGGGACGTCGCAATTTTAGCACAACATCTTATTAAGGATTATCCCAAAACATTAGATACAGCAAAAATCCCTAAAAAAGTATTCCAAGAGGGCGGAAAATACCCGATTAATATGGATAACTGGAATTGGATGTTAAAAGGTTTAGTTAAGCAATACGATGGCGTAGACGGCCTGAAAACAGGATCAACTCCAGAAGCCGGTGATTGCTTCACTGGTACGGTTGAAAGAAACGGTATGCGTTTTATTTCTGTAGTTATTAAAACAAGTTCTCATACAGCACGTTTTGATGAAACGAAGAAGTTATATGATTATGGATTTGCTAACTTTGAAATGAAGCAAATGTATAAAAAAGATTCTTCAGTAAAAGGACAAGAAACAGTAAGAGTAGAAAATGCAAAAGATAAAGATGTAGCAGTTCAAACAAAACAAGTTGTTTCACTTCCAGTGCCAAAAGGAAGTAAAGATGTTTATAAAACAGAATTTAAAGAAGCAAGTAAGGGACAAGAAGCACCTATTAAAAAGGGTGTTGCACTTGGTCAGATGGTAATTACACCAAAAGATACGAATGACCCTGGATTTTTATCTGGTAAGTCATTACAAGTAGATCTTGTAACAACATCAGCAGTGGAAGAAGCAAACTGGTTTACTCGTTCTATGCGCGGAATCGGCTCTTTCTTTAGTGGTATATGGAATAGTGCTGTTGATACAGTAAAAGGTTGGTTTTAAAAGCTCCTCATTGTAGGAGCTTTTTCTTATTCCCATTTTTCATACCTACTTTATGAAAAAGTAGTAGACAAGCATCTGATAGTTAATGGTAGAATGTAAGAGTATTCTTAATTTTCGCCTTTAACGGGGGAAAGCAATTCACCTAGGGGGGTTTTTGTACATGACAAATGTAACAGGGACAGAACGTGTAAAACGTGGAATGGCAGAAATGCAAAAAGGCGGCGTTATTATGGACGTAGTTAACGCTGAACAAGCAAGGATTGCAGAAGAAGCAGGCGCAGTTGCCGTTATGGCATTAGAGCGTGTACCAGCAGATATTCGTGCAGCAGGTGGCGTTTCTCGTATGGCAGACCCAACGATTGTTGAAGAAGTTATGGGTGCGGTGTCAATTCCGGTTATGGCAAAATGCCGTATCGGTCATCTTGTAGAAGCACGTGTATTAGAATCATTAGGGGTAGACTATATCGATGAGAGTGAAGTATTAACTCCTGCTGATGAAGTATACCATTTAAATAAACGTGATTACACAGTTCCGTTTGTATGTGGTTGCCGTGATATCGGAGAAGCTGCACGTCGTATTGCAGAAGGTGCATCTATGCTTCGTACAAAAGGTGAGCCAGGAACAGGAAACATTGTAGAGGCAGTGCGTCATATGCGCCAAGTCAATGCAGAAATCCGTCAAGTTGCAAGTCTACGTGAAGATGAGTTAATGACATATGCAAAAAATACTGGTGCTCCTTATGAAGTACTACTTGAAATTAAACGCCTTGGTCGCTTGCCAGTTGTAAACTTTGCAGCAGGTGGTGTAGCAACACCAGCAGATGCAGCGTTAATGATGCAACTTGGTGCTGATGGTGTATTTGTTGGATCTGGTATCTTCAAATCAGAGAACCCAGAGAAATTTGCACGTGCAATCGTTGAAGCGACGACTCATTATGAAGATTACGAACTAATTGCAAGCCTTTCTAAAGGATTGGGTAATGCAATGAAAGGTGTCGAAATTTCAACGTTATTACCAGAACAACGCATGCAAGAGCGTGGATGGTAATTGAAGGAGAACTTTAAAATGGTGAAAATCGGTGTACTAGGTCTTCAAGGTGCAGTTCGTGAGCATGTAAAATCAGTTGAAGCAAGTGGTGCAGAAGCTGTTGTTGTAAAGCGTATAGAGCAACTTGAAGAGATTGATGGTCTTATTTTACCAGGCGGTGAAAGTACAACAATGCGTCGTCTTATTGATAAGTATGCTTTCATGGAACCACTTCGTACATTTGCGAAGTCTGGTAAACCAATGTTTGGTACATGTGCAGGTATGATTCTTCTTGCGAAAACACTTATTGGCTATGAAGAAGCACATATTGGTGCTATGGATATTACAGTTGAACGCAATGCGTTTGGACGCCAAAAAGATAGTTTTGAAGCCGCACTTTCAATGAAAGGTGTGGGGGAAGACTTTATTGGTGTATTTATCCGTGCTCCGTATGTTGTAGATGTTGCTGATAACGTTGAAGTACTTTCTAAGCACGGCGATCGAATGGTAGCGGTAAGACAAGATCAGTTTTTAGCTGCTTCATTCCATCCGGAATTAACGGATGATCATCGTGTGACAGCATACTTTGTCGAAATGGTAAAAGAAGCTAAAATGAAAAAAGTTGTGTAAGTAACTTGCAACTTGTATAAGATTATAGTAAATTGATGGTAACAATTTTATAAAATAAGCGTGTTGATAGGAAGTAGTAACAAATGTCGTTTCTTATAGAGAGTCGATGGTTGGTGGAAATCGATAGAAACAGTTTGTGAATCCATCCTGGAATGGAATGTGGAATATCTTTATGATTAGTAAACATTCCCGGTGAAGAGCCGTTATTTCTACTTGAGAGGAAAGTAGTAATGCTTTCAACTAGGGTGGCAACGCGGGTTAACTCCCGTCCCTTTGTATAGGGACGGGAGTTTTTTGTATTTTATAAAATAAAAGGAGGAGTATATAATGCTTGATATTAAATTATTACGTACAAACTTTGAAGAAGTAAAAGCAAAATTGCAGCATAGAGGCGAAGATTTAACGGAGTTTGGTCGTTTTGAAGAGCTTGATACGAGAAGAAGAGAATTACTTGTTCAAACAGAAGAACTAAAAAGTAAACGTAACGAAGTGTCTCAACAAATTTCAGTATTAAAGCGTGAAAAGAAAGATGCAGAAGCTTTAATTTTAGAAATGCGTGAAGTTGGAGAAAAAGTAAAAGATCTTGATAATGAACTTCGTACAGTTGAAGAAGACTTAGAAAGATTAATGTTATCTATTCCAAATATTCCTCATGAATCTGCTCCAGTTGGTGAAACAGAGGATGATAATGTAGTAGCGCGTACTTGGGGAGAAGTGAAGGAATTTGCTTTTGAACCAAAACCACATTGGGATCTTGCTACAGATTTAGGAGTTTTAGATTTTGAGCGTGCTGGGAAAGTAACAGGAAGCCGCTTCGTATTTTACAAAGGTGCAGGCGCAAGATTAGAGCGTGCTTTAATTAGTTTTATGCTTGATCTTCATACTGACGAGCATGGATATGAAGAAGTGTTACCTCCGTATATGGTAAACCGTGCAAGTATGACAGGAACAGGACAACTTCCGAAGTTTGAAGAAGATGCATTCCGTATTGAAAGTGAAGATTACTTCTTAATTCCAACAGCAGAAGTACCTGTAACGAATATGCATCGTGATGAGATTTTAAATAAAGAGCAATTGCCTATAAGATATGCTGCATTTAGCTCTTGCTTCCGTTCTGAAGCAGGTTCAGCTGGTCGCGATACACGTGGTTTAATTCGCCAACATCAGTTCAATAAAGTAGAGCTTGTGAAGTTCGTAAAACCAGAAGATTCTTATGAAGAGTTAGAAAAATTAACAAATGATGCAGAACGCGTGTTACAATTATTAGAGTTGCCATATCGCGTTATGAGCATGTGCACAGGCGATTTAGGATTTACAGCAGCGAAGAAATACGATATTGAAGTATGGATTCCAAGCTATGGCACATATCGTGAAATTTCTTCTTGTAGTAATTTTGAAGCTTTCCAAGCGAGACGTGCAAATATCCGTTTCCGCCGTGAGCCAAACGGAAAACCAGAACATGTTCATACATTAAATGGATCTGGTCTTGCAATTGGACGTACGGTTGCAGCTATTTTAGAGAACTACCAACAAGAAGATGGTACAATTATAATTCCAGAAGTTCTTCGCCCTTATATGGGAGGAAAAACAGTTATTAAGTAAATTTAAACATTCATCGGTATGAGTGATTGGTAATTATGAGCGTTGTCAGTACTGTAATGTAGGAGGGGGAAAGTAAAATTTTCCTTTCCTCATAATTTATTTTAGTAGGGTTGACTAACTGTTTTTCTTTTGATATTATATTTGATGTCAATATGGAGGTATACCCAAGTCTGGCTGAAGGGATCGGTCTTGAAAACCGACAGGCGGCGAGAGTCGCGCGGGGGTTCGAATCCCTCTACCTCCTCCAGATATAATTGACAACAGCGCATATAAGTGGAGATTGGAGAACTCGTTACCAACACGTAACGAGTTTTTATTTTAAAACCAATCATAAAGTATGGTGTAAGGCGATTTTGTCCTTATTACACACTCATATTCCGATGATTATCTTCATAGATATGAAAGGAGTCAACATGGATCTTATTATACAAACGTTTCCTTTAGATGGAAAAACTTTATATTATGTACAATGTCCTGTCTGTAAGAACAATAGAATTTTAAACAGTGGTGCAAATGTATCGCGCATTATAAGCGATGATACATTCCGTAAACTTTGTGGTTGTACTTGTGATGTAAAGCAAGCTACGACAAAAGTAGAGGCGCCAAAAAAGGTTGAAAAACCAGCTGTAAAGAAAGAAGCAGCTCCAAAACGTACAGGTAAAGTATTAACGGCAGTGATTAACGGGAAAGAAATGACTGTTAAAGAGATTGCTGAAACATATGACATTAGTACAAGTACTGTTCGTCAGCGTATTAACGCTGGAAAACCTGAGAGTGAAATTATTGCTCCAACAAAGAAGAAGTAATTTAATAGGAAAACCCGTGCATATGCACGGGTTTTTTATTTTACAAGTTTACGTGTTTGTTTTAAGAAATGGCCAATTTTTTTAATGATTGGTTCGATTGAATCGCCATCTTTTAAAATATCGTATTCATTAATGTTTAATCGTAAAACAGGGCATGAATTGAAGTTGTTAATCCAGTTTTCGTAACGTCCGTGCATCTCTTTCCAATACTCAATTGGTGTTTGCTGCTCCATCGGGCGTCCGCGTTCTTGAATACGGTCTACAATATCATCGAAAGAACCTTCTAAGTAAATTAATAAGTCTGGATGAGGGAAGTAAGGAGTCATGACCATAGCATCAAATAAACCTTTGTATGTTTCATAATCAGTTTCCGTCATTGTACCTTTTTCATGATGCATCTTTGCGAAAATTCCAGTGTCTTCATAGATAGAACGGTCTTGAACAAAACCACCACCGTATTCAAAAATTCTCTTTTGTTCTTTAAATCGTTCTGCTAAGAAGTATACTTGCAAGTGGAAGCTCCAGCGTGTGAAATCGGCATAGAACTTGTCCAAATATGGATTAGAATCTACTTTTTCAAATGATGTGCGATAACCTAAAGCGTTAGCTAGTGCAGTTGTCATAGTTGATTTTCCGACACCTACTGTTCCAGCGATAGTAATTACTGCATCATTCGGTATATCATATTTTTGCCTTAAATTCATTATTATTTCGACTCCTTTAAGAGAGTATTTTGAAGGGCGGATAGGATGACGTTTAAATCATCGGGATTTTGTACAAAATCCATATCATCTCCGTTAAATTTCAACACTGGGATATCTGGATGGTCCTTTTTAAAAGTATCCATTGCTGTTTCGTAATCTTTTGTGAGCTGTAGTAAGTAATTTGGATCCATATTTTTTTCGAATTCTCTTCCGCGCATTGCGATTCGTTTTTGTAATGTTTCCAGGCTAGCTGTTAAATAAACGATGACATTTGGTACAGGCATATCTTGTGTAAGGATACGATAGATTTGCATGTATTTGTCATATTGAGAATCTTTTAATGTACGTGATGCGAAAATTAAATTTTTAAATATATGATAATCTGCTACTACTGGCTTCCTTTGATTCAAATACTTTATGTTAATGTCTTCTAGTTGTTTGTATCTATTACAAAGAAAGAACATCTCTGTTTGAAAACTCCATTCGTCGATGTCTTCATAGAACTTTCCTAAAAAAGGGTTTTCATCAACAATCTCTTTTAGTAAGTGGAGTTGCATGTGAGTTGAAATTTCCTTCGCAAGTGAAGTTTTTCCAACACCAATTGGTCCTTCAACCGTGATAAATGGTACTCCGGTCACGCTGTTTCCTCCTTTCAATCAGTGATTTGCCGTGACTACTAAAAACACAAAACAGAATTATTGTAGCACAAGAGGGAAGCGAGCGGGTTAATTTGATATAAAAAGTTAGAAAATAGATATATGTATTAATTAATTTTTATTTGAGATGACGGTATTATATTTGCTTTCAATGTAGCTTCCATTATTTTTAAAGCAT
The DNA here is from genome assembly GCF_008432245.1 of Bacillus sp. BS98. Taxonomy (NCBI): domain Bacteria; kingdom Bacillati; phylum Bacillota; class Bacilli; order Caryophanales; family Bacillaceae; genus Bacillus; species Bacillus sp. BS98. The sequence goes on from NZ_CP043830.1 coordinate 23,561, forward strand.
GCAGATTGTCCTGATCATTGTTAGAGGCAATGCAATCCTGTGGTACATACAGTGTATAATTTCTCATATGAGCATCGTTAGCAGTAAACAGGATACATATATTTCCAGCAACTCCTGTTAATATCAGATTTTCTATTTTTAAATAGCCCAATAAAGAATTCAAAGGCGTTTCATAAAAAGCAGAGTAATGTGGTTTAATAAAAATGTAATCATCAGAATGTGGAGCAATCTTATGAATTATATTTTCACTATACTCATTTGTACAATGAGTAATCAGTTGGTCAATATCAGATCTCCAAAGTTGATAATGGTCATTAACATAAATTATGGGATAGCCGAAGGCTTTCATTGTTTTCTTTAATTGTAAAATAGGATTTGTTATAGTTTCGCATTTTTTTGCCAGGATGGGCCCGTGGGAAAATTGAAAGTCATTAATCATATCAATAATGAGCAAAGCAGTGTTTTTCATATGTAATCCCCTCTCTTTTTCTTTTAGGGTGGATTGAATTTATAAAAGTTATCCCACGTGTAGTAAATGGAAAAAGGTTTATTTTATTTGTGATGAAAGGACTAGGTTATGGAACAAGATCAAGATATTTATTTTATGCAACTAGCGATAGAAGAGGCTAAAAAGGCAGAGGAAATACAAGAAGTACCAATTGGTGCAGTCATAGTGTTAGATGGTGAGGTAATTAGTGTTGCTCATAATTTAAGGGAAACTGAGCAACGATCAATCGCTCATGCCGAGTTGTTAGCGATTGATGAAGCTTGCAAAAATCTAGGGACATGGCGTTTAGAAGATGCAACGTTATATGTAACCTTAGAGCCCTGTCCAATGTGTGCGGGTGGAATTGTTTTATCACGAGTGAAGCGAGTTGTATATGGTGCAAGTGATCCGAAGGGCGGATGTGCAGGAACATTAATGAATCTTTTAACAGATGAACGTTTTAATCATCAATGTGAAGTAGTCACTGGTGTATTAGAAGAAGAGTGCGGTACGTTGCTAACAAACTTTTTTAGAGAGCTTCGTAAAAAAAGAAAAGCGATAAAAAAATTAGAGAACAGTAACGAGAATTAACGCATTTGCATTTTATAAAAAAACAAGTTATACTGATAATGCCTTTAATGAAGGCAACCGAATATTGGTTTTAACTTTGCCGTGCTAAGCGGGGAGGTAGCGGTGCCCTATACTCGCAATCCGCTCTAGCGAGGCCGAATCCCTTCTCGAGGTTATGTTGCTGTAAGGTCTGCCTTAAGTAAGTGGTGTTGACGTTTGGGTCCTGCGCAACGGGACCCCGTGAACCTTGTCAGGTCCGGAAGGAAGCAGCAATAAGCGGGTTTTCTCGTGTGCCGCAGGAGTGCCTGAACCGAGCTAACTGCTTGAGTAACGCTTATGGTACGTAATCGACAGAAGGTGCACGGCAGTTATATATGTATACAAAACTCACCTTGATACAAGGTGAGTTTTTTGTATGGAAAATAACTTTTGGAATCTATAAACAGAATGGGTTATAATATATAAGATAATAACCTTTGAGGGAGGCCGTATTTTCGTGTCATACCAAGCGTTATACCGAACATGGAGACCGCAAAAGTTCGAAGATGTAGTCGGTCAAAAGCACGTAACAAAAACGTTGCAAAATGCCCTTCTTCAAGAGAAAGTTTCACATGCTTATTTATTTTCTGGTCCGAGGGGAACAGGAAAAACGACGATTGCAAAAGTATTTGCAAAAGCAATTAACTGTGAACATGCTCCGGTAGCTGAACCTTGTAATGAATGTCCTTCTTGTTTAGGAATTACACAAGGATCTATTTCAGATGTATTAGAAATTGATGCGGCTTCAAATAACGGTGTAGATGAAATTCGAGATATAAGAGATAAAGTAAAATATGCTCCAAGTGCTGTAGAATATAAAGTATACATTATCGATGAGGTTCACATGCTTTCTATGGGTGCCTTTAATGCTCTTCTAAAAACTTTAGAAGAGCCACCAGGACATGTTATCTTTATTTTAGCGACAACAGAACCACATAAGATTCCACCTACGATTATTTCGAGATGTCAGCGATTTGAATTCCGAAAAATATCAGTAAATGATATTGTTGAGAGATTATCGACGGTTGTGACAAATGAGGGTACGCAAGTAGAAGAGGAAGCACTACAAATTGTTGCTCGTGCTGCCGAGGGTGGTATGCGTGATGCACTTAGCCTTATTGATCAGGCTATATCTTATAGTGATGATGCAGTTACGACAGAAGATGTTTTAGCTGTAACAGGCTCTGTTTCTCAGCAATATTTAGGTAACCTAGTAGAATGTATACGTGAAAATGATGTATCAAGAGCATTACGTATCATAGATGAGATGATGAGTAAAGGGAAGGATCCAGTTCGATTTATGGAAGATTTCATTTACTATTATCGTGATATGCTTTTATATCAAACGTCACCACAACTAGAACATATGTTGGAACGGGTAATTGTAGATGATCAATTCCGCATGTTAAGTGAAGAAATGCAGCCGGAAGTAATCTATGAGATTATTCATAGTCTTAGTAAAGGGCAACAAGAGATGAAGTGGACAAACCATCCACGAATTTTCTTAGAAGTTGTGATGGTACAACTGTGTCAGCAGTTTATGATGCAAGCAAACGGTGCAGATCGTTTACAAGCGGTTATGAACAGAATGCAGCAACTGGAGAAAGAATTAGAACAAGTTAAAAAGAATGGTGTACCAGCTGGCGTGCAACCTGAAGTAAGAGAGACGCGTGCAACACCAAAACCAATGCGAACGGGAAGTATGAAAATTCCTGTTGGACGTGTAAATGAAGTGTTGAAGCAGGCGAAGCGTCAAGAATTAGAACAATTGAAAGCCGTATGGGGTGAGTTGTTAGGAAGACTCAAATCGTATAACAAAGTGGCATTTGCTGTTTTATTAGAAAATAGTGAGCCAGTAGCGGCTTCAGATGATACTTATGTGTTAGCATTTCAATATGAGATTCATTGTAAAATGGCGAGTGAAAATCGTGAAGCAATGGATACGCTGGAACAAATTCTTTTTGAATTGCTAAGTAAAAAGTTAAATATGATTGCTATCCCGAAAAGTGAATGGGGTAAAATTCGTGAGGACTTTTTACAACGCGAAGGCGGGGATTCTGAAGAAAGCCCAGAGCAAAAAGAAGATCCTCTCATAGAAGAAGCAGTAAAATTAGTAGGGCAAGAACTTATTGAAATAAAAGAATAACTATTATTAGGAGGAATTAAATATGATGCGTGGCGGAATGGGAAATATGAATAACATGATGAAACAAATGCAAAAGATGCAAAAAGACATGGCAAAAGCACAGGAAGAGCTTGGTGAAAAAACGGTTGAAGGTACAGCTGGCGGTGGAATGGTTTCTGTAATTGCAAATGGCCATAAGCAAGTTCTTGAAGTGAAAATTAAAGAAGAAGTTGTAGATCCAGAAGATATCGAAATGTTACAAGATCTAGTGCTAGCTGCAACGAACGATGCACTTAAAAAGGTTGATGAACTTTCAAATTCTACAATGGGTAAATTTACAAAAGGCTTAAACTTACCAGGTGGAATGTTCTAGGAGGATATTGATATATGCATTATCCAGAGCCAATATCAAAATTAATCGATAGTTTTATGAAATTGCCAGGAATCGGACCGAAAACAGCGGTTCGATTGGCATTTTTCGTATTAGATATGAAAGAAGACGATGTGTTAGGTTTTGCGAAAGCACTTGTGAATGCGAAGCGAGATCTAGCGTATTGTTCTGTATGCGGACATATTACTGACCGTGATCCTTGTTATATTTGTGATGATTCACATCGAGATCAAACGGTTGTCTGTGTCGTGCAAGAACCGAAAGATGTAATCGCGATGGAAAAAATGAAAGAGTATCAAGGTGTATATCATGTGTTACGTGGTGCGAT
>NZ_CP043830.1:32500-82500 GCF_008432245.1 Bacillus sp. BS98
GTGCTGGAAGGTTAAGGAGAGGGGTTAGCGTAAGCGAAGCTCTGAACTGAAGCCCCAGTAAACGGCGGCCGTAACTATAACGGTCCTAAGGTAGCGAAATTCCTTGTCGGGTAAGTTCCGACCCGCACGAAAGGTGTAACGATTTGGGCACTGTCTCAACCAGAGACTCGGTGAAATTATAGTACCTGTGAAGATGCAGGTTACCCGCGACAGGACGGAAAGACCCCGTGGAGCTTTACTGTAGCCTGATATTGAATTTTGGTACAGTTTGTACAGGATAGGCGGGAGCCATTGAAACCGGAGCGCTAGCTTCGGTGGAGGCGCTGGTGGGATACCGCCCTGACTGTATTGAAATTCTAACCTACGGGTCTTATCGACCCGGGAGACAGTGTCAGGTGGGCAGTTTGACTGGGGCGGTCGCCTCCTAAAGTGTAACGGAGGCGCCCAAAGGTTCCCTCAGAATGGTTGGAAATCATTCGTAGAGTGCAAAGGCATAAGGGAGCTTGACTGCGAGACCTACAAGTCGAGCAGGGACGAAAGTCGGGCTTAGTGATCCGGTGGTTCCGCATGGAAGGGCCATCGCTCAACGGATAAAAGCTACCCCGGGGATAACAGGCTTATCTCCCCCAAGAGTCCACATCGACGGGGAGGTTTGGCACCTCGATGTCGGCTCATCGCATCCTGGGGCTGTAGTCGGTCCCAAGGGTTGGGCTGTTCGCCCATTAAAGCGGTACGCGAGCTGGGTTCAGAACGTCGTGAGACAGTTCGGTCCCTATCCGTCGTGGGCGTAGGAAATTTGAGAGGAGCTGTCCTTAGTACGAGAGGACCGGGATGGACGCACCGCTGGTGTACCAGTTGTTCTGCCAAGGGCATAGCTGGGTAGCTATGTGCGGAAGGGATAAGTGCTGAAAGCATCTAAGCATGAAGCCCCCCTCAAGATGAGATTTCCCATAGCGTAAGCTAGTAAGATCCCTGAAAGATGATCAGGTTGATAGGTTCGAGGTGGAAGCATGGTGACATGTGGAGCTGACGAATACTAATAGATCGAGGACTTAACCATATAATATGTAGCAAATGTTATCTAGTTTTGAAGGAATATGCCTTCATAGTTTGGTGATGATGGCAGAGAGGTCACACCCGTTCCCATACCGAACACGGAAGTTAAGCTCTCTAGCGCCGATGGTAGTTGGGACCTTGTCCCTGTGAGAGTAGGACGTCGCCAAGCAACTAAAACACAAGTCTTTTGACTTGTGTTTTTTTGTATTGTTAAACAGTGCATAAAAGAAGTAATGGTAATACAAACACGTTGCCCAAGAGTAAATCATATTATATAAGAGATGGATGTATATTTTTCTGTAAATTGTTAAGGAATAGAGGTATCAAATATGTTTATTTAAATACAGGGAGGGAAGGTTATGAAATTACAAAGTGAAATTTGCATTGTTTGTGAGACAAAAAGAGAAGAAGGTATATATGTTTATAATAATTTGATATGTCATGAATGTGAAAAAGATATGGTGAGTACTGAGACAGATGATCCAAAATATATACATTATTTAAAACAGCTTCGGAAGTTAGAAGTATCATATTTATAAATAGGCATCTGCCTATTATTTTTTTTGCCTTAATATCTGTATAATAGATACAGAATGAATAATAAGGAAGAGATAGATATGAATCAAAAGCGTATGCCTTTATATGAGGCGTTAATAGAGTTTAAAGAAAGAGAACCACTGTCCTTTCATGTTCCAGGTCATAAGAATGGTGTAAACTTCCCTCAGGAAGCCATTGGGGAGTTTAAAGATATACTATCCATTGATGTAACCGAACTAACAGGGTTAGACGATTTACATAGTCCGTTTGAATGTATAGATGAAGCACAAAAATTATTAGCTGATGTATATGGTGCGGAAAAAAGTTATTTTTTAATTAATGGTTCAACGGTCGGAAATCTAGCAATGATTTTATCTTGCTGCGGTGAGCGTGATATTGTCCTTGTACAAAGAAATTGTCATAAATCAATCATTAATGGATTAAAACTAGCGGGTGCGAATCCAATTTTTCTAGACCCATGGATTGATGAGGCATATAACGTACCAGTAGGAATTGGTGATGAAGTTATTAAAGGGGCAATTAAAAGATATCCTAATGCTAAAGCCCTCATTTTAACGCATCCTAATTATTATGGTATGGGGATAGATTTAGAAGCAAGTATTGCTTATGCACATGCACATAAAATCCCTGTTTTAGTAGACGAAGCTCATGGAGCACACTTTTGCTTAGGGGAACCATTTCCAAAGTCAGCATTAGCATATGGTGCAGATATTGTGGTTCATTCTGCACATAAAACATTACCTGCGATGACAATGGGATCTTATTTACATATAAATAGTCATTTAGTGAATGAAGAAAGAGTTTCTGCTTATTTGAGTATGCTACAATCTAGTAGTCCGTCATATCCAATTATGGCTTCACTTGATATAGCGCGCTTTACACTAGCAAGTATAAAGGAAAAAGGTCATGATGAAATTGTCGAGTTTTTATGGAGATTTAAAAAAGGATTGTGTTCCATTTCGCAAATAGCTGTTTTACAATATCCGTTGCAAGATGATTTAAAGATTACTGTACAAACTCGTTGTCAGTTATCAGGATATGAATTACAGTCTGTATTTGAAAGGGCCGGAATATATACAGAAATGGCAGATCCATATAATGTCCTACTTATTTTACCTCTACAAGCAAAAGAGGAGTACATGAGGGCTATAGAGATAATTCGAGTTGCGTTGGAACATTATGAGGTGAAAGACAAGAACGAATCTATTCGTTATACTTATAAAAGAGAATCCTCTCCTTTACCGTATACATATAAACAATTAGAAGGATACAAAACAAAAGTAGTACCTATAGAAGAAGCGGTAGGGATGATAGCGGCGGAAATGATAATTCCATATCCGCCTGGAATTCCATTGATTATGTATGGAGAGAGAATTACTTCAGAACATAAAGAACAAATTATGTATTTAGAGAAAACAGGAGCTCGTTTTCAAGGTAGCACGAAAGATATGAAAGTGTATGATATAGAAAGTAGGTTTTAGGATGAAGGGATTATTTGTAACAATTGAGGGGCCAGAAGGTTCGGGTAAAACAACGTTAATTAAAAAATTATTACCATACTTTGAGCAAAAAGAACAAAAGGTAATGGCGACGAGAGAACCAGGTGGTATAGCAATTTCTGAAGATATTAGAACAATTCTACATAAACAAGAATATACGATGATGGAAGCACGTACAGAGGCGCTTCTTTATGCTGCTGCACGTAGACAACATTTAGTAGAAAAAGTTATGCCAGCGCTTAATGAGAACTATCTTGTATTATGTGATCGTTTTATAGATAGCTCTTTAGCGTATCAAGGATATGCAAGAGGCTTAGGAATGGATAAAGTATTTGAAATAAATCGCTTCGCAACAGAAGACTGTATGCCTAGTGTAACGATTTACTTAGACATTGAACCAGAGATTGGTTTAGCTCGCATTGAAAAAGATGCGGGGCGCGAAGTGAATCGATTAGATATGGAAGATATCTCTTTCCATAAACGTGTACGTGAAGGGTATTTAGAAGTTGTAGAACGTTTTTCTGATCGTATTGTATTAGTAAATGCTGATCAACCAATGGAAAAACTTATAGAAGAAGTTGTTCAGATTATAGAAGATAAATTGTTATAATAGAAGGAAAGAATGAAATAAGTGAGGTATGCATTATGAAGAAGACGTGGGAGCAGCTTTCTGCTATACAGCCCATCGGTGTAAAAATGTTGATGAATAGCATTGCAAAAGAGCGTATATCCCACGCTTACTTGTTAGAAGGAGGGAAAGGAACAGGGAAGTTTGCAACAGCGATTCAAATGGCAAAGAGTTTCCTCTGCTCTCAAAGGAATGAGGTAGAACCATGTCATGTATGTACAAATTGTAAACGAATTGACTCAGGTAACCACCCTAACCTACATATTGTAAAACCAGATGGATTATCTATTAAAAAGCAACAAATTCATGATTTACAGGAAGAATTTTCAAAAACAGGATTAGAGGCAAATAAAAAAGTTTATATTATCGAGCATGCAGATCGTATGACAGCAAATGCGGCAAATACACTATTGAAATTTCTAGAGGAACCGAGTAGTGATACAACAGCTATTTTACTTACTGAACAAAGTCATCAAATTTTAAATACGATTTTATCTCGCTGTCAAGTTGTTACATTTAGACCGTTACCTACGGAGTCTTTAAGTAGAAGATTACAGGATGAAGGCATTACATCCTCTTTATCAACTCTAGCTGCACAGCTTACGAATAGTTTTGATGAAGCTTTAGCTTTATGTAATGATGAATGGTTTGCACAAGCACGAACTTTAGTGATAAAATTATGTGAAGCGCTCGAAAAAGATAAAGCCTCTATTTTTTTTGTACAAGAAAAATGGGGAAAACACTTTGGAGAGAAAGAACAGTTACAGCAAGGTTTAGATATGTTGCTCCTTATTTATAAGGATTTATTATATGTTCAACTTGGAGAAGAAGATCGTCTTGTTTTTCATGAGCAGAAAGAGATGTTTGAATCTTTTTCCTATGCTCAGAAGCGCATTGTATCAGCTCTCTTTAATATATTAGAGGCAAAAAATAGAATCAACGCTAATGTAAATGCGCAGCTTGTGTTCGAACAGTTAGTGTTGCGGTTGCAGGAGGGATGACCGTTTTGTATGATGTAGTAGGTGTTCGCTTTAAGAAGGCCGGCAAGGTATATTACTTTGATCCGAATCAGTTCGATATCTCTGAGAATGAGTTTGTAATTGTAGAAACGGTAAGAGGTATTGAATACGGAAAAGTAGTTATTACCAAAAAGCAAGTTGATGAAAACGATGTTGTGTTACCGTTAAAAAAGGTTATTCGTATCGCAAATGAAAATGATCGTACCATTGTTGACGAGAACAAACATGCTGCGAAAGAGGCATATCAAGTTTGTCAACAAAAGGTAGTAGAGCATAATCTAGATATGAAACTTGTAGATGTAGAGTATACGTTCGATCGTAATAAGATTATTTTCTACTTTACTGCAGATGGTCGGATTGATTTCCGCGAACTAGTGAAAGACTTAGCGGCAATTTTTAGGACGAGAATTGAACTAAGACAAATTGGTGTTCGTGATGAAGCGAAGATGCTTGGTGGTATTGGTCCATGTGGTCGTATGCTTTGTTGTTCTACTTTTTTAGGAGATTTTGAACCTGTATCCATTAAAATGGCAAAGGATCAAAATTTATCATTAAATCCTGCAAAAATTTCTGGTTTATGTGGTCGCTTAATGTGTTGCTTAAAATATGAGAATGATGAATATGAGGCAGCAAAGGAACAACTTCCTGATTTAGATCAACGTATACAAACACCACATGGTACTGGCCGTGTTATCGGATTAAATATTTTAGAAAGATTAATTCAAGTGGAGCTAGTAGACAAGGAACGGATAGTAGAATATACGTTAGATGAGTTAGTGAATAAAGGGGTCGTTTCGAGTCAAACCACAGATTAATGAGGTGGGTGCTTGTGGAGAAAAAAGATATTTTTGCATCGGTTTCTAGTATGGAAGAGCAAATTGGACATTTATATAAACAGTTGGGTGAATTAAAACAACATCTTGCAGAGTTGTTGGAAGAAAATCAACATATAAAAATGGAAAATGAAAATTTGCGACACCGTTTTGAAGAAGTGCAGAATAAAGAAAAACAAAAAGCTCAAAAACGTAAAGAAGTGAAGCCGAAGACGGATATTGGTGAAGGCTATGACAATTTAGCAAGACTATATCAAGAAGGTTTCCATATTTGCAATCTACATTATGGAAGTGTACGTAAAGAGGGAGATTGTTTATTCTGTCTGTCATTTTTAAATAAAAAGTGAAATTACCTTTCCAATTATAATTGGAAAGGTAATTTTTTATACATGAGAATAGAACAAAATGTATTTGTATATTAGTAGAATATGAAATAGGGTAGGTTAAGTGTAAGAAAAGGAGTAATATATGAATTTATACGAAGATGAACGTTTAGATTATTTATTAGCGCAAGATATGAAGATTATACAAAGTCCATCGGTGTTTAATTTCTCTTTAGATGCCGTTTTACTTGCAGATTTTGCTTGGGTGCCAATTCAAAAAGGAAATTTACTTGATTTGTGCACAGGTAATGCGGTTGTGCCCCTTCTATTAAGCACGAGAACAAAAGGGAATATTACAGGTGTGGAAATTCAAGAACGTTTATATGATATGGGAATAAGAAGTGTTCAATACAATAAGTTAGAAGAAAGAATTCAACTCATACATGGAGATTTGAAAGATATGCCAGAGAAACTTGGGCGCCATCAATATGATGTTGTTACATGTAACCCTCCTTATTTTCAAACACCTCAAACGTCTGAGAAAAATATGAATGAACATTTAGCAATAGCTCGTCATGAAATTATGTGTACGTTAGAAGATGTTGTATCTGCAAGTAGTCAGCTAGTAAAACAAGGTGGGAAAGTAGCGTTTGTACATCGCCCAGGTCGTTTACTCGACATTGTTACATTAATGCGTAAATACAAAATTGAACCAAAGCGTGTGCGATTTGTTTATCCTAAGGCAGGTAAAGAAGCAAATACATTGTTAATTGAAGGAATTAAGGATGGGAACGCAGATTTGAAAATCCTACCACCTCTTTTTGTATACGAAGAAAATAACGAATATACAAAGGAGATTCGTTCAATTTTATATGGAGAAGAATAAGCATTGTTTTTATGTGGTGGAATGTTCTGATGGAAGTTATTATGCTGGATATACAAATCATATAGAAAAACGGATTCAGACTCATAATAGTGGAAAAGGTGCTAGATATACACGTGCTAGACTTCCAGTTGTTTTAAGGTATGTAGAGAATCATGAGGATAAACGAACAGCTATGCAGGCTGAATATCATTTTAAGCAGTTAACGAGAAAACAAAAAGAAGAATATATGCAAAAAGGAGAACGCTATGTGGCAGCAAAAAAGCTTTCAACAAAATGAAAAGGGGATGTTATATCTAGTACCTACTCCAATTGGAAATTTAGAAGATATGACATTTCGTGCAATTCGGATTTTAAAAGAGGTAGATGTTATTGCAGCGGAAGATACAAGACAAACAAAAAAACTTTGTAATTATTTCGAAATTGAAACACCTGTCATGAGTTACCATGAGCATAATAAAGAAGTAAGTGGAAAGAAAATATTAGAGAAGCTAGAGGAAGGGAAGAATATAGCACTTGTTAGTGATGCTGGTATGCCGTGTATTTCCGATCCAGGCTACGATATTGTTGTCGAGGCCGTAGCTGAGCAATATCATGTGGTTCCGCTTCCTGGGGCAAATGCAGCCCTTACAGCGTTAATTGCATCCGGTCTTGAAACAAAGCAGTTTTATTTCTATGGATTTTTACAAAGAAATAAAAAGGAAAGAAAAATGGAATTAGAAAAACTTCGCTATGTGCAAACTACAATGATGTTTTATGAAGCACCTCATCGTCTAGATGACACTTTAATCTCGATGCAAGAAGTGTTAGGCAATAGAGAAATTGTATTATGTCGAGAGTTAACGAAAAAGTTTGAGGAATTTATTCGAGGAACAATCGAAGAAACAATTGAATGGACGAAGCAAAATGAAGTTCGTGGTGAGTTTTGCATTTTAGTAGCTGGTTCAACGGAAGAACCTGCTCCAGAAGAACAATGGTGGGAATCTATTTCAGTATATGATCATATTGAACATTATATAAATAAAAAAGGCATGAATTCAAAAGAGGCGATAAAAACAGTCGCTAAAGATCGGGATTTGTCGAAACGCGATGTATATCAAATCTATCATGTCGATAAAAAATAAGCTTCTCATAATTGAGAAGCTTATTTTGCTGTTTCGATATAATCTTGAAGTTCGTTTAAGATTTGCTCAGCGCCTTCTTTGCTTAAGATAATTTTACCTTCAGCTAAAGATAGGTTACCATCAGATACTTCACCAGTTACTTGGCAAGTCATGTTTGGTTTATATTTTTTTAGGATGATTTTTTCGTCATCAACATAGATTTCAAGTGCATCCTTTTCTGCAATACCTAAAGTACGGCGTAATTCGATTGGAATTACAACACGACCTAATTCATCAACTTTACGAACAATACCAGTAGATTTCATAATTCTTTTCCTCCTAAATAAATAGTTTATAAGTTTCGAGTCTATTTTTTTGATTCGTCATTTTTCGACAAAATACCCTATGGACATATGATACCAATCATTTACATTTCCGTCAATTCTTAAATTCTATATTTTTTAAAAAGATTTATAGATTTCTTACTTCTTATATATAATAGAATGGGAGTAATTTTTGCAATTATTTTCTGAAAAATATATTTATTTAAAAGTAGGGTTGTATATTTTGTTTGAATATGAGTAATAGATGATAAAGATATGTAGCATTAACTGGTGTTTATCCCGCGTTAACGAGCAATAAGATTCCCGCTTTAAAATGCGGTTGGAGCAAAGAAGTTAAGTTGGAGTCGGGCTGCTCGTAAAAGCTTGATTAGTGAGAGTTAATAATTTGTGGGGGATAAACACCCCTACGGATTAAAGTTTCACTTTATATATGAGTTTTTGATATACTATTTATAAATACATATGAGGTTATTCGGGAGGTCCAAAACAATGACAAAGGAAAATAAGTCCTTTTATATTACTACCCCAATTTATTATCCAAGTGGAAAGTTACACATTGGACATGCTTATACGACAGTAGCAGGAGATGCAATGGCACGATATAAGCGTATGCAAGGCTACAATGTTCATTATCTAACAGGAACTGATGAGCATGGGCAGAAGATCCAAAAGAAAGCAGAAGAGTTAAATGTGACACCACAAGCATACGTGGATAATATTGTTGCAGGAATTAAAGAGCTTTGGGAGAAAATGGATATCTCTTATGATGATTTTATTCGCACAACTGAAGATCGTCACAAAGATGTTGTCGAAAAGATCTTCAAGCAACTAGTAGACCAAGGTGATATTTATCTTGATGAATATGAAGGTTGGTATTCTGTACAAGATGAAACATTCTATACAGCGCATCAATTAGTAGATCCAATTATGGAAGGTGACAAAGTAGTTGGAGGAAAAAGTCCAGATAGTGGTCATGATGTAGAACTTGTTCGTGAAGAATCATATTTCTTTAGAATGGGTAAATATGTCGACAGACTATTAAAGTTCTATGAAGATAATCCACATTTTATTCAGCCAGAGTCTCGTAAAAATGAAATGATTAATAACTTCATTAAACCAGGATTAGAAGATTTAGCAGTTTCTCGTACTTCATTTGATTGGGGAGTTCGTGTTCCAGGCAACCCAAAACATGTTATTTACGTATGGGTTGATGCATTATCTAACTACATTACAGCATTAGGTTATGGAACAGAAAATGAAGAGATGTATAAGAAATTCTGGCCGGCAGATGTGCATTTAGTCGGAAAAGAAATTGTTCGTTTCCATACAATTTATTGGCCAATCATTTTAATGGCATTAGATTTACCTCTTCCGAAAAAGGTCTTTGCTCATGGCTGGATTTTAATGAAGGATGGAAAAATGAGTAAGTCAAAAGGAAACGTAGTAGATCCAGTTACATTAATTGATCGTTACGGATTAGATGCATTACGTTATTACTTACTTCGAGAAGTTCCGTTCGGATCTGATGGTGTATTCACACCAGAAGGATTTGTTGAACGTATCAACTTCGATTTAGCAAATGACTTAGGTAACTTATTAAATCGTACAGTAGCTATGATTGATAAGTACTTTAACGGAGAAATACCTGCATTTAAAGCAAATGTAACGGAATTCGATGAAACGTTAGTAACGTTTGCAAAAGATACATTGCAAAAAGTAGAAGACGCAATGGAAAATATGGAATTCTCTGTAGCGCTAAGCTCAATTTGGCAATTGGTTAGCCGTACGAATAAATATATTGATGAAACACAACCGTGGGTATTAGCGAAGGATGAAAATGATCGTGAAAAGTTAGCTTCTGTAATGGCTCATTTAGCAGAAGTACTTCGTCAAACAGGTATTATGCTTATGCCATTCTTAACAGTAGCACCAAGCAAGATGTTTGCTCAACTTGGTCTTACTGAAGAAGCACATAAATCTTGGGAAAGCCTATCTACAATTGGATGTATTCCAGGTGGAACAAAAGTAGAAAAAGGAAACCCAATTTTCCCTCGTTTGGAAATGGAAGTAGAAGTAGAGTATATTAAAGAACAAATGAAGAGCTCTGCGCCTAAAGTAGAAGAGAAAAAAGAAGAAGAACCGCAGGCAGAAGAAATTACAATTGATGATTTCTTTAAAGTAGAATTACGAGTAGCTGAAGTAATATCGGCTGAACCTGTAAAAAAAGCAGATAAGCTGTTAAAAATCCAGCTTGATTTAGGTACAGAAAAGCGCCAGGTTGTTTCAGGTATCGCAAAATTCTATTCTCCGGAAGACTTACAAGGTAAAAAAGTTATTTGTGTAACAAACTTAAAACCTGTAAAATTACGCGGTGAATTATCACAAGGTATGATTTTAGCGGGTGAAGAGAATGGAGTATTGTCATTAGCAACAATCGACCAAAATCTTCCGAATGGTACAAAAATCAAGTAATTAAGGCAAGAAAAGAGATGTTTCACGTGTAACATGTGTGAAGCGTCTTTTTTCTTTTTAAATTTCCTTTTTTTGCATTAAAATTGTAGTATTGTTATCGTTGAGTTAGAAAGAAAATCGTTTTTCTCTATGATAGAATTGATTTCAATATAAAAGGAGTTATTTATTATGTTGTTTGATACACATTCACATTTAAATGCAGAGCAGTTTGAAGAAGATTTACAAGAAGTTATTGCACGAATGAAAGAAGCTGGAGTTACATATACAGTTGTTGTTGGATTTGATGAAGTAACGATAAAAAAAGCGATTGAATTAGCTGAGGCTTATGATTTTATTTACGCTGCAGTTGGATGGCATCCTGTAGATGCTATCGACATGAAAGAAGAACATTTAGCTTGGTTAGAAGAATTAGCTTCACATCCTAAAGTCGTTGCAATTGGAGAAATGGGACTAGATTATCACTGGGATAAGTCTCCTAAAGAAATACAGAAGGAAGTATTCCGTAAACAAATTGCATTAGCTAAAAAAGTGAAATTACCAATCATTATACATAACCGTGATGCAACTCAAGATATTGTTGATATTCTAGAGGAAGAGAATGCGGCTGAAGTAGGAGGTATTATGCATTGCTTTAGTGGTAGTGTCGAAGTAGCACAGCGATGTGTTGATATGAACTTTTTAATTTCATTAGGTGGACCGGTTACATTTAAAAATGCTAAGAAACCGAAAGAAGTTGCAGTAGAGATTCCCTTAGAGAAATTGTTAATAGAGACGGATTGTCCATATTTAACACCACATCCATTTCGAGGGAAGCGAAATGAACCGAGTTATGTAAAGCTTGTAGCAGAAGAAATTGCGAATTTAAAAGGGATTTCTTATGAGGAAGTAGCAGAAGTTACAACAAAAAATGCAAAGGCTTTATTTGGTGTTGAATAAAAAAGGAATGGGAGAACCCATTCTTTTTTATTTTTTGAGAAAAGAAATAGTAGAAGCGAAAGAGAAGATAAGGGGAAATTAGGAAGTGTTACAATAAGGAGAGAGAACAAAGTTTGTACCAGTCTATTTTTTAAAATGTAAGAATGGGGAAAATAATAATGGAAAAGTCGTCATTTTTTTGTTTTACTAAGTAGAGACGAAATGAGTGTGGAGGCAAGCATGAAAATTAAAGAGATTATCGTTGTAGAAGGTAAAGATGATACAGTTGCAATTAAGCGTGCTGTTGATGCGGATACAATTGAAACGAACGGTTCAGCAATCGGTGATCATGTTATTGAGCAAGTTAAATTAGCGCAGCAAAAACGAGGCGTTATTATTTTTACAGATCCGGATTATCCAGGAGAGCGTATTCGAAAAATTATTTCTGACAAGGTACCTGGATGTAAGCATGCTTTCTTACCGAAGGAAGAAGCGCTTGCTAAAAGAAAAAAAGGTGTTGGAATTGAACACGCTTCTAATGAATCGATTCGCCGTGCTTTAGAGAATATACATGAAGAAATGGAAGCTTACACAAGTGAAATTAGTTGGAGTGATCTAGTCGATGCAGGCTTAGTGGGCGGAGAAATGGCAAAGAGTCGCAGAGAAAGAATGGGTAAGCTATTAAAGATTGGTTATACAAATGCAAAACAGTTACATAAACGTTTACAGATGTTTCAAGTTTCAAAAGAGACGTTTGCAGAAGCTTATAAACAAGTAATACAGGAGGAAAAGAAATGAAAGATATCGCAACGCCGAATCGTACGAAAGACATTGTTGAAAAGTATGGATTCTCATTCAAAAAAAGTTTAGGACAAAATTTCTTAATTGATACAAATGTATTAAATCGTATTGTTGATCACGCAGAAATCGGTTCAGAAAGTGGTGCAATTGAGATTGGACCAGGTATCGGTGCGTTAACAGAGCAGTTAGCGAAGCGTGCTAAAAAAGTGGTGGCTTTTGAAATTGATCAAAGATTATTACCAATTTTAGACGAGACGTTAGCTCCATATAGTAACGTTACAGTTATAAATAAAGATGTACTAAAGGCAGATGTACACGAAGTGTTTAGTGAGCAATTTGAAGAAGGACAAGATGTAATGGTAGTAGCTAATTTACCATACTATATTACAACGCCAATTTTATTTAAATTGCTTGAAGAAAAATTACCGGTTCGTGGATTTGTTGTTATGATGCAAAAAGAAGTTGGAGATCGTTTAGCTGCTAAACCTGGAACGAAAGAATATGGTTCTTTATCAATTGCTATTCAGTATTATACAGAGGTAGAAACAGTTATGACTGTACCGCGTACAGTGTTTGTACCACAACCAAATGTTGATTCTGCGATTATCCGTCTTCTAAAGCGTCCGAAACCAGTTGTAGAAGTGACAAATGAGACTTTCTTCTTTGAAGTAGTAAGAGCAAGTTTCGCACAGCGCCGTAAAACTTTAATGAATAATTTATCGAATAATTTAAATGGTTTCCCGAAAGATAAAGAGCTGTTGGATCGAATTTTAACAGAAGTAGGAATTGATCCAAAGCGAAGAGGCGAAACGCTATCTATCGAAGAGTTTGCAACATTAAGTAACGCATTAGTTCTTCATAAGTTATCATAAGGATATGAAAGGGACAGTTCAATTTGAGCTGTCCCTTTTGTCACCTTTCCTTTCCTAAATTCATACTTTAAAAACAGGTAAGATGGCCTAACGAGTTTGGAGGTAGGAGAATGGCTTTACATGTTGGAGAATTAGTGGAACGATATTCTCATAATAGGGATATCCTTTTTCGTATTATAGAAATAAAAGGCGAGATAGCTATATTGTTTGGGGAGGAAATTAGACTTGTGGCAGATGCGCCGCTTGAAGATTTAATTAGTATAGATCAACGAGAACATAAAAAAAGAGTGAAGCGTGAAAAAGAAACAATGGAGCGCACGTACCGTTTATTTCAACAAGATTATGTATTGATGAAACAAAGGCATGAACACACTTCAACTGGTGGATACACAAGTGAAGTGAATTACTTTCAAATGCCAGGACGCGTATTGCATATAGATGGGGACCCTTTGTATTTGCGCAAGTGTTTAGACCTATATAATAAAATTGGTGTTCCTGTACAAGGTGTTCATTGTAAGGAAACAGAGATGCACGAAAAGGTAGTAGACTTAATAGATCATTTCCGCCCAGACATTTTAGTTATTACAGGACACGATGCCTATACAAAATCCAAAGGGGTAAAGGGAGATTTAGCAGCATATAGGCATTCAAGGCATTTTGTACAGGCTGTCCGAGAAGTACGAAAAAAATATCCATCATTGGATCAACTCGTTATTTTTGCTGGGGCGTGTCAATCGCATTTCGAGGCGTTAATTCGAGCGGGTGCTAACTTTGCTAGTTCTCCGTCTAGGATTAACATTCATGCACTAGACCCTGTGTATGTGGTTGGTAAAATTAGCTTCACTTCATTTATGGAGAGAGTAAATGTATGGGATGTTGTACGTAATACGATTACTGGTGAAAAAGGACTGGGTGGAATTGAAACGAGAGGGATTTTACGAACAGGATTACCCTTCCAACATTATGAAGAATAAGCAAGGTACATACGTATCTTGCTTTTTTATGCGTAAGAGAATGAAATGAATTTGGATAAAAAGTGGTAAGAGCGTAAAGACTATACAATGATACTTTTACAATATAGTATTTCTTCTATCTATTCGAACGCATGATGCTTTTATAATGATATAGTCTGTGAATTGCGGTTAATAATTGGGATAGATATATCGTGTTTTAAGTGTTCAATCTAAATTACAGCGAGGTGTAGCAAGGTATATGTCAAAACGTTTAGATGAAATTAAAAGCGAATTAGATCACCATCTTGGACAGCGACTTATGTTAAAGGCGAATAGCGGAAGAAGAAAAACAGTGGAGCAATCAGGTGTACTTGCAGAAACTTATCGTTCTGTGTTTGTTGTACAGTTAGACCAACAAGAAGATGCATTGCAACGTGTATCTTATAGTTATGCAGATGTTTTAACAGAGACGGTAGAGTTAACATTTTATGGTGAACCCCATAATGAAATTATTTTATAACTCATGTGTCGTTACATATATTCCCACAAATGAAAAGTTATATTATTTTGCATACTAATTATACCGTAGCAAAATAAGGGGGGACTCTGCATTGAGTAGACGAAGAGGTGTCATGTCAAACCAGTTTAAAGAAGAGCTAGCAAAAGAGCTGGGCTTTTATGATGTTGTTCAGAAAGAAGGATGGGGCGGAATTCGTGCGAAAGATGCTGGTAATATGGTGAAACGCGCTATAGAAATTGCAGAACAGCAATTAATGAAACAAAACCAGTAGTTGTAAGATTACTTTCTATGCTACGGTAGCCGAGGAGAGATTCCTCGGCTTTTTGTACTCTGAAAGGTGCCATCATTTTACATAAGTAGTTTCATTCTGAATGCTTTTCGTTATAATTAGGGAAGTGTCATCGTCTTACTATAAATTTATGGTAAAATAAACGATAAAAGATTGAGTACATAGAGTGGGTGAATAGATTGAAGCTACTAGTGAAAGCACCAGCAAAGATTAATCTGTCGTTAGATGTACTGGGAAAAAGACAAGACGGATATCATGAAGTGAAAATGATTATGACAACAATTGATTTAGCGGATCGTTTAGAACTAATGGAATTAGCAGAAGACCGTATTGAAATTTTATCCCATAATCGGTATGTCCCAGACGACCAACGAAATTTAGCTTATCAAGCAGCGAAATTATTAAAAGAGAAGTTTAATGTGAAAAAAGGTGTATCTATTACTATTGAAAAAACGATTCCAGTAGCAGCTGGATTAGCAGGTGGAAGTAGTGATGCAGCAGCGACATTACGTGGTCTTAATAAATTATGGAATTTAGGGCTTACAATTGACGAATTAGCAGAGCTTGGCTCAGAAATTGGATCAGATGTATCGTTCTGTGTATATGGAGGGACAGCAATTGCCACTGGAAGAGGAGAGCGAATTGAGCATATAAAAACGCCACCTTCTTGTTGGGTTATTTTAGCGAAGCCACATATTGGTGTATCTACTGCTGACGTGTATGGAAATTTAAAACTAAATCGAGTTACACATCCAAATGTAGATAAAATGGTTGATGTCATCAATGCTGGGGATTACAAAGGGATTTGTGATACTGTTGGTAACGTCTTAGAAGATGTAACATTTAAGATGCATCCCGAAGTTGCTCGTATTAAAGCACAGATGAAACGATTTGGAGCAGATGCTGTATTAATGAGTGGAAGTGGTCCAACTGTATTCGGACTTGTACACCATGATTCGCGAATGCATCGCATTTATAACGGATTAAAAGGATTTTGTGAACAAGTATATGCGGTACGTTTATTAGGAGAGCGAGAAACGCTTGAATAAAGACGTATAATACGTTATGATTTGTTTAGAATATTCGTGATTTGAGGTGGGCGTATGAAAATTAGACGAAGTACAAGATTAGTCGATATGACATATTACTTGTTACAAAACCCTCGTCAGCTAGTTTCTCTCACTTTTTTTGCTGAAAGGTATCAATCGGCTAAATCCTCTATTAGTGAAGATTTAGTTATTATTAAGCAAACGTTTGAACAACAAGGGGTCGGCACATTGCAAACGGTACCAGGAGCAGCAGGAGGAGTGAAATATATACCATATATAAGTGAAGAAGAGGCAGATCTAATTATTGATGAGCTTTGTAGCTTATTTGAAAATCCAGATCGTATTTTGCCTGGCGGTTACTTATACATGACAGATCTTTTAAGTAATCCTCGTCATATTAATGGTGCAGGTCGTTTGTTTGCTTCTGTCTTTGCTAGGCAACCAATCGATGCAGTTATGACGGTAGCAACAAAAGGGATTCCACTTGCTTATGCAGTGGCAAACTACTTAGATGTACCGGTAGTAATTGCGAGGAAAGATAATAAGGTAACAGAAGGTCCAACTGTTAGTATTAACTATGTATCAGGTTCTTCTAAACGAATACAAACAATGACGTTGGCAAAGCGTAGTCTTCCAGAGGGATCAAACGTTTTAATTATTGATGATTTCATGAAAGCTGGCGGAACAATTCAAGGTATGATGAGTATGCTAGAAGAGTTTAAGGCTAATGTTGTTGGTATCGGTGTATTAGTAGAATCCACAGATATCGAAGAACGACTTATTAATAACTTTGTATCATTAATTCGCCTTTCAGAAGTTGATGTGAAAGAAAAATCGATTCAAGTGGAGAAGGGGAATTATTCACTTACACCATTTGATGAAGGACTTGTAGAGGTTGAATAAAAAAGGTAAAGCAAATGGCTTTATCTTTTTTTTATTCTATTTATAAATTATAAAATAGATGGACAAACTGCTTTTCGTGCACTATTTTTAAAGAGTAAAAATAAATAATAAAAGGGTGAAAAAATATGAAAGTTGTTCAAACAAGCAAGGCACCACAAGCAATTGGACCTTATTCACAAGGGATTATTGTAAATAATATGTTTTACAGTTCAGGACAAATTCCATTAACAGCAAGTGGAGAGCTTGTAACGGGAGATGTAACAGTACAAACAGAACAAGTATTTGAAAATTTACAAGCAGTATTAGAAGAAGCAGGTGCTTCATTTGATACGGTAATAAAAACAACAGTATTCTTAAAAGATATGGATGATTTTAATGCTGTTAATGAAGTATACGGTTCTTATTTCTCTACTCATAAACCAGCACGTTCTTGTGTACAGGTAGCAAAATTACCGAAAGATGTTTCAGTTGAAATCGAAGTAATCGCCCTAGTTAAGTAACCTTTTGTAAGCGATAACCTCTACTAATCCTTATATTCAATTGCAATAAAAATTTTTATCTTAAAAATTTTTAAAAAATTAAAGGGAAAATAGAAAATTTGTGGAATTTATACAAATATATCGCTTATTTAGAAAAGGGTGGTGAACACAAGATGGAAGTGACTGACGTAAGATTACGCCGCGTAAACACAGAAGGCCGCATGAGAGCAATTGCCTCTATTACTCTAGACCATGAATTTGTTGTTCATGATATTCGTGTAATTGATGGTAATAATGGATTATTTGTAGCAATGCCAAGTAAACGTACTCCAGATGGAGAATTCCGTGACATTGCACATCCGATTAATTCTAATACACGCTCTAAAATTCAAGATGCGGTTTTAACGGAGTATCATCGTTTAGGCGAGTTAGAAGAGGTTGAGTTTGAAGAAGCAGGTGCTTCGTAAAATTCGAATGAAAAGGCTTTTGAAAGAAAGTCTTATAATTTTGTAGCAAACTCCTGTAAGCATTTACAGGAGTTTGTTTTTTTTTTTGACTTTATATAATTTATATTTAAAACATTCATCGTTTATTAAAATGAAGAGAAGAAACTACTAATTTTTTCAAAATCATTTTAAATAGTATAGCTTATTTCTTAAAAAAGATACTAAAGAGTAAAACATCTTATAAGAATTATGGTAAAATTTAATAGTTAAAATGTGTTTCTTGAAATATATGATGATTTAGGATAATATCGTTAATGGATAAATAGGTTGCGATGGAGGGTCTATATGTCAAACAGATTTGCAGTGATTCTAGCTGCAGGTAAAGGCACACGTATGAAGTCTAAGCTATACAAAGTGCTGCATCCTGTATGTGGAAAACCTATGGTACAACACGTAGTCGATCAAGTAACTCAATTAGGATTGCAGAAACTTGTAACGGTCGTTGGACATGGTGCTGAAATGGTACAAGAACAGCTAGGAAACGTAAGTGAGTTTGCATTACAAGCAGAACAACTTGGTACAGCGCATGCTGTAGATCAAGCTGCTAGCGTACTTGCAAATGAAGAAGGAACAACTTTAGTTATTTGTGGTGATACACCTTTAATAACTGCTGAAACGATGGAAGCATTACTTCAGCAACACAAAGAAGCAGGAGCAATGGCAACTGTGCTAACAGCATACATAGAAGAGCCTGCTGGATATGGCCGTATCGTTCGTAACGAAAATGGTCATGTTGAAAAGATCGTTGAGCATAAGGATGCAAATGAAAAAGAATTAGCTATTAAAGAAATCAATACAGGTACGTATTGTTTTGATAATAAAGCTTTATTCGCTTCACTTTCTAAAGTTTCAAATGATAACGTACAAGGTGAATATTACCTTCCAGATGTTATTGAGATTTTAAAAAATGAAGGTCATATCGTATCAGCTTATCAAACAGAGCACTTCGATGAAACGTTAGGTGTTAACGACAGAGTCGCTCTATCGCAAGCGGAAATTATTATGAAAAATCGTATCAACCGAAAGAACATGGTAAATGGTGTTACAATTATTGATCCAAGTAACACGTATATTTCTGCTGATGCAATTATCGGTAGTGATACAGTTCTTCATCCAGGAACAATTATTGAGGGAAACACTGTAATTGGTTCTGATTGTGAAATTGGACCGCATACAGTAATTCGCGATAGTGAAATTGGAGATCGTACGACAATTCGTCAATCTACTGTACATGATAGTAAGCTTGGTACAGAAGTATCGGTTGGTCCATTTGCACATATTCGCCCAGATTCAGTTATTGGAGACGAAGTACGCGTTGGAAACTTCGTGGAAATCAAAAAAACTGTTTTTGGTAATAGAAGTAAAGCTTCACACTTAAGTTATATCGGGGATGCACAAGTTGGAGAAGACGTGAATCTTGGTTGTGGTTCAATTACGGTGAACTATGACGGCAAGAATAAATTTAAAACTGTGATTGGTAACGGGGTATTTATTGGATGTAATTCAAATCTTGTTGCTCCTGTAACAGTTGAAGATGGTGCTTATGTGGCAGCAGGCTCTACAATTACAGAGAATGTCCCATCAAAAGCATTATCGGTAGCACGTGCACGTCAAGTTAACAAAGAAGACTATGTTGATCAATTGCTGAATAAGAAAAAATCATAATGTGGAGGGTTAATCTAGATGTCGACTCAATATCTAAATTCTAATTTGAAAGTATTCTCTTTAAACTCTAATAAGGAACTTGCTGAGCAAATCGCAAAGCATATTGGAGTAGGACTAGGAAAATGTTCTGTTGATCGTTTTAGTGATGGAGAAGTTCAAATTAACATTGAAGAAAGTATCCGTGGTTGCGATGTATTCATTATTCAATCTACAAGCTTCCCAGTAAACGAACATATCATGGAATTACTTATTATGATCGATGCATTAAAGCGTGCATCTGCAAAAACAATTAATATTGTTATTCCTTACTATGGTTATGCGCGTCAAGACCGTAAAGCGCGTTCTCGTGAACCAATTACATCGAAACTTGTAGCAAACTTGCTTGAAACAGCAGGTGCAACTCGTGTAATCACTCTAGATTTACATGCTCCACAAATTCAAGGATTCTTTGATATCCCAATCGACCACTTAATGGGTGTACCGATTCTTTCAGATTACTTTGAAACAAAAGGTCTTAAAGACATCGTAATCGTATCACCTGACCATGGTGGTGTAACTCGTGCTAGAAAAATGGCAGATCGCCTAAAAGCGCCAATCGCTATTATTGATAAACGTCGTCCTCGTCCGAATGTATCAGAGGTAATGAACATTATCGGTAACATCGAAGGCAAAACAGCAATTTTAATTGATGACATCATTGATACAGCTGGTACAATTACATTAGCAGCAAACGCTCTTGTTGAGAACGGTGCTTCTGAGGTATATGCTTGCTGTACACACCCAGTATTATCTGGCCCAGCAATTGAACGTATTCAAAATTCGAATATTAAAGAGTTAGTTGTAACGAACTCTATCGTATTACCAGAAGAAAAGAAAATCGACAAAGTACATGAACTTTCAGTTGCTCCATTAATTGGAGAAGCAATCATTCGTGTATACGAAGAAGAATCTGTAAGTGTATTATTCAATTAATTGGATAGAATGAGACGTAACCAAGCTTGGTTACGTCTTTTCGTATCGAAAAAAGAAAGTAGTGGTACAAGAATGAAATTGATAGTAGGACTTGGGAACCCAGGTAGAGAATATGAATTAACAAGGCATAATATTGGATTTATGGCAATTGATGAACTTGCAAAGCGTTGGAACATTTCTTTGAATGAACAGAAGTTTAAAGGAGTATTTGGTGCAGGATTTGTTAATGGAGAAAAAGTAATCTTATTAAAGCCACTTACATATATGAATTTATCTGGGGAAAGTATTCGTCCACTTATGGATTACTATAAAATTGATGTTGATGATTTCGTTGTTATGTATGATGATTTAGATATCCCGGTAGGTAAATTACGCCTTCGTATGAAAGGGAGTGCCGGTGGACATAATGGCGTGAAATCAACAATTTCGCATTTAGGAACGCAAGAGTTTCAACGTATCCGTATGGGAATTGATCGCCCGAAAAATGGGATGAAGGTAGTAGATTACGTATTAGGACGTTTTACATCCGAAGAGATTCCTGATGTCGATCATTCCATTGAAAAAGCAGCGGATGCATGTGAAGAGTGGTTAAATAAGCCTTTTCTCCAAATCATGAATACTTTCAACAGTTAAGGTTATGATTGGGAATATTTTATTTTATTTTTACCCATACTAGTAGTAACTGGATATTTAGGAGGCTAGTATGGAAGGGTATTATTATTGTAGGCATTGCGGGAGTAATGTAGGCTCCGTTACCGCAGAAAAAGTATATAGCGACGTTTTATTTCAACTAACAGAGCAAGAGGTAGTAGAGATGATTCATTTTCATGAGAATGGAAATATATATATAAAAACGATTTGTGAATTGTGCCAAGAAACGCTCGCATCTTATCCTGAGTATTATGAATATGAAAAATTTCTACAATAAAATGTTGTCGCTTTGGCATGTCCAAAGCATTTTTCTGTTTTCTTTTTCCAAAATATTTGCATAAAATATGGTGACTTGCTCTTTATGTTGAGAGGAGTTTTGATAATGATAGGTTTATTAGAGCAATTTTATAAAAATGAAGAAATACAATCGGTTATTAATGGGTTAGAAGATGGTTTAAAAGAACAACTTATATCAGGTATGGCAACATCTTCTCGTTCATTATTAATGGCAGCTTTATATAAAAAAACAAAGAAATCGCAACTTATTGTCACACACAATCTATATCAAGCACAAAAGGTACATGAAGATTTAGTGGCATTACTTGGTGAAAAAGATGTATGGCTGTACCCAGTAAACGAATTAATTGCATCAGAAATCGGTGTTGCAAGTCCAGAATTAAAAGCGCAACGCATTGAGGTGCTAAATCGTTTAGCGGCAGGAGAGAATGGGGTTATTGTAGCGCCAGTCGCAGGATTACGTAGATTTTTACCGATAAAAGAATTATGGAAGCAAAAGCAAATTGAAATTAATCTAGGGCAAGAGATTGATTTAGAGGCGCTCTTGCATACATTACATCATATTGGCTACGAACGTAAGTCGATGGTAGAAGCTCCGGGGGAGTTCAGTTTGCGCGGGGGCATATTAGATATTTACCCATTAACTGAAGAATTACCATTCCGTATTGAATTCTTCGATACAGAAGTCGATTCTATTCGATTATTTGATGTGGATGAACAGCGTTCTCAAGATAAAAAGGAAAGTGTTAAGTTTGGTCCGGCAACAGAGTTTTTATTTTCACAGGAAGAATTGAAATCGGGAATTAAGCATCTTGAAGAAGGTTTGACTAAGACGATGCAAAAACTTTCCGATGACAAATTAAAGACTGCAGTGTTTGAGACAGTAAGTCATGAAATTGAAATGTTGAAAAATGGCCAAAGTATAGAACAGATATTTAAATATTTATCTATTTTCTATAAAGAACCTGCTAGTCTGATAGATTATTTACCAGAAGATGGTGTTGTAATTTTAGATGAAATCTCTCGTATTCAAGAAACAGCATCACATCTTGAAACGGAAGAAGCGGAATGGTATATATCACTTCTTGGTGAAGGAACAATAATTCAGGATTTATCTTTCTCCCACTCATTTGAGGGATTTCTTCATCATAAAAAAAGAAGTTTTGTATATTTAACGTTATTCTTACGCCATATAGCACATACGCATCCGCAAAACATTGTGAATGTGACATGTAAAACAATGCAAGATTTCCATGGGCAGATGCAGTTATTAAAAACTGAAATTGATAGATGGAATGAAGGGCACTTTACGACTGTTGTGCTTGGAACAGATGATGAACGTGTAAAAAAACTACAACATATTTTAAGTGATTATGATATTGAAGCGGATATTGTAGAGGGCACAGATATTTTATTGCCTGGAAGGTTACAGATTGCTGTAGGTGATTTACATGCAGGATTTGAAATGCCGATGCAAAAGCTCGTTGTCATTACTGAAAAGGAGCTTTTTCATAAGAAAGTTAAAAAATCACAACGTAAGCAAAAGTTATCTAATGCTGAGCGTATTAAAAGTTATTCGGAATTAAAAGTTGGAGATTATGTAGTTCATGTAAATCATGGTATAGGTAAATTTTTAGGTATTGAGACATTAGAGATTAATGGTGTTCATAAAGATTATTTAAATATTAAATATCAAGGTAACGATAAGCTATATGTTCCAATTGAACAAATCGATCAAGTGCAAAAATATGTGGGTTCTGAAGGTAAGGATCCGAAAGTTTATAAATTAGGCGGGAACGATTGGAAGAAGGTCAAAACGAAGGTTGAAAAATCTGTACAAGACATTGCAGATGACCTAATTAAATTATATGCTGAGCGCGAAGCTTCAAAAGGCTATGCATATACACCAGATACGGCAGAACAACAAGAATTTGAATCTTCCTTCCCGTATCAAGAGACAGATGACCAATTACGTTCTATTGAAGAAATTAAGAAAGATATGGAACGCGGACGTCCGATGGATAGGCTTCTTTGTGGTGATGTAGGATATGGAAAGACCGAAGTAGCTATTCGTGCAGCATTTAAAGCAATCATGGATGAAAAACAAGTTGCGATTTTAGTACCGACAACAATTCTGGCACAACAACACTATGAAACAATTCGAGAGCGTTTTCAAGATTACCCGATTAATATAGGGTTACTAAGTAGATTCCGCACGCGGAAACAACAAAACGAAACGCTTAAGGGGTTAAAAGATGGCACAGTAGATATTGTAATCGGAACGCATCGTATTTTATCTAAAGATGTTACTTATAAAGATTTAGGACTTCTTATTATTGATGAAGAACAAAGATTTGGTGTGACGCATAAAGAAAAAATTAAACAATTAAAAGCAAATGTTGATGTGTTAACCCTAACGGCAACGCCAATTCCACGTACACTTCACATGTCTATGCTTGGTGTGCGGGACTTATCTGTCATTGAAACGCCACCAGAAAATCGTTTCCCAGTACAAACGTATGTGGTGGAATATAATCCAGCGTTAATGAGAGAAGCGATAGAGCGAGAGCTTGCAAGAGGTGGGCAAATTTACTTCTTATATAACCGGGTAGAGGATATCGAAAGAAAAGCAGATGAAATTTCGATGCTAGTTCCAGACGCTCGTGTAACATACGCACATGGGAAAATGAACGAAAGTGAATTAGAGTCTGTTATGCTATCGTTTTTAGAGGGACAGCATGATGTTCTTGTAAGTACAACAATTATTGAAACAGGTGTAGATATCCCGAACGTTAATACGTTAATTGTATTTGATGCAGATCGTATGGGACTATCGCAGTTGTATCAGCTTCGTGGGCGTGTTGGGCGTTCTAATCGCGTTGCATATGCATACTTTGCATACAAACGTGATAAAGTGCTATCAGAAGTTGCAGAGAGACGTCTACAAGCAATTAAAGAGTTCACAGAGCTTGGATCTGGTTTCAAAATTGCGATGAGAGATTTATCAATTCGTGGTGCGGGTAACTTGTTAGGGGCAGAACAACACGGGTTTATTGATTCTGTCGGATTTGATCTATATTCTCAAATGTTAAAAGATGCAATTGAACAGCGCAGAGGAACCGATGGAGTTGAAAATACAGTTAATGTTGAAATTGATTTAGAAGTAGATGCGTATTTACCAGATGCTTATATTTCAGATAGTAAACAAAAGATTATGATGTATAAACAATTTAGAGGTGTTTCTACAATTGAGGATATTGAAGAATTACAGGAAGAGATGATCGATAGATTTGGTGATTACCCACAAGAAGTTGGTTATTTATTACAAATTGCAAATATTAAAGTATTGGCAATGAAAGAACAAATCGAATTAATTAAGCAAAATAAATTTGAAGTAACAATTCTGTTCTCAGAACAAGCAAGCCAAAATATTGATGGTGGAAAATTATTCATGCTTGGAAATAGTTTTGGGCGTATGATCGGTCTTGGAATGGAAGGATCACAATTGAAAATCGTTATGAAAACGAATGGATTAGAGACATCGAAGTGGTTAACAATTGCTGAAAATTTATTAAAAGGCTTACCAGATGTAAAAAAAGAAGTAATAAATGCCTAATATTAGATAAAAAAATACAATTCGACGTGCATAGAAGAACTAATGTGTAAAATACTATGTCTAACAGTTGGTGATTTTTACATGAACAGGTAAATTCACCACTTTGATCATCAGTAGAAAGTGAGGCAGCATTAGAATGAAAGCAACTGGAATCGTACGTCGAATTGATGATTTAGGCAGGGTAGTAATCCCGAAGGAAATTCGTAGAACTTTACGTATTCGAGAAGGAGACCCACTAGAAATATTTGTTGATCGCGATGGAGAAGTAATTTTGAAGAAATATTCTCCGATTAGTGAATTAGGGGATTTTGCAAAAGAATATACGGAAGCTTTATACGATAGCTTAGGACATAATGTGCTTGTGTGTGATCGTGATTCTATTATCGCAGTAGCAGGCATATCTAAAAAAGAATACTTAAATAAAAGTGTTGGCGATTTAATTGAGAAGACAATGGAAGAGCGTAAGTCTGTAATTATGACGGACGAAAGCGAAATTTCAATTATTGATGGAGTAACAGAAAAAGTTAGCTCCTATACAATTGGCCCGATTGTTGCGAATGGGGATCCAATTGGAGCTGTTATTATCTTCTCTAAAGAGGCTATTATAAGTGAAGTAGAGCATAAGTCAGTAAATACAGCAGCGAGCTTCTTAGCGAAGCAAATGGAGCAGTAAAGATATATAATTTTAGAAGTTGCAATCTTTCCTAATTATGATATTTCTTTTGAAAAATCAATTATTTGGAGATATAGGTATATTGAATGAAGGTAGCGCTTTGCTACCTTTTTTCGTTGAACATTTTTAGTTTTGTAAGAACTCTTTATTACTCGTGGGTGTAAGGGAGCCTGTTTTTTCTTTGTGATATAATACGAAAGGTGAGAATAGAAAAAGGAGTTTTCTTGTATGGAAGCGAAGAAGTATCAAGCCTTTTGGCGTGGGGCTATTATATTAACGATCGCAAGTTTTATTACAAAAGTATTAAGCGCTTTTTACCGTATTCCATATCAAAACATAGCGGGAGATGTTGGTTTTTATATTTACCAACAAATTTATCCGTTTTATGGATTTTGTTTAATTTTAGCTACTTATGGATTCCCTATTATAATTTCAAAAATGGTTGCAGAAAGATTAGAAAGAGGAAAACAAAAAGAAGCAGAAGAAATAATTTGTGTATCTTTTTGGTTTTTATTAGGAATTGGCTTTATAGGGTTTTTCACATTGTTCTTTGGTGCCGAAACGATTGCATCGGCTATGGGTGATGTACACTTATATAAGTTATTACGTGTTATTTCATTTTCATTCATATTAATGCCATTCTTATCCGTAGCGAGAGGATATTTTCAAGGATTTAATAATATGATGCCGACGGCTGTTTCACAAGTAATTGAACAAACGATTCGTGTATCTATTATTGTCTTTTTATCACTATTCCTTATTGCTCACGGATTTGATCTATATACAGTCGGTGCAGGTGCTATGTTAGGTTCGATTGCAGGCGGGCTTATTGGAATTATCGTACTTTTACTTTATATGCGTCATGATTTTCGCGCCATTTTCTTTAAAAGCTTGAAGAGAGTTGGGGGAAAAAGAAGAATTGTTAAAATCTTTTTTTGGCAAGGAATAGCTATTTGTGTTAGTAATTTAGTCCTTATTTTTATACAAATGGCAGATTCGGTTTCCTTCTATACTTTACTCATTGGGGCAGGGGAACAGGCTGAAAGTGCAAAGGTACTAAAAGGTGTTTATGACAGAAGTATCCCTCTCATGCAATTAGGTACTGTCGTGACAACGTCTTTCTCATTGTCACTTATTCCGATTATTACAGCGGCAAAGGAAAGAGGAGATCTTGCTTTTATTCAAGAAAAGGTAAAGTTAGCGATGAAAATAACACTTGTTATTGGATTTGCAGCAGCCATCGGATTAACTTGCATTATTCAGCCTACAAATATTATGTTATTTGAGAATAGTGATGGGTCAGATGTGTTATCGATTTTATCTTTATCTATTTTATTTAGTTCATTGTCAATTACAACTGCTTCTATTTTACAAGGGCTGGGACAAACATTAAAACCAGCAATATTCGTTGTATTTGGAGGTTGTTTGAAGTTAGTTTTAAACTATATGTTAATGCCGCATTTTGGAGTTAAAGGAGCTGCGATTGCAACTTTAATTGCGCTTGTTGTAATTGCCTTGTTAAATAGTGTATTACTTATGCAATCTGTATCGGGGTCGCTTATTAATAAGCAGAAGATGTTCGGTATAGTTATTAGTGGTATCAGTATGGGATTTGTATTAATAATGTTTATTCGTGTGTTACAAATGTCTGGGTTAGTAATTGATGGGAATCATAGAGGAATCGCGACATTTGAAGCGTTGTTAGGTGTAGCTATTGGCGGATTGACATACATGTTTTTAATTTTAAAATTACGTGTATTTACAAAAGAAGAATTAGGATCCGTTATGAAAAAAGAGAAAAAAGAAGGTTCATTGAAGAAGAGTGGATAGAGGTGACAGGTTGTGAGTGGAATCATTACTATTTTAGGATTAGGTGCTGGTGAATTAGATCAGCTGACGATGGGCGTATACCGAAAGATAAAAGTAGCAGACCATATGTTTGTTAGAACGAAGGAGCACCCGGTTATAGAAGAGTTGGAGAAAGAAGGTATAAAATATACGGCTTTCGACAATATATATGAAGCGCATGATACATTTGAAATTGTATATGAAACAATTGCGAATACATTGCTAGAACAAGCTGAAGGTGCAGAAATTATTTATGCTGTTCCAGGTCATCCGCTAGTAGCAGAAAGAACAGTTCAGCTACTTTTAGAAAAAGGAGAAGTAGCAAATGTTGAAGTGCGAATTGAAGGTGGACAAAGTTTCCTTGATCCAATGTTCGCAAGTTTAAAAATCGATCCGATTGAAGGATTCCAATTAATTGATGCTACATCATTTGAAAGAGGGCAATTAGAATTACGTCAACATTTAATCTTTTGCCAAGTGTATGATGCGTTCGTTGCTTCAGATGTGAAGTTAACATTAATGGAAATATTGCCAGATGATTATGAAGTGTATATCGTAACAGCTGCAGGAACTTCGTTTGAACAAGTCAAAAAGGTACCGTTGTACATGTTAGATCATGAAACAGAATTGAATAATTTAACGAGTGTGTATGTACCACCAGTTCAGGAACGTGCATCCTTGTATCAACAGTTTGATGTACTGAGAGAAATTATTGCAGACCTTCGTGGACCGAATGGTTGTCCGTGGGATAAAAAGCAAACACATCAATCTTTAAAGAAGTATTTAATTGAGGAAGCTTATGAAGTATTGGAAGCAATTGATGAAGAGGACGATGATCACTTAGTAGAAGAGCTAGGTGATATATTATTACAAGTCATGCTTCATGCCCAAATTGGAGAGGATGAAGGTTGGTTCTCCATCGATGATATTATTCGAACTTTATCGGAGAAAATGGTTCGTCGTCATCCACATGTGTTTGGAAATACAGATGTAAATAATGCTGAAGAAGTGATTGCGAATTGGGAAGAAATTAAAAAACAAGAAAAGGGATTCGTAAAAGAATCTGTTTTAACTGGAATTCCAAAAAGTTTGCCGCAATTAATGCGTGCCTACGAAATTCAGAAGAAAGCTGGAAAGGTTGGATTTGATTGGGTTGATGTACAGCCAATGATAGAGAAAGCCCTAGAAGAATGGCAAGAATTCCAGCAAGAAGTTATAAATATGGATGAGGAAAAGATGCTAGGTGAATTTGGCGATTTACTATTTGCATTTGTTAACATAGCTCGTCATTATAAATTAGATCCAGAAGAAGCATTACGTTCAACTAATGAGAAATTTATGGGGCGTTTTTTATACATGGAAGCAAAAGTAGCTGAAATGAATAAAGAAATGCAAGATCTGTCATTAGAACAGTTGGATGTTTTATGGGAAGAGGCAAAGCAAACAGAGCGTTAATAGGGGGATTTGATATGCGTCTAGATAAATTTTTGAAAGTGTCACGTTTAATTAAAAGAAGAACATTAGCAAAAGAAGTATCTGATCAAGGAAGAATATCTATCAATGGTCAAGTCGCAAAAGCGAGTTCAGATGTGAAAGTGGCTGATGAATTAACAATTCGTTTCGGTCAAAAAATAGTAACGGTGAAAGTAAATGAATTGAAAGAAACAACAAAAAAAGAAGATGCAGCAAATATGTATAGCCTAGTTCGCGAAGAAAAAGTAAAAGCAGAAGAGGGCTTGTTCTAAAATATGCTATCCCTTCATACATTACTATTAGCTAGTATAAAGCTATGGGGGGATTTTCGTGAATAATGGTTACTCACCTATGTCTTCTAATCAACAAAATGTTTCTGTAGAGCATGATATTATTATGCGTGGTAGGCGTGTGATCGATATTACTGGTGTAAAACAAGTAGAGAGTTTTGATAGCGAAGAATTTTTACTCGAGACTGTGATGGGTTTTTTAACAATTCGTGGACAAAACTTGCAAATGAAGAATTTAGATGTGGAAAAAGGTGTTGTATCGATTAAAGGCAAGATTCATGAGATGTTGTATATTGATGAGAATCAAGGGGAGAAAACTAAAGGCTTCTTTAGTAAGTTGTTTAAATGAGCCTAACAATTCAGTTGTATACAATGCTTTCGATGATCGGAATGGGTGCTTGGATTGGAGCATCATTAGATACATACCAACGTTTTTTAAAGCGTCAGGAACGTAAACGTTGGCTTGTATTTATACATGATATACTATTTTGGGTTGTCCAAGCATTATTCGTTTTTTATGTATTACTTCTCGTAAATGAAGCTGAACTACGTATATATGTATTTTTGGCATTATTATGTGGTTTTGCGGCATATCAAAGCTTATTGAAAGCACTATACATGAGGTTGTTAAATTTTCTCATCTATATTTTTGTGCAAACAACACATTTTTTTGTTCGAATTATACAGCTACTCATGATAAAACCTGTTATTATTATAGCGCAGCTATTTATTGCATTTATATTATTCTTATTTCGTATACTGCTTTCAATTGGACATGTGTTATGGAAAATGGTGATTTGGATATTACTTTTCATATGGAAAGTTTTTTTCTGGCCTGTTCGATTTATTGCTTTGCTCATATGGAAACTTCTCCCTAATCGTGTTAAACTTTTTATAATGAAACATGTAGGGTTCCTGCAATATATAGCAAAATTGAAGGGACACATCTTCCAACTATGGGAGCGTATAAAAAAGAAGTTAGGGGGACCTCGGAAATGAGGGAACTGAGACAAAGAACAATCGAAAAACAGAGTCCAAATCCTGTTAAAGAGCATATAATACAAACGGATGAGAACAGGAAGCGACTTTATCGCCGTTTAGCGGTTTTTCTTGTCTTTGCTTTTACAATTATTGCGAGTATTAGTGTAACTTTTTATCAACAAAACAGTTCCATTAAAGCAAAAGAAGCAAAAGTTAAGGACATGAAAAAAGAACTAGATTCATTAACGAATAAAGAAAAAAGTCTAAAAGACGAAGTTCAAAAGTTAAATGATGAAGAGTACGTATTAAAGATTGCTAGAAGGGATTATTTCTTCTCCGGAAAAGGGGAGATAATTTTTCCTGTTTCTAAGTAAAGTATGTCTTATTGACACTATATTTTAGGATTATATATAATAAAGTAAAATTTGACTTTTTAATCACTAAGGAGGAGCATTTTTTTTATGTCAATCGAGGTAGGCAGCAAGTTACAGGGTAAAGTAACAGGTATTACAAATTTTGGGGCTTTTGTGGAGCTGCCAGAAGGCTTAACGGGTCTTGTTCATATTAGTGAAGTTGCTGATAATTATGTGAAAGATATTAATGATCACTTAAAAGTGGGCGACCAAGTAGAAGTAAAAGTTATTAATGTTGAAAAAGATGGGAAAATTGGTCTATCTATTAAAAAAGCGAAAGAAC
Source organism: Bacillus sp. BS98 (assembly GCF_008432245.1). Taxonomy (NCBI): domain Bacteria; kingdom Bacillati; phylum Bacillota; class Bacilli; order Caryophanales; family Bacillaceae; genus Bacillus; species Bacillus sp. BS98. The sequence continues at coordinate 63,668 of NZ_CP043830.1, forward strand.
GTGAAAAAACAGAAGGAGATCGTCCACGCGGTGAATACCAACGCGGTGGTGATCAACAACGTTCTGGACGTCCACAACGTAATAATCGCTCTTTCAACAGAGATAATCGCGGTGGCGGTAACGACCGAGCTCCAAAAGAAACATTTGAGCAAAAGATGGCACGCTTCTTAAAGGATAGCGAAGATCGTTTAACTTCTTTAAAGCGTAACACAGAGTCTAAACGTGGTGGCCGTGGCGCACGTCGCGGATAATAAGAACGTTTAGTTTTTAACATATAGAGAGGTACCCAGAGTGATGGCTCAGGGTGCTTTTTTATATGCGAAAATATATTTTTTAAAAAAGTTTTTGAGATGTGTTGACTTTAAATGATATCTGATGTAAGATACTAATTGTCCGTTAAATAAGACGACATGGCGGTGTAGCTCAGCTGGCTAGAGCGTACGGTTCATACCCGTGAGGTCGGGGGTTCGATCCCCTCCGCCGCTATATTTAATTTAACGGCCCGTTGGTCAAGTGGTTAAGACACCGCCCTTTCACGGCGGTAACACGGGTTCGAATCCCGTACGGGTCATCTAAAAAGATCATGCAAACTTGCATGATCTTTTTTTGTTAAATAAAAAAGTAAGACATACAATACTTCTACAAAATCACCTTAAATTTTCTGAATCTTCAATATAATAAAGGGAGATAAATTACATACTATGTATATATGTAGAGTTATTTCGAATAAAAAGTCGAACGATTATAAAAGTGAAAACTGTTGTTTTGACAAAAATCCCAATAAGCATCTTTTATAATGACAGTAATTAAACTATGCAGGTGGTGTTAAAAATATGCCTAAAGCAGGAAGGAATACTATGAATACAAGTGCATTGGCAATGAATGAAAGTCAGCTTGGAGGAATAAAGTGGACGAGTAAGTTGCGAATGAAGTTTGAACAAGTTTTCTTTAGATGGGGATTTATTATTGTTGTTATTGGTTTTCTTTTGGGAAGAGCGTATATATTAACAAACATTTTACCGTTTGCATTACCGTTTTTCGCTGCCGTTTATGTTATGAAGCGAGATAAAATGCCGCTCGCATTCCTAGCTTTAATGGGAGGAGCACTTTCAGTTTCGATAGATAATTTATTTTTTACTTTCGCGTCTATCTTTACTTTCTTCATTTATAATATCTTCTTTAGTCGGTTTACACGTAAAACTGTTGGACTTGTACCATTCCAAGTATTTATCTCCGCATTAACCGCACATTTAGTTGTTGTATATTTTGCACAGCAAACTATCACCATGTACGATTTGCTCGTTAGCACGATTGAAGCAGGGCTAAGTTTCGTATTAACGATGATATTTTTACAAAGTGTTCCGCTCTTAGTAGAAAGGAAAGGGAAACAACAAGCATTAGAGACAGAAGAAATTGTTTGTTTAATTATATTACTAGCATCTGTTTTAACAGGTACGACGGATTGGTTTGTATATGACGCTTCTATTCAACATATTTTCACTAGATATTTAGTGTTAGTATTTGCCTTCATCGCCGGCGCTGCTACAGGATCCACAGTTGGGGTTGTCACCGGCTTAATATTAAGTTTAGCGAATGTGTCCAGTTTGTCTCAGCTTAGCCTTCTTGCTTTTTCTGGATTGCTTGGAGGGTTATTGAAAGAAGGGAAGCGTCTAGGCGTTAGTTTAGGTTTGTTAATTGGGACAAGCTTAATTACATTATATGTAGATAAGCAAACGAACATTGTAACAACTTTAATTGAATCAGGTGTGGCAATTGTTTTCTTTTTATTAACACCGAAACTTGTTCTGGATCGCATTGCTAAATTTATGCCGGGAACACAAGAGCATTCACAAGATCAACAACAATATTTAAGAAGAATGCGCGATGTTACAGCGAACAAAATTAATCAATTTGCAAATGTGTTTGCGGCTTTATCTAATAGCTTTTCTGTATATGGTTATGTGGAGGAGGAAGATAAAGAAACAGAGGCAGATTTATTTTTAAGTACAATTACTGCGAAAACATGTCAAACGTGCTTTAAAAAGGATCAATGCTGGGTGGTTAATTTTGACAAAACGTATGATTATATGAAACAAATAATGAGTGAAACGGAAGAAGGAACACTGCAGCATAATCGGAAGTTAGTTCGTGAATGGGACAAGCATTGTGTGAGAGGTAAGAAAGTAACAGATTTAGTAGCCGGTGAATTAGATCACTTTTATGAGGGACAAAAATTACGAAAACAAATGAAAGAAAATCGCAGAATAGTAGCGGAGCAATTATTAGGCGTATCAAAAGTTATGGAGGATTTCGCACAGGAAATACAAAGAGAGCGAGAAAATCATCAAGTACAGGAAGAACAAATTTTGCAAGCGTTTCGTGATTTTGGCGTCGAAGTGGAGCATGTTGATATTTATTGTTTAGATAGAGGGAGCATTGATATTGAGATGTTAATTCCGGCTGCATCTAATGAGCATGGTGAGTGCGAAAAATTAGTTGCGCCGATGCTTTCGGATATTCTAAAAGAAAATATTGTCGTTAAACATGAAGAAAAGTCTTCTTATCCAAATGGTCACAGTTTAATATCATTTGGTTCAGCAAAGACGTATTCTCTTGATACGGGATTGGCTACAGCTGCAAAAGGCGGTGGGTTTGTTTCGGGGGATTCTTATGCGATGATGGATTTGAGTGTGGGTAAATATGCACTTGCGATTAGTGACGGTATGGGAAATGGGCAACGAGCTCATATGGAGAGTAAGGAAACGGTAAAATTATTACAAAAGATACTTCAATCAGGTATTGATGAGGAAATAGCAATTAAATCGATCAATTCAATTCTTTCTTTAAGAACGACAGAAGAGATGTTTACAACACTGGATTTGGCGATGGTAGATTTACGGGATGCGAATGCGAAATTTTTAAAGATCGGATCGACGCCGAGTTTTGTTAAACGCGCAAATAATATTTTGAAAATTGAAGCAAGTAATTTGCCAATGGGGATCATTGAAGATGTTGAGGTTGATGTAGTGGGTGAGCAATTAAAAACGGGCGATATTCTTATTATGATGAGCGATGGTATTTTTGAAGGAGCGCAGCATGTGGAGAACCATGAATTATGGATGAAACGAAAAATTAAGGAACTGCAAACCGAGGACCCGCAAGAAATTGCTGATATCATTATGGAAGAAGTGATTCGTTCTTGTGATGGTTATATAAATGACGATATGACAATTGTTGTGGCGAAAGTAAAGAAGAATATGCCGAAGTGGGCTACGATTCCAATTGTAGGAATGCAGGCGCAATAAAGTAAAACTTTAATCAGTGGGGGGTTCTCCATCCCCGCAGATAAAAAGCCCGTACCAATCGGGCTTTTTATCTGCTATTGATTCATATAGTCTATTCTGAAAAACCTAGGCGAATTCCTAGGTTTTTTTGCTTTAAAAGGTAATGTTATTATTTTTTTGAATATGTGCGGAGGATGTAAGATAAAAATGTAATTTTTGTATATCTTTTTTTTGCACAATGTTTGTAAAAGTTGTACCATTATAGACAAGGTAACTAACGTTGCTGTTCTTGTTTAATGAAAGGTGATTACGAAGTTGAAAGATACATTTGTTGAAAAGGTAGATGACTTTGTAAAGCAGCATGATGTATTAAAGGAATGTTCAACAATTGTTGTAGGAGTTTCGGGTGGCCCTGACTCTTTAGCTCTTCTATATTATTTGTTAGAAAAAAGGGCAGAAAAACAGTTGGAAATTGTAGTAGCGCATGTGGATCATATGTTTAGAGGCGATGAATCTCATGAGGATCTACAGTTTGTGCAGGATCTTTGCAAAGGACTGGGAGTTACTTGCGAAACGATAAGGGTTAACGTGTCGCAATATCAACAGCAATACGGAATGAATGCGCAGGTTGCTGCTAGAGAATGCAGATATGCATTTTTGGAAAGAATAATGAAGAAATATGATGCGAGATATGTAGCTCTTGGGCATCATGGAGATGATCAAGTAGAAACGATTTTAATGCGCCTTGTACGAGGGAGTACTCCGAAAGGGTATGCAGGAATTGCAGTGAAGCGTCCTTTTCATAATGGATATTTAATTAGGCCTTTACTTGGAGTAACGAAGGAAGAAATTGTTAATTACTGTAATGAGCTAAATTTAATTCCCCGTATAGATCCGAGTAATAAAAAGGAAGTATATACAAGGAATCGATTACGTAAATATGTCCTTCCTCATTTGAAAGAAGAAAATCCACAAGTGCATGAGAAATTTCAAAAATTTAGCGTGCAGATGCAAGAGGATGAGGCTTATTTGCAGGAATTAGCTTTTGAGAAAATGAATAGAGTAATTACAAAAAAAAGTGATAAACAAATTAGCTTATCAATTCCTGCCTTTGAATCCATGTCTATGCCTTTACAAAGAAGAGGGATTCAACTAATATTAAACTATCTTTATGAATATAAGATTCCATCTTCTCTTTCCTCTATACATATTGACAAAGTGATTGAATTTTTTAAGCGGACACAACCTTCGGGTTCACTTGATTTCCCAGGTGATTTAAAAATTGTTCGCACATACGAGGAGTGTAGCTTTGGATTTAAACAAGAAATTGTTTCTCCTTTTTCGCAAGATTTATCAGTACCCGGGACAATTACGCTATCGAACGGGGATGAACTTGTAATAGAGGTGAGCGAAGATATACCAAGTAACATGAATGAAACAGTATTTGTTGCTAAGTATAATGATATATCATATCCACTTCGTATTCGTTCTAGGGAAAATGGAGATCGCATGTCAATACAAGGTATGAATGGCACAAAAAAGATAAAAACTATTTTTATCGAAGCAAAAGTACCAAGAGAAAAAAGAGAAGCATGGCCGGTCGTTTGTGATGCAAGTGGGAATATTATTTGGATACCCTTGTTGAAGCGATCTGCATTTGCTGTTTCGAAAGAGATGGCAAAGAAGGATAAATATATGATTATTCACTACAAAAGCAAGGAGTCTTCCGGGAGGATAATGAAATGATGAATCAAGATATCGAAAAAGTATTAATTTCTGAAGAACAAATACAAGAAAAGGTGCGCGAATTAGGTGCAATTATTGCAGAGGATTATAAAAACACAGTACCTCTTGCAATTGGTGTATTAAAAGGCGCAATGCCATTCATGGCAGATTTATTAAAGAGAACAGATACATATCTTGAAATGGATTTTATGGCTGTATCTAGTTACGGTCACTCTACTGTTTCAACAGGCGAAGTGAAAATTTTAAAAGATCTTGATACTTCTGTAGAAGGTCGCGATATTTTAATCGTTGAGGATATTATTGATAGCGGTCTTACGCTAAGTTACTTAGTGGACCTATTTAAATATCGTAAAGCGAAGTCTGTAAAAATTGTTACGTTATTAGACAAACCAACAGGCCGCAAGGTAGATTTGAAAGCGGATTATGTTGGATTTACTGTCCCACATGAGTTTGTTGTAGGATATGGATTAGATTATAAAGAGCAGTACCGTAATCTTCCTTATGTAGGAGTATTAAAACCAAGCGTTTACTCAAATTAATTAAATACAGGCGTTACAATTGTATAGGAAAGTTTTTCTATGTTACGATTTACAATAGTGTTTATGCCGTGAGAGGAGGTTAGGAATGAATCGTATCTTCCGTAATACCATCTTTTATTTACTGATATTCCTAGTAGTAATTGGAATCGTGAGCTATTTTAATGGTTCAACGCAAAAAACGACATCAGTTAGCTACGATAAATTCATTACTAAACTAGAAAAAGGTGAAGTGCGCAATGTGCAACTTCAACCGAAAAATGGTGTGTTTGAGGTAAAAGGACAATTTAATACTTCTAGCCAAGGAGAACAATTTGTTACTTATGCACCAAATACTGAGGAATTACAAAAGAAAATTAATGATAAAGCGCAAGGTGCTGAAGTTAAGTATCAACCAGCAGAAGAAACAAGTGCTTGGGTAACCTTCTTTACTTCTATCATTCCGTTTGTCATTATCTTCATTTTATTCTTCTTCTTATTAAACCAAGCTCAAGGCGGCGGTAGCCGTGTTATGAACTTCGGGAAAAGTAAGGCGAAGTTATATAATGACGAAAAGAAAAAAGTTCGTTTCAGAGATGTTGCTGGAGCGGATGAAGAGAAACAAGAGCTTGTTGAGGTAGTTGAATTCTTGAAAGATCCTCGTAAGTTTGCTGAAGTTGGTGCCCGTATTCCTAAGGGTGTTCTGTTAGTGGGACCTCCAGGTACAGGTAAAACTTTATTAGCACGTGCTGTTGCAGGTGAAGCTGGCGTTCCGTTCTTCTCTATCAGTGGTTCTGACTTCGTAGAGATGTTTGTCGGTGTCGGTGCATCCCGTGTACGTGATTTATTCGAAAATGCAAAGAAAAATGCTCCTTGTATCATTTTCATTGATGAAATTGATGCAGTAGGACGTCAACGTGGCGCAGGTCTTGGTGGTGGCCATGATGAGCGTGAGCAAACGCTGAACCAATTACTTGTTGAAATGGATGGATTCGGTGCAAACGAAGGTATTATTATCATCGCTGCAACAAACCGTCCCGATATTCTTGATCCAGCATTATTACGTCCAGGTCGTTTTGACCGTCAAATTACAGTAGATCGTCCAGATGTAAATGGTCGTGAAGCTGTACTTAAAGTACATGCTCGTAATAAACCGCTTGATGATCATATTAACTTAAGAGCAATTGCAACTCGTACACCAGGGTTCTCTGGTGCCGATCTTGAAAACTTATTAAACGAAGCTGCTTTAGTAGCTGCGCGTCAAGATAAGAAGAAAATTGATATGAGTGACATTGATGAAGCGACGGATCGTGTTATTGCAGGTCCAGCTAAGAAAAGTCGTGTTATCTCTGAAAAAGAACGTAATATCGTTGCATTCCATGAAGCTGGCCATACTGTAATTGGTGTTGTCCTTGATGAAGCAGATATCGTTCATAAAGTAACAATTGTCCCTCGTGGTCAAGCTGGTGGATATGCAGTAATGCTTCCGAAAGAAGATCGTTACTTCATGACAAAACCAGAGTTACTTGATAAAATCACTGGTTTACTTGGTGGTCGAGTAGCTGAAGAGATTGTGTTTGGTGAAGCAAGCACAGGTGCTCACAACGACTTCCAACGTGCGACTGGTATTGCAAGACGTATGGTTACGGAGTTCGGTATGAGTGATAAGCTTGGACCGATGCAATTCGGTAGCTCGCAAGGTGGTCAAGTGTTCTTAGGAAGAGACTTCCATTCAGAACAAAACTACAGTGATGCAATTGCACATGAAATCGATGTGGAAATGCAAACGATTATAAAAGAATGTTATGCCCGCGCGAAACAAATTCTTACTGAAAAACGTGATAAGCTAGATATTATTGCGAAAACGTTACTTGAAGTAGAAACGTTAGATGCAGAGCAAATTAATCATTTATATGATTACGGCAGATTGCCAGAGCGCCCAACATCTTCAGATGATGTAAAAGTAAACATCAATATGAAGAAGGACGATGAAGACGTAGAAGATAAGTAAGAGATAAAGGAGTGACAATTGTCACTCCTTTTTTATTTGTAGAAAAATACTAAGTCGGAAAAATTTTTAATAAAATTAGTATTAAAAATTGAAATAGAGAGTAATCTTTTTGTAAAATGATGAGGATAGAAAAGCTGATTATATAAGTATGTGTGATATGATGTTTTTATAAGTTTTATACATACTACATAAATATAGATTAAATAAGATAAGTGGTGAGAATATGATTTTTGTATTGGATGTAGGGAACACAAATGCTGTACTAGGCGTATTTCAAGATGGGGAACTTCGTCAGCATTGGCGTATGGAAACAGATCGTCACAAGACGGAAGATGAATATGGAATGCTTGTAAAGCAGTTACTTGAGCATGAGGGTCTTTCATTTGAAGATGTGAAAGGTATTATTGTGTCTTCAGTTGTACCACCAATTATGTTTGCTTTAGAGCGCATGTGTGAAAAGTATTTTAAAATTAAACCGCTTGTAGTAGGGCCCGGGATAAAAACAGGGCTAAATATTAAATATGAAAATCCGCGTGAAGTAGGCGCAGACCGAATTGTAAATGCAGTAGCGGGAATCCATTTATATGGAAGTCCGCTTATTATTGTCGATTTCGGTACGGCTACCACATATTGTTATATTAACGAAGAGAAGCATTACATGGGTGGAGTTATTACACCGGGAATTATGATTTCAGCGGAAGCCTTATATAGTAGAGCGGCAAAACTTCCTCGTATTGAAATTACAAAACCAAGTAGTGTTATTGGGAAGAATACAGTAAGTGCGATGCAATCTGGTATTCTTTACGGATATGTTGGACAAGTGGAAGGTATTGTTAAGCGTATGAAAGAGGAAGCTAAACAGGAACCAAAAGTTATTGCAACAGGTGGATTAGCGAAATTAATTTCAGAAGAATCAAATGTAATTGATATCGTAGATCCGTTTTTAACGTTAAAAGGTTTGTATATGTTATATGAACGTAATGCAAATTTACAGTATGAGAAAGGTGAATAAATAAGTATGAAAGATTATTTAGTAAAAGCTTTAGCATTTGATGGAGAAGTACGTGCGTATAGTGTGCGTACAACAAATACAGTAAGTGAAGCGCAAAGACGTCACGACACGTGGAGAACTGCTTCAGCAGCGCTTGGCCGTTCTTTAACTGCGGGTACAATGATGGGTGCGATGTTAAAAGGTAATCAAAAGTTAACAATTAAGGTAGAGGGTAACGGTCCGATTGGTCCAATCTTAGTGGATGCTCATGCAAATGGGGATGTACGTGGTTATGTAACGAATCCGCATGTTGATTTTGAAGGAACAGAACAAGGAAAACTACGTGTATATCAAGCGGTGGGAACAGAAGGATTTGTAACTGTAATTAAAGATATTGGTATGCGCGAGCCGTTTATTGGTCAATCTCCAATTGTTTCAGGTGAATTAGGAGAAGACTTCACGTACTATTTTGCAGTTTCTGAACAGACGCCTTCTTCTGTTGGTGTTGGTGTTCTTGTAAATGGAGATGACAGCGTATTAGCGGCGGGTGGATTTATCCTTCAAATTATGCCGGGCGCACAGGAAGAAACAATTGCATTCATTGAAGATCGTTTGCAAAAAATCCCTCCTGTATCAACATTGATCGAACAAGGTCTTTCTCCAGAAGAGCTACTATATGCAGTTCTTGGGGAAGATAAAGTAAAGGTATTAGAAACTATGGATGTTCAATTTAATTGCACTTGCTCACGTGAACGTATTGAGAGTGTGTTAATTAGTTTAGGTAAAACAGAATTAGAGCAAATTCGTGAAGAAGAAGAAGAGACGGAAGTGCACTGTCATTTCTGTAATGAACGATATAAATTCTCTAAAGAAGATATTACAAGCATAATTGTGAACTTGTAATAAGGAAGTTTGGGTGGAGAATTGTTCGCTCGGATAGATTGACAAACAGGGAATTTTCTGACAAAATCTAAATATAGATAAAACCAATAAAAATACTCGGTGTTAGGAGTGACAGGAATGCGAGTGGCACAATCAGTTTCAGAATTAATCGGGAAAACGCCGATCGTTAAGTTGAACCGCATCGTAGAATCAGACAGCGCAGATGTATACTTAAAATTAGAATTTATGAATCCTGGGAGCAGTGTTAAAGATCGTATTGCATTAGCTATGATTGAAGATGCTGAAAAGAAAGGGTTATTAAAAGAAGGCGATACAATCATTGAGCCAACAAGTGGTAACACAGGAATTGGTTTAGCGATGGTAGCGGCCGCTAAAGGATATAAGGCGATTTTAGTAATGCCAGAAACAATGAGTATTGAGCGTCGTAATTTATTACGTGCTTACGGTGCTGAATTAGTATTGACTCCAGGTCCTGAAGGAATGGGTGGGGCAATTCGTAAAGCGACTGAATTAGCGAAAGAGCATGGCTACTTTATACCGCAACAGTTCCAAAATCAATCAAATCCAGAAATTCATCGTTTAACAACAGGTCCAGAAATTGTTGAACAAATGGGTGATCAATTAGATGCGTTTATTGCAGGTATTGGTACAGGTGGAACAATTACTGGTGCTGGTGAAGTGCTGAAGGAAGCGTATAAAGATATTAAAATTTATGCAGTAGAACCTGCGGACTCACCAGTATTATCTGGTGGGAAGCCGGGGCCACATAAAATCCAAGGAATTGGGGCGGGATTCATCCCAGAGACATTGGATGTAAAGGTATATGATGAAATTATTCAAGTAAAAACAGAGCAAGCGTTTGAATATGCGAGAAGAGTGGCTAAAGAGGAAGGTATTTTAGTTGGTATCTCTTCAGGAGCAGTTATTTATGCAGCGACAGAAGTTGCGAAAAAATTAGGTAAAGGGAAAAAAGTACTTGTTATTATTCCAAGTAACGGTGAACGTTATTTAAGTACACCACTTTATCAATTTGAATCATAATTGAATGTGATTGAAAAGCATCCTTGAAAAAGGATGCTTTTTTCTTTTTGGATTGGAAATAGGAAAAGAGTGATTGACTAGAAAACTTCATGTAAAATAAGAGGTAGTATAATTAATTTATTTTCACTAACCTTCGAGTATAATCATTTTCTATATAAAGAGCTTATGTAGTTTGAGGTGGTTAATCTAAGAGGGTGGGATAAAAGAAGACGGGGTGTTGATATGCAACGAAGAAAATCTTTAGCGCTTTCTATTCCATATCAGTTAGATTTCTTTAAGCAATATAAATTTCTTTCTCAGGATAAGCCGCAACATATTTTGCTAGAAAGCGGACGTGGCGGTCGTTATAACATAGTGGGGTTAAACCCAGTAGCGGTAATCCAAGGGAAGGGTGAAACGTTACATATAAGCGAAAGTGGTAAGGAAACAATAAAGCGAGGGAATCCATTAGATTTAATGCAAGAATATATGGAAAAATGGAAAACAGACTACAATCCAGAGTACCCGCCGTTTCAAGGTGGTGCGATTGGCTACTTTAGTTATGATTGTATCCGTTATATCGAAAAACTCCCTTCTCTTGCAGAGGATGATCTGAATATACCCGATATATTCTTTTTATTATTTGACGATGTGTTCGTCTATGATCAAGAAGAAAAAGTATTGTGGATTATTACACATTATGTAGATAAGCATGCAGAGGCGGAAGAACGATTACATGAATGGAAGAATCTTTGGGCGGCAGAAGTGCCTGAAGTGACTATGCCGTTTGAACGTCCTGAAAAGAAAAATGAAGCGGTTGCTTTTACAGAAGAAGGCTTTATGAAGGCTGTTGAACGTATTCAAGAATATATTGGAAATGGTGATGTGTTTCAAGTAAACTTGTCGACAAGGCAAGAAAGAACTTTACAAACGCATCCGCTAGAAATTTATACAAGTCTTCGTAAAATTAATCCATCTCCATATATGGGATACTTGGAGCTTGGGGATTTTCAAATTGTTAGTGCTTCGCCTGAATTGCTAATTAAAAAACAAGGGCAAGAAGTAAGTACAAGACCAATTGCTGGTACAAGATCCCGCGGTGCGAATGAACAAGAGGATGAAGAATTAGCGAGGGAATTAATTGAGAACGAAAAGGAACGAGCGGAGCATGTAATGCTTGTAGATTTAGAACGAAATGATTTAGGGCGCGTTTGTAAATATGGCACTGTAGAAGTAGATGAATTTATGGTAATTGAAAAGTACTCACATGTTATGCATATCGTTTCTAATGTGCGTGGTGAGGTGGAAGAAGATAAGGATGCTTTCGATTTAGTGAAAGCTGTATTCCCTGGTGGAACAATTACCGGTGCCCCGAAAATACGTACGATGGAAATTATTGAAGAATTAGAACCTGTTCGACGAGGGATTTATACAGGTTCAATTGGTTGGATTGGTTATTCTGGAGATACGGAATTGAATATTGTAATTAGAACGCTTCTTGCTAAAGATGGGCAAGCGCATGTGCAAGCAGGAGCGGGAATTGTAATTGATTCAAATCCGAAAAATGAATATAAAGAGTCGTTAAAAAAGGCAATTGCTTTATGGCGTGCAAAAGAAAGTAGCGAAGAAACGGTTAGGTGAGAGAAATGATATTAATGATTGATAATTATGATTCTTTTACATTTAATTTAGTGCAATTTCTTGGAGAACTTGGACAAGAGCTTGTTATTAAGCGTAATGATGAAGTGACTATTGCAGATATTGAGAATATGAAACCAGATTTCTTAATGATTTCACCAGGTCCATGTAGTCCGAATGAAGCGGGAATTAGTATGGAAGCTATTAAATACTTTGCAGGAAAGCTTCCGATTTTTGGAGTTTGTCTTGGGCATCAATCTATTGCGCAAGTCTTTGGTGGAGAAGTTGTTCGAGCAGAGCGATTAATGCATGGGAAAACGTCGCCTATGCATCATGATGGAAAGACGATTTTCTCGGACATTCCTAATCCATTTACTGCAACGCGTTATCATTCCCTTATTGTTAAGAAAGAGACGTTACCTGATTGCTTAGAGGTAACATCTTGGACAGAGGAAGGGGAAATTATGGCGCTTCGTCATACAACATTACCGATTGAAGGTGTGCAGTTCCATCCGGAATCTATTATGACTTCTCATGGGAAAGAATTATTACAGAATTTCATTCGCAAATATAGTCCAAGCGTGGCATCGTGTTAATTTACGTAAATGGTGAATATGTAGAAGCGAATGAAGCGAAAATTTCTCCTTATGACCATGGTTATTTATACGGACTTGGAGTTTTTGAGACGTTTCGTATTTATAATGGTCATCCTTTCTTGTTGGATGATCATTATAAACGTTTAATAGATGCGCTAGATACATTGCAAATCAAATGGACAATGACAAAAGATGATGTAATGCTTATTTTGAAAAATCTCCTCGTTAAGAATGAATTGGAGCATGCATATGTTCGTTTCAATGTATCGGCGGGTGTAGATGAAATAGGATTGCAAACCGAAATGTATGAAGAGCCGTCGGTTATTGTTTTTATAAAACCTTTACCAGCCCCAGGGGATATAGTGGAAAAAGAAGGGGTTGTTTTAAAACAAGTGCGAAATACACCAGAGGGTGCGTTTCGCTTGAAGTCCCATCATTATTTAAATAACATTTTAGGGAAACGCGAAATTGGAAATGTTGTGGATAAGGAAGGTATTTTTCTTACTGAAGCAGGTTATGTTGCAGAGGGTATTGTTTCGAATCTCTTTTTTGTGAAAGACAATGTTTTGTATACGCCTTCGCTAAAAACAGGGATTTTAAATGGTATCACTCGTGCATTTATTATAAAGGTTGCAGAGGAGCTTCGTATAGAAATAAAGGAAGGTTTCTTTACGAAAGATGAATTGCTTTCAGCAGATGAAGCTTTTGTAACGAATTCCATTCAAGAAATTGTTCCGCTTTATCATATAGAGGGACGAGATTTCCCGGGTAAAGTCGGAATGATTACAAAAAGGTTTATGCATCTTTATGAAATGCAGAGAGAGAAATTGTGGAGTAGAAATGAATTGCGAAGAGGAGATGTGTAATTTGAAGTGGGATTATGATTTGCGCTGCGGCGAATATACATTGAATTTAAATGAAAAGACATTAATTATGGGGATTTTAAATGTAACGCCAGATTCATTTTCTGATGGTGGGAGTTACAACGAAGTGGATGCTGCGGTGCGCCATGCGAAAGAAATGAAAGATGAAGGTGCTCATATTATTGATATTGGTGGTGAATCTACTCGCCCGGGTTTCGCTAAAGTTTCGGTGGAAGAAGAAATTAAACGAGTTGTTCCGATGATCCAAACGGTTTCGAAGGAAGTGGAATTGCCTATTTCTATCGATACGTATAAAGCAGAAGTTGCGAAACAAGCAATTGAAGCTGGTGCTCACATTATTAATGATATTTGGGGGGCGAAGGCGGAACCGAAAATTGCTGAAGTTGCAGCTCATTATGATGTACCTATCATCTTAATGCATAACCGTGACAATATGAGTTATCGTAATTTAATGGCGGATATGATTGCTGATTTGTATGACAGTATTAAAATTGCTAAAGCTGCTGGTGTACGAGATGAGAATATTATTTTAGACCCAGGTATTGGTTTTGCTAAGACGCCTGAACAAAATTTGGAAGCGATGCGTAATTTAGAACAGTTAAATGTACTAGGTTATCCAGTTCTTTTAGGCACTTCAAGAAAGTCCTTTATTGGACATGTACTAGATTTACCGGTAGAGGAACGTCTTGAGGGAACTGGAGCTACCGTTTGTCTCGGTATTGAAAAGGGCTGTGAATTTGTTCGTGTTCATGATGTGAAAGAAATGGCGCGTATGGCTAAAATGATGGATGCGATGATTGGTAAGGGGGTAAAGTAATTGGATAAAATTTATATCCATGATATGGAGTTTTACGGTTATCATGGTGTATTCCCAGAGGAAAATAAATTAGGTCAGAGGTTTAAAGTTGATTTAACGGTAGAATTGGATTTGAAACGTGCAGGAGAAAGTGATGACTTAGAGCATTCTGTCAATTATGGAGAGCTTTTTGAATTGTGTAGGAAAGTTGTCGAAGATAGAACGTATAAGCTTGTAGAGAGCATCGCTGAAAATATCGCTACAAATATATTGAAACAATATGAGAGTATTTCACGATGTACAATTAAGGTAATTAAACCAGATCCGCCGATACCGGGGCATTATCGCGCTGTAGCGGTAGAAATTACGAGAGAACGTTCATGAATAATATAGCGTACATTGCATTAGGTTCGAATATTGGAGAGCGTTATACGTATTTAACTGAAGCGATTCAGTTTTTAAATAAAAGTCCGTATATCCAAGTTGATGATGTTTCATCAGTGTATGAAACTGATCCAGTTGGCTATACTGACCAAAGTTGCTTTTTAAATTTAGTTATAAAAATTTCTACCAATTTATCACCACAAGAATTATTGAAAGTAACGCAAAAAGTAGAGAATGACCTAGGAAGAAAAAGGGAAATTAGATGGGGTCCGAGAACCATCGACCTTGACATCTTACTCTATAATCAAGAAAATATTGAAGCAGAGAATCTTATTGTTCCGCATCCGCGGATGTTCGAAAGAGCTTTTGTTATCGTTCCGTTGTTAGAAATTAATCAAGATATAAAACAAGACATTTCACGTTCACAAGTAGAAGAAATGAAAAGGCGAGAGGGAGTAACGGTATGGAAGCAGAAAAATGGGGAAGACGCATTCGTGCTTTTCGAAAGCTGAAAGGCTATACACAAGAAGGTTTTGCTAAAGAATTAGGGGTATCTGTATCTGTTTTAGGTGAAGTTGAGAGAGGGAATCGATCGCCTTCCCAAGATTTTGTAGTAGAAGTTGCTAAAGCATTAAAGGTCTCGATAGATGAACTAATGCCAAAGTAATTATGAAGGAAGGAGTAAATCCAGTGTTAAAGATTGCAAATATTGAGATGAAAAATCCGGTTGTACTAGCACCGATGGCGGGAGTGTGTAACTCTGCATTCCGTTTAACAGTAAAAGAATTTGGTGCAGGCTTAGTTTGTGCTGAAATGGTAAGTGATAAGGCGATATTACTTAATAATAAGAGAACGTTAGATATGTTATATATCGACGAGAGAGAAAAGCCATTAAGTTTACAAATTTTTGGTGGAGAGAAAGAAACGCTTGTAGATGCTGCGAAATATGTAGATAAATATACGACAGCAGACATTATTGATATTAATATGGGTTGTCCAGTACCAAAAATCACTAAGTGTGATGCAGGAGCAAAATGGCTTTTAGATCCAAATAAAATATATGAAATGGTAGCGGCAGTTGTAGATGCTGTTGAAAAGCCAGTTACAGTTAAAATGCGTATAGGTTGGGATGAAGAACATATTTTCGCAATAGAAAATGCTAGAGCTGTTGAGCGTGCTGGTGGACAGGCAGTGGCAGTTCATGGACGTACACGAGTGCAAATGTATGAAGGAAAAGCAGATTGGGATATTATTAAACAAGTAAAGCAAGCTGTGAATATCCCGGTTATTGGAAATGGTGATGTTGAAACACCGCAAGATGCGAAGCGTATGCTTGATGAAATTGGTGTAGATGGTGTTATGATTGGCCGTGCTGCTCTTGGGGATCCGTGGATGATTTATCGTACGGTAAAGTATTTAGAGACGGGTGAATTAATGCCGGAACCAACAGTGCGCGAGAAAATTGATGTATGTATGTTGCATCTAGATCGTCTTATCGATTTAAAGAATGAAAATGTTGCTGTAAGAGAGATGAGAAAGCATGCGGCTTGGTATTTAAAAGGTGTTCGTGGTAATGCGAGTGTGCGTAATGGCATCAATACTTGCAACACACGTCAAGACCTTGCGAATGTATTAGGTGCATTTGTAGAAGAAGTAGAAGCGAAACAACAAACAATTTATGTTGGTTAATAAGGGAATGTAGAAGATTGACATTCTTCTACACACTTCCTATAATTACGTGAAAGAAAGAAGAACTGCCAGTTAGTTGCTGGCAGTTTTTCTAGTTGAGTAGAAAATGCTATACTGTATATATTGTAAAAATTAATAGAGCTGGAGTGATATCAATATCATGGATAACATGAACCACGAAGAATTAAACGACCAATTGCTTGTTCGTCGTGAAAAGCTACATAATTTACGTGAGCAAGGAATCGATCCGTTTGGTAAACGATTTGAACGCACAAATTCAACAACGGACTTAGTAAGTCTATATGGAGAATTCTCTAAAGAAGAATTAGAAGAGAAAGAAATCACTGTTTCTATCGCTGGTCGTATTATGACAAAACGCGGTAAAGGAAAAGCTGGATTCGCGCACATTCAAGATTTACACGGACAAGTTCAAATTTACGTTCGTAAAGATACTGTTGGAGATGAAGAGTACGAATTATTTACGACAGCAGATTTAGGTGACTTAGTAGGTATTGAAGGTAAAGTGTTCAAAACGAACGTTGGAGAACTTTCAGTAAAAGCAACAGGATTTACACTTTTAACGAAATCCCTTCGTCCATTACCGGATAAATACCATGGATTAAAAGATGTTGAACAACGTTACCGTCAACGTTACTTAGACTTAATTACAAGTATGGAAAGTCGTGAAACATTTGTTACTCGTAGTAAAATCATTCGTGAGATGAGAAGATATTTAGATGACAACGGTTATCTTGAAGTAGAAACGCCTATGATGCACGCGATTGCAGGTGGAGCATCTGCTCGTCCTTTCACAACGCACCATAATGCGTTAGATATGGAATTATATATGCGTATCGCAATTGAACTTCATTTAAAACGTCTTATTGTGGGTGGATTAGAAAAAGTTTATGAGATCGGCCGTGTATTCCGTAATGAGGGTGTATCAACTCGTCATAACCCTGAGTTTACGATGATTGAATTATATGAAGCATATGCTGATTATAATGATATTATGAAACTAACAGAAAATATGGTTGCTCATATTGCGAAAAAAGTATTGGGTACAACAACAATCCAATATGGTGATTATGAAATTAATCTAGAACCAGAATGGACACGTCTTCATATGGTAGATGCAATTAAGCAACACTCTGGAGCAGATTTCTGGAATCCAATGAGTGTAGAAGAAGCGCGTGAACTTGCAAAAGAACATAATGTAGAAATTAAGGATACAATGGAAGTTGGTCATATTATTAATGAGTTCTTCGAACAAAAAGTAGAAGATAAATTAATCCAACCGACATTTATTTATGGTCATCCGGTAGAAATTTCGCCACTTGCGAAAAAGAATGACGAAGATCCACGATTCACAGATCGTTTCGAGTTATTTATCGTTGCACGTGAACATGCGAATGCATTCACTGAGTTAAACGATCCAATCGATCAAAAAGAACGTTTTGAAGCTCAATTAAAAGAGCGCGAGCAAGGTAATGATGAAGCTCACATGATGGATGATGATTATATCGAAGCTCTTGAGTACGGTATGCCTCCTACGGGCGGATTAGGAATCGGTATTGATCGTTTAGTTATGTTATTAACAAATGCACCATCTATTCGCGATGTACTATTATTCCCTGCTATGCGTCATAAGCAAGACTAAGCTTTGGAGATTTCTCCAAAGCTTTTTTTATTTTACTATGAGTGATTTGAAGGAAGTGGGTTTTGATAGGGATCGTTTAGAAATTATATTTATATAGAAGAAACATGCTATTTTTATGCTTTTTTACTAAGTTAAAAATTTTATTAGAAAAACTATTGCATTTTAATAAGCGAACTGGTATATTTATATTCGTTGCCACGAGAGGTAACAAAAGAAACAAACGAAAAACAACTTATTTAAAAAAAGTTGTTGACGAAAATATGACAAAATGTTATATTGATAAAGTCGCTTCTGAGCGACGAAGTAGTTCTTTGAAAACTGAACGAAACAAACAACGTGAAACGTCAATTTTTATTTTTAGATGCTAGACAAACTAACTTTATTGGAGAGTTTGATCCTGGCTCAGGATGAACGCTGGCGGCGTGCCTAATACATGCAAGTCGAGCGAATGGATTAAGAGCTTGCTCTTATGAAGTTAGCGGCGGACGGGTGAGTAACACGTGGGTAACCTGCCCATAAGACTGGGATAACTCCGGGAAACCGGGGCTAATACCGGATAATATTTTGAACTGCATGGTTCGAAATTGAAAGGCGGCTTCGGCTGTCACTTATGGATGGACCCGCGTCGCATTAGCTAGTTGGTGAGGTAACGGCTCACCAAGGCAACGATGCGTAGCCGACCTGAGAGGGTGATCGGCCACACTGGGACTGAGACA
>NZ_CP043830.1:85000-87500 GCF_008432245.1 Bacillus sp. BS98
AATAGCTCACTAGTCGAGTGACTCTGCGCCGAAAATGTACCGGGGCTAAATACACCACCGAAGCTGCGAATTGATACCAATGGTATCAATGGTAGGGGAGCGTTCTAAGTGCAGTGAAGTCAGACCGGAAGGACTGGTGGAGCGCTTAGAAGTGAGAATGCCGGTATGAGTAGCGAAAGACGGGTGAGAATCCCGTCCACCGAATGCCTAAGGTTTCCTGAGGAAGGCTCGTCCGCTCAGGGTTAGTCAGGACCTAAGCCGAGGCCGACAGGCGTAGGCGATGGACAACAGGTTGATATTCCTGTACCACCTCTTTATCGTTTGAGCAATGGAGGGACGCAGAAGGATAGAAGAAGCGTGCGATTGGTTGTGCACGTCCAAGCAGTTAGGCTGATAAGTAGGCAAATCCGCTTATCGTGAAGGCTGAGCTGTGATGGGGAAGCTCCTTATGGAGCGAAGTCTTTGATTCCCCGCTGCCAAGAAAAGCTTCTAGCGAGATAAAAGGTGCCTGTACCGCAAACCGACACAGGTAGGCGAGGAGAGAATCCTAAGGTGTGCGAGAGAACTCTGGTTAAGGAACTCGGCAAAATGACCCCGTAACTTCGGGAGAAGGGGTGCTTTCTTAACGGAAAGCCGCAGTGAATAGGCCCAAGCGACTGTTTAGCAAAAACACAGGTCTCTGCGAAGCCGTAAGGCGAAGTATAGGGGCTGACACCTGCCCGGTGCTGGAAGGTTAAGGAGAGGGGTTAGCGTAAGCGAAGCTCTGAACTGAAGCCCCAGTAAACGGCGGCCGTAACTATAACGGTCCTAAGGTAGCGAAATTCCTTGTCGGGTAAGTTCCGACCCGCACGAAAGGTGTAACGATTTGGGCACTGTCTCAACCAGAGACTCGGTGAAATTATAGTACCTGTGAAGATGCAGGTTACCCGCGACAGGACGGAAAGACCCCGTGGAGCTTTACTGTAGCCTGATATTGAATTTTGGTACAGTTTGTACAGGATAGGCGGGAGCCATTGAAACCGGAGCGCTAGCTTCGGTGGAGGCGCTGGTGGGATACCGCCCTGACTGTATTGAAATTCTAACCTACGGGTCTTATCGACCCGGGAGACAGTGTCAGGTGGGCAGTTTGACTGGGGCGGTCGCCTCCTAAAGTGTAACGGAGGCGCCCAAAGGTTCCCTCAGAATGGTTGGAAATCATTCGTAGAGTGCAAAGGCATAAGGGAGCTTGACTGCGAGACCTACAAGTCGAGCAGGGACGAAAGTCGGGCTTAGTGATCCGGTGGTTCCGCATGGAAGGGCCATCGCTCAACGGATAAAAGCTACCCCGGGGATAACAGGCTTATCTCCCCCAAGAGTCCACATCGACGGGGAGGTTTGGCACCTCGATGTCGGCTCATCGCATCCTGGGGCTGTAGTCGGTCCCAAGGGTTGGGCTGTTCGCCCATTAAAGCGGTACGCGAGCTGGGTTCAGAACGTCGTGAGACAGTTCGGTCCCTATCCGTCGTGGGCGTAGGAAATTTGAGAGGAGCTGTCCTTAGTACGAGAGGACCGGGATGGACGCACCGCTGGTGTACCAGTTGTTCTGCCAAGGGCATAGCTGGGTAGCTATGTGCGGAAGGGATAAGTGCTGAAAGCATCTAAGCATGAAGCCCCCCTCAAGATGAGATTTCCCATAGCGTAAGCTAGTAAGATCCCTGAAAGATGATCAGGTTGATAGGTTCGAGGTGGAAGCATGGTGACATGTGGAGCTGACGAATACTAATAGATCGAGGACTTAACCATATAATATGAAGCAATGTTATCTAGTTTTGAAAGAATATAAAAAACTTGTTGACTTTAAAAGTTAAATAAGTTACAATAATTCTTGTCTTAAATGAATACAGTCTGGTAATGATGGCAGAGAGGTCACACCCGTTCCCATACCGAACACGGAAGTTAAGCTCTCTAGCGCCGATGGTAGTTGGGACCTTGTCCCTGTGAGAGTAGGACGTTGCCAGGCAAATGGAGGATTAGCTCAGCTGGGAGAGCACCTGCCTTACAAGCAGGGGGTCGGCGGTTCGATCCCGTCATCCTCCACCATTTAGCCGACTTAGCTCAATTGGTAGAGCAACTGACTTGTAATCAGTAGGTTGGGGGTTCAAGTCCTCTAGTCGGCACCAGTTTTTAATTGTACGAGCCATTAGCTCAGTTGGTAGAGCATCTGACTTTTAATCAGAGGGTCGAAGGTTCGAATCCTTCATGGCTCACCATTTTTAATAAAATATGCGGGTGTGGCGGAATTGGCAGACGCACTAGACTTAGGATCTAGCGCCTTTGGCGTGGGGGTTCGACTCCCTTCACCCGCACTTTTAATAAAATATCTCATAACATGTCTTGCGGAAGTAGTTCAGTGGTAGAATACAACCTTGCCAAGGTTGGGGTCGCGGGTTCGAATCCCGTCTTCCGCTCCAATTTTCAATATGACATGCCGGGGTGGCGGAACAGGCAGACGCACAGGACT
>NZ_CP043830.1:90000-242500 GCF_008432245.1 Bacillus sp. BS98
AACACGTGAAATTCCGTCGGAATCTGGGAGGACCATCTCCCAAGGCTAAATACTCCCTAGTGATCGATAGTGAACCAGTACCGTGAGGGAAAGGTGAAAAGCACCCCGGAAGGGGAGTGAAAGAGATCCTGAAACCGTGTGCCTACAAATAGTCAGAGCCCGTTAATGGGTGATGGCGTGCCTTTTGTAGAATGAACCGGCGAGTTACGATCCCGTGCGAGGTTAAGTTGAAGAGACGGAGCCGCAGCGAAAGCGAGTCTGAATAGGGCGTTTAGTACGTGGTCGTAGACCCGAAACCAGGTGATCTACCCATGTCCAGGGTGAAGTTCAGGTAACACTGAATGGAGGCCCGAACCCACGCACGTTGAAAAGTGCGGGGATGAGGTGTGGGTAGCGGAGAAATTCCAATCGAACCTGGAGATAGCTGGTTCTCCCCGAAATAGCTTTAGGGCTAGCCTTAAGTGTAAGAGTCTTGGAGGTAGAGCACTGATTGAACTAGGGGTCCTCATCGGATTACCGAATTCAGTCAAACTCCGAATGCCAATGACTTATCCTTAGGAGTCAGACTGCGAGTGATAAGATCCGTAGTCAAGAGGGAAACAGCCCAGATCGCCAGCTAAGGTCCCAAAGTGTGTATTAAGTGGAAAAGGATGTGGAGTTGCTTAGACAACTAGGATGTTGGCTTAGAAGCAGCCACCATTTAAAGAGTGCGTAATAGCTCACTAGTCGAGTGACTCTGCGCCGAAAATGTACCGGGGCTAAATACACCACCGAAGCTGCGAATTGATACCAATGGTATCAGTGGTAGGGGAGCGTTCTAAGTGCAGTGAAGTCAGACCGGAAGGACTGGTGGAGCGCTTAGAAGTGAGAATGCCGGTATGAGTAGCGAAAGACGGGTGAGAATCCCGTCCACCGAATGCCTAAGGTTTCCTGAGGAAGGCTCGTCCGCTCAGGGTTAGTCAGGACCTAAGCCGAGGCCGACAGGCGTAGGCGATGGACAACAGGTTGATATTCCTGTACCACCTCTTTATCGTTTGAGCAATGGAGGGACGCAGAAGGATAGAAGAAGCGTGCGATTGGTTGTGCACGTCCAAGCAGTTAGGCTGATAAGTAGGCAAATCCGCTTATCGTGAAGGCTGAGCTGTGATGGGGAAGCTCCTTATGGAGCGAAGTCTTTGATTCCCCGCTGCCAAGAAAAGCTTCTAGCGAGATAAAAGGTGCCTGTACCGCAAACCGACACAGGTAGGCGAGGAGAGAATCCTAAGGTGTGCGAGAGAACTCTGGTTAAGGAACTCGGCAAAATGACCCCGTAACTTCGGGAGAAGGGGTGCTTTCTTAACGGAAAGCCGCAGTGAATAGGCCCAAGCGACTGTTTAGCAAAAACACAGGTCTCTGCGAAGCCGTAAGGCGAAGTATAGGGGCTGACACCTGCCCGGTGCTGGAAGGTTAAGGAGAGGGGTTAGCGTAAGCGAAGCTCTGAACTGAAGCCCCAGTAAACGGCGGCCGTAACTATAACGGTCCTAAGGTAGCGAAATTCCTTGTCGGGTAAGTTCCGACCCGCACGAAAGGTGTAACGATTTGGGCACTGTCTCAACCAGAGACTCGGTGAAATTATAGTACCTGTGAAGATGCAGGTTACCCGCGACAGGACGGAAAGACCCCGTGGAGCTTTACTGTAGCCTGATATTGAATTTTGGTACAGTTTGTACAGGATAGGCGGGAGCCATTGAAACCGGAGCGCTAGCTTCGGTGGAGGCGCTGGTGGGATACCGCCCTGACTGTATTGAAATTCTAACCTACGGGTCTTATCGACCCGGGAGACAGTGTCAGGTGGGCAGTTTGACTGGGGCGGTCGCCTCCTAAAGTGTAACGGAGGCGCCCAAAGGTTCCCTCAGAATGGTTGGAAATCATTCGTAGAGTGCAAAGGCATAAGGGAGCTTGACTGCGAGACCTACAAGTCGAGCAGGGACGAAAGTCGGGCTTAGTGATCCGGTGGTTCCGCATGGAAGGGCCATCGCTCAACGGATAAAAGCTACCCCGGGGATAACAGGCTTATCTCCCCCAAGAGTCCACATCGACGGGGAGGTTTGGCACCTCGATGTCGGCTCATCGCATCCTGGGGCTGTAGTCGGTCCCAAGGGTTGGGCTGTTCGCCCATTAAAGCGGTACGCGAGCTGGGTTCAGAACGTCGTGAGACAGTTCGGTCCCTATCCGTCGTGGGCGTAGGAAATTTGAGAGGAGCTGTCCTTAGTACGAGAGGACCGGGATGGACGCACCGCTGGTGTACCAGTTGTTCTGCCAAGGGCATAGCTGGGTAGCTATGTGCGGAAGGGATAAGTGCTGAAAGCATCTAAGCATGAAGCCCTCCTCAAGATGAGATTTCCCATAGCGTAAGCTAGTAAGATCCCTGAAAGATGATCAGGTTGATAGGTTCGAGGTGGAAGCATGGTGACATGTGGAGCTGACGAATACTAATAGATCGAGGACTTAACCATATAATATGTAGCAAATGTTATCTAGTTTTGAAGGAATATGCCTTCATAGTTTGGTGATGATGGCAGAGAGGTCACACCCGTTCCCATACCGAACACGGAAGTTAAGCTCTCTAGCGCCGATGGTAGTTGGGACCTTGTCCCTGTGAGAGTAGGACGTCGCCAAGCAACTAAAACACGAGTCAAATGACTCGTGTTTTTTCGTGTTTTATTTTATAATCCATAGTAATAAAAAAATGTGTTTAAAGTATTAATATTTTGATTAAATACAGGAGAATGTGGCTAGGATAGTGAATAAGCAAAAGAGTTGCAAATTTTATTAATACGTATATAATTAAAGTCAAAGATAGTCAAAGTCAATAAAGGTGGCGGATAAATGAGAAATATATCTGATATCATTGAGCAATATCTAAAGCAAGTTATTGACTTAAGCAATAATAATGTGATTGAAATTAAGAGAAATGAGATTGCGGATCGGTTCGAGTGCGTACCATCTCAAATCAATTATGTAATCAATACCCGTTTTACGTTAGAAAGAGGATTTGTAGTAGAAAGTAAACGTGGTGGAGGAGGTTACATTCGCATTATAAAAGTCAAACTGCATGACGATATAGACATTATTGATCAAATGCTTCATATGATTGATCATAGTGTTGCGCAAGGGAATGCAGAAAGCATGATTATACGTTTAATAGAAGAGGGAATCATAACAAATCGTGAAGCGAAACTGATGTTAAGCGTAATAGATCGTTCTGTATTATCAATGGATGTTCCTTCTCGAGATGAACTTAGGGCTCGAATATTATGCGCAATGTTAAGAACACTGAAATATAAATAAATATAGCTTTTGTAAAAGAATGATGACTAAGATAAAGCAATTAAATGTTGTAGAAGTTTTGAAAAAGAACATGCACTTTTATTTAAACGGATTCAGGAAAGCGAACAATCTAGTAATGTATGAAAAGTATCATGAGATAGAGCGTTCCTGTTGTAAAGGTGGGGATAGTGATGACTTGTCAAAACTGTAATATAAGACCAGCGACTTTACATTATACAAAAGTAATTAACGAGAAGAAGGCGGAAGTTCATCTTTGTGAGCAATGTGCAGAGCAAAGTGGCTATACGTCTTTCTTTCAATCATCGCAGTCTAACTTTTCATTTCATGATTTATTTGCTGGTTTATTACACGGTGAATCAACAATGTTTGAAGAAGGAAAAAATGGATTTTCAAATGCAAATATAGTAAGATGCCCAGATTGTAAGATGACATATGAACAATTTACAAAAGTGGGACGTTTTGGCTGTTCTTCTTGCTACGATACATTTAAGGAGCATTTAAAGCCACTATTAAAACGTCTTCATGGTGGGCATACAGATCATTGTGGAAAAATTCCGGAACGTATAGAAGGAAATATCCACTTAAAGAAAGAATTAGATGAACTAAAACTCATTCTGAAACAATGCGTACAGAAAGAGGAATTTGAGAAAGCTGCAGAGGTAAGAGATAAGATTCGAGGTCTTGAAATACATCTTAGTGAGCATAGAGAGGGGGAATAGTTCTATGTCACTGGACAAAATTATGAATGAAGCGATTAGTCCATGGATGAAGGGGGATGGCCCTGATTCTGATATTGTTTTAAGTAGTCGAATTCGTTTGGCTCGTAATTTTAAACAATATCAATTTTCTACTATGCAAAACGAAGAAGAAGCTAAACAGATTCATGAATTATTTAAAAAGAAATTTATAAATAAAGCAGTAGGGTCCTTTGGGGAGTTTGGACTATTAAAGATGAATGAATTAACCCCTCTTCAAAGGAGAGTTTTAGTCGAAAAGCATTTAATTAGTCCAAATCTTGCAGGGACAGAATATGGAGCATGTCTACTATCAGAAAGTGAACATATTAGTGTTATGCTTAATGAAGAAGACCATATTCGGATTCAGTGCCTATTTTCAGGATTACAGTTATCAGAGGCGCTTCAAAGCGCCAATCAAATAGATAATTGGATTGAGAAAGAAGTTGAATACGCTTTTGATGAATCACTTGGATATATTACAAGCTGTCCTACTAATGTTGGCACAGGGTTAAGAGCTTCTGTGATGATTCATTTACCGGGACTGGTTTTAACAAAAAGAATTAGCCGTATTATACAAGTAATTCAAAAATTAGGGTTAGTAGTAAGAGGAATATACGGTGAAGGTAGCGAAGCGTTAGGTAATATATTTCAAGTGTCAAATCAAATGACGCTAGGAAAGTCTGAAGAAGATATTATTGCAGATTTAAAAGGTGTCATTCAACAAATTATACAGCAAGAAAAAATGGCTAGAGAATTAATTGTACAAAATTCAAGTATTGAACTTGAAGATAAGGTTTATCGTTCTTACGGCATACTAGCAAACAGTCGTTTAATTCAATCTGCAGAAGCTGCTAATTGCTTATCAGATGTACGACTTGGTATTGATCTAGGATATATAAAAGGTATATCGAGAAATATTTTGACGGAGTTAATGGTTCTTACTCAACCGGGCATTTTACAACAATACGCGGGAGGACCTTTAGGGCCAGAAGAAAGAGATTATCGAAGATCAACCTTAATCCGTGAGCGATTACGTATTGAAAAAAACTAAGCGCAAGTAGGAGGCGATTTCTATGATGTTTGGAAGATTTACAGAAAGAGCACAGAAAGTATTAGCTTTATCTCAAGAGGAAGCAATTCGTATTGGGCATAATAATATTGGAACAGAACATATTTTACTTGGGCTTGTACGCGAAGGTGAAGGAATTGCAGCAAAAGCGTTAATTGCTCTTGGATTAAGTCCAGAGAAAGTTCAAAAAGAAGTAGAAGCGTTAATTGGGCGTGGAACAGAAGCTTCTCAAACTGTACATTATACACCTCGTGCTAAAAAGGTTATTGAATTATCTATGGATGAAGCGCGTAAGCTAGGCCATTCTTACGTTGGAACAGAACACATTTTACTCGGTTTAATCCGTGAAGGTGAAGGTGTAGCGGCACGTGTTTTAAATAATTTAGGTGTAAGTTTAAATAAAGCGAGACAACAAGTGTTACAACTTCTTGGAAGTAATGAAGCTAGTTCAGGTCATCAAGGTGGTTCAGCAACAAATGCAAATACACCGACACTTGACAGTTTAGCAAGGGACTTAACAGTTGTTGCACGTGAAAATCGCTTAGACCCTGTTATTGGACGTGGTAAAGAAATTCAACGTGTAATTGAGGTGTTAAGCCGTAGAACGAAAAACAACCCAGTATTAATCGGTGAGCCTGGTGTAGGTAAAACAGCAATTGCAGAAGGATTAGCACAGCAAATTGTAAATAATGAAGTTCCTGAAACTTTAAGAGATAAGCGTGTTATGACACTAGACATGGGTACAGTAGTAGCTGGAACGAAATATCGCGGTGAATTTGAAGACCGTTTAAAGAAAGTGATGGATGAAATTCGCCAAGCAGGCAATATTATTCTATTTATTGATGAGCTTCATACATTAATTGGTGCAGGTGGAGCAGAAGGTGCAATCGATGCATCGAATATTTTAAAACCATCTTTAGCACGAGGAGAGTTGCAATGTATTGGGGCGACAACTTTAGATGAGTATCGCAAATATATTGAAAAAGACGCGGCTTTAGAAAGACGTTTTCAACCAATTCATGTTGATGAGCCAAGTTTAGAAGAATCGATTCAAATCTTGAAAGGTTTACGTGACCGTTATGAGGCGCATCACCGTGTATCTATTACAGATGACGCTATTGATGCAGCAGTAAAACTTTCAGATCGTTATATTACAGATCGCTTTTTACCGGATAAAGCAATTGATTTAATTGATGAAGCTGCTTCAAAAGTTCGCTTACGTTCTTATACAACACCACCAAACTTAAAAGAGCTTGAAGTGAAGCTTGAGGAGATTCGAAAAGAAAAAGATGCGGCTGTACAAAGTCAAGAATTTGAAAAGGCTGCATCTTTACGTGATATGGAACAACGCTTACGAGAGAAGTTAGAAGATACAAAACGTCAATGGAAAGAGCAACAAGGAAAAGAAAATTCAGAGGTTACGGTAGAAGATATTGCAAATGTCGTTTCTACATGGACGCGTATCCCAGTTTCTAAACTTGCACAAACAGAGACTGATAAATTATTAAACTTAGAATCCATTCTTCATGATCGTTTAATTGGTCAAGATGAAGCGGTAGTAGCTGTAGCAAAAGCTGTTCGTCGTGCGAGAGCAGGATTAAAAGATCCGAAGCGCCCAATTGGTTCATTTATTTTCTTAGGGCCAACAGGTGTAGGTAAAACAGAACTTGCAAGAGCACTAGCAGAATCTATGTTCGGTGATGAAGATGCAATGATTCGCATCGATATGTCAGAGTACATGGAGAAGCATTCTACTTCCCGTTTAGTTGGTTCTCCTCCAGGATATGTTGGATATGAAGAAGGTGGACAATTAACAGAGAAAGTTCGTCGCAAGCCATATTCAGTTGTCTTATTAGATGAGGTAGAGAAAGCTCATCCGGATGTGTTTAATATTTTACTACAAGTATTAGAAGATGGTCGTTTAACCGATTCTAAAGGACGTACAGTAGATTTCCGTAATACAATTGTTATTATGACATCTAACGTTGGGGCAGATGCATTAAAACGTAATAAGTATCTTGGATTTAACGTACAAGATGAGAGCCGCGATTATTCGGATATGAAAGGTAAAGTAATGGATGAACTGAAAAAAGCATTTCGTCCAGAATTCTTAAACCGTATCGATGAAATTATCGTATTCCATATGCTTGAGAAAAAACATATTCAAGAAATTGTAACTCTTATGGTAAATCAGTTAGTGAATCGCTTAAAAGAACAAGAAATCGAATTGCAATTAACAGAAGGGGCAATTTCTGCTATTGCTGATAAAGGATTTGATCGTGAGTACGGTGCTCGTCCGCTTCGTAGGGCAATTCAGAAGCATGTAGAAGATAGACTATCTGAAGAACTTTTAAAAGGTGCTATTGAGAAAGGACAAAAAGTTATCTTTGATGTAGAAGGAGAATCATTTGTCATTCATAGTGCGGAAAAGGTAAAATAAGTATAGACAAACAAAGAGGGCTACGCGATAGCCCTCTTTCTTGTACGAGAAGGATAAACGTTTATAGACGAAAGTGAAGTGAACTATAAAAAGGTATGGCTAAAAAGAAAACGAAATTTATATGTCAAGAATGTGGTTATCAGTCACCGAAATATATGGGTAAATGTCCCGGATGTGGTCAATGGAATACACTTGTTGAAGAGATGGAACCAGTTGTATCATCAAGGCGCCTTAATTACGCGAATGCAATTCAAACGGAAGTAACAAAACCAAGACGTCTTACTGAAGTAGAAACAAAGTCTGAGGCACGTATTGAAACGGAATTTCAAGAGTTTAACCGTGTGCTTGGTGGCGGAATTGTAGATGGGTCCTTAGTACTTATTGGTGGAGACCCTGGGATTGGAAAATCAACATTACTATTACAGATTTCATCGCAATTAGCAGATTCTTCATATGATGTATTATACATATCGGGTGAGGAGTCGGCAAAGCAGATTAAACTTCGTGCAGATCGTTTGCATGTAAAGGGTAGCAATCTATTTGTTGTAGCAGAGACAGACTTGCAGCGTATTGCAGCACATATTGAAGAAATGAATCCAGCTTTTGTTGTTATTGATTCTATTCAAACGATACATTTACCTGAAGTGACGTCAGCGCCAGGAAGTGTGGCACAAGTACGTGAATGTACAGCGGAATTAATGAAACTTGCAAAAACAAAAGGAATCCCTATTTTCATCGTCGGGCATGTGACAAAAGAAGGAGCAATTGCAGGACCTCGTATGTTAGAACATATGGTCGATGCAGTTCTCTACTTTGAGGGAGATCGACACCATACGTATCGTATTTTACGAGCTGTGAAGAACCGTTTTGGTTCCACGAATGAAATGGGTATCTTTGAAATGAAAGAGCTTGGTCTTGCGGAAGTTTTAAATCCTTCTGAAATCTTCCTTGAGGAAAGGCCGGTTGGTGTTGCAGGGTCAACAGTAGTTGCTTCAATGGAAGGAACAAGACCGGTTTTAGTAGAAATACAAGCTTTAATCTCCCCTACTAGTTTTGGAAATCCTCGAAGAATGGCGACGGGAATTGATCATAACCGTGTTTCGCTTATTATGGCAGTATTAGAAAAAAGAACAGGCTTACTATTGCAAAATCAAGATGCATATTTAAAAGTAGCTGGTGGTTTGAAATTAGATGAACCGGCAATTGATTTAGCAGTGGCTTTAAGTATAGCCTCAAGTTTTAGGGATAAATCTACGGCACCAACCGATGCAGTAATAGGAGAAGTAGGATTAACTGGAGAAATAAGAAGAGTATCAAGAATCGAACAACGTGTACAAGAAGCGGCTAAATTAGGATTTCAACGTGTTATTATTCCTAGAAAAAACTTAGGAGGATGGACAATTCCAGATGGGATTGAGGTTGTAGGTGTTTCTAATTTAGGAGAAGCGCTTCGTTTGACATTAGGAGGCTAGGCTATGGAAGAAAATAAGCAACGTGTCAAAAGTATGATTAATATTTTACAGCTCGTGGCCCCAGGGACACCACTGCGCGAAGGGATAGATAATGTACTTCGCGCACAAACAGGGGGACTAATTGTTCTTGGATATAATGAGCAGATTAAAAGTATTGTTGATGGCGGTTTTCACATTAATTGTGCATTCTCTCCTGCTAGTTTATATGAATTAGCAAAAATGGACGGGGCACTTATTTTAAATGAAACGGGAAGTAAAATTTTAATAGCAAATGCACAGTTAGTTCCAGAGGCATCTATTGATTCTATTGAAACAGGCATGCGTCACCGAACAGCAGAACGTGTAGCGAAGCAGACTGGTAGCCTTGTTGTAGCTATTTCACAAAGACGTAACGTAATTACGCTATATCAAGGGAACTTACGTTATACACTAAAAGATATAGGGGTTATTTTAACAAAGGCAAATCAGGCTATTCAAACGTTAGAAAAATATAAGGCTGTATGGAATGATGGTATTACGAATTTGGGCATTCTAGAATTTGAAGAGGTCGTTACAATGTCCGAGGTCGTTCACGTTTTACATAGTGTTGAAATGGTACTGCGTATTAAAAATGAAATATTGAGCTATATTCATGAGCTAGGAACAGAAGGTAGGTTAATCCGTTTACAACTTACAGAACTACTAGCTGATTTAGAGGCAGAGGCAGCATTATTAATCAAAGATTATCACCAAGAAAAAACACAAGACCATCATCAAATTTTGAAAAAGTTGCAGGACCTTGCAAATACACAACTTTTAGAGGATAGTGATTTAGTAAAATTACTTGGCTACCCAGGGCAAACGAGTTTAGAAGAAAGTGTGACGCCAAGGGGATATCGAATCACAAGCAAAATCTCTCGTGTTCCGCCACTTATCATTGAAAATTTAATTAATCGATTCAAAACGTTGCAAGGTGTTTGTCGCGCGACTATTCATGAATTGGATGATGTGGAAGGAATTGGAGAAGTAAGGGCGAAGAAAATACGAGAAGGCTTAAAAAGAATTCAAGAGCATCTCTATATGAGTAGACACAATTAAGAATATTACATTGATTCCATAATATAACGACACTAGAACATTTTTGGTATATGATATGATATATTGGTAAATAAAACTATTTATAAAAAAACACGTCCGCTTTTGCATTCGGCGTTTTGATTAGCGAAACAATGGTTAATAATGAGTAGGAGGTGGTTGGATGTTAAAACGGATCGTACAGCTCTTCTTTCTAGTAATTGGGGGAGCGTTAGGGATTTACTTAATCCCAAAAGTTATTAATGTATTAGACATCGGTGCTGTTCCTTTATTGGAAGGATCGTATGTTCGTGCAATTATTGGTGCAATTATTTTATTTTTAACAACATTTTGGCTTGTAGATTATATTGTTCAACTTATTAAGCATATTGAAGAGGCTCTTGTAAAGGCGCCTGTAGCAGATGTTTTATTTGGTACATTAGGTTTAATCTCTGGTCTCATTGTTGCATATTTAATTTTAATACCAATTCGTGAATTTACAATTCCGGTTATTAGCACAGTATTGCAAGTGTTCTTTACTCTTTTACTTGGATATTTAGGATTCCAAGTAGGATTTAAAAAGAGGAATGAATTGCTAGGATTATTTACATTACCCCAACGCGGAGGTAAGAAGAAAAACAATAGTGAGAACGAAGAGATAGAGGTAGAAAAATCTACGGCTCATTGGAAAATTCTCGATACGAGTGTAATTATTGATGGACGTATTGCTGATATTTGCCAAACGAAGTTTTTAGAAGGAACAATTGTAATTC
The DNA here is from genome assembly GCF_008432245.1 of Bacillus sp. BS98. Classification (NCBI taxonomy): domain Bacteria; kingdom Bacillati; phylum Bacillota; class Bacilli; order Caryophanales; family Bacillaceae; genus Bacillus; species Bacillus sp. BS98. The sequence goes on from NZ_CP043830.1 coordinate 100,875, forward strand.
CACAATTCGTATTAGAAGAGCTTCAGCATATTGCCGACTCCTCCGATGCTTTAAAGCGTAATCGTGGTCGCAGAGGACTAGACATTTTAAATCGTATTCAAAAAGAGATGCCGATTCCGGTAGAAATTTATGAAGGCGATTTCGAGGATATCCAAGAGGTGGATAGCAAACTTGTAAAGTTAGCTAAAATCACCGGTGGAACTGTAGTAACAAATGATTTTAACTTAAATAAAGTTTCTGAATTACAAGGAGTAACGGTGTTAAACATTAATGATTTAGCTAATGCAATTAAACCAGTTGTACTCCCTGGCGAAGAATTAAGTGTTTATGTTGTGAAAGATGGTAAAGAGCAAAACCAAGGTGTTGCGTACTTAGATGATGGTACGATGATTGTAGTAGAAGATGGTAGAGAGTATGTAGGTTCGCAACTTAATGTACTAGTTACTAGCGTATTACAAACATCGGCTGGTCGTATGATTTTCGCAAAACGTAAATTATTAGAAAAAGCATTATAGGTAGAGGATTATTAATATGTATACATTAATTATTCCGGCAGCCGGTCAAGGAAAGCGGATGGGTGCTGGCAAAAATAAGTTGTTCTTACTTATAAATGAAGTACCGATTATCGTGCATACATTACGTGCTTTTGAAAGAGATAAGGCGTGCAAAAGTATTGTTATGGCAATTAACGAAGAGGAACGCCCGTATTTTGAAGAATTAATGCAGAAGTATCCGATTGAAAAACAGGTGCAATTTATTCAAGGTGGGGCTGAAAGACAAGATAGTGTATATAACGCGATTCAGCATGCAAGTGATGTGGAATACGTTCTTGTGCATGACGGAGCGCGCCCATTCGTAACGAATAAAGTGATTCAAGATGTATTAACAGCAGCAGAAAAATATGGGGCTTCCATTTGTGCAGTGCCAGTAAAGGATACAGTGAAGAAAGTAGAGCAAGGTGTTGTTGTCGAAACGGTAGAACGATCTCAGCTTAAGGCTGTACAAACACCGCAAGGGTTCTCTGTTTCGCTTTTGTTAGAAGCTCATAGAAGTGCAAAACAGAGCTGTTTTCTTGGTACAGATGATGCAAGTCTCGTAGAACGCATTGGTAAGCAAGTAGGTGTAGTAGAGGGGAGTTACTATAATATTAAAGTGACGACTCCAGAGGATTTACTAATTGCTGAAAGTTTCCTTCATGTTCAGAAAAAATAGCCGTGATGGTGTATAACAAAGGAAAGCTCGGCAATAGCCGGGCTTTTCTTTGTAAGGATATCGATATAATATAGAGTCATAAAGCTCAGTGGTTTAGCTCAAGGAGGATGTAAAGAATGTTTCGAATTGGACAAGGTTTTGATGTACATGAATTTGCGGAAGGTAGACCGTTAATTATTGGCGGAATTACAATTCCTCATGAGAAGGGATTAATCGGTCACTCAGATGCGGATGTATTGTTACATACGATTGCTGACGCATGTCTAGGAGCAATTGCAGCAGGAGATATTGGAAAGCATTTTCCTGATACTGATCCTGCCTTTAAAGATGCAGATTCAGCTATATTACTACAAAGGGTTTGGGAATTTGTACGCGAACAAGGTTACGAGCTAGGAAATCTAGATTGTACAATTATTGCTCAAAAGCCAAAAATGGCACCGCATATTGAAAGTATGCGTAAACGTATTAGTGAACTGTTAGAAACGTCTATAGATAACATTAATGTAAAGGCAACAACAACAGAAAAATTAGGATTTACAGGTAGAGAAGAAGGAATTGCTTCTCAAGCAGTGGTATTATTACAGAAAAAATAATGGTTTTTAATTCGTAAGATGGATAATCACATTTTTTTGTTGTACAATTATAGAATGTGTTGACATTAAGAATGGAAGGTGTACCAATTATGGAAAAGCAAGTGAGAGTGCGCTATGCGCCAAGTCCAACAGGACACTTACATATCGGAAATGCGCGTACGGCATTATTTAATTATTTATTTGCTCGTCATCAAGATGGTAAGTTTATTATTCGTATTGAAGATACTGATGTAAAACGTAATGTTGCAGGTGGAGAAGAAAGCCAATTAAAATACTTGAAATGGCTCGGTATGGACTGGGATGAAGGTGTTGATGTTGGTGGTGAATTCGGACCATATCGTCAAACAGAGCGTTTAGATATTTATAAAAAATTATATCTAGATTTATTAGAGCGTGGTTTAGCTTACAAATGTTATATGACAGAAGAAGAGCTGGAAGCAGAGCGTGAAGGACAAATTTCTCGTGGTGAAACACCTCGTTATGCAGGTAACCATCGTGATTTAACTGAAGAACAAATGAAAGAATTTGAAGCTGAGGGACGTATTCCAAGTATTCGTTTCCGTGTACCAGCTGATCGTGATTACACATTCAAAGACATCGTAAAAGATGAAGTCGCATTCCATTCAAATGATTTCGGTGATTTTGTTATCGTGAAAAAAGATGGAATTCCAACTTATAACTTTGCGGTAGCAGTAGATGATCACTTAATGGAGATTACACATGTGCTTCGTGGCGATGATCATATTTCAAATACGCCAAAACAAATGATGATATATGAAGCTTTCGGTTGGGACATCCCACAATTCGGTCATATGACCCTAATTGTTAACGAAAGCCGTAAAAAGTTAAGTAAACGTGATGAATCTATTATTCAATTTATTGAGCAATATAAAGAGCTAGGATATCTTCCAGAAGCAATCTTTAACTTTATTGCACTACTAGGTTGGTCGCCGGTAGGAGAAGAAGAAATCTTCTCTAAAGATGAGTTCATCAAAATGTTCGATGCAGCTCGTTTATCAAAATCACCTGCATTATTTGATTCTCAAAAATTAAAATGGATGAACAACCAGTATATGAAAAAGCAAGATTTAGATACGGTTGTAGAGTTAAGTTTACCGCATTTAGTGAAAGCTGGACGTGTGGGCGAAACTTTAAGTGAACAAGAACAAGCTTGGATTCGTGATGTAATTGCTTTATATCATGACCAAATGAGTTTCGGAGCTGAAATCGTAGAGCTTTCTGAAATGTTCTTTAAAGATCATGTTGATTATGAAGAAGAAGGGCAAGAAGTGTTAAATGGTGAACAGGTACCTGAAGTACTTCGTGCATTTGCTGGTCAAATAGAAGTTCTAGAAGCGATGGAGCCTGCAGCGATTAAGGCAGCTATTAAAGCAGTTCAAAAGGAAACAGGGCATAAAGGTAAAAACTTATTTATGCCAATCCGTGTTGCTACTACTGGTCAAACACATGGTCCAGAGCTTCCTAATGCGATTGCACTTCTTGGGAAAGAAAAAGTTTTAAATCGTCTTCAAAAAGTAATTGGTTAACATTTTCTAGGTTTAGAAATATAATAAGTATACTTAAAATCTAATAAGGAAAAGCGACGAGAAGGAGAAGTAGAAAATCAGGCTTTTTACAGAGAGAACCACCTTTAGGCTGGAAGTGGTTTATAAGCGGATTTTTGAAATGCCCCTTCGAGTCTTCTGCTGAACAACGAATTGTTTCGTGAAATGTCTTAGGGCGTAAAGTAAGCAGAAGCGGTGTACACCGTTATCATGGATGAGTTTGAGGCTTTTTTATTAGCCTAAACAGAGTGGAACCGCGCTTAAAAGGCGTCTCTGTCAATATGACAGAGGCGTCTTTTTTATACCGTAAAAGTGGGTATAAGTATAAGTTTGATCTCCTTGTATAAAGATTTAGAGGATAAGTGGGGAGTTAAGGGAGTTAGTTCACTCGAAAAAGCAGCCCATAAAGGGGAGGGGACATCGATGTTTAAGAGGCTTCGGGAAGATATTGAAGTCGTTTTTGAACAGGATCCAGCGGCACGAAGTTATTTCGAAGTCATTTTGACTTACTCTGGATTACATGCAGTTTGGGCCCATCGAATTGCACATGCTTTTTATAAAAAGAATTTCTTTTTTATTGCACGTTGGATTTCACAAGTTAGTCGGTTTTTTACTGGCATTGAGATTCATCCAGGAGCAACAATTGGTCGTCATTTTTTCATTGACCATGGAATGGGGGTTGTAATTGGAGAAACGTGTGAGATTGGTGATAATGTAACAATTTATCAAGGTGTTACATTAGGTGGTACGGGAAAAGAAAAGGGAAAGAGGCACCCTACAATTCAGGATAATGTATTAATTGCAACAGGTGCTAAAGTACTAGGCTCAATTACTGTTGGAGAGAATTCTAAAATTGGAGCAGGATCCGTTGTATTAAAAGAAGTCCCTGCGCATTCTACAGTTGTAGGTATACCTGGCCGAGTCGTTATTCAAAATGGAGTGAAGATTGGTCAAGAGTTAAATCATTCCGATCTTCCGGATCCGATTTTTGATAAATTAAAGGTTATGGAAGCAGAACTTGATAAATTGAAAAAGCAACTTGAAGTAAAGGTAGAAAGGAAGGATAAAAATGACTATTCACATTTATAATACGCTAACACGTCAAAAGGAAAAGTTTATTCCATTAGAAGAAAATAAGGTAAAGATGTATGTTTGCGGTCCTACAGTATATAACTACATCCATATTGGGAATGCGAGACCCCCTATGGTGTTCGATACAGTACGCCGTTATTTAGAATACAAAGGGTACGAAGTGCAGTATGTATCTAACTTTACTGACGTAGATGATAAATTAATTAAAGCAGCAAATGAATTAGGTGAAGATGTACCGACAATTGCTGACCGTTTCGTTGAAGCATATTTTGAAGATGTAACCGCACTAGGTTGCAAACATGCAACAGTTCATCCGCGTGTAACAGAAAATATGGATATTATTATTGAATTTATTCAAGAACTTGTGAATAAAGGGTATGCATATGAATCAGAAGGTGATGTGTACTTTAGAACGAAAGAATTCGAAGGTTACGGTAAATTATCGCATCAGCCAATCGCTGATTTACGTCATGGTGCACGTATTGAAGTAGGAGAAAAGAAACAAGACCCTCTTGACTTTGCTTTATGGAAAGCTGCAAAAGAGGGAGAAATCTTCTGGGAAAGCCCTTGGGGGAAAGGACGTCCAGGGTGGCATATTGAATGCTCAGCGATGGCACGTAAGTACTTAGGGGATACAATTGACATTCATGCTGGTGGTCAAGACTTAGCATTTCCTCATCATGAAAATGAAATTGCACAGTCCGAGGCGTTGACTGGAAAAACATTTGCACGTTACTGGATGCATAATGGATATATTAATATTGATAATGAGAAGATGTCTAAGTCACTTGGAAACTTCATTTTAGTTCACGATATCATTAAGCAATATGATCCACAGTTAATTAGATTCTTTATGCTATCAGTACATTACCGTCATCCAATTAACTTTAGTGAAGAGTTATTACAAAGTACGAATAACGGGCTAGAAAGAATTAAAACAGCTTACGGTAACTTAAAGCATCGTATGGAAAGTAGCGCGAATTTAACAGATCATAATGAGAAATGGTTAGCTGAGATGGAAAAATTCCAGGCTGCATTTGAAGAAGCAATGGATGATGACTTCAATACTGCTAATGCGATTACTGAATTATATAATGTAGCAAATCACGCAAATCAATATTTATTAGAAGAACATACTTCTAAAGTTGTAATTGAAGCATACGTGAAACAACTTGAAACATTATTCGATATTTTAGGATTAGAATTAGCAAAAGAAGAATTGCTTGATGAGGAAATTGAGGTGCTTATCCAAAAGCGTATTGAAGCTCGTAAAAATCGTGATTTCGCATTATCTGATCAAATTCGCGATGATTTAAAAGAACGTAATATTATTTTAGAAGATACCGCACAAGGTACAAGATGGAAAAGAGGATAAGAATGATTGATGCAAAGCAATTAAACAGCTTAGCGTTAGCATATATGGGTGATGCGGTATATGAACAATATATCCGCTATCACCTCCTTCAAAAAGGAAAGGTTCGTCCTAATCAATTACATCGCTTAGGGACGAGCTTTGTTTCGGCAAAAGCACAGGCGAAAGTTGTTTATCATTTATTAGAGACGTCATTTTTGACAGAGGAAGAAGAGGCGGTATTAAGAAGAGGGCGTAATGCAAATTCAGGTACCGTTCCGAAAAATACGGATGTACAAACATATCGACATAGTACAGCCTTTGAAGCGCTAATTGGTTATCATCACTTATTAAATAATCGTGAAAGATTAGACGAAATTGTATATAAGGCAATTGCAGTTTTAGAAGAAAAGGAAGGGGGCACATCATCATGAGTAGTGAATATATTATCGGACGTAACCCTGTAATTGAAGCGTTACGATCAGGGAGAGATATTAATAAAATTTGGATCGCGGAAGGTGCTGCCAAAGGGCAAGTGCAGATTGTACTAGCATTAGCGAAAGAAAATAAGATTATTTTACAACATGCACCAAAGAAGAAGTTAGATCAATTAGTTGAGGGTAATCATCAAGGTGTAATTGCTCAAGTAGCTGCATACCAGTATGCTGAATTAGAAGATTTATTCAAAGTAGCAGAAAAACGTAATGAAGATCCATTCTTCTTAATCTTAGATGAAATTGAAGATCCGCATAACCTAGGTTCTATTATGCGTACTGCTGATGCCACAGGAGCTCATGGGGTTATTATTCCGAAAAGAAGGGCTGTAGGACTTACAGCATCAGTTGCAAAAGCATCAACAGGAGCAATTGAATATATTCCAGTTGCGCGCGTAACAAACTTATCTCGCACAATTGATGAATTGAAGGAACGCGGACTTTGGATTGCTGGTACAGATGCCAAAGGAAAAACGGATTACCGTAATTTAGATGGTAAAATGCCGATTGGATTAGTAATTGGTAGTGAAGGAAAAGGTATGAGTCGTATTATTGGTGAAAAGTGTGATTTCTTAATTACTTTACCGATGGTTGGTAAAGTTACATCCTTAAATGCTTCAGTAGCCGCAAGTTTGTTAATGTATGAGGTATATCGTAAACGTCACGAAATTGGTAAATAAAAAATGAACGATATTTTAATCGTTGACGGTTACAACATTATCGGAGCTTGGGGAGACTTGAAAAAACTACGGGATGTAGATTTGCAATCATCAAGAGACGCGCTTATTGATAAGATGGCGGATTATCAAGGATATACAGGAACGAAAGTAATGATAGTCTTTGATGCCTATACAGTCCACGGTATTGAAAAAAAGATGAAACAATCGCGGGTGGAAGTAATATTCACGCGCAAAAATCAAACTGCGGACGAAAAGATAGAGAAACTTGCGATTGAGCTTAGAAATATAAATACACAAATATATGTTGCGACTTCTGATTATACGGAACAATGGGTTATATTTGCGCAAGGTGCCCTTCGGAAATCTGCGCGTGAATTAGAGTTAGAAGTACAAGCGATGGAACAACAAGTAAGAAGACGTACAAAAGACACGAAAGAAAAGCAACCTGCCATGCGAAAGATATTTAGTGAGGATATTACAGAAAAATTAGAAAAATTAAGAAGAGGAGAGCGTTGAAGCATTGACGCTCTTTGTCTTTTTACTGTATAATATTGCTAAATAAATAGCGGTCGGAGGGATCAAGGTGGAAGCAGGCTTCGTAAGTGTAGGCGACGTTACATTTCGTGATTTAGAGGATGAGGCAATCGTTGAGTTAGTTCGAAAAGGTAATACTGACGCTCTAGAATATTTAATTCATAAATATAAGAACTTTGTTCGCGCGAAATCAAGATCTTATTTCTTAGTGGGTGCCGATCGAGAAGATATTGTTCAAGAAGGTATGATTGGATTGTTTAAAGCAATTCGTGATTATAAAGAGGACAAGCTGTCTTCGTTCAAAGCATTTGCTGAACTGTGTATTACTCGACAAATTATTACCGCTATTAAAACAGCAACAAGACAAAAACATATTCCTTTAAATTCGTATGTGTCTTTAGATAAGCCGATTTACGATGAGGAATCTGATCGAACGTTATTGGATGTTATTTCCGAAGCGAAGGTGACTGATCCTGAAGAGATGATCATTAGTCAAGAAGAATATACCGACATAGAGTCTAAAATATCTGAATTATTAAGCGATTTAGAAAGAAAAGTACTTTCTTTATACTTAGATGGTCGCTCTTATCAAGAGATTTCGGAACAGTTAAACAGACATGTGAAATCTATTGATAACGCTTTACAGCGGGTGAAGAGGAAATTGGAACGATATATGGAAATGAGAGAGAGTACAACTTTAAATTCATAGAAAGTAACGCAGGTGTAAATTAATTCACCTGTTTTCTTTTTGTAAAGAGAGTGGGAGTCATGACATTGACATTGTCTTTTGTTGTATGATACATTTTTAGGGACATAATGTTACAAGGCTGGTGTAACTAATGAGGAAAAAAGTTGTACTCTCATGTGAAGAGTGTAAAAATCGAAACTACTCTACGATGAAAGATACGAGCTCAGTAGAGCGACTTGAGATAAAGAAGTTTTGTAAAACATGCAATAAGCATACAGTTCACAAGGAAACAAAATAAATAATACACTGGAGGTCCCGCAGATGCGTTTAACGAACTTTTTCGGCGATGTAGGTCGCGAAATGAAAAAAGTAAGTTGGCCTAAAAAAGATGAATTACTCCGCTCAACAGCGACTGTTATCGCTACAGTTGTGTTCTTTGCGATTTTCTTCGCAGTAGTTGATATGGGCATTTCTTCTTTAATTCGGTTAATTCTTGGTTAATTCTTGAATAAGAAGCACTTATCCATGATATAATGTTATTTATAAGAACTGTGTAAAAGCCCGGTGAACGGGTTTTTTCATTTGCGCAAAAAAATGTACGTCAGGGAGGGAAGGACGCTCGTCCTAAATGAATGGAAAAAAGTTGGTATGTTGTCCATACTTATTCTGGATATGAAAATAAAGTAAAGGCAAACCTAGAGAAACGTGTAGAATCAATGGGTATGCAAGATAAAATTTTCCGTGTTGTTGTCCCGGAAGAAGTAGAAGTAGAAATGAAAAATGGTAAAGAAAAAATAATGAAAAGAAAAGTGTTCCCAGGTTACGTATTAGTGGAACTAATCATGACTGATGACTCTTGGTATGTTGTTCGTAATACACCGGGTGTAACAGGTTTTGTTGGTTCTTCAGGTTCTGGATCTAAACCATCTCCTCTATTAGAAGAGGAAGTTGTTACCATTATGAAGCATATGGGAATGGACAATGAAGTGGTTGATTTCGACTTTGAACTTCATGAGACAGTACGTGTAAATGAGGGACCATTCGCAGATTATACAGGTGCTATTGAAGAAATTGATGTGGAGAAGAAGAAAGTTAGTGTGCTTGTAGATATGTTTGGTCGCGAGACTCCAGTTGAACTTGACTTCCATCAAATTGAAAAATTATAAAATGAAACTTGAAATGAATTGTAAAAAGTGATAATATCTTTTAAGTCAGTACGTCTTCGTTATCGGAGACGTTTTTTGAAAGATTTTATCGTTACAGATAAAATATGACGTGGGAGGGCAAATCACTGTCCAATTGACCACATCACGGACTTAAGGAGGTGTGTCTCGTGGCTAAAAAGGTAATTAAAATGGTAAAGCTTCAAATTCCTGCAGGTAAAGCTAACCCAGCTCCACCAGTTGGTCCAGCATTAGGACAAGCAGGTGTTAACATCATGGGCTTCTGTAAAGAGTTTAACGCTCGTACAGCAGATCAAGCTGGTCTTATCATCCCTGTTGAAATTACGGTATTTGAGGACCGTTCATTCACTTTCATTACTAAAACTCCTCCTGCTGCTGTTCTTCTTAAGAAAGTAGCTGGTATTGAGTCTGGTTCTGGTGAACCAAACCGTAATAAAGTGGCAACTGTTAAGCGTGATAAAGTACGCGAAATCGCTGAAACTAAAATGCCTGACCTAAACGCTGCTAGCGTAGAAGCTGCAATGCGTATGGTTGAAGGTACTGCACGCAGTATGGGCATCGTTATCGAAGACTAATTCGATTTGTTTTTAAAAAAGGTTGCGGGTCTGGAATTCCAATTCGCAACCTTTATTATCGTAAATGATTATCGTTTTTTAAAATAAAAGGATGGCGCGCATCCTCAGGTTATCCCTGGAAAAAAAGCGTAAACGTGGGAGGTTATTCCGCTAAAACCACATTCGAGGAGGAAATAAAAATGGCTAAAAGAGGTAAAAAGTACGTAGAAGCTGCGAAGCTTGTCGATCGTGCAACTGCTTACTCTGCAACAGAAGCAGTAGAATTAGTAAAGAAAACAAACACAGCTAAATTTGATGCAACTGTAGAAGCTGCATTCCGTTTAGGTGTTGACCCTAAGAAAGCTGACCAACAAATTCGTGGCGCAGTTGTTCTTCCACACGGTACTGGTAAAGTACAACGTGTATTAGTATTCGCTAAAGGCGAAAAAGCAAAAGAAGCTGAAGCTGCTGGCGCTGAATTCGTAGGCGATGCTGATTACATCGGTAAAATCCAACAAGGTTGGTTCGATTTCGATGTAGTAGTAGCAACTCCTGACATGATGGGTGAAGTTGGTAAACTTGGTCGCGTATTAGGACCTAAAGGTTTAATGCCAAACCCTAAAACTGGAACAGTTACTTTCGATGTAACTAAAGCTGTTAACGAAATCAAAGCTGGTAAAGTTGAATACCGCGTTGATAAAGCTGGTAACATCCACGTTCCAATCGGTAAAGTATCTTTCGAAGATGCTAAACTAGTAGAAAACTTCAAAACAATTGCTGACACGCTACAAAAAGCTAAGCCAGCTGCTGCAAAAGGTACTTACATGAAGAATGCAACTGTTGCTTCTACAATGGGACCTGGCGTACGCGTAGACGTTTCTACACTTGCGTAAAAATTGGAAGTTGACTTCATAAAGAAGTTTTAATATAATCATTTATGTTGTGAATTTAAATAGTGTACCGTAGACAGTAGGTGTCATTCGACTTAATTTCCTACCTAGGTGTTAATATACGAAGCGGAATCTTTTTTCTGTGACTATATGCCTCCATGTCTACAAGTTGGGCATGGAGGTTTTTAGTGCACTTTCGGTACATCTTCTATATAATCTACAGGAGGTGTAATAACATGAGCAAAGTAATCGAAACTAAACAACAAGTTGTAACTGAAATCGCGGACAAACTTCGCGCTAGTAAATCTACAATCGTTGTTGACTACCGTGGTTTAACAGTTTCTGAAGCAACAGAATTACGTAAGCAATTACGTGAAGCTGGCGTTGAGTTCAAAGTTTACAAAAACTCTTTAACTCGTCGTGCTGCAGAGTCTGCTGAAATGGCTGAGTTAAACGAATTCTTAACAGGACCAAACGCAATCGCGTTCAGTAACGAGGATGTAGTTGCTCCTGCGAAAGTATTAAACGACTTCGCTACAAAACATGAAGCTTTAGAAATTAAAGCGGGCGTAATCGAAGGTAAACTTGTAACACTTGATGAGGTTAAAGCTATCGCTACTCTTCCATCACGTGAAGGCTTACTTTCTATGCTTCTTAGCGTTCTTCAAGCTCCAATCCGTAACCTTGCACTTGCTACTAAAGCAGTTGCAGAACAAAAGGAAGAGCAAGGCGCTTAATTTTTTAAAAGATAATTACTTGTTATCTATAAAACAATACAAACCTATTTAAGGGAGGATATTTACAATGACTAAAGAACAAATCATTGAAGCAGTTAAATCTATGACTGTATTAGAACTTAACGACTTAGTAAAAGCTATCGAGGAAGAATTCGGCGTAACTGCTGCTGCTCCTGTAGCTGTAGCTGGTGGCGCTGGTGAAGCTGCTGCTGAGAAAACTGAATTTGACGTAGTACTTGCAAGTGCTGGCGCTCAAAAAATCAAAGTTATCAAAGCTGTACGTGAAATCACTGGTCTTGGCTTAAAAGAAGCTAAAGAATTAGTTGACAACACTCCAAAAGCAATCAAAGAAGGCGTTTCTAAAGAGGAAGCTGAAGAAATGAAAGCTAAACTTGAAGAAGTTGGCGCTGCTGTAGAAGTTAAGTAATTAACTTTTGATGCTTTAAAAAGCTCGCTCTCATGCGAGCTTTTTTTTTAACTGTAAAGAAAAGAGGTGGCCATATGGCAGACCATTATTTTTCTAACGACCCTTCTAGTAAGAGTGATCGTAAACGATGGGAATTTACGCTTCGTGAATCTCGATTTACTTTTTTATCTGACCATGGGGTGTTCTCGAAAAACGAAGTGGACTTTGGTTCTCGTCTTTTAATTGAAGCGTTTCAAATGCCAGATGTTAAAGGTAATGTGTTAGACGTAGGGTGTGGGTACGGTCCAATCGGTTTGTCGTTAGCGAAAGAGTTTCAAGATCGTGAAATTCACATGGTGGATGTGAATGAAAGGGCCTTGGGGCTTGCAAAAGAAAATGCCGCTAATAACAAAATTGAAAATGTACGTATTTTGCAAAGTAGTGTCTATGAAAATGTAGATGGCAAGTATGCTGTTATTCTATCTAATCCTCCAATTCGTGCTGGTAAAGATATCGTGCATGAGATTTTAGAAAAAGCTGTAGAGTATTTAGTTTCAGGTGGAGAATTGTGGATTGTTATTCAAAAGAAACAAGGTGCACCATCTGCGCTAAAAAAACTAGAAGAAGTATTTTCTGAAGTTGAAGTTGTAGAAAAGAAAAAAGGATATTATATCATAAAATCAAAAAAGCGTTGACGGTTATTTTTGGCTATGTTAACATTATACAATGCCAATATATGATTTTCTGCGTTGAGAAAAGATGTATATTTTTGTTTCTCTTGGAAAAGATAGTAAAATCAGCAGATTATGAAACAGAATGATGGTTTTCTTAAAGAAGCCATTTTTCTTTTTGAGCAGGTAGAAAGACTCAACGTATCTATCTTTAAGAGAAAAAAACTACGCTAATAGCAGTAGTTGTATTTATTTGTGATTTTGCACAAATTTTTTTGTGCATTTATAATACTCATGATTTGAGGGGTGAAGCAGTTGACAGGTCAACTAGTTCAATACGGACGCCACCGCCAACGAAGAAGTTATGCCCGTATTAGTGAAGTATTAGAGTTACCAAATCTTATCGAAATTCAAACCTCTTCTTATCAGTGGTTTCTTGATGAGGGTTTGCGAGAAATGTTCCAAGACATTTCTCCGATCGAAGACTTTACGGGAAATCTATCGCTTGAATTTATCGACTACAGCTTAGGTGAACCTAAATACTCTGTAGAAGAATGCAAAGAGCGTGATGTGACGTATGCAGCACCACTTCGTGTAAAAGTGCGTCTAATCAACAAGGAAACTGGTGAAGTAAAAGAACAAGATGTGTTCATGGGAGATTTCCCACTCATGACAGAGACTGGAACATTCGTAATTAACGGTGCAGAACGTGTTATCGTTTCCCAGTTAGTTCGCTCTCCAAGCGTATACTATAGTGGCAAAGTGGATAAAAACGGAAAACGTGGTTTTACTGCTACTGTAATTCCAAACCGCGGGGCTTGGTTAGAGTATGAGACAGATGCTAAGGATGTTGTATATGTACGTATTGACCGTACTCGTAAACTTCCTGTAACTGTTTTGTTACGCGCATTAGGGTTTGGCTCTGATCAAGAAATCACCGAGCTTTTAGGTGATAACGAATACTTAAGCAACACATTAGAAAAAGACAACACAGATAGCACAGAAAAAGCATTGCTTGAAATTTATGAGCGTCTACGCCCTGGTGAACCACCAACAGTAGAAAATGCAAAGAGCTTACTTGTGTCTCGTTTCTTTGATCCGAAGCGCTACGACTTAGCAAATGTAGGTCGCTATAAGATCAACAAAAAGCTACACATTAAAAATAGATTGTTTAACCAACGTTTAGCTGAAACACTGGTGGATCCAGAAACTGGTGAAATTTTAGCGGCAGAAGGAACAGTCTTAGATCGTCGTACGCTTGATCGCATTCTACCTTACTTAGAGAAAAACATTGGATTCAAAACAGCGAAACCAATGGGTGGAGTGGTAGCAGGCGATGTTGAGCTGCAATCTATTAAGATTTATGCTCCTGAGTCAGAAGGCGAACGCGTAATTAACGTAATTGGTAATGCAAATATTACTCGTGATATAAAACATATTACACCAGGTGATATCCTTGCTTCTATCAGCTACTTCTTCAACCTACTATACAAAGTAGGGGATACAGACGATATCGACCACTTAGGAAACCGTCGTTTACGTTCAGTAGGAGAGCTTTTACAAAACCAATTCCGTATCGGTCTTTCTCGTATGGAACGTGTTGTTCGTGAGAGAATGTCGATTCAAGATACAAATGCAATTACACCACAGGCGTTAATTAACATCCGTCCTGTTATTGCATCTATTAAAGAGTTCTTCGGAAGTTCTCAGTTATCTCAGTTCATGGACCAAACAAACCCATTAGCAGAGTTAACTCACAAACGAAGACTATCTGCATTAGGACCCGGTGGTTTAACGCGTGAGCGCGCAGGATTTGAAGTGCGTGACGTTCACTACTCTCACTACGGTCGTATGTGTCCGATTGAAACACCAGAGGGACCAAACATCGGTTTGATTAACTCATTATCTTCGTTCGCGAAAGTAAATGAGTTTGGTTTCATTGAAACACCATACCGTCGTGTTGACCCAGAAACTGGTCTTGTAACAGGGCAGGTTGATTATTTAACAGCAGATGAAGAAGATAATTATGTTGTAGCCCAAGCGAATATGAAATTATCTGAAGAAGGAGAATTCCTTGATGAAGATATCGTAGCTCGTTTCCGTGGTGAAAACATTGTCACAAATAAAGAACGCATCGACTATATGGATGTATCTCCAAAGCAAGTAGTGTCGGCAGCGACAGCTTGTATTCCGTTCTTAGAAAACGATGACTCTAACCGCGCACTTATGGGAGCGAACATGCAACGTCAGGCGGTTCCGTTAATGAATCCGGAATCACCGATTGTAGGTACAGGTATGGAGTACGTATCAGCAAAAGACTCAGGTGCTGCAGTAATCTGTAAACACCCTGGTGTTGTTGAACGCGTAGAAGCACGTGAAGTTTGGGTACGTCGCTATGTAGAAGTTGACGGTCAAACAGTAAAAGGCGACTTAGATCGCTACAAAATGCAAAAATTCATTCGTTCTAACCAAGGAACTTGCTACAACCAACGTCCAATCGTAAGTGTTGGAAATGAAGTTGTAAAAGGTGAAATCCTTGCGGATGGTCCTTCTATGGAATTAGGTGAACTAGCACTTGGACGTAACGTGCTTGTTGGCTTCATGACATGGGACGGTTATAACTATGAGGATGCGATCATTATGAGTGAGCGCCTTGTAAAAGATGATGTGTACACTTCTATTCATATTGAAGAATATGAGTCAGAAGCTCGTGATACGAAGCTTGGACCAGAAGAAATTACACGTGATATTCCAAACGTCGGAGAAGATGCACTTCGTAACCTTGATGAGCGTGGTATTATTCGCGTCGGTGCTGAAGTAAAAGATGGAGATCTACTTGTTGGTAAAGTAACACCTAAAGGTGTAACAGAATTAACAGCAGAAGAACGTCTATTACATGCAATCTTCGGTGAAAAAGCACGTGAAGTACGTGATACATCACTACGTGTACCACATGGTGGTGGCGGTATTATCTTAGACGTAAAAGTATTCAACCGTGAAGATGGCGATGAATTGCCACCGGGCGTGAATCAACTTGTACGTGCGTATATCGTTCAAAAACGTAAAATTTCTGAAGGTGACAAGATGGCAGGACGTCACGGTAACAAAGGTGTTATCTCTCGTATTTTACCAGAAGAAGATATGCCTTACTTACCAGATGGTACGCCAATCGATATCATGTTAAACCCATTAGGGGTACCATCTCGTATGAATATCGGTCAGGTATTAGAGCTTCATCTTGGTATGGCAGCAAGATACCTTGGCATTCACATTGCAACACCAGTATTCGATGGTGCTCGTGAGGAAGATGTATGGGGCACAATTGAAGAAGCTGGTATGGCAAATGACGCGAAAACAATCCTGTATGACGGACGTACTGGTGAACCATTCGATAACCGCGTATCTGTTGGTGTCATGTATATGATCAAACTTGCGCACATGGTTGACGATAAACTTCATGCTCGTTCTACTGGACCATACTCACTTGTAACGCAGCAACCTCTTGGAGGTAAAGCTCAGTTCGGTGGACAGCGTTTCGGTGAGATGGAGGTTTGGGCACTTGAAGCTTATGGTGCTGCTTATACTCTTCAAGAAATCTTAACAGTGAAGTCTGATGATGTTATCGGACGTGTTAAGACGTATGAAGCAATTGTTAAAGGTGAAAATGTTCCAGAACCAGGCGTTCCTGAATCATTCAAAGTATTGATTAAAGAACTGCAAAGTTTAGGTATGGACGTTAAAATGATGTCTAGCGACGATAAAGAAATCGAAATGCGTGATACAGAAGATGACGACGATCATCAATCAGCAGATAAATTGAATGTCGAAGTTGAGACAACTAAGGAATAATTGGGATAACCTGTAGACTAAAAGGGAGGTAGGCCCCTTGATAGATGTAAATAACTTTGAATATATGAAGATTGGACTTGCTTCACCTGACAAGATTCGTTCTTGGTCATACGGTGAAGTTAAGAAACCAGAAACAATTAACTATCGTACGTTAAAGCCTGAAAAAGATGGCTTGTTCTGTGAGCGTATTTTCGGACCACAAAAGGACTGGGAATGTCATTGCGGAAAATACAAACGTGTACGTTATAAAGGTGTAGTTTGTGATCGATGTGGCGTTGAAGTAACGCGTGCAAAAGTTCGTCGTGAACGTATGGGTCATATCGAATTAGCTGCTCCTGTATCTCATATTTGGTATTTCAAAGGTATCCCGAGCCGCATGGGACTTGTCTTAGACATGTCCCCTCGCGCGCTTGAAGAAGTAATTTATTTCGCTTCTTATGTTGTAACAGAAAGTGGAGATACACCACTTGATAAGAAGCAATTACTTTCTGAAAAAGAATACCGTGCATATCGTGATCGATATGGTAGCACATTCCAAGCTGCTATGGGTGCAGAAGCGATTAAAAAGCTACTACAAGATATCGATTTAGATAAAGAAGTAGACTTCTTAAAAGAAGAATTAAAAACAGCACAAGGACAACGCCGTACTCGTGCTATTAAACGTCTAGAAGTATTAGAAGCATTCCGTAACTCTGGAAATCACCCATCTTGGATGATCCTAGATGTTCTTCCAGTTATCCCACCAGAACTACGCCCAATGGTACAGTTGGATGGTGGACGTTTTGCTACTTCTGATTTAAACGACTTATACCGTCGTGTAATTAACCGTAACAACCGTTTAAAACGTCTATTGGACTTAGGTGCACCAAGCATCATCGTTCAAAACGAAAAACGTATGTTACAAGAAGCTGTAGACGCATTAATCGATAATGGTCGCCGTGGCCGTCCAGTTACTGGACCAGGTAACCGTCCATTAAAATCTCTATCTCACATGCTTAAAGGTAAACAAGGACGTTTCCGTCAAAACTTATTAGGTAAACGTGTTGACTACTCTGGTCGTTCAGTAATCGTTGTAGGACCGAACTTAAAGATGTACCAATGTGGATTACCGAAAGAAATGGCGCTTGAACTGTTCAAACCTTTCGTTATGAAAGAGTTAGTTGAAAAAGGTTTAGCACACAACATTAAGAGTGCTAAACGTAAAATCGAGCGTGTACAACCTGAAGTTTGGGACGTTTTAGAATCTGTGATTAAAGAACATCCAGTACTTCTAAACCGCGCACCAACACTTCACCGTCTTGGTATCCAGGCGTTTGAACCTACACTAGTAGAAGGTCGTGCAATCCGTCTTCACCCACTTGTATGTACTGCATACAACGCGGACTTTGACGGTGACCAAATGGCGGTTCACGTTCCGTTATCATCAGAAGCACAAGCAGAAGCTCGTATTCTTATGTTAGCGGCACAAAACATCTTGAATCCAAAAGACGGAAAACCAGTTGTTACTCCATCTCAGGATATGGTATTAGGTAACTACTACTTAACACTTGAGCGTGAAGGTGCAATCGGTGAAGGTATGGTCTTCAAAGATGCCAACGAAGCAATACTTGCATACCAAAATGGATATGTACATCTGCACACGCGTGTTGCAGTTGCTGCAAGTTCAGTAAATAATGTAACGTTTACTGAAGAGCAAAAAGGTAAGCTTCTATTAACAACAGTTGGTAAATTAATATTTAACGAAATCTTACCAGAGTCGTTCCCTTATATTAACGAACCAACAAACTCAAACCTTGAAAAAGAAACACCAGCGGAATATTTCGTTGAAAAAGGTGCGAACATTAAAGAAATTATTGCTAGTCGCGAAGAAGTGGCACCATTTAGCAAGAAGATTCTTGGTAACATCATTGCGGAAGTATTCAAGCGTTTCAAAATTACAGAGACGTCTCGCATGCTTGACCGTATGAAGAACTTAGGATTTAAATACTCTACAAAAGCTGGTATTACAGTTGGGGTATCTGACATTCTTGTATTAGGTGAAAAAGATGAAATTCTCCACGAAGCACAAGCAAAAGTAGATAATGTAATTAAACAATTCCGTCGCGGTTTAATCACGGAAGAAGAACGTTACGATCGTGTTATCTCTATTTGGAGTAATGCAAAAGACGTTATCCAAGGAAAACTGATGAAGTCCTTGAATAAACGCAATCCAATCTTCATGATGAGTGATTCCGGTGCCCGTGGTAACGCATCTAACTTCACTCAGCTTGCTGGTATGCGTGGTCTGATGGCCAATCCATCTGGTCGTATCATTGAACTTCCGATCAAATCAAGTTTCCGTGAAGGTTTAACAGTACTTGAGTACTTCATCTCTACGCATGGTGCTCGTAAAGGTCTTGCCGATACAGCACTTAAGACTGCCGATTCTGGTTACTTAACACGTCGTCTTGTAGACGTTGCACAAGATGTAATTGTTCGTGAAGATGATTGTGGAACAGATCGCGGTTTACTAATTGGTGCGATTAAAGAGGGTAATGAAGTAATTGAGTCATTATATGATCGTCTTGTTGGACGTTTTGCAAGAAAAACTGTAAAACATCCTGAAACAGGTGAAGTATTAGTTGCTGAAAATCAATTAATTACTGAAGATATCGCTCATATCGTTGAAAATTCGGGTGTTGAAACTGTAAACATTCGTTCAGCGTTTACGTGTAACACTCGCCATGGTGTATGTAAGAAGTGTTACGGTCGTAACTTAGCAACTGGTACAGACGTAGAAGTAGGAGAAGCGGTAGGTATTATCGCGGCTCAATCTATCGGTGAGCCAGGTACACAGTTAACGATGCGTACGTTCCATACAGGTGGGGTTGCCGGTGATGATATCACACAAGGTTTACCTCGTATCCAAGAGATCTTTGAAGCTCGTAATCCGAAAGGTCAGGCAGTTATCAGTGAAATCGACGGTGTTATCGCAGCGATCAACGATGTTAAAGATCGCCAAGAAGTAGTTGTACAGGGTGAGGTTGAAGCTCGTACGTATGCTATTCCTTACGGTGCTCGTCTGAAAGTAACGCCAGGACAGCCAATTAGCCACGGTAAAGAGTTAACAGAAGGTTCTATTGATCCGAAAGAATTACTAAAAGTAACGGACATTACGGCAGTTCAAGAATACTTATTACGTGAAGTTCAAAAAGTATACCGTATGCAAGGGGTAGAAATTGGTGACAAACACGTAGAGGTAATGGTACGTCAAATGCTACGTAAAGTTCGTGTAAGTGATGCAGGTGAAACAGATGTATTACCAGGAACATTACTAGATATCCATCAGTTTACTGATGCGAATGCGAAGGTGTTACTGCAAGGTAAACAACCAGCAACGGCTAGACCTGTTCTACTTGGTATTACAAAAGCTTCACTTGAAACTGATTCATTCTTATCTGCAGCATCATTCCAAGAAACAACTCGTGTCTTAACTGATGCAGCAATTAAAGGTAAACGTGATGAGCTTCTAGGACTGAAAGAGAACGTTATTATCGGTAAACTTGTTCCTGCTGGAACAGGTATGAATCGTTATCGCAAAGTTGATCTTGTAAAAACAACACAAGATGACATGAATGTAGAAAACGATGAGATTTATGTGGAACAGTAAAATTTTCCGTCGTAAATTTTGTATAAAAACATCTAATCCTAGTTGACATTGTATGAGTCAAAATGTTACTATAATCAAGGTTGCTCCTGAACGATGCTTTGGAGGATATTTATATGTCTTATCAAAAAGTGTCAAATGCTGAAAATGTAGTCGTTGGTCATAAACGAACATTGGAAGCAATCAAAAATGGTATAGTTAAAGAAGTTGTTATTGCAGAAGATGCTGATGTGCGGTTAACCCATATTATCATTCGCACTGCTTTGCAACATAACATACCCATAACCAAAGTTGAATCAGTTCGTAAGCTTGGAAAAGTTTCGGGGATTCAAGTGGGAGCTTCAGCAATAGGAATAATAAGTTAAAACTGTTTTTGTGAGGAGAGAGCATTTGCTCTTCCTTGCAAAAACTTTGTTTTCAACTAATAATGAACCACCTGGATATGTGGTCATACAAATATGCGAAGGGAGGATAATCAAATGCCTACTATTAACCAATTAGTGAGAAATGGTCGTACTGATAAAGTATGGAAATCTAAATCACCTGCGTTAAACAAAGGTTTTAACTCTTTAAAGAAAAAATCAACTGATATCTCTGCACCTCAAAAACGTGGTGTATGTACTCGTGTTGGTACAATGACTCCAAAGAAACCTAACTCAGCGTTACGTAAATACGCTCGTGTACGTTTAACAAACGGTATTGAAGTTACAGCTTACATCCCAGGTATCGGTCATAACCTACAAGAGCATAGCGTAGTATTAATTCGCGGTGGTCGAGTAAAGGATTTACCAGGGGTACGTTACCACATCGTTCGTGGAGCGCTTGATACAGCTGGTGTTGACAAACGTATGCAAGGACGTTCTAAATATGGTACTAAGCGACCAAAACCTGCTAAAAAATAATAAACTTATAATGAAAGGAGGAACTCAATATGCCTCGTAAAGGACCTGTTGCGAAACGTGACGTGTTACCTGATCCAATGTACAATTCTAAACTTGTAACACGCCTAATCAACAAAATGATGGTTGACGGTAAAAAAGGTAAATCTCAAACAATTCTTTATAACGCTTTCGATATCGTTCGTGAACGTTCAGATAAAGAACCAATGGAAGTATTCGAGCAAGCTCTTAAGAACATCATGCCTGTTCTTGAAGTACGCGCTCGTCGTGTTGGTGGTGCTAACTACCAAGTTCCAGTTGAGGTTCGTCCAGAACGCCGTACAACTTTAGGTCTTCGCTGGTTAGTAAACTATGCTCGTCTTCGTGGTGAAAAAACTATGGAAGAGCGTCTAGCTTACGAAATCTTAGATGCAGCTAACAACGCTGGTGCATCTGTTAAGAAACGTGAAGACACTCATAAAATGGCAGAAGCTAACAAAGCATTTGCTCATTACCGTTGGTAGGATTCAACGTAAAATAAATGTAAGCATAAACCGCTTTATTTGTCGCTTATGGAAGTGTGGAGAGGGAGAATGCCTCTCCCTTTCGTTGGGCGCTCGTTTTACATAATGAGGGTACTGGACACTGGCATATGTAACAATATAAAGTGGCTTTTTTGCTACTTAAAATAAAAAAATCCAATCCATATATGGAAGGAGCAAGACACCAAATGACAAGAGAGTTCTCTTTAGAAAACACTCGTAATATTGGTATCATGGCTCACATCGATGCTGGTAAAACTACAGCAACTGAGCGTATTCTGTATTACACAGGACGTATTCATAAAATCGGTGAAACTCATGAAGGTGCATCTCAGATGGACTGGATGGAGCAAGAGCAAGAGCGTGGTATCACAATTACTTCTGCTGCAACTACAGCTCAATGGAAAGGTCACCGTGTAAACATCATTGACACTCCAGGACACGTAGACTTCACAGTAGAAGTAGAACGTTCTTTACGCGTACTTGATGGTGCGGTAGCAGTACTTGATGCACAATCTGGTGTTGAACCACAAACAGAAACTGTTTGGCGTCAGGCTACTACTTACGGTGTACCTCGTATCGTATTCGTTAACAAAATGGATAAGATCGGTGCAGATTTCTTATACTCTGTAGGAACAATCCACGATCGTTTACAAGCAAACGCACATCCAATTCAGTTACCAATCGGTGCTGAAGATGAGTTCAATGGTATCATTGACCTTGTTGAAGAGTGTGCTTACATGTACGGTAACGATTTAGGAACAGACATCGAGCGTGTCGAAATTCCTGAAGAGCACAAAGAACTAGCTGAAGAATACCGTGGAAAGCTTATTGAAGCGGTAGCTGAGCTTGATGAAGAAATGATGATGAAGTACCTAGAAGGTGAAGAAATCACTGTAGAAGAGCTTAAAGCTGGTATCCGTAAGGCTACAACTTCTGTAGAATTCTTCCCAGTAATCTGTGGTTCTGCATTCAAAAACAAAGGTGTTCAAATTCTGTTAGACGCAGTTATCGACTACCTACCATCTCCATTAGATGTACCTGCTATTAAAGGTACTCTTCCGGATACAGAGGAAGAAGTAGAACGTAAGTCTAGCGATGAAGAACCATTTGCAGCTTTAGCATTCAAAATCATGACTGACCCTTATGTTGGTAAGTTAACGTTCTTCCGTGTGTACTCTGGTGTGTTAAACTCTGGATCATACGTGAAAAACTCAACTAAAGGTAAGCGTGAGCGTGTAGGTCGTATCCTACAAATGCACGCTAACAGCCGTGAAGAGATTTCAACAGTTTACGCTGGTGACATCGCTGCTGCTGTAGGTTTAAAAGATACTACTACTGGTGATACTCTTTGTGACGAGAAGAGCCTTGTTATCCTTGAGTCTATGGAATTCCCAGAGCCAGTTATCTCTGTAGCTATCGAACCAAAATCTAAAGCTGACCAAGATAAAATGGGTACAGCATTATCTAAGCTTTCTGAAGAAGATCCAACATTCCGTGCTCACACTGACCAAGAAACTGGCCAAACAATCATCGCTGGTATGGGTGAACTTCACCTTGATATCATCGTTGACCGTATGCGCCGTGAATTCAAAGTTGAAGCAAACGTTGGTGCTCCTCAGGTAGCATACCGTGAAACTTTCCGCGCTGCTGCGAAAGTTGAAGGTAAGTTCGCTCGTCAATCTGGTGGACGTGGACAATTCGGTCACGTTTGGATTGAGTTTGCACCTAACGAAGAAGGTAAAGGATTTGAATTCGAAAACAAAATCGTCGGCGGTGTAGTTCCACGTGAATACATCCCAGCTGTTGGAGCGGGTCTTGAAGACTCACTTAAAAATGGTGTACTAGCTGGTTACCCACTAGTTGACATTAAAGCAGCATTAGTTGACGGTTCTTACCATGATGTCGATTCATCTGAGATGGCGTTCAAAATCGCTGCATCTATGGCACTTAAAGCTGCGGTTTCTAAATGTAACCCAGTAATTCTTGAGCCAATGATGAAAGTTGAAGTTGTAATTCCTGAAGAATACATGGGAGACATCATGGGTGACGTAACATCTCGTCGTGGACGTGTAGAAGGTATGGAAGCTCGCGGTAACGCACAAGTTGTTCGCGCTATGGTTCCACTTTCTGAAATGTTCGGTTATGCGACAGCATTACGTTCAAACACTCAAGGACGCGGAACATTCTCAATGACATTTGATCATTATGAAGAAGTACCGAAGTCTGTTTCAGAAGAAATTATTAAAAAAAATAAAGGTGAATAATTGATTTTTATCGATTGTTCAAGTATAACTACTTATGTAAGCTTAGAAAGTGAGACTTCGGTTTCGCTTTCTAGTCTAAATATAAAATAACCTATATAAACTAAGGAGGAATTTAGAATGGCTAAAGCTAAATTCGAACGTTCTAAACCCCATGTTAACATCGGTACAATCGGCCACGTTGACCATGGTAAAACTACATTAACTGCTGCGATCACTACAGTTCTTGCAAAAGCTGGTGGTGCTGAAGCACGCGGATACGATCAAATCGACGCTGCTCCAGAAGAAAGAGAGCGCGGAATCACAATCTCAACTGCACACGTTGAGTACGAAACTGAAACTCGTCACTATGCACACGTTGACTGCCCAGGTCACGCTGACTATGTTAAAAACATGATCACTGGTGCTGCTCAAATGGACGGCGGTATCTTAGTAGTATCTGCTGCTGATGGCCCAATGCCTCAAACACGTGAGCACATCCTTCTTTCTCGTCAAGTAGGTGTACCTTACATCGTTGTATTCTTAAACAAATGCGACATGGTAGACGACGAAGAATTATTAGAATTAGTAGAAATGGAAGTTCGTGACCTATTATCTGAATACGGATTCCCAGGCGACGACATTCCTGTAATCAAAGGTTCTGCTCTTAAAGCTCTTCAAGGAGAAGCTGATTGGGAAGCAAAAATCATTGAATTAATGACTGAAGTTGATGCTTACATCCCAACTCCAGAACGTGAAACTGACAAACCATTCTTAATGCCTATCGAGGATGTATTCTCTATCACAGGTCGTGGTACAGTTGCAACTGGTCGTGTAGAGCGTGGAATCGTTAAAGTTGGTGACGTAGTAGAAATCATCGGTCTTGCTGAAGAGAATGCTTCTACAACTGTAACTGGTGTAGAAATGTTCCGTAAACTTCTTGACCAAGCTCAAGCTGGAGACAACATCGGTGCTCTTCTTCGTGGGGTTGCTCGTGAAGACATCCAACGTGGACAAGTTCTTGCTAAAACTGGCTCTGTAAAAGCACACGCTAAATTCAAAGCTGAAGTTTTCGTATTATCTAAAGAAGAAGGTGGACGTCACACTCCATTCTTCGCTAACTACCGTCCTCAGTTCTACTTCCGTACAACTGACGTAACTGGTATCATCCAATTACCAGAAGGTACTGAAATGGTAATGCCTGGTGACAACATCGAAATGACTATCGAACTTATCGCTCCAATCGCTATCGAAGAGGGAACTAAATTCTCTATTCGTGAAGGTGGACGTACAGTAGGTTACGGCGTAGTTGCAACTATCGTTGAGTAATCTTAACTGATATAAAAACCCAAGGGATTCTCCCTTGGGTTTTTTGTTTGTGTTTATATAATGAGTAAGATTATATTTTTATGTTTTGACGAGTTTCTTCTATATTAATATAAAACCATCAAAACAAAATCCAGAAACTGTAAAATGAATTCTGTTAGATGAAAACTTGAAATTCTTTAAAGTGCCATGTATAATAGCAAAAGTAGAGAAAAGCAGATGCAAACAAAAAGATGCTTGCATCTAGACGAATAACATTGTATAATAGACAATGTTGGTCTTTGACTGCGATGAAGTGGAAGGTTGCTGACACACCCGGCCGCTTTGCCATGGCATGGTGTGGGGAAATTTCCATGGAGAAGGTCTATTTTAGAAATAGGCGAACGAAGGAGGGAAAATAATGGCAAAAGAAAAAATTCGTATCCGTTTAAAAGCTTATGATCACCGTATTCTTGATCAATCAGCTGAGAAAATTGTAGAAACAGCTAAGCGTTCTGGGGCAACAGTTTCTGGTCCGATCCCATTACCAACTGAGAAGACTATTTACACAATTCTTCGTGCTGTTCATAAGTACAAAGATTCTCGTGAGCAATTCGAAATGCGCACACACAAACGTTTAATCGATATCGTGAGTCCTACTCCACAAACAGTAGATTCATTAATGCGTTTAGACTTACCGTCTGGTGTAGATATCGAAATCAAACTATAAATTATATAACTTAAAAATGTAGGAGGTGTAACTCATGACCAAAGGAATCTTAGGAAGAAAGATCGGTATGACTCAAGTATTTGCTGAGAACGGTGAGTTAATCCCAGTAACAGTTATCGCTGCTAATCCAAACGTTGTTCTTCAAAAGAAAACAACTGAAACTGATGGCTACAATGCAATCCAGTTAGGATTTGAAGATAAACGTGAAAAGTTAACTAACAAACCTGAACAAGGCCACACTGCTAAAGCATCTACAACTCCTAAGCGCTTCATTCGCGAAATCCGCGATGCAGACGTGGACGGATTAGAGGTTGGTCAAGAGGTAAAAGTTGAAGTTTTCGCTGCAGGTGAAATCGTTGACGTAACAGGAATTTCTAAAGGTAAAGGTTTCCAAGGTGTTATCAAACGCCACGGACAATCTCGCGGACCTATGTCTCATGGTTCTCGCTATCACCGTCGTCCAGGTTCAATGGGCCCAGTTGCTCCGAACCGTGTATTCAAAGGCAAAAAACTTGCTGGACGTATGGGTGGAGACCAAGTTACTATCCAAAACTTAGAAATCGTTCAAGTTGACACTGAGCGCAACTTATTACTAGTAAAAGGTAACGTTCCAGGTGCTAAGAAATCTCTTGTAGTTGTTCAAGGCGCTGTGAAGGTTAGCAAATAATTCACAATAGGAAGGAGGAATTCCAATGCCAAAAGTTACTGTATATAACCAAACTGGTTCACAGGTTGGTGAAATCGAATTAGCTGAAGCTATTTTCGGTATCGAACCAAATGAAGCTGTACTTTTCGAAGCTGTAATGATGCAACGTGCATCTTTACGTCAAGGTACACACAAAGTAAAAACTCGTTCTGAAGTTCGCGGTGGTGGTCGTAAACCATGGCGTCAAAAAGGAACTGGACGTGCTCGTCAAGGGTCTATCCGCTCTCCTCAATGGCGTGGTGGTGGTACGGTATTCGGACCTACACCAAGAAGCTATGCGTACAAACTTCCTAAGAAAGTTCGTCGTTTAGCAATCAAATCTGCATTAGCTACTAAAGTAGTTGAGAACAACATTGTAGTTCTTGAAGACCTAGTGTTAAATGCACCAAAAACAAAAGATATGCTAGCAGTACTTAAAGGATTAACTGTTGAGAAGAAAGCTCTTATCGTAACTGCTGATGCAAACGAATCTGTAGAGTTATCTGCTCGCAATATCCCTGGAGTAACAGTAATCACTGCTGATGGCGTAAACGTTTTAGACGTGCTTCATCATGATAAGCTAATCATGACAAAAGCGGCAGTGGAAAAAGTAGAGGAGGTGCTTGCATAATGAGAGATCCTCGTGATATCATTAAGCGCCCAGTTATCACTGAACGTTCTATGGAAATGATGGCTGAAAAAAAATACACGTTCGATGTGGACGTTAAATCTAATAAAACAGAAGTTAAAGATGCTCTTGAAGCGATCTTTGGTGTTAAAGTAGAAAAAGTGAACATCATGAACTACAAGCCGAAAGCAAAACGCGTTGGTCGTCACGCTGGTTTTACTAGCCGTCGTCGTAAAGCAATCGTTAAGCTAACTGCTGACAGCAAAGAAATCGAAATCTTCCAAGGCGTTTAATTCTTACTAAAGAAGGAGGGAAATTGAGATGGGAATTAAAAAGTATAATCCAACTACTAACGGTCGTCGTAATATGACTACGAATGATTTCGCTGAAATCACGACTGACAGACCCGAAAAGTCATTACTTGCTCCTTTAAGCAAGAAGGCGGGTCGTAATAACCAAGGTAAAATTACTGTACGTCATCAAGGTGGCGGACATAAGCGTCAATACCGTATCATCGACTTTAAGCGTAACAAAGATGGAATTCCAGGACGCGTTGCTACGATCGAATACGATCCAAACCGCTCTGCGAATATCGCATTAATTAACTACGTTGACGGTGAAAAACGTTACATTCTTGCTCCTAAATCTTTAGAAGTAGGTATGGAAGTTATGTCTGGCCCAGAAGCTGACATTAAAATCGGTAACGCATTACCATTAATCAACATTCCAGTAGGTACTGTTGTTCATAACATCGAGCTTAAGCCTGGTCGTGGCGGACAATTAGTTCGTTCTGCTGGTACATCTGCTCAAGTACTTGGTAAAGAAGGTAAATACGTACTTGTACGTTTAACTTCTGGTGAAGTACGTCTTGTATTATCTGCTTGTCGCGCTTCAATCGGTCAAGTTGGTAACGAACAACACGAACTTATCAAAATCGGTAAAGCAGGTCGCTCTCGCTGGTTAGGTAAACGCCCAACAGTTCGTGGTTCTGTAATGAACCCGGTTGATCACCCACACGGTGGTGGTGAAGGACGTTCTCCAATCGGACGTAAGTCTCCAATGTCTCCATGGGGTAAACCAACTCTTGGATTCAAGACTCGTAAGAAAAATAAAGCGTCTGATAAATTTATCGTTCGTCGTCGTAAAAAATAATGGGATTGTAGTACGGTTCATTTCTAGAACCGTACGCCAATCACGAAGGGAGGCACCAAAATGGCTCGTAGCTTAAAAAAAGGACCATTTGTCGATGATCACTTAATGAGCAAAATGGAAAAATTAGTTGCATCTGAGCAAAAACAAGTTGTTAAAACTTGGTCTCGCCGTTCAACAATCTTCCCTCAGTTCATCGGACACACAATCGCTGTATATGATGGTCGTAAACACGTACCTGTGTACATCACTGAGGATATGGTTGGCCATAAGTTAGGTGAATTCGCACCAACTCGTACGTATAAAGGTCACCTTGCTGACGATAAGAAAACTAGAAGATAATGAGAGGAGGCACTTCAATGCAAGCTAAAGCAGTAGCGAGAACAGTTCGTATTGCTCCTCGTAAAGTTCGTTTAGTAGTAGACTTAATCCGAGGTAAGCAAGTGGGTGAAGCGATTGCTATCCTTAACCACACACCAAAAACTGCTTCTCCAGTTGTAGAAAAAGTTTTAAAATCTGCAATCGCAAATGCAGAGCACAATTATGAGATGGATATTAACAACCTAGTTGTTGAAAAAGTTTTCGTTGACGAAGGTCCAACGTTGAAACGTTTCCGTCCACGTGCAATGGGTCGTGCAAGCCAAATTAACAAACGCACAAGCCACATCACAGTTGTGGTATCAGAAAAGAAGGAGGGATAATCGATGGGTCAAAAGGTTAATCCAATTGGTCTTCGTGTCGGTGTTATCCGTGACTGGGAATCTCGTTGGTTCGCTGAGAAAGATTACGCTACATTATTACATGAAGACATCAAAATCCGTGAGTACATTACTGTACGCTTAAAAGATTCTGCTGTTGCTAAAGTAGAAATCGAACGTGCAGCAAATCGTGTAAATGTTACAATTCACACTGCAAAACCTGGTATGGTAATTGGTAAAGGTGGTACTGAAGTTGAAGCACTTCGTAAAGCTCTTAACCAATTAACAGGCAAGCGTGTACACATCAACATTTTAGAAGTTAAGAGAGCTGATCTTAACGCTAAATTAGTAGGCGAAAACATCGCTCGTCAATTAGAAAACCGTGTATCATTCCGTCGTGCACAAAAGCAAGTTATTCAACGTGCTATGCGTGCAGGTGCTAAAGGTATTAAAACACAGGTTTCTGGTCGTCTTGGCGGAGCTGATATCGCTCGTGCAGAATCTTACAGTGAAGGAACTGTTCCACTTCATACACTTCGCGCTGATATTGACTATGCAGCAGTTGAAGCTGATACAACATACGGTAAATTAGGCGTAAAAGTATGGATCTACCGTGGAGAAGTCCTTCCTACAAAAAAGAAAGCTTCTGAGGAAGGAGGAAAATAATATGTTAATGCCAAAACGCGTAAAATATCGTAGAGAGCATCGTGGTAAAATGCGTGGTCGTGCAAAAGGTGGAACTGAAATTGCTTTCGGTGAATTCGGTTTACAAGCACAAGCTGCTTCATGGATTACAAACCGTCAAATCGAAGCTGCTCGTCGTGCAATGACTCGTTACATGAAACGTGGCGGTAAAGTATGGATTAAAATTTTCCCTTCTAAGCCTTACACTGCAAAACCTCTAGAAGTACGTATGGGTTCCGGTAAAGGGGCACCAGAAGGCTGGGTAGCAGTAGTAAAACCTGGGAAAATTATGTTCGAAATCGCGGGTGTGTCTGAAGAGGTAGCACGCGAAGCATTACGTCTTGCAGCTCACAAGTTACCTGTGAAATGTAAATTCGTAAAACGTGAAGAAAATGGTGGTGAATCTAATGAAAACTAATGATATTCGTGAATTAACCACTGCCGAAATCGAAACAAAAGTTAAAGCTTTAAAGGAAGAGTTGTTTAATCTTCGCTTCCAACTTGCTACAGGACAATTAGAGAATCCAACTCGCATTCGTGAAGTGCGTAAAGCAATTGCTCGTATGAAAACTGTAGTTCGTGAAAGAGAGATCGGAATTAATCGATAAATTGAGGGGAGGTTTGCATAGTGAGCGAACGTAACCAACGCAAAGTTTATACTGGTCGTGTAGTGTCTGACAAAATGGACAAAACGATTACAGTTTTAGTTGAAACTTACAAAACTCATTCCTTGTACGGAAAACGTGTTAAGTATTCTAAGAAGTACAAAGCCCATGATGAGCAAAACCAAGCGAAACTTGGCGATATCGTTAAAATCATGGAAACTCGCCCGCTTTCTGCTACTAAGCGTTTCCGTTTAGTTGAAATCGTTGAAGAAGCGGTTATTATCTAAATAGACGAATCGGAATTTTTAGTCCGAAGGGAGGTTTCATAACATGATCCAACAAGAATCTCGTTTGAAAGTTGCTGACAACTCTGGTGCACGTGAACTTTTAACAATTAAAGTATTAGGCGGCTCTGGTCGTAAATATGCTAACATTGGTGATATTATCGTTGCTACGGTAAAACAAGCAACACCAGGTGGCGTTGTTAAAAAAGGTGACGTTGTTAAAGCAGTAGTAGTACGTACGAAGAGCGGAGCTCGTCGTCCGGACGGTTCTTACATCAAATTTGATGAAAACGCAGCGGTTATCATTAAAGACGATAAGAGCCCACGTGGTACTCGTATCTTCGGACCAGTAGCTCGTGAATTACGTGATAGCAACTTCATGAAGATCGTTTCTTTAGCTCCAGAAGTTCTATAATTTAAGGTATTGCCTTGCTAAGGAGGTGCAGAATTAAGATGCATGTAAAAAAAGGTGATAAAGTACAGGTAATCACTGGTAAAGACAAAGGAAAACAAGGCGTTATCCTTGTGGCTTTCCCAAAGCAAAACCGTGTTATCGTTGAGGGTGTCAATATCGTTAAGAAGCACTCTAAGCCATCTCAATTAAATCCACAAGGTGGAATTATTACTAAAGAAGCACCTATTCACGTTTCTAACGTTATGATTTTAGATCCGAAAACAGGTGAACCTACTCGTGTAGGCTTCAAAGTAGAAGATGGTAAAAAAGTTCGTATTGCAAAAAAATCTGGTGAATTATTAGATAAATAATTTTCTTAAGAAAGGAGGTCACTTCATTGAATCGCCTTAAAGAGAAGTTCCAAAAGGAAATTACTCCTGCTCTAGTGAGCAAGTTTAACTATAAATCTGTGATGGAAGTACCGAAAATCGAAAAGATCGTAATCAACACTGGTGTTGGTGACGCGGTATCTAACTCAAAAGCTTTAGACAATGCAGTAGAAGAATTAACACAAATCGCAGGTCAAAAACCTGTTGTAACTCGTGCTAAAAAATCAATCGCTGGTTTCCGTCTTCGTGAAGGTATGCCAATCGGTGCGAAAGTAACTTTACGCGGCGAGCAAATGTATGAGTTCTTCGACAAATTAGTGTCAGTTTCTTTACCACGTGTACGTGATTTCCGTGGTGTTTCTAAGAAATCATTCGATGGTCGTGGGAACTACACATTAGGTGTTAAAGAGCAACTTATCTTCCCTGAGATCGATTATGATAAAGTAAGCAAAGTCCGCGGTATGGACATCGTAATCGTTACTACAGCGAAAACTGATGAAGAAGCTCGTGAACTTTTAACACAATTCGGTATGCCATTCCAAAAATAATGGAAGCCAACGCTAAGTAGAGGAGGCGAAAACGTGGCTAAAAAATCTATGATAGCGAAACAAAAGCGTACTCCTAAGTTTAAAGTACAAGAGTATACACGTTGCGAACGCTGCGGTCGTCCGCATTCTGTATACCGCAAATTTAAACTTTGCCGTATTTGTTTCCGTGAACTTGCATATAAAGGTCAAATTCCTGGTGTTAAAAAAGCTAGTTGGTAAAACCCACAAATGGGAAGGAGGTAAAACACATGGTGATGACAGATCCAATTGCAGACATGCTTACTCGCATCCGTAATGCGAACATGGTACGTCATGAGAAATTAGAGGTTCCTGCTTCTAAAATCAAAAAAGAGATCGCTGAACTTTTAAAACGTGAAGGTTTCATTCGTGATGTAGAATACATCGAGGATAACAAACAAGGTATCCTTCGTATTTTCCTGAAATATGGTGCAAACAATGAACGTGTAATCACTGGATTAAAACGTATCAGTAAACCTGGCTTACGCGTTTACGCTAAAGCTGATGAAGTACCACGTGTACTTAACGGATTAGGTATCGCTCTTGTTTCTACATCTAAGGGAGTAATGACAGACAAAGATGCTCGTCAATTACAAACTGGTGGAGAAGTAGTAGCATACGTTTGGTAATATATATTTAAAACGAACGGAGGTGTGACCACATGTCTCGTATTGGTAAAAAGATTCTTGAAATCCCTGCAGGTGTTACTATTACAATTGCAGAAGACAATACTGTAACAGTAAAAGGCCCTAAAGGTGAATTAACTCGTAAATTCAATGCTGATATGTCTATCAAAATTGAAGAAAATACACTAACAGTTGAGCGTCCATCTGAACAGAAGGAACACCGTGCATTACACGGTACAACTCGTGCTTTAATCGGAAACATGGTTGAAGGTGTAACTACAGGTTTCGCACGCGGACTTGAATTAGTCGGTGTTGGTTACCGTGCTCAAAAACAAGGAGATAAACTTGTATTAAGCGTAGGTTATTCTCATCCAGTAGAAATGACTCCGGAAGCAGGTATCGAAGTTGAAGTACCTGCACCAACTAAAATCGTAATTAAAGGTATCGACAAGCAACGTGTTGGCGAATTTGCTGCTAACATCCGTGCTGTACGTGCTCCTGAGCCATATAAAGGTAAAGGTATTCGTTACGAAGGCGAAGTTGTTCGTCGTAAAGAAGGTAAAACTGCTAAGTAAACCCGTTAGGTGAGAGAAAGGAGTGACAAGAATGATCACTAAAGCTGATAAAAATGCGACTCGTAAGAAAAGACATGCACGTGTACGTGCTAAACTTACTGGTACTGCAGAACGTCCACGTTTAAACGTGTTCCGTTCTAACCAACATATTTACGCTCAAGTTATTGATGATGTGAATGGTGTAACGTTAGTAAGTGCATCTACTCTTGATAAAGACCTTGCTCTTAACGGTACTAGCAATACTGAAGCTGCTACGAAAGTTGGAGAATCAGTTGCTAAGCGTGCTGTAGAGAAAGGCGTTAAAGAAGTAGTATTCGATCGCGGTGGTTACTTATACCATGGCCGTGTTAAAGCTCTAGCTGAAGCTGCTCGTGAGGCTGGATTACAATTTTAATGGTCAAAGGAGGGAAAATTGATGCATCGCATTGACCCAAGTAAATTAGAACTTGAAGAACGTGTAGTTACGATAAATCGTGTCGCGAAAGTTGTTAAGGGTGGTCGTCGTTTCCGCTTTGCTGCACTAGTTGTAGTTGGCGATAAAAACGGTCATGTTGGATTCGGTACTGGTAAAGCACAAGAGGTACCAGACGCAATTCGCAAAGCTATCGAAGACGCTAAGAAAAACTTAATCGCTGTACCATTAGTTGGTACAACAATTCCACACACAATCAACGGTCATTTTGGAGCTGGTGAAGTATTCTTAAAACCTGCTGCTGAAGGTACTGGTGTT
This sequence comes from Bacillus sp. BS98, assembly GCF_008432245.1. Taxonomy (NCBI): domain Bacteria; kingdom Bacillati; phylum Bacillota; class Bacilli; order Caryophanales; family Bacillaceae; genus Bacillus; species Bacillus sp. BS98. The sequence goes on from NZ_CP043830.1 coordinate 134,732, forward strand.
ATTGCTGGTGGACCTGTTCGTGCGGTACTTGAATTAGCTGGTGTACAAGATATTCTTTCGAAATCTCTTGGTTCTAACACACCAATCAACATGATTCGCGCTACTGTGAACGGATTAAGCGAACTTAAGCGCGCTGAAGATGTTGCAAAATTACGCGGTAAATCTGTAGAAGAGCTACTAGGTTAAGGAGGGAAAACAAATGGCGAAAAAGTTAGAAATTACCCTCACTCGTAGTGTAATTGGTCGTCCACAAGATCAACGTGCGACGGTAGAAGCTTTAGGTCTTAAAAAGTTGAATTCAACTGTAGTTAAGGAAGAAACTCCTGCTATTCTTGGTATGATCAACAAAGTTTCTCACCTTATAACTGTAAAAGAAGCTTAAGGATAACTCATTAATATAAGGAGGTGCCTGGGAATGAAACTTCATGAATTAAAACCTGCAGAAGGTTCTCGTAAAGTACGTAACCGTGTCGGTCGTGGTATCGGTTCTGGTAACGGTAAAACTGCTGGTAAAGGTCATAAAGGACAAAACGCACGTTCTGGTGGCGGTGTTCGTCTTGGCTTCGAAGGTGGTCAAACTCCATTATTCCGTCGTTTACCAAAACGCGGCTTCACAAACATTAACCGTAAAGAGTTTACTATTGTAAACTTATCAACGTTAAATCGTTTTGAAGATGGTACAGAAGTAACACCTGAATTATTGCTGGAAACTGGCGTTATCAGCAAGTTAAACGACGGTGTTAAAATTCTTGCAAGCGGAGCAGTAGAGAAAAAATTAACTGTTAAAGCGCACAAGTTCTCTTCAAGTGCTAAAGAAGCAATTGAAGCAGCTGGCGGATCAGTTGAGGTGATCTAATGTTTCGTACAATCTCCAACTTTATGCGCGTTGCTGAGATAAGACGTAAAATATTATTCACTTTAGCGATGTTAATCGTATTCAGGATTGGCACGTTTATCCCAGTGCCATTTACAAATGGAGACGTACTGAAAGCACAAGATCAATTAAATGCCTTAGGTATCCTAAATACATTTGGCGGTGGCGCCTTGAAAAACTTCTCCATCTTCGCGATGGGAATCATGCCGTATATTACAGCATCCATCATCGTGCAATTATTGCAGATGGATGTTGTTCCTAAATTTTCGGAATGGTCGAAGCAAGGTGAAATGGGCCGTCGTAAACTAACGCAATTCACGCGTTACTTTACAATTGTTCTTGCGTTTATTCAGGGGTTTGGTATGTCAATCGGTTTTAACGGTATGGTAGGTGGGCAATTAATTTTGAATCCTGGTTGGAGCACTTATTTATACATTGCTACGGTACTGACTGCTGGTACTGCATTTTTAATGTGGTTAGGTGAACAGATTACAGCTAAAGGTGTAGGTAATGGTATTTCCATCCTTATCTTTGGTGGTATTGCCGCAGCGATCCCAAGTGTTATATCTCAAGTGTATCAACAACAGTTTCAAAATATCGGAGATCAATTGTTCATGAGTATCGTTAAAGTTGTATTGATCTTACTAGCTGTGCTAGCGGTTATTGTTGGTGTTATTTTCATTCAACAGGCTGTTAGAAAGATCCCAATTCAATATGCGAAGCGTGTAACAGGAGCGAATGGGAATCATGCTGGAGCACAAAACACTCATTTACCACTTAAGGTAAATAGTGCGGGTGTTATTCCAGTCATTTTTGCTGTTTCATTCTTAATTACACCTCCAACTATTGCACAGTTCTTCCCGAAACATGATGTATCGCAGTGGATTATTGCAAACTTTAACTATTCTCACCCAGTGGGAATGATCATATATGTTGCGCTCATTGTAGCCTTCACATATTTCTATGCATTTGTTCAGGTTAATCCAGAGCAAATGTCAGAGAATCTAAATAAGCAAGGTGGATATGTTCCAGGTATTCGTCCGGGTAAGAATACGGAACAATATTTAACAAAAATCTTGTATCGTTTGACCTTTGTAGGATCAATTTTCCTAGCAGCGATTGCAATCTTACCAGTTATCTTTACGAAATTGGGAAATCTTCCTCCATCTGCACAGATCGGTGGAACGAGTATGTTAATCGTTGTCGGCGTTGCTTTAGAAACAATGAAGCAGCTAGAAAGCCAACTGGTAAAACGCCATTACAAAGGGTTTATCAAGCAATGAGTAAGTGGGAAGGCTTGTCTTCCCTACATGCTCATGTACTGAGGGGGAACAAGGATGAACTTAATTTTAATGGGGCTTCCTGGTGCTGGTAAAGGTACACAAGCCGAACAGATTGTTGCCAAGTATAACATCCCTCACATCTCAACAGGAGATATGTTCCGTGCAGCTATGAAGGCTGAAACTGAAATGGGTTTACAAGCAAAATCTTTTATTGATAAAGGTGCTCTTGTTCCAGATGAAGTTACAATCGGAATCGTTCGTGAACGTTTAAGTCAAGAAGACTGTGTAAAAGGATTCTTATTAGATGGTTTCCCACGAACTGTTGCACAAGCATCAGCTCTTGAAGAGATTATGAAAGATCTTGGCAAAAAAATCGACTATGTTTTAAACATTAATGTGGATTCAGGGTTGTTATTAAAACGCCTTACAGGCCGTCGCATTTGTAAAGAGTGCGGTGCGACTTACCACTTAGAATTCAATCCACCAGCAAACGCTGATGTGTGCGATAAATGTGGTGGCGATTTATATCAACGCTCTGATGACAATGAAGAAACTGTAGCAAATCGTTTAGATGTAAATATTAAGCAAACAAAACCTTTGCTTGATTTCTATGAGGAGCTTGGTTACTTGCAAAGCATTAATGGTGAGCAAAACATCAATAAAGTATTTGCTGATATCGATGTTCTCATCGGAGGCTTAGCGTAATGATCATCTGCAAAACTCCTCGCGAGATAGAAATCATGCGAGAAGCTGGCAGGATCGTTGCTTTAACTCATCAAGAGTTGAAACAGCATATTACTCCAGGAATTACAACGAAAGAGCTCGATCAAATAGCGGAAAAGACGATTCAAAAATATGGTGCTACGCCATCTTTTAAAGGATACAACGGATTTCCGGGGAGCATATGTGCTTCTGTAAATGAAGAGCTTGTACACGGAATTCCAGGGAAGCGAAAGCTCGAAGAGGGCGATATCATCAGTATCGATATTGGTGCGAAATACAATGGGTACCATGGAGATTCTGCATGGACGTATCCAGTTGGAAACATTTCTGAATCTGTTCAAAAGCTACTTGATGTCACAGAAAAATCGTTGTATCTTGGTTTAGAACAAGTAAAACCAGGCGAAAGATTATCAAATATCTCACATGCGGTTCAAACCCATGCTGAAGAGAACGGATTCTCGATCGTTAGGGAGTATGTTGGTCACGGAATCGGGCAAGACTTACATGAGGACCCTCAAATCCCGCACTATGGTCCTCCAAATAGAGGCCCTAGATTAAAGCCGGGAATGGTCATCTGTGTTGAGCCGATGGTGAATCAAGGAAGACGATATGTAAAAACACTATCTGATGACTGGACAGTGGTAACGGTAGATGGTAAATGGTGTGCCCATTTTGAGCACACGATTGCTCTTACAGAAGCAGGATACGAAATCCTTACCACTTTATAAGTAGCTGGCTCTCCGGAATTTCAGAGCAGTGTAAAATGTTACTGATTTGAAGAAGGGAGAACTATTGAATGGCTAAAGATGATGTAATTGAAGTCGAAGGTACCGTTCTTGAAACGTTGCCAAATGCTATGTTCAAAGTAGAATTAGAGAATGGGCATGTCGTATTGGCTCACGTTTCTGGTAAAATCCGTATGAACTTCATTCGTATTTTACCAGGAGACAAAGTTACGGTAGAATTATCTCCGTACGATTTAAATCGTGGTCGTATTACGTACCGTTTTAAATAATATAGCACTCCGTAATCTTTAAGGAGGTTCGAGACATGAAAGTAAGACCGTCAGTTAAACCAATCTGCGAAAAATGTAAAGTTATTCGTAGACGTGGAAAAGTAATGGTTATTTGTGAAAACCCTAAACATAAACAAAAACAAGGTTAATCAGAAGGAGGTGCATTCAGAATGGCACGTATCGCAGGTGTAGATATTCCTCGAGACAAACGCGTTGTTATTTCTTTAACTTACGTATTCGGCATTGGTCGCACAACTGCTGAAAAAATTCTTACTGAAGCTGGTATTTCTTCAGAAACACGAGTTCGTGATTTAACGGAAGACGAACTAGGACGTATCCGTGATGTTATCGATAGCATTAAAGTTGAGGGAGACCTTCGTCGTGAAGTATCTCTTAACATTAAACGTCTAATGGAGATCGGTTCTTACCGTGGTCTTCGTCACCGTCGTGGTTTACCAGTTCGTGGTCAAAACTCTAAAAACAATGCTCGTACACGTAAAGGTCCACGTCGTACAGTAGCAAATAAAAAGAAATAATAAGTAAAGGAGGTTGAACTAACAATGGCACGTAAAACAAACACTCGTAAAAAACGTGTGAAAAAGAATATTGAAGCTGGTATAGCTCATATTCGTTCTACTTTCAACAACACAATCGTAACACTTACAGATACTCATGGTAACGCACTTTCTTGGTCTAGTGCTGGTGCACTTGGTTTCCGTGGATCTCGTAAGTCTACTCCATTCGCTGCGCAAATGGCTGCTGAAGCTGCTGCTAAAGTTGCAATGGAGCACGGTTTAAAAACTTTAGAGGTTACTGTTAAAGGTCCTGGTGCTGGTCGTGAAGCTGCAATTCGTGCTCTTCAAGCTGCAGGTCTAGAAGTAACAGCAATTAGAGATGTTACTCCAGTTCCTCATAATGGATGTCGTCCACCAAAACGTCGTCGTGTGTAATTTTTCTGTATAGAATTTTCCCTTTTGTCTATAATGGATATGATGCATTATCGAGAAATTTCGTACAGAAACATCGCTTGTTGTGCACAATCGGGAACTGCCTAAGGGGGACTTTCGGTTAATCAAAGGGGTATACCTTTGTTTAACCGGGGTTTCGACGTTTTGAAGGAGGGTTTAGTTAATGATTGAAATCGAAAAGCCGAAAATCGAAACGGTTGAACTTAACGAAGATGCTAAATATGGTAAATTCGTAATTGAACCGCTTGAGCGTGGATATGGTACTACTTTGGGTAACTCCTTACGTCGTATTCTTTTATCCTCACTCCCTGGTGCCGCTGTTACTGCTATCCAAATCGATGGCGTATTACATGAATTTTCAACAGTTGAGGGCGTAGTAGAAGACGTTACGACGATCATCTTAAACTTGAAAAAGTTAGCTCTTAAAATCTACTCTGAAGAAGAGAAGACGTTGGAAATTGATGTGCAGGGCGAAGGTATTGTCACAGCTGCTGATATTACTCACGATAGTGATGTAGAAATCTTAAATCCAGATTTACACATTGCAACGTTAGCAAAGGATGCGCATTTCCGCGTGCGTTTAACTGCAAAGCGTGGCCGTGGGTATACGCCAGCTGATGCAAATAAAAGCGAAGATCAACCAATAGGAGTAATTCCTATTGATTCTATTTATACTCCAGTATCACGTGTAACTTACCAAGTGGAAAAGACACGTGTCGGACAAGTGGCTAATTATGATAAGCTTACGCTTGATGTATGGACGGATGGAAGCATCGGGCCAAAAGAAGCTATCTCTTTAGGGGCCAAAATCTTAACTGAGCATTTAAATATCTTTGTTGGTTTAACTGATGAAGCACAAAATGCTGAGATTATGGTCGAGAAGGAAGAAGATCAAAAAGAGAAAGTTCTTGAGATGACTATCGAAGAACTAGATCTTTCTGTTCGTTCTTATAATTGCCTAAAACGTGCAGGAATTAATACTGTACAAGAGCTTGCGAACAAAACAGAAGAAGATATGATGAAAGTTCGTAACTTAGGACGTAAATCCTTAGAAGAAGTTAAACATAAACTTGAGGAATTAGGTTTAGGTTTACGTAAAGACGACTGAGGATTTAAACCCATCAACAAAGGAGGGAACTACGAATGGCATACAGAAAATTAGGCCGTACAAGTGCGCAACGTAAAGCTATGTTACGTGATTTAGCTACTGATTTAATTATCAACGAGCGCATCCAAACGACAGAAACTCGTGCAAAAGAACTTCGTTCTGTAGTGGAAAAAATGATCACTTTAGGTAAACGCGGAGATCTTCACGCTCGTCGTCAAGCAGCAGCTTTCATTCGCAATGAAGTTGCTAACGCTGAGACTGGTCAAGATGCACTTCAAAAATTATTCGCTGATGTAGCTCCACGCTATGCTGAGCGCCAAGGCGGATACACTCGTATTGCAAAAATTGGTCCACGTCGCGGAGACGCAGCACCAATGGTAATTATCGAGTTAGTATAATGATAATTAAAAGGGCAGGACAGTTCTTTTCAAGTAACTGGTCATGGCCCTTTTTTTTTAAATATAAAAAAGGCTAACTTGGCGAAGGAAAGGGTGCCTTGTATTGAAAAAAGAGAAACTTCGGACAGAAAATGTATCATTTCAATATCCTGGGGCAGCCTCGTATGCATTAAAAGATGTTTCGTTTTCCTTATATGAAGGAGAATGGGTATCTGTTATCGGACAAAATGGTTCAGGTAAATCTACACTTGCAAAATTATTGAATGGTTTGTTTTTGCCGGAATCAGGGACAATTACTGTAAATGATACAATGGTTTTATCAGAAGAAACGGTATGGGATGTTCGAAAACAAATTGGAATGGTATTTCAAAATCCAGATAATCAATTTGTTGGAACGACAGTACAAGATGACGTTGTATTTGGCTTAGAAAATATCGGAATGCCAAGGGAACAGATGGTAGAAAGATTAGAACAAGCCCTGCGACTTGTCCGTATGGAAGATTTTCTTAATGATGAGCCCCATTCGTTATCTGGTGGGCAAAAGCAGCGAGTTGCAATAGCAGGTGTTTTAGCACTTCAGCCATCTATTTTAATACTAGATGAAGCAACGTCAATGTTAGACCCTCAAGGGAGACGTGAAGTAGTAGAAACGGTTAGACAGCTTGTTAATCAAAAAGGTATTACCGTATTATCAATTACGCACGATTTAGAAGAAGCGGCACAGTCAGACCGTGTCATTATTTTAAACAAGGGAGAAATATTAGAGGAAGGGACCCCAAAGCAAATTTTCAAGTCCTCTCATATGCTCCAAGAAATTGGGTTAGATGTACCTTTTTCAGTAAAAATAGCAGAATTATTAAAAAGAAGTGAAATTCTTTTGCAAAATACGCATCTTACAATGGAAAGTTTGGTGAACGAACTTTGGAGATTACATTCCAAAAAGTAGAACATCGTTATCAATATAAAACTCCATTTGAAAGACGCGCGCTTTATGATGTAGACGTGTCGTTTCCAAGTGGAGGCTATTATGCCATTATCGGTCATACTGGTTCAGGTAAGTCGACGATGATTCAACATTTAAATGGTTTATTGCAGCCGACAAATGGTACGGTTCAAATTGGTGAACATTTAATTTCAGCAGGGAAGAAAGAGAAGAAGCTTAAGCCACTACGAAAAAAAGTAGGGGTTGTCTTTCAGTTCCCAGAACATCAGTTATTTGAAGAGACAGTGAAGAAAGATATTTGTTTTGGGCCTACTAATTTCGGTTTATCTGAAGAAGTGGCAAAGCAAAAGGCAAAAGATGCCATTCAGCTTGTTGGATTGGATATAGAGTTATTAGCACGTTCTCCGTTTGAATTAAGCGGTGGGCAAATGAGGCGTGTTGCAATAGCGGGCGTACTTGCGATGGAACCCGAAGTACTTGTATTAGATGAACCTACAGCGGGGCTTGATCCGAAAGGACAGCACGAGCTTATGGAGATGTTTTATAGTTTGCATAAGGAGCAGGGGCTTACAGTCATTCTTGTTACCCATAATATGGAGGATGCCGCTAAGTATGCAGATCAAATTGTGGTCATGCATAAAGGAACGGTCTTTTTGCAAGGAAGTGCAGAGGAAGTATTTTCACATGCTGATGAACTAGAACAAATTGGTGTGGACCTTCCGATGTCTTTAAAGTATAAACGTGCAATTGAAGAGAAGTTTGGTATTTCAATTCCAAAGGCTACCTTATCTTTAGAGGATCTTACTCATGAAGTTGTACAGGTGTTACGAAAAGGTGGTCATGAATCATGCAGCAGTTGATTATTGGGAGATACATTCCAGGTAAGTCACTCATTCATCAACTTGATCCTCGTACGAAGCTGTTGATTGTCTTTTTATATGTATTTGTTGTTTTCTTAGCAAATAATGCGATTTCATATGGATTTTTATTTTTATATGCACTCATTGCTTTATTTTTTGCAAAAGTGCCGATTCGTTATGTACTTTCGGGCTTAAAACCAATTTTATGGATTTTTCTTTTTACATTTTTCCTGCATATCTTCACAACTAAAGAAGGGGATGTACTATTCCAGCTTGGTTGGTTTTCAATACATGAAAAGGGATTAGAGCAAGGGATATACATTTCTATACGATTCTTTGTTATTATTTTAATGACGACATTATTAACGTTAACAACGACACCTATTGAGATTACAGATGGTTTGGAGACGTTATTAAAGCCGTTGAAGCGTATAAAGGTTCCTGTTCATGAAATCGCATTAATGATGTCTATTTCTCTTCGTTTTATTCCGACATTAATGGATGAAACGAGTAAAATTATGAAAGCACAAGCGTCACGTGGTATTGATTTTGCTGGAGGTCCGATAAAAGATAGGATGAAGGCAATTATTTCACTACTCGTTCCACTTTTTATTAGTGCTTTTAAGCGTGCTGAGGATTTAGCAATTGCGATGGAAGCACGTGGATATCGAAATGGTGAAGGACGAACTAAATTTAGGCAACTACGCTGGAAAATGAGCGATACAGTAACAATTATAAGTTTACTTTGTTTAGCTTGTATTTTAGTATGGTTGCGATTGTAATGGAGAACGGAAAGATGGAAAGAATAAAATGTACAGTTGCATATGATGGCATGCATTTTTGTGGTTACCAAATTCAACCACAGCATCGTACTGTTCAACAAGAAATAGAGAAGGCATTACAGAAATTGCATAAGGGTGAACTTGTTCGTGTTCAGGCATCAGGCAGAACGGATTCTACCGTTCATGCGAAAGGACAAGTCATACACTTTGATACACCTTTGTCTCTTGAAGAGTGGCAATGGAGTAATGCTTTAAACACAATGTTGCCAGATGATATTGTTATCAGGCAAGTAGAGAAGAAAACAGAAGAATTTCATGCACGTTACGGTGTTGAGAGAAAAGAATATCGTTATCGTGTATTATTATCAAAGACTGCGGATGTATTCCGTAGAAATTACGTATATCAATATCCATATCCGCTTGAAATAAACTCTATAAGAAAAGCGATTCCTTATTTTATTGGAACGCATGATTTCACTTCTTTTTGTTCGGCAAAAACTGACAAAAAAGATAAAGTGCGAACAATTTTTGAAATCGAGTTAATTGAGCAAGATGATGAATTAATTTTTCGTTTTGTAGGTAATGGATTTTTATATAATATGGTCAGAATTATTGTTGGTACGTTACTTAACGTAGGGCAAGGAAAGCTTGATCCTGATAGCATTCCAGAGATTTTAGCAAAACAAAATCGCCAGTTTGCTGGAAAGATGGCTCCAGGTCATGGACTTTACTTATGGCAAGTAAACTATAACAACTAATCCTGGTGTAACATTTGCTTGACATTAGAAACTCAAAAGTATATCATAACATATGGTATTGTTTCTAAAACCACGATTAGCCCCGGAAGGAAATCGTGTTTAAGATAAACAATAGATTTTTTCTATGGAAAAGATAACGAGGAGGGAAACACATGCGTACGACTTTTATGGCAAAAGCTAACGAAGTTGAGCGTAAATGGTATGTGGTTGATGCTGAAGGTCAAACTTTAGGTCGCCTATCTACTGAAGTAGCATCCATTTTACGTGGTAAAAACAAACCTACATTTACACCACACGTTGACACGGGTGATCATGTAATTATTATTAACGCTGAGAAAATTCATTTAACAGGTAATAAATTAAACGATAAAATTTACTACCGTCACACTAACCACCCAGGTGGACTTAAGCAAAGAACAGCTCTAGAAATGCGTACAAACTACCCTGTACAAATGTTAGAGCTTGCAATTAAAGGGATGCTTCCAAAAGGACGTTTAGGACGTCAAGTATCTAAGAAATTAAACGTGTATGCTGGAGCAGAGCATCCACACCAAGCACAAAAACCAGAAGTTTACGAACTTCGCGGATAATTAATTAAAGGAGGGCTTACTTTGGCACAGGTTCAATACTATGGCACTGGACGTCGTAAGAGTTCAGTAGCGCGCGTACGCCTAGTTCCAGGCGAAGGACGCGTTATCATTAACGGTCGTGATTTTGAAAACTATATCCCATTTGCTGCATTACGTGAAGTAGTTAAACAACCTCTAGTTGCAACAGAAACTTTAGGTAACTACGATGTACTTGTAAACGTAAATGGTGGTGGATACACTGGTCAAGCTGGTGCTATTCGTCACGGTATTTCTCGCGCTTTATTAAAAGCTGATCCAGAATACCGTCTAACACTAAAACGTGCAGGTCTATTAACTCGTGACGCACGTATGAAAGAGCGTAAAAAATACGGTCTTAAAGGCGCACGTCGTGCACCTCAGTTCTCAAAACGTTAATTTTTGCGAACTACAAACCTCAACCATTTTGGTTGGGGTTTTTTTATATTTAATTCCTCTTATTTATTTTTGAGGTTTGGAATATTTTAGTGCTACCGTCCCGCGTATGCTTCTTCTTTAGAAGTTTAGACTAATACGTATTAGGGAGGTTTTATAAGTACTATGAATGTCATTGTCAGCTTAAAAGAAAAACAAAAAGAAAAGCAATTAAAATACGAGCGGAAGATGCTACGAGAATTATCATTAAAAACGTTGCGTTCAAATATTCGTGATGCCTTTCACATGCAAGAGCTTCATCGTCAGTATGAAGATTACTGTATTGAACTAGGAATAGAATCTTATTTATTAGGAGCGAGATACAGTAAGTTTGGTTATTATGGCGAATCGTTCTTTGATGTGAAATATAGGGCTTTAGAAGAAGAGCAACAATTAACGGAAACACTATTTCAATTTTTAACGAGTATGACTATACGAGAAATTAAGTTAAAAGATGAGGAATTACTTTTTGAATCTTGTCAGCAGTTTATCGGATTGTGGTGGCAGGAAGGATATGAAAAAGGTGAAAGAAGATATCGTTTAAAGCTACATTAAGACAAGCATAAACTTTCCTCTTGTCCCATATAAGTAATTAGAGGGACTAGCTGGAGGAGGAAAGGTATGAAGAGAATTCGAATTATCTCTTTTGCGCTCGCTGCGGTTGTTTTGTTTTTTTTAGTCAAACAAGAATTTCAAATTACAAAATCGTGGCGAGCGTGGAATTTACCCTTATCAGGGAAAGTAATTGTATTAGACGCAGGGCATGGTGGACCAGACGGAGGAGCTGTTGGTGGAAAGGATATTATAGAAAAAGACATAACTCTTGAAATTACAAAAAAAGTGCAAGATTATTTGCAAGAGCAAGGTGCATTAGTTATTTTGACACGTGAAGGAGATTATGATTTAGCTAACAAAGATACAAAGTCGTACAGTAGACGTAAAGCAGAGGATTTAAGAAGACGTGTGGAGATTATTAATAAGCCAGATGTCGATTTCTTTGCAAGTATTCATTTAAATGCATTAACTAGTAGTGGTTCTAAAGGAGCACAAACGTTCTACTACCGTTCTTTAACTGAAAATGAACGTGCTGCGAAGTTTATACAAGCTGAATTGAGAACGAGTTTAGAAAATACGAACCGTTCTGCTAAAACGATTTCTCATGTGTATTTATTAAAGTATGCGAAAACACCAGGCGCTTTAATTGAAGCTGGATTTTTATCGAATGTGAACGAAAGGTATATGTTAAATTCGGAAAAATATCAGCAAAAGGTAGCGGCTGCCGTATATCGAGGTATATTACGTTATTTCACGGAAAAAGGAAATCCTCCAGAATAAGGGGGATTTTTTGAGTTTCTCTCGTTAACGAAGTTTTCGGAAAATATGTTATACTGAAAATGTAAACGCATTTATTTCAAGGATAAAGAGAGATAAATTCAATTAACATTACGTTATTTTTCATACAGGGGGCTGGGCTAATTATGGTAACGAAAGAGCAAGTAGTGGAAGCGTTAGAAGGGATTGTAGATCCGTTTTTACATAAAACGTTAAAAGAAACAAATGCAATTAAAGAGGTAACAGTCAAGCCGGAGAAGGAACATGTGAGTGTTAAAATTGCAATTGTAAAAACAGGTACTGCGGAACAAATGCAGTTGCAGTCGGGCATCGTAAAGTTAGTGAAGGAACTTGGGGCAGCAACAGTTGGACTTCGTTTTGCAGAATTTACAGAAGAGGAATCAGCTCAGTTTGTACCACCGCAAGAAGAAGAGCAAATTGAATCTTTATTGTCACCGAATTCAAAAACGACATTTTTAGCAGTTGCGAGTGGAAAAGGTGGAGTGGGAAAATCAACAGTCTCCGTTAACCTTGCCATTGCTTTAGCTCGTCTAGGGAAAAAAGTTGGTATCATTGATGCGGATATTTACGGTTTTAGTGTACCTGATATGATGGGGATAGAAAAACGTCCTATTGTAAGAGGAGATAAAATAATCCCAGTGGAGCGTCTAGGTGTAAAAGTAATCTCAATGGGATTCTTTGTGGAAGATAATGCACCGGTTATTTGGAGAGGACCTATGCTTGGGAAAATGTTAAATCATTTCTTCACAGAAGTAGAATGGGGTGATTTAGATTACTTAGTATTAGATTTACCGCCAGGTACAGGTGATGTTGCGCTAGACTTGCATTCCATGTTGCCGGCTTGTAAAGAGATTATAGTAACGACGCCTCATCCAACAGCGGCATTTGTAGCAGCGCGTGCTGGAGCGATGGCTTTGCGCACTGAACACAGTATTCTTGGTGTCGTTGAAAATATGGCGTATTTTGAAAGTAAAGTAACTGGTGAGAAGGAGTATGTATTTGGAAGAGGTGGAGGAGATAAATTAGCTGCCGAATTACAAACAGATGTAATAGGCCGCATTCCACTTCAACAACCTGATTGGAATAAAGAAGACTTCGCTCCTTCAGTATATGAAGATACGCATACAACGGGGATTATTTATCGCACGATAGCTGAAACAGTAATTGATAAAACAGCTGTCGCGCAAAAATAAAATAATAATGAGTGGACGATATATATTGTCCACTCACTATTATAGTTATTATTTTTTACTGTTGTTCCTTACTCCCGCTTTGGGAGCCACCTTCGCCACCTGCATCTTTTTTATCAGAGCCACCTTTTTCAGCCTTTTGCACACCTTTACTAATAATATCAATCATCTTAGCTTGGAAGAGTGGGCTTTCAGTAGTTTCTGTTAGTACTTGTTGTAAATATTGACGGTATTCTTTACTCTTCATTGTTTGCAACATCATTTTTTCTACTTCAGGGTTTTTCATGATCTCTATAACGCCTGCTTGGTATTCAGGGTCTTTTAGTAAGGTTTTCATTAAATTTGTTTGTTCTTTCCCCATACTTTTAGCGAATTTCGATGAGAACTCAGGGTCTTTAAAGAGCTTTTCCCAGAATTGCTGCCCTTTGTCGGATACCATTGCATCTTCAATCGTTTTCTTTACTACTGTTTCATCTAGTATGAGTGCTTGTTTCATTTTTTCATCAGTTAATACATCTTGAATGGCCTTCTTACCTTGATCAGTTTTTAAAATATCAACAATCATTTTCTTTGTTTGATCGTAATCTAATTCGGATTTCGTTTCTTTTCCTTGTGCACATGCTACAAGTGCAATAAGTAGAAAAGAAGAAACGAAAACGAGTAGTATCCGTTTCATAAGTTGGAACTCCTTTCAACACAGTTCTCTCTTTTTAATATAAATATCTTTAAGGAATTTATACATGAACATGGCTAGCTTTTTGAAATTGTCATTGATACAATTTAATTAGAAATATAAGGATAATGGGGGATGTGTTGTGAATAGCCGCAAGTGGGTACGACTATTTTTAACGACGTTGTTTCTTGGTGGAGTCAGCACGGTTATTATTGGGTTTGTTTTGGAGTGGGACAAGTACGATAAATTTTTTCAAAATTTCGACGCAAAGGAGATTCTAGCAGTTTCTTTCTGGTTGATGGGTGTAGGGTTTATTTTTAGTGTTATAAGTCAAATGGGGTTCTTTGCCTATTTAACGATTCATCGTTTTGGACTAGGTATGTTCCGATCGTCATCTTTATGGAATGTAGTCCAGCTCTTCTTTATTGCATTCGTTTTATTCGATTTTGTGTATTTAAGATCTGTACTCATTGCAAATGGAGAAGTTTCATTAGGGAATAACATACTTGTTGCTGGAATATTATTTGTGTTTGGAGCGATTGTTGCTTATATAAAAAGTAAAGAAACAAATAAAAAAGCATTTGTGCCTGCCCTGTTCTTTATGGTTGTTGTAACAATTCTTGAATGGGTGCCAGCACTAAGGATTAATGATACAGATTGGTTATATTTAATGGTTATACCACTTTTATTATGTAATGCATATCAGTTACTTATATTACATCGTTTAATCGGAAAAACGAGTAAAGCTGCTTAATTGAAAAGTACTTTTGAATTTTTACGCAGCGATAGTTATACTACAAGAAATAGTGAGATGGAAATAGCTCTATTACCTTTCGATAAGGTAATAGAGCTATTTATGTGTAAAGGGTAGCAGAAAAGAAACTACTTCACATCTTCACTTTTCGTACTTGTGTTGGAAATGAGTTGTGATACGGATATTTGTTGATATCCGTCACTCTTTAACTTTTGTAGAAGTAGCGGTAAAGCTTTATTTGTTTGAAGAGCAGAATCAGATGCGTGTAATAAGACAATATCTCCACCCTTCAAATTATTAGAGACAGTGGAAACGATAGTATTTACACCTGGATTTTTCCAATCATTTGAATTATTACTCCAATGAACGACAGTGTATCCGAGCGATTCTGCGATTTTAAGAGTTGCTTTGTTGAATTCACCACTAGGTGGACGCAATAGCTTGACTTGTTTTACGCCAAGTTTCGTAAAAACATCTTGGGCTCGTAAAAGATCTCTTCTTATTTCATTTGGCTCTAGAGAAGTGTAAGACGTGTAATTATAACCCATACTACCGATTTCATGTCCATCTTTCATGATACGTTCGACGATATCGGGGTGTCTTTCGGCCCATGCAGCAGAAAGGAAGAAGGTTGCATTCTTAATTTCTCTTTCTTTGAGTGTCTCAAGGATTGGAATCGCTTTTTTGTCTCCCCAACTAATATCAAACGTGAACGCAACTTGTTTTTTAGCGGTATCTCCTTTGTAAATTACCTTAGGACCTGTAGCAGTTGAAAAAGCAGATTCATGTGAATATGTTTTTAAAAAGAGTAGCCATGCTGTAAATAAGGAAAGTATCACTATTAAGCTAATGTGTTTAAAAGTTCTTTTGCTCGTAATAAAAAAGAAAAACATAATATTACGCCCCTTTGTCCAATCCTTTTCAGTTACATATATGCTTTAAATATAAAAAAGAGAACAAGGGATTAATATCGTAAGTGGTGGATATAATGAATGATAGGATTTTGATGATTTGTTTTTGATAAGTAAAAATGAGCGGAACTTGTATTGCTCTGTAAGGAATGATTGAGGTGATGATTTGCTTGGGCTTATGTTGACGAAAGAAGAGAAAAAAGAAATGGAATACATATTGAAGAGAGAGTTAGAGGAACTTTTATTTGATTTTGAAGATGAGCGTATTCATGAGGTTGTAAAAAAAGCGATGGAAGAAAGATATAAAATCATTTTTTGTTTATTTCGAAGAGTTGCTAACGCAGAAGAATGTATTCGTTATGTAAGAAAAAGAATTTTTTATTAAAAAGTGTTGACGTTAATGATTAGTATATGGTAAATTAATAAACGTCGCTGATGCGGAAACGCAGAAAACGACAAAAAAGAAATTGAAAAACTTAGTTGACATCGAAAAACGAAGATGTTAACATAAGGAAGTCGCAAATGAGCGACCAAGTAGTTCTTTGAAAACTGAACGAAACAAACAACGTGAAACGTCAATTTTTATTTTTAGATGCTAGACAAACTAACTTTATTGGAGAGTTTGATCCTGGCTCAGGATGAACGCTGGCGGCGTGCCTAATACATGCAAGTCGAGCGAATGGATTGAGAGCTTGCTCTCAAGAAGTTAGCGGCGGACGGGTGAGTAACACGTGGGTAACCTGCCCATAAGACTGGGATAACTCCGGGAAACCGGGGCTAATACCGGATAATATTTTGAACTGCATGGTTCGAAATTGAAAGGCGGCTTCGGCTGTCACTTATGGATGGACCCGCGTCGCATTAGCTAGTTGGTGAGGTAACGGCTCACCAAGGCAACGATGCGTAGCCGACCTGAGAGGGTGATCGGCCACACTGGGACTGAGACACGGCCCAGACTCCTACGGGAGGCAGCAGTAGGGAATCTTCCGCAATGGACGAAAGTCTGACGGAGCAACGCCGCGTGAGTGATGAAGGCTTTCGGGTCGTAAAACTCTGTTGTTAGGGAAGAACAAGTGCTAGTTGAATAAGCTGGCACCTTGACGGTACCTAACCAGAAAGCCACGGCTAACTACGTGCCAGCAGCCGCGGTAATACGTAGGTGGCAAGCGTTATCCGGAATTATTGGGCGTAAAGCGCGCGCAGGTGGTTTCTTAAGTCTGATGTGAAAGCCCACGGCTCAACCGTGGAGGGTCATTGGAAACTGGGAGACTTGAGTGCAGAAGAGGAAAGTGGAATTCCATGTGTAGCGGTGAAATGCGTAGAGATATGGAGGAACACCAGTGGCGAAGGCGACTTTCTGGTCTGTAACTGACACTGAGGCGCGAAAGCGTGGGGAGCAAACAGGATTAGATACCCTGGTAGTCCACGCCGTAAACGATGAGTGCTAAGTGTTAGAGGGTTTCCGCCCTTTAGTGCTGAAGTTAACGCATTAAGCACTCCGCCTGGGGAGTACGGCCGCAAGGCTGAAACTCAAAGGAATTGACGGGGGCCCGCACAAGCGGTGGAGCATGTGGTTTAATTCGAAGCAACGCGAAGAACCTTACCAGGTCTTGACATCCTCTGAAAACCCTAGAGATAGGGCTTCTCCTTCGGGAGCAGAGTGACAGGTGGTGCATGGTTGTCGTCAGCTCGTGTCGTGAGATGTTGGGTTAAGTCCCGCAACGAGCGCAACCCTTGATCTTAGTTGCCATCATTAAGTTGGGCACTCTAAGGTGACTGCCGGTGACAAACCGGAGGAAGGTGGGGATGACGTCAAATCATCATGCCCCTTATGACCTGGGCTACACACGTGCTACAATGGACGGTACAAAGAGCTGCAAGACCGCGAGGTGGAGCTAATCTCATAAAACCGTTCTCAGTTCGGATTGTAGGCTGCAACTCGCCTACATGAAGCTGGAATCGCTAGTAATCGCGGATCAGCATGCCGCGGTGAATACGTTCCCGGGCCTTGTACACACCGCCCGTCACACCACGAGAGTTTGTAACACCCGAAGTCGGTGGGGTAACCTTTATGGAGCCAGCCGCCTAAGGTGGGACAGATGATTGGGGTGAAGTCGTAACAAGGTAGCCGTATCGGAAGGTGCGGCTGGATCACCTCCTTTCTATGGAGAATTGATGAACGCTGTTCATCAATATAAGTTTCCGTGTTTCGTTTTGTTCAGTTTTGAGAGAACTATCTCTCATATATAAATGTATGTTCTTTGAAAACTAGATAACAGTGTAGCTCATATTTTTTTAATTTTAGTTTGGTTAAGTTAGAAAGGGCGCACGGTGGATGCCTTGACACTAGGAGTCGATGAAGGACGGGACTAACGCCGATATGCTTCGGGGAGCTGTAAGTAAGCTTTGATCCGAAGATTTCCGAATGGGGAAACCCACTATACGTAATGGTATGGTATCCTTACCTGAATACATAGGGTATGGAAGACAGACCCAGGGAACTGAAACATCTAAGTACCTGGAGGAAGAGAAAGCAAATGCGATTTCCTGAGTAGCGGCGAGCGAAACGGAATCTAGCCCAAACCAAGAGGCTTGCCTCTTGGGGTTGTAGGACATTCTATACGGAGTTACAAAGGAACGAGGTAGACGAAGCGACCTGGAAAGGTCCGTCGTAGAGGGTAACAACCCCGTAGTCGAAACTTCGTTCTCTCTTGAATGTATCCTGAGTACGGCGGAACACGTGAAATTCCGTCGGAATCTGGGAGGACCATCTCCCAAGGCTAAATACTCCCTAGTGATCGATAGTGAACCAGTACCGTGAGGGAAAGGTGAAAAGCACCCCGGAAGGGGAGTGAAAGAGATCCTGAAACCGTGTGCCTACAAATAGTCAGAGCCCGTTAATGGGTGATGGCGTGCCTTTTGTAGAATGAACCGGCGAGTTACGATCCCGTGCGAGGTTAAGTTGAAGAGACGGAGCCGCAGCGAAAGCGAGTCTGAATAGGGCGTTTAGTACGTGGTCGTAGACCCGAAACCAGGTGATCTACCCATGTCCAGGGTGAAGTTCAGGTAACACTGAATGGAGGCCCGAACCCACGCACGTTGAAAAGTGCGGGGATGAGGTGTGGGTAGCGGAGAAATTCCAATCGAACCTGGAGATAGCTGGTTCTCCCCGAAATAGCTTTAGGGCTAGCCTTAAGTGTAAGAGTCTTGGAGGTAGAGCACTGATTGAACTAGGGGTCCTCATCGGATTACCGAATTCAGTCAAACTCCGAATGCCAATGACTTATCCTTAGGAGTCAGACTGCGAGTGATAAGATCCGTAGTCAAGAGGGAAACAGCCCAGATCGCCAGCTAAGGTCCCAAAGTGTGTATTAAGTGGAAAAGGATGTGGAGTTGCTTAGACAACTAGGATGTTGGCTTAGAAGCAGCCACCATTTAAAGAGTGCGTAATAGCTCACTAGTCGAGTGACTCTGCGCCGAAAATGTACCGGGGCTAAATACACCACCGAAGCTGCGAATTGATACCAATGGTATCAGTGGTAGGGGAGCGTTCTAAGTGCAGTGAAGTCAGACCGGAAGGACTGGTGGAGCGCTTAGAAGTGAGAATGCCGGTATGAGTAGCGAAAGACGGGTGAGAATCCCGTCCACCGAATGCCTAAGGTTTCCTGAGGAAGGCTCGTCCGCTCAGGGTTAGTCAGGACCTAAGCCGAGGCCGACAGGCGTAGGCGATGGACAACAGGTTGATATTCCTGTACCACCTCTTTATCGTTTGAGCAATGGAGGGACGCAGAAGGATAGAAGAAGCGTGCGATTGGTTGTGCACGTCCAAGCAGTTAGGCTGATAAGTAGGCAAATCCGCTTATCGTGAAGGCTGAGCTGTGATGGGGAAGCTCCTTATGGAGCGAAGTCTTTGATTCCCCGCTGCCAAGAAAAGCTTCTAGCGAGATAAAAGGTGCCTGTACCGCAAACCGACACAGGTAGGCGAGGAGAGAATCCTAAGGTGTGCGAGAGAACTCTGGTTAAGGAACTCGGCAAAATGACCCCGTAACTTCGGGAGAAGGGGTGCTTTCTTAACGGAAAGCCGCAGTGAATAGGCCCAAGCGACTGTTTAGCAAAAACACAGGTCTCTGCGAAGCCGTAAGGCGAAGTATAGGGGCTGACACCTGCCCGGTGCTGGAAGGTTAAGGAGAGGGGTTAGCGTAAGCGAAGCTCTGAACTGAAGCCCCAGTAAACGGCGGCCGTAACTATAACGGTCCTAAGGTAGCGAAATTCCTTGTCGGGTAAGTTCCGACCCGCACGAAAGGTGTAACGATTTGGGCACTGTCTCAACCAGAGACTCGGTGAAATTATAGTACCTGTGAAGATGCAGGTTACCCGCGACAGGACGGAAAGACCCCGTGGAGCTTTACTGTAGCCTGATATTGAATTTTGGTACAGTTTGTACAGGATAGGCGGGAGCCATTGAAACCGGAGCGCTAGCTTCGGTGGAGGCGCTGGTGGGATACCGCCCTGACTGTATTGAAATTCTAACCTACGGGTCTTATCGACCCGGGAGACAGTGTCAGGTGGGCAGTTTGACTGGGGCGGTCGCCTCCTAAAGTGTAACGGAGGCGCCCAAAGGTTCCCTCAGAATGGTTGGAAATCATTCGTAGAGTGCAAAGGCATAAGGGAGCTTGACTGCGAGACCTACAAGTCGAGCAGGGACGAAAGTCGGGCTTAGTGATCCGGTGGTTCCGCATGGAAGGGCCATCGCTCAACGGATAAAAGCTACCCCGGGGATAACAGGCTTATCTCCCCCAAGAGTCCACATCGACGGGGAGGTTTGGCACCTCGATGTCGGCTCATCGCATCCTGGGGCTGTAGTCGGTCCCAAGGGTTGGGCTGTTCGCCCATTAAAGCGGTACGCGAGCTGGGTTCAGAACGTCGTGAGACAGTTCGGTCCCTATCCGTCGTGGGCGTAGGAAATTTGAGAGGAGCTGTCCTTAGTACGAGAGGACCGGGATGGACGCACCGCTGGTGTACCAGTTGTTCTGCCAAGGGCATAGCTGGGTAGCTATGTGCGGAAGGGATAAGTGCTGAAAGCATCTAAGCATGAAGCCCCCCTCAAGATGAGATTTCCCATAGCGTAAGCTAGTAAGATCCCTGAAAGATGATCAGGTTGATAGGTTCGAGGTGGAAGCATGGTGACATGTGGAGCTGACGAATACTAATAGATCGAGGACTTAACCATATAATATGTAGCAAATGTTATCTAGTTTTGAAGGAATATATATTTAAAATTCCTTTTGACATTCTGAAAAGAATGTGTATAATGATAAAAGTCTGGTAATGATGGCAGAGAGGTCACACCCGTTCCCATACCGAACACGGAAGTTAAGCTCTCTAGCGCCGATGGTAGTTGGGACCTTGTCCCTGTGAGAGTAGGACGTTGCCAGGCTTGTATTATTCCGCAGTAGCTCAGCGGTAGAGCTATCGGCTGTTAACCGATCGGTCGTAGGTTCGATTCCTACCTGCGGAGCCATTATGCTTCCATAGCTCAGCTGGTAGAGTACTTCCATGGTAAGGAAGAGGTCACCGGTTCAACCCCGGTTGGAAGCTTGGAAAAAGTTTTTAAATTTTTGGCCCGTTGGTCAAGTGGTTAAGACACCGCCCTTTCACGGCGGTAACACGGGTTCGAATCCCGTACGGGTCACCACTTTTGGAGGATTAGCTCAGCTGGGAGAGCACCTGCCTTACAAGCAGGGGGTCGGCGGTTCGATCCCGTCATCCTCCACCATATATGTTTAAATGTCGGAGGGGTAGCGAAGTGGCTAAACGCGGCGGACTGTAAATCCGCTCCTTCGGGTTCGGCAGTTCGAATCTGCCCCCCTCCACCATTTTCTTTAAAATAACCTGAGAGGGTTTATTTTTTTGAGAAGATAAGCATACTAGTAAATATTAATGGGCTATAGCCAAGCGGTAAGGCAACGGACTTTGACTCCGTCATGCGCTGGTTCGAATCCAGCTAGCCCAGCCATTTACGAGCCATTAGCTCAGTTGGTAGAGCATCTGACTTTTAATCAGAGGGTCGAAGGTTCGAATCCTTCATGGCTCACCATTTTCGCGGAAGTAGTTCAGTGGTAGAATACAACCTTGCCAAGGTTGGGGTCGCGGGTTCGAATCCCGTCTTCCGCTTTATTACTACGGGGCCTTAGCTCAGCTGGGAGAGCGCCTGCCTTGCACGCAGGAGGTCAGCGGTTCGATCCCGCTAGGCTCCATATAAATAGAGAAAGTGTACATCATATGATGTACGCTTTTTTTGTGTTTAAAAAGACAACTTTCATATTTGTCGTTTAAAATGAAGAAAACGTAAAAATAAAGGATGGGGGATAATTGTGAAAGTTGTCATTGCATCTGATTCATACAAAGAAAGTCTAAAGGCTATAGAAGTATGTGAAGCTATTGAAAGAGGTTTTGGAGCAATTTTTCCTAAAGCAGAGTATGTAAAAATACCAATTGGAGATGGTGGGGAAGGAACTGTTGATTCACTTGTTGATGCCACAGGAGGAAGCGTTGTATCACTTTATGTGACAGGACCGCTTAGAGAAGGCGTACAAGCTTTTTATGGCATTTCTACAGATAAAAAGACAGCGTTTATTGAAATGGCATCGGCATCTGGACTACAACACGTACCGGTTGAAAAGCGAAATCCATTCATTACAACGTCAAAAGGGACAGGAGAGCTTATATTACATGCGCTAGACCAAGGAGTTAAGCATATTATTTTGGGGCTTGGAGGAAGCGCTACAAATGATGGTGGAGCAGGTATGTTATCGGCTTTAGGAGTAAGGTTTATAGATGAAAAGGGTGAAGCAATAGATCCATCTGGAGGAACATTACATTCGATTGTCACGATTGATTTTTCACGAATGGATTCACGCCTAAAGGAGATAACGATAGAAGCGGCGTGTGATGTAAATAATCCATTAGTCGGAATGAGAGGGGCATCTTTCGTGTTTGGTGCTCAAAAGGGTGGGGATGTAGAGATGCTGAAAAGGCTAGATGAGAATTTAAAGCATTATGCGACTATTCTTAAACGATATGTATCTTTGGATGTATCTGAAATACCTGGTGCAGGAGCGGCAGGAGGTATGGGAGCAGCTGTTATTGCAGTGTTAAAGGGGAGCTTACGAAAGGGTATTGAAATTGTATTGGATCATACAAATTTTGATAAGCATATAGAAGATGCGGATTTAATTATAACTGGTGAAGGTAGAATAGATGAACAAACAGCATATGGAAAGGCTCCTGTTGGTGTCGCGGGGCGAGCGAAACGTCTTCATATTCCTGTGATTGCTATAGGAGGATCGGTATCTCCAAATTATCCAGTTGTTTACGAAAAGGGAATCGATGCAGTATTTAGTATTACGCCTTTTCCAATGGCACTAGACGAGGCATATAAGATGGCAAAAGAGAATATTGAAATGACAGCAAGAAATATTGCAGCAGTATGGAAAATTGCATCGAAAAAACACTTCTAAATGTAGAAGTGTTTTTTATTATTATCTAATAATAATGATAGCAGTTGTTTCATTAAGTTAACTTTATACATAAAATGGTCTTAAGATTTGGATTTCAACATAAATATAAGTGAATAAATTGTATATCCATACAGAAAAATGTCGAGTTGAGTCAGAGTATATAAAAGATTTAAAATATTTAGTGAAGGCATAAAAGGGGGATACTATCTATGAAAAAAGAAATCTCAGTTATTGGAGTTCCAATGGATTTAGGACAGATGCGTCGTGGAGTTGATATGGGCCCGAGCGCGATCCGTTATGCAGGGGTAATTGAAAGAATTGAAGAAATTGGATATAACGTTAAAGATATGGGAGATATATGTATAGAGAGAGAAAAAGAAGTTGATGAAAATACAAAATTAAGAAACCTTACACAAGTTGCGACTGTATGTAATGAATTGGCAAGTAAGGTGGATCATATTATAGAAGAAGGTCGTTTTCCACTTGTATTAGGTGGTGACCATAGTATCGCAATTGGTACACTAGCTGGTGTGGCAAAACATTATAAAAATTTAGGTGTTATTTGGTATGATGCACATGGAGATTTAAATACGGAGGAAACTTCACCATCTGGTAATATTCATGGAATGTCACTTGCAGCAAGTTTAGGCTATGGACATCCCACGCTTGTAGACTTATACGAGGCATATCCAAAGGTGAAAAAAGAGAACGTTGTAATTATCGGTGCACGTGCATTGGATGAAGGAGAAAAAGACTTTATTCGCAATGAAGGTATTAAAGTATTCTCAATGCATGAAATTGATCGTATGGGTATGACGGCTGTTATGGAAGAAACAATTGCTTATTTATCTCATACTGATGGTGTACATCTATCATTAGATTTAGATGGTCTTGATCCTCATGATGCACCGGGAGTTGGAACGCCTGTAATTGGTGGTCTATCGTATCGTGAAAGTCATTTAGCGATGGAAATGTTAGCGGAAGCTGATATTGTTACATCTGCTGAGTTTGTTGAAGTAAATACGATTTTAGATGAGAGAAATAGAACGGCAACAACTGCGGTTGCTTTAATGGGTTCTTTATTCGGTGAAAAACTAAAATAAATGTAAGAAAAGCAACTGAGAAGTTGCTTTTTTTATTTGAAAATAGACGTATAATAATGATTTATATTATACTGTACGATAAGATTGTTTGACATCTTACCAATTTGATCTAAAGGGGGTTGTTTGTAATTGTCGTTTGTTTCATGTATGGTATAATTAACTAGTTGTTGGAAATACATACAGATAGAGCATAAAACAATATTTCAATATATGGATAGAATTGCTCGTAAGTAGGAGGAAGGGTTAGCATGCCTTTTGAAGATACGACCATTTTGAAATATCTTAGTACGGTATTAGATATTGCCGTTGTATGGTTTATTATATATAAGCTAATTCTTATAATCCGAGGGACAAAAGCTGTTCAACTTTTAAAGGGGATTACAGTTATTATTGTCGTTCGGATGATTAGTATTTTCCTTGAATTGCATACGCTTTATTGGCTAACGGAACAAGTATTAACGTGGGGATTTTTAGCCGTTATTATTATCTTCCAGCCAGAATTGCGAAGAGCACTTGAGCAGCTAGGACGCGGAAGTTTATTTTCGCGTGTTGGAACTCAGGAGGATGATGAACCTGAAATTGTTGCAACATCGATAGCAAAAGCAACGGAATATATGGGAAAACGTAGAATTGGTGCATTAATTACGTTGTCAAAAGAGACCGGAATGGGTGATTATGTGGAAACGGGTATTCCGTTAAATGCAAATGTATCATCGGAGTTACTCATTAATATTTTCATTCCAAATACGCCTCTGCACGACGGAGCCGTAATTATGCAAGGAAGTACAATTAAAGCAGCGGCTTGTTATCTTCCATTATCAGAAAGCCCCTTTATTTCTAAAGAGTTAGGAACAAGGCATCGTGCTGCAATGGGAGTTAGTGAAGTCACTGATAGTATTACAGTAGTTGTATCTGAAGAAACAGGCCAAATTTCTTTAACGAAAAATGGTAAGTTGCATCGTGATTTGAAGACAGAACAACTGAAGGATATGTTATTAGCAGAATTTAGTGGGAACGAAAAAACGACTTCTTCGTCTTTATGGAATTGGAGGAGAAAGCGTCATGGATAAGTTAATGGAGAATCATTGGTTTTTAAAAGGAATCTCATTACTATTGGCGTGTATGCTTTTTATGTCCGCAACTTTAACTGAAAAGAATACGACATCGGGTATATTACCTTTCGCAAATGATACGAAAGAAACATTAACTAATCATGCTATTAACCTTAAGTATGATGAAGATAAATATATTGTAAGTGGTATTCCGGCAGAGGGCGTTAAGGTGAAGTTAGAAGGCCCAAAAGCAGCAGTTGCTACAGCAAAAGCAAAAAAACAATTTGATATAACGGTTGATTTGCGAGATAGCCCAAAAGGGACTTATGAAGTTTCTTTGAAAACGAACGGGCTTCCAGATGATGTGAAGGGAACAGTTCAGCCATCAACAATTAAAGTTACTCTTCATGAAAAAGCGAGAAAATATGTTCATGTAGACTTAAAGTTATCAAATGAGGATCAGATGCCAGCGGGTGCTACTCTCGAAAAATCAAACATTAAACCTGATACTGTTGAGGTAGTTGGGACGAAAGAAGAAATCGAAAGTATTTCATCTGCTAAGGCGTATATTGATTTAAAAGGTGTTAATAAAACTGTTACAAAAACAGCTGAAGTTACATTATACAATAAAGAAGGAAAACGTTTAAATGTAAGAACAAGTCCATCTAAAATTAGTGTAACGTTGAATGTGGCGACGCAAGCTACGGCCAATAATACGGAAAAAACTGTTCCTGTAACGTATACGAAAAAGGGGAGTTTACCAGAAGGATTGGCCGTTACAAATATTAGTGTTGAACCGAGAGAAGTAACGATAGCGGGTCCAAAAGATATTTTGGATAATATACAATCGATAGAGGGGGTCGAAGTAGATCTTAGTCAATTGACTGAGTCTACAACATTCGATACCTCTGTTTTATTGCCAAAGGGTGTAACGAGTTCTAAACCAAATCAAGTGAAGGTTTCCGTAGGGGTACAAAAAGTAAAACAAACAAAAACTAGAACAATTGAAGGTGTCTCGATTCAAAAAAATGGAGTTTCTAAAGATGTCACTGCTCAGCTACTTTCGCCACAGGATGGAAAGATAAGCGTTGATATTTCAGGAGAAGCAAGTATAGTAGATAAAATAACAGCTGCTCAAATAACAGCGGTAATTAATTTGCAAAATGTATCGCCAGGGACGAAGGATGTTTCGATTCAAGTGAGCGGTCCTGGTAATATTTCAATAGAGCCAAAACAAAAAAGTGCTAAAGTTACTATTGTGAAGAAAGAAAAGCCAGATCAAGAAGTACAGGGTAATGGTGAACAACCAGATTCAAATAATAATCAAGATAATCAAACTGAAAAACCAAAAGATCCTGAAACTAATCCAGAAAAAGACCAGGACAAAGAAAAAGACAAAGATAAAGATAAAGAACTTAGTCAAGAACCAACGGTAGATAATCAAAAAGAGCAAGAAAAAGGAGCGAATCATAATGGGTAAATATTTTGGTACAGATGGAGTACGTGGAGTTGCGAATGAGGAATTAACACCTGAATTAGCTTTCAAAATTGGACGTTTTGGTGGTTATGTATTAACAAAAGATACAGATCGTCCAAAAGTAATTATCGGTCGTGATACACGTGTATCTGGTCATATGTTAGAAGGAGCTTTAGTAGCAGGTCTATTATCAACTGGAGCAGAAGTAATGCGCCTTGGTGTTATTTCTACACCGGGTGTTGCTTATTTAACAAAGGCGTTAGGTGCACAAGCGGGTGTGATGATTTCTGCATCTCATAATCCGGTACAAGATAACGGAATTAAATTCTTCGGTTCAGACGGTTTTAAATTAACAGATGAGCAAGAAGCAGAAATCGAAGCTTTATTAGACAAAGAAGTTGATGAATTGCCACGTCCAACAGGTACTAACCTTGGACAAGTGAGCGATTACTTTGAAGGTGGACAAAAGTATTTACAATACATTAAACAAACTGTAGAAGAAGATTTCTCTGGTTTACATATCGCTTTAGATTGTGCACATGGTGCAACGTCTTCTTTAGCGCCGTACTTATTTGCGGATTTAGAAGCTGATATTTCAACAATGGGAACTTCACCGAATGGTATGAATATTAATGCTGGAGTAGGTTCTACGCATCCTGAAGGCCTAGCAGAATTAGTGAAAGAAAAAGGTGCTGATATCGGTCTTGCTTTT
Organism: Bacillus sp. BS98; assembly: GCF_008432245.1. NCBI lineage: Bacteria > Bacillati > Bacillota > Bacilli > Caryophanales > Bacillaceae > Bacillus > Bacillus sp. BS98. The sequence goes on from NZ_CP043830.1 coordinate 162,229, forward strand.
GATGGTGATGGTGACCGTTTAATCGCTGTAGATGAAAAAGGAAACATCGTTGATGGCGATCAAATTATGTTTATTTGTGCGAAGTACATGAAAGAAACTGGCCAACTAAAGCACAATACAGTTGTTTCAACTGTTATGAGTAACTTAGGTTTCTACAAAGCACTTGAAGCAAACAATATTACAAGTGACAAAACTGCAGTTGGTGATCGCTACGTAATGGAAGAAATGAAACGCGGTGGTTACAACTTAGGCGGAGAACAATCAGGTCACATTATCTTACTTGATTACATTACAACTGGTGATGGAATGTTAAGTGCACTTCAACTTGTAAACATCATGAAAATGACGAAAAAGCCATTATCTGAGCTTGCAGGAGAAATGACGAAATTCCCACAATTACTAGTAAATGTTCGTGTAACAGATAAAAAATTAGCATTAGAAAATGAAAAAATTAAAGAAATTATTCGTGTTGTAGAAGAAGAAATGAACGGTGATGGCCGCATTCTTGTGCGTCCATCTGGAACAGAACCGCTTATTCGTGTAATGGCAGAAGCACCGACACAAGAAGTTTGTAATGCATATGTACATCGTATTGTAGAAGTTGTTAAAGCTGAAGTTGGCGCTTAATAATTTGTTGAATTTATTTTAAAAGGAGCACAAGAAGTGCTCCTTTTTCATATGTTTTAAAGACGATGAAAAAAATTTCATTGACGGTTTATAATGTTTGTTATAAGATTGTCTTGTTCTTTTTCTCAAAGTAAATGTTGTAAATTATAAAAGCGCCAGAACTACAAGTAGTGTAGTTGACGAGGTGGAGTTTTATCGAGATTTCGGCGGATGACTCCCGGTTGTTCATCATAACCGCAAGCTTTTACTTAAATCATTAAGGTGACTTAATGGACAAAGGTGAAAGTGTGATGAGAGAAAAGGAACGGATGAAAACTAGCTGTATAAGTATATACGGACTTAAACCCAATCGAGAGGAAGGTGAAAGCCGTTACAAGCTTACAGGGCTAGCAATATGTAATCCGTTTTTTAGTATAAATAAAAATGGTATCGGACTATGTCGTTACATGTTCGCAAAGCAGTGTAAGCATTTGTAACGGCGACTAAACATGTGTGGAATCGTAGGATTTATTGGAGAACAAGATGCAAAGGAAATTTTATTAAAAGGTTTAGAAAAACTAGAATATCGTGGATATGATTCAGCAGGTATTGCAGTACAAGCAGAGAACGGTGTTGTTGTGTACAAAGAAAAAGGCCGTATTGCAAAACTTCGCGAAATCGTAGATGAGAACGTAGCAGCAAGCGTAGGTATCGGACATACACGCTGGGCTACACACGGTGTTCCAAGTAAGGTAAACGCGCATCCGCATCAAAGTACATCAAAGCGCTTTACACTAGTTCATAACGGTGTAATTGAAAACTATGAATTAGTGAAAAAGGAATATTTACAAGATGTAACGTTCGTAAGTGAAACAGATACAGAAATTATCGTACAGCTTATGGAACAACAAGTGAGCACAGGATTAAGTGTAGAAGAAGCGTTCCGTAATACGCTATCTCTTTTACATGGCTCTTATGCAATCGGATTACTTGATGCTGAAAATCCAAACATGATTTATGTTGCTAAAAACAAAAGCCCGCTATTAGTAGGTGTTGGTGACAACTTTAATGTTGTGGCGAGCGACGCTATGGCGATGTTACAAGTTACAGATCAATTTATTGAGTTAATGGATAAAGAAATCGTAATCGTAACGAAAGAAAGCATTACAATTAAAAACTTACAAGGTGAAACGATTGAACGTGCACCGTTTACAGCGGAATTAGATGCAAGTGACATTGAAAAGGGAACATATCCTCATTTCATGCTTAAAGAAATTGATGAGCAACCACTTGTAATCCGTAATATTATTCAAAAGTATCAAGATGAAAATGGCGAAATTGAATTAGATCAAGATATCCGCAACGCGATTTTAGATAGCGATCGTATTTACATCATTGCATGTGGAACGAGTTATCATGCAGGTCTTGTTGGAAAACAATTTATCGAGAAGTTTGCAAAAACACCAGTTGAAGTACACGTAGCAAGTGAATTCTCTTACAACATGCCATTATTAACAGAAAGACCATTCTTCATTTACATTTCACAAAGTGGTGAAACAGCTGATAGCCGTGCAGTACTTGTGCAAACAAATGAAATGGGTCATAAAGCATTAACAATTACAAACGTACCTGGTTCTACGCTTTCTCGTGAAGCTGACTATACACTTCCACTATACGCTGGACCAGAAATTGCGGTTGCATCAACGAAAGCTTACACAGCACAACTTGCAGTACTTTCAATCTTAGCGGCTGACATTGCTAAAGCAAAAGGTGAAGTTCTTGATTTCGACTTAACACACGAACTAGGAATTGTAGCAAATGCAATGATAGAACTTTGTGATCAAAAAGAAGAAATGGACGCATTAGCAAAACAATTTTTAGCAACAACGCGTAACTGTTTCTTCATCGGACGTAGCGTAGACTTCTACGTAGGATTAGAAGGTGCGTTAAAACTAAAAGAAATCTCTTACATCCAAGCAGAAGGATTTGCTGGAGGAGAATTAAAACACGGTACAATCGCTTTAATCGAAAATGGTACACCAGTTATCGCACTTGCTACACAAGAGCACGTAAACCTTGGAATTCGCGGTAACGTGAAAGAAGTAGTAGCACGCGGAGCTAACCCATGTATCATCTCAATGAAAGGCTTAGAAATGGAAGGAGACAGCTTCGTATTACCAGCTGTACACGAAGCACTAGCACCGCTAGTAGCAGTTATTCCATTACAACTTATCTCATACTACGCAGCACTTCACCGCGAGTGTGACGTTGATAAGCCACGTAACTTAGCTAAATCTGTTACGGTTGAGTAGAAGGTTGGTAGATTTGAAATAAATTTGTGAAGCCTCACCCCTTTGGATATTTTTATCTAAAGGGGTGTTTTTGTGTCCAAAAGAAAGAGAACATTTAAAATCGATAAGTGGATTAAAGAGGAGCGAGGAACTAGCAGTGGGAATGGACAGAAGCCCTACTGATTAAAGGTTCACTTTATCGGATTTGGAACGAAATCACTTTTGTTTATCTGAATTTTCTAGTAATATTTTAAGTATTCATGAACAGTTTTCTTTATTACTACAAGAAAAGACGATTGTTATTGCTGAAGAGCTTGGAATGAAACACCTAGCTGATCCAATTGAACGGGAATCTTGGGAGTATAGATGCATTAATTGACTAGACATGACGAGGGGTGTTTATTAATGAAAGTGAAAGAAAAAACATATTTAAGTATAGAAGAGATTATTTCATTACCGGCCTTATCAAGTACAAATATAAGTGATGATGGCAAAAATGTAGCGTTTGTTAAAAAGACAGCTAACTGGAAAGACAATACATATAGAAACCATGTATGGATATATGAAAAGGAAAAGGGGAAGAGTTACCCATTAACAATTGGAGATATAGATAGTACACATCCATTATGGTCTCCAGATTCTAAGGGTATCGCATATCTTAGCCCTGTTGGAGATGGGAAAAATCAGATCTTTTTTAAGTCACTAGACGGCTATAGTGAGGTTCAAATTACTGATGAGAAAGAAGGAGTCAGTAATTTCAAATGGGAGCCTACTGGTAAAGGTTTTTATTATATTGCACAGTCAAAAGAATGTGAGGAGATAAAGAAACGTAAGGAACGATATGGAGATTTCCATCATGTAGGTAAGGAACATCAGAATAATTGTTTATACTACATTGAAATAGAAAAAGTGAAACAAAATGATAAACAGGAACGGAAGGTTAGCGGTGTTTATCAACTAACGGACGGTAAGGATTTTTATATACATAACTTTGATATTTCAAATAATGGGAAAAAGGTTGTATGTATGGCTACACCAAGCCTAAACGATTATATGAATGGTGATATATATATTAGATGTTGAAGCTGGGGAACTACAAAAGATGAATATAGATACGTTGTTAGGAGCGAGCATCTGCTTTTCTCCTGAGGGCGATAAAATATGTTACTCAGCAAGCATAAGAGAGAAGGATTACTATAGAAATCATATACAAGATAATACATTAGAGATATATGATATGAATACTGGAGAGGTAATTCAGCCTCTAACAAATTTTGATAGTACGGTTACGCCATTACAGTGGACAGCTAAAGGAATTTTAATTAGATGGCAGGATAAAACGAATTATCGTATTGGATTACTAGCTGAAGATGGCACTGTGGAAGCATTAAGCGACAAGGTAGATGGCTTTATAATGGATGCCTCTATAACAAAGGATGGAAATCATATAACCTATAATAAGGCTATAACAAATGAAACCTTTGAAATCTATTTGGATGATAAAAGAATAACGGATGAAAATAGCTTTTTCGAAGACAAGCTTAAAAGTAATAGGGAAATCATCTCATGGAAAAGTAGAGATGGCCTTGAAATTGAGGGTGTGTTATCAACCCCAGCAGAGTTTGACTCAAATAAAAAATATCCTTTATTAGTAGTAATTCATGGTGGTCCGGCTTGGGCATCCTTTCCGATATTTTCAGACAGCTTCAATGAGAAATATCCGATTGAACAGTTTATCGAAAAAGGCTTTATCGTTTTAGAGCCAAACTACAGAGGAAGTTCAGGTTATGGTAATGAATTCTTAAAAGCAAACTACAGAAAACAGGGAATCGCTGACTATGATGATGTTATATCAGGGGTGGATAAACTAGTTGATCAAGGGATTGTAGATAAAGATACAGTAGGAGTTATGGGATGGAGTAACGGAGGATATATATCAGCTTTCTGTTCTACATTTAGTAGTAGATTTAAAGCTATTTCAGTTGGGGGCGGAATTACGAACTGGAGTACCCATTATGTAAATACAGATATCCCTTACTTTATTAGAATGTATTTAGGAAATACTCCATGGAATGATCCGGGGATCTATACGAAGACATCACCAATGACATATATTAAATCAGCTTGTACGCCTACCTTAATTCAACATGGGGAAAAGGATGCAAGAATTCCAACTACAAATGCATATGAGCTATATGAAGGATTAAGAGATATGGAAGTTGATACAGAATTAATTATATTTAAAGGAATGGCATATAGTTCTGATCAGCCAGGAATGAGAGTAGCTATTATGAAGCAGAACTTGATGTGGTTTTCACATTATATTCTTGGAGAAAGTATGGAGGGCTTTCGTACTATATAATGGATATTCGTACAGGGATTTTTCGTTGTACAATCGGGTCATATTGTTGAAAAAGAGATACAACAAATTATATAATTTGTTGTAAACTGCATGCAAACCATTATGATTATAAGGAAATGTAATTCGGAGGACTAATATGACAGAAAATAAAAATGTGTTACCAGTAGAACAGCGTGAAGAATTATTCAAAGTATTGAAAGCTCGTTTTGAGAAGAATATGAATCGTCATGAAGGTCTTGAATGGGCTAAAGTTGAAGCGAAGCTGGATGTTAATGCTGAGAAATTATGGTCACTTAATGAAATGGAAGTAACTGGCGGTGAGCCGGATGTTGTTGGTTATGATAAAGAGAAGGACGAGTATACTTTCTATGATTGTTCAAAGGAGAGTCCTAAAGGCCGCAGAAGTCTTTGTTATGATCTTGAAGCGTTAGAGTCAAGAAAAAAACATAAACCAGAAAATAATGTCATTGATGTGGCAACTGCTATGGGCATTGAATTATTAACTGAAGAACAATATCGAGATTTGCAACAAATTGGGGATTTCGATATGAAATCATCAAGCTGGGTACAAACGCCTTCAGATATTCGCGAACTCGGTGGCGCTCTATTTTGCGATTATCGCTTTGGACACGTTTTTGTGTACCACAATGGAGCAGATTCCTATTATGCTGCTAGAGGGTTTCGCGGTTCGTTAAGAGTTTAAATTTGGAGTAAGTAAGAAAAGAGCCTATACTTAGGCTCTTTTCTTACTTATATTTTAAAAGTAAACTGTTACTACGCAGTTTTACTTAATTTATATGTTTCGTGGTTGTTTTTCCGGAAAAGTTTAGGGAAAACATAACCGTCTAATCCAATACGTCCAGCATTATGACCTGCAATTAAAATGAACATAGTTAAAACAAGCATGTTTGGGTTTACACTAACAGTTCCACTTAATAAGAATGAAAGATTCATTATGATTCCAAAGAATGCAGCAGTTTTTGTTAATCCACCTAAAATTAAACCTAAACCTACTAAGATTTCCCCCCATTGTACGAAAAAGCTAAATAAGTCTGCGTGCGGAAGAACAAAGTTTTGAAGGAAATCCGCCCACCAGCCTTGTACTGCGGGGTGATCGCCTGATGCTTGGGCGATGGCGCCTTTGAGGAAACCGCTGGCATCAAAAGATTGTCCTAAAACTTTCCCTATTCCAGCAGTAATCCAAGAATATCCTATGTAAAGACGTAAAAGTAATAATATGAAAGTAGCACGTTTATCAGTTCTTAAAAAATTGATAACCATTGAAATCCCTCCAATATTGTATTTACATGTTTATTATATATTCATTGTGAATAAATTCACAATGGAGGAAATGTGAACGAATATATGTTGTGAGTAATTGTTTTATTTTTTGTAACATTTCATCTTTTTTGATAGACTAATAATAGAGATATATCAAAAGGAGGCAAAGACTAGATATGTGGATGAACTTGTAATGATTAGCAATTGGATAGATTATTTTTCTCTCATAAGTGAGGGTTTATTTAGCTATCTGTAAATCATTCAAGGACTGCATATTTGGCGTAGTCATTCCTTCGGTAAGGATAGGCCTATTATGTATCTATCTTTTTTGTGGGGAAATTTATATCTCTCATATAAAATATGCGTCCTTTAAAATTGGAGGAGTATATGATGAATCAATTAAAAAATAAAGTAGCAGTTGTTACAGGTGTAAGTCGTCTAGACGGTATAGGAGCAGCTATTTGCACAGAGTTAGCAGAGGCTGGATACGATATATTTTTTACGTATTGGACAGCTTACGATAAAGAGATGCCTTGGGGCGTTGAGCAAAATGAACAAATACAATTAAAAGAAGAGCTAATACAAAAAGGTGTTAAAGTATCGAGCATGGAGTTAGATTTAACTCAAAATGATGCACCGAAAGAGCTTATAAATAGGGTTACTGAACAACTAGGCTACCCTCATATATTAATTAATAATGCAGCATATTCTACGAATAATGATTTCTCTAATTTGTCTGCTGAAGAGCTGGATAAGCATTACATGGTAAATGTTCGTGCGACTACATTGTTAAGTAGTCAATTTGTCCGAGGATTTGATAAGAAATTTGGTGGTAGAATTGTGAATATGACTTCGGGGCAATTTCAAGGGCCTATGGCAGGAGAACTGGCGTATGCAACAACGAAAGGAGCTATTGATGCTCTTACCAGTACGTTGTCAGCAGAAGTAGCCCATTTAGGAATAACAGTGAATGCAATTAACCCAGGTCCAACTAGTACAGGATGGATGACTGAAGAGATAAAGCAAGGATTAAAGCCGATGTTTCCTCTGGGCAGAATTGGTGAGCCAAAGGATGCAGCTAGACTCATAAAGTTTTTAGTAAGTGAAGAAGCAGAGTGGATTACGGGACAAGTGATTCATTCGGAAGGTGGATTTAAAAGGTAAAAAGAAGGCATCTCCTTTCGGTGAGATGCCTTCTTTCTAATCTTTCTTCAATCTTCGTGCAACACCATTCCCTAAAGATTGTAATCCTTGAACGAGGATAATTAAAATAAAGACGGTTGCATACATTACTTCAGGTTCATAGCGTAAATGTCCGAAGCGATATGCCAAGTCCCCTAGCCCGCCAGCCCCTACAAGACCAGCCATCGCTGTTGCGCCAATTAAGCCGATTGTTGCGATCGTTAATCCGAGCACAAGAGATGGGCGTGCTTCTTTAACCATGACGTGCCAAATGATTTTTATAGTAGAGACTCCCATTGCTTGGTAAGCTTCAATAACACCACGATCCACTTCTAGTAAAGCTGTCTCCATTAAGCGTGCAATATAAGGAGCTGTGAAGACGACAAGTGGTACGATAACACCTTGCACGCCAATGGATGTTCCCATTAGGAACTTCGTAAAAGGTAAAATGAAGAATAATAGAATGATAAATGGAAGAGAGCGAATGACATTAATAACTGTATTAAGAATAGGATAGATAAGTTTATTTTCTCGCTGTCCACCGGGTCTCGTCAAAACAAGTGTAACGCCGAGCGGTAATGCGATAAGGATAGAGATAAGTAATGAAATAGATGTCATTTGAAATGTTTGAATTGTTGCTTCCCATATGACTTCACCCCATTCATCCAAAAAGGACTTGTTTTCCATAGTCTGTTTTCCCTCCCTCTACGATGATACCTCTCTCTTGTAAGAATGCTAAAGCACGGTTTACTTCATTTTTTTCACCTTGCATATGAACGACAAGTTTCCCATATGCCTCATGTTTTAGCTGCGTAATATTACCGGATAAAATATTTGGATATACTTGGAAACGTTTTGTGGCGAAAGCTAGTGCTGGTTCTCCTGAAGAACTTCCTATAAAAGAAAGTGTTACAATTTCACCAGTAGTTTGTAGTTCTTTTTGTACTTCTTCTGGAATTTTAGCTGCAAATGCGCTATTTACAAACTTCTTCGTTGTTACATGTTGTGGATTTGTAAAAATGTCTTTCGCAGTCCCACTTTCGACTACAGATCCATGCTCCATAACGGCAACCTGGTCACAAATACGCTGGATGACATTCATTTCATGTGTAATGAGTAAAATCGTGATGCCAATTTCTTCATTAATTTTTAGTAATAAATCAAGAATAGAATCAGTTGTTTCTGGATCTAATGCGCTCGTTGCTTCATCACTTAATAAAACCTCTGGTTCATGTGATAGTGAACGAGCGATGGCAACACGTTGTTTCTGGCCGCCAGAAAGTTCGCTTGGATAAGCATCTTTACGGTTAAAAAGATCCACGATGCGTAAATATTTTTCTACTCTTTTTTCAATTTCCGCTTTTGGAATGCCAGCAAGGCGTAACGGCAATGCGATATTTTCATAAACGGTAACAGTTTTAAGTAAATTGAATCCTTGAAAAATCATTCCGATTTTTTGCCTCGCTTTTGCTAGTTCTTTTGTTGATAAAGTGGTTAAGTCTTGGTTGTTTACGATGATGTTTCCTGTCGTTGGTTTTTCTAATAAATTTACACAGCGAATTAATGTGCTTTTACCAGCGCCGCTATACCCAATGATTCCAAATACCTCGCCTTTTTCTACTTTAAGGGAAGTAGACTTAAGAGCCTCAACAGTCCCTTTTTTTGTTGTAAATACTTTGGAGACGTTTTTTAATTCAATCATTATCGTCAGCTCCTACCAAGATGGTAAAACTGAACCATCAAATTTTTTCTCGATAAATTCTTTTACTTCTTTAGATTGATAAGCTTTCTTTAATTTACTTACAACAGCATCATCTTTATTTTCAGTACGAACAACGACCCAGTTCACGTATGGTGAATCTTTTCCTTCGCGGAAAATGGAATCTTTCGCTGGATTTAGTTTTGCACCTAATGCAAAGTTTGTGTTAATTGCAGCTGCTTTCACTTCACTTAATTGCGTTGGTAATTGAGAAGCTTCTAATTCAACAATCTTTAAATTTTTCGGGTTTTCAATTACATCCTTTGCAGTCGCTTTTTCTGTAGCCTTTGGATCAACTTTTAAAACCCCTGCTTTTTCAAATAATTTTAAAGCTCGAAGTTCATTCGTTGGGTCATTTGGTACAGCGATTGCATCGCCCTCTTTTAATTCTTTTACATCTTTTAAGCTTTTAGAATATACGCCCATTGGGAATGTTACTGTTGAAAATACTTCAGTTAATTTCATATTGCGTTCGGCTTTAAATACATCTAAATATGATTTCGTTTGATAGCTATTTACATCAAGACTTTTTTCATCTAACGAAACGTTTGGTGCTACGTAATCATTAAATATTTTTATATCAATGTCGAGACCGTCTTTTGCCGCAACTTCTTTAATCTTCTCAAAAATTTGTTCATGTGGTCCACCTGTTACACCGACAGTAATCTTTTTCTCGTCTAATATTTTTACATCTTTATCTGAATTTGCGCCACATGCGCCTAATAATAGTACTGCTCCGCTTACAATGCTCAATAATACTTTCTTCATCTATAATTCCCCCTTAATATACGTTCCAAAATAAAAAGCACCTCTCAAAATAAGAGAGGTGCCGAATAGACGAAATAGGTTCCTCTCTTATCTTCCAAAACGAAAACTCGTTTTGCAGGAATTAGCACCTTAGCTTATACGTTATAAGCTCGGTTGCCGGGCATCATCGGGCCAGTCCCTCCGCCACTCTTGATAAGAGTATGTATATGTAGTTTTTAAATATGGTACTAATAGTAAATCTAACAAAAGGAATTGTCAACTTTATTTTCTGAATATATTTTATTTTAAGGTAATCGAAACGTTTCCTTTCTTATGGCCCATTTCTACATACGTATGGGCTTCTGCAACTTCTTCTAATCGGTAAGTTCTATCAATAACAGGTTTTAGCTTTTCTGTTTCAACTAGTTGTTTTAGTAGGTTCATATCTTCTTTACTGACCTTTGCCATCATTCCGTTAACAGATACATATTTTCCATTAGGCATTAATGCGTCTGTACAAAGAGACTTTTTATATTTTCCAACTGCATCAAATATAATATCGTAGTTCTCGCCCTGTTTAGTAAAATCTTCTTTCATATAATCAATTACTTTATCAGTCCCTAAAGATTGCACTAGTTCAAAATTTGAATTACTACAAACAGCTGTAACGGTCGCGCCGAAATATTTAGCAAGTTGTACAGCAGCTGTTCCTACTGATCCAGAGGCGCCGTATATGAGCACTTGTTGCCCTTTTTTTATACGGCCCTTCCTCAGAAAATGCAATGCTGAAGTTCCGCCAAAAGGAATAACGGCAGCTTCTTCATATGTCACATTGGTAGGTTTTAATGCTATTAATCCACTTTCATGCACGCATGTGTATTCGGCATAACCACCAAGGTTTAGTTCTGTTAATGCAAAAACTGGGTCTCCTTTTTTAAATTGAGTTACATCTGTTCCAATTTCTTCGATTTCACCGGATAACTCTACGCCGAGTATAGGTTTTCTCGGTTTTCTAAAACCGAATATGATCCGCATAGGAACCCAAAATAAGAGGGGACTATTAAAGCCACGTATTCTACAATCTCCAGTCGATACACTTGTTGCGCGAATTTTAACTAATACTTCGTTCTTTTTAGGTTTAGGTTTTTCTACATTTTGAAGCTGGAGAACGTTTGGTGGTCCATATTGTGTACAAATAATCGCCTTCATAATAACCTCCTGAAATGAGTTGTTATTATTTACATCATATTTAAGATCTTCATTAAACATGTCTCTATATAGAGAATATAGATTAAAAATTATATAGATTTCATAGGAAAAGAGGTGATATTATTTTGGGAAAGGGGGCGACATTATGAAAAAAATTATTTTTGTTTCAAGTTTAGTACTTGCAATCAGTCTAGGGGTAGGGTGTAGTAATGAGAAAACAGCAAAGACGGATGAGCCGAAAAAAGAATCAGTTCAAAAAGAAAAGGAATTAGCAGCGAAGGATGTTTTCAAGAAAACGAACGAAGCTTTTAAAAATGAAGAGCATGTAACGATGACATATGGTGTAGGCGTAAAAGCTGAGGGAACAGAGATGGACATATTAAAGGCTAAGATGCAATTAGAGCCAAAGACAAAGAATTCTCGTTCTGAAATGAATATTTCCGGTACAGATGTTGTAGTGTATACTGTGGATGGTAAAGTTGCTGGTGAGGTAAAAAACCCTAATACAGGAGAAGTTATAACCGTACCAGAGGAGCAATTAAACGCTGGTGGAATGAAAGCGACTCAAGATATTATAGATAAGTTAGAAGTACCGGAAGTAGTTTTAGATAAAATGAAGATGGAGAAAAGCGGAGATAAATATAAACTGAAATTTACATTAAAAGGGCAAGAAACAGAAAGTATGTTAACTAGCATGGATGAAACGCAGAAGAAAATGTTACAAGCACAAAATGCGAAGATAGAAGAAGTGGATGCAGAATATATCATTACAAAAGATTTTAAATATGAATCAGCAAAGATAGACATGATTATGAGTAGTAATGGCAAGGATAAAGCACACATTATTACGAACGCAAAATATACGTCGTACGAAAAGTTTGACCCAATAAAATTGCCAGCAGCAAAGTAACAGTTTTGATGAGGGGGACCTAAAATAAGGACCCTCTTTTTTGTATACTTTCTTCACAGGAAAATAGGTACAATATGAAGAGGAAAAGATGTAGAAGAGGAGAGTGTCATTTGAAAAAAAGAAAGATGATGGTGGTCATTGTAGCTTATACAGTGTTGCTTGCAACATCTGTAAATACATATAAAGAGCAACTAATTCATCCCATTATGAGCGATGTAGGAAAGTTACTTCCAACGAAAATTAAACGTGTTGAACATGCTGAGGATGAAAGTTCATTAAAACAGGTCGTGCAAGATGCAAATGTTTCTAGAGAGAAGATTTCTATTGCAGGTATGCAACATAGCCAAGGCGGACAGACGTACTATCCGAACGGTACGATGCTTGATATGAAAGAGTATAATAAAATATTAGCATTCGATCCAGAGAAGAAGCGGATTACAGTTCAAAGTGGTGTCACGTGGAATGATATCCAGAAGAAAATTAATCCATACGGTCTTGCAGTTCAAGTGATGCAATCTCAAAACATTTTTACTGTTGGTGGTTCATTAAGTGTAAATGTACATGGGCGTGATATTCGTCATGAAGCATTGATTGATACAGTAGAGTCATTTAGATTGTTAATGGCAGATGGCACGGTACGTAATATAAGTAGAGAAGAAAATGCAGAGTTATTTCCATATGTCATCGGTGGTTACGGGTTATTTGGTGTCATTTTAGATGTGACATTAAAGCTAACTGATGATGAATTATATGAAATGCATACGAGAATGATAGACTATAAAGAATACACGTCTTACTTCAAAGAGAAAGTGAAAAAAGAAGAAAATGTTCGTATGCACTTAGCACGTATTTCTGTTGCTCCAAACTCATTTTTAAAAGAGATGTATGTGACGGATTATGCATTGGCACAAAATCAAAATATGAGAGAAGAGTACAGTGAATTAAAAGAAGAAAATATTATAGCTGCACCGAAATTTTTGCTTGGATTATCACGTTATAGTGATTGGGGAAAGAATACATTTTGGGATATACAAAGAAGTTATTTTGAACGTACAGATGGACAGTTTGAGACGCGGAATAATGTTATGAGATCAGATAGTGCTTTTATGGAATATGAAAATCCGAACCTTACAGAAGTGCTACAAGAATACTTTGTGCCTATAGATTCCTTCACGGAATATATAGATGATTTACGTGCCGTATTAAGTGAAGAAGAACTGAACTTGCTCAATATTACGATTCGTTACGTGGAAAAGAATGAAAATGCAGTTTTATCCTATGCAAAAGATGATATGTTTGCACTGGTGCTTTTAATTAACCAAGGACGCTCCGAGAGTGAGGTGAAGAAAACAGAGGATGTCATTCGGAAGATGATTGATGTTACTTTAAAACATAACGGTAGTTATTATTTACCGTATTATTCTTATCCAACGAAAGAACAGCTAAAGAAAGCATATCCTCGTATAGAAGAATTTCTTCAGAAGAAGAAGGAAGTGGATCCAGAAGAGAGATTTGTGAATTTATTTTATAGGGAGTATACGAAATGACATATAGAAGATTTGTAGCCTCACAAAGCATCATTATGATGGCAGGAAGTATGGTATTTCCTTTTTACATTCTATTGCTTCGGAATGTTGGAAATAGCTTCTCACAGTTTGGGTGGGCTTATGGCTTATTTGCATTAACTTCAGCACTTGTATATCCGTTAGTAGGGAAGGCGTCTGATAGAGTAGGTGATCAAAAATTATTAATAATATACGCTTGGTCCATGGCGATATTAATGCTTTGTTTTCCAATTGCAACGGAAGTCTGGCATGTGTATATTCTTCAAGTTGTAATGGGAGTTTTAGGTGCTGTGCAGCGTAATACTGAGAAAACGTCGTTAGCACGAAAGGTTGTGCAGGAAAAGGCTGGTTATGAGATTGGAAAATACCATGTGTGGACATCAATTGGAGGCGCAGTAGCGATTATTGTAACGGGGTATTTAGTAGATTTCTTTACGATTGGTACGATTTTTTATATTGCATCTATCTTATATGTAGTAAGTGGAGTTGTATTAAGTAGTAAAAAAATATAACCATTCCTATTTTTACCTAAATACCCTTTGTTTGTTATACTAAAAGGGAAGACAAAAGAAAAGGGGACATTGCCTTTGATGAAATTTTTAGTTTTAGTTATTCTCACTTTGTTTTTGATTCCATGGACAAGAAGCGGTAGTAAACTTCGAGCAGTGGATAAGAAGGGGGATGAGAAGGTTGTAAAGGGTAAGAAATCATCCATTTTAGTTATTCCTGTTTTATTTTGGATAGGTATTGCAATCTATGAATATTTTTGGCTAATTGATGATCGAGCAGATTCGATTCTTACTCATTATTCTGTTGCAGTAGCAATTTTAATTGGGCTTGTTTTATTTTCACAAGATCAGATAGGGAAATTAGAAGGTACATTAAAAGGTCTTCTAATGTTTGTTTTACTTGCAAGTTACGGCTATTTTGGTTATTTGCACGATATAGTAATCACGCAAAAGAAATATGATTCTGTTGTTAAGATAGAGAAAGATATTTCAGAGCCATTTACTGAAAATGATCAGCCGTTTACAGTGCCGCCAAAGACAGCGGAGAATAAGATGAAAAAAGTATTTGGGGATATTCCGAAAGTAGCTTATTTTGAGCTAGGAGAATTAACGCCACAAATGGTAAACGGTGAGGCTTTATATGTAGCGCCGATTGAAGTTTCAGGATTTTTTAAAGCACGTAAAGCTGAAACAATTCCAGGGTACGTAACGATGTCAGGTACGAACCCTGATGCCGAAGCGAAACTGCATCTCGGTTATAAGATGAAATACGTGCCAAGCATGTTTTTCGGGAATAATTTAGAGCGTGTCGTACGAAAATCCGAACCAAATTTAATCTTTAAAGGGAAACCTAAATTTGAAGTTGATGATAAAGGGAAACCGTATTATACAATGACATATGGTGAATTTATTTCAGGGAGATCTGGATTTGAGGTAGAGGGTGTTGTTGTAGTAGATGCACAAACAGGTGAAGTGAAAAGATATGATAAAGGAAAGGCACCTAAATTTGTTGATGGTGTATTGAATCATGAGACCGCATCTACATTAAATACGTATTTCGGTAAATATATTCACGGATTTTGGAATACAAAATTCTCGCAAACTGATATGAAGATTCCGACTGAGTGGGGGACGAAAGAAGGAGTGACACCAATCTTCGGTAAGGATGGAACGCTATATTACTTTACTGATTTCACCTCTCCAAAAGAAGGAGTAGATTCTGCGTTAGGTTATTCACTTATTGATGCACGTACAGGTAAGTTGTATTACTATAACGGAAAAGAAGTAAAGGGAATTATGGATGGTTCAGCTGCTTCAGAAGTGGTGGATAATTCCTTTAAAAGAGAGAAATGGCATGGAACGATGCCGGTTATTTATAACGTGTACGGTAAACCTTCTTGGATTGTACCTGTTATTGATGACGGGGGATTAGTACGTGCCCATACTGTCATCTATGCTTCTAATGCAAAAATATTTGCAACAGGTTCGACGCAAAAAGAAGCTCTTGAAAATTATAAAAATGCGCTAAGCGGGAGTGGAGATTCATTTAGACCAACTTCGAGTGGAAAAGAAGCGCAAAAAGAAGGTATTGTACAGCGAGTATATAAAGAAAAATCAGGTGAAAATACAATTGTGTATGTACTGTTAGAAAATGAACAAAAAGTATTTATGATACCTGCGAAAAAATTCCCATATGCTATGTTTACAGAAGTGGGAGATCCAATTCAAATCACATACTTAGATACAGGAGAGGCGATGTCTTCCGTATCTAAATTTACAAATAGCAACTTGAAAAAGTAAAGCGATAGAATTTCTATCGCTTTTTTTACATTATGAAAGAGGAAAATGCGCTATACTTGACGTATGTTTATGTTGTAACTATAATTGTTACGATTCAGTATGAATACGAAAGGGTGAATGGAAAAAGTGAATGAAGTTAATCACGAAATATATAAACCTGTAAAGATGAACAGGTTATGGATGATTATTGTATTAGGAACACTTACGGCGATTGGGCCGTTATCTATTGATATGTATTTGCCTTCGTTACCGAAATTAACGGATGATTTACAAACGGGTGCATCCCTTGCGCAGCTTACGTTGACAGCATGTTTACTTGGGCTTTCAGTAGGACAATTATTTGTCGGTTCAATTAGTGATATTTACGGAAGGCGCAAACCTCTTATTATTGCTCTTATTATTTATGTTGCTTCTTCATTACTTTGTGCTGTAGCACCGTCTATTTGGACTTTAGTGCTTTTACGTTTCTTACAAGGCGCTTCGGGCTCTGCTGGTATCGTTATATCCCGTGCAATGGTAAGAGATATGTACTCAGGTTCTGAAATGACGAAGTTTTTCTCACTACTTATGTTAGTAAACGGAGCAGCACCTATTTTGGCCCCGATTATCGGGGGGCAATTATTACAGTTTACAACGTGGCGTGGTGTTTTTATCGTTCTTGGAGCAATTAGTGTATTTATGTTAATCTCGGCTACTTTCGTATTACGTGAAACATTACCTCCTGAAGAAAGAGAGACAGGTGGTTTGTCAGGAACATTGGCGACATACGGAAAGCTTCTGAAAGATCGCTTGTTTATGGGATATGCATTGTCACAAGGATTAGTAACAGCGGCAATGTTTGCCTACATTTCGGGATCACCATTTGTGTTGCAAAATATATACGGGGCATCACCACAGCAGTTTAGTTTATTCTTTGCGATTAACGGTATCGGTATTATTATTGCCAGCCAAGTTACTGGTCGTTTAGCAGGAAAAGTGAATGAGAAAACATTATTTGTTTCCGGTATTATTATCGCCGCTGTTGGTGGCTTATCTCTACTACTTACAATCGTATTAGGAATAGGTCTCATTGGTGTTTTATGCTCGTTATTCCTTGTTGTATCAAGTGTTGGGGTTGTATCGACAACCGGCTTCTCGTTAGCAATGAGAAATCAAAAACAAGCGGCAGGAACAGCATCAGCTTTACTAGGCTTATTACAGTTTATTTCAGGGGCACTTGTTGCACCATTAGTAGGTATTGGTGGAAGTAATACGGCATTGCCGATGGGTATTGTGATAGCTCTTTGTGAAATTGGTGCTGTATTATGTTATCTATTTATGGCTAGAAGAAGTGAAAAGCATTTTGAACTGCAACAAAGACAAAATTTAGAAGCTTAAATTATAAAAAAGAGTTGATTCAAATATTTTTGAATCAGCTCTTTTTTCATTTCTTTGAAATAACTCATACAGCTTTGTAAGGTGATGCAAAAGTTATTTGCATAAAGTGACGATACTGTGACAAAAATGTTGGTATATATATTAAGGTATCCTCTTAAGTGTAAAAAGTAGGGCGTTCTCGGTATAATAACAAGTGGAGATAAAAGAAACTATAGATAGAAGTAGATGTAGATAAAAGGAGAAAAAGAGATGAAGAAGGTTTTGGGTATTGCTGTAATGGGAAGTATGATTCTTCTAGCGGGATGTAATGGAAATAAAGATACGAAAGAACCGAAAGAGAAGGTAGAGCAATCTACAGAACAAACAGAAGAAATGAAAGAATACAGCGCAGTACATGAAAAATATGATATAAAAATGAATAAAGAAATCAATAAAGCACTGCAGTTATTTGAAGTGGCAAAGGAAAAGGGCGGTAAGGAAATAACGAATGCTGCATATAAAGAAGATGTGCAAAAAGTAACAACGAGCATGTTAGAAGATATTGATAATATACGTAAAGAAATTCATGTTCCGAAGTCGAAAGAGCAAGAACATGAGGTATATGTTGGTTTCTTGAATGAATCGGAACAAGCGATGAAAAAATTACAGAAGTTAGCTAAAGAAGAAGATTCATCATTAATTCGTGATATAGAAATTAATTTTGCAACAGCATCGACATACTATAAACGTTTTCAAACAGAAACGAAGAAATAACCTTGCACATGCAAGGTTATTTTTTCTTCTTACCATCACCATCTTCATCTTCGTATACTAACACTTTCTGCTCTTCGTGAAATTCGGAAATAGTTTGTCCGGTAATATTATCGAAGGGTGTGTAAAAAGAAGTAATGCTTTTCTTTTTAATGAAAAGTTTATAAAATCCAATGATAACAAGTATAACAATTGTTAATGGCAGTCCTATAGTCGCTAGAAGTAAGGAATCCATCATATAGCTCCTTTAATATCATTTCTTTATATTATAAACAAAAAACTGCGATTTAGATAAATGGCCCCATTAAAAACTGATTTTTCTAAATATATCCAATTTGATTGACTTTTCATTTTTTCAGAATTATAATTCGAAATATACAATTTGAACCAAATAATAATATAGCAATTTACTTATCCAGAGAGGTAGAGGGACTGGCCCTATGACACCTCAGCAGCGGGTTCTGTAATAGGAACACCGTGCTAATTCCAGCAAGCAAGTCTTGAAAGATAAGTGATGGGCCTTTGTTTATTAAGCCTTGATCTTATTTTTTAAGATCAAGGCTTTTTGTATTCTAAAAAGAGAAAAGGGAGTAATGGAAAAAGTATGTTCATAAAACTAAGTAAATATATATGTTTAGGGGGTTATTGAAGTGTATGTAATTAAAAAATTATCAGTTATGGTGTTCACGCTATGGGTTATTACGACAGTGACATTTCTAATTATGCATATCATTCCGGGAGATCCATTTTCATCAGATGCAAAAATCTTTCCTGAAGAAGTGATTCAAAACATGAGAGCGAAGTATCACCTTGATGAACCGTTGTGGAATCAATATGTTGCTTATTTAGACGGTGTAGTTCATTTTGATTTTGGTGAATCTGTTCAATCAACCGGGCAAGGTGTATCAGAAATTATAACAACTGGCTTTGGTCCATCAGCAATTATTGGTCTACAAGCACTTGTTATCTCATTGTTAGTCGGAATTGCTGCAGGTACATTTGCTGCTCTATATCATGGGAAAGTAATTGACTATAGTGTGAGTTTGCTCGCAATTCTCGGTATTTCTATTCCAAGTTTTATTTTAGCACCACTATTTATACAAGTATTCGCTATTCAATTTGAGCTTTTACCAGTAGCGTCTTGGGGAACATTCGAACATACTGTATTACCATCTTTCGCATTGGCGTTAGGTCCAATTGCGGTTATTACAAGGTTTGTTCGTTCTAATATGATCGAAGTATTGCAGAGTGATTATATTAAGCTAGCAAGAGCGAAAGGCATACCAATTAAGAAGATTATTATAAGACATGCTCTTCGAAATGCGATTGTTCCAGTACTTACATTTGTTGGACCATTAATGGCTGGACTTTTAACAGGGACTTTCGTTATTGAAAAAATCTTTTCAATTCCTGGCCTAGGAAAATATTTTGTAGATAGTATTTTTAACCGAGACTATCCGGTGATTATGGGAACAACAATTTTCTATAGTGCATTATTAATTACTTGTATTTTCATTACAGATATTATTCACCGCATTGTTGATCCGCGTATTCGTTCTATTACATAAGGAGGGGGGATATTTAAATGGGAGCTTATGAAATTAATGAACAGTTATTAACGAAAGAAGAGAAAAAAGAATTAACGATAAATAAAAATCAGCAAACGATTAGCAGAAAGAAAGAAGTGTTTCGTAAGTTTATATCGAATCCAATCGCAGTTTTAGGAACAGTGACGTTATTGCTAATTATTGTTTTCTCGCTTATTGGCGAAAGTTTAACGCCATTTACTGCGAGTGAACAAGTAAAAGAGGCAACAAATTTACCGCCGAGTAGTGAACATTGGTTTGGAACAGATGATCTAGGGAGAGATATTTGGGCACGTACTTGGGCTGGTGGGAAGATTTCACTAACAGTTGGATTAGTAGCAGCTGCCCTCGATATAGGGCTTGGTGTACTAATTGGTGGATTTAGTGGATATGTGAGAGGGCGTAATTGCCTTGGAACGTTAATTGATGAGTGGATTATAAGAGGAATTGAAGTATTATACGGCATCCCATATTTATTAATTGTTATTTTACTATTAATTGTTATGAAACCAGGTCTTTTCACCATTATTATCGCCCTTGCATTAACGGGATGGATTGGAATGGCTCGTCTCATTCGAGCACAAGTATTGTCTTTAAAACAACGAGAGTTTGTTATTGCAGCAGAGCGATTAGGTACATCACATATAAAAATTATATATGGGCATTTAATTCCGAATTTAACAGGGATTATTATCGTCAATTTATCATTTACAATTCCAGCAGCTATTTTTTCAGAATCATTTTTAAGCTTTATAGGACTTGGGGTACAATCACCAGCGGCAAGTTGGGGGACGATGACGAATGATGCACTCGGGACATTATTGAGCGGAGAATGGTGGCAGCTATTTTTCCCGGCAATCATGATTGCACTCATTATGTTCGCATTTAATGCAATTGGTGATGGTTTGCAAGATGCAATTGATCCAAAAATCGTAAAACGGAATCGAAAGGAGAAAAAACATGGGACAGCTCTTATCTTTAGAAAACGTAACGTTAGCCGTTGAAAAAGAGAATAGTAAGCAAGCAATTGTGAAACATGTTTCCTTTTCTATTAACGAAGGTGAAATAGTTGCACTTGTAGGAGAAAGTGGTTCAGGAAAAAGTGTTACAGCACAATCCATTATCGGCTTGAATCAAGAATCAATTCATATCGATGATGGAAATGTATCTTTCCAATCAAAGGAATTAACGAGTTTACAAGAATTAGAATGGAATCAAATTCGCGGAAAAGATATTTCCTTTATATTTCAAGATCCGCTTTCATCTTTAAACCCAACGATGAAGGTAGGCAAACAAATTACAGAAGTAATTTTGCAACATGGGAAAAAATCGAAAAGAGAAGCAAAGGGAATTGCGATTAACTTGCTAAATGATTTAGGGATACATGAAGCAGAGAAACGCTTTGAGCAATACCCACATCAATTAAGTGGGGGGATGAGGCAACGTATTTGCTTAGCAATTGCATTTGCTTGTCATCCAAAGCTTGTAATTGCAGACGAGCCGACAACAGCGTTAGATGTAACGATTCAGAAACAAATTATGGGGCTATTAAAAGAAAGGAAAGAAAAACAAAATACGAGTATTTTATTAATTACACATGATTTGGCACTTGTGCGTGAAGTAGCTGATCGAGTAGTTGTTATGTACGGGGGACGTGTCGTTGAAAAAGGAACGATACAGGAGGTAATAGGTTCTCCTAAACATCCATATACGAAAAGCTTATTACAAGCAATTCCGAATATGGATGATTCCGAAAAGGTATTACGTGCTATAGAAGGAACGACACCTTCCATTGAAACATTAAATAGCTTTGGTTGTCCTTTTGTAAATCGTTGCCCAGTAGCGATAAAAGAATGTATTCATCGTTTCCCAGAGAGAACAACATATTCTAAGGCGCATAGTTCACATTGTTGGCAGCATGTTCTAGAGCATAATAAAGCGAAATCAAAAGAGAAGGTGAATGCCTCATGACGACAGATTTAATTACTGTAAAGCAAGTAACGAAAATATATGGAAGTAAAAGTAAAGAAATCACAGCGTTAAAAGACATATCACTTTCTATCCCGAAAGGAACAACACTTGGCATTATTGGTGAAAGTGGTTCAGGAAAAACAACACTTGGAAAGCTCATAGCGGGGATTGAGAGTCCAACGTCTGGTGAAATTAATTATAACGGTCAAGTTGTTCACACGCTGAAGTCAGCTCATAAGCGAGATTTTTTACAGAAAGTACAGTTCATTTTTCAAGATTCTACAGCTGCATTAAATCCGCGCTGGAAAGTACGCGATAGCGTAACGGAAGGTTATATTTCATTCGGTTTAGGTGATAAAGGGCTGAAGGATAAAGTAGCAGGTGATGCGCTAGAGCGTGTTGGATTAGATAGAAGATATATTGATCGATATCCGCATGAATTTAGCGGAGGACAACGTCAACGTATCGCTATTGCAAGAGCGTTATTGTGTGAGCCAGAAGCATTGATTCTTGATGAACCAATTTCAGCATTAGACGTTTCATTGCAAATTCAAATTGTACATCTGCTGCAAAAAATCCAAAAAGAACAAGGTTATACATATTTATTCATCGCTCACGATTTACCGATGGTTCACTATTTATGTGAAAAAGTAGCTGTCTTATATAAAGGAGAACTTGTTGAATTTGGAAATACGGACGAAGTATTCCGTAATCCACAACATTCTTATACAAAAACATTATTAGCATCAACACCAAAAATTTCAGGTTAAAGGAGAATGTAGGATGAAGAAGTTTTTACTGTTTGTCATTATGACTGTTTTAGCAATTACTTCTGTTGCTTGCGGTAAGAAAGAAACGCAAAAGGCGAGTGCTGGTAAGGGAGAAGGAGATCGATTAGTAACGAATATTGGTAGCGATCCATATACACTTGATTCCGCTATTGCGACAGATAGTACTTCAGGTTATGTAATTGGACATTTATTCTCAAGCTTATATACACAAGATAGTGATGGGAAATATCAAAATGAATTAGCGGAGAAAGAAGACGTAAGTGCTGATGGAACTGAGTATACAATTCATTTAAAGAAAGATATTAAATGGTCAGATGGTTCTCCTATTACAGCAAATGATTTTGAATTTGCATGGAAGCGATTATTAAATCCGAAAACGGGTTCTATGAATGCGACAGAAATGTATTTTATTAAAGGGGCAGAGGCATACAATACTGGAAAAGGTGAAGAGGGACAAGTTGGTATTCAAGTCGTTGATCCTCAAACATTAAAGGTAACTCTTGAACATCCAGTTGCTTCTATTAAACAAAAATTAGCAAGCTCACTATTTATTCCATTATCTAAAAAGTCAATTGATGATAATAATAAATTAAAAACAGATCCAAAAGAGTTAATTACGAATGGGCCATTCACGTTAAAAGAGTGGAAGCATAACCAGGCAATTACAGTACAAAAAAATAAAGAATTCTACGATAAAAAGGTAACTCTAAAAGAAATTGAGTTTCGTATTATTCCAGACTCTAAAACAGCGTATCAATTATTTAAATCAAAAGAATTAGATTTACTAAGTGGTTTACCACAAGAGATGATTGAAAAAGAAAAAGGAAATAAAGAATATAAGCGTGTTGCAGGATTCTCATCTTATATTTACTCGTTTAACGTAGAAAAAGAGCCGTTTACAAATGCGAAGGTACGTAAAGCATTTTCATTAGCGGTTGATCGCAAATTTATCGTTGAAAAATTGTATAAAAATAATGCGCAAGAAGCATATGCATTCGTTCCAGAAGGAGCAAAAACACAAAGTGGCCGTGATTTCCGTAAAGAAAAAGGTGATTACGTTAAATTTGATCCAGCAGAAGCGAAAAAATTATTAGAAGAAGGTATGAAAGAACAAGGATGGTCTACATTACCTGAAGTAACATTAAAATTCACTACAGATACACAACATAAAAAAGTAGCAGAAGCAATGCAAGAAATGTTTAAGAAAAATCTTGGAGTAGATATTAAATTAGAAAATAAAGAGTGGAAGAGTTACATCGACACATACAAGCAAAGTGATTTCCAATTAGCTTATATGGGATGGGGCGGCTCTTTATTAGATCCAATTACTAAACTAGATTTATATGCAGGTGATGGTCCGAATAACTATGCAAAATGGCATAATAAAGAATTTGACGCTTTAATAAAAGAAGCAAAAGTTGAACAAAACGAGGATAAGCGTTTTGAATTATTGCATAAAGCGGAAGATATTATGTTTACAGATTCACCATTAATCCCAATTATTTTCCCAAGTTCCTCATATTTACAAAAACCATCAGTATCCGGTGTCCAATTCATTATCGGTTCTAGTCCAGAACTAAGGTACGCAAAAATTAAAAAATAAAGAAGTAGGCAACCGCCTACTTCTTTATTTTATTTCTCTTTTATATTCTTTTTTCGTTCCATCAGAGAAGACAACTTCTAAATCGAATTTTTGATAGTCTTTATCAAGTTTGAACACGTTCACTACTTGATCGATTACTTCTTGGTCAGCAGTATCTTTATCAAATTTTAATTCTTGTAGAAGTGGGCTTAATTTTGTGATAGCCTCGTCTCCTGTTAATTTTACATCTGCTTTATGATCTTCAATTTTTGCTTCCATTTTCTTATCAGCTGCTACATTTTTATAGTCTGCTTCGTAGTCTTTCTTTGTATCTTGGTAGTCTGCCTTTAAATCGAATTCATTGAAGTTTAGTTTTAAATCTGCAGGAGCCTCATTTTTTGCTTCTTCAGTCGTCTTTTTATTAGAAGTTGTGTCTTCTTTTGCAGGAGCTTTACATCCTGTTAATGCAGGTACTAGCATAAGAGCTAATAAAACTGATAGTAGAATTCTCATTATAAATTCCTCCTTATGTAAATTCGTTCTATACAAGTTTTTCCCAAAAACATGTAATTATGTATGTGTTGAAAATAAATTATTATCCTGCAGTCATAAGGGCTAATCCGCAATTTAAATCAAAAACGATTTGTATGTATATGGTAAATTGAAGTTGTGAGGGAGGGACTAAAATGCATGAAGAATATAAAGAGATAATAAAAAAATCAATTGAATATATAGAGAATCACTTACATGAGGAGCTTACAACAGAAAGAGTGGCATCTCACAGTGCAGTATCGATGTACCATTTTCATCGCATCTTTCAAAGATATGTTGGGATGAGTGTAACGGATTATGTTCGTAAGAGAAGATTAACTCATGCTGCACAAGATTTGGTATCGACTGAAAGAGCAGTTATTAATATTGCAGTGCAATACGGTTTTTCCTCACAAGAGGCATTTACTAGAGCTTTTAAAAGAATGTTTCAATTACCACCAAAAAAATATCGAAAGTATTTCCAGTCATTTTATATAGAAAGAGAGGGGATTTCAATGGAAAAAGGTATACCGAAAGGATGGGTATTAAGTGGAAGTCATCCCGCTGAATATGAGATGGGTTTAGATTACGAAATTGCCCATCAAGGAAAAGTATCTGCATATATAAAAGCAAAAGAGAACGTTACGCACGGGGGATTTTCAACATTAATGCAAATGTTTCGAGCGGATAACTATGTAGGTAAGAGATTACGTTTAACAGCATTTATTAAGAGTGAGAATGTAAAAGATTGGGCAGGATTGTGGATGCGAGTAGATGGAAAAAATACGGAGCCGATTGCTATGGATAACATGCAAAATCGTCCAATTAAAAATACGAATAACTGGCAATCGTACTCGGTTGTACTAGATATAAAAGAAGAAGCACTTGGTATTGCATTTGGTGTTTTATTATCAGGAGAAGGTTGTGTCTGGCTAGATAGTATTCGATTTGATGAGGTGGATGGAAAAATTCCTGTAACGGATTTGGCAGAAAGTTTTTATGAAACTCTTCTAGAAGAGCCAATGAACCTGCAATTTGAAGAAATGGAAAAAGAATGAGGTAAGGAGAAAATGTATGCTCCAATATGTAAAACTAATAAGTATTAGTTTAGTAGCGTCATCTTGTATTATGGGAATTAACTATTTAATTAGCTATCTTTGGTCAGGGCATATACCTTCTTTGACGTGGAAAACATATTTGATATTTGCATTTATATTTATTATGAGTTTTAGTTCAATACAAAAAGATGGGAAAGAGGATTGTTGACAATAGTCTTCTTCGCATTTCTTTAACACAAATGTTTATTCCTGTATGTGGGATTATTTCCCGCAACATGCGTAGCGAATGGCTATTACAAAATAATATTTGCCGGAGTTAATTTAGAGAAAATATTATCTCATTATTATTTATTAGACTAGTTACACAATTAGTAGCGGGGCTCACTATAGGTATAAAAGAAATGATAAAGGGAAGAGACCTTGTAATTAATGAAGTACACAGTAAAAAGGTATCCTTCAATTGGATACCTTTTTATTAGTACTTATTATTTTGCAACTTCTGCCCACTTGTAGTTAAATTCACCGCCGAAGTCAGTTGTTACAAGTCCTTTAATGAAAGAGCGTTGTAAGTAAGAGCGACCTTGTTGGTACAAAGGAGCGACAGCGCCATCTTGTAATAAGATTTTTTCAGCTTGTTTCATTGCTTCCCAGCGTGCTTCTTCATCGCCAGCTAAATCTGTTTTCACTTTATGAATTAGCTCGTCGTACTCTTTGTTAGAGTATTTATCAAAGTTATAAGCACTATCTGTTGTGAATAAATCTAAGAATGTAATAGGATCAGCGAAGTCAGGACCCCAGCCATCAATTCCGATTTCATAATCACCACTTAATAGTAATTTCAACTGTTGTTTACGTGGTTGTGGCTTTAAATTCACTGTTAATCCATCTAGATTCTTTTCCAGTTCACCTTTTAAATATTCGCCAGTCTTTTTAGCTAAAGCATTATCACTTGTTAATAGTTCAAGTGTTACTTTGTCAGTACTAAGTTCTTGCTTCGCTTTTTTCCAGTTTTCTTTCGCTGATTTCACATCATCTTTGACTAGGTTTCCGTTTTCTTTGCGGAAGTCAGTGCCCTCTGGGCTCTTTGCAAATTTCGCAGGAACCATTCCTTCAGCTGGAACAGCACCGTTATTTAAAATTGTTTCTACGTATGCTTTTTTATTCATTGCGCCGTTAATAGCAAGGCGTGCATGTTGATTTTTTAATACTTCATTTTTTTGATTGAGTCGTAAAAATTGAATGCCGACTTCAGCACGTTCTTTGAAGTTTGGATCGCCCTTATATTTATCAACAAACTCCGCAGTTAAAGCAACACGGTCAATTTGTCCTGAATCATATAAGTTAACTTCTGTAGACTTATCTTTAACGACATTGAAGTTGATTTCTTCTAATTTTACTGTTTTAGCATCCCAATAGTTAGGATTCTTCTTTAATTGGAAGCCTTGTTCGTGCTTCCAGTTATCTAATGTGAAAGCACCGTTGTAGATTAAATGATTTGTTTCTAAACCGTATTTATCACCTTGCGATTTTAAGTAATCTTCATTAATTGGTAAGAATGTTGCAAATGTCGTTAAGCTTAAGAAGTAGGGAACAGGACGGTCTAGTTGTACTTCTAAAGTTTTGTCATCAAGGGCTTTGACACCTAATTGATCAAGTGGTAATTGTTTTTGATTTATTTGTTTTGCATTCTTTATATCGAAGAATAAGAATGCGTATTCGGCAGCTGTTTCAGGATTTACAGCACGTTGCCAAGCGAAGGCGAAGTCTTTTGCTGTAACAGGAGTACCGTTTGACCATTTCGAATCACGAAGATGGAATGTATATTTTGTTTTATCAGGACTAACGTCAACCGACTCAGCGACACCAGGAATTGGTTTATTATCTTCGCCCATTGCATATAAACCTTCAAAAACATTTCGCATTACGTTCATGGATTCCCCATCCGTTGCTTTTGCAACATCCATTGTTGGAATTTCTGAAGCAAATGATAAGTTAATTGCTTGTTTATCAGGTGCTTTATCGTTTGCTTTTGCTCCGCTTGCATTATTTTTATTTCCCCCACAAGCAGTTAGTAGTAGACTTGCCCCTAAAACAGATGCAACAACAGGTACAACTTTTTTCTTCATTGTTCGTTCCTCCCTAAATGTGTTGTTCATAACGTCATAATGTCCATGTCTTGAAGTAGCTATAGAAAGAGATAAAACCTAGTATAAATATTTGTTTATAGGTAATCATGTGTTCTATATGTATATACATGTTGAACTATAATGTATCGTTATATGTTTCAACATAGTAGACATTATATTTTGATGGTTAAATATTTCGTTTCTTTGATTATTTAGAATATTAACACCAGAAAGAACTATATGTCAATAATAAAAACAAAGCGTTAATTTCTTGGAATAATATATTAAAAAAGTAGATTCACTCATATTAAGGAATCTACTTTTAATATATTTTGTCAAAAAAACAATGGGAGTTGGTGGAAATACGTTGTTTAAAGTTTCACTTTATTTTTCAATTTTTGCCCATTTGAAGTTTAATTGACCTGCAAAGTCTACTTGTACAATGCCTTTCACATAAGATTTCTCTAAATAAGATTCGCCTTTTTGGTAAAGAGGAGCAATAACAGAGTCTTTAAATAATATTTTCTCTGATGCTAGTAATGCATCAAAGCGGGCTTTTTCATCACCAGCTAAAGTAGTTTTCACCTTTTCAATTGCTTCGTCGAACTCTTTATTAGAGTAATGATCTAAGTTGTAAGGGTTATTCGTTGTAAACAATTCAAGGAATGTAATTGGATCAGCAAAGTCAGGGCTCCAACCATCAATTCCGATTTCGTAGTCACCTTTTAATAAGAGTGAAACTTGTTGTTTACGTGGTTGCGGTTTTATATTTACTGTTAAGCCCTCTAAATTCTTTTCTAATTGACCTTTTAGAAACTCACCAGTCTTCTTCTCAAGGTCACCGTCACTTGTTAATAATTCTAATGTTATCTTTTCAGAACCTAGTTCTTTTTTTGCCTTTTTCCATAATTCTTGTGCAGATTTCGTATCAACTTTTGTTAAATCGCCGTTTGTAGCACGGAAGTCTTTTCCATCAGGACCTTTTGCAAAGTTTTTTGGCACAAGACCAAAGGTTGGTGTAGAGCCATCATTTAATAACGTATTGACAAAGGACTTTCGATCAATCGTTTGATCAATTGCTTGGCGTGCAGAAACGTTTTGAAGTACTTTGTTTTGTTGATTCATACGTAAAAATTGTACCCCTACGTTCGGACGTTCTTTAAAATTAGCATCCTTTTTATATTTATCAACGAAGTCAGATGTTAGTTTTATACGGTCTAATTGTTTAGATTCGAATAAATTTACTTCTGTTGATTTTTCTTTTACGATGTTGAAATTGATTTCTTCGATTTTGACAGTATCTTTATCCCAGTAGGTAGGGTTTTTCTTAAATTTAAAGCTTTGTTCATGCTTCCAATCACTTAGTGTAAAAGCTCCGTTATACAAAATTGTATTATCTTCTAAAGCGTACTTATCACCTTGTGTTTTAAAGAATTCCTCGCTAATTGGTAGAAATGTTGGGAACGCCGTTAAGCTAATAAAGTACGGAACA
The DNA here is from genome assembly GCF_008432245.1 of Bacillus sp. BS98. Classification (NCBI taxonomy): domain Bacteria; kingdom Bacillati; phylum Bacillota; class Bacilli; order Caryophanales; family Bacillaceae; genus Bacillus; species Bacillus sp. BS98. The sequence continues at coordinate 191,714 of NZ_CP043830.1, forward strand.
GGACGCTCTAATTCTACCTCAAACGTATGGTCATCAACTGCTTTTACACCAAGTTGATCGGCTGGAAGCTCTTTGTTGTTAATTTGTTTTGCGTTTTTAATATCAAAGAATAAAAATGCATATTCAGAGGCTGTTGCTGGATCAACAGCTCTTTGCCAGGCGAAGACGAAATCTTTCGCTGTAACAGGAGTACCGTTTGACCATTTTGAATCTCGCAGGTGGAATGTGTACTTCGTTTTATCGCCACTTACTTCATGGGATTTTGCAACGCCAGGGACAGGTTTGTTACCTTCACCAAGATTATACAAACCTTCAAATACGTTTCTCATTACTTGACCGGAATCAGTATCTGTAGCACGAGCTGTATCCATTGTTCGTATTTCAGAAGGTGAAGATAAGTTTAAAACCTGTTTACTAGATGCCTCGTCTTTTGCATTTGCTCCGCTAGCTTCGTTTTTATAACTACCGCAACCAGTTAATAAAATACTTACTCCTACAACTGATGCGATACCGGGTAAAAACTTCTTTTTCATTTGATTTTCCTCCTAAATAATTAAGTTTGGATGATGATGAGGGAAATGAAAAATAAAAAAATCCCTCTTTTCTGATTGAGAAAGAGGGATTTTCACATACAAGTTATGTACCCGTATATAAACGAAGTCCCTCATTCTATCTTTCAAGCATAAAGCTTGCAGGAAGTGGCACAGTATTCAAAATGAACCTGCTGCCGAGGTTTCAAAGGGCCAGTCCCTCCACCTCTCTTGATACAATGAGTAAACGAATGAATTTTATTAATTTTTTTGTTTCTTTGATAATTCAAAATCTTACACCTTGGATAATGAAGTGTCAATCAAATGAAACATAGTTTAAATTTTCAGTTTTTTTAAAGTGAAAAAAACCACTGCACATGGCAGTGGTTTTTCTGCTAGAAGTTAAAGTTATCTGGATCTGGACCGACGCGATGATTTTCATTCAAAGCTTGAATTGCTTTCATATCATCCGAGCTTAATTCAAAATCAAAAATGTTTGCATTTTCAATAATGCGGTGCTCTTTAATTGATTTAGGAATCGTTACAACTTCATTTTGTAAATCCCAGCGTAAAATAACTTGTGCAGTTGATTTACTATATTTTGTCGCAATTTCTTGTAATGTTGGATGATCCAGTAGTTGCCCTTGCATTAATGGTGACCAAGCCTCGAGCTGGATGTTATGTTCTTTACAGAAAGCATGTAATTCTTCTTGTGCTAAACGAGGGTGGTATTCCACTTGGTTGACCATTGGCTTAATTTCAGCAATTTCAAATACGTCTTGTAAGTGGTGAATGTGGAAATTACTCACACCGATAGCACGAACACGACCATCTTTATAAAGCTTTTCTAACGCTTTCCATGATTCAGTATATTTCTCTTTTACAGGCCAATGTACTAAATATAAATCTAAATATTCTAGGCCTAATTTCTCTAATGTAGTTTCAAATGCTTGAATTGTTGTTTCATAACCTTGATCGCTATTCCATACTTTTGAAGTGATAAATAGCTCTTCACGAGGAATATCAGATTCGCGAATTGCTTGACCAACGCCTTCTTCATTTTGATAGATTGCTGCAGTATCGATGCTGCGGTATCCGTTTTTAATAGCTGCTTTTACAGAATCAATTACTTCTGATCCGTCCTCTACTTTAAACACACCTAAACCGAACCAAGGCATTTTTACACCATTATGTAATGTTGTATAGTCTTTTAAACTTGTTAAATTCATATTATTTCCCCCTAGCTTTTTTATTTGTTGCTTCAACTGCTTGTTGAATGACTTCTGAAAAATTATTTTCATATAGAACTTTTAAGCCTTCAGCAGTTGAACCTCCTGGTGTTGTTACTTGTTCTCGGAGCATAGCTGGATCTTCGTTTTGTTGGAGCATAGCGGCAGAACCAGCAATCATTTGAATGACAAGGTGGTTTGCCGTTTTCTCATCAATTCCATAGTTTTTCGTCGCTTCAATTAAACCTTCAGCAAAGTGATAGAGAAAAGCAGGTGCACTACCAGTAATGGCGGTAAGTTGATGAACTTCCTCTTCAGTACAAAACTGTGAGGTACCAATACCTTTTAAAAGGAGTTGTAGCGTTTCTTGATGCGTTTCACCTACGGAATGTCCCGTCGTATATAAGGAGATGGACTTTCCGATTTCGGCAGCTGTATTTGGCATAATCCAGGCAACAGGTGTCCCTTGAGGAAGCCGTTTTTCTAAATAAGATGGTCCAATTCCGGCAGCAACGGTCACAACGAATTGCTCAGTTAGAAGAGGAGATAACTCCTGTAATAACTGTTCATGTGCAGCTGGTGGCATTGCTAAAACAATCGTATCAACGGATGTAATATGCTGCTTCCAGTCTGTAGTGATGGACACATTATATCGCCCTTGTAATTGTTCTAGTTTTTCTATGTTGCTTCGGTTGGAAACGATAATTTCTTCGATATATTCTTTACTCGTTTTAAGTAACCCGGAGAAGATAGCTTCTGCCATACGACCGGCACCAATAAATAAAATTCGATGTTTAGTAAGCATATCCTTTATTCCCTTCTAGTAGAGATATGTTATAAAAAACGATACCATTTTTAAGAGAATTTTGTAAAAAGAAAAGACTTACCGTATATGGAATAGATAATGAGGGGGTTTTTGAATAAGGGAATTCATGATAAAAATAAGAGGAGTTCCTTATACTGGTGATATGGAATTTATTACACATATGGGGAGAGATAAATATGGTTAGAAGTCCACTTTTTTTACTCATTTCTAGTATTATTTGCGTATTGGTTGGATTTTACATTCAATCGAGTTATATTGAAATTTTCGCATCGGTTATGGGGATTGTTAATGTTTGGTTATTAGCAAGAGAAAAAGTATCCAACTTTTTATTTGGTATGATTACTGTTACATTATTTCTGTATATTTTCATTATACAAGATTTATATGCAATGGCAGTATTAGCAGTCTTTCAATTTATATTTAATGTATATGGTTGGTATTATTGGATTGCACGTAGTGGGGAAGAAGAGGTAAAAGCAACTGTCCGTTTAGGTTTAAAGGGGTGGACCTTTTATATAATTTTTATTTTAGTTGCTTGGGTTGGTTGGGGCTATTATCAAGTCCGTCATTTAGAATCAACAAGTCCATATTTAGACGCTTTAAATGCTGTATTAGGATTAGTAGCTCAATTTATGCTAAGTCGAAAAATTTTAGAGAACTGGCATTTATGGATTTTGTATAACGTAGTTAGCATTGTAATTTATATTTCCACTGGTTTATATGTCATGCTAATACTAGCTGTTATTAATCTCTTTATATGTGTAGCTGGTTTGCTAGAGTGGAAGAAGAACTATAAAGGACAAGTGCGTGTAAATAATTATATTTAGAAAATAATTAAAATCGAAAAAACCCCTGGGACACATATGCCTCAGGGGTTTTTAATAGAATATAAGTTTATGCTTTTGTTAGACCAAGTAATACAGCGCCGCCGATAATTAAAACACTACCTAGTGCAATAAAGATCAATTGACGTTTTGTTTTCTTTTCACCTAAGAAGACAATCGCACCGAATGTTGAGATAACGATTCCAGTTTGAGATAATGGGAAGCTTGTCGCTACTCCGACACGTGGTAATGAAAGAAGTAAGAATAAGTTTCCTGTTCCCCAAAGTAAACCAGATAAAGCATTACGAATTGCATATTTGTTAAATGGCTTATGTTTAGATGTCAGTACAACCGCACCGACAAACATACCAACTGCTTGTGGTAAAATAGCAGACCAACCATCAATGTTATACCAACGAATAATAATTACATATACAAGATAGCCGAAAGTAGAAACAATTAAAGTAAGAAGTCCTTTTTTCAATTGTCCTGGTGGCTGTGCATTTTCTTTATCATCTAATGATGTGAATACAACGCCAACTACGATTAATAGGATTGCAATCGTTCCCATAATGATCGTTGTTGTAGTAGTCCACTCGCGGAAAGCGATAACTCCAAAGATAGAAGTTGCAACAAGTTGCATACCAGTAGAAATCGTTACAGTAGTAGAAACACCTAACTTTTCAACTGTTTTTAATTGGTTTACTTGTCCTAAAGCCCAGAATACACCTGAAATAAAACCAACAATCAAGATTGTCATTGTTAAAGCTGGTTGAGTAAATACATACATAACTGTTGCGAAGAATAGAGCACCGATTGTCATACCTACCGTTTGGCTATATGCACCACCGCCCATTTTTACGCTTACTAATAAGATGTTTCCCCATGCAATTGCAGGAAGAAGCGCTAATAAAATGTCCATTACAAGACTCCCTTCGGTTTGCTATACCAATATAATTACATATCGTTCTAACGATCGGTAATGCCCCACTAATAGAGTAGAAGATTACCGATCGCTAAAACAGGATGAAGAATTCACGATATAAATGCGTTTTCATTTCTTCATTTTTTCAAACACCTCCATATAATAACAGGAAATTGCCTATTTTAGAAAGTAAATTCAAATAGAATGTATATTTAAATAAAAGGTAAAATTCAGTCACTTTATATAGTATTTTTTATTTCCTAAGAAATAAAAAAGCAGCTTTTGTCGAAAGCTGCTTTAAGAATTAGTAATTCTTTTATTAATGAGCTGAATACATAGGAGAAATATGAGTGACATACTGATAGTGATAATTACAAGTGTCCAAGCGAGTTGCATATTACTTGCATCAATGGCCATATAAATTGCTGTTGGGATTGTCTGTGTTTTGCCAGGAATATTCCCAGCAAACATGAGTGTAGCACCAAATTCTCCTAGTGCACGAACAAAGCTTAAGATCATACCGCTTAGTAATGCAGGAAATGCAAGCGGTAGTGTAACGTGTAGAAAAACTTGATATTCACTGGCGCCGAGATCGCGAGCGCCCTCTTCAATTTGTACATTTGCGATCGAAAATCCTGTTTTTGCTGATTGATACATGAGCGGAAATGCGACAACTGTAGAAGCAATGATAGCAGCAGTAGATGTGAACATAATGGACTGCTGAAATACCGATTCTATCCACTTTCCAATGGGGCTGTTATTTCCAAAAATAATAATGAGAAAAAAGCCGATTACAGTTGGCGGAAGTACCATTGGTAATAAGAAAATAGTTTCTAGTATTACTTTATATCTCCATGAGGAGCGTGCTAGTGACCGACCGATAATCGTTCCTAAAATTGTGACGATAATGGTGGCGTATGCAGCTACTCGTAAAGATAAAAAGACAGGTGACAAAATATCATCAAAGCTCATGGCAATTATGATAGGACTGTAAATCCATATTTCTTAAAGATAGATTGTGCATCTTTTGACTGCAAATATTCATAAAATGAAGTCGCCTCTTTCTTATGCTTCGATTCTTTTATAACGCCTAAAGGATAGTGGATTGGTTCATGAGAAGTAGCTGCTGCCGTCTCGCCAATTTTTACTTTGTCTGAAATGAGAGCATCTGTTTTGTATACAATACCAGCATCGACATTACCTGTTTCTACATATGTTAACACTTGGCGAACATCTTTTGTAAATACGATTTTATTTTGAATGTCATTCCAAAGATTTTCATGTGTGAGAGAAGCTTTTGCATATTTCCCAGCGGGTACAGATTCAGGTGTACCAAGTGCGATTTTTTTGATTTTCTCATCTTTTAAATCTTGAATTTTTGTAAGAGAGCTATCTTTTGGGACGACTAGAACTAGTTCATTTCCAAGAAGGTTTTTTCCTTCTTTTTCATTAATGAATCCTTTTTTAACAAGTGTTTGGAATTTATCTTCTGCTGCAGAGAAGAATAAATCAGCAGGCGCACCTTGTTCGATTTGTTGTTGAAGTGCACCGGAAGCACCGAAGTTAAAAGAAAGTTTAATATTAGGCTTTTTCTCTTTATATTGTTTTTCAATTTCTTTTAATGCATCTTGTAAGCTAGCAGCAGCTGATATAGTCAGTTCGACTGTTTTTCTCTCTTTAGCAACTGACTTCTCCTTCTTTTCCACGCTTGTACAAGCAGCACTAAATATAAGAAGGAAAGAAAGTATAAGTGCCCCAATAGATCGTAATGTGAATTTGTTCATAAAAAAATCCCCTTTCGTTTTGACATAACTAATTATAACTAAATATAACTAATTATAACTAGTTATAATTGAATATAATTTGAACAATATGGTTGTTTTTAAAAAATAGGAGAAATATTCTTTTCTTTGTTACAATGAAGGAAGAAAGTGAGGAATCGTCTATGGATCATCATTCCTACACAACGGAAGAAGTAGCGAAGCGATTAAAAGTATCAAAACTAACTGTATACGACTTAATTAAAAAAGGAGAACTTCCTTCTTATAGAGTTGGTAGACAGATGCGCATTGATACAGCGGATTTAGAACAATATATAAAGCAAATGAAAACAGGAAAGATACAAGTTACTTCTGTAAAGAATGACGATAGTAGTATCTTGAATACATGCATCATTAGCGGGCAAGAACTAACGTTAGATATGTTGGCAAAACGTATAGAAAATCGATTGCTAAATTCTAATGTATTAAGAGCGTATCAAGGTAGTTTAACAAGTTTAGTGAAGATGTACCAAGGAGAAGGAAGTGTAGTTAGTTTACACTTATTTGATGGTGAAACGGGTACTTATAATGTTCCTTACGTAAAACGTATTTTAGTTGGACAACCGTGTATTATGATCAATTTATTGGCAAGAAATGTGGGGTTTTATGTTCAAAAAGGAAACCCAAAGAAAATAAAGACATGGGCTGACATATTCGGGTCCTCTATAAAATTTGTAAATCGAGAAAAAGGCTCTGGTATTAGGGTGCTAGTGGATGAACAATTACGAATTCAAAAGTTAAATAAAGAACAGATTAGTGGATATGAATGGGAAGAATCGAGTCATCTTGGTGTTGCCACGCAAGTTGCGAACGGAAAAGCTGATGTTGGGGTAGGATCGGAAAAGGTTTCGCAAATTGTAAATGTAGACTTTATTCCGATAATGAAAGAACAGTATGATTTAGTAATTTTGAAGAATAAAGACAATGAAGAACTTATTGAAGTTATGAAAGACATTCTGCAATCGGAAGAATTTCATAATGAGTTAAAAGCGATTGGCGGATACGATATTATGAAAACAGGCCAAATTATATATGAAACAAACTAAAAAGCTGCTTGTCTATAAGACGAGCAGCTTTTTCTATATATAAAGGGGTTTGGGGAAACGAATTGTTAAACAAGACTTTGAGCAAGTGTGTAAATGAAAGCTGTAAGAAGAGTCGCTCCACTTGCAAGTCCGATAAAGTCTGATTTGTTGAAAGTAATGTTGTTCATTATAATCTCTCCTTATTTGTTTAATGTAGTTGCAACTGCTTTTGCATCGACAAGTGCGGATAGCACCATGCCCATTGTGTTAAAAAAATTGTTTGATTTCATTTTGTTCATCATGCGTATCCGCTCCTTTTCGAATTGTTGTTGCCCTGCTTTATGTCTTAATTATAGGGAAAATGATGAACTACAACTATCGAATTATCTTACGGGAGACTTACACTTTTGTAAGAAAAAAAGACATTCGTGTAAGAATGTCTTTTAAAGCATATTGATGTGATGGTGCTCTTCAATTGTTTTTAAAAAGCTACGCATTGAATTGGTCATGTAGCTATCTTTGCGGCGTATGAAAACAGTTGAAATACTACCGTATTTCTCGGGAATCGGATGACAGTGTACTTTACCTGCTGTAGAAAGATGTTGTACCGCGGACTGGGGCACGAGTGTAATCCCAAGACCGAGTGCTACACTATTTAATATTGTTTCTAATATGTTAAATTCCATAATTCTTTTTGGTAGCAAACCTTCATCTTTAAGCCATCGTTCTAGTTTGGTACGGTATCCACACCCTTGATTAAAAACGAGTAAGGGCGTCGTAGTAAATTCTTCTATATGAAAAGCTTTATTTTGTGTCACGAGCATTAATTTTTCTGTACTAACATCGTATTGTTCAATTAGTGGATGCTTAATAGGACCTGATATAAAGGCGCCATCTAATTGATGGTCAAGGACTTCTCTAATAAGTTCTTCGGTTAGACCAGCTTGTAATGATAAATCAACGTTTGGATAGCTTTTATAGTAAGAAGACAAAATGGTAGGCAATGTACTTACTGTTTCGACTGTACCGATTTTTAATATACCAGATGGTGTTTCACTATCTAGAAACACTTGTTTTAGCTCTTCAACATCTTGCAAAATTTTATTAACATAAACGAGCATTTTTCTTCCTTCAGCTGTTAAAGTCATGCCTCGTTTATGACGGTAAAAGAGCGGTGTTTTTAGCTCGTTTTCTAATTGTTTAATACGTGCGGTTACATTTGATTGTACATAATTTAATTCCTTTGCTGCGCCGCTTACACTACCGCGATCGGCAACGCTTTGGAAGATTTGTAAGTCTCGTAATTCCATTGTATGCTCCCCCTTGATGTTAACTATCATTATAAATGATAGTTAACATCATTTTGAATCGTTTTACGTGATATGTTTTTTCTTTTACAATTCTCTTTGTGCAAATAGAAAGAAGCGGGGGATTATGGTGAGAAGAGGTCAAATAGTAATAGGAGCTTTGGCATGTTTAATTGCAAGTATGTCATGGGGAGCGATGTTTCCGGTTGCTGATCATGCGCTAGAATACATAGATCCATTTTATTTTTCACTTATTCGTTATGGAGCAGTGGCGATAGTACTGATTATATTATTGTTAATGAAAGAAGGAAAACAGGCATTTCGTTTAGAAGGAAGGGGAAAGTTACTCGTCTTTTTTGGAACGATGGCGTTTACTGTATATAATGTACTCATATTTTTAGGTCAAATGTTAATGGGAAAATCAGGTGTAATGGTAGCCTCCATTATGGAAGCACTCATGCCGATGATTTCCATTTGTATTTTATGGGGATATAAGCATATAAAACCGAAAAAATATATGATAACGAGCATGATTATCGCTTTTGTAGGAGCTGTGTTTGTTATTACGAAAGGTGATATGAGTTTCTTTTTAACATTGAAAGATAACATGTTTTCACTAGCGTTTATATTTATTGGTGTTGTAGGTTGGGTTATTTATACGATGGGTGGTCAAACGTGTAGCGATTGGTCAACATTACGCTATTCTACATTGACGTGTGTATTTGGTACGACTGTCACAGGAATTATAACTGTAATGATTACGGTGCTTGGGTATGTTCCAGTCCCAAGTATGGGAACGATTTCTATCGTGAAGTATGATTTGTTATTTATGATGACATTACCAGGAATCATAGCGCTACTCGCTTGGAATTACGGTGTGAAAATCTTATCATCGATTAACGGCATTTTATTTATTAATTTTGTACCCGTTACGACTTTGATTATTATGATGATACAAGGGTATCAAATAACAATGTTTGATATTGTAGGAACTTTACTTGTTATTGCAGCACTTATTCGCAATAACGTTTGTCAGAGAAAAGAAGAAAATATAAATAAGCAAGTTTTACAAGAAGAGCAATTACGCCAAGCGGTTTAATAGGCAATTGGAGGATTTAACATGTTAGAAAGTTTATTGTTTTTCTTCGCCGTCGGAGTTGCGTGCGAGCTTGCAGCAATTAATCGAAATGGTCGTAAGAAGGTAAAACAACAAGCTGAACTGATACAGCTTTTAAAAGAGTTAAAAGAAAGAAAAATTTAAAAAGACGACCGGGCATAGACGGTCGTCTTTTTCTATATATAAAGGGGAAAGGGGACACAAAGTTTATATAAGCGTAGCAGCGTAAATAAAAGCAGTAAGAAGAAGAGAGCCGCTAGCTAGTCCTAAAAAATCTAATTTGTTAAAGGTGATATTTTGCATAATATATTCTCCTTACTTGTTTAATGTAGAAGCAACAGATTTTGCATCGATAAGAGCGGACAATACCATGCCCATTGTATTCGTAAATTTGTTGTTCTTGATTTTGTTCATCATATCGATCCGCTCCTTTTCAAATGGTTGCCCTGTTTCTGACTTAATTGTATAAGATATTGGGGAGAGTCACTATCGAATTAGCTTACAAGAAAATTACACTTTTGTAAGAATTGAAATTTAACAATAAATACTTATTTTTATTACCAACTCCTAAAACTTAGTGTTATAATCATTGTAAGAAAATGATTATACTTCGGATATTTAGAAAGGAACGAAACAAATGTATAAACCAATTACATTTTCGTTGAAATATATATTTAAAATGGCTGGGAAAGTAGAAGTACAAGGGAGAGAGAAATTACCAGAAGGCGGCCCTTACGTTGTTGCGTGTACACATACGAGTTTTATGGACGTTTTAATGTTAGCAACTGGGATGTATCCAACCCAAATTCATTACATGGCCAAAAAAGAATTATTTGAAGGGAAATTCAAAAACTGGTTCTTTAAAAATGTAAATGCATTTCCGGTAGATCGTGCGAATCCAGGGCCGAGCACATTAAAAATTCCATCGCGTTTATTAAAAGAGGGAAAAGTAGTAGGGATTTTCCCAAGTGGAACGAGATCAACAGAAGACGTTTCATTAAAAGCGGGGGCTGTTACGATTGCACTGCGTTCTAACGTTCCATTAGTGCCGGCAGCTTATATTGGTCCATCAAGTGTAAAAGAATTAATAAAAGGAAAAAAAGCGCAATTAGTTTTTGGAGATCCGATTCAAATTGATGCCGGAGAACAAATAGATCGAAAAACGGCTATGAAAATGATGACAGATCAATTAAACGAAAAATTTGAAGAACTAAAGGAAACTTTGCAATCGAAACAAAAGTAAAAAAGACGACCGGGCATAGACGGTCGTCTTTTTCTATATATAAAGGGGAAAGGGGACACAAAGTTTATATAAGCGTAGCAGCGTAAATAAAAGCAGTAAGAAGAAGAGAGCCGCTAGCTAGTCCTAAAAAATCTAATTTGTTAAAAGTGATGTTGTTCATTATAATCTCTCCTTACTTGTTTGTAGAAGCAACAGATTTTGCATCGATAAGAGCGGACAATACCATGCCCATTGTATTCGTAAATTTGTTGTTCTTCATTTTGTTCATCATATTAATCCGCTCCTTTTCGAATAGTTGTTGCCCTGTTTCTGACTTAATTGTATAAGATATTGGGAAGAGTCACTATCGAATTAGCTTACAGGAAAATTACACTTTTGTAAGAAAAACGAATGAAGGTGTAATGATGAGAAGATTTGACATATGTTCATGGAATTCATTAAGTTAAAAGGAGAGGTGAGTGTATGGCTAATATTAAAGATATCGCAAAGATGGCCGGAGTTTCAGTTACGACCGTTTCGAGGGTGCTAAATGATCACCCATATGTAAGTGAAGAAAAAAGGAAAGCGGTTATTGAGATAGTTGAGAAGTTGAATTACTCACAAAACGCAAACGCTGTTCATTTATCCAAAGGGAAGACGAATATTGTTGGTGTAATTTTACCTTACATTAATCATCCGTGTTTTGATGCGATGGTAGGTGGAATGATGGAGGTGGCGTTAGCTCATAATTACAGGGTGTTACTTTGCCAAACGAATTACAATAAAAAAGAAGAAATGAAAAGTTTACATATGCTAAAAACAAAACAATTGGACGGCCTTATTATTTGCTCGCGTGCGAATGATTGGGAAACGATAGAACCGTATGCTTCTTACGGCACAATAATTGCTTGTGAAGATAATGATATTTCAAATATCTCAAGTGTATATACAAATCATTCGGCAGCCTTTCAGTTAGGAATGAATTATCTTATTGAAAAAGGTTATAAAAAAATTGGTTATTGTACGGGAAGGAAGTTAGGGCCAAGTAGTCAAAAACGTTTTGATGTTTATAAACATCAATTACAATCCATAGATGAAGAGGTTAATGAAGAGTGGATTTTTACAGAATGTTTTACATTAGAAGATGGTGTGAGAGCGGCTCATAAGTTAAAGGAGATGCAGGTCCTCCCAGAAGCGTTAATAGTAGCAGGAGATGAAGTTGCGATTGGGATTATGACAGAAGTTGAAATGTTAGGTATTCAAGTTCCTGAGGATTTGGCGATTATTGGTTTTGATAATCAACCTATTTCACAAGTGTTACAGTTGACAACGATTGATCAAAATTTAAAGGAGATAGGCAAAAACGCTTTTGAAATGTTTTATAGGCAAGTGAGCAACGAGAGTTATAAACAAGAAAAGGTGGAGATTCCGTATGAACTTGTGGAACGCTCTACAGTTTAGTCTTAATCCGTTATGTGTATAATCGCATAACGGATTATTTTTTGAAATGTCTTTGACAGGAAACGCGTTTCATACTTTATAAAAGAGTTAAACCGGTCTGTAATAATCCATGGATTCTTTTCAAGTGTTAAAACAATGAATAGAATTTGGAGGAATATGCATGAATGAACTTTTATCGAGTATGAAAAAATATGTAGAGGATGACGAAAAGATTTTAGCTGTTGTGGTAGGGATATTTGAGAAGGATGATTTTACCGTAGCTTACCGGCATGGGATTTTCGCTGCTACTACTAGACGTCTCCTTTTTTACGGGAAATTTTCGGGCTACCCTGCAATATTTGAAGAGTATCCGTATTTGCATATAGATGACATAGATCTCTGTCCATATTTTGAATTTACTTGTAATCATGAAAGGGTTAGAGCTAGGTATATTCAGAAAGGGAATGTGGAGCGATTTGTTCGTGCAGTTAGAGAAAATATGAATAATTAATCAACCCTTTGTTTAAACATAATATCTCGATCTTTAAGAGGTAAAATGCGGAATAAAAACCACTTCTAAACCTCTAGGAGATAGTGATACAATGTCAAATGGGGGAGGGTATGAATTATGGTTAATCAACGTATAAAGGAAATAACACTAATTACAATTGGTTCATTATTATTCGCAATTGGTATTAATTACTTTGCAATTCCAAACCGTTTATCGGAAGGTGGAATTATTGGTTTAACGGTTGTTACGTACTACTTATTTGATTGGTCACCAGGGATTGTGAACTTTGCTATAAATGCAGTTTTACTAGCTATTGGTTATAAGTTTTTTGATAAAAAAACGATGGTTTATACGATTTTAGGGATTGTAGAAACATCCTTGTTTTTATATGTTACAGAACATATTGAGTATCATGTAAATAGTGATACGCTATTAGCAGCTTTATTTGCTGGTTTGTTTGTAGGTATCGGATTAGGCTGTATGTTCAAAGCTGGAGGTACATCAGGAGGATCGGCAATTTTAGCACAGTTAGCAAATCAATATTTAGGGTGGAGCGTTGGTAAAGGCGTACTTATTATTGATATCGTTGTAATTGCTGGTTCTGTATTTATAATAGGACAAGAAAAAGCGATGTACACACTTGTTGCAGTATTCATCGGTGCAAAAGTGATTGATTTCATTGTAGAAGGAATGGATACAAAAACGGCTGTTACAATCATTTCAAATCAACCAGATTTAATACGTGAGGCTATTACCAAAAACATGACACGCGGTGTCACTGTATTAGAAGGACGCGGCGGATATACTGGAAAAAATAAAGAAGTTTTATATGTTGTTATTAATAAACAAGAGCTTGTTAAGTTAAAGCAAGTTATTAGCCGAGTAGATGAAGATGCTTTCGTTGTTATTCATGATGTGCGTGATGTGCTTGGTGGGGGCTTTAAAGCGAGCTAAAAGGTGAACGAGTAAAATCGTTCACCTTTTTTTATTCTTACAAAAATGTAAGTGTAATGTAATGAGATTCAATAGTAGATTTTATTGCTTCTTCTTAAAATGGATGTATATATATCCTGCAGAGGAGGAATGTTTATTGTGAAGAAAAAAATGATCACTACTATAATAGCGATGCTAGTGATAGTAGTAATGTTACTGCCTACGAAACTTGGACCAGTTATTGATAAATATAATCCGCTTTATAAGACGAAAGAATACTATACGGTTGTGAATACAATTGGTCAGCATGTTGGTGATGAGTGGTATGAATATGAATTTATTGCATTTGACGAACGTGGAAGAGAACAAAAAATAAAGAAGACTGTTAAGCATATGTTAAAGAGAGATGAAGCATTAAAAGTGTACGCAAAAGGACGATACGGCGAGTCAATTGAAGAAATTGAAGCTGTAAATATTCCTATTAATGCGAAGAGTAAACTTTTAGCGATGAGATAGCGAAATATACCCCTGCTTATTTTTTGTCGAAAATCAAAATACTAGGTAGGGGTATTTCGAGGTTCGTAAAAAAGCCTTAGTCCATATGGGCTAAGGCTTTTTTTATTATATAAAGGGGAAGGGGGTACATTGTAGTAGCATGAGTGAAAGGTATAAGAAGAGTAGCTACTAGCAATGTAATTTGGTTATGTGAGCGTTCTTCTTATTTGGCTTACTTTCTAACTGTATTGTACGAAATATAGATATGGAAAACTATCGAATTACATTACGCATAGCTTACAAACATGTAAGCCTTCTGTAATGTAATTCGATAGTTAAAAGATAGTAAATTTAATATAGTATAAATAGAAAGTCTAATGTATTACTTTCTGTTTGTAATGTAAGGAAGAATGAAAAACCAACTACTTTTTAATAACCCTCATCTGTATGTAGATGGGGCTCTTTTTATAAACCTTACAACATTGTAAGGTTTACGTAAGTTAATTCGATAGTAAATTTGTCATATTTTTTGCATAATAGATACAAATAGATGAAAATAGTTAGGGATTTAGTAAGAAGGGAGAAAAATGGGATGCGTAAAGAAGAAGTAGTGAGGTTTCCAATTAAAGATTTCTGTAGCTACTTTACTGTTGCTGTAGTATGTATTGGATTATTTGATATCATAACAAACTTAATTGTTAAATAATATAGATGATAAAACAAGAAGGGAGTTCCTTTCTTGTTTTTTTTTATGGAGGAATAAAGATGAAGTGGATTGATAGCCATATACATGTTGATCAATATAAGGATGAAGAGAAAAGTAGATTACTTAAAGATTTGGAAAATAGTAAAGAGGTAAAGGGGCTTATTGCGGTATCTATGAATTATCAATCATGTAAGGAAACTTTATCTTTAGGAAAGAAATTCCCTTTCATACACCCAGCAATAGGATTTCATCCGGAGCAACCGATTCATAAAGAAGAATGTGAGCGCATATTCAAATTAATTGAAGCTCATGCTGAGGAAATCATTGCGATTGGTGAAGTGGGCTTGCCGTATTATTTAACGAAAGAAGATGAAGGGGTTACTATAGATTCATACGTGGCGATATTGAGACGATTTATAGAACTAGCTAGTGAATATGATTTGCCCATTGTATTACACGCAGTTTATGAAGATGCCGATATTGTATGTGATTTACTTGAAGAATATAAAATTTCACGTGCACACTTCCATTGGTTTAAAGGAAATGAAGCGACAATGGGACGGATGGTGAGGAATGGTTATTATATTTCTATCACACCAGATGTTTTACATAAGGAGAAAATTAGAAAGATCGTTTCGTATTATCCACTGGAATATATGATGGTAGAAACGGATGGACCGTGGGAATTTCAAGAGAATACTATAACACACCCTTGTATGATTAAAGATGTATTAGAAGAAGTTAGTGTAATAAAAAAAATTCCAGTAGAGAAAGTTGCAGAACAAATATATAAGAATACAGTTCGCTTTTATCGATTGACTGAATCCTAAAAAACACCAAGCAGCTCGCTTAGTGTTTTTTAGGATTCTAATTTTTTCGCACGTCTTAATAATAATAGAAAGACAATGATAACGAACCCAAGTATAAGGAAGAATCCATATTGTTTTATATAATCAATTACGTCATTTGCACTAGTTGATTTTTCAACGTGGATACCGTCTTTATTAGTAGTAATATGAATATCTTTCATTTTTACTTCATTCGTTTCTTTTTGTAAATCAATCCACTCTATGTTTGGAATACTCTCTAGATCTTTTAATATTTCTTTTAATGGTTTCACACCTAAGTAAGGATGATAGAATGCACCAATAATTCCATCGGATAATTTAGCAACAGATAAAGCACGCTCTTTCATTTGGGCAATAGCTCGTGGTTTATCTTCTTCAATAAATCCAACTGTTTCAGGCATTAATTTCATTCCATGTAGAAATGATGGTGTACTTCTATACGCTGGAGAGTGCATGGATTTCCAAGTTGTATCACTTAACTGCAGTTGACCTACATAAGTTGAAAAGTACTTTGATAAGATTTCATAACCTTTTTGAGACATTGTGTAATGAGGTGCTTCAAATGCGACAGGATATAGTTTAGCATCTACAAGTTCTTGGATACCTTTTTCAATATGATCTGTCGTATATTTTTCTTCAAATGCTTCACCTTTTTTTACATATTGGTTATATGCCTCTATATTTGGGAAATTATCTTTTGTTTTTGGCTTTTCATGCTTCGGTTGACGAATGGGTTGATCAGTTTTTACGTCCCAAAATTCAAACCCTTCACCAGTTTCACTGTCATAAAATTGGTGAGTATAACCATGCATAATAATTGCTGCACCATCATCTTGTATAGAGCGTAAAAGATCGACTAGTTCGGGTTTATCTTTTAAATGTAGTGTTTCACCTGTATCTGGATCTGTATATACAGGAATAACAGTTATCATGTAAGGAATCTTTTTCTTCTTTAATAAGTCGGCAATATCCTGTAATTGATTTATATCTGCAGCTGGGTGAACATCCTCGAGGCGTAAATAGGCTAATTTTTTATTAGTTTCAGGTTTTTGTTGAAAATAAGAAAATAAGCTTTCGCCAATATAATAAGATATCCAATCAAAGAGGTTGGAAGTTGCAACGTAATACGAATTGTTTTGCTGTACAATTAATGGATAAGTATTATTGTCTCTTAAGGCATGGGCAAGAATTGTTCCATTTGTATCAAGTTGTTTAATTGATCTCTCTTCCTCTAATGTATTCTTTAGCTTACGTGTTGGATATTCAATTTTATCAGAGTTTATATCTTCGTTTTTAAGTGTGATGAACGAAAAACGATTAGATAACTGTTCTATGTTTTGACCTAAAACTAGTAGTGGTCCGGGGAAGCTTTCTAGAAATTCTTTTGCTTCAGTAGAAAGTTCTTCTTGTTTTTCACCCATGTAAATAACGTGTGTATACGAAGATTTATCAGTTACTTCAGATAACTGTTTTATATTTTTAATTGTTATATCATTAGTGAAATGTCCTACTTGTGTATTAAGTATTTGGATATCACTTGTAATTTGATCATCATTTGAACTGTATAAAATAAGGACTTTCGACTTTTCGGTTTTTTGTGCGGAAATAGGGACAGGAATTAATAGTAGTAAACTGAATAAGAGTAATAGCCATTTTTTCATATTATTATTCTCCTAGTTTATATTTAGAATTCAATTTACAATTATATACAAAAAATAAGTTATAGTCTATGAAAGTTACATTTTTGCACGTATTTACCAAATGTTTTTTCACAAAATAGGCCTAAAGCATGATGATAATATGTATAGTTATTTGCTATGATAAAAGAGTAAGAGAATGATAGAACATAGGTAATTGTAAAGGGAAGGCTGAAAGGGGACAAATTTCAGCGGAGAAAGAGGTAGAGGTAGTGAAGAAATTCTTTGTAGGATTTTTAGTCGTTCTTGGGGTGTATTTATATTTCCAAGGAAAGTCTGAAGGAATGGATAAGCTAGTGAAAGAGACAAGCTATGTTGATTCAGAAGAAGCAAAACAGATGAAACAAATTATTATAGAGGAAGCAAAGAAAGTAAATCTTCCAGAATGGATACCTCTTACAATTGCCGAACATGAAAGTCGATTGAATCCAAGAAGTATTGGAGACAACGGAACTTCATTCGGATTGTTTCAATTGCACCGTGGTGGTGGACTTGCGCCAGATCATTTAACTGATGAAGAGTTGAAAGACCCACGTACAAATGCACAAATTGCAATGCCGCATTTGGTGAAGGGATATAAGCGCGGGGTGCAAAGAAGCTTGACTGATTTTGCATTATTGAAATATGTAGCGAATACATCAGGATGGCCAGGGAATTTAGGGCCAGAGTGGACGGATAACAATATGAAGTATAACGTTGGATTAGAGAACGTATACTATCGAAATAAAGGTGTACTAAAAGAGTAGGTTTTCGATACCTACTCTATTTTTTTATGGATATTTTTGTCTTCCTGCCTTGTGAAGTACTGCGCTAGTTGTATGTTCACTTCTTCTAGTTTTGTAGAAACTTGTGGTATTTTATATCCTACATACAACGGTGAAACGACAAACCTAGGAACAACTTTACAAATAATTTTTCCGTTTAAGTGATAGAAGAATAAGTTATAACTGCTACACCCTTTATGGAAATCTGTCAGTATGTATCGTACAGTTTGCTGAATGTAATTTGCCATTTCATCTATACATGCAATATCATCAATGATTATATTGAATTCAGTAAAACCGATAATAGGAAGCTCTGAAATATTGAGTTCAATACGTTCATTTTTTTGAACAATTATCCCTTGGAAATTTTCCTCTTCAATATTCTCGAGATAGTCTACATGTTTCATTCCGATAATTTGCATGTGTGCATGATGCAAACTTCCGCCTGAAAATGGACCATGATTTTTGTATAAAATTACAGATGAAAAGTCTTCGTTTTCCTGTAACTTTAACCAATGTTGAATAGAGAAATGAATTAGTTTTCGCATATGCTCTTCTGTATATGTTGCGATATGATCTTCACAATTATCCGTTTCGATTAACACGGTTTGAAATGTATCTTTTAATGTAGGGAATTTATTTTTCAACCAAATAATTGAGCCCTCAGTTTCTAAAATATCCGTTAAATTTTCTCTATCGCAAAATGGACATGCAGCGCTTCTGTTCCGAATGCTTTCTGGTTTTTGTTTACCGATATCGTTTAAAAAATATAGTTGTTGTGTATCCATTTGTATATACCCCTTTAAAATATGTGTAAAAATCCCGCTTAATACATTCGGGGAAAGGAGGAGGAAATCCTTTAAAGTGAATAGGGAAAAATAAAAGACAAGATATCCTCATTACGATAGGGTATCTTGTCTTTTATTTTTTCTTTAATAATGTGTATGGATAATATAGAGTATTTTCACTATGTTTCGTTTTTCTATTTTTTATTGTGTATAAGGCGATTGCTGTACTTGTGATTATAATAATGGCTTTCTTCATATTCATATACCCCTTTTTATTGTTGGTTTAATTCTTGGCTAACTGCCTTTGCATCGACTAAAGCATGTAAGATCATTTTCACCATGTTCATCATATTTCTTCACTCCTTTTTATAGTTCCTTTAGTTCTTTTACAACTGCTTGTCCGTTCACTAATACCTCAAAGATTGCTTTTACGATTTCTTTCATCATGATTGTTTCCTCCTTTTGTTTGTCTCTCTTGTTTACATCTTTATTGTATAGGGAGGCATCTTTTCGTACTATCGCTTTCCATTACGTGAACATAACAGTTTTGTAAGATTTGATGTCACTTATTGAAATGTTTAGTCTATCTTCATTATTTTCAGAAAAATGACTATTCAAACATAAAATAGGGAAGTATAATAAAGAAGTAAGTATTAAATTCCGTACGAAAGGGGTGAATGAGATGAAACGTTCTTTAGCTGCGCGTGCCAAATTTTTAGATTTTATCTATTTTTGTCGTGCGATTTTTCATGATGTAATTGTTAACGGGATACGTCTGCCCTTTTTTAACAATTGCATAGTAGCTATTGAACGATAGAAATCTCTTCATCCATTTTTAATAAACGTGTGAAAAGGGAGCTATTTGGCTTCCTTTTTCTATGTCGAAAATCATGGGGAATGTTTCTTTCCCATGGTTTTTTTATATTGAAAGGAGTACGGAAAATGACAATTTGTAGTGTAAATAATGTAACGAAATCTTTTGGTGGAAACATCATATTTGAAAATATATCGCTTGAAATAAAGAATGGTGAACGTGTTGGTTTAGTTGGCCGTAACGGTAGTGGGAAGACAACAATCTTTGGTCTTCTAACAGGGATGGAGAATGTGGATGCAGGAGCCGTTCATATGAAGAAAGGTACACGTATTGGTCATGTCGCACAAATTCCAAAGTTTGATGAGGGCATGACTGTATACGATGTATTGGGTTCCGCCTTTAAAGTAGAAAAGGAATTAGAAAAAGAAATGCGTGTTTTAGAAAAAAATATGACGGAGGAAAGGGAAGCGTCTGCTTTGCAAAAACTGATGGAGAGGTACGGTGTAATTCAAGAAAAATTTACGTTTCTTGGTGGTTATGAAATAGAGGCAAATATTATGAAGGTAGCAAATGGTCTACAAGTGACGGAACTATTCCTCCGATCATTTCTAGAATTAAGCGGAGGAGAACAGACGAAGGTAAGCCTTGCGTATATGCTATTGCAGAAACCAGATTTACTTCTATTAGATGAACCGACAAATCATTTGGATTTATTTGCAGTCGAATGGTTAGAGCAATTTTTAAAAGAATACACCGGAACAGTTATGGTTATTTCACATGATCGCTATTTCCTTGATGAAGTTGTAACGAAAGTTTTTGATTTAGAAGATGGAGAAATTCACGTGTATCATACGAATTATTCTCAGTTTGTTGAGGAGAAGGAAGAAAGGTTGCTTCATGAGTTTCAGGCTTATCAAGAACAGCAAAAGAAAATAAAGAAAATGAAAGAAGCAATTAAGCGTCTACGTGAATGGGCAAATCAAGCGAATCCGCCGAATGAAGGACTCCATAAGAGAGCGAGAAATATGGAACGTGCGTTAGAACGTATGGAGAAGTTAAAGAGACCGATTTTAGAACGAAAACAGATGGGACTTCAGTTTGAAGGGCAAGAGAGAAGCGGGAAAGATGTTGTTGTAATGAAAGAAGTGAGTAAAGGTTTTTCTGACAAATCTTTATTTGAACAAGCGAATTTACATGTTCGTTTTCAGGAGCGTGCGGCTATCGTTGGTCGTAATGGCACAGGGAAGACTACGCTACTAAAATTACTATTAGAAGAAATAGAGCCAGATGCTGGTGAAATTCGGATGGGTAGTAGTGTCAAAATTGGTTATTTATCGCAGCATGCGTACGGAAATATGAAGAGTAATGTATTGGAAGCTTTCAGAGAGTATGTAGCTGTAACAGAGGGAGAAGCAAGACATATATTAGCTAAGTTTTTATTTTATGGTCCAGCTGTGTTTAAGAATATAACGCAACTGAGCGGTGGAGAAAAAATGAGGCTAAGACTGGCACAACTTATGTATCAAGACATCAATTTTTTAATTTTAGATGAGCCGACAAACCATCTTGATATTGAATCAAGGGAAGTTTTAGAGGAAGCTCTTGAGCAATATAATGGAACGATTTTAGCTGTTTCACATGATCGTTATTTTTTAAATAAGTTATTTGAAAAGACGTATTGGATTGATGAACGCAAATTATTTGAGTTTGCAGGGAACTATGCATGGGCTCGTCAAAAGTGGGAGGAAAGGATTGAGAAGCAAGTAATAAAGCAGAAACCTCAAGGGAGAAAAAGTATTGAAACAGTCCCTGTAAAAAAGAAAGAAGCTAGGAATATTGAGGGGATTGAAACCGAGTTAATGCGTGTAGAAGAAGATATATATGCACTTGAATGTAAAATGGAACATGTAGCTGATGTTGAAATGCTTGAACAATTGTATGAAGAAAAAACGAAAAAAGAGTTGTTACGAGCGGAGTTATATAATGAGTTAGATAATATTGTGGGGTAAAGAGTAGAAAGCTAATTCCTTTCAGTTTTGCTGAAGGGATTAGCTTTCTTTTTTTTATAACTATATTTTACTGTAAGAGATAAATGAAAAAGTGTGTTTCACGTGAAACAGTAACTTGGGTAAATCTTTGTTACGCATCTTGCATAGGTTGTGAAACATATGCAATGGTGAGGCAAAATATATATGTTATTAGTAGATTTTCGATAGGATTAATTACGAAAGTAAAGGCTAATTATTTCCCGAGACATAAGTATGTATGATGGAAATCTGAGATTGAAAATAAAAAAGAAAGCAGAGTCACAGCTTTACGCGCTGAACTCTGCTTTCTTTTTGTGTGGTATCTTCTTTTGTTGAAATGATAATAGCGATCCCGAGCATAATAAAAAAAGCTAAAAAGAGGACGAATTTTGGGAAGAAAGGGAATAGTAATAGCGCCCCGACTATCATAATTGTTAATAATACGTAGTGCAGGACATATTGGAATAGGTTGTCCATGTTTTCGCCCCCTTTTTGGTAATTGATTATTAGTATTCTATGTTTCATGCTGAAGGAATAGAAGTAGTTTTTATGTTTTTTAATATAAAATGTGGATGCATAAACTAAAAAACATTAGAAACGATACATATTGAAAACGAAAAGGGACTTATAAAAAAGCTATAGTAGGGGTTGAGTGAAGATAACTACAACGATATGTAGTTTCCTAAATTAAATGAACAATATTTTTGAAAAAAACCATAAAAATATTTATTTAGAAAGAATTGACAAAATATATTGAAAGTTATAAGCTATTAACCATAAAGTCTACAGGAAAAGTCGGAATAAGATTGTTACCCCTCAAAAACATCTATTTTTTTACAATTAAAACCGACTTTTCCGATTGGCTATAAATGTTGCTGTGGGAGGCATACATAGGGCGAGCAGTTCATAAGGTGTAATTATTAAAAAAAAGTTAGGGTGGGGACAATGAAGAAAAAGACGAAAAAATGGGCTGGTGTATTTTCGGTATTAATGAGTAGTTCGCTTGTGCTATCTGCTTGTGGGGGACAGGAAGATACGGCTTCTACAGAATCGGTTAAACAACAAGATTTAAAAAATATAAAAATTGAAAAGATCGCTGCGACAGATAAAACGAAAGTACCAGATAAAGCGAAGAATAGAAAAGATACGCTAGTAGTTGGTATTAGTAAACCTGGCGGCGTATTTTTACCATATTTCCAACAAAATGGTTGGGATGGAAACGTGACTTCAGTGATTTTTGCATCTCTTGTATCAACGGATAAACAAGGGAAACCAATTCCGGAATTAGCGGAGAAGTGGGACGTTTCTTCTGATCAGTTAACATATACATTCCATTTACGTAAAGACTTAAAATTTAGCGATGGATCGCCATTAACAGCAGATGATGTAGCGTTCACATTGACGCTTTTACATGATAAGGCATATGAAGGTGAAATAGATATCTCTCAATATGCGGTTAAAGGTGGTAAAGAATATAAAGAAGGAAAGGCAACTTCTATTGAAGGTATTCAAGTTGTTGATCCACAAACAATTAAAATTACCACTGAAAAAGTTAATTCACAAGCTATATTTGTTTTAGGTGGTACAGTATTATCAAAAGCTTATTACGGAAAAGATTACAAACAAAATACAAGTTTAGATTACTTAAAAGAGTTATATGGAAAACCGATAGCTGCGGGTCCATATAAATTTGAAAAGTATATCCCGGGGCAAGAAGTTCGATTTGTAGCAAATGAAAATTATTATGCGGGCAAACCCAAAATTTCAAACTTCATTTATAAAATTACTTCTGGCGATACGAAGCTTCAATTATTCCAAACAGGTGAGGTTGACTACACTGGCCTAGGTACTGGTGATGAAATTCTTGAACAGGCTAAGGGTTTAGAATTTGCGAATATCCAAATCGAAACAGCAGCGTCATTTAGTTATATTTATATGAATAATAATAAGCCGTACTTAAAGGATAAAAAGGTTCGCCAAGCACTTATTTACGGATTAGATCGTAAAAAATATGTTGATACAGCATTGAAAGGATACGGTACGGTAGCTAATGTACCAATTCATCCAACTTCTTGGGCTTATACGGAAGAAGGAGTTAATAAATATGAATACGACAAAGAAAAAGCGAAAAAATTATTAGATGAAGCAGGATGGAAAGTTGGTTCGGATGGAGTTCGTGAAAAAGATGGTCAAAAATTAAAGCTTTCTTATTTCGGCCCAAGTTCGGCTAAAGATAGTGATTTATTAATTCCAATTGCGAAAGAGAATTATAAAGAAATAGGTGTAGAATTTAATCCAGAATTTATGGACTTTAATACTATGCTTTCGAAGGTAAATAAAGGTGACTATGATTTAGCTTCTGTTTCGACACCGATTACAAGTGATCCGAGTGAAACAGCTGGTGAATATTTGTCTGGTGTCAATGATAAGAGTCTTGGTTATAAAAATGCGAAAGTAGATGAGTTAATTAAAAAAGGTATTGAGACAGTTGATATTGAAAAACGTAAACCTATTTATAAAGAATTATATAAAGAGTTAAGTGATGACCCACCAGTAATTCTATTAAACTACCGTAGAACAATTACTGGTTATAACGGGAATATAAAAGGAATTGACTCTGAAAAATACAATAGTATTAGCGCAAACTTACCAGTTTTATCATTTGAAAAATAACGATAAGGATGTATAAATAGAAGACATTTTTTCATTCGGTTAGTAATGTACCGCTTTGAAAAAATGTTCTTCTATTTTAGGCATAAGATTGGAGAGAAAAAGGGTGAAAACATATATCGTTCGTAGGTTGTTACAAATGATTCCTACACTGTTCGGAACATCAATTATTATTTTCTTCCTGTTTGCGCTTCTTCCAGGAGACTATATTGATTCAAATCCAAAGATTACACCTGAAAGGGCAGCTGAACTTAGGGAATTATATGGATTAAATAAGCCAATTGTTGAGCGTTATTTTCATTGGTTAGGAAATGCATTGCAAGGGGATTTTGGTTTTTCGCTTCAATATCAGGAACCTGTAACGTCATTATTAAATAAATTTATTTGGAATTCTTTTAGTGTAGCTGTTATTGCATTGTTTTTTATTTGGCTAATTGCACTTATTATCGGCGTATTCTCAGCGACGAAGCAACATTCTTTATTCGATAAACTTGTAACAATTGGTGTCTTTGCAGCAATGTCATTTCCTTCATTTTTTATCGGTTTGTTTTTAATTAAGGTGTTCGCGGTGGACTTTAAGTTATTACCGATAGGCGGAATGATTGATGTCGGGAGTAATTCGACTGGATTAGCTTACGTAATAGAAGTTGCCAAGCATATGGTTTTACCAGTATTTATTTTGACTCTTCTTGGTGTGGGTTCATTAACTCGTTACTTTAGAACAAGCATGTTAGAGGTTGTAAGGCAAGATTACATACGAACAGCACGGGCGAAAGGTTTAAAGGAGAAGACTGTTATTTATAAGCATGCGTTAAAAAATGCAATATTACCGGCGATTACGTTATTAGCATTTGAATTACCAGGTTTATTTTCGGGAGCAATTATTATTGAACAAATTTTTAACTGGCCAGGGATTGGTAATATTCAATTAGAAGCACTAAATTTTCGTGATTATACAGTATTAATGGCATTTACGATGTTTCTTTCTTGTTTAACAATTGTTTCAAACTTTTTCGCTGATATCGTATATGCAGTTGTTGATCCACGTATTCGGTTGAAGTAAGGGGGGATTAGATGGAAACTGTTACAGCAATTACAGAGAAAAAAGAAAAAAAGAGAAGAAATGAATCATCACCATGGCGACAGGCTCTTAAAAAAATAAAGAGAAATAAGATGGCACTCGTGGGGTTTTATGCACTAATGTTTATGTTTTTATTTTGTTTTGTCGGTCCGCTCTTTTCGCCATATGCATTAGGGAAAATACAAGTCGCTTTAATTAACAAACCACCTAGTTTTTCACATTGGCTCGGTACAGATCAATTGGGAAGAGATATTTTAACGAGACTTATGCAAGCAGGACGCATTTCATTAACAATTGGATTAGCTTCAATGGTCTTATCGGTTATACTTGGAGCTTTATTAGGAGCTATTGCAGGTTTTTATCGCGGGATTGTCGACAATATTATTATGCGTCTTGCAGATATTTTAATGTCGATGCCGGGATTGCCGTTGCTTATTATAATGGGAGCTATTTTATCAGAATGGAAAGTACCATCTGATTATCGTCTTTATGTCATTATGATTATTTTAAGTTTAGTAGGTTGGCCAGGACTTGCACGTCTTGTAAGAGGTCAAATTTTATCACTCAGGGAGCAAGCATTTATGCAAGCTGCTGATGTGTTAGGAATGAAAGATTACCGGAAAATTATATATCATTTAATCCCTAATGTTTTACCGATCTTAATTGTTGTATCCACATTAGGTGTTGCAGGCTCTATTTTAGGGGAATCCGCACTAAGCTACTTAGGTCTCGGAGTCGTCCCGCCTACACCATCATGGGGAAATATGATTAGTGCAGCTAACTCATTAATCGATTTCCAAAAGCGTCCGTGGTTATGGATTCCGCCCGGTTTTGCAATTTTTATAACAGTTGTATCAATTAATTTACTTGGTGATGCACTTCGTGATGCGTTAGATCCAAAGATGAGACGGTAGGTGAGGGAATATGAGTAAAGCGGTAGTAGAGCTGAAAGATTTGCAAACACATTTTCAGACAGAAGAAGGAACAGTAAAGGCTGTTAATCATGTTAGCTTTGCAGTTCGAGAAGGTGAAACAGTTTGTGTTGTAGGTGAATCGGGTTGCGGAAAGAGTGTAACGGCGCTATCGATTATGGGACTTATTGCTGAATCAGGAAGTGTAGTAGGTGGAGACATTTTATATGGAGGAAAAAGTCTTTTAGGTATGAAAGAGAAAGAGCTTCGTAGTTTACGAGGAAATGATATTGCGATGATATTCCAAGAGCCGATGACATCGCTGAATCCCGTCTTCACTGTAGGAGAACAAATTGTAGAAACGTTAAGAGAGCATGAATTACTTAGTAAAAATGAGGCGTATAAAAAGGCAATCGAATTAATTCGTAAAGTTGGTATAGCTCGTGCGGATGAAATTGTCCATTCGTATCCACATGAACTAAGTGGAGGCATGTTACAACGCATTATGATTGCTGTTGCGCTTAGTTGTAATCCTAAGTTATTAATTGCAGATGAACCGACAACTGCTCTTGATGTTACGATTCAAGCTCAAATTTTAGACTTACTAAGACAGATAAAAGAGGAATTTAAAACATCGATTTTATTAATTACACATGATTTAGGCGTTGTAGCAGAAATGGCTGATTACGTTGTCGTTATGTATGGCGGAAAAGTTATTGAGGAAGCTCCAGTACTAGAGATATTCCAAAATCCGAAACATCCGTATACGAAAGGTTTGTTGAAATCAAAACCGGTAATGGGAAAACGAATAGATAAACTATATTCTATTCCAGGGCAAGTTCCGAATTTAGTTGGCTTAGGTGAATTTTGCTATTTTAGTGGTCGTTGTGAGCATTGTATGGAAATATGTAAAGAAGAGGCACCAAATTTGAATGTGCACGATGAGAACCATAAAGTAGCTTGCTGGTTATATGAGGAGCGTGCGGAACAATGAGTGAACCATTATTAGAAGTGAAAAACTTAAAGACGTATTTTCCAATTAAGGGCGGCATATTTAGTAGAACGATTGGACATGTAAAGGCAGTTGATGGAGTAAGTTTTACTATTAATAAAGGTGAAGTGTTTGGCCTAGTTGGAGAATCAGGAAGTGGAAAAACAACGATAGGAAAAACAATTTTACGTCTCGTCCAAAAAACGGAGGGAGAAGTAAAGTTTAAAGGGCACGATGTTTATTCCTTATCCAAGGAGGAATTGAGAAAACATCGCCCTAATATGCAGCTTGTTTTTCAAGATCCATTTAGTTCATTAAACCCAAGAATGAGAATTGGAGAAGCACTTGGTGAGCCGATGTTGGCTCACGGACTAGCGACGAAAGAAAATGTTCGTGCAAAGGTGATAGAAGTATTGGAGTTATGTGGTTTAGCTCCGTATCATATTGACCGGTATCCTCATGAGTTTTCTGGTGGGCAACGTCAGCGTATCGTTATCGCAAGAGCTATGGTATTAAATCCAGAATTCATTGTAGCTGACGAACCTGTGGCAGCACTAGATGTATCTATTCAAGCACAAATCATTAATTTATTTAGTGAGTTACAGGAGAAAAAGGGATTATCTTATTTATTCATTTCACATGATTTAAGTGTTGTGGAACATTTATGTACAAAAATAGGAATTATGTATTTAGGAACGATTGTAGAGACGGCACCGCGTGATGAGTTATTTACGAATCCACTTCATCCGTATACAAAAGCATTGTTATCAGCTGTGCCAATACCAGATCCAACAGTGAAGCGGGAGCGAATTATACTAGAGGGGGATATTCCCAGTCCAGCAAATCCACCTTCAGGTTGTCGTTTTCATACACGCTGCCCGTTTGCGACAGATGTTTGTACACAAACGGTACCAGAGTTTCGTAATGTTGGTGAAGATCATTTTGTTGCTTGTCATCATGTATAAAAGAGAAGGACCCTTTCAGAAGTTGAAAGGGTCTTTTTTTTATTTACTAGATAAAGTTTGTTTTAAAACAAATTGCTCAATTGCATGGGCAACACCATGTTCATTGTTTGTTAATGTTACAACGTCACATAATTTTTTTACATCTTCTTCAGCATTTCCCATTGCAACAGATAAACCAGCAACTTCTAACATTGGTACATCATTAAAATTATCACCAATAGCAATTGTATCTTCAATTGGGATACTAAAATGAGCTGCCATCTGCTGTAGCCCATTTCCTTTATGTCCATTCTTATCCATAATTTCTAAATTAGTAGGAGCAGATGCTGTAACCATAATAGCAGTATCTTCTTGTAACATACTTAATAACTGGGCGCGATGACCTGCATTGAACGTTAAAATGAAGAATTTAGATATTTCGAGTTCTTGATTGTTTACAACATCTTCGATTTTTTGGAAATCAGTAATTAGGTTTGATTTCTTTTGTTTTTCTGTAATTCTTTCGAGTTCTTCTAATGTAACATCTAGCGCATGCTTGTTTTCTTCGAATGCCTGCATCACTTGATCTTGCCATGTAGAAGGAGAGTAAACCCCTTTATTTGTATATAGCTTATATGGAAAACCTTCAGCTTCTAGTAATTTTGCAAGTTTGTATACTTTATCGTTTTGTAAACAACGCGAGTTAATTACTTTTCCATCCACGTAAACAATTGCCCCATTGCTTGCTCCAACTGGAAGAGATAATTGGTATTCTTCCAATAGTTTTAAAGCATCCTCTTTTGCGCGGCCAGAACAAATCATTACAATATGTCCAGCTTCTTGTGCAGTTTGGATTGCTTGTAAGTTCTCTTTGGAGATTTCAAGATTAGATGATAGTAGTGTACCATCCATATCTAATGCGATTAATTTCAAAATGACCACCTCTTTGTTTTTATTATACATAGTTATATAGAGGAAACATATAAACTTATCTTGGAAAGATAGTATTTTGTCCTATAGTGTACCATCCAGTGAAAACCTAGTAGATTCAACCTTACTTATTAAAGATTCACCTTGATTTGTAACAAAAGTAGAGAGGAATATAGTTATATTTAGGTTTATGACTGTAATGTTACACGAATGTTACAAACGTGAATGTAGTGGGAAATGCATTGAAATAGGGTTTTTAAGGGTGTTTATAAAAAAACGTAAAAAAAATGTAATAAAATTTACGTAATCATATTGCAACGTAATAATAGTTATGTTACATTAATGTTACAAACGTTACGTTATCAAATTCAATGTAACGATAACATAAAAACTATGAAAAAAACATTTCTTAGAAATTACATATAGAAAACTTATTCAAAGGGAGGATAAATGATATGAAAGAGCAAGTATTACAAGTAACAAAAGGTGACTTCGTAGGATCAGCAAGTGGAGCGGTAGTATTAACAGCATTAATCGTATTTCTATCAAGCGTATTAGTATAATAGAAGTTTTGTAACAAAAGATAAATGAAGGGAGAATGAAAGATATGAAAGAGCAAGTATTACAAGTAACAAAAGGTGACTTCGTAGGATCAGCAAGTGGAGCGGTAGTATTAACAGCATTAATCGTATTTCTATCAAGCGTATTAGTATAATAGAAGTTTTGTAACAAAAGATAAATGAAGGGAGAATGAAAGATATGAAAGAGCAAGTATTACAAGTAACAAAAGGTGATTTCGTAGGATCAGCAAGTGGAGCGGTAGTATTAACAGCATTAATCGTATTTCTATCAAGCGTATTAGTATAATAGAAGTTTTGTAACAAAAGATAAATGAAGGGAGAATGAAAGATATGAAAGAGCAAGTATTACAAGTAACAAAAGGTGATTTCGTAGGATCAGCAAGTGGAGCAGTAGTGTTAACGGCATTAATCGTATTTCTATCAAGCGTATTAGTATAATAAAAGTTTTAAATTGTACAAAATGAAAGGAGAATGAGGAATATGAACAGTGAACAAGTGCTACAAGTAACAAAAACAGATTTATTAGGATCATTAGGCGGAGCAGTAATATTAACATCATTTATTCTATTCCTTGCAAATATATTAGTATGAGAAATATAAATACAATTATTCAAAAAAAATAAAGACTCTAACGTATTAGTAAGTAGTTAATATGTTGGAGTCTTTTTTGTTTTCCCCACATATATACCTTCAATTATGAATATTTTCCCCTTACTTTAAAGAGAAAAAAGTCGAATTTTATATGTAAGAAAAAAAGAGGAATTTGACAGAAAAGATAGAAAATTTTAAAGGTCAGAAATTGTTAGCCTGCTAACTAATTTCTATAAATTGATGTTGGAAGCGTTTTTGGTTGGTTTTAGGTATGGACCATTTAATCTATTTACAGGGGGATGAAGAGATTATGAAACAAAAATCTATGGATACGCTAGCTGCACAAATGGAGGACTTTTTTCCGGTACGTGATGTAGATCATTTGGAGTTTTACGTAGGGAATGCAAAACAATCGAGTTATTACCTTGCGAGAGCGTTCGGATTCAAAATTGTGGCTTACTCTGGATTAGAAACAGGAAACCGTGAAAAGGTATCTTATGTTCTTGTGCAAAAAAATATGCGTTTTGTTGTGTCCGGGGCCCTAGGTAGCGATAATCGTATCGCAGAGTTTGTAAAAACTCATGGTGATGGTGTAAAAGACGTTGCATTACTTGTCGATGACGTTGATAAGGCTTACTCGGAAGCGGTGAAACGTGGTGCCGTCGCAATTGCTCCACCTGAGGAGTTAACAGATGAGGATGGTACATTGAAAAAAGCAGTTATTGGTACGTATGGTGATACAATTCACACGCTTGTAGAGCGTAAAAATTATAAAGGAACATTTATGCCAGGATTCCAAAAGGTTGAGTTTAATATTCCATTTGAAGAATCTGGTTTAATTGCTGTAGATCATGTAGTTGGTAACGTTGAGAAAATGGAAGAGTGGGTTAGTTATTACGAGAATGTTATGGGCTTTAAACAAATGATCCATTTCGACGATGATGATATTAGTACAGAGTATTCGGCATTAATGTCAAAAGTTATGACGAATGGAAGTCGTATTAAGTTCCCTATTAACGAACCAGCAGATGGAAAGAGAAAATCGCAAATTCAAGAATATCTTGAATTCTATAATGGAGCAGGTGTACAACATCTTGCCTTATTAACGAGTGATATTGTTAAAACAGTTGAAGCGCTTCGTGCAAATGGTGTGGAGTTTTTAGATACACCAGATACGTATTACGATGAGTTAACTGCGCGAGTTGGAAAAATCGATGAGGAAATTGATAAGTTAAAAGAATTAAAGATTTTAGTAGACCGTGATGATGAGGGCTATTTACTGCAAATCTTTACGAAACCAATTGTAGACCGTCCAACTTTATTTATTGAAATCATTCAACGTAAAGGTTCTCGTGGATTTGGTGAAGGGAACTTTAAAGCATTATTCGAATCAATTGAAAGAGAACAAGAGCGTCGCGGAAATTTATAAGATTTGTATCCACCAGCAAGAATTCTTTTGCTGGTGGAAATTTCATTTTCATAGGGAGGAATTATGATGAAATTTGTTACATTTCGTCTCCCTTCGAAAGAAATGCGAGCTGGGTGGCTTGAAGGTGACAAAGTAATCGATATGAATCTTGCTAGTGACGGAAAAGTCCCTTCCTCTATGCTCGCCTTTTTAGAGAAAGCGGATGAGTATGTAGAGCTGCTGCGTAATAGTAAGAATCCAAACAAGGGTATATATTCCTTAGAAGAAGTACAATTGACAGCTGTTATTCCTAATCCGGGTAGCATTCGAGATTTTTATGCATTTGAACAGCATGTAAAAACAGCTCGCGGACGAAGAGGACTAGATGTTGTACCTGAATGGTATGATGTCCCGGTTTTTTATTTTACTAACCATCGTGCTGTTATTGGTCCAGATGATTTTGTAATTGGTCCGAAGAAGTCTAAAAAGCTTGATTATGAATTAGAGATTGCTTGTGTAATCGGAAAAGAAGGAAGAAATATTTCTCGTGAGCAAGCAGAGGAATATATTTTTGGTTATTGTATTATGAACGACTGGAGTGCAAGGGACTTACAAGCAACAGAAATGAAGGTAGGGCTTGGACCAGCAAAAGGAAAAGACTTTGCAACTTCATTAGGAGCGTATCTCGTTACGAAAGAGGAATTAGACATTTATCGTAATGGTAATCGATATGATTTAGAGATGACTGCTCACGTGAATGGGAAACTATTATCAAAGGGAAATTTCCAAGATATTTACTATACGTTTGCTGAAATGATTGAACGTGCTTCACAAGACGTGACCTTATATCCGGGAGATGTGATCGGTTCTGGAACAGTAGGAACAGGATGTATTTTAGAACTTGGTACAGAAGAGTGGCTACAAGATGGAGATGTTGTAGAGCTGTCGATTACTGGTTTAGGTACGTTACGTAATACGGTCAAAAAAGACATGAAAGCAGGTGATGGGCATGTTTTATCGTCACATGGGGGAGCTACCTCATAAACGACATGTACAATTTCGTAAAAAAGATGGAGCGCTTTATCGTGAACAGGTAATGGGAACGAAAGGTTTTTCTGGTACGCAGTCTATTTTGTACCATCATTATATGCCAACGGAAGTAGGTCATGCGGCAGTATCTCATTCTTGTCAGTTGCAGTATGAAGAAGATGTAGCTCTTGCACATCGGCATTTTCGCACGAAAGAAAATAAAAAAACGGGCGATGCGGTAAGCGGAAGAAATTTTATGCTTGGGAATGAGGATTTATTAATTGGAGTAGTGACTCCGACAGAAAAAATGGACTATTTCTATCGTAATGGCGATGGCGATGAAATGTTATTTGTTCATTATGGAACAGGAAAAATCGAAACAATGTTCGGAACGATTCACTATAGAAAAGGTGATTATGTAACGATCCCAATTGGAACGATTTATCGTGTTATTCCAGATGAAGGAGAGACTAAGTTTCTTGTTGTAGAGGCGAATAGCCAAATTACAACACCACGTCGCTATCGCAATGAATATGGGCAATTGTTAGAACATAGCCCGTTTTGTGAGAGAGATATTCGTGGCCCGGAAAAATTAGAGACATATGATGAGAAAGGTGAGTTTGTCGTAATGACAAAGTCGAGAGGATATATGCATAAGTATGTTTTAGGGCATCATCCGCTAGATGTTGTTGGGTGGGATGGTTATTTATATCCGTGGGTCTTTAATGTGGAGGATTTTGAACCAATTACAGGCCGTATTCATCAGCCACCACCAGTACATCAAACATTCGAAGGGCATAATTTCGTCATTTGCTCTTTCGTACCGCGTTTATACGATTATCATCCAGAATCTATCCCGGCACCGTATTATCATAGTAACGTGAATAGTGATGAAGTACTGTACTATGTAGAAGGAAACTTTATGAGCCGAAAAGGTGTGGAAGAAGGGTCTATTACACTTCACCCGAGCGGAATTCCTCATGGGCCGCATCCTGGGAAAACAGAGGCAAGTATCGGAAAAAAAGAGACGCTTGAATTAGCCGTTATGATAGATACATTCCGTCCGCTTCGTATTGTAAAACAAGCACATGAAACGGAAGATGAAAAGTATATGTATAGCTGGATTGAAGATGGTTCATATACTGTGAAATAAGCAAAAAGAGGCGTGCTCAATAAAGGGGCACGCCTCTTTAATATGTATAATGACACCAAAATAAGGTGATAGAAAGATTCTCAGAAAGAATAATAAGGATATTGTATATTCCGAAAGATTTCTACTTATTTCGACAAAAGTATTGACGAGAAAAAGTGTTATGAGTAAAATAAAAAAGCGAATTAAAAATTTTCAGAAAATTTAAAACTTGGAGGAGTGGACGATGAAGCAAATTTTTCAAAAGAAGCCTATTGCAAAGTTAATGCAAGAAAGTAAGCAAAAAACGTTAGCGAGAACATTGGGCGCACTGGATTTAACTATGCTTGGAATCGGAGCGATTGTTGGAACTGGTATTTTCGTTCTTACAGGCGTAGTGGCAGCAAAACATTCTGGACCAGCTATTATATTATCATTCGCGATAGCCGCATTAGCCTGTGCCTTTGCTGCATTTTGTTATGCTGAATTTGCTTCTTCAGTTCCTGTCTCGGGTAGCGTATATACATATACGTACGCGACGATGGGAGAAGTATTCGCGTTTTTAATTGGTTGGGATTTAATGCTTGAATATTTACTTGCTACATCTGCTGTAGCAAATGGATGGTCCGCTTATTTTCAGTCTTTACTAAAGGGATTTGGGATTCATATTCCGACCATTCTTTCTTCGGCCCCAGGCACAGGAAAAGGTGGAATAATTGATTTGCCTGCAGTCTTAATTATTTTAGTGATGACAGCTCTTTTATCTAGGGGTGTTCGAGAGAGTGCACGTGTAAATAATATTATGGTATTTATTAAAATAGCAGTTGTTCTTATTTTTATCTTTGCTGGTTTTAATTATGTGAAGCCTGAAAACTGGACGCCTTTTATGCCATTTGGTTTAGATGGTGTAATGGCTGGGGCTGCTACAGTATTCTTCGCATTTATAGGATTCGATGCAGTTTCAACAGCTGCGGAAGAAGTGAAACGTCCACAACGTGATTTACCAATCGGCATTATTGCATCGTTATTAATATGTACAGTTCTTTATATCGTTGTTTCACTTATTCTGACAGGAATTGTTCCATACGGACAGCTGAATATATCAGATCCAGTTGCTTTTGCACTTCAATTTATTGGACAAGATGGTTTAGCGGGGGTAATTTCAGTAGGGGCAATCACAGGGATTACAACTGTAATGCTAGTGATGATGTATGGGCAAGTTCGTGTTTCATATGCGATGAGCCGTGATGGGTTATTGCCGAAGCGTCTGGCTAAGGTTCACCCGAAATTTAAAACACCGTTTTTAAATACATGGACAACGGGTATTATTGCAGCATTGATTTCAGGATTAATAGATTTAAATGTATTGGCACACCTTGTAAACATGGGGACATTGTCAGCCTTTGCACTCGTAGCTGTTGCGGTTATTGTGATGAGAAAGACTCATCCGGATTTACCAAGAGCATTTAAGGCGCCACTCGTACCATTTTTACCAGCGTTAACAGTAATTTTCTGTTTATACTTAATGCTTCAATTATCAGGGACAGCGTGGATTAGTTTTGGAGTATGGATGGTTATCGGTATAGCGGTTTACTTCTTATATAGTCGAAAACATAGTGTTTTAAATAATAGTAAAAAAGAAGATGATGTAGCGAATTTATAAGTGGAAAAATCCATTCTAATTCTGTTAGAATGGATTTTTTTATTTGAAAATTTACATTTTTCTGAATCTATTATAAGATAATTGTTGGTCAACTAAAGGGGTGAAAATATGAAAAATACATGGCGTGAGCTAAGGGAAATGGATCGTAACGTATGGATTCGATTTATCGGTGAGACATTGAATGGAATTGCGATGATGATGTTAATGCCTTTTTTCGCATTATATTTAAAAGATAAGGTAGATTCTTTATTACAGGTTGGAGTTATTATGGCGCTTTCTCCAATTGCTGCAAGCTTTGGATCGCTTATAGGTGGAAGAATTGCTGATATATATGGAAGAAAGCCGATTATGATATTTTCAATGGCAAGTAATGCATTATTAATGCTCGGTTTTTTATTTATAGAAGGGTTTATTTCATATGCAATTTTATCTGTTTTTTTAGGATTAAGTAATTCTTTATTTCATCCAGCTGCATCAGCGATGGTTGCAGATGTGACCGCGCCCGAAAAAAGAACCGAAGCATATGGTTTATTGCGAATGGGACACAATATAGGTGCTGCAATCGGTCCAATAATGGGTGCATCAGTAGTGGTGTTGTCAAAGAATCTTGTGTTTATTATTGCTTCTTCTACGATGCTATTTTATGCATTACTTGTACTAATTCTTATCCAGGAGACAATGCCAAAAGCAGCAGATAAAAAAGAAGAGAATGCAGAGAAGGAATCAGGTGCAGTTTGGAAAGTTTTAATGAGAGATAAGGCGTTAATGATTTATTTGTTAGCAGGTATCATTATTTCTATGGGATTTTCTCAAACAGAAGGCATGTTACCACTTCACTTTGATAATGAAATGAAGGATATTTTTGGAGTTAACAATCCATACCCGTATTTAATGGCGCTAAATGGACTATTAGTTGTGTTGTTCCAGTTTCAAATTTCAAAATGGGCGACAGATAAACCTGTCGGAAAGACGATGTTATACGGGGCGTGTTTGTTTGGAATTGGTTTGTTTTTTATAGGGTGGTTACCGAAGTGGTTTGGAGAATTTAATACAAATGCTACAATTATTTTAGTGACGTTAATGTTCGTGTATGCCATATATACGTTAGGCGAGATGATTATGTCGCCTGTACAGATGACGTTTGTAGCGAATTTGGCCCCTGAGCATTTGAGAGGAACTTATATGGGAGCAGCGAGTTTGCAGTGGATTACGGGAAGTGCATTTGGTCCACTTCTTGGAGGTTTTTTATTAGATAGATTACTCGGACATTTCTTATTTACAATTTTAGGTGTAGGATGTTTAGTTGCAGGTATTGTATACGTTTCTTTAGATCGCCTTGTGGAACAAAGGCAAAAGGACACACTAACCAAACAATCTTCTTAATAAAATAGGTGACATACACAAAAAGGGGATTTCTACATATTTTAGGTACATAACTAGATTAGGTTGCCATTTCATTTTGTGTAGTTGTGAAGAAAATGAAATAGAAAAGTGTAGAAATCCAATAAGTGGTGTCATTTAATTATTTGTGGAAGTTACATTTTATTTCAAATAGGAACTACCTATTTTTATAAAAAGTGCTAAAATAGAAAAATGAAAACAATTGGTTAGGGTGATTTAATTGACGAAAATTAAATTAGGTTTATTATATGGTGGAAAATCAGCTGAGCATCAAGTTTCGTTACAGACGGCTCTTGCTGCTATTAAAGCGTTAAATCAAGATAAATTCGAGATTCATCCGATTTATATTACAGAGCAAGGTCAATGGGTACGCGGTGAGCGTATTGAAGGTGAAGTAACGGATGTTGAAGCTTTAAAAATGAGCGGTGCAGAAAATTCGATTTCTCCGTTATCATTAAGCACGGAAATTATTCCATCTGCAACTTCTGAGGAAGATGCTATCGACGTTATTTTTCCATTACTACATGGACCAAATGGTGAAGATGGAACGGTTCAAGGGTTATTAGAATTAATGAACATTCCTTATGTAGGAAATGGTGTTCTAGCATCGTCTGCCGGTATGGATAAAGTTGTTATGAAAAATATCTTTGCAGAAGCTGGTTTGAAACAAGCGAAATATGCATCTTTCATTCGTAGTGCATGGGAAAAAAATCGCGAAGAAGCTTATGACAAAGTAGAAGAGAAGTTAGGGTATCCTTGCTTCGTAAAACCAGCAAACCTTGGTTCAAGTGTTGGTATTAATAAATGTAAAAATCGTGAAGAACTTGAGAGTGCATTTGAAGAGGCATTCCAATTCGACCGCAAAATTATTGTAGAAGAAAATATCGTAGGTCGTGAAGTAGAAGTTGGTGTACTAGGTAACGACGAACCGAAATGTTCAGTTGTAGGTGAAATCGTACCGAAAAAGGACTTTTATGATTATAAGTCGAAGTACATCGATGGTGATACAGCGTTAATTATTCCAGCTGAAATGACAGAAGAAGAGTCTAATGTAATTAAGCGAGATGCAATTGTTGCATTCCAATCTTTAGATGGTGCAGGCTTAACACGAGCTGATTTCTTCTTAACGAAAGACGGAGAAGTATATATTAACGAAGTAAACACAATGCCAGGATTTACGCCGTTTAGTATGTTCCCTCTATTATGGCAACATACTGGATTACCATATCCAGAATTAATTGAAGAGCTAATTCGTTTGGCGATTGAACGTCACGAAGAAAAACAAAAAATTAAATATACAATATAACAAAAAAGGAGGAGGCACTATTCGAAGGAATAGTGCTTCCTCTATGTAAGGAGTGTTTTCATGATTAATCGAACGTTAAAACAAGTAGAACAGATGATAAATGGTACGGGATTAGCAGAGCAGTATGAGGGAATTACTATACAGGGAGTGTCTATTGATACGAGAAAAATCGAAAAAGGAAATTTATATGTTCCGATTCAAGGTGAACGTTTCGATGGACATGCTTTTGTAGATAAAGCTGTTGAAAATGGAGCTGTTGCTACATTATGGATGAAAGATGTAGCAAATCCGCCTGAGAATCTTCCAGTTATTTTTGTAGAAGACACACTATTGGCATTACAAATGTTAGCGAAAAACTATCGCGATCAATTGGATGTTAAAGTTATTGGTGTGACAGGTAGTAACGGTAAAACATCTACGAAAGATATTGTAACAAGCCTTCTTGCGACTAAATTCAAAGTTCAAAAAACAGAAGGTAATTTCAATAACCATATCGGTTTACCTCTTACTATTTTAAACCTAGAAGAAAATACGGAAGTTGCTGTATTAGAAATGGGTATGTCAAGCCGAGGAGAAATTGAATTCTTATCTAAGTTAGCTCGTCCTAATGCAGCTATCATTACGAACATTGGTGAGGCGCATTTAATGGATTTAGGCTCTCGTGAGGCAATTGCAGAAGCGAAATTAGAAATTGTGGCAGGATTACAAGAAGGCGGAGTGTTCGTATATAACGGAGATGAGCCATTATTAACAAATCGTGTTCCTGAAATGAATTTAGCGACGGAAACAGTAACATTTGGTGATGCCAGAGCAAACGATTACTATCCAACGACTGTAACATTACAGGCAACTGGCACACATTTTAAAATGAATAGAGAAGAAAACATTTCATTTTATATACCAGTGTTAGGGAAACATAATGTGTATAATACACTTGCTTCCATGGCGATTGCGAAACATTTTGGTGTGACATGGGAAGAAATGAAACAAGGTTTAGTAACACTTCAAATGACAGGTATGCGCATGGAAATTGTAAAAAAGGATAGTGGGTTAACAGTTATCAATGATGCTTACAATGCAAGTCCGACAGCTATGGAAGCAGCATTCCATTTAATGAATGGTTTAGATGGTTTTTCTCAAAAAATCGTCGTGCTTGGTGATATGTTAGAGCTTGGAGACCAAGAGGTTCAATTTCATTATGAAGTAGGTAAATTAATTGACCCAGCAAAAATCTCATATGTATTCACATATGGTAGATTAGGGGCTCAAATTGCTGAGGGAGCGGAAATTAATTTCCCTGGTGAACGTGTAAAGGCCTATCATAATAAAGAAGAGCTTGTAAAAGATTTACAGGCGGTAGTTGGTAATAACGATGTTGTATTAGTTAAAGCATCTCGTGGTATGAAATTAGAAGAAGTTATTACGATGTTGAAATAATTGGTGAATATAAATAGGGATGATAGTCACGAAAATAGAAGAAACTTATAATAAGCGCTTACAGAGGGTGTTAAAAAATAAAAGTGAAGAAAAAAAGTCCTGAATATGAAAATAAGGTAACAGTTGGGTTTGCTTTTTGCACATACAAAACTTATAATTGATAAAGTGTAATAACGTTTAAAAGTATTTTCGTGTAGAAATACGCCCGTTTATATACGTGAGCATTCAGGAAAAGGGCTTTTCCGCCAATTCGGAAAATGCCTTTTTTTAAATGATAAGTATAGGATAGAAAAGGAGAAGTAACATTGACAACATTTCGAGAATTAGGATTAAGTGAATCTTTATTGCAATCTGTTGAAAGTATGGGCTTTGAAGAGGCTACGCCGATTCAAGCTGAAACAATCCCACATGCATTGCAAGGTAAAGATATTATTGGGCAAGCGCAGACAGGTACAGGGAAAACAGCAGCATTTGGATTACCGCTATTAGATAAAGTAGATACTCGTAAAGAAGCAGTTCAAGGTATTGTTATCGCGCCAACGCGTGAATTAGCAATTCAAGTTGGAGAAGAACTATACAAAATTGGTAAACATAAACGCGTTCGTATTTTACCAATTTATGGTGGTCAAGATATTAACCGCCAAATTCGTGCTCTAAAAAAACACCCACACATTATTGTTGGTACGCCGGGTCGTATTTTAGATCATATTAACCGTAAAACACTTCGCCTACAAAACGTTGAGACTGTTGTTCTTGATGAAGCGGATGAAATGTTAAACATGGGCTTCATTGAAGATATTGAAGCAATTTTAACAGATGTGCCAGAAACACATCAAACATTATTATTCTCAGCGACAATGCCAGATCCAATCCGTCGTATTGCTGAGCGTTTCATGACTGAGCCTCAACACATTAAAGTAAAAGCAAAAGAAGTAACAATGCCAAACATTCAGCAGTTCTATTTAGAAGTGCAAGAAAAGAAAAAGTTTGACGTATTAACGCGCTTACTAGATATTCAATCTCCAGAGCTTGCGATCGTATTCGGTCGTACAAAGCGTCGTGTTGATGAATTATCAGAAGCATTAAACTTACGTGGTTATGCAGCAGAAGGTATTCATGGTGACTTAACACAAGCGAAACGTATGTCTGTATTACGTAAATTTAAAGAAGGTGCTATTGAAGTTCTTGTTGCAACAGATGTTGCTGCGCGTGGTCTTGATATTTCAGGCGTAACACACGTATACAACTTCGATATCCCACAAGATCCAGAATCATACGTTCACCGTATCGGTCGTACTGGCCGTGCAGGTAAAAAAGGTATTGCAATGTTATTTGTAACACCACGTGAATCAGGACAATTAAAAAATATCGAGCGTACAACAAAACGTAAGGTTGACCGTATGGAAGCACCGACACTTGACGAGGCACTAGAAGGTCAACAACGTTTAATCGCTGAAAAACTTCAAAGCACAATTGAAAATGATAACTTATCATACTACAAGCGTATTGCAGAAGAAATGTTAGAAGAGAACGACTCTGTAACAGTAGTAGCTGCTGCTTTAAAAATGATGACAAAAGAGCCAGATACAACACCAATCGCTTTAACATCAGAACCACCAGTTGTTTCAAGAGGTGGCGGTTCTAAAAAACGCGGTGGTAACGGAGGCGGATACCGTGATGGTAACCGTAATCGTAGTCGTGATGGACGCAGTGGCGATGGTCGTAACCGTGACCGTAACCGTGACGGACGCAGTGGCGATGGTCGTAACCGTGATCGCAATCGTGATGGTGGCCGTGATGGTAACCGTGGTCGTAGAGGTGAAGGTCAAGGTCGCCCTGGATCTTCTTCAAATGGACGCGGCGAAAGAAAACATCATAGCCGTCCACAAGCTTAATAAAAAAAGAGAATGCCCTTTGTTGGCATTCTCTTTTTTTATTTCTAAAATTGTACATACTACATAATAACTCATGTAGAAAAGAGGTACGATATGCTTGTAAGGCTTGGGTATGTTGCGATGAGTGTGCATTTGAAGAACGCATCTCCATCTCAAACGATGACATATGCACAGTTTCAACGGATTGATGATCGAGAGGCTGCGATTCGTAAACTTGAAAGAATCGCTAATTCGAATTTGGAAAATTGCTTGCGGTTATTAAAGCATAATAAGGGGCATGATATATCTTTCTTTCGACTTAGTTCTAAGCTTATTCCTTTAGCGAATCATGAGGAGTTGTTAGAGTGGAACTATATTCGTCCATTAAAAGAAAGTTTAAAAGTGCTAGGTGAATACGCAATTCGTATGAATATGCGTATTGATTTCCATCCGGATCACTTTGTTGTACTAAATTCACCGGAGGAAAGTATTTTTAAACAGTCAGTAAAAACTTTGCAGATGCACAAAAAAATGTTAAAAGGTATGGGGATTGCACATAAGCAACGATGTGTATTACATGTTGGAGGAGGTTATAAAGATAAAGAGCTCGCATTAGAACGCTTTATAGAAAATTGGTCTAACGTTCCAAGGGGTATTCAAGAAATGATCATGTTAGAAAATGATGATACAACCTTCACGCTAGCGGAAACATTGTATTTAGGAGAAAAATTAGACATTCCGGTCGTGTTTGATTTGCATCATCATACGATGAACAATGAACGAGAAGATTGGCATGAAGATTGGGCGCGTGTTGTTCATACGTGGGAAACATCTTTGTTACCAGTTAAAATGCATATCTCCAGTCCTAGAGATGAGAAAGACCCGAGGGCACACGCTGATTTTATTGATGTTGATGC
Organism: Bacillus sp. BS98; assembly: GCF_008432245.1. Taxonomy (NCBI): domain Bacteria; kingdom Bacillati; phylum Bacillota; class Bacilli; order Caryophanales; family Bacillaceae; genus Bacillus; species Bacillus sp. BS98. Next base: position 234,425 of record NZ_CP043830.1, read on the forward strand.
ATTCTTATCTTTTTTAAGAAGGATTAAGGGAAGTGTTGGGCAAATTGATTGTATGATTGAGGCGAAGCAGAAGGATGAGTCTTTATTTCAACTCATGAGAGACTTAAGTAAACAAATAGATGTGGAAATTATCGATGGTGCGAGCTTTTACATTAAATAAGCTCAGCACCATCGAATTTTTTTGTTAAAAAAGGAGTTAAAATACCACCGGTTATTAATCCTGCTAAATGGCTTATAGGATTGGCGAAAGGATTAAAGAAAGTAAATAATAGTAATATAAGTATCATGATTGAGAAAATAGCAATTTCTTTTGAGTGTGAAGGGCGGTATCGATTGTACAATAAAAATAGTTGGGCGCCTAGTAACCCGAAAATCCCACCAGATGCTCCCGTATGAATGTATTCAGGAGGCATAATAATATAAGAAGCGATATTTCCGGAAATACCGGGAAGAAAAAATAGAATGATAAAAGAAATGTGTCCGAGTTGTTTTTCGATAGAAGAGCCAAGAATAAATAAGCAAATACTATTAGAAAGAAAATGTTGTAAGTCCACGTGTACGAGCAGAGAAGTTATGACACGCCACCATTCTCCTTTAGTGATATATTCATTGTTAGCTGCCATTGGAAAGAGAAAGAAGTCGCCTAACATCATCATGAATAGTTGAATAAGAAGTAAAGAGAGGATGATTGGATTTAAGGAAATGCGAGTGGGTCGTATTAGCATGCTGGTAGTATCACTCCTTTTGCATCAGAATGATTCTCTGTTATTCTTACAATATGAAAGAAGAAAGCTAAATAGAAGAAGGGGATTTCGAAATGATTGTAGGGATTGGAATAGATATTATTGAATTGAATCGAATTGAAAAAATGCTAGATGGAAAGCTTAAATTTATGGAACGTATTTTAACTGAAAGTGAACGTAATGTTGCTATGGAACTGAAAGGGAGTCGCCTTACAGAGTTTGTAGCGGGAAGATTTGCAGCGAAAGAGGCGTATTCAAAAGCGGTAGGCACTGGTATCGGGAAAGAAGTGAGTTTTTTAGATATTGAAGTGAAAAATGATGATAGAGGGAAGCCGCTTCTTATTGCAAATACAGAGCATATTGTTCATTTATCAATTAGTCATAGTAAGGAATTTGCTGTTGCACAAGTTGTTTTAGAAAGCTTGTCACGCTAGTCTGCATATTTCATATCCTTGTCTCATATATTTGAGGTAGCGATAAGGAAGGTACACCTTCCATTCATTTATAGGGGCAAAGGGGCTGAAGTGATGAAAAGGCGTCTGTTTTTAGTTCTTGTCGGTTTATTGACCGTTTTTGTGTTGGCGGGCTGTATGGAAAAGAAACAAGATGATGTTGTGAGAGATTTAGAAGCGAAAGTGAAAGGGATGAAAAGTTATCAAGCTGAAGCGAAATTAACTATTAAAACAGGGAATGAGCCTCAGGAGTATAAAGTGGAAATTTGGCATAAAGAACCTTCTTTTTATCGTGTGAATTTACAGAATGCAAAAAAAGATCAGAGCCAAATTATTTTAAGAAATGAAGAAGGGGTATTTGTATTAACTCCAGCGCTTAATAAGAGTTTCCGTTTTCAAAGTGATTGGCCGCAAAATAGTAGCCAGGCCTATTTATATGAATCACTTGTAAGAGATATTTTGCAGGATAAGAAAAACCTTACTTTCGAGAAAACAGATAAATATTATATTTTCAAAACAAAAACAAACTATCAACATCAAAATATGTTACCGAAACAAGAGATTACATTGAAGAAAAGCGATTTAACACCAGTTTCGGTGAAATTAATGGATAATGATCAAAATGTTCTTGTGAAAGTAGATTTCTCTAAAGTGAAATTCGATGCGAAATTTGATAAAGGTGCATTTGATACGAAACAAAATATGTCTAGAGCGCAAGTAGATGTTCAAACAACAGCGAAAGAAGACAAACCATTTGCTATTTTGTATCCGCGTGATACGCCGCAAGGCATGACTCTGAAAGACGAAAAAGAGTTGAAGACAGACAGTGGCAAGCGTACGATACTCACATACACTGGAAATAAGAAATCCTTTACCTTAATACAAGAAAAGGCAAAAGTTGCAGAGGCTTCGTCAGCAGTAAGTGTAAGTGGAGAGCCGGTTGATCTTGGGTTTACGATTGGTGCATTGACGAAAGAATCTGTAACGTGGTCACATAACGGAGTAGAATATATGCTCGTGTCTAAAGGTTTAGAGCCGAATGAGTTGTTAATGGTAGCTCGTTCAGTTACAGCGAAGCAGGTGAAGTAAACTTCTTAGACGTGGTGATATATGTGCACCACGTCTTTTCTTAGTTTGAAGGTGGATTTCATAAAAGAAGCATATAAAAGAATAAGCTTCGCATATCGTGTATAAGGAAGTGTATTTATGGAAGAAGCGTCATTTTACCGTGATACTTGGGTGGAAGTGGATTTAGATGCGATTTATAACAATATTACGCATATTAAAGAGTTCATTCCGAGTAATGTTGAGATTTTTGCTGTAGTTAAAGCGAATGCATATGGGCACGATTATGTACCGGTGGCTAAAACCGCATTAGAAGCAGGTGCAACAAGATTAGCAGTTGCTTTTTTAGATGAAGCCTTAGTTCTTAGAAGGGCTGGTATTACCGTACCAATTTTAGTGCTAGGTCCTTCCCCGCCTCGAGATATAAATGTAGCTGCTGAAAATGATGTAGCATTAACTGTTTTTCAAAAAGAATGGGTGGAAGAAGCCATCAAACTATGGGATGGTTCATCTATAATGAAATTCCATATTAATTTTGATAGTGGTATGGGGAGAATTGGAATACGCGAACGCAAAGAATTAAAAGAATTCTTAAAGAGTTTAGAAGGTGCACCATTTTTAGAGTTAGAAGGAGTATATACGCATTTTGCAACAGCAGATGAGGTTGAGACTTCGTATTTTGATAAGCAATATAACACGTTCTTGCAGCAGTTAAGTTGGTTGAAGGAATTCGGAGTGGATCCTAAATTTGTCCATACAGCTAATAGTGCTGCAACTTTACGTTTTCAAGGAATTACATTTAATGCAGTACGAATTGGTATTGCGATGTATGGATTATCCCCATCTGTAGAAATACGTCCTTTTTTACCATTTAAATTAGAACCGGCGTTATCACTGCATACGAAAGTTGCTCATATTAAACAGGTGATTAAAGGGGATGGAATTAGTTATAACGTCACTTACCGAACAAAAACTGAAGAATGGATTGCAACTGTTGCGATTGGATATGCAGATGGCTGGCTTAGAAGATTACAAGGATTTGAAGTGCTTGTGGATGGTAAAAGAGTACCGATTGTAGGGAGAGTAACAATGGATCAATTCATGATTCATCTTCCTTGTGAAGTCCCGCTTGGTACGAAAGTTACACTCATTGGACGACAAGGTGATGAATATATTAGCGCTACAGAGGTTGCTGAATATTCCGGGACTATTAATTATGAAATTATTGCAACGATTAGTTTCCGTGTGCCGAGAATATTTATACGACATGGTAAAGTTGTAGAAATCATCAATTATTTGAATAATATATAGAAGATCATCTAATTTGCTTCTTGTCATTTAATTGAGCTTTTTATTGATGGAAAATATGCTCTTTTTTGATGAGAAGCTTTTACTTATAATCACTTTTAATATAAGTTTTGCATAGGAATTCTTTTGTTCCTTGTTTAAAATAAGATGAAAAATAATAGAAGATGAATGTTTTTCCTGTGAATTGGAAAACATAAGCAAGGAATAAGGAAGTCTTTGCAACAGGCTCCATACAATGGTATTATTACAATAGGTGTCATATATATATTTGGGTGTGTAGTTGACGGTGGAGGTGTATTTTTGTGTCCGAATCAAGTGTAACTACTGAAATCGTGGTTCGGTTGCCAAAGCAAATGGTAACGGAATTGGACGGAATTGGAAAACAAGAGAATAAGAATCGCCATGAACTAATTTGCCAGGCAACACAACTGTTATTGCGTCAACATAAGACGAAGAAACGCTACCAACATGAATCAATGCGACGTGGGTACATTGAAATGGGAAAAATTAATCTTGGTATTGCATCTGAAGCTTTCTTAGCAGAGTATGAAGCAGCTCATACGGTAGAACGCTTAGTTAGCGGGGGGTAATATTTTGATTGTAAAACGCGGCGACGTGTATTTTGCAGACCTTTCCCCAGTTGTTGGTTCTGAGCAAGGAGGCGTTCGTCCGGTTCTTGTCATTCAAAATGACATCGGAAATCGTTTTAGTCCAACGGTGATTGTAGCGGCTATTACTGCACAGATTCAAAAAGCGAAATTACCCACTCATGTGGAAATTGATGCGAAAAAGTATGGATTTGAGAGAGATTCTGTTATTTTACTTGAGCAGATTCGAACAATCGATAAGCAACGCTTAACGGACAAAATCACTCATTTGGATGAAGTGATGATGATTCGTGTAGATGAAGCGTTACAAATTAGTTTAGGACTAATAGATTTTTAAATCGGCAGTTTAAGTTGCTCTCTTTGAAGGGCAACTTTTTTTTATTATAGAGGAGGTTACGGTTGTATATGGAAATGGTAGATAATCGACAAGCGTTAATGAAAATGTTAGTGAAAGAATTAGGCTTTACCGAAAAGCAAGTTCGTCATGTTATTCAATTAACAGAAGAAGGTAACACAGTTCCATTTATTGCTCGTTACCGAAAAGAATGGACAGGCTCTTTAGATGAGGTGCAAATTCGTGCAATCTTAGAGAGATGGCAATATATGATGCAGCTTGAAGATAGGAAAGAAGAGGTTCTTCGTCTTATTGGTGAAAAGGGTAAGCTAACCGAAGAGTTGCGCCGTCATATTGTTGCCGCAACGAAACTACAGGAAGTAGAAGATTTATATCGTCCTTATAAAGAGAAAAGAAGAACGAAAGCGACGATTGCAAAAGAAAAAGGATTAGAACCGCTAGCTGAATGGTTATTGTTATATAAAAAAGAAGATCCGGCTAAAAAGGCTATGGAATTTGTTAATGCAGAAAAAGAAGTGGAATCTGCAGAAGAGGCGTTGCAAGGTGCGCAAGACATTATTGCAGAAATCGTTTCAGATGAAGCTGCGTATCGTAGTTGGATTCGGAATGTTACTTTTAGAAAAGGTGTTATGTCTTCGGTTGTAAAAGACGAAGAAAAAGATGAAAAGAATATATATGAAATGTATTACAGTTATGAAGAACCGTTGCAGAAAGTAGTACCGCATCGTGTATTAGCGATGAATCGCGGTGAGAAAGAAGATATATTGAGAGTTTCTGTTGTTCCACCAGTAGATGAGATAATAACTTTCTTATATAAGAAAGTAATCCGTGATAACGATTCAAAAAGTGCGCATTATGTACAATTAGCGATTGAGGATGGCTATAAACGATTAATTCAATCTTCGATTGAAAGAGAAATTCGAAAAGAATTAACAGAAACAGCTGAAGAACAAGCGATACATATTTTCTCTGAGAACTTACGTAATTTATTATTACAACCTCCAATGAAAGGGAAGGTTGTGCTAGCCGTAGACCCTGCATATAGAACTGGTTGTAAATTAGCTGTAGTAGATGATACGGGGAAAGTTCTATATATCGATGTTATTTATCCGCATCCACCTGTTCGTAAATATGATGATGCAAAAAAGAAAGTTCTTTCTATTATAGATAAATATCAAGTTGAAATGATTGCAATTGGGAACGGCACAGCTTCTAGAGAAACGGAAGAGTTTATAGTAGATGTATTACAAAGTGTGAAACAGGATGTTTTCTATATTATTGTAAATGAAGCAGGGGCAAGTGTGTATTCGGCTTCCGATTTAGCTCGTGAGGAATTCCCTGATTTCCAAGTTGAAGAAAGAAGCGCGGTTTCAATTGGAAGACGCCTGCAAGATCCACTTGCTGAGCTCGTGAAAATTGACCCTAAATCGGTAGGGGTGGGGCAATATCAACATGATGTAACTCAAAAGAGATTAAATGAATCGTTAACATTTGTGGTAGAGACAGCAGTTAACCAAGTTGGTGTGAATGTAAATACAGCTTCAGTTGCATTGTTACAATATGTTTCGGGGTTATCAAAAACAGTTGCGAAAAATATTGTAGCTAAGCGTGAGGAAGATGGGAAATTTACGAAGCGTACTGAATTAAAGAAAATCCCTCGTTTAGGCGCGAAAACATATGAACAGTGTATTGGGTTTTTACGTATATTAGAAGGCGCGAATCCGTTAGATCGTACAGGGATCCATCCAGAACAATATAAAAATGTCGAATTGCTACTAAAGAGTCTAGGGTTATCGAAGAATGATGTAGGGAAACCGAACTTGCAGGAGAGTTTAGAGGGAGTGGATGTTTCTAAATTATCTCAAGAGACGGAGATCGGTGAGCCGACATTGGTTGATATTATTGATGCCTTAATTAGTCCAGAGCGAGACATGAGGGATGAATTGCCAAAACCACTTCTGAAAAAAGGGATTTTGAAATTAGAAGATTTACAGCGTGGTATGGAACTGGAAGGGACAGTTCGTAACGTTGTTGATTTTGGTGCTTTTGTTGACATTGGTGTAAAACAAGATGGTTTAGTGCATATTTCTAAATTAAGCAAACAGTTTGTAAAGCATCCATTAGATGTTGTATCTGTAGGGCAAATCGTAAAAGTATGGGTAGATGATATTGATACAAAAAAAGGTCGTGTTGCATTATCTATGTTACCGATTGAATAGTAAGAAAAGAGAGCAGATAAAACTGCTCTTTTTTTTATGGAGTAGAAAGTGTAATGGATTATGAGCTTTGATGTATTTTGCTATAATAAAACCAGCATTCATTTAGCAATTTAATTTGATACCGGTTTTTTTCAAAATATGCACGTTGCATTTGTTTTTTTAGCCATGTAGGCATAGGAATCCCTCCTTGTATAATCCTACTCTCAAAAATTTACCTTTGTAGTTAAGGTACTATTGACGAGAGGTTAATGAGTGGATTTCTATTAATGTCGTATTTTTAGAAACCACGCTTCTTGAATGAGGATGGGTATATGTACTATTTAATATATGTATAGGAAGGGAGAAAAGTGTAAAAATATTTTTTTGTTTAGGAGGAATGAGAATGCATGAGAAAGAAATTCAGCAGCTAGTGGAAGAAGTATCCCTACGATACTTCGGGATGCCATTCTTACATAAAGCGATGTTTAATAATAGATTACGTACAACTGGTGGACGTTATCTATTGAAGAGTCACAATATCGAACTGAATTATCGATATTATGAAATGTATGGTAAAGAAGAATTAGTCGGGATTATTAAACATGAACTTTGTCATTATCACTTGCATATTACAGGGAGAGGATATAAGCATCGGGATAGGGATTTTCGTGAACTATTAAAAAAGGTAGGTGCACCACGTTTTTGTAAGCGAATGATTAATGAAGAGAAGGAAAAGAAGGAAAAGAAGGTTTATATGTATGAATGTATGGAGTGTTCGCTTCAATATGTAAGAAGACGTCAAATAAATACAAAAAGATATGTCTGTGGAAAGTGTAAGGGAAAACTAAAACCGGTAGCGAAAACATCTTGACAGTGAAAACGCAATCCAGTATATTATAAACATGTCACGTTTGTGCAAGATATTGTTAAAAAACATCTTGACTTACGATGAGAAGTTTTATAAGATACAAATTGTCTTCATTATTCCGCAGTAGCTCAGTGGTAGAGCTATCGGCTGTTAACCGATCGGTCGTAGGTTCGAGTCCTACCTGCGGAGCCATACAGAGAAGTACCCAAGTGGCTCAAGGGGCTCCCCTGCTAAGGGAGTAGATCGCTAACGCGGTGCGAGGGTTCGAATCCCTTCTTCTCTGCCATACATATTGGCCCGTTGGTCAAGTGGTTAAGACACCGCCCTTTCACGGCGGTAACACGGGTTCGAATCCCGTACGGGTCACCACTTTGGAGGATTAGCTCAGCTGGGAGAGCACCTGCCTTACAAGCAGGGGGTCGGCGGTTCGATCCCGTCATCCTCCACCATATAAATTTATATGAATAGTATTATCGCGG
>NZ_CP043830.1:247500-265000 GCF_008432245.1 Bacillus sp. BS98
TTAGTGATCCGGTGGTTCCGCATGGAAGGGCCATCGCTCAACGGATAAAAGCTACCCCGGGGATAACAGGCTTATCTCCCCCAAGAGTCCACATCGACGGGGAGGTTTGGCACCTCGATGTCGGCTCATCGCATCCTGGGGCTGTAGTCGGTCCCAAGGGTTGGGCTGTTCGCCCATTAAAGCGGTACGCGAGCTGGGTTCAGAACGTCGTGAGACAGTTCGGTCCCTATCCGTCGTGGGCGTAGGAAATTTGAGAGGAGCTGTCCTTAGTACGAGAGGACCGGGATGGACGCACCGCTGGTGTACCAGTTGTTCTGCCAAGGGCATAGCTGGGTAGCTATGTGCGGAAGGGATAAGTGCTGAAAGCATCTAAGCATGAAGCCCCCCTCAAGATGAGATTTCCCATAGCGTAAGCTAGTAAGATCCCTGAAAGATGATCAGGTTGATAGGTTCGAGGTGGAAGCATGGTGACATGTGGAGCTGACGAATACTAATAGATCGAGGACTTAACCATATAATATGTAGCAAATGTTATCTAGTTTTGAAGGAATATGCCTTCAATAGTTTGGTGATGATGGCAGAGAGGTCACACCCGTTCCCATACCGAACACGGAAGTTAAGCTCTCTAGCGCCGATGGTAGTTGGGACCTTGTCCCTGTGAGAGTAGGACGTCGCCAAGCTATTTATATCATCGCGGGGTGGAGCAGCACGGTAGCTCGTCGGGCTCATAACCCGAAGGTCGCAGGTTCAAATCCTGTCCCCGCAACCAATGGTCCCGTGGTGTAGTGGTTAACATGCCTGCCTGTCACGCAGGAGATCGCCGGTTCGACCCCGGTCGGGACCGCCATTTTATATAAAGAAAAGAACGAAACAAGTTGTTTCGTATTTTTTTATTTGTTTTAACAAAAAACTAATAAAGACAGTCAAACTATCCTTAGGACAACTCCTAAGGACTTTTTTATATATTCAAAACCTGTATAATAAAGAGCAGAGAACATTGTGAGTAAAGTAGGTGAAGTCTGTGAGTAAATATGAAGTAACAACAAAATCTTCTGAGGAAACACAAAGATTATCAGAAAAACTAGGTGAACTTGCCCGGGCACAAGATGTAATTATTTTAGAAGGAGATCTTGGAGCTGGTAAAACGACTTTTACAAAAGGGCTAGCAAAAGGTCTTGGCGTGAAAAGAGTTGTAAATAGTCCTACCTTTAACATTATTAAAGAATATAAAGGAAGATTGCCGTTATATCATATGGACGTGTATCGTTTAGCGGAAAGTGAAGAAGACTTAGGTTTTGATGAGTACTTCTATGGTGAAGGAATTACGGTAGTAGAATGGGCTCATTTGATAGAAGCATATTTACCGAATGAAAAGTTACAAATTAGTTTATTCCATGCTGGAGATGACACAAGGAAAATTGTACTCGAGCCAGTTGGAGACCGTTATATTAGATTATGTGAGGAGCTATTACAAGATGAAAGTACTAGCAATTGATACTTCAAATTACGTAATGGGTGTATCCCTTATTGAGGAAGAAAACGTAATTGGGGAAATCATTACAAATTTAACAAAAAACCATTCTGTACGCCTTATGCCAGCTGTAGAGCAACTATTAAAAGAATGTGGTGTAAAACCAAAAGAATTAACTAAAATCGTTGTGGCTGCTGGACCTGGATCATATACAGGAGTTCGCATAGGTGTGACAGCGGCAAAAACATTAGCTTGGTCACTTCAAATACCAATCGTAGGTGTATCAAGTTTAGAAGTAGTAGCTGCAAACGGTGCTAACTTTAGTGGGTTAATTTGTCCTTTATTTGATGGAAGACGTGGACAAATTTATACTGGATTATATACATATGAAGGAGAGCAGTTAACTTCAATAGAAGAAGATCGAATTATTCTTATTGTAGACTGGTTGCAAATGTTAAAAGATAAAGGACAGCCTGTTTTATTTATCGGTAACGATGTTAAATTGCATAAAGAAACAATTATAGAACATTTAGGCAATCAAGCTGTATTTGCTCCTTTCACTAAAAATAATCCAAGACCAAGTGAGTTAGCTTTCTTAGGGTTACAAAAAGAGGAACAAGATGTACATTCATTTGTTCCTAGTTACCTTCGTTTAGCTGAAGCTGAAACAAAGTGGTTAGAAAGTCAAAACAAGTAGGAGCTTGCAGAAGATGGATATGATATTTAGAAAGATGGAACTCGATGATATCGCTCAAATTGTAGCTATTGAAGAAGCATCTTTTTCAACTCCTTGGACTGCAGATGCCTTTCAACGTGAATTAACGATGAATGAACATGCACATTATGTTGTGCTAGAAAAAGATGGCCTTGTAATCGGGTATTGTGGATTGTGGATAATTATTGATGAATCACATATCACAAATATAGCTATTTTGCCAGAATACCGAGGTCAAAAGTTAGGAGATGCCCTATTGAAAGAAGTTATTTCCGTAGCGAAAGAACTAGGGGTAAAAACAATGACGCTTGAAGTACGCGTATCAAATGAAGTAGCAAAGCAGTTATACAAAAAATACGGATTTCAAAATGGTGGAATTCGTAAACGATACTATGCAGACAATCAGGAAGATGGTCTTGTAATGTGGGTGAATATATAATGGAAAAAAATACGATTATACTTGGTATTGAAACAAGCTGCGATGAAACAGCAGTAGCAGTTGTTAAAAATGGAACGGAAATCATTGCGAACGTCGTTGCATCACAAATTGAAAGTCATAAGCGTTTTGGCGGGGTTGTACCAGAGATTGCATCCCGTCACCATGTAGAAGAAATTACAGTTGTGTTAGAAGAAGCTTTAAAAGAAGCGAATATAACTTTCGAGGATATTGATGCAATTGCTGTAACAGAGGGACCCGGTTTAGTAGGAGCACTTTTAATAGGAGTAAATGCAGCGAAGGCGGTAGCCTTTGCACATGATATTCCTCTAGTTGGTGTTCATCATATTGCTGGCCATATTTATGCGAATCGTTTAGTAAAAGAAGTTCAATTCCCACTACTATCACTTGTTGTATCGGGTGGACATACAGAACTTGTTTATATGAAAGAACATGGTTCATTTGAAGTGATTGGTGAAACGCGAGATGATGCAGCAGGAGAAGCATATGATAAAGTAGCTCGTACGCTATCTATGCCGTATCCAGGTGGTCCTCATATTGATCGCCTTGCGCATGAAGGGAAGCCAACAATTGATTTGCCTCGTGCATGGCTAGAACCCGATTCGTATGATTTCAGCTTTAGTGGATTGAAATCAGCAGTTATCAACACTGTGCATAACGCAAAACAACGTGGTATAGAAATTGCACCGGAAGATTTAGCAGCAAGCTTTCAAGAGAGTGTAATTGATGTACTTGTAACGAAAGCATCTCGTGCAGCAGAAGCGTATAATGTAAAGCAATTGCTTCTTGCTGGTGGAGTAGCTGCTAATAAAGGGCTTCGTGCACGTCTAGAAGAAGAGTTTGCACGAAAAGAAGATATAGAGCTAATTATCCCGCCGTTATCTTTATGCACAGACAATGCAGCAATGATTGCAGCTGCAGGTACAATTGCATACGAACAAGGAAAACGTGCGACATTAGCTTTAAATGCAAACCCAGGCTTAGATATTGAAGCATAGTTATACACAAAATTAACCACAGCTTGTGGATAAAACCCATATTATCTGTTGATAATGTGGGTTTTATTGTGTATATAAACTGTTAATAACTTTTTTGTTAAATGTGGATAATGTGGAAAAGTTATTTTGATGTTTATTTTATAAAGGTGGATATGTGTATAACCTTGTGGATAAAACGGATGAAGTCTGACCTTTAAATGAATTCTTTTTCGGGAAATAAAAACGAGAAGATATCCTAAAAAACTTTTGAAAAATCCTCCTCTTATCATATTGGTTGCTGCAATTGTCAATCTTTGTCGGGAAAACGATGTTTCTTGTCGAATTGTTTATATATTTTAAGTTAAGGTATGTGCATTCAAAAAATCGTCGATATAATTTCATGTACTACGAAACTGATTCTAAAGGGAAATAAAAAGGATGTCATCTAGTCAAAAATCCTCGACTGATGAGACATCCTTTTTGTTTAAACTAGCTTATATATGCAGTTCTTCCCATTCTGCCATACAGGCTTCAAGTTGTTCTTGTAATGTTTGTTTTTTCGTTGTAATCTCACTAGCCTTTTCATAATCTGCATATATTTCTGGTAAGCAAAGCTGATCCTCTAACGTAGCAATTTCTTCTTCTAAGCTTACGATGTTTTGTTCTAGTTCTTCGATTTTTCGAGTGCGTTGACGTTCTAATTGTTTACGCTCTTTTTCTTCGAGATAATTTAATTTTTCTTGAGCTACAGTTTTTTGAACAGGTGCCTGATTTTCTTGCTGTTCTTGTTGTTCAAATGCTGCGCGTTCAATCATTTCATTTTTCTTCTCCACATAGTAATCGTAATCACCTAAATACTCTTGCGCACCTTCTGTTGATAATTCGACAACTGTAGTCGTTACGCGATTAATGAAGTAGCGGTCATGTGAAACGAATAGAAGAGTTCCTGGATAATCAATTAAAGCATTCTCCAAAATTTCTTTACTATTTAAATCAAGATGGTTCGTTGGCTCATCGAGAATTAATAAATTGGATTTTTGCATCATAAGTTTTGCGAGAGCTAATCGGGCCTTTTGTCCACCACTAAGAGAAGATACTGGTTTTAGTACATCATCCCCTGTGAATAAAAAATTACCTAATATAGTGCGAATTTCTTTTTCGGGTTGAAGCGGATATTCATCCCATAGTTCATTTAAAACGCGCTTAGAAGATGTTAAGTTAGCTTGCTCTTGATCATAATAACCAACAGATACATTTGATCCGAAAGCAACATCTCCATGTAATAGCTGTAACTTATTCACAATGGATTTTAATAATGTGGATTTTCCAATTCCATTCGGTCCAACTAAGGCAACACTATCTCCCCGAGTTAAGCGCATATTTACATGTTCAATAATAGGATCCTCATCATAACCGATGGTTGCATCTTTTACTTGTAAAACATCATTTCCACTTTGTTTTTCAATATCGAAGTGGAATGAGGCTGATTTAGAGTCACCTAATGGTCTGGTTAATAATTCCATTCTATCTAATTGTTTACGACGGCTTTGTGCACGTTTTGTCGTAGATGCACGTGCTATATTTTTTTGAACGAAGTCCTCAAGTTTAGCGATTTCATCTTGTTGCTTTTCGTAACGCTTCATTTCTTGTTCGTATAGGGCTGATTTTAAGTCTAAATATTTACTGTAGTTACCAACAAATCGTCTGCTTTCTTTATTCGAAATTTCATATACTTGTGTAACAAGCTTATCTAAGAAATAACGGTCATGAGAAACGATTAAAATTGCGCCAGGATAACCTTGTAAGTATTGCTCAAGCCACGTTAATGTTTCGATGTCTAAATGGTTTGTAGGCTCGTCTAAAATAAGTAAGTCTGGTTTCGTTAATAATAATTTCCCAAGAGCTAATCTCGTTTTTTGTCCGCCACTTAACGTAGAAATTGTCGTCTGATGCGTTTCAACAGGGAAACCAAGACCGCTTAAAATGGAGCGAATATCTGCTTCGTACTGATAGCCGCCTTGATCTTTATAATCTAATTGAAATTGGTCATAATCAGCTAATAATTTTTCATATGTAGCGGCATTTGAAAAGTTTTCTTCTTTTCCCATTTCTTGCTCTAGCCTTCGAAGTTTTGTCTCCATTTGCTGTAGGTGTGTAAAGACGGTTAGCATTTCATCCCAAATTGTTAATGATGTTTCTAATCCAGTATTTTGAGCTAAGTACCCAATTGAGACATCTTTCGGTTTTATAATTTCGCCGCCATCATGAGATAATTCACCGGCGATAATTTTTAATAATGTAGATTTTCCGGCTCCATTTCGTCCAACTAAAGCGATACGATCTTTCGTTTGCACTTCCAATTTTATGTTTGCAAGAATCGTTTCGGCACCGTATAATTTTGAAAGCCCGTTTACTTGTAATAAAATCAATGTTTTCACCTCAAATAATTTCTTAACTTTGCCATGTTTATATTTCTCAATCATACTAAAAATAGTGTATAGTTTAAAATAAAGAGAGAATACTTCTTCTCTTTATTATACAAGGAAATTCATAAGTACTAAACTTCTGTATTCGATTCAAGTATATGAATAAAGATAGGAAGAGAGGAGAGGTTATATGGATCAGCAGAAAATTCCGCAAGCCACTGCTAAACGATTGCCTCTATACTATCGATTTATCCAAAACTTATCTCTTTCTGGTAAGCAACGTGTTTCATCAGCCGAATTGAGTGAAGCGGTAAAGGTTGATTCCGCAACTATTCGAAGAGATTTCTCATACTTTGGAGCATTAGGGAAAAAGGGATATGGATATAACGTAAATTATTTATTATCATTTTTCCGTGAAACACTCGATCAAGATGATATAACACGTGTAGCGCTTATTGGAGTAGGTAATTTAGGGACCGCTTTCTTACATTATAATTTCACGAAAAACAATAATACAAAAATTGAAATGGCATTTGATGTTAGTGAAGAGAAAGTTGGAACAGAAATCGGGGGTATTCCTGTATATCATTTAGATGAATTAGAAGAAAGGTTATCAAATGATATACAAGTGGCAATATTAACAGTACCCGCTACAGTAGCGCAATCTGTAGCCGATAGATTGGCAGAAACAAACGTGCACGGTATTTTAAACTTCACACCAGCACGCTTAAATGTGTCAGAGAATATAAGAATTCATCATATTGATTTAGCTGTAGAGCTACAAACGCTTGTTTACTTTTTAAAGAATTATCCACAATAAAACGCAGAGGAGGTGACCTCTGCGTTTTATTATTGTTTTTTCTTTGTGAATTTCACTAATATAAGGCGAAGTGCCAAATTAAAATCAATTGTTGCCATAACTGCAAATAGTATTGTCCACATATTCCAGATTGTATCTGTCACGTTCGTAATGGCGAAACGTGTAAAGATACATCCGAGAAGGAAATACAATGCAGCCATGAACAATGGTGAGTTTCTCATACAAAAAATCCTCCGATAAAGCCTTGCATTTTTTCAGCTTCTTTAATCATTTCTTGAATTTGTTCATTGCTCATGAAAATCTGTCCAATGGCAACTAATGTATTCATTGCTACATGGGCTGCTATAGGAACGATAATGCGTTTCGTTTTTACATATAAGAAGGCGAATACGAGCCCCATAGAAGTGTATACCAATAGGTGAGTAAAATCAAAATGAATCGCTGCGAATACGAGTGAACTAATAATAGCAGCAACGAAGAAATTAAATCTCTTATAAAGTGTACCAAATAAAATTTTTCTAAATACGATTTCTTCTAAAATAGGTCCGATTATAGATATAACAATAAGGAACCAAGGTGTCGTTCTTGCGATGTCCATAAGTCGGTCTGTATTCTCAGATCCAGGTGTAATCCCTAATAGATACATTTCAATCATACCTGCAATACTTTGTGAGATGATTGCTAAGAAGAACCCGATAAAAATCCACCCGATTGTAGCTGGAACAGAAGAGCGCATTGCATCTAAATGCCTGTCA
This sequence comes from Bacillus sp. BS98, assembly GCF_008432245.1. Lineage (NCBI taxonomy): Bacteria > Bacillati > Bacillota > Bacilli > Caryophanales > Bacillaceae > Bacillus > Bacillus sp. BS98. The sequence goes on from NZ_CP043830.1 coordinate 255,122, forward strand.
CGAATATCTGTTCTAAGTAACCAAATTACAACGCATAGTGCAATGAAAAAGCTAATAATAGACCAATGTCCGGTTATTAGTTGAAACTTTTCCTCGTTGGTAAATCCTCTATTATCGTATAGTCCGGTTTTCAGAAGAAGTGGTAATCCGGCAATACCCGACAATTGCATTAAAATGTATGTAACGATAATCCACCAATATTGTTTCTTCAAATGGTTTAACCATCCTTTCTAACTCTAGTGTATGAGATAAGGCAGGATAACATGTAATATGCTACCTACGATATAAACTTTCATTCGAATTATGTTTTTTTTGTAAATCTGCATTGGAAATTAAAATAGAAGACAGGAAAAAGTTGTGTGTGTAGCGAAAACAACTTAGGGTGTCTTTCATATTGTAACATACGAGTAGTGGAAACAACGATTCATATAGTAAAGGTAGTAGAAGAAGGATTTTATATAGAAGAGTATATATAGTAATTTGCGAAAAAATTATGATTTTTTTACTTGCAAAAGAAATTGAGATTATTTATTATTATAAGTGTGTTAGCACTCGGGTGACTCGAGTGCTAATAAAAAATTTACATAACACAATGAGGAGGTTATTGTTCATGCTAAAGCCATTAGGTGATCGCGTTGTAATTGAGCTTGTTCAAGCAGAAGAAAAAACAGCAAGTGGTATTGTATTACCAGACACTGCAAAAGAAAAACCACAAGAGGGTAAAGTTATTGCAGTAGGTACTGGTCGAGTGCTTGAAAATGGTGAGCGTGTTGCTTTAGAGGTAGCAGCAGGTGATCTTATCATCTTCTCAAAATATGCAGGTACTGAAGTAAAATACGAAGGTACAGACTACTTGATTTTACGTGAAAGTGACATTTTAGCAGTTATCGGTTAATTATATAAATCTTAAAAATTCCAAGGGGGTCAATTATTATGGCAAAAGATATTAAATTTAGTGAAGAAGCACGTCGTTCGATGCTTCGCGGTGTCGACACTCTTGCAAACGCAGTAAAAGTAACGCTTGGACCAAAAGGTCGTAACGTTGTACTTGAGAAAAAATTCGGTTCACCACTTATTACAAATGATGGTGTAACAATCGCAAAAGAAATCGAATTAGAAGATGCATTCGAAAACATGGGTGCAAAATTAGTAGCAGAAGTTGCTAGCAAAACAAACGATGTAGCTGGTGACGGAACGACAACTGCAACTGTATTAGCGCAAGCTATGATTCGTGAAGGTCTTAAAAACGTAACAGCTGGTGCAAACCCAATGGGTCTTCGTAAAGGTATCGAAAAAGCTGTTACTGCTGCAATTGAAGAATTAAAAGCGATTTCTAAACCAATTGAAGGTAAATCTTCTATCGCACAAGTAGCTGCTATTTCTGCGGCTGACGAAGAAGTAGGTCAATTAATCGCTGAAGCAATGGAGCGCGTTGGTAACGACGGCGTTATTACTTTAGAAGAATCTAAAGGATTCACAACGGAATTAGACGTAGTAGAAGGTATGCAATTTGATCGTGGATATGCATCTCCTTACATGATTACTGATTCTGACAAAATGGAAGCTGTTCTTGATAACCCATATATCTTAATTACTGACAAAAAGATTTCTAACATCCAAGAAATCTTACCAGTATTAGAGCAAGTGGTACAACAAGGTAAACCACTTCTTATCATTGCTGAAGATGTAGAAGGCGAAGCTTTAGCTACATTAGTAGTGAACAAACTTCGTGGTACATTCAATGTAGTGGCTGTTAAAGCTCCTGGATTTGGTGACCGTCGTAAAGCAATGCTAGAAGATATCGCAATCTTAACTGGTGGCGAAGTAATCACTGAAGAATTAGGACGTGACTTAAAATCTGCTACAGTTGAATCTTTAGGACGCGCTGGTAAAATCGTTGTAACGAAAGAAAACACAACTGTAGTTGAAGGTATTGGAAACACACAACAAATCGAAGCTCGCATCGGTCAAATCCGTGCGCAATTAGAAGAAACAACTTCTGAATTCGATCGTGAAAAATTACAAGAGCGTCTTGCTAAATTAGCTGGTGGCGTAGCAGTAATTAAAGTAGGTGCAGCAACTGAAACTGAGTTAAAAGAGCGCAAACTTCGCATTGAAGATGCACTTAACTCAACTCGTGCAGCAGTAGAAGAAGGTATCGTTGCAGGTGGTGGTACTTCACTTATGAACGTATACACGAAAGTAGCTTCTATCGTAGCTGAAGGCGACGAAGCAACAGGTATCAACATCGTACTTCGTGCACTAGAAGAGCCAGTTCGTCAAATCGCAATCAACGCTGGTCTAGAAGGATCTGTAGTTGTAGAGCGTCTAAAAGGCGAAAAAGTAGGCGTTGGTTTCAACGCAGCTACTGGCGAATGGGTTAACATGCTTGAGTCTGGTATCGTAGATCCAGCTAAAGTAACTCGTTCTGCACTTCAAAACGCAGCATCTGTTGCAGCTATGTTCTTAACAACTGAAGCTGTAGTTGCTGATAAGCCAGAACCAAATGCACCAGCAATGCCTGACATGGGCGGCATGGGCATGGGCGGTATGGGCGGAATGATGTAATAAGCATCACTCTGTGAAGCTGTTCAATGTATAAATAGTTAATTAGAAGAAGGCTACTTCCTTGATAAAAGGAGGTAGTCTTTTTTGTTGTTAAGATGTATATAAAAGGTTTCTGGAAGGTCGCAAGTTTAGAGAGATAATGGAGGGGAATATTCAAGCTTCTTTTATTACGGTAATATTCAATATAATTCCAATTGAATATATAATTCTTTTAACATTTATGATACAGTCAAAAGGGATTTTTCTTATTTTTTAGTCGAGATAATAAGTCTCCTAGTTCTTATTGTCTATGAGAGAAGATGGCGGTAGCCTAGTTAGTGAGGTATATGATGCAGATTAAAGAAAATTTGGGTAGAAACATTTTTTCGAAAATATTAGTAGTATGTGGTTTGGCGATGTTTGTCATTACACTTTATAGTTCGTTTCAAATAGAGAAATCTACCTATTCTTCGGTCGCTGTGTTAATTCTGGAGATAGTAGCAACTATTTTGGTGCTCGGAATAATATCATTTTTAGCAAATCGTTTTTTAACAGTTAATCAATTTTTGCTCATTCTCATAGTTACAGCCTTTGCAATTAGGTTGTTATGGATCATTTTTGAAAAAACAGTACCTATCTCGGATTTTTCTGTAATGTATGAAAGTGCTCAACAAGCTGTAAAGGGTAATTTTGCATTTATTACAGATGAATACTATATGAGTTGGACATATCAATTGGGATTCACATATTATGAGGCTATATTAATAAAAATTTTTGGTAATCATCTGTTTATATTGAAGTTATTTAATATTTTTTGGAGCGTAGGTACTGCCGTGATTATTTATTTTATGGGTAAAACCATTTTTAATGAATACAGTGCGAGAACTGCGGCAATATTTTACGCGTTTTACATACCTAATATTATCTATAGCTCTGTATTAACAAATCAATATATTTCTACCTTTTTCTTTTTTTTAGGACTGTATGTTTTAATTACAAAAGGTTTTTCAACTAAATACGGTTGGGGTTTAACAGGGTTACTGTTAAGCATTGGAAATATTATGAGACCGTTAGGAAGTTTCTTTTTATTGGCGGTTTTTGTTTATGTATTAATTTATAAGATACTTCCGTTTAGAAAAAAAGAAACGTTTAACTACGTAAAAAAATTAGTGGGAATAGTGATTGTATATTTTCTAGTGATGCAAATTGTAAGTATTTTCTTAATGAACACGGGATTAGCGAAAAAACCATTGTCGAACCAAATGCCATATTGGAAATTTGTTGTGGGATTCAATTATGACTCGATTGGTGGATGGAATCAGCCAGATGTTGTTTACCTTAGTCAATTTAAACTTGGGAAGGAAAGAAATGATGCTTCCGTTGCTTTGATCAAGGACAGATTGAAGGACAAAGAGAAAGTTCGTCAATTACTTGTATTGAAAGTTGAAAAAATGTGGAGTAATCCTGATGATGCACCTGGTTGGGCTTTGGAGTGGGGGGAACTGAATAAACCACACTTACAACAAATGCTGACAAAATATGAAAGGCTTATGTATATTACATGTTGTATATTTGCGATTGGTACCATTTCATTATATAGAAGAAATGATTCAATATATCCTCTTTTATATATTTTGTTTGGTGGATATGTGGTTATTCATTTGTTTGTCGAAGTTCAAACTAGGTATCGTTTTGACATTTTGCCCGTTATGTTTTTATTTGTGGGATACGGGGTATTTGTAATAAAAAATGGTGTTACACGATTAATGGGTAGAAAACAACAGAAAAAAGTTGAATAATAGGATAAAACACAAAAAACATTTCTATATGGAAATGTTTTTTGTGTTTTAGTGGGAAAGAAATTAATTTCTGTAGAATTTTGTCGCTTTCTCTCTTGACCACATCGACACTTCATTGTTAGAATCTAGGAAGATAATATAAAACGATCCTTCATATATCCTCAATGATATGGTTTGAGAGTCTCTACCGGGTTACCGTAAACAACCTGACTATGAAGGCAGTGTGTCTTATATTTATAAAGAGCGGAGACTATCTTTCTTTATAAAGCCAGACCCCTGCCTTTTCTTTGTTATGAGACTAGAGGCGGAGGACTGGCTTTTTTTATTATATTGGTAATGCTTTTCGCCAAATTGGTGAAAATATTTATATACGAGAACTAACGTTGGGGTGATTATTTTGAAAAAGCAGCACGATACAATTATCGTTTTAGATTTTGGAAGTCAGTACAATCAGTTAATAGCACGTCGAATTCGTGAGTTCGGTGTATACAGTGAACTTCATCCACATACAATTACTGCGGAAGAAATTAAAGCAATGAATCCAAAAGGGATTATTTTCTCTGGTGGACCAAATAGTGTATACGGTGAAGGTGCATTACATTGTGATGAAAAAATCTTTGAACTAGGATTACCGATTTTCGGTATTTGTTACGGTATGCAGCTTATGACACAACACTTCGGTGGTAAAGTAGAACGTGCAAACCACCGTGAGTACGGAAAAGCTGTTCTTAAAGTAGAGAACGAATCAAAATTATATACGAACCTTCCAGAAGAGCAAGTTGTATGGATGAGTCATGGTGACTTAGTAACTGGTTTACCTGAAGGATTCGTAGTAGACGCAACAAGTGAGTCTTGCCCAATTGCTGGTATGAGCAATGAAGCGAAAAACTTATACGGTGTACAATTCCACCCAGAAGTACGTCACTCTGAGCACGGTAACGATTTAATTAAAAACTTCGTATTCGGCGTATGTGGTTGTTCTGAAGGATGGAACATGGAGAACTTTATCGAAGTAGAATTAGAGAAGATCCGTGAAACTGTTGGAGACAAAAAAGTACTATGCGCACTTAGTGGCGGTGTAGATTCTTCTGTTGTAGCAGTATTAATTCATAAAGCAATTGGCGACCAGTTAACATGTATTTTCGTTGACCACGGCTTACTTCGTAAAGGTGAAGCAGAAGGTGTTATGAAAACATTTAGCGAAGGCTTCCATATGAACGTTATTAAAGTGGATGCACAAGAACGCTTTATGAACAAGTTAAAAGGTGTAGAAGATCCAGAACAAAAACGTAAAATTATCGGTAACGAATTCATTTACGTATTTGATGATGAAGCTTCTAAATTACAAGGTATGGACTTCCTAGCACAAGGTACACTTTACACAGACATCGTTGAAAGTGGTACAGCAACTGCACAAACAATTAAATCTCACCATAACGTTGGTGGACTTCCGGAAGACATGCAGTTCAAATTAATTGAGCCTTTAAACACGTTATTTAAAGATGAAGTACGTGTATTAGGATCTGAATTAGGAATTCCTGATGAAATCGTATGGCGTCAACCATTCCCAGGTCCAGGACTTGGTATTCGTGTATTAGGTGAAATCACAGAAGAGAAATTAGAAATCGTTCGTGAATCTGATGCGATTTTACGTGAAGAAATTATTAAAGCGGGCTTAGACCGCGAAATTTGGCAATACTTCACTGCGCTTCCTGGTATGCGTAGCGTAGGTGTTATGGGTGACGAGCGTACTTACGATTACACAGTAGGTATCCGTGCAGTAACATCTATCGACGGTATGACAGCTGACTGGGCACGTATCCCTTGGGACGTATTAGAGAAAATCTCTGTACGTATCGTAAACGAAGTAAAACACGTTAACCGTATCGTGTATGATGTAACGAGTAAGCCACCAGCAACTATTGAGTGGGAATAGTATTATAAAAAAGATCCATCTTTTGCTTATGCATAGATGGATCTTTTTATTTTCAGTATTAATACGAACGAAAATATAAAATTTTATAAAATTGTTCGTTTTTAAATTGACAAAAATACTTTCAAGAGTTAATATGAGTATGTAATTCAAACGAAAAGTGAATATTATGCCGTCGTATAATATCGGGGATATGGCCCGAAAGTTTCTACCTAGCTACCGTAAATGGCTTGACTACGAGGCGTTTTTATAAAGATGAGGGGAAACTTGTCTTTGTTTATAGAACGCTTCCATGTATATGCAATGGAAGCCTTTTTTATTTTTATAGATAAAAGAGGGCTAGGGTGAAATGCGGCGAGTAATCATATAACGGGGGAAACGTAGGATGAAACGCTATTTTCAATTTGATGAGCTCGGTACGAATTATAAGACTGAGTTCATAGCAGGGTTAACGACATTTCTATCTATGGCTTACGTACTATTTGTCAATCCTGCTACGCTGTCACTTGGAAATGTTAAAGGGTTACCAGCAGGTACAGGAATGGATCCAGGTGCAGTATTCGTTGCGACAGCATTAGCGGCCGCGATCGGTTCGTTAATTATGGGTATTTTCGCAAAGTATCCAATTGCTTTAGCCCCAGGTATGGGAATTAACGCGTTCTTTGCTTATACAGCAGTTTTAACGATGGGTATTCCGTGGCAAACAGCAATTGCCGGAACGTTAATGTCAGGTATTATCTTTATTATTCTTACAGCTTCAGGTATTCGTGAAAAAATCATTAATGCAATTCCATCGGAGTTAAAGTTTGCAGTAGCAGCAGGTATCGGATTGTTCATTGCCTTTCTTGGATTCCAAAATGCCGGAATTATCGTGAAAAATGATGCTGTTCTTGTTGGGTTGGGGGACTTAACAAAGGGCACAACGTTACTAGCAATCTTTGGGGTTGTTACGACAATCATCTTCATGATTAAGAAAGTTAATGGTGCGGTATTCTACGGTATGATTCTTACGGCAATTTTAGGAGTAGCAACAGGATTAATTGACACTCCTAAAGCAGTAGTGGGGGCGATACCGAGTCTAGAACCAACGTTCGGTGCTGCGTTAACTCATTTCGGAGACATTTTCACTATTCAAATGGGGATTGTAATTATAACGTTCTTCTTTATCGATTTCTTTGATACAGCAGGTACGCTTGTAGCGGTTGCGAATCAAGCAGGATTAATGAAGAACAATAAATTACCACGTGCAGGAAAAGCATTATTCGCAGATGCAATTGCAACTGTAATTGGTGCGATCTTAGGTACATCAACAACAACGTCTTACATTGAATCGTCTGCAGGGGTAGCAGCGGGAGGACGTTCTGGATTTACAGCAGTTGTAACAGCAGGATTCTTCTTACTGGCACTATTCTTCTCGCCATTATTAAGTGTTGTAACACCAGCTGTAACGGCACCAGCTTTAATTATTGTAGGGATTTTAATGGTTTCTTCTTTAGGAGAAATCGACTGGAAGAAGTTCGAGATTGCAGTACCGGCATTCTTTACTATCATTTCAATGCCGCTTACGTATAGTATCGCAACGGGAATTGCGATTGGATTTATCTTCTATCCAATTACAATGGTTGTGAGTGGTCGTCGTAAAGAGGTTCATCCGATTATGTATGTTATGGGAGTTTTATTCGTACTGTATTTCATCTACGTTCGTAAATAAAGGGGTTTTTGAAAGGTCTAGACTTAAGGGGAGTCTAGACCTTTTTTGCGTCTTCAGAAAATCTTAAGGATTTCCGAGCGTTTTTCTTCAGAAGTTTTCCTATAATAGAAGTTAGGGATAAAAAATGAATGGGGGAAATATTATGGCCGGGGAAACAATACTTGTCGTAGATGATGAAAAAGAAATTAGGAAACTTATTACAATATATTTAAAGAACGAAGGATATAAAGTACTGCAGGCCGGAGATGGAGAAGAAGGGCTACGTATGTTAGAAGAGAATGAAGTACATTTAGTTGTGTTGGATATTATGATGCCGAAAGTAGATGGTATTCATATGTGTATGAAAGTAAGAGAAGCGAAAGAAATGCCAATTATTATGCTTTCTGCGAAAACGCAAGATATGGATAAAATTTTAGGGTTAACAACTGGTGCAGATGATTACGTAACGAAACCGTTTAATCCGTTAGAGTTAATCGCGAGAATTAAATCCCAGTTACGTCGTTATATGAAAATGAATGGTTTCGTTATACAAAATGAGGACGAGTTAGAAATTGGAGAGATGAGAATAAACATTTCGACCCATAAAGTTATTGTAGATGGAGAAGAAGTGAAACTAACTCCGAGGGAATTTTCAATTTTAGAATTACTAGCCCGTAATCCAGGTATGGTCTTTAGCGCGGAGCAAATTTATGAAAAGGTGTGGAACGAACGATCTTTCCAGTCTGATAATACTGTAATGGTGCATATTCGAAAAGTACGTGAAAAGATTGAGGAGAATCCAAGGAAGCCTAGATATATAAAAACAGTATGGGGAGTGGGGTATAAGATTGAAAAAGATATTTAATCCGTTTACTTATATTAGGAAAATTCGAGAATTAATTGGAAAAATAACGAAGAGTGTGAAACGGAGTGTGCGAATTCAACTTATTACTGCGTTTACTGCTTGTGCGTTATTAGGTCTCTTTGTATCAACGAAGATAGTAGCTCCTATTTTTGAGGATGCTAGTCGACATGCTGAGATTAATTATAAAGATGGTATGGAACAAATTAATCGTAAAGCACAAAGTACAGCGGAAATGATGGTTGATGCAAATAAATTAGATGCTGTACAAAGTATGATAGAGCTAGAAAATGAAAATTTAGAGCAGAGGCAGGATGCTTTTAAAATATTAGTTACCGATGAGAGTGGTAAGGTTTTGTATAAAACGAAGCAGGCGCAAGAAGAACAAATTAATTTGCATAATACAATTCGTAATGCAACTTCATTTGCTATCAATTATTCGAATAATAATGATATTGAAAGATCTAGAAAAGAATTTATTACTTTCTCACCTATTACGATTGAAGGTAAGAATTTATATATGTTTGTGAGCGGAATTCCTCAAGGGGAAGTAGTATATTATAAAGTAGAAGGACCATTCCCATTTTTAATTGGTGTACTCGTATTCATTTTCTCTTTCTTCTATATAACAAAGAGAAAGATGAAGCAAATTGAAGCGATGGCACAAGGTGTAAAGGAAATAGAAAAAGGCAACTTAGCGTACCGTATTGAGAAAAAGGGTGAGGATGAGATTGCGTCTTTAACTGAGAATATTAATAATATGGCAGAAGAGCTTATGAATAATATAGAAAAGGAACGTAAATTAGAGAAGCAAAAGAACGAGCTTATTACGAATGTATCTCACGATTTACGTACACCACTTACTTCTATTATGGGTTACTTGCGATTACTTCGAGATTCTAAATATGAAAATAAAGAACAACATGATGAGTATACGAGAATTGCTTTTACGAAGTCGGAGCAGTTAAAGAATTTAATAGAAGATTTATTTGAGTATACGAAGTTAACAAATGAGCAAGTTGTATTAGAAAAACAAGAGGTTTGTATA
>NZ_CP043830.1:270000-272500 GCF_008432245.1 Bacillus sp. BS98
CAAGGGTTGGGCTGTTCGCCCATTAAAGCGGTACGCGAGCTGGGTTCAGAACGTCGTGAGACAGTTCGGTCCCTATCCGTCGTGGGCGTAGGAAATTTGAGAGGAGCTGTCCTTAGTACGAGAGGACCGGGATGGACGCACCGCTGGTGTACCAGTTGTTCTGCCAAGGGCATAGCTGGGTAGCTATGTGCGGAAGGGATAAGTGCTGAAAGCATCTAAGCATGAAGCCCCCCTCAAGATGAGATTTCCCATAGCGTAAGCTAGTAAGATCCCTGAAAGATGATCAGGTTGATAGGTTCGAGGTGGAAGCATGGTGACATGTGGAGCTGACGAATACTAATAGATCGAGGACTTAACCATATAATATGTAGCAAATGTTATCTAGTTTTGAAGGAATATGCCTTCATAGTTTGGTGATGATGGCAGAGAGGTCACACCCGTTCCCATACCGAACACGGAAGTTAAGCTCTCTAGCGCCGATGGTAGTTGGGACCTTGTCCCTGTGAGAGTAGGACGTCGCCAAGCAAGCTTAAGACGAGTCAGGATGACTCGTCTTTTTTGTGTTTTATAACTTCTTTTCAATGCTAAATACTACCTGGATTTTAAAGAACTCCCTATTCTTTTAAGATTTTTGGTTACATATCTATATAAGTTTTATTCTGTTTCTTTCGTGATTTTTAATATGTAATTTAAGATTTTCTATTTTATTTCTTATAGATAAGATTCACCGGTATGTTAAAATAGTACAGTTGTTTTTGAGGTACGTTAACATAAGAGATTTAATTTGGAAAAAGGAGATAATATGAAAAAGATAGGTATGATTACTATAGTAGTTTTAGTGCTTCTAACAATCGCGTATATGTTAGTTGGGAATTATTTTTATAACTACGCATTGAATGCGAAACAAGAAAAAGAATTTTTGCAAGATAACCCTCATTTGGCGGAAACAGTGAATGCATCGGGGGATGTATTGGCTACGAATGAAAAAAAGAATGCGGATTTTGTATCGAAATATAAACCGAACACATTAACTATACGTTCTTTCGATAAGCTGAATTTAAAAGGTTATGAATATATGAATGAATCATCTAGTCATAAATGGGCAATTGTAGTTCATGGATATAATGGCAGAGCATCAGAAATGACGAAATATATTCGGAACTTTTATGAACGAGGCTATAATGTCATAGCGCCAGACCTTCGTGGACATGGAAATAGTGAAGGGGATTATGTTGGTATGGGCTGGCATGATCGTAAAGATGTCCTACTGTGGATTCAACAAATTTTAAAGAAAGATCCTAATGCTGAAATAGCTCTATATGGTATTTCTATGGGGGGAGCAACTGTAATGATGACTTCAGGCGAAGATTTACCTTCAAACGTTAAAGTTATTATTGAAGATTGCGGATACTCAACTGTTAGTGATGAATTTACGTATCAACTAAAAGATTTATTCCACTTACCGAAGTTTCCTGTTATGAATGCAGCCAATACAGTTACTAAATTGAGGGCGGGATATGATTTAGAAGAGGCTTCAGCTGTGAAACAAGTTGAGAGAAGTAAAACACCTATGCTATTTATCCATGGGAATGCTGATACATTTGTTCCTTTTGAAATGTTAGATCAGGTGTATAATGCTGCAAAAGTAGAAAAAGAGAAGTTAATTGTTCCAGGTGCGGGGCATGGGGAAGCGGAGAAAGTAGATTCAAATAAATATTGGAATACTGTATGGAAATTCGTAGAGAAGTATATTCCGGCATAATTAAAGTTGTTTCATTTTTATAGACGATAATCGGAGGGAATAGTCTGCCCTTTTGATTATCGTTTTTTTCTAATTAGGTATTCTGCTATAAGTATATTTTTGTATGTACTATAGAAGGAAATAGAGCAAAAACTTTTGAATTCCTTAATCTCAGTGCTACAATGATTGAAAACTAAGTTTTAAAGAGGTGTTAATATGAAAATTGAAGTATGGTCAGATTTTGTATGTCCATTTTGCTATATTGGGAAGCGTAGATTAGAGATGGCTTTAGAGCAATTTCCGCATAAGAAGGATGTTGAAGTTGAGTTTAAAAGTTTTGAGCTAGATCCGAATACTCCCGTTTACTCTGGAACGAGTATTAATGAAGTGCTTGCATCAAAGTATGGGATTAGTATTGAAGAAGCTAAGCGTAATAATGTACAACTAGGAAATCATGCAGCTAGTATGGGTTTAAGTTTTAATTTTGATGAGATGAAGCCAACGAACACTTTTGATGCGCATCGTCTAGCGAAGTTTGCGAAGGATCAAGGGAAGGAAAAGGAGATTACAGAAAATCTTCTTTTTGCATATTTTACTGAATCAAAGAACTTGAGTGATGTGGATACGCTAGCTACTATCGCTGAAGCTTCAGGTTTAGATAAGCAAGAAGCTTTACATGTTATTAATGATAAAAATGCGTATGCCAATGATGTTAGAATTGATGAGGCGGTTGCTCAGCAATATCAAATTTCGGGAGTA
>NZ_CP043830.1:277500-280000 GCF_008432245.1 Bacillus sp. BS98
CATCCTGGGGCTGTAGTCGGTCCCAAGGGTTGGGCTGTTCGCCCATTAAAGCGGTACGCGAGCTGGGTTCAGAACGTCGTGAGACAGTTCGGTCCCTATCCGTCGTGGGCGTAGGAAATTTGAGAGGAGCTGTCCTTAGTACGAGAGGACCGGGATGGACGCACCGCTGGTGTACCAGTTGTTCTGCCAAGGGCATAGCTGGGTAGCTATGTGCGGAAGGGATAAGTGCTGAAAGCATCTAAGCATGAAGCCCCCCTCAAGATGAGATTTCCCATAGCGTAAGCTAGTAAGATCCCTGAAAGATGATCAGGTTGATAGGTTCGAGGTGGAAGCATGGTGACATGTGGAGCTGACGAATACTAATAGATCGAGGACTTAACCATATAATATGTAGCAAATGTTATCTAGTTTTGAAGGAATATGCCTTCATAGTTTGGTGATGATGGCAGAGAGGTCACACCCGTTCCCATACCGAACACGGAAGTTAAGCTCTCTAGCGCCGATGGTAGTTGGGACCTTGTCCCTGTGAGAGTAGGACGTCGCCAAGCAAGCTTAAGACGAGTCAGGATGACTCGTCTTTTTTGTGTTTTATAACTTCTTTTCAATGCTAAATACTACCTGGATTTTAAAGAACTCCCTATTCTTTTAAGATTTTTGGTTACATATCTATATAAGTTTTATTCTGTTTCTTTCGTGATTTTTAATATGTAATTTAAGATTTTCTATTTTATTTCTTATAGATAAGATTCACCGGTATGTTAAAATAGTACAGTTGTTTTTGAGGTACGTTAACATAAGAGATTTAATTTGGAAAAAGGAGATAATATGAAAAAGATAGGTATGATTACTATAGTAGTTTTAGTGCTTCTAACAATCGCGTATATGTTAGTTGGGAATTATTTTTATAACTACGCATTGAATGCGAAACAAGAAAAAGAATTTTTGCAAGATAACCCTCATTTGGCGGAAACAGTGAATGCATCGGGGGATGTATTGGCTACGAATGAAAAAAAGAATGCGGATTTTGTATCGAAATATAAACCGAACACATTAACTATACGTTCTTTCGATAAGCTGAATTTAAAAGGTTATGAATATATGAATGAATCATCTAGTCATAAATGGGCAATTGTAGTTCATGGATATAATGGCAGAGCATCAGAAATGACGAAATATATTCGGAACTTTTATGAACGAGGCTATAATGTCATAGCGCCAGACCTTCGTGGACATGGAAATAGTGAAGGGGATTATGTTGGTATGGGCTGGCATGATCGTAAAGATGTCCTACTGTGGATTCAACAAATTTTAAAGAAAGATCCTAATGCTGAAATAGCTCTATATGGTATTTCTATGGGGGGAGCAACTGTAATGATGACTTCAGGCGAAGATTTACCTTCAAACGTTAAAGTTATTATTGAAGATTGCGGATACTCAACTGTTAGTGATGAATTTACGTATCAACTAAAAGATTTATTCCACTTACCGAAGTTTCCTGTTATGAATGCAGCCAATACAGTTACTAAATTGAGGGCGGGATATGATTTAGAAGAGGCTTCAGCTGTGAAACAAGTTGAGAGAAGTAAAACACCTATGCTATTTATCCATGGGAATGCTGATACATTTGTTCCTTTTGAAATGTTAGATCAGGTGTATAATGCTGCAAAAGTAGAAAAAGAGAAGTTAATTGTTCCAGGTGCGGGGCATGGGGAAGCGGAGAAAGTAGATTCAAATAAATATTGGAATACTGTATGGAAATTCGTAGAGAAGTATATTCCGGCATAATTAAAGTTGTTTCATTTTTATAGACGATAATCGGAGGGAATAGTCTGCCCTTTTGATTATCGTTTTTTTCTAATTAGGTATTCTGCTATAAGTATATTTTTGTATGTACTATAGAAGGAAATAGAGCAAAAACTTTTGAATTCCTTAATCTCAGTGCTACAATGATTGAAAACTAAGTTTTAAAGAGGTGTTAATATGAAAATTGAAGTATGGTCAGATTTTGTATGTCCATTTTGCTATATTGGGAAGCGTAGATTAGAGATGGCTTTAGAGCAATTTCCGCATAAGAAGGATGTTGAAGTTGAGTTTAAAAGTTTTGAGCTAGATCCGAATACTCCCGTTTACTCTGGAACGAGTATTAATGAAGTGCTTGCATCAAAGTATGGGATTAGTATTGAAGAAGCTAAGCGTAATAATGTACAACTAGGAAATCATGCAGCTAGTATGGGTTTAAGTTTTAATTTTGATGAGATGAAGCCAACGAACACTTTTGATGCGCATCGTCTAGCGAAGTTTGCGAAGGATCAAGGGAAGGAAAAGGAGATTACAGAAAATCTTCTTTTTGCATATTTTACTGAATCAAAGAACTTGAGTGATGTGGATACGCTAGCTACTATCGCTGAAGCTTCAGGTTTAGATAAGCAAGAAGCTTTACATGTTATTAATGATAAAAATGCGTATGCCAATGATGTTAGAATTGATGAGGCGGTTGCTC
>NZ_CP043830.1:285000-292500 GCF_008432245.1 Bacillus sp. BS98
GTGCTGAAAGCATCTAAGCATGAAGCCCCCCTCAAGATGAGATTTCCCATAGCGTAAGCTAGTAAGATCCCTGAAAGATGATCAGGTTGATAGGTTCGAGGTGGAAGCATGGTGACATGTGGAGCTGACGAATACTAATAGATCGAGGACTTAACCATATAATATGAAGCAAATGTTATCTAGTTTTGAAGGAATATGCCTTCATAGTTTGGTGATGATGGCAGAGAGGTCACACCCGTTCCCATACCGAACACGGAAGTTAAGCTCTCTAGCGCCGATGGTAGTTGGGACCTTGTCCCTGTGAGAGTAGGACGTCGCCAAGCAAGCTTAAGACGAGTCAGAATGACTCGTCTTTTTTGTATGCTTTCATACCTCTATCGATTGCCTTTTTAACCGCTTCTAAATAGGAAAATCCATATTTTTGATCTGGTTCTAAGTAGGTTCCTTCTGCCCATTCGTTCCACGCATTGATAAATAAAAACTCACTGTTATAAAGAGAGTAAGTACGATGAATTTGCTTACTTAAATAGATTGCGAACTTTTCAGGAGTAGAACCTATAAAAATACTGCTATTTGAATTTTTGCGTCGTGCAGTGTTATCCCAATCAACGAAAGCTCCAGGGAATGTTTTTTTCTTTGGAGGAAATCGCTTTAATATATACATCCATACTTTATCGTAGTCCCAAGCATTTAATTGCATACCAGACTCATATATTGTTTTATTTATGTCTGAAGAGCTATCATGGGCAATTGTATAAAATGGTTCAAACTGAATGCTAGCATCGAACCCATTTATATCAGGGAGTGGAAAACTGTTTAATGTTTCTGTAAAGTATATACCTTTTAAACCGTTTTCTCGTGCTAATGCATTCCAATAATTAAGCATTTTTTCACAATCAGGAATATGTCCCGGGCGATAAATAATGAATAGAGGTTTATCATCTATACGAATATATCTTTTATCTTGGAACGCTTGTAATAAATATTCAAAGTGCTCTTTCCAATCTGATACATCTCCATAATCTTGAGGCATTAATATATGTTTATCAAGACCATCCCAAGATCTTGTCCATGGCTCATTTGCCCAAGAAAGGCAAAATGGAAAATCTGGTTCCCCTATCTTAAGTACCTCATTAAAAGGTGTTTCTAATAGCCTCTTACCTTTAAACCAGTAGTGATAATAACAAAAACCATATATACCGTATGCTTTCGCGATTTCTGCTTGCCATTTTCTTACGGATGGGGTAGTTAAGTCATAATAAAAATCTTGATAAGGTTCCCTAGGTTGATAATGTCCTGAAAATAAAGGTTGTGCATTTTTAGTATTCGTCCATTCAGTAAAACCTTTACCCCACCAGCGATCATTTTCTTTTATTTGATGGAATTGTGGTAAGTAAAAAGCGATTATTTTCAAGCTATATCCCCCTTATGTTCTTCGAAGTTCAAGTGGTGGGAAGTTACTTTTGATTTTGTGGAGCAAGTTTAAAACGAGAGATTTTATATTCTCTTACTGTTTTTGTATGCTACGTATTGGATTTAGTTTTATAGTTTGCTTAATACGAGAGTCTTGGGTGCTCTCATATATATGTCTGAAATAAAAAGTATC
Source organism: Bacillus sp. BS98 (assembly GCF_008432245.1). Taxonomy (NCBI): domain Bacteria; kingdom Bacillati; phylum Bacillota; class Bacilli; order Caryophanales; family Bacillaceae; genus Bacillus; species Bacillus sp. BS98. The sequence goes on from NZ_CP043830.1 coordinate 286,607, forward strand.
ATTCATCATGAAATTAAGCGGATTACTATGAACGAAAGAAGTTAATCTTTCTGGAGAACAAATAGGGCCTGTGGTAACCGGTTTACATCATCAAAAAAATCCCGCAGTTTTAGATACTTCTCATAATGCTTTTTAATATAGGTCATAGGTATAACAGTTTCTCCATAAAAGCTGCTATCTCTAACATCTCCTGCACCAGTAGGACTGTGTACAAAATTCCCATGTTCATAATCCGAGATAGCGCGATGTATATCTGGAAAAGCCTGAGATAAAGTTTTATGCCATCCTGTTTGAATTAATTCAGGGTGTTCCTTGAATTGTTGACAAAAATCGAGAAAATATCGTGCCTGTGTTGTTGCGATGAAGATTCCACCTGGACGCAGAATTCTTGAAAATTCTTTTATCCAATTTTCTGCAGTTTCTTCGGATAAATGTGAGAATACAGAATAAGCGAATATGATGTCTAATGAATTGTCACGAATAAATTCTACAGGAGGTTGTGGGCTTGCGGTTTTATATATCCCTCTTCCTAATGTTTCATTGCAAAGAGTAATCATGAAGGGGTCTACATCAATCCCAAGCAGATTTTCATCCCGAACATCTTTGAACAAGAAGCGTATAATTCGTCCCCAACCGCAACCAAAGTCTAAAACTTTACTTTCTTTATTCAAGGGAACTCCTAAATTTTGAGCGTATGTTTTTATATGACTATAAAACAAATATGCTTCATATAGGGCGTGTTCATAGGAAGCACCTACAAATTGTTTTTGGATTTCTTCAGGGGGGAACATAGGTACGGGTACACCGTTTATTGTTGTTTCTGAGCAACTTTGTATAAATAGATTTAGAAGTTCAAAGTCAGATAATGGACTAACAAGGTTATCAAAATCACTTCCTAACTTAAAATTATTCATTTGTTAAACCTCCAAATTACATAATGATAAAATTTATTTACGATTTTTTTGTACTAATAAAAACATGCAAAAATTCAGCATCTAACCCTAATGATCTATCCTTTTGTAAATAAACAGTAGTATACATATTTGCCTGTGTGTAAATATATTCAATCATATCTAGCCCCCAATCAAATGTTACTAAAGACCCATTCTCATCGATAGGGTTTCCATGATAAATGGGCTCTTCAATATGCTCAATTACTTCTTTATTCACTCTTGCTCTTTGCACAGTCTTTGTGAGTGTATGATACCAAGGGACAGTAAATACATGAGCACCACCAGGTTTTAATACTCGTTCTATTTCTTTAAATGCCTTGTTTGGCGTCATGACATGTTCAAAAACATCTTGAGTAATGAATAAATCAAAAAATTCACTTGGGAAGGTCATGTCTTCTAAATTTTCACATCTAATTCCTTGAAAGTATTGGCCGAGAGGATAGTTTTTAAAGTATTGAGAATATGTATAGTTTTTACAGTTTTTTATTAGTAGCTGAGTTGTAATTCCTCCAGGAGAGGATTCGTGGATATTATAGGAATTCCATTTTGGAAAAAATGTATTTAAAACATGGATTAAAGCTCGCTGCCTTGGTATAGATTGGCATGTAGAACATAAGTAATGATCTCTAAGCCAATCATTATGTTCTATAAATGTAGTTTCCTTCTCGCAAATAACGCAGTACCCAGTATTGTGTTTCAAATTGTCTTCCACATGACATCACTCCTGTTTTAAATGCAATGTATTGATGGATAGTATGACACACTTCAACAATCAAAGGAATCAAAGAGAGTGGCTGAAAATTAGGAAACTCATACAAGTACGATTGATAGAAGGGGATAACCAGCTGAGGGATAATCTCGCGCGAATTACAGTGTCAATTTATGCTATGCGAGACATTCGCTTTTATTCATTGAAGAATGTATAGACTTAAAATATCCCTTTCTTGTATGGATACATTTCAAAGTCCTGTGCATATATTTCTGTAACTAAATCCATAGTTTCTTTATCGTAAAAGCTTTTATATGTTGGAAATCGGGGGAAGGCTTCATCTGTAATGCTAAGTTCTGCATAGCTGCCTTCATACATCATCTTATGAGTGCGATGATGATCTGAATTCGTAAGTATGGCTAGGTCGGACTTAATTAAACCGTATTCGTCTTCTATTTTGGGAATTTGCTTATTAAAATCTTCTAAAGGTATGTAGCGTTGGATGAAGGCTTCTTCCCCCTGAACATATTGCTGACTAAAATGTATATCCATTACTAGGGAGTTGGGACCAAGTGCTTGAACGTAATATAAAAATTGTTTAAATGATATTCCTTCATTACTATATTTGTCATTATAAAAACATTTTCGGATACTTTCCCATTGTGGGCTAGCATATGGATTGTCAGCAAGTAATAGAAATGAGCTAACGGCCCTTGTATAGGGATTTCGTACGAGTTTACAAACATCTTTTTTCCCTTTTAGAAGAACATTTTGTAACTCAGGTATGTAATTTTCTTTGTTTTTGTATACCCAGAACTCATAGTAATGAATAAAGTCATTGTATTTCTTTGCTTCAGTATATAATCCAATTTGAAAAAAGAACCAATTAGCTAATGTGGTGCATCCGCTTCTATGACTCCAAAATAGTATAAGGGGAAAGTCTTTATGGAAGTGTGGAATTCGATCTTTATGTAGAATTACGTGGTTTAAAAGTTTTTGATTTATATTTTTCATGAGTTCTGTACTCCTTTTTCGAGAGTTTTGTGTATGTAGAAGCTTCTTTAAATGGAATACACGAGTGGAAATATAGGAAGAGAAGGTTGATTTTTTATTAATAAACTATATTCATGGGGGTGAGTAAATATTATGAGTGTTTTTTCGGACACTTTAGATAAGGTAGTGATTCTAAAATGAAAATATAAAATAAAGATAATGAAAATGTATAAGGGGCATACAATTACAAGAGGATGAATAATAAAAATGATCGAGTTCATGTATTTGCATTTCTAGGTGTGACGAGTAAAAAATTTGCTTACTAGAGAGAGGATATTATGAGGAAGAATAATTATTTAATAGTAGGTGGAAATAGTTTCATTGGTATTAACCTCACGTTAGGTTTATTAGAACAGGGGCAAAATGTAAAAGTATTTTCCAGGCATATAAATAATTTCCCTCGAAATATTATAAATGAAGTTGAATTTATTACAGGTGATTTAGAAAATGTTGAAGATATATATAAAGCTTTAGTGAATGTGGATATTATTATTTATTTAGCTGCGACGTCTAATGTAGCAACTTCCATCGAAGATATTTTTGGGGATATTAACAGTAGCCTTTTTTTTCTTAATTTCATGGAAAGTGTTAAAGATTTTCGTATTAAAAAAATTGTATTAGCATCTTCAGGGGGTACAGTTTATGGGGAACCTGAATATTTGCCTATTGATGAGAAGCATCCGTTGAAACCACTTTCTCCATATGGAATCACAAAAGTTTCGCTTGAGAATTATTTGTATTTTTATAAGCGAAACTACGGCATCGACTATGTTGTATGTAGATACTCTAATCCATATGGGAAATATCAAAATCCTTTAAAGAAAGTTGGGGCAATAAATTGTTTTTTGTACCAACATCTTAGTAATGAAAGGATTAATATATACGGGAATCCACAAGAGATTATTAGAGATTATATTTATATCGATGATTTAGTTGAAATTACTATACAACTATCACAATTAAATCGATTGAAATCTTGTGTATATAATATAGGAAGTGGCAAAGGTCTTTCTTTAAAACGAATTATAGTGGAATTGGAGAAAATAACAGAAAGAAAAGTAGACTTTATCTGTTATAAACCAAAACAAGAAAATGTTCAAAAAATCATTTTAAATATAGATAAGGTGAGACAAGAATTTAATTGGGAACCTAAAATAGATTTCAAAAGTGGAATTAGATTAAATAAGTTATGGATTGAAGAGTTCTTATATAGTAAAAAATAATAAACCATGCTCTACTTATATAAGCAGAGCATGGTTTATTATTTTATTTCTTTTTTTATTACCCAAAGATCTTGATGATCCCACCAAAACCCTTCAGTGTATTTTTTAATGATAGGGTTATAGGGTAATAACTTAATTTTGTCACACACGTAAGAGGGGCTAACTATCGTTTGGCCATATTGGTTAACATCTAAATCGAATTGTTCACTAGAAGGAAGGAACCAATAGCCTTGTTCATTTAAATTTGGAAATCCAAAGTATTTTTTACTTTGATACCCATGGGTGGTGAAAATGAATAAACCACCAGGTGAAACAGCACTATACAATGTTTGAAGCCAACGAAACCAAGTTGTATCAGGCATATGAGAAAAAAAGGATAGACAAAAAACAATATCGTACGTAGAAGTTTCCAATTTTAAATGTTCAGGTTCAGGATGAGATAATATAGAAGAATGATTTAATGTGTTTTCAATAAAAGTAATAGCTTCTTCATGTATATCACAAGCAGTTATACTCAAGTTTGCTTGTAGATTTAATAAATGGCGTGTTACGCAGCCATATCCAGATGCAAATTCTAATAATTTAATTGGATTGTCTGCAGGAGGATAAAAGGAAGTAATTAAGTCTAAGAGTATTTGTGCTGATTTTTGTCCATCTTTAAAATAATAATCTATCGCTTCTTTTTTAGAAGGAAAGACTGGATTAGTGACAAGGAATTGAAAAATGTGATCCTCAGGATGGATATTTGCGTTTACATTGTAGTTGTTTGCGATTTGAGAAATTAAGTTTTTATTTTCCTCTATAAATGCTTTCAAAGAGTATTCCCCCTAAATAATAGTAGCGTCTTATAAAAAATGCGGATAGTAAATAAAGTTCAAGGCTAAATGTTCAAGTATGTTTTTAGGTATTTTCTATATGTATACATCTTCATTTTAGAAATATCGTCGATAGTAAAGTTCTTTTTAATGAAATTCTGCATTTGTACAACTTCATTATAATGAGAATATGAATCTTCTGTTTTCGTTACACTATTTGTATGTCGTCTATGATAGTTTAGGGACTTTGGATTAAAGTGAATATGTCCCTCTTGCAGGATGGAAACATAGAAAAACCAATCACCAGCAATTTTAAATTTTGCTAGTCGTTTTTCTGTGTTTTTTATATCTATGTTTTTAAACACTACACTTGAGACATTAGGTATAGTGTTTTTAATAAGTAACGTATCTTGTATTTCATCTATGCCTTTTCGAAAATAGGGGGTTTTCCATTTTTCTTTATCGATATCATTTGTGTAATTTAAATAATGATCAGCTATTACATTTCCTTGTTCGTCTATTTGTTTTGATTGTGTGTAGCTTAAGGTAACCTTGTTATTTATATGAAATCCATGTATCACCTCTTGTAAAAATGTCTTCTCACATAAGTCATCTGATTCTGCGATCCAAATATAATCACCGGTTGCTTCGGAGATTCCTTTTATCCATTGTTTAAATACAGAACCAGAGTTTTTTTCGTTAATAATTCGTTGAACTTTCAGATGAGGCTTATTTTCTTTTGAGAGCAGCTTTTCAAATGTTGATACGCTATTGTCAGTAGAGGCGTCGTCTAGGAAAATTAGTTCGTAAAGGGGGTAGGTTTGGTTTAATATTGATCTGACTCGGTCAGGTAAGTAGTGTTCATAATTATAGTTTGGTACAATTACACTTATTTTTTTGTAATTATGTTCGAGAAGCGCTAATAATTGATAAATGTAATTAAGAAAATTAAAGTTTTTTTCAATGAGCTCTTGGCCAAAGCTCCCCTTTTGTAAGCGTAACTCTTCATCTCCAATAAGTTCATATATTCTTTCGACCATTTTTGGTAAGTTTAAAAAGTCTACTAAGGCACCGGTTTTTTCTGTAACAACATCCTCAAAACCTCCAGCATTTTTAAAACCTATCACAGGAACCTTTGTAT
>NZ_CP043830.1:297500-300000 GCF_008432245.1 Bacillus sp. BS98
GCCCCAGTAAACGGCGGCCGTAACTATAACGGTCCTAAGGTAGCGAAATTCCTTGTCGGGTAAGTTCCGACCCGCACGAAAGGTGTAACGATTTGGGCACTGTCTCAACCAGAGACTCGGTGAAATTATAGTACCTGTGAAGATGCAGGTTACCCGCGACAGGACGGAAAGACCCCGTGGAGCTTTACTGTAGCCTGATATTGAATTTTGGTACAGTTTGTACAGGATAGGCGGGAGCCATTGAAACCGGAGCGCTAGCTTCGGTGGAGGCGCTGGTGGGATACCGCCCTGACTGTATTGAAATTCTAACCTACGGGTCTTATCGACCCGGGAGACAGTGTCAGGTGGGCAGTTTGACTGGGGCGGTCGCCTCCTAAAGTGTAACGGAGGCGCCCAAAGGTTCCCTCAGAATGGTTGGAAATCATTCGTAGAGTGCAAAGGCATAAGGGAGCTTGACTGCGAGACCTACAAGTCGAGCAGGGACGAAAGTCGGGCTTAGTGATCCGGTGGTTCCGCATGGAAGGGCCATCGCTCAACGGATAAAAGCTACCCCGGGGATAACAGGCTTATCTCCCCCAAGAGTCCACATCGACGGGGAGGTTTGGCACCTCGATGTCGGCTCATCGCATCCTGGGGCTGTAGTCGGTCCCAAGGGTTGGGCTGTTCGCCCATTAAAGCGGTACGCGAGCTGGGTTCAGAACGTCGTGAGACAGTTCGGTCCCTATCCGTCGTGGGCGTAGGAAATTTGAGAGGAGCTGTCCTTAGTACGAGAGGACCGGGATGGACGCACCGCTGGTGTACCAGTTGTTCTGCCAAGGGCATAGCTGGGTAGCTATGTGCGGAAGGGATAAGTGCTGAAAGCATCTAAGCATGAAGCCCCCCTCAAGATGAGATTTCCCATAGCGTAAGCTAGTAAGATCCCTGAAAGATGATCAGGTTGATAGGTTCGAGGTGGAAGCATGGTGACATGTGGAGCTGACGAATACTAATAGATCGAGGACTTAACCATATAATATGAAGCAAATGTTATCTAGTTTTGAAGGAATATGCCTTCATAGTTTGGTGATGATGGCAGAGAGGTCACACCCGTTCCCATACCGAACACGGAAGTTAAGCTCTCTAGCGCCGATGGTAGTTGGGACCTTGTCCCTGTGAGAGTAGGACGTCGCCAAGCAAAAACCTAAGTCGATTCGACTTAGGTTTTTTTATGTTTATTTTTATTTATCAGCTGTTATAATCTATAATTTTAATAGTCCTAAAGAAGAAAAAAGATAAAATAGAAACGATATAAAGTGATAAGAAGGTTATAAAGTAATATATTTAAATGTAAATTAAAGGTAAGAATTACCTTTTGCATGAATTTAGTTGTAAAATGAACAAAAAAATTTTTACTCTTACATAACCTCTTTGTTTTTTTAGGGTTTTACATAAGGCTGAATCTATAATTAAGGTAGTTAACATATATTTTTGATGGGTGTGGGGGATTATGAAAGAAATATGCATGTTATTAGTGGCTGTTATATTATGGGGGACAGCCATTGCGCCAACGAAATGGGCGTTAGAATCTATTCAACCGTTTACTTTGTTGTTTATTCGTCTTTTCTTTGCGGGTGGAATTTGTATGCTATTCTCATTTAAACAACTACAAAAATCAGTTGTACATAAAAAAGTTCCATGGAAAAGAATGAGTTTGTTAGCTTTTACCGGTGTAGCTGGATATTTTATGTTTACATCCTACGGCATTTCTTTAACAAGTGGATTACATGTTAGTATCATAGATGCTGCATTACCATTAGTTACAATTCTATTTTCAGCATTCTTTTTGAAAGAGAAAATTCGGTTGAATTATTGGATAGGAATTATATTGGGGGCTATAGGAGTACTCTTTATTACGATTCCATCTAAAGGTGTTGATCAAGAAGTATCTTTAATAGGAGATGTACTTATATTATTGAGCACTTTTCTATTTGCTTTCTACACAGTTTTGTTAAAACGACCAAAACAAGAACAGTATTTATCAAATGAGGTATTTACCACATTAACTTTAATTATCGGAGCTGTTATTCTATTGCCGTTTGCCTTGGTAGAAATTCTTTATTACGGTTTCCCAAAGATTGAAACTTGGAAAACGGGATTTAGTGTAATGTACCTTGTTATTGGAGCAACAATTTTAGCATATTGGTTCTGGAATAAAGCGCTAGAGAGAGTTTCTGCATCAGTAAGTGGATTATATTTAAATGCATTACCGTTAATAAGCATTGTTACTTCAATTATCCTATTAAATGAATCTCTGACATGGAGGGTAATAATGGGGGCAAGTCTAGTTTTAATTGGAGTAGGATGGGCGGATAAGCAAAAAATACGTAATCTATTAAAAGGTAATAAGGTGTAGAGTCGGGACTGTTAAACAGTATGTTTTATATAATTAAAAATGTTAAAAAGATACCTTATATATATGAGGTATCTTTTTATATTTAGCAAAGAAAATAGACTGAAATTA
>NZ_CP043830.1:305000-310000 GCF_008432245.1 Bacillus sp. BS98
CCCTGACTGTATTGAAATTCTAACCTACGGGTCTTATCGACCCGGGAGACAGTGTCAGGTGGGCAGTTTGACTGGGGCGGTCGCCTCCTAAAGTGTAACGGAGGCGCCCAAAGGTTCCCTCAGAATGGTTGGAAATCATTCGTAGAGTGCAAAGGCATAAGGGAGCTTGACTGCGAGACCTACAAGTCGAGCAGGGACGAAAGTCGGGCTTAGTGATCCGGTGGTTCCGAATGGAAGGGCCATCGCTCAACGGATAAAAGCTACCCCGGGGATAACAGGCTTATCTCCCCCAAGAGTCCACATCGACGGGGAGGTTTGGCACCTCGATGTCGGCTCATCGCATCCTGGGGCTGTAGTCGGTCCCAAGGGTTGGGCTGTTCGCCCATTAAAGCGGTACGCGAGCTGGGTTCAGAACGTCGTGAGACAGTTCGGTCCCTATCCGTCGTGGGCGTAGGAAATTTGAGAGGAGCTGTCCTTAGTACGAGAGGACCGGGATGGACGCACCGCTGGTGTACCAGTTGTTCTGCCAAGGGCATAGCTGGGTAGCTATGTGCGGAAGGGATAAGTGCTGAAAGCATCTAAGCATGAAGCCCCCCTCAAGATGAGATTTCCCATAGCGTAAGCTAGTAAGATCCCTGAAAGATGATCAGGTTGATAGGTTCGAGGTGGAAGCATGGTGACATGTGGAGCTGACGAATACTAATAGATCGAGGACTTAACCATATAATATGAAGCAAATGTTATCTAGTTTTGAAGGAATATGCCTTCATAGTTTGGTGATGATGGCAGAGAGGTCACACCCGTTCCCATACCGAACACGGAAGTTAAGCTCTCTAGCGCCGATGGTAGTTGGGACCTTGTCCCTGTGAGAGTAGGACGTCGCCAAGCAAGCTTAAGACGAGTCAGAATGACTCGTCTTTTTTATGTTTTATAAAATAAGCTCGTTATCTGTAGTTTTCTTGAGCTATAAATAACGAGCTTATTTGTGTTAAAAAATAGCAACATGAAAATTCAGTAAAGCTCTGTTTATTATAGTTCTGCTGTATTTTTCACATCAATGAGCTCAAATCGTTCGCAAACGAGTAGCATATCTTCAGAAAAAGTAAAACCAAACTCATTTAGTTCCTTTGTAAAAAAACGAACATGGGTGTCTTTCCAGTAATTATACGTGCAATCTCCTTCGCCTTCAGCGATAGCGAATTCTTCGCTTACTTCATTCATCGGTGTTACAGTTACTTCTATTGTTTTAATAATCGCTACAGGTTCATCCTGACTATTGAGTATAATACTATAATCATTAGTCGTCGGTAGTGGTTCATTTTCTAACTCATAAAAAATGTGACAGGAGCATGTTGCGGTTTTGATACCATCAATTACTAATTGTGCAAGATAATTAGGGGAATCCCCAAATTGCCAAGCTGTAACAGATGCTGGTTTTTCATTGTTTCCCCAATAAGTATCCCAATATGTTTGTGCTAATGGATTCATTTGTATCGTTACCTCACTCTAATTAATATGTAGTCTTTTTATAATCCCTGAGAAATTTACTTATTTGTATGCCTTTGTACTCATTTAAAATTTGTATCGGTGTGTTGTGAATTAAGAAAGAGAATATGCGGAATGAATATGGTTTGTAAACACGTTCTGTCCATATATGGGATTTTTAATTTTCCAATTGTGTCGTACGGTAAAGGATATAACTGTTTGAAGAATATTCGGATTATTAAGGGCGGTTTATTACAACTATGCCATATTGAAGTGAGTAATACTAGAGGTGAAATAGAGAAAAAACTGATATTCCAACTTGAATATCAGTTTAGTAATATGTGACTTATATGAATCTATAGCAATATGAACAGCGTAAATAAGATAGCCAGCAAAATACGATAATATGCAAAAGGTTTTAAACCGATCTTCTCTAAAAGCTTCAAAAAAGTTACTACGGCTAGCATTGCTACTATAAAAGAGGTAATGAATCCTACCGCAAACATAGGGATGTCATCAACGCTTAAATACTTCCAACTTTTTAATAAGTCTAAGCCTGTAGCTCCAACCATTACAGGAAGAGCAATGAGAAAAGAGAATTCAGATGCGGTCTTATAATTTACTTTCGCTAATAACCCTCCAGAAATAGTAGAGCCAGCTCTAGAGAAGCCAGGATATACCGCTAAGCATTGAAATAATCCAATTGTTAATGCTTGACGGTAGGTTAAATCATCCAGTGAATAGGCGGTTGCTTCTGTCTTTTTTACTTCTGCAAAAATCATAAGAATTGCTCCTGCTACAAGTCCAATGACGACAGTATATGGCTGAAATAAGTATGTTTTAATAACACCATGTAATAGTAATCCAGCAACTACCGCTGGGAATACACCAAGAAATACATGGAATGCGTTGAATTTTTTCTCTTTTCGTAGAAGAGGTTTAATATTACATAAAGAAACAAGGCGTTTATAGTATAAAATCGCAATAGCTAAAATTGCGCCTAACTGTATAACGATTTCAAAGGTCTTTGCTCTTTCTCCTTCGAAGCCTAATAAATGTCCGACTAATATAAGGTGGCCAGTAGAAGAGATAGGTAAAAATTCTGCTAATCCCTCTACAATACCGAGTATGAAGGCAATGATGATATCGCTCATAGTTTCACTCCTATAAATTAATGAATATCTACTCTCTTAAAATAGAATAGTGTTGCAATAAATCCGAAAATTGCTGTTGCTGCAATGATGATATAAGAATACTCTGGTGGATATGTGGGTTGTAATTCGTTATTTGCGATATCTAGAGTAGCGGTCCACGGAAATAGATCTTTATGTTTAGAGTTCACGAGCATAAGGTTAATCATTGTAATAATGACCGTTAATATAATAGGTGGTACATAGGTCTTCATTACAACGGTTAATAGTACAATAGGTGAAGACAATAGAAAGAGAAGTCCACCACATATTAAAAATTTTACGAGAGAGCTTAAGAGTAAGATGGTACTAAATCCAGGGAAGCTACCTATTAGCCCTAATAATAAAGTTAGTGTCCAAGCGACTAAAGTAAGCATTATAATCCAAAGAAAGAGAATGATGAACTTACTTATAATAAAGCTAATGCGTGAGACTGGAATAGTTAGTAAATGTTTTAGTGTATCTTCTGTATATTCACGGGTAAACAGATAAGCAATCACTACCCCATATAAGGGGAATCCTATAATTAAAGTAGTATATAAGTTAACTTCGGTGAATAGTTGATGGAACAAAATAGTTGGAGTAGGTTGTTTTGTTTTTATGTGTATATAAGACGCTACGACCACTAAGAAGGGTGCGACACCAGCCCCGATAATGCTAATTAAAAACATATTGGAACGTTTTAATTTTAATAGTTCTGTATAGAGCAGATTAACCAATTGTTCCACCTCCAACTAGATTGGTGAAATAATCTTCTAATCTGTCTTCGCTCATCGCCATTTTTAATACATCGACATCATTAAGAACGAATGTTCTGTTTATGTGTCCTTGCTGTCCAAAATGAGAATAAATACGAATATTCCCTTCATCATGTACTTCATAATCAAAAATTTGAAGATGATTTTCTAATAGCATCGTGGCTCTATTGTCATTATTCACTTGAAATTCTATGTACTTACGGTTGGTTTTGCGTAGCGTATCAAGAGAAACTTCTTCTAGTAACTTTCCTTCATGGATAATTCCCATACGATCGACTAGTTGTTCTACTTCAACTAATATGTGACTAGAAATGAGTATCGTTATATTTCTTTCCTGAGCTAAAGATTTAATGAGTTTTCGCATTTCTTTAATACCGATTGGATCGAGTCCATTAGTTGGTTCATCTAGTATGAGTAGTTCAGGGTAGTGGAGAAGAGCACGTGCAATTCCTAAGCGCTGCTTCATTCCTAAAGAATACTTTCCTACTAACTTTTTTGTTTCATGCTGTAAGCCTACTATTTCTAATGCTTCTTCAATGGCATTCTTTTTGTGGATCCCAATTATCTTTGCATTAATTAATAAGTTTTCTTTTGCAGTTAAGTTTTCATAAAACCCTGGAACCTCAACGATAGAACCAATTCTTCTTAAAATATTTTTTTGATTTTGAAATAAGTCTTCTCCGAATATTTCAATATTTCCACTTGTAGGCTTTATAAGGCTAAGTAGCATACGTATGGTTGTTGTTTTGCCCGCACCGTTGCGTCCTATGAATCCATAAACCTCTCCTTGTTGAACATTAATATTTAGATTATCTACTGATTTTTGAGTGCCATATACTTTAGTAAGGTTAGTCGTTTTTATAATTGTATGTATAGGAGACACCTACTTTCTATAAGTTCTTACTTACATAATAAGAAGGAAGGCTTAACTGCATATTAATCATTTCTTAACTATTTCTTAAAAGAAGTGTATTTTGGAATGGAAAAACCAAAAGTAGTTCGTTTCCATGGGATACTTTCAACCCATATATGCCCACCATTTCTCTCCACGAGCGCTTTAGAAATCGAAAGCCCGAGACCGCTACCACCAAAAGAGGAGGTTCTTGATTGTTCGCTTCGGTACATTCGCTCAAATATGTTTTGTAAATCATGTTTTGGAATGCCAGGGCCTTTGTCCCAAATAAGAAGTTCATATTCTGTATTGGTTTCTAGTAGTTCGATTCCTACTGTTTTCCCATCTTTTCCGTAATAAATGGCATTTTTTATTAAATTACCTATAATTCGCATAAGGCTAAGGTGATCTGCGATGATAGGACAAGTAGATTCTGGTATAAGAACCTGTAGTTCGATATTCTGTTTTGAGAGTTCAGGTAAAAAATCGATTAAAGCTTCTCTAGTAACTTCAGAAAAGTCGAGTTCTTCTTCTTTTAGTGGGAATTCATTGGCGTCTAGCTTTGCCATATTGAATATTTCATCAACTAGATGTTTTAAGTTATTTGATTTCATATAAAGTATTTTAAGATATTCTTGCTTTTCTATTTCAGAAGCAGCTACTCCATCTTTTAAA
>NZ_CP043830.1:315000-537500 GCF_008432245.1 Bacillus sp. BS98
GAGGAGAGAATCCTAAGGTGTGCGAGAGAACTCTGGTTAAGGAACTCGGCAAAATGACCCCGTAACTTCGGGAGAAGGGGTGCTTTCTTAACGGAAAGCCGCAGTGAATAGGCCCAAGCGACTGTTTAGCAAAAACACAGGTCTCTGCGAAGCCGTAAGGCGAAGTATAGGGGCTGACACCTGCCCGGTGCTGGAAGGTTAAGGAGAGGGGTTAGCGTAAGCGAAGCTCTGAACTGAAGCCCCAGTAAACGGCGGCCGTAACTATAACGGTCCTAAGGTAGCGAAATTCCTTGTCGGGTAAGTTCCGACCCGCACGAAAGGTGTAACGATTTGGGCACTGTCTCAACCAGAGACTCGGTGAAATTATAGTACCTGTGAAGATGCAGGTTACCCGCGACAGGACGGAAAGACCCCGTGGAGCTTTACTGTAGCCTGATATTGAATTTTGGTACAGTTTGTACAGGATAGGCGGGAGCCATTGAAACCGGAGCGCTAGCTTCGGTGGAGGCGCTGGTGGGATACCGCCCTGACTGTATTGAAATTCTAACCTACGGGTCTTATCGACCCGGGAGACAGTGTCAGGTGGGCAGTTTGACTGGGGCGGTCGCCTCCTAAAGTGTAACGGAGGCGCCCAAAGGTTCCCTCAGAATGGTTGGAAATCATTCGTAGAGTGCAAAGGCATAAGGGAGCTTGACTGCGAGACCTACAAGTCGAGCAGGGACGAAAGTCGGGCTTAGTGATCCGGTGGTTCCGAATGGAAGGGCCATCGCTCAACGGATAAAAGCTACCCCGGGGATAACAGGCTTATCTCCCCCAAGAGTCCACATCGACGGGGAGGTTTGGCACCTCGATGTCGGCTCATCGCATCCTGGGGCTGTAGTCGGTCCCAAGGGTTGGGCTGTTCGCCCATTAAAGCGGTACGCGAGCTGGGTTCAGAACGTCGTGAGACAGTTCGGTCCCTATCCGTCGTGGGCGTAGGAAATTTGAGAGGAGCTGTCCTTAGTACGAGAGGACCGGGATGGACGCACCGCTGGTGTACCAGTTGTTCTGCCAAGGGCATAGCTGGGTAGCTATGTGCGGAAGGGATAAGTGCTGAAAGCATCTAAGCATGAAGCCCCCCTCAAGATGAGATTTCCCATAGCGTAAGCTAGTAAGATCCCTGAAAGATGATCAGGTTGATAGGTTCGAGGTGGAAGCATGGTGACATGTGGAGCTGACGAATACTAATAGATCGAGGACTTAACCATATAATATGAAGCAAATGTTATCTAGTTTTGAAGGAATATGCCTTCATAGTTTGGTGATGATGGCAGAGAGGTCACACCCGTTCCCATACCGAACACGGAAGTTAAGCTCTCTAGCGCCGATGGTAGTTGGGACCTTGTCCCTGTGAGAGTAGGACGTCGCCAAGCAAGCTTAAGACGAGTCAGAATGACTCGTCTTTTTTGTGTTTATTTTTATTTACCAAATGTCATAATCCATAAATTTAATAACGCCAAAAATGAAAAAAGAATGAAATAGAGACTGTTTAAAATAATGGCAATGATTTTTGGTGTTCCTGATTTTCCGACTGCCCTAAAATAATACTTAAGAACAGGAAACATTATTTCTATTATAAGTATATATTTTAAAAAATGAGAGTAGAAAAAATGGGATGATATAAATAAGTATTCAATCATTATAGCAATTACTGCGATAGAGAAAAATAAATAAGATAATAGCATAGTTATTTTTTTTCACGGTTATTCTCCCCCTAAAAATTAAATCGCTATAATATAAGTTCTATTGATGTATAGAGAATAAGAGTTTATATACTTTTATTAAAATGTACTGAAGTACCATATAAACAATTGTACGTAAAATAGATCTCTAGAAATATATATTCTAATTCCCTTTCCTTCTTGCATATAGTTGCAATTCTTCTTTTGAATATAACTAAAACACGAACGTTATTGGTAACTAGTAAAAAAACATTCGATTATTTATTGACATTGTTTATAAAATATTGTTAATATAGCCATAGAAACAATAATATATAAGACCTCATATAATCGCGGGGATATGGCCTGCAAGTCTCTACCTAACGACCGTTATTCGTTAGACTATGAGGGAAAGTCACTCGGTATTTTTCTATTCACAAGGGATACGTATGCCTGAGTAGAGCGCTTTCTCTCATAGTAAAAGAGAAACTGTTCTATTTCAGGCTTTTTTTATTTGAATCGGGGGGATTCTAATATGAAATCACTAGTTGGAGTCATAATGGGAAGTACGTCAGACTGGGAAACAATGAAATTTGCTTGTGACATTTTAGATGAATTAAATATACCGTATGAGAAAAAAGTTGTATCCGCTCATCGGACTCCGGATTATATGTTTGAATATGCAGAGACGGCTCGTGAACGTGGATTGAAAGTTATTATTGCTGGAGCTGGTGGAGCAGCGCATTTACCAGGAATGGTTGCAGCGAAGACAAATCTTCCTGTAATTGGCGTTCCAGTTCAATCAAAAGCGTTAAACGGATTAGATTCATTATTATCCATCGTCCAAATGCCAGGAGGGGTTCCAGTTGCAACTGTTGCAATTGGTAAAGCTGGTTCAACAAATGCTGGATTACTTGCTGCACAAATACTTGGATCATTCCATGATGATATACATGATGCATTGGAATTGAGACGAGAAGCGATTGAAAAAGATGTGCGTGAAGGTAGTGAGCTAGTATGACGAGAATCATTTTACCTGGAAAAACAATCGGCATTATTGGAGGCGGCCAGCTTGGAAGAATGATGGCATTGGCAGCTAAGGAGATGGGATATAAAATTGCTGTTTTAGATCCTACAAAGCATTCACCATGTGCACAAGTTGCTGATGTTGAAATTGTTGCACCATATGACGATTTAAAAGCAATTCAGCATTTAGCAGAGATAAGTGATGTTGTCACATATGAATTTGAGAATATTGATTATAGATGTTTACAATGGCTTGAAAAACATGCTTACTTACCACAAGGTAGTCAGTTGTTAAATAAAACGCAAAATCGTTTTACAGAAAAGAATGCAATTGAAAAAGCCGGGTTACCGGTAGCGACGTATAGATTAGTTCAAAATCAAGAGCAGCTTACTAAAGCGATTGCTGAGTTATCATATCCTTCCGTCTTAAAAACAACGACAGGTGGATATGATGGGAAAGGGCAAGTTGTTTTAAGAAGTGAAGCTGATGTTGAGAAGGCACGAAATCTTGCGAATGAAGCAGAATGCATTCTAGAAAAATGGGTGCCTTTTGAAAAAGAAGTATCAGCTATTGTCATTCGTAGTGTAAGTGGTGAAACGAAAGTGTTTCCAGTAGCGGAAAATATTCATGTGAATAACATTTTACATGAATCTATCGTTCCAGCTCGCATTACAGAAGAACTTTCTCAAAAAGCAATTGCTTACGCAAAGGTACTTGCGGATGAATTAGAACTTGTGGGAACACTAGCGGTAGAGATGTTTGCTACAGCTAATGGTGAGATTTACATTAATGAATTAGCACCAAGACCTCACAATTCAGGACACTATACACAGGATGCATGTGAAACGAGTCAATTTGGTCAACATATTCGAGCAATCTGTAATTTACCTCTTGGAGAAACAAATTTGTTAAAACCAGTTGTCATGGTAAACATTTTAGGCGAACATATAGAAGGGGTCCTAGGACAAGTGAATAGATTAACCGGGTGCTATTTACACTTGTATGGAAAAGAAGAAGCAAAAGCGCAGCGAAAAATGGGGCATGTTAATATTTTAAATGATAATATTGAAGTCGCTCTAGAAAAAGCGAAGAGTTTGCATATTTGGGACCATCAAGAACAACTGTTGGAGGGAAAAAGATGATTAATCGTTATACACGCCCTGAAATGGGTGCTATTTGGACGGAAGAGAATAAATTTAAAGCATGGTTAGAAGTTGAGATTTTAGCTTGTGAAGCATGGGCTGAGCTTGGCGATATTCCAAAAGAAGATGTTAAAAAAATTCGTGAGCATGCATCATTTGATATTGATCGTATTTATGAAATTGAAAAAGAAACACGTCATGACGTAGTTGCTTTCACTCGTGCTGTATCAGAAACACCAACATTAGGTGAAGAACGCAAATGGGTTCATTACGGTTTAACATCTACAGACGTAGTAGATACAGCTTTATCTTACATCTTAAAACAAGCAAATGAAATCTTGTTAAAAGACTTAGAAAACTTCGTTAGCATTTTAGCTAACAAAGCGAAAGAGCATAAATACACGATTATGATGGGAAGAACGCACGGTGTTCATGCAGAGCCAACGACATTTGGTTTAAAACTTGGTCTTTGGTATGAAGAAATGAAACGTAACGTAGAGCGTTTCAAACAAGCTGCGGATACAGTTCGCGTTGGTAAATTATCTGGTGCAGTTGGTACATACGCGAACATTGATCCATTCGTAGAAAAATTTGTTTGTGAAAACTTAGGATTAGAAGCGGCACCAATTTCAACACAAACATTGCAACGTGATCGTCATGCACATTACATGTCAACACTTGCGCTAATCGCAACATCTATTGAAAAGATGGCAGTTGAGATTCGTGGTTTACAAAAGAGTGAAACACGTGAAGTTGAAGAGGCTTTCGCAAAAGGTCAAAAAGGTTCTTCTGCAATGCCACATAAACGTAATCCAATTGGATCTGAAAATATGACTGGTTTAGCTCGTGTTATCCGCGGTTATATGATGACGGCTTACGAGAATGTTCCATTATGGCATGAGCGCGACATTTCTCACTCTTCAGCAGAACGCGTAATTCTACCAGATGCTACAATCGCATTAAATTACATGTTAAATCGCTTTGGTAATATCGTTAAAAACTTAACTGTATACCCGGAGAATATGAAACGCAATATGACAAGAACATACGGCTTAATTTACTCTCAGCGCGTAATGCTTACACTAATCGACAAAGGTATGGTACGTGAAGAAGCTTATGATATCGTACAGCCTAAAGCGATGGAAGCTTGGGAAACACAAGTACAATTTAAAGAGCTTGTAGAAGCTGATGAGCGTATTACGAGCAAATTAACGCAAGAGGAAATTAACGAATGCTTCAACTATGAGCATCATATGCAACATGTTGATACAATCTTTGAACGCCTAGGATTAAACGAAGCGTAAAATTTTATATGGCACAGAATAGAGTCATTCTGTGCCATTCTTTATAAAAAAATTATTCACATTTTTCAAACTACAGGGGGCTTGCGAAATGCAAAAGCTAGAATTGCTGTATGAAGGTAAGGCAAAAAGAATTTATCGTACAGAATCAGCAGATATGGTTTGGGTAGAGTACAAAGATAGTGCGACTGCTTTCAATGGGGAGAAAAAAGAGACGATTACAGGAAAAGGTCGTTTGAACAATGAGATTACAACTTTATTGTTCAGAAAGTTACAAGAAGTAGGAATAAAAACACATTTTATTGAGAAGTTATCTGAAACAGAGCAACTTGTAAAAAAAGTGAGTATTATTCCTTTAGAAGTTGTCACAAGAAATGTAATTGCAGGAAGCCTTTCAAAGCGATTAGGAATGGAAGAGGGAACTGTACTTGCAGAACCAATCGTAGAATTTTACTTCAAAGATGATGATTTAGGAGATCCGCTTGTAACGGAAGATCATATTCGTGTATTAAATGTTGCGTCACCAGAGCAAGTAAGCGTATTACGAGATATGGCTCTACAAATCAATCAAGTATTGATTGAGCATTTCGCAAGCTGTCGTGTAAGATTAGTAGATTTTAAATTAGAGTTTGGTGTAACGGAAGAAGGAGAAATCATATTAGCGGATGAGATCTCACCAGATACTTGCCGTTTATGGGATGAAACGAGCAATGAAAAGTTTGATAAAGACGTATTCCGTCGCGATCTTGGAAATTTAACAGAAGCTTATGAAGAGATTTTAAAACGTTTAGGGGGAATTTCACATGTATAAAGTTAAGGTATATGTAACGTTAAGAGAAAGCGTATTAGATCCACAAGGAACAGCAGTAAAAGGGGCACTTCATAGTCTTTCATTTACAGAAGTACAGGATGTTCGAATCGGAAAGTACATGGAACTAACAATTGATAAATCTGTATCTGACCTTGACGCAAAGGTAAAGGAAATGTGTGAAAAATTATTAGCAAACGTTGTAATGGAAGACTTCCGTTATGAAGTTGAGGAGGTTGTCGCACAGTGAAATTTGCCGTAATAGTATTTCCGGGTTCGAACTGTGATGTCGATATGTTCCATGCAATTAAAGATGAGCTTGGTGAAGAAGTAGATTACGTTTGGCACGATAAAGAGAATTTAGATGAATATGATGCAATTTTACTACCTGGTGGATTCTCTTACGGTGACTATTTACGTTGTGGTGCTATTTCTCGCTTTGCTAACGCAATGAAAGCAGTGCAAAAAGCTGCTGAGCAAGGAAAACCAATTTTAGGAGTGTGTAATGGATTCCAGATTCTTGTTGAATCAGGATTACTACCAGGAGCACTAATAAGAAACGAAAACTTAAAATTTATGTGTCGCACGGTTCAGTTACGTGTTGAAAATAACGAAACGATGTTTACATCACAATATGAAAAAGATGAAGTAATCAATATTCCAATTGCACATGGTGAAGGGAATTACTATTGTGATGAAGTAACTCTTAAACAATTAGAAAAGAATAATCAAATCGCATTCCGTTATGTAGAAAATCCGAATGGTAGCGTTTCAGATATTGCTGGTATTGTAAATGAAAAGGGAAATGTACTTGGTATGATGCCACACCCAGAGCGTGCTGTAGATGAATTGCTTGGTGGTGCTGAAGGGTTAAAAGTCTTTCAATCTATCTTAAAACAGTGGAGGGAAACATATGTCGTTAATGCTTGAACCAAATCCAACACAAATTAAAGAAGAGCGTATATATGCGGAAATGGGGCTAACAGACGAAGAGTTTGCCATGGTTGAAAAGATTCTAGGCCGTTTGCCGAATTATACAGAAACAGGTTTATTCTCTGTAATGTGGTCTGAACATTGTAGTTATAAAAATTCAAAACCAGTTCTTCGCAAGTTCCCAACAACAGGTGAGCGTGTCCTGCAAGGCCCTGGAGAAGGCGCTGGAATTGTAGATATCGGTGATAATCAAGCGGTTGTATTTAAAATGGAAAGCCATAACCATCCTTCTGCTATTGAACCATATCAAGGAGCAGCAACAGGCGTTGGTGGTATTATCCGTGACGTATTCTCTATGGGAGCACGTCCAGTAGCTCTATTAAACTCACTTCGCTTCGGTGAACTACAATCACCACGTGTGAAATATTTATTCGAAGAAGTAGTAGCAGGAATCGCAGGATACGGTAACTGCATCGGTATTCCTACTGTTGGTGGCGAAGTACAATTCGATCCATGTTACGAAGGAAATCCACTTGTAAATGCAATGTGCGTAGGTTTAATTAACCACGAGGATATTAAAAAAGGGCAAGCACACGGTGCTGGCAATACAGTAATGTACGTAGGAGCATCAACTGGTCGTGACGGTATTCACGGTGCAACATTCGCATCTGAAGAACTATCTGAAAGCTCAGAAGCGAAACGTCCGGCAGTTCAAGTAGGAGATCCATTTATGGAGAAACTTCTTATCGAAGCATGTTTAGAACTTATTCAGTCTGATGCACTTGTTGGAATTCAAGATATGGGAGCTGCTGGTTTAACTTCATCTTCTGCAGAAATGGCAAGTAAAGCAGGTATGGGTATTGAAATGTACTTAGATGATGTACCACAGCGTGAAACGGGAATGACACCATATGAAATGATGCTATCTGAATCACAAGAGCGTATGTTAATTGTTATCAAAAAAGGTAGAGAGCAAGAAATAGTAGATTTATTTGAGAAGTATGGTCTTGCAGCAGTTACGATGGGGAAAGTAACGGAAGACAAAATGCTTCGCTTATTCCATAAAGGTGAAATGGTAGCTGAAGTACCAGCAGATGCTCTTGCAGAAGAAGCGCCAATTTATCATAAACCATCAAAAGAAGCAGCATACTTTGCTGAGTTCCAGCAGATGAAAGTGGAAACACCGCAAGTAGAAGATTATAAAGAAACGTTATTCGCTTTACTACAACAACCGACAATTGCAAGTAAAGAGTGGGTATATGATCAATATGATTATCAAGTACGCACAAGCACAGTTGTTACACCAGGTTCAGATGCAGCGGTTGTACGTGTACGCGGTACAGAAAAAGGATTAGCAATGACGACAGATTGTAACTCTCGCTATATTTACTTAGATCCAGAAACGGGCGGTAAAATTGCAGTAGCAGAGGCAGCGCGTAATATCGTATGTTCTGGTGGAGAGCCACTTGCAATTACAGATTGCTTAAACTTTGGTAACCCAGAAAAACCGGAAATCTTCTGGCAAATTGAGAAATCGGTAGATGGTATGAGTGAAGCTTGTCGCACATTACAAACGCCAGTTATTGGCGGAAACGTATCGATGTATAACGAGCGTAGTGGTGAAGCGGTATATCCAACACCGACTGTTGGGATGGTTGGTCTTGTCCATGATTTAAAACATGTAACAACACAAGAATTTAAGCAAGCTGGCGATTTAGTGTACGTAATTGGAGAGACGAAAGCTGAATTTGGTGGAAGTGAATTACAGAAAATGGTCCACGGCAAAATTTTCGGCCAATCACCAAGTATCGATCTAGATGTAGAATTAAAACGCCAAAAACAAGTATTAGAAGCAATTCAAGCTGGCCTTGTTCAATCGGCACATGATGTTGCTGAAGGTGGTTTAGCAGTTGCAATTTCTGAAAGTGCAATTGGTGCTAACGGTTTAGGTGCTACTGTGAAATTAGACGGTGAAGCAACGGCGGTATTATTTGCGGAATCACAATCTCGCTTCGTTCTAACTGTAAAACGTGAAAACAAAGAAGCGTTCGAGAAAGTCGTCGAAGCAATTCAAGTTGGAGCAGTGACAGATACAAATGAGGTAACAATTCATAATGAAGAAAATGAAGTATTACTTACAGCAAATGTAGATGAAATGAGACAGGCTTGGAAAGGGGCAATCCCATGCTTGCTGAAATAAAGGGGTTAAATGAAGAATGTGGCGTCTTTGGAATTTGGGGGCATGAAAATGCGGCACAAGTTTCGTACTACGGATTGCACAGTTTGCAGCACCGTGGGCAAGAGGGCGCAGGCATTGTTGTAAATAATGGGGAAAAAATCGTCGGTCACAAGGGATTAGGTTTAATATCGGAAGTGTTCTCAAGAGGTGAGCTAGAAGGATTGAACGGAAAATCAGCAATCGGACACGTACGATACGCGACGGCTGGTGGAAGTGAAGTAGCTAACGTTCAACCATTATTATTCCGTTTTTCTGATCATAGTATGGCATTAGCTCATAACGGAAATTTAATTAATGCAAAAATGCTTCGCCGCGAATTAGAGGCAGAGGGAAGTATTTTTCAAACGAGTTCAGATACAGAAGTACTTTTACATCTTATTAAGCGTAGTACGAAAGATTCTTTAATTGAAAGTGTAAAAGAGGCACTAAATAAAGTGAAAGGTGCGTTTGCATACCTTTTACTAACTGGGAATGAAATGATTGTTGCGCTAGATCCGAATGGGTTCCGTCCTCTTTCAATTGGAAAGATGGGTGATGCTTACGTTGTAGCATCAGAAACATGTGCTTTCGATGTAGTAGGTGCAACATACATTCGTGATGTAGAACCGGGTGAATTACTTATCATCAATGATGAAGGAATTCACGTAGATCGTTTTACAAATGAAGTAGATCATGCAATTTGTAGTATGGAGTACATTTACTTTGCGCGTCCGGATTCTAATATCGCTGGTATTAATGTCCACGCAGCACGTAAAAACATGGGGAAACGTTTAGCGGCAGAAGCTCCTATTGAAGCTGATGTTGTTACTGGTGTACCAGATTCTAGTATTTCAGCTGCGATCGGTTATGCTGAGGCGACAGGTATTCCATATGAGTTAGGATTAATTAAAAATCGTTACGTTGGACGTACGTTTATTCAACCTTCTCAAGAACTGCGAGAGCAAGGGGTAAAGATGAAGCTTTCCGCAGTAAGAGGTGTAGTTGAGGGGAAACGAGTTGTTATGATTGACGACTCTATCGTAAGAGGAACGACAAGCAAACGAATTGTTCGTATGCTTCGTGAAGCTGGAGCGACAGAGGTTCATGTAAGAATTGCTTCACCGCCTCTAAAATATCCATGTTTCTATGGTATTGATATTCAAACGAGAAAAGAATTAATTGCAGCAAATAATACAGTAGAAGAAATCCGTGAAATGATCGGAGCGGATTCTTTAACATTTTTAAGTGAAGATGGATTAGTAGATGCAATTGGACGTCCATATGAAGGGAAATATGGCGGCCTATGTATGGCTTACTTCAATGGAGACTATCCAACAGCTCTTTATGATTATGAGCAAGAGCTTTTAGAAAGTATGAAATAAGAAAGTGAAAAAAGCTTCTACTTCTTTTGATGTAGAAGCTAGCTTCTTTCTTAAAAACGGCCGCCCTGGATGGGGAGAAATTAAAAGACGAGGTGTAAATAACGATGGCGAATGCATATAAGCAAGCAGGAGTAGATATTGAAGCTGGATATGAAGCGGTATCTCGCATGAAAAAACACGTACAAACAACAATGAGAAAAGAAGTACTAGGCGGTTTAGGCGGTTTTGGAGGTATGTTTGATCTATCAAAATTTGCATTAGAAGAACCTGTATTAGTATCTGGAACAGATGGCGTGGGAACAAAATTGATGCTCGCTTTTATGGCAGATAAACATGACACAATTGGTATTGATGCAGTAGCGATGTGTGTAAATGATATTGTTGTCCAAGGGGCAGAGCCGCTTTTCTTCCTTGATTATATTGCTTGTGGTAAAGCTGAACCTAGTAAAATTGAAAACATCGTCAAAGGTATATCAGAGGGCTGTCGCCAAGCTGGTTGTGCATTAATTGGTGGGGAAACAGCTGAAATGCCAGGAATGTATTCTACGGAAGAATACGATTTAGCTGGTTTTACAGTTGGGATTGTTGATAAAAAGAAAATTGTAACAGGTGAAAAGATTGAAGCTGGTCATGTATTAATTGGCTTAGCATCTAGCGGTATTCATAGTAATGGTTACTCTTTAGTACGAAAAGTGTTACTAGAAGATGGAGAACTATCTTTAGATCGCATTTATGGACGCTTAGAACTACCTCTTGGTGAGGAGTTATTAAAACCAACGAAAATTTATGTCAAACCTATTTTAGAACTATTGAAAAAACATGAAGTGTACGGTATGGCTCATATTACAGGTGGTGGATTCATTGAAAATATTCCACGTATGTTGCCAGAAGGAATTGGTGCTGAGATTGAACTTGGATCTTGGGAAATTCAGCCGATTTTCAATTTGCTTCAAGAAGTTGGGAAACTAGAAGAGAAAGAAATGTTCAATATTTTTAACATGGGTATTGGTATGGTAGTAGCGGTAAGGGAAGAAGATGCAAAAGATATTGTTCGTCTTCTTGAAGAGCAAGGAGAAACAGCTCGTATTATTGGTCGTACTGTACAAGGGGATGGCGTTATCTTCAATGGGGGCACAGCACTATGAGTAGATTAGCAGTTTTTGCTTCTGGAAGCGGATCTAACTTTCAATCTCTCGTTAATGCGGTAGAAGAAAAGAGATTGGATGCAGATATTAGTTTATTAGTATGTGATAAACCAGAAGCACGCGTTATTGGACGGGCACATTATCATCATATCCCATGTTTCGCTTTTTCAGCGAAAGCATATGAGTCAAAAGAAGCATTTGAAAAAGAAATATTAAAGAAGCTAGAAGAGTATGAAATTGATTATGTTATTTTAGCTGGATATATGCGTTTAATTGGGCCAACTTTACTAGAAGCATATGGCGGGAAGATTATTAACATTCATCCATCACTACTACCGAGTTTCCCAGGGAAAGATGCTGTCGGTCAAGCGTTAGAAGCAGGTGTGAAAGTAACTGGAGTAACAATTCATTATGTAGATGCAGGTATGGATACAGGTCCAATTATTGCGCAAGAAGCAGTAGTTGTTTCTGAAGGTGATACGAGAGAAAGCTTACAAAAGAAAATTCAACAAGTTGAACATAAATTATACGTAAATACAGTGAATCAAATTGTTCAGTCTGTGAAAGAACCAACTGTTAACTAACATACAACCAGGGGTGAAGGATAAATGAAAAAGCGTGCATTAGTAAGTGTTTCAGATAAAACAGGAGTAGTAGAATTTGTTAAAGGTTTACTAGAACAAGGGATTGAAGTTATTTCAACAGGTGGTACGAAAAAATTACTAGAAGAAAATGGTTTACAAGTAATCGGTATTTCTGAAGTAACTGGTTTCCCAGAAATTATGGATGGCCGTGTAAAAACATTACATCCAAATATTCATGGTGGTCTATTAGCAGTTCGTGATAATGAAACACATGTAGCGCAAATGAATGAATTAGGCATTCAACCAATTGACTTTGTTGTTGTTAACTTATACCCATTTAAAGAAACAATCGCTAAGCCTGATGTAACATTTGCTGATGCAATTGAAAATATTGATATTGGTGGCCCAACAATGATTCGCTCTGCTGCGAAAAATCATAAATTTGTATCGGTAATCGTAGATCCAGTAGATTATGATGTTGTATTAGCAGAACTGAAAGAGAACGGCGAAGTAAAAGAAGAGACGAAACGTAAATTAGCAGCGAAAGTATTCCGTCATACAGCGGCATATGATGCGTTAATTTCTAACTACTTAACAGAACAAATGGGTGAAGAAAGTCCAGAAACGTTAACTGTGACGTTTGAGAAAAAGCAAGACTTACGTTATGGAGAGAACCCACATCAAAAGGCTACTTTCTATAAAGCACCATTTGCTGCAACTTCTTCTGTTGCATATGCAGAACAATTACATGGTAAGGAATTATCTTATAACAATATTAATGATGCAGACGCAGCGCTTAGCATCGTAAAAGAATTTACAGAACCAGCAGTAGTAGCGGTAAAACATATGAATCCATGTGGCGTTGGAGTAGGAACTGATATTCACGAGGCATATACTCGTGCTTATGAAGCGGATCCAGTATCAATCTTCGGCGGTATTATTGCAGCAAATCGTGAAATTGATAAAGCTACAGCAGAAAAGTTACACGAAATTTTCTTAGAAATTGTTATCGCTCCTTCGTTCTCGCAAGAAGCTTTAGAAGTGTTGCAAAGCAAGAAGAACTTACGCTTACTAACTGTAAATATTGAAAAAGCGACAAGTGCAAGCAAAAAACTAACTTCTGTACAAGGTGGTCTTCTTGTTCAAGAGGAAGATACGTTATCATTAGATGAGAACACAATTTCAATTCCAACGAAACGTGAACCATCAGAGCAAGAGTGGAAAGATTTAAAACTAGCTTGGAAAGTTGTAAAACATGTGAAATCAAATGCAATTGTTTTAGCGAATGATAACATGACGGTTGGTGTAGGCGCGGGACAGATGAACCGTGTAGGCTCTGCAAAAATTGCAATTACACAAGCTGGCGAAAAAGCACAAGGTAGCGCACTTGCATCTGATGCTTTCTTCCCAATGCCAGATACAGTAGAAGAAGCAGCAAAAGCTGGTATTACAGCAATTATCCAACCAGGTGGATCAATTCGTGATGAGGATTCTATTAAAGTGGCAGATAAGTATGGGATTACGATGGTGTTCACTGGCGTACGTCATTTCAAACACTAATAGAGGATGTCTAAAAGGTCCGGTCGAGATAATCTTCGCATGTCGTCGTTGCAATGCCAGTGCGGTACTCATGTAGGAAAACTATACTCCGTATCCTCTTGGAAAATGCGCCTCGACCTGCTCGGTTCTCTCGATCCTCCCTTTTAAACTTCTATTGATATGAAAAAGCAAACTAGGAGCATAGCTTCTAGTTTGTACCTATTTAATTATTGGGGGATGAAATATGAATGTTTTAGTAATTGGCCGCGGTGGGCGTGAGCATGCTTTAGCTTGGAAGTTTGCACAATCTGAAAAGGTGGAGAAGGTGTATGTAGCACCAGGTAATGAAGGTATGCGAGATGTTGCAATACCAGTTGATATTGATGAAAATGATTTTGATGCATTAGTTTTATTTGCCAAAGAGAATAATGTTGAATTAACTTTCGTTGGGCCAGAAATTCCGCTTATGAATGGAATTGTTGATCGTTTTAAAGAAGAAGGACTTCGCGTATTTGGTCCGAATAAAGCGGCTGCTGTTATTGAAGGCAGTAAAGCTTTTACGAAAGAGTTGATGAAAAAGTATAATATACCAACTGCTGCATACGAAACTTTTACAGACTATGATGAAGCAGTAAAGTACATTCAAAAAGTTGGTGCGCCAATTGTTGTTAAAGCTGATGGATTAGCTGCTGGTAAAGGTGTAACGGTAGCAATGACGCTTGAAGAGGCATTACAAGCTGTGAAAGAAATGCTACAAGATGTGAAATTCGGCGTGGCAAGTAAGAAGGTCG
This sequence comes from Bacillus sp. BS98, assembly GCF_008432245.1. Lineage (NCBI taxonomy): Bacteria > Bacillati > Bacillota > Bacilli > Caryophanales > Bacillaceae > Bacillus > Bacillus sp. BS98. The sequence goes on from NZ_CP043830.1 coordinate 329,571, forward strand.
TTATTGAAGAGTTTTTAGATGGACAAGAATTTTCATTGATGGCATTTGTAAATGGAACAACTGTACATCCGATGGTAATTGCTCAAGACCATAAACGAGCTTTTGATGGCGATAAGGGTCCTAATACAGGTGGAATGGGCGCATATTCTCCAGTACCACAAATTCCAGAATCAGCAGTTCAAGAGGCGATTGAAACAGTATTACACCCAACTGCTAAAGCGATGATCCAAGAAAATCGTTCGTTTACAGGTATTTTATATGCAGGGCTTATTTTAACAAATGATGGTCCAAAGGTAATTGAATTTAATGCTCGCTTTGGTGATCCTGAAACGGAAGTTGTATTACCTCGCTTAGAGAATGATTTAGTTGATGTATGCAACGCTGTGTTAGATGAAAGTGAACTAACTTTACAATGGTCAGAAGATGCTGTTATCGGTGTTGTACTTGCTTCTAAAGGATATCCAGAAGCGTATAAAAAAGGTGAAGTTATTAACGGATTAGATACATTGCAAGATGTGATTGTTTTCCATGCGGGGACAGTAATGAAACACGGTGATTTTGTAACAAATGGTGGCCGTGTATTATTTGTTGCTTGCAAGGCGAATAGTTTACAAGAAGCAAAAGATAAAGTATATAAAGAAATCGGTAAAATTGAGAGTGATGGTCTATTTTATCGAAGTGATATAGGATATCGTGCAATTGGGCATGAGATGACGAGAAGTTAATGTATAAAAAATCCCGCTGAGAAATCAGCGGGATTTTTATGCATCTTTATCTTTTTTCAATTTTCCTTTTTGCTTTGCCATTTCTCGAAGTAAATACTCGATGTGTGCATTGACGCTACGAAACTCATCATTCGCCCATTTTTCGATGACTGCGTGTAATTCAGGATCAATACGTAATGGAAAGCTTTTCTTTTTAGCCATTATTATTTACAACCTATTAATATAGGCTTCCTGTATTAATAACTGGTTGCGCACCTTTATCTGAAACGATGGCAACCAATAAGTTATTTACCATATTTGCTTTACGCTCGTCATCGAGTTCCAGTACGCCTTCTTCATCTAACATATGGATTGAATCTTTGGCCATCTTCACAGCACCTTCAACAATCTCTTTTCTAGCAGCCAACACTGCTTTTGCTTGTTGACGTTGTAGCATTGCATGGGCAATTTCTGTTGCGTAAGCTAAATGCGTTAAACGAGTTTCTAATACTTCTACACCAGCGATTTCAAGACGCGCTTCTAATTCGCGTTTTAGCTCTTCTGAAATTTCCTCAGTATTTCCACGTAACGTAATACAAGTTTCATCTTGGAAATTATCGTAAGGATATTTTGTTGCAACGTGGCGGATTGCTGTTTCACTTTGGATTTCTACGAATCGATCGTAATGCTCAACACCAAACATTGCTTTTGCAGAATCAACCACTTTATATACGATAACAGCTGCAATTTCAATTGGATTTCCTTCAATATCATTTACTTTTAATTTCTTACTATTAAAGTTTTCAACACGTAAAGATACAGTTTGACGGAATGCAAATGGAATTGTTAAAAATAAACCGTTTTGACGAATTGTTCCTAAATAATTACCGAAGAACGTAATAACTTTCGCTTGATTCGGTTGAACGATACCGATGCCTGTAGCCAAAACAGATGCTAATATGAGAGCTAAAATAGCTATTACAAACATTTCTTGTACAAGGCAAAATACACCGATAGCGGCTAAAACTAAAATTCCAATAACACCCAGAAACCCATTTACATAAAATACTTGTTTTTCTTTCATATGATCGCCTCCTGATATAAAAATGATATCATTTTTATATCATTTTAAGCAAGGGGTTCACACCTAATTTTCTGAATTTTTTTATTTGGTATCTTTTATGTACGTGTTAGGGATGAAAAAAGAATGTATGTTCTGTTTTGTGGTAAAATAAAGAGGACTTAACCGCCCACTGCAGCAGCTAAGTCCCTTTGAGAGCATCTTGCATCGTGACAAATGATTCAAAGCGGTTTGGCCAGGATTATTTCTTCAATCGCTGACTCAATCTCTTTGTCAGAAGAGTCGTAACTTCCATTTGACTTTGGTTTGTCATGGGTAGAAGTTTGATTCACTTCTTCTTTAGCATGTCCTTTTTCAGTAAAATTCATGCTAGGCATTTTAAATGCGCCCATACTCATGTATTTTCCAAATTTACATACTTCAGCAATAGGGCAGAAACGAACAATCCCCTCTGCAATTTTCATGGCACCAATCCATAGTAAAACTTTAGACCAAGTGCACCACGGTTTGCGTACGAGTTTCGCTGTACTACAACCGAAGAGGATAAGTCCGAGTGTAATTCGAATTAGAGCGTTTATTGTACCGATGTTTTGCTTCATTTGAAAAACACTCCTTTTTGATGAACTTCGAAATAGCAAATACTATTTCTTTTATTAGTATTCCATGTGATTTTTGTGATATGTAATCCAACATTTGACGTTAAAAAAGATGTTGGAATGGGCGTGTGTGTAAGTAGCTTTTTTTGTTATAATGAAAGAATGCACAAAAAGAAGTTTAAAACTAGATCCTCTTTTTGAACAAATAGGGAAGAGGAGATTTAAAAGGAATTTTAAAAAATCCTGATGCAAATTAACTGTTATTTTGAACAGACATAGATATAACTAGAGAAAAGAAAGGGTGTTTTCATGTACGATATTTCCGGATGGAAACATGTATTTAAGCTTGATCCAAATAAGGAGTTAAGCGATGAACATTTAGAAATGATTTGTGAGTCTGGAACCGATGCTGTTATTGTAGGCGGAAGTGATGGAGTTACAATTGATAACGTATTACACATGCTAGTTAGCATTCGTAGATATGCAGTTCCTTGCGTGTTAGAGGTTTCTGATGTGGAAGCAATCACACCAGGCTTTGATTTTTATTACATCCCAAGCGTATTAAATAGCCGAAAAGTAGAATGGGTAACAGGTGTTCATCACGAGGCATTGAAAGAATTTGGGGATATTATGGACTGGGACGAAATTTTCATGGAAGGGTATTGTGTTTTAAATCCTGAAGCGAAAGTAGCCCAGCTTACAGATGCAAAATGTGATTTAACAGAAGATGACGTTATTGCATACGCGCGTTTAGCAGACAAGCTATTACATTTACCGATATTCTATTTAGAATATAGCGGTACGTATGGAGATATTGAACTTGTTAAAAATGTAAAAGCAGAATTGAAACAAGCTAATTTATATTATGGCGGTGGCATTTCTAATGCAGAACAAGCGAAAGAAGTAGCGCAGTATGCCGATACAGTAGTTGTTGGAAATGTTATTTATGATGATATAAAATCGGCGTTAAAAACAGTTAAAGCAGTAAAAGGAGAGTAGGTGCAGGCGTATATGAGTATGACGGATAAGTTATTAAATGGTTTAAATCCACAGCAACAAAAAGCAGTGCAAACAACGAATGGACCGCTACTATTAATGGCGGGAGCGGGTAGTGGTAAAACACGTGTGTTAACACATCGTATTGCATATTTACTTGGTGAAAAAGGTGTAGCGCCATGGAATGTACTAGCTATTACCTTTACAAATAAGGCTGCTCGTGAAATGCGCGAGCGTATTGATACACTTGTCGGACCAGAAGCAGAAGATATTTGGATTTCTACGTTCCACTCTATGTGTGTACGTATTTTACGACGTGATATCGATCGTATTGGTATTAATCGTAACTTTACAATCTTAGATTCAGGCGATCAGTTAACTGTAGTCAAAAAAATTATGAAAGAGCGTAATATTGATCCGAAGAAATTTGAGCCGCGCTCTATTTTAGCCGGCATTAGTAATGCGAAAAATGAACTGTTATCTGCAGATAAATATGCAAAAAAAATTACAATCGCTGATCCATATGAAAAATTAACGAGCGATGTATATACAGAATATCAAAAACGTCTTTTGAAAAATAACTCATTAGACTTTGATGATTTAATTATGACAACGATTCAGCTATTTGAACGTGTTCCAGAAGTACTAGAGTTTTATCAGCGCAAGTTCCAATATATTCACGTGGATGAGTATCAAGATACGAACAAAGCACAGTACCTTCTTGTTAAACATTTAGCAACACGTTTTAAAAACCTTTGTGTTGTGGGTGACTCAGATCAGTCTATTTATCGTTGGCGTGGTGCGGATATTTCTAACATTTTGTCATTCGAAAAAGACTATGAGAATGCGCAAGTTATTCTGTTAGAACAAAACTATCGCTCGTCACAAAATATTTTAAATGCAGCCAATGCTGTTATTGAAAAAAATACGAATCGTAAACCGAAAAAATTATGGACAGACAACCAAGTTGGGAGCAAAATTTCGTATTATCGTGCTGCAACTGAAAAGGACGAAGCGTATTTTGTTGCGAAAAAAATTCGTGATGATATTCAAATGGGTAACCGAAAATATACTGACTTTGCAGTATTATATCGTACGAATGCTCAGTCTCGTATGGTTGAGGAGATTTTCCTGAAATCTAATATCCCTTATAAAATTGTCGGCGGTACGAAGTTCTACGACCGTAAAGAAATTAAAGACATTTTGGCGTACTTACGTTTAATTGGGAATCCTGATGATGAGATTAGTTTCGCACGTATTATTAACATGCCGAAGCGCGGGATTGGTGCGACTTCTATCGATAAAATTATTAATTACGGTGTGCAAAACGGAATTTCATTAACGGCTGTATTTGATGAAATTGAGCATGTTGGTGTAAGTGCAAAAATTACAAAGGCAGTAAAAGAATTCGCAAGTTTACTACACAACTGGGTAAATATGCAAGAGTACTTATCTGTTACAGAATTAGTAGAAGAAGTCATTGAAAAAACAGGATATCGCGAGATGTTGAAAAATGAGCGTTCTTTAGAAGCAGAAGGCCGTTTAGAAAACTTAGATGAGTTTTTATCTGTTACGCAAACGTTCGAATCTCAAAGTGAAGATAAGAGCCTTGTTGCATTCCTAACAGACTTAGCTCTTGTCGCGGATATTGATCGTGTAGATGAAGATCCAACTGCTGGTGAAGAAGTTATTTTAATGACGATGCACTCAGCAAAAGGGCTAGAGTTCCCTGTAGTCTTTATCGTTGGTTTAGAGGAAGGAATATTCCCGCATACGCGTTCTCTTATGGAAGAAGATGAAATGCAAGAAGAGCGTCGCCTTGCTTATGTAGGTATTACTCGTGCAGAAGAAGAATTATACTTATCGAATGCGCAAATGCGTACTTTATTTGGTAGGACAAGTATGAATGCAGCATCTCGATTTATTACAGAAATCCCGGCAGAGTTGGTGGAACCATTAAATGAAACAGCGCCGAAGCGTGAAACTTCGTTTAGTGCAAAAGGAAGAACGACAGGAGCTGCGGCAACAACAACACGCTCTCGTTCAGCTTTCGTACGTCCGGCTGTTAAGACAACAGGCGGCGAGCAAATTGGCTGGGCAGTAGGCGATAAAGCTTCCCACCAAAAATGGGGAGTCGGTACAGTTGTAAGTGTAAAAGGCGAAGGTGATTCAAAAGAATTAGATATCGCGTTCCCAAGCCCGATTGGTGTTAAACGTTTATTAGCAAAATTTGCACCTGTGACGAAACAATAGGAAAGGAATGAGGATATGTCAAAAGAGATAGCAAAAAAGCGTATAGAAGAACTACGTGATTTGTTAAATACATTTAACTATCAATATCACGTATTAGACAATCCTTCTGTTTCTGATGCGGAGTATGACCGTAATATGCAGGAGCTTATAAAATTAGAAGCAGAGAATCCAGAGTTCATGAGTGAAGACTCTCCCTCCGTGCGCGTTGGGGGAACTGTTCTTGATATATTTGAAAAAGTAACGCATAAGTCACCGATGTTAAGTTTAGGAAATGCATTTAACGAAGGAGATTTGCGTGATTTTGACCGAAGAGTACGTCAAGGAATTGATGATGCGAATGTAAGATATATATGCGAATTAAAAATTGACGGACTTGCTGTTTCACTTCATTATGAAAAAGGACGCTTTATTCAAGGTGCAACACGTGGTGATGGTATAACAGGTGAAGATATTACCCAAAACTTGAAAACGATTAAAGCAATTCCACTTCGATTAAATGAAGAGGTAACGTTAGAAGCGCGAGGCGAGGCTTATATGCCGAAGCGTTCATTCGTTAAACTAAATGAAGAAAAAGAGCAAAACGGTGAAGATGTATTTGCGAATCCGCGTAATGCGGCAGCAGGTTCAATACGTCAACTTGATACGAAAATTGCAGCAAAGCGTAACCTATCCATGTTTGTATATGGTCTTGCAAATGTAGAAGAAAAAACAATTTCATCGCATAGCGAATCACTTGATTTCTTAGGTGAACTGGGGTTTAAGACAAATCCAAATCGCCGTACATGTGAAACAATTGAAGAGGTTATAGCTTATGTAGAAGAATGGCAGGAAAAACGTCCGAATCTTGATTATGAGATTGATGGGATCGTTATAAAAGTAGACGATGTTGCTCTTCAAGAAAGCCTAGGAACTACTGCAAAGAGTCCAAGATGGGCGATTGCTTATAAATTCCCGGCTGAAGAAGTTGTAACGAGATTAACGGGCATTGAATTAAGTGTTGGCCGTACAGGGGTTGTAACACCGACTGCAGAGTTAGAACCAGTACGAGTGGCTGGTACGATCGTTCGTCGTGCTTCCTTACATAACGAGGATTTAATTCGTGAAAAAGACATTCGAATTGGTGACTACGTTGTTGTGAAAAAGGCTGGAGATATTATTCCTGAGGTTGTGAACGTTATTTTTGATAAGCGTACTGGTGAGGAAGAAGAATACCGCATGCCAACGCATTGTCCGGCATGTGAGAGTGAACTAGTTCGTTTAGAAGAAGAGGTTGCACTTCGTTGTATAAATCCAACTTGTCCTGCCCAAATTCGCGAGGGATTAATTCATTTCGTTTCAAGAAATGCAATGAATATTGACGGACTTGGCGAGCGTGTCATCACACAGCTCTTTGATGCAGATTATATTCGTACGTTTGCAGATTTATATGCATTGACGAAAGAACAATTACTACAGCTAGAGCGTTTTGGTGAAAAATCAGCAACAAATTTAATACAAGCAATTGAGAATTCGAAGGAAAACTCGTTAGAGCGATTATTATTTGGCCTTGGAATTCGCCATGTCGGGGCGAAAGCAGCACGTACATTTGCAGAGCATTTTGAAACGATGGATGCACTTGTGAAAGCGACGGAAGAAGAGCTAAAATCAATTAATGAAATTGGAGAAAAAATGGCGCAATCCGTTGTGACATATTTTGATAATGAAGATGTATTAGAGCTATTACAACAGTTTAAAGAGTATGGCGTGAACATGACATACAAAGGCATAAAAAGTGCAGATTTACAAAATGTTGAATCTTACTTTGCAGGGAAAACTGTCGTCTTAACTGGGAAATTAGAAGTGATGGGACGCAGTGAAGCGAAGAAGAAGATTGAGGCATTAGGTGGAAAAGTAACAGGAAGTGTTAGTAAAAGTACGGATTTAGTTGTTGCTGGTGAAGCTGCTGGCTCAAAATTAGCGCAAGCAGAGAAGCACAATGTTGAAGTTTGGAATGAAGAGAGGTTCTTACAAGAGCTAAATAAGTAAGAGGTGCAAACTTACCATGAAAAAAATAGCATTAGCGGTATTAAGTCTTGGCCTACTTGTAAGTGGTTGTAGCGCAGGTGCCGACAAAGATGAAAAAGTGGCTGAGAAATCAGGGAAAGCAAAAGAGCAAGCAGTCGTTCCGAAGTATGCTATTTCGGATGAATATTATAAGACGACTGTTCCATTTGATGCAGGATCTGCACGTGGATTAGTTGTGCAGGGATTAAATAATCGTCTTGATATAGATGAATTTGAAACAGGATTAATGCGTATTGCAAAAGAATCATTTAATACGAAAGATTATTTCTTTAAAGGTGGAAGTACTCTAGATGATCAAACCGTAAAAATGCTTGTAAAAAGAAAGCGTACAGATGCCGAACAAAAGGAACTAGAGAGCAAATTAAAAAAAGATGCAGTTAAATTTCCGAATATAGGGCTCAATCCAGCGTTAGGCGAAGGATCAGAATCACTAGAAGTGAAAAATAAAAAAAATCCAATATATATTTCAAATATTTTAGAGCATAATTATTATGTGAAAAAAGGCGATAAAGATGTTGAACTTGGTGGTATTGTAGTTGGTTTAGCAATGAATTCTGTTCAATATTTTAATGAAGAGCATGGTTATCCGCGTGAGGCTAAAATCGAGGACGAAAAAATGTTAGCTGAAGGGAAAAAAATGGCGCAAGAAATCTTGAAAGTTATGCACCAAAAAAAGCCCGACATAAAAAACGTTCCGATTACATTTGCGATTTATCGTCAATCTCCAAAGTCTGCACTTGTGCCAGGAAACTTTGTTTCTTATGCTAATGTGGAAAAAGGTAGTGAAACGGTTGAAGATTGGAAACAAATTAACGAGAAATACTATTTGTTCCCGTCTGAACAAGCAAAAACAGACAATAAGCGTGAAGATCTTGCAAGGGTATCTAACTTCAAAGCAAAACTAAGCGATTATTTCCAAGGCGATTATTCCGCTGTTATCGGTACTGGTATGTATAGAGACGAGGAATTAAAAGAAATGAAGCTGGATATTCCTGTCCAGTTTAATGGAAAAGCGGAAATAATTGGTTTTACACAATATGTAGCAGGGCTTGTTATGGAATACTTCCCAAATTATATGAGAGTACAAGTAACGATTAAATCTGTAGAACGTCCAGAAGCGATTATTATACGTGAAGCGAAGCAAGATGAGCCACTCGTAAAAATTTTAGATTAAAGATAAAAGCTGTTCCACAAAGGAACAGCTTTTTTTCTTGAGGAATTTTGTTATAATTTTAAATGTTATAAATAAGGGGATAAGGGGTAAAGGTCATGGACGAACTAAGTCTTCAAGTCATTATTTTATTAATTGCATTCGGATTTTTAGCAGCTTTTATTGATTCAGTTGTTGGAGGTGGAGGATTAATTTCGCTTCCTGCACTAATGTTTGTCGGTTTGTCACCAGCTTCGGCAATTGCAACGAATAAATTAGCTGCAACGATGGGGACGTTTACGAGTGCAATTTATTTTATTCGATCAGGAAAAGTCGATTTTAAAATTGTAGGAAAGTTAATCCCGTTAACTATTATTGGAGCGGTCGCAGGTGCTTTAGTGGTAAAATTTATTCCACCGGATATTTTACGTCCATTAGTACTTGTAATGTTGGTGTTTATTGCCATTTATATTATTGCAAAAAAGGATTGGGGAAGCGTATCTACCTATAAGAAGATGACGAAAAGGAAAACATTAATATTTTTCTTTGTTATTTTAATGATAGGGTTTTATGATGGTTTTTTTGGACCAGGGACAGGATCATTTTTAATTTTTGCATTTTTATTAATAGGTTTGGATTTTATTCAAGCAGCGGCATCTGGAAAACTTTTGAACTTTGTTAGTAATATCGTATCTTTAATTACTTTTTTATTTTTAGATATAATTCATTTTGAATACGGTATTATTATGGGATTATCAATGATTTTAGGTGCTTATTTTGGATCGAAGTTTGCAGTTCAAAAAGGCGTTGGATATGTAAGGACTTTATTTTTATTAGTTACTATATTATTGATCGGAAAAAATGTTTTGGAATATACTCATATTTTGTAGATTCATACGCATGTATGAATCTCTTTTTTTATTATATTTTAAAAATTTATTAATTTTTAAAATATAAGTCTAGGAATATTTGAATAAATCTAAATTATCGTGTAGAATAATGTTGTAAAATGTAAACGTTTTTCTAAGGGGAGGCTAAAAAGAATGGTAGTAGCATACAAACATGAGCCATTTACAGATTTTTCAGTAGAGGCTAACAAATTAGCGTTTGAAGAAGGTTTAAAGAAAGTAGAATCTTATCTTGGACAAGACTATCCATTAATTATTGGGGGAGAAAAAATCACTACAGAAGATAAAATTGTTTCTGTAAACCCTGCAAATAAAGAGGAACTTGTTGGTCGTGTTTCAAAAGCAAGCCGTGAATTAGCTGAAAAAGCAATGCAAGTAGCGGATGCAACATTCCAAACTTGGAGAAAGTCAAAACCAGAAATGCGTGCAGACATTTTATTCCGTGCTGCAGCAATTGTTCGTCGTAGAAAACATGAGTTCTCTGCTATCCTTGTAAAAGAAGCAGGTAAACCATGGAATGAGGCAGATGCTGATACAGCGGAAGCAATCGACTTTATGGAATATTATGCTCGTCAAATGTTGAAATTGAAAGACGGTATTCCAGTAGAAAGCCGTCCAATTGAATATAATCGTTTCTCTTACATTCCATTAGGAGTAGGTGTTATCATTTCTCCTTGGAACTTCCCATTCGCAATTATGGCAGGTATGACAACAGCTGCTTTAGTTTCTGGTAACACAGTATTACTAAAACCAGCTAGTACAACTCCTGTAGTAGCTGCGAAATTCATGGAAGTATTAGAAGAAGCTGGCTTACCAGCTGGCGTAGTAAACTTCGTGCCAGGTAATGGTTCTGAAGTTGGTGACTACTTAGTAGATCATCCTCGTACACGTTTCGTAAGCTTCACTGGATCTCGTGATGTAGGTATCCGCATTTATGAGCGTGCAGCGAAAGTAAATCCAGGTCAAATCTGGTTAAAACGTGTTATCGCTGAAATGGGCGGTAAAGATACAATCGTTGTTGATAAAGAAGCAGATCTTGAATTAGCAGCTAAATCTATCGTTGCATCAGCATTCGGATTCTCAGGACAAAAATGTTCTGCATGTTCTCGTGCTGTAATCCACGAAGATGTATATGATCACGTATTAAATCGTGCTGTTGAATTAACAAAAGAATTAACAGTTGATAACCCAGCTGTATTAGGTACAAATATGGGTCCTGTTAATGACCAAGCTGCATTCGATAAAGTAATGAGCTATGTTGCAATTGGTAAAGAAGAAGGTAGAATCCTAGCAGGTGGCGAAGGAGACGATTCTAAAGGCTGGTTCATCCAACCAACAATCGTTGCTGATGTTGCAGAAGATGCTCGCTTAATGAAAGAAGAAATCTTCGGACCAGTAGTAGCATTCTGTAAAGCAAAAGACTTCGATCATGCACTTGCAATTGCAAACAATACAGAATACGGTTTAACAGGAGCAGTTGTTTCTAATAACCGCGACCATATTGAAAAAGCACGTGAAGACTTCCACGTAGGTAACTTATACTTTAACCGTGGATGTACTGGTGCAATCGTAGGTTACCAACCATTCGGTGGTTTTAACATGTCTGGTACAGACTCTAAAGCTGGTGGCCCAGATTACTTAGCACTTCACATGCAAGCAAAAACTACTTCTGAAACTTTATAAGAAATAGTAGAGGAGCTTTTCACAGAATGTGAAGAGCTCCTTTTAAATTAGAATCCCATATATTACTATTATTCGAAGAGGACGAGCTAAACCCTATTAATAGCGGGATAAACATGTAAATAGAAATAAAGTGACGGGAAAAGTTGATTTATTAGTCACATTTTTTAGTATTCATTTTAAGAATTTCCTGTATAATACAATTTGAAAGAAAATCTATGGTTTGACAAGAAACACTCTTTTCGGTTTTGCTCACTGAATGGAGTGTTTTTTTGTAACCAAAAATTCCTCTGTACTCATTGCATTTGCATATACTCCATTTAAACTGGCCAAAATTGTATTGTGAATATAAACAGCTGGTATAGTAGCATTCTTAAAAGAAAGATCTTTTGTAGCACAAGCATCGTGTATAACGGTACAATGAAAGCCGAAATCAAAAGCAGCTCTTACGGTAGCATCAATACACATATGAGTCATCATCCCGCATATGACGATGTGTTCAATGTCTAAACGTTGTAATTGTTCTAAAAGATTAGTTTCTCGGAAGCTATTTGGATAATGTTTGAGTATAACAGTTTCTTCTCTAAGCGGACGGACATTCTCGTGAATATGGACACCTTCTGTATTAGGTAGGAAAAAAGTAGCATCATTTTTTATTGCTACATGCTGGATATGAAAAATAGGTCCGCCGTTCATTCTAAAGTGTTTTAGTAGCTCACTGGCATACTCACTTGCTTCTACCGGATTGCGCAATTCCATCTTTCCATTTGGAAAATAATCATTTTGGATATCAACGAGTAATAGAGCTGTTTTCATATATTCACCTTCCTCTGATTTCATATTCAAATAATAGTATTCAATTCATAGAAAAAATAATCCTTTTAAAAAATATGAGGGAGAAGAATTTTACATAACCTTCAAGATTACTATTTTATTATGAATTTTCATTTGAAAATTTTAATAAAGAAATAATTAATATTTTTCTAAAAAATGTATTGACTCTCACTATTCTGAGTTCTATAATGAGAATTAATTAAACGACAATTAAATCGATACATTCTTATCCAGAGAGGTGGAGGGACTGGCCCTACGATACCTCAGCAACGGGTTTTTTAATACCGTGCTAACTCCAGCAAGTCTTTATAGGCTTGGAAGATGAGAAGATGTGAACGAGTACATATAAGTGCTCTCCTTCTTATCTTTTATTACTGATAAGAAGGAGAGCACTTTTTATTTTACCTCGAAAGCTCTACTTCCAGTTTTTACAGCATATAGGAGGGAAGAAAATGATTTCTTTTAATAACGTAAGTAAAGTATATGAATCAGGTGGGCAATCTGTTCATGCTGTGGAGGATGTAACATTATCAGTTGAGAAGGGCGAAATTTTTGGCATTATCGGATTTAGTGGTGCTGGAAAGAGTACGTTATTACGCCTAGTAAACATGTTAGAGAGACCGACTGCAGGAACGATCTCAATAGATGATAAAGATATTACATCCTTATCAACGAAAGAATTACGGAAACTTAGACAAAGAATTGGGATGATTTTTCAAAGTTTTAATTTATTTAATTCAAGAACAGTGTTTGGGAATATTGCTTATCCATTAAAGTTAGCGAAAGTACCAAAGAATGAAATAAAAGAAAGAGTCAATGAACTGCTGAAGTTTGTAGGGCTAGAAGATAAAGCAAACTATTATCCGGAGCAGTTATCAGGCGGACAAAAGCAACGTGTTGGGATTGCTAGGGCACTTGCAACATCACCAGATATACTTATATGTGATGAGGCAACATCAGCCTTAGATCCAGAAACAACGACAGAGATTTTAAACTTATTAAAGAAAGTCAATCGTGAATATAATTTAACAATTCTTCTTATTACACACGAAATGCATGTTGTGAAAGAAATTTGTCACCGTGTAGCTGTAATGGAGAAGGGAAAAGTTATTGAAGAAGGAAAACTGTTTGATGTTTTCACACAACCAAAAACAAAGACAACTCAAAACTTTGTACGTTCTGTTATTAATGACCACTTGCCAGAAAGTGTTCTAGCGAAAATTCAAAATGGTGGTCAGATTTATCGCTTAACTTTTACTGGTGAGGAGACAGGACAGCCGGTACTATCATATATCGCAAAAAACTATAACGTCGATGTAAATGTACTGTACGGAAATATTATTGAACTTCAAAATGTGCTATTTGGAAATCTTCTTGTAGAATTGCAAGGTGAACAGAAGGAAATTCAAAAAGCATTACAACATTTAAGACTGCAAGTGAAGCTGAAGGAGGTAGAAGCTCATGCGAGTTGATTGGAGTATATTTTGGCCTCGCATATTAGATGCGACGGGGGACACCCTCTTAATGGTAATTGTAACCCTTATATTCGCTATAATTCTTGGTATACCTCTAGGTTTACTTTTGTATGTAACGAGAAAAGGTAATTTTTTAGAAAATAAATGGGTTTTTTCTATTCTTAACGTCATCATTAATACAATTCGTCCAGTTCCATTCATTATCTTTTTAGTAGCTTTAAGCCCACTAACAAGAAGCGTGATCGGAACGACGATTGGAACAGCGGCAGCAATCTTCCCAATGACGTTAGTGGCATCTATTGGTATTGCTAGAATGGTTGAAACAAATCTTGTCTCAGTTCCGAAAGGAGTAATTGAAGCTGCACAAGCGATGGGCGCTTCACCACTTAGAATTGTTTTTGAAATTCTCGTGCCAGAAGCGTTAGCACCATTGATCTTAGGTGTTACGTTTATGACAGTTGGTTTAATTGAATTTTCTGCAGTTGCTGGGCTTGTCGGTGGTGGTGGTCTTGGTGACTTAGCGATGACATATGGTTATCAACGTTTTGATACATCAGTTATGTTCGTAACGGTCGTTTTACTTATTATTCTCGTACAGATAGCTCAAAATTTAGGAAACTACTTTGCGAAAGTGTTTTTACGCAGATCATAAAAAGGAAGAGGGGAAAAGAAAATGAAGAAAATTTTAGCATTTGCATTATCAGCGATTGTAGGAATTTCAGCACTAAGCGGCTGCTCGGGTGGAGACACAGGTGCAGGAGCAAAAGAGAAAGTAGTTCGCGTCGGTGTAACTGGAACGGATGGAGACGTTTGGGAAATTTTGAAGAAAAAAGCTGAAAAAGAAGGGATTAAAATTAAACTGGTTGAGTTCTCTGATTATACAACGCCAAATAAAGCGTTAGCTGATGGAGATATTGAATTAAACTCATTCCAGCATATTGCTTTCTTAGAGCAATTTAAAAAGGAGCATAAGTTAGATATTACAGCTGTCGGTACAACACAAATTGCACCAATGGGCTTATTCTCTGAAAAATATAAGAAAGCAAATGAAATCCCAGATGGTTCAGAAATTGCTATTCCAAATGATCCAACGAACCAAGCACGTGCATTAAAACTTCTTGATGCAGCGGGGTTATTGAAACTTAAAAAAGATTTTGGTCTATTTGGGGATCCAAGTGGTATCGCTGAAAATCCGAAGAAGTTAAAAATTACACCGGTTATTGCACAGCAAACACCTCGTGTATTAAAAGATGTAGCTGCTTCAGTTATTAATAACGGTGTGGCTGGTCAAGCTGGATTAGATCCAGCGAAGGATCCTATTTTCTTAGAAGATCCAAAGAATGAAAATGCGAAGCCTTATATTAATATTTTCGCAGCTCGTACGAAAGATAAAGACGATCCAACACTGAAAAAAGTAATTGAATTATATCATTCAAAAGAAGTAACAGATGCAGTTAAGAAAGAAACAAAGGATGGTTCAATTTCAGTAGATCTTTCATTTGAGGAGCTTGAAAAAATCGTAAAATAATCATTGGGTTTAATGAACTAATAGAAGGAACCCCTCCGCTGTTAGTTCGTTCAACATATAATCTACTTAACAAACAAAACCCTAATTTTGTACCTTCCAATTTTGTATAACGTAGAATCCAATGTTTGTTAAGTAGAGTGATGGACCGGGAGTTTTCCTGGTCTTTTTTTATTACTGAAAGCAGCTAGCGAATAGTAAGGTAATCCAAATTATAATGGGATAAGAAAGTAAGCTGAAAATGAGTGTAATTACGAATTGCTTTTTATTAATTAATTGTTTTTTGGATGAAAAAAAGAAAATAGAAAAGATAACAATGAAAACTGAGGATATTACGCCAGGATTATAGGAGCGATAAATCAAAAACAAAATAATATGTTGCACTGCGTTAAAGAAAATGGCCCCTTGTATAAAAATAATCCAGTATATAGAAGACAAGAAGTTTAGTTGATATAGAAAGACGATAAGTACGACGAAGATTGTTAATATGGAAATGGCAATGAAAAATTGTTGGCTAGTTATAAGATGAATTGAAAATTGATTAGCAAGATATTGTCGCATTTGGAAAGCTTCTTCAAGGTTATGAATGAAAAATAATAAAGGAATGATCCAAAGCGTAATAGTGGAATGTTTTTTTATCAACTTATATCACTCCAATAAAGTATAGAAAGCCTAAAAAGGCCCTCTATACAGAGATGATTATTCAATTATGATACTTTTTAAATTATCTTCATGATGCTCTCGTTCTTTCGGATAAGCAGCTAGCTCCTCTTGCAAAATACTTAGCATTTGCTTAGCTGATTGCTGGATTGGAGTAGGTAGCTCTTCTAATATACGCATACCGACTCTTACTTTTGTCCGAATTACTTTTCGTAGTAATTCCTCATGCATGCACCACACCTCCAAATCGAATGTTTAGTACATCCTCTTCAAACTTGGCTCCTTGAATAGAAAGGTGTGTTAATGTTTTTGGTAATGTGATGTTACGTTTAACAGAGCCGGCTCGAATAATAAGCTCATCACCTTTTTGATTTAATGAAAGTTCACTTTTGTTTGAGAAGGGGATGGACAGAACGAAAATATATTCATCGCCATCTTTTTTCACATATTGTGTGCGACCATTGAATTTCACTTCAGTAGGAGAGGGATCGGATTTAAATAAAGCATTGCCTACACGCTCTAACATAGGTAAACCAACAACTTCTTGTTCAAACATGGGAGCTTCGTAAATAGGAAGCGGCTGAAAACTATCTTGAATTAATGTTTTATATTTCTTTTGCGTATCTTTCCATGCTTGAAAATAAGGATCGGTGACAGTGTTAGGGATGACACGGTTAATCATGATGGCATCTACGTTATAATCGTATAAATTTAAATAAGTAAAACTACGCTGAGCTTCTTTAATGACCATTTTTTCGGGATTTACAACGATGCGGATACTTGTTATTTCTCGGTTCGATAAAATATCTCTCATTTCTCCAAGCTGTTCAAGTGTATTTGTTAATTCGTCCATAATATCATCGGTTGGAAGGGGGACACCAAGAAGTGGTTGAGCTACAGGACGAACGACTTTTAAAACTTTTCTTTTAATAGGAAATAATTTTTCCATCCACCAGCCGAGCATGTCTGGAAAACTAAGCATTGCTAATGTTTCTCCTG
Source organism: Bacillus sp. BS98 (assembly GCF_008432245.1). Taxonomy (NCBI): domain Bacteria; kingdom Bacillati; phylum Bacillota; class Bacilli; order Caryophanales; family Bacillaceae; genus Bacillus; species Bacillus sp. BS98. The sequence continues at coordinate 346,496 of NZ_CP043830.1, forward strand.
TTGGAGCGCAATCAATGATGATAACGTCGTATGTGTTTTTTTTATAATAATCGAGCACGCGAAGTAAGCTAATTAAATCTTCCATACCAGGAAACATCGTTAATTCTTCTGTTGTAATATCATCAGCTGCTTTGGAAGTGAATAACAAGGTAATGTATTTCTGTAACTTTCCCCAGCCTTTTTCCATTTCATAAATCGTATTAATCTCTTGTGCCCACAAGTTTTCGCGAATTTCTAATGGCTCAGAAGATAGCTTTATACCAAATGAATCTCCTAAACTATGAGCAGGATCTGTACTCATTACTAATGTTTTTAATCCTTGTTTTGCGCTTTGAAGTGCTGTTGCTGCTGAAATGCTAGTTTTTCCTACGCCGCCTTTACCTGTATACAAAATAATTCTCATCATTCTATCCCCTTTGTTTCGGTTATCGAATATTACGAACATCGAAGTATTTAAGTGAATAAAAACCCAGTTAGGGCTTTATCCCGCATTAACGGGCAGTAAGACTTCCGTCCAAAAATTCGGCTGGAGCAAAGAAATTAGGTGGGGGGGCAACTGTCCGTAAATGCCCGATTGGTTCAACTAATAATCAGTGAGGGATGAGAAAACCCCTCACTGATTAAAGTTTCACTTTATTCAATCGGAATGTTTTTCATTCTAGGTGTAGAAACCTTTTCTTCTATTTTTTGCTGTGACGTAGCAATGTGATTCATAATTTTTTGGAAGATTTGTAGTAAGAATGCTTTTTCTTCTTCTGACAATGCTTCTGTCACTAGGCTAAAGTAATGGGCTGCATTTTGTTTTACTTCTTGAACGAGCATTACGCCGTTTTCTGTTAAACGAATTAATACAATGCGTCGATCGTTTTCATCACGGTACCGTTCAATATACCCCTTTTTTACAAGGCGATTTACAACACCTGTCGTTGTACTCATCGGTATATCAAGAAGGTCAGCAATTTTTGTCATTGTAATATCTGTATTTCGCTCCATCCAAAGTAAACAAAATACTTCTGTCTTGGAAAGTGTTAAATCAAGGCTTACCCATTCTTCAGGATAGAAAAGTTTCTTGGCGTTATCTAGCAGTAAGTCTAAAAAGTGTTCATATTGCAACAATTAATTCCACTCCCGTATATTTCGAGGTTCGTAATATTTGTTTTTATTTTATGTAGAATAGAAATAAATGTCAATATTTTTAATTTATTTTTCAGATTAGACAGAAAACAATCTTTAAAAGGGCATTTTTTTATGATAGATTAATAAATAGAAAAAGAATTTTACATAAAAATCCATAACGGTAAATATATTTATCTATAATGGATGTGCATCTAACAAGGGGGATAATGATGAGAAGAAGAAATACGCAAGCGTTCACGTTTTTAGCATGGACTTCATTTGTTTGTGCGCTTTCAGGGATGCTAATTGGGATTTACACGTTAGATGAAACGCTTAGTGTAAAAGGGTACTATTTAATTGGAACGTTATTTTTAACGATGTCTTGTTTTGTATTACAAAAAACAATTCGTGATAATGAAGAAGATAACGAGAGATTTCCAAAAAATAAACCGTTAGATAAAGAGTAAATTGTAAAGAAAGGCGTTTGCCTTTCTTTTTTTATGTAAAAATGCCGTAAGTGCCATGTGTTGACTTGCTTGAAGTACTGAAAATTTGGTATCATCAATAGTATTGTAGATTGAACGATATATTATGGAGGTGGCCTAGCCGTGTCAAGAATTTCCGTTGAGAATGTAAAGCACGTAGCACATTTAGCACGTCTTGCAATTACTGATCAAGAAGCAGAAAAATTTCAAAAACAACTAGATGCAATAGTTACATTTGCAGAACAGTTAAATGAATTAGATACAACAGATGTAAAACCAACAACTCATGTATTAACTATGAAAAATGTTATGCGTGAAGATGTGCCAGAAAAAGGTTTACCAGTAGAAGAAGTATTAAAAAATGCACCGGATCACAAAGATAATCAAATCCGTGTTCCAGCAGTATTAGAATAGAGGAGGGGAATTTCGATGTCATTATTTGATCATTCTGTATCAGAGTTACATAAGAAGTTAAACAACAAAGAAATTTCCGTTACGGATTTAGTAGAAGAATCTTACAAACGTATTGCGGATGTTGAAGATAACGTAAAAGCTTTTCTTACATTAGATGAAGAAAATGCACGCGCGAAAGCGAAAGAATTAGATGCTAAGATCGGCGCTGAAGATAATGGTTTATTATTCGGTATGCCAATCGGTGTAAAAGATAACATTGTAACTAACGGTCTTCGTACTACTTGTGCGAGCAAAATGTTAGCAAACTTTGATCCAATTTACGATGCGACAGTTGTGCAAAAGTTAAAAGCTGCTGACACAGTTACAATCGGTAAATTAAATATGGACGAGTTCGCAATGGGTTCTTCAAATGAAAACTCAGGTTTCTACGCTACAAAAAATCCATGGAACTTAGATTACGTTCCAGGCGGATCTAGTGGTGGTTCTGCAGCAGCTGTAGCAGCAGGAGAAGTATTATTCTCTCTAGGTTCTGATACGGGTGGTTCTATTCGTCAGCCAGCTGCATATTGCGGTGTTGTAGGTTTAAAACCAACTTACGGACGCGTATCTCGTTACGGATTAGTAGCATTCGCATCTTCACTTGACCAAATCGGACCGATTACACGTACAGTAGAAGACAATGCATACTTATTACAAGCTATTTCAGGTATTGACCGCATGGATGCAACTTCTGCAAATGTTGAAGTTGGAAACTACTTAGCTGGTTTAACAGGCGATGTTAAAGGTTTACGCATTGCTGTACCGAAAGAATACTTAGGTGAAGGTGTTGGCGAAGAAGCTCGTGAGTCAGTACTAGCTGCTTTAAAAGTATTAGAAGGTATGGGCGCAACTTGGGAGGAAGTATCTCTTCCACACTCTAAATACGCTCTAGCAACGTATTACTTATTATCTTCTTCTGAAGCATCTGCTAACCTTTCACGCTTTGATGGCGTACGTTACGGTGTTCGTTCTGATAATGTAAATAACTTATTAGATCTTTACAAAAACACACGTAGCGAAGGTTTCGGTGACGAAGTAAAACGCCGTATTATGCTTGGTACATTTGCACTTAGCTCTGGTTACTATGATGCATATTACAAAAAAGCACAACAAGTACGTACATTAATTAAAAACGACTTTGAAAATGTATTTGCTAACTACGATGTTATTATTGGACCAACAACGCCAACTCCAGCATTTAAAGTGGGCGAAAAAGTGGATGATCCAATGACAATGTATGCAAACGACATTTTAACAATCCCAGTAAACTTAGCAGGTGTTCCAGCGATTTCTGTTCCATGTGGATTCGGTGCTAATAGTATGCCACTTGGATTACAAATCATTGGTAAACACTTCGATGAAGCGACAATTTACCGCGTTGCACATGCGTTTGAGCAAGCAACAGACTATCATACAAAAAAAGCAAGTCTGTAAGGAGGCGAGCATAGATGAGTTTAGAAACAATTATTGGTTTAGAGGTTCACGTTGAGTTAAAAACAAATTCGAAAATTTTCTCTGCGAGTCCAACAGAATTCGGAGCAGAGCCAAATACACAAACGAGTGTAATTGACTTAGGATACCCAGGGGTACTTCCAACTTTAAATAAAGAAGCAGTTAACTTTGCAATGAAAGCTGCAATGGCATTAAACTGTGAAATCGCAACGGAAACGAAGTTCGACCGTAAAAACTATTTCTATCCAGATAATCCGAAAGCTTACCAAATCTCTCAGTTTGATAAGCCAATTGGAGAAAATGGTTGGATTGAAATCGAAGTAGATGGCAAAAAGAAACGTATCGGTATTACACGTCTTCATTTAGAAGAAGATGCTGGTAAATCAACGCATACAGCTGACGGGTCATTAGTAGACTATAACCGTCAAGGTATGCCTTTAATCGAAATCGTGTCTGAGCCAGATATGCGTACGCCAGAAGAAGCATACGCATACTTAGAGAAGTTAAAATCAATCATTCAATACACTGGCGTATCTGATTGTAAGATGGAAGAAGGTTCTCTACGTTGTGATGCGAATATTTCCCTTCGTCCAGTTGGACAAGAAAAATTCGGTACAAAAGCAGAACTGAAAAACTTAAACTCATTCACTTACGTACAAAAAGGTCTTGAGCACGAACAAGTGCGTCAAGAAAAAGAATTGTTATCTGGTGGTATCATCCAACAAGAAACACGTCGTTATGATGAAGCAACGAAGAAAACAATCTTAATGCGTATAAAAGAAGGATCTGACGATTACCGTTACTTCCCAGAGCCAGATTTAGTTGAACTTTATATCGATGATGCGTGGAAAGAAGAAGTGCGTGCTTCTATTCCAGAACTTCCAGATGCACGTAAAGCTCGCTATGTTGCTGAAATTGGATTACCAGCTTATGATGCACACGTATTAACATTAACGAAAGAGATGTCTGATTTCTTTGAAGCAACAATTACAGATGGAGCAGATGCGAAATTAACATCAAACTGGTTAATGGGTGAAGTACTTGCATACTTAAACAAACAACAAAAAGAATTAAAAGATGTTGCATTAACGCCTGCTGGTTTATCTAAAATGGTTCAATTAATTGAAAAAGGTACAATTTCTTCTAAAATCGCGAAGAAAGTATTTAACGAGTTAATTGAAAAAGGTGGAGATCCAGAAGAAATCGTTAAAGCGAAAGGTCTTGTTCAAATTTCTGACGAAGGTACACTTCGTAAAGTCGTAACAGAAATCCTTGATAATAATGAACAATCTATTGAAGACTTCAAAAACGGTAAAGACCGTGCAATTGGCTTCTTAGTTGGTCAAATTATGAAAGCGACAAAAGGACAAGCAAACCCACCGCTTGTTAACAAAATCTTACTTGAAGAGATTAATAAGCGATAAAATAAGAGAGAGATTCTTATTTTTGAATGCTAAAATAGTATAGATTCTTAAAGATTAAACAGAAAAAACACCCTTATTTGGGTGTTTTTTCTGAGTTAATCAAACGTTTGTTTAAATGGTGAAAAATAATTTAAATAAACGTTTGATTAACTGTCAAAAGTGAAAAAATGTTTGTATAGCAACTATGGTATGATAGTTGCAAAAAGGTGGGAATAATGATAAATCTAGACATAGAGGTTTTTTTTCATCTCATGAAATAATAGATAATTATTATTCGTTATATGTAAATTTTTATGGAAGAATGGATAGACATAAAGTGAAACTTTAATCAGTAGTGGGGGTGTTCATCCCCCGTTGATTATTAGCCTTCACCAATCGGGTTCTTACTGCCTGTTTGAGCGGGATAAAAGAAGGATAGGAAGATGAGAGGAGGTAGGCATAGGGATACTGAATAAGAATTCGGTGTATTCTTTTTTTCAATGAATAAGGAATTTCCTGTGCTAATAAATGATGAAACGAGCAAGGATTATTTATAACCCTACTTCTGGGCGTGAGCTATTTAAGAAGAGCTTACCAGAAGTATTACAAAAATTAGAACAAGCTGGATATGAAGCGTCTTGTCATGCGACGACTGGTCCTGGAGATGCAACTGTAGCGGCGAGACAAGCTGCGGATCGTAAGTTTGATGTTGTTATCGCCGCTGGTGGTGACGGTACGTTAAACGAAGTGGTAAATGGTTTAGTAGGACATGAGCATCGTCCGAAGTTTGGAATTATTCCAGTTGGAACGACAAATGACTTCGCACGTGCGATCGGTGTACCTCGCGCTATAGAAGAGGCAGCCGATATTATTTGTGAAGGGAAAACAGTTCCTTTAGATCTTGGTAGAGCGAATGATACATATTTCATTAATATTGCTGGTGGCGGCCGTATTACAGAATTAACATATGAAGTACCAAGCAAGCTAAAGACAGTATTAGGCCAACTTGCTTACTATTTAAAAGGAATAGAAATGTTACCATCATTACATCCAACATATGTTGAAATCGAGTATGATGGGAAGTTATTACAAGAAGAAATTACGATGTTTTTAATTACAAATACTCGTTCAGTTGGTGGATTTGAAAAAGTAGCACCGTATGCATCGATTAACGATGGATTATTTGACTTATTAGTGCTGAAAAAAGGTTCTATCGCTGATTTAATTAAAGCAGCAACACAAGCGCAGCGTGGGGAACATATTAACAATCCGAAAGTACTATACACACAAGCAAATCGAATTAAAGTGCATTCACCAGATAAACTAATGATTAATTTAGATGGTGAGTACGGTGGGGATGCCCCGATGGAATTCGAAAACATATATCATTGTCTGGAATTATTTGTTCCTGAACATCAAGAGGATGCCCTGTAAGGGCATCTTTTTTTATTAGAATTGTAAATTGGAAGTTAGTTTGATTTTTATGGTATTTTTACAATTCATTTATTTTATATCCATATTTTATTGATACACTGAAGAGGATAAGAAATGAGAGGTAGGGTGCTATGGAGAAGGTAAAAGCAATACTATTTGATAAAGATGGGACATTAATGGATTTTCACTCAATTTGGATAAAAGTAGCGGAAGAGCTTGTAGCGGAATGTATAAATTTATATCAATTACCAGAGTCAATGCAGCAAGCTTTATTAAAAGAGATTGGTGTGGATGGGGTATTTGTTCATCCAAGTAGCGCACTAGCGGCTGGAACAAGCCTCGATGTAGCAAAGGGGCTTTGTAAGTATATTAAGTCATCTAAGGAAGAGGAGATGCATGAATGGGTAAGTGAAAAATTATTTTCGCTTATGTACGAGCATCGTTCCTATATGAAAATGACGGCAGATCTACCAAGAATTTTACAAAGTTTAAAAGATAAAGGATTTATTTTAGGTGTTGTTACAGCTGATGATTTTGCGCCGACAGAATTATTTTTAAAACAATATCAATTAGAATCCTTTTTTGATTATATTGTAGCTTCTGATACGTTTCCGGCACAGAAACCTGATAAAAGAATTATAGAATCCTTTTGTGAAAGGTTTCATTTAGAGGCATGTGAGGTGGCAGTCGTTGGAGATACGCCAACCGATCTATATTTAGCTAAAAACGGTGGTGATTGTTATGCTATTGGAGTACTATCTGGTACGGGGGATCGTAAAACTTTAGAACCACTTGCGGACTTAGTCGTAGAATCTGTTGGTGAGTTTATTTCTCATTCAGGTGAGTTTATTTGGGAACAAGGAAAGTCTAGTATGCAAGGGAAATAAGTCTATAAAGACTCTTGATGAGTCTTTATAGACTTATTTTTTATGCCTGGATACAAAGAGTATAGGATGAATACTAGAACGGAAAGTTGGCATGTATTTTGCAATAAAAAGAGAAAACAATGTAAAGAAAAGGATGGGGTACGCAATGAACACAAAAAAATTTGCTAAAGTAAATGAACAAATTCCAGGACCAAAAGCAGCAACTTTATTAGAGCGCCGCCAAAATATAGTACCAAAAGGAGTAAGTAACGGCATATCAACGTTTGTACAATCTGCAAATGGAGCTCTTGTAACAGATGTTGATGGTAATCAGTATATTGATTTTGCTGGGGCAATAGGGACAATTAATGTAGGGCATTGTCATCCGGCTGTTAAAGAAGCACTTCATAAACAAGTAGATCAATACATTCATACGGGATTTAATGTCATGATGTATGAGCCATATATTGAATTAGCGGAAAAGCTTGCTGCATTAGCGCCAGGAAGTTTTGATAAACAAGTACTATTTTTAAACAGTGGTGCTGAAGCGGTAGAGAATGCAGTGAAAATCGCCCGTAAATATACGAAAAGATCAGGTATTATTGCGTTTTCTAAAGGTTTCCACGGGCGTACATTGATGACAATGACGATGACAAGTAAAGTAAAGCCATATAAATTTGGATTCGGTCCATTTGCTCCAGAAGTATATAAAGCGCCATTCCCATATGAATACCGTCGTCCAGAGGGGTTAACGGAAGAGCAGTACGATGATTTTATCATTGAAGAGTTTAAGAACTTCTTTATATCAGAAGTAGCACCAGAAACAATTGCAGCTGTTGTTATGGAGCCGGTTCAAGGGGAAGGCGGATTTATCGTCCCAAGTAAGAAATTTGTTCAAGAAGTACGCAATATTTGTTCAGAACATGGCATCTTATTTGTAGCGGATGAAATTCAAACTGGATTTAGCCGTACAGGAAAATACTTTGCAATTGATCATTATGATGTCGTTCCAGATTTAATTACAGTGTCTAAGTCATTAGGAGCTGGTGTACCGATAAGCGGTGTTATTGGGCGTAAAGAAATTATGAATGAGTCTGCACCTGGAGAGCTTGGTGGAACGTATGCAGGAAGTCCATTAGGATGTGCGGCTGCATTAGCGGTTCTGGATGTAATAGAAAAAGAAAAATTAAATGATAGAGCGATAGAATTAGGAAAAGTCGTAATGGACCGATTCCAAGAGATGAAAAATAAATATAATTGCATCGGTGATGTGCGCGGATTAGGGGCAATGTGTGCATTTGAGATCGTTCAAGATCGTAAGACGAAAGTGCCTGACAAAATATTAACAGCTAATTTGTGTGCGGAAGCAAATAAACGAGGATTACTTTTATTATCTGCGGGGACATATGGAAATGTTGTCCGTGTATTAATGCCATTGGTTATTACAGGTGAGCAACTTGAGGAAGGTTTAACGATTATTGAAGAATCATTACAAACTTGTTATGAGCAAGCAAATATCGCCCGTGTATAAAAACTGAATGATAAATCGCAAACATTCTAGCTGACTCTATATAAAATGCAGAAAATTCACTTTATAATAAAGGTAGTGAAGTGAATCGATGGATTTGAAGTTAGGGGTGGCTAGGATGGTTGCAGAAAAGGAACGAGTGTTAATGGATTTAAAAGATGTATTTGAATATGCGTTTGACGAAATTTTTGTTACAGATGAGCAGGGAATCGTTGTCCGTGTAAATAGTACATGCGAAAGGCACTATCAACTAGCTGCTGAAGAGTTAGTAGGTAAACATGTAAAGGAACTACAAAAGGATGGAATCTTTTATCCATCTGCAACATTAGAAGTAATTGAAAAAAAGAGACCGATTGAACTTGTTCAAACGACGAAATCGGGAGAGTATTTACATGTTCGGACGAGGCCAGTTTTTGATGATGAGGGAAATTTAAGAAGAGTGATTAGTTATTCTCGAGATCTTACTGAACTCTATCAATTACGACAAAAGGTAGAGGAAATGGATAATCAGTTAAAAACATACAAAAAAGAATTAAGGGAAACATATGAACATGAAGGACTTATTTTTAAAAGCATTGCTATGCAAAAAATAATAGAAACGATTAAAAAAGTATCTGTGGTAGATAGTACTGTTCTCGTTTTAGGTGAGACAGGCGTGGGAAAAAGCCGCTTAGTACGTCATCTACATGAAGTAAGTCACCGGAAGAATGAAAGTTTCTATGAAATTAATTGTGCGGCTTTGCCAACAAATTTAATTGAATCGGAGCTTTTTGGATATTCAGGTGGGTCTTTTACAGGTGCAAATCGTGAAGGGAAAAAGGGATTATTAGAGTCAGCACATAAAGGGACTCTATTTTTAGATGAAATTGGTGAAATGCCGCTTGAAATTCAAGCGAAGCTTCTGCAAGTATTGCAAGAAAAAACATTTCGTCCTATAGGCGGAAGAGAATTAAAAAAGGTGGACGTTCGAATTGTAGCGGCAACAAATAGAGATTTAAGTGAGATGGTGAAACGAGGAACATTTCGGAAAGATTTATATTATCGTCTGAATGTCATTCCGATTTCAATTCCACCACTTCGGGAAAGAACAGAAGACATTTTACCACTCGTTTATCATTATTTACAGCACTTTAATAAAAAGTACGGACGTGATGTAAAGTTAGCACCTAGTACGTTACAAATGTTTGTTGGATACCCGTGGGAAGGAAACAATAGAGAAATAGAGAATGTAATTGAAAGAATTGTTATTACTGCTGACGATGTCGTTACGATAGAGGATTTACCAATAGCAATGCAGGAATCAACAGTTGAACAGTCAGGTCAAAGTCTCTATAAAATGTTGGAAGAAGTGGAACGAAATATTATTTTAAAAGCGTATAAAACATGTGGATCAAGCTATAAAGTAGCAGAGTTTTTAAAAATAAGTCAATCTGCTGCCACTAGGAAGATTAAGAAGTTCATAGAGGAGGAAGAAAACATTGGATAAAAAATCGACGTTTGTAAATGTAGAGAAAAAAGCGATGTATATAAATGGTGAGTGGATTACACTGCAAGAGCAAATCGAAGTAAACAATCCAGCAACGAAAGAAATATTTGCAACTGTACCAAAGGGCGGGATAACAGAGGCAAAGCAAGCCGTTGATGCGGCACATGAGGCTTTTAAAACATGGTCAAAATTAACAGCCGCGGATCGTGCAACGAAATTAAAAAAGTGGTTCACACTTATTGATGAAAATAAAGAAGAAATCGCAGCGATTATGACGAAGGAGCAAGGAAAGCCGTTTGCAGAAGCGCTTGGTGAAGTGAATTATGCAAATAGCTTTGTTGAATGGTATGCAGAAGAAGGGAAACGCGTATACGGTGAAATGATTCCTGCTTCTCATCCGAACAAACGTATTTTAGTTATGAAGCAACCAGTTGGGGTTATGGCAGCTATTACACCGTGGAACTTCCCAGCGGCTATGATTACGAGAAAGGTAGCTCCAGCGCTTGCAGCAGGTTGTACAGCAGTTGTAAAGCCTGCAAGTCAAACACCGTTAACTGCATTGAAGTTAGCTGAATTAGCACACGAAGCGGAAATTCCAAAAGGTGTAATAAACATTGTAACAGGTAGTGCAAAAGCAATTGCTGATACGTGGATGGAAGATGAGCGCGTTCGAAAAGTGTCCTTTACAGGATCAACGGAAATTGGGAAAGAGTTAATGGCTAGCGCTGCGCAAACGATGAAAAAAGTTTCATTAGAATTAGGTGGTCACGCTCCATTTATCGTAATGAATGATGCAGATTTAGATAAAGCGGTAGAAGCCGTTATTGGTTCGAAATTCCGTAATGCAGGACAAACGTGTATATGTACAAACCGAGTATTCGTTCAAGAAGAAGTATACGAAGTATTTGTAGAGAAGTTCCAAAAGGCAGTAGGGCAACTTAAAGTCGGAGAAGGATTCGGTGCGGGAACTACTGTAGGGCCACTTATTGATGAGAATGCAGTTTCAAAAGTACAAGAACATATTGAAGATGCAGTTCAAAAAGGTGGAGAACTTTTATATGGAGGCCAACAGGTTACAGAGCTAGATGGACATTTCATTCAGCCGACTGTAATTGGATTGGCAAATGATACAATGCTTTGTATGACTGAAGAAACATTTGGACCAGTTGCACCAGTTGCGAAATTTAAAACAGTTGAAGAAGTAATTGAACGTGCAAATAATACACCATACGGTTTAGCTGCGTATATTTTTACGAAGGATATTAGCCAAGCGTTCCAAATTAGTGAAGCGCTAGAGTACGGTATTATCGGTTTAAATGATGGTCTTCCGTCAGTTGCACAAGCGCCGTTCGGTGGATTTAAAGAAAGTGGTATCGGGCGTGAAGGCGGTCATTTCGGCATCGAGGAATATTTAGAAATCAAATACATTTCATTAGGATTATAAGTAGTACACTAGAATCTCTATAAGGTAACAGAGAAGGAGATTCCAGTATGATATATTGGCTATTATTACTTGTTACAATTATTTTTGAAGTAGCTGGAACGATTGCGATGAAATTATCGAATGGCTTAACAAAGCTTGTTCCAAGTGTACTTATTTTCGTTTGTTATGGTATTTGTTTCAGTATCTTTGCTATCGTTGTAAAAAAGATTCACTTAAGTATTGCTTATGCGATCTGGTCTGGCCTAGGGACACTACTTATTACGATTATTAGTATATACTTCTTTAAAGAGCATATTAACTTATTCCAAGCGTGTTGTATTTTATTTATCGTTTTAGGTGTAATTGGACTTAAAGTATCATCGGCATCATGAGAGCTATCTTGTGTAGAAGATAGCTTTTTTCTATTTGTGAAGTTAGCAATTAATACGACAAAATATGACAAGAAAGTGTGAAGGGTTTTGTTATGATACATATGAAATGTTGTCTTATGTGGAGGAAAAAGTATGTTAAAAAAGGTGAGTCAAATTGTTTTAATTTGTGGCATAGTTTTTAGTTTAAGTGCTTGTACCGAGACTGAAAATAGTAATGAAAGTAAACAAGAGAACGTTCAAGAAAAAATTTATAAAATAGGTGAGACAGTAGATGTAGATGGTTTGCAAGTAACTCTCGATTCAGTCCAATTAGGGTATCCAGATTACACCATAGATAAAAAGAAAGATGATATTTTAGGGATTGTTTTCACGGTGAAAAATAATAGTAAAAAAGAAATAACTTTTGCATTTTACGAATTTGAGATTACAAATAAGAAAGGTACAAAGTTTAAAGAATATAAATATGATAGCTTCATTAGTAAAAAGGTAGCACCAGATGAAAAAATCCAAGACATCATGCGATTTGATGTAGATAAAGAAAATACATATATCGCCACATACAGGCCGGAGTTTACACGTGAGAATAGAACGATAAAATTTGAATTGAAACCAAATAAATAAAAAACACATTGGATTATCCAATGTGTTTCTTTATGGTAATTAATTTAAAACGCCCAGTTACCTTTACGGAAGATAGGCTCATGTCTGCCATCAGCTGTAATACCGTCAATATCAAGCTCAGCTGATCCAATCATGAAGTCGTTGTGTGTGATACTAGCGTTTGCTCCGTTTTCAGCAAGTTCTTCTTTAGACATTGTTTTTCCGCCAACTAAGTTAAATGCATAAGCATTTCCGATTGCAAGGTGGCAAGATGCATTTTCGTCAAATAGTGTATTGTAGAATAAAACATTTGTGTTTGAAATTGGTGAGTCATGAGGTACTAAAGCTACTTCTCCTAAGAAGTGAGAACCTTCATCTGTTTCTACTAAATGTTTTAAAGCTTCTTCACCAGCTTCAGCTTTATAGTCTACGATACGTCCGTTTTCAAATGTTAACGTGAAATTATCGATAATATTACCTGCAAATACTAACGGTTTTGTACTAGAAACTTGGCCGTTTACACCTGTTTTAAGTGGCATTGTAAATACTTCTTCAGTTGGAATATTAGCCATAAATGGTACGTTCTTTTCATTTAAGCTACCGGCACCAGCCCATACATGTTTTTCTGGAAGTTCGATTGTTAAATCTGTTCCAGGACCTGTATAGTGAAGAGCTTTATAATGCTTTTCGTTTAAGTAATCCACTTTTGTATGTAATGTTTCATCATGTTCTTTCCATGCTTCTACAGGATTTTCTAAATCAGCACGAGTAGCTTTGAAAATAGCATCCCATAACTTTGCTTCTTGTTCATCTGGCGCTACGTCAGGGAATACTTTCGCAGCCCATTCTTTCGTAGGAACAGAAATTACACACCAACTTACTTTATCGGCTTGTACGTAATCACGGTATACTTTCATCGCTTCACCAGCTACTTTATGAGCTGTTGCGATACGTGTTGCTTCTACACCTTTTAATAAATCAGGGTTTTCTGCATAGATAGACATAAATGCAGCGCCTTCTTTTGCTAATTCTTCACGAGCATGTGCTTTCCAAGAAGGGAATTCAGCAAATGCTTCTTCAGGAGCTAGATCGAACTTTAAGCGTGTTAACGTCTCATCATTCCAATCAACATATACGTGTTTTGCACCAGATTTATATGCTTTTTCTGTAACGAGGCGTACGAATTGTACAGCTTCAAGAGGTGCGCTAATTGATAAAGTTTGTCCGGGTTGAATATTAACACCAACATTAACTGCAAGGGCAGCATACTTCTCTAACGTTTGTTCAAATGACATATGTATAATCTCCTTTAGTTTGAAAGATTTCTTACTATATATAATACAAGAAAATTCTAAAAATATATATAAATATAAAGTAAAAAGAGAGCTCAAAATGTATTGAGCTCTCACATTTATTTAATGGAAGAAGCGAACTGTTCAACTGTAGTTGTATGGTGTATACGAACACGTTTCATTTTTAGCAACTCATCTGGTTCACCTTTCGTAATGAACTTTCCAGGCTTTGTTGTCGTCGCAAATTGATAATATTTCTTCGTTTCTGTAATGACTTTATCATCTACATGGCCGAATGGATAAGCAATTGCGATAACGGGCTTACCTGTTATTTTTTCTAGCTTTTCTTTCGATCCTTTTAATTCTTCTTCGTAGTTTGTAATCTTCGGTAAATCAGCATGTGTTGCTGTATGAGACTGCACTGAGAAAATACCGGAATCAACCATTTCCTTTATTTCATTTGTAGAGAGAGAACTTTCAACATCGACATTATCAACAATCATATATTCTGTTGCTGTCGGCTTGAAAGTATCGTCTTTTAGTTTTTGCAAAATATGAAATGCAGTCATATTATTTTTCATACCATCGTCAAATGTAACAAAAATTGGCTTGTTGACTTTATTAATATCGCCCCAGCGTTCAAACGTTAATAATGTATAACCGTTATCTTTTAAATATTTCATTTGGCCTTCAAAGTTAGCAGGTGATACGAATAAGTCTTTAATGCCTTGTCCATGATAATCATCGATTGCATGGTACATAAGAACGGGAACCTTTTGCTCGAAAGTAATAGCAGATTTTGTGAGTGAGATGATTTTTCCATCTTCCTTGACTCCTGTTGCTTCAATTTGGAACTCACCGCGTTTTCCTTCAAATTCTTTTATGTCAAATGGAAGTGTAAATTGTTTCTCCTTTTCTTTAGAAGAAAAAGATTTAGCATGTTCCTTTCCATCCGCAGTGCGCCAAATTTTATATTGTACTTCGGTTAGAGAATCTTTTATTTCTGTAATATGGATACTTGTGTTTGTAGAATCGTGTGTAATCGGATTATAAGAAATTTTACCTTGTTCTTGCACAGTCTCCTCTTGTTTTTTAACTTCTTGAACCTTTTTCTCTTTTTTAGGTTCTGGACTTATAGTGCTAGTATTACATCCTGCTAGAATAGCAGACGTACATAAAGCAATTGTTGCGTATTTTCTCATAAAATCACCTTCTATTGTGTAGTATGTTGCATACTTATATTTAAAATCCCCACCGCTGTAAGAGCGGTGGGGACTTACCCTTGTTTATCGTATCATTTTTAGATGGGGGATAGGTTAGTGACTGTAAACAGATCTCTTCTTTCATTTTTTAGTAAGATTTAAAATATCTTATGGTTTACTTTATAAGAGATGCGAATTTCTCCATTGACATATCAGGTCCTACAAAATGGCGTTTAATTAAGAGTTGCTCGTTTGGGGTGCCTTTTGTAATATGATTGCCGTGATCGGTAGTTACTGCGAACTCATAATGTTTTTTTGTTTCTTCGACAGCTGGGTCATTATAAGAGCCGACTGGGTAGGCGAGAGCGATGACCTTTTTACCGGTAAGAGTTTCAATTTTTTCTTTAGAACCGCTTAATTCCTCATCATAATTACCTGAATGAGCCATCATTGTATGATTTGCAGTATGAGATTGAATAGAAAAAATACCTGAATCTATCATTTGTTTTATATCATCTGTTGATAGACGGTTCGGTTTGTCTATCTCATTTGAAGTAAGAAATTCAGTTGCTGCAGGTTGGAATGTATCATCTTTTAATTTTTGTAAAACATGAAGAGCATTCATATTATTTTTTCGACCATCATCCATTGTTATAAAAATAGGTTTATTAACACGGTTTATATCATTCCAACGTTCAAATGTGAGCATCGTATAACCGTTATCTTTTAAATACTGCATATGTTTTTCGAATTGTTCAGGCGGTACGTATAAGCCGTAATCACCATCACCTGGTCCAGGGTATTTTTCAATCGCATGATACATCAAAAATGGTACATGTTGCTGGAATGTAATTTTAGATGTTACTAGATTTGTTTCCGTATTATCTTCTTTAATCCCTACTGTTTCAATTTGAAATTCTCCACGTTTTAAATGAAATGTTTTTAAATGAAGTGGGAGGGCAAAATCACGATCTTTTTCTTGTGAAGTAAAAGTTTGTTTGCTTTCAGGTCCATCGGCAGTACGCCAAATATTGTAACGTACTTGTTTAAATGAATCTCTTAAGTTTTTTGTATAAAGCGTGGTGTTTTGTGCGTTATATTCATACGAATCCCATGTGATAGCCCCTTGCGTTAAAGGGATTTCTACTGTTTTTGCTTGTGCTTTTTTTGGTTCAACTGCTTGTTCCGCTGTTGTTTCTTTTATTTGTTTATCACTAGCATTACTAGTGTTACAACCTACGAGAATAGCAGAGGAAAGTAAAGCGATATATGTATATTTCTTCATTCTATCATCCTTCTATTGTGTTTTAATTATAGTCACTTATACCCTTGTCCATCATATCATCATAGAATATATAGGGGAATACATTTTTGGAATAATTCGGAAAGGGGTCTTACGTTTTTTTGGAGTAGTTTATATATAGAAGATAGTAAAAAACTCCACTCAAACTTCATTTAGAAAAATAGAAGTAAGGTGGAGTTTTTTATTAGATAAATAATCCAGCGATTGTCGCAGATAAAATAGAAGCAAGTGTTGACGCGAATAGCATTTTCCAACCAAATTTAGATACGACGCTTCCTTGTTTTTCAGAAAGGGCACGGATTGTACCAACAATCGCACCAATTTGGCTAATACTTGCGAAGCTAATTAAGAATACTGTAACGATTCCAACTGTACGTGGAGCTAATGTTGTAACTGTTTCTTTTAAATCAAGGATTGCTACAAACTCGTTTAATACAATCTTCGTACCCATAATACCACCAGCTGGGATAATATCTTGAGTTGGAATACCCATTAAGAATGCGAATGGAGCAAGTATATAACCGAAGATTTGTTGTAACGTAATAGCATGTCCCATTGCACCTGAAGCTGCGCTAATTACGTAGTTTACAACTTCCATAACACCGATGAAAGCAATCATTAATGCAGCAACGATCCCAGCTACTTTTAACCCGTCAAGCGCACCGTTAATCATTGCGCCAATAAAACTGTCTCCAAATAGAGTTCTATCAAATTTTTGAATCACTTCGTCTTCTTTTTTCGTATCAACTGGTGTTAATAACGAACAAACGATTAAGCTTGAGAATAAGTTTAGCGGAAGAGCAGCTAGTACATATTTCGCATCTAACATCATTACGTATGATGCTGTAACAGAAGCAGAAACGGAGCTCATCGCAGAACAACAAATAATAAACATACGGTTTTTGTTAAAATGCTGTAAATCATTTTTAATAACGATTAACGCTTCACTTGAACCGAAGAATACAGAGTTTACTGCGTGGAATGATTCAACGCGTGGTAAACCAGTAATTTTTGAAATTGCACCGCCGACAACGCGAACAATAAATGGTAAAACACCTAAATAACTAAAGATCGAAAGTAGTGCTGAGAAAAATACGATAATTAATAATACATTTAAGAAAAAGACAAAATCTCTTTGAATCCCATTAAAGAGAAAATCGACACCTGTCGTACCAAGTTTAATTAGTTTGTTGAAAACTTTACTAATGAAAATAATGATTTGTTGACCAACCTTTGTAGCAAACATAAACCAACCGATTAAAATTTGGAAACCAATCATAATTGCAATTGCGCGGAAGTTGATTTTACTTTTGTTGTTTGACAAAGCAAAACATAAACCTAAAACGACAAGAATACCGATAATGCTCATTACATATTGCATGTAGTTGCCCCTTTCAGAAGTTCGTATAAAGTTTGTACATAAAACGCTCGTTATATTACTAAAAATAAAACAAAGAGGTTTTATGTCATACGTAAGATGTCTGACCTTTTAGAAAAGTAAAAATAAAAAAAGACCCATATGGATTCACTTTCATCTATGAGAGAAAGCTAATCAATATGAGTCCTTTTTTGCGCATAGGCTAATATTCATTAGTTTTCCCCATAGTCCAGCAATTTAAGGTTGCCGGGTAGAAACTCTCGATCCATATTATCGAGTATATATGAGGTAACATCGTCCGTATTAAATTAGTAGTAGCGTAACATTACTAGAGAACTATCGTCAATAGCTTTTTTTCTTCCAATAGAAATAGACCATATAAGTATGATAAAATGTAACGCAGTGTTATGAAAAAGAGAGGTCGGAAAATGAGTACAAAAATGACGCCACCAGTTGAAAAAAACGAGTTTATAGATGTAGTATTTGAAGATTTAACACACGATGGTGCCGGTGTTGCGAAAATAAAGGGTTATCCTATTTTCGTTAAAAACGGACTACCAGGTGAAGAAGCACAAATTAAAATTATTAAAGTGAAGAAAAACTTCGCGTTTGGTCGTTTGATAAAACTTCATACAGAGAGCCCGTATCGTAAAGATGCAGAATGCCCAGTATACAACCAGTGCGGCGGTTGTCAGCTTCAGCACTTAACATATGAAGGACAATTACAAGCGAAAGAAAAACAAGTACGTGACGTTATGCAGCGTATCGGCGGGTTAAGCGATGTCCCTGTTCATCCTGTACTAGGCATGAAAAACCCATGGGTATACCGTAATAAAGCACAAGTACCGATTGGGGAACGTGAAGGCGGACTTGTAGCTGGCTTCTATCGTCAAGGAACGCATGACATCATTAATATGGAATCATGCTTAATTCAGGCAGAAGAAAACGATGCATTAATTCAAGAAGTGAAACGTATTTGTGAGAAACATGGTATCTCGGCATACAATGAAGAGCGTAACAAAGGAACACTACGCCACGTAATGGCTCGCTACGGACAAGTAACAGGGGAAATTATGCTTGTCTTCATTACACGTACAGCAGAATTACCAAACAAAAAAGCAATCATTGAGGAAATTGCAGCGAAATTCCCAGAAGTAAAATCAATCGTTCAAAACGTAAATACGAAACGAACAAACGTTATTTTCGGTGATACAACGACAGTACTGTACGGATCAGAATATATTTATGACTTTATCGGTGACATTAAATTCGCGATTTCAGCACGTTCATTCTATCAAGTCAACCCAGAACAAACGAAAGTGCTATACGATAAAACGCTAGAATACGCAAAGTTAGATGGTAACGAAACAGTAATTGATGCATATTGCGGAATCGGATCAATCTCTTTATTCCTAGCGCAAAAAGCGAAAAAAGTGTACGGCGTTGAAATCGTCCCAGAAGCAATCGAAGACGCAAACCGTAACGCAGCACTAAACAACATGACAAACGCTGAATTTGGCGTAGGAGAAGCAGAAGTAGTCATTCCAAAATGGTACAAAGAAGGCGTAATCGCCGACACAATGGTCGTAGACCCACCGCGTAAAGGTTGTGACGAAGCGCTATTAAACACAATCATCGACATGAAACCAAAGCGCGTCGTATACGTATCATGTAACCCAGCAACATTAGCACGCGACTTAAAAGTACTAGAAGAAGGCGGATATAAAACACAGGAAGTACAGCCTGTTGATATGTTCCCGCATACGACTCATGTGGAGTGTGTGGCTTGGCTTAAGTTGGTATAATAGAAAAGCAGTTGATATAGGAAAAATCTATACCATCTGCTTTTTGCTTTACAAAAATACCATTCATAAGCGATTTTAGTTAAAATAAATATTGCTGATTTTCACAAATTATAAATTGAGAGTTTGAAATTGCATTCATAATGAGAGGATTTGAATTTGAAATGATAGATAATTTTTGGCGTGAATTACCACGACCATTTTTCGTACTTGCACCAATGGAAGATGTGACAGACGTCGTTTTCCGTCACGTAGTAAGTGAAGCTGGCCGACCGGATGTATTCTTCACAGAGTTTACAAACTCGGATAGCTATTGCCATCCAGAAGGTATGAAAAGTGTACGTGGCCGTTTAATTTTTACAGAAGATGAACAACCAATGGTAGCACATATTTGGGGAGATAATCCTGAATATTTTCGTCAAATGAGTATAGGTATGGCAGAGTTAGGATTTAAAGGTATCGATATTAATATGGGATGCCCAGTACCGAATGTAGCATCGAGAGGAAAAGGTAGCGGCCTTATTCTACGTCCAGACGTTGCAGCAGAATTAATTCAAGCAGCAAAAGCGGGCGGATTACCTGTCAGCGTAAAAACGCGACTTGGCTTTAAAGAGTTAAGTGAGTGGGAAGATTGGTTAACGCATATTTTTAAACAAGATATTGCAAACCTTTCTATTCATTTACGTACAAGAGAAGAAATGAGCCAAGTAGATGCGCACTGGGAACTAATTCCGGAAATTAAAAAATTACGTGACCGCATTGCACCAAATACGTTAATAACAATCAATGGAGACATTCCTGACCGTCAAACTGGAATGGAACTTGCTGAAAAATACGGTATTGATGGCGTTATGATCGGGCGAGGTATTTTTAAAAATCCGTTTGCTTTCGAAAAAGAGCCAAGAGAGCATAGCAGTAAAGAACACTTAGATCTTTTAAGACTACAGCTTGATTTACAAGATCAATATGCAGAAGTACTGCCACGCTCAATCACGGGACTTCATCGCTTCTTCAAAATTTATGTAAAAGGATTCCCTGGAGCTGCGGAACTAAGAAATCAATTGATGAGCACGAAATCGACTGATGAGGTGCGTGCGTTGCTTGATAAGTTTGAGGCAAGTGTTAACACGGCTGGAGATAGTGAAACAGTGTAACTTTTGAAAGTTAGAGCTGCTGGGGTGTATCGATTTTATGAGCGTTTGTTTCAGTTTAATTAAGGTGAGCTGTATCATAAGTAATTGAGGTATTCTATGTAAAACAGGGGGAAGAAAAGAATACAGGAGAAAATCGGAAATGGCAGGTTGATCTTGATTTTCACTGATATTATCATGTTTATTTTATTATGCCTATAATTGGAGGCCATGTGAATGTTAAGTGATCAGGCGAGATATTCTAGGCTCGCGAATATAACAAAAATAATAAATACAAAATTAGAACTACGTGAAGTATTGCAGCGTGTAACAATGGCGATATCAGAGGAGATTGTTAGGTGCAATGCTGTTGGAATTTATTTACCCCAGGAAGATGGAACATTTAGAGGGTTTGCAGGAAAACCAGAGACCATAAATGGTGTAACGCTCGATACGCAAGTAATTGATCCTGAAATAGACTTACTGGCAAAAGAAGTTATTGAAACCAAAAAAACGATCTATATTCCTGATACCTCAAAGGATCATCGGCCGGATCCTAGACCAGTTGATGCGTTCAAAATTAAGTCCTTATTAGCCTTGCCTATCTCATTCGGGCAAGAGTTATTTGGTCTGGTTTTTTTATTTGATTATGGAACTCCAATGAACTTAACAGATTCAGAAATTCAAAGTGTTGAAGCTTATGTAAATATGGCTGCGGTCGCAATTCAAAACGCAAATAATTTAACACAAAAGGAAAACCTTATTGCCGAGAAGCAGTTGTTACTAAATGTTACCCGTGATTTATCAATGTGTTCCTCGATACAGGAGAGTTTTGATAAATGTTTTTTTTACTTAGGACAGATTTTAGAGAGTAAAAACGTGGCTGCCCACCTTTTAGACCCGTTAGACAAAAAAACGATTAAAACAACGAAGTTAAGTAAGGACTGTAATTGGACAGAAGTGGATTGGATGGAAAAAAGCTATGACGCCAAAATCCAAGAGGTTATTCAAACAAAAAATATAGATAGTAAGGGTCTTTTGATGATCCCATTGGTTTCAATGGGAGAAGTATTAGGGGTAATTGTTGTTGGTAAAGAGGGAAAATTTTATAATTACGATAATTCCCAAATTCAATTGGCAAAATCTATCGTTGATGCCACAGCTCCTACGTTTTCAAACTTGTTATATATGGATCAACTTGAAAGCATGGTGGAAGAGCGAACGAGAGAACTAGCTGCTGCTAATGAAAAAGTTACAAGTGTGATCGAAAGTATTACGGATGGATTCTTTACTTTGAATAATAAATGGGAATTTACGTACGTAAATAAGCATCAATATTTTCCACAAAGAAAAACAGCAAAAGATGTATTAGGCAAGAATATACGGGAGGTTTTCCCGAGTAGCGTCGACACAGTTATGTATAAGGAATTTCATAGTGCAATGTCAGAGCGAACTACAGTTCATTTCGAATTTCTTTCTATATCTGATGAATATTGGTACGAAGTTAGTGCATACCCGTATGATGATGGTATTTGTTGTATTTTTAAAAACATAACGGAAAAAAAGCAATATGAGCAGGAATTGAAAAGGTTATCAAACATAGATTTAATAGGGCAAATGGCAGCAGGTATTAGCCATGAGATTAGAAATCCAATGACAACAGTACGAGGATTTTTGCAGTTATTAAAAGAAGAGAACATCTATGAGAAACATAATAAATACTTTAATTTAATGATAGAAGAACTTGACCGCTCCAATTCTATTATTACTGAATTTCTCTCAATGGGTAATACAAAGAAATCGGATTTGCAGATGTTAGATTTAAATTTAATTATCCATGATACGATTCCTTTAATAAAGATTGATACGCATAATCAAAATAAATATATTCAAGTCGATACAAATGACATTCCGGAATTACTTTTAAATCGTAACGAGATACGGCAATTATTAATAAACCTATACCGTAATGGCTTAGAAGCGATGAGCACAGGGCAAGTTCTAACCATCAGTACCTACAAGGAAGGTCAAAATTGTGTGGTGCTTGCAGTGCGTGATCAAGGAAAAGGTATCAGACCTGAAGTATTAGAGAAACTGGGTACTCCATTTTACACGACCAAAGATAATGGAACTGGATTGGGGCTAGGTATATGTTATGCCATTGCTGCCCGTCATAATGCAAAAATAGAAATTCAAACAGGATCGGAAGGCACGACTTTTTTTGCTAAATTTAACTATGCAAATAATAAATAATAACCTCGTTTAGATTAGTTACGGTGAACCGTAACGCAAATAAAAAGTAAAACCTAAGTAAACATAATCAATATATTTCACCTGAATTTTGCGTAACATTCATGTTTGAGTTGCCCACTAAATTAGAGTTGCATAAAAAGAAATGGACTAACCTATATTAGGTTAGTCCATTTTCAAGTGTGTTAATTAATAGTGAATCTCCCTTCTGTACTTTTAGGAGCTTTTCGGTATTAGCTCCTGACTCTCCATATGTATATTCTGTTAGCATTGGGTCCTCATGTCCGAAATTTCGTTCAGCATTTTTATACCCAATTAAATAATTTAATTGGGTATAAATGGATAATACCAAGTGCCTAAACAACATATGTTGCTGTTTTAAAATCATCCCCAAAAGCATTAATCCACCTAAGACTACAAAACCTCCCCCTAAAATGTTAAAGTAGTAACTTGACGACATTAATTTATACATGCTAAAAGCATTACTATAATCAATATTTCAGGAGGCAAAACAATGGCAATGAGCAACAACGATATATTAAAGAGAGTAAGATATGCTTTAGATATAAGAGATATAGATATGGTGGAAATCTTTAAACTTGGCGGGATGGAAGTAACGAAAGAAGACGTAGTTGATATGCTTACAAAAATAAAAAGAGCTCCTCAGCATGAACCTGAAGATGCTGATATAATCGAAGATGAGTACGTAAAAACATGCGATATGATGATGTTAGAGGCATTTTTAAATGGATTTATTACTTTAAAAAGAGGAAAGCAAGATCCGAAACCAGGACAACCGGCACCTGTACAGAGCAAGGAGAGTGCCAATAACCTTCTTCTAAAGAAAATGAAAATTGCACTATCGTTAACGACTGAGGATGTGCTTGATATATTAGATAGCGTAGGAGTTACGGTGACAAAAGGAGAATTAGGCGCCTTATTAAGAAAGAAAGGCCATAAGAATTACAAAGAGTGCGGCGATAGATACGCAAGGAATTTCATTAAAGGATTAGCTGTAAAGTATAGAGGATAATGAGTTTGTTAAAGCAGTAAATGATATAATAAGTAGAGTAGGACGTTTGTATCCTACTCTTTTTTATTTGTAAAATAATACGCTAGGTGATGAAATGATACATACATATTTAGGTGAGACAATTAATTTTCATATAACTTATAAGAAGAAAAAGTCCGTGCGTCTTTTTGTAGATTCGTACGGAAATGTGGAAGTGCAAGCTCCAAAAGGGACACCTGTTGAATACTTAGTCCAGTTGCTAGAGGAGAAGTGGGATTGGATTCAGAGAACCCGTAAGGAAATGCAGGAGCGAGTGCTTGGACCACAGGAAAAAGATTATGATCAAGGAGAGGAATTTCTGTATTTAGGAAGTACGTATCCGATACAGATTTCTCAAGATACAAGTATGGAGCAAGACAATGCAGTGTTTGAAGGGGATAAGCTACATATTTATGTGAAAGAGCTTAAGGATGAGAAAATACAACAAGCTTTAAAACGATTTTATTATAAGCAGTGTAAAGCGCTAGTAGAGAAGAGTATTAAAGCGCATCAAAGTAATTTTAAAACAAAACCGCGATCTATTCGTATTACAGATAGTAGTCGTACGTGGGGAACTTGTGATTCTAATTTACAATTAACATTTAATTGGAAGCTAGCGATGGCACCACAGCGAGTGATTGACTATGTAGTTGTTCATGAAATGTGCCATATGGTTCATTTAAATCATGATCGTTCTTTTTGGCGCCTTGTCGGAAAGATAATGCCTGATTATAAGGAAATGGAGAATTGGTTAGCGTTATCTAGTTGGAAGATGACGATTTAGGAATATCGATTTTTGTCGGTAAATCGATATTCCTTGTCGAATCGTTGATATATTGTGAGTTTTGATAGATATATTTGAAAAACCGTTGATATATTGTAAGTTATGATAGATATATTCGAAAAATCGTTGATATAATTTCATTTACCACAAAATTGTTCAAAGGATCGAAAAAAGGAGATGTCACAAGGGACATCCCCTTTTTTCGAGCATATAGATTATCGCCCAAACTTCACAATGAAAGTATCTGCTGTTTTCTCCATCTCATACCCACGATACCCCTCCGAAAGCAAAGCCTGCTGTCCATTAGCATCACTCATTAGAATACTTTGAACATCTGTCCAATCTCTTTCTTTATCTCTGCGCAATTCCTTCACAAAAACATACCGCATACTACCACCATACTTCTCTTTCAGCGCAGCAATCTCCATCCCTTGCGCAAACTTATCCTTCAAACTTGGAATGTTAAAAGGAGCAACGGTGCAACATACATAATCATATTTGCTATCTTCTTTTTGCAATTCTTCCATAATGACTTTTGCTAATGTTTTTTGCATCCCATTTCCTCGGCAGTTCGGATGAACGTTTGAGATTTCTTGATAGATAACTCTTTGTAGTTCGCTTTCGTGTAATCCGATATCGAGTCCTAAATGTTCATCGTCGATAGGAGGGACGAGTAGAGCACGAAATGCGACGAGTTCATTTTCGATAAAAGCGCCAATCATCATGCCGTTTCCTTCTAGAATATATTGAAATTCTTCTTGTGAGAGTGGTTGTAAACGACTTTTATCTTCCAACGCTTCAACTATAATGTTTTGTAATGATAAAATTTGTTCGATGTGCTTTCTTGATAGTAATGTAACGTGAAATGGTTGTTCGTTTTGTTTTAATGTTCCTTCATATAGAACAGTCATGCGTTAGTCCTCCTTTAGCGTACAACGTCTTGAAAGGCGGTTAGTTCTTGTAATGTATCTTCATTTATTTCAATGCCGAGTCCTGGCTTTTCGTTTAAGCGAATAAATGGTACGTCGTAATGTAAGTTTCCGATGTCTTTCGTGAACTTTAATGGACCTGTAAGTTCAACGCTCGTAATGATTTTTTTCGAGAAAGCGACATGGAATCCTGCGGAAGAGGCAACGGATGATTCGACCATGGATCCAACTTGGCATTCAATGCCGGCCATTTCTGCTTGATGAGCGAGTTTTACAGCGGGATATATGCCGCCGCATTTCATTAGTTTTATATTTACTTTATCAGCCGCGTCTAATTTAATGATTTGGCGCATTTCACGAGAACCTTTTAATCCTTCATCAATCATAAGCGGAAGGTCTGTTTTAGAACGAATGTGAGCCATTGCGTCAATATCGTCTGCGACAACAGGCTGTTCAATCCAGTCGATGTTTAAATGACCTAATGAACGAAGTGCCGTTAATGTGTTGGCGCTATTTTTCCATCCTTGGTTTACATCAACGCGAATCGCAATATCACTTCCTACACGTTCACGTACCGCTTCAATACGTTTTACATCTTCTTTTACATTCGTACCGACTTTCATTTTGAAAGATTGGTAACCTTTTTGAATCATGGAAGCAGCTTCAGCAGCCATGTCTTCTGGATCGGCGATACTTAAGACGTGAGTGACAGGGAATTCTTCATGGTAGCGTCCGCCAATTAATTGATATACAGGTTGATTTAGTTTTTTGCCCATTATATCAAAGCAAGCAATATCAATCGCAGCTTTTGCTGTAGGCACACCGTAAATGGTATTGTCCATTATGTCGTGTATTTTTTCGATATTCATTGGATTTTTCCCGATTAGAACAGGAGCTAGCGTATGTTTTAAAGTATGGAAAGTACTTTCCCATGATTCACCTGTGACGTGATCATCAGCAACGCCTTCACCGTAACCGATAATGTCTTCGTCTGTTTCCATTTTGACGATAATAGAAGGCATATCAGAATAAGAACCATAACTAATAACAAACGGATTGCGAAGTGGTAAACGAATTGCGTAAAGATGAATAGCTGTAATTTTCATTGAATAGAAACCCCTTCCTGTTTACAATAGTTTTATACATTTGATATAGTTGACGTTAAATAGTCGTTAATTAATAATAAGGAGTTAGAGAAAATGATAATAAAAATTGCAGTTGTCGGTTCAAAGGAGTTTATGGAGAATCTTTTCCCTATTGCTCATAAATTAGAAGAAATAGAAATTGATCCATATGTTTACCTTCATCCGGCAGAATCTTCTGAACTATTAAAGCGTTTAAAGCCTTGTGATGTTATCTTTTTCTCAGGTGCCTTACCTTATTATATGGCAAAAGAAATAAGAGAACAATTACGAATTCCAAGTACGTACTTACAGCAAGATGAGACAACGGTTGCATCTTCACTTCTTTCTGTCATATATCATCAAGGTATTCAACCACATAAAATTTCAATCGATTTAGTAGACCGTTCGTTTATTACAAATGTATGCCGCGATATCGGTATAAAAGAAAAGCCACAAGTGTTGGATTATGAAAATATGTTGTGGAGTAAAGAGGAAATAAATAGAGTCATTGATTTTCATGTAGCTAAATATCAATCCGGAGAGGCTCATTTAGCTTTAACTAGTATTCACGCTGTTTACGATGAGCTTCAAAAAATAGGTGTTCCTTCAGAGCGTATGATTGATCCAACACAGTCCATTATACATGGGCTAAAAGATGCAAAAATAAAAGCTGAGTTAGCAAAAAGCTATTCAGCTACTGTTGGTGCTTGTATTATTTCTTCCTTAGAATTACGAACGAGTTTGCTTGAAAAACTAGATGTCATTTCAAAAGAACTACGTGGTTCATTTAAACAAGTGGATGAAATGACATGCATTTTGTATACAACTCGTGGTGATATCGAATCGATTATTAAGACAAATGCGATACATAACTTGTTTGCGAGCGTAGAAGGAACGATAGCTATTGGATTTGGTTATGGAAAAACCGTGAAAGAGGCGGAGAAAAATGCAAAAATTGCTCAAAGTTTTGCAAAGAATAATCCAATAGATCGTTGTTTTTATATACTAACAAGTGATAAAGATTTATTTGGTCCGTTCCCGAAAGAACAGAGAGTACAAAGTTTGAAAAATGATCATCCGGAACTAATGAAAATAGCGAAAGAAACGAAGCTTAGTCCGGCCAACTTGTCAAAAATCATTCAATTTAGTCAATCGCATCCGTCATTGAAGTTTACAGCAGCTGACCTTTCTGAGTACTTACAAGTGACCCGGCGATCGACAGAAAGATTGTTAAAAAAATTAGTTGATTACGGGTATGCTCATATTTGCGGCGAGGAAATGCCCTATCAACAAGGGCGACCTCGCGCACTATATGAACTGAATTTACCGCTATTTTTAAGCTTCTAGTTGCGCTTTTTGTTTCTTTAGTAGTTCTGCTTTTTCAATGTCTGATAGTTTTACAATTGTGAAGCCTGTTATACCATAAATGATTGAGATAATAGGTACGATGAAATTCAAAATAGCATAAGGGGCATATTCAAATGCACCTACGCCAAGTGTAGCGAGAATAAATACACCGCACGTATTCCAAGGAACGAAGACAGAAGTTAATGTTCCGCCATCTTCTAATGCTCTGGATAAATTTTTTGAATGTAGTCCTTTTTCTGTGTATGCATTTGCATACATTCTTGAAGGAACAACAATTGAAATATATTGTTCAGAGCAAGTAAGGTTTGTTGCAAAACAAGATGCGATAGTAGAAGCGATAAGCCCTTTTGCTGATTTTGCTAACTTTAAAATTTGATTTACAATTGAGCGAAGAATACCTGTATGTTCTAATACTCCTCCGAAAGTCATAGCGACAATTGTCATAGAGACTGTATTCATCATCGAATCTAAGCCACCGCGGTTAAATAGTTCGTCTACTAGCTTGTTTCCAGTGTCTATAACAAATCCAGCTTGGAGTGCACCGACAGATGCTGAGACAGAACCACCTTGAATAAAGACTTGTGATAAGAATCCTAAAATAATACCGACGAGAATGGCTGGTATGGCAGGAACCTTTTTAGCGACCAATACCATAACGGCTACGGGTATGATTAATAGGAAAGGTGAAATAACAAAGTTTTGTTGTAAGACTTGTAATGTTTGATCGATGCTTTGCGCATCAATATTGTTATCACCGAAGCTTCTTCCTAAGAAAGCATAGACGATAAGAGTAATAATTAAACCTGGAATTGTAGTAAATAACATATGACGAATATGTGCGAATAAATCTGTATTTGTTAATCCTGCGGCTAAGTTTGTTGTGTCTGAAAGCGGTGACATTTTATCGCCAAAATAAGAGCCTGAAATAATGGCACCAGCAACCATTGGAGCTGGAATACCCATACTTAGACCAATGCCCATTCCGGCAACACCAATTGTTCCCATTGTAGACCAAGAGCTACCAATCGCTAATGCAACGATAGAACAGATAATGGTAATGGATACTAAAAATAGTGATGGAGTTAAAAGTTTTAAACCGTAATAAATCATTGTTGCGACGATTCCACCGCCAATCCAAGCACCGATTGTTAAGCCAACAAGAATAATAATGACGATAGCGGGTAATGCAAGACGAATCCCTTTATACATTGCTTCTTCAAGATCATTCCATTTGTAACCGTAACGCCAAGCGACGATAGAAGCAACGGTCGTACCGATAATAAGTGGAACGTGAGGGCTTTGTTTTAATACAACAATTGTAACCATCATAACTGCAACGGTAATGATAATAGGGATAATCGCTATTCCAAAAGGTATTTCTTTTTTCATAAATTTCCTCCTTGTTACGTATGTTTGTTTGTATTTTTTAGAATTGTCGTAAAATAGACGGTTATTAGGTTATGATAACTAAAAATATATGTAAGCGTCAACAAAAAAACAGAAAATAAGGAATGTTCTAGTTGTTTATTCAGTTTGTAATATAGATACAGAGTAAGCTTTTAAAAAGTTTAAAAATAAACAATTGACTTTTTTCTTAAAATTCAATATGTTCATAAAAACATCTGTTTTTCATAAGTATAATTAACCTGAATGGTTTGTAATTTGGGAAGGAGAATGGAGCTTTGAAAACATTAGAACTACAAGAGCGTTTAACGGAAATTTTTCAGCATTTACATGAAAACCCTGAAGTAAGTTGGAAAGAGTATGAAACGACAGCTTATATTACTAACTTTTTAAAAGAAGAAGGAATTTCATATAAAACATTTGATGATTGCCCAGGCGTAATCGCTGAGATTGGAAATGGGAACCCGGTTATTGCGATTCGTGCTGATATGGATGCACTTTGGCAAGAAGTAGATGGAGAATTTAAAGCGAACCATTCGTGTGGTCATGATGCTCATATGACGATTGTAATGGGGCTTATTTTACAATTGAAAAATATGAGATGGGATAGTGGAACGGTTAGATTTATTTTTCAACCGGCAGAAGAGAAGGGAAATGGTGCTTTAAAGATGGTAGAGAAAGGTGCTGTAGATGATGCTGATTTCTTATTCGGTGTCCATTTACGACCAATCGAAGAATTATCTTTGAAACAAGCAGCCCCATCTATTCGTCACGGAGCAGCAAGATTTCTAGAGGGTATGATTCATGGGGAGGATGCACATGGGGCAAGACCACACCAAGGTGTGAATGCAATTGATGTCATTTCCATGATTAATATCGGTTTGAAAAATATATGGTTGCCGCCACAAAGTTCATATTCAGTGAAGATGACGCGGTGCCAAGCTGGTGGAGATAATTTAAATATCATTCCAGGTAACGGCCATTTTAGCTTAGATGTAAGAGCGGAGAATAATACATTATTAGAAGAATTAAAGAAAAAGATAGAGCATGTAATAGAATCAGCCGCATCAATGGGATCGAAAACTTCATACGAATGGATTGATCTTGCTCCAGGAGCAGAGGTGTCAGAAGAAGCGGAGCGTTACATGCGTAAAGGCATTCTCGAAGTGTATGGAGAAGAGCAATGCACAGGGCCGCTTTATACGACAGGAAGCGATGACTTCCATTACTACACCGTGAAGAGACCACATTTAAAAGCTGTCATGCTTGGACTAGGAGCAGATCTACAACCTGGATTACACCATCCGCATATGAGATTTGATCATAGTTGTATTATGGATGGGGTAGAAATATTGAAGCAAACTGTATTGAAAGTGTTAGAAGACAGGGGCTAGAGAGCTCCTGTTTTTTTATCGTGAATTGACGGTAAATCGATATATTTGAAAAACCGTTGATATATTTTGAGTTATGATAGATATATTGAGAAAATCGTTGATATATTTGAAGTTACGATAGATATATTAAGAAAATCGTTGGTATAATTTCACGGACCTATTAATTTGATGAAAAATGAGCCTCCAGTACATGGTGTATAATAATAAGTACCATTTTTTAATAGGAGAAAACGAATGAACGAACAATATTATGATGCAGTTTTACATATAAAAACAGTCGGTGAGCAAAAAGGGTTTAACAAGTCTATGCATTATCACCGCTATGAACCGACGCCGTATAGCGGGTTAGATGAGTTATTGAATCAATATGAAATACGAAGTAGCGACCGAATTGTAGACTTTGGGTGCGGAAAAGGGCGATTAAACTTTTATATGCATCATAAATGTGGTGCTTCAGTAGTTGGAATTGAAATGAATGAAGAGTTTTATAAAGAAGCGATGGATAATAGAGATCGTTATGCACGAAAGGCACGAAACAGTAAGGGGAAAATTCAATTCCAATGTTGTTTAGCGCAGGAATATGAGATTGATCCACATGATAATAGGTTTTATTTCTTTAATCCGTTTTCTGTGCAAGTGTTTATGAATGTAGTCAATAACATTTTGCTTTCAGTAGAAGAAACGGGGAGAGAAGTGGGTATTATTTTATATTATCCTTCTGAGGACTATATTTTCTTCTTAGAAAATCAGACTGCGTTTGAGCTAAAGAAAGAAGTTAGATTGCCAGGTGCTTATGAGAAGAATGGGAATGAGAGGTTTTTAGTGTATACGTTAGGATAATAAAAAAGCAGATGCTAAGGCACCTGCTTTTTTTATTAGTTACGGATTAAGTAATCAAATGCGCCTAAAGCAGCGTTTGCACCTGAACCCATAGAGATGATGATTTGTTTGTACGGATTATTTGTACAGTCACCTGCAGCAAACACTCCTGGTACGTTTGTAGCGCCGTGCTTGTCTGTTACGATTTCACCGCGAGCGCGTTCAACTGTTTCGCCTAACCAGTCTGTGTTTGGCACAAGACCGATTTGAACGAATACACCTTGTAATTCAACGTGATGAACTTCTTCAGTTTCACGATCGATGTAAGAAATACCGTTTACTTTGTCAGTACCAGTGATTTCTTTCGTTTGAACGTTTTTCAGAACAGTTACGTTTGGTAAGCTGTTAAGACGCTCTTGTAATACAGCATCAGCTTTTAATTCTGGCATGAATTCAAGAACAGTTACGTGCTTAACAATACCTGCTAAGTCGATAGCTGCTTCAATACCAGAGTTACCTCCGCCAATAACTGCTACATCTTTTCCGATGAATAATGGACCGTCACAGTGTGGGCAGTATGCTACACCTTTATTTTTGAACTCAGCTTCACCTGGTACGCCAACATTACGCCAGCGAGCACCTGTAGAAACGATTACGCTCTTACTTTTCAGAATAGCGCCGTTTTCAAGTTCCACTTCAATAAGTTCTTTTTTCTCTAAACGTTTCGCACGTTGTAGATTCATTACATCGATGTCGTATTCTTTTACGTGCTCTTCAAGGCTTGCTACTAGCTTAGGACCTTCAGTGCGTTTTACGCTGATGAAGTTCTCAATACCCATAGTATCCATTACTTGACCACCGAAGCGCTCAGCAACGATACCAGTGCGGATGCCTTTACGTGCTGCATAAATTGCTGCACTTGCACCAGCTGGGCCGCCACCAACAACAAGAACATCGTATGGATCTTTATCAGAAAGCTCTGATGCATCTGGACCGTTACCCATTTTAGCTAAAATTTCTTCAAGTGTCATACGACCGCTTCCGAAAGATTCGCCATTTAGGAAAACTGTTGGTACTGCCATGATGTCTTTGCTTTCTACTTCCTCTTTGAATGCAGCGCCATCAATCATAGTATGTGTAATACCAGAGTTAAGAACGCTCATTACGTTAAGAGCTTGTACAACATCAGGACAGTTATGACAACTTAGGCTGATATAAGATTCAAAATGATATTCGCCTTGAATGTTTTTAATTTGATCGATTAATTTTTGTTCAACTTTTGGAGCACGTCCACTAACTTGTAGTAAAGCTAACACTAATGAAGTAAATTCGTGTCCTAATGGAATACCAGCGAATACTACACCAGTGTCTTCATCAGGGCGATTTACACTAAAGCTTGGTGTTCTCTCTAGTTCAACTTTTTCTACTGTAATCTTTGATGACATAGTAGCTAATTCATCTACTAGAGATAACATATCTTTAGATACATTATCGTCTCCTGAGCTAACTTTAAGTAAAATATCGTTCTCCATTAACTGAAGGTATTGGGATAGTTGTGTTTTTATATCTGCATCTAGTATCATTTTGATCGAACTCCTTAGATTTTGCCTACAAGGTCAAGGCTTGGTTTAAGTGTTGCAGAACCCTCTTGCCATTTAGCTGGGCAAACTTCACCTGGGTTGTTACGTACGTATTGAGCTGCTTTAATTTTGTTAACAAGAATGCTTGCATCACGGCCGATACCGTCAGCGTTGATTTCCATAGATTGGATAACGCCGTCTGGATCGATGATGAATGTACCACGAGCAGCAAGACCTTCTTCTTCCATTAAAACGTTGAAGTTTGTAGTGATTGTGCGAGTTGGGTCACCAATCATAATGTATTCGATTTTACCGATAGTTTCTGAGCTATCATGCCATGCTTTGTGAGTGAAGTGAGTGTCTGTAGATACAGAGTATACTTCAACGCCTAAGTCTTTTAGAGTTGCATATTGGTTTTGTAAGTCTTCAAGTTCAGTTGGGCAAACGAATGTGAAGTCAGCTGGGTAGAAACAAACTACACTCCATTTTCCTTTTAAACTTTCGTCAGTAACTTGGATAAATTCTCCATTATGGTAAGCATTAGCTTTAAACGGTTTTACTTCTGTGCCGATTAATAACATATTAAATTTCCTCCTAAATGTTGGTTTTGAGCATCAAAAAATAGTTTGCTCATAAAATATATTTTTTAATTAACTATAATAATTCTAATTCGATATTAATTATCATATAGAAGTGGTTATTTTGTCAAGAGAATAAACCAACTTTATACCAATTTAATTAATATTTATTCTCAATTAAGGTTGTTAGGGAATGAAAAGGTAATTTTCATGTCATAAATTTTCAATGAGTGTTTGAAAGAGTAGTGTGTATGTTAGAGACATGGTGTAAGTATAAATTCTTAGGAAGGAGATATTTCTTAGAAGTTGTAGATTTGAAAAGGAACTGCTTATTTCTATTTTACAAAGAATTGTGCGATAAATAAAATAAAATGAATCGGAATCTTTTTGAACAATTTTTGTCCGCTCAAATATATAATTAGGAAGTATATTGCAATGATAATTAGAAACATTGACTCAAAGTGCTAACAAGATATAATAAAATCTAGATATATCTTTCAAAAAGAAGAATATATAATATAGGATGAAAAACATTCAACCTATTATTTTTTTATAGCCTTTAGAAAACGCTTACAATTAGTGTGGGAGGGGAAACCATGTCTAAGTTCACGAAGTATTTTTTAATGGAAGATAAAGATGTGATTGCATATGTGAAAGAGAAATTATCTAAGTTTGAACATGCAAAGGGGTTACAGTGTAAAGAAATAGGTGATGGTAATTTAAATTATGTGTTCCGCGTTTGGGATGAAAAAGAGACCATGTCTGTCATCGTAAAGCAGGCCGGGAATACAGCACGTATTTCAGATGAGTTTAAGTTGTCGACGAATCGTATTCGTATAGAATCAGATGTTTTGCAGTTAGAGGAGGAGTTAGCACCTGGGCTTGTTCCAAAAGTATATTTGTTTGATAGTGTGATGAATTGTTGCGTGATGGAAGACTTATCAGATCACACAATATTACGTACAGCACTTATAAATCATCAAATATTTCCGAGGCTTGCTGAAGATTTAACTACTTTTATGGTAAATACTCTTCTATTAACATCAGATGTTGTAATGAATCATAAAGAGAAGAAGGAACTTGTGAAGAATTATATAAATCCAGAGTTATGTGAGATTACAGAGGACCTCGTATACTCTGAACCATTTACAAATCATAATAAACGTAATGAGTTATTTCAATTAAATGAAGGATGGATTAGAGAGCATATTTATAGTGATAAAGAGCTTCGTATGGAAGTAGCGAAACTTAAGTTTTCTTTTATGACGAATGCGCAGGCGTTGCTTCACGGTGATTTACATACTGGTTCTGTTTTCGTAAAAAGTGATTCTACAAAAGTTATTGATCCTGAGTTTGCTTTTTATGGACCTATGGGATATGACATTGGGAATGTAATGGCGAATTTAATATTTGCTTGGGTGAATGCAGATGCAACGATGCTACCTGGAACTGAGAAAGATACGTATATGGATTGGCTAAAAACGACGATGGTAGAGGTAATTGATTTATTTAAGAAGAAGTTTTTAGTTGCTTGGGATATTCATGTGACAGAAATCATGGCGAAGGAAGAAGGCTTTAATGGCGTATATTTACAATCTGTGTTAGAGGATACAGCTGCAGTGACGGGTCTTGAGTTAATTCGTCGTATTGTTGGATTAGCAAAAGTAAAGGATATTACTTGTATTGAGAATGATGAAGCACGTGCTAGAGCGGAGCGAATTTGTCTTCAAGTAGCGAAGAAGTTTATTTTACGAGCGAATCAATATAAAACAGGTACGAGTTTTGTAGAAATGTTAAAAAAACAGTCCATTCATAGCGCGAAGTAAGGAGAGAAAATGATGAAAGAGCAATTAATACCAATTCAATGGAAAGATGATGCTTTAGTTTTATTAGATCAAACGTTATTACCGAACGAAGTTGTCTATGAATCTTTCAAAACAGCTGAAAGTGTGTGGGATGCAATTCAAGTCATGAAAGTGCGAGGTGCACCAGCAATTGGGGTTTCAGCAGCGTATGGTGTGTATTTAGGGGTAAAGGAATTTGCTGAAAGTACGGTAGAAGGATGTATTGAAGAAGTAAAAAGGGTATGTGCATATTTAGCAACATCAAGACCGACGGCAGTAAATTTATTTTGGGCGCTGGAAAGAATGGAAAGTGTAGCGATAGATAATGTTCACTTATCGATTGCACGGTTGAAAGATAGATTGTTAGAAGAGGCAAAAGAGATTCATAGAGAAGATGAAGAAATTAACCGTCAAATTGGAGAACATGCATTAACATTATTCCATGATGGCATGGGATTATTAACTCATTGTAATGCAGGTGCGTTAGCAACGACTAAGTATGGTACTGCGACAGCTCCAATGTATTTAGCGAAAGAAAAAGGATGGGACCTTAAAATCTACTCTGATGAAACACGACCTAGATTACAAGGTTCAACGTTAACAGCATTAGAACTACAGCGAGCGGGAATTGATGTAACAGTCATTACCGATAATATGGCAGCTATGGTCATGTCACAAGGGAAGATTGATGCGGTAATCGTCGGCTGTGACCGAGTAGCAGCAAATGGTGATGTAGCAAATAAAATTGGAACATTAGGCGTATCTATTTTAGCTAAATACTATAACATTCCGTTTTATGTAGCAGCACCAACACCGACAATTGATTTAAACACACCGACAGGAAACGAAATTCCGATCGAAGAAAGAGATGCTTCTGAAGTAATCAATCGTTTCGGACAATATTCAGCTCCGAAAGGAAGTAAAGTATACAATCCAGCATTTGATGTTACGCCACATGCAAATATAACAGCAATTATTACGGAAAAAGGGATTGTAAAGGCACCGTTTACGGAGAATTTAAAAAATCTATTTTAGTAAATAGGTATATAGTCAGTCATCATAAGCTTCATACTTAGGGGGATGTATATGTTATTACAAAAAGAAAGAGAAGAAATTGTAGCGTACGGAAGGAAAATGATTTCTAGCGGTTTAACAAAGGGGACCGGCGGAAATATTAGTATTTTCAATCGTGAACAAGGCCTAGTTGCAATTAGCCCAAGTGGTTTAGATTATTATGAAACAACGCCCGTGGATGTAGTTATATTAAACTTAGATGGTGAAGTAGTAGAAGGTGAGAGAAAACCGTCAAGTGAACTAGATATGCATCTTATTTATTATAGGAATCGTGAAGATATAAATTCGCTCGTTCATACACATTCACCTTATGCGAAGACGATTGCATCATTAGGGTGGGAGCTTCCGGCTGTTTCATATTTAATTGCTTTCGCAGGCCCGAATGTACGCTGTGCACCGTATGAAACATTTGGTACGAAGCAATTAGCAGAGGCTGCTTTTGAAGGCATGATTAATCGCCGTGCAGTATTACTTGCGAACCACGGTTTAATTGCAGGTGCAAATAGTATAAAAATGGCATTTACTGTTGCGGAAGAAATTGAGTTTTGTGCGCAAATTTATTATCAAACGAAAAGCGTCGGAGAACCGAAGTTATTGCCAGAAGATGAGATGGAGAATTTAGCGAAGAAGTTTGAAGGATATGGGCAGCAGTAGAATGAAACGAAAACACCCTCAAGATTGCACTCTTGAGGGTGTTTTTTATGCTTTCTTAAGCAATAAATACATAAAGTAAGGAGCACCAATTAAAGCAACGACAATACCTGCCGGAATACCGTTAGGCTCAACGATGTTTCGTCCGATTGTGTCTGCTAATAGTAATAGCCATCCGCCGATTAAAAGGGCGATAGGCATGAAGATTTGATGTCTTGGGCCTACTAAAGATTTTGCGATATGAGGAGCCATCAGCCCGATAAAGCTAATTCCTCCTGTTACGGAAACTGCTGCAGCTGCAAGTGCAACGGCTGCAATTAATAAGTATCTGCGTTCTTTTTCAATTTCAATTCCAACGCCGATTGCGACTGGTTCGTTTAATGCTAAAATGTTTAATCGATTTGCTTTATAGAAAACAAATGGAATTAATACGATTAACCATGGGAGCATTGCGAAAATGAAGATCCAATCATCTCCCCAAATGTTTCCGGCAATCCATTTGGCGATAAAGTCGACTTTCATACGATCAGCAGATGAAATAAGGACAATCATTGCTCCAGATAGTGCAAATGAAAAACCGATACCGGTTAATGTTAATCGTATTGGCTGAAGCCCTGTTGATTGACTATATGAAAATACGTAAATTAAAACAGCTGTAAGAAAAGCCCCGATAAATCCAACGACTGGTAGTAAATAAAGAAATGAACCTACATCTATTGGAAAGTATAAAAAGAAAATAGAAACAGCAACACCAGCACCAGAGTTAATCCCGAGAATACCAGGTTCAGCTAAATCGTTACGTGTAATGCCTTGAAGGATAGCACCTGATAAAGCGAGTGCCATACCAGCTAATACTGTAATGATAATTCTAGGTAGTCTTAAAGAATATAAAACGAATTCTTCTTTAAATGAACCTTGTCCCATTAGCGTTGGGAGTAGTCGATCATAAGATAAAGATGCTGAACCGAGTCCCATTCCAATTACAATGGTTGTAATAGTTAGTATAAGTAATGCGAGTATAATAAGACGTTGTTTTCTTAAAATAGATGGCATCATGAGAATGTTTTTCCTCCTTTGCGAACAATGAATAGGAAGAATGGTAATCCTACAATTGCGACGATAGCAGCAACGGGTGTTTCATACGGAGCATTAATTGTACGTCCGATTGTGTCTGCAAGTAACATAAAGGAAGCACCAGCAATTGCTGACATCGGAATAATAAATCGGTAATCTGGACCAACAATAGGACGCACCATATGAGGTATCATTAAACCGATAAATGCCATATTTCCGACAAGCGCCACAGAAGCACCAGCAAGTAAGATAATAATGATAAACAAAATTGTTTTAATAACAATGATTTTTTGACCGAGTCCAACAGCAACTTCTTCACTGAAACTAAGGACTGTCAATTTTCTTGCAAATAAGATAGCGATAAAGATACTTATTGAAATGACTGGAATAATAATTTTCAATTGACTCCAAGTAGTTCCAATCACCCCTCCAGCAGTCCAAAGTGATACATCTTGTGAAATTTTGAAGTAAATGCCGACTCCTTCTGAAATTGCGAGTAGAAATGCTGAAACTGCAGCACCTGCTAATACAATTCGAAGAGGAGAAAGTCCGCCTTTTTTCACCATACCAATTCCAAATACCATAATTGCCCCAACCGCAGCCCCGATAAAGCAAGCTAATGTTAAGTACAGATAGCTTATGGAAGGGTTGAAAGCAAGTGTTAGTGCAAGTGCAGCATTTGCGCCACCCGTTAGCCCAAGTAAGCCAGGGTCTGCAAGGGGGTTTCGTGTTAAACCTTGCATAATTGCCCCAGAAACGGCTAGTCCAGCCCCTACAAAAATAGCAGCAACTTCACGTGGTAAACGTATTTCACGAATAATAGATATTTTGTCTCCTTGAGCCGAGGAAGTGAGTGCTAACCATACGTCTTTTATAGAAGTATCTGCAGCCCCTAATACCATTGCAACCATAAAAATTAGAAAGAATGCAATTATGCTCAAAATTAGTTTGTATGTAAAAGCTATAGAACGTGGATTGTCATGATCTTTTGTCATTCGTTTCACATCTTTTCTGTTCATAGAATAAAGGAAGAGGAATTCTTAAATTAAGAATTCCTCATGTTTGTATTATTTACCAAGAAAGCTTTTCTTGAAGAAGTCTAGTTGGAAATCTAATGTAAGTGGATCATTGAAATAGAATTCCATCATGTTTGCTTCGTATACGCGATTATTTTTTACTGCTGGAATGTTTTTGTATGATTCTGTCTCTTGGAAGGAGTTATCAGTATCTTTGTTTTTACTTACGATTAAGTAATCACCAGCAAACTCAGGTAATACCTCAGTAGATAATGCGTAGTAACCTTCTTTTAAAGCTTTTTCTTTTACTTTTTCAGGCATTTTTAATTTCATTTCTTGGTACAGAATTTCTGTTCCGCGGCCCCAGTTCTCCCCGTATACATAAAGCTGTTTATTGAAGTTTTCAACAACAGATACTGTTGCATCTTCACCAATTTTTGCTTTAATTTCTTTACCAGCTTCTTGTGCACGTTTCTTGAAATCATCAATCCAAGTTTTTGCTTCTTTTTCTTTGTTTAATAACTTACCGATTTCTAAATGTTGTGTTAAGTAATCAACTTTTCCGTAAGTGTATGTTACAGTAGGAGCGATTTTCTTTAACTTATCAACATTTTTAATATTTGATAAACCAATGATTAAATCTGGATTTAGTTCAGCGATTTTTTCAACATTTTCATCTGATACTTCAGCAACATCTTTAAGTTTACTATCAAAACGTGGGTTTTGTTTAGACCATGAATCTACCCCAAC
The DNA here is from genome assembly GCF_008432245.1 of Bacillus sp. BS98. NCBI lineage: Bacteria > Bacillati > Bacillota > Bacilli > Caryophanales > Bacillaceae > Bacillus > Bacillus sp. BS98. The sequence goes on from NZ_CP043830.1 coordinate 386,931, forward strand.
AACATTTACGCCTAATGACATTACGTTACCAGCGAATGATGATAAAACAACAACGCGTTTTGGATTTGCAGGAACTTCTACTTTACCATTTTCAGATTGGTATGTAATTGTTTCTGATTTACTACCTTTTGCATCATTCTTTTTGTCTGTAGAGCCGTTGCTACAAGCACTCATAACAAGAACGAAAAGAACTGTTAGTGAAATAAATAACTTTTTCATCGTCTTTCTCCTTTAACGTAGATGTATGTGTATACAATAATTTGTTTAACTGCAATCTTTTTGAAAGAGTAGTGGTAATGCAAAATAATTTATTAAAAATCTTGAATGTGAGATTTCACAATATAGTATTAACCATATTAATGAAAGAAGATGTAATCTCAATTTGCTAATTATTAACAAATTGATAATGATTATCACTATTGATTCTTTAAATAATATAATTTTATATAGGTGTATTGTCAATAGTAATTTTGATTGTAAATTTTGCGGAAACAGGTTATATTTTATTGAGAATGATAATCAATGATTGATAGCTGAGGAGTGAGCACGAATGAATCGAGAAGAATTGTTTGATGTAACTGTAATAGGCGGAGGACCTGCAGGGCTTTATTCAGCTTTTTATAGTGGACTTAGAGAGATGAAAACGAAAATAATAGAATTTCAACCACAGTTAGGTGGAAAAATACATGTTTATCCGGAGAAGATGATTTGGGATGTAGGAGGGCTATTGCCAGTTACAGGTGATAAATTAATTGAACAACTTGTACAGCAAGGGCTAACATTTAAGCCGGAAGTTGTATTAAATACAAAAGTAGAATCAATTATTCGTAATGAAGATGGAACTTTTACGTTAAAAACAAGTACTGGCGAAGAACATTTTTCAAAAACAATTATCGTCGCAACTGGAAGCGGTATATTGAAACCGCAAAAGTTATCGATTGAAGGTGCGGAGCGATTTGAAGTATCGAATTTAAATTATACAGTTAAATCTTTAATGCGTTTCAAAGATAAAACGATCATTATTTCTGGTGGAGGAAATTCTGCCGTTGATTGGGCGAACGAATTAGAACCAATCGCGAAAAAAGTGTATGTAACATATAGAAAAGAAGAATTATCTGGTCATGAAGCACAAGTAAAACAGCTAATGAACAGCTCAGCGAAGTGTTTTCTGAATACATCGATTACAAAATTAATTGCTGGTGATAATCATGAAGCGATTGAATATGTAGAATTAACGAATCATGAGACAGGTGAAGTTTCTCATTTACCTATTGATGAAGTTATTATTAATCATGGATATGAACGTGACATTACATTATTAGAAAATAGTGAGTTGGACGTTGCGATTATAGATAATTTTTATATTGCAGGTAATGCAAATAGTGAGTCTTCTGTAGATGGATTATATGCTGCGGGAGATATTTTGAAACATGATGGGAAATTGCATTTAATTGCGGGAGCATTCCAAGATGCTGGAAATGCTGTGAATAAAGCGAAACAATTTATTCAGCCAGATGCAAGTGAGTACGGAATGGTTTCTTCGCATAATGAAGTATTTAAAAAACGAAATCGAGAATTGATAAAGCAAATGATGAAATAATAAAGTGAAACTTTAATCAGTGGGGGCTATCCTGCACTGATTATTAACCTTCACCAATCGGGCTTTTACTACCCACAAATAGCCGGATAAAGGTACAAGTATACCCCCATTTACTTCTCTATTCAAATAGACGAGAGATGTAAATGGGGGTTTTCCTGTTTACTATATTTTCAATCATTATTATGACACCGGTTTCATCAGTTCATATGACATGAACATTTTATTTGTAAATCAGTCTAGAAAACAATGAATCTATGTTTTGTTTACGCTGTTCCTTTTGCTCGTTCATTAGGAAATGGCATATTTAGTATAGAAGCAATGTATTGTTTTCCATGTTTTCGAGCCAATGATTCTAATATTTGACGAACGCGTTTTGTAAGATGGCCTTGTTTTTTTATCGCTTCACAATATGCGTCGTAGAAAGCATATTTAGCCCATAGAAAATCATCTTGTTGGAATAAGAAATGATTTTTGTACCATTCACCAATTGTATGATAACAATTGTTTTCGTGTATTGCTACGCCTTGAGAAAGAATACGATCAGATAAAGATGTAGTTAAATGAGAAGTTGTATTTTCTGTTTCAACTTGTAATGTTTTTTCTAACATTGTAATGATGTGACGAGTAGCCATATGTTAACTCTCCTTTGTGTAAATGGGTGATACCATTCTATATTTAAAAAAATACTTACTATATTATTATACAATATATGGAATGGTTCTACCTGCTTTTTAAACTGCATTTACAAAATCTTTTTTATTTGTTTACAAAAATAAAGTAAGATACAGTATATATGAAAAAACAATAAAGGAATGAACGCATTGTATATAACAATAGAAGAAGCTGCGGAGTATTTGAATTTACCAAAATCGTATATTGAAGAGCTAATTCAGCAAAAGAAAGTTCGTGCGCTATTCGATGGAGAGCAATATTTATTAAATAAAGAACAATTCAACACGCATTTAGAACAAATGGAGAAATATAAACAATTAGTGGAAGAAATATTAAACGAACCAATTCCAGAAGATATGGACGTTAAAGACGAAGACTAAACTTTAGGAAATCCCGTATGAAGATATGCAGAAATGTATCTTCATACGGGATTTTTTTATCTAAAGACATCAAAATCCTAAGGAGCCCTCAGGATTTCTTAGAATTTTGATAGGTAGTAGTCTACCATGTTAAAAGCATATTTTTTTCGAGCTAGGACAAACATAGAGAACGTAACCTGTACAGATACATATACTATCAGTGCAAAAGCTTATAAATTAATGGAAGGGGTTTTCTCGTGAGTTTATTTCATTGGGATTTTTTGAAAGACTTAATTGGATCTTATGTAAGAGTGAACAGAGGTGGACCAGAATCTCAAAAAGGAACAATAGTATCATTAGGTGCGGACTACTTCGGATTAGAGAATGAAAAAGGAGAGAGCCATTACTACCAGCTTCGCCATCTGAAAAGCATTACCCAAAATACGAAAGATGGTGGAGTAGGTGATTTAGAATGGGTGGAAGAAGACATTGCAGAAGACTTTGAAACGCTACTTCAAAGCTTCAAATACCGCTGGGTGAAAATTAACCGTGGTGGACCAGAGAAAATTGAAGGTATTTTACAAGATGTTTCTGGCGGTTATGTAACATTGATTATTAAAGAAGAAGTTGTATTAATTGCACTATCTCATATTAAGAGTGTTAATTATAATGCACCAGTAAGTGGAGAGAGTAGTGATGAGAGTAGCGATGAGAAAAGTAATGAAAACAGCAATAATTCAGGTCGCGCTCGTGCACAAAGACAATCAAGTAGAGGAAGATAATAAGAAAGGAGGGTACAAAATTGGAGAGTGTATTATGCTGTGATCAAATCAAAGGTTTAGTTGGTGAGAATGTAAAAGTAAATCTTCGTGGACCGGAAAGTCGAGTAGGTGTACTGTCATTGTTAGGAAAAGATTACCTTACACTACAATTACCTCATGGAGAATTAGTGTATTATCAACTGAAACATGTGAAGAGTCTAGTCAGAAAAGTGAAAGAGGCACAAGGAGAATATGGTTCATGTTTTTATGCGGAAGAAGATACTTTTTTAGATGCATTAAATGACTTGAAGTATAAATGGATAAAGATTAATCGTGGTGGACCAGAGTGTGTGGAAGGTTTATTAAGTGATATACATGATGGAAATATTACACTAGTTAATGGTGATGAGGTCATTTATGTGATTAATTCCCATATTAAGAGTGTGAGTCAAATAGTTAAAAACAAAAAGAATGAAGAAGAATAATGTTTAATAAATAAAAGGGGCATTATGATTGAAAATGAAGAATGATTTCATATTTCTCTGTAATTATTTTTGGATATATGAAAAAGGGTTTCTTACTATTAAAAAACAGAACATTGCCCCTGATTATTTTTAGAATAAAAGAAAGGGAAATTGTAATTTCATAGGAAGGAGGATATAGATGAATGAGTTACACAAAAGTATTGGAGAAAATATATATGTTAAATTAATTGGTGAAAAGAGATTTAAAGGCGTATTAATCGATGTAGGAAATGATATTGTTGTTCTTTACAATGGACAAGACTACGTATATATATCTTTATATCATATCCAATATTATAAGTTTTTAAGACCATATGATGAAGAAATATTAAAACCTGATGTAGATTCTGTAATTAAAAGGGAATCTCCTTCAATTTCTTTGAGGAAAGTATTAAGCACATCTAAAGGGATTTTCACAGAAATTTATGTAGCAGGTAATGCTCCAATACATGGATATGTTACAAGTGTAATGAACGATTATATTGTTTTTTATAGTCCAGTCTATAAAACTGTATATATATCTTTAAAGCACTTAAAATGGTTAATTCCGTATAAAGAAAACCAAGTGCCTTATTCCCTCAATAAAAATGAACTCCCCGTAAATCCATTAAATATTACGTTAGCTCGAACGTTTGAGGAGCAACTTATTAAAATGTATGGAAAGATTATGGTGTTCGATTTAGGTGAGGAATCCAATAAAATTGGAAAAATGGCGAAGATCGATGAAGGACATATTGAAATATTAAAAGCGCGTGATGCAAAAATGTATGTGAATATTCAACATGTAAAATCTGTCCATTGTCCGTAGGCTAGTTGAAAGGGCTGGCTTTTTCTTTTATATGCAGAAGGAAAGGTCGGGCCTGTTTGTTTAGTTCGATTTGGATATGAGGGGAAAAATGAATTGAATATAAATTATGTTAGTATGATTTTTGAAGAGGCAATCTTGTGCTAAATTATAAAAAATATGTACGAGCCACCTTTTGATGTATTCAATTTATTTTTTGAGGAAGAACTGCTCAACTAATTTACTAAAGGGGTTTTATTTGTGGAGCCGTTTCCAAATTCGTTATCGATTACATTACTTGGTAGTGCTGGTGGAGCAGCGAAGGCAGTTTTAGCAATTTTAAATCAAGCGATAGCAAATGAAAAAGATCCAATTTATGAAGTGATAAAGAATGTTACATTTCATTTGGTTGATATAAAACAAAAAGATAGGGCTTATTATGATGAGTTGTTTCCAAATTTGAAAGGTCATTTGTCATTATATGAAATAGACCTTCAAGATGTAGTGAAATTTAAACAGCATTTAACAGAAAAAAGTACGAGTGTTGTTATTGATGTTTCGGGTGCAGATACGATCAGGGTACTGAGCTGTTGTAATGAACTTGGGATCTTTTATATTAATTCAGCTTTGGAAAATGAGGCAGTAGATCAGGACGATAGTTTACTTGGATTTCAGCTTACGGAACGATATACGAGGTTTGAGAAAGAGAAAGAAAAATTTACAAATACAAAAGCGATTATAGGTTCAGGTATGAATCCAGGTGTTGTTCAATGGATGGTTGTTGAACTTATGAAAGAACGGCCGAATGAACAGCCACAAGCATGCTATATTGTAGAACATGATACGTCGTTTTTGAATGATACGGCACTTATAAAGCCGTATACACTTTATACGTCATGGGCAGTAGAGCGATTTCTAGACGAAGCGATATGGAGTTATCCGATGTATATGAGTCATCATCGTCCTCTTTATTTTTATGAGGATGTATATGCTTCAGAGTATAAAGTGAAGTTAGGAAAAAGAGAGTTTTATGGTTGCTTAATGCCACATGAGGAAGTTTTAATTTTAGGGAAAAATTTCAACATGGAAGTTGGTTTTCTTTACCGAATTAATGAGTATACAACAAATGTAATTAGACAGAACTTAGATAAAGTAGAAGATTTATGGAACTGGAATCGTAAAGTATTCAATCCAGCGGAAGAAGAGGTTGCAGGAGAGGATCTAGTAGGTGTATTACTCGTTTATGAAAATGGCGAGACGTATATGTATAACGTAATGAATAGTAGCCAAGTTTTTCATAAATATAAAACGAATGCAACTTACTTCCAAGTAGGGTGCGGAATTTATGCAGGTTTGTGTAGTTTACTTTTAGATCACTTTGGACAAGGTGCTTATTATGTCGAGGAATTATTATTAAATACAGAAAGTAAGTACGGTGAATATTTAAATTTATATATGAAGGATTTTGTAATAGGGCATAATGATTTTACGGATGGACTGCTACATGATAGGGTCAGATGGATATAAGTTGTGACTAGAAAGGAAGGAGAAGTCTCCTTCCTTTTTAGTATTATAAGGTTACGTATTGCCCTGAAAGCAATTTCATACTTATAATTTAAGGAGATAACGGTGGGGATTTTTTTTCGTATCGATCAAGGGGAGTTTTTATATGAACAAATACAAGAGCTTGATTTATGAAGAAAGAAAAGCTTTAAAGGTATTTATATTATTATTCTATATTATATTTTTTTCATATGACGCTATATATTATTTTGTATATCCTGCTATGAATATTAATGGAACAACGGTAGGGTGGCCAGAAGGAAGCCTTGGGATAGGCGTATATATATTTGTAATAGCATTATTCCCTATTTCAATGTATCTTCAAAAAAGAGGTTATGTATATTCTATAAAATATTTATTTTTATTTGGCTACATGTTTATCAATCTTATAAATAATTTAATGATTTATTTGCGAACGGATAGAGCTTTTGAACATGGTAGTATGGTAGAAATGTTATTAATTTTATTTGCACCGGTTTTCGTGAACAGAAAATATTTTTATTTAGTTTCCTTTAGTGTAATTGGAAAGTACGTACTTTTTACATTGATACTACAAGATCTAAAAGTTGTGATTCCGCTTGTCTTATGTGTATTCTATTTCATTATTTCACATTCTTTGTTGAAACGATTTCAATCTTATGTAAGAACGGTTGTTGAAATGATGAACAATATGAAAGAGACGGAAAATTTAGCTGTAATTGGGACTATGTCTACAACAATTGCGCATGAAATCCGAAATCCATTAACGGCTTTGAAGGGGTTTACGCAAATGCAAAAAGAAAGAAATCCAACTGATACGATGAGCTACGACATTATGCTACAAGAAATTGAAAGAGTCAATGGATTTGTTAGTGAATTGATGTTGTTAGGAAAACCAAAGCCAACAAATTATGAAAGGTGTAATATACGAGACATCCTTCTATATGTTGTGCATCTAATGGAAAGTTATGCAACGCAATATAGAGTTAAATGTCATTTACAAGTAGATGGGAATTTACCGGCTATAAACGGTGATGACAAGCAATTAAAACAAGTGTTATTAAATATCATTAAAAATGGAATAGAATCAATGCCAGAGGGTGGAGAAATCCATATTCGTGCATATCAAAAAACGCAAGGACATTTGTGTATTTCTGTTGAAGACCAAGGATTTGGTATAGAGAATGAGAAGTTAGAAAAAATCGGCAAGGCGTTTTACACAACAAAGGAGACTGGTACAGGACTTGGGTTAATGATTACATATAAAATTATTAAGGAACATCAAGGGAGTATCACGATCCAAAGTAGTATGGGTGTGGGAACGAAAGTGGAAATTTATTTACCGACGATGTAGCGAAGTAGAAGAAAATATTTTTCAGAAAAGTGTTCTTCTTGTGTAAATATAAACATTTAATAAAATGTTTCAAGAAGGGTTTTTTTTATAAAATACTTCGTTTATAATGGAGGAAAATATCGACATGAGATTGGTTACTCATGTAACGGTTCGGTAGTGTTATGAAAAGAAAAGAAGGGGTGCCCGCGCATCCTTTTTTCTATGCAGATATGATGAAAGAGGTGGTATTGATGGAATTAACATTAAATTCGACTGTATGCTTACACACGATTCAATTTCGAAAAGAGCAAAAGAATTATATTGTAAAAGATACAATTACAGGAGAAAAATATGAAATGCCGCCACTTTGGATTGATGCATTGGCAATGATGCGTGACGGTTTTTTATTGGGAGAAATTGAGGAGAAATTAAAAGAAGAGTATCCAGCAGAAGAAGTAAATATACTAGCATTCACGAGGCAACTGTTAGAGCTAGAACTTGTTGGAATGGTAGATGGGGAAGAGATAGCTTGTACAAAGAAGAAAGAGAAAGATTATTTAGCTTGGGTACGTCCCCGGTTGGAACAATTTTTCCTTAATGTAAATAAAAAATATAGAAGCAAAGGTCAGTGATGATCTTTGCTTTTTTGTAGTCCATATTTTAAAAAATAACAGCGAATGCCCTTGCGAAAGCACCGTCACTATTTTTAATTTTTAAAGGTGCTGCTGAGAAAAAGAAACGTTTCGCTTTAATAGCATCTAGATTTGTTAAGTTTTCAATTAAGAAAATATTATTGCCTAACAGTATGTGATGAATGGGTGATGTTTCTGTCGTTACCTCATCGGGAGAAATAAAATCTAAACCGACTGATTTTACTTTTAATTCAACTAGTTCTTCAGCTAATTCTTCGGAAAGATAAAATGCTTCTTTCTCATAAGCTTCTGTATTCCATTTATTAGATAGATTAGAATGGAAAATGACAATATCGTCTTTTTTTATGTCGGCATTATGCAATACTTCTTTAGGGAGTTTTCTCTCTTGAACATGAGTGACATCGATGAGAACTGCTTCACCTACAAACTGATCAAGGGGCAATTGATCAATCGTTGTTGCACCAGAAATAAAATGCGCAGGAGCGTCGCAATGTGTACCGACATGAACGACCGAATGGAAATCTGTAACTTGATATCCCGTTTCTTCAACGCTTGTAATGGCTTCTAGTTGGATTGTTGGTGTTCCGGGAAATTGAGACATATTATTTTCAAACGTTTGTGATAGATCAATTACTTTCATTTTAAATACCTCCAATATATGTTTTTCAAATAATAAAAAGCCCATCTTTCATGATCAAGAAAGATGGGCTTTACATACTAGTTGCGTTTTATCTTCCAAAATGCAATGCATTTTGCAGGAATTAGCACCTATTCGGTTCTTATAAACTGAGGTTGCTGGGCTTCAAAGGGCCGGTCCCTCTGCCTCTCTTGATAAAGGTTTATTCAGTTTCGGAATTCGAAATATTCATGATATTTAGAATTGTAATTCATTTCCTTTTTTCATGCAATACAAATTAGGTGTTCACCCAAATAAAGTTGCTCGCATATTGTAGCTTATGTAAGTAGACTGTTGCGAAGGAGTGAGTGCAGTGACAGGGAATGTGTTAAATTATTATGCTGGTGGTAATACAGCTAGAGGATTTCATAATTTATACGAAGAGAATTTAAAAGGGCTAGATAGGTTGTTTATTTTAAAGGGTGGTCCAGGAACGGGAAAATCTTCTTTAATTAAGGCAATAGGTCGTGAATGGGTTGAAAAAGGATATGATATTGAGCTTTTGCATTGTTCTTCCGATAATAAATCGGTTGATGGTGTAATTATCCCGAAGCTAAAAGTAGGAATTGTTGATGGAACATCTCCGCATGTTATCGAGCCAAAAATGCCAGGAGTTGTTGAGGAGTATATCAATTTAGGGGTTGCTTGGGACTCAGATAAATTAAGAAAGCAGAAGGTGGAAATTGAACGATTTGTTTCAGAAGCAAGCAAAGCTTTTCAAACTGCTTACGCTTGTTTTCACGAGGCGCTAATTATACATGATGAGTGGGAGAAAATATATATTAATAACATTGATTTTAATAAAGCAAATGAACTAACAGATCAGCTGATTCAGAAGCTATTTACAGATAAAGGAGGGAAACAATCGCTTGTGAAACATCGCTTTTTAGGAGCAGCTACACCGAAAGGAGCAGTTGATTTTGTTCCTAATTTAACAGAAGGATTGCCACATCGTTATTTTATAAAAGGACGCCCGGGCTCTGGAAAATCAACAATGCTCAAAAAGTTATCGAAGGCAGCAGAAGAAAAAGGTTTTGACGTTGAAGTATATCATTGCGGATTTGACCCGAATAGTCTTGATATGGTTATTGTAAGAGAATTAGGATTTGCAATTTTTGATAGTACCGCACCACATGAATATTTTCCAAGTCGCGTGGGTGATGAGATTATAGATATGTATGCTCTTATTGTTAAACCGGGGACGGATGAGAAGTATGCTACAGAAATTCGTGACGTTTCCATTCAATATAAAGCAAAAATGAATGAGGCGATGTCTTTCTTAGCAAAAGCAAAATCAGTTCGTGATAAATTAGAACGAATTTATATTGCTGCTATGGATTTTTCAAAAGTGGATGCATATAAAGAGGAAATTCAAAAAGAGTTTGAACGAATTGCGGTTAGTGTAACAGAAAAGAACAAGTAAAAAATAAGGGATTTTGGTAGGCTGTCGGGAATTTTCTGACAGCTATTTTAGTATGTAGTAAGCTTAGTAATATATTTGTCGAATTTCCAAGGAAATAATCAAAAAATGGAGAGGGTATGAAATGAGAGAGAAAATTAAAGCGGAATTAGCAAGAATTGAAAAAGAGAATGATGTGAAAATCTTATTTGCAGTGGAATCAGGGAGTCGTGCTTGGGGATTTCCATCGAAAGATAGTGATTATGATGTTAGATTTGTTTATATGCATCCGGTAGAGTGGTATTTATCAATTCATGATAAACGAGATGTAATTGAGTATCCGATTAGTGATGATTTAGATATAAGTGGCTGGGATATTAAAAAGGCATTACAACTGTTTGGAAAGTCAAACCCAGCTTTACTTGAGTGGATTCGATCACCAATTTTTTATTCGAAAAACTCTAACTTTCCAGAGCAGCTTCAGCAAATGAGTGAAAAGAATTTTGATCCAAAAGCAACGATATATCATTACTTACATATGGCTTCAAAAAATTATCGTGAATTTTTGCAAGGCGAGAATGTAAAGTTGAAAAAGTACTTTTATGTATTACGTCCTATTTTAGCTTGTCAGTGGCTAGAAGAGAAAGGGACATTACCTCCAGTAGAATTTAATCGATTGATTACAGAACTATCTATAGAACGTAGTGTATTGAATGAGATTGAGAAGTTGTTAATAAAGAAAAAAGCGGGTACGGAATTAGATGTTGGATTGAAAATTCAAGTGTTAAATCAATTTTTAGAAGAACAAATTGATTATTATCAGCAATACGTGAAAGGGATTGAAAAGGGATTAGGGATTGATATTGAGAGTTTGAATACACTATTTAGAAATATGTTGTTTGAAGTAAATAAAAAAGAGCACAAGTAAATTTGTGCTCTTTTTTTATCCCGCTATTTGTGGGAGCCTTACTGCCCGTAAACGCCTGATTGGTGTGGACTAATAATCAGCTGGGGATGCACCACAACACTGATTAAAGTTTCACTTTATTTTGTAGGAATAAAGAAAACAGATATAGCTGCGATAAGACCTGCAAAAGAGAATAAGTAAAAATTCCATGCTAAGTCATATTGCATTGTCATAATAATACCGACAAGAATAGGTCCAGCAATTGCACCAACTCGGCCAAGTCCAAGTCCCCAGCCTAAGGAGGTAGCTCGTATATGTGATGGGAAGTATTGTGTTACATAAGCATTTAATATTTGAGTAATACCAACTGATCCAATTCCAGCAAGACCAATTAAAAGATAAATGATTGTAACAGAGGGTTTAATTGTTAGTAGTCCAATACATATGGCTGCCATAAGATAGGAGATGCTAATAACAATTTTTGCTCCTATACGATCGGCAATCGCCCCGGCAAATAATGCGCCGATAGCTGCAGTAATATTTAGCATAAGTAGAAATGATAAACTAGATCCAAGAGGATATCCTGCCTGACGCATCATCTGTGGTAACCAAGTATTTAAACCGTATATTAAAAACATTCCCATTATATAAGTGATCCAAAAAAGTAGCGTTGCTTTTATGTATTCTTTTGAGAATAACGTAAGAAATCCATTTTTCTTTTGTATATTAGATGGTGCTTCAGAAATTTCATCTTTTACATGGAATTCAATTTGAAAGCGATTAAGAATTTTGTTCACTTCTTCTTGTCGATTCCGCGATAATAAAAATTGAATGGACTCAGGTAAATAAAGAATAATGAAAGGAATGAGGAGTAGCGGAATCATTCCGATGCCAAACATAATTCTCCATCCGAAATCTTCTAACATAAACATGGATAAAATAGCACCTAACACGATACCTAAAGGATAGCCGGTAAACATAAGAGCATAAATAAAAGATTGCCGTTTTTTTGATGAATATTCAACAGTAAGTGCGGAAGCCGTTGGGATAACACCGCCTAATCCGATTCCTCCGATAAATCGAGATAGCCCAAATAATTCAGGAGAAGGAGCAATTGCAGCTAAGCCCATTGTGATAGAAAAAAGAGCTAAACAGCATATAAGTGTCCACTTTCGTCCAATTAAATCTGTAATGGTTCCGATTAGAATAGCGCCAATAAACATCCCAAATAGAGCATAGCTGGCAATTGTTCCAGCTTGAGCTGGTGATAGTGCCCAGCTGTTGTCTTCTAAAAGCTTTGGCAGAACGGCACCGTAAATACCTAAATCATATCCGTCAGCTAGAATGGCGAGCCAACAAATAAAAACAACAAGTTTTGTAATAGAGCTTGAAAAGATAGTTTCTGTAGATTCTAGATGAGGTGGAGCAGAAGGTTGCATAGTATTCACCCCTTTTATTTGTAGATGAATATATTATTTTATTTACTGTTAATATTCCCCTTCTTATGTCGAAATTTATATGAAAAGGTGTCATGAAAAACAAAGAAGTTCAACAGGATTCTTGTTGAACTTCTTTGTTTTTTTATTCGTTATCAACTCGTTTTAATGGTTGATCTGCTGGCCCTTCCATAACATCGCCATCAATTGAAAAACGAGAACCGTGGCAAGGACAATCCCAAGTACAATCACCGTTATTCCATTCAACTTCACAGCCGAGGTGTGTACAAGTCGTATCGACGATATGTAGTTTTCCTTCTTTATCTTTATAAGCACCTGCTCGTTTACCGTTGACATGTACAACGGATCCTTCGCCAACTTCAAGATCCTCTGGTTTACGTAATGCAGTTTCAAGTTTCCCTTCAATTAAATGTTTAGCAACATCAATGTTTTGAGAAAGGAATGTTTTTATATCTGGATTTGCATGAAAGCGTGATGGTGCAAACAGCTCTTTATATGGGCTGTGGACTTTTAGAATGGAATCCTTCAGTAAATGAGCTGCAGCAGTTCCTGTTGTCATTCCCCATTTGCGATATCCAGTTGCAACAAATATATTTGGATTGCTTTCGTTAATATGTCCGATATAAGGGAGCTTGTCTAGCGTAATCAAATCTTGCGCTGACCATCTATAGGGAACTTCATCTACTCCAAAAGTTGCTTCAGCAAAAGAATAGAGTGCTTCATAATGAAGCATCGTATTTATTCCCTGTCCCGTTTTATGGCTCTCTCCGCCAATCAAAATCAACTTTTCTCCATTGTTTGTTATATAGCGTAAGGAGCGTTTTGGATCATCAATACTTAAATACATGCCACCTGGATAATCTGTTTTTGCTTTTATTGCAAGAGCATAGGAGCGTTCTGCGTACATTCGCGTAAAGAAAAAGCTATTCGCATCATAAAAAGGAAAGTGAGAACAAGAGACGACATATTCACAAGTGATGCGATGCCCCTCTTTTGTAATTACTTGTGGATAATCTCCTTTTTCCACATCCATAGCTGTTGTTTGTTCATAGACCTTTCCTCCCATCTCCACAAACTTTTCTAAAAGTGTTTTCAAATAAAGGAGGGGGTGGAATTGCGCTTGATTTTTCATTACAAGTGCAGATTGTACTGGAATAGGAATCGATAGAGATTGAACATAGTCACAAGGTATATTTAATTTTTGATAAGCTTCATATTCTTTCGATAAATTTCTTAAACCGTTATCAGTAGTTGTATACAAGTATGAATCTTCATTTGAAAAATTACAGTCGATTTTATATGTTTGCACAGTGTCATTTATGAATTGTAGAGCATGATTATTTGATTCATAGTAAAGCCTGGCTTTTTCCACACCGAAATGATTTATTAATTCATCGTAAATAAGATCATGTTGTGCTGTTACTTTTGCTGTTGTATGCCCAGTCGTTCCGTTTAAAATACGACCAGAATCAATTAAAACAACATCGATGCCTTCTTTTGCAAGTAAATAGGCAGTAGTAATACCTGTAATACCAGCACCGATAATAGCAACTTTTGTCTTTATATTTTCGGATAAACGAGGGAAAGTAGGAAACTGAGTAGATTCAATCCAATAAGATAGCGGCAGTTGTGGAAATGTATCACTTGTCATTGCGGAAACCTCCTGATTTTAGAACAATTTTCCTTTTAATATTTCCATAATATATGAAATTCATGTGTGTTGTTTTAGAAGTAGTCTATTTTTATTAAAAGAGGTTATAAATTATTTTAATATAATTAATTAGATGGGGCATTATGAAGTGGTAGGATTTATATAAAACTAAATTCAAGTGATTCTGTTTGTTGATTACATAGGGAGTTATTGAATGAGATAGAGTCTATGGCGTTTAAGAAAATGTCTATATATAGTGGGTAAATCCTTATGGAATCTATACATTTTCTTTAGTGAAATAAAGTATGATTATAAAAATATAACCACCTTTTATTACTAGGTCATAAAAGGTGTTGACAATATAGAAATTCTATTGTTATGATTCATCATGTGGAAAGGTTGATAGAGAGTAAAAAGAGAAATGTTTTTCATTGATAATAAAAGCGAAAAATAAGTGACGATAGAGTGAGTATATTTTCCTTATAATAGATGCTTTTTGGATCATCTAGTAAAATCAATCTGGAAGCAAGAATTGATATATGTAAGTTGCGCAAGGCGCGGCATAAGAAAGGAGCAAAAGGATGAAGGAGCTTCATACGTTTGGGTGGTATGCAGCACGTGTATCACCACATTTGCCGAAAAAAGCATTTAAACCAGTGCCTACTCGTTTATTTGGTGGACTGGCTTATTTGCTTGTGGCATTGGCGGGGTTAATATCGATTGGTGTATTTGAATTGAATGTGTGGGCGAATCTAGGAATTGCGATTGTTCTTGGATTATGTTTTGCTTCACTTGGATTTTTAGGGCATGAAATTTTACATGGAACTGTTGTAAGAAAGGCATGGCTTCGTGATTTTTTAGGCGCGATTGCATTTATGCCATTATCAACAGGACCAAAACTTTGGAGAAAGTGGCATAATGCAACTCATCATGTTCATACACAGCATGAAGAGAATGATCCAGATGCATGGCCGACACTTGAGAAGCTTAAAAAAAGTAAGTTTTTAAGTTGGGTATATCGTATGCCTCTTCATGTACGTTCATTCTTTAGTTTCCTGTCACTAACAATTCAATTTACATTGCATTCAACTCGAATGTTCTTTCATTTTATAAAAGAATTTAAGTCATCGAATCAAAAATCTGTATGGCTTCAACTTCTTTTGCCTTGGACAGTTTGGATTAGTTTATTATTTATTATGGGACCTGGAAAATGGTTATTTGCATATGTGATTCCGTTGTTAATTGCTAACTTTATTGTAATGGCATATATCGCAACAAATCACCGCTTAAATCCAATTGTTCCAGTAAATGATCCGTTAGCAAACTGTTTATCAGTAACAGTGCCGCGCTGGGTAGACGTTTTACATTTCAATTTCTCGTATCATACAGAACATCATCTGTTCCCTGCTATGAGCTCTAAATACTATCCGTTAGTAAAAGAGAAGATTAAAGAAATGTGGCCGGAACGCTATCACGAAATGCCGATGACAAAAGCATTGGCAGCACTTTGGAATACACCACGTGTGTATTATCACGGAAGTGAATTAGTTGATCCGCATAGAGAACATTTCTACGGTTCTTTAGGAAATGGATTAGACCCTCATAATATTTCATATCGTGAGGAACATATAGAAGAAAAAGAGAGTATTAAAAAAGTAAATCAGTAAAATTTGATATATTTTGCAGTGAAAAAGCAAGCCATCTCAGGCTTGCTTTTTTTTATAAAGAAACTTCTTTTTTATTCTTTGTATGGACTTGGATAGAGTTTGTCTCTTTGCGCTGTAATCGTTTTTCTAAAAGGTTAACAAAATAAGTAAATAGGAGAACGAGTACGAGATAATATAAACCAACGATTACATATGTATCTAATTGTTGGAAGTTACTTGCGGCAATTGATAAACCCGATCCCCATAATTCGGACAGTCCTACGTAAGCAACAAGTGAGGAATCTTTCAATCCAATAATAAATTGATTACCTAGAGGAGGAAGAGATAGACGAAATGCTTGTGGTAATATAATTCGGCGCATCGCCAAAGGGTAAGGCATGCCTAAAGAGCGAGCAGCTTCTAATTGTCCACGGTCAACGGATTGAATGGATCCACGGAAAATTTCGGTAATATATGCACCGTTATGAATTGCTAAAGCAATTGCTCCTGCCCAAAAAGGGGTGAACACAACAACAGATGTAATACCAAAATAGAGAATTGCGATTTGAACAATTAAAGGTGTACCACGAATAATGGCGATGTAGACATGAGCGATACTATTTAGAACTTTATTGTTAGAGATTCGAAAGAAAGCGAATAGTAATCCAATTAATGAGCCGAGTACTAGGGAAGTTAATGTTAATTGTAATGTGACAATAGTAGCTTTTAAGAGTGTGGGGTAGGTAGAGATAAAAATTTCAAACATGCGTTTCACCTCATAGTGTATAGATTTTAGTAGGGAATGAAATACCCCACATAAAAAGTGGGGCATGATTTATGGAATCTTTGAATAGTTAACTTACTTCGTTTTTGCCTCTTCTCCAAGAATATTACGACCAAACCATTTTTTACTAATCTTTTCGTACGTACCATCTTTAATGATTTCATCTAAAGCTTTATTTACTTTTTTAACCATTTCTTTATCATCTTTGCGAATAGCAATTCCCATTTCATCAAGATTTAATGGTTTTCCAGCTTCTTTTATATTTGATTTACCTTCTTTAATCATTCGAAGACCAACCATTTGATCAGTGATTACTGCGTCCACACGCCCAGGCTCTAAGTCCATAAGAGCGGTAATATCACTATCGTATTCTGTAATTTGATCTGTATGTTTTGAAACAAGAGTTTTAAAGGTACTAGCTTTTACAACACCAATTTTCTTTCCTTTCAAATCTTCTGGAGAAGAGATAGACGTATTCTTTTTAGCTACGAAAATCTGGGCACCAGAGCGATAATATGGGTTTGAGAAACTAACAGCTTTTAATCGTTCTTCTGTAATGGCCATACTTCCTAATATCGCATCATATTTTTTTGATTGTAGACCTTGAATTAGCGTTTCCCACGGATTTGTAATAGGAGCGGGTTTCATTCCCATCTTTTTCGCGAGCGCCTCACCTATTTCTACATCAAATCCGGCAAGTTTTCCGTCATTTTCTTTATAGTTAAAAGGTTTGTATAATCCACTCATCGCATAACGAAATTCCTTTTCACCATTTGATGAAGTAGTCGAGCTTTCCTTACTACAGGCTCCCAGTATGAATGATGTACATAGTGTAATACTCGCAACAATGGTTAATAGTTTTCTTTTCATAAGACCCCTCCTATATATTGATCATACGGATGGTTTTAAGTATGTTATCGAGATATTTTATTTGGACAATTAGTTGTGCACCGTATGAATGTATTTCTTTACGTTTGAAATAGAAGTTACATTATAAAACGTTACGTAAAAACTGTTTTGCTCGTTCATGTGATGGAGCTGAAAAGAATTGCGCTGGCGGAGCATCCTCTACAATTTTTCCGTCATCCATAAAGATGACGCGATCAGCTACATCTCTTGCGAAATTCATTTCATGAGTAACAATCACCATTGTCATTCCTTCTTCAGCAAGTTCTTTCATAACTTGCAATACTTCTCCAACGAGTTCAGGGTCTAAGGCTGAGGTAGGTTCATCAAATAGCATAATTTTAGGATTCATAGCAAGAGCTCGTGCAATCGCAACGCGTTGTTTTTGACCACCTGAAAGTAGGTGAGGAGTTACATCCGCCTTATCTTGTAGGCCGACTTTTTGTAGGAGTTGATTCCCAACGTCCTTCGCGTCTGCTGTTTCCAATTTTTTTACGTGAATAGGTGCTTCTATGATGTTTTCTAGTGAGGTCATATGAGGAAAGAGGTTAAAGTGTTGAAAAACCATACCGACATTTTCACGGACTTTGTTTAAATTTGAATGCTTTGGATCAATTCGTTCACCTTGTAAGTGAATTTCACCTTCATCGTACATTTCTAAAAAGTTAAGACAACGAAGTAATGTACTTTTGCCGGAACCACTGGCACCGATTAAAACAACAACTTCTTTTTCTTTTACTTCTAAATCAATTCCTTTTAAAACATCAAGTGAGCCAAATGATTTTACTAGATTTCGAACTTGAATCATACAAAACCCCCAGTCAAAAATATATTTTACAAATGTTGCCCCTTATTTCTGTTATTAGTCATAAATTGTCAGAATCCTTTATTTTTTTCAGGGGATTTAATATTCAAAGAAATAATGATTTTTAAAATCACTATATCTTTCTATAACGAAAATATGGATAATAATATATAGGTAGTACTTATATTGCTTATAAGAAGGGGGAAAGAAGAGATGGGAAAAGAAAGAAAAACATTTTCCTTTGGCTTGCGTATACAGCTTATGTTATTTACTACAATTCTAGCTTTCATTACATATTCAACAAGTTTAATTTTCATTTACGTTATATATGATTATTTTCAAAGTTATGTAAGTCAAACTGTTTATAATATTATCGTTATGTTATTAGGTGTAGTATGGTCTGGAATTTTAGCGTATGGGGCAGCAATATTTTTAATTAAACCACTTCGAAAGTTGGAAGAAGCAGCAAGGAAAGCGGCTGAAGGTGATATTCGTGAAGATGTCCCATTGCCAAAGACCGATGATGAGATAAAATCTTTAAGTGTTGCATTTAATATGATGCTAGGGAACTTAAGGGGCATGGTAAAAAATATCGATACTACATTTTCGTATACAAATAATCAAGTTCAGCAAATTAGAAAACAAACAGGTGAAGCGACAAAGCAAGCACAAGGTGTGTCTGAAACCCTTGCGGAGATTTCTTCCGGTGCCGAGCAATCAGCAGCATCGATTCAAGCGATCGTTTCTACTGTTGATACAACGACTTCTATTGCAAATGAAGTAGAAGGAAAAGCAAAACAGTCTGACGAGTTGTCTTCAGAAATGGTTCAAGCTTTAGGACAAAGTACACGTGTCTTTACTTCTTTAATTCAAGGTATTCAAACATTGGCGAGAGAAAATGAAGATTCGATGGAAAATGTACAGAAATTAGAAGAGCGAATGAAACAAGTTGAACACATTGTTTCTGTTGTGAGTGAGATTGCTAGCCAAACAAATTTATTAGCACTCAACGCTTCTATTGAGGCAGCTCGTGCAGGAGAGCATGGAAGGGGCTTTGCGGTTGTAGCAGAAGAAGTACGTAAACTTGCTGATGAAAGTGATCATTCCGCAAGAAACATATCGCAGTTATTACGGAATATGCAAGATGAAGTACAGCAAGTCGCATTGAAAATGACAGAGCAGGTGAAGACAGCTAAAGAAGAGGCAAAACGCGGAGAAGCTACAGAATTAATTTTAAAAGAAATGTCATCAAGTGTTATGGAAGTAGCCGATGCAACTAAGCAAATTAGTAATTATATGAATGAACAAGTGAATCACATTTATCAAACAGGAGCACAAACAAAGGCTGTAGCAGCAATTGCGGAAGAAACGTCAGCTGGTTCACAAGAAGTGGCACGTGTGACGTTGCAACAGTCTAAAAATATGATAGCAATCGATCAATTATTAAAAGACTTAGAGAAGCAATCAGCGGATTTAAAACAAACAATTGAACGGTTTTCAATGTAAAAGGAAGAACAGAATGCTGTTCTTCTCTTTTTTATTTAGTTTGATTTAATATTTACAGTTAAACTATGAACGTTTCCGCAACATTCTTTTCTGTCCCTTTCGGATGAAAATTATAGCGAGCTATAATATTAAAAGGGGTGTCTTTTATGAAAAAAGAAAAAAGACAACGATTAATTAAACAATTTGTAAAGGAGTATGAAATAGAGAAGCAAGAAAGATTAGTAGAATTGTTAGCAAAAAAAGATGTATTAGTAACACAAGCTACAGTTTCTCGAGATATTCGTGAGTTAAATTTAACGAAGGTACCTTCTCAAGAAGGATTAATGATATATAAATTTTTCTCAGAAGAGCATTTACAAACTGATATAAAGTTAAAGAAAAAATTACGAGAGGTTGTTGTAAAAATTGATTGTGTAGATCAATTAATGGTTATTAAAACATTACCCGGTAATGCACATGTTATTGGTGTTTTGTTTGATGAGCTAGATTGGAAAGAAAAAATAGGATGTGTATGTGGAAATGATACATGCCTTATCATTTCTCAGTCAAAATCAGATAGGGAGATTTTAGAAGAAAGGTTAAATTTAATTATTTAGATGCAAAATCCTGTTTTTAATAAAAATTAAAAACAGGATTTTTGTTTAAATACGGAAGTTAAATATTCAACATATATGCGTAATATATGTGTTTTTTTATTGAAAAATCGGGATGAAGTGTTATAAAAATACAAATTCATATGATTTTAAAAAAATAACTTGTTTAATATTTCACAATGATAATGTGGATGCTTTCACAAAGATGAAGGCGCGTAGCATTTATTATGTACTTGTAAGACATCAAACATATTTAAAAGGAGGTACAACAAATGAAGCATCCGATACATGTTACTTCAGAGATTGGGGAATTACAAACAGTTTTATTAAAACGACCTGGTAAAGAAGTGGAAAACTTAACGCCAGATTATTTGCAACAATTATTATTTGACGATATTCCATACTTACCAATTATTCAAAAAGAGCATGATTATTTTGCACAAACATTACGCAATCGGGGTGTTGAAGTTCTTTATTTAGAAAAACTAGCTGCTGAGGCATTAGTAGATAAAAAACTTCGAGAAGAATTTGTTGATCGTATTTTAGAAGAAGGACAGGCTGACGTAAATGTTGCACATCAAACTTTAAAAGAATATTTACTTTCCTTTTCAAATGAAGAATTAATTCAAAAAATTATGGGTGGTGTACGGAAAAACGAGATTGAAACAAGTAAGAAGACACATTTATATGAATTAATGGAAGATCATTATCCGTTTTACTTAGACCCAATGCCTAATTTATATTTTACTCGTGATCCAGCAGCTAGCGTGGGCGATGGATTAACGATAAATAAGATGAGAGAACCGGCGCGTAGACGTGAATCATTATTCATGGAGTACATCATTAAATATCATCCAAGATTTGCAAATCACAATGTGCCAATTTGGCTAGATCGTGATTATAAGTTTCCAATTGAAGGTGGCGATGAGCTAATTTTAAATGAAGAAACAATTGCAATTGGAGTATCTGCCCGTACGTCAGCTAAAGCAATTGAACGTTTAGCTAAAAATCTTTTTAGTCGACAAAATAAAATTAAGAAAGTGTTAGCAATAGAAATTCCAAAATGCCGAGCATTTATGCATTTAGATACAGTGTTTACAATGGTTGATTATGACAAGTTTACAATTCACCCAGCCATTCAAGGGCCAAAAGGAAATATGAATATTTATATTTTAGAAAAAGGTCCAGATGTGGAAACTCTTAAAATTACACATCGCACTTCTTTAATGGAAGCATTAAAAGAGGTATTAGGTTTAAGTGAATTAGTTCTTATTCCTTGTGGAGGAGGAGATGCAATTGCTTCCGCTCGTGAACAATGGAATGATGGTTCTAATACATTAGCAATTGCGCCAGGTGTAGTTGTTACATATGATCGCAACTATGTATCCAATACGTTATTGCGGGAACATGGTATAGAAGTCATTGAGGTGCTAAGTTCGGAATTATCTCGTGGGCGTGGGGGTCCACGTTGCATGAGTATGCCAATTGTTCGTAAAGATATTTAGTATAAATAACGGAGAAAGTAGGGATGAAGTATGTTAATGACTAGACCAAATTTAAAAGGAAGAAGTTTTCTAGCTGAAAAAGATTTTACACAAGAAGAATTGCTATATTTTCTAGATTTAGCAGCAGAATTAAAAGAGAAAAAGAAAAACGGTGTCCCACATCATTATTTAGAAGGTAAAAATGTAGCGCTATTATTTGAAAAAACCTCTACTCGTACGCGATGTGCATTTACAGTAGCATGTACAGATTTAGGTGCGAACCCTGAATATTTAGGGAAAGGTGATATTCAGCTTGGAAAAAAAGAATCCGTTGAGGATACAGCAAAAGTGTTAGGACGTATGTTTGACGGAATTGAGTTTCGTGGATTTAATCATGAAACTGTAGAATCTTTAGCACAAAATTCTGGTGTACCGGTTTGGAATGGATTAACAGATATGTGGCATCCAACACAAACACTTGCAGATTTATTAACAATTAGAGAACATGTAGGGAAATTAAAAAATGTGAAGCTTGTTTACGTTGGAGATGGACGAAATAATGTTGCTAATAGTTTACTAGTTGGTGGAGCGATTGTTGGAATGGATGTACGTATTTGTACACCGGAATCTTTATGGCCAGAGCAAGAAGTAATTGATTTAGCAAAAAAATATAATGAACAGGTAATGATAACAAGTAATGTGGAAGAAGCTGTTGCAAATGCAGATGTAATTTATACAGATGTATGGGTGTCTATGGGAGAAGAAGAAAAATTTGCTGAACGTGTCGAGTTATTGAAACCTTATCAAGTAAATATGAAAATGATTAAAGAAACAGGGAATGAAAACGTGATTTTCTTACATTGTTTACCCGCATTCCATGATGTTGAAACGATGTATGGTGAGGAAGTTTATGAGAAATATGGGCTGAGAGAAATGGAGGTAACTGACGAAGTATTCCGCAGTAAACATTCAAAAGTATTTGATCAGGCTGAAAATAGAATGCATACAATTAAAGCGGTTATGGCAGCTACTTTAGGAAACATGGAGTAAAGAAGAAAGGGAGTCTTCCTTTCTTCTTTCTCCTCCTTTAGACACTATCATTCACTATTGCTTTCGTATTGTTATTGCAATTAAAGAGAGGTGAGTGGAATGGGTGAAGATAAGAAATTAGGGTTGTTTACATTAACGGCGCTTGTAGTGGGGTCTATGATTGGCGGTGGAGCATTTAATTTAGCAAGTGATATGGCAAAAGGTGCTGGTGCTGGAGCCATTATTATTGGTTGGGTTATAACAGGAATTGGGATGATTGCGCTTGGATTATCTTTTCAAAATCTAACTGTAAAACGGCCAAATTTAGATGGTGGTATTTTTAGTTATGCAAAAGCAGGATTTGGGAATTTTATGGGATTTAATAGTGCGTGGGGATATTGGCTATCTGCCTGGCTTGGTAATGTAGCTTACGGCACATTATTGTTTTCTTCATTAG
Source organism: Bacillus sp. BS98 (assembly GCF_008432245.1). NCBI lineage: Bacteria > Bacillati > Bacillota > Bacilli > Caryophanales > Bacillaceae > Bacillus > Bacillus sp. BS98. The sequence continues at coordinate 410,459 of NZ_CP043830.1, forward strand.
GGTATTTCTTCCCAATCTTTGAGGGCGGTCAAAATGTAGCATCCATTATTGGTGCAAGCGTATTATTATGGTGTGTTCACATGTTAATTTTACGTGGAGTTCAATCAGCAGCACTTGTGAATTTAGTAACTACAATCGCAAAATTAGTACCTGTATTTGTATTTATTGTTATAGGAATCTTCGCGTTTCATATTGATACGTTCCTAGATGGATTTTGGGGACAAACTGGTTCTTTTTCATGGGGAGCAGTTGGCAGCCAAGTTAAAAGTACAATGCTTGTAACTTTATGGGTGTTCATTGGGGTAGAAGGGGCTGTTGTTTTATCAAGTCGAGCAAAAAATAGAAGTGATGTAGGGAAAGCAACGGTTATTGGCTTAATTGGTACACTCATCATTTACATTTTAATTACATTACTGTCTCTTGGACTTATGCAGCAAGCAGATATTGCTAATTTAAAAAATCCGTCTATGGCTTATTTATTTGAAAGTGTTGTTGGAAAATGGGGTGCTATCTTTATTAATTTAGGTTTAGTTATCTCTGTATTAGGTGCTTGGTTAGGTTGGACTTTACTCGCATCTGAAATTCCGTATTTGGCGGCTAAAGACGGAGTATTTCCAAAATGGTTTGCAAAAGAAAATAAAAATAAAGCTCCAATAAATTCATTATGGATAACAAATGGCTTAATTCAAATGTTCTTATTAACATTCGTCGTTTCCGATCAGGCGTATAACTTTGCATTCTCATTAGCATCTTCAGCTATTTTAATCCCATATGCTTTTTCAGCATTTTATCAACTGAAGCATAGCTTAAAGTCTGAAGAAGCGGATCGAAATAAAAATATAATAATTGGTTTGATAGCAAGTATGTACGGTGTGTGGTTAGTTTATGCAGCTGGTTTAGAGTATTTATTATTAACAATGACTTTATATGCGCCAGGTATTTTTATTTTTTACAATGTTCAAAGGCAAAAGAGTTCGAAGCAAATATTTACTCGAGTGGAATTAGCATCATCGGTAGCAATTGGTGCTTTAGCATTCTTTGCGATTTATGGATTAATTACAGGCAGTATTACTTTATAAAGCGTTGTGAAATCGAAATCAACTGGAGGGCTGAAATATGGAACGAAGAAAAATTGTAGTTGCACTAGGGGGAAATGCGATACAGTCTGGAAAAGCTACTGCGGGAGCACAGCAAGAAGCGTTAGAAAAAACAGCGGAACAACTTGTGAAAATAATGGAAAATGATGTAGATATAGTAATTGCGCATGGAAATGGTCCACAAGTGGGAAATATTTTATTACAGCAAAAAGCTGCAGAAACGGAAAAGACACCTGCAATGCCATTAGATACTTGTGGTGCAATGAGCCAAGGGATGATTGGATATTGGATGGAAAATGCGATTGAAAAGGCATTGAAAAAAAGGAATATAAAAAAAGACGTAGCAACGGTTATAACACGCGTTGTCGTGGATGAAAAAGATGAGGCATTTAAAAATCCAACTAAACCAATTGGTCCTTTTTATACAGAAGAAGAGGCCAGAAGATTAATGGAAGAAACAAAAGCAGTGTTTAAAGAAGATGCTGGCAGAGGGTGGAGACGTGTTGTTCCATCACCGAAGCCTGTAAGTATTCATGAACATAAAGTAATTAATTCTTTAGTTGAGGATGGAAATATAGTGATAGCTGTTGGTGGTGGTGGAATTCCAGTAATTGATTCTGAAGAAGGGTTAAAAGGAACTGAAGCGGTTATCGATAAAGATTTCGCTGCGCAGAAATTAGCTGAATTAGTAGATGCCGATACGCTCGTAATTTTAACTGCAGTTGATCATGTGTATGTAAATTATAATCAACTGAATCAAAAGAAATTAGAGCATGTCACAGTGAATCAATTAGAAGAATACATGGAAGAACAACAATTTGCTGCGGGAAGTATGCTTCCAAAAATTGAAGCTGCTATTAATTTTGTTAATACAAATCCAAAAAGAAAAACAATTATTACGTCTTTAGAAAAAGTATATGAAGCACTAGAAGAAAAAGCTGGTACTATTATTTCTAAACAGAATGTATGCATGTATGTTTAAATAATTATGTACGCTATTTATTAGTAAAAAAGAATGGAGTTAGTAACTTCATTCTTTTTATGTATTAATATTTTTTGTAATCATTGTTCATAAAGTTTTCATGATGAAATCTGAATATATAAGTTAGTTATGATAAAATTTAATTTGAATACGCTTTCTTGATTTTTCGCTCCAACATACAGCAAGAGAGAGGGAATCTTATGAATAGACGGAACGTAGTTAAAGATTTAAAGCAATTTGAATTATTTGCTCATTTAACAGAAAAGAAATTGAAAGGTTTGACGGAGTTTGTCTATTGGCGAACTTATAAAAAGGGTCAATTTTTATTTTTAGAAGGGGATTCAAGAGAAAGAATTTACTTCATGTTAGATGGTTTTGTAAAGTTAGAGCGGGTAAATCAAAGTGGAAATTTATTATATGATGACTATGTAAAGCGGTATTCTATTTTTCCTTATGGTGGTATGTTTACAGACAGAGGATATAACTATACGGCAGAAGCGATGACAGATGTAGAGGTATATTATATTCCGACAGTAATTTTTGAAGATATGGTGAAATCTAGTAGGACGCAATTAATGTACGTTGTTCAGCAATTATCATCAATATTAAAACTAAACGAAAATCGAGTGCAAAACATTACAATTCCTAATGCACAAGATCGAGTCATTCAAACATTAAATTATTTAATGCAAGATTTAGGAGAACAGAGTGGCGAAACGATTGTAATTTCATGCCCACTTACAACAATTGAAATATCGAAAATATCTGGTACGTCTCGAGAGACGGTTAGCGGCGTATTAAAACAATTAAAAAACGATAGTATTGTTACGATTCTGGATAAGAAAATTACAATACATAATCCAACATATTTTGAGGAAGTCTCTATGTGAAAATTGCATATGGATTTTCTAATTCATACTGTATATTAATAAAGTTCTTTATATATTTATAAGGAGCTTTTTTACGTTACCCTCTATAAAAAGATTGTATAGCATGGTAATAATAGCTAAAATCGATAATAAAAAAGTAAGGGGAAGGAGAGAAAGAATGGTCCGAATTGAGTATGATCGATTAGTAGATATTTGTTACAGTATAGGGGTTTTGTTATTATTAAAAATTCCAAACGATAATGAATTAATTGGGGAAAAACTATTCAATTTCTTTAATGTTCCGGTATATACATATACTTATATGGATTATAAAGTCTCAAATATAGTAATCGTTTCTTTCATACTACATGTAATCGCATTTATATTATTTGTAAAATGGTTAGTAAAAAAGAAATCTAGTACATTTAGAACAATGAATAAGATAAAAGTAGTAGGCATTAGTATTTTGATTTTAATGATGCCGTTTATGCTAAATAACATCCTCCAGACATTGAATAAAACATGGTACTACGCAGGAAAAACAGGGGTAGAGGCGATAGAATATAAAAAAGAAGATAGTCAATGTAGAATGGAGAAGAATGGAGGGGATATTGAACAAAAGTGCATTGTTACTTTAAAAAATTATCGTAATCATTCACAAGCATTAAAAATTGTTTTATATGATAATGCAACAGAAACTTCCAAAAGTTATCCAGTACCGAAACCAGTCTATTTACAAAAACATGAGACAAAACAATTGGAATTTCAAATTCCTGTTGCTTATAATAGCGGTATTGAAAAAGATAAAGTACCAAATATTAAATTACATTCATTGCATAAAAATGATGAGAAATACAATTAATCCGTAATTGAAAGTTTATGAGTAGGAGCAATAATTTGAAAAGATATAGAAAATCAACTTGAATCATCCAACATGCTGCGAGGTAACGGCATATTGGATGATTTTTTATTTTATCCCCTTTTTTACGTATGAAAGGGTGGGATACTTTGTTGAAAACGAAAAACATTGCAAGGATCATATATAGTTTTCACTTTACGTAATCTGTGAAAGTTAGAGCCATAGTAACTAGTTTGCCAATTTTTAATGTCGATATCGGGCCAATTGACATAATCACCTAGTGTATAAGGATATAAGCTTTCTCTTAAATCTTTAACCCAGCGTATATTTCGATTTTCTTCATCATCGCATTTCCAAGAGGTAATGTATTCTTGCGCAATAATTGCTTTGCGATGGAAATAAGCTGTTTCAGTAGGCGAAATATTTTCCACAGCACCTACGAGCGATTGGTGCCAAATACTCGCATCTTTATTTGGTGCATGAGAAAGAAAATATTGCATAATCTGAATGCCTTTAAGAGGGATAGGTTTATATACGTAGGAACCGGACCGTTTGAAGTTTTCAGGGATGTTGCCACTGTTAAAAAATTCAACAGCCTTTATATAAGGAACTTCATCTATAAAGAGAGAGGGGGTACCAGTTTCAAGAAGCGGTGATAATAAGGAATGGAGTTCAGAGGGAGAGCCAACAAACTCACCTTGTGCTTCAATTTTATTTTGTTGCTTTGCGAATAATTCAATTGATGAAGTGAGACGTTCATCTATATAAGGCGCCCAGTTTTGCCAAGCTTGAAATGCAGCGATAAAATCTTCCCATTCCCATGTGATGGAGAAGATTGATACATTTTTTATAGGATGTACTCGAAAAGTTAAAGAAGTAACAATTCCGAAGTTTCCACCACCACCGCCGCGGCACGCCCAAAACAAGTTAGGGTTTTCTTGTTCGTTTGCACGAATGATTTTTGCGCCCAATTTACCGCATGCTTGTACCATTTCAACTTCTACTAATTGATCACATGTTAATCCAAATAAGCGTGAAAGCATACCGATACCACCACCAAGTGTTAATCCAACAATTCCAACACTTGCACTTGTACCAGCCGATATTGTAACACCATAATTCCAAAGTTCTTTATAAACCGTACCAAGATTTGCACCAGCTTCAATTGTTGCTGTTAATTTATTTGTATTAACAGTAATGCGATGCATTTCACTCACATCAATAATAAGTCCTCTATTTAAAAGAGAAAAATTTTCATAGCTATGACGTCCGCTTCTTAAGCGAAATGGTATATGACGTTCACGTGCCCATTTTAAGGCATTACACACATCATTTTTATTTTGGCAAAAAACAATAATACAAGGGAGTTTTGGAATACTTAAATTTAAATTTATTCGGGCTACGTCATAGTCAGGATCTGAGGGAACAACGATACGACCTGTTAATTTTGTTTGTTTCAATTTATCACTCCTTTCTAAAATAAGCAGTGCTTTTTATTAATATATGAAAAGCGTATGTAACGTGCGTGGACAAGAGCAGGTAAGAATGAGATTTACCTTTGTGAGAAATAAATAAAGTGAAGGCTAATAATCAGTGGGAGTTTTGTTCCTCCCCCACTGATTATTAGCCTTCACCAATCGGACTTTAACGGGCAGCCCGATCCTCGCCGAACTTCTTTGCTTTCGCTGAATTTTGAGGTGGGGTTCTTACTGCCCGGCCAATAGCGGGATAAAGCATAAGAATAAGGAATCTACATAGAGTTCAATGAAAACAGTTGCAAACTATTCATATTTTGTTATGATAGTGTTACGAAAACGTTTGCATAAAATTTCCGATGGGATGCAAAAGGAGAGAATGACTATGAATAAGACATGGTGGAAAGAAGCAGTTGCTTATCAAATTTATCCACGAAGCTTTATGGATTCAAATGGTGATGGTATTGGAGATTTACAAGGTATTATTGCAAAGCTGGATTATTTAAAAGATTTAGGTATAGATGTAATTTGGATTTGTCCAATGTATAAGTCTCCCAATGATGATAATGGTTATGATATTAGTGATTATCAAGATATTATGGATGAGTTTGGTACAATGGCGGATTTTGATGCTTTATTAGATGAAGTTCATAAGCGTGACATGAAGCTTATTATTGATTTAGTTATTAATCATACGAGTGATGAACATCCATGGTTTATTGAATCTCGTTCATCTAAAGACAATCCGAAGCGTGATTGGTACATTTGGCATGATGGTAAAGATGGTGCGGAACCAAACAACTGGGAAAGTATTTTTAATGGTTCGGCATGGGAATATGATGAAGTAACAGAACAATATTATTTACATTTATTCTCACGTAAACAACCAGATTTAAACTGGGAGAATAAAGAAGTTCGTGAAGTGTTATACAATACAGTTAATTGGTGGCTTGATAAGGGAATTGATGGTTTCCGTGTTGATGCAATTAGCCATATTAAAAAAGAAGATGGCTTCAACGATATGCCAAATCCAAAAGAATTAAAATATGTACCATCTTTTGATAAACATATGAATGTGGATGGTATTCAACCTTTATTAGAAGAGTTAAAAGAAAATACATTTTCTAAGTACGATATTATGACTGTTGGTGAAGCGAATGGCGTTAAGATTGAAGATGCTGAGCTTTGGGTTGGAGAAGAGCAAGGTAAATTCAATATGGTATTCCAGTTTGAACATTTAAGCTTATGGGATGCAGAAAAGAAGAAAGACCTTGATGTTGTAGGATTGAAAAAGGTATTAACGAAATGGCAAAAAGGATTAGAGAATAAAGGATGGAATGCTTTATATATCGAGAATCACGATAAGCCACGTATCGTTTCAACGTGGGGAGATGATAAACAATATTGGCGTGAAAGTGCAACAGCTCTAGGAGCGATGTATTTCTTTATGCACGGTACACCGTTTATTTATCAAGGACAAGAAATTGGTATGACAAATGTTCAGTTACCAAATATTGAAGATTACGATGATGTAGCAATTAAAAATTTATATCGAGAGAAGATTGCAGAAGGCGTATCACATCAAGATATGATGGAAATTATATGGGCTTCTTGCCGTGATAATTCACGTACACCTATGCAGTGGAACGATGAGATGAATGCTGGTTTCACAACAAATGCACCTTGGTTTGGCATGAATCCAAATTACGAAGAAATTAATGTTGAAAAGCAAAAAAATGACGAAAAGTCTATTTTCAATTTCTATAAGACAATGATTGCCTTGAAAAAAGAGCACGATGTATTGAATTATGGTACGTACGATTTACTTTTAGAGGACGATCCACAAATTTATGCATATACACGTACGTTACAGGATGAAAAAGTCATTGTAATTAGTAATATCTCAAAAGAGGAAGCTGTGTATAATGAGCCTTTATTCGCACTAGAACGCAAACGTTTGCTTTTAAATAACTATGAAGTTGCGGAACATGAACAATTAACTACAATCACGTTAAAACCTTATGAAACAAGGGTTTATCGCATTTCATAATACAAAAAGATGCTCCTTGAGCATCTTTTTTTATGAAAAAAAATAAATTTCTATTGCAATGTGAAAACGCTTTTATTAAAATAGATTTATGAAAACGGTTGCGTAACAAAAAAGATAAAGCAATATGAGGAATCGTTTTCATAAGAGAAACAGAAATTATAATTTAAATCATTATGTTGTTATAAATAAAGGGGAGGAAGAACAGATGAAAATTACGTCTTTTGATTTTTGGCAAAAGTTCGGGAAAGCATTATTAGTTGTTGTAGCTGTAATGCCAGCAGCTGGTTTAATGATTTCCATCGGTAAGCTAATTGGAATGTCTGCTGGGGATATTAACGCAGTTCATACTATTGCTCGTGTAATGGAAGACATCGGTTGGGCAATTATTACAAATTTACACATTTTATTTGCAGTAGCAATTGGGGGATCTTGGGCGAAGGATCGCGCAGGTGGTGCATTTGCAGCACTATTAGCATTCGTCTTAACAAATCGAATTACAGGAGCAATATTTGGCGTAAACGCTCAAATGTTAGCGGATTCAAAAGCGACAGTTTCTTCAGTATTAGCAGGAGATTTAGTTGTAAAAGATTACTTTACTTCTGTACTTGGTGCACCAGCATTAAACATGGGAGTTTTCGTAGGTATTATCACAGGTTTCTTAGGAGCTACTTTATATAACAAATACTATAACTATAATAAACTGCCACAGGCATTAGCATTCTTTAATGGAAAACGATTCGTACCATTCGTTGTAATTGTTTGGTCTACAGTCACTGCGATTGTATTATCACTTTTATGGCCATTTATCCAAAGTGGATTAAATGAATTTGGTCGCTGGATTGCAGCATCTAAAGATAGTGCGCCAGTTGTTGCGCCATTTGTATATGGAACGTTAGAACGTTTATTATTACCATTCGGATTACATCATATGTTAACGATTCCGATGAATTACACAGAGCTAGGCGGAACATATACGATGTTAACTGGCTCAAAAGTTGGACAAATTGTAGCAGGACAAGATCCATTATGGCTTGCATGGATTACAGACTTAAATAATTTATTAGCAAGTGGAGATACGAAAGCATATAACGATTTATTAAATAACGTTGTACCAGCTCGTTTCAAAGCTGGACAAGTTATCGGCTCAACAGCAGCGTTAATGGGAATTGCTTTTGCGATGTTCCGTAATGTTGATAAAGAAAAACGTGCAAAATATAAACCAATGTTCTTATCAGCAGCATTAGCAGTATTTTTAACAGGTGTAACAGAACCAATTGAATTCATGTTCATGTTTATTGCACCAGTACTATATGTTGTATATGCTATTACAACAGGACTTGCATTTGCATTAGCAGATTTAATCAACTTACGTGTTCACGCATTTGGATTTATTGAGTTAATTACTCGTACACCGATGATGGTTAATGCAGGACTAACAAGAGATTTAATCAATTTCGTTATCGTTTCATTAGTATTCTTCGGTCTTAACTTTACATTATTCAATTTCTTAATTAAAAAGTTCAATTTACCAACACCAGGACGTGCAGGTAACTATATTGATAATGAAGATGAGTCATCAGAAGGAACAGGAAATGTACAAGATGGTTCATTAGCAACAAAAGTTATTGATTTATTAGGTGGAAAAGAAAATATTGCTGACGTAGATGCTTGTATGACGCGTTTACGTGTAACAGTAAAAGATTTAGATGTTGTTGCACCAGAAGCGCAGTGGAAACAAAATGGTGCTTTAGGACTAATCGTAAAAGATAAAGGTGTACAAGCAGTATATGGTCCGAAAGCTGACGTATTAAAGTCAGACATTCAAGATATGTTAGGTGCGTAATAATATGAAATTGCTAACTTTAAACTGTCACTCTTGGCAAGAAGAGAATCAAATGGAAAAGATAAAATATCTTGCTAAAGTCATTCAAGAAGAAGAATACGATGTCATCGCATTGCAAGAAGTCAGTCAGTCGATACAAGCTGAAAATGTATGCGGTAACAAGAAAAAAGATAATTTTGGACTTTTACTATTAGAAGAGTTAAAAGCGTTACATGTAAAAGATTACAATATTACTTGGGATTTCTCTCATATTGGTTATGATGTGTACGAAGAAGGATTAGCGATTATAACAAAGCATACTATTATAAAAGAAGATACGTTCTTTATATCAGAAAATAAAGATACAACGTATTGGAAAACACGTAAAATTGTAAGTGCAACAATTGCTTATAATGGTAAGGATATAACGTTTTATTCTTGCCATCTAGGTTGGTGGAATGATGAAGAAGAATCATTCCAAGGTCAAGTCGATCGTTTGATGGAGCGTGTAGATAGCAATGAGCTTTCCTTCTTAATGGGGGATTTTAATAATAATGCTCGTTTGCAGGGTGAAGGTTATGAATATTTGATGCAAAAAGGTTTGTACGACACATACGAACTAGCGATAGAGAAGGATGAAGGAACAACTGTCCAAGGCGAGATTGCTGGTTGGGATGAAAATAAACATAATTTGCGAATCGATTTAATAGTGTGTAACCAAAGTAAAAGAGTTCGTTCTTCAAAAGTTATTTTTAATGGTACAAACCGAAATGTAATTTCAGATCATTTCGGTGTAGAGGTTCAATTAGATATATAATAGAAGAAATCCTCACAGGTAATAAAAGCTGTGAGGATTTTTTTTAGGAATACAAGTATTTCCAAGAGAAAATACTTGTATTTTTTATGACATTTCCTATATATTTGTTATTATTGAATGTAAAACTAATTTGGTCATTTTGTATGCATACTTTTTTTACTTCGTTATATAATGAAGTAAGTGAAATATTTAATGGAAAAAATAGTGTGTTTTCGTTTAATCCACGATGTAGAAAGTGATATAATTGCAAAATGTATGTATCATTTTCTAAAGAAGGAAAAATATATAATTAGGTGATAACTTCTATGAAACAAATTTGGCGTATTTATAAGACAGATTTACGGAATGTAGCTAAACATTGGGCTGCAATTGTTATTGTTTTAGGGTTAATGATTTTACCATCGTTATATGCATGGTTTAACATTAAAGCTTCTTGGGATCCATATGGAAATACAAAAGAAGTTCCCATTGCAGTTTCTAACCAAGATGCAGGCTCTAATTTAAGAGGGAAAGATATCAATATCGGGGACGAGATTGTAGATTCTCTTAAGAAAAACAAAAATCTTGGCTGGAAATTTGTAGATGAAAAACAGGCAATTTACGGAGTTGAGCGTGGAGATTATTATGCAAGCATTACGATTCCGAAAGACTTCTCTGAAAAAATTGCAACTGTTCTGGATGAAAATCCACAGAAACCAGAACTTGATTACTATGTAAATGAAAAGGTAAATGCGATTGCACCGAAAATTACAGCAAAAGGTGCATCAGGTATTACAGAAGAAATTAGTAAAAACTTTGTTAAAACAGCGAATGGTGAGATTTTTAAAATCTTCAATGACCTTGGAATCGATTTAGAAACAAACTTACCAAGTATCGAGAAAGTAAAAGATCTTGTCTTTAAGTTAGAAGCGCAGTTCCCAGAAATGAATACACTGATGGATAAGGCGTTAGATGATGCGACTCGAGCAGAGGATGTTGTGAAAGTAGCGCAAAAAGAGCTGCCAGTTGTAGAAAGTGTTATTAATGATGGTCAAGAAGCGTTAGGGAATTTAGATAAGTTCTTTGCAAGAAATGATGAAACATTGCAACGTGCTCCAGGAACTATTAAGAATAATTTAATTGTAATGCAAAAAGGTTTAGATGGTGCTGCGGCAATTACGGATTTCTTAAAGAATCCATCATTGGATTTCAATCTGGCACTCCCAGATCCATCCAAGTTCCCGGAATTGCCAAATATAACTATCCCGCAAATACCAACGCTTCCAGAGTTACCGCAAGTGAATGGCGAGGGATATAAAAATATTGCTAAAAATATTGATCAAACTGTAAATAATGTTTTTAGTTCAATACGTGTTGGAACAACGTATGCACAAGGCGTTATAAACGGATTGCAAAATGGTAATTTTGACCCAGAAAAAGCGAAACAAGATCTTAACAAGGTTTCTGAAACTCTTCAAGGTCGTGCAGATAGTGTTTCATATGTAATTGATGTCTTTACTAAATTTAAAGAATCTGTACCAACTGATTCTGGAAAAGACTTCTTCCAAAAACGAATAGATAAATTAACAAATCTTAAATCAGCTATTGAAAATGCAAATGGTGGCGTTAAAGATATCGCTAATATTATTGGTACAGGGCAAGAAGTGAAACAAGATGTAAGAGATGCTACTAATAAAAAGTTAGATGCAATCAATAACTTAGTAAATCAAGCAGAAGCAGATTATAATGCGACGTTTGTAGCGGATTTTGAAAAAGCAGTAAGCACAGCTGAACAATTGAAAAATAAGGCTGATAATGTAAAAGAAGATGCTCAGCAGCTTAGAGGCAATTTAAATCAAGATATAAATAAAGCTAATGAGATATTAAACAATGGTAGAGAGAACTATGATCAGGCTGTAGCGGATTACGCAAAACTAAAAACTAGTCTTGAAAAGGCAAAAGAAGATTTAAGTAATAAAGGTGTTAACGGCTTAGATTCTACAAAAGTAGCCTTAAATGAATTAAATGGGCAGTTTAAAGCAAGTTGGAATTTAGCTAATGACATGATTCCAGTTCTGGAAAGTACAAATAAAGTTTTAGCGGATGTGAATAGTGATAAAAACCTTAATGGTACAATTTCTAAGTTAAATAAAGCAAAAGATGGTTTGCAAAAAGGAATGGATTTAACTGATAAAGGAATTGACGCTATTAATAAAGGTCAAAAACCAGCAGCAGATGTTATTGAGAGTATTAATGAAGTGTCTAAAAATGTTTCAGCACAATTAGGCGATATTTTGGCTAAATATGATTCAGAAATTACTCCGAATTTCAATGCAGCAATTGCTCGTACAAAAGAGATGTCTAAAAACACAACTCAAATTTTAAGCGAAGCAGACAAAAAGCTTCCAGATGTTAAAAAATTACTAGAAGATTCATCAAAAGGCTTAGTAGACGGTAGAAAGAAATTAGCAGACATTAAAGCCGAAATGCCGGAGACTGAGAAAAAGATTAAAGAATTAGCAGATAAAATTCGTGATTTTGAATCTGAAGAAGATTTAAAAGACATCATACGCCTATTGAAAAATGATGTTGAAAAGCAAAGTGATTACTTTGCAAATCCAGTAAATTTAAAAGAGAATAAATTATTTGCGATGCCGAACTACGGTTCAGCGATGTCACCATTCTATACAGTGCTTGCATTATGGGTAGGCGCATTATTAATGGTTTCATTATTAACAGTAGAAGTACATGAAGAGGGCGCAAATTATAAGAGCCATGAAGTTTACTTCGGACGTTTATTAACATTCTTAACGATAGGTCTTTCACAAGCGTTTATCGTATCAATGGGAGATATATTCTTACTCGGTACGTACGTAGTCGATAAATTCTGGTTTGTGTTATTTAGTTTATTTATTGGTGGAGTCTTCGTTTGTATCGTATACTCACTCGTTTCTATTTTCGGAAACGTTGGGAAATCGATGGCGATCATTTTACTTGTACTGCAAGTAGCAGGGTCGGGCGGAACATTCCCAATTCAAATGACACCGGCGTTCTTCCAAGCACTTTATCCGTTCTTACCATTCACGTATGCAATTAGTGCAATTCGTGAAACAGTGGGTGGAATGCTTTGGGATATCGTAACGAGAGATTTACTTGTACTAAGTGCTTTCGTAGTAGTTATGATTGTTGCTGCATTATTACTGAAAACACCAATTAATAAATCAAGTGAAAAATTCGTTGAGAATGCAAAAGGAAGTAAAATCATTCACTAAAAAAAGGTTCCTACCTCCGGTAGGAACCTTTTTGTTTAATCAAATTTTAATTTCTTTAATGCTTCTGCGAACGGGTTATTTAATGGTTCTTCTTCTTTGTTCTGTTGTTTCATATATTTTTGAACGTCACGCTTATCAGCTTTGTTTCCAGATTCTTTTTTACGTCGCTCCTGGAATGTCGATAATTTTTCGCGATAGCCACATTTACATGCAAAGATTTGACCTTCACCCTCACCACGTAGTTCTAGTTTCTTCTTACATTGTGGACAACGAGCGTTTGTTGTACGAGATACATTTTTACGATGACCACATTCACGGTCTTGGCAAACGAGCATTTTTCCTTTTTTGCCGTTTACTTCTAGCATTGGTTTACCACAGTCTGGACAAGACTTCGTTGAAATGTTGTCATGTTTATATTTTTTATCACTTGATTTAATTTCAGAAACAATTTCTTTCGTATAGTTCTTCATTTCAGAAATGAAGACTTCTTTTTTCAGTTTACCCTTTGCGATAGCCTCAAGTTTTTGTTCCCATTCACCAGTTAGTGTAGGAGATTTTAACTCTTCTGGTACTAAATCAAGTAACTGACGGCCTTTTGATGTAATGTGAATATCTTTACCACGCTTTTCAAGTAAAAATGAATTGAAGAGTTTGTCGATAATATCTGCACGTGTCGCTACAGTGCCTAATCCACCAGTCGATTTTAACGTATCAGCAAGTTGTTTATTTTGCGTATCCATATATTTTGTAGGATTCTCCATTGCTGAAAGTAAAGTCGCTTCATTAAATCGTGCAGGAGGCTTTGTTTGACCTGATGTTTGCATAATTAACTTTACAGCTAATGTATCACCTTTTTCAATGTGAGGTAGAAGCTGCTCTTTTACGTCATCAGTTACATCATCGTCTTCAAAGCGATTTTCGTATACTTCTTTCCAACCAGCGTGTAAAACCGTTTTTCCGCGTGCAATGAACGTTTCATTACCAACTTTTGTGCGTAACGTTAGTTGCTCGTATTCGAATGCAGGGAATAAAACAGCTAAGAAACGTTTCACAACTAAATCATAAATTTTACGCTCTTTATCTGTAAAGGATGAGAAGTTAACGTATCCTTCTGTTGGAATAATTGCGTGATGATCGCTTACTTTACTATCATCAACAAATGATTTATTAGGCTTAATTGGCTTTTGTAGTACTTTATGTGCTAACGGACGATATTCCCCGACACCGCACGCTTTTAGACGTTCTGGAAGTGTTCCAACGATATCAGATGAAATGTAGCGTGAATCTGTACGAGGATACGTTAACACTTTATGTTGTTCATATAATTTCTGCATAATGTTTAATGTTTCTTTAGCAGAGTAGCCAAACTTTTTATTTGCATCACGTTGTAATTCAGTTAAATCGTAAAGACCAGGAGAGAATGACTTCTTCTGTTTTTTATCAATTTCCACAACAGTGGCATTTTGTTTATCTAGATTTTTTACAATACCATCAATTTTTTCTTTATTAAAACTACGGCTATTACCGTTTGCATCTTGCCAAGTTAGTTTTAACTTATCAGTTGTTTGAGCTTCGATACCGTAGTAAGTTTGAGCTTTGAAGTTTTTTATTTCATCTTCACGACTAGCGATCATAGCAACAGTAGGTGTTTGTACACGACCACAATTTAGTTGAGCGTTAAAGCGAGTTGTTAAAGCTCGAGTCGCGTTAAGGCCGATATACCAGTCAGCTTCTGAACGCGCAACTGCTGAAGCGTATAAATTGTCATATGCCTTACCTGGTTTTAAATTTGCAAAACCATCTTTAATTGCTTTATCGGTTACAGAAGAAATCCATAAACGTTTAATTGGTTTATTCAACTTAACTTTATCGATAATCCAGCGTGCGACTAATTCGCCTTCACGACCTGCGTCTGTAGCGACAATAATTTCATTTACATCTTTTCTAAGTAGCTGGCTTTTCACAGCATTAAACTGTTTACCAGTTTGTTTAATAACCGTTAATTTCAAACGCTCCGGTAGCATCGGTAAGTCTTCTAAATTCCACTTTTTATATTTCACATCATAGCTTTCTGGATCTGCTAATGTAACGAGATGACCTAAAGCCCAAGTTACAATATATTTACTACCTTCAAGATAACCGTTTCCTTTTTTATCACACTTCAGTACACGAGCAATATCTCGCGCAACGGAAGGTTTTTCAGCGATTACAACGCTTTTTGACATATTAAAAACATCCTTTCAAATTTCCATAAGTTAAATATAGCATACATTTTCTTGAGATTCAGTTTCGCTCGAGGTTTGAGCTGTTTTAGTGGAATGAACAAAACTCCCACTGATTAAAGTTTCACTTTATACGGAAAAGTAAAGAACTTGTTATTTTACTAGAATAAGAGTAGACTTTGAAGTAGATGAATAAGAAACACATGGGAGTTTGTGGATGCAAACTGAGAGTATGACTAATCCGTCATTGACCATTTGAACCTGTTGGATAATGCCAGCGTAGGGAGAGTGTAAAAGCACATGTTCAGGCACTTTGCATACGCGCAAAGTGCCTTTTTGTGTATCTCCCATCATTATAGTTAGGAGATGAAAAGGATGAATATGAAAGAAATTAGTAAAGTAGTGGATTTAGTGAGGGAATCTAATCCGCTCGTTCATAATATTACAAATGTTGTTGTAACAAACTTTACAGCGAACGGTTTGTTAGCACTAGGGGCATCGCCTGTAATGGCGTATGCAAAAGAAGAAGTAGCAGAAATGGCTAGCATTGCGGGAGCGTTAGTATTAAATATGGGAACACTTCGTCCCGAGGAAGTAGAAGCGATGTTACTTGCTGGTAAGTCGGCTAATACGAATGATGTACCAGTATTGTTTGATCCTGTTGGCGCAGGAGCAACATCGTATCGAACAGAAGTTGCGAGACATATTCCAGCTGAAATAGATCTAGCGATAATTCGTGGGAATGCAGCTGAAGTAGCTAACGTTATTAATGAGAGATGGGAAATTAAAGGGGTAGATGCTGGTACTGGAAATGGCAATGTTGTAAATATTGCAAAACAGACAGCAGAGGAATTGAATACAGTTGCGGTCATTACTGGAAAAGAAGATGTCGTTACAGATGGAGAGCGAACGATTCTTATTCGAAACGGTCACTCTATTTTAACAAAGGTTACTGGAACGGGTTGTTTACTAACTTCTGTAATAGGAGCATTTATTGCGGTAGAAAAAGATTATGTAAAGGCAGCAGTAGCAGCAGTAACATTTTATGGTGTAGCTGCGGAACTAGCAGCTGCTAAGACGGTAGAAAAAGGGCCTGGTAGTTTCCAAATTGAATTTTTAAATCAATTAGCGAATACAACTTCCGGTGATATTGAGAAGTATGGGAAGATTGAGGAGTTAGAGTAAGGGGATGAAACACATGATGCGCATTGAAACCAAGAAAATGTCTAACCTATTACAAGTGTATTTTATTATGGGAAGCAATAATTGCATGAAGGATCCGTTAGCTATATTGAAAGAAGCGTTAGACGGTGGAGTGACACTTTTTCAATTTCGTGAAAAGGGAGAAGGGACTTTAACTGGAGAGGATAGAGTGCGTTTTGCAAAGAAATTGCAGGCGCTTTGCAAGGAATATGGTGTTCCTTTCATTGTAAATGATGATGTAGAATTGGCCGTTGAATTAGATGCAGATGGTGTTCATGTAGGACAAGATGATGAAGGGATTACATCTGTTCGTGAAAAGATGGGAGATAAAATTATCGGTGTATCTACACATACAATTGAAGAAGCAAAATGGGCGATTGAAAACGGAGCTGATTATTTAGGAGTTGGCCCTATTTTCCCAACGAGTACGAAAAAAGATACGAAAGCTGTTCAAGGAACGAAAGGTTTAGCTCATTTTAGAGAACAAGGAATTACAGTGCCGATTGTTGGTATCGGTGGGATTACAATTGAAAATACTGCTGCCGTTATAGAAGCGGGTGCGGATGGTGTTTCAGTTATTTCTGCAATTAGTCTAGCGGATTCTGCGTATGAAAGTACGAAGCGATTAGCTGGGGAAGTAAATAAGTGTTTGTAGATAAAAGACCATGTAGTATGAAAATACTACGTGGTCTTTTGTCGTATAAAACAAAATATGCCGCCTAAACTAGTATGTATAAACATATATTGTTTCGGAGGCGAAGGCATGATTGTATTTCAGGATATTATAGCTGCTTATGAGAAAATGAAGGGCATTGTACATATGACCCCATTAGATTATTCAAGTACATTTAGTGAGTTATCACAGAATGAAGTGTATTTAAAGCTGGAGAATTTACAAAAGACAGGCTCTTTTAAAGTACGTGGTTCTTATAATAAAATGGTTTCTCTCGAGAAAGGTGATTTAGAAAATGGTGTTGTTGCGGCATCTGCTGGAAATCATGCGCAAGGAGTCGCTTATTCTAGTAATATGCTTAGTATTCCTTGTACGATTGTGATGCCAAAAGGTGCTCCGTTAAGTAAGGTACTTGCGACAAAAAAGTACGGTGCACATGTAGAATTACAAGGTGATGTATTTGATGATGCATTAGCTTATGCACTAGATTTAAAAGAGAAGACAGGAGCGAAATTTGTACATCCATTTGATGATGAAGCAGTAATTGCTGGTCAAGGTACAGTCGGTCTGGAAATATTACAACAGCTGGAAGATGTAGAGGCTGTTATTTGTCCGATTGGAGGTGGAGGATTAATTGCAGGAGTTGCGATGGCAATTAAAGAACAAAAGCCATCAGTGAAAATATATGGGGTGCAGACACTTGCTTGTCCGGGAATGAAACAGTCACTTGAGGAAAAGAAGGTAATAACAGTAGAGTCGACGCCAACTATGGCGGATGGAATCGCGGTTAAAAGGCCAGGTGATTTGACTTTTGAACTTGTACAACGTTATGTGGATGATGTGTTTTGTGTAGATGAAATGGAAATTGCACGAACGATGTTAATGCTTCTTGAACGGAACAAATTGTTGGTTGAAGGGTCTGGTGCGAGCTCATTAGCTTCTTTGCTTTATCACAAAGTCCCAATAAAAGAAAAAAAGGTCGTATCCGTACTAAGTGGTGGAAATGTCGATGTAAACTTTATTTCGCGTATTATTGAGCATGGAATGGTTGAAGCAGGACGCTTCATTCACATCGCGACAATGATTAAAGATAAGCCAGGCTATTTGCATCATTTGCTCGAGATTGTAACAAATTTTGAAGCGAATGTATTAAATATACATTTAGAACGGATTGGTACAAAGGTATTTCCAGGATATGCGCAATTGCACTTGTCATTAGAAACGAAAGATAGAAATCATATTGAAGAAATATTGAGTGGTTTAAAAAAGAAAGGGTATGTTGTAGAAGTTATTGATTGAAAAAATTAAACAAACGTTTAATTAAAAAAGCACAAACCCTTTTAAATTATAGGTTTGTGCTTTTTATTTAAAACATAATTGAAATTAAGAGCATTCCAATTCCGATAGAAGTAAAGGTTGCGATTAAGCCGGGAATCATGAAGCTATGATTTAAAACGTATTTACCGATACCTGTTGTACCAGTGCGGTCGAAGTTAATGGCAGCAACAATTGTTCCGTAGTTTGGAATGAAGAAGTATCCGTTTACTGCAGGGAACATAGCAATCAGTAATGCTGGCGGAATACCAAGAGATAGTCCAAGTGGCATTAAGGCACGAACTGTTGCTGCTTGGCTGTACAGTAAAATAGATAGAATGAATAATGCGATAGCAAATAGCCATGGTGCACTTGTAACTAAGTGCTGAATTGATCCTTGAATCATATTTAAGTTTCCGTTAAAGAAAGTATCTCCCATCCAAGCGATACCGAAAATAGCAACAACCGCTGTTGCTCCAGCTTTAAAGACGTTACCAGACACAATGCTTTCTACATTTGGTTTACAGAAAATAATAATAAGAGCTGCGATGGTTAACATAACCATTTCAATTGTGTTTGGCATGGAAAGACGAACTAGCTTCCCGTCAACCATCCATCCTGGACGAAGTGCTTCAAATGAACCAAGAAGTACGACAAGGAAAGTTCCTACTAGGAAAAGAATAACTGATAATTTAGCGCCTTTTACACCTACAAATTCTTTTTTCTCTTCAAGCTTAGGAATCATACCTTCTTTTAATCGTTTTAAGTATTCAGGGTCTTCATTTAGTTCTTTCCCCATTTTACTAGCAACGAATGCAGCTACCATACAAGCGATGAAAGTAGAAGGGATACTTACTTTTAAAATATCTAATAAAGTAATTTTATAGTCAGCTAACATTGCTAAAAGGGCAACTGTAGCAGCTGAAATGGGACTAGCTGTAATTGCTTGTTGAGAAGCAATTACGGCAATTGACATTGGTCGTTCTGGTCTAATTCCTGATTCACGAGAGACTTCTGCGATAACAGGAAGTACAGAATAGGCAACGTGACCAGTGCCAGCACATAGTGTGAATAAATAAGTAACAATTGGAGCGAAAAATGTAATGCGCTTTGGATTTTTTCGTAAAGCTTTCTCAGCTAGATGCACAAGATAGTCCATTCCTCCAGCGGCTTGTAAAGCACCAGCAGCAGTAATTACTGCTAAAATCATAAGCATTACATCGATAGGAGGAGCGGTTGGTTGCAAGTGGAAGACAAAAACGAGTATTGCCATACCAACTCCGCCCATTACTCCTAAGCCAACTCCGCCTAGGCGTGCACCAATAAAAATGCAGAGTAATAAGGTAAGAAATTGTAGCCAAAACATGATAAATTACCTCCGAAATTCATAAGTTAAGATATATTCGAATAATTTAATTTAAATGAAAATTAGTGAAATATCCGAAGGGATCTTTGATTTATATACGTTTTTTATTATATAACATAAAAAAAGTAACATTCACGTATTTTGTTAAATTATTTCGAAAAAATAATACATTAGAATTTTATATTTATATCTCTAAATAAGTAGACATTTTAATTTAAATGTTGTAACCTTGGAAAGAGAATAATTTAATTCTCATAGAACTCCCATATCGTTCAACTCGTTCAGCGAGAAAGGCAAACTGATGGAAACATGAGGGCGCAAAACTATAGGGGCTAAGGTCGAGAGGCTATGCTAGCCAGTTACCGGACGGATAGGGTTGGTCTTGACCAATGCTTTTTACATTGGTCTTTTTTTATTCTCGAACATATTGAGAATCATTTCAAACAAAATATTCATATATTTTGTTTTTTTGTTTTAAATAATTAAGGAAGGTGAATATTGATGAAAAAGTATTGGCATAAGTTATCGTTTCTTCAAAAGAACGTCTTATTAACTGTATTAGTTATTTTGACGCTTGTTGGAAGTATGGGCGCGTTAAGTTTCAATTTGTTTCAAAATAGTATGATGTCTTTATTTGAAAGGCAGTCTATTGAAACAGGAGAGATAGTAGTACATGACTTGGATACAGAATTAGTTAAAGATATGGCGAAAGATCCTACAACTGAAAGAGTAAAAAAAGAAAAGTTAACAGAGCAATTAGATGAAGTGACAAAAGGTTTAAAAAGTGTGGGACAAACGTATGTTACAGGGGCAAAGCCGAATGAAAAACGAGAATTACAAATCGTTGGTTTGACTACAGAGTTAGCAAATGCGGTGCCTGTAAAGTCGGGAGATTATTATGAACAACCGACTCATTGGATGAATGCATATGATAAAGTGATGGATACGAAAAAGGCCCAAATGACAGAAGTATATGAAGATGAATTAGGTTCGTGGGTGACAATATTAGAACCAATTAAAGATGGAGAAAACAATATTGTTGCAATTGTTGCGGCTGATTTAGATGCTTCTATCGTTCCTAGTACAAAGAAGAATTTTTTGATACAGGGTTTACTCTTTATTATTATTTCATTAGCAATCGCGACTATTGCTCAATTCTTTATCGTACGTAACTCGTTAGCTCCATTAAAAGATTTACGAGAGGGATTACGTAAGATTGGTGAAGGTGACTTAAGTATTAAATTAAAAGAAAGACCAGATGATATTGGAATTATTAATGTTTATTTCAATGATACGATTGAGAAATTTAAAGGGATTATAGATAAAGTTAGGCAGACCGCTGAGCAAGTTTCTTCTTCTTCACATGAATTGTCGGCAAGCACCGAGGAAAATAGCATGGCAGTTCAAGAGATTGCAAGTTCTATTGAAGGTTTAAGAGTGGGGGCACAGTCTCAAGAAACTTCAGTCCAACAATGCTTAGGAATTGTGCATGGAATGGAAGATAAGGTAGAAGAGATAACTGGAGCTGCGGAACAAGTTGCGGTTGCCTCAGAAGGTATGGAGCAACATTCAATTGAAGGTAATGAAGTGATTGGACAAATTATTAATCAAATGAGTTTAATCCAAAATGCAGTGAAAGATTTATCTTCTATTATTTATTCATTAGAAACAAGATCAAAAGAAATTAGTGATATTGTAACTGTAATTACAGGTATTTCAAATCAAACAAATTTATTAGCTTTAAATGCTTCTATTGAAGCTTCGCGTGCTGGAGCAGCTGGAAGAGGATTTGCAGTTGTTGCTGATGAAGTACGTAAATTAGCAGAACAAACTGAAACGTCAGCGAAAGATATAGCAAAATTAATTAGTGAAACACAAGCTGAAACAGAAGAGGCTGTAGTTTCAATGCAAAAAGGTTCAAAAGAAGTAGAATCTGGAATTTCACTTGTTCAAAGTAGTGGTGCTTTCTTTGAAAAAATCTCGAAATCAGCACAATCTGTTAAAAATCAAGTGAAAGCTGTTTCTGGCAATTCGAGTGATATTTTACAAAATAGCCAGAATATCGTTCAAGTCGTAAATGAATTATCACATATTGCAAATACTTATGCGAATAGTAGTAGTAATGTTGAAGAAAGCATGAAGGAGCAAGAAATATCAGTACAAGATATTGCAGAATTAGCGACTTCTTTAAGTTGGCTTTCTCAGGAATTACAAGAGCTAATTGGTGAGTTTAAAAGCGAATAAGGAAAAGTGAAACTTTAATCAGGGGGGCAGCCCCCTTTGATTGTGAGTTGAACAAATCTGCCCGTTAATACGGGATAATAAAGGTGTGAATTTTCACACCTTTATTATATTTAGGAGAGGAATTTACATAAATATGAAATTAGCGATTTCTTATAATGAGATGGTAAAAGAATTTTTAGGGAAAGTAGAAGGGAGTATTCAAATACCTAAAGATGCGCAAAAGATAGAGTTTGGAATACAAAGAAAAACTATACCATTTCCAAAATTGACTCATATTGTAGATTTAATAGGAGCAACTGCAACGTGGTTGTATCATATTTCTAAAGAACAGCACATTATCGTGCTTTACCATACAAGAGGAAGTTTATTTCCTATTACTATTCAAGTTTCTAATTATCTTTCCTATGAAAGTTTGAACTTTCAGATTGTAGAGCAAGTGGAACAGATCCAAAAAATGAACGAGGGAGAAATAGTAGCGTTTCAAAATAGTAATGATTCATCTGAAATGTCACCTATTATTATTGGTGAAACGTATTATGAGCTACAAGACAAGAATACGTTACAATTTGTATTCAATAAAAATATGCAAAGTGTAGAAATGATATTTAATAGTGTTAATTGGAAAGAGACAACGATTACTCGTTATGCACAACAAATACAAGGTGTTTTAATTTATACATCACAAAATGCTAATAAATGTATAAAACATTTTAATGTTGTTACAGAGGCCGAGATGGCACTTTATAGTCAAGTGAATGATACGACAGCAGTATATCCTGAGAAAAGTATCGTCGATATGTTCTATAATACTGTTACTCAATTTCCAAATCGTATAGCTTTATCTTCAAGGGAAGGTACTTTAACTTATGAGGAGCTAAATAAAAAAAGTAATCAAATAGCTCATATGTTAATGAAAAACGGCGTCCAATTAGGAGACTATGTTGGAATATTTATGAAACGTAGCATAGACACAGTAGTAAGTATGGTAGCTATATTAAAAGCTGGTGCAGCGTATGTTCCGATTGATCCAGATTATCCGGAAAGTAGAATACAGTACATTATTCAAGATAGCCAAGCGAAAGTTATATTGATGAAAGAGACGCCTATAACATGTGATGGGGTTCAAACAGTTTCAATGTATGATAGTGAAACTTATGAAGATATAGATGTAAAGTTGTCTATTCATTGTGATGATGTAGCTTATATGATTTATACATCTGGTTCAACAGGGAATCCAAAGGGAACGATGTTAGCACATAGAGGCGTTGTTAATCTGTACACTTGGATGCAAAAGCAATATGAATTGACAGAAGAGGATGTATTTGCCCAATTTCCTTCCTTTAGTTTCGATGCTTCTGTATGGGAGTCATTTGCTTCTTTATTCTGCGGAGGAAACTTGTATGTATTATTAGAGGAAGAGCGATTGTCTGTAGAAGCATTTGCAAATGCAATCTATAAAGTGAAAGCAACTTCGATCTTGGCATTAGCGACAATTTTTGTTCGACAAGTAGCAACTTATTTAGCAGAAGAAAATATATATAAGCTAGCTTCCCTGAAAAGAATTGCGATTGGCGGTGAAATGTTGCCTGTAGAGGTTATTAAATTGTGGAGAGAAAGAATAAGTACAAATGTTGAAATTCATAATGTATACGGACCGACAGAATGTACTGTAGTGACGACAACCTATAAAATACCTAATCAGTTAAATGAGGATGTTGCGAGTATTCCCATTGGTAAACCATGTGCTAATTATCAAGTTATGATTTTGGATGAGAATATGAATCTTTGTCCAATTGGTGTACCTGGTGAATTATATATAGATTCAGTAGGATTAGCAAAAGGGTATTTTAATAAGCCTAATAAAACAATTGAAGCTTTTATTCCGAACCCCTTTAATCCTATAGTTAATATATATAAAACGGGTGATATCGTTAAGTTGCTAGAGGATGGAAATATAGAGTTTTTACATCGGAAAGATGATCAAGTAAAAATTAGAGGACATCGTATTGAACTAGGAGAAATCCAAAGTAAAATTTCTCAAAATCATAATATAAAAGAAAATGCTGTTTTTGCTAAGAAGAGCAAGGAAGGTAGCCAATATTTAATCGCATTCTATACAACTTTGAACAAAAAGGAAATACCAGAATTAGTTTATCAGTTACAAGAGCAGTTACCGGATTATATGGTACCATCTAAATTAATTTATATTAATGAACTACCACTTACACCAAATAAAAAGGTTGATGTTAAAAAGTTAGCTCAATTAGAAGAAAAGTACGAGCCGGTTCGTCTACAGGAATATGTCGCGCCTTCTATTAAAGCGGAGAAACAGATAGCGAAAGCTTGGGCAGAGGTATTAGGAATTTCAAAAATTGGAGTGCATGATGATTTCTTTACAATTGGTGGACATTCGTTGAAAGTATTGAGAGTCTTAACATTGTTAAAAGAAGATTTTTCACATTTAACAATTCAAGATTTCTTTAAAGAAAGAACGATATATGGATTAGCTAGAATTGAGAGAGAAGTAAAAGTAGAGACAGAAGAAGTATTTCGTGAATATAAGGT
The DNA here is from genome assembly GCF_008432245.1 of Bacillus sp. BS98. Classification (NCBI taxonomy): domain Bacteria; kingdom Bacillati; phylum Bacillota; class Bacilli; order Caryophanales; family Bacillaceae; genus Bacillus; species Bacillus sp. BS98. The sequence continues at coordinate 435,268 of NZ_CP043830.1, forward strand.
GATTCACGAACCGAATACTATTACTTATTCGAATGTTTTAGAAGACACTAACATCTCAAATGTCTTTTTAACTGGAGCTACTGGTTATTTGGGGTCGCACATATTATATGAATTATTGAGAGATACATCTGCTACCATTTATTGTTTAGTAAGACCGACGAAAGATGTGCAACAAAGAATTATCGATACATTAACAAGCTACTTTAATGATATATGTGAAGAGTGGTTACAGCGTATACAGGCTGTACCTGGTGATTTGGGAGAAGAGTATCTTGGGATGAGCGAAGAGGAATTTATTTTAATTAGTTCTAAGGTCGATACGGTAATTCATTGCGGTGCAGATGTAAGACATTTTGGAGATGTAAAACAATTTAAAAATGTGAACGTCCAAGGCACGAGCCGTATGCTAGCGTTAGCCGAGAATGGTGCTACATTCCACTTTATCTCTACAATTGGTATTCCGATAGAATTAGCGGTAGAGCAATGGGATACATATATGGAAACAGGTGATTTCAATTATAATGTAGAGTTAGAGAATGTGTATTCCGATAGTAAACTACAGGCGGAAAATCTTGTTCGTGAAGCTTTGAAGAGCAGCATACGAGGGAATATTTATCGTGCAGGTAACCTAGCATGTCATTCAGAAACGGGTTCGTTCCAACAAAACATTGAAGGAAATGCATTTTATCGTCTTATTAAAACGATGCTTCTAATTGGAAAGGCACCAAATGTGAAGTGGAAAGTTGATTTTACACCAATTGACTTTGCCAGTAAGTCGATTGTATCGTATTTACAAGATCCAAAAATTGTAGGAGAGACGTTACATATTTGTCATCCACATCAAGTTGAATTTGAACATTTTATAAAGCTAATTGAGGGATGTGGATACAATCTTGAAATGGTTCCACTTTCGGAATATGTAAATATCGGGCTTGAATTAGCAAAAGGAAATGAAGAAATAGCAGAGTTAATTGCTTCTCAAGTTGCAGGAGATGGAGCACAGCAATCTGAAATTGTCATGGGTACTCGTAGAACAAATGAATGGACTAAGAAAAAAGAGCTGATAGTGCCAGCGATTAATAAAGAATTTATTCAGTTGTTATTAGCTCATGGTGAAAAAGTTGGATATTTTCCAAAAGTAATGAAATGATTATGTACGCTTTTGTTTGTTCAATAAAATAAATCATGCTACAATGAGAACGAATTAAGAACCGGGGAGCCAATTGGCTGAGAGGATGTAAGTATACATCGACCCTCAACCTGATCTGGATAATGCCAGCGTAGGGAGTTACTTTAAAGTGATGTAGCATAAGTTATTATAGAATAACTTGTATACAAGGCTTTCCTACATGGTAGGAAAGCCTTTTCTTTTTTTGGAAACATATTTTATAAGGGGGATTTTATTATGTCACAACAAGTTACAATGTCATTTTCAGTAGTACCGCAAGCAAAAACAAAAGATGTATATTCTGTTGTTGATAAAGCAATTGAAGTTGTACAACAATCGGGAGTTCGTTATGAAGTAGGAGCAATGGAAACAACGTTGGAAGGAGAATTAGATGTACTTCTTGATGTCGTGAAACGTGCGCAGCAAGCTTGCGTCGATGCTGGAGCTGAAGAAGTGATTACTTCTATTAAAATCCATTATCGTCCAAGCACTGGTGTAACGATAGATGAAAAGGTTTGGAAGTACCGTGATGAATATGCAAAACCAGAAGCAATCTAAACTTATTACAACAATTTGGCTTATCCTTCTCATTGCGATATGGGAAGGATCTGTTTCATTATTTAAAATCGAACCGTGGATTTTACCAAAGCCTTCTGCCATTGTTCAAGAATTAATTGGAATGAAGGATTTACTATTACCAAATACGATGCAAACACTGCAGGAAGTTATAATCGGACTATTTTTTGCGATTTTACTTGGGACGAGTATTGCAATTATTATGGACGTGATACCTTTATTTCGTATTTTAATAAATCCGTTGCTCGTTATTTCGCAAACGATTCCAATCGTTGTACTTGCACCGTTATTTATTATTTGGTTTGGATATGGGATGTTGCCGAAAGTAATGGTCGTCATACTCGTTTGTTTCTTCCCAATTGCGCTTAGTATTTTAGAAGGTTTTCAAACTGTAGATAAAAATATGTTGAAATTGTTGCAAACAATGAAAGCAACGAAATGGCAAGTTTACCAGAAAGTAAAGTTTCCGGCAGTGCTCCCATACTTTTTCTCGGGTTTAAAAATTGCAGTTACATATAGCGTGATGGGGGCAATTATCGGAGAATGGCTCGGTGCAAGTGAAGGGTTAGGGGTTATGCTTACGAGAGCTACAAAATCCTTTTTAACTGCTCGAGTATTTGGTGTTGCAGCAATTATCGTCATGGTGACATTATGTCTGTATTTTATCGTGGAGTTTATGGCAAGAATAACAGCACCATGGATATATAGAAAGGACGGCAGAAAATGAAAAAAGGTTTAAAAATTATGTTAGCTGTTTTATTAGCAGTAAGTGTGGCTGGGTGTAATCCGGCGAAGAAAGAAGAAAGTGCAAGTAAAGATAAAAAAGTAAAAGTTGTTTTAGATTGGTTTCCAAATACGAATCATACTGGCTTATATGTAGCGAAAACGAAAGACTATTACAAAAAACAAGGGCTTGATGTAGAAATTATCCAGCCTGGTGATAATGTCACAGCAGAGCAGATGATTGCTTCTGGGAAAGCAGATTTTGCGATAAGCGCACAGGAAAATGTAACATTAGCTCGTGTTGAAGGAATCCCAGTTGTTTCTGTTGGTGCAATTATTCAGCATAATACCTCTGCTTTTGCATCACTAAAAAAAGATAATATGACGTCACCGAAAGACTTTGAAGGTAAACGTTATGGTGGCTGGGGAGGACCAGCAGAAGAAGCAACGTTAAAAACAATTATGGAGAAACATCAAGCTGATTTTAATAAAGTCGAAAAAATTATCTTAGGACAAACAGACTTCTTCAAATCAATCGGTCGTGATGCGGACTTTGAATGGATTTATTATGGATGGGATGGCATTGAAGCGAAGCGTCAAGGAAAAGAGTTAAATACGATTATGGTGAAAGACTTAGATCCAGCGCTTGATTTCTATAGTCCTGTTATTATTACGAGTGAAAAACATACGAAGCAAGATAAAGACTTCGTGAAAAAGTTTATGACTGCAACGACAGAAGGTTATAATTTTGCAATTAAAGAGCCGAAAGAAGCTGCTGATATTTTAATTAAAGCTGTTCCAGATGTGAATAAGGAATTAGTACAAGAAAGTCAAAAGTGGTTAAGTACGAAGTATCAAGATGATGCAAAAGCGTGGGGAGTACAGAAGGAAGAAGTTTGGACGAATTACATGAATTTCTTATACGACAACAAAGTTATTAAAAAGAAAATTGATGTAAAAGATGCTTTTACAAATGAATTCCTTCCAAGTGAAAAATGAGCGGATTACAAATAAAAGATATTGTGAAATCTTTCGATGGAAAGAATGTATTAGCAAATATTAGTGCCTCTATACAGGAGGGAGAGTTTGTCTCTTTTGTCGGTCCAAGTGGTTGTGGGAAAAGCACATTGTTAAATATGATTGCGAGTGTTGAAGAGCCAACGAGTGGAGAGGTATTTTATAATGAGGAACATGTGAGAAAACAAGATGTTGTAAGCTATATGCCACAACAAGATTTATTATTACCGTGGCGATCGGCTTTACAAAATATTGTTCTTCCATTAGAAATTGAGGGGAAATCTAAAAAACAAAGGTTAACAGAAGGAATGGAAGCATTAAAGCAGTTTGAGTTAGATGAATATGCGGATCATTATCCTGATGCATTATCTGGTGGTATGCGCCAAAGAATTAGCTTTCTTCGTACATACTTATGTGAGAAGCCGATTATGCTACTTGATGAGCCTTTTGGAAAATTAGATGCATTTACAAAAATGGAAGTACACAGTTGGCTTTTAAATTCTTGGCATCAAGAAAAGCAAACAATTGTTATGGTTACACACGACTTAGATGAAGCAATTTTACTTTCTGATCGCGTATTTATTTTATCTCAAAGACCAGCATCAATAGTTGGTGAAGTGCAAGTGAAATTACCTCGTCCTCGAACGATGGATATGTTAACATCATTGGAGTTAAAGAAGGATAAGGAAGAAATTTTAAGTGTATTAGCTCCTTATATGAAAAAATAGAAAAAGTCTTTTAACAGTTTTAATCGTTTCACATGAGCTTCTTTCTATGAAACGTGGATAACGAAAGTATGGAATATCGAAGAATGGAACGTTTAAAAATAATCACAAAGAAAAGGCCGTAGCTTATATAAGCTACGGCCTTTTCTTTGTGATTAACATGATTTTCGAGAACTCTTACATGAGAATTGTATGAAGAAGCACTCTTATGGTGCGCTTATAAGCGTGCTTTTTCTGCGATTATGTTTATATTTATAATAATATTAGACGCCTTTCCCTAATAGGCAACTATCTTTTTGTATATATAGATAGCTTGAAATGGAATGAAAATTATTCCTATATATAAAGAATAAGGTGATTAGTATGGGAAGACAATAGAAATTAAAGGAAATTCATGTAAAATTCAGATGAACTTCACGCAAACTTCATATTGAAAACTAAATATAATTATAATAGGTTATTGTAATTTTGATTTGTGATTTTTCGCAAAATTAAAAGTTTGAATTTAGGAAAGATTATTCAAACCTAAATTCAAACTTTAGTGAAACAATTAAAGAATGTTACGTCTAGTTTTCGCTAATAACGGCATTTAAAAGTTCGGCAGGGTTACCTGTTCCTGCACCTCCTATTGTAATGAATCCACCAGGAGGAATTTCACCGTTCCATCCGGCATTTGTAATTACATAATGATTGTTTGTTTTACTACTAATTTTAGAATCCCAAACTTGTGTTAAATTGCCGTTATAATCAAATTCTAACTTCCAGTTTTTAATAGGGCTTGTGCCGTTATTTTTAATTACAATTGAGAAGTTATAGCCACTTCCCCAATTTGAAGTAACTGAAAATGTAGCCTTACCATTACCATCAGGAGGTGTTGTGTTAGCATCATCAGTTTTTACAATAATAGAATTAGGTTGTGATTTATTCCCGGTAGCGTCCTTTGCTAGTATTGAAAAAGTGTATTCCGTATTAGGTTTCAAATTTTTAATTGTAATGCTATTTGATGTTGTACTCCATTTTTCTTCCCCAGCAGTAACTTCATACCCAGTAACTCCTACATTATCAGTAGATGCAGTCCAGCTTAATTGGACTGAGCTTGAGGTTTTATTAGTAACCACAATGTTTTTTACGTTCGTTGGTGATTCAGTATCTTTTTGACTGATAGGTCCACCAAGTAATTCGGTTACTAACGTATCAAGCAATTTTGGACCACTACAGCTATATTTTGGACTTGTGCGACAGTCACCACTAAGTTCCCAAAACATTGCCCCACTTAAACCTTTCGTTTTTATATAATCTGTTTTATATTTCATAGATTCATTGTCATCGTAGCTAATAAATGTGCCTGTAGTAGCATTGTATAAATAAGGTACTTTAGCTGTATCATTCCAATAGCGTACAAAACCATTTTTGTTTACGTAATTCGCTGCTAAATCACCGTAATCATAAACACCCGTATCACCAGTAGAATAATCATCCCAAGTACCTTTAGATGCTAGTTTGCCATCACTACCTGGTTTACATGGTTGATATTGCCCATTATTATCTTTTCCACAACTTTTCCAACCACGTCCGTAAAATGGTACGCCTAATACGAGTTTATCAGCTGGTACACCTTCATTTTTATAAACGTCAATAGCTCCATCTACGTAAAATTTCGTATCAGCTGCTGGATCATTCGGATCTTTATATAATGCGGCATTATGGTTAGAAGTTGCTTCCCAACCGCCGTGGAAATCATATGTCATAATATTAATCCAATCGAGTATTTGAGAGATTTTCTTTAACTCTGTATGATCGGCATAACGTTGACTTGCCCCTGAAGCAATTGTTAATAAATATTGTTTTCCATCTTCAGTACCGGCTTTATTTAAAGCATTTCGGACATCTTGAAGAAGGAGCGTGAAATTTTGTTTATCTTCAGGACGGTAACTACCACCAGGAATCGTTTCAACACCTGGATATTCCCAGTCTAAATCGACGCCGTCAAATCCGTATGCACGTAGGAAATCGACTGTTGATTCTGCGAATACTTTTCTAGTTTTTTCATCAGCTGCCATATCAGAAAATCGATTAGACCAAGTCCAGCCTCCGACGGAAATAATGGTTTTTAAATGAGGGTATTTAGCTTTTAGTCGTTTTAATTCTCCGAAGTTGCCACAACGGGCATATTTATCACAATCTTCCCAAGTTGTACCTGATCCTGGATAAGATTTTGTGACATCAGCCCAGGGCTCACCTAATACGAGAGTACCATTAGGAACTTCTTTATTTTGCAACGGTACACCAGATTCTTTACAGTTCCATGTTTGTTTATTTGGATTATCGGGATGTGTAGAAGGATTTCCATGTTTTCCATTCCAGCAAATATCAGCAAACGCATAGTTTAAATGAGTGAGCTTTGATGCATCGATGTCTGCAACTTGATAATTACGTCCGTAGATGCCCCACGAAGGAAAGTACCCAATAATTTTTTGGTTTTGCGTTGGTGAATTTGCTGATGCGAGATTTGGAGTAATAAAATTTGCGAGAAAAAGAGGTAAGAAGAGTAGTAGAGATAGCAATAGTAATGTGAATTTTTTTGACCTCATAGTCATTTCCCCTTTCAAGGTAAAAGATATATTTAAAGGCATTTGCCGATAAATCAAAGTGAATCTAGACGTATGAAACGTCTAGATAAAAATGATCAGACATCACGAAGTCTATACAAGGGAGCTGGGGTGATTAAATCGTAACAAATGTAAGATTTAGTGTAAACGCTTTATTGTATGAAGAAAGACTTTCTCAATACAAAAAGGCTTTAATACAAACTGCATATGAAAATGAAAGACCGGTGAGGAAGAAAATAGCTTATTATAAATAAATTTGAGAAAAAATTGTATGAAGTCAACTTGTAATGGTGTGGTAAGATGGTGAAATTTCATATAAAATAATAGTAAAAATATGTAAGTGAGAGGATAGTGTGGATGTGTTTTTGAACATTGCTGAAGAAAAGGTTCGACAAGCAATCTGGAATGGTGATCTGGATTATATTTCGAGAAAAGGAAAACCACTACAATTAGAAGATCTTTTAATGGTACCTCTAGAGTTAAGGATGAGCTATAAAATTTAAAAAATGCGGGAATGATTCCAGCAGAAATGGAATTACAAAAGATATATTAAAAATAGAAGATTTAATTGCTTGCTGTTATGATGAAGTAGAGAGGAAAAAATTACAAGAAGGGTTAACAGCAAAAACGTTGTGTTTTCAGCAGGTAATGGAAAAGAGAAAGATAGTTCAGCATTTCTTAAATTAAGTTAAGAGGGATAAGATGAATACATTTGAAACGATAGAAGAATTAGCAACATATATTGAAGAACAGCAATTAGTACTTCTATTTATTAAAACAGAAAATTGTGGTGTTTGTGATGTCATGTTAAGGAAAGTAAATTACGTATTAGAGAATTATGATTACGTAGAGAAAATAGAGATATTACTACAAGACATGCAAGAAGTTGCGGGGCGATATGCAGTATTTACAGGGCCGACAATTTTGTTATTTCATAATGGAAAAGAGATCCTTCGTGAATCGCGCTTTATTTCACTTGAAAATTTAGAGAGAACCATTCAATTATTCGAGAATTAGGGAGGTTTTTATATGGAATTTATTATTGTCATACTATTATTTGTTGTCATTGGAATAATTGTAATAGCTGTTCGATCAAACAAAAAGAAAGTAAACCTTACGAAACAAAATAACATACATAATTCGTCTAATAACTCATCACCGCTTTTTTTCTTTGCTGGATCTGATAATAATGACAGCTCACATGATAGCAGTTCACATGACTGTGGAGGGTCTTTTGGAGGAGATAGTGGAGGTAGTTGCGGTGGTGGCGGTGATTGATAAGAATACGCCTTATATAGGCGTATTTCTTTTTTAAACAAACGTTTGATTAGTTGGCTTACATACGCACACTAACAGTTAAATAAACGTTTGTTTAATATTTTTAACATGATAAGGAGAATGGAAATGGGAAGGGAACCGAAAGTGAAAAATAAAGGGAAAGTAGCATTGTTTTTATTAGTTGCTGGAGGTGTATTTCTTGTTAAACTTGGATTTAAATTTGGAACGATACATATGATCCGAACTTGGTTTGAAAGTACGTTTTCGTAAATAAGGAATATAGCCTCTTGCGAAAGAGGTTTTTCATTTGTTATCATTAGACTGAACGGTCGGTTTAAAGAGGTGTGAGTATGAGAAAAAGCGCAGAAGAGATAAAGAAGGAAATTGCATACAAAGCAGAAAATCTGTTTTCACAAAAAGGCTATGCAGCCACATCTATGGAAGATATTTGTGAAATTACAGAGCGAAGTAAAGGGAGTATTTATTACCATTTTAAAAGTAAAGAAGAATTATTTTTATTTGTAGTAAAACAGCATACGTATGATTGGCTTGAAAAATGGAATGAAAAAGAGAAGTTGTATAGTACTAGTATTGAAAAATTATATGGTCTCGCAGAATATTATGTAGAGGATATACAACAACCTATTTCGAGTGCAATAGAGGAATTTTCTATGAGCCAAGTTGTGAGCAAAGAGGTTCTAGATGAATTATTAGCTTTAACTAGAGAATCATATGTTATGTTTGAGAGATTAATCGAAACAGGTATACAGTCTGGAGAGTTTCGTGAAGAAAATGCGCGCGATTTGATGTATATTGTACATGGCTTATTATCAGGGCTTGGAGTGCTTTACTATGAGCTAGATTATAACGAGTTAAAGCGAGTTTATAAAAAGGCAATAGATGTATTGTTAAAAGGGATGGCAGCTGAATAATAAGTCAGCGGCTTTTCTTTTAAAACGAATTAGACCGAATGGTCGGTTTATAAAAGGAGGAGCGGAAATGAAAGCTTTATTTAAAAATCGAGCATTTATGCTCGTTATGGCATCCGATATTTTACAACAATTTGCGATTTGGATCAGAAATATGGCCCTATTGTATTTCATAATGGAGCGGACGAATAATGATCCAGTTTCAGTGTCACTATTATCGGTCATGGAATATGCACCTATTTTTATTTTTTCTTTCATTGGTGGCGCGTTAGCAGATCGCTGGAACCCGAAAAGAACAATGGTTGCTGGGGATGTGTTAAGTGTACTGTCTATTATAGGGATTGTTTTATTGTTAAAGATTGATTACTGGCAGGCAATATTTTTTGCGACACTCGTTTCCGCAATTGTAGGTCAGTTTTCTCAGCCTTCATCTTCACGCATATTTAAGCGCTATGTAAAGGAAGAACAGGTAGCAAATGCGATTGCATTTAACCAAACATTACAGTCATTGTTTATGATTTTCGGACCAGTTGTAGGATCGCTTGTGTATACACAACTTGGTTTATTTACGTCACTATATAGTTTAATCATTTTATTTTTATTATCTGCTATCGCCCTTTCATTTTTACCGAAATGGATTGAACAAGAGCAAGCAGTGAAGGAATCATTAAAAAATGATATAAAAGAAGGATGGAAATACGTTCTTCATACGAAAAATTTACGTATGATTACGATCACTTTCACAATTATGGGCTTAGCTGTTGGATTAACGAATCCATTAGAGGTGTTTCTTGTAATAGAACGTCTTGGAATGGAAAAGGAAGCAGTTCAATATTTAGCAGCGGCGGATGGAATAGGTATGCTAATCGGTGGTATTGTTGCTGCGGTTTTCGCTTCAAAAGTAAATCCGAAAAAGATGTTTGTATTTGGTATGAGTATATTAGCAATCTCATTTTTAGTCGAAGGGTTGTCCACATCATTTTGGATTACTAGTTTGATGCGATTTGGAACAGGTATTTGTTTAGCTTGTGTTAATATCGTTGTCGGTACGCTTATGATTCAACTTGTACCAGAAAATATGATTGGAAGAGTGAATGGAACCATTTTACCAATGTTTATGGGGGCAATGTTAATTGGAACATCACTAGCTGGAGGATTGAAGGAAATGACTTCATTAGTTATTGTATTTTGTATAGCGATGTCACTTATTTTATTAGCGATAGGGCCGGTTTTACGTATGCAACTAGATAAAGAAGATGTTGCTAATAAAGAGGAACTAACGAATTCATTCGCTTCGAAATAGCTATTGTAAGGGAGCAGAACTGCTCCCTTTTCCTATGGGAATCTTTTGACAATGAAATGTACCAACTATATACTGATGTTGTAAAAATAATTTTACAGGTTAGGAGAAACGATGTGAAAAATCAAATCTATGAATTGCGCACTGAAAATAATATTTCACAAGGTGCATTAGCTGATAAGTGTAGCGTATCAAGACAGACGATAAATGCAATTGAGAATAATAAATATGATCCAAGCTTAGCGTTAGCTTTTCGTTTAGCGGAAGTATTGGGAACAACTGTTGATAAACTATTTTTGTATAAGCTGTAGGGGAAAGAGAAAATAAGTCTTTTAGTTACGACATTAGTAGTTATAAGTATGCTAGCATTTGCACTTTACTATTGGTTAATTGAACTTCAAGTAAACTGGTATGCACTATTTATTTGTAGCATCGCATAATGTTGAAGGGCAAATGAGGAGAAGAAAGATTTAGAAAAACATGTATGAAAAACAAGTGCAAATGTTACATATTATGTACGCATTGTATTTATTTTTTGGTTTTTTTTTCGCATCGGTAGGTTTTAATAAATGGATAGATTTTCATGATATACCGCTTTTACTTACGTTATGTGCCGCTAGAGTTGTAAAGCCAGCTGTAGAGTTTTTACTTGTAAAGCGTTATCGTTAAAAATAAAGAAAGATCCTCTTCTTGTGTGAAGGGGATCTTCTTTTTATAGCGTTTTAGTTTTCGGATTAGGTGGTGTAACGGGTGTATCATTTTCAGGAACTCTAGTTAATAAGAATCCACCTATAATAAACAATACGATAATACTAAGGACACCAGCGTTTGTTTTTCCCGTTAATTGCGTTGTAACACCGACTAATACTGGACCCATGATCGCGGCAAACTTGCCAAATATATTATAAAATCCGAAGAATTCATTTGCCGATTCTTTAGGTACTAGTTTTGCAAAATAGGAACGACTAAGTGCTTGAATACCACCTTGAGAAGTGGCAACTAACATTGCTAAAATCCAGAAATCGAGTGTCGTTTTTAAGAAATAGGCATATGTGCAAATGATGATATAAATAATAATACCAACATATAGCATTTTTTTCCCTGTAAATGTTTCTGATAATTTTCCGTATAATAAAGCGAATGGACAAGCTACAATTTGTGTGACAAATAAGATGATTAATAGATTCGTTGCACTAATACCGAGATCTGTTCCGTAAGCGGTAGACATAGTAATAATTGTATCGACCCCGTCAATGTAGAAGAAATAGGCGATTAGGAACATAAAGACTGTTTTATATTCTTTAATATTTTTAAAAGTATCAGCAAGGCGTTTGAAGCTCATTGCAATTGGTCTTGGATGGCGTTCAATATAATGTGTTTGCTCTACGTTTTTTAGCATTGGAATTGTAAATAATCCCCACCAAAGAGCTGTTATTGCGAATGAAATTTGACTGGCAATGCCGACTGATAAAGGGATAGTGCCTTTTTGAGCAAGAATAATAAGAGCGATACAACCGATAAAAGGAATTGTGCTCCCAATATAGCCTAATGCAAAGCCTCGTGTAGAAATTCGATCCATTCTATCTTTAGAGGTAACATCTACTAAAAATGCATCATAAAAAATGTTTGCTCCAGCAAAACCGACTAGTGCTAGCATATAGCAACCTAGTAATAAGTACCACTGGGATGTTGGGACGACTGCTAGCATACTTGTAAATACGATGCCGAGTCCAAAGAAGAATGTGAAAAATCGTTTTTTAAACCCTTTATAATCAGCAACTGTGCCGAGAATAGGAGCAAGTATAGAAATTAAAAGTGTAGCGAATGAGTTTGCATATCCCCAATATGCTGTTGAAGTTGCACCAGATAGTCCAGCTTCTTTTGCAGCTGCTTTAAAGTAAATTGGGAATAGTGCAGTTGTAATGACGAGCGAATATACCGAATTCGCCCAATCATATAATATCCAGCTTTTTTCTTGTCTGGACATTTTTTTCATATAATGTTCCCCCTTAAATTGTTCTACTAACAGTGTACAAAAATAAAAATTATAAAAAGAGAAACAGTGATGATTTTTACATAACTTTTACATATATACACAGTTCTTTACAATTGTAGTAAATCCTCTATAATGGATCCGTCTGTTTCGCCTAAGTGCAAACCGAGTAATCTTGCGATAGTCGGACCTTCATCAATAAGTCTCATATACGGGATTGTAACGCCACTTTGAATACCTTTTCCAGCAGCGATAAAAATTGTTTCATAGTTAGGCTTTGTTGGGGAGTAACCATGAGTTCCAAATGTATATTTTTTACTAGAAGTAACATCTTTTTTAGTAATTTCTTTTATAAAATCACCGGTATAATTTTCAGTGAAATAATACCCCTCTTGTGCTTCCAACATAAATAAACAATTACCATCTGCACCGGATTCTTTCGCCGCTTCATCATGAAGTATAAATTCAATGCCATTTTGTTTATTTTGAAGCAGTTCTTCAAGAAGTAGTTGTACTTCCCGAATGGTATCCGTATCGTTTTTGTCTTTCACATATACATAGGCAGAACCGTCGCAACTTTGACAGTAGGCCTTCCAGTCTACTAATTTACCTTCTTTATTTAGAGATATAAGCTCTTTTTGATGGAATAGCACATTTAATTGAATTGATTTGTTTTCACTTAAAGCGCTATGATCACCAAGGGCAATAATTGTACTTTCTTCGTATATTCCACTTTCTTTTAATGCATGAATAATTTTTCCTAGACGTTCGTCGTGCCTATGGATAGCTGCTATTGTTTCGTTAGATTCAAAGCCATGATAGTGTCTTTGTGTGTCTAAATCAGTGAAATGCACAAACATGACATTAGGCCTTTTTGTAAGGATTGTATGTACAGCAGAAGCAAGAACGAAATCATCGAGTTCAGGTTGTGATAATCCATTTCGTATATGACCGAACCGTCGATTTAAATCTAATTGGTATAGCGGGCTACCGCTAAATAATGAAACTAAAATTTGATTTTGCCACGGTCTATTTGGAAAGATTTCCGGTAAATTGTAATCAATGTTTGCTCTTCCAGTAACAGGCCAAAGAAGGGCTGCTGTCGTTAAATTTGCTTTGCGTGCTTCATCATATAATGTTGTTCCTTTTATCGATTTTCGGTACCAATGCCAATCTGGTGATTCACGTCCTGGTTGAAGTAAAGTATTGGTAACAACACCATGTTTATTAGGGTAGTTTCCAGTAACGACTGTTGAGTGGCTTGGATATGTTACAGAAGGATAAATTGGTTCTACTTTTTCTACAACCGCGCCCTTTTTTATTAGAGATTGGAAGTTAGGTAATTTTTGTAGTATAGGAAAATCTAAAGCTGATAAACAGTCGAATGATAAAATAATGACACGATTAGTTAATGCTTTATCCATAAAGTAATCCTCCTAATTATATAAAACCTATTCTTATATATTACTATTAATACCTAGTAATAAAAATATGTTTCTGAATAAAATTTATTATTTATTTTCAGAAAAATTAAACATATAATAAGTATAAGGGATTGAATGAAAGGAGGGAATACTATGGACTGGCTAGATGGATTTGGTATTTTTTACATCATTGGTGGAATCACGATTCTCCTAGTATTTGCTATTTCATATTTACTAAAGAAACGTTTTCCAGACAAACAGTTTGATATTATATTTTCACTTAGTTTAGTACTTCTTTGTTTAGCTTTCTTTCCTGTAACAATGATAGCTATTGGTGGGTGGGAAGGAATGGGATATGGATTTATTTGTTTCTTCGTTCTACTTGGTACACTTATCGGTATGGTTGCACATCAACTTGTGAAAATCGTTCGAAAGAGCTACGTATAAAACTACAAAAAATGAAAAGAATATATAAAAATAAGAAAATTAGCTATTGTTTTAAAAAAGAATTTGTATTATGATAATCAACAAATTTATTTCGTTATAACGCTGAAAAAGGACTAGTACATGTCCAACCTTTTTTGCAGAGAGAGAATCCGTTTGGCTGAAAGATTCTTAAAGGGCGATATGGAACCTACCTTTGAGTTCTGCATATGCAGCGGGAAATTCCCGTTATCAAAAAGAGAGCATATACAATTTTTGTGTATGAATCAGGGTGGTAACGCCGGCAAAGCTCGGTCCCTATTTAGGGGCGCGGGCTTTTTTGTATTTTCTAAAAGGAGGAAGACTGACTATGGCAAAAGAACAAGTGCAAGCCATTACGAAGATGGAAGAGGACTTTGCGCAGTGGTATACCGATATTGTAAAAAAAGCTGAACTTGTTGACTATTCAAGTGTAAAAGGGTGTATGATTCTGCGTCCGTACGGTTATGCCTTATGGGAGAATATGCAGAAAGTGATGGATGAAAAGTTAAAGGAAACTGGTCATGAGAATGTGTATATGCCAATGTTTATCCCAGAGAGTTTATTGCAAAAAGAGAAGGATCATGTTGAAGGATTTGCTCCTGAAGTAGCATGGGTTACGCATGGCGGGGATGAAAAGTTAGCGGAAAGACTTTGTGTACGTCCTACATCGGAAACTTTATTCTGTGAGCATTTCTCAAAGATTGTTCAATCATATAATGATTTACCAAAGTTATATAATCAGTGGTGTTCAGTAGTTCGTTGGGAAAAGACAACGAGACCATTCCTTCGTACAACTGAATTTTTATGGCAAGAAGGCCATACGATTCATGAAACGGCAGAAGAATCGCAAGCTGAAACGTTAAATATTTTAAATCTGTATGCCTCTTTCTGCGAGGAATACTTAGCGATACCAGTCATTAAAGGACAAAAAACAGAAAAAGAAAAGTTTGCAGGAGCGAAGGCAACTTATACGATTGAAAGTTTAATGCATGATGGAAAAGCACTTCAAACAGGAACATCTCATAACTTTGGAACGAATTTCTCTGAAGCATTTGATATTAAGTTTTTAGATCGTAACGGTAAGTGGCAATATGTACACCAAACTTCGTGGGGTGTATCAACGAGAATGATAGGTGGACTTATTATGGTCCATAGTGATAATAACGGACTTGTAATGCCGCCAAAAGTCGCTCCAGTACAAGTTGTTATTGTACCTATTGCTCAGCATAAAGAAGGTGTGTTAGAAAAAGCAACAGAGTTACAAGGACGTATTCAGAAGGTTGCGCGTGTAAAAATAGATGCTAGCACTAAAACACCGGGCTGGAAATTTAATGAGTATGAAATGAAGGGAATTCCAATTCGATTAGAAGTGGGTCCAAAGGATATTGAAAAGAATCAAGTTGTACTTGTAAGAAGAGATACGAAAGAAAAAGAATGTATATCAATGGATCAATTAGAAGAACGCATTCTATCATTACTGGAGGAAATTCATCATTCTTTATTTAATAAAGCAAAAGTATTTCGCGATGAGAATACGTATAGTGTGACGAATTTCGAAGAGATGAAAAAAGCAGCTGATGAAAAGCAAGGGTTTATTAAGGCGATGTGGTGTGGAGAACTAGCTTGTGAAGAGAAATTAAAAGAAGAAGTTGGAGTATCTTCACGTTGTATGCCTTTTGAGCAAGAACATTTAGCTGACGAATGTATTTGCTGTAGTAAAGAAGCAAAGCACATGGTCTATTGGGGAAAAGCATATTAATACGCTTTCTGATAGATGCCAAAAGGACTTTGGGTTGCATAATAAACTGCAATCCAAAGCCCTTTTTAGTTTTATATTGGTTTCATGTATTTTTTAGATGGAAGGATGTTGGTCTTTATTTTGCATTTTTACGGCGAATAAACAATAATATACCAATTAGGAATGTTGAAAGTCCTATTAAAATAGATGCAGGATAATGTGCTGCAGTATTAGGTAACTTATCACCTTGTTTTGTCGCATTATCTTTTACGTTACCACCTTGTGAACTGCTATCGCCCTTAACTCGATTGCCACCAGAACCGTTGCCACCAGAATCGTTGCTACCAGAGCCGCTGCCACCAGAACCGTTGCCACCAGAACCACTGCCACCAGAACCACTGCCATCAGAGCCACTGCCACCAGAACCGTTGCCACCAGAACCGTTGCCACCAGAATCGTTGCTACCAGAGCCGCTGCCACCAGAACCGCTACCGCCAGAACCGTTGCCACCAGAACCATTACCATCAGAGCCGCTGCCACCAGAACCGTTGCCACCAGAACCACTGCCACCAGAACCGTTGCCACCGGAACCACTGCCACCAGAACCGTTGCCACCAGAACCACTGCCACCAGAACCGTTGCCACCAGAACCGTTGCCACCAGAACCACTGCCACCAGAACCGTTGCCACCGGAACCACTGCCATCAGAACCGTTGCCACCGGAACCATTGCCATCAGAACCGTTGTCACCAGAACAGCTACCGCCAGAACCGTTGCCATCAGAGCCGCTGCCACCAGAACCGTTACCACCAGAACCACTGCCACCAGAACCACTGCCATCAGAGCCGCTGTCACCAGAGCCGCTACCACCAGAACCGTTGCTACCAGAGCCGCTGCCACCAGAACCACTGCCATCAGAGCCGCTGCCACCAGAACCGTTACCACCAGAACCGCTGCCATCAGAGCCGCTGCCACCAGAACCGTTACCACCAGAACCACTGCCACCAGAACCGCTGTCATCAGAACCGCTACCACCAGAACCGCTGTCATCAGAACCGCTACCATCAGAACCGTTGCTTCCTGGAGGTTTATTATTATCTTTTGAGTTTCCTTCTGCTAAATGATCGCTGTTTTGTACAATAGCGTTTGTTGGAGAGAAGTTTTCCGTGGCTGCATTACCGATATTCAAGCCGCTAAAAAAAGATAAAGAAAGTGTTGATGCTAAAATGAAGATTTTCGTCATTGTTTTCCTCCTGAAAAATTAATATTCCATCTAAAATACATCCCTTTGTAATATTTCATAGGAGATATAGTTTTATGCAAAAAACTATATAGATAAGATGTTCACAAATTTTATGGCTATATTTAGATATTCAAAATAAATATTTCGGAATGATATGTTAAGATTAATAGTAAGAAGAATAAAAAAGGGAGGGCTGAAGAATATAGGATTTCTTATATTCTTATAAAAAATTATGAAACAAACAACAAAACAAATAATAACAGGTACATTTCTAGCGACAGCAACATCTTTTATTTCGACGCATGCCTTTGCAGAAAGTGATAATTTAGCGACAGTAAATGCAACAAATTTAAATATACGTGAACAACCTACAACTCAAGGGAAAGTTATAGGAACAGTAAAAAAGGGAACAAATGTACAAGTTTTAAGTAAGGAAAAAGAATGGGCTAAAATTTCTCATGATGGAAAAGAGGGGTATGTCACATTACAATTTTTAGGATTTTCGAATGGAAATCCAAACGTTGAACAAAAACAACAATTAACGATTAATAATGGACAAAAAGAAGAGGGAATTGTTACGGCAACTCGTTTGAATGTACGTAATAGTCCAACTCTAGGTAGTTCAATGATTGGCTATGTTCAAAAAAATGAAAAAGTAACGGTATTAGGAAAAGCGAACGGCTGGGCAAAGATTGAATATAAAGGAAAAGAGGGATATGTATCTTTAGAGTTTTTAAAATTTGGAGATGCAATTCAAACACCTGACACTTCTGGCCAAAAGCAACTGCAACCAATAATCAAAAATGGAGCACAAGAAGTAGGAACAATCAATGCAACAAGCTTACGAGTAAGAAGCGCAGCGAATACAAGTAGCTCGGTTTTAGGGAACCTAAAAAATGGTGAAAAAGTAACAGTACTAGGAAAAGCGAATGGTTGGGCAAAAATAAGCTATCAAGAAAAAGAAGGGTATGTATCGTTAGAGTTTGTGAAAATTGATGGCAACACAGAAGAGATAAAAAAGCCGGAACAACCGAAAACATCAGATGCAACGATTAAAAATGGAACGCAAGAAGTAGGAACAATTAATGCGACAAGTCTCCGAGTAAGAAGTGCGGCAAATACAAGTAGCTCAGTTCTAGGAAACTTGAAAAATGGTGAAAAAGTAACAGTACTAGGGAAAGCAAATGGCTGGGCGAAAATCAATTACCAAGGAAAAGAAGGGTATGTGTCGTTAGAGTTTGTGAAGTTAGAAGCAGGAAAACAAGAAGAAAAGCCAGCGGAAGACATTACGAATGGAACGCAAGAAGTAGGAACGATCAATGCGACAAGTCTCCGAGTGAGAAGTGCGGCGAATACAAGTAGCTCGGTTCTAGGAAACTTAAAAAATGGTGAAAAAGTAACAGTACTAGGAAAAGCAAACGGCTGGGCGAAAATCAATTACCAAGGAAAAGAAGGGTATGTGTCGTTAGAGTTTGTGAAGTTAGAAGCAGGAAAACAAGAAGAAAAGCCAGCGGAAGACATTACGAATGGAACGCAAGAAGTAGGAACGATCAATGCGACAAGTCTCCGAGTAAGAAGCGCGGCGAATACAAGTAGCTCGGTTCTAGGAAACTTAAAAAATGGTGAAAAAGTAACAGTACTAGGAAAAGCAAATGGCTGGGCGAAAATCAATTACCAAGGAAAAGAAGGGTATGTGTCGTTAGAATTTGTGAAGTTAGAAGCAGGAAAACAAGAAGAAAAGCCAGCGGAAAACATTACGAATGGAACGCAAGAAGTAGGAACGATTAATGCGACAAGTCTCCGAGTAAGAAGTGCGGCAAATACAAGTAGCTCAGTTCTAGGAAACTTGAAAAATGGTGAAAAAGTAACAGTACTAGGGAAAGCAAATGGCTGGGCGAAAATCAATTACCAAGGAAAAGAAGGGTATGTGTCGTTAGAGTTTGTGAAGTTAGAAGCAGGAAAACAAGAAGAAAAGCCAGCGGAAAACATTACGAATGGAACGCAAGAAGTAGGAACGATTAATGCGACAAGTCTCCGAGTAAGAAGTGCGGCAAATACAAGTAGCTCAGTTCTAGGAAACTTAAAAAATGGTGAAAAAGTAACAGTACTAGGAAAAGCAAACGGCTGGGCGAAAATCAATTACCAAGGAAAAGAAGGGTATGTGTCGTTAGAGTTTGTGAAGTTAGAAGTAGGAAAACAAGAAGAAAAGCCAGCGGAAGACATTACGAATGGAACGCAAGAAGTAGGAACGATCAATGCGACAAGTCTCCGAGTAAGAAGTGCGGCGAATACAAGTAGCTCGGTTCTAGGAAACTTAAAAAATGGTGAAAAAGTAACAGTACTAGGAAAAGCAAACGGCTGGGCGAAAATCAATTACCAAGGAAAAGAAGGGTATGTGTCGTTAGAGTTTGTGAAGTTAGAAGCAGGAAAACAAGAAGAAAAGCCAGCGGAAGACATTACGAATGGAACGCAAGAAGTAGGAACGATCAATGCGACAAGTCTCCGAGTAAGAAGTGCGGCGAATACAAGTAGCTCGGTTCTAGGAAACTTAAAAAATGGTGAAAAAGTAACAGTACTAGGAAAAGTAAATGGCTGGGCGAAAATCAATTACCAAGGAAAAGAAGGGTATGTGTCGTTAGAGTTTATAACGATTGGTAAAGATTCCATAGATCCAACAAACCCAACAAACCCTGGACAGGTAACAGAAGAACGAGCAGTTGTAAATGCGTCTTTATTAAATGTACGTAAAGGTCCATCAACAGGTGCGGCAGCTGTCGGTCATTTGAAAAATGGAGAGACTGTTACGATCATAGGAAAAGAAAATGGCTGGGCAAAAATCCGTTTTAATGGCGGAGAGGGGTATGTTTCGTTACAGTTCTTAAAAGTTAAACAAGGTTCGTCTTCTTATGAAATTGTTACCTCATCACAAAAGGTTCAAAAACCAAATGAAGCGGAAGCAACACAAATTATGCAGAATATGAAAGAAGATGCTTACATTAAAAGTGACGGTAAAGTTGTAAATATGAAGCAAGGTTTCGTTCGTGCAAATGGTGTTATTAATATTTATGATATTACGACGGGTAAAAAGCTCACATATGTAAAGGGTGGAGCTGACCTGAAATTTGTAAAAGCTGTTGATGATCGTATTCATGTCCAAATTGATGGTATGACAGGTTATGTGAATATAAATGATGTTACATTACATCCGACAATGACTGGTGAGAAAACGTCGTATTATGCAACTAAAAATGGCAAGTTATATCATTATGTATACAATCCGGAAAATGGTAAACATGCAACGTATCAAATTGGTAATGCTCCGAAACATTTAAAAGAAGGAGAGCGTTACGAGGCTTTTGATAAGAAGCAAATTGGAGGACAAGATAGTTATCAATACTTTGAGTATATGCCACTTCGTGCAACATCTACTTATACAGGAGATGAAATTGATAATTTCTTACGTAAATCGAATGCAAAGAGTCCACTTATTGGATTAGGAAAATATTTTGTAAGTGCAGCAGAGAAATATAAGATGAATGCCGGTTACTTAGTGTCACATGCAATTTTAGAATCAGGATGGGGAACAAGTCGTATCGCGCAAGATAAGAAAAATTTATTTGGCTTTAGAGCGGTAGATTCAGATCCATATAATGGTGCAACTGGATTCAAAACATGGGAAGAAGGTATTGATTTTTGTGCGGCATATATAGATAAGCATTACTTAAATCCAAGTGGAAATACATATAATGGTGGAAACTTAGGAGATAAGGCACAAGGAATGAACGTCATGTATGCAAGTGATGAAAATTGGGGACAGCAAATTGCCTCGCTTATGTATAGAATTGATGCAATGAATGGAAGTAAAGATTTAAATAAATATCGACTTGGAACGTTAACGGCAGGTTCTCCGATATTCAAAAGTATGGCTGAAGGTCAGACTGGAATGACATCTCGCAACATTATGGTAGCCATTAAGAAAACAGTTAATACACCACAAGGATCGTATTATGAAATTGTTTCGGATAATAAAGAATACAACAGTGTCTACGTAAAAGCTGGATCTGTAAATCTTGTGAACTCTTATTAAAGGAAAACATCATCATTTCAATACAGAAAAGTGAAGTTCATAATGTTAGAGGAAGTGACAGTGTGAAAAAATATATCGCATTTGATATTGGTGGTACACAGATTAAATATGGGATTATTTCAAAATCTGGGATATTACTAAATCACGAAACTACATTAACAGAGGCCCATTTAGGTGGGGAACAAATCGTTCAAAAGATTATTAGCTTGGCGGAGCAATTAATGAATGAACATGTTGTTTCTGGAATCGGTATTAGTACAGCCGGAATTGTAGATATTCATAGAGGAATCATAACTGGCGGCGTGGATCATATTCCACGCTATGCTGGTATTCCTATTATTGATAGATTACAAGCTGTATTAAAAGTTCCTATATCCATTGAAAATGATGTCAATTGTGCTTTGTTTGGAGAGATGTGGCAAGGTGTTGGAAGAAATGAAAATAATTGCATTATGCTTACCCTTGGAACGGGAATAGGGGGAGCTATTGTTATTAATAAAAAACTGTACAGAGGTCATTCATTTAGTGCTGGTGAATGGGGCAATATGTTGATCGAAGGGAAACAATTTGAAGAGGTTGCCTCGATTTCAGGGTTAATTTCTCTTGTGCGGAAGTATAAAGGTAGCGGGAATTGGAACGGTGAAAAAATTTTTGAATTATATGATCAGAAGGATAAAGAAGTTATACATGCCGTTCAAATATTCTTTAAACATTTAGCCATTGGAATTAGTAATCTTGCTTATATCTTCAATCCAAAAGTAATTATTATTGGTGGAGGGATTACTAATAGAGGTAATCGATTTTTAGAAGAAGTAAAGGAAGAGGTACGAAAATATTTAAATCCTGAGATTTATAGTAATTGCGAGATTAAAATCGCACAAAATCGTAATCACGCAGGAGTGATTGGTTCGATTTACCACTTCTTACATCAATATAAATAAATGATATAGGTGTTTTCATATAATTGAGAATTTATTCTTTTTCTCAATAGATAAATAATGCTACAATATAAGAGAAGAATACAATATTTTCCGATTAGGAAAATGCTTTGTAGAAAGGAAGAAACTTCATGCCTATTATTTTAGAAAAAGGACAAAAGATCGATTTAACGAAAGGACAACCGAGAGTAGCAAAACTACAGGTTGGCTTAGGCTGGGATCCAATTGGGCAATCAGGTGGGTTTCTGTCTTCATTATTTGGAAGTAAACCAAATGTAGATTGTGATGCATCAGTTGTTATGTTAGAAGGAGAGCGTTTTTTAAATAAAAATGATTTAGTTTACTTTGGAAACAAACTTTCTACTTGTGGTAGTATTATTCATTCAGGAGATAATTTAACAGGTGAAGGCGCTGGTGACGACGAAACAATTTTCGTAGAATTACATAAAGTTCCGAGCCGTATTAATCGTTTAGTATTCGTTGTAAATATTTATGACTGTGTAAATCGTCGTCAAGATTTTGGGATGATTCGTAATGCATATATTCGTATTCAAAACCCGCAAACAGGTGAAGAATTAGCACGTTATAACTTGTCAGATAACTATGCTGGCAAAACGACTCTAATTGCAGGAGAAATGTACCGACACGGAAGTGAGTGGAAGTTTTCAGCGGTTGGAGAAGGAACACAAGATAAAAATTTAAGTGAGATTGTATCACGTTATCAATAAAATAAACCGAGGAGGAATTGTATATGGCATCAATTTCGTTGAAAAAGGGACAAAAGGTAGATTTAACAAAAACGAATCCAGGTCTTTCAAAAGTTCTTGTAGGACTTGGTTGGGATACGAATCGTTATGACGGACAAAACGATTTCGATTTAGATGTTAGTATTTTCTTAGTAGGTGCGAATGGTAAAGTTTCAGGCGCAGAGGATTTCGTCTTCTACAATAATCCAAAAGGTGCGAATGGTGCTGTAGAGCATTTAGGAGATAACCGCACAGGCGAAGGTGAGGGCGATGACGAATCAATTAAAGTAGATTTGAAAAATGTTCCTGCTCACATCGAACGTATTTGTTTCACAATTACAATTTATGATGGAGAAGGCCGTAGCCAAAACTTTGGACAAGTTTCTAACGCTTTCGTACGTATTCTAGATGAAGAGAAAAATGCAGAATTAATTCGTTACGATTTAGGAGAAGACTTCTCTATTGAAACAGCGGTAGTAGTGGGTGAATTATACCGTCATGCAGGTGAATGGAAGTTCAATGCAATTGGAAGTGGATTCCAAGGTGGATTAGGTTCTCTATGTAATAACTTTGGTTTAGATGTAGAGTAATAGATTTATATATCCATCGGTGAAACGCATGTTTACTGATGGATATATTTTTAAAGATTAAAATATAGAGGTGAATATAAATGGTTATTCAGTTACAAAAAGGACAGAAGATCGATTTAGGTAAGACAAGCCCTGGTTTAACAAAAGCGGTAATTGGTCTTGGGTGGGATATTAAATCTTATGATGGTGGATCTGATTTCGATTTAGATGCATCGGCATTTCTATTAGATGCGAACGGAAAATGTACGAAGGAAACTGATTTTATTTTCTATAACAATTTACAGTCTCCTTGTGAATCTGTTCTGCATACAGGAGATAACCGTACAGGTGAAGGTGAAGGCGATGATGAGCAACTTGTTGTCGATTTGAAGAAAGTTCCAGCAGATGTACATAAAATTGCAATCACAGTTACAATTTATGATGGTGAAGGCCGTAATCAAAACTTTGGACAAGTCGGAAACGCATTCGTTCGTTTAGCGAATGAGGAAACAAACGAAGAAGTTCTTCGTTTTGATTTAGGGGAAGATTTCTCCATTGAAACAGCAGTTGTCTTTTGTGAATTATACCGTCATAATGGACAGTGGAAGTTTAATGCAGTAGGAAGCGGTTTCCAAGGTGGATTAGGTGCGCTTGTAAGAGCGTATGGCTTGGATGCATAAGAAGGGAAACGACATTCGTTTCCTTTTTTTGACCTTTCTATAAATCTAGCAAAGAATAGGGGATAAAGGTAAGATGAGCATTTTGCAAGAAATCATTAATACGTATGCTCAGTTTTTCGACTTAGATATGTGGATTAAAGTGTTGCAAGATCCAGTATCTTGGGGATTAATTGGTACACTTGTTGTACTTGAAGGGTTACTATCTGCTGATAACGCACTTGTGTTAGCGGTAATGGTAAAACATCTTCCGGAAGAGAAACGTAAAAAAGCATTATTCTACGGACTTATTGGAGCTTATGTGTTCCGCTTTATTGCGATTGGAATTGGAATGTTCTTAATTAAATTATGGTGGGTAAAACTTCTTGGTGCGCTTTACCTTGCTTGGTTATCAGTGAAATACTTTATTGATAAGCGTAAAGGTGCAAGTGAAGAAGAGGAAGCTCATGGTATGAATCAAAATAGTATTCTCTTTAGAATGTTCGGTGTCTTCTGGGGAACGGTTGCGATGGTTGAATTAATGGATATCGCGTTCTCTGTAGATAGCGTACTTGCTGCATTTGGTGTATCAAATGAAGTTTGGATTTTACTATTAGGCGGAATGCTCGGTATTTTAATGATGCGTGGTATTGCTGGCGTATTTTTAAAATTGTTAGAGCGTATTCCAGAATTAGAAACAACAGCGTATATTTTAATTCTAATTATTGCAGCGAAAATGTTATTGTCTCTAATTGATATTCACATTAGTCATACACTGTTCTTTATTATTTTACTTGTAGCATTTGGAGCAACATTTATAATTCACTACATGAAGAATTCTGGACAGGCTAAAGAAGAAGTTGCAGCTACTAAAAATAATCATAAATAATTGAAATGGGTTTGCTCGTTATGCGAGCGCCCATTTTTTATAACTAAAAATAGTTTATAATAGAAGAGAGACTTTATAAAAACGTAAATGTTTTTGGAGGTGAACTGTTGTGTTTTCACGTTTTACACTTCAACCATGTGCATTAAAAGAAGAATCAGATTTAAAACAATTTGAAGCGCTTTTAGAAAAACGCCCACAATATGAACTGACAGAGAATGAAATGAAATTTAGTTATATAGCAACGCGTATTCTTGGTGTTCCTAATGATGTAGATGAATATTTCAATGATTTATTTGATTATAGTGAAGCAAAAGGGATTGAGGTTTTGCATGAACAAAATTTAAATAAGGTGATTGATTCCGAAAAACTGCGTCATATTCAAGAAGTTTTTGCGTTACATCAAGAAGCACCAAATGGACTTACAGTAAATAGGCTTGTAGCCCATTTGTCTGGAAAGCAACTATTACCGCAAGTAGACAATCCTGATTTGCAACATTATATACATACGACGTTTATTTCTGTATTGAAATTGTATGAGAAACAACATAATCAATCTTTAAAGACAGAAGGATTCCGTCGTTTCTTAATCGATATGATTAAGTTAAGTGAGAATTATGTAACGAAGTGGTTTTCTACGATTAATTATAAGAAACAAATGCCGCGTATCATTTGGTATGGTGATGCACAGGAAAGTCGTATATATTTCTTATACTTTCTTATTATGCTCGGCTGTGATGTACTTTATTATCACCCGGAAGGAAAAGATGGCTTTGAGAATATCGATGAAGCGGGAAGAACTTTTGTTGTGTCTCATTCAAGCCGTATTTCTCTTGAACCATTTCCCGATCGTCGTTGCGAACGCGTCGCAACAGTAGCGTACCAAGCTTCAAAGGAAATTGAGCAAGTACTTCACCATGATAATTCACTACTGTATAAGCCGTGGCAATTCCGTTCGTATACACCTGTAGCACGTACATTAAAAACGACATATGATGAACTCTTTTTAATTACGAAAGAAAAGTCGTTTGTACGCCCAACATTCTTTGTTGAAAATAAACACATTTATATCCCTTCTTTATTTGCAAAAATATCAGGCGTTTCAAAGAACGATAAAGAATATTTTCAACGATTAAAGGCAGTTACATCATTCGATAACAGTTTATTAATTAATACATTCCCGTTTACGAAAGAACAAAAAGCGAATTTCCAATATCATTACCGAGATGCATTGGACCGCGGAGGAAAGTTACACCCGGATTTAATTATGAATAGCCATTGGTGGCCGCATAAGCGTTTACCGGAAGGTTTACAGCATGGTATTGCAGAGGCAATCATCCATACGTGTGAAAGTGAAATGTGTAAACCAGTTGGGAAAGAGATGAAACAAGAGGTAGCACTATATGTTTTCGCGCAGCTCTCTCAAATACCACCGAATATTTTAGAACAGCTTGAGAAATTTGATTATTCACAAGATGTACCGAAAATTGTTATATTTAATAATGAGAAGAGTGGAGAATTAACTCGTTCCGATGCTGTTTTACTACTATTTTTAAATCAAATTGGAGTAGATGTATTCCATTTCAATCCAACGGGGAGAAACGATATTGAACCGTATATTGAAGCAGGCGCATTTGATTCACATTGGCTTGAGGAAGTTAATTTTGATCTTGAGTTTCATGGTTCATCAGCCTATAAAAATTTATCACAAACAATAAAAGGACTATTTCGTCCATTTTTATAAGGAAAGGGAGAATACCATATGAATAACCCAGTCGTACTAGATTCAAAAACAGAATTAAATGAGCAAACCGCACAAGATGTCCGTTTACAACTTAGACAAGATGCGGAAGTACAACGTATTTATAATGCGGTAGATATTAAAGATCAGTTAGAATTAATCGAGCTTGGAAAAGAACCGTCTATGGAAATTTCACGTTTCGCTGATCAAATTTTACATACAATGTCTTTATCAAAAATAGAAGACTCTGGTGAATTATTAAAACAGCTTGGTAAAATTATGGACAGGTTTGATAGTAAAGATTTTACGGAAGAGAAAAGTGGTTTCTTCTCACGTATGTTCAAAAAAGCAGATAAAATGATTGAACAAATCTTTAGTAAGTATCAGACAATGGGTCGCGAAATGGATAAAGTATACGTAGAAATTACGAAGTATCAAGATGAAATGAAAAAATCAATTGGTACGTTAGATGGCTTGTATGAGCAAAACTTAAAGTATTATTTAGATTTAGAAAAGTACGTAGTGGCAGGAGAAATGTTATTAGAGCGTTTAAATACAGAGTTAGTCCCGATGTATGAAGAGCGCGTACGTAATAATGATCAACTAGCAGGTATTGAATTAGAATCACTTAAAAACTCTGTTGAAATTTTAGAGCAACGTATTGATGATTTAGAAAAGGCACGTATGGTTGCTCTACTTACAGCACCACAAATTCGTATGATTCAACGTGGTAACAATAAATTAATAGGTAAGATTAATACAGCATTTATTACAACGATTCCTATCTTTAAAAATGGTATCATTCAAGCGGTAAATGCGAAACGTCAAAAGCTTGTTGCAGATTCTATGGCTGAACTTGATCGTCGTACAAATGAGTTACTGAAGAAAAATGCACAAAATATCGCAACTCAAAGTGTGGAAGTAGCGAGATTATCAGGTTCTTCTAGTATTAAGATGGAAACACTTGAAGAAACTTGGAACATTATTTCAAGAGGTATGCAAGAAACACAACAAATTGAAGAGCAAAATAAACGTGAGCGTGAAGAAAGTCGTAAGCGCATGGCTACACTAACAGAAAACATCAAAAAAGAATTACAAGGATAAAGTGAAACTTTAATCAGTGGGTTTTTGTTCATCCTCACTGATTGTTAACCTTCACCAATTGGGCGTTTATGGGCAGTTGATCTCCCACCTCAAGCTGAATTTTGAGGTGGGAGTTTTACTACCGGGAAAATAGTGGGATAAAGAAAAGGCAATGAGGAACAGTCCTCATTGCCTTTTAGTTTCTCTTAACTAATTTAATGATTTCATTCACAACGAGCGGAATGATACTTAACAAGAGAACAAATCCCCAATCGCGTAATGTTAATGCATGTACACCGAATATATTCGCTAGAGGAGGGATGGAGATGATACATACTTGCATAAGAACACCAATAAGAAGTGAGAAGACTAAGTATTTATTTGTAAATATCCCAATTGAGAAAATCGATTTCGTTCTTGAACGCAAGTTAAATGAATGAACGAGCTGAGAAAAACTAAGAACGACAAATGCCATCGTTTGAGCATGTAATAGAGCATCTTTATCAATTTGCTCTGGGAAAAGTGGAAATAAGTTTGTATCTCCAGCATAGAGTTTCGCCCCAACGATAAAGGCAGCTAACGTTAAAAATCCAATTACAACACCATTGAAAATAAGAAAAGGGACGCTCCCGCTAAATAGACTTTCTTTCGCACGTCGTGGTTTTTCTTTCATCACATCTGAATCTTCAGGATCAACACCGAGTGACAATGCAGGAAGTGTGTCGGTAATTAAATTAACCCACAAAATGTGGATTGGGCGTAATGGTGTCGCCCAGCCAAGTAAAATAGCTAAAAATAAAGCGATAATTTCTCCGAAGTTACAAGAGAGTAGGAAGAGAATCGATTTTTTTATGTTACGGTAAATATTTCTGCCTTCTTCAACGGCTTTAACGATAGATGAGAAGTTATCGTCTGTTAAAACGACATCTGCTGCGCCTTTTGCAACATCTGTCCCTGTAATGCCCATTGCTACGCCAACATCTGCTTGTTTTAAAGATGGAGCATCATTGACGCCATCACCAGTCATAGAAACGATATTTCCTTTCGCACGTAATGCTTTTACAATCTTCACTTTATGTTCTGGAGAGACCCTAGCGAATACATGTAAGTGATTAATTTTGTTTGCTAGTTCTGTATCTGAAATGTTATCTAGTTCAGTTCCAATCATAATTTCAGATTTTTCTTCAGCAATACCAAGTTCTTTGGCAATTGTAAAGGCGGTATCCTTATGATCACCAGTAATCATAACTGTACGAATACCAGCTTTTTTACACTCTGTAATGGAATCTTTTACTTCTGTGCGTGGTGGATCAATCATACCGACAAGACCGATAAAGATGAGATTTTCTTCGAGATGATTAATATCCACATCATTCGCATTATATTGTTTAAATGCGAATGAAAGTACTCTTAAAGCTTCTTGAGACATTGCCCCGGCAGCTTCTAATATTTGATTTTTATCAGAATTTGTGAAGACCTCAACTTTGTCATTTATAAAGATATGGGTGCAGTGAGGTAAAAGTTTATCAATAGCACCTTTCGTCATACTATAGTAGCTTTCATCGTATGTATGCACTGTTGACATCATTTTACGATCAGAATCAAAAGGTAGCTCGTTAACACGTTCATGTTTATTTTCTAAATGATCTTTTTGCATGTTAAAAGTGCTTCCAGCAACGAGAAGGGCAATTTCAGTAGGGTCCCCAGTTTGGGATTCACTACTATAAGACGCATCATTACATAACACCATATTTTCTAACAATAGACGGTGTACATCATTATTTACATTCAAATTTTCTAACTGAGCGTATGTGTTATCACTATAAAAGTGAGTAACGGTCATTTTATTTTGCGTTAATGTACCTGTTTTATCTGAACAAATAATTGTGACAGACCCGAGAGCTTCAACAGCTGGTAGTTTACGAATGATAACGTTTTGTTTAATCATACGCTGCACGCCAATTGCAAGAACGATGGAAACGATAGCTGGTAGTCCTTCAGGAATAGCCGCTACAGCTAAACTAATTGCAGTCATAAACATTTCTAACGTATCGCGTCCTTGTAAAAAACCGATGAGAAACATAATAGCGCAAATGGCTACAGCGACAAAGCCTAAATATTTTCCTACTTGTGCTAAGCTTTTTTGAAGTGGTGTCATATCATCATCTGATTCATGTAAAAGGGTAGCAATCTTACCAATTTGTGAGTTCATACCAGTTTCAACAGCAACACCAACGCCACGTCCGTATGTTACTAGCGTCGACATAAAGGCCATGTTTTTTTGATCGCCCAGTGGCACTTGTTCATCAGTTTGCATAGAAGGATGATAAAGTGCATCCTTATCAACAGGGACGGACTCACCAGTTAGAGCAGATTCTTCAACTTTTAAATTTGCTGTTTCGATAAGTCGTAAATCACATGGTATATAACGTCCAGCATCGAGCATGACGATATCACCTGGAACGACTTGTTCAGATGGAATTTCTTTTAGTTCGCCGTCTCGTTTTACGATAGCTTTAGGTGTTGCCATTTTTTTTAGTGCTTCCAAAGCTTGCTCAGCCTTTGACTCTTGGATGACACCAATAACTGCATTTAATATGACAACGAGCGCGATAATGCTTGCATCTGCCCATTCACCTACAAAGGCAGAAATAAGGGCAGCTATAAGAAGAACATATACGAGGACATCATTAATTTGGGAAAAAATCCGCTGCCATAAAGTACGTTTTTGTTTTACTGTTAATTCATTTGAACCAAATTTTTTTAAGCGTTCATTTACACCGTCAGCGGTTAAACCACTTTGTTCATTTGTTTTAAGATCCGTTAATATTTGATCTTTCGTCTTACTGTACCATTTGCTCATAAGTAAGCACCTCCAGTAAAAACAGTTAGCAATGGTAGTGTTGCTATTATTTGTGAGTAGTATGTACGGAGAAAAAATCTAAGATGAGCTTCTACTTCTATTGTACAATATTTTACAGTTGGTTGAGGAAAAGAGAAGAGTTGTCATGAATTTGTTGGAAATAAAAAAGAGCCTCATATAAGAGAGGCTTTTTTACTTTTTAATTAATGTACCTAATTCTTCTGTAATAGCTTGCATTTCACTAATGCTGAATGTTTCACGTTTCATAACATGCTCATAGATGTCACGTAAGTCCTCGTACATTTCTTCGTTAAAGCTAGCAGCTCTCATCGCTCCAGCATTAACCATACGTAATTTTTCTTTAATAGCTTCGACCATATATTCAACGTTTTCTTCTGACTTTACGGATAAATCCACCGAAGTGTCCCCCTTTAAAATAACATAAGGCTATCTTAACATTTTTTTATCATTTTCGTTAATGAATCTTTTCAATCCTATTAAATTAGTAGGGATTTCCTTTATATTTAATAATTGGTTGTTTATACTATAAGTATATATTAAGAAATGCACCAAGAAAGGAAGAAACAAAAATATGGTTCAAGTATTATTTGTTTGTCTTGGGAACATTTGCCGTTCTCCAATGGCAGAAGCGATTTTTCGAGATTTTGTCGTAAAAGAGGGACTTGAAGAGAAAATTGTCATTGATTCTGCAGGAACTGGAGATTGGCACATTGGTCATCCGCCACATAAAGGAACACAAAAAATTTTAAAAGAAAATGAAGTCGTTTTTGAAGGAATTAAAGCAAGGCAAGTAGAAAAAGAAGACTTAACAAAGTTTGATTATATTATTGCCATGGACAACAAGAATATAGCAGATTTAAAAAGTTTAGGTAAAACTGGAGGCTATATTGGTAGGCTGTCCGACTTTGTTCCAGACGGTGGCTGGACAGACGTTCCTGACCCTTACTATACAGGGAACTTTCAAGAAGTGTATGACCTTGTAACAGAAGGGTGTGCAAAGCTATTAGCTTTCATTCGAAATGAACAAGGAATATGAGGAAGCTTAGAAAGAAATACTTTCTAACATAAGAAATGAAAGGGTGAAGGAATATGGCAAAGAAAAATAATATTGCTCGAAACATTGCGCTTGGTGTAGCGGCAGGTGTAGCTGTATCCATGTTAAAGAAAGAAAACCGTGAAAAGGTAAAAAACACTGCTGAAAAAGCAAAAACAAAGATGATTGAAATTGGTGAAAATGCAAAGATTAAAGAAAAAGTGCAAACTGTTACAGATAAAGGACGCGAACTTGCTGATTTCAATGTAGTGAAAGCGAAAGTAGCAGAAATTAAAAAATTGACGCCGTCAGTTGTAGAGACGTTAAAAGAAACGAAAGAAATTTTTAGTAAGAAAAAAATTGAGCGAGAAGAAAAGCCAGAAACGATTGAAATTCAAGCTGTATCTCCAAAGGTAGATGAGCTTAAAGCAGAAGAAGAGCCAGTAGTTGCTGAAGATGGTGGTATGAAAGAAGCACGTGAATTATTTATGAAAGACTCACATGCAGAGGAAAAAAAAACTGAAGCGTACATTGAGTTAAAGCAAGATAAAGAAGAGAAGAAAAGCGTTTAAACATATATGAGAAAAATTTTAGAAAAGGTAAGAAGAAATCGCACTTATTCGTTCGGTAAAGATTTATACGATCGGACGATGCGTGATGATGTAGCGGGCTTGGCAGCACAGCTCGCTTATTTCTTCTTACTTGCTATTTTTCCTGGGCTTGTTTTCTTAATTACGCTTCTTGGATTTATTGACCTTCAAACAGAAAGTGTGCTCAATTTATTAGAACCGTACGTACCTGAAGATGCAATGTACTTAATTGAAGTAAACGTAGATAAAGTTGTAAATGAGCAAAATGGTGGTTTATTATCATTTGGTTTACTGTCGATGCTATGGTTTGCTTCAAATGGAGTAAATGCGGTTATGAATGCTTTTAACCGTGCGTATGATGTAACCGAAACACGTTCCTTTATTAAAACAAGAGCTTTATCAATTGTGTTTACATTAGCCATCATTTTTATGATTGTGTTTGCTCTAATTGTCCCAGTGTTCGGACAAGTGATTGGGGCAGCGGTATTTAAAGCAATTGGTTTATCGGATAGTTTTTCTTACGTATGGAGTATTACACGATTAGTAGCGAGTTTCTTCGTACTATTTGCCTTGTTTAGTTTTTTATATACATTTGCACCAGATCGAAAGTTAAAAAGAAGAGAAGTCATTTCAGGAGCAATATTTGCTACTGTAGGGTGGATTGTGGTATCGTACTCATTTGCTTATTATGTAGATAAGTTTGCGAATTACGCCAATACATATGGTGGTCTCGGTGGAATTATTATTTTAATGTTATGGTTTTACTTAACTGGATGGGTAATTTTACTTGGCGGTGAAATTAATGGTCTACTCCATCACTATAGAACGGGTGACAATAATTCCCGTAATGAATAATGAGCTCTTGTTCCATAATAAAAAGGAACAGGGGGGATATTTCATGAGTAATAATAAAAAGAACCACAATAATAAAAACAACAATAAACAAAAGAGCAGTTCGCATCCGAAGCATAAAACAAGTAGTAGTGCGAACGGGCATAATAGCTACCATTAAAAAAAGCGGGTCCTCTATGAGGGACCCGTTTTTATTTGTTTCCTTTTAATAATCGTAACCCGTTTAAAATGACAAGAATTGTACTTCCCTCATGCCCAATAACACCAAATGGAAGAGCTAAAAATTGCAAGAAGTTTGAACAGATTAGCAGTGCAATTACAGCTAGAGAAAATACTACATTTTGCTTTACAATACGGTTCATTCGTTTTGATAAACGGATGGCTTGGGAAAGTCGAGACAATTCGTTCTTCATAAGTACAACGTCTGCAGTTTCTAAAGCTACGTCTGTTCCTTCACCCATTGCAACACCAATGCTAGCAGTAGCGAGCGCGGGTGCATCATTTATACCATCTCCGACCATTGCTACTGTACCGTATTTTTCTTT
This sequence comes from Bacillus sp. BS98, assembly GCF_008432245.1. Lineage (NCBI taxonomy): Bacteria > Bacillati > Bacillota > Bacilli > Caryophanales > Bacillaceae > Bacillus > Bacillus sp. BS98. Next base: position 469,066 of record NZ_CP043830.1, read on the forward strand.
TAACTTTTTAATCGTTTCAACTTTTGTTTCTGGTAAACAGGATGCATAATATTCTTTTATATTGCTTTCAGCAGCAATGGCTTTTGCGGTTTCTTCATTATCGCCAGTAATCATGATTGCTTCCACACCAATGCTTTGTAAATCGCGAATAGCAGCAATGGTTTCTTGGCGGAGTGTATCTTTTAAAGCGATAAGTCCAAGGATACCATCTTCATCACTTATATAAACGACAGTTTTCCCTTCTTTTTCAAGGGAGGTAGAAATACCATTATGAAATGTCTTTGTTTCTTCCCCGATAAAATCAGCTTTACCAATTTTATAAGCTTTATTTTCTAATGTTCCTTTTAATCCAAAACCAGTTACATCTTCAACGTTTTCGGGTTTTTTTATCGAAATATCATAAGCATGTTTTGCATATTTAACAATGGATTCAGCTAAAGGATGTGTAGAGTGACTTTCAATTGATGCTGTAATAGAAAGTACTTCACTTTCTGCTATACCTTCTCGAACATATACATCTGTTACAGTAGGTCTTCCTTGTGTTAATGTTCCTGTTTTATCAAAGGCAATCGCCTTTACTGAAGCTAGACGTTCTAAATGAATGCCGCCTTTAAAGAGAATACCGTTTCTCGCTCCGTTAGAAATTGCAGATAAAGTTGCGGGTGTAATAGCTGCAACTAGTGCACAAGGAGAAGCGACTACAAGTAAAATCATAGCGCGATAAAATGTTTCATTCCAACTCCAATCCAGTAAGAAGTGAGGAACGAACATCATAAGCGCAACAACGAGTAGTACACCTTTTACGTATGTTCCTTCAAATTTTTCGATGAATAGTTGTGATGGTGATTTTTCACTTTGTGCACTTTGAACGAGACGAATAATCTTTTGGAATAATGTTTGATCGCTCGGCTTTGTAATTGTAATTTCAATAGCACCACGTAAATTCACAGTTCCAGCAAACACTTCATCGCCGAATTTTTTCTCATTCGGAATAGGTTCTCCTGTAATAGCAGCTTCATCAATATTTGTTTCACCATTATGAATTGTGCCATCAGCAGGAACACGTTCACCGGGTTTAATTAAAATAATGTCGTTAATTTGTAATTCTCCAACAGGAACACGTTCCTCGGTTCCATTTGAAATACGTAATGCTTCTTCAGGCTGTAAATCAAGAAGTGCTGAAATTTCTTTTTGACTTTTACTTAACGTATAAGATTCCATTGCACCACTTAGCGCAAAGATGAAGATTAAAATAGCACCCTCTGCCCAATAGCCAATCATGGCAGCACCGATAGCAGCAAAGAGCATGAGCATTTCAACATTTAGCTCTTTCTCTTCAATTGTGTCTGCAATGCCTTCTTTCGCTTTTGCAAATCCTCCAATTACATAAGCGAGGATATAGAAAGTAATACCTACACTTATCGCCTCATTTTTTGTGAATAACCAGCCAGCTAAAATGAAAATACCAGATAAGATTGCAAATATAAGTTCATAGTGCTTTTTTAGTGTTTGAATCCAAGATGGATTAGGTACGTTCTGTTTTGATGGTAATGTTTTTACTTCCGAGTTCATTATTACTCGCCCCTTTCAAATTCTTATTGAGAAAAAGAATCAAAATCGAAACCCCTATAAAACGACGAAAGCTGCCATCCGTAACGGATAGCAGCATTTCTGTTAAATCTGATTTTAATAGTTATTATATTGTAATTATTCTATAGTATAGCATATGTTTTTGAGAGATGATATGTTTTTGTTTCAAGTATAAACCGAAAACTTGTGTTTTTACAGTTCCTTTGGTATATATGAATATTGTTCATAAAAAGATCGGAAAGGAAGACAACAAGTGAAGACAGAGAAATTTTTTACTCATCCGATTGGTGTATTTATTGCTGCGATAGTAGCAACCTTTTTATGGGGAAGCGCATTTCCCTTTATTAAATTAAGCTATGCTGAACTTGGGATTCGGCCACAAGAAGTCGGAGAACAAATATTATTTGCTGGTTATCGCTTTTTCTTATCTGGTATAATGCTCTTATTATTTTTTAAAGCGCTAGGAAAAGATATGCAGTTCAAAAAAGGAACAGGGAAGCAGTTAGTTCAAATTGGTTTGTTCCAAACTTTTCTTCAATATATATGTTTTTATATTGGAATGAGTTATAGCTCAGGAATTGAAGGAGCGATTATTTCAGGAACATCATCATTCTTTCAAATTTTACTCGCACACTTTTTATATAAAGATGATGCTCTCAATATGAGAAAAATAATGGGCGTATCAATCGGATTTTGTGGTGTCATTTTAGTGAATGTACCGAGTGATGGAAGTTTATCATTCCATTTTGGAATAGGTAGCTTATTACTTCTTGGGGCAGCGATGATGTATTCGTATGGAAATATATTAGCAAAAGAGGGTAGTAAAACGTTAGATATTGGGTATATGACAGCATACCAAATGATTTTTGGATCAGTTGGGTTACTATGTATAGGTGCATTACAAGTTGGAGCGATGCCATTTACTTTTAACCTATATACGATACTTATGCTCATATATTTATCGTTCTTATCGGCAGCGGGATTTTGTATATGGAATACAATTATGAAGTATAACAAAGTAGGAAAAGTCTCGATGTATATGTTCTTCATACCTGTCTTTGGTGTGTTATTATCGAGCATGATTTTAGGAGAAGCAATTCATTCATTTGTATTATTCGGTCTAGCATGTGTAGCAGCGGGAATCATTGTCGTAAATCGTACCCCGGCTAAGCAGAAAATGGAGCAAAAAAAACAAGTAGCGTAGAGAACAAAAAAGCGATTAAAATGGAAGAACAGTATTGTTCTTCTTTTTTTATGTAGAAAAAGGAGAACAGACTATATATAACGAAAAAAGATACATTAAAGCATTTATTGAGGAGAACATATTATGAATGTACTTTACATTGTGTTAATCGGACAAATAATTATTTTTTTAACAGGAGCAATTTATGCAATAGGACAGACAAAAAGAACAAGAGAAAATATGCCGTTACCTTTAGCAGTTCGTCTTATTCTTAGTTTTTCTTTAACAGGTAGTGCGATTTGGATATGGCTACAAGATCCATCGATAGAGTATAGCAGCTGGGTTGCATTAGGAATGACTTTATCGACTTTAGGAGATTTATTTATGGCAGGTTTGATTCCCTTTGGCCATCGATTAATTGGAGGGATGGTTACTTTTGCTCTTGCCCATTGTTTTTATGTAAAAGCATTTTTGCAAACAGGTATTTCATGGAATGGTTTTTGGATTGGTTTACTCGTATACGGACTCTTTCTAATTATAGGGTGGTTCTTTTTTATTCGAAATGAAAAACAGGACAAACTGTTTACGATAGGAGCCCTAATTTACGGCTTGTGGGTTGGGGGAATGGCTTGCTTTGCATTCGCCTTATACTATGAGAATACAGGAATATGGTGGATACCAGCGCTTGGTGGTTTGCTGTTTGTGATTTCTGATTTTATTATTGGTGTGACAGATATTGGTGGCCGCAAGCTGAAGTATGAACCACTTTGGATTTGGTTTACATATGTCGCTGCTCAGATGTGTATTGTATATGTAGGACTATAAAAAGATGCTCTCAAAAATAGTAGATAGACTATTTTGAGAGTATCTTTTTCTTTGATATTCTAATATATTTGTTTAATTAGTTTTAGTATTTGTTAAGTGTAAAATTCATAGGAAAATTTCTGCTTAATAAATATAAAATATGATATATCAAAATAATAAACTTGTAAGGAATAGCGTTTTAAAATTGTAATATCATAATTATATAATTTATAATTTTATGGAAAACAACTATCTGAAGTATTTATAATATAAATAAAAAGACAATGAGATGGTGGAATGATGCAAAAGAAAAAACGTTTGCGTGAGTTCTTTGGAATAATTGCAAGTGCATGTTTATTAGCGTTTTTGGCAAAAATCTTTTTGTTTTTCCCTACAACTGTAAAAGGAGCATCTATGAGGCCAACGTTACAAGATGGGGATAAGATAATTGTTAATAAGTTGGCAAAGCAATTTGAAAGTTATGGTAGAGAAGACATTATTGTTGTGAAGACGGATAATTTTTATGTGAAAAGAGTGATTGGGTTACCGGGTGATGTAATTGAGATGAGAAATGACCAATTATATGTGAATCATGAGGTGAAAAATGAGGAGTATTTGCATAGTAATAAAAAACAAGCTGAAAAAAAACTGATGAATTTAACAGAGGATTTTGGACCTATTACAATTCCTAAAAATAAGATTTTTGTTATGGGAGATAATCGCTTAATAAGTAGGGATAGTAGAAATGGTTTAGGACTTATTGATAGAGCAGATGTATTAGGAAAGTTAGCAGCAATTTATTATCCATTTGAACATGTGAAAATAATAAATTAAAGTAAAAAACCAAGCAAATTTCAGTTTGCTTGGTTTTTTATGTTAAACAGTAGGAGACTCGTTAGATACAAAGACGTCTTCATTGTTTTGGTTAGTACTTATAACAAATTTGTGTTGCAATAGTTGTAGTTTAAATAGTGCTAAAGGATCATGATAAGTTTCTGGGTTGCTTCTTAGCGTTGCTAATGTTTGTTCGTCTTCTTGTATTTCAAGTTGAGCGGCTTCTACATTTTGTTTCAATACGCTAAGTGGATCTTTAAAGAACATCATGATATCACGCTCTAGTGCACCTTCAAATACTTCAAATTGAAGGAAGAATTGTTTTGAAATTGTTTGGGCAATTTCTGTATAGTCTTCCGTTTCAATATATTGTTTATATTTGTTTGCGAGCATAGATTGGTTTTTTTGCATATTACCAAATAATTTTCCGGCACTCTTTAAGAAAAATTGTGTCGGTGTGAAGCGTAATAAAATGTTGATGTTCGTTACTGTAATTCTATTTGTCATTCGTACGACATCTCGATGCCAATCATCTAGTAATTTGAAATCGCAAGGAAGTTTCATACGTTCTTCTTTATATAATTTATTGAACGTTTCACTCATTTCATCTAAATAAGCTTGAGCTTGAATAAATTCATTATGTGCTGTTTCAATCCATTCTTGAATAGACCTAGTAAATTTAGGAAGAAGCACTTGTTGTACATGTTTGTCAATTCGTTCGTTCATCGCAGCATTTAATTCTTCATGAACTAATTTGAAATCACTATCTTCTTGAACAAGGTCAGAACAGCTCTGTAATAATTCAGGAATTTGAGAATGTATATCTTGTGTAATTTCTTCTTTCGTTAAAAGATAAGATTCTGTAATAGAACGGATTTTGTCTTTTTCAAGAGCAGTAAGATTGTTAATAAATCCATTAAGTTTTACAGATATATGTTTATTCCAGCGTACTGATTTCACTAATGTATGTTCTAATTCTACACGTTCATTTACAAGGTAAGCGATTGTCTTTTGAGTAAACCATATTAGCTTTTCTATACGTTCTTTCTCTATGTCACGTTCTGCAAGATTAGAGAGAATGGACTCTGTTACATCCCCAAGTTGCTGGCTACTCTCTTGGGAAGGAGAGTACGGGAAGAATTTTGCATTTGGGAAATGGACTGTAAGTTTACTAATTAGATTTTCATTGGTAGTCGTATTATTTGTGTGTAATACGAAATGAATTTGTAAGTTTGGCACTTGTTCACGTAAATAAAGTAATGTATCAAGTTCTTCGCCATGTAATGGTGAGGCAGAATTTAATATGTAAATAAGGCTCTCTGCTGCCTGTAAGTATTCAAAGTATGAGCTGTTTTTATCCAATTGTCCTTGAACAGATGGTGTAACAAGAAATGCAAACTTATTTTTTCTTAAAAATCTACTTGGTAACTTAATTTCTATACATTTTTTCTCAAGTTCTGACTGGGAAGATGTATCCATTATTTGATGGACTTCATCAAAGTTCGAGATGTTTTTTACATCTAGATCATTGAATTCCGTTATTGCAGTTTGACTATCGTCTTTAAATAGAATAGGAGCTGTTAAAGTCTCAGTTAAGATGTTCTCTCCTAATATTGAATTAACGAATGACGCTTTATCATGGTCACTTGTTCCAGCTATTAGTAGTTTATTAACATGTAAATCACATAGTTCATGGACGAGTAGCGTAAATTGATGACTTAAATCTACATCATTTTTCTCGGCCCATTCAGCAATTGTTTCGAATAGATGAGAAACGGTTTCCATATCTACATTTGTTTCAGCTGATGAATTAGAAAGTAAGGCTCCAGCACTTTTTACGAGTAATGATTCTAAAGTTGTAGGTGCAACTTCATTCCATGCTAATACTGCGGCAGAAACAAGTAAGGAATCCTTTGCTTTTGTTAAACTAAACCAATTTGTTAATAAATCAGGAACAAGACCGTTTAATTCATGCATAAAATGATCGCCAGTAATTAATGCAAAGTATGTTTCTTGGTAGCGGATAGAAATTTCATTCCAATTGTCATTGTTATCTGTTTCAATATGTAAAAATAAATGATTCATGCTTTGAATCCAAGAAAGGTATAATGGTTCATTTTGATAGCTGTTCCAAAGGGCACTAACAAACTCTTTAAATTGGACTTGGTCAATTGCATATAAAGCTTTTAAAGAATCATAGAAATATTCTGGTTTGATTTGTTTAGTAAATCCTTGGTTTACGTAATGGATTAAAGTATCGAACCAATGTAATGACTTTGTTCGAATTCCCTCTTGAACTGCAAGTTCGATAGCGTTGTTCCAATCTTCTTGTTTTTCATAGAAAGAACGTGCGATTGCAGTAATATTCGGATAGTCTGGTTGAAATGCCACAGCTTCACTAATCGTCTTAAAAGCTAATCCTAAACGATCTTGCTCGATATAAAGAGAAAGAAGTTGCAAGGAAACTTCCATCGTAAGAGTTGTACCTTCAGTTTGAATAGATTGATAAATTTCTTCTGCTTTTGGTAAGAATCCGAGTTCAAAATAGGCATCAGCAATATTTTTGGTTGCCCAAAGTTCAAGGTCGTTATTTACTTTCTCCCACTTAAATATGGCTGCTTCAAAATCTTTATTTTGATAATAAAATTCACCTTGAGCAAAGCGAATATTAGAAATGTTGGAGAATTCATTTTTAGATTCATTTATGTATGCTTCACCGAGTACTTCCGATACTGGAGTAGAAATTTCTTCTGTTAAAAATGTTTTATAGTAAACTTTTTGGATAAATTGATTTTCAATGGTCATGTTCGTTCCCCCCTGTATAATTTAGAAAAATGATGTTGTATGTAAAAGGGTACATGTTTTTTAATAGATAGAAGTTGTATTATATAGACCAAACTATGTTTTTGCTAGATGTATCATTTTTCTTGAGAGTTAAACCGTTGCGAAAAGTAGCTTTCCTTTATTGTAACAAAAAAACAAGCATATGAATTTTTATTTTTTAATCCTGATTGGTGTGGGCTAATAATCAGTGGAGATAGACAAAATACCCACTGATTAAAGTTTCACTTGATCGCTGTTAAAAGAATGGGTAGAAGTAGAGTTCATTATAAAAACAATGTATAGTGAATATGTATACCATGTTTGTCTTAAAGAGAGAACGGGCAAAATGTGGAATAACGATCGTGCATAGGATGTGTCTTCCGAATGGAACAACATATTGGCGAGTTAATCGCGCATTATGGGTATTTTGGAATTATTATAGCATTGGCTGGTGGGATTGTCGGATTACCGATACCAGACGAGTTTTTATTGACCTTTGTTGGTTATAATGTTTCAAAAGGCGTTATGTCAGGAACTGCTGCTTTTTCAAGTGGGATGGCGGGTGCGATGTTAGGTATTACATTAAGTTACATATTAGGTTTAAAACTCGGTCTGCCTGTTTTAAAAAAATATGGGCCGAAAGTTAGAATTAAAGAACATCACATTGAAAAAACACATGTTTTATTTGAAAAATACGGTCCATTTCTTTTAATGATTGGTTACTTTATACCAGGAGTACGTCATTTAACAGCATATTTTGCTGGGGTTTCGAATTTAACACTTTGGCGTTTTTGCTTGTACGCTTACGGTGGTGCGCTCATTTGGATAAGTGTTTTTATCGGACTTGGCTGGAAGTTAGGAGAGAAGTGGCGATTTGTCGAGTATAGTTTACATCATTATGGAATATGGATTTTAATCATTTCAGCAGTTGTTACATGCATTGTATGGTTTTACATAAAGAAAAAGAAAAACCGCTAATAGCGGTTTTTTTAGCTGAAAGCAATAAATAGTACACCAGCTGTAATAAAGACTACACCGATACCAGTCATAAAGTTTAACTTTTCACCGAGTATAATCATCGCAAGAATAATAGAAAACACTACACTTAATTTATCGATAGGGGCTACTTGAGAGACCTTTCCTGTTTTTAAGGCAAGAAAATAAAATAGCCATGACGAAGCACCTGCAACCCCACTTAATGTGATAAATAGCAGTGCTTTTTTATTTAGCAGTACGTCGCCGATATTTTGAAATTTACCTTGTATAATAATAACGCCTATCATAAATAATGCCATAATAATAGAACGAACTGTCGTAGCAACATTGGCATCGATTCCATCTAAACCAATCTTTCCAAAAATAGATACAAGGGCAGCAGCAATTGCTGATAATAGTGCGAATAATAGCCATGAGCTCATAGTAAAATTCCTCCAATCTTACATTATTATACATGAAAATCATTCTCATGTATTAATAACGAAATAATCCCCACCGTATATTTTTAATAAGGTGGGGATTATTATACTACTCTGCAATTTCCTCATATAAAAAGTAAGTTACATTATAAATATGTTCTACTTCATCGTCTGTCATAAACAATAATTCGTCACGCTCAATTCCTTTTTTCTTTTCAATAAACTCAATCATGTTTTTACGTTCTTCTCTTTTCATCAATTTTATTTCTCCTCTCAGTCTGTTTTAATACAGTTTATTTAAGTTACTGCTATTATATAACAGAATCTTTAGAAAGTTCCACCTATTTTATTGTTTTTTTCAGAAGAATTTTTCGACAAAACAAGCCCACCTAAGGGGGGCTTGTTTTATTTTATAGTCGTAAAAACTCGGGCTCCGTCGTACCTGCACCATCGATGTAATAAATTGTGTCAGGATTGATTTTTATTAATACGTAATTAGGGTCTTCAGGACCAAGTAACCAGCGTTTTAAGCTATTATTCCAAAACTTGTTTTTTAATGTTGAGTCTTCCTCGATTGAAGCTAAGCCTTCAACTTCTATATAATCTTCATCTAATTTTTTTCCTTCTCGTCCAAGCAGTACATGTACATTTGGATTGTTTTCGATATCTGTTATCTTTTTTGATTGTCGATCTGTTGCAACGTATAGTACAAAATCTTCATGGAAAAACATCATAAAAGCGCTGTGTGGCTTCTCATTACGTACAGTAGATAACACACCTGTTCTTTGTCCTTGAATAATCGTTGCAATTTTTTCTTTTAAGTGCATACTTTTAACCTCTTTTCATAATTTATAATTTTCTCCGTTTAAACAAGATAAATTAAATATCTTTCATACTGTTTTCTTCAATCTGATTTTTTAAACGTAATTGTGATGAAATCGGACAAGTTAGGAGAAGAATAATATTAATGATGAGGAGAAATACATACGATGGAAGGATGGAAAGCATGTTTAATAAAATATTTCTTATAGTAGCACTTATAGGTGTACCACTTTCTGTACTCGGAAAAACAATGCATTGGCCTCAAACGATTATGTTTGCTGTATATTGCATTACAATTATCGCATTAGCGGGGTTTATGGGGAGAGCAACAGAAAGTTTGGCAATTGTTTCTGGACCTCGAATAGGTGGATTATTAAATGCAACTTTCGGTAATGCCGTTGAACTTATCATTTCAATTTTCGCACTTCAGGCAGGATTAATTGAAGTTGTGTTAGCTTCGTTAACGGGTTCTGTACTTGGAAATTTACTATTAGTAGGAGGGCTGTCCTTTTTTATAGGTGGATTAAAATATAAAAGACAAAGCTTTAATGTTTACGACGCAAGACATAATTCAGCTTTATTAATTTTTGCTGTTGTCGTAGCCTTTGTTATTCCAGAAATTTTTTCAATGAAGATGGATGCGGGAAAGACGTATCAATTAAGTATTGGCGTATCTATTATTATGATTATTATGTACCTTGCTGCATTGCTATTTAAGTTAGTTACGCACCGTGGTGTATATCAACATAAAAGTGACGAAGTAGTGCATGAAGAAGAGCCAGAGTGGTCGAAAGGTAAAGCACTCCTTATTTTAGCGATAGCGACGATTGCAGTAGCTTATGTGTCGGAGGCTCTCGTGCATACATTTGAGACGGTTGCGAAGTCATTTGGCTGGTCAGAGTTATTTATAGGGGTTATTATCGTTGCAATTGTTGGAAATGCAGCGGAACATGCATCTGCAATTATTATGGCTTATAAAAATAAAGTAAATATTGCAGTTGAAATTGCAGTAGGTTCTACATTACAAATTGCGATGTTTGTTGCTCCTGTATTAGTATTGCTTTCTATGTTTTTTGTACAAAGGATGCCTTTAGTGTTTACAATACCAGAACTTGTGTCCATGATTACAGCTGTTTTCTTAACGATTGCAATCTCCAATGATGGGGATACAAACTGGTTTGAAGGAGGCACTTTATTAGCTGCGTACGTCATTATGGGAATTGGTTTTTATTTATTATGAAAAATAGGCATAACAATTGTGCTCAGAGAAAACAATAAACAAAGTAGTATATATACCTTTATGTAGGAAGGAGCCAGACAGGTGAAACGAGTATACAGCATATGTCTTTCAGCCATGGTCTCGTTTATTTTATTATTTCCTAACAGTAGTTTTGCAAAGACAACGGTAGAAACAAAAATGCCTTCATCTGTTTTAAATATTTCAAAAGACAATACGTTTCCAAACGATGCGCAAGATTTGCCGCGCTTGCAGCCTAGTAAATTTGCTCAAGAACTATTGAAAACAGCAAATATTAAAATTGAAAATCCGGACTTAATTCGGATGTTTAATGAAACGACAATTTCAAATGCACCGCTTGCAGTAGGGTACCGCGCGAAAATTTATTTAGGTCAATGGGCTTTAAATTATGAATCGGTAGATACATCGATTAATTGGGAATATAAACAAGTGAATCGTAATGTGTACGATAATCGAGGAGGAGATCGCTTATATCCACTTCGTTATAAGCAAGAAACTCAAAAGACGATTGAAGGCGATTTAACAGCAGATATGAAAGATGCTACAGACGTGAAAAAAATGATGCTGCTAAAAGCGCTTGAAAAAGTACAGTTGCCACTTTCATTTAAAACGACCATTGGTTATGGTACAGGACATGAGCGTGTGTATAATATTAGTCCGAGTCAACTTGGATATTTATATGCTTATACGCCAGCAGTAAATGAAAAAGGAAAAGTAACGTTTGGAGAAGTGTACCTTGTTTTAAAAGGAAATCAAAAAAGACTTGTTGTAAAAAATGTTACCTCTCAAGGAATTGGAGCAGCTATTCCAATTCATGATCATTTGTTTTTTAAATTTATTTCCTCGTCGCATGCGCAATGAAATAAAAAAACGTCAGCCCATATAAGCTGACGTTTTTATTTATAACATAAGGTTTGATTTTTTTGATAAGAAATCTTCTGTTGGATAGTAGCTGTTTTTTACAAGAACATTCGGTCCAAGACATTTCACCGCAGGGCAATGACAGCTTAATGATTTTGCTGTTTTTGAAGCGCTCCATTTCTCATATGCTTCTTGTAATGTATTTGTTTGTATGTTTCCTAGAAGCGGAACATCACCAAAGTCCGTCACAATAATATTTCCATCGAAAATGTTTACATTTAAACGAGAACGGCCATCTGGATCATTACGTACAGTTACATTTTTACTTTCATGTAATTTCTTAAATGTAGCTAAATCGCGTTCATCATCACTACATGCATAGAAAGGTAATGTTCCAAATAACATCCATACATTTTCGTCACGAATTTCTAATAAATGTTCAATAGCTTTTCGAATTTCGTCTTTTGTTAAAATTTCAAGTGTGCTAGCGAAGTCACTTGGATACATCGGGTGCACTTCATGACGTTTACAACCCATTTCCTCAACGATTTGACGATGAATATGTTCAATGTGTGGTAGAGTTCTTTTGTTTAACATCGTTTCGGCTGATACGAGTACACCTGCATCGGATAGAGCTTTACTATTGGTAATCATTCGTTCGAATAATTTTGCACGTTGTTCATAAGTAGGTTTACGCTCCATCATTGCAAATCCGCCTTCAACGAAGTCATCAATTGTTCCCCAGTTATGAGAAATATGCAGCACATCTAAATAAGGAATAATTTGTTCGTAACGTGCTAAATCTATAGTTAAGTTTGAGTTGATTTGAGTGCGAACGCCTCGTTCATGAGCGTATTTTAAGAGTGGTGTTACATAGTTGTCGACGGATTTCTTTGAAAGCATAGGTTCTCCGCCAGTAATACTTAAAGAACGTAAATGAGGAATCTCATCTAATCGTTTTAATAAAAGCTCCATCGGAAGCGGATTTGGATCTTTCGGCTGTAATGTGTAACCAACAGCACAATGCTCGCAACGCATATTGCATAACGTTGTCGTTGTAAACTCAACGTTTGTTAATAGTAGTTTGCCGTACTCTTCAAGGTCCATATACGCTTCCCATGGATCGTAAGAAGGAGTAATCGGCTTCATTTTTTGTGATATCGTCATATGAAATACTCCTTTGACTATTGAAATAACAATTTGTCCATTCTCTATAATAGAAGAATATGTACTTTTTATAAAGTGAAACTTTTTAGCGGAAAAAGAGAGAGGGCTTACATTATAGCGGATAATCGTGACAAAATTGATGAAATTTCATGCCCATAGCAATCATTTTTGCGGTATAATAAAAGCAACTCGAATTAAAAGGAGAGTGCCTTCATGGGAAAAGCAATTCAAGATAAAGATACACAATTAGTATATTTAAAAGAGCGTTTAAATATGTTCATTGAAGTAATTGATACAATTGAACCTGAAGAAGTAGAGTTAGAAGATGTAGATCGTCTTCTTGCGATGTTAGATGAATTAGAATTAAAATGTGAGCAATTTAAAAAAGACGAATAATATATTAAAAAGGCTGCCAATACAAAATTGGTAGCCTTTTTCTGTACGGATAATAGAAGGAATATAGAAAAAAAGGTATAATCAAGTTGTGAAAAATCTCATTTATACTTTAATAGCATGAAATAAAGTGAAACTTTAATCAGTGGGGAAGTTTATTCCCCACTGATTATTAGCCTTCACCAATCGGGCGTTTACGGGCAGCAGGGCTCCAACCTAACTTCTTTGCTCTAGTCAAATTTCGAGGTGGGAGTGTTACTGCCCGTTCATGCGGGATAAATAAAGGGCTGAAGAGTATAACGATGGAATTTTCATCTCGTAACGTTTTGGTAGCGTTCACAATTGAGGGGGAAGTAACAATGGAAAAGCTTCAAGAAAGCATGTATCAACTAGTTGTTGAAACGTCAACGAACTTACCGAAAGATGTTCGTCGTGCGATTCAACAAGCGAAAGAGCGAGAAAACGCAGGGACTCGTTCAGCGATGGCACTTGGCACAATTACGAATAACATTAAAATGGCAGATGATAACATCTCGCCGATTTGCCAAGATACAGGGATGCCAACTTTTAAAATTTATACACCAGTTGGTGTGAATCAATTAAAACTGAAGGAAGCTATCTATAGTGCGCTTGAGCGGGCGACAAAAGATGGTAAACTTCGTCCCAACTCTGTTGATTCTCTTTTTGGAGACAATAGTGGAAACAATTTAGGACCAGGTACACCAGTTATTAAGTTTGAGCAATGGGAAAAAGATTATATTGATGCACGTTTAATTTTAAAGGGCGGCGGTTGTGAGAATAAAAATATTCAATATAGCTTACCGTGTGAATTAGAAGGACTTGGACGCGCAGGCCGTGATTTAGAAGGAATTCGTAAATGCCTTCTTCATGCTGTATATCAAGCACAAGGTCAAGGATGTAGTGCAGGTGTAATTGGTGTTGGTATCGGGGGAGACCGAACATCAGGTTACGAATTAGCGAAAAATCAATTATTCCGTACATTAGATGACATCAATCCTGTACCAGAGTTACAAAAACTTGAAGAATATGTATTAGAAAATGCGAATAAGCTTGGCATTGGTACGATGGGATTCGGCGGAGAAACAACTTTACTTGGTTGTAAAATTGGCGTATATAATCGCCTGCCAGCTAGCTTCTACGTATCTGTTGCGTATAATTGTTGGGCATATCGCCGCCTTGGTGTAAAAATCCATCCTGAAACAGGAGAAATTATGGATTGGCTATATCAAGAAGGCGACGATACACTGGAGCAAGAAGTGCAAGAAAAAACAGAGCAACGTGAAATTGTATTGCAAGCACCAATTACAGAAGAGCAAATTCGTGAACTTCGCGTTGGTGATGTTGTAACAATTAATGGCATGATGTATACAGGTCGTGATGCAATCCATAAACATTTAATGGATAACGATTGTCCAGTAGACTTAAATGGACAAGTTATTTATCACTGTGGTCCAGTTGTAGTGAAAGACGAGAATGACAATTGGCAAATTAAAGCAGCAGGACCAACGACAAGTATTCGTGAAGAGCCATACCAAGGGGATATTATGAAGAAATTTGGTATTCGTGCTGTAATTGGTAAAGGCGGCATGGGTGCAAAAACATTAGCAGCATTAGAAGAACACGGCGGCGTGTACTTAAACGCAATTGGTGGTGCGGCGCAATATTATGCGGAATGTATTAAAGAAGTGAAAGATGTTGATTTCTTACAATTTGGTATTCCAGAAGCAATGTGGCATTTACGTATTGAAGGTTTTAAAGCAGTTGTAACGATGGACTCTCATGGTAATAGTTTACATGCTGATGTTGATAAAACATCGCTTGAAAAATTAGCGAGCTTTAAAGAGCCAGTATTTAAGTAAACAAAAATGCACCTCGAATGATTCGAGGTGCATTTTTTTGGTATATATAGAAAAACATGTTCAGCATGAAAGAAAGCAGAGAAACAGAAACTACAGGTACGATTATATATGGAAAGGAGACTATTTATGAAATATAAATGGTTATATATAGGTCTCATTTTTTCAATTATGATGGCACTTGTTCCAGTTTCAACATTGGCTTATACAAACACTCCACATAACTGGGGAATTCCGCGTCCTAAAAATGAAATAGTACCAGATGCAGGGAAACTTTATACAGAATTGCTACAAAAAAATGGCGGATTTTATTTAGGGGATACGAAGAAAAAAGATATTTATTTAACATTTGATAATGGATATGAAAATGGTTATACAGGCCAGATTTTAGATGTATTAAAAGAGAAGAAGGTACCAGCCACTTTCTTTGTAACAGGGCATTATATTAAAACCCAAAAAGATTTGTTGTTACGAATGAAAAATGAAGGGCATATTATTGGGAATCATTCTTGGAGTCACCCAGATTTTACAGCAGTAAACGATGCAAAACTTCGTGAAGAATTAACGAGTGTAACAGAGGAAATAAAAAAAGTAACAGGGCAAAAAGAAGTGAAATATGTACGTCCTCCGCGCGGCGTATTTAGTGAAAGAACATTAGCTCTTACGAAAGAAATGGGCTACTATAATGTATTTTGGTCACTTGCATTTCTTGATTGGAAAGTGGATCAGCAAAGAGGGTGGCAATATGCGCATAACAATGTAATGACGATGATTCATCCAGGATCTGTTTTATTACTTCATGCAATATCAAAAGATAATGCAGAAGCACTTGCGAAAATCATTGATGATTTGCGCGAGAAAGGGTATCATTTTAAAAGTCTAGATGACTTAGTGAAAAGCAATCAACCGTAAGCATGTATGCTTGCGGTTTTCTCATGCTATAATGATGTGTAAAAAGGATGGGGAAACGTATGTGGAGCGAACATGTTACGTTAGAGTATCCGTATCATTTTGAAGAAGTATTAAAACGTTTATCTTTTGATCCTCTCAACGTCATTCAATTAGATGAGAAAGTCATTTATGTCCCGCTTTGTATAGACGAGGAACAGGTTGTTGTTCGCTTGCAAGGGATTGGTACTGTTCAAAATCCACAGTTTTGGATTTCTAGTCAGACAGGAGATCCGGAGAAAGTCATGAAACGAATGAGGGCCATTTTTCATTGGAATGAACCGTTTCAAGATATACAAAATCATTTTTTAAACACATCATTACGTCCACTATTTGAAACATATGCTTATACTCCAATTATTTTAGAATTTGATTATTTTGCTTGTCTTCTTCGCTGTATCATTCACCAACAAATAAATTTGAAATTTGCTACTGTGCTAACAGAACAATTTGTGAAACGGTATGGAACAGAGAAGAACGGTGTATTCTTTTTCCCTACTCCGGAAATAGTAGCAAATATTTCAATAGAAGAATTGAGAGAGCAGAAGTTTAGTCAGCGAAAGGCTGAATATATAGTAGGATTAGCAGAACGTATTGCCCGTGGTACATTAGATTTAGCGAGTATAGAAACTGGGACGGAAGAAGAAGTTTCAGCACAATTGTTGCCAATTAGGGGAATTGGTGCATGGACAGTGCAAAACTTTTTAATGTTTGGGCTTGGGCGGAAAAATATGTTTCCGAAAGCGGACATTGGGATTCAGCGTGCAGTGCAAGGTGTATTTCAATTAGATGATAAACCTGATGATGCATTTTTAGAAAACGTGAAACAAGAGTGTGAACCATACTGCAGTTATGCAGCGTTATATTTATGGAAAAGTATAGAGTAGAGGTGTAATCATGATACAAAAGCAACATGAGAGTAAGTTGGAAGTTGGTCAAACGTTTCCTGTGACAATTAAACGTCTTGGGATTAACGGAGAAGGCGTTGGTTATTTTAAGAGACAAGTTGTTTTCATTCCAGGGGCATTACCAGGAGAAGAAGTCGTTGCTGAGACAACGAAAATTCAGCGTGGCTTCGCTGAAGCGAAAGTGAAAAAGGTTCGTAAAGCTTCACCACATCGTGTGAAAGCGCCATGTCCAGTATATGAGGAGTGCGGTGGCTGTCAGCTACAACATTTAGATTATAAAGAACAATTAAATCAAAAACGTGATATCGTTGTACAAGCATTTGAGAAGTACATGAATAACACTTTGGAAGAGAAAATTCGTCCGACGCTTGGTATGGAAAATCCATGGCATTATCGTAATAAGAGTCAATTACAAGTGGGGCGTAAAGACGAGAAAGTTATTACAGGGTTATATAAACAAAACTCACATCAGTTAATTGATATTGCCCATTGTATGATTCAACATAAAGCAACGAATGAAGCGACAAAAGTTGTAAGACGTATATTAGAAAAACTAAATGTTTCTATTTACAATGAGAAAAAACAAAAAGGTTTAGTACGCACAATTGTAACACGTACTGCAGTTCAAACAGGGGAAGTACAAGTTACACTTATTACAACAAAAGAAGAACTGCCAAATAAAGAACAATTTATTGCAGAAGTACAAAAACAGATGCCAGCTGTTAAATCAATTATGCAAAACGTAAACTGGCGTAAAACATCTGTTATTTTTGGCGACAAAACATTTAAATTAGCTGGAAAAGAAGTAATTCAAGAAACACTTGGTGATTTATCATTTGAATTATCAGCACGTGCATTCTTCCAACTGAATCCAGAGCAAACGGTTGTTTTATATGATGAAGCGAAAAAAGCAGCTGCTTTAACAGGGAATGAGAAAATTGTAGATGCGTACTGTGGTGTTGGTACAATTGGTCTTTGGCTTGCGAATGATGCGGCGGAAGTACGTGGTATGGATGTAATTCCAGAAGCGATTGCAGATGCAAGAAAAAATGCGAAACGTCACGGATTTACAAACACGAAGTATGAAGCAGGTAAAGCTGAACAATGGTTACCAAAGTGGGTAAAAGAAGGATGGCGTCCAGATGTAATTGTTGTCGATCCACCACGTACAGGTTGCGATGATAAATTATTGGAAACAATTTTAAAAGTACAGCCGAAACGAGTTGTGTACGTATCTTGTAATCCTTCATCGTTAGCACGTGATGTGAATGCATTAATGAAGAGTTATGAAGTGGAATATGTGCAGCCAGTTGATATGTTCCCACATACAGCTCATGTAGAAAATGTAGTAAGACTTGTTAAAAAGTAAAGTTTATTCATATTCCCTCACGATATGAGGGAATATTTTCTATGAAGGAGAATACTATGCACAATTATAAATTAACGATTCAGTATGACGGTGCGCGTTATAAAGGGTGGCAACGTCTCGGTAATAATGATAATACGATTCAAGGGAAAATTGAGAGTGTCATATCTGAAATGGTCGGGAAAGAAATTGAAATTATCGGCTGTAGTAGAACGGATGCTGGTGTACACGCTTTGAATCAAGTGGCTAACTTTAAGAGTGATGAGAAGTTAGTGGAACATAAAGTGAAAAAGTATTTAAATCAATATTTACCAAATGATATTAGTATTACAAGTGTGGAAGAAGTGCCAGATCGTTTCCATGCTCGTTACAACTCTAAGGCGAAAACATATCTTTATAAGATTTGGAATGAAGAGCATACGAACCCATTCATGCGTAAACACAGCATGCACGTGAATAAAAAATTAAATGTGGAAAGCATGAAAAAAGCTGCGAAACATTTAGTTGGTTCACATGATTTTACTGCTTTTTCAAATGCAAAATCTAAGAAAAAGTCTATGGTTCGAGAAGTATATACGCTTGAGGTTTCTGAAGAGGCAGGATTTGTACAAATTAGAGTAAGTGGTAACGGCTTCCTTCATAATATGGTGCGAAAAATTGTTGGAGCATTAATTGAAGTTGGATTAGGACAATTAGATGCTGAAGCAATTCCGAACATTTTAGAGGAAAAACAGCGCAATCAAATCAATTGTCTTGCTGAGGCAAGTGGTTTGTATTTGGAGAGTGTTGAGTTTTAATCAGTAAAAAATCGAGCTGTGTAGGCTCGATTTTTTTATGTTTTGCTGTTAAGAAGATTTCTCTTTCTTCATACGTATTTTCAAATTCCAAAAAGCAGCAAGCATAATAGCTGCAAAGGAGCCGAAAATTGTTCCTAATAGCTTTGCATAAGGAGAGCTGCTTACATCGGCATTAATGAATAACATCATACAGAGAATAGTAGGGAAAAAGTATAAGTATTGTATTAACTTTAATTTTTTATCATTACTCATATATATCGCCCCTTTCTAGCATGTTATATGTTTAGTTTAACACATTTTACCAATTTTTCTACGATTGGAGAAAGGTTCATTTCATATTTGTAAATGAAGTTTTTTAATTCGATATTGTAAGTTTTGTCTACTCAATCCTAAAAATTTTGCTGCTTGTGAGATATTACCATTATTCTCTTTAAGAATTTGAGTGATGTAGTTTTTTTCTATTTCTTCTATCGTGTGCTTTAAAGTTTTAGGTGTATCAGCATTGTAATTAGTTAGTGAAGGTTGCATATTGAATTCTTTTTTTATTCGTTCGCGAAAGTGAGTGGGTATATGAAACGCTGTAATGATATTTTCATCTTCTATTAAGTTCATTGAACCTTCAATTATATGTTCCAATTCTCGTACGTTTCCGGGCCAATCGTATACATAAAAGAATTCTCTTACATGTACATCTACATCCGTTACGCTGAGCCCGAATTGAATATTGTACTTTTCGATAAAGTGCTGAACAAGAGCTGGAATATCTTCTTTTCGTTCCCGTAAAGGTGGAAGACATAAAGTAACGACGCTTAATCGGTAATATAAATCTTCTCTTAACCGATTGTGTGCAATAGCTTCAAGAGGGTCTTCATTAATAGTTGCTATAATACGAACATCAATTTCTTTTTCTTGTGCGCCTCCGATTCTTCGTATTGTTTTTTCTTGTATAGCCCGTAGTAACTTAGCTTGAAGCGTTGGGCTTAATGAGTTGATTTCATCTAACAACAAAGTCCCACCATTTGCTTCTTCAAATAAACCAGATTTATCTATTGCTCCTGTAAAGGCACCTCGATTCGTACCAAATAATAAGCTTTCCATTAGGGTATCAGGTATAGCTGCACAATTTTGTGAAATAAACGGTTTTGTTGAACGCTGACTTTCATTATGTATACTTTGTGCAAATAGTTCTTTGCCAGTCCCTGTTTCTCCTACAAGAAGTATAGATGAGGATGTACGAATTACCCTCTTTCCTTCTGCAATGATTGATTGAATAGCTCCAGAATCACCAATTATGTGGTCAAAGGTGAATTTAGTATTTTGTTTTCGAGAAGGGCTCATTTTTATTGGTTGCTTTAAGTGACTAATCTCTTTTGAAATTTCAATAGCACCTTTAATTTTTCCATTTTCTATTATAGGGAAAGTATCGTTAATCGTCGTAATTTCTTGTCCTTTATTGTTAAAATACGTTTGTTTTATATTTTTTTTTGTTTTTCCAAATTTTAATGCCTCTATAAGAGTACTATTTTTATTTTCTTCAAATGCAAATACCTCTAAGGGACTTTTATATAGCACATCTAAGCGGTTCATTGATTCAATTTCCATCATTTTGCGGTTATAGATAATCGTTTTACTTTCCTCATTAATAATATGAATCCCGATATCGAGTTCATTGAGTAAAGCTTCATATAGCGCATTCATTTCAATAATTTGTTTAAAATTAATTTCTTCTGTATGCATGTATCATCTTCTCCTCGTTTCACCCTATGAAGACTGACTTTTTATAATTTTATTAAAATTCTCATAAAATCGCAAAATTTTTTTGCTATTTTCTTTCAAAACTTTTTAAATGATAGAAAAATTTTGCGGTTATGTAGATTTTTTTGTACGAAATCTTAATTTTTATATAGATATTGAGGTTGGTACGTATCTTGCATAAATAATAATTGAAATCTTTAAATGAAAGGAGTGGATGAATTAGAACTTTTCATAGGGTATGCGACATTTCAGTGCAAATTAATTAAGAGGAGGAATTTATTAAGTGAAGACGGTTATAGAAGGCGTGTATAGTCCTTGTTACGGGAAAGTAGAGAAATTATTTGTTACTGAAAGTTCTTACGTATATGAGTGGGAGAAATTAGCGTTAATTGAAACGATAGATAAACAGAAAGTAGAAATTAAGGTAGGCATCAGTGGTTATATCGAATCTTTAGAAGTGGTAGAAGGACAAGCTATCGCTGATCAAAAACTATTAATAACAGTAAGGGATGACCTTTTAATAACAGGTAGTGATTAATATAAGTGATATGTATTTTGCACTTTTTAATAATTAATTTTACGATGAAGAGTTTTAAAAGCGCTTACAATTAATGGGTTTTAAAAAATGAAAAGGGGGGATTTATGTGATGGATCAAAGCCAAGGATTAAAAAGGGAATTGAAAAGTCGGCACATATTTATGATTGCACTCGGAGGGGTTATTGGTACGGGTCTTTTTTTAGGATCTGGTTATACAATTCATGAAGCTGGACCTGGAGGAGCGATTATAGCGTATCTTGTTGGCGGGTTTGTTATGTATTTAACGATGCTCTGTCTAGGAGAGTTAGCGGTTGCAATGCCTGATGCAGGATCTTATCAAACGTATGCAACAAAGCACATTTCGCCTGCAGCGGGTTATGTAGTCGGCTGGATGTCGTGGCTAAACTGGTCTGCTACGATAGGCATTGAATTAATTGCAGTTAGTATTTTGATGAAACGCTGGTTTCCCGATGTACCGTCATGGATTTGGTGTGTAGTGTTCGCAGTACTGCTCTTTGCTATTAATGCGTTATCTTCAAGAAGTTTTGCGGAAGTTGAATTTTGGTTTGCAAGTATTAAAGTAATTACAATCATTGCATTTATTATTTTGGGCGGGGCAGCGATGTTCGGTTTTCTAGATATGAAAGGAAACGAACCAGCACCGATGTTTTCTAGTTTTACTGATTATGGAGGGTTGTTTCCAAATGGATTATCAGCAATTTTAATTACAATGATTGCAGTTAATTTTGCTTTCCAAGGAACAGAACTAGTTGGAATTGCAGCTGGTGAGAGTGAAAATCCAGAGAAAACGATCCCGAAGGCAATTAATAATACAGTTTGGCGCATACTCGTTTTCTTTGTACTATCTATTTTTATTCTTGCAGGACTATTTCCTTGGCAGCAAGCAGGCGTAATAGAAAGTCCATTTGTAGTCGTATTTGATAAAATTGGTATTCCTTATGCGGCTGATATTATAAATTTTGTTATTATTACAGCGGTATTATCGGTTGCGAATTCAGGATTATATGCAACTTCCCGTATGCTATGGTCTATGTCTAATCAAGGAATGATTAGCCCGATTTTTGGTAAGTTATCTAAAAACGGTGTTCCTATTTATGCGTTGATTGTAAGCACGATTGTAGGATGCCTCTCATTATTATCAGGTATTTATGCGGAAGATACAGTTTATTTATGGCTTCTTTCAATTGCAGGGTTCGGAGCAATATTAGTTTGGGCATCGATTGCTTTATCTAACTTATTAGCTAGAAGGACATACGTAAAGCAGGGCGGAGATATTAAGGATTTGAAATTTAAAACACCATTGTATCCATTTGTTCCACTTCTTGCGTTAGTATTAAATTTAACAGTAATTGTTGGCATGGCTTTTATTCCTGAACAAAGAATGGCTTTATATTGTGGTATTCCATTTATGATTGTTTGTTTACTGTTTTATCGCGCTACCAGAAATAAGAGAAGTAGCGTAGAACATATTGAAAAGACAAACACAACTGAATTAGAAAGTTTACCCCGCATTAACGGGCAGTAAAACTCCACTTCAAAATTCGGCTGGAGATAAACTGCCCGTAAACGCCCGATTGGTGAAGGCTAACAATCAGTGGGGGATGAACCTCCCCACTGATTATAGTTTCACTTTATAATAGTGAGTCATTTAGAGACTGTAAAATTGTAAACAGTCTCTTTTTTTGTGAAAATAAAGCTGGAAACATACTACGTATGCAAAGGGGAATTAGCGATGAATCCAGAAATTTCGCAGTTGTTAAAACAAATAGATTCAAGGAAAGAGGAATTGCTCGAACTTACAAAAACATTAATTCGTTTTGAAACACCAGCGCCACCAGCGAGAAATACAAATGAAGCACAAGAATTTGTTGCAGATTTTCTAAGAAAACGAAATTTTAGTATTGATAAATGGGATGTATATCCGAATGACCCGAACGTTGTTGGTGTAAAAAAAGGGACGGAAAGCGGGACATATAAAAGTCTTATTATTAATGGACATATGGATGTAGCTGAAGTGTCGATAGATGAGGCATGGGAAACAAATCCGTTTGAGCCGTTTATAAAAGACGACTGGTTAGTTGGAAGAGGCGCGGCAGATATGAAAGGTGGATTAGCTGGATCCTTATTTGCTATTCAGCTTTTAGAAGAAGCGGGAATTGAATTGCCGGGTGATCTAATATTTCAATCAGTAATTGGAGAAGAAGTAGGAGAAGCAGGAACACTTCAATGTTGTAAACGTGGTTATGATGCTGATTTTGCAGTCGTAGTGGATACGAGCAATTTACATATGCAAGGACAGGGGGGCGTAATTACTGGATGGATTACTGTGAAAAGCCCGCGAACGTTTCATGATGCAACACGTAGACAAATGATTCATGCCGGAGGACGTCTATTTGGAGCGAGTGCAATTGAAAAAATGATGAAAATTGTGCAAAGCTTACAAGAACTGGAGCGCCACTGGGCAGTCATGAAAACGTATGAAGGCTATCCATCGGGAACAACAACAATTAATCCAGCTGTTATTGAAGGTGGCCGGCATGCAGCGTTTATTGCTGATGAGTGCCGATTGTGGATAACAGTACACTTCTATCCAAACGAAACGCATGAACAAATAATAGAAGAAATAGAAGCGTATATAAGAAAAGTAGCAGCTGCTGATCCATGGTTAAGTGAAAATCCACCGCAATTTAAGTGGGGCGGAGAGTCGATGATTGTGGATCGTGGTGAAATTTTTCCTTCTTTAGAAGTAGATAGTGAACATGTAGCTGTAAAAACTCTTAGTGCGGTACATGAATCTATTTTATCTAAAAATGCAATTTTAGATATGTCTGCAACAGTAACGGATGGTGGGTGGTTTAGTGAATTTCATATCCCCGCCATTATTTATGGGCCAGGTACACTAGAAGAGGCCCATTCTGTAAATGAGAAAGTTGAAGTTGAACAGTTAATTGAATTTACAAAAGTAATAACGGCGTTCATATATGAATGGTGTCATACGAAAAAATAGATTTGTATATTGAAATCGTACGGGTCTGCAACTTGTACGATTTTTTAGTGAACTATTTCAGAGTTGAACTTAAACAACAGCTGAAATAGTTTTTTATCCCGCTATTCGCCGGGCAGTAAGCCCCCCACCTCAAAATTCAGGGAAAGCAAAGAAGTTAGGTGGGAGATCAACGGCCCATAAAAACCCGATTGGTGAAGGCTAATAATCAGTGGGGGATGAACAAAACCCCTACTGATTAAAGTTTTACTTTATTTTTCTATGTCTTTCGTTTTAGTTCAATTAATTTCTCTTTTGCTAATTCAACAGCAATTGCATCATCTAAATAGCCAATTGGAAAGAGATAGTCGGGGATAATGTCTGTCGATAAAATGAAATACAGTAATGCACCCCCAAGAATTGCACGTTCTTCTTTTGAAATGGTTTCATTACAAAATTGTTGATACATATCTGTTAATTGTTCAATGAAAGGGCCTGCACTATCAATCTGTTCTAACTTGCTTGAAAAACTTTCATGAATACGTTTTTCACCTTCTGTTGTTTGAGCATAGCGTTCATAAGTTTCAAGTTCTTGTTTTACGCGAGTTGTTGTGTAATCGAAGTCGAATAAGTTAGAGGATTGTAAAGTTTGCTGAATTGTATCAAGAGATGTATACATATCCGTCTTTTCTTTATTTATGTGAGGAGAATTAGGATACATTTCATCAAATAACAATTGAGGCGGAACTTGCAGACATTCTGCAAATTTTTGTAGATGTTTTTGTTTTGGTTGTTGTTTACCATTCATAATTCTTGAGATTGTTGCTGGATCAATATTTGTAAGTATTCCTAGTTGGCGCATGGATAAGGCACGTTCTTTTAAAAGCTTTTTGATTAATTTACCAAGACGATCGTTTGGGTTTTCTTTAGGCATAGTGAAGGCACCCCTTTTTATTGTTGAAAAAATGTTGAGCATTTATTACAAGTATATGAAACAGACAGGCACAGTTGCTCAACATTTTCATAATATGCATTGAGAAGTGAGAAAAAGGGGTGACTGTTTATGAGTACGGCAGGTATATTTTCAATTCTTTTAATCGGAATTGCTTCTAATTTAGATAATGCAGGTGTTGGGATTGCATATGGCATTCGTAAAATTCGTATTTCGTGGTTTAACAATTTTATCATCGCATTTTTTGGTTTTTTATTTACTTTATTAGCTGGTTTTTTGGGGAATTGGATCGCATTATTTATTTCAGAGTTTACAGCAAACCTGATTGGAGCAATTGTTTTAGGGATAATCGGAGTGTTTATTTTATGTCAGCCTTTCTTGAGTAAAAAGGACACCATAGAATCTAAAGATGGTAGTGTACTTTTGGGGATTTTACGTGATCCAGAAAAAGCAGATTTTGATGGATCGAAAACAATTAGTTTTTCTGAGGCTCTTGTTTTAGGGGTGGCATTATCTATTAATAATATTGCAGGTGGGTTTGATGCTGGAGTAACAAATTTGAATCTGTGGCTTACGGCATGTATTTCTGGGGTGTTTAGTTTCATTTGTATTAGTGGCTTTTCATATATAGGAAAACGATTTTTAGCGGAATACTTAGGGAAATGGGCGACGGTAATTGCAGGCGTATTATTAATTCTTATTGGGATAGATCAGTTGTTGTAAACATAGAAAGGCAATGTTCGAGCATTTCCTCGGAAATACTTGAATAAATTTCATATATCGACATCGGATATTTATTTCTTAATAAACATAAAAAGCACCTACAAAGGTGCTTTTTAGCGTATATCTTCAATTAATTGTTCCGATTCCTCGTGCATACTATATTCACTTAAAACTTGGATACAAAGCCATTTTAGTTCCTCAATACTATGCTCAAGTTCTTCAGGGAGTACATGATGAATATCTTCGAGTCCCATTCCGAAATGTATAAGCTCTAGTACTTGATCATCGATGTTTCGATCCATTAATAGTTCAAGTACTTCTAAATTGAATATGTATCGGTGAGCTTCGTCGAGTGAAACAACTTTTAGCTTTAAGCTTTCTACAATACTCAATATAAAAAGAACAATTGTTTTTTCAAGAACAGGTTGTTTCGCCATTTGAAATATTAGTTTCATCTTTTACACCTCCACATATAGCGCTAGGTTGTACTATACTATTCAGGAGGGGGGAGCAAATATGCATAATAAAGAGAAACTTTCAGTACTGTTTTTGTAAGGATATTGATGACCAGTAACAATGAATTTTCCGTAAAAAAATCCTGCTATATTAGCAGGATACCGCCCAATTAAAAAATGCTCCAACCTTCTTGAGCAGAAAGAAGTTCAAGAATTTTAAAACCAGCGATACTATTTCCGTTTGCATCTAAAGCTGGCCCGAAAATGCCGATACCCAACTCGCCTTTTACGCAACCGAAAATACCACCAGCTACACCGCTTTTTGCAGGGATACCAACACGAATTGCAAATTCACCAGATTCGTTATACATACCGCATGTAACCATAAATGTTTTACAGATTTTCGTAATATGTTTAGGGATAATTTGTTTTTTCTTATATGGATCATATCCGTCCATTGCAAAAATTAAACCAATACGTGCTAAATCAATACAGTTTACTTCAACTGCACATTGACGAGTGTATAAATCCATAAGTTCCTCAATATCACAATCGATAATTCCATTTTGTTTCATATAGTAACAAAGTGAACGATTTAAGTAAGCCGTCTCTAATTCTGAATTGGCAACTTTAGAAGAATAATTAATAGTAGGATTATCTGTTATTTCCCGTACAAAATGAAGGATACGCTCCATTTTTTCTTCGTTATCTTGTCCTGCTAACATGCTTGTGATAGCTAATGCTCCCGCATTAATCATTGGATTAAGAGGTTTAGATGGGCTTGTCGTTTCTAACTTAATAATAGAATTGAATGGGTCACCAGTTGGTTCCATTCCAACTTTAGAAAATACATATTCTTCACCGCGATCTAAAAGTGCAAGTGCAAGTGTAATTACTTTGGAAATACTTTGAAGAGTAAATAATGTCTGTGAGTTACCAGCATGGATATATTCTGTTTCTTTATGGAAAATGGCAATCCCTAAATCGTCTGGATTTGCATTTCCTAGTTCGGGGATATAAGTAGCAAGTTTTCCTTTTTTCGTATATGGTTTTACTTGTTCTAACAACTGTTGTAAGTTGTTTGTTTCAATGCACTGCATAGTACCACCGCTCCTATTTCGAATTAACTAAGTTTACTTTTCCCGATATGCTCGGAAATAAATAATAACATGAAAAAGTGGAATGATAAAACGAAAGTTACATGTTCTATAGTGGGTCTTTAGTTTAGATTATTCTGTAATAAAAGAGGAGAATTCCCCTTTTATATAACAGTTTGGAAATAGAAAACTTATCCATAAAAAGTTCGGAAATAAAAACTACACATCTATACAACTATATGTTATTATGGTTATGTAAATAGAAAGCGTTTTCTAAAGCGTACTTATAATGATAACGATTTCATAAATTTGATAGGGGGAATTAAAATGTTGCAGTTTTTACAACGTATTGGTAAAGCGCTAATGCTTCCAATTGCCGTACTACCAGCAGCAGGATTATTGCTTCGTTTAGGGCAACCAGATGTATTTGATATTCCTGTTATGGCACAGGCCGGCGCAGCGGTTTTTGATAATTTAGCACTTATTTTTGCAATTGGTATTGCAATCGGTCTTTCAGTTGATGGTAGTGGTGCAGCAGGTCTTGCAGGTGCAATTGGTTATCTGGTTATGAAAAACAGTATTGATGCACTTAGTAAGGGATATTCTACTGTAGAATTACAAGATAAATTAGGTAAAGTTCAAGATTTAATAGGTAATAGCGCAAATATAGATCCATCTAAGCTGGCAGATACAATGACACAAGTATCTAAGGCCGCCGAATTATCGACTAAAGTGGATATGAAAGTTTTAGGTGGTATTATTGTCGGCGTTATAGCAGGATTCCTTTATAATAAATTCCATAAGATTAAACTTCCAGAATGGTTAGGTTTCTTTGCTGGAAAACGTTTCGTTCCGATTGTTACATCGGTTGTGATGCTAATATTAGGAATTCTATTCGCACAAATTTGGCCAGCAATTCAAAATGGCATCGATGCATTGGCTCATGGAATTGTTAATTTAGGTGCAGTTGGTTCAGGTCTATTTGGTTTATTAAACCGTCTATTAATTCCAATTGGCTTACACCATGTAATGAACACATACTTCTGGTTCGTATTTGGTGACTTTACAAATGCAGCAGGTAACGTTGTAAATGGTGATATTGCTCGCTTCCTTGCAGGGGATAAAACAGCAGGTATGTTTATGACTGGTTTCTTCCCAGTTATGATGTTCGGTTTACCAGCAGCATGTTTCGCAATGATTGCAGCTGCTAAACCAGAAAAACGTAAAATGGTTACAGGTATGTTAGGTGGCCTAGCATTGACTTCATTCTTAACTGGTATTACAGAACCGATTGAATTCTCATTCATGTTCCTATCACCAGTATTATATGGTATTCATGCCGTGTTAACAGGTATTTCTTTATTCGTAACAACATCACTTGGCATTCACGATGGTTTCACATTTAGTGCCGGTGCAATTGATTACTTCTTAAACTTTGGTATTGCAACGAAACCAGTATTGCTAGCGGGAATCGGTTTAATTTACGCAGTAATTTACTTTGTAGTATTCTACTTCTTAATTAAGAAGTTTGACTTGAAAACTCCTGGTCGTGAAGATGACGATGAGTTAGTTGAAGAGGGTGATGCACCAGTTGCAGGTTCAATTGGTGAAACTTACGTAGCAGCTTTAGGTGGAAAAGACAACTTAACAGTTATTGATAACTGTGCAACACGTCTACGCTTACAAGTGAAAGATGCTAGTCAAGTAAACGAAGCTGCATTAAAACGTGCGGGTGCGAAAGGTGTTATGAAATTAAGTAACACAAGTGTACAAGTTATCGTAGGTACAAATGTTGAATCTGTTGCCGATGATATGAAAAAACACGTATAAATAATTAAATAAGAGGATATCCAAAAAGACTGATAATATCAGTTTTTAGAGGATATCCTCTTTTTTTATGTTAAAAATTTAACGGGAATCTTACTTTTGTAAATTTTCTTTTTCTTTTTTGTACATATAGGTTGGTTATATGTACAGTGCGTGATAAAGTAGTGATGTTATAGAATAGATTATCCAAAATATAGGTGAAAATTAAAAGTAAATTATCGGTAAATAAGGGGAAAAAGGCAATCATGGATCAGGAAAAAAATAATGCAAATGGGAAAGCACGTCGGCCGATTGTATACATAAAAAGAACAATCATTCTCGTCTTACTATTATCACTTGTATATTTCATGTATACAAAAATTGTTGCGCTTAATAAGAAAGAGGAAACTTTAAAAGCGGCAGCAGAAATGAAAAAACAAGAAGAGCTAAAAAAGAAAGAAGAAGAAAAAAAGAAGCAAGAAGCACAAAAACAAAAAGAGCAGGAAGAACAAGTGAAGCA
The DNA here is from genome assembly GCF_008432245.1 of Bacillus sp. BS98. NCBI lineage: Bacteria > Bacillati > Bacillota > Bacilli > Caryophanales > Bacillaceae > Bacillus > Bacillus sp. BS98. Next base: position 498,962 of record NZ_CP043830.1, read on the forward strand.
AGCGCAAGCTGTGGAGAAGCCTGCTGAGGGACCACCTCAAGAAATTAATGAAAATGCTCAATTGGATCAATATTTACAGAGCATGGGATTTAGTGGAACAGCTGTTATTGTGAAGAATGGGAAAGTTCTTGTGAATAAAGGATACGGCATGGCTAATAAAGAGAATCAAGTGCCGAATAATTCAGAGACGACCTTTTATATTGGTTCTATTTCAAAAGCGTTTGTAGCGACTGCTATTATGCAATTAAAAGATCAAAATAAGTTACAAGTAGAGGATACAGTTACAAAGTATATTCCAGACTTTCCTCAAGGTAATAGCATACAGTTAAAACATCTATTAACACATACATCGGGAATTCCAGAGTATGAGCAGGGGACAGAGGATATTTCTCATGAAGAATTGATCAAACGAATAGGAAAGCAAAAGCGTATTGGGAGTCCGGGAGAGAAATGGAAGTATTCTGATTCAAACTATTCTATACTTGCTTACATTGCTGAGAAGGTAAGTGGACAGTCGCTCGAAGAATATATAAAACAGCATATTTTTGCGACCGCGGGTATGAAACATTCTGGTTTTGGTACAGCGTTGGAACAAACAAGATTCCCATCAACGGGTTATAAAATAGTGAATAACAATATGACAACACCTAATATTCCGAGCATGTCACAACTATATGGTTGTGGTGATATATATACGAGCGCACATGATTTATATTTATTTAATGAAGCACTCTTCTCTGGAAAATTAATTTCAAAAGAGAGTTATAATCAAATGTTTACTGCTGTGAAAAAAGATTACGGATTTGGCTGGTATGTAGATCCAGGAAGCTATTCAAATCATGGTGTAATGCCAGGTTGGAATTGTTTAAATGGTTTTAGTAAAAATGGTAGTGTATATGTTGTTTTATTATCTAACATTCAAAATAACATTAAATCATTTGGTAAAGTGAATAACGATATTTATACGATGTTACGAAATATTGAAGTGTAAATGACTGTCTTTTTTGGATAGTCTTTTTTTCTTGAGGAAGTGTATGTGCAATGGGATAATGAAATAAAGTGAAACTTTAATCAGTGGGGGTTTTCTTCATCCCCCACTGATTATTAGCCTTCACCAATCGGGCTTTTACGGACAGTCGATCACCGACCTAACTTCTTTGCTTTCGCCGAATTTTGAAGTGTGGGTCTTACTGCCCGGCAAATAGCGGGATAAATGGAAAAGGGGACGGGATATGAGTATACATAAGCATCACGCACGTAATGCGAAACGTATTTTTTTTGTATCTGTCATTGTATGGATTATCGTTGCAATTGGATTAGTGATGGAATATAAAAAAGGGATGCTATTCACTTCAGAGAAAGACAATCTGCAATTAATAGGTATTTTACTACCAGCAATTGGATTATTAATATATAGCTTTATAGAAAAACGAAGATCAAAAATACTTAAACAGGAAAATTATAATATAGAGACTTCTGAATTACTTGAGCAACAAAAATTTGTTGTTCGGAAAGAGGTAGGGATATTTCAAGTAATAACGTACTTTGGATTAGAAGGAAATACAGTAGGTTTTTTAAAAGAAGAGTATGATTTTGTTATTCAAAGTGTATGGCAAGCTGTACTCTCTTTTCTTTTTAAGGGACTACATAAGCAACAATTTTATTTATATAATCACTCAGGAGAAAGATTGTTGCGTGTTCAAAAGAATATGGGAGTACGCAACTTCTATATTTTTTCGAATATGGATGGAAAGAAAATTGGGGAGTTGAAACAAGTACTAAGTTTAACAAAATGGGAATGGATCTTTTTAGGGGTGGATGGTAAAGAATTTGGTAAAGTGACTGGGGACCTTTCAGCAACAATGCAGAAAATAGACTGGCGAGATGGCACGCATATTGATGTGAAAGAAGATGGTATTCCGTTAGAAGCTGTTAAGCATTTTTCGGCAAGCGGTGGTTCTCTTGTTACAGCTTCTATCAGTGAACAGGCAGAATTACCACGAGCGGTTTATTACAGTACAGCTGCCATTGTTACAATTAAAAATTAAAATACTTATAAAGATAGATGGGATACCGTCTATCTTTTTTATTTAGTTAAAAATTCTTGTTTCTTTGAAAAATGTATGTCTTACCTATCACATAAAAAGCCTGCTTTGTATACATTAAGATGTATGAATGTATTTTTTATATTTTAAAAATAAATAGGAGGAGAAGTGTATGTGTCTGTTCAGAAAATATTGGCATAAATTATCCCGACTGTTTAATAGACAATTAGGTTATTTTTTAGATGACAAGTTACTGCCTGCTGTGGAACGACTTTTATTTTCGCAAAATTTTGCGAGATTTATTCAAAGAAATTCTAAGCAAGCTACAGAAGAATTTATTAAATCAAGTCAATTTCAATCGATTATTTGTAACATTTTAAAAGAATGTAATACATCACCGTTTAAAGAAATTGCAAAGCAATATTTAGGTAAAAACGTCGAAATTACTGTGACGGTTGGGCAGTTAACAGGTGTTATTGTAGCAGTTGGCGACGATTTCTTAATACTGCAAGAAGGAATAGGAACTGAAGTTTTATTACCATTTACAAGTATTATATCAATTAAAGAAGTGTAAGAAAGGAGAGTTATATATGTTATTTACTGATGAACTGCGTAACCATGTTGGTGAGTTAGTGCAAGTTGTGACAGCTGTAGAAATTGTTGCAGGCATTCTTTTATCTGTGACAGACGGGGCAGTAAGTGTTCGTACTTCTCCTTCCTATGGACCACCGGAAGATGTAATTGTGCGTACTCCTATTATTGCCTATGTTCGCTTGGAAGGGTAAGCGTGATACAAGTATGAGAGTATCAGTTGTTATTCCGGCGCATAATGAAGCAAGTACGTTATCTCAAGTTTTAGTAGAAGTGGAGAAGCTGAAGCCGTATGAAATTATCGTAGTAGATAATGGATCGACAGATGGGACGAAAGAAATAGCAATACAACATCATTGTCATGTGATTTATTATAAACATTCTCTTGGCAATGATGTGGGACGGGCAATTGGAGCAAGAGAAGCAAAAGGTGAAATTGTCTTGTTTTTAGATGGTGACATCGTTATTGAGAGTAAAGAGTTACAATGTTTCGTGAAAGGGATTCGGCAGGGGCACCAAATTGTTGTGAATAATTTAACATGGTCGGTTTATTTAAAGATGAGACCACATTATACGACAGTTGGAAAATTCATGCTGAATCGCTATTTGAATAAAAAGGAGCTTGTTGTTGGATCTTTAATCGCAATTCCACATGCGATGAGTAGGGAAGTTATTGAGAAACTTGGGTGGTGGAATTTAGCAGATCCAGCATTATTTCAAGCGATGGCGATGTCTAGAGGAGTAGATATTGTCGATATGGCTTCGGTCGATGTAATTCATACAAATAAGGTTCGTCCTGTGCATACGGGAACATCACCTGGTTCTCCTTATCCGAAAGCGACTAGTCGTATTATGGGTGATCATTTACGTGCTTTGCAATATGTAATTGAAATATATGGTAAACGCGGTGGTTTTTCGGAGGGAAACAGAGATAGAGAGTTTATAGGGAAATATAAACCAGCTGTATTAAAGAAGGAAAAAGCGAAATATAGTGCGATTATACCAGTGTCAGAAGAAAAGATGACTATAAAATCTGTTATACAAGAAGTGAAAAAAGCAGGAGTAGATGAAATTATTGTTGTTGCGAATGGAGCGGATATCGAGACTATTAAACAGGCACAGCTAGAGAATGTTATTGTTGTTGAATTCGGGGAGGCGCTTGGACATAATGTAGCGCGAGCGATAGGAGCCATGCATGCTACAGCTGATATTTGTTTATTTGTTGATGGTGATTTTGCTATTCCGGCAAAAAAACTAACTCCCTTTTTGCATGCTATTGAAGATGGGAGTGATATGGCATTAAATGATTTGCAATGTTTATTAGATATGTTTCATCCCGCGGATCCAATTAGTATGGGAAAATACTTTGTAAATTTAGTAGCGAAACGACCAGATTTATGGAATAACTCACTAACGGCAGTGCCACATGCTATGCATAAGAAGGTAATAGATAAAATTGGATATGACTCTCTCATTATCCCGCCATTAGCTCAAATGAAAGCTATTTTGGAGGGATTCTCTATTACAGCAGTACAATTTGTAGATGTTATAAAAACAAATCGAGTACGCCCAGAGCAACATGGATTTGTTAATGGACGTATTCCAGCATTTGACCGTATTTTCGGTGATCAACTTGAGGCGATTGCTTATCTATTACAATATACAGACGAACGCGGGAGTTTTACAGATGGAGAACGGGATAGAGATATTATTCAACAATTGAGAAAGGAAGAAAAGAATACAGATGAATGCTAGTAGTAAAGTAGCTATTATTGGATTAGGGTATGTTGGTCTTCCTTTAGCGGTCCATTTCGCAGAAAGAGGACATACAGTACTTGGACTAGATAAAGATACTAGGAAAATAGAATCGATTATAAAAGGAGAAAGTTATATTCCAGATGTTTCTTCTAAAGAGTTACAAAGTTTATTAACTAAAAAAAGCTTACTAGTAAATACACCAGATAAAGGTGTTACTGAGTTCCAAAAGAGTGATTATGTTATTGTTACTGTCCCGACTCCAATTAATGAGCAAAGAGAACCGGATTTAAGTGCTCTCATTTCAGCTTCGCATTATATACAACAAAACCTTCAAAAAGGACAAACCTTCATTTTTGAAAGCTCCACATATCCAGGTACACTTGAGGAAGTTATCATTCCTATTATTTCTCAAACTGGTAAAAAGGTAGGAGTGGATTATTATATTGGTTATTCACCGGAGAGAATTGATCCGGCAAATAGTCAATATTCAGTTCAATCGATTCCAAAGGTTATTAGTGGACAAACAGAACAATGTAAACAAAAGGTACAGGATTTGTATAGCACTATCTTCGATGTAGTTGTTCCTGTTAGTTCTCCAAAAGTAGCGGAGATGTGTAAGCTATTTGAAAATATTCAGCGCTTAGTTAACATTTCGTTAGTAAATGAGTTAAATATGCTATGTGAAAGTTTGAATATTAATTTTTATGAGGCGCTTGAAGCTGCATCTACAAAACCGTTTGGATTTACTCCGTATTGGCCAGGACCAGGAATAGGAGGACATTGTATTCCTGTAGATCCTTTATATTTTCAATGGAGAATAAAGAAAAATGGGGCTATTAGTCAATTAATTGAGGCGGCGCATGTAATTAATGAAGAAATGCCAGAGAAAATAGTCGGAAAGGTAAAAGGCATGGTGCAATCACCCGCAACGGTTTTAATTGTAGGGATTGCGTATAAGAAAGATGTAAATGATTTGAGAGAATCACCAGCATTGCCAATTATTCAATTACTAATAAAAGAAGGATACGAGATAGAATACCATGATCCATATATTTCTTCTGCGGAAATTGGAGATAGGGTGTATCAATCTGTTTCCTTGGATGAACAAAAGGTTAAACAAGCAGATTGTATATTAATTTTAACTGATCACTCTAATATCGATTGGGAGCTTTTTAAAAGAATAAAGCGAGTAATCGATACACGTGGAATTATAAAGAAGGTGAGTGCATGAGTAAGAAATGTTTAATTACAGGTGGAGCAGGATTTATTGGATCACATCTAGCTGAAGAATTAGTGAAAAGAGGTTATGGAGTCACAATTGTGGATAACTTCTATAAAGGGAAAAATAAATATCATAATGAGTTAATGAAAGAGATTCCAGTTATTCCAATCAGTGTTTTAGACAAAAAGGCAATCGATGAATTAGTAAATCAACACGAGGTAGTATTCCATTTGGCAGCAATATTAGGTGTTAAAACGACAATGGAAAAAAGTATAGAACTCATTGAAACAAATTTTGATGGAACGAGAAACATTTTACAAGCAGCATTAAAAGGCAAGAAAAAAGTAGTCTTTGCGTCTACTTCAGAAGTATATGGTAAGGGCAAGCCACCTTTCTCTGAAGAAGGAGATCGATTATACGGGGCAACTTCTAAAATACGCTGGAGTTATGCAGTTTGTAAAACGTTAGAAGAGACATTATGTTTAGGATACGCATTAGAAGGTTTGCCGGTAACGATTGTTCGTTATTTTAATATTTATGGTCCAAGAGCGAAAGATGGTCCGTATGCAGGGGTAATCCCACGATTTATCCGGGCGGCTTTGCAAGGTGAAGACATTCTCGTATATGGCGATGGAAAGCAGACACGTTGCTTTACGTACGTAAGTGATGCAGTAGAGGCAACGATTCGAGCAATGGATGAGAATGTAAATGGTGAGATTATTAATATAGGTTCTGAGAATGAAAAAAATATTAAAGAAGTAGCAGAAGTAATCAAAAAACTAACAAATTCTTCTTCAAAAATTGTACAAGTTCCTTTTGAAAAAGTATATCCACATGGTTTTGAGGAAATTCCAAATAGAAGACCAGACGTAACAAAATTAAGAGAACTTGTTCAATTTCAAGCGACAATAACGTGGGAACAAGGATTGAAAGAAACTATTAAATGGTTTCGTGAAGAAAACAATGGCTAAGTCATTATCGGTTATTATTCCCGTATGTAATGAAGTGGATACGATTTCAGACGTGATTAAATCGGTAAAGCCATTCAATCCAGTAGAGATTATTGTAGTAGCTAATGGTTGTAATGATGGTACAGAAGGGGTTGCTGAGAGTTTAGGATGTAGAGTAATTCAGAATAAAGAGTCACTTGGTAACGACGTTGGCCGCGCAGTTGGTGCAAAACATGCGATAGGTGATGTATTACTGTTTATAGATGGAGATTTCGCTATTCAAACTTCAAAATTGCAATTATTTCTTAATCCGATTTTACATGATCAGGCTGACATCGTTTTAAATAATTTGGATGCATTATTTTTTAAAAAACAAAAACCACATTCCGTTACAGTATGGCGCCAAATATTAAATGCAATGTTAGAGCGCGAAGAATTAAAAATGGATTCTTTATTATCTGTACCTCATGCGTTGACGAAAGAAGTCGTTCAAAGTATTGGATATGAATGTTTTGTTAATCCTATTGTAGCTCATTTACGCTTAGCGCAAAGTAAATGGAAAATTAGTCGTCATTGTGCAATTGACGTTATTACGCCGAATAAATTTCGGCCACTCGAGCATGCAGCATATGGCACAGATCTTGCACAAGCTGAAAAACGAATGATAGGTGACCATATAGAAGCTGTAGCGGAGCGGATAATAGGCAGCGATGAGCGTGGAGGATATTATGATGGAAATCGGAAAAGAGAGAGTGTCTATCATACTTTAAATTTTGAAGATTTTTATCAAGGATGGGGCGTTACATCTAATTTGTATAAAGGAAAGCAATTATCGGTAATTATTCCTGTACAAGATGAAGAGAAAACAATTGGAAACGTTATAGAGGAGCTTCGTAAAATTGAACCTTTTGAAATCATCGTTGTTGTAAATGGTTCGTCAGATAAAACGGCAACAATTGCAAAAGAAAAAGGAGCAACAACAATTATATATAAAGAAGCACTCGGAAACGATGTGGGGCGTTCGCTTGGAACTTATTTTGCAAAAGGAGAAATTGTGTTATTTATAGACGGTGATTTTGTTATTCCAGCTAGTGAGCTATATCCTTTTGCAAAAGCTATTGCAGATGGGCAAGATGTCGCATTAAATGATCTAAATCATTATTTAGATTTAAGAGTACCACTTCATCTCGTAACTGCATTTAAATATGCGTTAAATTTAGCTTGTGATAGAAAAGATTTAGGAGTAGGCTCTCTTATTGCCGTACCTAATGCATTTAGTAAGACGTGTTTGAAAGCAATAGGATATAGATCTTTACTGTCACCTTGTGTAGCGCAAGTGAAAGCTGTTCTTTCAGGATTCGAAATTGCATGTGTCAGTCGTGTTGAGGTCGATAAAATGAACCGTATTCGTCCCAGTGAACATTTTGCAAAAATAGGACATCCTCCAGCTGTACTTCGAATTATTGGTGATCATATGGAAGGATTAGAGCAATTAATTGCATTAAAGGGCAGTCGGGGTGGATTCTATGATGGAAATAGAAAAAGAGATGTTTTATAGGTAACAAAAAAAGTGTACAACATATGTACACTTTTTTGTTCCGTTATAAAAACTATAACAGATTAGGAGATAAGAGTATTACAGCTCTACAATGGGTATTGTTCTTATATTACAAAATAGGACTCGTATATAAGGATACCAAAAAAATACAATTAAAGAAAGGGTTAATTATAAAGACTTTTGAGTGAAGTTAACACTATGCATACAGTAGTTTGCTCAATATTTCACAAACATGTCACAACTATTTCGTTCACTTTCGCAAAAAAGTAGTATTCTAAGTGTGTAAGCTGTTATATAAAAAATCTTATTCCTGTACTAATCAAAAATGGAGGAGATTAGGATGACTCAAATATTAGAAAATGTAAAAAACGCATGGGAAAACTTTAAAGGTGAAAAATGGAAAGCAGAGATTGATGTTCGCGATTTCATTTTAAATAATGTAAACGTTTTCGAAGGGGACGAATCTTTCTTAGCGGGAGCAACTGAAGCAACGAAAACACTTTGGGATCAAGTAATGGATTTAACAACAAAAGAACGTGAAAACGGTGGCGTTCTTGATATGGATACAAAAATTGTTTCTTCTATTACATCACATGAACCAGGATATTTAAATAAAGATATTGAAAAAGTAGTCGGTTTCCAAACTGATAAGCCATTTAAACGTTCATTACAACCATATGGTGGTATTCGTATGGCGGAACAAGCCTGTGAATCTTATGGATACGAAATGGATAAAGAACTTAGTAAGATTTTCAGAGACTGGCGTAAAACTCATAATCAAGGTGTATTTGATGCATATACACCAGAAATGAAAGCGGCTCGTAAATCAGGTGTTATTACTGGTCTTCCAGATGCATATGGACGTGGACGTATTATCGGTGATTACCGCCGAGTAGCGCTATATGGTATAGATCATTTAATTGAAGCGAAAAAAGCTGATTTTAATTTAACTGGTGGTGTAATGAGCGAAGAGACGATGCGTTTACGCGAAGAGTTATCTGAGCAAATGCGTGCACTTCAAGAATTAAAACAAATGGCTTCTTCTCATGGTTTTGATATTTCTAAACCAGCAACAAATACACAAGAAGCTTTCCAATGGTTATACTTCGCATATCTTGCAGCGATTAAAGAGCAAAACGGAGCTGCAATGAGTCTTGGACGTACTTCTACATTCTTAGATATTTACATTGAAAGAGATTTAGAAAATGGTACTTTAACAGAAGAAGAAGTACAAGAAATCGTGGATCACTTCATTATGAAATTACGTCTTGTGAAATTCGCAAGAACACCTGATTATAATGAATTATTCTCTGGTGACCCAACTTGGGTAACTGAATCTATCGGTGGTATGGCTTTAGATGGTCGTCCATTAGTAACAAAGAACTCATTCCGTTTCTTGCATACATTAGATAATTTAGGACCAGCTCCAGAACCAAACTTAACAGTTCTTTGGTCTAAACAATTACCAGAGAACTTTAAAAACTACTGTGCAAAAATGTCTATTAAAACATCAGCAATTCAATATGAAAATGATGACATTATGCGTGCTGACTACGGTGATGACTACGGTATTGCTTGTTGTGTATCTGCAATGAGAATCGGTAAACAAATGCAGTTCTTCGGCGCACGTGCAAACTTAGCGAAAGCATTACTATATGCGATTAACGGCGGTAAAGATGAAAAATCTAAAGCTCAAGTTGGCCCTGAGTACGCACAAATTACTTCTGAAGTATTAGATTATGAAGAAGTTATGCATAAGTTTGATATGACAATGGAATGGTTAGCAGGTCTATATTTAAATACATTAAACGTTATCCACTATATGCACGATAAATATAGCTACGAGCGTATTGAAATGGCGCTTCATGATACAAATGTTCTTCGTACAATGGCGACAGGTATCGCAGGATTGTCTGTAGTAGCAGACTCATTAAGTGCAATTAAATACGGAAAAGTAAAACCAATTCGTGATGAAAATGGTATTGCAGTTGACTTTGAAATTGAAGGTGATTTCCCTAAATATGGTAACAATGATGATCGTGTAGATGAAATCGCAGTAAATCTTGTGAAAACATTTATGAATAAACTTCGTAAGCATAAAACATACAGAAATTCTGTTCATACAATGTCAATCTTAACAATTACATCTAACGTCGTATACGGTAAGAAAACTGGTAATACTCCAGATGGCCGTCGTACTGGAGAACCATTTGCACCGGGCGCAAACCCAATGCATGGTCGTGATACAAAAGGTGCATTAGCATCACTATTATCTGTAGCTAAATTACCATATGAAGATGCACAAGATGGTATTTCCAATACATTCTCTATTATTCCAAAAGCACTTGGTAAAGAAGATGATGTACAAGTACGCAACTTAGTATCTATGCTTGATGGTTATGCAATAAAAGAAGGACATCACTTAAATATTAACGTATTTAATCGTGAAACATTAATGGATGCAATGGAGCACCCTGAAAAATATCCACAATTAACAATTCGTGTATCTGGTTACGCTGTTAACTTTATTAAATTAACTCGTGAACAACAAATTGATGTAATTAACCGTACAATGCATGAAAGCATGTAAGTGAAAAAAGTGTCCCTCCGCTTTTAATATGTAGTGGAGGGAGGCTGTTTCAATAAAGGAGGAAGTAACATGGTAAAAGGAAGAATACATTCTGTAGAGTCTTGTGGTACTGTTGATGGCCCAGGGATTCGTTATGTCATATTTACACAAGGGTGTTTATTACGTTGTCAATATTGCCATAATGCTGATACGTGGGAGATCGGTAAAGGAAAAGAAATAACAGTTGAAGAAGTAATGCAGGATGTGACATGTTACCTTCCATTTATTGAAGCTTCTGGAGGCGGTATAACAGTTAGTGGTGGAGAACCATTATTACAGTTAGATTTCTTAATTGAATTATTTAAGAAATGTAAGGAAGTTGGAATTCATACAACAATTGATTCTTCTGGAGGTTGTTATTCTGAAGAGCCAGAATTCCAGCAAAAGTTGGATAAATTAATGGATTATACAGATTTAGTTTTATTGGATTTGAAACATATTGATTCAAAGAAACATCGTAAATTAACAGGGAAATCAAATGAACATATTTTACAATTTGCTCGTTATTTATCGGATAAGAATAAACCGATTTGGGTACGACATGTATTAGTTCCAGGTGTTACTGATAATGAAGAGGATCTGCAAAAATTATCTAGCTTTATTCAAAGTCTGTCTAATGTTCAGAAAGTTGAAGTGCTACCATATCATAAGCTTGGTGTATATAAATGGGAGGCGCTTGGGCATAAATATCCACTCGCAAATGTAGAACCACCTACGGAAAAAAATGTAGAACAAGCGAGACATATTTTAAAAGCAGTCTAATCCAAATATTGGATTAGACTTTTTGCTTTCTTTACAATAAAACCTAGAGTATATATATAGAAAAGAGTATACTGAAAAAAGAATATCCATATTTTTGTAAGGAATAAGTGGAGAAATTTACATAATTGTAAAGGGAAATCAAAATAGTAAAAAGAATTAAGAAGTAAAAGAGTGAGTATCATGGAATAGAGAACATTTGTAAGTTATTGCGAAAGCTCTTATAGGAAAGTATAATGTAAAGATATGAGCACGGATAGGATTAAGGGGTCAATCTTATATGCTTTGCATATCCACGACAGGTACATAGCTAACAGGGGAATATTGGAATCCAAGTATGTAATGTTTAAGGAAAATGTTTTTCCTATTGTCGTATATGCAATATGGAGAAACAAAAAGCTAGGAGTGGATTTGTTTGATAAAAAACCCCAAGGTTTTAATTTTAACTGCACATTACGGTAATGGTCATGTGCAAGTAGCGAAAACATTAGAACAAACATTTCGCCAAAAAGGAATTGAAAATGTAATTGTATGCGACTTGTTTGGAGAATCACATCCATTTATAACTGACATTACAAAATATTTATATTTAAAAAGTTATACAATAGGAAAAGAATTATATCGTTTGTTTTATTACGGGGTAGAAAAAATTTATGATAAAAAAATAGCATCTTGGTACGCAAATTTTGGAAGGAAACGTTTGAAATCACTTTTACAAGTGGAGAAACCGGATATCGTTATTAATACCTTTCCAATCATAGCTGTACCTGAGTTGAAAAAGCAAACAGGTATTTCAATCCCTGTTTATAATGTGTTGACGGATTTTTGTGTGCATAAAATATGGATTCATCGTGAAGTAGATCGTTATTTTGTAGCAACTGATCACGTGAAAAAGGTGATGGTTGATATTGGTGTACCTGCGGAACAAATTGTTGAAACTGGAATTCCAATTCGTAATAGTTTTGAGCTAAAGATAAATCAAGACATTATATATAATAAGTATCAGTTATGTAAGAATAAAAAGATTTTACTAATTGTAGCAGGTGCTCATGGGGTACTAGGAAGTGTAAAAGAACTATGCCAGTCATTTATGGCCGTACCTAATTTACAAGTAGTTGTCGTTTGCGGAAAAAATGAAGCTTTAAAACAGGATTTATTAGGATTACAGGAACAAAATTCGGATGCTTTAAAAGTATTTGGTTATGTTGAAAACATTGATGAGTTATTCCGTGTTACTTCTTGTATGATTACGAAGCCAGGTGGTATTACATTAAGCGAAGCAGCAGCATTACAAGTACCTGTCATTTTATATAAGCCTGTCCCAGGACAAGAAAATGAAAATGCGTTGTATTTTGAAAAAAAAGGAGCTGCAGTTGTAATCCGTGATGACAGTGAGGTTTTTGCAAAAACAGAGGCGTTATTACAAGATGATATGAAGCTTCTCCAAATGAAAGAAGCAATGAAAAATATTTATCGTCCTGAACCGGCATGTCATATCGTGGATACAATTTTGGAAGAAAATCATGCAGAGCCGAATCATATACCTATGAAATCACCTGCTCTTGCAGAATCATTTACTTAATATGTAACCCTCTTTTATATGTTTAAAGAGGGTTCCTTTTATTGTAAAGATTCCTTTATCCGGCTATTTGAGGGAAGTAAGACTCCCATCTCGAAATTGGGCGAATGCGAGGAAGTTAGGTGGGAGATAGCTTCCCGTAAAAGCCTTCACTTTATCCACAAAGGGATGCGCTTTCATTAGACGGTAAAGTCGGAATATTAACAACTATATCCACATCGTCCACAATTTTTAGAAAAATATCCACAATTCCAGTAGTTGATATGTGCGAAAATATATAAAAATATCAAAGTTTTTAGAAAAATATTCACAATCATATCGATGTTGTGGATAAAGTTGTCCACAACAAAAGAGTTCCCTTATGTATAAGGGAACTCTTTTAGGTTATTTCTGTCAGTCGGGAAAATTATGTAATGAAAATGAATAATTAGGGGGGAAAACTTCTAATTATTCATTTTCACTTTAAATACTTTTTGAGCGATATCCCGCTGCACGATCTGCTTTTCGAAATTCTCGTTGATATAGAACTTCTTGTGTACTAGATAATGTATTTTTCGCTTTGTCACGTTTCTTTTTATCCATTACAAATCACCTCGTGTCCTAAAGTCACTATCTATCGTTTCCAAAGACATGGGGTGATATACATATATGCCAAACGGTTAATGATTAATTATTATTTCTAAAAATTTAGATTACGCTTCTTTTAAGTGGTGGGCGTCTTGGAATGTTGTATCACGCATTGTTGCAAGTGTATATTGATCTTTTGGAATTTCATATAGATTATATACTTCTTCATTTACGTTAATTTCATCATAAACGGCTTTTCTCGTTTCGTTTGCTAGATTCACATATTGTAGTTTTTCGGCAGCTTTAATAGAACGAATATTTATTTTGCGAATACGCATAAAGATGGTTTCAATATCTAACTCATAGAAAAGTTCGCTAAAAAATGAATCTTTCGCCAATTTATTATAGCCTTTGCCATGGTATGGTTTTCCAAGCCATGTTCCAAGGAATCCAGCTTTTTCTTGCACATCAAATAAAGTAATTGTTCCGATAGGGTTACCCCATTCATCTAAAATTGTGCGTGAAATTAACTCTCCACGCTCTTCGGCTTCAATGGTTTGTTTCGTTAAAAATAAATATTCCTCATAAGAATAAGCCTTTTGACGCACAAAAGGGAAGACAGCTGGATCCACCATTAACTCGTATAGAACGTGGCTGTCGTGTAAGTCGCGTTTTTTCAACACACTAACTCCTCCTCACACGAGGGTAGCATGACGAAAAAGCACCCCACCCTCGAAATTTTTATATCAATCTTTAAAAAATTTCGGGGTGGGAATCGAACCCACTAGAACCAGTTTATAACGCTGGTGGCGCACCATTTGCCTTCCCCATTCATCAATTTGAAAATGATAATCACGACACAAATTGATTATGGTTTCATTCAGTTTATAATCGTATAATACTTTATCTAGTCAAAAAAATAAACTAGTTTTTTTTATTTTTTTTGTAAATTATTTTTCCGTCAATCATAGTTAGTACAGGCTTGGCTAAATAATGGAAAGGATGATGTGTCCATAACACGAGATCAGCGTCTTTTCCAACCTCAATGCTTCCAATTCTATCCTCTAAACGCAAATTTCTCGCTGGAAATATAGTGATTCCTTCCAATGCAGTTTTCTCGTCTAATCCTTCCCTTACTGCGACAGCAGCACAAACATTTAAATATTGAATTGGTGTATAAGGGTGATCAGTTGTTATAGAAACTTCTACTCCATTTTTAGATAATATATGGTAAGTATCCCATGTTTTGTTTTTTAGTTCGATTTTAGACCGGCGTGTAAGAGTGGGACCAACTGAAACCTTTAAATTGTGTTTTGAAAGCTCTTCAACAATAAAGTGTCCTTCTGTACAATGCTCAATACGTAAATCAAGATTGAATTCTGTTGCAAAACGTAAAGCAGAACTAATATCGTCAGCACGGTGAGCGTGGATACGTACCGGTATTTCGCGGCGTAATGCTTTTAAAATAGGGAGCATTCGAAAATCAGCTTCATGCCCGTAGTGCTGTGCTTCATAGAATGATTCCCGAAGTAACCCCATAATGCCCATGCGTGTTATGGACTCTTTCGTTCCATTACTATGAACCTTTTTAGGGTTTTCTCCAAAGGCAATCTTTAAACCAGCAGGTTCTTGAATAATCATGTGATCAATACAAGTTCCAGCAGTTTTTATTACACAAGTAGTACCGCCGATAATATTTTGACTCCCAGGCATAACGTGAACAGTTGTGATCCCGTTTTGTACAGCGTCTTGAAATGCGATATCAAAAGGATGGATTCCGTCTAAAGAACGGATATGTGGTGTTGAAACTTCAGAGGTTTCGTTAGCGTCATTTCCAGCCCAACCAGTGCCTTCATCATAGAGACCAAGGTGAGTATGGACGTCAATAAATCCAGGTAAGAGATGAAGAGCTCGCGCATCTATAACGGTCATATCTTGAGTAGGCTGAATAGAAGGTTTGACCTCAGCAATTCGTTCTCCTATAACGAGTACATCACCTTGAAACTTGGGAGATGTAATAGGATACACAATGGCTTGTTTGAGCAATATTTTCATAGGTACCTCATTTCTGTTACTTTACAATATTAATGTGATTGAAGAAAAAGTAACTGAAAGGTTATTTGTGTAGTAATGCTCTGAATCCTAGAAAATGAAAGTTTTGAAAGGGAACCCCTTGTAAAACTGTGTTTTAGAAGTACTACATTGTATGCGAAAGTATATTTTGTAATGCATGGTCTATTGTCGGAAATGTGTATTGGTACCCATGTTCAATTGCTTTACTAGGTAATACATGTTGCCCTTCTAGTACAAGTATACTCATCTCACCCAATAAAGCGTGAAGCATAAATGAAGGGACAGGTAACCAATGAGGTTTTCTCATTATAGTTGCCATGGTTTCTCCAAATTCCTTCATTCTTATAGGTAACGGGGCTGTAATATTAAGAGGACCATTAATTTCTTCTTTGTGTATGATGAAATCAATCATGCGAACGACATCATCTATATGAATCCATGATAACCATTGATTTCCAGATCCAATTGTGCCTCCGATATAAAATTGATAGGGAAGTAGCATCTTTGGAAGAGCACCTCCGTCTGCACCTAATATGACTCCGAATCTTGCGTAGATTGTTCGTATTCCAAGAGAACGTGCTTTAGATGCTTCTTGTTCCCATGAATATACTGTATTTGCTAAAAAGTCATTTCCAGGAATCTCATGCTGTTCTGTAAAAGACTCAGTTTCAGACGTTCCATAGTATCCAATAGCACTTGCGTTAATAAATGTATTTGGCTTTGTACCAAGTGTTTGCAATTGTTTAATAAGTCCTTTTGTTGTTTGAATTCGACTGTTTAAAATGGATTCCTTTTGTTTCTTTGTCCACCTACTATTAATAGACTCTCCAGCTAGATTAATAACTACATCAATAGAAGAGAGGGGTAAGGTTTGTAAATCAGGTGTCCATCGTACATACTGAAGGTTAGGGTGGGAAGTTTCAGTAGTTTTGTTTCGAGTAAGAATGTAAACATTATATCCTTTTTGAATAAAAAAAGTAGAAAGGTATTTACCGATAAAGCCGGTACCACCAGAAATTGCGATTCTCACAATTATTTCCTCCTCATTATATATATTCTTGAAAAGCAAAAACGTTCCTTGACTATGTTAAAATAATAGAGAGGTGAGAGTATGGCTGTCATTACAAAAATAGAAGTGCAAAAACGATCGAAAGAGCGATTTAATATTTATATTGATAAAGGTCAAGGTGAAGAGTACGGATTTAGTGTGGATCAAGTAATCTTAATGAAACATGGATTACAAAAAGGTTTAGAAATTGATGAAATAGAGTTAGGCAATATTTTGTTCAATGAAGAGGTACAAAAAGCATATTTACAAGCAATCTCCTATTTATCCTATCAAATGAGAACGAAACAAGAAATAGAAGATTTTTTACGAAAAAAAGAAGTGGGACAGGCCATCATCTCTGAAGTCGTTTCGAAATTATTACATGACCGATATATTAATGATAAAGAGTATGCCATTTTATATACGCGAACGCAAAGTAATGTGAATCGAAAAGGTCCAACTGTTATAAAAAGAGAGCTGTTAAATAAAGGCGTTCAGGATCTAATCATTACACATAGTTTACAAGAGTATCCAAAGGAGAAGCAAATTGAAAATGCTTTGATTCTTGTAGAAAAAAAGAAAAAATCTTATCAAAAGCATTCATTTTTACAAATGAAGCTAAAGTTAGATGAAATGCTTGTTCGTAAAGGATATTCTAGAGATGTGATTCAAATTTGTTTGGAAGAATTGAAAGACGAAAAAGATGACGAAAAGCAACAAGAAGCGTTACACTATCATGGAAATAAATATTATGAGAAATATAAGAAGTATGATGGATGGACATTCGAAAATAAGATGAAACAAGCGTTATATCGAAAAGGATTTTCTATTGATGAAATAGAGATATTTTTACAAATGAAAAGTGAAGAGGGATGAGGGGAATAATAAGATGAATATGCCAAAACGCTACAGTGAAATGACACCGCATGAGCTTAGAGAAGAAATTGGCGCTTTAAAGGAGCAAGCAGTAAAGGCTGAGCAACTTGGAATTGTAAATGAATTCGATGTATTAATGAGAAAGATGGCCATGGCCCGTGCTTACATGACTGATATAAACAAATTCCATATTGGTGAGACATATGAATTAGTAGAAGAACCTGGTGTATTATTTAAAATTACGTACTTCAATGGGGTATTTGCTTGGGGTTATAAGCAAAATGATAATGAAGAGATTGGGATACCAATTTCCTTGTTGCAAGAAAAATAAAAACCAGAGAGCGAATATCTCTCTGGTTTTCATCTTTGGTAGGCGTTAAAGGAGATAGGAGATTCTAAAATTGGCGTTTTTTACATTCGTTGGCCAATATAATGAGAGACTGGGTTTGTTGCGTCTGTCCGTTAACTTGCGCTTTCGCATGTTTCGGACGAGTCCACGTATGGTTAAATAATTCAGAACGACTATCTAAACGATCACGGTAGCTCATCTTTATCACCTCGTGTAGGAAGTTAATTTTTTAGGCTGTACCTGTACTACTCTTCCTGCTGATTTGCAGCACGCATACGTTCTTGTGGGTGCGTGTTAATTGTGCCGTTAGGTCGTTTCGAAGCGAAGCGTGATTTCGCTTTCGGCTGACCGTCGATTTTGCTGTTGTTTTTTGACTCAGACCAAAATTCGGCTTGTTTACCCATTGCGAACGCCCTCCTCATCATCAGTTGATACCTCTTTAAGAAGTATCACTTATAGAATGTGCAAAATAGAAGAAACTATCCTTTAGAAATGAAGGGATAAATAGGTAAAAGGAGATTAGAACATGAATGATATTTATGAAGCATTAACGAAAGAATTATTAGACAAGAATGACAAGCTTTCTTACGGACAAGCTCGTGCGTGGGTTGAATTACTTTGGGAAGATTTTCAAACAACTTATGCGAAATCAGGTCGTTATCAAGGTGAGGAAATGACTGAGCAAGTAGTAAGAACATGGATTAATAATCATGGAGCGCGTCTTCATGAAATGCGTACAAATAATCCGAAATACAGCCATTTAATTAATCAAGAAGACCATTTAAAACATTAAAAAAGCGACTAAAGTCGCTTTTTTTAATGTGGAAGCAATTCCAGTTTCTTTCGAAGTTTTTCTTCGCTGAAAATCCATCCGGTATAAGAATTAATAATATTTAAATTTTGATCGAGCTGAACGATTGCAACGAATGGATAATAATCTTTACTTCGATAGCGCAAATCAATGAATCGAATTTCGTAATAGTTATCATAATCAAAAATATCCCAACGATATACAGGAGAGAAAGATAAGAAGGCCGAGATGTTTTCATCTTGTTTAGCAGCTCTCATAATAGCGTTATCTGGGAACGGTACCCGATCGAACTTATCGTATATCATAATGTTACCACGATGCCATCTCGCAACGTAGTAATAATCAGTCGTAACGACTGCTAAATGATAATGATAAAATCGATAAGAAGGAGAAATGATGATCTTCTCAACATGTTTGAAACGTTTGTGTACAACGCTTCTTATATTTCTATGCATCATAATCCGTCCGATATAGTAAACAATCATTAATATATATGCAGCTAAGGCTGTATATCCTTTATGGGAACCTACGAGCATGCAAGCAATCGCAAGTATATGGATAAAGAAAATCACAGTATCAAACGTATTAATTATGCCGAGTGCGACCCATTTTTTTGTGAAAGGCCGTAACGCTTGTGTACCGTAGGCATTGAAAATATCTACAAAGACGTGAAGAAAGACAGCTATAAATGACCAAAGTAGTAGATGAAGATATGGAGCGTCTGAAAAGAAGGCGAAAGAGATGCCGCTTATAAGGAATGACCAAAGAATTACTGCAGGAATGGAATGAGTAACCCCGCGATGATTTCTTATATATTTAGCGTTATTACGCAATTTTAAAACTGTATCGATGTCAGGAATATTGGAACCAGCAATTGTAGCGAGCATAACTGCTTGTGGTCCAATATCACTTTGCGCTATAGCTGGGTCTAATGTTGCCAAACTACCTAAAGTGACACCCATAACAAGGTGAGTGGCTGTGTCCATAGAAATCCACCTCCGTTTTTTATTAATGTAACTCTTTTTATTCGATACCTCAAGTCCTTTGCCTTCTATTTCCTATGTCATCTTACTTAAATTTTTTCCTAAAAATCTTTATAATAGTACGTATATGCAAAAAAATGAGGGGGATCAAGTTTGACACTTGAAATATTAGAAAAATTTAACATAGAGCAGTTTCAAAATGATTTAATTGGTTGGTTTGAAAAAGAGCAACGCGACTTACCGTGGCGAAAAAATAAAGATCCATACCGTGTTTGGGTTTCGGAAATTATGTTACAGCAAACAAGGGTAGAAGCTGTAAAACCATATTACGCAAATTTTATGGGGAAGTTCCCTACGCTGGAAGCTTTAGCAAATGCTGATGATGAAGAAGTATTAAAAGCATGGGAAGGTTTAGGGTATTATTCTAGAGCACGAAATTTACACACGGCTGTAAAAGAGGTAAAAGAAGTATATGGCGGGATAGTACCGAGTGATGTAAAGAAAATTGAAAAATTAAAAGGAGTGGGACCATATACAAAAGGTGCAATTTTAAGTATCGCATATGGTATACCAGAGCCAGCAGTTGACGGAAATGTTATGCGCGTGTTATCCCGTATTTTATCAGTATGGGATGACATTGCAAAACCGAAAACTAGAAAAGTGTTTGAAGAGATTGTGCGGGAAATTATTTCAGCTGAAAATCCATCTTATTTTAATCAAGGTTTGATGGAATTAGGTGCACTAATTTGTATTCCTAAAAATCCAGCATGCTTACTTTGTCCTGTACGTGAGCATTGTAGGGGATATGCTGAAGGTGTTCAAAAAGAACTACCAGTAAAAAGTAAAGCGAAAGCTCCTACAATGGTACCGCTTGTTGCAGGAGTACTTCAAACTGAAGATGGTCGTTACGTTATTAATAAACGTCCAAGTAGCGGATTATTAGCTAATATGTGGGAGTTTCCGAATATTGAACTTGGCGAAGGGATTCGAAGTCAGAAAGAACAGCTTATAGATTATATGAAGGAAAAGTTTGAGCTTTCGATTTCTATTGATGAGTACGCAATGAATGTGCAACATACGTTTACGCATCGCACCTGGGATATATTCGTATTTTACGGAAAAGTAACTGGTGATATTGTTGAAACAGATACATTAAAGTTTGTATCGAAAGAAGCATTTGAGCAGTTACCTTTCTCTAAATCGCATCGTACGATTTATGAGAGTTGTGTTGAGAAAATTACAATGCAATAAACAAAAAAAGTGTTCCCTAGATTGGGAACACTTTTTTAATCGTAAGAAATTTTTGTCCCATGAGTCCAACTGGCATCACCTTCTTGTAAGCCACCTCTTGATTCAATTTCTACTACAATTTCTTTATAAATACTTTGACCTTCTGCGTTTAAATAGGGCAAAATCTGTTGTAATGAATGATGAAAATAAGCTAATTCATCTTCTTTCCATTCATTTTTTGAAATCATCGTTAGTTCAGTCATATCGCGTCCTATATACATATTTCCACCTCCGTACCCTATAGTTTGAATGAGTATTAAGAGATATATGCGGAAATTTTTCAACAGAAAATTACGGATAGTTTCTGGTTGAATTGGTTACATTATTGATTGTGGAGGTGAGAAAGATGAGTAAAAAACAACAAGGTTATAACAAGGCAACTTCTGGTGCTAGCATTCAAAGTACAAATGCTAGTTATGGTACAGAGTTTGCGACTGAAACAAATGTACAAGCAGTAAAACAAGCAAACGCACAATCAGAAGCAAAGAAAGCACAAGCTTCTGGTGCACAAAGTGCAAACGCTAGTTATGGTACAGAATTTGCAACTGAAACAGATGTGCATGCTGTGAAAAAACAAAATGCAAAATCAGCTGCAAAACAATCACAATCTTCTAGTTCAAACGAGTAATGAAAGAAAAACACTTCTCCAATTCGAGAGAAGTGTTTTCTTTGTGTGCGGGTCATTGTAATGAAAAGAAAGTGAACGACATAACTTCTAATAAGTCAACAAATGTAGTCAAAGGAGAAGGAAGTTAAAGATTAGAAATATGTAATTAGGAATAATAACTAATGAATAAATCTAAAAGGGGGTAAGTAATGAAGGATTTTGATAAGTTGGTAGGAGAGCAATTGGAAACGATGGATGAGCTGTTAAAATTGCAATCACACTTAGAGAAGTATCAGCAAATTGAAGTGAGTGAAAAGGATACGTGCGATAAAAAAGACTTACATTTTATTCGCCAAGAAATATATAGAACAGAAATAGCATTGAAACTATTACATGAAAAATTCGAAAAGCAAACGAATAGTGTGATTAAATCTTTTGAAACTGAAAAAATGATTTCAAATTTAGGATAAGATATGTTCTTACCTTCAGATGAAAAGTCCTTCTTAACATGAAAATAAGGAAGGGCTTTTTCTGTTATTATTTCCTTATTTATAAATGAGTCAGGAAAAGCCTCAGTAGGGATATGGTATTCAACAATAAACATGCAGTGTAAAAAATAGAGTCTTGTCGCTTTAGTTTTAAAATTTCGACAAAAAAGTTATAATAGAAAAAAAGTGAATGCAGTTCAAAGGATAGTTGATTTAATTTAAGAAGGGCATTTGCAGTTGAAAGAAGGGAGCATATATGGCATTTCCCAAAGAAGGAGAAAAAGTACAAATACATAGTTATAAACATAATGGCTCCATTCATAGAATGTGGGAAGAGACAACGATTTTAAAAGGGACACAGAGTCTTGTAATTGGAGCGAATGATCGAACAATAGTTACAGAATCAGATGGCCGAACATGGGTTACTCGGGAACCTGCAATTTGTTATTTTCATGCAAACTATTGGTTTAATGTGATTGGGATGCTAAGAGAAGAGGGCGTATATTATTATTGTAATTTAAGTTCTCCTTTTGCATATGATTCAGAAGCATTAAAGTATATTGATTATGATTTAGATATTAAAGTGTATCCAGATATGACATATACACTGTTAGATGAAGATGAGTATGAAAAGCATAGTCAAATCATGCAATATCCACCTGTTATTGATACAATTTTAAAGCGAAATGTAGCACATTTAACGCAGTGGATTCATCAAAGAAAAGGTCCATTTGCACCAGATTTCGTAGATATGTGGTATGAGAGATATTTAATGTACAGAAATTAAAACAAACCTGCAGGGGATTTCCCGGCAGGTTTGTCCTATTAGAGGGGGGATTATGTGCAAGGTATAAAAAGATATTTAAAATTTGTTAAACCATATAGATGGCTTATTGCTATTACAATTGTTATCGGTCTAGTTAAGTTCGGTATCCCGCTTATTATGCCATGGTTATTAAAGTATATTATCGACGATGTAATCCAAGGTGGGGGTTCACTTCAAGATAAAACGTCCCAATTAATAACGGCGATTGGGATAGCCTTTTTTATTTTTGCAGTATTAAGGCCACCGATTGAATATTATCGTCAATATTTCGCGCAACGTATCGCGAATACAATACTATATGATTTGCGGAAACATATTTTTGGTCACTTGCAAAAATTGAGCTTGCGTTATTATTCGAATACAAAAACAGGAGAGCTTATTTCACGTGTAATCCATGATGTAGAGCAAACGAAGGATTTTGTAATTACCGGTTTAATGAATGTTTGGCTAGATACTGCGACAATTGCGATTGCTATTATTGTTATGTTTTCTATGAACATAAAGTTAACGTTTGTTGCTTTATTGATTTTACCTATTTATGTTGTTGCGGTGAAATATTTTTTCGGACGTCTTCGAAAATTGACGAAAGAACGTTCACAAGCGTTAGCAACTATGCAAGGTTATTTACATGAACGTATTCAAGGAATGCAAGTGACGCGTAGCTTTGCATTAGAAGAGTATGAGGGTAAGCAGTTTGAAAAAAGAAATAATGAATTTTTAACGAAAGCATTAACGCATACAAGTTGGACGGCGAGAACATTTTCGGCAGTAAATACTTTAACTGATTTAGGCCCGTTACTTGTCATTGGTTTTGCAGCATATGAAGTAATTCAAGGTCAGTTAACGCTAGGGACTATGGTAGCTTTTGTTGGTTATATGGATAGTTTATATAGTCCGCTTCGCCGCCTTGTTAATTCATCTACAACATTAACGCAATCTTTCGCCTCGATGGATCGAGTGTTTGAACTGTTAGATGAAAAGTACGATATTGTTAATGTGCCAAATGCGGTACAAGCGAAAAAATTAAATGGAGAAATTGTATTTGATAATGTGTCTTTTCGTTATAATGCAGATGAAAAAGAGATATTACATAACTTGTCATTAACTATGCGGCCAGGAGAGAAGGTAGCACTTGTAGGAGCGAGTGGGGGAGGAAAGTCATCTCTTGCTAGTTTAATTCCGCGTTTCTATGATGTTTCGGAAGGGTCAGTTTATGTAGATGGGATAGATGTAAGAAAGTATGATATGAGAAATTTACGTAGCCATATTGGAATTGTACTGCAAGATAATTTATTATTTAGCGATACAATCGGAGCTAATATTTTATATGGAAATCCGAAAGCTAAAGAGACAGAAGTGATTGCAGCAGCCAAAGCCGCGCAAATTCATGATTTTATTATAGAGTTACCAGATGGTTACAATACTGTTGTTGGAGAACGTGGTGTGAAGTTATCTGGTGGGCAAAGGCAACGTGTAGCAATTGCGCGAGTATTTCTAAAGAATCCATCGTTACTTATATTAGATGAAGCAACTTCTGCTTTAGATTTAGAAAACGAACGGTATATTCAAGAGGCACTTCAAACGTTAGCTGCTGATCGGACGACGATTATAATTGCACATCGATTAGCAACGATTACGCATGTTGATACAATTATTTACATTGAAGATGGTGAAATTAAAGAAACAGGTTCTCATGAAGAGTTAATGAAAAAAAGGGGATTCTATTACAATTTATATCAACTTCAAAATATAACAGAAACAGCTCCTTTAGCGTAAAAGGAGCTGTTTTTTATTCGTCTTCTTTTTTATCGTCGATTTGGAGTTCTGTTTCTGGTTTATGGTATGTGTAGAAGCTATCCACAAGTAAATCTAAATGCTCTACTTCTTCACTATAATTAATAATTGAAGAAATAAGAGGGAATAGATGTAACCATGTTTTATATGCTTCCTCATCATCTTTGTTTTGATACTCCATAAAGATATCAATTAATTCTTGTTTACCTGTTTCAACTTCATCAAGCATCTCAACGGATTGTTGTTTCTTTGCTTTACCAATAAATTTTAATAAAACTTGTTCATGATAATGCGTTAATGAGTCAAGTTCGTTTTGAATAGATTCCTGAAATTCTTCTGGCATATAGCGCAGTTCATTTTCAGTGCGATGTAATGATTTTAACGTACTTAAAGCACGGCTTGTCGTCGCTAACATTTGTCTGAATAAAACGAGCTTACGAATTTTTGCGAACTGTACTTTTTTCGTGTAGCTTCTTTCTTCTTTATACAGCAAATAGTAATGGTTTAGTTTGATCATTTTTTCTTTCATACGATCAATATCAGTTTTTAACGTTGTAAAGTCAGAAGCTTGCCTGCTATTCATTCGAATCCATTTCACAATTTCCTCTGTATTATCAACGATACGATGATAAAGCTTTGTTTCGTATTTTGGCGGCATAAACACTAAATTTACAACTGAAGCCGCAATAATTCCGATCATAATCGTCGCAAAGCGAAGTAAGGCAAAACTAAAGAAATCTTCGCCTTGATACTCCATAATGGCGATAACTGTTACTAAAGCAATTGATATTGTGTTTTCTAATCGTAATTGTAATGTAAGAGCAATTACTAATATACATGTTAATCCAATAATAAAAGGATTATGTCCAAAAGCAGTAGCAAATACGATAGCGAATACCGCACCAATTACGTTTGCTTGAATTTGTTCAAGTGCAGTTAAATATGAACGATATACAGACGGTTGAACAGCGAATATAGCTGAGATTCCCGCAAATACCGGACTCGGTAAGTGAAGTAAAATACAAGCAAATAAAGCTAATGTGATGGCAATACCCGTTTTTAAAATGCGAGCACCAAGTTTCATACCCTTAATAAGATCCTTTCTCTTGTCATAATGAATGTACAACATGATACTATACATTCATTACAATATGTTAGCAAGTGATATTTTAGTGATATAAAAAAAGAAATTAAGATTCATTTATCCCGCTATTTGCGGGCAGTAGAACTCCTACCTCAAAGTTCGGCTAGAGCAAAGGAGTTAGGTGGGAGTCGGGCTGCCCGTAAATGCCCGATTGGTGTGGGCTCATAATCAGTGGGGGATAAACAAAACCACCATTGATTAAAGTTTCACTTTATAATTTTTTCCTAATTCTTTTTAAACATTAATTTTTAGTAAAAAAACCTGCTGAATTTCAGCAGGTTTCAAATTGTTACTATAGATTACTATGAGAAGTATACTTCGTCAATTTTTTATTGAAAATAAAAATGGTATATATCACTCAGTTGAGATAGATGGATCAGCCTGCTCCTTTTTCGGGATAATTTCAAAAAATTGCTGCTGCATATCATCTAGTAACGGGGTTAACAAAGCAACTTCCTCATATTGCTCATGCTCATTTAATACACGAATATAATCTAGCAATAGTTCAGTTACATCTTGCACACCATTTTTACTAATTGATTGTAATGTAACATTTGCACCTTTTGCGATTCTTCTTTTTAAGGCTTTTTCTGTTAAACCTAAGTTTGAATCATGACGTAAATAAACAACACCACCAGTCATACCAGCACAGATCCATGGACCAGGATCTCCTAAAACAAGAGCCCGCCCATTTGTCATATATTCAAAAGCGAAACCTTTAATATTCGAGTATGATCCTATATTTCCTTGCTCTTTTTCACGGAGTGGTTTTGTCATTCTCCCTCCAATTATCATGTCTGCTCCAGAAAGGCGAATACCAGCACGAGCGTCGGCGTTACCTTGCACGTATAATGCACCTTTTTGTGCACCATATCCAAATCCTTTTCCGACAGACCCATTATAATATGTTCCATTTTTACCTTTTGCTTTCGTTATATAAATGCCACCGCCAAATGAAGTTTTGCCAATGCCATCTTGTGCGCCGCCATTTACGTGTATAAATAAGTTTTCACTATTGTAAGCGCCTAATCCATTTCCAGGAACAGAGCCATTTGTATACTTTAATGTAAGTGGTTCAAGCTTTGTATCTTCATATAATTTACTACGAACGCGATAACAAGATTCTAAACCGCCCATGACTCGTTGCTCTACGCCAACTCCTACTAATTCTTTTGAGTGAGGAGAATGCACTGTTTCAAATTGTTTTTCTTCCACAGATACTCTTGTTGTAACAGTTGAATTTTCTATCGTTTGTAGTAAATTACATAACTCTAACAAATCTTGACTTCGAACTTGTTCTAATAAATCGGAACGCCCGACAATTTCTTGTAAATTTGTATAACCGAGTTGCCCTGTTAACCGTTTTAATTCTAAACCGAAAGTGGTGAATAAATTTAATAGGCCAGCAACTGCGCTTTCTAATTCGCGCGGGACGAAGCGGCGTAATCCATGTTCTTTCGCTTGTGCTTCAGATTCAATTTGTGTTGCAATTCCAACGTGGCAAGTATCTAGATGACAACCACGGCAAGTTGTACAGCCGATGGCAATCATTGATAATGTACCAAACCCAATACGGTTTGCTCCAAGAAGCATGATTTTTAAGGCATCATTTACACTTCGAATACCACCATCTGCCCAAATTTCTACTTTATGTCTCATACCTGCTTCTAGTAGAGCGTTGTGAGCAGCTTTAACACCGATTTCTACTGGAAGACCTACATGTTGTAATGCATGAATACGTGCAGCCCCTGTTCCGCCGTCAAATCCGCTAATGTTAATAAAATCAGCGCCAGCTTTAGCGATACCGACAGCAATTGTTCCAATGTTAGGAACGACAGGGACTTTTACGGCTACTTTTGCAAGTTGATTAGCCGTTTTAATTTCTGTAATCATTTGAGCTAAATCTTCAATCGAATAAATATCATGGTTGTTAGAAGGCGAAATTAAATCTGATCCAATTGTAGCGTTACGTGCCTCAGCAATTTTTGCGGTTACTTTAGAACCTGGTAAATGTCCGCCTTCGCCAGGTTTTGCGCCTTGACCGATTTTTATTTCAATTAAATTTGATGAATTTAGTAGTTCAGCGTTTACTCCAAATCGGCCAGATGCAACTTGTTGTCCACGTGTATTTGGGTATTTGCCAATCATATCTTTAATTTCGCCGCCTTCACCGTTCAAACTAATCATATTTAGCTGATCGGCAGCTTCTGCATATGCACGAAAGGCAATTTCATTTTGAGAACCGAATGACATGGAACTAATAATAAACGGTAAATCATGATTTTGAATGCTAATAGACACTTCTTCAGCCGGAACGACATGCTTTGTTTGTTTCGTTTGAACAAGGTGTCTGATTGCAATCGGATTATTGTCTTCTAATTCACTTAACTTTTCGCGGTAATCATCATAAGAATTTCCTTTTGCAACATCACCAATTGCTTTCCAAATCCGTGGGAATATATGAAATGATTTTCGCATTCTAATTTTAGGGTTGTTATAATCATTTGCCCGCGATTTCGCATCTTTAGCAAGCGATTCAAGTGAAAAAGCTAAATCATTTGAACCGAAGAAATTCGTAATTTGTAATATATTTGCGATTTCCTCATGTAATCCGATAGAGGAATAGAGGCGGCCGTAACCACGTAACTCATGAATTCCAATTGTTGAAATGACTTTCTCTAGTCCTTTATTAAGTGCATTATACAGATTCATAATTGGTGTTTTTGATCCATCATTTACGGTCGCGAACAATAAATATGGATTAATACTGTCTGCTCCTAATCCATATAGTGTGACGATATCGTGTAAGGAACGAAGGGCACCAGAACGTATAACGAGAGAACAGTTTCTGCGTAATTTATTTTCACTTAATACTTGATGTACTTTAGCGGTAACTAAATGTGGATCCATCCATAACTGTTCATTTAGATGAGCTTTTGCGTCATCTAATAATAGTAGGGAAGCACCATTGTTAACGGCAGCTATCGCTTCGGAACTAATTCGATTTAATGCGCATTGTAAAGTTTCTAACGGACTGAAGGTGGCAGAAATTGTAGCGATAGAACTATGTGTAACGAACAACTGTATAAGTTGTTCGTATGTAATTGTGTGCAATTCCTCTGCGATAGATTGTGCAACACTTCCTTCTAAAATAATTGGTGAAAGCATCTCAACTACAAATGGCTGTTTAGCGCCGCTTAATAAACTTGGACGCTCTCCAAGTATCGTCCGTGTGGAGAAGTGTTCGACCTCTCGATCGCGATCGATTGCTGGATTTGTAACAACGGCTACACTTTCCTTAATAAAGTCAGCAATATTTCGTCTATCCGTATCGAGTGCAGCAAGTGGCGAGTCATGACCAAGTGACCGAATTGGCTCAACTCCTTTTGTTGCCATCTGTTCAAGGAGCTGAATATGCTCTCGATCCCACCCGAAAGAAACGTACTGTTTCGTTTCAACTTGAACAGAATCACATAATCCTTGGATTTCTTTCGCTTCAGGGATAGATAAGTTTAAATGATAATTGTTAACATCGATTCGTTTTTGGAAACGATTATATACTTCAATTTGGTATTTGTCGTATTCATAAAGAACAAGTTCATCTTGTTCATTCCATTTTAATCCGACCTTTTCTCCAGGAGCGAGTGGTTTCGGTTCTTCTACATATTCGGTTGGTGATACAACTCCAGGTTCAGAAGAGAAAATATAAGAGCTTTCTGTTTCTACTTTCCATACTGGTCGTAGGCCAAGGGAATCGACGCTGAATACAGCTTCATCTTTATAGCGTGAAATAATGCCAGCTGGTCCTTGTGCGAAATGTCCCCAAGCTTCTCTTATATAAGTGTATAAGTTTTGTAAGTTTGTTTCGTATAGTTTTATTTCATTAATAATTGGTGGGAATAGTATATCCATCGCTTCAAATAAGCTGTAGTTATATTGAACAAGAAGAGTCTCTAAGGTGCGGTTTAAATCTTGGGAGTCACTTCCCCCTGCCGTTAGTGGTACATGAATCATTTCGGCTTGATCACGTAATTTGGCAATTGTATTAATTTCACCATTATGTCCGAGAATGCTAAATGGTTGTACACGAAAAAAATTAGATAATGTATTAGTAGAATAGCGATTATGTCCTAATGTCATAGTTGAAGCGATAAGTGGGTGTTGTAAATCGTTGTAATAGGCAACAAGTGTATCTCCAGCACCTAGAACTTTATATACAACATGATCACGACTTAATGAAGCAACGTGAATCGCTTCGTTTTCCTCTATTTTTATCGTTACAGCAAATAATGTTTGCTCAATACTTTTAACTTCATTTTCAGAGATAAGGGCAACTTGCCAAAATAAAGGTTCTTCCTGTTTACCAAGTGGACCGAGTGCATCGGAATTTATTACATCATCACTTTCGAAAATAATAGTAAAGTTTTCATTGTTTAATTGCGTACGAATGTAATTTTTTAAGTCAACAATATTTTCTTTTTTGTTTAGAAAAAAATGTCCAACGATAAAGTGGGGATGATCCACAATCGTTGGATTATATCCGCTACTTTTCAATTTTTCGTTCCAAAGTACTTTTGGTACATCAATATGGATTCCAATACCATCGCCTTCGCCATTGATGAAACCAGCTCTATGGTTCATTTTGATTAGTGATTGTATACAAAGGTCGATATTTTCTTTTGTAGGAATTTTTCTTTTTTCCATAACGGAAACGATTCCACACGCATCATGTTCTGCATTTTTATAATCTCGAAATAAAGACGGTGTCCATGTATTTTTTTTATTGAGCATCCGTCAATCCCCCCTCTTTTAAAAGATTGAATAATCTTACTATTTAAGGTATAAATCACCTTGTACACAGAGATAATAACGATCTAAAAGAATATAAAACAGATAATTATGAATAATTATACTATTAATGCGGGATTTATGAAATAGAAAAAAGGAAAAAAGAAAGGTAACCTTTCTTTTTTCCTTGTAATGACAGTATTATTTATTGTCTGCTAAAGCAGCAAATGCTCTTCCAACAGCTTCGATTGTATATTCGATATCTTCTTGTGTATGTTCTGTCGTTAAGAACCATGCTTCATATTTAGATGGTGCTAAATTAATACCTTCTTGGAGCATAAGTTTGAAGAATCTACCGAACATTTCACCATCTGTATTTTTGGCTGCATCGTAATCTTCAATTGTATTTGTCGTGAAGTATACAGTTAATGCACCCTTTAGGCGGTTTACTGTAATATCGATATTATGTTTTGTAGCTTGCTCTAAAATTCCTTTTTCAAGCATTGCGCCAAGTTCATCTAATTTCTCGTATACGCCTTCTTGTTGAAGAACTTCTAGACAAGCGATACCAGATGCCATAGAAGCAGGATTTCCTGCCATTGTACCAGCTTGATATGCAGGTCCAAGCGGGGCAACTTGTTCCATAATTTCTTTCTTACCACCGTAAGCGCCAATTGGAAGTCCGCCGCCGATAACTTTACCAAGTGCAGTTAAGTCTGGTGTTACGCCAAGTAAGTCTTGAGCACCACCGTACATAAAGCGGAAAGCAGTAATAACTTCATCATAAATTACTAATGCACCAGCTTCATGGACAAGCTCATTTACTTTCTCAAGGAATCCAGGTTTAGGCTCTACAATACCGAAGTTTCCAACGATTGGCTCTACAAGGATAGCTGCTACTTCATGTCCCCATTTATCTAACGCTTCTTTTAAAGTTTCTACATTATTAAAGGGAACGGTAATAACCTCTTGTGCAATACTTTGTGGCACACCAGCTGAATCAGGAGTTCCAAGAGTAGAAGGGCCAGAACCAGCTGCTACAAGTACTAAATCGGAATGACCGTGGTAACAACCAGCAAATTTCATAATTTTTGTGCGACCAGTGTAAGCGCGGGCAACACGAATGGTTGTCATAACGGATTCTGTACCAGAGTTTACGAAGCGGACTTTATCTAATGCAGGCATTGCCTCTTTTAACATTTTTGCAAATTTTACTTCTAGTGCTGTTGGCGTTCCGTATAGTACACCATTTTCAGCAGCTGTTGTAATTGCTTTTGTTATATGGGGGTGAGCATGTCCAGTAATAATAGGACCGTATGCTGCTAAATAATCGATATATTTATTTCCATCTACATCCCAGAAATAAGCACCTTTTCCACGTTCCATTGCAACGGGAGAACCGCCTCCAACTGCTTTGAAAGAACGAGAAGGACTATTAACACCACCAACGATATGTTCTAAAGCTTCTTTATGTAATGCTTCTGATTTCGTGAAATTCACTACAATTCATCTCCTTACAAAAATCTATGTATTATTCTAACATGTTTTTAGAAAAGACGTATTGTTTGTGATAGAAGGAGCAGTTGGGTAAACTATTCGTTGTGACATTTAGGAAGGGGGTCCGATTATGAAATCGGTAATTGAGGTACAAGGGTTACGTAAAGAGTTTACAGCCTATTCAAGTCGTCCGGGATTAAAGGGTGCATTTCGCGATTTATTAAATCGTAATTATAAAATAGTACCAGCAGTAAATGATGTGTCTTTTACTGTGAAGCAAGGTGAAATGGTTGGTTATATTGGTGAGAATGGTGCTGGTAAATCAACGACGATTAAAATGCTTACAGGGATTTTGACTCCGACTTCAGGGCAAATCACGGTGAACGGAATGAATCCACATAAACAAAGAGAAGAATTTGTGAGAACAATTGGTGTTGTTTTTGGTCAGCGCTCTCAGCTTTGGTGGGATATTGCGGTACAAGAATCGTTTCGTTTATTGAAGAAAGTGTACGGTGTTTCAGACACTCAGTATAAGGAACATATGGAGCACGTAATCGAAACGTTAGATATTGGTCCTTTATTAGATAAGCCTGTCCGAAAGTTATCTCTTGGCCAAAGGATGCGCTGTGAATTAGCGGCAGCATTAATTCATAATCCACCGTTACTATTTTTAGATGAGCCAACAATAGGGCTAGATGTTCTTGTGAAATTGAAAATACGTGAATTCTTAAAAGAGATGAATGAACGTTATAAAACAACAATTTTATTAACAACACATGATATTACTGACATTGAAGCTTTATGTGAGCGCGTTATCATGCTGGATGAAGGAAATATTATGTATGACGGTTCTTTAAATAACCTTCGCACACAGTGGGGAGCAGAGAAGGAAATCCATTTTCAATTTGTCGCTCCAGTTTCTTATCAGATGTTATCGATGGTTATGCCAGATAGTCAAGTCGTTTGGTCAAAAGCGAAAGAGGAAAATGCGTGGGTTGCAAAAATACCGAACGAAGAAATTATTATTTCAATGCTTATTTCTAAAGTAGTACAAGCTTTTCAAATTAAAGATTTAAAAATTAACGAAGTGTCTACAGAGGAAATAATTCGTAACATTTATGAAGAAGGTATTAAGCATGGGTAAGTATATTGAAATGATTCGCATTCGCTTTTTAATGATGCTTGCTTATCGTACAAATTATTACAGCGGGATTTTAATTTATACGATTAATATCGGTGCGTATTATTTTTTATGGCAAGCGATTTATAGCGGGAAAGAGAATATTGAAAGTTTATCTATTTCGCAAATGACTACGTATATTGCGATCGCATGGATGGCACGTGCTTTTTATTTCAATAATATCGATAGAGAAATTGCGATGGAGATTCAAGAAGGGCGTGTGGCGGTAGAACTAATTCGTCCATATAACTATTTAGGAATGAAAGTTATGCAAGGTCTTGGCGAAGGGATATTTCGTTTTGCGTTCTTTTCAATCCCAGGTATGGTCATCGTTACTTTGTTATTTTCATTACAAATTACAACGAATTTTCAAACGTGGTTATATTTCTTCTTATCGTTAATATTTAGCTTTATCATTAATACACAAATAAACTTAATGACGGGAATGCTTACATTCTTCTTATTTAATAATAGTGGAATTATGTATGCAAAACGTGTTGTGATTGATTTATTTTCTGGTTTATTATTACCGATTAGTTTTTATCCATTATGGGCCCAAAAAGCAATGGTGTTTTTACCGTTTCAAGCAATTAGTTATATTCCGAGTATGATTTTCTCTGAAGGTATACAGGGAAGTGAGTTATATGAAGCTTTGTTATTTCAAGTAATTTGGGCAATTATACTTATTATTCCAATTGTACTCATGTGGAAAACGGCGAGAAAACGTCTAATTGTACAAGGGGGATGATAGGATGCTATATATAAAATTATTTTTGCAATACGCAAGCCAATATATAAAAACTAAATTAGAGTATCGAGGCGATTTTATCGTCGGATTACTTTCGGATTTATCACTACAAGCGGTTAATTTAATCTTTATTCTCGTAGTATTTGGGCATACACAAGCATTAAAAGGATGGAGCCGAGAAGAAGTCATCTTTATTTATGGTTTCTTTTTAGTACCGTTTGCCATTTTTTCAGCATTCTTTAACATATGGGACTTTAATGATCGTTACATTATTAAAGGTGAAATGGATCGTGTATTGACGAGACCAATTCATAGCTTATTTCAAATTATATTAGAAAGAATGGAACTTGAATCTTTAATTGGAGCGGTTACAGGAATTATTGTAATGGGATACGCAGCAGTAGAACTAAATTTATCCTTTTACTGGTATGATTTCTTCCTATTCTTACTGATGGTAGGAGGAGGAGCGCTTGTGTACGGCGGGATATTTGTTACGCTTGCGAGCCTTGGTTTTTGGTCGGATGCGAAAAGTTCCATTATGCCGCTTATGTATAACATAGGTAATTACGGCCGCTATCCTGTTAATATTTATAACCGTGTAATTCGTTTCATTTTAACGTTTGTTTTACCATTTGCATTTGTTGGAGTATACCCAGCGGCGTACTTCTTAAGAAAAACAGAGTGGAATAGCTATGCATTTGCAACGCCAATTGTTGGTGTCATTTGCTTTACTATTGCAATTACTCTCTGGAATCAAGGGGTAAAACGATATCGTGGTGCGGGGAATTAATTATAGAAGCTTGTTCGTTTCAAAGGGATAAATCAGCCGCCCATCTCATACATATAAAATGAGGTGGAGGACATGTTATGGGGATTTATTCTATTAACTGCAGCAGTAGCTATTTTAAGAAGTGTCCAATTATTATGGAGTTCGTATTCAGATTCAAAACGTTTCTTTTCGTTATATAATTTAGCCTCGTTATTTTTAATTTATACAACAGTACTGATTGCATTTGGATTAAGTTATGTTGTATTAGAGGAAATGGGTTTTACAGTTTTGAAAGAAGATGGTGAAAGGTTGACCGCTCATTCTTTTCAGCTTGTTGAAATTTGTTTATATTTTAGTGCAGTCACTTTATTGTCCGTTGGATATGGTGATATAGCTCCGATTGGAATAGGGAGATGGATTGCAATCGGAGAAGCACTAATTGGATATACATTACCGTTTGCTTTTGTGATGAGGTCTGTAATAGACAATGAAAAATAAGATCGCATTTGATATAGTAAAAGAAACAATAAGGAGTGATAATAATGATTACAGTAGGAGAAATGGCACCGGAATTCACGTTAGAAGGAAGTAACGGAGAACAAGTTCGCTTAGCTGACTTTCGCGGGAAAAATGTAGTTCTATATTTTTATCCGAAAGATATGACTCCAGGGTGTACAACAGAAGCATGCGATTTTCGTGATGCATATGGATTATTTCAAGAGAAGGATACGGTTATCCTTGGTGTAAGCCCTGACTCAGCGAATAGACATTTGAAATTCATTGAGAAGCATGAACTTCCATTTACACTTTTAGTAGATGAAGATCATAAAGTGGCAGAATTGTACGATGTTTGGAAATTGAAAAAGAACTTCGGGAAAGAGTATATGGGAATCGAACGCTCGACATTTCTTATTAATAAAGACGGTGAACTTGTAAAAGAGTGGCGTAAGGTAAAAGTAAAAGGGCATACCGAGGACGTTCTTTCTTATATAAAGTAAACCTATAGTGGAGGTAAAATATATAGAAGTAAGGCAAGTGTCTATACATATTTTATCGTCTTACATAAAGTGGAAGTGTAGGGCATACCTCCTCAGATGATAGTATTCCAAGTGCGATTATGTCGCACTTTTTTCTATGTAAATGTATAGAAACTGGGGAAAGATACATAAGAATAAGGCTATATACAAAAATAAACCACATACTTATAGTAGAAATATTGACGATTTATAAGAAAAGGAGTACACTCTTTATAAGAATTATAAAATAATAATCCGTATAGAATCGGGGTGCATGACGGTGGTCAAAGAAGAATTAAAAGAAGCGCTAGAAATGCTGAAAAATACGGGTGTACGCATTACTCCACAGCGTCATGCTATTTTAGAGTACCTTGTGGAATCTATGACGCACCCAACAGCGGATGACATTTATAAAGCATTAGAAGGTAAGTTTCCAAATATGAGTGTTGCAACTGTTTATAATAACTTACGTGTATTTAAAGAAGTTGGACTTGTAAAGGAATTAACTTATGGAGACGCTTCAAGTAGATTTGATTATGTTACAAGTCAACATTATCATGTGATTTGTGAAAAATGTGGTAAGATTGTTGATTTTCCTTATGGAGGATTGGAACAGCTTGAAGAGGAAGCTGCGAAAACGACAGGCTTCGTTATTAATAGTCATCGCTTAGAAATTTATGGCGTTTGTCCAGAGTGTCATAAGGCGTAATATATAATAAAAAAAGAGGCTGACGGTTACGTCAGCCTCTTTTTTTATTATATAAAGGTATCTTATGTTTATTTGGAATTACAGTGTTAAGTGGAAAGGCCATGGGAGCAAGTTAAGTTAGTAAGAGGGTTAGATAAAACTGCGTCGAATAGATTTTATGTAGTGAAAATAACATCTTGGGGGATGCGCTTTGAAAACATATGAGATTAAAAATAACATTCCAACATTGGAAG
Source organism: Bacillus sp. BS98 (assembly GCF_008432245.1). Taxonomy (NCBI): domain Bacteria; kingdom Bacillati; phylum Bacillota; class Bacilli; order Caryophanales; family Bacillaceae; genus Bacillus; species Bacillus sp. BS98. The sequence goes on from NZ_CP043830.1 coordinate 535,849, forward strand.
AATACAAGTATTTATGTGACTCTGTCGGGTGGACTAATTATATGAATTTTGAAGTGGTGGAAACATCACTTCAAAATTCTATTTACTGCGTCACAGTCAATGATAATAATCGAATTGTGGGTATGGGGAGAATTGTTGGTGATGGGGCTATCTATTTCTATATTCAAGATATAGTGGTTCATCCAGATTATCAAAAGAATGGTATTGGAAAGAAAATAATGAGTGCTTTAGTTGAATACTTAAATCAGACTGCACCGGATAAAGCGTTTGTTGGTTTGTTTGCATCAGAAGGTAAAACGTCATTCTATGAAAAATATAATTTTAAAGATTACTCACCCAACATGACGGGGATGTTTACTGTAATATCGAAAAAATAGACATAATAAATTTTAGAAGAAGACAGTAAGCGATATGAAAGGCATCGTTTTTCTAATAGCCTTTTTCCTTATTAAACTAACGGGAACTTTAGTTTAATAAGGAAAAATTAAAAAGTCGATTTCTTGGTTAAGAAATCGACTTTTTAATGAGTTGAAACTTCTTTAGCTTTGTAAATAGAACTGTACCCTATATCCCTATAATTTATAGCTCTTCTTATTATATTTCTCATCAAATTCTTTTCCTTCTAGATTTCGATCAAGTGTTAAAGGTTGATTGCAATGCATACATGCGTCGACGCGACCGAGCATTTTTGTTGGTTTATCGCAGCTTGGACAAATGATTTGTATAGTCTTTGTAGATAACATACCAATCCAAAAGTAAACGACAGTACTAGCGATAACAGCTAAAAAACCAACCATCATAAATGTTGTCATAATAATAATGTTGTCGCGGAAAAAGACACCTAAGTATGCAATGAAGAGGCCGATAAATACTAAACTTAGTGCAAAGGTCCGAATCTTATTGATTTTGTTTGAATATTTAATGCTCATTCTCACCACACTCCTATAATAATAATATAACACAAAATTTAGAATTTTCATTCGCTAGAGATTATGTTAAAGCGATAAGATATGAAATAAGGAGGAATGAAGAACGAACGGAAATAATAAGGGTTATCAAAGGTTTTTTAACTCCTTAACGGGATGTGAAATTTTTTTATAAAAAGTATTGACCCTATATATACTGCGTGATATATTAATAAACGTCGCTGATGCGGAAACGCAGAAAATGACAAAAAAGAAATTGAAAAACTTAGTTGACATCGAATAACGAAGATGTTAATATAAGGAAGTCGCAAATGAGCGACCAAGTAGTTCTTTGAAAACTGAACGAAACAAACAACGTGAAACGTCAATTTTTATTTTTAGATGCTAGACAAACTAACTTTATTGGAGAGTTTGATCCTGGCTCAGGATGAACGCTGGCGGCGTGCCTAATACATGCAAGTCGAGCGAATGGATTGAGAGCTTGCTCTCAAGAAGTTAGCGGCGGACGGGTGAGTAACACGTGGGTAACCTGCCCATAAGACTGGGATAACTCCGGGAAACCGGGGCTAATACCGGATAACATTTTGAACTGCATGGTTCGAAATTGAAAGGCGGCTTCGGCTGTCACTTATGGATGGACCCGCGTCGCATTAGCTAGTTGGTGAGGTAACGGCTCACCAAGGCAACGATGCGTAGCCGACCTGAGAGGGTGATCGGCCACACTGG
>NZ_CP043830.1:540000-750000 GCF_008432245.1 Bacillus sp. BS98
AAGAGTGCGTAATAGCTCACTAGTCGAGTGACTCTGCGCCGAAAATGTACCGGGGCTAAATACACCACCGAAGCTGCGAATTGATACCAATGGTATCAGTGGTAGGGGAGCGTTCTAAGTGCAGTGAAGTCAGACCGGAAGGACTGGTGGAGCGCTTAGAAGTGAGAATGCCGGTATGAGTAGCGAAAGACGGGTGAGAATCCCGTCCACCGAATGCCTAAGGTTTCCTGAGGAAGGCTCGTCCGCTCAGGGTTAGTCAGGACCTAAGCCGAGGCCGACAGGCGTAGGCGATGGACAACAGGTTGATATTCCTGTACCACCTCTTTATCGTTTGAGCAATGGAGGGACGCAGAAGGATAGAAGAAGCGTGCGATTGGTTGTGCACGTCCAAGCAGTTAGGCTGATAAGTAGGCAAATCCGCTTATCGTGAAGGCTGAGCTGTGATGGGGAAGCTCCTTATGGAGCGAAGTCTTTGATTCCCCGCTGCCAAGAAAAGCTTCTAGCGAGATAAAAGGTGCCTGTACCGCAAACCGACACAGGTAGGCGAGGAGAGAATCCTAAGGTGTGCGAGAGAACTCTGGTTAAGGAACTCGGCAAAATGACCCCGTAACTTCGGGAGAAGGGGTGCTTTCTTAACGGAAAGCCGCAGTGAATAGGCCCAAGCGACTGTTTAGCAAAAACACAGGTCTCTGCGAAGCCGTAAGGCGAAGTATAGGGGCTGACACCTGCCCGGTGCTGGAAGGTTAAGGAGAGGGGTTAGCGTAAGCGAAGCTCTGAACTGAAGCCCCAGTAAACGGCGGCCGTAACTATAACGGTCCTAAGGTAGCGAAATTCCTTGTCGGGTAAGTTCCGACCCGCACGAAAGGTGTAACGATTTGGGCACTGTCTCAACCAGAGACTCGGTGAAATTATAGTACCTGTGAAGATGCAGGTTACCCGCGACAGGACGGAAAGACCCCGTGGAGCTTTACTGTAGCCTGATATTGAATTTTGGTACAGTTTGTACAGGATAGGCGGGAGCCATTGAAACCGGAGCGCTAGCTTCGGTGGAGGCGCTGGTGGGATACCGCCCTGACTGTATTGAAATTCTAACCTACGGGTCTTATCGACCCGGGAGACAGTGTCAGGTGGGCAGTTTGACTGGGGCGGTCGCCTCCTAAAGTGTAACGGAGGCGCCCAAAGGTTCCCTCAGAATGGTTGGAAATCATTCGTAGAGTGCAAAGGCATAAGGGAGCTTGACTGCGAGACCTACAAGTCGAGCAGGGACGAAAGTCGGGCTTAGTGATCCGGTGGTTCCGCATGGAAGGGCCATCGCTCAACGGATAAAAGCTACCCCGGGGATAACAGGCTTATCTCCCCCAAGAGTCCACATCGACGGGGAGGTTTGGCACCTCGATGTCGGCTCATCGCATCCTGGGGCTGTAGTCGGTCCCAAGGGTTGGGCTGTTCGCCCATTAAAGCGGTACGCGAGCTGGGTTCAGAACGTCGTGAGACAGTTCGGTCCCTATCCGTCGTGGGCGTAGGAAATTTGAGAGGAGCTGTCCTTAGTACGAGAGGACCGGGATGGACGCACCGCTGGTGTACCAGTTGTTCTGCCAAGGGCATAGCTGGGTAGCTATGTGCGGAAGGGATAAGTGCTGAAAGCATCTAAGCATGAAGCCCCCCTCAAGATGAGATTTCCCATAGCGTAAGCTAGTAAGATCCCTGAAAGATGATCAGGTTGATAGGTTCGAGGTGGAAGCATGGTGACATGTGGAGCTGACGAATACTAATAGATCGAGGACTTAACCATATAATATGTAGCAAATGTTATCTAGTTTTGAGAGAACATAAAAAAACTTGTTGACTTTTAAAGTGAATAAGTTATAATAATGATTGTCTCAAAAGAATAATGTCTGGTAATGATGGCAGAGAGGTCACACCCGTTCCCATACCGAACACGGAAGTTAAGCTCTCTAGCGCCGATGGTAGTTGGGACCTTGTCCCTGTGAGAGTAGGACGTTGCCAGGCAATATTATTCCGCAGTAGCTCAGCGGTAGAGCTATCGGCTGTTAACCGATCGGTCGTAGGTTCGATTCCTACCTGCGGAGCCATTGGAGAGCTGTCCGAGTTGGCCGAAGGAGCACGATTGGAAATCGTGTATACGTCACAAGCGTATCAAGGGTTCGAATCCCTTGCTCTCCGCCATAAGGATTTATAATATTTGGCCCGTTGGTCAAGTGGTTAAGACACCGCCCTTTCACGGCGGTAACACGGGTTCGAATCCCGTACGGGTCACCACTTTGGAGGATTAGCTCAGCTGGGAGAGCACCTGCCTTACAAGCAGGGGGTCGGCGGTTCGATCCCGTCATCCTCCACCATATAAATTTTATATGAATAGTATTATCGCGGGGTGGAGCAGCACGGTAGCTCGTCGGGCTCATAACCCGAAGGTCGCAGGTTCAAATCCTGTCCCCGCAACCAAATGGTCCCGTGGTGTAGTGGTTAACATGCCTGCCTGTCACGCAGGAGATCGCCGGTTCGACCCCGGTCGGGACCGCCATTTTTTTAATAAGGCTCGGTAGCTCAGTCGGTAGAGCAGAGGACTGAAAATCCTCGTGTCGGCGGTTCGATTCCGTCCCGAGCCACCATTTATCTTAATACAATACGCCGGCTTAGCTCAATTGGTAGAGCAACTGACTTGTAATCAGTAGGTTGGGGGTTCAAGTCCTCTAGCCGGCACCATGTAAGTTTCGGAGGGGTAGCGAAGTGGCTAAACGCGGCGGACTGTAAATCCGCTCCTTCGGGTTCGGCAGTTCGAATCTGCCCCCCTCCACCATTTACATAGGGGCATAGTTTAAAGGTAGAACTGAGGTCTCCAAAACCTCCAGTGTGGGTTCGATTCCTACTGCCCCTGCCAAATATATTTACACAACATGGCGGTTGTGGCGAAGTGGTTAACGCACCGGATTGTGGCTCCGGCATTCGTGGGTTCGATTCCCATCAGTCGCCCCATTTTTATTTTAAAAATTACAAATAATCTAATTGATACTTACATATAATTAAGTAAGAATTCGATGGGCTATAGCCAAGCGGTAAGGCAACGGACTTTGACTCCGTCATGCGCTGGTTCGAATCCAGCTAGCCCAGCCATTTTTGCGGAAGTAGTTCAGTGGTAGAATACAACCTTGCCAAGGTTGGGGTCGCGGGTTCGAATCCCGTCTTCCGCTCCAATTAAATTAAATATGGCGGCATAGCCAAGTGGTAAGGCAGAGGTCTGCAAAACCTTTATCACCGGTTCAAATCCGGTTGCCGCCTTTATTATTGTGCCGATGTGGCGGAATTGGCAGACGCGCACGACTCAAAATCGTGTTCCTTCGGGAGTGTCGGTTCGACCCCGACCATCGGTATCACGAACGGCGTAACATCAAGGCTCTACACTAGTTGTGTAGAGTTTTTTTGTGTTTTCATCGCACTACAAAATAAGGACTAATACTATCAAAGCTCATGTTATACAGTTAAAGCAAACTGTGAAACACTAAAGGGATAAAAATGAACATTCATTTTTATCCCTTTAGTGTTTCATTTTATAGAGAATCTCTCCACCCTGGTGACATGAAGTTAAATCCGACACCACCAGTAGATATTAGCACATTATCAACTGTTAACTTTGTAATTTCTAAAAACTTCTTTTCAAACTCTTCTCTGTTGTACTTGTACATAGTTGAGTGGCACGACCACATTTGCGTTGAAGTACTCAACCATTCCCCTAATTCCTTTAATTTAGGGAATGACTCAAATTGAATTGGTTCATCTAATTTCATGAATCTCACTTGATAGATAGTTGGGTTTAGCTTTTCTCCTATCCCTTTAAGACCATGTGCTTTTTTTTCATTTAAATGTGTCATAATTCTCTCCCATCCTTCAAATCTTTGAATTCCAAAATTATTTTCCTGTTTTAATTATACAGCAATAAAAAGTAATTAGGGGGAGGTTGTGGTAATTTTTCCCTTTTCCTTATTGTTTAGCGGGAAATAAAGTAATAAATGAAATATGATAATTTTAATCAAGAGAGAAATGAAAGTAAAAAGTATCAGTTATTTATTGTGATTCCATTTTGGCTTCGTTTCATTTTAATTCATCATGTTTAAAGAAGCTCAAAATTTTTAAAATACTTTAAAATAAAGGATTTTAGGGGGAACACTCTATATAACTATATAAATGTCACCTAGAAAGACTCAAAATCGTGTTCCTTCGGGAGTGTCGGTGCGGCCCGGACAATCGGTATCGACGATGTAAAAAGACTCTAACAGAAATGTTAGAGTCTTTTTTGTTAAATTATATTATGTGATGCTAAAATTCGTAATAAACGTAAAAATTCATGTATAATATAACTTGTCGAAAGAACAAAATGATAATGATTTATATTATGTCTGTAATATGAATCAAAAGTGAACTTTTTATATTTCTTTTAAAAATGTGTTGAATACACATTATATTTCATATTAATATTTTTATGTAGATTTAAAACGAGAAAGAGAGTGGAAAGTATGGGCCGTAAATGGAACAACATTAAAGACAAAAAAGCATCAAAAGATGCAAATACAAGCCGTATATACGCGAAATTTGGACGTGAAATTTATGTGGCAGCAAAACAAGGCGAGCCAGATCCTGAATCAAACCAAACGTTAAGAGTTGTATTAGAGCGTGCGAAAACATACAATGTACCAAGAACAATTATCGATCGTGCAATTGAAAAAGCAAAAGGCGGTTCAGAAGAAAACTATGATGAGCTTCGTTACGAAGGATTTGGACCAAATGGATCTATGGTAATTGTAGATACACTTACAAATAACGTAAACCGTACTGCAGCAGATGTACGAGCTGCATTTAGCAAAAACAGTGGTAACATGGGCGTAAATGGTTCTGTAGCTTACATGTTCGATGCGACAGCTGTTATCGGTCTTGAAGGTAAAACATCAGATGAAGTTCTTGAAATTTTAATGGAAGCAGATGTAGATGCACGTGACATTCTAGAAGAAGAAGATTCTGTTATCGTTTATGCTGAACCTGATCAATTCCACTCAGTACAATCTGCACTTAAAGATGCTGGTATTGAAGAATTTACAGTTGCAGAATTAACAATGCTTGCACAAAATGATGTAGAACTTCCTGAAGATGCTCAAGTACAATTTGAAAAAATGGTTGATGCATTAGAAGATTTAGAAGATGTACAACAAGTTTACCATAACGTAGACTTAGGCGAATAATAAAAAAGGACCCTTTCGTTTAACGAACTGGGTCTTTTTTATTGAAATAATTAAGATGATAAGGTTTTAAAGGTGTTTTGTTATAGTTATGGAATAGGATCATAGATAGTATTTTAAATGATTGTATTTCTAGGAGGTATTTCTATGGAGCATAAAACACCAAAGCATATCGTTGCTGTAGCAGGCTATTTAACAAATGAAAAGAATGAGGTGCTTTTAACAAAAGTACATTGGCGAGCGGATACGTGGGAAATGCCTGGGGGACAGGTAGAAGAAGGAGAAGCACTCGATCAAGCTGTTTGTAGGGAAATAAAAGAGGAAACAGGATTATCGGTGAAGCCTATCGGAATTACAGGGGTCTATTATAATGCTTCTATGCATATTTTAGCTGTTGTGTTTAAAGTGGCATATGTGAGTGGTGATATAAAAATTCAACCTGAAGAAATACAAGAGGCTAAATTTATTGCTTTAAATGAAGAGAACATCGATGAGTATATAACGCGTCCTCATATGAAATCAAGAACAGTTGATGCGATGAGAGCAACGCATTTCATCCCATACGAAACGTGGGAAGTACAGCCATATAACCTTATAGGCAGGTTGTAAGAAAAGGGTAGCTATTTGAGTGTATCTCAAATAGCTACCCTTTTCTTATGTATATTACTTCAGAAAAAGGTCAAAATGATAATAAAGCTAGTATTGATTTCGAGAACATTAGTTCTGTATAATTATGATATATCATATATAATTAGATTACTAGATGTTTAAAAATAGAAATTTATAGATGATATAATAAAAGAATAAAGTGGAATCAAGGAAGTATAACGCTCTTAATTTCTACGCTGCTGTTTGTTATGAATGTTTTAAAATAATGTATATTCAATATTTCAGATGAATAGTAGATAAAAAAAGACTGTGATACAATACATTTTTATACCTTACAATGATGTAAGGTAGGTGTAAGAGAAATCGATGGGATATTTTTTTACAACAAGGTATTCTTAAGTTAAGAGATATATATGCTGTGTGGAAAAGAGGTGTTCAAGATGAAAGAACGAGTATTATCTAGAGTGAACTATCATCAAAAAGTTGCATTAAATCCAATGACTAAATTCTTTTATAAAGCCATTATTTTATTATTATTGTTAAGTTGTACGTTATTATTCGTTGGAAATATAATGATCGAGAAAAGTGATATTAGTAAATTACATGTACCGCCTAAGTTAGAGGTGCCAGAATCATTAACACATGCATTTATCGCGACAGAAGATAAAAGGTTTTATCATCATAATGGTTTAGATTATATAGCAATTATTAGGGCGTCTGTTGAGAATATAAAAGCTGGTGGTGTTGTGCAAGGAGGAAGCACAATTACACAGCAATTATCGAAAAATGCTTTTTTAACGAATGAACGTACATTTTCTCGTAAGTGGAAAGAGATTTTTTATACAAAAAAAATTGAACGTACATTTACGAAGGATGAAATTTTAAAATTGTATGTAAGTAATATTTATTACGGAGAAGGAGCATGGGGAATTGAAAAAGCAGCCAACCTTTACTTCGGTAAAACGGTGAACCAATTAACGTTGGCTGAAAGTGCGATGATGGCTGCTGTAGTGAAAGCACCTGCTTATTACTCACCTGCGCAAAATTATGATAAAGCGGTCGAGAGACGAAATGTAGTTTTGAGATTAATGGAAAAAGAAGGATATATCAATCATGATGAGTATGTGCAAGCAGTTAGTGAGAAATTAGTAATTCGCCATGATATAAAAACAGAGCAGTCGATGTTAAATAATGCGCGTGAAAAAGCAGTAAGTTAAGAGAAGCTCTTGCATAGGAGCTTCTTTTTTTGAATAAATTGTGACAAATTGTGACACAATATCGTCACAATTATTGTGTTTTTGTAATTTATGTGAGCGTGTTCATTGCGTGACGTATATAAGTGTTGATATTATGTGTATTGTGTACAATGCTGTATACAGAATATGAATTTAAAGAGGAATGTATATGAAATCAAATAAACTCATGGCTCTTGGTGTAGTTTTTTCTATCGCAGTATTGATTGTAATCGGAACAATTGCGTATAGCATCATAAATGACAAAAAAGATAAAGGGAATGAGATGTTTGCTTATTCTACGCAACAATCTTTAGGTAAAGATGATGCTCCGGTTAAGGTAGTTGAATTTGGAGACTTCAAATGCCCAGCATGTCGTACTTGGGATGTAACGGTATTACCACGATTAAAAGAAGAATATATTGATAAAGGTAAAGTGCAGTTATATTTTATTAACTTCCCATTTATTGGAAAAGACTCTGATTTAGGCGCAGCAGCTGGTGAAGCAATTTATAAACAAGATAAAGATTCATTCTGGACTTTCTATGATGAGATTTATCAAAGTCAAAAGAAAGATACGGAAGAATGGATTACAGAAGAATTACTTCTTAGCATTGTGAAAGAGAAACTTCCAAAAGTTGATGTAGAACAGTTTAAAAAAGATTTACACAGTAAAGAAATAAAAGAAAAAGTACGTAAAGATTCAGATCGTGCTCAAAAGTTAAAAGTTCAAGGTGCTCCTTCAGTATATATAAACGGGAATCTTGCAAATCCTGATTTCGATAGTATGAAGAAGGCGATTGATAAAGAATTGAAAAAGTGATGAGGTCTCTCATCACTTTTTCGACTTTTTTCGATAAAATTCTTGCTTCCGTTTTTTTTACATGCTATACTACTTTACATAAGTTATTCTAATATCTTATATGTATTTCATATTTGCGGGTGTAGTTTAGTGGTAAAACAAGAGCCTTCCAAGCTCTGGTCGAGAGTTCGATTCTCTTCACCCGCTCCAAATTTTATTTAATGTTTTTCTAATAAATTGTGATCAACGCAGTGTTTCGTTTCTGAGATAAACGAGGCATTGCGTTTTTTAATGTTTGAAAAGCGTAATAGTATGCGAAAATAGAAGTAAAGAATAGTATTCCAAAAGTGAATTGCTAACCAATATAGTCGTTACATAAGGGATGGGTTCATCTGAGGAGGCGATTAAGAATGGATTTTGAACAATTAAAGCAAGATGTAATTGCATATAGTAAAACAATTGGTATAGATAAAATAGGCTTTGCGAGTGCTTCCCCATTTGAGGAGCTAAAGCAGCGGTTAATCCAGCAGCAACAATTAAATTATCAATCTGGATTTGAAGAGTCTGATATAGAAAAAAGAACGAATCCACAGCTTTTATTACCAGGTGCAAAATCAATTATTGCGATTGCTTTAGCGTATCCTTCAAAATTAAAAAACGCACCATTAAGTAAACGTGGAGAACGCCGTGGGATTTTTTGTCGTGCCTCTTGGGGACAAGATTATCATCTTGTTTTACGAGATCGTTTGCAAAAGTTAGAGGCATATTTAATTGAAAAGCTTCCAGATATAGAAGTGAAGTCAATGGTTGATACAGGTGAGTTAAGCGATCGTGCTGTATCAGAACGTGCAGGTATCGGATGGAGTGGTAAGAACTGCGCTATTATTACACCTGAATTTGGTTCGTATGTATACTTGGGAGAAATAATTACAAACGTTCCATTTCCACCAGATCAGCCGATAGAAGATCAATGTGGAAGCTGTACAAAATGTATTGATGTTTGTCCTACAGGTGCTTTAATACAGGGTGGACAGTTAGATTCGAAGAAATGTATTGCTTTTTTAACACAGACGAAAGGGTTCCTACCTGAAGAATATCGCGATAAAATAGGAAATCGTATATATGGATGTGATACGTGTCAGACTGTGTGTCCAAAAAATAAAGGAATGGATTTTCATAATCATCCTGAGATGGAGCCAGATCCTGAATTAGTTAAACCGCTCTTAACACCACTTTTAACAATTAGTAATCGTGATTTTAAAGAGAAATATGGGATTATGTCAGGGTCATGGAGAGGTAAAAAGCCATTGCAACGAAATGCGATTTTAGCATTGGCGCATTTTAAAGAAGCATCAGCAATTCCTGATCTAATCGGTGTTATGAAAGATGATCCAAGACCAGTGCTACGCGGAACAGCAGCGTGGGCACTTGGGAAAATTGGTGGAGATGGAGTAGGCGAAGCCATTGAGAAAGCGATGGAACGTGAAAAGGATGAAGAAGTTCTTCATGAAATGAATCGCGGGCTTGCATTGTTAGCGCAGAAAAAAGAGTAGATAATATCTCCCTTTTTCATATTGTAATATGGGAGGGAGATGAAATGGTTGTAAAAGAAAATATTGAAACACAAGTACAACAGTTTTTAGCATATGTAACAGAGAAACGAACAAATGTGGATGGTATTGCTAAAGATTTATTACAACTAGCACAAAGAAAGAAACAATTGTTTCAAAAACGTAGTGCAGATATAGTGAAAGCAACAGCAGATGTTTCTTTCATTAGACAGCTAAATAGTAGTGATTATCAAGAAATTGATTATCAAGTACATTTTAAATATTTAATTAAGCATAAAGAATTATTTTATATCGAAGAGGAACAATTAAAACGAAGAGTTTGTTTAAATAATAGCCGGATAATAGGTGATTATGCTATTGAAGTGCCAGAAGAGATTGGAATAGGTGAGACATTAGAAAGAGAAGTTGCGAAAGAGAAATACGGTTCTTATCAGTATAATCGTTTAGAGGCAGTAAAATATGCAGAGCGTTGGTGGGATGATCGAAACCCAGTGTATCGCAATTTTCCTGATAATTGTACAAATTTTATTTCTCAATGTCTTCATACTGGAGAAGTACCAATGAACGGATATCCTAATATTCGTAAAGGTTGGTGGCAAAGGGAGAACCAGTGGAGTTGGAGCTGGGCTGTCGCACACTCTTTTTACTGGTACTTGTCAGGTTCTACAGTTGGCCTGCGAGGAGAAACTGTAGAAAAGCCGGAAGACCTTATTCTTGGTGATGTCATTGCTTACGATTTCGAAGATGACGGTAGGTGGAATCATACGACGATTGTAGTAGCAAAAGACGCAGATGGTATGCCACTTGTAAATGCACATTCAGCAAATAGCCGGCGGCGTTATTGGAGTTATGAGGACTCTAGTAAATACACACCACAAATGAAATATAAATTCTTTCATATTATTAATGGGTAGAGATTTTTCGTTCAAGTGGTATAATACGTAGTAGACAAAAAACAGAGGTGAATATCGCGTGGGTGTACATGTTGTTTTATATCAACCAGAAATTCCAGCAAATACAGGAAATATTGCACGTACTTGTGCAGCAACTGGAACAGAATTACATTTGATTAGACCGCTTGGGTTTTCAACGGATGACAAAATGTTAAAGCGTGCAGGATTAGATTATTGGCAGCACGTAAAAGTTACGTATTACGATTCAATTGAAGAGTTTTATGAGAAAAATAAAGACGGTGAATTCTTCTATTTAACAAAGTATGGTGAGAAAGCTCATACAGCATTTGATTATAGCAAACGTGAGAAGGATTATTATTTCGTGTTTGGAAGAGAAACAAATGGCTTACCAGCTAATGTAATCGAAGAAAACTTCGATCATTGTTTACGTATTCCAATGACGGATAAAGTACGTTCATTAAATTTATCTAATACAGCAGCAATTTTAATTTATGAAGCGTTTCGTCAACAAAATTATCCAGGATTAGATTTAGAAATCGTTTATTAAAAGTCGCCATTAGGCGGCTTTTTTTATAAATAAAAATAATATGTAGTCATACATTTTAAAAAAGGTACATATTCATATAGAATGGGATATATGATTAAAAATAGATAAGACGGGTTGAGATAAATATGAAGGAACAATATAACAATCAAAATACCTTTTTAAGTATGATAGATATGGATTTAATAAGACAAGGACTATTACATGCTATTCAAGATTTAGTATTTATTGTGAAAGTTATTGATGATGAGATCTTTAAATATATTTATATAAATAAAATAGGGATGGACTATGCTGGATTAAGTGAAGAATGTTACGGAAAAACATTTGCAGAAGTGTTATCAGGAGATAAGGTGAAAATATTACAAGAGCAATATACAAAAGTGGTGAGAGAGGCGAGAGCACACACATTTTGTGATGTAATCAGTTTCCCAACTGGTAATTTACATTATGAGTCTTCAGTTAATCCTGTATACGATGAAGAAGGGGTATGTCAATTTATTATTTGTATTACAAGGGATATTACAGCTCAGATTGAGGAGAAAGCAGAGATAGAGGAAAAACAAATGTTATTTAAGTCATTACTAGAATATAATAATGACTCCATTATATCTATAGATTCTATAGGTAGAATTACATATGCTAATCCGGCAACGTATGAAATATTTGGATACCGATATGAAGAGTTAAATAATAACTTTATTTTTAACTTTATTATTAAAGAATATGAAAAAGACTTTCAAATTATATTTAAGGAAGCTTTACAGGGGAGAGCAAAACAAATTGTTTCAAAGAAATATGTTCATAAAGAAGGATATGAACTATATATTTCTTTGAGAACGATCCCGATTATTGTGAACGGTGAAATTGTTGGGGTGTATATTGTTACGAGGGATGTTACAAGGCAAGTATTAAATGAGATGAAGACGGAATACTTAGCTTATTATGACCAATTAACAGGTTTAATGAATAGAATTTCATGCACAAACAAGCTAAATGAGTTTTTAAATGAAAATAAAGAGCTTGCACTAGTTTTCATGGATTTGGATGAATTTCATCTTATTAATGATACATTTGGTCATAAAGAAGGAGATAAAGTATTACAAAAAGTTACAGAATGTTTAAGCAATCTAGAAATAGAAGGTATGCATTTATTTAGAGAACATGATGACCAATTTGTTATGTTAATAGAAAATATAACGAAAGAATATGTAGAGGAAGTTGCAAAAAACATATTAGAAAAGATTAGTGAACATTTTGTAATTGAAGAAGAGGACGTGTATTTAAGTGTATCAATTGGAATTGTAATGGCACCAACAGATGGAGCCGATGAAAAAATACTTTTTCAAAGAGTTGATGCTGCTTTGGAAAAAGCAAAGGAAAAAGGAAAAGGGCATTATCATTTTTATTGTAAAGGATTAGATTGTGAACGTGAGAAAAGGTTTGTAATGGAAAATCAGTTACATCGTGCTATAGAGAAAAATGAATTTTTCTTATATTACCAGCCGCAGGTTAATATTGAAACGAAAAAAATAGCTAGTATGGAAGCTTTAATAAGATGGGAGAATAAAGAATTAGGATTTGTCCCTCCCAATCAATTTATTCCACTGGCAGAAAGAACAGGTTTTATTATTAAGCTTGATGAGTGGGTAGTAGATCAAGTGTGTCAGCAAATACGTGAATGGTTAAATAAAGGGTATGAAGTGGTTCCGATTGCAGTTAATATTTCAGCTAGACATTTTCGATCTATTACATTAATAGAGATGATTACACGTGCTTTAAATAAGTACAATGTACCAGCTCATCTATTAGCGATAGAGGTGACAGAAGGAGCCCTTATACATAAAGACATATCAAAGAGAGTGTTGCTACAATTAAAAGAACAAAATTTAAAGATTCATTTAGATGATTTTGGAACAGGGTATTCGTCTTTAAGTTATTTGAAAACATATCCAATTGATACTTTGAAAATTGATCGCTCTTTTATGGAAGGTATACATGTAGATGAACGTGATACGAATATTACGGCTGCAATTATTCATTTAGCTCATACATTAGAATTGAATGTAATTGCAGAAGGAGTAGAAAAAGCAGAACAAATACAGTTTTTGAAGGAAAAAAATGTAGAAATTGTACAAGGTTATTATTATAGTCGCCCTTTATCAAAATATGATGTGGAAAATATGTATTATACATGATGTATAAAGAAAAAAGTGATGTGCTAAAAGCACATCACTTTTTATGTGTACCTGGTTTATCGTTGTAACCAGATGTGAAAATAGCTGTAAGAAATGTGAGTGATACACCTAAAATTAATAATAATTTCATATTAATACTCCCCCTACTTTTTCGATTTACGAATTCTATTTATGAATTGAAATGTATGTAAGGTTCTTAGAAGAAAAGAATTTATTTATAATGAATAGCAGTGTGAAAACTTTAATACCTATATTATACAGAATTTTCTTTGAATTTTGGAGAGAATTTTATAGCACTACTATATATTTCGTTTTGATTTAAAGAATGTTTAAGGACATCCTAGCATACCTTTTATAATAATCCGATTGAACAAGGAGATGGGGGAGGAGCTATAATGGATATTCTAAAAAAGATTGAACAGCATCGAGCAGCAGAAGAACGTTTACAATGGGAAGGTACGTTTGCGGAGTATTTGGAGCTTGTGAAAGAAAGACCATGGGTGGCTCAAACAGCACACTCTCGCATTTACAATATGATAAAAGATGCCGGAATCGAAGAAGTTGATGGTAGAAGAAAATATAATTTCTTTAGTAATCAGCTGTTTGGACTAGAGGATGCACTAGAGCGTCTTGTTGAAGAATATTTTCATCCGTCTGCAAAAAGATTAGATGTTAGAAAACGTATTTTATTATTAATGGGTCCTGTTAGTGGAGGGAAATCAACATTAGTTACGATGTTGAAACGAGGATTAGAAACATACTCACGTACAGATCGTGGAGCGATTTTTGCAATTAAAGGCTGCCCGATGCACGAAGATCCACTGCATTTAATTCCACATCATTTACGGGATGATTTCTTTGATGAGTATGGAGTGAGAATTGAAGGGAATTTATCACCATTAAATGTAATGCGTCTAGAGCAAGAATATGGGTCAAGAATTGAGGATGTAGTTGTAGAGCGTATTTTCTTCTCGGAAGATCGTCGTACAGGGATTGGTACATTTAGCCCGTCTGATCCAAAATCACAAGATATTGCCGATTTAACAGGTAGTCTAGACTTTTCAACAATTGCAGAATATGGTTCAGAATCAGATCCTCGTGCGTATCGATTTGATGGAGAATTAAATAAGGCGAACCGAGGGATGATGGAATTCCAAGAGATGTTAAAATGCGATGAGAAGTTTTTATGGCATTTATTATCGCTTACGCAAGAAGGTAATTTCAAAGCGGGAAGGTTTGCGCTTATTTCAGCAGATGAATTAATTGTAGCGCATACGAACGAAACAGAGTATCGCTCATTTATAGCAAATAAGAAAAATGAAGCATTGCATTCAAGAATTATTGTAATGCCAGTTCCATACAATTTACGAGTGAGTGAAGAGGAACATATTTATGAGAAGATGATTCATGAAAGTGATGTATCGAATGTGCATATTGCACCACACACACTTCGTGTTGCAGCGATGTTTACAATTTTAACTCGCTTAAAAGATCCGAAGCGTCCAGATATTGATTTAAACAAAAAGATGCGTTTATATGATGGTGAAATGGTAGAGGGTTATAATGCGATTGATGTAGAAGAATTGCAACGGGAATACCAAGATGAAGGTATGAGCGGTATTGACCCACGTTATGTTATTAACCGAATTTCTTCTACAATTATTAGAAAAGAAGTACCATCTATTAATGCACTAGACGTACTTCGTTCTTTAAAAGATGGATTAGACCAGCATCCATCCATTAGTAATGAAGATCGTGAGCGCTATATGAACTTCATTTCATTAGCAAGAAAAGAATATGATGAAATTGCTAAGAAAGAAGTACAAAAAGCATTCGTATATTCATACGAAGAATCGGCTAAGACACTTATGGATAATTACTTAGATAACGTTGAAGCATATTGCAATAAATCGAAATTACGTGATCCATTAACAGGTGAAGAAATGAGCCCAGATGAAAAACTAATGCGCTCAATTGAGGAACAAATTGGAATTTCAGAAAACGCGAAGAAAGCATTCCGTGAAGAAATTTTAATTCGCATCTCTGCTTATGCGCGTAAAGGAAAACGTTTCGATTATAACTCGCATGAACGTCTTCGCGAAGCGATTCAGAAGAAGCTATTTGCTGATTTAAAAGATGTCGTGAAAATCACAACATCAACGAAAACACCAGATGAAAATCAGCTTAAGAAAATCAACGATGTTGTTGCACGTTTAATTGATGAGCATGGCTATAATTCTTCTTCGGCAAATGAATTATTACGCTATGTAGGTAGCTTGCTAAATCGATAGTTTGATAACAAAACGCTGTCTCTTGTTTTTTGCGGGACAGCGTTTTATTATCCATTCATATGTGTAAAGTGTCATACCTTGTCCAAATATAATAAATTAAGATGCAATTTCATGAATTTATTGTCAATTATTTTTACAATATGCATATGATAGAGTAACCAACCATTCATACGAAAAAAGCCAACACAATACAATATGTTGCAAAGTGAAAATGTGTGCAACAATGCATTGTGTTTCTTTCTTTCTTATCAGAGGCTGAATATTTCTTTCTATTATGTGAGTGGCAAAATTTTGTTTAGGATGCTCGGAGTATTGTATGTAAAACGTTATATATGTTTATGGGGTGATTTTCGATGGGCAGTTACCTTTCAAATATTTTAGCTTGAACATTATAGAACAAAATTTATAGATTGCTGTTCATAGAGAAAGACAATTACAGTAAGGAGGGAAAGGAATGAGCGAAGAAAATCAACCAAATTATACGATTTCACAGGAAAACTGGTCCCTCCATCGCAAAGGATATGACGACCAACAGCGCCATCAAGAAAAAGTACAAGAGGCAATTAAGAATAATTTACCCGATCTTGTAACAGAAGAAAGCATTGTTATGTCTAATGGCAAGGATGTTGTAAAAATACCAATTCGTTCTTTAGATGAATATAAGATTCGGTACAATTATGATAAAAACAAACACGTTGGGCAAGGAACTGGTGATAGCAAAGTTGGTGATGTCGTTGCGAGAGATGGATCAGGTGGTCAAAAGCAAAAAGGCCCAGGAAAAGGTCAAGGTGCAGGAGATGCAGCTGGAGAAGATTATTATGAAGCTGAAGTCTCTATTTTAGAATTAGAGCAAGCGTTTTTCAAAGAGCTAGAGCTTCCTAATTTAAAGAGAAAAGAAATGGATGAAAACCGGATTGAACATATTGAATTTAATGACATTAGAAAAACAGGACTATGGGGAAATATTGATAAGAAACGAACGATGATATCTGCATATAAACGAAATGCAATGCGTGGTAAAGCATCTTTCCATCCAATTCACCAAGAGGATTTAAAGTTCCGTACTTGGAATGAAGTGTTAAAGCCAGATTCAAAAGCTGTTGTATTAGCGATGATGGATACGAGTGGATCGATGGGAATATGGGAGAAGTATATGGCACGTAGCTTCTTTTTCTGGATGACAAGATTTTTACGTACAAAGTATGAAACAGTTGATATTGAATTTATTGCTCATCATACAGAAGCGAAAGTTGTTACAGAAGAAGAATTTTTCTCAAAAGGAGAAAGTGGCGGAACGATATGTTCTTCCGTGTATAAAAAGGCATTAGAGCTTATCGATAATAAATATTCACCAGACCGCTATAATATTTATCCATTCCATTTTTCAGACGGTGATAATTTAACATCAGATAATGCGAGATGTGTAAAGCTTGTTGAGGAGCTGATGAAGAAATGTAATATGTTTGGGTATGGGGAAGTGAATCAGTACAACCGCCATAGTACGCTTATGTCAGCCTATAAAAATATTAAAGATGAGAACTTTAGATATTATATTTTAAAGCAAAAAGCAGACGTATTCCATGCGATGAAGAGCTTTTTTAAAGAAGAATCAGGAGAGAAAATGGCATAATCCCTTTTAAAAGGGATTATTTTTTTAGTTGACAATGATAATGAAAATCATTATCATTTATTCAAGAAATGATTACATTTTGAATTATATATATTGGAGGAGATGTAAAGTTGAAAAAAAATAAAAAAAAACATATAAATGCAATGATTATAGCGGCGGCGTTATCACTTCCATTTGCTGTGTATTCGAAACCTGCTTTAGCGGCGGTAGCAATTGAGGCGAATAAAACGGGACAAGGTTTAGAAGATGGTACATATGACGCTGTTATTAAAGCATATAAAGATAAAACGAATGAAGAGTCTATGGCAGCTGTTTATATAAAGGATCCGAAATTAACAATTGAGAATGGAAAGAAAATTGTAACAGCAACGTTAAGTGATAGCGATTTCTTCCAATACTTGAAAACAGAGGATATTCATACTCCTGGTGTGTTTCATGATGTAAAGGTTATATCAGAAGACAAAAAGAAAAATGGAACGAAGGTTATTCAATTTGAAGTTGGGGAATTGGGAAAAAGATATAATATGAAAATGCATATTTATATTCCAACGATGGCCTATGATAATAAATATCAAGTGCAGTTTGAAGTAAATGCTTTAAATTTAGAAAACAATGCTCCAGAAAAGGAAAATAAAGAGGATAAAGTGGAACAACAAGATGAAAGCGGAAATGTAATATTAGATAAGCAATTACAAAGGCATATTAATAAACATAATTTAAATAGAGAAAATATAAATGATCCAATAACTAAGGAAGATTTATTAAAGATTAAAACATTATCCATTTATTCAGGTGAAGGAATAAATGAAATAGCTGGTTTAGAACATATGACAAATTTAGAGAAGTTGACGTTAAGAGAATCTAATGTAACAGATATATCAGCCATCTCGAAACTGAGAGATTTGAAGTACGTAGATTTAACTTCTAATCCAATTAAAAATATTCATCCAATTGAGCAGTTAGAGAATCTTAATATGCTTTTTTTAAGAGATAATAAAATTTCTGATCTTACACCATTAAGTAAAATGAAAAAAATTAAAACATTAGATTTAGTTGGTAATAACATTGAAGACATCCAGCCATTATTTACATTATCAACTATGAAACAGTTATACTTAGCCAATAATCAAATCAGTGATCTTACTGGAATTAACCAATTAAGTAATGTGGAACTATTATGGATAGGGAACAATAAAATTAGTAATGTTGAATCTATTAGTAAAATGAGTAATCTTATTGAACTAGAAATTGCTGATAGTGAAATAAAAGATATATCACCATTATCTAAATTAGGAAAATTACAAGTACTGAATTTAGAAGAGAATTATATCTCTGATATATCACCGCTGAGTAATTTAACAGATTTACATGAGATGAACCTAGGAGCGAATGAAATTGCTGACGTAAGGCCTGTTGAGGAATTGGGTAAGCGAATTTCAATTGATATTCAACGACAAAAAATCTTTTTAGGTGAAGCAAGCGTAGATGAAGAAATACAAATTCCAATATACAATCTTAAAGGGGAGCCACTTCAAAATATCAATTTAAAAAGTGAGGGGGCCATTCTGAATAATGGATTTATAAAATGGAATAGTCCTGGAGAAAAAACATATGAATTTAGATTAGATACAAGCTCTGGTGAAAGTAAAATAAGATTTAATGGGATGGTTGTCCAGAAAATAGTTGAAAAACAAAAAGAAAGTCAAAATGTAATCCTGGATAAACATTTACAACAACATATTAATAAAGAGAATTTAGGTAGAGAGAATTTAAACGCTCCTATAACAAAAGAAGATTTATTACAGATTAAAACATTAGAGATACTTAAAGAAAAAGGAAAAGAGATAAAAGATGTAACAGGTTTAGAGTACATGACGAACTTAGAAAACCTCACTTTAGAAGGAGTAGGCTTGAAAAATATTGAGTTCATCTCAAATTTGAAACAATTAAATATTGTGAATGTATCTCATAATCAAATTGAAGATATAACACCGTTATCTTCATTAAAAAACTTACAGTGGTTAAATCTTGCAGACAATCATATTAAAGATGTAACGGTTATTGGTTCAATGCTGGACTTACTTAGCTTGAATTTAGCAGGGAATGAGATTTGTGATGTAAGACCGCTAATACAATTAGGGCAGTGGTTTTCAATTGATGTCGGGAGACAAACAATCATTTTAGATGAAGCAAAAGTAAATGAAGAAATTCAAGTTCCTGTATATGACTTAGAAGGAGAAGCTATTGACAATATCAAAATGACAGGTGAGGGCGGAACGCTTAATAACGGAGTAATAAAATGGAGTACCCCAGGTGAAAAGGTATATAAATTTGATTTAGATTCTGATGAAATTAGTATAAGTTTTAACGGAACGGTAATCCAAAATATAGTTGAAAAAGAAGAAGTGACAGAACCGGTAAAAGAAGTTGAAGAAACGAAAGAAGAAGTAAAAGAACCGGTAAAAGAAGTTGAAGAAACGAAAGAAGAAGTAAAAGAGCCAGTAAAAGAAGTTGAAGAAACGAAAGAAGAAGTAAAAGAGCCGGTAAAAGAAGTTGAAGAAACGAAAGAAGAAGTAAAAGAGCCGGTAAAAGAAGTTGAAGAAACGAAAGAAGAAGTAAAAGAACCGGTAAAAGAAGTTGAAGGTACAAAAGAAGAAGTGAAAGAACCAGTAAAAGAAGTTGAAGGTACAAAAGAAGAAGTGAAAGAACCAGTAAAAGAAGTTGAAGAAACAAAAGAAGAAGTAAAAGAGCCAGTAAAAGAAGTTGAAGAAACAAAAGAAGAAGTAAAAGAGCCGATAAAAGAAGTTGAAGAAACGAAAGAAGAAGTAAAAGAGCCAGTAAAAGAAGTTGAAGGTACAAAAGAAGAAGTGAAAGAACCAGTAAAAGAAGTTGAAGGTACAAAAGAAGAGGTAAAAGAATCAACAACTGGATTGAATCAAGAGCCAAAAGGGGATAATCAAGTTGGGCCGGTGAAGGTGGTAGGACAAGAGAGTACGCAAGAAAAAGTTTCAAATAAGCAACAAGTTAATAAGCAAGAGGAAAATCAGAAGTCTTTAGCAGCAACTGGTAGTCAAGCTAACACATCGAGTTTACTTTCTGGATTAGCATTTGTTCTTTCAGCATTAAGTATGTTTGTATTTAGAAAGAGAGTATTTAAGAAATAAATAACGTTTTATCTTATTATTACAAAAAATATATAATTATTTGAGAAGACCTTATCATAGCAATTTCATGTTGAAATATGCTTATGATAAGGTCTTTTTGAATAGGGGAAGGATATGGATACGAGGATGTTTTAATCAATAAAATAATGGAGAAGCTGTAGCGAAAATTGTAAGTACTTTTCGTTCACGATACGTTCAAATTGTATCAAGAAATAATATGAAATATTGCATTTTATATCTTTTTATCCGGATAATATGTTAATTTCGTGGATGGAATATATAAATAGGGGGCAATGATATGAACAAGAAATCAAAAATTAATAAAATGATGCTTAGTATTAGTACAATGGCGCTATCGTTAGGGGCAATTCAAACGAATGTATCAGCAGAAGAAAAGGTGCCATATAATGTATTGCATTCGAAACCAGTTGGAATTGAAAAACCAGTAGATGAGATCGGACACGTTTCTAAAGCCGAAGAAACATTATCATTTCAAGAACGTTTAAAAGTAGGAGATTTTTCACAGCGACCAGCATCTATTACGAGGAACTTGGCAGTAAAGCAAGCTAAAGACAGCTATTCAATGGCTGATTTAAACAAAATGAATGATCAAGAGTTAGTTGAAACGTTAGGCAGTATTAAGTGGCATCAAATTACAGACTTATTCCAGTTTAATGAAGATGCAAAAGCCTTTTATAAAGATAACGGAAAAATGCAAGTCATTATAGATGAATTAGCTCATAGAGGTAGTACATTTACGAAAGATGATTCAAAAGGAATTCAAACGTTTACTGAAGTGTTACGTTCAGCTTTTTATCTTGCATTTTATAATAATGAATTAAGCGCTTTAAATGAAAGAAGCTTCCAGGACAAATGCTTACCGGCTTTAAAAGCAATCGCAAAAAATCCAAACTTTAAGCTTGGAACAAATGAGCAAGATACAGTAGTATCTGCATACGGTAAATTAATTAGTAATGCATCAAGTGATGTTGAAACAGTGCAATACGCATCGAATATTTTAAAACAATATAATGATAATTTTAATGCATATGTAGACGATCGTATGAAAGGACAAGCTGTATACGATATGATGCAAGGCATTGATTATGATATACAGTCTTACTTAAATGAGGCCCGTAAAGAAGCGAATGAAACGATGTGGTATGGAAAAGTAGATGGGTTTATTAATGAAATAAATCGTATTGCTCTTCTAAATGAAGTAACGTCAGAAAATAAATGGCTCGTTAATAATGGAATTTATTTTGCTAGCCGTTTAGGGAAGTTTCATAGCAATCCAAATAAAGGACTAGAGGTTGTTACACAAGCGATGCATATGTATCCGCGTTTAAGTGAACCGTATTTTGTTGCGGTAGAACAAATTACAACAAATTATAATGGGAAAGATTATAGCGGGAATACGGTAGATTTAGAGAAAATACGTAAAGAAGGAAAAGAGCAATACTTACCAAAAACGTATACATTCGACGATGGATCAATTGTGTTCAAAACAGGAGATAAAGTATCAGAAGAAAAAATTAAGAGACTATATTGGGCTGCGAAGGAAGTAAAGGCACAGTATCATCGTGTAATTGGAAATGACAAAGCGTTAGAGCCAGGAAATGCGGATGATGTATTAACGATTGTAATTTATAATAGTCCAGATGAATATCAGTTAAATAGACAATTGTATGGATATGAAACAAACAATGGTGGAATTTATATTGAAGAGACAGGTACATTCTTTACATATGAGCGTACACCAGAGCAAAGTATTTATAGTTTAGAAGAGTTATTCCGTCATGAATTTACTCATTACCTGCAAGGAAGATATGAAGTACCAGGTCTATTTGGAAGAGGAGATATGTATCAAAATGAAAGGTTAACTTGGTTCCAAGAAGGAAATGCAGAGTTTTTCGCAGGATCTACTCGTACGAATAACGTTGTACCAAGAAAGAGCATCATTAGCGGATTATCATCTGATCCTGCAAGCCGTTATACAGCAGAGCGCACACTATTTGCTAAATATGGTTCTTGGGATTTCTATAACTACTCGTTCGCATTGCAGTCTTACTTATATACGCATCAGTTTGAAACATTTGATAAAATTCAAGATTTAATTCGTGCGAATGACGTGAAAAATTATGATGCATATCGTGAAAACCTAAGTAAAGATTCTAAGCTAAATAAAGAGTATCAAGAGTATATGCAGCAGTTAATTAATAATCAAGATAAGTACACTGTACCGGAAGTAGCAGATGATTATTTAGCTGAACATGCACCAAAGTCGTTAACAGAAGTGAAGAAAGAAATTAGTGAGACGTTGTCTATGAAAGATGCAAAAATGACAAAACACGAGTCTCAATTCTTTAATACATTTACATTAGAAGGTACGTTTACAGGTAGTGTAACAAAAGGTGAATCAGAAGACTGGAATGCAATGGGTAAAAGAGTAAATGAAGCTTTAGAACAATTGGCGCAAAAAGAATGGAGCGGCTACAAAACGGTTACAGCATATTTCGTCAATTACCGTGTGAATAGTTCCAATGAATTTGAATATGACGTAGTCTTCCATGGTATCGCAAAAGATGACGGAGAAAATAAAGCTCCGACAGTTCATATAAACGGTCCTTATAATGGGCTTGTAAAAGAAGGAATTCAATTCAAAAGTGATGGATCAAACGACGAAGATGGAAAAATCGTTTCTTATTCATGGGAGTTTGGAGACGGAAGAACAAGTACAGAAGTTAATCCAGTACATGCATATGAAAAAGAAGGAACTTATAAAGTAGTGTTAAGAGTAAAAGATGATAAAGGAAAAGAGAGTAGAAGTGAAACAACTGTTACGATTAAAGATGGAAGTTTAACAGAATCTGAACCAAATAATCGTAAAGAGGAAGCAAATCGTATCGGACTAAACACTACTATAAAAGGTAGCCTTATCGGCGGGAATCACACCGATGTTTATACATTTAATGTAGCATCAGCGAAAGATATCGATATTTCTGTTTTAAATGAGTATGGAATTGGGATGACGTGGGTACTTCACCATGAATCAGATATGCAAAATTATGCTGCTTACGGTCAAGCTAATGGAAATCATATAGAAGCAAAATTAAATGCAAAACCAGGTAAGTATTACTTGTATGTATATAAATATGATAATGGCGATGGAACGTACTCATTATCACTAAAATAAGTGCTTTTCCAATGTATGTTTAACTTTACTTTTTGTGGAAAATAGTGTATTATATAGATATATAATATATCGGTTATTTTCTAGGAGGAGCCTGTCACAATAGGTTTCTCCTGTTCTTTTTTAGAGACCTGTCTTACAGGTTTTTCTTTAAAGGGTAAATAACTGAAAATTGAGATTAATAATCTTTGAAAGAGGTGAGGCATACACATAACAAAAAAGGGATTGTTTAAGAAAGGGGGATAAGAAATGTTCTTGTTTGGTTATCCACTTGAAACAATTTATTTATATGGATTTATTATTGCTACTATACTCACTGTTATTTATATTTTCTTTGGAGATATATTTGAATCAATATTTAGTTTTGGGGGCGGATCTGTATCCGTTGTTACTTTACTACTTAGTTTCTTCGCTATGTTATGTGGACTTAGTTATATAGGAGAATATTTATTTTCCTTTAATAGTACTATTATTTTCGCTGGTTCATTTGCTATATCTTTTATCGGTGTTTTCATAATGAAAATATTAATTTTAAAACCGATTGCAGAAGCAGAACAAAATACCGTACAACGTATGGATGAATTCATTGGTTGCAAGGGAGAAGTCATTACGACAATTCCTACAGAAGGATTTGGTGAAGTATTAATCTCCTCCCAATTTGGAAGTAATGCAATCCCAGCTAAAACAATTGGAAAGAAAGATATTTCACAAGGAACTGAAGTTATTATCGAGGGAGTTCAAGATGGTGTTTTGCTTGTACAAAACATCGCTTATTCTTTAAAGAAACCAAAATTATAAGGGGGAATTTACATGACGATTCCATTAATTGTCGGTGGAGTTTTACTCGCAATTTTAATTCTACTCATTTTAGTATTCATTACGAAGTATCGAACAGTTGGTCCAGATGAAGCGTTAATTGTTACAGGGAACTGGCTTGGTGGTGGGAAAAATGTTGTTACCACTGATGATGGAAAGAAGATTAAGATTATTCGCGGTGGCGGTACTTTTGTAGTTCCAATTATGCAAAGAGCAGAGCCTTTAAGTCTATTAAACTACAAATTAGAAGTTGGTACACGTGATACGTATACGAAACAAGGTGTACCAATTACAGTAAATGGTGTTTCTATTATTAAAGTAGGATCGACAATTGAAGAAGTTTCTACAGCAGCTGAACAATATTTAGGAAAAGAAACGGAAGAGTTAAAAATAGAAGCAAAAGAAGTTTTAGAAGGGCATCTCCGTGCTATCTTATCTTCTATGACAGTAGAAGATGCGTATAGTAATAGAGAGCAATTTGCTCAAAAGGTGCATGAAGTAGCTTCTACAGATTTAAAGAAGATGGGTCTTCGCATCGTTTCTTTTACAATTAAAGAAATAATGGACAAAAACGGATACTTAGATGCGCTTGGACAGCCGCAAATTGCAATGGTTAAGCGTGATGCAACAGTTGCAAATGCAGAGCGTGAAAAAGAGGCACGAATTGAAAAAGCTCGTGCTGAGAAAGAAGCAAAAGAAGCAGAATATCAACGTGATGCACAAATCGCTGAAGCTGAAAAACATAAGGAATTAAAAGTGCAGTCCTATAAGAGAGATCAAGAACAAGCTCGTGCAGATGCGGACCTTTCTTACGAATTACAACAAGCGAAAGCGCAACAAGGTGTTACAGAAGAGCAAATGCGCGTTAAAATCATTGAGCGTGAAAAGCAAATTGAATTAGAAGAAAAAGAGATTGCACGTCGTGAAAAGCAATATGATGCAGAAGTGAAGAAAAAAGCAGATGCAGATCGCTATGCTGTCGAACAATCAGCAGAAGCGGAAAAAGTAAAACAAATGAAAAAGGCAGATGCGGATCAATATAAGATTGAAGCAGAAGCAAGAGCACGTGCAGAAGAAGTTCGTGTAGAAGGTTTAGCGAAAGCAGAGATTGAGAAAGCACAAGGTCAAGCGAAAGCGGAAGTACAAAAAGCACAAGGTACAGCAGAGGCAGATGTTATTAGGTTAAAAGGTTTAGCAGAAGCAGAAGCGAAACAAAAAATTGCAGAAGCATTTGAATTATATGGTCAAGCGGCAATTATGGATATGGTTCTTAAAATGCTTCCAAGTTATGCGAAGGAACTTGCAAGTCCGCTTAGTAACATTGATAAAATCACAGTTGTCGATACAGGCGGCGGTGGTAAAAATAGCGGGGCCGGAAAAGTTGCGGGCTATGCGACCGATTTAATGGCAACGATGCAAGAAACTTTAAAAGCTTCTTCTGGAATTGACTTAAAAGAGCTATTAGAAGGATTTGCAGGAAAAGGAGCGGTACAACAATTATCAAGTGATAAACCGGTTGTATCTGTAGTAGAAGATAAGAAAAAAGAAGTAGAAAAAGATAAAGAATAGTAAGGTAGGCAGGACCTCTAGCATGTGCTAGAGGTTCTTCTGTGAATCATAATATTTCGAATAATATACATTTTTATACATTGTTTTAATTATTTAATTTTTATAGAATGAAGTAAGTATGCAATAATCCTTTAAATTTAGAATGATGAGTAAAAAGAAATAGAGAGTCTCGTCAATTTATTTATATCTTATAATTTTTATAAATAGATTAATTGTAATTTATTGCATGTAAAACGGTATGGAGGGGTAGAAATATGTTTCAAAGGAAGTTAAGGAGTAGTAGTTTAAAAACAAAGTTACTTGTGTCATTTATTATCATTTTAATTCTTCCAAGTATTGTAATTGGTTGGACGTCTTATCAGCAGGCGAAAACAAATTTTAATGAAACGATTTTAAACTCGGCGAAAGATAATATAAAAATTTTGGATAATGTAATTAATAAGGAATTGGATAGTAAAAAAGTAGATGCAACTTATTTTACGAAATTATTTACACAATCAAGTTACCAAGCGGATCAAATACAAAATATCCAAAATAAACTAGAAGAATATAATAAGTTACATCCGGAAATGGAAGCTATCTATACTGGGTCTAGCAACGGGCAATTTATTCAATCACCGGCAATTCAAATGCCGGAAGGATATAATCCTACAGAAAGAGATTGGTATAAAGAGGCAGTGAAAAAAAGCGGAGAAGTAATTGTAACTGCTCCATATAAGTCAAAAACGACAGGGAATACTGTTATCACACTGGCAAAACAAAATGAGGATAAAAGTGGCGTTCTTGGGATTGACTTAATTATCAATAATATTGTAACTACTTCCAAGATGGTTAATATCGGTAAGGAAGGTTATGTAGCGATATTTGATCAAGATAAAAATGTAGTCGCACACCCGACACTGAAGCCGGGTGTGAAGTTAGAAGAGAAACTTAGTAAGGAATTTTATAAACAGGAAGCTGGTGATTTTCATTATTCATTAGATGGTGAAGATCGTAACATTACTTTTAAAACGAATAAGAAAACTGGATGGAAAATAGCGGGGATAATGCCTTCAAAAGAAATTATTCAAGCGGCTGAACCTATTTTCTATAAAACGATAACTGTTATTGGGATTTCATTAATGATTGGTGGGGTTTTAATTTACTTCATAATTGCTTCTATTATTAAACCGTTAAAACAACTTGTTCTATCATCTAGGAAAATTAGTGAAGGTGATTTAACAGAATCTATTACAGTTCATTCTAAAGATGAAATCGGGCAGTTAGGAGAAAGTTTTAATGAGATGGCATCATCATTACATAATGTCATTTCCAATATAAATATTTCAGCAAGTCATGTAGCAGCATCTTCAGAAGAATTAACAGCTAGCATGAAGCAGACAAGTGAAGCGACAGAACAAATTACACAAGCTATAGAGCAAGTGTCGAGTGGGGCTGAAATACAAACGAGAGAAGTTGAAGAAGGAGCGACGTTATTAGAAGAAGTTACAGAAGGAGTTCAGCGTGTTGCTGATAGTTCTTCATTAGTATCAACAGCTTCTATGTATACGAAGAAAAAAGCTGAAGATGGTGGGAAGTTAGTTGAGCAAACTGTGAATCAAATGCAATTAATTCATGAGTCAGTTTCAAATTCAGATAAAGTCATTGCTTTATTAGATGATAAGTCGAAACAAATCGGAGCAATTCTGGAAGTGATTCAACATATTGCAGAGCAGACAAATTTATTAGCATTAAATGCTGCAATTGAGGCTGCAAGAGCTGGGGAGCAAGGAAGAGGATTTGCAATTGTAGCGGATGAAGTGCGAAAATTAGCTGAACAATCAGGACAGTCTTCTACGGAAATTGGAAAACTAGTGAAAGAGATTCAATTTGATATAAAAGAAACGGTAAGCTCTATGAATCAAGTTGGAACAGAAGTACAATCAGGTCTTGTAGTTGCAAATGAAACGAAGCAAAGCTTTGCTGAAATATTGAAATCTACAAATGATACAGTTGTGCAAATTGATAGTATGGTAGAAGTAGCGAAACAAATGACGGTAGATGCCAAACAAGTAAGTGCATCTATTAATGAAATTGCAGCTACGATTGAAGAAAATGCAGCAAGTGTTCAAAATATTGCTGGTTCTTCTGAAGAGCAATTAGCTTCAGTAGATGAAATTAATGGAGCAGCAGTTCACTTATCACAAATGGCAGAAGAATTGCAAGAGATGATTGGCAAGTTTAAAGTGTAATAAAAAATATTAAGAAACGAGGTAGTAATTTTACTTCGTTTCTTTTTTTATGGAGATAAAAATAAAGAAATGTGTAGTAACCGTGTTATGATTAAGTTTAACAATTGAAAAAACTGTATTTTCTTTAAATTCTATCTTTATCCATGTTAGGGGAATGGTTTTGAAATTTAAAAAATTAAAACTACAACCGAGAATTACATTAACTATTAGTACACTTATTCTTGTTGTGCTTTTGTTAACAAGTTATTTGTTTTACTACATATTATCTGAAACAGTAGAAGAGCAAATTGGTAAAAGAGCTTTGCATGTTGCGAAAACAGTTGCAGCTATACCGGAAATCGCGGAAGCTTTTCAAAAAGAAAATCCAGCTTCTATTATTCAACCGATTGCAGAAAAAATTCGAATTGATACAGATGCTGATTTTATTGTGGTTGGAAATAAAGAAGGGATTCGTTATGCACACCCCAAGAAAGACAAAATAGGAGAAGTAATGGTTGGTGGAGATAATAAAGGAGTGCTATTAGAAGGGAAATCTTACGTTTCGAAAGCAACGGGATCATTAGGACCTTCCTTACGCGGAAAAGTTCCAATCCGTAATCAGGATAATAAAATTATTGGTGTAGTATCTGTTGGATTTTCAATGGATGATATTCATGGAGCGGTAGAAGTGTATGGAAAGCGTGTATTTTGGATTACAATAATCGGTTTGTTAATGGGAATAATTGGTTCCATATATTTAGCTGCAAGTATAAAAAGAATGATGTTTGGGATGGAACCAGAAGAAATTTCATCTTTATATGAAGAGCATAGTACAGTGATTCAATCTGTACGAGAAGGGATTATCGTAATTGATAAAAAGGGCATGATTAGTTTAGTCAATCAAGCAGCCTACGATATTCTTTCACTAGACAACCGAAAAAATATCATTGGATCATTTATTTTAAATATAATTCCTAATTCATCCATACTAGATGTACTTCAAACTGGTGAAGAACAGTTTGATCGTCAATTAAATATAAAAGGGCAGGCTGTTATTGCTAATCGTCTACCTATTAAAGTAAATAATAAAGT
This sequence comes from Bacillus sp. BS98, assembly GCF_008432245.1. Taxonomy (NCBI): domain Bacteria; kingdom Bacillati; phylum Bacillota; class Bacilli; order Caryophanales; family Bacillaceae; genus Bacillus; species Bacillus sp. BS98. The sequence goes on from NZ_CP043830.1 coordinate 569,082, forward strand.
AACCGGCGTCGTATCGAGCTTACGTTTGAAATCTGAAATGGACCAGTTAACAGCAGAATTATCTCAGACGAAGCAATATACAGAGGCGTTACGAGCACAAACCCATGAATACAACAATTTATTGTATACGCTTTCAGGTCTTATCCAATTAGAGTCATATGAAGATGCTCTAGAGCTCATTCATAAGGAGACGGCGGTATATCAAGATTTTGTTCAATTTATTATGAAGCGAATTCAAAATCCATGGCTAGGTGGAATTTTAATTGGATTTTATAATAGGGCAAGAGAGTTGAAGATTGATTTTGTACTAGATCGAGAAAGTAGTTTAGAAACATTAAGTCCGCATATTGAGAGTAATTATGTCGTTTCGATTTTAGGGAATTTAATTACGAATGCATTTGAAGCAATTGAAAAAAATCAAGAGCATGATAAGAAAGTTAGAATGTTTGTAACAGATATCGGAGAAGAAATATTAATTGAAGTGGAAGATTCGGGGCAAGGGATTCATGATGAAATAATTACTAGCATATTTTATAAAGGCTTTTCAACGAAAGAAGGAGAGAAGCGAGGATATGGATTAGCAAAAGTGAAAGAGTTAGTAGAAGATTTAAATGGAAGCATTGCAATTGAAAAAGGGGATTTAGGTGGTGCGTTGTTCATTATTGCATTACCGAAAGAGAGAGGCGAGTTGTAATGGGTGAGGAGATTGAAGTATTAATTGTAGAAGATGATATTCGGATTGCGGACATTCATCGGCGTTTTACTGAAAAAATTGAAGGATTTAAAGTAATTGGAACAGCAACGACTGGGGAACAAGCGAAGGAATGGCTAGAGCTTGTGAAGCCACAACTCGTTTTATTAGACGTGTACTTACCTGATATACAAGGAACAGAACTTGTCACATATATTAGGCATAATTTGCATGATACAGATATTATTATGATTACAGCTGCATCGGAAACTGATGTAGTAAGGCATGCTTTACGTGGTGGAGTAACTGATTATATCGTAAAACCACTTATGTTTGACCGTTTTAAAGCGAGTTTAGAAAGTTATCAAAAAAAGATTAGGCAGTTAAAGAAAAGCAATCAATTATCTACAGAACAAATTGAACACTTATGGTCTCAAAGAGGTGTGAAGGGAAATACAGTTGAATATGCTCCAAAAGGAATAGATCCTTTAACTTTAGCGAAAATAAAAAAGCATATGTTAACAGTTAATGAAGAAGGAATTACCGCAGAAGTGTTAAGCTCGATGGTTGGAGTAAGTCGATCAACAGCGAGACGCTATTTAGAGTATTTAATATCTGGGAAGAAAGTACATGCAGAGCTTATATATGGAAGTGTAGGGAGACCAGAGAGAAGGTATTTTCTCGTTTCTTCATAACAAAAACAGTAGAGGGTTTATTTCTTCTACTGTTTTTTGCGTCTTATATTGGAATAATCCCAATTACAATTCCAGTAATCAACATCACCATTGTCGTTCCAACGGCCCACAATAAAGTGAAGCGTTGATGTTCACCAAAATCAACTTTAGCCATTCCGACCAATAAATAAGTGGAAGCGACAAGAGGACTTAATAAGTGAACGGGTTGACCGAGTAAGGAAGCGCGTCCCATTTCAGCTGCACTAATTCCATAAGTAGCAGCAGCCTTCGTTAAAATAGGTAATACCCCGAAGTAAAATGCATCATTGGACATGAAAAATGTGAACGGCATACTAAGAAGAGCTGTAATAATTGGCAACTGTGGTCCAAGTGCATCTGGTATAAGAGTTACTACACTTTGAGCCATTGCATCTACCATTTTTGTTCCAGATAAAATACCAGTGAAAATTCCAGCAGCAAATACGAGTGAAACAACAGCTAATACGTTTCCTGCATGAGAGGCAATACGTTCTTTTTGTTGTTCTAAGTTTGGATAGTTAATCATAACAGCAATAGCGAAAGCAACTGTAAAGAGAACAGGTAACGGCATAACTTCTAGTATGAGACAGACAAGTAATGTAGCGGTCAATAAAAAGTTAATCCATAGAAGTTTAGGGCGTTTATGCACGGCAGCTTCTACTGTGGCAGCTTGCTCATCCATTGTTTGCATTTGTTTTAAATATTGCACATCCATAATGCCTAAACGTTTTCTTTCTTTTTTTCCAAGATAGTAGGCAACGAAAACTACCCAAATTGCACCAGCAATCATTCCTGGTATAAGTGGTGTAAAGAGCTCTGATGCATCTAGTCCAAGTGCACTCATAACTCGAGCAGTTGGTCCACCCCAAGGTGTAAGATTTGTCACACCTGCCCCTAACATAACAACCCCAGCTAATATAAGTGGATTCATTCCGAGACGTTTATATAATGGGTACATTGCGGAAACAGTAATCATATACGTTGTTGTTCCATCCCCATCTAATGAAACAATAATAGTAAGAATGGCTGTACCAACAACAATTTTTAAAGGATCCCCTTTTACAAATTTTAATATTTTACTAATGACAGGATCGAATAAACCGCTATCGATCATAATTCCAAAATATAAAATGGCAAACATAAGCATAATACCGGTAGGTGCTAATTTTTGAATGCCCTCTAACATCATAGGACCCATGTCTGCATAAAATCCGCCAATTAATGCGAAAGTAATTGGAATTAATATTAATGCTACTAATGCTGACATACGTTTCGTCATGATTAAAAACATAAAGACAAATACCATTGCAAATCCAAGTAGAGCTAACATCCGATCTCCCCCTTAAAAAAATGATTGCGCTTTCAAAACAAAGTAAAAATTCAGAACAATGTTTTTTGTTTATCATAAAAGCATCTATCCAAATGGTAAATAATTTGAAAAATAACACCATTAGAAGCATAATTTTTATTTTGGTCATATTGTTCACGAAGGTAATTTTGAATTTTTAAAAATATAATTTACTTCTAACAAGAGTGATAGAATAAGGTGAAAATAGTGAAGTGCGAAGTAGGGAGTAGATTTTGAATGGAAACGAGAATAGAAGAAGTTTATAGTTCTTATGAGGGGAAGATAGAAGAGATTTTTGTTAATGAATCTTCTTATGTATATGAGTGGGAAAAATTAATGATGGTCCGAAAAAATAATGGTGAGCTTGAAAAAGTCGCGGTCGGTATCAGTGGAAATATAAGATTAGTAAATGTAGAAGTTGGGCAGAAAATTAATACAGATACATTATTAGTTAAGTTAGAAGATGATTTATTAATTACAGGCTGTGAATGATGAAAGAGGTGTAGAAATAGCTACACATCTTTTTTGTTTTCTATATTACAAAAAGCACATTGTTTTTTCACAAATCCCACACAAGTTTTTGATATTCTCCTTGTGGAGTATACGGTTTTTAGGGAGGAATAGTGATGAGAATAAAGTATGTTGTGCTTGCTATATGTTTATGTTTCTTATTTACGATAGTGGGGTGTGGGAAAAAGGGAACAACAGCTGTGGCAATTGATGAGAAACATGATAAGTGTGATATTTGCCAAATTGGGGTAACGGATAATCAATTTGCAACAGAAATCATTTTAGAAAATGGAAAAGCGTTAAAGTTTGATGATATTGGTTGTATGTATAAATGGATGGAGATTAATCCAGGCGAAAAGACGAAAGAAAAATTTGTTCGAGATTATGATTCGAAAGATTGGGTTTCGTTAGAAGACGCTACTTACGTATATGATAAAACAATAACGACACCAATGGCTTATAATGTCATTTCATTTAAAAATAAAAAAGATGCAGAGAGCTTTGTATCTAACTATAAGGGTAAGGTTCTTTCGTATAAAGAGCTAGCAGAGCATAAATGGGAAATGAATAAAGAAATGATGGGGAAACCGAAAACAGGGAATCACGGTGGGCATCATTAATACTAGAAAAAGACAACTATATAGTTGTCTTTTTCTAGCATTACTCAGGTGCAAATATAGAAAAGGTGTAAAATTTTTAGAAGAACGGTTACAATGGAGTATAGTGACCTAAAGCAATCATTTATCCCGCATTAACGGGCAGTAAGATCCCCACCTCAAAATTTAGTGAAAGCAAAGAAGTTAGGTGGAGATCAACTGCCCGTAAAAGCCCGATTGGTTCAACTAATAATTAGTGGTAGATGAACAAAACCCCCACTAATTAAAGTTTCACTTTATGTACTTTTTAGAAATGTATACAAATGCGGTTAAAACGTGCTAAACTAATTGCTTCATAATGTTAATGATGAGGCCATCAGGCGTATCATTCCAATAGGTTGAGAAACATAGGATAAGCTTAAGATAATCCGATTAAAGAAGGAATATAAAGGGCTTATGGATAAATGTACTCAAGAAGAGTTATTGTATGTGATGGAGGAATGGTTAAGAAAACATTATCTTTCATAGGAGCTGTAGTTGTGAGAAAACAAAAAATTTTATTATGTATGTTATTAGGACTTTTAATGACGGTAGTGGCTTGCGATAAGCAAGAGGAACCAGAATCGAAACCGGTTCATGTGAAAAACGAAAAGAAAAAAGAAAAGCATAAAGAACAAGAAGAAGTTAAAGAAGAAAAAAGTATAAATTTACTGGACAAACAGTTGTTACTTTCAGCGACTCTTGGAGACACAGAGACAGCTATGAAGTTGATTCAGGATGGAGCGAATATAAACGTAGAAGGTGACAACCGAGAAACCCCTATCCTTGCAGCAACGTACCAAAATCATGTAGAGACAGTTAAAGCATTAATTGGTGCAGGTGCAAATATTGAAGTCAAAGATGAGAAACAAAGCAATCCATTCCTTTATGCAAGTAGAGAAGGGTATACGGATATTGTAAAAGTATTAATTAATGCAGGAGTTAATACGAAAGAAACGACTAAGTCAGGTGGCACAGCACTCATTTCTGCATCTGAGCGTGGTCATGTAGAGGTTGTTAAAGAATTATTAGAGCATACAGATATTGATGTGAATTATAAAAATGAACGTGGTGGTACAGCTTTAATAGAAGCAATTGTATTGGGAAATGGTAGTGAAAGCCATAAGAAAGTAATTCAAATGCTTATTAACCACGGGGCAGATGTAAATATGGCCAATAAGGAAAATATTACGCCGCTGCAATATGCTGAAAAAAGAGGTTTTAAAGATATTGCGAATGTGTTGAGAATAGCTGGTGCGAATGAAGTAGTGCAGCCGCAACCACAACCGGTGGAATAATAAGAAAAAGACATAAAGAGTACGAAATAATCCCATTTAGATAGACAGAATGAAGAAGTCATTTTAGTATGATTGATTCAGTAATGTGTATTTAAATGGGATTTTTGTTTTGAACATCAGAAAATAGAGTATGAATGGATGGTATATGGAGGCTACACAGGGTAATGAAGGAGGGCATAAATGCGATTTTCAGAACTTGAGTTAATAGTAATTCAGGCAGAGGTTTTATTTGTTCATAATCAAGTGGGAAGAATAAAGAGTGTAAATGAACAGGGAAATCCGAAAGCACCACGTTTTTTTCTTAGCAAAACTCGTGAAGGGAATATAACGAGATATCATTGTAATTTGGATGGTGAAATAATAAGTAAGATTGAGAAATTAATTCGAGAACGTTCAAATCACATAGAGATAGCAAAGATCATGAAAGTATTAAATGAAGAGAGAACGGTAGAGAATATTTGGATGGGTCCTGCTTACATGTTTCCAAATAATTCAAATGAGCCGACTAGGGTGATACAAATAACAGAGAAGAATAAAGAGCTCATGCGAGAAAATTTTCCTAATCTAATAGAACAGATGGAATGGAGGCAACCTTATTTTGCAATTGTTGAAAATGAACAAGTCGTTTCTATATGCTGCAGTGCAAGAAGTACGCCTATAGCTGCTGAGGCAAGTGTGGAAACTGTAGAGGGCTTCCGGGGAAAGGGATATGGTGCTGATGTCGTTAAAGCTTGGGAAATGTCAATAAAAGAAGAAAAACGTATTCCGCTTTATAGTACCTCTTGGGATAATTGTGCTTCACAAGCAGTGGCGAGAAAACTAAAACTTATTAACTATGGAATGAATTTACATATTGATTGAAATGTAAATATTGTTGTGTTCTGTTAGAGTTTATTCGTATATCTGGATTATTGTAAAAAACAATATGGTGAATATTAACATTCGATTAACACCTAATTAACAATTTATCAAAACTGACTTAATAAATGCGTAATATAGTAAAGGTAACAAAATAACTAGGGTAGAGAACATTTGAGAACACCCGCTTACATATAACGTGCCACTTTCTTAGGTGTGCTCTATTCCCTAGAGTTCAAATAAGGAGAAGGGTGTTCTATGTAAGTAGGTGTTTTTAGTTTGGATAAAAATAGAAAAGCTAGGTGGAATAAATGTTTAAAGAACCTCATATCGCGATGATAAAGGATTGGAAAGGGTATAAAGCATACAAAAAATTACCGAAAACAGTTTTTCTTATGACTGGTTCAATGCTGGAGTTACCAGAGCGTGTATACGAATTACAGAAACATGGACATGATGTATTTCTTCATTGTGATTTTATACAAGGCTTAAATACGAACACAGAGGAAGCCCTTTTGTATATTCAAGATGTTATCGGAGCACAAGGTATTATTTCAACAAAAGGTTCGACAATTCGAAATGCCAATAAAATTGGATTAAAAACGATTCAACGAATTTTTATTGTCGATACTTTATCTCTTACAAAATCAATTGAAAATTGTAAAACGACTAAACCAAATGCGGTAGAGATTATGCCTGGAATTATGCCTTCTATTATAAAACAGCTAGCAGAGAAAATAGAGTTTCCTATTATTGCAGGTGGATTGATTCAAACGCGGGAAGATGCGGAAATTGCCATTCGTGCGGGAGCAAGTGCGATTTCAACGAGTCATTATGAAGTATGGATACAAGAAGAAAAAAGGAGTGCAACCTTGTGATCGAATTGAAAGATGTTTCAAAGATATATATAAATGCGGAAGAGACAGCGGTTAAAGATGTATCGGTTCATATTAAGAAGGGAGAATTTTTCGTTTTAGTTGGACCTTCGGGATGTGGAAAAAGTACATTACTACGAATGATCGCTGGCTTAGAAGAAATCTCTTCGGGAGATTTAATGATTAATGAACGTGTTGCAAATAATTTAGAGCCGAAAGACCGTAATTTATCAATGGTATTTCAAAATTATGCATTATATCCACACCTAACTGTAGAAGAAAATATTTTATTTGGACTTAAGGTAAGGAAGGTACAAAAAGAAGAGCGACAAAAGCGATTAATAGAAGCTATTGAAATGGTAGGGCTGAAAGAGTATGTGAAAATGAAACCGGGCCAATTATCAGGCGGACAAAGACAGCGTGTTGCGCTTGCCAGGGCGATCGTGAGTCAAGCACCGATTTGTTTAATGGATGAACCACTTTCGAATTTAGATGCGAAATTACGTGCGCAAATGAGGATTGAAATTAGAGAAATTCAGCAACGACTCGGAATTACGATGATTTACGTTACTCACGATCAAATAGAAGCGATGACTATGGGAGATCGTATCATGGTCTTGAATAAAGGAAGTATACAACAAGTTGGAACACCTCTTGATATATACAACGAACCAGCAAACGAATTTGTTGCAAGTTTTATAGGTTCTCCTTCTATGAATATAAATGATGGAGAAGTGGATAAAGAAAAAGGCGTATTACATATAGGGCAATTGCAAATTCCATTATCTATTGGACAGTTAAAGCAATTACCAGCAGGGACAATTCGAATAGGTATGCGTCCTGAGCATATTGCATTGTCTGAGGCAGGACAAGAAGTTACGCTGCAATCTGTAGAAGTATTAGGGAATGAGTCTATATTAAACTTTGCGGTAAATGGAACAACTTGGAGTGCGAAAGTCATCGGACAGTTAATCCTGAACAAAGGTGACAAAGTAAAATTATTATTCTCGCAAGAAAAACTATGTTTCTTTCACCAAAATAAGAATGAACGATTAAAAGTGGTGGCTGAAGAAGAGTTGAAAGTGGTGGCGAAATAATGATTGAAGTAGGGAAGTTACCAGTTCAAACAGCAGTGTCAAAAAAGAAGAGTTTATGGGGCAGAACGAAAGATTTAAGAATAGGATTATTGTTTTTGGCTCCATCTATTTTGTTATTTTCAATTTTTCTTTTCTATCCATTGTTTAGGACGATTTACTATAGCTTTTATTTAACAGATATACACGGAGAAGCCAATCTTTTCGTTGGCTTAGAAAATTATCAATATTTATTTTCTGATCCTGCTTTCTACAAAAGTATAAAGTCAACTTTATTATTTGTTTTATATACAGTGCCTACTAGTATTGTATTCGCCTTATTTCTTGCATTAATTGCAAATGAAAAAGTAAGAGGTATTGGATTGTTCCGTGTTCTCTTTTCTTCAACGATGGGAATATCAGTAGCTGCTAGCGCAGTGATTTGGCTATTTTTATTTCATCCAAGTGTAGGGTTATTTAATAATATATTAGCCGCTATGAATCTTCCGGCAATCGCATGGTTAACGAGTCCGGACTGGGCACTGTTTTCTGTATCGGTTACAACGGTTTGGGTGAATACAGGATTTGCATTTTTAGTTATATTAGGTGGTTTGCAAAATATTGATACGTCTTTATATGAGAGTGCATCTATAGATGGTGCTAGTTATTTATATAAGCTTCGCCGCGTTACATTACCGATGCTATCACCAACTTTATTCTTTATCGTGACAGTAACGTTAATTAGTGCATTCCAAAGTTTTGGACAAATTGATATTTTAACGCACGGTGGACCGAATGATGCAACGAATTTAATTGTGTATTCGATTTATAAAGAGGCATTTGTGAATCATCAATTTGGAACAGCAAGTGCACAAGCGATGGTATTATTTGTTTTCATTTTTATTGCTACATTACTTCAATTTAAGTTTGCTGAGAGAAAGGTGCATTATAAATGATCGTTAAACAGTGGAAACAAAATTTCCTATTATACATGCTGCTCATTATTAGTGCAGTAATGGTGTTTTTTCCTGTACTCTATGCGTTTTTAATAAGCTTTATGACACCAGATGATATTCAAATGAGAAGGTTATTTCCGACCCAATTTACTTTCGATAATTTTATGAATATCTTTCGAAAAGTACCGCTTTTTACATACTTGTACAACAGTTTAATTGTATCGACGATTGTTATGATTGGACAACTTATCGTATCCAGTTTAGCAGCTTATGCTTTTGTTTTTCTTCAGTTTAAAGGGAGAAACGTAATTTTCTTCTTGTTTATTTCAACGATGCTTATTCCGTGGGAAGCAACGATGGTACCGAACTTTTTAACGATTCAAAACTTTGGTTGGATCAATAGCTTTGCTGGGATGACAGTGCCATTTTTTGCAACAGCTTTCGGTATTTTCTTATTACGCCAACATTTTATGACGCTTCCGAATGAATTGAAAGAAGCTGCTTTTATTGAAGGGATTGGAAATGTAAGGTTTTTATTCAGCGTTGTAATTCCGTATTGTAAAACGAGTTTTATTACGCTTGGAGTATATAGCTTTTTAACGACATGGAATATGTACTTGTGGCCGCTCTTAGTGACCACTGATGAAAAAGTCAGAACAGTTCAAATTGGTGTGAAGCAACTTCAATCTCAAGAAGTTGCAACTGATTGGGGAAGCGTAATGGCCGGTGTTACGGTTATCGTCATTCCAACGTTGATTTTACTATTTTTAGGGCAAAAGCAATTACAACAAGGATTAACAAAAGGTGCAATTAAATAAGCATACATAGGAAAAGGTGGGATTGAGATGAGTTTATTGAAAAAAAGTGCTGCTCTTTTAATGGCAGCCACAATGGCATTAACTGGGGCTGCTTGTTCAAATAGTAAAACAGAGGGGAAACCTGAAGCGCAGGCAAAAGTAGCACCAGTTGAAAAAAATGGTGATAAAACTGTAATTCGTTTTTGGCATGCGATGGGTGGAAAAACACAAGGTGTACTAGATGGGCTTGTTGCAGACTATAATAAATCGCAGAATAAGTACGAGATAAAGGCAGAGTTTCAAGGAACATACGAAGAGTCTTTAACGAAGTTTAAAACGATGTCTGCTACGAAAGAAGCTCCAGCTCTTGTTCAATCGAGTGAAATTACAACGAAATATATGATTGATAGCAAAAAGATTACGCCTATCGATAGTTGGATTAAAAAAGATAAGTACGATACATCAAAATTAGAAAAAGCAATTACAAATTATTATTCAGTTGATGGAAAAATGTATTCTATGCCATTTAATTCATCTACGCCAGTATTAATTTATAATAAAGATGCTTTTGCAAAGGCTGGGTTAGATCCAGAGAAAGCTCCACAAACATATGCTGAATTAAAAGAAGCCGCGAAAAAGTTAACGTTTAAAGAAGGCGGAAATGTAAAACAATATGGATTTTCTATGCTCAATTATGGTTGGTTCTTTGAAGAATTGTTAGCGACACAAGGGGCTTTATATGTAGATAATGAAAATGGCCGTAAAGATGCTGCAAAGAAAGCGGTATTTAACGGTAAAGAAGGACAGAAAGTATTTGGAATGTTAGATGAATTGAATAAAGCTGGTGCACTAGGAAAGTATGGAGCAAGTTGGGATGATATTCGTGCCGCGTTCCAATCTGGACAAGTTGCTATGTATTTAGATTCTTCAGCAGGTGTTCGTGATTTAATTGATGCATCTAAGTTTAATGTAGGTGTTTCGTATATTCCGTATCCAGAAGATTCAAAGCGAAATGGTGTTGTTATTGGCGGTGCATCATTATGGATGACGAATATGGTTTCAGAAGAAACGCAGCAAGGTGCATGGGACTTTATGAAATATTTAACGAAGCCAGACGTACAAGCAAAATGGCATACTGCAACAGGATATTTCTCAATTAATCCAGATGCATATAATGAATCGTTAGTAAAAGAGCAATATGAAAAATATCCACAGTTAAAAGTAACAGTAGAACAATTACAAGCGACGAAGCAATCTCCAGCAACTCAAGGTGCATTAATTAGTGTATTCCCAGAATCACGAGATGCAGTTGTAAAAGCATTAGAAGCAATGTATGACGGAAAGAATAGTAAAGAAGCGTTGGATGAAGCTGCAAAAGCAACAGATAGAGCGATTAGCATTTCAGCTCGTACGAGCCAAAAATAAAAGAAAGCCGTATCCTAAAGGGATACGGCTTTCTTTATAGGGAGATAAGGGATCAAAGAAATGATGAACTCTTATCTCTTTTATATGAGTAAAGGGTCTAGAATGAATATTGTCCTTTTCATTATTTATTTAACTCCATTGCAACTTGCTTACCATTTACGAAAACCTCTACCACCGCTACTACAACTTCCATCACTTTTTTCATATCTCATCTCTCCTTGTTTTTTGTTTCATTTCTTACTTTTAGTATAAGGAAATATAGTAATTACAACTATCGAATTGAATGACAAGAGACTTACAGTGTTGTAAGGAAATTAGCTGCATTTGTAATAATAATACTTTCTAGTAGTTGAGTTCAGAAAATTCCTTTAAATAAAGTTATAATTAGAAATAACTTTATTTAGAAAGAAGGAGAAAAATGAATAGGATACTTGTCATTAGTGATATTCATGGAGAGATTGATAAATTTAAAAAGTTACTTGAGGAAATACAATACAACGCAAAACAAGATCAATTAATTCTATTAGGGGATTATGTGGATCGTGGTCCGAATGCACGTGCTGTACTTGAAAAGGTGAAAGAGCTAAAAGAAGAAGGAGCATTCGTTTTAAAGGGAAATCATGAAGATATGATGATTAAAGCGCTAACGACAGATGAGGAACGCTCATGGAACCATTGGGTAAAAAGAAATGGTGGAGATAAAACGTTATATAGCTATGGATTTGTAGAAGAAGATATTGCAGTTAATGAAGGGGACTTCCAAAAGCCAATTTTACAATCTCACGTATTAGAGGAACATGTAAAATTTATTCAAGAATTAGATCATTACATTGAAACAGAAGAGTATATATTTGTACATGCTGGTGTTGAGCCAATGAAACGAGTTTCTGAATCTGAACCATATACGTTAATGTGGATCCGTAATGAATTTCATAGTGGATATAGTGGCGAAAAGGTTGTTGTATTTGGCCATACGGAAACAAAAACGCTTCATGGTAGTGAGAATTGCGGAGTATATTTTGGTAGTAATCGTATTATTGGAATTGATGGCGGGGCTGTGTATGGCGGTCAATTAAATTGTTTGGAGTTGCCGAGTAAAAAGGTGTACGTAGTAAAAAATTGAAAGAGATAAGGGGAATCTTATTTCTTTCAATTTTTTATTAAGCAAAATTTAAGAAAGAGTTTTTATAATAAAGGCTCAAAATTTTATATCTAGCAAAAACTTAGAAGGAAATAGTTGAAAATGAAATTACATAATAGGATTACATTCTTTCGTTATGAAGAGCAGAAATGTAATAATAAATAGAATTGAACTATAGTATGGAAGGTGAGAATATGCGCTTACTTGTAGTAGAAGATAATGCTTCGTTATTAGAGTCTATCGTACAAATTTTGCGTGATGAATTTGAAGTAGATACAGCGTTAAATGGAGAAGATGGATTGTTTTTGGCAATGCAAAACATTTATGATGCAATTTTACTTGATGTGATGATGCCAGGAATGGACGGGTTTGAAGTAATTCAAAAAATACGTGATGAAAGAATTGAAACGCCAGTCCTGTTTTTAACAGCGAGAGATTCTTTAGAAGATCGAGTGAAAGGATTGGATTTTGGCGGAGACGACTATATCGTAAAGCCGTTTCAAGCACCAGAACTAAAGGCGAGAATTCGTGCTTTATTACGCAGAAGTGGTAGTTTAACAACAAAGCAGACAATTCGATATAAAGGAATTGAATTGTTTGGAAAAGATAAAGATGTTCAAGTAGAGGGACAAGATATTAAGCTGACATTAAAACAATATGAGCTTTTAGAGTATCTCATTCAAAATAGCGGAAAGATTTTAATGCGTGAACAAATTTTCGATCGTGTTTGGGGATTTGATTCAGATACGACAGTAGCAATTGTAGAAGTGTATGTGCATCATTTACGTAAAAAATTAGAGCCATTCGGTTATCAGAAAGATATTCAAACTGTTCGTGGTATTGGATATATATTAAAAGAGAAATGAAAAAAGGAAGTATGTTTCAAAAAACACGCATTCGTCTGACTATAGTGAACTCATTAGTATTTATCCTATTAATAGGAGTATTAGGTAGTATTGTTTATTCGTACACATATAAGCGTATTTATAATGAAGTGGATCAATCTATAAAAATGATGGCTCAGTATGGAGAAAAACTAGATGTTAAAATACCACCAAGAAAACGCATGGAGAAAATCCAAATTGGAGATCCGCGGGTAACTAGAATAACTTGGAATGGGAAAATAGTGAAAATAGAGGGCGATAATCGTAAATTCCGTTCTATTTTTGAAGAGAATTTGGAAAAGTTTTCTCCAAAAAAGTTAGAGGATTTGCAAGATATTGAAGTGCAAGGACGATATTTTAGAGCATTTTCGCTTCAAAAAGATGGAGAAATAGTTCAAATCGTGCGAGATATAACAGCGGAAGAAGGAATGTTAAATACTTTATTTTTAATTCTCGTGATAGGTTGTAGTATAGGAAGTCTCTGTGCAATAGGTATCGGCTTTTTCCTAGCTGGCAGAGCACTCATACCGATTCAAAATTCATGGGAGAAACAGCAGCAGTTCGTTTCCGATGCATCGCATGAATTAAGAACGCCACTTGCAGTTATTCAATCAAAGACGGATGTGTTATTTCAGTCCCCCTCCGCTACGATAGAAGAAAAAGCGATGGACATTTCTACAATATCTAAAGAATGCAGGCGGTTATCGAAACTAGTTAGCAACTTATTGTTGTTAGCACGTTCGGATTCAAATCAAATTGAGATGGATAAAAAAACATTTGAAATGGGTAAATTGTTAGAAGAAATAGTAGATCCATATAAAGAAATTGCTTCTTATCAAGAAAAAGAGATGATATTAAAAGTAGAACGTAACATGTCTTTTATGGGTGATAGAGAACGGATTCATCAAATGATGGTCATATTGTTAGATAATGCGATGAAATATACGAATGAAGGCGGTCATATTCGAATTGATTGCACGCAAACGAGCAGCTCGATTTGTATACAGGTGAAAGATGATGGGATAGGCGTGAAAGTAGAGGATATCCCAAAATTATTTGATCGTTTTTATCAAGGGGATAAAGCAAGGAGTACATCAGAGGGAGCTGGATTAGGTCTTTCAATCGCCAAGTGGATTGTAGAAAAGCATTACGGAAAAATATTAGTAGAGAGCAAATGGGGAGAGGGTACTTGTTTTGAAGTAGTTCTCCCTAAAAATCAAAAAATATAAGTAAGAAGACGATCTTGTTTTTACAAGGTCGTCTTTTTTTAAGGGAAAGTTAAGAAACTATTTATATTATGTATTGCATAAAGAAAAATTGTTACATGAAGAAGAGATTATAGAGGTGTATGTGAGTAAATTTTCTCGATCATAATGTTATCTCAGGCAGTGATGAGATGTATGTATAGTATTTAAAAAATGATCCCGCTATTTTCTGGACAGTAAAACTCGGCTGGAGTCGGGCTGTCCGGAAATACTCGATTGGTGAAGGCTAATATTCAGTGGAAGATGAAGCTTCCCATTGAGTATAGTTTCACTTTATGGGAATGATGGGAAAGAAAGTATAAGAGGGAGGAATTAATTTTGAAAAAGAAAATGATGATGGTATTCACTATTGGAGTAATGAGTTTAAGTATATTAGGCGGTGCCTCTCCTTCTGAAACATCGAAAGGAAAGACAGACTATGCGCAGCGCAGTAAAGAGCAATTAAACAATGGAAAGATACATGTAATAAATACAGAAGAAAAAGCAGAGAAATTAGGTATTGAAACGGAAGGAAAAGAACAAATTACGCTAGAAAAAGAAATTCATGAAACAGAAGTAGGCAGAGAAGCAGAACAGTTAGGAATTTCGATTGAAGGAAAAGATGTTGGAATTCTTTCAGAAGAAATCTATGAAACAAAAGTGAAGCAAGAAGCGTTAAACTTAGGGATATCTGTAGAGAACAAATCGATTGTGGATTTAATAAGCCAAATCAATGCAATCAAAATTAATAAGGAAGCAGAGAAATTAGGCGTTTCGACTGAAGGAAAAGAAATAGAAGAGGTTGCGGAAGAAATTTATGGAACGAAAGTAAGAGAAGAAGCAGGAAAGTTAGATATTTCTCAAAAAGGAAAAGAGATAGAAGAGTTAGCGCAAGAAGTGTACGAACAAAAAGTACAGGCAGAAGCAAAAAAATATCATATTGATTTGTATGGTAAAGATATATATCAAGTATTAAGAGAAATTAATGAACAAAAAGTGCTACAATTGGCAGATGAGCTTAATATGGACAAAATGAATATGAACATTCAAGAATTAGCAGAAAAAATAAAAAGAGATCAGCCTGAAAAAGGAAAAGAACTAAATTTTGTACCGATGGTTCGAACGGATGCTGACGCGTTTTATTCTTATTTAACGAATTAAAAAGGGCGTGAGAGTGATACGAAAATTGAAGTGGTATATATGCATAGCTTTACTTGGCGTAGCAGTATGGAGTGTATATACAAATGGAATCACAAAGTATATGGAGAAATTAACATCCTTCATACAAAGCGGAAAAAGAACGGAGTTTAGTAATAATGATGAAAAGATCCTCTTATCAAATGTTCCTTTAATTCAGCAGTTACCAGAGCTGGATAGAGGGTGTGAAGTGACAAGTTTAGCAATGATGTTACAATACGCAGGCGTTTCAGTAGATAAGATGAAATTAGCAAATGAAATAAAAAAAGTTGATTTTATGGTTGATGGTGTACGCGGAAATCCGAATGAAGGGTTTGTAGGAAATATTTATACCTTTTCTGAATCCGGTTATGGTGTATATCATGGGCCACTTTTTCAGTTAGCGAAAAAATATTTATCTAATAAAGCTGTGGATTTAACAGGAAAGAGTATAGAGGAAATATATAAGAGTGTAAAAGCAGGGCAACCGGTAGTCATGATTACAAATGCAACATATGCTCCTTTAGATGAAGATGAATTTACTACATGGAAAACAAATAGTGGGGATGTTTCTATTACATATAATGAACATTGTGTTGTACTTATTGGGTACGATAAGGAATCTGTATATATTCGAGACCCGCTTGATGATAGCTTAGATGTGAAAGTACCAAGAGAAAACTTTGAACAGGCATGGGTGCAAATGGGGAGTCAGGCAATTAGTTATGTAAAGAGCTCTAAATAAATTAGGACGGAGAGTTTTAACAATATAGCTATAAGGTGAAGGATAGAGGTTTAAGGAATTATAAGAAAAGTTTTGTAGGGTGTTTTGTTTAGAATAGAAGCTGTTAAGAAATAAGAGAACTTTAGCATATATAATGCTAAAGTTCTCTTATTTTTATGATTAAAATGCTTAGAAGTAGTGAATATGTAAAAATGCATAATCGACGAAAAAAATACATTTTATCATTATATATTGTTTTATGTATGTTAATTGTATAAAATTACACAAGTATTCACATTACATAAAGGAGGCTTATTATGCAAAATATATTTAACTGGGTTAAATGTATGAGTATCAAGAAAAAATTAATCATTTCATTTTTTATTATTTTAACTATACCAGGACTTATTATCGGTGGTGTTTCATATCAAACTGCCAAAACAAATTTTGAACATCAAATGACAGATAAAGCAAAGGAGAATATTTCAGTTTTAAATACTGTTATTTCTCAAAATATAGAAGAGAAATTTGTTGATGCGACGTACTTTGCAGACATCTTAACAGAGGATACATATCCAAATGGACAAGAAGAAATAGTAAGAACGAAGTTAGCACAATATATAAAGCTTCATCCAGAAGTAGAAGGTATTTATATTGGAGCGCAGACGGGGAAGTTTATAAGAGAACCATTTATTCAAATGTCTGATGGCTATAATCCAACAGATAGATCATGGTATAAAGAAGCGCAGGAAAATAAAGGAAAGGTAATTGTTACTGCACCGTATCAATCGGCATCTACAAAAAATATGGTAGTAACAATTGCTAAAGAAGTAAAAGATGGTAAAGGTGTTATAGGTATTAACTTGAATTTGGATAACATCCTAAAGATTTCAAAAATGATTAATATTGGTGAAAAAGGCTATGCAGTTATTTTAGATCAAAATAAGCAAATTGTTAGTCATCCGTCTAGAAAGCCTGGTTCAAAGGTTACTGATCCTTGGATTAAACCAATTTATGAAGACAAACAAGGAAATGTATCTTATACAGAACAAGATGATAAAAAGAATTTAATCTTTGCAACAAATGAGAAAACAGGATGGAAAATAGTTGGAGTTATGTTTGACGAAGAAATTATGCAAGCTGCCAGTCCAGTGTTTTATAAGACTTTGATTGTCATAGCTATCGCTATTGCATTTGGTAGTGTATTAATTTATTTCATTACAAATTCTATTACAAGGCCATTACGAAAAATAGCTGAATCGGCACATAAAATTAGTAAGGGAGATTTAACCGAGAAAATTACAATCCACTCCAAGGATGATATAGGGAAACTAGGGAATTCATTTAATGAAATGTCTACGTCTTTACAAGATGTGATTACCCAAATTAGCTTTTCGGCAGAGCATGTTGCAGCATCGGCAGAAGAGTTAACAGCGAGCGTACAGCAAGCGAATGATGCGACAGATCAAATTACAATTGCAATGGAACAAGTATCAGGTGGGGCTGAGTCACAAAGCCAAGGTGTTGAAGAAGGCGCGGCTACATTACAACAAGTAAATACAGCAATTCAAGATGTAACTGGAAGCGCAGAGTCAATTTCTATTTCCTCATTACATGCGCGAGAAAGAGCTGAAGAGGGAGAAGATTTAGTTGAACAAACCGCAAAACAAATGCAGTCTATTTCTAGATCGGTATCCGATTCAGATGCTATTATTAAACTTCTTGATGAGAAGTCAAAGCAAGTAGGAGCTATTTCTGAAGCAATTCAAAACATTGCAACTCAAACAAACTTATTAGCTTTAAATGCGGCTATTGAAGCAGCAAGAGCAGGTGAACAGGGACGAGGATTTGCTATTGTAGCCGATGAAGTTAGAAAATTAGCAGAGCAATCAGGAGAATCATCTGGAGAGATTGCAAATTTAATTGCAGAAATTAAGGCTGATATTGAACATACTGTTAAGGCAATGGATAATGTGAGTGGGGAAGTTCAACAAGGCTTAGATGTTGTAACAAAAACGAAAGTAAGTTTTACAGAAATTTTAAGTTCTACTACTCATATTGTTTCTCAAGTTAATCAAATGGTAGAAACAACGAGGAGAATCGCTGGAGATGCAAATGAAGTGACAAATGCTATTGATGAAATTGCAGCGGCTGCAGAAGAAAATACAGCTAGTATGCAAAGTGTTGCAGCGTCAACAGAAGAACAAGTAAATTCGATGGAAGAAATTAGTTCAGCTTCGCAAAACTTAGCTGAGATGGCCGAAGAACTACAAGCAATGACTAGTAAATTTAAAGTATAATAACAGCAAATAAGTAAGGTGAAAATAATATCACCTTACTTATTTTTCTATTCAGCAATTAGGGGAGTCATTAGTGGGATGAAAAAAAGAAAAAAACTATGGAATTTATGGAAAACGATTACATTGCTAGTTTGTACAGTTGTAATTTTTTCTTTACTTGTTACAGATATATTAATTAGTCATAATGTAGAGCGGACAACGGAGGATAGCCAGGCAGAGAAAGCAAAAACGATTGCCCATATTGTGGCAAATGATTCGATTGTAATCGATGGTTTGATTGGAAAAGCAGATACTTCTGCAATTCAAACGTATACAAATAGAATATTAAAAAACACAGGTGTTCAATTTATTGTAGTTATGGATATGAATGGAATAAGAAAATCACATCCAAACCCTCAAAAAATAGGTCATCATTTTATTGGAGGAGATGAAGGGCCTGCATTGAAAGGAAAGGAACATGTATCGCTAGCAGAAGGAACGTTAGGTATTTCAATGCGAGTGTTTGTACCTATATTTTCTGAAACAGGTGAACAACTTGGAGCGGTAGCCGTTGGTATCTCGGCAGATAATGTAAAAGAGAGAGTTAAGGAAAGTAGACATATTATTTATATCGGTGTCGGAGTTGGAGTACTAGTCGGAATTATAGGAGCAATATTGCTAGCTAGACATATAAAGAAAAGTTTATTCGGTCTTGAGCCGCACAGGATAGCGAAAATTCTTGAAGAAAGAAATACGATGTTACAATCTGTAAAGGAAGGCATTATTGCTGTAGATAAAGAGGCGAGAGTAACGTTAATTAATAATGAAGCGAAACGTCTATTTAAAAAAAGTGGACTTGAAGAAGATTTTATAGGTAAAGACGTTGAGCTATATATGCCGAATTCGCGTATAAAAGAAGTATTGCAAACGGGAGAGGTACAATTAAACGAAGAACAAAATATTTACGGAATTACGATTGTGACGAATCGTGTTCCTTTATATGTAAAAGGAGAAATAGTTGGCGCAATTGCAACATTTCGTGATAAAACAGAGATTAGAAAACTAGCAGAGGAACTAACTGGTATTAGGCTATATGCGGAAGCATTACGGGCACAATCTCATGAGTTTATGAATAAAATGCATGTTGTATTAGGGCTTACACATATGAAACAATATGAAGAATTACAAAAATATATAAGTGGCATGGTATCAGAGCATCAATATGAAATTGGTGGAGTTATGAAAAGAATAAAAAGTCCAGTATTTGCTGGTTTTTTACTAGGTAAACTTAGCTATGCTAGGGAGAAAAATATTAAGTTAATTATAAGTGAAGATTCTTACTTGCCGGAAATATATGATGAAAGTATTACTCATGAACTTATTACGATTGTAGGGAACTTAATAGATAATGCATTAGAGGCAGTGATACATTGCAAAAAGAAACAAGTTGAAATTGGGGTGCAATATCAGAATACATTAACTATTACAGTGCAAGATACGGGGAAAGGTATAGAAGAAGACGAAGTGGATGCATTATTTACAAAAGGTTATTCCACAAAAGGGGATAATCGCGGTTATGGTTTGTATCTTGTAAAAGAAAGTATACAGCGAATAAATGGGGAGATTCACATTTCCTCCTTATTAGGAGAGGGAACAACGATAACAATTGAAATACCTAAAGGTAGGGATGAGAAGCAAATATGATTAAAGTTTTAATTGTAGAAGATGACCCGATGGTAGCAATGTTAAATACACATTATTTAGAGCAAGTAGGAGGATTCGAACTTGTTCAAGCAGTTAACTCAGTAAAATCGGCGATAGAAGTATTAGAGAAATCACGAATAGATTTAGTCTTACTTGATATTTTTATGCCTGAAGAGACTGGATTTGAGCTTTTAATGTATATTCGGAACCAAGAAAAAGAAATCGATATTATGATGATTTCAGCTGTACATGATATGGGGAGTATTAAAAAAGCATTACAATATGGCGTAGTAGATTATTTAATTAAACCATTTACATTTGAACGATTTAAAGATGCATTAACTATATATCGAGAAAAACTTACTTTCATGAAAGAACAACAAAAAATTAGTCAATCGGAATTAGATTCGTTAATTTTACAAAAAGAAAAAAGAGAGCCTACTGTCAATAAAGAGCTCCCGAAAGGATTAACGAAGCAAACGTTGCAATTAATTTGGCAGAAGATCGAGTCGCTGAATGGACGAGCGTTTACAACAGATGAAATGGCACAATTAGTAGGAATTTCAAGAGTTTCTATTCGAAAGTATGTAATGTTTTTGACTGAAATTGGAGTGTTAGAAAACGAAATGGTGTATCAGCATGTGGGAAGACCTGTAAGTAAATTAAGATGTGTTGATCAAAATAAAATAGGTTTTTACGTATAAGCGACTTATTATAAGTCGCTTATACTTTTTTTAATTACAAAACCAATTACAAAACTTACAAAAACTATTTTTACTATTGAAAGCGTTTTAATATTGTTATTAAGAAAACAAGGGGGTGCCATATGGGAATTCAAAAGAATGTGGAAGCGGTATCATTTGCTGAAGGAAATGAATTGAAAAATGAATCTTTCGCTTCTAAAATTATAAACGTTAAAATCGGTGTTATACCTTTACCGTTATATGTAGTATTGGCTGCTATTATTTATGGGGCATCTGTATATAATAAATTGCCAGCAGACATGATTGGTGGTTTTGCAGTTATTATGATCATGGGTATTTTCTTAGGTGACATTGGGATGAGAATTCCAATTTTAAAAAATATCGGTGGTCCAGCAATTCTCTCATTATTTATTCCATCATTACTTGTATTTTTTAACTGGATGAATCCAGCTTCAATGGAAGCTGCGACTATGTTAATGAAAAAATCGAACTTTTTATATTTATATATTTCTTGTTTAGTAGTCGGAAGTATTTTAGGAATGAATCGTAAAGTGTTAGTGCAAGGTTTCGTTCGTATGTTTATTCCTTTAGTAGTAGGAACATTAGCTTCTGTAGCAGTAGGATTATTGGTCGGTTCACTATTCGGGTTTGAAATGAAGCATACATTCTTCTTTATTATCGTACCAATTGTGAGCGGTGGTATTGGAGAAGGGATTTTACCATTGTCATTAGCATACAGTGACATTTTAAATGAATCATCAGCAACATTCGTATCACAGCTTATTCCGGCAGCTATTATTGGGAATATGTTTGCAATCGTGAGTGCAGGGTATATGAAGCGTTTAGGCGAGAAGAGACCTGAGCTTAGTGGTAATGGTGTATTAGTGAAAACAGACAATCAAGCAGAATTATTAAAAGAACAAAATACAGAGAAGCCAATTGATTTCTCATTAATGGGAGCAGGTTTATTAATTGCATGTACGTTCTTTATCTTCGGAGG
Source organism: Bacillus sp. BS98 (assembly GCF_008432245.1). Classification (NCBI taxonomy): domain Bacteria; kingdom Bacillati; phylum Bacillota; class Bacilli; order Caryophanales; family Bacillaceae; genus Bacillus; species Bacillus sp. BS98. The sequence goes on from NZ_CP043830.1 coordinate 591,117, forward strand.
GTTTGCTTCTAAGTTCATCGGTATTCCTGGGGCAATCATTATGATTTTCTCAGCAGCACTTGTGAAATACTTTAAACTAATGCCAGCAAAAATGGAGCAAGGAGCATTCCATTTATATAAATTTATTTCAAAGAATTTAACTTGGCCGTTAATGGTCGGATTAGGATTGCTATATATTCCGTTAAAAGACGTAGCGGCAGTTCTTTCAGTGGGATATGTTGTTGTTTGTGCATCGGTTGTTCTTACAATGGTAGCATCAGGTTTTCTTATAGGAAAAGTGATGAAAATGTATCCAGTTGAATCAGCAATTGTAACTGGATGTCATAGCGGTTTAGGCGGAACTGGAGATGTTGCTATTTTATCAGCTTCAAATCGTATGGAATTAATGCCTTTCGCACAAATTTCGACGCGTTTAGGCGGGGCAGCAATGGTTGTAACAGCGACAATCTTATTAACAATGTTTTCATGATCAAACAAGCTAGCTATATTCATATAGCTAGCTTGTCAAATTAAGGGGAGATTATAAGTATGTTAGAAAATCAAATTAATGAAAGATCATTGTTATTGCATAAAGAGTTGGTAGGGAAAATTGAGATTACAAGTAAGGTAGAAGTTAATACAGCGGATGATTTAAGCCTGACTTATACACCAGGTGTAGCGGAGTCTTGTAAAGCAATTGCAGCAGATGAAGAAACAGCGTATGACTATACAGCAAGAGGGAATATGGTTGCAGTTGTTTCAGATGGAACAGCAGTACTTGGTTTAGGGAATATTGGACCGAAAGCGGCTATGCCTGTTATGGAAGGGAAAAGTATTTTATTTAAAAAGTTTGCGAATGTAGATGCTTTCCCGTTATGTTTAGGGACGACGAATGTGGATGAAATCGTTACCCTTGTGAAAAATTTAGAACCTACATTTGCAGGTATTAATTTAGAAGATATTGCAGCACCACGTTGCTTTGAAATTGAAAAACGATTAAAAGAAGAAACGAATATCCCTGTATTCCATGATGATCAACATGGAACAGCTATTGTCGTCTTAGCAGCTGTTATTAATGCATTAAAAGTTGTAAGTAAACAAATGGATAATGTGAAAATTGTTATTAACGGTGCGGGTTCGGCAGGAATTGCAATTGGAAAATTATTATTAAAAGCTGGTGCAAAACACATTACGTTAGTTAGCTTAGAAGGTATTGTTTGTGAAGGTGAAACATGGATGAACGAAGCGCAAATTGAAGTTTCAAAGAAGACAAATCGAGAATATGTGCGTGGAACATTAAAAGAAGCGATTCATCAGGCTGATATCTTTATTGGCGTATCTGCGCCTAACGTATTAACGAAAGAATTTGTAAAGACGATGAATGAGAAAGCGATTGTGTTTGCAATGGCAAATCCAATTCCAGAAATATTCCCAGAAGATGCATTAGAAGCTGGAGCTGCTGTAGTTGGAACTGGTCGTTCTGATTATTCAAATCAAGTAAATAATGTATTAGCGTTCCCTGGTATATTCCGTGGTGCTTTAGATGTACGCGCGACTGATATTACAGAAGAGATGAAATTAGCGGCAGCATATGGGATCGCTAACATAATTACGGACGAAGAGCGTAGTGCGAACTATGTAATTCCAAATCCATTAGATAAAAGAGTTGTTCCGAATGTTGCAGAAGCAGTAGCGAAAGCAGCCATAGATTCAGGTGTGGCACAAATTACGAAAATGCCAAGTTATAAATAGTAAAAAGCAGTGCCTTCAAGGCACTGCTTTTTTGAGGTAAGAAATCAAAATAATGAAGAAGTGTAGAGTTATTCGTGCTCCCGCATTATTTATCCCGCCCAAAATTCAGTGGATGCAAGGAAGTAGATTAGTTTTGACAACTTACTCAACAGTGATTACAAATTGATCATAATATTTTTCATTCACATATATATTTAATACCCATAATCCGGATGAAGGTAGCGATATAGTGAGAGGGAGTTCGTTTGTAGTAGAATCGATTGTATTTGAAGTAGTCCAAGTTTGTTTGGAAGTTTCTTGTTGATAGAGTATTGGTGTTGGAGTTACAGATCCCTGTTTTAGCGCGATAATAGATACATTTCCAGTTGGTATTTCAGGATCTAGAAAGTACCACATAATTTCATTTTGTTCATTTGCGACAATAGATGTATCAGCAATTGCAATTCTTCTTTCAATCCCCTTTAAAGGTATCTTTCCGTCTACGAAGGAGGGCGCTTCTTCCCAATTTACATCTTTTAAAACACTAAGATGAAAAAAGGAAGGTGCGTTAACCTGAGATGATGATGTTACTATGGCTTCTTTTTTTAGTGCTTTTGAATCAGGTTGAGCCTGTGTGCATCCAGTGATGAGAAAGGAGAAAAGTAGCATAGTTCCGATTTTTTTCATGGTGCCACGCTCCTAATTATTATTGTTAGTGTAATTGTATTTGCTAGATAGCGGGACAATTCCTTTAAAGTATAAAAAGAGGTCGTAAGTTTTGTACGACCTCTTTTGACATTTTTTTATATTTGTTCAGTTGTGTAGGTTGGCTCGGTCTCTTTTTGAGGCATCGTCAAAAAAATAACAGACAGAACGATACATACGCCGCCTAATAATTGATATGATCCAAACGATTCATTTAGCCAAGTGATTGAAACGATGGCTGCTACAAGTGGTTCAATACTAGATAAAATACTTGTTTCTGTTGCTGCTAAATATTTAAGACTACCAATATAAAGAAGGAAAGAAAGGGTCCCACTAATAATGATAAGAATAAGCATAGAAAAAGTTTTTAGTGTAAGAGTTTGTGAAAATTGATTCCATCCAAATGAACGATTATAAATAAGTAGTGCAATTCCTCCGATTAACATCCCCCAACCAATTACTACAGTTGTTCCGCATTCTTTAATGAGAGAAGCTGGATGAAGGGTATAAAATGCAAATCCAATTGCCGTTAATAGTCCGAAAATAATGGCTGATTTAGATAAAACAATATTTTCGATTGAGCCATTTGTAATAATAAAGTATGTTCCTGTTAGCGCAGTTATAATTGCAAGTAGTTGCATAGAAGCAGGGAATTTTCTTTTCTGAAATGCAACATACATTGTAATAAGAACAGGGCCTAGAAATTGAAAGAGTGTTGCTGTGACAGCATTACTAATATGAACTGTTTCGATAAAGGCATATTGCGCGCCGAGCATGCCAAGAATAGAGAAAATAATAAGCTGTATAGAATGTCTAGGATGTTTCCAAATTTGAAATATGTTTTGTTTCTTTATTAGTAAGATAGACAAAATAAATACTCCTGCAAGCAACAAGCGAATTGTTAAAAAATCAATTGATGATACGTTTGTATGTTGAAATAGCCATTGAATCATCGGTCCAGATAATCCCCATAATGTGGCTCCTGTAATAATCATAATGAGTCCAATACGTCTATTTTTGTTCATGATCATGCATCTCCTCTTTAGTATTTGATTTTTTTTGTGTGACATGATAAAAGGAATTATATATAAAATCTGGTACTGTAAAAAGTATCAGATTTTAGTTTTATTAAGGGGTCAGATATTATGTTAGAATTAACGCCTAATTTAAATATGAATAGTAAGAAGGCATTGTATGTGCAGTTGTATGAGTATATAAAAAAAGAAATTAAAAATGGAACGATTCTATCTTTTACGAAGTTACCGGCTAAGCGAAAGTTAGCAACACATTTACAAGTAAGTAAAAATACAGTAGAGGCAGCTTACGAGCAATTACTTGCAGAAGGTTATATTGAATCAATTTCGAGAAAAGGTTATTTTGTATGTAAGATTGAGCAAATGGTTCATGTAGAAGAAAACGAAGAGAGAATAGAAGAAGTACCCTTTCAGGAGAGGGATTATAAATTTGATTTCACACAAACAGGAGTCGATACAAATGCTTTTCCGTTCAACATGTATCGGAAAATTATAAATGATGTATGGCAGCCTCATAATAATGAGTTGCTCTTTCTTGGTCACCCACAAGGAGAATGGAGCTTAAGAGAAGAAATTGCGAACTATTTGTATGAATCTAGAGGTGTGCGTTGTGCAGCTAGTCAAATCGTATTAGGAGCGGGAACACAAATATTAGTGAAATTACTGTTTCAATTATTAAAAGGAAGTAATTATGCAGTTGAAAACCCAGGTTATCATAGGAAAATGGTTGTTTTTGAACAGGGAGAAGAGAAGGTTCAAATGTTGTCTTTAGACAGGGACGGAATTTGTATGGCAGATTTAGAAAATAGCGATGCAAATATTGTATTTGTAACTCCATCCCATCAATTCCCATGCGGAATGATTATGCCTATCACGAGAAGGATGCAGCTTTTACAATGGGCGAAGAAAGAAGAAGGTAGGTATATTATTGAAGATGATTACGATAGTGAATTTCGCTATTCGGGAAAACCTATACCGGCACTGCAAGGGTTAGATACAGACGGGAAAGTTATTTATATGGGGACGCTATCGAAAGCATTGTTGCCATCATTACGGATGAGCTATATGGTGTTACCAAAGAAATTGATTAAAAAGTATCAACAACAATATTTATTTTATACACAAAGTGTTTCAAGAATGGACCAAGAAGTGATTAGAAGGTTTTTAAATGAAGGATATTGGGAAAAACATATTCATAAAATGCGTGTCGTCTATCGAAAGAAGAGAGATCGACTTGTTTTTGAACTAGAAAAGTACTTCTCAAATCGTGTTGAAGTGATAGGAGAAGATTCAGGATTGCACATTTTATTAAAGGTGCATAATGGAATGCGGGAAAAAGAATTAATTAAAGAAGCTGCGAAACATAGTATCAAAATATACCCTGTGTCTACGTACTATAAAGACGGTACTGCACCTGAAAATATAGTACTACTTGGATTTGCGATTTTATCAGAAGAAGAAATTGCGAAAGCGATTCAATTATTAAATAAGGCATGGTTTATAAAAAAGTAAAAAAACATCCTCATATATGAGAGGATGTTTTTTATTATTTATTTTCATCTAGGAATAAGACCATATGCTCTTCATCCCAATATTGTCCGTTATATTTCAGTGAACGTTCTTGTACACCAAACGTTTTAAAGCCTAATGACTCATAAAGTTTCTTCGCACCATCGTTTCCGACAACAACATCAAGCATAACTTGTTCTACGTCTAAAGATTTAGCAAGCTCAAGACATTCTTTAATAAGTGCTTTTCCTGCTCCAAGTCCGCGTGCTTTTGGAGACACATATACGGAACCAATTTTTGCTTTATGTTCTTGTTTTACATATGGTTTCGTTTCCAGTGTAGCAACTCCGATTAATTTTCCGTCTTTAAATGCACCTAGTGTATAGTTTTCGTCTTGTGCTAGTTTTTGTGCTTTATATTCAATAGCACACTCTTTATTAATAATATCTTCATAAGAAGAGCTGAAAGCTTCAGGGTTTTGCTTTAATCCTTCTACGCGAAGTTCTAAGTAAATTTCTGCTTCGTCTTTTGTTAATACATGGATATCCAATTATATCACCCTCCAGATCTTTGACAAATGTACCTTTACCACGCTATTCGCGGGCAGTAAGGCTCCAATTTTAAAATTCGGCGAATGCGCGGAAGTTAGGTGGGAGGTAACTGCCCGTAAATGCCCGATTGGTTCAACTAATAATCCATGGAGTGAACCTTTCCATGGATTAAAGTTTCACTTTATTTTATATTGAAATAAGAATAATTTCAAAAGCTTAGCTTCTAAGGGCAGATTTTATGAACAAAATAACACCAGTAGTGTTTACTACTACTGGTGTTTTCACACGCATCTTATTCAAAAGGAATCTCGATTATAAAGTTTGTCCCCACTCCTAATTGGCTTGTTACCAGAATGGAACCGTTATGCAATTCTACAATTTCCTTTGCAACAGCCAGTCCGATACCTTTTCCTCCAGTAGCCCTTGTTCTGGATTTATCAACACGGTAAAAGCGATCGAAAATATGCGGGATATCTTCTTCTGGAATACCTTCACCTTCATCTTGTACACTGATTGTAAAATAATCTGCTTCCGTTAGTACACGTATTGTTATAGTAGTGTTTTCTGGTGAATGCTGATAAGCATTATGCAATAAATTTAACATAACTTGTTCCATGCGTCTTTCGTCTATGCAAACTTCTAAATCGTTTTTACAATATACATGAAGTTGCATTTGTTTGTTCGTTAATGTTGTTTTTGTTTTTTCAACCATTCTTTCTAAAAATGGTTGAAGAAGCATCGTTTGTTTTTTAATAACAAATTGGTGTTGTTCTAATTGTACAAGCATAAATAAATCTTGTACGAGATCGGTTACACTATCCGTTTCGTCCTCAATGATTTGTAAATATTCTTCGCGTTCTTCTTTCGTTAAAGAGTCTCTCTTTGCTACCTTTGCATAACCTTTCATATAGGTTAATGGAGTTAATAATTCGTGAGCAACACTAGCGAGGAATTCATTTCGTTCTTTTTTCATATACGTAAGTTCACTCGATAAATCTTCAATCGTTTTTGCTAAACTTCCAAGTTCATCATTTCGTTTAATTCCTAATTGAATTGGCTTATTTAATTTTGAAATTTTTTCGGTCGCTCTTTTCATTTTTATAAGCGGCTCTGTAATAACTCGAGAAAAAACAAAAACAGAAATCGTTGTTAAAATAATTGTTAAAATACTGATGATAAGAAATTGGTCCATGAGTTTAATTAACATATTTTCTAAAAAAGATGTCTTTAATAACATATGTAAGTTACCTTGAAATCCAGTTATTTCAAGTGGGCTTACTGTTGAGATGAATTTCGATTTTTTCCAGTTTTTTTCTACGATCACCCCGTTTTGGGGGATATTTTTCGTTTTGCAAATAAGTTGTTTTTGCATTTCTTTTGTTATGGGTTCTGAGGTGGAAATGATTTTGCCGTTCTTGTCAGTTATAATGATAGTGGTATCGGTGTTAGCAATTAATTCTGAGCCAATTAATTCTTCAGCTGCATGCTCGATAGTGAACTCTTGATACCAAGGGCGTTTAGGTCGTTCAGTGTTTGGTTTTTGTTTAGAATATTCATTCCATTTTGCGCGGTTTACAATTTTGTCACGATACCGATTGCCTTTTTCTAATAGAGCGCCTGTTTCCTCTGTAATCCGCATTTTTGAAATACTTTTGTAAAAGGATACGAAAGCAATTGTTTCAATACATAAAGCTAATATTAAAAAGTATGTCCCAATTTTAAGTGAAAGTTTACTCATTTTCCCACCATACCTTATTCATAATAAAGGGTCAGTGGTATGATATTTCCACTGACCTAAGTAATTATTCGTTTTTCCATTTATATCCGACTTTATAAACGGTTTCTAAATAATCCTCGACTGGAAATCCTTTTTTACGTAATTTATCGCGGATATTGCGAATATGCGAATCAATCGTTCTATATTCGATGTCTGTTTCATAGCCCCAAATTTTTTCGATTAAATCATCTCGGCTGTAAGCACGGTTTGTATTTTGTAAAAACAGTCCAAGTAATGAAAATTCGATAGGAGTTAGTGAGATTTTTTCGTCATACACTGTGACGGTATGTTTCGTTTTATCCCACTCAATACCATTGAAGCTAACAAAGCCATCTTTCTTTGTCCGGCGTAATATAGCTTCAATTCGTGCGACTAATACATGCTCATCAAATGGTTTTGTGATATAGTCGTCTGCTCCCATAGTAAGGCCTTTAACCATATCGTAATTTTGATTACGAGCTGTTAGCATAATGATTGGAACGTTGGAAATTTGACGGATTTGATAGCAAGTATCCCATCCATCCATATTTGGCATCATAACATCTAATAAAATAATATCGAATTTTTTTTGCTCGATTAATTCCAGCGCTTCAAGGCCAGATTTAGCTTTCATACAAAAATAGCCGCGAGGGCTTAAGAAAAGATCTAGCAATCGTAACATACGTTCTTCATCGTCTACTAATAAAATTTTTACCATAATCTTGTGCACCCCAAACTATTCATTCTACTTGTATAGTTTACATGAAAATAATAAAAAACTCTTTTTATGTGATTGAATGGATGGCTGATTTTTTCGCTCAGGGCAATTGACATAAAAAATGCACTAGTTTTGCACAACTATTATTTATAATAGAAAACGTAGCGACACAAATACCCTATGTTGCGACATAACGTCATGTCATTTTATTTATAAAATGACAATTCCATTCTATTGTGTATGTGAGATAGAGAGGGTTTTCGTATTCACCTCGCATCGGATAAGAAAAATTTCCTATCTCACACTTTTTTTAAAAGGAGATAATACACATGAATCCAAAAGAAGAAATTTCAAAAAAAGAAAAGCAAGATCGTAATACGGTTGTAATGTGTGTTGCCGTATCTATGATTATTATTATAAGTTGCGTAAATAAAATTTTGGGAATTTTATAATATATAAAAGCTGATTACTTGTTAACAAGCAATCAGCTTTTTTTATTTTATCCGATTGGTGTGGAGTAATAACTAGTGGGGGAATGACCTCCTGGATTAAAGTTCTACTTTATCAAGAGGCATATTTTTATATAATAAACCAAGGTAAAATTGCTAATCCAGAAGTTACCATTGCTGTAGCACATATTAAAAAGATAGCTCGTTTTTTTTGTTTCATGTCACATTCTCCTCTACATATCAATTGAATGCTGTTCGTTCATTTTATATTTTTAGTATAATGAATGGAAAGGATTGGTACGATCGATAAAGGTGACATGAAGATTACATTGTTGTAATGAAAAAAGCATCTTTCTTAATAAGAAGATGCTTTTGGAAAAATATCTCGCTATTTGTGGATTAATAATCAGTGGGGATAGACAAAACCCCCACCAATTAAAGTTTCACTTTATGTTGAAGTATTAATCATTTAAGAATAAAACCATATGTTCTTCGTCCCAATATTGACCGTTGTGCTTTAATGAACGTTCTTGCACGCCGTAAGTTTGGAAACCTAATGACTCATATAGTTTTTTTGCGGCATCGTTACCAACTACAACATCGAGCATAAGTTGTTCTACATGTAATTTATCGGCATTTTCAATAATTGCTTTAATTAGAGCTCGTCCTGCCCCAAGGCCACGTGCTTTTGGGGAAACAAAAACGGAGCCGATTTTTGCTTTATGTTCTTGTTTAATGAATGGTTTTGTTTCTAAAGTAGCAATACCAATCAAATCGTTATCGTTGAAGACACCTAGAGTATACTTATCCGGATTGCTTAATCTTTTTGCCATAGCAGCTACAGGATTTTCATGTTTAAGAACATCTTCATAAGAAGAGCTAAAAGCTTCCGGGTTCTTCGTTAAACCTTCCATACAAACTTTTAAATATATTTCTGCGTCCTCTGTTGTTAATAAGCGAATTTCCATAGTTGTAACCTCCTTGGTGGATTTCAAATAAATCCATTACTTTTATAAGATTGAGTATGCGTTTTTTAGCAGTCTCTTTTAATTTGTAAAAGAATGAAAAGATATATGCTACAATGTTTTGATTTAATTGTGTAATGAAATTATATATTAACTTTATTAACTATTCAAGTATTTAATATATTACATTTTTATAACTAAAATAACTCCTCGATCGAGGAGTTATTTTTTAAACATTCAATTGATAGCCATCAATTCGTTTTGGATGTGTGTAAATATTACAAGAGTCATTTCTAATAAATCCTACGACTGTAATGCCTAAGTCATGAGCAAGTTGCAAGGCTAGTTTTGTTGGAGCGGATTTAGATAGAACAATTTCACAGCCGATTTTTGAAACTTTGAGTAAAATTTCAGATGAAATACGTCCGCTAAATGCGATAATTTTTCCTTTAACAGATATATCATTACGTAAACAATAGCCGTATATTTTATCTAATGCGTTATGTCTTCCGATATCCATTCTTGATATAAGGATATTGTTTCGATCACATAGCGCAGTATTGTGAACACCGCCGGTTTGGCGAAATGTAGTGGAAGATTGTTGTAAGGCATTCATTAAGTAAAAGCATTCTTCAGGAGTAATTTTTACATGTATATCATGTAAATCTTTTGCTTTTGCGGCGTCGTTTACGAAAATAAAACCTTGTCTACCTTTTCCGCAGCAAGAGGTGATGTATCGTTTATTATATAAAGTTTGATAGAGTGGATTCACTTTTGATGATTTTACATGGACAATTCCGTTCTCTTTTTGAACCCATATTTCTTCAACATCTTTATAGGAAGAAATAATTCCTTCAGAAATTAAAAAACCAACTACCATATCTTCAATATAATTTGGTGTGCATACAACTGTTACGTATTCTTCACCATTTAATTTAATAGTAATAGGAGATTCTGTAACAATCTCATCAACTTGTTTTGAAAATGAGCCAGATTGATAGCGTACAATCGTATATGTCTCTTGTGTAAACTCCATATTAAATTCCCCTTTTATATGTATTTTTCTCCCACATTTATCATAAAACATTGAAAAAATAAAAACACCTATTAGCAGGGAAATCACAGATTATTTTGGTTATTATTGTATATGTACGATATAATAGAACTGTAGAATAGTGACATTTTCAAGCTTTCGTAGTTATACCTTATAACATCAAGAATCGACTTCATAAGAAAAGAATTTCAGCAGAGCGTTTCAAAAATATGTACAGTAACTCGTTTTTGAAAACGGATTCATAAACGTGTTGTACAGTTGGTTGTAAGGAGTGGGGAAACTATGGCAGAACAGACAGTCCGTGTAACCGTTGATGGTAAAGAATTTGCTGCATCAGGTGAAAAGACGATACTACAATTATTTAACGAGAGTAACTTGGAACATCCTCAAATTTGTCATGTACCAGAAGTAGATCCAATTCAAACTTGTGATACATGTATTGTAGAAGTAGATGGGAAGTTAATGCGTGCTTGTTCAACGCAAATAGAGAACGGTATGCATATTGAAAGACAGTCGCAGCGCGCAAAAGAGGCGCAGACTGAGGCGATGGATCGAATATTAGAGAACCATTTATTGTATTGTACTGTTTGTGATAACAATAATGGTAACTGTAAAGTGCATAATACAGTGCATATGATGGAAATTGAAGAACAGAAATACCCGTATGAACCGAAAGTAAGTGCGTGTGAAGTGGACATGTCACATCCGTTTTACCGGTATGATCCAAATCAATGTATTGCTTGTGGACAGTGTGTAGAAGTATGTCAAAACCTACAAGTCAATGAAACTATATCGATTGATTGGAATTTAGACCGCCCGCGTGTTATTTGGGACAATGGTGTAAGTATAAATGACTCGTCTTGTGTGAGTTGTGGGCAATGTGTAACAGTTTGTCCATGTAATGCGTTAATGGAAAAAACAATGCTAGGTGAAGCTGGGTTTATGACAGGATTAAAACCAGATGTGTTAGATCCGATGATTGATTTTGTAAAAGATGTAGAGCCAGGATATAGCAGTATTTTAGCAGTTTCAGAAGTGGAATCTGCGATGCGCAAGACGAAGGTTAAAAAAACGAAAACAGTTTGTACATTTTGCGGTGTAGGTTGCTCGTTTGAAGTGTGGACGAAAGACCGTCACATTTTAAAAGTACAACCTGTTTCAGATGCACCGGTTAATGGTATCTCTACATGTGTAAAAGGCAAATTTGGATGGGACTTTGTAAATAGTGAAGATCGCATTACAAAGCCATTAATTCGCCAAGGAGATATGTTTGTTGAAGCTTCTTGGGAAGAGGCTCTTGAAGTTGTTGCATCTAACATGCAGCATATTAAATCAGAATACGGCAGCGATGCATTTGGGTTTATTTCTTCTTCGAAAGTAACGAATGAAGAGAATTATCTTATGCAAAAACTAGCTCGTCAAATATATGGAACAAATAATGTAGATAACTGTTCCCGTTATTGTCAATCTCCAGCAACAGACGGCTTATTTAAAACTGTCGGTATGGGCGGGGATGCTGGAACAGTGAAAGATATCGCTGAAGCAGGTCTTGTTATTATCGTTGGTGCGAATCCGACAGAGGGACATCCTGTACTTGCGACGCGTGTGAAACGTGCTCATAAATTACACGAACAAAAATTAATTGTAGCAGACCTTCGTAAACATGAAATGGCTGAGCGTGCGGATATATTTGTTCATCCGAGTCAAGGAACTGATTATGTATGGCTTGCTGGTATTACGAAATATATTATCGATCAAGATTGGCATGATAAAAAGTTCTTAGCTGAAAATGTAAAGAACTTTGATGAATATAGCAAAATGTTAGAAAAGTATTCGCTTGATTACACAGAAGAAATTACGGGTATTTCTAAAGAGAACCTGAAAGAAATGGCTCGTATGGTATATGAAGCAGATGGTACTTGTGTACTTTGGGGAATGGGGGTAACTCAAAATACAGGAGGTAGTACAACTTCAGCTGCAATTTCAAATTTATTACTTGTTACGGGTAACTACCGTCGTCCCGGTGCAGGTGCATACCCATTAAGAGGACATAATAACGTACAAGGCGCTTGTGATATGGCGACCTTACCGAATTGGCTTCCAGGTTATCAAGCGGTATCTGATGATACGCTCCGTGCTAAATTTGAAAAAGCGTACGGTACGACGATTCCGAAAGAGCCAGGATTAAATAATATTGCAATGTTACTTGCGGCGGAAGAAGGAAAACTGCGCGGTATGTATGTTATGGGTGAAGAAATGGCTTTAGTAGATTCAAATGCGAACCATGTGCAACATATTTTAGCGAATTTAGATTTCCTTGTTGTTCAAGATATGTTCTTATCAAAAACAGCTCGTTTTGCTGATGTTATTTTACCGGCAGCACCGAGCTTAGAAAAAGAAGGGACGTTTACGAATACAGAACGTCGTATTCAAAGATTATATGAAGTATTGAAGCCGCTTGGTGATTCAAAACCAGACTGGTGGATTTTACAAAAAGTAGCTCGTGCACTAGGCGGAGATTGGAATTATGAAAACCCAAGTGAGATTATGGATGAAATAGCATCGCTTGCACCGTTATATTCTCAGGCAACATATGATCGTTTAGAAGGATGGAATAGTTTATGTTGGGGTAGCCATGATGGTAGCGATACACCGCTATTATATGTAGATGGATTTAACTTCCCAGATAAACTTGCTCGTTTATCATTAGATGAATGGGTACCACCAGTTGTGGCGCCGGATGAGTATGATTTACTATTAAATAATGGTCGTATGCTAGAGCATTTCCATGAAGGGAATATGACGAATAAGTCGGCTGGTATTTTATCTAAAGTATCTGAAGTATTCGTTGAAATTTCACCTGAACTTGCTAAAGAGCGTAATGTGAAAGATGGTGGTCTTGTAGAATTATCATCGCCGTTCGGAAAGATTAAAGTACAAGCACTTGTTACAGACCGTGTAACGGGAAATGAGTTATATTTACCAATGCATGCGACAGTAAATGAAGAGGCTATTAATATTTTAACAGGAACAGCGACAGACATTTATACGTGTACACCAGCTTATAAACAAACGATGGTGAAACTGCGCGTATTACGTGAAAAAGGAAATCGTCCATTACCATCTTCAAACCCGCGAGATAAAAAACGCCATCCACAAAATGGTGTTGAAATTCAGCAAAAGTGGCAAAGAAAACAATACGTATCACTTGTGGACTAGGGGGCGGAGATAGTGGCAAAAGAAATTACGTTAATTAAAAAGAAAGTTGTAACAGAAGAAGAGAAGAAACAGCAATTAGCAGAGGAACTGTTCACGGAGTTAGCGAATAACCGTGAAGCAGTCGAGGAAACGATGCAATTACTAGCGCAATTACAGAAAGCTGGTATTTTAGATGCGGCAATTAGTTTACTTGCTGCGAAAGAAGATGTTTCGAAAATTGCTGTTGAGCAATTAAATCGTGAACCAGTGAAAAATGCACTGAACAATATGATGGGGGCAGGAGAGGCTTTATCTTCAGTTGACCCAGAGGTAACAAAACAAATCACATCGAGTTTAGTTACTGGATTGCAATTTGCAACAGATGAATTAAATAGTGGTAAAAAAACAAAAGTGATGGATTTCTTTAAAGTATTAAAAGATCCAGATATCAATAGAGCAATTACATTCGGTTTTAGCTTTTTGAAAGCATTTGGGCAAGGATTAGAGAAAAAATAGAGTAGATGAAAAAGTGATGGGAAATAGCCATCACTTTTTTCATTGTATGTATAAGAGTGTTCATGTTAAGCGGAATATATTATTATTAAAAAGATGGATTAGAAATGGAAATGTGGAATCCATCTCAAATATCGTTTTAGAATGTGGAGGAATATATGCAACACCGTAAAAGACTATCTATACCAGGAGTAATGAGCCATTCCTTTCAAACAGTAAAATTTGCTTTTTGGAATGTATTAACCTTTCAACTTGCTTATAAATTGTTAGCAGCGATTGTGTTTGTTCCACTGTTTGGGATCATTTTTAATAAATTATTGTATTTTGGTGGTTACGCAAATGCGACAAATGATGAATTATTAGCATTTTTGAAAACACCATACGGCATTTTGGCAATCGTAATTTTATCCTTGTTAGCACTGTTTCTTATCTTTACGGAATTTGCGGTGCTTATTATTATTTCGTATTTCGCTCATAAAAGACAAAAGGTGAAATTACGCCCGATTTTATATAAAACCGTAACGTACTTACCTACGCTTTTCACATATTGCTTACCAGGATTTATTTTATATGCTGTCGTATTATTACCTCTTTTAAATATGGGATACGAAACGGCATTAATTCCGCAAATTCAAATTCCTAATTTTATTACAGGAGAACTGTTTAAGACGACGATGGGACAAGTAGGTTATTACACGTTCTTTGCCGTAGTTGCGTATTTGAACCTTCGCTGGATTTTCGTTCTACCTATTGTCGTTTTAGAACAAAAGCCGTTTCGTACAGCAGCACGCAAAAGTGCAGCTTTAGTAAAAGAAAGCTTTTTTAAAGTACTATTCTTTTTAGTAGGATTTTTCATTTCAATAGGGATTGTTTATATTTTGTTTTTTGGAATATATTTATTGTGCCTATGGGGTGTGTATGAATTTACAAACCCGGAAGGAACATTTGCGTTATTAGCCGAATCAACGATTTCTGTATTCCTAACAAGTACATTGTATTTATTTAGCTTTATTGTGACACCATTTTATATTATGGCTATAACAAGATTGTACTTACAAAAGGTTCCGGTTGAAGATGTGTTATTAGAAGAAGGATTAGATTATTCGAAAACGAAAGCAGATAAATGTTTCTTTCAAAAACATCGCTGGAAATTTATTAGTGTATATATTGTAGGGATTATTACGGCCGGAATGGTCGTTGCCTTCATTGTAACGTTTATTTCAAATTCGTATAAAGAACCGATTATTATGGCGCACCGCGGATATATATCAAAAGGGGTAGAAAATACGAAAGAAGCTGTGCAAGGTGCTATTGATGCAAAAGCAGACTACGCTGAAATAGATGTATTACAAACGAAAGACGGTGAGCTAGCGGTTATACATGACTTGAAGTTAAAACGTCTTGCAAATGCCAATGTGCATGTGTCAGATTTAACGATGGATGAATTAAGACAGCTTACTCTTAGTCAAGATGGATTTTCAGGACAAATAAGTACACTTGATGAAATCATTAAGCTTGCAAAGGGGAAAATCAAACTCAATATTGAAGTGAAGCTTCATGGGGGCGAAAAAGACTTTGTAAATAAAGTATTAAAAGCGATTAAAGATAATGAATTTGAGAAGCAATGTGTAATTCAAACGTTACACTATCCACTCATTAAAGAGTTTAAGCGTGCAAATTCAGATATAAAAGTAGGATATATACTGTATGCAAGTAGAGCTAACTTAAAGAATGTAAAAGCTGACTTTTATGTAGCAGAAGAATACATGTTAAATAAGAAATTAGTAAAAGAAGCAAGGAAGTTAAATAAGCCAATTTACGTATGGACAGTAAATGATATGGAGAGTTTAAAGGCATATTATAAGTTAAACGTAGATGGTATCATTACCGATTATCCTAAAGATGCACGTGAAACAATTAAGGAGTTAAAAGAGCAAGAAGCGGAAGAAAGTGATCTGTTTGATAAAATTACTGAAACAACAGATGATTTGTTTTCAAAGTTATTTATAAGTTATCCAGCTGCTGGCTAAATGCCAGCAGCTGTTTTTTTGTAAAAAGAATATATTTCTAAAGTATTGTGTAAAGTAATAACTGTATATGTATACGTCTTCATTTGGAGTTTTTACATTGTTATATTATTGTCAAATAATAAATGATTACTGCTTATTTTGAAGGGATATAATAAAAATAGAGTAATAGATAATGAAATAGAACGAACTTCCTAATAGAATCAATGTTTTATATATTTACACTATTCTAAATATATAAACTTTAGAAAAATGATATGTTAGCGTTTTCATAACTTTTAAGTTATGCTAGAATAAGGACATAAGTTATTAATTATTACAAAAAGAAAAAAGACTTTCTTTTTTCTGTTAATTATAAGGGGGCATTTCATTATGCGTATTGGGGTACCAGCAGAAATTAAAAACAACGAAAACCGTGTGGCAATGACACCAGCTGGTGTTGTACATTTAATTCGTAACAATCACGAAGTATTTATTCAAAAGGGTGCAGGTTTAGGATCTGGTTTCACAGATGCTCAGTATGTTGAAGCGGGAGCAAAAATTGTTGATACAGCTGAAGAAGCTTGGAACATGGAAATGGTTATGAAAGTTAAGGAACCAATTGAAAGCGAATACAAACACTTCAGTGAAGGTTTAATCTTATTCACATACTTACACTTAGCTCCAGAACCAGAATTAACAAAAGCTTTAATCGAGAAGAAAGTAGTAGCTATTGCGTACGAAACAGTACAATTAGAAAACCGTTCATTACCATTACTTGCACCTATGAGTGAAGTAGCTGGTCGTATGGCTGCACAAATTGGTGCACAGTTCCTTGAGAAAAACAAAGGCGGTAAAGGTATCTTACTTGCAGGTGTTCCAGGGGTTAAACGTGGTAAAGTAACAATTATCGGTGGTGGACAAGCTGGTACAAATGCTGCTAAAATTGCAGTTGGACTAGGTGCGGATGTAACAATCATCGACTTAAGTGCAGAACGTCTTCGTCAATTAGATGACATTTTCGGAAACCAAGTAAAAACTTTAATGTCTAATCCTTACAATATTGCAGAAGCTGTAAAAGAGTCTGATCTTGTAATTGGTGCAGTATTAATCCCAGGTGCAAAAGCGCCAAAACTTGTAACAGAAGAAATGATTAAATCAATGGAACCAGGTTCTGTTGTTGTAGATATCGCGATTGACCAAGGTGGTATTTTCGAAACAACTGACCGTATTACAACTCATGATAACCCAACTTACGAAAAACACGGTGTTGTTCATTATGCAGTTGCAAACATGCCAGGTGCGGTTCCACGTACATCAACTCTTGCATTAACAAACGTAACAGTACCATATGCAGTACAAATTGCTAACAAAGGCTACAAAGCTGCTTGCCTAGGCAACACTGCATTATTAAAAGGTATTAACACATTAGATGGCTATGTAACATTTGAAGCTGTTGCAGAAGCTCACGGTGTAGAGTACAAAGGTGCTAAAGAATTATTAGAAGCAGAAACAGTATCTTGCTAATAGAAGCATTATACAAAACAAAATCGAACAATATATAAAACAACATGATAAGAGCTAAGAGATAATACCTCTTAGCTCTTCTTGGCAAAAGGGGGCATTCATCGTGGCCAACCTATTTAAAAAGAAATCCGTTACGCAATTGTTAGGGGAAAGTAAAAGTAAAACTTTAACGAAAACGCTAGGGGCATTCGACCTAACAATGCTAGGAATTGGTGCGATAATTGGTACAGGAGTTCTAGTATTAACTGGATTAGTAGCAGCAAGAGATGCTGGTCCAGCAGTTATTTTTTCATTTATGATTGCAGCAATTGTTTGTGGATTTGCAGCTTTATGTTATGCGGAAGTTGCATCTACACTCCCTGTTTCAGGTAGTGTGTACACATATTCGTATGCAACAATTGGTGAGTTTGTTGCTCATTTAATGGGATGGACATTGTTATCCGTATATGTCGTAACGACTGCCGCAGTAGCTGGCGGATGGACGGGTTATTTCAATAATTTAGTGAGTGGATTGGGACTTGAAATCCCAAAAGCATTGCTAACGATTCCAGCGCAAGGTGGTATGGTAAACTTACCGGCAGTTATCGTTACGTTAGTGATAACTTGGTTATTATCACGAGGTACAAAAGAAAGTAAGCGTGTGAATAACATAATGGTATTAATTAAAATTGGTATTGTTGTTTTATTCATTGCAGTTGGTGTATTCTATGTGAAACCAGAAAACTGGATACCATTTGCACCTTACGGTTTAAGTGGAGTGTTCGCAGGGGGAGCAGCAGTATTCTTTGCTTTCTTAGGATTTGATGCATTAGCAACTTCTGCTGAAGAAGTAAAAAATCCGCAACGTGATCTACCAATTGGTATTATTGCCTCGTTAGTTATTTGTACAATCATTTATGTTGTAGTTTGTCTCGTTATGACAGGTATGGTTTCTTATAAGGAATTAGATGTACCTGAAGCTATGGCATATGTGTTAGAAGTTGTAGGACAAGATAAAGTGGCTGGTGTAATTGCTATTGGAGCTGTAATCGGTATTATGGCTGTAATTTTCGCTTACATTTATGCGACAACACGTGTATTCTTCGCAATGAGCCGTGACGGTTTATTACCAAAATCTTTTGCGAAAATTAACAAGAAGACTGAAGCGCCAACATTTTCAGTTTGGTTAACAGGAATTGGTAGTGCTTTAATTGCTGGATTTATCGATTTAAAAGAATTGTCGAATTTAGCGAATATTGGAGCGTTATTAACATTCGCCATGGTTGGTGTAACTGTTATCATTCTTCGTAAAACGCATCCGAAATTACAACGTGGATTTATGGTACCACTTGTACCGATCTTACCGATTATTTCAATTGCATGTTGTCTATTCTTAATGGTAAATTTACCATTAACAACATGGATATACTTCGGTATTTGGTTAGCAATTGGAGTAGTTGTATACTTTGTTTATTCGAAAAAACATAGTCATTTAAAAGACGATGGAAGTTCGCAGGATAATTTAGATCAAGCTAATTAAAGGGATATAAAATAGTAAGCCTTGTGCGTCTAGGGAGCGCACAAGGCTTTTTCTTTTGGATAAGGAAGGAAATAAATGTTAAATTGTCGAATTTTTATGTCGGAATATGAAAAAAGGGGAGGAAGAGGAATGCTAGAAACGAAAGTGGTTGTTGGAGCAGAGGGGTATAATAATAACCCTGGTTGGTTACATACGAATGAAGAAGAATTTAATTTATTGCGAAGAGAAACTTGGCTTGATAAATTTCAACCTAATTCTTTATCAGCAATTTTAGCGGAACATGTATGGGAGCATTTATCGTACGAAGAAGGAATCGAAGCTGCAAAAATTTGTTATGAGTTTTTAACGGAGGATGGATATATTCGTTGTGCAGTGCCAGATGCATTTTTCCCAGATGAAGAATATCAGCAAGGTGTACAAGTAGGTGGACCAGGGCCATTAGATCATCCAGCAGCAAGTCATAAAATCGTTCATAACTATAAAACAATCACGTCCATGTTTGAATCGGCAGGTTTTCAAGTTAGGATTTTAGAATACTGTGATGAGAATGGTAAGTTTCATTATAATGATTGGAATGAGAAAGCTGGTTTTATTTATCGCTCGAAACGTTTTGATCATAGAAATCAAGCTGGTACATTAGAATTTGCTTCGTTAATTGTGGATGCAGTGAAATTTTAATCAGTGGGGGTTCTTCATCGCCTGCTGATTATTAGCCTTCAACAATCGGGCTTTTACGGGTAGCTAATGTAGGGGAAATAAGAGAAGGATGCACGATAGTTTTCGTGCATCCTTTTTGTATGAAGAGTATGATAGGTGCGGAGAATATTGATATGTATATGTTGAAATATGAATGGAATTGTCAAAAAAATCTTTCGGATTTTATTGACACATATGAGTAGGCGCTCATATAATAAAAGTATAAGATATATGAACAGTTGTTCATATGTTCAATTAAAGAGGTGAGCTATAATGGCTGAAAATAAAGTAGAAACACCGCAGGAAACTTGTTCTCAAACGGTAATTCATGAGGAAGTCGTGGATCAAGTGAAGCAAACAATTCCGACTGATGAAAGTTTAAGTAAAGTAGCAGAACTATTTAAAGTATTAGGTGACCGTACGCGTACGAGAATATTACATGCATTATTTGAAGCTGAAATGTGCGTTTGTGATTTAGCTTATTTATTAGGAATGACACAATCGTCTATTTCACATCAGCTACGTGTGTTAAAGCAAGCGAAACTTGTAAAGAATCGTAAAGAAGGAAAGGTCGTTTATTATTCGTTAGCTGACCAGCACGTAATTCATATCTTCGAGCAAGCGTTTGAACACGTAAACGAGGAAGAATAAAAACGCGAGGAGGGAGAACGATGGCAGAAGCATTAGTGAAAAAGAAACTGATGTTAGAAGGTTTAGATTGTGCGAACTGTGCAATGAAAATTGAAAAAGGCGTTGGGAATATAGAAGGAGTAAATTCTTGCTCTGTAAACTTCGCAACAAAGACGATGGTTTTAGAAACAGCACAAAATAAAGAAAATGAAGTTGTGACAGAAGCAAAACAGCTTGTTACAAAGTTAGAACCACATATTAAAGTGCAAGAAGAGCAAAAAAATAAAGCTGCAAAAGAAGTTTTTATATTAGAAGGTTTAGATTGCGCGAACTGTGCAATGAAGATTGAAAATAAAATTAAGGAAATGCCGACAGTTTCAGAAGCAACTGTTGATTTCGTATCAAAGAAATTAAGAGTAGAAGTTGCGAATAAAAGAGAGTTAGAATCGACTGTAGAAGATATAAAGAATGTCGTTCAAAAGTTAGAACCAGATGTGAAAGTTGTTCGTGAAGAAAAGAGCGGCCATGACCAAGGGCATAGTCACGATCATGGTGAAGCAAATGTGAAAAAGATGATAGGGCGATTAGTAGTCGGTGGAATTTTGACAGGAATTGCTGCCTTAGCTGATTTACCACAAATGATAACAATTCCGTTATTCGTCCTTGCGTATTTATTAATAGGTGGAGATATCGTTTGGAGAGCGGTAAGAAATATAACTCGCGGCCAAGTATTCGATGAAAACTTTTTAATGGCAATTGCAACTGTAGGAGCTTTTGCAATTCAACAATATTCAGAAGCTGTTGCGGTAATGCTATTTTATCAAGTAGGGGAACTATTCCAAAGTATTGCAGTAAATCGCTCTCGAAAATCAATTACTTCATTAATGGATATTCGTCCTGATTATGCGAATGTAAAGGTTGGAAATGAAACGAAACAAGTATCACCGGAAGATGTACAAATCGGCGATTATATTATTGTAAAACCGGGTGAGAAAGTACCATTAGACGGAAAAGTAGTCGAGGGAACATCAATGATGGATACTTCAGCACTTACAGGTGAATCTGTACCGCGTGAAGTAGAAGTTGGTAATGACGTATTAAGTGGTTTTGTAAACCAAAATGGTGTATTAACAATTGAAGTTACAAAAGAATTTGGTGAATCTACTGTATCAAAAATTTTAGATTTAGTTCAAAATGCAAGTAGTAAAAAAGCACCGACAGAAAACTTTATTACGAAATTTGCGCGCTACTATACTCCTGTTGTAGTTATTACAGCAGCGATCATGGCGTTTATTCCACCGCTTATTTTAGAAGGTGCTACATTCTCCGAGTGGATTTATAGAGCGTTAGTATTCTTAGTTATCTCTTGTCCATGTGCGTTAGTCGTATCCATTCCTCTTGGATTCTTTGGAGGTATCGGTGGTGCATCCAAAAGTGGGATTTTAGTAAAAGGAAGTAACTATTTAGAAGCATTGAATGATGTGAAATATATCGTCTTTGATAAAACAGGTACATTAACAAAAGGTGTCTTTAAAGTTACAAAAATGGCGCCAAGTGAAGGTACTACTAGTGAAGAACTGTTAGAGTATGCAGCGTTTGCAGAAGTATATTCAAATCATCCAATTGCACAATCTATTCGAAATGCATATGGAAAATCAATCGATGAAAATGCTATTGAAGACTATAGTGAAATTTCTGG
Organism: Bacillus sp. BS98; assembly: GCF_008432245.1. Taxonomy (NCBI): domain Bacteria; kingdom Bacillati; phylum Bacillota; class Bacilli; order Caryophanales; family Bacillaceae; genus Bacillus; species Bacillus sp. BS98. The sequence continues at coordinate 613,356 of NZ_CP043830.1, forward strand.
TCATGGTACAGTTGTAAAAGTACAAGGAAAAGAAATTTTCGCAGGTAATGCTAAATTAATGAGAAAAGAAAATATTGAATTTAAGCAACCAGAAACAGTAGGTACATTAGTTCACGTTGCTGTAGATGGTAAATACGCAGGTTATATTGTTATCTCAGATGAGGTAAAAGAGGATTCAAAACAAGCGATTCAAAAGTTAAAAGAACTAGGTATCAAGAAGACAGTGATGTTAACTGGGGATGCAAAAGCAGTTGGTGAAGCTGTTGGAAAAGAATTAGGTTTAGATGAAGTTCACGCAGAACTACTACCACAACAAAAAGTAGAAGAGATTGAAAAAATTGATGCGGCTAAGCGTGGAAAAGAAAAAGTTGCTTTCGTTGGTGATGGTATTAACGACACGCCAGTATTAGCACGAGCGGACGTTGGTATTGCTATGGGTGGCTTAGGATCGGATGCAGCGATTGAAGCTGCAGATATCGTTATAATGACTGATGAACCTTCAAAAATTGCAACAGCTGTTAAAATTGCAAAACGCACAAGAAGTATTGTATGGCAAAATATTATATTTGCATTAGGTGTAAAAGGATTAGTTTTATTACTTGGTGCTTTTGGTATAGCGACAATGTGGGAAGCTGTTTTCTCAGATGTGGGTGTGACGTTAATTGCAGTATTAAATGCAATGCGTGTACTACGAGTGAAAGATTTATAAAAAGAGGGCGCAATTGCGTCCTCTTTTTTATCGGTTATTTTGTTGAAAGTGACTCAATAAAATAATATCAAATATTATTTTAGTTTTTAATAACGCGATATTAAATTTTACAAATGAAAAATATTCACCTTGTTATTTTAATATATTTTTTACAAATATCCATATAGTATTGAAAAAACAGAGAAGGAGGAAACTTCTCTGTTTATTTTTGTATGTTTTTTTCAACTTGTTCACGAACAGTTTGAATATAATTCATTTTATGATCCCAGCACTCTTGGCTTAAATCGACAGGATACTCTTCGGGGTTTAAAGTTCGCATGTATTCTTCCCAAAATAGAGCGAGACTCTGTTCGTTATACTTTTGAATATCTAATATACTTGGTAGTTCGTATGTTCTTTCACCGTTAACGAAAATGTCTTTATGCAGTTCACGTGCTTCAAAGTTTGTTACGAATTTACTTATATATGTGTGAACAGGGTGGAACATTTTTAAGCGTTCTTCTTTTTCAGGCTCTTCAGAATCTAACGCAATATAATCGCCTTCAGCATGATTATTAACCCTGTTGACTATACGATAAATTCGTTTAAGCCCTGGAGTTGTAATCTTTTCAGGGTTAGATGAAATTTTAATCGTGTCATTTAATTTCCCGTCAGTATCTTCAATCGCAACTAGTTTGTAAACAGCCCCTAATGCTGGTTGTTCAAAGGATGTAATTAATTTTGTTCCAACACCCCATACGTCAATTTTTGCACCTTGAGATTTAAGGTGCATAATTGTGTATTCATCTAAATCGCTAGAAGCGATAATTTTTGTATTTGTAAACCCAGCCTCATCTAGTAATATTCTTGCCTTTTTAGACAAATAAGCCATATCACCACTATCAAGACGAATGCCATAGAAATCAATACGATCTCCAAATTCTTTTGCAACACGAATCGCATTTGGAACACCAGATTTTAATGTGTCATATGTATCGACGAGAAAGACACATTTTTTATGAGTTTCAGCGTATTTTTTAAACGCGACATATTCATCGCGATACGCTTGAACGAAAGAGTGAGCATGTGTGCCGGCTACAGGTATCCCGAAGCGTTTTCCAGCACGAACGTTGCTTGTAGATGAGAAACCGCCAATAAAGGCAGCGCGTGTTCCCCAAAGGGCAGCATCAAATTCATGAGCACGTCTTGTGCCAAACTCTAAAAGTTCATCGTTATTTGCAGCATGCTTCATACGAGCAGCTTTTGTTGCAATTAATGTTTGGTAATTCACAATGTTTAAAAGGGCAGTTTCAATAATTTGTGCTTCACCGAGTGGTGCATCAACACGTAATAAAGGCTCGTTATTGAATACAACTTCACCTTCTTGCATACCACGAATGACCCCAGTGAATTTCATATTTTGTAAATAATGAAGGAATTCTTCTTCAAATTGTAATTCTGCTAAATAAGCGATATCGCTCTCGGTAAAACTGAAATTTTCTATGTACTCTACAATTTTTTCAAGACCAGCAAAAACAGCGTAGCCATTCTCAAATGGAAGCTTTCGAAAATATAAATCAAAAACAGAACGGCGATTATGAATACCATCTTTCCAATATGTATAAGCCATGTTGATTTGATATAAATCTGTATGTAAGGCATAACTATCGTCTTTATAATAATTCATTGCGAAAACACCTCCGTAATTTGGTTATAGTATACCAATTTTACGACGTTCGTAGCAAAGAAGAGATATTGATGTGAAGTCAAGAGAGAAAAAAATGAAATAATGCATATTTTTTAGAAAATTAACATTTATCAATTTATATTTCTTTAAATTTTATGTATTATTAGAGTAATGGGGGTAATGAGAATGGAGGAGGACAATGCAACAAACATTAGAAAAAATAGGCAAACAAGTCTTTTATAAACGGCTACAGCAAAAAATGACACAAGAAGAATTATGTCAGGGCATTTGTTCTGTCTCATACTTAAGTAAGATCGAAAATGGAAAGATCGAAGCATCAGAAGAAATTCTACAATTGCTCTGCGCAAGATTAGAGATTGCTGTAACGGATTTAAGAGATGTAGAAGAAGATGTGAAGGGGAAGCTGGATGAATGGTTGAATGCACTAGTTCATTTGGATAAGCAACAAGTAGAACGCATATATGAAGAGTTGCAAGGTGAAATGAAGCATGTTTTGGATTTTGAAATTATAAATTATTATAAACTGCTGTATACACGTTATTTAATGATGAAGCGGGATCTCCCTGCTGTTGAAGAAGAATTGGACGGATTGAAGAAAGTGTATAAGAAATACTCGCCTTTTCAGAAGATGTTATATACGTATAATAAGGCATTATTATATTCTGTGCAGTACAAATATACGCAAGCGTTAGAGTATTTGTTAAAAACAGAATCGATGGCGAAAGAGTTAGGATATTATGAAACAGGAATATATTATAATTTAGCATTGACATATAGTCAGATGGAAATAGATCATATGACATTATACTTTGCTAATGTGGCATTAGAAGGTTTTAAAAGCGAATATAAATTTAGAAATATAATTAATTGTAAGTTTTTAATTGCGTTTAGTTATACTAGAAAAAAACAATATAATGAAGCTAGGGAAATCTATAATCATATCATAAGAGAAGCAACTTCTTTTGCTGATAAAGATAATATTCTTTCTATTGCTTTAAATAATATTGGTTATCTGTACTACCGACAAAAAAATTATGCCAAGGCGAAAGAGTATTATATAGAATGCTTAAAATATAAAAAAGAAGAGGATATGAATTATATTGATGCCATGTATGAGCTCTCGTTGCAGTGTATTCAATTAGGAGAACTTGAGGAAGCGGCTGAATGGATTGAAAAAGGTATCCTTGCTGCAAGGAAAGATGAGAGATACAAAGGGATGTTATATTTATTGTTAAATTTAAGATATAAATATTTTGAAGAAAGAGACCTCTATAAAAAATTTCTAGAAACAGAAGTAGTTCCTTTCTTTAAAACAGAGGAAAATATAAAAGATTTAAAGAAAGTATACTTAGAACTAGCTGAATACTTAGAAGAATGCTCAGATTTTAAAGAAAGTAATCGCTATTATAAATTAGCAATTACTTTATTAGAAGAATAAAGAGGAGGGATAGTATGAAAAAGTTAATTGTAGGAACATTTGTGGTTATGGCAATTGCAGCTGTAGTATTGGATATTCAGTATGCTTGGAAGCCGGATACTCTAGGGCAAGAAGCTAAAACAGTTGAACAAATTAATTTATAAAAAAAACCCTTTCCTAACGGAAAGGGTTTTTTCAATATTTGTTCCTCAAAATTCTACAAAACTTGAGAAAATAATTATTTGAATTTTTAGTATATTAATAGTGGAAACATAATGCTAATATGAAACTACTCTTTTTCAAAAAAATTTTTATTAGGGGGAAGGTTCATGAAAAAGAAAAGTTTAGCGTTAGTGTTAGCGGCAGGAATGGCAGTTACTACATTTGGAGGGACAGGCTCTGCGTTTGCAGATTCAAAAAATGTGCTCTCTACGAAGAAGTACAATGAGACAGTGAAGTCGCCTGAGTTTATTTCTGGTGATCTAACTGGAGCAACTGGCAAGAAAGCGGAATCTGTTGTGTTTGATTATTTAAATGCAGCAAAAGGTGATTATAAGCTAGGGGAAAAGAGTGCGCAAGATTCTTTCAAAGTGAAACAAGTGAAAAAAGATGCTGTAACTGATTCAACAGTAGTACGTATGCAACAAGTTTACGAAGGAGTACCTGTATGGGGTTCTACTCAAGTAGCTCACGTAAGTAAAGATGGTTCTTTAAAAGTATTGTCTGGAACAGTTGCACCTGATTTAGACAAGAAAGAAAAGTTGAAAAATAAAAATAAGATTGAAGGCGCAAAAGCGATTGCAATCGCGCAGCAAGATTTAGGTGTAACACCGAAATATGAGGTAGAACCAAAAGCGGACTTATATGTATATCAAAACGGTGAAGAAACAACATATGCATACGTTGTAAATCTAAACTTCTTAGATCCAAGCCCAGGAAACTACTACTATTTCATTGAAGCAGACAGCGGTAAAGTGTTAAATAAATATAATAAACTTGATCATGTAACAAATGAAGATAAGTCACCAGTTAAGCAAGATGCTCCTAAACAGGAAGCAAAAGCTGCTGCAAAGCCAGTAACAGGAACGAATAAAGTGGGAACTGGTAAAGGTGTATTAGGAGATACGAAATCGCTTAATACAACGTTATCTGGGTCATCTTACTACTTGCAAGATAATACGCGCGGGGCAACAATTTTCACATATGATGCGAAAAACCGTTCAACATTACCGGGAACATTATGGGCAGATACAGATAATGTTTTCAATGCAGCGTATGATGCAGCAGCAGTAGATGCTCATTTCTATGCTGGTAGAACATATGATTATTATAAAGCTACATTTAATAGAAACTCTATTAATGATGCAGGAGCACCATTAAAATCAACAGTTCATTACGGAAGTAAGTATAATAATGCATTCTGGAACGGTTCACAAATGGTATACGGAGATGGTGATGGTGTAACATTCACTTCATTATCTGGTGGAATTGATGTAATTGGTCACGAATTAACGCATGCTGTTACGGAAAATAGCTCGGATTTAATTTATCAAAATGAATCAGGAGCGCTAAATGAAGCAATTTCTGATATCTTTGGTACTTTAGTAGAATACTATGATAATCGTAATCCAGATTGGGAAATTGGTGAAGATATTTACACGCCTGGTAAAGCAGGAGATGCACTTCGCTCTATGAGTGATCCAGCGAAATATGGTGACCCAGACCATTATTCTAAGCGTTACACTGGTACTAGTGATAACGGTGGGGTTCATACGAACAGTGGTATTATTAACAAGCAAGCTTATTTATTAGCAAATGGCGGTACGCATTCTGGTGTAACTGTAACTGGTATTGGTAAAGATAAATTAGGTGCGATTTACTACCGTGCAAATACACAGTATTTCACGCAATCTACTACATTTAGTCAAGCTCGTGCTGGTGCAGTACAAGCTGCAGCGGATTTATATGGTGCTAGCTCTGCAGAAGTAAATGCAGTGAAGCAATCATTTAGTGCTGTTGGTGTAAACTAAGGATTTAAGGGATAGATATTAATAAAATACTTCAAAAATAAAGAAGGAGCATAGGCTCCTTCTTTATTTTTTTCTCCATTTTTTCCACAAATAGAACAATCCAATGCAACCTGCGATTGTTACAATCCACTTCGCTTCATTTGTTCCGTTCATAACATGATATGCCGAATATACTTCAATCAATAAGGCCGGTATTTTACCTATTGTACTGGCAATACTGAAGGAGAGTAATGACATTTTCCCTAGAGCTGCAAATAAAGTCACGATACTTGATGGGATGAAAGGTATCAATCGAAACGATAGAACGAGTAGAAAGGCCTCTCTACCTTCTACATAAAGAAGACGCTCTACCTTTGGATACTTATTTACTTTATCGTGAGTGAACTTTTGAAGGCCTATGCGATAAATATAAAACGAGATAATAGAGCCTAATGCTTCGCCTGCGATCGAAATGAGTGTGCCATTTGTAACGCCAAATAGCTGTATATTAATGGCGGTTAAAAAGATGCTAGGGATAAAACCTAAAAGACTGATGATGATATTGATTAAGATACTAAGTGGAATTGCGATTGAATAGTATTCTGTTAGGAAATTTTGAATCGTTTCTGCCATATTATAAAATCCTTTATCTTTTTTTGCATTACACCATATTTCGAATGGATAGGCAAGGAGAAATTTACATAATGTAGAAAACGTTGACAGAACGGCATTTGTATACGGTATATAGGTATTGGGTATACAAAAAAGGGGGTATATTTTAATTTGTTGAAAAACACTACATAAACCTTGTTTTTAAAGGGTTTATGTAGTGTTTTAAATGGTATTTTAATTCGGGAAATAATTAGAAAATCACAGGGGTATATTTTAAAGTAGGTGAAAAATAGTGGTTTGATGAAGATAGAGTGGTAAACATAGCAAAATAGCTGAAGGGTTTAAAAAATGTATGTGTTTTTTCGTTGTGAAATTGACTTTTAGTGAAGTTACGATAATAATCATGGAAGAGGTGATATGATGAAACGAATAAGTAGTCTTTTCTTCAGTAGTTTACTGGCATTGATGCTGATCTTAAGTGGATGTGCAGGAAAAGAACAAAAAACTGAGAAACAAACAGGGAATCAAGGTACGTCAGTAGAAAAAATTAGTGATAATATTTTAGATGAAATGGAAGGGCCGCCTAAAAATGGTCATACGATTGAAAGGCATGTAGGTAAATCAGAAGAGGATTTGAAGAATCGTTTGAAGACAGATAAAGTATCAGCGGCAAGTACATATTATGATAAAGAAACAGCGACGAAAGCTGTAAAAGATAGTTTGAAGCAACATGATAAAGAAATTCAAGATTGGTTAAAAAATTCTAAAGAGGCTCGTCTCGTATTAAATACAACTCATTCATTCCCGGTCGGGAAAACGGTAATAAAGAAAAATATGAATATAAAAGATAAGTTAGTAAAAACTGTTACTGTTTTAGCGAGAGATAAGTCAGGAGATTTAGGATATAAGATTATTACTTCTTATCCATCTGACAAATAAGAAGGGGGAGTACATATGTATACGACATTACAATACTTTCTTAAATCATACTGTACGTTAAGTATTCATGAGGATGAAATAGTAAGCGTGATGGCAGAGTTTATAGAGCAAGAAGATGAAGAAATTGTTTTGAAATTACGCGATGAATTAGTATATATGAAGAACAAGAACGCGTGGGAAGAAGCGTGCGTACTGGCTGCGAAGCAAGGGAATCGTATATGGTCTTTAGAAGAAACGAAGGATCATCTTGAAACTTTTTTACTATTACTGCAAAAGAAAAAGGCGTGAGTAGATCACGCCTTTTTCTTTATGTTTTTTGAAATTTGTCCGTTTGATAGTATCTCATTGTTTTGGGGCACTTTTATATACGCTTTTTGAAATTTGTCCATTTGATAGTACTTCGCCGTTTTGTGTTACTTTTTTATACGTAACCGCTGTTATTTTATCATTAGTTCTACTAATTACTTGAGAAGAAACTTCAACATTTTTACCAGTATTTGTACCGAAAATGCGTGTAGTAATACTCCCTCCATTTGAAAATGCTTGAATATAAATATGATTACCTGTATTGTTTTTAAATTTTAAATCCGGACCATAGTCTGCCACTGCTGCATCTTGCCCAAGTGGTAAATAATTTACGGGCATAGAATGATTACTTCGAGAAACAATTCCTAAATCTGCCCTTAAAGCTGCGCTATATAAAGTACTACTGACTTGGCAAACGCCTCCGCCTGCACTTTGTATAACTTTACCTTGTGAATATACTGCGGCAGATTTATAACCATGTGCAGCATCAGTTACACCAACACGGCCATTAAAACTAAACGTTTCATCAGGTGCTACAATAACTCCACTTAAAGTATTAGCTGATTTATTTACGTTAAAGGATTGATTACCATTACGGCCAGCCATTGGAGTAGAGTACTCAGCAATGACTTCTTTAATTCCCATTTTCTGTATATCTTCTGTAGAACGTTCTGGTTTTATTAATGTAACCGGTAATGTAACATCTGATTTACCAGTAGTAATAGCTTCGTTTGTTAAATCGCGTAGTTTGCCTTTATCAATTTTTTCTCCGTTTTGACTTTGGCTAACATTTACAGTAGAGCCTTCAATACTTAATTCTGCATTAACAGGATTTTTTAATGTTTCATTATATTTATCTTTTATAAAGGTTTCATAAGCTGTTGTATTTAATTGTGGTGTTAATTTATAGTCACGTTTTAATTCATCGTTTTCAGCTTGCTTCCGCATTTTGTAACGACTCATTACGTTTCCTTCTTGTTCTTTAAAGATTTTGTTTACAATATCTTTCTCTTTATAATTTACACCTAAATCTTTCCATATGTAAGTTTGTTTATCATCTTGGAATATGTAGGTAAGAGATTTTTGATCTAATTCATTTATTTTTTGATTAATAATTGCTTGAATATCTGCTTTATTTTTTCCAGCAAGAGAAATACCTTCAAACTTAGTATTTGGTAATGCGGTGTTATTTAATTGATTATTTAATTTGGATACATATTGATATCCACCAATACCGCCTACACAAAGTAATATGCCCCCTGCAATTGCAGAACCGATCAGTATTTTACTTAGCTTCATTTATTTCCCCCCAGAAATTTGTGTATAAATATATGTATTACATTTTTTGTATAAAAATGATGAAAATAACAGTATGTAAGTTCTAGTATACTATTATTTCCACTGCGTGTGTAATGTTTTTATAAAAAATGTTACACTGTTGTAATAATTGTCTCTTTTTGTCACAATATGCATGAAAAATTTGTTGAAAATTATAATAAAAAGGCTGTCTAGAAAAATCTAGCAGCCTTTTTATTATAATTTTTTATGCTCATTTTTATTCGTAACACCGAGATGTTCTTGAAGTGTTGTCGATATATTATTGACGCTTTTTTCGTTTGGAACGTAATAATAAATACCATCTATATATTTATCTGTACCTTCCACTTGAAATTTGTCCATTTTTAAACTTGAATCCATTGAATTTTTTGCAATTGTCATCATATCATCAAAAGTTAAATTTGTTTTTAAATCATTATCGACAGCATCTAGTAGGCCACCGATTTTATTAATGGAATTAAGAGATAGTGCTTTTTCGGCAATAGCTTCTAAAACAAGTTGTTGTCGTTGACCACGCATATAATCGCTATCGATGTGACGAGTTCTAGCTAGTGCAAGTGCCTCTTCTCCGTTTAAATGTTGACGTCCTTTTTTAAGATGAATTGCATTTGCTTCGTCTTTACTATTTTGTTCTGTAAACTCAACAGGAACATCGACAGTAATACCGCCAAGGGAATCAACGATTTTGATAAAGGATTTAAAGTTAAATTTTACGTAGTAGTCAACAGGAACGTCTAAAAAGTTCTCTACTGTATCAATCGTGCTGTCTACACCGCCGAATACGTGTGCATGTGTAATTTTATCGTATTTATCACGTGACTTAATGTAGACGCGTGAGTCACGTGGAATGCTTACAAGTTTAACGGATTTATCGTTTTTATTAATTGTTGCAAGTAATAGCGCATCCGTACGAGTTGCTTTTCCATAATTTTTTTCTCTAATATCACTTTCATCAACACCCATAATAAGTACGGAAATGTTATCAGTCATAGGTTTAACTGCTTTTTCACGTTTGTTGGATTTATCTCCTCGACCTAGTTCAGAATAAGCGTTATTTAAAATGGATTTTGCTTTACTGTATATATGGAAGGAGTAACCTCCTGCTCCAAGTGCTACAATTAGTAATGGAATAAGAAGGAACCAAAGTAGGCGTTTTTTCTTTGAGCGTCCTTTTTTGGCTCGCATATTGTTGTTTGTGTCGGATTTCATCATTTTTTCTCCTTTAAAACTATCAAAGTGTATACATCTAGGTGTATTAAAACACATAAAAAATATTTTACGCTAAATAAAAGCGATTGTACATGTATAAAAAATAGATGTCTTGATTATTTATCCCGCATTAACGGGCAGTAAAACTCCCACCTCAAAGTCCAGCGAATGCAAGGAAGTTAGGTGGGAGTTAACTGCCCGTAAAAGCCCGATTGGTGAAGGCTAATACTCAGAGGGGGATAGTCCCCTCTGAGTAAAGTTTCACTTTATAAGACACCTATTCGTTATTGTATACAAAAGATAGGGATAAGAAAATGATAAAATTTTACCTAATTACAACATAATACTTACGATAATTGCAGATAAAATACTAACGAGAGTAGCTCCATATAGTAATTTAAGCCCAAACCTTGCCACAACATTTCCTTGGTCTTCGTTTAACCCTTTTACTGCACCGGAAATAATTCCAATAGAAGAAAAGTTGGCAAAAGAAACGAGGAAAACAGAAATGATACCAACTGTACGGGGAGAAAGGCTATTGGAAATTTTACTAAGATCCATCATTGCTACAAATTCATTCGTTACAAGCTTCGTTGCCATAATGCTACCAGCTGCGACAATTTCAGAACTTGGTACACCGATAAGAAATGCAATAGGTGCAAATACGTAGCCGATTAATTGCTGAAAAGTGATGCCGAATATAATGAGGAATAGGTCATTAATGCAGCTAATCAATGCTACGAATCCGATGAGCATGGCGCCAACGACAATGGCTACTCGGAAACCATCAAGAATATATTCGCCAAGCATTTCAAAGAAACTTTGCTTTTCACCTTTTATTTCCAAAATATCTTCTTCATCTTTAACGTCGTAAGGGTTAATGATGAGTATGATAATAAAACCGCTAAATAAATTGAGAACGAGTGCGGTTACTACATATTTAGGTTCAATCATCGTCATATAGGCACCTACGATAGACATAGATACTGTTGACATGGCTGATGCACAAAGTGTATAAAGACGGTGTTTTGGAATTTGTGCTAATTGCTTTTTTACCGTAATAAACACTTCTGATTGGCCGACAATAGCGGAAGCGATGGCATTGTAAGATTCTAATTTCCCAAGACCATTTATCTTGCTAAGAAAGAAACCAATCCAATGAATAAAAAATGGTAGTATTTTGAAATGTTGTAATATACCAATTAAGACGGAAATAAAGACAATCGGTAATAATACAGTAAGGAAAAATGACATCTCACCTTTATTTGCAAGACCGCCAAACACAAAGTTTATACCATCAGCAGCATACTCGAGTAGCTTTGTGAAAAGGCTGGAAATGAACCGAATAAGTATGAGACCAATTTCTGTATTTAATAATAAATAGGTTAAAATTAACTGTATAATAAGCATGATGAAAATAGGTTTGAATTTAATGTGTTTCTTATTATTGCTAGCAATATAAGCAAGGAAGAAAACGACGATAAGTCCGACAAAAAAAGTGATAAATTTCATAGTAAGCCCCCTAAAAGAGATGTTCTGCTATATATGTTTTTCATTTCAAGGGAGAATATGCATCTTTGGTAAAGAAAGGAATAGAGAAATCATGAATATATGTAAAGTGCATCACGTTGCAATTATTTGTTCGAATTATGAAGTGTCAAAAAATTTTTATACTAGAATATTAGGTTTTAAAGTGATAAATGAAGTATATAGAAAGGAACGCGATTCTTATAAGTTGGATTTATGTGTAGGAGAAGAGTATCAAATAGAATTATTTTCATTTCCAAGTCCGCCTGAGCGCCCAAGTTTTCCAGAAGCAGCTGGACTTAGACATTTAGCATTTGCAGTTATAAATATAGAAGAAGCTGTGACGCATTTAAATCAATGTGGTGTTGAGACGGAATCGATACGTATTGATGAAATAACGGGGAAGAAATTCGTCTTTTTCCAAGATCCTGACGGTTTACCTTTAGAATTGTATGAGGTTTGAAAATTGGTGAATTTTATATAGGGTTGCTTTCTAATAATTGAAGAAACTAAAGTGAAACTTCTTTTTAAAAGGAGGTGTAACTTTAGCTAAGAAAGCTAAAGGACATATGTGGATATTTTAAAATTATTGATGGTAGCCATTCTTATTGCATTAACAGCTTTTTTTGTGGCTGTTGAGTTTGCAATTATTAAGGTGCGTAGCAGTCGCATTGATCAACTCGTTACTGAAAAACGACGAGGTGCATTGGCTGCTAAAAAAGTAACTGCAAATTTAGATGAGTATTTATCAGCATGTCAGTTAGGTATTACGATTACTGCGTTAGGGCTCGGGTGGTTAGGAGAGCCAACTATAAAACATTTACTCGAGCCATTGTTCTTAAAATTACAATTATCTCCTGCCATTGCTAGTACAATTTCATTTATTATTGCCTTTGCAGTGATTACATTTTTACATGTTGTTATTGGGGAACTTGCCCCAAAAACATTAGCTATACAAAGGTCAGAGCAAGTTAGCTTATTATTATCAAAGCCACTAATTTATTTTTACCGAGTTATGTATCCGTTTATTTGGGCTTTAAATGGTTCAGCAAGGCTTGTAACAGGTTTATTTGGGTTACATCCAGCTTCTGAACATGAAGTAGCTCATTCAGAAGAAGAATTAAGGTTAATCTTATCGGAGAGTTATGAGAGCGGAGAGATTAATCAAAGGGAATTTAAATACGTAAATAATATTTTTGAATTCGATAATAGAGTAGCAAAGGAAATTATGGTACCTCGTACGGAAGTTGTAGGATTATATGAGGACGAGCCGTTTGAAACACATATTACAGTAATTGCGCAAGAAAAATATACGAGATATCCTGTATTTGGTGAAGATAAAGATGAGATTATCGGAATGGTTAATGTAAAAGATTTATTTATTCGTTATATGGATGGTAATCGAGAGGAAGAGTGCTCGATTACACCATATACAAGGCCAGTTATTGAAGTATTAGAAAATATCCCAATTCATGATTTGCTATTACAAATGCAAAGAAGACGAATTCCGTTAGCTGTATTATATGATGAATATGGTGGTACAGCAGGCATTGTCACGCTAGAAGATATTTTAGAAGAAATTGTTGGAGAAATTCGAGATGAATACGATGAAGATGAACACCCGCCTATTGAACACATAAGCGAAGGATGTAAAATTGTAGAGGGAAAAGTGCTTATTAGTGAAGTAAATGATTTATTTGGCATACATTTGGTTGCTGATGATGTAGATACAATTGGTGGTTGGATCATGGTACAAAAACAAGTCGTTGCTGAAGGGGATGTTATTGAGAAACATGGCTTTTATTTTAAAGTCCTTGAAAAGGATATGCATCAAATTAAACGAGTGGAGATAAAGAAAGTAGAAGAATGATTTTCTATAAACTTTAATAAAAAGGATATATAGAAAATTAAATGTTTGCGCTTTCAAAAGAGGTGCTATATAGTGAAGGTGGATACTGAAAAATTCTTCTGAATAATACTCGTATTTTGAGATGGCGGATTTTTCAGATAAGGATTTAGAATGAAAAAAGTATAGGTGATGCAAATGATAGCAACGAAGGATATACGTATAGAAAAAGATTTTTTAGGTGAAAAGGAAGTACCAAGTGTAGCTTATTATGGTGTACAAACATTACGTGCCGTAGAAAACTTTCCAATTACAGGATATCGCATTCATCCGTCACTCATTACGGCAATGGCAATTGTGAAAAAGGCGGCGGCACTTGCGAATATGGATACCGGTTATTTAGCTAAAGATATTGGGCAAGAAATTGCGGAAGCAGCACAAGAAATTGTTGATGGAAAGTTCCATGATCAATTTATTGTGGATCCAATTCAAGGCGGTGCTGGAACTTCCATTAATATGAATACAAATGAAGTAATTGCGAATAGAGCATTAGAACGTATGGGATACGAAAAAGGTGAGTATGCGAAAATTAGCCCAAACACGCATGTGAACATGGCTCAGTCAACAAATGATGCGTTTCCAACGGGAATTCATATTGCAACTCTTATGATGTTAGAAGAGCTTCTTATTACAATGGAAGAACTTCATGCTGCTTTCCGTACAAAGGCAAAAGAGTTCGATCACGTCATTAAAATGGGACGTACACATTTACAAGATGCAGTGCCAATTCGCCTTGGACAAGAATTTGAAGCGTATAGCCGCGTGCTTGCGCGTGATATAAAAAGAATTAAACAGTCTCGTCAACATTTATATGAAGTGAATATGGGGGCGACAGCTGTTGGTACGGGATTAAATGCAAATCCTACGTACATTGAACATGTGGTAAAACATTTACGAACATTTAGCGGATTCCCACTTGTCGGCGCAGAGCATTTAGTTGATGCAACGCAAAACACAGACGCATACACAGAAGTATCTGCAGCATTAAAAGTATGTATGATGAATATGTCTAAAATTGCAAACGATCTTCGTATTATGGCGTCTGGGCCACGTGTCGGATTAGCAGAGATTCAATTGCCTGCACGCCAACCAGGTTCATCTATTATGCCAGGTAAAGTAAATCCAGTTATGGCAGAAGTAATTAATCAAGTTGCTTTCCAAGTAATTGGTAATGATCATACAATTTGCTTGGCTTCAGAAGCAGGACAATTAGAATTAAACGTAATGGAGCCTGTGCTTGTATTTAATTTAATTCAATCTATTAGTATTATGAATAACGGATTCCGTGTATTCCGAGAATACTGTATTAAAGGAATTACAGCAAATGAAGAATTGCTGAAGCAATATGTTGAGAAAAGTGTTGGAATTATTACAGCAGTTAACCCGCACATTGGTTATGAAGCAGCATCTCGCATTGCTCGCGAAGCGATTGAAACAGGGAAATCTGTTAGGGAGTTATGCTTAGAACATGGTGTACTGACAGAAGAAGAATTGGATATTATTTTAGATCCATTCGAAATGACGCATCCTGAAATTGCTGGTGCTTCTTTATTAAAGAATAAGAAGATGTAATGTGAAAAAACACCGATCTATTTGGATCGGTGTTTTATTTTTAAAAGATATTAAATACAGCATTTAATTGAAGTAAGCTAATAATAGCTAAGAAGATTAAACTATATTTCATCACTGTTTTAAATAGAGCAGATTCTTTACCAACTAGTCCAACTGCCGCACAAGCAACTGCTATGGATTGTGGTGAAACCATTTTTGCTATTGTGCCACCAACTACGTTTAATGAAACGAGAGTAGATGGGACGATGTTTAATTGATCGGCAGTTACTGCTTGAAGTGGTGCGAATAGTGAACCACTAGATACTACTGAACCAGTAATGAATACGCCAATCCATCCTAAGATTGGAGAAAGAATAGGGAATACATTTCCAGTAGAAGAGAATGCAAGTCCAAGTGTAGATGACATACCAGAGTAGTTCTCTACGTAAGCTAAAGCGATAACGCTACAAATTGTATATACTGGAACCTTTAATTCTTTTATTGTTTCAATCATTAATTCTTTAATCATTTTGCCGTTTACACGGTAAACGATAAGTGAAACGATAATTGCTAATACAATCGCAGTAGTTGTAGAAGAGAATACATCTAGTTTGAAAATCGCTGCGAAAGGTATATCAGCTTTTGTGATTGGTGCAGTTTTTATAACTTGATTATGAAGACCAGGGAATTGAATGTTAAATACTAAGTTTGCTAATGGACCATCCGGAGCAAATAAAGCTTTAATTGGTTTTAAATTAAAGATTGTTACAAATGCAGTTAAGAATACGAATGGAGACCAAGCATATAAAATTTGATTGAATGTATGAGATTCTTTTTCTTCTTGTTTTTCTTCTTTAGCAGAAGATTTTGGTTGCCAAACACGTAAGAATAATGCAAGAGCGACCATACTTATGACTGCTGCGAAAATATTAGTAAGTTCAGCGCCTAAGAAGTAAGTTACAACGAACTGAGTAATTGCGAAAGAAACACCACTTACAAGAATACCTTGCCAAGTTTCTTTAATGCCTTTAAATCCATCTACCATTGAAACAAGTAAGAACGGTAAAACAATGCTAATGAATGGCAAAATGTAAACTGCTTGACGACCGACAGTTAATGCATCTATTCCAGTTAATTGTGCAGGTACTGTAACTGGAATACCCATAGCCCCCATAGCACCACCAGCGATATTAGCTACTAAGCAAATGCCCGCTGCTTTTAATGGATTAAAGCCCATACCTACAAGTAATGCAGCTGTAATAGCAACCGGAACACCGAAACCAGCTGCGCCTTCTAAGAAAGCGCCGAAAGAATAAGCGATTAATAATACTTGTAAACGTTGATCATTTGTAATACTTGAAATGCTATCACGAATGACATTGAATTGTTCTGTTTTAACAGTTAATTTGTAAAGGAAGATAGCTGCGATAACGATAGTACAAATTGGATAAAATCCAGATAAAACACCAAATCCGGCAGATGCTACTGCTGCAGTTGTAGGCATTTTATAAACAAATATAGCAAGAATAATAGCAACAATTACACTGTAAAGCCCAGCCATGTAACCTTTCATTTTGAATCCCACTAAACAAATAATGAAGCAAAAAATTGGAAGTGCTGCGATTAGTGCAGATAACCAAATGTTGTTTAATGGGTCATAAATTTGTGTCCAAGTACTCATAATAATGACAACTCCTATCTATTATATGTGAAGAAATTCACATTATTTGTGAAACAATTCACAATCAACTTACATGCTTAGTATATTCTCCTTCAACACTATTGTCAACGTAAAAAAGTATAATTATTCCATAATAGTGTTAAAAGAAAGCTTTGTTCATAAAGTAGACAAAAAGCGCACTTAAATGTATTTGAGTGCGCTTTTTAAAGTGAAACTTTATTCAGTGAGTATTTTGTTCATATGTCATTGTCCCAATAGGTGTATAGTAGATGCCGTCTTTTGTATCGAATATAAAGTTTGATATATTGCACTTATCTGTCCTGTTTGATCTAGTTGGGGAAGGAGTGGTTTATTTCATTATGAGGTTTTGAATAACATTCCAGCCAAATGTAATATGAATAAAAAATAAGAAGCAAATTCTTAATACTAGAGCATCTCTTTTTACTGAAAATTCCTTTTAGTGTAACAAAGAGGTTAAGTATACTCCAACTACTTTACGGAAGTTTATCAATTATAGACGGTATTTTACAATATCATTACTTTGCGTTTCAATGAGGTGAAAATATAACAAAAAGCCTGATAAAACAACGTTTGCAAGCAAAGTATTTGTAGCCCTTTGTTTTGCTTTTTCGTTATATCATATAGTATAATATTCAAAATCAGTAAGGATTTTTTCCTGAATTCTATGCTGATAAAGGTGGAAAAAATTTTCAGCGTTATAGGTTGATAAAGTTATGTCGTAACAGGAAATATAAGAACAGATATATAAATAAATAAAAAGAAAATAAAAACGAAAATGAGGGGAACTTTATGAGCCAAAATCAATTCGAATGTCGTATTTCAGAAGAAGATGTACAAATGTTAAGAGCGTTAGCGCATCCGTTGCGTCTACGCCTAGTAATGGAACTAATGCAACGTGGAACGTGTAATGTAACACAACTACAGGAAGTATTAGAAATTCCGCAATCAACGGTTTCACAACATTTAACGAAGTTAAAGCAAAATAAGGTAGTGCGCTTTGAGAGACGAGGATTAGAAGTGTATTATCAAATCCATAATGATAAAGTAAGTGCAGTAGTAAAAACATTATTTTCTTAAAATTTGAATATTATGGAAAAAGACGTGTGGAATATACGTCTTTTTTTATTTGTCAGAAAGGTAGCGAGAGAGTAAATATTAACAAGTGAGGAAGAAATGACTATCAATCAACATGCTGCCTTACGGAATATATTCTAAAAGGAAAAGAAAAAATAGAAAGGAGTGTAGTAAGCAAAAGGAGGGATAGTAGTATGGATGTGCAACGTGTGAAACAAATCTTATCTTCTTCAAGTAAAATTGACGTTACATATGAGGGCGTACCAGTATGGATTGAGAGCTGTGATGAGCAGAAGGGGAGTGCCCAAGTGTATGACGTATCTAATCCTGGTGAGAGCGTTCATGTGGACGTGACGGCTTTAGAGGAGAAATAATAAAAAAGACGCTTCTAATTTTAGAAGCGTCTTTTTGTTATTCCATCATATGTGCAATTTTCTTAGAGAACATAAGAAGTACTAATCCTAGTACGATTACGATAACACCGATGCTTGCAAATACTTCTAAATATCCTAAAGATTGAGTGAAAGCAGCTAATTGTCCTGCTAATAAGTTTGCAAAGCCAGTACCAGCTAACCATACACCCATTAATAATGATGCTAATTTAACAGGAGCGATTGCACTTACCATAGATAATCCAATTGGTGATAAGAATAGTTCACCGATTGTGTGGAACATGTAAGTGAATACAATGAATAGTAAGTTTGCTTTCATTGTAATGTTACCTTCATCGCTACCAGTTTTTAGAACAGCTAAAGTTAAAACTAAGTACCCGACTCCTAGTAAAATCATACCAAAAGCCATTTTTGTAGGGATTTTTAAATCACCATTTTTTGTTTTTGAAAGTTTAATCCATAATGCAGAAACTGGTAATGCTAATAAGATAATGAATAATGGGTTTACAGATTGGAACCAAGGTGTTGGAATTGTAAATCCACCAATTGTACGATCTACGAACTTATCTGTGTAAAGTGTTAAAGAACTACCAGCTTGTTCAAATCCTGCCCAGAAGAATACAACGAAACAAGTTAAAATTAAAATTGCAACAGTACGTTTTTTCTCTTGTGGTGTTAAAGGTTTTTTCTCAACAGCTTTTGCATTGTGTTCTTTAGATTTTTTCCCCACAACTGTTGTTCCAGCTGATCCTAAGTAACGAGGTGCTAATAAGTTAAATGCAATCTGCCCAATAATCATACCGATACAAGCTGTTAAGAAACCGTATCTGTAATCTGCGAAGTAACCGCAAATGAATGGAGCGATAAGAGCTCCTAAGTTGATTCCCATGTAGAAGATAGTGAAGGCACTATCACGACGAGAATCGTTGTCGCTATATAATTGACCTAATAAAGTCGAAATATTTGGTTTGAAGAATCCGTTACCGATAACTAATAATCCTAATCCTAAAAATAGTCCAGTTTTCGTATTCATTGAAAATAGTACGAAGTTACCAATCGCCATAATGATACCGCCAATAGTAATGGCGTGTCGTTTCGTAATGAAATGGTCAGTTAACCAGCCACCAATAATAGGTGTGAAATATACAAGCATTGTGAAAATACCGTAAATTTGAACTGCAACTGCTTTATCAAAGCCTAAACCGCCGCTTACTAAGCTCGTTGTTAAATAAAGAACTAATAAGCCACGCATTCCGTAATAACTAAATCTTTCCCATGCTTCTGTAAAGAACAACAAGTATAACCCTGGTGGATGTTTTTTTGGTGATTGTTGCTCTCCAGCTTTGTCTAATTTTAAAGCTGCATCCATTTTTGTTTCCCCCTAATCCTGTATAACGGATATTTATGTAATCATTTTAATTTACAAAATATTTAGAAGTCAATAGAATTATATGGAAATAGAAAGAAAATTTCTGAAAAAGTTCTATTTTCTTCAACCGTTATTGTATTTTGCCCTGAAAACTCGATAATAAGCGTTTTCAAATGTAGTAATTGAATTCTAAACGAATTTAAAATAGTGATTAATCAGAAAATTTAGATTAAAATATTTATTCTGATATAGAGAAAATATATTCTATTTACTTTTATAATATAACATATTGGGAATAAAAATACAAAATGAAATAATGTGACACTTCAGTGAAATGAAAAAACCAGCTCCATAAAAGAGGGGAGCTGGTTAGAATAAATTTATTTAACGAAGCGTTTTTCAATGTCGTCTAGTAGCAAGTTAGCAGCCATTACACCGCCAGCTGTATTCCAAATAACATCGTCAACTTTGTATGCTTTTCCGTTCTTTACTGCATTTAAGTTTTTAAATAGAGGATCGTTTATATATTCTTTTTCTAGTTCAGAACCTTTTTTCTCATTGCCTTTATCGAATGTGAAGTAGAATAATACATCGCCATCCATTGCCGAAATACGTTCTTTAGATACGTTACGCTCTGCAAAATCATCTTTATTTTGATCACCAGGACGTTTAAATCCAAGTTCTTTTAAAATAACACCAGAGAATGTATCACCGTGATAAATACGAACATCACCAGGCATAAAGCGTACCATAGAAATTTCTTGATTTACTTTATCACCAAGTTTGCCTTTTAAATCTTTCATACGTGTTTCGTAATCAGCTAAAACCTTTTGGCCTTCTTTTTCTTTATTTAATGCTTTTGCATAAAATTTGAAGTTATCTTTCCATTCACCACGTAATGTTTCTGAGAACACAGTAGGTGCAATTGCTTTTAGTTGTTCGTACACTTTTTCGTGGCGCATTTTGTTACCAATAATTAAGTCTGGTTTTAAAGAAGCAATTGTTTCAACGTTAACTTGTCCTTCATCACCAACAACTTTTACATCTTTCATTTTATCCTTAATATGTGGATACCATGGGTCACCAGTCCAAGACTTTACAGCACCAACTGGTTTCACACCTAATTCAAGTAAAGCTTCAGTTCCTTCATTTGTTAAGATAACTACACGTTTTGGATTAGCGGGAACTTCTGTTTTACCCATTGCATGTTCTACAGTAACCACTTCTTTTTTATTATCTTCTTTTGTAGATTCTTCTTTGTTATTTGATTTTCCACAAGCACTTAAAAGCATTGAAAATGCTAGTAAAAATACAAATAATGTAAACGATTTCTTCCGCATGAAATTCATTATGTACCCCCTACATGTTGAGAATATTTTTCAATAGCAAGCATGATATTAAGCCTTTATCTTTTGATTGTCAATACATATGGATGAAAATAATTCTCATTTCCGTTGACAATGAGAATTAAGTTGAAATACACTAACAACGTATCATTATACATTGAAGGGGAAACGCTGCATGTTATTAAAAACAAATCGAGCAAAATGGATTGGATTATTTGTTGGAATCATTGCAGTCGTTATTTGTATTTGGGGAAGTATTATTTTTGGATATACAAATACGAGTTGGAAACTAGCATTGGATGCTTTTTTCCATTTTAATGGTTCCAATGAACATATTATTATTCAAAATGTACGTCTGCCTAGGGCGTTAATTGCAGCTAGTGTTGGTGCTAGTTTAGCCATTGCAGGCTGTCTTATGCAAACTTTAACTAAGAATCCACTTGCTTCACCAGATTTTATTGGATTAAATTCAGGCGCTGCGTTCTTCATAGTTGTAGCAATTGTTATCTTTTCTGTGACGTCATTATCGGCTTTCACGTGGATTGCCTTTTTAGGAGCGGCAATTGCAGCTGTACTTGTATTTGCTTCTAGTTCTTTAGGAAAAGAAGGGACGACTCCTCTTAAGTTAACATTAGCAGGTGTCGCGATAAGTGCTTTATTTTCATCATTAACACAAGGGTTGCTTGTTTTAAATGAAAAGGCAATGGAAGAAGTATTGTTTTGGCTTGCCGGATCTGTACAAGGAAGAAAAATAGAAATTTTACTATCTGTATTCCCGTATTTATTAGTAGGATGGATTGCATCTCTTATGATGGCAGGAAAAGTAAATACATTGATGATGGGAGAAGATGTTGCAAAAGGTCTCGGACAACGAACAATTTTAATGAAATCATTCGTACTACTCATTATTGTATTGTTGTCGGGTGGTTCAGTTGCGGTTGCTGGCCCAATAGGATTTATAGGAATTGTAACTCCGCATTTTGCCAGATTTCTTGTTGGAGTTGACCACAGATGGAGAGTGCCATATAGCGGATTGTTAGGTGCAATACTATTAATCTTAGCGGATATAGCCGCAAGATATGTCATTATGCCACAAGAAGTACCAGTAGGGGTTATGACAGCATTTATCGGGGCCCCATTCTTTATTTATATTGCACGTAAGAGAGGGCTTAGCAAATGAAGAAGTATATCCCGTTTCGTATAGGAAAAGATGGATTCTCGTTTTTAATGTATAAACGAGCTAGTCTCGTCTTGGTGAGTTTATTAGTAATTTTAATAGGATTATTTTTTGCAAGTGCAGGTATGGGAGATATGAAGGTTGCTCCTTATGACGTATGGCAAGCGATTACTGGAAATGGCGATGCGATGTCAAATATGGTTGTAAATAAGTTTCGTATGCCGCGTATTTTAATTGCGATCCTTGTAGGAATTGCACTTGCTGTAGCAGGTTGTATTTTACAAGGGCTCGTTAGAAATCCGCTTGCTTCCCCTGATATCATTGGAATTACAGGTGGTGCAAGCGTAGCAGTTGTACTCTTTTTAGCTATATTTAGTGATAAAAACAATGCGCTAACAGTAAGCATTCATTATATGCCGCTCGCAGCTTTTGCTGGAGCGACGATTGTAGCGCTTTTTGTATATTTATTTGCATGGAAAAATGATGGCTTATCACCGATTAGTCTTGTTTTAATTGGTGTTGGATTTTGGGCGTTAACGAAAGCGGCAACAACGTTATTTATGTTATTAGCACCAATTTATCAAGCGAGCCAAGCAAATGTATGGATTACAGGTACTGTTTACGGCTCTTCATGGCAAAATGTGATGGTACTTGCGCCTTGGGTTCTCATTTTAACGGTAATATCCTTTATCGCTGCTAGACATTTAAATGCACAAGAGCTAGGGGATGATATAGCGGTAGGACTTGGTGTTCCTTTAACGAAGTCGCGTGTATTTATGTTATTACTTAGTACAGCTTTAATTGGTGGGGCGGTTGCCTTTGCCGGAGGGATTGGGTTTGTTGGTTTAATGGCACCTCATATTTCGCGAAGATTAGTTGGTTCTTTATACGGTGCATTACTCCCAGTTGCAGCTATTGTCGGTGCAATTTTAGTACTCGCTGCGGATTTAATTGGGCGCACAATTTTCACACCACTTGAAATTCCAGCAGGGGTATTTACATCAGCAATTGGTGCACCTTATTTTATTTATTTACTTTATAAAAGTCGGAATTCATAAAGGGAGATGAATATGCAAAAAGCATTGGAGACAAAACGTTTGACGCTGTCCTATGGTGAAACAATTATTATCGATGAGTTGGATTTAGAAATTCCAAAAGGTGAAATTACAATCTTCATCGGTTCTAACGGTTGTGGAAAATCAACTTTATTACGTTCACTAGCTAGATTATTAAAGCCAACAAATGGTGATATTTTGTTAGATAATCAAGCGTTACAAAGTATGCAAACGAAGCAAATTGCTCGTCAAATGGCAATCTTACCGCAAGGACCCCAAGCACCAGAAGGGCTTACAGTATTGCAACTTGTAAAGCAAGGACGTTATCCATATCAAACTTGGTTAAAGCAATGGTCAGAAAAAGACGAGGAAATGGTACAGAAGGCACTTGCAGCAACAGGTATGACAGAATTTGCTGAGCGGGATGTGCATGCTCTTTCAGGTGGGCAACGTCAACGTGCTTGGATTGCAATGACGCTTGCACAAGATACAGACATTATTTTACTGGATGAGCCAACTACATATTTAGATATGACTCACCAAATTGAAGTGCTAGATTTATTATTCGAATTAAATGAAACAGAGCAACGAACAATTGTTATGGTATTACACGATTTGAATTTGGCATGCCGTTATGCAGACAACATTGTAGCTATTCAAGATAAACGAATATATGCACAAGGTAAACCAGAAGAAGTTATTGACCAGAAGTTAGTTCGGGATGTATTCCGTATGGAGTGTCAAATCAGTACGGATCCGTTGTTTGGAACACCACTATGTATCCCGCACGGAAGAGGAAGACGATTAGTTAAAGAAGTTGCTCAAGCAATGAGATAACGAAAAAAGACGATGGGGATTCATCGTCTTTTTATTTTTTGCAAGAAAATAATAGAAAGAGGGGAATTCGTAAACGTCGTTCATATTCCTCTTCACTTTGAAAATAGGTTTGATTTGGTGTAGCTTCTTTTAGATTTATAATGGTAAATCCGGCTTGCTGTAATAATGTGAAATACTCTTCCGTTGTACGATGATATTTAATAACTTCTTGGTCAATCCATGGTTCAACCCGTTTGCCTAGTTTAAAATAATCATCGACGAACCAGCTCGTTCTTTTACCACTCGTTTGCAAGCTTTCAAATGAAGAGGTAATAACAGGATGTTGAACGCTAAAGATGAAGGTTCCATTTGTTTTTAAAGTTTTGTACACATTTTGAAAAATGATATGAAGATGTTCAATATAATGTAAAGCGAGTCTAGATGTGACTAAATCAAAAGTGGATGGGGAGTATGTATAATCTTTGAGGTTTATCAAATGAACAGATCCATTTTTATTTTCTAGTTGTTTTTTAGCTTTTTCATACATAAGCTGAGAGCCTTCAATGCCAGTGTAAGAGTGGCATCCGTTTTCTAATAATTCCTCGCCAAACTTAGCATCGCCACAACCTAAATCGAGAATTTGTTTTCCTTTTACATCACCAATGAGTTGAAAGAATGCTGGCTTTTCAATGGATTCATTGGGGCTATTTTCGCGGTATCTTCGTTTCATATATTGCTCAAAAAACGCTTCGTTATTATATACATCAGATTCTGTAAATGCCATGTTTGAAGCCTCCCTAAATATTTTTTTAATTCTATCAAATATGGAATGTAAATGATAGATTTCTTGTAATGAATCATATATAATTAAAATTTGTAAGCGGTTTCTTTAAACTATTTTTCTATAATAAATTCTGAAAACGTGTTAAGCTAGTAGAGGGATTATTAGAACTATTAAGACAATAATCCGCTTACATGAACGATGGGAGGCTTCACGATGTCTAGTAAAACACTTGCGAAATTTTTAGAAGAAAATTTAGAGGATTTAAAATCAAAGGGGCTTTATAACGTAATTGATCCGCTTGAAAGTCCAAATGGACCGATTATTACAATTGGCGGCAAAGAATATATTAACTTATCTTCAAACAACTATCTTGGATTAGCGACTGATAATCGCTTACAAGAAGCAGCGATTGGTGCAATTCATAAGTACGGTGTTGGAGCAGGAGCTGTTCGTACAATTAACGGTACTTTAGATTTGCATATTAAATTAGAAGAAACAATTGCAAAGTTTAAACATACAGAAGCAGCAATTGCTTATCAATCAGGATTTAATTGTAATATGGCAGCGATTTCAGCTGTTATGGATAAAAATGATGCAATTCTTTCAGATGAATTAAATCATGCATCTATTATTGATGGTAGTCGTCTATCAAGAGCGAAAATCATCGTTTATAAACATTCTGATATGGAAGATTTACGCCAAAAAGCAATCGCGGCGAAAGAATCAGGTCTTTACAATAAATTAATGGTTATTACAGACGGTGTTTTCTCAATGGATGGAGATATTGCAAAATTACCAGAAATTGTTGAGATTGCAGAAGAGCTAGATTTAATGACATATGTAGATGATGCACATGGTTCAGGGGTACTTGGAAAAGGTGCAGGTACTGTGAAGCACTTCGGTCTTTCTGATAGAGTTGATTTCCAAATTGGTACATTATCAAAAGCAATTGGGGTAATTGGTGGATATGTAGCAGGGAAACAAAACTTAATTGATTGGTTAAAAGTTCGTTCACGTCCATTCTTATTCTCTACAGCATTAACACCAGCTGATGCAGCAGCTTGCATGAGATCAATTGAAATCTTAATGGAAAGCACAGAGTTACACGATCGTTTATGGGAAAATGGTCGCTATTTAAAACAAGGGTTAAAAGAACTTGGCTTTAACATCGGAGAAAGTGAAACGCCAATTACACCTTGTATTATTGGTGATGAAGTATTAACACAAGAATTTAGTAGACGTCTAAATGAAGAAGGCGTATACGCAAAATCTATCGTGTTCCCAACTGTAGCTAAAGGAACAGGACGCGTTCGTAATATGCCTACAGCAGCTCATACGAAGGAAATGCTAGATGAAGCAATTCTTAAATATGAAAAAGTAGGGAAAGAAATGGGCATCATTTAAGTAACGACATCTTTTGAATAGCTTGCAAATGAGGAGTGGGGAAAATGAAAAAAATTCTAGTAACCGGTTCTTTAGGGCAAATTGGTTCTGAACTAGTAATGAAACTTCGTGATGTATACGGCGCATCAAACGTTATTGCAACAGATATTCGTGAAACAGATAGTGAAGTAGTAACGTCTGGTCCATTTGAAACGTTAGATGTAACAGATGGGCAAAAACTACATGATATTGCAAAGCGTAATGAAGTAGATACAATTATTCATTTAGCAGCTTTACTTTCAGCAACAGCAGAAAAAAATCCGTTATTTGCTTGGAATTTAAATATGGGTGGACTTGTAAATGCATTAGAAGCAGCTCGTGAATTAAACTGTAAGTTTTTCACGCCAAGTTCTATCGGTGCATTCGGTCCATCAACGCCGAAAGATAATACGCCACAAGATACAATTCAGCGTCCTACTACGATGTATGGGGTAAACAAAGTAGCAGGAGAACTACTATGTGATTATTATCATCAAAAGTTTGGCGTTGATACGCGCGGTGTACGTTTCCCAGGCTTAATTTCTTACGTAGCTCCTCCAGGAGGCGGAACAACTGACTATGCAGTTGAAATTTATTATGAGGCGATTAAAAAAGGTGCATACACCTCATACATTGCTGAAGGAACGTACATGGATATGATGTATATGCCAGATGCTTTACAAGCGATCATTTCATTAATGGAAGCTGATTCAAGTAAGCTAGTGCATAGAAATGCGTTCAACATTACAGCAATGAGCTTCGAGCCAGAGCAAATTGCAGCATCAATTCGTAAACACATTCCGACGTTTACAATGGATTACGCAGTAGATCCAGCTCGTCAAACAATCGCTGATAGCTGGCCAAACTCTATTGATGCAACAGCAGCAATGAAAGAGTGGGGCTTTAAAGCAGAATACGATTTAGACAAAATGACAACGGACATGTTGGCTAAGTTAAAAAAAAAGCTCACAGCTGAGTTAGTGATGAATTAATAGGAAGGGTCGATTCTTAGGAATCGGCTCTTCATTCTTTTTGAGAGGGGGAAAATAACATGCAAAGAGTTGATGTCGTATATGCACTAATACATGACGAAGAAACAGATAAAATATTAATGGTACATAATGTAGAACAAAACGTTTGGTCATTGCCAGGCGGGGCTGTTGAAAAGGGTGAAACGTTAGAGGAAGCTCTAGTAAAGGAAGTAAAAGAAGAGACAGGTTTAACTGCTATGGCAGGTGGACTTGTTGCAATCAATGAAAAATTCTTTGAAGAATCCGGGAATCATGCACTACTTTTTACATTTCGAGCGAAAGTACTAACGGGCGAGCTACATGCAGAAGATGAGGGAGAAATTTCTGCGATAGAGTGGGTGGAGCGAACAATCGCAAATGAACGATTCCCATTCTACGATGGAGGATTCGAGTCATTGTTAGAAGTAGCCATTCCATACAAGTTTCAACCAGAAACAAAGTAATTGAACGAAAAAAAGGAGCCAAAAGGCTCCTTTTTTCTATTCAATCGTCTTCAGTAATAGCTTTTTCAGTAGTGGTTTAATCTTCAATCTTAAATCTTCAGCATGATTTGCAACTAAGAAGTGATGATTATAAATGTTTTTCATTAATTGATAAGTCGCTTCTTTCGCTTCGCCTTCTTCGATGAAGATACCGATTACTTCCATACCACTTTTACGAGCGAGTTTCACAGCTTCATGCGTATCTAAAATTCCGTCTTGTTGATAGTCTAGGGCAGAAGGTTCACCGTCTGTGAAGACTAATAGAAATTTATGTTTTTCTGGTCTTTTCGCAAGCTTTTCAGAAACGATACGAATAATATATCCGTCGCGGTTATCTTCTTCTTCACGAAGTTGCATAATTTCTGGACCAACGTTTGGTAACGTTGAGTTTTTGTAATTTACAACCTCATGGATAACGTTCGGTTTATCTTCAGGTTTAGCACTAGAAGCATCTTCCCAAAATCCGCTAATAGCGTGCGGGATCTTTAAAGATTTCAACGCTTCATGGAATAAGACAACACTCTTCTTCGTTTCTTCCATTTTGTTATACATAGAACCAGAACAATCCACTAATAGTTGGAATGCAACGTCGAGCTCTTGCGATTCTTGTCCTTTTTTATAAAACATGCGCGGCTGCTTTTCAGTATAAATACGAAGGAATTTCTTCCGAAGTCTTCCGTAGTATTTATCACTATTTGCATTCGTTTTATTTTCAATCGTTTTTTCGATAATTTTCTTTAATTCTTTTACATCTTTATTAACGACTGATTTGATAGCTTGGTAATCTTTTTTCTCGTCAGGATTTGATTTGCGAGCTTCTTTAAATGTATGAGAGGCACCTACATTATACTTACCATATGCACCCTCGCTTTGGCTAGAAGCGTGTGAAGCTCTTGCTTCTTCTGTATCAGCACCATCAAAGTTGGATTGTGTACTTTTTTGAGAAGTACCTTGTACAGAACCAAGTGCTTGATCGCCATCTTCTGATTCACGAGCAGTATCACCCATCATGTTTGTTTTTGTTCCGCTTTCTAATTCAAAGCGTAAAAAGTTCTCGTTTTCGTTATTTTTATTTTCACGATGCCATGTGGAGAAGCTTTCATCCATTTTGTTTTTATTGTCATCGTCATCTATGAGCTGCGTATCATCATTTGCTAAATCTTCAACGCGGCAGTTCTTTTCATCTGCAATGACAGATAAATAAAGCGGAGCATGTCCGAAATAATTGTTAAGCATATCATTTTCAAGAAGCTCCTCTAAGCGGTAGCGAATTTTCTCAACGATATACATAATATCTTCGGTATTATGGGCTTGGAATGTCTCATGCAAAATTACTTCAATTTGCTCGAAATATTCATTAGTAAACATTTCATATTTATCGCTCGTTAATGAAAGGTAACATAGACAAAATAGACGATCACCGTGATAGTTACGAACGCGGTTTATTTCATTTTGTGAGCCGAAGTAATTGCGGTACATTTCTTTTCGGCGTTTAAAAATATGTTTCGTGCCAGGTCGTAAGTTTTTTACGATTTCCTCGACACGTAAATCTTCTAATAGAACAAATAATTGTGTTAAGAACTTCTTTAGGGGCGATTCTTGTAATTCAATCGCGTAAGAACGAATTAAAGCCATGTCCGAGTAATGTTTATTACCAAGTGCTTTTAAGAACACTTCGCTTTTTAATCCGATTACTGTATCTTCTTCTTTTCGATCATCCCAAAAGTGACTAATGACAACCTTTTTTTCAATTTCGTCGTAGTATGCTTTATAGCCATATTCAAGATAGGCATCGTCTTCTTTTAGAAGGGCATACATTAAGTTTTCCATTTGTAGAAACAGCGACGCATCAATTTTTTTGTCACTAAAAATTTGTCTCATGAATTATCCCTCAAAGAAATAACTTTCTGCTAATTCACGGACAGTCATTTGTTCTGTTTCATCATTTAATTTCGCAATAATGCTTCGCTCAATAGCGCGCATAACAGGAATATATACACCTAAATCGCATGCGTCGATAATACCACGAATACTTGCTGCTTCTTCACTTACACGCCCATCACGAGCTAAAGGCATAAGGTCGCTTGCAAATGCAACGAACTTTTCAATTGTTGCAACATCATTTAATTTTGATTCAGATAGTAATAGTTCTTTTAATGTGTCACCTTGAATATAAGGAACTTCAATAATAACAAAACGGTTTTTTAATGCTTCGTTTAGTTCACTTGTCCCAACATAACCTTCGTTAATCGCAGCAATTACGCGATATTCGTCATCACCGTATACAACTTCTTGTGTAAATGGGTTTGTAATCATTTTACGGTAATCTAGTGCACCGTGAAGAAGTGGTAACGTTTCAGGTTTTGCCATATTGATTTCATCAATATATAGGAAGTGACCGTTCTTCATTGCTTTCATAAGAGGACCGTTAACGAACGTAACTTCAGATGCTCCGTCTTTCGTTTGTAATGTGTTGTATCCTAAAATACCTTCCACATCTAAATCGACAGAACAGTTAATGCTATGCATTGGTTTTTGGAATAAAGAAGAAAGAGTTTCCGCTAGTACCGTTTTACCACTACCAGTTGGTCCTTTTAATAGAATATTTTTGCCAAGAAGAAGTGCCGTAATAGCATCTTCGATAATGCTGTTATCAGATGCTTTATATATTTTAGTACCGATTAAATGAGCATTTTCACCAGCTTCTTGTTTATTCTTTTCATGAATTGTAGAAAGCTGCTGTTTTAAATCAGAATGTATATGAAATTGTTCTAACATGTATTTCCCACCTAACATTATTTTCATAAAGTAATACATCTTATGATAACTTGTTTTAATATGGTATGCAAAGAAAAGGAGAAGGGGGAAATATAAAAGAAAAAGCAATCAATATCACATTGATTGCTTATAGTAAAGGAGAAATCAGTCGCATAAAGGACTCTAATATTCTTTTTTTGATACTTCTTTTTTGGAATGAGTTCCATTTAATTTCAGTAGAGTGTTTAAAGTCTTCTTCAAAATCGCGTTTAATATCATGAACGGTTTCTGATTCATAGAGTACGCTAATAATTTCATAATTTAATTCAAAGCTACGTACATCCATATTTGCTGTTCCGATTGTTGCAATTTTATCGTCAACGAGTACAATCTTTGCGTGCATAAATCCATCTTTATAACTGTAAATAGAAGCACCGGCTTTTAAAAGTGGAGTGAAATAGGATTGAGATGCTTGATCGCTAATAATACTATCACTCTTACCAGGATATAAAATGCGTACATCTATGCCAGATATTGCACTTAAGCGTAATAATGTTAAAGTTTCTTGATCCGGAATAAAGTATGGTGTAGCGATCCAAATAGATTTTTTGGCTGAGCCCATAACAGCTAGTAATGTATTACGAATACTTTTATCATCTGAGCTTGGTCCACTTGCTACGATTTGCACCGCACCTGTTGCATCCAGAATTTCTTTTCCTGGGAAGTATTGTCTATTCATAAATTGATCCCAAGAATAAGTATTCAATCCACTAGACGCATAAAGCCAATCTTCTAGAAAGATGGCTTGTAATTTATACAATGCTTTTCCTTCTATTTTTAAATGACTATCACGCCAAACAGGGAATTTTTTTGAGCGACCAAGATATTCATCACCTACGTTAAGCCCTCCGGTAAAACCAATTTCTCCATCTACAATGACGATTTTACGATGATTACGATAATTAACTGTCTCCAGTAACCAAGCTGAAAAAATAGGGTCAAATTCGACAATTTCAATTCCAGCTTTTTTCATAGGTTGTAAAAATCGTCGTCTTAACGTATTACTTCCGAGTCCATCATAAAGGAAGCGTACAATAACACCCTCGTTTGCCTTTTGTATTAAAGCATCTCGTACTTTTGTACCAATCTCATCAGATTTATAAATATAGTATTGAATATGTATGTGATGTTTTGCATTCTCGATTGCTTGCAAAATTTCTGAAAAGGTTTGATCGCCGTTTGTTAAAAGTTTTGTCGTTGTTCTATCTGCGGCAGGCCCGCCTCCAAATTTTTGTACGACTTCTGTTAAATGTATGGAACGTTCATGTAATGGGACTGTGAGTGATAATTCTAGTCGTCTTCCTTCTAATATTTCGCGGAATAATTTTCTTTGTTCTTCTGAACGATGGAGATGTTTTTTTCTTCTCCAACGGCTACGCCCGAAAATAGAGTATAAAAGTACACCTACAACGGGAAGAAGTGCTAATACTAAAAACCAAGCTAAAGTACTTTGGGGAGATCTATTTTCTATAAAAATAACGAATGAAATTCCTACGATTGTGATGGACCATAGAGCACCGACAAACGTATATAACGAAATAACCGATGTATTTAATAGGAAAAGAACGATAGATACGATTGTAAATATTAATAATAATTGAACGATAGGTTTCTTCATTTCTATATAATTCCTCTAATCTTTCTTAAATATAGACTTCTTAAATAGAAGATATAATCTGACATCCTTATTATAAAGTGTTTTGTTTTTTTTACAAAATATAGACATTTGTCCTATACTTTCCGCATTTGTCCTACATACAGTATATTGTTACGTTGTTATCCCGTTATTTGCTGGGTAGTAAAAATCCCATCTCAAAATTCGATGAGTGCAAGGAAGTTAGGCGGGAAATGATTGTCCATAAATGCCCGATTGATTTGGGCTAATAATCAGTGGGGGAGGGACAAAGCCCGCGCCGATTAAAATTTCACTTTATATAGCAAAAGGGATGAATAAAATGTATGGTCGTCCAATTGGAGGATTTGGTTATCCATATTACTCGAATTATGCTTATTATCCAGATTACCAACAAGATCCGTATTATTCATACAATATTAAAGTGAGGAAATTGAAAGGGAGAGGTGAATAATGAATTATATAGAAAATAACGGAGTGTATTATCGCAATCATCATGGAGGACACCATCATAATGGAGGACATAATCATCATGGAGGACACAACCATTATGATCATCACCATCATCATCACGGTGGTGGATGGGGCTGGGGTGGAGGCGGCTCATGGGGAGGCGGAGTTTTCCCAGGAAGTTTTGCGGGAGGTATGTTAGGTGGGCTTACAGCAGGTGCATTAACGGGTGCAGCAAGTGGAGGTTATTATCCAGCACCGTACCCAGTAACATATCCAGCACCATATCCAGTTCCATACCCAGGTTATCAGCAAATACCATATCAGTATTAAACAAAAAAGAGGTTATCCTCTTTTTTGTTTAATACTATATTTATTTATGAAATACTTCCAAAATAAAGGTAAAAATATGTTAATATTTTATTATTGTAATTCAAAAACATATATACCAATTTAAACTTTTATATTATTATTCGTGAATAGTTATATAGTATGTTCTAATGTCTATTTTGCTATTAAAAAGCATAGAGGTTAGACGCGAGTGGAATGAGTAGGAACAAGGGTTGCATAGAGCAAGTTAAAGGAATGCGGTATAATAAGGCAAGCTAATTAGGGAGATGAGAAGCTACTAATTATAATTGGAACGGTATTATATTGCTTTTTTTTACAAATAATATTATGTTATTTTAATCGGCATAATTCAAAATGTGATGTATGTAAAGGGTTATTATTAGAAAATGAAATATCTCTATTTCTATGAAAAGAAACAAGTTGTGTTTTAGTTAGATAGGAAGCAAGGAGAGATGCGCATGCTAGAACAAAGAGGTCATGCATTATATGACTCTTCATTGCGAGATTTAAAGTTAGCATTAGATGAGTCTTCAATTGTTGCAATTACAGACCGAAAAGGTCTTATTACATATGTAAATGATAAGTTTTGTGAAATCTCCAAATATAAAAGAGAAGAGTTAATAGGAAAAGATCATCGTATTTTAAATTCAGGATATCATCCGAAAACTTTTTTTCAAAACTTATGGAAGCGTATTTTGAATGGGAAAGTATGGAGAGGTGAAATCCAAAATCAAGCAAAAGATGGTACATATTATTGGGTTAAAACCACAATTGTTCCATTTTTAAACGAGAAAGGAGAGCCGTATCAATTTATCGCGATCCGAAATGACATTAGTAGTAGAAAAGAAGCAGAACAGAGATTACGATTGAGTGAAAGCCGTTATAGGGAACTTGCATATCATGATGCTTTAACGAGTTTACCGAACCGATTACAGCTAATAACGACTGTTAATGAACTGATTGCAGGGAAAAAGGAATTTGGCATAATATACTTTGACTTAGATCGTTTTAAATTAGTAAATGATACGTTAGGTCATATGATAGGAGATTTACTTTTAAGCGAAGTTGCTTCACGGTTGCATTATGTGTTAGGAGAGAAAGATGTTCTGGCTAGGCTAGGTGGCGACGAATTTGTGCTGTTAACAAATGAACATACACAAGATGAGATGCGGCAGTTAGCGACATCGGTATTGTCATGTTTTCAGGCACCATTTATGCTTGAAGGTCATGAAGTATACATTTCAGCTAGTCTAGGACTTTGTTCATATCCACAAGATGGACAAGACGTGGAAACACTATTGAAAAATTCGGATTTAGCTATGTATAGTGCGAAAGAACAGGGAAGAAATGCGGCGTGTTTCTTTACAGATGAGTTACGTGCAAAAATAAATCGTAGAATGAAAATCGAGTTTGCTTTGCAAAAGGCAATTCGTGATGAAGAATTAGATGTAGTATTACAACCTATCATTGATTTGAAAACGAAGAAATATACTGGCATTGAGGCTTTAGTGCGCTGTATGACAGAAGAAGGGCCTATTTCACCAAGCGAATTTATTCCAGTAGCTGAAGAATCTGGACTTATTATAAAATTAGGAGATTGGGTATTAGAAAAATCGTGTCGCCTGTTTAAAACATTACCGGATTACCAAGAAGGATTAAGGTTATCTGTGAATTTATCCATACAACAATTAATGCAGAAGCGTTTTATTTTGTCTGTACGTAGCATCTTAAGGAGAACTGGTTTTCCTCCGAATCGTTTAATTTTAGAAATAACGGAAAGTATTGCTGTTCGCCATTTTGATTATATTATCGCTACATTACAAGAATTAAGAAGTATGGGCGTATTAATTGCTTTAGACGATTTTGGAACTGGCTATTCCTCATTGTATTATTTAAAACAATTGCCACTTGATATCGTAAAAATTGATCGTAATTTTATTCGTGAATTTCATTATGATCATGCACAGCCAGAAAGAACGATTGTAAAATCTGTTATTGAAATTGCCCATAGTTTAAATTTAGCAGTAGTTGCTGAAGGGGTAGAAACGGTAGAACAAGAAAGTTTATTACAATCCATGGGCTGTGACTATGTACAAGGATTTTATTATGCAAAACCTTTATCCGTAGGAGAGTTAAAAGAAAAGTTAATTACGGATTTTTAATAGAAAAGAGAAGCTAAAAGCTTCTCTTTTTTTAATTCGTTTTTTGTGAGTTTTTCATTAATACGGGATAAAGAATAAGACCTAATATAAACAATCCAATTCCTAAGAAGAACGTTTTTAAATCAGCAGTTCCCGTTTTGATAACCCAAATAGAGTATACAAATGCTAATGTAGTAATAACCCCGTCTTTTATTCGAGATCCTGGCATTATATCATATGTTTCTCCTGTAATAACCAATTTAAATTGGTACAGAGTAGAAACAAGGTATGGAATTAAATAAGCTAATGTTGCTACAACGATAGCGAAATTATATGCTTCTGAAACAGTGCCAGAAATCGTTGAGAATAAGAAGATTTGTGTCATCACATTTGTAATAAATAATGATTTTGAAGGACTACCCTTTTTATTTGTTTTACTGAAAAACTTAGGGAAAAGTCCATTTTTGGCAGCCTGGTAAGGTACTTCTGAACTAACAACAATCCAGCCAACAGTAGATCCAAATAAAGATACAAGTGCTAGTAACGCCATTATATATGCGCCTTTATTGCCGATTGCTAAATTTAATGCGTCTACTAATGGTTTTTGAGACTCTTTTAAAGCTTCTTGCGAGAGAGCTCCCATTGTAAGTAAAGTAATTGACATGTAAATAATAAGAGCAATAATTAGGCCGAAAATTGTAGCTTTTTTTACATCACGCTGTGATTTTGCGCGGTTAGAAAGCATAACCGCTGATTCGATGCCGATAAACGCCCAAAGTGTTGCAATAGCAGCTGAATTGATTTGTCCACCTAACGAGATGGATTGTCCAGCTTCATTCATAAATGTTTGACCGTCTCCGAAATTAGAGGCGTTGAAAATGAATAATGTAATCACAATAAACATTGTAAATCCGATAATTTTTGCAATGGTAGCAAGAAGATTCATATTTCCAGCTCGATCAATATTTTGAGAAAGAATATATTGAATTCCCCATAACATAAGGCTACATACTAGAAAAGTTAACCCTTTTCCTAGTTCTAGTGAAAATCCATTTATTGAAAAGAGAATTTGCTTACTTTGTAAAACTGGAAAAAATGTTGATAAATATCCAGCAAAGGAAATAATAACAGATGCTGTTGCAGCCCAGTTCGCAGCCCAATATCCCCACGCCATACTATACCCTGCAACTTTACCTGCTTTTTTTGAAGGAAACATCGCTTGAGCGTAACTTTGTGGTCCTGCTTTTAATTCTGGTTTTCGAATTGCTAAATTTCCAAATACGAGTGCAATCATAAATACGCCAAGTCCTGTAATACTCCATGCGAGTGTAGAACCCATTGGACCTGATACTTGTGCTAAATTTGCTGGGAGCATAAATACGCCACCGCCAACCATATTCCCGATAACAAAAGCTGTTAAAACCCATAATCCCCATTTTTTCGTTTCCATTTTTGTTAACTCCTTTGTAGTAAGATTTGCTTAAACATCATTTTTTACTAGCTTTTTGGCAATAAAAAAAGAGCCATGTAGATAAAAAATACCTACATGGCTCTTCGCCAAAGCGTAGGTACAACGGGAATAACCCTTGTACCTACGCGTAAATTTTCCGCTAGGTTTCAAGGGTTACGTATGATGATGATGTTTTTGTGCAAATGTAACTACAATTGTTGTATAAGTAAGCATAGTTCTTTGCTCCCTTTCTCCTCTGATTTTGAAGTTAGTATACTACATGTTTTTTTGAATGAAAAGAAAAATATAAAAACTTTTATAAAAATACGTTTTAGAGATTAAATATTTACCTATATTTTTCTTGTACTGGAAAATAAGTGAGAGATTGGCAGAAGAGTGTAGCATGGTATAATACATATAGAATTAGAAGGTGACAAGGGGCTATTGTAGATGACGAGTAAGTATGAGCAAATTTATATAGAAATCAGTAAGTCTATTGATAATAAGCACTTAAAAGAGGGATGCAAAATCCCATCAGAAACAGAATTAATGAAGCAGTATGAGGCAAGCCGAGGTACTGTAAGAAAAGCAGTAGATTTATTGCAAGAGCGTGGATATGTGCAAAAAATTCATGGAAAAGGTGTTTTTGTATTAAAGCGAAAAAATATTGAGTTTAACTTCGGTGGCATTGTAAGTTTTCAAGAAGAAAATGAGCGTCTAGGACGTCATTGTATTACAGAAGTCGTGGAAATGAAGAAAGAAGAAGCGACAAAAGAGGTTGCAAAATTATTAAACGTGAAAGAAAAAACAGAAATAGATCATATTAAACGTGTACGAAATATTGATGGAGAAAAAGTAATTTTAGATATAAATCATTTTGTATCTGAGTTTATTCCAGGATTAACGAGAGAAATTGCAACGGCATCAATTTATAAATACATTGAGAAAGAATTAGGGCTACATATTAGTTATTCGCAGAGGGTAATTGAAGTGCAGCCGTGTACAGATGATGACCGAAAGTATTTAGATTTAAATGGCACAGATTATGTTGTCGTTGTGAAAAACTTTACTCATTTATATGATGGGAGTCAGTTCGAATATACGGAATCACGTCACCGCTTAGATATTTTTCACTTTTCGGATGTGGCGCGAAGAAAGTAAAGAGGTGAAACGAAATAACGTTTCATCTTTTTTTTATAAAAAAAACCACCAACTCGTATATACGAGTGTTGACTAACTTATATATACGAGTTAATATGTAAGTGTAAACGGTATCAAAAAAAGAAAAGAGGGACGGGAATATGGGGAAAGACTATCGTAAAACAGCAGAGGAAGTGTTGCAGTATATTGGTGGGAAAGACAATATTGAACAAGCTGCGCACTGTGTAACGAGGCTCCGTATCGCTTTAAAAGATGAAAGTAAAATAGATAATGATAAATTACAGTCTGTTTCATTAGTAAAGGGAGCGTTTCATAATGCTGGGATATTTCAAATTGTAATTGGTCCAGGGGATGTAGATCGTGTTTACGCTGAATTGATAACGCTTGCAGGTATGAAGGAAGCGACAGTGGCTGACGTGAAAGATTCTGGAAATCAAAAGTTAAATCCAGCTCAAAAGTTTGTAAAAGTATTTTCAGATGTATTTATGCCGATATTACCAGCAATCGTCACAGCTGGTTTACTAATGGGGATTAACAATTTATTAGGGGCAAAGGACTTATTTTTTGATGGTAAAAATTTATTAGATGTTTATCCGAATTTAGGTGGGCTTTGGGATTTAATTAATATGATGGCCAATACAGCATTCGTATTCTTACCAGCACTTGTCGGTTGGTCAGCAACGAAGCGTTTTGGTGGTAGTCCAATACTAGGTATTGTTATGGGCTTAATGCTTGTGCATCCGGCCTTATTAAACGCCTGGGATTATGGCAAAGCAGCGACTGGTTTAGAAGGTCAAAAGATTGAGTACTTCAATATTTTAGGATTGTTCCAAATTGAAAAGGTAGGATATCAAGGTCAAATTTTACCGGTGTTAGTAGCAGCATTTGTATTGAGTAAAGTAGAGATTTTCTTAAAGAAACATGTACCAAATGCAATTCAATTATTAGTTGTACCAATTACAACAATCGTTGTAACAGGTGTGTTAGCATTAGGAATTATCGGTCCAGTTACACGTCATATTGGAGATTTATTAACAGCTGGATTAGTAGGCGTATATGAAACAGTACCAGTAGTTGGAGCAGTATTATTTGGAGCATTATATGCACCGCTTGTAATTACAGGTATGCACCATATGTTTATTGCAATTGATCTACAATTAATTGCACAGCACGGCGGTACATTTATTTGGCCGATGATTGCTCTTTCTAACATTGCGCAAGGTAGTGCGGCACTTGCAATGTTCTGGATTTCTAAAAATCAAAATGATAAAAGTATGGCATCGACATCAGCAATTTCCGCGTACTTTGGGATTACAGAGCCAGCGATGTTTGGTGTTAACTTACGAAATAAATTCCCGTTTTATGCAGCAATTATAGGATCTGCTGTGGCAGCAATATTCATTACATTAAATGGTGTATTAGCACCGGCTATCGGAATTGGCGGATTGCCAGCATTTATTTCGATCATTCCGAAATCGATTCCAATGTTTATTGTAGGAATGATTATCGCAGTTGTAATCCCATTTACGTTAACATGGTTATTTGCGAAAAGAGTTAAACAGAAGTAGGAGGAAGTTAAACATGAAGGATTGGCATAAAAGTGTAGTCTATCAAATTTATCCGAAGAGCTTTAATAGTTATTACAATAAAGAAACCGGTGATATAAAAGGAGTTACAGAGAAACTAGATTATTTAAAAGAACTCGGAGTGGATTATATTTGGTTAACACCGATATACCAATCACCACAAAATGATAATGGGTACGATGTAAGTGATTATTATAGCATTGATCCATCTTACGGAACGATGGAAGAGTTTGAAGAGCTTCTAGAAAAAGCAAAAGAACGTAACATTGAAATTATGCTTGATATCGTTGTAAACCATAGTTCGACGGAGCATAAGTGGTTTAAAGAAGCGAAAGAAGATACAAATAGTCCATATCGCAATTATTACATTTGGCGTGATGAAAAAAATAATTGGCAGTCTAAGTTTGGTGGATCGGCTTGGAAGTACGATGAAAAGACTAAGCAATATTTTTTACATCTATTTGATGAGACACAAGCAGATTTAAATTGGGAAAATGAAAAGCTTCGTGAAGAAGTTTATGATATGATGCACTTTTGGCTTGATAAAGGGGTAACTGGATTCCGCCTTGATGTTATTAACTTAATTTCAAAAGACCAACGTTTCTTAAGCGATGACGGAAGTACTGCGACAAGTGATGGACGTAAATATTATACGGATGGTCCGCGTGTTCATGAATATTTACAAGAGATGAATCGAAATGTATTTGAAGGGAAAGAGGTAATTACAGTTGGAGAAATGTCATCGACGACAATTGATAATTGCATTAAATACTCAAACCCTGAGCGCAATGAACTGAGTATGACGTTTAGTTTCCATCATTTGAAAGTAGATTATCCGAATGGTGATAAGTGGACGAAAGCTGATTTTGATTTTATTAAATTAAAAGAAATTATGTCTAACTGGCAAATTGAAATGCAAAAGGGCGGGGGATGGAATGCATTATTCTGGTGTAACCATGACCAGCCTCGCATCGTGTCACGCTTCGGTGATGATGGGAAGTACCGAAATGAATCTGCGAAAATGTTAGCGACAGCTATGCACATGCTGCAAGGAACGCCTTACATTTATCAAGGGGAAGAAATAGGTATGACGAATCCTAAATTCGAATCCATCGAGCAGTATCGTGATGTGGAATCGTTAAATATATATGATATAAAGCAGGAAGAAGGCTTATTAAAAGAAGAGATTATAGGGATTTTAAAACAAAAATCGCGTGACAATTCTCGTACTCCGATGCAGTGGAATGAAGAGGTGAATAGTGGTTTTACAACAAGTGCCCCTTGGATTTCAGTAGCTGAAACCTTTAAAGAAATAAACGTAGAGAAAGCATTACAAGATAAGGAGTCTGTATTTTATCATTATAAAAAGTTAATTGAACTTAGAAAAACTTACGATGTTATTACAGAAGGAGAATATGCTATTTTAGATGAAAATCACCCTAAGATTTGGGCATATACACGTACTGTAAATAATGAAGTATTACTTATTATTAATAACTTCTATGGAGAAGAAATAACGTATTCTGTACCAGCCCATGTTCAATTAGATGGAATGAAACAAGAAGTACTACTGTCGAATTATAAAGATTCCAGCAAGGATATTACAAAACTTAACTTAAGACCATATGAATCAATTATATATCGATATACGAAATAAAAGGTTGTATGCCCATGCGGCATACAACCTTTTTATTTTAAGACACCACTATACAAAATATTTACGTCTACTTCTGGTTTGAATTTTACTTTTGCATAATCTTTATTCCAATTTTTTTTCTTCCATAAGTCAGGATGATATGCGATAAGATGTCTTCCAATACCGAAAGCATCACAATTTGCTTTTTGTAGTTTGTTTGTTATTTTTTTCGCTTCTTTCGTAAGTTGTTTCGATAAGTCTTTATTTAGTTTTTTTCGTTCTCCCATTTTATAAATATTATCTCTTGGGGCTTCAAGTGCTATTACTTTTAGTTGGAGCTTAATGTGAGCATAAACATTTCCTTTTTTATCTGTTGTTATTTTTAAGTCTCGTTTTAACTTTCGATTGCTAATTTCCATTGTTAAATAATCAGATGTTTTCTCTGATTCATCGCTAGTAAGTTTTTGGGTTATACGGGCACTTGTTCCCA
Organism: Bacillus sp. BS98; assembly: GCF_008432245.1. Classification (NCBI taxonomy): domain Bacteria; kingdom Bacillati; phylum Bacillota; class Bacilli; order Caryophanales; family Bacillaceae; genus Bacillus; species Bacillus sp. BS98. The sequence continues at coordinate 654,931 of NZ_CP043830.1, forward strand.
TTTTTCTGGTTAATAATACGAATAAAACAGATTGTTTCAAAGGTAAATGCCCAGTTAGTTTATCATTGTTAAATAAAGCTAACCCGTTTGTAATTACTTCTTTTCCTTTTATTTTTATAGAAGGGAGGGTAAAGTCTTTACCGGGATCTAACATTTTTGTAGCAGCTGTTTCTAAAGTTTCTTTTGGAAATACACTCATATCTTCTAAGCTTTTCACTTTTTTCTTTAGAAAATCTCCAATTAGTAAATTTCCTACTTTCTTTTTTTCTAGTATCTCGGATGTTTCACCCTCTACTGCAATAAGTTTTACTAAAGCAGTTGGGTTTGTTGGGTCCCGAAAGCTGACATCTAAATAGGGTAGTATACCCTTTTTTAGAATTTGGGTTCCTAGCAATTGAACACCATATTTGAAGTAGCGAATATTACCAGTCACATTTTTTTTTAGGGCATCGCTTGTATCCCTTATGTTATACCCGTTTGCTGAATGTATTTCATTCTCGAATGAAGATTGCTCTCCGCTTGAACTTTTTACGAGTTCAAGCGTTTGCTGTAGTTTATTCTCTTCCGTAATATCATATCCAATACTATAAGCTAATCTCGCTTCTCTTAATGGTTCTTGATCCCAACAGCCAGAAAGGAATGAACTAGTACATAATATAAAAAATAATTTAACTCTTTTTTTGAACATACTGTTCTCCTTTCTTCTTTCTTATTACTGAATAAAGTAGAAATAAAAGAGGGAGGACAACGATGAAAATATAGGTGAACTTATCAGTGAAAGTTGCAATTACTTTTAATTCTTCAGGTGTATCTATGAATAAGGCTACACTAAATGCAATAACTCCAACGATTGGAACAGCTTGTTTATGATTAGCAAGATTGAATATATGTCCAATTCCGATAGAAGCGGCGCAATAATAACTAGCAATAGAAGCTACAACTGTTATCATCCAAATTGGTATGAATAGTAAATCAGTTCGGTCTATAATCCCGATATGTAAAGAGCGCAATAAGTAAGCAACTGGTTCTGGAATAAGCTCAACTTGCTTTGGACTAAATACGATAAAGCAAATCCAAACAGTAAAAGTATAAAAGAGAGTCACAAATCCATTAGCGATAGAAATTGCCTTTAGTTTTGCCACAGCAGTCCCATTTACTTTTGGGAAAGCGATAAGAATAATTTCAAAACCATACATAGCTGTAATTGTTTCCTTTGATGCTTGAATAATATTCCACCATCCAGCTTCTGTAATGGGAAAAATATAAGAAAAGTCAGCCCGTGAGAGCCCAAGTCCAATTAACAGTGCCATTGGGAAAATAAGAATAGAGGCCATGACATAAAACCGTACGATGACTTTAAATGTGTTATAGGCTATATAGCAACAAGCTATTGTAAATAGTATGAGAATGGCAGACCAAGGAGTTGCTTGTAATATCCATACTTTAATGACATTACAAGCACTTAACATAACCGTCATACCGATAAGGGTAAAATAAAAAACATAAGCAAAACCTAATAGTTTTCCAAATTTATTACCAAATAGCATACAAACACTTTCATACATATCAGCATCAGGAAATCGTTTTAAGAAAAGCCACATAAGTAAAATAATGAGTTGAATCGCAAAACCAGCGATGAGAACAGAAATCCAGCCACCGCCTTTCGCTATCGGGTGAAGACGATTTGGTAGAGAAAGGATACCAACCCCGATTTGGCATTGAATAACGAAAAAAGTAAATTGAACAAGTGAAATTTTACTTTGCGTGTTTGTCACCGTTCTCATCCTCTCTCGTTACATGTTGTCGTTGCATTTTTTTCGGCTTTGGATCATGAGGTCGTTCCCAAAACGACCAAATTGGGAGTCTTACAAAAGAATCTTTCATATCCTTTAGCCGCATTGGTGCAAGGGGAGAAAGGTAAGGTGTATGAAAAGAATGGAGCTGACATAGGTGAACGAAAGTTATAATTAGACCGAATGATATTCCTACATATCCGAATATAGCAGCAAGAATCATTAATGGAAAACGAAGAATTCGAACTGCTGAACTCATATCGTTTGATGGAACGAGAAAAGATGAGATTGCAGTTAAAGCTACAACGATGATCATCGTATAAGAAACAAGTCCGGCTTTTACAATCGCATCACCAATTACTAAACCGCCTACAATACCGATTGTTTGTCCAACGCGGCTCGGCAGACGAATACCAGCTTCCCGTAATAACTCGAAAATTAACTCCATTAAGAGAGCCTCAAAAATGGGGGGAAGTGGTACTTTTTCTAATGAAGCTTTAATTGTATAAACGAGTTCAAGTGGCAACACATCAGGATGAAAAGCAACTGTTGCGATATATATAGCTGGTAAGAGAAAGGCTATTAAAAAACTCACTAAGCGAATCATTCGGACGAATGAACCGACAATCCAGCGATTATTATAATCATCAGGTGATTGATAGAAAGCGAATAACGTAACAGGTACGATGAGCGCTGTTGGATCTCCGTCAGATAAAATAGCAACTCGTCCTTCCATTAAATTAGCGGCGGTTCTATCTGGGCGTTCTGTATTTAATTGCTGCGGGAAGGGTGAGAAAGATGTATCTTCTATAAATTCCTGTATGTAGCCTGGTGGCATGAGTGCGTCTGTCTTAATCATTTCCAATCTTCTTTTTACTTCTGCAACGAGATCGTCATTAGCTATATTTTGAATATAAGCAATTGCCACTTTCGTGTGCATTTCTTCACCAAGTGTGAAATATTTAACGACGACATTTGGACTTTTTATGAGTTTACGAATAGAAGCTAAATTGGTTGCTAAATCTTCTACAAACCCGGTATGTGGTCCACGTACAATGCCTTCATTATCCGGCTCTGTTATATCTCTTTTTAAAGATAGAGCTGTTTCGAAAATACAAAAACTATCAACATGTTCATGAAAATATAATGACTTTCCTTGTAATAAAAGCTGCACCCCATAATTTAAATTCGTTTCTTTTTTCATATTTAATGTGGAAAAAGCTTTATCTAAAGCCAAATCCGACCGTGTTAATAAAGGCTCGAGAGCTAATTGATGAATTAAATTTGGATCTGCTAAAGATTCGAGATATATAATGGTTCCTTTTCCGTTTTGAAAAGGGATATCTAATTTTTTTATATCATCTGAATGACAGAGTTTATTTTCAATGTAATTAATATTTTCCGGAAGCGATGGAAACATATGCTTTTGATTTTCACTCTTTTGTTGTTCTTTTTGCTCTGTCATAATTTCCACCTCTTTTAGAATAAAGTCGCTTCTGTTAATTTTTGCTTTTTGTGAGAAATTTATGCTTGTATTATTTGAAAATAAGTAGCTTGAAAGTTACGTTACGTCATCTTTTAAACTAAAGAAAATGAGAAGTAGGGGATGGAAAGAAAGTATATATTAGATTAGCGGTGTTGATATAAATCTTTTGTACTATAGAGGATAAGCCTAGCGGTATAAATAATTACATCATTCGATGAATAGGAAATTTATGAAAGGCAATTTATACTATTAGTATTGTGTCTTGCCTTTTTAGGTGCAGTACACAGCCGGTGATTGGCTAGTGGAGGTTCTTCCATTTTGCCAGTGCCGGTTTTTTATTGGATAATAGAGAAAATAAAGTTCTATAAAGAAAGAAGGGGTTGTTTTGAAAGCTGTAAATTCTATCTTTATGAGAGAAAAGATTGCTAGTTCTTATCTTTATTTTATTTCTTTTCTTGGTTTGATTACTATAACTATATCTTTACTTGAAATTAAAATCCCTTCTCATCCAACAATACTAATATTGTTATTAATATTTATGGGGATTGCAGAGTATTTTCCTGTACGATTTTGGAGAGGGACTAGCTCGCTTACCTTTCCGATAATTTACGCTATGAGTTGGCAGTTTGGAATCCATATAACTATTATTTCTATTGTACTCGTTACGCTAATTATTCACCTGCACCGCCGTTCACCGATACAAAGAATGTTATTTAATAGTACTCAGCATGCACTTAGTTTAATCTTGGCCGAATGGTTTTCAAACAAATGTATGTCCTTATTAATTAACAAAATAGATATATCAGTTCTGTATGGAAATTTAATATCTTTGTTATTATTTTGCGTGTTTTTTTGTTTTTTCAACAATCGTTTTTACGATTTGTTAATGATACTCCTTCCGCAGCCATATTTAATCTATCAGTGGTATAAAAAAACTGTAACGGTATTTCTTTGCGAAACTTTTGGTTTCTCTTATGCGGCACTGATGCACGTATTAATTAGTACATATAGTGTGGAAGTAAACGAGATTACAGTACTGTTTTTCTTTTTTCCACTTGTAGCAACTTCCGTTATTAGTTCTTTTTCTGTACGGATAAGGATGGAGAAGGAACGATTATATGAGTTATTTCTTATTACGACCGAAATTAGTCGAGGATTAACCGGAGGAAACTTGAAACATATTAAACAAGCACTTAAAGGTTTTTTTGGCATACAAGCATATGTAATATGGACAAAAGATGATGGGAACTGGAATATTCTATTAAAAGATGGGAAAGTCCGCCTAGATGTATCTGATGATTCAGAAAAGTATGGGGCGTTTGAGGAACTTTCTAAAAATCTTGTATTTAATGATTGGAAAATTGGTACGGCTCCTGGAGATGAAATATTTGATAATGTTATACGCTCACTTGTATATTTTCCTCTTATAGTAAATGATGAATTAGTCGGAATGTTTGTTGCAGGGAAAAGTAGAAATGCGGGTTTCTTTCCGGAAGATGTACAGTCGTTAGCTACATTTTCTAACCAATTAGCTAACGTTGTTAAAACAAGGATATTGATTTCTGAACAGGAAAAAAGAATGATCTTAGAAGAAAGAAATAGAATCGCCCGTGAAATTCACGATGGTATTGCGCAAACATTAGCCGGGGTGATATTCCAACTAGAATCCGCGCAGAAAAAATACCGTGATAAACCAAAAGATATGCAGCAAATAGTAGAGAAAAGTATAAAAGATTTAAGAGGAAGCTTAGGAGACGTTCGCTATTCTATTTATGCTTTAAAACCATATCCGACACAACAATTAGGGCTAAAGCAGGCGATAGCAAGTAAAATAAAATCTTTAAAACAAGAATATGAACTAGATATTACATATCATGAAAGAGGTCATGCACGTGCGCTTAGCTTTTCAAAAGAAAGGGTTATTTTTGATACATTACAAGAGAGTTTGCAAAACATTGTAAAACATGCACAAGCAGACAAGACTGATGTTTTACTTAGCTATCAAAGTGAGCACGTGCTTTTAAGGGTTAAGGATAATGGGATTGGCTTTTCACTATTTGAGTCTATGGTTAAAACGAAGAATGAGCCACATTATGGTATATTACATATGAATGAACAAGCTGAACAATTAGGGGCTACTTTACAGATTGATAGTTCTGTAGGGAAAGGGACAAAAATTACACTATTAATTCCAGATTCACAAACAAGGGGTGCGTAAAATGATTAAAATATTAGTAGTGGATGATCATGCTTTTTTACGAGACGCAATTCGGAACATACTAGAGGATGAATCTGATATGAAAGTGGTTGGAGAAGCTAGCTCTGGGGACGGAGTATTGGGAAAAGTAGAAGAATGCAGACCAGATTGTATTTTGATGGATATTAATCTTCCGGGGAAAAATGGGATTGAAGCTACAGAGTTGGTGAAAAAAAATTATCCGAATTGCCGAGTACTTGTGTTTACAATGTATGAGCATGATGAATATTTAATGGATGCACTCCAGGCTGGTGCTGATGGTTATTTATTGAAAGATTCATCATCGGAGCAGGTAGTAGCAGCAATTCGGATGTTATATCGAGGGGATTCAGTTATTCATCCGCGTATGACTAAAAAATTAATTACATATCATCAGCAAAAAATGAAATTAGAATCAAATGAAAATGAACTGACGGAACGTGAAAAGGAAATTCTTTTTGAATTAGTAAAGGGACTTAGTAATAAAGAAATCGCTGAAGCTCTATATATTAGTGATAAAACAGTTAAAATTCACATCAATAAAATTTTTAAAAAACTAAATGTGAAAAGTCGATCGCAAGCGGTGATTTATGCTGTTCGAAATCAATTGGTTCCGTTGGATTAAATAGGAAATGTTTAAAAGAACTATCATGTTTATTTATTTTTTATTACAAAGAATAAATAGCAAGATAGTTCTTTTGTACTATGTAGGTATAGAATCCTTAGAGAAAAGATACTCCTTTTGTTCAATTTTCAGAATAATCAAAATGTGAAATAATAAAAATAGAATTACATTTTAATCGTGTTAATAATTCATTTCGTGAAAATCCTTTGTTGGAAATAAATGATGGAGGGCTCTTATAGAAAGAGAAAAGTGAGTAATTAGCTATATGAGGTATGGGGATGGTAGTAGTGATGGAAATCTTTCATGATACACAAGATTAAGATTAATAGAGTTTCCAATGCTAAATAGGAAGTTAAGAATCAATTTGTTTCAAAAAATAATATTAATAATGGGGAGATGCAATATGAAACGAGGGAAATTTGGAAAGATTCTTATTGGAACGTTAACAGCTGGAATGTTATTGTCTCAAGGAATTCCATATAACGTCTTAGCTGAAGAGGTAAATACATCTACTTTAACTGGAATTGATGATGCAAATGCTATCTTGAAAGGTCTTACAAAGGAACAACGTAATGCCTTAAAAACGTTAGATACAAAACCAGGTTTTGTTATTTCGCCAGGTATCAATACAGCAAGTCCTAATAATGTGAATGTGATTATAGAGTTTAAGCAAGCACCTAGCAAAATTGAGGTATTAAAACAAGCGGCTAAAGGGAAAAAGGTAGCTCTTTCAAATGCGGAACAAAAGGTAGAGGCATCACATAAAGGGTTTAAAGCAGAGCTTGAACAGCTTCAAAAGAATAAAGAGAAAGGGACAAATTTAAAATCTGCAAAAATAACAAGAGAATATAAGAATGCTTTTAATGGTGTAGCGATTTCGTTACCTGCGAACATGATTGAAGACTTAGTTCGTACCGGTATCGTTAAGCGTGTATGGGAAGATCATGAGGTTAAAATTGATTTGCCGAAAGAAACAGCTAAGACCGCTGTTGAACCAAAAATGGCAGATAGTGTACCGCAAATTGGTGTAGACAAGCTGCATGATGAAAAAATAACAGGTAAAGGAATTAAGGTAGGTGTACTGGACACAGGTATTGATTACAATCACCCGGATTTGAAAGATGCATATAAAGGATATCGTGCAAAGCAAGGTGAAGATCCAAGCAAAATAGATCCGAACTCAATAAAAGGATGGGACTTTGTTAATAATGATGCTGATCCAATGGAGACAACGTATAAGGATTGGCAAAATTCTGGAGGATATCCTGAGATTTATGAGGGGAGTGCATATTATACATCCCATGGTACGCATGTAGCTGGGACAATCGCTGCAGACAAAAAGAATAATGTTGATTACGCGGTTACGGGAGTTGCTCCAGATGTAGATTTATATTCATATCGCGTATTAGGTCCATATGGAAGTGGACAAACAAGCGGTATTCTTGCTGCGATTGATAAAGCAGTAAAAGACGATATGGATGTTATCAATTTATCACTAGGTGCGTCCATTAATGATCCTTTATATCCTACTTCTGTGGCAGTAAACAATGCGATGTTAGCTGGTGTTGTTACAGTAGTAGCGGCAGGTAATAGTGGTCCGGAAGAAGGTACCATTGGATCACCTAGTGCAGCGGCACTTCCAATTACAGTTGGAGCCAGTGACGCTGCAATGAAGATCCCAACGTTTTCCGTCGATGCAGGTGATTTACATGTGGATAAGATGATGCTACTTGGAAAAAGCTTTACTGATAAGATTGAAGATTTGAAAGGTCAATCCGTATCAGTTGTATATGCAGGGCTCGGGAAATCAGATGATTTTACAGGAAAAGATGTAAAAGGAAAATTAGCTCTTATCCAACGCGGTGAGATTACATTTGATGAGAAAATTAAGCATGCTAAGGAAGCAGGCGCAAAGGCGGTAATCGTATATAACAATGTAGATGGTGAAATTACAAGTTATCTTGGGGGAAGTACTTCATCTATTCCATCGTTCCGCCTAACAAAAGTAGATGGTGAGAAATTACAAGCAAAAGCTGTACAAGGAGATGTGTCGTTAGCGTTTGGGGAACTAAGTAATATAAAAACAGAGGGAGATCACTTAGCTGATTTCAGCTCCCGTGGTCCTGCAACTAAGACAGATGATATTAAGCCAGATATTGTAGCACCAGGTGTGTCTATTTTCTCAACTGTTCCTGAATATATTAATGATCCAAAAGATGGAGAAAATTATCCGGTAGCGTATGGACGTATGTCAGGTACCTCTATGGCAACTCCTCATACTGCAGGGGTAGCGGCACTCATTTTACAAGAACATCCAAACTATAGTCCATTTGAAGTAAAAGAAGCACTCATGAATACCGCAGTTGACTTAAAAGAAGAGCGTTCTGTATTTGAGGTGGGCTCAGGGCGAATTGATGCATATCGTGCAGTTCATGCAGATACATCTATCGAGGTTGTTGATAAAACATCAAACGTTGTAGGTGATGAAGAAGTAGAAATTGAAGAAAAAACAGGTTCTATTGCATTTGGGTATAAAAATCAAATTGAAAATGGGCCTATTAAAGATAGTCGAAAAGTTTTAATTAAGAACAGCAGTAAAACAGATGGGAAAGAGTTTAAATTAGAGGTGGAATTTTCACCTACAAGTGTAGGTGTGCAAGATGCAGCGAAGAATGGTGTGAAGCTAAACGTACCAGATTCTATTAAAGTAGCTCCTGGTGCATCAGAGGAAATTAGTCCTGAAATTATCATTCCAGAAAACGCTGAGTTTGGTAGATATGAGGGCTATATTCATATTTCAAATAAAAACAATGAAAAAGAAGTATATCAAGTACCATTTGCAGTTAAATTCACAGAAAAAGGGATTGCGTCTGTAGATTTACTGAGAGATACAATGGCAACAGATGCTTCTAAATTCCATCCATTTATGGAAAGACCAAGTTCGCCGTTGACATTTAAATTAAATAGTCCTCTTGAAACCATTGATGCAGTTGTGAAGGATCGAAAGACAGGGAAGGCATTAGGAGTCGTTGGTACACTTAATGCAAGTAGTCTAACACCGAATGTTGAATATATGATGTTTTCTGGTATGGGAGGGTATGTACTTCCATTCACAGGAGATCCAGCTCATCCAATTGCGGATAAACCTGTTATGTTGCCTGATGGAGATTACGAATTGAACTTCGTTGGATATGATAAAGAAGGAAAATCTTATACAAAAGGCGATAGCATTATCATTGATAATGTAATACCTGAAATGAAATTTAAGGATGTACAACCTGGTATACACGAAGTCAATGATTCTATGTTTAAAGAAGAAGACGGCCAGCGTGCATTATGGGTGCATGGTAATATTTATGATTCTACAGTAGATGCATTAAAGGCAAAAGGCTTGCAGTATGATCAAAAAGCGAACCAAATTGTATATTATCAAAACTCAGCCTTTCCATCAGGTTGGCTGAATACAATTCAAGCAAATGGTGATTTTAAATTTGGAGTACTTCCAGAGGAAATAAACGAGCCGTTAAATCTAAAATTATTTGGATATGATCTTGCAACTGCAGGGAATATGGCAACTGGATATAAAGATTACGTCTTTGTAAAGGAAGGGACAGAATACGCTGTTCCAAGTTATGACAAAGATAAAATCAAATTAGGAGAGAAAATTACGTTAACTTTGAATCTTAATAATGTAAAACAGCTTATGTCAGGTACATTTGAAATTCCTTATTACAAGCAGCTATTTAAATTTACAGATGTGAAACCAAATCCAGCACTTACGGAATATGTAAAACAACATGGACTGAACCTTAAATTAGAAGATCCGAAGATAAGTGAAGAAGGAGCTTGGGAAAACAAGGTGAAAGTTGGCGCATCATTGGAAGGAAAAGAATTTAAAGGATTAGATGGAGATACACCATTTTTAGATGTTACATTCGAGATGGCGAACGATGAATACTTTAATGATTTAACTGCATTTGGAGTAGATAAGTTCTCTTATACAAAAGCTGGTGCATCTGAAGGCATTGAGATTCCTGCGTTTAAAGATAAATCTTTTGCTATTGTTTCGAAACATTCAACGGTTACAGGATATATTGGCCCGGAAGCTTTCTTGAATGAAGAGGGGTATTTAGGTAAGAAAGACTATACAAAACTAGGAGCAAAAGTGTACGCAGTTGGCAAGGATGGAAAGAAATATACAGGAACGATTGGTGATAACGGGCAATTTGAAATTCATAGTGTCCCAGTAAGCGATAAAGAATATGATATTTTCGTAGAAATGCCAGGTCATTTAAATAGTAAATTAACAACAAAAATAGGGAAAATGCAGGATGGAGAATTAGTGGGACAAAACTTTAGAGCTGACATGGATGATAACCTTGCAGGTGATGTAAACGGCGATAAAATGGTAGATATTCAAGATGCTAGAATAGCAGCTTTATCGTATGGAAAAGGAAAAGTATCTGTAAAAGATGGAGATATAAATCAAGATGGTGTTGTAGATGAAACAGATATTCGTTTTATTGAGAAAAACTTCTTGAAAAAGGGTCCAGATGCTAAAGAAAATCAGAAACCGAAAGAAAATGTAGGGCCAGTGACGTTAGAGAAAATCTTACGCTCGATTGGTTTAGAGCCAAAAAAATAAGGGGATACACTTCTAAGGGAAACTAAACGATAAAGCAATGAACACAGAAAAAATGGTTTTTGCTAACAACGAACCGGTAATGATTTACTGTAACATTACCGGTTATTTAAAAAATAGCTTTTTGAGTACATGAAGAAAATAGTTTAAAGCTAGTTTGCTTTCGTTATGGGGCAAGGTAGTTGCTTAATTAATATTGTTTGTGGGATGAAAATAAGGTTGTTGTTTGAACTTTAAAATAGGGGGGCTTGTGAAATGAGTATTAAGAAAAAACTTGGTATGGGTGTTGTAACTGCAGCGCTTGGTCTATCTTTAATTGGTGGGGGAACATATGCGTATTTTAGTGATAAAGAAGTATCACAAAACGCGTTTGCAGCGGGTACTTTAGATTTGAGTGTTAATCCTGAAGTTGTTATTAATGTCGACAATATTAAACCGGGTGATGAAATGGAGCGCGGTTTTCAATTAGTTAACAAAGGAACCTTAGCGATAGGAGACGTGAAACTTCTTACAGATTATAGTGTTATTGATGCTAAAGGAGATAATGGAAATGCTGATTTTGGTGATCATATCCGTGTTGATTTCTTATGGAATTTGGATAAAAATGAGGTTCCAATTTGGTCTACTACATTATCTGAGTTAAAGGTAGCTACGCAAAATGGAAGTATTCCTGATCTTGTACAAAAAGGTGTTGTAGACCGGGAAGGAAATGGACTTGCTCCTGGTGATGATGATACTTTCTATGTAATGTTTACATTTGTAGATAATGATGAAGAACAAAATGTATTTCAAGGAGATTCATTGAAATTAAATTGGACCTTCAATTCAATGCAGACAAACGGTGAAGAGAAATAAAGGTAAATGTTATATATAAGAATGAATTGAGAAATAGTATTTTTAATAGTGTAAAGGTTGATTTAGTGAATCAACCTTTTTTGTTTTTAGATTTTTTTATGTGTAGGGGTCGCATTTTTATAGTAGTCATAACAGAGCTTTTCACATTCATAGCAGTACTTCTAACATTTATGTCGAATTAAGAAGATATATAGGAGGGATACATATGGAAATAGCTGTAGAACGAGTTTTTACAAAGGAGATTTTAACAAGAGCTGCAAGTTTGTTTCATGTAACGGTGGAAGAAAAGCCACTTGGAGATTTTGAAAATTACATTTTTAAGGCGAAGGGTGATAGTGATGAAGATTACGTATTACGTTTAACGCATTCTTCCCATCGTTCTAAAAAAGAGGTAGAGGCTGAACTAGATTTTTTACGATATGTTGCGGAGAACGGTGCAAAGGTAGCGGGACCTCTTTACTCAACATCTCAAAATCTTGTAGAAGAAATTGTAGTAGAGGATGGAACTTTCTTTTTTGCTTCCTTATTTACATACGCAAAAGGTGAGCAAGTAAAAGGAGAAGGATCGCCATATTGGGGAAATGCTTACTTTGAAGCGTGGGGAAAAGCGATTGGACAATTGCACCGCCTTACAATGAATTACCCTAAAACTGACTACCGTGATACGTGGGAAGAGGATGAAAGTAGTATTGTTAATGAATTAGAAGATGAGAACGTGAAAGAAATTGCAGCTGTATTAATGGAGGAAATAAATGCTCTTCCAATTGAAAGAGAAACATTCGGCCTTATGCATGGTGATATTCATCCAGGCAATTTTCACTATGATGGAAAAGAGTTAACAATCTTTGATTTTGATGATGTGGCCTATAATTACTTCATTCATGATTTGGCAATGGTTCTTTATTACTCTGTTCTTTTTACACCATGGACAGTGGAAGAAAAGACGACATTCGCTCGTAAACAGTTACAAGTGTTAAGAAAAGGGTACGAATATGAGCACAGGCTAGCGGATAGTTGGTATGAATCGTTACCTTTATTTTTACGTTTACGTGATATAGGTTTGTATGGCACGCTCCAAAAGAAATTTAAAGGGAAAGATATGCCAGATCATTTCAGAGAATTAGCTGAACAACTCTATGAAAGAATTATAAAAAGAGAAGCGATTGTGAATATATAATACATTCATATTAAAACAAAGTATATAAAATAAATATATACTTTGTTTTTTTATACAAAAATATGTTTATTTTATTAAAATAATATTGTTATAGATTCGGTATGCACGTATAATTTTATGTATATTCTGAATATTCTTTAAAAATGAGGAGGGGGAATGTTGGAAGCAATCGTAAGTTGGATCAATAATATTGTTTGGAGTCCAGCACTTGTTTATTTATGTTTAGGAGCAGGTTTATATTTTTCTATTCGAACGAGGTTTTTACAAGTAAGGCATGTAGGAGAAATGGTGAAGCTTACATTTCAAGGAGAAAAATCGGATGCTGGTGTTTCTTCTTTCCAGGCGTTAGCACTTTCATTATCAGGGCGCGTTGGAACAGGAAATATTGCGGGTGTTGCAACGGCTGTTGCATTTGGTGGTCCAGGAGCTGTCTTTTGGATGTGGGCGGTAGCTTTTCTAGGAGCAGGTTCTGCTTATGTAGAATCAACACTTGCACAAATATATAAGACGAAGCATCAAGGGCAATTCCGTGGTGGTCCGGCTTATTACATTGAAAAAGGGCTAGGAGTTAAATGGTATGCATTAGTATTCGTTGCGGCAACAATTCTTGCAACGGGGATGCTGTTACCGGGTGTTCAGGCAAATAGCATTGCTGTAAGTTTGGAAACAGCTTTCGGTATTAATACTTCTGTATCTGGAGCGGTATTAGTAGCAGCGTTAGCGCTTATTATTTTTGGGGGAGTTAAGCGAATTGTTAACGTAGCACAAGTTGTAGTGCCGTTTATGGCACTTGGTTATATTTTAGTAGCTTGTGTAATTGTAGCTATGAATATTGAAAAGTTACCAGATGCTTTCATGTTAATTTTAAAAAGTGCATTTGCATTAGAAGCAGCTTTTGGTGGGATTATTGGTTTAGCAATCTCTTGGGGAGTAAAACGTGGTATTTATTCCAATGAAGCAGGGCAAGGAACTGGGGCACATGCGGCGGCAGCTGCTGAAGTATCACACCCAGCTAAACAAGGGTTAGTACAAGCATTTTCCGTTTACATTGATACATTATTCGTCTGTTCAGCAACAGCATTTATGATGATTATTACAGGCATGTATAACGTATTTGATGCAAGCGGAAAAAACTTTATCGTCAATAAATTAAACGGTGCACAGCCGGGTCCTGGTTATACACAGGCAGCAGTAGAATCTGTTTTCCCTGGATTTGGAAACGGTTTCGTCGCAATCTCGCTATTATTCTTTGCATTTACAACAATTATGGCGTATTACTACATTGCAGAAACGAATATTGCATACTTAAATCGTGATAAAGACCGTCCTTGGATGTCCATCGTACTAAAGTTTGTATTCTTAGGAGTCGTATTCTATGGTTGTGTAAAAACAGCTGCAACAGCGTGGGCTTTAGGTGACATCGGTGTAGGAATTATGGCATGGGTTAACATTATCGCGATTTTACTACTACAAAAACCAGCATTGATCGCCTTAAAAGACTATGAAAAGCAGAAGAAAGAAGGGAAAGATCCAGTATTTGATCCGCAGGAATTAGGAATTAAAAATGCTGATTTCTGGGAGCATGAATATGGGAAAGATAAAAAAGAAGAAGTATCTTAATAGGATAGGAACGAAGGAGCAAAGGGAACGACCTTTGCTCTTTTTTTATGGACAAAATGAAGCTGAAAGTTATTTTTTTGCCTATTTTTGAATATAAAAAGAATGTACATGCTTTGTTAGAGGAAGGGGGGAGTATGGTGATTGAGTTTCGTAATGTAAATAAATATTATGGTGACTTTCAAGTTTTAAAAGATATTAATCTGCAAGTACAAAAGGGTGAAGTGGTAGTAGTTGTTGGACCTTCAGGGTCAGGGAAAAGTACATTGCTTCGGTGTATAAATCAATTAGAGACAATTACAGATGGAGAATTAATTGTACAAAATACAGAGGTACACAATAAGAAAACGGATATGAATGAATTACGCCGAGATATCGGGATGGTCTTTCAACATTTTTATTTATATCCACATAAAACGGTTCTTCAAAATATTACACTAGCGCCTATTAAAGTAAATAAAGCTTCAAAAGAGGAAGCTGAGAAAACAGCGATGTTTTATTTAGAGAAAGTAGGAATCCCGGAAAAGGCTAATGTATACCCGCATCAATTATCCGGAGGTCAACAGCAAAGGGTAGCGATTGCTAGGGGACTTGCGATGCAGCCTGAAATTATGCTATTTGATGAGCCTACGTCTGCTCTTGATCCGGAGATGATTGGAGAAGTGCTTGACGTTATGAAAACGTTAGCTAAAGAAGGGATGACGATGGTTGTCGTCACGCATGAGATGGGATTTGCGCGAGAAGTAGCAGATAGGATTTTATTTATGGATGAGGGCCAAATTATTGAGGATACAACACCAGCAGCATTTTTTGCAGACCCAGAACAAGAAAGGGCGCGTCTATTTTTAAGCCGAGTGTTAAATCATTAAAGGAGGAATTTCATGCTTAAAATGAAAAAGTTGTTTACCTTAATCGTATTCTCATGTTTATTCGTACTTGTCGTTGCCGGGTGCGGAAGTAAAAAAGATGAGGCGAAAGAAACGAATACGAAGCAAGGCGGAGCCATAGAGCAAATTAAGAAGCGTGGGAAATTAGTAGTTGGGGTGAAGAATGATACGAATTTATTTGGATTGAAAAACCCTTCAACAGGGCAGGTAGAAGGATTTGATGTTGATGTTGCAAAGGCACTTGCGAAAAAAATTCTCGGAGATGAAAAGAAACTAGAATTAAAAGAAGTAACGTCTAAAACGCGTATTCCACTATTGAAAAATGGTGATATTGATGCAATTATCGCAACAATGACAATTACGGAAGAACGTAAAAAAGAAGTTGATTTCTCAGATGTATATTTTAAAGCAGGGCAATCGTTACTTGTGAAAAAAGGAAGCAATATTAAAGGTATTGATGATATAAAACAAGGTGTGAAAGTATTAGCCGTAAAAGGCTCAACATCTACAAATAACATTCGTCAAAAGTCACCAGAAGCGACTGTATTAGAATTTGAAAATTATAGTGAGGCATTTACGGGGTTAAAAGCAGGGAAAGGCGATGTTTTAACGACAGATAATGCAATTCTTTACGGAATGGCAAAACAAGATTCAAATTATGAAGTTGTAGGGAAAATTTTCACGGATGAGCCGTACGGAATTGCTGTGCAAAAAGGTGCAGATGATTTAACGAAAGAGATTAATAGCTTACTAAAAGATATGAAGGCGAGTGGGGAGTACGACAAACTGTATGAAAAATGGATTGGCCAAAAACAAGAGTAGTAAAGTGAAACTTTAATTAGTGGGGCTTAATCCCAGTGAATAGTAAGAGTGAGGGGATGAGGGATGCTCATCCTCTTCTTGTAAAGAAAGAGGGGAGAATATGTGCCTGATTTTTCTATATTAACGAATAACATTGATATGTATTTAGAAGGCTTTAAGTATACAGTTATGTCTAGTGTAATTGCGTTAATAGGCAGTTTTATTTTAGGAGTAATTTTGGCAGTAATGCGTATTGCACCGATTCGTATTTTAAACTGGATAGGATCAGCTTTTGTGGAGTTTGTAAGAAATATTCCACTCGTATTAATTGCATTTATATTTTATTTCGCTTTACCTGTAATAGGAGTTACTTTAAATGGTTTTGTAGCAGGAACACTTACGCTTACGGTATATACTGCAGCGTTTATTGCCGAGGTTATTCGCGCTGGTATTTTATCAGTCGCGAAAGGTCAAATGGAAGCAGCGCGTTCCTCAGGATTGACTTATACGCGAGCGATGTACCATGTCGTTTTACCTCAAGCGATGAAAATCGTAATCCCTCCTCTAGGAAATCAATTTCTTAATTTAGTAAAAAACTCTTCCATACTCGGAATTATCGCTGGTGCTGATTTAATGTATCAAGGAGATTTAATTTCAACGAAGACGTTTGTTACGTTTGATGTTTATATATTTGTCGGGATGTTTTATTTAATATTAACAATTCCGCTCAGTATGCTAGTGCGTTATTTAGAAAAACGCTTGGCAAAGGAGGCGGTGTAAATGGATTTTAAGGGAGCTATAACAGGGGATCATATCCTCTTTTTGTTAAAAGGATTACTTATAACGTTAGAGGTAGCGCTCGTAGCAATTGTACTTAGCTTTATTATTGGTAGTGTAATAGGAATATTGCGCTATACGAAAATACCTGTCGTTTCACAAATATTAGGAGTTATCGTGGAAGTGATTCGAAATTTACCGCTACTTTTAATTATATTTTTTACGTATTTTGCACTTCCAGAAGCGGGATTGAAGTTAGAAATTATAACAGCTACAATTGTTGCTTTAACAATATTTGAAGCGGCAATGATATCTGAAATTGTTCGAAGCGGTCTATTATCTATCGAAAAAGGGCAGATTGAGGCTGCAAGGTCTTCAGGATTAACGTATGTGCAAGCGCTTTGGCATATTATTTTGCCGCAAGCATTAAGAAGAATGGTCCCCCCGCTTGTTAGTCAGTTTATTTCATTGCTAAAAGATACGTCGCTCGCAGTTGTTATATCATTGCCAGAGCTTATGCATAATGCTCAAATTATTAGCGGGCAAAATGTAAATTATATGATTCCGACTTTTATAGTAGTGGCTTGTATGTATTTTATAGTGAATTATAGTTTATCAATTTTATCGAGAAGATTAGAGCTTCGTTAACTCTTACAATATATGTAAGGGTTTTTTCCTTGTTTCTCCTTATTTTCCTCTAAATAGTATCTAAATCTTGCAATAATTCGATTTTTTATATTATTTTATCAGAAAAGTGTTAATTTTATATAGAAATTGTAATCGCTTTCGTGTATATTTTTATTATCAGAAAATTTTAAAAAGAGATAGGGGTACTTGTAGGGGGAGGATTAAGATGCAGCAACCAACAAATGAGAAATTACATCGTACGATGAAGAGTAGACATTTATTTATGATCGCACTTGGTGGTGTAATCGGAACTGGTTTTTTTCTAGGTTCAGGTTACACTATTAATCAGGCTGGACCAGGGGGGGCCATCCTTTCATATTTAGTGGGCGGATTTATTATGTATTTAACAATGCTTTGTCTTGGAGAACTAACGGTAGCAATGCCAGTTTCAGGGTCTTTCCAAAAGTATGCGACGAAGTTTATTGGACCAGGAACAGGCTTTATGATCGGCTGGCTATATTGGCTTGGCTGGGCAGTAACAGTAGGACTGGAATTAACATCGATCGGTTTAATGATGAAAAGATGGTTTCCAACTGTTGATGTTTGGGTATGGTGTCTTGTATTCGGAGTTATTTTATATGCTTCAAACGCTATCTCAGCGAAAAGTTACGCTGAATTAGAGTTTTGGTTCTCTAGTATTAAAGTAGTTACAATTATTGCATTCGTTCTACTTGGTGGTAGTGCATTACTAGGATTTTTACCATACGACGGAAAAGAAGCGGCACCTCTTTTCTCTAACTTCGTAAGCGATGGCGGGTTATTCCCGAATGGACTAGCTGCCGTATTACTTACAATGATTACGGTTAACTTCTCATTCCAAGGAACAGAGTTAATCGGGATTGCAGCAGGAGAAAGTAAAGATCCAGAAAAAACAATTCCACGCGCAATTCGTAATACAGTATGGCGCATTATGTTATTCTTCATTTTAACAATGACGATTTTAGTAGGATTAATTTCTTGGAAAGAAGCAGGCGTAATTGAAAGTCCATTCGTAGTTGTATTTGATAAAATCGGTATTCCGTATGCAGCTGATATTATGAACTTCGTTATTATTACTGCTTTATTATCTGTAGCGAATTCAGGATTATATGCAGCAACGCGTATATTATGGTCACTTGCAAATGAAGGAATGGCACCAACTTCTTTCAAGAAAGTAAATAAACGCGGTATTCCAATTACAGCGCTAGTCGTAACGATTGCGGTAGCTGGATTATCTCTATTCACAAGTTTCCTTGCAGAAGATACAGTGTACATGTACTTATTATCGATAGCTGGTTTATCGGCTGTTTCAAGTTGGATCATTATTGCGCTATCGCAACTTCGTTTTAGAAGTCAGTATATAAAAGGCGGAGGGAAATTAGAGGACTTAAAGTATAGAACACCACTATACCCGATTGTTCCAATTTTAGCTTTAATTACAAATAGCATCGTTGTTATTAGTTTAGCGTTTATTCCTGAACAAAGAATGGCGTTATATTGTGGTATTCCATTTATCATTTTCTGCTACATATATTATTATATGAGTAAGAAACGGAAGAAACCGATGAAAGTGGAGATGGAAAAAACAAATGAAACTAACAATCAAACACGATGATATAGAAGCAGATTTATCGTACGGTCAATTAGCGATTGGAAAAGAAAATGGGTATTCACCGTTACAATTACTCGTTTCTTCTATCGCAGGATGTAGTGCAATTGTCTTCCGAACAATTTTAGAAAAGAAACGTATTACATACGATACGTTTACAATTGAAACCGAAATTGGTAGAAGTGAAGCTTTATCAAAACCAGTTGAAAGTGTTCATTTGCACTATAAAATCAAAGCACAAAACATTACAGAAGAGCAGTTGGACAAGGCGCTGCAACTTGCAGTGAAAAATTGTACGATTGTTCAATCTGTAAAAGATAGTATAAAGGTTACGGAAACGATTGAATTAATAGGGTGAAACATAAAAACGTGAGACTACGGCTCTCACGTTTTTATGTTTTAGAAAGAGGAGAAATTTAATGGAATGTTTAGGGTGTAAATTAGCAAACAAAGAGGAAAAAATATATAAAGTATATGAAAATGAATATGTAACATGTTTTTTAGATCATGCCCCTTTCTATCCAGGACATATTTTAATTGTGCCAAAGCATCATGTTGTAGAAGTGGACGAATTAGATGATGTTGTAGCAAAATCGATTATGGATGCTTCTAAGCTTATTGTAAAAGCGATTAAGTCATTATATAAACCAGATGGAGTTACAATTTGTCAAAATGGTGGAATCTTTAATGAGTTAACGCATTACCATATGCATGTCGTACCGAGATATAAAGAGCGCTCGTTTGCCGAGTTTTATACGGTACAACCTGGAGAAAAACAGAATCATAACTTTGAAGAAACAAAGACATTGTTAAAAGAAGCGATAGAGAACATACTGCATCCCGAAAAGGCGTAAGAGTGATATTCTTAAGGGGACAGTCAGGAAAATTCTAATAAACAAAAGCCCGATTTCTCAGTTAAAATAGAGAAATTGGGCTTTTGTTTATTCTATTATTAAATTTTATCTATTAAAGAATGCTGCAGTGTCACAAAGTATATCGCTCATTCGTTATATAGAATGAGAGGAGGAATTATATGAAAGTTACAAACAACGATTATGAAAAGATGGAAGAGCTATATGAGTTGTACGAACAAAAAATTTATTATGTGGCTTATTCTATTTTAAATAATATTCAGCAGGCTGAAGATGCGGTTCAAGAGACGTTTATTACTCTTTATAAGAACTTGGAAAAGCTCCATAGCTTGGCTACTCAAGAGCTTAAACGCTACATTTTGAGGATCGCGAAAAACAAGGCGATTGATAGTTACCGGAAAAATAAACGACATGAAACATTTTTAGAAGAATATGAAAGAGAATCAATAGAAGCAGTAGATGAAAATATTGAAGAGTGGGAAAAACGTAAAATGTCTGAGGTTCAAATTGATACATTGCTAAAAGAGTTAAATGAATCGAACAGACAGGTGTTTAAGTACAAAGTCTTCTATAACTTAACGTATCAAGAAATTTCAAGTGTCATGGGGATAACGGAGGCCAATGTCCGTAAGCAGTTTGAACGCGCTCGAAAACGAGTTCAAAATATGATAGGAGGTATACAACATGACGAATTCAAAGAACTCCAAAGAAATATATGAACTTGCTGAAAAAATTGCTTTAGATGATTTTGATAAACTCGAAGAACAGCATGAATTTTCACATACATATACGCGCAAAAAGAAATTGTTTATGGAGGAAATGCAGCTGAAAGATGGACAACCGCAGAAAAAGCGTAAAAAACATCGTATGTTAATCGCTGCTGCTTGCTTATTGATTGGCATGCCGACAACAGTTTTTGGGGCAGTGAAAGTCTATAATATGATTGTCCAAAAACAAAATTACGAAGTAAATGTTTCAGTAACAAATAAGGATTCGAAAAAGAGTGATAAGTGGTATAAGTTGAAGATTGGTAAATTGCCAGAAAATATGGAAGCAATTGATGATAGTGCTATGAAATATTCATTTAAAGATAACTACGCAATGGGGGGATTTTCATTCGCTCTTCGGAGGGTAGGGGAAAATACAGATTTTCAAACTCTGTATTCGAAAAGTTATGAAGAAAAAGAGATAAATGGTAGGAAAGCAGTAATTGTCCATAAAGAAACAGGAAACAACAATGTAATGTTTGACAGAAAGGTCTTTCTCTTTTTTGAGAAAGAAGGGATTATGTTAGAGAGTTATATTGGATCCGATATAAACGAAGAACAAATGATGGAAGTGTTAGGGAGCATTTCACTTGAGCCTACGTCAAAAGAAAAGGCATCACATATAGTAGAATATGATGAAAATCGTTTTAGCAAAGCAGATGAACCTAAAAAAACTAAGGTGATTCCTTTGAAAAAAGATAGCAAACGGCTATTTCATATAGGGAAAAAAGTTCCAGTCACGATAACGATGGATGACAGCCAAGTTGAATATGTGATAGAAAAAGTTGAAGTCTTTGATTCAATCAAAGATTTTAAACAAGAGAACTTTAATGAAATGGGCTTAGGGATACTAAGCAAGAATCAAGCTTTGGATCAAGCTGGACAATTGATACCATATAGACGGGATAAATATAAATTTGGAAATGGTAAAGATTCAATTGATCAATTAGTAGAGTCAAAATTAGTTCATCCTAAATTTGTCTACCTGACAACAACAGTGAAAAATATAGGTAAACAGGCAACAGAAGAAATTTATATGACTCCATCCATACAAGTGCTTAAATCTAAAGGTAATGTATGGAATTATGCTGGGAAAGATGGAGTTGCAGAAAGAAATATTATGACGGGTGAAGTTGATTATTTAGAACCTCATGGAGACGGAAAAAGTTTTTACAATATTGGCAGTATCCGACCAGGACAAACGGTAAAAGTTAACTTAGGTTATTTTGTAGATGAGGATAAGCTAGATTCAATCTTCCTTGATGCTTTCCGTTACAGTGGGTTTAGTGGGACGGAGAATATGAATGCGAAAAATCGTTGGTGGTTCGATATTCGTCAATAATAAAACAATAGGAATAACTAGACTAAAAAGCTGCTTATATTTAGCAGCTTTTTAGTCTTCATACATATTTAAAATTTCTTTCGCACGTATACGTAAACCATCTATCAATTCTCTCGGTTCTAAAACTCGTGCATCTTTTCCCAGTCTATAAAATAAAGGCGTAATAAAATGGATTTCACCTTTATCAATTGTTGAATGTATATATCCTGTCCCATCTTCGTTTACTTCAACGAATTCCTCAAGATAAGGAACGCTTTTACATTGGCGTACGCCTTCTGTTGTCAGTAAAACATGTAACTGAGTAGGACTGTGTACTACGTTAGAGTTAGAGTTAGAGTTAGAGGCAAACCACTCTTCTAAATTCATGAATGTATCCTCATTTTCTTCCGTTGATAATATAGAAAGAATACGATCGATGCGATACAGTAATACCTTTTTCCTGTCATAGTCATAGGACGGTAAGTACCATAGCCCATCATGAGCATATACACCGATAGGATGAACATGTTTTGTTTTTATCCCCGATTTAGATTCGTATTGAAAGTGTAAATTTTTATTTTCAATAGCCGCTGTTAACACTTCGTTTAAAAGTGGTGTCTCAATTGTTCTCTTCGGATTCCAAAAGGCGATATAAGAACGTATTTTATCAACTTTCGCTTTCGCCTCATTTTGTAGAGAGCTATATAGTTTATGAGTAACAGAATTGATTTCTGTATTAAAAGGCAAGTCTCTGTAGTAGCTTAAAGATTGAAAGGCAAAAAAGATGGAGACTGCTTCTTCTTCGGTAAATAAAATAGGCGGAATTACTCTATTCGTTAATACTTTATATCCTCCGTTGCGACCCTGTTCAGCGTAAATGGGTAATCCCATATCACCTAAATCTAAAATGTATCTATGGACAGTACGAACAGAAATATTAAATTCATCAGCTATTTCTTGAGCTGTAAATACTTTTTTCGCAGAAGCAAATATAAGAATATCTAATAAGCGTTTAGCTTTTGACAAATGTATCACCTTTTTTCTTTTTAAACATGACATAAATTGTCGTGTTTTATTGTTAGTATATTGTTTACATCATAATGTTATCAAGATGAGATGTAAGGAGGAAAAAATATGTCACGTGAAATAGTTTTATTTATTGCGGCGAGCTTAGATGGATATATTGCGAAAGAAGATGATGATTTAGAGTGGTTAATGGAAACGGAAGGAGAGGGAGATAACGGTTATACAGAAATGTACGAAACGATTGATACAATAATTATGGGAAAAAGAACGTATGATTATGTAGTAGAGCATATGGAAACATTCCCGTATGTAGATAAAAAATGTTATGTTTTTTCTAACTCAGAAAAAGGTTCAAATGAACACGTGGATTTTGTAAATGAAGAGGTAGTGGAGTTTACGAAAAGGTTGAAAGAGCAAGAAGGGTCTAAAATATGGATGGTCGGTGGAGGGAGTCTACTGAGAGAATTCTTTAAGAATAATCTAATTGATGAATATGTTGTCACGATTACCCCTCACATATTAGGTTCTGGAGTTCCGTTATTTCAAGCGAAGAATCCGGAAATTAATTTAACTTTAACGGATACGAAACGTTTTGGGCAATTTGTAAATTTATATTATAAAGTAAAGTGATAAAAAAACACGACTATTGATGGTAGTCGTGTTTCTTTATAGATGGTAATGAAATTATAAAGCAAGACCCGTAATCGACTTCGCTCGTTACAATAATATTTCCGCCGTGTAGTTCTACAATTTCTTTTACGATAGATAGCCCTAAACCAGTTCCGCCTGTAGATCGTGTTCTTGCTTTATCGACACGGTAAAAGCGGTCAAAAATGTGAGGGAGGTCTTCAGGTGGAATACCTTCGCCTTCATCTTCAATTGTAATGGAGATACGTTTATGTTCTTCTGTAATAGAAATGTTTATATGAGAATGTTCTTTTGAATGTCTATAAGCGTTATTTAAAATGTTTACTATAACTTGTTCAAATCGCTGTTCATCTAAGTTTACTAGCAGTGTAGGAGGACAAGAGAAAGAAACCTTAATATATCTTTCTTTATACATGGCGTTTACTTTTTCAGCTATGCGAGTAAGGAAGGTGTGTAAATGCACTTCCTTTACTTGAATAGAAAAGTTATGTTGTTCCATTTGTGCGAGTGAAAATAAATCTTGAACTAAGTTTGTAATGTAATCAGACTCATCTTTTATAATTGATAAATATCGCAAACGTTGTTCAGAAGGGGTGCTTTCTTTTAAAGCAATGTCAGCATAACCTCTTACGTATGTTAACGGTGTTCGTAATTCGTGAGCAACACTTGCTAGAAATTCACTTCGCTCTGTTTTCATATAATGTAAATCATTTGCGAGCGTTTGAATAGATGATGCTAGTTCACCAATTTCATCATTTCGAGTAGTCGTTAATGAAACGGACAAATCGCCTTTACTCATTTTTTCAGTTGCATGTTTCATGTGTAACAATGGTTTTGTTAATAAACGTGATAATAGGAAAATTGTGATGACTGTGAGTAGAAACGTGATGGCACCAGCAATAATGAATTGTTTCGTTAATCCATTAACTAACTTTTCAATTGATTCTGTTCCAAGAAACATGTATACATAGCCTTCATGTTTTCCATCTACTACAATGGGGCTAACTGTACATATATAATTAGATGTTTTCCAATGATTTTCTATAATCTCTCCATTATGGTCTGTTCGAGTTTGCATTTTACTAATATGATCGTTTATAGTCGTGTTTATTTCGTTAGATTTAGCTAGTATTTCTTTATTTGCATTTGTAATAACGACAGTTGTTTCAGCTTCAGATTCCATTAATGCTACGTGAGAGATGGTTTGCTCATCGTAATATTTTTCAAGTACATCTCGATGACTATTTCCTCGCTTTAATAAAGCTGTCATTTCTTCATTTACTCTAGTGTTTACAAGACTATAATAGAGCAAAATAAAGAGAACACTTTCAATTAAAAGTGTAACAATTAAAAAATAAAATCCGAATTGAATTGAAATTCGTTTCATCGTTTTGCCCCTTACTGTTCAGTATCAATCCATCGATAACCTACTCCATACACGGTTTTTAAATGATGATCAATAGGGAAATTTGCTTTTCGCAATTTATCACGTAAATTACGAATATGTGAATCGACTGTGCGATCTTCTGTATTTGTGTTTAACCCCCAAATTCGTTCGATGAGCTGATCACGGTTTAATACGTAGTTCACATGGCGTAAAAATAATCCGAGTAAAGAAAATTCAATTGGTGTGAGAAGGAGTTCTTCATTATGGACAGAAATGAAGTGTTTTGTTTCATCCCATACAATACCGTGATATTGGATTTGTTTATGTTCATTTGTACGTCTTAAAACGGCTTCAATTCTTGCGAAAAGTTCTTCTTCATGGAAAGGTTTCGTTACGTAATCATCGGCTCCAATTTTTAATCCTTGAACAACATCTACTGTTTGATCACGAGCTGTAACCATAATAATAGGAATGTTACTAAATGAGCGGATTTTTTTGCACGTTTCCCATCCGTCCATCTTTGGCATCATAATATCGAGTAAAACAAATTTAAAGTTTCGATTTTCTATATGTAAAATAGCTTCTTCTCCTGAAGTCGCACATACGCAGTTATATCCAATTGGTGTAAGATAAAGCGTTAATAATTCAAGCATTCTCGGTTCATCGTCTACGAGCAGTATATCAATCATAGAGAGCCCTCCATATTTATAATCGTTACTTAAAGTGTAATGCAAAATCATGAAGAAATGGTGCAGATTATCATGCATCTGCATAATTTCTTCAGAATTGCTTGTTATTGTAAAGGTGAAATTCTAATTTAGGTAATCATATTGGCTCGAAAACGATTGATACGGAGGCGGTATAGTGAAAAAAGTGACCCGAGTTTTTGGGATAACAATAATTACAGCGGTTGGTCTTGCAGCATGTGGGCAAACGAATGATATGGAACATAAAAATCATGAATCTACAAAAGAGAAGAAAACAGAGCAAAAAGAGATGAAAATGAATCAAGAGGTAACTGCGCCGAAAGAAATGAATAAAGGGGCATCTAATGATTTATTAACAACAAGTTTAAAAAATATAACGAGATTAAATACAAATGATCCATTGCAAATGGCAGTACTAACTTCGCAAACGATATGGCCAGCAACGCATAAAGAGAATCAGCCAGGCGCTATTATTTTAGTACCAGTAAATGAGTGGCAATTAGGTATTGCGAGTGCGGATCTTATTCACCATCCGAATAATGGGCCGATTTTATTTATAGAAAAAGAAAAGGTACCTGAAATGACGTTAAAAGAAATAAAACGATTAAATCCGCTCGGAACGAAAGATGGAACACAAATTATGGTGATGGGGGATGTAGGTGCATCTATCCTTGAGCAATTAAAAGAATATAAAGTAAAGCAAATAAAAGAAACGGATCCAGCTATATTTGCTAAAGATGTTGATAAAGAATATGCCGATATAACAGGAAGCTATCCAAATAGCGTTATTGTCGGTTCGTCTGAAGAAGAAGGACGTTTGTATACAACACCAGCTGTAAACTGGATTTCTCATATGCCAGAGCCACTACTCTATACAGAAAAGAATAAAGTGCCAGAAGCGACAATTGAGGCGTTAAAGATGAGAAAAGATAAAGCGAATATATATGTGTTAGGACCAGAGAAAATCGTTTCAAAAGAAGTAGAACGAGAGTTAAGTAAATATGGGAAAGTAACGCGTATTAGTGGAGAGACACCAGTAGAAAATTCTATCGCATTTGCGAAGTTTAAAGATGAAAAAACAAAATTCGGCTGGGGATTCACAAAACCAGGTCACGGTTTGTCATTTGTTTCAAGCGAAACACCAGACTTAGCAATTGCAGGAGCACCTTTTTCACATATGGGTAAACACGCACCTGTTGTCTTGCTGGGGGAAGGTAAAGCTTCACAACCAGTTTATGACTTCCTTGCTAGTATTCAGCCGAAGTTTAAAGATGACCCAACACTGGGACCATATAACCATGGCTTCCTTTTAGGTAGTACGAGTAATATTTCATTTGAAACACAAGGAATATTAGATGAGAGATTAGAGATTATCCAAGAGAGTGGTCAAGGTCACGGTGGACATTAATGAAACGAGAAAAGACGCTATGAAGATAGCGTCTTTTTTTAGGAAACTTTTACATAGCATAATATCCTTTACTCGTTATATAATAGCCTTCGTGCAGTCGGCTAGATTTTCTTATGGAGAAAATCAAATTATAAAGGAGTAGAGGAGTGGTATTTTGTTTCAAACGATAAAAAATGACTGGTTTTCTAATGTGAGAGGGGACGTGTTATCAGGAATTGTCGTTGCTTTAGCATTAATCCCTGAAGCGATAGCCTTCTCTGTTATTGCAGGCGTGGATCCGACAGTTGGACTATACGCCGCCTTTTGTATTGCAGTTACCATTTCATTTGTTGGCGGAAGAACTGGAATGATTTCAGCTGCAACAGGTGCAATGGCATTATTAATGGTAACGCTCGTTAAAGATCATGGTTTGCAATATTTATTTGCTACAACAATATTAACAGGTATTGTCCAAATTATTTTTGGCGTGTTCAAACTGAGCTCATTTATGAAGTTTGTTCCGAAATCTGTTATGAGTGGTTTTTTAAATTCACTTGGAATTTTAGTTTTTACAGCGCAATTGCCACATTTTAAAAATGCAACTTGGCAAATGTATGCACTCGTTATATTAGGACTTGCAATTATATATTTATTTCCACGTATTACAACGGCTGTGCCGTCTACGCTTATTTCAATTATTATTGTGACGAGTATTGCACTTATGAGCGGATTACAGTTGAAAACAGTAGGAGATATGGGAAGCCTGCCGAAAGAATTACCGTTCTTTAGTATTCCTGACGTGCCTTTTACACTTGAGACATTAGGGATTATTTTACCTTATGCAGTTATGCTTGCAATTATCGGTTTACTAGAATCATTATTAACAGCTTCAGTTTTAGATGATATGACGCATACGGAAAGTAATAAACATAAAGAGGCACGTGGACAAGGGATTGCGAACATTGTTGCTGGATTTTTCGGAGGAATGGCAGGATGTGCAATGATTGGCCAATCTGTTATTAACATTAAGTCAGGTGGACGAGGGCGTTTATCAACATTTGTAGCGGGCGGATTTTTAATCGTATTACTATTTGTTTTAGGTGATTATGTTGTTCATATTCCGATGGCAGCTTTAGTTGCAGTTATGATTATGGTTTCAATTGGAACATTTGATTGGAACTCTGTAGCGACGATTCATAAAGTGCCAAAAGGAAATGCGTTCGTCATGATCGTAACGGTTGTCGTTGTTCTTATCACCCACAATCTAGGATTAGGCGTGATCATCGGGACAGTAATTAGTGCTGTTTTATTTGCATTCAACATGGCAAAGATTCACGTGAAACATTTATATATTGAAAATAAGAAAATATACGAAATTCATGGCCAACTATTCTTCGCATCTACGGCAGATTTTATAAATGCTTTTTCATTTGATGAAGATGTAAAAGAAATTGAAATGAACTTTACTCATGCACACGTATGGGATGATTCAGCAGTGGCCGCAATTGATAAAGTTATCATGAAGTATGAACAAAGTGGTGTGAAAGTAAGTATAACGGGATTAAATGAACGTAGCTCAAAACTTGTTGCAAATTTAGCAACTTATAATAAAAGAATTGCTAGTTAAAAGCCTCCTTTTTAGGGGGCTTTATTATATAATACGAGTAGGATAACGAAAAGGGGATTCAGCATATGTACAAACAAATTATATTAGCATGTGATGGTTCTGAACATGCACTTCGGGCAGCGGAGCATGCAATACATATTGCGAAATGTAGTGAAGAAGCAAATGTTGAAATTGTATATGTCGTAGATAATAGAACAGCAAAATCAGATATTATACACGGACAAACAGATTTTGAAACAATATCAGCTAGTCGGAAAGATAAATTAAAAGAGATTGAAGGATTATTAAAGGAAGAGAAGATTTCTTATAAATTTACGATTCTGCATGGTGATCCTGGTGATACGCTCGTTCAATATGTAAATACAGGGGATATAGATCTTGTTATTGCTGGGAGCAGAGGATTAAATACATTACAAGAAATGATGCTTGGTAGCGTAAGTCATAAAATAGCAAAACGAGTGAAATGTCCAGTAATGATTATAAAATAAAATGAAATAGCACGTAACTAAGACTTTGGGATACCCGAGGTCTTTTTTTATGTATAAATGACATCCTTTTGTGGAAATACTAGATATATAAGTTGAAAAGATGTTAACTTACAAATTTGTAAGTTTGTTGTTAGGAAAATCGATGTTATGAAAATTTTCCCATTGGTAAAATAAAAGTATCAAAGGGGAGATAGGGAGGATGGAAGGTATGAAATCATTTCAAAATTTATCATATAGTCAAGGGGTAAGCTTAATTTGTTTAGGGGGATTTGCTGCATCTGTTACGTTAGCTGTATTAATAAAGGTATTTCATCAAATTTTTTAATTTTATAGTAGGGAAGGAATTGATTGTTATAGCTAGTAAGAAAAGTGCTGTAAATAAAGAATAGCTCTTAGCGTATAGAATAAACGCTAAGAGCTATTTTTATGTTTGTTTACATATTTATATTTTGTTTAAGCTTGTTTTGACTTTGCAGATCCTGTATTTAAAGTAAGGGCAAGGAAGAACATTGCAAGTACGCAAGATACAAGTAATAAAATGAATCCGCCATCCCATCCGAATGCATCTACAATAAAGCCCATAGCTGCGCTAGCAAAAGTAGCTCCGCCTAGGTAACCAAAGAAACCAGTTAGGCCTGCTGCAGTTCCAGCAGCTTTCTTTGGTGCTAAGTCAAGTGCGTGAAGACCAATTAGCATAACAGGTCCGTAAATTAAAAATCCAATGGAAACAAGTGCGATACTATCAATGATTGGGTGACCAGCAGGATTTAGCCAGTAAACAAGAACGGCAATGAATACACCGACCATAAATAAAATACCAGCAGGTGCGCGGCGTCCTTTAAATAGTTTATCACTCATCCATCCGCAAAGAAGTGTACCTGGAATACCAGCCCATTCATATAGAGCGTAAGCTGTACGTGAGCTACTATGAGTAAAGCTTTTTTCCTCTACTAAATAAGTAGGAGCCCAGTCTACAACGCCGTAACGTACGAAATATACGAAAACGTTCGCGATAGCGATGTACCATAAAAATTTATTGTTTAGTACGTATTTAAATAAAATTTCTTTTACCGAAAGTTCGCGTTCGCGATCTTTCACTTTTTCACCTGATGGATATTCGCCAGTATGTTCCTCAATAGAAGGTAATCCACAAGATTGGGGTGTATCTCTCATCGTAATTAATACATAAATACCAACTAAAATTGAAAGAATACCTGGGAAGTAAAATATACTTTTCCAGTCATTTGCAAAGAAGTATAAGCCTAATGTAACGAGAGAAGGCATAAGTGCGCCGCCGACGTTATGAGCGACGTTCCAAATAGACATTTTTGTACCACGTTCACTAATAGAGAACCAGTGAACCATCGTACGACCACAAGGAGGCCATCCCATCCCTTGTACCCATCCATTTAAAAATTGAAGTACAAACATAAGTATAATGCTCGTTGTAATGAAAGAAAATGAGCCGAAAATAATATTAATGATACCTGATAAAAATAGCCCAGCTGCTAAAAAGTAGCGAGGATTACAACGGTCGGATACGATACCCATAAGAAATTTACTTAATCCGTAAGCGATAGATACTGCTGAAAGGATAACCCCAAGTTCCCCTTTACTAAAGCCTTGTTCAATTAAGTATGGCATTGCTAGTGAAAAATTTTTTCGAACAAAGTAGTAACCTGCATAACCGATGAAGATACCTAAAAATACTTGTAAACGTAATTTACGGTATTCACTATCAATGCGATCAGCTGGTAAGCGTTCTGCATGGGGCGCAGGTTTAAATAATTGTGTGAAAAACATAAAATGAAAATCCTCCCCTAATTAATTGGAAGCGTTTAAGACAGAGAGAATATAAAAAGGCCATGAAATATAAAAAAGTTCCCTTTTTTATGATTCATAGCCGTATACTCCGATTCTCCGTGACTGTCAATATTAACTTCGACGAAAATTATACAACTTTGTGACAAAAATGTAAACGTTTTTATGAATAAAAGGTATTGACGGATTTTGTTCGTGGGATTAATATTTAAATACGTTAAATATTTTATTGTTTAAATAAGAGGTGGATAACATGCCAAATGATATGACTCATATTGATAAGATTCAAGCTCTTACATTCGCTATAGGAAAGAAAATGCAAACAGAGCTATTGGAACAAATGCAAGCATCAGGACTTACACCACCGCAATTTTATATTTTAAAGATTTTAGATCATTACGGAGCTTCAAGAGCGACACAATTGGCGGAGAAAATGTATGTAAAACCGAGCGCCATTACAGTAATGATCGACCGTTTAATTGATCATGAGTTAGTAGAGCGTTATCACGATGATAATGATCGCCGTGTTGTTGTCATTGAGCTAACGAAAAAGGGGAAAAATACAGTAAAAGAGGCGATGGCAGCTCGTAATGAGCATATCGCAAAATACTTTTCACAATTAGAATTACAAGAACGAGAAGATTTGTTGCGCCTCTTTGAAAAGTTAGAAACCATTATTTGCGGGACACAAGAGAAAAAAGAGAATAAATAAGAGGAATTGAGGAGATTACATGGAGCAACAAGGCAATACAAATAGAAAGTTGTTGTTAATTGGTTTAGTAATTGCGATGCTATTTGCTGCGTTAGACGGAACAATCGTTGGTACAGCGATGCCGCGTATCGTTGGTGAACTTGGCGGACTAAGCTTAATGACATGGTTAACAACAGCTTATATGTTAACATCAACGACAGTCGTACCAATTGCAGGTAAATTAGCGGATTTACTTGGGCGTCGTAACGTATATATAACAGGGCTAGTTATTTTTATGATTGGTTCAGCGTTATGTGGTATGGCAAATGGTATGACAGAATTAATTATTTTCCGTGGTATTCAAGGTCTTGGTGGCGGTATTATGATGCCGATGGCTATGATTATTATTGGAGACATGTTCACGGGAAAAGAACGTGCGAAATGGCAAGGTATTTTTGGTGCGTTATACGGTCTTGCTTCTGTAATTGGACCACAAGTTGGTGGTTGGATTGTAGACGCAGTGAACTGGAGATGGGTATTCTACATTAACTTGCCAGTCGGTATTTTAGCAACAATCTTTATCGCAATGGGATTAAAATCACATAAACAAACGGGACCAATTAAAATTGATATCGCTGGAATCTTTACGATGATTCTTGGTGTTGTAAGTTTATTACTTGCGTTAACGTTTGGCGGAAAAGATTACGCATGGGATTCTTGGCAAATTATCGGTTTATTTGCACTAGCTGTAATTGGTATCGTTAGTTTCGTTATCGTTGAAACGAAAGCTGAAGAACCAATTTTACCGATGCATTTCTTTAAAAACCGTACGTTTACAATACTTAATGCGATTGGATTCTTTATGAGTATCGGAATGTTCGGTGCGATTATGTTCGTACCATTCTTCATGCAAGGTATTGTAGGAGTAAGTGCTGCTGAGTCGGGAACGATTATGACACCGATGATGATTACAATGATTGTTATGAGTATTATTGGTGGGCAACTTGTATTAAAAGTCGGTGTAAAACCACAAATTATCGCAGGTATGCTTATTATGGCTGGTGGTTTCTGGTTATTAACAACGATGGATATGCACACAACTAAACTGACTGCAACTTCTTATATGATGGTTATCGGTTTAGGAATGGGCCTTGTAATGCCGACATTAACATTAGCGTTACAAGAAAGCTTCCCGAAAAAAGACCTTGGTGTCGTAACATCATCAAGTCAGTTTTTCCGTCAAATCGGTGGGACATTCGGTATTACAATTTTAGGATCAATTATGAATAACACGTCAGGTACAACATTAACAAATAAGTTAGTACCTGTATTAGATACATTCCCGAAAGAAGCGGGACAAATGGTAACAAAATTTAAAGATATGATTCATACAGACCCACAAGGTTTATATTCGATGCTATTTAGTCCAGAGGCATTAAAACAAATGCCAGAAGCATTTGCTAACAGTATCGTACCAATTTTGAAAAATTCTTTAGTAGACTCACTTCATACTGTATTCTTAACAGGATTAGTATTTATCGTAGTAGGCGCTATTTTTACGGTTTTCTTACAGAAAATTAAACTGTCGGATCGTAAAAAAGATGCTGAAAAGCCTGCTGTAGAAGAACAAGAAAAAACTGTATCATATTCGTAATGAAAAAGCATCGCCATTAGGCGATGCTTTTTTGAGTATAACCTTAAAAGCTTTTTTGTGAGAAATGATTGACGTATTTTTATAAATGCGTTATATTATTTTCTGTAAACGGTTACATGAAATGAGGAGAAAAGAGAATGAGTACGATTAAAGACGTTGCGAAATTAGCGGGAGTATCTGTTGCGACCGTTTCCAGAGTGTTAAATAAAAATGGATATGTTCATGAGGATACGTTAAAGAAAGTAGAACGAGCAATTGAAATGCTAGATTATAAACCTAGTACAGTAGCGCGTTCTTTATATAATAAAAAATCTCGTTTAATTGGGTTAGTAGTTCCAAATATCGTGAATCCATTCTTTCCAGAAGTTGCACGTGCCGTAGAAGATGTAGCACATAAACAAGGTTACACAGTTGTCCTTTGTAACTCTGATGAAAGTTTAGAAAAAGAGAAACAATACATTGATGTACTTAGACAAAATAATGTAGATGGATTTATTGTAGCAACGAATCCACAAAATAGTATAAATTACATGAATTTATCAGTTCCAGTCGTTGCGATTGACCGTATGTTTAATGAGCGTATTCCTACTGTATATGCTGATAACTATGCAGGAAGTCAGGATGCGACAAGGTTGTTAATAGATAAAGGATGCAAACATATTGCACATATTCGTGGACCACGTGATGTAAGTACAGCGAATGAGCGTTTTGAAGGTTTTGTAGATATCATTACGCAAAATAATCTTTCATATATGATTGCAGAGAGTACATTTGACCCAGCAAATAGTGAGCGTGTAGCAATGGAATTATTAGAAGAATACCCGCATATTGATGGTATTGTTGCTGGGAATGATTTAATTGCAATTGGTATTGTAAAGGCTGCACTTCAAAAAGGAATGGCTATTCCTGACGATTTACAAATTATCGGATTCGATGGAATTTCTTTAACAGAAATGATGTATCCATCTATTACAACTGTTGCACAGCCAATATATGAGATGGGGAAAATTGCAACAGAGTTGTTGTTAGAGCAAATGGAAGGAAATGCATTGGAAGAGAAACACTATCGTTTACCGATTAAAATTATAGAAAGAAATACAACGAAGTAAGGAGATGAAACAGATGCCAAATATTGCAGTAGTAGGTAGTATTTCAATGGACTTAGTGGCTGTTTCAAAGAAACGGCCGAAAGCAGGAGAAACAGTAATTGGTGAAGCATTTCATACGATCCCAGGAGGGAAAGGGGCGAACCAAGCAGTTGCTGCAGCTAGATTAGGTGCCAATGTAGCAATGGTTGGAGCAGTAGGAAATGATGATTACGGAACAGTAGTTAGAAAAAATTTAGAGAACGAACGTGTTTTTATCGACTATGTGGTACCGGTTACAGATAGAACGACAGGAATTGCTCATATCGTTTTAGCAGAAGAGGATAACAGTATTGTTGTCGTACAAGGAGCAAATGCTCTTGTGAATGAATCGGTTGTAAATCGTTCAAAAGATCTTCTCGTAAAAGCTGATATGGTTGTTCTACAATTAGAGATTCCGCTTGAAACAGTAAAGTATGTTCTATCTATTTGCGAAGAACATAAAATTCCAGTTATGTTGAATCCAGCGCCAGCACAAGTGTTATCAGAAGACATATTAGAAAAGGCAACGTATATTACGCCAAATGAACATGAGTGCCGCATTGTATTAGATGATTTTACATCACCAATTGAAGATTTACTGGCGAAATATCCAAATAAACTATTGATGACAGAAGGTTCTAACGGTGTTCGTTTCCATAATGGTACGGAGATTCTACATATTCCTAGCATTGCTGTTGATGTAGTGGATACGACTGGAGCTGGTGATACATTTAATGGTGCGTTAGCAGTTGCACTTTCTGAAGGAGAAACGCTTCAAAAAGCAATTCGTTTTGCGAATATTGCTGGAGGCCTTTCTGTAACAAAACTTGGGGCACAAGGCGGTATGCCGACGAGAGATAGAGTACGTGAAGTGCAGGTGATTGTCGGATGAAAAAGCACGGTGTATTAAACAGTGAGATTGCGGCAGTCCTGGCTTCACTCGGACATACAGATACGCTTGTAATTGCTGATTGCGGATTACCGATTCCTGATGGAGTAAAGCGAATTGATTTAGCTGTTGAACTTGGAAAGCCGAGTTTTTTAGATGTATTACAAGTTGTAGCTGATGATATGGCAATTGAAAAAGTGACGTTAGCAGAAGAAGTCATTATCAATAATGCGGAAGTAAATAAAGAGATTGAGCTGCAATTAAAAGAACCAGCATTTGAATATGTATCACATGAACAATTTAAAGAAAATACAAAAAAAGCGAAGGCAATTATCCGTACAGGAGAGGCTACGCCTTATGCCAATGTAATTTTGCATGCAGGCGTGATTTTTTAATAAAGGGAAGTGATGAGAATGCGTATTGAAATGAAAAACATTTCAAAGGCGTTCAGTGGAAATCCTGTTTTGAAAAATGCACAGTTTATGATTGAAGCAGGAGAAGTCCATGCATTGATGGGGGAAAATGGAGCGGGTAAATCGACGCTCATGAAGATTTTAACAGGTGTATATACAAAAGATGGTGGAACAGTCACGATTGATGGGCAAGAACGCACTTTTAAAAATGCGAAAGAGGCGGAAGAGTACGGCATTGCATTTATACATCAAGAACTGAACATATTGCCAAATTTAACAGTAGCTGAAAATATGTTTCTCGGTAAAGAGTTAATGTATGGGAAAACAGGTGTTTTACGTACTCGTCAAATGAACGCGATTGCGCAGCAGCAATTGGCGGAGCTAGGATTACATGTAAAAGGTGCTATGTTAGCAGGAGAGCTATCAGTTGGACAACAGCAAATTATTGAAATTGCGAAAGCATTGATGACAAGCGCAAGCGTTATTATTATGGATGAACCAACTGCGGCACTGACGGATCGTGAAATTGAAACGCTCTTTACAGTTATAAATAAGTTACGTAAAGAAGGGGTTTCATTCGTTTACATTTCACACCGCATGGAAGAAATATTCTCAATATGTGATGCTATTACAATTTTGCGTGATGGAGAATATGTAGGGAAAAGATTAATTCCGGAAACGTCATTTGATGAAGTAGTGAGTATGATGGTGGGGCGCAGCATTGGTGAACGTTACCCAGAGCGAAATAGTCAAATTGGTGAAGTGATTTTTGAAATGCGTAACGGAACGAAAAAGGGGAAATTTGAAAATGTTTCGTTTCAAGTTAGAAAAGGTGAAATTCTTGGTGTAGCTGGCTTGATGGGAGCTGGTCGCACAGATATTATGAAAGCGATATTTGGATATGAACCTTTAGACTCTGGACAAATTTTTATAAACGGACAAGAAGTAAAGATTGATAGTCCGATAGATGCAATTAGACAAAGAATTGCTTTCATTACAGAGGATAGAAAGTCTGAAGGATTAGTGTTAGATTTCTCAATTCGAGAAAATTTAGCGTTACCGAATTTAGAAAGTCTTTCAAAGGGAAGTGTCCTTAGTAACGAACTAGAACAACAGTTTACAGAGGACATGATGAAACTTCTTAATGTGAAAGCATCTAGTGGAGAGCAAGCGGTGAAATCTCTTTCTGGTGGAAATCAGCAAAAGATTGTAATTGCGAAATGGTTAGGTATTCATCCGCAGTTACTCATTTTAGATGAGCCAACAAGAGGTGTGGATGTTGGAGCGAAAAAAGAAATTTACTCTATTATGAATAAGCTTACTGAACAAGGAGATGCCGTTATTATGGTATCATCTGAGCTGCCCGAAGTTTTAGGGATGAGCGATCGAGTTCTTGTTATTCATGAAGGAAAAGTCGGCGGTATTTTAGGGAAAGATGAGGCATCACAAGAGTCTATAATGGCACTAGCTACAGGGGGAGAGTAAGGATGGCTAAGAAGGGGAATGTATTACAACAACTCGGTTCTTTAATCGGTTTAGTATTAATTATTGTCGTAATTACAGCTTTAAATCCAGCATTTATTGAAATTCCAAATTTATTTAATATACTGCGTCAAGTATCGATTAATGCGCTTATTGCATTCGGAATGACCTTTGTAATTTTAACAGGGGGTATTGACTTATCGGTAGGTTCTATTTTAGCATTATCAAGTGCACTTGTTGCTGGAATGATGGCAAGTGGCATGGACCCGTTCCTTGCAATGGCAGTTGGACTACTTGCTGGTCTTGTAATGGGAATTGTAAACGGTATCATCATTGCGAAAGGAAAAGTAGCTCCATTTATTGCGACTTTAGCAACAATGACTATTTTTCGTGGGTTGACGCTTGTTTATATGGACGGACGTCCGATCACTGGTCTTGGTGATCATTTAATGTTCCAAATGTTTGGCCGCGGTTATTTTCTTGGTATTCCGGTACCAGCTGTTACAATGATGATCGCTTTCGCAGTGCTGTACTTCATTTTGAAGAAAACGACATTTGGTCGCCGTACATTTGCAATTGGTGGAAATGAAGAAGCAGCAGCACTATCAGGTATTAATGTTACGAGAATTAAAGTAATGATTTACGGTCTTTCCGGAATCTTGGCAGCGCTTGCAGGTATTGTCTTAACATCACGATTAGATTCAGCACAGCCGACTGCGGGTACTTCTTACGAATTAGATGCAATTGCAGCAGTTGTATTAGGAGGGACAAGTCTTTCTGGAGGAAGAGGATGGATTGTTGGTACATTCATCGGTGTACTTATTATCGGTGTACTAAATAACGGTTTAAATTTATTAGGTGTATCTTCTTTCTTCCAACAAGTTGTAAAAGGACTTGTAATCTTACTAGCTGTATTAATTGATCGTCGAAAAGAAGCGTAATGGAGGGGCAGTTCATGAAGAAATGGTTACTTATACTCGTTGCATGTATTATGGTCATTACTGCTGGTTGTTCAATGGAACCACCAGAATGGGCAAAGGATTCTAGCGATAAAGGTCGAAATAAAACTATTAAAGTTGGATTCTCTGTTTCAACTTTAAACAATCCATTTTTCGTGACTTTGAAAAAAGGTGCAGAAAAGAAAGTGAAAGATAGTGGCATTGAATTGATTGCTGTTGATGCACAAAACGATGCAGCAAAGCAAACGAACGATGTTGAAGATTTAATTCAAAAAGGTGTGGACGTAGTTGTTATTAATCCAACCGATTCAGATGCTGTTGCTTCAGCAGTAAGTGCGGCAAATGCAGCGAATGTTCCTGTTATTACAGTAGACCGCGTTGCGAATTCAGGTAAAGTTGTTTCGCACATTGCTTCTAACAATATCGAAGGTGGTCAAATGGCTAGTGATTACATTCGTGAATTAGTTGGCGGGGGAGCGAACGTTGCTGAGTTAGAAGGAATCCCTGGATCCTCAGCTGCTCGTGAGCGTGGGAAAGGATTCCATAACGTAGCTGATAAGTCTTTAAAAGTAGTAGCAAAACAAGCAGCTGATTTCGATCGTGCAAAAGGTTTATCTGTTATGGAAAATATTTTGCAAGCGAATAGCGATATTAAAGCGGTATTTGCTCATAACGATGAAATGGCATTAGGGGCACTTGAGGCATTAAAATCTGCTGGGAAAACGGATGTAGTAGTTGTTGGATTTGATGCAACAGACGATGCTGTGAAAGCGGTTAACGATGGGCGTATGGCTGCAACAGTCGCTCAAAAACCGGAATTAATCGGAGAGAAGGCGATGCAAACAGCAAAAGAAATAACACAAGGTAAAAAAGTGGACAAATCTATTCCGATTGAATTAGAGCTTATTAAAAAAAATAAATAAATATAAAATGAAAATTAGGAAGGAAGAATAACAAATGAAATTCTTTATTGATACAGCAAACATTAACGAAATTAAAGAGGCAAATGCATTAGGCGTAGTAGCTGGAGTAACGACAAACCCATCACTTGTAGCAAAAGAAGGCGTAGATTTCCATGAGCGTATTCGTGAAATTTGCAGCTTTATAGAAGGACCTGTAAGTGCAGAAGTAATTAGCTTAGAAGCTGATAAAATGATTGAAGAAGGAAAAGAATTAGCGAAGATTGCTCCAAACGTTGTTGTAAAAGTACCGATGACAACGGAAGGTTTAAAAGCAGTAAAAGCATTTTCAGATTTAGGAATTCGTACAAACGTTACATTAGTATTCTCAGCAGTTCAAGCATTACTTGCAGCTCGCGCTGGTGCGACATACGTTTCACCATTCTTAGGTCGCCTAGATGATATCGGTCATAACGGTATGGACTTAATTCGCCAAATCGCAGAAATCTTTGCAATTCACGGCATTGAAACAGAAATCATTGCAGCATCTGTACGTCACAGCGTTCACGTAACTGACGCAGCACTAAATGGTGCACATATTGCAACAATCCCAGCAAACGTAATTGCTTCATTAGTGAAGCACCCATTAACAGATCAAGGGATTGAGAAATTCTTAGCTGATTGGGAAAAAACACAAGAGAAATAATATGAAATCGAGAATCCTAGTTTAATTGACTAGGGTTCTTTTTTTATTTGAAGGAATTTTCATGCAATTTTGCATATTGTCTTTTAAATTTTTAATATAAGCTATTTAATATATACAAATCACTCTTTGTTTTTTATATTTCGATATAAAGTAAAACTTTAATCAGTGGGGGGGTCATCCCCCATCGGGCTTTTACGGGAAGTTATCTCCCGCCTAACTTCCTCGCGTTCGTCGAATTTTGAGGTGGGAGTCTTACTGCCCAGCAAATAGTGGGATAAAAAGATAGAGGGTCTGACCAGAAAACTGGAGGGCATGATTCTATAACAGAAAGCTTAACGTTTATAGAATTATGCCTTTTTATATAGGGAGGGTAGAAAGCGGGGATTTCGATTTAAATGCACTTATTTATCTGAATTTTAAGTTTTATAAAAGGAGAGACAGAGGATGAAAAGAAAAGCTCCATTTAAAGTACTATCAACGTTAGCAATTGCGGCAATTATCGGATGTACATCTGTAATGAGTGCTCCGTTAGCATACGCAGAAACGCCAGCGAAAGAAAAAGATAATGTGTCTACAACACCAATTGATTACAATTTAATTCAAGAAGATCGTTTAGCGGAAGCGCTGAAAGAAAGAGGAACAATTAATCCAGCATCTTCTAAAGAAGAGACGAAAAAAGCTGTCGAGCAGTATATTGAAAAGAAGCAAGGAGATCAAGCGAATAAAGAAATTCTTCCAGAGGATACGGCAAAAGAAGCATCTGATTTCGTGAAAAAGGTAAAAGAGAAGAAGATGGAAGAAAAGGAGAACGTAAAGAAGGCTGAAAAAAATGTTAGCCCTGAGCAAAAGCCGGAACCAAATAAAAAGCAATTGAATGGACAAGTTCCAACTTCTAAGGCAAAGCAAGCTCCATATAAGGGATCTGTTCGATCTGATAAAGTATTAGTGCTACTCGTTGAATTTAGTGATTATAAACATAATAATATTGATCAAACACCAGGTTATATGTATTCGAAAGACTTTAGTAGAGAACATTATCAAAAGATGTTGTTTGGTAATGAGCCTTATACATTATTTGATGGTTCGAAAGTAAAAACGTTTAAACAATATTATGAAGAGCAGTCTGGCGGTAGCTATACGACAGACGGATATGTAACGGAGTGGCTAACTGTTCCAGGAAAAGCATCTGATTATGGAGCTGATGGTAGCAGTGGTCACGATAATAAAGGACCAAAAGGTGCACGTGATTTAGTGAAGGAAGCTTTACATGCAGCTGCTGAGAAAGGGTTAGACTTATCTCAGTTCGATCAATTCGATAGATATGATACAAATGGCGATGGGAATCAAAATGAACCTGACGGTGTAATTGATCATTTAATGGTAATTCATTCTGGTGTTGGTCAAGAAGCTGGTGGCGGTAAATTAGGTGATGATGCAATTTGGTCACATCGTTCAAAATTAGCTACAGATCCAGTAGCGATTGAAGGGACAAAATCAAAGGTAGATTACTTTGGTGGAAAAGTAGCAGCGCATGATTACACAATTGAACCAGAAGATGGCGCTGTAGGTGTGTTTGCACATGAATTTGGACATGACCTTGGTTTACCGGATGAATATGATACGAAATATACTGGAAATGGTTCACCTGTTGAAGCTTGGTCATTAATGAGTGGAGGCAGTTGGACAGGAAAAATTGCAGGAACAGAGCCGACTAGTTTTTCACCACAAAATAAAGACTTCTTACAAAAGAATATGGGTGGCAACTGGGCGAAAATTTTAGAAGTAGATTACGATAAAATTAAGCGTGGTGTAGGAATTCCTACATATATTGATCAAAGTGTTACGAAATCAAATCGTCCAGGTGTTGTACGTGTTAATTTGCCAGGTAAGAGTGTTGAAACGATTAAACCTGAGTTTGGAAAGCATGCATATTATAGTACAAGAGGAGATGATATGCACACAACACTAGAGACACCATTCTTTGATTTAACAAAAGGAACAAATGCAAAATTCGATTATAAAGCAAATTATGAGTTAGAAGCAGAGTGCGATTTTGTTGAAGTACATGCAGTAACAGAAGATGGAACAAAAACATTAATTGATAGACTTGGAGAAAAAGTAGTACAAGGAGATAAAGATACAACAGATGGGAAATGGATTGATAAATCATACGATTTAAGTCAATTTAAAGGGAAGAAAGTGAAACTACAATTCGACTACATTACAGATCCAGCTGTAACATATAAAGGTTTCGCGATGGATAATGTAAGTGTAACTGTTGATGGACAAGATGTGTTTTCTGATGATGCAGAAGGACAGTCAAAAATGCAGTTAAATGGATTCGTTGTTTCTGATGGGACAGAGAAGAAAGCTCATTATTATTATTTAGAGTGGAGAAACTACGCTGGATCAGATAATGGATTAAAAGCAGGAAGAGGTCCGGTATACAATACAGGTCTTGTCGTTTGGTATGCAGATGATAGTTTCAAAGATAACTGGGTTGGGGTGCATCCAGGTGAAGGATTCCTTGGGGTTGTAGACTCTCATCCAGAAGCGTTTGTTGGTAATTTGAACGGGAAACCAGCGTACGGTAATACAGGCATGCAAATTGCAGACGCTGCATTTTCATTTGATCAAACACCAGTATGGAGTGTAAATTCATTAACACGTGGACAGTTTAATTATGCTGGATTACAAGGTGTTACAACATTTGATGATTCAAAAGTATACAGTAACAAGCAAATTGCTGATGCAGGACGAAAAGTGCCAAATCTTGGTCTTAAATTCCAAGTTGTTGGACAAGCAGAGGATAAGTCTGCAGGTGCTGTTTGGATTAAGCGTTAATAAAATAAAAGCACATTCTTCATATGAAGAATGTGCTTTTTAATTTGTACAGTAAGTTATTATTTTAGTTTATGTAATACAAGTGTCTGTTCATATGTAGTGTATCAAATTATGTGGGGAAAGGAAATATTTCCGAGGAAATTGTCGAAGTATCGTCGGTATTTATTCAGTTTCTTTTTTTAAGGAAGAAAGTAGTATTGCTTTTATACATAAGCTTATTTACAGTATTACTTGGTTATACGCAAAAGTAATCTATATTAGGCGAAAAAAGAGCTCTATTCGATAGAGCTTTTTTTTGTGAGTAGAAAGGAGAAGTTATAAATGAAAGAAACAATTGTATGCCCACAGTGTGAAGGAAATATTACTGCATAACATATTATCGACATCCCACATCTTTTTTCATTAAGGTGTCCACATTGTAAGGTGAAGCTGAAAGAAATAAGGATAACGCCATGTTTAATATTAGCGGCAATTTGTATAATCCCACTGTTTATTATGATTGGTGAGAGCATTAAAGAATTGCTAGGAAAATATTTTTCTATTATAGACAATGTACCAACCGTACTTATTTTCTTCTTATTTTGTTATCCGTTGTATTATTTCTATGAAAAATATAATGCCAGCTTATTTATTAAGTATGGTTTATTGAAAGTGAAAAATTGAACAGGAGCTTATCATTATGTTGTGGAAAATTTATTTAGTAATTGTAGCGATATTAACTATTACTTCATTAATAAGAGGGATGTTTCAAACACCAATTCAAAAATTTGATTTTGTAGTGTCCATTATTACGTGGATAGGGCTATTTGGTTTTGTCTTCGATGTAGAAATATTAACCTCAATCGTTTGGAAATGCATCTTCGTGTTTAGCATTATTTGGACTTTGAGTGCCGTTTTTATTTTACGTTTATATGAAGAGAAGGATGAACCGCTACCTTTTATATTCAAATTAATTGGTGTGATCCCAACTTTGCCGTTATATTATGGGTTATATCAATATGCATCTTAAAAAAAGACAATGATGGAATTAACCCATCATTGTCTTTTTTACTTTGCTTCTTACGTAAATCATACTGGCAAAGGTTAATAAGAATGCAGTTCCGATAATGAAGCTGACGCTAGGTGATGCCCCGATTGCTCCAACTGTAAAGGAACCAGCAACAACTCCTAATGAGAAGAATGCATAAAATAATCCGAATGCCTTTCCGCGATTATCGTCTGTAGTATTTTCAACGAGTAAAGCGTTAATAGACGGAAAGAGGATTGCGAATCCAATTCCATAAATCATCATTACGATAAAGAGCATACCTTTTGTAGCAAATAATCCGAGTAAAGATAATGCG
Source organism: Bacillus sp. BS98 (assembly GCF_008432245.1). Classification (NCBI taxonomy): domain Bacteria; kingdom Bacillati; phylum Bacillota; class Bacilli; order Caryophanales; family Bacillaceae; genus Bacillus; species Bacillus sp. BS98. The sequence goes on from NZ_CP043830.1 coordinate 699,160, forward strand.
AATGCCATAACTGCAATTCCGATTAGCATTAGTTTCGAACGATTAAATCGATCGTAAATACGATTTGTTGGAAGCAAGAAGAAGAGGATAGCAGTAATACCAAATACACTTAACATCATGCCTGTTGTAGATGCTTTAAGCGCTAATGCCTCAACTTTTACTGGTAACATATAAGTGACAATCCCTTGTGAAAACATTAATGTGAAAGCACCAATATATGCTTGTAATAACGGTTCTGATTTTAAAAGTTCAACCATATCTTCTTTGTTCATCATTTGCGTTCTTGATGTATCTTTTCTTGATACGTTATTTGGTAAGAAGAATAGAGATACGATGGTACCAAGAGCCATTAAAATAGAGATAGTAATGAAGACCCATTCTACACCAGCTGTTGCTTTCATAATACCGCTGAAAGCAGGTCCTACGATTGCCGCTGTTCCAACAGCAGCACCAGATAGAGCCATTGCTTTTCCTTGTCTTTTTGCATTTGTTTGTTTTGATAAAAATGTAAAGGCAGCAGGAATTAAAAAGCCATCACTAAATCCATGCATAAAGCGAACAACTAATAGTTGTTCACCACTTTGAACAACGGTGTATAACAAGACTATGAAACTCGTAATTCCCATGCTTATATAAAGGATTTTTTTTGCACCAAATTTATCGACAGCGGCTCCAGCAATAATATTACCGATCATATTAGCGAATGAGTACATACCGACAACTAGCCCGATAATAAGAGGGGTTCCTCCAAGACTTTGAGCGAAAGTACTCATAATAGGTAATTGTGAAAATGTATCTAAAAATGCCACGATAACGATAAAGTAAATAAAATATTTCAAGCGATATTCACCTCTCCTATGCTATTATGGCACAATGCTAATTTCACCTGCAATGAAATTGAATTAACAGATGTGGAAAAAAGTACAAAGTGACAAAATATTGAACGTTATTTGTAAAAAATTAGTGGGAATGTGATTGTTTTTTTTGAAATATATGGATAGAAGTATTATAATAGAATTGTAAACTTCACCAGGTTAAGTATATACATAGAGAGGGATGTATAAAATGAAAGCACTACTTTGGCATAATCAACGTGATGTACGAGTAGAAGAAGTACCAGAACCAACAGTCAAACCAGGAACAGTGAAAATCAAAGTTAAATGGTGTGGTATTTGTGGGACAGACTTGCATGAATATTTAGCAGGGCCTATTTTTATTCCAACAGAAGAACATCCATTAACACATGTGAAAGCACCTGTTATTTTAGGTCATGAGTTTAGTGGTGAGGTAATAGAGATTGGTGAAGGAGTTACATCTCATAAAGTGGGAGACCGCGTTGTTGTAGAACCAATTTATTCTTGTGGTAAATGTGAAGCTTGTAAACATGGACATTACAATGTTTGTGAACAGCTTGTTTTCCACGGTCTTGGTGGAGACGGTGGTGGTTTCTCTGAATATACAGTAGTACCAGAAGATATGGTTCATCATATTCCAGATGAAATGACGTATGAACAAGGTGCACTTGTAGAACCAGCAGCAGTAGCAGTTCATGCAGTACGTCAAAGTAAATTAAAAGAAGGGGAAGCTGTAGCAGTATTTGGTTGTGGTCCAATTGGACTTCTTGTTATCCAAGCAGCTAAAGCAGCAGGAGCAACTCCTGTTATCGCAGTTGAACTTTCTAAAGAACGTCAAGAGTTAGCGAAATTAGCAGGTGCGGATTACGTATTAAATCCAGCAACTCAAGATGTATTAGCAGAAATTCGTAACTTAACAAACGGTTTAGGTGTAAATGTTAGTTTTGAAGTAACAGGTGTTGAAGTTGTACTACGTCAAGCAATTGAAAGTACAAGTTTCGAAGGACAAACAGTAATTGTTAGTGTATGGGAAAAAGATGCAACAATTACTCCGAACAACCTTGTATTAAAAGAAAAAGAAGTTATCGGTATTCTTGGATACCGTCACATCTTCCCAGCTGTTATTAAATTAATTAGCTCTGGTCAAATTCAAGCAGAGAAATTAATTACGAAAAAAATTACAGTGGATCAAGTTGTTGAAGAAGGATTTGAAGCACTTGTAAAAGATAAAACACAAGTGAAAATTCTTGTTTCACCTAAATAATAAAGAATTGAAAAAAGTAGCCCTTTTCTAGAAATAGAAGAGGGCTACTTTTTTTCTATACGGAAAGGTGATAGACTTTCCTTTGACTAAATGTACTTTTGTTTGGGAGGGAAAGTTGGATGCTTTCGTTTTTTTTAACATTGAAACGTATGCTAAGAGCCTGTTTGCGAGCGTGGAAGGATAAAGAATTTCAAGTTTTATTCGTATTAACAATTTTGACTTTAATATCGGGTACAATCTTTTATAGCACAGTGGAGGGATTACGTATCCTTGATGCTTTATATTTTAGTGTTGTGACACTGACAACTGTAGGCGATAAAGATTTTAGTCCTCAAACTGATTTTGGGAAGATATTTACGATACTATACATATTTATCGGGATTGGATTAGTGTTTGGATTTATTCATAAGTTGGCGGTTAATGTGCAACTACCAAGTATATTATCGAATAGAAGAAAAGAGTAAAGCATGTAATTGCTTTACTCTTTTTTTACATTAGTTTAGACAAGTATTTGCAGTAGCTTAACAATAATTTATTACAATGTAAGTGCATTCATTCATTATATTCACTATGTATAAAATTATAATGATATGAACATTTGCATATTTTAATTTATTGATAGAATTTTTATGAAAGGTGGGATATTCTAGTCATAGGTTAACCAGATGACATCGTAGGATCCTAGCAAAATGTTTACAATAATTTAATTATAAAATGGAGGATTTCAGATGAAAAAGAAAGTTCTTGCCTTAGCAGCAGCTATTACGTTAGTAGCACCGTTACAAAGTGTTGCGTTTGCTCATGAAAACGATGGAGGACAGAGAGTAGGCGTTATTCCGCGCTGGTCTGCTGAAGATAAACATAAAGAAGGTGTAAACTCTCATTTATGGATTGTAAACCGTGCAATGGATATTATGTCTCGTAATACAACACTTGTAAAACAAGAGCGAGTTGCACTATTAAATGAATGGCGTACGGAGTTAGAGAACGGTATTTATGCTGCTGATTATGAAAATCCTTATTATGATAATAGCACATTTGCTTCACACTTCTATGACCCTGATAACGGGAAAACGTATATTCCATATGCAAAGCAGGCGAAGGAAACTGGAGCTAAATATTTTAAATTAGCTGGTGAGTCATACAAAAATAAAGATATGAAACAAGCATTCTTCTATTTAGGATTATCTCTTCATTATTTAGGAGATGTAAACCAACCGATGCATGCGGCAAACTTTACAAATCTTTCGTATCCACAAGGGTTCCATTCTAAATATGAAAACTTTGTAGATACGATAAAAGATAATTACAAAGTAACGGATGGAAATGGATATTGGAACTGGAAAGGTACAAATCCAGAAGATTGGATTCATGGAGCGGCAGTAGCTGCGAAACAGGATTACGCTGGCATTGTAAATGATAATACGAAAGATTGGTTCGTGAGAGCTGCTGTATCGCAAGATTATGCAGATAAATGGCGCGCTGAAGTTACACCAATGACAGGTAAGCGTTTAATGGATGCACAACGTGTTACTGCTGGATACATCCAGCTTTGGTTTGATACGTACGGAAATCGTTAAGTATTTAAAAAAGGTCAAATCTCAGAATAGAGTATTTGGCCTTTTTATCACTATACACATGGAGGTATGAAACGTGAAAAGTAAATTGCTAAAAGGTGTACTTAGCTTTGGAATTGGTTTAGGAGCTTTATATAGTGGATCTTCAGCTCAAGCAGAAACGCCTACAAATCAAAATAATACATTAAAAGTAATGACGCATAACGTGTACATGCTATCAACAAACTTATATCCGAATTGGGGACAAAGTGAGCGTGCTGATTTAATTGGAGCGGCAGGTTATATAAAGAATCAGGACGTTGTTATATTAAATGAAGTGTTTGATAATAGCGCCTCAGATCGTTTGTTAGGAAATTTGAAGAGAGAATATCCAAATCAAACGGCGGTATTAGGTCGTAGTAGTGGAAACGAATGGGATAAAACATTAGGGAACTATTCATCTTCGACTCCTGAAGATGGGGGCGTTGCGATTGTGAGTAAATGGCCAATCGTTGAAAAAATTCAATATGTATTCGAAAAAGGCTGCGGACCAGATAATTTATCAAATAAAGGATTTGTATACACGAAAATTAAGAGAAATGATAGTTTTGTTCATGTAATTGGGACGCATTTACAAGCTGAAGATAGTATGTGTGGAAAAACTTCACCTGCATCTGTACGTACAAAACAGCTACAAGAAATTCAAGAATTTATTAAAAATAAAAATATACCAAATAACGAGTATGTGTTAATTGGTGGAGATATGAACGTAAATAAAATAAACGCTGAGAATAATAGTGATTCAGAGTATGCATCTATGTTTAAAACATTACATGCTTCTATTCCATCTTATACTGGACATACAGCGACTTGGGATGCGACGACAAACAGTATTGCGAAATACAATTTCCCCGATAGCCCTGCCGAGTATTTAGATTATATTATTGCAAGTAAAGATCATGCGAACCCATCGCATATAGAAAATAAAGTGTTACAGCCGAAATCTCCACAATGGACTGTTACATCATGGTTTAAAAAATATACGTATAATGATTACTCTGATCATTATCCAGTAGAGGCTACTATTTCTATGAAGTAGTCAAAAAAGTTTCTTCGTAAAGAAGAAACTTTTTTTATTTGCAAACAGGAAAATCACTCTTTCTTTCCAATATGTATAAGACATATATAGAAGAGGAGCGAAAAATGTGGATCGAGGAATTTTTAAAGAAGTTCCATTACCGTGTGCATTTTTAGATGAAGTAGCTTTAGAAAGAAATATTCAATCGGTTATAGAGCTAAGTGGCGATAAAAAGATTCGAATAGCGAGTAAATCATTACGATCCGTTCCAATTATGAAACGGATTTTAGCTACAAACAACCGATTTCAAGGTATTATGTGTTTTTCACCTAGAGAGGCTTTGTTTTTAATTGAACAAGGATTTAATGATTTATTATTAGGATATCCAGCTTATGATGACAGGGCTTTATATGAAATTAGTTTGCTAACAAAGAAAGGGCTTATTATAACTTGTATGGTGGACTGTGAAGACCATATTGTTTATTTAGAAAAAATTGCTGAGAAGTCTAAAGGGTGTTTTCGTGTTTGTTTGGATATTGATATGAGTAGCCGTTTTTTTCAATTTCATTTTGGTGTAAAAAGATCCCCGGTAAAAGATGTGCGGAGCGCTCTGGAAATAGTAGAAAAAGTGAAGGACTCATCATTTTTAATACTAGATGGTGTAATGGGATATGAAGCTCAAATTGCTGGGGTTGGAGATTATATACCGAATCAATGGATAAAAAGTAAAGTAATTTCTTATTTAAAGAAGAAATCAGTGTTAGAAGTTAAAGAAAGAAGAGGACGTATCGTGAAAGAAATACAAAACCTTGGTATTGAACTTAGGTTTGTAAATGGGGGGGGAACAGGAAGTATAAAAACAACTGAGCAAGATAACTCAGTTTCAGAGATTACAGTAGGTTCTGCTTTTTATGCCCCTAGACTGTTTGACTATTATAAAGAAGTACAATTTCATCCAGCTGTCGGATTTGCTTTACCAGTTGTACGTAAACCAGCTCCGTTTATCTATACTTGCCTAGGTGGTGGATATATTGCTTCAGGCGCAGTTGGTAAAGATAAAGAGCCTGAGGTTTGGAGACCAGATGGTGCAAAACTATTAGATTTAGAAGGTGCTGGTGAAGCACAAACTCCCGTTCATTATAACGGCGAGAAGCGAGTGGATATAGGAGATTCTATATTGTTTCGTCATAGTAAAGCTGGAGAATTATGTGAGCGTTTTCCAATTCTGTATCGTGTGAAACAAGGGAAGATTATTGGGGAGTATTCAACATATCGGGGGGATGGCCAATGCTTTCTATAGAGGGGAAAAAATGGAGAAATTGGACAGGGAATGTAGAAGGAACGCCGCATTATACGATGTATCCAGAAACTATACAAGATGTAGTAGAAGTTGTAGAGCTTGCACAAAAAAAAGGGAAGAAAATTCGTGTTGTCGGTTCAGGGCATTCGTTTACGCCTCTCGTGCAAACAGAAGAAATTTTAGTCTCTTTAGACGAATTGAAGGGCATTGTGAATATTGATGCGGAGAAGATGGTTGCCGAAGTATGGGCAGGAACAAAGCTACATGACCTAGGGAAGTTACTTGAAGAAAAAGGTTATGCACAAGAAAATTTAGGGGATATTGATTCACAATCTATTGCAGGAGCAATTAGTACGGGGACGCATGGGACGGGTGTTAACTTTGGGAGTTTATCAACACAAGTTATAGAGATTACGACAGTTTTATCAACAGGTGAGAGTATAGTTTGTTCAGAAACCGAGAACGTCGAATATTGGAAAGCATTTCAGTTATCGCTTGGAATGCTAGGTATTATCGTAAAGATAAAATTAAAGATTATCCCATCATATTCGCTCGTTTATGAAAGCGAAAAACAGTCACTATCTACTGTAATGAACAAGTTAGAAGAATATAAGAAGAATCGTCATTTTGAGTTTTTCGTTTTTCCTTATTCAAATGAAGTACAAGTGAAGTTTACAAATGAAACAACGAGTAAAGGAACTGATTTAAAATGGCATAAACTAAAGGTGGAGTTACTTGAAAATAGGATGTTCTCTTTGTTATCTAAAGGGTGCAAATGGTTTCCTTCCATAAGTAAAGGAGTAAGTCGATTATCAGCTAAGGCTGTACCAAACACAAAAATAATCGGCCCAAGCTATGAGGTGTTCGCTACATCACGTACGGTTCCATTTTATGAAATGGAGTACAGTGTCCCTTCAAAGTATATGAGAGCTGTTGTAGAAGAAATTTCAAGTCTCATTGAAAAGAAAAAGTATAAGGTACACTTCCCGATTGAATGTCGCTACGTGAAAGGTGATGATATATGGCTTAGTCCAGCGTATGGAAGAGACTCGGCATACATTGCTGTTCATATGTATAAAGGTATGAAGTATGCTGCTTATTTTGGTGAAGTGGAGAAAATTTTTCTGAAATATGAAGGTCGTCCACATTGGGGAAAAATGCATACGTTAACATACGAAAAGTTACAAAACATATATCCAGAATTGCATTCGTTTCTAAAAATGAGGAAGTCACTAGATGAAACAGGAATGTTTTTAAACCCTTATACAGAAAAGTTATTTACGATTATGAAAAAAAGCTGACAAAGTATTACTTGTCAGCTTTTTTTAGTATAATCGCATTTCTTGTTTGACTAATATGCTCGTAGAATAGTAACTTATCACGGCTAAATACATGTAAGAAAACATGAATAATAAATATGCCGTTAATTACGAATTGGAATAACAGTATAACTAGTAATACTAAAGGCTCTGTAAGATTTAAGATAGAGCTACTAGAAAGAATATAATTGATTCCACCTAAAACGAAATAGAATATACCGTAACGGATGAATAGTTCCTTCATCGTAATACGATCTGATTTTCCTTTAATGTAAATACGAAGCAACGCTTTTCCTATCGTTCTTCCATTTGTAAAGTATGGAATGATAATAAAGTAAATAAAGATTGAACATGTAATGAAAAGGAGTTCGTATACATTTGTGTAAGATTGGATATTAGAAATAAATAGAGAGTTTCCTTTATTTTTAATGACAGGAACGACGATAGATAAGAACAGCCAATCAATTTGCATAGCGATAAGACGACGAACGAATCCAACTGGTTTCGTTTCTAAATCAATATGACTATCTAATTCGCTTGTTTTCGGAAGGAAGTACGTAAATATTGGTGCAATGATAAAACCAATTACGCCGCCTAATGTGTTTAAAAATAGATCATCGATATCGAATAAGCGATATGCACAATTGTATATACCGTATAGTCCAGTTACCTGTGTCAGTTCGAAAAATAGTGAAAGACAAAAAGAAATACAAACTGTTTGTAAGAAACTACGTCGGAAATAATAACGTAAATAAACACCGAATGGAACGGTTAATAGAACGTTAAATGCTACTTGTAAGAACGCAGATTCTTTTAATAAATAGAAATAAGTAGCTGGTTTCGTTAAAATTGCCGAAGTATGATTACTAATTTCTTGTATGAAATAAAATGGTGATAGTTGCATGTGCTGCGTATTAGCCGGTTGTAGGCTACAAGTATCATATGTTTGTGGTAACGGCAAAATCACAAGAAAATAGGCATTTAATAAGTAAAGTAATAATGAGTACAAAATAAATGAACGCCATTTATTTAAATAACCATACTTTCGGTAGTTAAATATTAAAAAAGGTATTAAGAGAAACATTGCTAAAAAAGGAAATAAAATAAATGCTGTTTTTACTGGAAATAAATATGCAGTCAAAATGAGGCTCCTTTCAATGAAAATTCGTTTATCATTATAACGTTAAAAGAACCTTAAAACAAAATTAAAATATTTTGAAATAGAAAAAATTATAAATTTTAATGGAATTAAGTTATACTAAATTTAATATAAGGATATTGTGATTATTATAAGTTGAGAGAGGGTACAAGATATGCGATATGAGCTTTTTTCTGTAAGTGGGGATCATATTACAACTTTTGAAAGTGTGTGGCGTTTTCAAGAGGGAGAACAGGTTTTTGTTCATGATGATCAAACAAAACGAAATTTTATTATTATCCGCCTAACGCATGATGTATTTCAACAAAATAAACATGTTATTCGTTTGTATTGTCAAGAAAAGAAAGTTTATAAATAAGGGAAGCCCTCTTACTGGATGAGAAAAGGTAAGAGGGTTTTATCATTTTATATTAGGAAAAGCTCCTTAGGAATATCGAGTGAAGTTTAATGCATATAAGTAGCATTGGATGTGGAAGAAAGGATATAGTTTTGCATTTTGTGCTTCCAAGTTTCATTTTCGTTTCTTTGAGAAAGCCACGCATGGTAATCTTGTTGTGTTTTCCATAACATACGGACCATATATTTTGCTCCATCATCTGTACGATGCATATGTGAAAATTCTATGTTAATAAAACCATTTGTTCCAGTTGATGGATAATATTGTTTAAGTGAATATAGTAAATCATTCTCATAGCCATATTTAATATGAATTAGTTTAGTAACAATAAACATAGGAACACCTCTTTTATAATAGTAGTAAAGAAGACGGATTTTTATTAGTAGGAATATAATTAATATTATACTATTCTGAAAATTTAAAGTAAATAAGGCACTTCAACTTAATAGAAGTATAAAAAAGCGAGCCATCTTAGTGTAGTAGAATGACTCGCTTTAAATTTGTAAGTTTACTTTATAAGAAAATGATAGTAAGTACCCCTACGATAATACAATAGAAAGAGAAATATTTTAAATTTCCTTTTGCCATAATGTTCATAAACCATTTTAATGAAATATATGTCATGATAAATGTTGCTATAAACGCAACGATATATGGTACGAATAATGTGTCTAAATTAGGATCTTTAGCAATATCTGTAATACTTAGCAATAACCCACCTAAGCTAACAGGAATATATAGTAAGAATGAGAAGCGAAGAGCGGTCTCTTGCTTCATACCGAGTAACATCGCTGCTACAATTGTAGCGCCAGATCGGCTAATTCCAGGGATAAGTGCACAAGCTTGAGCTAATCCGATAATGATTGCATCTTTCATAGAAAGGTCACCATCATTTTTACGCCCGCGTAAGTTTCTAATAATCCAAAGACCGACAGCGGTAATAAGAAGGGAAATCCCAACCATTTTCACGCCTTTTAAGTACTGGTCGATATAATCTTTAAATAAAACGCCAATTACACCTGCTGGAATAGTTGCAATTACAAGGTAAATAATGAAGAAGAAATCTGATTTTGCATCTTCTGCTCTTGTAAATATATAAGATAGACCATTCTTTGTTAGACGAATTAAATCATTTCTATAAATAAGTAATACAGCTAGTAATGAAGCTGAATTAACAAGTAGTTCAAAGCTAAATCCTTCTATTTTTAGTCCTAGCAAATGTTGTGCTAAAACGAGGTGACCACTTGAAGAAATCGGAATTGGTTCTGTTAGTCCTTGGAACAGACCAAGAATTAAGTATTTTAAAATGTAGTAAAATTGTTCCATAACATCCTCCTTGTTAATTAGTCTAAAGAAACAACTTTCCCATTATAACAAAGATATAGATGAATATTGGGAAGAAATAAATATTCGAAATATAATAAAAACCCCTTATAGCGATATAAGGGGTTTTTATTGTTAATGAGAAGATACTGTTTCTTGAAGACCATTAGTCAATTGAACATCGACTTTTTCTGCATCATGAATATGGTTCATAATAGTAGTATTTAATTTTTGGAACATTTGTTGAGTGTTTGCAAATTCTCTTAATATATCATCATTACAAGATTTTTGGTTTTCAATTGCTTGAATAACATTTGTAGCACCATTTTGTAACGTTTGAATCATAATTAAAATGTTTTCGATTCTAGCGTTTGTATCGGCACTCATTTCTACACCTTCATCGACTAAATGTAAATTATCTTTTGTGTTTTCGTATGCTTTTTCAATTTCTTCTTGAATTTTTTTCGTTAAGTTGCCAATATTCTTTGTACTCTCTGCCGTACTTTCTGCTAGTTTTCTTACTTCATTGGCAACAACCGCAAACCCTTTACCGTGCTCTCCAGCACGCGCTGCTTCAATACTTGCATTTAGCGCAAGTAAATTTGTTTGTGCTGCAATGTTTTGAATGACTTCTACAATTTGTTCGATTTCTTTTGAGCGTTCACTTAAATGATTCATACTGTTAGACGTGCGCTGAGATTGTTCACCTAATTTATTAATTACAATAAGTAAACGGTGAACAGATTCTTTTCCTTCATTAGAGCAGTCAATAATCTCTTCAATAGACTGAATTAAGCTTTGTTCTTTTTGTAACATTTCACTATTTAATTCATTAGAATTTGTTGTACGTGTTGAAACATTTTCAAAACACGAGTTTAATTGCTGAATTAAATTTTGGAGTGTATGGTGCTGGTTATTTACAAGTTGATGCTCTTGAACGACGTTTTGCACACGGTCATGGATAGAAGAAATCATATTTTGTTTTTCAATATCTTTTTGTTTTAATTCTGCCTCTAATTCTTTTATACGATCTTCTAATTGATCAATTTTATGTTGGAGTGATTTCTTTTGAGTAAACATGTATTTATTTCAACCGCCTTTGGAAGTTATATTTTCTCTATATTTGGATTTTAGCATCTTTTATAATTTTTAAATATAGGAATTGTTAAATATTTAAGAATCTATTACATTTTATTTATAATTCCCTATTTTTTGTCATGAAAAATAAACTGTATTTAATAGTATTGTAAACAAACTGTAAAATAAATCATGTATAACTGTATAAGAAGGGAGTCGGATTATGAACTATTTTAAGCGAATCAGTAGTCTAGTATTAGCAGGAATTATCGGTCTTTCTAGTACAGTCGCTGTAAAAGCAGAGTCAAACGACGAGAAACTTAACAACATGCAACAGCAATTGCAGCAAAACGATGCAGATATGCAGAAGAAAGAGCAAGAGAAGCAAGCTGTTAGTAAAGAGATTCAAGGTATTGAAAACGAACTACATAACTTAAATAATACAATTGCAAAAAATAAAGAGGATCAAGCTGCTATTCAACGTAAAATCGATGAAACACATAAGCAGATTGAGCAAAAAAAGAATGAAATTGTCGTTTTAGAGGATAAAGTCCTTGCTCGTAAAGATATTATGAGAAAACGTATGGTTTCTGTTCAAAACAGTTCAAATACAAGTTTAGTAGTAGAAGTTGTTGTAGAGTCAAAAAACTTTGCAGATTTCTTACAACGTATGAATGCAGTTTCTACTATTTTAGAAGCTGATAAAGAAATTTTACGTCTACAAGAACAAGATCTTCGTCAAATTGAAGAAGATAAGAAAACAATTGACGAAAAAGAAGCATCTTTAGTAGTAGACAAACAAAAATTAGCAAAAGCGCAAGCTGATTTGCAAGATAACTTGAAAAAACGTCAAGATAACTTACAGACAGTTCAAGCTAAATACAATCAGATTGCAAGCCAACTTAATTTAGCAGCAGAAGAAAAAGCTAAAATTGAGTCAAATATGAAGGCAGTACAAGAGACGATTGCTCGTGAGCAAGAAGCAGCAAGAATTGCAGCAGAAGAGCGTGCAAAAGCAGAAGCGGCTGCAAAGGCTGAGCAAGAAGCTTTAGTGAAAGCACAAGCAGAAATTGCTGAAAAACAAAAGCAAGAGAAAGCTAATAAACCAGCTGAACCTGTTGCGAATAATAATTCGAAGGTAGAACCTGCACAACCTTCGAAGCCAACTGCTGGTGGAAGAGAAATATATGTACATGCAACAGCTTATACAGCAGATCCAGCTGAAAATGGTTATGCACCAGGCCAACAAGTGTATTCTGCATGGGGAGGCTATAATCTAACTGCAAACCCAGGAATGAAATTAATTGCTGTAGATCCAAGTGTTATTCCATTAGGTTCTACTGTATATGTTGAAGGTTATGGACAAGCAATTGCAGCAGACACTGGTGGCGCAATTAAAGGTCACAAAATCGATGTTTTAATGCCTGATAAAGCTTCATCTAGTAATTGGGGCAGAAAAAATGTTAAAGTTACAATTTTAAACTAACACGTAATCCAACTTTACAATACGTAAAGTTGGATTTTTTTGTGAAAATTATGTTAAGTTGAGTTTACATTTTGTTAAGGATAGCATACAATGATGGTGAGAGGTGGTAAAATTGACCATTTTAAATAGAGTGAAAGAATTAAGGGCTCGCTTCAATTTTTCGCAAAGTGTATTAGCAGAGAAGGTTGGAGTGACGAGACAAACAATTGCTGCAATTGAAAAAGGGGATTACGTTCCTTCGTTGTTATTGGCACTTACGATTTGTGATGTGTTCCAGTTAAAGATGGAAGATGTGTTTGTTTTAAATAAGGAGGGGAAAGAGGATGAATAGACTTGTATTTTCTTATATGCTAAATGTACTTTTAATGGTATTAGCAGGTTGGGCTTTTATTGAGTTGTATTATTTTACTATTGAAGTCGCTAATTTTATTCAAACGAAGAGAGTACCATTTGAAGTTTCAATAAGTTTAATACCGCTCGGATTACTTTTAACATTTGGTATTGTATCGACGGTTCTTTATAAAATTCAAAAGAAAAAATATAAAGAGCTCTCGTATTGGATGTTTCCACTATTATTTCCTCAAGAAGATGAGCGTGAAAAGGCAATTACAGAAAAGGCTTGTCGTACTACATTTATGTCATTATGGTATGTGTTGCCTTGTGCGGTTGGGTTTTTAACTCTTTCTCCAATTGTTATTCTATATGTTCCTGCATATCCGATATATATTGCATTTAGTATCTTCTTTATTCAGATGACGATTTTTCACGTGTCTTTATATCGAAATAAAATTGCTTAAAAAGAAACCTTCTTGCATCGGCAAGAAGGTTTCTTTTCAGCTTATACTTGTACATATAGCAATATTATTTTATCATTTTATATAGAGTAAGATTTTGTAAGGGAAAGGAATTGTATATGAATAAGCAAAGAATTTATAGTATAGTAGCAATCCTTCTATTTGTTGTAGGTGGGGTTTTAATTGGAAAGCCATTTTATGATGGATATAAGGCTGAAAAGAAACAGACTGAAAATGTGCAAGCTGTTCAAAAGATGGATTATGAAAAGCATGAGACAGAATTTGTAGATGCGTCAAAAATTAATCAACCAGACTTGGCAGAAGTAGCGAATGCATCGTTAGATAAAAAACAAGTAATCGGTCGTATTTCGATTCCAAGTGTTTCATTAGAAATTCCTGTTTTAAAATCTTCTACTGAGAAAAACCTGTTATCAGGTGCAGCGACAGTAAAAGAAAATCAAGTAATGGGAAAAGGGAATTACGCACTAGCAGGGCATAACATGTCTAAAAAAGGTGTTTTATTTAGTGATATAGCATCTTTGAAAAAAGGCGATAAAATTTATTTATATGATAATGAAAATGAATATGAGTACGCTGTTACTGGTGTATCTGAAGTAACTCCGGATAAATGGGAAGTTGTAGAAGATCATGGGAAAGATGAGATAACGCTTATTACATGTGTATCTGTAAAAGATAATTCTAAGCGTTATGTTGTAGCTGGTGATTTAGTAGGAACGAAGGCGAAGAAATAAAAAAGAAGGCCAACTCTTTAAAGAGTTGACCTTCTTTTTTACTACTTTTGAGAAATAATAGAATATTTTAGTTTGTATTTAAAAATCCTTCTATTTATGTATAATAAAGTTAGAATTCTAAATTTTGGGAGGAACAAGAGTGAGACAACAGGTGAAGAAACTTCTTTTAACAACAAGTGTAGCGTTATTGATAGCTCCAATTTCAGCTTATGCGCATCCAGGACGTACAGATGCGAATGGTGGACATACGTGTCGTACAAACTGTGAAAAATGGGGATTACAGTACGGGGAATATCATTATCACAATAAACCAGCTTCTAGTAGTGGTGCAACGAGTCCAGCTCCTAGCCAAAATAATAATGGTGCTGTAGAAGCTGAAAAACAACGTGCTGCAGAAGCACAGCGTAAAGCTGAAGAAGAGAGACAACGTGTAGCTGAGGAACAAAGAAAAGCAGAAGAGGCACGTAAGCAAGAGGAAGCTAAGCGCCAAGTTGATATGGAGAAAGGTCAACTTGAAGGCGAAAAAAATGGAGAGACTGATTTTAAAGCAGGGAAAAATGACGTACAAGTACATTTAGCTGGAAAATCAGATACATATAAACAAGCATTTACAACTGCTTATACTACTACTTGGTCTTTAGAAGAGCAGAAGAAAACGCATTTTGAAAAAGGAAAAGAACAGGGCTTAGCACAAGAGACGATGGACGATAGTCAAATTACTCCAGATTTTAAGCAGATCTTTGCAGAAGGTTTCCAAGTGGGAAATAAAGAGAGAACAGAAAAAATTGAAAAAGAGCAAGCTGAACTAGGGGAAAAGGCTGGTAAGGAACTAGCTGAAAAGAATCCTGGAAATAATGAGAAAGATGTATACGTGAAGTCATATGAAACAGCGTATGAAAAAGGCTATAAGTCTACAAAAAAGGCAGTAGAAAAGGCTGGATATAAGTATGCGTTTGAAAACTATGATTTGAAGATTCCTGCCAAGTATGAAAAGAATGGCTCATTAAAAAAATGGTTTACTGAAGGATTTAAATCGAATAAAAAAGCAACGGAAATTCGAGAAGAAGGATTTAAAAAGGGAGACAGCTGGTTTTCATTTTTCTATAAGAGTTTCGTGCCAAGTGAATATAAAGAACATAAAGAGTTGTATGAGCAAGCAATAGAAAAAGGTAAGAAGGCATAAAAAAGATGAGGAGAAATTCCTCATCTTTTTTTTAATCCATCCATTTTACTAGTTTTTTAGAGATTAATAATAAAACACAACCTAAAACAATCGCTACAGCGCCGATAACAGTAAACACTTCAGCATATCCAAGTGAAGTTGTGAAGCTTGCAAGTTGTCCACCTAAAATATTGGCGATACCTGAACTTGCTAGCCATACACCCATTAGTAAAGAAGCAAGTTTTACTGGAGCGAGAGAACTAACCATTGATAGTCCGACAGGTGATAAGAATAGCTCACCTAACGTATGGAAAAGATACGTAAAGACGATAAATAGTAAGTTTGCTTTTTCCGTAATGTTATGTTCGTCACTACCTGTTTTTAATGTAGCGATAACAAGTATGATATAACCGATACCGAGTAAGATCATACCAAGTCCCATTTTGGTTGGGATTTTTAAATCCCCGCGCTTGCGAGTTGCAAGTTTTGCCCATAATGCTGAAATGACTGGGGCAAGTAAAATAATAAATAATGGATTGACCGATTGGAACCAAGATGTTGGAACTTCCCATCCGAACACAGAGCGGTCTACAAATTTGTTTGTATATAGTGTTAATGAACTACCAGCTTGTTCAAAACCAGCCCAGAAGAAGACAACGAAGCACGTTAAAATGACGATAACTGCGGTACGTTGTTTTTCTTTTTTTGTTAACGGTGTATCTCCTACTGATGGTTGTCCAGCAGCTGTTTGCAAATCGCGAGTTGGTTTTTTACCGATATCACCAAGGAAGCGATTTGATAGTGTTGTAAATAAAATTTGTCCAATGATCATTCCGATTGAAGCTGCTAAGAAACCGTAACGGAATCCGTAATGTACAACGCCATCAACTGTTGTTTTGAATAAATTTTCTGATAAAAATCCGCAAACGAGTGGAGCTAAAAATGACCCAACGTTAATACCCATGTAGAAAATGGTAAATGCACTATCACGTTTTGGATCATTCTCTTCGTATAATTCTCCAACCAGTGTAGAGATATTCGGTTTGAAGAATCCATTACCGATAATAATAAGCGCTAATCCGAGGTATAGGCCTAATTGGTTTTGCAAGGCAAATAGTGTAAGGTTACCGATTGCCATCGTTATACCACCAATTGTGATGGCTTTTCTTCTACCTAGAAAACGGTCTGTTAAGTATCCACCAATCATTGGTGTGAAATAACAGGCTCCAGTATAAAATCCGTAAATGGAGAGTGCCCATGCGGGACTAAACCCAAGACCACCGCTTACTAAAGCTGTCGTTAAATATAATGTTAATAATCCTCGTAATCCATAGTAACTAAATCTTTCCCACATTTCTGTAAAGAAGAGTAAGTATAAACCTGGAGGATGTTTCTTTTTTCTTTGCTGTTCTTTTTCTAGTTGTATCGCTGATTCCATGTTATTTTCCTCCTGACACAAACAAAAACAAGGTTAATAATTTTGTATATTTAATATTTTACTTTATTAACTATTATAAGTCAATGAAGTGAAACTTTAATCATATTGGAAGATTTTATTCCAATATGATTATTAGTTGAACGAATCGGGCTTTTATGGGCAGTTTGATTCCCACTGGATATCCGGTTATTAGCTTAATTATTAGGGGGGGAGTCTTACTGTCCGTTAATGCGGGGAAAGGTTGATTTTTCAGAAGAAATTGGAAAAGGGAAATAGCTATAGAATGGGCATTTCTTTTGTGATAGACTATGGACTATGTTTTCTTTGTAAGGAAGCGGATTATCGCGTTTTTCTATATGTGGAATTGATTTCACAAGAGATGAAATTGAAGAAGGAGAAAGAAATGAAATTGTTACAGAAAAAAGAAATTTTACTTATTAGTCTTATGCTATTCTCTATGTTTTTTGGAGCGGGGAATCTTATCTTTCCGCCTTTCCTTGGATATGAAGCAGGAGAACACGTGTGGATTGCGCTGTTAGGTTTTATTATATCAGCAACAGGTCTTCCGATATTAGGTGTTATTGCTGTTGCAAAAGCAGGAAGCTTTCAAACGTTAGCGGGTAGAGTACATTCTTCATTTGCAATTATTTTTCCGTGTATTGTGTACTTATTTATTGGACCTGGTCTTGGTATACCACGTGCAGGAAGTCTAGCATTTGAAATGGGACCAGGTCAGTTATTCCCAGAATCGGGTAGTGTAGTTTTACTAGTTTATACGATCGTTTTCTTTAGCTTTGTTTACTGGTTAAGTTTATCGCCATCTAAATTAATGGGCTTATTTGGGAAGGTTTTAACGCCTTTATTATTATGTATGATTGCACTTATTTTTATAAAAACTATGTTTACACCAGTTGGTAGTGTGAAAGAGGCTACTGGAAATTACGGACAAGTTCCTATGTTCCAAGGATTTTTAGATGGATATTTAACGATGGATGCGCTAGCGGCTTTAATCTTTGGTATTGTTATTGCAAATGCTTTACGTGCAAAAGGTATTGAAGATGATCAAGGCTTAGCGAAATATATGAGTATTGCTGGTATTGGAGCAGGTCTTTTATTATCTATTATTTATGTCATCCTCGGATATGTGGGTTCAATTAGCGGTTCGTTAGGTACGTTTAATAATGGGGCGAATGTGTTAGCACAAGTGATGACGACGTTATTTGGACAAGGCGGAGTAGTTTTGTTAGGCCTTATTTTTACTATTGCGTGTTTATGTGTTTCAATTGGACTTGTTACATCTTGTAGTCAGTTTTTTACAAGTGTATTTCCGAAAGTATCGTATACAGTTTGGGCGTTTATATTGAGCTTTATTAGTATGATTTTAGCTAATTTAGGGTTAACACAAATTTTAAAAGTTTCAGTACCGATTCTTGGATTTATTTATCCAATTGCATTAACGCTTATTATTTTAGGGTTATTCCATAAATATATTGGGAAGTATGTGTGCATATATCCTGTTACAATTTTGATTGTAGTGGTATTTAGTGCAATCGATATTTTAAATAAAAATGTGATGACGAATCAGTGGACGCCAATATTGAAGTATATTCCGTTTTATACAGAAGGTGTAGGATGGATCATTCCAGCTCTTGTAGGTGTGTGTATTGGTGTAATCGTTAGTATCATGATAAATAAGGACAAATAAGTGAAAGGGTGTTTTCTATAATGGGAAAACACCTTTCTTTTTTTGGAAAAATAGTTTTAAAAATGAATAGACTAAGAGTATGATAAAGATAATTGGTAATATATAGGTTTCGAATGAATGGTGAGGGGGGAGCATATGAAGGAAGATTTGAATAAGAAAATAGAAGCACTCGAAACTACAATTGAAACGATGCAAGAAGCACTTTTTGAGTTGAAAGCAAAACAAAGGGAAATAGAAGTAGAAAACGCTCAGCAACATGTTAGTAAGGAAAAGAAAGTATATATCGAAACGATAATAGATGAAAAATTACAAGAAGATGTAGTAAAGATCAAAGAGCCCGTGCAAAAAGTTGAGGAAAAACAAGTAAATATATCTGCTTTTAAACCGGAACCATTCAATATTATTAAGTTTTGCCAAACATGGTTGCCGCGTATATTTGTCGGTATTATGCTACTTGGGGTTATTTGGTTATTTAAAGCAGGGGTAGATGCTGGTTTATTAACACCAGCGATACGAATTGTGTTTGGTATCGCCTTATCTATCGGTTTGTATTATATAGGGGATATTCAAATTAAACGAGAGCGGCAAGCGTTAGGGTTAGTATTAGCTGGAGGAAGTATTACAGGCATTGTTTTAACGACGTTTGCGGCACATTATTTATATGGATTTATTCCAGCAAGTATTGCGTTTATCTGTAATATTGTATGGGTTATTTTAGGGATTTATTTAGCGAAAAAGTATCAATCGGAATACCTTACTATCTTCGTAGCGGTCGGAGCTTTCTTCGTTCCGTTCTTGTTAAATAGTACGACTCCGAATCCTTATATTTTCTTTGGATATGAGACGATATTAACACTTAGTTTATTATGGTATGCGTTGAAAAATCGTTATAAGTACTTATATATGATTTCTTATGTTGTTGCTGCCATTGTCCTGTTTGTCTTCTTTGCTGTTATGTCGATATTAGTAGAGAATTTGCAAATACAGTTAACGATTGTATATGGTGTAATTCATTTGCTGTTATTTTGGCATATGTTTTCAGAGAGAGAGTTTATACAAGAAGCAAGAGTAGCGATATTTAGTACAAATGCCGTTTTCTTTATTTTATCTATTGTAAAAATACCTGATTTTACTACGTGGGGATTGGTCATAAGTGCACTCGTGCATACTGTTATGTTTGTACTTGAATATAGGAAGAATAAACAGTCTATATTTGCAAATCTCTTATTTGGTTTTGCAATGGGGTCATTTAGTTTAGCGATTTTATACGAGTACAGTTTAGTGAATGCAGCAATTGTATTATTGTTACAAGGTTTTCTCGGTATGGTTACTTCTATTAAAGCAAAACAACAAATTAAACTGTATGTAAGTGCCACTATTTATGCGATTGGAATGGTACAGACGATTTTTAGCCCGTTTGATCATTTTGTTTCAGCTGGGTTTGTTGCTCATATTATTTTAATAGGTACATTTTATTATTGCATGAAACGAGCGAAAGATGTATTAACGAGTTTTGGAAAATATGTTTATTCTATAGCTCTCTATTGGTTCATGGTCATTGTATTTATTACAATTACTAGAGTTGGCGAAGTTCTTTCTACAGATGGAAGTATAATAAGCGTATCAGTATCGTTATTATGGATGGTATATGCATTATTTGCAGTTTGGCTTGGACGGAATAAAAATATGAATGAAATATTGTATGCTGGCTTAGTTGTTTTAGTAGTAACGATAGGAAAGTTATTCCTTCTAGACTTACCAGAAGTTTCAATGATGATCAGGGCAGTGTTATTCTTAATTGTAGGTAGTATAGGTATCGTCATTTCCAGAATGTTTTTCTCAAAAGAAGAGAAATGAGAAGAAGGCAATCCGCATGTGGATTGCCTTTTCTTTTACTTCTTATTAATCGTTACAGCTTCATTATATTTAGCAGTTGTATTTTGGCGTAGACGAAGTGTTGCTTGTCCAGTTGTATTTGAATCAAGTTGTACGTTCACAATTTTTTCAGCGGAACCAAAGCTGTCTGTTGTGAATGAGAAGGCGCTACTATATCCGAAAGTAGATGGCCAAGTGCCGTTTGTATTTTGGACTTTTGCTACCTGTGTTCCGCCAGTCGTGAAGATACCTAAAGAATAGTTATTATAAGTTGTATTAGGTAATAAGTTGTTTACTTGAATCTTTATTTGGAACACTTCATTGTTTGGTAGAATGCTAGGGCGTGTAATCACATAATCGTTTGCTGTTACGGCGCCGTTATATCCGTATGAACCAGGTTTAAATGTATTTGTATTAAACCATTGATAACCAGCGTTTGGTGCACTCCAAGGTTCTGGTTGTGGCTCTGTTGATAAGCTTGGTTGTTCAAATGTTTGTAAAGCAGTAGGTGAATCAAGTTGTAAACCGTTTACTTGATCTAAGCTTGTAAATGTCTCTTGTTTCGATAGCCAATTTACGATATTTTCTAGTAAAACAGCATCGTTTTCTTCTTTATAACCATCGTAAGTTTTCTTTGTTTGGCCAGAATCTTCACGAACGTATTTTGGCGTAGCATCTTCAACAGGAGAAGAGTCACCGATAAAGGCAGCTTTTCCAAGTCCTACTTTTGCAATTGCAGCATATGGACCCTCTGCAACGCCACCGCCGTTATAAACACCACTATCAACAGCGTTATTCCATTTTGATGGGTTTTCTGGAAGATAAACAAGTCCTTTTGCTAGTTTTGGATTTGTAATTGCTAGAGTAGAACCAGCATGCATTGCTACCGATGAAACACCTTGTGTAATTCCGAATGATTGTTCAGGCGAAACAATGTTTTTAGCTGAAACATCACCAAGTGCATTGTAACGGAAGCGAATACCAAAATTATTAGATAGCCAATCGGAACTTTCTACTCCTTGCATAGCTTGTGAGTTTGCTTCTTCGTTAGACATTCCTTTTGCGGGATTTTCCCAAGCACCGCGTCTATATCCATTAAATACTTCAGAAGAGTCCCAGCGATTTTTATTACGATCTGCATTATAATGATCGGCAATGAAGAAGATACTGCCGCCATTTTTTACATATTGTAACATTGCATCTTGTTCAGATTTTTTGTAAGGAATATTTGCCTCTGGAACGATAAACACGTTGTAATTTTTTAAGTCTTCGTATGTAATAGGTGTTGATTTACGAAGTTCTTTTACATGATATCCATTTTGGGCAATGCCGTTTCCGAAATCAGAAAAGCCGCCATCAATAACCCAGTCAGCTGTCCCTGCAGTTTGACCGTGCGTATTATCAAATAATACTTTCTTCCCATTGTTTTGATTTACAACCTTTGCAGCAATTTCAGGAGCTGGGTCTACAGAGCTTTCGGCATAAGTAGACGGTATGAACGAACTCCCCATACTAAGTGTAATTGCTGTTGCTAAAGAAAATGTAATCCATTTTTTATTCTTCATAGAAGAATCCCCCTAATAATAAATATATGTGCTTTAATAATGTAATTTATTTTTCTGAAAAAATAAAGACAGAAAACGTAAAAAATATTAAAAAATTGTAAAAATACCGTGAATTTTGTTGAGAAATATTTATATAGACAATAAAAAACCCCTTCCAATTAATAAGGAAGGGATAAATTGTTTAACTAATCTTTGAAGTAGGTGTTTCATCAATCTTATGAAACCCTTTCATGTAATACACGATAGCTAAGCCAATAAGCCAAATTGGGCCAACGATTAATGCAATTCGTGTATCTTCTGAATACGCCATTATACATAGTACAAGTGCAAGGAAGCCAAGTGAGAAGTAAGAGCTTAATGGATGTAAAGGCATTTTATACGTTAGCTTGTCTTTTTTCTCAGTTGATAATCCTTTACGGAATTTAATTTGAGCGACTAATATAATTCCCCAGGTCCAAATTGCCCCGAAAGTTGAAATACTAGTTAACCATGTAAACACCTTTGCAGGCACAAGGTAGTTTAATATAACACCAACAAGTAAAACGATAGCCGTTGCTACAATTCCTTGACTTGGAATCCCATTTTTATTTAAACGACCGAATCTTTCAGGAGCTTTCTTTTGTTGTGCCAATGTAAATAGCATACGCCCTGTACTAAATAAACCACCGTTACAAGAAGAAAGTGCAGCTGTTAATACGACAAAGTTAATAATACCTGCTGCTTTTGCAATGCCGATTTGTTGGAATGTTAATACGAATGGACTTCCTTTCTCACCAAGTTCGTTCCATGGATAAATTGCCATCATAACGAATAATGCCCCGACGTAAAAGATTAGGATTCTCCAAAATACGTTATCGATAGCTTTTGCGAGTGTTTTCTTCGGGTTTTGAGCTTCACCAGCTGTAACACCAATTAGTTCAACGCCTAAATAAGCGAATAATACCATTTGTAAGGAGAGTAGTAATCCGGAAAATCCATTTGGGAACCAGCCACCATGTGACCAAAGATTTGAAATACCAGTAGCGATACCACCATTTCCGAATCCGAATAAAATAATGCCAGCTCCAACTACTATCATACAGATAATTGTGACAATTTTAATGAGAGCAAACCAAAACTCAAGTTCTCCAAATACTTTTACTGATAAGAAGTTGAAAGCGCTCATTAATAATAGAGCGAGTAGTGCCCAAGTCCAGCGCGGGATATCTGGGAACCAGTACTGCATGTAAATTCCAGCCGCCGTAATTTCAGCCATACAAGTAACAACCCATAAGAACCAGTAGTTCCAACCAGTAATATAGCCAGCAAGTGGGCCGATATAATCATTAGCGTATTTACTAAAAGAACCGGCAACCGGTTGTTCAATTGCCATTTCTCCGAGCGCTCGCATAATGAAAAAAATAACGAGTCCAGCGATCATATAACCTAGTAAGATGGAAGGACCAGCTAGTTTAATAGCAGAAGCAGATCCTAAAAATAGTCCAACGCCAATAGCTGAACCGAGTGACATTAAAGTAATATGTCGTTCTTTTAAACCTCGATTTAAAGTTCCAGATTTGTTTGTGTGCTGCATAAGAAGAATCCCCCTTGTAGAATGAGCTACCTAAATATTTAACTATTTCAAATTATAAAACATTTCTATCTGTTATGCTACAAAAATAATCATAAAAGAACTGTACTACATCTGAAGTTGTCAGACTTAAACTTAAAATTCTCACTATTAGAGAATATATTGACTCTTCTTTTTATTGATTGTTAAGATTAAGTATTATATTTTCTCACATACTAGTAAGAAAAGAATGTGTGATAATAATTCAGATGTAGGAAGGGTACATAAGCATGTTTCAATTACAACAATATAACACTTCTGTGAAGCAAGAGCTTTTAGCTGGCATCACAACTTTTTTTACATTTGCGTATATTCTTGTCATCAATCCGAAAATATTATCTGATGCAGGTGTACCATTTGATCAAGCTTTTACGGCAACTATTATTGCGACAGTTATTGGGACGCTATGTATGTCGTTTTTAGCTAACTATCCAATTGTTATTGCTCCAGCTATGGGGATGAATGCATATTTTTCTTATTCTGTTGTTCAACAGGCAGAGGGGATTACATATGTCATTGCGTTTTCGGCAGTATTTGTAACAGGTATTATTTTTCTTTTATTATCTTTCACTTCATTTAGGCAAAAGTTAATTGTCGCAATTCCTGATAGTTTAAAGCATGCAATTGCAGGTGGAATTGGACTATTTATTGCTTTTATTGGATTACGTCTATCTGGAATTATCGTTGATCATCCATCTAATTTAGTTACGATTGGTGATTTTCATTCACCAGCCGTTATTTTAACTTTAATTGGTTTAATTTTAGCTGCGGTATTAATGGTATTACGTGTGAGTGGTGCATTATTTATTAGTATGATTGTGACAGGAATTATCGCCTTCTTTACGGGGCAACTGAAGTTTGAGGATAAAATTGTAGCGATGCCTCATTTACCAGAGGGTATTATCGTTTCAAATCCAATCAATGCCTTTTCAGATGTAATTCAGTATGGATTATATGGTGTTGTATTTTCATTTTTACTTGTACTTTTATTTGATACGACAGGTGCATTACTCGGTTTAATTAAACAAGCAGGTTTAATTACAGATAATACAGAGAAACGTTTTGGTAAAGCGTTTATTGCAGATGCGATTGGCGGAACGACAGGTTCTATCTTTGGTACAAGCCCAACAGCAGCGACAATTGAATCGTCAGCTGGTATTGCTGCGGGTGGTAAAACGGGATTAACAGGTATTGTAGTTGTTGGACTAACAATTATAACGGCATTTTTCAGTCCTGTAATTGCATCTTTATCAAGTGTAGCTGCTATTACAGCTCCTTCATTAATTATTGTCGGTAGTTTAATGGCACAAAGTATTCGTGATATTAATTGGGATGAGTTTGAAGATGCATTACCAGCATTTTTAATTTTTGTAGGTATTCCGTTAACGTCTAGTATTGCGAATGGAATTGCAATCGGATTTTTAGTGTATCCGGTCTTAAAGATTGTGAAAGGGAAAGGGATGGAAGTACATCCGTTACTATACTTATTTACAATTTTATTTGGATGTCATTTATTCTTATAATATAGATATAGAAGAGGGGCTTCTTATGAGAGGCTCCTTTTTTGTGTATAATAAAGTGAAACTATAATTAGTGAGGGGTTTATTACCCGCAAATAGCGGGGGAAAGTGAAAATTAAATTAATTACGCAAAATATAAATTACTTAATGGAATATATATGTTACAATTAAGGTAGAGGAGGAACATGAATGGCTGTAAGTAAAATAAAAGTCGCGCGTGTTCAGTTAGATTTAACACAGCAAAAATTAGCAGAAAAAGTAGGCGTTACAAGGCAAACGATTAGTTTAATTGAGAAGGGGAAATACAACCCGTCTTTAGATTTATGTTTGAAAATTTGTTATGCGGTAGATAAAACATTAAATGATTTATTTTGGGAGGAAGAGGAGTGAGGGGATGAGAATCGTGAAAGATGAACGTTTAATGATTGAGGGGCTAAAACATATTAGACTCGTTTTCATCTTACAAAATATCGTCATACTAGGTATTGTTTTTTATCGCTATGTTTTGCAAGGTGCAGGATATGAAAGTATTTCGGATTTATTAATGGTATTTATGTGCGGGATAATAGGTATTAACTTTTTAAACTTAAAAAATTCGGTGCAAGTGTATGAGCATACGGGCGGAGTATCACGCAGCTATTTTATGAAACTATTATTCATTCCGGTAGGTATTATTATTGGGATTTTAGCTATTTGTATCATTGTAACACCAGATATTTCGATAAAGGAAATTAGTATGACAGGACTTATTATGGTTGCTTGTTTTTTAGTTCCTAGTTTGTTTATATACATATATATGAAAAAAATAAAAAGTGAAGATTGAAATATAAGAAAAGCTTTCCCGTATTGCGGAAAGCTTTTCTTATATCTTTTTATATACAATACTTTATGAAGGCCAATCGGTTCAATTTCAAAGATTACACCATGTTCCTAGAAGCCTAAGCGCTTGTAATAGTCAGTTACAGTAATTCGGCCATTACACCATAAAATATTTGCTTTACGCTCTTGCAAGACTTGTTACGCTTTTTGAATTAAGGAGCTTCCAGCGTGTTTGTTTCGAAAGTTAGGTAATGTTGCCATTCCACGTAGTCGATAATGAACACCTGTTGGTAAGTCAGGGTATATTTTTTTGAGAAGGAAGCGATACTAATCGGTTCATCGCTTAGAAAAGCACCTAAGTGAAAGGTATCTGCTTCGTAGTCGGAAGAGTATTTACAATCTGTTACTGTTTGATTCGGGTGTGAAAATTTTTGACGTAATACGCAAGTTTCAGATGCATCAATACATTTCACGGTAATTATATTAACATCCTTCCTTATAAGCCTTTTTCTGTTAGTTGTATAAAGAAATAGGCAGGTGCAGCGAAAAGTCCGAGTATGCTAGCGGTTCCAAGAAGGAGCGAAAGCAAGAGACAAGTATATTTGACGCCAGTTGATTTTTTCCAGCCGTAACTACAAATTTCAATGCTAACACCGATGAGAATAATAGCAACGAGTACTTCCGCTAATAATAATAGAGCTAAAGTTACAATAGACATAATGTGATCCATCCCCATAATATGTGATAGTAACATTTTACCATATAGAATGGAAAAAAATGCCCCTCAATTATGTGAGGGGCATTTTCTATTCTAATATGTTTTTTAGTGTATTAATATGTTCTTTTGAACCTGTTACAAGCAGTGTGTCACCATGTTGTAACCTCGTATCACCATGCGGTATTAATGCTTTATTACCTCGGTAAATTTGGATGATAAGTACATCACCTAAAAATGGAAGGCGACGAAGCTCGATGCCGTTATATTTATTGCTACGTAGTTCAACTTCACGTACTGTTTCGTTCGCTGTTGTAATTAAACGAACGAGACTCGGTTTATCGATAAGAGCACGTAATAAAATCCGTGTAGAGTTAATAGTCGAGAATACAGCGATATGTTCTTGTGTTGCTTTTTCTTGTAGAAGTGGATCTTCTACACTTGCAATGACATGTTCAACACCTAGTTCTTTCGCATGTTCTGCTAATAATAAGTTTTGTTCATCATCACTTGTTGCAACGACAACGCGATCTGCATCAAATGCTGTTCGTTCAGTTAATGATTCAATTGTAATATCATCTAATTTCACGATAGGGAAGTCATGTGATTTCGCTTCCTCATCATTTATTTTATTTTGGCGCATCATATATAGCGTTACATCATAGTCTTCTCGTTTTAAATCAAGTGATAATGGAAGAGTAATTCTGCTCGCGCCAATAATAGATACTTTCGGTTTTGGTGTTTCCACTTTTGGGAACATCTTTTTAAATAATATAGGTGCAAAAATGCAAGTAATAACTGCACTTAAAATAAGAGAAGCGGATAAACTTGGGCTGATGATTCCTAGTTTTTCACCAATTTGTGCCGCCGCAATAACTAAGGAAAGTGTTGATGTTAATAAGATGGCACTTCCGAGTACGATATTACGCGGATACCATTTACGTAGGACGAGTGATGGTAAAAGTTTTGAAATAAAGAGTCCTACAATTAAAATTGGGATCATTAGCATACTAGAAGGTTCTTTAAAAATAGACCAGACTTCTAGATTTACACCAACCATTACGAAGAAAATAGGAATGAAGAAACCGTATCCGATGGAATCAAGTTTTTCAACCATATCTTCATTTGGTGATAATAACGATACGAGTACACCTGCTAAGAAGGCACCTAAAATATTTTCTGCACCAACAGATTCAGATAACCCTACTAAAATTAAGATAAGTGCAAAAACAGCTCGAGTATCAATTTGTACACTACCAGCTTTTAAGCTATCTAAGTATGGGATGTTTTTGAAGCGTTTTGCAATAAAGTAAATGATAATACCTGCTCCGAATAGAAGGAGTAGGAGCCACATGCTTTGGCCGCTTTCAGAATTTAATCCGACAAATACGGCGAGTAAAATCATTGTAACTAAGTCTGCAATAACAGCGACTAATAAAATGATTTGTCCGATTGCGGTTTTTCCTAAGTTATTCTCTTTTAATGTTGGTACGACAACACCTAAAGAAATAGTTGAAATAATTAAAGTCATGAACATTGCATTATCTACAAATCCTAGCCATACGAATAGTAATGATAGGGCATAAGATAAGATGAAAATAAACAAGAAAATAATGCTTGCTGCTTGGAATGTGTTCGGTTCGTTTTTCGTACTTTTTTTCCCTTTTTGTTTAAAAATAGAAAAGTCAATTTCTAACCCGCTTAAAAACATGAGGAAGATAAATCCTAGTGTTGATAAAACTTGGAGCCACATATCTGGCTCAATAATATTAAACCCACTTTTACCTACAAAGATTCCTGCGATGATCTCTGCAACAACGACAGGAAGTGCTTTTAATTTAAAGCGTTGTAACAAAAGGGGAACGAAAAACGCGATTGCAACTACAACCATAAGTGATAGAACAGAAGTATGATGTTCCATTGCGTTCTCTCCCTTCAAATAAATATAGTACCTATTTAGCCATATAATAGGTAGAAAATCAACGCATATGGATTCGATTTCATAAAGAAAGAGTTTTCTTAACATTTGTCATAATAAGTATATTTTTCATGATTCTGCTGTTAATGCCGTAATGTGGAGGTAATAGGGGAGGGGGAATAAAAAAAGACTGCTGAGGAATCTCAGCAGTCTTTTTCATGTACATTACATTGAGAAGAAGATCCATACAGTTAAACCAACTGTTGCAGTTGCAACGAAGAAACTGTATATCATTGTAAGAATTTGGACTCTTCCTTCTCCTTCTTTTAAATGCATGAACATAATTAATTGTAATAAAGCTTGCGCAACAGCCATTATGATAATAGTTGTTAAGACTGTTGAAAGTGGTAATGTTGTGTAAAGTGCCACGTATAACGCTAGAAACGTTAGTGCAAGCGATAAAATAAATCCGAAAACGTGTGACCAAGGGAATCCGCTATGCGCATGCCCGTTTGCTTGGTTGTTATTTTGACCCATTTACGCCACCATCCCGTTCAAGTAAACTAGTGTGTAAATAAAGACCCAAACAAGATCAAGGAAATGCCAGTATAAGCTGATAATGAATACTTTACGAGCTGTAACTGGTGTTAAACCTCGTTTTAAAATTTGGATAATAACACAAGTTGCCCAAATGATACCACCTGTTACGTGGGCACCATGCGTTCCAAGAAGAACGAAGAATGCAGATAGGAACGCACTTGTTTGAATTGTTGCGCCTTCACCGATGTACATAATGAACTCTTCGATTTCAAAGAATAGGAAACCTGCACCTAAAAGTAATGTAAGGATGAACCATCCAAGCATTGCTTTTTGGTTGTGCTTACGCATTTCGTGAATTACGATACCACATGTGAAACTACTTGTTAAAAGTAGTAATGTTTGAATTAAAAGCGTTTTAAGTTCAAACAGTTGTGCTGGAGTTGGGCCATCTGCCGTACGACCAGCAAGGACTAGATAAGAGGCGAAAAGTGTTGCGAACAGCATAATTTCAGCCCCAAGAAAAATCCAGAATCCTAGGATATTCAATCTGCTTTGTTCGGATTGATATTCCAAAGGTAAGCTTTTATCTAAAGCCGCCATGTCATTTCACCTCTCATGCTATATGTTCTGTTTCTTTAATTTCATCAACACTTACGTAGTAACCATCGTCGTAATCGAATGAACGATAGATTAAGCAAGCTAAAATACCAACGCCGCCGATTGCTGCAAGCCAGAACCAGCTAAATACTAATGCGAAACCTGCAAGACCGAAGAATAAAGACGCAATAATAGGCACACCAGAGTTACTTGGCATGTGAATTGGTTTTAAATCTTCTGCTGCTGGTGTAACTGTTTCTCCGCGTTTTTTCATGTACCAGAAAGCATCAGCTTCTTTAATTTCAGGAAGCTTCGCGAAGTTGTAATGTTGTACAGGAGATTGAGTTGCCCATTCAAGTGTACGACCATCCCATGGATCTCCAGTTGTGTCACGTTCACCGTGACGTGCACTCCAAATTACGTTGTAGCAAAGAAGTAGGAAGCCGATACCCATCATTACCGCACCAACAGATGCGATTTGGTTTAGCCATCCCCATCCAAGACTTTCAGAGTAAGTGTACATACGACGAGTCATACCGTCTAAACCTAAGAAGTACATTGGGAAGAAACAGATGTTGAATCCGCTCATAAAGATCCAGAATGTCCATTTACCTAGGCGTTCATTTAACATATGACCAGTCATTTTTGGATACCAGAATGTGAATCCAGCAAGCATAGCGAATACTGTACCTGCGATTAATACGTAGTGGAAGTGAGCAATTAGGAAGTAGCTGTTATGGTATTGATAATCAGCTGCTGCCATTCCAAGCATAACCCCTGTAACCCCACCGACTACGAAGTTTGGAATAAATGCCAATGACCAGAGCATTGGAACTGTAAAACGAATACGTCCTTTATACAGTGTAAACAACCAGTTAAAGATCTTAACCCCGGTTGGAATCGAAATCGCCATTGTCGAAATCGAGAAGAATGAGTTAACCGCTGGACCTGCACCCATCGTGAAGAAGTGATGAAGCCATACGACGAAACTTAGTAAAGAAATTGCAACCATTGAGTATACCATCGCACTGTAACCGAATAGACGTTTACGTGAGAATGTACTAATGATTTCAGAGAAAATACCGAATGCCGGTAAAATAACGATATATACTTCAGGGTGACCCCATACCCAGAACAGGTTGGCCCATAACATCGGCATACCGCCGCTCGCCATCGTAAAGAAGTGAGCATCGAATAGACGGTCAAATGTCATTAATGCAAGAGCAACTGTTAATACTGGGAAAGCGAAAATAATGATAATTGTTGTAATTAAGATTGACCAAGTAAACATTGGCATTCTCATTAAAGTCATACCAGGTGTACGCATTTTTAAGATAGTAACAAGGAAGTTAATACCGGTCATTAGCGTACCGAGACCTGAAATCTGTAATGCAATTGCGTAGTAGTTATTTCCTACACCAGAAGTAAACTCTGTACCTGCCATTGGGAAGTAAGAAGTCCACCCAGCGTCTGGAGAACCACCGATTACGAAAGCGATGTTAAATAACATTGCTCCGACAAAGAATAACCAGAAACTTAAAGCATTTAAGAACGGATATGCAACGTCACGAGCACCAATTTGTAATGGTACTACAAGGTTCATTAATCCCATAACGAATGGCATCGCCATGAAAAGAATCATAACTGTACCGTGTGTTGTAAAGATTCCGTTATAGTGTTCAGCGTTTAAATAAGTTGTTTCTGGGAATGTTAATTGTGCACGGATCATTAAACCATCCATACCACCACGGAATAACATGATAACCGCAGAAATAATATACATGGCTCCGATTTTTTTATGGTCAACAGTTGTCAACCATTCATCCCAAAGCCACTTCCATTTTTTATACTTTGTTAGTACGAAAATGATTGCTAATGTCACAAGAACGATAGAAGCGTCTGCACCGTAAATAATCGGGTCACCTGTGACAAAGAATTCATCAAGCTTCACTGTGTTCACTCCAATCTGTTGGAATAATAGCTATTATTTTTTGTTTTTGTAGTAGTTGTAATCACAATATTCAAGTGATTTTGGATCTACATAACTTAAGTGATGACTAGAGAATGTCATACGACCAACTACACCAGGTTTAACAATTTCGTTGTACTTATCTTCTGTTAGTTTAGGAGCAGTTTGTTGTACTTCTTTTACCCACTTGTCATACTTTTCTTTTGTTTTTGCTTCAACTTCGAACTCCATGTGAGTGAATCCTTCACCAGAGAAGTTCGCGCTACGGCCTAGGTAAGAACCTGGCTTATCAGCTTGTAAATAAAGATCCATAATCATGCCATCCATTGTGTACTTCATACCACCAAGTTCTGGTACCCAGAAAGCATTCATTGGGCCGACAGAAGTCAGTTTGAATTGAATTGGTACACCAGCTGGGATGTTTAAATAGTTAACGGTTTCAATTTTTTCCTCTGGGTAACTGAATAACCATTTCCAGTTTGCAGATGTAACATAAATTTCAACTGGTTTAATATGTTTGGACTCTTCCGGAACCTCTTCCGAAGCATAAGTTGCTTTTACTGTTGGGATCGATAATGCGATAACGATAATAACAGGAACAAGCGTCCAAATAATTTCTAATAATGTGTTACCGTGTTGTTCAGGTGGCTCGTAGTCCATATTCTCTGGTTTTTCACGATAACGAATCAAGATGACTGTAAACAGGATGAATACAATTGCGATAATTAATGACATAAGCAAGAATGACCAAACAATTAAATCATACTGTGCTTTTGCAACAGGTCCTTGCGGATTTAATACTGCGAGTTTCTTATCACAGCCACCGAGGAACAGAAGTAATGATAACGGAAGAAGCGAAGCCAACTTCCAAAATGCTTTCTTTAGTTGCACGATTGAAAATCTCCTTTCTCCTTGGATTGAAACTATGCCAATAAAACAATATAAACCTATTAATTTATAGAAGGCAATAGTTTTTGAGATATTGTTAAAAAATAGACACAAATGCACACTTTTTAAGGTGAATATCATTTGTAACTTGATTATATTGTAAACTATTTTCCAGAGAAAAACGTGATTGTGAAAATTTTAAGATAAATAAAGTTATACCAAGATATCCAATAAATAGAAAAAAGCTATCTTATTATAAGAAAGATAGCTGAATATTTTGTATATTTAGTTTATTCCCTGAGTTATACTTTTTTTCTGTTCAAATGTGACAACTTTTTTATATTTAACTTGGTATAAAATGTAGCAAATAATCATAAATGGAATTCCGCAATAAAGAGCAATTCTCTGATCTGGAATGAAAGCTAAACTAACAAATGTAATAAAGTTGAGTGAGAACGCTACGATTGGAACTACTGGATAGAGCGGTGTACGATATTTTAAGTCATTTATGTCGCCGCCATTTTTTACGAAATTTCTACGGAAGAAAAACTGTGAAGCCGCGATTGACATCCAAACGACAACGGCCGCCATTGCTGCAATAGATGTTAAAACTAGAAAGACAGTATCTGCCGCAAACACGCTTGTTAATAAAGAAAGGCTTGCAAAAATAAGACTGAAAATGAGTGCATTCAGTGGTACCCCTTTTTTAGTTAACTTCGTAAAAGCTGGACTTGCCATTCCTTGTTTTGCCATCGCCCAAAGCATACGAGAATTTGCGTATAAACCAGAGTTAGCTACGGATAATACGGCTGTAATAATAACAAAGTTCATAATGTCTGCTGCATATGGAACACCAGCTACATCAAATACAAGTACAAATGGACTTTCGACTAGATTAGCCTCTTGCCATGGGAGTAACCCTACAACAACTGATATTGCTAGGACGAAGAAGAATAGAGTTCGCCAAATTGTGTTTTTAATTGCTTTTGGAATTGTTTTTTCAGGATTTTCACTTTCTCCTGAAGCAATTCCGATTAATTCTGTTCCTTGGAAGGAGTAATTTACTGTAATCATCGTAAGAAGAACAGCTAATGCACCATTTGGAAATAGCCCGCCATTTTCAGTGAAATTGTGAAGCATTGGAGCGGGTTTTCCGTTAAAGTCTAGTAGACCAAACATAACTGCACCACCAAGTACGACAAAAATAACAATTGTTGCAACTTTTACACTTGCGAACCAAAATTCTGTTTCTGCATATGCCTTTGCTGATAGAGCGTTCACAAGAAAAAGTGCTGCTGCAAATGTAACGCACCAAATCCACGAAGAAACGTCTGGAAACCATCGTTTCATTAAAATACTTACAGTTGTTAACTCTACTCCAACTGTAACAGCCCAATTTAACCAATACATCCAACCGACAACAAATCCAAAACCAGGTGAAATAAATTTGCTTGCATAGCTTTGGAACGAACCTGCTTCTGGCATAGCAACGGATAATTCACCAAGACATAACATCGTTAAATACATAACAAATCCACCGACTAAAAATGCAAGAATTGCACCACCAGGTCCAGCGTTATGGACGATTTGACCAGATCCCATAAATAGTCCAGTTCCAATAACGCCACCAAGTGCGATCATAAATAAGTGTCTACTTTTCATTGTACGTTTTAAATTTGTTTGTTCTACTTGTTGATTCATATGCCCCTCACCCCGTTATTTTCTTGTATGTATTAACTGGTTTTCATTCTGAGTGTTTAATCATTAGCGGGGGATGTGACACATACTCAATTTATTTGTTATGAAATGAATTGAGTATGTAAAAAACGAACTATGACTAAATACTCTAAGAATGTTTATTAACAAGGTGATATCTTCACTATGTTAATAATTTCGATTTTAGCAAAATGTTTCGAAAAAGTATATCGTTTTTTCTTTTTATTAAAAATAATTAGAATTTTATAACGATATAAATGTGAATAATAATTCACAGAATCTTTCTAGCAAACTAGTTAGAAGAAGGGTACAATGATAAGAGTTGTGTCTGTAAAATAATAATTAATGGAGTTTTGTTTATAATGAAAAAGTTAAAATATCTTTTTGTTTTTGGGATTATACTTGCGGCCGCGTTTTTTATAGGGAAAGATAAAATTATACAAAAGGCGCAAGTGCTACGCTTAGATTTTCTATCTGAAATGAAAGAATCAGCTATGATTGAAGATGTTCCATTTATAAAACAATTACCAGAATTACCTCGTGGATGTGAAGTGACAAGTTTGGCTATGTTACTGCAATATAAAGGTGTACAAGTAGATAAGATGCAGCTTGCTAGCGAAATCCATCGTGTTCCATTTGAACAAAATGGTTTGCGTGGAAATCCTTATGAGGGGTTCGTTGGAAACATTTATACGAAGGCTGAACCTGGATATGGTGTATATAATCAACCAATCTTTAATTTAGCAGAAAAATATGTTCCTGAAAAAGTAATTAATTTAACAGGTAGAGACATGCAAGATATATATAAAGTAATTAGTTCTGGATCTCCAGTATGGGTCATTATTAATACAACGTTTAAGCCACTAGCTGAAAGTAGTTTTGAAACATGGAATACGAGTTCAGGTGAAGTGAAAATTACATATTATGAGCATAGTGCAGTAGTAATTGGATATGATCAAAACTTTGTATATGTAAATGATCCTCTTAAAAACAATCCACGTTTGGCTGTTCCACGAGCGGAATTTGAGAAAGCTTGGGAGCAAATGGGAAAACAAGCAATTACTATTTTGTAATAAGGAAAAAGTCATCTTTTAGATGGCTTTTTATTTTTAAGTCTATAACACGGAAAATTCGGAATATTCTTTTAAAAGTTAATAATTCGCGTTATAATAACATTTAACTTGGTGAAGAAGGAGAGAAGAGAAATGGATGTTGCAAAGGAACTTGTTTTGTCAAAAGATCAGTTGGTTGAGTGGAGAAGGCATTTTCATAAGTATCCAGAGTTATCTTTTCAAGAAGAGAAAACATCGCAGTTTGTGTTCGACATACTTCAAAAAATCCCATATTTAGAAGTGTCACGACCGACTCAATATAGTGTGATGGCAAAGTTAGTAGGTAAACAGCCCGGTAAAACAATTGCGGTCCGGGCTGATATGGATGCTCTTCCTATTCATGAAGAAAATGATTTTGATTTTATTTCGACATATCAAGGTGTGATGCATGCATGTGGTCACGATGGACATATGGCGATATTACTTGGTGTGGTACATAAGTTAGTAGAGGAAAGAGAGAAGGTTAAAGGGGAGATTCGTTTTCTATTCCAACATGCAGAAGAAAATTTTCCTGGTGGCGCAGAGGAAATGGTTGCAGCGGGGGTAATGGAAGGTGTGGATTATATTATTGGTGCTCACCTGTGGGCATCGTTAGAGGTTGGTAAAATAGGTGTAATTTATGGTGCGGCAATGGCTGCGCCGGATGTTTTTAAAATTACGATTGAGGGCAAGGGTGGGCATGCTGGAATCCCTCATGAAACTATTGATAGTATTGCAATAGGTACACAAGTTGTTTCACAACTTCAGCAAATTGTATCTCGCCTCACGAATCCGTTAGATTCTCTCGTAGTATCTGTTACGCAATTTCATGCCGGGACAACCCATAATGTGATTCCAGAACAAGCGGAAATTGAAGGAACAGTGCGGAGTTTAAGACATGAGTTGAGAGAAGAAACAGAGGGGAAGATTGAACGGATTGTAAAGTATATTACAGAATCTTACGGAGCGAAATATACATTTTCTTATGAATATGGATACCGACCAGTTGTAAATGATTATGAAGTTACAGAGCTTATTGAACGCACGGCATTGCAACTTTATGGACGAGACAGGGTTGTTCGTTTACAACCAACGATGGCTGGAGAAGATTTTTCAGCATTTTTACAAAAGGCACCAGGGACATTCTTTTTTATCGGAGCAGGAAATAAAGAGAAGGGGATTATATATCCTCATCACCATCCTCGTTTTACGATTGACGAAGATGCACTGTCGATTGGCGTGGAAGTGTTTGTATCATCCATTATGAATTTCATAAATAAAGGAGAATGAGATGAAGAAAATACACGTGCTAGCACTTATTCCCGTTCTTTGTTTAGTAGTTGGACCAGTATTTGCAAATTCGGTCACTCCTTACGTACTAGGGATGCCATTTTTATTATTTTGGGTATTATTATCGGTGCTTATTACCTCTCTTTGTATGGGTATTGTGTACGTATTCGATCCTGCTAATAAGGGGGATATGGAATGACAGCATTATTTATCATTATTTTATTCTTATTTCTAGCGCTATTTTTAGGTATTCGGGCGCAGCGTGGAAAAGATATGAATTTAGAGCAATGGTCAGTTGGAGGAAGAGGATTTGGAACGATTTTCGTATTTCTCCTTATGGCAGGCGAAATTTATACGACATTCACATTTTTAGGAGGAAGTGGATGGGCGTATAGTAAAGGAGCGCCTACTTTTTATATTTTAGGTTATGGCGCACTAGCTTATATTTTATCGTATTTCTTATTACCGCCAATTTGGAAATATGCGAAAGAACATAACCTTGTTTCACAGCCAGATTTTTTTGCGAAGAAATATAGAAGTAAAGCGCTTGGATTGATTGTTTCAATTGTTGGTGTTGTTTCCATCATCCCATATCTTGTTTTACAGTTGAAGGGATTGGGGATTATCGTTTCAGAAGCTTCTTATGGAAGGGTATCACCTGTTGTTGCAGTATGGATTGGTGCTATTGTTATAACTATATATGTAATGGTTTCAGGTATACATGGATCAGCTTGGACAGCCGCTTTGAAGGACATTATGATCCTGTTTATTGTTATGTTTTTAGGTATATATTTACCGTATCATTATTACGGAGGGTTTCAGCCGATGTTCGAAGCTGTAGAAGCTGCGAAACCAGGATTTTTATCTTTACCTGAAGAAGGGATGAGTATTTCTTGGTTTGTTTCTACTATTATATTAACGGCCCTAGGTTTTTATATGTGGCCTCATACATTTGCTTCTGCTTTCTCTGCTAAAAATGAAAAAGTATTTCGTAAAAATGCGGCAATTATGCCATTGTACTCTTTAGTTTTACTTTTCGTATTTTTTGCAGGGTTTGCTGCTATCCTGCAAGTTCCTGGATTAAAGGGAGCAGATGTAGATCTTTCATTATTCCGTCTTGCTTTACAAACTTTTGATCCTTGGTTTATTGGAATTATTGGTAGTGCTGGGGTATTAACGGCATTAGTTCCAGCGTCCATGCTTGTTATGGCCGCGTCTACATTGTTAGCGAAAAATATTTACCGAACGATGATCCCATCTGCTTCAGATAGACAAGTGGCCAAAGTAGCAAAATTATTTGTGCCTGTAGTAACGTTTATAGCAGTTTTATTTACATTTAAAGGAGGAGAAACAATAGGAGCTCTCCTTTTAATGGGATACAGTATTGTAACGCAACTTTTTCCTGCACTTGTATGTAGTTTGTTTCCGCGTCAAATTATTACGAAGCAAGGGGCGATTGTAGGAATGGCGATTGGTCTGTTAGTTGTTGCATATATTACTTTATCTGGTTCTACTATAGCTACGATGTTTCCGAGTTTCCCGCAGTATATAAAAGATTTAAACGTAGGTATAATCGCATTATTAATGAATATGATTGTGATGTTTGTAGTGAGTGGGATTACGAAAAGAGTATCTATAAAAACAGACAATATAATAGTAGAAAAATAACCTGTGCACGAGAGCTATCTTTGAAAAGAGATAGCTCTTTTTTGTATATATTTTCTTCTATTAGCGGAATCTAACTAAAAACTTGTTGAAAAGGAAGTTAGGTGGGGGAATTGTTAGAGTTAGAAGGTAACTTGTTTGAAGTTATGGAGAAAATAAGAGATGAGTTAGGTTCACCTAATGATTTAACAATTAGAGAAGTTGCTCTTGCTGGCAGTTTAACGCGCTGCGCTGTTATTTTTTTATGTGGGTTAACAGATAAGGATAATGTTTATAAATATGTAGTTCGTACGCTTCAATATGAAGAAATACAAAAAGAAGCAGCTATTGTTCAAACGTTATTGGATCGCTTTATTTCTATCGCAGAAGTCGGTATGAAAACAACATTTCCGGATATTATAAATGCGATTTTAGCGGGAGATACAGTTATATTAATTGATAATATTCAAACGG
Organism: Bacillus sp. BS98; assembly: GCF_008432245.1. Taxonomy (NCBI): domain Bacteria; kingdom Bacillati; phylum Bacillota; class Bacilli; order Caryophanales; family Bacillaceae; genus Bacillus; species Bacillus sp. BS98. Next base: position 738,054 of record NZ_CP043830.1, read on the forward strand.
CTATTGTTGTTAACAGTAGAGCTTGGGAGAAAAGAAGTCTAGAGCCTCCAGTGACAGAAGATTTAATACGTGGACCAAGAGTTGGGTTAAATGAAGATATTAATGTAAATAAAATGTTAATTCGCCGTGGTTTACGTGATCCGAAGTTACGGTTTCAATCTTATATTATGGGGAAACGATCGCAGAAAGAAGTAACCTTAGTATATATAGAAGATATTATTAACCCGTATATTGTAAAAGAACTAGATCGGCGTCTTCAATCCATAGTGACAGATGTCATTTTTGAGACGGGAACGATTGAGCAATTAATTCAAGATAATAATTTGTCACCCTTTCCGCAGTTTTTAAATACGGAAAGGCCTGATAATATTGTGGCTTCATTAGCGAAAGGAAAGGCGGCTATTTTGGTGGACGGATCACCGTTTGCTCTTATAGCTCCACTTGTATTTGTTGATATTTTTCAATCTGTCGAAGATCATTATGAGCGCTGGGTGATTGGAACGTTATTGAGAGTTTTACGGATGGTTTCTGGTATAATGGCAGTTTTGCTACCAGCTATGTATGTAGCACTTGTATCATATCATCAAGGGCTTATCCCATCTAAACTAGCTTATTCTATTGCGGGAGCCAGAGAAGGGGTACCATTTCCGGCATATATTGAAACATTAATGATGGCATTAACGATGGAATTAATACGAGAAGCAGGAATTAGATTGCCAAAACCGATGGGACAAACAATTGGGATTGTAGGCGGTCTTGTAATTGGGGAAGCGGCGGTGAATGCAGGAATTGTAAACCCGTTCTTAGTTATTATTATTGCAGTTACTGCAATTGCTACATTTTCACTGCCTGTATATAGCATTACAATTACGTTTCGCATTTTACTTTTTGTTTTTGTATTAGCAGCAACTGCTTTTGGATTGTACGGAATCATTTTAGCTCTTATTTCACTTGCGATTCATATTACGAATTTAAAGAGTGTTGGTATTCCTTATACAACGCCTATTGCTCCTGCATTTTATAGAGATTGGAAAGAAGAACTTATTCGTATGCCAAAATCGATGTTGAAAGAGAGACCGGAATATTTGCAAACAAAAGATTCTACAATACGTCCAAAGGAGCGAAAATAATTGAAACCATTTGAGTATGGCGATGAAGAGATTGGATCTCGGGAAATTGGGTTTGCGGTATCGTCAACCATTATTGGTATAGGGGCATTGTCTATGCCGAGAGATATTGCTGATCAAACTTTATTTTCGGACGGTTGGATTATTTTACTTTTGGGTGGATTGATATGTGCGGTTTTAGGTTGGTTTGTAACGAGGGTAGCTATTTTATTCCCAAAACAAAACTTTGTTCAATATACGAGTGCGCATTTGACGAAACCTGTTGCATACACAATTAGTAGCATCTTAGTATTAACATTTGCAGCTTTGACAGCATATGAATCGCGAATGATTGCGGTTATTTCACAAACATATTTATTTAGTGATACACCAATACAGCTATTGTCTTTCTTCTTCTTATTAGTTGTTATTTATGGAGTAGCTGGATCGAGAGCGGCTTTATTAAGGTTAAATGTTCTATTCTTGCCAATTGTTTTAATTGCGATAGTGCTTCTTTCTTTATTGAATGTGAACTTAATGGAAATAGATAATTTACTACCGGCTTTTCAAACGAATGTCAGTCAATATGCTGTAGGAGTTAAAAATTCTATTTTTACATTCATCGGATTTGAGGTAGCTCTGTTTTATGCTGTGTTGTTGAACGATAAAACAGCGAAAAAAGCGCCAATGGCAGTTGCAAAAGCAGTGATGGTGAACGTATTGTCATACATTTTAATTTATGTAACTTGTATTAGTGTTTTTACATATATGACAACACGTGGATTGACATATCCAACAATTGAATTAGGGAAAGAGATTGAGATTGGTGGAGGGTTTTTAGAAAGATTTGATGCAATTTTTTTTACTACTTGGATTATTACTATTTATAACACGACAGCAATGTATTATGACGTCGCATCTTTATTATTTTGTGCTATGTTTCCGAAAGTGAAGAAGCATATTTTCATTTTTGTAAGTGCCCCGATTATTTTTATGGTGAATATGATACCTAGTAATTTGAAGGAATTGTCAAGTTATGGGACTTATTTAGCTTGGGTAGATATGGGGTTTGTCGTGTTAGCGCCTTTGTTAGTTTTTATTGTATATAAAATAAAAAGAAGGAATGGTAAAAATGAAACACCTTCTTAAAATAATAATGGTTATGGTTTTAGCTGGATCTATAAGTGGGTGCTCTGAGTTAGAAGAAATAGAAGAAAGAGGATTTGTAGTAGGTGCAGCTTACGATATTGTAAAGGCAAAGAAAGCAAATCCAATTATGAAAGGGACGTATCAGATGGTACTCCCCAGTAAATTGTCGCAACAAGGTGGACAAGGTGATGGAGATGGCGAAAATTATATTAATGTTAGTGCGAAAGCAGATAGTGTCTTTGAGCAAATCCGAATTATCGCCAAAAAAATTAGTCGTTCATTATTCTTTCCGCATATACAAGTGATTATTTTTTCTAAAGATTTACTAGCGAATCCATATGTTTTGCAAAATACGTTAGATGTATATATTCGCGATCATGAAATGAGAAGGAATATTCGTTTGTTCGTTTCTAAGCAAAATGCAGAAGCTATTTTAAAGCAGAGTGCCAAGCCTGAAAATTTGCCAGCGCAGTATATCGATATGTTAGCTGAACATCCTCCGAAAAATGCCCAAATGATTGAGGCTGCAAGAATTGGTGAAGTCCAGGAAAAGATGATTTCCAATCGGAGTTTTGTATTACCTATTCTCGAACTAACAAAACAAGGGGTACAAATGAACGGGGCAGCGCTGTTTCGCGGGAAGGATAATAAGTGTGTAGGTATTTTTGGGGGGGAAGAAACATTAGGGATGAATTATATAATAGGTAAAAAAATTGGAGGTTTTTTTACCATTCGTAAAAAGGATCAACTTATTACATATGAAATTCATAAGCTGCGTCGGAAAATTAAAGTATCTACAACGAATGCTACAAAACCAAAATTTGATATTCACATATCTCTGGAAGGGACATTGGCGGAGTTGCACTTTAGTGATCATAAAAAGGTGTTGAATGAAAAGCGTTTAGAGAAGGATATTTCGGAGGAAATGGAGAAACGCATCCAAAAATCGATTAAGCTTGTTCAAAAAAAATATAAGGTAGATGTATTAGAATTAGGGGAAGTGTATAAGAGACATAATTATAAAGAGTGGAAAAAAATAAGTAAGAATTGGGATCAAGGTCAGAATTATTTTAGTGATGCTGAAATTACTGTTCATGTTCATCCGATAATTGAACATTCAGGCTCAGCTTTACCGAAGAGAGTGAAATAAGGTGATGAAAGTTGTTTACTGGATTAGGAATTAGTTGCACGATATTAATGGCGGTTCTTCCGGGAACCATATACTTCATCCATAAAAAACTCACAACGTATGGGGCGCAGCCGTGGAAAGAAAAAAAGAAACCTGAATGATTTTCAGGTTTCTTTCGCGCAAAGCATATGTGGAGGGGGATACCTTCTATGTATGCTTTGTTTTTTCCCGCGTTAATGGGCAGTAAGACTTTTACCTAAAAAATTCGGTGGGAACAAGATGTTAGATAGGAAGTCAACTACCCGTACACGCCTGATTAGTGAGGGCGTGTACAAGCCCCTAATGAGTAAAGTTTCACTTTATACAAGCCCTAACCAATGTACCAATTGTGTAGAGAGGAATGTAACAACAATGGCGATAACGGTAGGGATTGCAAACGATAAGAATGTCCATTTTGCACTTTTTGTTTCTTTATATATGTTAACTAGTGTCGTTCCGCACGGGAAATGAAGAAGGGAGAACAACATTGTGTTTAACGCTGTTAACCAAGTCCAACCGTTTTCTAAGAATAGATTTTTAATCTGATTAAAATCATCTATTTCAGTTAAAGATCCAGTTGATAAGTAAGACATTAATAAAATCGGAATAACAATTTCATTAGCTGGTAGTCCAAGAATGAATGCAGCTAGAATAAAGCCGTCAAGTCCTAACATTTTAGCGAATGGATCTAGGAAGTTTACAAAATACATAAGCAGGCTTGTGTCACCGATGAAAATATTAGCGAGTAACCAAGTTAATGCAGCCGCAGGAGCAGCTACAACTATAGCTCGTTTTAAAACATAGATGGATTTATCGAGTGTTGCACGTACAATTGTATTCCAAATTTTTGGCTTACGGTACGGTGGTAACTCAAGTGTGTAGTGAGTTGGAACGCCTTTTAAAGCTGTTTTCGATAGTACCCAAGAAACGGTTAACGTCATAATAACACCAATTACAACCATTCCAACTACAACGCCAGCGGTAACAAATGTTTGCATACTACCTGTATAACCAGCAGCCATAAATAGTGAAGCCATTAAAATTAACGTAGGCCAGCGACCGTTACATGGAACGAAGTTGTTTGTTAAGATAGCAAGCATACGTTCACGTGGCGATTCGATAATACGCGTTGACATAATAGCAGCTGCATTACAACCGAATCCCATTGCCATTGTTAAAGATTGTTTACCATGAGCACCAGATCGCTTAAATAAACGATCCATATTAAACGCAACACGTGGTAAGTATCCGTAGTTTTCTAATAGTGCGAACATAGGGAAAAAGATTGCCATAGGTGGTAACATAACGCTAATAACAGCACCGATACCACGGAATAAACCAAGTATTAAAATACCATGTAACCATTCAGGTGAATGCATTGCTTGGAACCAAGATGTTAAATATCCTTCGACCCATCCAAAGAACTCAGCAATCATATCAGATGGTACGTTAGCGCCTGCAATTGTAAGATAAAAGATAATAGATAAAATGCCTAGCATAATTGGAAATCCCCAAATTGGAGATGTGAAAATTTTATCTAGTTTTTCAGAACGATACAATTTATCAGTATTTGTATATTGAACAGATTCTTTACATATGCTTGCAGATGTTCGGTAAATATCTCCGACAATATCATCTCGTATATCTTCTTTTGATAGTGTTTGTGCATGTTGAATAATATAGTCCAATGGAAGAGCTTTACTGGCTGAGTGAGATTCCATTTATTACGACCTCCCTTACAAGTGGTTCATTATGGTGTTTTTGAAGTGTAGTTAAGAAATTTTTATCCCCATCTAATATACGTAACGCAATCCAGCGTGCTGGATACACATCACCGAACACTTTATAAATTTGTGGTTCTAATTCCTGAATCATATTTTCGATTTTTTCGCTGTAAGTAATTTTAATTGGTGTTGGAATTATTTTTTTATTTGCTACTTTAGCGATGACATTTAGTAAATGCCCGATACCAATTCGGTTTCGAGCTGAAATCTTTACTACCGGTACACCGAGTGATGTTGCTAATTTCTTTTCATCAATAACGATGCCTTTTTTCTCAGCTTCATCAATTAAGTTAATACAAATAACTACGTTGCTCGTCATTTCCATCACTTGGAGTGCTAAATTTAAATTTCTCTCCATAGCAGTTCCGTCTATAACAACTACAGTGACTTCTGGCTTTTCAAAGATAATATAATCTCTCGCCACTTCTTCATCCGCAGAATTTGAATATAGTGAGTAAGTTCCAGGTAAATCTATTAATGTATATTTATTTCCGTTATGTTCATATTCCCCTTCGGCCTTTAAAACAGTTTTTCCCGTCCAGTTTCCAGTATGTTGTTTTAAGCCTGTTAAAGTATTAAATAATGTACTTTTCCCGGTATTCGGGTTGCCAGCTAAAGCAATACGGTGGTTGCTCATCTGAAATCATCTCCTATTAATACCCCGAAAATAAGGGAGCTTTCTTCTTTACGCAGTGCAATAGTTGTATTGCTTACTTGATAAGCGACCGGATCTCCAAGTGGACTGCGCTGTAATACTTTAATCGTTGCCCCAGGGATAAACCCTAGATCTAATAAACGTCGTTTCATAGTTCCTTCTAATTGTATCTTCTCAATTTGTACAAACTCTCCTGTTTTAAATGCAGAAAGTGGTCTTGTATTAGCCGATACCATAAAAGTTACCTCATCTCTATATTGTTAGTTTAAGTTTAAAAAGTTTCCTTAGGTAAACTTTTTGCTACTAATATAGTAGACTACATTGAATGATGCTGTCAATTAGTACTTTAAAAATATTCAATTATTTTTAGAATTGTTCCAATTTATTTAGTTGTACTAAAAAAAAATACTGAAATTCTGTTTAATGTAAATAAAATGAGATTGTAAAAGTTAAAAATATAGTGGATTTGTAAATGTATTTTTAACTAAAAGGTGAAAAGAAAGAAAAACATTTACATTGAGTTTACATTATTAAGAATAAATTTACATTACAGCTCGTTTAGTGTGGATTTTGTTGGGTTCTGTAACTACAAATGTTGGGATTCCTAGCTTTTTAGGATTATTATCGCCATTTACTTAAAATTAAAAATTGCTTAACACTCACATAATATTGTTGTCCTACAATGAATTTGTGTTCGAAAAAAGTAGACGAATGTGAAAAGTGATAATCCAAATGGGGGTACAAGACATGGTTATGAAAAAGGGTATTAAATTTTCTTTAGCAGCTTTAGTGGTAGCAGGAGCATTAGTTGGATGTGGGAAAGCAGAAGATACAGCTAGTAAAGATAATGCTAAAGGAAGCGATAATGCAAAACAAGAATTGTCAGGTACGATTGCAGCTGCAGGTTCTACAGCGCTTCAACCTCTTGCAGAGGAAGCTGGAAAGAAATTCATGGAGAAAAATTCAAAAGTTTCTATTCAAGTTCAAGGTGGCGGTAGTGGAACAGGGATTAACCAAGTAGCATCTGGTGCAGTACAAATTGGTAATTCGGATGTTCCATCTGGAGATAAAATAAAAGATGCTGATAAAGCAAAAGAATTAGTAGATAACAAAGTTGCGGGTATCGCATTCGCGCTTGTCGTAAATAAAGATGTAAAAGTTGATAACTTAACAGTACAACAAGTACAAGATATCTTCACTGGAAAAGTAACGAATTGGAAAGAGGTTGGCGGGAAAGACGAAAAAATCAACGTAATTAACCGTCCAGCTTCATCTGGTACACGTGCTACTTTTGAAAAGACAGTGATGAAAGACGCGAAAATTAATGATGGAACTGGTACGACACAAGATTCTAATGGTGCTGTAGAGCAAGCGATTAACTCTACTCCAGGTTCAGTGAGTTACTTAGCAATGTCTTACATGGTTGGTGAGAAAAAAGGCGCGCTACAAACGGTTAAAATTGATGGATCTGAACCAAAAGTTGAGAACATCGCTACTGGTAAATATCCATTCTGGTCTTACGAGTACATGGTAACAAAAGGTGAGGCAAAAGAAGCAACAAAAGCTTACATTGACTATGTAAAAGGTAAAGATTTCGAAAAGCAAGTAGAAGATATGGGTTACATTCCGATGTCTAAATTAAATAAGTAATAAAATTTATGGGGCTGGCTGCAAGGTCAGTCCTGTTCATTTCAATTTATGAAGTGGGGTCTGTCCTGTGATGAAGGGGAAAAAACAAATAAATTACGTAAAGAGTGAATATATAGGAAGATCACTCGTTACGTTTTGTGGTATTTTTATTGTTTTAGTTACATTAGCTATTATTGCGTTTATTTGTGGTAAAGGAATTCAATCTTTTACGCAAAGTGGTATCTCATTTACTGAGGTATTAACATCGACAAAATGGAATCCGAATGCTGACGAAGGAACCTTCGGAGCTGTAATTTTTATTATAGGTTCAACATTGGTTTCGATAGGTGCAGTTATTATTAGTGCGCCAATTGCTATAGCTCTTGCTATATTCATGAATTTAATTTCGCCGAAGTTCGGAAATAAAGTATTGAAGCCTGTTTTAGAACTATTAGTTGGTATTCCTTCAGTTGTATACGGATTATTAGGGGTTACGATTTTAGTGCCACTATTACGTGATTCGTTTGGAGGAGTGGGCTTTAGTTTAATTGCGGGTATTATTGTCCTAAGTATTATGATATTACCTACTATTGCTAGTATCGCTTCTGATGCAATACGCTCTGTTCCATTTGATTATTTAGAAGCTTCTTATGGTCTAGGATCAACGAAATGGCAAGCGATTAGTCGAGTGATTGTTCCTGCTGCAAAACAGGGGATTTTAACAGGTATAGTTTTAGGATTAGCGCGTGCTTTTGGTGAAGCGTTAGCGGTTCAAATGGTAATCGGGAACACGATTAAATTACCAGAAGGAATATATAGTCCAACAGCAACGTTAACGGGTATTCTGACAATGGATATGACGAATACATTGAACGGAACGGCTTGGAACAATGCGCTATGGACATTAGCGATGATTTTGCTTGTTATTTCATTCCTGTTTATTTTAGTAATTCGAGCGATTGGTCAAAGAGGTGAGCGATAATAATGAATGCAAGAACGGTAAATAAAGTTTGGACAGGTATCTTTTATGCGGTTGCGGCTTTAGTTGTAGCTTTACTAGTGTTCTTAGTGTTTGAAATTTTACAAAAGGGATGGGGATTTTGGGATCCTAATTTCTTGTTTGGAGAACCAAGCAATACAAGAGCTGGTGGTGGGATTGGTCCGCAGTTATTCAATTCCTTCTATATGCTTGTTATAACGCTTATTATATCTATTCCTCTTGGATTAGGTGCTGGAATATATTTAGCGGAGTATGCAAAACAAGGTCGATTTTTAAGTTTTGTTCGTTTATGTATTGAAACAATGGCGTCTTTACCTTCTATTGTTGTTGGTTTATTCGGTTTGTTAGTGTTCGTTACAATGACAGGCTGGGGATACACGGTAATGGGTGGTGCTTTAGCTTTAACTATTTTAAACTTACCAGGTTTAACGCGTGTTTGTGAAAATGCGATTTCAGAAGTTCCTCATAATGTAAAAGAGGCGAGTCTTGGATTAGGTGCGACAAAGTGGCAAACGATCGCGCGTATTATTATCCCGTCGTCATTACCGCAAATTATTACAGGTGTTATTTTAGCGGCTGGCCGTATATTTGGTGAAGCAGCGGCATTAATTTACACAGCGGGTTTAACATCTCCAATTTTAAATTCAGCAGCGGACTTCTCAAGTCCTGCGCATCCTTTAAATCCATTTAGACCAGCTGAAACGTTAGCGGTTCATATTTGGAAGTTGAATTCTGAAGGGATTATCCCGGATGCGAAGTTGATTGCGACAAAATCTGCAGCTGTATTAATTATTATGGTATTACTATTCAATGTTATTTCACGCTTGATAGCATCTGTATTGCATAAGCGTTTTACAGGAACGAAAAGAAAAAGTAAAACGACGAAGAAGGTAAAAGCGGCATAAGTTATAAAGAAGAACTCTCTATTTATAAGTAGGGGGTTCTTTTTGTATTTTAATATAGAAGAAATGGATATAAAGGGGGGAGTAAAAGACCTTCAAATAACGAATATCTTATTGTAGACTTTGGTCAACCTATAGAGCGATATGCGCAAAAGAAGGATGGATTATATGGGTAGGTAAAGAAAAGGCGTTATCTTCATTCGTGAAGATAACGCCTTTTTACTTTAAATATCAGGTGTTTCTGTAGAAGTACTGATTTTTCTGCGTGAACGTCTTTTTCTACCGATTTTATCCAGTAATTCGTACATAACAGGAACGACTACTAATGTAAGAACAGTTGAAACTGCCAAACCGCCGATTACAACAACTGCCAAACTTTTTGATACCATACTCCCTGCTTGAGATTGACCGAATAGGAGAGGAAGCATAGCAACGATTGTTGTTACAGCTGTCATAATAATTGGACGAAGTCTCGTGGACCCAGCTTCTAGTAAGGCGTCCCTTGTTTCCATGCCATTTTCTCGATTTTGTTGCACTCTTTCTATTAATACAATTGCATTTGTGACGACAATCCCAATTAACATTAATGCGCCAATTAAAGAATTTATATCGACAGGTGTTCTTGAAATGATTAATCCTAAAATACCACCGACAGCAGCTAATGGTAAGGAGAATAAAATTGCAAAAGGAGCACGCGCTTGCCCAAAGGTGATAACCATAATTAAATATACAATCCCAATTGCAATCCCCATGATTTTGAATAAATCTGTGAAGTTCTCTTGCATAGATTCAGTGGCGCCGGCGATATTTACTTTTGCTCCACTAGGTAAATCTAAGTTGGTTATCGCATTGTTTACTTCTGCGCTTACTTTACTTAAATCTTCACTTGAGGCTTCAGCAGTAATTTGAATTGTTTCTTTTCCGTCTTTATGGAAAATTTCTGTTTGAAGTTGTTTTTCTGAAATAGTTGCAATGTCCTTTAAAGGAATTGGTCCGTTAATAGGTGACAGTATGTTTGCGTTTAAAATATCTGTTTGTTTATTAATATTTTCTTTTTTGTGCTCTATCATAATAGTAGTTTTTTCATTGTTAATTGAAATTTCACCAATAGGCGATTTCTTCATAAGGAATGCTACTTGTTGTGCTGCTAATTCTGGGGTTAAACCTAATTGTTCGGCTTTTGTTTGATCAATATGAATTTGCCATTCTTTCTTAGAGTCTTCTAAATTCGTTTTTACTTTAGAGAGAGCATCCATACTCTTTAGTTTTGTTTCGACGATGTTAGCGGCTTTTTTTAGATTCGTTTCGTTAGTAGCAGTTACGTTAAATTGTAAATTGTTACCCCCACCAGAGCTTGAATAACTCGTTTTTATATAATCAAGTTCGGCAGGTTCAAAAGATTTATGATCTTTCTTTAAGTCTTTAATATATTGGTCGATATTAGACCCCTTTTTGAAGACTACAAATATACTGGCAAGATTATTTTTAGTCGTTTGCCCCCATTGTGCATCTTCTGCGCTAGATCCCATTCGTAAAATAACATCTGTTACATCAGGATTAGAGAGTAGTTTCTTTTCGAAGTCAAAGGCTTTTTGTTTTTGAGATTCAGAATTATAATCAGCTGGAAACGTCATATTAACGGATAACATTGTATCATCTTCGGACTTTATGTTCGATTTTGGTAGTAATATATATGCAGCGATTGATCCCGCAAATAATAAAAATGAAGTTAGTAGAATAATAAATTTATGAGAAAGAGCCCACTTTAATGTAGCTACATATCGTGGTGAAGAGCTCGGCTTGCGATGCTTTGTTTTTTTGAGTAGTAAAAAAGCCATAAGTGGAACAACTGTTAATGCGACGATTAAAGAAGAAAGGATTGAATATACAACTGCTAATACCATAGGTAACATTAATTTTCCGATTACTCCTGATACGAGGCCGATAGGTAAAAAAACAGCGACCGTTGTTAAAGTAGAAGAAGTGATTGCGACGGCAACCTCTTTCGTTGCATCGATAATAATATCTTTAGAGAAAGGTTCCTTTTGTAAACGGCGAAAAATATTTTCAATGACAACGATACTATCATCGACGAGACGTCCAACTGCAACTGCTAAGCCACCGAGAGTTAAAATGTTAAGTGTGATGTTAGATTGGTGTAGTAAAAAGAGTGTTAATAAAATAGATAATGGAATACTGACAACAGCGATGAGTGTCGTTCGGAAGTTACGCAAAAAGATTAAGATAATTAGAGTAGCGGCGATTGCGCCAAGGATTACTTCTTTTCCCATACCAGTAACAGCATTTTCAACTTGTTCATGAGTTGAGGCTAAAAGTTTAATAGAAAACTGATCTTTATATTGCTTACTTATGTCTTTAATTTTTTTATCAATCTCTTTTCCAATTGCAACCGCGTTTTTACTCGGCTCTTTCATGATGATTAATCCTGTTCCTTCTTCTCCGTTTATGTGTGATATTGTATCGTAGTTTTGTTTCAGTTCAATTTGAGCAATATCTTGCAATTTCACTTGAGGTGCTACGGTGATGTTTTTAA
>NZ_CP043830.1:755000-4627500 GCF_008432245.1 Bacillus sp. BS98
ACTATAACGGTCCTAAGGTAGCGAAATTCCTTGTCGGGTAAGTTCCGACCCGCACGAAAGGTGTAACGATTTGGGCACTGTCTCAACCAGAGACTCGGTGAAATTATAGTACCTGTGAAGATGCAGGTTACCCGCGACAGGACGGAAAGACCCCGTGGAGCTTTACTGTAGCCTGATATTGAATTTTGGTACAGTTTGTACAGGATAGGCGGGAGCCATTGAAACCGGAGCGCTAGCTTCGGTGGAGGCGCTGGTGGGATACCGCCCTGACTGTATTGAAATTCTAACCTACGGGTCTTATCGACCCGGGAGACAGTGTCAGGTGGGCAGTTTGACTGGGGCGGTCGCCTCCTAAAGTGTAACGGAGGCGCCCAAAGGTTCCCTCAGAATGGTTGGAAATCATTCGTAGAGTGCAAAGGCATAAGGGAGCTTGACTGCGAGACCTACAAGTCGAGCAGGGACGAAAGTCGGGCTTAGTGATCCGGTGGTTCCGCATGGAAGGGCCATCGCTCAACGGATAAAAGCTACCCCGGGGATAACAGGCTTATCTCCCCCAAGAGTCCACATCGACGGGGAGGTTTGGCACCTCGATGTCGGCTCATCGCATCCTGGGGCTGTAGTCGGTCCCAAGGGTTGGGCTGTTCGCCCATTAAAGCGGTACGCGAGCTGGGTTCAGAACGTCGTGAGACAGTTCGGTCCCTATCCGTCGTGGGCGTAGGAAATTTGAGAGGAGCTGTCCTTAGTACGAGAGGACCGGGATGGACGCACCGCTGGTGTACCAGTTGTTCTGCCAAGGGCATAGCTGGGTAGCTATGTGCGGAAGGGATAAGTGCTGAAAGCATCTAAGCATGAAGCCCCCCTCAAGATGAGATTTCCCATAGCGTAAGCTAGTAAGATCCCTGAAAGATGATCAGGTTGATAGGTTCAAGGTGGAAGCATGGTGACATGTGGAGCTGACGAATACTAATAGATCGAGGACTTAACCATATAATATGAAGCAATGTTATCTAGTTTTGAAAGAATATAAAAAACTTATTGACTTTAAAAGTTGAATAAGTTAAAATGATTCTTGTCTTAAATGAATATAGTCTGGTAATGATGGCAGAGAGGTCACACCCGTTCCCATACCGAACACGGAAGTTAAGCTCTCTAGCGCCGATGGTAGTTGGGACCTTGTCCCTGTGAGAGTAGGACGTTGCCAGGCAAATGGAGGATTAGCTCAGCTGGGAGAGCACCTGCCTTACAAGCAGGGGGTCGGCGGTTCGATCCCGTCATCCTCCACCATTTATGTCGGAGGGGTAGCGAAGTGGCTAAACGCGGCGGACTGTAAATCCGCTCCTTCGGGTTCGGCAGTTCGAATCTGCCCCCCTCCACCATTTCTTAATTATTGGGCTATAGCCAAGCGGTAAGGCAACGGACTTTGACTCCGTCATGCGCTGGTTCGAATCCAGCTAGCCCAGCCATTAAGAGCCATTAGCTCAGTTGGTAGAGCATCTGACTTTTAATCAGAGGGTCGAAGGTTCGAATCCTTCATGGCTCACCATTTTCAATAAAATATGCGGGTGTGGCGGAATTGGCAGACGCACTAGACTTAGGATCTAGCGCCTTTGGCGTGGGGGTTCGACTCCCTTCACCCGCACTTTTAATAAAATATCTCATAACATGTCTTGCGGAAGTAGTTCAGTGGTAGAATACAACCTTGCCAAGGTTGGGGTCGCGGGTTCGAATCCCGTCTTCCGCTCCAATTTTCAATATGACATGCCGGGGTGGCGGAACAGGCAGACGCACAGGACTTAAAATCCTGCGGTGGGTGACCACCGTGCGGGTTCGACCCCCGCCCTCGGCACCATATGCGCCCGTAGCTCAATTGGATAGAGCGTTTGACTACGGATCAAGAGGTTAGGGGTTCGACTCCTCTCGGGCGCGCTTTTATTAACGGGAAGTGGCTCAGCTTGGTAGAGCACCTGGTTTGGGACCAGGGGGTCGCAGGTTCAAATCCTGTCTTCCCGATTTTCCCAAAAACATGGGGCCTTAGCTCAGCTGGGAGAGCGCCTGCCTTGCACGCAGGAGGTCAGCGGTTCGATCCCGCTAGGCTCCACTTTATTTATTATATGTCTCGGAGGTATACCCAAGTTCGGCTGAAGGGATCGGTCTTGAAAACCGACAGGCGGTGAGAATCGCGCGGGGGTTCGAATCCCTCTACCTCCTCCATTTTCTTTTGAAATGGTTTAGCTACATATAATAATAAAATATTTATTTTCCTTCATGGAGGTATACCCAAGTTCGGCTGAAGGGATCGGTCTTGAAAACCGACAGGCGGCGAGAGTCGCGCGGGGGTTCGAATCCCTCTACCTCCTCCATTTTTAAAATATTATATTGTCGCGGGGTGGAGCAGTACGGTAGCTCGTCGGGCTCATAACCCGAAGGTCGCAGGTTCAAATCCTGTCCCCGCAACCAAATGGTCCCGTGGTGTAGTGGTTAACATGCCTGCCTGTCACGCAGGAGATCGCCGGTTCGACCCCGGTCGGGACCGCCATTTATGTTGGCTCGGTAGCTCAGTCGGTAGAGCAGAGGACTGAAAATCCTCGTGTCGGCGGTTCGATTCCGTCCCGAGCCACCATTTTTTTTATGCCGGCTTAGCTCAATTGGTAGAGCAACTGACTTGTAATCAGTAGGTTGGGGGTTCAAGTCCTCTAGCCGGCATCATTTAGGGGCATAGTTTAAAGGTAGAACTGAGGTCTCCAAAACCTCCAGTGTGGGTTCGATTCCTACTGCCCCTGTAAAGTATATGGGCCTATAGCTCAGCTGGTTAGAGCGCACGCCTGATAAGCGTGAGGTCGATGGTTCGAGTCCATTTAGGCCCACCATATATTTATTCCGCAGTAGCTCAGTGGTAGAGCTATCGGCTGTTAACCGATCGGTCGTAGGTTCGAGTCCTACCTGCGGAGCCATGGCCCGTTGGTCAAGTGGTTAAGACACCGCCCTTTCACGGCGGTAACACGGGTTCGAATCCCGTACGGGTCATAAAGAAAGAGTCAGCAATATGCTGGCTCTTTTTTATTGTGTATAATCCTCTTTTTTATCATCTTATTTTCCTCAAATAAATAAAGGGATTTAGGAAAAACTATGGTATGTATTAAAAGGAGGAGATAAAAAATGACGCAAGTTAGAGACTTTATGAGTACTCATATTGTACATTGTACACCGTTAGATAATGTATATGAGGCTGCTGTAAAAATGAAGGAAGAATCAGTTGGATTGATTCCTGTTCTTGAAAATGAACAAGTCGTTGGGCTTGTTACTGATCGAGATTTAGTTGTTCGAGGGATTGCTGAAAAACATCCTGGGTCTAATAAAATTACAAATGTAATGACGACAAACATTGTTTCGGTTTCTCCAGATGATTCTATTGAAAAAGCTACAGAATTAATGGCACAGTATCAAATTAGACGATTGCCAGTAGTTGAGGGCGGTCAACTTGTCGGGATGCTAGCATTAGGTGATTTAGCTATAAGAGAAGCGGCAGATGATCAAGCTGGGTTCGCTTTAAGTGAAATCTCGGAACGTACGGAATAAAGTTAAACTTTAATTAGTGAAAGTGTTATTGTCCGCAAATAGTGGGATAAATGATGGATAAAAATCAGATACATTATTCTAGTATATGTGGATTAAACTAATATATTAGCGTGATGTATCTGAGACATTATATAATAAGTACATAGTTAAGGTTTTCGACAGTTTATTTAAATTTTTCATTCCTAATTTTAAATAAGAGAAAAAGTGATATACTGATAGATATAAGTATTATGATAGGTTTTGAATATAACAATATTTATTTTTAGTGTTGTAATAATGAATTAATATTTCCTACGTAGATAAAGTGAAACTTTAATTATTGGGGGTTTTGTCCATCCGCCAATGATTATTCGTTGAACCAATCGGGCTTTTATCGGCAGTTTTATTTCCCACCTAACTTCCTCGCATTCACTGGATTTTGAGGTGGGCGTCTTACTGCCCGGCAAATAGCGGGATAAAAAGGGAAGGGGAATTATATGAGGGCTGTACAGGGCGATCCAAATTGGAATTTGGTTACAGATACATATATAGAACCAAATAATTTTGCTGAATTATTATCTTTACTTGTACCTTGTCACCCAAAAGGTGAAGGAAAAGAGCGAACTATATTAGCATGGAAAGAAAAAGAATTTTATAAAGAAGAAAATTTAGCAGCAGTTATCGTTTATGGAATGAATAGAGTAAAGAATTTACCACAGTTTCATAAAGATGAAATTCCAACCTTAGTACGTATTCTTCGTTTATGTCAAGAGATTGGTTGGTATGAAGAGGCAAATACTTTTATGGTAACACAAGGGCTAGCTGAATTTGTCCAAACTTCATTGGAATATGAAACATGGGATCTTTTGACACAAGCAGTTGCTTTAAACTATTTAGTTATTAAATATCGTGTCGGGGAATTAACAGATGGGGATGTAGAAATTTGGGATAGAGTTAAATTTAATGAGAAATGTATAACAAATTGTAAACATCTATTATCTCAAAAAGAAATATTAGAGTTTACATTCTTCTATATGTGTAAGAGGGCTAAAGCACAGTCAAAAGAGCAGCTGAATAGTGATATGATGAGTCTAGCGATGTATTGTAATACTTTTGTGTATGATTTATATAGACATGACTTGTTGCGAAAGTATCGTAAGTGTACAGATTTTCTATCATATTATGGACCTAGTCAAGTAGTTTTAGCTTGTCAAAGAGCTGTACTTTCTCAAATTTCAGATCGATTAGATCCACTAAAGACAACTCATGTAGATGATTATTTATATGTGATGAAAGAAATGATGGAACATATGACAATAGGTATAATGGATCGATATAACCATTTTATCGGAAAGTTATTATCATACGTGCCATTTTTCGAAATGATTCAAGTTCCACAGCATGCATATTATTGTGAAGAATTACTGTATATTTGTAAGGGCATTGAATATAAAGAGGAAATACTACGCAATTATATATTTATACAATTACATGATTGTTTACCATCATTCTTTAAACTATTTCTTAAAAATAAGCGTTATGCGACGATTCATGATATTCTTTTCTATTGGTGTGACGATGAACAAAGAATGGGTTTAGAGAAAAAATATAATCTTAGTTTTATTTATGAAAAATATGCTTGTGGCTAAACAGTATTTTACATATGAAAAATTAATATAAATTAAAAAGGATCTCAATGTTATGTGAGATCCTTTTTTGTTAGTAAAACAAGGAGAAAGTGATTAAGATGAGAAATAGCATTCCATATAGGAGAAGTTGTGCAGTATAACTTCCTTGTATACCAAAAAAAGTATTTAGTTTTCCGTATAAATTCAATATATATTTCATTGTGTTATCTTTGAAAGATTGGTACACAGTGTCTCCTCTTTCTAAGCTTCTTGTTCATGTTTTTTATTATTAGGGACATTAATGTATCTAGCTATGAATAATAAAACAGCCATAAAGAATACGGGAATTATAGTAGATAAATAAAAGCCATTACTAATAACATTTGTTATAAGGGCACTTAATAGAAAAATAGCATTATAAACATGGGCAACTTTTTGCTTTAGTCGCACTTGAAATGACTCCATCATAATTTCTAGAGCAACAAAAGCAATGATAATAGATAAAAATACAGTGTTTGTATTGTAAATTATTAAACAACAGATTAAACCTAAAAAGGCTAAGTATTCAATGAAGAGAGGTATATTGCGTGGCATACAATTTACCTAACTAAATACGGCAGTGGATTTACTGCATTTGTTTTTTCAAAATTCCATTCTCCATTATGTAATTCGAAATGGAGGTGTTGTCCGTATGAATGACCTGTGTTACCCATATGACCTAGTAATTGTCCAGTTTGTATTTGATCACCAGCTTGTACAGTGCGATCTTTCATATGAGCATAAACTGTTGTATATAATTTCCCGTTTATTTGATGGGCGATGAACACTACATTGCCATAACTAGCTGAATAATATGATTTAATAACTTTACCTGCAGCGGCAGCTTGAATGGAGACGTTACCTTGTGCTGCAATATCTATTCCATAATGCATTTGTTCCCAGCGTATATCAAAGGTTGAGCTGATTTTTCCTTGAGTAGGGAATTTGAAAACTGCTGGAATAGCTGAAGATTGAGCTGTTTGAGCTTGTGATTGCTGTTGATTTTGTACCACATAGTGTTTGGCCACATACCCGTATCCTGTGCCAAAACGAATTTTATACCAAGTTCCTACTGTTTCTACTACTTGTATCTGTGTACCGTTTTGTAAAGAACCAAGTAGAGTACCATTTGTGCTAGCATTGTTACGTACATTTAATTTAGGTGTTGCAACAGTATATTTCGTATCATTTTGAACTGTGATTCCTTTTACTAAGGGCTGCGAACCATTAGATACGAATGCTTTTTGTACATAACCTGTTTGACCGTTATGTGAAATTTTATACCATTCGCCTTGTTCTCCTTGAATAGTCACGAACTTACCATTTGGTAATACATCTAAAATGGAAGATTCTAAATTAGGTTCAGAGCGAACGTTCAATGCATTAGCATTGACGATGTATTGATTAGTAGATTGAAGTTTGTTTTTTTGCAGAATAGCATCTTTTTGTACATAGCCTACTTTATTATTAACAGATACTTTATACCAATCCTTCGTTGTTTTAAGTATGTTAACTTTCGTATTAAAGCGAATTGTATCAAGGGATGTGCTATTTGTATTATCTTCTTTATGTAAGGCTACTTGATCGACTTTGACATATCCAGTTTTGACATTAGATAATTGTTCAGCGTTTGCTTTTTGTACATTTGTTTCGCCCATAGAAGGAAGTAATGAGGCGATTGCGACAGTAGTTGCTGTTAGAGCTGTAGCTTTCATATTCATATAATAGAGACCTCCTCTAGTTGTATAGTTAGTTGTAATTTTATTATAGTATAAAGATATAATATAGTGGGTGTATTCACATAAATGTAATATGAAATCAATATAAAAATAAATTTTTTCAGGATAATGATTCCTTTTTATGGAATTAATTGGGATTTTATTTTACGAAATAGAATAATAATTATTATATAACTCTGTAATTTCGTTGACAATTGAGAAAATTAAAACAGTTGATGATGTCTTATTAGGGTGTTATACTGACAGTGATAATTTTATAGTTTGCTAGGAGAGCTGGTGTTGCCAGCTGAGAGTAAGACCTTAAGTCTTTGATCCTTTTCATTACCTGATCTAGATTATGCTAGCGTAGGGAAGCAATTCGGACACTAATGATGAGTCCCCGTTTCTTTGCGTATAGAAACGGGGCTTTTTTATTTGAAAATTTTATATTGAAACCACTAGGGGTGCTTTTCGTGCTGAGAGAGGAATAATCCTTAACCCTTACAACACCTGATCTAGGTAATACTAGCGAAGGGAAGTGGAACAACGAATAAACTATAATTTTATTTGTTGTAACCACTTCTGATTATAGAAGTGGTTTTTTATTTAGATACATATATTGAAGGGGGAAATAGAAATGAAATTTTGTAATAGATTGTTAGAAGCTGTACAACCAGTTTGGGAGATGAGTCATAATCATCCATTTGTAGTAGGGATGGGGGATGGCACGTTAGAAAAAGATAAGTTTCAGTATTACATTATTCAAGATTATTTATATTTGTTAGATTATGCAAAGCTATATGCCATCGGTGTTGTAAAGGCAACGAATCCACAAGTAATGGGAAAATTTGCTGAACAAATTGATGGAATATTAAATGGAGAAATGACGATCCATAAACAGTATGCAAAAAGGCTTGGAATTTCTATAGAGGAGATAGAATCAGCAAAACCATCTGCTAAAAATTTAGCTTATACAAATTACATGATGTCTGTATCTCAAAATGGCACACTTGCGGAATTAATAGCAGCACTTCTTCCATGTATGTGGAGTTATTGGGAAATTGGAAAGCGTTTAAATGATATTCCTGGAGCGAGAGATCATGAGTTCTTTGGTGAGTGGATTCAAGGATATAGTTCTGAAGAATACGGTAACCTTTGTATTTGGTTAATAGATTTATTAGATGAAATGGCAATTGGAAAGTCAGAGCGAGAGCTAGAAAGATTAGAGGAGATTTTCTTATATTCCAGTCGATTTGAATATTTATTCTGGGATATGTCCTATCGTAAGGAGATGTGGGGATTTGAGGAGCAAGAACATACTACAGTTTCATAATGTTTCTTTTCATTATGATGAGAAGCCAATCATCGATGAATTAAATACTTCTATACAAGAGAAAGAGTTTGTAAGCATTATTGGGCCAAGTGGCTGCGGGAAAAGTACTCTATTTCGCCTTATTACAGGCTTAGAAGAAGTTAGTACTGGACGGATAGAGCTGACAGAAACAAAAAGTCATCCTGTAGGGTATATGCCTCAAAAAGATATGCTCCTGCCGTGGAGAACAATTATTGAGAATGCTGCTTTGCCACTAGAATGTCAGGGTGTACAGAAGAAAGAAGCACAAGTAAAGGCAAAGGAACTGTTACATAAATTTGGTTTACAAGGATACGAGGGAAAATACCCGAAAGATTTATCTGGTGGTATGAAGCAGCGCGTATCTTTTATCCAAACATTATTAACAGGCGGAGAGATATTATTGCTAGATGAACCGTTTAGCGCATTGGACGCTTTAACGAAGGCATCTTTGCAAGAATGGTTGTTTGAACAATGGAAAGAGTGGGAAAAAACAATTTTATTTATCACTCATGATGTGGAAGAAGCGTTGTTTCTTTCGAATCGAATTTTAGTGGTGGAACAGCAGCCGATAACTACTTTGACTGAACGGATTGTGCCGCTTGATCATAACAGAACACGAAAAGATTTATATAAACCGGATGTGTTAGCGCTGAAAGATGAGCTTCTTAGTATGTTACAAAGGCAGGTACTCGTATGATGAACCGATTGAAAGAATTAGTTCCTGCCATTACACTTTCTAGCATTTTACTCGTTATGTGGGAAATAGGAGCAAGAATTGTAGATGAAATGTACATTTTACCGTCACCGTCAGCAATTGTAATGAAGATATGGAAACTAAAAGACATATTATTTACGGTTCATTTACCGGCAACGTTATACGTCGTTTTAATAGGTGTTGTTATTTCTATCGTATTAGGTGTAGGGCTAGCGATGTTAATGAATGCGAGTACATGGATGGAAAGGGCATTTTATCCATTATTAGTTGCCTCACAAACGATTCCCATTACAGCGCTTGCTCCGCTTTTCGTTTTATGGTTTGGATATACCATCTGGAGTAAGGTTGTTGTTACAGTTTTAATTACGTTTTTCCCTATTGCGGTCAATACGTATGACGGACTGCGTAGTACGAAAAAAGAATGGGAGGAGCTCTTAGTTACATATGGAGCAACGAAGAAAGATGTTTTTCTTAAGTTAAAGTTACCGTCTGCTCTTCCTTATTTTTTTTCAGCTTTAAAAATTGCAGTTCCGCTTAGTGTAATTGGGGCAGCAATCGGTGAATGGCTCGGTGCACAAGCTGGGCTTGGTTATTTCAGTAAGAGAATGATGACACAGTTAGATGGAGCTGGTGTATTTGCACCCATTGTATTGTTATCATTATTAGCTATTTTCTTCGTCATACTTATTTCCGTATTAGAAAAGAAATTCATTAGTTGGAGGAAGCATTCATGAAATTTTTAAAACGCATCTTTGTGTTTACATTATTAGTTGCAATGATTGCAGGATGTTCGAGTAATTCAGCATCAGATAAAAGTAAAAAAGAGAAAGAAATAACGGTTATGCTCGATTGGTACCCAAATGCGGTACATAGCTTTATTTATGCAGCAATTGAAAAAGGCTACTTTAAAGAAGAAGGAATAAAGGTAAATATAAAATTCCCTTCTAATCCAACTGATCCATTAACTTTAGCTGCAGCAGGGAAAGTGACAGTTGGTTTGTATTATCAGCCAGATGTTGTTATGGCCAGAGCAAATGAACAAATTCCAGTGAAATCAATTGGAGCTGTCGTACGTTCACCGTTAAATCATGTCGTATCGCTGAAATCAGCAGGTATTCAATCACCGAAAGATTTAGAAGGAAAAACAGTAGGATATTCTGGAACTCCTTTAAGTGAAGCATATTTAAAAACGATGATAAAAGAAGCTGGTGGTAATCCTGATACGGTGAAAGTAGTTGATGTTGGCTTTGATTTAGTACCAGCGTTAATTACGAAAAAAGTGGATGCTGTAACAGGAGCATACATTAACCATGAAGTACCTGTTATGCGTCATGAAGGTCATGAACCAGCGTACTTTAATCCAGCAGAATATGGTGTGCCTAATTATCATGAACTTGTTTTCGTAACAGGTGATAAAACGTTGAAAAAAGATAAAGAAGCATTGCAAGCCTTTTTACGTGGGGCAAAAAAAGGGTATGACTTTATGAAGAAAAGCCCTGATGAAGCATTAAATATTTTATTAGATCATCAAGAAAAAGAAAACTTCCCGCTTGTACCAGAAGTTGAAAAAGAAAGCATGAAAATTTTATTAGAGAAGATGGAAACGAAAGATGAGCCATTTTTATCAGATTCAAAAGAGTCATGGGAGAAACAAAACAAATGGTTGAAAGACAAAGGAATGACGAAAGAAATTGTTCCTGCCGATGAATTATTCGAAAACATTTTAAAGTAGGCGAATGAATATGAAAAATGAGCTCCATGTAATCTCAAATGGCCATATGCCATTCGAAGAGTTAGTGAATGTAGCGATGCAAATTGAGAGTGAGATTGATTATTTGCATATTCGTGAGCGTGAGAAAAGTACGAAGGAATTATATGAAGGGGTGGAAAGTCTTTTGAAAAAAGGCTTTCCAGCATCTAAGCTTGTTATAAATGATCGAATTGATATTGCCATTTTATTAAACATTCCGCGTGTTCAACTAGGATACCGAAGCGCAGATGTAAGGTTAGTGAAAGAAAAGTTTTCTTATTTGCATGTCGGTTATTCAGTACACTCGTTAGAGGAAGCGATAGTAGCATTTAAAAATGGAGCGGATTCACTCGTTTATGGTCATGTATTTCCGACAGATTGTAAAAAAGGTGTGCCAGCGAGAGGACTTGAAGAAATTTCAGACATTGCAAGCTGTTTATCTATATCGATTACAGCGATTGGAGGAATTACCCCAGAAAACACAGTAGATGTTCTTACTAACGGTGTAAGCGGTATAGCAGTTATGTCCGGAATTGTAAGTAGTAGTAACCCATATAGCAAAGCGAAATCTTATAAGGAATCAATAAGAAAGTGGGCGGAAAAACATGTGTGAGAAGTATGATGTAGCGATTATTGGCGGTGGTGTAATTGGTAGCTCAGTTGCACATTTTCTAGCAGAAAGAGGACATAAAGTAGCAATTATAGAGAAGCAAAAAATTGCATCAGAAGCTTCTAAAGCAGCTGCTGGCCTGCTTGGTGTTCAAGCAGAATGGGATGCGTATGACCCGCTATTTGAACTTGCTAGAGAAAGCCGAGCTATATTTCCACAACTTGCAACAGTTTTACGTGAAAAGACGGGTATTGATATTGGATATGAGGAGAAAGGGATATATCGTATTGCACAAAACGAAGATGAGAAGGAAAGAATTCTTCACATTATGGATTGGCAACAGAAAACAGGTGAAGATTCATATTTTCTAACGGGAGACCATTTACGGGAAAAAGAGCCATTTCTATCCGAATCCATTATAGGAGCGGTATATTATCCGAAAGATGGTCACGTTATTGCACCAGAGCTTACGAAAGCATTCGCGCATTCTGCATCAATTTCCGGTGCGGATATATATGAACAGACAGAAGTGTTTGATATTCGTATTGAAAATAATAAAGTGACTGGTATTGTTACGAGCGAAGGTATAATCACATGCGAAAAAGTGGTGATTGCCGGTGGCTCATGGAGCACGAAGTTACTAGGTCATTTTCACCGCGAATGGGGTACATATCCAGTTAAAGGAGAAGTAGTAGCGGTAAGAAGTAGAAAACCACTTTT
Source organism: Bacillus sp. BS98 (assembly GCF_008432245.1). NCBI lineage: Bacteria > Bacillati > Bacillota > Bacilli > Caryophanales > Bacillaceae > Bacillus > Bacillus sp. BS98. The sequence goes on from NZ_CP043830.1 coordinate 767,090, forward strand.
AAAGGCACCTATTTTCCAAGAAAGATTTTATATTGCTCCAAAGCGCGGCGGACGTTACGTAATTGGAGCAACGATGAAACCGCATACGTTTAATAAAACTGTAAAACCGGAAAGCATTACTTCTATATTAGAGCGTGCTTATACAATATTGCCAGCTTTAAAAGAAGCAGAGTGGGAAAGCGCATGGGCAGGATTAAGACCACAATCGAATCACGAAGCTCCTTATATGGGAGAACATGAAGAAATAAAAGGTTTATATGCTTGTACGGGCCATTATCGAAACGGCATTTTATTAAGCCCTGTTTCTGGTCAATATATGGCGGATTTAATAGAAGGAAAGCAGGAGAATCACTTGCTAGATTCATTGCTTTCTAAAACGGTTTAGAAAGGGGATGGAAGTTTGAATTTAAAAATTAATGGTAACCAAATTGAAGTACCAGAGAGTGTAAAAACAGTAGCTGAGTTACTTACACATTTAGAGTTAGATAACAGAATTGTTGTAGTAGAGCGTAATAAAGATATTTTACAAAAAGATGATCATACAGATACATCTGTTTTTGATGGAGACCAAATTGAGATTGTAACTTTCGTAGGAGGCGGTTGATTATGTTAAACATTGGACCATTGTCATTTCAGTCTAGACTTTTATTAGGAACAGGGAAATTCCCTGATTTTGACGTACAGCAAAAAGCAATTGACGCTTCTGAAGCTGAAATTTTAACGTTTGCAGTACGTCGTATGGATATATTTGATGCAAAGCAACCTAATTTATTAGAGAAGCTTGATGTGAAAAAATATACGTTATTACCAAATACAGCTGGAGCAAAAAATGCTGAAGAAGCTGTTCGTATTGCAAAATTAGCAAAAGCTTCAGGGCTTTGTGACATGATCAAAGTTGAAGTTATTGGTGATGATAGAACGTTGTTACCTGATCCAGTAGAAACGTTAAAGGCATCTGAAATGTTACTAGAAGAAGGGTTTATCGTACTTCCGTACACATCTGATGATGTTGTATTAGCACGTAAATTACAAGAACTAGGTGTGCATGCAATTATGCCAGGAGCATCACCAATCGGTTCAGGGCTTGGTATTGTAAATCCGTTAAATTTAAGCTTCATTATTGAACAAGCGACAGTACCGGTTATCGTTGATGCAGGTATTGGTAGCCCAGCTGATGCAGCGTTTGCGATGGAATTAGGAGCAGATGGTGTGTTATTAAATACGGCTGTATCAGGAGCAAAAGATCCTATTAAGATGGCATACGCAATGAAGTTAGGTATTGAGGCAGGTCGCATAGGCTTTGAAGCGGGGCGTATTGCACGTAAACGTTGTGCAACTGCAAGCAGTCCTTTAGAAGGAATGAGTGTAGTTGAATAATCGATATTCTCGCCAAGAACTATTTTCTCCAATTGGGGAAGAAGGGCAGCAAAAGATAAGAGAAAAGCATGTGCTTATTATCGGCGCAGGCGCACTTGGTAGTGCAAATGCAGAAATGTTTGTAAGAGCTGGTGTTGGGAAGATAACAATTGTTGACCGTGATTATGTCGATTGGAGTAATTTACAAAGACAACAATTGTATGCAGAGAGCGACGTGAAAAATAATCTTCCGAAGGCTATAGCGGCTAAAAAGCGTTTAGAAGAGATTAATAGTGATGTAACAATAGAGGCCCTCGTTCAAGATGTAACAGCTGAGGAGCTAGAAGAACTTGTTACAAACGTTGATGTAATGATTGATGCGACTGATAATTTTGAAACACGTTTTATTGTGAATGATATAGCACAAAAATATTCTATTCCATGGATTTATGGTGCATGTGTAGGCAGTTACGGTCTTTCTTACACAATTCTTCCTAGTAAAACACCATGTTTATCATGTTTATTACAATCGATTCCGCTTGGCGGGGCGACATGTGATACAGCGGGTATTATATCACCTGCTGTATCTCTTGTCGTTTCTCATCAAGTAACAGAAGCTCTTAAACTGTTAGTAGAAGATTATAAATCACTTCGAGATGGACTTGTATCGTTTGATATGTGGAAGAATGAGTATTCCTGTATGAATGTGCAAAAACTTCGCAAACATAATTGTCCTTCGTGCGGAGAGAATGCATTATATCCGTATTTAAATAAAGAGAACACATCGAAAACAGCAGTTTTATGCGGGAGAAATACAGTTCAAATTAGACCACCTCATAAAGAAGAAATGGATTTTGAACAATATAAACAGCTACTAGAAGGCCGTGTGAATAATTTAAATGTAAATCCATATTTACTATCTTTCTCTGTTGAAGAAAAGAGGTTAGTTGCCTTCAAAGATGGCCGTGTACTTGTACATGGAACGAAAGATATAAGCGAAGCAAAGACGATTTATCATCGCTATTTTGGATAGAAAAGGATGAGTGAGATGGAAGTGAATAAAGCTTTAACAATTGCAGGATCTGATAGCGGCGGTGGTGCTGGTATTCAAGCGGATTTAAAAACATTCCAAGAGCTTAGTGTGTATGGGATGACGGTTATTACGGCAATTACTGCTCAAAATACGCTTGGCGTTCAAGGGGTATATCCTGTTCCATTAGAAGGTATTACGGAACAGCTGAATTCAATTGGTACGGATTTAACACCAGATGCAGTGAAACTAGGAATGTTATTTAGTAGTGAAATTATTCAAATTGTGGCAGAACAGATTAAGAAATTTGGTTGGAATAATATTGTGCTAGATCCTGTTATGATTGCAAAGGGCGGAGCATCATTATTACAGCAAGAAGCAGTTCAAGCATTAAAGGAATATTTATTACCAGTAGCAACAGTTATTACACCGAATGTTCCAGAAGCTGAAGTGTTAACTGGGATGGAGATTCATAATATAGAAGATAGTAAGAAAGCTGCGAAAGTATTGCACGAATTAGGTGCTAAATATGTGCTTATGAAGGGCGGACATGCGGAATATCAAGGTAATGAAGTAATTGATTTACTCTTTGATGGAGAAGAGTTTATTGAATTTAGAAGTGAACGAATTCCTTCGAAACAAACGCACGGAAGTGGCTGTACATTTGCTTCAGCAGTTACAGCTGGACTTGCGAAAGGGTACTCAATGGACGAAGCAGTTCAAGAGGCAAAACGATTTATTAGTATAGCAATTGAAGAGCCATTGAATATTGGTAGTGGTCATGGACCGACGAATCATTTTGCGTATAAATTGAATAAAGCATAAGCATGAAGAATGAAAAGGCCAGTTTTACAACTGGCTTTTTTTGTTTACTTTTTCCAAATACAAGAGTAATATATCAGCCAGAATACATTTTTTGTAATACGCTGAGTCCAAATATATGGAGCGGAGGAACCAATTTTGTGCATCGTCACTTGGGGTGAATCTTTCAGTTTTGAAAGTAGGGCTACTCTCAAAGCCCGAATCCGACAGCTAACTTCGTAAGCGTTTTGAGAGAGGACGGTGCCATGATGGATACATCACTTCATCGATCCGATTAGTATAGGGGAATATCAATCTACGTTTGAATTCTTTTATGCTAAGGAGGATGAGGTACATGGAACTAACACTTATTTGTGTTGGAGAAAAAAACAAGGTAAAGAGTTTAAGAGAGCTAGTAGCATTTCAGCATGAGTTAATTATTTTTACAGCCAATGAAGAGATAGCGGCTGAAGTTAGAGATTATGGGTTTGAATCAGCTTATAGCTGTAATAAGGAGAAAGATTTTACTAGTATGTGCACACGAATTAAGAAGGTGATTTTACTAGGGGATGAGCTTCCAACAGTTAGTTTCTTCACAGAACACATTCGTTTTTCTTTTCAAGCGCCTATTACTGTTGTTACAAGGAATAAACGATATCCAGCGCGGCTCTATGAAACAATTGGAGCTAAATTTGTCGTGTTTACGAACTGTGATAATATTTCGTTTTTATTTTTTGAATAGGGCGGGGGAAGAAATGATGAAGGTACTATTACTTGGAGATATAGCAAATCGTTGGGCAGTATCGGTAGAGCGAGTTCAAGAATTGGTTCAGATTGATCCCCTTTTTCCAGGGCCATATATTATATTACCATCAAAAGATGCTTTGTATTTAGAGATGGATATTACCGAGTATGAGCAGCTACATGCAGAATTGACACAAGTTTATATTCGCGGGAGAAATTTACGTGCATTTTTACGTGGTAAATAAATTCTGAATGAAAACGAGAGCGAATGTTAAGTGTGCCTAAGTGGGGTGCTTATATACATTCGCTCTTTTTTTATATATAAAAGGTCATTTCTATGAAAAAGAAAGAAAAGACAAGAAAACAGATGAAAGAATATTAATAATACGTAATGTAAGCGTTTAAATAGCGTAATATTTTCTTATTTTAAGTAATTTACCTCTTTACAAGTGAAATATAGAGGAGTATATTTACTCTCATAAATCATTTATCAAATTTCCAAAAAAAACCTAAAATCGCTGAGTTCCAGAAATGGAGCGGGGGAACCAATTTTGTGCATCGTCACTTGGGGTGAATCTTTCAGTTTTGAAAGTAGGGCTACTCTTTAGGCCCGAATCCGACAGCTAACCTCGTAAGCGTTTAGAGAGGAGGTTTACTTTTTGTTGTTCATTTTTTGAACACTGAGTAGAGCTCAGTGTTCTTTTTTAATATTTTAATGGTAAATTTTAACATTTAAAGTGAGGGATTGTTATGTTAGATGTTGTGATGATCGGAATTTTTGTTGTATTAGTAGCATCGATGGCAAGTCTTGCAAGTTGGTCAGATAAAGTTGTGAAAGAAGGGAAGCAATCATGATGATTGCCTTATCGGTTATTGTTGCAGCGATTACGGTGTACTTAGTATACGCATTATTAAATCCAGAAAAGTTTTAATTAGGGGGAATCATTCATTATGATTTGGGTTGCAGTCATTATTACAATGCTCTTGTTTATTTTAGTAGCAAAGCCAACGGGGATTTATTTAGAGAAAGCCTTTCAAGGTAGCAAAATGTTAGATAAAGTATTCGGGCCTTTTGAGAAACTTATTTTTAAAATTACAGGTGTAAAAGGATACAATCAAACGTGGAAACAGTATGCATTATCATTAGTTCTACTCAACGGATTTATGATTGTCGTTGTATATTTCATTTTTAGATTACAAGGTGTATTGCCATTAAATCCAGCGCATATTGAAGGGATGGAGCCTACGCTCGCTTTTAATACAGCGATTAGTTTTATGGCTGATACAAACTTACAACATTACAGCGGTGAAAATGGTTTATCTTATTTATCACAATTAATCGGGATTACATTTTTAATGTTTGCGGCACCAGCAACGACGTTAGCGATTGTTATGGCTTTTATAAGAGGACTTGCTGGAAAAGAACTTGGCAACTTTTTCGTTGATTTTACGAGGGCGTTAACGAGAGTGTTTCTTCCTATCGCATTTATTGCAGCGTTAGTCTTTGTCGCACTTGGTGTACCACAAACGTTAGATGGGGCGGTTACAGCACAAACGATTGATGGAGCAAAACAAAGTATTTTACGAGGGCCTGTTGCATCATTCGTTTCTATTAAGGAACTTGGGAATAACGGCGGTGGATTTTTCGGGGCAAACTCTACACATCCTTTTGAAAATCCAGGACAAATGAGTAATATTTTGCAAATGATGCTTATGATGTTATTACCAACAGCACTTCCATTTACGTACGGACGAATGGTAGGAAATAAAAAACAAGGGCGTATCCTTTTCGTTTCACTATTCATGGTGTTTTTACTAGGATTTATAACGATTACGACATCTGAACTAAACGGGAATCCGGCATTAAATGGAATGGGTATCGAACATGTACAAGGAAGTACAGAAGGGAAAGAAGTACGATTTGGAACAGTATTCTCTTCACTATACGCAACAGTAACGACAGCTGCTGAAACAGGGGCCGTTAATACGATGCATGATACGTTAACGCCAATTGGCGGTTTAGTTCCACTCGTAAATATGATGTTGAATACAGTATACGGCGGTGTTGGAGCGGGCTTTATTAATATTATTATGTATGCAATTATTGCAGTCTTTATATCTGGATTAATGGTCGGAAGAACACCAGAGTTTTTAGGTAAAAAGATTGAAGGTAAGGAAATGAAATTAATTGCAGTAACGATTCTATTTCATCCATTACTTATCTTAGGATTTTCTGCATTAGCTCTTTCAACAAGTTTAGGAACGGATGCGATTTCTCATTCCGGTTTTCACGGTTTAACGCAAGTTGTATATGAATACACATCGTCAGCTGCGAATAATGGATCTGGATTTGAAGGATTAGCAGATAATACACCGTTTTGGAATATTACGACTGGTTTAGTTATGTTTTTAGGACGCTATTTCAGTTTAATTACGATGCTAGCTGTAGCAGCTTCATTGAAAGAGAAGACGGTAGTACCAGAAACAGTCGGAACGTTCCGTACGGATAATGGTTTATTTGGAGGAATCTTTATTGGAACGATTGTAATTGTTGGTGCATTAACATTTTTCCCGATGTTAGTACTTGGCCCAATTGCAGAATTTCTTACATTGAAGTAATGGAGGGTAAATAATGAGACCGGTAGTAGTAAAAGAAAAACAATTGAACGATTCACAAATACATGCTGTAGAAGATGAAGTTAGACAAGCGAAAACGTTGGATCGTGATATCGTGACGCATGCGATGAAACAATCCTTTGCGAAATTGAATCCGAAAGTAATGATAAAGAATCCGATTATGTTCATTGTGGAAATTGGGTTTATCATTACGTTCATTTTATCTTTTCTCCCAAGCAGTTCTAGTAGTGTACCAGGATGGTTTAATATAACAGTTTCTCTCATTCTATTATTTACAGTTTTATTTGCTAACTTTGCAGAAGCATTAGCTGAAGGCCGTGGTAAAGCGCAAGCCGATTCTTTAAAACAATCGAAGAAAGATGTGTTTGCAAATGTCGTAAAAGAAAATGGAGACATTGTTCAAGTTTCAGCAACTGATCTGAGAAAAGGTGACGTTGTTATCGTAAAACAAGGGGAAATGATTCCAAATGATGGTGAAGTAATAAAAGGGTTAGCGTCTGTCGATGAATCTGCAATAACAGGAGAATCAGCCCCTGTTATAAAGGAAGCGGGTGGCGATTTTTGTTCCGTAACAGGCGGAACGATGGTCGTAAGTGATGAGATTACAATTGTTATTACAAGTAATCCTGGAGAATCATTTATTGATAAAATGATTTCATTAGTAGAAGGGGCTGCTCGTCAAAAAACGCCGAATGAGATTGCTTTAAATACAGTATTAACGAGTTTAACGCTTATTTTCTTAATCGTTGTTGTGACGTTGCCAATTTTCACGAATTATTTAGGGTTTCAAATTGATACAGCTGTACTTGTAGCATTGTTAGTTTGTTTAATTCCAACGACAATTGGTGGGTTATTATCGGCAATTGGTATAGCTGGGATGGACCGGGTGACAAAATTTAACGTGTTAGCGATGTCAGGGAAAGCAGTAGAAGCTGCGGGCGATATTAATACAATTATTTTAGATAAAACAGGTACGATTACTTTCGGGAACCGAATGGCACATACACTGCTTCCAGTAGGAAATGAAACGATTGAGCAAGTTGGAAAGTGGGCTGCTATTAGTTCTGTTTTAGATGAAACACCAGAAGGCCGATCTGTTATAGAATATGTGCAAACGAAATCTATATCATATAATCGAGAACTTGCAGAACAAGGGGAGTTCGTTCCGTTTAAAGCAGAAACAAGAATGAGTGGTGTCGATTTACAGGACGGAACGAAAGTGAGAAAAGGTGCTGTAGGTAGCGTGATTGAATGGGTTCGATCACAAGGTGGAAAGATTCCAAAAGATGTGAATCAAAAAGCAGATTTCATTTCAAAAGAGGGTGGAACACCACTTGTAGTGGCAGTAGATGATCGTATTTACGGTTTAATTTATTTAAAGGATACGGTAAAACCTGGTATGCGTGAGCGTTTTGAACAATTACGTCAGATGGGGATTAAAACGGTTATGTGTACAGGGGATAACCCATTAACAGCAGCAACAATTGCAAAAGAAGCAGGTGTAGATGAATTCGTTGCCGAGTGTAAACCAGAAGATAAAATTGCAGTTATTAAAGCAGAGCAAGATAAAGGGAAGCTTGTAGCGATGACAGGTGATGGTACAAATGATGCGCCGGCGTTAGCGCAAGCCGACGTTGGATTAGCGATGAATAGTGGTACGACAGCAGCGAAAGAAGCGGCGAACATGATTGATCTAGACTCGAATCCAACGAAAATTATTGAGGTTGTAGGAATTGGTAAGCAATTGTTAATGACGCGCGGGGCGTTAACAACGTTTAGTATTGCGAATGATATAGCAAAATATTTTGCAATTATTCCAGCGATGTTCACACTTGCGATTCCGCAAATGGAAGCATTGAACATTATGAAATTAACGTCACCACTGTCAGCAATTTTATCAGCATTAATATTTAACGCTGTTATTATTCCATTACTTATTCCATTAGCGATGAAAGGAATCGCATATAAACCGATGAGCTCTAATGCATTGCTTAGCAGAAACTTACTCATTTACGGGCTTGGCGGGGTTATCGTTCCGTTCATTGGAATTAAGGTAATTGATATGATTGTCGGCTTGTTCATATAAGGAAGAGGGGAAAAAGATGGCGAAGAAACAAAGTATACTATCACCAATTATTCGTATTACTTTTACATTTTTAGTTTTGTGCGGCCTCGTATACCCGCTTATTGTAACTGGTATTGCACAAGCGGTAATGAAGGATAATGCGGATGGAAGTCTTATATATAATGATAAGGATGAAATAGTTGGTTCGAAGTTAATCGGTCAAAATTTCACAGATCCACGTTATTTTCATGGACGTGTCTCTAGTATAGAATATAAAGCAGAAGCATCTGGTTCAAATAACTATGCACCGTCTAATCCAGATTTAGAGAAACGAGTAGAGAAAAGTATGGAAGACTGGAAGAAACAAAATCCAACCGTTCCAGTTACAGAAGTACCGATAGACTTAGTGACGAATTCAGGTTCAGGGCTTGATCCTGACATTAGTCCAAAGGCAGCGTCTGTGCAGGTAGATCGCATCTCTAAATTAACGAATATTCCGAAAGAAAAGTTAAATCAATTGATTAAGGAACAAACAGAAGGTGCTGCCCTCGGTTTATTTGGAGAAGATCGCGTAAACGTCTTAAAGTTAAACTTAGAATTACAGAAATTAATGAAATAGTAACAGTACTACCTCAATCTAACGGATTGAGGTAGTGTTGTTTCGCAAGAAGGGTTGTGAGTGTTTTGTATGCGGATGATTATAAACCGACGTTTCAAAGGCGAACGCCAGAGGAATATTTAGAATACATTCGTCAACAAAATCGTGGAAAATTAAAGCTATACGTAGGGGCTGCCCCAGGCGTAGGGAAAAGTTATAAAATGCTTTTTGATGCACGAGAGATGAAAAAAGACGGCATTGATATTGTAATTGGTTTAATTGAAACACATGGTAGAAAAGAGACGGAAGAAGCAATTGCTGATTTAGAAAAAGTTCCTTTAAAAGAAATAGAGTATAAAGGAAAAGTATTTTATGAACTTGATGTAGAAGGAATTATAAAGCGTGGCCCGCAAGTAGTTGTAGTGGATGAACTTGCACATAGTAACATTCCTGGGTCTAAAAATAAGAAGCGTTACATGGATGTGCAAGAATTGTTAGATGCCGGTATATCTGTATTATCTGCGTTTAATATTCAACATTTAGAAAGCGTTCATGACATTGTAGCTCAAATTACGAATGTAAAAGTACGGGAACGTATTCCAGATTTTATTTTACAAAAAGCAAATGAAATTCAGCTCGTTGATGCAACGCCTGAGGTATTAAGGAAGAGATTAATAGATGGAAAGATATATAAGGAAGAAAAAATTCAGCAGAGCTTACAAAATTTCTTTACGCTTAATAATCTAGGGGCACTTAGGGAATTATCACTTCGAGAAGTTGCTGATGATATGGACGAGAAAATTAGCCAAACAGTAATAGAACCAATTGGCGTAAAAGAAAAAATTCTCGTTTGTGTACAATACAGTTCAACAGCGGAGAAATTAATAAGACGGGGATGGCGCATGGCTGATCGGTTAAATGCTGAATTGTACGTATTAAACGTTGAGAGGGAAAATATAGATTCTATTTCAGCTGGAAAAAAGCAGACGATTGAAGAGTGGAAATCGTTAACCAATCAATTTGATGCGAGTTTTGTATTAGAAGAAGCAAAAGGAAGAAAACCAGCTGATGTTATTATCGAAGTTGCCCAGAGACTACAAGTAACACAAGTTTTACTCGGACAATCTGCAAGAACAAGGTGGGAAGAAATACGAAAAGGTTCTATTGTAAATGAAATTATGAGACAAACAAAGTATATTGATATTCATATTGTTGCGGATCAAAGAGCTTAAATAGAGCCCACCTTTCGGGGGCTCTATTTTGCCTTTTGTGCGGTAGAGAAACGTAACATTTTTATTGCGTATAAAACTATAAGTAGAAATGTAACTGCTCCTATAAAGAAAATCCAAAAGTAATTTTGATTAAATAAAAGAAACCCACCTACAATAGGTCCTGTACCCATGCCAAAATAGCGAATGAAGTTGTACATACCGATAGCTGTTGCGCGTTCTTGTACGAATTCTTCCGTTAATAAAGTAGTGTGAGTTGGCATAGAAAGTCCCATGCTAAAACCGTATAAAGAGGTAACGATAATGAAGGTTGGGATATTGTTGCTATATGCTAAAGAGAATAAAGTGATACATATAATATTGAAGAAACTAGTGATGAATAAAGCTTGCTTTGTTGTGAACTGTTTTTGCAAAAATTTGTAGCAATAACTTCCTAACATAATAGAAAGGGACATTGGTACAAACATAAGACCAATTTCACTTGCGTGTAGATGATATATATTTGTTAATATGCTAGGCAAAAAAAACAGGAAACAGAAATACATACAAAATTGAATAAAGCCAATAAGTGTAATAGAAAATCCAGTTTTATTTTTTAAGATAAGCCAGTAATTCTTTTTTACTTTAGGCTGTTTAATTACATTTGGTTTTGTTTCTGGAAGTAGTGAAATGTTTATAATTAATAATATGATGCCAATTGTAGATAAAAACAGAAATACAGATAAGTGGCCGTGTATACTGCCGAGATAACCACCTATAAGAGGGCCGATCGCAGGTGCGAGAGCAAGTAACATTTGATAAAGGCTCATCGCTTCTCCGCGTTCTTTTCCTTCAAATAAATCACCGATAATCGTTGCTGCAACTACAGGTATAGCCGCTATTCCTATAGCTTGAACAGCTCTAAAAAATAGAAATAAGTAAATGTTTGGTGAGAAAGCACAACCAATTGAGCCGATTGTACTAATAATTAAACTAGGGATAAGGACAGATTTTCTTCCTTTTGTATCAATTAAAGGTCCGTATATGAGCTGCATAATCGCAAGAATGAATGTGAAAAGTGAAACGGTTAAACTTACAAGATAAAGAGAAGTATGAAACGAATTTTGAATCATCGGTAAGATCGGTGTGTAAATATTTTGAGCGAAGGAACTGAGTAAGGCACTCATACAGACAACATATAAAATGAAATTCAGTTTGGTTTTTTCCATAATGCTAACCTCCTTATTTTTAGTTTCCTAGGAAACTAAATTTATTTTAACATGATTTTCTCACTTGTAAAGATGGAGAAATGATTTTAAAATGGTATATAGTTAAATTGTTTCTTTGGAAACTTAGGAGGCGAATGGATTGGAACGTACAGCGAAACAAATGGAAATAATTTCGGATATTCGTACACTTTTTCATAAAAAAGAAGAGCATTTGAAAGAAAATAATGAGAAGTTTCTTCGTGAAACAGGTGTAAGTGGTATGTCTTTATCTGAGTTACATGTTATCGAGTGTATCGGACAAAATGGTCTCATGAATGTAACGGCTATTACGACAGAAATGGGAATGACGAAGGGCGCGATCTCTAAAATTTGTACAAAGTTATTTCAAAAGCAGTTCGTTGAGAAGATGCAAATGTTAGATAATCAAAAAGAAATTTTCTTCCGCTTAACGGAAAGAGGAAATGAAATATATAAAGCTCATGAAAAGTTGCATAAACAAGCGGAAGAAAAGTGGCTGTTACTTTTAGATGGATATACGAAAGAAGAGCAAGATTTTATTCAAAGGTTTATAAAGGATGTCTCTGATCATTTGGAAATATAATTGGAAGAAAAAATACTTTTTTCTCAAGCCTTTTGAATATAATTTCTGAAAGAACTCATATATAATAGAAAAAGATACTTAACATAGTGAATAATTAAAGAGTCAATATATATAGAGGAGAGAGTAACATGCTTGAAAATACGGGGTTAGTATTAGAAGGCGGCGGTATGCGTGGTGTATATACGGGCGGGATATTAGAATATTTTATGGAACAAGATTTATATTTTCCATATGTGATTGGTGTCTCGGCTGGTGCTTGTCATGCAGCGTCGTATCTTTCCAGACAAAGAAATAGAAATAAAACAGTCAATATTGATTATGCATCACATCCACAATATTTATCGTATAAAAATTTGTGGAAAAAACGTCAACTATTCGATATGGATTTCATTTTTCATGAAATTCCAGAAAAGCATGTGCCGTTTGATTTTGAAACATACTTCAATAGTCCAGAGCGTTTCCTTGTAGGGACAACAGATTGTGAAACAGGGCAATCTGTTTATTTTGAAAAAGAAGGAACGAATGATGATGCGCTAAATTTATTACAAGCGTCTAGTTCATTGCCTTTCATTGCACCAGTAGTAAATTACCGCGGTAAGCAATTGTTAGATGGCGGGATTTCTGATCCGATTCCAGTTCGTAAAGCGCAAGAAGACGGATTTAAAAAATCAGTCGTTATTTTAACGAGAAATCATGGTTACGCAAAGAAAAAATCAAAGTTTGGATGGGTTGCAGCGAAAGCTTATAAAAAATATCCGAACCTTGTTAACACGATGCTGAATCGTTATGAAGTGTATAATGAAACACTTCACTACATTGAAAAAGAAGAACAAGCTGGGAATTTATTTGTTATTCGCCCAGAAGTGCCGCTTCAAGTAGATCGTATGGAAAAAGATACAGCAAAATTACAAAGTTTATATGAGCAAGGCTATGAGGATGCAAAGAGACAATTTGCAGATTTACAGGCGTTTTTGCAAAAATAAATATTAGGCTGCGGAGAAGAATTTCTCTGCAGTCTTTTTTATTAGTGGTTTCAATACCGAATGTTGGTTATACAAATTTTCGGAATATGGTATAATATGGATAAAGGTATGTAGAGAGGTGATACATATGGAAAATGTATATAAAGGACTTAGACATACTGGATTTACTATGTTGCTTATTTTTGGTGGTGTATTTTTATTTCGTTTGCTCATGCATGATGAAATGTTATTAGATCAGCTTATTGGTTTTAGTATAGGAATGGTAATGATTATTTCATCAGTGTTCATTCAAAAGTATAGTAAAGAATTACAGGTAAATGAGAAATATTAAAGGTTTCTAACCTCTTTTAAGTAGTTTGGTCGTAGAGGAGGTTTTCATTTCTTCTATTATTTATGTATTTAATAATGGAATGGGAGAGCTGATGATAGCAATTTTCTTAGGTGTTATAGCAATAGCGAACGGTCTTCTGCTCCTTGCGTTGAAAGTAGTTCGTGTGATTGTTGCAAAAGGAAAGTAGCGCATCGAATTCGATGCGCTACTTTTTATCCCGCTATTTGCCCGTAAAAGCCTTCACTTTATTTACGCTTCTTTTTAATAAATGAAAAGGCTAAAGCAGCAATTAAAATACTGCCTTTAATGATATCTTGTGCATAATAAGGAACGTTCATCATTGTAAGGCCGTTTAATATGATCCCGATTAATACGGAACCAAGAAATGTTCCGATGACATTTGGTTTCTTAGCACCGAACATTGCATAACCGATATAGGCAGCGGCAACTGCATCCATTAATAATGGGGCGCCAGCTGAAACTTGTCCTGTGCCAACGCGGCTACATAGAATAATTCCGCCAATAGAGGCAAGTAAACCGCTAATCATATAGGCATATACACGGTAACGATCAGTAGGAATACCAGCTAGTCTAGCAGCTTCTCGATTCCCACCTGTCATATAAAAGAAACGACCGTACGTTGTTTTTTCTAAAAATACATATGCAATCAAAACGACAATAAGCATGATAATGACAGGGACTGGAATTCCTAAGACAGAACCTTGACCGATAAATAAAAAGGATGGAATAAAATGTCCTTTGGCACCAGACATTCCTTCATAAATAGAAGATCCTTTTGAAAATGTTAAGTGTAGTCCATTCACGATATACATAATACTTAATGTAGCTAGTAAATCTGGTAGTTTAATTCGGATAACGAGTAGTGCATTTAATAATCCAACTAATAGCCCACAAAGAATAGGAACAAGGAGTGTGACTAATAGTTCTTGTCGATATAAAACGAGACAGGAAGCGGCTGCAATGGTTGCTAAACTAGCGGTAGAGCCGACTGATAAATCAAACCCATCTACAATTAATGTAAAGGTAACACCAATTGCAAGTAACGTTACGATAGAAATGGAGCGTAAAATATCACTAATATTGTTGTACGTTAAAAAAGAATCGTTGACGATAGAGAAGAAAATTGTAACACCTATAATGATAGCAATCGTACTAAATTGATAAAAAAGATGAGTAGGTAAATATAGTTTCTTAGTTTTTGTTTTATGAACGAGATTCAATGGAATAACTCCCTTCAGATAAATGTAAAAGCTGTTCAGGAGATAGTTCGTTTGGTAAGTATTCACCTACAAATTCTCCGTTTGCCAGTATAAGAATGCGATCAGCGATATGTAGTGCTTCATCTTGTTCTCCTGTGAAGTAAATTACGGAACTCCCGTTTTCAGTAATGTTACGAATGAATTGAAAAATGTCTTGTTTTGCAGCTATGTCTACACCTTTAGTTGGCTCGTCTAAAAGAAAGAGATTCGGTTTGAATCCATGCCACTTTGCAATCGAGACTTTTTGTTGATTTCCACCGCTAAGTGAATGAATAAAGGCTTTTGGGTCATTCGGTGAAATGCTGAAAGAAGAAATTGCCGCAGTAGCATTATTTAATTCGGTTTGTTTTCGTCTCCAACCTGATTGGTGTAAATTCGTGTGGCTTATAATATCTTCCGAAAGAAATACGCCTTGTTTTCTTCTTTCTTCTGGTACAAGTGCGATTTTCGCTTTAATCGCATCTCGCGGTGTTTTAATCGTTATATTTTGACCGTTTATTTCTGCGTGATAAGTATGATGAGCACCAAATAACGTTTCAGCAAGTGTTGTTTTGCCACTGCCAATTAATCCGTATATCACAACAGTTTCACCTTTCCGTACGGTGAGAGAAAGGGGAGAATGGTTTTTGTGTAATGGAAGTTCTTGTACTTTAAAGAATTCTTCGTTCCCTCGTTTTGGTGCTGCATTAATAGGAAGTGTAAGTTGTTTTCCAGTCATCGATTCTACAATTTGTTGATCTGTAACCTTTGTAATCGCATCAGAAAGTGCGACTTTACCATTATGTAATACAGTTACATCATCCGCGAAATTTCGAATCTCTGATAAACGATGAGAAATTAAGATGATGCCAATTCCTTTTGATGTTAAATCTTTTAATAGTTGCCCGAAGGTTTCAATTTCTTTCGGTCCAAGAGAAGAAGTAGGCTCATCTAATAAAAGATAATTTGTATTGTTGGATAAAGCTCTTGCGATAAGAAGTAATTGTTTTTCATGTAATGAGCAGTTTGAAACATCTTCAAAAATATTTAAATCAGCCTGTACAGTTTGCAAATGTTGTTTAGCGAGTGCGACTAATTTTGACTTTGAAAATAGTACTTTATTTTGCATTGCTAAATGATCGATAAGTACATTTTCTAATACAGATAATCCCGGAATAAGTCCGTGGTCTACTTCTTGTGTTACGAAAGAAATACCGTGCTTTTTTGCATCGCGTGGCGAAGGAAAGGAAACAGACTGATTATCAATTTTTATATCGCCAGCAACTGGTTGAATTTCACCAGTTGCTATTTTCAGTAGAGTACTTTTCCCAGCACCGTTCATTCCTAGTAGGGCATGAACATTTCCTTTTTGAATATGGATAGAAACATCTTCTAGAACAGGTGTAGCGGCATGATAAGAATGTGTAATGTTTTGAAGAGAGAATGTCATCATTTTTTCTCCTTCTCTAATTTTTTCATCCAAGGAGAATACGCATCTTTCGAGTCTCCCCAACCGTTTATATGTTTTGATAATTGATCCATTGTTATATTTTCTTTTGGTAAACTATTTTTCTTTACTAAATAAGGTTCTAGTGAATAAATATCTGGCGTTTGTTCACCGGCAATTTTTTTGTATAAGAATCGTACTTGAACTTTCCCTACTTCAGCTGGATCCGTTGCAGCCGTAGCAGACCAAGGTGAGTTTTCTTTTTGCATAAGTTGTAAATCTTCATTACTTAAGTCAATGCTGTATACTTTTATATCTGTACGACCAGCTTGTTCAAGTGCTTTAACAGCTCCTTTAGCAAACTCATCCCACGAAGCGAAAATGGCTTGTAAATCTCCTTCTTTCGGATATTTTTTTAGTAAAGCTTCTACTTGTGTTTGTGTATCAAGTGGTGTGTTATTACTAGCAGTACCGAATCGCGCAACTTCTTTTATATTTGGATACCGTTTATAAAAAGCATCAATGATAACGTTACGACGTTCCATTGGAGCAAATCCGCCAACCCATACGACTGCGATATTTCCTTGTCCATTCAAATCTTCTGCTAACGTTTTTAATGATTTCCATGCAAGACTATAGTCATCTTGATCAATAATCGTTACACCTGGTAAGCGTAGATCGTTATCAAACGCGACTACGGGAATGTTCGCCTGTAACGCTTTTTCTACCCCAGGTTTTAATGCTTCAGATCGGCCATGATCAATTAAAATACCATCCACTTTTGAATTAATAGCAGTATCTAAATTTGCAGCCATTTTTGCTAAATCGTTATCAGAATTGTAGACTTGTACACTACCGCCAAATAGCTCGACTTGTTTTTTGACGCCCTCAATATATTGAGAGGAAAAAGTTCCGATAGACATTTGCATAATTAATGCGATTTTTAATGGCTTTTTTATTTGCTTTGGAATTTCTGTTTGTAAATGATTTTCAACTGTTGTAGTTACTTTTTTCACCGTTTGTTGCTTTTGTGAAGAGATAGCATCTTGTTCATTTGTACAAGCCGTCAATGTAAGTAATAGAAAAATAAGTACGATGGAACACAATTTTTTCATAAAAAAATCCCTCCTAAACTAAGAAGAGAGGGGAGGGAGTGAAAATAAAAAACGCCTTTTCATATAGAAAAGACGTCTTATCATATTACTCTTATCTTTCAACACAACGTGTTGTAAGAATTAGCACCGTGCCCATAAATGGGTCGGTTGCCGGGCTTCGTAGGGCTCATCCCTCCACCTGCTCTTGATAAGACATCGAATATTTAACTATTTTGAATTATTCCATGATTCTGTACAGTTGTCAAATGTTTTTTGAAAATAAAAAATCCCTCAGAAAGAGGGATTTTAATGTGGTAAGAATATCAATTGATAAGCGAACAAGATTCCGAATACATACACAAGTGGGTGAACAGAACGGAATTTACCTTTTGCCACTTTCATAAGTGGGTATGAAATAAATCCAAGTGCGATACCTGTTGCGATACTTGATGTAAGTGGCATGCTTAAGATTACTAAGAATGCTGGGAATGCTTCATCAAATGAATCCCAATCGATGTGGCGAACTGAACCCATCATAAGACTACCAACGATAATTAGTGATGGTGCAGTAATAGCTGATACACCAGATACAGCGCTCACTAATGGTCCAAAGAAAGCTGCTAATGCGAATAGAACAGCTACTGTAACTGTTGTTAAACCAGTACGGCCACCAGCTGCAACACCAGCAGAAGATTCAATGTAAGCTGTTGATGGTGTTGTTCCGAACATAGAACCGATTGTTGCTGAGAATGAGTCAGATAGAAGAGCTCGTCCTGCTTTTGGAAGCTTTCCGTCTTTCATAAATCCACCTTGTTGCGCAACGCCAAGTAGTGTACCTGTTGTATCGAATAGTGTAACAAGGAAGAATGAGAATACAACGCCGTATAATCCGTAGTTAATTACATCAGATACAGCAGTAATTGGATTTGATACGATAATACCTTCTGGTAATCCAGGCATTGATGTAACACCGTTTGAGAACGTTAATTGTCCTGTGAAGAAAGCGATAAGACCAGTTAATAGCATGCCGATAAATAGCGCACCATTTACATTTAAAGACATAAGGACAATTGTAATTCCAAGTCCAGCTAATGCTAGTAGAACTGGAGCAGAGTGAAGATCACCAAGTCCAACTAAGTTTGCATCGTTTTTTGTAACGATACCTGTTAAACGTAAACCGATAAAGGCGATAAATAGTCCGATACCAGCAGTAATTGCGTGTTTTAAGTTTTCAGGAATGGCTTCCATTAATTTTGTACGGAAAGATGTGAATGATAACAAAATTAAAATCATACCTGCTACGAATACAGCAGAGAATGCAATTGCGAAAGTCATGCCTTCATGAGCTTTTACAACAGAGTAAGAGAAGTAAGCATTTAATCCCATACCTGGTGCAATTGCGATTGGTAAGTTTGTAAAGATCGCCATAAATAATGTTCCGACAACAGCAGCGATAATTGTTGCTGTAAATGCTTGTTCAAATGGAACACCTGCATCCCCAAGGATGACAGGGTTTACGACAATGATATATGCCATTGTTAAGAAGGTAATAATACCTGCCATAATTTCAGTTTTAATAGAAGTTTTATGTTTTGAAAGGTTAAACATATAAACATCCTTTCTGTTTACGAATAATTTTCACAACAGTTATATATAATATTCGTTTTTTAACTATTTTGCAATAGTTTTGTATAAAAAGTTTACAACAATTCATATTTTGTGTCTTAAATTCGAATATTAATCGTAAAACTATGTGTGAATTGTAGTTTTTTATTGTGCACATGATAAGGAAAAGGAGCTGAAGGAAGTTATGCCACAGCAAAAAAGCTTTTTAACAATGCCAGCCCAACATCAAAATAAACAGCCTGGTATTGAATCATTAATGAATCCACTTCCGCAGTTTGAAGATCCCAATTATAAGGGAAGTGAAAAGTTAAAGGGGAAGAATGTGTTAATTACAGGGGGAGATAGCGGGATTGGACGAGCTGTTTCCATCGCTTTTGCAAAAGAGGGTGCAAATATTGCAATTGCTTATTTAGATGAGGAGGAGGATGCGAATGAGACGAAACAACGTGTTGAAAAAGAAGGTGTAAAGTGTGTATTACTACCGGGAGATTTAAGTAATGAACAACATTGTAAAGATATTGTGGAAGAGACTGTTTCGCAGTTAGGTGGTTTAAATATTGTTGTGAATAACGTCGCACAGCAATATCCGCAGCAAGGACTAGAATATATTACAGCAGAACAGCTAGAAAAAACATTCCGTATTAATATTTTTTCTTATTTTCACGTTACGAAAGCAGCACTTTCTCACTTCAAACAAGGGGATGTCATTATAAATACGGCGTCTATCGTTGCATATGAAGGAAATGAAACTTTAATTGATTATTCTGCAACGAAAGGAGCTATCGTTGCTTTTACAAGATCTCTCTCTCAATCGTTAGTGCAAAAAGGAATTCGTGTAAATGGTGTTGCGCCAGGCCCGATTTGGACACCTCTTATTCCATCGAGCTTTGGTGAGAAGAAAGTGTCACAGTTTGGAAGCAATGTTCCGATGCAAAGACCTGGTCAGCCATATGAATTAGCACCAGCATACGTATACTTAGCATCGGACGATTCATCTTATGTTACGGGGCAAATGATACATGTAAACGGGGGCGTTATCGTAAATGGATAGTTTTCATTTATAAGAGCAAAGTAAAGCTAATTGCATTTATTATGATGTTAGTGCTAGGGAGGATTTAGATGAAAAAAGTATTGTTTATCGTAATCCTATTTTTCTGCCTACCAGCTAGCGTTTTTGCTAATACAGATCATTTAATATTAGTTAATCTTACGACGAATCAGCTGTCTTTCTTTGAAGAAGGAAACTATACGAGAACGTTTCCGATAACGACTGGAAGAGATCGTACACCTACGCCAGAAGGTAATTTTTGTATTATAACTAAATATAAAAATAAAGAATACCATCGAAAAAAGATACGTGGTGGTGCACCAAACAACCCTCTCGGTACGAGGTGGCTTGGACTAGATAAAAAGGAATATGCGATTCACGGGACAAATCGGGAATGGACGATTGGAAGTAGGGAATCAAATGGTTGTATTCGCATGCATGACAAGGATATACAATGGTTATATGACCGAGTACAATTACAAACAAAAGTAATCATTTCTCGTTTTCATATGAGTCCGGAATATGAGGCAAATACACTTGGTTATCGTGTTGTGAGTTGGAATGGTCGTAAAGTAGAAGAAGAGCAAATAGGAATACTTACGTTAGTAGATCGCGCGGATATATATTGGCAAGAACCGAATGGGCAGTTAACAAAAGTGAAAACGGTATTGCCGAATGAAAGATATACGGTGTACTCAAAACGAAAAAATGGAATATATTATATAGGAAACAATTTGTATATTGTAGATGAAACAGGAGAAAAAATTCGTTACGAGCAAATTCCTACTTCGACTTTAAGTAATATATATAAACGGAAATACAATGTTCCGTAATAGCTACCGTTTTATAGGCGGTAGCTTATTTCTACTTGGAGTTTAACTGCAACTATTGTATTTTGCTGAATATAATACAATACAGATAGGGGGCGGTTACATTATGAAAAGCGAATTTGCATTTAAAGTTTTCTTAGTAACGACCTGTTTATTCATTGTGTATTTGTATGCGTTTCTCGTCTTTTCCTTTTATGTTCCATATGTTGATTTAATATTGTTCTTCGGATTTATTTGGGCTTTTGTAAAAGCAAGGGAAGGAGAAAAGAGTATATATAGGCGCATTACCCTATGTGGGACGGTTGTCCTCGTTATTTTGTACTTTTTTATCATGCATGATTTTTGGAGGGGAATGTAAAAAAGCATACGATTCATCGTATGCTTTTTATGTTTAATATTTTGGTTTAAATGTATGGCAACAAGTTTCTACACTCGTTGCTACAGAGCTTTCTAACGTCTCGTTTGTTAAAACCGCGCTTGTATACGAATCATTTTCAGTTTGACCAGCTTCATCTGCATCAGGCTGAACGATGATAGCACTTGCTTGACAAAAGTTACCTTGTCCCCAAAATGAGCAATTGGAAACAGAGCATTTTACTTCTGGCATAAAACCCCCTCCTTATACATTAGTGTGAGGTTTTACGCCCATTTCATGTGTAGAAGGAGTTTCCTTTTCTCGTTATTTCTTCGTTTGCTCAAGCCATTCTTTTAATTTGTCTTTCGATTGTTCGCCGCTAATACGGCTCACTTCTTTACCATCTTTAAAATGAATGATTGTTGGTGTACCTTGAATTTTATATTCATCCCAAGGAGCATCTAATTTTTCAATATCCATAACTTTCATATCAACATTCAAGTCTTTAGCCATAGGTACTACGACAGGAGATAATTTTTGGCAATGAACGCAAGATGTTTGATAAAAGTATACTGTTTCTTCTTTTTTCTCTTTTAAATTCTTTTGGAGATCTGAAAGAGAGATTTTATTTGTGTAGTAGTCAGCACCATCTGTTTGACTACCAGTAGCATTATCAATTTTTTGGCTAGTTGAAGCATTTTTTTCTTCCATTTGTGTGACAGCGAAAATTGCTACAAACAAGGCAATAATAATACCGCCAAATATAAGCATTTTTTTCATTCTTTCATCTCCTTATTTGTTTTTGATTACGATAAAGCTACAAACAGCGATTGTGATAAAGCCGATAAGTGCTAAAAACGGGATGGTCACAAAGCCGAACCAGTTTATGTATTCTCCCGTACAAGGTACGCGGCCGCAAGCTGCCCCAGCAGCTGAAAATGCTGCGATTTTTTGAATTGCATAGTGATATAAAGAAATACAAGCACCAATACTTGCGATTGGTAAAGAATAACTTGCAATGCGATAGTCTTTCTTTACGACAGCGATACCAAGCCATAAAACAAATGGATACATAAAAATACGCTGATACCAACAAAGGACACAAGGCTCAAATTTCATGATTTCGGAAAAGTATAGACTTCCTAATGTAGCAATAAATGAAGCTCCCCATGCAGTAAGTAAAGCATATTCTTGCTTTTTTTCTCGTCCCATATTTTATACCTCACTTATAATAGTTACATACTAAATTATAGTATGAAGTAGTAGGGAAAAGAAAGAAAAAATATGTTTATCAATAAAAGTTTTATAAGGAGAAACATTTATTGATATCAACATTTTAAAAAGCGCCATTCTCATAAAGAGAATAGCGCTATATTTTACATTTGAATTTGCTCTACTTCTTCTACATGTGACTTTTGAGATGCGTGGTCAATATATTGAAATAGGAGCTGCAATTGTTTATCAACTTCTGGTAGCTCTTTACTGTATTGATAAGCATGTAAAAAATGCTCAATACGCTTAGAAAATAATTGATCGTTCGTCTGAACCATGAGAACGAGTAATTTATCCCAATTACAGCAATACGTGTAATAGAGAGCTTTATCATAGTCGTTATATGTTTGCACTGTGTACCCTCCTTACCGAGAGTTATATATAGTGTGTGATAAGTAAGGAGAAATACACTTGAAAGAATTTGTTAAGAAAAAAAGTGAATGAAAAAAAACGAGGTATTTCCTCGTTTTTTAAGCTTTTGGCATTGGCGTAGGTGTTGGTTTGCCATAGCCTTCTTTGTATTTATTGTCAATATAGTTACGAATTTCAAGCGTTGATTTTCCTTTTTGTTTCATCGTAGCTGATTTAACTGCGATTTCTAGGCAATTGACGCAAGTCGTTGCATGGGAATCCCAAACAACTTCACCATTCTTCTTAATTTCACGAATAAAGCAATTTTTATTGTTTTTATGTCCTACACTTTCACCGCAACCGCAGTAACATGGAATCCAATCTAATAGCTCTGCATTTTGTCCAGCGACAGTGTAAATGTCTTTCATTTGTGGATCAAGCTTGTCTAGGAAGGCAGGAAGTGTGTCGACTCCCTTTGTTTTTTCTTGAATGTCAGCTTGCTGCGTGTGCGATGCATGGTCATGCTCTTCTTTTGATTCAGATGATTTTTTTTCATTTGTACTAGTAGCTCCACATCCAGCAAGAATTAAACTCAGTACTGCAAGTAAAGAAAATACATATTTCTTCATACGCTTGTCCCCTTTACACATGTATTAATCAAATTGTATCAAATATCATGGTGTGTCGGGTGAAGATTCTTTCGACTTATTTTTGAAGCGCCACCGCAATGAATGGAATAGAAATAAGACTGGGATATAAGCGTATACAATATATAAACCAGCTTGAGACAGTACTGTATTCAATGTATTGATACTTTCGCGGTTTGTGAAATACAAGGATGAAATAAATATAGTTGCGATAAAAAATGGCAGTGTAATGTTAAATGGTATGCGAAAAGATTTCTTAGTAATGCAACAAGAAGACCAAATCGTTAAACAAAGGTTAGGTAAAATAATTAGATACCATAAGAAAATAATAATGTACTCAAACCTTTGGATAAAAGGAACCTTAATTATTTTTAGCATCGTTAATGTTGGCCAAATTGTATGATGTAGTTGCCCTTGGCTATAGTACATAAGGGACACAATCGCTAATATTACGTATAGAATGGTTGTAAAAGCAATACCGCTATGTGCCCATTTATTTAACGATTTTCCTTTTTTAATAAATGGATAAAAGATAAGGATTGCTTCAAATCCAAGAAATTCTAATGCAGATGCTTTCGCTGAAGTTAAAATGTCTAAAGGTGAATGAGCGAGAATTGGGAAAATGTTACGGACATGTGCGTATTTCATTGGGAAAACTAAGAAAAGTAGTACGAAAATCGGTATTATGACACCCCAAAAACATATTCCTGTTACAGAACGAAAGCCGCCTCTAATTATGTAATAAGTTACAAGTAAAAATAGTAAAGTTAATTTCCACGGTTTAATTGTAGGAAAGACCCAAACTTGAATGACTTCAATATATGTACGAAGAACAGTAAGACAAAATAATAGAAGGTATGCGGCAAAACATACGGAAAAAAATGTTCCAATCCACTTTCCAAAACATGTCGTATGAATATTCATTAAATCATTATCTTTTTCTAACATTTTAAGCATACAAAATAAAACGATATGAGTTGCAATACCAGCGATAATAAGAGAAATCCAAGCATCATAACCGGCATATTGCGCAATAATTCTTTGGTACCCTAACACACCTACTCCAATTTGAAGGGAGTGTAATAGAAGGAATGTGAAATAAGGGGAAACAGTATGTGTTTTATCTTGTTCAGCCATTATAGCACCTCCACTATTCTCCGATACCAGATTGCACGACATTGATTTGCACATGAACAGCAACGTCTACATTAGGGTACATTTCTTGAATTTGTTTTATAGTCCATTTTCTTGAATGACTACGAATTTCTTCTCGTATACCTATTGGATCAATTTTTTTTTCTTGGAATTGTTTTATTAATTCGTTTAAATGTTTCTCAAGCGTTTTTTCTACATGTTTTTTTACGTAAGTTACATTTTCGTTCTTAGATAAATCAAGCCAGTCGGGAGCATTTTTTATGAGTCCATTTAATTTTAAGTGAATGTTAACTTTCGGAATATCACCGTTTTGCGAAAGAGAACAAACACTTTTTCCAGATAAGTTTTGAGTAGCGATCAATCCTTTATGCTTACCTTGACGTATTGGAACTTCGTAGCGACCATTTTTCGTTGGATTAATAAGTAATTTTAATAAAAAAGATTCTTTTTTATCGGTGTACATAACCACTTTATCCTTTTTTAAAAAAGCGAGTCCTTTAATGGAAGCGGACTTGTCTTCATCAACTTTAATATAAGGAAGAAATGGATCGCATCCTGATGAATAAAAGTTATATAAAAAAATATTTAAAGCTGTCCGCGGGATTGTCTCGTTTTTTATATTTTGCTCCAGTAAATCAGATAGATAAAGTGATCCATTTGTTTTAACATGTTTAAGTAATTCTTCTGCTGAACCATCTACCAGTGCTAGCTGTACATCGCGGCCAATGTTAGGGTCACGTTGTAAGTTGTTAATAACATCTCCAATTCCACGTTCACCAAATGCTTTCCCAAATAGGACAACACGCATTTGACCTATAGCGATCGTATGTGGCGATTTTGCGTTTAGAAGGGACGATATAGTTTCAATTGTACCTGCATGAGTTGATTGAGTTTCTGGTTTCGATTGTACTCCTTTTGTGTAATCGGGATATAAAATTGTCCCGCGAAATTTTTTATCTTTCATTATATCGAATCCACCTACGTGAATCATTCGCTGTGTATCAACTATATTTGTTTCTGTACAACCAGATTGAAAAATTAAAATGATAATGGAAAAGCATAATAAAATATTTTTCATTTCTCTTCACCGTCACGTTTTTCTTTCGCTTTGTTTGGGTCATAGCGCCATTTCTTTTTTGGTCTCAGAAAAGAGGCACGCCCAGCAGTTTGACTAAACGGCAAACGAAGGAGTCCTTCTGCTGTCCCTAAACCGCGGAATGGATATAAAGGTAATAAATAAGGTGATCCGAGTGATTTAAGGCGAATTAAATGAGCTAATATGAATACAAATCCGACGATGAGACCAACGCCACCAAACGCTCCAGCTAAAATGATAAGAGGAAATCGTAATATCCGGATTGTAGAAGACATTTTTACTGTCGGTGTTGTAAAAGAAGCAAGCGCAGATAATGCAACCGCAATTAATAAAATCGTACTCGTTAAAGCAGCTTCAACAGATGCTTGCCCAATTACAATTCCTCCAACAATACCAATTGTTTGGCCGACTTTAGTCGGTAAGCGTGCTCCAGCTTCACGCAGTAATTCAATTGTAATTTCTAAAAAAAGAGCTTCCAAAACAGGTGGAAATGGTACATTGGCTCTAGAATAAATAATAGGGCCAAGTAAATCTGCAGGAATCATTTGATAATGATATGTTAATACAGCTGTGTAAATAGCTGAAGAAAATAGAGAGAAAGCTGCTCCAAAAAAACGAACTAATCTAAGAAATGAGCCTGCAATCCATGGTAAATAATAATCTTCTGGCGAGACGAAGAAATCAAGTAACGTCGCTGGTCCAGCTAATGCGTAAGGTGAACCGTCTGTTAAAATAACAACGCCTCCATTCAGTAATGCGTACACCGAGCGGTCTAGCCGCTCTGTAGGTAGTAAAACAGGGAAGGGTGAGTTACTATTATCGCTAATAAACTGTTCAATCATAGTTGCATCAAAAGGAACATCAAAGTCAACGTCTTGTAAGCGCTGCATTGCAGTATTGATGTGTTGTTCATTTGTAATGCCTTCGATGTAAGCAACTATAACCTTTGTTTTTGATATAGAGCCAACTATAACTTCTTTGAAAACTAATTGCTCTGTTACTATATTTCGGCGAAGTAAGTGTGTATTTGTATCAATATTTTCAACAAATCCGACTTTTGGACCGATTACACTATATTCATTTTCGGTATCGTTATATAAGCGTGTACCTAAAACTGAACTTTCAGCACGAATAAGTGCATATTCTGCTGCTTGGGAATCGTTTGTTATCTGTATGAGTACATACCCAACTAATAATTTTTCACGAATATCATCAATAGAAGGACTGGTGATGATCCCTTCGAGTGTAACGATATTTGCTATGTCACTTATATTTTCAATGCGATCCAATTCTCTTTTTATAGGTGTTAAAATGAATCGATTAATGAGGAGTGATTCAGCTGTAGATTTATAATAAAACAAACATAGTGTCCCATCTTCTACGATGTTATAAGAAACGAAATCACTAGATTCTTTCATAGTGAGGATAAACTCTGGAATGGAACAGATTGTTTTTTTCTTCTTTTTAGACGATAAACGAAACACTTTCTCACCCCTTACTACATCATTTGTTTATGTTAGTTTTTGGGAAAGACGGGAATTTATACTTCAAAGTTGAAAGTTCATAAAGAAAAGGAAGAGCAGTGAATACCTCTTCCTTTTTTGCGTGTTAATTTGTTTGCTTCTCTTTAATAAGCTTCACTAATTTAATCATCTCTGCTCGTATATCTTCTCTTTTAACATTTAATTTTTCCGCGATTTGTTTAATATCCATACCGTCTTTTTTCATTTTTAGTACATCATCAAGAGGGGTATTACTTTTTTGAGAGATGATTGTTAATACCGTGAGCTGACGTAAGCCGATATTATATTCTTTCATTTTTTGTTTTAGTCCATCTGGTGTGGATTTTTGCATCGTTGCTAATTGTTGCAGTAATGCTTTTTTTGTTTCCTTATTCATATGATGCTTTTTAAGCTTACTTGGATCTACACCGAAATGTTGTGCGGTTTTCTCCCAAGATTTATTTTGCTTATAGTAAGCTAAAACGTCCTTAGTTTCTTTTTTGCTGATTCTTGCAATGTGGGCAGCTTTCCAAATTTCATGTTTATTATAGCCGAGTTTTTCGAGCGACTGCATTTCTTCTTCTGAAATAGGTTTATGATGATGCATTGCAACTTCCTTTGGCGTGGTAGCAGAAGCAGGGAAGGTAGATACCCCGCATAATAATGCGGCCATAGTCATACTTACTGCGATTTTTTTGTACATGTAAACTCCTCCTAGATGGATAATGTGGAAAACTTTACACATATCATTTCCATAAAATGTGAAAAACTTGTGAACAAGCTAAGTTTTTTTATTCACAGTAGAAAAAGAAGTTTTTTATATGTTTTCCAACATAAAACATTGATTAATAGTGAAAAACTAGGTTATAATCGAAATTGAAAATCAATATCAATAACAAACTTATACATATAGATGAAAAATAAGGGAGAGAAAAATATGACTACATATACTTCCATCGCAAATGTTATTAAAGAAAGACGATCTGTTCGTACATTTACAGATAAAGCAGTAGACAAAGAATTATTAATTGAACTATTAAACGATGCAACGTGGGCACCAAATCATAAACACCGTGAGCCATGGAATTGTAAATTATACATTGGGGACGGCCGTAAGAAATTAGTAGATGCGGTATTAAACTCTTTCACAGAAGAAGAAAGAGCGAAACGCGGTAAAATTTTATCTGATCGTTTCTTAAGCACACCTGCACAAATCGTTGTATATATGAATGAAGATCCGCGTCAAATTCAGCGTGACGAAGATTACGCTGCAACATGCGCATTTATGCAAAACTTCCAATTGCTTGCTTGGGAACGCGGCTTAGGCTGTGTTTGGAAATCAGGTGGATTAAACTATAATCCATTATTTATAGAAGGAATCGGTTTAACAAGAGGCCAACGTATCGTTGGAATTCTTCATATTGGTTATTTCGAAAAAGCGCCAGAAGGAAAAGCTCGTACACCGATTACGGAGAAGATGGAGATTATTGAAGATTAATAGATGAGACATTCTCGTTTTTACGAGGGTGTCTTTTTATTATGCAATCAATCCTCATGAAAGCTTGTTCCCCATCATACACTTTCTTAAGGGAAAGTGTAAGGAGGGAAAATAATGAGAGCAAGTGACGATAAAGCACTGCAATATGCGATTGCGGAAATTACGGAAATTGCGACTGGATTTGGGCTTGATTTTTATCCGATGCGTTATGAAATATGTCCAGCGGAAATTATTTATACATTTGGTGCATATGGGATGCCGACAAGGTTTTCACATTGGAGTTTTGGAAAACAATTTTTCAGAATGAAATTACAATACGATTTAGGACTTAGTAAAATATACGAACTCGTTATTAACTCTGATCCATGTTACGCATTTTTATTGGATACGAACTCTTTAATCCAAAACAAATTAATTGTAGCACACGTTTTAGCACACTGTGACTTCTTCAAAAATAATATTCGTTTTTCAAATACGAAGCGGGATATGGTAGAAAGTATGGCCGCAACAGCGGACCGTGTGAAAGCGTATGAGCATAAGTACGGAAAGGCAGAGGTAGAAACATTTTTAGATGCCGTACTTGCCATTCAAGAGCATATTGATCCGTCGCTTATGCGTCCGAAACTTGCATGGAGTATTGATGATTTAGAAGAGGAAGAAGTGGAAAAGAAAAAAGCATCACAATACGATGATTTATGGAATTTAGATGATCGAAATAAAAAGAGGGAACGATCGAATATACGCAAAAAGAAGAAGATTCCACCGCAACCAGAGAAAGATTTACTACTCTTTATTGAAGAATATAGCCGTGAGCTTGAAGATTGGCAGCGAGACATATTAACGATGATGCGTGAGGAAATGTTATATTTCTGGCCACAGCTTGAAACAAAAATCATGAACGAAGGCTGGGCTTCCTACTGGCATCAACGTATACTGCGTGAAATGGACTTAACATCTGATGAAGCAATCGAATTCGCAAAATTAAATGCAGGTGTCGTTCAGCCATCAAAAACAAGCATTAACCCATACTACCTCGGTATTAAAATGTTTGAAGATATTGAAGAACGCTACAACAACCCGACAGAAGAAATGAAAAGGCGTGGTGTGAAGCCTGGTTCTGGTCGAGAGAAAATGTTTGAAGTACGCGAAATTGAATGGGACGTATCATTCCTAAGAAACTACTTAAATAAAGAACTCGTAATGAGAGAAGATATGTACTTATTCCAGCGCCAAGGAAAAGAATATAAAGTAATTGATAAAGAATGGGAACATGTACGTGATCAGCTCGTAAATATGCGGACAAATGGTGGATTCCCGTACTTAGTAGTAGAGGATGGAGACTACTTAAAGAACGGAGAATTATACATTAAACATAGTTACGAAGGAATCGAGCTCGATTTAAAATACTTAGAAAAAGTATTGCCATATCTTCATCAGTTGTGGGGAAGAACGGTGCATATGGAGTCCATTGTGGAGAGTAAGGGCGTTGTGTTTTCTTATGATGGGAAGATGGTGCATCGGAAGTATGTGTGATGGAAAGAACGGACATAGCATGCTATGTCCGTTCTTTTTTATATAGAGTTTTTGTTTACCAAACAGGTCGTATGTTGGATGATAATTTTCCTGCATCTTTTGTAGTAACGAATGTTGTCAAATCTTCTTTTAGCAATTGCATTCGATCCGCACCGATATTTTCAATCCATCGCTGTTCTATTTCAGCTACTATTTCTTCTTTTGCTTTCATTACTGACAAACCACGTTCGGTTAAAACGATGATTTTACCTCTTTTATCAGTAGGGTGCGTTTTGCGCGTGACATAACCACTGTTTTCAAGAGAATCCACCATTTTACTTACAGCTTGTTTGGAAACCCCTAAATATTCAGCTAGTTCAATACCTGTTGCTCCACTAGGAAGGATGCGTTTGAACATAAAACCGTGTGCGGGCCTAATATCTTCAAATCCCAATTTACTTAACCTGTCATGTAGTTCAGTAATTAATGTACTGAACGATAATGATAAAAGTGATGTCAGATCTAATTCGTTAAATTTTTGATGATTCATGTATATAACCTCCTCACTTATAGTCAATTAAATTGACTATAAGTGCAATTCATTGTACTATACACAATGCAGTCAATCAAGTTGACTAAATTATAGTGATAAAACAAATTATGATGTATTTAAATAGAATTAATGGAGGTTTCATATGACTAATATCGTAAAAATTAGAGCGAGTGTATTTATTCCAATGCCTTGGACGGAAGCTAAGAAGGATATGGAAACAGGAAAAGTAATCCAATTTGAAGGTGATTCACGTGAATTTACACCACATGCGGTAAATACTATGCGCTCTAGAGTGGAGCAAGAGGTTGTAGTGGATTTTTATAAAGAAGAAGTGTTTTCATATGCAAATACGGGTATTACGACAGAGAAGGTTACTAATCCAGACGGTTTTGTGAATAAAAGAACAGGAAAAGCGAGTACTGAAAATATTGTGTGTACTCATATTGTATGGAGTTCTAACGGTGTGCAATTCAAAATGAGTGCAAGTGCTAGTAATCCGCTAAATATGTATGCCCCTCCTGTGGACTATGTATTAACTGTATGTGTGAAAAGGGATGGTAGTATCGATATTCAAGGAGAACATGATGGATTCCCTTGTTTTGAATTTTATAAGCAAGTAGATTTCGGTTCATTTGAGAAAATTTATACACATGATTTTAGAGAAACTGGTGATACAGCTGCAGCGTTAGGTGGCGATATGGATTATAATTTTGCAAAGAGATTATAAGAATTATAACAATGGAACGATAGGTTATTTCATTCGTAAATGAAATTCAGCCGCCAAAAATAAGTCAGAACTCATACTATGCTGCCTTTAGGCATTGACTTAATCATATAGAAAGGAACTTGGAGATATCTAGGTTCTTTTTTATTTGTTTCAAATTTGTGAAAGAAAGATATATGTATTGAAATTAAATTTTTTATATTTTATCATATACCCATACAGGTATAGGTTTTATGTGTGATGGATGAGGAAATTGAATAATAAATAATATGGAGGTTTGAAATATGTCTAGAAAAATTGTAGTAGTAGGCGGAGTTGCGGGCGGGGCATCAGTAGCTGCAAGGCTTCGTCGTTTAAGTGAAGAAGATGAAATTATTATGGTGGAGCGCGGTGAATATATTTCATTTGCAAATTGTGGATTACCGTACTATATTGGCGGTGTCATTACAGAAAGACAAAAATTATTAGTACAAACTGTTGAAAAGATGTCAAAGCGTTTTAATTTAGATATACGTGTATTGAGTGAAGTGGTAAAGATTAATAAAGAAGAGAAAACAATTACTATAAAGAATGTAACTACAAATGAAACATATAACGAGGAATATGATGTGTTAATCCTTTCACCAGGGGCGAAACCAATTGTTCCACCTATTCCGGGTATTGAAGAAGCGAAGGCGCTGTTTACGTTACGAAATGTACCTGATACAGATCGTATAAAAGCGTATATTGATGAGAAGAAACCGCGTCATGCGACGGTTATTGGTGGCGGATTTATTGGTGTTGAAATGGTTGAAAACTTAAGAGAACGAGGGATTGATGTTACTCTTGTAGAGATGGCAAATCAAGTGATGCCACCGATCGATTATGAAATGGCAGCATATGTACATGAGCTTATGAAAAATCACAATGTTGAGCTTGTTTTTGAAGATGGTGTAGATGCTTTAGAAGAGGGCGGGACTGTTGTACGTTTAAAAAGTGGTTCAATCATAAAGACAGATATGATTATTTTAGCAATTGGTGTGCAACCAGAGAGTAGTTTAGCAAAGGATGCAGAATTAGAACTAGGAGTTAGAGGAACGATAAAGGTAAATGAGAAATTCCAAACATCGGACCGCCATATATATGCAATTGGTGATGCAATTGAAGTGAAAGATTTTGTTACAGAAACAGAAACGATGATTCCTTTAGCGTGGCCAGCTAATCGTCAAGGTCGCATGTTAGCAGATATTATTCATGGTCATACGGATTCTTTATACAAAGGTACGATGGGAACTTCTGTAGCTAAAGTTTTTGATTTAACAGTTGCTTCGACTGGAGTAAATGAGAAAATATTAAAACGATTAAATATACCCTATGAGGTAGTACATGTACAGGCAAATTCTCATGCAGGGTACTATCCGAATGCTACGCCAGTGCTAATAAAATTAATCTTTAATGAAGAAAGCGGAAAAATTTATGGGGCACAGGCTTTAGGGCGTGATGGAGTGGATAAGCGTATAGATGTTATTGCAACGGCAATGAAGGCAAATTTAACTGTAATCGATTTACCAGATTTAGAATTATCATATGCTCCGCCCTATTCTTCTGCAAAAGACCCAGTAAACATGGTGGGGTATGCGGCAAGTAATATAATAGATGGTTTTGTAGAAACGATTCAATGGTATGAAATAGATCGTATTGTTGAAAATGGTGGATATCTCATTGATGTTCGAGAGCCAAATGAACTAAAACAGGGAATGATTAAAGGCTCTATTAATATTCCGTTAGATGAATTACGAGATCGTTTGGACGAAGTTCCGGTAGATAAAGATATATATATTACTTGTCAACTTGGTATGAGAGGGTATGTTGCAGCGCGCATGTTAATGGAAAAAGGATATAAGGTAAAGAATGTAGATGGTGGCTTTAAATTATACGGGACAGTATTACCAGACCGTATTGTATATTGAAATTTATCTTAATAGTTACAGGCAGTGAGTCTCCCATTTTAAAAATTGGTGGGAGATTGCTGCTCGTGAAATTCAGTTTTGTATAGGCTACAAAAAATAAGGATAGAAGTCTCACTTTATGTCTTTTTTCACATGTAGGTTAAAAATTTTAAATTAAGGGGTTTACAAGATACCCTATAGGGTATAATATATTGTTATAAGATATAAGTAGTAACATAATGGTAATGAGGTGATTATAGAATGGAATACAATCAAGATATGAAAAATAGATTAAAACGTATTGAAGGCCAAGTGCGCGGTGTGCTTCGTATGATGGAAGAAGGAAAAGATTGCCGAGAGGTTATTACACAGTTAACGGCATCTCGTTCTGCATTAGATCGTACAATTGGATTAGTTGTTGGAACAAATTTAGAGCAATGTTTGCGTGAACAGTTTGAAAGTGGCAATGGTTCAAATGAAGAGTTAATTAAAGAAGCCGTTCAATTACTTGTAAAAAGCCGATAATCTGTCAAACATAAGTGTTGACAGATTTTCAAAAACGTTTTAATATACCCCTACAGGTATAAGTATGTGAAATATGGAGGAATCGATAATGAGTATAAAAGTGGATATGAGTTTAGATTGTAAAGGTTTGGCTTGTCCGATGCCTATTGTAAAGACGAAGAAGGCGATGGAAGGATTGGCATCAGGGCAAGTGATTGAAATTGAGGCAACAGATAAAGGATCTACGGTAGATATACAAAGTTGGGCGAATAAAATAGGGCATCAATATATCGGGACGAAACACGAGGGTGCTATATTGATGCATTATGTGAGGAAAGCGCATGAACATGAAGTGAATGAAGTTGTGAAATATCCTCATACAATTACGAATGCGGAATTACAGGATATATTATCTCACGGAGAAGAGTGCATTGTATTAGATGTTCGCGAAGCAGCAGAATTTGCTTTTGGTCATATTCCATCTGCTATTTCGGTGCCACTAGGTGAACTAGACAGTACATCGTTAGATCAGACGAAGCAAATTTATGTTGTTTGCCGAACTGGTAACCGCAGTGATGTAGCTTGCCAAATGTTGAAAGAGAAAGGTTTTTCAAATGTGAAAAATGTCATTCCTGGTATGTTAGGGTGGCAAGGGAATATAGAGAAGTAAATTTTTTTTGAACGAAAATATACCTATGGGGGTAATAAAATGAATGTTAAACCGTTACAAGCAAAAGATGTCGCAGAGAAAGTTTTATTCGGAGAGTTATTCATTTTAGATGTTCGTAATGAGACGGATTATGAAGATTGGAAAATTGAAGGGAAACAAGTTTCTTCTATTAATAAACCTTATTTTGACTTGTTAGATGGTGTAGACCATATTGTAGATGAATTACCGAGAGAGAAAGAGATTTTAGTCGTATGTGCAAAAGAAGGTTCTTCGCAGTTTGTCGCGGAGCAATTGTTGGATGCTGGCTTCAACGATGTTTCCTATTTAGCTGGTGGGATGAAAGCTTGGAGTGAATATGTAAAGCCGCTCAAAGTAGGAGATGTACAGGGCGGAGGGAGTATATATCAATTTAATCGTCTTGGAAAAGGCTGTTTATCTTATATGGTCGTTTCTAACGGTGAAGCAGCAGTTATTGATGCAGTAAGAACGATTGAATCATATGAGGAGTTTGCGGAAGAGCATGGAGTTACTATTACGAATGTAATGGATACACATTTACATGCAGACCATATTTCTGGCGGTCGTAAGTTAGCTGAAAAAGTAGGTGGTACGTATTGGTTACCTCCAAAAGATGCGGAGGAAGTCGTTTTCTTATACGAACCATTTGTAGAAGGATCTGTTATTACGGTAGGGGGTACCAAAATCGAAATTGATGCGCTATACTCACCAGGGCATACGATTGGGAGTACATCATTTATTGTAGATAATTCCTATTTATTATCGGGCGATATTTTATTTGTAGATTCAATCGGGCGTCCAGATCTTGCTGGTAAGGCTGAAGATTGGGTGAGCGATTTACGAAATACATTATATAAGCGCTATAAGGAATTATCTCAAGAGTTAATTGTTTTACCAGCTCATTATTCAAAAATAAGTGAAATGGATGAAAATGGGGTTGTGAGTGCTAATTTAAAACAATTGTTTGAAGTGAATGCAGGGTTAAATATGAAAGATGAGAATGAATTTCGCAAAATTGTAACGGAGAATCTACCACCTCAGCCGAATGCTTATCAAGAAATTCGTCAAACGAATATGGGGAAAATTCATCCGAGTGTGGAAGAAGAACGTGAAATGGAGATTGGTCCAAACCGCTGTGCAGTTCATAATTAATAACAAATTGGAGGAATAGATGATGAATATAAAACAAGTTTTAGATGCGAAAGATTTAGCATGTCCAATGCCAATTGTAAGAACGAAAAGAGCGATGGATACTTTACAATCGGGCGAAGTGTTAGAAGTACATGTAACGGATAAAGGGTCAATTAAGGATATTCCAGCGTGGGCAAACAAAACTGGTCATGACATCGTAAAGCATGCAGAAGAAAGCGATGTACTAAAGTTTTGGATTAAGAAGGCGTAGTAAAGAAA
Source organism: Bacillus sp. BS98 (assembly GCF_008432245.1). Lineage (NCBI taxonomy): Bacteria > Bacillati > Bacillota > Bacilli > Caryophanales > Bacillaceae > Bacillus > Bacillus sp. BS98. The sequence goes on from NZ_CP043830.1 coordinate 803,172, forward strand.
TAATTTTATAAATGTAGAGGGGGAGTTATATGAACACAATAGTAAGTACGCTTTTCGTTGTATTGGCTGCATGGTTTGTTATTTTACGGTTCTTACCGGTGAAAGGTGTTCAAAATATAAATGGAAAAGAATTAAAAAGTATAGTGGGAAAACAGGGGAAGTACTTTATCGATGTTCGTACAGTAGGCGAATATAGAGGGAACCATATGAAGGGCTTTCAGAATATCCCGCTAAATGAGTTAGTTAGTAAGGCAAATCAATTAAATAAGAATAAGGAAGTAATCGTTATTTGTCAGAGTGGGATGAGAAGTAAGCAAGCAGCAAAAGTATTAAAGAAATTAGGATTTCAGCGCATTATAAATGTTTCAGGTGGTATGAACGCTTTGTAAGGAAAGGAATATTAAGATGAAAGAAATTACAGCGAGAGAAGTAGAGGAAAGATTGTTACGAAATGAAGAGATACATGTAATTGATGTTCGTGAAGTGGAAGAAGTGAGGGAAGGGAAAATTCCAGGCGTGATTCATATTAGGTTAGGCTTACTAGAGTTTCGAATGCATGAGCTTGATAAAAATAATGAATACATTATCGTTTGTCGCTCGGGAGGAAGAAGTGCAAGAGCAGTTCAATTTTTAGAAGGTTACGGTTTTCAAGTGATTAATATGGTAGGTGGTATGTTAGCTTGGGAAGGTAAAGTCATATAGCATAGAGATAAAAGATTTGAGCCTTTTTATAAACAATTAAATACCCCTATAGGTAATTTAGAGGAGGAACAAAATGGAACAACAGAAGAAAACGACAATCGTGTTATTTAGCGGAGATTATGATAAAGCGATGGCTGCCTATATTATTGCAAATGGTGCAGCGGCTTATGATCAAGAAGTGACTATATTTCATACTTTTTGGGGGTTGAATGCTCTTAGAAAAGATGAGCATGTGAAAGTAAAGAAGACTTTTATAGAGAAAGTATTTGGGAAGATGATGCCGCGCGGTGCCGATAAGATGGGATTATCCAAAATGAATTTTGCTGGCATGGGGCCGAAGATGATTAAAGGCATTATGAAAAAACATAACGCAATGCCTTTGCCGGATTTAATTGATTTGGCGAAAGAACAAGGAATTAAACTTGTAGCTTGTCAAATGACAGTAGATTTATTAGGGTTAAAAGAGGAAGAGATTATGGAAGGGGTAGAGTTTGCTGGGGTAGGAGCATATTTAGCAGATGCTTCGGATGGGAATGTAAACTTATTCATTTAAATCACCTTCTTTTAAGAAGGCGGGGGATGTAAGGTGAGCTTAGTCGTATTACTTTTTATAATTGGGTTTATAGGATCGTTTATATCAGGAATGGTTGGGATTGGCGGCGCGATTATTAATTATCCGATGATCTTTTACATTCCAGTATTGCTAGGGTTTACTGGTTATACTGCACATGAGGTGAGCGGTATTACAGCGGTACAAGTATTCTTTGCAACTTTTGCAGGTGCGTGGGCATACCGAAAAAGTAATGACATGAATAAAACGTTAGTTATGTATATGGGAGCTAGTATATTAATAGGAAGCTTCATAGGGAGTTTCGGTGCTAACATATTAGAGGAACATACAGTGAATGTTGTTTATGCAGCATTAGCTACAATTGCAGCTATTATGATGTTTGTACCGAAACAAAATAATAGTGGAGACGTGAAGTATAATAAATGGTTAGCGAGCTTGTTAGCGTTCGTTGTAGGGGGAGCTTCAGGCATTATAGGAGCTGGAGGTTCGTTCCTTTTAGTTCCCATTATGCTAGTTATTTTAAAATTACCACTGCGCATGACGATCGCAACATCTATCGCTATTACGTTTATTTCCTCAATAGGGATTACTACAGGAAAAGTGATTACTGGGCAAGTAGTTATCATTCCAGCTCTAATTATTGCGGTTGCAAGTATATTTGCTGCGCCACTTGGAGCACGAGTCGGGAAGAGGCTAAATCAAAAAGTACTGCAATATGTATTGTCCACTTTAATTGTAGGAACTGCTGTTAAAATGTGGGTTGATATGATATCGAAGTAAAAGGATGGTGCTGCTTGCAGCCCATCCTTTTGTTTTGTGGGTAGTAAAACGTCACTGATTATAGTTTTACTTTATGCCCAAATAACTTTCATTAAGTTTTTATATTCGTCGTTCGCTAATTTATACAGCATTCTCGTATGCTCAAAAACAAGTGCTGGATTAAAGTTTGGTTCTGAGAATGCAAGAGATGTTGAAATATCAATTGCATTTTGCTTATTTAGTGTGAATTTTGCAAATCGGTAAGATGTGTTTAATTCATTGATGACATGTAAAATGTCATTTGTTGATGTTTCGTCAGGTACGTGAGCAACATTGAAGCAGTATATATCCACAGTCGGATTTTCATTTTCGAAAGCAGCGATAAGTTGAATTTTTGCGCCAGCTTCTGTTTCTAATCCTACTGAAAAATGCACCGAACCATCATTTTCATCTATATTTTCTTCCATGTATATATCGTTGGATTTTAAGTAGTCTTTAAAATCTGAAATGTTATGTTTTACTGCAGCTTTCATATGTATGAGCCCCCTGGTAATTGGAATAGATTACTATTATTTATTATAATTTAAAAATATTAAAAAAGATAGTTGGAAAGTTCTGATTTTTCATGTTTGAAAAAAGAAGCCGCACTCTACCTCCATAGAGTACGGTTTCTTTTTATTCATTGTTATTATCATTATGGTTGTTGTTACTTGACTCACGTTTGTTTGTATTTTCAGAGTCAGTGTCTTTTATTCTCTCAGAGTCAGTGTCTTTTATTCTCTCAGAGTTAGTGTCTTTTATTCTCTCAGAGTTAGTGTCTTTTGTTCTCTCAGAGTCAGTGTCTTTTGTTCTCTCAGAGTTAGTGTCTTTCGTTTTCTCTGAATCTGTTTTTTTCGAATCAAAGTCAGTTTTTGTATAGGCAGGTAGTCCAAGGTGAGTACGAAGTTCGTTCGTAACATTTGCTAGTGCTTTTTTATCTGGATTGTAGTAATATGTTCGACCGCCACCAGCAGATTTGCTACATGTATCATCACCTTTTTCCATATAGCAGTCATCACCTTGAATTTGTAACTTTTCAACTGAAGAATCTGCGCCATATTTATAGAATGAAAGCATATCATCGAATGTTAAGTTTGTAACGAATTGTCCGTTAATATCATCAATGATGTTGCCAACTTTTGTTACAGATCCAACGTTTGTTATTTTCTTTAAAATAGCTTCAATAACGAGTTGTTGACGTTGCCCACGCATTGCATCACTATCGATGTGTCGCGTTCTAGCAAGAGCAAGAGCCTCTTCGCCATTTAACTTTTGGACACCTTTTTTCAGGTGAATTGCATCGGCATTATCATTACTATCTTGTTCTGAAAATTCAACAGGTACATCGACTTCAATGCCGCCTAAATCATCGACAATTTTTATAAATGATTTAAAGTTAAATTTTACAAAGTAATCGACAGGAACATTCATTAATTTTTCAACTGCATCGATACTTGCTTGTGGTCCACCCTTTTTACCGTTTTTAGCAGAACCGAATGCATGAGCGTGTGTAATTTTATCTTTTTTCTTTTCTACTGGAATGTAAGTATATGTGTCACGTGGAATACTTAATAGTTTAACAGTTTTGCTGTCTTTATTAAAAGTTGCAAGCAACAGCGCATCTGTTCTTATAGCTTCACCATATTCTTTTCCTCGGACATCGCTTTCATCAACACCCATTATTAAGACAGAGACATTGTTCGTAATAGGTTTTACAGCTTTATCACGTAAATCAGATTTATCACCGCGTGCTAAATCGTGTGCGGCATTTCGAACAGCAGAAGATGCTTTATTTACTAAAAACCACGTATAACCGCCTCCTACTATTAAAAAGAATAGAATGACGCTTATAATAATTTTTGTTTTTTTCTTACTTTTTTTCGGTTTATTGCGTGTATTTTCTTGCAAAGATGGGTTTTGCTCCATTTCTTGTACTCCTTCATTTGGATTGAAATACGACACTCACATCCACTTATTATAATGAAATTTGACGAAAAAAAACATTACAAATCATTTACATTTCGTAAAAATTCAATTTATTTATAAAAAGTCAGATTTTCTATATGTTATTTTTCAGATGTAGGATAAGTATATGTTTTTTTAGTAGAAATGAAAATATATATTGTGAGAAAGTGAGAGAGAAGTAAGATTTGTTGAAATATAGCCAATAAGAAATTGGTAGTACTACTTATTTCTTCTATATAATAAAGAAGAATTTTACGGATGAAGGAGAGAGCATAATGGGTCATACATCATTCCGAGCAATCGTCGTGAAAGAAAAAGAAAATAATCAATTTGAAAGAAAGCTTGTCGAGAGAGAAATCAATCTTTTACCTGAAGGAGATGTGCTAATACGAGTTCATTACTCTTCATTAAATTATAAAGATGCGCTTTCAGCTACTGGTAATAAAGGTGTAACGAGAACATATCCTCATACGCCAGGAATCGATGCTGCAGGAGAAGTTGTGAGTAGTGAAGATGGTTCCTTTAAGGTAGGGGATCAAGTTATTGTAACGGGGTATGATTTAGGTATGAATACGTCTGGTGGATTCGGAGAATATATTCGCGTGCCATCATCTTGGATTGTTTCTTTACCAGAAGGAATGTCTTTGAAGGAAAGTATGATGTATGGGACAGCTGGTTTTACAGCTGCACTATCGGTATATAAGCTCATTGGAGCAGGAATTATGCCTAATATGGGAGATGTTTTAGTAACTGGTGCTACGGGCGGTGTAGGTAGTGTAGCGGTTAGTATTTTAAGTAAGTTAGGATATAACGTAGTCGGAGCAACAGGGAAATTGGAAGAAGAAGAGATGTTACTACGTTTAGGAGCAAAGAAGGTAATTCAGCGTGTAGAGTTGAGTGATGAATCAGGAAGGCCAATGCTTAAAGGAATATACGCCGGGGTTATCGATACTGTGGGCGGAAAGATGTTAGAAACAGCATTGAAATTGGTACGATATGCCGGTTGTGTAACGACATGTGGTAATGTGGCAGGGCATGAATTACACACAACAGTATATCCGTTTATTTTGCGAGGTATTAGCCTTGTAGGAATAGATTCCGTACAATGTCCAGTAGATATGAGAAGAGAAGTGTGGGCATTGTTAGCGACAGAGTGGAAAAACTTAGAACTATTATCATATACAGAAGAATGTACATTAGAAAAATTAGATGAGAAGTTTTCGCTCATATTGCAAGGAAAGTTAAAAGGAAGAACAGTTGTAAATATGAAATAAAAAAGAGACGCTAACTTGAGCGTCTCTTTCCTATTATAATGATTGTTTTAAATTGATTTTTCCTTGTTCACCTAAAACACCGTCAGCGATATTTACAGCGTGATCACCGATACGCTCTAAGTTACTTACCATGTCAACGAAGATGATGCTTGCATCGCCTGAACAGCTGCGTTCGTTTAGACGTATTACGTGACGTTTGCGAAGAACACGTTCCATTTGGTCGATTTTACGTTCTTTTGCAATAACAGTTTGAGCTAGTTCAGTGTCAAAGTTTGTTAAAGCATTGATTGCATCTTGTAATGTTGAAATTGTTAATTCAAGCATTTCATTTAATTCAGTTAGTGCGTCGTCTGATAGTGAAACGCGGTTTGAAATTTGGAAATCTACAAGTTCTACAAGGTTTTCTACATGATCACCGACACGTTCAATATCTCCAACAACACCAGCTAAAACAGAATGCTTCTCAGAATCTGCTGATGAAAGTGGTTTTTCTGATAGTAAAACTAAATACTCGGTAATTTTTTTATCTAAATTGTTAATAGCTCCTTCTAATTGAGTAGCCATATTAGCGTGTTTTTTGTCTTGTGTATTTAAAAACTGGTTTGCTTCTTTTAATCCATCTAATGAAAACTCCGCCATACGGATAATCTCTTTTTGAGCTTCTGTTAAAGCAATAGCTGGAGATTGTTCAATAAAGATTGGATTTAAATGTTGTGGTTTGAAGTTAATAGATGCATCTTCACCACGAATAATTTTTGTTACAATCCAGGCTAATACTGCAATGAATGGGAACTGAATGATTGTATTCGTTACGTTAAATGTTCCATGTGCAAATGCAATTGTCATTTCTGGATTCAAGTTTAATGACGTTTGGAAATATTGAATTAAATTTGTAAATGGTATCAATATAATCGTAAAGATAATGGTACCGATAATATTAAAGATAACGTGAACTAATGCTGCACGTCTTGCTGCAATTGAAGTACCGATTGCTGCTAATACTGCTGTAATTGTCGTACCGATGTTATCACCGAATAATACAGGAAGGGCAGCTTGTAAATCGATTGCACCTTGACCGAATAATTCTTGTAAAATACCGATTGTTGCGCTTGAGCTTTGTACAATTAAAGTGAAGACTGTACCGACAATAATTCCTAAAATTGGATTATCACTCATGCTAATCATTAAATCTTGGAATGCCTCTAATGAACGAAGAGGTTTCATACCTGCGCTCATTAATTCTAAACCGAAGAATAACATACCAAAACCGAATACAACTTGACCTACAGAATGTACTTTTTTATTTTTAAAGAAGAATAGTAAAATCGCTCCAACTGCCATAACTGGGAGAGCGTATTCTCCGATTTTAATCCCGATAATAAATGCAGTAACTGTCGTACCGATGTTCGCACCCATAATAACACCAATTGCTTGTCTTAATGTCATAAATCCGGCACTTACAAGTCCGACTGTTAAAGCGGTTGTTCCTGAACTTGATTGAATTAATACAGTAACTAACATACCTGCTAGTACACCCATAAGTGGGTTCGTTGTAAAACGATCTAAAATATCGCGAAGACGATCTCCAGCTGCTTGTTGCAGTCCATCGCCCATGTATTTAATCCCGAATAAGAAAATACCTAATCCACCAATGAATTGGAAGATCATTTCTTGAACATTATATTCCACGCATTCCACTCCTTAAATTTCATGTACGATGTAATTATTAACTAAACCTTGAGGCACTGTAAACGGTTTGCTAGTAAAATTTACACTAAATTTACAAAGAGGTGAAAAGTTTACAATTCTTTAAAGAAACAGCTGTATTTTAATGGTTTTCGTCTTTTGTAAATAGTGTTTTTGTAAAGAAATCACACTTTTTAGAATAGTATTATTCAATTGTATATCAAAGAAATCTTCTACAAGTTCATTGTATATTTTTTGATGATAGTTAAAAAAATATGTAGGGAAATGCATGTAGTTTTATAAAGCCAACATGGGGTTTAATATTTATTAAGTAGTCTTTTTTTGCAAGAAAAAAAGCCGCTAAATTATCCAGCAGCTTTTTCTGTATTTTTATCTCCGTGCTTTTGTTTTCTTATACTTGTAATGTAAATGAACAGAAAAGCAATAAGTAATAGGGAAGAATAACGATATACAGTCGCATAGTTTGTAAAATGTGCAATGAATCCGAAAATAATCGCTCCCGCACCAATTCCAAGGTCAAATGCTGAGAAGAATGTAGCTGTTGCGACTCCTCGTCGGTGCGGTGCTACTCGGTCGATCATCCATGCTTGTAGCGCAGGCTGAATCGCTCCGAAGCCACTTCCGTAACAGGCTGCCGCAATAACTAAGCTCGGAATTGTCGTTGTATACGACAATAAAATAATACCTGCGAACGTTATAATAACCCCTGGAATGATGACGAATGTATGGCCTTTCGCATCATATAACTTTCCGGAAAATGGACGAGTTACAGCGATTGCTAGCGCGTTACATAAAAAGAAGAGACTAATATCAGCAATGCCAACTTCGGTAGCAAATAGTGTGATAAAGCTGCCGATTCCTCCGTACATTAATGTAATACATAATATTAATAATGAAGGAAGTAAAGCTTTGCGCTCAATAAATCCATCGAGAAAAGTACCAGATGATTGTTTTGGTGGTTGTTTCGTTTTTTGGATTTGAAGTAGTTTCGTTAAAATTAATGAAACGATTGTGCATGAAAGTGCACATAAAAAAAGAACGTTGAAATTATATGCTTGCATAAGCCATAGTCCGATTAGTGGGCCGAGAGCCATTGCAATGGTTCCAGAAAGTCCGAAATATCCCATGCCTTCTCCGCGGCGAGCTGCTGGAATTAAATCAGAAACGACAGTTCCATATGTAGTCGTTGTAATACCGAAGCCAGCTCCGTGTAAAATACGAACGGCAAGCAAGAGAAAAATGGTAGAGGCGAAAAGGTAACTGCCCATAGCGAGTAAACAAATAGCAGTACCGATCATTAAAATGATTTTTTTATTAAATTTCTGTAAGGCGTTTCCAGTTAGCGGTCTAACAAAAAGTGCCGCAACGGTAAACATACCGACGACCAATCCGATATTTGAACTTGTGCCACCGATTTCTTTCACATAAACAGGTAAAGTTGGAATTAACATTTGAAACCCTAAAAACATACATAAGTTTGCAAAAATTAAAGCAACAAACTCTTTTGTCCATAACGGTTCTCGTTTTACGAGTATTGCCTCTCCCATATATTCATCCCCTATATACATTTTTTCCGCTAATTGCGGACAGTAAAATTCCCACCTCAAAATCTGGCTGGAGCAAAGAAGTTAGGTGGAAGCCCTGCTGCCAGCAAACGCCCGATTGGTGAAGGCTAATAATCGGTGGGGGATGAACAAAACCCCCACTGATTAAAGTTTCACTTTATCTCTTTTCTTTTGAGTATATGTATTGGTCAATGTAGCAGTCAAGAAAGGTGTCTTGAAAGCGGATAACAATTTTTAAAATGAAAAACTGACAAATTTGTGTAAACGCTACACAACTATGAAAAAAAGATGTAAAGTATAGATGTATAGACTTGTAGTTGTTATGAATGATAGAAATTGTTTTTTCTTTAAAGAAAGCGGATTCAAAAGGTAGTGAATGAGAAGGGGATATATACTTTTTCGCTACATATATTTGAAAAGGTTTACAAAACAATGAAGAAAGAGGCGTGTACATATGAGACGATTAGGTATTTCTATTTATCCAGAACATTCAACGGTAGAGAAAGATAAGGAATATGTAACATTAGCAAGTAAATACGGATTTACACGTGTGTTCACATGTTTACTATCTGTGGATGGAGAAAAAGAGAAAATTATTGAAGAATTTAAAGAAACGATCTCTCATGCGAATGCATTAGGGTTCCAAGTATTAGTTGATATTAGTCCATCTGTTTTTGAACAATTAGGTATTTCGTATAATGATTTATCATTCTTCCATGAATTAGGTGCGTACGGTATTCGTTTAGATGTTGGTTTCTCAGGATTAGAAGAATCAATTATGACTTATAATCCGTATGGTTTGAAAATTGAGATTAATATGAGCAATGGTACGAAGTATGTAGATAACATTATGAGTCATAGACCAAATCGTGAAAATTTAATTGGCTGTCATAATTTTTATCCGCACCGCTATTCTGGGTTATCATACGATCATTTCATTACATGCTCGAAACAATTTAAAGATTACGGCATGAGAACAGCTGCATTTATTTCATCATTTGATGCAACATACGGACCTTGGCCAGTAACAGAAGGTTTATGTACGTTAGAAGAGCATCGTGAATTACCGATGACAACGCAAGCGAAGCATTTATTTGCGACAGAATTAATTGATGATGTTATTATTGCGAACGCTTATGCATCAGAAGAAGAATTACAAGCACTAGGTGCGTTAAATAAAGAGAAACAAACATTTGATATAGAACTATACGATACAACGACAAATTTAGAAAGAATTATCGTATTAGAAGAACCTCATTTTTATCGCGGGGATGTATCTGAATATATGATTCGTTCTACACAAAGTCGTGTGAAATATAAAAAAGAAGAGTTTAAACCTCATAATACGCGTGAAATTAAGCGTGGCGATCTTTTAATTGATAATGAGCAATATGGCCAGTATAAAGGTGAATTACAAATTGCATTAAAAGATATGGTGAATACAGGAAAAACAAATGTAGTTGGTCGAATTATAGAAGAAGAGATTTTCTTACTAGATTTTTTACATGCTTGGGATAAATTCGGATTTACATTAAAGAAATAGAGAGAATATAAAGGGGAAAAACTACTGATTTCAGCAGCTTTTCCCCCTTTATATATAAAGAGCGAGAGGAAGAGCTATGACAAAGGTGCATCAGCGATTAATTTCTATTTTAGAGGAGTTTTTAGAAGAGAAATCGATGTTAAATCGAGCTTTTTTAGCGAACCGATTACATGTATCAACGAAGACGATTCAAAAAGATATAAAATTATTAAATGATATATTGGAAGAAAACGGAGCGAAAATCGAATCGCAAAGAGGGACTGGATATGAACTAGAAATTATACAAACGAAGATATTTGAAGAGTTTTGTGTGAGTCTATTTCAAAAACAGACGGAAAAGATCCCAACTTCTTATGAAGAAAGAGTTGCGTATATTTTACAACGTGTTTTAACGACAGAAGGATATGTGAAGCTTTCGCAGTTAGCAGAAGAAATTTACGTGAGTAAATCAACTGTAAATTTAATTATGAAAGATGTTACAGATATATGCGGTCGCTATACATTGCAAATTGAAAAGAGACCGTATTATGGTATACGTATTGTGGGAGAGGAATTTAATATTCGTTCTTGTTTATCACAATATGGTTTACCACGTTATGAACATACTCCGTTTCATGAGCAATTTGAGCAGACGGATACATATGTATCGTTACCTCATATATCACTCATTCGTTCAATTATATTAAAGTATATTGAGGGTGGAACAATATATTTATCTGATATAGAAATTGATAATCTAGTTATTCATATTGCAATCGCATTAAAGCGTTGTCAAAGTCAACATTATATGACGGGACTGCATGTGGAGCAATCAGAACTTATAATAAAGAAAGAATATACAATTGCGAAGCAGATTTTAGGAGATTTAGAGAAAGAGTTAAAACTTTTATTTCCAGAAGAAGAAGTATTATATGTGACGGTGCATTTGTTAAGTACTGCTGTTACAGCGAGAGATCGCTATGAAAATGTAGAAGAGCTATTAGGAAAAGATATATATGCATTTATGCAACATATTCTTTTTAAAGTAGCGGAAGAACGGAATCTTATTTTTTATTATGATGAAGAATTATTATTTGGATTTGGTGTTCATTTAAAAACGTTATTAAATCGTTTGAAGTATAAGTTAAATACGAGAAATCCTCTTTTGGCAGAAGTGAAAAAGAATTATCCGTATGCTTTTGAAATTGCGGTTCTCGTTGGAGATATAATTGGTGAATATACGGGTGAAACGATTCCGGAAAGTGAAATTGGTTATATTGCTATTCATTTCGGCGGAGCGATGAGCCGTTTGCAGGAGCAGAATCAAAAGAAAAGATGTTTACTAGTTTGTGCGACTGGTCAAGGGAGTGCACAACTATTAAAATATAAAATTTTATCACAATTTCGAGATAAATTAGAGATTGTAGGTATTACAGGTTATTATCAATTGAAAGTAGAAGACCTTTATAAAGATAAAATAGATTGTATTATTAGTACGATTCATATACCGAGTGGTTTGCCTGTACCAGTTATAAAGGTGAATTCAATATTTGATGATAAAGAGATTAAATCGATTGGTCAGCAATTGTTTACGCATGTGAATAATAGTGTGCAGCAATATATAAAAGAAGATTTAATCTTTTTAAATCGTAGTGCTTCTACGAAAGAAGAAGTTATTCAATTTTTATGTGAGAAAGCCGCTGAGAAAAACTATGTGCCAGAAAATTTTTATGCTTCTGTTATGGAAAGAGAAAATACATCTCCGACAGCGGTTGGGAATTTAGTGGCGATTCCGCATCCGATGCAGTTATTAAGTGAGGAAACATTTTTGATGTTTTGTACACTTGATAAGGCTGTTGATTGGGGAGATAAAAAAGTACAATTGATTATTTTATTTAGTGTGAAGCGCAATAATAATGAAGATTTGCAACGGCTTTATGATTTTTTATATGATATTATGTCTAATCAGAATACGATAGAGAAATTAACTCAGGCTGAATTAATTGAAGGTTTTCAAGAGATTTTATTATCGTATTGAAAAAGTATATAAAAACTTCCGTTACATAACGGAAGTTTTTTATGTTTAATTGTATGCGTTTTCATAATAAGATGAACATATAGAAAAACAAAGCTTGGGGGAAGTTAAAATGACTGATATGCAAACTCCATTTGCGTTAATTTTACATGGTGGCAACGCGAGAAGCGCGGCGCTTGAAGCAATCGCTTTTGCAAGACAAGGAGATTTTGAGAATGCGAGTGAAAAGATGGAACTTGCTAGTGAAGAAATTTCAGCAGCTCATCGTATTCAGACGGATTTAATTCAAGAGGAAGCAAGAGGAAATCATGCAGAAATAAGTTTACTGTTAGTGCATGCACAAGATCATTTAATGAATGCAATTACAGTGAAAGAACTTGCTGAAGAATTTATCGCTCTTCATAAACGTGTGGAAGAGAAAGTGACAGTATAATATGTATATTTTATTATGTTGTGCTGCAGGTATGTCAACGAGTATGGTTGTAAGAAAAATGCAAGAAGAGGCGAAGAAACAAGGGAAGGATTATAAAATTAAGGCAGTTGATTCAGAACTTGTGAAGCTTGAAATTAAGGAAGCAGATGTCGTTTTAATTGGTCCGCAAGTGAAATATTTATTTCCGGCCGTAGCGTTTCTTGCAAAGTCATACGATATACCAGTTGCTATTATAAACCAACGAGATTATGGCATGTGTGACGGTTTGAAAGTACTTAAGCAGGCAGAAGAATTAGTTTTAGCGTAATTATATTTTTTTAAACATAAACATTATAATGTTATAACTTTTGGTTATATTGAACAAAGGGAGGGCTATTGATGAATGGGTTTATGAGTTTTATGGAACAGAAGATTATGCCAACAACGCAAAAGATTGCAGGACAGCGACATTTATTAGCAATTCGAAACGGGGTTATTTCTACATTACCATTAACGATCGTCGGATCATTTTTCGTTATCTTTTTAAACTTACCAATTGATGCATATATGGAGTGGATTGCACCGTTTCGTCATATTTTAGATATTCCATTCCGATTTACAGTAGGCTTAATGGCATTATACGCAGCTTTTGGGGTAGGGGCTTCGCTCGCTAATTTTTATCAGCTCAATCAATTAAGCGCAGGGTTACTCTCTGTACTCGCCTTTTTATTAGCATCAGTTGAACCAATTCAAATTACGAAAGCTGTACCAGGTGTTATTGATGCGGGTAGATACATTTCAGTAGGAACATTAAGTGCCACGTCTTTATTCGGCGCAATTGTTACTGCATTAATTGCAGTAGAAATTTATCATTTTATGATTAAGCATAATATTTCGATTAAATTACCAGAAAGTGTACCACCAGCAGTTGCAAACTCGTTTGCAGCATTAATTCCAACTTTAGTTGTTATTCTTTTATTCTGGGGTATTCGTTACGGTTTAAAATTTGATGTAAATACAACAATCACATATTTAATTGCACCATTAAAGTCAGTATTAGTAGGAAACAATTTATTCGGCGGTCTATTAACAGTATTTTTAATCGTGTTCTTCTGGTCATTCGGTATTCATGGCCCAGCGATTTTAGGACCAATCATTCGTCCGATGTGGGATTCAGCAATTCTTGAAAATATGGAAGTGTTCACGGCTACAGGAAATGCACATCAGTTACCAAACTTATTTACAGAGCAATTTATTCAATGGTTCGTATGGATTGGTGGGTCGGGTTCAACGTTAGCTTTAGTCATTATGTTTATGTTCTCTAAATCTAAGTTCTTAAAAGAGTTAGGTAGATTATCATTCGTGCCAGGTTTATTCAATATTAACGAGCCAATTATTTTCGGGGCACCGATTGTAATGAACCCAATCTTAATTATTCCGTTCGTTATTACACCGTTAGTTACAACGACGGTATCATATTTCGCAGTTGTTTCAGGTATGATTCCACTTATGATGGCGAAGTTGCCATTTACGATGTTAGCGCCAATTGCAGCAGTGATTAGTACGGACTGGACAATTATGGCTGGCGTACTTGTAATTATTAACTTTGTAATCTCATTTATTATTTACTATCCATTCTTCAAAATGTATGAGAAACAACAAATAGCAGGAGAGGAGAAAACAGAATGCTCGGAGCAATTATCATCTTAATTACATTTGTGATCGGACAATGCATTGCTCATTATTCGAAATGGGTACAAAGTAAATCTTTATTAGTTTTACTACTCGTATCAGTTTTGTTTATCGGTTGTTCAATGGGTGCATATGTAATTTTAGGTCTACACTCACCGTACGTAATTATTGTACCGACAATTTTATGTGCAACATGTTTATCTGCAAAATATAGATTTACGAGCATGGCATTAATACAACGTGTGAAGGAGATGCAAAAGCATGGAGCGTAAATTAGGAATTTCACTTTATCCAGAGCATTCAACGAAAGAAAAAGATATGGCTTATATTTCCGCAGCGGCACGACACGGTTTTTCAAGAATATTTACTTGTTTGTTATCTGTGAATCGTCCAAAAGAAGAAATTGTAGCTGAATTTAAAGAGATTATTAATCACGCAAAAGATAACAATATGGAAGTTATTTTAGATGTAGCTCCAGCTGTGTTTGATCAGCTTGGTATTAGTTATAGCAATCTATTATTTTTCGCAGAATTAGGCGCAGACGGTATTCGTTTAGATGTAGGTTTTGACGGATTAACGGAAGCGAAAATGACGAATAATCCGTACGGTTTAAAAATTGAGTTAAATGTAAGTAACGATATTGCGTACTTAGAAAATATTCTTTCGCATCAAGCGAATAAATCAGCTTTAATCGGTTGCCATAATTTTTATCCACAAAAGTTTACTGGTCTTCCGTACGATTATTTCATTCGATGTAGTGAACGTTTTAAAAAGCACGGTATTCGCAGTGCAGCCTTTATTACATCAAATGCCGCAAACATCGGTCCATGGGATATTAACGACGGTTTATGTACGTTAGAAGAGCATCGTAATTTACCAATTGAAGTACAAGCGAAGCATTTATGGGCAACAGGGCTAATTGATGATGTCATTATCGGAAATGCTTATGCGAGTGAAGAAGAGTTAGAGAAATTAGGAAACTTAAATCGTTACATGTTACAGCTAAAGGTACACTTTGTAGACGAAGCAACGGAAGTAGAGAAGAAAGCGACGCTGCAAGAATTACACGTAAGACGCGGCGACATAACAGAATATATGGTACGTTCTACAGAAGTGCGTAAAAAGTACAAAGACTATGACTTCCCGGTGCGCGAAAGTGTGCTACAGGAAAGAGGGCAAGTTGTAATTGGTAATAACTCATTCGGAAAGTATAAAGGTGAACTGCAAATCATCTTGAAAGAAATGCCGATAGATGAACGGAAAAACATTGTCGGTACAATTGCAGAAGAAGAGTTATTCTTACTAGATTATGTAGGAGCTTGGACGCAGTTTACTTGTGTGGAATAGGGAAGATAGGGGGCGTTCTAAATTTTGGAACGCCTTTTTAATAGTAAAGTGCTTTTAATGTAAAAATTTGTCGATAAATCGATATTTCTTGTCGAATCGTTGATATATTATAAGTTACGATAGATATATTCGAAAAATCGTTGATATATTGTAGGTTACGATAGATATATTTGAAAAATCGTTGATATAATTTCATTTACTGTGACATTTTTCAGTAGTTTAATAGAGTAAAAAAAAGAGTCAGCCTCAACAATGAGACTGACTCTTTTTTTATAGTAATTAGTTTAAAATTTTCACTGTAACTGTTTTACGTCCCCAGTTACTTGAAGTGCCTTTATCTGGCATTAAAACGTCGATTTTATTTCCTTTAATAGCTCCACCAGTATCACCAGCGATTGCTACTCCGTAACCTTCAACCCATACTTTTGAACCTAATGGAATGACACTTGGATCAACTGCAATTAGTTTCATGTTTGGATTTGCTGTTAAGTTGTGACCTAAAGCTGATTTTACTTGGTCGCCTGCTTTATAACCATTTTCAAGTGGATCTGCTGTGTAAGCTGTTGCTACAACTCTTAACTCACGAGAAGATGATGGTGTGCTTGTTTCAGTTTCTTTTGCAACAGGTTTTTGTGTGGCTGGTTTTTGAGCTTTAGCTGCTTCTTGAGCCTTAGCCGTTTCACGAGCTTCAGCTGCTTCCTGAGCCTTAGCTGCTTCACGAGCTTCAGCATCTGCTTGAGCTTTAGCCGCTTCACGAGCTTTAGCTGCTTCTTGAGCCTTAGCCGCTGCTTGAACTTCAGCTGCTACCTGAGCTTTAGCTTCTTCACGAGCTTTAGCTGCTTCCTCTGCTTTAGCTTCTGCTTGAGCTTCAGCATCTGCCTGAGCTTTAGCTTCTGCTTGAGCCTTAGCTTCTTCACGAGCTTTAGCTGCTTCCTGAGCTTTAACTTCTGCTTGAGCTTCAGCTACTTCACGAGCTTTAGTTGCTTCCTCTGCTTTAGCTTTTGCTTGAGTTTCAGCTACTTCACCAGCTTTAACTGCTTCACGAACTTTAGCTGTGTCTTGAACTTTAATTGCTTTTTCAACTTTAACTGCTGGTTGAACTTTAACTGGTGCTTTACCTGTTAAGTAAGGAACATGAACATAAGCTGTTTTTCCGTTATATTCAAATTGAATCCAGTCATTTTGCACTTCGTGTGTTGTTTCGATTACATCATCTTGTTTCAACTTACCAAGAATTTCTGAGTCTGTGTTTGCTCCAGCACGTACGTTTAATACGTTTGCTGTTACGTAGTAAGTATCTTTCGTATAGTCAGCGCTTATGAAAGCTTCTTTACCGCTATTCAATTTAACTTTTGACCATCCGTTTTCTGTATGTAAAACATTTACTTTATATCCATCTAATAATTTTCCTACAACTTTTGATTCAGTAGTTGGGTTTTCTCGTACGTTTAGTACGTCAGTCGTTACGATTGTTTCTGCTTTAGCAGATGTTGTGAAAATCCCAAGACCAAAAACCGCTGCTGTTGCTATACCCATAAATTTTTTCATAATAGCCTCCATTGCATTTGTTTTCGTTGACCTCATTATAGCAACCATTATTTTCTTATTTGCGAAAAACATAAAATTACAAAGCTTTCGTAACGGGGCATTAATATTCTGTAATAATTCCATAAATAACCTGATAGCGCTTCCTTATTGTTTTTTGGAGGATTAGAGCGTGTGAAACATAAAATGAGTGGTATTTCAATTTCTATAACGTTAATAATATTACAGCAATGTTTCTAATTGTTTTCTGCAGTATTACAAAAATGGTGTGTTTTACTGTCGAAACGAAAATTTAGTTATAAAATAATAATATTTTTGACTGTGGAAATATATAAATGAGGTGAAATTTAATGAAATATCGATAGAATTGTTACAAAATAAGTCGATGCATGGAAAAAATTACGCCTTGTATTTTGTCTATTACATATTATTTTTGCAATAATAGGATTCGATAATAGCCCGAGTGTCTATAAAGAATGAAGAGTATTAGAAAGATAGTTGTAACGTGAAACATATATAATAGAAGAAACACAATTTGATAGGTAAATAAAAAACGTAGGAGTGTACACTCCTACGTTTTTTATTTACTCATATCGTAAACATTCAATTGGATCAAGTTTTGCAGCTTTGTTAGCTGGTAGTAGTCCGAATGCAATACCGATTAGCATTGAAATACCTACTGAAAGAAGTCCAAGTTCTTTTGAGATAACAAGTGGCCATCCGGCAAAGATTGAGACGATCCAAGCGAAGAAAATACCGAGCATGAATCCGATAAAACCACCTAGTCCTGTTAAAATACAAGATTCGATTAAGAATTGCGTTAATACTTTACCGCGTGTTGCACCAAGTGCTTTACGAATACCAATCTCACGTGTACGTTCTGTTACAGATACAAGCATGATGTTCATTACACCGATACCACCAACAAGTAATGAAATAGCAGCGATACCACCGAATACCATTTTCATCATACCGATTGATTCATCTAGTTGCTTCGTAAATTCACCCATATCTTGAGCTTCAAATTTATGCTCAAATTTAGGAGCTTTCATATCGTTTAAAACAGAAGCGGCTTGTTTTTCTACACTTTTACGTTCTGCTGGTGAAGTTAATATTAATCTTACAGAGTCATACTCAGTTACTCCTGAGATTACAGGAGCGTTTTCAAGTGATGTATAACCTTCTGACATAGCCATTCCGAAATCATTTTTCGTTTCATACACACCGACTACTTTATATGGCTTTCCTTTTATGTCAGTGTATAAATTTGATTCCCAGCCGTTAAATAATTTATTGAAAGCTTCTTCATTTAAAATAACAGCAGGAATCGCTTGCTTTAATTCACTATCATTTAATTCACGACCGTGAACTAATTTTATTTTCGCATCTGTCATGAAGGCGCCTGTTCCACCTCTTAAATCAAGAGAGACATCTTTTGAACCAGAAGATGCTTTTACTTTCATACTTACATCTGGATAAACATCTTTAACGCCTGGCACAGTTTGAAGACGTTTTAACATATCAGCTGTAATTTTGGCACTATCAGTTCCGTAATCAGGGTTGTTGTAGTAAATCGTTACTTCTGTATCTTTTCCTTGGCCTAATTCTTTTTTAAACTTTGCATTTGTACCATCACCCATTGAAATGATAGTAATAATGGCGCTAATACCAATAATAATACCTAGCATTGTTAATATAGAACGCATTTTATGAGCAAAGATAGAGGAAAGGGCCATGCGTATATTTTCACTCGTGTTCAAAATTAACCTCTCCAATCTTGGACGATATTTCCGTCACGAATTACAATTTGACGTGCTGCAGCTTCCCCGATTTCACGATCATGGGTAATCATAATAATTGTTGAGCCTTGTTTGTTTAATTCGTAAAAGAGGTCCATAATTTGTGTACTCGTTTTCGTATCAAGTGCACCCGTTGGTTCATCAGCTAAAATGAATTTTGGGTTATTTACAATTGCACGGGCAACGGCAACACGCTGCTTTTGACCACCGGATAATTCGTTCGGTAAGTGAGTAGCTCGATCTGCTAAACCAACTTTTGTTAAAGCGGCTAATGAGCGTTCACGTCTTTCTTTTTTATCGACTCCAGCGTAAATAAGAGGTAGTTCTACATTTTGAAGTGCTGTAAGTCTTGGTAATAACATGAAGTTTTGAAATACGAACCCGATCTCTTTATTACGAACGCGTGCAAGTTCGGTTTCAGACATGTTTGAAATATTTTGTCCCGCTAATTCATACGCACCTGTCGTTGGTTTATCTAAGCAACCGATAATGTTCATTAAAGTTGATTTACCAGAACCAGAAGGTCCCATTATAGAAGTGAATTCTCCTTGGTTTAGTGTTACGTCAATTCCGTGTAATATTTGAACGGACTCTGCACCATTTTGGAAGGATTTCGTGATGCCTTTTAAGTTAATCACTGGGCGACAACCTCCATACCATCTTTTAAGTCTTTTTCAGGTTTAGAGATAATTTGTTCTCCTTTTTTCACTCCAGAAACTTTTGCTTCGCTATCTGTCTCGAATTCAACAGTAATCGCTTGTTCTTTCGCTTTACCATCTTTTACAACGAAGACAACATTTTTGTCACCTTTTTTCACGATGCTGCTTTTCGGAACAATTGTACCAGTTGCTTCGCCAGATTTACTTGTTACATAAACGTGGAAGCCGTTTTGTAATTCTTCACTATTATCTAATGTGACAGTGAATTGATAGTTAGAAACAGTTTTATTTTCGTCTATACTCTTTAATGGTGTAGAACCAATTTCCGTTACTTTTCCTGTCCAAGTCTTACCAGCGACCGTTTTTGATGAAACAGTTACTTCTTGCCCAACTTTCATACTAGCAAGCTCATATTCAGAAAGTTGACCTTTTACTTTAAATTGACCAGCATGACGAAGAGTAATGCCACTCATACCTGTTTTTTCATCAGCAGTTTTCACGATATCATCAATTACACCATCAACAGGACTTGTTACAGAAAGAGTGTTTACTTTCTCTTTTGCTGCTTTAATCATTTCATCAGATTTTTCAACTTCAAACTTTTTCATTTCAAGTTGTGATTCTAATTGTTGCACTTCGACTTCCGATGCTTTTAATGCTTCCTGAGGAAGACCTGCATTTTTATCTTTTTGTAATTTTTGTTTCGCTGCATCGATTTGTTTTTGGAACAATGTTACTTCTTTTTGTGCGATTTTCTTTTGCATTTCTGCTTCCGTTACACCTTGTTTAGCAGTGGGGTCATTATATTTAAACAGAAGCTGCCCTTTTTTCACTTCATCGCCTTTTTTAACCGCTAATTC
The DNA here is from genome assembly GCF_008432245.1 of Bacillus sp. BS98. Classification (NCBI taxonomy): domain Bacteria; kingdom Bacillati; phylum Bacillota; class Bacilli; order Caryophanales; family Bacillaceae; genus Bacillus; species Bacillus sp. BS98. Next base: position 823,625 of record NZ_CP043830.1, read on the forward strand.
ATACGTGCCTTTTGTTGGATCAAATGAAATAGTTTCAATTCCGTTTGGAATAACTTCACCGCCAAATTTTTGCGCGTTTTCGATTTGTTTTTCTGTTACTTTATAACTGCTATATGCCATTGCAACATCTGAACCACCACCAGCAAATGCAAAGTATGATCCAGCTGCAATTCCGATTGCTACTACACTAGTAATTAACACTTTATTTTTCTTCTTCATCTATTTATCACCTTTTCGTTCGTTTTAGTATCTACATTAAGTATAGAAGAGGTGAAGAATCTGACAAATCGTTTTAGCTTACAATAACCTTACAGTTTTGTAAGGTATGAATATGTAAATGTAAGGTAGAGGTTGTCCTAGCTTAAGCAAATGAATTGACTCGTTGTTTCTTTCCTACAATAATATTGTAGGAAGGAGAGGAGGAAGGAAGATGGAAACTTATTTTAGTGCGCATCCATTAAAGCCATTTATTCCATACTCAAGGCAACATGCCATTATATTATTTATTATGTTGGTGGGGATCGTTTTTCTATATCAATACCAAGATGTATTACGTCAAATTGAGTGGAATATAACGGTTAGATATGCGATTGCATTTCTATTTATAGGAAGTGAAATTGGGCTTCATATGTGGGAATGGAAAGCCGGGATTTTTGACCTAGGCACTTCATTACCATTTGAGTTATGTACGATTAGTTTATTATTAGCGTCAATTATGATTGTAACGAAAAGTTATCGCATATATGAGATTGTGTTTTTCACAGGAATTATCGGTGCATCACAAGCCATTTTAACGCCAAACTTGCAGTATGCTTTTCCGCATTTTCGTTTCATTGAATATTTCATTGCGCATGTATTGCTCATTTGGGCACCGCTCTTTATGACCTGGGTAGAAGGGTATCGTCCGACGGTACAATCTATTAAACGCACAATGATATTTTTAAACATATTGATTCCAATTGTTTCGTTTGTGAATTACAAAACGGGTGGAAATTATATGTTTTTAGCTCATAAGCCAGAAACTGCCTCATTACTCGATATGTTAGGACCGCATCCTTACTACATTATTTCATTAGAACTCGCAGCGCTTATTGGATGTTTTATTGTGTATATGCCGTTTGCGAAAAGAGAAAAACATGTACATAAAGAATCACTAGGATCATAACCTAGTGATTTTTTACGTTTGAATATTTACAATTCAGAAAATTAAGAATAAAATTAAAGGGTAAATCATAGAGAGAGAAGGGGAAAAATGGTCAAAAAAGTATTTTTGAATGGGATGGAAATGACGATTCAATTTATTATTTCGATTTTGGGGATTATTTTTTTAGGGGCACTGCCGAAATTATTTTATGGATTTGAGCTGCATGTATCAGAGTACATAAAGAGTTTAAAAGAAGTATTTTTGAACTTAATGGATCTCTCCAATTTGCAATATGTGAGAGATAAATTTTTATTCCCACAGTTGTTTATCCATTATAAAGAAACGATTGTTATTTTTTTGGCCGCTTTTTTCATTTCATTATTTGTAGCATTTTGTATCGTTTATATGATTATGAGTAGTTCACCGCGTATACAACATCGAATTAAATCATTTCTTATCTTCCTAGAATCCATTCCAGACATTCTTCTTATTTTAGTATCACAAATTTTAGTTATATGGTTTTTTAAACAAACAGGTTTTTTACCTTTTCAAATTGCGTCAATTGGAGGCGAGTCGATTAGAGGATTGCCAATATTATGTTTGAGTATACCGACAACGATTATGTTTGTAAAAATGTTAGTGCTTCGTTTTGAAAATGAGCTAGAAAAAGATTATGTACTATTTGCTAAAGCGAAAGGGCTGAATCGCTTTCATATTTTAAATCGTCATATTTTACGAAATGTGTTGCTTAGTACACTTTTCTTTGCGAAAACGAATGTTTTTTTTATGCTATCTAATTTATATATTATAGAATGGATTTTTAATACGAGTGGTATTTTTATGTTTTTGAAATCGTATGAGGGTATTAGGGTTGAGGTTTTCATCGTTAGTGTGCTGCTTATTTATATTCCGATTTTTATTATATTTAAATTGTTTCATTATCTCATTCCAGCTGCGATGAAGGAGAGATTATAATATGTGGACGTATATAAAACGCGATAAAAGATTTTGGATAAGCATTGGGTTTCTTCTCCTATTAGTTCTTTTGAGCATCGGAAATACGATATGGAATGATGGACAGATTAAAAAAGTTACACTGCAATATGATGCGGATGGAAATCCAGAAGTGCCACCGTTTTCACCTTCACTACAATTTTTACTCGGGACAGATTTGAAAGGATATGACCTTTTACATTTAGTCATTGAAGGCGCGAAGTGGACGATTGGTATATCTATTTTAATTGCGGCACTTAGAATGGTAATAGGTGTGTTTTTCGGTGTTATACTCGGAACATATATAAAAAGAGGCTTTTCAAAGATTGAGGCTTTTTTTGATAGTTTCACAGTTATTCCGACAGTTATGATTGCGTATTTCTTTCTTCAAGCTGTGAATATATTTGGAAGTGGAGAGGAAACAACAACTTTTTTTGAAAGGGCTTCGTTTCAAGTTGTATTACTTGTACTGCTTGTGATGCCAGTTATTGCACTGTATGTTGCGAAGGAAGTTCGTAAATTACAAACGGAAGAATTTGTTGATGCCGCGCGCATATTAGGTGGATCGAGAAGGCACATTGTTATAAGGCATCTTTTTCCGCATCTCTATATGACGTTTATACTTGTATTTCTTCAACAGTTTACTCAAACCTTGACCATTTTACTTCATTTAGGGTTACTTGAGGTGTTTTTTGGAGGGACAGTCCAGTTTGGTGGACCGATAGGGATAAAAGAAATAGACTCTTACACACATGAATGGTCAGGATTAATAGGAGTCTATTTTAGATCATTAACAGTGCATCCGTGGATTCCTCTCGTCCCAATTACATTTTTCGGGCTTACTATTTTTTCAGGAAATATGATTGTAAAAAGTATAGAAGAGGCGATGTCAAAAGTAAGGTTAGGCGGAGAGATAAAGAAGCCAGTTGTAGAAGAAGAACAATCTGTTGTGCAGTCAAAAGAAGAGTTATTTACTTTTAAACATACGATGTGAAAATAAAGAAGAAGCAAGCATAATCAATGCTTGCTTCTTTTTTTATTTCGTAGAAACTTCACCTTCAGCTTCTGTTTGCGGAATAAAGTATCCGATTATACCACCGATAATTGCCGGAACAATCCAGCCGATCCCTAAGTTATAAAAAGGAATTGTGTGTACGATATTAGCGATAAAGTTTGGAATCATTTCCACATTATCAAGTGCATGAATACAGCTAATAAGGAATGCAGCGATCATTGCTCCGATATAGACAGAAGGTTTACGTTTCGTATATTTATCAATAAATGATACGAAAATTAAAATGATTGTAATTGGATATAAAATAATTAATACAGGTAATGTAATTTTAATTAATAAGCTTAAGCCTAGGTTTGAAATGATGAAGCTAAATATACAAACGTATAATACCAGTTTCTTGTATGAAACATTCGTTAACACTGTTGCGAAATAGTTTGCGAATGCACTTACAACACCGATTGCAGTCGTTAAACAAGCGAAAATAATTGCGATACTTAATAAAACATTACCGCTTGTCCCAAAGAATTGATACATAATCGTAGCTAATAGCTGACCACCGTTTTCAAATTGTCCTAAGTTTCCGTTTGAAGCCCCGATATAACCGAGTAAGAAATAAACAATTGTTAAGAAAAGGGCAGCAATGCTTCCGCAAATAATTGTATATTTTGCGATGGATTTTTTATCTTGTATACCGTTTTGGCGTATTGCATTTACAACAATCGTTGATAATACGAGCGCCCCAATTGCATCTAACGTTAAAAACCCTTCAAGAAATCCTTTGAAAAATGGGATGTCTTTATAGTCACCGATAGGTTCTGTGAATGATCCTGGTGAAAGAATTGCTTTTGTTGCCATAATTGCAATAATTACAAGTAAAATTGGCGTTAATATTTTACCGATATGATCTACTAATTTGGATGGATTTAATGATAGGAAGTAAACGACTGTAAAGAAAATAGCGCTAAAAGCCAACATAGAATACCATTGATCTGGGAAAAGTGGTGCAATCCCAATTTCGTAAGATACAGATCCAGTTCGTGGAATAACAAATAGTGGGCCGATTGAAAGATAAATAATGATAGCGAATACTGCTGCGAATTTTGGGTGAACACGGCTTGCTAAAGTGTTAAAACTACCACCGGCAAGGGCAACAGCGACGATAGCTAGTAAAGATAAACCGACGTCTGTAATAATAAATCCTGTAATGGAAACCCACATGTTTTCTCCGGAAGAAAGACCGAGAAGGGGCGGGAAAATCATATTACCAGCACCGAAGAAAACTGCGAATAGTAGTAAACTAATCGAAAGTATTTGCGCTGGTTTTAAAGTTGTACGCATATAAAGAAAATCCTCCTAATGAGTATTTTTGTCGAAAATTCAAATAATTTGTCGAGTAACTGTTATTATTTTAAAGGTCTGATGACTAGAAAGCAAGAGGGAATTTTATAAAAATTAAAAAATAATGCATTAAATTGAATAAATATACTATTTATATGTTAATTAGGAAGGATTTAACTTTACATATAAAAAAACACACATATCGTTACGATATGTGTGTTAAAAGAAAATCTTTTTATCACGTTCTTCTTTTAAAATTTCAACTGCTTCTCGGAAGCGTTGTGAATGCACAATTTCTCGTTCACGTAAAAAGCGTAAGCTATCATTTATATCTGGATCATCGGATAAGTTAATGAGCCATTGATATGTTGCGCGCGCTTTTTCTTCAGCGGCAATATCTTCATATAAATCTGCGATGGGGTCTCCTTTTGCCTGAATATAAGTAGCAGTAAAAGGAACACCACCTGCATTATGATAAAATAAAGCGCTATCGTGATTAGCGTACTGTGCGTCTAATCCGGCAGCTTTCATTTGTTCCGGTGTTGCATCTTTTGTTAATTTATAAATCATTGTAGCGATCATTTCTAGGTGTGCGAATTCTTCGGTGCCGATATCGGTTAGCAAGCCAACGACTTTGTCAGGGATAGTATAACGCTGATTTAAGTAACGAAGGGCAGCAGCTAGTTCGCCGTCAGCACCACCGTACTGTTCAACTAATAATTTGGCAAGGGCTGGATTACAGGTGCTTACTTTAACTGGGTATTGTAATTTCTTCTCATAAATCCACATATTTTCTCTCCTTCATATTTGCCATGGCCAAGGACCTTTGCTCCATTCCCATGGAGCGTTAGAATAACTATTTCCAAACTGCTGAAGTGGTCCGTATTTTTCTTCCATCTTTTGTTTTAATACCCTTCGTTTATAGGAGAAGTCATTAAATTGATTAATCGCAGCAGTGTCATCTGGATGTGTATCTAAATAAAGAGTTAGTTCAACTAGTACAAAGTCTAGTTCTTGAAGCTCCAGTAAAAGTTGATAATATTCTTCTGGTAGCGATTGAGTCACGTCAGTAGTCACCGCCCTTTTTTATAAGGATTTTCATAATAGTCATAAAAAACAGGCCATAAAGTTCCTTTTTGTAATGCCTCTTTTGGTGTGAATTGCGGTAAATTTGGCGGTTGAAAACCTAAAAATAAATTAGGAGGAGTAGAATAATATTTTTTTCCGATAGGAGGACAAGGATCTTGAGGGCTATGGTATGGCACGAATGATCTCATATATTTATTCATGAATAAACCTCCTTAACTCTTCATCACTACGTATTGTATTCAGACATAACAGGCATTTATGACACATATAAAAAAGTAATAAGTACAGGGGGAATGAATGTGGAGAATGTAAAGAATTTCATTGTGCTAGAAGTAAAGAACTTAAAGGAAACGCTGTATTTTTACGAAGGGATTTTAGGAATAAGCCCCAGTTCAGAGAGACCTCAATTAGATATAACAGGGGTTTGGTATGATGCTGATTCAATGAGAGTTAGTTTTGTAATGAATCGTAGTTTGGGTGGGCGTGAGAAGAGTGTTACGGATGCGGTTGATGTTCTAATGTTTTCAATTTCTAACATAGAGAACTTAAAGAAGAGGTTAGTGTTTTATAAAATTGCATATACAGAAAACAAAAGTGAGAAGAGTATTGTAGTACAAGACCCAGATGGATATAAAGTTCAAGTGATAGAAAGAAAGGAACATAGGGAGGCGATTTGATGGAGAGAAATTACGAAGAAAGTGCGTTGTTTGAGCATAAGTTTTGGCTAAAGGTACTTAGTGATCATGCGCAATTTTTACTTGATGCGTTAGCTCCAAAGGAGAAGGAAGATATAAAGAAAGCTACTTATTTTGTTGAGACGTTTACAGGCTTTTTAAATAAAATTCATACTGTCAATCTCATTGCATTCTCAAAAGAGGCAGAGCGAGCTGCTAAGGAGATACGAACGTTTAAATTAAATATTATACAGAAACAGTTGGAGGGGAAAATTACTATTCATTTTACGCCGACTTTTATTAATCATATGGTAAATGAAGTAGAAGAGTATATAACGGTGTCAGAGTTTTTAAAGAAAGGAGAAGTTCCGCCTGTTTTTCATGAATTACATTATCATCTCGTTTGGTTAACAGATGCAGCTGGTCATGCAGGGTCTATTTCTGGTGGATTAGATCTTGTTGAAAAAAGATTGAAAGAGAAAAGCGAAGAATTCGAGAAGCACTTTGAACAATTTTACTTAAAGGCAGTTGAGATGACGGGGTATTTACGGACAGAGCTTCATCATTTTCCGGCGTTAAAGAAGTTTACAAAAGATGTTTCACTTGAGTTAAAATTATTTTCGCATTTTCTCCATGAGGTTGAAGAGATGGAGTTATCGAATGAAATATTAAGTGCGTTATCAGCGAGAATGGCAGATCATATGGCAAGAGAGGAATGTTATTATTTATTAAAGTTAGCACAATCATCTGGACTTGAGATGCCAAAATGTAATCCACTTTAAAGAACAAGAGGTCGATTTCAGTTGGCCTCTTGTTCTTTTTTATTATCTCTTTTTATTTTTGCTTGCTCAATACTTGCCTGTAATGTCTCCATAATATTGATGATGTTTGGAGCTGGGGAGATTGTTTCAGTTTTTTCCTGTTGTTCAATTTTGTTTTCGATTAATTCGGTAAGAGCTTCTTTATACTCGTCTGTAAATAGCTCTTGTTCGAAAGGATTTGTAAGATGATGAATTAAATTGATTGCCGCGGTGAGTTCTTGTTTTTGAATAGGATGATCTTCGTTACTTGGTAAATTAGGTGTAGTTGTTATATTGCGAATTTCATTAGGGTAATGAATGGTTTGTAACATAAGCCCATCTTCAAAGCTACGGATAATAGCTAAGTGTTGTTTTTTTCTGATAGAAATATGAATTAGACCAAGTTTATTCGTACGTTCAAGAGCTTCTTTTAATAATAAATATGACTTTTCGTGTCCCGGCGTAGGGCCTATAAAATAAGAACGGTCATAGAGAACAGAATCAATTTCGCTATTTTGGACAAAAGATATAATACGAATGGACCGTGGCTCATGAACTTTTTGCAGCTTAGCTAATTCTTTTTCATCAATAATGATGTATTTATGAGGTGCATATTCATAGGCTTTTACAATATCTTTATCATCGATTTCTTCATCCGTACAATCAGGAGCAAACTTTTTATATTTAATAGGTGTTAGGCATTCTTTATGGAGACTTAAAAACTTTATATCGTTTTCTTCTACGGCACTATATAGTTTGATTCCTATATTTAATAGCCCAAGTGAAAGTGCACCTTTCCATACGGTATGCATATGAAATTTCTCCTTTCATTTAAAAAAATAAGTATGTTTATTATGAGATAGTAAGAAATTTCATATACGTTTTTTATTTTTAGTCAAGGGTAAGCTAGATAGTTCGAGTCATAAAATGTATTGACAAGCCCTCTAAAATATTTTAATGTGATTGTATAAAATTGTGTATATAAAGGGGAGTAACTTATTACAGTAAAGTCGTCATTACAGGGAGAAACCCTCGGCTTTATTGGCAACGTTTCGTTGTTAGTGAGACCTTTACCAGCAATGGTACAGGCCCCTTATTGTCTTTTTTAGGACCCTTACCATATTTGGTAGGGGCCTTTTTGTATACAAAGAGAGGAGATAAAAAATGAAAAAACTTATTAGTAGATTAAGAGTTGTATTTCATGTCCGCAAGTTTGTTCCATTCCTATTTGACTTTTTCACTTCAAAAGAGGTTTCAATAAAGAAGAAAATTTTATCTGTTGCTTTTTTAGTTGGTTATGTGGCGATGCCGCTTGATTTAATTCCAGACTTCCTGCCGTTTATCGGTATTTTAGATGATATTGGAATTGTGTTATTCATTTTGAATCGAATTGTAAAAATGGCACCAGTGCAATTACAAGAAAAGCATAATGTAAATATTGGATAGGAGTTAAAAGAATGGAGCAAATTATTTTAGATATAATCGAGTTTTTAAAGCAGTTTTCTTATTTTGGAGTTGTGTTAGCATTAACGTTTGAATTTATTCCAGCAGAAGTAGTTTTACCCATGGTTGGATATTGGGTGTACGAGGGAGATATGAATTTTTGGCTAGCTGTATTAGCTGGAACGCTTGGTGGAACGACAGGACCATTAACGTTATATGCACTCGGTTATTACGGTGGTCGTCCTCTATTAATAAAATACGGAAAATACTTCTTCATTAAGGAAGAACAAATTCAAAAGGCAGATGATTTCTTTGAGAAATACGGACCGGTTGTAGCATTTGTTGGACGCTTCGTTCCAGGAGTTCGAACACTTATTTCCGTTCCATGTGGTATGGCGAAAATGAACATATGGAAATTTAGCATATATACATTTGTAGCGATGTTCCCGTTAACGGCTTTGTATATATATGTAGGAATGAAATTAGGTCCGCATTGGGAAAAAGCAGCGGATATTGTTGGACAATATATGCTACCGATATTAGGAGGCGTTCTTCTTATCGTGGCTAGTATCTTTATCTATAAATTTATGAAAAAGCGAAACAAAACGGAATCTATCTAGTTATTAGCATTGAGTTTTGATTAATTTTTGAAAATAGATGAATAGTACAGGCAAAAGACTCTAAAGGACATACACATATAGGGAATATAAAAGAGAGAGGGGAAACAACTATGTCTTGTGAGTGCTCAGGGTCAGCGTTAACTTGCTGTCCAGATAAAAATTATGTGCAAGATAAAGTGTGTAGTCCGTGGTCTGCTACTGTAGTTGCAACAGCAATTGATAATGTTCTCTATACAAATAATATTAATCAAAATGTAATTGGTACTGGCTTTGTGAAATATGATGTTGGACCGGGCCCAATCACTGTAGAAGCACTTGATTCTGCTGGGGCTACAATTGATACACAAACATTAAACCCAGGAACGAGTATTGCTTTTACGTATCGCCGCTTTGATAGTATACAAGTTGTGTTACCGGCAACACCTGCTGGAACGTATCAGGGAGAGTTTTGTATTACAACACGTTATCCACTTTCATAGCAGAATAGGAGAGGATCAAAATGGGAATGAGAAGTTCCAGTTTGTCTTGTTGTTCTAATAAAACGCTTGTACAAGATCAAGTATGTACAGACTGGTCTATTACAGGTGCTGGTACTCAAATTGTATATACGAATAATATTACGCAAGAAGTGTATGGTTCGGGTTATGTGAAATATGATGTAGGCGCAAATCCAATTACTGTTGATTTTTTAGTAGGTGCTACAGTAGTTGATACGATTACTGTTCAACCGCAAAGTAGCGGTACTTTCACTATACGATATTTTACTACAATTCGAATTACTACGACAGGAACAACTGTTAGTCAAGGAGAGTTTTGTATTACAGTACGTTATCCGATTTCATAAAAAAGCATACCGTAAAGGGTATGTTTTTTTTATTGAGGAAGTAATGAAATTGGTATTCTATAAGCAACATGTAAATTGGCAACAGTACTTGCCTTCTAAATATAGTGAAGAATTACTTTGTATATTAATAATACTAACGGATATTAAACCTTTACCTGTGTAAGATATTGTATTGCCAGGAAACACAGTGAAAATATTAGTTACTGCTCCAACGATTTGAATTGTAATTGCTTCAGTGCTGCTAGTACTATTGTAAACCGAGACAGTACCTGATATAAGGAGTATCCCATCACTTTGCCATAGTATCATTGATTGTAATGCATCTTTGGCAGAGGGAATGGTGCTATTAGTTATGAGGAAATTCCCTGCAAATTCATTTGTTACTAGCTCGCAACTTGGATTTGGAGGAGGGGGCGGTGGACAAGGGTCTGGACAAATGATAGATAAAGGAGCGAAACAGCCAATATTTTTTTTATTCTTCAATACAACCCCTCCTTTTTAAGTTGTCTTTTACTACTATTAAATGTAGAAGCATGGCCGATGTGTTAAGAAAAGAAGAAAATGTTAAAAATTAAGATTGTCTAATAGGCTTACATCTTAACGTATCATTCATGTTATAGAAAAGAGTATATGTGAATAGACATGGGAAAAGAATGATCAGAATCTTTTAGACAAAAGGTGGTTGTATACAATAGTACGAGGAATGTGGGACTTAATTTATAATTAACTGTATATTTACAAAAATCTAATAAAATTCATTTGTGATTTAAACGACATTAATATGCTTTAGATAAAATAGCCCTTGTAATGAATCAATTATTATGAGGAGGATTCACGTGGACAGAATTGCTTTAAGAAAAGTAAAAGGTCTTATTGGATTATTAATGATTTTTGTATTGGCGTTTGTATCATTTCCATGGAGTACATCAGTCAAAGCGGAAGAGAAGAAACAAGAAAAGATGCAGAGTGAGAAGAAGTTAGTTTTTCCAGTTGTAAGTGATGTACATATTAAAAACAGTGGAACGGATGATACGTTTCGCTGGAAAAGAGCGATTGAACAGTTTAATACACTTGCTCCAAAACAAGATGCATTTGTAATTGTAGGAGATTTTACTGATTCAGGATCGGTACAACAATATGATCGCTTCATGCAAGTGTATAATGAAAATGCAAATAAAGATGCGGTACGAATGAATTCTCTCGGTAATCATGATTATTGGAACGGCTTATCTGTAGATGGAGCGCAGAAGCGTTTCTTAGAAAAAACAGGAATGGAATCGATTTATTATCATAAAGTGGTGAAAGGGTATCACTTCCTTGTTATGTCTCCGGAAGATGGGACAACTCATGGATATTATTCAGACAAGCAAATTAACTGGTTAAAAGAAGAAATGGCAAAAGCGCAAAAGGATGATCCAGAAAAGCCGATTTTCGTATTTTTACATCAACATATTAAAGATACAGTATACGGTAGCCAAGAGTGGGGAACGAAAGATAGTACGAAAATTAATGTAGTATTAAAAGAATACCCACAAGTCATTACGTTTTCAGGTCATTCTCATTATCCGTTAGATGATCCAAGATCAATTCATCAAAAAGACTTTACGTCTGTTGGTACATCTTCTGTAAGTTATATGGAAGTTGAAGGCGGTAAAGTACAAGGAAATATCCCGCCAGGAGCTAGTACGTTAAGCCAAGGTTTATTAGTAGAAGTAGATGATGAAGAGGTAACGATTAATCGTCGTGATTTCCATACGAATGCTTGGACGGGTGAGCCTTGGAAAATTAAATTGCCAGCAAAGAAAGAAACATTTACACATGTAGAAAATCGTGATAAAGAAAAGCCATACTTCGCTAAGGATGCAAAGCTTGCTGTATCAAATGTAACAGAAAACGCAGCAACAGTAACATTCCCGCAAGCATTGGACAACCTTCTTGTTCATTCTTATCGTGTACAAGCGAAGGATAAACAAACAGGTGAGATTAAAAATAAGTTATTAGCATTCTCAGAGTTTTACCGTGACCCAGTGCCGAAAGACCTTACATTTACGCTTGCAGGGTTAGATGGTGGGAAAACATACCTACTTGAAGTCGTCGCAATTGATTCATTTGGCAATGAAAGTGTGCAGCCGTTAACGGCAGAAATTACTACGAAAAAAGATAATATCGATCCGAATGTAAAAGTGCCAAAGGCTGATGTTTTCGATGTGAACTTTGCAGATGGTACATTTAAAGACAATTCACCATTTGTTACAAAAGGTGATGTGAAGGGCAATGTGACTATTGAATATGATAAAGCTTTGAAAAAGAATGTTATGAAGTTAAACGGGAAAGCAAATACATTTGGGTATCTGCCGTTTTCAGCAGCACAAAAAGAAAAAGTAGCAAATGCATTTACGTTAGAAACTGTATTTTCAATGAATGAAATTCGTGGACAAGGTATTTTGCAAAATACAGAGAGTGGTGGAATTGGTTTTGAATCTACAGGAAGTGGAAATGTTGAATTGTGGGCTCATATTGGTGGTAGTTATAAACGTGTTGGCGTTCAGTTAGAAGCGAACAAAACATATCATTTAACAGGAACGTATAACGGAAATGAAGTAGCCATTTATGTAGATGGTAAAAAAGTAAATAGCCAACCAGCTCAAGGAAAAGTGTATCATCCGAACGTACCGTTTGCATTTGGAGCTGATCCAGATAGCAATGGAAATGGTGGCATTTCGTTAAATGGTCAAATTGCGCTAGCAAAATTATATAGTAAAGCATTAAGTTCTTCAGAAGTATTAGCAGCGTACAATGAGTTTTTTAATCGTACGAAGTTAGAGCAAGTAAACGCGTTATATGAAGAGCTAGGAAAAGTAAAAGCAGTGTTAGCTGGTACATATGAATTTGGTGATAAGCCAGGTCAATACTCAAAGGAAGCATTTCAAGAACTAGAGAAAAGCTATAACACTGCAAAGCAAGCGTTTGAAAATATCGGAAGTACTGGGGAACAAATTATTCAAACGTATAACGAATTAAAAACAGCTAATGTAACCTTTGTACAATCTAAAGTAGCAGAAGAGCAACCAAAAACACCGAAAGAAAAATTAAAAATCAATATTGAATCTGCAAAAGTTGTAGTACAGAAAGCGCAAGCTGCGAATGTAACGGACGGTTCAGTGAAATCATTACAACAAAAAATTACAGTTGCAGAAGCTGTATTAAAAGATGCGAAAGTGAAAGACGAACAGGTAGAAACGATGAATCGTACGATAGAGCATGCGATTTCACTTGTTGAAAAAAGCATGAACAAATAAGAGAGAAGAAAAAGAAGCTTATCATGATAGGCTTCTTTTTTGTTATACTAAAAGTAGTATAGAAAGAGGGAGCGAATAATTTGGAACAGAAAAAGCTAAAAAGAATTCTTGAATATGTATGGATCGCGGTTGTGCTCCTTGTAGGATATTATTTATTAAAAGATAAAAGTATATGGATTCTATTTTTAATGACTTTCTTATTAGCGGGTTTAGGCACGTTATTTATTAATTTCTTCTTTGATAGTGTAAATGCGTGGAAGAAAAAGAAGGAGACGAAGTAAAGGGGGAAGCTATGCAAAAGTGGAAGCTTATATATTAGGTGATTATTTTCTTATTGCTTGTAAGTATTGGAGTTTTTAAATACGCTACACCAATAGGGAATTGGGCATCGCTTACAGCTTACATCGGCATATTCATCATTTTACAATCGTTAACGAGAAAACATAATAAAACAGGAAAATAGCTCGCCGTTTCATCGGCGAGCTATTTTATTATGCTTCTTTCGTCTCATCATTTGTTTTTTCAGTAGCTAAATGACTATGCTTTCTAGAGTAGAAGAAATAGAAGCATAAGCCGACTATAAGCCAAACTGCAAAGCTAATCCATGTCGTTTTAGACAAATTGATCATTAAATATAAACAGCAAAGGATTGCGACAACTGGTAGTACAGGTACGAAAGGAGTACGGAATCCGCGTTTTAAGTCAGGATGTGTTTTTCGTAAAATAAGTACAGCACAGCAAACGAATGTGAAGGCTGTTAACGTACCGATGTTTACTAAATTCGCGAGTAAATGTAGGTCTAAAAGTCCTGCTAATAAAGCGGCAACAACGCCAGTAATCCACGTATTTAATAAAGGGATTTTCACTTTTTTATTTACACGTGCTAACGCTTTTGGAAGTAAACCGTCGCGGCTCATCGCATATGAAACACGAACTTGTCCATACATAACGACTAAGAGAACGGTTGTCATTCCAGTCATCGCACCAACAGCGAGTAACCCTGCAATTGTATCTTCACCAACGAAATGCAATGCAAATGCAACTGGATCAGAAACATCTAATTGTGTATAAGGAACCATGCCTGTTAAAACGAAAGATACAATCATGTATAAAACAGTACAAATAAGAAGGGAACCGATAATGCCGATTGGTAAATCACGCTGTGGTTTTTTCGTTTCTTCTGCAGCGGTTGCGATTGCATCAAACCCTAAAAAGGCGAAGAATACAGTGGCAGCTCCAGTAATAATACCGTCGTATCCGAATGGAATGAACGGTGTCCAATTTTCAGGCTTTACATATTTTGCGCCTGCAACGATAAAGGCAATGATAACAGCTAGTTTAATAAGAACCATAATATTATTAATGCGTGCACTTTCACGTATACCGAAACTTAAAAGGCCAGTAATAAGAAGTAAAATACAGACAGCTGGTAAATCAATGATACCACCTTTTCCAACACCGGGGGCCGAGGCGATTATGGCGGGAAGGTGTATGTTAAATCCTTGTAGTAAAGATTGTAAATAACCAGACCACCCAACAGCTACAGCTGCAACGGCAAGTAAATATTCGAGCATTAAACACCATCCGACGATGAAGGCGACGACTTCTCCGACTGTCATATATGCGTAAGTATACACACTTCCTGAGACAGGTATAGAAGAAGCAAATTCAGCATAACAAAAGGCTACACAAGCACAAGTAAATGCAGCGATAAGAAATGATAGCATAATACCAGGACCAGAATGTTTTGCTGCAACAATACCCGTTAATACAAAGATTCCTGTCCCAATTACGGCGCCGATTCCTAAAAACGTTAAATCGAGTGCAGTTAATGTTCTATCTAGTTGCTTTGGTGATTCAGTACTGAGCGCTTTTTTTCGTAATAATGACTTCATTTTGGACTCTCCCCCCGTTTTTTCATTTCCATAACTGCGAATATAGTATGAGCCCATTAGAAAAGAGTACGTAAGTAAATGGAGGTACAGTTATGGTATGTAGTTTTTTAAAGTTTCTGGATTAACTTTATTATAATTCAGAATATTTTGTCAAATAAAATTTTAACAAATAAAATGCGGATGAATAGGGGAAACTATGTGCGGAAATGGATGCGGGTTAACAAATAGATTTATTTTATCCCGCATTAACGGGCAGTAAAACCCCCACCTCAAAATTCGGCTGGAGCAAAGAAGTTAGGTGGGGGTCGGGCTGCCCGTAAACGCCCGATTGGTGAGGGCTCATAATCAGTGGGGGATGAACAAAATCCCCACTGATTAAAGTTTCACTTTATATAGTAGGAGAAGATGCTATGTTATTTTATTTTGAACTTGTCGTCATTTTACTTTGTACGAAATTAGCTGGTGATATTAGCGTTAGACTCGGTCAGCCTTCTGTACTTGGTAAATTACTTGTTGGTATTATTATCGGTCCTGCGGTGCTAGGTATTATTAATAGTTCAGAACTTATTGATGAGCTTAGTGAAATTGGTGTTTTGCTACTTATGTTTATGGCGGGACTTGAAACAGATTTAGAAGAGTTAAATCGGAATTTGAAATCGTCGTTTGCAGTAGCGGCTGGTGGAATTATTTTTCCTTTCATCGGTGGATATGTGACAGGACTGTTGTTTGGATTAATGCAATCTCATGCCATCTTTTTAGGATTATTACTTTGTGCAACATCGGTTAGTATTACAGTGCAAACGCTAAGAGATTTAGGGAAGATGAATACGAGAGAAAGTACAACGATTTTAGGTGCTGCTGTATTTGATGATGTAATTGTCGTTATTTTATTAGCGTTTGTTATGAGCTTTTTAGGAACGCAAGATGTGAATATAACACTTGTCATTGTAAAGAAAATCGTTTTCTTTGTAAGTATTGTTTTTATCGCATGGAAAGTCGTTCCTTGGATTATGAAAATGCTTGTGCCGCTTCGCGTAACAGAAGCTTTAATTAGCGCAGCTCTTATTATTTGTTTCTCTTTTTCGTATTACAGTGAAATGATGGGAATTGCAGGTATTATTGGAGCATTTGCAGCAGGAATTGCCATTTCTCAAACGGAGTATAAGCATGAAGTGGAACATAAAATTGAACCGATTGCTTATGCGATATTTGTACCAGTGTTCTTCGTAAGTATCGGAATGGAAATTACATTTCAAGGAATCGGGAGTCAGCTTTGGTTCATTATCATTATGACGCTCGTTGCGATTTTCACAAAGTTAATCGGATCAGGTTTAGGAGCAAGACTGACAGGATTCAAACTCCAATCTTCTATTAGTATTGGTGCAGGGATGGTGTCACGCGGAGAAGTAGCGCTGATTATCGCAGCAAACGGACTGACGGCGAATTTATTAGCGAAAGAAAATTTCACAGCGATTGTGATTGTTGTTATATTGACGACGATTATTACACCGCCACTTTTAAAGAAGTATTTTGTATAGAGGGAAAGAGCTTATCTAACGTAGGTAAGCTTTTTTTATTTCAAAAAGCAATGGGCATGTAGCATGAGTGGTTTGTAATTATGGTAAAATCTATGTATATGATGTGGACGAGGAGAGGGATATGTGAAGATTACGAAGGGGAAGGTTATAGGCGTAATCATACTTATTGCACTATGTATACCATTTACCGCATGGAAAGAATCAAAAGTGAAATGTTTTCCAGTTTCTATTTTTTCTTCCTATGTAGAAGATGAAAACCGAAAGACTATAAGTACACTGCTTTTGTACCTGACTTTGCAGTTTGGATACATGGATGGGAAGAACAGAGATCTGAAGGTGAAATAACGTCATATAAAAAAGGGGATCGAACTGTAATTGTTCATCATCCACCTGGTAATGATGGTTTTTATCTATATGATACAAATGATATTAGAGAATATACGCAACCGTAAGAAGTGGAGGTTAAATAGTGAAAGCTTCAACATTACTATTTAAAATTGAAAATAATATGGATCAATTTTCACCAGCTGAAAAGAAGGTTGCCATGTACATAATGGAGAACGCAGAGATTGTTCCAAATTTAACGACAAAAGAAGTGTCTACAAATGCGGGATCGAGTGAGGCGAGTGTTGTACGTTTTTGTAAAACAATCGGTATTGGAAGCTTTAAAGCATTTAAGATAGCGCTCGTTCGTGAATTAACAATTGCTGATTATAATATTAACGATTTTTCAGTGATGAATAAGGAAGATGGACCGTATGATTTGTTTAATAAAGTTACGTATGTGAATAAAGCTGCAATTGAGGCAAGTGTTACGGCGATAGATAAGAAGGAACTTGAGAAAGCTGCAGATCGTATTGTAAATGCGGATAAGATTTTATTTTACGGCGTAGGTGGGTCAGCGACACCGGCGATGGATGGGGCGTATAAATTTACACGGCTCGGATTTACAGCGATGATGCTATCTGATTTTCATATGATGTTGCCGCTTGTGACGAATTTAAAAGAAGGCGATATATTTGTGGCGATTTCAACATCTGGGCGAACGAAAGATGTGCTTGAAATGGCGCAATATGCAAAGAGACAAGGTGCAACTGTTATCGGAATTACGAAACTTGACCAATCATCACCTTTATATAAAGAAGCGGACATTCGCCTTTGTATGCCGGATGTAGAGCAAGATCATCGTATTGCGAGTATTGCTTCGAGAATGACGCAACTGAATATGATTGATGCTTTATATGTGATTACTTTTAATCGAATTGGCAATAAAGTGCTGGATCAATTTATGGAGACGCGAGAAGAAGCTTTGCGGTTACGGAAGTTGAAGTAGAAGAAAAGATGAGGGGACTCATCTTTTTTTATTAACTTTGACACAAATATGTCACGTTGTGAAATTTTATTTCATAAAATAAGAAAGAGTTATTGATTTTTAGTTTCTTAAAGTTATAATAAAAGTGTGAAATATAATTTCGAAGAGGGTGGCAATATGTTAGAAAATTTATCGACAGAACACCGTAATGAGAAAACGACGAATCTAGATGAGATGAGTATAAAAGAAGTGTTACAAAGTATGAATGAAGAAGATAGAACTGTTGCGTTAGCAGTTGAAAAAGAAATAGAACACATTGAAAAGGTCGTACAGACTGTTATTAAATCTTTTGAAGAAGAGGGCCGATTAATTTATATTGGGGCTGGTACGAGTGGTCGTTTAGGTATTCTAGATGCGGTTGAATGCCCACCAACATTTGGAACAGATGATAAAATGGTGCAAGGATTTATAGCAGGTGGATTGAAAGCGTTTACTAAGGCGGTGGAAGGTGCCGAAGATCGCGAAGAGTTAGCAGAAGAAGATTTGAAAAGTATTGGATTAAACGAGAAAGATACAGTGATTGGTATTGCCGCAAGTGGAAGAACCCCTTACGTAATTGGCGGATTGAAATACGCACATAGTGTGGGAGCAAGTACGGCGAGTATTTCTTGTAATAAAAATGCTGAAATAAGTAAGTATGCAAAACTCAATGTAGAAGTGGAGACAGGTGCAGAAATATTAACAGGCTCAACACGTTTGAAGGCTGGTACAGCGCAAAAATTAGTGCTCAATATGATTTCAACAGCGTCAATGATTGGTGTAGGAAAAGTATATAAAAACTTAATGGTAGATGTTCAATCTACGAATGAAAAGTTAGTAGAACGATCAAAACGAATTATTGTGGAAGCAACAGGAGTTAGTTGTGAAGTAGCAGCAGAGTATTACGAAAAAGCAAATCGTAATGTGAAAGTTGCTATCGTTATGGTATTACTACAGTGTGAGTATGGGGAAGCACTAGAAAAACTAAAAGAAGCGAAAGGCTTTGTGAAGAAAGCATTATAAAGTGAAACGATAAGAATAGGGAGGGGGATTCTATTATGAAGAAAGAAGAGAGAATGGCCAAAGAAATTTCAGAGCAACTTGGGGGAATAAAAAATATTCGTAGCATTGCTCATTGTATGACGAGACTGAGGTTAACGCTTCATGATGAAAGTAAAGTGAATATGGATCTTTTGAAAAAGGTTGAAGGCGTTATGGGCGTCATTGAAGATGAAACACTTCAAGTTGTTGTTGGTCCAGGAACTGTAAATAAAGTAGCAGCTGCAATGGAAGTTTTAACAGGATTGCGAATTGGTGAGGTTGCAGATCATCATCTTGAAGATATTGGTCAAGAGATTAAATCAGAGATGAAGAAGAAAAATAATACACCAGTGAAGAACTTTTTACGAAAAATAGGTAACATTTTTATTCCGTTAATACCTGGTCTTGTTGCATCAGGGATTATAAACGGAGTTGCTAACTTTGCGAAAAACGCCGGTGCTGATCCGAATGCTACATGGCTACAAATGTTACTACTTATTGGCGGCGGTATCTTTACATTTTTAGGGATTTTAGTCGGTTGGAATACAGCGAAAGAATTTGGCGGGACACCAGTTCTTGGGGCGATTGCGGGTATTTTAATTTTCAATCCGGCGATGGCAAATGTGAAATTATTTGGTGAGGCAATGGTACCTGGGCGGGGCGGATTGTTTGCAGTTATTTTTGCAGCGTGGCTTATGGTAGTAGTTGAGAGAAGAGTACGAAAAGCAGTGCCGAATGCAGTAGATATTATTGTAACACCGCTTATTACTGTATTAGCTGTAAGTATAGTAACGATGTTAGCGATTCAGCCAGCAGCGGGATTTTTATCTGA
This sequence comes from Bacillus sp. BS98, assembly GCF_008432245.1. Taxonomy (NCBI): domain Bacteria; kingdom Bacillati; phylum Bacillota; class Bacilli; order Caryophanales; family Bacillaceae; genus Bacillus; species Bacillus sp. BS98. Next base: position 843,541 of record NZ_CP043830.1, read on the forward strand.
TGGTATTACGAGCGGTATTAACGCAATTTTAAATGTTGGTGGGGCATTTGCTGGAGCAGTGCTAGCCGGAACGTTTTTACCACTCGTTATGGTCGGATTACACCACGGTTTAACACCGATTCATATGGAATTTATTAATCAAACGCACGTAACACCTTTATTACCAGTACTCGCAATGGCTGGTGCCGGTCAAGTGGGCGCAGCGATTGCAATTTATGTGAAAACAAAAAATAAACGACTTCGTAACGTAATTAAAGGTGGATTGCCAGTTGGGTTTTTAGGGATTGGTGAGCCGTTATTATACGGGGTTACATTACCACTTGGAAAACCTTTTATCACTGCTTGTTTAGGAGCGGCTGTCGGGGGTGCATTCCAAGCAGTTATGAAAACGGCTTCACTCGGAATTGGCGTATCAGGATTATCTTTAATCCCGTTAATTGCTGATAATAAATATTTACTATATTTCTTAGGTTTAGTCATTGCATATACTTTCGGATTTATCTTCACGTACTTCTTCGGATTTAAAGAAGAAATGGCAGAAAACATATAGAGAAAGGGATTCCTTTCTCTTTTTCTATTCATAGAAAGGGAGATTCATATGATAGGAGTTTCAATTTATCTTTCAAAAGGGCAAGCAGACAAACAAAAAGAGTGGCTAAAAATAGCGAAGGAAAACGGATTTTCATCTATTTTTACATCACTTCATATTCCGGAAGATGATCCAGATACGTATAAAGAGTTAATTCAAACATTAGGGAAACAGGCTCTCGAAAATGAAATGGAATTAATGGTGGATATATCTCCAAAGTCGTTAAATCATTTAGGAATAACGTATGAAAATGTGGAAGTGTTATTGGGCTTTGGTATTACTGGTTTACGAATGGATTATGGCATTGCGCCGAAGGAAATTGCGCGTGTATCTCATAAGATGAAAGTAGCTTTAAATGCGAGTACGATTACAGAATCTTTCTGGGAAGAGTTACTTGCGGAAAATATACGGGTAGAGAATGTTGAAGCGTGGCATAATTTTTATCCGCGTCCAGAAACAGGACTAGCAAGGTCCTTCTTACAAAAGCAAAATCAATATTTACATGCGTGTGGAATAACAACGATGGCATTTATTCCGGGAGATGAGGATAAACGTGGCCCGTTATATGAAGGGTTACCAACGTTAGAAAAGCACCGCAATATGCGCCCGCTTGAAGCGTTTTTAGAACTTGTTCAAGATTGTGATGTCGATAAAGTGTTGATTGGAGATATAAGTGCTAGTTTAGAAAGTGTACAAGAAATTGCGAGCGCGAGTAGAGGGATTATTCCGCTGCGATATGAGTCATTTATAAATGAAAATGAAGTATTAAAAGTAGTAGAGCAAGTGCATACAAATAGATTAGACCCAGCACGTGATGTCATTCGCTCAGTAGAATCAAGGGAAGGAAATAAAGTGATTTTACAGCCGATGCATGCAATCGCAAGAAAGAAAGGCAGTATCACAATTGATAATGAATTGTACGGTAGATATGCCGGGGAGATGCAAGTTGTTATAAATGATTTGCCTACAGATGAGAAGGTGAATGTTGTCGGAATGGTTGTGGAAGAGGACGTGCTGTTATTGCCTTATATTGGTGCTGGAAAAAAGTTTCAACTTTTTCTGTGCGATTGAGTAAAAGCTTGAATTAGCGCTATTTTATAAAAGACATTATTCGTAAAACGGATAATGTTTTTTGTTTTCTTTAAAAAAAGCATTTGACGAATGAAACGAAATACCGTATTGTTTTGTCTTGTGAATAAATGTTCACCATAACAAAACAAAAAGGAGAGTTCAAAATGAATCAATATATTGGGAATTTAATTATTCGTATCGTGTTAGGAGTTACGTTCTTTGCACACGGTTTAGCAAAGTTTCAATCAGGTATAGATAACGTAGCAGGATGGTTTACAAGTATCGGTTTACCAGGTGGCCTTGCGTATGGTATAGCGACAGTTGAATTAGTTGGTGGTATATTATTAATTATCGGTTTAGGTGTTCGATATGTAGGATTGTTATTCGCTCTTATTTTAGCTGGAGCTATCGTAAAGGTAAATGGAGCAGCAGGATTATTAGGAGATGGCAAGAATCCAGGATATGAATTAGATCTTGCATTATTATCAATGGGTGCGTATTTATTCGTTGTAAAAGCAGAAGGATATGTAGATCGTTTCTTAAAAGAGAAAGTAATGAAAACGAAGTAAATTTTATTTATAAATTGTTGACTTAAAGAGTTATTGTAACTATAATAGTTACAATAACTAAGTTAAGAATGAAATGAATTAGCATATTTTTTTACACAAGTTGTAACTACAATAGTTACTACTCGTGTGAAGAATAAATAAACGAGGGAGGAATTACTATGCTTAAATCAAATTTAGAAATTATTCAAAGTACGTATGAAGGATCAGCTTCTTCGAATGCAAAACATTTAGCAGAATCCCTCTCTGAAAAAATAGAATGGACAGAGGCAAAAGGTTTCCCGTACGGCGGAACGTATATAGGTACAGAGGATATAATGGAAAATGTATTTAGTCGTTTAGGATCAGAATGGGATGATTATAAAGCGAGTGTAAATATGTATCATGAAGTAAACGGAAAAGATGTAATTATTGCTGAAGGTGTTTATTCAGGAGTTTATAAAGAAACGGGAAAATTGTTTGAAGCAGAATTTGTTCATATATGGCAGCTTGAAAATGGGAAAATTATAAAATTTAAGCAATATGTGGATAGTTTTATTGTACGAGAAGCGATGAAGGTTTAAAATATAATAAGGAAACAAATGGAATCGGCTGTGCGCAGGCGATTCCATTTGTTTATGTGATTATTAGGGGAATGGGGAATACATAATATGAAAAAATGGATTATAGGGACAATTACAATGATTGTAATTGCAATAGGAGCTGTATTCGGTGTTACGAAACTTCTTAATTATATAGAAGAAGAGGAGAAGAGTCTGAAAGCACAAAATGTAACGGGGCAACAAGGGAAGAAAGCAAAGGAAGAGAAGCAACAAGCTAGTGAAGATGAAATTATTTCTACCATGCATAGGATGGTACATCAAAAAGTGAAATCCTCTGAAAAATGGGGATTTATTGAAATGACAAATAAGGAAATTCGTAGTGCGAAGGAAGCGGTAGAAAGCAGTACAAATTTTAAAAATAAATCAAAGTTACTTGCTACTTTGGAGCGCTGGGAGAAAGGGGATTTTTCACAAACGGTTGAGGAGCATAACTTTTTGTGGGAAATTCAAGGTGGTGATACTGGAAAGGCAACAGAACGTTTATCGCCAGAAGAAGAAAAGAAGTATGTGAAAGAAATGAAAGGTAAATAAAAACATCGCCACTTTGGTGGCGATGTTTTTTTGATTAAGAATGTTTGCGTAGTAAAGCTCTAGTTGGCTGAACAGCAACTGTTTTGAAATGAGAAAATAAATAACATCCTGTCACGACGACAATTGTACCTAAAATTTGTATCCATGTTAATTCTTCTCCTAGGAAAAGGAATGCTAAAATAGCTGTGAAAATCGGATTGAAGTTTAGAAAAATTCCCGATGTTGTAGCTCCTAATTTTTGTACACCAATGTTCCAAAATACCATACAAAGTACTGTTGAAATGATTCCTGTATATAAAAGCGATGTAATGAATGATGTATTTATATTTGAAACAGTGAAGTTACCGATGTTAAATGGCAGTAATAAAATAATGCCGAAAATACCAGAATATAACGTCGCCATTAGTGGTGTAGTTGTTTTTGTTGCCCATTTACTGCACACAGAATATATCCCCCAAATACAAACTGCCGCAATCATCCATAAATCTCCGCTATTAAAATGTAGTGAAAATAAAAGTGAGAAATCACCTTTTAATAGAACGAGGATAACCCCGAAGAATGAAAGGGTCATGGATAATATTTGAAGTGTATTTACTTTTTCTTTTAGAAATAATACCGAAAATAGTGCAATTGAAATTGCATTCAATGTAGAGATGAGACCCACATTCGTTGCGGATGTTTTTTCTAATGCTAAAAATTGAAAGATGTTAAAGAGAGCGACTCCTGAAATCCCCATCAGTATTAAAGGTAGTATCGCAGCGCGCGGTGGCAGGATTTTCTTTTCTTTAAACCATACCATAGGTAATAAACAAACGATCGCAATGATCCATCTTAAACTCGTCAGTGTCATCGGCGAGGCATGATCGACGAGAGATTTCCCAACGACAAAATTCCCTCCCCATAATAAGCTCGTTAATAATAGTAAAAAGACATAAAAATAAGGCATATTAAAATCCCCTTTGTTATAATCAATACGAATTGTAAATAATTTTAGCATTTTTCTTTATTGTGTAATATATTCTTTTGTGTAATGGTTAAAAATCAATAAAACATTTCGTTTCGTTTGTATCTTAAAGAATAATATTCAGTTTCGTTTGAATTAAGGGGTGTTTTTTCGAATAATCATCGGTAAGAAAAAAGGGGGAATTATAATGGAGTCATCTGTTATTAAAGTGTTAGATGATTTGGATGTACAAATTTTAGATATATTGCAGAAAGAATCACAAGTAAGTAATGCAGAGCTTGCACGCCGTGTTAATTTATCTCCAGCTGCGATGCATGCAAGAATAAAAAGGTTAGATGGAGAAGGTTTTATTGATAAGCAAGTAGCAATTTTAAATCAAGAAAAGCTCGGTTTTGATTTACTATGCTTCATTTTTATGAGTACGAATATTCATCAGTATGAAAAGCTTGAAGTGCTAGAACGAGAATTAGAATCGATGCCTGAAGTGTTAGAATGTCATTGTTTAACAGGGGAATATGATTATTTATTAAAAGTTGCAAATCGTGATCGTAAAGAACTGGAGCAGTTTATTAGAAAGTTGAACAAGCTTGGTATTACACGGATACAGACAAGTTTAGCACTGCGTGAAATTAAATATTCGACGGTATTGCCGATACGAAATGAGGAACCGAGCATCGATTAGATTGCTTGGTTTTTTGTTTGTATAAAGTGATTGACGAGAAGAAAAGAGAGATGTATTATTATATAAAATTATGTATTAAAATTCATTTAAAGTTATAAATATTAATATTGGGGGCAAGGGGATATAATATGAAAATCTGTAATGCGGTTACGAGTGATGTGAAAGAAATTTATAGTCTCATTGAAGTTTATGCAAAAGAGGGGGTTGTTTTACCGCGTTCTCTTTTGTCTCTCTATCAATATTTGCAATGTTTATATGTTATGAAAGAAGGAGAGGAAGTCGTTGGAGTTGCTGGCTTACATGTATTAGGAGAGGATCTTGCAGAAGTACGATCTTTAGTAGTTTCGCATACATATGCAGGGAAAGGGATAGGGCGTATGTTAGTGAATCATGTTATGAATGAGGCGGCAAAGATAAAAGTGAACAGGGTAATTTCTTTAACATATGAAACGGAATTTTTTCAAAAGTGTGGGTTTGATTTTGTGAATAAGGAAGTGTTGCCAGAGAAAGTGTGGATTGATTGCAGGCATTGTCCAAAAGTTGATTATTGTGATGAAGTGGCGATGATTAGGTATGTTGGGTGAAATGTTTAGAAAGAAAAAAGCCCACTATTATTTAAGAAATAGTGGGTATCTATATTTTAGGCAGAAATGAGATGTTGTTAAGAATTTGAATTTGTTTTTCTTACTGCAAAATTAAAAATGGGATTTTTAAGTTCATAGTTATAAGTAGAACCATCGACAAGCCCTATAACTTTATCGCTATCATAAAGGTCGAGCATAAATTGTGCCATTTGTTTTGCAGTGTGGAATTTTGGTACAACATTATCGTATTGGAATTCATCAATATCAAATGATCGTTTCGCGAACTCTGTTTCAGTTGCACCAGGAGCTAAAACTTTTGCTTGTAATTTTGCACCTTGTTCTTTCAGTTCGTGAGATAATCCTTCTGTAAATGCACTTACATAGAATTTCGTAGCGCAATACGTAACAGCATTAGCGACAATCGTATATCCACCGCCTGATGAAATGTTAATAAGCTGTGTTCCATCAATCATTGAATAATCTCGAACGAAAAGGGAAGAGAGTATTGTTAGTGCTTCTATATTTACATGCAACATCGTTTCTATTTTATTTAAATTTTGTTCAGCAATTGAGGCAAAATTACCAAAACCTGCGTTGTTAATCCACGTTTCAATCTGGAAACTTTGGAGACTTTCATAAAGTTTATAAACATTTTCCGTGACGGATAAATCAGTTCTTCGAATGACAACATCTAACTCCGGATACATTTCGTTAATTTTCAATTTTAATCCATCTAATTCTTCTTTTCTTCGAGCTACAAGTATTATATTTTTTCCACGAGATGCAAAGGCTAAAGCCGATTCATAGCCAATTCCAGAACTAGCACCAGTAATAACAGTATATTTCATATAAAATCCCCCTAAGTTCAAATTCATTTATGGTTAGATTGTATTTGTTAGAGTATACTCTAAGTCAAATGTTTTTTATAAATTTGATAAGAATGCAAAATATATGAGGGCAAATGGCATGCGGAGGGAGTATGAGTATGTACACAATTAGCGAGGTAGCTACATTATTAGGAGTGAGCACACATACATTACGTTATTATGAAAAAGAGAACATACTAATTGCAAATCGCGATACAAATGGAAATCGACTGTATGAAGAATCACATATAAAGTGGTTGCAGTTTGTAATGAAGTTAAAACAAACGCAAATGCCAATAGCGAAAATAAGAGAATACGCTAGATTATATTTAGAAGGGGAGCATACAACTGAAGCTCGTTTGCAGCTCCTAGAAGATCATAGGAAATCTATTCAGATTCAAAGAGAAAACTTAGAAGTTACAGAGAAGATGCTTGAAAATAAAATCATTGCATACAAAGACTCGTTGAAAAATACATAGATTAAAAAATACGCTGTTTCCTGTTACGTGATGAAAAATGGATTTGATCTATGAGTATTTCATCATAGTGTGCGGACAAATAAAAAGAGCAGCTAGCAAAAGCTAACTGCTCCATTCAAGGGATCTCTCCAAGGGGGAGTGGAGAAAGTATCGTATTATCAATATTATTGACGGAATATTGATTTTATTAAACTAGATTAAAAATTTGAAAGACTATTGTTTTAACTAAAATTATAACAGTATTAAAAAGTTCATGTATACGCTCAAAGTTTTGACTACTATGAAATCCATACTTTTTATCTTTTTGATATTTGGAACGAATGAATTACTTGAAAAAATGGATGATTAATTATAACGATTATGTAATTATAATTACATTAAAAACTCATATGTTTCTAATATATAAAAAATATTACAATTACATTACAAAAACTGTTGACTATATTTAACTAACGTAATACAATTCTGTTTGTGGAAATAAAAACTAAAAATATTCATTAATTGGGGGATTTGGAAAATGAAGAAAGTTATTTTGCCGATTTTAATGTCTTCAATGTTTATCATACCAGCAGTGTCTCATGCAGAAGAAAATGTAGTTTCTCAAAAGAAAGCGGATACAATTGAGCAAGTTCAAGAAAAACGTGGTTGGTTTTAAGGGACGGGATACTGGTTGTACTATAATGAAGATGGTTCTTTGGCTATAGGTTGGAAAAATATTAATGGAAAATGGTATCACTTTGATGAAACAGGCATGATGGCTACATATATGAAAAATATTCAAGGAAAAACATATTATTTTAATGAAGATGGTTCAATGCAAATAGGATGGAAGAAAGTTCGAGTTTGGCATTATTTTAACGAAGATGGCTCTATGGCTAAAGATTGGAAAAAAATCAATGGTTCATGGTATCACTTTGACAAAGATGGTTACATGTCTGATGGCCGTAGGACTATAGGAGGAAAAACATACACTTTTAATGCAGATGGAACTATGGTTACAGGTTGGCAAGAGATTAAAAGTGGGCCTTATACAGGGAAATGGTTTTACTATAATGCAGATGGCGCTATGGAAACAGGTTGGGCACAAGTGAAAGGGAAATGGTATTATTTTGATGCATCTGGTGTCATGCAAACAGGCTGGTTAAAAAATAATAACGTATGGTATTACTTAAATACAGATGGATCAATGAAAAGCACAGAAAATAACTGGAACGAAGGCTGGTTAGAAGAAAACGGAAAGCGTTATGTTTTTGATGACACTGGTGCTATGCGAAAAGGGAAACTAGCTGAAGGCGGTACGGTTTGGTACTTTAATGAAGATGGTTCAATGCTAACAGGATGGAAACAGCTAGAAGAAGGATGGTATTACTTTAATGATCAATCTGGTGCAAGTGAACAAGGTTGGTTTAGCAATAAAGGGAAATGGTATTACTTTGAAGATGGCCCAATGAAAACAGGTTGGTTACAAGAAAATAAAAATTGGTATTATTTACAGTCTAGCGGTGACATGGCAGTTGGAAAACATTTAATTAATGGAAAATGGTATACGTTCAAACATAACGGTATTATGATGTAACAAAAGGTTTTTAAATAGAAATGTATTTTAAGAGATTTCCATAATGAAAAGGACACCTGTGAGGGTGTCTTTTTTACGCTAGCCCCCTATTAATAAAGAAAGAATAACATTTTTAACAATAATGAGTACCGATTTTTATTAAGTTGATTGATGGAGGAAGAGACATTGTTGCCATCAAGTTAAGCAATTTACGGTTTCTAAAAATGTAAAGTATTACAAGTAGTTAAATTGTTTATGGAATGTTGGTATTGACATTTTATAAATTATTCGTGTAAAATAATTTATGAATGACATTCAGTCATTTATTATGAAAGGGTGTAGATAAGTAATTTTTAATAACTGAACAAGAACAAATATAAGGATAAATGAGGCTGATATTGTTTTTTTAAAATAGTAGTTTGCGTGAGATTATATTTTTTAAATTAAAAATGACTGACGGTCAGTCATATAATAATAGAAGGTGAGAGATATGAAAAATAAAGCTTGGTTATATGTGATATTAACATGTATCTTTGAAATATTTTGGGTGTTCGGTTTTAATACAGCCCATACTTGGTGGCATTGGGTTGTTATTGTAGGAGTTATTGCTGTTGATTTTCATTTTCTTTCTAAAGCGTGCGAACATCTTGCAACAGGGACTGTATATGCTGTGTTTGCCGGAGCTGGTACGGTAGGTACTTTCCTAATGGATGTATTCCTTTTCGGCGGCAGTTTCAGTGTAGGGAAACTATTCTTTATCGTGATGGTCGTAGCGGGTGTTATCGGTTTAAAACTGGCTGATAATAAAGAAGAAATCGCGGAAGAAATTGTGAAAGGAGCTGCTTAAAAATGGGTTGGTTTTTCGTATTTTGTGCCGCAATTAGTGAAATAGTCGGTGTGATAGGACTTAAAATGTATAGTAAAGATAAGACGTTAGCAAATGGAGCGATTTATATAGGTGGATTTGCAACGTCCTTCGCATTCTTATACACTTCTTTCTTGTTCCTACAAGTAAGTGTGGCTTATGCGGTTTGGATTGGTATTGGAACAGCAGGCGCAGTTTTATTAAATATGTTTCTGTTTGGTGAATCAAAAAGTAAGGCACGTTTGATTAGCGTAGCTCTTATCGTATGTGGAGTTACGGGATTAAAGGCCCTTTCATAAGAAAAGGATATTAAAGCTAAATCTCCTAACGATCTGTTGGGAGATTTTTATTATGAAAGTACATGATGATTGACAGTACAGCTAGTTATTTTATAAAATGAGTGACAGTCATTCAATATGAGTGTGAAAGGGTTTAGATGATGAATAAAAAAGAAAAAATTGTCTATGCAGCTATTGAAGTGTTTCAGGAAAAGGGCGTTGAAAAAACGAAGATTTCTGATATCGTGAAATTGGCTGGCATTGCACAAGGAACTTTCTATTTATATTTTCCTTCTAAGCTATCTGTTATGCCTGCAATAGCAGAAGTGATGGTTGAGAAGATGATACTTGCAGTGAAAGAAAAAGTACAGAACGATGCATCTTTTTCAAGTAAAGTTGAGCAAGTAATAGATGCAGTATTTAACTTTATAGCTGAATATCGTGAAATACAAGCATTAATGTATGCGGGTCTTGCATCTACTGAACATATAAAAGAATGGGAAGCTGTATATGAGCCTCTTTATATGTGGCTAAGCGAATTTTTAAGCGAGGCAAAAGAAGCTGGTGAAATTCGTGATTCGGTTCACGCAGAGCGAACAGCCAAGTTATTTATCGCTCTTGTTGAATCAGCAGCGGAACAAGTTTATTTATACGATCATAAAGATGATGAGCAAGTGGAGCTTCAAAAGGCAGAAGTACTAGATTTTTTAATACATGCACTACATATAAAGAAATAAAGGGAAACTTTAATTGGTAGGGGCATTCCCTGCTGATTATTAGCCCGCATTAATGGGGACAAAACAGTTAGGTGAACCTATCTTAAGACGGTAGGTTCATTTCTACGAAAAACTGAATGATAGTCATTCACCCTGTATTTGTGTATGTGTGGAAGGATAAAGTGAAATTTTAATGAGTGGGGGGGTATCTCCACTCATTATTAGCCCACAAATAGCAGGATAAAGAAAAAGTTTCTTGGGCATTATTTTTGAGAGGAACTTACGGGAAGAGGTGTTAAAAAGTGAAGAAACCGATAAAAGAACAAAAGATGGTATTGGTCATTCTTTTAAGCAATATATTTATCGCTTTTTTAGGGATTGGGTTAATCATTCCGGTTATGCCGTCCTTTATGAATGATATGAATTTAACAGGTAAAACGATGGGCTATCTCGTTGCAGTGTTTGCAATGGCTCAGCTCATAACTTCACCAATTACAGGTCGTTGGGTCGATCTTTACGGTAGGAAGAAAATGATAATCATTGGATTATTTATTTTTGGTGTTTCAGAGCTTCTTTTTGGATTAGGAAAAGATGTGTGGATGCTTTATGTAGCGAGGGTGTTAGGCGGAGTTAGTGCTGCGTTTATTATGCCGGGTGTTACAGCATATGTTGCGGATATTACATCGATTCAGGAACGGCCAAAGGCGATGGGTTATCTTTCAGCAGCTATTAGCACTGGATTTATTATAGGGCCTGGAATTGGCGGGTTTATTGCAGAATACGGAATACGTGTGCCGTTCTTTGTGGCAGCAGTGATTGCTTTTGTAGCATGTGTGATTTCGATCTTTATTTTAAAAGAACCGTTAACGAAAGAAGAGCTTGCAGAAATTTCTTCTAATACGAAAGAATCAAGCTTTATTGGAGATTTAAAGAAATCATTAAACCCAATGTATGCAATCGCATTTATTATCGTATTTGTACTTGCATTCGGTTTATCGGCATATGAAACTGTGTTTAGTCTGTTTTCTGATCATAAATTTGGTTTCACGCCGAAAGATATTGCTGCAATTATTACAATTAGTTCAATCTTTGGGGTAGTTGTGCAAGTATTTATGTTTGGAAAATTAGTTGACATGTTTGGTGAAAAAGTGTTAATTCAAATATGTTTAATTGTGGGGGCAGTGTTAGCCTTCGTTTCAACTGTAGTCTTTAATTATTGGGTTGTACTGCTCGTTACTTGCTTCATTTTCCTAGCATTTGATTTACTTCGTCCGGCTTTAACGACGTTTTTATCAAAAGCAGCTGGAAAAGAGCAAGGATTTGTTGCTGGTATGAACTCAACGTATACGAGTTTAGGAAATATCGCAGGACCTGCTATGGGCGGAATATTATTTGATATGAATATTCATTATCCATATGCATTTTCAGGAGTTGTTTTAATCGTTGGTCTCGGCATTACATTTATGTGGAGAGAGAAACAGCTAGCTGAAAGTTTTGCGAAGTAATGTAGTGAATAATGAAAAGCCTCTTACTATTTGTATGGTAAGGGGCTTTTCGTTTATAAACTTAATCCAAACCGCTTTAATTCAATAAAAATCCCCTCTAACTGCTTTCCTTTATCCGTTAAAGTGTACTCTACGCGGGGCGGAACTTCTGGATATACTTTTCGCGTTATAATCCCTTGTGCTTCCAATTCTTTTAGGCGAAGCGATAATGTTTTTGGGCTAATGCCGTCCATTGATTTTTGTAAATCACTAAAACGTAAAGTTCCTTCAATAAGAAGGTCACGAATGATTAAAAACGTCCATTTTGTACTGATTACGTCAAGCGTTTTAGCGATAGGACAAGGTATGCCAGGTAAACCTTTCGTTAATACAACTGAATCTATATTGTTCATGGAACTAGCCTCCATAAAAATTTTTTGAATGAATTTGCTTTATAGTATCACAAAACTATACTTTTGGTAACTATATGAAAAAAATATCACTACTTCCATAAAGAAAGTTAGTGCATATACAATAGCAATATGAAATAAAAAGGGTTTAGATGAAGAGGAGGTGATTTCCATGAGTATGAAAAAATTGTTTATGTTCCTTAGTTTGTTTGTTGTTTGTATTGTACTTGTAGCATGCGGCGTGGAAGAAAAAACTGAAATTCATTTATTAAAAGAAATGCCAAAGCCAAAAGCAATGACAATTGATTCTTCATTAAGTAAAAAGGAAGCGACAGAAATGGTTCATGCAGCGCAGCGTTTTTATGCATTTTGGGATACAGGTAAAGAGAATCTTATTCCGCATACTGTTACGGAAAATTTCTTTGATAATACATTACCGAAAGGTCGTCCGCAAGGTACTGAAGGATTAAAGGTTGCGGCACAAAATTTTCGTAAAGTCGTTCCTAATATACATTGCGAGATTGAAGATTTATTAGTCGTTGGTGATAAAGTAACAGCTCGTCTTTCTTTTACGGGAACGCATAATGATAAGAAAATCAATTTTTTTGCAATTGATATGTTACATGTGAAAGACGGAAAGATCACGGAAGACTGGCATTTAGAAGATAATCTTACGCTGAAGCAGCAACTGGGCTTAATAGCTGAAGAGTAGATCATATAGGGGAGAGAAAAGCGATGAAAAATATTTTTATTATAAATGGACATGAGAAATACGGTACGAAAGAAGGACGATTAAATAGAACGTTAGTAGATTATATGGTAACGGTATTAAGCGAGAATCATCATGTGAAAACAACAACGATTCAAGATGGCTATAGTATTAAAGAAGAGCAAGAGAAGTTTTTATGGGCGGATGTTGTGATTTATCAAACACCAATTTATTGGTTTAGTGTACCGGGACTATTTAAAACATATATGGATGAAGTGTATGAATACGGTTTGTTCTTTAAAGGTGCTGATGAATATGGAACAGGTGGTTTACTAAAAGAGAAGCAATATATGTTTTCTACAACTTGGAATGCACCTGAAAAAGCATTTGGAGATAAGACGAAGTTTTTTGAAGGAGAAAGTTTAGAGTCAGCGCTTAGTCACTTACATCGCGTACAAAAGTTTCTTGGCATGAGTCCGTTAAAGAGTTTTGCTTGTTATGATGTGGTGAAGAATCCGGATATTGAGCAATATTTATTGAACTTGAAAAATCACTTGGATGGAGTAATTCAATAATAGTTTGTATTGTGAAGAAGGTACTACTAAGGATGTAGTACCTTCTCTTTTATGAAATACGTTGAAAATCTTTACTTATACAGGACTGCTTTAGTTTTTTTGATTTGATTAAATGTTTCATATCAGAGATGTTATCGTATGAAAGCTGAGTATGATAATAGTTAATGTACTCAAGTAATGCAAAAATATAAATAAATAGGGTGAATGATAGCCCACCTAAAGGTAAGTGGGGATACCAAATTACAAAATCAATAGTAAACGTAATAAATCCCGTGATAATGAATGCTATATTTATCTTTTTAAGTATTTTTAAATATTGAATCATCCTAATGGGCGTAACAGATGTTTTCTCTTTTTTTAGTCGTTTCCACTTTACGTACCAGTAAATTACTCCTTGTAATAAGATAAACTCTAAAAGAAGAAATGAGACCCAAAAAGAATATAGGGAATATAAATGTAATGTAGGATAAGCATAATTAAGTAAGTAACTTGTGAAGATAAAAGTAATGACTGAAAATAACTCACCTGTGTATAGATAGGAAAGTCTTTTTTCTAGGTTGCGTTTCATAGTTCCTCTCCTTTTATAATGACTCACATTTTAAGACATGGATGGCTGTATCCATAAATTTGCAAAATTTGCCCAACCGAATGAATCAATCGTTACATTTTTTAAAGAAGAAGGGTATGTTTTTCTTTTTAAAACGTGATAGTTAAATAAAATGATGTGTTCTGTTTGTAAAAATTCTTCGATTTCATACATGAGCTCGTAGCGCTTCTCCTTATTTCCTTCTAATAAAAATGTATCTAGCAAACAGTTAATTTGTTTTTCATAGTGCGGGTCCATGAACCGGTTTACGAAGCAACTTTTATTTTTAAATATATTTAAGAATGCAAGTTCATGATCGGCAGCAAATACTTCTCCCATAAAAATAATATCAGCATGTTGATCAATAGAACGATTCATATAATCTGAAACGAGAAATGGGTGAAGCTCTACTTGTATACCTAAACTTTCACATCGTGCTTTTAGGAAATGTGCATCATTTGCACTATCTTTAAATGCGAAGAAATAAATGTGTATCGTTTTTCCATTATAGGTGCTCTTTTTTAAATACTCTTTCGCTTTTTCTAAAGAGTAGGATCTTTTAGAAGCTTGACGGCTTCTTTCAGGGAAAAAACTTGATGCAGCAATTGTTCGTCTACCTTCTATGCTACGAATTATCGTTTCAACATCATATAGTTCTCTCCAAGCCTTTCGAAAGTACATGTCATGATGAGGACCAGGTTTTGTAAAGTTGAAGCCAGCATAAATACAACCTATTTCTTCTATTTGTATATCATGCGTTTCATTTTCTTCTTCATTTGGTAGTTCATAGTCAGCATCGATTTGTACATGATCAGGAATACCCCAAAATTCAATACGATCTAATAACGCGCGCTCTTTAAAATAATGAGTGAACGCTTCGAGCACGATATTATCTTCAGAGTAATAAGCAAGTTTGAAAGGTCCAGTACCTATGTAATGATGATTTTGGATACTCACATCACGCGGTAAAATTGCTAGTTGTATGGAACTTACATAGTGTAAGAAAAATAAATTTGGTTTTGCTAAATGAAATCGAATTTGCAGTGGTGATGGCGTTTCAATTTGAACAATTTCTTCTGTTAACCATTCGAAAGGAGAGTGAATTTCTTTTAGTCTTTCAAATGAAAATCGTACATCTTTAGAAGTTAAAACTGTTTCGTTATGAAAATATACATCCTTTCGTAAATAAAAAGTCCACGTAAGCCCGTCTTCACTTAATTCCCACGTATGCGCAATGTGTGGTTCCATTTTTTCAGTAACATCGTTATAAACGACTAACGTATCAAAAATTTGACTCGTAAGATGGCTCTCTGTAGTTACAGCCACAAAAGCCGGATCTAATGGAAATATCTTTCTCGATATAGGAATCTTTAATATGTCGTACATATCATTTGAAGGTTCGTATCCAAAATGATGATGTAGTTTATTTTCTATCTTTTTTTGAAGTGCAAGGGGTAGGGGTTCTTTTAAAAGAAGAAAGATATCTTTTAATTTTTCTTGCGCTAACAGTTCATCTGTATAGGACTCAATCGCTTCTACGAAATTATGTATAAATAGAATTTTCGTTTTATTCCCGCGGCCTCGCCCTGGAGTCCAGTTAATTAATTGCTCCTCGCTCATTTTCTTTAATAAAATCTTTACGTTTTTCGTACTGCAATATAAAACATCCGCTAATTCTTGTAAGCTATTTCGCATATGTTGTTGATCTTGTGCATGTAGTCTTAGTCTAATGTAATAGTCCATAATTTTCATATATACACTTCCTTCTATCATAAAAGGGGAAACTCTTTAGAATATTCTAACCTTTTTCTTCCTTTTTTTCAAAGTAAAATAAGTAAGCATAAGGAGGGGGAAACGATGGGATTTTGGAGTATGCATCGAAATATAAAAATTAGAATTATAACTTCGTTTTTAACACGTACTGTATCCACGATGATTTTTCCATTTATGGCGATTTATTTTTCAATAAAATTAGGTAGTGCAATTGCTGGTGCGTTGCTACTTATTAATGTAATTGCTTCATTAGTAATTGGTTTATACGGTGGATATGTTGGGGATCGACTTGGTCGTAAAAAAGTAATGATTATCGGTCAAAGTATACAAGTCATTTCAATCGCTTGTATGGGGATTGCAAATTCAGATTATGTAGATTCACCGTGGCTAACATTTATCTTTATGTTAGTGAATAGTTTAGGGTCTGGTCTTATGAATCCTGCGACAGAGGCGATGTTAATTGATGTGAGTACACCGGAAAATCGAAAAGTGATGTACAGCATTAACTACTGGGCGATTAATTTATCCATTGCAATTGGAGCGATATTTGGAGGACTACTATTTGAAAACTATAGATTACAATTGTTTATCGTATTAACGCTTGTTGCCATTATTACTTTATATGTGATGGCTGTATATATGGAAGAGGTGTATGTAGCGAGAAAAACAGTAGAGAAGAAAAATGTCTTAAAAGATATGGCAGATAGTTATAAAGTTGTAATGAAAGATAAAGCGTTTTTAATTTTTTGTGCAGCAAGTATATGTACATTATCTTTAGAGTTTCAGGTTAATAATTATTTAGGAGTACGTTTGCAGCAGGAATTTGAAACGGTGCACTTTTTCTTTGGGAATGGTGTTACGTTTGATTTAACAGGTATTCGAATGATGAGCTGGATTTCAGCAGAGAATACAATTTTAGTTGTGTTATGTTCGGCACTCCTTATTAAAATGCTGAAAAGCTTCAACGATTTGAAAATCTTATATGTAGGTTTATTCATTTATACAATTGGATTTACAATACTCGGAACGAGCAATAGCTTATCGATTTTATTAATTGCTGGGCTTTTCCAAACGGTAGGAGAGATAATGTATGTGCCGGTTCGTCAATCTATTATGGCGGATATGGTGCCGGATGAGGCAAGAGGTTCTTATATGGCGATTAACGGGATGGTCTTTCAAATGGCGAAAATGAACGGGGCATTAGGTGTTATGTTAGGTTCATTTATTGCATCTTGGGGCATGAGTGCTCTGTACTTTATTGTTGGTATGAGCAGTGTTTTATTATTTATGAAGGCGATAGGGAAAGAGAAATATCAAGATGAAGGGAAGGTTTCTCAGATCGGATAAAGTGAAACGATATAAAAAGCGAACCAGTTATAATGAGGAGCGCTTTTTATACCATTTTTAAAACGGATCAACTTCAGCTAAATTTGGAGTGGTATTCGGCTGTAGTAAAAGATTTTTTAACGTTCCTACTTCAGAAAGTGCTACTAATATGTAGCCACTAATCAGTACAATAAGCCCAATGACGCGTAACGTTTGTAAGCTCACTTCATTATTATTCGTTTCCGTTGGATTTGGGGGCGTTGAAGGTGGAGTATTGTTCATAGTTAGGCTCCCATCTTTTGTATTTATATATGTGTAAAATCATGATTTAACTTATGGATAGGAATTATATAGTCATTTTCACTATATGAGAACTGCCTATGAATAGTGATTGGGAATTTTAGAGTGAGATAAGAGGTGTATTTGTGGGAGTCGGGTTGCCCATAAACACGTGATTAGTGTGAACTAATAATCAGTGGGGGATGAAATAAATCCCCCACTGATTACATTTTGTTTTTCATACAAATAAAAGAGGTTAACCAAAGTAGCTATCCTAATATACGCAACGATTCTTCAATAAAAGCGGGGATATCTTCCGGTTGTCTACTTGTGACTAGCTGATTTTGGCATACGACTACTTCTTTATCATGAAAGTTTCCGCCAGCATTTTTCAAATCGACCTCAATGGATTTATATCCAGTCACATCGCGTCCTTCAAGTGTTTGTGCAGTGATGAGTAGCTGAGGTCCGTGACAAATAGCGAAAACGGGTTTTTCCGCATCCATAAATGTTTTGCTAAAGTGAACAAAACGTTCATCTGCACGAAGTATATCTGGGGAAAATCCGCCCGGTATGAAGAGGGCATCAAAGTTCTCTGGGGAAACATCATCAATACTTTTATCAATTACGACTTCACTTTTTCTTTGCTTACCGTGTACCGTTTTACCTTTTTCCATTTCAATAGTTGTTAATTCATATCCCTTTTGCTTAAAAGCTTCTACTGGCTCTGTGTATTCTGTATCCTCGAAATAATCCGTTATTAAAATAGCAATTTTTTTACTCATTGCAGTCAGCTCCTTATATTATAGTATCGGTTCCAGAATCATCCTTGAGCAATGCCTTTTATAAAGTGAAGCTTTAATTCATGTTTTTTCATTCCCTCCAGTTCCTTTGCCCTGTTAATTTAATAAATACCCTTTTTATTAGGACGTAAACATGTATTATCGTTTTTGTATGTAAAAATCATAAAATATCGGTTGTTTGAGGAAGAAAAATAAAAAAGCCAAGGAGATAATTTATTTTCTCCTTGGCTTTTAAGATAATTCTTTTCGTTAAAACGAAGAAACACGTTGCTTCGTTTTTGGTACAATAATAAATTTAATCCAGATTACCCCGATTATCATAATAATCAAGGTATGTAGTAATTGACCTGTAGCAATGAGTATAACACTCGAAAATACAATGAGTTGAATGCTTAGTAATATAAAGATTAAGCGAAGAAATTGATTCATTCGTTTTTCAGTATCAATCGGATACAATGCTACAATAATATTTCCCAAAAAATATTTCCAGAGGGAACGAAGCTGCATAGAAATCATATATAGGACGATATATGCGATAGCGCCTTTTACGTATGTGTTTGGTATAAAATATAAGGCGAAGGCACCAATCAGCCCTAAGCGAATATATATACCGAAATAATCATTCCCGCGTAAAAATGCTAGTGTATGTAAATAGAAGAAAGTTGCTCGTTTTTTATGTAATAAAGGTTCAATCCAATTTGTAAGCCATTTTCTTTTGTTTACTTGCTTATTAAGTTGCGGAACATCAGTAAAGATGCTAGCAAATTGATAAAAGCGAACATCCATTTTTTCTTCTTGCTCGATTATGTAATCCCACGGTATTCGTTTTGTAGGCTGTTTTTTCGTATATAGAAGTAGGAAAGCAAGTAGTAAGAGCAATCCGCCTAATATGAGAACATGTGCCGAGTAAAATAGCATGTAAATGATTAGGACGTTACAAGCAATACGAATAATGAACCATATGTTTTTTTCATGGCTATCACGCCACATCCAATATATGTACAGGTTCCAAGCTTTCGTAATCATTAAAACGATAAAGATTGTACATAAGAACGGTACAGTTAATTGTAATGATTGCATAGCCAGCGGAACGAGAATAAGGAACGTAAATAATAATGGGAAAATCTGAATGATGTAATTATATAGAAGAGATTTTTTAAAATAAGATGTTAGTTTCTCTTCTAATGCAAGCAAATAGACAGCATCAGGTTTTTGAATAAAGGTGCGAATGGGACATCTCATTATAATAAATGTAAGAACGGTCGTTATGAGTATGAGAGATATTCCTTTAGAAGGAGATGCTTTTAGAAACTGAGCATAATAATATGCGCCAACGCATGAAATAAAGATAAAGCTATATAATAAACCGTTAATCATACGTGCAAAGTATGTAATGATATTTTGCATATGTTGTTGGAAGCGACTGCTCCATAGTGATTCAATTGACATGTTTTTCACCTCTTTGTTCTATTATATATGTTTTACAAAAGAAAAAACGAGCAAATTGCGTTATGCAACTTGCCCGTTTTTCTTTTCGTTATTTTTTTTCTGATCACGATTCATTAATGGATAGAAAGCAAATCCAATTACGAATAAACCAATTCCGAGAAGGAACGTTTTTATATCGGATGCACCGGTTTTTATAACCCATAGTGCGTAGCAAAGTGCGATCACTGCGACTATACCATCTGTAATTCTTGCCCGCATTTCATTTTTATACGTTTCACCAGTTGCGACTAATTTTAACTGGAAGATCGGTGAAACGAGATATGGAATGAGGTAGGCCAGTGTTGATACGGTAATAACGAATGTATAAGCTTCCGCAATAGTTCCTGATAATGTTGAGAATAAGAATACTTGCGACATAATGTTTGTTAATCGTAATGAGTAAATTGGACTTCCTTTTTTATTTGTTTTTGTGAAGAAGGAAGGGAAGAAACCTTCTTTTGCTGCTTGATACGGTACTTCTGAGCTTAATAAAATCCAGCCTAAGATAGAACCGAATAGGGAAGTAAGAGCAAGTAATGCCATCAGTTTCCCGCCGCCATGACCCATTGCAGCATTTAGTGCATCTGCTAACGGACGTTCAGAAGCTTGTAATGTATCAACGTGAAGGACACCCATTGTTAAAATTGTAATTCCTAAGTAAATTGCAACTGTAATAAGTAATCCCGCAACTGTTGCCCGTTTTACCGTTTTTGGAGAAACAGCCCGGTTTGATAAAAGAACGGCTGATTCAATTCCGATAAACGCCCAAAGCGTTGTAAGAGCGGCTAAATTTACTTGTGAAAGAAGACCATGTGATACACCTGATTTATCGATCATCGGTGTGTACCATTGTCCAAACTTAGAAGCTTCGAATGCAAATAACGTAACGACGATAAATAAAAGGAATCCAGTCACTTTCGTTGTTGTTGCTAAGAAGTTTAGCTTTCCAGCTCCGCTTACACCATTAGTTAATATAATATGAGTTCCCCAAAGTAAGATGGAACAAATCGTAAATGTAATTAGTTTTCCGACTTCTATGTTAAACGAACCGATTGAAAATAGTAGTCGTGTATCTTTCATAATTGGGAAGAAGAGTGATAAATATCCCGCGAAAGATGTAATAATAGCAACGTTACTTGCCCAGTTTGCAACCCAATATCCCCATACCATACTGAAACCAGCCATTTTTTTCTTTTTTGGTGTTGAGAATAAAGCATATGCATGACTTTGTGGTCCTGTCGTTAAATCAGGACGACGAATTGCTAAATTACCGAAAACAAGAGCTAGCATTAAAACACCAAACCCTGTTGTTAACCAAGCTAAAGTGACACCGAGTGGGCTTGCTGTTTGTGCCAATGTACTTGGCACCATGAAAATCCCAGCGCCAACCATATTACCGACAACGAAAGCTGTTAGTACCCAAAAGCCCCATTTTTTTTGTTGCATAGAAAATACCTCCAAAGTTAGTATAACCAAGTCAAGCGAGGAGATATGTATGTCTTCCGATTAGAGAAGAGAAGTCCCAAACAAAACAAAAAAAGCACGTAATCTGCCGCTACATGCTTTCTATCTTATAAGAAACCCACGACATACCTCTCGATAGCTCTCCACAAACGAAACGTTTGTGACAGTTCTGCACTTATTAAATGCAGACCCAGCAAGTGTGCATGGTGGACACGACTTACTTCGGCAATCATTCCTTTCCCATTTCTTCATCAATGCCACTACATCTCCTGAAATGATACTCTTAATGACTGCAACCTCTACCTCACCGAGATACGAATGAGGATTTAAATATTAAATTAACGTATTTAAGAGTAACAAATGTATTTTTATACGTCAATGGATATAGTAATAATCAGATTATAGAGAAGAGTTTGTGATTAAAAGAGAGAGGGATTATTATGTAATATTGAATTTTCATAATATAATAAATGTTATTGACGCTAGAAGATTGAGAAGGGGATGAAGTATATGTCTGTATGTCATAAACATTCAGTAATAGGTGTGCTAGATTCGGGAGTTGGGGGATTAACAGTTGCGAGTGAAATTATAAGACAATTGCCTAAAGAGAGCATTTATTATATTGGTGATAATGAGCGTTGTCCGTATGGGCCAAGAAGTGTAGAAGAGGTACAATCTTTCGTATTTGAAATGGTTGAGTTCCTCAAACAGTTTCCGTTAAAAGCGCTAGTGGTAGCATGTAATACTGCTGCAGCTGCTGCATTGACTGCGCTGCAAGAAGCACTGTCTATTCCGGTTATTGGCGTTATACATCCGGGAGCAAGAGCGGCAATTAAAGTGACAAAGAAAGGGGAAATCGGAGTAATTGGAACTGTAGGTACGATACAGTCTAATATGTACGAAAAAGCATTACACGAGCTTGATACATATTTGGAAGTGCATAGTCACGCGTGCCCGACTTTAGCTACAGTTGTAGAAAATCAATTAGAAGATACAGCATATGTAACGCAGCAAGTGAAACAAGCTTTACTGCCATTAACGAAAGAAGATATAGATACGTTAATTCTTGGGTGTACGCATTATCCACTTTTAGAGTCCTATATAAAAAAGGAACTAGGAGAAGATGTAACGATTATTAGTTCTGCAGAAGAAACAGCGATAGAATTAAGCACAATTTTACAGCACAAAGGAATCCTGTCTGACAATTTGAATCCGAAGCATCGATTTTTTACAACAGGCTCTGTTTTATCATTTGAACATATTGCTGAGCGTTGGCTAGGATATGAAATTTCTGTAGAATGTGTGAATTTACCTATGGAAAAACAACTCGTGAAATAAAAAGAAGCTGATCTAAAACTAGATCAGCTTCTATATAAGATTAAACTAAGTTCAATACAGTTACTTTTTCACGTGTCATAGACTCAAGGCTCTTACGAATACCTTGTGCGCCCATACCTGAACCTTTTACACCGATGAATGGGAAGTGATCAGGTCCGCGCTCTGTGCGTCCGTTAATTTGAACAGAACCAGTTTCGATTTTGTTAGCAATTGCAAATGCTTTGTTAATGTCTTTTGTGAAGACACTTGCTTGTAAGCCGAACTCTGATTTGTTAGCAATTTCAATTGCTTGCTCATCTGAAGAAACGCGGATGATTGGAAGGATTGGGCCGAATGGCTCTTCCCAAGCAACTTTCATTTCTTCTGTTACGTGGTCGATTAATGTTGGGTAAATTAAGTTACGCTCACGTTTGTTACCGATAACGATTGTTGCACCTTTTTCAACAGCATCGTCAACTAAACCTTGAACGAAGTCAGCAGATTTATCGTCAATTAATGGAACGATTGTGCTGTCTTGTTCTGGAGATCCAACTGATAGTTCAGCTACTTGCGCTTTTACTAAGTCAACAAGCTCGTCTGCTACGTTTTCGTGTACAAGTACACGTTTAATAGCTGTACAACGTTGACCAGAGTAAGAGAATGCACCGCTTACGATATGGTTTGCAGCATCTTGTAAGTCAGCATCTTCACGAACGATACCAGGGTCTTTCCCACCAAGTTCTAATACAAGTGGAATCATTGCAGCTTTTTTCGCTAAATGTTTACCTGTGTTTGTACCACCTGTGAACGATACCATATTGATACCTTCGTGTTCTACTAAGTAGTCACCAATTACAGAACCGCGTCCTGTAGCTACGTTTACAAGACCTTTTGGAAGGCCAGCTTTATGAAGTGCTTCCACCATTTTAATACCGCTAATTGCACCTTGAGTTGCTGGTTTGAAAATAACAGCGTTACCCATAATTAATGCTGGTGCAAGTTTTGCAGCAGATAAGTTTACTGGGTAGTTAAACGGTGCGATTGCTAATACAACACCAAGTGGTGCGCGTTGGATAATCGCAAGTTTTGATTTTGTTCCGCCAGGGAAGCTATCGCCCATCATGCTTTCTCCGTGCATATGTAAAGCTTCTTCAATTGTGTAACGAATGAAGTCAGCTGTACGAACAACTTCTTTCTTCGCATCTTTATATCCTTTACCGACTTCTTTCATAATAATATCGGCAATTTCATCTTGCATATTTACGAGCTCATCAGCCCATTTATATAAATATTTTGCGCGATCTTGTAGAGAAGCTTCAGCCCATGATTTTTGAGCTTCTTTTGCAGATGCAATTGCTTCATCTACTTCTCCGCGAGTAATTGCTTGTACTTGACCAATTACTTCGTGTAAGTATGGAGATGGAATGTCGATTGTTTGTCCTGAAGAGCTTTCTCTCCATTCTCCGTTTAAATAAAATTTGTACGTATTGCTAGTTGTCATGATTAGTCCTCCTAAAATAGCAACTTGTAAGAGTGAGTATAAGGTGATTGTAGGGGGTTTGATAATATTTTTCAAATGAAATGTTTGTGAAAACGATTTCTTATTCTTTTTTTATTTTGTATGCCCTTTCTTACAGAAGATTCCCTTATTTCTAACTTATTTATCGTGTTATGAACCATTCTTCATTTTTTTGTGATAAAAGACTATCTTACTCTATAACGAAAAAAACAATTGACAGAATACTCAATATAGTTGTAAGATAATAAATGGAAAATAAATGAAAGGGGTGTGCGTAATGATTGTAATCGTAAATGTAATGGGCTTAGCTCTGTTAAATAACAGAAAACATTCATATCATTACGCAACCCGTACGGATATATAGGGCATTTTTGTCTTATAAAAAGCGTACGTTGCGTATATCGTAACGTACGCTTTTATGCATTCTTGTGCATATCGTCAAGCGACGGTATGCTTTTTTTTGTCCAATTTGCTTGTTTCCATACTTTGTATGGTTACTATAAAACTGAAATTTGGAAGGTGGAAAAATGTGATGAGATTGTATGGGTTACGAAATGTAAATGTGATTGGTTTGGATAGCGGATAAAGAAATGAGAGTGAAACGAAAACGAGAAGGGAGAGGTTACATTGTTTTCAGTATTACTAAAGTTAAGATGGTTTTTTAAAGAGCATTGGAAGAGATATAGTATCGCAATTGGTGCGCTTTTAATTGTAAATATAGTTGAAGTTATTCCCCCAAAAGTACTAGGGGTTACGATTGATAATATAAAAACAGGAACGTTAACGAATGCAGCAATTATGGAGTCTATTCTTATTTTAATAGGAGTTACGATAGTTGGATATGGCCTTACTTTTGTTTGGCAGCATCAATTATTTGGAGGTGCGTTCGTACTTGAGAAGACGATGCGCTCGAAATTTATGGGGCATTTACTCAAGATGACACCGACGTTTTATCAAAAAAATCGTACTGGCGATTTAATGGCGAGAGCAACAAACGATTTAAAAGCAATCGCTATGACAGCTGGTTTCGGTATATTAACGCTTGTAGATTCTAGTTTATATATGCTTACAATCGTTTTTATGATGGGATTTACAATAAGTTGGGAGCTTACATTAGCGGCCCTTATACCGCTGCCAATTATGGCATATGCGATGAATATATATGGAAAGAAATTGCATGAAAGGTTTACAGTTGCGCAAGATGCGTTCGGTGATATGAATGATAAAGTACTTGAATCAATTGCTGGCGTGCGGGTGATTCGTGCATACGTACAAGAGAACGCAGATCAGGAAAGATTTCATCATTTAGGAGATGACGTCTACGAAAAAAATATGAAGGTAGCAAGAATCGATGCGTTATTCCAACCAACTGTGAAAATGCTTGTCGGACTTAGTTATTTAATTGGTTTAGTGTATGGTGCATACCTTGTATTTCAATCAAAGGTGACACTTGGTGAGCTCGTTTCCTTTAACGTGTATTTAGGGATGATGATTTGGCCGATGTTTGCAATTGGCGAATTAATTAATGTTATGCAAAGAGGAAATGCTTCGTTAGATCGTGTGAATGAAACGTTAGCATATGAACCAGATGTAAAGAATCCGAAAAATCCAAAGCTTGTACAAGATCCTGATTATATTCAGTTTGATGAAGTTTCTTTTTCCTATCCTTCATCAGCTGAAGAAAATTTAAAAAAGGTTTCTTTTACATTAAAACAAGGAGAAACGCTAGGGGTTGTCGGAAAAACAGGAAGCGGAAAAACGACGCTTGTACGTCAGCTTCTTCGTCAATATCCGCTTGGAGAAGGGGATATTGCAGTTTCTGATGTGACATTAGATAAAATGACGAGTGATAATGTACTCGGGTGGATTGGATATGTACCTCAGGAGCACATTTTATTCTCAAAAACAGCGAGGGAAAATATTTTATTCGGAAACAGGGAAGCGACTGAAGAAGAGCTCGAGAAAGCCATTGAAATTGCTGCGTTTACAAAAGACTTAGAGTTTTTACCAGAAGGATTAGAAACGCTCGTTGGAGAGAAAGGTGTTTCGTTATCAGGAGGGCAAAAGCAAAGGATTTCGATTGCGAGAGCGGTTATTCAAAATCCAGAAATATTAATTTTGGACGATTCGTTATCAGCCGTCGATGCTCGTACGGAAGCGGCGATTATTGAAAATATAAGAACGGAAAGAAGCGGAAAGACGACGATTATTACGACGCACCGTTTATCTGCCGTACAACATGCAGATTGGATTCTCGTTATGGATGACGGCGAAGTTATGGAAGAAGGCACGCATGACCAGTTACTTCGAAACGGAGGCTGGTATGCTGAGCAGTTTGAAAGACAACAAGGTGAAAATGAGAGTGCGGATAGTGGGGTGAAAATATGAGTGTTTCAAAACGATTGTTTCAATATGCGATGAAAGTAAAAGGGACGATTTTTGCAGCGATGGCGATGTTATTTATTTTCGTTATCGCTGAGCTTGCCGGTCCGTTCGTCGCTAAAACGATGATTGACGATCATATCGTCGCGATAGAAAAATCTTGGTATGAGACAGAAAAGAGTGAAGATGCTGTTTCATATAATGGCGCCTATTATAAGCGAAGTGATCGCTTTGAACAAGGTGAGAAAAAAGGAAAAGAAGTACGCGTGATGCAAGTCGGTTTTCAATATTACTTTGTACCAAATAAAGTAAATATTGAAGGGTCACGTTCTGTGAAAGGGGATATGATTACCATTCAAAATGGTAAGGCGGTGCAAGTGTATAAAGCGAAAGCATTAACGAAGGAAGAAGTGTTTGCGTTTTATAAGCCAGAAATAAACCCCCTACTATTACTTGGTGGAGGCTATTTTGCTCTATTAGTAATTGTGTCATTATTTGCATATGGAAAGCAGTTTTTTTTACAGAAGGCAGCAAACAAAATTATTCAAATTATGAGGGAAGACGTCTTCTCTCATATTCAAACGTTACCGATCAGGTACTTTGATCATTTACCAGCAGGGAAAATCGTTTCGCGTGTAACGAATGATACAGAGGCGATTCGGGATTTATACGTAACAGTGCTTGCGACATTCGTCTCTAGTATCATTTATATTATCGGGATATTTGCAGCGCTATTTTTACTCGATGTGAAACTTGCGTCGTTCTGTTTATTAATTATCCCGATTTTAATTGTTTGGGCGATTTTATATAGAAAGTATGCATCTGTATACAATCATAAAATGCGTTCACGTTTATCCGATATTAACGGTACAGTGAATGAATCGATTCAAGGGATGCCAATTATTCAAACGTTCCGTCAAGAACGTGAAACGAAAAAAGAGTTTGAAGAATTAAATGGCGATTATTTTAAGTATCAAAATAAAATTTTAAATTTAAATGCAGCAACTTCGCATAACTTAGTGTCTGTATTACGAAATATCGCTTTCACAGGTGTGATTTGGTATTTTGGGGGAGCTTCATTAAGTGCTTCAGGCATCATTTCTCTAGGGATACTGTATGCGTTTGTCGATTATTTAACGAGATTGTTCTCACCAATTACAAATATGGTAAATCAGCTTGCTAACTTAGAACAATCGCGCGTTGCGTCAGAGCGTGTCTTCGAATTGCTAGAGGAAAAGGGAGAGGCAGTGGAAGAAGAGCGCATGCCTCGCTTGCAAGGAAATGTGAAGTTTGATAATGTTTCGTTTTCTTATAATGGAAAAGATGAAGTGCTAAAAAATATTTCTTTTGAAGCGAAACAAGGCGAGACAGTAGCACTTGTCGGTCATACTGGATCAGGAAAAAGTTCCATTATGAATGTACTCTTTCAATTTTATGAGTTTGAAAAAGGAAAGCTTACGATTGACGGTCACGATGTAAAAGAAATGCCGAAACAAGCAACTCGTGAGCATATGGGAATCGTATTACAAGATCCGTTTTTATTTAGCGGGACGGTCGCTTCCAATGTAAGCTTAGAGAACGAAAAAATTTCAAAAGATCGCATCGTAAAAGCATTACGTGATGTGGGTGCGGAAAGGTTTGCGAACAATATAAACGAAGAAATTACGGAGAAAGGAAGTACACTTTCAACCGGAGAACGTCAGCTTATATCGTTTGCTAGAGCACTCGCTTTTGATCCAGCCATTTTAATTTTAGATGAAGCAACATCTAGTATTGATACAGAGACAGAGGCAATGATTCAACAAGCGCTAGAAGTTGTGAAAAAAGGGAGAACGACGTTTATTATCGCTCACCGTCTTTCAACGATTAAAAGTGCGGATCAAATTATTGTACTCGATAGAGGAACAATCTTAGAAAAAGGTTCTCATGATGAATTAATGAAAAAGCGTGGGCGTTATTATGATATGTACAAAACGCAAATGGAAGGGAACCAGAGCGCTTAATGCGGGGAAGAACTTGCGATTGTCGCAAGTTCTTTTTTGTTGGCAAAATGTCGGCGATAAAGGTACATAATAAGAAGTATTATTTTACCTTTCCTACAATTAATGCTATATTAAAAAATGTTACTTATTTTTTGTATGTAGCGTTATTTTTCCATTTTGTTTGATTATGAAGAAAAAGGATAAACTAAATAAGAACATTTTCATTGAAAAATTGTTCAAGATTGCATACAATCAATATAGTTTTTAAATTCCTATCAGAATACTTGGAGGATTACCATCATGAAAAAATTATTTTCAGTGCTTGCAGTAACTACATTAGCGATCGGGATTGTAGCCGGCTGCGGTAAAGAAGAGAAAAAAGATACAGCTAGTCAAGACGCATTACAAAAGATTAAACAAAGCGGTGAACTTGTAATTGGTACAGAAGGTACATACCCACCATTTACGTTCCACGATTCAAGCAATAAATTAACTGGATTTGACGTTGAATTAGCAGAAGAAGTTGCAAAACGTTTAGGTGTAAAACCTGTATTTAAAGAAACACAATGGGATAGCTTACTTGCTGGTTTAGATGCGAAGCGTTTCGATATGGTTGCGAACGAAGTTGGTATTCGTGAAGATCGTCAAAAGAAATATGATTTCTCTAAACCATACGTTTCATCTTCAGCAGTATTAGTTATTGCAAAAGATAAAGATAAACCTGCTACATTTGCTGATGTAAAAGGGTTAAAAGCAGCGCAATCTTTAACAAGTAACTATGCAGATATTGCTAAGAAAAATGGTGCGGAAATTACTAACGTAGAAGGCTTTAGCCAAGCGGCAGAATTGTTAAACACTGGCCGTGTTGATTTCACAATTAATGATAAGTTATCAGTATTAAACTACTTAGAAACGAAAAAAGATGCAAAAATTAAAATTGTAGATACAGAAAAAGAAGCTTCACAAAGTGGATTCTTATTCCGTAAAGGTAGCAATAAGCTTGTACAAGAAGTTGATAAAGCGTTAGAAGATATGAAAAAAGATGGTACGTACGACAAAATAGCGAAAAAATGGTTCGGTGAAAATGTATCTAAGTAGTGCATTGGTTTCAGATCGATTGTCTACTTGGATAGATATTATGCAGTCTTCCTTCATGCCTATGCTGAAGGAAGCTGTCTTTACGACAATTCCATTAACGCTTATTACATTCATTATCGGAATTATACTGGCGACGTTAACAGCGCTCGCGCGTATTTCAGGTAGTCGTATTTTACAATGGATTGCTCGTATCTATGTATCTATCATTCGCGGAACGCCACTTCTTGTACAGTTATTTATTATTTTCTATGGTCTTCCAACTCTTAATATTGAAGTTGAGCCGTATACAGCAGCAGTTATTGGATTTTCATTAAATGTTGGTGCGTATGCATCTGAAATTATTCGTGCTTCTATCCTTTCAATTCCGAAAGGACAGTGGGAAGCAGCTTATACAATTGGGATGACATATCCACAAGCATTAAAACGTGTTATTTTACCGCAAGCAACGCGCGTATCAATTCCGCCGCTTTCGAATACATTTATTAGCTTAGTGAAGGATACTTCATTAGCATCGTTAATTTTAGTAACAGAAATGTTCCGAAAAGCGCAGGAAATTGCGGCAATGAACTATGAGTTTTTAATTGTTTATTTTGAAGCAGGTCTTATTTATTGGGTTATTTGTTTCTTATTATCAATCGTACAACAGATGTTAGAAAAGCGTTCAGAACGCTACACATTAAAATAATCCTTTTACAAAAGGAGTTTTTGTTTTTATGATTTCAATTCAGCACTTACAAAAAAGTTTCGGAGATAATACCGTACTAAAGCATATAGATTTATCAGTTGAGAAGGGCGAGGTTGTTGTTATTATCGGACCTTCTGGATCTGGTAAAACGACGTTTCTACGTTGCCTAAACGTTCTAGAAACACCGAACGCTGGTAGCATTCGTATCGGCAATAAAGAGCTTGATTTCGCTCAAAAAGTATCGAAGAAAGATATTGTAAATCTTCGTACACAAACAGGAATGGTGTTCCAACATCATAACTTATTCCCGCATTTAACAGCCATTCAAAATGTAATGGAAGGGCTCGTTACAGTGAAAAAGATGGGGAAAGAAGAAGCGAAGAAAAAAGCAAACTACTTCCTTGAAAAAGTTGGTTTAGCAGATAAAGTGGATTTATATCCGTTCCAATTATCAGGTGGACAACAACAGCGCGTTGGAATTGCTCGCGCGCTTGCGATGGAACCGGAAGTGTTACTATTTGATGAACCGACGTCAGCACTTGATCCTGAACTCGTTCAAGAAGTTCTAAAGGTAATGAAAGAACTTGCTAAAGAAGGCATGACGATGGTTATTGTAACGCATGAGATGCGTTTTGCTCATCAAATTGCGAATCGTGTTATTTTCATGGATGGCGGTGTCGTTGTCGAACAAGGTACACCAGAGGATGTATTTACAAATCCAAAAGAAGAACGCACGAAGAAATTTTTACAAATGCTTCAATAATTAAGAAAGGTCTCAAGGCATATGCCTTGAGACCTTTTTGCCATATATATTTATTTTTGGAATCCGCCAAGGCTTTGCTCAGCCATTGCAACTAGACGTTTTGTGATTTCTCCACCAACAGAACCGTTAGCACGAGCCGTAGAATCTGCTCCTAATTGTACACCAAATTCTTGAGCGATTTCGTACTTCATTTGATCGATTGCAGCTGTTGCTCCTGGTACTACTAATTGATTGTAAGAACTTTGGTTTGCCATAGGAATATATCCTCCTTAGAGTTATAAAAATTTTTTTGGTTGGACTAGCTGGATTTGAACCAGATATTATCGCCCCGTTTGGCGCTAATCCATCGGTAATTAAGTTTGTACTCATAGTATGGATGTTACCTAGAAAGATATACAAAATAATAATTTGTAAATTTTGTCAAAAAAACGTAGTGATTTCGTAAATTATGAAATAAGAGTAATCGTTGTATTTTTAAGAAAGAAGGCTAAACTAAGAGCGATATTAAATATGGTGTTCTCTTTGAACCCTACTATGTTAGGGCTAATAATTAGCTTTTTATTGATGGTTTATGAAAGTGAGATACATTACAATTGCAGCTTAGTAATATAAAAACTAAAAAGGCATTAACTTCTCATTTCTGGTTTAACTAGGGATGGGGCATGGAAAGGGAAAGAAAGGAACTGACCGTATCTACTCATGGCTAGATGCTTTCTGCAACCTAAAAAAAAAGAACTTTAAATGATGTTAAACGATAATGTATGGAGGAATCATGATGGGGATTTGCCCGCTTTGCAACGCATTCGAATCACAAACCTATTCTTGTCAAAATTGCCAAGGTATACTCCAAGATTATGGGAAAACTGTAGATTACATAGACGATTATAGTGCGTATATGGATCAGGAATTATTAAGTGAGGTAGATGGATTAACACATAATCATTCACAAGAATATTGCAATCATATTTTTTATTGCGGAGTATGTAACGTGGAAACTGAGGTTGTAGTAAAACTTGTGTAAATAGAAAACTTCCACCTTATGAATGAGGTGGAAGTTTTTGTTTTCGTATTTGTGAGTGAATCATAGGAGAAGGGATATGTTCGGTGTTTGATGAAGTCCCTAATTTCATTTGGGACATTTTTTCTTTTGCATCGCGCAAAGAATGTTCAGTTAAGTAGATAGCATATTCGTAAAATAATTGGCGCGTCAGTTCACTTTGTTCTTTTAACTTTTCATCTTGGAATACAGTTCGCCCAGGTTTTGAGTTTGCTTCAAATAGCCACGGATTTTCCTTTGTGTCTAAACCGATATCAAAACCGATTTCTCCAATGTTCCCAGTTACTTGCCCATCGAGCGCGTAACTTATTTGCAAGGCTGTTTGTTTTAATTTATTTTCAATTTGAACTTGTTTCGTTGAATCTGGAAAAAGTTCTTGTAGTAATTTTGTATCACCACCGCTATTTACATGTGTAGTTAAGCTACCTTTGCCAGCAATTTTGGCGACGATGGCACTGACGACCCAATTACCGAAATGGTTTTTATTTGTATGAATGCGAAAATCAACAGGTTGCCCGTCGAAGCGAAGTAAAGAAATACCTTGCTGTACGATAAACTTCTTTAAATCATGTCCTTTTAATACGTGGTTCAGAAGTGTTTCTAATGATTGATACTTTCTTAGTTTATTCTCTTCATTTTCGCGATAACGACAGTAGTAGCAATTCTCTGTTTGAGAATAAAATAGTTGATGAATATTTCTTCCGAAGCTACCGTGTATCGGTTTCATGTAAATTGATTTATATGTGCCAAGAAACCGTTCTACTTGTTCGAAGTGCTGAAATGTCTCTGTGTTTGGTAATAAAGGCACAATTGAATCGTCCTTCATGAGAAGTTGATGAACGTCCCATTTATTAAAAAATCCTGGGTTAAACCATGGAATGTTATAGTCATGTTCTAATTTCTTTTTTGCTCTAACGATTGGTTTATAATTTTCTGCTTTACGATTTGGTAGTCGATCGTAAATGACATTTGGCAAAGGAACTTTTTTCTTTAGCCATTTTCCTTCTTGAAAGAAATACCCATCAATCGTTTCTTCTTCCCAGTTTATATGTTGAACGCCAAAAACGAATACGAACGGTCGTAATGTAAATGGTGGTGTTAGTAACTCACTGAGAGATGTGGAACGGTTTCCTAAAGGAATAGGTGAGTCATCGTTAAAACCAGTTGTGAAAATACCGACTAATGGTCCGAAAATAATTGTTTCATTTTGTGTAAAGGCATGAATGGTAGTGGAATGAGGGAGTAAAAGTTTTTCTGCAATTCGTTTTCCAATCATAATTTCACGAGTAAAGGAATAATGAATTTTTACCTCTTCACTTGCAACATGGCGTCTGCCGAAGGAAAGGGATGTAATAGGTGGTGTAATAGAAAAAATGTAAGGTAAAGTAATACTATTTGGATGCTCATCTGAAATGTTTAATGTATATATGTGCTCTTTCAAAATGGGATTCCCTCCTTTCGTTATGGTGTAAAGCGGCTAAATTTTAGTGGTCCGTGAAAGATCTTTTCAGCTAACGAATCATTATGATGAATGTAACGTTCGTAAGGGGGAATCGTGTTGACATACATAAGCCAAATCGCCCCTTTTTGATCCATAATTGTGGAAAGTTCTAGTTCGAATAAAGAAGAATAAGATTGATCTAATGTTTGAAACACTTCATTTATAATGTCGTGTAAAGCGTCTTGTAATAGTTGCACACCGGTATTAGATAGTACATATTTAATTTTTGATAATGAATGCAGCGAGGAATCATCCGTTACGGAAAGTAAAAATTGGTTCGGAAATGAGCTTTTTTGTATAAATTGACCGATAACGTTCCATTTTTGTTCTTTATTTTTTTGCAAAATGGTTCGAATGTGGAGTGGATACGTTAGTTGATTCGGTGGTTGTAGCATCGTATGGGTGATATAACGTGTTGATTGTATGTTAGATGTGTACCAAGATATAAACTCATCTGTCCGTTTGATTGGAGTAGAATTATGATATGCGTCATGTATTGTATCGATATGAAACGTTTTATTTTTATAAGCGATCCGGTACAGACTTTCATTGGAATGTGTATGAGTAGGACGTATAATAATATCTTTTGTTTTTAATAAAAGTTTGAAAATGTTTTGTATCGTTGCTATTTCAAATTTTGGTATATAAGGAGATAATTTTTTATTAGTAAGAAATAAATCATGTAGTTCGCTTAAGTCAATAAGTGTGTTATTTAAAAAGGTAGTGGAAGGACGGTTGTGTAATGAATGAATAATTGATTTAGCCTTTTCAAAGTCTGTATCCTCGTTAAAAGAAGAACGATCGTATATATAAGAAGGAATAGGGAATGTTTGCTCTTTCCATTTTCCTGTATCTGTATCATAAATAAGACCAGAAACAAGGTCTGTTTTAGGATCAATACAAAATGGTGTAAACTGGGCAACGACATTATGATAAAGCCGAGCGCGTTTGGCGATTTCGGTGTAATAAGTTTGCTCATAATGAGGCCGGGAAGTTAAAATACCGAGAACCAACGAAATCACTCCTTTACTAACAAAGTGTTGGCATAATAGGCGAAGCTATATATTGCAAATACTTTTTTATACCATTATACTTTTGTCCGTATGATGATATGCTATAGTTTTGGAGAAGCGAAAGGTTGATTGTAATGAATATATGGTTGAATATGTTAACGACGACAGGGCTCGGAGCGATTATTGGAGGATATACGAACCACTTAGCGATAAAAATGTTATTTCGTCCCCATCGTCCTATTTATATTGGAAAGTTTCAATTGCCATTTACACCTGGATTAATTCCGAAGCGACGTGATGAGCTTGCTGTTCAATTAGGGAAAATGGTAGTCGAGCATTTGTTAACGCCAGAAGGAATCGGAAAAAAGCTAACAAATGAAGAGTTTCAAAAAAGTTTAATTCACTGGGTGCAAGTGGAAGTGGATAAAGTCATTACGAATGAACAATCACTGCGACATATGTTAGAAAAATGGAATGTAGCACATGTAGAAGAAGAGGCGACCGGGAAAATCGAGCATGTGATTACAAAAAAAGTTCAGGAATTTTTAGCGGAGTACTATACATATACATGGGAACAAGCTCTACCTCATTCTGTACATGAAAAAATAGAGAATGCAATTCCAAATGTCTCGGCTTTTATTTTAGAGCGAGGAATTGAATTTTTTGAAAGTGAAGAAGGGAAAGCGCGCCTTTCAAAAATGATTGATGATTTCTTTGCTTCTCGTGGAACATTACTTAACTTAGTCGGGATGTTTCTAGGGAATGTAAGTGTAGTGGATCGTGTGCAGCCAGAAGTAATTAAATTTTTAGGTCAAGATGGTACGGAAAAGCTTTTAACTAATGTACTGCAAAAAGAGTGGGAAAAGTTAAAGGGAAGAGATGTAAAAGAATTAGAAACGTTTGTAGAAAAAGAAATGATTGTAAGCTCCATATTGTCTGTAGTTAAAGTTGAGGAAACAGTGAGTAAGTTTTTAAACCAATCGGTACAGCAAGTGTGTGCGCCAGTTCGAGAAACAATCATTGAAAAAGTGGTTCCAAGCGCAGTAACGAAAGGCTTGAAGTGGGGGACAGAAAATGTAGAGACCATACTAAATAATCTACATCTTGCGGAAATTGTCCAGCAAGAAGTGTCTACATTTTCAACAGAGAGGCTAGAAGATTTAGTTCTGTCCATTACAAAAAATGAGCTGAAAATGATTACGTATTTAGGTGCCTTATTAGGCGGAATGATTGGACTCGTGCAAGGGTTGTTACTGTTGTTCCTTAGGTAGTAAAGATAAGTACATAGAAATAAGAGTGAAATTTCTTCACATCTCTTGCATAGTTTGATATGGTAAGAAGAGGTGCGTATGTAAATGCACTTAAAAGGCAGTGTGAGCGAAAAGCGCTAGCCTTCTAAAGGAGGAAAAATAAAATGACAAAAAACATTCATGATGTAGCATATGAATTACAAAAAGCAATCGCTGAAAACGAAGACTTCAAAACTTTAAAAGAGAGCTATGCGGCAGTACAAGGAGATGCAGCTTCAAAGAACTTATTTGAAGAGTTCCGTACGATGCAACTTAGCCTACAACAAAAAATGATGCAAGGCCAAGAAATCACTGAAGAAGACAACCAACAAGCACAAGAAGTTGTAGCTCGCATTCAACAAGATGCTAAAATTACAAAATTAATGGAAACTGAGCAACGCCTAAACGTTGTAATCGGTGACGTTAACAAAATTATCATGAAGCCACTTGAAGAATTATATAGCGCGCAACAAGCGTAATAGTGGAAGACGCTCCTTTATGGGGCGTCTTTTTTGTTTAGGGAATTAAGTTTAAAAGTAAATGTTATTTTAAAAAACAAATTAATTGTAAGCGTATTCTTTAAGGGTTGTCAAAATACTGTCAAATTCATATTGTTGGAAAAATAATGCATTTGTAATATAATGATACATGATACTTCACCACGTTAATTAACTAGGTGAAATTAAAATCTTTATTACACACATTATGAAATAAAGGGATGATTAGTTTGATGAGTACAGGTGTAAAAGCAAACGACGTGAAGACAAAAACAAAAGGAGCAGATCTTGTTGTTGATTGTTTAATTAAACAAGGTGTTACACATGTTTTCGGTATTCCAGGAGCGAAGATTGACTCTGTATTTGATGTATTGCAAGAAAGAGGACCAGAGTTAATCGTTTGTCGTCATGAACAAAACGCAGCATTTATGGCAGCTGCTATTGGTAGATTAACAGGGAAACCGGGTGTGTGTCTTGTGACTTCAGGACCAGGGACATCAAATTTAGCGACAGGTCTTGTTACTGCGAATGCGGAGAGTGATCCCGTTGTTGCTTTAGCTGGTGCAGTTCCACGTACGGATCGATTAAAACGTACCCATCAATCTATGGATAATGCTGCACTATTCGAACCAATCACAAAATATAGCGTAGAAGTAGAGCATCCGGATAACGTACCAGAAGCACTATCAAATGCATTTCGAAGTGCTACCTCCACAAATCCGGGAGCAACTTTAGTAAGTCTTCCGCAAGATGTTATGACTGCGGAAACGACTGTAGAGTCTATCGGTGCGCTTTCTAAGCCACAGCTTGGAATCGCTCCCACATATGATATTACATATGTGGTAGAAAAAATAAAATCAGCGAAATTACCAGTTATTTTACTCGGTATGAGAGCGAGCACAAATGAAGTGACGAAAGCTGTTCGTGAATTAATTGCTGATACAGAACTTCCTGTCGTTGAAACGTATCAAGCAGCTGGTGCAATTTCACGTGAGTTAGAAGATCATTTCTTCGGCCGCGTTGGATTATTCCGTAATCAACCAGGTGATATTTTACTAGAAGAAGCGGATCTCGTTATTTCTATCGGTTATGATCCAATTGAGTACGATCCGAAATTTTGGAATAAACTTGGGGACAGAACGATCATTCATCTTGATGACCATCAAGCAGATATCGATCATGATTACCAACCAGAGCGTGAATTAATTGGCGATATCGCTTTAACTGTAAATAGCATTGCAGAAAAATTACCGAAACTTGTATTAAGCACGGAATCAGAAGCAGTGTTAGAACGATTACGCGCGAAGTTATCAGAGCAAGCAGAAGTTCCAAACCGCGCTTCTGAAGGTGTTACGCATCCGCTTCAAGTCATTCGCACACTTCGTTCTTTAATTAGTGACGATACAACTGTTACGTGTGACATCGGTTCCCATTCTATTTGGATGGCGAGATGTTTCCGTTCTTATGAACCACGTAGACTATTATTTAGTAACGGTATGCAAACGTTAGGTGTTGCACTACCTTGGGCAATTGCCGCTACTTTAGTTGAACCGGGAAAAAAAGTTGTTTCCGTGTCAGGTGATGGTGGTTTCTTATTCTCTTCGATGGAGTTAGAAACAGCGGTACGTTTAAATGCACCAGTTGTACATCTCGTTTGGAGAGACGGTACATATGATATGGTTGCGTTCCAACAAATGATGAAATACGGTAGAACATCAGCTACAGAATTTGGCGATGTTGATCTTGTGAAATATGCAGAAAGTTTCGGGGCGTTAGGTCTTCGTGTTAACACGCCTGATGAATTAGAAGGGGTATTAAAAGAAGCATTAGCAGCAGATGGTCCTGTCATTATTGATATTCCAATTGACTATCGTGACAACATTAAATTAAGCGAAAAATTATTACCAAACCAATTAAACTAATGGAGGCAGATTTGAGATGACTGTTGCGCAATTAATTGATATTGATGCAAAAAAAACGAAAACGAGTAATGAAGTATATCAAACATCTACAATGCTTGCGCTATTAGATGGTATATATGATGGTGTGATTAGCTTTGAGGAACTAAAAGAACATGGTGATTTTGGCATCGGCACATTTGATCAATTAGATGGTGAAATGATTGCATTTGATAATGAATTTTATCATTTACGTTCAGACGGTTCAGCAGAAAAAGTAGAGCCAGAAGAAACAACGCCATTTGCGACTGTAACGTTTTTTGAAAAAGAAATGAGTTATACGGTAGAGCGTCCGATGAATCGTGAAGAAGTTGAAGCGTTATTACATGAATTAATGCCGAGTAAAAACTTATTCTACGCTATTCGAATGGACGGTACGTTCCGTGAAGTAAGGACGAGAACTGTTCCAAGACAAGAAAAACCGTATACACCGCTCGTTGAAGTGACGAAATCACAACCAATCTTTTCGTTTAAAAATACAGAAGGTACACTAGCTGGATTTTGGACACCAGATTACGCGCAAGGCATTGGTGTAGCTGGGTTCCACTTACATTACATTGATGATGAAATTCGCGGGGGCGGACATGTTTTCGACTATGTTATAGAAAACTGTACGATCCAAATTTGTCAAAAAGCTCATATGCATTTAGCACTTCCAGAAACAGCTGACTTTATGGCGGCTGAATTATCAAGAGAAAACTTAGAAAATGATATTGCGACTGCGGAAGGTGCAGAGTAAGAGGGAAAGACTGTTCCATTTTGGAACAGTCTTCTTTTATTCGTAATGTTATTATTTGTCGATAAATCGATATTTCTTGTCGAACCGTTGATATATTGTAAGTTACGATAGATATATTCGAAAAATCGTTGATATATTGTAAGTTACGATAGATATATTTGAAAAATCGTTGATATCGCTTATTTCTTTGAAACAAACCGATGCCCCTCATAATAAAACCGCCACGGATAATGCACAGCTTCTTCTGCATAGTCGATATTAATACGAGGTCCTGCTGTTATTTTATATTGTGATGACATATGTTCTTCTTCTGGAACGAGTTCAATATGTAACGTATCACTTTGTAATGATACGCCGCGTTCTTCTAAAGTAATTCCGAGTGCACGGCATAGTTTGCCAGGACCGTTTGTTAAATTTTTGTACTGTGCTTTCGTAATGTCTGTTTTGTTGTAGCGCGCTAGTTTTATTTCTTCAATCCCATCTACAGGTTCAAGCGCTCGAATGAGAACGCCTTGCGGGGTGCCAACTGGCGCTGTAATGACGTTAAAACAATGATACATACCGTAAATTAAATATACGTAAGCATGCCCCGGTGCGCCATACATGACTTCTGTACGATCCGTTCGTCTGCCGCCATAACTATGTGCGGCCTTATCATCTGGGCCTTTATATGCTTCTACTTCTACAATGATGCCGCTTCGTTTTATTCCGTCTACAATATGAACGAGTTTTTGGCCGAGTAATTTCTTTGCGACTTCTAACGTGTCGCCTTCGTAAAAAGAAGGTGGTGCCTGCATTGTACTATCTCCTTTACTGAGTGTATATGTATATAGTAAACCAAATTTTCAGTAGTAATTCTAACTCGTTCTATTTGCTACATTTATTTCATAAATTATGGATAGAGTACAACAGCGAAGAGGGGGAGTGCGACATGATTTATCGCTTACTAGCTCTTAATATAGATGGGACACTACTATACAATAACGGAAAAATCGCAAAAGGATTACGAGAAACAATTGAATTTGTGAAAAGAAAAGATGTATACGTTACATTATTTACGAGCCGTAATTTTCAATCCGCTCATAAAGTAGCAAAGGCGTTAAAATTAGATTCTATATTAGTGACACACGGTGGTGCTTTCGTTTCAGCAACGTTAGATAAGCCTTACGTTCAAAGAAGATTATCTGAAGAGAAGACTTTTAACATTGTGCAAGTGTTAGAGCACTTTGATTGTAATGTACGCATTTCTCATGAGCGGTTTTCAATCGGAAACCGGGAGAGAAATACACCAAACTTAATTGCGCGTACTGTATTATCAAGCGCAGATCCGTTATTTTATCCAGTTCAATTTGTAGATTCGTTAGGCGATGCGCTTCGTGATCATCCGGTAGCGGCACCAAAAATTGATGTTGTTTTCCATAGTAAAGGTGAAAAGGAAAGAGGGCTAACTACGCTAAGAAAAGCATTCCAAGATATAGAGTATGTTGAATGTGACGCAAAACGAATAGAAATTTTGCCGCAAAATGTATCAAAGTTACGCGGATTACAGTTGCTTGGAGAGCATTTAAATATTTCGCTAAATGAAATGGTTGCGATTGGGGATAGCATGGAAGATTTAGAGGTCATTGAAAACGTTGGACTCGGGGTAGCGATGGGGAATGCGCCTGTAGAGTTAAAGCAAGCGGCAGATTGGATTACACGTTCAAATAGTGAGAACGGTGTAGAGTATATGATTAAAGAGCATTTCCGTAAGCAATTCCCACTTCCGTTTTTGAAAAACCATAAAAATACACCGAAACGATGAAAGAAAAACGTAGCTTTGTGGCTACGTTTTTTTGTTGAACTTACTAAAAGGAATGAAAGCGTTTTAGGTTGTGAATTGTGTATGAAATCTATACAATTCACTTGAATCCTTTAGAAAACTAATGTAAAGTGGATGATGTTCCCAAAATAGTTACACCACATGAAATATTCTTCAGATAAATTTTATTGGGCTCCCGTATGTAAAACATTTCCGCATGATAGTGTAGTTCACGTATTATTTCAAAAATGAATTGTAGTAATTTTATTAATTAGTTGTAGCGTTTCTTTGTTTTATTTAAATGGATTATTTTAAGTTAATGTGAGTAAGATCTGGCACATATGAAATGTGTTTCTTTTTATGATTTTAGGAAGTTTAAAAGGGGGAATGAATTTCTTGAGGAAATCATTTAATCAAAAAATTAAAAAGTTAAGTAGTAGTTTAATAGTTGTATTACTAATATGTATGAATTTTTTAATCCATTTACCATTTAAAGCAGAGGCAGCTACAACAGAATTAAAAGGTTTAGGTGATGTATCTTATTACAACGCCATCATTTTTGGAGATCATAGTGCAACGAGTGCGGATATTGAAGGTGCGATGGCTGTTCAGAAAAATATGAACGCATCAAGTTATACAGTCGTAGCGGCTGCAACTGGAGCAAATAACTTAGCTGGAGCAACTTGGGTAGATGAAGGATATCCATCATTATTACTAGGCGGTCAATTTACGAAAGCGGGAGCAGGACAAGTAATTATTCAAGATGGAACAGTGGCCATGACAAAAGACGGTGACCCAGATGGCGCAATGAAAACGTCATATGACCGTATCTCTTATAAAGAGCAAGCGGAGATTGATGCTAAGTTTAAAGAATTTAGAAAAGACGTTGATGGTGTAATCGGGGATGCGGGCCAATTACACACTGATAAGCCAACACTTAATATGAGCTTTGGAATCGGTGAAGATGTAAACAACCCTAATATTTATGTCTCTTCAGGCCAAACGGGAAAGAAAACATTTGATGTAAAAGACGTTTATCTTCCAAATGTAGAGAATAAAGACTTCATTGTTATTTATTCAGATGCAGAAGAAGTGAGTTTTGGTGGCGGTGCAATTTTGTATGATACAAGAAATACTGGGATGGCAACAGACTTAATTAATACATCTCAAGCATACGACCCTAATTCATCTTTTACTGAGTTAGCTAGTAAGGTAATTTGGGTGTTTCCTAATGCTACAAAGATAACAACTAAAGGTTATGGTGTAGTAGGTAGTGTGTTTGCACCTAATGCAGTTGTAGAGACAAAAGGTGGTTCTATTAATGGACAAGCCTATGTTGGAGGATTACACCAAAGAGATGGATTTGAGGTTCATAACTTTAAATTTAACTGGCCAAAGTGGAATAAGCCAGCAGCTGAAAAAGGAAATTTACAAATTAAAAAAGTTGATGAAAACGATGAAAACATTGTTTTAAAAGACGCAAAATTTGATGTTATAGACAAAGATAATACTGTTGTGGCTACTGTTACAACAAACGAAAAGGGTATTGCGGAAGTAAAAGATTTACCACTTGGTGATTATTTTGTAAAAGAAATTAGTGCACCAGAAGGATATATAAAAGTTGATACACCAGTAAAAGTAACAATTGATAGTACAAACGTAATTGAACTTGTTATGAAGAATACGAAAAAAGTTGAAAATGGCCAATTTAAATTGTTGAAAAAAGATAATGAATCTGGTCAACTTCTACCAGGTGCAAAA
Source organism: Bacillus sp. BS98 (assembly GCF_008432245.1). Classification (NCBI taxonomy): domain Bacteria; kingdom Bacillati; phylum Bacillota; class Bacilli; order Caryophanales; family Bacillaceae; genus Bacillus; species Bacillus sp. BS98. Next base: position 886,148 of record NZ_CP043830.1, read on the forward strand.
TTTGATGTTATCGATAAAGATGGGAAAGTTGTCGAAACAATTATTACAGACAGTAAAGGTGAAGCTTTATCAAAACAACTTCCAGTTGGAACATATACATTAAAAGAGGTAGAAGCCCCGAAAGGATATGAACTATCATCTAGTTCAGTTCCTGTAAATGTAGAGGCTAATAAAGTAATTACTGTAGATGTGTTGAATAAAAAAATCCCTGAAAAAGTAACAGGTCAATTCGAAATCGTGAAAGTAGATGCAAATGATAAAGAGAAACTATTATCAGGCGCAGAATTTGAAGTGTATAAAGATGGCAAGAAAGTAGATACGTTACGAACAGATAAAACAGGTAAAGTGATTTCTCAGAAATTAGAACCAGGGAAGTACACATTAAAAGAAACGAAAGCACCACAAGGATATAAGTTGTTAAAAGAAGAAATTGAAGTCGTTGTGGAAGCAAATAAAGTAGTACAAGTACAAGTGGAAAACGCGAAAGAACTGGGAAGCTTACAAATAATCAAAAAGGATGCAGAGAGTGGAAAAGTTCTAGCAGGCGCAGAATTTATACTGAAAAACGAAAGTGGTCAAGTAGTTGGAGAAACGAAAACAACAGATAAAGATGGCGTAGTGAAGTTCGAAAACGTAGTGCCAGGAAAATACACGTTAGAGGAAACGAAAGCGCCAGAAAGTTATAAAGCGCTGGAAGTGACAGTAGAAGTCAACATCGTAGCGAATGAAGTAGTAAAACAAGAAGTGACGAACGAAAAAGTAACAGGTCAATTCGAAATCGTAAAAGTAGATGCGAATGATAAAGCGAAAGTATTATCAGACGCAGAATTCGAAGTGTATAAAGATGGTGAAAAGGTAGCGGAACTGAAAACAGATGAGAGTGGAAAAGTGATGTCACCGAAATTACCATTAGGTGAATACACAGTGAAAGAGACGAAAGCACCAACGGGCTATAAACTTTCTAATAAAGAATGGAAAGTAACAATTCAAAACGAGAAAGAAGTAGTAAAAATAGAGGCAGAAAACGAAAAAATCTTAGGTTCTCTACAAATTATTAAAATGGATGATAAAGATCAAACGAAACGTTTAGCAGGCGCACAATTTACATTGAAAGATGTGAAAGGAAATGTTGTAAAAGAAGGAATTACAACAGATGAGTCTGGAATTGTAAAAGTAGACGGACTAGTGCCGGGGGAATATACGTTAGAAGAAACAAAAGCGCCAGAAGGTTATGAGTTAACAAAACAAGTAATTCATGTAACAGTTGACGGTGAAAAAGTTATTGATGTCAAAGTAACGAATAGTAAGAGCCTTGGTCAATTTGAAATTGTAAAAGTGGATGCAAATGATAAAGAGAAACTATTATCAGACGCAGAATTCGAAGTGTATAAAGACGGTAAAAAAGTAGAGACATTACGAACAGATAAAACAGGTAAAGTAATCTCTCAGAAATTAGAACCAGGGAAGTACACATTAAAAGAGACGAAAGCACCACAAGGATATAAGTTGTTAAAAGAAGAAATTGAAGTCGTTGTAGAAGCAAACAAAGTAGTACAAGTACAAGTAGAAAATGCGAAAGAACTAGGAAGCTTACAAGTAATCAAAAAGGATGCAGAGAGTGGAAAAGTTCTAGCAGGCGCAGAATTTATACTGAAAAACGAAAGTGGTCAAGTAGTTGGAGAAATGAAAACAACAGATAAAGATGGTGTTGTGAAATTCGAAAACGTAGTGCCAGGAAAATACACGTTAGAGGAAACGAAAGCGCCAGAAGGTTATAAAGCGCTAGAAGTGACAGTAGAAGTAAACATCGTAGCGAATGAAGTAGTAAAACAAGAAGTGACGAACGAAAAAGTAACAGGTCAATTCGAAATCGTAAAAGTAGATGCGAATGATAAAGCGAAAGTATTATCAGACGCAGAATTCGAAGTGTATAAAGATGGTAAAAAAGTAGAGACATTACGAACAGATAAAACAGGTAAAGTAATCTCTCAGAAATTAGAACCAGGGAAGTACACATTAAAAGAGACGAAAGCACCACAAGGATATAAGTTGTTAAAAGAAGAAATTGAAGTCGTTGTAGAAGCAAATAAAGTAGTACAAGTACAAGTGGAAAACGCGAAAGAACTAGGAAGCTTACAAGTAATCAAAAAGGATGCAGAGAGTGGAAAAGTTCTAGCAGGCGCAGAATTTATACTGAAAAACGAAAGTGGTCAAGTAGTTGGAGAAATGAAAACAACAGATAAAGATGGTGTTGTGAAATTCGAAAACGTAGTGCCAGGAAAATACACGTTAGAGGAAACGAAAGCGCCAGAAGGTTATAAGGCGCTGGAAGTGACAGTAGAAGTAAACATCGTAGCAAATGAATTAGTAAAACAAGAAGTATTGAATGAAAAAGTGAAAGAAAAAATAACAGGTCAAGTAGAAATTACAAAGGTAGATGCGAATGATACAAATAAAATATTAGCAGGCGCAGTTTTTGAAATTTTGAAAGACGGAACGAAAATAGACAAATTAACAACAGATAAAAATGGTAAAGCAATTTCCAAGAAACTTGAACCAGGAGATTACATTTTAAAAGAAGTACAGGCTCCAGAAGGATACACTTTATCTAATAAGGAAGTTAAGTTTACGATTTCTAATCAAAAAATTGAAGTTATAAAACTTCAAATTACAAATCAAAAAGAGCCAGGTGGAGGAACAGAAACACCAGGTGGAGGAACAGAAACACCAGGTGGAGGAACAGAAACACCAGGTGGAGGAACAGAAACACCAGGTGGAGGAACAGAAACACCAGGTGGAGGAACAGAAACACCAGGTGGAGGAACAGAAACACCAGGTGGAGGAACAGAAACACCAGGTGGAGGAACAGAAACACCAGGTGGAGGAACAGAAACACCAGGTGAAGGAACAGAGAAGCCTAACTTACCCGAAAAAGGGGAAGGTTCTTCTAATAATCAACAACTTCCAGCCACAGGACATGATATGAACTATCTCCCATTCGTTGGTTTTGTTCTTGTGTTATTAGGAATACGTTTAAGATTTATGACTAAAAATAGTTAATAGATGTATAAAAGGCATAAGAGAAATGTTATCTCTTATGCCTTTAAGTTATTAATAGAAGGAATAAGGTAAAACCTTCTGTATTGACCTGCAAACGCCCTTCAAGTAAACTAAAGAGAGTTTGCAAATGAAAAGGTGATAATGTTGTTAATTTCAATTAAAACGTTACAAGATGATCGTTTTTTACGTCCGCTACAAAATATTGGCGGCTTATTTTTTGAAGATAGTACGATTGGATTTGAACAAGAGGAAGCAAATCTTATCGTTGATATACACATTGAAGAGAATGTGAAAGCATCTGCTCGTTTAACAGATGTTGCTACTGGAAATGTGTATGAAGAAACGTTCGCAAAAGATTTATCTGCTTTCACAGATGAGAAAGAGCGTATGAAGCAAGTGAAGCACGTTGTTTCTTATGTATATCTTTCTGTTCTTCAGCAGTTAACTGGTCTTGAACAAAGCTGGGGCATTTTAACAGGAGTTCGTCCGACAAAACTTCTTCATAAAATGCTTCAAAATGGTATGTCAAAAGAAGAAGCGCATCAAGAGCTTCGTGAAAGCTATTTAATTCATGAAGAGAAAATTGAACTTCTTCAGCGTATTGTGGATTGCCAATTAGCGGTAGTTCCGGATTTATACCGTTTGAAAGAGGAAGTAAGTATTTATATCGGTATTCCATTCTGCCCAACAAAATGTGCATATTGTACATTCCCGGCTTATGCAATTAACGGACGCCAAGGCTCTGTTGATTCATTCTTAGGTGGTTTACATTATGAAGTTCGTGAAATTGGTAAGTTTTTAAAAGAAAAAGGTGTAACAGTTACGACGATTTATTACGGCGGCGGTACACCGACAAGTATTACAGCAGAAGAGATGGATATGCTGTATGAAGAAATGTATGAAGCGTTCCCAGATGTGAAAAATGTGCGTGAAGTAACAGTTGAGGCAGGTCGCCCTGATACAATTACGCCAGCTAAGCTAGAAGTGTTAAATAAATGGAATATTGACCGTATTAGTATTAATCCGCAGTCATACCATCAAGAGACATTAAAAGCAATTGGGCGTCATCATACTGTAGAAGAAACAATTGAGAAGTATCACTTAGCTCGTGAAATGGGAATGAACAATATTAATATGGACTTAATTATTGGTCTTCCTGGTGAAGGGCTAGATATCTTCAAGCACACGTTAGATGAGACAGAAAAGTTAATGCCAGAATCGTTAACAGTTCATACGTTATCATTTAAACGTGCTTCTGAAATGACGCAAAACAAACGTAAATATAAAGTAGCTGGTCGCGAAGAAATTACAGCGATGATGCACGAAGCAGAAGAGTGGACGCAAAAGCATAATTACGTACCATATTACCTATATCGTCAAAAGAATATTTTAGGTAACTTAGAGAACGTTGGTTATGCAATGCCTACGCAAGAAAGTATTTACAACATTGTCATAATGGAAGAAGTACAATCGATTATCGGGCTTGGCTGTGGTGCTTCAAGTAAGTTTGTTCATCCGAAGACGGGCGCAATTACGCATTTCGCGAATCCGAAAGATCCAAAATCATATAACGATGGCTTTGTAAAATATACAGAAGATAAACTGAAAATTTTAGAAGAGCTGTTTGTTTAAGCATAAGAGGACTGTTCCGATTTGGAACAGTCTCTTTTTTATCCGGCTATTTGCGGGGGGAAGGCTGCCTGTAAAAACCCGATTAAAGTTTCGTTTTATTTTGTCAGTTTTTGTCGGTAAGTCGATATATTCAAAAAATCGCTGATATATATTGAGTTGCGGTCGATATATTTTAAAAATCGCTGATATATTTCAAGTTGCGGTCGATATATTCAAAAAAACGCCGATATAATTTTATTTACTGAGAAGTGAATAAAAACATACCTCCATTTGTAAAACTATGTCGATAATAATCAGAAAAATTAGTCAATTTTATAGAGGACAATGTCTACTTATAGACGAAATGATAGATTTATGAAAGAGAAAAGGGGGAAATTGTTGGCATGTACATGACGATAGGGAGAATTTTTGATTTATCTGTTGGTAAGTATCCGAATAAAGAGGCGTTAGTGGAACCAGAAAAAAATATTCGCTGGACGTATAAACAGTGGGATGAACAAATAAATAAAACGGCGCACGCTCTATTAGAAGAGGGAGTAAGAAAGGGAGATTGTGTATCTGTTTACTTATATAACTGTCGTGAATTTGTAAACGTTTACTTAGCTTGTGCAAAAATTGGTGCAATCTTTAATCCAATTAATTTCCGCTTAAAAGCGAAAGAAGTATCTTATATTCTTCAGGACGCATCCTCGAAAGTAGTTGTCTTTGAAAAAGCAGTTGAGTCAACTGTTGCTATGATTGAAAGGGATTTTCCAAATACATCCTTTTGGTATGTAGAAGACGATAAACCTTCCTATGCAAGCTCCTACCATGAAAAAGTAAATGCAGCATCTTCTGAGAAAGTAGATATCGAAATTGATGAAATGGATTATTGCTCTATGCTTTATACGAGCGGTACGACAGGGCATCCGAAAGGCGTATTGCATCGTCATCGTGAAATGACTGAGCATAGTATGATTTGTACGTATTTCTTAAAATATAACAGGGATAGTGTCGGGCTTGTAGTAGCACCTTTATATCATTGTGGTGAGTTGAATGCTGGGATTATACCGCGCATTCAAGTTGGCGGAAAGAATGTTATTTTGCATCACTTTGATACTGAAACAGTATTACATACGATTCAAGAAGAGAAGATTACAACGTTCTTTGCAGCACCGACGATGTGGAATATGTTGCTGCAAAAAGATTTATCCCAATATGATTTAACTTCGATGAAAATTGGTATATATGGCGGAGCAGCAATGGCACCGGCTTTAGTGAAGGAATGTAAAGAACGTCTTTATATTGATCTCGTCCAAATATACGGAATGACAGAAATGGGGCCAGTTGTTGCGTTTCTCGTGGAAGAGGATCAAATTACGAAAGCTGGTTCAGCAGGGACGCCATGTTTTAGCCATGAAATTCGTATTGTAAAGCCGAACGAAGATGCACCTGCAGAGCCAGATGATGTATTACCTCCTTATGAAGTGGGAGAAATTATTTTGCGCGGTCCGACTATGATGGCTGGCTATCATAATCGTGAAGAAGCAAACACAAAATCGCTGTATAAAGGATGGTATCATTCAGGTGACTTAGGTTACTTTGATAAAGACGGCTATTTATTCGTTGCAGATCGCGTGGATGATATGGTAATTAGCGGTGGTGTAAATATTTATCCTCGTGAAATTGAAGATTACCTCCATAGTCACCCTGGTATATTAGATGTTGCAGTGCTTGGTGAACCTGATGAATTATGGGGAGAACGTGTTGTAGCCGTTATTGTAAAGAAAGATGAAACAATCACAGAAGCTGATTTAGAAAAGTATTGTAAAGAAAGTGATGAATTAGCAGATTATAAACGCCCACGTCATTATTTATTTGTGGATGAACTTCCTCGTAATGCGAGTGGGAAACTGCAGAAATTTGTGTTGAGAGAGTCGTTAAAAGGTACGAAAAAATAATAAAAATGCCTTTCCAATTTGGAAAGGCATTTTTATTATTTACGTGAAAAACCTTCTTCATCAAGGTATTCCGCTGCTTCTGGATAAGAGTTGAATGTACCGTCTAAGTTTACGCCAGCATAAACGTTCCACATGTCATCCTCTGATATAAGAGTAAGAATATGACCATCTTCGTTATGCCATTCTTCTTCTTTCGCAGGTTCTGCAGGGATTACTACTTCTTCTTGTGATAATAGTTCAATTGATTGCTCAATTACTGAACGTAATTCTTCCGCTGAAAATTCACGGATGTTAATCATACCTTTATCGTCCGTTTTGTAACCTTTAATACCGCTTGCATATACAAATCCGTTTCCATTTGGGTGTAAATGATATACAACGTTCTTTTTATCTAAACGACTTTCTTCAAAGTGAAAGTTTACGCGTTTTAATGATACGTTCTTTCTTTCTAATTCAGGGAAAGATTCAATGATCGATAATTTTTCTTCAAAAGTTAGCATAGTGCCTCCAAGTATATAGTAAAAGATTTAATTTGTTCATTATAGCATAGTTGCAATTGTTTCCAAAGGTAAGGGGGAAACTTTTCATTGAATACGTTTACTTCACGAGACTGTAAAAAGTACGCTAACGAATAAATCTTTTTAGGTGTACAATGGAACGTGGACTTTATATGAAGGTGGTTATTTTATGTTTCAAAAAATTGCAAAGGAATGTTTAGCAGGATTTACGGTTGCGATTGTTGCGTTGCCACTTGCCATTGCGTTTGGTATTGCGGCAACGGGAACGTCTGAAGGAGCACTGGTCGGATTGTATGGTGCCATTTTTGCAGGTTTATTCGCAGCGTTATTTGGTGGTACACCTGGTCAGGTTACTGGGCCAACTGGACCGATTACGGTTATCGCGACAGGAGTTATTGCGACGCACGGGTTAGAGGCGAGTTTTATAGCATTTATGATGGCGGGACTTTTTCAAATTTTATTCGGGGTATGTAAGCTAGGCTCTTACGTTCGATATATTCCGTATCCTGTCGTTTCAGGATTTATGAACGGTATTGCATTGATTATTATTTTAGGTGAAATAAAACACGTGCAAAATAGTTTTCTGCTCGTAGTATTAACGATCATTGTAATGATTGTTTCTGGAAAATGGATTAAGGCCATTCCATCTAGTTTAGTTGCGTTAGTCGGTGTGACTGCGTTGTTGCCTTTATTTTCTTCATTGTTAGAAGGGCTTACAGTGAAGGTACCGATTATCGGAAATCTTTCACTAAATAAAGTAATTGAAAAGATTGGAACGATTCCAGAAGCGATGCCTACGCTTCATATTCCATCTTTAAGTGGAACAGGATTAGCAGAACTTATTTTACCAGCGCTTAGTATTGCTTTATTAGGTTCGATTGACTCTTTATTAACGTCAGTCGTAATGGATAATGTGACAGGTACACGTCATAAAAGTAATAAAGAACTTGTCGGACAAGGTATCGGTAATATGATGAGCGGATTGTTCGGCGGATTAGCAGGTGCAGGGGCGACTGTACGATCTATCGTTAATATAAGAAGTGGCGGTAAAACGGCGCTTTCGGCAAGTATGCATAGTGTTATATTGTTTATTTTCATTATGGGACTCGGTTCAGTCGTACAATACATTCCACTTGCTGTATTATCAGGTATTTTAATTTTAACGGGTATTGGAATGTTCGATTGGGAAAGCATGAAGAAAATGCATGTAGCGCCAAAAGGTGATGTTATTGTTATGCTCGTAACGATGATCGTTACAGTGAAGTTTGATTTAATGATCGCTGTTGCATTCGGGATTATTCTTTCCTTCATCCTATACATTGTGAAATGTAAAGAACGTAAAACTTCGATTGTAAAAGAAAGAGAAGCAACGTATACGATTCAAGGACCGCTCTCTTTCTTATCAGTAGATCGTATTTTTACTACTTTACAAGATGTGAAGTCACCGATTGTTTTACGTATGAAAGATGTGCGCTATATGGATGTGTCAGGAGCGATGGCATTATTAAATTTTGTTGAGCAGTCAAATAAAGCTGGAGCGAGTGTAACGCTTGAACAAGTACATCCAAGTATTGAAAAAACAATTGTAGTAATGGCGAACGACGAACAGAAAGAGAAATTGAAGTTTTTAGGTGTTTAGACGGTATAATAAAAATATCGCAAAAGAAAATTTAGAGTATGTAAAACACGAATGAAATAAAAAGAAGGTGCTCGAAAATCCAGTATAACGGACTTTTCAGAGTACCTTCTTTTTGTTATTCAATTCCCAAGTCAACAATCATATAAGCAAGTATAACAACGAAGAAAATACTTACGGCTGGTGCTGTTAATACGTGACCAGACATAAAGCCGATGCCGAGCGATAGGACGAGTGTGTTAGCTAGTAGCATGTGTTTTACATTTAATAGTTTTTTGAAGTTAGTAATGATGCGAATGAATATTTTAATACCGAAATAAAGAAGCGGCAGCAAATACATAAGGAATCCAACAATGCCGAATGCAAAGAATAGGTCGTAGAAATCCATTTCGACTAACTTAGGTGTAGTTGTATAGTTACCAGCGTAGCCCATTCCAAATAGTTTTTGAGATAGGGGTGCGTCCTTATAGTATTGTTTGTATACGTTTAAAAACTTGTCACGATCACTGTAAATTAAACTTTTCATTTCAGAGTCTGTTAGTTCACCCTGCTCACGTTCTTCCTTAATTTCCTTTCCTTCTTGTACTGAATTTTTATATTTATATATTTGTAAATGGATGCTCATGTTTTTGGCGATAGGAGTATATGGTGTAAGTATGAGTATACCTCCTAATACGATAGCGACAACAATTGTATTTACAAGATATGTGAATCCTTTTCCTTCTTTTTTACGATGAATAATATATTCAATGAATAAGAAAAAAAGAGCGATACCAAGTGTAATAACAATGGCACCATAGCCTACTTTCGTTCCAATCATAATACTTGCATACATCGCAAGTACAGTTGGAATCCAGTAATAGATTTTCGAGAAAGAAGTTGTTTTATGAATTGAGTACAAGACAACGATGGGGAACGTAATGGCGAAAATGGAACTTAACTCATTTCCAGCAAAGAACCATCCCCTTGAACCAATCTTTGAGTTCGGATAGCTTGGGAAATCTGTACTAGTCAACATAGCCACAATGATTGAGATGCTCAAAATTAACGTTGCATATAAGAAATAGATAATGATTTTATGAAACGCATATTCGTTATTTTTTAACTCTGTAAGAGCGATAATATACCCAAACAGTAGTACCATTGGATATACACTTTTTAAAATAAATTTCACTTCTTCTCCGAAAGAAACGGGAGATTTGACCATTAAATTATTAACAAGGCCGATTGTGAGTACAGTTCCAAGTAAGCATAAGTAGAGAATGTATTTTTTCGCACCTTGTTGTTTGTGATGAAGAAGTAGATACCCTAATGCAAGAAGCATAAAGGCGAAACGGACTACGATTCCGACTGTTGTGCTCATATGTAATACATAGATTGAAAAAGATGTTAGTAAATCTAAAATTGGTTGAAACACAATGAATAGCAGTAGGAAATGTGGGAAGTAGTTATCCGTCTGTTTCAACTTATTAACCATATGTTCCTCCATTTCTTCATTCTTTTATTTCAGCACCTGAGTGAGGGGATAAATACCTTTTTATAGTAAGGCGAATGAATTTCAATATTAATTTTTAAGCATTACATGCAAGAAGACATTATTTTATTGTAATGATAGATAGATGAAAGGTATGGATAAACGGACTTTGATTGCTATATTTTTTAACGAAATGGTATGTTTTATACAGGATATATACAAATTGTGAGATTATTAGACAGAAAATTAAGAAAAAAGAAGGATTTTTTACCTGTTTTCTATAATTATATAAGTATAATCTTTATGTAGAAAAGAGGGGTATATGATGGAAGTAACGAGTAAAACAGAATCTGTGGTTGTGAAATATGAAGGAAGCGTAGCAACGGTGATGGTCAATCGCCCAGAAGTGTTAAATGCATTAGATGAGCCAACGTTAAAAGAGCTATTACAAAAGTTGAAAGAAGTAGCGGAGAGTTCTGCGCATATTGTTGTACTATGCGGGAACGGCCGTGGTTTTTCTGCGGGTGGGGATATTAAATCGATGCTTTCAAGTAATGATGAAAGCAAGTTTGACGGTATTATGAATACCATTTCTGAAGTCGTTGTAACTTTATATACGATGCCGAAGCTTGTGATTAGTGCAATTCATGGACCAACTGCTGGTCTTGGATTAAGTATTGCATTAACTGCTGATTATGTGATGGCAGATATATCGTCAGTTATTGCGATGAACTTTATTGGAATCGCTTTAATTCCAGATGGTGGCGGTCATTTCTTCCTACAAAAGCGCGTCGGTGAAAATATGACGAAGCAAATTATTTGGGAAGGCAAGAAATTATCGGCAACAGAAGCGTTAGATATCGGTTTAATTGATAAAGTAATTGGCGAGGATTTCCAAACGGCTGTGAAGCAAAAAATTAATGAATGGTTACAGAAACCGGTTAAGGCGATGATTCAAACGAAGCAAATTTTATGTGAAGTCAATCGCTCTAATTTAGAACAAACGTTGCAACTTGAAAAACGCGGTCAATATGCGATGAGACAAACAGCTGACCATAAAGAAGGTATTGCTGCGTTTTTAGAAAAACGTCTACCAGTATTTAAAGGGGAATAAAGTGAAAGTTTAATGAGTAGGAGATTTTGTTCACCTCCCACTCATTATTAGCCCGTTAATTCGGGATAAAAGGGAGAAAGTGCTAACACATTTTAGTATAATTGTGTTAGCACTTTTTTTAAGGAGTCATACATGAAAAAAATTATAGGTATTACCGGTATAATTTTGTTTGTATATTATGCATTGCACAGTACACCATCTATGGCTGTACGAACTGCATTATTTTTTGAAGGGCATCCAAGTGTTGCGTTTTCTGGTGAAGTAACGAAAGAAAAAGATGTGAAAAAAGAAGTGATTCCAGATGAGTACCAAACTTTATATGGTAATGAAGAAGAAAAATCAGAGCACTATTTCTTTCCGCATGTAAGGGCGCACGGATCAGGAATTGATATGTTAAGTGCGTGTGTGAAAAAAGAGTGGTTTTTCTATAAAGTGAAACTTTAATCAGTGGGGGTTTTGTTCATCCCCCACTGATTATTAGTTGAACCAATCGGGCGTTTACGGGCAGTTGATCTCCCACCTAACTTCTTTTCCCCGTCTGAATTTTGAGGTGGGAGTTTTACTGCCCGTTAATGCGGGATAAAGCAGAGCTCGGGTGTTATTGAACATAGGAGGATGAATGATGTCAACTTATAACAAGTTAGTAAGAGACCGTGTTCCAGAGAAAATATTAATGTCTGGAAAAACATATACAGCACAAAAATTAACAGGCCAAGCTTACATACAAGCGTTAGCGAAAATTGGAACGGAAGAAGTTCGTGAATTTGCTTCTATGAAAGAGCGTGAACATGCGTTAGATTCTCTTGCGGATGCACTGGAAGTGATTATGTCATTAGCGCGTGCAGAAGGAGCAACAATTGAAGATGTAGAGCGCCTTCGTAAGCAAAAAAAAGAAGAGCACGGTGGATTTGAAAGAGGGATTTATTTATTAGATGTTTCAGAAGAATAGTTTCATAGGAAAAGCATAGCGTTACTCACTAACGCTATGCTTTTTTGCTGCAATGAGGCCAATAATGAAGAAGATAGCCGTTAATCCCCAGCCGATTGTAATAGAAGTAGTAGTATGAACAGCATAAAAAACTTGTAAACAAAGTAATGATGCTAAAAACCAAATGAGTGCAATGTGTATATATTTTTTTGATATATTCATATTTTATAGCTCCTTTTTACATACTAAAGAGAATTTTACTATAATTTAGAAAATTAGACTATATAAGTAGAGGTTTCATAGCAAATTTTGTATACTGAATAATAGAGAAAATGAGGAGGAAACGACAATGGCACATCATACGAAAGAAACGATGGAACTCATTAAGGAGCTTGTCTCTATTCCGAGTCCATCTGGAAATACGGCGAAAATTATTAATTTCATTGAAAACTATGTGAGTGAGTGGAATGTAGAGACGAAGCGTAATAATAAAGGCGCTCTTATTTTAACGGTAAAAGGGAAAAATGATGATCAACATCGTTTATTAACTGCTCATGTTGATACGTTAGGTGCGATGGTAAAAGAAATTAAATCTGACGGTCGTCTTCGTTTATCTATGATTGGCGGATTTCGCTGGAACTCTGTAGAAGGGGAATATTGCGAAATTGAAACGTCAAGCGGTAAGACGTATACAGGAACGATTTTAATGCATCAAACATCTGTACACGTATATAAAGATGCAGGTGAAGCGAAACGCGATGAGAAAAATATTGAGGTTCGTATTGATGAGCGTGTCTTTTCAGCTGATGAAGTACGTGAATTAGGAATTGAAGTAGGAGACTTCGTTTCATTCGATCCGCGTGTTCAAATTACAGACAGTGGATACATAAAATCACGTCATTTAGATGATAAAGTAAGCGTAGCAATTCTATTAAAATTAATTAAAAGATTGCAAGATGAAAATGTAACATTACCATATACGACGCATTTCTTAATTTCTAATAATGAAGAGATTGGATACGGTGGAAACTCTAACATTCCAGAAGAAACTGTAGAATATTTAGCAGTTGATATGGGAGCGTTAGGTGATGGACAAACATCTGATGAATATACAGTATCTATTTGCGCAAAAGATTCTAGTGGTCCATACCATTATGCATTACGTAAACATTTAGTTGAACTTGCGAAAGCGAACAATATTGAATATAAAGTAGATATTTACCCGTACTACGGATCTGACGCATCAGCTGCGATTCGCGCTGGATTTGATGTGAAACATGCATTAATTGGAGCCGGTATTGATTCTTCTCACGCTTTTGAACGTACGCATGAGAGTTCCATTGCACATACAGAATCATTAGTATATGCGTATGTAATGTCTAATTTAATTGAAGACTAATTTCATAGAAAATAAAGTGGGCTGATTAAAAATATTATTTTTAATCAGCTTTTCATTTAGGGGGGCAAGATGAAGAAATTATTGATGGGGAGTATCGTTGTAAGTTTAGTGTTAAGTGGATGTGCTCAAGAAGGTTCAGATGAAAAAGTAGTGACGAAGGTAGAGGATACCCAGGGGAATAAAAAAGAGAGTAGGAAAATACAAGGGTCACAAATAAATCCACAAGTGCAAAGTCGCTACACTGTTTTAATGAATTCTACTGAGGGAGAAGCGTATACTTTGCATGTTTTTTCGAATAATGAACAACATGAAGCGCAAAAAGAACCTTGGGTTGGTGCACAAGAAGGGGATCAAATATATAAAGGTGAATATCAGCTTGCCTTACAATCTACAAGCGCGACATTATATTTGCAAGAGGCGAAAATTGGAGAGTTTGTATTTAATACGTCTAGAAAAAATGGATTTGTAAGTAAAGGTACACCAGATTTTTTCGTAGCACTGCAACGTGAGTCTTCTAATTTTTCAACAGTGAAAGCTTTTTACATTCATAGAGGGAAAGTGCTCGAAGTGAAAATCGATGAAGATGATTTTGGTATTACAGGAACTTGTTTTAAAGCTTTAGATAAAGGGAAGTTTCTTATTGGGAATTATGATAATGGAGAAGGAATGTGGTATTTTTCGACTTTCCAAACCGATCTTGAAACGGGAAAAGCGAAACGGGTTGATCAGAAAAAGCTTCCTTTGGAGGAAGGGAATGTATATGTTAAGGACAATTTCAAATGATACATTAGGAGAAGCAACTTATGGTAGTATGCTAGATTACTAGGAAGAACAAGCTCAGAATGTATCTTCTTTTTGTTATTAAAAATAAAGAGATTGCCAATAGGCAGTCTCTTTTATTTGCGAAAGGATTTAGAAAGGTTTCTCTTTATTTCCGGCATATGATATCATTTAATTTTATATACAAAAATATTCGAGTAATTGTGATCATAACAATTTTAAACGATAAAGGATGATAATAGATTGAGTAATCATAGTAAAACACCTGCATGTATATATACGTATGCGTTTCGCGAAGAGGAGCGTGCTTTATGTTACTTGGAAATGCGCTCGTTCTTTGGGATGGAGTCTCACGTTAATATTTTGAAAAGTGAAGTCAAGATTGCTCCGAGTAGAAGTCCGTTTATTAAAGAGCGCGTTGAGGTTATGTATGAAGGGGACGACTTAGAAAGCATTTTAGAACAAGTGGAACAAATTGATTTAGCAGGAGCGACATTCAAAGTTATCTTCGTTAAAATCAATGATCTTGGTAAAGAAAATAAAATTGAATATGGGGAAAGACGCCTTATTGAACGAGACCTCGGTATGCATATTGAAGGAGAAGCAGACGTTCGTAATCCAGAGCGCGTATTCGGGATTGTTCCTCTTGGAGGACGTTGGTACTTCGGGCACTATGTAGAAAGTGATCCAGTTTGGTATCATCACATAAAAAAACCGCATAGCTATTCGACATCACTGAGCACACGTGTTGCTAGAGCTGTCGCAAATATCGCTGTACCAAACCCAGATGGAGTACGAGCAATTGACCCGTGCTGTGGCATTGGAACAGTAGTGGTAGAAGCACTTTCTATGGGGATTAACATCGTTGGTAGAGATATAAATCCACTTGTAGTTCTTGGAACGAGAAAAAACATCGCACATTTCGGGTTTGAAGGAACAGTAACAAAAGGCCCAATTGAAGAAATTACTGAGAACTACGACGTCGCAATTATCGATATGCCATACGACCTATTTACGCACGCAACACCAGAAGATCAACTCTCGATTCTTTCAAGTGCGCGCCGTATCGCAAAAAAAGTAGTCGTTGTCACGATGGAAACAATGGACGACATGATTCATGAAGCGGGATTTGAAATTACAGACCGCTGTATCACAAGAAAAGGATCATTTTCTAGACAAATTCTTGTTTGTGAATAAGAAAAAAGGTCACCCGTTAGGGTGGCCTTTTTGGTTTGTATGAATGTGTGATTGGTTGGTGGAATGGGGAGGTGATTTGTCGATAAGTCGATATACTATGTTGAACCGCTAATATATTTCGAGAATCAATCGATATTAGATTGCTCTTCTTTCGTTTTCTCTTGTTGTGCGATTAATAAATTGCGCAATACGTGTCCGCGGTAACTTTCTAGTTTTCGTCCTTCATGATAGCGGACACCTAATTTTTTAAGTTCAGCTACGTACCAGCCTTTTGTTCCGTAATACATGAGACCACTTCCTTTTTTCTTTTGAACAGTATATGTTGTGGGGATTTGGAACTTTCTTATCAAATTAATATTGAATATTCAGTTTATTTACATTATGATTAATTTAGTATCGGATGGCAGTGAGTAGCCTCGCTGTAAGCCCGGATTTATATTTGAAAATGAAGAGAGTAACTTCTTTCCACTTGAGCTTCTTTAGCAGGAGTACGAGCTAGAAGGATAAGGGGAGTAAATAAAATTCAATGCAGCTGTATACGATGCTTTTCTGGCTTTTAACATAGTAACGGAGGGTGAAATATGCGCAAAGGAACTTTTTTCATGGCTGGACATTCGAGACTTCCGAAAGGGATGGCGGTTCGCAGTATGTACGAAACGTTAACAATTACAATTGAAGCAGATCATAAATATCATGTCATTATTGAAGCGTCATGTACGCTTGCAACAGAGCACGGGAGAGGCTTCGTCGCCCAAATTTTAAGAGGACATAGTTTACGAGATGGTATTGAAGAAATTGTGCAAGATATTACAGATCATTATCAAGGAAAAGCGCAAAATGCTATCGTCAGTGCGGTCAAAGATTTGCATCGCCAATATGTAAGTTATTTAAATGATGAAAAGCCTGTGGAAGAGTACGAGGAAACAAATTTATAATCAATGTCTAGTTTATAACGATAAATGAGAGCCAGTTGTATTTCCTTTAAAGAGATGCGACTGGCTTATTTTATTTGGGAGTAAGTAAGATGAATACGTGAAAAGAAATTCAAGTTGTAAAACAAGAAGCGAAAAAAGGGGATTTATAAAATGTGTAAAGTATGTCGAGGAAATAATAAAAAACGAATTGACAGTTAGAATATTTAGAATTATTATTTAATTAATAAGGTCCATTCGAGAAATTAGCCTTCTCTAAATTCGATCTTGTTTTCCTGTTTACACATGTTTTCATATGAACTGTCTATTATTATTGTACTTTAAGAGATTAAAGACACTCGTAATGATAAGCCAGTTGTACGTTTCTACGATTTTCTGTCGTGGTGCGTATGACTGGCTTTTTGCTGTTAGGGCAGTAAGACCAAATCTCGGCATAAGAAGATAAGGATAACTGTCTGTAAAAAGCGTCAATACGTTCTTCATATTTCATTTAGGGAGGAATTGAAATGTCGATTATTACAGAACAAAGTACGAAGATGAAGTTTGCAAAAAAATATGAGGGTTATGAAATTATTCCTCATCCGGAGCATAAACGTTTATATCATATTATGTTAAATCAGCAATTGCTTAAGCAGTTTTTTGAAGAGGTAAAAGAGCATTCAGAGCAGTCATTACAATACATTCCGTATTCACGGTTTAATCTTGCTGATGGAATGAGAAAGATTTTTGGGCAATCATTTATGGATAACATTCGCGGCATTATTCATGACCGTGAAACGGGCGGATTTACAATTGGGGTGCAAGGTGAAACGGCAGATCCAGCAGATTACGTGAAATTTGCAACAGCATTGACCCATTTAATTGGGACGCCAAACTTTGATGCAATGACAGGAACGTATTATGCTAGATTTAATGTGAAAGATACGGATAGTAGTGATTCTTACCTTCGTCAAGCGTACCGATTGTTTACACTTCATACAGACGGTACATTCGTTGATGAACCGACAGATTGGCTTCTTATGATGAAAATGGAAGAGCAAAATGCAGTAGGAGGAGAATCTCGTTTACTACATTTAGACGATTGGGAAGATCTTCAAAAATTTAGAAACCATTCACTCGCATCTGTTAAAATTACGTATAAAGCACCACCAAGTAAAAATGCGCAAGAAATCGTCTATCGTGAAACGTTTTTTGATATAAATAACGCACCATGTATTTGCTTTATTGATCAGTTCGCTTATCCAGATAATATGGAACAAGCGAACTATTTGAAAGACTTATCCTATTCAGTTGAAAACTCAAGGGCAACACATGCATTAAAATTACCAGTTGGTGACTTAGTTCTTTTAAACAATTTATTTTGGATGCACGGAAGAGCTGCATTTAAGAAAAATAAAGATTTATATAGAGAACTCATGCGTCAGCGCGGTTGTTTTTCTAAATAATATGTACGGCGGGTCTTTCGAATAGACCTGCCTTTTATCCCGCTATTTGCCGGGCAGTAAAACTCCCACCTTAAAATTCGGCTGAAGCAAAGAAGTTAGGTGGAAGATTAACTGCCCGTAAACGCCCGATTGGTGAAGACTAATAATCAGTGGGGATGGACGAAACCCCACTGATTAAAGTTTCACTTTATACGATTAAGGGGGAATTAGAGTGTATGACTTTATAATTATTGGCGGAGGAATTGTTGGTCTATCAACTGGAATGGCTTTAACGAAAAAATTCCCTCGTGCGAAAGTCGCGATCATTGAAAAAGAAAAGGAACTTGCACACCATCAAACTGGACATAATAGCGGAGTAATTCATTCTGGCATTTATTATAAACCAGGGAGTTATAAAGCAAAGTTTGCCAAAGAAGGAAATGCAGCTATGGTTCAATTTTGTAAAGAAAATGACATCGCTTATGACATGTGCGGAAAAGTAATTGTCGCTACAGAAAGAGAAGAACTGCCTCTTTTACATAACTTATATGAAAGAGGCTTACAAAACGATTTACACATTTCAAAAATAGATAAGAAAGAATTAGCTGAAATTGAACCTCATGTAAAGGGACTAGGGGCCATCCGTGTTCCTTCTTGCGGGATTGCTAATTATAAAGGAGTAAGCTATGCATTTGCCCGTTTGATTCAGGAAAGCGGCGGAGAAATACATTTAGGAACAGCCGCAGAGCGTATTATTGAGAAAAAAGACGCTGTAACAATTGAGACAAACAAAGGCACATTTAAAACGAAATTTCTCATTAACTGCGCAGGCTTACATAGCGATCGCATCGCAAAAAAGACAGGCATATTAACAGATATGAAAATCGTGCCGTTCCGCGGTGAATATTATGAACTCGTCCCAGAAAAACGCCATCTCGTAAAACATTTAATTTATCCAGTTCCAAACCCAGAATTCCCATTTTTAGGTGTTCATTTTACAAGAATGATAAACGGGGACGTACATGCAGGACCAAACGCAGTAGTAAGCTTCAAGCGCGAAGGTTATACGAAAACGGACTTTGATATGAAAGACTTCATGGAAACAATGACATACACAGGCTTTTGGAAAATGGCGATGCCAAATATGAAAGCAGGCATAAAAGAGATGGTGCGCTCATTCAGTAAACAATCATTTTTAAAAAGCTTGCAGCGCCTCATACCAGAACTAACAGAGAAGGATATCGTGCCAACACATGCAGGGGTAAGGGCACAAGCTATTTTATCAAACGGAAATATGGTTGATGACTTTTGCATTATTCCTGGCATCAATTCTCTGCATATTTGTAATGCACCATCTCCAGCTGCAACGGCAAGTATAAAGATTGGTGAGGAAATTGCTAAGCAAGTGCCGGATGTGGTGGCGGTGAGGGTTTGATGGGTCCCCTGAGTTTTCAGGGGATTTTTTTGCTTTGAGGTTTGGTGAGTGGGGATAATAGTCACCAACTATCTACTGTATAAAAAAGTAGACAGTTGTGTATGTTTTTTTAAAAATGTATACAGATTTATCCCGCTATTCGCCGGGCAGTAAGAATCCCACCCCAAAATTCAGCGAAAGCAAAGAAATTAGGTGGGAATCAACTGCCTGTAAAAGCCCGATTGGTTCAACTAATAATCAGTCGGGGATGGACAAACTCCCCACTGATTAAAGTTTCATTTTATGCTCTATCCGTTGGCATGATATTTGCAATGAAAATAGTATTAACATATAGGGGAGAGATAGAAATGAAGGTTAGTAAAATATATACAACAATTGATGCTCACGTAGCTGGGGAGCCGCTTCGAATTATTACAGGCGGCTTGCCAGAAATAAAAGGGGAAACGCAACTAGAAAGACGCGCATATTGTATGGATCATTTGGATCACCTTCGTGAGATTCTTATGTATGAACCGAGAGGGCATCATGGCATGTATGGTTGTATCATTACACCGGCTGCAAGTGCTCACGCTGATTTTGGTGTTTTATTTATGCATAATGAAGGCTGGAGTACGATGTGCGGCCACGGCATTATTGCTGTTATTACAGTAGGAATTGAAACAGGTATGTTTGAAGTGACTGGTGAAAAACAAAAGTTCATTATTGATAGTCCTGCCGGGGAAGTCATCGCGTATGCAAAGTATAACGGGAGCGAGGTAGAATCCGTATCATTTGAAAATGTTCCTTCATTTGTATATAAAAAAGACGTTCCTATCAAAATAGATAACTATGAATTTCAAGTAGATATCGCGTTTGGTGGAGCCTTTTATGCTGTAGTGGATAGTAAAGAATTTGGTTTGAAAGTCGATTTCAAAGACTTACCTGCTATTCAAACGTGGGGCGGAAAAATTAAACATTATATTGAAAGTCAAATGGAAGTAAAACATCCATTGGAAGAAGGTTTAAAAGGAATATACGGTGTTATTTTCTCAGATGAACCGAAAGAAAAAGATGCTACTTTACGAAATGTGACAATCTTTGCTGACGGGCAAGTAGACCGTTCTCCTTGCGGCACAGGAACTTCTGCGAGACTCGCAACTCTTTTTGAAAAAGGTGCCTTACAAAAGGGAGAAACTTTTATCCACGAATGTATCACAGATGGTCATTTTGTGGGAGAAGTATTATCTGTAACAGAGGTAGCTCAATATGAAGCAATCGTTCCGAAAGTAACTGGGCAGGCATTTATTACAGGATTTCATCAGTTTGTATTAGATCCGAGAGATGATTTGAATCGGGGATTTTTGTTAGGATAAAGTGAAACTTTAATCAGCGGAGGGGGTTATCCTCCATTGATTATTAGCCCACACCAATCGGGTTTTTACGGGCAGTTGATCTCCCATATAACTTCTTTGTCCAACCGAATTTTCAGATGGGAGTCTTACTGCCCGTTAATACGGGATAGAAGGAGGAGGTGGAAAGATATGCTAGTTATAAGCGCAGAAGAACAAAGAAATTTAGTAAATATGAACGAAGTCATTGCATACGCGGCGCTTGCTTTACAAGAATTTTCCGCAGAAAGAACAATCACACCAATACGTACTTCATTACCATTTGCAAGCGAACAAAATACGGCATTAATTATGCCTTCAGTAGCGGAAGGACTTGAGGCACTCGGCTTAAAAGTAGTAACAGTCGCCCCGCAGAACAAAAAGATAGGAAAGAAAACGATAAACGGGATTGTAATGCTATCAGACTTTCAAACGGGAGAACCACTCGCACTTTTAGAAGGATCGTACTTAACGATGATCCGAACAGGTGCCTTATCAGGAGTAGCAACAAAATATTTAGCTCGTCATGACGCAAAAACTTTATGTATTATTGGAACCGGTGAACAGGCGAAAGGAATTGCAGAAGCAGTATTCGCGGTTAGAAATATCGAAAAGGTCATTTTATACAATCGAACGGAAGAAAAAGCGTATGCATTCGTGCAACATATACAAACGACATTCGGCAAACCTGCTTACGTTTATAGAAATCCAAATGAAGCGATAAGCGAAGCAGACATCATCGTCACAACAACAAATGCATCTACACCAGTCTTCTCAGAAAAACTACAAAAAGGTGTCCACATAAACGCCGTCGGTTCATTCAGACCGAGCATGCAAGAACTACCATCTCACGCCATCGCGAACGCAAACAAAGTAGTAGTCGAATCAAAAGAAGCAGCATTAGAAGAAACGGGCGATCTTCAAGTGCCAATAAAAGAAGGTTTATTTAAAGCTAGCGACATACACGCCGAACTTGGTCAAATTATAAGCGGTGAAAAAGCTGGTAGAGAGAATGAGGAAGAGATTACTATTTTCAAATCAGTTGGCTTGGCCGTAGTAGATATTATCGTTGCGAAGTATTTGTATGAGAAAGCGGTGGAGCGTGGGATAGGGAATAGGATTGAATTTTGAGGCTGCCTTTTGGTGGTCTTTTTTTGTTTATAATGCGTGTACACGTATCAAATGCAAAAGCTAGGGTTAAAGGACGTTCACAAGCAGTTGTCGAGCTTCTTCGCATGGGAGAGCTCGAATTATAAGAAAGCAGCCGACTTTTATACAAAGAGTCGGCTGTTTTTTGTTTCATGCTCTATATGAACGATAGTAATGTCTCGTACATAAATAGGTAGTGAGGAAGGGATATATTTAAAGTGTTTCAAAGTTCAATTGAAGAAATTATTGTTCATCCTGAGGGGGAAGATTGATATAACATACACAGAAGTGATGGTTGAATGTCTTTGTATGGTTTATATAAAAAGTCATCAAGCTTGACTATTATTTGTTATAGTTAATATAAAAAGAGGTTAAGGATATGAAGTGGATAATTTCAGCAAACCCGAAAAAATATGACGTAGTAAGTGCTTTTAATCAATATGATTATATTGATTGGAGCCAAAGTGCAAATCACGAAGTTGGGGATGTTATTTACATTTATTGTTCGGCTTTTATAGGGAAAATAAAATTTAAGTGTATTGTGGAAGATGTAAATATACCATGGGGGAAAATTAACGGTGATGATGGGTTTTGGATAGATAAAGAAGATTATCAAAAGGCAAAAACAAAAAAATTTATGCGCTTGTATTTACAACAACAGATTGAGTCTGATGACTTAGCTTTTGAAAAGTTAAGGGAAAACGGATTGTTAGGTAATATTCAAGGTCCAATGAAATTAGAGTCAAAAGTCGATTTACTAAGCTATATTGAGCGGTGTTTTAATGAAGATTGTTCAAAATCAGTTTATCCAGATGAAGTGCCAGAACAATTATCTATTATGGAAGGACATCGAAAAACAGTAATCGTTAATCAGTACGAGCGTAGTGCTGTAGCAAGAAGGAAATGTATTGAACACCATGGTTGTTATTGTCATGTTTGTCATATAGATTTTGAAAAACAATACGGTTCTTTAGGCAAGGGATTCATTCATGTTCATCATAAAATACCACTTAGTGAAATAGGGAATGAGTATGAGGTGGATTATGTGAATGATTTGATACCAGTTTGTCCTAATTGCCATGCTATGCTTCATAGAAAAAGTATGAATGGTTCCTTTTTAACGCCTGAAGAATTGAAAGTGTTAATTAATAAGTAATTTAAGCTGGGGGAATTGTAGATGTTATTTGAAGGGGAAGTAATTGAGTTTGTATGTAATTATTTAGCTGAGCATGATTTTGAAATCATCCAAAAATTAAGTACGAAAGAACAAGGTGATGATATCGTTGCGTTGAAATCAGGGATGAAGTTAATAATTGAAGCGAAGGGTGAATCAAGTTCTAACAAGAATTCGAATCGTTATGGGCAACCATTTAATTATAGTCAAGTAAAGACGCATGTTGGGGTAGCGGTGTATAAAATATTGGAGATTTTAACAAGGGAGATGAATGATGGTAATGCTGTGGTTGTTGGGATGGCATTACCAAATAATGAAAATCATAGAAAATGTGTTACTAAAATCTCGTTAGCCATTAAACCGTTAAATATAGTTTTGTTTTGGGTTAATGAAGATGGAAGTGTTGATATTGAAGGGAATTTAATTTGATATTAGAGAACGACTAGATTAGATACTGAATAATTTTTTTGTATAAGAAAGCAGCCGATTTTTATGCAAAGAGTTGGCTGTTTTTTATTTATTTAATACTCTAAAGAGATACATCTTAAAGAATATAAGATATTTATGTTCAAAACGCTTTGGTAATCAGGATTTTCTGGTTGTATATGTAAAAAACATACTAGTATCTAATTAGAGAAATGAATTTGGAAAATAGATTAATTTTAATTAGATAGGGATAATTATGGGATATTCAATACAAGAAAGAAGTTATTTTCTATGCTCAGATCAGTTTATTATGGGTTAAATTAATAAATTTAAAACTTTCCACATATACGAAAAAGTTTGACAATACATACTGGTAGTGGTAATTTAAAACTTATAAGAAAACTCGGAATTAATTCCGAGTTTTCTTATGTGTATAAATAGTTCGAGGGGGCCGAAAGATGAAACGGAAGTTATTTGCATTACCATTTGTCCTAATACTACTTATTGCATTAGCGGCTTGTTCTGGGGAAAAAGATTCTTCGAAGCAAGCGGGCACTAGTAAGTCAGGGAATCCGAAAGATGGAGGGGCCTTAACGATTGGTGTTAGCGATAATCCAGATACGATGAATCCGCTTTATGCGAATGATCGTGTGTCATTAACTGTGCAGCAGGCTTTATATGCGCCGCTATATCACATGGAAGACGGTAAGAAAAAGTTTGTTCTTGCTGAGAGCTTTACGCCTTCAGAAGATCAATTAACGTGGACGTTGAAATTAAAAGATAATTTAAAATGGCATGATGGTAAGAAAATTACATCAGACGATATAGCATTTACATTCCAATCTATTTTAGATGAGAAGCAAAATAGCTCAAGTCGTGAAAACTTTATTTTTAAAGGAAAACCGCTTGAGGTGAAAAAAGTAGATGAGTTAACGACTCAATTTGTTTTACCGCAAGTAAGTGCATCTTTCGAAGGTGTAATGAATGATTTCTTCCCAATTCCGAAACATGTATTTGAAGGGGAAGCAGATTTAGCGAAGAGTACGAAAAACTTACAGCCTGTTGGATCAGGTCCGTTTAAGTTTAAAGAGTATAAATCAGATGAGTACGTTGCATTAGATCGATTCGATGATTATGTAGGTGGTAAAGCTAAATTAGACTCTATCGTATACCGCGTTGTAAAAGACCGTAATACAGCAAATGTTTCACTGCAAAATGGTCAAATCAACATGAAGATGATTGAGCCGCAAGACTTTAAGAAATTAGATAGCACTGGGAACTTCTCAATGGTGACATTCCCTGAAGGTAGATTATTCTACTTATCTTATAACATGAATACAGATTTGATGAAGAAAAAAGAAGTGCGCCAAGCAATTGCGCATGCGTTAGATAAGAAAGAAATGATTAATTCAGCGTTCGTTTCAGGTGAATTTGCAGAACCAGCAAATTCAATCTTAACGCCAGATGCTATGTATTATGCGAAAGATATTAAAGACTATAAGTATGATAAAAAAGAAGCGAAAGATTTATTAGCAAAAGCTGGCGTGAAAGATAAAGAAAAAGTACGAGTTATGTATGTAACGAATAATAAAATTATGGAAAGCTTAGCGTTATATACACAACAAAAATTACAAGAAGTTGGCTTACAAGTTGAACTAAATGCATTAGATGCTAGTGTGGCAAGCGAAAAAGGCTTAGATAAAGAGAATAAAGAATATGACATTACATTTGGTGGTTACATTATGGGACCTGAGCCAGATTCATATAAGAGCTTATTCTTAAGTAATGCGGAATACAATTATGCACGATATAAAAACGCTGATTTTGATAAGTTATGGGAAGAAGCTGCAGTTGAAACAGATAAAACAAAACGCGCAGAGCTATACCATAAAATTCAAGAGACAGCGAGAGAAGACGTACCTTATCTACCAATCGCATATCCGAAAGCAGTTATTGCAGTAGATAAAAAGTTTGATGGATTGAAAGAAGCGAAAGCAATTCCTGTCACAATGTTTGAAGATCTATCTAAGATTTATGAAGTGAAATAAGAAACAGTAAAGAAGCTGGTGGAAATCAGCTTCTTTATCCCGCTTAACGGGCAGTAAGGCTCCCGCCTCAAAACTCGATGAATGCGAGGAAGTAAGGCGGGAGTCGTCGGATTGTCCGTTAAAGCCTAATTGGTGCAGGCTGATTAAAGTTTCGCTTTATCCTGAGGGGGGAAGTTTGTGTATAAAGTAATTGCAAAGAGGCTTTTAAATGCAATTCCACTTTTATTTGTTATTTCTATTATTTCTTTTCTATTAATAAAATTAGCGCCAGGGGATCCGGTTCGAAACTTTGTCACGCCGAATATGAGTCCAATTGACGTGGAGCGTATTCGCAAAAGTTTAGGACTAGATCAACCCATTTACGTGCAGTATTTTTTATGGTTGAAAAACATTTTAACAGGAAACTTTGGTTACTCACTTCAAAATCATCGTCCTGTTTTGGAACTTATCACAGAAAGATTACCTGCAACAATTGGGTTAATGGGATCATCTTTACTCGTCTCATTCGTAATCGCAATACCACTTGGATTATTTACAGGTGTGAAAAAGAATTCATACTTTGACCGCATTATAAACTTTATTTCATACGTTGGTATTTCTATGCCGGTTTTCTGGTTTGCACTACTATTAGTCTACTTATTCTCTTTAAAATTGAACCTACTTCCGAGTATGGGTATGCGCACCGTAGGTAAAGATTCTGTCTGGGATATTGTGCAACACGGCATTTTACCTTGCATGGTGCTAGCGTTCCAAAACGTATCTGTTTATATGAGATATATTCGTTCAAGTACGATTCAGCAATTAGAAGAAGAATATGTACAAATTCAATATGCGTACGGTGCTTCAAAGAAAACAGTGTTATTTAATCACGTGCTTCGAAATGTATTAATACCGATCATTACAATTTTCGGATTATCGATTCCAAGTTTAGTAGGCGGAGCGTTTATTACGGAGACAGTATTCTCATGGCCAGGACTTGGTTCACTTGGGGTAAATGCTATTTTTAGATTTGATTATCCGATTATCATGGCAATTACATTACTATCATCATTCATGTTAATTCTCGGTAACTTAATTGCTGATATTTTATATGGCGTAGTAGATCCGCGCATTCGCATGAGGGGGTGATTTGGAATGAATAATAGGAGATTTCAAACGATAAAAAGTAGTTTTACGAAAAATAAGTTTGTAGTAATGGGAGTTATTATACTTTCGGTTTTAACGATCGCATCAATTTTTGCATTCGTATCGCCATACGATCCTAGTAAAATGTCGATTCCAGATCGTTTACAAGAACCGAGTTTAAGTCATCCTTTCGGAACGGATGATTATGGAAGGGATTACTTAACGAGGGCGTTATATGGCGGACGCGTTTCACTTGCAGTCGGTTTCCTTGCGATGGTTGTTTCTATTACAATCGGCACTGCAGTTGGAACAATTAGCGGATATTTTGGCGGAAAGTTAGACAACTTTTTAATGCGAGTTGTTGAAGTACTTATGTCAATTCCATCATTCTTTTTAATGCTACTATTAAATGCGTATTTAAAACCAGGAATTACGACGTTAGTTCTTATTATTGGATTACTAACGTGGATGGACACTGCGCGTATCGTAAGGGCAGAAACGTTATCTGTAAAAGAGCGAGAGTACGTTTTATACGCAAAAGTATCAGGACAAAAATCACTCATGATAATTGTAAGACATATCATTCCTAACATTTTATCAACCATTATAATCGCCGCGACATTAACTATTGCGACATCGATTTTAATGGAATCATCACTTAGCTTCTTAGGATTAGGTATTAGAGAACCAGATTCTTCTTGGGGCAGCATGCTAAACAATGCGCAAGGATATATTGGTGAAGCTTGGTATTTAACACTCTTCCCAGGATTTCTTATCCTTTTAACGGTACTTAGTTTTAACGTAATTGGTGAAGCGCTTAAGAAAGCTTTCGCGCCAAAAGGAGCTGGACATGAAAACTAACGTGTTAAGTGAAAGGAGTGAGAAACGTGTCTGAAAAACTACTAGAAGTGAAAAATTTAAAGACTTCTTTTTTCATAGAAAGTGGCGAAGTTGAAGCAGTTCGCGGCGTTACATTCCGCTTAAATAAAGGAGAAGTAGTCGGTATCGTTGGGGAGTCTGGAAGCGGAAAGAGTGTAATGGCAAAGTCCGTTATGTCTCTCGTTACGTCGCCAGGGAAAGTGAAAGAAGGAGAGATTCTTTTTCATAATGAAAACATCCTTTCTAAATCTGAAAAAGAATTGCGTTCTATTCGAGGAAATCAAATTTCACTTATCTCTCAAGATCCAATGTCGGCGCTAAATCCAGTCGTGAAAATTGGGAAGCAAATGACGGAAGTAATTATACGACATCAAAAAGTGAAAAAGAAAGAAGCAGAGCAAATCGCGGTCAACTTGTTAAAACAAGTCGGTCTTTCTTCACCAGAAGAAAGGGTGAAACAATATCCGCATGAACTAAGCGGAGGTATGAAGCAGCGAGTTATGATCGCAATGGCGATGTCTTGTAACCCTGACCTTCTCATTGCGGACGAACCGACGACAGCACTTGATGTAACGATACAAGCACAAATACTAGATTTAATGAAAAACTTAAAAAACGAAACGAACATGGCGTTACTTCTTATTACGCATGACTTAGGAATAGTCGCACAAAACTGTACACGCGTTATCGTTATGTATGGCGGACTTATTATGGAAGAAGGACCTGTACTTGATATTTTCCAATCGCCGAATCATCCATATACGAAAGGGCTATTAAACTCTCTGCCAAAAATAGCGAACGGCGTAAAAGAAAGACTCGCTCCGATTCAAGGTGTAACACCAAACTTATTAAACCCACCACAAGGTTGCCCGTTCGCAGAGCGTTGCCCGCATACGATGGACATTTGTGAAAAAGAACGTCCACCATATTTTGAAATCGGAAACGAAAGACGTTCCATGTGCTGGCTAAACGATAGGGCGGTAGGTGATTTTCATGCATGAAGAAAACTTAATTGAAGTTCGGAACTTAAAAAAGTATTTTCCTATTAAAAAAGGACTATTCGGCAGAAAAACAGAGCAATTAAAAGCAGTCGATGACTTAAGCTTCACTATTAAAAAGGGTGAAACATTCGGGTTAGTAGGAGAATCTGGATGCGGAAAATCAACGACAGGAAGAAGTATCATTCGCTTACACGATGTCACTTCAGGTAACGTTTTATTTGATGGAAAAGATATCGCAAGTTTAAAGGAAAGTGAACTAAAAGAATATCGAAAACGAATGCAAATCATTTTCCAAGATCCATACGCATCATTAAACCCGGCAATGAATGTATTCCAAATTATTAGCGAACCGATGAACATTCACGGTTCTTACACAGCCGAAGAAAGAAAAGAAATCATTCTAGACCTACTCAAAAAAGTTGGCCTAAAAGAAGAACACCTATATCGCTACCCGCACGAATTTAGCGGAGGCCAAAGACAGCGAATTAGCATCGCGCGCGCACTATCTGTAAAACCGGACTTCATCCTATGTGACGAACCAATCTCAGCACTCGACGTCTCAGTCCAAGCACAAGTCGTAAACATGCTGCAAGACATCCAAGAAGAAACAGGCGTCACATACTTATTCATCGCACATGACCTATCTATGGTAAGACACATATCAGACCGAATCGGAGTCATGTACTTAGGAAACATAGTAGAAATTGCCGACAGCGAAGACCTATACACAAAACCGGCACATCCATACACACAAGCACTACTCTCATCCATGCCAGAACCAGACCCAACAAACGCAGGCAAAGAACGAATCATTCTGCAAGGTGAAGTTCCAAGCCCGCTCAACTCACCATCCGGCTGCAAATTCAGAACGCGCTGCAAATTCGCCACTGAAAAATGCGCACAGGAAGTACCGAAAATGGTTGAGATTGCGAAAGGGCATCAGGTGGCCTGTCATTTGTTTTAGAGGGAGAGCACTAAGGGGGACCTGGTGCTTTTTTCTTTTGTGCTGGGGTGTGGGATTGGTTGTAGACTAATGGTCAGTGATTGTTTATAGTTGCATTTCCTGTTATATAATTTTCCTTATTTTTCAACTATAATTGTAATGATATGTTAGATTGTATATTTTATCTTTAATATATTTAATGGAAGGGGGACTCTCTATGAAATTGCTTCGTTTATTTCTCATTTTCACTCTTGTTGTATTGTTAAGTGCATGTAATACAGCAACAAAAGTCACAAAGGTTCAAAAAAATGGCGAAACGACTTTAACAATTGGTTCTTTGCAGGGGTATTACGATGTACAAACGCTTAAAGCTGAAAAAGGAAATGTGGAAATTCCTTATGAGGCAGCAGTTGAAGAAGGTACGATTTTATTGCAAGTCACAAAAGACGATAAGGTCATTTATGAAGAAGAAGTCACTTCTCAAAAAGAAGGTTTGCTTTCTTTTGAAGCGCCAAAATCCGGATCATATGATTTAATTGTACGTGTGAAGGGTGAAGAAGAGAAAGCGAAAGGAATTCAAATACATACGAAGCTATGAAAAAACGGCAAGCGGAGTATACTCGCTTGCCGTTTCCATTTCCAGTTGGTTCTGGCATAACAAATGCTCATCAATTTCAAGAAGTGAACGTAAAGTAATTCTAAAATATACAATATTTCACTTTCGGCGATGTAATCTCTAATAAAAGATTCAATAAATTTCATAATATAAATATTTAATTCTAATCATTAAAAATCCTACTTTTTCTTACTTTAATTGTTTCTAAAATATAAAGAAGAATACCTAAACCAAATATCTTTTCAGCATTAGAAATATTATTACCTAATTTAATAATAGGTACATTTAATCCGAATCTTTCACTCCATTCTAAAGGCATATATCCCCTCTTGCAGTTTATTAATATACGATCATCCATTGTATGAAAAGACGTTTCGAAAAAATCAAATTCCACTTCTATCTCAGAAATTTTTATCGCTTTTTCATTCATCAAAGAACCACGTACCATTCCAAATCCTTGTATCATATTTTCTTTAAACATACCTATACAATTATAATTGGAATCATAAATAGCCCAATCATAATTTTCAACTTCACTTTGAAAATATGCAAGAATTTCTCCATCACTTGCTTCCAATCCAAAAACTTCTTTATTTTTTAAAATAGGTAATGTTGAAGAAATCATCTTTGTTCCTGCTACATATCTTCCATCAGGAGTATATAAACCTAAATGTTTATTATTGCCGGGTAATTCTAACAAAACATAAGTATCAATATCCCAAAATGTTAAATCATTTTTAACTATATTTTTTTCTAGTAAATTTCCTTTTCTTAATTGCCAAAATCCAATACTAAAAAATACAAGAAAAGCTATAATAATTAAGATTACTGGTCCCCAATTAATATTACCCCAAGTATTATACATACCAATTAATCCATAAAGAAAAAGCCCAGTTCCAATTAAACACTTAAACTTCCCTTTTTTTTTATAATACTCAAATAATTCCACGCAAACACCTCTATCAGTTGGTCTTAATATTTCAATTATCCTTCAAATAGGGGGCACATTACCGAAAGTTAAAAATTGTACACTAAGGGTGTAAAAACCTATTATAGCAGGTTTTATAGAGCATATAAGTCTATGTTGATGCTACCCCAATATAGACTTATATTTACCTTTATAATAAAAGAGGACGTGGAGTAACTTGATTATTCTTAATCATTCGACAAGATGCAACAATTTAAGGTGGTATTTTTTGCTATGATAAGTAAGGAATTTACATATCGTGTTATTGGGGGATAAAAAAAGATGTTGAAAAAATTTACTACATGTATTTTAGGTGGCGCTTTAGTATTCAATTTATCTGGTTGTGGCAATACATCCGACAAAACTTCTTCAGAATCTAAAGAAACTAATTCTAAACAAGAGGAAAAGAAAGTGCAAACAACTGATGAGGCGAAAACGAAAGAGAATACAAAGCAGAAAAATACAGAACAAACAAAAGAGAAATCAAAAATAAAAGAAAAAGAGTATGCTGTAAACAAGAATTTTCATACACCTAAATTTGATGTAACTGTAAAAAGAGTTGTAGAAAGAGATAAGGTTGGTAAAGAGAGTATAGGATTCCAAAAACCTGAAGATGGACATGCCTTTATTGTTGTAGAAGCAGAAGGGAAAAATATCACAAACGAATCGATGAAATTAGCCGTTTTACCATCAGTGGATTTAGTGGATGAAAATGATAATGCTTACCAAAGTGATGTGTGGGCAGCTAGTAGTTATGGGGTTGAAAAAGGCGAGACCTCTACTATTACTAAGGAATTAAAACCAGGGGAGGTAAGGAGAGAAAGTAAAGTTTACGTGATTAATAAAGAAAAATTTGATACAGGAAAGTGGTATGTAGTTGTTAACCATGAGTATAAGGAGCAAATTAAATAGTGTTTATTTATGAAGAGGAGATGGCTCCTCTTTTTTTGTTACAAGTTAACACAGAATTTCGTTATGAGGGACTGCCTTTTGTTGGCCTTGTTTGCATAAAATATTGTAAAGCAAGAAAAAGTAGAATATTAATATTCTAATATTCAATAGAAAGATAAAATATTTAAAAGTTCAAAATAATACATTATAATATGTTTAGTAAAATTAACCAATATATATTTTGCTTATTATCTATTAAAGGGGAAATAAAAATGGCTGGACAAATTCGTATGTCACCAGAGGAGCTTAAATCGAAAGCGGCTCGATATGGACAAGGTGCAAATCAAATTGAGGACATTTTAAGTCAACTACAAAACTTACAAAATGAATTAAGAGGAGAATGGGAAGGACGTGCTTTTGAAGGTTTTGACCAACAGTTCAATCAATTAAAGCCAAAGGTACAAAACTTCGCACAGCTATTACAAGAAATTAATACGCAGCTTAATAAAACTGCAGAGGCTGTTGCTTCTCATGATGAAGAATTATCACGTAATTTCGGTTTGAAATAAAAATTGTCATACTCTATATAACAAGTATTTCAAATGAGCCATACAGCTTATATTGTATGGCTCATTTGATTTCATGCCTAGCGAGTGATATTGATAGGGATATATATTTAATGAGATTTCTTTGATGCGTTTGGAAAACTTATAGAAAGGGTTTGAAAGAATGGGACAATTTCAAAGTAATTTACAAACAGCAACGCAAATTGCTACGAAAATGGGATCAGCCTCTGATAGGATTCAAAGTGCAACCAGTCGTTCCATAACAAAGGCGACGCGTACAACATTATCTGTTAACTTCAAAGCACAAGAAGCGAATCAGCAAGTTTTAGACTTGACGAAACAATTTTCCGCTGCCTTTCAACAAGCGGTTGATAATATTCATTCAGTATCTAATGAATTTGAGAGAATGGATAACGAACTTCACAACACTTTTCGCTAATGTGACAACCTACGTAAAGTAAAATAGTAGGAGGAAAAAGATGGATCGGGATATTGAAAATCAAATTAAAGAGTTAAATCTAAAGTTACGAAGTGTATTTGAAGAACAGGACCGAAATCAATCTGCGATTCAAGCTCAAGAACAAGCGGAAGCAGATTTTTATGAATGTAGAAGTCGAAATCGTCGTTTGTTTGATCGAATTTTAGGAACTTGGCATGGTGATAGAGAAATGTCTCAGTTTTTTATGAATACGTATCAAGATGCACAACATATTGAACGAAAAGTCACATTTGAATTGGAAAACAAAAAAGAAACGTTGCTTAAAGAAAGACGAGACCTTAATGATTTAGAAAACGCCCTTTCCTATCAACAACAAAAATTAGCAAGGGAGGTCAATGCATGAGTTTAAATATGTATTTGGGAGAAGTACGAAGCCAAACTCAAAGCATGAATGCTGTATGTACTGCTACCATTCAAGGTATGGAACAAGCCATTCAGTCGATTGACGCTTTTGCAGTTGATACTGTTTTACAAGGGCAAACATATAGTAGTGCAAAAGCATTTTTTGTACAAACCTTTCGTCCTTTAGCACAAGGAATTATTTACTTATGTGAAGAACTAATCCGTCAGAATAATGCCTTTCCAAGTCAATTTCAATCACAAGTAGCTCAGGCAGATGTTATTGAACAAGAAGTGTTAGAACAAATTCGAGAAATTGACCGAATGAAAACAAGTATGGAAGCTGTCAATCAAGCTATGCCAATGCCGGGTATGGATGCCATGGTAAATCTTTTTATTGTTATGAGGCAAAAACTACAAGAAAAGCTGGATCATTTGTATCAATTCAATCAGACCTCTAGTAATAATTATAGTACAGCACTTCAATTAGCAGCTAGTATTGCTGCAGGTCTTGCGGAAGTTCAAAGTGGGAAAGGGTTTAGTCCCGTAAGTGGTACGTTTAGTACACAAGGTTTGAATATGGAATGGACAACTTCAATTCAAACAATTACAGAAGATAGAAATCGTCAGACTGATAACCTTCTAAATAGTGGTACAATTGAAGAAGGAGCAATTGATGGTAGATTTTCATCGGAATCAGAAGAAAAAGGTTTTGATGGTAAAAAACTAGCAAGGGATATAGCTGGTGAAATAAGTGGTGAATATGATATTCGTCGGGCTTGGGATGGTGTTGATCCATCATCTGGAGAAAAACTGTCTACTTTGGACCGATTTTTAGCTGGTGGGATGGTAGTAGCTGGTCTTACCCCAATTGGAAAAATTTCGAAAGTTGGTAAGGGTGTAAAGATGACTGCTGACGCTACTAAGGTTGTAAATAAAACTAAAAAAG
This sequence comes from Bacillus sp. BS98, assembly GCF_008432245.1. NCBI lineage: Bacteria > Bacillati > Bacillota > Bacilli > Caryophanales > Bacillaceae > Bacillus > Bacillus sp. BS98. The sequence goes on from NZ_CP043830.1 coordinate 920,556, forward strand.
TACCTGTTGAGAAAGTAAATGAAGCTAAAGGTACAAGTGAAGTTAATAAGAAAGTCAGCGGAACTAGTGTAGGAGAAGAAAACGTTACTTATCGTAGGGTTCAAGGTGGTGATAGTAAAGAGTTAATTTTAGTTAATGATGATGGTACACTCTCTTTAAATAGTAAATGGAGGGCAGATCATAATTTAAATGTATCTACTGGAAAAGATCACTCTACATATTTCAAAAATAAACGAGCAGACTCATATATTGTGGAATTTGATGTACCACAGTATTTAGATGATTTAATTAGAGAAAATGCGATTTCTCAGAAGGGTTATAAAACTAATCCACTTAACCAAGGTAGAACAGCTCCTAAGATTGTTGACAAGGGTATTTTTGATAAATATGGATTTGAAGGTGTTGCATACGAATTACCTGACCCCATTAGTCGGTGGTTGGTAGAATACGGACGGAATGCTAAACTTATTAAGTAAGAGAGGAGAGCGTGTTAAATGATTAAGCCTTTATACGCCGAAAATATTATAGTAGGTGTAAAATATAAAAATAAGCTCAATTGGTATATAACTGAATCGGATTTATGGTATTTAGATTATAATCAAGCTGGATATTCTCCTAGTGAATATCCAGAGGAAAGAAAAGGCATTAGTATTTTAAATGAGACTACAATAGCTAACTTTTTAGAAAGAATAGAAAAATATAAAAGATTTACAGAAGATATTAGGTTAGAATTTTTAAGGGAACTAAGAACTAATAGAGAAGAAGCCTATTATGATTATAATCCATGTTTCCTAATAGACTTTGAGCGTTTAATTTTTTATTCTAATTATCCGGAATCAATATCTTTTGAAGAATATATTCCGAATAACTGGAGAGGTTATTTACAGCGATTTGATGAACAAGTACCCTATGAATATAGATATTGGGAAGATGAGAATAAAAACTATTTAGTTAGAGAGGATTAGGTCATGGAAGAAAATAAAGTAGTTATGATAAAAGAAACATTTAAAAATGAAGAAACTGGTGAACTAACGCCAGGAGTTACTATAATATTTGATGGGAATTTAAGGGAAGTGTTGGAGATAATTATGGAAAAAGAAGGCTATTCGGATTATCCAGAAGCTTTAAAAGAAGTAATCTTTGAAGGGATTCATCATTTTGTGAAAAGAAATAAATAATAAGCTGACATATACTTTTAAGGTAAAGGGCAATTCTGAAAGGGATATGCCCTTTTTATTTTTTAAATTTGAAATGTAACTCAGATATTATCTTTTTCTTCCTTATTGATACCAATATATGTTAAGTGTAATTTATGAGGTGCTATGATTGAGTATTTCTTACAACATAGCGAAATCTTTTGTTTGTTTATAGAACCAATAGCCGAAGGTTTTGCGCATGGTGTGAGTCCCAATAGATTCGATACCAGCAAAATCTCCGGCTTTTTGAAATTTTTGATAAGCCTAGATCTTATTAATGGGTTGATCTTCTTTTCGAGAAGGGAATAATATTTCACAGAAGGTGTAAAATGGGATGTTGATTTAGATGGTGATGGTGAAGATGATAGTATTAAGGATATGGTGAAAACGGGTGCGAAAAAAACTTGGTCAACAGTAACGGGGTGGTTTAATTAACATGAAAAAAAATACAGATTTTAATAAAAAAGTTTTTGAATATTATATGGCTCTTTATGCTGTAAATGATATAAGATCAACTATAATTACTCTTGTCATTGGGATAGCAGATATATTTGTGCTTTTACCTGCTTTTGCGAATCCTGTTCAACCGATATATATGTACATAATAGTTCCACCAATTGCTTTTTTAAATGTATGGGCAATATGGATTGTTATAAATCCTAGGAAGCGGCAATTACAATACACTCTATTTCGTGGGGTATTTGGCATCGTATGTTCAGTAGGATTATTAGTTATAACCCAAAAGTTTGCATATGGAATGTTAGGATTACAAACTCCCATCTATTTTATTTTTTCGGTTGGTTTGTATATTTTTGCTTTGAATTATTATTATAAAAATCATATTAAAAAACTTCAGGAACCAATCAAAAAATCAAAATCATCGAAAAAAAACTCTGGTTTTGGAGTAGTGGCTTTTGTAGGATTGGGTCAACTCATTGCTAATATCAGTCTTGGTTTTGCAACACAAAAGATGGTAGCAATTGTATTAATGTGTGTATACTCCATGCTTTCGTTTATGTTGTTTCATTTCATTATGGAACTCCATAGGTATTATTATTTAAGGAAGCATATAGAAGGTGGAGGTAGAACACACGAAGCCTTTTAAAGAGGTTTATTGAATGTTAAGTATTGTGATTTATGGAAGGAAACAAAAACTTATGCTTAAAGAACCTGTGATGTATGACTATATTGGCTGTTTTTATCCAGAAGGAGGAAAGCTGATATGCAAGCATTTAAAGTTGGAAAACTAGTCACATTCGTTGCAATTATAATACTTCTTGTAGTTGCTATTTTATCTCCTTACAACTTATTTAAAAAGATTTATTTTATTATTGGTGTTCTTATTATTGGCGCAATTTCACTTGGTGCAAATAAATTCTTTGAACTGGTACACAGTAAATTTAATAAGAAATGATATTACTTATGTGATAGAGGAATTCAAAATATGAATAAATCATTAAGGATTTAGAGGGGAATTTCCACAATATGATTTTACCGGATTACGTGGAACTAAATTAGTCCATCACCATATTGGTGGTGGTCAAGCTGTTGGTGTTCCGCTGCCACTACATCCTGGTTTTGGAGGGATTCATAACGCAGAAAAAGCGATTGGAGCATGGGGGAAAAGATGCAGGGATTGAACCACTCCCATATTCTAATGCAGCACATCATCTAACACCTTGGAACGATAGTAGGGCAGAAAAGGCACAAAAATTATTAAAGGAATTTGGGATAGACCATGATTCGGCGGCTAATGGAGTATTTTTACCTTATAAAGTTAATGAATACGTGACTACTGAGGTCTTACACATAGGAAAGCATAGTTCAGAGTACATACTTAAAGTAGAGAGTATTAAGTCTTGTTAAGAAACGGGGCGGTACTCAAGAAGATGCTGTTGACGCCTTACATGATATAAGAGAGCGTTTATTGAATGGTGAATTAAAATTAAATAAACCGAAGAAAGAGTAATCTTATAATAGAAAAATAACAAAGGAGAGTAAAAATGAAAATTTGGGAATTAAAGAGTTCATTTGATGACTATGAATCCTTTCAACTGTTGAACTTAGAAGATTCTAAAAAGTATTTTGAAGGAAAAATTGACTCGGCAGTAAAAGCATCTGATTCATGGGGAGAAATACGTATTAAATGTGTAGAAGAAGGAAATCAAAGTAATTTGCCTCACTTTTGGGGAGAAGTTGGTACACCAATGGTTAGTGGGAAAGCTAAAAAATTCTTAGAGTCTATACTTGGTGATAATGTAGAATTTCTTCCCCTAATTCATGATGTGACGGGAGAAGTGTATTATATAATTAACGTTTTAAATGCACTAGATGCTATTGACTATGAGAAAGCTATACTAAAGAAACTACGTTCTGGTTTAGTAATAGATTTCAAAAAATACGCATTCTTACCTAATATGGTTAAGAACCAAACAATATTCAAAGTTTACTTAAATGAAATATTACATATTCCTTCCGTTTTTGTATCAGATGAATTTAGAAATACAGTGTTAGAAAGTGATTTAAAAGGTTTTGAATTTATAGAGGTATGGGATTTAGAAGCCAACATATAAAAGAAAGGCCTAAAATAATTGATAGGAGTTAGTGACATGGATGTAAAGGATTTAAAAATTCTAAGAATGTTAAACAATTATGAGGGAAATGAAAAAGAAATTTTTGAACTGATTCAAGCTGAAGCAATGGTGAATTTTATATGTGGAAAAATCTGATTTTGGAAATTGGAGATATATTGAAAAGTGTTAATTATAAGCTGAATACACCTGCAACGGATACTGAAGTTCAAAGATTAAGAGAACATGTAAAAGAGAAATTTAATGTTGATTTACCGAGGGAATACGAAGAGTTTCTTAAAACTGTAAATGGTTTAGACTTTGATGGACTGGTACTTTACGGAGTTGATTCTTCTTTACTAGAAACAAAAAAAGATGAACATATTTGCGGCTTTATAGACACGAATGAGATTTGGTATGAAAATGAATTTCAAAAAGAGTATCTTTTCTTTGGCGATTCAAATATTGCGTGGTTTTGTAAGAGCTTATCAGACGGTACTTATTTAGAACTTGATAAACCATCAAGTACGGTAATGAACACATATAATGATTTTAATACAATGCTTGAGGAAGCGTTAAAAATAACTCTTCTTTAATAGGGGGGTATTAAAAATTATGTTTAATTTTTTAAAAGAATATGTTGTAGCAGACAGAAGTGTCCGTTCTAAACAAAAACCTATTTTCTATCCTATATATCAAGATGAGATAGATGAGGCAGAAAGCTTATTACAAATGGAACTTCCAAAAGAACTGAAACGCTTTTATCAAGAAATAGGTTGTGGTTTTTTAAAGTCTGATACAAGAACGTTTTTCAACAGATTTATGGACCCGATTTCAGTTGCAGATTTCCGTTTAAGGCAAGATATTTATGAATATAATCCAAACCTAGATGATGTAGATGATGATGATTCATTAGTGTTTTTTGAAGTAACAGAACTTAACTTTTTAACAATTAAATTTAAAGAGTGATTGGGTATTAAGATTAATTAATGGAATGAAAGATTTGGATTAAATGCACCTATTATTAAATTTGGGAATAATATCTCTAACGCTGAAAAATATTTGATTTAGGGGTTATTTTCAGTATTTTAGAAATAATCAAAGCAAAAAAAGTAGAATGTTTCATGATTAGAATTGATTATATGCTAATATTCAATAGAAAGATTTGATGTTTGAAAATTCGCAACAAAATCTCATAATATTTTTAGTAAAATTAACCGATTCAAATTTTACTCATTATGTATTAAAGGGAAAATGAAAAAAACTTGGTCAACAGTAGCAGGGTGGTTTAATTAACATGAAAAAAAGTATAGATTTTAATAAGAAAGCTTTTGCACATTATATGGCTCTTTATCCTGTAAATGAAATAAGAGTCCACGTAATTGTTCTTGTCCTTTTGGGGGCAGACGTGTTTGTTCTTTTGCCTGCGTTCGCAAATCCTTTTCAATTACTCTATGTATATATAGTAACTCCTCCAGTTATTTTTTTAAATTTGTGGGCGATATGGATTGCTATCAATCCTCGGAAACGACAATTACAATACACCCTATTTCGAGGAGTATATGGCGCCATATGTTCAGTCGGATTATTGGTTATAACTCAAAAATATGCTTATGAAGTGTTACAATTACAAACTCCCATCTATTTTATTCTTTCATTTGGTTTGTATGGTTTTGCTTTGTATTATTTTTATAAAAATCATATTGAAAAACTTCAGGAACCAAGAAAAAAATCAAAATCAGCGAAAGGAACTGGTGGTGTAAAAGTAGCAACTATTGCAGCGGGATCGGGGCAGTTAATTGCTAATATAATTCTTAGCATTGCAACACAACAGATGGGGGCCATTGTATTTATGTCTGCATGCACAGTGATTTCGTTTGTTTTGTTTTATATGATTATAGAACTCCATAAGTATTATTATTTACGGAAGCATATAGAAGATGGAGGGAAAATACGTATAGGCTTTTAAAGAGAATTTGTTGCATTTCAAGTATATAATCGCATTCTTCTTATGGAAGCCATTCACGAGGCTTATAGCGATAAAAGATGTATAGGTGGAAGGTTATATTCTGGTAAAACATCTCAAGGAATGGAAATTAGGTTTGTTCTTATTAATGGTAAGATTATAACTGTTTATCCAATGTATTAAAGAATGTGGGGTACTCAAAAATGAAAGTAACTACTCAGTCCATAGTTAAAAATGCAAGAAAATATAGAGGTAATTGCTAAGAAGAACTCCCCCTAAGTTTCAGATGAAATTAAATGATTGAATATTTACATTTAAATAATCGACTATTTATGCTTTAATATTTATATGTACATAATTGGGATAATTAGGGATTTATATTTAATGTGTTTTAAGAAAGGGGAATGTTTTTTATATGGAAACTCCAGAAAATCAATTTAAACGTGCGCTTAATCCTTGGTTCTCCATTTGGACAAAACCACGTGATACAATGAAAGAAATTTTTATATCCAAACCTAAGAATGTGTTTTTACTCATTTTACTAGGCTCATTCGTACAGACTTTAGATCGAGCATCTTCTAAAAATATGGCGGATTCAATAAGTAGTCCAGTTTCAATAATCTCAATGGTTATATTCGGTACCTTCGTTGCTTTCTTAATTTATTATTTTTTGCTACCAGCGTTATTTAATTGGGTGGCAAAAAAACTTGGTGGACAAGGTACATTTGAAAAAACACGTTACTCAGTTGCCTATTCTTATATCCCTTACGTTTATTCTCTTATATTAGTTTGGGTGCCTTCATTTTTCTTGTTTGGGATAGAAAACTTTACGAGTGAGACACCGAAAATGGAGAGTAGCATAACTTTAACGATTTTGTTTCTTATTTTTGCCATAATCGATATAGTTATTGGAATTTGGACAATCATTATTTCCTTAAAATGTTTAGGAGAAGCACACCAATTTTCAGCATGGAAAGCATTATTAACAATAATAGTGTCCTTTATGATTATCATTCTTCCTTTAGTAATAATAGTATTTCTTATAGTAGGGGTTACAATCTTTTAATAATTTATTTGCTTTTTATTTATCCAAACGTTTTCTACTTGCTGGTAGTAATTGTTACAGGGTGAACAACCACATGATTCGGATGTTCCACTTGGCGAAGCGTATGACCTTTATGATCAAATTGATCGCCCGTTACGGCCTGTTTTTCTTATTATCAGTGTTAACAGGAATTTGTGAAGGCAAACTTGAAAATCAAAATATTAAACCATTAAAATCTTAGGGTAGCTGAGTAGATTGTCCTTGTTTGTCCCTTATTTTCCAATTGGAGGCTAATTATTACCAATTGGTTCTGTAGCTCTTATAGAAGAAATTAATCAACCTCTTATGATTTATGGAAGAAAGCAACAACAAGCTGATAATAAATTATGCGATTATGTTTCTTGTCCATATCCTCATGGTAATTTATCAAAAGAATATAATGTGTTTTTTAATCATAATCAAATAATTCATTTATTATTTAAGGGTTTCGAAACAGAGGATGAATTAGAATTAAGAAGTAAATTATCTGAGTTTTAGTGGAAATGGAGAAAATATAATATGGTTTTAGGAATTTCATATTCTGATATTTTTCGCATCATAATTATTGTTTTGGTTTTTTTCATTTTTTGGAGATTGAATACTTGGTATAATAAAAAATATAATGTTCCTAAGGTTTTTCAATGGTTTCCTAGAAGATGGGGAAAAAGAAAAGTTTCAGAGCATTTGTCTCAACTAGATAAAAAGTTAGAAGCTGAAGGTAAAGGTATCTGGGTTACAATCTATGCTATAGATTTGTACATTGTAACTATTCCTTGTACAGTAAAAAAATATAAATCTTAATACATATATGTTTATAAAAAAAGACCTTTTATTTTAAAATAAAAGGTCTTTTTTATGATGATTGAAATAGTAATTTTAAGTGAATTAAATTTGAAATGTATCAAGAATATTATCTTTTTCTTCTTTATTAATTCCAATATATTTCAGGGGGATGTGTGGTGTGCTATGGTTAAGAATTTCTTGTAACATAGCAACATCTTTTGTTTGTTTATAGAACCAATAGCCGAAGGTTTTTCGCATGGTGTGAGTACCAATGGATTCTACATTGGCAAAATCTCCGGCTTTTTGCAATTGTCGATAAGCCTGAATCTTACTAATGGGTTGGACATCAATAATATGTGGTTTTTATTCATAGATTTTCGACCTCTTTGTTTATAGGATTTTGAATGTATACTTTTGTTATATGAATTGAGGATATTAAGGGAATTGTTGAGAAGGCAATGTTTCAGGAATAACAAAAAAAGAGTCCTATATTAAGAGGACTTTTTTCTATTTCCCTTATTTTTTTCCGCAACTGTTTGCTAAGTGAACATGCTCATTAAAAATGTTGTTGTTAATTTGTTTTTCATATTTTTTTAATGTTTCATTTATTTTACTACCAGTTTTACTTTCGAAACTTTTCTCTAGTTCTGCTGCTATATCTCTTAGACTTGTTTGTAATTCATGAAATACCCCTATGTTTTTTTGAAGAGCATATGTATCTTCTTTTATAATGTCTATTGATTTAAACCCTACTTCTGTTTTTAACATCATACGCTGCATTTCTCTTTCAATCTGTTTTTTAGCAGCTTGTAACTCCTCAACAACCTGATCCGCTAAATCTCCTGTAACACTTTCGATTTGCTTTTCTATCTTTTTAATTTCCCCCATAAAATCCATCATATAATTATCTCCTTATCTAAACTGAAAATTCCCTGCTAATTGATTGTCTTTATCTCTTAGTGAATTTGCTGCATCACTAATTTCGTCCCCAAATCTACTTAAACTTTTTTGTTCTTTTCTTAAAAGATGAATTAATTCTTCTGCTATGTGTACATCGTGAAAATAGTCATTTCCACCTTCTTTCGTTCTGGCAATTCGTGAGATGGCTTCATCTATTTCGTATGCTTCTAATAGATGATATTTCCCACCTGGCCCTGTTTCATATTTTAATTGACTTTTCAACTTTTGAACCGCTTCAGCTTCTCTTCTTTGAAACTCTTCTATATTTTTTGCGATATCTGATAATCGATTACTGAGCAATTGGATTTTTTGTGCTTGTCTTATAATATCTTCAGGCTCTAATTTTAATAGGGGACTTCCATTTGAATGAAATGTTCCTCTAAATGTATCTCTGCCGTGTCCGTCCATAGTTAAACGTGTAAAAAGTCCTTGTTTTGTATCGTTCTGTCTCACTGTGTATTGCTTACCAATTAGAGGTGCACCGAATTGAGTGTGGTTACCAATTGGGTCATTCTCATGTGTATAATCCGTAGCCTTATTTTCCATCTCCCCTTTATCTACTCGTTTTTTTGCTTCAGGACTTAGTATACGATAAGGATTTGGTGCAGCCCATGTAGTTGCATAACAATCTAATTCTGCAGCGATAAGGTCTGCTTCTGCACCACCTTTACTATGTCCAGTGGTATGAAGAGAAGAAGGGTTATATTTTGCTACGATGTCATTTTTTGCCCATTTTAATCCAGTATCAAATGATGTTTCAGAATCAGGTTTTATAGTTTGACTGTTACTTGGAGTAATTACTTTAGAATGTGTTTTAATTCCAAACGTAATCTGATCGATATCTGTTTCGAAATCTGCTAATTGGTTAGGCTCTGTCCCACGAAATGCTAGGATTATATAATCATAATGTGTTGCATTTTCTTTGTAATCTTTTTTCGGTACTACTGCAATAGCTTCTAATCCATTTTTTACTTTTTGACAATCTGCATTAATTGATTCTATAACTACCCATTTCTTACCATCTACCCCTTTTATTTCCGCTCCTTTGTGTAAAGAATCATCGTCATAAACGTTACTTGATAACTCGAAATAATCTTCATCTGTCGCAATTGGATTTTTTTTGAATTCACTCATATGTTTCAACTCGTTTCATGGTATATTTTAACTATATTCAAATACAAGGGGATTTTAAATGAAAAAGAAATTGGTAATTATTTTATCCATTATTTGTATTATAGCAGGAGGATATTTTACTATGGAATACTTAAAACAAAAAGAAGAAGAGGAAAAGTTTTGGAAAGTACAAGAAGTACGAGTAGAAAAGTATATTCGTTATAATATTCAGGATGTAAAATCTATCACATTTACAGAACATAAAGTAAATCCAATGGGTATTCCTTATATAAAAGGATATATAAATGATGATAAGGAATTGTGGTTTAATGCTAGTATAAGTACTACAGAAAACTTTGAAGATAAATTCTCGCGTTCTGGAGAACTTGGAAAACTAATAAAAGACCCTGAAAAATCAGTATCTGAAATTGAAAAAGAAGAGAAGGAAAAAAAACAAGAGTAGTCTTTGCACTACTCTTTTCTTCTCTTCTCTATCCCATTTTAAGAAGAATGCAATGGTAATTTTTTTATAAGGGGAATTTCTAATGAAGAAAGTAATGATTTTGGTTGTATCTGTTGTGGTGCTCATAGCAGGAGGGTATTTTACAATGGAATACTTAAAACAAAAAGAAAAAGAAGAAAAGTTTTGGAAAACACAAGAAACAAGAGTAGAAAAATATATTCATTACAATATTCAAGATGTAAAATCTATTACGTTTACAAAACATGATATAAGTCCGATGGGTGTTCCTTCTGTAGAAGGATATATAAATGATGATAAAGAATTATGGTTTGATGCTAGTATAAGTACTACAGATAATTTTGAGGATAAGTTTGGGTGTTCAGGGGAATTATATGATAAGTATGTAAAAAAACCTGAAAAATCAGTATCCGAAATTGAAAAAGAAGAGAAAGCAAAAAACCAAGAGTAGTTCTTGAAACTACTCTTGGTTTCTGTACCCTATTTTAGAAAGAGCATATGTTAACTAGCTTTGAATATAAGGGGATTTCTAATGAAGAAAGTAATGATTTTGGTTGTATCTGCTGTGATACTCATAGCAGGAGGGTATTTTACAATGGAATACTTAAAACAAAAAGAAAAAGAAAAAGAAGAACAATTTTGGAAAGTACAGGAAGCACGAGTAGAAAAGTATATTCGTTATAATATTGAAGATGTAAAATCTATTACGTTTACAAAAAAAGATGTAAGTCCAATGGGAGTTCCTTATTTAGAAGGCCATATAAATCATAATGAAGAATTAGATTTTATAGCTAGTATAAGTACTACAGAAAATTTCGAAGATGATTTCACACGTTCTGGAGAACTTGGAAAACTAATAAAAAAACCAGCAAATTCTGTATCCAAAATTGAAAAAGAAGAGAAAGAAAAAAGACAAGAGTAGTCTTTGAACTACTCTTTTTTTGTATCCCATTCTAAGAAAAATGCATTGGTAAGTGTTTTTTATAAGGAGAATTTCCAATGAAGAAAGTAATGATTTTAGTTGTATCTGCTGTGATGCTCATAGCAGGAGGGTATTTTACTATTGAATACTTAAAACAAAAAGAAAAAGAAGAAAAATTTTGGAATGAACAAAAAGACCGAGTAGAAAAGTATATTCACTATAATATTAAAGATGTAAAATCTATTACATTTACAGAAAATAAGATAAGTCCAATGGGAGTTCCTCATATAAAAGGCTATATAAATCATAATAAAGAATTAGATTTTATAGCTAGTATAAGTACAACTGAAAACTTTGAAGACAAATTTACGCGTTCTGGGAAATTAGGAAAACTTATAAAAAATCCTGAAAAATCAGTATCTGAAATTGAGAAAGAAGAGAAGGAAAATAAAAGAGTTGAAAATATGAAAGTAAACTAATAATAAAAAGTTTGCTTTCAAATTAGAAAAGGTTAGTCCCTCACTTCACTCCAGCTAAAAACCTCACACCCAAAAACAAAGGGGAACTCAATTGTTCAAACTCATATAAAGTTTCAATTTTGTCTAAGCATCCATTAGGATATACAATTGATCCTCTATTTTTCTTTACATAATCTCCAGATACAGTCCATATCAACTATAGATTCTTGTCTTATGCTAAATGTAATCAAAAAGCAAGTAGATAAAGATAATGACTAAAACATTAACTCTAGATACTTTCTTGATGAATATTAAAAATAAACAGGAGGTAATGAAAAATGATTAAAACGTTATTAGCAGGGACACTTTTAAGTACAGGATTGGTAGCGGGAGGTGCAGTAGGTGCAGATGATGCGAAAATGGACAATTTAAAGTCAAATGAAAATAGTTCAAATCAAGTAATTACACAGAGTGCAGATGGAACAACGTCTTTCTCACAAAACTTTGATTTACCTAAAGATGCAGTGCCAGCAACTCCTAAAGGAGACGCAAAAACTGTTGAAAGAACAGAAGGTACAGGTTCTCAAGAAGGAAAAATGGTACCAACAAAAGAAGGTACAGATTCTCAACCTGGATTTGAAATGGGAGCCGCTGAAAAACTAGAACATGCAAAAACTGTTGAAAGAACAGAGGGTACAGACTCTCAAGAAGGAAAAATGGTACCAGCAAAAGAAGGAAATTAAATAATATATAGTTATAACGAAGAGCATCCAAAAAGTGATGCTCTTTTTATATTATAGGGATCAACTGGTTTTACTTAATATAGAACTGTAGAGGGAATTCAAGCTAGAATATGGGTTACTGTCTCTTCAAATCATGGTGTTGGAAGCGCTAGTTTTGTTGGTAACGTTACAACATAAACATTTTATTAGAAATTTTTTAAATTTACATACACTCTAGGTAAACTACATATCAACTTCAGATACTTGTTTTATGATACAAGTAATCAAACAAAAGGAGGGCAATACAAAATGATTACAACAGTATTAACAGGGCACTCTTTTAAGTACAGGAGATTATTAACAGGTGGAGAAAATGTTGAAGATGTACAGACAGATCAACATATTCCATATGAACAAAATGAATTGCAGCGAACTCTAGAAAAGTACGATTCGAAGAAGTTTGAGTTATAAAAAGAAAATAGATAAATATAGTGAAAATAGATAAATTAACAAGAGAAAAGTATTTTGTGTATATAACAGGTGATTTTCATTTGGATATAGGACTTGAATCAAACTTTTATACTAAAATATATACGGTAAAAAGGAGGGAGTACATTGCACAAAATTATTTATGGAATATTAATTTTAATTTATACTTTGTATTCATTTTTTGTAAGTGATGGAAGTGAAGTAAGATTTATTATGGTGTTAACTATAGTACTTATCTTTTCTGTGGTTTTAGAAAAAGGAAATGCAAACAAAACGACTGATTAAAGGTCTTTTTGTTTGCATTTTTTAGTTGGCTATTAAAATCCAGATGTTTTAGAGATAGCACCAAATCGCCATCAAGCTTAAAGAACGATTTATCTCCAAACAATAAAAATGAGCCTTTTATTACAAGTTAGCACCAAATTTCGTTTTTGGGACACTATTAAATTTTTAGTTGATGAAAACACCCGCCTAAAATAGAAAACTTTTAATCTATTATCATTTATTCCGTAGCTTTTAAGGTATTTAACACGACTTTGGTTGCGTCTGCAATAAGTTTATCATCGTATTTAGCATCCTCTTTATCATGATTAGAAAGTATAGCAAGAACAATTGGTTTTTTATTTGGTGGCCAAATAATTGCGATATCATTTCTTGTTCCGTAAGATCCCGCGCCTGTTTTATCAGCTACTTCCCATCCTTTTGGTACGCCCGCACGAATCAATTTATCTCCAGTTGTATTTCTCTTCATCCAATCTACTAATAGTTCACGTTTTTCTATTGGAAGTGCAGTTCCTAATGTAAATGATTGAAGTGTCTTAGCTATCGCTTCTGGTGTACTGGTATCATGTGTTTCTCCTGGATGCACTTCATTTAATTCAGGTTCAAATCGTTCTGAAGTAGTAACAGTATCTCCCATTTCTCTCAAGATTTTTTCAAATTCAGAGGGCCCTCCTAACTGTTTAAGAATCAAATTATGTGCTGTGCTGTCACTATATCGAACTGAAGCATCTGCAAGTTCTTTTAATGTCATTCCTGTATCAACATGCTTTTCAGTAATTGGATTATAATTAGAAAGATCTTCATGAGTATACCTAATCTTTTGATCAAGAGCTTCTAATGAGTTCTTGATCAAAAGAGCGCCCACAGCTAATGATTTAGATGTAGATGCAAATGCAAAACGATCATCTGAATGATAAGTAACAGTTTGATTCGTACCTGTGTCCAGTGCATAAATACCAAGCTTAGCATCATATTCTTTTTCAAGTTTAGCAAAAGATTGATTACCTGTATTTTCTTGTTTAATTTGATTAGCTTGATTCGTTTGTTTAGGTGATTCAGATTGAGCATTACTATTGGAACAGCCTATAAGTGATACACATGAAAGTAATACTACAGGCACAATCTTTTTGTAATGTAAAATGTTAAAGAACTTGTTTAAAACGAACATAAATTTTCAACCTCTTTCAAGAATATATGGATTTTGTCTAGGTATTCTAAATACCAATGCAATTAAAGATGGCATAGGGGAACAATACTACTGCAGCTAAAATCTCACAGGTTAAATAACATCCAAAACGTTTATCCCGCATTAACGGGCAGCCCGATTGGTGAGGGCTGATTAAAGTTTCACTTTATATGATTGATAATTCACGGTTTGGGTTGTTTCTTTTTTGTTTTCACTTGTAATGGTTCACCTGTGAAAGTATTAAACTTGTAATACTTAACAGTAGTATTACGATGTATATTTTTCACTTTTTGGGATAATAAGTCCTTTCATTTTTTTGTAATACATAAAAATAGATGTCAAACGGGATATGTTGTCTCCAATTTGGACAACTCATATTAGAAATACACTTATTAGACACTCTAAGTGATAAATTTGTTCCACTTTAAGATGAGGAAGAATTTGGGGTTTGTAAAATAACAATGGAACTACGTGTTTTTTCGTCATACAAAAACCTCTACATATAAGTAGAGGTTTTTAAATTGTATATTAATGAATTATGCTTTTTTAGATAAACGAAGATAATAGAATACATAATTTTAACTAGATTTATTGTTAACTAATTTATCCCCACCACCAAGCTCCGCCTCAATCTGCGAAGTCTTTGATGACTCATCCATACGCCAATACGTAATAAAGCTGATCGCGATACATCCAGCTACGTAGAAGTAGAAGAGTGATTCCATTCCGATACTCTTTAGCCATAATGCGATGAACTCAGCTGTTCCGCCGAATATCGCAACGGTTAGTGCATATGGTAAACCTACGCCGAGTGCGCGAATTTCAGTTGGGAAGAGTTCTGCTTTTACAATTGCGTTAATCGATGTGTAACCAGTAACGATAATGAGACCGACCATCATGAGTAAAAATGCTACGATTGGTTCTGTCGTTTTTTCCATGAAGAAGAAGATCGGTGCTGTTAGTAATGTTCCAAGAATACCGAAAGCCATTAATAGTGGGCGGCGTCCAATTTTATCCGATAGTAGTCCTGCAATTGGTTGAAGTACGACGAAAATAAGTAGTGCGACAAAGTTAATCCAGCTTACAACTTCTTTCGGAAGGCCGACTGTGTTTACCATGAACTTTTGTAAATATGTTGTGTACGTATAAAATGCAACAGTGCCGCCTAGTGTTAGACCGACTACTGTTAATACTGCTTTCGGATGTTTCATAAGAGCGCTAATGGTTCCTGCGCTTTCGCGTTTTTGCGATTTTATG
The DNA here is from genome assembly GCF_008432245.1 of Bacillus sp. BS98. Taxonomy (NCBI): domain Bacteria; kingdom Bacillati; phylum Bacillota; class Bacilli; order Caryophanales; family Bacillaceae; genus Bacillus; species Bacillus sp. BS98. Next base: position 936,025 of record NZ_CP043830.1, read on the forward strand.
TTTGAGAACTGCTCCGACTCATCCATCGTGCGGCGAAGCCATAATACAGCTACTGCACCCATCGCTCCAATAATGAACGGAATGCGCCATCCCCAAGCTTTCATGTCTGGTTCGCTTAGTAATTGTTGAAGAACAATTTGAACGCCTAACGCAACCATTTGTCCAGCAACGAGCGTTACATATTGAAAACTTGAATAAAAACCACGGCGGCCACTACTAGCCATTTCAGATAAATACGTTGCGGAAGTCCCATACTCTCCGCCGAGTGATAATCCTTGCAGTAAACGAGCAAGAACTAAAATAATTGGCGCCATAATACCGATGCTTTCGTAACTCGGTGTACAGGCGATAATTAAAGAACCACCGGCCATAACCGTAATGGAAAGAGTTAATGCTGCCCGGCGTCCGTGCCGATCTGCATATCGTCCCATTAGCAAACTGCCGATAGGGCGCATTAAAAATCCAACTGCGAAAATAGCTGCTGTGTTCAATAATTGACTCGTTGGATCTCCTTTAGGAAAGAACTCTGCTGAAAAATAAACGGCGAAAGCAGAGTAAACGTACCAGTCGTACCATTCAATTAAATTGCCAACAGAACCTTTGAAGATATTGCCGGCGACTCGGTTAGATTTTGCTTGAGCCATACTAATTCCTCCTCTTGCTTAGTAATAAAAGGTATATATGAAAGCGCGTTCATTGTATTTGAATTGTACTGTTCTTTATTTGAAATCTCAATATTATGACAATTTTATTCTTTTTGTACTTTATGTACATGGATTTTTTAATAGTTGCTTCATTTTCAGTTTTGTCATAATAATAGAAAAAGGAGATTGATAGTTTTGAATATTTTATCAAAGGATATGAAATATGAAGAAATCACGCAAAGTATCATTGCAAACGAAAATAGTAAGCTTAATTATTACGTTAATTTTATTTGTCGTTCTCCTATTAGCAGGAATATTTGTTTACATTCAGTCCGTTGATACGAAACGTCAAGTGGAACAGCTAGCACTGCAAACGGCTAAATCTCTTTCTTTTATGCCAGCTATAAAAGATGCTTTTCAATATAACGAACATAAAAGTAGCATTCAATCCATTGCGGAACAAGTTCGTGAGCAAGCTGGTGCGGATTATGTAATTGTGGAAGATCGCTATGGGTTTATGTATTCCCATTCTAATTCGGAGTTGATTGGTACAAAGAGTAACAATCCATATAACTATGAAGCACTCACTTTTGGAGGGTACTATACGCTTGAAGGAAATGGTGTAAGTGGTCCTGCTTTAATGGCAAAGGCACCTATTATTGTTCATAACGGAGACTACGATCAAGTTGTAGGCGTTGTGACAGTAGAGTTTTTAATACAAGGTATTGAATCTAACATATTGAGCAGAACGAAAGAAATTATCCTCTTTTCCTTAGCGGTATTATTAGCCGGAATTGTTGGTGGCATTCTTTTAGCACGTAGCATTCGTAAAGATACACTCGGTTTAGAGCCCAATGAAATCGCAGCGTTATACCGGGAACGAAGTGCGATACTACTATCTATAAAAGAAGGAATCATCGCCATTGATCAAAACGGTTTTATTACGATGATGAACACCTCGGCAGAAGAAATGCTTCATGTAAATGATGATTATATGCAGCAGCACATTTCAAAAGTTTTACCTGATTTTAATATGGAAAGAGTGCTAGAAACCGATCAAGAAATCGCATTTCAAGATAAAGTGTTTATTTTAAACATGACGCCGATAATCGAAAACAACAGTACGGTAGGTGTTGTATGTAGTTTTAGAGATAAAACAGAACTGCAAAACCTTGTGAACACAATATCTGAGGTAAGAAAGTATTCAGAGGACTTACGTGCTCAAACGCATGAATTTACAAATAAACTTTTCGTCTTATCAGGATTACTTCAGTTAGGGCACTACAAAGAAGCGATTGAATTTATCCAGCAAGAATCTACTATTCATCAAAGCCAAAATCATATTTTATTTCATCAAATTCACGATGCAAAAGTACAAGCTATTTTATTAGGAAAAATCGGAACAGCATCTGAAAAGAAAATTGATTTTCATATTGAAGGAGATAGTGCGCTTCATCCGTTACCAGACCATATAAAAGTTTCGCACCTTATTACGATCGCTGGAAACATAATCGACAATGCATTTGATGCGGTGAGTGAACGAGAGGAAAGGAATGTTTCCTTCTTTGTTACGGATATTGGGCACGATATTGTGTTTGAAGTAATAGATAGCGGGATAGGAGTACCAGCAGAAAAAATAAGTACCATTTTTCAAAAAGGGTTTTCGACGAAAGGAAGAAATCGTGGCTACGGATTAGCAAACGTGAAAGAAATGGTAGATTTACTAGGGGGAACAATTGAAATTCAAAACGAGAAAAATGGGGGAGCGATTTTTACAATTTACCTCCCGAAAACATTGAGAGAAAGTACATGACAAACAGGGGGATGGGCATATGTTGAAGGTTGCAATTGCAGAAGATGATTTCCGCGTCGCGCAAATTCAAGAGGAATTTTTATTAAAAATAAAGGACGTAAAAGTGATTGGAAAAGCATTGAACGCGAAAGAAACGATAGAACTACTACAAAAGGAAGAAATCGATTTGCTTCTATTAGATAACTATTTACCAGATGGAATTGGTACCGACTTATTACCACAAATTCATGCTGACTTTCCAAACGTTGACGTCATTATGGTAACGGCGGCGAATGAAAACTATATGCTAGAAAAAGCAATTCGAAATGGCGTAAGCAACTACCTTATAAAACCGGTCACGTTAGAAAAATTTGTTCGCACAATTGAAGACTATAAAAGAAAGAAGCAACTATTACATAGTAACAATGAAGTGAATCAAACACTCATCGATAACTTCTTCGGCACTTCGCAAATACAAGATATGAAAAACTTACCGACAGGTGTCGATCCATTAACACTGCAAAAAGTGAAAGGAATTATAAAAGGATTCGAAGAGGGAATTACAATAGAAGAAATGGGAGAACAAATGGGAGCTTCCAGAACAACCGCAAGAAGATATTTAGAATACTTAGTAGCGACAAACGAATGCACAGTAGAGTACACATACGGCATTATCGGACGACCAGAACGAAAGTATCGAATAGGACGAGGACTATGAAAAAACGATTATTACTATGTATATGGATTATGACAGGAGTAATAGCTGGTTGTTCCTCGGAAAAATCCCATACGAATACAGTGAACATCGACAAAGTAGAAATCGTTGCGCCGAACGTTCAAGGAGCAGGATGGGATTTAACAGCGCGAGCGATGCAAAAAACGCTGACAGAAGAAAAAATCTTCACAAAACCAATCATAGTCACAAACAAAGTAGGAGGAAGCGGTGATGTCGGATGGAAATATACGAAACAAAAAGGCGGTCATATACTAGCGATTAACTCCAGCTTACTCATAACGAACAACCTACTAGGCCACAGTAAACTAACATATAAAGACTTCACCCCGCTCGCAACACTCGCATCGGACTGGGAAGTTGTTGTTGTATCAAAAGACTCAAACATAGACAACGCAAACGAATTAATGGAACAACTAAAACAAGACAAGAAAAACTTCAAAATCGGCGTTGCCCCCGGCCTAGGAAACGACGATCACCTATCCTTCGTACAAGTAAGCAAAGCCTTCGGCATAAACCCAGCGGAACTACAATTCTTCGTCTACGAAAACAAAGAAAAAATCATAAACGCCCTAACGAACAAACAAATAGGCGCCGCAACCATGACCCTATCCGAAGCCGAAAAACAATACAAAGCCGGCAAAATAAAAATATTGGCCGTATCCGCACCAAAACGGCTAGACCGACTACCAGAAATCCCAACGTGGAAAGAACAAGGAATCAACGTCATATTCCAGCACTGGAAAGGAATTATGGGACCAAAAGATATGACGGGGGAAGAGGTTGCTTATTGGGATGATGTGATTAAGAGGATGGTGGAGAGTGAGAGTTGGAAGGGGATTTTGAGGGAGCGGGGTTGGGAGAGTTTTTATAAGGATAGTGGAGGAATAAAATTGTTTCTCGATAAGGAAAATAAAATGTATGATGAATTGAGGAATGTAAGAGGAAAGTAGTGAACCATATAATGTTAGTTCCTTTTGTGGGTGTTAGCATTAGGATGAAGAAAAAATTGAGCTTGATTGGTCGAAAAAAGATTAGTTTCCTTAAAAATTAAAGTGAATTTCTGATTTTTTGTAATAATTATTCATTCATTATGTTCTTTAATTAAGACTAATAATTTATTGGTTAAAGGGAAGCAGTGTATATTGATAATTTCACTTGTTATTTGTCTATGTTTGTTATGGTGTGTAGATATAAAAATATATTATTGTTATAAATTTTACATAGCATGTTAGCTCTCATGAAAATTGGTAAAGTGAGTTAGTCTTTGGTATAATTTAAAAACAAAAAAGAATCGTTCTTTTCGATTGAGTTGGTCATAAAGACTTGATTATTTTAAAGAGAACGATTTTTTTTTATGTAAAAAAGTTATAAAGTATGTTATCAACAGTTATAGGATAGGGAAATATATGAGTTATCTCTATCGTCAAAATATAGAATGTTTTTTATTTTTCTATGATAATTAACGATTTTGTGAAAAAGGGTTAATTGAGCTGAAATAAACTAATGATTTAGTAATAAATATTTTTAATAAGAAGGAGAAGTACAATTGAAAGTTATTGATTTATTTTGCGGTGCTGGAGGATTTTCAGAAGGATTTGAGAGAGCTGGTTTTGAAATAGTTAGAGCTTATGACATTTGGGCACCTGCAATTCTGACACATAATCAAAACCATGGGAATGGTAAGCAGATTGCTTTTAAGGGGGATATTTATGAAATATCCATGTTAGATAATGACGAATTTGAGAAATGGATACCAGATACAGAGGTTATAATTGGTTCACCGCCATGTATAGCTTTTTCAAACTCGAATAAATCAGGAAAAGCGGATAAGACTGAGGGAATAAAGCTAATTGAGGCTTTTCTGCGGATTGTTGCAAGAAAGATGAGCAAGCCTAATAGCAAATTAAAATATTGGGTTATGGAAAATGTAGAAAACTCTTTAGGATTTGTAGAAGATAAGTATACAGCTGAGGAGTTAAGTTGGCCTGAATTAGGAGATTTCATATTAAATGTTCCCCAAAAAAGAATATTTAATATGAAATACTTTGGGGTTCCTACAAATCGAAAGCGTTCTATATGTGGTCTGTATCCAGATTTACAAGAATTAAATGGAGAGAATGATATCATTACTTTAGGAGAAGTTCAAAAGGCTTTAGGTAAGCCAGCTCCTTTAAGCTACTCTAATTCTTCTGAAATGGTTAAAGATCCTATTTATGGAATTGAAATGCTTAGTAAAGAATTAACAGATCATCACTATGTTAAAGAAGTGCCTTATTTTGAATGGATAAAAGCCAAGCGCCAAAAACGTGATAAGGGCTATATGGGGAAAATGGCATTTCCTGAGAATAAGGATAAACCTGCGAGAACAATTATGGCCACCTTGTCTGGATCTTCTAGGGAATCTATGATATTTGATTTAGAAGGTTCCGAAAAAAGGTACAGATTCCCAACTATTCGAGAAGTAGCGACATTAATGTCATTCCCTATCGATTTTCGATTTTACGGGGATAGTGATTCTGTAAAATATAGAATGATTGGCAATGCAGTAACTCCAAAATTTTCTTACGAAATAGCAAAGGCTATTCGTGAAAACTTAAATTACCAAATGTCTAACGATAGATTTTCAGTTCGAAAATACTTTAATAAGGATATACTTTTTACAAATTTAAATGGGACTGTTTTTGATTTAAAGAAAGAAAAACCAAAAAAGTTTGAATCAAAGTATAGTTATCATGTACCATATATTATAGAGAAATCTTACAGAGTTGGTTTAGAAAACCAATTTTCTAATGGGACTGTCCATTGGAAAACAAAAATTCATTATTCTCAGGGGAAAAATGCCAAAGTATACGAAAATATTTTCGTGAATTTATGTTTATACGAGCCAGAGGAAATGTTAAAAATAACCAAATTTGCAAAAGAATATATTCGAGAAACTTATTCTTTCAACAATATCCAAATCCAATATTGTAAAACCGTAGAAGATAGAGATGGTATTGGGCCGGATGAATTATTACAAGCTATTAAGGGCTTTGTAGAATCGAATAATCAATTTGATAGAGTTGTGTTTATTAAGGAAATAGGTAAAGAAATTTCTATGAAAATTGTTACATCATACTATCTGTTAGAAAATATTTTAAAGGGGATTGAAGATGGTAACTAAAACAAAAGCATTAAGTGAAGATTTAAGAATAGAGAAACTAAATGAAATCAAACAGAGTATACCAATTATGACCGGTGTAAAGCTATTTTATAAGGGACAAGAAAGAAAATTTAATGTTTACCAAATACCTTTGGAATATTTGGTTTATAACCCTTATAACGGAAGAATAGGTACGAAAGTAAAAACGTTTGAGGTAACTTCTCATAAGTTAAATCCTGAAAATCAGAATGACATTTTTATCATCGAACAATTTTTGTGGGATTCGAAGCATGATAGAAATAAAAAAACTTTAAAAAGCCTTTTGAAAATTGGTCAGCAAGAATATGGGATTGTAACCAAAAATGGTTATATAATCGATGGCAACCGTAGAGCTTCTCTTTTAAATAAAATAAATAATAATAAAGAGGAATATAGTAAAAATTATGATGTAAGACCTTGCAGTTACTTTAATGCTATTATTCTCGATGACAATGTTGGTCAAAAGGAAATTCTCCAACTTGAAACTATGTATCAAATGGGACGTGAGGAAAAACTAGATTATAACGCTACTGAGAAATATTTGAAATGCCAACAGTTAAAAGAAGTGGGATATTCAATTGAAGAGATAGCAGATATGATGGGAGAAGGAAGTTCTAAGAATATCCAGAAGTATTTGGATATATTAGATTTAATGGATCAGTATCTAGATTACTATGGCTATAATAATATGTATGCAATGTTGGACAAACGAGAGGGGCAGTTTGTAGATTTAAATAATTATGAAAAAGCATATAAAAGTCGAAGTGGAAACGCAAAAACGAACTGGAATCCTCAAGATGATGATATTTCTGAAATGCTGCAAATTAGTTTTGATTACATCCGTGCACAATATGAAGGGAAAGAATTTAGAAATATAGCTAAAAATGGGAAGTCAACGGTTCCTCAAAGTTTTTTTGCTTCCCAAAAACTTTGGCAAGAATTTAGAGATAAGCATTTTGAAAATGTTGAAGTAATTGAAGAAGATCCTATTGATGTGTTTTTGTCGAGAGCGAATAACGATGAAGAAATAATTGATAGCTTAACTGAACGTGATGAAGAATGGGCAAAGAAAATTATTAATCCGATAAAAGAAAATTTAAAATACAGTAAAAGTAAGTTAGAGAATATTCAAGAAGCTGACAAACCATTAACATTGTTAGAACGAGCTAAAAATGCGTTATTAGAAATTGATGAACATCAGGAAAGTTTATATAGTGAAGATGTATTAGCAACAATTAAAGAAATAAATAATTTAGCTTATAACCTTTCTAAAACGGTTAAGAAACAGCTAAATCAGACGGTGTAAATGATATGGAAAATTTTAAAATTAATTCTCTTAAAGAAAGTTATTTACTATCGAGTAAAGATACTAAAAAGCTTAATAAGCGTATCATATTCCATTTAAAGAGAGCTTTTGATGCAATTGAGACTGAAAAAGGTCTTGAAATCCCGAAAAATAATGAAAATGTTATTTCTGAATTGAATGATTATTTATCTAAAAAACAAATTAGTTTACTCTTAGATACAGAAGCAGATCATACATTAGTTAATCTGTATCAAGAAGAAATGAATTTTAAGGAGTTTTCAAATAAAGCAAAAGATATTTGGAATAGAGATGTAAATGAAGAAGATTTTCAGAAATTTTGTGAATCATTAAATGAAAATTTAGTACGCACTTTATATCCATTACAGTTGTTGGCTGCATATCACTTAGCTTTTTCTCAGAATGCTTGTAATTTTTCAGTTCCGGGAGCTGGTAAAACAAGTGTAGTCTATGGAGCATATAGTTATTTAAATTCACTAGATATAACACATAAACAATTTGTAAATAAAGTACTTGTGATAGGACCACTAAGTTCCTTTGGCCCATGGGAAAATGAATTTAAAGATTGTTTTGGAAGAACGCCTGAAGTGAAAAGGCTTTCAGGTGGGAACCTCTCAAGTGAATTAAGAAAAAGATATTTTTTTAGTAGAGATACAGCTGAATTAACTTTAATTTCGTACCAAGGTATTATTAATCAAAAGAAAAATTTAGAGTTCTTTTTAAAAAATAATGACGTAATGATCGTACTTGATGAAGCGCATAAAATAAAAAATACAGATGGAGGTAGTATAGCGGAAACTATACTAGAGTTGGCTCCGTTAGCTAAAGGTAGGGTAATTTTAACTGGAACTCCTGCTCCTAATGGATATAGGGACTTATATAATTTATTTAAATTTATTTGGCCTAATAAAGAACTAATAAATTATAGTTTAAATCAATTGGATGACATGACAGAAAATCCTCGAGACCCTAGAATACAACTGTTAATTGATGATATATCTCCATATTTTGTAAGGATCAAAAAGAAAGATTTAGGTTTGCCTGATAAAGTGGAAAATCCACCTATTGTGGTACCCATGGATAGTACTCAAAAATTAATCTATGAGACCCTAGAACAAAAGACTATTAAAGATTTAGTTGATAATGACGTAGGTCTAGTAGATGAGTTTAAAAAAGCTAAAATAATTAGGCTAATGCAAGCAGCAAGTAACCCATATTTATTATTAAAGCCAATTCAAGAAGGAATTTCAGGCATAGATTATTCTCCAAAAACATTTGATGAAGAATTAATTAATACCTTGATTAACTATGAGCGAACAAATTCAGTTCCTCCTAAATTTGATGCTGCTTTAAAATTAATTCAGGATTTAATTAGAAGAGATGAAAAGGTAATTGTTTGGGCTATTTATATAGATACTGTTGAAAGATTTTCAGATTATCTTCTAGAAAACGGAATAGAGTGTAAAATTTTATATGGGAAAACTAAGGTAGAATCAGAAGGTTTAGATGAGGCTGTGGAAACTAGGGAGAAAATAATTAGGGAGTTCCATAGTGATGAGTCTGAGTTCAAGGTTATCATTGCGAATCCTTTTGCTGTAGCAGAATCTATTTCTTTACATAAAGCTTGCCACAATGCAATTTATTTAGAACGAAACTTTGATGGGGCGAGATACGTTCAATCTAAAGATAGGATACATCGTTATGGATTAGGTATGAACACTATAACAAACTATTATTATCTAATAACCGAAAATTCGATTGATGAAGTGATTGATGATAGGCTGATTGAAAAAGAAAATTTAATGATTCGTGTAACTGAAAACTCTGACATACCCTTATTCCAAGTATTGGATGAAGAGATTGATAAAAGTGATATTAAGGCGTTGATTGAAAACTATGCTAGCAAAAATCGTTAACTGTCGGGCATATGCTGATTTGCATAAATGTATATTGGTGCTAAATGTTTTAAAGTCAGAGTATAGATCTTTTCAAGAATTGCATACATATTTTTCAAATGACATAGTGATAAATATGAATTTAGGGGATACCTTAAGGTTATTTGAGGTGCTAGGATATCTTTTCATAATTGAAGAAAATGAGATTAAGAAGTATAAAGTTATAGACACTGAGTATAGTCATAGCTCTATAATAAAAGATATTTTAAATTTATTAATCAAAAATAAGGTGTGTGAATTACATAGGATTGATTTCGATTTTTATATTAAAATTAATCAAGAGTTCTATGCACTTCGAAATTTATTATTACTCTCAGAATCTATAATGAAATCTCAAATAAAGCAATTTTATCGGATTGATGGTATTTTTTCAGATTACTTGCAAAAATTCTCGCGGAAAATTAGCAAGGAGCAATTCTTAAAGCAATTAGAAAAGCAAAATGAGTTAGGGGAGCAAGCTGAAAAGTATGTTTTAAAACTAGAACGTAATAGATTTAATTTTTCACGTGAAATTAGGCATGTCGCGCTTGACGATAATAATATTGGATATGACATAATGTCTTTTATAGATAATAAAAGTGATGAGTATGATAAATTTATTGAGGTTAAATGTTATTCAGATTATGTAAATAGGTTCTTTATAAGCAGAAATGAAATAGCACAATCTAAAAAATTAGGAGAGAATTATTTTTTGTATCTCGTAGATTCCAAATTTGATTCTTCGCCTATCATTATACGAAATCCTCATAAGTATATCTTTGATAATCTAGAAATAGGTTATGAAATTGAAAGTATTAGTTACAATATTAATCATGTTATTGAACGGCTAATTAAGTAAGTGATTTAAACTGAAAGTATTTTTAATAAAATGATGAGTAAAAGGAATCCTGATAAAATTTATTAGGATTCTTTTATAAATTCTAATAGGGGTACACGAGGCTGTATAGAAAAATAGAGTCCATGCTAGAAGGAAAATCAAGTTTGTGAACAAGAAGTGGAAAATGTGGTGGTTTCAAAAAAAGTTTATTTTCGATATTCTTAACATTACATTATTTATAATTTTGTTTATAGAATATTAATGTGATTTAGTGGAGTATTGTTAATTGGAATATCATGATGTGAAACAAGACAATGAATGGAAAATTGTTCAAGTTAACCTTATAAAAAGGAGAACTTCTATGGATAACCTGTTTAGAAATGAACTGAAAAAATACGAGGGGTACGAGGGTTTAATTTGGCTTGTATGTAAAAAATTCAAAAATGCGATTACTTATTTTGATGTTATTAACTGGTTAGAAAATTTTAAACCAGAAGAATATGATGCAGCTTTGAATATTTTGAAGAATTTTACTTTTTTCGGTGATCTGGATATAATTGAAGCATTTAATGATGAGTTTACAAATATCTTAGAAGATTTAAATGAAAAATCTGATATTTATATTATCTCTGTTGGGAAATATGGAAAAAGTGGATCGGCAATGATTTATTTTTTAAATAAAACAGACGCTTATAAAAATAAAATGTTAATTAAAGGTAGTTGTGGAGATATATTGAATCATCAGTTTAAAATTATAACTAATACCGAAGAATTAGTTAATGAGGTTAATGATGATAGCGGTAATAATAAAGTGGTAGTTATGATTGATGATTTTTTTGGGACTGGAAATTCGGTAATCGATTTTTATTATGGACGAACGAGTGTAAAAAGAAAAGTCTCCCTTATCAATTTGCATGAAGAATTTAATAAACTTTCAAGATACCCACAGGTGAAATTCTTATCAGTAGCTGCTATGTCTAGGGCAGTTGAAAATATAAAAAAAGAAATCCCTAGAAGTGATTTGTACTGTAAATATATATTTAATAGGGCATTCGAAATAAATGGATCACCATTTGGTTATAGACCTAAAATGAGAAGTGTAAGGCAATTATGTTACTCTTATGGAGAAGGACTATATAAACAAGGGCCTCTTGGATATAAAAATACACAATCATTGATAGCGTTTTCTTACGGGGCGCCAAATAATACATTGCCAATTATTTGGGCAGAAAAACAAAATTGGTACCCTATTTATCCTAGGTTTTATAAACATAAGATGGAAAAAGCAAAAAAATTTCGCAAGGAAACAGCATTTTATTTAAGTTTTGCCCAATCCATTGGAGTAAAAAACATCGATAAATTTTTATCGGGACGAAGAAATTTAGGTTGGAAAAAAATTACTTTTGTTCAGAAGACTGATTTTCTAACGTTTGGTCTACTAAGATTGTTGAGAAAAAGAAAGAGTAGAATAGTTATATGTCAGTTATTGGGTATTTCTTTGTCTGAATACGAAGAAATAATAAATGGCGCAAAACAAAAAGGGATGCTTAACAATCAAGGGGATTTAACTAAAGTAGGAGATATGCTATACTTTGAAGTTGTAAAAGAGATTAAAAAAATTAAAAAAACATCGAAAGTGGATAGGGAAAAACAACCAATAGTTTATTTGCCAGATTCTTTTGAGGGGAAAACATAATGGTTAGAGTTTTTCACGATCAAACGGTTTTATCTGTTAGAGAGTGAGGCCAAGACTATTTGGCTTGGCTACTGATAAAGTTACTTTATAACGACCTGGTACATAACACTCCCCTTGGTCGGTTATGCACTATCTCGCTCGCGAGTTCTAGATTTAAGGAGGTAACCATTATGAATTTTCCCCGTGATGTTTTTGAACAACAAGCACGCAAAGAAGGTAAATCAGATTCTTATATTAAATCAGCATTAGTTTATATAGATCGATTAAATAGTATGGAAATTCCAGTAATATTTTCACTAAAGCATTTGGCACTTATTTTGGATTTCCCTTATAAAAAAATATCGGATATGGCTAATAATCCTAATACATATTATAGTACTTTTAAGATAAGAAAAAAAAGGGGTGGTTTTAGAGAAATTCAAGCCCCACAGCCCGAGATGAAGATAATTCAAAAATGGATATATCAAACTATTCTTAAAGAGATACGTACTGATTCAAGTTGTATGGGTTATTCGAAAGGGAGCTCAATCAGGGAAAATGCGAATGTTCATAAAAATCAAGAAGTAATACTTCGTGTTGATATATATAAATTTTTTGAAAATATATCTTTTAAACAAATCTATTATGTTTTTAAAAGTTTAGGTTACACAAAATATGTGGCAATTGACTTAGCAAAATTAACAACAGTTAAGTCAGAGGGAAGTAATGTTCGATATTTGCCGCAAGGTGCACCAACAAGTCCTGCTCTTTCAAATTTAGTGGTAAGGAAATTAGATAAACGTTTAAGGTCTCTTTCGAATAAGTTACAAGTGAATTATACAAGATATGCTGATGATTTAATTTTCTCAGGTGAAAAGGGATGCTTGCCTCAAATAGGTCTAGTTACGAAAATAATCAAGGATGAAGGATTTAAGATAAATCCAAATAAGACTGCTATTCAAAAAAAAGGGAATAGGCAGATTGTTTTAGGTTTGAGTGTTACTAATGGGGTTCATATTCCAAAAAAATATAAAAAAGAAATTTGGACTCATTTAAAATATTGTAAGAAATTTGGACCGATAAAGCATTTGGAAAATATCGGAGAATCAAACAAGGCTGCATATAAGGATTGGTTATTCGGAAAGATTTGTTATGTAAAATCTATAGAGCATGAAGTTGGAAAAAAAATGATGGCGGCGTTTAATGATATTAGTTGGCCATTATAATAAAACATAGTTGTAATTGGAAATAAACATCTTTCTGTATTTTTTAGATTTTAGTTTTTGATTTTTTTTGATGAGTGTAAAGCCTATTTAAAACATATAATACAGTTTAATAAATTAATTTAGATTTCCTGGTATGATATAGTAAAATGAAAGAAAGTAAATAAATAAATAAATAGGTATCGAATTTAATTATATTAACTCATTCTGAATTCTTTCCAGTAATAACTATGTTGAGTCTACTATAATTAGAATGATTTTATTAGATTTGCGATGTGCAACTTGTTTATAAGAGTGATTTTGTGACAGAAATATTAATACATATTTTGGTTGCTTTACTGGATAGATAAAGAAAGCAGTAGTAAATTAATTAATACAATGACAAAATGGAGTGGTAGTTCGAAAGATTTGCTATTATTTGATGAAAACTTCTTTTCTCTAAAAATGAATATTCGAAAAGAAGACGAAATCATTTTGTTTAAATGCACGATGGAAATATGTGAGTATCGTCTTCATACATATTTTGAAAGAAGGACAGCAACGTTGAAATGGGCGTTGCTGTTTTTATATGACTGGTAAAATAAGGAGAATGGGGGATAATAACATTTGTTCATGAAATCAGGATAAAGAACTTTAAAGATTGTAGAGTATTGAAAAGCATTTAGTAGGAGTTTAAGGTTTCTTATTGATGTTCACTAGTATTGTATGTTCTTGATACTTTTTAATAGAAGTAGAAAAGTTTTTGGGTGGAGGAGTGGGTGAAGTAGGAGGTAGCCCTATTTTATTAGAAATTATGTTTATTTTTCTTTGCAAATTTTTCTTTTGTAGGGGAGTGAGGTAATTAACAAAGTTATGACAGCAAATATCTGTTAACTTATCAAACAGGTAAAGAGCTTTATCAAATACATGTTTGTGTATTAAGGGGCTGTATTGCTGTTTTAATAATCTTGTAAAAATAATATCTTTAAGTTTGTTATTACTTGAATTCTCATCGTTGATCATATCGTTAATGCAATCTCTTTGTAAACTTTTTGAGGATTTATTAAATTCATCTAACGTGGTAAGTTTTTTTATACTTTCTACATTGTTAGCATTTAGGCTACGTATTCCTTATTTTCAGGATGTATATTAGTTAAATGGTGAATCTCAGTTAATCCATGTCTTCCAGCTCCAGATTGTTCAGCTCTAATTTTCCAGTGAGTGTTAACATCTTTGCCATTAATGTATTTTTTTACAGTTTTTTTTGTATGTTACATTGCTTAGCTATATCTTCTTCTGTGTAACCATAATCAAGTAAAAAACTAATCATTCGTTCCAGCTCATAGCCTGTTTTTTTCTTGGATTTTAATTCAACACGGAGACGTTTTAGAACCCTAGAGTCTTTTGAGGTGAGTTTTTCCACTTTGCATGTTACGAATGGAACATTTAAATGTTTTAAAGCCCAAAAACGACGATAACCCTCGACTAATATAAAACAATTAGAATTTTTTTCTTCTACAATAAGTGGTTCTATTAATCCATTTTGTTTAATGCTTGTAGCAAGACTAAAATCTTCTAAATTCTTTCGGAATTCGTCTTCTAGTTTAATGTGTTTTAAAGGGATGTTTTTAAATTTCAAAATAAACCACCTACTTGTTTTAGGGTTTTATTAATGAATATTCAATAGGTAATTTGTACGGTTACTTAACTTATAAATTTATTGTTGCAGGTATTATTAAGAGAATGAATACTTTTAAGATACTAAAAAGAAGAACGAGGCACCTTCCAAAACAGAACGTTCCTAATCAAACTAACCGACACCAAGCCCCTCCCATACCCCTACCAAGCCCCTACCAAGTAATAAATCACTAAGAAAAAACACAACAAAACAAAAACACCAACAAACACCGTAGTAGGAGTCGAAAAAAATTTTTGAAATAACACGCCAAAAAACCAGACCTCCTTCCTATATATAGTACAAAGAGGGATTTTTCATTTTTGAATGGAGACAGGAGGAATTAGGATGGCGGTGTATCGTAATGTGCAGGTGAATTTTTGGCAGGATGATTTTGTTTTGGATTTGACGCCGGAGGAGCGGTATTTTTATATTTATTTGTTAACTTGTTCGAAGACGACGCAGTGTGGGATCTTTCCTTTTCCGAAGCGGTTAGCTGAGATGGAGACGGGTTATAACCGGGAGACTGTTGATAAGCTCTTGCAGCGTTTCATTGATTATGGAAAGATCCTTTATGATGCGGAGACGCGGGAGTTATTCATTTTAAATTGGCTTCGTTATAATCCTGTGACGAATACGAATGTGGAGAAGTGTGTGCTCCGTGAGCTTAAGGGTGTGAAGAATAAGGAGTTTGTACATATGTTTTTGCAGAAGTGCGTAGAGGAGGAGCTGAATGTTCCGATGCTTTTAGCACATTTCGGTATGCCTAGTGATATGACTATGGATGATGTTGATCCAGTTTGCGAGGAGGCAGAGAAAGAAGAGGATATAGAGGAAGAAACGGGAAGTAAGGTGTTCACGTTTTATGAGCAACATTTTGGTAGTTTGTCTCCGTATACGGTAGAGGAATTGAATGCGTGGATGAATGATTTGTCAGAGGAGCTTGTGCTGAAGGCTCTTCAAATTTCGTATGAGAATAAAAACCGAAAGATGGCTTATGTGAAGGGGATTTTGCGGGGATGGCACGGGAAAGGATTTACGAAAGTGTCTGAGGTTGAGGCGGATACGGCAAGGTTTCGAAAGAAGGAGTCGTCTGTTAGTAGCGGAGAGACGGAGAATTTTTTGGCGAAGTGTGAGGAGTGGGAGAAGAATAAGCCGTCAGAGGAAGAGTTGCAGCGCTTTTTAGCGGAGCGCGGGTGGCGGCCGTGAGTATTCAAAATGTGGAGGCGGAAAAGACGGTGCTAGGTTCTCTATTACTTGATGGAGAGCTTATGAAGGAGTGCCGTTTGAAGGAGAACTATTTTTCTATGCCCGTGCACAAGTCTATATTTCAGTTAATGCGAAAAATGGAAGAGGAAGGGCAACCGATTGATCTTGTGACATTCATTTCTAGAGTAGATCCGAATTTTTTGAAGGGGATCGGAGGAATGGAGTATTTTATAGGATTAATGGATGGTGTGCCTACAACTAGCAACTTCTCTTATTATGAGGGGCTTGTTAGAGGTGCCTGGAAAATGTATCAGGCGGGTGTTCTCGGGCACAAGATGGGAGAGCGTCTTATTGCGGAGAAGAATGAGAAAGTTATTGGTGAGACGATTACGGCACTTTGTGAGTTAGAGGAAAAGGACTGCGTATGTGAGTTTGATTTGAAGGATGCGTTAGTTGGTTTGTATGAAGAGCTTCATCAAGATGTGAAAGAAATTACAGGTATTGAGACTGGTTATACATCGCTAAATAAGATGACGTGCGGATTGCAGGAAGGTGATTTTATTGTCCTTGGTGCGCGCCCTTCTATGGGAAAGACTGCGTTTGCGTTAAATGTTGGACTGCATGCGGCGAAGTCTGGAGCGGCGGTTGGATTGTTTTCGTTAGAGATGAGTAGTAAGCAATTGTTAAAAAGAATGGCTTCTTGCGTAGGGGAAGTGTCAGGTGGTAGGCTGAAAAATCCGAAGCACCGTTTTGCGATGGAAGACTGGGAAAAGGTGAGTAAGGCGTTTGCGGAAATTGGGGAATTACCACTTGAGATTTATGATCATGCAGGTGTTACGGTGCAAGATATTTGGATGCAAACTCGTAAGTTAAAGAGGAAGCATGATGATAAGAAGCTTTTAGTCATTGTAGATTATTTGCAGCTTATTACGGGAGATCCGAAGCATAAGGGCAATCGATTTCAGGAGATTAGCGAAATTTCACGTAAGCTTAAGTTGTTAGCGCGTGATTTAAATGTTTGTGTAGTAGCGCTATCGCAATTGTCTCGTTCCGTAGAGTCCCGGCAAGATAAGCGTCCTCTTTTATCTGACCTAAGAGAGACAGGACAAATTGAGCAAGATGCGGATGTTATTATGCTTATGTATCGAGAGGATTATTACGATAAGGAAACGATGCAGAAAGAGATGACGGAAATTCATGTGGCGAAGCATCGGAATGGACCTGTGGGGAGTTTTAAGCTGAGATTTTTGAAGGAGTTTGGGCGGTTTGTGGAGAGGGTGAATTAGTGGGAAGGAGAAGCTTGTGTTTTGAAGAACGGAGTAGAAGCGGCTTCAATTATGAAAGGAAAAGAGAAAGGGAAGATTGTTCGTTTAATAATTGGAGGAAATACAGATCTTAAGACGGAAAATTTGTATATTATTTTCATTTTCTTTAGCGGTTCTGGTGCAAAGATAAAATAAAGCACTTCATTCATATTTGTATAAGCTAGAACATTGTTAACGCGTATCCCTATCCCGTTTAAAGCAGGGAGAACCATCGCTAAAAATAGATTAGGTTATTACAAGGTAAAGGGAGTCCATTCTACTGGATTCCCTTTATTATTTCTTCTTTAATATCAACATGAATGTTTAACAAATCGTATTACTTAAAAATCTTTCGCAAAATATTAATTTTGTTCCTATACGGTGGAAATAAAAACCCTAAATCTATCCTTGAGCTTTTCTTTAAAATGCTTTTACGATGTGTAAAAGCATCAAAACTATGTTTCCCATGATAGGAGCCAAATCCTGCAGTTCCTACTCCGCCAAAAGGTAGGTGGAGATTAGCCATATGTGACATTGTATCGTTGACGCATCCTCCTCCAAAAGAAATTCGTCCTAATACCTGCTTTTCAACATTTTTGTTTTCAGTAAACACATACAAAGCTAACGGTTTGGGTTGGGTGTTAATCGTATGAATGACTTCATCTAAATCATTGTAATCCATAATTGGTAAAATTGGCCCGAAAATTTCTTCTTTCATAGCTGCATCATCCCATGATTTTACTTCAAGAAGTGTTGGTTCAATATATAAATGGCTTCTAGATGAATTTCCACCAAATACTATATAATTTTTGTCTTGCTCTAATATAGAAAGAAGTCTATCGAATTGTCTCTCATTAACAATTCGACCATAATCATTGCTTTTTAATACATCTGATCCATAAAAGTTTGTAATGATTTCTTTCATTTTCGAAATCAGTTTTACTTTGATAGATTTGTGTGCAATAACATAATCAGGTGCAATACAGGATTGGCCAGCATTTATGAATTTCCCCCAGATAATGCGCTTGGCTGCTATATTGAGGTTAGCGGTTTCATCGACAATAGCGGGTCCTTTTCCACCAAGTTCTAATGTTACTGGTACAAGATTTTTCGCCGCAGCCTCCATGACAATTTTTCCAACTTGAACGCTACCAGTAAAAAAGATGTGGTCAAAAGGTGCATGAATCAATAAAGAAGTTATTTCCCTGCCTCCTTCAATTACACGAATGTATTGCTTATCAAACGTTTCACTTATTATTTTGTTCATTACAGCTGAAACATTTGGTGCATTTTCTGAAGGCTTGAGAACTACACAATTTCCTGCTGCAATTGCCCCAATGAGAGGTTCAATTAATGATTGAAATGGATAATTAAAAGGACCAATAATTAGCACGGTACCATATGGCTCTTTTATTATGTAGCTTTTGGATGGTGCAAAATGAATAGGGGTTTTTACTTTTTGAGGTTTCATCCACTGTTTTAGATATTTCATTATAAAATTGATACTGTTAAATGCGAAACCAACTTCTGCAGCGTATGCTTCAAACTCGCTTTTGTGTAAATCTTGATATAATGCGCTTAGCACTTGACTTTCATATTTTTGAATAGAATTTTTTAGCTTTTCTAACTGTTTAAGCCGAAATTGAAGACTTCTTGTATGATCATGATGGAAAAATTGTCTATGTTCTTGAATAAGTTGTTGTATATCATCAACCATTAGGAAATCCCTCCAATAGTAAGAAAATATTCACATACCATGTCCATCAATTGTATAAAGCATTTCATCCACATATCCTATTTACTAATGCATTCGTTTGTTGATAAAAGTTACTGTTAAACTAAGGGTGATAATCTTTGAAAATTTCTCCTGTAGATCTGACGTTTTTTTGTTTACGTAAGTGGGATGTATTGGACTATAAATTATTATTAATTATCAGCTTTTGATGAATTAGAATTGTTTTCTAAAAAATAGGGGGGGCATTATTATTAATCAAACTTTATTCTAAACTAATATCAGCAACAGGAAATAAAATTCCTGTCGCTGAATAAAAGGCATAGCACAGTATGCTTCAGTCACCTGAATATTCTTCTGAGGGACAGATATTCACTTAGAAGTACACTTAGATTAAGAGAATAATACAAACGAATCCTCTTAATGTGGATGTGTAGTTATTTATTTTGGTAAAATATCTATTCCATATTTTTCTTGTAATTTACCTTTAGCAAACCTTTAAAATCCAACTCAGCAATCAACACACTCAACAATATAAGTGTTGCTCCTAAGTATCCTTTTCCGGTAAGTGTTTCACCTGTGAAAACGAAAGCAAAGCCTGCTGAAAAAACAGGTTCTAATGAAAAGATAAGGCCTGTATGTGTAGGCGTCGTGTATTGCTGGGCGATCACTTGCACGATGAATGCGACTGCGGTACAAAATATGCTTAAGGCTAAGATAATTAACCATGAGTTGGTTGTGCTAGGAAGTTTTGGCGTTTCTATAATGAATGAAAATATAAGACTAAATAGACCGACGAAACCGAGTTGTATGACTCCAAGTGCAATGGAGTTCACATGTTTCGTTACGCTTCCGGTAATGATGACGTGAATGGCATAAAATAAGGCTGACAGTATGCAAAATATATCGCCGTTACCGATTTTGAATTCGCTCGTTAATGTTAATAAGCCGATTCCTATTATCGTTAAAATGATTCCTACTATAACTTTCTTTTCCGGAATGTGTTTCAAAAATATAGCTGATAATATCGGAATGAAAATGACTGTGAGACATAGTAAGAAACCAGCATTAGAAACACTCGTATACTTTGTGCCGAAAGTAGCGAAAATGTAAACGATAAATAAGACAGAAGCGAGTATAAATGCATATTTTACCGTTTTAAAATTGATTTTGAATACATGTTTGTAAAATATTAAACCTGATAAAAGAAAGGCAATAATAAATCGTAATGCGATTAAATTGTATTCTTCTATGCCTTCGAGTCCAACTTTTGTAAGTAAGATAGATGCACCCCAAAAGAATGTAACTAGTAGTAGCCCTAAATCTGCTTTTAATTGTAGTTTCATTTCTATTCCCTCGTTATGTATAAATTTTATAATTCCATACCCCTATCCCCATTATTTATTTTAATATTAATTCTGAATATTTGTAACTTAAATTTATCGACGTTTTATTCCAGTGGTGAAGCCTTTTTATCCTATCTTGAAGAGATTTAGTAGCGTGATAACTTCGGAACAATTAGGAAGAGCGATGGTGCGAGTTGGGAAAGAGAGATATTCTCATTCGATTATTGAAAGTTCGGATTTGAAGCGGATCGGTAAATGATAGTATGTATATAAAAAAAGCCTATTTCATATAGGCGTTTTTTGATGGGGAAATTATTCCTTTTCAAACTGAAAAATATCCCGGTTAATGAGTTGGTGGAGATATTGGTCCATTTCAGCAGCAGAAACGCTTCTTTTATTTTTAAACCACCATGCGCTTAATGAGGTGATTGCCCCTGAATAAAATTCAATGATTAGATCATTTGGCATCGTATGGTTTTTGCACAGTTGATTTAACGCTTCTACTTCTTGTTTTCTTGTTTCGTGACTTAAATACTGTGTCCGGTTAATAAATTGTTCATCAGACATTTGTATCTCTAATATTTTACCGATTTCTTCATGATGTAGGAATTGTTCCATTACTTGAAATGGTTTACTTAATCGATCTGAAACCGGTATTTCAGCAATCATCTTGCCGTATCGTTTAAATCCAAATGTTAATAAAGCATCTTTATCTTCAAAGTGTTTATAAAAGGTTGTTCGGTGTACCATCGCACGATCACAAATTTGGTTAATGGTGATGGAACTATATTTTTGCTTTGATTGCGTCATTAATTCGAATAAGGAATCCCATAGTAATTTATGTGTACGTCTAATACGTAAATCAAGTTGTTTTTCATTATCATTCATCTACAATTCTCCTTTTTTGTAGATTAAGTATACAATGGCTGAAAATTGATTCTCCCTTTTTAATCTACATATGTATATTATATTACATGTGTTCTGGTGTATTTAAAGTTTTTTTAGTAAGAAACAGGAGGAGAATCTGCAAATGAATATGACAACTAAGAGCCCTGCAAGTGGCAAAGTTGATACTTCTAATATAAAACATACCCCCATTTTAATTGCATTACTTCTAGGGGCAATGGTTGCATTATTAAATGAAACGTTACTTGGTAATGCATTAACGGTATTAATGAAAGAATTTGACGTAACAGCTTCAACGATTCAATGGCTTTCTACAGCTTACATGTTGGTGGTTGGGGTTTTAGTCCCAATTACAGCATTACTTCAGCAATGGCTCACAACGAGACAGATGTTTTTGATCGCTATGGTAACATTTTTAGTCGGTACATTAATTGCGGGATTCGCACCGACATTTTCTGTTTTATTAGTAGGCCGTATCGTCCAAGCTGTAGCGACCGGGTTAATTTCACCGTTATTAATGAATACGATTTTAATCATTTGTCCGCCTGAAAAACGTGGTGCCACAATGGGATTAATCGCACTTGTGATGATGTCTGCTCCGGCAATTGGTCCTACATTATCTGGAGTAATCGTTGACTCACTGAACTGGCGCTGGTTATTCTATATCGTTATTCCTATCGTGATCATTTCAATTATGATTGGGATGAAGTACATTCAAAATGTTTCAGAGTTAACAAGGCCAAAAGTAGATTATCCATCTATCCTTTTATCGACATTAGGATTTGGTGGGCTTGTGTATAGCTTTAGTGCATCGGGTGATTTAGGATGGTCTGATGCGAAAGTGTATGGCACTTTACTTGTTGGGCTTATCTCATTATTCATTTTTGTCGTTCGACAATTAAAAATCGAGAATCCAATTTTAGAACTACGTGCATTTAAAGTTCCGATGTTTACATTATCGGTTGGATTAATTGTCATTGTGATGATGTCGTTATTTTCAACGATGACTTTATTACCGATGTTCTTGCAAACAGTTTTACTCGTTACAGCCTTTAAATCAGGAATCATCATGCTTCCAGGAAGTATTATTAGCGCCATAATGGGACCAATCGCGGGTAAACTATTTGATAAATTTAGTCCGAAAGTTATTATCGTTCCTGGCATTGTGTTAGTAGGGATTGCAATGTTCTTATTTAAAGACATTACGCCTGACACATCAATGTTACAAATTATTGTCATGCATAGCGTATTAATGGTTGGACTCATGTTTGTCATGACAGCACAAACATACGGCTTAAATCAATTAACACCAGATCTATATCCGCACGGAACAGCGTTGTTTAATACGTTACAGCAAGTAGCTGGCGCAATTGGTACAGCTATATTTATATCGAAAATGTCTTCAGGAACAACTCAGTATATGGAAAGCGTAGCAAATCCAATGGACCCAGTGGAGAAGTTAAACGGTTTAACGTCAGGGTTCCAAGGTGCATTTGCACTTGGATTAATCTTTATTGTTGTTGCTTTTATCGTATCGCTATTCTTAAAAGAAGAGAAAAAGGGAGTAGAAGTAAAGGGGGTTTTACAGAACGAAAATTAAGGTTTATATAAAAAGACATCTTTACGATTAAAGATGTCTTTTTATATTTCTTTCGTAATAATAGTTCAAACAGCCGAAGGAAATGTGGTGTATGTATTATCTGTTTTTTAGTAAGAAGAACTATTGAGAATAACGATGTAAAGCTTTACTAATAACTAAAAGTCCAATAATGAGGGAAAGTGTTCTTATAATAAGCTCTGCAACTAATAAATCACCCATCGTTTTAGTGACATCATACATAGTCCCTGTAATGAGAATAGGTGCGATCATAATGGTAATGCCAATTACTATTTGAAGAAGTAAATTCACGTTTTTACTCAAGATAATCACCTCTAAAAATATTATAAAATAAAATATTGAATTTTCTGTATCATATATTTAGTATACTGTGTCGAATTAAGATTATGGTAATGTTTCTAAAGTAAAAAAGAGGTGTCACATAGTTATAAGGTGACACCTCTTTGTAGCTAGTATAAATTAAAGATGCTTCAATAATATAGCGATCTGGGGCATCACCGATGTAGTTAAAGGGGTAACAAGTTGTTAATGTTAGTTTCTCTTTTTTTACAATGACAGTTCGATCTTCTGCATCTGTTATCCAATGGGTATTAACCTTACATTTCCTCCGTAACATCATACCGCAACAATTGCCCCTGATCATAAAACTTCTCAAAAATAAGGCCCATTACATAGAAGAATACTAAACCGAAGCAAATGTGAATAAGTGTGAAAGTAGCTCCAAATGAAGAAAATTCATATACGATAATTGGTAATTTTGCAGTTGTCCAAACGCCTAAGAAAAATACGATGTATTTAATGCTCGCCCCTTTTTTCAAAAGTAATGCGGCGATTGGAAAGGCGACGTAGAGGGGGCCAGCTGCAATTCCGCCTAATAATAGAGAGAATAAGATACCATATATGCCCGATTTTTCGCCCATATATTTCATTAACGTTTCTTTCTTCACCCATTGATCAAGTAATCCTACAAATAGTAGGACAGGAGGAAGGAGAAACAGCATATCTAAAATGCTATTCCCTGTTAGTTGTAATGCCGCCTTGCCTAAAGATTGATTTATAAAAGTTAATATAAAGAGCCCCAGTAGTAAAACGAAAAAGAAGCGATATCTTTTTAGTTCGTTCATACCATCACCACCCAAATAATATAGGAGAATAGGAGAGACATGAGCAGAGCAGATGCATTACGTGCGTAAGCGAAGCTTCGCCCAAATATCTTTTGTTCCATCGGCATAGTTGTAAGCCCTACTGACATGAGTGTAGACATAAGTGCCGCAACTTGAGGAAGACCTGCACCATGTTGAACTAATGTATTTCCAAGAGGGAATACGACAAAGCTTGGGATGAGTGCCACAGAACCGAGGATTGCAGAATAAATAATACCTAACAATCCAGACTGCTCTCCAATGATGGAAGAGATGAAGGACGGCGTTAATACGGAAAGTGATAAGCCAACGAAAAGCATGATGGAGAGCATGGCAGGTAGAAGATTGCGAAACATTTTCCATGACTTAAATAGAGCATCTTTCGTTTTATTACGATCTTTCATAAAAGAAATTCCCGTAAGGACAATGGCTAAAGTGTAAAGGATCATACCGTTAATCATGATCGGATTCCTTTAAGTCTGTATATTTGTCTAGGAAAAAGGATAAGTTCTTCATTTTTTCTTCAATATCCATTTGAAAATCTGCTAATTGTTCCTTTCCAGCAGGGGTAATTTTGTACATCTTTCTCGGTTTATCTTGATGAGCTGTACTTACATAAGATGCAATCGCACCTTCGTTTTCTAATTTCTTTAGTGTGCGGTATAGGATGGCGCTATCGATTGGATTGACCGGAAGTTCTTCTTCACACTTTTGCAATAATTGCCCGCCATAGTGATCCCCCTCGGCTAGAAATAATAAAAGGAATGCCCCTGTATGTCTTCCTGTATGTTTCATAAATAGACCTCCTAAAATAGATTATTTTACTGTTAATGACAGTATACTGTTGTTAACAGTATATGGTGAATGAAATGCTATGTCAATTTTAAAATGTGCAATTTTTGAGAGGGAAAATAACAATAAATATGAAACAAACAATACAATGGGGGTGCACTTCATTGTGAAAGTAGCCTTTAGTGCTGGGAAATTACTATATGAAGTAATATGTATGTAGAACATAAAAAAAAAGACACTCTCAAGAGTGCCTCTCCTTAGCAGCCGAATCCGCCGCCCCAACAGCTAGCTCCAACGATGATTAATAAAATAAAGAGTACAACAAGTAGGGCGAATCCGCCACCGAAACCACAGCCTCCACCACAACTACCGCCATAACCCATATTAACTCCTCCTTCCGTAATGGATTTAATTCACTTTATGTTTTTACGGATAAACTTGAGCAGGTCCTTTTGAAAAATAAAAGTACTTGGGATTTTATAAGAGTTGACGAACTTATTTTTGTCACCGGTATTTCGTCGTTTACATATTGTATTTTATTCTGTGTATTGGGAGAAGGAGGATCTTTATGGCTAATTCTGAGATGATTTTACGCTTACTTACAGATTTAAAGATTGAACAGCAAGCTTTAAGAGAACAGTTGGAGAAAATGCAAACAGCTTTGACTATTCTTGAAGAAAAACCAAATACTCCTGAAGAGAAATCAACTATTATTGAAGAAAAACCAGCTGTTACAAAGCAAAGAGCTTATTCTGGACGCCCAACATCTTTTCGTGATTGGAGAGCATCAACTCAAAAGAATTCATAAAAATATAAGAAAAGAAGACACCCATTAAGGTGTCTTCTTTTCCTTGTACAATCCAAATGCGATTAGAAGGTATATCCATATTGCTTTAAAACTAAGAAGAAAATAACAATTATCGACTCCAGTTTTAGTATAGCATGTAATAATAAATAATTTTATGTAATGTTGCATATATATAGATTAAAGAATGTTTATTCGTATATATTTTAGTTGTCTGTTATTTCTTTTAATTCATTTACTTATATTATTTTTTGAGCGCTCCAGTAATGGGGCCTTTTTTTAGTTATTATTCATGCAGTTCGATTGCTTTACATTGAAATTTTTATGATAGTTTTATTAAGAAATAGATTCATATCTTTTAGGGCAGAAATGAGAACTACTCAAATGCGGAATGATATACTTGAGTGGTTTTGTGTATGTAATATTATTTATAAAAGTTTACAACAATATAAATATATGACCTTTTACTTTTCTCCTATATCATATATGATATAGTCTGGGACGCCACTGCACTTATGTATATTTAGGAGAACTAGAATGAATAGGAATGATTACACTCAAAGGTTACTATTTAACGAACCTATTGTTTGAATATAAATCTAGTGTATTTAATATTCGGAAGATAGAATGTATAAAACAAGAGAGAAGTTAATTTTACTAATGCATTGTAGTAAGTTTCCGAAAAATCTGTTCTTTAATTTTGGTGGTATCAGATGCATGAAATGAATGTTCTATTTCATAAATCTGGAAGTGAAAAAATCATGTATAGGGGAGGAAGGTATTACTACTAATCTAGTAAAATATACCGTAATAACTATGACAAGAAATCTAGGAAAATACGTAATTACTTTAACAACAGGACTAACTTTATTATCAACTGTGCCATTAACAACTTTAGCAGAAGAGAGTGTTAATCAACCGAATCAATTGTCAATTGCAGACGGAGAAAAAGACGCACATGTTCATGGTGATATAGAGACCGTTAAAGAAGCTAAGACAGGAAAAGTCACGGAAGCGGAAGCTTTAAAAAATATTGAAAATGCGTTTAAAGATGTAGATGGTAAAGGAGATGGAAGCTCTCGCTCTATGCAACCCAAAATGCGTAGTTCTAACCGTATAGGGTATTCAGCAGCAGATCCATCAGCAACGAAGAAAAGTGGAACAATTAGTGGAATTCCGTTTGTAGAGTGGATTATACCAGCTGGTAACACAGATATTCGACCTGCAAACCCAATGAAAGCAAAGTATATTACGATTCATGAAACAGCAAATACGGCACCGGGTGCGAATGCTGAGAGTCATGCAAAGTATTTATACAATCAAGCAACAAGCGGTACTGTTAGAACGGCTTCTTGGCATTTTACTGTAGATGATAAAGAAATTTATCAGCATCTACCAACAAATGAAAATGGCTGGCATGCAGGTGATGGTGGTACAGGTACAGGAAACAGAGAATCAATCGGTATTGAGATAGCGGTTAATCAAGATGGCGACTATAATAAAGCGGTAGAAAACGCGAAAAAATTAGTAGCGCATTTAATGAAACAAGAAGGAATCAGCGCGAGTAATTTACGACGCCATGAACAATGGAGTGGAAAGAAGTGCCCTGATATTATTATCACAAGGGGGACTTGGAATTCATTTGTAGAAGGCGCTAATGGATATCTGAATGGGGGTACTGGAACGAATCCTCCGTTAGTAGACGAAAAAGAAGATGTAGATGGTAACGAAACAAACCCAGCTGAGCCAAATATTGAGTTAGAAATCACTGGTACAAGCGTGAATGTTCGTAGTGGTGCAGGAGTGAATTATGGAGTTGTCCGCATTGCTAAGAAGGGTGAAAAATACAAAGTGTTATCTATTAAAGATGGCTGGTATGAAATCAAGAAAGGTGAGTGGGTGAAATACGATCCAAGCTGGAGTAAGCTCACTAACAATGCTCAAGATAAAGACCCTAATACAACAAAAGAAGGTTGGGTATTTAAAAATAACAATTGGTATTATACAAACAGTGATGGCAAAATGGCTACTGGCTGGAAAAATGTTGGTGGTGCATGGTATTACTTAAATAGTAGTGGTGCAATGGTAACAGGTTGGCAATCAATCGGTGGTGCATGGTATTACTTAAATAGTAGTGGTGCAATGGTAACGGGTTGGCAATCAATCGGTGGTGCATGGTATTACTTAAATAGTAGTGGTGCAATGGTAACGGGTTGGCAATCAATCGGTGGTGCATGGTATTACTTACATAGTGAAGGTGCAATGGTAACGGGTTGGCAATCAATAGGTGGTAAATGGTATTACTTAAATAGTAGTGGTGCAATGTTAACGGGCTGGCAATCAATAGGTGGTAAATGGTATTACTTAAATGGTGAAGGTGCAATGTTAACGGGCTGGCAATCAATAGGTGGTAAATGGTACTACTTAAATGGTGAAGGTGCAATGTTAACAGGTTGGCAATCAATAGGTGGTAAATGGTACTACTTAAACGGTGAAGGTGCAATGTTAACAGGCTGGCAATCAATAGGTGGTAAATGGTACTACTTAAATGGTGAAGGTGCAATGTTAACGGGTTGGCAATCAATTGGTGGTAACAAATACTATTTTGACCAATCGGGTAGTTGGATTGAAGGGAAACTCTAAATAAGTATAGGTCGATAAGGGAACTTGAAAGATAGTCGAGCTCAAGTTTGATATATTTTGTGTATAAAAGAGATAACTTCTATGAAAAAATAATGAATAGAATGTAAATAAAAAAGACACTGTAAAGTGTCTTTTTTATTTAAGTTATGCGCATTGCTTAATAAGACGTTAGTTCCTCAGTCTGACTATGAGTAACTATGTAGGGTGATTTAATTATAACATTTTAACCAGTAATGGGTCTATATGGAATTTTATCGATAATTTTGTTTGATTATTCAGAATGATACATGTGGTAAAATATATATATTACCTATAGTAATTGTAAAATATAATGATGTATATAACTAGCCTTGTAATGAATTTCTATTATATTTAAGATTGAAATATAATAGAAAAGTACAAAGAAGGGGCTGTGGAATATGGGCGCTTGGGGAACTGGGTTATTTGATGATGATACAACTTGTGATGTGAAAGAACAGTTTATTGAGTACTTAGAAGAAGATAATAGTGTAGAAGAAGCAACTAAGCTCATTTTAGAAGAGTATTTAGATGAGTTTGATATAGATGAAGATTTAGAGGTTATGTCTTTAGTATATATTGGTCTTGCGGCAATACAATTGGAGAAAGGGTGTCTTCAGGATGAGGTTCGCAACAATGCGATTGCATTAATTGAGCGAGGGGCTGATCTTGAGCTTTGGGAAGAAGCTGATGCAGAAGATTATGAAGAGAGAAAGAAAGTTTTAAATACATTAAAACAACAGCTGATAAACTATTAGTATATCGAAAAAGGAAAAATACTTTTTGAAATGCTTAGTCTTTGTTTTCTCTTGTAAAAAAATGTTCAATAATTTATCATTGCAAACGCTTACTTGTTGTGTATAATAAAAGTAAGTTAATAAGTAAAAGGATTGTTACTGTTCGGCAGGCAAAACCTAAATTGATCTAGAGGCTACGGGTGTAGTGTAGCTTTTGGAATCAGTTTAGGTTTTTTTATTACCTTTTGTGACTTTAAGAAGAAGAAGGCGGAACAATATGAGAATCCATAAAATCTTAAATAACAATGTTGTTTGTACGATGAAGGATAATGAGACAGAAGTTGTACTTATGGGCAGAGGTTTGGGGTTTCAGAAAAAAGTAGGCGATGCGATTGATGAATCTAAGATAGAAAAGACCTTTGTACTAGAAACAAGAGAATTATCAGAGAAACTCGCTAGGTTACTAACTGAAATTCCTGTAGAAAATTTAGAGATTACAGAGAGAATTATTCAGTTTGCTAAGACAGTTTTGCCGGGGACTTTAAGTGATTATATTTATCTTACATTAACGGATCACTTAAGTTTCGCCTTAACTCGGCATAAAGAAGGAATGGATCTGAAAAATACTTTGCTTTGGGAGATTAAGAGATTTTATCAGAAAGAGTTTGAAATTGGTCTACAAGCTTTGAACATAATTGAAGAGGAGACTGGCTTTAGACTTTCTGAAGATGAAGCAGGGTCAATTGCCTTGCATTTCGTGAATGCGCAGCAAGGAGAGCCGGCAATGCAGCAAACGGTGGCGATGACGAAAATCGTCCAAGATATTTTAAATGTTGTAAAGTACCACTATAAGATGAACTTAGATGAAAATTCATTTAATTATAGTCGGTTCGTAACGCATTTACGATACTTTGCCCAGCGTTTAATGCAGAAGGAATTGCATTCGGCAGAGGATGATTTTTTATACGAGCAAGTGAAAAGTAAGTATGAAGAGGCATATTGTTGTACAGAAAAAATTGAAGCATACTTACAAAAAGCACATAATAGTCATCTTTCAAAAGATGAAAAAGTGTACGTAACGTTGCACATTCATCGTGTAACGAAACGCAATGAATTATGTAATTGAATAAACGGGATTGTTACTGTTTGGCAGGCAAAACCTAAATTGACTTGTAATGGAGTGATTCGTATGTATCACGTCGTTACGGTTAGTTTAGGTTTTTTCTTTTACCCACCTCAAAATTCGGCTGAGGCCAAGAAGTTATGTGGGAGTCGGGCTGCCGTAAATGCCCGATTGGTGAAGGCTAGTAATCAGTGGGGGATGAATACCCCCACTGATTACAGTTTCACTTTATAAAAATGATAAATGGGATGATTGTAGGGAGGAGAAATAACTATGAAGTATGAAAAATTAGCAAAGGACATACTGAAACATGTTGGCGGGAGAGAAAATATAAATAGCGTTGTACATTGTATAACTCGCTTACGATTTCAGTTAAAAGATGAGGGGAAAGCAAATACAGAAGTACTGAAAAGTATGGAAGATGTTGTGACTGTTATGAAAAGTGGCGGACAATATCAAGTTGTAATTGGTAACCATGTATCCGACGTATATAAAGCGGTTATTGCTGCTGGAGGGTTTCAAGAAACAGAGGAAGAAAGTGCGAGTGAGAAGAAAAAGAGTAGTCTTATAGATATTCTTTCTAGCATTTTCACTCCCATTTTAGGAGTACTAGCTGCAACTGGGATGATTAAAGGATTTAATGCACTATTTGTAGCGCTAGGCTGGTTAAGTACGCAGTCAGGAACGTATCAAATATTAAATGCAGTTGGCGATTCATTATTTTATTTCTTCCCAATCTTCTTAGGATATACAGCAAGTAAGAAATTTGGAGGATCACCATTCATTGGTATGGCAATTGGGGGAGCGTTAGTGTATCCGGCTCTATCCGGTTTAAAAGCAAGTGAGCCATTATATACGCTATTTGCAGGAACGATGTTTGAATCACCAATTCATATTACGTTTTTAGGAATTCCAGTTATTTTAATGAACTATGCATCATCTGTTATTCCAATTATTCTTGCTACTTATTTTGGAGCGAAAGTAGAAAAGTCTTTAAAGAAAGTCATTCCAGATGTTGTGAAAACATTTGTACTACCATTCTTAACGTTACTAATCGTTGTACCAGTTACATTTCTTGTTATTGGTCCGATTGCGACGTGGGCAGGTCAATTTTTAGGACAGGCTACACTTTGGGTTTATCATTTAAGTCCATTAGTAGCAGGGATAGTACTTGGTGCTTTCTGGCAAGTGCTCGTTATTTTCGGACTTCATTGGGGAATTGTCCCGATTGGTTATAACAATTTAGCAGTGCACGGTATTGATCCTATATTAGCGCTTATATTCGCTACTTCATTTGCTCAAATTGGGGCTGTTCTTGGAGTTTGGATGAAAACGAAAGATCGGAAATTAAAAACACTTAGTATTCCAGCTTTTATTTCGGGTATTTTCGGTGTTACAGAGCCGGCGATTTATGGTGTTACACTTCCTCTTAAAAAACCGTTTATTATGAGTTGTATTGCGGGAGGAATTGGCGGCGGAATACTTGGCGTATTCGGTACGCAAGCTTATATGACAGGTGGACTTGGTATATTTGCGCTTCCAACATTCATTAGTCCGAAAGAAGGGATTACAGCTGGATTTTGGGGCGCGATTATTGCGATGGTTGTCTCTTTAATAGTAGGTTTTGTTCTTACTTATTTATTTGGTTTTACTAAAAAGAAAGATTCTACAGAATCAGCTGAAACAATTGATAAAATTGCTGCATCAAACGATGATGAGGCAATTCTGAGTCCATTTCATGGCGCCGTTATGCCACTTCAAAATATTGACGATGCTGCATTTGCATCAGGTGCGTTAGGTGAAGGGGTTGCGATTGAGCCTTCAGAAGGAAAGTTATTTTCACCAGTTTCAGGTACGATTTCTGCACTTTTCCCGACGAATCATGCAGTAGGAATTACGGCGGATTCAGGTGCTGAAATTTTAATCCATATTGGAATGGATACTGTGAAATTAAATGGCGAATTTTTCTCCTCTCATATTGAACAAGGAGCGAGAGTAGAAAAAGGGCAATTACTTATTGAGTTTAATATAGCTGAAATTCAAAAGGCGGGTTATGTTGTGACAACACCAGTTGTTGTTACAAATTATAATAAATATAGTATTAAAAAAACTGAAGTAGAAAAGATTCAAGCTGGAGATTCCTTACTAGAGTTAGGAGTTAAATAGTAGTTACATTTCATACAGGTTCACACGAAGAAAGGTATTCTTTAAAACTTACAATGCCTTTCCTCGTTAATTCTTATATAAAGGAGTTTTTCTATATGTCTAAAGTTATTTTTCCTAAAGGATTTTTATGGGGTGGAGCAATCGCAGCCAATCAAGTTGAAGGAGCATATTTAGAAGATGGAAAAGGATTGACGGTAGTTGATCTATTGCCAACTGGTGAAAAACGTTGGGATATTATGAAGGGGAATATTCATTCCTTTACACCGGCAGAAGGGGAGTTTTATCCATCACACGAAGCGATTGATTTTTATCATCGTTATAAAGAAGATATCGCGCTGTTTGCAGAAATGGGATTTAAAGCGCTACGTGTATCTATCGCTTGGACACGTATTTTCCCAAATGGTGAAGATGAAAAGCCGAATGAAGCAGGATTACAGTTTTATGATAATTTATTTGATGAACTGTTAAAGCAGGGCATTGAACCAGTCGTTACGATGGCTCATTTTGATGTTCCTATTCATTTAGTAGAAAAGTATGGAAGCTGGAGAAGTAGAAAACTTGTCACTTTCTTTGAGACGTATGCAAAAACGATTTTTAATAGATATAAAGATAAAGTGAAATATTGGATGACATTTAACGAAATTAATATGCTTTTACATTTACCTTTCATGGGTGCAGGGCTAGCATTTAAAGAAGGTGAGAACAAAAAACAAATTCAGTATCAAGCAGCGCATCACCAACTTGTCGCAAGTGCGTTAGCTGTAAAAGCGTGTCATGAAATGATTCCAGACGCAAAAATCGGTTGTATGCTTGCTGCTGGTGCAACGTATCCATACACATGTAATCCAGACGATGTTTTTCGTGCGATGGAACAAGACCGTGAATCATTCTTCTTCATTGATGTACAAGCAAGAGGACAATATCCTGGATACGCAAAACGCTTCTTTAAAGATAACAATGTAACAATTGAAATGGAAAAAGAAGACGAGGAGATTTTAAAAGAGCATACAGTTGATTATATTGGATTTAGCTACTATTCAAGCCGAGCAACAAGTACAGATCCAGAAGTGTTAAAAAGCATAACGAGCGGGAATGTATTCGGTTCTGTTGAAAATCCATATTTGGAAAAATCAGAGTGGGGATGGACGATTGATCCGAAAGGCTTCCGTATTACAGCGAACCAACTTTACGATCGTTACCAAAAACCTTTATTTGTTGTTGAAAATGGTCTCGGTGCAATCGATCAATTAAATGGTGAAGACGAAGTGAATGATGAATACCGTATTGATTACTTGCAAAAACATATGATCGAAATGTCAGAAGCAATTCAAGATGGAGTAGATATTATCGGGTATACAAGCTGGGGCCCAATTGACCTTGTAAGTGCTTCTACTGGAGAAATGAAAAAACGTTATGGATATATATACGTTGATAAAGATAATGAAGGAAAAGGTTCATTAAAAAGATCGAAGAAAAACAGTTTCAATTGGTATAAAGAAGTAATTGAGACGAATGGTGAGAGTTTGGAGTCTTAAGTATGGAAAGGAGACATCTTAAATGATGTCTTCTTTTTTCATTGTAAATAAAGGATAGAGCTATATTTCCCTTTACACGAACATAACGGTATTATATAGTTAAGTTAAGTGAACTTAACTATATAACGAAACGAAATAACAGCATGGAGGAAGAATGCTATGACTAGATCGTATAAAGAAGTAATTAATGAAATGAACCGGGCTTATAATGAATTTTACATTTTACTATTTCAGGAGCTAAAAGATGAGTACGGTCTTACAGGACAGCAAGAGAGCATGCTATTTCATATTAATTTAAATGAAAATACGACAGCGAATCACATTGCGACTACTTTTAATATATCGAAAAGTGCTGTGAGCCAAGTTTTATCGAAATTGGAAAAACAGAAGATGATTTCGAAACAAGTAAACCCTAATAATAAACGGGAGTATTTCCTTACACTTGGTCCAAACGGTAGTAAGTATATAGAGCGGTTGTCTGATTTAGATGATGTATTAATTGAGAAGTACTTTTCGAAAATCGATATACATGCTTTAGAGCAAATGACCGATACGTTAACGAAAATAAATAAAGTTATATTAGAAGAAAAACAGAAGGATCTTGATTGTAATGAGTAAGAACGTAGATGAAGCAATTAGTAGAAAGGAGGAGAAGCATGTTATGAGTTACATACCAAATATGATTACGATAGCAAATTTTGTATGTGGGCTTTTGGCTATTTACGCTGTTTTCGTTCACGATATTTATTTAGGAGCAGTTTTTATTATTACAGGTATGTTATTTGATTTTTTTGATGGTATGGTCGCTCGGAAACTTGATGCTGTTTCGGAAATTGGCGGAGAGTTGGACTCGTTTGCGGATTTAGTTACCTTTGGTGTGGCACCGTCTCTTCTTGCATATAGTGTCGCATTGAAAGAATTACAGTCTATCGGGATGATATGTGCGCTTGCTTACAGTATTTGTGGCATGCTTCGGCTTGCGAGATTTAACACGCAGCAAAGCAAACTCCCGACATTTATCGGAATGCCAATACCATTCGCGGCAATGTGTCTCCTCATTTTATGCTTTTTGAATAATCCAGTTTCCGTGGCGTTTGGCACATGCGTACTCGCTTATTTAATGGTGAGCAAAATCAAATTTCCTCATTTTAAAAAAGATATATCGGAAAGCTTGAACTCCGAAAGATGGGACTAATGAGAAAGGTAAGGAGCATTGCATGATTCGTATGGCATTAAGATCATTCAATATACAAATGTATTGTTTGCTAGGGGTGATGGTATTAGGATGGCTTATGACACCTTTTTCAGCCCAGTTTGTAGGGGGGGGCATTGGTCTTTTAGTGAGTATGTATTGCGCCTGGATTTTAGGAAGGCGTATTGAAAAGTTCGGAGACAGCATTGTGAAAAAAGAAAAAGCGCCGATGCTTGGAATGATAAATCGGTTTGCAGCCGCAATACTCGGCGCGATTATTATGTATGAAATTGAACATCATGATTTCATGTGGACATTTGCTGCTGGAATTATGGGTGGGTATTTCTTAATTATTATTAATTTAGGATATTACAGCATGAAAGATGTGAAGGAATAAAGAGTTGTGTGAATCACTAATTTGGATGACTTACATGTATAAACGTAAAAGCTTTCCTTTATGGAGAGCTTTTTTATTATAAAGAAAAGACACCCTGAGGTGCCTTTCTCCGACTTGAACCATTTTCATTTCATACGAATCTATCCGTATTACCCCTTTGTTATAAATGTAAACACACCCTATAAAACAGAATTGTTTATATACATCAGATTGTTAGTTCATAAAATAAAAGAGATTTGAGATCAGTATCGGAGTAACGCCACATCCCCTATAATGATTGATATGTTACGCCTGTCAAAAGAATCTGCTTTATAGAATATGTCCACAATTTATATTTTACTATATTTAATATTCATTAAGTGTATCTTTTCACTAATATGTATAATTACATAAAGTTTACGGGGAAAAGAGAGTATACTTTAATATTGTGTAATAAAGATAAAGGCCACCTACGGAAATAGGGGGCCTTTTAACGTAAAAAGAAAAGACACCCATATATGAGTGTCTTTTCCGATAGTTTTTTAGCAGAAGCAAGAAGCTCCAACGATGATTAATAAAATAAATAATACAACTAATAAAGCAAAGCCTCCAGAAAATCCACAGCCGCCACAACTACCACCAAATCCCATAATAGTTCCTCCTTTTAATAAGAGGGGAAAACAAAAGGTCACTCATGCATTTTAACGGATTCAAATTACTTTATGTTTTTTACGCAATAATTGAGCAGGTCCTTTTGAAAATAAAAAAAGACACTCTAAGGTAACTTTGTCCAACTTGAACTACTTTCATTTTAATAATATCGTTGTAAGTTTAAAAACTATAGAGATTTTTCCTGTGGGCTTTGTAAGTAGTTTTTACGAGATTATGAGTGTTTTTTATTTTGTATTTCAATCAACTCATCTTTAGTCATTTGTATATAATGTTCTTTTTCTGTTAGTTCAAATATAAATAATGCTTTTTTCATGTTATTCACAACATCTTCTTCATCATGTTGTTTAATCTTTAATAAATACTGACCTTTTAAATAGAATAGTTCACCTAATAGGTATAAAGTGTTTAGATTAATAGCTAATTTGATGCCCTTATCAAGGTGTTTTATTGCTTCTTCATGTTGATAGGTGAAGTCTAAACATTTTGCTAAATTTAAAATAATTTTTAATTTAATTTCTTTATCTCTAGGAAAATCTAACTTATTAAAATTAGTTAAACATTTTTTTAACATATTAATACTTTTTTCGTATTCTTTGTTTTCCGCATACAATATAGCAGTTGATTGCATAATATCTATTTCTCTTTCTGATAAACAATCAACATTGGTTAAAGTTAGTTTTAATGCATTATTAAGAAGAGTTAAAGCCGCTTTTGTTGAGTTATTCACACGATATATAGCAATTGCTTCATACCATATTAGAAATTGTTTATCTTCTGTTAATTGGAAATTGTTTTCGTTTTTCTCTTTTTTTACTATTTCATAAAGTTCTTTATATTGTTTTTGCTTTACACAATCTCTCATTACATATTTTACATTTTTTACGTATTTTAATTTTTTGTTTTGAGTTAGTGCAAATATATTATTTGGATCAACACCAAGTCTTTCTGATAATTGATATAACAATATGCTAGATGGATAAATCATACCTTTTTCTATCTTGCTAATTTGACTTTGTGAACATATGCCATGACATAATTCGGATTGTGATATATTTTTTTTAATTCGAAGTTCTTTAATGGTAATACCCAAATCACAAAATTCCATTTTTCCCCCTACTATTTAGCGCTTTATTAGTATAATAATATTCTCCATCCTTAATGTAATGTAAAATTAATATAGTTGCAATTATTGTTTTTTAAGGCCTTTTTATAAAATTTCATTATAAAAGGCTCCTTCTTCCGAATCGAACCATCATGCATAAGTATAAAATTACATAAAACCCACCTACGGAAATAGATGGGCCTTACTATTAGGTGTTACTCCTTCATTGTACAGAAGGGAATTTGCTAGCATATCCTTAAAGTTCTTACATTGAGAAATAAAGAAAAGACACCCTGAGGTGCCTTTCTTCGACTTGAACCATCTTAATTTTAATAATATTGGGATTCTCATCCCAATATTATTTTACCATGTTAAGTTATTTTATTCATTGAGAAATATGTTTCAAATATATATTTTATTGGGATTTTTTTATATAAGAGGCTATATTTAAACTATATGTAAGTTTTTTAATAATAATATCTTATGAAATTCTGTTTCTCCCCTTTAAATGTAACAATTTATGAGTATAAGAATATTTTTCAACTTTTAATATAATGTAAAATTAGTATGGAACTTATTTTATGAAAAAACGTTAACCGAAAGAGAGTTTGAATTGGCTATTTGAAGAAATTAATAATATCATGTGTGTTGGCTACATTCTGTCTAAATATGGTAGGATGTTCTAATAGTATGGGTACACTAAGGGATAAGTCTAAAAATTCAACAACTGTGAAGTGTGAACGTATCAACAAAGCGTGGTACAAACATATGTAATAGTTTAAAGAGATTTGAAACGGTTGATGTTAAAGGGCATAAGGAAAAATTAATTAGGCCGATAGTAGATGCTGATAATTGGAATAATGATAGTACTTAGAAATCCAATGAAAGCTTTTCTATTCATATTGTTTATTCCTCTCTTTTGTTGATCTACATAGTAAAAGCACTCATCTGAGTGCTATCACTTACTTCACTACTTTGTTCATAATCCCCTTATAAAGGTAATGTGAACTTTAAAAATGTTTATTGTAGATTTTTTGTTTTCATCTGTTCTTCATAAACAAACTTAGCTGTCATAAAATCGTTAGGAAAATCTTTTAATGCGTTTTTCATCATGTTCAATTCTTCTTGTGATTTTATTTCAATGCCATATAAGAAATCGTACGCTTTCGTTTGCTCACTAGCAACAAAGTTTTGAGTCATGTAATCATCTTTGAAGTATTGCTTCGCTTTTTCCTTCACTGGATTTGCAAATGAACCTGTAGATTGTTGTTGTTTAACTTCTTCTTTCTTTTCCGGTTGAGCAGCAGGTTGTTGCGTTTCGCGCTTTTATTCTTCTTTTTTAGGTTGTTCTTTCTTTGCTAATTCTTCTTTTAATCTTTTCACTTCAGCATCTAGCGTTTTATTTTGCGTTTCCAATAGTGATATATCCCCTTTTAATTTATCCCGCTATTTGTGGGGCTGCCCGTAAACGCCCGATTGGTGAAGGCTAATAATCAGTGGGGATGAACAAAACCCCCACTGATTAAAGTTTCACTTTATCAATCTCTTTAGATTTATCATCAGTTTCTTTATAAACGATATCTAATAGTATGTTGATCTTTCACATGAAAATTTAGAGCTAATACCATTCCTGTTATGATTAGCAAAATGAAGATACAGTTGATACTCCAAATACAGCCAACGGTCGTAGAAATGGTCTTTTAACATATTAATCCCCCCCCCTCAAGTATGGAACGATATACTTGAGGGGGGATGGGTGATTACAATCATGCTATTAATAAGAACCCCATAAATGATAAACCATTCCACTAACAAAAAACACTAATCCTAAAACCAAAACAATTATAGCAAGTATTCCATTTTGATTATGCTCCATAAAGTAGCTCCTTTGAGATTTATTTTTAACCCGCATTAACTGCCTGTAAAAGCCTGATTAAAGTTTCACTTTATATACAAAAAAGCCTTTAGTCGTAATTATGGCTAAAGGCTTTGAGCATTATACTTTTTAGTTTGGAAAATCTTATAAGAAGAATAACCTGTATGTTATATAGAGAAGAATTTATAATATTTTTATCAAATTTGGAACTGTAATGTACTAGCTTGATAATGAAGCTGGACTATTGGAATTGAAAAATTTTAGTTTTATTATAACTAATAGAAAGGAAAGTAGTGTGAATAGAAATCCACTCCAAATAAGCTGGTGAATACCTAAGTTTGAAATGAACCAGCCTCCAATAGTTGTTCCTAAAGTAATTCCGAGATTTGAGAATGAAACGAATAGGCTATTACCAAATTCAGGTGCTTCTTTTGCTTCACTTATTAACCATGTTTGACCAACAATTAATCCGCCAGCATGCACGATTCCCCAAATGAATACTATAAAAATCATTGGAACAAGGTAGGAACCTAAATAATAAACTAATATGTAAACGATAGAATATAAAATAGGGAAGGATAGTACTGTATTTACTATACTTTTTTGCAGGAGACTACCAAATAAATGATTACCTAAAATCATAACTATACCAAATATGAATAGCATAATACTGATGAGAGATCCATTCATGGAAGTTACTGTTGCAAGGTATTCAGCGAAGTAGCTGTATACGGAAAACATGGCTGCAAAAAGGAATGTGACGGTTAAAATATTTAACCATAATCCTGGTTTGCCGAGTATACGAATTTGTTTGCCGAAAGACATTTTTTCTGTAACAGGCATAGAAGGAAGGTAGATTAGTATTCCAATGAATGCAAGAGTGTTAACGAATGCTCCGAATAAGAAAGCAATTTCTAGTGAAAATTGGTCTGCAAGGTAAGAGGTTAATGGTACGCCTAGAGCAAAACCAACTGTAATTCCCATGAAAACTTTTGTAACGGCTTGACCACTTTTCTCAGGAGGGACAAGTTTAGCAGCTGTTACAAGAGCGATTGAAAAGAAGAGTGGATGAAGTGCAGCCGGTAAAATACGAAAAATAAGCATGATTTCAAATTGTGTTGTATAAGCGTAGATTATATTTGAAATAACAAATGTAAAAATTGCTGTTAATAAAATTATTTTGCGATTAATCCCAGAGACGAGCAAAATTAGAAACGGACCAGAAATAGCAACAACTAGTGCGAATATACTTACTAAAAATCCTGCTTGTGCAGTTGAAATGCCGAATTTCTGAGTGATTTGTGGTAATACACCGACAATACCCATTTCGGTAGTAATAATTCCGAACACACCTATTGCGAGTGTCAGAATAAGTAAAGGATTTACTTTTTTCATTTATAAAACTCTCCATTCGTACTAGTATTTTGAAAGTAAATTCATTAACAAAGAAGCATTATTGCAAGCATGATTGGATGTCAATATTATTAGGACTATGTAATTTGAAATACAATAACAGATATCTAAATAATTAGATATGATGTGTTAAAAAAATTTCTCCTTTCCGTGTTTCTTGCTTTTATAGGTAGTGCAATTTTATAAAAAAGCAGAATGTGTGAAGGCTAATAATCAATTGGTATGTTAATTGATTATTAGCTTTCACTTTATAATTCGTTTTGGACGTATTCAGAAAACTCTTGTATTGTTTTTTCATTTCGACGATAGTAAGTCCATTTTCCAATTCGGTCAGAGTCTAGTAGTCCTGCCTTTTTCATAGTTAATAAATAACTAGAAATAACCGATTGGGCTAAACCAGTTTTAAGCTGGATATCTCCTACACATACTCCAACTTGAAAGTTAAGGCCTTGCTCTAGATAAGGTTTTTCATCGAAATAGTTTTCTGGATTTTTCAACCATGATAAAATTTGACATCTTGTTTCATTTGACAATGCTTTATAAATTAATAAAGGTTCCATAAGGAAATTATATCTACTTTTACAGATTTGTAAATGGGTTTTGGTGATTTTAAGGGAAGAAGGTATAGTTGATCCCTTTGAATAGGCATAAGGTGTTCTTGATCTGTACTCTTTGTAAAGGACATTCTAAAAAAAGTTAGGTAACCTAAAAAAGATGATTTCTGTATGCAAACAGGAGTCATCTTCTTTAAATTCTATTGATAGCAAGAGTGATTATAGTACGTCATATATTTCTTAATTTCATGTTTTAACTGAACAAACGATTCACATGATTTTATATATGTTTCATCGATTAAAGTACTACGAGGATTACGTGCAAAAATGATAATCTTGTTACGTTCAAGCATGTTGTTGCCTAGCTATCAATGGCGGATTCCTAAGAAGAGTAATAATAAAACCCAACTAAAGATTTAAGAAAAATTTTATGTTTCCCCCACTTTTTATTTTAGAAGTTTTTCCTATCCTATAAATGAGTTACATCATGAAGGAGACTAAAAACGACAAAGTCATAGATGAAAATGTAAAGTTAGGGGATTCTGCATGCATACAGAAGTTTTGATGAGTTATTTGTATACTTATTTCTTTACTATTATTTTTTGTATTGTATTTCAAATTGGATTTTATTTTAAAACGAAAAGAACTATATCTATTTGGCATTTTCTATGGGTGTATGTTTTTCTGTTTTACCTTTCGCTAGTGTATGGGGTGACGCAGATCGCGACTGTATGGGATATAAGTAGAAATGAAACGTGGATTCGTGTAAGTCAAATTAACTTGACTTTATTTGATACTGCAGGTAGTACTGCATACCTTTTGAACATTGTACTGTTTATGCCGTTAGGTTTTTTATTACCGACTATTTGGCCGCAGTTTAGAAAAATGAAAAATACTATATATGCGGGATTCTTTTTTTCACTTGCAATTGAGTTAAGTCAATTACTAAATAGTAGAATTACAGATATTGATGATGTATTTACGAATACTCTCGGGGCGATTATTGGGTATGTATTATATAGAGTTTTATTTAAACTGATAGATAAAAGAGAGGGGAAAAAGCTTGATACTAACACTTCTCTAGTTATACAATACGAAGCTGTTTTTTATTTGGTTTTCTCACTTGTAGGTGTGATGTTAATTTATTATCCTGGAGACCTGTAATCTTCCAATGAGATGATTACGAATTTATTTTTAACGCTCGTGCGATATTTCAATTTGTAAAAAAAGCCTTTAACTGGCTATAGCTAAAGGCTTTTATCATCATAATTTTAGTTACCAATTACCCACTCCAACATCCGCATTCAGCCACTTCACCCAATCCAAATCCTCTATCTTAAGCAAACTGAGCGAAACACCCTTCATATCTAAAGAAGTTAGCAGTGTACCGACTTTTACGAACTTCACTTGTAATTTCTCCAGCTCACATAAACGGCGAATATCATTTGCGAAAATGTATTGTTCCATTAGCGGAGTTGTGCCGAGTCCATTAACGAGGATGGCGAAGTTGTCACCTTTTCTCCAGCGGTAAATGCTTTTTAGTTTGTTCATTAGTTCGATTGCTAATATTTCAGAAGAGGATAGTGCTTCTTTACGGTAACCTTTTTCACCATGGATGCCGACGCCGTAAAACACTTCATCTTCGTTTAATGTGAATGAAGCTTTTCCTTTTACTGGATTGTTGGCAGGGGAAAGGGCAACTCCTAATGTGTGTAAGTTTTTGATGACAGCTTGCCCGATTGTTGTTAGTTCTTCTAAAGAATGTCCACTCTCAGCGGCCGCACCAAGTATTTTTTGAACGAAAACAGTGCCAGCGACGCCGCGTCTTCTTTTATTAAAAGAAGCATCATCTTCAATTGAAACGTCGTCATTTACGATGATGTGGTCAATTTGTCTTCCTTCTTCTTTGGCAATTTGCTTCGCCGCTAGAAAATTCTCAACATCATCTTTAAAGTTTTTAATGATGAATAAAATACTTTTATCCTTTGGTATAAGGTGAGTAGCTGCGACAATTTGTTCTACTGTAGGCGGAGTGAAAATACTGCCATTTACTGCCGCTGTAAGCATTCCTTTTCCTACATAACCAATATCAGCAGGTTCATGTCCGCTACCACCACCGCTTATAATAGCGACGTCTTGCTTCAGTTTGTCGATATCTTTTACATAAATGATGTTGTTTGTTTCGTCGTAATTTACTTTGTCGTTATGTTCAAAATAAAAGCCATGCAGCATATCTTGAACGATATGTTGTACATCATTCATAATCTTTTTCATTGCTTTTGCCACCCTTTAATTACTTTGCTGATTGCTCCAGTAATAGTAGTAATTGATTGTTGATCATATTTTTCATGAGAGAAGACATAATGGAAGGATCTACTTCGCATTTGCTTTCAATCCAATCTTTTATCGTTCCAACGAAGCCGTGACTATAAAAGGAGGCAATAGTATTTTTTGTCTCGTCAGAAAGGCTGAATCCACAGCTCACGGATAGTTCATCAATAATCTTCATATATAAGTTTTTCGTATGCTCAAATAAATAGTGATTAAACGAGTTTTGTTCAATGACTTTAAAAGCATTTCGGTAAAATTTTTGATTTTCATAAAAGTAATCAAATAATAAA
Organism: Bacillus sp. BS98; assembly: GCF_008432245.1. Classification (NCBI taxonomy): domain Bacteria; kingdom Bacillati; phylum Bacillota; class Bacilli; order Caryophanales; family Bacillaceae; genus Bacillus; species Bacillus sp. BS98. The sequence goes on from NZ_CP043830.1 coordinate 979,908, forward strand.
TCGAAAATGTTTTCCCACGTTTCATAGTCGAGAAAGTCGATAATGTTTTCTTTCGTTTCTTCTCTATAAATCCAGCTTAATAGTTCAAATTTATCTTTAAAATGATAATAAAAAGTTTGCCTACGCATTTGACAGTGTAACATAATATCGCTTACTGATATTTTATGAAACGACTCTGTTTCCATTAAATATTTCAATGAGTTCGCGATTATCTTTTTAGAAATTATAGAAGAGGTCATCTGAATCATCCCTAGAATGTAGTAATATAAAAATCCTATCTATAAATGAGAGCGGTGTCTTTAGACAGATTGTCCATTTTGTCCGTTTACTATAAAACGCTTTCATTTTAACATGGTTAGTAAGAAGAAGATTTCAAATATATCACAATATATTAAAGGAATTGAGGGAGAATCACAATGAAAAAGATTATAAACAAACCAGAAACATTAGTTATGGAAATGTGTAACGGGATGGTTATGGCTCACCCAGAGCTTGAGCTTTTGAAAAAATATAAAGTAATTAAGAAGAAAGAAATGAACGAAAACAAAGTAACGTTAATTAGTGGCGGCGGTAGTGGTCATGAGCCAGCACATGCAGGACTAGTCGGAAAAGGAATGTTAGATGCGGCAGTGTGCGGAGATGTGTTTGCTTCTCCTTCGCAAATTCAGGTATATCAAGCAATTAAAGAGACAGCTAGTAAAAAAGGTACGTTATTAATTATTAAAAACTACAGCGGCGATATTATGAATTTCAAAAACGGTGCGCATTTAGCGAAGGAAGATGGAATTGAAGTCGATTACGTAAAAGTTGACGATGATATTGCGGTAGAAGATAGTCTATACACAGTAGGACGTCGCGGCGTTGCGGGCGTTATTCTCGTTCATAAAATTGCCGGCGCAGCAGCGGAAGCAGGTATGGATTTAGGCGCGGTGAAAGCCGTAGCGGAAAAAGCAGCGGCTAACGTGCGTACAATCGGTTTAGCGTTAACTTCTTGTACAGTTCCAGCGAGCGGATCACCTACTTTCACACTTGCGGAAGATGAAATGGAATACGGCGTTGGTATTCACGGCGAACCAGGAATTAAGCGTGAAAAAACGATGTCAGCTGATGAGTTAGCTAACCGTATGACAAATGATTTAATAAAAGATTTAGGAGTAAAAGATGGCGAGGAAATTGCGCTTCTAGTAAATGGTTTTGGTGGTACACCACTGCAAGAACTATACTTATTTAATAACGCAGTTACGAGAGAATTAGCTGCTAGAAACATTAAAATTAATAGAGTATTCGTCGGTAACTATATGACGAGTATTGATATGGCTGGTATGTCTTTAACAGTGATGAAGTTAGATGATGAGCTAAAAACATTACTATCGAAAGAATGTAATACACCAGCGTTCAAAGTAGATGGACCAGTTGAAAGTGTAGAGTACGTGAATGTACTTGAAGAGGCAGAAGAGAAAGAAGTTTCATTTGAAATAGAAACAGCGGAAGAGCACGCTGTGATTAAAGATAATATCATTACATTAAACAACATGATTTATCTCGTTGATAAAATGAGCGACATTATTATTAAAAATGAAGTACCGTTCTGTGAGTTAGATACACATGCAGGTGACGGCGACTTCGGAATGAGTGTTGCGAAAGGATTTAAGCAATTAAAACGTGAGTGGCATTCTATTGTAGAACAAGAAAATGTAACGATCGGATCATTCCTTGACGGTTGTTCCATGATTATTATGGAACATTGCGGCGGCGCATCTGGTCCAATTTGGGGCGGTGCATTCCGCGCAGCTAGTAAAGCAGCAGGCGAGAAGCGTGAGTTAACAGTGAAAGAATTTGCTGAAATGTTGCAAGCAGCACTGCAAGGCATACAATCTATCGGTGAAAGATCGTTCGGTAGAGGTGCAGTAGTTGGTGATAAAACACTTGTTGATGCACTTGCTCCATGTGTGGATTCTTGGTTAGCTAGCGCTTCAAACGAAGTAGACATGAAAACTGCCTTTGAAAAAGGTGCAGAAGCAGCCGTTAAAGGAGCAGAGTACACGAAAGAAATCGTAGCTCGCATGGGCCGCGCCGGTACAGTTGGTGAAAGAAGTTTAGGCTATCCAGATGCAGGTGCACATGCGCTTGGAGTTATCTTTACGGAGATTGCGGGTAGTTTGAAATAGGAATTAGAAGATCCCCTCTGCCTTAAGGTGGAGGGGATCTTTATTTATAATCATCATTCTTCCAGTGAAAAATTTTATTTGTTAGCCAATCTAGAAGCTGCTTCTTCAACTTCTTTATACGCATTTTGTAATACTTCATTTGGATCTAGTACTGCTGTTCCTTGTGCACGAACGATTTGATAATCTTCAATACCAAAGAAATTAAACATTGCTTTTAAATATTTATGAGAGTATTCCACTTCTGTATACCAATCATCATTTGTATAGATTCCTCCACTTGCTTGTATAACAAGCATTCTTCTTCCATCTTTAAGTAGTCCCACTGATCCAGTTTCAGTATATTTAAATGTTTCACGTGCAATCATGATATTGTCCATGTAATCTTTTAACTTTGATGGAATATTAAAATTGTGCAAAGGTAATACGATAACATACGTATTTGCACTTTTAAATTGTTGTAAAATTTCGGACATACGCTCTGTTACTTTTTGTTCTTCATCAGTTAACTTTTGTCCATTTCCTTGCTTTTCCCATGCACTTAAAACAGTTTTATCTATCATTGGTACTATATCATCGTATAAATTAATTTGTTCAATCGGTTCATTATTAGGAATTAATTCTTTATAAGATACTAAAAAGTGGTTAAGAACTTTAATGCTGACTGATGATGTATCATCCACTTTTGGATGTGCGTTTATGATAAGTGTTTTGTTCATTTGTATTTCCCCTTTTTAAAAGTTTTTACGTTTTAATTGTCGACAAAGTTAATCGTCGATTAATTTTGTCTTTAATATAAGCTCTGAAATTATTTTTGTCAAACGAAATACATACTATTCGAAAAGAGCCTTTTTTTATTTGACTAAAATTCTAAATGGTCCTAAGATACAATTTGATAACCCTTAAAATAAAAAGCAGGTGATTTGTATATGCAGTATAGTGTTGGGGTTGAATATGCCTTGCATTGCCTAGTTTATTTAATTAACACTCCTTCCAAGGAAAGTGTCGGAATAAAAGATTTGGCAGAGTTCCAAGGGCTTTCTGAAACATTTCTTTCAAAAGTTTTCGGTAAATTATCTAAAGCTGGCATTGTAAATTCTGTCCCAGGTGTAAAGGGCGGGTATAGGTTAGCTAAGTCTCCAGAAGATGTTTCTTTTTGGGATGTAATAGAAGCTGTCGAAGGTCCAAAACCTATTTTTCAATGTAAAAATATTGTACAGAATGGTCTACTATATCGAGACGAGGCCGAGGCTTGCAATTCTTGTGAACCTAGCAATTCTTCTTGTACAATTAACTTAGTAATGCTTGAAGCAGAAGAACACATGCGTGAGTTTCTTCGTAAAAAGACTCTTGCATGGTTAGATAAAGAACTTGATATTGTTTTACCTGAAAAGATAAGGGTAGATACTCGTGAATACTTCAAACAAAAAAACTCTAACTAAATCGCCATGACGAATTAGTTAGAGTTTTTTTGTTTTTTAACATGAATGCCATCATGTGAGTTCCTAAAAATATGGAATTCACGTTGCTTAATTATATTTTTTAATCTTCGTGATCGATTTCTATTGTGCCTGTTCTAGCGCTAACTTTTAAAACATTCAATAGATTATCAGGTGTCTTGATTTCCACTTCATATTCGAATTGAGATTGTGTTAAGTTGTCATCTTCTAATTCAAATTCTTTTTTCACATGAATAATTTCTCCATTTGTTTGTGCTAAAGCAATTTCACGAACTTGTTTTTCTGTGTAGTGGTCATTCTTTTTTGCATAATTGTAACCCATACCAAAATATCCACCAACAATAGCAATACCAATTACTAAAGTAGCAATTACACTTATCATTATTTTCTTTTTATGTTTTAACATTTTCATTCACTCCTTAATGATTAATCATCTATTCCAAATCTTGCTTCAAGTGCATTTTCTGCTTGCTCTAATTGATCTTCCAGTATATCTTGTTCTCTTTCTTGTGTTTGATATTGTTCAACAGTTATCGTTCCAGCGCGATAATCTGCTTCTAGCTGATTATCAGATAAATCTATTTTGTCATCTAATTGGTCAATTTCTTTTTTTGCTGCTAAGTACGTATTTAAGTCCTCTTCTTTTGCTCCAACTGGTTTTGTGTTATGTGCCTTTTCTATAATAGATGAGACTTCATTTTTGAAATCTTGTATTTGCTTCGTATCATTCGTAGCAGGCTCTGTTTTGTTTGGTTCTTTTTGTAGTTGAGCAACTTCTTTTTGTAATTTATCATTTTCCGCTTTCAGTTGTTGTACTTCTGTATTGTTATCAGATTGAGTAGAACAAGCTGTTAAGAATAAACAAGACATTGCTCCAATTATTATCCAGTTTCTCATTATGTTTTCCTCCCTTTAATTGAGCACCTTATCCTTGCCTTTATATTACTGAACAAACATTAAAGGAAGATTAATGTGCCAAAAAATAAAATGATATAATTAAATCGTTTCTAATCTTTCTTTAATGTTTTGGAACTATAGTGATATATATAATAAGAAAAAAGGAGGATGCTAATGCGAGTTCTTATTGTCGAAGATGAACAAGACTTACAAAATATATTAGTAAAACGATTAAATGCAGAATATTATAGTGTCGATGGATGTGGGAATGGAGCAGATGCCTTGGATTATATAAGCATGGCTACTTATGACTTGATTGTGCTTGATATTATGATTCCCCGAATAGATGGGTTACAAGTGTTACAAAGATTACGCGCAGACAATAATACAACTCCTGTCTTGCTTCTTACAGCTAAAGATACAATTGATGATCGCGTAAAAGGACTCGACTTAGGTGCGGATGATTATTTAGTAAAGCCATTTGCTTTTGATGAACTATTAGCAAGAATTCGAGTGTTGATGCGAAGAAAAACAGGGAATACCTCTAATGTGTTTGAAATTGCTGATCTAGTGGTGGATTGCAATATGCATAAAGTAACAAGGGGAGAGCAGGTTATTAATCTTTCCAGTAAAGAATTTGCTATTTTAGAATATATGATTCGTAATAAAGAAGTTGTGTTGACACGAGATAAAATTGAGCAACATGTGTGGAATTACGACTATGAAGGTGGCTCAAATATTATTGATGTTTACGTCCGATACCTTCGTAAAAAAATTGATAGCCAGTTTGAAACGAAGTTAATTCATACAGTACGAGGCACTGGTTACGTATTGCGAGTAGAGTCATGAAAAAACTATCAATAAAAATGAGAGTAACCCTTTGGTATACGGGGTTAATTGTAATTATTATGGCACTCGTGTTAGCTTTTATTTTAGCTTCTTCAGATAAAGTTGTGCTTTTTAATATGAAAAATCAATTAAAGAGCACAGTAAAAGAAAGCATGGAAGATATCAAATATAAGCATGGGCAGTTAAAGATTGACGATGAGTTTGAAACTTTAGAAGATGGAGTAAATCTCCTCATTTATAGTAAGCAAGGTGAGCTACTGGCAGGAAATAGTCCAACAAGCTTTAATAAAAAGATATCGCTTAAATCCGATGAAATACAAACCATTAAAAATGGTAATAAAGAATGGATCGTATATGATTTTCTCCATAACGTAGGCGGCGATGAGCAAGTCTGGGTTCGTGGAATAATGACGATGAACCAATTATCATCAACGATGAATACGCTTATCGTGGTAACACTCATCTCTTTCCCATTACTTATTCTCATTGCGGCAGTGGGAGGATATTTTATTACGCAAAGAGCGTTTCGACCTGTGAAACAAATGAGTGATTCAGCTAGTGAAATTGGTGATGGTAAAGACCTTTCGAAGAGGATTAATTTACAAGGTTCATCGAAAGACGAAATTTATCATTTAGCACAAACCTTTGACAACATGTTTGAGCGATTGGAGAAATCATTTGAAAGTGAAAAACAATTTACATCTGATGCATCTCATGAATTAAGAACGCCAACATCTGTGATTATTTCGCAATGCGAATACGCCTTATCGCAGAGGAATAATCCGAAAGAAATGGAAGAATCTTTAGAAGTAATTTTAAGGCAATCACGTAAAATGTCCTCGTTAATCTCGCAACTTTTATTATTAGCACGAGTTGATCAAGGAAAGCATGATACTTTTCAATTTGAATGTATCAATATGAGTGAATTAACGGAAATCGTTGTAGAAGAGCTTTCATTAATGGTTCAAGAAGCCTCGATTGATATAACAACAAATATAGAGGAAGACCTGTTTATTAAAGCAGATCAAACATTGATGATGCGTTTATTAATGAATTTATTAACGAATGCGATTGCTTATGGTAAAGAGAATGGTAGTGTGAATATACAACTATGCCGTGATGGAACGAACATAATAGGTAAAGTCTCCGATAATGGCATAGGCATCAGCGAGCAACATATTACGAAAATATGGGAACGCTTCTATCGAGTTGATGCAGCACGAACATCTTCAAACATGGGAAACACAGGTTTAGGATTGTCGATGGTAAAATGGATTGTCGAACTACATGGAGGAGAAATTACCGTTGAAAGTAAATTAGGGGAAGGCAGTACTTTTACATTTAAACTACCAATTGAAAAACGAGCATAATGTATGCTCGTTTGTAGCTTTAGAATAAAGATGGATTTAAAAGCTCTCTTTAATCTTTATTTAAAAGTAAATGAAAGTAAATCGATTTAGTTATAAATTATGTTTTCAACATGATACAATACATTCCTTTTTAGTATGAAATTGAAACAACAAGAACAGATGATTAGTCTGTTTCTAACATCATAGATTTATATTTTCGAACGTGTTGCGCAAATGATTTCGGTGCGGAGTTCAAGGTTAAATGGGCTGAAGTTAATAAGTAGTCTGCTATATGTTGTCTATTAATTAGGAAAAGGGCACTCCATTGAGGGAGTGCCCTTTTCCTAATTAATGATGGTAACAGATAAAAAACTCTTTGTATTACCAGGAGTCACCGTGGCTTGATTGCATGTACATAATTGTACTAGATTTAGCCGAATCAACTTGTTTCTTAGAATCTGATTGTGAAGGGAATGCTAATCCAATAGATAATGCAACTGAAAGTGATAAACCTAAAATCGTTCCAAAAAGTTTTTTCATTATTTTAACGCTCCTTTTTCAAAAGTTTTTTCTTTAGCTTGATGACTAATATAAAAGTATTTACTAGCTTTTACAGTGTCGCTTTCTTCGTAAAACTTGATTGCTAATTTTTCAGTGTATTCTTGTGTGTAAGTATAGAGTTGTTGTGTGTCGAAAAATGAGATAGCTTCCAAAGATAATTCTTCGAGAATAGCAGCCGAAACACCTTTATTTATACAATCTAAAAGTTTGAAATGATATAGGTATTCTTTATTGTCTAGCTTCTCACAAATTGCTAATCCTCGTTCGATTAACTCGGCCGACTGTTCAAGTTCCCCAATCTTTAAATGTTCTCTAGCTTTAAGAAAAATGGCCCTAAAATGCTCTGGAGTTTTAGTTGTTACTTCTGATAAGTGTCGAATTGCTAAAGCGGATAAGTTTTGGCTACTATATAAAAAACCTAAATTATTGCGGACTCTTAATATTAGGGAATCCTCATTATTTTTACGTAAAATATCTATTGCAGAATTAAATTTTTCTTCTGCTACAGGGAATTGTTTTATATTAATACATGCTAAACCGTATAAGTTCTCACAAGCGGCAACATTATTTTCATAGCCATTATGTTTAGAGAAGATTTCTTTAGCTTTAGTCACATGTTGAATTCCTAATAGAGGTTGATAGGTATGAAGATAGAAGTTAGCAAAACGATAGCTAAACTCGGCTATTTCAAGATCGTCATGAATATGTTGTAATAGTGTTTCGGCTTTTTCGTAGTATTCCCAGGCTTCATTGTTGTTGGAAATTAGTGTGGCATGAATCCCTTTGAAAAAGTGATAATAATAAGACAACGATTCATTTTTTGGTATATCCAGTGAATCAATTGCCTGGAAGCTTGTGGGTGTGATGCTTAAATGATCGAGCAAAACTTTAAAGCGAAAAGTAAGAAGTGAGTAATGGAATAGTAAATTTGGATCTTCATTAATACTTTTTATGTGTGTATCAATCTCTGTTTTTAAATGTTTTGCTTCTTTTAGGTGCTGGGCACGTATCTCTTGATACCAATTATTTAAAAGTTGTGTGATTATATCTTTTGGTTTTAGATGACTTACCATAATTCTCCTCGCGTTCTACTATATTTATTTGTATATTGATATGTATATACTAGCAAGAAATTAAGTGTGTTAGAGTGATAGATAGCAAGAAAAAACTTTTTCAATAATTTTCTGATAATTTAAAAGGTAATTAGAATATAAATAAGATTCCTTAGATGGTGATCATTTATTTATTGCCAAAAAATAAGTGCATCGAGCAAGTATGACTATTGTACTTAAAACAAATAACAGCCTGTTTGTATGTTGTATTTCCTTAGTATTGTAAATAAGCATTTTACTCCATCGCTATCAATTTGAAAGAACAAGTGATCCCACTTTATGGTTATATGCAAAACTTAAAAAACATAAATAAGCAGAACCTTTGTATTTTGCTATCTTACGTATTTCATCCTGCACAAAAAATATTTCTCAACATTTTGTCCGTTGAAAAAGATTGAATATTCGTATTATAACGAATATTATGTTGTTATCGACAAAAAAACGATAATTTGCAGACACTGGGGAGGAAATGCATTGAAAAAGGATAAGAAGTTAAAACCATTATCAGTTTTAGCAACAGCGGCAGTACTAAGTAGTAGTTTTGCTTTTGGAAGTCATGCAGCGTATGCTGATACGCCATCATCTCTACCGATAGATGAGCATTTAATACCGGAGGAGCGTTTGGCAGAAGCGCTAAAACAACGGGGCGTAATTGATCAATCTGCATCACAAGCGGAGACGTCAAAGGCTGTCGAAAAATATGTTGAGAAAAAGAAAGGGGAAAACCCTGGGAAAGAAGTCTTGACAGGAGATAGTCTTACGCAAGAAGCTTCTGATTTTATGAAAAAAGTAAAAGATTCAAAAATGAAGGAAAATGAACAGGCGCAGCAGCCAGAAGTAGGACCAGTAGCTGGACAAGGTGCAGGATTAAATCCAGGGAAATTAAATGGAAAAGTACCTACTACATCAGCGAAGCAAGCTGAGTACAATGGAGCTGTCCGAAAAGATAAAGTACTTGTTTTACTCGTAGAATTTAGCGATTTTAAGCATAACAATATTGATCAAGAGCCAGGATACATGTATTCTAAGGACTTCAATCGTGAACATTATCAAAAAATGTTATTTGGTGATGAACCGTTTACGTTATTTGATGGATCGAAGATTAACACATTTAAACAATATTATGAAGAACAATCTGGTGGTAGCTACACAGTTGATGGAACTGTAACGGAATGGCTTACTGTTCCAGGAAAAGCTTCAGATTATGGTGCGGATGCTGGAACTGGTCATGATAACAAAGGTCCTTTAGGGCCACGTGATTTTGTGAAAGAAGCATTAAAAGCAGCGGTAGCAAAAGGGATCAATTTAGCAGATTATGACCAATTTGATCAATACGATCAAGATGGTGATGGAAATAAAAACGAGCCAGATGGCATTATTGATCATTTAATGGTTGTACATGCTGGTGTTGGTCAAGAAGCTGGTGGCGGTAAATTGAAAGATGATGCAATTTGGTCTCATCGTTCAAAACTTGGGTCAAAACCATATGCGATTGATGGCACAAAATCTTCTGTTTCAAATTGGGGCGGAAAGATGGCTGCATACGATTATACAATCGAGCCTGAAGATGGAGCGGTTGGTGTGTTTGCGCATGAGTATGGTCATGATTTAGGCTTACCAGATGAGTACGATACGAAGTACTCAGGACAAGGTGAACCTGTTGAGTCTTGGTCTATTATGAGTGGCGGTAGCTGGGCTGGAAAAATTGCAGGAACAGAGCCAACAAGTTTCTCACCACAAAATAAAGAGTTTTTCCAAAAGAATATGAAGGGCAATTGGGCGAATATCGTTGAGGTAGATTACGATAAACTTCGCACGGGAGTCGGTGTTGCAACATATTTAGATCAAAGTGTTACAAAATCAAAACGACCAGGAATCGTTCGTGTTAACTTGCCGGACAAAGATATTAAAAATATCGAATCGGCATTTGGTAAGAAGTTTTACTACAGCACAAAAGGAAATGACATTCATACAACACTTGAGACACCAGTATTTGACTTAACAAATGCAACGGATGCTAAGTTTGATTATAAGGCATTCTACGAACTGGAAGCGAAGTATGATTTCCTTGACGTATATGCGATTGCAGAAGATGGAACGAAGACACGCATTGATAGAATGGGCGAAAAAGATGTAAAAGGCGGCGTGGATACAACTGATGGTAAGTGGGTTGATAAATCATACGATTTAAGCCAATTCAAAGGGAAAAAAGTAAAACTGCAATTTGAGTATTTAACAGATATTGCAGTAGCTTATAAAGGATTTGCATTAGATAATGCTGCATTAACTGTAAATGGAAAAGTTGTTTTCTCAGATGATGCAGAAGGCCAACCAGCAATGACACTAAAAGGATTTACGGTGTCTAACGGATTTGAACAGAAGAAACATAACTACTATGTAGAGTGGAGAAATTACGCTGGTTCTGACACGGCTTTACAACATGCGCGTGGTCCAGTATTTAATACAGGAATGGTTGTATGGTATGCGGATCAAAGCTTTACAGATAACTGGGTAGGGGTTCATCCAGGTGAAGGATTCTTAGGAGTAGTAGATTCTCATCCAGAGGCAATCGTAGGGACATTAAATGGACAACCGACTGTGAAGAGCAGTACGCGTTATCAAATTGCTGATGCTGCATTCTCATTCGATCAAACACCAGCATGGAGAGTAGATTCGCCAACTCGCGGTATCTTTGACTATAAAGGATTACCAGGTGTTGCGAAATTTGATGATTCTAAGCAGTATATCAACAGCGTGATTCCAGATGCAGGACGTAAGTTGCCGAAACTAGGATTAAAGTTTGAAGTAGTAGGCCAAGCAGAAGACAAGTCTGCAGGTGCAGTTTGGATTCATCGATAAAATAAGGTGAAGTGAAGAGGAGCTGTCTCATAAGTTGGTGAAACCGACTTATGGACAGCTCTTTTTTTTATTGTAGAAAAGGGACCTTTTAGGAACTAGTTCATGGAAAAGAATGATATAAAATTTATCCCGCTATTTGCCGGGCAGTAAGACCCCCACCTCAAAATTCAGCGGAAGCAAAGAAGTTAGGTGGGGGTCGGGCTGCCTGTAAACGCCCGATTGGTGAAGGCTAATAATCAGTGGGGGATGAACAAAACCCCCACTGATTAAAGTTTCACTTTATTTTCAATACGAGTGAACAAACGTAAACTTAAATATTAGAAAATATAGATGAAATTCCGCTATTATACCTTTCAATAAAATAATAATAGCATTATATATTATAAGGAATGCTTGTCCTTAATTGTAAATGAAAGGGGGAAATTGATATGAGTTATGGCTATGGTTATTCTTCTAAAAAATGTTGTGAAAATTACAATGAAACGTTATCAACGGGTGTATTACGTAGACATTCTGCTACTTTATTTCTTACTGTTGATGCTATGAATGTTGATCCAGATGATACTCATAGAGTAACTGTTGAAATGTTTGATTGGTCATCTGGTTCTCCTGTATTGTTACCATTAGTAGATCCTTCTACACGAACATTAGCACCTAATCAATATGTTACTTTTCGTTCGGCAGCTCTTCCTCCAGGACTTTTTGCTTACGAAGTAAGAATAATTCATCCAAATGATAGAGATGTTGTTACGAATGTTTTTGGTCTTAGTGCAATCGTATTTAATCCACAAGAAGGAAATAATGTTTTACAACATGATTTAGCAAAATTAGACCTTAAATAGATTTTATAAAAGTCTAAATATGGAAATGGTTAAGTAAAGGAAGTAGGATGTAAAGCTACTTCCTTTACTTAACATCAACTATATAAAAAAATTTAGTGTCATCATCGGTACATAGGACAGCACGATTTAGCAAATCAATATTAACGATAGTCATATAATTAAAGAGTAAATAACCGTCTCCATAATATATAATTAATATTTCTTCTTCGAATGATAAGGAGCATAACAATAGTATGTATTTCGTTTGCTTGTATAAAGCAAATTGTATAAAGAGAAGAAGGATCTCCTTAAAGGAGATCCTTTTTACGTTTTATCATTTTTAAAGAAATCTTTCATCATTTTAGAGTGTTTCATGTTTAATGTCACAGCTTCTACTTTACCTTTCTTCTCATCTTTAGCGATTGTAATTTGCTCCTTATTATCGATCCAGACAAGAAACTCTTCTTTTGCGTCATCTTTATATGTAACGGTTATAGTAGAATGTGCCGATTGTTTCTTTTTTTGATCTAATGTAATTGTTTTCGAGGTTCCATTTTGAACTGCCGAAACGATAGGTTTTATCATTTCTTCATTGTCTGTTTGAGATTTGGAAATAGTATTATTTGTTGTTTTCAGTATTTCAATGTCTGTAATATTAGCGGAATTTAATTGAAATGTATTTTGTGTATGTTCTTGCTTAACTTGTGAAGCTTTATCTGTAGCCGAGGAGCTTGTACAACCTATTAAAGTGAAAGATAGAGCGGTTAGAGCGCATATAGATATGATTTTTTTCATAGTATCCCTCCTTATGTTTAATTATAACAATTTTCTGTTAATTTAGGTAGTTATTGTAAGGAGAAGATGTTTTAAAGTGGTAAATGATGTTGTTCATTTTCTATTAAAATTAAAATTCACATAACTTTTTTCATATTTTATGTTTAACATTTCGAAAATAGGTGTACTACATATAATATAACAAATAATTCATTTTAAAGGAGGAAGTTAAAGATGGAAACGAAGTATAGTAAACCTTTTGTATATGAATTTATTACGGAGAAAGAGGTCATGAATGCGGCAAATGATCTAGTGAAGAAAGGAATAGAACAAAAAGATATTTACGTGTTAACACATGAGAAAGAGAGGACAGATAGAATCGCAGATAATGCAGACGTGAACACGATTGGAATAAAAGAGGAAGGACTTGGGACAAGCATTATTAATGTCTTTCAAAAAACGGGAGATCAGTTAAGAAATAAGATGCAAGAGTTAGGACTTAATGAGGAAGAAGCTAACTTTTATGAAGAAAAGCTGGATGAAGGGAAAATCTTGTTATTCGTTAAGGATTTAGAAAGAGTCGGTGAATGGCTACAAGAAAGAAGATGCACGTATTCTCTTTAAATTTGTATCCTTTACATCTATAAATCTATTACGAAAAGGAGATTGGAAATATGAGTGAGAGCGGTCTAAAAGAACAAATTACGGGTAAAGTTGAAAAGAAAAAAGGACAAGTAAAAGAAGGGATTGGTGAAGTTACAGAAGATAGAGAGTTGAAAAATGAAGGGAAGTGAGAGAAGACGAAGGGAACGATAAAAGAAAAAGTCGGAAAAGTTAAACAAAAGATAAGTGATGGATTGGATAATAAAGAATAATACATGTTTATCAAGCTTTGGTTACATACCAAAGCTTGATAAATCAAATATAAAAACAATATAGGAGGTTTAATTGTGGGACTTATTATTACGTGTATTGTAGGTGGACTTATTGGTGCGTTAGCTGGAATGATTACGGGGAAAGACTTTCCTTTAGGTATAGTTGGTAATGTAATTGCTGGTTTAATTGGATCTTGGGTAGGTAGTGCGTTATTTGGTCATTGGGGTCCTGAATGGGGAGGCATTTTTGTTCTTCCAGCGTTATTAGGTGCAATCGTCTTTATTTTAATCGTTACATTCTTCTCTAGAATGCTACGGAAAGCGTAAGTATGATAATGAATAGTAATCTTAAGTTTATTATATATAACTATAAAGTGAATGAACTGATAAATATACATAAAAAAGCATCCAATTAAACTAATTTGGATGCTTTTTTTATGTAATCTGCATAGGAATGAGCGGGGGATGAAGGCCCCCGCTCATTGAAATTACACTTTTTATTATGTATTAAACCATCGTTACTTTTTCACAATTATTTATCCTTACGACCTGCCTTGGTTCTATATGAGATAAGTCCTCACTATTACCTATATCAACTACAATTGTATTCGTCAGTATGTTAATAATGGAACCAACTAATTTTGTAGCATGATCGTGTCGATAAGAAAATTGAACGAAATCTCCCTTTTTAAAGTTGTGCTCTTCCATAGATAGATCCCCCTAAAAATAATGTTTATACATTATACATACACAAATTTATAAGGTTTAAACATTTAGTAGTATTTTTTAAGTGTTAAGCCGAGAAAGGTGTAGAAAATTTATTTATAATGAAAATAAAAAAATATGTTTAAAATTAATTTTTATGGGTAATTAACATAGTAGTGGTTTGAGATAAGGGGGCGGAAATGATGAATTTGGCAATAAATATTTTGCAAAATGATGTAGGTTATACGGTACAACTTAATGGTGAGATTGATGCATATACGGCATCAGATTTAAAAAATAAGATGATGCCTATTGCAAGCGAAAAAGAAGTTCATATTGTAGTAGATTTTCATAACGTAGATTATATGGATAGTACCGGTTTAGGTGTTTTTATAGCTCTATTAAAAGCAGTTAAGAAAAATGATGGCAAACTAGAGTTTATTGGTGTATCTAAAAGACTAAAAAGATTATTTGATATTACAGGACTAACAGAAATATTAAATTTGAATTCCGATTTTGAAAAAGTAGAAAGAAGGTGACTAGGGATGATGGAGAAATTTGAAAAGATAGAAATGAAAATTCCTGCAAAGGCAGAATATGTGGCTATTATTCGTTTAACAATGGCTGGTGTTGCGAACCGAATGGGCTTTGCTTATGACGATATAGAAGATATGAAAATTGCTATTAGTGAAGCATGTACAAATATTGTACAACATGCATATAAAGAAGACGTTGGAGAAATTACAATTGTCTTCGGCCTATATGAAGATCGATTAGAAATTATGGTTGCGGATAATGGGGTTAGCTTTGATTTTAATAACTTAAAAAGGAAAGTTGGTCCGTATGATATTAGTAAACCAGTAGAACATTTGCCGGAAAATGGTTTAGGTTTATATTTAATTAATACGTTAATGGATGATATACAAATTATGCATGATGAGGGCATGACAGTTTTAATGACAAAATATATACAAAGAGAGCAGGTGGAGAATGATGGAAATCCAATCTCAACCTACAACTCTTACTAAAGAAGACGTTATTAAGCTAATTGCAGAATTCCAACAAAACCAATGTAATGAAGCGCAGGAAAGGTTAGTTGATCATTATAAAAATCTCGTATATTCCATTGCATATCGCTATTCAAAAGGCGGGCCGATGTATGAGGATATTATACAAGTAGGGATGTTAGGGCTCTTAGGCGCAATAAGAAGGTATGATTATTCGATAGGGAATGCTTTTGAGCCGTTTGCAATACCTACAATAGTAGGCGAAATAAAGAAGTATTTACGTGATAAAACTTGGGGCATTCACGTTCCAAGGCGAATTAAAGATTTAGGCGGGAAAATTAAACTTGCGATAGAGGAGTTAACAGATCACCTGCAACGTTCACCGAAGATAATAGAGATTGCGGATCATTTAGGACTATCCGAAGAGGAAGTGCTAGAAATTATGGATGCGAAAAATAATTATCGAGTATCTTCCTTAGATGATGTAGTTGAAAATTCATCTGATGGAAGTTCGGTAGCGAGAATTGAATCTGTAGGTGAAGTAGAGCAAGGATATGAACAGACAGAAAGACGTCTCGTTTTAGAGGATATTTTTAACGTATTAAATGAGACAGAAAAGAGTGTTATTCATTATATATTTGGAGAAAATTTAAATCAAAAAGATACAGGGGAACGGTTAGGTATTTCGCAAATGCACGTTTCTCGTATTAAAAGACAAGCGATAAGTAAATTGAAGCAAGCTGCATTTTTAGATACATAAAAATTTTAAATAATTATGTTTAAAACATGAGGAAAGGGGTACTTATTAAGTATAGGAGGAGATATGAAAATGTCACACGATGTGAAAGAACTAATAGAAGGATTGAATGAAGATTTAGCAGGAGAATACTCAGCAATTATTATGTATAACCATAATGCAGCTACAGTTTCTGGTATATATAGACAAGTGTTAAAACCTTTCTTTGAATCTGAAATTAGTGATGAACAAGGACATGCCCTATATTTAGCGGAGAAAATTAAGACGCTAGGTGGTACCCCCACTACGATCCCTTTACCAGTGAAACAAGTAGAAGATGTTAGAGAAATGTTAGAATCCGCTAGACAATCAGAATATGAAACAATTAAGCGTTATGAAACGAGAAAAGAACAGGCAGCGAAATTAAATATGACAGAGTTAGTTGTAAAGTTAGAAGATATGATTGCAGATGAAACAAATCATATGGAAGAATTAGATCGTCTTTTAAATGATAAAGCAATGGTGTTAAATTAAAAGTGGAAATTTACCCCACTTTAATGGGCAGTAAGACCCCCCACCTCAAAATGCAGCGAAAGCAAAGAATTTAGGTGGGGGGTTAACTGCCCATAAAAGTCCGATTGGTTCAACTAATAATCAGTGGGGGATGAAGAAAACCCCCACTGATTAAAGTTTCACTTTATAGAGTGAAAGAACAAATTCCTATTTCTAGGGGTTTGTTCTTTTGTTGTATAAATATGTTTGAGTACGAAATTTTCATTTTGTAACTGAGTATGTAATACTAGAAAAATAGAAAATTATAATAGATTTACATTTTAAATAAGAAAAGGGGAAATAACTTGTGTCCATTTTAATTGTTGATGATAATCCGGTTAACATATTTGTAATTGAGAAAATTTTAAAACAAGCCGGATATCATGATCTTGTATCGCTCAATTCTGCACAAGAGCTCTTCGAATACATACAGTTTGGAAAAGATTCTTCCAGGCATAATGAAATTGACTTAATACTATTAGATATTATGATGCCTGAAATTGATGGACTTGAAGTTTGTAGGCGATTACAAAAAGAGGAGAAGTTTAAAGATATCCCTATTATTTTTGTTACAGCTTTAGAGGATGCAAATAAATTAGCCGAAGCTCTTGATATGGGGGCAATGGATTATATTACGAAACCTATAAATAAAGTTGAACTATTAGCGCGTATGCGTGTAGCATTACGCTTGAAATCGGAATTAAATTGGCATAAAGAACAAGAAGAAAATCTTCGGAATGAACTAGATTTAGCTACACAAGTACAAAGAAACTTATTAAGTAGCCCATTAAGAGAAGATCATATAAAAATTGAAGCAAGTTACTTACCGTCATTCAAACTAGCTGGAGATATGTATTATTGGTACAAAATCGATGAAAATCGCTACGGTATTATATTATTAGATGTGATGGGACATGGTATATCTGCTTCATTAGTTTGTATGTTTATTTCTTCTGTATTACGCGAAACAATTAAATGTTTAATTGATCCAGAACTCGTCATTAAAGAATTAAATAAATATATGACCCTTTTACATAATGACAATGATAATATTCCATATTATTTTACGGCCATATACTTAGTTGTTAATACAGAAGATAGAACGATTGAATATGTGAATGCAGGACATCCTGCTGGATATGTTTTAGTTGATGAAACAAATGTAGTTGAACTGAATCGCGGGAGTTGTGCAGTAGGGTTTTTTGATGAAATAAAGGTAGAAAAGACAGTCATACCTTTTAATAAGAACGCTCAAATATTATTATTTACAGATGGTGTTCTTGAAGCAATTGCAAATGATGAATTTGAGTCTGAAGAGAAATTACGTGCTTTTACAGAAAGAAAATGGGGGGATTTAGAAGAAGAGATAGAAGGGTTTTATAAGGAAGAACAGAAGAAAACACAATCAGATGATATGTGTCTCATTATGATAAAAACGAATGCGAAATAAAAAGCGTATGAAATCCAAACAGAGGATTTCATACGCTTTTTATTGTATTTTTTGATAAATTTGTTCACTAGGATTAAATTGGGTATAATGCGGCATTATATTTGAAAAACGAAGAGTTTCTTTATTCCCCAAACATAGGAATCCATTGTGGCCTAAACTTTCATAAAATAGTTGCTGTACTTGATTTTGAAGTTTACTTGTAAAGTAAATTAAAACGTTACGACAAAGTATAATATGAAATTCGTTAAAAGATTGATCAGTTACTAAATTATGCTGTGCAAAAATAATGTTTTGTAAAAGTGATGGATTAAAATAAGCAAAACGATTATCTGTTGAATAATAGTTAGAAAATGCTTGTGTACCGCCAGCTTGTAAATAGTTTTTCGTATAAGTTTGCATTTTATTTAACGGGAGGATAGCTTGTTTTGCTTTTTCTAACACATTTGTATTCATATCTGTTGCGTAAATAACCGACTTTTCACTTAATCCTTCTTCGTGAAGTAAGATGGACATTGATAATACTTCTTCACCAGTTGCGCATCCAGCATGCCAAATTCTAATTTCAGGATTCTTTTTTAATTCAGGAATTACATGCTCTCTAAGCGCTTTAAAAAAGGCAGGGTTACGGAACATCTCAGTTACATTAATCGAGAAGTCATTTAATAACTGTTCTAAAACCCCTTCCTCGTGAATTACTTTTTCAATTAATTTTGAAATGGTTGGGATATTAGAGAGCTGCATTCGATTACAAATCCTTCTATAAATAGATGTGCGAGCATATTGGCGAAAATCAAATCCTGATAGTTTAAATACCGCTTCTAATAGTAATTCAATTTCTAAGTTCGTGCGCTCATCCGTATCTACTGATGGATCAAAATTATAATACTTATTTTCCACTCCAACTAAACCTCACTTATTTTATTAACCATACACTCATTACCGAATAGAGTTGATGTAGATTTAATGGTTTACTTATATAATCTGAAGCGCCAGCAGATAAACATTTTTCCTTATCATTTGGCATTGCTTTAGCAGTTAATGCGATAATAGGTATTTCATTTAACCCTAAATTCATTCGGATATTTTCCATCGTTTCATAACCGTCCATATTCGGCATCATAATATCCATTAAAATAAGGTCAATATTTGTATTGCTTTTTAGTATTTTTAAACACTCTATGCCGTTTTGGGCAGTAATAATGTTGGCATTTTGTTTTTTTAATGCATTTTGTAAAGCAAATATATTTCGATGATCATCATCGACAATTAAAATGGTTTTCTCTTGGAAGACGTTATTTGTTTCGGTAGTAACGATAGTTTCCTCAATAACTTCAGCAGGAATAACATCTTCTATCGTTGCTGCGACTTCTAAATTGGATACTTGGATTTCATTTAAGCCATTTGGAAGGTTAGGAATATATACCGTGAAAGTACTACCTTCTCCTACATTACTCTCTAATGTAATCCAACCACCTAACAATCTAGCAAACTCTTTACAAATAGATAACCCTAAGCCTGTACCACCATATTTCCTAATTGTTGCTCCATCTGCCTGTTGAAAGGCTTCGAAAATAAGTTGATGCTGTTCTTTAGCGATACCAATACCAGTATCTTTTACTGAAATTATAATCCAATCTTTACTTATAGACTGCATATCATGACTTAAATTGCTTGTTTCTATCGAATCGAAATGTAAAGAGACAGATCCTTTTTCTGTGAATTTAAATGCATTGGATAATAAGTTTTTAATAATTTGTTCAATCCGTTTTGCATCTGTATAAAACAGGTCAGGAATGGTGTCACTGTCTTCAATAGTAAATTCGACATTTTTTTGTGCAGCGATATGTAAAAAATTTTGATGCATATTGGCTGCCATGTCACTTATGTTCGTTGCTTCAAAAATGATGTCTAGTTTGCCTGCTTCTACTTTAGATAAATCTAGTATGTCATTAATTAAAGTAAGTAAGTCTTTCCCTGATGAATGAATGACAGTTGCTAGTTCAATTTCATCATCCGATAAATGATTATCATGATTTTCTCTTAACATTTCAGATAATAGTAAAATACTATTTAACGGTGTGCGTAATTCATGTGACATATTTGCTAGGAACTCAGATTTGTATTTTGAGCTGCGTAACAACTCGCTTGCTTTTTCTTCTAATTCTGATTTGGTAATTTGTAAGTCAGCTGTCTTTTGTTCAGCTTCTTCAGTTCTAGACTCTAATTGTTCATTCGTTGTTCGTAATTCTTCAGCTTGCATTTGTAGTTCTTCAGCTTGCGTTTGTAATTCTTCTGATTGAACTTGTAACTCTTCTGTCATTGCTTGTGATTCATGTAAAAGAGTTTGAATTCGCATACGTCCTATAATGCTATGGATTGTTAAACCTAGATTATCAATAGTTTGTTGAATTAAATCTTGATGTAAGTCTGAAATCTCAGTTACACTTACTAACTCCATTACTGCAATTACTTCATCCTCAAATAAGATAGGGATGACTAGTAGATTTTTAGGACGTATTTCTAATACTCCGCTAGTGACATAACGAAACTCTTCGGGTATGTCACTGAGAATAAAACTTTTCTTTTCTAAGGCAGACTGTCCAATGAAACCTTCACCCATTTTAATAGATTGTTTTCCAATATCAGCACCTTGATCGGCGAAAGAAGCTTTTTTCACATAGTAGACAGTTTCTTCATATTCTTCACGTACATAAAATGCACCGCAAGAAGTTTGCGTTTTTTGTATAATTCCACTAAGAATTTTTTTACCTAACATCTCAATAGAAGATACACCTTGATACATTAAAATTAATTCTGCAAGCTCAGTTTGTAACCACTCTCTTTTCGATATTTCATCTAGTAGGTGATTTGTTGTATGAGCAAGATCTTTTATTTCATCATGTGTATTTACATGAATTCTTTCCGTAATTTTTTCTTTAGAAGAAATGGATTTAATAGCTTGAATTACATTTTTAATCGTTTTTGTAATGGAATTCGAAATATAGAGTGAAACGATAATGGAAATACAAGAAAGTAAGAACAATAAACTGTATAACCAAATCTCTAATTTATTATTTTCAATATCTAATTGTGCAGCTCTTTTTTTCGTTAGTTGCTCCTCAGTGCTCCGGAAGTTAGTTAGCTGCGACTGTAATGACTGAATTTGAGTCGTGTCGATTGTTTGTACATTATTACTATTATTATTTGTAATGAGTGGGTGAATCTCTTTATTAATCCAACTAGTAATGTTTTCGTTAATCTGTTTTAATTTTTCTTGCTGAGAGGGGTTATCCTCTAATAGAGCAAAAAGATCTTGATAATGTTTTTCGTAATCTTTTTCCGCGGAGTTAAGGGATTGCACGTAATTTGGGTTATTAGAAATGATAAACCCTTTCGCTTTATTTTCAATTGTTAGCAATTCTTTCTCCACTTGATTCGTTAAATTAAGAACTTTAAAATCGTGATCAATAATAAAATTACGAGATTTTTGTAAACTGGAAATCTCATTGTTTAGCATAATGAAAGAGATAAGTAAGAACAAAATGATAACTAAATAACCAGCCATAATTTTGTAGCGAATACTAAATTTTGCTTTCGAGTTCATTAAAAATTCCTACCTTCAAGAGTATTAAAAGTTTCCTATTGTAAAGAATGAAAAACGTAATATATATTATATCAGTTTTCATAAGGCCAAACTAGAAATCCCCCTATTGTATTAGGGGGTTCTTTTTTAATAGAGGAAATCATTTTGAAATAAAAATATATATGAAAGGTAGTAAACGAGGGAATAGAGGATAACAAACATTCTAAGAAGGAAAGAGTGTTCTTAAAGCTCTTTTTGCATCTATTCCTTCAAAAATAAATAATACAAGCTCTCTCTTTTTTACCGTAAGGAAAAAGGATACTAATGTGCTTAAGTTTTTAATAGAAGTAAGTGTTCCGTGTTTACTTATAAACAAGTTCGTTTGAAATGTTGTCATTAAAGCGTAAAAATGATGAATCTGAGTTATTGTAGGCGTTTCATTATAAGAAATAGTAGTAGAGTGAATGGCGTTCATTGCAATATTCCTTTCCATATAGTAAGCATAACAATATAAACATACCCGTTTTAAAAAATGTTAAACATATAAATAAGAAAAAATATAAGTATAGTTTTTTACGTTTAGAAAAGGTTAGGAAGGGTATACATATACTACAAAGAGATTGACTGAAGATGAATTGTAAGATGTCTATGTTTAGTAGATTAGTCTATCAAAATATACTTTTACTTTAAATAAAAAGGAGCCTGGTATACATGAATGAAATGATGATTGATATTACGTTTGATTTAATTTACTTGTTAAGTAGTTCGCTTGTAATACTGTTACTGTTCGCTTTTTTCGTAAATGGTTATGTTAATAAGAAGATTAGTGTATACAGAAATGAAGAAGGATAAAGATGCATTATAAAAATAAAAGGGCGTATATGTATATAAAAATTTAGGAGGTTAATAGTTATGAATGTAGATAGAAAAATAGTAGGTGTTTTTAGAACAATTGATGATGCGGCACTCGTTATTAATGAATTAAATGATAAAGGATACTCAGCAGATAACATTTCAGCTATTGCGAAAGATCAAAAGGAAATTGAACATCTGGAAGAAAAGTCGGGTGAAAAAGTGAATAGCGAAACTGCACATAAAGCAGATATCTTTTCAGCGACAGGGCTTGTAGCAGGAGGTGTAGCAGGCGGACTCGGTGGTTTATTAACAGGTCTTGGTGTACTTGCCGTTTCTGGAATGGGTCCAATTGTAGCAGCAGGACCGATCGCAGCAGCTATTGGAGGAGCCGGTATTGGCGGAGGAGCTGGAAGTTTAATAGGAGCATTTATAGGGTTAGGAATTCCAGAAGAACATGCTAAAAAGTATGAAGAATATATTTACGATGGAAATATATTAATTTTAGTAGATGCAAAGTTAGATGATAAGTTAGAAATCTATAAAATATTTGATAAGCATAATGCCTATAACTCTGATTTCTTTAAATAATATGTACTTCATATATCAATTATGAAAAATGTGGAAATAGTGAATATCGTTTTTGATCTTACAACTTTGGCGCGGCCGAGGAGTCGTATGACTATAAGAGAGGAAGGGCTTATAGTAAAAGATCAAGTTCTATCATGTTATTTAAAAGGGAAGAGGTGCCTTTTCGTGATTGTAAAAATATTAAAGGATAGCAGTAATAGTTTCCTTTGTACAGTTCAAAACAAAAATGGAGACCAGTATGTGAAAAAATGGTTTAGTAAACATGAAAATAACAAAGAATTAGGGCGACCAACTTTTAAAGAAGTAGAAAAGGATTGGAAAGAAAATAGAGAATCGTTTATGTATCCCAATATTAAAGCGCTTTATTAAAATTAAACATAATGCGCGCTTTATTATTACAAAACTGTCACATTCCTGTAAGGTAATTCAATAGATTAGTTGCTTGTTCCATGCCATAATAAAGACATAAGAAAGCTAATTAAAACTACAACTTATTAGGAGAGTGTCAGTCATGATTGTAACAACAACGTCTGGAATTCAAGGTAAAGAAATTATTGAGTATATCGATATTGTAAATGGTGAAGCTATTATGGGTGCAAATATTGTCCGCGATTTATTCGCTTCTGTTCGTGATGTTGTCGGCGGTCGTGCTGGTTCTTATGAAAGCAAGCTAAAAGAAGCTCGTGATATCGCAATGGATGAAATGAAAGAACTTGCAAAACAAAAAGGTGCGAACGCTATTGTTGGTATTGACGTAGATTATGAAGTAGTTCGTGATGGAATGTTAATGGTTGCTGTAAGTGGTACAGCTGTACGTATATAAGTAAATAAAAAAACAGGCTCCCCCTCGAAGCTTATGCTTTGAGGGGATTTTTTTGTTTTCAATTTGTAGAAGTAAAGGAATGAGCTGGATCCTTTAGGAAAAAGCCCATTCTTTTCATTTAAGCTATTTTCGCTTCTATCTTAGTTTTGTTCATGACTAAAGTTAAAATGAACAAAACTAAGCTTAGAAGTGCCATTATAATAAAAATTTGCGTATAACTATTAAAATAGTCACGAGCGATTCCTGCTAAGACAGGAATGAATCCGCCCATAATGTATCCTCCTGACTGCATCATAGCAGTCCATGCACTCGCATCTTCGGAAGTTTTTGTTTCGTATAGCGGTAGCATGAGAGCGAGTGGAAATACGCCGCCGAGCCCGATACCTAATAAAATAGAAGGGATCCATGGTGTAGTTAGTGGGTAAATCATAAGCGATAAACCTGCGAGTACAAAGCATATACTCCCTAATAACCAAAGTGGTCTGTTTTTATAAATATCGGCTAATGTTGGAATTAAAAAGCTGCATATCATTTGAATAACTGTAAATACAGTTATTAGAGTACCAGCCTGTCCGCTACTGACACCCATACTTTGATTTGCTGGTGCTAGCCAAGTCGTAATGGAATAAAAGATTCCTGATTGTAGGCCGAAAAAGATTGTGAACAACCATGCTTTTTTATTTCTTAAAGGTAAATTATTATTCTTTTTATTTTGTATGCTCGTATTCTTTTTTCGTTTCATAACCGGATACCAAAATATAATAGCGATAATAGTAAGTACACCCCAAAAAGCGAGTGCCATATTCCAAGATCCTTTTAATACATGTTGTAAAGGAAGCGTTAATCCTGCGCTTAAAGAAGCGCCAGTTCCCATACCTACTGAATATATTCCAATCATTAAGCCGATTTTCGTAGGGAATTTTTCCTTAATAAAACCTGATAGTAACGGCCCTGCAAGTGCAATTCCAATGCCGATAAATAAAGCGCTTGTGAATAAGGTGAGAATGGAAGAAGTAAAAGCTCTCATACATGTTGCAAAGCCAATTAAAATAAGACAAGCCATAATTGCTTTTTCTGCCCCATATTTTTTAATTACCTTCCCGGTTAGTAAGGCGAATGTCCCCATACAAAAAACAGGAATGGCTGTTAAAAAACTAACGGAAAAATTGCTTATATTTAAGTCTTGTCGGATTGTTTCTAATAAAGGTGAAATAGATGTAATTCCGATACGTAAATTAATAGAAGTAAAAAATAGTGCTAGTATATACAAATAAGTTCGTTCTTGATGTTTCAATTTCATTTTCTCCTCTCTTAAACATCAGATGTTATTGAGTATATCATCTGATGTTTAAGTGTAATATATAAGGAGCTTATTTCAGCTCCAAATTTTGAACAACGTATGTTCGAGCCTCTTCGGCATTTTGTTTTAATATAGCTTGGAATAATTTTTCATGAATTTCAGAGTTATCTTCATAGTCAGCTGTATTTAATATTAATTGGCTTAAAATATGACGAAGGGCAGGCACGAAAGATTGATATAAATCAAGTAGAACTTCGTTTTTGCTCGCCGTTGCAATTGCTAAATGAAACTGAATGTCTGCATCTATGTAAGCTACATAATTTCCTTCTCGAAGGGCATTTCTTCTTTTATCCAAATGTCCTTTTAAGTATAAAAGATCCTCTTCGCTTCGGCGCTGTGCCGCTAACATAGCTACTTCTTTATCTAACATATTTCGTGCTTCATACACATGATTAATATTTGCTGCCTGCAATCGTTTTTCAAATGAATCTTGCGTAGTATTTAGTGAGACAATACGAGTACCTTGTCCTTGTCGAACTTCTAAGATACCAGCATGTACTAATATCTTTATGCTTTCTCGCAGCGTCGAACGCCCTACACCTAACTCTTCCATTAATTGGGGCTCTGTAGGGAGGCGATCACCAACTTCGTACTCGCCAGAAAAGATTTTTTCTTGTAGACGTTCCAACACTTCATCGACTAATTTTCGTCGAGAAACTTTTGAAAAAGATTTCTTTTCATTTATATTCATCTGCTCATCTCCTGTTATATTCGCTTTTATAATAACCAATTTAAGTTCTGTTGACAATGTTATTTTTTAGGTGGTTGAAGCGGAATACTAAAATCAGATTTATAAGGCATAAAAAAATCCATTTTGAAAAAAATCAATCAAAATGAATTCTTCAACCGCATTTAATAACTCGTCAAAAATACTTTTCCTTTTGCTTTCTCAGCAGACTGCACAACATCAACCGCAGTTTTCACATCCGCTAAGTCATACGTAGAATGTACTGTCATAAAACGTAATTTTTTATCCTCAACTAAACGAATTAAGTGACGAAACGTTTCTTGCCATTTATACGGTGACACGTCTGTATTCCAATGTCGTAAATGAAATATGTTAGCATGCACCTTTGCTTTCGTAACAATTTCGGCCCAGTTTACTTGTACGCCTGATAGAAGACCGATAGTTAAAAAGTGTCCATTTGGACGTACACAAAATGCTAATTCATTTCCATCGGATCCTCCAATAGAATCAATCGCAGCATCTGCGCCTATCCCGTTCGTTAACTCCAAAACGGTTTCATAAAGCGGAACAGTGGAAGTATCTATTACATATTCAGCACCGAGCTGAAGTAATTTCTCTGTATGTTTACTATTTCTAGTCACTGCAATGAGTCGAAAGTTTAAAATTTGTGATAACTGTGCAAAAAGATGACCGATAGCGGATCCACAAGCGTTTACTAATAAAACGTTATCTCGTTTTAAGTTTAGCGTTTCTGTACACGTAACCCAAGCTGTTAATGGGTTGATGTACATTTGTGCAGCTGTAAAATCATCAATTGAATCGGGAATAAGAACTACAAAATCAGCTGATGTCTTCACATATTCTTGCCAAGTACCTTCCCCGCGTAAAGGTAGCACGCGTTTACCGATAAGGTCTCTAGAAACACTCGCACCAACATCTTCAACAATACCAACACCTTCATAACCAGGTATGTTAGGCAAAGGAATTCTATGTGCATACGCTCCAGTTACAGGAATTAAGTCAGATGGATTAATCGGTCTAACTAACATACGAACTAGCACTTCATTATCTTTTACTGGTTCTATATTTTTATATTCAACTTGTAATACATCTTTTGGGCTACCAAACTTATGAAATTGAATGCATGTTCCGCGCAAAATAATGGTTCCTCCTTAATGTAGTCAAATGTATTATAGCATTTTTAGCTTGGCTACTTATTTCGTTATATATATAAGGGAATAGAAATTTTAAAGAGGGAGTAAACATGAAGAATTAGCCCAATAAAAACTAAAGTTAAAGGCACCCGAACGAGTGCTTTTATTTTGTTTTTACCAATATAATTTAAAGATTATACATAAATGGGGGAGTCAGCATGAATAAAAAGATAATCTGGGGAATTTTAGGGATTGTTGTGATCATGATAGCCCTTGTGAGTATGAATGTATTACAAAAAAATGCCAAAGAAGCAGAGGAAAAGAAGAAACGTGAAGCTAGCTATGTTCAAGACGCAGCGGAATTTTATAATAATATTGAATTAATGGGATTTGTTGCTGATTTTGTTTTACCGCAATATTCAGAGTCCTGGTCTAAGGCTATTGATGAACGCCGAAATTTTAACATAGCTTTAAATGCTAAGAAAAAATCTCTAAATTCAATGGTGGCTCAATCTTCTGTAATATATAGTGATATGGAAGGGCAATTAAAAACGGTATCTGAAGCTGCGAAAGAAAATCCAAATAAGTACAAAGAACTTTATGATGAATACAAGAAGATGTATGGAATTATTACATCTTTAAAGGAACAAACAGAATCTCCTAGTGGAACTCTGATAACGTTTAATCAAAATGCAAACATGTTATTCCAAGAATACAAGAAATATAAAGGGAATATTGATGTGGCTATATCAGAGGATATAAAAAATGAAGTAGAGAAGATTCAAGAAAAAAACAAAAAATAATCGCAAAATAAAATATATGGCCTAAAAAGAACAATTTTAAATTCTATTATATAATGAGGGCTTTAAAAGTTTGTAATGGGGGAATTATAGATGGAGCTATTTAAAGGTAAAGTTGTTTGTCCAAGATGTGATGGGAATGGTCTCGTTTGTAAAGTTGAAATAAAAGACATTGATAAAGTTGTATATGTTTGTGATGAATGTGACGCAACGTGGTTACATAAGGATAGGTTTGGGATGAATAATTTTGTGAACTACGAGACGTTTCTTAGAGAAAATTCATTGTCTTATATGGAGGCTAATGTTGTTCGTTTAGGCTATGATTGGTACAAAGGATAAGCGATTTTTCAAATAGAAGAAGCTACTTTTAAAGTAGCTTCTTCTATTTGTCTATTAAGCCGAAGCCTTCTTCATTCTCTCAAGTAAACTAGATAAAATATGCGTACGATAAGATTCTAGTTTTTTACCTTCATAAGTACGGATACCTAATTTTTTAAGTTCTTTTACATACCAACCTTTGCTTCCGAAATACATGTGATCGCTCCCCTTCAACTTTGTTTTATTTGTTCTGATTGTACTTGGAGGTACAGGTAATATAATGAAGGAAATGAATTTCGTGCGAAAATGGTTAACTTTGTTGCAAAAGACATATATACTAAAGGTAGTATATAACGAGGTGGGCAAGACGTGATTATAGAGAAGCACGAAATTCAAATTGACCAAATTACGAGCGGTAAAGTGAATATCTTTACTTTCTATAGAAATAGAAAGCAAATTGATGATCATTTTTTACGTTTACAAGAACCATCGCTTACAGCAAACTACTTCTTCCATTTTCATTTTGATGCAGAGAGCTTACACCTTCTGCAGGAAGAGTTTCCGGGCATATATCCGTACGACGGTAGTGAAACGATTCATAACTGGACGGAAAAGATGAAGGCAGAATTGCAACATCAGATCCAAACAGGTAAATGGAATAAACGCGTACGTATCGGTAATCGCATTCTAGATGTGGAGTTTACGTGGTGCGACGAAGATATAGTAGAGTGAAAAAGAAGCGGATGACGCTTCTTTTTTTAGCGCTGGAATAAAACGAGCTTACCTGCAGAAGATGTGCAGCGATGTGTTTTTTCGTGCAATCCTTTTTCTTGTAAAATAGATTCACCTTTTGCTTTCGCTTCTTTTTCAGTTGCCGCCTCAAATGATTCGTCCAATGCTTTTGAACCATCTTTTTCAAAGACTGTTAGAACGTATACTCCCATGAAAATTCCCTCCAAAAATTAAAATCAGAATCTTATAACTATTTTGGCATAAATCACTAGAATATGCAAAGAAATATATGACATTGCATGTTACAATAAAGTGACACTTTAATAAGCAGGGGAGTTTTTCATCCCCTGCTTATTATTAGTGGAACCAATCGGGTATTTAAGGGCAGTTAACTTTCAGATTGCCTTCCTTGCCTATTGCCCGTTAGTACGGGATAAAATGAAACTTTTGAAATATAGAAAGGATCGTTATTTGTGAAACAAGTGAAGTTTATACATGCGGCTGATTTGCATTTGGATAGTCCGTTTAAAGGGATGGAAATGAATGTACCGCAGTCTGTTTGGGAGAGAATGAAGCAAAGTACGTTTGAATCGTTCGAACGTATTATTGATAAAGCGATTCAAGAGCGCGTTGATTTCGTATTACTAGCCGGGGATTTGTATGATGCGGAGACGCGAAGTTTGCGGGCGCAAGTGTTTGTGCGTGAGCAAATGAAGAGACTTTCGCAGTACGATATCCCTGTTTTTATTATTCACGGTAACCATGATCATTTAGGAGGAAGCTGGGCAGCGATTGAGTTTCCGGAAAATGTTCATGTGTTTACGGAGCCTTATGTAGAAGAGAAATCATTTTATAAAAATGGTGAACTGTTAGCTTCTATTTACGGATTTAGTTATTTGCAGCAAGCAGTAACGGATAATATGACAGCGCAGTTTACGAAAATGAGTGATGCGCCTTTTCATATTGGCATGCTTCACGGAAGTGTGGAAGGAGATGCAGAGCATAATCGCTACGCACCGTTTCAAATTCGTGAGCTGAAAGAAAAGCAGTTTGACTATTGGGCTCTTGGCCATATACATAAACGTGAAATTTTATCAGAAGAGCCGTACATTATTTATTCAGGTAATATACAAGGGCGTCATCGTAAAGAGACAGGGGAAAAGGGTGCGTACCTTATTGAACTTACGAAACAAGGAACGCATTGCTCATTTTTCCATACGGCAGATGTTGTATGGGATGAAATAGAAGTGAATATTGATGGACTTGAAACTGTTGATGAAATTATGACGAGCATATCTACTGCGATGAATGAGTGCCGAAGAGAAGAGGGAGGGACGCTACTAACTGTCGTATTTACAGGACAAGGGCCGCTTTCTCCTTATTTGCGTGACGAAAAGCGCGTGGAAGAGATTTTTCATATTTTAGCATCTGGAGAAGAGCGAAAAGATTTCGTATATGCGATGAAATGGAAAAATGAGACGGTTTCTTTTGCAGAAATAGAGCGTTTGAAAGAAGAAAATCATTTTGTCGGTAGTGTACTGAAAGAGTTAGAAGCTTTCACAAATATGGACGGCGTGTTGCGCACCATTTGGACATCTCCTGTAGCGCGTAATAGTATTGAATCTTTTACAGAAGAAGAGAAGAAAGAGATTCAAAAGGAAGCGGAAAATATTATTTTAGAACAATTATTCCAGCAAGAGAGGGATAAGAAATGAGAATGGAAAAACTCCATATTTATGGATACGGAAAATTAGAAAATGTGGAAATGGATCTGTCGATGCTGACGGTGTTGTACGGTGAAAATGAAGCGGGGAAATCGACAATTCGCTCATTTATGAAAAGTATTCTGTTCGGTTTTCCGACGAGAGGACAGCGCCGTTATGAGCCGAAAGAAGGCGGGAAGTATGGTGGTGCAGTTACTGTACAAACAGAGAAGTACGGCCGTTTGAAAATTGAACGATTACCAAAGACGGCAGCTGGAGAGGTGACCATTTATTTTGAAGATGGAAAAACGGGCGGCGAGGAAATTTTACACGATATATTAAGCGGGATGAATGAAAGTTTATTTGAATCTGTTTTTTCTTTTGATATGCATGGGTTGCAAAATATTCATCAGCTTGGTGAAGCGGATATCGGAAATTATTTATTTTCGGCAAGCGCAGTTGGAAGCGATGCGTTATTACAGCTCGATAAAAAGCTAGAGAAAGAAATGGATCAGCGCTTTAAGCCGAGTGGTCGTAAGCCAGAGATTAATATGTCACTGCAAGAGATGAAGAAGCTTGAAGAGAAGATGAAAGAGTGGCAAGGGAAAATTGGCACGTATGAAAAACAGGTCGAGCAGTTAAAAGAGGATGAAGAGAAGCTTGCCTCTGTTCGTGCGGAGAAGGAGAACGCGGAAAAGCGAAAGCAAGATTATGAAATATTAGCAGCGCTTGAGCCTCTCGTTATTGAAAAGCATGCGCATGAGAAAGTGTTAGAATATGAAAAAAGGCAATTTCCTGTAAACGGAACGGCGCGCTATGAAGCGATAAAGGCGAAGATGGAGCCGCTTCAATTACAAGTTGATTCGCTCCATAAGAAAATAGAGACAGTGCAATCGGAAATTGCCTCGATTCAAATAGATGAAGAGTTTTTACAAAAAGAAAGTTATGTAGAAGAACTTCGCATGCAGCATATGTCGTATGAAAATGCACGCCAAGAAATGCGAGATATGACGGGGAATATTGCGAATATAAAAGAAGAAATAGCAGAATTAGAGCAACAAATTGGTGCTACTTTTGAAAAAGAAACAGTTCTTTCGTTTGATATGAGTTTGGCAACGAAAGAGCTAATTACACAAACAGTGCAAAAAGCGCGCGAATTAGAAACGCAAAAAGCACAGCTCGATGATCGCTTCAAAGTAGCGCAAGAGCAGTTAGAAGAACAAGAAGAAAATATAAGACAGATCAAGAAACAAATGTTAGCTGATGAAGAGCGTGCTACATTAGCTGAGAAAGAAAAATCGTTCCAAGACGCGGCGTTTATCGGTATGGGTGCGGATAGAATGAAGCGTAAGTATGAGGAAAAAGTAGGAGTGGCTACGCAAAAGAAAAAGCAGTGGCAAAGAGTTTGTCTTCTGTTACTTCTTATTAACACAGGTGTTTTATTCACGAGCTTATTTATAGATAACCGCCAGCTTTTATTTATTAGTGTCATTGTTTTTGTAGGGATTGTTCTCGCCCTTGTTTTATATAAAGATCCATCAAGCGGATTACAAGAAGAGCTTCTTACTCTTCAGCAAAGTGCTGGCGGAAGACAAAGTGAAGAAGCGATGTCCGTTCGCTATCAATTAGAAAAAGATGAAGAGATCCGTAAGCTATTTGAGCGCGAGTCATATAAGTTACAGCAAATGGAACGAGCTTATGATAAAGTCGTTTCATCGTATGAGGAATGGGAGAGAGAAACGTTCCGCGCAGGAGAACAAGTCGATGCGTATAAATCGCGCTATATGTTCCCTGAATTTTATACGTATGCACACATATTGCCGGCATTTGAGCGGATTGAAAAAATGCAGCAACTGTATCGTGAAGTAGAGAAACAAAGCACGCGGAAATCTTCATTATATGAAATGATTTCGCACTTTGAACATAAACTAGAAACTGTTATCGGTAGCGCGGAGTATAATAAGCTGCACGAGGCACAAAGTCGTATGCAAAATGAGAAAGAAAAGCGCCAGACTTGTAAGCAACTAAAAGAGAAGTTGACGGAATGGCAAGAAGAATATGAGTTCATGCAAGGGCAATTGAAACAGCTACTAGTAGAACGAGATAGTTTGTGGCATATTGCAGAGGCTACAGATGAAGAGATGTTTTTAGAAGCAGGTAAACTGGCAGAGAAATGTGAAGATGCAGAGAAACAAGTGGGGCGTTTATTACCGCAAATTGAGCTTTTAGAGCAGCGTTTAACGAGTTTGTCATTAGCTGAACATTATGAAGCTGAAGGTTATGAGGAAAAATTAAAGCGAGAAATGACAGTCGTGCGAAACTGTCTTGCAAAAGAGAAAGAACTGACAGAGCGCATTGCGAAACATCGTATGGAAATTGAGAATTTAGAAGAAGGCAGTACGTACGGTGATTTAATGCATGAATGGGAAATGAAAAAAGCGCAAGTGCGCGAACAAGTGAAAAGGTGGGCTGCTTATGCGGCAGCAAAGACGGTGTTAACGAAAACGAAGCAATACTATCATGAGGTACATTTGCCTCGTATTTTACAAAAATCAGAAGAGTATTTCGTCTATTTAACGGGCGGGCGCTATAGTAAAATCTTTTCACCGTCAGAGGCGGAGCCGTTCATTGTTGAACGTAACGACGGTATACGTTTTTACAGTCATGAACTAAGCCAAGCGACAGCGGAGCAATTGTATTTATCGTTACGATTTGCATTAGCGAAAACATTTGAGCATGATTATCCATTTATTATTGACGATAGTTTCGTGCATTTTGATGTGGTAAGGACGAATCGAACGATTGAACTAATAAAGGAAATTGCGAAAGATAGACAAGTCATCTTCTTTACATGTCATGCGCATTTGTTAACGTATTTCACAGAAGAACGGATTATAAAATTAACGCATAAGCGTAAAGAAAATGAGTTGTAGTGTGCTATACTAAAAGTAACTGATTTGGTGGAGGAATTCGAATGAAAAAGAAAATTGCAGAATATGAAGTTGGTGAACAAGTCGATGTTTTCTTGTTAATTAAAACAGCGACAAAAGGTCTCGCAAGTAATGGAAAGCCGTTTTTAACAGTAATTTTACAAGATCCAAGTGGAGATATTGAAGCGAAGCTATGGGATGTATCACCGGAAGTTGAGAAACAATATGTAGCAGAAACAATCGTTAAAGTAGCTGGAGATATTTTAAACTATAAAGGACGTATTCAATTACGTGTGAAACAAATTCGAGTTGCGAATGAAAATGAAGTAACAGATATTTCGGACTTCGTAGAAAAAGCACCAGTGAAAAAAGAAGATATGGTTGAGAAAATTACGCAATACATATTTGAAATGAGAAACCCGAACATTCAGCGTCTAACAAGACATTTATTAAATAAGCATCAAAATGAGTTTTTAGAATATCCAGCAGCGACGAAAAATCATCACGAGTTCGTATCTGGACTAGCTTATCACGTTGTATCGATGCTAGATTTAGCAAAAGCTATCTCGGCTCTATACCCATCGTTAGATAAAGACTTACTATATGCAGGCGTTATTTTACATGATCTTGGTAAAGTAATTGAGCTATCTGGTCCAATTTCTACAACGTATACGTTAGAAGGAAATTTACTAGGCCACATTTCTATCATGGTGAACGAAATTGGGAAAGCAGCAGACGAATTGCAAATTGATGCAGAAGAAGTATTAATCTTGCAGCACATCGTCCTTTCTCACCACGGAAAAGCAGAATGGGGTAGCCCAAAACCACCATTAGTAAAAGAAGCAGAAATTCTGCACTACATCGACAACTTAGATGCAAAAATGAACATGATGGACCGCGCATTAGGACGTACAAAACCAGGTGAATACACAGAGCGTGTCTTCGCACTTGATAATCGTTCATTCTATAAACCGACGTTCCATAATTAAGATTGTAAATAGAATGGCCTCATTAAGCGTTAAAAGCTTAGTGAGGCTGTTTTTGTATTAAAAATTAAATGAAATAGTTAAGAAGTACGCATGGGGTTAACGAAGAACGATTAAAACATATCTCACCACTAGAATGGGAGCATATCAACTTTAATATGGCAGATACTTAGAATCGCTTCAGCCTGTACAATAGGCCTAAAAATAAGAGTTGAAATTTGTTTAGCATATATTTTGGTTAAAAGGTGGGAGGGATCCCTATATAAAAAAGACACCCTAAGGTGCCTTTCCTCGACTAGATCGGAGTACCGCCAGCATTTCAGAAAAAATACAATAAGCTGTCCATATGGGCAGCTTATTTACATAATTCTCGTTCTCGGAAGTTGATCTTGTAGCGTTCTTTCTCGTAATTCACTATGTTTTCCAAAGAAAATAGTGAAAGGCAAGGCGCTGAATACATTTACAAAATGACAAAACTGTAAGAATACACGAATGTTTGTAAGAAAGTTCGATGTTTTCCTTTTTCTTTTTTTATTATAGTGAAAAAGAAGAACGAAATATTCTCTTATGTAGGAAAGGAAGATAATAATGATTGATCTATTAAATAAATGGATGTTAGAAAGTACAGGCAATTTCAATATCGTTGTAGGACTTACAGCACTTCTATTTTTGGGTTCAGTAATTGCACTTATTATTATTTACAAAAAAATTGGTAAACCATATGAAAGAACAAATGCTATTTATTTAAAAATTACTTCTCGTATGTTTACTATTCAGATTCTAATGAATGCTATATTTATTTCTTTAGTTGGTAAAGATATTGAGAATTTCCGTCAAATCTTTATATTATTTGAAGCTTTTGTATTCTTTATTGGAGCTATTTATTCGTTTAAATTATATAAACAGGAATGCAAATAATTCACTTATAAGAAACAATAAAAAATGTAAACTTTTCATTTTTAGTTAACTGTATATTCTATACATATGGGGTTAACATAACGTCTCATTATGAGGAGTCAATCTATCTAGAAACCTAGAAAAGCCCCTTCAGATTTTCTCAAGGGGCTTTTCGTTCATATAATCAGTGTTATCGGTAGTTAGGTCTCTTTAGTTGAATGGGAATATTTTGATCCAGTAGAAGAACGCAAAACCTCCAGCTACAAATAAAGCAGCTAAAATGAATGTTATTAGAGGTATTTTATTTTTCATACTTCCCTCCCTTTTTTCCTAATTGTACCATTTAGAGGAAGTGATATGTTGTATAATTTTGGTTGTATATGATATTCATGTAAGGTTAACATAACGTCTTATTATCGGTAGCAAGGACAAGGAGGAACCCCTATTTTCACAAGGGAACTTCCTTTTTTTTGTTTTATGGATCTATGCATTTTTTAATACATTCCTATCCTGGAGTGGCTTTAGAGTCCTCGTTTGTTGCTGAATTAGCTGAAAAACTGTACTTGCATACTCTTAGCGTGTTTTTTCAAAAATGCTGGCGATATCCTACATCCATCAACTTATGGATTTTATAATGTCCTCAAACCAAGAACCTCGCGTGTTTTTAGTCCAAGAACGTTAGTTATTAGATCTTAAAAGAACAGCCCTTCAAAATAAGGGATAGCACTAACAAAATCTATATTTTCTAGTTTATGGGAAATGTTTATTGTGATAAAACATCAGAAAAATCAAATAACATAAAGGAGATAAGGAATATGAACATATTAGAAAAAATTAAAGAAAACGTTTCAAAGGTTATTGTAGGAAAGGAAGGAGTAATTGATTTAGCGATGATTGCATTAGTTGCAAATGGACATGTTTTATTAGAAGACGTACCAGGAACAGGGAAAACAACATTAGCCAAAACTCTTGCGAAAAGTATTGATGGGGCTTTTTAGCGTGTTCAATTTACATCGGATACGTTGCCGGGTGATGTAGTAGGATTAGAATACTTCGATATGAAAGAAAGTGATTTTAAAACGAGTAGGCTATGCACCAGAAGATCTTCTCTGAGTTAGTATCTCTCATTTGTGGTAGGAAGAAAAATAATATAACTCCTCATCGCCATCAGATTAAGAATTTCATTATTCTCCAAAACGACAAAAGTACACTGAATTCTCATAAACAACCAACTGTGGTGAGATAAAATTTTTGTTTTGGGGCATGGGGAGCCTGGAGTCTTTAGCTTGATAGTGATGTGACGCTATCCCACATAGAGATTAATGATTTTACACCCTAAATGTTATTTAACTAAAAAAATATCTCAAATTCGAGATTTTTCGCTTGCTTTTTAATCACTTGAGTTGTAAAGTGATAGTAACGAAAGCAAATGAGTCATATGAAAAACATACACTCAGTTGTTTTCGTCTTACACAGTAAAATAATGTATGAATGAATTCAATGCAGCTTATTTAGTAAAAACTACGACTAAGTTATAAAAACATAATGAGAATAAATTGAAAAGCTAAGAAGCATATTATTTTTTTGGTTATCACTTGACTAGTAAAATGAAACGGAGGAATGACCGATGTATGAAATTAAAGGGCATCATCACATTTCAATGGTTACGAAAAACGCAAATGAAAATAATCACTTTTATAAAAACGTGCTTGGTTTACGTCGTGTGAAAATGACGGTAAATCAAGACGATCCGTCAATGTATCACTTATTTTACGGAGATAAGACAGGAAGCCCAGGTACGGAGCTATCATTTTTTGAAATTCCTTTAGTAGGAAAAACATATCGTGGTACGAATGCGATTACTCGAATTGGATTACTCGTTCCGTCAGAGGACAGTTTGCAATACTGGAAAGAACGATTTGAGGAATTTGGTGTGGAACATAGTGAAATGACAACATATGCAAATCGTCCTGCTTTGAAATTTGAGGATTTTGAAGGACTTCGTTTCGTACTACTCGTTTCAAACGGCGAAAAAGTGAAGCATTGGGAAACGTGGGAGAAATCAGAAGTTCCTGCAAAGCATCAAATTCAAGGAATGGGTGCTGTGGAAATGACAGTGCGTAGACTTGATAAAATGGCGAGTACACTTACAGAAATGTTTGGTTACACAGAGGTTAGCCGAAATGATGAAGAAGCAATTTTTCAGTCTATAAAAGGAGAGGCCTTTGGAGAAATCGTTGTGAAATATTTAGATGGTCCTTCTGAAAAGCCGGGCCGCGGTAGTATTCATCATTTAGCAATTCGTGTGAAAAACGATGCAGAGCTTGCCTATTGGGAAGAACAGGTGAAACAAAGAGGCTTCCATTCTTCAGGAATCATCGACCGTTTCTATTTTAAAAGCTTATATTTCCGTGAATCAAACGGAATTCTATTTGAAATTGCGACAGATGGACCAGGATTTACAGTTGATAGAGATGTGGAGCATTTAGGAGAAAAACTTGATTTACCACCATTCTTAGAAGATCAGCGAGCAGAAATTGAAGCAAATTTAGCTCCGATTGAAGAGAAGTAATAGAAGAAAAAATACAAATTTAATATATAAATGAAAACCATTGGAGGAATAGAAAATGAACCAATTAAAAGGAATTCACCACGTTACAGCGATTACAAGTAGTGCAGAAAAGAACTATGAATTTTTCACTCATGTTTTAGGAATGCGTTTAGTTAAAAAAACGGTAAACCAAGATGATATTCAAACGTACCATTTATTCTTTGCAGATGATAAAGGTAGTGCCGGAACAGATATGACATTCTTTGACTTCCCAGGTGTTCCAAAAGGAGTACACGGTACAAATGAAATTTCAAAAACTTCATTCCGTGTTCCAACGGATGCAGCATTATCATATTGGGTGAAACGCTTTGATCGTCTTGAAGTGGAACATACAGGAATTAAAGAGCAATTTGGTAAGAAAACTCTTTCTTTCGTTGATTTTGATGATCAACACTATCAATTAATCTCGGATGAAGTTGATAAAGGGGTAGAATCAGGTACACCATGGCAAAACGGGCCAGTGCCATTAGAATATGCAATTACTGGTTTAGGACCTGTATTTATTCGTATCGCAAACTTTAGTTTCTTTAAAGAAGTGTTAGAAAAAGTTCTATTATTTAAAGAGATTGCTCAAGAAGGAGAATTCTATTTATTTGAAGTGAATGAAGGTGGAAACGGTGCATCTGTCATTGTAGAACATAATACAGTTCTTCCTGAAGCACAACAAGGTTTTGGTACAGTACACCATGCTGCATTCCGTGTAGAAGATCGCGCTGTATTAGAAGAATGGATTGAAAGAATAGGTAGCGTTGGTCTCCCTTCATCTGGTTATGTAAATCGTCACTTCTTCGAGTCATTATACGCAAGAGTTGCACCGCAAATTTTATTTGAATTCGCAACAGACGGTCCTGGTTTTATGGGAGATGAGCCATACGAAACACTTGGAGAAAAATTATCTTTACCTCCATTCCTAGAGCCAAAACGTGAAGAAATTGAAAAATTAGTTCGTCCAATTGATACAGTGAGAAGTACAAAGGAATTTATTAAAGAGTAAAAATAGAGATAATAAGTAGGAGAGCAAGTAGTTTTAGCGAATAGCTGAAATTGCTTGCTTTTTTATTGGTCGATAAAAATTCTGATAATTATTTCTCAAGTTTTGTAATAGGAAATGTTTAGTATAATAACAATAAAATATTAAAAATTCTGATAATAATTTTTCAATACATGCTAATGGGCGATGATATACAATTTGAATAATTGTATAAATATCCCAAATTTATAAATTGGGGCAAGGGGGACGCGAGGTATGGGAGCAGATGTAGTAACGAAGGAGCAAATGAAACATTTTTTAGATGATTGGTATCGTGTAATGTTGCAGCAACATATAGAGAAAGCTACAGAAATGAAAGAGGAGATTGATAGTAAGATTAGTGGTTTGGAAGTTGATCAAGATGTATCGCTTTATCATGCGTTATTGAAATTTAGATATGATGCATTAGTTGATTGGATTGCAGTTAGAGAAGATAGTTTTGATAAAGTAGAATCTTTCGAAATTCCGACAGAAGGCTTTCTAGCGTATTACTATCACTTCTTTAAAGGATTTCATTGTACATTAATTTCAAATTATAACGAAGCGAAAGAACAGTATGAAAAAGCTGAGAAGTTATTGAAATATATTGCAGATCCGATAGAGCATGCGGAGTTTAATTATCGAATGGGGAACTTTCATTATCATTCCTATCAACAAATTAATGCGATTGATTATTTGAAAAAGGCAAAAGAAGATTTTATGAAGCAATCAGGATATGAGGTTAATTTTGCCTTATGCGAGAATATTTTAGGGTTATGCTATGTTGATTTAAATCAATTTGAGTTAGCAGAGGAGATATTTAATAATTCCTTAAATGTTTTTCAACAAATTAATCATGAAAAATATATTTTAATGGTTAGAAATAACTTAGGGTTGCTATATGCAAATCAGAATTTATCTGAGTTAGCCATTCGCCATTTATCCGAAGTAACAAAGAAAGCTCCTAATCATTTTAGGGCGCTGTACTTGGAGGCTGATGAATATTTAAAAATAAAAGAATTTGAAAAAGCGAGTGCCATAATAAGTAAAGGATTGCATATTTGTAATCAGTTGAAGAATCAAGAATATCAATACCGATTCATGGTTTTAAATGAAATGAATACAAATATTGATGCATTAGAAGAGGTTGTTATAGCAGGTATTTCTTACTTTGAAAGAGAAGAGTTATTTGACTGTATTCAGGAATATACAGAACGCTTAGCAGATAAATTTTATGATATAAACAATCATGAAAAGGCTAGTAAATATTATCGTATGAGTAAAGAAGCGAGGCAAAAACAGATGACAAAAGGGGCGTTAAAGTAATGAAAAAAATTGTGTTAACAGTAATTGGATTTGCATTTACTTTCTCAGTTTTAGGTTCCCATGATTTTAATGCTATTGCTCTTAATAAGGGAGATACAGGTGGAGCGCCAGCAGGACCAGAGTATTCTGGTTTTAATAAGGGAGATACAGGTGGAGCACCAGCAAGACCAGACTACGTTAACATTGGAGACACGGGTGGAGCACCTGCAGATAATAGAGGCGACGGCGGCGGAGTAAGCCAACTATAATAAAAATAAAGAAGGGACTTCATATGGAAGTCCCTTCTTTATTTTTTGGCCATGCAGAGAAAAGAATTGACTTACTTTTAATATGTAACTATAATAGTTACAAAGTAACCATCAGTAATAGAGATGAGTTATATTTTTTTAATATAATTGTAACTGATTCAGTTACAATTAAAAATCAATCATAAAACAACCAAAAAATGTAAAAACTTTAAATAGCAACATGAGAAAGGAGACGGAAATTTTGAAACGGTTTAAGTTTTATATGATTAGCGGTATTGTGCTCGTTTTGTTAGTAGTATGTAACTTCGTCGATAAGCCGATTGCGAAGGTTAGAGAAGTGAAAGATACTGTTATGATGAAGCTGAATACGAAAGAGAGTATGGCACAGATTGATGGGCAGACGATTTACTTTAAGCAAATTGGTGAGGGGAAGCCGCCTTTACTTATGCTTCATGGATTTGGTGGTTCTTCAGATGGGTTTAGTGATATTTATCCGGAACTTGCGAGAGATCATACGATTATTGCAGTTGATATTTTAGGATTTGGGCGTTCTTCTAAGCCGGTTGATTTTCAGTATTCGTTTCCTGCGCAAGTAAATTTATATTATAAGTTAATGAAGAAGCTCGGATACGATCAGTTTGCGGTACTTGGTCATTCGATGGGGGGAGAGATGTCCCTTAATTTAGCGTATTTATATCCGGACGCAGTGACACATCTCGTTTTGGCGGATTCTACAGGAATCGAGTCTTTCCAGCAAAAAGAAAGTTATGAAGTGTCGCCCCTATCAACGGATCTTCAAACAGTAACAGAGATTACGGATTATAATAAAAATGAAGTGAAAAATAGTCGTGATGATAAAGAGCATTACGATCAGCTTACGAAAATGAGAGAGCGCCGCATTGCGATGGAGGCCGATAAAATTAAAGTACCGACTTTAATTATATGGGGACGACATGATAAGAGCGTTTCTTGGAAAAACGGTGAGCTGTATCATCAGTTATTTACAAATAGTACATTTCATATTATTGAAAAAGGATACCATGCTCCGTTCCGCCAAGAGCCAATCGAATTTATGGAATATGTACAAGCATTTTTCTCAAAGCATCCACAATAAAAAGTTTTTAAGCATAAATCCACTTCTTTCCTCATACAGTGAAACTAATAAGGCTTGTCTAAAGAAAGGAATGAAGTGATTTGGAAATTTTACCATGGTGGGTTTATCTTGTAATTGTTGGGATTGTACTAAGTGGCTACATGGTTTTATATACTTCAAAAAAAGAGCAAGAGATGGATAATGAGTTTATTGAAAAAGAAGGCGAAGTATATATGAAACGTTTAGAAGAAGAGCGTGAGAAACGTAATCAGGATAGTGATAAGGATTCGGTATTACTTTAATAGAAACTTTTGAAGAAGAGAAAAGAGTTTAGTTTCTCTTCTTTTTATTGTTCGGGAAATTATTATAGAAGAAAAATATAAAAAATTTGCATGACATAAAGTGCGCAATGGCTCTATGTTAAGGTGTAACGCATAAGTTGCGTAGGTTATGCAACGATAACTAGCTTTACTCTTCATCATTTGTTTGACCATACTAGGCGTAGAGAGGTGATAAACACAGTATGATTTTTAGCGAGCGTTTAAAAGAAGAAAGGGAAAAAAGAAATTGGTCGCAAAATGATTTGGCTGAAAAACTTCATGTAAGTAGGCAGTCTGTTTCGAAATGGGAAACAGGAAAGAACTATCCGAGCATTGAAATTATTATTCATTTAAGCGATCTGTTCGGTATTACGATTGATGAGTTATTGAGGAGTGATGAAGAGTTGACACAGAAAGTTATTGAAGATAGTAAGCAATTGGCATATCCAAAATGGAAGGTGTTTTTTGATAGTTTATTTATAATGGGCGTATTTTTGTTTGTTACAAAAATCGTTGTGTGGATGTTAAATAAGTTTGCAGGAGCGAGCATTACAATTGTAGCAGACGCACCGTATATGATGAACTTTCTACCTCTTATATTAATGATCGTAGGTGGCACGGTTTCTGATAAGTTGAAGAAAAGATATAAATAGAGGAAAGGTTTGAAAGAAATTCCCTACACTAGCTGTTCTTTTCATATAAATTGTGTACTATAAAGGATAGGATGATATAAAGAAGGGGACATTTAGAATGGAATTTCATGAACAAAAGATTTTGCCAGCAGTGAGGCAAATTAAAGACTTGG
Organism: Bacillus sp. BS98; assembly: GCF_008432245.1. Lineage (NCBI taxonomy): Bacteria > Bacillati > Bacillota > Bacilli > Caryophanales > Bacillaceae > Bacillus > Bacillus sp. BS98. Next base: position 1,022,909 of record NZ_CP043830.1, read on the forward strand.
AAAAGCTATTACATAGTTCGTATGAATATATTGTTATTTTAGATATTCATGTTGGTCAATTGAAGAGTGTTGTTTCACTCGCGAAGCAACACGGTAAAAAGGTGTTTTTACATGTTGATTTGATCCATGGGTTACAAAGTGATGGGCATGCGACGGAGTTTTTATGCCAAGAATATAAACCGTACGGGTTATTGTCAACAAAGGCGAGCGTAATTATGAAGGCGAAGCAAAAGGGTGTCGTCTCCATTCAACGCATCTTTTTGATTGATTCTAGTGCGATGGAAAAGAGCTGTAATTTGTTAGAAAAGACGAAACCGGATTATATAGAGGTGCTTCCTGGTGCGCTAACGGATGTGATCGCTGAAGTGAAAGAGCGTACAGGTGTACCGATTTTAGCGGGTGGTTTTATTCGTACTGTGGAGGATGTTGAAAGAGCTTTACATGCTGGTGCGACAGCGATTACGACATCGAAAAAAGAATTATGGAAACATTACCAAAAAAAGTGACGAAAATGTGAAAAGATTCTGTTGACACCGCTTTCATTAACGGTTAACATTATAGACAAGTTAATAAACGTGACGGAGAAAAGAAGAGATCCACATTTCATTGTTTCTATATACTTTTATATAGAAGCGTGTAAGCTGTGGATCTTTTTCTTTTGAAAAAAACGAATGGCCATTCATTTTACCTCTATCACATTTGAAAGCATTTAAATTGATTGTGGAGGGATTTTATGTCAGCATTTTTAGGGGAATTAATAGGGACAGCGTTGTTAATCGTACTTGGTGGCGGCGTTTGTGCGGGTGTAAGTTTAAAGAAGTCGTTTGCGAAAGATTCTGGTTGGATTGTAATTACAATGGGCTGGGGCTTAGCGGTAGCGGTTGCAGCGTATGCGGTTGGATCAATTAGTGGGGCACATTTGAATCCAGCTTTAACGATAGGACTAGCATTTAAGGGAGCGTTCCCATGGAGTGACGTACCAGGTTATATCGCAGCACAAATGATTGGGGCAATTATCGGGGCAATTATCGTATATTTACACTATTTACCACATTGGAAAGAAACAGAAGATCCAGGAACAAAGTTAGGCGTATTTGCAACAGGTCCAGCAATTCCGAACACATTTGCAAACCTTTTAAGTGAAATGATTGGAACATTCGTTTTAGTATTTGGTATATTAGCAATTGGAGCAAATAAATTTGCAGATGGATTAAATCCATTTATCGTAGGTTTCTTAATTGTAAGTATTGGTTTATCATTAGGTGGAACAACAGGATACGCAATCAACCCGGCTCGTGATTTAGGTCCGCGTATTGCACACTTCTTCCTTCCGATTGCAGGAAAAGGCGGTTCAAACTGGAAGTATGCATGGATTCCAGTAGTTGGTCCGATTTTAGGTGGATCACTTGCAGGTTTATTCCATCAAGTTGTATTTGAAGGGAAACAAAATTCAGCACTTATTTATGTAATTATTGCAACTGTGGTTGTACTAGCAATCTCATATATGACAAGTAAAAAAAGTGGAAGCACTACAAATAATAGAAAAGTAGCATAGGGGGAAACCGATATGAAAAAATATATTCTTTCATTAGACCAAGGAACAACTAGCTCACGCGCAATTCTTTTCAATAAAGCAGGGGAAATCGTTCATTCAGCTCAAAAAGAATTTACGCAACATTTTCCAAAGCCAGGCTGGGTAGAACATAATGCACAAGAAATTTGGGGATCTATTTTAGCAGTTATCGCAACTTGCTTAAGTGAAGCGGATGTAAAACCAGAGCAAATCGCAGGTATCGGTATTACGAACCAACGTGAAACAGCGGTTGTATGGGATAAAACGACTGGTAAACCAATTTATAACGCAATCGTATGGCAATCTCGTCAAACAATGGAGATTTGTGATGAGTTAAAAGAAAAAGGTTATAGCGAAATGGTTCGTGAAAAAACAGGTCTTTTAATTGACGCATACTTCTCTGGTACGAAAGTAAAATGGATTTTAGATAACGTTGAAGGTGCAAGAGAAAAAGCAGAAAACGGTGAGTTATTATTCGGAACAATTGATACGTGGCTTGTATGGAAACTATCTGGTGGTAAAGCGCACGTAACAGACTACTCAAATGCATCACGTACATTAATGTTTAACATTCACGACTTACAGTGGGATGATGAGCTTCTAGACATGTTAACAGTACCAAAGAGCATGCTTCCTGAAGTACGTCCATCATCTGAAATATATGGTGAAACAATTGATTATCACTTCTTCGGTCAAAATATACCGATTGCAGGTGTAGCTGGTGACCAGCAAGCAGCATTATTTGGACAAGCTTGTTTCGGTGAAGGTATGGCGAAAAATACTTACGGAACTGGTTGCTTCATGTTAATGAACACAGGTGAAAAAGCAGTAGCTTCTGAGCACGGTCTATTAACAACAATTGCATGGGGTTTAGATGGTAAAGTAAACTACGCATTAGAAGGAAGTATTTTCGTAGCAGGTTCTGCAATTCAGTGGTTACGTGACGGAATGCGCATGTTTAAAGATGCAAGTGAGAGTGAAGTGTACGCATCACGCGTTGAATCAACTGATGGTGTATACGTTGTACCAGCATTCGTAGGACTCGGAACACCTTACTGGGATAGTGAAGTACGCGGCGCTATGTTTGGCGTAACACGCGGTACGACGAAAGAGCACTTCATTCGTGCGACGCTAGAATCTTTAGCATACCAAACGAAAGATGTACTTTGTGCAATGGAAGCAGATTCAGGTATCGAACTAAATACATTACGCGTTGATGGCGGAGCAGTTAAGAATAACTTCTTAATGAAGTTCCAAAGTGATATTTTAGAAGTTCCTGTAGAGCGTCCAGTGATCAATGAAACGACAGCTTTAGGTGCAGCATACTTAGCAGGTCTTGCGGTTGGATATTGGAAAAACCAAGATGAAATTAAAGCGCAGTGGCATATGGACAAACGCTTTGAACCAACGATGGAAGCGGAAACAAGCGAAGAGCTATATGCTGGATGGAAAAAAGCAATTGAAGCAACAAAAGCTTTCAAATAATCATAAACAGTGTTATAATGATGACAAGTTAATAATTCGGTAGGAGATTTGGAGAGACCACAACACGCTATAGAGGCGAAATCTATAGCGGAGTTCGTGGTCTCTTTTTTCGTTATCAAAGGGAGGAATTACCATGAAATTTTCAAGTAAACAACGTAAAGACGTATTAAACGGAGTAAATAAACAAGAGTTAGATGTGATCGTAATTGGTGGAGGTATTACTGGTTCTGGTATTGCATTAGATGGGGCAACACGCGGGTTATCAACAATTGTGTTTGAAATGCAGGACTTTGCAGCAGGTACATCAAGTCGTTCTACGAAACTTGTACACGGTGGTCTACGTTATTTAAAACAACTTGAAGTGAAAATGGTAGCAGAGGTGGGGAAAGAGCGTGCGATCGTATATGAGAACGGTCCCCATGTAACAACACCAGAGTGGATGTTACTTCCGTTCCATACAGGCGGTACGTTCGGATCATTCAGTACATCAATTGGTCTTCGTGTATACGACTTCTTAGCAGGTGTAAAACGAAGCGAGCGCAGAAAAATGTTTAACCGTGAAGAAACATTAAACAAAGAGCCTCTTGTGAAAAAAGAAGGATTAAAAGGCGGCGGTTACTACGTAGAATATCGTACAGACGATGCGCGTCTTACAATTGAAGTAATGAAAGAAGCAATTGAGCATGGTGCGAAAGCTGTTAACTACGCAAAAGTAGACAGTTTCTTATATAAAGATGGAAAAGTATGCGGTGTACGTGTAATCGATTTACTAGACGGAGAAGTGTACGAAGTTTACGGTAAGAAAATTGTAAACGCAGCTGGTCCTTGGGTAGATACACTTCGTGAAAAAGATAACTCGAAAAAAGGAAAAGTACTTCAGTTATCAAAAGGTGTTCACTTAGTAATTGATCAAAAACGTTTCCCATTAGGTCAAGCAATTTACTTCGATACACCAGATAAACGTATGGTGTTCGCGATTCCTCGTGGCGGAAAAACATACGTAGGTACAACAGATACGTTCTATGATAAAGATGCAGCTGTACCACACATGACAACAGAAGATCGCACATACATTATTAATGCGATTAACTACATGTTCCCAAGCGTGAAAATTACGGAAAAAGATGTTGAATCAAGCTGGGCTGGTGTACGTCCATTAATTTATGAAGAAGGTAAAAATGCATCTGAAATTTCTCGTAAAGATGAAATTTGGACTTCTGAATCTGGTTTAATTACAATCGCTGGTGGTAAATTAACAGGATACCGCAAAATGGCTGAAATGGTAGTAGACTACGTAACAAACTTACTACAAAAAGAAGGTCATAGTGCATATCCGAAGAGTGACACGAAACATATGCCAATCTCTGGTGGACATGTAGATGGTTCACACGGATTCCCAGCATTCGTTGCGAAAAAAGCAGACGAAGGTACGAAATCTGGTTTAACGAAAGCGCAAGCAGAAGAGTTCGCGAAATTCTACGGCTCTAACGTTGACGTACTATTCGACTTAGCGAAAAAACATAAAGACGAAGCGAAAGAATATAACATGCCGCTTGACGTTCTAATCCCACTTGTATACGCAATGGATTACGAAATGACAGCAAAACCAGTAGACTTCTTCGTACGCCGCAGAGGTGCTGTATTCTTCAACATCCACTGGGTATACGAGTGGAAAGAAGCAGTAATCAACTACATGGCTGCGAAACTAGGCTGGAGCAAAGAAGAACAAATGAAATACACAGCAGAATTAGAAAAAGCATTAACAGACGCTGTAATTCCTGTAGATCAACAAGAGCAGGCAGCTGCGTTAGCTTAAAATAGAGAACCACCTGAAGGAGAGCCCTTTAGGTGGTTTTTCTCTTGACTAAAAATAAATAAAATGTGTTACAATGATGATAGAGTATATAGTATGGATTTTGCATAAAATAAAGAAGACAGAAGCCTGAGAAACTTCTGCCTTGTGTAACCTAACTTGCTATTGTGGTGGTAGTAGGTGCGGTTATAAGACAATTACATTAACGTTTTAGCCGAGAACCGCCCTTACCTTTTCCACGAAGCAGGGTGGTTCTCGCTTTTTGTATACAGAAATTAGCCACGGACCGACGTATCTTCTACCGATGACAACGCCAGCTCCGGTTAGGATACCATACACTAATTTAATTACAAACATCGCGATCATATTATCATCTCCCCCCTTTTTTCAAAATGGAAGAGATGATTACCACACCTACTAGTTATAGCGTTAGTAAGTTACTTTTTAATTGTATTATTTTTCAAAATAAGGGACAAGACATATATGTAAAAATAAATGACTCATTCGTGTGTAAAGTGAGGGGGCGATGAGCAAATAAAGATTGATTTTACTCATAGTAAAGAAAAATTAAGAGTTCAAAAAACGGTATGGACATTGCTAACCGTTCTTTTTTTTATGAATGTATAAAACTTTTCCATAGAGTGCGGCGTCTAATATATGGGAAGGAGGAAATAGTGTGGATGAATTAACAGTAGAGATGTTTGAAATAGAAGATAAAGAGGACACCTTGATGATGATCAAGGTGTTTTTGTTATATGTAAAAAGAATTCACTATTTTGATTAAGTACAAACGTAAATAGATAGCAAAAGAGGGTTATGATAAATAACCCTCTTTTCGTGTTTAAATAAGTGCACTTGCTTTTATAGAAGTACATAATTCAGAACGAGAGATTGATTCAGCTAGTTGTTGTAAATAGGCGTATTCTTCCGCATCTTTTTCAGAAGTGTTAGGATCTAATAAATGAGAAGAAAGAAGTACATCAATTGTCAGTATATCCGAATCATGAGAAATGATTTTATACCCTGCAAATACAGGGTATTTTAAATCTTTTACTTTTTGAATCATCTGATGGAAATTCGTAACGTTTATATTGATTTTTGCTAATGGAAAGCATTTTTCGGTAGGATTCTCGATGGTCTTTCTAATTTTATAATCGTATACGTAGTAGTACTTTTCTTGCTGCTCAAGTGCTTGTAATTCCTTCGTTAATAAGTGGTATTTATCTGTAAGTCCAGTTGTGAGTGCATCGTTTTCTTCTCCAACTACTAATGTGAAAAGTGTTGGTGATGAAATTGAAATGGTGCGGACGTTTAAATCAATAAAAGTGGGGTTCAATTGTAAAATGGTATGTAATTTTTCGGTAGGAAACTCACCGTCATAAATAGCAATGAAATAATGATTCATTTTTCCACTCCTTATTTTTTCTAAAATGATATATTCTATTTTGAAGTTGTAAATCCTGCATAAAAAAGAAACACCTTGATTCGTATCAAGGTGTTGTAATAAGTTCAAAGCTCTCTGAAGCAGCCCCGAGTATAAAAGGACTAACCTCGCCAACGCTATAAAGTTGTAATTCATGCATAGCTCGCGTACAAGCAGTGTAAAACAATCTACGAACACTCTCATCACTGTACACATCTTTAGAAGCATTATAAATAATAACAGCGTCAAATTCGATACCCTTCGCTAAGTAAGCCGGGATCACGACAATACCTTGCTCATACTCGGCGGAGTTACTTTTCACGAGTTTAATATTCTCGATATGATTAAGTGCTTCGTAGGCAGCGGCACTTTCAGCTGCGGATTTACATATAATTGCGATTGTATTATGCTGTTGTTTTTGAAGTTCAGCAACTTTGGAAGAAATACAGTCGTGCAGTTCGCTATCATTCGCTACTTTCGTTACTGTAGGCTTCTCACCGTCACGTTCAAATGCGTTAATGTTTTTTCCTTGCGGTACGAGAGCGCGTGTAAATTCAATAATCGGTTTTGTGGAACGATAGCTACGAGTTAAGTTGATGCCGTTCGTTTCATCGGGTCCGTATAAGCTAGTAAGTGTATTGAAGTTCACTGTTTCACTCGCATGGGCAAATATCGCTTGGTTAAAGTCTCCGAGCACTGTCATTTTTGCGGCAGGGAAGAGACGTTTTAAAAACTCGAACTGAAACGGAGAATAGTCTTGCGCTTCGTCTACGAGTACGTGTTTAATCGATCTATTCGTTTGGAAGCCTTCAATTAGTTCTTTTAAAAGTAAAAATGGAGTCGCATCCTCGTAATATAATTTTCCTTCATCAAGCATGTTCACAGTTAATGAGCAAATGTCGTCCCATTCTTTTGGCTTTTCTCCAGTAACCCATGATGCATCTGTGAAGAGTTGTTTATATATGCCTGTAAAATTGATGAAACGTAATGTTTGAACGCCTTTACGTAACGGCTTCAATTTTTTACGGACAATCATACGTCCAAGTACTTTCGTTTCTTTCTCATAATCATTAAAGGAGTTATCTTCAAACTCGCCTTTTTTCTGTAAGTATTTATAAGCTTTTTGATATTCATCTTTACTAAGTAATTCAATTTCTTCTTCTACCCATGGCTTTTTCAGTTCTGTTTTTTCGATTGCGTCTATTTGTTTGTTTAGCCAATCCGTTAACTTCTCGATTCTATTATGGAAGCGGAGGGAGGAATCCGTATTATAAAATTGCTCTGTAATTTCTTTAGCAGAGGCAATCAATTTCCCTCTAAATTTCATTCCTCTAAATAGCATGCCTGAAGATTCAAGAGATTGTCTGTACGCTCTAATCATCTCGAAAAATTGAGTAGATGCTTTAAATCGAATGCTCGCATTTCTCGTTTTATAAGCAGGGCTATTCGTTTCAGTTAGCATATATTCTAGTTGTTCATAAGGATCTTCAACATCAAACGATTTACTTAGTCTATGGTTTAAATATTCTTGGAATGTGACTTGCTGCATATTTTCTTCGCCGAGTTCTGGCAGTACGTTAGATACGTAACTGTTGAACATAGAGTTAGGGGAGAAGAGAATAATTTGGTCCGCTTTTAGCCATTCGCGATATTTATATAGTAAATAGGCAATACGTTGCAGGGCAGCTGACGTTTTACCACTACCAGCAGCTCCTTGCACGATAAGGAGTCGGCCTTCATCGTGACGAATAATTTCATTTTGCTCGCGCTGAATCGTAGCGACGATACTTTGCATATGTTTATTCGTACCTTTTCCAAGCGCCTGTTGCAGAATTTCATCGCCAATTGTAAGGCTCGTATCGAACATAGAATCAATCTCGCCATTTTGAATAATGTACTGTAATTTTTTCTCCACATTACCGCGAACTACGCCTCCTGGTGTTTTGTATTCAGCTGGTCCTGGTGGATAGTCGTAATAAACGCTCGAAATAGGTGCGCGCCAGTCGTATATGAGGAAGTTTTCTCCGCTAGCATCGGTAAGCGTAGCGACGCCGATATAAATTTCCTCTGCGGCAGGTTCACCTTCTTCTGTAAAATCAATGCGTCCGAAGTAAGGGGCTTTATGCATACGTCTTAGTGCAGCGAGTCGATTGAAAGTGTGCTTATGTGTAATTTGTGTTACAGCAAGGGACTGAGCTTGTTGCCTTAAGTTGATAACTGTTTCAAGATAATCATCAAAAGTATCAGTATTCACTTTCACGTCATCCCAGAAATGTTTACGAATATGGATTACTTCTGCCCGGCGTCTGCCAGTTTCGTTTTCCAGTTTATCAATTTGCTGCGTAATCGTTTCGATTACGGTATCCAATCTTTTTTGCTCTAGATCAAGTTTTTTGTTCATACGGTAGCACTCCTTTAAAAGTGAAAAATAGAGGTTGACTGAAGATGTGTTTTGGTGTACAATTAAGATACGGATAAATACGTTCTTTGCGTTTTGTAAAATGTGTTTCTGTACTAATTTAACATAGTTTTTTCATTTAATCAATGATAATAAGATAAACCTTGGTTCCATGCTACGTGGATCAAGGTTTTTTTGTTTTTGTAGAGGGAGTCACGCTTGTTGTCGTTTTTTGTCGGTAAGTCGATATATTTCGAAAATCGCCGATATAATTCATTCAGAGGACCAACTATATAATTTCATTTACCGAATCTGGATATAACTCCCGAGAGAAGAGGGTATACAAAAAAGCTCAGGCCTAAGCCCGAGCTTTTTATTTCATTATTTCTTTTCTTCTTTTTTCTCGTCAGCTTTTTTCTCTTCGAAAAGATCTTTCAAATCTTTATCGTCAACTTTTACGTCAGCTTTTTTGATTTCTTTCATCATAAGATCGTTCATGAATGCGCCATCTTGCATTTTCTTCGCAATTAGTTCTTTTTTGATGTCAGCTTTAGATTGTTCGAATGATTTTTCTGGCTCTTTAATGTCTGTAACTTTAATGATGTGGTAACCGAATTGTGTTTTTACAGGTTCACTTACTTCATCTTTTTTCAGTTTATAAGCAGCATCTTCGAATTCTTTAACCATTTTACCATGTTCGAAGAATCCTAAGTCTCCGCCTTTTTCTTTTGAACCAGTATCTTCAGAGTATTGTTTCGCTAACTCTTCGAAAGATTTACCTTGTCCAAGTTCTTCTTTAACTTTCTTCGCAGTAGCTTCATCTTTTACAAGAATGTGGCTTGCTTTAATTTCAGGTTTGTAGTTTTCTTTTAGTTCTTTATCAGTGATTGTTTTTTCAATTGCTTTTTCTTGAGCTAATTGAGCACGTAACATATTTTTAAATGTTTCTTCTTTCATACCTTGTTGTTTTAACAGTGTATCGAATTGATCACCAACTTGTTTTTTCGTTTCATCGAGCTTTTTATCTACTTCTTTGTCGTCTACTTTGTAGTTTTTGATAAGTACTTTTTCCATAACCATACCTTGTAAGACTTGGCTACCAGCTTTTTGCTTCATTTCATTGTAGAAATCTTCTTTCGTAATATCACCAGCTTTAGAAGTAACAACTTTGTCTGATGATGATGTTCCACATGCTGATAATGCGATTACACTTGTTGCGGCTAAGGCAAGCATAGCTTTCTTCATTCAATAAACACTCCTACTATTATGTATTTTTAATTTATCCTACACCAATGAACTTAAGTTCATAAGAGCCCGATTAAGTCTCACTGATACTTTTGCTTTTTATATTGTTAAAGCGCGCTTAACAGGGCTTACCGAGGCTGAGGATAAAGTTTTGATGGATGTTATTTGTTCTATAGTATAAGCAATATGTACAAAGTTTAATATATCATATTTCGACTCGTTTTCATATTGATAAAGAAAAATTAACCATATCGTGTCAGATTTTGAAAGTGTGCCATATTGGGCGGATGCCGCATATACAGAATAGAGGAGGGGATGGGGATGAATTCTCAACTTATTTTATTACTTGTACTGTTTATTTTATTGGTTATAGTAGGTATAATTTGCTTATAGAGGAAAAAAGTGAGGAAGGGGCTTTCCTTCCTCACTTTCCATGAAATATAATTTCTATATAACTAGAAATTAATAAAATTGTTATACATACATTAATAACCCGAAAGACACCGGGCTGGCGGCTCGCAGCTATTTGTTTTCGTTCACACAGTGTATGTGTCATGAAATTCGTGTAAAATATAACAAGAAGTGCGAATGCGACAAAAACAACTGTTATAAGTGTCATGAGGCGAGACCTCCTTTTGGCTAAAATACATATACTTTATATATTGTATCATACGATATTTTGTTCGTGTTATAAAATTCAGAAATAGAAGACTTTGTGTTAGAAAGTGAGGGAGAAAATGGACGTTGTTAGAAGATTAGAACAAGCTGAATACTACGTAGACCTACTATTTAAAATGATTGATGAAGAAAAGTGTCCATTTTATTCTTTAATCATAAAGAAAAAAGCCCGTAAAAAAGATATTGAACGTATACTGAAACTTTGTGAAACATTGAACGAACAATATGTAGCGGAGAAAGCAGAAGGCCTTTTATTGTTCGATGCGCTGTTAGATCAATTTGAAAAAGCGCTTCCACATCAGCTCGAAGTAAACGAAACTGCGGAAGCGCTAGCAAAACAAGGTTTATTTAACCCACTTATGAATGAATTCTTACGCATGAGTGCGAAAAAATAAATAGATTATTTCTTAACTAACTTCTGATCGGATTCCGTAAAATTCTCCTCAATATCTTCTAATGATTTCTCAAAAATATCGATGAAGTCTTGTCCGTAAATATTGCGCAAGATAGCAATCAGCTCGATATTTTCTGGGAACTTCCCATAAAAATTACGAAGTGCAAGAGCCCCATTAAACACTGAATTACTTTCAGGGTCATACTCCTCCATTAAGCGAAGTAGTAATTCTTCCCCTTTATCTGTAATTTCAATGTACGTATTTCGTTTATCATCTTCTTTTTTCGAGAATACAAGATAGCCGCGTTCCTCAAGCTTTTTCGAGAAGTTAAACGCCGTTGATACGTGCATAACTCCAAACTTAGCAATCTCAGAAATAGAAGCCCCTTTTAAATGATAAGCGATTGTTAAAATATGATGCTCATTAATATTTAAATCGTAAGGCTTAATCCACATTTGCCAATCTTTCTCTACACATTTCCATAACGCTTTCGATAATTGAGCAATGCGTTGGCTGAAAATCATCGCTTCTTTTACCGAGTAATCTTTTTCTCCACTTTTCATTTACTCACCCACTTTAACATTCTTTTTCATTACTATCTATTATGCCAGTAAAATAAAAATTAATAAAGTCTTTTTGTGAGAATTGTGAAAATTTTTTAAAAAAATGACATTCTATACAAATCATGCATAACTATGGAAGCGGTTTATGAGTCGTGAGTACATGTGTTGTCCTTACATGTTAATGGCTAACATATATTGTAAATGCATAAAAACACGGCATATCTATGTGATATGCCGTGTTAAGGTCAATTTATATAAAAAATATTTGTTATATGCAAAAACTAAGCAGGAATTTGTTTACGCTTTTTCTGGAACAGCTTCTTGTAGTTTCTCAATTGACTTTTGAATGTCCAAAATTTCTTTTTCAATATGGCGCTTGTTTTGAGAAATATCTTGTTTCCAGTTAGAAAGCGTGTCTTGCATGTCGTCTTTTAATTCTTGAAACACTTCTTTACCTTCTGAAGCAGTTTCAACGATTTGACGCTTTAATAATTTTGTATCAGCTGTAATATCAGCTAAAGTCTTTTTAATATCATTTCCTTTTTCTTTTAACTTGCCGCGCATGGCTTTGCCAGAAGAAGGAGTAGAGAAAAGAACTGCTAATCCAGCAACTGCTCCGCCGCAAAGGACACCTGTAATAAAGGATTTAGCTTTTGACATAAAAAGAGACCTCCTTATTTTTCGTTCGTATTCATGATGTGAAATAGTATGCATATCTTTAAAACAAGAGAAAGAAAAGAGAACTTTTCCTTCTTGTAAGTGCGCTATGCACAGAAAAGTATACCCCGGTATATGGAGTGAAGAAACAAGCCTTGCAATATGTAATTACTTCGGGGAATTGGCTTGTTATGTATTACGTCTTCTTATAGTGTCACTATTTCACACTATTTGCAATTGTGCTTGCGATGTTTTGTAAATTTTCCATTGTATATTCATTTTGGTGTGATTTCCAAACGGCACCGAAACCATCGTTTTCACCGTAGCGTGGAATTAAATGAAGGTGGAAGTGGAACACAGTTTGTCCAGCTTTTTCACCGTTATTGTTAAGTAGGTTAAAGCCAACTGGATTAAACTCTGCTTTAATCGCATTTGCGATTTTTGGAACGACAGAAAAAATGTGTGATGCGATTTCTGGCGTTAACGCAAAAATGTCTTGTTTGTGAACTTTCGGAATAACAAGAGTATGTCCTTTTGTTACTTGACTAATATCTAAAAATGCAAGCACATGTTCATCTTCGTATACTTTTGAGCAAGGGATTTGCCCGTCAATGATTTTACAAAAAATACAATTGTCTGCTGTATGATTCATTGATCTCATCCTTTCAAATATCCTTAGCCGTATTTTACCATAATTACATAAGAGAACAAACACGAAAAACAGGAAGCTGAGTCAGCTTCCTGTTTTCTGAAGAGGGATTGAAAAAGCATTATCGTAATTTACGTTTCGCAGACACCCCATTTATTTAAGAAATGCATGGTAAATCGGCTAAAGTTTCTGCCGTAGACACCCCATTTTCAAGTGAAATGAATTGCAATCTTTTTAAAATGAAATTGTTTATTTTTTAAAACAGTATATGCTCTTTCGGAGACACCCCGTTTCGAAAATGAAACAAATAATCTGGTTATGTGTAAATTTCATTGTCCAACATGGACACCCCATTTCATGATGACTTCACTATGTTGTTATACTCATCAATTGGTGGTTGCTTTTTCAATGTGTTCCTTCTTCACTAATTATGATGTCCGCTTTCGTAAAAATATATGCTAACAAATTTAAATTTTTTTTGAACACATCGATACTATGTAGTACAGCGCAATTTTTGGTAAGATGAATATAGAATGAATACTAATGAAGAAAGTGGTGTCGTATGAGCGAGTTATTGCGTGTAGAAAATGTTACAGGAGGATATACGAAACGACCTGTATTAAAAGACGTTTCGTTCTCTGTTAATAAAGGCGAACTTGTCGGCTTAATCGGTTTAAATGGGGCTGGTAAAAGTACGACGATTAAACATATTATCGGTTTAATGGAACCGAAAAAAGGAACTGTCACAATTAATGGGAAAACAATTCGTGATGATATGACAGCGTACCGTTCTAGCTTTTCATTCATTCCAGAAACACCGGTATTATATGATGAGCTAACGCTAGAAGAGCATTTGAAATTAACAGCGATGGCGTACGGTGTCGATGAAAAACAGTACGAAGAACGTGTAGGACAACTATTACAAGAATTTCGTATGAAAAATCGTTTAAAATGGTTTCCATCTCATTTCTCAAAAGGGATGAAACAAAAGGTAATGATTATGAGTGCATTTTTAGTGGAGCCATCTCTTTACATAGTAGACGAACCTTTCGTTGGACTGGATCCGTTAGCAATTCAATCTCTACTTCAAATGATGGATCAAATGAAAAAGAGCGGCGCAGGTATTTTAATGAGTACACATATTTTAGCGACGGCAGAACGTTATTGTGATTCGTTCATTATTTTACATCAAGGCGAAGTAAGAGCGATGGGAACATTATCTGAACTGCAATCACAGTTTAATATGCCAGGTGCAACGTTAGATGATATTTATATTGCATTAACAAAGGAAGAAGATTATGAATAGTACAGCATTATGGAAAGAACGATTTCGTCACTTTCTAAAAGAAGTTCGTACATATAGTAAATACGTATTTAACGATCATTTGAAATTTATTTTCGTGTTTATCATCGGTGCGGGAGCGTATTATTACCAACAATGGTTACAAACGTTAACACCTTCGTTTCCAACTGCGCTCGTGATGGCAGTGTTAATTGGACTAGTTTTAACAGCTGGATCAATGCAAACGTTATTAAAAGAAGCAGACCTTGTTTACTTACTGCCAGTTGAAGAGAAGCTAAAGCCTTACTTCACAAAGGCCTTTCTCTTTACGCTTATGATTCAGTTATACATAATCGCAATCGTAGCAGCTGCGCTTGCCCCGTTATACTTCCAGCAAATGAAGCAAACAGGAGCGGCTTACATATGGATTGTAATCGCGTTTGTTATTGTGAAAGCTTGGAATTTATTTATAGCGTGGGAAAAGTCCTTTTTAACAGATCAAAATGTACAAAAGGCGGATTGGTTCATACGTTTTATCTTAAACGGTTTATTTGTATATTTCCTTGTAGAACGTACTTCAGTTCTTTTTATTGGCGGAATTGTTCTATTCATGGTGTTATACCTTGCTATCATGCATCAAATGGTGAAAGGGAAGCCACTGAATTGGGAGTATTTAATTTCTGAAGAAGGTAAAAAGATGATGTTACTGTACCGCATTGCGAATATGTTCGTTGATGTACCAGCATTAAAAGAGAGAGTATCCCGCAAGAAATGGCTTGATTTCATTCTTTCGATAATCGGCGAAAAGCGTACATATTTATACTTATATACGAGAACATTTTTAAGATCAGGTAACTATTTTGGATTATATGTGCGTTTGCTCGCTCTTGGAGGAGTTATTCTTTACTTCATTCCATTTTTATATGGACGATTCATCGTGAGTTTTATCTTCCTATACTTAATCGGCTATCAGCTATTAACTTTATGGAAACATCACCGCATGAAAATTTGGCTTGATTTGTATCCAGTAAAGGTAGATGAAAAGAAGAAAGATTTTCTTACTTTATTAAACGCGATTCTAATCATCGGGAGCGTAATCTTTACAGTTATATTTGCACTAGCAACGAAAGATTTCATGATGACAGGAATTTTACTTATCGTAAGCATATTATTTAGTATCGGTTTCGTTTACCAATACGGGGCGAAGCGCATTGAGCGTTTAAATTGAAAGGAATGAACCTATGATTACATATGAAGAGAAGGTTATAAAAGAATTGGAGCAGTGGAAAGCTACATTCATGAAAGATTCTTCTATGATGACACGGTTCTCCAAAAAAGTGCAGACGAAAGTACAACAGCTCATTCCGGCGAAAGTACAAAAGGTGTTAACAGAGACGATTCGTATGATGGTGCAAACGATCAGCGCCGGATCAAACTTTATAAAGCCGAAATTAAAAGAGACGACATGGTCACTGCAAAGACGTGACGATGAAGTACGCAAAAAAATGGATGAGTACAAAAAAATAGCAGCGGCGGAAGGGGCTGGGACTGGAGCTGGTGGTATTCTCCTTGGCCTTGCTGACTTTCCGCTTTTACTCGGCATTAAAATTAAATTTTTATTCGATGCAGCAACGTTGTACGGATTTGATACGAGTAACAAAGAAGAGCGCCTTTTTATCCTTCACGTTTTCCAACTCGCCTTTTCAAGTGATGATCATCGAAAAGAAATATGGAAAGCCATCGAAACGTGGGATACAGAAGAAGAAAATCATATGGACTGGGAAAAGTTCCAAACAGAGTACCGAGACTATATCGATTTAGCAAAAATGCTTCAGCTCGTACCAATAATTGGTGCCCCGGTCGGCGCATATGCGAACTATCAATTACTGCAAAGACTTGGAGAAGTGACGATGAATTGTTATCGTATGCGATTGTTGAATAGGGATTAAAAAGAAGGCGTCCTACATGTGTAATGTAGGACGCCTTTTCTTAGAAGCCAAGTCCACTATAGCTAGCTCCAACTATAATTAATACGATAAAGAGTACAATGATGAATGGAAATCCGCTCTTACCAGCTTGTCCATCTTCACCGCCACCAGTTCCGCCGCTACCGCCTTTACCACCAAGTCCCATATGAACATCCTCCTTATTGTTATATATTGCTTTTACTTTATGTTTTTCTACATTTACCAATAACCCCCCTTCTAAAGTGCTAACTAACTTGAAAATCATTTCGTTTCATTTTATAATTTACTTACCGACCGGTAAGTAAAAACAAGTGAGGTACAGTATGACAAAGAATTTACAAACATCGCAGAACATTGTAGAGGCGTCATTTAAACTTATGGCAGAGCACGGTATTGAGAAAATGAGCCTTTCCATGATTGCGAAAGAGGTAGGTATTTCAAAACCGGCCATTTACTATCATTTTTCTTCTAAAGAAGCGTTAGTAGATTTTTTATTTGAAGAAATTTTTTCTGGGTATCATTTCTCTTCTTACTTCGATAAAGATCAATATACGAAAGAAAATTTTGCAAAAAAGTTAATTGCAGATGGTTTACATATGTTGTCTGAGTATGAAGGACAAGAAGGTATATTACGCGTCATAAATGAATTTATCGTAACTGCGGCGCGAAATGAAAAGTATCAGAAACGTTTATTTGAAATACAAGAAGAGTTTTTAAATGGCTTTCATGATTTATTAAAGCAAGGTGTAGAACTTGACGTTGTGTCACAACATGCAACAGAAGAGAATGCTCATACGTTAGCGCTCGTTATCGATAATATGAGCAACTACATGTTAATGGGATTCCAGTTAAAGTATAAAGAAATTTGGATTCGAAATGTGAAAAACGTCATAAAGGAGGAGTAAAAGTGAAAATGCAAAAAAACTGGTGGCTCGGTTTTCTTGGATTCATTGGAGTGTATAAAATTCCAGGTATGATAGAGGCTTTTCAGGCGGATGGAAGTTGGCTGAAGTTAATCGGTTTCATTTGGTTACTTTGGTTCGGATATTTTATTCCAGAGAAGAAAGATAATTAAATTTCAATTTTCTGTAAAGTTATGTAAAATATAGATTGAGAGTATTCATATATTAGATTACTAGATTTGGAGTGGTTACATGGATCCATTGAAAAATGAAATTCACCCTGACATGGTCAAGGTGTGGAAAACGCGTTCCTTAATTGAGTTAGGAATTAGTATTATCGTCATTTTGGCATATCTTTTCTTTATGATTAAGTTTAATTGGTGGGCTTGGATTTTTTATGTGCTCATCGGATTAACAATTGTATATACGCCGCTTGATTACTTTACATTCCCGAAATTGCGTCAACGTTACTATAGCTACCAACTAAATGAAGAAGAACTTGAAATTCAGCACGGTCTTTTCGTCGTAAAACGTGTATTAGTACCGATGATTCGTGTGCAGCACGTTACAATTGAACAAGGGCCAATTATGAGGAAATACGGATTAGCAGAATTACACATTTCAACAGCGGCGACTTCTCATAGTATCCCAGGTTTAACGATGTATGAGGCAGAAATGTTGAAAACGAAAATCGCAGAATTAGCGAAAGTGAGTGATGAGGATGTATAAGAGGCAGCATCCAATCACGATGTTATTAGAATTAAAAATAACAGATTTTATACCATTTATTATTTTTCTTTTTAGTTTAAAAGGAAAGTTTCCATTTTGGTATTTAGTTCCTATCGGTTTTGCGGTAATCACGATTGTTTCAGCTATCGTAGGCTGGTACTACAAAGTATATTGGGTCGAAAATAACGTATTACATATTAAAGAAGGGCTCTTTGTGAAGAAGGAGAGCTACTTAAATAAAGAACGTGTTCAAACGATTAATACAAGTTCAGGCATGCTGTACCAAGTGTTAGGACTAAAGAAAATTAAAATTGAAACAGCTGGCGGAGGAAATGAGCCGGAAGTTAGTTTAGCTGGTATTACGGTAGAAGAGGCAACAAAGCTTATTACAATGTTAAATGAGCCAACCTCGGTAGTAAAAGTAGAAGAAACATCAGAAGAAGTAGTACAAAAAGAAATTATTACAGAGGAAAAACAAACGACAGAGTACAAGTTAACGTGGAAAGAGATTTTAATAGCGTCTGTTACATCTGGTCAATTTGGATTATTATTCTCTTTAATATTTTTCGTTTATAACCAAGTGGACGAGTATATTCCGAAATGGATCAAAAATAGCGTAGAGTCTTATGTTATGGATCATGATATATATGGCTGGATTTACATGGTAGCTATTTTACTTGTCGTTTCTTGGATTATATCTACAATTGGATATGCGTTAAAACATGGGGATTTCACAGTCAATCGAAAAAATGATGAAGTCCGTATTTCGCAAGGATTACTGGAGAAAAAAGAACTCGTATTAAAGTTACACCGCATTCAAGGTATTACGATAAAAGAAGGTATATTACGCCAACCATTCGGTTATTGTGCTGTGCAAGTAGAAGTCATTCAAAGTGAAGGAAAAGAAGAAAAAGTTACGCTACATCCTATCATTCGAAAAGATCGCGTGCAACAGTTACTCACCCATTTACAATTACCATACGAACTGAATACAAACATTATTTCATTACCAAAAGCAGCATTGCGTCGCTATCTCATTGATAGTTTCATCTTCTTCGCCATGCTAGCAATCCCGCTGACGGGAATCAGCATATACTTTGAAAAGTATTACATCATGTGGGCATTATTACCGCTCGCGATCCTCATCTTTACACTTGGATACGCAACATTTAAAACAAATGGTTACGGTGTAAACGGAGAACAAATTACAATTGTGTATCGTAGTATTGGAAAATATACAGGACTTGTCAGAAGAAGACACGTCCAATCAATGGAGAAGACACAATCATATTTCCAGCGCCGCGTAGACTTATGTACGTATAAGTTTTCTAGTGCATCATCGAATTATAAATTAGAGCATACGAGAGTAGAAGATGCAGAGAGAATGCAGGATTGGTATAAGAAGAGAATAAGTGAGGATTAGTTTAAAAAGGCTTGCCTAGTATGATAGGCAGGCTTTTTTATAGAGAAATGAGTAGTTTACAATTGAACTAAGTTTTCTTTAGTCCAATCCATATATGAGGACTACAGCGCACATAAATGAATATGTATCAGGAAAAAGGAAGTATACTTCTATTTCAGGGAAATTCGTGAAATATTTGATATAAATGGTATACTAATGTAGAAATAATATTAGGAGGCTATGTATGATAAGTCAGTTGAAAAGAGAAGCACTTGATGCATTAAAAGGAAAATGGGGATTAGCAGTAGGAGCAACCTTATTAATTGGAATTCTTATTGGAGCTGTGGAATTTCTAACGACAGGTATTTTCTCAATGTTTTGGGGTTGGGAAGAAGCAAGTGATTCGCTTACAGTAACTATTATTGCAATGCTTATTATCGGTCCGTTAACAACGGGTGCTTATTACCTAGTTTTAAATGTAATTCGTGGAACTAATGCTAGTATTGGTCATGTATTTAGATGGTTTAGCGATGGAAGTAAGTTTATGAAAGCATTTTTAACATATTTACTAATGTATGTATACGTAATTCTATGGACATTACTTCTTATTATTCCGGGTATTATTAAATCATTTTCTTATTCTATGACGTATTTTATTTTGAATGATCATCCAGAATATACAGCGAATCAAGCAATTACTGAAAGTCGCCGTATGATGAACGGACATAAAATGGATTACTTTTTACTATGCTTAAGTTTCCTTGGCTGGTTCATTTTAAGTATTCTTACTATCGGAATCGGTTTCTTATGGTTAGCACCTTACTTCTATTCGACATCGGCAGCGTTTTATGAAGAGATTTCAAAAGAATATTACAAAAAAGAAGGTACTACTTTCTAATAAAGTGAAACTTTAATCAGTGGGGGGTTCTTCATCCCCACTGATTATTAGTTGAACTAATCGGGCGTTTACGGGCAGTTGATTCCTCACCTAACTTCTTTGCTTTCGCTAAATTTTGAGGTGGGGGTCTTACTGCCCGCAAATAGCGGGATAAAACATCTAAACTGAATATAGGGAGCAGATGGTTTAGATGTTTTGATATGTGTTCTGTTTTGGGATTCACTTCAGGATAAGGTATAGGTTTTTATATAGAAATTCTTCCCTCTATGATTTATCATAGAGGGTTATTTTTTTATGTGAAAATGATAGAAAATAGTGAATAATATATATGAAAGGAAAAAAGTGAGGTGAATGAGAGTGAGCAAATTTTTAATTCCGTATTCATTTTCTATATTAAGTTTCTTTATTTCAGCAACGGCACTTGATTTATATGATAGGATGAGAAAAAATAATGAGATGATTTCGCCGAACATACTTGGAAAGATAATTCAATCTATTTCGCAAATGGGAGTCCTTACATTGTATTTCGGAGTACCTATTATTTTAGGTGGATGTCTTCTTGGTGAGATATTGTTTAGAGGTATCATTTTACGATTTAAATTGAGCTATATTATATCTGTATTATTATATTTACTCTTAGCTTTTAGTATTGTTTTCATAACGGTAGGGATTCCAAATACATATGAAGATTCCAATATTTTTTTCATGGGGATAACTATGATTTGTGCTGTTACATTCTTTGTGGGTCGGGATATATGGGAGAAAAAACAAGTTAGTAATGGAGTGGGAACATGAAATACACTTGTCCGTGTTGTGGGTATAAGGTGAAACTTTAATCAGTGGGGATTTTGTTCATTCCCCACTGATTATTAGCCCTCACCAATCGGGCATTTATGGACAGTTGACCTCCCGCCTAACCCCTTTGTTCTAGCTGAATTTTGAGGTGGGAGTTTTACTGGCCGGCAAATAGCGGGGTAGAACAATAGAAGAAGAACCCCCAGGTCCAGAAAAACCGGAAACAACAGATCCAGAGAAGCCTGGAACACCAAATCCAGAAAAACCTGAAAAAGAATTACCGAAGACAGGACAGAAAATGCCTGTGGAACCATATATGGGAGCATTTCTTGTAATGATGAGTTTTGGATTACTCGTATTAGGTAGAAAACAGCAGAGATAATAAAAGTGAAAAGGTATCCTTCAAGTATTTGAGGATACCTTTTTTATTTTATTTGGCATAAAAAAAGCATCTAGCAAAAGTACTAGATGCAAATAAAAATACAAGGGAAGATAAATGTCCTCACGTTTTCATAGTGTTTTGTTGAAAAAAGGGCTATCTATGTAATTAATTTTAACGCGTAAGGAAAGAAGTTTCTTTCCTTACATGTTTGAAGGGGGATAGTCCAACGGTAGGTAGGGAAAATAATGTGAAAAAAAACTATTGTATGTTTAAAAACGTTATGTTACATTTGTGTTACAGATAAGTTACAAAACGTAACTTTTGTTACGTTTTGTTTTCTTATGTTTTCGATAGATTACGAGTTGTAGTTCGTATTTCCAATCAACTGAGAATATTTAAAGTTGAAGAAATAACAAACTATAAACTAAAAATGGTTTTTCTATGTGTATGAGAGTGTGTAGTAAAGATTTTGAGTGGGAGCTTTATCCGCATTATTAAAATTCCTTTCGGTCTTAAAAGAAGAAGACTACCAACTATTTAGAGTTTTAAGTAATGATAGTAAATGAAATGTACTTCCTTTCCCGCACACAATGTAGTACATATTTTACTGTTAGTCTAAGTACTACACAGACTTTTATACATATGATGTTATTGTTTTAGGAGTATATAGGGGGAGAGAAAATGAGAAAGTTATTAACGGTAATTGGACTTACATTTTTAATGTTGGCTGGATGTAGTAATGGGAACTTTGAAAAAGCAATGGATGAGGGAAAGACTGCACTAACGAATAAAGAATATAAAACAGCCTTATCGTCATTTGAACGAGCGCTAGATGAGAAAAAAGATGATTCAGATGTAAAAGTACTTGTAGAACAAACGAAAGCAATGATTGAAGCAGTGAAGTTAAAAGAGGAAACAAAGGTAGAAGAGTCAATCAAGTCATTTGAAAAAGTAGAGAGCGTGAAGAATGGAAGTAATACGCTGTTAAAACAAGCGAAGGAAGAACGAACAGCATTACTAGCCATCTTAGAACAAAAAAAGAAATATAGCGAGCAACTGACGAAAAGTGAAGAGTTCATAAGTAAGAAAAATTATGCAGAAGCGAAAGAGATATTAGATAAGCTAGTTTCCGAAACGAAAGGTAACAAGAACTTTGAAGAATATAATAAAAAAGCTGTAGGATTAGTTACTAAAATTGGTGAAGAGGAAAAAACTGCAAAGAGTGAAACAGCAGCACCGAAGGCACAAAAAACAGATGCAGGAACGAGTCAAAAAGTGGAGCCTGAAAAGAATCAAAAGGTAGCAACAGAAAAGAACCAAAAAGTAGAGGCAGAAAAGAACCAAAAAACAGATCCAGAGAAGAATCAAGAGGTAGAGACAGGAAAGAATCAAGATGCATTTACTTTTGAGAAAGCTAAAGAATATATTAAAAATGAATATAAAGAAGAATATGATTACACGTTAGAGAATACGCAAGTAGAAAATGGAAAGAAATATTATCAAATAAGAGTGCGTACGACATATAAAATAGAAGGTGCAGCTGGATCAGGATTTACTGGTGTATTCAAAGTATTCGAAGATGGTACAATTGTTGAAGTGCACTAGATTGATGAAAAGAATATGATACAAAACAGTAATCTGTCAAAAATAGAGATAATAAAAAGGTATCCTTCAAGTACGAGGATACCTTTTTACATTTTAAATCGTTCTTTATGACTAATCTTTAATTATTAATCCGAGTAATGTTGCAAACTGAATAGCTTGATATGATGATACTTTACATCCTCTTAGATTGTTCACTGAAACGGTAAGTGTATCAAAATTAGAAGAACTAATATCTATTCCCTTCAGTGATGTTTGATCAAAATTTGCTTCGTCAAGGCTACATGAATTGAATTCAACTTTTTTTAGTTTACAGTCAAAAAAATCTGCATTATTTAATGAAGTTGCATTAAATATGATCTTTTCTAGTTTAGAATTTCCAAGTGAAGCTAAATTCAAAATTGAATTTTCAAATGTAACATTTCCTAAGCTAGATTCTGTAAAATTAACGCCAATTAATTTACTGTTTTTAAATTCGACTCTGTGAACAGAAGAGTTGCTTAAATTAACATTTGATAAATCGCAGTTCTCAAAACAAACATCTGTAATATCAATACTGCTAAAGTCTGTATTGGTAAACTTACAATTTTTTATCACTGCATTATATAAACGCACTCTATCTACAGATTCATTTTCAAAAGTGGAATCGATGATTTCACACATTTCTAATGTTGAATCTTCTTCATAAAAAATATCGTGAAAATTCTTTAAAGATAACTCTGGCGAAATTTTTGGTCTATCAATTTTCATATTATATCCTTCTTTCATTGAATTAGTTAGCTAGAAAAAATGTATCATCTATTTTAACCTCTTTTTTAAATAAATTCGATGATTGTAATGGCACCTAGTAACTTTTCTAAGACTGCCAAGTTGATTTTTAAACTCACTTATTTATAATCTTTTCTTTTAAGGTTTCCATATTTTACACGACCCATTTTTTATTATCCTTCCACTAACTTTAACGATAAAATAATAACGTCTCCCTTTAGAGGAGAGTCAAGAATAAGGGGGCGATATAAATTGGAAAATTTATTTTCTATTGGTGAAGTTGCTAATATGAAAGGCATTACAATAAAAGCTTTAAGATATTATCATCAAACAGGCATTCTTATCCCAGTATATATTGATGCAAAAACGGGTTATAGATACTATTCGGTAGATCAATTTGTTTATATTGATATAATTAAAGTTTGTAGAGCTTTAGGAACGAGTACGAAAGAACTGCAAAAAATTTTCACGGAAAAGAATATGGATGAATTATTAAAATTTTTAGCATTAAAAAGAGAAGAAACTGAGCAAAAGATAAAAGAGATGCAAGCAGTCATTCATACGATTGATAAACTAGATAATAGTGTACAAGTCGCTAAAAAGGTACTAGTACATAATCAAATAACAATACAGTATTTTGAGAAACGTTATATCGTCACTGCTCCATGCAAAGAAGTGGGTAATTTTAAAGAATTCCTTTATTATTCAGAGGTAGATAAAATTATTCAGGAGAGAAATTTAGAAACAACGATGGAGATTGGTATAGCATATACGGTTCATTCAAAATATAGATTTGAACCAAAGTATGCTTTTTCTGTGTTATGTAAATATGATTACACACAGAAAGAGCAAAATATAGATATCTTACCAGAAGGTAACTATTTAACGCTGGCCTATAAAAAGAATAATAAAGAAGAAAGTATGGAGAAATTAAAAGATTATATAGAGAAAAATAATGTAACAATTAAAAATTGCATTGAAGTGGAATTATTAGATGAGTTTTTTAGTACGGATTCTTACAGTTGCCAAATGCAATTGCTTATAGGGAATGAATGAAAACGAACTTTAGAGTATACTCAGAAATAATATAAACTAGAAAATGAAGCTGGATTATGTAAGTACAATTGTTGAAAAGGTATCCTCACATACTTTGAGGATGCTTTTTTAGTATAAAAAAAGGCATCTAGCAAAAGTACTAGATGCAAATAAAAAACACAAGGGAAGACAAAATTCTTCCCTTTTCCCGTATGTAATTATATCAAAAAATTTATAAAAAACTAGCTTTATTTTTTATATAATTGATGTGTGAAGCCGTGAAAGGAAAAGATTACACTATTTTAGTAGTTTTTTGTTAAAAAAAGGAGCTGTATATATGATTAATTTTAAACCAGAAAATTTAAATCAATTATTAAAAGTGACGCTCATAAGTGCGAATAAGTCTTATGATGCGATTAAAGATTATGAGTTTACAAAAGAAGCAGTAGTATTCCGTATAGACTTCAAATATATTGGCGTTTCTCTTATGATTGTAGATATGCTAGGAAGATCGGCGGCGAGATTTAACATTTTGCCATTTGCTAAACCAGATACGAATGAGATAGATTACATCCAGTTTCAAGTGTATTCGATTAATGAAGGGAATTTTAAAGAAATGCTTGATACGATGTAAAAAAACTATAATTTTACAAAAATGTATATACCAACTAATATATAAGTAATACATTCATATAATTGGAGTGATGAGATGCAGCCGTTAGAAAGGGAGATTCATTCTAATATGCTGAAAGTGTGGCGAATTCACGCTTTAATTGGGGCGGCAGTTATACTAGCAGTCGTAATTGCGTATTTCTTTTTTATGATTAACTTTAACTGGTGGGGTTGGCTGTTCGGATTGTTAGTAACAGGCGCTATTACATTTATCCCGCTTGATTATTTTGTATTTCCAAATTTACGTCAACGCTATTATAGTTACAGATTAAATGAAGAAGAGATTGAGATTCAAAAGGGAATGTTCGTTGTAAAACGTGTACTTATTCCGATGATCCGTGTGCAGCACGTAACGATTGAGCAAGGGCCGATTATGAGAAAGTATAATTTAGCAGAATTACACATTTCAACAGCAGCAACTTCTCATAGTATTCCAGGTTTAACGAAAGAAGAAGCAGAACAGCTGAAAAGACAAATTGGAGAACTTGCGAAAGTGAGTGATAAGGATGTATAAGAGGCAGCATCCGATCACGATATTATTGAGTATTCGAATTTCGGGTTTATTTCCTTTTATCCTTCTTGTAATATTTCGCTCTGATGAAAATGAGCCTTGGTATTTATTTTATTTTGTTTTGTTGTTTCTTTTATTCGTGATGGCTATTTTCTCCGCTGTGAAATGGTATTTCAAAGTGTACTGGATTGAGAATAATATTTTACATATAAAGCATGGTGTGTTTGTAAAGAAAGAAAGCTACTTAAATAAAGAACGTGTGCAAAATGTTAGTACATCTTCTAACATCATTTATCAAATACTTGGACTTACAAAATTAAATATAGAAGTTGCAGGCGGCGGTAGTGAGCCAGAAGTGATGTTAGCTGGTATTAAAGAAGATGAAGCGAAGGCACTAATTGCTTTATTGCATAAAGAAAGAAGCGTTGTGGCTGAAGAGGTGCCTGCGGAAGAAGGTAGTAAGACAGTTTATCAGTTAAAAGCGAAAGAAATTTTATTCGCATCTATTACATCTGGTAGATTTGGATTAGTGTTTTCTATGTTAGTAATCCTTTACACAGAGTTTAATCAATTTCTACCAGAATGGCTCATTAATAAAGTGGAAGCGTATGTGATGGATAACGGTGTATATGAATTAATCGTTATGGCAGCAATTTTAATGGCAATTTCTTGGGTTATTTCAACAGCAGGCTATGCGTTAAAATATGCAAACTTTAAAATTGAGCGAAACGGAAATGAAATTCGCATCGTACAAGGGTTATTTGATAAGAAAGAGTTTGTGTTAAAATTGCACCGTATTCAAGCAATTACTGTGAAAGAAGGCATTCTCCGTCAGCCTTTCGGTTATTGTTCTGTGGAAGTAGAAGTCATTCAAAGTATAGAATCCGCTGGGAATGAAGTGATGCTACATCCTTTTATGAAGAAAAAAGATGTGCAGCAGTTACTCGCATATTTACAGTTGCCGTATGAAATGGAAGAGGAAATCGTTTATTTACCGAAAGCGGCATTGCGCCGTTACATCATCATGGGCTGGATTACAACTGCTGTGCTCGCTGTGCCGATCGTTAGTGCGAGTATATATTTCAAACAATATATCGCGTTATTCACTCTTATCCCGCTATGTATCGGATTTACAATACTCGCATACGCTCGTTATACTAGCGGCGGTTATATGATGAGAGAAAATCAATTAACGATGGTATACAGAGGTCTTGCGAAATATACAGGAATCATGCGTAGAAGGCATATTCAAGCGGTGGGGTACAATCAATCATATTTTCAAAAGAAAGACGAGTTATGTACAGCTGCCGTATCGGTAGCAGGGCATCGTTATAAAGTGAAGCACATGCGAAAAGAGGACACACTTCGTATATATAATTGGTACAAAGAAAAAGGAAACACCGGTGTGTAGTGGTGTTTCCTTTTTGTTATTAAATGGATATCTTTAGTCGAATCGTTGATATATTTCAAGATGTGATAGATATATTCGAAAAATCGTTGGTATAATTTCACGTACTCCTAGTGTTGTATTACTTTTTAATTAAACTAACACATCAAAAGTAGTCACAAAAGAAGGACGAGAGAAAATACTCTTTTGCTGTTCTGCATGTGGATGCGCCTGAGCCTGTGATTGTCCCTCTGCTTGTGCAGGACGTTTTTTATGAGCGTTTTCGAATGAACGTGATTCTGTCCAGTCTTTAAAGTTTTGCTCTGTTTCCCACATCGTTAAGATGACATATGTATCGTTACTTAATGGGCGTAGAACGCGGATCGCTTGAAATCCTGGTTCGTTTTCAATAAGGCCTGCACGGTTTTTAAAACGGTTTTCAAATACAGGGCGACCTTCGTCTGTGACAGAAATGTTGTTACAAACGATATAGCCAGGTTGTCCTTTAAATTCGCCAACAGCATCTAGTACGTCATATTGAAGAGATCCTTCTACAGATTCTTCTGTATTTTCTTTATAAAACATATCTTTTTCATTATTTTTTGCAGTGAAATGTGCTTGTTCTAGAGGTGTTTCGTATGAAATAATAGCCTTCATTTTAGTGCCCCCTTACTTATTTGTTTCTATTATATCAACTCTCTTAAAAAACTTCGAAGATTATATACATAAAGATACTTCTTTTTCAAATAATAAATGTACCATCATTTGGAAAGAAGGCCGATGTATGAAGAAAGTAAAGTGGACTTTATTAGGTGGGTTAGCGACGCTTGTATTAGCGATTGTAATCTATAAACTTATTGTGTTAGCTGGTGGCTATATGATGGATGAAAAGCAGCTCGTTTTCCACTCTTCATCACGTATCGTTGACCAGAAAGGGAAAGAAATTACGAAATTATACGTAGAAAATAGAGACCTCGTACCAATCGAGCAAATTCCAAAATACGTGCAGCAGTCGTTTATTGCGGTGGAAGATTCTCGTTTTTATGAGCATCAAGGAATTGATTATCCGTCAATATTCCGTGCTCTTTATAAAGACACGTTAGCTGGAGAGAAGGTCGAAGGCGGTAGTACGATTACGCAGCAACTTGCTAAAAACGTCTTTTTAACTCGTGAAAAAACATTTACGCGTAAGTTGAAGGAAGTCGCAATCTCCCTTCAATTAGAGCAAAAATATACGAAGCAACAAATTCTTGAAATGTATATGAATCATATTTATTTTGGACATGGAGCTTACGGTATTCAAGCTGCAGCAAAGTTGTATTTTAATAAAAATGTAGAAGATTTAACAGTAGAAGAAGGGGCAATGCTTGCAGGTCTTCCGAAGTCGCCAAACGGATATTCACCGTATTTTTCTCCAGAGAAGAGTAAAGAACGCCGTGATCTAGTATTGTCACTTATGCATAGACAAGGTTATTTGACTGCTGAAGAAAGCGTTCGCTATCAAGGAAAGACAATTGCTCTATATAAAAACTTAGATGAGAATGAACTCGCATATATGCCGTATATTGATATGGTCATAGATGAAGCGGCTCGTTTATACGGATTGTCTCATCAAGAAGTACTTCGCGGAGGATATACGTTTGTCGTATCGATGGATGAAAAGATTCAAAAGGTGGCGTATAACCAGTTTCAAGATGCGCGCAATTTCCCTGGTAAAGAAAATGGGGCGCAAGGTGCATTTTTATTAATGGATAATCGTACGGGCGGGATTAAAGCTGCGATTGGCGGAAGAAAGTATGTCCCGAGAGGATTTAATCGTATTTTTGCAAAAAGGCAACCGGGCTCTGTTCTGAAACCACTTATCGTTTATGCACCAGCATTAGAAACGAAAAAGTATAATCCGTATTCGTTATTAACAAATGACAAAGCTTCTTTTGAAGGTTATGAACCTCGAAATTACAATCGTCAATATACGAAAGAAATGACGATGTATGATGCGATTTTAGATTCAGCAAACGTACCGGCAGTTTCTTTATTAAATGAGTTAGGGGTCGAAGAAGGAAAGCAATATTTAGAGAAAGGAAATGTTCATATTGCAGATACTGGGTTAAGTACAGCGCTTGGTGGGCTGAAAAACGGTGTTTCACCATTTGATCTTGTAAAAATGTATCGTGCATTTTTAGCAAACGGCAATATTATTGAGCCACATGTTATTGATAAAGTGTTAAATAGACACGGCGCAGTCATTGGAGAATCGCCAAAAGTAGAGACGAAAGTCTTCTCGAAACAAACAGCATGGTATATGACGAAAATGTTAGAAGGAGTTGTAAAGGAAGGGACAGCCAAAGTAGGTGTCTATAACGGTGCGTTGGCTGGAAAAACGGGTACCACTTCAATTCCTAATGATGATAATGGAGCAAGGGATATGTGGTTTGTTGGATATACGCCGAATTTAGTGGGAGCAGTTTGGGTCGGCTATGATCACACGGATAAAGAGCACAAATTGCAAGGCGAAAGTGCAGCTGCAACGAAGTTATTTAAGAAAATTTTAACGAAGGCAAATGTAGAACAGAAAGAAAAGTTTATGCAGCCAGAAGGTGTAGAAACGATTGGTGCCCCAATTCGGTTGCGCAAGATTGAAGATGTAAAAATGAAACTATCATTTAGTCCTTTCGGTTTATTTAAAGCAAAATTAAGCTGGACACCACTTCCAGATGAAAGAATTATGTATCGAATTTATAGAGTGGAAAACGGAATTCATACGCATGTGAGTACTGTAACAGGTGTCGGAGAATATGAGGAAAAGTTTATTAACATATTCTCAAAACCGAGTTTTTACGTTGTGCCATTTAACACACAAACGAACCGTGAAGGAGAAAAGTCAAAAGTAGCTAAACCATAGATTTTCTCTGTGTTATAATAAGAATGTTGTGAAAATAGTAAGCGGTTTTACGAATGTTTGTGTCAATTTCATGAACAACGTACATAATGTTATGCAATTTGTTTTTACAAGCTGTATAGTAAAAAAAGATAAATATCGGAATAGAACGTATTTAAAGCAAAAGCATTGGTAGGGAAGGGAGCAAGGGTCTTGGTAAGAACTATAAATGAGACATTTTTAAAAGCATGTAGGGGGGAACGTACAGAGTATGTACCAGCATGGTATATGCGTCAAGCAGGTCGTTCGCAGCCGGAATATAGAAAGATAAAAGAAAAATATTCTTTATTTGAAATTACACACAATCCAGAGTTATGTGCTTACGTTACAAAGTTACCAGTTGATCAATATAACGTAGACGCAGCAATTCTTTATAAAGATATTATGTCACCACTACCTGCAATTGGTGTGGATGTAGAAATTAAATCTGGTATTGGACCAGTAATTGATAATCCAATCCGTTCTTTACAAGACGTAGAAAAACTAGGGGAAATCAATCCAGAAGATGACGTACCGTACATATTAGATACGATTCGTTTATTAACGACAGAAATGTTAGACGTACCGTTAATCGGTTTTTCAGGAGCTCCATTTACGCTAGCGAGCTATATGATTGAAGGCGGTCCATCTCGTAACTACCATAATACGAAAGCGTTTATGTATGCAGAGCCGAAAGCTTGGTTCGCTTTAATGGATAAGCTTGCTGATATGGTTATTACATATTTAAAAGCGCAAATTAACGCAGGAGCAAAAGCAGTTCAAATTTTCGATTCATGGGTTGGAACAGTAAATGTAGTAGATTATCGCGTATTTATTAAACCAGCAATGGAACGTATTTTTGCAGAAGTTCGTACGATGGGTGTACCGATGATTATGCACGGCGTAGGAGCTGCACATTTAGTGAACGAATGGCATGATCTGCCTCTTGATGTAGTCGGTTTAGACTGGCGTTTACCGATTGAAGAAGCGCGTGCACGCGGCGTTTATAAGGCGGTACAAGGTAATATGGATCCTTCGTTCTTACTTGCACCATGGTCTGTTATTGAAGAACATGTAAAAGGTATTTTAGATCAAGGGATGAAGCAGCCGGGTTATATCTTTAACTTAGGTCACGGTGTATTCCCAGAAGTAAATCCAGATACATTAAAACGTTTAACTACATTTATTCATGAGTACTCTAAAGAACAGTTAGCGAAGTAAAGGAGATTGGCTGTATGAAAAAGAAAATTGGTTTGCTTGTAATGGCATACGGAACGCCATATAAAGAAGAAGACATTGAACGTTACTATACACATATTCGCAGAGGAAGAAAGCCAAGTCCTGAAATGCTAGAAGATTTAACAGAGCGTTACCGTGCAATTGGTGGTATTTCTCCTTTAGCTACTATTACATTAGAGCAAGCTAAAAAGTTAGAAATGCGTTTAAATGAAATACAAGATGAAGTAGAGTACCACATGTATCTTGGTTTAAAACATATTGAACCGTTTATTGAAGATGCGGTACAAGCTATGCATAACGATGAAATAGAGGATGCAATCGCACTTGTTCTTGCGCCTCACTATTCTACATTTAGTGTGAAATCATATGTTGGACGAGCGCAGGAAGAAGCTGAGAAACTTGGAAACTTAACAATTCATGGCATTGATAGCTGGTATAAAGAACCGAAGTTTATCCAGTATTGGGTCGATGCAGTGAAAGGTATATATAACGGTATGTCAGAAGCAGAACGTGAAAAAGCAGTATTAATCGTATCTGCTCACAGCTTACCAGAGAAAATTATCGCACTCGGCGATCCATATCCAGATCAATTAAATGAAACAGCTGATTATATTGCAAGGGGCGCTGAAGTAGCAAACTATGCAGTAGGATGGCAAAGTGCAGGAAACACGCCAGATCCTTGGATCGGTCCGGATGTACAAGATTTAACGAGAGAATTAAATGAAAAGTACGGTTATACTTCATTTGTTTATGCACCAGTTGGATTTGTTGCGGAACATTTAGAAGTTTTATATGATAATGACTTTGAGTGTAAAGTGGTGACTGATGAAATTGGCGCGAAATATTATCGTCCAGAAATGCCAAACGCATCGGATGCATTCATTGATTGCTTAACGGATGTTGTATTAAAGAAAAAAGAATCTGTATTGTAAGAAGAAAGGGGGAGCCTGCTTGAGGAAAAAAGTTGTGATCATCGGCGGTGGTATCACAGGATTAACAGCTATGTATCACTTACAAAAAGACATTCGTGAGAAGGACTTGCCGATAGATACATTACTTGTAGAAGCGTCGGGTAAACTTGGCGGGAAAATTCAAACCGTTCGAAAAGATGGATTTACAATTGAACGCGGACCGGATTCTTTTTTAGCACGAAAAGAAAGTGCGTCTAGATTGGTGAGAGAATTAGGTCTTGGCGATGAACTTGTAAATAATAAGGCCGGTCAATCATTTATTCTCGTAAACAATCGGTTACATAAAATGCCGAGTGGATCAATGATGGGAATTCCAACGCAAATTACGCCGTTTCTATTTTCCGGGTTGTTCTCCCCAATTGGTAAATTAAGAGCTGGTTTTGATCTGTTAATGCCTAGATCAAAACCAGTATCTGACCAATCACTCGGGCAGTTTTTCAGACATCGCCTCGGAAACGAAGTGGTTGAAAACTTAATAGAACCATTACTATCGGGTATTTATGCAGGGGATATTGATGAAATGAGCTTAATGTCGACCTTCCCGCAAATGTATCAAATTGAGCAGAAACATCGTAGTATTTCACTCGGTATGCGTACGCTCGCTCCGAAAGAAGAGAAAGCTGAACCGAAAAAAGGAATCTTCCAAACGGTGAAAACAGGTTTAGAATCTATAGTAGAATCTCTCGAAGTGAAGATGCATGAAGGTACGATAATAAAGGGAACTCGCATTGAAAAAGTTGCAAAACTGGGGGATGGTTACACGATTACTCTTAGTAACGGAAAAGAAATAGAAGCGGACGCCATCGTAGTGGCAAGCTCACATAAAGTATTGCCTTCTATGTTTGCGCAGTATAAACAATTTCGTTTCTTCCGCAACATTCCGTCCACATCAGTTGCGAATGTAGCACTTGCTTTTCCGAAATCAGCCATTCAGCGCGATATTGATGGAACGGGATTTGTCGTATCACGAAATAGTGACTTCTCCATTACAGCATGTACGTGGACACATAAAAAATGGCCGCATACAACGCCAGAAGGTAAGGTACTTCTTCGCTGTTACGTTGGACGCCCTGGTGATGAAGCGATTGTAGAACAAACCGAAGAGGAACTCGTTCAGCTCGTACTAGAAGACTTACGAAAGACGATGGATATTATAGAGGACCCGGAGTTTGTAATCGTAAGCCGCTGGAAAGAAGCGATGCCTCAATATACAGTAGGTCATAACGAGCGAATGAAAAAGCTTACAACATTTATGGAGAAAGAATTGCCAGGTGTGTACTTAGCTGGAAGTTCTTACGCTGGTTCTGGTTTGCCGGACTGTATTGGGCAAGGTGAGTTGGCAGCGCAACGTGTGTTATCACATATTGAAAAAATAGTAGAATGTGAACGAGATGCTTTGAATGTATAAAAAACTACCACTTCCTAATGAAGTGGTAGTTTTTTATTGGAAAATAGAAGTTTGTACCTTACATATTCCATCTGTTTTTAGCATAAGTAATTTTTGTTTTAAACGTATAGCTGAGATTAATTTTTTGTAAAACTTGTCGAAATATAGTTCTATATAACGAATCATTTGTTATGATAGATATGCTGAGAAAATATGAAATAGGGAGAGGAAAATAGCTGTGAAGAAATTGTTAAGTGTCTTTTTATCATTATTACTATTACTATCATTTACTGGAACTTTAGCACAAGCAGAAGAAACTACTTCTATGTCGGTAGAAAAAGCAATTCAAGTATTCAAGCAGCAAGGGAAAACGAAGGGGATAGTGGAAGGATATATTGTCGGATATACGCAAAGTCCTTCTAAGTACACGAAGGATCCGGCTAAGTTTGACGACACAAATGTGGCAATTGCCGATTCACCAAACGAAACAAATCCAGATAAAATCATGCCTGTTCAGTTGCCAAAAGGCGATGTGAGATCGGCAGTGAATGTGAAAGATCATCCTGAAAATATTGGGAAGAAAGTTAGCTTAACAGGGACGCTTGAATTATATTTTAGTAGTCCGGGTTTAAAATCAGTAACAGCTCATAAGTTTCAAGGGGAAGAACAAAACCGTGTTAGCGATGTAGTGGCTTCACCTGGGGGCGGGGAAGTTGCGAAAGGAACAGCGGTAACATTAACAACGAATACAGAAGGAGCAACAATTTACTATACGTTAGATGGTTCTAATCCTACAAATAAAAGTGTTCGCTATAACGGACAAATTGTAGTGAATGAAAATAGTGTAGTGAAAGCAATCGCAGAGAAAGAAGGACTTACTTCTTCGGCGATTTCTACATTTTCATTTATTATTGTAAATAATGAACCAGTTCGTATTCATGATATTCAAGGGAAATCACATATTTCTCCTTACAAAGGGAAGAACGTATACAATGTGGAAGGCGTTGTAACAGCGCTTGATAAAAATGGTTTTTATATAGAAGACAATCAGCCGGATAATGATCCAGCTACTTCAGAAGGTATGTACGTATACAAAAAAGATGCAAATGTAGCAGTTGGAGACCTTATTCAAGTTGATGGAGAAGTAGAAGAATATGTTGGGCCTGGATATGCAGAAAGGTTTGAAACAGACTTAACAACGACGGAAATTAAGGCGAGTCGCGTTGCTGTAATCGCAAAAGATCAACCTTTACCAGCACCCATTGTACTCGGAGAAAACGGTGTGAAAATTCCTGATCAAATTATCGATAATGATGCATTCGGTTTATTTGATCCAAATGAAGATGCAATCGACTTTTATGAAAGTATAGAAGGTATGCGCGTTACGATGCCAACACCAAAAATTATTGCACCTCAGAAAAACGGAAATTTATATGTAACAGTAAAAAATAGCGGGGATAAAGTAGTAACGAAATATGGTACACCTCTTTTAGATGAAAATCAATTAAACCCAGAGCGTCTTTCTGTAAAAGTACCTCGTGATTATGTAGCAAAAGTAGGAGATACTTTCACAGGAGAT
Organism: Bacillus sp. BS98; assembly: GCF_008432245.1. Classification (NCBI taxonomy): domain Bacteria; kingdom Bacillati; phylum Bacillota; class Bacilli; order Caryophanales; family Bacillaceae; genus Bacillus; species Bacillus sp. BS98. The sequence continues at coordinate 1,058,213 of NZ_CP043830.1, forward strand.
ATAACAGGGGTAGTAGGATATGATTACGGTTCGTTCCGTATTTCGCCAGTGACGGAATTACCATCTGTAGTGGACGGTGGGTTTAAGCGAGTAGGGGCAAATATTCAGCCACGTCTTGATAAATTAACAGTTGCTACATATAACATTGAAAACTTCTCAGCAAATAAAAAAGAAACGACGGACGAAAAAGTAAAAGAGTTAGCGTATTCTATTAAATACAATTTAAAAATGCCAGATATTATCGGTGTAGAGGAAATGCAAGATAATAATGGATCAATTAATGATGGGACAACAGATGCTTCATTAAGCGCAAAACGTATCATTGATGCAGTTCTAGAAATTCGCGGACCGAAGTATGAGTATGTAGAAATTGCGCCAAGCAACAATCAAGACGGGGGAGCGCCTGGAGCTAACATTCGCGTCGGTTTCTTCTATAACCCATCACGTGTGAAATTAGCAACAGTACCGAAGTTACTTGATAAAAATGTAGTTCGTATTGGAGACGAAAATGCATTATTTGATAGTACACGAAAACCGTTAGCAGCAGAATTTACATTCCAAGGACAAAACGTTGTTGTCGTTGCAAATCACTTAAACTCAAAACTAGGAGATGCAACGCCATTTGGAAAAGTGCAGCCGCTCGTATTAAAGAGTGAAGAAAAACGAATTCAATTAGCGCAAGAAGTAAATTATTTCGTACAAGGTATTCAGAAAAAGAATGCAAATGCACCTGTTGTTGTATTAGGTGATATGAACGATTTTGAGTTCTCGAAACCACTAAAAGCATTAGAGGGAACAATCTTAAAAGATATGCTAAACACTGTGCCGAAAGAGAATCGTTACACGTACATTCATGAAGGGAATGCACAAGTGTTAGATCATATTTTAGTAACGAACAACATCGCACCGCACACAGTTGTAGACCCAGTACACTTAAACTCAAACATTATGAAAGAGCATGGACGTGTAAGCGACCACGACCCAGTACTTGCTCAAATTGATTTGAAGAAAGCTTCTTAAAGTGAGAGAACGCTTAGGTAACTAAGCGTTCTTTTTTTGTTTTTGCATCGTCATTTAATTACAAAGAGGAGATTCCTTTTTTTGTAATCTGACGATATAATTAATAGAATATTCTGTTTTGTAGAAAGGGAGGTGTAGATATATGGTAGCCCAACTAAATGGGAAATTAATGAATCAACTAGCGATTTTTTTGAGTGTTTTTATATTGATTCAGTTTGTAGCTGATGTAACAGGTCTTACGCAATCACTAGGTATTCATTATTTAGGTACAATAAGACAGAGCATCACTTATACAGCATTTGGTTTAGCTGTGATTTTTACTATATTGGGTATGAAAAAGGAATTAAGTAAATATGCAATTATTTCTTTATGTTCGGCGATAGGAATACAAATAATTTATATAGTTGTTATTGTGGTTTTATGGATGTTGGCAGGGACACCGTAAAGTATTGTTCGTTTTTTTATAGAAAAACCTATTATTATGAAGTGCACCTCCAATTGTTAGACACGGTCTAACAATTGGAGGTGCACTTTTATTCCGATTATTAGTCTTCACCAATCGGGCTTTTACGAGCAGTTGATTTCCCACCTGACTCCTTGTATTCACTGAATTTTGAGGTGGGCATCTAGCTATTTAGAGCTTGATTTCTGTGGGGAATTTTAGGGTTTCTTAAGCAAACCGTAGCGGTGGTCATTTTATTTGGAAAATAGAGTGTAACTAATTGCAAAAGATTATATATAGAAACTCTTTTTTGTAAAATTCATGGTAAAATTAATTGAATATTCAGGTTTATAAAAGGGGGGCAACGATGCAGGTACAATTAAATGGAAAATTAATGAATCAAATCGCAATCTTTTTTAGTAGTATTGCCATGCTTCAGTTTATAGCTGAGGTAACAGGATTTACGCAAAATTTAGATATTACGTATAACTTAATAAATACAACAACGTCATATATAACATTTAGCTTGGCAGTGATTTTTACTTTAATAGGTGCAAGAAGAGAATTGAGTAAATATGCAATTATTTTATTATGTTTAGTAGTAGCTATTAAATCGATTTATTTTGTAGCTATTGTTATTTTATGGGGATTGGCTGGTACGCCGTAAATGAATAAAAAACCTAATTTCCAAGAAGACATGAGGAAATTAGGTTTTTATGCTTGAAACGCTTTTCTACACCGATCCCTTCTTTGCAATCTTCTTTTGTACCTTTTTCTATCACGCTGTACGCCTTTTATATACATGCATAGGCTGAAGAAGAAGAAGAAGGCACATTGTATCGTTAATATATACGATGACATGCCCTGTAACGGTTGCTTTGGATCATATAAATGAATAGGTGCTCCGCCTATTGTAGGGAATATTGTATTGAGCAGGACGTAAGGAATGGAGGTAACTGCAAATGGAAACAGAATCGCCATATAGTCCTTTTGTGACCATGCAGATGCAGCAAGTCCTAAAAGAGCCATTAACCCTGCAAATAAAAAATTAATTCCGATATATACAATAATATAAGTGATGGGGGAGCCGTAATATAAGTTTGCGAACATCCCGTTGTCATTTATAATACCTGAACCCGCTGCGGGTGCTCCGTTTGGAATGGTTAATTTGCAAAATAATAATGATAAGATAAATGGAAACGTATAAAGAAGTCCTCCGCAAAAAAATGTAACGATATATTTCGTTACTGAATAAGGAAGTAACGAAATTTCTTTACTTATAAATGTCTTAAAACCATCTGATTTATCTGAGTTGTAACTTGTACTAAAGGGAAGACTTGCAATAACTGGCATTAATAATAAATAAACATCCATTTCATTGTCGCGAAATCCAATCCATTTAAAAGCCGTTGTTACAAACGCATCCGTTCCGTCTCCAATATAACGAATTACATAATAATAATGATAGATAGAGATAAGAGCTAATCCACTAAACATAATAATTAAAGAAACACGATTACAAAAAGCTTGCTTTATACTTAAACGAAGCGCACGCATCATGACTGAAAAAGCCTCCACTATTTTGATAAACTTGTCTATTTTCTATATTACTATTAATTGTAAAGATTTTCTTGTTTTTTTATTTGATTATTTGAAAAAGAGGGATTTTGTTGTTGTTAAGTAAGGTTTATCTATACATCTTAAGAACACCTTTTCTTTTTCTCTTTCCATCTGATACACTATGACAGTATTATATGAATGGACTGGAATTTTTTTATACTGGAAATAATAAAAAAGAGAACTTGTATAGAATGTAAGCGTGTGGTAATATCAAAGATGTACTGATTGACTATATTATCCAATTGGTCATTTTTGGAGGTGACGATGTGGCGATAGATCGAAAACGTTCTATTATTGAAGCTGCAACAAAGTCTTTTTCAGCGTTCGGTTATAAAGCAACAACGATGGATCAAGTAGCGAAATTAGCGAATGTAGGAAAAGGAACGATTTATACTTTTTTCAAAAATAAAGAAGAGCTATTTGGCGAAATTATTTCTAATTTAATTACAGAAATGAAGCAAGTTGCAGAAAACGCAATTCGTTCAGATGTTTCATTTTTTGAAAATGTACATAAAGCATTATATAGCATCTTAGAATTTAGAAAAGAACATCAGCTCATGATTAAGTTAATTCAAGAAGAGCGCGATATGGGAACGAAAGAAGTACAAGAAGTGATGCAACAAGTAGATGTGGAAATCGTTTCTGTCATTCAATCGTATTTAAAGATTGCGATTGAAAAAGGTGAAATTAGCAAATGTGACCCAGAAATTACAGCATTTATTATGCTTCGCCTATACGTATCGCTCATTTTTGATTGGGAAAAAAATCATGAACCGCTAGAAAAAGAAAAAATTGCAGAATTATTTGAACTTTATTTATTAAAAGGATTGTCAAACTAAGATAATCCTTTTATTATTATAAAAAATGACCAATTGAACAAAGTAGTCATATATTTATTTTAGGAGGGATAATATAAATATTCACTTCATAGTAAGGAACAGTTGCATAGTATAAATTCGGGGATAAGGCATATGTATGAATAAGTATAGCCTTTTTGTTTGGGTGAAAATGACTAAATGAACATTTTAGTCATTTTGATAAAGGGGGAGAAGTGATGAAATGGAATCAGTTACTTCGTAAAGAGTTTACTGAAATTATAAAAAGTAAAAAAATATTAATTCCAATTATCGCGGTATTATTCGTACCAATTTTATATGCAGGTATGTTTTTATGGGCCTTTTGGGATCCGTATAAACAGTTAGATGATTTACCAGTTGCGGTAGTCAATTTAGATAAAGGTGCAGTATTTGATGGAAAACCAATTGAGGTCGGAAAAGGGCTCGTTGATAATTTAAAAGATAACACAAGTTTTAAATGGGAATTTGTAAGTGAAAAAGAAGCGAAAAAAGGAATGGAAGGCAGAAAATATTACATGTTAGTACGCATTCCTGATGACTTCTCAAGTAACGCTACAACGTTATTAAAAGATGATCCGAAACCATTAAACTTAGAATACATTCCAAACGAAAGCTTAAACTTCTTATCTTCACAAATTGGTGGAACAGCCATTGAAAAAATTAAAGGTGAAGTAGCAAGTACGTTAACGAAAACATATGCAGAGAAAATGTTTGATTCCATTCAAGACGTCTCAAAAGGATTAGCAGATGGGGCGGAAGGGGCAAATAAACTACATGACGGATCAAGTGAGCTGCATGATGGTTCAAGTAAAGTGACGGATGGCCTTCATACACTTCAAGGGAAGTCTGGGGAGATGAAGGATGGAGTTCAGAAATTAGCAGATGGATCAAATAAATTAGTAGATGGGTCAGGAAAAGTAACAAACGGTTTAAATACGCTAAATAGCAAAACAGGTGAAATGCAGGTAGGTATAGGGAAATTAGTAGACGGGTCAGGAAAAGTAACAGATGGTTTACATGTATTAAATAGCAATACTGGTATCGGAAAATTAGTAGATGGCTCCGGAAAAGTAACAGGTGGTTTACATGTATTGAATAGCAATACTGGTATCGGAAAATTAGTAGATGGCTCCGGAAAAGTAACAGATGGTTTACATGCACTAAATAGCAAAGCAGGTGTAGGGAAATTAGTAGATGGCTCCGGAAAAGTAACGGACGGTTTAAATACGTTAAATAGCAAAACGGGTGAAATGCAAAAAGGAATTGGCGAATTACGTGATGGATCTGAGAAAGTGACGGATGGCTTGAACAAATTAGTAAGTAAATCTGGTGAATTTAAAACAGGAACAACTGATTTATCAAATGGTATGGAACAGCTGGTTGGGGGACAAAGCAAACTAGAAGAAACTTCTCAAAAAATTGAAAAGGGTTTGCAAGATTTGAATAGTAAAGTGAAAAGTTCTGCTGCCGGTTTAGAGGAAATGCAGTCGAAAGACCCTTCTATATTGAATACAGTAAAAGAAAAAATAGATGGAGCTGGGGCAAATGTAAATCAATTAAATGAACTTACGCAATCAACAGCAGGAGATGCAAAAAATGCAGCGCAAGATGTAGCGAATTTACAAAAGCAAATTGAAAGTTTACCGAAAGAATATCAAGAGCAGTTACAACCATTCATAACAACTGCTGTAAAAAGTACAGTGACAGTTCAGCAAAAAGCTGCCGGAGTAGCAGGTGGAACAAATAAATTAAATGAAGAAGTAAAACAATTAAAAGGTGAAATAGATCAAAGAACAAGCGATGCACAAAACAAACTACCGAATACAGCAGGATTGCAAACTTTAACGAGTGGTATTGATGAATTAGCTAGTGCACAAAAGGGGTTTGTTGAAAAGTTCCAAGGATTTGGAAGGAATTTAAATGTAGCAAAAGAAGGCGCAAATAAATTTAAAAACGAATCCGGCCAATTTATTGATGGAATAAATCAATTAGCAGATGGCTCAGGTCAAGTAACAGACGGTTTAGGTACATTATCTGAAAGAGCAAATCAAATGGCAGGTGGAATAAATCAATTAGCGGATGGCTCAAGCCAAGTAACAGGTGGTTTAGATACATTATCAGTAGGAGTATCCAAATTAGCAGATGGCTCAAGCAAAATAACAGGTGGTTTAGGTACATTATCAGTAGGAGTAACAAAATTAGCGGATGGCTCAAGCCAAGTAACAGGCGGTTTAGATACATTATCAGTAGGAGTATCCAAATTAGCAGATGGCTCAAGCCAAGTAACGGGTGGTTTAGGTACATTATCTGTAGGAGCCAACCAAATGACAGGTGGCATAACGCAATTAGCGGACGGTTCAAGTCAAGTAACAACTGGATTAGGCACTCTAAATGGCGGCCTAAATAAAATGTCAACTGGCTCAACACAGCTAATCGACGGCGTAAATAAACTAGCAGATGGATCAGGAAAAGTAACAGATGGCCTCGTCAAAGTAAACGATGGTTCAGGTGAACTTGCTGAGAAACTTGGTGAAGGGGCAGAGAAAACTGGTGAAGTGAAAGGGACGAATAAAACATTTGATATGTTTGCAAACCCTGTAAAAGTAAAGACAGAGAAACTAGCGGAAGTTCCAAACTACGGAACTGGATTTACACCGTATTTCTTATCACTCGGTTTATTCGTTGGGGCATTACTATTATCTATCGTATACCCATTACGCGATACAGTAGGAGTTCCAAAATCAGGATTTAGCTGGTTTATTAGTAAGTTCGGCGTACTACTATCAGTCGGTATTATTCAAGCGATAGTAGCAGATGTCATATTACTGTTCGGATTAGGTGTAGAAGTGCAAAGCATTCCATACTTCATACTCTTTAGCATCGTTACAAGTTTAGCGTTTATCGCATTAATTCAATGTTTAGTAACAGCATTCGGTGATGCAGGGCGATTTATTGCCATCATCACATTAATTATTCAGCTTACAACAAGTGCTGGAACATTCCCACTAGAATTGATTCCGAAGTTTTTACAACCATTTAATACGTGGTTACCGATGACATACTCTGTATCAGGATTGAAAGCAGTCGTATCAAGCGGAGACTTTAACTTCATGTGGCAAAACATAGGAATACTCATGATCTTTATCGTCGTATTATCACTTGGAACAATCGCTTCCTTAACTTGGATGCACAAACGACAATTTAGAAATGTTGTTGAAAATCAATCGATTGAAGTTTAAAAAAAGCACCTTGTAGGTAAATATTTATAATAACGAAACATTGGAATGAAAAGCCTGTATCAATAATTACTCAGTGATTATCGATACAGGCTCTTTTTATTGGATCTGTTCATAAAGATTTTTGTTACTAGAGCATTTTTCTTTTCGTTCTTTCATTCCATTTTTATTCTTTTTCTTTTTAATGCTAATTCAGCTGCCATTTTCCCGTTATGTTGTCCGTGCTCTTTAACCCAATTTAGTTTTTCGCTAGCTGGCACATATCTATGGAAACCTAGAATTTCAGCCGCTCTCTCTTGTATCCACATATCCGATTCGTCCAAGAGGGGAAGTATTTCATGCAATTGTGCATAAGGAGTTAAAGTGATAATTGAAAATAAATATTGAGCTCTTTTTTCTTCCGTTAATTCAGGTTTTTTAAGAAGGTTTTTCAATTCTTCAATGGCTTGTACATCTTGCTGTAGTTGCAGTTCATCCGTATTTTCTTTGGAACAAGGATAATCTTTAACTTCTAATTGCAGTCTAAACGAAAGCAAAGGACTTACAGCAATTTACAGAGAAAACTAGAATAGGGGAGTTGATATGATGAAACAAAAATCTCGCTTCTATTTTATAATATATCCACTAATCACCTTCTTGGTTTATACACTATATCCGATTTTATTTCACAAAAAAGAACATACGAGCATGAAGGATATATTGGGAATGATTGTAACGTATTACATTTTAATTAGTGGATATTACTTTATTGATTTTTTAAGTGAAAGAATAAAGAAAAAAGGTAAAGAAAAACAGTAAAGTTTCACTATTTAAAAGCTGATGGAGGATAACAAAATGAACGAAAGCGAAATGAAATTTAGGGATACGAACATTCGTAACTTTTTCGATAAAGAGAATCGTTTAAAATCGATTCTCTTTATCGAAAAAGTTAGTGTTATTAGAACATTTGATTAGCAAGTTAAACGTTGAAAATCAATATACAGAGAAAGAAATAAATGTGTTCATAAAACAATATCATGATGATTTTTGTACGATTAGAAGAGAATTTATCGTGCATGGGTTTATGGATCGAGAGGATAATATGTACCATATAAATGGGAGAGAAGTTTGGACGAAGTGGGAGGAGTTATAAATGTAATGAGTAATTCCTAGTTTGCCTCTCTTATCTAAAGAAGGAAATATTATGGGCTTTGGTGGTAGTTGCGGTGAATTTGCTTTATTAGTTATATTGTTTATTTTATTAATCATCGTTGGAGCTGCTTGCTTTTGCTAAAAACTATGGAAAAGACGTAATCCCACAAAAACATTTATTTATGGGGGCTTGCCAAATACTCATCAACCTAAGAAAATAGATCACTCCATAATGAAAAATTCACGTTTTTACAGTTAGTACTGAAAATTCGGCTCATCCTTTTCGTTTTAGAAAAAGTAATATTTTAAGTTGATAGATGTGTAATATTACCTATATTGTAACGTATAAGTGAATTTAATGACTTTAACTATACTTTTGTTTCTTTTCATTTAAAAATATTACGATTATATTACAAAAACTATTGATTATATCTAAATAGCGTAATATAATACTGTTTGTGGAAATAAAAACAAAAATTATTCATTATTTGGGGGATATGGAAAATGAAGAAAGTTATTTTACCAGTTTTAATGTCTGCTATGGTTATAGTTCCGGCAGTATCACATGCTGAAAAACAAGATAATGTGAAACAGACTACTGCAAAAGCAGAGCAGACAATTCAGCAAAGTGGTTGGGTAAAAGTAGGGGATACATGGTATTTCTATGACCAAAAAGGTATGAAGAAAACAGGCTGGTTACAAGATGGTGGAAAATGGTATTATTTTGATGGTAATGGAAAAATGCAAACAGGTCATATTGTATATCAATATGAGGGTTACTTACTGGGAGCAGACGGTACAATGTATGCCAATGAAGGTTGGATTCAGTATGGTGGAAAGTGGTATTATGTACATCAAGGTGGAAAGCTACATTACGGATTGCTTGAATATAATGGGAAAACTTATTTTTTAAATCCAGATAATGGGCAGATGTTTACGAAAGCTTGGATTGGGGAATATCATACAGGCAATTATTTTCTCGAAGATGGATCAATGGCAATAGGTTGGACTTCAATTGATAATAAGTGGTACTATTTTAACGATAAGGGGCTTAGTTATAATGACTGGCTAAGCTATAACGGAAGCTGGTATTATTTTGTAGGTGGTAAGATGCAAACAGGTTGGGTACAAGATAATGGAAAATGGTACTACATGAATACAGACGGCACAATGAAAACAGGCTGGGTAAAAGAAAATGGAAAATGGTATTATCTGAACTCAAATGGCACGATGAAAAGTTCAGAAAATGGATGGAAAGACTGTTGGTTAGATGAAGGAGGAAAGCGCTACTTTTTCGATGACAGTGGTGCTATGCGTACAGGGAAACTAGCTGAAGGCGGCACTTCATGGTATTTTAATCCAGATGGATCTATGGTGACTGGATGGAAAATAGTGGATGGTGACTGGTATTACTTTGATGAGAAAAGTGGAGCGAATCATGAAGGTTGGTTAAACTACAATGGCAAGTGGTATTACTTTTATGATGGCCCAATGACAACTGGTTGGGTACAAGTGAATGGCACATGGTACTACTTGAATGAAGATGGAACGATGAAAACAAATTGGTTACAAAAAGATGGAAAATGGTACTATTTACAATCCAATGGTGCAATGGCAGTGGGCAAACATTTCATTAATGGAAAATGGTATTCATTCAAAAATGATGGCGTTATGATGTAACAAAGATTTTTAATTGAATAAATGACAATAGATATCTATTTTAAGATATTTCTATGATGAAAAAAACACCTGTGAAGGTGTTTTTTTCATCTTTACAGTTAGTTATTACTTATTCCTCTTATTCTTGCACTTTTCGTTTTCACTAGTTTATTAGCGAGCATTGCTGGATTTATGCAGGAAATATCTAAACTGTAAGGATATGTGGGAAGTAGAATTATAAAACTTTTGTTTCCAATCTTTCTTTCTGACGAAGATGATGTGCAAAATGCATAGAAATGAGCTGAAACCATTCTGCCGCATTTAAGTAACCAAGCCCAGGGTGTTCGACTTTACAAGCACTTCGAATAGAAGTAATTGTTGGTTCAATGTCTTTAACAACTGTAATTAATTTCAGAAAACGCTCTTGTACTTCTTCTTTGTTAATTGGATTTTCTGGCGTATATCCAGGATGATTTGGTACTTTGATTTGTATGTCTGGGAAAGCACCAAGTTTATATACTTTTTCACCCATATCCGTTTTTTTGTTAGTTACTGATGGTGTTTCGCCTTTACATTTTGTGATTGCATCTAATTGCATGTATGTGGAAGCAATTAGATGATTATACATTTGACCGAGAGACCATTCCTCACTAGAAGGCTTCATCCTAAATTGTTCTATAGAGTACTTTTCTAATTCCCCTATGTAGTACGTTGCTAACTCTTCAAAATTCTTCATATCACTAACTCCTTTTTATGAAAATGTATTTGTTACTACCTACTATAAAGAAGTAATGCTGACAACATTATGTCAGTAGTGAAATATAAAAATTAAAGTTTTAACATTTTTTTTGCTTCATCACGGATTTTCTCAGAAAGAATTTTTGGCTCAAGTACTTGCACTTGGCTTCCCCAGCTCAATACCCATTGAAACACTTCGTCTATGTTTCTTGATTTCAAAAAGACATGGAAACCATTATCTTTATGCTCGTATGAATCTATAAAAAAGTATCGGGATTCAATAATTTTATGTGCAATATGAGATGGAAACAATAAATGAATCGTAACAATACGATTGTTTTCAGGTTGATAGTCTTGTAAAGAAAAGTCTTTCGGTTTTGTAAAAAATTCTTGTTTTTGCTGTAATGTATCCATACGGTCTAAACGAAAATTACGTATTTGTTTCCGAAGTAAGCAATGAGCAACGATGTACCAAATTCCTGAAATATTGACTAAACCGTAAGGATGAACAGTCCGCTCTATTTTTGTGGTTTCTCTTGGCTTACGATAAGAAAAAGAGATAGCTTGCTCGTTTTGAATTGCTTCTTGTAGCAAGAAAAGTTGGTTCTCTAGTTTTTCTTGCTCGGCTTGCTGGTTTGAAAATATAGGAGAAAGGAAACGGAAAGTACCTCGTAACCCCTCAACTTTCTTTTTTTGATCAGTAGGGAGGATAACCTCAAGTTTCTCTTTTGCCGATTGTGCATGTGCAGAAAAAGAAGAAGTGAAAGTTTTCTCGATATAATCACCGCCTAATAAAAGGGTAACAGCCTCTTCAGGGGTAAGCTGAATGGGTGGTAAGAAATATCCATCCATTAATGAGTAGCCGTGGCCGGGCATTGCAAAAATTGGGACACCAGATTCACTAAGTGCATCCATATCTCGATAAATAGTTCTTATACTTGTCTCAAATTTTCCAGCTAAACTTTGTGCTGTAACAGTTTGTTTTCTTTGTAATTCAATTAATATTGCTAATAAACGATCCGTTCGATTCATGAAATATCATCCTTTATTTTTATAAATATGATCACTGTAAAATTCTAAAAGTAATACATTTTCCCCTACTATTAACAGACTTTTTCCTATGTATAATATTAATATAGTAAAATCATAACAACCTATATTGCAGTTTCCAATAATATACTATATAATCAGGATAAGAAAACGTTTTCATGCAAAGGGGGAGAATTTCGTGTCGACTATCGAGGACGTGGCGAAATTAGCGGGGTTATCAAGGACAACGGTTTCTAGGGTGATCAATAATCATCCATATGTTTCAGATGAGAAGAAAAAAAGGGTTCAATTAGCAATGAAGCATTTAGGCTTCGTTCCTAATTCTGCGGCGAGAAGGCTTCGTAAACAAAAAACAGAAACAATTGCGGTGCTTGTTCCAAGGATTACAAATCCTTTTTTTAGTAGATTTATTGAAGCAATCGAGATTGCTGCTTCTGAGCATAAATATAAACTGATTATTTGTCAAACAAGATATTTACCAGAAAAAGAGATGGAGTATTTACAATTATTATCTACGAAACAAGTAGATGGGATTATTCTATGTTCACTAGAAAATCCATGGGAAGATGTAGAGCCGTACTTACAGCACGGTCCAATCGTGTTATGTAATGAATATATTGAGGAAGCAAATGTTCCAACAGTGAAATTTGATCATGCACAAGGAGCATATATAGCTGCCAATCATGTATTAGAACAAGGATATCGTAATCTTATTTTTTGCCGTGGTAACGAAACCAAAGTTGTTAGCCAACAGCGGAAAATGGGCTTTTTACGTGCAATAACTGAGAAGAGCCGCCAAGTAGAAGCGATTGATTTTCTTGAAAACGCTTTCTCTTGGGATGATGGGAAGCGAATATTCCATGAAGTATTAAAGGACAAAAAAAATCCTACCGCGATTTTGGCAGGAGGCGACGAGGTTGCAGCTGGAATTATCTCAGAGGCGAAGCGCCATAACTGGAGTATTCCAGAGGATCTCGCTGTTATCGGTTTTGATAATCAAATTTTATCGCAGATTACTGAGCCAGGTATTACGACAATTGAACAGCCAATTGATGAAATGGCTCGAAAAGTTGTCGACCTGATGATGGATAAAATCCATACGAAAAATTATCGTAAAAAAGAATTGTATGAGTTTGAACTGGAGCTCTTGGTGAAAGGTTCAACGATGAAGGATACGATGTTATTAGCCTAGTAGACTATGTCTGCTAGGTTTTTTTTCTGTTCACAAACTACTACTCTTCGTGAACGCAGTCATCACATTTGTTATGGTATGCTTCGTGCTGCTCATCAATTTCTTTCCCGCAGTGCGCACAAGTTTTCGTCGGTAAATTTCTGAAAAACTCCATTGGTTGATCAATCATGTCAATTCCTCCATTTCCATTTCTTACTATCATTGTATTAGTACAAAAAATAAAAGTCAACAACTGTTTTATAACAAATTGAAAATTAATGAAAAAGTTTAGGAAATGGATTATAGTTAACAATGTAGGATGTAAGTAAAAAACTTTCTCAAGTACGGAGAAAAACTGCATTCCTACTCGGTTTTAGAAAGGATGGATACATATGAAAATGACTGTTGTCGGCTTTTGGGGCGGCTTTCCAGAAGCGGGAGAAGCAACGTCGGGGTATTTGTTTGAACACGATGGTTTTCGTTTACTTGTAGACTGTGGTAGTGGTGTACTAGCACAGCTTCAAAAATATATAACACCATCTCATATAGATGCAGTTGTACTTTCGCATTACCACCACGATCATGTTGCAGACATTGGGGTATTGCAATATGCGAGATTAATTACAAGTGCGACAAAGGGACAACTACCGGAATTGCCAATATACGGTCATACGTTTGACGAGAATGGATTCCATTCTTTAACGCATGCACCGCATACGAAAGGAATCGCGTACAACCCAGAAGAAACACTTCAAGTTGGACCTTTTTCTATTTCATTCTTAAAAACTGTTCATCCTGTTACATGCTTTGCGATGCGTATTACAGCTGGTAGTAACGCTGTAGTATATAGCGCAGATTCCAGTTATATTCCTGAATTTATTCCATTCACAAAAGATGCTGATCTTTTCATTTGTGAGTGTAATATGTATGCACATCAAGAGGCTGCAAAAGCAGGGCATATGAATAGTACAGAAGTGGCAAGTATTGCGAAAGATGCGAATGTAAAAGAACTTTTATTAACGCACTTACCGCATATAGGAAACCCATCTGATTTAGTAACAGAAGCAAAACAAATTTTCAGTGGCCATATTACGTTAGCTCATAGTGGCTACGTATGGAATTCATGAGGTGATACGATGTTATTTATTGATAATAAAGGGATTACAGATCCTAGAATAAACTTAGCGATTGAAGAATATTGTGTGAAGAATTTAGATATTAACGAAACATATTTACTGTTCTACATTAACGAACCTTCCATTATCATTGGTAAAAACCAAAACACAGTAGAAGAAATTAATGCAGATTACGTAAAAGAAAAAGGTATTCATGTCGTTCGTCGTCTATCAGGCGGGGGCGCGGTATATCATGATTTAGGAAACTTAAACTTCAGCTTTATTACGAAAGATGATGGAGACAGTTTCAGCAACTTCAAAAAATTCACAGAGCCTGTAACGAAAGCGCTTGGTAAATTAGGCGTAAATGCAGAACTAAGTGGTCGTAACGACATTTTAGCTGAAGGTAGAAAAATTTCAGGTAACGCGCAGTTCTCAACGAAAGGTCGTATGTTCAGTCACGGTACGTTACTATTTGACTCTGAAATCGATCACGTCGTATCGGCATTAAAAGTAAAAATGGATAAGATTCAATCAAAAGGAATTAAATCAATCCGTAGCCGCGTTGCGAATATTACAGAGTTCTTAAACGAAAAAATGACGACAGAAGAGTTTAGACAACTTCTTCTAGAAACCATTTTCGAAGGTGAAACAGAAATTCCAACGTACGAATTAACAGAAGCGGATTGGAAAGAAATACATAAACTTTCTGAAGAGCGCTACCAAAATTGGGATTGGAACTACGGAAAATCTCCGAAGTTCAACTTACAACATTCACACCGCTTCCCAGTTGGACAAGTTGACGTTCGTCTTGAAGTGAAAAAAGGAACAGTAACAGAATGTAAAATTTACGGTGACTTCTTCGGATCACTAGATGTTCATGACATTGAAGAACGCTTAACAGGCGTACAGTTCGATAAAGATGCATTCACTGCAGCTTTAGAAGGCGTAGATATCGCACGCTACTTTGGTAATATTACAACAGAAGATTTCTTACATTTATTCTTCTAAAAATGGGGGAGGCTGTCATAAAGGGCAGCCTCTTTCTTTTTGTGTGGATTGTCACTTTTGGTTTTGAGTTGCGGCTAATATAATTTCACTTATCACAAATATCTTCCTCAAAACACCACTCACGAGTCATCTGCCCCTTATAAAGGAATATACATAATAAAAGGAGGTGGATCAAAATGAAAAGAATAATGTGCGTTGTATTATTGCTCAGCTTCCTCATCGGGATGACAGCGTGTAACGATGAAACCTCCTCAAGTCGTACAACTTTATCTATTGGAAAACCAGCGAAGGATAATGTTATATATTATACGCATACGGATAACAAACGAAAGATAGATGATATACAAACTATGTTTCAAAGTAAGAAATGGAAAAGAAATGAAATGTTTAGTACTGTTGGTAAAATACCAGATGTTGTCTTGTCTATAGATGAAAACGATACAGGGTTACCGACAGTATATGTTACAGTGTACTTTCATGAAAATGGAGCGGACGCGATAAACTTGTATGGAGAGCATACAAGTTTAAATAAAGAAGAACTTGAAAAGCTTAGAGAAAAGATAGGTGCATATTATCCTAAAATGATTTCTGTCCTCGTTTAATAATTTGCTGGTAAGTGAAATCACTATATTTTTCCAAAGTTATTCAATAGGAAGTACGCCGTGTATATGCAGTTAATAGGATATTACTTGCCACTTTAATTTTCTTTTAATATAATTAATTTAGAATTTTTAAATATTCTAAATTTTATAAAGGTGGGGTTTGTGTGAATCTCGTTCAATCTTTGGCTGAAACGGCAAAACAGAAGGGGGATAAACCGGCTTATGTTTTTATGGATCAGTCGGTCTCGTATGACCAATTAAACAAAATGGTCACAAGGTTTTCTAGCAATTTAGCAGAAATGGGCATTGGAAAAGGGGACAATGTCGCATTAGTTGTTGGGAATTCACCACATTTTTTAGTCGGTTTATACGGAACAATGAAAGCTGGGGCAACTGTTATACCAGTTAATCCAATTTATACAGCAGACGAAATGCATTATATTTTACAAAATGGAGATGTAAAAACAATCATCGTACTCGACGTCCTTCTACCTGTTATACAATCTCTTACAACAAGACTTCCTTCACTAGAGAACATCATCATATGCGAAACCTCATCAGATTTTAATCATATAGAAACCGAAAAAATGAAAACGTTTACTAGTTTTATAGGAACTGGAGATGCGACTTACGAAGGTCCGGAACTAGATGAAGAAGATGTAGCGGTTATCCTCTACACTTCAGGCACAACTGGAAAACCAAAAGGTGCTATGTTAACAAATAAAAATTTATATAGTAACGCAAGCGATGTGGCGTCGTATTTACAATATACGGCCGATGATCGCGTCGTTGCGGCACTGCCTATGTTCCATGTATTCTGTTTAACAGTTGCGGTAAATGCACCGATTGTGAACGGGGCAACGATTTTAATGTTACCGAAATTTAGTCCGAAAGAAGTGTTCCGTATTTGTCGTACGTATGAACCAACGATTTTTGCTGGCGTACCGACGATGTACAATTATTTATATTTATTTGAAGAAGCAAGCGCAGAAGATGTGAAGACGCTTCGCCTTTGTATTTCAGGTGGTGCGTCAATGCCTGTTGCTCTTCTGCAAAACTTTGAAAAACGTTTTGACGTAATTGTTTCAGAAGGATACGGTTTATCAGAAGCATCACCAGTTACTTGTTTCAATCCGTTAGATCGCCCGCGTAAACCAGGGTCAATCGGCACAAATATTTGGCATGTAGAAAATAAAATTGTGAATGAACTTGGGGAAGACGTACCAGTCGGCGCAGTCGGTGAATTAATTGTTCGTGGACCTAATGTTATGAAGGGTTACTATAATGCACCAGAAGATACAGCTGCGACATTAAAAGATGGCTGGCTATATACAGGAGACTTAGCGAAAATGGATGAAGAAGGTTACTTCTATATCGTTGATCGTAAAAAAGATATCGTCCTAGTTGGTGGTTATAACGTCTACCCTCGTGAAGTAGAGGAGGTACTATATACGCACGAATCAGTAGCTGAAGTTGTCGTAATTGGTGTACCAGACGAAAACTTAGGAGAAGCAGTGCGTGCTTTCGTCGTTCTGAAACAAACGAACGTAACAGAAGAAGAGCTGATGCATTATTGCACGTTACATTTAGCAAAATATAAAGTGCCAATGAGCATAGAGTTTTTAACAGAATTGCCGAAGAATACGACGGGTAAGTTGTTAAGAAGAGCTTTGAGAGAAAAAGCGATGCAAGTGTAAGAATGGGGGGCAACCAGCTTTATGAAGTTGGTTGCCTCTATTTTTTTGCATTGGTTAAGCTATGACGCCATATATTTAAACCGTAATATGACTAGTAGGGAGGAGATATACATGGAGCAGAAGGAATTACGTTTGCGGCGAGTGCAATATCTTATTTGTGACATTATGGATGAAATGAACGCTGAAAATGAGAAGAAAAACTTAGAAACACTGCAGAAAGTAATTGACCAGCTTTCAGGAGCAATTGGTGATTTAGTAGATCCATCTGGTACGTATTCAATTGATTATTTGGAGAGGAAAGTTCATACAGCGCACTATTTATTATTTAAAAATGATCGTAAAGCATATTTGTGTAATAAATAAACATTCATCATTTGATGGGGTGTTTATTATTTTTGATATTTATTGATAATTATTATTAATAAAAGGATGAGTACAATGGGTTTAAGACGATAAATTAATCTGCTTATAATTGTACTTATAAATAATAAAGCTCGAAATAAAAGCCTTGCTACACGTTTGTAGTAAGGCTCTTTACAGTTGTTTTGTTCTTAATGAATGAAAGCACCTGCCACTTTTTAGTTGGAAAAGTTACTCATTAGAAGTGTTATTAATCGCTTGAATAGCAAGTTCCAAAGATTTAATCCTTCTTTCTAAAAGAGTTCTTTGAGGACTACCAACCTTTGACTTAACGTAAATTTTTTCAATTGATGGAAGCAAACCGATAAGAACATTGCGAGCTTCTGCTAAATCTTCCTGGTTGTAATGATGAGGTTTTTGATTCCAAACACTATCTAGCATTGCTAAGCCGATACAAGCTGCCTGGAGGCGTTTCTTTACTAACGTAGTATTTGAGCCTTTCTGAGTCATTTGTGACAAGGCACTTTCGAGTTTACGGATTGTTGACTGTAAGGATTTTATTGATTCCTCTTTATGTAAATCTGATACGTTTTCCATGTTAGTACCATCCTTTCTTCGTTTTTAAATGATTTTGTTTAATACGTGATAAAATCGTTAAGGACAGAAACTTACTCGCAATATTTTAACATAAATAATGAACTTTCTTTGAGAGGGAGTCTTAAAGAGCTAGCTCAATTGTTGAAAGTAAGGTAACGAACTATAAAAACCGAACCGTCATCTAAGTGGCGGTTCGGTTTTCTTTATTTTTTCTCTACCAATTTTTTATTCTTCCAATCTAGTGTAAATGATTTATTAAATGTTTTTTGATCAACATCTTTTACGTTGTTTCCAACCCAACCTGCATCGCAACATATTCAATATCATTATCAATTTCGCCTAACACGTAAGATTCTAAAATGCCCATTACAGCAGTTCCTAAAAATTTTAAAACGCTGTGCTTATCAATGTTTTTATTGTGAAGATTGCTGTGCTTAATATTTACGTTAAACGTGCATAACAAGTTATAATAGAAGAAATCAATAAGGAGGCTAGCTGTGAAGAATCTTCGTTATTTCAATATATTTACTATGTTAATTATATACACGCTACTTATGTTTTACATCGGCTGGAACGGATGGGTTTGGCTTCATGCAGTATTTGGCTGGGAGTCCTGGGGGTATTATGCTTTCGTAGTCGGATTTATTTCTTATGCGTATATTCTCGTGCAAGTGTTTAAGTTTCTCCCATTCCTTCGAACGATTGGTTCAATTTGGTTTGCAGTCATACAATACGCCCTTATGTTATTGCCGTTAGCTGATATAACAGTCTTTCTTTTACAGTTTTCGGTTGAGAAAGAAACAGCAATTATTTGGACAGGGGCGGCTGTGTTAGCTGCGTTTATCTTTATCTTTGCATATGGAGTATTTAATGCGTATAGTCCAGTAGTAAGAAAATACGAAGTGCACATACCGAAAAAGGTAGAGGGGCGTAAAAGTTTACGTATTGCGATGGCTTCTGATATGCATTTCGGTAAACTGTCTGGCGTTTCGCATTTGAAAAGACTTGTTCGTCATGTAAATGAAATGGAACCTGATATTATTTTACTGCCAGGTGATATTATCGATGATCATCCAGGAGTATTCATTCAAAAAAACATGGGTCATATTATGAAACAAATGAAAGCTCCATTAGGCGTATATGGTGTTTTAGGAAACCATGAGTACTACGGCAGAGCGGTTCCAGAGTTTTTACAAGAGATGGATAGGATTGATATTCGTATTCTTTTAGATGAAGTGATCACAATTGAAGATGACTTTTATCTCGTTGGAAGAAGAGATAAAACAGAGCGAGATCGCCAAAGCTTTGAACAATTAATGAGTACGGTAGATAAATCGATGCCTGTTATCGCAATGGATCACCAGCCATTCGAGTTAAAACAAGCAGCGGCGGCAGGTGTAGACTTATTATTATCCGGTCATACGCACCGCGGACAAATGGCGCCAAATCATATTGTAACGAGAAGAATGTACGAGCTAGACTGGGGATACGCACAAAAAGGCGCATTCCACGCAATTGTTTCTTCTGGATTCGGATTTTGGGGACCGCCGCTTAGACTTGGTAGTAGGTCGGAGATTGTGCAGGTAGAAGTTACGTTTGAATAAGGTTAAATAAAAGGGATTATACATGATTAATATGTGTAATCCCTTTTATTTTTTATTTCGTAATCGCGACCTTTACTTGAATATAATCTCAATTAGTTGTTGTGGATGTGCATTAATTAATCCATGAACAATAATAATTACCCATACCTTGCGATAACGCGCCCACAAATATCCAAGGAATAGACCTACGATACTATGGTTCACAATAACCGTAGCTGTATCAATATCCCAATGACCAGAGCCGTGTAATGCAATATGCCAGCTTGCCCATAATAATGATGTAAGAAGTATAGCCGGCCAAGTGCCTAGTAATAGTTCCAAACGTGTTTGCAACCAAACTCTATAAAAAAGCTCTTCCAGTACACTATTTATAAGAAATCCTACAAGTAAAATTAAGATTAAAATCGCGGGTTCCATTCTCGCTGAAACAAATGGTGTAGAGAATGTAGAAAAGAAGTTGAAGTAACCCCAGACTATAATGACAATAAGTGGTGTAAACCGATACCATCTATTACCTCCCGTTGATTTTACAGGCTTTTGTCGTTCTTTTTCGGGGTTACTTTTATAAAACAAAAGAAGCATGAATGGAGTGAATAATAATAAAATAATTTTAAATATCATAAACCACAATTGTAATGTCATTCCTTTAAAGTTCGTGGTGAGGAGACAAATTGTGAAGAGGAAGCCACTCAAGAATAAAATAACAGTTTGAATTATGATGCACCTTAGTTCAAATTGTTGAAGGGGATTATAGTTTTTATGATGAGATGGTAAGAAACGAACAAGGAGTATACCGACAATAACAGGGATCCACTTGTTCCAAAAAGGCAGTGTGCCCGTATGATCCCCACTGTAACGAATGTTTGTTTCTCCGATCCATATAAGCCAAAGAGATGAAAGCAAAATAAGAAGTATAATGATTCCACCAATGAGCTTCCCCGCTTTTGGAAAATAACTACCCATAGTTATCCGACCTTTCATACTATAATGGTGAATCGATTTTCAATTATTTCTGTTTTTAAATGAATATGCATTTATAAATCTATTAAAACAAAAAAGAAGAACTGTGGAAATATTTTAATTTTTATGATTTAACTTGATGAGAATAGAGGATCGCTTTTTTGAAAACAGAACGTTCATATTGGAATGACAGAATAGCATATTTACTCTTCTTTAAAAAAGAGATACTATAAAAAGACTCTGCTTGAAAAGGGGGACTGTAAGTGATCATATCAGATGTACTATACGGAGAATTTGAAGTAGATCAAGTGTTAGAAGAATTAATTTTAAGTAAACCAGTGCAAAGGTTGAAGGGGATTCATCAAGCCGGAGCAAGTTACTTAATGAATGAGAAATGGAATGTAACGCGATTTAATCATTCAGTTGGTGTTATGTTGTTAATAAAAAAACTAGGTGGTTCGGTAGAAGAGCAGATTGCTGGTTTACTGCATGACGTATCACATACTACTTTTTCTCATGTAATGGATTACGTTTTTGATAATATGAATGAAAGTTATCATGAAGAGATATTTAGTTCTGTTGTGAAAAACTCAGAAATTCCAGCAATTCTTTCAAAGTATGGTTATAACTATGAAGATATTTTGTTAGATGATTCGAAGTGGACGTTACTGGAAAGATCCGCGCCGGAATTATGTGCAGACCGGGTGGATTACACATTACGAGATATGTATACATACGGATATGTTTCTTTAGAAGAAGTTCACAATTTTTTATCGGATGTCATCGAAGTAGATGGGAAAATGGTTCTTCAAAATATCAAAATGGCAGAATGGTTTACAGAAACGTATTACAAAGAAGTAATCGATTTCTTTATGCAACCAACTAATATTTACGGAAATGATATGTTAGCTAAGACGTTAAAGTTAGCTCTTCATAAACAAGTTATTCATGCAGATGATTTTCTTCTTGAAGATCATGAGCTTATAGTAAAATTGCAGCTATGTAACGATTCAGAAGTACATGCTTTATTAAGAAAAGTCCATCCAAATGTAAAAGTAAGAGAAGATAGAAGTGAGTATGATTTACATCAGAAAAATAAAGTCCGTCTTATTGACCCGCCATTACTTCGTGAAGGGAAAATCATTCAGTCATCTGTCGTATCAGAAAAAATAAGAGAGATGAGCGATATCGCTTATGAAAAATCGGTGAGAGGGATGTATGTGAAAGTGATTTCTAATTAAAAAGAAGTAGAGCATCACTTTTGGATGCTCTACTTCTTTCCTGTTAATTATCAAACCAATTCCACATCTCAATATCTCCAAGAGTCGCATAACGTACGTGCGGGGAGTTTTGTAATTTTAATAACTCTTTCGATGGGCCAGTAATAACAATTCCGTATACTTTTACACCGTTATCTTTTACATATTGATAACGTTTATCTAAGTTTAGTTCTTTCTCAGAAAGCGCAGCTATTTTGCTTACTGTTTTTTTATGGATAGAAAGGACGCGCATCATTTCGATTACTTGATCTTCTTGCGTTTTCTGCTTGTCAGTATCATTATCGAGGAATCTTACATGTTCTGGAAATCCTATAGCTTCTCCGCCATGTAGGATATAGTCATCTACATTTTTTCTGTCTTGCCCTGTATCTAAAGCGTACCATACAGGAGTTGGAGGGAGTTCTTGTGCTTCAAATATGCTATATAAAAGCGGTTCTAATTCTTTTAAAGTGTAAGATTTATCAAAAGAAATTGCTACTTCTGCAACGGTTCCATCATGTACTTTTGCAAGTGTATCCCATACTTTTTTTGAGGAATCCTTTAAATAATCACCCTGCTTTGTTTTAGGATGAACAAAGAAAAGCTTTGGTTGATAGAACGGATTCATCCAAGTTTGTTTCGTGACATCTACAGATGATAAGAAGCTTTTTGTTTCTACTGTACCGAGTGGCATTTCTTTTTTACCGACGGTTCTTACTAAATCAAAGCTGCTGTTCGTACGGAAAAAAGCTTCTACACTTGTTCCGCCCCCCATAACGCGGCTATTTGGGATCGTTGCTTCAAGTGCAAGTGAAGGAACCTCTCTAATTTCTTCTAGCCTTTTATCATTATTAGCTTGAAAATAAAAGGCTGATAATACCCCACCGATTATATATATAACGATGCAAATGGATAATATAAAACCAAACGTTTGTAATCGATGTTTCCACTTAATTCTCCAAAAAGGAACTTTAAGATCTTTTGGCGGTAATTTTTTCTTTACGGGTTCACTCTTCGTAAGCAATTCATCTAAATGAGCTTCACATTCTGCACAAGTTTCTATATGACTTTCTAACTGTTCTTGCTCATCACGTGTGAGCGTTCCTTTTTCATATTTCTCCCAAAGTTTTTTAAACTCTGCACAACCCATCTGTATCACTCCTTTATGCTTTTTGCTTCTTTTCGTCCGCGGTGTAATTCAATTTTTACTTTCGCTAATGAGAGACCAGTCATTTCTGCTATTTCCTTATAGGAGAATCCGTAGTAATCTCGTAGTAACAGGACATTTCGTCTTTCGAGCGGAAGAGAAGATAAACCTTCTAACCAACTAGCAATCTCATGTTTTACGAAATAAGAGTGCTCTGTACTTGGCACGTGTGGTAAATGGAATTCTTCAATTTTCGTTGTTTTATATTTTTTCTCTTTTCGGTACCAATCGATAAAGGCGTTGTAGGCAATTGTAAATAACCAAGGTCTAATTTCTTCTCCTTTATAATAGTCAATATGGACGAGCATTCGGTAAAATGTTTCTTGCATAAGATCTTCCGCGTAGTGGGAATCTCCGGTTAGGGAGAGAAGATAGCGAAATAAATCATGCATATGATCTGAATAAATGTCTTCTAATGATTGTTTGCGTTTCACTAATTTCCCTCCCTTCATACATAACAACGAAATACATATAAAAAAGTTACATTTGTTTTTAAAATTATAGTAAAAAACGTCAAGAATTGGATAGGATTCTCTTTTATCATAATACATATAAGGCGGGTGAACAGAGATGGAAAGCTATGAAACACAAATTCAAAGGTCCATTGATTATATTGAGGAGGATGTAATGGAAAAACAGACGCTGCGTAATTTAGCTCGCATTGCAGGTTTTTCTGAGTCGCATTTTCATCGTGTATTTCAGGCGTTAGTAGGTGATACAGTAATGGAGTATGTTCGAAAGAGGAGGTTAGCCCGGGCAGCTTATCAACTTTCTCATACGGATGAAAAAGTTATTGATATCGCGTTTGAGCATGGCTTTCAATCTCATGAAACGTTCACGAGAGCCTTTAAAAAATTATTTCAAATGACACCGAGTGAATATCGAAAACAAGAAATTGAAACACCGATGTATTACAGTGTGAATGTAAAACAAAGAAAATTAAATCCGTATTTAGGGGGCATACAAATGGAATATCGTATTGTAAATAAACCAGAATTTTTAATAGCAGGTTATGAACTGAAGACGACAAGTAAAGAAGGGAAAAACCACCAAGACATTCCAGCATTTTGGCAAGAATATTTACAAAAAGATCTTGGAACAACGATTCCGAATCGTAAAGATACGAGCCAATGGGTAGAACTTGGATTATGTACAGATTTTAATTTAGAAACAGGGGACTTCACTTATATTATCGGAATGGAAGTTACAGACTTTGAAAATGTACCAAATGAGGTTGCAAAGCGTACTTTCCCGGCAGCAACATATGCCGTATTTACAACACCGAAAGTTCCTCATGCAGAAATGGTGTCGTCTATTCATCAAACGTGGAATGCAGTATTTTCAGAATGGTTCCCGCATTCAGGATATGAACATTGCGGCGTTACAGAGTTTGAACTATATGATGAGCGTTGCCACGAAGATAAGAGTGAGTTCGCTCAAGTAGAGCTTTGGATACCGGTGAAGAAAAAATAATAATAGGGTAAAAGCGAATCATTGGGAGATGGTTCGCTTTTTAATAAAGGGGAAATGGGAAGATGTTCAAAAAACTAGAATGTGTATCTATACATACGAAGGATATAGAGAAGTCGGTTTCTTTTTATAAAGAAATGGGAATGAAGCAAAACTGGATTATAGAAAGAGAACTA
Source organism: Bacillus sp. BS98 (assembly GCF_008432245.1). NCBI lineage: Bacteria > Bacillati > Bacillota > Bacilli > Caryophanales > Bacillaceae > Bacillus > Bacillus sp. BS98. Next base: position 1,083,195 of record NZ_CP043830.1, read on the forward strand.
GAAGAAGGGGTTATTTGGACGTTAATAGGATTGAAATTTCTAGATGAAAAAAGTTCGGAGTTAGTAATAAGTAATCATCCGGATATTAATTTTATGGAAGTCGAAGTATTAGTAGAAGATGTACAACAAACGTATGGAAGTTTAAAAGATAATAAAGATGTAAAATGGATTCGTGAACCATTTCCAACAGAATCAGGACATGTTGCGGTAATGGAAGCGCCTGATGAGAATGTGTTTGTGTTAGTAGGGAAATAGGAGAGAAGACATAGTAAAAATTAACATGGACTTCGTCAAAAGCTTGAATATTTAAAAGAAGAGTTAGAAATACCATACCCATCGGAAGATATAGAAAGAATTGAAGAGGAATATAAGACAGATTCTTTTGTGGAGGATTTTTACAGTTATACGTCATTAATAGATGGGAATTTGAGTTATGTTCTTTTTTCTAAAAAAATTCTGGAATTACAAAGAGAGTTGTTGTATAAAAGCTTTTTACAAGCGTATCCAGAATATTTATTTATAGGTATATGGAACAATATGTGGAATTGAATCGCCAACTAAGCATATATGAACAAATCCGGAAGTTATTAATTGTTATCATAGAAGAGTATTAAAGAAAAGGTGCTTTTGTAAAGCACCTTTTTTATGAACGAAACGGAAATACAAGAACAATCGTCGTTCCTTTCCCGAGTTCACTATCAATAGAAATTGTCCCGTTATGGGCATGAACGAGCTGTTTCGTAATGGCGAGACCAAGTCCAGTTCCGATGTTGCTTTCTTCTGTATTAGTCCCTCTGTAATATCGCTCGAATAAAAGTTCTTTCGTTTTATCGTCCATTCCTTTTCCGTTATCTGAAATAGATAGTGTAAATGAATTTACATCCTGCGAAAGCTTTACGATTACATTTGTCGTTTCATTATTATGTTTCACAGCGTTTGCTAGTAAGTTTTCGATAATACGCTGGAACCATTTTTCTTCAATGAAATATTGAATTTTATTTGAGCTCGGTACGAATTCAATATTTTGATTTTGCAGTGTCGGATTATTAATAAATTGTAATAATACTTTTTGGACGAATTGATTCATTTCAATGTTTACGTGCTGGGCAGGAAGGCTGTTATTTTTTAATTGATACGTTAAGCTTAAATCGTCAATTAGTGTAGTCATATATTGAGATTTCTCTTTCATAACGCTGCCGAATTGCTGAATGTCACGATCAGTCCAGTTATACTGCTTTGATTCTAGTAATAATGCGTAGCCATATATAGAGCTAAGTGGTGTTTTTAAATCGTGCGTTAGACCGGTAATCCATTCTTCACGTGTTTGCTGCAGTACTTGCCTCATCGCATCATTTTTTTTGAGTGTAATTGAAAGGTGCTCTAGTGAGCTAGTAACATCTCTAAATAAGCGAAATGACCATTTTTCTTTACCAGATCGCCTGAATCGAACTGGTTTTCCTTTTTTACTAACAGGCTCTTCATATTTTCCACCAGCGATATTTTTAAGCCAACGCATTGCGTGTAGTAACGGTTTCCCAAACTTATTTCCGTACCAAATAGATAGAATGACTAAATAAACAAAGACGATAAGAAGGATTAATCCGCATCCGATTAGAAACTTCTTAGTAAATACATCCTCAATTTCGTCATCTGGGTAGTATCGTTCATTTTTTGCTGTAACGACGAGAAGCTGACCACTATTTGCATCGTAAAAGCTAGACGTGTTTTCTTTATGATTCCACGGTTCTTTTTCGTTAAGAGCAGTCTGTATTGTAGAAAGTGTTTTTTTCTTTCCAGTTGGATAGGAAAAAACCTCTTCGCCATTATGATTAAATATTTGCATTGTTGCTTTTTCTTTAGAGAGTAACTGTTTTTCTTGTTCTGTTAATGTGAACGAATCTGTAGGTACAGAAGAGTGTTCTTTTTGAATTGTTTTTAGTAATGCATTACTTTTTAACATACCGCCGTAAATAACAAGTACGTTTTTTTCTTCTACTTCAATTTCCCAATATGTAAATGTATAAGGGCTTTCTATATGATTCTGTATATGTGCGAGTAAAGATGTTTTCGTATAAGAAGTTGGGACATCACTTGGTGTATTAAATTGATAGAGGACTTTCCCGTTTTCCTCTACAATCTGAATCCAATCATTTTTCTCTTTAATTAAATCTTTTACTTCCGTTTTTAACGTAATATCGCCATCTTCTGAAGAGATATATCTTGAAATTGTAAAACTATCAGAATCCGGAATATTAGGTTCGTATGAAATACTAGTAACAAGAAAAATTAAATAAGTGAAAGCAGCGACTACAGCAATAAGTAATGTAACTAAAACAAAAACGTGTTGCAGTATAAATTGGATGATAAGTCGTTTATTAAGATTCATATTGTCACCCTACTTTGTAACGAACTTATAGCCAAGTCCGCGAACAGTTTTTATGTATTCTGGTTTACTTGGGTCTTGTTCAATTTTTTCGCGTAGCTTTCGAATGTGGACCATAACAGTATTGTCATCGCCATTATAGGCGGGTGCTCCCCAAACTTTTTCGTATATTTCTTCTTTCGAAAATACGTAGTTCGGATTCTCACAAAAGAAGAGTAGTAGTTGAAACAGTTGAGCGGAACATTCGACAACGTGTCCATTTACTGTAAGTTCTGCGGAATGTTGATCAATTTCAAATCTCCCAAATGAAATGGAGTGTGCTTTTTGTTCGTGTGGTACGGTTTGTTTCATATGTCTTCGAAGTTGTGCTTTCATACGAGCTACGACTTCTAATGGATTAAATGGCTTCGTAATATAATCATCTGCACCGTATGAAAATCCAGATATTTTATCTAGATCAGATGCCTTCGCTGATAGGAAGAAAATCGGACAATCTGTTTGTTGGCGAATAATTGGACAAATATCAAAACCAGATTGTCCAGGAAGCATGACATCTAAAATAATTAAATCGTAATTGTTTTGTTCGATGAGAGATAAAGCTAATTCAGCTGATGTTGCAGTTGTAATATGAGAAAAACCTTCTTTTTCAAGAATGGTAGTTAGTAGTTGTAAAATTGCTGTTTCATCATCGACGAGTAATATATTTGCTTGATACATAAGAATCCCCCTTAATTTCCTCGAATATCATATCATCTTTTTGTAACATATGGAATTTTTAAGGAAAATTTAAGGTTTTCTTTTATAAAAAATTAAGAATCAAATGATATGATAAAAGTAACATAGGGGAGGAGATGAGTGTGAATCCGTTTCAAATGATGCGAGCTAGATATTTTTTAATTGTATTTGCACTATTAATTTTAGTAGCGAGAAGTAGTGAAAAATTGCTAGAAAGTACATTTCATATACAAAATTCATCTTTTATAAATATACTTATATTTTATATCCTTCCGATTGCATGGATTTTTTATGAGTATAGAAAGCACCGTGTTTCATTTTCATTATTTCTTAATAAAAATGAAACATTTAACTTGGTGCAAGTTATATACATTACGATTATGTTGTGCATGTTCAGTTACGGGTATCTGATTTTATACATGTACAGCTTTGCATGGATTACACCAGATTTTATTATGAATGCTTTACACAAACCGATTGTAGATAGTGCCGGGGGATATATATATCAATTTATTATGGTTGTATTTATCGCACCTATTATTGGAGAATTTGTTTTTCGTGGATTTTTACTTCAGCGCTTTGCTGCGAAATGGGGAACGAGTATAGCGATGATTGCAGTGGCACTTTTATTTGCGATATTACATGTCGATTTTCTCGGTGCCGCCGTATTTAGTATCGTATTATCAATCGTATATATTCGTACGAAAAGCTTACTCATGCCAATTGCGATACATATGTTAAATAATACATTTGTACTTTGTGCATCGTTCCTAGTAAGTAGAGAAAAGATCATGAGTTTTGCAGATTTCTCAAACTATACGACGTTCTTTCCAGGACTGATTATTTTTATAACAGGATTAAATTTAGTACTCATCTTTTTATTTGTTAACCGCAAATACTGGAGTAAAGAAGTGCCAGTTATATACGCAGAGCAGGTAGAGAGTTTTGCAAATGTAGTGGGAGATAAATGAGACGAAGAAAACGATTGAAAAAATATTGAAAGACATTATAGATGCTACGTCTATTACAGATATGTGTGATAAAGGCTTTTGTCATTGGCTTTTTAACCTGTAGTAGATACAATTGTGTTTCCGGAGTATTACTTATTTTCTAGTACTCATTTAAAAGAAAATATTATTTCTCTTCTTATTGTATTAGGGATTTTAATAATATTCGGTCTAATGTTAGAAGTAATGATGAAGCGTATCTTCAGAAAAAATGAAGAGAAGTATGTGCGGGTTCATAAAGTATTCGCGAAAGTAATGGGAGCTTTCCTTTTGTTTTATGGTATGAAAACAATCATTTACTTTATAGCTTTGAGACATCATTAATTCTAAATTTGAAAGGAATGTATAAAATTATATGAATGAAACAATATCATCAAATAAGTTTTTTTATTTGATTTTACTTAGCATAGTGCTAATAACGACAGTAAATGTTATTCTCCGCTGGGAGGAAGCCTACTTTTTCATGTATTTAGCGCTCCATTTATTAGGGGTCTTATGTATAAGTGGTGGCATGGTTACTGAAAAAAAGGGTGACGAAAGTGTTAACTATATGTGTGTGATCGGTCTTGTTTTACTTTTAGCTGTACAAGGTATTATGAAATATAGTTCTTTTTCGGTACAAGATTTCAGTTTGTTAATAGATGTACTGCCTTAAGGGGGATAAGTATTTATGTTATCGAAGAAACAAATAGGGTATATATTTGTTTTAGTAGGTTTTTTTACGATTATTATAACGACGCTATTTTTTCAAGACTATGAATATGTAAAATATGTAAAAGGCGCTGGTTTAATGTGCTGGTTTGTAAGTGCTTTTCTTATTCCGAATTATGAACCGAGGAAAGTGTCTAAAAATAGGTAAAACTCTTCTTATGTAGAAGAGTTTTTTTTATCCCGCATTAACGGGCAGTAAGACTCCCACCTCAAAATTCAGTGACAGCAAAGAAGTTAGGCGAGGGATCAACTGCCCGTAAAAGCCCGATTGGTGAAGGCTAATAATCAGTGGGGGGATGAAGAAAACCCCCACTGATTAAAGTTTCACTTTATGTAAATAGAAGGCTCTCGAGCAATTCTCGTAATTAGCTTGTTCTAATTTAGCATGTACGAACTTACAATAATAATAGACAGGCAGCATAGAGGAGGGAATAACGTGAGGAAAGTTATTGGGTGGTCGCTTTTTTTGTACGTTGGATTTGCGTTATTTATATATTGGTATTTATTTGGATGGAATCATGAACTCATTCCGGACATGTATAAAGGAACGAGTGCAGATCCAGAAACCTTTATGAATGCGAAAGAGCTTACGCTAAGCCAAGATTATTCGCGCGTGAAAAATTTACTGTTCTTTTTAGCGACGCCTCTTGAATGGATTATTTTATTATTTGTACTCGTGCTCGGTATTTCAAAAAAGTTTGAGAAATGGTCAACGGAAACGACTAAAATAAGTGTCTTACAAGTTGCGATTTATTTCTTTTATTTATCATTACTCACAACGGTACTGGCATTACCGATGCAATGGATTGGGCGTAAAGTGTCGGTTGATTACGGTATTTCCACGCAAAGTACACAAAGCTGGATAAAAGATCACGTTATCGATTTTTGGGTTAATTATGCGACGATGTTACTCATTGTTACAGTTCTTTTATGGCTTATCCGTAAATTCCCGAAGAGATGGTGGCTAGCAGGATGGGCACTCTCTGTACCATTTACAATCTTTTTAACGTTCGTACAGCCTGTTATTATTGATCCACTTTACAATGACTTCTCGACGTTGAAAAATAAAGAGTTAGAAACGAAAATTTTAGCGATGGCAGACAAAGCTGACATTCCTGCTAAACACGTATATGAAGTAAATATGTCGGAAAAAACGAATTCGTTAAATGCATATGTAACAGGAATTGGCCTTAACTCGCGTATTGTAATGTGGGATACAACGCTTAAGCAATTAAAAGATAAAGAGATTTTATTTATTATGGCCCATGAAATGGGACATTACGTAATGAAACATATATATTGGGGCGTTGCGAGTTATATTTTCATATCGTTTATAGGTATGTATGTAATTAGTCGTATTTTAAATATGTGTATTCGAAAATGGGGAGATACGCTGCAAATTTCCAAAATGGCATGTTTTTCAATTTTACCTTTGTTTTTCTTAATTTCCTCTTTATTATCTTTTGCATCACAACCAGCAACAAACTACGTTTCACGAATAGAAGAACGAGCGGCAGATCAATATGCTTTAAATATGACGAAAGATGGGAAATCTGGTGTGAGAACTTTTCAATATTTATCAAAAACAAGCTTAAGCCAAGTGAATCCACCTGTGTTAGTCAAATTTTTCTTATACACACATCCACCAATTTTCGAAAGAATTCATACGTTTGAACAATATGAGGAACAAAAAAACAAGAAGTAGCGATTATGCTACTTCTTTTTTATAGAAATATAAGTTTGGTATTGGGAATATTTATCATTGCTTTTTATTGAGATTTTGTAAATAATAAGCTATAAAATTCTAAAAATCTATATATAAAGGAATAAAGGTGGAAATATGTATTTTTTACAAAATTTAAAAGTGAAACATAAATTATTCTTACTTATCTCATTAGCAGTTTTGGGCATGACAATTATGAGCTGTGTAGCAATTAATTCTATTAATAAGATTAAGCGTGATACAGAGATTGTAGTAGATGATTATCAAAATTCTGCAGTTATATTAGAAGGTATGCTTCGTACACAAAATTCACTAGAATATAACTTACTAGAATTAATTACAACGTCACAGAATGAGGGGACAAATAAAGAAGGGATTATTAGTAATGTTGAAAAGGATCTTAAAAAATATGATTCTTTATTAAAAGAATATGATGATGGCGTTAATTTAAGTAAGCAAGAGGATGAGCTGTTTCAGAAGATGAAGAAATCTTTGCCAAGTTATATGGAGACATATAAGAAGTTGTTTGACAAAGCGAAGGGAACAAATGAATCTCAAATGGTAAACGAATTTCAAAAGGACTTAAAACCGAAGGGAGTAGAGTTAGCTGGTTATGCTGTAGATTTAGAAACTTATGTTTCAAACTTAGCTGACCAAGTATTTAAAGATTCTCAAAAAATGATAGATCGCTCTGTTATTACCTTTATCATTCTTGCAGTAGTTACTACAATCATTATATGTATAGTAAGTTATATTATTAGCAAACTTATAGTTGCTCCTTTACAAACGGTTAGTCGTATGATGGAAAGAGCAAAAGAGGGAGATTTAACTGTACATGGTGATTATAATGCTAAAGATGAATTAGGTGTATTAGTAAGTGATTTTAACGAGATGATTGCAGGGCTAAGAACAAATATGCAAGAAGTAGAGAATAATATTCAGCTTTTATTCCAACATGCAGACGGAGTAGTATCTGCATCAGAAGTATCTAGCGGTGCAGCAAAGAAAATCACTATGGATATTGAAGAAGTTGCCAATGGCGCAGAGAGCCAAATGCAAGCAATGGAACAAACTGCGGGTGCGATGGAAGAGTTGACACAAGGAATGCAGAGTATAGTGAATACATCATCCTCTGTAAATGAATTGTCTGCTCAATCAGCACTAGATGCAGAGAGTGGTAACAAATTAATGAAACAAATGATTCAACAGATGGATACAATCCAAAATTCAGTACATAGCGGTGTGAAACAAGTAGAGACTATGAAAGAACAATCAGAAGAAATTGTTAAAATCATTGATGTTATGCAAGGTATTACCTCTCAGATTAACTTATTAGCATTAAACGCCGCAATTGAGGCTGCACGTGCTGGAGAAAGTGGTAGAGGATTTGCAATTGTGGCAGATGAAGTACGAAAATTAGCAGAACAATCTAGTGACTCTGCTAAACAAATTGAGAAGCTTATTACTCAAGTTATGGGAACAACGAATCATACGGTACATATGATGGGGAAAGTAGATAATGAGGTACAGGCAGGTACACAAGTAGTAATGCATACAGAAAAAGTATTTGGAACTATTACAGAAAAAGTGCAGCAAGTATCTGAGCAAATTCAAACGGTATCTATGTCTACAGATGAAATTGCAGCGAGTAGTGAGGAGATTTCTGCTTCTACAGAAGATATGGCGCAAATTTCTCAAAGATCATCTGATCGAACTGATAGGGTAAAAGAGTCTATTCAACAGCAAGAAAAATCTGTTCAAGAGATTTCGACTTCAATTGAACATCTGCACAACGTAGCAGGAGGACTAAAACAGATAGTTTCCCAATTTACTCTTCAAAAATAGTAGAGTATATGTAAGTCTTCATAAATATATAGACCTCTCAATACATATAAAAAATCATCCTGTGGAATACAAAAGGATGATTTTTTATTATGAAAATTTTGTGTGGATGTCAATCGTTATATTCTAGTTTTTTACAATTTTTTGATTGTAATATATAATAATAAGTAATGTTTTTAGAATTTTTAGTTTTATAAGAGAGTGATTGTAGGAGGAGAGAAAGGGTGTACAATAAAAAATCAATGCCGGCTATAAAAATGATCCTTTCGATGTCTATTTTCGGATCAATTGGATTTTTTTCTGTCCAAACAGGTTTACCGTCTTTTGAATTAGTATTTGTTCGTTGTATTTGTGCAACTATATTTTTAGCGTTATGTTGGTTAGTGACAGGACAATATAAAAATGAAAAGTGGAATAAAAAAGAGATTGTGCAAATATTAGCGTGCGGCGTATTTCTCGTTTTTAACTGGGTATTTCTATTTAAAGCGTTTGAAGTTATGTCAATTACAATTGCAATTTCTGTCTATCATCTCGCTCCAATTATCGTATTAATGATTGGGAGTATCGTATTTAAAGAGAGGCTAACAGCGTTTGCCGTTATGTCCATTGTCATTTGTTTCCTCGGCACGGTTTTAGTAGCTGGAGTAGATGGAAGTGTGTCGCTCGAGAAACTCATGTCATCTGGAATGGTATGGGCACTACTTGCAGCGTTATTTTATGCTTTTACGACTTTATTAGGAAAAGGAATCAAGCATACGAGTGCATATGCGATGACATTTGTACAAACGTTTTTAGGTATATTTTTATTGTTACCATTTGTGGATTTCGGACAGTTTCAAGGTTTAACAGAGACGAACTGGATGATGATAACGGCAACAGGACTTATACATACTGGGTTTGTATATTACTTGTTTTTTGACAGTTTAAGAGATTTATCGACGAGACTTATTTCTGTATTAGTGTTTTTAGATCCTGCTGTAGCAATTTTGTTAGATACGGTCTTTACCGGATTTAGACCGACTAGTATGCAAGTTGTAGGGATTGTCCTTATTTTTGTAGGAATGGCACTCACTTTTCGTAAAGGAAGAGAAAAGGAGCTATCGGTGAAGGGAAGTGCTACCTCTGAAATGTAAAGTTGTATTTGATATAATTTCATTTTTAATTTTGGAAGATGTTACGAAAAGGCCGTTGTTGTATAACAGTGGCCTTTTTTGTATGGAATAGAGCACGAAAGAACGGCGTTTTCAAAAAAAATGAAATGAATTTTCAAAAAAAACTTCCTTTTCTGAAGATTTGTTATATAATATAAAACATAAAATCAAATCTGTTATAAAACAGTTTAAGAAGGGGATGCTAATATGTCGACGCGAACTTCACGGGTTACATTGCCCGGAGAAATGTTACCAGCGTACAACGAAATATTGACACCTGAGGTGCTTAGTTTTTTAAAGGAACTACATGAAAATTTCAATGAGCGCCGCACAGAACTATTACAAAAACGTGTAGAGAAACAAAAAAGAATTGATGCAGGGGAGTTTCCGAAGTTTTTAGAAGAAACAAAGCACATACGTGAAGCGGATTGGACAATCGCCAATCTTCCGAAAGATTTAGAGGATCGCCGCGTAGAGATTACTGGACCGGTAGATAGAAAGATGGTCATTAACGCTTTAAATTCAGGAGCTCATCTTTTTATGGCGGATTTTGAAGATTCGAATTCACCAACTTGGGAAAATGCGATTGAAGGCCAAATTAACTTACGAGATGCAGTAAAGGGAACGATCTCACACAAAAATGATAAAGGAAAAGAATATAGATTAAATGATAAAACAGCTGTACTCATTGTGCGTCCAAGAGGATGGCATTTAGAGGAAAAGCATATGCAAGTTGATGGGAAAAATATGTCCGGCAGCTTAGTGGATTTTGGTCTGTATTTTTTCCATAATGCGAAGGCGCTTTTAGAAAAAGGAAGTGGCCCGTACTTTTACTTACCGAAAATGGAAAGTTATTTAGAAGCGAGATTATGGAACGATGTATTCGTATTTGCTCAAAAATACATCGGTATTCCAAACGGAACAATTAAAGCGACTGTGCTATTGGAGACGATTCACGCTTCGTTTGAAATGGATGAAATTTTGTATGAGCTAAAAGATCATTCTGCTGGCTTAAACTGCGGAAGATGGGATTACATTTTCAGCTTCTTAAAGGGTTTCCGTAATCATAATGAATTTTTACTGCCAGATAGAGCGCAAGTCACGATGACGGCGCCGTTTATGCGCGCGTATTCTTTAAAAGTAATTCAAACATGTCATCGCCGTAATGCACCAGCAATCGGAGGAATGGCAGCACAAATTCCGATTAAAAATAATCCAGAAGCGAATGAAGCGGCTTTCGAAAAGGTGCGTGCTGATAAGGAGCGTGAAGCTTTAGACGGTCATGATGGGACTTGGGTTGCCCACCCGGGACTTGTACCGGTTGCGATGGAAGTATTTAATCACATTATGAAAACGCCGAATCAAATTTTTAGGAAACGTGAAGAAATACGTGTTACAGAAAAAGATTTATTAGAAGTACCAGTGGGAACGATTACAGAAGAAGGTCTTCGCACGAATATTAGTGTAGGTATTCAATATATTGCATCTTGGTTAAGTGGACGGGGAGCAGCGCCAATTTATAACTTAATGGAAGATGCAGCAACTGCGGAAATCTCCAGAGCACAAATATGGCAATGGATTCGTCATGAAGGCGGAAAGCTAAATGATGGCCGCAATATTACGCTCGAATTAATGGAAGAATGGAAAGAAGAAGAATTAGTAAAGATAGAAAGAGAGATTGGTAAAGAAGCCTTTAAGAAAGGGAGATTCCAAGAGGCGACAACATTGTTTACAAACCTCATTCGGAATGATGAGTTCGTACCGTTTTTAACATTACCGGGTTATGAAATTTTATAAAGTGAAAAGGGGATGGAATAAATGAAAAACGAAAGAATCGATAAATTACAAGAGAACTGGGAATTAGATACGAGATGGAAAGGAATAACACGTCCGTATTCAGCTGAAGATGTAATTCGTTTGCGTGGTTCGATTGATATTGAACATACAATAGCACGCCGCGGGGCTGAGAAGCTTTGGACATCGCTTCATACGGAAGATTATATTAACGCACTTGGTGCATTAACAGGAAACCAAGCGATGCAACAAGTGAAAGCGGGATTAAAAGCAATTTACTTAAGTGGTTGGCAAGTAGCGGCTGATGCAAACCTTTCTGGACATATGTATCCAGACCAAAGCTTATATCCAGCGAACAGCGTACCAGCTGTAGTAAAACGAATTAATCAAACACTTCAACGTGCGGATCAAATTCAGCATATGGAAGGAAGCGATGATACAGATTATTTCGTACCGATTGTAGCAGATGCAGAGGCTGGATTTGGCGGACAATTAAACGTATTCGAGCTTATGAAAGGTATGATTGAAGCGGGTGCATCAGGTGTACACTTTGAAGATCAATTATCTTCAGAGAAAAAATGCGGACATTTAGGTGGAAAAGTATTACTGCCGACACAAACAGCGGTACGTAATTTAATTTCCGCACGCCTTGCTGCGGACGTAATGGGAGTACCGACAATTATCGTTGCAAGAACAGATGCAGATGCAGCCGATTTAATTACGAGTGATATCGATCCGGTTGATAAAGCGTTTATTACAGGAGAAAGAACACCAGAAGGATTTTATCGTACGAAAGCAGGACTGGATCAAGCAATTGCACGTGGTTTAGCGTATGCACCGTATGCAGACCTCGTTTGGTGTGAAACGTCTGAACCAAATTTAGAAGATGCAAAACGATTTGCAGACGCAATCCATAAAAAATATCCAGGGAAATTACTCGCTTATAACTGTTCACCGTCATTTAACTGGAAACAAAAATTAGATGAAAAAACGATTGCGAGCTTCCAAAAAGAAATCGCATCTTACGGTTACAAGTTCCAGTTCGTAACACTTGCTGGATTCCACTCATTAAACTACGGCATGTTTGAATTAGCGCGTGGCTATAAAGAGCGTGGCATGGCAGCATATTCTGAATTACAACAAGCGGAATTCGCAGCAGAGAAACACGGTTACTCTGCAACTCGTCATCAACGCGAAGTAGGAACAGGTTATTTTGATGAAGTAGCACAAGTCATTACAGGCGGTACTTCATCAACGACAGCGTTAAAAGGTTCTACAGAAGAAGCTCAGTTTACGAAATAAAAGGAAGGTGATCACAATTAAGTGATCACCTTTTTTATTACTCTTTATATAAACTGATAACATCTTCTCCCGTTAAATATATTACGGTTACTTTTTTATTATCCTTCTCATAAACTTTCATTCCACCCTCTGCAAAAGTCTTATCCCATCCCTTTAATTTTATATGTATTTGATACCATATAGATAAACCTGATTCAAAACAATCGCCTTTATATACATACTCACCTATCTCCTCAGTAGTATGAATTAATTTAGCTTCATAAGGTATAGGGAATCCTTTAATTTCAGAATCAATAGTCTTATTAAAAACTAGAAGGTATGTTAACGTAATAATAGTAGCCAATAACAAAAATAAAATCTTTTTCATGTATGTAAATCCCCCATGGCAAACGGCCTTGTAATTTTATCCCGCTATTTGCGGCAGTAAGACTCCCGCCTCAAAAGTTGGCTGGAGCAAAGAAGTTACGTGGGAGATGCACAAAACCCCACTGATTAAAGTTTCCCTTTAACTAGTTGTATTATAATATAATATTTTTATAATGTGATTTTAATTATTATAAAATTTTTGTGAAACGAAAAAATGGGCTGAATTCTCTTACATAACTATAGAAAGCTAAAATTTCGTTAGGGGGTATCTCGAGATTTTAGCTTGATAGTTCCGGTAGGAAAAGAAACGATATGAACGATTATTCGGATATATGTAACATAACTTAAAATATATTTACTAACAAAAATAGAAATAATATTAGATCCATTCTTTCCCATGCTTACGAATAAACGTCATATCTTTTTCATAATGATCTAGATGTCCTTCATCAATCATTCTTTGGAAATTTCCGTCTCCTTCTTGTGCTTTTCTTTTCACATATGTACATAACCCTTCTAAACGTAGTAACACCATTTCGAAGTAATTTTCGTCCATATCTTTATCGTAGGACTGAGCAAACAACTTTACTCTTTCTTTAATACGACCTGCATGTTGCGATGAGTCGTAATGAATTGCCTCACCTGATTCCGTATAATACACTCGACTTAAAGGTACACAAGTATAAAGCGTATAAGCGATATCCCACATTCTTGGACCAGGAGCAGCGACGTCAAAATCAATAATACCGACTGGCTTTTCATTATTGAAAATAATGTTATATATAGCAAAATCATTGTGGCATAAAACCTCAATGTTATGTGGGGTATGATCCATCGGTTTCCAATCAGCTAATAACGGAAAGTCACTTACAGCATCATGGTACAGACGGAGCATCTTTGCGATTTCTTTCAGCACATCATTAGACCACATGAATTCTTTTAAAGGATAATTGCCTGCGTCGCCTTCTATAAATGATAAAATCTCTCTATCTTTTTCATCTATGCCCAAAAACTTTGGGGCATAATGAAATCCTTTGTTTTCTAGATGACGTAATAGCTTATGAATTTTTGTACTGTCTGGCTTTAATTCCCGCCGAACAGTATTTTCAGAACGATATACGTTTGAGACGTTTCCCCCTGTTAGCTTTTCTTCTTGTTCGTAGTTTGACATGTGAAAATTCCCCCTATAATTAAAAAATCCAATTCCAAATAGTGAATATACCGACAATAGCAGAGAAAAGAAGGAAAGCAAGGAATACTAGACACCCAAGAGAGAGTAACTTATCTTCCCATGTTTCTTTATATTCATATACTAATTCCTCTGCTACTTTTTTTTGTACTGGAGATAAAGGCTGCTCTTTATACAATTTCTTTATCTTGCTAGAATCGCCTTTGAATTTTAAAGCACGCGCAATATGATAAGGATCATTTCCCATTGATTTTTCAAATAATAAACATGATTCATGCATAATATCTGTTTTATGCTCCTCTAGATACCAATAACGTCCAGCCATTTCTGGATATTGTAATTTATAATAAATGTCTCCGATTTGTTTTCGAAGATGTAATTCATTTGGGTATGTAAAGATGAGACCGTGTAATCTTTCTCTTGCCTTTCCGAGATTATTATTTTCAATATCCTCTTCAATTCTCTTTAATGTTTTTTTAGGAATTTTGGTTGTCATGAATTCCTCCTTATATAGAATAGAGATAATTTTATTTTATAAGAAATACTAAAAATTAGAAATTCTATTTTCAAAAAAGATTGTACATTTTATTTTAAGTATGCTATGATGATGTCAGTTGAATAGTTAAATTAAGCAATCCATATATTATCAAGTGCCGAAAACGAACGAGAAAAAGTATGTGAGAACTAGTTTATGTTTCGTGTTTGATAATGTGTGGATTCTTTTTTTATACAGGAAGACTAAAATAATTTGTATTTTCTTAGGAGGAAATAATCATGGCAGTAACAGGACAAGTAAAATGGTTTAACAACGAAAAAGGCTTCGGTTTCATCGAAGTTCCAGGCGAAAACGATGTATTCGTACATTTCTCTGCAATCGAAACTGAAGGTTTCAAATCTTTAGAAGAAGGTCAAAAAGTTAGCTTCGAAATCGAAGAAGGCAACCGTGGACCTCAAGCTAAAAACGTAATCAAACTATAATTTTATAGTTGATGATGGAAAAAAGGATGGCTCATGCCATCCTTTTTTTGTTGTTGAGATATATGTAAATGAAGTTGTACTCGACGTTTATAGAGGTAATGAAGAAGAGTAAAAGGCTTTCCAAAAAGGAAGGCCTTTTACTCTTCTTTTCCTGCTTTTTTCTTCTCGCGTTTTTTACATTCAGGACATTTCGATTTACGAAATGGTTTAGCGAAGAATAGCAGAATGAAAAATAAACCGAATATAATACTAGCTGAGTTTTTCACGATAATGACGCTACTATTTTTCATTTGAATCGATGGTTGGATCTCTTTTTCTTCCATAAGGGCCCTCCATATATTGGATTTATATTTTAATTATAGCAAAGTTAATTGTTGTAATGATGTAAAAAGAGGAAGGGATAATAAATATTTATAGGTAGTATAAATGCTGTTTTTATGGTTATAAAACTATTTAATTTATATATCGTGATTTTATTGTTTGACAAATGTTTGATAAATGATAAAAAATTGTAAAAAAGCGGAACCTGTTACCTATTTCCTTTTCATAGGTGCTAAAATTATATATGCAGCTGCTAATATAAATAGAAAATGAAAAAAGGAGATAATAGGATATGGAAAGTAAAGTAGAACGCTATGTCGAAAATTATGTTGTAACTAAAAATACAATGGCCTTACTTCCTGTTATTCTAAGTGAAAAGAAAATTGTTACGCGAGTTGTTGAAATGGAAGATTCTTTTTTCGTATTTCAAAAGCCTCTAGATATTATAGAGAGAAGTTGTCGTAAGCATGGATCTAGTTTTTTGGGCAGAAAAGAAGGAACGAAAGAGTTAACGCACATTACACATAAAGCACCGATTGCAATCAGTCCGACAGATCAACTTTATTTTTTCCCTACTTATTCTTATTCTAGAAAAGAGTGCGCGTGGCTGTCGCATTTTTATATCGAAAGTAATCGAGAATTAAAAGATGGAAATCTTATGATTCGATTTATAAATGGCCTTGCTGTGAAATTAGAAATATCAAAAAGTAGTTTTGAAAATCAACAAAATCGTACAGCGAAACTGCGTACAGAATATGAAGATCGAAAGAAGAAACAAGGAAATCCTTGTTTTAAAGAAATTGATAAAAGAGATGAATCAACATTAAGACCAGCTTATGAGAAAGTGTATTTTGTTAGGGAAGAAGATGTGTGAGAGGAAAAGGATGAGGAGACTCATCCTTTTTTTATTTCATTATATATACAGTTTACGCTGTAAGATTCATAAATAAACCGAGTGAGATGTACAAATATATTGTTCTTTAATGGAACAATATAATGGTAATTTCCTTATATATATTTAATGTAGTGTGGATATATATCATTTTATATTTGTGGCATACATGATACTTCTTTCTATATAGGTAGAAATACCCTTACGTGCAGTAAGGGTATTTTTTTGAAAAAGACGAATTATTCCTTTCTGTAGTTTCTGCTTTTTCATCAAACGTAACCGTTAAGTTACAATTTGTGTATAGTGTCTAAATTATCTTCATATCCTGTCGAATATTGAAAGATTATCATAGCTAAATAATGAAGGAATTCTAATGAAGGACATGGAAACTTAATAATTACATCTCCATATGTCGTATCTACCATTTCCTCTTTCAGAAAAGCAATGATACAGTAGAGGTAGTAATTAGAGTAAAGGGGTAAAGTGTAGAATGGATTTTCAGTCAATCAAAGAGTATTTTTCACCAGAAAATATGGATCATATTGTTGAAAGTTATAAGGCGTTCGGACCGCTTCTTGGCATCGGTTTGCCGATGATAGAGGCGCTTATTCCAGCATTACCACTTATTGTGTTTGTACTAGCGAATGCTGTTGCATTTGGATTTTGGCTGGGTTTCCTTTATTCATGGCTTGGATCAGTAATCGGTGCTATGCTTGTTTTTTTCATTATCCGCCATTTTGGACGAAGCCGTTTCTTTTCTTTTGTAAATAAGCATGAGAAAGTGCGCAAGGCAATGGGGTGGATTGAAAGGAAAGGATTCGCGCCAGTGTTTGTTATATTTTGTTTTCCGTTTACACCGTCTGCGCTTATAAACGTTGTAGCTGGTTTATCTCGCATTAGCGTAAAACAGTTCGGACTTGCGCTCGCATTCGGGAAGCTTGTGATGATTTTTATTTTAACGTACATCGGTCATGATTTAATGTCGTTTATTCATAAGCCGGTGAAATCAGTTATTGTAGCGATTGTTATTTTTATTTTATGGTATGTCGGTAAAAGAATTGAAGTAAAGTTAGAACTACATTAAGAATAGTCTTCTTTGTCCCACTATTTGAGGGCAGTGAAACTCCCTCCAAAAAATTCGGCTGAAGCAGAGAAGTTAGGTGGGGATCAAATTGCCCGATCGGTGCGGGATGAACAAAATCCCCACCGATTAAGTTTCACTTTATAAATGCAAGCTTCATTATTAAAGGGTAAGGGGAGAAGCGGATGAAGAAAACTTTGAAAAAAGAAGGCCTAGAGTGGATACGAACAATTTTAATTGGTGTACTATTAGCTGTATTTTTTCGAACGTTTTTCTTTTCAACGTACGTTGTAGAGGGGAAGTCAATGATGCCGACATTGCAGGATGGCAATATGCTCGTTGTAAATAAGGTGAGTTATCAAGTGGGGGACTTGAACAGGTTCGATGTCGTCGTTTTTCATGCGAATAAAAAAGAAGACTATGTAAAGCGAATTATCGGTTTACCTGGAGACCATATTGAATATAAGCATGATAAGTTGTATATAAACGGTCAATTTATTGATGAGCCTTATTTAGAGAAGTACAAGAAAGAGATAAATGGAAGGCAACTAACAGGTGATTTTACATTAGAAGAGTTAACAAAAGAAAAGGTGGTGCCAGCTGGTCATATTTTTGTAATAGGCGATAACCGCCTTGGGAGCTGGGATAGTAGACACTTTGGCTTTGTGAAGGCTGATACAGTTGTCGGTAAAGTCGATTTAAGATATTGGCCAATTCAAGAGGTGCAAACGAATTTTTCAAAAGGTTGATATAATGAAGTAGAAGTATAGAAAAGACAAACAACTCCGTTTGTCTTTTTTCGTGTACTATAATACAATTATAGTGGCAAACTAACGTTCGTTGTGTAAGTGAAAGGTGGGGTTACATGTCACTTCGATTGGTGATTGGTAGAGCGGGAAGTGGAAAGAGTACACTTTGTTTACGAGAAGTGCAAGAAGAGTTAAAACAGCGCCCGAGAGGCAAAACAATATTATATCTTGTGCCAGAACAGATGACATTCCAGACGCAGCAGGCGTTAATTGAAAGTGAGGATGTAAGAGGTTCTATTCGGGCACAAGTTTTTAGTTTTTCACGATTAGCTTGGAAGGTGTTGCAAGAAGTTGGCGGAGCGAGTCGTCTTCATATTGATGAAGCGGGTGTGCATATGTTACTTCGTAAAATTGTAGAATCTCGTAAAGATGGATTATCGGTGTTCCAAAAAGCAGCGGAGCAAAACGGTTTCTTTGAGCATCTTGGCAGTATGATTGCGGAGTTTAAACGTTACAATGTGACGCCATCTAACGTATATGAAATGTGGCAACAATTAGATGCGCATAGTAGCAGTGCTGAGCAAAAGTTATTAGCGAATAAAGTATATGATTTACAGCTATTATATGATGATTTTGAACGTGCTTTAATCGGGAAATATTTAGATTCAGAAGACTATTTACAATTGCTAGTGGAAAAGCTTCCGCAGTCTGAGTATGTAAATGGTGCTGAAATTTATATAGATGGGTTTCATTCATTTTCTCCGCAAGAACTTGAAATTGTAAGACAGCTCATGATTTGTGGAGCGAGAGTCACAATTACGTTAACGATAGATGAAAAAACATTAGCGCAGCCAGTGAATGAACTGGATTTATTTTATGAAACGACGTTAACATATGAAAAAATAAAACAAGTAGCGCGTGAAGAGAAAATAGAAATTGAAAAAACAATTCCACTTATGGAACAACCGCGTTTTCATTCTCCGGCATTAGCTCATTTAGAAACGCATTATGAAGCGCGTCCGAATGAAAAGTATTATGATGAAGCAAGTGTAACAATTAGTACAGCGGCGAATTTACGAGCTGAAGTAGAAGGGGTCGCTCGTGAAATTCGTAGACTTGTCGCGGATGAAACGTATCGTTATCGAGATATTGCAGTACTTCTTCGTAACGGGGAAAGTTATTACGATGTGATGCGAACGTTATTTACAGATTATAATATTCCACACTTCATCGATGAAAAACGCCCGATGTCACATCATCCATTAGTAGAGTGTATTCGTTCTGCCTTAGAAATTATTAGCGGAAATTGGCGTTATGACGCGGTGTTTCGCTGCGTGAAAACAGAGCTTTTATATCCATTAGACGTAAGGAAAGAAATGATGCGTGAAGAGATGGATGAGTTCGAAAACTACTGTTTAGCGTACGGTGTACAAGGGAAGAGATGGACTTCTGAGGATCCGTGGATGTATCGCCGTTACCGTTCACTTGACGATACAAACGGAATGATAACAGATATTGAACGTGAAATGGAAGAGAAAATAAACAGGCTGCGTGATGTTGTAAGAACGCCAGTTATTCGCATGCAAAAAAGGTTAAAGCGTGCGGGAACAGTGATGCAAATGTGCGAAGCGGTTTACTTATTTTTAGAAGAACTTGACGTTCCAAAGAAGTTAGAAGAATTACGTATACGTGCAGAAGAGAGCGGAGATTTCTTATTTGCAACAGACCATGAACAAGTATGGGAAGAAGTAATGAGCCTTCTTGATACGTTTGTAGAAATGCTTGGTGAGGAGAAAATGTCACTATCTATGTTCACGGACGTTATGTCGACAGGACTTGAGGCACTTCAATTCGCTAACATTCCGCCATCATTAGATCAAGTATTAGTTGCCAATATTGATCACTCCAGGTTATCAGATGTGAAAGCTACGTTTATTATCGGCGTAAATGAAGGAGTTATTCCAGCAGCACCGATGGATGAAGGGATGCTTTCTGATGAGGAAAGAGAAGTTCTTGGTGCGGCAGGAATTGAACTCGCGCCAACGACGAGACAAACTTTATTAGAAGAGCAGTTCGTTATGTATCAGATGGTAACGAGAGCGTCTGAGAAATTATATATTTCATGCCCACTTGCAGATGAAGAAGGAAAGACATTACTTGCATCTAGCTTTATTAAGAAAATAAAAAGAATGTTCCCTAATGTGAAAGACTCGTTTATTACGAATGACGTAAACGACTTATCGCGTTCGGAACAAATTTCATACGTAGCAACGCCAGAAGTGACGTTATCTTATGTCATGCAGCAACTACAAACGTGGAAGCGATACGGATTTGAAGGGAATCTAGATTTTTGGTGGGACGTCTATAACTTCTACGTCACTTCGGATGAATGGAAACAAAAAAGTAGTCGCGTGTTATCGAGTTTATTCTATCGAAATCGTGCGCAGAAACTAAGTACGGTAGTAAGTAGAGATTTATACGGAGATAAAATAAAAGGAAGCGTTTCTCGTATGGAACTCTTCAACCGTTGTGCGTACGCTCATTTCGCGCAGCACGGTTTATCGTTAAGAGAGCGTGATATTTTTAAACTAGATGCACCAGATATCGGTGAACTATTCCATGCAGCACTGAAGAGAATTGCAGACAGGCTATTACGCGAAAACCGCACTTGGGCGGATTTATCAATAAAAGAGTGTGAGCATCTTTCTGTTTTAGTAATAGAAGAAATCGCACCGTTATTACAAAGACAAATTTTATTAAGCTCAAATCGTCATTTCTATTTAAAACAAAAACTACAACAAATCATTTTCCGTACGTCAATCATTCTTCGTGAACACGCGAAGTCGAGCGGTTTCGTACCAGTTGATTTAGAGGTGCCATTCGGTATGGGCGGTACGGGATCGCTTCCGCCGATGGAATTCTCATTACCAAATGGTGTGAAGATGGAAGTTATCGGCCGTATTGACCGTGTGGATAAGGCTGAAGATGAAAACGGAACATTCCTTCGTATTATTGATTATAAATCAAGTTCAAAAGCGTTAGACTTAACGGAAGTGTATTACGGATTGGCACTTCAAATGTTAACGTATTTAGATGTCGTTACTACAAATGCACAAACGTGGATGAAAAAAGGCCACGCAGCATCACCTGCTGGTGTACTGTACTTTCATATTCATAACCCGATTGTTGAAATGAAAGGTGACGCATCTGAAGCTGAAATTGAAAAAGAAATTTTAAAGAAATTTAAAATGAAAGGCCTCGTACTAGGAGATGCTGACGTTGTTCGTTTAATGGATAACAAACTTTCAACAGGAAGTTCAGATATTATTTCTGCTGGTCTGAAAAAAGACGGTAGTTTTAGTGCGCGTTCTAGCATTGCAAGTGAGCAAGAGTTTAACGTACTGCAAAAATATGTACACCATACGTTTGAAAATATCGGAAAAGACATTACAGAAGGTGTTATTGATATTGCTCCTTACAAAAAGGGGAATAAAGCGGCATGTACGTTCTGTAACTTCAAATCTGTCTGTCAGTTTGATGAATCACTTGAAGATAATCAATTCCGTACGTTAAAAGATATGAAAGATAGTGAAGCGATGGAGAAAATTAGAGAGGAGGTTGACGGAGAATGATAGAGAATTGGCCTAAAAAACCAGAAGGTAGTCAATGGACAGATGACCAGTGGAAAGCCGTTGTAGCGAATGGACGTGACATTTTAGTCGCAGCAGCAGCTGGATCGGGAAAAACAGCAGTATTAGTTGAACGTATGATTAAAAAGATTATTAATGAGGAAAATCCAGTCGATGTCGATCGCCTGCTCGTTGTAACATTTACGAATGCAGCGGCGCAAGAGATGAAAAATCGAATTGGAGAAGCGTTAGAAAAAGTACTAATTGATGAGCCAGGATCTCAACATGTAAGAAAACAGCTGAGCCTATTAAATAAAGCATCTATTTCAACGATCCATTCATTTTGTTTACAAGTAATTAGAGGGTATTACTACATGCTGGATGTTGATCCTCGTTTTCGTATTGCAAATCAAACAGAAAATGAGTTGTTAAAAGAAGAAGTGCTAGATGACATATTAGAAGAAGAGTATGGAATCGAAGATAATAGTATTTTCTTTGAATTAGTTGATCGCTATACGAGTGACCGTAGTGATGATGACTTACAAAGAATGATTTTAGCGCTTCATACAGAATCAAGAGCGCATCCAAATCCGGAAAAATGGCTCGATAAATTAGTAGAAGCATACGACGTGGAAGGAAAGACAATTGAAGATTTAGTGTATGCTTCTTACCTATTAGAAGATGTGAGATTCCAGCTTGAAACAGCGGAACAACATATTCGTAAAGCAACCGAACTCGCAATGCTTCCTGACGGCCCGGCGCCTCGCGTTGAAACCCTGCAAGCGGATGCAGCTTTACTTGGAATGTTATCATCAGCAGCTCGTGAATCGTGGACAAGCGTGTATGAAGCGATGCAAAACGTATCGTGGCAAACGTTAAAGCGTATTAAGAAAAGTGATTACAACGAGGATGTTGTAAAACAAGTAGACTCTCTTCGTAATAAAGCGAAAGATGAAGTGAAGAAATTACAAGAAGAGTTATTTAGCCGCAAACCTGAAAGTTTCTTACGAGATTTTCAAGATATGCATCCTGTATTAGAAAAACTCGTGAAGCTCGTAAAAGTCTTTACAGAGCGTTTCCAAGCGATGAAGCGAGATAAAGGAATGGTTGATTTCACAGATTTAGAGCATTTCTGTTTGCAAATTTTAAGTGAACAAAGTGAAAATGATGAAGTGAAGCCATCAGCAGTAGCGCTTCAATATCGTAATAAATTTGCAGAAGTACTAGTCGATGAATATCAAGATACGAACTTCGTACAGGAATCCATTATTAAATTCGTAACGAAAGATTCTGAGAGTGAAGGGAACTTGTTCATGGTTGGTGACGTAAAACAGTCAATCTACCGTTTCCGACTAGCAGAACCAGGCTTATTCTTAGGAAAGTATAAACGCTTCACGCAAGAAGGATCGGGCGGCGGAATGAAGATTGATTTAGCGAAAAACTTCCGTAGTCGTCATGAAGTACTAGCAGGTACGAACTTTATTTTCAAACAAATTATGGGCGAAGAAGTTGGGGAAATCGATTACGATGCTGACGCTGAATTAAAGCTAGGTGCTAGCTATCCAATAGGTGAAGATGTAGCAGCTGAATTATTATGCATTCAGCAAACGGAAGAAGAAGTACTAGAGGGTGAAGAAGGTACGGAAGTCGAAAAGGCGCAACTGGAAGCTCGTCTTATGGCGCAGCGCATTAAAGCGATGGTCGATTCAGGTTATGAAGTGTATGACCGAAAAACGGATAGTATGCGACCAGTGCAATATCGTGATTTCGTTATTTTACTTCGCTCTATGCCGTGGGCACCGCAAATTATGGAAGAGTTAAAACTACAAGGAATTCCAGTATATGCAGACCTTGCGACTGGTTACTTTGAAGCGACAGAAGTAAATATTATGATGAACGTATTCCGCGTTATTGATAATCCGATGCAAGATATTCCACTTGCAGCAGTACTTCGTTCACCGATCGTTGGATTAAATGATGAAGAACTTGCGACGCTTCGTGCTCACGGAAAGAAAGGGTCATTTTATGAAGTAATGAGCTCATTCTTAAAAGGTGCACCGCTTGAAGAAGAACAAGAACTTCATGAAAAACTAGAATGGTTTTATAACTTACTACAAGGATGGCGTGAATTCGCGCGCCAACAATCACTTTCTGATTTAATTTGGAAAGTGTACGGTGAGACAGGGTATTATGACTTTGTCGGCGGTTTACCAGCTGGAAAGCAAAGGCAGGCAAACTTGCGTGTATTATATGACCGCGCAAGGCAATATGAAGCAACATCATTTAGAGGATTATTCCGCTTCTTACGTTTTATTGAACGTATTTTAGAACGCGGTGACGATATGGGGACGGCGAGAGCTCTTGGTGAACAAGAAGATGTTGTTCGCATTATGACGATTCATAAAAGTAAGGGACTTGAGTTCCCGGTCGTATTTGTAGCTGGACTCGGTCGTCGTTTTAATACACAAGATTTAATGAAACGTTTCTTACTGCATAAAGACTTCGGTTTCGGTTCACAGTTCATTGATCCGCGTAAACGAATTAAATATACGACATTATCGCAACTTGCAATTAAACGTAAAATGAAAATGGAATTAATTGCGGAAGAAATGCGCGTATTATACGTAGCTTTAACGCGTGCAAAAGAGAAGTTAATTTTAATCGGAACAGTTAAGGATGCAAATAAGGAAATGGAAAAATGGCTCGATGCGAGGGAACATAGTGAATGGTTATTACCGGATCACATACGTGCTGGAGCGTCTTGCTATTTAGACTGGATTGCACCTTCATTATATAGACATCGTGATAGTGAAATACTTCTTGAATTAGGACAAGGAAGTATTCCAGATGAAATTTACGGGTATGACACTAGCTGGAAAGTAGAAGTTGTGGACGGTAACACGCTACTTGCACCAGAGCCAGTTCAAGAAGAGAAACAAGAGTTGTTAGAAGCACTTCGTGAGAAAAAGGCTGTGCCATTACAAAGTGAACGAAAAGAAGAAGTGTACGATAGGTTAATGTGGAAGTACGGGTATGAGGAAGCAACCTCTCATCGTGCGAAGCAATCCGTTACAGAAATAAAGAGAAATTATCAGTCTGAAGAAGGCAGCGATAACGCCTTTATTAAAAAACTACGTGCACCAATTAAAACACGTCCGCGCTTTATGGAGAAAAAAGGATTAACGTACGCAGAGCGTGGGACGGCAGTCCATACCGTTATGCAACATGTAGATTTGAAGAAGCCGATTACGGTTGAAGTTCTTCAAGAACAAATTGCTGGAATGGTAAATAAGGAATTGTTAACATTCGAGCAGGCGGAAGAAATAGCGATTGAAAAAATAATTTCATTCTTTGACAGTGACCTAGGTAAAAGGGTATTAGCGGCGAAAAGTGTTGAGCGTGAAGTTCCATTTACGATGATGCTATCAGCAGAAGAAGCATATCAAGATTGGCAAGGGAATAGCGGGGAATCGATTCTTGTCCAAGGGGTTATCGACTGCATGATTGAAGAAGAAGATGGTATTACGCTAATCGATTTCAAAACAGATACGATTGAAGGTAAATTCCCAGGCGGATTTGAACAAGCAAAACCAATTTTAGAAGATCGCTATAAAGTGCAGCTTTCGTTATATGCAAAAGCACTCGAGAAAAGCTTACAACATCCTGTGAAAGAGAAATGTTTATACTTCTTTGATGGGAATTATGTTGTGAATATTGAGGAATAGAGGGGCTTGAAAATGGCGACGGAAAAAACGTTAAGAACGTGTGAAAAAGGACATGAATACTATAAAAGTAGCGATTGTCCAACTTGCCCAACCTGTGAGAAAGAGAGAAAGCCAAAAGAAGGTTTTCTCTCTCTTCTTTCAGCACCAGCAAGAAGGGGATTAGAGCACCATGGTATTCACACTGTAGAAGAGCTCTCAAAATATAGTGAAAAAGAAATTTTAAAACTGCATGGTATGGGCCCCGCATCTTTACCAAAGCTTAGAAAGGCTTTGGAGGAGGGCGGATTATCATTTAAATAAATGGTGATGTGATGAATAATTTTCAAAGAAAAGATCCGTTACTATTTCATATAAAAAAGAGGTGTCACCTATAGGAGACACCTCTTTTTTACGCTGTTCCAATCTGATCTTGATCTGCCACATCAGAATCAAACGTATTTGTTGCACTAACACCGTTAAACGTATTCACGACAAACCCAACATTGGAAGCTCCAGATCCGTTATAGGCTTTCGTGTTTTCTTTCGGAGACACGTTATAAAAATCTCCTAAATTGAAAGAACCGTTACTGTTTTGAACGACGAGATTTCCAACAACAGAAGGCATACCATCCACCTACTTTACTAAGCTTTTTAATTACTATATGAATTATTGAGCGGAAGGTTCATCCGTAATATATTGGCGGATTTGCATAATACGAGAGTTATTAAAAACATAATCAACATTTCCAATTTGAAAGCAACCAGAATTTAAAAGTGTTCGCAATTCAACGTTATTTACTTCAATAAAAGGGCATTCATTTATAATATTTAATTTGACATCTGTCGTTCGCTTTGGGATTGTAATGTGTTCATCTGTAAAGATTTCAAATGCATCTAAGCGCCCTTCACCTTTTATATAACAAGGGATTTCCCTGTGGACGGCAAGAGCTCTACTTTTTAATTCCATTTGATTTGCATCTCCAACTTGAAATACAGCAGCAATCCCTAAAGAAATAATAGAAACATTTTGGACAATAGACACATGATGTAACATAATTTCTCAGTCTCCTTAACCTGGAGTAGGAGGGACATCTGTTACTAATGGTACAAATGGACCCTCTGTAACAGTTTCAAACGGTGTATCAAGAATAGAAGATAAAATGAGGAAATTTGCATCCCCAATTAAAAAGAGAGCGGACGAAGATACACCGTTCATTTTAATCTGTCCGACTTTTAACTCGCGATTTACAACGTTAAGATTCATACATACTTACTCCTTTCGGAAATTTCCCGGTATGTGCTGAATAAAGGATAGAAAGGCTTTGTCGATATCTTGTTTCATTGCTTGAATAATGAGGTCTCGTAAATAATCTGGATCTGTTGAAATACCTTCATATGATTGAGCTTGTGATAAATAATAAGGAAGTCTATGCTCCATCTGTTTTTTTATGTCATCAACCATCATTTGTCGATACATTTCATCAAGCGGTGTTCTCTCTTCTTGTTCAAAATGGAGAATTCGATTATATGCTTCTTCATCTAAGTAGCGATGCATTTCTTGAAGGATACCTTGATAAAAGTCAGGGTTGGTGTCAGTTTCAGGATTGACCTTCAATGTTTCTGTATCAACTTGAAAATCTTCAATTTGTTGTCCTTTTGTTGAAAATGGATTTAAACCAATATTTAAAGTACCATTTAAATTTTCTACTTTTAATTGATCGAATTTGTATTCCACTTTTCCTATAGAAGAGGAGGGGCGACTTTTTAATTCATTAAGCTCTTCTTGTAATTGGCGGACTTGATCTTCTAGGCTAAGGATGGTTGCTTGTTGTATTTGGAGAGCTTGCTGAAGTTGGTGTAAGTAAGTATATATATCTTGATTCATTTTGTGAAACCTCCTTTTCAATAGGGAGGGTAAATATATTCCTGCTATATATTTATGACAAGGATGCCTTAAGAAGAACTGTTTGATGGTTTGATAGAAATAATTTGTCCTTTCGCCTGTAATGGGCGAAGAGGTTCTGTAAATCCACCCGTATTTGAAAATTTAGATAGAGCTTTAATACTTCCGGCCGTACCAATTTGGAATACAGA
The DNA here is from genome assembly GCF_008432245.1 of Bacillus sp. BS98. Classification (NCBI taxonomy): domain Bacteria; kingdom Bacillati; phylum Bacillota; class Bacilli; order Caryophanales; family Bacillaceae; genus Bacillus; species Bacillus sp. BS98. Next base: position 1,110,846 of record NZ_CP043830.1, read on the forward strand.
AGAAGTCGTAATGCTATCGATTCTAATACTGTTAATGATAATACTTTGGTTCACGTAAAAATTCAATGCAATTGCCTCCTTTAAGTTGAACCAATTATCGCTTGATCGATTACATCTGAATCATTGACAGTCGTTGCGCTTTGATAATTGTAGACAGAAACATTATCTCCAACGTTAAAAGAGCCGGCCCCAGCGAAAGCACGTGAATAACTAATAGGCCTAATCGCAAATACATCTCCAATGTGAAAAATACCACTTGACCCAATATTGACGATACGAATATGTCCGACCATAGCTGGCATATAAAACACCTTTCGTTTTTAAAATTTTCTTTTCTACTATTGTATGGGCGTTTTCAATAAAATGTGTGTTTTTTTTTGAAATAAAAGAAACACACACGTTATTACGTGTGTGTTTCGAATGTTTGATTAGGTTGAAAATCCGTATGTACATGCCAAATTACATTTAAGAGCCTGTCCAGTTCTTGGCTACAATCCACTGTTTTTTGAGAAGTCATTCCGTAGCGTTCGGCAAAATAGATCATTTTTTCACGTTTTTTTTCAATAGCTTGCTCAAACATTGAAATCGGCTCCATCTCTAAATGAAATTTTTAGTATATATGTAGTACATATTATACAAAAATCCCATAAAAAAGAAACAACTTCGCTAAAAAAAGTAAAATTTCTACATTTTATGTCAAATAACGAATGGTAACGAATAAGGTGCGAGAAGAATATTGTAAAAATTAGCGTGCATGAGAAGGTTTTTTTCTTATAGATGCGAATACAATTAAATGGTATGAGTTTTAGGATGGAGAGTGGAAATATTGCGTTTTGTAACGGCGAAGAAAGAGGAAAAGGTATTTTTAGGTATTGTAGACGAAGAGGAAGAAAAAGTACTGCACTTAAGAGAAGCGCAAAGACAAAAAGGGGAAAAGGTTACGATTCCGATTACAATGTTAGAGTGTATTGAAAGAGGGACTGAATGTCTTGAGAAAATATGTGAAATTGTAAATTGGGCAAAGGAAAATGAAGGGGTAGCGTATTATCCGTTAACAGAGGTGAAAATATTAGCACCAATTCCAAGGCCAAGAAAGAATATACTTTGTGTTGGGAAAAACTATCGTGAACATGCAATCGAGATGGGCGGAGTAGAGTCTATTCCGGAAAATATAATGATTTTTACGAAAGCACCAACAACAGTTATTGGAATTGATGAGAAAATCAATGGGCATTCCCACGCAACGAATGAACTAGATTATGAAGGGGAACTAGCTATTGTTATTGGTAAGCGAGGGAAGCAAATAAAAAAAGAAAAAGCGCTTGACCATGTTTTCGGATATACAGTTATAAATGATGTAACCGCTCGTGACATTCAAAGGAAACATAAACAGTTTTTCCTTGGGAAAAGCTTCGATACGTTTTGTCCGATGGGACCGTATTTAATGCATAAATCAATGGTTGAAACGCCGAACGCATTACACATCGAAACAGTAGTAAATGGAGAAGTAAGACAAACTTCAAACACAAATAAAATGATTTTTTCAATTGAAGAAATTATTTCAACGATAAGTAAAGGGATGACATTAGAACCAGGCGATATTATCGCAACAGGAACGCCGTCTGGTGTCGGAAAGGGCTTTACACCACCGAAGTTTTTACACGCTGGTGATGAAGTGGTCATTACAGTAGAGGGAATTGGTACTTTGCGAAATGTAGTGAAATGAAGAAAAAAGCTATCTTGTATAAAGATAGCTTTTTTCTATGGTCTCGGGTTATAGAGGTAATCGATAACGGCAAAAGTGTAAAGACCAATTAATGCAAGTGTACAAATGCCAAATAATATAACCGCAAGTGCGCTTTTTTCTCGTCCAAATCCAATAATAGTAAGAATAACAGCAGTCCAAAATGATGCTTTCAGTAGTGTGAGTGTAGTAGGAGTTGAGTAATGAAGCCATGTTGTGGAAAGGATGAAACCAAAGAATGTAACTAAAATAAAAGCTGTAGCTAAATAGTTAATATGTTTACCATATCTTAATAGCATGTCGCACCTCCTTCTATGAATGAAAAAACAGAAAATTACAATTGAACTTTAATATAAATCACTATAAAAGGAAAGAGGTTGTCCTAACGTGTAGGACAACCTCTCTATCATTACGATAAAACAGCTTTAATTTTTTGGAATGCCCACTCTAAATCTTCTTCAGAGATTACTAGAGGTGGTGCGATACGAATTACATTTTCGTGTGTTTCTTTACATAACAGCCCAGCTGCTTTTAGTTGTTCACAGTAAGGACGAGCTGGCTCGTTTAATTCGATACCGATGAATAAACCTTTACCGCGAACGTCAGTAATCATTGGGTTATCAATTTCTTTTAATTGCCCAACTAATTTTTCTCCTAATTGAAGAGAACGCTCTGTTAATTTTTCTTCTTCTAACACTTCAAGAGCTGCGATAGAAACAGCACATGCAAGTGGGTTACCACCGAATGTAGAACCGTGAGAACCTGGCTCGAATACACCTAAAATGTCGCGGTTTGCTGCAACGCAAGAGATTGGGAATACGCCACCACCAAGTGCTTTACCAAGTATGTACATGTCAGGAGTTACATCGTCCCAGTCGCAAGCAAATACTTTACCAGTACGGCCTAAGCCTGTTTGGATTTCATCTGCTACAAATAAAACGTTTTCTTTTTTACATACTTCAAGAGCTTCTTTTAAGAAACCAGCTGGTGGAATGTTAATTCCTGCTTCACCTTGAATTGGCTCTAAAATGAATGCTGCTGTATTTGGTGTAATTGCAGCTTTTAACGCTTCTAAATCACCGTAAGGAATTACAATAATGCCAGGAAGCATTGGACCGAAGCCACGCTTGTACTCTTCGTTTGATGACATAGAAACAGCACCCATCGTACGTCCGTGGAAGTTATCTTCACAAACGATGATTTCAGCGCGGTTTGCTTCTACTTTTTTCACATCATAAGCCCAGCGGCGAGCTGTTTTAATTGCAGTTTCAACAGCTTCTGCACCTGTATTCATTGGAAGTACCATTTCTTTATTAGTTAGTTTCGCAACTTTTTCGTACCAAGGGCCTAATTGATCACTATGGAAAGCACGAGAAGTTAACGTAACACGATTAGCTTGGTCAATTAAAGCGTTAATAATTTTTGGGTGACGATGACCTTGGTTAACTGCAGAATATGCACTTAATAAGTCCATATAGCGATTTCCTTCAGGATCTTCTACCCAAACGCCTTCTGCTTTAGAAATAACGATTGGAAGTGGGTGATAGTTATTTGCTCCGTATGTGTCTGTAAGTTCGATAATATCCTTAGTTTGAATCATGATTGTTCCCCCTTTTGTTATTACAAGAAGTTTGTAAATACTCTAAATATTATATCATTTAAATGTAAAAAAGCGAAACATTTCCTGAAAATAAATGAACATGTTATCATATAGAGTGAAAAAGTGTGAAAAGAGGAGGTAGGGGATACGATGGTACATATGCATATTACAGCATGGGCGTTAGGTTTAATTTTATTCTTCGTTGCGTATTCACTTTATTCAGCAGGAAGAAAAGGGAAAGGTGTACATATGGGGCTTCGTCTTATGTACATTATCATTATTGTGACAGGTTTCATGTTGTACATGGGTATTATGAAGACTGCAACAAGTAACATGCACATGTGGTACGGTTTAAAAATGATAGCTGGTATTTTAGTTATCGGTGGAATGGAAATGGTTCTTGTGAAAATGAGCAAGAATAAGGCAACAGGGGCAGTTTGGGGATTATTTATTGTCGCACTAGTAGCGGTATTTTACCTTGGACTGAAATTACCGATTGGTTGGCAAGTATTCTAATAAAAAATAAAACCACCGTATCTCTCAAATGTTTGGGGGATACGGTGGTTTTTATTTTTATGTCGCATCGATATGCAACTCTTCTCCATTTACTTTCGTAAAACGGAAAATATTTTTATTTGAAGAAGAGTGACGAACGAAATGGTGCTGCAGTGTACAGATCATCTCTTCATTATCAAATAAAAGAATATTTACGCCCTCGCATGCTTCCTCTTTCGGTAAGAAGGATAAATAATTATGGCAATACATGCAATCATATAGAGAGTAATGAAGTGATTGCAATGATTCTGTTAATAACGCAAAAACAGAATCGGGTAATTCCTCAAGCCATTCATGATAGCTAAGGAGTAATTTTTTACGAATGCGTATCATTTCCCCGTTTTGGAGGGGGTGTTGTTCATTTGCGATTTGCAATATGTTTTGTTCATAAAAACGAGCTGGTAGCCAGTTGTTGTTATATAAAACCTCAAAGCCATCTTCGGCAATATCTTCTAATAAAAATGCTTCGTCATTTTCATCATCAAAGAATACCCATTCATTGTTTATATATTCTACATTACCGACTGAATGAGCACGAGGCTGGTTATATAAAATATGTTTACGTTGTATCATACACGATTTCTCCTTTATGAAAAGTAGTTATTCTTGTTATAGACAGTTCGCGCGTTCTTTATAACTAGACACATCCGGACATAGGTGGGCATACAATAAAACACGTTTTACTGAGTGAAATTACTATTCCGTATACGGATGGTAGGTTATCGTCAAGTTTGTCATTTTTTTGTATCCGCACTTTTAGAGTGGGGATTACTGCACGTTCAGGAAAAGTAATAAGATGGAAGGATGATTTATATGTGCGGGATTACAGGATGGGTGGATTATAAACGCTCATTAGAAGGAGAAAGGGCCGTCGTTATGAAGATGGCTGAGACGTTAGCGAAGCGTGGCCCAGATGATAATAAAGTTTGGATTAAGGGTAATGTCGCGTTTGGGCATAAACGGTTAATCGTTGTTGACCCTGAGGGTGGTAAACAGCCGATGACTTGTTTAAAGGATGAAGCGAATTATGCAATTTGCTATAACGGCGAACTTTATAACACGGAAGACATTCGAAAGGAACTTTTAAGAAGAGGATATACGTTCAAAGGTCATTCTGATACGGAAGTATTATTAGCATCGTATATTGAATGGAAAGAAGAATGTGTCGATCATTTAAACGGTATATATGCGTTTGCTGTATGGGACGAACGGAAAGAACAAGTATTTATTGCAAGAGATCGATTAGGTGTAAAACCGCTATTTTATAAATATGATAGTGGACGATTACTATTTGGCTCAGAGTTAAAAGCGATACTAGCGCATCCTGATGTGAAGGCTGAAGTAACGTTAGAAGGGTTATCAGAAATATTCGGCCTCGGACCATCTAGAACGCCTGGTCACGGTATTTATGCTGGTATAAAAGAATTACGACCGGGCCACGCAATGACATTTTCAAAAAATGGTTTATGTATATGGAGATATTGGAATGTAGAAAGCAAAAAACATGAAGATTCCTTTGAAGAGACAGTAGAGAAAACACGCTTTTTATTACAAGATGCTATTACAAGGCAACTCGTTTCTGATGTACCGTTATGCACTTTTTTATCAGGTGGTGTAGATTCAAGTGCTATAACAGCAATTGCCGCAAAAGAATATGAAAGATCAGGGAAAGGGCCATTACACACGTATTCTATTGACTATGAAGATAATGAAAAATATTTTAAAGCAAATGCATTCCAACCCAATTCAGATGCGCCGTTTATTAACTTAATGACTGAAACGTTTCAAACGACTCACCATCGTTGCGTCATTTCAAATGAACTGCTAGCAGAGTGTTTAACAGAAGCGGTGCTCGTTCGTGATTTGCCTGGTATGGCAGATATCGATTCCTCATTATTATGGTTTTGCCGCGAAATTAAACAAGACTTTGTCGTCGGTTTATCTGGAGAATGTGCAGATGAAATCTTCGGTGGGTATCCATGGTTTTATAGAGAAGATGATTTACAATCAAGTGCATTCCCATGGATGCGCTCTACAGAAGCACGTGAACAACTTCTGAAGAAAGAATGGAGAAGTAAATTAAATTTACAACAATATGTACAAAGGCGCTATGAAGAATCCATTCAAGAAGTTCCTATTTTAGAGGGAGAAAGCCCACTGGAAGCGAAGAGACGACAATTATTTTATTTAAACATGGTATGGTTTATGACAACATTATTAGACAGAAAAGACCGCATGAGTATGGGAGCAAGCTTAGAAGTGCGCGTTCCATTTGCGGACCACCGACTTGTCGAATATGCGTGGAATATTCCTTGGGAAATGAAAATGTATGAAAACCGCGAAAAAGGTCTATTGCGTAAAGCTTTAGAAGGGATACTTCCACATGACATTTTATATAGAAAGAAGAGTCCTTATCCGAAAACGCATAACCCGCATTATACAAAAGCGGTAACAGTATGGCTACAAGATTTATTAACGGATAAAGGCTCAATTTTGCATGAATTGTTTGATAAAGAGCAATTGAATGGATTAATCCACTCAGGCGGAAGTGCATTCCAAACACCTTGGTTCGGTCAATTAATGACTGGGCCGCAACTTCTAGCTCATTTAGCACAAATTCACGTTTGGTTTAAAGAGTATGGGGTAAATATTAAAGAATAGCAAAAAAGCGGCTTACATGTACGTGAGCCGCTTTTTTTATTAAATAAATTGTCATATAAAATTAAAAATCACCTTATAAATAATATTTATTTAGAATTATTATTTTGACGTACTTATTATTGCTTGTTATAATTGGAAACAAATGTTCTTGAAAAAGATTCTCATTTTCAAAAATTGAGGTGTGAAATAGATGGCAAAGAAAAAAATAGGTTTACTCGTAATGGCGTATGGAACGCCGGAGTCATTGGATGATGTAGAAGCGTATTATACACATATCCGTCATGGGCGTAAGCCAACAGAAGAAGCGCTCCAAGATTTAATCGGGCGTTATAAAGCAATTGGTGGAATATCACCGCTTGCGAAAATTACGAAAGAGCAAGCGCATAAATTAACGGATTCAATGAATAATATATTTACAGAGTATGAATTTACTTGTTACTTAGGATTAAAACATATTGCACCAGTTATAGAAGACGCAGTAGAAGAGATGAAGAAAGATGGGATTGAGCATGCGATTAGTATCGTATTAGCACCGCATTACTCTACATTCAGCATTAAAGCATATAATGAACGCGCGATTCGTCTTTCAGAAGACATTGGTGGCCCTGTTATTGAACCAATTGAACAATGGTACGATGAACCGAAGTTTATTTCCTATTGGGCAGATCAAATAAAAGAAACGTTTACAAAAGTTAAAGATAAAGAAAAAGCAGTCGTAATTTTTTCGGCGCATAGTTTACCAGAGAAGATTATTGCAGCAGGTGACCCATACGTAGAGCAATTACGGCAAACAGCAGATTTAATTGCTACAGAAGCAGGTGTAAAGCACTATACAATTGGTTGGCAAAGTGCAGGAAATACACCAGACCCATGGATTGGACCAGATGTGCAAGATTTAACGAGAGATTTATTTGAAGAGCATGGATATGAATCTTTCGTATATTGCCCAGTTGGATTTGTGGCAGAGCATTTAGAAGTTTTATATGACAACGACTATGAATGTAAGGTTGTAACGGATGAATTAAACGCCCAATATTTTAGACCGAATATGCCAAATGCACAACCTGTATTTATTGATTGTTTAGCTGAAATTGTTTCCAAAAAAATGAAGGGAATAGTTGACAAAGATTTAGTTTTGAATAATAATTAGTTTATAATAATTTTAAATAAATAATAATTACTACGAAAGAAAGAGGAGGATCCCCAGATGAATCCAAATAATCGCTTAACAACAAACCAAGGTGCTCCAGTTGGAGATAATCAAAACTCTCGTACAGCTGGTCGCCGTGGACCGGTATTGTTAGAAGACTATCATTTAGTAGAAAAACTTGCACATTTTGATCGTGAACGTATTCCAGAGCGTGTTGTGCATGCGCGTGGTGCAGGTGCTCACGGTGTATTCGTAACGAAAAACAGCATGAAGCAATATACGAAAGCCGCATTTTTACAAAATGAAGGAACTGAAACGCCTGTATTTGTTCGTTTCTCAACGGTTATTCATGGTCAAGGTTCTCCGGAAACAGCTCGTGATCCACGTGGGTTCGCTGTTAAATTTTATACAGAAGAAGGAAATTACGATATCGTAGGTAACCACTTACCAGTCTTCTTCATTCGTGATGCAATTAAATTCCCTGATATGGTGCATTCTTTAAAACCAGCACCTGATACAAACATTCAAACGCCAGATCGTTACTGGGATTTCATGACGTTAAGTCCGGAATCTACACATATGATGACGTGGGTATTTTCTGATTACGGTACACCAGCGAGTTATCGTGAAATGGAAGGTTTCGGTGTCCATTCATTTAAATGGATTAATGCAGAAGGTAAAATCGTCTATATTAAATATCACTGGAAACCACAGCAAGGTGTACGTAACTTAAATGCAAAAGAAGTGCAAGAAGTGCAAGGGAAAGACTTCAACCATGCAACTCGTGACTTGTTCGATGCAATCGAAAAAGGAAATTATCCGAAGTGGGATTTACACGTACAAGTGATGCAACTAGATGAAACGGATTCTTTAGACTTTGATCCACTAGATCCAACGAAAGTATGGCCCGAAGATCGTTTCCCATTAATGGAAGTAGGAACAATGACGTTAAATCGTAATCCGAAAAACTTCTTCGCGGAAGTAGAACAAGTGGCGTTCTCTCCGAGTGCAACTGTAAATGGTATTGAACCATCTGAAGATAAATTATTACAAGGACGTTTATTCTCTTACCCAGATACACAGCGTTATCGCCTTGGTGCAAACTACTTACAAATTCCTGTAAACTGCCCATATGCAGCTGTTCATAACCAACAACGTGATGGTGCAATGCAAGTAAATCAAAACCCATCTACGGTAAACTACGAACCGAGCCGTCATACGGAAAATCCGGTTGAAGATCCAACTTACCGCGATTCAACTATGAAAGTAGAAGGCTACGTATCTCGTGAAAAAATTGAGAAACCAAATGACTTCAAACAAGCAGGGGAGCGTTACCGTTCATTTTCTAAAGAAGAGCAAGATAACTTAATTGCAAACTTAACAAACGACTTAAAAGACGTAAATGAGCGCACGAAATTATTAGCTGTTTGTAACTTCTTCCGTGCAGATCAAGAGTACGGTATGCGTTTAGCTCAAGCGTTAAATGTTGATATTACGCAATATGTAGGGAATGCTCCGAAATAAATAGAAAAAGACGACCGGTTTTCGGTCGTCTTTTTATGTGTAAAATAAGCTTTACACGGGGTATTTTTCGTTTTCATCATGTCGGAATTTGTTGGTAAATCGATATTTTGTGTCGAAACGTCGATATAATGAAAGAATCGCTGATATATTTAAAAAATCGTCGATATATCCGAATAATCGCTGATATATTCATGAATATACCAACTAGGGTATACCACCGACAGTATAATAAAAAGAGATGCAATCTACTAGTAGTAGATTGCATCTCTTTTTTAATTCACTCGCTCAGTATACTCATAAGCCTTCTCACCGTGCATCGAAATATCAAGTCCCATATGTTCTTCGTGCTCATCTACCCGAACAGGGAGGAAGTAGTTGATCGCTTTAATAATGGCGTATGTCATTATAATTGTGAATGCATATGTTGCTCCGATTGCGACAAGTTGTTTAAATAGTAAAGCTGCGTTTCCGTAAAACAGACCGTTAGCGCCATCACCGTTTACAGTAGTAGTTGCGAAAAGTCCAGTTGCAATACCGCCCCAAGTTCCTCCGATGCCGTGACATCCGAATGCATCAAGTGTATCGTCGTACCCAAATTTCGTTTTCAAGAAGAAGACAGCACCGAAACATAATACGCCCCCGATTGCTCCGATAAGAAGGGCGGAGAAAGGTGTAACAAATCCGCAAGCTGGCGTAATTGCGACTAAACCGGAAACAACCCCGCAAGCAGCTCCCATCGCAGTCGGTTTCGATTGGAAGAACCATTCAGATAGCATCCAAGTTAGAGCAGAGGCAGCGGCGGCTATATTTGTATTAATAAATGCAGTTAAAGCGACGTCGTTTAATGATAATGCACTCCCGACGTTAAAACCGAACCACCCGAACCATAGTAAACCTGCACCTAACATCGTAAATGGTAAATGGTGAGGAGAGGTACCGTTTATGTTTTTTCGTTTTCCGAGGAAAATCGCTAATACAAGACCAGCAACACCAGAAGTGATATGAACGACATTACCACCAGCGAAGTCTAACGCGCCAAGTTCTCTTAGCCATCCGCCAACGCCCCATACCCAATGAGCGACGGGATTGTAAACGAGTGTTGTCCATAGAAGAATAAAAATAAGAAAGGCAGAAAAACGCATTCTTTCAGCGAATGCACCTGAAATTAAAGCTGGAGTTAAAATAGCGAACATGAGTTGGAACATCATAAATAAATTGTGAGGAATAGTAGATGAGTAGTCTGGATTTGGTGCGTAGGTAACTCCGTTTAAGCCGAACCAATCGAGATTGCCTATAAGTCCGTGCCAATCTGGTCCGAAAGATAAAGAATAACCGATTACAATCCACTGAATTGAGACGATAGCCATTGCGCTGTAGCTGTGCATCGTTGTGCTCAATACATTTTTACTACGAACCATGCCTCCGTAAAAAAGTGCTAATCCTGGTGTCATTAACATGACCATTACTGTCGTTATAAACATAAAAACTGTATCTCCCGTATTCATTCAATCCCCTCCTATAATGTTAGAAAATATTACATTATTTGTTATGTTTCATATCATATTCGAAATTGAGGTGAAAATCAACTGAATTTTTAGAAAATTTTATTAATCATGTAAGAAAGTCTAACATTATGTATTTTTGAAGGAATGAAATCAGCGTATGCGATTTGCTTGGATAATTGGTATAATATTCTTACAATTAAAAAACTTGGGGGATGCGTGTGGAAAAAATATGGACTAGGAACCTATTCATTTGTTTTTGTTTAGCTGTCGTTTTGTTTGTACCAATACATACTTTTGCAGATGAAAAAAGAGAGTGGCGAGATGAAGTCATATATTCGATTATGATTGATCGCTTCAATAATGGAGAACCGAAAAATGACAAGCAGTTAGACGTTGGTAATTTAGAAGGTTATCAGGGCGGAGATATAAGAGGGATTATAAAAAGGCTGGATTATATAAAAGAAATGGGTTTTACGACTGTTATGCTTTCGCCGCTTTTTGAAAGTGGACAGTATGATGGATTAGACGTGCGAAATTTTCAAAAAGTAAATGAACATTTCGGAACAGAAAATGATGTGAAAGAGCTTGTAAAAGAAGCTCACGAAAAAGGAATGAAAGTTGTATTTCAATTTCCATTTGGAGAAAACGAACAACAAGTAATCGACTCGATGAAATGGTGGGTAAAAGAAGTCGATTTAGATGGAAGTTATGTAATACATAGTGAAAAAAAGCCGCGTTCTTTCTGGGGTGACGTTCAAAAGGATATGCAAGTGATAAAGAAAGATTTTCGTATTATGACAAAAGAAGATAGTGAATACAATGAAAAAATAGTAGAATCGTTTTCCGGAGCGGATGTATCGGTGAAATCGTTATATGATGTGAGTAAAAAAGAAGAGGAGTTTGTTACGTTTTTAGATAATCAAGAAACAAAAAGGTTTGCACGTATCGCAAAAGAAAATATGTATTATCCGCCATCACGTTTGAAACTAGCTCTTACCTATTTATTAACATCACCAGGGATTCCGAATTTTTATTACGGAACTGAAATCGCATTAGATGGAGGAAGCGTACCGGATAATCGCCGATTAATGGATTTTAAATCAGATGAAAAGTTTATGCAGCACATAACAAAGCTTGGCGAACTTAGACAAATGAGACCATCTTTACGACGTGGTACGTTTGAACTTTTATATGATAAAGATGGAATGAGTATATTAAAACGAAAGTACAAAGATGAAGTAACATTAGTAGCAATTAATAATACGAAAGAAACACAAAAAGTTTCCTTACCTGCAAGTGCAATTGGTGAAAAACAACAGTTAAGAGGATTGTTAGAAGACGAAATTATAAGAGAAGAAAACGGGAAGTTCTATCTCGTTTTAAAGCGTGAAGAATCGAATGTGTATACTGTTAGTAAAGAAACAGGTGTGAATTGGTTATTTATCTCCTTAATCGTCGGTGTGAACGTATTATTTATTGCGTTTTTAATTGCGGTTAAAAGGAAACGTAGATGAGGTGAGATATTTGCAGAAAAAGAAGTTGCTCGCTCTATGTTCATGTCTTCTTATCGTATTTGTAAGTTTGTATTTTGGGGACATCGGTGACGATAGGGAATTTGTTCGGTGGGGTGATAGTATTCATTCTGTTGACACAGCAGCTCTTAAGAAAAATAATATTCAATACAAAATCGAAAATGATAAAGTATATATTCCGAAAAAATCATTTGATAAAGCGATATGGTGCTGCTCTTAATAAATACAAAAACTCCTCTAATTAAGAGGAGTTTTCTTTTTAGCGATAGTTAATGAATTGTACGTCAATCGGTAAGTCAGCACTGCGAACGGCTACGATTACTGCTTGTAAGTCATCACGGCTTTTCGCTGTAACACGTACTTGATCATCTTGTACTTGTGTTTTCACTTTTAATTTCATTTCTTTAATGATGTTGTTAATTTTTTTCGCGTTATCTTTATCGATACCTTGTTGTAACGTTGCGCGTTGGCGAACAGTGTTACCAGTCGCAGCTTCCACTTTTCCATAGTCCAAGTTTTTAATTGGAACGTTACGTTTTACAAGTTTAGAAATTAAAACGTCTTTTACTTGGTCTAATTTGAACTCGTCGTCAGAAGTTAAAACAAGTACTTCTTTTTCTAGTTTAATATCACTTTTACTTCCTTTAAAGTCATATCGGTTTTGGATTTCCTTTAATGCGATGTTAATTGCGTTTGTTACTTCAGGTAATTCTACTTTCGAAACGATGTCAAAAGAACTATCTTTTGCCATAGTTAGCACCTCCAAATAAATTTCTAATCTTTTTATGTACTGTACATACTAAAGTATAGCTGAAAACGAGCTTAGACTTAAGTGTTTTCATACTGATATTCATGTAACCTCACTTTATTATAGTGAATTTTGGGCAGTTGGACAAATAAAGGAAAAATCGTGTTATAATTAACTTTTGTTTGGAATGATAAAAAAGATAACTTTATATATATAGAAGGGAATTAAAAAATATGTATTTGCAATTAGGATCGATTGAACAGGTAACTGTTTTACGCGAAACGGAAATCGGATATATGGTTGGGAATGAAGAGGAAGAAATTTTCCTACATAAAAACGAAGTAGCTGGAGAAATTGAAGAAGGCGATACAATTGATGTATTCTTATACCTTGATCACCAAAATCGTATTTCAGCAACAATGAAGGAGCCAATTATTACAACACATGATTGGAATTGGGTAAAGGTTGTAGAAGTTATTCCTAGTTTAGGTGTGTTTGTTGATATTGGTGTATCAAAAGATATACTAATTCCACTTGATGAGTTCCCGATTTATATGCCAGTATGGCCAGAAGTAGGCGACGAATTATATTGTACGTTAAAATTAACGAATCGTGATCGTTTAATCGCTCTTCCAGCAAGAGACAGTGATATGCAAGAAATTATCGTAGATGCGACGCCATCTATGCGTAATAAAAACGTCAATGGACGTGTGTATCGTTCACTTCAAGTTGGTTCATTCATACTAACTGATGAGCATTTCCGTGCTTTCTTACACCATACAGAAAGAAAAGAACAAGTCCGCATCGGTGAGCGTGTAACAGGTCGTATTATTGACGTGAAAGATGACGGTACAATCAACATTTCACTTCTTCCTCGTAAAGAAGAAGGAATGGAAGATGATGCTGCAGTAATTTATGAATATATGGAAGAAAGAGGCGGAGCAATGCCGTTTTGGGATAAGAGCCACCCAGAAGACATTAAAGAACGTTTCAATATGAGTAAAGCTGCGTTTAAGCGTGCGCTTGGTAAAATGATGAAAGAAGAAAAGATTTACCAAGAAGAAGGTTGGACTTACTTTAAGAAATAAAGTGAATGAAAAAGAACTATTTTTTCTCTAAATTTTTAAGAGAAAAAATAGTTCTTTTTTTTATTATAAAGTAGATAAAAAGTAAATAAGGTGTAATAAAACGTTTAATCTACAAATATTTTACTGTATTTATAAGGAAAAAAGAATATAAAATGGTAAATTGTCGGAAAATATACATTTTTAGAAAAAAGATACAATATTGTCGTTTTTATATTGAAGATCACCAGAAAATTCTTTAAATTGTTAATTGTAAGAATGAAAACAGATGAGAATGGCCACGTACGTACGTATATCGCACCGAATGATGCTGGTGTAACATATAATTATGATCAAACAGGGAAACTATCGGATTTAGCTATTGCAACACCACAGCAAATGCTACTATTAGAGAAATATGAGTATGACAAAACAGGAAACCGTACGAAGATTAAACATGAAAGTTCTGATGGGAAAATAACGGAAACAAATTACGTATACGATTCAATTAATCAATTATTAAAAGAATCTACACCAAATGGAACAGTTAGAGACTACACGTATGATGGATTTGGCAATCGTACGAGTGTGAAAATAACAGAAAATGGAAAAGAAACGAAATCAGTAATCGCAACATTTAACGAAGGAAATCAACTTCTAAAATTCGGAAACGAATCGTTAACGTATGACGCAAATGGTAACCGTACATCTGATGGGAAATACACATACACATGGAACGAAGCAGACCAACTTGTTGCTGTAACGAAAAAAGGGGAAGGCAAACCGTTCGCAACATATAAATACGACAACGAAAACCGTCGTATTGAAAAGAACGTAAACGGACAAGTAACCCGTTACTTCTACGACGGTGACAGCATTAACCCGCTATACGAAACAGGCGGGAACGGAAAAGTCCTCCGTCAATACGTTTACAACAAAGACGGTGTCCGCCTAGCAATGAAAATCCAAGATCAATCGGTATACTACCACTACAACCCGCGCGGTGACGTAATAGTAATGACCGACAAGGACGGACAAATAGTCGCAAGCTATGAATATGATGCATGGGGTAACGTCCTAAAGAGCGAAGCGAAAGGAATCGCAGCGGCCAATCCATTCGGATATAAGGAGAAAATATGGATAAATATATTGAAATACACAAACCTGCAACAGAAAATAACGAATATTTTCTAGTGTTAGATGAACATGATAATTTTGAATTGGTTATCAACGATTAATAGATATATAGTTGATGTTGATACAAGCATGGAACAATTTATGGAAACAATGATGTCGAAATTTCATTTATATCTTTTAGTGGATTGTGAAGGGGTTCAAGAAGAATTAACAAAGGTGCAAAATTATATTTAGGAAAAAGAATTAAAAGAGTTAAACTGGAAAAAGTCGACCGTAAAGAGCGCAATTTTAATAAAACAGAATGATCCTGCAACTGATATTTTCGATGTGATTTCTCCTGTATGTATGGAGGGAAGCCTCATGTTCCTTTTCTCTGAAAAGGAAGTAAACGAAAATGAATTAGAGAGTATTATAAAACATATAAAATTTGATCGGACAAGAGTATATTTCAATAAAGAAACAATTGAACTGGCGGGGGGAATGGGTTATATAGTAGGGTATTTTGAAGATGAGTATTATATAGTATCTTTACGTTCGGAAAAGCAAGTATTTGTTTGCTTTGCAGAAGAATGTATCATAGGCTAGAATACAAGCAATAAAACATGAAATAAAAAAAGCACAGTCTTATCTTTTTAAATAAGACCGTGCTTTTTTTAGTTTCCCCGCTCAAATATAAGAGAAAATGTATCGTTTAATTCACTATCATTTATTTTAATATTTGCCTTTTTTAATTCGTCTTGTAATAGTTTTTGACTGAATGTAGGGTCAGCGATACGTTCTTCTTCTAAGTTTTTACGAATGGAGTCTTTCACTTCATCGTAAGGCTTTAAATCCTTTTTATCAGTTAATTTAATAATGTGATAGCCGTTCGTTGATTTGACGGGATTGCTAATTTCGCCAACTTTTAGTTTGTAGGCAGCTGTTTCAAATTCAGGCGCCATTGTACCTGAATTAAAGTATCCGAGGTCTCCGCCTTTTTCTTTTGATAGTAGATCTTGTGATTCTTGTTTTGCTAATTCTTCAAATGAAGCACCAGCGTCTAGTTTTTTCTTTATTTCTTTCGCTGCATTTTCATCGCTTACTAAAATGTGACTCGCTTTAATTTCTGGTTTATAGTGGTCTTTCACGTCTTTTTCTGTAACGCTTTTCTTAACGGCTTCATGCAGAGCGAGTTTGAACTTCATTTGATTTTTGAAATCAGCCTCATCTTTTAAACGATTGTTTTCTAAAAATCCTTTGAATTGGTCTCCAAATTGATTTTTTACTTTTTGGACCTCGTTATCTACATCATCGTCAGATACTTTATATTTTTTTGTAATAACGTCGTATGCCATCATTTCGTATAGCATGTCTTTTCCGTAACGATCTTTCAATTGTTTTTCGAAGTCGCTCTTCGTAATGGTTGAGTCTGTTGCTGTAGCGACTGTAGCTGATCCATTCTTTTGTCCGCAAGCAGAAAGCATTAATATACTTATTAGTGCAGTAATAATGAAAATATGTTTCCCTCTCATGCTAACACCTCATCCGAATATGTTATCGCTATTGTAGAATATAGAAGTGAACATGAAGTGAATTTTTAATGTTTTTTCCTGTGAAATGTAAAAAAAGTACATCAACAATTATGTTGATGTACGATGGGATCAAAGGTGATCAGTCTTCTTGGAATATGCGCGCTTGCCCTGCTGAATATTTTTTTGCTCTTGCTCATTTTTTTGCGTGCGTTTTGCATTATTATCGCGAGCTTTTTTGTCGTTATCACTCGTATGTGGCATATGTATCAACTCCATTTCTAAACGTTGTACGTTTATCATTTCCTTTTTCGTAAAGACTATGTATAGCGGTGCATTTATGAAGGGTAAAGGTGGATTAGAGATGGATTTGAAGTTGAATTATACCGAACTTATTAAGAAATTAATCGTTGTAATTATCGCAGGTTTATTAAATGCGATTGGAATGAATTTGTTTTTAACACCAGCGAAAGTGTACGCGAGTGGCTTTGCTGGATTGTCTCAATTACTATCACAAATATTAGGTGATTTTTTATCTATTCATATATCTACAGGGGTGTTGTTTAGTTTATTTAATATTCCTGTCGTTATTTTAGCGTGGAAAAAGGTTGGGAAGGCTTTTACGTTTTTTAGTTTTCTATGCGTTATATTTATGACCTTGTTTTTAGAAATTATCCCAGTTCGAGCGGTTTCGAACGATATTATACTAAATGCAATTTTTGGCGGCATTATTTCAGCGATTGGGGTAGGGGTTGCATTAAAATGGGGTGCTTCTACAGGTGGTTTAGATATCATTGCGATGATTTTATCTAAGATAAAAGATAAACCTGTCGGTACATACTTTTTCTTTTTTAATGCAATTATTATTATCGCTGCGGGTTATGTATATGGGTGGGAGAAAGCGTTATATACGTTAGTAACTTTATATGTATCAACGAGAATTATTGATGCCATCCATACTCGCCATGTGAAAATAACAGCGTTAATCGTTACGAAAAATGGTGCAGACGTACGAAAGGCGATTCACTCACGATTAGTGAGAGGGATTACAACTATACCTGCAACAGGTGCTTACACAAATGAAAATAAGGAAATGTTAATGATGGTTATTACTCGTTACGAGTTGTACGAATTAGAAAGGGTTATTAAACAAGTAGACCCAGGTGCGTTCACAAATATACTGCAAACGGTCGGGGTATTCGGATTGTTTCGAAAAGATTAAAGAGGACCAAAGCTGGTCCTCTTTTTTAATGCAAATTCGTAATGTTTTGCAACTGCTCCTGCATCTCGCGTAGCTGAACTTTCTCAGCAGTTGAAGAGTTTGCGTAAGCGGATTGCAAAGCGTTTTTTGCTGTATATACGAGATCTTGTTGTTCAGCGCCGCTTGAACAAGATACGGCATTTGCAACAGCATCTCTAGCTTGTTGGAATAGTAAGTTCCCCATTTAAACCCCTCCAAAAGAAGAGTTACTTCTCGCTTTTTCTGCCTCAGCTAATGTACCTCTGTACGGGAATCTTGCATCATGCTTCATAACAGCATCGGCTCCTTGTTGGATAAAACGTTTTGATTTGTTCTTTTTACCCATTCGAAAAACCCCCTTTATTTAGCTGAAAACAATTGACGCGTTAACTCGGCGTCTAATTATAGTATGAGCGTTTGGCGAGAAACTATAAGCAGGGAATTTTTAGATTACAATCCAAGAACCTCTTCTAAATATAGAGCGATGCCATCTTCTTCATTTGTTAATGTCGTATGATTGGCGAGTGATTTTAATTCAGGTATTGCATTACCCATTGCGATACCGTGACCAGCAAATTCAATCATTTCAAAATCATTATCTTCATCACCGAAAGCGATAATGCGCTCTTTTGGAATGTTGTAATGACTAGAAATTTTTTGCAATCCGACCGCTTTATTTAATCCACTTTTTACAATTTCAATAATTGGCCAAGGTGCGCCCCATTTTCTATGATCGATCACTTCAGCGTGCATATCAGTTAAATGTTGACGAATTGCAACGGAATGATCATCGTGTGCGTCAATTAATAAACAAGTCGGATGGTCGTTTAAAATATTTAATAAATCTCCTGTGAAAATCTTTGGAGAACCAAATTCGAAAATGTGTTTTTTATCTTCATCAATTTCACGAACGTACACATCATCCATCACTTCAGCGTATATATTTTTTACGCCGAAATCAAAGCAAGCTCGGACAATTTCTTGGGCTGTTGCTAGCTCAAGTGGAGAGTGATGTGTGCCCCAATTTGAATCAAGAGGGTGATGCACGTAAGCACCATTAAAGTTTACAATCGGTGTATTAAGATTAAGTTCTTTATAATAATCAAAACTAGCACGGAATGGACGTCCTGTTGAAATGACGACGATATGCCCTTGTTCCTTTGCTTTTGTAATTGTCTGTTTCGTTCGAGTGGAAATTATTTTGTTGTCTGTTAATAAAGTGCCGTCTAAGTCTAATGCGATTAAATGTTGTTTACTCATAATTTCACCTCTTATAATAATTTTTTTGTATCTATCTGTATTTCCGTTTTTAATATGCAGAAATAAGAGGTTAGACTGGGTGAGACCACCATAGATGGAAAGTTCACTATATATCCATCTTACGTCGCAAAGTACGGTGGTGTCTACTATTTCTCGTTGGAAATCAAGAAAAGTCAATATTTTTTTAGAAAGTTCAAACAATGTTTCTTTCATTATGTACAAATTGTGAAAAGGGTTACATTGCCCGTATGAGGAGGCTTATAATAAACATGTAATCTTCTCGTATATGTTTGACTCTCCTTTGAAGCTAGCCTACAGGTAGGTTGGTTTCTTTTTTTTCTACAAGTAAGGAAGTAATCCCTGCTTAAGCTTGTGTAATTATATATATTGTAAATCGGTGAACTGTAGTACTTGTTTCCTAAACATGACAGAAAAGCTTTCTTTTAAAATGGATATACTAATGAGGCAAGACGTCATGGAAGGAGAATGAAGATGGGACAAAATCGCAGGTTTCGTTCTGGACAAAAAGCGCCAAATGATGGCGTTTACGTAGAAATTGGTGAAACGGGAAGTATGGTAAAAAATCCGCAAATGGTACAATTAAATGCCGGTGAAAAGTTTCCAGATAACACGAATCATAACCGTCAGTGGACATATAAAAGAAAACCGTAACAGAAGCCGCAATCTTTATTGCGGCTTTTTTTTGTTACATAATATAATTTCATTTACTGTACTTTTTTAAGTAGCATAATGAATGCTCCCTTTTTCTTTTTCCAATAATAAGTTTGAAAATACATAGGCAAATTTATTGTATAAAAAAGTAAGTTGGCGTATAATCAAATCAAAGGTCAAAGAAAGTCAAACTTTTGGAGGGCTGTAAAGATGGACTTAAATCAAATGACAACGAAAACACAAGAGGCGATTATGAGGGCCCAATCTTTAGCGGTATCTCATCATCACCAAGAGGTGGATACTGTTCATCTATTACTTGCATTATTAGAGGAGCAAGATGGATTAGCAGTACGTATATTTCAAAAAATGAATGTTGATATAGAAGCATTGAAGCAAGATGTAGAAAATGTAATTAAAAAGAAACCTTCTGTAACGGGAAGCGGAGCAGAAGTTGGGAAATTGTATATAACAAGCAATCTGCAGCAACTGCTTGTAAGAGCAGGGAAAGAAGCAGAAAAACTGCAGGATGATTACATTTCAGTAGAACATGTATTGCTTGCTTTTTCTGAAGAAAAAGGCGATATCAATCATTTATTTACAAGATTGCATATTACGAAAGATAACTTATTACAGTCTTTAATGACAGTTCGGGGGAATCAAAGAGTGACTAGTCAAAATCCAGAAGCAACTTATGAAGCGTTAGAAAAATATGGCCGTGATTTAGTGGCGGAAGTGAGAGCAGGGAAAATTGATCCTGTTATCGGACGAGATAGTGAAATTCGCCGCGTTATTCGCATTCTTTCACGTAAAACGAAAAACAACCCTGTTTTAATTGGTGAGCCAGGTGTTGGTAAAACAGCAATTGTTGAAGGATTAGCACAGCGTATCGTGAAAAAAGATGTACCAGAAGGGTTAAAAGATAGAACAATCTTTGCATTAGATATGAGTGCACTTGTAGCCGGAGCAAAATTCCGTGGTGAATTTGAAGAGCGCCTGCAAGCTGTATTAAATGAAATTAAAAAGAGTGAAGGCCGTATTTTATTATTCATTGATGAACTTCATACAATCGTCGGTGCTGGTAAAACAGAAGGTGCGATGGACGCAGGGAATATGTTAAAACCGATGCTTGCTCGTGGTGAACTGCATTGTATCGGGGCAACGACATTAGATGAATATCGTAAATATATTGAGAAAGACCCAGCGTTAGAAAGACGTTTCCAACAAGTATTAGCAGAGGAACCGACTGTTGAAGATACAATCTCCATTTTACGTGGTTTAAAAGAGCGTTTTGAAATTTATCACGGTGTAAATATTCATGACCGCGCGATTGTAGCAGCATCTGTTTTATCAGATCGATATATTTCAGATCGCTTCTTACCGGATAAAGCAATTGACCTTGTTGACGAAGCATGCGCAACAATTCGTACAGAAATTGATTCTATGCCAACAGAATTAGATGAAGTAACGCGCCGTATTATGCAGCTGGAAATTGAAGAAGCCGCTCTTGGAAAAGAGAAGGACTTTGGTAGCCAAGAACGTCTAAAAACATTGCAACGTGAATTATCGGATTTAAAAGAAGTTGCAAGTAGCATGAGAGCGAAATGGGAGAAAGAAAAAGAAGATATTCACAAAGTTCGTGACTTACGTGAACATTTAGAGCGTCTGCGCCGTGAATTAGAAGAAGCAGAAGGTAATTACGATTTAAATAAAGCAGCTGAACTTCGTCACGGAAAAATTCCTGCAATTGAAAAAGAATTAAAAGAAGCGGAAGAAATGAGCGCACATAATAAACAAGAAAATCGTTTATTACGCGAGGAAGTCAGTGAAGAAGAAATTGCTGATATCGTTTCACGCTGGACTGGTATTCCTGTCGCAAAACTCGTTGAGGGTGAACGTGAGAAATTACTACGCTTAGAGCAAATTTTATCAGAGCGTGTCATCGGACAAGAGGAAGCGGTAAGTTTAGTATCAGACGCAGTTCTTCGTGCACGCGCTGGTATTAAAGACCCGAACCGTCCAATTGGTTCCTTCATTTTCTTAGGACCGACAGGTGTTGGTAAAACAGAACTTGCAAAAACGTTAGCGCAGTCTTTATTCGATAGTGAAGAGCAAATGATTCGTATCGACATGTCTGAGTACATGGAGAAACATGCTGTGTCACGCTTAATTGGTGCACCTCCTGGATATGTTGGATATGAAGAGGGCGGTCAATTAACGGAAGCAGTAAGACGTAAACCGTATTCCGTTATTTTGTTAGACGAAATCGAAAAAGCGCATCCAGAAGTATTCAACATTTTATTACAAATGTTAGATGATGGACGCATTACAGATTCGCAAGGACGTACAGTAGACTTTAAAAACACGGTTATTATTATGACTTCAAATATTGGATCTGCTCATTTATTAGATGGATTAGAAGCAGATGGTTCCATTAAAGAGGAATCAAGAGAACTTGTCATGGGACAATTAAGAGGACATTTCCGACCAGAGTTTTTAAATCGTGTCGATGAAATTATTTTATTCAAGCCTCTTACAACGAATGAAATTAAAGGTATTGTTGATAAAATTGTAAAAGAATTACAAGGTCGTTTAGCTGACCGTCATATTACGGTAGAATTAACGGATTCTGCAAAAGAATTTGTTGTAGAAGCTGGCTTTGATCCGATGTACGGAGCTCGTCCATTAAAACGATACGTACAGCGTCAAGTGGAAACGAAATTAGCGAGAGAATTAATTGCAGGCACAATTACGGATAATAGTCACGTAGTTGTTGATGTAGAAAATAACGAATTAGTTGTTCATGTGAAATGAAAATAAAAAAGAGTTCGGATAAAATCCGGACTCTTTTTAGTGTTGTTCTACTGGCTCGTTTGGAATTGCAGCTGAAATCGCTAATACTAATACCGCAAGAACAACTGAGAAAATAGACGCTTGGTTAAAATCGTATGTACCGCCAGTCATAGAGCCGATTACGTAGCTCATCATATGTACAAGCGCGAACGACCAAATTAATGCCCAAATGAAACGCATATTTTACACCTCTATTCGTTCAATCTGTCCTTATTGTAACACAATTGAAAAAAGAATATAGAAAAATATTTGTAGATTTTTCAACGCAAATTTGCATTACGTTCATACATTATAAAAGAGTGGTTTTATACGTTTAGAAAATAAGGCGGGGGAAAAATGAGTATTACGGAACGTTTTTTTTACTTAGAAAAAGAACCATGTGTCATTTATTTACCGGAGAAGCCAAATGGGTTTTCAGTTATGCTCCTCGGTGATTACAACTACTTTATTGAGAATGGTACAAGTTTATGGACACAGCATGCGGGAAGATCTTATTTTTTACATGGCCTTATTGAGGAAGGCTACACGGTCTTTTCTTCTAATTTATATGGAAGACACTGGGGGAATGACCAATCTGTTCGTCTAGCGAAACGTTTATATGATGTTGTTTTGAGAAAAGAGACATTAAATACGAAAATGCACATTATGGCAGATGGTATGGGTGCGCTTGTAGCGCTTGAAATGATGAACAAATACCCTGAAAGTATACGTTCTGTCATTATGTTAAATCCGTGTTTAGATTTGCCAGAATATGTGGAGTTCGAAAAAGAGCATAAGTTTTTTTACAAAAGATTAGTGAAGGAATTAAGTTTGGCGTACGATTCCAAAGAAGAAGAATTAGAATCAAAAATAAATAAGAAATCTTTTACGCTTCTTCCGTCTTGTGTACCTGTTAAAATTTTCGTATCAACACAAGAAAAAAGAGGAAGAAAACAGTTGTTACGTAAATACGAGAAAATGAGGCAATTCAATCAATGTGATACTTCTGTCTTATTCCATCTCCAAGATGTGAAATATAAAATGGTTAGACAAACAACGGATTTCTTTAAAAAATATGAAGAAGAATTGTGAGGCTCCCATATACATAAATGAGGAGCTATTTGTTTCAAGGGGAAAGGGTTGGTGGTATGGAACGCGTGCTGATTATAGGTGCACTTACGTTTGTAGGTTATCACCTTGTGAATAAAATGATTGCAGAAGAAGTAGAAGTGTATGGTCTTGATTTTGATGAATATGATAGTATGACAAAAATTAATGAAGAGAAGTTATTGTTAATTGGGCGAAACGCTTTATTTACGTACTATCCAATAAGAGATGAAGATGGATGGAAATCAGTAGAGGAAGAGAATTTCGATGCAGTTTACTTTTGTTTGTGTGAACCAAACCAGCAAAGTGGCTTTCGGAATGAAAGAGTCATATTACAATATTTAAAGCGGATTATAAAAATGTGTGAAGAAAATAAAGTAAAGCTAAATCTAATTTCTTCTATTGAGGTAGGATGCACAGGGGAATCCGAAAATAAACGCCTATTTTCGAAAGTAGAAGAAGGGTTAAAAAAAGGGGAATTACAATATAGTGTATTTCGAGTTCCTACATTATATGGTCCGTGGCAACCATCCTTTATGATGTATCATCAGCTCATCTTATCAGAACTGGATGAGAAAGAGTGCCGTTGTACGAGTGAGGAAAAAGGAAGCGATTTACTTTACATTGAAGATGTATGCGAATACTTATGGGGAAATGGAACGAACGGAGAGCATCTCGGTATATACAATTTACTTAGTGGTAAACGGTCGTTATGGGAAAAAGGGATGAATCTTTTACGTGCAGATGATAAAGTGAATAAAAATAATAAGGAAGAAAGAGATGAAGCGGCCGAGGATATTCCGATAAAAAGAAATACCCCGTTAGAATACGGTTTAAATAAACAATTGGCACATATGAAAAAATATAAAGAGTTATACGAAGGATAGTGCACGTGTTACACTATTGTATGGATTATGAATTGAAAGTTTTAATGGAGAGGAAGAGTATAATATGAACGAAAAAAGCATGCAATTTTTACAAATCGCAATGAAGCATTTACCAGAGGCAAAGGCAATTTTAGATTCGAATGGAATTGAGCTTGATATGGAGAAGGCACAACCAGTGTTAGAGTTATTAATGAAAGTTATGAATGAAGCATATGAGCTTGGGAAAGCAGACAAAGAATAAAACCCTTCTTTTTGAGGGGAGAGAGGCTCGAACCGTGAGTAGAAGCGGTTCGGGTCTTTTTATATTTCAAGCGAAGTAAGGGGAGGAATAGGGGAAGGTATGTTTTCGTTGTTTTTACTGAAAAATAAAGAGAATAAAACGCTAGCTTTCTGTTTTAGCTGAAATATATTCTAGACAAAAGTAAATTTATGTTTTAAAATTAGTACCAAGTCATAATAATTGATATAAAACGGAGGGCTGCGATGTGAACGTGGGCATTTTAGGGATCGGAAGATATGTGCCAGAAAAAGTAGTCACAAATCACGATTTAGAGAAAGTAATGGATACATCCGATGAATGGATTCGTACGAGAACGGGAATTGCAGAAAGACGCATTGCCGATGAGACAATAGATACTTCATATATGGCCGTAGAGGCTTCTAAAAAAGCACTTGAAGATGCAGGGATTAGCGGAGAGGATATCGATCTTATTTTAGTGGCAACAGTAACGCCAGATCGTGCTTTTCCAGCAGTAGCTTGTGTGATTCAAGAGGCAATTGGAGCGAAACACGCAGCGGCAATGGATTTAAGTGCAGCGTGTGCTGGTTTTATGTACGGAATGATTACAGCACAGCAATTTATTCAAACTGGAACTTATAAAAATGTATTAGTAGTTGGTAGTGATAAACTATCTAAAATTGTAGACTGGAATGATCGAAACACAGCAGTACTATTTGGAGACGGAGCTGGTGCTATCGTAATGGGAGCTGTTTCAGAAGGAAGAGGCGTTTTATCTTTCGAATTAGGAGCAGACGGAAGTGGCGGCAAGCATCTTTATCAAGACGAGTATGTTATGATGAATGGCAGAGAAGTCTTTAAATTTGCTGTTCGTCAACTTGGAGATTCTTGTCTTCGTGTGTTAGATAAAGCTGGTCTTACGAAAGAGGATGTGGATTTCTTAGTACCACATCAAGCGAATATTCGTATTATGGAATCTGCGAGAGAGAGATTAAATTTACCACAAGAAAAAATGAGTATGACAATTGAAAAGTTCGGTAATACATCAGCTTCTTCCATTCCAATTGCAATGGTAGAGGAATTGCAAAATGGACGTATTCAAGACGGTGATTTAATTATACTTGTTGGTTTCGGCGGTGGATTAACATGGGGAGCAGTAGCTCTTCGTTGGGGTAAATAAGGATTGAGAGAAAAAAGGAGTGTATTTTGTATGGAAAAAAAGAGGGTCGTAATTACAGGACTAGGAGCTGTTACACCGATCGGAACAGATGTTGAAACAGCTTGGGAAAACATAAAAAAGGGTGTATCTGGAATCGGGCGACTTACAAGAATTGATCCGGAACTATTTCCAGCAAAAGTAGCAGCAGAAATTAACGACTTTGAAGTCGAGAAATATATTGATAAAAAAGAAGCGCGCCGTATGGATCGCTTTACACAATATGCAGTAGCAGCAGCGAAAATGGCAGTTGCGGATGCAAAGCTTGAAATTACAGAAGAAAACGGACCTCGAATTGGCGTATGGATTGGTTCTGGTATTGGTGGTATGGAAACATACGAAGAACAATTTAAGATTTTTACTGAGAAAGGTCCACGCCGCGTGAGTCCATTCTTCGTACCGATGATGATTCCAGACATGGCAGCAGGTCAAGTATCTATTGCGACTGGAGCGAAAGGAATTAACACTTGTTCTGTAACGGCTTGTGCATCTGGTGCAAACTCAATTGGTGATGCATTTAAAGCAATTCAGCGCGGTGATGCGGATGCAATGATTACAGGTGGAGCAGAAGCACCGTTAACAAGTATGGCATTTGCAGGATTTAGTTCAGCGAAAGCATTAACATTTAATGAAGATCCAGCAACTGCTTGCCGCCCATTTGATAAAAATCGTAGCGGTTTTGTAATGGGTGAAGGTTCAGGGATTCTAATTCTTGAAGAATTAGAGCATGCATTAGCACGTGGTGCTCACATTTATGCGGAAATCGCTGGTTATGGCGCAACTGGAGATGCATTCCATATTACAATGCCTGCTCCTGGCGGTGAAGGCGGAGTGCGTGCAATGCGTCAAGCTTTAGCGGATGCTGGTCTAGAGCCAGAAGATATCGATTACATTAATGCACATGGTACAAGTACAGATGCAAATGAAAAATACGAAACGATGGCAATTAAAGAAACTTTCGGTGAGCATGCATATAAAGTAGCCATTAGCTCAACGAAATCTATGACAGGTCACTTGCTAGGTGCAGCTGGTGCTGTTGAAGCGATCTTCTCTATTAAATCAATTACGGACGGAGTAATTCCTCCAACAATTAACTATGAAACACCAGATCCAGAATGTGACTTAGATTACGTACCGAATAAAGCGAGACAGCAAGAAGTAAAAGCTGTATTAAGTAACTCACTAGGGTTTGGTGGTCATAACGCAGTATTAGTATTTAAATCGTATAAATAATAGATGAAATAAGGTGTTTTTTCGTAATAAACTACGAAAAAACACCTTATTTATTTTTACGCCTTTTTCTTCTTTTGCATATACATAAGAAAAAGGGGGGATAAAGATGGGGGTTGTTGAAACAGCCGAGTGGTTACATCTATATTATGGACGGCCAGAAAAGCTTTGTGAGAAATTTACGAAGTATATTCCACTACCAAAAGAAAGGTTGTATCGTTTTTTAATTTCTAAAGGTATGTATCGCCCAGTAATGCGAGGAGAACGTGAAATTAAAGAATTAGAGAAAAAAGAAATTTGGAAAGAGTTACGTATGGAGTATGATAAATTGAAAAATTGGTTAAAAGGTCCGGATGTCCCTATCTTTATTTTATTATCAGATTCGTATAATCGAACTGTACAAGAAGAGTATAACGGAAAAGCTGGATTATCTATGCGTCACGTTATTTTCTTATTCGTATGTGGACGGAATTCGGTGGAAGAATTAAAAGTGTTATTGGCACATGAATATCACCACATATGCAGGTTACATCAAATTGAGACGAAAGAAACAGAGTATACGTTACTTGATACGATGATTATGGAAGGGTTAGCTGAGCAAGCAGTAACGGAAAGATATACAGAAAAAAATAATGCACCGTGGACGAAATATCTTTCAAAAGAAGAGGCGATTTATTATTGGCAAAACGTTGTTCAAGAAAGAATAAGTATAAAGCGAGGAACGAGGGAGCATGACGTATTATTAAACGGAATTCATTCTTATCCGAAAATGCTTGGTTATGCGCTTGGATTTCACATTGTAAAAGATTGTGTAGCGTTTGAAGGGGAAGATACACTGTCTTTATTACCTATAGATGCGAAAGAAATATTGAGTAAAGCAAATACATTTCGTATTCCATGAAAAACAGGAGGTCTATCTCCTGTTTTTTTAGATATTATAGAAGGAAAAATAATAATTAGAATATATTTCCTTAAGTGGAATAAAGTTAAGCGAAAATGAACATAATGATTGGTACAAACAGTAGTGAAGTGAGGGATAGAGAATGTTATATCTACATGATGTATGGGTAAATTGGTTTGAAGGTGAAGAAAATGGGTATAACGTTTGTCATTTTTACGAATGGCGGAAAGATGATACGATTGAACTATTAGATCAAGTGCCATTATTAAAAGTAGATGCCACATTATATCATTACATCGAGAACGAATTGTTAGAGCTTCCGCAAAAGTTGTTGGAAGACGTACATCATAAGGCTTATATTCGTAAAAATCATGAACGTTTGCAGCAAGAGTATTGCTTTGTTGTTACAGATGGAAAAGGAATTATTGCGATTGATACAATTGGTTACAATGTACCAATTAGAAAAAGTAGACTTATACCTCGCCAAGAGCAGATGGTATATGAGATGGTGGAAAACGTACAAGCAGAAAAGTATGAGTTCCAAGTAGAGGAAACAGAAAAGGAACATCATATTTTATCACCATCGCCTTTCATTATGAATGGCTTAACTCGTAAAGAGAGACAGCTAAAACAATTATTATTTATGGCGTTAGATCAATTACATACAACGAAAAACACAGCGGAAATTCGCTATTGGTACACAGAATGGGATCCGTCAGCATATGGAACGGTCCAACATATGGAATTTGAAGATATTTGGGCAAGACTATATGATGAAGCGAAATCAGGCTGGTCTGAGAAGCACGAACAATTATGCGAGCGCCTTGTAAAAGGACAGCCGTTTTTTGAAAAGTTATGGGAAATGGAAAATGAGCAAAAGGTAAATTAAAAAACCGCCAATTGGCGGTTTTTTAATTTGGTGAAATCTAGCTTCAGCGGCAAGAATGTGCCTTCCTGCGAGGCAAAAAGCGCCTCTACGTCAGGAGCTCCATCCCCCTCACATTCTAAGCGAGCCGCTTCCGCTTTATATAGAAATCCAGCTTCAGCTCCTAGCCCTTCGCGTCTAAGAATTTTCCCCACTAGAAGGTAAAAAGCACCTTCTGTGGGAAAGAACCTTAGCCGTCAGGGCTAAACAGTCGCCTCCGCTTTATATGAAATCCAGCTCCAGCAGCCACCGAACATTATAAACGAGCCGCCTCTGCTTTATATATTATCTACGTTTTCTGCTTAGTCCCATTGCGTTTTCTACTTTGCGTAGTTGTTTGAATGCAACGCGGTTTGCTTTTTCGGCACCTTTGTCTAGAATTTCGTCTAGTTCTGGGGAGCTGATTAGTTCGTTATATTTGTCTTGGATTGGGCGAATTGCTTCTACGACTACTTGTGCTAGGTCGCCTTTGAAGTCGCCGTATCCTTTTCCTTCGTACATTGCTTCTATTTCTTCAACTGTTTTTCCTGAGAATGAAGAGTAAATTGTTAATAGGTTAGAGATTCCAGGTTTATTTTCTTTATCGAATTTCACGATACCTTCTGAATCTGTTACAGCACTTTTAATTTTCTTTTCAATTGTTTTTGGTTCATCAAGCATACTGATCATTGATTTTGGATTCGGATCAGATTTACTCATTTTTTTCGTAGGTTCTGTTAATGACATAACGCGAGCTCCTACTTTTGGAATACGAATTTCAGGAACTATGAACACTTCACGGAAGCGTTTGTTGAAACGCTCTGCTAGATCACGTGTTAATTCCATATGTTGTTTTTGGTCATCACCAACAGGTACGATTTCTGTGTTATAAAGTAAAATATCAGCAGCCATTAATGGTGGATACGTAAGTAATCCAGCTGGAACTGAATCTCTACCTGAAGCTTTATCTTTATATTGTGTCATACGCTCTAATTCTCCAACGTAAGCAACAGATTGCATGATCCATCCTAGTTGAGCGTGTGCAGGTACTTCTGATTGTACAAATAAAGTAGCTTTTTCAGGATCGATGCCGCATGCTACATAAAGTGCAGCAAGACTACGAATGTTTTTGCGAAGTTGTATAGGATCTTGAGGTACTGTAATGGCATGTTGGTTTACAATACAGAAATAGCAATCGTGTTCGTTTTGAAGCTCTGTAAATTGCTTCATAGCCCCTAAATAGTTTCCAAGTGTAATCGTTCCGCTTGGCTGAATACCAGAAAAGATAACTGACATAATTATTTCCTCCTAAATTTGAATGCGTGATAGGGAAGAGAAGGCAAACAAAAAAGCCCATTCATCCCAAAAAACTATAGGGACGAATGGACCGCGGTACCACCCTAATTATTTCACTACTGTGAAATCTCTCTAATCCATAGTAACGTCTGGATATAACGCCAAGGCCTACTACTTTCGGTTCGGTTTGGTGCTCAAAAGCCCATTCCACATTGTACAATTACTTGTTCACACCAGCCACAAGCTCTCTGAAATTGTTTCAATATGTACTCTTCTTTATCATCGCATACATATAAATTTATTTATTGTTAACTGAGCTCTTTTAATATGAAAGAACTAAAGTTTTATAACAAAATGTTTTGCTGATAATTATATCATATGGGATAGTGTTTGCAAACTACATCAAAATAGTAAAGCTAATGAGAGTCGAGAACGCTCCGAGTATGATACCTGTAATACAAATAGGATATGTCCATTTGAATGAATATGTTTTATAAATACGTTCTTTCTTATTCACCGGTTCCTCGGATTCTTCAATTAACGAGTCTATTTTTTTGTTCGTGCCAAATACTCTCTGGAAAGCGTAAAGAGTTACATTGAAAAATCCATTTTGAAATATGAATAAAAAACCACCTATCAGAATAAAAAATAGCGCGATATAAAACGAGATGTTGACAAAGTTCAACAAAAATTGAGATGAAATGAGGAATGCACCAATACTAGAAGCAATCATCGCTATAAAAATTAGTATACAAGTATGAAAAAAAACTTTATTCAAAATATTCCCCTCCGTCAAAATATTACTAGAATTATTATACTATAAAAGCTATAATAAGTACTAGAAATAATTTTTTGAAAATTATACGCAATTAAAGGTCTGATTTTAAGATGATGGTAGCAATGTTAACGTATCTCTTTACGAAAAATTAAAAATATAAACATTTTATTAAAAATTTTAACAAAAAAACAAAAAACTATATTCACAATCGTCGTATTATATGTATAATGAAAATTGTAGAAACTTGGAGATTATTCTTTCAATTCTACTTTTTAACAAGTGAGGGTACAGGAAGTGCAATTAGGGGAGGCAACACAACATGAAGAAAAAGATACCGTTATTACTTGCATCAACTTTAACTGCAAGTATGTTGCTTGGCGCGTGTAGCTACCAAAAAGATGACGCAAAAGCAAAAGGGAAAGAGAACGCTACGAGTAGTAGTAACGGAAAACAGATTCTTAATTTAACAGAGTTATCTGAAATTCCGTCAATGGATGCATCATTAGCATCTGACTCTTCATCTTCTACAGCATTAAATAATACGATGGAAGGTTTATATCGTATTGGCAAAGATCAAAAGAGAATGCCTGGCGTTGCAGAAGATGTCGAAAAGCTAGATGATGGGAAGAAATACATATTTAAATTAAGAAAAGATGCGAAATGGTCAAATGGGGAACCTGTAACAGCTAAAGACTTTGTGTATTCATGGAAAAGAGCCGTAAATCCAGATACAAAAGCAACGTATTCGTACATTATGTTCGATATTAAAAATGCAGAGAAAATTCATAAAAAAGAATTACCTGCTGACCAATTAGGTGTAAAAGCGATTGATGATTATACATTAGAAGTGGAATTAGACAATCCCGTTCCTTACTTTATCGATTTAACAGTTTATCCAGTATTTTACCCGCTAAATGAAAACTTTGTAAAAGCACAAGGTGATAAGTTTGGTTTAGAGGCAAATACAACATTATATAACGGTCCATTCGTTATGAGTGATTGGAAACATGAACAAAGTTTCCAATTCAAGAAGAATCCTTCATATTGGGATAATAAAACGGTTAAAATCGAAGAAATCAACTTTAATATTGTAAAAAATACAGCAACTGATGTAAATTTATATGAGACAAACGCGATTGATCGTGCGGCTTTAACGTCTGAATTTGTTGATAAGTTTAGACAAAGCCCAGAGTTCCAAACAAGAAAAGAAGCAGGGGTTGCTTACTTAAGATTTAATCAAAGTAATCAGTACTTAAGTAATAAAAACTTAAGAAAAGCAATTTCAATGTCCTTTGACCGTGATAACATTGCGAAAGTTATTTTAAATAACGGTGCAATTGGAGCTTACGGATTTGTTGGAAAAGATTTCGCTGAAGGTCCGAATAAAAAAGATTTCCGAGCTGAAAATGGAAAGCTAGTTGAAACAAATCCAAAAGAAGCGAAAAAGCTTTGGGAAACAGCGAAGAAAGAGCTTGGAACTGATAAAATCGAACTAGAATTCTTAAACTTTGATAATGAAGATGCTAAAAAAGTTGGTGAATTCTTAAAAGGTGAGATAGAAAAGAACTTACCAGGTTTATCAATTAAAATTAAACAGCAACCATTCGCACAAAAAAATAAATTAGAAGATTCTCAGCAATATGATATTGCGTTTGGTATTTGGGGACCAGATTTTCCAGATCCAATCTCATATTTAGATATGTTTGTTACGAATGGTTCTCAAAATAAAACAGGGTATTCTAATCAGAAGTATGATGAGTTAATCCTAAAAGCTAAAACAGATACAAAAGATTTACAAGCTCGCTGGAACAACCTTCTAGAAGTAGAGAAGATGTTAATTAAAGAGGATGCAGTTATCACTCCAATCTTCCAAAAAGGTTCAGCGTATGTAGTAAAAGGTGCCGTAAAAGATATTATCCCAATTAACTATGGTGGTAAATTAACTTACAAATGGGCATCTGTTGAACAAAAATAATCTTTTTTTTCCATCGTTTACAAGGGTATATGCCTATGATGGGCATATGCTCTTATTTTAAAAAAATAAAAGTAAGAATATTTTAAACTATCTTATTGCTTTTGAGAAAAACGGGGAGGTGCTTGACTATGGGACGTTATGTATTAAAACGTTTCGTGTACATGGCTTTGACATTATTTTTAATTACTACACTGACTTTCTTTTTGATGAAATTACTTCCGGGTTCTCCGCTTAAAAACCAGGAGAAGCTATCACCGGCACAAAAAGAAATCATTCTTGAAAAATACGGATTAAATGATCCGGTACCAGTTCAATACGCACGTTACTTAGGTAACTTAGCAAAAGGTGATTTAGGGGTATCATTCCAATATGATAACCGCCCAGTAACAGACATGATTGTGGATCGTATTGGACCATCAGCCCAATTAGGTTTACAAGCGATTATATTAGGGACATTTATCGGTTTAATTTTAGGTATTGTTGCCGCACTTCGTAATAATACGTGGGTGGATTATAGTGCAACAGTTATTTCGGTACTCGGAATGTCGGTACCATCATTCGTATTCGCCGCATTACTACAATATTTCGTAGGGGTAAAACTTGGTTGGTTCCCGGTAGCATTCTGGAAAGGACCAGAGTTTACTGTAATGCCTACAATTGCATTATCGATGGGAGTTATCGCAACAATCGCACGTTTCTCTCGTGCAGAATTAATTGAAGTTATGCAGTCAGACTATATTTTAACAGCGAAAGCAAAAGGAATTAGTCAAGGCGTTATCATTGTAAAACACGCACTTCGTAACGCGTTAATTCCAGTTGTAACAATTTTAGGACCAATGGTTGCGGCATTAATTACAGGAACACTTGTTATCGAGCAAATTTATGCTGTACCAGGACTTGGGGAACAATTCGTTAAATCGATTACTTTAAATGACTATACAGTTATTATGGGAACTACGATTTTCTATAGTGCAATCTTCATTTTAGTTATTTTCATTGTCGATATTTTATACGGAATTATTGATCCTCGTATTCGTTTAGCGGGAGGGAAAAAATGATGAAAGATGTACAAAAATTATCTCCAGATTTATTTCAACAAGCCAATCAAAATAATGTTGATAATGAAGTCATTGCCCGTCCAAGCTTAACGTTTTGGCAAGATGTAAGAAGACGTTTGTTCCAACATAAAGGTGCGATGCTTGGCCTTGTATTATTAGTAATCATTGCGCTATTGGCGATTTTTGGACCGATGGTAAGTAAACACTCGTATAAAGAGCAAGATTTAGGTCGTGCGAAATTACCACCAAAAATTCCAGTTATTGAAAATGTTCATTGGTTACCATTTGACGGTACAGATCAATATGGTGTTGACCAATATGAAAAACGTGATATTAAAGAGTACTTCTGGTTTGGTACAGATGATCTTGGCCGTGACTTATGGACAAGAACATGGGAAGGTACACGCGTATCATTATATATCGCTCTTTTAGCAGCAGCAATTGACTTAGTAATTGGGGTTGCATACGGAGGTATTTCAGCATTCTACGGCGGTAGAGTAGATAATATTATGCAACGTATTATGGAGATTATTAACGGTATTCCATACTTAATCATCGTTATTTTAATGGTAATCATTATGGGATCTGGTATTTGGTCGATTACACTCGCGATGGCGATTACAGGTTGGATAGGGATGTCGCGGATTGTTCGTGGACAAATCTTAAAGTTAAAAAACCAAGAATATGTATTAGCATCTCGTACATTAGGTGCAACGAACACGCAATTAATTGTAAAACACTTAATTCCAAACGTAATGGGACCTATTATCGTAATGACAATGTTTACAATTCCATCAGCGGTGTTTGGTGAAGCGTTCTTAAGTTTCATTGGTTTAGGAATTCAGCCACCATTCGCGTCACTTGGTTCTCTTGTAAATGATGGTTATAAATCTATTCAAACGTATCCACACATGATGTTCATCCCTGCGGTTGTCATCAGTATGTTAATTCTAGCATTCAACTTAATGGCAGATGGATTACGCGATGCGTTAGATCCAAAAATGCGTAAGTAAACGAGGAGGGAGAAGTAAAAATGAAAACATTGTTAGAGGTAAAAGATTTACAAGTCTCCTTTGATACACATGCAGGTGAAGTACAAGCAGTGCGCGGAGTTACTTTTGATTTGAAAAAAGGGGAAACATTAGCGATTGTAGGAGAGTCTGGTTCTGGGAAATCAGTTACTTCTAAAGCGCTAATGGGGTTAATCCCAAATCCTCCAGGCCGTATTAAAAATGGAGAGATTATATTTGACGGTCGTGATTTAACGAAATTAACGGAAAAAGAAATGCAGCAAGTTCGTGGTAAAGATATCGCAATGATTTTCCAAGATCCAATGACATCATTAAATCCAACGATGACAATTGGGAATCAAATTATGGAAGGTCTTATTAAACACCAAGGGATGAGTAGAGGAGACGCACGTAAAGTTGCGTTAGAATTAATCGACCTTGTAGGTATTCCAAATCCAGAAGCACGTTTAAAACAATATCCTCACCAATTCTCAGGTGGTATGAGACAGCGTGTAGTTATTGCGATGGCGTTAGCTTGTAACCCGAAATTATTAATTGCCGATGAGCCGACAACAGCGCTAGACGTTACGATTCAGGCGCAAATTTTAGAGCTTATGAAAGACATTCAGCAAAAGACAGAAGCAGCAATCATTTTCATTACGCATGACTTAGGTGTAGTAGCAAACGTTGCTGACCGAGTTGCGGTTATGTATGCTGGTAAAGTTGTTGAAATTGGAACTGTAGATGAAATTTTCTACAACCCAAAACATCCGTACACATGGGGCTTAATCGCATCTATGCCAAGTTTAGATGGATCAGAGGAAGAGCTATATGCGATTCCAGGAACGCCTCCTGACTTATTAAAACCGCCAAAGGGTGATGCTTTTGCACCACGTAACCCACAGGCGCTGAAAATTGATTTTGAAATGGAACCGCCTTTATTTAAAGTAAGTGATACACACTATGCGGCAACTTGGTTACTTCACGAGCAAGCACCAGAAGTAAAACCGCCGGCAGTTGTTGAAAAACGTATTCTTCAAATGAAAGCAGGTGAACAACATGACTAAACAACGTGAGAAATTAATTGAAGTAAAAAATGTAAAACAACACTTCGACGTGAGTGGTGGTGTTGTCAAAGCGGTTAATGATATTTCATTTGATATTTTCCGCGGAGAAACATTCGGGCTTGTAGGAGAATCTGGTTGTGGTAAATCAACAACTGGAAGAACGATTATTCGTTTATATGATGCAACTGCTGGTGAAGTGTTGTTCGATGGTGAAAACGTACATGGTAAGAAATCACGCGCAGAACTGAAGAAGTTCAACCGTAAAATGCAAATGATTTTCCAAGATCCATATGCATCATTAAACCCTCGTATGACAGTAGGGGATATTATTGCAGAAGGTATTGATATTCACGGATTAGCAAAAAGTAAAAAAGAACGTATGGACCGTGTTCATGAACTGTTAAACACAGTTGGTTTAAATAAAGAACACGCAAACCGTTTCCCGCACGAATTCTCGGGTGGACAACGTCAACGTATCGGTATCGCTCGTGCGCTTGCTGTAGAACCTGAATTTATCATTGCCGATGAGCCAATCTCAGCACTTGACGTATCGATCCAGGCGCAAGTTGTAAACTTACTGAAACAGTTACAAAAAGAAAAAGGTTTAACATACTTATTCATTGCCCATGATTTATCAATGGTAAAATACATTAGTGACCGCATCGGCGTAATGTATCGTGGTCAAATCGTTGAACTAAC
The DNA here is from genome assembly GCF_008432245.1 of Bacillus sp. BS98. NCBI lineage: Bacteria > Bacillati > Bacillota > Bacilli > Caryophanales > Bacillaceae > Bacillus > Bacillus sp. BS98. Next base: position 1,147,941 of record NZ_CP043830.1, read on the forward strand.
AACAAGTGATGAGTTATATGCGAATCCAATTCATCCATATACAAAATCACTATTATCAGCGATTCCGCTTCCAGATCCAGATTATGAGCGCAATCGTAAACGTATCGTATACGATCCATCGCAGCATGATTATGGTAATGAAGCACCAACAATGCGTGAAATTCGCCCAGGACATTTCGTATTATGTTCTGAAGCAGAGTACAAGAAATATAAAGAGATTTATCAATAAAAAAAAGGTCATTCTTCCGTTACGGAAGAATGACCTTTTTTACTATATTTGTCGATAAGTCGATATATTTAAAGAATCACCGATATAAAGTGTATTTATCAATAAATGCACCTTAATCAAAGAAGTGCTACTGCGCCTGAACAGAAACATTCTCTTCTTGCTCATTCGGTTTAACAAGTGTGTAACTTTCCCATGCTCTACTTCTCCAGCGGAAGAACATAATAATTGCCCGCGTCCATTCATCGATAGCAATCGCTAGCCAAATACCAACGAGTCCCATATCTAAATGGAAGGCGAAAAAGTAACCGAGTGGCAAACTCATTAACACCATAGAGAACGCACCAATTAAAACTGGATATTTTGCATCACCGGCTGCACGAAGGGAATTAATGATGACGATATTCATCGTACGTCCTGTTTCGAGTAGTACACTTAGTAAAAGAACGCTTGCCCCTAGAGCGATAATATGAGGATTATCAGTAAATACCCCCATTAATTGTGTGCGGAATGTAATAACGAGAGCGACCATAAATAAAGTCACACCAATTGCCCATTGTACACTTTTCCATACACGTGTGTATGCTTCATCTTTTTCATTTCCGCCAACTAGGCGTCCCACGATAATAGCTGTTCCCATACCGATTGCAATTGCGAATAAATAAGTAAACATGGAAATGTTAGTAGCATATTGTCTAGCAGCTAACGATTCTGTTCCTAAGTAAGTTGCGTAGTACAGGAAGACAATTTGGCAAGCTTGATACATGACTTGTTCAAAAGCAGATGGAATGCCAATTTTTAAAATTTTCCCCACGTATTCTTTTGATAAGGTGAAGTAATATTGTAATTTTACACGGTATTCCATAACGCGGTATAGTAACCAGAAGAACACAATCAGTGCCAGTAGTCGACTGACAGCGGAAGAAATCGCGGCCCCTTGTACACCAAGTTCAGGGAAACCGAACTTCCCGAAAATAAGTACGTAGTTTCCGGCGATATGAATAATATTCATTCCAAGCGAAACAAACATTGCTTGCTTTGTAAAGCCGTGAACGCGAATAATTGCGGCTAACGAGTTAATAATAGCTTGAAGGAAAATGGCTCCTCCGACGATGGATAAATAGCTTTGTGCATACGTTAGTACATCGCCTTGTAAATTCATTGCCATCATCATATGTTTTGAAAATAAAAGAAAACCAGCACTTATAACGAGTCCGACCACTAAATTTAATGTGACGGCTAATGCTGATATTTTAGATGCTTCCATAAAACGTTTGGAACCGAGGTATTGAGATACGACGATCGCAGCGCCATTCCCGATTACTTCTAGTACCAAAATAGCGATATGAAGATATTGATTCGCTGCACCAACCCCAGATACAGCATCGTCTGATAATGCACTTAACATGAAAGTATCAGCGATCCCCATCAACATAAAAAGAAAAACTTCTAGAAAAATAGGCCATGTTAATAAGAATAAACTTAATTTTTCTGTCGGCCCGTTTTTTGAGTGAATTGCTGTCATGTCCGTCCCCTCTTTACCGATATCTATTTTTAGCAAAGTGTATCGTAACATACTTTCTTATCCTTTGCACTCATTTTAACCTACATATTTTTAATATGAAGAGACCTTCATTTTATGCTAAAAAGAGAAGGATAATTATACAAAAAATATTATAAAATATAAAATTTGTTTTTCTCTGATAATTTAGAAAAGTTTAAAATTTGTTATTTCCGACACTTCAGTCGGGTAAACTGGTAATATGAAACGTTTTCAAAGATTTATTTTTTCACAGGAAATTTTAATAAGATAGAAATATAAATATACAAAAAATATATTTGTGTGTATAATATGAATTATTAGAACATATATATATTTCTTTTTGTTTGAAAATGAAAGGGCTAACATTTTTATGGAGGGTGGAAATATGAAAAAAAAGATGCCGGTTTTTGTATTATCAACGGTAGCAATGAGCATGATTTTAGGGGCATGTAGTTATCAAAAAGATGAACAATCGCAAGCGAACGCAAAAGGGGATAGCGGGAAGAGCGGTGCGAAGCAAGTTATTAACTTAATTGAAACGCAAGAAATTCCAACGATGGATCCAGCATTATCAGCTGATGCAGTTTCTTCAAGAGTAATGACTAATACGATGGAAGGCTTATACAGTTTAGGAAAAGATGATAAGCTAGTTCCAGGTGTAGCGAAGGAATTCAAAAAGTCAGAAGACGGTAAAAAATATACATTTAAATTACGTGAAGACGCAAAATGGTCAAATGGTGAGCCTGTGACGGCGAAAGATTTCGTGTACGCATGGCAAAGAGCGATTAACCCAGACACAGCTGCGAAATCAGCGTACATTATGTATGATATAAAAAATGCAGAGAAAATTAATAAAAAAGAGATGAGTCCAGACCAATTAGGCGTAAAAGCAATTGATGACTATACATTAGAAGTGGAATTAGACAATTCAATTCCATATCTTGTAGATTTAATGGTATATCCAATCTTCTATCCTGTGAATGAAAAGTTTGTAAAAGAGCAGGGGACGAAGTTTGGTTTAGAAGCAAATACAACACTATATAATGGACCGTTTACACTAAGTGATTGGCAACATGAACGTAGCTTTAAAATGACAAAGAGCCCATCTTATTGGGAAAATAAAGAAGTGAAGATTGAGGAAGTAAACTTTAATATTGTAAAAGATACGTCTACGCCAATCAATTTATATGAAACAAACGCAGTCGATCGAGCGACGTTATTAGCAGAGTTCATCGATAAATATAAAGGAAAACCAGATTTCCAAACAGTAGAAGATACATCTGTATTCTTCCTTCGTTTAAATCAAAAAGATCCAGCGTTAGCAAATAAAAATATTCGTAAAGCAATTTCTCTTGCTTTTGAACGTAAGCCGTTTGTTGACACGCTATTAAATAACGGTTCTAAGCCAGCGACAGGATTAATTCCTGATAACTTCATTAAAGGACCGGATAAAAAGGACTTCCGTGCTGTAAATGGAGATATTGTAAAACCAAACGTGAAAGAAGCGAAGAAGTATTGGGAAGCTGGTAAAAAAGAGCTTGGTAAAAATGAAATCGAATTAGAGCTATTAAATGAAGACGTTGAATTATCGAAGAAAACTGGTGAATATTTAAAAGGTGAGTTAGAAAAGAATTTACCAGGTTTAACAGTGAAAATTAAACAACAACCATTTGCACAAAAACTAAAATTAGAAGATGCGGGCGATTACGTCATGTCATTCTCTGGATGGAGTGCAGACTTCCCAGATCCAGTTACATACCTTGATATGTTTGTAACGGACGGATCACAAAATAAAATGAAATATTCTAATCCGAAATATGATGAGATTATCATGAAAGCGAAGAAAGATGGAAGCGATGTAAATGCTCGTTGGAAAAACTTACTAGAAGCAGAGAAAATGTTACTTGATGATGCTGCGATTGTTCCAGTATATCAACGTGGTAGAGCATACTTACAAAGAGATTCAATTAAAAATATGTACAACCATAAATATGGTGGCGATTTAAGCTTTAAATGGGCGTCAGTAGAGAAATAAGAAAAAAGCAGGTGATTACCTGCTTTTTTTTAATACGTACGTTTCTTATAAATACCTTTCCCACCAACTTGGTTCCATCCGGATTGTACATCCAAACTTTTGTTAACAAACTTCATTTTTTCTTTTCCGCCAAAGAGTTTTTCACCGATGCTATTTGAAATGACACCAATCAATGCTGTGATTCCGATGATGAGGGCAGCAACAGTAACAAAATCAATAAAAAAAGCAATCATTTGCAAATTCCCCCTTTGCCTGTCTGTATTTTTATTGTATGAGATAAAAGATAAAAAAGAAAGAAATGTCAGAAAAATATTTGGTTTACTTTAGAAATCGTGTAGACAGGAGGGAGAATGTTTGTTAAAATAAGAACAAACGTTCCTTTTGATTCTCATTTATATAGTCTTACATTTCTTAATTGATTTATCAAGAAAAAGTAAGAAAACGTTCTCTTTTTTTTAGGTGAAATTATAGATAAATAACTATATATTATATGAAAAATCAATGGGAAGTGAGTATTAAAAGGTTTGAAGGTCATTGTTAAAGTACAGCTAAATTGAGCGTAATCATGTTACATAGCAGTGGAATACGCGGAAGAGTTTTCTCAACTAGTAGGAAATTTACTGTATATTTCTTGCAAAATCTATTGTATAATGATTATAGAAGTTACTTATTAAAAGTAATTGTTGTTTATTATAAGTTGTTGCTTACATGAAATGCGATTTTTGTACTTTGTTATAAGACAAGTTATCGCGAAAAATTACTGAAGTTAGAATTTTAAACTGTAATTAGTACAGAATTTGTACTCTTTAAGGAGAGTGAGCTTTGTATGGTAACATTATATAGTTCTCCAAGCTGTACGTCTTGTAGAAAGGCGAAATTATGGCTAGAGGAAAATCATATTCCTTATACAGAACGTAATATTTTCTCAGATCCATTAACGATTGAGGAAATTAAAGAGATTTTACGTATGACAGAAAGCGGAACAGATGAGATTATTTCTACTCGTTCGAAAGTTTTCCAAGAATTAAATGTAAACTTAGAGTCTTTACCACTTCAAGATTTATATAAGATGATTCGTGACTATCCAGGGATTTTACGTCGTCCAATTATGATTGACGAGAAGCGTCTTCAAGTAGGTTACAATGAAGATGAAATCCGTCGTTTCTTACCACGTACAGTAAGAACGTTCCAATTACGTGAAGCACAACGTCTTGTAAATTAATTATAATAATATGAAAACCTTCTACCTATTATATAGTAGAAGGTTTTTTTTATTGTTTCACATTTCGTATGCGAACTTGTTGAACGATAATACCGATGCATAGAACAGTGAAAATGAACAAGAAAGGAATGCTTGTAGTGAAACTTGGGTTGTTATGAAAAAAGGTTGCAAGTCTGTCTTCGTGTGTAATCATCTTTCCAGCTGTATAGGCGAGTATCGCTGCTCCGCAATAAATGAGAAGTGGAAAGCGTTCCATAAGGATTAAAATAAGTTTGCTGCCCCAAATAATAATCGGAATAGAAATGAGTAACCCGATTATGACGAGTAATAATCTTCCGTGAGCCGCACCTGCAATAGCGATGACATTGTCAAACCCCATAACGAGATCCGCGAATACAATTGTACGCACAGCTTGGAATAAAGTTGTTTTCCCTTGAATAGAAGAAAGATCGTTGCTATTATCAGTTAATAAATTTACTGCAATGAATGTAAGTAAAACGCCGCCGATAAGCTGTAAAAATGGAATGTCGAGTAAGTAGACAGCTATTATTGTAAGAAGAATTCGTAGCACAATTGCTAAAAGAGTACCGATCAAAATGGCTTTATTTCGTTTTGCTTCAGGTAAATTCCGGCTAGCTAATGCAATGACAATTGCATTGTCACCACCTAATACAACATCAATACCGACAATCATTAGTACAGATGTTAAAAACTCTAAGTCCATTCGTCTGCCTCCATTTATGATGTTTTAATAAGCGAAATATATGTATGTGATGAAGAAAGTGGGAACTAAATAATCTCCTCTAATAGAAGTCTCACTTTATTACAGTGTACGGGGGAATATAGAAATGTATGTCCAAATTTTTCGTGTGTAAAGAATTGTCATAATGATATATTTATGTAGACAATCGAATAAAGATAGGCATATAACTATTTTTGTAAAATAAATCGATTTTATTTCCCTTCTGGAGAATCTTATCATAAAATGAGAGTACAAGAATCTATTGATTTGTCATATGAGTGGGGGATCCCTTCATAACAATTCTAAACAGGAAGGGAGAGTTGTATTTTGGAAATTGAAAGAATTAACGATCATACAATGAAGTTTTTTATTACGTACATTGATATAGAGGACAGAGGGTTTAATCGTGAAGAAATTTGGTATGACCGCGAACGTAGTGAAGAGCTCTTTTGGGAGATGATGGACGAAGCTCGTGATCATGATGACTTCTTTATTGATGGACCGTTATGGATTCAAGTGCAAGCAGTCGATAAAGGGATTGAAGTACTTGTCACGAAAGCCGAGCTCTCAAAGGATGGACAAAAGCTAGAGCTACCGATAGGTGTAGACAAAATTATAGACATTCCTTTAGATGAGGGTATCGAGTCATTATTCCAGCAAGAATTAGTGGAAGAGGTAGAAGAACAAACAGGAACAAACTTTAATGAAGATGGTACGTTTGGCTTTTTAATTAAGTTTAATGATTTTGAAGATGTTATTTCATTAAGTCATCGTCTTATCTTTGAAGATATAAAAGATGAGCTGTATTCATTTGATGACCGCTATTATGTATATGTGGAATTCGATGAAGTGCTACATGATGAAGAAGAAATTGATCGTATTTTAAGTATTATTTTAGAATATGGAGAAGAATCAACTTTAACAATTCATCGTGTGAGTGAGTATGGGAAACAAATTGTGAAAGAGCGTGCGCTTGAAACAATTCGCAATAATTTTCCTGCTAAAACGTAGGCCGATTTCTGTAGTATGAAATCGGCTTTTTATATGAAGAATAGGAAAGCTTTCTTAGTAAGGAGGTAAGAGATGAAAAATACGTTAAAGTTGATTTTCTTTGTTCTACTATTGTTCGCATTATTTGTTTCGTTACGTATGTTTATTGATGTAGCATTTTATTCGGATGTAATTGGGATAAAAGATGTTTCGATTTTAGGTATTATTAGTATTTTATTTACGGTATCTGCATTTTTAATTGGCTGCGTTATTTTCTTAGAAAACCGTCACCCGTCTAAAACACTTACATGGCTCATTGTGTTAGGTATTTTTCCGGTATTTGGATTCTTCGCTTATTTATTATTTGGACAAAACTTTCGGAGAAAGAGAATGTTCCAAAAGAAGGCGTTACTGGATGAACAGGCGTTTTTACAATATAAGGGGCATGAAGATTATGAAGAACGGATGTTACGTAATCATAAGCATCAAGAGCTGTTATTTCGTTTAGCGGACCGCTTAGGTGCTTTAAATATTTCATTTCAAACGGAAACGAGAACATTAACAAATGGGGATGAAACGTTTCAGGCCATTTTAGATGGATTAAAACGAGCGAAACACCACATTCATATGGAATATTACATTGTGCGTGATGATAAGCTTGGAACAGAAATTAAAGATATTTTAATACAAAAATCAAAAGAAGGCGTAGTCGTTCGGTTTTTATATGATGCGGTTGGAAGTTTTAGGTTATCGAATTCGTATATTGAAGAATTAAATGACGCAGGTGTCGAAATGATTCCGTTCTTTCCTGTGCGCTTTCCAATTTTAAACGATAAGATTAATTATCGAAACCACCGGAAAATCGTTGTTATTGATGGAAATGAAGGGTTTGTAGGTGGGTTAAATATTGGAGATGAATATTTAGGGAAGGATAAATATTTCGGTTTTTGGCGAGACACCCATTTATATTTGCGTGGTGAGGCTGTTCAAAGTTTACAGCTTATTTTCCTTCAAGATTGGTTTTATATGACTGGTGAGGCAGTGCTGGCTCCAGAATATTTACAGGCAAAAGCAGTTGAAGGTGATCATTGGGGCGGAGTTCAGCTAATTGCAGGTGGACCAGATAATAAATGGGAAACGATTAAACATTTATATTTTGCAATGATCTCTTCTGCTCGGAAATCTATTTGGATTGCAACACCGTATTTCATTCCGGATGATGATATTTTATCTGCATTAAAGGTAGCGGCACTTGCTGGTATTGATGTTCGTTTATTAATGCCGAGTAAGCCTGATAAGCGCACTGTCTTTTATGCATCAAGATCATATTTCCCTGAGCTTTTAGATGCAGGAGTAAAGATATATGAATACGAAAAAGGTTTTCTTCATAGTAAAGTTGTCATCGTTGATTCTGATTTAGCTTCAATTGGGACAGCAAATATGGATATGAGAAGTTTTCATTTGAACTTTGAAGTGAATGCCTTTTTATATGATACAGATAGCATTCGAAAACTCGTTCAAGACTTTAAAGATGATTTAGAAGAATCAAGTGAAATTCATGTCGATCGTTTTCATAAAAGACGTCTTCATAGACGAATTGTTGAATCGACATATCGATTATTATCACCTTTATTATAAAAAGAGATGTCCGAAATTGGGACATCTCTTTTTTAAAAGGGATTTGTAATAAATTGTAGAATATAAGGAGCTGAAAGGGTGTGATTATAATGTTTATCGCTAAAAGAGAAAACGGAGAGAAAATTCATCTACTCTATAATCGAAATGAAGAGCTTTTACAACGTATGCGTAAAAGGGAGCGTTTCTTTTGTATAGCTTGTGGAAAGGAAGTGCAAATGAAATTAGGGAAACAAAAAAGTTGGCATTTTGCTCATAAGAAAGTGGAGTCATGCCTTGCTTTTTATGAAGCAGAATCTATATATCATATGCACGGTAAAGAATTGCTATATAGATGGTTGAAACGTCAAAATTTCCATGTGGATATAGAGCGTTACCTTCCAAAAATCCAGCAAAGACCAGATATTTTCGTAGAGAGAGCAGGTAGGGAAATTGCGATTGAATATCAATGCGCCAATCTCTCCATAGAACAACTTTCTAAACGAACATACTCGTATTGGCAAGCGGGCATTCAGGTCATCTGGATCATTGGTGGAAATCAATTAAAAAAGCAAGCTGCATATTGGATGAAATTTTCCTCACTTCTGGCTTTCTCCTTACAATCTTATCCTCAGCCATTTCTCATTTTCTTCTGTCCGAAACAAAAATCATTTATGAAATGTGCCTTTATCACTCCGTTTTCTACAAACGTCTCTTTCTCACATATTATGTATTTACCAAACGATACAACTACTTTTGAATTACTCTTTTCCCCTGTTCCTTTCCGGAAAGAAATATTAGGACAGGAATGGAAGAAGCGAAAGGACTACTTTCGGCAAAATGCCCTGTCTATTTGGAATTATAATCATAAGTCACTATTACGCCTCTTATATCAATTTAAATGTACTCCAGCGAGCTTTCCTTCTGAAATTGGTGTGCCACTCCCGTCTTCATTTGCTTTTCAAACAAATCCATTTACATGGCAAGCTTTTCTATACATGAAGTGTATAGAAAAGCTTGCGGTAGGGAATTGTATTTCCCTTCAATATGTGTGTAGTTATGTAAAAAAATATACGAAAAGGCGCTTACTTCCGTACTTTTCACAACATATATGGAAAGTAGCGGTTACTGAATATATGACTTTTTTATGTTTTGTAGGCGTGTTGCGTAAAGTAGGAACTTATACGTACCGAAAAATGAGGAATATAGTTATGTTACAGACGGAGGAGGAAGTTAGGAAATATGATGAGATTTGCCTAACTTATGCGCTATCTCTATTTGAGACAAAGTTCAACATGGGAGAAGAAAAAGGGGATATAATAAAGAATGAACGTGAAGGAATTACATAAGAAAAACAGAATTGTACTTAAGTAGAGATATTTAAAGGAGGGCTTACAGAATGTCTGAACAAAATAAAGCAAAAACATTACCAGATCGCAATGAGATTGAAGAAGCAAGTACGTGGCGATTAGAAGATATTTTCCAAACAGATGCAGAATGGGAAAAAGAATTTCAAGCGATTAAAGAGTTACTACCGCAGTTAACTGAATTTAAAGGGAAGCTTGGTGACTCTGCGAACAACTTACTTGAGGCACTGCAATATGAAGATGAAATTTCAATGCGACTAGGTAAGCTATATACATATGCTCATATGCGTTACGATCAAGATACAACAAACTCTGTGTATCAAGCTTTAAATGATCGTGCGACGAATTTATATTCACAAGTATCTAGTAGCACAGCGTATATCGTACCTGAAATTTTATCTATTTCAGAAGATACACTACAAGCATTTTTAAAAGAAAATAGAGACTTAAGTGTATATGAACATGCATTAGAAGAAATTACACGTCAACGTCCACACGTATTATCTGAGGCTGAGGAAGCTTTATTAGCGGAAGCATCTGAAGTAATGAGTTCATCAAGTAATACATTTGGTATGTTGAATAATGCGGATTTGAAATTCCCGTCTATTAAAGGCGAGGACGGAGAAGAAATAGAAATTACGCATGGTCGTTACATTCAGTTTTTAGAAAGTGATGATCGTCGTGTTCGCGAAGATGCATTCAAAGCTGTATTTGAAACGTATGGGAAATTTAAGAACACATTTGCAAGTACGTTAAGCGGAGCGGTGAAACGTAATAATTTCAATGCACGTATTCGTAAATATGACTCTGCTCGCCAAGCTGCATTGAGCAATAATAATATTCCTGAAGCAGTTTACGATCAACTCGTTGAAACGGTAAATGATCACTTACATTTATTGCACCGTTACATCGATATTCGAAAGCGTGCGCTAGGACTTGATGAACTTCATATGTACGATTTATATACACCACTTGTACAAGAAGTGAAAATGAATGTGAAATATGAAGAAGCACAAGACATGTTATTAAAATCTTTAAACGTACTTGGTGATGAGTATGTTGAAATTTTGAAAGAAGCATATGAAAATCGCTGGGTAGATGTGTATGAGAATAAAGGAAAACGAAGCGGAGCATATTCATCTGGTGCATACGGAACAAATCCTTATATTTTAATGAACTGGCATGATAATGTAAATAATTTATTTACACTTGCTCATGAGTTTGGTCATTCTGTGCATAGTTATTACACAAGAAAGACACAGCCGCACGTATACGGTGATTATTCAATCTTCGTTGCAGAGGTAGCGTCAACTTGTAATGAAGCGCTTCTAAATGATTATTTATTAAAAACGACAGAAGATAAAAAAGAGCGCCTATATTTATTAAATCATTATTTAGAAGGATTCCGTGGTACTGTATTCCGTCAAACGATGTTCGCAGAGTTTGAGCATATTATTCATAAGAAAGTACAAGAAGGACATGCTGTTACGCCAGATATGTTAACGGAGATCTACTACGATTTAAATAAGAAATATTTCGGTGACGCTTTAGTAATCGACGAAGAAATTGGGTTAGAATGGTCTCGCATTCCGCACTTCTACTACAACTATTACGTATATCAATATGCAACAGGATTTAGTGCAGCAACGGCTCTATCTAAACAGATTTTAGAAGAAGGGCAACCAGCGGTAGAACGTTACATTAATGAATTCTTAAAAGCAGGAAGCTCTGATTATCCAATTGAAGTGCTGAAAAAAGCAGGAGTTGATATGGCATCTCCTGAACCAGTGAAAGAGGCACTACAAGTATTTGAAGAGAAATTAAATGAATTAGAAGCGTTATTATTTGAAGAAAAGTAATGAGAAAAGACGAGGGATTTTATCCTCGTCTTTTTTGTTTAAAAATACAATTTGTCGATATTTGTCGAAATGAAAATCGATTTTCCTTACTATTTCTAAATTTGAAGACAGTTTTATAGTTAATTTTTGAATTCAAAATCCTTTAAATCGTTTTCTATGGTTGAAATAAGAGAGAGCGATGACGATGACTCCGAATAAAAGAGGAAAGGCGATAATTTTAGGAAAAGCTTGTAATAGAGAGAGAATGTACAAGAAAAAAGAAACAAGGACACATGAAAAAATTAGTAAAATATAGGATTTCTTTATGAAAAACACCTCCTAAAGGGCTTTTATATAGCTTATTCAAAAATGAAAACGTTTAGAATGTGACAAAAGTGTGAAATTCGACAAAAGGGGTTGTCATCTGACGTCGAATCTTGTAATATAATAAGCGTGAACGAATTCACATACAAACATATACCCCTTTGTTTGAACGTGAAAATTTCTCCCATCCCCTTTAATATTTTTATAAGCCGTAAAGAAAAAGACCTGGTGTTTACACCAGGTCTTTTTCTATTGCTATCCATTTCCAATAACGCTCACATTTTACGTCAATCATTTGTACTTTGCGTTTCAGTTGTAATTTTTTTAGTTCGCGCTCGATCTCTTGTTGCGAGCAGTCATATATAAATGCTACTTCTTTTGAAGATATAAATTGCGTTGCTTCTAGTAACATTTCTAAAGGCGGTAATGGTTCTGGCTCGATTTCACATTTTACGAGCTCTTTTAATAATTGTACGTATACATCATAGGAATAAGTTCCAGCGATTTTAATGCCTTCTTCATCTGAGTTCGCATGAAAAAAGACGAGGGAAGGTATTTCTGTAATATGCATTTCATTTGTGAATTTTAAGTCACATTGGAAAGCTTTTTTTGCGCTGGCGGAATGTAGATCTTTTTTAAATTCTTCTACATCAATATTGCTATCTTTTGCACATGCAAGCAATAATTCGCAGTCAGGGTTTGATACATTTTCAAGGAAAATGTATTCTTGGAGTTTTCGCAAAAACTTCGAACCTGCTTTTCGGCCTTGTAACTCCGCTGCTTTAATTGCCATCGAAACTAAATATGGTGTTGATGATGCCTCTTGCATATGTACTTTTCCATCACATGAAAAACCTTGTAAACTTGTCGTCTTTTCCCACACAAATCGAATATTAGCAGGTTTATTCCATTTGTGTGAGGAAGCGTTCGTTCCGTCCACTTTTCCAGTTACAATATGACGAATAGAGAAGTATTTCCCGTATTCAAGCCATAGTTTAATAATAAAGGGTTCAATTTCCCAGCAATCTTTACAAAGTGGATCAATAAATAAATATGCTTCTACAGACTTATGCTCACATGCGGAAGGAGATGGCATATTGATATGCTTTGCTTCCTGTTTATCCATTATATTTCACCTGTTTCGTTTGGAGTATTAACCATATGCTGAGCAGTTAATGCTAAACGTTCAAAAACGAACTCTCTTATATGACCGTGTACTCCTGTGTCATCCATTGCTTGCTCCATACATGATAGCCAAGCCTCTGCTCGTTTTGGCGTAATCTCAAACGGAAGATGGCGTGCTCTTAACATAGGATGACCATGTTCTTCAGTGTACAAATTAGGACCACCTAAATATTGTGTTAAAAATTGTTTTTGCTTCCTAGCTGTTTCTGTTAAATCATCCGGGAAGATGGGAGATAAGTCAGGGTGTTTACTGACATAGGAATAAAATGTGTCTACTAATATTGCAATGCATTGTTCACCGCCAATTGCTTCAAATGGTGTCATCGGTTGCTTGCTCATCCTTTATAAACTCCTTTTTCCATGAAATGTATATCTATTGTAGCAATGGAATGTTCGAGAGGGCAAATAAACAGCCTTCCTAACATTCTTTGCTTCTTCTACAGGTGTAAATGAACCTTTTACTTTTTAAGAAGTGAGATGTATCCACTAGTAGAACGGATTCACTAGTGGAATTTTCACTTTAGCGTGCTTTGTTTTGTTTGGCAAGGAAAAAGCGTTTTACTTTGTTATTTGTATGGCGAACTGGTACGTTATGCTGTGTTAACAAATGAATAAATGCAGCTTTTCCTGTTTCTTCGTCTTGCACTTCATATTCAATTTCATAATCATCGTGATTGTAATAGAAACTATGATCAAAGACAAGCGTTCCGCCTTCAAATAATGTTTCAGCTCTTTCAGTTGTTAAACTGCCCATATAAGTTAAAGCGGAAACAGGAATTTGTAATTTGTGTAGTTGGTCTACTACAGCACCTTGAATGATTGTGTTTGTTTCCATCATCATTTTTGCTTCGGCCTCGGTTACAACTTGATGCGTTTCTAACAAGCCGATTTCTGCAGGTTGTTTTAACGTTAATGTATAAGTTTCCCCTTTATGACGAATACGAAGTGCAGAACCAGCTTCTTTTAATGAAAAGTCGGGCGTTTCAAAGTAGTGATTCACTTGTTTCGTGAAAGCTTCAATAGAAAAAGATTTGCATAATGATTGGAATTCTTCTTCTGTAACGATATTTTTAAATTCAATTTCAATTTCTTGTGTCATTGTATGCGCTCCTTTTGAAAAATAATTCTTTACACATTATCGCTTTTTCACAAATTTGGTTCAATGTTTTATTTGTTTGCGTCCATGTTATGATACAATAATACTGTTAAGTAAGACAGGAAGTTGAGATGGAGGAGTTCGAGCATGCAAAATAAAATTCAAGTAAAGAGCGTAGAAATGAGAGAGAATGCGCTTATTTTTTGTGCGGAAAATACTGAAATAGAGGTAAAGGAGTTAAGTGCGCGTAATCACGTACTTGTAGACTCAGACAATTTATCATTTTTATATATCTTAGAAAACGAATCATCTTTCATATATGTAAGTATTCCGCATACATGCTGGGAAGCGATGCGTGAAGCAATGAATAAAGATACAGCGATGTTTATTCAAGTGAATGATGTTGAAATGGAATTAGAAGGTTTAAAAGAAGAAGTAGAATATTTAGTTGAAAATATTGAAGGTAATGCAAATTACGGAGAAGAACTAGTAACTGCTGTAGAAAAAGTATTTCTATAAGCAAATGGATTGATTTTGGTGGTGGTTGAAATGAATCGAAATTGGGAAGAATTTTTAGCACCTTACCATCAAGCGGTGGCAGAGCTGAAAGTGAAACTAAAAGGAATGCGTACTCAATTTGCAATGTTAACAGAGCATTCTCCAATTGAGTTTGTAACAGGAAGGGTAAAGTCGGTTGCAAGTATCATTGATAAAGCGGAGAAGAGAAATGTACCGCTAGACCGGCTCAGAGAAGATATGCAGGATATCGCGGGCCTTCGAATGATGTGTCAATTTGTTGATGAGATTAAGCCTGTTGTAGAATATCTTCGAAAACGAAATGACTTTGAAATCGTGGAAGAGCGTGATTATGTTACGCAAAAGAAAGATAGCGGCTATCGCTCTTATCACGTTGTTATTAGTTATCCTGTTCAAACGATTCAAGGGGAACAAAAAGTATTGGTAGAAATCCAAATACGCACGCTAGCAATGAACTTTTGGGCAACGATTGAGCATTCTTTGAATTATAAATATAGTGGGCGTTTTCCTGAAGATATTAAAATACGCTTGCAACGTGCAGCGGAAGCGGCGTTTTTATTGGATGAAGAAATGTCTTCTATTCGTCTTGAAATTCAAGAAGCACAAAAGGCTTTTTCAAGAAAGCAAGAAACGAAAGATTCCGAATCATAAACTAAAGGGTGTTGGCGATGAAATTTACAATTATGTCAAAGGGAGATCAATCATCAGATACACTAGCAAGCACGATGAAAGAGTACTTGCTAGATTTTGGATTCATTATGGATGAAAAGGAACCCGATATTGTAATTTCTGTTGGGGGAGATGGAACGCTTTTATATGCGTTTCATCGTTATTATAATCGATTGGATGAAACAGCATTTGTTGGTGTACATACAGGGCATTTAGGTTTCTATGCAGATTGGTTACCGACAGAAGTAGAGAAATTAGTAATTGCGATTGCTAAAACGCCATTCCAAGTGGTGGAATATCCGCTTTTAGAAGTGATTATTCGCTATGTGAATGGAAGTAAAGAGTCACAGTATTTAGCGATGAATGAAGCGACTGTAAAAAGTGCAGAGGGCACATTAGTAACAGAAGTGGAAATACGGGGAGAGTACTTTGAAACATTCCGCGGGGATGGTCTATGTATCTCAACTCCTTCAGGAAGTACTGCCTATAATAAAGCACTTGGCGGTGCAATTATTCACCCTTCTATTGAAGCAATTCAAATTGCAGAAATGGCATCCATTAACAACCGTGTGTTTCGTACTGTAGGCTCGCCGCTTGTATTGCCGAAGCATCATACATGTGTGTTGAAGCCGGCTCCAGGGATGAACTTACAAATTACGGTGGACCATTTAACGATGGTTCATCAAGATGTGAAATCAATCCAGTATCGCGTTGCAAACGAGAAAGTGCGATTTGTTCGTTTCCGCCCGTTCCCATTCTGGAAACGTGTCCGTGACTCGTTTGTTGCAGATAAATAGAAGGGGTTTATATATTGAACAGATTTACATTGAAATGGGATATAGAGTCAGCTGAAGAGGGAACTTTAGTTAGAGAATTTTTGAAAACAAAAGGGATTTCTAAAGCTGCTTTAACGGATATAAAATTTCATGGCGGAGCCATTGAAGTAAATGGTCAATATGCAAGCGTTCGTCATCAACTACAAGCGGGCGAACAGTTACGTGTTTTTTTTCCAGTGGAAGAAAGAAGTGAAGGGATGATTGCGGAAGATATCCCACTATGCATTGTATATGAAGATGATGCAGTTCTTGTCATCAATAAAGAAGCGAACATGTCAACGATTCCGTCTAGAGAACATCCAGAGGGAAGTGTTGCTAACGCGCTTTTGTCTTATTATGATAAGCAGCATCTTGCCAGTACGGTGCACATTGTAACAAGGTTGGATCGTGATACGTCAGGACTCATGCTTATTGCAAAAAATCGTTTCGTACATCATCTTTTATCGAAACAACATCAACAAAAAGCTGTGAAACGAACGTATGAAGCAATTGTTCATGGAGAGATGATAAAACGTGAAGGAACGATTGATGCACCGATTGGTAGAAAATCAGATAGCATCATTGAACGAACAGTTTGTGAGGATGGACAGAGGGCAGTTACTCATTTTAGAGTGATTCATAGCTCCTCGCAAAAGACGCATGTATCTCTTGAACTTGAGACAGGAAGAACGCATCAAATCCGCGTGCATATGGCTCATATGGGACATCCGTTACTTGGTGATGACTTATATGGAGGAAGAAGGGATGAAATGAAACGACAAGCACTTCACAGTACATCTTTGGCGTTTTATCATCCTATTTTAGAAAAGGAAATGTCTTTTGCTACGACGATTCCAAGCGATATGCAGCAGTTATTAATGCACGCTTAAAAAGGGACCAAAATTCTTATGTAATGAAGAATTTTGGTCCCTTTTTTCTTAGCGGAATAATATTAAAATTTGATTATCATCCGTACGCTTAATAACGAAAAATCCACTTTCAGCTTTTGTAGCAATGCCGTCATCATTTGGACGACAATATCCATGCGGTTCGCAAGTGCCATCATCACGTACTAACATTTGTCCAATTAATCCGACAGGAAGCCAACCAGAACGGTCTTTTCTTGCTATATATTTGCAAGCTGGATCCCATTCTGTATTTAAAAGTGGTTGTATTTCTTGTGTTTCTGTACGTACATATTGACGCTTTCCAAAGTTATCTGTTTTATAGCGCTTTTGCCAACTTAAAGCACCACTATTTCCTATAATAGCGGGGGTTGCACTAGATATTCCTAAAATGAAAGAATCGTTTGAAGTAGCTATCCGAATTTTTTCTTCGCTACTAAATGTAACGAAATAACCGACATCAATAGCTTTATGGTCCGCGGTTTCAAACATTTGTGCAAAATCCGTTCCGCCTGCATTGTAAGAAGCACCCTCAATGTACATTTCTCCATTATGAGCAAGCCATTTAGCACCGATATTATGATCGGTATCGTTTGTTCCATTTGCAATAAACCAAGAATAGGCTTCTTCGGCCGTGCCGAATCGTCCCATAATATGGCTTCCTGCAAAATGAGCTGTTGATGTATGATTACCTTCCGCATGAGAAGAGAATCCATTAGCGATAGTTGCGGTTCCTTCTGCGTGTGCTGCTTCGCCTAAAGCAATCGTATGTTTACCTTCCGCGTGAGAATAAGAGCCGCCTGCTGTCGTTTCACTTCCTTCACTATGCGAACTATGTCCAGTTGCTTTTGTTTTCGATCCTTCTGCATGGGAACAAGTTGCTTTTGCGTGTGTAAGAAGTCCTTCTGCATGTGAAACTGTACCCTCTGCATGAGAGTGAAGCCCCTCTGCATGTGAATATCGGCCTTCTTTTTTTACTTTCGTATTTTCAGGTGCAGGAGTCTGAATTATGATCGTTTTTTCTGTTTGTATATTATTTGATGGAGTTAATGCTTCTTTTATTTTTTTTACTTGGTTTATAATATCGGTTGGAATTTCTGGTTGTATTTTTTTATTTATTGCTACAGGAATGTTCTCTTCCGTATTTTCCTGTTTTTCTTCAGAATGCAGTATTTGTTCATCGTGATGAGAGAGATGTTTATTTTTTTGTTGCATCTTTACTTTTCTACGATTGATTATGCGACTCATTACAGCATTTTCTAAAGAGACATATTTTGTTTTAGCTTTGCTCTTTTTTGATGACTCTTGTTCTTCTAGTTCTTCTATAGCTGCAGCTCGAATGCCGCACCAGTTGTTAATTCCATACATGGGCTGATATAAAGGGTGGAATTTTCTTTTTTGTTTAGAAGATTTTTTCTTCATTCTGTCACCTCCTGCGACATTATATGTCGTGCAATTAAAAAAAGATGCACTTTATTGCATCTTTTTTTAATTGCTTTACCTAGATTTATATAGGATACATCTAGAAAATATGATAATCTCTCGTTATTCGTGAATTGTACGAAGTAGAGAGGATTATGAAATTGGGCGGAATTTCTCAGGGACAAAAGGAAGGGAAGAAGGGACAGAAACGGTCTCCATTTCAGGGTAACGTAATCCAGTTAGTTTACCTCCAAATACAGCGCCAGTATCGATATTGACTGTATGATTTACAAAACGAGGTTCTTTTACTGGTGTATGTCCATATATAATCCAAGCGTCGCCCTTATATTCTTTCGCCCAGTCGCGACGGACAGGAGAGCCATCATCATGTTTTTCACCTGTAATATCGCCATATAATACAAACGTTTGTACTTTTTTATCTTGCCTTCCGATGTAATCTTTCCGAATGCCAGCGTGACATACAATTAACCTTTTCTCATCGAGCACGTGATATAAAGGGGAATTTTCATAAAGGGTGATGAACTTTTCTTTTATGATTTGCTGTTTTTGAAAAGATAGTGCTTCGTATTCAGCAGCAGTTGTTTCAAGTCCGTGAGCGATTGTCACATTACGTCCGAGGAAAAATCGGTACAGCTTATTACAGTGATTTCCAGGAGCGTAATAAGCCTCTTTTTTATGTATGACAAGTTCCCATACAAGTTCAATCATATGTAATGAATGAGGGCCACGGTCTGTAATATCACCAACGAATGCCAGCTTTCGCTCGTCGGGATGAACTGGCATTCCACTATTCCATTTATATCCTAGTTTCGTCGTTAAGTTTTGAAACTCTTGGAAGCAGCCATGAATGTCACCTATAATGTCATATTTCATATGTAAACCTCCATCCTATTTTTCATTAGTATAACTAAAAAAGGATAGAGATAAAAATATCGTTTTTTGCACGATTTATTTAAACATAAAAACTTTCGTTCGTGAGCGAACGTTTAAAATAAATCCAATTGCAATCATGTATGTAAGCAACGAACTTCCTCCGTAGCTCATAAGGGGTAATGTGATTCCTGTAATAGGTAGTAATCCGATTGTCATCCCGATATTTTGAAATACTTGAAAAGTAAACATTCCGATTGTACCAGCGCAGATGTAACTACCGAAAGGGTCATTACTTTCTAAAGCGATATGAATCATGCGGAAAATAAGTAGGAAAAAAAGTGCAATAATGACACTTGCGCCTAAAAATCCGAATTGCTCAGCGACATTAGTGAAAATAAAATCTGTATGTGGTTCTGGAAAGTATACTTGTCCATTTTCCCAACCTTTTCCTTGCATTTCTCCTGATCCAGTAGCTAAAAAAGCTTGTCTTAATTGATAGCCTTGCGCGTCATATTCGTAAGGGGCCAGCCAACCATAGAAGCGGTTTAATTGGTATTCTTTTAAGATATACTCCTTAAAGAATTCTGTATGAGCAATATAAATATACGTTAAGGTAACACCTGCTGTGAAAATAATGGAGACTAATCCGAAAATAAAGCGCCAACGTATACCGGAAACTAGTATCATTGCTGCCAGCATCGCTGAAATTACCATTGTGTTTCCTAAATCAGGTTCTTTTGCAATAAGTAGTAGCGGTGGCAAACTCGTTGCGAATATTTTTCCGAGTAAGATAAAATCTTCACGAGGTGTTCGAAAAAAATATTTTTCGTTATGATTAGCTATAATTCGTCCAATGACGATAATTAAAAATAATTTCATAATTTCTGAAGGTTGAAAATTTCCGATGCCTGGGAGCCTGTACCAAGCGGTAGCCCCTTTAATTGTAACGGCACCTGGAACCTGAAGTTCTAGCCCGATAAGTAATATCATTGCAAAGCTATATAAATACCAAGCAATTTTTTGATACCGATCGAAATCGATAATCATAATAACACTAATAGCGACAAATCCAATGAAGTACCATTGTATTTGCTTGAGTGCAAAATTTACATTTTGTAAAAATGGTGGTAAAGAGGTTTGCGCACTTGCAATAGCAAAGCAACTAACAGTCCCAATGGCAAATAAAATGAATAGTAATACGTAGTCTATTTGATATTGAGAATTCGTATCTTTCACTGTATGTAATCCTTTCTATCGCCTAGTAAATATGTTGATGACGTCATTCTAAAAGTAATATAAGCAGACTGTCCATACATTTATTCCACTATTTATGTAAAGTCATACATAATAGGGAGGAATAGCTCCTCCCTTATGCAAAGCTATCGTGGATTTAGCTCTTTTATAATTATATTTAAACAACGAGAAAGACGTATATGTGCATCTGGAATGAGATTGGGGTATTGTTTATAAAACTCGAATGCACCCATACACCACTCATAGGCTTTGAGCAGACTAGTTCTATAATCATTGAAATCTTGTAAGAAACCATACTTTTTTGAGGTTAAAACGAGATGTGAAAAATCTTCAGATCCTTCAAGTAATTTATGGTGTACTTGCTGTCCATCATGAAAGCGAAAGGAACTTAAAGGTTCAGTGATATAAAATGCATCACCTTTTGAAAGTAAACCCATCCAAGAGGCCATATCAACACTACAACAATAGTTCCTTTCATTTAGAGTACCAAAAGGTTCTGTTAATAGTCGCCTTCGAAAGAGTACAGTCGTAGGTTCACCAATAATATTCTGTCCAGATAAAAGCATATGGTTTCCAAAATCTATCCCACTTAGCAGGGTATCTTCGCTATACAATCTATTTACAGCGGGATGGTTTTCAATTATATCTCCATTTTCATCAATCCAAGTGCGATATGATGTAATAAGTGCGAGTTTTTGATTTAAGTCTTGTTGGAAATAGAACATCATTTTCTCAATTTTATTACTATGGAATAAGTCATCGTCCATTAAGAAGTTTATGTATTCGCCACTAGACTGTTCTAAGAGCATGAGGTCATTATGGAATTGTCCTAAAGTAGTACTATTCCGGATATATGTTATATGGGAATGGTTTGGTAAGTATTTTTCATTCATTAATTTTTCAGTTTCATCATTCGTACTATCGTCTCCTACAATAACTTCAATGTTTGGATAAGTTTGTGCCAAAGCACTTTCTAAAGCGATTTTGAAATAATGTGGTCTATTATAGGTGGGAATAAGGATGGAAACAAGAGGTAGATTTTTTTCATTTGTCATACGTAACTTCCTTTCAGAAGCTTTTTTTTGTAAGAACAATATCTTGATAACTCGTATATTCATGTCGGCCGCACCATAAACCATAGTGTGGTTTATTCATTACCTCTAAGCCATATTTATTCAATAAAGCGCAAATATCTGTTTCAGGATAAGCAACTGCGAAATTAGGAATATCTTTATTTACGACATAACAATTTTCAATTTGATGATAAAATCCTAACGTACTTAGTCCTGCATTTAAATAATAGGATGACTCAGGGTTTATTAAAAAGAACGTAATAAAACATCTCCCGTCTTTTTTTAATACACGTGCAATCTCAGATACGTAATGTTCTAATTCTGTTGGGAGAAGGTGCGTAAATACAGAAGTTAAAAAGATGAAATCGAATGTCGCGTCTTCATATGGAAACTTATAGTGAGAGGCATCTTCTTTTCCTTCTGGATTGTAAAATTGATTGTATATGTCAACGTGTTCAAAATGAAAATTATTACGGGTAGTTGTAATATTATTTTTACACCAAGTGATACCTTCTTTAAACAAATCAAATCCATAATACGCTCCATCATCAGTTAAGTAATTCATTAATGGAACAGCCATTCGGCCGACGCCGCAGCCTACATCTAATACTTTTTCGTTTGACTTTAAAGCCCCAATTTGAATGAAATGCTTTAGGAATTCTTTACCGACCTTTTCAAAATCGCCACCTACATATTGGACGAGTTCAGGAGGGGGGAGTAATTTTATTTCTTTTTCAAGTTCGCTCATAAATACACTCCTTCCTTGTAGTAAAAAGGCAAACCAATACGGTATCCATATTATCTCGATATTTACAGACGAATCTCACCTCAAAACGAAGAGTATGGGGAAATTAAAGTTTTATTTGATAGCGAAAGAGGATAAGATGTGACCGCTTATTACATACAAGGAGATTCCTAAAACGGTTCATGTATTCAAGTATTAGATTAATAGGAATGGAACCTCCTTATAATCAAAATTTCTCTTATTCTTTTCGCCAATATACACCAAAGATATCAATTTTAGTAATAGGAGCTTTTAAGTTTCTTTGATTTCTAAAGTCCGTCACAGCTTCTGCACAAGCTGGTAGTCCATAGTCATCAATAATAATATAGCCACCTGTTGAAACTTTATCGTATAAGTTCACGAGACCATCCATCGTAGATTCATACATATCCCCATCAAGTCGTGCAATTGCAATCTTTTCTATTGGTGCTGTTGGTAAAGTATCTTTAAACCAGCCTTTTAAAAATTTTACTTGATCATTTAATAAATCATATTTTCTAAAGTTTCCTTGTACTTGTTCTAAAGAAACACGTAAATAATCGAATGTGTGTAAATAATCACCGTAGTCTTTCGGATATTGTTCTAAATTCGGTGCTGGCAAACCTTCAAATGAATCTGCAACCCAAATATTGCGATCCGTAATGTTATTGGCTTGTAAAAAGCCATTCATAAAAATGCAAGAACCTCCGCGCCATACACCTGTTTCGATAAAATCTCCTTCTATATTTTCACGAACAACGGTTTCCATTGCCTCATGTAACTGATTCATACGTTCTCGGCCAATCATACTATGTGCTGCTCTTGGCCAATCCAGTCCATCATGACGTTCACTTTTTGAAACATCTGGCTTTACAATTTTTAAGTTATGATTTTCGGCATATTGCTTAATGAATAAAGGGAGTGGTACGGTAACTGGCTCGAATTGAAGTTCTTTTGATATATGTAGAGATGCAGGTAAGTACTCCTCATATTCTAACCATATTTCAAATAAAATTGTTTTCTTTAGCAATTCGAGATAAAGCTGAACAGCAGATTTATTTTCCATATTTATGCCTCCTGCAAAATGTCATACAACAATATGATTATGTAGATAGTAAAGATTTCATGATTGAATTCGAAATAGAAAAAGCAGTAAAACCAATATCAGTTTTACTGCTAAGTAAAAGATTAAGCGATTTTCTCAATAATAATAGATGCACTTGTACCAAGAGCTAGAGATAACCCAAGTCCTGTAACAACAGCTTCAACCATTGATGGAGTTATTGTAATTTGTGTAATTGCCTGGATAACGAGAGGCGCTCCAACTGAGATTAAGCTTGTGCCTGCACCTGGTACATTAACGCCATTAACTTGAATTGCAAGGCTACCTAATACACTTACTAATGCAGTATATGCGATAACAGTAATCTTGTAGAATCCAGTTTCACTTATGATGAAAGTATCAGCGTCCAATTGAGAAATTGCAGTACCAAACTGAGATCCAACCGTGTTAAACGGTACAGGATCATTAATTCCAAGAGCTAAAGAAACTGTAGCAGAGTTAAATGCATACAATCCTGCTGGAAGTCCTAATCCAGATGGCCCAGTAGGCCCAGTAGGTCCAGTTGGCCCAGTCGGTCCAGTAGGCCCAGTAGGTCCAGTCGCACCAGTGGATCCAGATGGCCCAGTAGGTCCAGTTACGCCAGTACCTCCAGTCGGCCCAGTAGGTCCAGTTGCACCAGTACCTCCAGTCGGCCCAGTAGGTCCAGTCGCGCCAGTTGTACCAGTGCCTCCAGTCGGCCCAGTAGGTCCAGTTGGCCCAGTAGGCCCAGTAGGTCCAGTAGGCCCAGTAGGTCCAGTCGGTCCAGATGGCCCAGTCGGTACGGTCGGTCCAGTAGGTCCAGTCGGCCCAGTCGGCCCAGTTGGCCCGGTTGGAAGTGTAAACGGTGGTATTGGTGGTAAAGTTGGACCTACAAGATTAGGATCAAATGCACTAGCTGATAATGATTCATCAGGATTTAAGCCATCTGAATAATTATTATTTGACATAAATTCACCTCCATAAAGCTTTCATTATATAGTAGATGCAAAATCGCAAGAAAATGACACGGACATTTGAATTATTGAAAAGAAATCTAAAATAACTTGAACAATATAAAAATGTGGAAAGTTTCGCGTTTGTATAACATATGATTGAGTTGGAAGAAGGTGATTATATTGAACAAGCAAGGCATTACAATTAGTTTATGTATGATAGTCCGAGATGAGGAAAAGACAATAGCTCGATGTTTGGATGGGATTGAAGAAATTGTTGATGAAATTGTAGTAGTTGATACAGGTTCTGTTGATCGAACGAAAGAAATTGTAGAGAAATACACTCCTAATATATATGATTTCCAGTGGATTGATGATTTTTCGGCGGCTAGAAATTTTGCTTTTTCAAAAGCGACGCAACAGTATATATTATGGCTAGATGCAGATGACGTATTATTAGAAGATGCTCAAGAAGCATTGAAACAATTAAAGGGCCAATTAGATTCTAATGTGGATGCTGTTTCGATGCCTTATCACCTCGTAATGGACTCTAACGGGAAGCCTTTATATTGCACAAGAAGGTATCGGCTTGTAAAGCGCGAAAAACAGTTTCAATGGTTTGGTAAAGTACATGAGTATTTAGCGGTTTCCGGTGAAATTTTCAATAGCAACATTGCTATTACACATAAAAAGGAAAAAGAAGTAACGGATCGTAATTTGAAAATTTTTCAAAATGCTGTAGCAGCTGGAGAAGAATTGAGTCCGAGAGATTTGTTTTATTATGCAAATGAATCTATGGATAATCAAAAATACAATGATGCGGTTCTTTTATATGAAACATTTCTGAATCAAGATGAAGGATGGTATGAAGAGAAAATCTATGCATGTGGTAAGTTAGGGGATTGTTATGCGAAGCTCGGACTGTGGGAGAAAGCAGTTGAGGCTTGTGCAAAATCGTTTCGGTACGATGTTCCTAGAGGAGAGAATTGTACAAGAATAGGATATATATATATGAATCAACAAAAGTATAATGAAGCGATATTTTGGTTTAAATTAGCAACGGAAGTGCCGCTGGCAAAGGATAGTCCGTTTCACAGTCCAGCTAGCTACACATGGCTTCCTTATTTACAAATGTGTATTTGCTACAGCAAGTTAGGGGAGCAAGACAAAGCTTATTATTACAATGAATTAGCAGCTTCTTATGTTCCGAATAATGCTGCAATCGAGTATAACCGTAAATATTTTCGAGGTGTTTTTGATAAACAATATAAGGTGTAATGCATGCTATTTTTAGGAAATAACTTGTCACGATTCTAATAATGATAGATTGGCTATATATTAGAGTATCGGCAGGGATGGTATTGGTTATAAAGTGTATTTTGTTCATATGAGATGTATATTTCAAATTCAATTTACATAAGGAGTGTGTGAAATGAATCGGGAAAAAAGTTCTTTATATGAAGAAAAATCTGATTTTTATTATAATGCAGCGAATCCAAATTTATTGAAGCATATAAAAAAGGAATGGAAAGAAGTTCTTGATATTGGTTGCTCGAGCGGTGCATTAGGAGCGGCTATAAAAGAAAATGGTACACGTGTATCAGGAATTGAGGCATTTTCAGAAGCAGCGGAAAAAGCAAAAGAAAAGCTAGATCATGTTGTTTTAGGTGATATAGAGACAATGGATATGCCGTATGAGGAGGGCCAATTTGATTGCGTCATATTTGGTGACGTATTAGAGCATTTGTTTGATCCATGGGCTGTGGTAGAAAAAGTGAAACCATATATCAAACAAAATGGTGTGATTTTAGCTAGTATACCGAACGTTGCTCACATCTCGGTGTTAGCCCCCTTACTCGCTGGAAACTGGACGTATACAGAGTATGGTCTGTTAGATAAAACGCATATTCGTTTCTTTACTTTTAATGAAATGTTAAGACTGTTTTTAAAAGCTGGATATTCAATTAGTAAAGTAGATCGTGTATATGTTGATCATAAAATATATGAGCCACTTATTGAAGAGTTATATGGAATTTGTAAAAAGTATCGTCTTGGAAGTGGCTTCATGGCTGAGACGGTTGTATTTCAATATATTATTGAAGCAGAAAAATCACAATTATGAGTGCGGCAGACAAAACAATATTATTTGTTACATGTATAAATGATCGGAAATTGTATGCACAATGTGCGCGACATATATTGAAATTGGCAGTACCTCCTGGATATACTATACAATTCATGCCGATTCGAAATGCAAAAAGCATGACGAGCGGATACAATCAAGCCATTTCACATCCAGCAAAGTATAAAGTGTATTTACACCAAGATGTATTTATTATAAACGCAGCCTTTTTATACGGATTAATTCAATTATTTGAGGAACATGAACATCTTGGAATGATTGGGATGGTTGGATCGCAATATGTTCCTCCAACTGGTGTATGGAACGAAGGGCGTGGGATTGTCGGGAAAGTCATTGGTTATATGAACGATTTGTTTTATATGGCAAGTTTAGAGCAACCATTTCATGAATCAAAGACGTTTATTCCTGTTGAATGTATTGACGGTTTGTTAATGGCAACACAATATGATATCCCGTGGCGAGAAGACTTATTTGACGGATTTGACTTTTATGATGTATCTCAATCATTTGAATTTAAAAAAGCAGGATATACAGTCGGTGTACCTGTACAGCGCGATGCTTGGTGTATTCATTATCATTTCGATGTGAATATGACAAACTATGAAAAATATAGAAAAGTATTTGTAGAAAACTATATGTCAGATGTGAATAAGGAAGAATAGAGGGGCTACAAAATGAAAGATCACACAATATTAGTCGTTGTTTGTGTAAATAATGAAAAGCTTTTCGAGCAATGCGAGAGGCAAATAAGAAACATTTTTGTTCCCCCTGGCTATGCTGTGCAAATTTTCCCGATACGAGATGCAAAAAGTATGGCAAGTGCATATAACCGTGCTCTTTCATTTCCAGCAAAGTATAAAGTATATATACATCAAGACACGTATCTTATTAATCGTGATATGTTTTATAATCTTATTTCTCTTTTTAAAGAAAATGAAAAACTTGGTTTAATTGGAGTCGCTGGTGCTCAGTTTTTACCGAGTAACGGGATATGGTGGGAAGGGAAAAATTTAGTGGGGAAAGTGATTGAGTATAGAAGACGGAATTATCAATTATTAAATTTAGATCAAGGGTTTTATGGAAATCAATCTTTTATGTCAGTGCAGGCAATCGATGGTTTACTCATGGCAACACAGTATGATATTCCGTGGCGAGAAGATTTATTTCAAGGATTCCACTTTTATGACGTTTCACAGTCTTTAGAGTTTCAAAAGGCTGGCTATCTAATTGGCATCCCTAATCAAGCAAATTTATGGTGTATTCATTATAACGGAGATGAGTTTGATGCCGATACATACGAGAAGTATCGGAAAGTGTTTGTAGAACAGTATAAAGATATACTATCTCCATCATAAGGGAGAGATGTAGGATGAAAGGGATTATTTTAGCGGGCGGAACTGGATCGAGACTATATCCAATTACGAAAGTCACGAATAAACATTTGCTTCCTGTTGGACGGTATCCAATGATTTATCATGCAGTATATAAGCTAAAACAATGCGGGATTACAGATGTTATGATAATTACAGGTAAAGAGCATATGGGAGATGTTGTTAGCTTTTTAGGAAGTGGCCACGAATTTGGCGTGTCTTTTACGTATCGGGTGCAAGATAAAGCGGGCGGGATTGCACAAGCTTTAGGTCTTTGTGAAGATTTCGTCGGAAATGATCGTATGGTAGTTATATTAGGAGATAATATTTTTTCAGATGATATTCATCCGTATGTTGAAGAGTTTACAAAGCAAAAAGAAGGTGCGAAAGTGCTATTGCAATCTGTAGAAGATCCTGAAAGGTTTGGTGTAGCGCATATTCAAAACCGAAAAATAATTGAAATTGAAGAAAAGCCGAAAGAGCCGAAAAGCTCTTATGCTGTTACGGGAATTTATTTGTATGATTCGAAAGTCTTTTCTTATATAAAAGAATTAAAACCTTCCGCAAGGGGAGAACTTGAAATTACAGATATAAATAATTGGTATTTAAAACGAGGAGTACTTACTTATAGTGAAATGAGCGGTTGGTGGACGGATGCGGGAACTCATGCTTCTCTTCAAAGGGCGAATACGTTAGCACGGGATATGAACTTTGGGAAACAGTTTAACGGAGAATAGGTGAGAATATGAAAGTTGTAGAAACAAACTTTACCGATGCAAAATTGTTAGAACCGAGGTTATTTGGAGATGAGCGTGGCTTTTTTACTGAAAGTTATAATAAGAAGGTGCTAGAAACATTAGGGGTTACGTATTCATTTGTACAGGATAATGTTTCTTATTCAGCAGAAGCGGGAACAATTCGCGGATTACACTTTCAAAAAAATCCGAAAGCACAAACGAAACTTATTCAAGTTATGCAAGGAGCAATCTATGATGTTATCGTTGATTTGCGAAGAGATTCACCAACCTTTAAACAGTGGAGAGGATATATTTTAAGCGCAGATAACCACAGGCAATTATTAGTGCCAAAAGGATTTGCACATGGTTTTTGTACACTTGTCCCGCATACTATTGTTATGTATAAAGTAGATGAATATTATAGTGCTGATCATGACTCTGGTGTGCTTTGGAACGATAAAGAATTAGCGATTCCATGGCCAGTAACAAGTCCTATTTTGTCTGATAAAGATCGAATATTACCGTTACTTCAGGAATGTGAAGATAGCTTTTGAGTAGGAGAGTTGTTTATGAATATATTAGTAACAGGTGGGGCCGGATTTATTGGAAGTAACTTTGTCCATTACATGTTACAAAGCTATGAAACATATAAAATAATAAATTTCGATGCATTAACATATAGCGGGAATTTAAATAACGTAAAGTCTCTTCAAGATCATCCGAATTACTTTTTTGTAAAAGGGGAAATTCAAAATGGAGAGCTGCTGGAACATGTTATTAAGGAACGTGACGTGCAAGTAGTTGTAAATTTCGCAGCTGAATCACATGTAGATCGTAGCATTGAAGATCCGATCCCTTTTTATGATACAAACGTAATCGGGACAGTCACTTTATTAGAATTAGTGAAAAAGTATCCGCATATTAAGCTCGTACAAGTATCAACAGATGAAGTATATGGTTCTTTAGGGAAAACAGGAAAGTTTACTGAGGAAACCCCATTAGCTCCAAATAGTCCGTATTCTTCAAGTAAGGCGAGCGCGGACATGATAGCTTTATCTTATTATAAAACATATAAATTACCAGTTATAGTGACGCGTTGTTCCAATAACTATGGGCCGTATCAATATCCCGAAAAATTAATTCCATTAATGGTTACGAATGCGCTGGAAGGAAAAAAACTACCGTTATATGGTGATGGATTAAATGTAAGAGATTGGTTACATGTAAAGGATCATTGCAGTGCAATTGACATCGTTTTGCATAAGGGGCGTTTAGGAGAAGTATATAATATAGGCGGAAATAATGAAAAAACAAATGTAGATGTTGTGGAGCAAATTATTACTCTCTTAGGTAAAACAGAAAAAGATATTGAATTTGTTACAGATCGTTTAGGTCATGATCGTCGTTATGCAATTGATGCACACAAAATGAAGAATGAGTTTGATTGGGAACCGCAGTATACGTTTGAACAAGGGCTAAAAGAAACAGTGGAATGGTATGAAAATCATATAGAATGGTGGAAACCACTAAAAGAAAAGTAAGGGGCATGAAAATGAAAGAGCGGGTTATTATAACAGGAGCAAATGGTCAGTTAGGAAAGCAACTGCAAGAAGAGTTAAGTCCTGAAGAATATGACATATATCCTTTTGATAAAAAGTTACTAGATGTAACAAACATATCCCGAGTTCAACAAGTGGTACAAGAGATAAGACCACATATAATCATTCATTGTGCAGCTTATACGAAGGTGGACCGTGCTGAGAAAGAACAAGATCTTGCTTATTTAATAAATGCAATAGGAGCTCGAAATGTAGCGGTTGCTTCACAATTAGTAGGGGCTAAGTTAGTTTACATTAGTACCGATTATGTATTTCAGGGCGCAAGACCGGATGGGTATGGGGAATTTCATAATCCAGCGCCGATAAATATATACGGGGCCTCTAAGTATGCGGGGGAGCAGTTCGTCAAAGAGTTACATAATAAATATTTTATCGTTCGTACATCGTGGCTGTATGGTAAATATGGAAGTAATTTTGTGAAAACGATGATGCGATTAGGTAAAGAAAAAGATGAAATAACCGTTGTAGCGGATCAAATTGGCTCTCCTACGTACGTGGCAGATTTAAATATGATGGTTAATAAGCTCATTCACACTTCTTTATACGGTACATATCACGTATCCAATAGAGGATCATGTTCTTGGTTTGAATTTGCACAAAAAATATTTTCTTATGCAAATATGAATGTGAATGTATTACCTGTTTCAACGGAAGAATTCGGATCGGAGGCTGCGAGGCCGAAATATTCTATTTTTCAACATAATATGCTACGATTAAATGGTTTTTTACAAATGCCTTCTTGGGAAGAAGGATTAGAACGTTTTTTTATAGAAACAAAAAGTCATTAACAAATTTATGTTAATGACTTTTTTGTTTGCCTTTAAGCGGTTTTATGGTACTATAATTATAGTATCAGGTACTAATAACAAGTATAAGTATTTCTGGGAGGATATATCATGGAACTATTACAAGGGAAAACATTTGTTGTTATGGGCGTTGCGAACCAAAGAAGTATTGCATGGGGAATTGCTCGCTCTTTGCATAATGCAGGTGCAAAATTAATATTCACATATGCAGGAGAACGTTTAGAAAGAAATGTTCGTGAATTAGCGGACACATTAGAAGGACAAGAATCACTTGTATTACCTTGTGATGTAACGAATGATGAAGAACTTACAGCTTGCTTTGAAACGATTAAGCAAGAAGTTGGTACAATTCACGGTGTAGCACATTGTATTGCTTTTGCAAATCGTGATGATTTAAAAGGTGAATTTGTAGATACTTCTCGCGATGGATTTTTACTTGCACAAAATATTAGTGCATTCTCTTTAACAGCTGTAGCAAGAGAAGCGAAGAAAGTAATGACAGAAGGCGGAAATATTTTAACGTTAACATACCTTGGTGGTGAGCGCGTTGTGAAGAATTATAACGTTATGGGTGTTGCGAAAGCTTCATTAGAAGCGAGCGTAAAATATTTAGCAAACGATTTAGGCCAACATGGCATTCGTGTGAACGCTATTTCTGCAGGACCAATTCGTACGTTATCTGCGAAAGGTGTAGGCGATTTTAACTCAATCTTAAGAGAAATCGAGGAGCGTGCACCACTTCGTCGTACTACAACGCCAGAAGAGGTTGGAGATACAGCAGTATTCCTATTCAGTGATTTAGCACGTGGTGTAACAGGAGAAAATATTCACGTTGATTCAGGATATCATATTTTAGGATAAATATTGATTATAGTTTTTAAAGGACAGTCTCTAAAAGTTGAGGCTGTCCTTTTTTATTGTTCTCAGAAAGAACGATTTTTAACGAAAGTTCTTGCCACGTTATGAATATAACTATAATAGTACACGATTTATTCAGCGACGTATGGAAGTGGGAGGGACGAGTGTGAAGAATAAAAATAAAAGTTCAACAGTTGGAAAACCGTTGTTATATATTGCGCAAGTAAATTTAGAACTTGCTGCACCGAAAATAAAACGAATTATATTAACGAATTTTGAAGATGAGGACCGAGAAGAGAAAAGTAATAGAAACGAAAATGTTGTAAGTAGTGCTGTGGAAGAGGTGATAGAACAAGAAGAGCAGCAAATAGAAGAAAAAATAGAAGAAGAGGAACAAGAAGAGCAAGAAGAACAACAGCAAGTGAGAGCCGTCCCGTACAATAAATCATTTAAAGATATGAATAATGAAGAAAAAATTCATTTTTTATTAAATCGTCCTCATTACATTCCGAAAGTAAGATGTAGGATAAGAACGACTACCGTCTCATATATAGGATCGATTATATCGTATCGTAATGGCATTGTATCCATTATGCCACCAAATAGTATGAGAGATGTTCGGTTATCTATAGAAGACATCAAATCGATTGATATGGCCGGCTTTTAAATATGTAAAGGTGGTAGAAAGCTTCTACCACCCCAATAGTTTTTTAGTTTACTTAACTTATTAGATAGTAACGTCGCGTAGGCATTGAATCGCACAGAAGCAGCTTAAATCAACAGTAATGCAAGTAGATGTCGAGATTAATCTTGCATTTGGTACAGCTAAAAACGTACAAATTGGATCGTCACCAGGCGGTACAGGAGAACCGTCACCTAATACTACAGTTAACACACGCAGTACAGCACAGCTATCATCATCTACGCTTTCCACACGGAAAATTGGAGAACGGCAGCTAGTAAGGCTTGAAGATGGTGCAAATGCTTCAAAAGGTTCACCAGTTTTTGTGTATAAAATAAAAGGGCGTGTATTTGCTACTGATGCAGTATTGTGTGCTCCTAAAAATGGGATTTCACAACCAGATCCACACGTAGTAGTAGAGCAATCTTGTAATTCATTGATGAATTTTACAACGTCAACTACACAATGAGAAGAGCTATGGTGTTTATTTTCGTTACAACTCATTAATGTCACTCCTTATCTTCTTGTTTGTATTTACATTAATAAGATATTGGAGTCGGAGAGATTTGGTCACAATCTCAAGACCTTTTTTTTTAAATAGGCGAAAGAAGATAAGGGAAGGTGGATTCATGCTATTTACAAGCTGGCTTTTATTTTTTATATTCGCGTTAGCTGCTTTTAGGCTCACTCGTTTAATTGTTTATGATAAAATTACAGCCTTTTTGCGAAGACCGTTTATTGATGAATTAGAGATTACGGAGCCGGATGGAAGCTTATCAACTTTTACAAAAGTAAAAGGTAAAGGATTAAGAAAATGGATTGGCGAATTATTAAGTTGTTATTGGTGTACAGGTGTATGGGTCAGTGCTTTTTTATTAGTTTTATATAATTGGATCCCGATCGTTGCGGAGCCATTACTTGCATTATTAGCTATCGCAGGTGCAGCTGCAATTATTGAAACAATTACAGGATATTTTATAGGAGAATAATATAGTTTCAAAATGTGAGAAAAAGCGGAGTTTAAAAGAATGAGGGAACGGATATAAGAAGTTGTTCATATAGTGAATAGACAGAATTGACAGTAGAGGAGATGTTTGCTGTGAGCAGTAATCAAAGGCAAAATTCATATGACCTGCAGCAGTGGTATCACATACAGCAACAACACCAAGCACAACAACAGGCATATCAAGAACAATTGCAACAACAAGGATTTGTGAAGAAAAAGGGATGTAATTGCGGGAAAAAGAAGAACAAAATAAAACAATATGAAGAATGAAACACTCATGTTACTGTGAGTGTTTTTTATTATACATATAAAAAAGCGGTATTCCTGTTTTAGAAATACCGCTTTTTACTAGCTAATTTGTGCAACCGTTAATGCTGCCGCACGGACGTCTACAGTTCCAATCAATTCAACTGGTACAATTTGAATTAAGTCACCAGGGTTTAAGTTAATAAGAATAACACCACTGGATACGTCTACTTCACCAGTACCAATAACGTTAGAACGAACCGCTGTACCTGATCCAGGAATAATGTTAGCCGGCGTACCTAATGATAAGAAGAAACGACCAGCTTCTGGTGCCGTAGGAACGTTATCAAGACTAATTGTTAATGTATAACTAATTTGATAAATACCAGCTCGTAGAATTCGAATACCATCTCCGACACTTACTGTATCATTTATTACAGGAACAGTAATATTTGGGTTTGGACTTACGCTAGGTAATAGTAATGGTGTAAATAGTGAAGCGAACTGAGGTGCAGAAGCGTTGAAAGCAAAACCGAAGGCAGGTAGTGTACTAGCTGGTTTCGCTTCGCAATCAATCTTAGTAAATTCGCAATCAGAAGAGAACATGTTTTTCACTCCTTTATCTGTTTCTACTTTCAGTTAATGAAAAGGACAGGTTCTATGTTCTAGACAAGTTCCCAATTTTATAAAAAATACATAATAATACCTTTTAAGCATGGATTGGGTGGCAGAATTCTCTGCCACCCAATCCATGCTTAAATCGTTATTTAGTTTTAAATCGTAACATCACGTAAGCATTGAATAGCACAGAAGCAACTTAAATCAACCGTAAGACAAGCAGGGGTTGATACTAACCTTGCATTTGGTACATTTAAAAACGTACAAATTGGATCGTCACCAGGTGGTACAGAGGAGCCATCACCTAATACTACAGCTAATGCACGTAACACAGCACAATCATCATCATCGATGCTTTCAACGCGGAAAATTGGAGTTCTACAGCTAACAAGGCTTCCTGATGGTGCAAATGCTTCAAAAGGTTCTCCAGCCTTTGTGTATAAAATAAAAGGACGTGTATTCGCTACTGATGCAGTGTTATGTGCTCCTAAAAATGGAACTTCGCAACCAGATCCACATGTAGTGGTTGCGCATTCTTGTAATTCATGTATAAAACGAACGACATTAGATACACAGTTGAAATCAAAATCATGGTGATGATTATCTTCGTTGCAATTGCAGCTCATTATGTTCACTCCTTATCGTGAGTTCTGACATACACTATTACAATATGAACGGGATATGGTTGATATTACGTTAATTCTTATGATAAAAGCAGGTAATTTGAATAGGAGGGGGGAGTACGAGAAAAGACATCCTTATTTAGTGGATGTCTTTTCAGGTAAGTCTTTTCTTGTAGTATATAAAAAACGAGATATGTCTAATTTCTTTCCTCTGAAAAATTGCGGAGAAGAAATGTAAAGTTCTTCTTTCGCACGTGTAATTGCGACATAGAGTAATCGTCGTTCTTCCTCTAGTGCTTCAGAAGTTTCCGTTACACGGTCATTTGCGTCTTTTAAAGAAGAAGTATGCGGCAAAATACCATCGCTCGCTCCAAGTAAAAAGACGCATGGAAACTCAAGGCCTTTTGCGTTATGAATGGACATAAGCGAAACGGCATCTTTTTGCGGCATAGTTTTTAATGCTTCCATTTCTTTTTGACCTTGAATCGCCTCGTCGATAAATTGTAAGTAAGCTGGAATATCGGTGAAACGAGTTGCAGACTCCATTAATTCTTCTAACATTTCTTCTTGGATGTCTTTATGCATCGTAAAGGAAGAACGATCGTTACTTTGTAAGTACTCTAAATATTTTCCTTTACCATGAATAATTTCTTTTAATGCTTTTTTCGGTTCTAATTCTTTTATAAATTTAATAAAATCAATGCGCTCATTTACCTTTTTTACTTGAAAAGGTTTCAAGCTCGGATTTAATAATAAGAAATGAAGAAGAGAAGGGAAACGACCTTCACCATATTTCCATTGCTCACGTTCAATAAAGGAAATGCACTCATCTCGGCCGATATACATAGTTGGTAATATGTTAGAAAGAGATTCTAGGCGAAACGGTTCAATCACGAGTCGTAAATGATCTAATACAGGTCTAATTAAAGAGTGCTCGTAAAAGGATTGACTCGCACCGTGTTTAATAAACGGGATTTTATGAATTGTAAGCTGATCAAGTAACGAACGGCTTACAGAATGTGTGCGATACAGTAAACAAAAATCTTTATAGTTTCGTTCGCCACTATCTACTTTCTCTTGAATGAGCTGTAAAATTTGATTTGCTTCATCAAGAGTTGTAGCTGGTCGTGCGTAAAATGGTTGTACACCTTCTTCACGAACAGAATATAGCTCTTTATCAAAACGCTCTTGATTTAGTTTGATAACTTCATTTCCAAGTCCAACGATAAATGGATTGGATCGATAATTCGTATTAAGCGCGATAATCGTTGTATTATCAAATTCCTTTGGGAAAGATAAAATAATTTGATGACTTGCTCCTCGCCAGCCATAGATCGCTTGATCATCATCACCTGCGATAAATAAATTATTTCTTGGCGTGGCTAACAATTTTACAATTTCATATTGTGCATACGATGTATCTTGGAACTCATCTACTTCAATATAGTGGAAACGTTGTTGTAATTGAGTAAGTAAGGGAGCGTTATTTTCTAACATATAATATGTTTCTAATAAGATGTCGTCGAAATCGATATAATTATATCGTTGTTTTACCTCTTCAAAACGTTCGTATACTTCTTTAAATTCTTGTTCAACTGGTGTTTTCGCTTTTACATCTTTCGGACGATTTAAGTTGTTTTTTTCAAGGGAAATCATAGCGAGCATCGTTTCCGCATCATAACCGTCTTTTAAACGTAATTCTTTTAAAATTTTCTTTATCATAATTTGTTTATGTTTTTCATTTGCTAAAATTTGCTGATTATATCCTTGGCTACGAAGCAATTTTAAAAAGACAGAGTGGAATGTACCAGCAACAACATAGCTACTTGTGGCACGATTCATACCTGGTAAATTTGCTACACGACTTCGGATTTCTTCAGCCGCTTTTTGTGTAAATGTAAGCAATAAAATATTCCGTGGATGAACTTGTTTTACATTTACTAAATAACCAACGCGGGTTGTTAAAACAGATGTTTTTCCGCTTCCGGCACCAGCCAATGTAAGAACAGGACCTTCTGTCGTTCGCACAGCTTCTAATTGTTTTTCGTTTAGAAAAACATTTTGCTGTTCGAGAGCGCGGAAATACGCCGCATCTGCATCTTCTTCCATAATTAAATGGGTAGATGTTTTCGGAATATGATATGTCGCACGCGGAATATCAGCGTGTGTTAACGATTTTTGTGAAAATTTTTCTTGTGTCATATATTCACCTTCAAAACTATAGCATCAACATTTAACTTTAGCGGAAGAAAAAGAAAATAGCAATGTAAAAAACAGGAGGGGCTACCTCCTGTTTTCAAATTACAATTCTTTTATCATAACGATGTGAGGAATATTTGCTTCCATAAATACATCAGAACTCGTTACGTATCCAAGTTTTTTATAGAAATCTTCAGCATGTGTTTGGGCATGAAGTTTCAATTTTGGTAGCGAGTTTTTTTTTGCATATGCTTCAAGTGCATCCATTACAATTTTTCCAATGCCTTTTTTACGATGGGAAGCTAGTACGCAAATGCGTTCCATTTTTCCTATTCCATCAATGGTGCGAAAACGACCAGCACCAACTGGAACATCATTATCATATATAACAACGTGTGTTGATGTTTCTTCAAACTCATCATACTCTTCTTCAGCAGAAACGCGTTGTTCATTCACGAATACTTGCTTACGTACAGAGAATGCATCTCTTAGTTGTTCGTCTGTTTGTACGATCTGTGCGTGCAAATTAGTTGTTCCCCTTTCCAAGGTGGAATGTTTCGTGTACAGTCCATGTTCCGTTTTCTAATTGATATAGAAGATGGAAGCGATCAATTGGTTGTTCATAATAGAAATCTTTCATACGTAATCGACCTAATACATCAGCATGCTCTGCATCTGATAAACCTTGTCCGATTGTTAAATGAGGTACGAAAGCGTATTCGCGTTCTTGCGTGAATAATCCGCTATGCATTTCTTCATTTAAGAAAGTAAGTTCAGGTGTTTTTTCTACTTTAAAATAAAGAACATTATTAACAGGTGCGAATGAACCAACTTTTCCGACATGAAGGGTGAAAGGGTTCGTTTTATTTGCGATTGTATGTAGCTCGTTTACAATCGATTCTAATTGTTCATCTTGCGTCTCAAAGGGTGTTTTCAATGTAATATGTGGCGGAACTAATGCGTAGTGCGGATCATAACGCTTACGCAATCCGTTCGCTTTATCTTGAATCATTTTAGATGGAAAAATTACAATGCCTAATTTCATGTTCCAATTCCTCCCTTTGTAAGTCTAGTTAGATTTTGAGAAAAATAAATCTCTTTATCTATTATATCAAATTATTCTGAACACTGCTCTCTATTATTTCATTGATAGAATATGAGAGAAGGCTTTCGGTAAGTCAGCCTGCCAATACTTCCAAGTATGATTACCTTCAAACTCTTCGTAATGCGTGATGAAATTTCTATCTGTAAGAAGAGTATTAAGCTCACGGTTCGGTTCTACGAAATCAGATACTTGCCCATCAGTGCGCTTTACAGCTGTTTCTTCTGTACCAATGACGTGATAAAGTTCTAAAGCCTGTGGATCTTTGAATTCTTTTGCTAAGTTCATTACTGTTTCGTCAACAAATGGTGATTGCATAACAACTTTACCGAATGTATGCGGATACATAAGTGCAGTCATAAAGGAAACTGTACCGCCAAGAGAATCTCCAATTAAAACGCGACCTTTACCCATTTGATACGTTGGATAATTTTCATCGATATATGGAGCAAGCTCGTGAGCAAGGAAACGAATGTAAGCAGCATTCTTTACATCGCTTGGGAAATATTTTTCCTTACGATCGTGTACGTTTTTATATGGAATACCGACAATAATTGTGCGGTCAATTTCTTCAGTTTCACGAAGGCTTTCAATTACACGGTGTGCTTTACCGAGCTGAAAATAATCTCTACCATCTTGTGCAATTACAACTGTATGTTTGTGCAGTGGCGTGTAATTTACTGGTAAGTAAACTAAAAGCGTAACATCTTCTTGAAGTGATGCGCTATAAAATGAAATTTCCTCAATTCTCCCTATTGTTTGATTCATGTAGATCCCCCTAAATAAAAATTTACTGTAATGATTGTAAGGGCGACGCTTATAGTGAAAATGAAAGAACGATTCACTAATAGGTGCCTTAATTTCTATTTTACCATAATGGTACGAAGAATCTAAAAAATTAGTATTTAAGTTAGGAAAGAAAACGGATATAATGAAGTGGGATTTTTGACAGGTGAGAGGGGAGACAGAATTTGAAACAGGAAAGATCAATTGCACTACCGTTAGCCATTTCCATTATAGCTATTTCATTCGCAGCAGTTTTTGTAAAGATGTCCTCAGCACCATCTTCCATCTTAAGTATGTATCGTTTATGGATTATTGTACTTATTATGCTGCCTATCGTTTGGAAGAAGCGGGAAGAGTTCCAGAAGATTCAAATAAAAGATTGGGGATTTTTAATTGGATCTGGATTCTTTTTAGCGCTACATTTTCTTTTATGGTTTGAGTCTTTAAAGCATACAACAGTTGCTAGCTCGACAATTATTTTAGCACTTCAACCGATCGTGTCTTTAGTTGGAGGTTTTTTTCTATTTAAAGAAAGAACAACCTACTCAGCCATTGCAACGATGGGTATCGCTATATTAGGTGTAATGTGTATTGGTTGGGGAGATTTAGGTTTAAGTAAACAAGCAATTTATGGAGATATATTATCCTTTTTAAGTGTAATAGCGGTTGTCGGTTATTTATTTATCGGGCAAACGACAGTAAAGAAAGTCTCACACTGGATTTATAGCTTTACAGTTTTTGCATTCGCAGGTATTTTTATGGGGATTTATAATATCGTGCTGCAAGTGCCTTTTACAGGTTATACGAAGTGGGACTGGACCGTTTTTCTTTTACTTGCGATTGTACCGACAGTGTCACATGTCATTAATAATTGGTTATTAAACTACGTAAATGCAACAACAATTTCGATGAGTATTTTAGGAGAACCAGTTGGGGCGTCTATACTAGCATTTTTCTTACTGGGAGAAAAATTAAACGCAATGCAAATTATCGGCAGCACGCTCGTATTGTTTGGTGTATCTGTTTTCTTACTGCAGCAACAAAAAAGAACAGCAAAAAATGTGGTGAACGAGCCAGTGTATACACAGGATTTATAATGTTAGCGGAGAAAAGAGAAGTTAAGATACTTCTCTTTTTGTTTTGTAGAAATTTAGGTGAAGAAGGGGGGAGTGTAGTGGAATTTCCATCAAAAAAAGACGCATGGTTATATTCAATCTTTTTCATTATTTTAGGCGCCTGTTTTACTCCAATATTTGCAGGGAGAGAATATTTTCTTTTGTTTTTTACAATTCCATTGGCAATAGTATTTATTTGGAGTTGGTTTTCAACAAAATATATTGTCGGGGAAGAAACAATTACTATTAGATCAGGTCCCGTAAAAAATGTATATTTATACGAGATATAAAACAAATTTCAAATACGAAAAACCCAATAGCAGCTCACGCATTATCATGCGATCGACTTGAAATTGTTTACGGCGTACATAAAACAGAGATTATTTCTCCTAAAGATAAAGAACAATTCATCAATCTCGTAAAAAGTAAAAATCCCCACATTGAAATAAAGTAAAAGAGTGGCTTCGTAGCCACTCTTTTACTTTGGGTTTGTCATATAAGGTTGTACATGAATGACGCATAGGTCACGAAATTTTCCTTCAGCAGTTGTAACAATTACGACTGCTCTTCCTGCACTTTTTCCAGTAATCGTTACCGTATCTCCTTTTGGATATATGGTAATGATGTCAGAATTCATATTTGTCCAAATAAGTTCTTTATTTGCTGCTTGCATTGGCAAAACGGAAGCTGATAAATCCGCACTTTGTCCAGTTTTTATTTTCAACTTATTTTTTTGCATATGAATACCGATAACGGAAATAACAGAAGGAGCAATTGAAATTTTGGGTGGATTAGGTTGAATGTTTAAACGAGAAGCAGAAGTATTTGTAATAGGTGAAAATTTTCTTATATGTTGTTGCTGGAAAGCTGCTAACATGTTGGAGTCCCCTTTCTGTATAAGTGCTAATACTAATACTATAAAGGAGTAGTGTTATGTTAAATTTAACGAAACATAAAGAATTTGTTAAATTTGAGAAGAAGATTGTCGAACTGTAAAAAAATCTCTGCTGTTACGATAACAGCAGAGATTTCTTTTTATAGACTATCACTATGTTGTTTTTCGAAATTCTCAAATTGCTCTTCAACTTCTTTTGAAGGTTGTGTTAGTAAACTAACG
Organism: Bacillus sp. BS98; assembly: GCF_008432245.1. Classification (NCBI taxonomy): domain Bacteria; kingdom Bacillati; phylum Bacillota; class Bacilli; order Caryophanales; family Bacillaceae; genus Bacillus; species Bacillus sp. BS98. The sequence goes on from NZ_CP043830.1 coordinate 1,189,516, forward strand.
ATTACGATTGCTAGTAAACTAATTGTGAAACCAGGAATCATTTCATATAAGAAGTTTGTTAAGAATTTAAATTGAGTCCATATTATAACAGTAGCGGCACCAGAAATCATACCAGCAAGTGCGCCCCATTTCGTCATGCGTTTCCAATATAGACTTAATAAAATAGCTGGTCCAAATGAAGAACCAAATCCAGCCCAAGCGTATCCAACAAGAGCTAAAATCGTATCATTTTGTTTAAACGCTAATGCGCACCCAACTAATGCGATACCAAGAACAGCCATACGACCGACAAATACAAGCTCTTTATCAGAAGCAGAGCGTTTAAAGAAGGTACGATATAAGTCTTCTGTTACAGCACTTGAAGTAACGAGAAGTTGAGATGAAATTGTACTCATAATTGCAGCTAAAATCGCAGCTAATAAAAATCCAGTAATAAGTGGATGGAATAAAATTTTTCCAAGCTCAAGGAAAATTGTCTCTGGGTTAGATAATGTCAACTCTTGTTGTGAATAGTAGGCAATACCGATAAGACCAGTAAACATAGCTCCGACAACAGAGAAAATCATCCAGCTCATACCAATTCTTCGTGCGCTTTTCAGTTCTTTTACAGAAGAAATTGCCATAAAGCGTACGATAATATGAGGTTGTCCAACATAACCAAGGCCCCATGCGAATAAAGAAATCATTCCTAAAGTGGAGGCACCTTTAAAAATATCTAAACGTGTTGGATCTACAGAGCGAATTGTATCAAATGCAGGTCCAAGTCCGTTTGCATTCATAATTGTTACGATAGGAACAAGAATAAGAGCAACTACCATAATGATTCCTTGCACGAAGTCTGTCCAACTTACTGCTAAGAAACCACCAAATAATGTGTAAGCTACAACGACGCTTGCTACAATGAATAATCCAATATGATAGTTCATACCAAATGAATTTTCAAATAATACAGCGCCTGAAACTAACCCTGAAGCTACATAGAAAGTAAAGAAAATCATAATAACAAGTCCAGATACTAAGCGTAGCATGTGAGATTTGTCGTGGAAACGGTGTTCCAAAAATTCTGGGATAGTAATAGAGTTGTTTGCAATTTCAGAGTAGGTACGTAAGCGAGGAGCGACATATAGCCAGTTTGCGTATGCGCCTAGTGTTAGGCCAATTGCAATCCAACTACTACTTAATCCAACGCTAAACATTGCACCGGGTAAGCCCATTAAAAGCCAACCACTCATATCGGATGCTCCAGCACTTAATGCTGTTACTGCGGGGCCTAGTGTACGACCGCCAAGCATATAATCTGTTAAGTTGGATGTTCGTTTGTAGGCGAAATAGCCGATTACTAACATCCCGAGCATGTAAATAGAGATAGAAGTTAAAGTTAACATCTGCGTACTCATGTAGTTCCCCTTCCTTTTGTCATGTCTTTTGATGCATTTTGCATATTTATCCCGCATTAACGGGCAGTAAAACTCCCACAAGTTAAAATTGACTGGGCAAGGAAGTTAGGTGGGAGATCAACTGCCCGTAAATGCCCGATTGGTGAAGGCTAATAATCAATCGGGGATGAACAAAACCCCCACTGATTAAAGTTTCACTTTATAATCTATCATGATTATTCAGAAAAATCCATGCGCAAATACGAATTTTCTGAAATTTAAGCGTTTTTTGACAGTTCTTTACTTTTGGGATATATGACTTTCTAGCAAAAAACCTTAATTTTAATAGAGTATTTATTATATTTACATAAAAACACGTTGTTTTGTCAATATAATATTGAAAGAAGGGAAAAATATTTTTTTCGAAAAAAGTATTGACTTGTGAAAAAAGTTAAGTCTATAATGAGTGCAACTTAAAAAAATGCAAGCGTTGATGAAGAAGAGTACACATGATGAACATGTCAGAGAGCTGATGGTTGGTGCGAATCAGTATGGGATTGATGTGGAATGGGCTTCGGAGCTTCCAAACCGAAACGAAAGAAGTAGGCTTTGGCGACATGATCTCATCGATACAAGAGACACGTATTGTTTTTGATACGGTAAAGTGCGTTACATTCGTAACGAATTAAGGTGGCACCACGGGAGTACCCGTCCTTTCTATAGGATGAGTACTCCCTTTTTGTGTACAAAAAATTAAATATGTTAAATCGTTTAAGTAAGAAGAGTACGTATATTGGAGACGTTTTAGAGAGTCGGGGACTGGTGGGAGCCCGGTACGGTGCCATATACGGAATGGGCTTACGAGAGGTATGCTGAACAATTTTATTCAGTAGGCAACCCGGGTTCCGCCGTTACAAGGATAAGGTATATATTTTGTACCTGAATAAAGCGGGATGCTTTTGCGTCCAACATGAGGTGGTACCACGGTAAATTTATCGTCCTCTACATATTTCGATATGTAGGGGACTTTTTTATTTTTCAGAGTGAGGTGAAAGGCATGATGACAAAAGAGGAATTTATGAAGCAAAAAGAACAAGGAAAAACATTTTTAGTAATCGCTGAAGAAGAAGGAGATAGCATTACGCCAATTTCTTTATATAGACGTATGACAGGGAAGAAGAAGTTTTTATTAGAGAGCTCACAGCTTCATCAAGATAAAGGGCGCTATTCTTACTTAGGTTGTAATCCGTATGGAGAAGTGAAAAGCATTGGTATGGAAGTCGAACGAACGACACATGGGCAAACAGAAAAGTTGCAAGGTAACGTACTGCAAGTGTTAGAAGGGGTAATTGCATCATCGCAAGTAGAGAGCCCATTCCCATTTTGCGGAGGAGCAGTTGGTTATATAGGGTATGACGTCATTCGGCAGTATGAAAACATTGGAGCAGATTTACACGATCCATTAAATATTCCAGAAGTACACCTTTTACTATATCGTGAGTTTATCGTTTACGATCATTTACGCCAAAAGTTGTCGTTTGTATATGTATGCGGGCAAGATAATTCAGCAGATTATGAAGAAGTATACGAAAGGTTGCAAGTATACAAAGAAGAAGTGCTAAAAGGAGAAGAAGCGGAAGTAAAGGAAATACAATCAACATTATCATTCACTTCTTCTATAACGGAAAAAGAGTTTTGCATGATGGTAGAAACGGCGAAAGAGCATATACGAGCAGGGGACATATTCCAAGTCGTACTATCTCAGCGTTTGCAAAGCGAGTGTAAAGGTGATCCTTTCGCTTTATACCGCAAGCTTCGCATTGCGAATCCATCACCATATATGTTTTATATCGATTTTCAAGATTATGTTGTACTCGGTTCTTCACCAGAAAGCTTGTTATCAGTTAGAGACGATAAAGTGATGACAAATCCAATTGCGGGTACGAGACCGAGAGGGAAAACAAAGCAGGAAGATGCGGAAATTGAAAAAGAACTGTTAGAAAACGAGAAAGAACGAGCAGAGCATATGATGCTTGTGGATCTTGGACGAAACGATATTGGCAGAGTGAGTGAAATTGGATCTGTGACGATAGATAAATATATGAAAGTAGAAAAATATTCTCACGTCATGCACATTGTATCTGAAGTTTACGGAACATTGCGAAAACGAATGAGCGGATTTGACGCATTAGCGTATTGTTTACCAGCGGGGACGGTTTCGGGAGCTCCGAAAATTAGAGCGATGGAAATTATCAATACGTTAGAGCATGAAAAAAGAAATGTATATGCCGGAGCTGTTGGATATATTTCATTCTCAGGAAATCTTGATATGGCGCTCGCCATTCGAACGATGGCTGTAAAAGATGAAAAAGCATATGTTCAGGCAGGAGCAGGTATCGTCTACGATTCAGATCCGGTAGCTGAATATGAAGAAACGTTAAATAAAGCGAGGGCGCTTTTGGAGGTAATGAAATGATTGTACTCATCGATAATTACGATTCGTTCACATATAACTTGTACCAACTGTTAGGCGAATACGAAGAAGAAATTGTAGTCGTAAGAAATGATCAAATAACGATAGAACAGTTAGAAGAGATGAATCCAAAAGGAATTGTGCTTTCACCAGGACCAGGAAAACCAGAAGATGCTGGTATTTGTATCGAAGTTATTCGTCATTTCTATAAGAACGTTCCCATATTAGGGATTTGTCTCGGCCATCAGGCAATTATATCGGCATTTGGAGGAGAAATTGTAAGAGCGGAGCACATTAAACACGGAAAAACATCGTGTGTGAAACATAACGGAACGTCAATCTTTTCGTACGTGACGCAGCCACTAACAGCGATGCGCTACCATTCACTTGTTGCAGAGCAAGCGAGTTTACCACAATGTTTTGATGTGTTAGCAAATGCTATGGATGATGGAGAAATAATGGCGGTTCGTCATAATTATTATCCGCTTTTCGGGTTACAGTTTCATCCAGAATCAATCGCAACAGAAGAAGGCGGAAAGTTAATACGTGCTTTTTTAGGAGAAGTAAAAGAGGAGGAGAGAGTATGAATACCTATCTTCGTAAATTAGTGGAGGGACAACATTTAACAGAAGAAGAAATGTATGAAGCGGGACTTCTTTTATTAAGTGACAACATATTGGAAAGTGAAGTAGCAGCTTTCTTAGTATTACTGAAAGCGAAAGGTGAAACAGCAGAAGAAATATATGGCCTCGTTCGTGCTCTTCGTGAAAAAGCATTGCCGTTTTCAAACCATATAGAAGGCGCGATGGACAATTGCGGAACAGGTGGTGACGGTGCCCAAACGTTCAATGTAAGTACAACATCGGCATTCGTACTAGCAGGAGCAGGTGTAAAGGTGGCAAAGCATGGTAATCGTGCTGTTTCTAGTAAAACAGGAAGTGCGGATTTATTAGAAGAACTCGGTGTAAATATTAGCAGTACGCCAAGCGAAATTGATTATTTACTAGAGCATGTCGGTATCGCTTTCTTATTCGCACCAGCGATGCACCCAGCATTAAGGCGCATTATGAAAATAAGAAAAGAATTAAATGTGCCGACAATCTTTAACTTAATTGGGCCTTTAACGAATCCTGTTAACTTAGAAACACAATTTGTCGGTATTTATAAACGAGATATGTTATTACCAGTTGCGCAAGTATTACAGAAGTTAGGGCGGACACAAGCGCTTGTCGTAAATGGAAGTGGTTTTTTAGATGAAGCATCATTACAGGGAGAAAATCACGTAGCCCTTTTAAAAGATAATGAAATAGTAGAAATGAGTATCGATCCGGAAAAGTATGGTTTCTCAAAAGTGAAAAATGAAGAAATTAGAGGCGGGAATTCAATAGAAAATGCAAAGATTACGCTCGGCGTATTAAATGGAGAAAAGAGTGTTTACCGCGATACCGTTTTATTAAATGCAGGGCTCGCTCTTTTCGCAAACGGAAAAGCGGAAACGATTGAAGAGGGAATTAAACTAGCGACACATAGCATTGACTCTGGAAAAGCATTAGCCAAACTAAACTTATTAATTACAGCAAGCAACGAAAAATTAGAAAGGGTGAATTAAGGTGGGGACGATTTTAGACAAAATTGTAGAGCAGAAGAAAAAAGAAGTTGCGGAGTTATATGAAACATATACACCAGGGAATGAAAAAAGAAAAACATACTCACTCGTAAAAGCTTTAGAGCAATTTACTGTCATTGCAGAAGTAAAGCGAGCATCACCATCAAAAGGAGATATTAATGTACACGTTGATGTACGAAAACAAGTGAAAACTTATGAAGAATGCGGTGCAGGAGCAGTTTCGGTTTTAACAGACGGTCAATTTTTTAAAGGATCGTTTCACGATTTACAAACTGCAAGAGCAGAAAGTAACATTCCGCTTTTATGCAAAGATTTTATAATCGATAAAATCCAAATTGATAGGGCGTATGAAGCTGGTGCAGATCTTATTTTATTAATCGTAGCGGCGTTAACGAAAGAAAAGTTAAAAGAGCTTTATAGCTACGTACTAGAAAAAGGATTAGAAGCGATCGTTGAAGTTCATGATGAACAGGAATTAGAAATTGCAATCCAATTAAATCCGCACGTTATCGGTATTAACAACCGTAATTTAAAAACATTCGAAGTCGATTTAAGCCAAACAGAAAAACTTGGAAAACGATTAAACGAGGAGAAATTACTTTGGATTAGTGAAAGCGGGATTCATTCAAAAGAAGATATTATTCGTGTCAAACGAGCTGGAGCGAAAGGTGTATTAGTTGGAGAAGCACTCATGACATCATCTTCTATTCGTACCTTTTTTGAAGATTGTAAGGTGAACATATGAAAGTGAAAATTTGCGGCATCACTGATGTTGAAACGGCAAACCGTGCTTGTGAATACGGAGTTGATGCACTCGGATTTGTTTTTGCAGAAAGTAAGCGGAAAATCACTCCAAGGCTAGCGAAAGAAATCATTCTGGAGATTCCAGCAAACGTATTAAAAATCGGTGTTTTCGTAAATGAATCAGTAGAAGAGATCCAGAAAATTGCAGATGAATGCGGGTTAACGCATGTGCAACTACATGGGGATGAAGATAATCATCAAATTAAAAGATTGAATATTCCGTCTATAAAAGCGCTAGGAGTAACTTCAGAGGCTGATATGAAAAACGCTCAAACATATGAAACGGATTATATATTGTTTGATAGCCCGAAAGAAAAGTTTCGCGGAGGAAATGGAAAGAAATTTTCATGGGCACTACTTGAGCATATGCCAAAAGAGTTGCGAGAGAAAACGATATTAGCTGGTGGATTAAACGCTCTTAATATAGAAGAAGCGATTCGAACTATTCAGCCGTATATGGTCGATGTAAGTAGCGGAGTGGAGACAGAAGGAAAGAAAGATTTAAAGAAAATAAAACAATTTATTAAAAAAGCGAAGGAGTGTTCCAAATGAACTACGCATATCCAGATGAAAAAGGCCACTACGGTATATACGGAGGACGATACGTTCCAGAAACGTTAATGCAATCTGTATTAGAACTAGAAGAAGCATATAAAGAATCGATGCAAGATGAAGCGTTTCAAAAGGAATTAAATCATTATTTAACAACGTACGTCGGAAGAGAAACACCGCTTTATTTCGCTGAAAATATGACGAAGTATTGCGGCGGTGCAAAGATTTATTTAAAACGTGAAGATTTGAACCATACAGGAGCTCATAAAATTAACAATACAATTGGTCAGGCACTTCTTGCAGTACGAATGGGCAAGAAAAAAGTTGTCGCTGAAACAGGGGCTGGACAACACGGAGTGGCAACCGCTACTGTATGTGCCCTACTTGGATTAGAATGCGTCATCTTTATGGGGGAAGAAGATGTGAGACGTCAAAAATTAAATGTGTTTCGAATGGAATTACTCGGAGCGAAAGTAGAAAGTGTAGCGGCAGGTAGCGGAACATTAAAAGATGCGGTAAACGAGGCGCTTCGTTACTGGGTTTCACATGTGCATGATACGCACTACATTATGGGATCTGTTCTCGGGCCACATCCATTCCCACAAATTGTCCGTGATTTCCAAAGTGTAATTGGGAAAGAAACGAAAAAACAATATGAGGCGTTAGAAGGAAAGTTACCAGAAGCAGTCGTTGCTTGTATTGGCGGTGGTAGTAATGCGATGGGCATGTTTTATCCGTTCGTACACGATGAAGAAGTCGCTCTTTACGGCGTAGAAGCAGCAGGGAAAGGCGTTCATACAGAACAGCACGCAGCGACTTTAACGAAAGGAAGCGTTGGTGTTTTACACGGATCGATGATGTACCTTCTGCAAAATGAAGAAGGACAAATTCAAGAAGCACACTCTATTTCAGCAGGACTTGATTACCCAGGTGTTGGGCCAGAACATAGCTTGCTAAAAGATATTGGCCGCGTTTCTTATCATTCCATTACTGATGATGAAGCGTTAGAAGCATTTCAATTATTAACGAAAAAAGAAGGGATTATTCCGGCTTTAGAAAGCTCGCATGCTGTCGCATATGCATTAAAATTAGCGCCGCAAATGAAGAAGGACGAAGGGCTTGTCATTTGTTTATCTGGCCGCGGTGATAAGGATGTAGAGAGTATAAAACGTTATATGGAAGAGGTGTAAAAAATGGGAGTAGAAAAAATTAAAGCAGTATTTGAAAATGGTAAAAAAGCATTTATTCCGTACGTAATGGGCGGAGATGGTGGACTTGAAAAGTTAAAAGAAAGAATTCGTTTTCTAGACGAAGCAGGAGCAAGCATCGTTGAAATTGGTATTCCATTTTCAGATCCAGTCGCAGATGGTCCAACGATTCAAAGAGCAGGGAAACGAGCGCTAGATAGCGGCGTAACAGTAAAAGGCATTTTTCAAGCGTTAGCAGAAGTAAGGGAAGAAGTGCAAATTCCATTTGTACTCATGACATATGTAAATCCAGTACTCGCATTCGGAAAAGAACAATTCATTGAGAGATGCTTAGAGGCAGGTGTGGACGGTATTATCGTTCCAGACTTACCGTATGAAGAACAAAATATTATTGCCCCGTTACTTCGAGAGGCAAACATTGCGCTAATTCCACTCGTTACAGTAACGAGCCCAATTGAGCGAATCGAAAAAATTACGAGTGAATCAGAAGGATTCGTCTACGCCGTTACAGTAGCGGGCGTAACAGGAGTACGTCAAAACTTTAAAGGTGAGATTCATAGTTACTTAGAAAAAGTAAAATCACATACACATTTACCGGTAGTGGCAGGGTTCGGTATTTCAACAAAGGAACATGTAGAAGAAATGATTACAATATGTGACGGAGTTGTCGTTGGAAGTAAAGTTATTGAGCTGTTAGAAAATGAAAAACGAGAAGAAATATGTGAATTAATACAGGCGACAAAACAAAAAGAAGAGGCGTAAGTCTCTTCTTTTTGTTTTGCGTAATAAATGTTAAAATATACAGAAAATACATATAATTCAGAGGGTGAGAAAGCATGCTAAGACGTAAACTACTATATCTTCTTTTAACTGTACCACTGTACGCTTGGCTTATTAGCATGACGAAAATAGAGTTGATGGCTCTATTTGTAGGGTATGTATTCATCTTTTCCAACTTAAATCGGATTCAAGAGCAATCTATTTTAGAAGTATGTATATTTTCAATTAGTATAGAACTATTTAGTATCGTTTCGATTGTATTATTAAATGAATTATTTCAATGGATTTATTCATTTTCATTAATGAAACTTGGGAATATTGTACTGCAAGCGATATGTGCCTACATTGTGTTTGTTGTGTTAGGAAAAATAATCGGACAGCAGACGGTTTTTGAGGATAATAGAAAATGGGAGTGAATCAAAAAGGAGCCAAACGGCTTCTTTTTGATTCTGTTGTAAAAACAATTGAAAAATATTACATCTGTTATATAATAGTTAAAAATTGTATTTTTAACGAAATGAGATGATAACATGGCCATATTGTTGGCACTTATCCCCATTATGATGATTTTCATTTGTTTATTTTTATTTAAACAAACGTCATTAAGGTCCTCATTAATTTCTTATGCGGTGTCTGTTGGAATCGTTTTATTCTCTCCAACGTTTCAATTAAGGATAAGTGAAACTGTGCATGCAACGATTAAAGGTTGGTTAATTTGTTTTATTGTCGGGTACGTTTTATTTTTCGGTATTTTTTTATTTCACCTCATGAACAAAATGGGGTACATCGATCAAGTAGCGCGTTTTCTGGAAGAAGTTACTCATGATCGCTTATTACAAATGCTTCTTATGTGCTTTGGTATTTGTCCACTAATTGAATCAGTAAGTGGATTCGGTATTGGTTTTATGGTTGCAGCTCCTATTTTTCTTTCTCTCGGTTATAAACCGTTTCAAGCTGTGCTACTTTCGTTTATCGGTCTACTTGCAAGTTCATGGGGCGCAATGGCAACTGGTACGATTATCGGTTCGCAGCTTATAAATATGCCGCTCACAACTCTTGGTACAAATACAGCATTATTAAGCATACCGATTTTCGCATATTTTATCATCCTTTCTTTATACGTTGTCGGTGGCTTTCAGGCAGTTATAGAAAAGTGGAAGGAAGGGATAGGATTCTTTCTATTATTTTCTCTCGGAATCTATCTTTCTAACGCATACGTAAGTGTTGAACTAGCAGGTATATTAAGTTCTATCGTTACCATTGCATTTGGCTTTCTTATCATTAAACTAAAAGGGAAAAATGAGCAAACCTTTATAACAGAACATGCTGCGGCAACGGAGAGAGAAGTATCCATTATAAAAATTATTAGCCCTTATATCTTCTTAACAGTTTGTATTTTACTTTCTCGCCTCGTTCCACCATTACATGATTTGTTCAGATCATATGCAGTCCTTGATTTAAAATCATATTCTTACAAATTAGAAATGCTATATTCACCAGGTTTTTGGCTCGGCATGACTTGTTTATTTACAATTATTTTCTTCCGCATTCCATCGCATATTATGAAACAATCACTCTTGCAAACGATAAAACAATGGATTCCTTTTGCGATTACGACGACGATGTTTATCGCCATTTCAGAACTAATGGGTGCATCTGGTATGCATTCATTACTCGCAAAAACAGCTGGTGAAACATTTGGTACCTTTTTCGTTTTCGTTGCTCCGTTCATCGGTGGTATCGGTGGTTTTTTAACAGGTAGTAACGCAGGATCAAATGCGATGTTTATAAAACTACAAATGCAAACAGCACAAAACGTAGCACTCCCGTGGCAATACGTCACAACACTTCAAAACACCGCATCGTCAGTGGCGACAATCGCTTGTCCATCACGCATTACACTAGGTGCTTATTTATGTAATATCCCGTATCGTGAAAATGAACTATTAAAGAAGACGACGTTAATGATCTTTGGTGCGGTGTTACTTGTAGTGGTGGAGGTTATTTTTTGGTATATGTTGAGAAAATAAGAAATCCTCCTGAAAAAGGAGGATTTTCTTTTTATATGGATAATGCCTTAAGTATGAAAAGCTTCTACTAAATGAATAGGAGATGAAATGTATGCCCCTAAAAAACTACGGTGTGTTAAAAGGTACAGTTATACAATCAAAGATTGGAAAAGGGAAAACACCTCATTATCAAGTTCATTTACAAGGCGAAGCAGGAGTAGATTATCGTATTGCAATTAACGTGAAATCGCAAAGTTATCCGTCGGAAGTTTTATATTTTGCGAGTAACAATATTAGGTCAGAGGCGATTCATATTTTACCGACATTACCATTCGGTTTTACAGAAATAAAAAACAATGAACCGAAAGTAGCTTTAGATTATGTAAGAGGAAATCTATTTGACTCAAATCAAATGATCCCTTTACCACCTGAAAAAGCAGGAGCTGATAATGATTTAAATGAAAAAATTGAGCGGTATATAAAGCGAGCGATAGAAGAAAGTACGATTATTTACGCGTTCGGTGAAAGATGGGGGCCAGAAGAAAATACACCCGATTCTTACTTTCATTTTGAACCAGGAAACGGTATACATGATATTCATATGAATCAAGGAAATGTAGAAAAATGGCAAGGTGATGATGGTATATGGCAAGACGGAGGAATACTCATTCATTTTGAAAAGGAAGAAGAATGGATCGGTATCTTTCTTGCATTCCAGTCGCAGTCATGGTGTACGGATGAAGAAGGGCATGCTCGTGTTCCGGTTGAGAATTGTAATTATAAGAAAAATAATTGATGAAAAGAGCTCGTTCGACATGAACGAGCTCTTTTCGTTTCGAAAAAGAAGTAAATGGAAAAATCACACGTTACTTCTACGATGGTGACAGTATTAATCCGTTATACGAGACAGATGGTAGTGGAAACGTACTTCGTCAATATGTATACTCAATGGCCGGCGTTCGTCTAGCAATGAAAGCACAAGGACAAACGTTATTCTATCACTACAACCCAAGTGGTGACGTAGTAGCGATGACAGACCCAAATGGACAAGTTGTCGTAAACTATGAATATGATGCATGGGGGAACGTATTAAAGAGTGACGCAAAAGGTATCGCAGCAGAGGATCCATTTGGATACGCGGGATACATGTATGATAAAGAAATTGTTATGTATGGTGATCGCTATTGAAGGCATAGAAACTGTTCATGAATTATTAATAGTGGTATTTTTCATAATGATTGAAAATGATAACTTATAAAAGGTTTTTGATAGGATCAGAATTCATGGTCACTACTTTTTACTCTTTATAAGTCCTTTCTAATCCTTTGTCACATGTATGATTTATTAAGTGATTTTTACACATTGTGTAGTATTTGCATATGGTTACTTTTAATATAAGGGATATAGGGGTAGTCTGTAAATGATTTACGAGGAATTGTAGGAATATTTTCGTAATTACAAATGAAAGTGTTTCTACATGTAAAATCTATCTTGTTTTTTTTATTCTTATCCTTTAATTTATGTAAGGGGATTGAACGGATGTTCTGTTTTTAATGGATAATAAAAAAGAATGGTAAGATAGTTTGGGAGTTTACTATATTATTCTAGACTTGTCTGTTTTCCACCCTGAAAGTCACAATTTTATGGATGCAGGAGGCTACATATATATGGGTACGAGGCAGAAAATTTTGATGCAAGCGATGATGCTTGTAGTCATGGTTATGATGAGTGTGGTGTTTAGTAAAGAAGTTGGTGCAGAATCAGAAAACAAGAGTGATTGGATCGATAGTGTTCATGTAACGCCAAGTGAGGTTTCTTTTGGTAATGAAATGAAAGTGAAAGTTACCGTCAAGGTTAATAATCCAAATGGCATAGGTTCTGATATAAGCATCAAGTATATCCTTCCTTATTTAGATGAAGAGGAAGAAGAAGTTTATGAGTATGTCAATTTAAAATATAATTCGGAAACAGATTTGTATGAAGGTGTATTAAATACTTATTTTGATTTTGAGCAGGTTGGAACTTGGGAAATTGATATGATCCATTCAGGAGTTTTGGGCTTAATAGCATATAACTCTAACGTTCATGAGCCACGAGATAGCTCAGAGAGAGAAAGCATGGAAGAACTGAGCAGTGGTAACATTACGTTATTGGAGCCAGTAGTTGGTTGGAATTATTTCAAGGAATATGGAGAAACACAAGGACACTGGTATTATTTTGATGAGAAAAAATTGGAATTTGTGACAGGTTGGTTTAAGGGAAATGGAAAACAATACTACTTGAATGACAACGGAATGATGGTAACAGGTTGGGTACTAGTAGATGGCAAGTGGTATTACTTGAAAGAAAACGGATCTATGGTGACAGGTTGGACGTTAGTAAATGGTGAGTGGTATTACTTAAGTGCAGATGGAGCAATGAAAACAGGTTGGACGCTAGTAGATGGCAAGTGGTATTACCTGAAAGAAAGTGGCTCCATGATGAAAGGATGGGCGTTAGTAAACGGTCATTGGTATTACTTAAATGCAGAAGGCTCCATGGCGACAGATTGGATATTAGTAAATAATACATGGTACTATCTAAACGCTAGTGGTTCTATGGTGACCGGTTGGTTACAAAAAGATCGAAATTGGTATTACTTACACTCTAATGGTGCAATGGCAGTAGGAAAACATTTCATTGATGGTAAATGGTATGGTTTTAAAGAAAACGGTGAAATGATGTCTGACTGGAAGAATGGAAAAACAGGATGGAGAATAGAAAACGGTAAACTGTATTATTTAAACCAGAAAGGTGTAAAAGTAACTGGGTGGCTACAAGATAGTGGAAAATGGTACTACTTTAATACAAAAGGTGAAGCGGTAATAGGTTCGGTGTTCAATAATGGTAAGGGCTATTATTTGCAAAATGATGCTTCGATGGCAATAGGGTGGATTTCTCTTGAGGGTGAAAAGTATTATTTTGATGAAAATGGAGTAAGGGCAGCAGGTTGGAAAGAGATAGATGGTAAGTGGTATTCTTTCTTCCCACCTACTGGAAAAATGAGCAAAAATACGTGGGTTGATAGCAAATACTGGGTAGATGCAAACGGTGTATGGACAAAGACAAGATAACTGAATAGTAGATAAAAAATACAAACCTCATTAAAAAGGTTTGTATTTTTTATGAGAACTAACAGGAATGGGAAAAATATATAATAAAGTAAAGAAGGGATTTTGTATGGGGCATGATCTGGGTGAAGAGGATGCCTCTGTAACGCAGAATGGGTATACGTATGGTGATAATAATCCAGTGATGCTGACAAATCCAGATGGACAGGCACCTTGGCTTATTCCTGTAGCGATAAGTGGCTATAGTGCTTATAAAGGATACAAAGGCAAATCACGTGTTAATTGATTAAGAAAGTCTTATAAGCAAATACGTCATACATTAAATAAAAAACGTTAGAAAAGGATGAAAAGCTACATGAATAGTATTAATATACAGTCTATATTAGATGATTTATGGGGCGCTACCATTTTAGAGACACATATAGATTTGTTAAATGATAATATTAAATTTACATTGCAGGTAATTGATAACGGAGTGATAAAAGATTATAAATTAGTATTGATAGAAGTGTCATCGTTTTATTATGTTAAAGATGATGAAAAGCGTAGATTTGCATTTTATGATAGAGAAAAAGTAGATTATTTAGAATTAACAACGATTTATTATGAAGATCCAAATCTGAGTGAAGTTAAATTGAGTTTACAAAATGAGAAAGAATGGAGTAGCAAATATTCCACAGGAGTAAATATTATAATAGAGATTTGGGATTCTATTTTGTTAGTTGAAGCAAAACAATTTTCTCTTAATGGTAAAGTGATTAATCTTAAAATGTAGTTGTTTTTTAGTATAGTTATTTCGTTCGGAGCTGGGTATCGTTTAGGGGCAAAAAATTACAAGCTTGCCAACACACCTCCGTCCAATAAAAAGCACTTAAAACAGGGAATGCAAAAAGCTGGAACAAAACTAGAATTAAAAACAATGTGATTTAACATTTTCTTTGAGTAATTAGAGTGTAGTATATAAATTTATAATGGAGAGTAAGCATCAAATTTATTAATAATAAGAGGGTTTTGCAGCACCCTCTTATTAAAAAAGAAGAAGATGTACAATAAAAACTAACGAGCTGACTTTACAAGTCAACTTTTTCCAATCCTTCTATGAACATGTTCCTTTATAAATTCCCCCTAAAAACTCAATATTAATAATTCGAATATTATACTATTAAATATCTACAATGTTATAGTTGTTTTTTTCGTCTTCCTTGTTACAATAGTAGTTAGATAACTATTAAACTAAAAAATTAATAAAAGGAGTACTAGGAAGAAATGTTTAAAAAAGCTGCAGCAATTGTCTTAACATCTAGTATAATTTCTATTCCTATAACAGGTTTAGCTGAAACTGTAACAACTTCTAATACAGCAACTGTAAATGTAAATGCTGTAAAACAATCTGGATGGGTTCAACAAAATGGGAAATGGTATTACTTCAATCCAGATGGCACTATAAAAAAAGGATGGCTTCTTGATAATAATAAATGGTATTACTTAAATTCAAGCGGCATTATGCAAACTGGCTGGCTGTTTGATCAAGGGGTTTGGTATTATTTAAACGCTAGTGGAGCAATGCAAACTGGCTGGCTATTAGATCAAGGAGTTTGGTATTATTTAAATTCTAATGGTTCTATGAAAACGGGTTGGTTATTAGATCAAGGAGTTTGGTATTATTTAAACGCTAGCGGAGCAATGCAAACGGGTTGGCTATTAAATCAAGGAGTTTGGTATTATTTAAATTCTAATGGTTCTATGAAAACTGGCTGGCTTCTTGATAATAATAAGTGGTATTACTTAAATTCAAGTGGCGGAATGAAAATTGGTTGGCTACAAGATGGAAACAACCGTTATTACCTCCAAAATGATGGATCAATGAAAATCGGATGGCTGCAAGTGAATAATACGTGGTATTATTTAAACGCTAGTGGAGCAATGCAAACGAGTTGGTCATTTATAGATGGAAGTTGGTACTATTTACAAAATAATGGTGCAATGAAGACGGACTGGCTACAAGATGGCGATACATGGTATTATTTGCAATCCAACGGTATGATGCAAACTGGAACTGCTTCAATCAATGGAACGACGTACCATTTCGACAAGAGCGGTGCTTGGACTCCTGAAAATAACATCACTGCTACCACATATTTAGATCTTGATTTAACGTACGCTTCAAATGTGACTGGTGCAGAAATTGATGCTAATATTAAAAAATATCATCCAGACAGCCCATTAATTGGACATGGGAATGACTTTGTTGAAGCTCAAGCTAAACATGGTGTCAATGCTCTTTATTTAGCTGCACACGCTATTTTAGAATCGGGATATGGTAAATCTGAAATTGCATATCGTAAACATAACCTATTTGGGTTACGTGCTTACGATGCTGATCCATTTAAGTATGCGAAATATTTACCAACTTTCGGTGATAGTATTTCTTATAACGCAAACTACGTAAGAGAAAAGTACTTAGAAGCAAACGGATCATACTTTAACGGACCAACATTAAAAGGCATGAATGTCATGTATTCAACAGATCAAGAGTGGTCTGCTAAAATCGTAAAAATAATGGAACGTATTAAACCTTTCCAGAAAAAAGATTATGTATATGCGAAAAAATTACCTAAAAATCCAAACTCTTTAAATGTCGACGCCCTATCAAGTGATATTCCATATAAAACATATTCACAAGGAACGACAAAAACTGTTAAACTAGCTACTTCCTATTACGTTGTACCATATCCATTTGATGGTACAATTAAAAGTCAGTCAGTTACGAAAAATGATCAAGGTACATTAGCAACGGGTACACCTGTATTTATTTATCGTGAAGATCCAAACGGATGGATTGAATTCTCACTCACAATGAATGGAAATAAATATTGGGTATTAAAAGCTGGATTAAATATGTAAATAAAATACCCCTTTTAGAAAAAGCTAAAAGGGGTATTTTATATGTTTTAAATTATTAATAGGTTTGATGAGGTTAAAGTTGCTGTGCGCAAATATATGCACCTGTATAACTATCAAAGATTTCAAAAGAAATTAAATAACCTGAGTCCATATAAATATAGAACTCAGGTTGCTTAGTTGCGCTTTTTTAATACGGGGGCATTTCACAATGAACGCCCTCCTCTTATTTTATAAAACCCAAAACTAACAAGTGTAGAAATACAAGAGAACAGCAGTGCCACACTAGAAAATGCAATGAGATACATATTATATTTCATTACTTTCCCAATGAGTTGGTTACTGTCGTACTGAAAAAGTTCTGCTATTATATTAAATAAAAACAATACGATAAACATGACGATGACACCGTCAATGGATCCTTTAATGTCTGGTTTACTTAAAGCGATATGTGCAGAAATACAAATAGCGATAAATAAAAATAACCAAAAGGAAGGGTTCAATAAATTGTTTATTGTAAATAAGCTTTTCAATAATACGAACGTCGACAAGAGCATGTTTTGAACCATTTCTAAAGTAATAGAAGTAGATGCAATCGTCTTTTCGAGAGTTGTATTAAATAAAAAATATGACTCTGGTACGAAATAGCGCATGAAAAGGATTAATGCAGTAATACCAGAAATAATAGGGCCAATTCCAATGAAGAAATTCCCAATTCGTTGATATACACTTTTTTGATTGTATTGATGTTGTACGTAACCTAACGCACCTTGGCTCGTATCTGTTGGGAAGAACTGCGTTGCTACAATTTTATGACGAAATAGTACGCACATAATGGCATGTCCAAGTTCATGAATAGGAACACCAATCCACGCAGTCAAAAGAAATCCTTTTCTTCCGAAAGCCCTCGACCAATACATTCGTGTGAGAGATTCTAAATAACCTAATAGAAATCCGATTACAATGATGACTCCAATTAAAGAAAATAACTGGATCACGCTTGTAAGGAGTATTTGAAAAATTGAGTTTACAAATTCCATTGCCTTTCATCCAATCTGTTTAAAGTTTCACTTTAGTTGCTCTGTTTCATAATAGCATTATTTTTCTAGATTACTAGTCTATATATTTTCTTTCAAAAGCAGGATTTCATAATCTGTTTCTTGTAGTCATGTTTTATGTCCAAAGTCATATATTGAACTTGTAACATCCTATAAGATATATGCTTAAGGAGGGATGAGAGCGTGAAATGTCCAGCATGTCATACAGAAAATGCAGTAGAAGCAAAGTTTTGCGGGAATTGTGGACATTCGTTAACCGAAGAAGTAGTAGCAAGTGGTGTCCAAGAAGAAAATCAGCAATCATCGCATGCAGAGCAAGCGAAGGAAACTCGTCCAAATGAAACGGTAGAGCAAGCAAAGCGGTTTACGAGTGGCTATTTTCGGTTTTTTAAACAGGCATTTCAAGCACCGACAGCGATTATGCAAAGTGGCAATGTCGAAGTGCGAAATGGAATTGTCAGTCTTGTTCTTATTTGTTTTTTAGGAGCATGTATTTTTTATAGAATGATGAGTGCTGGTGCAGCTGTTACGAGAACGCTAGTGCCAGAAGTATATACTCCTACATTTTTTGGAGAATCTGTAACGGTATTTTTCTTTTTATTAATTTTAACTTTGTTTGTTGGATTCATTATTTTTATAAGTGGTAAGATGATGAAATCCTCTTTTTCGTTTCTTGAAGTATTCGGCATATGGGGAACGATAGCAACGCCGGTTATTGCTATATTAGTTCTTACTTTTCTTTTTAGTTTCTTATTAATCTTTTTCTTACCGATATTATTATCGTTAGCTACAACTTATATAGGGATTAGTATAATTGTAGCCATATTAAAATTAGATAATGGCGGATTAGATCTTGTTTACACACTTCTTATCGCAAATGTTTTCATTGGAATCGTAACATTTATTGTACTTTGGTCTTACATTAGCACTGTAATTCAAGCCTTTACACAGGGATTAACTGGCTTCTAATGCAAAGGTGGTTGAATGGATGAATGTATGTACAAAGTGTGGAACGCAGTTTGTAGATGGTGTGCAATTTTGTCAAAACTGCGGTACCAAGAGAGAAATTCCAGTAGTGAAGAAGAAAATGGGGAGCGGTACAAAAATTGGCATTACATTTTTAGCACTACTTGTTATAGCGATTGTTGGATTGTATTTGTATGGATCATCGTATTATACGCAGGTGGCACAAGTAGACCGGATGATTACGATTTTACAAGAGAGAGATGGAGAAAAATTAGCTGAGATTATTACAACAGATGACCCATCGGTTATTGTAACGAGAGAGAGTTTCAAGCCTCTATTTTCATATATAAAAGAAAATCCGTCTTACGTGAATGAATTGAAACAATATTTAAAGCAAGGTGAAAAGCAAGGGGACGGAATTGAAAGAGCGGATTTTTCTTTAACGAAAGACGGGAAACATTACTTTATATTTGATCGATATAAATTGAAGGCAAGGACGTATTATACGACTTTGCTTTCAAATGAAAAAGGTGCATCTTTAAAAATGAACGGAAAAGAAATCGATAAGACAGAAGACAAAAATTTTCAGAAGCAATATGGACCATTTCTTCCAGGAGCTCAAGTGTTTCAAGTGGAATATAAAAATGACTATGTAAAACTATCACGCGAGGAAAAAGTTGTACTTATGAAACAAAGTCAAAATAATGTAACGATAGATTTAACGTTGCAAGGGCAATATATTACAGTTCAAACGAACGCGCCTGGTGCGACATTATATGTGAATCAAAAGCCAGTTACCGCATTGACCGGAGAAGAAATTACGTGGGGTCCCGTAGCAACTGATGGAAGTGCGACGATTTATTTAGAACGCAATGGAGAAAGCGGAAGGGAAACAACAAAAGTAGAAACGGTAACAGCACTTTCGGCTTATAACCTTCCATTCGAAAAGAAAAGCGTAGAAAAAACAGTCGTTTACAATGTTACTCCGCCACCTACGACTGGGTATGTATACAATGGTTTTATCTTCCCTGATAGTGATATTCGAAAATTAACGAATGCAGATTTAACGTATGTAACGAAAGAACAGTTGAAAATTGCTAGAAACGAAATATACGCAAGACATGGAAATATATTTCAAACGAAAGATATGCAAGCGTATTTTTCAAAACAGTCTTGGTACAGAGAAAATCCGTATTTTACAGGAAAGCTAACGGATATTGAAGCTTATAATGTTGAATTGATTAAATCAAGAGAATAGCGTTCGTGAAAAAGGTACAGTGTGTATTACTGTACCTTTTCTATGATTATTTAGCTGGACCAGGATCTCTTGAGAAAAAGATGTGAAAGAGAAATGTGACTTTACTTGCTTTTCCTGATGTACTAGCCTGTACGGCGGATAAAGAACTAGGTGATAAAGCTACTTCAGAATAGGGTGCTACGACTGTTTTGAGATTATGATCTGAATCTCCTGATGTAGTAACCGTTATTGTATCTGCAGATAAGTTAATAACTTTAATAGTACCACTTGGAAATATAGATTTACCAGCATGTGATGCTGAAGCGAAGCGAGTGCCTTTCCAAATATCTTGTGCGTAGGTATCGTTGTCAGATAACCAAGCACGAGCGCTGTATATGGTTGCGTTAATGGAAAATTCTTGGTCAAGTGGCGTGGCGGCTTTCGGTTCTTGCGGTTCATCTGGAGTTTGAGCGAGAAGGCCAGGGCACATGTATGTTTCACCTACTTTCAATAGTTACTGTTATAGCATATTAACCATGTTGGTTATAAGACACGACAGTTACCTATTCAGGCATAGGTTTGTGCACTAAATTTGTAGATGAAATATTATTTCTTTACAATGGGAATAGGTGTTATTTCTGTAAAATATGGAAATTGTAAAGAGTAGGTAAAAAAGAAGGAGTGGTAAAGTGAACTATGTCATTATTGGCGGAGATGCTGCTGGGATGAGTGCAGCTATGCAAATTGTAAGAAACGATGAAACTGCAAACGTTGTGACGTTAGAAAAAGGTGAAATCTATTCATACGCTCAGTGCGGATTACCGTATGTCATTAGTGGTGCTATTGCTTCGACGGAAAAATTAATTGCGCGTAACGTGAAGACGTTTCGTGATAAGTACGGAATTGATGCGAAAGTGCGACATGAAGTAACGAAAGTAGATACGGAAAAGAAAATTGTGTACGCAAAGCATACGGAGACGAAAGATGTTTTTGAATTTACGTATGACCGTTTATTAATTGCGACGGGAGTGCGTCCTGTTATGCCAGAATGGGAAGGACGAGAGTTACAAGGCATTCATCTTTTAAAAACAATTCCAGATACTGAGCGTATATTAAAAACGCTAGAAACGAACAAAGTTGAAGACGTAACAATTATTGGCGGCGGTGCGATTGGACTGGAGATGGCAGAAACATTCGTTGAACTCGGTAAAAAAGTGAGGATGATTGAGCGAAATGATCATATCGGTACGATTTATGATGCAGATATGGCGGAATATATACATAAAGAAGCGGATAAACATCATATTGAAATTGTAACGAATGAAAATGTAAAAGCGTTTAGAGGAAAAGAGCGAGTAGAGGAGATTGAAACGGATAAAGGTACGTATAAAGCAGATCTTGTTTTAGTATCTGTCGGAGTAAAGCCAAATACTGATTTTCTTGAAGGAACCAATATACGTACAAATTATAAAGGGGCAATTGAAGTAAATGCATATATGCAAACGAATGTGCAAGACGTATATGCTGCTGGTGATTGCGCGACACATTATCACGTTATAAAAGAAATTCATGATCATATTCCAATTGGAACGACTGCCAATAAACAAGGACGACTTGCTGGACTCAATATGGTTGATAAACGAAGATCATTTAAAGGTACGTTAGGTACAGGCATTATTAAATTTATGGATTTGACACTCGCGAGAACAGGCTTAAATGAAAAAGAAGCGAAAGGGCTCAATATCCCGTATAAAACAGTTAAAGTAGATTCAACAAATATGGCGGGCTATTATCCAAATGCGAAACCACTTTACTTAAAATTGCTATATCGCTCCGATACGAAGCAATTGTTGGGTGGACAAGTAATTGGGGAAGAAGGTGTAGATAAGCGTATTGATGTGATTGCAATGGCGCTTTTCAATAAAATGAGCATTCACGATTTAGAAGACGTCGACTTAAGTTACGCACCACCATATAACAGCGTTTGGGATCCAATTCAGCAAGCAGCAAGGAGAGCGGAGTAGCACTTTTAAAGTGCTACTTTTTTTGTAAAGGGAAGTAATCTTTTTTATTGAATAATAAAGAGGGCGATTTATAAAAATGGTTGTAGCACTTCAAAGAGTTCAAGAATCAGAAAAAGAAATATTACGTAATTTGTACGCATTATATCTTCATGACCTTTCCAAATTCACCACTAATATAACGATTGGAGTAAATGGTTTTTTTGGAATATAAAGATTTACACTTGTTTTGGAAAAATGACGGAATCACTCCATATTTTATAAAAATTGATAATAGTATTGTAGGATTTTTATTATTATTAGAACGTCCATTTTTGAAGAAAGAAAACGATTTTTGTATGAATGACATTTTCATATTGAATCAATATAGGGGAAAAGGAATCGGTAAACAAGTTATTGAAAATTTACTAGAAGAGAAACGAGGACAGTATTTC
This sequence comes from Bacillus sp. BS98, assembly GCF_008432245.1. Classification (NCBI taxonomy): domain Bacteria; kingdom Bacillati; phylum Bacillota; class Bacilli; order Caryophanales; family Bacillaceae; genus Bacillus; species Bacillus sp. BS98. The sequence continues at coordinate 1,212,072 of NZ_CP043830.1, forward strand.
GTTATCGAACTTCTAAAAAATGTACCGGCAGTTTCGTTTTGGAAGAAAGTATATAGAGAGTTAAACATTGAATTTGATGAACGAAAACAAATGATTGATGATGAAGAATGCCTCGTTCAAACGTTTAAAATATAATGAAATAAGTGTTCCTCGTATATTACTTTGAAATTTAGCTTTATCCCGCTATTTGTGGGAGTCGGGTTGCTCGTAAACGCCCGATTGGTGAGGGCTGATAATCAGTGGGGGATGAACAGCCCTCCTACTGATTAAAGTTTCACTTTATTTTGAATATAAGGTTCACCCTTGAAAACAAAGTATGTATCGCTTATATTGTCATATAGTATTTGTTTTTTAACAAAGCAATGAACGAACCAGGGGGCGCAGTATGGCAATTAACATGAAAACAATCGAGGAATGGATTGCGGAATCAAACGCAAGACAGGAAGAAGATTTTGGACACGTTGTTGAAGAGATGAAAGAAGTATGTGTCGGACTTGATAATGCGACATTAATTTATACGAAAAATGTATTTTGCTTCGGTAAGAAAGTAGAAGTATTGTTTTTCTTCCAAGACCATGTCGTTATCGGACAAGAAAAAGACGAATATGTTGAGATTGAAAAATTAAAGTATGATGCCATTACAAATAGTAATTTAAAAACAAATGACAAAAATACAACGTTAGAATTAAAGTTTGCTAACGGACAAACTATCAATTTAGATAGTTTAAATGATAACTATGGTACGAAAAATTGGTTATTTGCAAGACAAATTAAGAGTATCTTTAAAGTAATCTAGTAAAAAAGCAGACTCTTAAGGGTCTGCTTTTTTACTTATTTCCGATTACACAGATACAACCTCTTTCTTCATAACATTTCACACTTTTAAATCCCGTCTTATAAAAAAGGTTTATTAATTCTTCCGTCGTTTTAAATTTCTTCATATGATATTGAATTTTGAAAGTTTCAGCCACTAATAAAAAGGATCCGTTCGGTTGTAAGACGCGAAGCACTTCTTTTATATCGTGTTCAACATCGGGCCAAAAATAATGAGTTTGAAAGGCGGTAATGAGATCGAAGAAGTTCGTATTGTAAGGAATAGAGGAGACGTTAGCTTGATGAATGATTACTTTCCCTGTTTTTACATCTTTCATATTTGCTTTTTTTGAGTTTTCAACAGCTTGATCGGAGTAATCAATCCCGTATATTTTCCCAAATGTAGTTCTTTTTGAAAGAGTGTGTATTGTTTTGCCTCCGCCACAGCCGATATCTAATATAACTGCCTCTGTCTTTATATGCACTTTTTGCAACGCCCACTTTGTTAATTTCGTATGTGCAGCGTTCATAATACAAAGCATGGAAGAACCAATTGTTCCACGAGGATTTTTTGCTTGCTGAATTAATTGTTGTAAAATGCTCAAATCAGACTCTCCTTTTATGTAAGAATATATACTTATTTCGCTTTTTATAAATTAAGTCCTTTAAAAAAGCACGCCGGTGGACGGCGTGCTTTTAATTATGCAAAGAACCTTTTAACCAATTCCGCACTCGATACGCCCCAACAGGAATTTGAATAAGTGATGTTTCATTTCCACCATCAATCCCGTACAATTGATCACAAGAATTTGTATCAAAACTTAGTAACGGATGACCACCCATCCCCATAGCGGTCGCAGCGAAAACGAGTTTATGAACGAGTATACCAGCTTCCATTTGGTGAATGCGATATCCTCTATAGCCTAATGCACGTGTGTAGTAATCCTTCTTTCCAACTACATGTAAGCAAAGTGGTACTTGAAAAAGGTTTACGTTATCCATCGTCATACTAGACTGAAGGGGGTAACGAAGGTCTCCATACCGAATTGGGTGTATGGAATGTGTTTTACTGTTATAAGCATAAGCCCCGTTTTCAATAGTTTTTACGTTATAAAAACATCCATATAAGGAGACGCGTGCATTTTCATTTATATACTTGCCATCAAGGTCGTTGTAATAGGGGAAGGAGAGACTCGCTTCTTGTAGTAAAGTAGCGAGCTCAGCTGCATCCCATTTCGTTAAAGTAAAGTCATCGTTAGGGGAGTACCGTTCTTTACAAAGTTGTAAGAAATTATACGATAAACGCTCTACTTTCGGTAGCTGTACAGTGTGCGCATGATGTTGATAGTACTCTTCATGAGCTAGTGTTTGGAAGTGTTCTGTCGATTCAATCATAGATGCTTCATTTATTTTTGTTATCATTGGATATCCTTCCACATGTTTGGAACGAATGAAATGCTCATGTGCTAAAGGTGGAATTTGCTGCAATAAGTCATGAGAAGTAACGGTTTTATTTTTACGATAATCATCGTGGAACCAATCTATATTCGGTTCTGTACTTAAAGGAATAACAGCATACACACTTTCTTCTCCTTCGGTCAGTCCGAGTAAATGATTGATTGCACGGTCTAGAAATTGAAAGTATATGCCATTTTTGTAACCGAACTGTTTCGCACATTCGAGTAATTGACCGATGAGAACGCCGCTATCTAATCCTTGCAGACGATACGAAAAGTTATTGTATTTAAAAAAGTTTTTCCAAAACATAGTGGATACAAATGCAGCACCAAAGCAAGAATGTATGTTACAGCGATTGCCGAGTGTGTCTATAAGATAAGAATCAAAATTTCCTTCGCGAAGTAAGATAAGTCGGTGATGCGCAGCGTCATAATGGTAAATGCCGTCTGGATAATGATTCAATTTTAAATATATATACAATTCATTCGGATATAAAGCACCACCTGAAGGGATAGACCTCCGGAATAAATTTCTTTCGCTATTGAGCTGACATAATTGGGTTATACCAAATGAATACAAAAGGTAAGCACCAATCTCATCCAAAGTAGGTGTAGTAGAAGAGTTCGGCAAAGATATTGGGATTTCTGAAGAGAGAGGGATGACAGGTACATTTCGATATAACTTATAAGGAAGCGGTGCGTCTTCCCAGTCCACCTCATGATTCGGCATAATTTCATCAATAGTGAAATGGAGATGATGTAAAAAAGTATCTAGCTGCATGAAATCCCCCCTTTACTATGGAAATGGATGAGGATGTGGATTTAATTGTTCGTTTGTTAAAGGCTCAGCCCTATATCCAAGTGTCATCGGTACGGTGTACACTCTATCCAGTCCGGTAACACGAGTGAGATGGTGACCGAACGTCATCGGTAGCATGCCTGGGATCATGACTTTTACACAATGTAATCCGTTCTGCTCTATAAGGGGGACGGTTTGATCTACAACGATTACTTCGAGCCCAGATTGATGCAAACGATTTAAAAGTTGATGAAGATCAGATGTCAAATCCATATCAAACGATTGTAATGCATTCATTTCTTGGAACGATTGCACCGGAGCATCGTCACGTAAAAGGAAATGAAGACGTTCTTCCGTTTCTTTTAATCCGTACAGCATACTATGGTCTTCCATTTTATTAACGAGATAAGGATCTTGTAAGCATTTTTCGTAGTACTCTCTTTTTTGCTCGAGCTCATCATCTGCTATTAGTAACATGCCTGCTATTTCGTGAATTGCACTTTTTATAGCTCGAATAGGATCTAAATGAGAGCCCCCTGCACAAACAACGTTCATTCCATTTGCACGCGTATTTTTCGCAATTACCCATAAACTCGGGATGCCATGTTCCATCGTCGCGTTAAAAACGTGTAATTCATACCCGGTAATCGTGCGTAACCGCTGAATCATTAATTGTAATTCCGTATCGTTTGCTGAGCTAAGATCAAGGCGGGGAAGAGGTAATTCAGCATACCAAGTGAGCAAGAAGGCATCACGCTCTACAATTTCTAAAATGCCGTGAAAAATTGCTTCTTCTAAACTACCACCAATTGCACAACCATTGGATGTTTCATACACGAAAGCATCCCGATGACCGAGGCTATAATAAGCGATTGATTCTGGAACTAAAAGTGGCTTGTTTTGTGATAAAGAATAGCCCCATACCCAGTTTTGTTCATAGTCAGGATCAAACGGCTTAAACGGAAAACTATCACGATTATAATGTTCATTTGTATGTACACCGAGTGTGAGGGGATTCAGTGCATGATCCTCTAAATCATGAAAACTACCATGCACATTTGTCTTTTTTCCTCGAGGTGACATACCACAATATCGTTCTAAACCTTCTAAAATAGCAGTTGCTTCACTCAGTGCAAATGAATGGGTTCGACCTGCAACACCTTCATTCCCAAACATTAACGGCATGTTTATAATGACGTCAGCGAATGGTAATAAAGAATGCTGCATTTTTCCATTCAACATACCAACCCGGTAATCTAAATAGTCTCTCGTTAAAAATGTATTTAGTTCATGAATAGAACGACAGCGATACGTTTCAGCACTTGTTTTTAAGCTCGGTTGTAAAGAAATCTGTGCCGCATCCGCAGTATCAGTAGGTAAATTACTACATATAGGACAGAGAGGATCTGGAAGAAAAGAATGCCGCGTACATTGCAGTGTTTGTAAGTTTAGTAAAATGAGTTCATTTTCTAAAGAAGAATGTCCGTGAGCTAATATTTTCTCCGTTTCAGCATGAATGAGCTGGCACATTTGCAGAATGCCATTTTGGGTGGCGCGTACATCACGCCTCGTTACGTGCTCTGATTTCAATGCATATTTCCGCTGTAATTCCCACATTTCTTGTTGATCAAATCCGGCGATAAAGCGTCGTCCATCGGCACAATGGGTGCATCCCGTTGCAAGAGGATGAATATAAGGTCCGATAACACCTTCACCAAATGAAGTAAACGCACGTAGCCACGGAATATGATTGGAACGAAAAACAAGCTCAGCATCATGATGAATAGTAGAAGGAGAGCCGTCATGTAATACGAGAGCGAGGTTGATATTTTCAGGGAGTTCGTCTGTAATTGTATGTTGGCGAATGATGGAATATTGTTTGCGTAATTGATCATGTACATAGTCTGCAAGTAGGCCATCTCCTATAAGCAATATATGTTGAGTCATAGACCGTCCTCCTTTGCAATTAATACCCCGTACACACCATCTAAATTTTCTTTCAAAAATGATTCAATCGCTAAATCAAACACGAATGGATAAAAATTATGTTCTCCTAAATGCTGCAAGGCAAGCTGTAAAGATTGCACATCTGGAATTTCTTCGTCCGCTTGTATTTCTATTCGAAAAGAATCAGTGTCATATAAAATAATAGATGATTCAGGCAAAACAGTAGCTCTGTATGGAGTTTCTTCATTTTGAATGTGAAGAAGAGATAGTTGTAGTGCGTTACGTAACGCTAACGTCATATTAATACTGGATGCGCCATACCATCTATCATTTACACCGACCCAAACGACTGGAAAACTAAGAATCTCTTCACTCATTGCTATTTTAGGTGCTTCATGAATTGTAGAGAGAGCATCGTAATAAAACTTACAATGTGTATCATGAATTTCAGCTAGGTCGATCGTTGTAATTTCTTCTAGCATATGTGATTGCCGCTCATATAGTTTATTGTTTAAATGTTGTTGTAGTGCCCGGTATACACCTTCTGTCATCGTTTCCCCAGCACCAATACCGATATCGTTATGTTCAGGAATAAGGCGATGAATGATTTCAGCTACATATGTTTCAATTCCTGTTAAACCAGCTTCACGGCGAGCTTCATTATGAGTCAAACCAGCGCAAGTCATAAGAGGCAGGAGGGAAGCGGGACCATCGGATAGTGGTGTAGCTACTTGAATATTGCATTGTGATAACGGTAGTTGATATGAATTTTGTTCATCCCACACATGGAATATACCAGCTTCTTTAGAAGTTAATGAGTCGAAAAAACGGAACAATTCAGTTGAAGTATGTTGGTTGGACCGCTGCGCAAGTTTTTCGGTAAGATTTTCTATTGTATCAATTGTAAAACTTTCATCAGTTGCGAGAGGATGTTTTATAAAAGGATGCCATGTCCCTTCGAGTGTTTCACAGTTTAATAAAAAGAATTGTGGCTCTTTTTCTCGATATGAATCATCAGCGACGTGTTTAAATAATTCAAAAACAATTATATTTGCTAACATTGCGCCAGTAATTGGTGAAAAAGGAGCTGATGCATTTTCATTTTGCAAAGTAGTTTCATGTAGCCGATGCCAAGCTGATTCCCAGCATTCTTCACGATCAGCTGTTACGACAGGACCAGCCAAACCGAATGTTGATAAACAAATGGCGGGTATGAAGTTCTTTCCTACTTCCTTGCAAATCGTGTGAACTGTTCTTAAGCCTTCAATGTCTCCATTTTGAGAAACGTATAAAATCCAGTCAAAGGGTTCGAACACTTCATGCAGGGGGCGGTCAATTGTAGTATCTATTTCTTGAACAAGTACATTGTCATCAACTTCATATGCACGTTCTACTAGTTCATGAATTCGGTCGTAATTTGTTTCCATATAATCTGTGACAAGGTAATGAAATGTAGGTAATCCGGATTCTAGTAAAGAAGAAACTAAGGAAGTAAGCATATCCCCAGAACCAAGTATAAGGACATTTGCTGCGCGGTACGTCTGGAATTTTAAAGCACCTGAATGAGAATCAGCTTCTAGAAATTCAATTTGCGAAGCATACCTATCGAGTAATGCACTGTTTAATTCATGAGGTGCATCTTGACTTACATCACGAACAAAACCATTTTCATATAAAATCTCTCCAATTTCAAATACACGATGTTGATAGGGGAGAGGAAGACCATCGGTTATTTCTGCTAAAGAATGATCACCATTAAACATAGGCATTAATTTTTCAATCCAGTTATAAATTCCATCACCGTCCATGCGGAATGAACTGGCGTTATTTCGAAAATAGACACCCCCGTTTGAGTCGGGAAGGAAGAAAGTATCCTTATTTGCTTTAAGCTTTGCATGAGCTGGAAGGTTATTCATTTTAATCCTCCTTACGTTTTAAGCATACATTATTAGCTTATGTCATGAAATTTGTCCCGTATGAACGCAATAAAAAAAGGCTGTAGAATGATTTATTCTACAGCCTCTAATAGACTATTAGTCTATCAACCTTCTAATAATAATGATTTTGGATCTTCAAGCATATCTTTAACAGCAACAAGGAAGCTAACTGCTTCTTTACCATCAACAATACGGTGATCGTAAGATAGTGCAAGGTACATCATCGGACGATTTTCCATACGTTCTGCATCAATTGCAACGGGTCTTACTTGGATTTTGTGCATTCCTAAAATACCTACTTGTGGGCTGTTTAGGATTGGTGTTGACATTAGAGAACCGAATACACCACCGTTTGTAATTGTAAATGTACCACCTTGTAGCTCTTTTAATGAAAGTTTATTATCACGTGCTTTCATACCTAAATTACGAATTTCGCTTTCGATTTCAGCGAAGTTTAATTGGTTAGCATCGCGTACAACTGGAACAACTAATCCATCTGGAGCTGCTACTGCAATACCGATATCATAGAATTTTTTAATGATAAGCTCGTCGCCTTGAATTTCAGCATTTAATAATGGGAATTGTTTTAATGCTGCAACAACTGCTTTTGTGAAGAATGACATAAAGCCAAGACGTACATCATGTTTTTTCTCGAAAGCATCTTTACGCTCTTTACGTAATTCCATGATTGCACTCATATCAACTTCGTTAAATGTTGTTAACATTGCAGATGTTTGTTGTACTTCTACAAGACGTTTTGCAATTGTTTGACGGCGGCGGGACATTTTTACGCGCTCAACTGGTTTTTCAAATTCCGTTTTTGCAACTGGAGCAGGAGCTGGACTTTTTGGAGCAGCTGGTGCTTCTTTTGGTGCTGCAGCATGAGCTTGTACATCATGTGGTCTCACACGTCCAAGTGGATCTGTGCTACGTACGTCGTTTAAGTCGATTCCTAATTCACGAGCCATTTTTCTAGCAGCTGGTGATGCGATAGGACGGTTCGTATTTGGTAAACCTTGTAGAGCCGTAGCTTGTTCAGCAGTTGGAGCAGCAGCTTTCGGTGCTTCAGCTGTTTCTTGTTTTGGTTGCTCAGCCACTGGTGCAGGTGTACTTACTGCCACTGGTGCGCCATTTGCATCTAAAATTGCGATAGTTGCGCCAACTTCAACTGTATCCCCAGGCTCGCCTAGTAACTTTGATACAATACCTGAATCTTCTGCAATGATTTCTACATTGACTTTATCAGTTTCAAGCTCAACAACGCTGCCACCTTTCTCAACTTTGTCACCTACGTTGATAAGCCATTGTGAAATAGTTCCTTCTGTAATAGATTCTGCAAGCTCAGGTACTTTAATTTCGATCATTTTAAATGTCCTCCCCTTATTTGCCTAACGGTGTGTTTTGTCTTCTTTAATCTTCGGTAATCTCCATTTGTTAGCTCGACTTGGGCAGAATATCTGCCCAAGTCGAGCCGGGAAAAATTCATTGTTACTTTTAGTTGCTATAAACTTCAATTTCTTGTTTATCTTGACGGAAGTTATACTTCACATCTAAAGCGTGCGCCACAATTAGTTCTTGCTCAGCTTTGTGAGCGAACGGATCGCCACCAGATGGGCTAGAACGATCTGGGCGTCCAATGTAACCTGTTTTCACTGTATCTCCAGCTAGTTCGAACAGAATTGGAGCCATGTAATGCCATGCACCCATATTACGAGGTTCTTCTTGAACCCAAATAATTTCTTCTAAGTTTTTAAAGCGTTTCATAATAGATTGAACTTTTTCAGCAGGGAATGGATACAACTGTTCAATGCGAACGACATGAACTTCATCTAAGTTGTATTCATGTTTACCAGACTCGATTTCCGCTGCTAAGTCAATCGCCATTTTACCTGTACTTAAAACAAGACGTTTAACTTTATTTGGTTTCATGCCAAGGTTTTCTTGTTCTAAAGCAGGTTGGAAACGTCCTTCGCTTAACTGACTAGCAGTTGAAAGCGTAAGTGGGTGACGTAATAAACTCTTCGGCGTCATAAGTACTAAAGGTCGAACAGCTTCTGTTCCTAAAATAGATGCTTGACGACGCAAGATATGGAAGTACTGTGCTGCGCTCGTTAAGTTTGCAACTGTCCAGTTGTTTTCAGCAGCTAACTGTAAGAAACGCTCTGGACGTGCACTAGAATGCTCTGGTCCTTGACCTTCATAACCGTGTGGTAATAGAAGAACTAAACCAGATTTTTGACCCCATTTTGCTCTTCCAGCTGAAACGTATTGATCAAATAATGCTTGCGCAGTATTTGAGAAGTCACCATATTGCGCTTCCCACATAACAAGAGTTTCTGGAGCAAATACGTTATAACCATACTCGTAACCAACAACAGCAGCTTCTGATAACGGACTGTTATGAACAGAGAATGAAGCGTTAATGTTTGGTAAGCGATGTAATGGTGAATATGTTTCATTTGTATCAGTATCGTGTAATACGATGTGACGATGCGCGAATGTACCACGCTGTGAATCTTGACCAGTTAAACGAATTGGTGTACCTTCTTGTAAAATAGAAGCGAATGCTAATGACTCAGCAAGTGCCCATTCAATTTTACCGTTCTCTTCAAGAGCATCTTTACGGCGTTCAAGAATTTTCTTCACCTTCGGATATACGTTAAAGCCTTCTGGCCAAGATAATAGACCTTCATTCATTGCACGAAGTGAGTCAAGTTCAACACCAGTATCAATTGGCTGAATGCCTTTTGCAACAACATCTGGTACTTTAACGTGAATTGTTGCATCGCTCGTATCAGCTGGTGGTACTTGTGCATAATCAGATTTTAATTGTTCTTGTATAAATTGAGTAATTGTTTCAACCTCATCTGCATTTAGAACACCAGCAGCTTGTAATTGATCTGCATAAATTGCTCTTACAGTTGGGTGATTTTTAATTTTTTTGTACACTTGTGGTTGCGTAACTGCTGGGTCATCCATTTCGTTATGACCGTAGCGACGGTAACCAATTAAATCGATTAAGAAGTCTTTTTTGAACAACGTACGATATTGAATCGCCAGGTTAGCAGCAGCAAGGCAAGCTTCTGGATCATCAGCGTTCACGTGAACAATCGGAATATCAAAACCTTTTGCAAGGTCGCTTGAATATTTCGTAGAACGAGAATCATAGCTATCAGTCGTAAAACCAACTGCATTGTTTGCGATAACATGAATTGTTCCGCCCGTTTGATACGCGTTCAATCTGCTTAAGTTTAGTGTCTCAGATACAATACCTTGACCAGGGAATGCAGCGTCACCATGAACTAAAACTACGAATGATTTAGAAGTATCTTGTTCTGGAAGACCAGACTTTTTACGATTTTCTTGAGCCGCACGTGCGAAACCTTCCACAACAGGATTAACGAACTCAAGGTGACTCGGGTTATTTGCTAATGTAACGCGAGTGCTAACTTCTTCATTCCCAACGACTTGTTCTCTACCTAAATGGTATTTCACGTCGCCAGTCCAGCCAGCATTTGCCACTGCGCCTTCTATTTTTGCATGTTTGAATTCAGCAAACATGTGAGTATATGGTTTTTCTAATACGTGAGCAAGTACGCTTAGACGACCGCGGTGAGCCATACCAATCATGACATCTTCAACGCCGCCTTTAGCACCTTCTAGCACAATTTCATCTAGAATTGGTACAAGCATATCAACGCCCTCGATAGAGAAACGCTTTTGCCCAACGAATGTTTTATGCAAGAATTGCTCGAAACCTTCAACAGCTGTTAAACGTTTTAAAAGAGCAGTTCGTTTTTTATTTGATAATGGTTGACGCAATGAATTTGATTCCACCATTTGATGCAACCACGCGCGTTCTTCACTATCTTGTATATGTGAGAATTCATAAGCTAAAGATTTTGTATAAACGTCTTTTAATCTATGAATTACATCAAGTGCAGTGTGAATACCCTCTGGTGCATCTTGCCATACTGTTTTAGCTGGAATCGCTTTCAAGTCAGCATCGCTCAATTCGTTCATTGCTTTCTCAAGAAGAGATTGTCCGTTTGCAGCATCTTCCATCGGGTTGATGTGAGCCAACGTATGCCCGAAAGAACGAATCTGTTCAACGAGTTGAACGACTTTAAGAATTTTTTCAATGTTACCTGTGTTTTGAGGAGAAAAATGTGTTGCTGTGTTGTCCCCTGTTACGACATCATCTTGAAACGAAGGAGCTCCAAAAATTTCAAAAAGCTCTTGTAATTCCGGATCAACAGAACCTGCTCCAGTTACGTAAAGATCATACTGTTCAATAACATAACCAAGGTTCGGACCATGGAACTTGGCCCAAGGGTTTGTCGTTGTATTCTTCCTCGTCATTTGTTTAAACCTCCCAATGCATATAATCCTTTTCCTATACAAAAGGTGCATTTTGCTCTTTTTCAATAATTGATGAACTAATAATTAATGTAAATGTTGTCTTTACTCTTATGTTATTACAATAATTTACATAATACCAAACACTATTACTTATCTGTTTTGTAAAAAAACATTCACAATAACTTATCACCCAAGTTAATCTTTCATGTTATAAAGTAATTTTACAGAAAAATGGAGTGGATATATTTGGTATACCTACACTAACAACTATAATTGTTGCATTTACATATAGGTATAATAGTTAGAATGTTTCGATAAAATAAAGTTCGAATTATGTATATTGAAATAATAAGCGCTTTCATTGATATTATACAACAATATAACGGAATATAGTATAAAAAATAAAAGATTATGAATTTAGAGTAAACTTTATTTCGGTAGTGTTAAATATTGAAAGGAAAACGAAGGATTTCTACAAAAAAAGTGGCTAAACATAAAAAATGCTTCATAAACCGTTAGTTTCTATTAATATGCCGAAAAATACCGTAAAACAAATAACGCATTTCATCTAATAAAGCGGCAAATGAAATATTTTAAAAGGATAAAACAAATATGGAGATATTAAATTTTTATAAAAATGGAGAAGGGATATAGTAACGGATATATACATTGTTCCATGTTGCATTACAAAATAGACGTGCTGAAATTGAAAAAGTTTCTTCTATAATAAAGTGAAACTTTAATCAGTGTGGGGTTTGTCCATCCACCACTGATTATTAGCCTTCACCAATCGGGCAGTTATTTCCCACCTAAATTCCTCGTATTCACTGAATTTTGAGGTGGGAGTCTTACTGCCTGTTAATGCGGGATAAATAGCGTGAAACAAACTGAAATATATGTAAAGGAAACTTGACGTAAAGTTTACTTTACATATATACTCGATATAAGGGAGGAGGGAGAAATTTCCTTGGAAAATAAAATGGTCGAATATCGAAAAAAATTTGGACTATCTCAAGAAAAATTGGCTGAGAAACTTGGAGTTTCCAGACAAACCATCATTTCAATTGAAAAAGGGAAATATGATCCATCACTTCCATTAGCATTTGAAATAGCGAAAACATTTCAAACAACGATAGAACATGTATTTATTTATGAAGGAAAAGAAGAGGGGGAGAAAGGATGAATGATTCACAAAAGTATTTTGTTATTATGGGAATTATCTTTTTAATTATGAGTGGATTTATGATACTAGCAGGTATAATGACACATTCAGCACCACCAAGTCCTACTTATACGTTACTAGCAATGATGATTATGTGTTTCTGCTTAAGTTACTTACACCCGCAATTTAAAGAAAAAGATGAGCGAATGAAACTCATTCGTTATAAAGGGATGTTCTTCAGTTTTTTTGCATTAACAGCGTATTATCTCCTTTTCTCTATCGGCTTAAATTTAAAAGTAATGACACTATCTGCGGTTGAACTATTACATATACTTATGGCACTTACAATGAGTACCGTCTTTATCTCATTTGTTGTTTTGGCAAAAAGATATTAAGATGGAAGAGAGAAAGGAAGATTAACATATGCAAATGATGTATGCTTTTGGTATGGGGATCGTTTTATTTTTAGCGGTGTTCCTATTCATTCGTAAAGACGTTCAAGGCGGGACGTTAACGAAACGAGGATTTTATAAAATGATTGGCTGTTTAGTTGTTATGTTTATAGCGATCATCGTAATGATTGTATTAATTACTCAATCATTATAAATTTTAAAAATGAAACCTTACTTTTTGTAAGGTTTTTCTTTTTGTATAAAAACCTAAAAATTACCACAAAAACCATTTACTACATGGAAGCTATATTGTATAATCCAATAAAATAATAGAAAAGGAGAATAGTATATGAATAAAAAAGCTATCTTCTTTTTATTCACAAGTCTACTACTTGTAGCTAGTATTACTTATATAATATGTAACACACGAGAACAAGTACCACCTATATTAGTATGGGAGGACCAAGAATACTACGTTACGGATGAACCTGCTCAAGCAGAAGAAGTCGGGCAAAGGCTCGGAGAAGTGACAAAGAAAATTGAAGCAAGTAAAGCACCTACTAAAAATAGTGAATCTAATACATTACAAGAAAAAACAGAAGTATTCACAATGATTGAAGAAAAAAAAGATGATCAATCGCCTTTAATCATAAAGGAACCTTATGGTGATGAATATAGAATAGTAAGGCCGATGTTAAAGCAAGTACTATAATAGAAAAGGAGACTCATATGCAGACAATAGCTTCATATCCGTGGTCGTTAAGAAAAATATTTGTCTTTTTCCTTTGCTTTATTCTGCCTCCTATCGGTTTCATTTATATTTTGATGAATAGAGAAGCACTACAAAAGAGAGATTTCATTTTATATGTATTATTTGCTGCTATTAATATATCGCTTTGGTTATCATTGATGATTTTTGATAGGAGTATGTGGATGGTAGCGGGGCATGATGTGCTTAGCGTAATTGTTATTATTGTTTCGAATATGAATAAGGGATAACCCAGCAATTTTAAAGTTGCTGGGTTTTATTTTGATATTTATAATGAAATAACAAATCTTTAATAGAGAGTAGTGGCATTATGAGATGGAGAGCAGGAACGTTTGAAAAAATAGAAACAAACCATGCATCTATTGAACAAATTATAAATACATATAAGAAACAAAACTTAAATGGTGGAGCGGTTATAAGCTGTTTTAAAGTACATAACGAAAACTTTTTCAAAGAAATACCACATGGAGAAGATGGACACGAGCACTTTTTCAGAAGAATCTGCAACTCTTTAGATATAATCAATAACTTAGAAGAATTAAAAATACATACATCAGATAAATATAAGTTTCGTTTTAAAGAGCATCAGGCAGTCATGCTTGATGGTAGCATTGCCGCTCAAATTTTGTGGGGCGGAGCGTATGAAGCATTTCAAGAACGGCCGGTTGCTGCGAAGCAATTAGCGATTAATGTATGCCAATATATGTTCCAAGATCGATACGAAGATATTAAAGTGTTTGAAAGTGACCACCCTTGGACAGATTGGTTTTACGATGTTGTATGGGATGCTACTTGGATGGTATTAGATAGTAAGGAGCATAAAATGTGGTTAATTTGTGCTACGGATACGGATTAAAAGATAAAGAGTCTTGTAGAAATGCTACAAGGCTCTTTATCTTTTGGGAAAGAATAGAAAATAAATCGTATAAATGTTATACTAAAAAATGTTTGTAATGTAAGTTTTATACTGTTGTATAGTGATGGCTTACTAGAAAAGAAAAGGTAAGGTAAGAGGAGAATGAACGTGAAAAAGGTAAAGAAATTATTGCTACTAATGATGGTAATAGGGTTAACAGTTGGTGTTCTAGCAGGATGTGCAAACCCGAAAGATACTGCTGAAGAATTTTTAACAGCAATACAAAAAGGGGATGTAGAGAAGGCTCGTACATTCGTTGAAAGTGACAAGGAATTTAATAAACTAAATGAAAAAACAGATGATGCTGAAGCAAAAGAAATGCTAAGCGCAATTACGAAAAACTTTAAATTTGAAAAACTAGAAGAAGTATCAAAAACAGATGATAAAGCAGAAGTGAAAGTGAAAATTACATCTGCTGATCTATCTGTTGCCGTAACGAAAGCAATGGGAGAAGTTATGCCAATGGCCTTCGCTAGTGCCTTTAGCGAAGATAAAGAGCAATCTGAAAAAGCAATCGAAAAAACAATGACATCAGCTATCATTAAACATTTATCAGATAAAGATGCAATAATGGCAACACGCGAAGTTACATTGAACTTAAAGAAAAACAAAGATGGTGACTATAAAATCGTTGCTGATGATAACTTGAAAGAAGTATTGTTTGCGAATGCTAAAGCTTTGGAGAAGATGTTTGGTGGGAAGTGATTGACTTACATAAAAAAGAGACATCATATCACGTAGTAGGGTGATATGGTGTCTTTTTTTATGACCATGGAGAGGTTTGAACTCACGATATCCATTCTAAAAATTTTATATCATGTTTTTATAAATATATAACATAAAGCTAGTTGTAACAGGGAAGATACTGTATTCGATGTTTTCTTAGGCAGATCCTGTAACGTAGAAAAGTGAAATTTCTAGACCAGATTTTAATTAGTTTTCTTTCAGTTTTAATGAGGAGATGTACGAAGATGTTGTGACTATGCCTGCTGAATACTATTAATTGTGAAGTTAAATAAGACAACAATTTATTAGAGGAAGATTAGTTAGTTTAATTATAAGATTTAGGTGTTTAACAGGGTTACTAATTAATTTCAGTTCTCCCATGAAAAATTAAAGAAAAAGTATTGATTAACAAATTCGTGTTTTAAGTGAATGTGGGGGCTTCTTTAAATAAAGGTGGTCAACACTATGTAAATAATTAGGAGTGCTAAAATATGCAAAATTGCATATTAATTATTTTAAATCTTATGCTAACCTTATAATGCGAAATATAACATTTGTTGGTAATGATTCATTTTTGAAGGATAAAAAATGAGATATTACAGTGAATTGTGTGCCATCGTCCTATATTATAAACGATAATAACGAAAGCTATTTGAAGTCCTTTGAGGGAAATAAGTTATTAAAGAAGATACCATATAGAAGATTTTTCGGAATTTAAGATGTTACAAATGTCATCTTATTTTTAATGTCTGATAAAAGTGATGCCATTAGAGGGCAAAATATTGTGGTTGACTATGGATATACAATTGTATAAATAAATCATCTTGGGAATTAAGGTTGTGGATAATGAGTTTACTAATTAAAGATTTAACAAAGAAATTTGACGAGCATGTTGCAGTGAATAATTTGAATATCGAGATACCGAAAGGTGAAATATTTGGGTTCTTGGGCGGGAATGGAGCAGGTAAAACGACTACATTTCGAATGATACTTGGACTTTTATCGAAATCAAGCGGAACCATTTCATGGAATGGTAAACCTATAAATTATGATGTTACAGATAAGATTGGGTATTTACCAGAAGAACGTGGTCTTTATGCGAAAATGACTGTCAAAGAACAAGTTAACTTTTTTGCAAAATTAAAGAATATGAAAAGTAAAGATGCAGAAAAAGAACTGCACTATTGGCTGGAGCGTTTTAATATAACTGAGTATCTGAACAAAAAGGTAGGAGAACTTTCAAAAGGGAATCAGCAAAAAATTCAGCTGATAACAGCGATTATACATAAGCCTGAACTCTTAATTTTAGATGAACCATTTAGTGGTTTAGATCCAGTAAATGTTGAAATGTTAAAAGAAGCTGTTCTTGATATGCAAAAACAAGGGTCGTCGATTCTTTTTAGTTCACATCGTATGGAACATGTGGAAGAATTATGCCAACACATTTGTATCATGCACAAAGGAGTATCTGTTGTTCAGGGAGACATTGCCAAAATTAAAAGTGACTTTGGTAAAAAGAATGTTGTAATCGTTGGCGATCATGACTTTGATTATTTAAAAGAAATAAAAGGTGTGGAAAGTATGAAGAAACGTAAGAATGCAGTTACTCTTAAAATTTCATATGAAGAAGTTTCGCATGTTTTATTTAAAGAGATAACGAAATTAGGGTATGTTAAAAAGTTCGCAGTGGAAGAGCCTACACTAAATGACATCTTTATTGAGAAAGTAGGTGCACAGCATGAATAGTTTCTGGACGATTTTTTTACAAAACTATAAATCTAAGGTAAAAGCTAAATCATATATTGCTATTACAATCATAATTTCTATGTTAATTATAGGACTGATGAACTTTGACAAAATTTATAACTATTTTGTAGGTAACGAGGAAGAGCAAGTTGTCATTGTTACAGAAAAAGAAGAATTATATACAACTATTCATCAAGTGTTTAAAAATGTCGATAGTAAGATGCATGTTAAACATAGTACGGATAAACAAAAAGCAGAATCGGGCGTTAAAAATGGTGATTATTCATATGCTATCGTTGTAGAGGAATTGGAAAATAAACAACTAAAGGCTACGTATATAACTGAGACAGATGTAAATCAGCAAGATGTTAGCAAGGTTCAAACGATTTTATCTCAAATACAATCTTCTAATTTCGCTCAGCAATTGAATCTATCGCAAGATGAATTAAAGGTGTTAACGACGCCAGTAGAAATTCATACCAAAACTGTTTCAGATAAGGTTAAAGATGGAGAACATACAGAGGGTGTAGGAATTTTAATTAATACCTTTATCATGCTAAATTATTTTATGATATTATTGTATGCTGCGCAATTAGCTACAGATGTTGCAACAGAAAAATCTTCTCGTGTAATGGAGTTAGTTGTTTCAAGTATTTCGCCTACAAAACATTTATATGCGAAGCTATTCTCAACATTATTGGCAGGTATTACACAAATGATAATTTGGGGCTTGGTCGCAACTGTTGGGTATAAAATAGCAATTAATGAATCGAAAAATGATATTTTAAATAGTATTGATTTAAACTCTGTTGCTCCTACTCTAGTGGCGTATGGGATTTTATTCTTCACATTAGGATTCTTATTATATGGCTCATTATCTTGTCTACTCGGCTCTATTATTAGTCGTATAGAGGAGTCTTCTCAAGCTGTTATGCCACTGATGTTTATGTTAATTGCTGCTTTGTATATCGCACTTTATGGAATGTCAAATCCAAGCAGCACGGTTGTTACCGTTACTAGTTATATACCTTTCTTTACTCCTATTGTTATGCTCGTACGAATTGGATTCCTCAATATTCCAGTATGGGAGATTGCGCTTACATTAGCAATTCTATTAGCAACAATATGTATGATGATTGGTTTAACGAGCCGTGTTTACCGCGGCGGCGTATTATTATATGGTAAAGGTGCATTTAGTAATATAAAGAAGGCAATCAAGTTAGGGAAGAAATAAGATTAGCTCATTCATTTTTGAGACTTATATTTACAAAGAACTACATGGTTAATCTATGTAGTTCTTTGTTTTTTTGTAAAATGTATATAAATAAATATAAAAGAATGTGTTGTCAATTTAGAAAGCGTTGATAATTTAAAAAACCTTATGTTGTAAACGATAGAAAAAGAAGAAGTAGGATCATAAACACATATGCACCATTAGGTAAATACGTGGAATTTATAAAATAGGTAAGGACTGTTTCGTTCCCTACCTATCCATTTCTGAATATTAATATTCAATTTTGTATATAAAAAAATAAGCTCCGAAAAGCTTATTTTTTCATGATTATTCTCCTCTTCCTATAACTGTCATTCCTGCTGTGTAAATTGTATCTACAGAACCATCAGCGCTTACAATTTCAACTTTGTAACGGTATGTTCCATTATCTCCAATATCTTCGCCATATCCTGTGAAAGTAGAAATTTCATCATTACTTCCAGCTGGAACCCATTGATTTTTCCAATTGAAGAAAGTATCATATTCTCCCCAGCTATCTCCATATTTCTTTTCGATGCTGACATTGTAATGAATATCCTCAGTTCGGTCATTTGTAATTCTTGCAATTACGTTTTGCCCAAATCGGTATTCCGTAGCGTGTACTTGAACTGTAACACCATTCACCGTTTCGCTAGGTCCACAGATATAACGACAGAACTCGCTTGCTCCGTCGGCATGTGCTTTAGTTGTATCAATGTTCATAACCGTGAAACCGCCCAAAGCTAAAGCTCCTGTTAATAATACTTTACCAAATGTTTTCACTTGAAATTCCTCCTAAGTATATTCTCAATTCGTTCAATAGATATCACATTAAGTAGTTTTATAACATGAATCTAATCGAACGCTGTTTTTCCTCGAATGTATTCGCTAGTAATCTTGTGTCGTGTAGTAATCTAATCTCTACATAAAATTCCATAGTTTTGATTCCATATATGTATCATGATTTACATAGAATAAATCTGTTAATACGTTTTGGGTATTTACTTATCCCACCTTCCTCGTTACCTTTTATTGGTAAAATATTTTTTTTATTATATACTACTATTACCTATTTACAAGAGAAAATAATCCTGTATGCAAAAGTGCATAAT
Organism: Bacillus sp. BS98; assembly: GCF_008432245.1. Lineage (NCBI taxonomy): Bacteria > Bacillati > Bacillota > Bacilli > Caryophanales > Bacillaceae > Bacillus > Bacillus sp. BS98. Next base: position 1,231,462 of record NZ_CP043830.1, read on the forward strand.
AAAAAACGAACCAATACTATAGTTCGTTTTTCATCATGCTAAGTCTGATAAAGTCTCATTAACATTTTCTTTAATTTTTTGATGATTCGATTTTTTAACATCTTCAATTATAGATTTGTACCCTCATTCCATATCCTTTAACCATTCTTCACGTAGAAATATACTCGTGCCTTTCGTCCGTCTGATGGGTTTGATTTGTCCCTTTTTCAATAGCGCATTCATACGAGCCATTGAAATCCTCAATATTTCAGTCACTTCCGAAGTCAATAAAATTTCTGTTTTGGCAAATTCCCTTTTATCGAATGGTTGCATTATATATACGTCGATCATAGCAATTACTCCTTATAAAAAATGGGCCTATGTCAAACATAGACCGTTGTATACCATTGTGCTGAGTAGGTGCTTGGGTTACCTCGTGAGATATGTTCAATTTGCTCAGCGGATTGAAAATCAAACAATTTTATTACATGCAGTAAATCACAGCATCTCGTTTCCTTGAGAATTTCCGCTACCAAACTTGCATCTTCTAACGGCCCCATTTCTACATAGCGCTCCATTGTTCTGATTCCTATTTCTGTATCTTGATGCACGTAAATATGGCCATCAAAGCATACACATTCATTTTTTAATCAATAAACCCAGTCATAAATAAAATTTGTTGTAATATCGGTCATATAGAATATTTGAGCATTTTGTGTTCCATGAAATGCTTTTATACTATTAAACATAAGAAGGAATTGATTCAATGATGTTGGGGCGTGAATTCTGTTTTACTTTACTATCAATAAATCTTTCGAATACGCGTTCAACAGAATATTCTTTTGAAATTTTGCTAGTTTTCCGTTTGTGGGGTTGTCGTTTTTTTACGATTTCTTTTTCTGTGAAGTATGTTAAAGACATAAAAAAACTCCTTCATTCTCATTTAGAGTTAAAGGAGGAGTCTCGATCAAAACTTGAGCGGTACTCACCGTTAGTTTTGCTCAAAATATGAAATTATCAACAGTTGATACAAAAGGATATGATCCCGGAGAGGCTCGAACTCACGACCTCCACCCTGTCAAGGTTTGGAAGTTGGGGGTTTATGTATATCAAGTATTTTTATTACGTTTTTAACGAAAAAACCACTTCACATGAATTATTTACTAATTTTATTATAAAAGGGTCATTTATTGTTGTAAAGTGGCTAAACCTTCAAGGAATGTCTTTTTTCATAATTCTATTCGCCATATACACATTCTTTGGTGATAAAGAACCTTAATTTTAAAAAACTTTTTGAAAGATTGCTTTTCTACCTGTAATGCCCTATGGTTTCAAAGATATTATAATAGAGGAAGCTTTAAATAGTTTCCTACGGATAATGATAGTTGAATTGATCTCCTATTAACTAAGGTGTGTCGTATGACATGCCTTTTTTTATTTATATGAAGTTCCCAAAAAAAGAAGGTGAATAACTTGGAATACAAACAGGACTTTGACCATCGTTTTATTAAACCTGTCAGGCAGTTGAGAAATCAGACTCAATCAGATTTTGAACAGGTCATGGGCGTTGATAGAAGTACCATCGGAAAACTAGAACGAGGTGAAATAGAGTTCACACCGCTGTATCACAGCAAATTTAAGGACGCTATTAAACGATTACGAGTTTCTAACGTTGAGTTAGCCAGTGTTCGCAGAATCTTAGAAATGAAGGCTTCAAGAGGCTACAAATAATATCTACTATTGGAGGAATGGGAAATGGAAGTAAAAGATTTATTCGTTGAAACAAAACAAGTTATAGCTGAGTACAAGGCAAAAGCTGAGGTACTGGACAAGGAAGAACAGGAACTACAAATGGAACTAGCAGTCATGCAAGAGGAAATGACAGCGATTCTACTGGATCAGGAAAATGCGAACTTGTCAGAACGTATTTATTTAAAAGCACAAGCAAAGGGAATCAATTCAAAATTAGAAATCATTCATTCTATGATGGAAGAACTGGACGGAAAAAGATCAGCGTTGAAACGTGCTTATGTTCCAGTATTTCAAGATGTATTGAGAAAAGACCGAACTACTTCTTATGAGTATGACGTGACAGAACTTGCTATCCGTCACCGCTATGAATTGTTAACTGAGGTAGCTGAAATGGGGAAACAGTTCAAAAAACAATACCATGAAATTGCACCTGATATTTATGAAGTGTTTGAAGATACAAAAGTTAAAGAAGAGTTTCCACGTTTGGAACACTCATTCAATCAAGAACAATACCAGCCATTCTTTACATGGTTTGAGACATCTGTTGTTTCTAAGAATGAAATGTTTTCCGCTACTCGTGGGAATTTACCAGAACACTTAAAACAACCAAAGGACGTGGAATAAATGAACTTAACTAGCATTGTAAAACAAGACGTGCTAGCGGAACTGAGGAAGGGTAACACAGAAGTATTAAAAGGCTTACCACCAGTATTGGCAATGCAGTATGGATTGGCATTGCAAAATGAAGCTGGTCACTACATTGAAAAATCACCTGTCAATGATAGCGAATTATCAAAGGCCATGATTAACCAATTACAAGACAGTGGTGTCAAAGAACGCCTTATCAAAGAAATTGAAGCGGAAGAAAAGGCACACGCTGACAAGATAGCATTAGCAAAAGAGATTACAAAAGAGGTCACTGGTGAATAGCTGGTGATCTTTTCTGTTTTAAAGGAGATATGGAGAAATGGAAGCAAAGGATTGTTGCAACTTAGTTAAAGAATTTAACGGGGAAAGTAATTGGTGTGTATTAAAAGACGCCCACTGTCCGTTATTAGTTAAACATGAACGCTACAACTTTGATAAAGAAGAGATTAAGTGCGACTACTTAAATTTATTAAATGGCATTGATTCTAAACATGGCGTAGTCAAAGAGGTTTTAGTTTCCTCAAAAGAATGCAATGGCTGTAAAAGGATATTCAAAACTAGTAATTTGCGATTGAGATATTGTTCTGACATATGTAGAGAGTCAGCTAGACGAAAAACAGAAAGGAACAGTAGAATACGCAACAGTTTAGCAAAATGAGGGCTTGGTATAAAGGCATTCTCAGGCCAAAAAATGAGGGTCGGGTATATTCCTATTCAGACCTCAAAAATACTACTTAAACTGTTGCTTAATCAACTATGAAAAGAGGAACTATTATGGATAAATTAGAATATGAAGCAAGATTAAATAAGGATTATGGTGGTACTATAACGCCTGTAACACGCTACACTAACCAACATGCTACAATGCTATTCCACTGTGATAAGTGCGGTGCTGATTTTTATAACAAGGCTAGATATATGATAGGGAAAGACCATCAAAAACATATTTGTACTATGCCTTATGGAGATAGTTTTGGTACTAGGTTACAGCATGCTAGTAGTAGTAAAATGGTCTCTCACAAACGTAGAAAGAAGGAATCCCCTAATAAAATAGCAAAAAGACTATATCAAATGATTATAGAGGACTATACACCTAAACAAATAGCACAAGAATTACAAGTTAACCCAAATATAATTAAAGATCACTTTAAAGCTGAGGGACTAATTTAATTGTCCCTTTTGCTTTTGCCATTCCTTTGCTATGCTTCGATTCTCCTTTATTTCTTCTAATCCCTTATGCACGTCAGCAAAGCCCTGTTCGAATGTCGCTTGTATCCCTTTATGTACATTCTTCAAATCGCCCAACTTACTTTCTACTGAGGTGGAGGTTTCCTTACCACTTAACTCATCTAAATCGTCGCCTATGCTATTCACTTTCTTTTCCATTTCACATACCTTCGCATATATCTGTTCCAGTAACTTCTTCTCATTTTCTGTCATGGCAGCACGACCCCCTAAAATATTTTGAAAACCACCCCAAAATTATATTTTTAAGAAGCGGTCATTCGATTATAGCAAATATCTTAACCACCCCCTTCCATCCATACAGCTTAATGACTTGCAGTTGACCACTTTCTACAATATTTACCTCGTCACTATTACTATCCTTCCCCGCACAATAAAAAGAGAGTATTGAGTGATCTCAATACTCTTTTCATGGTTATTGTTCTAATCCATTAGAATACAAAGTAATATGAACATTTAAGGGATTAAGATAGGAGATTTCTACTCCCTCAACCAAGTTTTCATTTTCAAGTTCCTTGATAATTTCTTTTGCAGCCTTTTTAACATCTATTACATAATTAAAAATTTGGGCAACCCCCATTCCCATTCCTCCACCATCACAATGGCCGTTCCCAGTCCAAAATAAACATCCATCAATTATATCTTGCATGGAATGTCTTTTTTTTAGTGTTTCTTCGATTTTATCTTTTTTATAGTTATATTCCACTAAAAGATCAATTAGGTCATGTTCTTCTATATATCGAAACCCTTCTTTAATCTTTTGATTAACTAATTCATCTATTGATTCATTCGCTTTTCCAGGTAACTCCAACTGCATTTCTCTGGTTTCGCCTATATCGCCAACAGAACCAGAATGAACTTTTAATGTCATTCCATCTTTCCAAATGTACCAATATAAAAATCCATTACCAACCTTCTTAATCAATTTAGTTAATAGATCTCTTTTCAATGTTATCCCTCCAATTGAATTTATTAGGACGTCCTAATACTAATATCCCCCCGCCAGCGTCTTTAATACCTATTTTTATATAATTAAAAGTTAGTAGATTACACGAGGTTTCACTGGATTACACTGACATGCACAGGTTAACACTGATAAACATAAAAATTATTGTATAAAACTTGCTTTGATTTTTTTTTCTAAAAAAGTAATTTAAAAATTTTAGTAGAACCCTAATCTTCCGCACTAAAAGTTTAACTTGTTGTAGGTATGGGAAGATGAATTCCATTTAATACCATATAGATTCCGCAAACCATAGCATATATTTTCCAGACGGCAGACCGACCATATATACACCCCCTGCCCCCTATGGTGGGGGTATATATATAGAAATAATCAGTGCGTCACAACGTCACCGCATATTGTCCTCGCCTCGTGTCGTGCTTGCATTGTTCTTGCTGGTTCTCCTACTGTATGTAGTACGCCCAGTACTGGTATTATACAGTCCTTACATATTCATGTTCTAGCAATACGTTTTTGATTGGCACTACTGATTGAGGTTTATGATTTGTCACTGCGTACTGTCAGTGAGTTAATCACTTGTGTTAGTTAACGCTTCTCCTTAATTGATTACAATAGGTGTTTTTTCTACACCTAACACCTTGTATTTTTAGTGATTTATCTATCCTATGATATGGCTGGTTTGTGGTAATATGGAAATAACTACTTTTATAAGGGCGGTATATCAATTGATACATAAACAAATTTTTAATCGAAAACTGTTAAATGAACGATTGGAAAATTTTAAATTAGATCAGATTCCAAACTTCGATGAAAAACTAAAAATATTGACTAATTGGAAACACAGTTTAGAAGACACTGAATTTAAGAAAACTAAAGAAGAATCCTTACAAGGGAGTTTTCTAATTGACTTTTTTAGAAATGTATTAGGATATCAAGATCAAATTGGAAATGATGAGTGGAATTTAATACAGGAAAGTAAATCTTCAACAGATAGTAGCAAAGCTGACGGAGTTTTAGGCTACTTTTCACGTAATAAGCATGATGTACAAGTAATCATTGAATTAAAGGATGCAAAAACACATCTTGACAGTAAACAACGTGGGAGGAAAAATCAGCAAACGCCGGTTGAACAAGCTTTTTCTTATGCTTCTAAACAAGGTAAGAATTGTAAGTGGGTTATTGTTTCTAACTTTAAAGAAATTAGGTTTTATAGAAGTTCGACACAATCCGAGTATGAACGATTCGACATAATTGAATTAACAGACGCAGAAGAGTTCAAACGCTTTTACTATTTACTATGTAAAGAACATCTTATCGATTCAGAAAAAGATTCTAAAACAGATAAGTTTTATGATACAAATGACGCTGAAAAGGAAGAAATTAGCGACAAGTTTTATAAAGAATATAAACAGACTCGTTTAAATGTATTTGAACACTTAAAGACTCATAATCCTCTTGTAGATGAATTAGTCTTATTTGAAAAGACCCAAAAATTGATGGATAGATTTATCTTTGTATGCTTTTGTGAAGACACAGGACTTCTCCCTGAAAATACGTTTAGACGTGTAATTGAAGCTGCAAAATTATCTTATGTAGTAACTGATACACCAATTTGGGAACAATTAAAAAATCTCTTTTTGTCGATAGACAAAGGAAATGAACGAAACAACATCAATAAATTCAATGGCGGTCTATTTAAATATGACGGAGTTCTTGACTCTCTTAACATTCAAGATTCAATCTTTATAGAGTTCACACGAATTTCAAACAATAATTTTAACAGTGATTTAGATGTAAACATTTTAGGTCACATTTTTGAACAGTCTATAACTGATATAGAAGAAATGAAACAAGAGATACGTGGTGAAAAGATTGGCAGGAATGGAAAACGTAAAAAAGATGGTATCTTTTACACTCCTGAGTATATAACTAGATTTATAGTAGAAGATGCTATCGGAGGTTGGCTATCAGCTAAAAGAAAAGAGTTAGGTGAAGCAAATTTACCTGAACTTATTGATATTGATGAATGGTATAACACAAAATTGAAAGAAAGGGAAGCTGAACATGATAGAAAGCTAGATGCTATCGAAAAAAGAAAATTAAAAAGTTCAGCAAAGTCTGTTCGTACCGCTGCTGAAAATAAATGGTTAAATTTTTGGTTGGCGTATAGAGATGTACTCTCAAATATTAAAGTTTTAGACCCAGCTTGTGGTTCTGGTGCTTTTTTGAACCAAGCTTTTGATTATTTGTACAAGGAAGGCATGATTGTAAACGAGGCAATTACGGGATTAGGACAATTAACTCTGTTTGATCTAAATAAGCACATCTTAAAAAATAATTTGTTTGGAGTAGATCTAAACAAGGAATCGGTAGAAATCACAAAGCTTTCTCTTTGGCTGAAAACTGCAAATGCAACAGATGAATTGACTACACTCGATAAAAACATTCAATGTGGTAACAGTTTAATAGACAATGCAAGTCCCGCATTAAAACCTTTTGATTGGTCAGAATCTTTTAAAGACATTATGGACAATGGAGGTTTTGATGTCATTATTGGAAACCCGCCTTATGTACGTAATGAATTTATTGGTCAATACAAACCTTTTTTAGAAAAGAATTATACAGTTTTTAGTGGTAGTGCTGATTTATATACTTACTTTCTAGAAAAAAGTCTAAACTTACTTAAAGAAAAAGAAGGACGGCTGTCACTTATTTTTCCTAATAAGTTTATGAAAGCTAGATATGGAAAGCCTTTAAGAGGCTTCTTGCTTAATTATCAAATACTTAAACTTATTGACTTTGGAGATTTGCCTATATTCCAAGATGCTGTCACCTATCCTTTAATCTTATCTATGAAAAAAGCCTCTCCAAAAAAAGCATATGATATTAAAGCATGTGATGTAAAAGAAAAAAATGTTACAAATTTGGACGAATACTTAGAAGAAAACTCTTTTCCTATTAAGTCGAATAAATTAGATGACGGTTTTTGGTATATAGGCAATGCAGAGAGTACTTCCATCTTCGAAAAAATAAAAAAGCAAGGGACTTCTCTATCTAAATGGTTAGGTAAGGACATCTACGGTGGAATCAAGACTGGTTATAACACCGCTTATATTATTGATGAAGAAAAGAAAATGGAACTCATCAGTGATGATTCTAAGGCTGCGGATATTATACACCCTTTCACTATGGGTACAGATATTCGACAATATCTAGTTGCAGACAAAGATCGCTTTATTATTTTAGTTGAAAAAGGAATAGATATAAGTAATTATCCTAGTATCTTAAATCATCTTAATCAATATAAAGAACCTCTATCTAATAGAAGTGATATTAAGGGTAAAGGTGAATGGTACGAGTTAAGGGCTTGTTCTTATTATGAAGAATATAAGAAAGTAAAAATCATCTTTCCTGATATTGCACCTATACCACGCTTTTCTCTTGATACAGTAGGTAGGTATGTAGATATGACTGGCTTTTTTATTCCTTCTGACTCAAAATATTTATTAGGATTATTGAACTCAGAACTCCTTTTTTACTATATGTTTGCAACAGGTGCTGCAATCAGAGGTGGATACTTACGATTTAAGCGTCAGTATCTTAATGACTTTCCTGTAAAAACTCCTAAAAGTGCTGAGAAGCTTAGAATCGAAAATTTAGCTAATCAACTACTTGAGTTGCATACATCTTTGTATAACGAACAACAATCCTTCTTAGATTATTTGAAAGAGATGAAAGGACTAGAAAAACCTTCGAAAAAGCTAGATAAATTCTTTGATCTCTCTTACAAAGAATTTATAGGTGAATTAAATAAAAAACAGGTGAAGTTAACCGAAGTAGAAGCCTTTGATTTTAAGCCTGTCTTTGAAAAGAAAAAAGAAAAAATAATTTTAACACAACAACAAATTACAGCTGTACAATGCGAAATAGACAAGGAAGTTTACACTTTATACAATTTGAATGATAATGAGATTGCTATTATTAAAAAACAAATCGCTAACTAACTTTTACTTTCATTTAATATATACCTCTAAAAAGGCAGTTACCTCTTCAACAGGTAATTGCCTTTTGTTATACATCGGTGCCATAACTTAAAAGAATTAACACACATAAGCTTCCTCTGTAATATCGAGGTATCTAAGGGTATCGTAACTTAATGGCATAAATCCATATAGAAAAAATACGGATATGCTAAAGTGTCTATAATAGGTCAAGGTTTAGATGTACACTTGTAAGCACTACAAAATAAAAACTGTGGAAAAATCTACTCTAAAAATTTTACTGGAACTACATCTGATAGATCCCAATTCAATATAGTTTTAAGTCATCTTTCTAAAGGTGACGTCACCTTATTGCGGAACGAACACAATAAGGGAAACTATCGCTAAATAAAATGAAAGTTTTAAAGAGGGGCGTCTGAATAAATTTACAAACAAACACGCCTTACAATTACTTCTAATTGATAGCTGTAAAGAATTTGAAAATTTGAGGGGATTGGTAAAAGGACTTTAATTCGTTGAAAGGAAAAACACCCCCAAGATAGTGTTATTATAAAACTAAATGTAAAAAGGGGGATTCTTAATGCACGCAACTATTGTTCAAAATGCTTACAAGCAAAATGAAGTATTAGATATTGTTAATTCATTAGAAGATTTATGTTCACCTAATGATTCTTATGGTTGGGCTTCAGCAGGCATATATTCATTTTGGGATTATAATACCAAAGAGGTTCTTTATATTGGTCTAGCTGTCGATCTAGCAGAAAGATTCAAGCAACACAATGGTATAATACCTATGCGAGAAAACGGATGTAAATTCATTAAAATCCAAGAATACTTTACTACTAATGAGAAACTAGGATACAGTGTGTTTCTTCAATCACCATTAAGCCAACCTGTCACTAGAAAAAACATTGATACATGGTTTAAACACGACTTATCTCAAGTTTCTACTAGAGATTTCGTTTACGAACAATCAAAAAATGACCTTCGTCAAATTGAAGGGATTTTAATTGAAGCATTCAGGATGCGACATAATAGATTACCTTCATGGAATAGTGTAGGTGGTAGCATTAGTGGACAAAGAAATACTACTGAAGGAAATTATGATATTGTGTATGATTTCTCTCATCAACGTAATTCTCCTTTAGTTTCAAGATCAACTTTAAAAGAACTATCCGAAAATCCTACGTATGAGTTATACGAAAATTTTTTACACGGCATCAGACAATACATGTTATATTCCAGAATATCTTTTGACGAGGCTTTGCCTCATATTCTAAAAATAGACCACTTAAAAATTTTTGAACGTATTATAGAAGAAGATTATCTAAAGAAAAAGTTGTTATACTAAAAGATAGACTTAAATAAATTAGGGGTAAATCCTTACCCCTTTTTATTCTCATCACTTTTTAAACTTGTTTCATTCCACGTTCTTCCCCAACAAAGTGCCCCCAGTCATAAGCCAACTTCAAGATTACAATTTCATCAATTGTAAGTTTACGTTCTAAATAACCCTCAATGTAAGCCTTTGTAGGTGCACTTACACCAACTGGTCTTTTTGAGTCGGAATGGTTATGAAATAGATAATCTAACAATCTAAACCTCTCACTGTTCTCCATGTGTTTCATGTATTTAATCATTTCTTCACAAGTTTTTTGGTCATTGTTATCTTCTTCCTCGTCTCCAAACACCGCTATAGAGTTTAGGTGTCGAATTTCTTCAACTGACTTAGTACCTTCGAAATGCTTTTCTGATAATACCTTTAACAATTCAAGTTTCTCAGTATCGTCCATTTTATACATATTTACTAAAATCTCATCGGCTGTCATTTTCTTAGTCATTACAGCTGTACCTCCTAAAATAATTTAAAATCCCATTGCAAAATAATTTTTTAAGAAACGGTTATTGAATTATAGCAAAAACTTGAACCACCCTCTTCTCCATAATGCTGTACAGTGCATTTAGTAAGGGGATTGTCCATAAAGAAAAAGCTAATCGTCTCAAAATTGTTTATGAATATTCCATTTTGTACCATATGGTATTTTCAGACCGTCCTGTATATTCTTCATTTACTAGACCAGCCCATATAGAGAGGTCGCCCCCATAGGGTAGGGGCATTGTAATACAAAAAATAGCGAATCCATATGTACCGCCCAGCGTCCTCGCAAATGTCCTCGTTGATCTCGTTTATTACTTATCTGTTGTTTGTTCTTCTTTCGTTCTTCTTTCATTCGTTCTTTTCTTGCCTGTTGCCCTCACCTCGCCTCGTGTCTTTTGCCATGTCTGTTACTTCTCTTTTCGTTTATCTTACTGGTATCCTTGTCGCTGATAGTAGGGTATATAGTACGCCCAGCTTAGTCCTTAACCTATTATCTTACCAACGTAGTACCGACCAGTATTGGTATTATACAGTCCTTCCTTATCTATGTTCCAGCAATACGTTTTTGATTGACACTTTTGATTGAAAGTAATTGTAGTGTGGCTTTCAGCAAGTGTTTTCACCTGTTCCGTATCATAAACCTTACAATTGTTGACACTCGTAAAGAATGGCTGTATTATAGGATTTGCAGAGTATCAAAAAGTCGTATCAAATAGAAATTATAAAAAAGGGGAATTTAACTATGATTTATGGCTACGGACGTGTTAGCACAAATAAACAAGAACTGGATATTCAAATTAAAGCACTAAAAGAAGCAGGTGCTACAAAAATATATAAAGAAAAGATCAGTGGGGCAAAAGCTGACAGAAAAGAACTTAATCAACTATTAGAAGTAATTAAAGCTGGTGACACGCTTGTAGTAACTAAGGCTGACCGTATAGCACGTTCTTTATCACAATTAGAGACAATCGTTACTGAATTAACTAATAGAGGTGTAGCGGTACACATCATCAATATGGGAATGTTTACAGCTGAGACAATGGAGAATCCTATGACAAAACTATTATTCAATGTATTAGGTGCATTTGCTGAATTTGAACGTTCTATGATACTTGAGAGAACTCAAGAAGGCATTAAGGACGCAAGAGAGAAAGGCGTGAAGTTTGGTAGAAAGTCCAAAACTCATAAAATTGAAGGTGCTTTATTACATGCTATTAAAGAAGTTGAAGCTGGTAACATATCACAGCCTGAGGGTGCTGAATTTGCTGGGTGTAGCGTGGCAACATTTAAAAGAAGGCTGAAAGAATACCGAGAAGAACAAGGGGCTAACTAATAGCCTCTTTTATTTGTGCAGAAAAAATAATTTTGAGGCGACTGTATAAAGAGGGAGTGGAAGCGAAAAAAGTGACAATTGCATAGAAAAGCACAACTAATCCATTTTTATGAATGTAGTCGTACCAAGGGCTGAACACTACTTTTCAACATTTCACTGATTGTGCATCCCATAACTGAATTCACACATAAGATTCATGAAATTACGATATATAATACCCCCCCTCAGAAATAATCTGAGAGGGTTAATATACTATTAAGATTATGCTAGTCACTATTTAGCTAGTTTCATAAACTCGTCACTGTGGCTATCCTTGTATTTCATAAACAAGCCATAACAATCTTTTCGACTCTTACCATTTACAATACTTCTAATAGTTGCCTTAGTGACAGGGAACATTGTTTCTAACTGGTAAGGCTGATAACCTTTCACCTTGTTTAGATACAGTATTTTATATACGTCCTTATCTGTCAATTTTACGTTGTTAAATCCAATATCATTCATAAACACCTTTCCTTTCCAAATAATTTAGCCTTTTAATTCGCTTTTCTTATTCAATTATCATAATCTTCTTCATGTGGATTCTCATCAATTGGTTCTAGGTCTATAATTAAACGCTTAACAATTCCTTTTTCATCTGTTTCACCAAGTACAGAAAACCAACCTCCATTACTTTCTGTCTTTATTTGTAGTCCTAAAATATCACAGTCCCCTAATCGAATAGTTTCTGTATCTGTAGCAAACTCCCCTAAATAAATAGTGCCATTCTTAACGTTTGTTTTCATTGTTAATACCTCCAAGTATTTTTTTGGGGCTTGAATCAGCCCTTACATATAGGTACTTGCAATTTCATTTCATAATAGGACATCAGATTGATAATTTTTTTATAAGATCAATATCATAAGGGGTTTTTGTGTGAAAAGATCATGTTGTGGATTAACCTAACTAATACAAGTTCTTTTATAATTGAAGTTCTTCTAAAACTAAACACTTCATCCTTTGCTGATACCCAGTACTATCTATCATAAAGAACTTCGAATGGTGATTATAAAATACAAAAGGATAGGCGATTATGCCCATCCTCGTCTTTTCTTATATTCTTGGTCAACTTCTTCTATACATTCCTTCGAACAGAACATTGAACCTGTCGGGCTATATTCGTCACAGTAAATCCAAATATAATATCCACCACCCTCAGGTTCTTTAGGAACATATATAACTTTGTCGCAATGTCTACAGCGATAGTGCCAATGCCCTTTGTATTTCTTCTTATATGGATTGTAAGAATATCGTTCTAGTTCCAAGCCATTTCCTCCTATACTTATATCATGTTATTGATTTTTTATTCTACCTCGGCTACGCCTCGTGTTCGGGCAAAGAATGCCCTCACCACTATTTCTAGAAATAATACTATTCTATATAGCTATTAAAGTATGCCCTGAATAATCACGAAGAGGGGTAGCTTAGGCTATCCCTTGTAGTGTTATTCGGGATTGTCTTTTAATACTTATAATATTTTTATATCTTTCTTATAAGGAAATATTCAAGAAACCCAGTGTTATCAAGGGTTACAGCGTTTCTTTACTAAGCAATAAAAGTAGAGAAAGTAATTAAATTTCATTATTGAGATACTGTTCCAACAACGTTCTCATTCGCTTAGATGGAATAAAAACATCTATTGACTTTCCTGTACGAATACGACTGCGGAAAAGCCATTGAAGTAGTTCTGATAATGCAAATAAATCACCATTAAGTTGTACCCCTCGCTTATTAAAAAAGTGTTTTATCAAAGGATTTGTATAAATGTTAGCTAAATAGATACATGTCCTTTTATGTTGGAATTGGTTTGTAGCACGTGCATTTACACTTACAAAGTGTTCTTTCAACCCCATAGGTGCTAGGCTATCTTTAAACTCTTTAAAAGTAGTCCACATGACCTCATTTGTAGGTACATTACATTTATTACGGTAGAAGTTATAAGCGTTATCTCTAATGACTTTCTTTGTATCCTTATTTTTAGTTTTCTTTTTTAAATCAGACACACTAAAATAATTATGCTTATTTCCCATCTTGTTCATATCCTTTTTATCTTTAAGTGAAAGATAATAAATGTTAATCAGTTCCTTCAAATGTGAACGGTCTTCATTTTTAAAAGACACATATGGTGCTAACTTATAGTTACTACCTTCCTTTACAACTGATTTATAGACATACTCTTGACCGAATAAATCAAAATAAGCACGTTGAATCTGTCCATCAAACATATAGGTCAGAATAAAAACTTCCTCAAAACGCTTAAATATTTCCACAGGGAAGATCCAATATACTGCACTCGGTTCATTTGCTTTGTCTTCATACATCATTAAGTTCCCTGAATAAGCTAGGTTCCTCAATTTTTCAAAGTACCCTTTTCTATAATCAAGTTGCTTCCAGTGAACAACACCGTTTTGATCTACTCCAATTACCTCGTTTTCTGTTAGCATTTTTAAGTCATCTTTTGAAACATCTACTTGTTCAATAACATCCATAACTTCATCTAGGATTAGCGTGTAATTCTCCATGTCTAACAAATCAATGACTTCACTATTTATATTTTTAAAAAGTGAATGTGTAGAAACAATGTTTTTACCTTCTGAGATGAGACGTTTTATATCTTCTAGCTTTGTTTCTCCTTTACAATCAGCTTGTGGTTGGTGAAAGTTACGATTAACAGAAGTAATTATTCGTTCTACCTCATTTATAAAGGGGGTAATGTAAATAAATTTTTGATACGCTGGTGCGTTCTTCATGAACTGTATTGCCCAACTAGTTTTACCACTACCCATAATTGAATCAATAATGTTAATTTTTGTTTGTACTGGACGTTTTAATAACATACCTAAACCCCTTTTCCTCTATAGTTCTGTAAGATTCGTCTTACATATACTTACTTGCAGGAAAAGAATAAAATAGGACAAATAAATTTGATTAGTGGTTACTTCCTTCTACAAATATCCATATTTAGTGGTAATTAAAATGATTTGAATCTCTTGACTTTAGGTTTTCCTTTTCGCTGAATTAACTAGATTTGTCTAGGAAATATTGGACAGAAGAATGACTACCTTTATAACACTTCAGAAAACAAAGTGCTATAAAAGTAGACGTTCTTTAATACTGAATTGAACTGAGTTTGCTGAGGTTTCCATCGTATCACCTTGTTTGAACGCTAGATTTTCATCTGCAACGAACTTTTAACATGTCATGCTTGTCCAACATGCTGAAAAAACTTAGGGAAGGAATTGTACTACTGACATAACCTTAATTACTCGTAACCTAATATAATCTTTCTTATTCGTTGCTACCTGTACCGTAGTACACCAAGCAACCAGCCGAACCGTTAATGGTCGTTCTCACCTAGACTTCTAACAACGTAAACAAGGAAACGTTATCTGTTAGGACGCTTAATTTTATGACATTGGCTTAGCTAACCTGTTCAAGTGTTTATCGTGGTGTTAGGTCATTCCCACGTTCGGAAATTGCTGTACACTAGCTAAAAAAGACAATAGGGAACTAGACCTCTTGCATTATATTTTTGAAAAATTTATAATGGAGGTGCTGAATGTACGGAATTTCCGTTATTTAGTTTTGAATTTGAATTTTGGTCACCTATTGCCGTAGGTGGCTTTTTTCCTATTTATATATCTATCGTATTTAAAGGATTAAACTTGTCGTTTTGTTCTTTTAAGTCATTTCCCCACATAGCTGCGTATCTTTCAGTTACTACTATGGACGAATGTCTCATTAACCTTTGAACCGCAAATGTACTCATTCCCGATTGGATACAGCGTTGACAAAATGTATGTCTAAATGTATGACTGGAAAGACGTACATCTTTAAAATTCATAATCTTAGCTAGACGTTTAAAGACGTTTTGTACTGCATTAGGAGTTAGTTGTTTATTAGTACGGTTTGAAAAAACGTATTCTGAAAGTCCTTTTTCTACAAAAATCTGTTCGCAAAATGTTTTGTATGTCGCTAACTCCATAATTACCTTATCGGCAACAGGAATAGATTCTCTTTTACGACTTTTCCCAAATACAGATAAAGTTTGATATTTGAAGTCAATATCAGTCCACTTTAGGGAACATAATTCAGATTGTCTCAACCCTGTACCAAGTAAAACAACGATAATGGAATAGTCACGATATGCGTAAAAGGTTTTTTCACGCTGTTTAATCCTTCTATAGTAGTTAAGCATTTGTTTAATGTGATAATCAGTAAATACATCAATACGTACATCTTCTCGTGCTTTCTGTATTTTCTTAGCAGGATTATTCTTAATGACTTCACATTCAATCATATAATTAAGAAAAGCACGAATACGTTGCAACTTAGAGTTTGTAGTGGTTGCGTTGTTTCCTTTCTTTTGATAATGCAAGATATATCGCTTCATAATACTTGTAGTAATATCCTCGACATTGATAACATCATGTTCTAAACAGAAATTTTCAAACTGTTTCAGAATATCCCGATAGCTTTGTAGCGTTTTCGGTGTAACATTCTTAAACTCTCTATCGTCCAAAAAATCAAGGACAGCAAATTTTAACAACAAAAAACCACCCCGCATTTTTTTGCGAAGTGGTTTTCGTTTAGTCGTACCGGTTTGGTAATGACCATAACATTTTTAATTGTTAAGAAACGTACTCAAACCCTTGATATAACTAACTGTATGACCCCGGAGAGGCTCGAACTCACGACCTCCACCCTGTCAAGGTGGCGCTCTCCCTGCTGAGCTACGGGATCTTCAAAAATACTTATGTAATAGCATCTTTAATAATAATGCTAAAGCAATTATATATAATTAACTGAAATTTTACAATATTTATACAGGAAGTTTTTAAAGATGGATCTTGTACAATCATGCTAGAAGTGAATAAAGGAATAATTAATAAGAAGGAAACTGAATAGAAAGTAGGTTTTAAATGTAGAGGTTATATTATTTACGATATTTATCCAAAGGGTTTTCATCGCTTAAATCAACAAGTAAAGGACATAAGAATAGCAAAGGTAAAGCAGCATTAGCATGATGAAAGGTATCGTTAGAAAGGTATTGCCTTCCAAAACAATACGGACAATCTTTTTCAAATGTCACAAGTATCGACCATACATCTTTTATTTTCCACTTCGTCTTACAATATGTACAATGTGCCATAGAATTCCTCCTCATTTTTAGTTTTTTTAATATATTCCATTTGATTGTACGAAAGCAAAGTGTATTTGATGTGATAAAATGAAAGTTGTGTTGTTTTTATACGGATGTATTTAGTAATGTATGACAAATTGTATAACGTGTGATGGCTATGTAGAATAAGGGATTTTCACTTTCGATATTCAAATTGGCCAATATATCCTTTTTACAATTTACTTAAAATCATGTATAACAGAGATACAAGATTTTTTTACCCCGCATTAACGGGCAGTAAGATCCCCGCTCAAAATTCAGCGAAAGCAAAGAAGTTAGGTGGGAGATCAACTGCCCGTAAAAGCCCGATTGGTGAAGGCTAATAATCCGTGGGGGATGAAGAAAATCCCCACGGATTAAAGTTTAACTTTATAAATATTCAAGAGTAGAGGGAGAATTATTGTAATGGTAAGAAAAACGTTCAAGATGCGCGTTTCTAGAAATAGAACGATTTCGATTAATGGCTCGATTCTTGATGTAGATGTTACGCATGATGAGTTTTTGCAAGAGCTTGTTGAGTGGGTCGATTCTAAAGGTTGGTCATTTATGGGGATGACGGATGAGATTACGCCTGAGGAAGCAAGTCAGAAGTTAATAGATTCGTTAATTGATGAGAAGGATAAGAAAGAGTAATTCCTTCTTATTTTTATTGTATAATTATGTCCTTTATCGTAAAAATATGATATAGTAAAAAATAGTGATTTTTCTTCCAATTTAATACAAATTACATATAGATTGGTAGATTCATTTTTTATTTGTAGGAGTAAAGTGAAAAGGGAGAGTCATATGGTAAATTTCAAGAAAATTTTGGTTTTTATTACAGTTATTAGTTTGTTTTTATTGACACCTATGACGTTGCGTGCTGAGACGAATATTGGAGTGAATCCGGAGCAAGTGGCACCACCACCTAAGGAAGGGCCAAATGTTTTTAGTCAGTTTGCAGCTACGATTGATGCGAAAACAGGTGATTTGTTGTATGACAAAAATGCACATCATCGTGCGTATCCAGCTAGTGTGACGAAAGTGTTAACAGCGATTTTGTTAATGGAGCATACGAAGCCAGAGGATCAGTTTACATTTTCGCAATTAGCATTAGATCAAGAGAAGAGCAATTATCAAATTGAGTTTCAACCCGGTGAGACGGTGAATAGAAATACCGCGCTTATGATTTTAATGGTGTTAAGTGCGAATGATGTGTCGTATGCGATTGCAGAGCATATTGGTGGAAGTGTTGAGAATTTTGCTAATATGATGAATGAAAAGGCAAAACAGTTAGGTGCTACAGATAGTCACTTTGTAACACCAAATGGACTGCATGATCCGAACCATTATACGACGCCGTATGATATCGCTATGATTACGAGAGGTGTGCAAAAGTATCCTGAAATTTTGCAAGCGATGAATACGAAAAGAACGACAGTTACTACATCTAGGCAGACGGTGTCTATTTTTAATAAATCTATTTATTTTGAGAACCCATATAGTATCGGCGGTAAGACGGGGTTTACGAATGAGGCACGTAATACGCTCGTTTTATTAAATGAGAAAGATGGAAATCGTATTATAAATGTAGTAATGGCTTCTCAAAGACCTGAAATCTATGAGGATTTAAAGCAGATGGCGGAATATTCTTTTGGGCAATTTACGAAACAAACGGTGCTAGATAAACATAGTTGGCATCAAAAGACAACGTATTTAAATAAAGATATTGATAGCGAACTTGAAAAAAGTGCAGAGCTTGTGCTTAAGAAAGATGAAGGGAAAAATGTGAAAACTATTTTTCGGGCCGCTTCATTAGATAAAGACTCTTTGTATCATAAGGGAATCCATCGTGGTGAGGTAGTTGGTGCAGTCGATATTACGAAAAATAATCAAACAATTGCGACGATAAATGTTCTTTCAAAAGAAGATGTTACTTTTGCGATGCCTAAAAAGGATACAATTGAGCCTGAAATAACAGAGTCAAATGTGAAAGTGATAAGTATTGGGATAGGTGCGATTGTATTAGTTGGAGTCATTTTATATGCTGTGGTGCGCCATAATAGACAAGGAATAAAATCAGAAGAAAAGTAAAAAAGCATGAGGACTGTGAAGAGATTTTGTCACAGTCTTTTTTATATACGGAAAAGAAGTTTAACTAATAATTGTAAATTTTCTTATTGCAATAACTCGAAGTTCGTTATATCATTTACTTGTGTTCTTGTTAAAGAACACAAGAAGCATTGCATACTTCAAATAATATAAAACAACGGAGAGGGAGAGAGACGATGAAATTAATTTGGAAGATAATTAGCAACGCGATCTCATTTGTTTTATTTGCATTGATGGTTTTCTTAGCTTTTGTAGTCATTTCTTCAAAAGCGAGCGGTGGGGATCCGACAGTGATGGGATATCAGTTTAAGAGCGTTCTTTCAGGATCGATGGAACCGACGTTTTTAACAGGATCAATCATTGCAATAGAGCCAAAGAAAGATGGTTCTAAATATGAAAAAGGTGATGTTATTACCTTTAAAGAGAAAGATCAAAAAATTATCACTCACCGTATTATCGGTGTGAAAGATACAAATGGAAAAGTAATGTATGAAACAAAAGGGGATAACAACAACGGACCAGATTTAGAACCAGTACTTGCAGAAAATGTAGTTGGGAAATATGCAGATATTACAGTTCCGTACGTTGGTTATTTACTGAATTATGCGAATTCAAAAGCGGGAGCAGCATTACTTCTTATTATTCCAGGCGTCTTTTTACTTGGTTATTCCGCGATTTCTATTTTTGGCGCTATTCGTAGCATTGACGGAGAAAAGAAAGATAAAAAAGTAGAACAATCCGTCTAGATCGTTTGGTTATACTTTCCGTTTAGGAAGTTAACAAATATATATATATTAAGGGGATATGGACATGACTTTAAAGAAAAAGTTAGGAATGGGTATCACATCAGCAGTACTAGGAGCAGCATTAGTTGGTGGAGGAACATTTGCGTTTTTCAGTGATAAAGAAGTGTCAAACAATACATTTGCGGCTGGTACACTTGATTTAGCATTAAATCCATCAACAGTTGTTAATGTATCGAATTTAAAACCTGGTGATACAATTGAAAAAGAATTTAAACTAGAAAATAAAGGCTCCTTAAATATTAAAAAGGTTCTACTGAAAACAGATTATAATGTAGAAGATGTAAAGAAAGATAATAAAGATGATTTTGGTAAACATATTAAAGTAACATTCTTAAAAAATGTAGATAAGCATGAGACAATTGTGAAACAAACTACATTAGATAAATTGAAGGGTGACACACTTACAGCCGTAGATAATGATTTAGCTGCTTGGTTCTGGGATGAAAAAGGTATTTCTGCAGGTAAATCTGATAAATTCAAAGTGAAATTTGAGTTCGTTGATAATGGGAAAGATCAAAATCAATTCCAAGGCGATAAGTTACAATTAAATTGGACGTTTGATGCACAACAAACAGCAGGTGAAGAAAGATAATAATAAAAAAGGGCTATCATATGGATAGCCCTTTTTTTATTTTTCTAGTATATAGCTATCATTTTATATAGTTCTTTATTATAATAAAGATAATGTTCTGTATAAAGAACGGAATGTTCGATGGGAGAGATTAAGATGCTGAAAAGACCACGTAATTTAAAAAAGATGCTTATATTGCCGTGTATGTGCTCTATTACGTTTTATTTAGGATCTCAAGTTATGACGCATACAGAAGCGGCATTCATTCATGAAACGAAAGTAGAAGCGAGTATTTCTACAGCAATTATATTTCCGAAAACAGTTACTACATTAAAAGAACAGGCTGAGCAACATAAAAAGTTTATTGAGCATGAGTATGGAACAATGAAGGGGAAACTGAAAGTAACTTCTATTGAAGAAATAAAACAGGCAATTTCTGTATGGCAACAAGGTCGTGAGAAAATTGTTTCTGAGAAGGAAGCCTTGCAAAATGTATATACTGAAATAGAAGCTCCTTACAACCAAATACAGGAAGAATTAAAAGTAACTAAAGATGAGTCGATTCAAAAAGTAGCCTTATATGTGAATGAAGGCTTTCAGATTATAAAAGAGAAGCGAGATTATATTGAGAAAGAAGTTAGTTTGAAAGCTATTGATGAGCAAATTCAGGCTCTACAGCAACAATTAAACGTTGCACTTGAAGCGGAAGGACAAAAGAAAGTAGAAGAACAAAAGAAAGTAGAAGAACAGAAGAAAGTAGAAGAACAGAAGAAAGCAGAAGAACAAAAGAAAGCAGAAGAACAGAAGAAAGCAGAAGAACAGAAGAAAGCAGAAGAACAGAAGAAAGCAGAAGAACAGAAGAAAGCAGAAGAACAGAAGAAAGCAGAAGAACAGAAGAAAGCAGAAGAACAAAAGAAGGCAGAAGAACAAAAGAAAGTAGAAGAACAGAAAAAGCTAGAAGAGCAGAAGAAAGCAGAGGAACAGAAAAAATAGAAACAGATAAAAGCGGGGTAACTGCTTTAGTGAAACAGCTGGAAAACAAGAATGTGGTGCAAGAGATAACGAGCGAATAAGCAAAACGATTAATGTTTTATAGGAGTGTGAGGGAACGTTAGCCCTCACCTCTTTGTCTTTCTTTTTTCTTATAATATGAAATGTATTTGCGTGTGAAAAAAGTTATAAATTAGTATAAAGTAGTATATATTATTTTCTGAAAAATCGAAATAATATTGAGAAATAAAAATAATTGAAAATACTAAAAAATGTTGTTGTATTTACATAAGTTTGTTCGTTATAATGAACTTAAGGTTTTTGAAAAAGAACAAATATTAGCATCGCTAATATAGTTTTATTTACATCTCTTAATTTATATGAGAGATAGCAATGTAAAAATACAAAAAACAGCTAGGGGGAATTGATTGTGAGTCTGAAAAAGAAATTAGGTATGGGAGTTGCATCAGCAGCATTGGGGTTATCTTTAATTGGTGGAGGAACGTTTGCATTCTTTAGCGATAAAGAAGTATCAAATAATACATTTGCAGCTGGGACGTTAGATCTTACATTAAACCCTAAAACGCTTGTGGATATTAAAGATTTAAAACCAGGGGATTCTGTTAAGAAAGAGTTCTTACTAAAGAACGATGGTTCGTTAACAATTAAAGACGTTAAATTAGCAACAAAGTATACTGTGAAAGATGCAAAAAATGATAATGCTGGGGAAGACTTTGGCAAGCACATTAAAGTAAAATTTATTTGGAACTGGGATAAACAAAGTGAGCCTGTATATGAAACAACTTTAGCAGACTTACAAAATGCGGATCCAGATCTTTTAGCTAAAGACATCTTTGCTCCTGAGTGGGGAGAAAAAGGTGGATTAGAAGCTGGTACAGAGGATTATCTATGGGTACAATTTGTATTCGAAGATAATGGTCAAGACCAAAATAAATTCCAAGGTGATACATTGAATTTAGAGTGGACATTCAATGCTAACCAAGAAGCTGGGGAAGAAAAATAAAAAAAAAGCGGGTATCCCCCGCTTTTTTTTATAAAGAAAAAGAAGTGCCAGTTTGTAAGCACTCCTTTTTATATATTATTTTTGATTTTTCTTCCACTGTGTAAATTCAAGAAATTCACGAAACTGTTCTTTAGAGACACCAGAGTTCATTGCGTCTTTAACGAGCTGTGTCCAATCGGAGTCTAGGCGAGCTTCCTTTTCTGTTTCGTCATGAAGTAAAGTATCAACTGGAATTTGTAGAACTGCTGCGATTTTTTCAAGAAACTGAATGGAAGGGTTTTTTTGTAAATTTCGTTCTATAGAACTAATGTAAGATTTAGCAACACCAGCTTTTTCGGCAAGTTCAGTTAATGAAATACCTTTTTGTAAACGAAGGCGTTTTATACGTTCTCCAATCATGTTTGCGCACCTTTCTATCAATATGTCGTCGTCTTATGATGTCATTATTATAACATAAACTTCGTTAAAAAGAACAAGGCTATTGAGCTTGACTTGATGGCTTCATACGTTGGAAAAAGTGTTCGATATCTTGTAGGGCGATACCAGCATCTAGAGCTTCAAGTATTAAATCAATCCATTCTTGATCCAGTGTGTCCGTCTTATCTTTGTACAATTGTAATTCCTCCCTAATTATCGGTCATAACTGCTGCTACAGAATAAATGATAATAAAACCGAATTTTTTATTTTATGTATCGAATTATCAAATATTGTGTAGGTAAAACAAAGATAAAATCCCCATTAAACTCCCTCGATGGAAATAATTATAAATTGTTCGATAAAAACTTTCAATATTTTCAGAAAACATTGTTGAATTGTGATATATCCGTATACTAACTATGAAATTTTTACAAATATATTAAAAAAATTACATAATATAACTAAATATTGAAAAAATATTGAATTTTTAATAAAATTCAAATTGTAATACATATTATTTATTAGGGGAGGAAATAAGGGATGAACAAGAAACCATTCAAAGTATTATCATCAATTGCTTTGACAGCTGTATTAGGTCTTTCATTTAGCACGGGCACTCAGTCTGTGTACGCTGAAACGCCTGGGAATAAAGCAGCTACGAGCCCAGTTGATGACCATTTAATTCCAGAAGAGCGTTTAGCAGATGCACTGAAAAAGCGTGGGGTAATTGATTCGTCAGCTTCAGAGAAAGAAACAAAGAAAGCTGTCGAAAAGTATGTAGAGAACAAAAAGGGTGAAAATCCTGGGAAAGAAGCAACGAATGGGGATCAACTTACGAAAGAAGCATCAGACTTTTTAAAGAAAGTGAAAGATGCGAAAGCAGACACGAAAGAAAAACTAAATCAGCCAGCAACAGGGACACCTGCAGCGACAGGCCCAGTTAAAGGCGGATTAAATGGTAAAGTACCAACTTCTCCAGCAAAACAAAAAGCATATAACGGCGATGTTCGTAAAGATAAGGTACTTGTTTTACTTGTAGAGTACGCTGACTTTAAACATAACAACATTGATAAAGAACCTGGTTATATGTATTCGGAAGACTTTAACAAAGAACACTATGAAAAAATGTTATTCGGTGATGAGCCATTCGCATTAGAGGATGGAAGCAAAATCGAAACGTTTAAACAATATTACGAAGAGCAATCCGGTGGTAGTTACACAGTGGACGGAACAGTTACAAAATGGTTAACAGTTCCTGGTAAAGCTGCTGATTACGGTGCAGATGCTGCTACAGGCCATGATAATAAAGGACCAAAAGGACCACGTGATCTAGTAAAAGATGCATTAAAAGCAGCTGTAGATAGCGGTCTTGATTTATCACAGTTTGATCAGTTCGATCAATACGATGTAAATGGTGATGGAAATCAAAATCAACCGGATGGTTTAATCGATCACTTAATGATTATTCATGCGGGTGTTGGACAAGAAGCTGGCGGTGGTAAATTAGGTGATGATGCAATTTGGTCACATCGCTGGACAGTTGGACCAAAGCCGTTCGCAATTGAAGGTACGCAAGCGAAAGTTCCATATTGGGGCGGAAAGATGGCAGCATTCGACTACACAATTGAACCAGAAGATGGTGCGGTTGGTGTATTCGCGCATGAATATGGTCATGATTTAGGTCTTCCAGATGAGTATGATACAGACTATACGGGTCATGGTGAGCCAATTCAAGCTTGGTCTGTTATGAGTGGCGGTAGCTGGGCTGGTAAAATCGCTGGAACAACGCCAACAAGTTTCTCACCACAAAATAAAGAGTTTTTCCAAAAAACAATCGGTGGTAACTGGGCAAATATCGTAGAAGTAGATTACGAGAAATTAAATAAAGGTATTGGTCTAGCAACATATTTAGACCAAAGTGTTACGAAATCTAACCGACCAGGTATGATTCGTGTTAACTTACCAGATAAAGATGTAAAAACAATTGAGCCAGCATTTGGTAAACAGTATTACTACAGCACAAAAGGTGACAATCTTCACACGAAAATGGAAACACCACTGTTTGATTTAACAAATGCAACGAATGCGAAATTCGATTTCAAATCATTATATGAGATTGAAGCTGAGTATGATTTCCTTGAAGTACACGCTGTAACAGAAGATGGACAACAAACGTTACTTGAAAGACTTGGCGAGAAAGCAAATAGCGGAAATGCAGATTCGACAAATGGAAAATGGATTGATAAATCATATGATTTAAGTCAATTCAAAGGTAAGAAAGTAAAATTAACATTTGAGTACATTACAGATGGTGGTTTAGCATTAAATGGTTTCCTACTTGATAATGCATCATTAACAGTAGATGGTAAAGTTGCATTCTCAGATGATGCAGAAGGTACATCACAATTTAAATTAGATGGTTTCGTTGTTTCTAGCGGAACAGAGAAGAAAAAACATAACTACTATGTAGAGTGGAGAAACCATACTGGATCAGATAGCGCATTGAAATTTGCTCGCGGTCCAGAATATAACTCAGGTATGGTTGTATGGTATGCAGACTCAGCTTACTCAGATAACTGGGTTGGTTTACATCCAGGACACGGTTTCCTTGGTGTAGTTGATTCTCATCCAGAAGCAATTGTAGGAACTTTAAATGGTAAGCCGACAATTGACAGTAGTACACGATTCCAAATCGCTGATGCGGCGTTCTCATTCGACAAAACGCCAGCTTGGCAAGTTGTATCTCCAACGCGTGGAACGTATACGTACAATGGCTTAGCTGGTGTACCGAAGTTTGATGATTCGAAAACGTATATTAATCAACAGATTCCAGATGCAGGACGTATTTTACCGAAGCTTGGTCTTAAGTTTGAAGTAGTAGGACAAGCTGATGATAATTCTGCAGGTGCTGTTCGTTTATACCGTTAATACCGTAAAACTACCGAGAGATTTTCTTTCGGTAGTTTTTTGTGAGCAATGAATTTTATATAAAAGAAAAAATTATATATAATGTAATTTTACGAGTAAAAAAGTTCTATATAAATAATGAAAGAATTGGATAAAAATAGTGGGAGAAGGTGAATAGATGAGCATTTCTTCTATTGTAAATAAACAAAAGCAATATTTTTATAATGGATATACGAGAAGTATAGAAACAAGAAAAAATAATTTAAAAAAGCTTTATGATGGAATTCAGCGTTTTGAAGAAGAGATATTTCAAGCATTGAAATTAGATTTAAATAAGTCAGTTCATGAGGCGTTTACAACGGAAGTGGGATATGCATTAAAAGAAATTTCTTTTCAATTGAAACATATGTCATCGTGGAGTAAACCGAAGCGAGTTCGAACAGCATTAACTCATTTCGGATCGAAGGGGAAGGTAGTACCAGAACCGTATGGTGTGACGCTTATTATTGCGCCATGGAACTATCCGTTTCAGTTAGCAATCGCACCTCTAGTAGGAGCGCTGGCAGCTGGGAATACAGTTGTTTTAAAGCCGTCAGAGTTAACGCCTAACGTTTCAAAAGTGCTTACGAGAATGTTAGAGGAATTATTCCAAGAAGAGCTTGTAGCGGTAATAGAAGGCGGGATAGAAGAGAGTACGGCATTGTTAAAGGAAAGGTTTGATTATATTTTCTTTACAGGTAGTGTTGGTGTTGGAAAAGTTGTGATGGAAGCAGCAGCCAAAGAGTTAACGCCGCTTACGTTAGAACTTGGCGGAAAAAGCCCATGTATTGTACATAAAGATGCAAAAATAGATGTAACAGCAAGGCGGATTGTTTGGGGTAAGTTTTTAAATGCAGGGCAGACATGTGTAGCACCGGATTATATGTACGTTCATTCTTCCGTGAAAGAACAGTTAATCGAGGCGTTAAGACATGAAATTACGGAGCAGTATGGAAAAGAGCCACTGAACAATGACAATTACGTAACAATTGTGAGCGAGCGTCATTTTGAACGATTATGTCGATTCTTACAAGATGGTCAAGTCGTAATTGGCGGGAACTATAAAAAAGATACATTACATATTGAGCCGACAATAGTAACAGATATCACGTGGCAAGATGCTGTTATGGAAGATGAAATTTTTGGTCCGATTTTACCGATTATAGAGTATGACAAAATAGAAGATGTTATTGGCACAATTCAGCAACATCCGAAGCCGTTAGCGCTATATGTATTTTCTGAAAATAAAGAAGTGCAAAAGAAAGTGACGAGTAATATTTCATATGGCGGAGGGTGCATTAATGATGTTGTCTATCATCTTGCAACGCCATATTTACCTTTTGGGGGCGTTGGAAGTAGTGGATTAGGTAGTTATCATGGGAAAGAAAGTTTTCGGACTTTTTCACATTATAAAAGCATTTTAGCCCAATCTACGGCATTCGATATGAAAATTCGTTACTCTTCTACAAAAAGTGCTTTAAAATTCATACGAAAGTTGTTAAAATGATGATGGTGTTTATCAGTAGGCGTAGCCGTATGATAATAGCCCCTTCGCAATGGAAGGGGTTTTTCTGTTCGACATTATGTATCATGAAAAAATGAATCAAACATACTACATAAAGAATAGAAGTGAACGCTTGCTAAATAACCATTTTGTTTGGATCGAAACAAAAAATAGTCTATAAAACATAAATATTTATTCATGAATATAAAAATTAAAATTTAAGGTAGATAGGACGGGAAAATGAAAAAAATTATTAAAGTTGAAGCAGTAGAAAAACATTTTGGAAATCAAGTGATTATCCCACCGCTTTCTTTAGATATTAAAGAAGGAGAGTTTTTAACAATTTTAGGGCCGAGTGGTTGCGGGAAAACGACGTTACTTCGTATGATCGCAGGATTTGAAACTCCAACTAAAGGGAATCTTTTATTAGATGATGAAAAGATTAACGATTTGCCGCCATATAAGCGTCATATGAACTTAGTGTTCCAACATTATGCACTATTCCCGCATATGAATGTGGAGAAAAATATTTGTTTCGGTATGAAAATGCAAAAAGTACCAGCGGCAGAACAGAAAGAACGTGCTGAAGAGGCAATGCGTTTAACGCAGTTACTAGAGTTCCGTAATCGTAAACCTATGAAGCTGTCTGGTGGGCAGCAGCAGCGTGTAGCAATTGCGAGAGCGATTGTAAATAACCCACGTGTATTACTATTGGATGAGCCACTTGGAGCGCTTGACTTTAAGCTAAGAAAAGATTTGCAACGTGAATTGAAAAACTTACAACGCAATTTAGGGATTACGTTCATATACGTAACGCATGATCAAGAAGAAGCGATGAGCATGAGTGACCGTATTGTCGTTATGAATAAAGGACATATTGAACAAATCGGAACACCGAAAGAAATTTATAATAAGCCGAAAACGTTGTTCGTTGCGACATTTATCGGTGAAAATAATATTGTGAAAAACGGGGAAGACTACGTAGCAATTCGCCCTGAAAATGTAAAGGTACGTTCGGTTGAAGAACCAATTTTAGAAGATTACCATCTTGGACATATTGAAGACATTGAGTTTGTTGGAAATATGGAAAAGCTTTATGTACGTGATGAGAAAACAGCAGAATTATTGATGGCGTATCAAACAGCTGAAGAAGCAGCACAGTGGAGCATTGGAGATAATGTATATGTAGGATGGGAGCAAGAGGACGAGGTGACCTTAAATTGAAAAAAGGGAAATTACTCGCACTACCTACAGTCGCGTGGCTGTTAATCTTCTTCCTAGTTCCACTTGTATTCGTATTGGGTTTTGCCTTCATGCAGCGCGGAGCATACGGAACAGTGGAAATGCAATTTACGTTAGATAATATAGTACGTGTGTTTGACCCATTGTATATGGGAACATTATGGGAAACAGTAAAGATTGCTGTTATTACAACAGTACTTTGTTTATTAATTGGTTATCCATTTGCGTATACAATTACAATTGTTGATCGTAAATATCGTTCTATTCTTTTATTATTGGCAACGATACCGTTTTGGATTAACTTCCTTGTTCGTTCATATGCGTGGATTGTTATTTTACGTTCACAAGGTCTTGTGAACACACTGTTATTAAAATTAGGTATTATTAGTGAACCGTTAAATTTACTATATAATACACCTTCTGTAATACTTGGAATGGTATATTCTTTATTACCATTTATGATTTTACCAGTGTATGCAGCAATTGAGCAGCTGGATAAGCGTAAGCTAGAAGCAGCTTATGATTTAGGTGCAACACCAGTAAAAGCATTTTGGAATGTAACAGTACCAATGACGATGTCAGGAATTGCTACTGGTTCTATTTTAGTATTCGTTTCTTCTATCGGAATGTTTGTTGTATCAGACGTGATGGGTGGATCGAAAGTAGCATTAATCGGAAACGTAATCCAAAACCAATTCTTAGGTGCGCGTGACTGGCCGTTTGGATCTGCGTTATCTATGATTGTTGTTCTATTCTCTGTTCTGTTAATTTACTTATATTATCGTGCAACGAAAGTATATAAATATGATGGGAACGGAGGGGAATAGGCAAAAATGAAAAAGTTTTTAGTTTCTTATTCTTGGTTAATTTTATTGTTCTTGTATTTTCCAATGATGGTTTTAATGGTATATTCCTTTAATGATTCTCGAATTAATGCGGAATGGGAAGGCTTTACATTCCATTGGTATACAGATTTATTTCAAAAACAAGATGTTATTGATGCGTTTGTAAATAGTATGACGATTGCAGTTATAACAACAGTTGTAACAACGATACTTGGTATGTTTTTTGCGATAGCATTACATCGTTACAAATATCGTTTTGAAGGGGCCATTAATGGTCTTGTATATTTACCTATTTTAATTCCTGATATATTAATGGGATTATCTTTACTTATCCTATTTAGTCAATTAGGTATGGAACTTGGACAAACAACAATTATTATCGCACATATTACATTTAGTATTTCATTTGTTGTTGTTATTTTAGCGGCCCGTCTTTCTAGCATGGGACGTGATTTAGAAGAGGCTGCAAATGATTTAGGAGCAACGCCATGGCAAACGTTTCGCCATGTGACGTTTCCGGCAATTGCACCGGGAGTTGTTTCAGCAGCGTTATTAACATTCACATTATCAATTGATGATTTTGTAATTAGTTTCTTCGTATCAGGACCAGGATCAACAACATTGCCATTATACATTTACAGTATGGTTAAGCGCGGAGTATCACCTGAAATTAATGCCCTCTCTACAATTTTAATTGTTGTTATTGTAGGATTAATGGTGCTATCGGAAATCTTCCGTAACAAAGGTGCAGATGGTGAAGAAAACTCTGGAGGACACCTTCCTTTATAATACGAACGATATAAAAAGTACGAGGGGGTAAAACCGATGAAATTAATGAAAAGAATAGCTGGCGCAGCAATTAGTTTTAGCCTTGTTGCTGGTGTACTTGCCGGTTGTGGTGAAAAGAAAGAAGAGTTAAACATTTATAGCTGGGCTGACAATTTTGATGAGCAAGTGCTAAGAGATTTTGAAAAGAAATATAACGTAAAAATTAACTATGATAAGTATGCAAGTAACGAAGAAATGCTTGCGAAATTACAAGCTGGTGGCGCAAAGTATGACTTAATTCAGCCGTCTGATTACATGGTTAAGACAATGGCGAAAATGGATTTATTAGCGCCGTTAGATAAGAAGA
Organism: Bacillus sp. BS98; assembly: GCF_008432245.1. Classification (NCBI taxonomy): domain Bacteria; kingdom Bacillati; phylum Bacillota; class Bacilli; order Caryophanales; family Bacillaceae; genus Bacillus; species Bacillus sp. BS98. The sequence goes on from NZ_CP043830.1 coordinate 1,262,056, forward strand.
ATATCCCGAACATCGAAAATATGATTTCTAATTTCAAAACGCCAGCATTTGACCCAGAGAATAAATATTCTTTAGTATACACTTGGGGCGTAACAGGGATTGCATACAATAAAAAGTATGTGAAAGAAGCACCTACAAGCTGGGCTGACTTATGGAACGAGAAATATAAAGGACATGTAACATTACTAAATGATTCTCGTGAAGTATTAGGAATGGGTCTTAAGAAGCATGGATTCTCAAACAGCACGAAAGACGATGCAGAGTTAAAGACAGCAGCTACTGATTTACAGAAGCTACTTCCAAATTTATTAGCATTTGATACAGATAACATTAAACAAAAGTTCATTACAGAAGATGCTTGGATCGGAACAGTTTGGTCTGGAGATGCAGCATTTATCGCAAAAGATAATAAAGATGTAGAGTACGTTGTACCAAAAGAAGGCGGCACAATTTGGGCCGACACGTTAGCAATTCCAAAAGGTGCAAAAAACAAAGAGCTTGCAGAGAAGTTTATGAACTATTTATTAGATGAGAAAGTAAGTGTGAAAAACTACGAGTCAATTGGGTACAGTAATCCAAATGAAAAAGCTCACCCTCTTCATAGTAAAGAATATCGTGAGAACCATATGATCTTCTTAACGAAAGAAGAATTAGATCGCACAGAATGGCTTGTTGATGTAGACGATAAGTTAAAAGACTATGATCGTTACTGGACAGAATTAAAAACAAAAGGTAAATAAGTAAGGAAATGCGGTTTCTAAAGTAGAAATCGCATTTTTTCATAGTAGGAGGAAATCGTTTGAAGAAGAAGTTACATCAGTATGAGGTAATGTGTGTTATTTTATTACTTACGGTATTTAGTATTATTGCTTGGCGCGTACATGCAGGTGGCGTTACAGTGATGGATACATATGTCCGCGGATTAGTAAAGGGGTTACAAACGGAGAGCTCACTTACTTTTTTCTCATACTTTACAAAGTTAGGATCAGCAATTGGAATTGTAACTATACTTATTATAAGTTTGCTTGTTTTTTGGCAGAAACGTTATTATGCTGCAATGATCGTGTATCCAATGGGGGTTTTGATCACACATCTCGTTAATAAAGGAATAAAAGAAATTGTGAAAAGGGAGCGTCCGTCGTTAAATGAAGCATTAGATGCACTTGGGTATAGCTTCCCTAGTGGGCATGCAATGTTATCTATTATGACATTCGGTTTTCTTACTTATATCATTGCGGCAAATTTGAAGAGTGTAACTGGGAAATATGTTATAACCATTTTGATGGGTATATTAATTGTATCGATTGGATTAAGTAGAGTTATTTTAAATGTACATTATCCAACTGATATTTTAGCAGGTTATTGCGTAGGTGGTATTTTGTTAATTATCGCGATTTATTATCATCGTTTACTTACTAAGAGGCTTCAGCTCAATAAAGAGAGATAAAAAACGTCTGGAAAAACTATCATTATAGTGTTTCCAGACGTTTTTTGTTTGTATGAAGATGTGATACAGTATAAGTGATAATTGAATTATTTAAAGTAGGTGAAAATGTGTGAAGACAAATGTACATAAAGTGGATAAGTGGGGGAAGTTAGGAACTTTCTTGTATCAGTTTCGTTATACAGTAATTGTAGCGCTACTATTGCTTGCGATAGCACTCGGTATTTTTGCTCCAAAGCTACCGGGAGTATTAGGTGGTGATGGTTTTCAAACGGAAGGGGACTATCAAAAGACGAAAGAAATTTTAGATAAAGATTTTAAGAGGTCTCAAGATACGCTCCTACTCGTTTTTGAAAGGAATAAGGATGCTTCACATGAGGATTTTAAAAAGCAAATAGAGAGCATTGTAAAGAAGGTTGAAGAGAACGAGAAATATGAATCTTTCCATCATCCAGTGCAAAATAAAGAAATGTTACAAGATAATATCGGTTATGCGACAATATTATTTTCCGGGAAAACAACTAAAGAACGTATGGAAAAGACATTACAGTTCGCTGATACTATTGAGAAGGAAAGTAATACAGCATTAAAAGTAACACCTACAGGATTTCCAAAAATTAATCAAGAGATTAATGAAAGAACACAAAATGATTTAAAAGTAGCAGAGATGATTGGTTTACCAATTGCATTTCTCGTATTACTATTTTCATTTGGTAGCCTTTTGGCATCTATTTTACCGATTGTAAATGGCGCGCTTAGTGTCATTAGTACGATGGGGATTTTATATTTTATAGGTAGCGACAAAGAGTTATCTATTTTCGTATTAAATGTTGCACCGATGATTGGACTTGCACTATCCATTGATTTTGCACTGTTATTTGTGAATCGTTTTCGAGAGGAAGTTGCGAAGAGAACGGTGAAAGAAGCGATAGCGATTACGTATCAAACGGCAGGACGTGCGATCGTATTTTCAGGATTATGCGTATTCGTTGGTTTATCAGGCTTATTTTTCTTTAAAATTGATTATATTCAGTCTGTTGCCATAAGCGGGATGATTGTTGTGATTATGAGTATTTTATTCTCACTTACACTTCTTCCAGCACTATTATCTTTAATTGGAAAACGAATATTAAAAAAGAATCAAGTAGCACATACACCGGCAAAGGCATGGCGTAAATTTGCACAATTTGTAATGAAACATCCAATCATAATGATTATTGCTGTTACAACATTTATTGTTATTTGTTTATTACCGCTACGTACAGCTAATTTGCAGTTTCCTGGTGTTGAAGCGTTACCTGAAAAGAGTGACACTAGAGTTGCTTATGAGAAATATGAAGAAGCATTTAATAAAACGGTCCAAACACATGCTGATGTTACATTAGTAGTAGAGACGAAAAAAAATATAAAAGAAAAAGAGAGTTTACAAAAGATAGAAGAAGTTGTTCAAAAGTTAAAAGATGATGAGAAAGTATATGAGGTAAGAAGTTTATACGATGGGTTAACCGGAATGAAAGCAGATCAAGTTGCTGGTATATTGCAGTCGCCAGAAGCGGCAAAAATAGCTCCTGTATTTGAAGCGTACTCAAAAGGAAATAAGACAATAATAGAAGTCTTTTTGGATACGAAGCCTCGTACAGAAACTGCGAAACAGTGGGTTCGTGATTTCAAAAGTAATTATAAAGAAAATGATGTTACGTACTACCTAGGCGGAATGACGACGTTCCAAAAAGAGTTAGAAGATGAAATTAAAGATAAAGTTGCAATTGGTATGTCAGTTATATTCGGATCAACCTTTGTCATTTTATTATTCGCATTCCGTTCTATACTCATTCCAATTAAGGCAATTATTATGAACGTACTTAGTTTAAGTGCAACAATTGGAATTGTCGTTTGGTTATTTGAGGGTGGTCATTTTGGTTTAGAAGCGAGTCCTGTTTTATTTGTATTACCAATCTTCATTTTCGGCCTTGTATTTGGGCTTAGCATGGATTATGAAGTATTTCTTATTTCACGTATTCATGAGCTTTATGAAGAAACAGGAGATAATGATCAAGCAACGTTAGAAGGGCTCGTTTCAACGAGTAGAATTATAACGTCAGCTGCTTTAATTATGATCGTTGTAACGGGTGCGTTCGCATTTACTGATATTTTACCAGTAAAGCAAATGGGTCTTGGCGTGGCATTAGCGATATTCCTTGATGCAACCGTTATTCGTCTTATGCTTGTACCAAGCTTAATGAAGTTGTTTGGAGACTGGAATTGGTGGCTGCCATTTCGGAAAAAACGAGAAAAATCATCATAAAAAATACTCATCTTATAGATGAGTATTTTTTTATGAATAGCAAGGCCTACATTTTGCAAATAGTATGTGATAAGAACATTACATATAAGTAGGTGAAGGCAATGTTTCGTTATTTCAAATTTAAGCTAAATGATACAGTACAATTTTCAGAAAACGATGGGCATATGTATCGCATTGTCGGTTATCGATTAGAAAAAGGATTTTATCCAAAAGATGAATGGACTCATATCATTTATGAACTGCTTAGAGAGTTTGATGGATATACGATGGACGCAGAAGAGGAGGAACTTGTAAAGGTTATTCAAGTAGAGGATGAGTATTACAAAATACAAGAGCTATCGGGCTATCGGTATCCAGTAAAAATGAAGCAAAAGCAGCAAGTTATGAAAGGAGAGAAAATAGACGACTTATTAGATACATACAACGACTATAAACGATTGGCGGATTTCTTCAAAGATTTATCGTATGAGCAAAAAGCTGAAGAAGTATTGCAGGAAATGAAAAGGCTTAGAGCGTGAGGGGCAGTCGATTATAAGGCTGTCCTCTATTTTTGACGATGCATCAAAGCGTGTTTTCCGTTACAATGAGAGAATCAATAGAAATAAGGTGATATAGTATGGAAACAAAGAAGAAGGGCGAATGGTGCGAAATTACTGTACCGGCTAAATGGAATGGTATAAGTATCGAATCGTTATTAAAAGTAGAATGGGAACTACCGAAAAAGTTATTACATCAGCTTCGTATGGAAAAAGGTGTTACTGTTAACGGTGAACAGAGAAGATGGAATGAGCTTTTAAAAGAGGGCGATAAATTCCAAGTTCACATGTTTATGGAGGAAGAGTACGGTGTAGAGCCAGAATATGGTGAGTTACATGTAGTATATGAAGATGATCACGTACTTATCGTAAATAAACCAGAGAAAATGGACACACACCCTGCCGAAAAAGGTGGAACGGGAACACTTGCAAACCTTGTTGCTTTTCATTTTCAAATGCAAGGTTTAGAGACGAAGGTTCGCCATATTCATCGTTTAGATAAAGATACGACAGGTGGTGTCGTGTTTGCTAAACATAGAATTGCTGGCGCGATTATGGATCGTTTATTAATGGAACGAAAAATAAAAAGAACGTATGCTGCGCTTGTTGAAGGGAAAGTGAAAAAGAAGAAGGGTACAATTGACGCTGCTATTGGAAGGGATCGACATCATGCTACGAGACGTCGTGTTTCCCCAAAGGGTGATGAAGCTATTACATACTATAAAGTAGAAAAGTATTTTAAAAAGCACAATACAACCTTTGTAACCTTACAATTAGAAACAGGTAGAACGCATCAAATTCGTGTGCATATGAGCCATAATGGTAATCCGCTAGTTGGGGATGTGTTATATGGTGGACAAACAACATATATGTCAGGGCAAGCGTTACATGCAATGAAAATTAATTTCTTGCATCCAATTACGAAAGAAGAGATCGAAATTGATGTACCGTTTCCTACAAAATTAAACAATATAATGAAAGAATTTCAAAGGGAAAATGTGTAAAGTGTAAGTTTTAATTTGAGAAAAGTAAATTTTTGCAGGAATTTCTCTAAAAGAAGCGAAGCCGTAAAGAGAAAAGAGAGGTGAGAATTACTTGGTCAAATATAAATATATACTAGGAATATTTTTCGCTTGTCTTTTATTTACCCTATGCATCTATCCATATTTACCAGAACGTTTGGCAGTACATTGGAACGAAAATGGTGGGCCGAACGAATTTATGAGTAAACAAGTTGTTGTTGCATTTATTCCGGTTCTTATTATTTTTTTACATGGATTTGTGTATATTATTTCACATAATATATATAAGTTTAATGGAGGAGAGCATTTCATTATAGGCGGATTTATAAAGACGATTACTTTATTTATGTTGTTTATTCATATGCTTATTCTCGTTATTAATTTTGGAAGTTTTATATCCTTTCAGACAGGATTAACGATCGGGATTAGTATGTTTCTTTTTATGCTTAGCAAAGATTTTAAAAAGATAAAGGGTAAAGAAAAAGATCCAATTAAATTACAAAAAATTTGTTTAGTGAGTAGACGAATTTTTCAAGTGATGGCATGTGGTATACTGTTTTCCTTGTTTTTGAACTTGAAGTGGGGATTTTATGTATTGCTTAGCGTAATAAGTTGCGGATCTATTTTGTTTATGTCCTACATTTTATATTCATACATAATAGAAAGTTACGAAACTTAAAAAGAGTCTTCTCATTATGAGAAGACTCTTTTTATCTATTTACTTCGTAATAAATTGTTGTGTCCAGTAGTTACCGCTTTCTACATAACCAACACCGATGTGAGTGAAGCCGTTATTTAAGATGTTTGCACGGTGTCCAGCACTGTTCATCCAAGCTTGTACTACCTCTTCAGGTGTACGTTGGCCTTGAGCGATGTTTTCACCTGCAGATGTATAAGAAATACCAAATTTCTTCATCATGTCAAACGGAGACCCGTATGTAGGGCTGTTATGATCAAAGTAGTTATTTTTTTGCATATCTTCAGATTTAACACGCGCTACTTTGCTTAATTCAGTATCGATTTTTAGTGCTGGTAAGCCTTGTTTTGTACGCTCAGCGTTTGTTAATTCAACAACACGTTGTTCGAACTCGCTTAAAGATTTTGCTTCTTCAGCAGGCTTTTGCTCAGCTGGTTTTTGTTCTGTAGGTTTTTGCGTATTATTGTTTTCAGCAGGCTTTTGAGCTTCTGGCTTTTGTTCAGCAGGCTTTTGCTCAGCTGGTTTTTGTTCAACAGGCTTTTGAGTTTCTGGCTTAGCTGTTGGTTGCTCAGTTACAACATTTTCAGTAGGTTGTTGACCAGGAACGAAGCAATTTGGTTGGAAGTTTCCTTGTTGCCATTGTGCTAATGATTCAACTCCCATAGATTGTAAGAATGCTTGTAACTCTTGTTGGTTCATTTGCTTCATCATCACTTTTGAATGCTGAATATTTTGAACCTTTATGTTAGATGGTTGTACTGTTGCAGCTTGTGCATCTAAAGAAGATACTCCTAAAGTAAGAGCTGTTGCAGCAGCTACAGATAATAAAACACGCTTTTTCATGATGTGTGTCCCCCTATATAAAGTTTTAATTTGTTTTCACACGATTTGTTTTTGACAGCCTGTCTGACTGACAAATCCATCGTAGCATACAATTTACGAGAAAAAAGATGGAAAAAAATTCATAGACTTAAAATTTACCTAATTTATCCTAAGGAGAGAAAAGGAGAGAAATAAGAGAAACGTAGAGTGTAAAAGGAATTTTCAGCATTTTTATACTTCGTTTTAATAGGAGGTTTTTGGATAAATGTACCTATATTGAAAATGAAGAATCCTATTGTATCAATGGTTTGAACGTTTTTTTAAGGAATATACTGGATTGTTTTTTACAAAACTGTAATGTTTCTGTTGTTCTTTTTTATAATAAAGTAACATATTTTTAATGTTGTAGCAGACAAAAAAGCGGCTATCTCTTTACATAGACGAAGGAGATAGCCGTTTTCCTATTATTACGTATGTTACGAGTTATTACGAGTTAGTTTCAATTGCTTCTAATAATAAATCTACAATGTGAATTCCTCTCATTTTATGAGAAAGACCTTCACGTTCAATACCTAGTTTCATTTGTAATAGGCACCCTGGATTTGCAGTGACAATTGTTGCTGCATCTGTTTCATGTACACGGTCCATTTTATAATCTAGAAATTCCATTGATAATTCTGAGTGTACAATGTTGTATATACCAGCCGAACCACAGCAGCGATCCGCATCTTTCATTTCACGGTATGTTGCGCCTTGAATGGCTTCTAGTAGCATACGAGGTTCAGAAGATGTTCGCATAACGTTACGTAAATGGCAAGAATCTTGATACGTAATAATTTGCGGCGTGAGTCGTAAGTCAGTTCGTTTATGGAAATCTAGTTCTACTAGAATAGCGGTAATATCTTTAATTTTAGAAACAAACTGCTTTGCACGTTCAGCCCATTCTGAATCATCTTTTAGAAGATAATCATAGTCTACGAGGTAAGCCCCGCAACCACCTGCATTCGTAATAATATAGTCGATGTTTAAGTCTTCGAATGCTTTTATATTTCGTTTCGCTAATTCTTTTGCTCCACTCTTTTCACCAGCATGTCCATGTAATGCACCGCAGCAACTTTGTGTTTGCGGGATAACGATATCACAACCGGCTAATTGAAGAAGTTTCATCGTTGCGTTATTTGTTTCTAAAAACATCGTATCCATTAAACAGCCTGTGAAGAATGCAACTTGTTTTTTCTTTGTACTTTCAGCAGATAAAAATGTAGGACGATCTTTCATTGCTTTCATTTTAGGGACTTTTGGTAAAACGAGATCCATCGTTGCAAGTGTTTCAGGGAATAACTTCATAATACCTGTTTTATGAGTTAACGTTTGTAAGCCGGAACGTTGGTAAAATCCGATAAGTCCAGTTAAAGTTCTCATTCGATTTTGATGTGGGAATAATCCTTCAAAAACGATTTTACGAACGGCTTTCACTGGCATAGAGAATTTTTTATTTTGATTAATAATATCACGGGCTTCTTCTAATAAATGTCCATAATTCACACCAGATGGACAAACAGGTTCACAAGCACGACAGCCAAGGCAAACGTTTAAAGTATTTTCAACATCTTCATCTGGCTCGATTAAACCATCAACGACAGCTTTCATTAATGCGATACGTCCGCGCGGCGAATGTGATTCTTTATACCCAGATTGAATGTAAGTAGGGCAAGTAGGTAAGCAGAACCCGCAGCGCATACAGTTTAGTAGCTCATCTTCACTTAATCGTTCTTTAAATTCCTTTTGAATGTTTTCTTTATTTAATGTTGTCATCGCTCAACCACCACTCTTTTACGAGTGTCTTTCGCGAACATCTTTCCAGGATTCATAATGTTATTTGGATCGAAGGCTTGTTTAATCCCTTGCATAGCGGCAATACCTTCTTTACCTAATTTCATTTCTAAATAGGGAGCTTTCATCGCACCAACACCATGTTCACCAGTAATCGTACCACCAAGCTCAATTGCTTTCGCAAATATTTCAGCAAAAGCTTGTTCAGCACGGTGCATTTCTTCTTCATTACGGGCATCTGTCATACAAGTTGGATGTAGGTTTCCATCACCAGCGTGTCCAAACGTACAAATAGGAATATTAAATTTTTTTGCGATGGCATTAATAGCTTCAACCATCGGAGCAATTTGTGAACGAGGTACTGTTGCATCTTCTAATATTGTCGTCGGTTTTAATCTTGCAAGTGCTGATAGTGCGCTACGGCGTGCTGTACGAAGTGCATCTGCTTCCGCTTCATCTTTTGCAACGCGAACATCAACTGCATTCATAGAGTGGCAAACGTTAGCCATTTTTTCAATATCTCGATCGACCACTTCGGGTGGACCATCTTGTTCAATTAATAAAATTGCTTTTACGTCAGTTGGTAAACCGATTTGTGCAAACTCTTCTACAACTTCAATTGTCGGTTGGTCTAAAAACTCAAGTGTCGCTGGAATAATTTTATTTGCAATAATAGAAGAAACAGCACGTGCAGCTTCATTAATATCTTCGTAGAGTGCCAGCATTGTTTTCTTCGTTTCAGGCATAGGAACAAGTTTTAATATCGCTTCTGTTACTACTCCAAGTGTTCCTTCAGAACCGATAAATAGACGAGTTAAATCGTAACCAGCAACATCTTTTGCTAATTTACCACCAGTACGAATGATATCACCATTTGGTAAGACAAGTTCAAGACCCATTACATAATCACGTGTTACACCATATTTTAACCCACGTAATCCGCCTGAGTTTTCATTAATATTACCGCCGATTGTAGAAATTTTCATCGAGCTTGGATCTGGCGGATAAAATAATCCCTTTTCTTCTACTGCTTTAATAATATCAAGTGTAATGACACCAGCTTGTACGGTAATTGTTAAATTTTCTTCATCAATCTCTAAAATATTGTTCATATGGCGGAAAATAAGGACGATACCGCCTTCTAGTGGACAAGTTCCTGCACAAAGGTTTGTTCCAGAACCACGAACATACACAGGGATTTTGTGAGAGTTACATACTTTTAACACTTCAGCTACTTCATTTGTATTACGAGGAGCAATGACTGCATCAGGCATTGCTTGGAAGTTTGGAGTGGCATCATAACTATAAGTTAAGCGCCCCATATTGGATGTATCTACATTATCTTCGCCAACAATGGATACGAATGAATGAATAATTTGCTTGTCTAACATTGGAAATCCCCCTCAAACTGTTAACGTGTTTAGTCATAATAAAAACGTTGTAACAGTGCTTTCATTATAATGATAAAAAAGTTGGAGGATTCTTTCTATGTATAATCATCTGAAGATTAATCTGTTTTATCGTTCTTTTTTGTATGATTATCTAATAAAAGGAGTGCGAAGTATAAAACATTTAAATCTTTGAATTGTTTCGGATCAAGTCCGGTATGTTCTTCAATTTTTTTTAGTCGGTAATGCAATGTATTAATGTGTATATGTAATTGCTCAGCTGTCTGTTTATAAGATTGGTTATAATCGATAAATAAACGTAAAGTGTGCATGAGCTCAGGAGATTGTACTAAGTTTTCAATGGTACGCTCTAGAAACTGTTCTCGCGTTTCGATAGAAATATCTTGTAAGCACATTTCTAAACGTAAATCTTCATTAAATACAATTTTTTTCGTTTCAAGTGACACAGAAAGCGCTCGTAGTGCTTGTTCATATGATATGTGCATCTTGCTTGGCGTAACGGTTTGCCCAATCCCGATATATAAAGGGATAGAAAATAAAGTTTCACAGTCATGTTTTAACCGTTTTAAAAATAGGTAAGTTTGTTCTTTAGAGCTCATCGCTGAAAATAAAATAAATCGATCATTTCCCCAGCGAACAAATAGATGGTCTTTTGCTAATAGATTGCGAATATGTTGCCAAACTTCACGCTGGAGCATCGTATCATTTTGATCAATCGAAAACAAAATAAGTTGTTTCTTCTTATATAAATCAACGCCAAGTGTTTTTGCACGATCGAGAAAACTTGAAGACCAGTCTGTATTTTGAAGCCAATCAAAGACAAATGCTTCATAAGAACGGTGTTCAAGTTCTAATTGCTCTAAAAAGTAGTTTTCATGAATTAATAATTCGGTCATCTTCCGTAATATTTCTCCGTATTGTGAAATATTGTCGGGTTCTCCTGTAATTCCAATAACACCAATTACTTCGTCATGAAATAGTAAAGGAAGATTCATCCCGGTTTTTACACCTTGCAACCGTCGTTCATCTTCTTTTGTAATGATGACGGTTTTCTTTTGTTTCGCGCAGCGGAGTGCTCCCTCATGAAATTGACCGATTCTTTTTGCATCTGTACTGGCGATAATAACACCTTGTATATTAATGATAATAATATTTTCTGTAATTAGTCTGCGTACTTCCCGTACAATTTTATTCGCTAAATCAGGAAAAAGCATAATTTGCACACCTCAAATTCTATTTGTTGTACATTATATATGTAAGTTGAATAAGAAAGGAAGATTTCACACTTTCCACACATTTATTTGTTATTTTACAATTATAACGAAATCATTCGAAAATGGAGGGAATCTTTTGAGAAAGTATGTTTTTCTTCTCTGTTTTTTATTTCTATTAGTAGGGTGTCAAGGAAGTTCATATACACCAATTACTGAAGATAAAAGTATTATTATAACAACGAATATAAAAGAAGGCAGTATTAGTTTTATTGACAAAAAAACTAATAAATTAATTACGACATGGGAATTAAATGAACCGATGGCAGGAATTGCACTACTTCCAAACGGCGAGGACATACTTGTATATGGTAAGCAGTTAGAATACATGTATGTATATTCACTAGCAGAAGGAAGGCAAGTGGAAAAATATAAAACTGGAAAAGGCATTGTAAATGTGGTTGTATCAGAAGATAAAAAACAATTGTTTGCCGCCGATCAAAATGCACAAAAGGTTAGGTTCTTTACGATAGAAGGGAAAGAGACAGGAAGTGTTTCAACAGGAAAAGGACCGATAACCCTGGTAGAGTATCATAACCAGTTATCTGTACTAAACTTTTATGATACGAAGCTAACGACAATTGATACAAAGAAAAAAGAGGTTATACAATCCTTTATGATTCCACCAGCATCAACAGGAGCAACGATTAGTCCGGATGGAAAAGAGATATGGATTGGCGGACATGGTGATGGAAATCAAGTGAATGAGAAAGTATTAGTGTATTCTTTACAGAGCGGCGAAATGGTACGTTCTTTACACGCTCCGTTTATGCCTGTGAACATAACGAAAGATAATAAGTACGTATATGCATTAAGCCATGGTTCGAATACGCTTAGAAAATTTGATATTAGTACGTATAAAGAGGTAGCTTCCGTTGAAGTAGGCTCGAATCCATTTGCATTTTTGAAAAGCGGGGCAGAAGGATATGTAGCAAGTTATGATAGTGATGAAGTGTGCGTCATGGATATGAAGAGTATGAAAATAAAACAAACAATTAAAGTCGGAAAAGGACCATTTCAACTCATAGAGAGGGAAGGGAAGGACAATGGGTAAATATAGAGTGCTAGTTGTAGATGATGAAAGTGACATGAGGCAACTTGTCGGAATGTACTTAGATAACTTCGGATACGAGTGGGGAGAAGCTGAAAATGGAAAAGAGGCTCTTAAAAAATTAGAGTCAGATCATTATGATTTCGTTGTATTAGATATTATGATGCCAGAGATGGATGGACTTTCAGTTTGCAAAGAGATTCGAAAAACGTCAGATGTGCCAATTATATTTTTAACGGCAAAAGGTGAAGAGTGGAATAGGGTGAACGGTTTACGCATGGGAGCAGATGATTATATTGTAAAGCCGTTTAGTCCAGGTGAATTAATTGCTCGTATGGAAGCTGTACTAAGACGTTATACAAAGCAAGAACAGCAAGAGGAGATTCAATTTGGTCCCATTCTTATTAATGAAAAAAGTAGGAGGATTGAGGCAGATGGCGATCCGATTTCTCTTACAGTAAAGGAGTTTGATTTACTATATTTCCTTTGCCAACATACAGGACAAGTATTTAGCCGGGAACAATTGCTTGAAAAGGTGTGGGGGTATGATTATGCGGGAAGTACAAGAACAGTAGACACACATGTGAAAACGATGCGTTTGAAACTTGGAGAAAGTGGAAACTACATTCAAACTGTTTGGGGTGTAGGCTATAAATTTGAGGTGTAACGTATGTTTACGATGGTACAAAAGCTTTGGCTTACAGTAGTATGTGCAGTATGTGTAACAGTTTCCTTTCTTTATTTTGTATCTTTATACTCGTATGAAAAGTTATACGTTGATAATTTAAAAGACTCATTAGTAATGGAAGGAAAGCGTCTTGCAACGCAATATGATAAGAATGAAGGAATGTCAACTTTTGAAGAGAAAGTAAGAGCATTTGATCAAATATCTAGTTCAGACGTTCTTTTCGTTTCCAATCCACGTGATCTAAGCGCATGTTTGCCTTTTGATGTGCATCATCATTCTCTTATAAGTGAAGGGGATAGACAAACACTACTAGATGGTAAAACGGTGACAAAGGTAGGATATGAAGAACATTTTGATCGGAATATTATGGGTGTTGTTATCCCTGTTTTAGATAATAAAAAGTTAGTTGGAATTGTATATTCTTATATTCCTTTAAAAAGTATAAAAGACTTAATATATGATATGGGTCTTATTTTAGCCCCGCTAGCAATTGCTATGATTTTAATTACGATATGGATTGGGAGAAAAATTATTATAGCGATTACGAAGCCGCTTTCGCAAATGGAGCGGGTTGCCAATCATTTCGCTACTGGAGATTTCTCGGAGCGGATTACCATTTCTTCAGAAGATGAAATTGGACGATTAGGAAAAGCATTTAATAAAATGGCGCATTCTTTAGAAACAGAAGATGTAAAGCGTAAGGAATTTTTGGCTAACGTTTCGCATGAACTTAGAACACCGCTTAGTTATATAAAAGGGTATAGTGAGGCTATCTTAGATGGTGTAGCAAAGGGACCGCAGCAAGAAAAAGTGACGCAGCTTATTCATAAAGAAGCGGATCGTATGCAGCGTCTCGTTCATGATTTATTAGATTTAGCGCAACTAGAAGGTGAACATTTTCCTCTAAAGAAGCAACCTATTGTGTTCTCGCAGCTTATTGAAGATGTGTTAGATACGTATGAACTAAAGTTTATAGAAAAAAAACTTCGTATTTCAACGAATTTAAATCCTGAAATTATCGTAATGATTGATGAAGATCGTATGCAACAAGTTCTTCATAACGTGTTAGATAATGCGATACGGTATACAAATCAAAACGGGAATATCATAATAACGCTAGAGCAAATAGACGATTACTGTGAGTTGAAAATAAAGGATACAGGAATAGGTATTGATGCAGAGCATTTAGAGAATCTTGGTGAGCGTTTTTACCGAGTTGATAAAGCGAGAAGTCGCCAACATGGTGGAACAGGTTTAGGGCTTGCGATTGTAAGGCAAATTGTTCATATACATGATGGTGAGTGGAAAATAGAAAGTGAAAAAGGTAAGGGAACAACAGTATTTATTAAGTTAAAAATACAAGATGAAGGAAGCATGTTCTAATGTAAAGGACATGCTTTTTCAATTGAATATAAATGAATATAGGAATAGATATAAATTAATAGCAAATAAATATTAAAAATTTGACTATTTTATGAACAAAACATTTGTACTTCTTACCAATTCGTTCTAAAATAGGTATGGATGCTAAGTTCTTATAAATCGTTTCAATTGTTGTTTGGAAGATACTGAGGTGATTTAACTGGAGTACAAATCTATTAAACCGAAAAAAATTTACGAAGAAGTATCTGAAGCTATTTTAACAATGATTAAAAATGGTACGTTAAAACCTGGTGACAAGCTACTTCCTGTGCATCAATTAGCTGAGCAGTTTCAAGTTGGCAGATCTGCTGTTCGTGAAGCGTTAAGTGCGCTAAGAGCGATGGGCTTAATTGAAATGAAGCAAGGAGAAGGCACATATGTGAAGAACTTTGATTCTTCTTCATTAACAAAATCATTAAACAATAGATTATTAATGAAGAAAGAAGATATTTTGAATTTATTAGAAGTGCGAAAGGTGCTTGAAGTGGGGGCAGTTCGAGCAGCAGCGGCAAAACGTACGGAAGATAATTTGCAAAATATGAAACATTGGTTAGATGAAATGGCAAAGAGCATTGGAGATGAAAAGGCTGGCGAAAAAGCAGATTTTCAGTTCCATATGGGAATTGCAGAGTCTTCGCATAATAGCATTTTGCTTGAACTCATGAATCATGTTTCAGAGATGATTGCTGAAACGATTGGTGAATCAAGACGCATTATTTTATATGGTGAACAAACGACATCAGAACGACTTATAGAAGAGCATCAAGTTATATATGATGCGGTTTTAAAACAAGATGTAGAATTAGCGCAGCAAGCAATGCTAGAGCACTTAACAAATGTAGAACATATTGTCACAGGTAGAAACGATATAAATTCGTAATTTAATCTTTAAAAAATCTAATTTTCTGATAAAATAGAGAAAGATTAAGTAAGCGTTTTCTTTAGAAAAGGGAGAGGATAGGCCATGGTTGAGCCTATTTCTTCTCTCTTAAGTCATCTGATGACCATATGTTTGTTGGCGAAGTTGTAAAGAGGGGGAGTAATAATTATGAAAGTTACTTTATTTGTTACTTGTTTAGTCGATATGTTTGAAACAAATGTCGGTAAAGCAACAGTTGAAGTATTGGAGCGTTTAGGTTGTGAAATTGAATTTCCGGAAGCACAAGTTTGTTGTGGTCAGCCTGCTTATAATAGTGGCCATGTAGAAGCAGCAAAAGAAGCGATGAAACATATGATTGAAACTTTCGAAGATGCAGAATATATCGTTACGCCATCTGGCTCTTGTGCGACAATGTTTCATGAGTATCCGCATGTTTTTAAAGATGATCCGAAATGGGCTAAACGTGCACAAAAGGTTGCTGATAAAACATATGAATTTACACAATTTATTGTAGATGTTTTAAAAGTGACAGATGTTGGTGCAAGTTTACCAGGAATAGCTACTATTCATAAGTCTTGTCATATGACACGCCTGCTTGGAGTAAAAGAGGCACCAGGAATTTTATTGTCTAATGTAAAAGGATTAACTGTGAGAGAACTGCCAAACGTGCAAAATTGTTGTGGGTTTGGGGGAACGTTTTCAGTTAAGATGACTCCGATTTCTGAGCAAATGGTAGATGAAAAAGTAGATAGTGTAATGGAAACAGGTGCTGATTATTTAATCGGTGCAGATTGTGGGTGTTTGTTAAACATTGGCGGACGTATTGAGCGTTTAGGAAAAGAAGTAAAAGTAATGCATATTGCTGAGGTACTGAATAGTCGCTCATGAAGGGGGAACATAAGCTATGTCTATGAAAATCAGTGAGAAAAAATTTAATGATCGCGTAGGCGATGGAATTCAAGATTCGTTTATGCGTGGAGCAGTATCTTCTGCACAAACGCGTTTATATACGAATCGATTAAAAGCAGCGGACGAATTGGGAAACTGGGAGGAGTGGCGTGAACTAGGTGAACAAATTCGTCAACATACGTTAGAAAATCTTGATTATTACTTAATGCAGTTAAGTGAAAATGTATCAAAAAGAGGCGGCCATGTGTACTTTGCGAAAACGAAAGAGGAAGCAGCAAAGTATATTCAAGACGTCGCGAAAAAGAAACAAGCGAAAAAAGTAGTGAAATCAAAGTCGATGGTAACAGAAGAAATTAGTATGAACCATGCGCTTGAAGAAATTGGTTGTGAAGTGTTAGAAAGTGACTTAGGAGAGTATATCTTGCAAGTAGATAACGATCCACCTTCACATATTATTGCGCCTGCACTTCATAAAAATAGAACGCAAATTCGCGATGTATTTAAAGAAAAACTTGGCTATGAAAATTCTGATGATCCATATGAGATGACAAAGTTTGTTCGTAAACAACTTCGTGAGAAATTTATGGATGCGGAAATTGGTGTGACGGGTTGTAACTTCGCTGTTGCAAATACGGGATCTCTTTGTTTAGTAACGAACGAAGGTAATGCGGATCTTGTTATGTCAATTCCGAAAACACAAATAGCAGTAATGGGTATGGAACGTATGGTTCCGACAATGGAAGAGTTAGATGTTTTAGTTGGTTTACTATGCCGTAGTGCGGTAGGTCAAAAGTTAACAAGTTATGTAACAGTAGCAGGACCAATTCAAGAAGAGGAAGTTGATGGACCTGAAGAGTTCCATTTAGTTGTTGTTGATAATGGTCGTTCTCAAATTCTTGGATCTGAATTCCGTTCAGTATTGCAATGTATTCGTTGCGCAGCTTGTGTAAATGTATGTCCTGTATATCGTCACGTTGGTGGACATTCATATGGATCGATTTACTCAGGACCAATCGGTGCGGTATTAACACCACTTTTAGGTGGATATGATGATTACAAAGAGCTTCCTTATGCATCTAGTTTATGCGGAGCATGTACAGAGGCTTGTCCAGTAAAAATTCCATTACATGATTTATTATTAAAGCATCGCCAAGTAATCGTTGAACAAGAAGGACGTGCGCCACTTGCAGAAAAATTAGCGATGAAAATGTTTAGTATGGGTGCTTCTTCAGCTGCATTATACAAAATGGGCTCAAAAATGGCACCAGCAGCAATGAGTCCATTCACATCTGGTAACCGTGTATCAAAAGGTGTTGGACCACTTAAAAACTGGACGGATATTCGTGAATTCCCAACGCCAAGTAAAGAAAGATTCCGTGATTGGTATAAAGATCATAAGAAAGGCGGGAATAAATAATGGCAGGATTAATTCAAAACCGTGATTCCTTTCTAGATAACATTGCAAAAGAACTTGGGCGTGCGCGTAAAAGAGAAGGTGTCGAGCGTCCAGTATGGAAAAGTAATGTGAATATAGAAACGTTAAAAGATTATTCACAAGAAGAATTACTAGAAGTATTTAAAAAGCAATGTACAAACATTCATACAACTGTAGTAGAAACGACAAATGACCGTTTGTATGAAGACCTTCAAAAAGTAATCATGGAAAACGGCGGGGGACCTATTTTATTATCAGCAGATGAACGCTTTGATGCATATGGTTTAACATCTTTATTTAAAGAAGAACTTCCAAAGCGAGATATTGAAGTAAACGTATGGGATCCAGAGAGAAAAGACGAAAATATGCGTATAGCTGAAAAAGCGAATATCGGTATTGCATTTAGTGATTATACATTAGCTGAATCTGGTACAATTGTTGTACAAAGTCATAAAGGGCAAGGACGTTCTTTACACTTTTTACCGACTGTATACTTTGCTATTATTCCACGTGAAACACTTGTGCCTCGTATTACGCAAGCAGTTCAGGATATGAACTCACGTGTAGAAAATGGCGAGACAGCGGCATCTTGTATTAACTTTATTACAGGACCTAGTAACTCTGCTGACATTGAAATGAATCTTGTTGTCGGAGTACACGGACCATTAAAAGCGGTATATTTCATCGTATAAAAGAGGGGAAAGCAGGCCAGAAAATGGCCTGCTTTTTTAGTAGAATAAAGGATAATATGAAGTAGAAGTTCTCTCCTTTTTTTGTTATGTTCTTTTGGAAAGGAGAGGAAGGGATGTTCACTTATATATATGCATTGTTAGTGGGTATGGTGTTTGGTTCTTTTTTTATGCTAATCGCAATAAGGGTTCCTTTAGGCGAGTCTATTATTACACCGCGTTCGCATTGTCATTATTGTAAGTATGTACTAAAGCCAAAAGAACTAATTCCAATCATTTCATTTTGTATACAAAGAGGGCGCTGTACGAATTGTAAGAGGGGAATTCCGATTCTGTACGTAGTATTTGAATTTGTAACCGGTACAATATTTTTTCTTACTGTATATATGATTGGAGTAGAACGAGAGCTTCTCATCATTTTATCGCTTTTTTCGTTACTTCTTATTATTTCCGTTACAGATTATATATATATGTTAATTCCTGATCGTATTTTAATTTCGTTTGCTTTTTTGCTTATTTTAGAATGTATTTTTGTACCGTTAGTTACGTGGATAGATAGTATAGTTGGTAGTGGGGTTATACTCTTTTTGTTATATTGTATGCAAAAGATATATCCAGAAGGGCTTGGTGGAGGGGATATAAAATTACTCTCGCTACTTGGATTTATAGTGGGATTGAAAGGGGTTTTTATTATTTTATTTTTAGCGTCTTATTGTAGTCTTTGTTTTTTCGGGATGGGTATTTTATTAAAGCGTATAGAAGCAAGTAAACCAATTCCATTTGGCCCTTTTATTAGTCTTGGAGCAATATGTTATGTATTAATTGTGTATTCAAAATAGAGGGGGATAGAGAATGAATATATATATGGATGATCAAAGAGGTTGTCCGTTTGGATATGTGCCCGCAACTACAGTAGAAACTGCCTTGCAATTTGTTAGGGAGAATGAGGTAAATATTATTTCTCTCGACTTTAATATGGGATGGCGGCAGAGTAATGGATTTGATTTCGTAAATATTTTTTGTAAAGAGGGATTATATGTTAAGGAAATCCACTTTCACACAAATGATGTCATTGGTATGGATAAGATGAAACAAAGAATAGAGGGTGGAAAAAAACAAGGAGAGATTGAAGCAAGTATTATTGTGAAATATGTGGGGAGCTAAAAACTCCAAAGTTAGACTTTGGAGTTTTTAATGTTTCATATGTGCTTGTAAAGGAATAATCTCTTCTTGTTGAGCTGCTGCGATTACAGTCTCTTCCTGTTTAACATCAGGTGTTTTCTTTGTTAAGTAGTGATATACCATACCGACAAATACGGACCCGCCAATAATGTTACCGATTGTAACTGGAATTAAGTTATGAATAGCGCCTGCAAAAGAAATTGTCTCAGGATGTGGTGATACTAAAGATAAAGCAAACAGTGATAAGTTTGCAATGCTATGCTCATAACCAGATAAAAAGAAAGTGAAAACGAGCATCATCATCATTAATATTTTGGCTGTGTCACCTTTCACTTGAGAAGGTAAGAAGCAGGCAAGACAGACAAGCCAGTTACATAAAATTGCTTTAAAGAATAATTGCATTGTAGGTGTATTCATCTTTCCTTCAACTACTTTATTCATTAAATGACCGTGATCAATCGCTTCGAAAATGCCAGTTGCGTAAAATAGTAAGGCAAAGAATAAAGCACCCGCTAAGTTACCTGCATAACATGCAATCCAGTTGCGAAGTGTATCAGAAATCGTTGTTTCTTTTCTTAAAGTTGCTACTGTGAAGTACATTGTATTTCCAGTAAATAATTCAGCACCACCATATATAATAAGTACGAGGGCAATCCCGAAAAACATGGAAGCAGCTAAATAAGTTGCTGGTGAATCTGCAATGTGAAAAAAGTTACCTAATTTAAAACATAGTACAATAATAAAACCGATATAAATGCCCGCAAGTGCAGCACGAATGAAATATTGCATCGGATTTATATCTAGCATTTTCTTTTTGCTCTTAGCCAGTTTGACAACATAATCTAATCCTTGTTCTAGCATGAGTCATACGCTCCTTTAGTAAATCTTCTATAAATACTCCTTATATGAATAAAGTACATGGATTCGTTCACAGTTTCAATAAGTTTGTTCAATGTTTCACAAAAAGGACATACATAAAATAAGAAAGCGATTACAAAAGGTAGTATAATGGAATTTTTTCTAAAAATAGAGAGGGAATTGAAATAAAAAAGAAAAAGCGCTGTAATTACAGCGCTTTTTCGTCTAAATTCTTTTCTACTTTTACTTCTACTTCTTTCGAGAAGAACCAACCGCCAACTGCGATTCCAACTAATACAATCCAGAATGTAAGTTTCCACGGAGTAGATTCTGGGAATGAATGCGGAATTACATTTAATGCAGGGTGTGCTAATGTATAGATTGCTAACTTCACACCAACCCAACCTACAATTAAGAATGCTGCAGTTTCAAGTCCTGGTTTACGTTTTAATATTTGTACGAAAGCAGTTGCTGCAAATCGCATAATGATTAATCCAATAAGTCCACCTACAAAGATAACAACGAATTGCCCAGTATCAAGACTACCAATTGTACCTAGTCCTGTTTTCGGTAAAGTCATTGCTAATGCAACAGCAGCTAAAATTGAATCAACTGCAAAGGCGATATCAGCAACCTCGACTTTAAATACAGTCCACCAAAAATTCTCTTGTTTTTTCTTTGCTTCTTTTTCTTCTGTGTCTTCATCCGTATTCTTTTTAACATACGTTTTAAATAAGTGATTACCAGCGATAAACATAAGGTAAATAGCACCGATTGCTTGCACTTGCCATACATCGACTAAGAACGAAATCATAAATAACGATCCGAATCGGAAAACAAATGCCCCCGCTAATCCGTAAAATAGTGCTTTTTTACGTTTTTCTTCTGGTAAATGTTTTACCATAATTGCAAGAACAAGCGCGTTATCAGCCGCTAAAATCCCCTCAAGTGCAATCAGGATGAGTAATACCCAACCATACTCCAATAATAATGATACATCCATGTACATTCTCCTCTCATTTCTATAAGTACTAAATAAGTGAAGAATTTCCCCACTATTTAGTTTCCCCATACTCCTGCCTATTAACTTCGGAAGAATTTGGTAATGAATACAAAAAAGACCTCTGCCGTTAATAGGCAAAGGTCTTGCTAGACATATGTAATAAAAATGCCAACAAAGCCGGAAGAACTAAGTTCTACGTAATGACGACTTTGTTTCCAAGAAATATTCTTGGACGCTACTCCCCTTTGGAGATATGCTATTGTACTCTCATTATATGGATAATTTATACGGTTGTCAACCTGTTAAAATATCTTCGTTCGGATATTTTATTTTCCGGTTCTTTTTGCGTGCAAATGAAAAAGCCAATGTTAATGGTCCCATTTTTCCAAAAAACATCATAAAGATAATAATAGCTTTTCCAATTATCGTTAAGTGTGGCGTTAAATTCATACTGAGACCGACTGTTCCAAATGCTGAAAATACTTCGAAAGCACTCATCAATAGAGGAACTCGCTCAGTAATACTTAAAATTAAAATAGCAGCAAAGATAAATGAAATGGAAATAATAGTAATGGTCAATGATTTGACAATGAGCGTATCTTTAATGGATTTTTTAAACACAACAATATCATCTTGTTCTTGTAAAAATTTAAATACGCCAAAAAACATAATTAAAAATGTTGTTAACTTAATTCCACCACCAGTTGAAGCACTACCAGCACCAATAAACATAAGAAGCATCATTAATAAAAGGGAAGGTTTTGTTAATGCAGAAATATCAACGGTATTAAATCCGGCAGTGCGCGTTGAAATTGCTTGGAAATAAGCAGCCATTCCTTCTTCAAATGGGGTAAAACCTCTCATAGAAAGAGAATTATGGAACTCGAATATGAAAATAAAAACGGTAGCAATAATATTGACGATTAGAGTAGAAGAGAGCATGAGTTTTGAATGTAATGTAAGGTTTTTAAAGTTCTTTTTTCTTTTTATATCTATAATCACTGTAAAACCGATTCCACCTAAAATTATGAGAGAAGAAATAACGAGATTGACGAGAATACTATGAGAATGGGACATTAAATTATCGCTCCACACAGAAAAACCAGCGTTGTTAAAGGCAGAGATCGAATGAAAAAAACTATAATAGAACCCTTTAGCAATTCCGTATTTTGGTACCCATTCAAAAGAGAGGAGCAAAGTAGCAATACATTCTACTGTAAAAGAGAATAGAAATAATGCTTTGGCAAGACGAATGACACCGCCGATATTCGTTTGATTTAGTGCTTGTTGTAACAAAATGCGATTCTGAAGACCGATTTTTCTGCCAAGCATAATTGCAATTAAAACAGCGAAGCTCATAATGCCAAGACCGCCAACTTGTATAAGTGTTAAAATTACACATTGACCAAATAAGGTAAATACTTTTCCAGTGTCCACAACACCAAGCCCTGTAACTGTACAAGCAGAAACCGTTGTAAATAAGGCATCGAGCCATGAAATAGATGTTGTTGTAGCAATTGGTAGTTTTAATAAGCATGTGCCGACAATTGATAATACAATAAAAGATAAAGTAAGAACACGAGGAGGGCTCATGCTAATATTAATCCGTTTCATCTCACATATCGTTCCTTTCAGTTTGTTCTTACTAGTATGTGAAAAAGCGCTATTATGTATGTTGCAAATAGAAAGAGGCAGAGAATATCTGCCTCTAAGCCATATGTTATAGTATTATCCGCGTAATTGTTGTTGAGCTAAAGCAACAAGACGTTTTGTTACTTCACCGCCAACGGAACCGTTAGAACGAGATGCTGTATCTGAGCCTAAGCTAACACCGAATTCTTGTGCAATTTCATATTTAAATTGTTCAAGTGCTTGTTCTGCACCTGGAACTAGTAATTTGTTTGTTTTTACCATGTTGACACACATCCTTTTGAGTAGTCCAGTTCAGCCAAGTTAAGTACTATCTAAACTGGTAACGTTATTTTATGTGGAAACGATGTACTCATACCCGGAAGTAATCGGTGTGATTAGAAGTTCTTGGATAGAAAAAAGAGTAGCAAATTTGCTACTCTTTTTTCAGTATTGTCGCTGTACCTTCCACGACAATATCATCGGATTGATTGTAGATGTTTGTTTGTAATGTAATGATTTTCTTATCATCCCGTTTTTTAATGACTTCTGCCACTACACGAAGTGTATCGCCGATTTTGACAGGAGCACGGAATGAAACGTTTTGGGATAAATAAATCGTATTTTTTCCTGGGAGTTTCGTTCCAAGAACAGTAGAAATAAAACTTGAAACGAGCATACCGTGAGCAATACGTTCTTTAAACATTGTCGTTTTTGCAAAAGAGTCTAAAATATGAATAGGATTTACATCTCCAGTCAATTTTGCAAAATTGATAACGTCCTCATCCGTAATTGTTTTTGTTAGAGATGCTTGATCACCGACTTGAATCTCATCATAACGAAGCTCTGGAACAGTTTGTGCTTCTTGAAATGGATTCATTTTGTCCTCCTTCTTTTCCATATCGAAAAATGTAAGCCATCTTGATGTAGTAGGAGGAAGAAAGAGTTTTGTTTGTGCTGCAGTTAGTTGCCACATTTTTCTTACTTGATGGAAGTAAATAGATTTTTTGAGTTTTCCTCGAACTGCTTTGCGAGTTCTAGTTGTTTGGACTTGAACTCTCCCAAAAAAACTTCTAACTGTTTTTGAACCTCTTCGCGTTGCGATTGTTGTTGTTCAATAAAGTGTTTTGTTGTTTCTTCAAATTGACCGCTAGTTTGAGTAAGAATAGACAAAGATGTTTTTGTAGGAGAAACAGTAAGTTGATGCATTTGAGTAGAAAGCTCATTCCATTTCCCTTGCCACTCGTTAATTTGATCATTTAAGGAGTTTCCAGTTAATTGCTTCACGTAATCTGTATATTGGTTATTGAACTGAGCTGTGAATTGTTGTAGTTCTTTTTCTAGTTCATTTACTCCTGATGTTAATTTATGCAAAGCGTCTTGTTGTTGTTTTAACGTTTCTAAAGTAAGTTGCTCTAATTGTTTCCCAGCTGAAGAGAAGAGGGAAAGAGATTGAGACCAGTTTTTCCAAAATGCATCGACTAATTCGTATGGTTTAGTTTCCATTGTTTGACCTCCAAATGTTTTTTTGCATATTGTGAACGCAGATTACTCTGCTGTACCACCAGGTGAAGATGAAGAATCCTTTTCATCCTTTTCTGGAGAAGTAGAAAATGGAAAGAATGCATTGGTGTATAACGTGAAAAACGTCCGCAACATATTTTGATAATGTTCAAAAGAAGTCGCACATGTTGATAAATATTGCTCTCCATATTCAGTTAAAGAATAAATTCTTTTTGCTGGCCCTCCATCGCTTGTATCCCAAGTAGAAGAAATAAGGTTTTCTTTTTCTAACTTGCGTAGTGTTCTATAAACATTACCTTGGTCAACAGAAGAAAAGCCGATGTCCATTAGCATTTGAATGAGTTTGTAACCATGAAGACTCCAGTCTTTTAGACAGAGAAGTAAGAAAGGAACTAAGAAGTTTTTTGGCATGGAGTTTGGTTGTTTCGCTTGGTTTTTTTCCAAACTTTCTGGGTGTTCTGGTTCATTATGTAGCATGATTGTACATCACCTCATGAATCAGTTAGATGGAATTTTTTGCTTATAAGTGCAATTTACACCTATCTGTTTTTAATGTCAATACATTTGTTGGAAAATAAAGAAAAATAAAATATAGACTTGAAGTTTTATTCAGAATATTAGAAAATAGTGAATAGGTTGAATTGTTTCAAAAACAAAAAAGGGAGTGTAGGCGAAGTGATTGATCAAAAATTCGATCCATTGCAAGCATGGAAAAATGCTTATGAACAAACCGAAACATTTTGGGGAAAAGCGCTCAATGAAACAATTAAAACAGAAGAATATTCTGCTTGGATGGGCAGCGTTCTAGACTTGAATTTGTTTTATCAAAAAGCATTAAATGATACGACAAAAAGTTATTTAGAACAAGTGAACGTGCCAACGAAAGAGGATATCGCTAGAGTAGCTACGCTTGTTATTAACTTAGAAAATAAAGTTGATAATATTGAGGAAGTTCTAGAAGAGAAAGTGGATTCGTTAGGACAAGCTCCTACATTAAAGCGTGATGTTACGAAAGTAAAACAAGATATTCGCACGTTAGAAACGAAAGTTGATCAAATTTTAGAATTGCTAGAAAAGCAAAATGCAGTACTAGCTAAACTACAAGTACCTGTAAAAGAAGAAGTAAAGCCGGCGAATAAGCCAGAAAATAAAAAATGATAATAGCGTTTGTTTACAACGTGTAAAAGAGAGAGGGAGAATCTCGTTTTCACGTATAAACAACGAAACATAATTAATATATGGACTCTATTAGTATGGGTACCAAAATGATTCATAATAATCGTTCACAAATTCATTTAAGGGGGAAAAGAAATGGTTCAATTAAATGGCAAAGTAGCAATCGTAACAGGTGGGGCAAAAGGAATTGGAAAAGCAATTACAGTAGCATTAGCACAAGAGGGAGCAAAAGTAGTTATTAACTATAACAGCAGTAAAGAAGCAGCTGAAAACTTAGTAAATGAACTAGGAAAAGAAGGGCATGACGTTTATGCAGTTCAAGCGGATGTTTCTAAAGTAGAAGATGCAAACCGACTTGTAGAAGAAGCTGTGAATCATTTTGGTAAAGTGGATATTCTTGTTAATAATGCTGGTATTACAAGAGATCGTACATTCAAAAAATTAAATCGTGAAGATTGGGAGCGCGTAATTGACGTGAACTTAAGTAGTGTATTTAATACGACAAGTGCGGTACTTCCATACATATCGGAAGCAGAAGAAGGAAGAATCATTAGTATTTCTTCTATTATTGGTCAAGCTGGTGGATTTGGACAAACAAACTACTCAGCAGCAAAAGCAGGTATGCTAGGATTTACAAAATCATTAGCGTTAGAACTTGCAAAAACAAATGTAACTGTAAACGCAATTTGCCCAGGATTTATCGATACTGAAATGGTAGCAGAGGTACCAGAAGAAGTGCGTCAAAAAATCGTTGCGAAAATCCCGAAAAAACGTTTTGGACAAGCTGATGAAATTGCAAAAGGTGTAGTATACCTATGCCGTGACGGTGCGTATATCACTGGTCAGCAATTAAACATTAACGGTGGATTATACATGTAATGAAGTAAGAAAAAAGTGCATATCCATATCAGGAATGCACTTCTTTTTTTAGAAAGAAATCGACCGAAAAGGAGATAGAAAAATGACTACATTCGTAACAGAATGGGAAAAGCAATTGGAGTTGTACCCAGAAGAATATCGCAAAGCATATCGCCGTGTGAAAAGAGCGAGCGAAATTTTATTACGCGAACCAGAACCACAAGTTGGTTTAACACCGAAAGAGGTTATTTGGACGAAGAATAAAACGAAGCTTTATCGTTACATTCCAAAACAAGAAAAAACACAGAGAGTCCCAATCTTATTAATTTATGCTCTTATTAATAAGCCATATATTATGGATTTAACTCCTGGAAATAGTTTAGTGGAATATTTAGTAGATCGTGGTTTTGATGTGTATATGCTTGATTGGGGTACATTTGGTTTAGAAGATAGTCATTTGAAATTTGATGATTTCGTGTTCGATTATATTGCAAAAGCAGTGAAAAAAGTAATGCGAACTGCAAAATCGGATGAGATTTCTTTACTTGGTTATTGCATGGGTGGAACGCTAACGTCTATTTATGCGGCACTTCATCCGCATATGCCAATTCGTAACTTAATTTTTATGACAAGTCCTTTCGATTTCTCTGAAACAGGATTATATGGTCCTTTATTAGATGAGAAATATTTCAATTTAGATAAGGCGGTTGATACATTCGGAAATATTCCGCCGGAAATGATTGATTTCGGAAATAAGATGTTAAAACCAATTACGAATTTTGTTGGTCCATACGTTGCTTTAGTTGATCGTTCAGAAAATGAGCGCTTCGTCGAAAGCTGGAAATTAGTTCAAAAGTGGGTTGGCGATGGCATTCCGTTCCCGGGTGAATCATACAGACAGTGGATTCGTGATTTTTATCAAAATAATAAATTGGTTAAAGGTGAACTCGTTATTCGTGGACAAAAGGTAGACCTTGCAAATATTAAGGCGAATGTCTTAAATATTTCCGGGAAACGTGATCATATCGCTCTGCCATGTCAAGTAGAAGCTTTACTAGATCATATTTCTAGCACAGATAAACAATATGTATGTTTACCAACAGGGCATATGTCTATCGTTTACGGTGGAACAGCTGTAAAACAAACATATCCGACGATTGGAAATTGGCTTGAAGAGCGTTCCAATTAAAAATAAAAAATCCAACTAGCGTTGTGTTAGTTGGATTTTTTTATGGAAAATAACAAAACATAGAAAGGAGAAATTTACATTTTAGGAGTATAATTATGAAGCTTATGACTGGTAAGTTGTTTTGGAATAGAGGAGTTTCTGTACCTTGTTATCCAACGTTAGAAAATGATATGATATGTGATGTGCTCGTAGTCGGAAGTGGCGAAGCGGGTGCTCATATAGCGTATTCATTAGCGAAGATAGGAATGCGTGTTACGCTCATTGAAAAAAGAGCAATTGCATGTGGTAGCACAGCTGCCAATACAGGTTTATTACAATTTCTTCATGATAAATCGTTAACCTCTCTTATTCATACATTTGGGAAAGTAAAAGGGGTACGGGCATATAGGCTTTGTTATGAAGCCCTTAGAACAATGGAGAAGGTTGTACCGACTCTCGATATTGATCCCCATTTTATTCCGCGAAATAGTTTGTATTATGCGAGTAGAGATGAGGATATTTCATTTTTACAAGAAGAATATAATACGTTACGCTATTATGAATTTCCAGTTGAATATTTTACAGAGTCTGATATTAAGAAACGTTATTCATTTGCAAAACAAGCAGCATTATATACAAGCGGTGACGCAGAAGTGAATCCATATTTGTTAGCACATAGTCTTTTGCATAAAGCAAAGCAAATGGGTGCTACTATATACGAACATACAGAGGCAATACATATTAAACAAATTCAAAATGATTTAATTTGTTACACAAAAACAGGAAATAAAATAGTAGCAAAGAATATTATTATGGCGACAGGTTATGAAGCGCTTTTTGGAAAGAAAGAAAAAAATACAACAGTAGAAACGTCTTATGCAGTCGTTACAAATAAGATAGATCAGTTCGAAGGTTGGCATGAGAAATCATTAATTTGGGAAACGGCACGGCCTTACCTATATTTTCGAACGTATCAAAACCGCATTATTGTAGGCGGATTAGATGAGGCGTTGAAAATTCAAAATATCGGCGATACGAAATTATTGCATAAGCGTGATATCCTTATTAATATTGTAAAAGAAATGTTCCCGCAGTTTAATAATATACAGGCAGAGTATTATTGGGCAGCAGCATTTGGTGGTAGTCATGATGGTCTCCCTATTTTAAAAGAAGATAAAAAGATACATAATTTATATTACGCACTGCCATATGGGGGAAATGGAACTGTATACGGAATGGTATTTGCAAAACTATTTCAGCAGTTATTTACAAATAAAGAAAGTGATGATTTTTCTTTATTTAATCGATAGAAAAAAGGTAGCGAAGTGATGGAATGAGAGATATAAAAAAGTTTTTACAAAAATTACGCCCCGTACAACTTATTGTTTTGTTTTATTTATTAGCAGTAGTCGTATCGGTAATATTACTTAGTTTACCATTTGTTACGAAGGATGGTGTGAAATGGACATTTATCGATGCCCTATTTACATCTGTTAGTGCGGTAAGTGTTACAGGACTTTCAGTTGTTACGATTTCAGATACGTTTACAACAGCAGGAATTATTGTATTAGCTCTAATTTTACAATTAGGCGGATTAGGCATCATGGCACTTGGCACATTCGTTTGGATTATAACGGGTAAAAAGATTGGTTTGCAGCGAAGAAGATTAATTATGGCAGACCATAATCAAGGAAATTTATCGGGTCTTGTAGAATTAATGCGTTCTATTTTAATTGTAATTATTTCGATAGAAATAATTGGAGCCATCCTGTTAGGTACAAGATTTTTACTGTACTTTCCGACTTGGCAAGAAGCTTATTTTCACGGTTTCTTTGCCGCTGTTAGTGCAACGACGAACGGTGGATTCGATTTAACAGGACAATCGCTAATCCCGTACAAAAAAGATTATATCGTTCAAATGATTCATATGTTACTCATTATTTTAGGGGCGATTGGCTTCCCTGTGTTAATGGAAGTGAAGCAATTTCTTAGTAAGAAGAGAGAACAACTTTTTCGTTTTTCGTTATTTACAAAATTGACGACAACAACATTTTTTGCACTTGTTGTTGTTGGAACCATCATGATTTTTTTACTAGAACGAAATCATTTTTTAGTAGGAAAGTCATGGCATGAAACGGTTTTCTATACGTTATTCCAATCTGTGACGACGCGAAGCGGTGGACTCGCTACAATGGATATACGTGAATTGTCACAACCAACGCTTTTATTTATGAGTATATTAATGTTTATTGGAGCATCTCCAAGTTCGGTTGGGGGCGGGATACGTACGACAACATTTGCGGTTAGTATATTATCGTTATATACATTTGCAAGGGGCGGTAGAACGGTTCGAGTCTTTAAACGACAGCTACATGAAGAGGATGTATTAAAAGCATCTGTCGTTATGACGATGGGGATATTATTATGTGCCACGGCACTATTTATTTTATCCATTACGGAAAATGTACCGCTTATGAGCTTGATCGTTGAAGTTTGTTCTGCTTTCGGGACGACAGGTTTATCGACAGGTATTACGCCAGATTTAACAACTGTGGGTAAACTTGTACTTATTGTACTTATGTTTATCGGACGCGTCGGTATTTTAACATTTATATTAGCTAGTGGTGGAAGAGAACAACCACCTCGCTATAAATATCCGAAAGAAAGAATTATTATTGGATAGTATGAAACCATTCTACCTGCGTTAGGTAGAATGGTTTTTTAATCGTTAATTCCGAATTGGGGATGCATAAAAGCGTCGTTTTTATTATCAACTTCTTTTTTAAGTAATTCTTGATTTTCTTCTGCAATCCACCCGATATCATTTGTAGGATGGATCCATTCATCCCCAGCCATAATGGCAGGGTCTACCTCATCACTCCAATTGTTTAAGGGGCTGTTCTCGGAATTGTATTTACTGTCTCCAATTACAACATCATATTGATTTACAAAAGGTTGTTGCATCTTTTTTCCTGTTCCTTTAAAAGAAGGGAAGTTCATTTGATGAGGGAGCGTCTCGTCTAAAATTGGCGATTGGATTGTTTCTTTCTCTTTCAAAGTAATCGCTCCTTTTTGTAAAGGTTTGTTCGTATGTAGTATTTCCATCTATAAGCTCTTATGTACTTGTTAACACTTGCCAGTAATAGTTATTTCAGATTGCTCCAAACTAGAGTAGAAAGTAATTTCTTGAGAGCAGGTGAACGTATTGGTAAAAAGAAAAGTGAAACAAAATGCAGCAATTAACAATAATAAAACTCCGAAAGAAAGCTTACCAGATGCAGAATTTGCATTAGAGTATGAAGGAGAAAACAGTGCAAAGTATGCAAATCGAAATTCAAAAAAAGGTAAACAAAAATGAGGCGTTTTTTACAAACGCCTCGTTTTTTTGTGGGATTATAAAGGTTTTTTAAATTATTTGTAAATTTAATATTTTCTATTAGCAGAAAAATGTGAAAAAACATAGAAGTAGCAACGTATTACACAAAAACAAACAACAAACAAAAGATTAATGTTGGTTTAATACTGCTTTTACACTAATTGTTTATATTTGAGTTGTACATAAGATTTGTAAAAGGAGAGAGAGACAGTGAAAAAAACAATCTTTAAAGCTGTAGCAACTGGAATGGTATTTTCGTTATTAATGGGGTGTGGTGCAAAGAAAGAAGAAAGTGCTGGAGCAAAAGTGAAAGATGATAAATTATCTGGATCGTTAACTGTTTATACAGCGATTGAAGAAGAGCTTGTACCGATTTATCTTGATTCTTTCAAAAAGAAATACCCGGATGTGAAGTTGAACATTGTTCGTGATTCAACAGGAGTTATTACAGCGAAATTGCTAGCTGAAGGAAAAAATACACAAGCAGATGTTGTGTGGGGAACTGCGGCGTCTAGTCTATTAGCTTTAGAGAAAAAAGATATGTTAAAAGAATACTCTCCAAAAGGAGCGGATCGTGTCCTTCCGCAATTTAAAGATGATAAGAAACCTGAAAAATGGGTAGGTAATACTGCGTTTATGACGGGGATTGCTGTAAATAAAGAAGAATTAAAGAAGAAAAATTTACCGATGCCAGAATCATATGAAGATTTAACGAAACCAGAATATAAAGGAACACTTGTTATGCCACATCCAGCTTCTTCTGGAACAGGATTTTTAACAGTTTCTGCATGGTTGCAAATTATGGGTGAAGATAAGGGCTGGGATTACATGAAAAAACTTCATGATAATATGGCATCTTATACGCATTCCGGTTCAAAACCAGCGAAATTAGCAGGTGCAGGTGAATATCCAGTTGGTGTGTCAATGGTTTATAGCGCTTTAAAAGAGAAACAAAAAGGTGCACCAGTTGAAGTTGTACTGCCGAAAGAAGGACTAGGCTGGGAAGTAGAAGCGAATGCACTTATTAAGAAAGATAATGCGAAAAATGATAAATTAGCACAAGCGTTTTTAGACTGGGCAATTACAGATGATGTAATGAAGTTATACTTCGAGAAAAATGGATTTGCGACAATTAAAAATAACTATAAACTTCCAGATGGATTCCCGAAAGATGTGACAGAAAAGTTATACAAAAAGAATGACTTTAAATGGGCAGCAGAAAATCGCGACAAAATTTTAGAGCGTTGGGAAAAAGAGTTTGGTCAAAAAGCAGAACCGAAAAAGTAAGTGAGTGGGAGAGAGAAAAATGAGCGAATATTTATCAATTCAACACATTCAAAAACAGTTTGATACATTTACAGCGTTAAAAGATATTTCTTTTACAGTGAAAAAAAATGAGTTTGTTTGTTTATTAGGCCCGAGTGGTTGTGGGAAAACGACGTTGCTTCGCATTTTAGCAGGGTTAGAAGAAGCGACAACAGGTAGTATAGCTGTGAATGGAAAAGATATTACAGCATTGCCGCCTGGTAAGCGGAACTTCGGAATGGTTTTTCAATCGTATGCATTATTTCCGAATTTAACGGCGCTTGAAAACATTGAATACGGCTTAAAGACAAAAAAATATGAAAAAGCAGAAGTAAAAGAGAAAGCGCTATTGGCGTTAGAACTTGTTGACTTACTGAATGTAAAAGATAAATATCCTGCTCAAATATCTGGTGGACAACAGCAGCGAGTAGCACTTGCACGTGCGCTCGCTCTGTCTCCCCATATTTTGTTACTAGATGAGCCGTTATCTGCTTTAGATGCAAAAGTGCGTGAAAAGTTGCGTAGAGAAATGCGTGATTTGCAAGAAAAAGTCGGAGTAACAACTATTATGGTAACGCATGATCAAGAAGAGGCATTAACGATGGCTGATAAAATTGTTGTAATGAATCATGCGGAAATTATGCAGATTGGAACACCAGAGGAGATTTACCAAAGACCAGCCAATCCGTTTGTGGCAGATTTTATTGGTTCTATTAATTTCTTTTCGAAAAATAATGAAGAACACGCAATTCGTCCTGAACATGTAACAGTTGTGCACAATAATGGTATGAAAACTGTTGTAGAAAGCATGGAATTCCGGGGGGCTGTATACCGGACGGAAGTGCGGGTCATAGAAGAGAAAACACACCTTTATAACGAGAAAATCGTAGTGGATATATTGGCATCAGAAGTAGAAGCAACTTCTATTAGGAAAGGAAAGCAAATTCAAATCTCTTTCTCAGAAAATCATATGTTGTCATATGGAAAGAAGGTCATTGTATAGATGGAGATGTTAGAAAATTATCAGGTAGAAAATACGAAAAAAAAGATTAAGAGACGTATCGGTAAAGAAGAGTGGATACAGAGACTAGTAATTATCGGTATGCTTCTTTCATTTCTTATCATACTTGTATTGCCTTTATTACAATTGTTTACACAAGCCTTTTACGATAAAGATGGAGCTTTCG
Organism: Bacillus sp. BS98; assembly: GCF_008432245.1. Lineage (NCBI taxonomy): Bacteria > Bacillati > Bacillota > Bacilli > Caryophanales > Bacillaceae > Bacillus > Bacillus sp. BS98. The sequence continues at coordinate 1,295,735 of NZ_CP043830.1, forward strand.
TTGGTGTTGCGAATTTCAGTAAATATTTCACAACATCAACTTTAGTTCAATCATTACAAAATACGATATGGATTTCGGGCGCGACAACAATTATTTCCGTTACACTCGCTTTCATTTACGCATATGCGATCGCTCGTACGAATGTTTTTGGAAAGCGCATATTTCAGTACGTAGCGTTATTACCATTATTCGCGCCAACGATGATGCACGGTATAGCACTTACATATTTATTTGGTAATCAAGGGCTAGTAACGAAAGGAATGTTTGGTTTATTTGAAGGTATACAAATCCCTTTATATGGACCGGTAGGAATTGTAATGGCTGAAGTTATGTATACATTTCCGCAAGCATTCCTTATTTTATTAATTGCTTTTCAAGGATCTGACTATCGTTTATATGAAGCTTCTAATATGTTAGGAGCGAGTAAAACAAAGCAGTTTCTTACTGTTACTTTACCTAGTGTAAAGTACGGATTAATTAGTGCAATGTTCGTTGTATTTACACTTAGTTTCACTGATTTTGGGGCGCCAAAAATTGTAGGAGGACAATATAATGTGCTTGCTACTGACGTATATAAACAAGTAATTGGACAGCAAAATATGCCAATGGGGGCAACTGTCGGAATGATTTTATTAATCCCAGCTATCTTTGCTTTTGCAGTTGATCGTATTACGCAAAGAAAACAGGCGAATTTTTTATCTTCAAAAGCAGTACCTTACAGAATAATAAATAATAAGAAAAGAGATGTTATTTCGTTCGTATATTGTAGCGTAATAACGCTTATGATTATTCTTTTATTCGTTGCAGTTGGTATTGCTGCAAGTGTAAAAGTATGGCCGTATAATATGAGTTTTACATTTGAGCATTTTAATTTTTCAAGTTTAACGGGAGATGGACTTGAAGCGTTTAAAAATAGTGTAATTGTTTCAGCGGTTACAGCGGTTATTGGGGCAATTTTAACATTTGTGTTCGCGTATGCAATTGAGAAAATAGACCAGCTACAATTTTTCCGAAAAACAGGTTACTTTTTCTCTATCGTACCTTTAGCAATACCAGGTTTAGTACTTGGGTTAGGCTACGTTTTCTTCTTTAGTCAACCAACAATACAAATATTTGGACTTTCCGTAACGAACCCGTTTCATTCTCTATACGGAACAATTGCTGTGTTAGTACTAGTTAATATCATTCATTTTTATTCTGTAACATTTGTTACGGCAACGACAGCTTTAAAGAAATTAGATCGAGAGTTTGAACTAGTTTCACAGTCGATGGGGATCCCGTTTTATAAAACATTCTTTCGAGTTACGGTACCGATGTGTCTACCAGCCATTTTAGAAATGGTAATGTACTATTTCGTAAATTCCATGGTGACTGTCTCGGCAGTTGTATTCCTATACGCAGCTGATTTTAAACTAGCTGCTGTGTCAATTGTAAATATGGATGATGCAGGAAATGTGGCACCAGCAGCTGCGATGAGTGTACTTGTTGTTGTTACTAATATTGTAGTAAGAGTTGTATATGAATGGGGAACGAAAGCACTTCGTAACCGAACGTCAAAATGGCAACAAAGATAAAGTGAAACTTTAATCAGTGGGGGCATCCCCCGCTGATTAATAGTTGAACCAATCGGACTTTTAAGGCAGCATGATTCCCGCCTAACTTCTTTACGAGGGGGAGTCTTACTGCCTGGCGAACAGCGAGATAAATAAGAAGGGTGATGGATAGAATGAAAATAGAAGCAGTTATTTTTGATTGGGCAGGTACGACAGTTGATTACGGATGTTTTGCACCACTGGAAGTATTCATGAAAATTTTTCATAAACGTGGTGTTGAAGTTACAGCAGAAGAAGCACGTAAGCCAATGGGATTATTAAAAATAGATCATGTAAGAGCACTAACAGAAATGCCTCGTATTGCGAATGAGTGGAAGCGTGTTTTCGGACAATTACCAACAGAAGCAGACATTCATGAGATGTATAAAGAATTTGAAGAAATTCTCTTTGCTATTCTGCCAAACTATGCCACGCCAATTGATGGGATAAGAGAAGTGATGGCTTCATTACGTAAAAGAGGCATTAAAATTGGCTCAACAACTGGCTATACGAGAGAAATGATGGATATTGTTGCAAAAGAAGCAAAATTACAAGGGTATAAACCTGATTTTCTTGTGACGCCAGATGATGTTCCAGCAGGTCGTCCGTACCCGTGGATGTGCTATAAAAATGCGATGGAACTTGGTGTGTATCCGATGAATCATATGATAAAAGTGGGAGACACGGTGTCAGATATGAACGAGGGCAGAAATGCTGGGATGTGGACTGTTGGCGTAATTCTCGGTAGTAGCGAGCTCGGCTTAAGCGAGTGGGAAGTTGAAACTATGGATCCGGTAGAACTTCATGAAAAGATGGAAGTAGTTCGTAATCGTTTCGTTGAAAACGGAGCTCATTTTACGATTGAAACGATGCAAGAACTCGAGAACGTAATTGAACATATCGAGAAACAAGAACTTATTATTTCATAAAAGGGGCAAAGGATCATGAATGGAAATCACTACTTATTATTAACGCCAGGACCATTGACGACAACAAAAACGGTAAAAGAAGTTATGCTATACGATTGGTGTACATGGGATGTTGAATATAACACAATGGTGCAAGATGTAAGAGCTAAACTTGTATCGTTAGCAACGAAAGAAGAAGAGAAATATACAACGGTTTTAATGCAAGGAAGCGGTACGTTTTCAGTTGAAGCAGTGATTGGTTCTGTCGTTCCTAAAAATGGAAAGCTTCTTGTTTGTACAAATGGTGCATACGGTAAGAGGATTGTGCAAATGGCAGGGATGTTACATATAAATGTGGTCGTGAGTCAAACAGAAGAGTGGGAACCTACTAATATTGCAGAAGTAGAAAAGTTATTGCAAGAAGATAAAGAGATTACTCATATTGCAGTAGTTCATTGTGAAACAACTACAGGTATTATTAATCCAATTGTAGATGTATGTAAATTAGGAAAGCGATACGAGAAGGTTACAATTGTTGATGCAATGAGTAGTTTCGGCGGGATTGAAATAGACATTGCTGATTTGCAAATTGATTTTTTAATTAGTAGTGCGAATAAATGTATTCAAGGTGTTCCTGGATTTGGTTTTGTTATCGCAAATCGTGAGGAATTACTAAAGTGTAAAGGGCAAGCACGCTCTTTATCTCTTGATTTATATGATCAATGGGAAACGATGGAAGAGCAAAATGGGAAATGGCGTTTTACTTCACCTACGCATGTTGTACACGCTTTTTATCAAGCCTTGCTTGAACTAGAAAAAGAGGGCGGAGTAAGAGCACGTTGCAATCGATATTATAACAATCAAAAATTATTGGTCAACAGAATGAAAGAAATTGGATTTAAGTCATTAGTAGATGAAAAATATCAATCTCCTATTATTACATCGTTTATTTACCCAGAGGGATTTGAATTTCAGGAGTTATATAACGAGTTAAAGAAGTATGGATTTGTAATTTATCCAGGGAAAATTTCGAAAGTAGATACGTTCCGTATTGGAAATATCGGTGATGTACATGAGGAAGATATAAATCGTTTAGTTGATAGTATCGCCAAAGGAGTTGTTATAGGTTGAAAGTATTTTGCTTAGGTGGAGCAGGTAAAATTTGTCGTGAAGCGATTTTGGATTTAGTTCAATTTTCATCTTTTGAGACGATTACAGTAGCCGATTTTAACGAAGAAGAAGGTCGTAAAGTAGTAGAATGGCTCAACGATCCTCGTGTTGATTTTGTGAAAGTCGATGTGACAAATCATGAGGATACAGTTGCAAAAATGAAAGGCTATGACATTGTAATGGATGGTACGACGATAAAGTTAAATGGATTGTCTACTCGTTGTATTGCGGAAGCTGGGTGTCACGGTGTGAATTTGAATGGATTTGGTGAAGAAAATGAATCACATGCTATATTTGTTCAAAATGAAAAAACATGTTTACCCGGATTTGGTATGACACCAGGTGTAACGCAAATGATGGCCATGCATGCAGCAAATCAGCTAGATACTGTAGAGTATGTTCGTGTAAGTCACGGTTCGTATCGTCCAATTGCTTTTTCTGCATCAATTACAGAAACAACGACATATGAATATGATCCAAATTTACCATCGCGTACAGTATATGAAGATGGTAAGTTTAAGCAAGTACCTCCTTTTGCGCGACCAAGAGAAATTGAATTGCCAGCGCCTTATGGTAAAACAATGCAGTATATCATTCCGCATTCTGAAACGATTACGTTAGCAAAGGCACTAGAAAATAAAGGTGTCAAACTGATAGAGACGAGAGGAACTTGGCCAAAGAAAAATATGCAGCTCGTACGTGCTTTATATGATTACGGCATATTGCGTAATGATCAAATTGAAATAAACGGGAAAGAAATTGGCATTATGGATTGTATTTCGCAGTATTTATTACAATCGAAAGAAGGTCAAGAGACGGAAGTATACGGTTATGCACTTCATGTAGAAGTAGTAGGTATGAAAAATAATGAGAAACAGAGACATGTATTATATCATACACATCCGTTATCTGATGGATCTATTGTAGGATGGGAAAATTTAAGAGCTTATACGAGAAACGTCGGTATTCCATTTGGAATTGCTACCGAGTTAATTGCAAATGGGAATGTAAATAAAATGGGTGTTGTTACGCCTGAAGAAGCTTTCGAAAATCCACAACTTGTTTTTGATGAACTAGAAAAGCGCGGCATTTATATTCATGAAGAGGTTTCTACTTACAAAGAAAATTATAATTTTGTATAAGCAAGGAACTTTATGAGGTAGATACAAATGGGGTGAAGCTATGTCTGTAGTAGGAGAAGAAAGAAAGCGGACTATTCTTGAAAAAGTAGAGTTTAAAGGAAAAGTAAAGGTTTCAGAATTAGCGAGAGAATTCGCTGTATCAACAGAAACAATTCGTCGATATTTAGAAGAGTTAGATCGTGAAAAAAAGTTGAAGAAAGTGTATGGTGGAGCTGTTCAACTTCCAGGTGCCGGGATAGAGGCGCCGATGTTAGAAAGAGAAATGCTACATATAGAAGAGAAGAAAAGAATTGGTTATAAAGCAGCAACATTTGTAGAAGATGGTGATGTCATTGCAATTGATGACGGAAGTACACCACTTCAGATGGTTCCATATCTTGTTCATCGAAAAAATTTAACGATTGTTACGAGTTCTTTTCCAGTAGCGACACAATTAATCTCTTCTATTAATAAAAAGATGTTTCACGGTGAAGTTTTATTTATTGGTGGAAAAGTATCCCCAAAGCATTCGCGTGTATCAGGATCTATTTCTCAGCAAGTGATTCATCAATTTCATTTTCATAAAGCGTTTGTTTCGATTGATGGGTTATTACCTAGTTTTGGCGTTTCCAGTTTTGAATTAGAAAAAGCAAAACTGTCGGAAGCGATGATGAAATTAGCTGAGAAAACATATATTTTATGCGACCATACAAAAGTAGGCGTAAAAGGGAATTATAGAATAGCAGGATTTTCTCGTATTCAACATGTTATTTGTGATAAGAAAATGCCATATAGTTTTGAAGAAGAAGTTAAGAAGCATAATATTCAATGGACAGTGTGTTAAATAAAGTGAAAGCAGTAATGAAATAAAAGGTTTGCATTCATGCAAAAAGTGGACACATTTTCTCATTTCCTTCATATAATTTACCAATATAAAAAAAGTTGGCTGAAGGAAAGAAGGGGGAATATGTCAGAACGCATATATAATAAACTTGTAGTGTATGCAAATATTTTACAAAAAATTGGTTTTATTAATGAGAAAGAAAAAAGTGAAATTCTTCATACGATAGGTAAAAAATCCCTTTGAATAAAGGGATTTTTATTGTGTATCGCTAGAAACATATTTTACATGTAATATTGCAGTTATCAATATAAGGGAATTTTATTTTGAAAAAATTATATTAAGGCGCTAGTAGTAGCAACATTAGGCGACAAAGAAACAGAGAAAGCAGATGATAACTCTAATTCATGCCATACGGAAACAAAGAATCAAGTGGATAGCCAAAATATGATAACAGATAAATAATTAAGAGAATTTGTTAATAAAAAAGTATGTAATAGAAAAGATTTAAATACACCAATTACGAAAGAAGAGTTATTGCAAGTAAAGGACTTGTTTTTAAATACGAATGAGATTATTGATTATCGTGCATTGAAATATATGCCGCATTTTAAATTTTTAACAGTTGCGAATGCGAAGATAAAAGATCCGTCATTCTTTACGAACTTAAAGCAAATGAGAAAAATACGTTATTCTTTCATTAGAAGAATAACGTATTTTTTATTGTAAAATGAAGTAGGACATGGACGGCGGGATTGGTATATGAGTAGCCTATTTTTACGAGGAGCGTTGAAATCATATTGACAAAAAAGCATTCTCATGTGATAATTCAATTAAATTTTTAGAATAATCAAAAAATATTCCTTTTACATAGAAAGGATTCGAACATTATATAAATATTACGACGGGGGTGACGAAATGTTATTTTTTCTGAAGAAATGGAATGAATTAAAAGATGTGAAATCTGAATTGGCACTTCGTGATTGGTTTTATGGTACAAAAATTAGTTTATCGTTATGTACGTCAAAAGAGCCATTAACATTTTTAGTGAATGTCGAGGGAAGAGATAAAGGATTGTTTTCAGAAGAGGATTTTATTGTTGTCAATTGCATGTGTGAGCCAGTGTTTGAAAACGAGGAAAAACCAGCGGCAGAGTCATTTATGCATGCGGATATTTATAAAAAAAGCAGTGCGGAATGTATTTTACAAGTACAGACTGTAGATAGCCATTTAATATCAGAGTTATACGGAGAAGCAAGAGAAGTAACATTCGATAAACGTAGCGTGGAACGTGTTTTTGGAAAAGAAGGTATAACAGAAATGACAATTCCAATTGTAGAAGATGAAAAGAAATTTGCTGATTTGTTAGAAAGTAATGTTCCGAATTTTATTGAAGGTGGAGGAGTAGTTCTCGTTCATAATTACGGTATGATTGTGTGGGGGAAAACGCCAGAAGAAGCGAAAAAATGGCTAGAGGGTATAGAATATTTAATGAACTATCATGTAAAGTTGTTAATGATAAAAGGTGCGAAGAGCTCTGTTATATAAAAATGTTTGCGATGTTGTTACAATTCCATAAATAAATGAAAGCGTTTTAAAAATAATTTTACTCATAAAATATAGGTCTCCTTATTATATATAGATTACATGTTGACATGTAAGGAGGAACATATTTTGCGAGTTAAATATCATTTTCTGCCAAAACAGCAGGTGACTTATTGCAAGATAAATGATACTGGTGAAAAAGCATTACAAATTATGAATGAAACGGGATTTCGAGCAATCCCTGTATTAGCAGAAGATGAGAAGCTATTCATGGGGATTATTTATAAAGTAGATTTATTAGAAAAGAAGTGTAATAGCGGATTAGAGCATGTAAGTACAGGAGATATGTTAGAAAATTCCTCTGCATTTATTTTTGAAAAGGATTCTTTCTTCAGAGCGTTTTATGTGATTCGTCGTCTCCCATTTTTAGCGGTGCTAAATGATTATAATGAATTTGTTGGTATCTTAACACATTCCAATGTATTTGATGTTATTGAAGACTCATTCGGTATGCGGACGGGTGGTTATATATTAACAATTGCAACACAAGATTGTAAGGGAACGATTAAAGAGCTTGGGACATTGTTAAAAGCATATAATATCGGTGGGTTGTTTACGCTAGATAACGGTGATCAATATATTCGCCGTATTATCGTAAATATATCAGATGAGTTAGATGAAAAAAGATTAAAGAAATTAATCGAAAAAATAGAAAAAAAAGGATTCAGAGTGAGTCATGTAGATTATATTTAAGTGAAAAGGAAAGGTACCAATCTACTATATGTAGAGTGGTACCTTTTTTTCGTGTAAGTGATGAATTGTCTCCCACTATTTTTGTGAGCACCGCCGCCCGTAAACGCCCGATTGGTGAGGGCTAATAATTAGTGGTGAATGCCCCACTAATTAAAGTTTCACTTTATTTTGAAACAGCAGGTGGAGATAATGCTAAATCAGACAAAAAAATAAAGTCTGCATGCTCGCGAATTTTGGGAATAGAGGTTTCTATAACACGTGATGTAATTTCACCTGGAGGCCCAACGTGTCCGATAGCTACCATAATTGGTTTTTCTTGAATTTTTTTGATAAGTAATTGAGCTTGTTTTGAAATATGTCCTGCTGTATAAACATCATCAAAAAATAGTTGGTTTTCAATAATAGGCACCCCTAATTCTTTTCCGATTTGTGGGACGACACTATTAGGGTTTGTTTTGCTATCTAAATAAAATAAACCGTGTTTTTTACAAGCTGTAAGTATAAGACGTACAATTCTTTCGTCAGCTGTTACTTTTGATCCCATATGATTGTTCATTCCAATTGCATGCGGTACTTCTTTAATCGCTTGTTCGAGTCGGTTGTTTATTTCTTCATCGCTTAAATCAGTTGTAAGTGCTTTTGGTCCAAGCCATTCTTTTTTACCTTTAATAGGTTCCATTGGCATATGTATAATAACTTCATGGCCTTTTTTATGGGCAGCTATTGCATCTTCTTTTGTAGAAGGAAGGAAAGGCATAACAGCAACAGTCAGTGGAATGGGAAGTGATAACATTTTATCAGTTCCCTTCATATTATTTCCGAAGTCATCAATGACAATAGCTACTTTATTTGTATGGGCATTGGCTTGAATCGGAAACAAGAAGGATGGTAAGAACATAGTAAAAATGAGCAATGCAATCGTATATTTGCGCATATAAATATTTCCTCTCTATTTTATCCCGCTATTTGCGGGCAGTAAGATTCCCACCTCAAAATTCGGCTGGAGCAAAGAAGTTAGGGGGAAGATCCACTGCTCGTAAACGCCCGATTGGTGAGTGCTAATAATCAGTGGGGGATGAACAAAACCCCCCACTGATTAAAGTTTCACTTTATCAATCATCATTATGTTTTGCTTTTTTATATAAATTAAACAAAAAATGTCGAAGAAAAGTATATGGTAAATAGAGAAACCGCTATTTAATTGGTATTTGTAAAAAAAGAAGATGAAAAAAATGTCTATTATTGCGAATGTATTTACAAAGATAGAATAATTTGTAATAATTCTCAAAGTGAGGGTAAAGATTTGTAAATTACAGGGAGAAAATGTTTAATTTTCTGATTCTTCAAATTTGAATATGATTAAGCAGGTAAAAGGTCAATAGTGAAGTGAAGTTGAGAGCATGGAAGAATAATAAGGGGGATATGGATGTTTACTGTAAAAAGGAAGTACACATTAGAAAAGCTTTCACGTGATATTCATATGAAGCGTGAAGAAATGATTCAACTAGGATTAACAAGCGGGTTAACTAGTAGGGAAACAATTCAAGTTAGTCAAGAATTGGACAAGCTTATTTTACAATACCAGCGCTATAAAGAAAAACAAACACCAAAATGGTTTTCCATTATAAAGGTACCTATTTTCCAAATCGGATATGAAGGAAAATCGAATAATTTTTGGCGAATGCTTGTGGCGGGTTTTATGAAATAAGTATAATTACCCTTTTGTGATAAGGATAATTATACTTTATGTAACGGTATTTCGATATGAACTGTCGTTCCTTTGTTTTCTTTACTGTCAATAAAAATATGCCCATCGTACATCTCTACAATTCGTTTACATATGACAAGTCCAAGACCTGTTCCAGTATCTTTATTAGTAAAGAACGGATGAAAGAGGTGTTTTTGAATATGTTTTGGAATACCTTTTCCAGTATCAATAATTTGCAATTGTGCGTGTGTTTCATTGTCTGTTACGACAATGGTTAGTGTGTCACTAGAAGTCATGGCTTCAATTGCATTTTTTGTAATGTTTAAAACCACTTGTTTCATATGGTCTTTTGAGCAACGGATATGAACAGGATGGTCTGGCAAATGTAGATGGAATACAATGTTATGTAGATTCGCCTCAGATTGAATAATCAATGCTACCTCATTTAGAATAGTTCTCACATCATATGTTTGTTCAATGATAGCAGTTGGCTTTCCAAGAATAAGAAATTCACTTACAATTTCATTAATTCTCTCTATTTCTTGTTCGATGATGGAAAAGTAAAACTGATCCTGTTCATCTTTATATTTTTCTTTTAATAGCGCAACGAGTCCTTTAATTCCCGTAAGAGGATTGCGGATTTCGTGGGCTGTACTCGCTGCAAAAGTTCCAACCAATTCAATTTTTTGCAGTTCATTTTGTTGTCTTTCCAGCTTTGTTTGCCGTTTTAATAACATATATTGAGCGAGTAAAAATAAGATAGACATTAAAAATAAAGTAGCTATACATTCTATTGCAACCCATTGGTATAAAGTTTGCTTGTGGATAGGTAATGGAGAAACAGAGACCTTCCAATTTAACCTTTGGAGTGGGGTAGTGAGCATATTAGAATGCGCATCGCTTGTTTCATTATTGTCATCAGTTAGAAAAACTACATCATGTTTATCAGTTACTTCGAAATGGTATTGTGGTTTAATAGCATTTAAAGAAGATGAAATGTAGTCAAAGCGTAAACTTGCTAACAATAAGCCTGAGAGTTCCTTCTGTTTGTTAAATATTGGGGAAGCGATTATAATAGCTTGATGTCCAAGGACGCGATCTGTAATGACGGATGATACAGTTGTTTTCTTAGTTTGTAATGCGTCTTGAATATACTTGCGGTCTGAGACGTCTACAGGTCTTGATTCGCTTTCTGATGCGATGGTAATGATTCCTTCTGGTGTAACGTAATATAGACCAGAAAAGCGCGCATCGTTTCCATCTGTATCATGCACAATTTGTTTAATCCCATTTATGTTACCAGTCTCGGTACCTACGACTTTTGCAAGCATTTCTAAGGCAGAAATTGCTTCACCAAGGTGATGATCTAAATAGTCTCTATATAAAAAGAGAACCGTATGAGCAGATGTTTTGTTTTCCTGCTTCATTTTATACGTATGATAGGAATAAAATGTAGCACCAATCACTATCGTTGGTAGGATAACAAGCAATATATATAAAACTATGCTTTGGAATTTGACTTTCAAATGTGGTACTCCTTCTTTTTTTATTATCATTATATATAAACTATGTTAAAATTGTCATGTTTTTATTCAAGAATGATTCGTAATATATTAGGGGAGAAGAAATGGATGAGTGAATGCTCATTCGGAACTCACATGAAGTATTAAGCTGTATTTTCTTTTTATTGCTGAGAATTTAAGTGAAGGGTTGAAAGTTGTATGACATCAAATAATGAACGAGAAGATATTTCTCAATCTTTAAAAGTATTTATTGCATTATCTCGTGTACACCGTTCTGTTATGGATACTACAAATAAATCTATACAAAGTAACGGGTTAAATCCAACTGAATTTGCTGTATTAGAACTGCTATATCATAAAGGTGGTCAACCACTTCAGCAAATTGGTGAGCGCATTTTAATAGCTAGTGGCAGCATTACATATGTTGTAGATAAGCTGGAAAAAAAGGGATTAGTAAAGAGAATCCCATGTCCGAATGACAGACGTGTTATTTATGCGCAATTAACGGAGTCTGGGGAGAGTTTTATTGCTTCTATTTTTCCGGGGCATGAGCAAGTTATACATCAGTCTTTTGAAATGTTAACGAAGGATGAAAAGGATGAATTACTTGATTTGTTGAAAAAAATTGGAAAGTATGAAAAGTGATACTATGTTCCAAAGGAGCTTTGGATAAAAAATCCAAGGCTTTTTTGCATATAAGTAAGTAAGATGGCAGCTGCCGAATTTTGTTGAAAACTAAGAGGGGATTTGGGAAGAAGTATTGAATTATAGTAAAGGTATACATAATGGAGAGGAGGCTCGTTCATGTCATTTAAAGACTATGAATATAAACGGCCAAATATTGAAGAATTAAAAGAGAAATTTACTGTTGCTTTAGAGAAATTTGATAACACAAAAACTGTAGAAGAACAAAAACAAGTTATCAATTCAATTAATGAAATTCGCAATGATTTTGGTACAATGGGGAATCTTTGTTACATTCGTCATTCTGTTGATACGACAGATGCTTTTTATAAGGAGGAGCAAGATTTCTTTGATGAATACTCTCCAGTTGTACAAGGATATGGAACAAAATATTATAAGGCGTTAATTAGTTCTCCATTTCGTGAAGAATTAGAAGCCTATTACGGAAAGCAATTATTCGCTCTAGCAGAATGTGATTTAAAAACATATTCAGATGAAATCGTGAAAGATTTACAATTAGAGAATAAATTGTCTTCACAATATACACAGTTGTTAGCATCTGCAAAAATTGACTTTGCGGGAGAAGAAAGAACATTATCGCAACTGATTCCATTTATGCAAGGAAAAGAAAGAAGTGAACGTAAATCAGCAAGTGAAGCATACTACGGATTTTTAGCTGGAAATGAGGAAGAACTAGATCGTATTTATGATGAGCTTGTTAAAGTAAGAACGAAAATTGCGAAATCTTTAGGTTTCAAAAACTTTGTTGAACTAGGATATGCAAGAATGTATCGTACAGATTACAATGCGGAGATGGTTGCGAATTATCGTCAGCAAGTACTTGATTATATCGTTCCAGTTACAACGGAATTAAGAAAGAGACAAAAAGCACGTATCGGTGTAGAAAAGCTAGCATATTACGATGAAAACTTTGAATTTGCTACAGGTAATCCAACTCCAAAAGGAGATGCAGATTGGATTATTAATCATGGGAAAACGATGTATAAAGAGTTATCAGCTGAAACAGATGAATTTTTCAATTTCATGTTAGATAATGATTTATTAGACTTAGTTGCGAAAAAAGGAAAAGCTGGTGGCGGATATTGTACATATATCGAAAATTATAAAGCGCCATTTATTTTCTCAAACTTCAATGGAACATCTGGTGACATTGATGTATTAACACATGAAGCTGGTCATGCTTTCCAAGTATATGAAAGTCGTAAATTTGAAATTCCAGAATATAATTGGCCAACATATGAAGCGTGTGAGATTCATTCTATGAGTATGGAATTCTTTACATGGCCATGGATGAAACTATTCTTTGAAGAAGATGCAGATAAATATTATTTCTCACACTTAAGTTCAGCACTTCTGTTTTTACCATATGGTGTATCTGTCGACGAATACCAACATTATGTATATGAAAATCCAGAAGCATCACCAGCAGAGCGTAAGACAGCATGGCGTAACATAGAGAAGAAATATTTACCGCATCGTGATTATGAAGATAATGATTATTTAGAGCGCGGTGGCTTCTGGCAACGTCAGGGGCATATTTATAGCTCGCCGTTCTACTATATTGACTACACGTTAGCTCAAATTTGTGCACTGCAATTTTGGAAGCGCGCAAGAGATAATAGACAAGAGGCATGGGAAGATTATGTGAACCTTTGCCAACAAGGTGGAAGTAAATCATTCTTAGAATTAGTAGAAGTGGCAAATTTAACATCACCATTTGCTGAAGGTTGTGTGAAAAGTGTCATTACAGAAATTGAAGCATGGTTACATGCGATTGACGACACAAAATTGTAAAAAACATGCGCTTTTTTTCACATGTTTAACATCGACATAATGGGAAAATGATGAGATAATAAAAGAAAATTCAGAATACTAAAGAGGTGTTTCTAATAAGGAGCACCTCTTTTCACCAACAAAAAGGGGGGAAAGAAGTATGCTTCAATCTAATATGGATGTGAGTTTAGAAAGTTTGGTGAACTCATTGCAGTCTACCCGAAGCACGCTATTATCAGAAATTGAAATGTTAAATGATACAGAAGTGAATGTAAAGCCACGCCGTGATAAATGGAGTATTATTCAAATTTTACATCACTTACATTTAGTTGAACAATCTGTCACATCTGCCCTTGTATATGCTCTACACAAAAATGAAAGAAATGCGACTCCATTTAAAGACCTCCAACTTACGCTTGATCGCACACATAAAAGAGAAGCTCCTCAGCAAATGCAACCAACAGAAACTTTAATGAAAAAACAGCAAGGAATTCAATTGCTAGAACATTCACGACAAGAACTATTACATGCGCTTCATAGTATCATAGATGAAAAAGAATTAGTTGAAAATGGATTAAAGCATCCTGTTTTTAATGATTTGAATTTGTATCAGTGGGTTCAATTTCTTGATTTACATGAACAAAGACATCTTACACAGTTAAAAGAGGCGAAATACGCAATTTTGCAGCGATAAAGTGGAAGAAGTGGGAAACCACTTCTTTTTTGATACATGCATAGTTTTCTTTCTTACTTTGGAATACTACATGGAGAAAGAAAAGAAGGAGTTGAAAAGTATGTCCAAGAAAAAGAGAGAAGAAGAGCGTGCTTGGAAAGCACGTAAAGAGAATCAAAAACCACATGGAAAAGTGAAAGCTTTTGCTGAATTAGTTGAAGGAACAGAAAAAACGTGATGATTATTTCATCACGTTTTTTGTATGAGTGGAAAGGTTAATAAGAAGGTTGTACCGATTCCTTTTTCACTTATAATATCAATTTTTCCATTCATAGCTTGAACAACACTGAATACAACCATCATTCCAAGACCAGTCCCTTTTTCTTTCGTTGAATAGAAAGGAGAACCGAGGCGCTTCACCTGTTCTTGATCCATGCCAACTCCTGTATCTTTTATATATAGCTGGATATGCTTATGATCAGGAACTAATGTGAAATAAAGATCGCCGCCTTTTGGCATAGCTTCAATGCAGTTTTTTAAAATATTTAATAAGCATTGGTTTAGTTTTTGCTTCTCTCCAGCGATAAAGAAAGAAGTACTTTGCTTTATGTAATGAGTACGGACATTTGTTAAATTGGCAAGTGGTGTAATTAAAGATAGTGCATGCAGTAATTCTTCCTCGAGTTGTAGTGTTTGTTCTTTTTCAATACTCGGTTTTGCAAAGGTTAAATAGTCTGTGAGAACATGATTTGCTTGCTCAATACCATTAATGGCAATATCGATATATAATTTCCGTTCTTGCTCGGTACATGTATCAGACTGCAATAGTTGTAAAAATCCTTTCGTTGAAGTTAAAGGATTGCGAATTTCGTGCGAGATGGAAGCTGCCATTTCACCGATTAAATGAAATTTCTCAGCGTTCATAAGCTCATTTTGGAGACGAACCTGAGTTTGTAATATGTGTAGTAAATATAAAATAAGGATCGTACCAAGCATCGTACATAACTCATACACAATAATATGGGGTATATAATCTACCTTATTTGTAACTTCTGAAAGGAAGAAGGGTATCCAGCTAAATCCATATGTGAGACTGTAAATAATAGCAAGTGCTATTTTTATACGATTAGAAGTTCGATTGAAAAATTTGTACGTTAATAGTAGAACAATAAATAGAACAATAGAAGCGATAAGGGATGGGAAAACACCTATTCCTCCTAATAAGAAGCGATATATGTTTAATACAGCTAAAATAGAACCACCAGCAATAGGCCCTCCTGTCAATGTACCGACAATTAATACGATATGACGCATATCAAATTGAAAACCATTATTTGTTTTTGCTGCAAAAGTGATACATAGTATTGTAGCGAGGCAACACAGTACAATAAATATAGCTGAATTTAATTTAGGAGACCGTTTCCCTTTTTGATTCCAAAATAAGTGATAAATAAGCATTGTAACGAGAATGGATAAAATATTTAAAAAGAGGTAAATAATAAAGTGTTTCAGTGGGATGCCTCCTCTCTCCGAATAGTAAATTAATCATACTATAAAATGAAAGAAATGGAATATAAAATAGCGGAAAAATCAGAAATTTTTTCTGGTAGTATACAATATGTTACAATATGTTTTGTCAATGAAAGAAGAAATTCCATGCACCGCATGGGAGAGGTTCGCGAACTCCCTCTATAAAAAACTATGGAAACAACAATATCCTTAGGTATTGTTTTGTTTTTTTATTGTGACAGTTCAAGAACGTTCTTTCTTCTTATTCGTAGTAGAGAAGGAGAATGAGTGAAATGAAAAAAGAAAAAGCAGTTGTTGTTTTTAGTGGTGGACAAGATAGTACAACATGTTTATTTTGGGCAATAGAGCAGTTTGCAGAAGTAGAAGCTGTAACATTTAATTACAATCAACGTCATAAATTAGAAATTGATTGTGCAGTGGAAATTGCGAAAGAGCTAGGAATTAAACATACGGTACTAGATATGAGTCTATTAAATCAACTTGCTCCAAATGCGTTAACGAGAACGGATATGGAGATTACACATGAAGAAGGTGAATTGCCATCGACATTTGTAGATGGACGAAATTTACTATTCTTATCATTTGCTGCTGTATTAGCAAAACAAGTTGAGGCACGTCATATTGTAACGGGTGTATGTGAAACTGATTTTAGTGGTTATCCAGATTGCCGTGACGTGTTTGTGAAATCGTTAAACGTTACATTAAATTTATCTATGGATTATCCATTTGTCATTCATACACCACTTATGTGGATTGATAAAGCAGACACGTGGAAATTATCTGATGAACTTGGCGCATTCGAGTTTGTTAGAGAAAAAACATTAACATGTTATAACGGAATCATTGGTGATGGTTGCGGTGAATGTCCAGCATGTCAACTTCGTAAAGCAGGATTAGATACGTACTTACAAGAACGCGAAGGAGCGAACAACTAATGGATAATTTCTTTGGATTTCGCATCGTAGAAAATTTGCAAAAAATGGACAAGGATATTCAACGTAAACAACTCAAATATCATAATAAAAGAGTAATGGTCAGCAAGGAATTTACATTTGATGCAGCGCACCATTTACACTGTTATGAAGGAAAATGTAAAAACTTACATGGTCACACATATAAAGTTGTATTTGGGATTAGTGGATATGTAAATGAAATAGGCCTTGCAATTGACTTTGGAGATATAAAAGAAATTTGGAAAAACGAAATTGAAATATATTTAGATCATCGTTATTTAAACGAAACATTACCAGCGATGAATACGACTGCTGAGAATATGGTCGTTTGGATTTATGAAAAGATGGCAGAAGCATTAACGAAAGATAATCGTGTGAACGAATATAAAGGAGCTCGTGTTGAATTTGTTCGTCTATTTGAGACGCCAACTAGTTATGCGGAAGTAAGACGGGAGTGGATGCTCGATGAGTAAAATTCCTGTCTTAGAAATATTCGGTCCGACTATTCAAGGAGAAGGCATGGTTGTCGGGCAAAAGACTATGTTTATTCGAACTGCTGGCTGTGACTATAGCTGTTCTTGGTGTGATTCTGCTTTTACATGGGATGGATCGGCAAAAGATCAAATTAGACAAATGCCAGCGGAAGACATTTGGAATGAGCTTGTTGAAATTGGAGGAGAAAATTTCTCTCATGTTACGATTTCGGGTGGGAATCCTGTTTTATTGAAAAATATTGAGTCGCTTCTTTCTATATTAAAAGAGAATGGGATGCGAACGGCGATAGAAACACAAGGGAGTAAATGGCAAGATTGGTTACTTCAAATTGATGAGATAACCATTTCGCCAAAACCACCAAGTTCGGGAATGAAAACAGATTATCAAAAGTTAGATGCTGTAATTCAGAAACTAGCAGGAAAAGATATTAGTTTAAAAGTAGTAGTATTCGATGATCGCGACTTTGAATATGCAGTTAAGATGCACGAACGTTATCCATCTGTACCATTTTTCTTACAAGTAGGGAACGATGATACGAAAACAGTGGATGATGCAATGCTTATTAAAAAATTATTAGATAAGTATGAGTGGCTTATTGAAAAAGCTGTTAATTGTAAAAAAATGAATGATGCGAAAGTATTGCCGCAGCTTCATGCGTTAGTATGGGGAAATAAACGAGGCGTATAAAGAGAAGGGATGTTTAAAATGGCAGGAAGATTAGATGAAGATTTAAAAGATGTAACATTATTAGGAAATCAAAATACAAAATATTTATTTGAATATAGCCCAGAAATTTTAGAGGTATTTGATAATAACCATCCAAACCGTGATTACTTTGTAAAATTCAATTGTCCTGAATTTACAAGCTTATGCCCGAAAACAGGACAACCAGACTTTGCAACAATTTATATTAGCTACATTCCTGAACAAAGAATGGTAGAGAGTAAATCTTTAAAGTTATATTTATTTAGCTTCCGCAATCACGGTGACTTCCACGAAGATTGTATGAATGTAATTATGAATGATTTAATTAAATTAATGGATCCGCGTTACATTGAAGTATGGGGCAAATTCACACCACGTGGTGGTATTTCAATTGATCCATATTGCAACTACGGTCGACCAGGAACGAAGTATGAACAAATGGCAGATTACCGTATGATGAACCACGATCTATATCCGGAAACGATTGATAATCGTTAATAGAAAGAAAAGTCCTGTATACTATACAGGACTTTTCTTTCTATTATATTATGCATTTTGATTAATGACAGTATAGTTTTTATGACTTACAACTGTAAGAGGTTCCATATCTAGTTCTCTAAAATTCTCCATAATTGTTATATCAACAATAACAGAGTTTTGATTTACCTTTTGAACACGGCCTTGCATTCCACCTTTAAATTCGATGATATCTCCAGTTTCTGCGATCTGCATAAGCAACTCTCCTTGTTACAGTTTTTCCAAAAAAGAATAATTTGGGATTTTTTATTTTCCTTTATTTTGAACTATGTTTCCTGTTTTGTAAATGTTTTCAAAGGAAAAAGTCGAAAAATATTCATATTTTGTAAGATAATATCCATATTTCATATGATGCTGGAGAAAAAGTGTTTATATCTTTATAATGAAAATGGATGTTGGTCTGTTTAATAAGGGGGAAATAGGAACGGTAAAATAATGTTTGAAATTATGGGGAGCTTTATAGCTTTGTTCTTATATTTATTTTCTTATACACAGTTGAAGAAAATTCGTCAACATGAAACGAATACATATTTTGATGGAATAGATGCTTCAGTTACTCATAGTAGTGGCGGAGATATGTAACAATATGTAACTTTTATTTTCAGCATGTTATGATGAATGTAAGAAATAGTACATAATATAGTTCGTAAGTGATGAATGGAGAGTGAAAAGAATGTGGATATCTTTTATTCGTCATGGTCGCTTGAATAGTACTATAGAACCGATGACAATTACTTCATTTCATGAATGGCTGAAGAGATATGATGTAGATAGTATGAGTAGGGAATGTAACATACCGATTGAAACAATTGAGGCAGTAGAATCGGCAAATTTAATTGTATCGAGTGATCAAAGACGTGCTGTACAGTCAGCAGCGGAATTAATGAATTCTTTGTCCTTTGTGCAAAATTCTCTTTTTAGGGAAGTAGAAGTACCGTCGAGTTTTTTTGCACCAGAATGGTTTAAATGTAAGCCGGGGACTTGGTTTTTTATTGGACGTGCTTTATGGATGGTTGGGTATCATAAAGATGTTGAGTCGTATAAGGAAGCAAGGGGAAGGGCAAAAGAAGCTGCTAACATGTTACATCACTATGCAATGGTGCACGGGAAAATCGCGATAGTAGGACATAGCTATTTTAATACGATGATTGGTGCGGAACTGAGGGCGATGGGATGGTCTGGACCTCCTATTTTTCATCGGAAGCCGTGGGGATATACAAAGTATACGTTCCATGAGGCGATGAATGGAAGTGTATTAAATACAAAATTAACTTAAAAGCACACGATTTTATATAAAATCGTGTGCTTTTTTTTAAGATATAGAAACCAATGTACGTAATGGTTTTATTAGATGAGCATAAGGTTCGCCAACGAGCATTACGGTTTTATCTTTGTTGTAACCTAGTTTTTCATACAGTGAAAAAGCACGCTTGTTTTCTAAATTAACAAGTAAGGCGATTTTTTCATAACCTGTTTCAGCTGCATGAAGTTCAGCTGCATCGATTAACTTAGAGCCAATGCCACGTCCGCCGTACATATTTGAAACTGACAACGTGTCAATATAATACTCATCAAGTTCAGCTTCTTTTTCTAACGTAATGGATTCATCTTCATGTAGTTCTCTTAAGTGGCGTATGATTGGTGCATCAAGTTGTTGAGCGTCACTACCGTGATAAGCGACAATAACCCCAACTACCTTTCCATCTTGTTCCGCCACTAAACAGTTTTCATAGCTCAATCGATTATTTTCTTTTACGAACCATTTTTCAAGTCCTAGTAATACATTTGCTTCAACTGTGCTACCAGTGATTTTTTCAGCAATTTCATGCAGAGCATTATACAATAAAGGAGATATTGCCTTTGCATCTGTCTTTGTTGCTTTCCGAATCATAGTATCCCTCCTAGTTCTATTTGTATATTGTAACATAGTGGTATGGAACTTTGTATGATTGAATGCCAAAATGTTTGATATAGAGAAGTAGCTATGTTAGTATATGATATTTAGTGGACATATAATAAAGCAATACTGCTTGTAAAATAATGAAAATGAAATGAAGGCATAGCAACAGGAAAAATTTACAGTTGTTGACCTATAAAAGATACGATAAAATAAAATATTGCATAGAGGTGAAATACATGGATGAACAATTAGCAAATACAATTTTGGATCAGCTGAAAAATGGTGAGATAAAGGAGTATGTTGCAACGAAAGATGTATTTTATACGTTTAGGAAAGTTGTAGTAAGTCGAGAAGATTTTAAACATATTATTGGGAATGCACAACGCGGCGGACAGGTAATTTATACATATTCAAAAACGCCACGTTCATAAATAGAAGATAAAGGGGAGGAGAATTATGGGCGATTTTAAACAAGGCATTTTACCGCATTGGGATTATATGTGGAAAGATAGAGCCGGAAATAGATGTATGGGAATGGTTATGTATCCAGAGAAACGAAAATGTTCAACAAAAATGCTTCAGAAAATAAAAAGGGCGTATGAGCAAGCGGCAGAAATTAAAGTAACTGTACAAGTTCAACAGACATATGAGTACATAGAAGGAATGATCGTATACTTTGATGAAGAAGCTCCTGTATGTACAATGCTTGATAAAGATGAGAATCCGCATCACATATTTGTAAAAGATATTTTGCGTATTGAGCACTCTGAATAAACTTTTCATACATAAATTGAAACGCCATAATAATAATCTTTTTCTATAATAGTTATCTTTTAGTATGTAACGAGCAACGAAAGTATATGTATAATATTTAATAAAGTAAAATTGATAAATGTAATCGTTTGTTAGAACAGATTATCGTTTCATGTCTGTTCTTTTTTGCGTGATGCTGGAGAAATATATTCCTCCAGCATTTGCCGTTTTATGACAAAATATATTGTTAACTTTTTTTAAAATGAGGTTAAATTCGTTGACAACTTTTTTGAAAAGCACTTTATTGACATGAGTTTTAGAATGTTGTTTCATAGTCATTGTATTGAAAAAAATCGGCGGTCTTGTCGAAAAGTAAAAGTTAAAAAAAGAAAGAATTTATACATATATCTTGTGTCTTATTTTGAAACGTAATACAATATATAGAGAAATCAAGAAATGACATACAAAGAGTATAGATTGGAGAGGGAGGGTCGGAAATGTTAGTTGCATATGATTCTATGACAGGAAACGTGAAGCGTTTCATTCACAAATTAAATATGCCGGCCGTTCAAATTGGTGAAGATCTAGTAATAGATGAAGACTTTATTCTTATTACGTATACAACAGGTTTTGGCAATGTACCAGAACGTGTTTTAGAATTTTTAGAGCGCAATAATGACAAATTAAAAGGCGTATCTGCAAGCGGCAATCGTAACTGGGGAGACATGTTCGGTGCAAGTGCTGACAAAATTTCTGCTAAATATGAAGTGCCTATTGTATCAAAATTTGAGTTATCAGGAACAAATAACGATGTAGAATATTTTAAGGAAAGGGTGCGGGAGATTGCGACACATTGAACTGAATAATGAAATCACGCAAATGCAGGACGGTTTTTATCAGCTTCATAAAGATAAAGAGGCATTAGAAGTCTTTATGGAAGAAGCTAGAGAGAATACCGTTCCTTTTAATAGCGTGGCAGAGCGAATGGAGTATATGAAAGAACATGATTACTATTACAATGTTCTGGACGAGTATAGCTTGGAGGAAGTAGAAGGAGTATATAACATCGCTTATGGTGAAAACTTCGAATTCCAATCTTATATGGCAGCATCTAAGTTCTACAAGGATTATGCGTTAAAAACGAATGATCAAAAACAATACTTAGAAAGCTATGAAGATCGTGTAGCAATTGTGTCATTATACTTAGGACGCGGTGATGTTGCGAAGGCAAAACAATTCGCAAGCATGATTGTAAAACAAAACTACCAACCAGCGACACCAACCTTTTTAAATGCGGGAAGAAGCAGAAGAGGAGAAATGGTGTCTTGTTTCTTGTTAGAGATGGACGATAGCTTAAATTCAATCGGCTTTAACATTAATACTGCAATGCAATTATCAAAAATTGGCGGGGGAGTAGCTTTAAACTTATCTAAGCTACGTGCGCGTGGTGAGCAAATTAAAGGGATTGATAACGCTGCAAGTGGTGTAGTACCTGTTATGAAATTGCTTGAAGATTCGTTTTCATATGCGAATCAACTTGGCCAACGAAAAGGTGCTGGTGCAGTATACTTAAACATCTTCCATTGGGATATTATCGAATTCCTTGATACAAAGAAAATAAATGCCGACGAGAAGAGCCGTATTCAGTCTCTATCAATCGGAATTATCGTTCCAAGTAAGTTCTTTGAGCTTGCTGAGAAAAACGAACCTTTCCATGTTTTCGCGCCTTATACGGTGTTTAAAGAATATGGCAAGCATTTAGATGATATTGATATTGATGAAATGTACGATGAATTAATGAGCAATCCGAAAGTGAAGAAGAAGCCGCTAGATATTAGTGCACGTGATATGCTTATTAAAATCGCAATGATTCAGCTTGAGTCTGGTTACCCATACTTAATGTTTAAATCAAATGCAAATAACCAGCATCCACTGAAGGATATTGGAACTGTGAAGATGTCGAACTTGTGTTAAATATGTAGCACCTTCTAGTAGAAATGCTAGTCGAAAACTCCGTTAAACGGGGAAAGCCTCAAGTTTGAGGTAACCTACCGTGCTAAATCTTATCTTAGAATGAGCATAGAAAAGTTCAGAATGTATCTTATTATTTTGTATAGCAGAGTGATCAGACAACATAAAGTAATAAGAGACTTTCTGAAAGATTAAGATAAGTAAAAGCCTAACGACTATCCCTTATGGGAGTAGAGCGCAAGCGATTGGCGTTCGAAAAGCGGAGCACCTAATCAGGTAATGCTGTAGGTGATGATATAGTCTGTCCTGTATGGTGACATACAGCAGTTGCATGAGCAACGGACTGAGGAGTAGCGAACTCGGTTGAACATTCGAGACAGAAATCTTCCAGCTACAAGAAACTTCTGAAATAAATGATTACGGTACAGATGACATTATCCGCCGCGATATTAACTGTAACTTAGGATCACTAAATATCGTAAATGTAATGGAAAATAAAGAAATTCGTGAAGCAGTTCATGCAGGAATGGAAGCTTTAACAGCTGTTTCTGATATGACAATCATTCCGAATGCACCAACTGTGAAAAAAGCAAATGATGAGCTTCATTCAGTTGGACTTGGAGCAATGAACTTACATGGATATTTAGCAAAAAATAAAATCGGTTATGAAAGTGCAGAAGCGAAAGAGTTCGCACGTACATTCTTTATGATGTTAAATTACTACTCTATTGAGAAAAGTATGGAAATCGCTAAAGAAAAAGGCGAAACATTTAAAGACTTCGATAAGTCTGATTATGCGAACGGCACATACTTTGAGAAGTATGAAACGACAGATTACAGCCCAGTAACTGAAAAAGTTCAGCAACTATTTGAAGGAATTCATATTCCAACAAAAGAAGATTGGACAAGTTTAAAAGAGCAAGTGCAGAAGAATGGATTATATAATTCATACCGTCTTGCTATCGCTCCAACACAATCTATCAGTTACGTTCAAAATGCAACTTCAAGCGTAATGCCGATCGTAAGTCAAATCGAATCAAGAACGTATGCGAATGCGACAACATATTATCCAATGCCGTATTTATCAAAAGATACGTTCTGGTACTATAAATCTTCTTACGATATGAATCAGTTTAAATTAATTGATTTAATTGCAGAAATTCAAGAGCATATTGACCAAGGAATTAGTACAATTCTTTACGTCAATAGTGATATTTCAACACGTGAGTTAGCACGTTACTACATCTATGCACATAAAAAAGGCTTAAAGAGTCTGTATTATACGAGAACACGTAAATTAAGCGTGGAAGAGTGCGTAGCTTGTACCGTTTAATATAAAAAAGTGAGACATTATGAGCAGGGTTTTCTGAACCCTGCTCATGCTTAGTTATCAATTTTTCATGTTTATTTAGAGAAGGGGCGATTGAATGCGTGCGGTAAACTGGAACAAAAAGGAAGATGATTTTAGTTTAATGTTTTGGAAGCAAAACATCGCTCAGTTTTGGACAGAAGAAGAAATCGCGGTGTCTTCTGACAAAAATACTTGGGCACAATTATCAAAAGAAGAGCAAATTGCTTATAAGCGTGTATTAGGTGGTTTAACACTTTTAGATACGAAACAAGGTGGCGAAGGGATGCCACTTGTACTTGTTCATCTTGAAAATTTACAAGCAAAAAGTGTATTAGCTTTCATGGGAGCTATGGAAGAAGTACATGCGAAGAGTTACAGTCATATTTTTACAACGTTAGCTACGGAAGAAGAAATTGATGATATTTTTGAATGGGTAGACAATCATCCATTACTTGAGAAAAAGGCTGGTATTATTACTCGTTACTATCGTCGTTTATTAAAGCCTCAAGTAACGAAAAAAGAGTTATACATGGCAATGGTAGCAAGTGTGTTCTTAGAAAGTTACTTATTCTATAGTGGATTCTTCTATCCACTTTACTTAGCAGGTCAAGGTAAATTGACGGCAAGTGGTGAAATTATTAACCTAATCATTCGTGATGAGTCCATTCACGGCGTATTCGTCGGTATTTTAGCACAACAACTTTTCGCAGAGCTTTCTGCAGAAGATCAACAAGAAGTGCAAAAAGAAACGCAAGAGTTATTAATGGAACTATATGAAATTGAAATGGCATACACAGAAGAAATTTACACTTCTATCGGTCTTGTAGATGATGTAAATCGTTTCGTTCGCTACAATGCGAATAAAGGACTTATGAATTTAGGACTTGAGCCGAAGTTTGAAGAAGAAGAAATTAACCCAATCGTTTTAAATGGTCTACGTACAGATACGAAAAACCATGATTTCTTCTCTGTAAAAGGAAATGGTTACGTAAAAGCAACGAACGTTGAAAAGTTATCTGACGATGACTTCGCATTCAATTTTTAATATCGTGTCATAGAAAAAGCTGTCTTTATAGAAAAGACAGCTTTTTTCTATGGATAGTTTACATAATGTTATTATTTCATGGAAATATTCCTATCTCATAAAAACCAAATTTGTAAGGGAGTGAAAATAAAAAACACGAATTAAAGTTTTATTTTTTATATTTAGCAGTATGAGAGATTGAATAACTTATGTCAAAATGAATAAAAAATGAGAAGAAGTGAGGCCTCATTCCACCTATATGTTTTCTTTCGAATTGAATTTTTTAATTACATACATTTTGGCTCGAAAATTGCATGATATTTAAAAACAAAAGGGAACTGTAATAGTTGGTGTGATGTATACAGCTATTTGAAAGCGTTTCCTTTTCGCTGTCGATTTTCAAATGAAAATGAGATAGAGAAAGTAGGGGGAATGATAGGTGGGAAAAGTAGTTGGTTTAAAACGTTCGTTAGGGCTTTGGTCAATTGTTATGCTAGGGGTCGGGTATATGACACCGATGGTTGGATTTGATACGTTTGGAATCGTTTCGGAAAAAACAGGTGGGCATGTTCCAGGAGCTTATTTGATTGCATTAGCAGGGATGTTGTTTACCGCTGCAAGCTACGGCAAAATGGTAAAGGTTTTTCCTACCGCAGGATCAGCTTATACGTATACACAGAAAACAATTAGTACAAGACTTGGGTTTCTTGTTGGATGGTCCGCATTATTGGATTATTTGTTTCTGCCGATGGTGAACGCACTATTAACGAGAATTTATTTGTCAGCATTTTTTCCAAGTGTTCCTAATTGGATATGGGTCATTGGTTTTATTCTACTGATTACACTTATAAATGTTATTAGCGTAAATGTTACTGCTAACTTCAATACGTTTTTAGTAATATTTCAAGTGCTAGTAATGGCCGTGTTTGTTTTTCTAGTTATAAAAGGTTTATTAGCGGGAGAGGGAACAGGAGAAGTTTTTTCCATTCAGCCGTTTTTTCAATCAGATATACAAATATCACCGTTAGTTGCAGGTGCAACAATTCTTTGTTTTTCATTTTTAGGTTTTGATGCAGTAACTACATTTTCGGAAGAGACACCAAACGCGAGGAAGACAATACCTCGGGCTATTTTTCTTACTGCTTTAATCGGTGGAGTTTTATTCATTACAACTACGTATTTTACACAATCTTTCTTTCCAGATACATCTGTATTTAAAGATAAAGAATCAGCGTCTCCAGAAATTGCGCTATATGTTGGTGGAAAACTATTTCAAGCTTTCTTTTTAGTAGGAACGCTTATGGGGACACTCGCGTCTGGTTTAGCTTCTCATACAAGTGTGTCTAGATTATTGTACGTAATGGGTCGAGATAATGTCATTCCGAAAAAAATATTCGGATACATTCATCCTCGTTGGCGAACGCCAGTATATAACATTATTATTGTAGGAGTTATTTCACTCTCTGCGATATTCATTGATTTAGAAACGGCAGCATCACTTATTAATTTTGGAGCGCTTATTGCATTTACATTTGTTAATTTATCTGTAATTTCCTACTATGTAATTAAGAAAAAAAGATATAAAACGATAAAAGACTGTTTAAATTTTTTAGTGATGCCTATTTTAGGTGCTGGTACTGTAGCAGTACTATGGTTTAATCTCAATGTTCATTCACTTATTCTCGGTATTTGCTGGGCTGCTATTGGAATGGGATACCTTTTATATATTACAAATATGTTCCGCTTAGCTCCTCCGCAAATGCATTTTGAAGAAGTGCAGGAAATGTAAAAAGCAAAAGACATCGGATAAATCCCGATGTCTTTTGCTTTTTATATTTAATAATCATGCAGTATTGCATAAGTCATTCAAAGCGTCATAAGTAGGAGGGTGACACAATATGATTATCGTAGCATTTTCACTTGGCACGATTATTGCTTTGTATAATTAGTAAAAATAAAAAGCGGGGTGTTATCGTGCCGATTCAGTCAGAAAAACATACAGGTGAGGTTGAAAATCCTTTAGAGGAATTTCAAGCTATATTAAAAGAGGCGCTTCATTTTTTACATTATCCAGACGAAGTATTTGAATTTCTGAAAAAACCAATGCGTTTTTTAGAAGTAAGTATTCCTGTTCGTATGGATGATGGAACAACAAAGGTATTTCAAGGGTATCGTGCTCAGCATAATGACGCAGCTGGGCCAACGAAAGGTGGTATTAGATTCCATCCAGATGTTACGGCAGAAGAAGTAAAAGCACTTGCTGGCTGGATGAGCTTGAAATGTGGAGTGACAGGACTGCCATATGGAGGCGCAAAGGGCGGGATTATTTGTAATCCACAGGAGATGAGTTTTAGAGAATTAGAGTTATTGAGTCGTGGGTATGTAAGGGCAGTAAGTCAAATTGTGGGACCGACGAAAGATATTCCGGCTCCTGATATGTACACAAATGCGCAAATTATGGCTTGGATGCTAGATGAATATGACCATATTAGGGAGTTTGACTCTCCAGGCTTTATAACCGGGAAGCCATTAATGCTAGGAGGATCACAAGGACGGGAAACAGCAACTTCTAAAGGTGTATTGTATACGCTTCAGTTAGTAAGTGAGTTAAAACAAATTCCACTACAAAATATGAGAGTTATTATTCAAGGATTTGGGAATGTTGGAGGGTATTTGGCGAAATATTTATATGATATTGGTGTGAAAGTAGTTGGGGTATCAGATGCTATAGGAGGAATTTATAATCCAGACGGCTTAGATGTTCCTTATTTATTAGAAAACAGAGATTCTTTCGGTGTAGTATCGAATCTCTTTAGTAAAACAATTTCTAATCAGGAGTTGTTAGAAAAAGAATGTGATGTACTCATTCCAGCGGCAATTGGGGGAGTCATTACGAAACATAATGCAGGAAAGCTTGGATGTAAGATTATCATTGAGGCTGCAAATGGTCCAACAACAAAAGAGGCGATAACGATGTTAGAAGAAAAGGGAGTTTTGGTTGTTCCAGATATTTTAGCAAACTCGGGTGGTGTTATTGTTTCTTATTTTGAATGGTGTCAAAATAATCAAGGATATTATTGGACAGAGCGATATGTTGATCAATGTTTAAAGGAGAAAATTACATCTAGTTTTTCTAACGTACTTGACACTTCAAAACACTTTGGAGTAAATATGAAAATTGCTGCTTATATTGAAGGAGTTCGTAAGATTGTAGAAGCATCGCGCCTAAGAGGTTGGTTGCATTTTTAACCTAAAGGAGGGCTCAAATGAAACTGGATATTTTATTAGAAGAAGTGGAGAGACAACCAATCGGTTATTATTGTGTTTTGTCGAAAAGTCATCGTTACGATATAGCTGTTACGTATTCACAACAGTTTCTTGGAAAAGCAATGGTTACCTCTATTCAAAATGGGAGAATGATTTTATTAAGTCAAGAAGATATTGTAGAGGAACAATATTGGGCACCGAGGTTAGGAATTGAGATTGAAGACATAGAAGAGTTTCAAAGCTTTTTTTATATGATTCTTCAGTCACAAAGGTTAGAAGAGCAATATTAATAGAATAAAAGAAGGGGATGATTGATTATGTACTATGATATTATTACGAGTCCATGCTATGGAACAATTGAAAAAGTTTCTATTGTTAAGGATTCTCGAGTTTATGAATGGGAGCCATTATTTTCGATTAAAGATATGAATGGTAAACTGGAAGTAATTAAGATGGGATGTAGCGGAGAAGTTCACTCTTTAGAAGTAGAGGCAGGAGATAAAGTAATTCCAGGTATGGTATTAGCTTATATTCAAGAAGACCTTTTCGTTAGTGGTAGTGATTAATGATAGAACAATGAGGAAGATGGAAGTGCTCATCTTCCTTTTTTTATTAAGTAAAGGAAAGAATGTTTTTTGTTTTCAGATTAATTAAAAAAATCTGCATTTAATGATACAATACAAATTAAGTAGCCCAAAGGAGGAATAGCAGAATGTTTTCCATTGCTCGTAATAAAATTAGACCTATTGTTTCTCTACCTATCGATCAATCCGAAAAGGAATGGAATATAGACGTTGAAAATATAAAAGAACCTTTTCTATTTTTAAAAAGGGGAGAGAAATTATTTGCATACGTTCATGTCAAGGATCTGCTATCAAACAGTAAGGACTTACATTCCAAGGCATTGCTTGCAAATGCAGTTTCGCTAGATACAATATGTTATCTTAGTAAAAATATTTCTTTAACAGCTCTGTTTCAAATTATTGGAGCGCCGATTGCGATAGTGAAAAATGAAATGGATGAGTTAATAGGATATATAAGAAGAGAAGATGTTTTTGCAGAACTATTTAAACAAGAAAATCAGAGTGTTGATATATTAAAAATTATTTTAACGTCTATTCCAATGGGGATTTTTGTAGTGGATCGTGAAAAGAAAATTGTAAATTGCAATGAATCTGGTTTGAAGATGATTAAATCTACACCTGAAAGAGTAATGAATGTACCAGCAGAACAAATTTTTAACGAAGGACATATTAATAACGTATTTGCAACGGGAAAGACAATTTTGAATCAATTACAAATCACAAATGAGATGGGTGTATTAGTTGACTACAGTCCCATTCCAAACTTTGATGGAAATATTGAAGGAATGGTTATTATCGTACAAGATTTGCCGATGGTTGAGGACATGGCAATGGAAATTGAATATATAAAGGATTTAAACAAAGATTTGCATGCAATTTTGTCTAGTATTTATGATGAAATATTAGTTGTTAATCATAAAGGGGAATTAATTCGTTACAGTGAAACCGTTATTAATGATTTTTGGGGGAGTAATTTGAAGGATCTTTTAGGTAAAAACCTTTTAGACTTAGAACAGAAAGGGTTATTTAGTCCATCTGTTACGCGATTAGTATTGGAGCAACAAAAAAAGGTATCAGTTGTACAAGAAACAAAAAGTGGAAGAAAAATATTGGCAGTTGGAAATCCTGTATTTGATGAAAACGGAGAGCTTCATCGTATTATTATTGCTTCAAGAGATATTACAGAAGCTACGAGATTAAAGACGGAATTACATGAAATAAAGAGAATATCAGAGCAATATAAGAAGGAATTAGATGATTTTAAAAATAAAGATCGTTTTCTTAAGAAACTTATTTACTGTAGTCCGAAAATGGAGCAAATTATAAACCAAGCTAAAAAAATAGCAGATTTCTCTTCCAATGTTCTTATTTCCGGAGAATCGGGCGTCGGGAAGGAAGTAATTGCTCAAGCAATTCATCAACTTGGAAAGCGATCTGCAAAGCCATTTTTAAAATTAAATTGTGGTGCAATTCCAGAAACTTTGTTAGAAAGTGAACTATTTGGTTATACGAAAGGTGCTTTTACAGGAGCAGATAAAAATGGAAAAGAAGGATATTTCAAGCGAGCTGATCAAGGTATTTTATTTTTAGATGAAATTGGAGAAATGCCTCTACATTTGCAGGTGAAATTGCTTAGGGTCCTGCAGGAACAAGAAGTAATTCCTATTGGAAGTACAATACCTACGAAAATAAATGTACAAATTATTGCCGCTACAAATAAAAGTCTGGAAAAGATGGTAGAGGCAGGAACGTTCCGTGAAGATTTATTTTATCGCTTAAATGTAATTCCATTGCAAGTGCCTCCTCTACGAGAACGAATGGAAGATGTTCCAGTACTCGCTTTTCATTTTTTACAACAGTTAAATGAAAAATATAATAAAAACTATCATTTAACTCCGGATGCACTTAACTTACTAGAGTTTTATTCATGGCCAGGAAATGTACGTGAATTACAAAATATGATTGAACGTTTAGTAGTATCAGCAGATGATCCAGTAATTGAAGCTGAGTTTGTTAGTAAGTTTTTAACCCCCGGTTATGACTTTAAAAAATCAAAACCAGTTATTACGAGAGTATTACCGTTACAAGAAGCACTACATTCTGTAGAAGAACAATTGATTTTACTTGCAATGAAGCAGTATAAAACAACGACTAAGGCAGCAAAAGCTCTTGGCATTAGCCAATCTTCAGTGAGTCGAAAATATCAAAGGATTGTCAGTGAAAAAGGAATGCCAACTGATATAATCTCGTATTCCTAAAAAAGGAGAAGGTCACATAGACCTCTCCTTTTTTGTTAGTTTAGCGAGTTTTCCACTATTCGTGGGTGGCAAGTACTATCATCTCACATTTCAGCAAAATGAAAGATGGTAATGGTACTGATATACGTTTTGTTTTATGCAAAATGGAATAGTGTATGCAACAACGCATATTTCTTTTTTATTACACGTAAGAATATAGTTAGTTTTTATAGGATTCCTTTGTGTTTTAAATGTTGGCATGAAACTTGCTTATAAATATATAAACGATCAATAAAGGAGGATTCAATATAGTGCTAGATTTAAAAATGTATGTAAACGGTGAATGGAGAGAGTCTAGTAATCAAGAAAAAAGAACAATAATTAACCCTGCGAATGGCAAGGGTATAGCATATGCACCTGAGGGAACAATTGAGGATACAAAATACGCGATCGAAGTGGCAAGAGCGACTTTCGATAGTGGAATTTGGTCAGAAACATCCACTGCTGAAAGGGCGTCATATTTATTTAAAATAGCAGATGAAATTGATAAAAATATGGAAGAGTTAGTGTATCTTGAAACAATGGATAATGGAAAAACATACCGTGAGGCAGAAGGAGATATTGGAGATGCAGCGGCTTGTTTTCGCTATTATGCTGGATTGATTACAAAGCCAGATGGGCAAACATATCATGTAGCCGATCCAATGCAAGCAATGGTTGTAAGAGAGCCAGTTGGTGTTTGTGGATTAATTGTTCCATGGAATTATCCGCTATTGATGAGTGTATGGAAAATTGCACCTGCTTTAGCAGCTGGAAATACAATTGTGTTTAAACCTTCTGAAGTGACACCAATTACTGCGACAAAGCTATTTGAAATCCTTGAAAAAGTAGGGCTACCAAAAGGTGTTGCTAATATGGTAATGGGGGCCGGCCCAATAGTAGGAAATGAAATTGCAGCGAGTAGTAAGGTGGATATGATTTCCTTTACAGGTGGAACAAAAACAGGTAAGCACATTATGAGAACGGCAGCAGATAATATGAAAAAGATTTCGCTAGAACTTGGAGGCAAATCACCGAATATTATTTTTGCAGATGCAGATTTTGAAACAGCTATTGATTATGCACTATTTGGTATTTATGCAGGTAGCGGACAAGTATGTTCAGCAGGATCGAGAATCCTTGTTGAAGAAAGCGTTTACGATAAATTTATTAATAGTTTTGTGGAGCGAGCGCAGCAAATTAACGTTGGGCCTGGTGATAATCCTGAATCAGAAATGGGACCACTTGTAAGTCAAGAACATATGGAAAAAGTATTACGCTACATTGAAATTGGGAAAGACGAAGGCGCAGACATCGCTTGTGGAGGTAAGCGAATACTGACTGGTGGAAAAAGTGAAGGTTTCTTTATTGAACCAACGGTCTTTGTCAATGTAAAACCCGATATGCGCATTGTACAGGAAGAAATTTTCGGTCCTGTTGTAGTAATTCAAAAGTTTAAAAATGAACAGGAAGCAATTGAGTTAGCAAATGGTACAGATTATGGCTTAGCTGGAGGGGTATTTACAGTTGATGGTGCGAAAGCAATGCGTGTAATTCGCAAGCTTCGCGCAGGAATTACGTGGATTAACAGCTATCATCCAACATACAATGAGGCACCTTGGGGTGGATATAAGCAAAGTGGTATAGGTCGTAGTCTAGGAACGTTTGGTTTAGAGGAATTTCAAGAAATTAAGCAGATTAATATAAATCTAGAAGTAGAACCTATTGGTTGGTTTGCAAATAAAAAGAATATAGGAGTGAAATAAATGGGAACGAACGTGGAAAATAAATTGAATGAACAAGATGTAAAAGGTTCAAATGTAAATGAGTATATTACGAAAGTACTACAGTTAATTGAAAAAGAAAAAGTTTCTGAAGAAGAAGCAAACTGGATTCAAAAAGAAACAGTAGATGGATTTAGAGAGCATGTGAATCCTGGTTTTCTAGCATATAGAAAAACAGTAACAAAGGATGGACAATTTGCGGCAGTAGAATGGTCTGATGAAGGATCTTGTTTTATGGATATTAATGGTAAAAAATATATTGACTGTTTAGGTGGATTCGGAATTTACAATGTTGGTCACCGTAATCCGAAAGTAGTAAAAGCTGTGACAGATCAACTAAAGCGTCAAGCATTACACAGTCAAGATTTACTAGATCCACTTCGAGCGATTCTTGCAAAGATTTTAGCGGATATTACACCTGGTGATTTGAAATATGCCTTCTTCACAAATAGTGGAACAGAAAGTGTAGAGGCAGCATTAAAACTAGCAAAAATGTATAGTGAACGAACAACTTTCATTTCTACAACTCGTGCTTTCCATGGTAAGAGCCTTGGTGCTTTATCTGGGACGGCAAAAGGAATGTTCCGCAAGCCATTTTTACCATTAATTCCGGGTTTCCGTCATGTCCCATTTGGCGATATTGATATGATGAGAAAAACATTTGAGACATGCGCATTAGTGGGAGAAGATGTTGCAGCAGTTATTTTAGAACCAATTCAAGGAGAGGGCGGTATTATTTTACCTCCAGAAAATTATTTGAAACAAGTACGAGAGCTTTGTGATGAGTTTGGATCACTCCTTATTTTCGATGAAGTACAAACTGGAATGGGACGTACAGGGAAAATGTTTGCAGCGGAATTATATGATGTTGTGCCGGATATTATTTGTCTGGCGAAGGCATTTGGTGGAGGCGTCATGCCAGCAGGAGCTATCGTTGCGAAAGAAAAAGTATTCCAAAGTTGGTTTGAAAATCCATTTATGCATACAACAACATTTGGAGGGAATCCGCTGGCATGTGCGGCTGCAATTGCAACAATCCATGTATTATTGGAAGAGAAATTACCAGAACGTGCTGCTGAAGTTGGGGCGTATTTCTTAAATGGATTGAAACAAGCAGCAGAAGGGCACGAGGATAAAATCTTTGAAATTCGTGGTCAAGGTTTAATGATTGGTATTGAATTCCATAAAGACGAGATTGGTTACGAAGTGTCAAAGGCAATGTTTGATCAAGGTATTCTCGTTGCTGGAACGTTAATTAACTCAAAAACAATTCGTATCGAACCATCTCTTACAATTAGTTATGAAGAGGTAGATACAGTTATTAATACGTTTAAATCTGTACTAGCGCAAGTAAAAGGAAAGTAATTTTTGTATAAAATTATATACGGATTCAAACTAGTAAAACTATCATATTTTTTACTGTACTAGTTTTGATTGCAAGGAGGCAGTGTAACGAAAGTTGCACTGCCTTTTTATTACATTTTATTTGTAAGTATTTACATATACTCTGTCTTAGTGTACTATTTAACTAGTACACTAAGACAGAAGGAGGGAAGAAATGAAAATAGAATTTTCTCCAAATACACCCATTTACATTCAGGTAATGGAATACATAAAAAAAGAAATTGTAGTTGGGCATTTATCGCCTGGTGATAAAATTCCCTCTGTACGTGAATTAGCGAGTGAATTACAAGTAAATCCAAATACAATTCAACGAACATTTCAAGAATTGGAACGGGATGGTGTTGTTGTAACGCGTAGAGGAATGGGACGATATGTAACGAATGAAGGGGAGAAAATTATGGAGCTGCGCAAAGATATGGCGAAAGAATTACTTCATTCTTTTATAGATGGAATGGATAACTTAGGGTTTTCAGAAGACGAAATCCTTTCAATTCTTCGTTCTTCCTTACATGAGAAGAGGGAGGAGAGCGAATGACAGAACTATTAAAAATAGAAAACTTATGGAAGAGATACGGGTTAAAAGCAGTGATTCGTGAATTAAACATAGAGATTACGGAAGGAAAAATTATAGGGCTTGTTGGAGATAACGGGAGCGGGAAAACGACGTTATTGAAAATGATTGCAGGTTTGCAGCACCCTTCTGAAGGTAGCATTACAATTAACGGTAAAAAAGTTGGGTTAGAGACGAAAGAAATTGTTTCATTTATGTCCGATAAGCCAGTCTTTGATGATTGGATGACTATAAAAGATGCTTTATTTTTCTATCGAGATTTTTATAAAGACTTCGATATTCAAAAAGCGGTAGATACGATTGCGGAATTTAAAATACCGTTAGAAGAAAAAATTAAAGCATTGTCAAAAGGGATGATTGAGAAGCTACAAATCATTTTAACATTTTCTCGAAAAGCGAAGTTATACGTACTGGATGAACCGCTTGGCGGGATAGATCTCGTTTCTAGGGAACATGTACTTGAGCTAATCCTTAAATTTTATCGTGAAGATTGTACGTTGCTTATATCGACTCATTTAATAAGAGAAATCGAAAATATATTTGATGAAGTAATCTTTTTGAAAGATGGAGAAATAATATTGCATGAAAATGTGGAAGAACTACGATTTCAAAAAGGGAAAGCAGTACATGAGCTGTTTAAGGAGGCCTATGAGAAATGAATCAGCTTTTTCGTTATTTGTATAATTGTAATAAGAGAAAGATAGCCATTATTTACTTCGGATTTATTACAGTTTCATTAATTCTTTTATTTAATATGAAAGGAGTTTCAGGAGCTAGAATTTCAGGTAGGCAAGATATAATCATTATTATATTTTTTATCGTACTAGGTATAAATGGATTTGCAATTTTTCTAACAGGTATATCGTCTTTTCGAAAAATGCTAAAAAACTCTATGCTACGTTGTACTTCTATTTCAGCACAAAAGTATATAAGTGCAAATGTTTTATTTTCTGTACTACTCTTTATGATTTTACTAGGAATAGGAATCATTTTTCTATACTATTTTTCTTTAAATATTTACAATGGAAAAACAAATTTAGGTGTTCAGCAAGCGATCCACAGTTTATATGATTATGGAATATTCCATCATATGTTATCTATTTTCTTATGGGGACTAGATTTTGTTAATATGCTAGTTTCAGTTTATTTAATTATAGTAATTGTGAAGCTATTCAATGTGAAATCATCGATGAGTAAGATTGTTTGCGTAGTCTTATTCTTCATTTTTATCGCATTTAATGGGGGAATAACGTATATCTTTCAGCAAATAGAAAAGTATGTGTTTGCCATAAATAATATTGGATTTATAGATCAAAATGGCTTTTTAAATACATCATTCTATTCTGGCACAGATATTACAGTTTTAAATCTATGTTTTAATTGTTTATTAACAATTATATTACTAGTCATTACAGGTCGCATAATCGACAAAAAACTAGAAGTCTAAAGGAGGAATCGGCATTGGGAAATGTAGTAGTAAAATTAGAAAATGTTCGAAAAAAGATTGGTAGAACAGAAATTATTCGAGGTTTATCATTTGAGGTGCGAGAAGGGGAAGTGTACGGATTCCTTGGACCGAACGGTAGTGGTAAGACGACGACAATTCGTATGATGACAGGTCTTATTTCTATGACGGAAGGCGATATTACAATTTGTGGTCATAGCATTCGCACGGAACGTGAAAAGGCGTTAGAGCAAATTGGAGCGATTGTAGAAAATCCGGAACTATATGATTATATGACTGGTATGCAAAACTTAAAGCATTTTGCGAACATGGCAATTACACCTATTAATAAAGAGCGCATCGCTGAAATTGTAAAGCTTGTTGAATTAGAGCATGCAATTCATAAAAAGGTAAAAACATACTCACTTGGTATGAAACAACGTTTAGGAATTGCGCAGGCGTTACTTCATCAGCCGAAAATATTAATTTTAGATGAACCGACAAATGGATTAGATCCAGCTGGTATTCGCCAAATTCGTGATTATTTACAACGACTAGCGAAAGAAGAGAATATCGCGGTAATCGTATCGAGTCACTTATTAAGTGAAATTGAATTAATGTGTGATCGCGTCGTAATTATTAAACAAGGTGAGTTTGTACAAGAGTACAACTTACATGAACAAGCGAAACATGATGAGACAGTAGTAGTAGCGTTTGAAGTAGATGAAGTTCAGAAAGCGAATGAAATTATTAAAGGTAAAGCACAGGAGAATGTAATTGTGGCATCTGTAACAAAAAAGAGAATTCCACAGCTTGTAAAAAAACTTGTGCATGCTGATGTGCTTGTATATGGTGTTACCGTTCAAAATAAAACGTTAGAGGATGAATTCTTAGCGATTACTGGGGGAGTGAAAGCGTAATGTTTAAATTAATTCAAAATGAATTTTTAAAGTTACATGCGAAAAAAGGTATGTATATTTTAATCGGTGTCATTGCGGCACTCGAAATTTTAGGGAATTTAGCAATGATGAAGTGGGGAAAAGGTGATGAGTTTAAGGGGTCGTATTTAGATTATGCAAACTCAGAGATTGGTTTAATCGTTTTATTCGCAACAATTTTTGGGATCACACTTGCAGCCCGTACTCTTACTGATGAGTTCCAAAAAGGTACAATTAAACAATTGTTAATTCGTCCAAGAAAACGACTTACAGTTTTATTTTCTAAATATATTACTGTGTTATTAGCGATGCTATTTATCATATTTGCTGGTATGTTCATTGCAACGATTATTGGTGGTATTGTAATGGATGGTAGTAAAACAGATTTAACGTTAGGAATTGTTTTAAAAACGATGTTATATCAGCTTGTATCACCATTTTTCTTTGCAACACTTGCCTTTTTCTTAGCAAATGTATTTAGAAAATCCGTATTGCCATTAATTATTACGTTGTTCTTATATTTCTTGCAAGGAGCAATTACTATTGCACTAATGATGTTTGCAAAAGGTGTAGCGAAGTTTGTAGTATTCTTCCATTTAGATTTAAGAGCTTACGACAGTAATAAATTGGTAAGCGGTGGAATGGAGCCACCATTTGCAGAATTTACGTTTACAACTTCATTATTACTTTTAGCTGCATATTTTGCTGTATTACTTGTAGCATCAAGTGCATTATTCCAAAAACGTGACGTATTATAATAAAAGAAATCCCCGTTTGTAAAAACGGGGATTTTTATTACATAGTTTTTTACATTTCTAGTATTCTGTATTGTTAATTTGAGATGCTGTTAGCGATAGAATACCGGATCTTCTCCAGCTATTTAAGTACAGCAAATGTAAGTTGTAACGAAGTTGAAGAACTGTGATATGGTATATCCAATAAATTCGTTATTATATATGTTAAGAGATACGTTGCTCGAAAGTATTTGAGAAAAACAGGAAGATTTTCAACTATATTCATATTATAATATAGTTATCCTGCTATTTGTAGGAGAAAGGTTCCCTATAACTGATTAAAGTTTTACTTTAACAATCTTTGGAGGTGTGCAATATTGCAATATGCATTTTCACGTATAAGACTACGTAGCTTTTTTGGATGGATGATGATAGGGTTGTTTCTTACGATGATTCCATTAGGTATATCAAATGTTTCTGATAGCACGTTAGAGGTTATTTCACAAATAACTGTATTTTTTGTATTTCCGTTATTTTGGTTGTACGTAAAAGCGAATAAAAATAATGTTGTTTTTAAAAGTTTCTTTGATAAGCCAGGACGTTTACCGTGGGGACTCATTTTATTAGCAACGATAATGGGAATGATTTTTTCAGTCGGTATATCTCATATTCAATTTTACATATTAGCACATACGTTACCGAATTTCTTAGTTACCATGTTAGAAGATGGAACTGTTATTAATACGAGTAACATATATATGACGATATTTACTTTCATTTCAGCATGTGTATTAGCACCTATTATGGAAGAGATTATTTTTAGGGGATTCTTTTTACAGCGAATGGCTTATAAATGGGGGATTAAAAAAGCTGTAATTATATCTTCACTTATTTTTGGTTTAGGACACTTTGATGTTATTGGTGCTTTCATGTTTGGTGTTGTTATGTGCCTTTTATACATAAAAACGAAAAATATATGGACGAATATTGCTGTGCATGCTCTTAATAATTTAATTGCGACAAGTATGCAATTTGTCGGTGGAGAAGAAGATACTGCAATCTCAATTCCTGAATTACAAGCACAAAGTAATTTATGGATTGGTATCGGTCTTACAGTTGTTGGGTTACTTTGGTTAATTCCTTATGTTTGGAAACAATGGCGTACAGTAAAAGAAGTGGGTGTGCCACCAGTGCGCTTCATAAATGAAGAAAAGGTAGTGAATGCATCACAAGAAAATGAATTGTATAGTCAAGTGATCGTAACAGATAGATTGATGGCTGTAGAACTACCAGATGAAGCGGTAAATAAGCTTCGGTTAGAAGAAAATGATTATGTAACAGTTTCTGTAGAAGAAGATAAAATCGTTATAAAAAAAGCACATGATAGATAATTAAAAAACATCTCTCCTGTATAAAAGGAGAGATGTTTTTTAATTCGTAATAATTTCTACACGAAAATTATTACCGTTCTTTACATATTTAATATCTGTAACAGTGCGGACAGTTTTTAAAAGCTCCACTTTTTCACCAATTCGAGGGATCGTCGGAACATTGTCCCAAATACCAAGCAAGTCATCTAATTGTGCTGTTTTTTCATAAAACCAGATTTTCAATGTAAAGCCCCTTTCTCGAACTTTATGTATTTTAATACATAATATATTATTTTTATTCTTTTTGTAAGGGGTTTTTAGATTTTTTGTGAATAAAGTGAAACTTTAATGAGTTGGAGTTTTATTCATCCTCACCGATTATTAACCTTCACCAATTGGGCGTTTACGGGTAGCCAGACTCCCTATTAACTTTTTGGCTGCAACTGAATTTTGAGGTGGGAGTTTTACTGCCAACAAATAGCGTGATAAAAATAAATTAATTTTCTGGGAAGATATGCTCAATGTCTGGAGTAAGAGATACTTCTGATAATACGATATGAGAAACTGTCGTTGCATATGAAGAAACATCATTGATAAATTCTTCAAGTTCAACGAGTGAAGGAACAGAAATTTTTACAATGTAGCATAAGCTTCCTGTTACTCGGTAACAAAAACTTGCAGATGGATAAGATTGGATAAACTGTTGCATACGTGTTGTATCACCATTTTTTAAAGTGATTTCTAAAATACAATCTAAAACAAGTCCTGCTTTTTTATAATCAATATCGATTGTGTATTTTTGAATAATTCCTTCACTTTCAAGTTTACGAACACGTTCTGTAGTAGACGGAGCGGATAAGTTTACTCGCTTTGCTAATTCGCGCATGGAAAGGCGACTATCATTATATAATTCATTTAAAATCTTTCGATCAACACGGTCTAGTTGCATTTGTAAATATACCTCCAGCAAAATGATAATTTTTGTAAAGAAAAAATATGAATTAAGATTCATATGAAATGTAAAGTGAACTTCATTTATTTTACAATAAAATAGAAGGAAATAGGAGGGGAAATGATGGAGAGAATTTCATTATCAAATGTAGGAGATACAAAGTTTCAAAAGTTATTAGGCCATAATCCAGATATATTACATTCGTGGAGTACGTTAGAGGATACACTGTACAATAAAGGAACACTTTCAGCAGAGTTGAAGGAGCAAGTGAGAAGAACATTAGCGTATGGGAATGAATGTCCGTATTGCATGGCAAAGGGAAGACCTGATGATGTGCAAAAGGCAGAGAAGATTAGTGTAGCCGTTACTTTTGCGCATACATTTGTTCATGATCGAAAGGCGATAGATGATAATATGTTTCATGTATTAAAACAATATTGGACGGAAAAAGAAATTGTAGAACTTTGTGCTTATATTTGTTTTATTACTGCGTCGCAGCAATTTGGTTTTGTATTTCAACTACAACCAAATTAAGGAGAAAATGATGATTAATCAAATAGCACTTATCATAATTGATGTACAAAAGGCGTTTCAATTACCATACTGGGGGGAGCGAAATAATCTTTTTGCTGAAGAAAATATGAAAAGTTTATTAGAAGAATGGAGAAGAAGGAAGCGACCAGTTTTTCATATTCAACATGTAAATAAAGAAAATGTTCAGTCGATGTTTTATCAACAAGCAGAAACAGTAAACTTTAAAGAAGAAGTGAAACCACTGCGAGATGAAATAATTATCCAGTAATCCGTTAATAGCGCGTTCATTGGGACAAATTTAGAAGAACAATTAAGAGAGAAAAAATGTAATACGGTAGTGATTGTAGGATTAACAACAAATCATTGTGTGGAGACTACAACACGGATGGCAGGTAATTTAGGATTTACAACGTATTTAGTGAGCGATGCGACGGCTACATTCAATCGGAAAGGTCTGGACGGGGCAGAGTATAGTGCAGAGGACATTCACAATATGACACTTGTAAACTTACATGATGAATTTGCTAAAATCGTTACGACTGAAGATATCTTAAAATTATTTTAAGAAAATAATTACGGAATTATGTAGAAAAAAATAAGAATATTTCGTATAATCTAAGTATAATCATTTTGAAAATAGGGGTGGCATCATATGGAGCAAATTTCAGTAAAGAAAATAGAAAAAGTACTCGTTTTAGCAGGTGAGGATAAACAAAAGCAAAAGGAATTTTATGAATTGCTCTTATCAACGGAGTTTTATGTTGCTGGTTCACTTGAAGCAGAAGACGGGGCAACGGAAGGAACACTTCGTTTGCGTCATTTCCAAGGAGAGGGTAGATGGATCGTTCCGTTCTTTACACAATTGAAATTTGTAAAAGATGTGTTGCCAGAAGGTACACCCCTTATTACGATACGTGGAAAAGAATTATTTGGTGGCATTGAGAAGGATGCAACAGCTGTATTAAATGTTGGTACTGATATAAGTAAAACATTTATTCCGGAAGAAATTGCAGATATCGCATCTGGACGAATTTTTAATTATTATAAGTAAAAGGAAAAGCTTAATCGCTTTTCCTTTTTAATTTAAACATGGAGTGCTACGCCTGAAGAAATAGAGAGTGTTTTATTATTTGTATTTATTGTTGCTGTAGCTCCAAGGGGAATACCGATATTTGGATTTATATGTCCAATCGGTAAACCGAATAGGACAGGTATATCATATGGCATGAAATATTCATATAATATTGTTTGCAATGATGGAGATGGTTTAGAAGGGGTGCAATCATGACAACTTGAAAAAATAACGCCATTGCATTCATTAAACTTTCCAGATAAAAGTAGTTGATTTAACATACGATCGATGCGGTACGGTTCTTCCCCGATATCTTCAAGCAATAAAAGTGTATTGGCTGTACTTATTTCATAGGGTGAACCAATTACACTCGTTAAAACAGCTAAATTCCCTCCAACTAATGTACCGGTAGCTGTACAGGCTGAGCTAGGTACGATACATTCTGATGCAGATAAGATAGAAGAATACGGGTGGAAGAGCTGATTGAAAGAAGATAAAGAGAGAGAATCTATACCTTTGCCTACTTCTTCAATCATCGGACCATGAAACGTAACAAGCTTTGCATAACGTGAAAAAGCAGTATGTAAAGCTGTAATATCGCTGTATCCCCAAAAAATTTTTGGATTTTGTTGAATGATTTCATATTGAATGTGAGGGAGAAGACGAGCGCTTCCGTAACCACCCCGTGCACAGAAAATTGCTTTTACTTCATTATTTGTAAAGGCTGCATGTATATCATCAAGACGAACTTGGTCACTTCCAGCTAAATACCCATACTTTTCATAAATACTCTTCCCAATTATTACGGATAATCCCATCTCTTGTAATACATTTACACCTTTTAATACACTTTCAATTGTAGGTGGACCAGACGGTGCAATAATCATTACTGTATCACCATGTTTTAACGCATTTGGATAAATCATTGTTTTCAGCCTCCTTCTCTTTCAATATATTCGCTTCATATGAAGTTCAACCCTTGTAAAAGAAGGGGAAAGCTTGTCAAATAAAGAAGATATAAGGGGGATAGGAGGGGAAATGATGTTCACAAGTCGAGTAATAGACATATTGCAAATTAAGTATCCCATCATTCAAGCAGGTATGGCGGGTGCCATTACAACGCCAGAACTTGTTGCAGCTGTAAGTAATAGCGGAGGATTAGGAACGCTTGGAGCAGGCTATATGAGCCCAGAACAAATTCGTAAAGCGATTTATAAAATAAGGGAACTAACAAATAAGCCTTTCGGTGTTAATTTACTGTTAACGAAAGAGGTGCAGATAGAAAAAGAGAAGATAAATGAGGCGAAAGTCTTACTTAATGGAGTGAATAGAGAGTTAGGTATTGAGGAAGAGGATGTAGTAAATCTTCCAAAAAGTTATAAAGAACAATTACAAGTGTTAGCAGAAGAAAAGGTACCGGTCGTTAGCTTTGCATTCCA
This sequence comes from Bacillus sp. BS98, assembly GCF_008432245.1. Taxonomy (NCBI): domain Bacteria; kingdom Bacillati; phylum Bacillota; class Bacilli; order Caryophanales; family Bacillaceae; genus Bacillus; species Bacillus sp. BS98. Next base: position 1,339,635 of record NZ_CP043830.1, read on the forward strand.
AACGTTAGAACAAGAAGAAATAGATGAATTAAAAAGAAGAGGAATAAAAGTCATCGGAACAGCGACTCATGTAGCAGAAGCGAGAGCACTTGCCGAGCTAGGAGTAGATATTATCGCCGGGCAAGGTAGCGAAGCAGGAGGTCATAGAGGAACGTTTATCGGGAAAGAACAAGATGCAATGATTGGTACGTTTGCGTTAATTCCGCAGTTAGTAGCGGCAGTTCCGCATATCCCAATTGTTGCAGCAGGTGGTGTAATGAACGGACAAGGGCTTGTTGCGGCATTTGCGTTAGGGGCAGAAGCTGTTCAAATGGGATCAGCTTTTTTAACGAGTGAAGAAAGTATTACACATGACGTATATAAAGAGGCTGTATTAAAAAGTACAGATACGAGTACAATTGTAACTCGTGCGTTTTCCGGGAAATATGCACGGGGTATTCGTAATGAATTTATAGAGAGACACGAAGGAAAAGAAGAAGGGCTTCCGATGTATCCAGTGCAAAACGTATTAACTTCTAAAATACGCCAAGAAGCAGCGACGCAAAACAAGGGAGAATATATGTCACTTTGGGCGGGACAAGCATCGGCATTAGCAAGAATTGAGCCAGCTCAGCACGTAGTGGAGCGGGTCGTGAAAGAAGCAGAGGATGTAATGGAACAATTACAAAATGTATATAGAAAAAGACCACTTGAATAATTCAAGCGGTCTTTTCATTAGTTTGCTTTATAAAATTGTTGGATGGCCTCGTCGATGTAAACCCAGCCTTTCCAACCTAAGTGCATATGATCTTTTAAGAAGTATTTATCATATTCATGGTTTGAGAAGTCGGCAATTGGATAACCAGCTTTCTCAATTTGCTCATGAACTTTCTTATAGTACGCTTCGCGGCGTTCTTTCGGGAATCCAGCGTAATCGTACCAAGGACCTTTTACAGGAACAGAAATAAAGAGTGGTTTTGCACCAGATTGTTTTAATAAATCAAGTACAAGTTGTAAGTCTTCATACTCTGGTGATTGGTCATAAGCATCATTTTTTAAGTAGCCTTCACGCTGCTTTAATTTCTTCTTAATTTTGCTATTGAAGTAATCGTCTTCAATACCGTATTCATTAGACCCTGATTCTGCTGCACCTGTTTGATCCGCATGTTTACGAGCTTCATCCCAGTTCATTTGTTTTAATGAAGGGTCAAGTTTTTCTTTATGCGGTTTAATATCAAACATTGCTGTAAATAAATCTTTACGATCTAAAATGTTACGATACACATAAGCGAAAGGTTTAGCAGCAAGTGCTTTTACTTTATGCTTTGTATCATCATAAGCGATACCTTCAAGCGAAACTTTAAGTAAAGTTTCTTTCTTAACGATCTCAAAGTTTAATAAACGCTTTGCAATTTGTTTTTTCATTTCAGGCTTTAAGTCATCATTGAAAAGGAAATGATAGCCTTGTTGTTTTGAAAAGTTAGGTGCAAAGTGTGTTTCATCAATACCTTGTGGCACAAACCATTGCGGAGAAAGAACGAATACCATTTTCTTGTCTTTCAATTGATCCAGTGTAGATGCAAAGTTTAATACGTGTACAAGGTCTTGTGTTCCGCCGCGTCCAAGAAGGAATGGTGTGAACCCTTCAGGCTTTACTTTGAAATAATTTGATGGATGGAAAGCATCCATACGTGCGAATTCCGATGAACCGTACATCGGAAGATATTTCGGATCTGCTAACATCTTTTGCTGTAAAATCATACTTTGAATCTTTTCTTCTTTCAAAGAAGTTGCAGCTTGTTCTACTTTTTCATCACTTAAAAGTGGAAGTAGGAAGCGCGTCGGAATAAGTAAGAATACAGCAAAAAGGGCCAATGCTAAAAGCATCGGACCAAATTTTGCTTTGTTCATCGGATTTCTTCCAACTTCTTAATAACCATGTTTGGTGTAGCCCACTCGTCACGGTCAAAATCAGAAATAGAAACTTCAATATCTAAACGCTCTTGGAATTCAACTAATAAAGATACTACAGCGAAAGAATCAAGAATACCTTCTTCAAATAATTGAACATCTAAGTTTTCTTTCACAATATCGTTTTCACATACTTCTTCTAAAATATCTAATACTTGCTCTTTGAATTCTGCCATTTTTAAAATCTCCTTTATATCCGAATATATTATATGTGCAACTTCTTAATATAATAAGAAGGGTGCATTAAAAGTATCTGTTAAGGTGTCCAGAGAAAATAAGGAAACCGAAACATACAACGTGGAACGTAATCACAATCGCAAGGACGTGTGTAAATTTATTGTTTGGCCAAAACTTATGCTTCTTGTTTTTTCGTTCGAAAATATCGAATAGAATAAACAGTGCGGCATGATATAGACCATAAATAACATACTGCGCAACAGCGCTTCCTTGGATGTGCCAAATTCCCATAATGAAGAAGTTTAAAAATGCACCGATATACGAAATAGTGTAACGGTTCTTAATTAACTTTTTCTTCGTTGCAAAAAAGACGAAACGCATGTAAATAAAGTCACGGAACCAGAATGATAAACTCATGTGCCAGCGGTTCCAGAAGTCTTTAATGTTACGACTAATAAACGGCTTATTAAAGTTTTCTGGCGTTTTAATTCCCATCATATAACTTACACCAATTACAAATGAGCTATAACCAGCAAAGTCGAAGAATAAATATAAGCTATAGCTATACATGTAAATCATATTTGAAAGGATTGTATCTTGTTGAGCAAATGCTGGATCCATAAAGTATTGCTTTACTAAGTAAGCGATAATAAATTTATACAAGAAACCTTGGAAAATACGGTTTAACCCTGTATATAGTAAATTTTGATATTCTTCTGCACTAGGTGGTTTTTGAATATCTTTTTGGAATCTTCGGTAACGATCGATAGGTCCTGTTGAAATCGCAGGGAAGAATAGAACGAATTCCCAGAAGTTAAAGAAAGAAAGTTCTTTAATTAAACCATCACGAACTTCAAATACCATTTGAACTGCTCTAAATGTTACGTAAGATATACCTAGAAAAACAACAAGTTTTAACTCAGGTAAAAACGATGCAAACGGTGCGATTTTTGCCAAAATAAGAGGCAAAATCGATAAAATAACAGCTATACAAAACGTGAATGTACTATTATTTTGTTTTCTTAAAATTAAATAGCCTTTAATAAGGACATATTGCCAAATAATAAATGCAGCTAACATCATTGCTTGCTTCGGTTTATCCGAGAAGATAATAGCAATCATGACTAATGTTAAAACGGCATTATATTTACGCAACATTTTACCTTTTAATCCAGCTATGATAGTAGGTATTAATAAAATGCCCACTATAGCGAAAAAATAAAATGATCCATATGCGGTCATGCTGTAACCTCACTCAATAATTTTTTGCGATCTACCTTTCCATTTGGTGTCATTGGAATAGAAGATTGATACATGAATTTACGTGGAATCATGTAGTTTGGTAATCGCTCATTGAGTTCTTTTTTAATTGCAGATGTTAATTTGAATTCTTTTTCAAACGAATGTTCTCCAGGAACAACAACCGCTAATAAATAATCGTATTTCTCACCTTTTTTAATCGGAACAATAACTGCTCCTTCTACGTAAGAACACGCACGAAGATGATGCTCAATTTCTTCTAATTCCATTCGATAACCATGAAGCTTAATTTGGAAATCAAGACGACCATTATAGAATAGAAGACCATTTTCTACATAGCCAGCATCGCCTGTTTTATAGGCGCGCTCACCGTCAATCATAGTAAATGCTTTTTCTGTTAATTCAGGGCTTCCTAAATATCCAACGCTTACACTTGGACCGACAATTACGATTTCACCTTTTTCACCATCAGGTGCAATTGTACCATCTTCTTTCATAATAAGAAGGCGACAGTCTGATTTACAGTAGCCAACTGGAAGTGATTTGTATTGATCAAGCACTTCTTCTGTAACGTGAATACCTGTTACAGCAACAGTAGCTTCTGTTGGACCGTACGTATTCATAATCGTTGCTTTCGGGAAACGCTCAATTAGTTTTCTAGCCACTTCATTTGGTAACACTTCACCGCAGAATAAGAATGTTTTCATGTTTGGTAGCATACTCTCAGAGAAAGATGCTTCCATTAAACACATTTCAGCGAAAGATGGTGTTGAAGTCCATACTTGAGTATCCGATTGCTCTAGAGAAGCAAACAAGTCTTTTGGACGTGCAATCATATCTTTATCGATTGCCCAAAGTGTACCGCCTGTTACTAATGATGGGTAAATATCCATTACAGATAAATCGAATGAGAAAGGTGCTTGGTTTAAGAATACTTGCCCTGTTTGTAAGTTGAAATCTTCTACAGCCCATTTTGTAAAGCTAACAAGGCAGTTATAAGTAATCTGAACCCCTTTCGGATTACCTGTACTTCCTGATGTGTAAATAATGTAGAAGTTCTCATCACCTTTTACCGCATGTTCAGGATTTGGAATGTTCCCTTTATGAGTAAAGAAAATATCTTTTAAGTTGTCTTCACTTACGATGCGAACTGGTAAATCAGTTACAGTTACTTCTGCAGCTGATAAAAGTAATTTCGCACCAGAATTTTCAGCGATACGTTGTACGCGATCAGCTGGGATAGATAAATCTACAGGAATGTAAGCATGTCCAGCTTTTACACACCCTAAAAAGTTTATAATCATTTCAGGTTGCATATGGCCATACACCATAATTGGTGAACGATCATCTGGATATTCAGAAGAAATCCAATGTGCTAACGCATCAGAATCTTCCTTTAATTGTTTGTACGTAATTTTCGCATCTCGCCAAACAAAAGCGGTTTGATCAGGCGTTTCTGCAGCCCACTTTTCAATTTGTTCTAATAACTTCATAACGTTCCCACCCTAGAATTCATTGTAAATAAATGTACTTGTGTTTGTATCATGGAATCCATACAACCAAAGTAATGCAAATAAAATTGCAAGATAATAAACCGTCTTTGCAACCCATTGTGTGAGTGGTCGAGACCATATCTCTTTTAATCTTTCCATGTCTTTCCCTCTCTTAATGAAATAATAGCTCTTTGTAGGTATCATGTCCTACATTATTGTGAAAAAAACAAAATTCCACATTTTAGGTAAAAATAAGACAAAAGGCTCTTTTCTGATATTAGCACTAAATACTAAAAAAGAAAATCCCTAACTTAGCAATTATATTACATTCGGCATGAATTTGTAATGGGTTTGACATGTAAATAGAAAGTGGATTGTATGAATACATAAAAGTGGATTGTGAGAAGGCGTGAAAAATATAATATTTGTTTTTTCATGCAATCAACAAAGGCTGAGTAAACTTTAAATTTCTAGCTCTTTTTTAAAAGGAGGAAATTATCATGAATAGAGTGTGGAAGAGTCTTATTTCAGAAGAAAATATTATGAAATGGAGACGGCATTTTCATAAGTATCCGGAATTATCGTTTCATGAAAAAGAAACTTCGCAATTTATATATGATACGTTATGTTCATTTTCTTCTTTTGAAGTAACAAGGCCAACGAAATACAGTGTTTTAGCAATTAAAAGGGGTGTGGAACAAGGTAAAGTAGTTGCGATTCGAGCTGATATTGATGCTTTACCAATTCAAGAGGAGACAAGTAAATCTTATACATCTGTTCATAAAGGAAGGATGCATGCGTGTGGGCATGATGCACATGCGGCTATTTTGTTAAGTACAGCAGAGGCGCTGTCAAATATGAAGGAAGAGTTTGTAGGGGAAATTCGTCTATTCTTTCAGCATGCAGAAGAGGTATATCCTGGTGGTGCTAGGGAAATGGTTGAGGCGGGTGTGATGGACGGTGTTGATTATGTAATAGGTTTACATGTTATGTCTGGATTGGAAAGCGGGAAGATAGGAATTGTATATGGGCCGATGATGGCAGCGCCAGACGTATTTACAGTTGAAATTCACGGTAAAGGAGGGCATGCAGCGCGGCCAGAAGAAACGATAGACCCTATTGCTATTGGAGCGCAGATTATTACAAATTTACAACATATCGTATCAAGAAATACAAGTGCTTTTATGCAGAGGGTAGTTTCAGTTACGCAATTTCATGGGGGAAAGGCTGACAATATTATTCCCAATACGGCAACTTTAATGGGAACTGTGCGTTCTTTTAATAAAACGTTAAGATTGGAAGCAGAAGAGAAAATTGAACAAATCGTGAAAGGAATTACAAAAGCACATGGAGGGGATTACACATATACATATCGTTACGGATATGATCCTGTTATTAATAATGAATATATTACAAAAGTGGTAGAAGAAAGCGCACTATATTTGTTCGGGAATGAGCGTGTTGTGAAGCTTGAACCTTCTATGGGGGGAGAAGATTTTTCAGCATATTTAAGAAAAGCACCGGGTTGCTTCATTAAATTGGGGACGAGGAATCAAGAGGATAATACTTGTTATCCGCACCATCATCCAAAATTTGATGTAGATGAATCGGCTTTAATTTATGGAGTGGAATTATTTTTAGAGGCGGCCATAAGACTACTAAAATCATAGGTGCATATAAAAAAAGGCAACTGCGCTCTATCGCAGTTGCTTTTATTTCTTTCCGTCAGAGAGGGCTGAGAAAGAACTATGCTCATTTATAGTATATGAATAGCTAACGGACAAGCTTGTACATTTTAATCATTTTTTTAAAAATAGTTATTGACTTTGATAATCAATTTCAATTAATCTAATGTTACAGTTGAAATTGATAATTATTATCAATAGAATGGATGCGACATGTTAATGAGAAAAAAATATCACCTTCTGCGAAGGGGATTAAAAAATAAAAATAAAGATGTTGATCAGCATATGGAATGGCAACGAAATGTAATTCGTTCTGAATATGTAGATGAGAAGAATAAAATGCAAACAGAAAAAGCGATACATAGTAAAGGGAGAGATTCAGTTGAGTAAGCTAGTAATGATTTATGCAAGTATGAGTGGAAATACAGAGGAAATGGCAGATCATATTGCAGGCGCCATTCGTGAAACAGAGAATGAGATTGAAGTTATTGATATTATGGATTCACCAGAAGCTTCTATATTAGAACAGTATGATGGTATTATTTTAGGCGCTTATACTTGGGGAGACGGGGATCTTCCAGACGACTTCTTAGATTTTTATGATGCAATGGATTCTATTGATTTAACTGGTAAAAAAGCAGCGGCATTCGGTTCTTGTGATTCGGCTTATCCAAAATACGGAGTAGCGGTTGATATTTTAATAGAAAAGCTGCAGGAACGCGGAGCAGCAGTTGTGTTAGAAGGACTAAAAGTAGAATTAACGCCAGAAGATGAAGATGTAGAAAAATGTTTACAGTTTGGAGCTGAATTCGTAAAACACCTTTCTTAATGGCAGAAGGGAGATGAAGAGCAATTGCATGAGAAAATCGCAATAAAAACGATGACAGATTATCATTTGTATGATTTTATGCGTTGTCCACATAAATTTTATTTCCGTCATATAAAAAGAAGAGAACCTTCTTCATTTGAATGGCAACAAATAGCACAAATGATTGTGAATCAAATTATTAATGAGTATTACACGCTACCTGCGAGCCAACAAACGAAAATTGTACTTTTAATATTAATAGAAAAGTATTGGAAAAAGGTAAGGATTAGTATGTTTGCTTCGAAGACGGAGTACTATATTGTATTAGCAAAGCTAACTGATCACTTATTACAGTTTGTTGAAAGAGATGATAGTCAGACGCCACCATTGTTTTTGTATGAGAAGTTTCAAACATATATGGAAGAGTTAGGTGTCCACATGTCATTGACATTTGAAGTTGGTGAGTGGAGTACAGAGTCATTTGTAATTAAAAAATATGTTATTGATGCGGATGAGGAAATGCTAGCTCTTTGTCAGAAGTTAATGACAGTATTCAGTTATAAAGCTTTCGGCATTCTTCCAGGGAAAATTGAAATTATTAATTTAATAGAAGGAACTAAGTATGAATACATTCCGAAACAGGAAGATATTATAACTGGAATGGATGATTTATTTAGAATGAAAGAAATGTTACAGCAACCTGAGCACTATACAGAGCGTCATTTTCGTTCAGAGTGTACGAGTTGTGCTTTTCGTAGTGAATGCCAGGGGGAAGAAGTAAAGGAAGAAGCGAAGCAGAAGGAAAATATCGTACATTAAAGGATGCAAATTTGCATCCTTTTTGTTATTGACATGAAAAGCTTTTCATCATTTACGGTATATTTGCAGCAGATTTTAATGCGGGCTAATAATCAGTGGGGGATGCCCCCGCTGATTAAAGTTTCACTTTATAAGAGGAGGAATAATCAATGAAAGATGAAACGAAAGTATTTCAATGGTTAAAAGAACAAAATGCTCCTTTTGGAATTCAACTGCAAATTTTACAGGCATTTCAATTGTACAAAGTTATTGTTGAAATGGATAAAAAGTTAATGATGTATGAGGAGAAAGAATATAGGGAGAGAATTTAATCTCGTCCCTGTAATATCGCTTTTAGCTGTTCTGTATCTGCTATGAATTTAAGCGCATTCTTTGTTTCAAAGTTATAAATAATATTATGTAGTAAAGGGCTGTATTGATAAAAACTAGTGATACGGTGAATGAGTAATGGATCGTGGTGAGAAATAATTGTACTGTATTGTTCGTATACAGATGTAGTAAATTCACGTCCGAAATCATAATAGAGCCCGGCAAAATCAAAGGCAGGATCTCCAATTTGAGCATCACCAAAATCGATAATCCCTGAAATACTCTTGCTCTGCTTATTAAATAAAATGTGATGATGTGTAAAATCGGCGTGAATAATTGTATTTTGAAAAGTGGATGTAGCTATACAGGCAAAGAAATTTTCGAATAAATGATGTAAGGCTGATTTCTGTAATGAAGTAAACATGTTAGTAAGATACTGATTTAATTTTGTTTGTAGCTCTTTCCAGTAGGTAATTGTTTTTTCAATTGGAAATCCTAACGTTGTAACTTGTTTTACAGGAATATTATGTAGTGCCACAAGGAAAGTAGCTAATTGTGTAATGATTGCTTTCAATTCTTTTTTCTCTAGTGTGGTAACTATTTCTTTTTGTAACGGTTCACCATGAATGAGAGTATAGTAACTACAAAGCGGAATAGTATCAGTATCCTTTTTATATAATAGGTGATACTTTGGAACCTCAATTTCTTGTAGCGAATGAGAGAGAAGTGTGCATAGTTTTTTTTCTAACGGAATTCGTTTAGCATATTCCTATTTTCGTGGAAAACGAAACAGTAGGTCGTCATTAATTATAACCGCTATATTATCCCATCCTTCTTCATTTTGTTTATATGAATGTATAGAAAGATTAGGCAGAGCCTGTTTTATATACTGTTTGTAAGAGTCCATAATCGTTCCTCGTTTCTAAGTGAAAATTCTGATATTCCATTTTATAATATCAGAATTTTCATTCTATATGTTAATATGTAACTAACATTATGAATAGGGATGGGGTGTATGGTGAAGAAAAGAATAGTAATCATTTCTATATGTATCGCTTTTGGTTTGTTTTGGTCATATAAAGAGGCGGTTTTCGCTACCTTTAAATCGATAGATCAGTACGAGTTAAATAAGGAATTAAAGAATAAAAGTATAGAAACTTTAACTCATAAAGAAATGAAACAGGTAGGAGAGCACTTTGTGACAGCACAATTATCAGTGTTTGAGTTTCATAATAAAGAAGATGTGAAGCGAAAAGGCGAAGAGATATTTGTAAGTAGGGGATATGAACAATTAATACAAAATTATTATCCAAATCGTTTTCGAGATTTAGAGTATAAATTTACAAACGAGGAGATACGTGAAGTGACGGATGAGAGTTTTCTCTATCATGCTGTAGCGTATGTTGCGGGTACTGAAAATGGTAAGAGAAGTGAAATGAAAGTAAATTATGACGTGAAAGTTGTAAAGGTTAATAATATATTTAGGGTGCTCGAACAAAAGCAGTACGTACAATAAAGTGAAACTTTAATCAGTAAGGTGTTCACTCTTACTGTCCACAAATAGCGGGATAAAAAGCCCCCTCGAGGAGTAGAGGGGGTTAAAGATTTTCATTTTGTTGACCAAGTTCTTTTTGAGCAATGTATACATTTCCTTGCTCCACTTGTTTCTGTGTATAAACAGAATCGCCTACATATCCTTTTTCCGTTTTCACAGTTCTTTTTGAGTGATTTGAATCTTGTTTCTTCATATAATATGTCACCTTTCCTTAAAAATAGACGAAAATAATGAGTACGAGTAATACAGCAGCGAAAATAGTAATACCCATTAAAAACGAAGCGTTTTTATATTTAGGTGGTTTATGTATATCTTGCTGGTATCCAGGTGAGATTTCAGGGGCGAATTCTTCATCGAATGATTGATCTGTTTCTTTTTCGTCCATATGATATGTATCCACCTTTCTTTTTCATTATGTTATACGTTACAAGAAAAAATATGCATAAAGAAAACAGCCGCTCTAGCGTTAGCGGCTGTTTTGTGTTGTATATTTTCTTTGAACTTGGAAGAGACGGATTAGAAGGAAGCTAGCACCAAATGCTAGACCGATAATAAGACCAATCCAATATCCTTTTGCTGCCCAGTCAGTGTACGTTGCTAATATGTAACCGAGAGGGAGACCGATTACCCAATAAGCGACTAATGTCATAATTAACGCAACATTTACGTCTTTGTAACCACGTAGTGCTCCTTGTACAGGAGTTGCAATTGCATCTGAAATTTGAAATAAAATCGCAAATATAAGGAACTCTTTTGCTAAATGGTGAACATTTGCATCTGTCGTATAAATAGATGCAATTTCATCATCAAAGAAATAAAGAAGAATCGAATAGAAAAGAGCGAAAGCAAGGGCTAATCCAATGCCGATAAATCCATATTGTTTTGCGTTATCATATCGTTTTGCTCCAACTTCAAATCCAACTGCTATCGTCATTGCCATTGCTAAACTTAAAGGAGTCATATATAACAAGGAAGCGAAGTTCATAGCTGCTTGATGCGCTGCAATTGTTGTCGTACTAAAGTTACTCATCATTAGTGTAACTGCAGCGAAAATACTCGTTTCAAAAAAGATAGCAAATCCGATAGGGACGCCAAGTTTTAAAAATGATTTCCAACTCGAAAGAGAAGGACGATATAACTGTTTAAAAATATTAAAAGATGCGAATGGCTCTTTCGTACGAATAATAATGACGGTAATAATTAAAATGCACCAATAGGTTGCTGCAGAAGCAATTGCTGCACCGACACCACCGAGTTTAGGGAAACCAAAGTTCCCAAAAATTAATACATAATTTAATACTACGTTAATCGGTAATGATAGTAATGTAATGATCATCGTTGTTCGAGTTTTTCCTAATGCATCAATAAATCCACGCAAAACAGTATAAGTAAATAATGGGATAACTCCAATCGCGATAATACTTAAAAATTGTGCTGCAATACGTTCAACAGGTTCTTCTAATCGCATGCCATTTAAAATAGGTGGAACAACGAAGAAGCCAATAAGGATAACAACGAAGCTAGCGCAAACTGCTAAATAAACTGCTTGTATGACAACGTGAGGAACATCCTCTTTTTTCTTGGATCCAATGAGTTGGGCAACAATAGGAGTAGTAGCCATTAAAACCCCTGTTAATCCTGTACTAACTGGGAGCCATATACTCGTTCCGATAGCCACACCTGCTAAATCAATTGGACTGGCATGTCCGGACATTGTCGTATCAAAAAAGCTCATTGCAAATAATGACATTTGGGTTACGAAAATCGGGAAGAATAGTAATACAAAGTGTTTTAGCTTTTGTGAGAATGAAGTAGTTTCTTTCATAAAATCCCCTTTCCGATAAAAAAACAATCCTTCCTATCATACAATTTAATCAAAAAATAAAAAAGAAATACGCACCAGTATATATAAAAGCAATAAAAAAAGGATGCACATTGAAAAGGGATAAGGTATTATGATAAGGTGTGAAAAAATTACATATTCGTTATTAAGGAGGCACTACTCGTGGCTGATTGGTTAATTGGAATAATCATGGGTGCTGTTGAAGGTTTAACAGAATTTTTACCAGTTTCATCAACAGGACATATGATTTTAACAGGTCATTTACTTGGATTTGACGACGAGAGAGCGAAAGTTTTCGAAGTTGTTATTCAATTGGGATCGATTTTAGCAGTTGTTGTTATATTTTGGAAGCGTTTATGGTCTTTAGTTGGCATAGGTAAAGTAACAGACGGACCGTCGTTGAATTTATTACATATTATTATTGGGATGATTCCTGCTGGCATACTTGGCGTATTATTCCATAGTACAATTAAAAAAGTTTTATTTGGTCCAGGACCAGTTGTCATTAGCTTAGTAGCTGGTGGTATTTTAATGATTGTTGCTGAGAAATTTTCAAAACCAAGTACAGCAAGAACGTTAGATGAAATCACATATAAACAAGCATTTACAATTGGAATGTTCCAATGTTTAGCGCTTTGGCCAGGGTTCTCTCGTTCTGGATCAACAATAAGTGGTGGTTTATTAGCTCGCGTGTCTCATACAGCAGCAGCTGAATATACGTTCATTTTAGCAGTTCCAATGATGGTGGCTGCAAGTGGTTTAGATTTAATTAAAAGTTGGGATATATTAAGTACGGCTGATATACCGTTATTTGCAACAGGATTTATTACAGCATTTGTTGTTGCGATGTTTGCAATTGTTTCATTCTTAAAATTATTAGCACGTGTAAAACTAACACCGTTTGCTTACTATCGTTTCATTTTAGCTGCGGTATTCTATTTCTTCTTCATTATGTAAGAAGAAATCACCAGAAATACCCTATAGATTAGACGCTTGAAAAAGTCTACTCTATAGGGTATTTCTTTTATAGCAGGAGAAAATAAAGTTTTTGCTCTCATTTACTTGTATTTCACTATGTAAAATATGACATAATGATTTTGTTACATTAATATAGAGAAAATTTATAGGGTATTTGAGAGGAGCAGTTTAGTGAGTTTTGCAATAGAGATAGTAATTCCGGCACCAATTGATGTTGTGTTTGATTATGTACATAATGACGAGAAAATACTAGAATGGAGTACCTTTATGGTAGAAAATAGGTATCCTTCAAATATAGATGTTGAAAAACCTCGTGAAGGTGATAAATATATATCTGTGCAAAAAATGGGGAAGAAAATATATGAATTTGAGGCGGAAATTTTAGAGTATGATGAACCGTATATCGTATCAGTTGGATGTGAAATGAAACAAGGTTATACTGCTGCAACTTATATGTTAGAAGAGGATGAAGAAGGTACATCGCTTACTTTAATCGTAGAATTTGAACCGAAGAACTTTATATATAAGATTATGTACAAGTTGACTGGCTGGATGACGCGTGCGGTATATATGGGTGAGATGGAGCGTTTAGCAGAGTGCGTAGATGTTGCATATTCTCAGAAAAAAAGATTATGATTTTGCAAAAAAAACTGCCGATTTCGGCAGTTTTTTTATTTTACTATTTTTTCAATCATACTTTCCATTACATGTTCCCAAAGAGAAGTATCATCAGCTAATGTAGCACGGAAATTAGCATACATTTCTTTCTGTTTTTCTTCAAATGTTGGATCTTCTTTTTCAGGCAATGTAGCGCGCATTGAAGTTACTAATTCTTGTACTTTTGGAGCGCGTGGTCCAAAGACAGCTTGTTCATTTCCGTCTTTATCAATGAAAATAAAGATTGGAATTGCACGTGCTGTTCCATTTGTTAAGTATTGATCCATTAATTCTAAGTTTTCATCACGAATTAATAAGCTCATATCAATATTTGCAACTTCAGAAATTCGTTTCATAACAGGTACGCATAAAAGAGCATCTCCGCACCAGTCGGCTGTTAATACGATAACACGCCAGCCATCATTTTGGCGTTCTTCTAAAACTGGGAGTAATTCATTTGGAATTAAAAAGTTATTGTAAATATGTAATAGCTCATATTGGTTTACTTTCATTTCATTTACATATGTATCAAAGGACATACCTTTATCAGCCCATTGTTGTAAGTTCATAATTAACACCTCTTTAGTATGATTTGCTTTTATTGTACCAATTTTTATATAGAAAAGCTTGTATTCTTACTCTTTCTTATCACTAAATAATATATTTAGTGTGTAAAGGAATAGTGCGACACATAGTTCAGCTATGTTGGACATTTGTACGCTCTCTATCCAGTCGTCGGCAGTATGAATGACGAACCAATCTAGTGTAATTTCAATAATGGAGAGAAGAGCAATTGAGACCAATTTGGCATACTTGTCATCATTGGCTGTAGGAGCGATTTAAAGAAAATGAATATAAAATATGTAATACCATCTAATAAAAGAATAAGTAAAAAAAAGAGTAGTATAGCTGTTCGTGATGAGTATTCTATACCCGTAATTTGAAAGATTCCTACATATACAAAAAATATAAATGTAAATGTAAATGTAAATGTAAAAAATGTAATGAGAATAAAAACAACAAAACTAATAACGATAGTCCTATCTTTTAGACTGAGATTAGAAAATTTGTCTTCCTCACTCACTACCTCAACTCCTTTTTCTGGAAAATCAAGTTCATTGTATCACGAAATGCATATTAAAAAGCTACGAATTATGGGAAAATAAGGTGACAAAAAGTAAGATTTCATGTAAAATTATTAATAAGGTTTTTATTTAACTAAATGAAATAAAAGGGGCTGTCAAAGTTGTCTCAAAATAGAGAACAATTAATGGAAGAACTATCGACAAATGTTTTTGCGATGTTTCGCACGTTGCGTAATGACATTGGAAAAATATTTGGTGGTTACATACCGTGGAATGAGTTCATCGTCCTTAGAATATTGAATCGTACAAATAAAGAAATGGTATCACGTGTCGCTAATGAGTTAAATGTGTCGAATAGTCATATTACAGCTGTTACAGAAAAATTAATTAATAAAGGTTTCGTAACCCGTTCACGTTCTACATCAGATCGCCGAGTTGTATATTTAGAGATTACAGAACAAGGGAAAGATTTAGTTGCGAAAATGGAAGAGGCGAAAAAACGATACTTACAAGAAAGATTTTCCGCACTTTCAGAAGATGAAATGAATGTAATGATTTCTATTTCCCAAAAACTTATTTAATTAATTACAAACGAGAAAACGTTTACCTAGTGGAAAAGAAGACCTTCCTTATATGTGGAAGGTCTTCTTTCTTGTGTAATAGCTTATAAAAATAAAATGTGTATGAAAAAAGATAGAGCGCCATACTACTAATAATGGAAGGAGGGAGAAATATGACGAATCGTAATGGTAGTAAAGGAAGCGCGAATCAAGGTTCACCAAAATCAGGAAAGTTTAATCAGGAATTTAGTACTGAATTCGAAACTGGTAACGATAATAAAGGGAAAGAATATCGTTCAAAAAAAGGAAGTAAATCAAAAAAGGAGTGAATCATTTCACTCCTTTTTTGATTTAAGATGCTGCCGATTGATCTGTATTATATTTTTCTTCTGATTTTGCGACAATCATTGCGCAAATTGCATCACCGGAAATATTTACAGCTGTTCTAGACATATCTAGGATGCGATCAATACCGATAATTAAAGCAATACCTTCTACTGGTAGGTTTACTTGATTTAAAACCATTGTAAGCATTACAAGTCCAACACCTGGTACACCAGCAGTGCCGATACTAGCTAGTACAGCAGTTAATACGACCATGGCTAATTGTGCTAATGTAAGTTCAACTCCGTACACTGGAGCGATAAATACAGTTGCCACACCTTGCATAATGGCAGTGCCATCCATATTAATCGTTGCACCTAGTGGTTGTACAAAGGAGCTTATCGCTTTTGGAACTCCAAGTTTTTCTTGTGCCGTTTTCATTGCGAATGGAAGAGATGCATTAGAGCTAGATGTACTAAATCCAATTGCCATTACTGGTCCGAAATGTTTAAAGAAACGAATAATACTTTCTTTTGCTAATATCTTTAATAAGCCGCCATATATGAAGACACCGTGAATAATGAGTACTAACATAACGACTATCATATACTTGAACATCGCAGCGACGCCTGCAAGCCCCATTTTACCAACGGATGAAGCAAGCAAACCAAATGTTCCAATTGGGGCTAATTTCATAACGAGATTAACAAGATACATCATTAATTCGTTGCCCTGTTCAAGTAATGAATGGATACTTTGAACTCGTTTTCCTAAAACAGCTAAACCGAGTCCGATTAATGCAGCAAAGGCAATAATTTGTAACATGTTACCATCAGCCATCGCTTTAGCTGGATTATCTGGCACAATATTCAGCAATGTATCGACGAAAGATGTTTCAGTTTTTGCACCTTCATACGTAAGCCCGTCTGTTTTAAAGTTACCGCCAGTTCCTGGTTTGATGATAAGTGCAAATGTCACTGCAATAGAGATAGCAACTGCTGTTGTGACGAGAAAGAATGAAATTGATTTTAAACCGATTCTTCCAAGTTGTTTCGAATCTCCAAGACCAGCAGCCCCTAGTACGATGGAAATGAATACAACAGGAACAACTAGCATTTTAATGAGTCGAATAAACAGTTGGCCAATTGGGTTAAATACATATTGATTTAAAGGTTCAAAAATAGATGGTGCAGCTAAATTTAAAGTGAGTCCAACAATTAGACCAAGAAACAATGCAAGTAAGATCGCTTTTGTTTGCTTCAATAAAATCCCCCCTTGTTTTTGTACAATTACTTTCTAAATGAATTGTACCGAAAAAATCCCTGTTTTGACAATATTTTCTGAAAAATTCGCAAGGTTTTATTTGTTTTTATATGAATAGTCTGATTTTTCTGTAGTTTATAGAAAGAATAAATTTCAGAAAATAAAATAGACCATCACATAGGATGGTCAAAGGAAGGGGACAATTTATGTCAATTTAATTAGGGATGGAAGCTATTCAGAGACACTGGGGAATGTCTTAAATTAGGGAGGAACAGCTTCGATACATATACTATAAAAGATAGATGTGACCCTCGTGTGAACATAGAGTGAAAGAGAGAGGGAGTTTAAAAAAGGATAGAAAGACAAAAAAATAAGACCATCGTATAAAAGATGGTCAAAGGAAGGGGACAATTTATGTCAATTTAATTAGGGATGGAAGCTATTCAAAGACACTGGGGAATGTCTTAAATTAGGGAGGAACAGCTTCGATACATATACTATAAAAGATAGATGTGACCTTCGTGTGAACATAGAGTGAAAGAGAGAGGGAGTTTAAAAAAGGATAGAAAGACAAAAAAATAAGACCATCGTATAAAAGATGGTCAAAGGAAGGGGACAATTTATGTCAATTTAATTAGGGATGGAAGCTATTCAAAGACACTGGGGAATGTCTTAAATTAGGGAGGAACAGCTTCGATACATATACTATAAAAGATAGATGTGACTCCCATGTGAACATAGAGTGAAAGGTATGGGGATTTGAAAAATAGTACATATAAAATTATTGTTGCAAGAGTTGTAGAGTTAAGAGAAAGATAATAGAAAGTTTTTCTGTCATAAAATGAAGTAAAGTTCGAATATAAATAAAAGTTGAAATCTATGAAAAAAAGGATTATGCTCAACTATGTTATGAGAATATAAGGTTTATCCCGCTACTTGTAGGTTCTTAAAAACCTGTATTTATGAGAGGATAGAAGCTTCACTTAATAAAGGGAGTTAGTGATATGAAAGTAACAAAAAGACAAAGTTTGTATAATCGTTTTATACAATTAAACCCACCACAAATATTAGCATTAGGTTTTTTCTGCTTAATTGTGGCCGGAGGTTTGTTATTAAAGTTACCATTCGCAACGAAAGTACATATTAGTTGGGTAGATGCTTTTTTTACAGCAACGTCGGCAGCGACTGTAACGGGTTTAGGAGTAGTAGATACTGCAAGTACGTTTACGATGTTTGGTGAAATTGTTATTATGTTTCTAATTCAAACAGGTGGTTTAGGTCTTATGACAATTGCCATTTTAATTGTTTGGGTACTAGGTAAAAAAATTGGCTTACGCCATCGATTATTAATTGGAGAAGCATTTAATCAAACAAATATAGGTGGTCTTGTAAAATTAGTAAAACGTGTCTTTATTTTTTCTATTTGTATTGAATTCATTGGAGTCATCTTTTTATCGTTTCGCTTTATTCCAGAGTTTGGTTTTGGGAAAGGTTTATACTATAGTATTTTCCATGTAATTGCTTCCTATAATAATGCGGGGTTTGCTCTTTGGCCAGATAATTTAACAAGGTATGTAGGAGACCCTATTATTAATATTGGAATTTGTTCCTTAATTGTAATAGGAGGACTCGGTTTTACCGTATTAATTGATATATGGTATAGTCGTAGTTTTCGAAAATTATCACTTCACTCAAAAATAATGATTATTGGAACAGTAGCGCTAAATGTTATAGCAATGATTGTGATTTTTGTATTGGAATATAATAATGTGAAGACGTTAGGGAATTTATCTTTAAATGAAAAGTTATGGGCGTCTTTCTTTCAAGGTATTACACCTCGTACAGCTGGTTTTAATACAGTTGACTATGGAGGGATGGAAGAATCATCTATATTATTTACGATGGTTTTAATGTTTATCGGTGCAGGAAGTGTATCAACGGGTGGAGGTATTAAATTAACGACGTTTGTTATTTTAATTACATCTGTCCTTTCTTTCTTTAGAAAGAAGGAGGAAATTGTTTTATTTCAGCGTACAATTAAAATGTCGACAGTAACGAGAGCGTTAGCAATTGTCGTTGCCAGTCAAATACTTATTTTTACAGCAGTATTTGTATTAATGCTTACAGAAGACTTTAGCTTTATTCAGCTACTATTTGAGACAATTTCAGCATTTGGCACAGTTGGATTAACGATGGGGATTACTGCGAAGCTATCAGCATTTGGAAAATGTATTATTATGTTTGTTATGTTTTGTGGATTAATTGGACCGCTAACACTTGTGTTTTCTTTAGCACGCCCAGCAAAACAAAAAATAAAATATCCATCAGAAGATGTATTTACAGGATAAGGTATCTCGCATAAAGCGAGATACCTTTTTCTTTTTAAAAAAGGGAGAACAATAAACCGATAAGTGCTACACGGAATAAAATCGCGATGAGTGCAGCAATTCCACCAACAATGGCAGCGATACCACCAGTTACAGTAGCTCCGCGATTATAAGCGTAAATTCCTAGTAACACAGAAACAAGACCAAATAGTGTTGGGAAGGTGAAGAGTGATAATATAGATAAGGCAAGAGCGATAAAACCGGCAGTTGATCCAGCGGCAGACGATCTTACATCATCTTTATCTTCTTTCTTATCGTAATCATAATCAATGCGCTGTGGTGCAACTTCAGCTGCATATTCTTCTTTATAGTCACTATAATCACTATCTATTCTATCTCTTTTTTTGTAATCATCAAATTTCTCAGTCAAAGTCATGACTCCTTTCATAACAAGGTTCAATAGTAGTATGTATCTCTTTTTCTTTTTTATCCGAGGATAGGCAGGGAGTAATATCCATGTAGAAGAAAATTGTTTTTTTGAAATAGGAAAAGTTAGTATGACTTCCTCTATTTTGGAAAGTATAAAAAGGAATAATGAGGAAAGGGTGCAGTACATAATGGAACATCCAATTGAAAATTTAATGAAAACAGCAATGACAAATTTAAAAGAGATGGTAGATGTAAATACGATTGTTGGAAGTCCGGTTTCGACAGCTGACGGAAATGTAGTATTAACAGTATCTCAAGTGGCGTTTGGTTTTGGAGCTGGTGGAAGTGACTTTAAAGGGGATTTCATTACTGAAAAACATAATGGTGGACAAGGTCAGCATAAAGAGAATAAGCCAGGGCATCCATTTGGAGGCGGAAGTGGGGCTGGGGTTTCCATTAGTCCCGTTGCTTTTTTAGTAGTTGGTTCTAACGGAGTACAAGTATTGCATCTTAACAGTAGTACACATTTAATTGAAAAAGCTTTAAACACTGTACCAAGTACTGTAGATAAATTTGTGAATGGTCGTCAAAAGTGAACTTGCAATTTTTAGGAATTGTGATATATTAGAAAAAGTGCGCTTTAGGATGATCGGAATAATTGAAATGTAAATATATAATAAGATGTGTGGAATAAGGGAGAGGAATGTATGATTAATATTAAAAACTTAGTAGTTGGCTTATTTATGTTAGTAAGCGGCTTTGTTGTATATGTAATAAAAGAAAAAGCTCCATTCTAAAACAGACAAACCGTTACTGTCTGTTTTTAATTTGTAAAAAATATTGACAAGTTACTGTATTGGTGTTAAAATTTTAATTCGTGTCTCGGTTACAGCTAGTGTAAAGTAAATATCTCTTATGAATACAATACGAAAAGTTTGCGAAAGATCGGGTAATTTTATCAACAACTTTTGTGAACAAACCCTATAAATTGTATTTGTAAGCCATATATGTATACTAGTGAATCAAGGAGCGGTCATTGGAACCGTAATGATGAGAGAGAGGTAGGGCTTTCATCCAGTATATGTTACTTTCCCGTTAGGTGAATATAAAAAAGAGGACTCCTTTTTTAAAAGGAGTCCTCTTTCTTTTGTGTGTTATACCATAATGAGAAATGACTTTTAAATACGGTTCTCAACTTGCTGACAAATTTCATCTGTTGTTAAACCATGAGCTGTAATTATCGATCCCTTTATTGATGTATCTGCAATCCCCATCACATTAGAATCTTGCCCAGTTACAACACAACAATCGCAGCCTTGTGCATCATTTTCTGAGTTAAGTGTAACGACTTCATGTCCTTGTTGCTGAAGAGCTTGTTGAACATCTGTTAATGAGTTTTCAACGCCAATTCTAGCCATAATTCTCACCTCCTACCATCTAGTTGCTAGTATGCTCAAGTCTATAGCATATATTTATGAAAAGATGGTAGGAAGCATATATTTGTTTAGTCGTTATAAACACCAGTAAGCATTTGACTAACGAATTGATCGTTTAATGTATCCTGTGCGGAAGAAGGATTAGATTGAATATCGATTGAAGCGATAAAATTATTATGTTCTTTGTTATTCGGTTCTACCTCTACATAATTATCGAATTTACAAAAACCTTTCGTATCCATTAGATCAAATAGTTGTAGCATTTCAACTACCTCTTGTCTCGTTCCTTTAATTTGTACACACGCCATATTTATTTCCTCCTTCATTTTGACAAATTGTTTTTTAAAAATAGGATTATGATTTCGAAATGAAAAATATGAATGTTATTTTTACACAGCACTAATTTTTTTATTTTCCCCCTTTTTCAGCAAAAGTCGTTATATATTCCCGAATTTATAAAATCGGACGTCCGTTTATTGAATACAATAGATTCGTACCTCTTAGAGAAAATCCTTCTTTTAAACAAATATTTTTTTTAGTGGAAATTGGCGAAAAAAATTTTTTGACTTTTTGTAAACGTTAACAATGTTGTTAAATCAATATGATTAAAGATGTACGTACGATTAAAAATTAAAAATTTTCTAAAAATTCACTTGATTTATTTAGAAAGGAGAGTAAACT
Organism: Bacillus sp. BS98; assembly: GCF_008432245.1. NCBI lineage: Bacteria > Bacillati > Bacillota > Bacilli > Caryophanales > Bacillaceae > Bacillus > Bacillus sp. BS98. Next base: position 1,361,274 of record NZ_CP043830.1, read on the forward strand.
AGGAAACAATAAAAAATTCATAGAACATAGGAGGCGCTTTCCAGTGAACGAACAATGGATTTTCTTAAATGGAGAATTTGTTCCAAAAGACGAAGCAAAAGTTTCAGTATATGATCATGGCTATTTATATGGCGATGGAGTGTTTGAAGGCATTAGAGTTTATAGCGGTAATGTTTTCCGTTTGAGAGAGCATCTTGTCCGGTTATATGAATCAGCGAAATCCATCATGTTAGAAATTCCATATTCGTTAGATGAAGTAACGAATATTGTTGTTGAGACGATTCGAAAAAATAAATTATCTAATGGATACATTCGCCTTGTTGTATCGAGAGGAGCAGGAAATCTTGGGTTAGATCCTGATTCTTGTAAGACACCGAATGTAGTAGTAATTGCAGAACAACTATCTTTATTCCCACAAGAATATTATGAAAAGGGGATTCCAGTTGTAACAGTTGCAACGCGCCGAAATCGACCAGATGTTTTATCACCTCAAGTAAAATCTTTAAATTATTTAAACAATATTTTAGTTCGTATTGAAGCGAAATTAGCTGGAGTACAAGAAGCACTTATGTTAAATGATCAAGGATACGTAGCTGAAGGTTCAGGAGATAACGTATTTATTGTAAAAGGAAATAAATTAATTACACCACCAAGTTCTGCTGGAGCGTTAGAAGGTATTACACGAAACGCAATTTTAGAAATCGGCGAAAAACTTGGGTATGACGTAAGAGAAGAGTTATTTACAAGACACGATGTATATGTAGCTGATGAAGTATTTTTAACAGGAACAGCTGCTGAAGTTATTGCTGTTACGACAGTAGATGGTAGGACGATTGGTTTAGGAAAAACGGGACTACATACGAATCGTTTACTAGAAGAATTCCGTAAATTAGTTGTAGAAGATGGAGAGAAAATTTACGAAGAAAATAAAGTTGGATAATAACTCTTTATGAAATGAGAAAGCGTTGATAGGGAGGAGTAGTTGATTGTGAAGCCTCACAGAGAGTCGGTGGTTGCTGGAAACCGATGGTTCACGTCGACGAACATCGCCCTTGAGTGCTAAGCTGAAGCATTTGGTTAGGCTTAGACGGTAGCTCCGTTATTAGCTAGACTCATTTATGGGTCACTGAGGCAAGAGTATTCTTGCGAAGAAGGGTGGTACCGCGAAATCTTTCGTCCCTTCAGCACATAGCTGGAGTGTGGACGTAGGATTTTTTTTATTTATAAATTTTTTTAAAAAGGGGGCTTATAAGAACAATGTCTTCAAAAACGGAAGAGAAACTGGCAACTGGTGCACAGCTATTGTTAGAAGCGCTAGAAAAGGAAGGCGTAGAAGTGATTTTCGGTTATCCGGGTGGTGCCGTTTTACCTCTTTATGATGCGCTTTATGACTGTGAAATTCCGCATATTTTAACAAGGCATGAGCAAGGGGCCATTCATGCAGCTGAAGGGTATGCCAGAATTACTGGAAATCCAGGGGTTGTAATTGCAACAAGCGGGCCTGGTGCTACAAATGTTATTACTGGTCTAGCTGATGCGATGATTGATTCATTGCCACTTGTTGTATTTACAGGGCAAGTAGCAACAACGTTAATTGGAAGTGATGCTTTCCAAGAAGCGGATATTATGGGGCTTACGATGCCAGTAACAAAACATAATTATCAAGTGCGAAAGGCCTCGGATTTACCTCGAATTATTAAAGAAGCATTTCATATCGCTAGAACTGGAAGACCAGGTCCAGTCGTAATTGATCTTCCGAAAGATATGGTAGTAGAACAAGGGGAACGATGTAGTGACGTGCAAATGGATTTACCAGGGTACAACCCTAATTATGAACCGAATCTACTCCAAATAAACAAATTATTACAAGCAATTGAGATTTCAAAAAAACCGTTAATTTTAGCTGGAGCAGGTGTATTGCATGCGAAAGCTTCGAAAGAATTAACAAGTTTTGCTCGTAAATATGAAATTCCTGTTGTGCATACGTTACTTGGTCTTGGTGGTTTTCCGCCAGATGATGGACTATTTCTAGGGATGGGAGGAATGCATGGTTCTTACACAGCCAATATGGCGCTATATGAATGCGACTTACTGATCAATATTGGTGCGAGATTTGATGATCGTCTTACTGGGAATTTAGCTTATTTTGCTAAAGAGGCGACTGTTGCACATATCGATATTGATCCAGCAGAAATTGGAAAAAATGTGCCGACTGAAATTCCTATTGTTGCAAGTGCTAAGCGAGCTTTGAAAGTATTACTTCAATCAGAAGGGAAGAAAGAAAATCATCATGATTGGCTCATTTTATTAAAGGGTAGAAAAGAAAAATATCCACTCTCTTACAAACGAAATTCTGAAAGTATTAAACCTCAATACGCAATTGATATGTTATATGAACTTACGAAAGGAGAAGCGATTGTAACAACAGATGTTGGGCAACATCAAATGTGGGCCGCACAATATTATCCGCTGAAAAATCCAGATAAATGGGTAACTTCAGGTGGATTAGGAACGATGGGCTTCGGATTTCCAGCAGCAATTGGGGCGCAAATTGCAAAGCCTGAGGAACTAGTTATTGCAATTGTCGGTGACGCTGGATTTCAAATGACCCTGCAAGAATTAAGTGTCTTAAAAGAACATTCCTTACCTGTTAAAGTTTTTATTTTAAATAATGAAGCTTTAGGAATGGTAAGACAATGGCAAGATGAATTTTATAATCAAAGATACTCGCACTCTTTACTGTCGTGTCAACCAGATTTCGTCGCTCTTGCGAATGCGTATGGCATAAAAGGAGTTCGCATAGATGATCCACTTCTTGCAAAGAAGCAAATACAGCATGCGATTGAATTACAAGAACCGGTCGTAATTGATTGCCGTGTACTTCAATCAGAAAAGGTAATGCCGATGGTTGCGCCAGGGAAAGGTGTTCACCAAATGGAGGGAGTGGAAAAAAGGTGAAGAGAATTGTTACAGCGACAGTTCGAAATCAAAGTGGTGTGTTAAACCGAATTACAGGTGTTATGACACGAAGACATTTTAATATTGAAAGTATTTCAGTAGGTCATACAGAATCATCGGACATATCACGGATGACAATTGTTGTACACGTTGAAAATGAACAGCAAGTGGAGCAGTTAATTAAACAACTTCATAAGCAAATTGATGTTTTGAAAGTGTCAGATATTACAGAAGAAGCGATGATCGCAAGAGAACTTGCACTTATTAAAGTCGCAACATCAGTAGCAAGAGCAGAATTATATAGTTTAATTGAACCGTTTCGAGCCGCTGTAATAGATGTTGGGAAGGATTCCATAGTTGTGCAAGTAACTGGTACGCAGGAGAAAGTAGAAGCATTAATTGAATTACTTCGTCCATACGGTTTGAAAGAAATTGCTAGAACGGGTGTAACAGCATTTACGCGTAGTATGAAAAAACAAGATAAGCAAGTTATGTTAATTCAATAATCATTTAAATATAGGGGGAAATGAAAATGGCAAAGGTTTATTATGAGAAAGATGTAACGGTAAATGTATTAAAAGAAAAGAAAGTAGCAATCATCGGATATGGCTCGCAAGGTCATGCGCATGCGCAAAACTTGCGTGATAACGGATTTGATGTAGTAGTAGGTTTAAAAAAAGGTAAATCTTGGGATAAAGCGAAAGAAGATGGATTTTCTGTATATACAGTAGCAGAAGCAGCGGAGCAGGCTGATTTAGTAATGATTTTATTACCTGATGAACTGCAGCCAGAAGTATATGAAGCGGAAATTGCACCAAATTTACAGGCAGGAAATTCTCTCGTTTTTGCACACGGATTTAATGTTCACTTTGATCAAGTGAAACCACCAGCTAATGTAGATGTATTTCTAGTAGCGCCTAAAGGTCCGGGGCATCTTGTACGCCGTACGTTTGCTGAAGGCGGAGCCGTTCCTGCATTATTTGCCGTATATCAAGATGCGACAGGAGTTGCGACTGAAAAGGCACTTTCTTATGCTGATGGAATTGGAGCGACGAGAGCGGGCGTATTAGAAACGACGTTTAAAGAAGAAACAGAAACAGATTTATTTGGAGAGCAAGCTGTACTTTGCGGCGGAGTAACTGCGCTAGTAAAAGCTGGATTTGAAACGCTAGTTGATGCAGGATACCAGCCTGAACTTGCATATTTTGAATGTTTACATGAACTGAAACTTATTGTTGACCTTATGTATGAAGGTGGACTTGAAAATATGAGATATTCAGTTTCAGATACAGCGCAGTGGGGCGACTTCGTATCAGGACCACGTGTTGTAACGGAAGATACGAAGAAAGCGATGGGTGCAGTGCTAGCCGAAATTCAAGATGGTACATTTGCAAGAGGTTGGATTGCAGAGCATAAAGCAGGAAAACCAAATTTCCATGCGACAAATGAGAAAGAGAATGAACATGAAATCGAAGTAGTTGGACGTAAATTACGTGAAATGATGCCTTTCGTACAGCCGCGAGTAAAGGCAGGGGTCAAATAATATGAAGCAGATTTTGTTCATGGATACGACGCTACGTGATGGCGAACAATCACCAGGAGTGAATTTAAATGAACAAGAGAAATTGCAAATTGCAAGGCAATTAGAGAGACTAGGTATTCATGTCATGGAAGCTGGCTTTGCAGCAGCTTCCGAAGGCGATTTTCAATCGGTAAAGCGCATCGCAAATACCATTCAAAATGCTACAGTTATGAGTTTAGCTAGAGCGAAAGAAAGTGATATTCGAAGAGCATATGAAGCTGTGAAAGGTGCTGTATCTCCTCGTTTACATGTATTTTTAGCTACGAGTGATATTCATATGAAATATAAACTTTGTATGTCAAAAGAAGATGTGTTAGATAGTATTTATCGCTCGGTTACGCTTGGGAGATCTTTATTTCCGACAGTGCAATTTTCTGCAGAAGATGCGACAAGAACATCAAGAGATTTTTTAGCTGAAGCAGTAGAAGTTGCGATTCGTGCAGGAGCGAATGTAATCAATATTCCAGACACAGTAGGTTATACGAACCCAGAAGAATACTATTCCTTATTTAAATACTTACAAGAATCCGTTCCTTCATATGAAAAAGCGATTTTCTCTTGTCATTGCCACGATGATCTTGGGATGGCGGTGGCAAATTCGTTAGCTGCGGTTGAAGGTGGAGCACTGCAAGTAGAGGGAACGATTAATGGCATTGGAGAAAGAGCAGGGAATGCTGCACTAGAGGAGGTCGCAGTTGCTCTTCATATTAGAAAAGATTTCTATAAGGCGGAGCCTTCGATGACGCTAAAAGAGATTAAATCGACAAGTACATTAGTAAGTAGGTTAACGGGTATGGTTGTACCGAAAAATAAAGCGATTGTGGGAGCGAATGCTTTCGCTCACGAATCAGGCATTCATCAGGATGGTGTTTTAAAAGAAGTGACAACATATGAAATCATTGAACCAGCACTTATAGGAGAATCTCAAAACCTATTTGTACTTGGCAAACATTCTGGGCGTCACGCATTTACAGAAAAAATGAAAGAACTAGGCTATGAATTTACAAACGAAGAACGCGATGTGGTGTTTGAAGCGTTTAAAAAATTAGCTGATCGTAAAAAGGAAATTACGGAAGAAGATCTACGTGCACTTATGCTTGGTGAAGCAGCTTTTGCAGCGCAGCAATATAACATTACGCAATTGCAAGTACACTTCGTATCGAATAGTACACAGTGTGCGACAGTTGTATTGAAAGATGAGGCGGGAACTATATACGAAGATGCAGCGACTGGTTCTGGAAGTATTGAAGCAATATACAATGCAATCCAAAGAATTTTAGGATTAGAATGTGAATTGGCAGATTATCGCATACAATCTATTACACAAGGTCAAGACGCACTTGCTCATGTTCATGTTGAATTAAAAGAAGGAACGCATCAAGTATCAGGTTTTGGTGTTGCGCAAGACGTATTGGAAGCATCGGCGAGAGCATATGTTCATGCAGCTGGAAAATTGAAATCGTTTATAGCGCTTGTAAAATAAGGGTTTGATAGGTGAGTGAAGCTTTCCTCACCTATCAAAATAAAGTTCTGAAAATTCAGTTAAAAGGAGTGTTAAAATTGGAAAAACGTATCGTTTGTTTAGCTGGTGATGGTGTCGGCCCGGAAATTATGGAAAGTGCAAAGGAAGTATTGCATATGGTAGAGAGACTATATGGGCATCATTTTCATTTGCAAGATGAGCACTTTGGTGGTGTTGCTATTGATTTAACGGGGCAACCATTACCACAGCGAACACTTGCCGCTTGTTTAGCGAGTGATGCGGTTTTACTTGGGGCAGTTGGTGGACCTCGTTGGGATGGTGCGAAAGAAAGACCGGAGAAAGGATTATTAGCTTTAAGAAAAGGACTTGGTGTATTTGCGAATGTTCGCCCTGTAACGGTAGAAAGCTCAACTTCGCATTTATCCCCATTAAAAAATGCTGATGAAATTGACTTCGTTGTCGTTCGTGAATTAACAGGTGGTATTTATTTTTCTTATCCGAAAGAGCGAACGGAAGAAGTCGCAACGGATACACTTACGTATCATCGTCATGAAATTGAACGTATCGTTTCTTATGCTTTTCAATTAGCGAGTAAGAGATCGAAAAAAGTAACGTCTATTGATAAGGCGAATGTTTTAGAATCTAGTAAATTATGGAGAACTGTTACGGAAGAAGTCGCTCTTCGTTATCCTCATGTTGAGTTAGAGCATATTTTAGTAGATGCAGCTGCTATGGAGTTAATTCGGAACCCAAAGAGATTTGATGTTATCGTAACAGAGAATTTGTTTGGTGATATTTTAAGTGATGAGGCTTCTGTATTAGCAGGGTCATTAGGAATGCTTCCATCAGCGAGTCATGCGGAAAACGGGCCTTCTTTATATGAGCCTATTCACGGTTCAGCACCGGATATTGCAGGGAAAAATAAAGTGAATCCAATTGCGATGATGCGTTCGGTTGCGATGATGCTTGGGCAATCATTTGGATTAACGAGAGAAGGATATGCGATTGAAGAGGCAATTTCTGCAGTTCTTCAATCTGGAAAATGTACAGTTGATATTGGGGGAGATGAGACGACAACTTCATTTACGAAGGCGGTTGTTCAAGAAATGGAAGAGCAGGCACTAGTAGGGAGAGGAAGATAATGGGGAAAAGGTTGCTAGATAAACTTTGGGAAAGGCATGTAGTTACAACAAATGAAAATGGATTGGATTTATTATATATCGATCTTCATCTTATTCATGAAGTAACTTCACCGCAAGCCTTTGAAGGCTTGCGGCTTGCAAATCGAATTGTTCGGAGACCGGAATTAACGTTTGCAACGATGGATCATAATATTCCAACGAAAGATATTTGGAATATTACCGATCGCATTGCGAAGCAGCAATTGGATACACTTCGTGAAAATTGTAAACAATTTGAGGTGCGATTAGCTGATATTGGTGATGAAGAGCAAGGAATCGTTCATGTTATCGGGCCGGAACTTGGACTCACACAACCAGGGAAAACGATTGTTTGTGGTGATAGCCATACAGCAACTCACGGTGCTTTCGGTGCGCTAGCGTTTGGTATTGGTACGAGTGAAGTAGAACATGTATTAGCAACTCAAACGTTGTGGCAACGAAAACCGAAAGCGATGGGGATTGAATTAACAGGAAAGTTACCGAAAGGCGTTTATGCAAAGGATATTATTTTACATCTTCTCTCAAAGTACGGTGTAGCGGTTGGGACTGGGTATGTAATGGAATTCTACGGAGAGACGATTCGTGATATGGGAATGGAGGAGAGAATGACACTTTGTAATATGGCAATTGAAGGAGGAGCGAAAGCAGGCATTATTGCACCGGATGAAAAAACATTTTCTTATGTAAAAGGGCGTAAATATGCACCAAAAGACTATGAATCTTTCACGGAAAAATGTTCGGAGCTTTATACGGATTCAGATGCGATTTATGATTTACATATTTCAATAGATGTTACGAGTCTAGCTCCATACGTAACTTGGGGAACAAATCCTAGTATGGGTGTTCCTATTGATGAAAAGTTACCAGAAAAGCATAACGAAAATGATGAAAGAGCATTTTCATATATGGGATTGAGTCCTGGACAAAGTACGTTTGAAATTCCTGTTAAGCATGTCTTTATTGGTTCTTGTACAAATTCACGTTTATCTGACTTAGAAATTGCTGCATCCGTTGTAAAAGGGAAAAAGGTAAAAGAAGGTGTGCGGGCACTCGTTGTACCAGGATCAAAAAGTGTGAGAGAGCGGGCAATGCAAAAAGGCTTACATCACATATTTGAAGAAGCGGGGTTTGAATGGAGAGAGCCTGGATGCTCAATGTGCCTTGGGATGAATCCAGATCAAGTACCTGAAGGAGAACATTGTGCGTCTACTTCAAATCGTAATTTTGAAGGAAGGCAAGGGAAAGGGGCAAGAACACATTTAGTAAGTCCAGCTATGGCAGCAGCTGCTGCATTATATGGGCATTTTGTTGATATTAGAAAGGAGAGTTACGATGGAGCCATTTCGTATTCATAAAGGTACTGCCGCAGTACTTATGAATGATAACATTGATACAGATCAAATTATTCCGAAACAATACTTAAAGAGAATTGAAAGGACAGGATTTGGAAAGTATTTATTTGATGAGTGGCGTTACGATAATGAGCGCCATGAAAATCCTAATTTTCCCCTTAATGCACAAGAACGAAAGGGAGCAAGTATATTAATTACAGGTGATAATTTTGGATGCGGTTCTTCAAGAGAGCATGCTCCGTGGGCCCTTGCTGATTATGGTTTCCGCGTTATTATCGCAGGGGGATTTGCAGATATTTTTTATATGAATTGTATGAAGAATGGTATGTTACCGATTGTAATGGATAAAGAGATGCGTAAACAACTTGCTAAAATAAATGCGAGAGATCAAATAGAAGTCGATTTAGAGAATGAAGTCATTACTACAAATACGCACAGGTTTCATTTTACAATCGAGAAAATGTGGAAAGAAAAATTATTAAATGGTCTAGATGAAATTGCCATTACGATGCAATATGAACAAGAAATTGAAGGGTATGAAAGAAAAGTAGCTTTATATTAAGAAATAACGGAATATTAAAAATGTATTTACATTCAGAATTAACTGTTATATAATATGGAAAAATCAGAGGAGAAAGGGAGTAAGTATTATGAATATCGTACAATCTATTAAAATGCTTACACAACTACATCATCATACATGAAACCCTTGAACCTAACGTGAAAACGTGTAGGCACAAGGGTTATTCCCGTTGTACCTACACTCTACTAAAGAGCCTTGTAGGTATTTTGTCTACAAGGCTCTTTTTATTTTCGGTTTGGGTGAATGGAATGGGCATACATTAGAAAGGGAAGGGCGTGTGAATTCAGATGACAAAGTGGAAGCGGGCAAATCCGAATGGAACGAGAGATTACTTATTTGAAGAATGTACGTTAATTGAAGAAGTGGAACAAAAATTAAGACGTACATTTTTAGAGAGAGGCTATGAGGAAATAAGGACACCTACAATTGAATTTTATGATGTGTTTGCTTTTCAAAATCGGCCGATAGATGAAGAGAAGATGTATAAATTTTTTGATGAAAAGGGACGGATTATCGTGTTACGTCCAGATATGACGATTCCTTTAGCGAGAGTAATTGGAACGCAAAGGTGGGATACGCCTCTTAAGGTGACATATAGTGGAAATGTATTTCGGGCGAATGAGTCTCTGTCTGGAAAATATAATGAAATTGTACAAAGTGGTATTGAAATTATCGGGATTGATAATGTAAGAGCTGAAATTGAATGTGTGATAAGTGTAATGCAAGCACTACAAAGGTTGAAGGTACAATCTTTTACAATCGAAATTGGGCAGGTAGAGTTATATAAATGTATTGTAAAAAAGCTCTCTATTCATGATGAAGAAGAGAGAGTACTTAGAACGTATATAGAAAGCAAAAATTATGCTGCTCTCTCAAATTTTATCGGAGAAAAGAAATTAGATCGGTGCGATGAAACAGTAAAATTACTTGAGAAATTACCAAGGTTATTTGGGAATTTAGAGGTTATTGAGGAAGCAGAAAAACTCGCCTCAAGTAATGAAATGAAAATGGCCATTGCAAGAGTGAAAGAAATATATGAAGCGGTTGAAAGGCTAGGCTATGGACCTTATATATCCATTGATTTAGGCATGATTCAACATTTGGACTATTATACGGGTATTATTTTCAAAGGGTATATATATGAAATTGGAGAAGAGATTGTTAGTGGTGGAAGATACGATGAGTTAATTGGGAATTTTGGAGAGATGGTGTCAGCGGTTGGCCTCGCGGTGCAAGTAAATCAAATAGTCAAGGCACTTCAAGAGCAACAAGAATCTTATGAACGAGAGCCAATAGATATGATGATACATTATGAATTAAATAGATTAGCGGAAGCTGAAAGGTTAAGAAACTTACTTCGAAAGGACGGGAAGAATGCCCAGTTATCTTTATTCTCTAATTTAAACGACACATTTCAATTTGCAAGAAACAATAAAATAGTAACGGTCGTTGAGGCAAGGAATGAATCATTGGTGGAATATGTATGGAAAGAGAAATGGGTCGTTCAGAAAGAAGGGGAGACTTCATGCGTAACATTCAAATTGCGTTAACGAAAGGAAGATTAGAGAAACATGTTATTCCGCTGTTTGAGAAAATTGGAATTGATTGTTCAGAGCTTAAAGATAAAGGGAGAAAGCTTGTCTTTCAAAGTAAAAATACAAACATTTCATTTATTTTAGTAAAAGCGGTTGATGTTGCTACTTATGTAGAACATGGAGTAGCTGATATTGGGATCGTTGGAAAAGATATTTTAATGGAAAATGAAAAAGATATATATGAAATGTTGGATTTAGGAGTGGGTATGTGTAAATTTTGTGTCGCTTCTATTCCTACGTATAATCCGAAGAGTTACCGAAAGAAACGAATTGCTACGAAATATCCACACATCACTTCCAATTATTTTCACGAAAAGGGAGAAGATGTAGAAATCATAAAAATAGAAGGTTCTGTAGAAATTGCTCCGCTTCTTGGATTAGTAGATGCGATTGTTGATATTGTTGAAACAGGAAAAACACTACAAGAGAATGGGCTCATTGTATTTGAGGAAATGTATTCTATATCCGCTCGAATGATTGTAAATAAGGCAGCTTTAAAAACTAAAAAAGACGAAATATTCAGTATTATAAATATGATGGAGCAAGAAATTTTATCAGGGAAATAGGAGGGCTTACAATGGAGATCATTTATGAAGACTTCAAGGAGGCATTATCCAAAATAAAAGTGTTGCGAGAAAACGCTAATATAATAGAAGAAACTGTTCAAAGAAGTGTAAGGGAAATCGTTCAAAACGTAAGAGAAAGTAAAGATGAGGCTTTATCTTTCTATACAAAAAAGCTTGATGGTGCGGATGTTAAAACTTTTCGTGTAAGTGAAGAAGAAATAAAACAAGCAAGTGCGTTTGTAGAACTTTCTTTTTTAGAGGCGCTACAAGAGGCGAAGAAAAACATTATCTCATATCATGAAAAGCAAAAGAGGCAATCTATGTTTGATTGCGAAAGTGATGGGATAATTAGAGGGCAGCTCATTAGACCGTTAGAAAATGTAGGTGTATATGTGCCAGGCGGGAAGGCATCGTATCCCTCTTCAGTATTAATGAATGTATTGCCAGCCAAACTGGCAGGTGTGAAAAAAATTGTAATGGTAACACCGCCAAGGCAAGGAGGAATTGACCCGCATATATTAACTGCCGCAGGTCTTGCAGGTGTAGATGAAGTTTATATGGCTGGTGGTGCCCAGGCAATCGCTGCTTTAGCGTATGGGACGGAATCGATTCCGAAAGTGGATAAAATAGTTGGACCGGGAAATTTGTACGTTGCTTTAGCGAAGCGAGAAGTATACGGAATAGTAAATATCGATATGATTGCTGGGCCATCAGAAATTGTAGTTATCGCTGATGAAACAGGCAATGCCAAATATATCGCTGCTGATTTATTATCGCAAGCAGAACATGACGAGAGGGCAACAGCGATTTGTATTACAACGAATATAGAACTAGCTAAAGAAGTAGGAAGAGAGATAGAAAGACAGTTAGAAACATTACCAAGAAGTGAAATCGCTCGTGAATCAATAAAAAGAAATGGAGCCATTTTTATCGTTTCTTCTTTAGATGAGGCACTAAAGTTATCAAATGAAATAGCTCCAGAACATTTAGAGTTACATATAAAAGAGCCAATGAATGCTCTAGCTTATGTGAAACATGCAGGCTCTATTTTCCTTGGGCCATATGCACCAGAGCCGCTCGGCGATTATTTGGCAGGACCGAATCACGTTTTACCGACAAGTGGAACAGCAAGATTTTTCTCCCCGTTATCAGTCGATGATTTCGTAAAAAAATCAAGCTTTCTTTCTTATACAGAGGAAGCGTTAAAAAATGTACAACATCATATTGTAGAACTTGCAAATAAAGAAGGTTTATATGCACACGCAAGAGCAGTCCAAATGAGATTTGAGGAGGAAGAATAATGCGACAGTCGAGTCAAGTACGTGAAACGACAGAAACAAAAATTAAATTAAGTTTGCAGCTTGATGAAAGTACGAATGTTTCTATTCAAACAGGAGTAGGTTTTTTTGATCATATGCTAACTTTATTTGCAAGGCATGGACGATTTGGTTTACAAATTGAAGCTGAAGGTGACGTGTTTGTCGATGCACATCACACGGTTGAAGATGTTGGAATTGTACTCGGAAATTGCTTGAAAGAAGCACTGCAAAATAAAGAGAGTATTAATAGGTACGGTTCCGCATATGTACCGATGGATGAATCTTTAGGTTTTGTCGCAATTGATATAAGTGGACGTTCCTATATTGTGTTTCAAGGCGAGTTAACAAATCCGAAATTAGGCGATTTTGACACAGAATTAACGGAAGAGTTTTTTAGAGCAGTTGCTCATGCAGCAAATATTACGTTACACGCTCGTATTTTATACGGAAGTAATACACATCACAAAATTGAAGCTTTATTTAAGGCATTTGGTCGAGCGCTTAGAGAGGCAGTCGAAAAAAATGACAACATTACTGGTGTAAATTCAACGAAGGGGATGTTGTAATTGATTGCTATTGTAGATTATGGGATGGGAAATATTTGTAGTGTGGAACAGGCATTAAAATATATTGGAGCAGAGTATATCGTAACGGATGATAGAGAGGAAATATTGAGAAGTGATGGCGTTATTTTACCAGGAGTAGGGGCATTTCCGAAAGCGATGGACGTTCTAGAAGAAAAAAAATTAGTATTTGTGCTAAAAGAGATTGGGAATTTAGGGAAACCGTTCCTTGGTATATGTTTAGGTATGCAACTTTTATTTGAAAAAAGTGAGGAATTAAAAGACTGTAGCGGATTAAGTTTATTGCCAGGTGTTATTCGGAAATTAAAAGTGCCTTATAAAATTCCACATATGGGATGGAATGAATTGAAGAAAGAAGGAGAAATACCACTTTGGAATGGAATAGAAGACGGTTCTTTCGTATATTATGTCCACTCTTATTATGCAGATTGTCCAAAGGGGATTGTGTATGGGGCAAGCGAGTATGGGGTGCAAGTACCTGGTTTTGTAGCGAAAGGAAATGTATTTGGAGCGCAGTTTCACCCTGAAAAAAGTGGGGAAGTCGGAATACAAATTTTAAAGAATTTTAAAGGGGTGGTAGAAGCATGGAAATTTTCCCAGCTATCGATTTAAAAGAAGGGCGATGTGTCAGACTTTATCAAGGAGAGTTTAGTAAAGAAACGGTTATGAATGAAGATCCGGTTGCGCAAGCGATCATATTTGAAAAGCTTGGAGCGAAAATATTACACATTGTTGATTTAGACGGTGCAATTGCTGGAGAGTCTTTAAATTTGTTTATCATTGAAAGAATATGCAGGGCGGTACGTATTCCTGTGCAAGTTGGAGGAGGGATTCGATCGCTTGTAGCAGTGGAGAAGTTATTGTTAGCAGGTGTAGAAAAAGTCATTTTAGGAACAGCTGCTCTTTATGATAAGTCATTTTTAGAGGAAGCAGTTCGGCTATATAAAGAGAAAATAATTGTTGGAATTGATGCGAAAAATGGTTTCGTAGCAACGAGAGGTTGGCTTGATGTGTCTGAAATTTCTTATATTCATTTAGCGAAGCAAATGGAGAGTATAGGTGTTCAAACGATTGTATTTACAGACATCTCGAGAGATGGGACACTTGCAGGACCAAATTTTGAGCAATTAGGGTTACTGCAAAAAAGTGTGGGTATTCGTCTCATTGCTTCTGGAGGAGTGGCGTCTATTCAAGATGTGAAAAGGTTAAATGATATGAATATACATGGTGTTATCATTGGTAAGGCTCTTTACGAGAATACAATTGATTTAGAAGAAGTGCTAGAGGTAACAAAGCTATGTTAGCGAAACGAATTATTCCATGTCTAGATGTGAAAGAAGGGCGAGTCGTAAAGGGTGTAAATTTTATAGGATTACAAGATGTCGGTGATCCTGTTGAAATAGCGGCTTTATATAATGATGCGGGAGCAGATGAAATTGTATTTTTAGATATTACTGCGACACATGAAGGGCGAAAAACGATGATAGATGTTGTAGAAAAAACTGCCTCAAAAATATTTATTCCTCTTACAGTAGGTGGGGGGATTTCTAATGTTCAAGATATATACAATCTGCTACGAGCCGGTGCGGATAAAATTTCAATTAATTCAGCAGCAGTACGGAATCCAAAACTAATTCAGGAAGGTGCAGAACATTTTGGCTCGCAATGTATTGTTGTAGCAATCGATGCTAGAAAAGTAGCAGAAGGTAAATGGAATGTATACGTAAATGGCGGGAGGGTTGATACAGGAATGGATGCAATCGAATGGGCGAAGCACGCCGTACAATTAGGGGCAGGAGAAATTTTGCTAACGAGTATGGATGCAGATGGAACGAAGGATGGATACGATCTTCAGTTAACAGAAGCAATTTCAAGTAGCGTTTCCGTCCCGGTAATTGCATCAGGAGGATGTGGTCATGCGGATCACATTATAGAGGTATTTAAAAAGACAACAGTCGACGCAGCGCTAGCAGCATCAATCTTTCATTATGGTGAAGAGACTGTGCAGGATGTAAAGAGAAAATTAAGAGAAGCAAACGTTGAGGTGCGACTATGAAGCCTAACTTCTCAAAAGGGTTATTACCAGCAGTGGTGATAGAGGAAGATACGAAAGAAGTTTTAATGCTCGCTTACATGAATGAAGAAGCGTATGAAAAGACGTTAGAAACAAAAAGGACGTGGTTTTATTCTCGCTCAAGACAATCGTTATGGAATAAAGGAGAAACATCGGGCAATATGCAGTATGTTCAATCCCTTTATTTAGATTGTGATCAAGATTCAATTGTAGTTGTTGTAAAGCAAGTAGGACCTGCTTGTCATACGGGAGAGAAAACATGTTTTCATTATAAAGTTATATAGGGGGATGAAGATGGAAGATGTCCTTAAATTATTATTTGAAACAATTGAAGACCGAAAGGAAAATCCAGTGCCAGAATCATATACAAATTATTTATTTTCAAAAGGAGAAGATAAAATTTTAAAGAAAATTGGGGAAGAGTGCTCTGAAGTGATCATTGCTTCTAAAAATAATGATAAAAAAGAACTAGTAAAAGAAATGGTTGATGTGTTTTATCACTGTTTTGTTCTATTAGCCGAAAAAAACATTTCACTAGAAGATGTTATGGAAGAAGTGAAAGAAAGAAATGGAAAGCTTTCGAGAGTAGGGGAACGAAAAGAAATAGATACGTTATAAGGGGGAATATGTATGAAAGTGGATTATCATCTTCATTTAGAAGAAGGGCCTTATTCAATAGGTTGGCTTGCCAAAATAAATGAAACGCTACAATATTATGAGCCGCTTCAAGAAGAAAGACATTCTATCGAATGGCTTATGAAGACGCAAGAACGCCTGCAAAGACGTGTGAAGGAAGGACCATTTACAGCGAAATGGATTGATTTATATTTAGAAGAGGCATTGCGAAAAGGTATAAAAGAAGTTGGGATTGTGGATCATTTATACCGCTTTCATGAGTCGAAAGTATATTATGAAAAATATGTGAATATTAGTGATTCGAAGCTTGGGCGTTTACAGAAGGAATGGTTAGACCAAGTAAGAGTAGTTTCACTATACGATTTTACAAAGTCGATTGAAGAGGCGAAAGAACGATGGAGTAAAAGAGGCGTTACACTTAAACTTGGAATTGAAGCGGATTATTTTATTGGCTGTGAAGAAGAGCTAAAAGAATTGTTAGCACTAGGAGACTTTGATTATGTAATTGGGTCTGTTCATTTTTTAAACGGCTGGGGGTTTGATAATCCAGATACGAAAGAATATTTTGAAGAGCATGATTTACATATACTATATGATACGCTTTTCAAAACAGTTGAGAGTGCAGTTCGTTCCGAGTTATTTGATATTATAGCCCACCTTGATAACATAAAAGTATTTAATTACAGGTTGGATGAGAATGAACAGCTTTCTTATTATAAGAAAATAGCCCGTGCATTAGTAGAAACCAATACCGCAACAGAAATAAATGCGGGATTGTACTATCGTTATCCTGTACGGGAAATGTGCCCGAGTCCACTGTATTTACAAGTGTTAGCTAAACATGGTGTTCCCATTACTATTTCTTCAGATGCTCATTATCCGAATGATTTAGGGAAATACGTAAAAGAAAATGTGCAAACATTACGAACTCACGGTATTACTCATATCGCAACATTTACGAAACGAGCAAGAGTAATGAGACTACTTGAAGAAGAAGTAACAATTTCAAAATGAACCACGATTTTTTGATGAAAACATTCCTTTTTGTTCAAAATAAGAAAGAAAAAAAGGAGGGTAAGAAATGGCGAAACAACAAAATAAACAAAATGTACAAGGTGCACAGCAACAAGCTTATACTTCTGAAACGAATGCTACATCTCAATCAGTTATTGAGGAGCAAATTAGCGATACAGTTGCAGAAGGAACAATTGATGTGAAGCTCGGAAAAGAATCGCAGGAAAAAGCGTAAGAAGAGGGGGGAGTTGCATCTCCTCTTTTTTCATGGAAAAGTGTCGATTTTCAAAACTATAATCAAATTCCTTGGTTTTTATAAGTGGATTTCTTACAATGAAATATAAGAGATATCTTATTTTCTATAGAAGAGGTGTTAGTAGTGGCAAAAATATTAGTAGCAGGGAAAATTCCAGAAATCGGATTAGAACTATTAAAAGATCATGATGTAGAAATGTATGATAAAGAAGAGTTAATTTCTTTAGATGAATTAACAGAGCGTGTAAAAGATAAAGATGCATTGTTAAGCTTACTTTCTACAAAGGTGACGAAAGAAGTTATAGATGCGGCACCTAATTTAAAGATTGTTGCAAACTATGGTGCTGGCTACGATAATATTGATTACTTGCATGCAGGAGAAAAAGGGATTGCGGTAACGAATACACCGAAAGTATCAACTGAAGCGACAGCAGAATTAACATTTGCACTTCTTTTAGCAGCAGCACGTAGAATTCCTGAAGGAGATACGTTATGTCGTACAACTGGATTTAACGGATGGGCGCCATTATTTTTCTTGGGCCGCGAAGTACACGGTAAGACAATTGGAGTTATCGGTCTTGGAGAAATCGGGAAGGCAGTTGCAAAGCGTGCGAAAGCATTTGGAATGAACGTTTTATATACAGGACCAAATCGTAAGTTTGAAGCTGAATCTGAACTAGAAGCGACATATGTAACATTAGAAGAGCTGTTACAAACGGCAGATTTTATTACAATTAACTGTGCCTATAATCCAAAATTACATCATATGATCAATGAAGAACAGTTTAAAATGATGAAGAAGACAGCATATATTATAAATGCTTCGCGTGGACCAATTATGAATGAATTAGCACTTGCTTATGCATTAAAAACGAAAGAAATTGAAGGAGCAGCTCTTGACGTATTTGAATTTGAACCGAAAATTACGGAAGAACTAAAAGGATTAAAGAATGTGGTACTTGCTCCTCACGTAGGGAATGCAACATTCGAAACTCGTGATGCGATGGCTGAAATGGCAGTAAGAAATATTTTAGCTGTATTAAACGGTGAAGAACCTGTAACACCTGTAAATCCAAAAGTATTAGTTACAAAATAAAGTGAGACTTTCATTTGTAAGGCCTCCCGATTAATCAGGTTGTCCGCAAATAGTGGGATAAAAAGAAACCTTCCGAATACGGAAGGTTTTTGTTTTTATTATTTTTCTTTATTCGCTTTTTTAGACGGTCTTTGTCTAATAAATTGAGATAGCATATACAAAATATATAGTGGAATAGCAATGAATAAGAAAACAGAAAAATTACCGATCCCTGTTTGATACATTGTGATAATGATTCCAACTAAAAATAATGTAATAATGATGCTATATCTTGGAATTGGTACATCTTTTAAACTTGGGATACGAATACGACTCACCATTAAAAATGCGAACGTTACAAAGACTGTAATAAGAACGATTTTGGGAATGGTATGTGAAAATAATGTTAAGAAAGCAACAAGCCCTCCCGCTGCTGTAATCGGTACTCCAGTGAAATATTTCATTGAAGTAGAAGATGGTGTTACATTAAATCGTGCTAAACGATATGCTCCGAAAAGAGGGAATAATCCCGCTATGTATAATCCGATGATTCCGTAGTTTGAGAAAGATGTGTAATACATTAAAACAGCTGGTGCTGCACCAAATGTTACGACATCTGCGAGTGAATCAAGCTCTTTTCCCATTTGTGAATCAACGCGTAATAAACGAGCAACACGACCATCAAGACTATCTAACATCATCCCGATAAGTACTAAAATAGCAGCTGATTTATAATATCCTAAAGATGCATAGCCGATTGATAAAAATCCGCTATATAAATTTCCGAGCGTAAATAAGTTTGGAATAGCTGCTCTATACAAAATCTGATCCCTTGCTTTCTGTAATAAATTCTTAATTAGTGTATGAAAGTTTACTTATTTTATCATACCATAAATTTCTTCCTCATACGAAAGAAATTACCAATTTGTGAAAGATTTCATGGGAGAATGATTTGGAAAATAAGTAGAAAAAGAAGCAACTTTTATAAAGTTGCTTCTTGCACTATTCAAATTTTGTTGTCATCGTTCCGGTTTTATATCGATTGTTAGGATCGAAACGTAATAAATCTCCATAAATGAGTTTATCGGATAATTTTAATTCTGTTTTTGCTTTTTCAATATACGGCTGACATAGTGATATAGCAGCTTCTTCACCTGTATTTCGTTTATAGCACATGTTTTTTGTATAAACATAATCTTCCGAAACAAAACTACCATCACGCATTACCATAAGTGGATCTTTTTCTTTAATAAATAAGTCCGTTCCAAATTCAACGGATTGATTTGTTTTAATCCCAAGTAAATGAAGGAGCGTTGGTTTAATATCAAGTTGACCGGATACTTTAGAAATCGTTTTTCCTTCTTGACCTGGCACATGAATAATGAGAGGGACGCGTTGTAATTGCATAGAATCAAACGGTGTAATAGCGTCTTTCCCAAGGAACTGGGCCATAGCTGCGTTATGGTTTTCAGAAATACCGTAATGATCACCATAAATGACAATAACTGAATTATCATACAGTCCTTCATCTTTTAACTGTTTAATAAATAATTTAAGAGCTTCATCCGTGTAACGAACAGTTGGAAAGTAACGGTTTAAAACACCACTGTCCGAATTAAACTCATCAACATATTGATCTTCTGGATTTAGAAGAAATGGAAAATGGTTTGTTAAAGTGATAAATTTTGTATAGAACGGTTGCGGTAAAGATTTTAACTTTGGAATAGATTGTTCAAAGAACTCTTTATCTTTTAATCCCCAACCAACAGACATTTGTTCCGTACCTACGTAATCATTTAAATTAAAGTAACGGTCATAACCAAGCGCAGGATACATTACGTCACGATTCCAAAACGTTTTATCGTTTGAATGGAAGACAGCAGAAGAATATCCGTATTTCTTTAATTGTTCTGGTGTGGCAGTATACTCATTTGTTGCATGAGTAAAGAATACAGAACCACGGTCTAACGGATAAAGTGAATTTTCAACGATAAATTCAGCATCAGAAGTTTTACCTTGTCCCGTTTGATGATAGAAGTTATCGAAATAAAAACTATCTTTAATAAATTCATTTAAAAATGGAGTAATTTCTTTTCCATTTATTTTTTTATTAATAACAAAACTTTGTGTAGATTCCATTGAAATTAAAATTACATTTTTACCTTTTGCAGCTCCAAATAAGTTTTTATCAACTTGCTTATCTTTTGCATCTGTATAGTTTTTAATTTCAGAGAATCCGTCGCCACTTGCGAATACACGTTCAGCCGAAGACTTAGATTGAAGCGTAATATCAAATAGATGATATGTGTATAACCCTAAATTTTTCACGACAGTTTGACGGTCAAATGAGCGTGAGAACATTTGTGGCTTATAAATAACTGAAACAACAATTTGTAGTGCTAATAACGCAGTTACACCGCTAAAGAAAGTTCTCTTCTCAGATCGTGAAAGTGGTGTTTTATCACCAAATGATGGGAATTTACGTGAAATAAACATTAAAATAATTGCATCTGCAAATAAAAGTAATGTTTTGTACGTAAAGAGCTCTTTTATGCTCGTCCCTAAATCAGCCATATTATTTGTTTGGAATAAAACCGGGAAGGTAACGAAATCGTTATAAAACCCATAAAACATTGCATTTCCAAATAAAATAAATGACAGTATAAAACTAATTCCAATTATAATTCGATTTCGATGCTTAGATGCAAATAAAGCTAAACCGAAAAATAAAAGTAACGCAGCTAGTGGATTAATAAACAGCATAAATTCTTCAAAGAAGTTATCAATTTTAATATCAAACGCTAGCTTGTACACAATATATGTTTTAATCCATAATAAAACGACTGCAACGAGTGCAAATCGTAATTTTGGAAACAGATGTTGTAGCATAATATACTCCTCTCCTAGAAAGCATGACAGTTCTTGCGAGCCGGTTTGATTAGCGCCTCACTTTATATATACGAACAGTCTTTTGTTATTATGATTATTATACTATGAGTATCATTATACGAAAATTAAAGAGGGTTGTGGGCTTTTTTTGCAACAATTGAGTAGAAAAAGAGAAGTAGGAGACAATAAAATAGAATTTCTATGCGCGATTATTGTAATTCATTAAACATAGAAAGTATCGCGTAATGGTGCGGAGGTTATAATGCGAAAATTATTTTATCTTATAATGTGCAGTATTTTTATACTCTTTGCTTCACCGAGTGTATCAGTAGCTCAGTATGATGCACCTCTTATGGAAGATGCACTTTATTCTGTTTTATTTCCGAAAATAAATAAAGCAATTGAAAAACAATATGGGAGTTTGAAACCTTATCAATGTCCTAAAATTATTAGTTTAAAAAAAGTGTATAGTGGTACATATTTATTTCAAACGGTTATTGAAGTGACGAAGTACGAACAGATTGGTGGGAAAATTGTTCCACCATTTGAAAAAGTAACTATTACGTTTAATAATGAAGAAGGCGAATGGGAAGTAACGAAGATAATAGTAAAGCGCTTACCAAATGATACGAAATTAAACTGTAAAAAAACAATATAAAAAATTGTTTGACAAATAAAATGGTCCTTTGGTATTGTTAATAGCAACAATTAGATGTTTGAAAATTAAATAGACTTACCTCATCTACTCTCAAAGGTAGAGGCCGCGATAGGAAAGAGTAAGCTGTGGGAGATTTAGTGGAATCTGTGACCATGGGTTGAAAGGGACTATTGCCGAAATATAAGAATAACCACCTTATTCATATATTGGGACTGCATTGAATAAATGTAGTACTGTCATAAGATTTATTTTATGGAGAGCTATTTGGAGATGTTGATGCGGTTTCTTATTTTGAGAAGATAACAACTTGTTTATTTTTTCAATATATATTTTTCCTAATAAGAAACGCGTGTGAACATTGTTCCGCGCGTTTTTTGTCTATCTAAAAGCGTGCTGCAATGAATAGAAGATTGGGGTTATGAGTTTTAGAGGAAATAAGGGAGGAATTCAAATGTATTTACACGGCACAAGCCGAATCAATGGGCAAGGACACTTAGAAATTGGAGGGTGCGATACGACGCAGCTAGCAAAACAATACGGAACACCACTTTATGTATACGATGAAGAGTCTATTCGAGGGAAATGTCGTGCGTTTCATCGTGCTTTTAAAGAAAGTGGTTTCTCTTATCAAGTAGCATATGCAAGCAAGGCGTTCTTGTGCATGGAGATGTGCCGAGTAGCTCGTGAAGAGAACATGTCATTAGATGTTGTTTCGGGTGGGGAATTATATACTGCGCTCCAAGCAGGATTTCCAGCATCACGTATTCATTTTCATGGAAACAATAAAACAGAAGAAGAGATAGTGATGGCTCTTCAGGCGAATATCGGTTGTTTTGTAGTAGATAATTTCTTGGAATTAGAAGTTTTACACGATTTAGCAATGCAACATGGGAAATTTGTAAACATATTAATTCGTGTAACGCCTGGAGTAGAGGCGCACACACATGAATATATTACGACAGGCCAAGAGGATTCAAAATTTGGATTTGGCGTTTCAAATGGTCAAGCGATGCAGGCAATTGGGCTTGCTTTACAAAAATCAAATTATAATGTGTTAGGGATTCATTCACATATCGGATCACAAATATTTGAAACGGCTGGTTTTGTTCGAGCGATTGAAGTTCTTCGTAAATTTTTGGAAGAGGTGAGAGAGCAAACGAACTATGTAGTAAAAGTATTAAATGTAGGCGGAGGATTTGGAATACGCTATACAGAGTCAGATACACCATTAACTCTTGAGACATATGTGCGAGCTGTAACAAGTGCAGTGAGAGAACAATTTACAGTATGTGAATATCCATTGCCAGAAATATGGGTTGAACCAGGCCGTAGTATTGTAGGTGATGCGGGAACGACAATTTATACAGTTGGATCTGTGAAAGAAATTCCTGGCATTCGGAAATATGTATCCGTCGATGGTGGAATGACAGATAACTTAAGACCGGCTTTATATAGCGCTCGTTACGAAGCGATGTTAGCGAATCGAGGAAATGATGAGAATGAGGAACTCGTTTCAATTGCTGGGAAATGCTGTGAGAGTGGAGATATGCTAATTTGGGATATTAATCTACCGAAAGTTGCTTCTTCTGATTTACTAGCAATTTCTTGTACGGGAGCATATGGGTACTCGATGGCGAATAATTATAATCGAATTCGGAGACCAGCCGTCGTCTTTGCGAAAGGTGGCACATCGCAAATTGTTGTGGAACGTGAAACGTACGAAAATATCATTGGGAACGATCGCATACGTATTAAAGAGCTTGTTTAAATAAGGAAAAGGAGTTGTTCGAATGGGCAATTCCTTTTTATAAAGTGAAACTATAATCAGTGGGGGGGATTGCCCGCAAATAGCGGGATAAAATAAAATAATTAAAATATATCGGAAAACTAGGATTGAAAAAAATCAGAATTGTGATAAAATACAAATACAAAGCTTATCAAGAGAAGCGGAGGGAACTGGCCCGAAGAAGCTCGGCAACCTGCTTATAGAAAGCAAGGTGCTAAATCCAGCAAAATGGAATCCATTTTGAAAGATAAGGTAAAATATATTACCGAACAGTCTTTTCGAAATGGGAAAGATTTTTTTTATGAATAAAAAGGGGGGCTGTTCGCGTGAGCGTACGGGAACATTTTGATGAAGTATCTGAGAAAATTCAAGCGATGCTTGCTGATATGAAATATGGTTCAATTACAATTGTGGTGCAAGATGGAAAAGTAATTCAATTAGAGAAAAGTGAAAAAGTACGTTTAAAGTGAAAAGCGCTGACTAGAAAAACTAGAGGCGGTTTTAATCTATTTTAATAGATTAAAACCGTCTTTTTGCTTTTACAGGGGGAAAAAACATGTTGACGTATGAAACGTGGGAAGAAAATCGTGTTTCATTTTCAGAGGAAGATGAAACGAAAGGCGCGCTATCCGTATTAAGTTGGGCTTATAAAGAATATAAAGATGAAATTGTATACGCGTGTAGCTTCGGAGTGGAAGGCATGGTTTTACTGCATCTTATAAACCAAGTAAATCCATCTGCTAAAGTTGTATTTTTGGATACAAATGTTCATTTTCAAGAAACGTATGAATTAATTCAAAAAGTAAGAGAACGATTTCCTTCATTAAATATTATAGAAAAACAGCCGGAACTTACACTCGATGAACAAGCGAAGTTGCACGGTGAGAAACTATGGGAAAGCAATCCGAATCTCTGTTGTAAGATTAGGAAGATTTTGCCGTTAGAAAAATCACTTACAGAGGAAAAAGCGTGGATATCGGGCTTAAGAAGGGAACAATCAGAAACGCGTAAGCATACAAAGTTTATAAATCAAGATCATCGTTTTCAATCTATTAAAGTTTGTCCGCTTATTCATTGGACGTGGAAAGAAGTATGGCGATATGTATACAAACATAACTTGCCATACAACCCATTACATGATATTGGATATCCAAGTATCGGGTGTGAGAAGTGTACGTTACCTGTAGGTGCCGGTGGTGATTCAAGAGATGGTAGGTGGACCGGGAAAATGAAAACCGAATGCGGTCTTCATTACCAATAAGATGTATCTTGAAATAAAGCTAAGAGGGGATATAGAAAATGACTACAAGAAACGAATTAATAAACCGTGTAGATGAGACATACGACGTATCACAAATTGAAAAAGAAATTGAATTAGACAACATTGCATTAAGTGATTTAGAACTGCTAGCGACAGGGGGATATAGTCCGCTTACTGGTTTTTTAGGGAAAAAAGACTATGATTCGGTCGTAGAAACGCTTCGTTTAGCAGATGGAAGCGTATGGAGTATACCGATTACATTGCCAGTAACAGAAGAAGTAGCAGAGGGACTGAAAGCTGGAGAGGAAGTAAAACTTGTTAATGATAGAAATATATATGGTGTCATTCAAATAGAAGATATTTTTGCACCTGATAAAGAAAAAGAAGCTTTACTTGTATATAAAACGACGGATGAGGCTCATCCAGGCGTGAAAAAATTATATGAACGACCAGATGTTTATGTTGGAGGAGCTATTACGCTTATAAAACGCTTGGAAAATAAGCAATTTCCTTCTTATCATTTAGACCCAATTGAAACGAGAGAAGAATTTAAAAAACGTGGCTGGAAAACAGTAGTTGGATTTCAAACGAGAAATCCGGTACATCGTGCCCATGAGTATATTCAAAAATCTGCTCTTGAAATTGTAGATGGTCTCTTTTTAAATCCGCTCGTTGGGGAAACAAAGTCAGATGATATTCCTGCTGATGTAAGGATGGAAAGCTACGAAGTGTTGCTTCAAAACTATTATCCGAAAAATCGTGTCTTTTTAGGTGTATTTCCTGCAGCGATGCGCTACGCAGGACCAAGGGAAGCGATATTTCATGCATTGGTAAGAAAGAATTTTGGGTGTACCCACTTTATTGTAGGACGTGATCATGCTGGGGTAGGAGACTATTACGGAACATACGAAGCGCAGGAAATCTTTACGAACTTTACAGTGGAAGAGTTAGGGATTACGCCGCTATTTTTTGAACATAGCTTTTACTGTACGAGATGTGAAGCGATGGCTTCAACGAAAACGTGTCCGCATGGAAAAGAGGACCGTGTCATTTTATCAGGTACAAAAGTAAGAGAAATGTTAAGAAATGGTGAGATTCCGCCAAGTACATTTAGTCGTAAAGAAGTAGTGGAAGTGTTAATTAAAGGTTTGAAAAAAGAAGTAGTAACAGAATAGGGAGAGAACGAGATGGATACGAATATTACTTGGCACACAGCTTCTGTTTCGAAAAATGAGAGAAGAGTGAAGAATGGGCATCATAGTTTTGTAATTTGGTTTACTGGTTTATCAGCTTCGGGTAAATCTACAGTAGCGAATGCGGTTGCTCGTAAACTATTTGAAAAGAATATTGGAAATTATGTGTTAGATGGGGATAATATTCGCCATGGTTTAAATAAAGACTTAGGTTTTTCTGAAAGTGATCGTATGGAGAATATAAGGCGTATTGGCGAAGTGGCGAAGCTATTTGTAGATCAAGGTACTGTTGTTCTTACAGCGTTCATTTCACCATTTCGAGTAGATCGAAAACAAGTTAGGGATCTATTAGCGGCAGATGAGTTTATAGAAGTGTTTGTAAAATGTCCAATTGAAGAGTGTGAAAAACGTGATCCAAAAGGGTTATACAAAAAAGCGAGACAAGGTGATATTAAAGATTTTACAGGTATTGATTCACCGTATGAGGAACCAGATCGAGCGGAATTAATTGTAGAAACGCACAAGTATTCTATTGAAGAATGTGCAGAACAAATCGTGAAGTACTTACAAGAGCGTAGTTTTGTCCCGTTGTTTGCTGGGAAGTAAAACGCCCACCTCAAAATTCGGCTGGAGCAGGCTGTAAATGCCCGATTGGTGAGGGTTGATTAAAGTTTCACTTTATATAGGGGGATTTAAAAATGAGTTATGAAAAAGTATGGGCTAATAATGAAAAATTAAATCAGACTGAGAAAAATAAATTAGCAAAAGATGGTTTGGAAATTTTTAATGATATTCCTTACT
Organism: Bacillus sp. BS98; assembly: GCF_008432245.1. Classification (NCBI taxonomy): domain Bacteria; kingdom Bacillati; phylum Bacillota; class Bacilli; order Caryophanales; family Bacillaceae; genus Bacillus; species Bacillus sp. BS98. The sequence goes on from NZ_CP043830.1 coordinate 1,388,119, forward strand.
ATGCGGAAAATGGATTCGAATCTATTCCGAAAGAAGAGTGGGACGCATTTAAATGGGCAGGATTGTATTTGCAAAGACCGAAAGAAGCTGGCTATTTTATGATGCGTGTAAATATTCCTTCAGGGATTATTACAAATGCGCAGGCGGAAGTGCTTGCTTCTATCGCTGAGGATTATGGACGTGATGTAATAGATATTACGACAAGACAGGCGATTCAGTTTCACTGGTTAGAAATTCAGCAAATGCCAGATATTTTTAAAAGATTAGCAAGAGTTGGGTTATCTTCAGCAGGGGCGTGTGGTGATATAACACGTAATATTACAGGTAATCCACTTGCAGGAATTGATGCGAATGAACTGTTTGATACAACGCATATTGTGAAGGAGGTATATGACTATTTCCAACATAATGAAGAGTTTTCTAACTTACCACGTAAATTTAAAATGTCTATTAGTTCTAACGTTTATAACTCGGCAAACGCAGAGATTAACTGTGTTGCATTTACACCTGCTACGAAAGAAATAGATGGTGAGAAAAAAGTTGGTTTTCATATAAAAGTAGGCGGTGGATTATCAGCCCGTCCATATTTAGCTGATGAATTAGATGTGTTCGTTTTACCAGAAGAAGTGAAGGCGGTAGCAATTGGGATTGCTACTATATTCCGTGATTTTGGATATCGCGAGAAACGTCATTTAGCTCGTTTGAAATTTCTTGTTGCAGACTGGGGAGCAGAGAAATTTAAAGAGAAACTAATAGAGTATACAGGACCATTGCAAAGTAAAGGAGAAAGTGCACTTAAAGGATGGAATGCAGGCTATTTTTATGGTGTTCAAGATCAAAAACAAGATGGATTAAAATATGTCGGTTTTAATGTGCCGGTAGGTCGTTTACATGCAAAAGAAATGTTTGAGATTGCAAGAATTGCAAAGCAGTATGGAAATGGACAAATTCGTACGTGTAACTCACAAAACTTCATCATTCCGAATGTTCCACCAGAAAATGTAACGGGTTTATTAAGTGAACCGTTGTTTGAAGCGATATCTGCAAGTCCGAAATCATTTATTGGTCATGCGGTTTCATGTACTGGTATTGAATATTGCAATCTTGCTCTAGTAGAAACGAAAGAAAGATTACGGAAAATTGCAGAATACTTAGATACAGAAATTGCACTTGATGTTCCAGTTCGAATTCATATGGTAGGATGCCCAAATTCATGTGGTCAACGTCAAATTGCTGACATCGGATTACAAGGGGTAAAAATGAAAACGAAGGAAAAAGGGATTGTTGAAGCATTTGAAATATATGTAGGTGGAACGTTGTTAGATGGCGGTGCCTATAATCAAAAGTTAAAAGGGAAAATAGATGGCGAGGATTTACCGGATGTACTCGCATCATTTATAAGTTATTTTAAAGAGAATAAGTTACCTGCCGAAACATTTTATGATTTTGTCGGACGTATCGGTGTAGATACATTGCAAATAGCTTTAAATAACGTGTTAGAAGAAGTAATAGCGTCTTAGGAGGGGCAATATGGAATTATATCGATTTGAAGCTGTGTTAGCGAATAATATCGTTCCGATTGTTGTTGTTGCTCAAAGTGAAGAGCAGGCATTTAAGCTTGCGGAGATTGAGCTTGAAAAGCATTTTTTACCGTTGCCAGAAGTAAAGGAAATCTCCTTATTTGAAAAAAAGAAGATTCGAAAAGGTGCGGCATTTGTTGTTCATGAGTAAATAACATTGAAATACGAACGTATACTAACTTCCATTCATGCATAAGGATGGAAGTTTCATTTTAATAGTAGAAATGAGGAGAGATGATGGGGAAGGTGTATATAGTTGGAGCGGGTCCTGGCGATCCGGATTTAATTACTGTTAAAGGATTGAAATGTATTGAGAAGGCAGATGTTATTTTATATGACCGTCTCGTGAATAAAGAATTGCTTTCATATGCAAAGCCTGAAGCGGATTTAATTTATTGCGGGAAACTCCCGAATTATCACACGATGAAGCAAGAGACAATTAACACATTTCTTATTAAATATGCGAAAAAAGGAAAAGTTGTAACGAGGTTAAAGGGCGGTGATCCATTTGTATTTGGTAGAGGGGGGGAAGAAGCTGAAGCGTTAGCAAAGCAGGGTGTACCATTTGAAATCGTTCCTGGAATTTCAGCTGGAATAGCTGCACCTGCTTATGCTGGTATTCCGGTGACGCATCGTGATGCAAGTGCGAGTTTTGCGGTTGTGACAGGGCATAGAAAAGAAGGTGCTGAAGAGGAATTGAAGTGGGAAAATTTAGCGAAAGGTGTAGAGACCTTGGCGGTATATATGGGAGTTAGTAATTTGCCCTACATATGCGAACAACTTATGAAGCATGGAAAAGATAAAGGTACACCTGCTGCTATTATTGAACGGGGAACGACGTCTATGCAGCGTACAGTTGTCGGGACGTTAGGGACAATTGTAGATGTTGCGAGAAAAGAACAAATTCAAAATCCGAGTATGATTGTAATTGGAGAAGTTGTCCGTTTTAGAGAGAAAATTCATTGGTTTGAAAAACAAACGGAACAGACTTATCAAGTAAGCGGAGTGTTATAAAATGAAAGCCATCTTATATATATGTCATGGAAGTCGTTTGAGGGCAGTGAAAGAAGAGGCAATTCAATTTATTACGACATGTATGAGCCGTATAGAAGCGGCTATTCAAGAAGTTTGTTTTTTAGAGCTGGCGAATCCTTCTATTGAAGAAGGATTTCGTACATGTGCGAAGCGTGGTGCGACAGAGATTATTGCTATTCCTGTTTTCTTATTAGCAGCAGGCCATGTGAAGAATGATATTCCTTTTGAATTACAAAAGTTAAATAATCAATACCCTAATATTAAAGTGACGTATGGTAATCCGTTTGGTGTATCAGAGACGCTTATAAAGTCGGTATATAACGGAAGTGGTATTGAAGAATATAAAGATGAAGTAACACTTTTACTCGTTGCAAGGGGTAGTAGCGATCCTGAAACTTTACAAGATATAAATCGGATCGCTACTTTATTTCAAGCAGAAGAAAAAATTGCTAAAGTAGAAGTTTGTTTTTTAGCAGCTGCGGAGCCGAAATTTGAGGAGAAATTAAAGGAAGTTGTAGAGCGAAAAGAAGGGTGTATTATTGTATTACCTTATTTGTTATTTACAGGCTTACTTATGAAACATATTGAGAAAGAAGTGCGTCAATATGAGTTGGATGAGATAAAAATAAGTCCGTATTTAGGAAAAAATGAAGTGGTTCAAGATATGTTAATTCAGAAAACGAAGGAGTTATTGAAGGGAGATTCATATGTATCCACTTACAGTGCAAGTTAATAAGAAACGGGTTGTTGTCATTGGTGGAGGAAAAGTTGCCGGATTTAAAATAATTCCTTTACTCAAACAAGGTGCGGATATAGTAGTAGTAAGTCCAGAATTAGATGTAAATTTAGTGAAACTTGTGGAGGAGAAGAAAATTCGTTGGTATCAAAGAGAGTATGAAAAAAGTGATATTAAAGATGCTTTTTTAGTTGTTGCGGCGAGTAGTGATTCTATATTAAATGAACAAGTTGCTGAAGATGCTGCAAAGAATCAATTGGTAAATGTTATTACGAACCCGGAAAGTGGCAATGTTCACTTTCCGGCAGCGATTCATCGTGGGTTACTTAATATAGCGGTTTCTACCGGAGGAGCAAGTCCAAAACTCGCAAAAAAAATTCGAGATGATATCGCGAATAAATACGATGAAACATACGAAATATATTTAGATTTTTTATATGAAGTAAGGGTGAAGTTAAAAGACTTACAGTTAGAAAAGAAAGAACGGCATATATTACTACAAGAAGTATTGAAATCAGCATATGTGCAAAATGAGAGAAAAAGAGAACAGTTTTTACAAGAATTAGAGGAGAGAGTTCTAAAGAGATAAAAAGTAAATAGCGCTTTACAAGTATAAAAATATAATTTATAATCACAAGTAACTTCAATAGATGAAATCGATGAGCAAGAAGAGTACGTATATTTGATGCGTTCAGAGAGCTGGGGTAAGGTGTGAGCCCGGTACGATAAAATATACAGAATGGGCTTGCGAGAGGTATGTTGAACATTGTAGTAGGCAACCCGGGTTCCGCCGTTAAAAGGATAGAGTATCGGAATGATTCCTGTACTTGAACAAGTGGGATTTATCAGTCCAATTGAGGTGGTACCACGGTATTTACATTACATATATCGTCCTCTACATGCATATTTGCGTGTAGGGGACTTTTTTATTTTCTAAAGGAGGTGTGCGAGTATGAAATGAAAGTGTATAATTGTTAAAAGTTTAAATATTCAGAAAAGGGGAATTTATGATGAAAGAAACACAGCAATGGACGTCGAAAATAGGCTTTGTACTCGCAGCAGCCGGAGCAGCAGTAGGTCTTGGTGCGATATGGAAATTTCCATATGTTGCAGGTAATGGCGGGGGAGGCGCATTCTTCCTAGTCTTCTTACTATTAACTTTATTTATTGGGATGCCGCTATTACTAGCAGAATTTGTTATTGGTCGTAGTACACAAAAAGAGGCAGTTACAGCGTATAAAGTATTAGTGCCAAATAGTAAAGTATATCCTTGGATTGGTCGTATGGGAGTTGTAACATGTTTTAGTGTACTCTCTTTCTATAGTGTTGTAGGTGGATGGATTTTACTGTATTTATACTACAGTGTTACAGGTAGTTTCTGGAATGGTGTTGTCGATTATGCGAGTGTGTTTGGTGAGGCGATTTCAAATCCAGTAAGTGCGATTGGAGCGCAATTTATCTTTATGCTTTGTACTATTTTTGTCGTAAGTAAAGGTGTAGAGAAAGGTATAGAAAAGGCAAGTAAGTATATGATGCCATTATTATTTATTTTATTTATCGCGATTATTATTCGTGCGTTGACACTTGATGGTGCTTTTGCTGGAGTAGAGTTCTTCTTAAAACCTGACTTTTCAAAGCTTACAGCAGATACGATTTTATATGCGATGGGACAATCTTTCTTCTCACTAACAGTAGGTGCCTCGGTAATGGTAACGTATAGTTCGTATTTAAAGAAAGAAGAACATTTAGCGAAATCAGCAACATCTATTGTAAGTTTAACTGTTTTCGTTACAGTACTTGCGGGATTAGCGATTTTCCCAGCGATTTTCGCATTAGGAGTTAAACCGACGGAAGGACCGGGATTACTGTTTATCGTCCTTCCAGCCGTATTTGCAAAAATACCATTTGGACAATTTTTCTTTATTATGTTTTTAATTTTATTCTTCTTTGCGACTTTAACATCAGCTATTTCAATGCTTGAAATTGTAGTAGCATCTGTTGCGAAAGGTAATGAAAAGAAGCGTCCTTCAGCATCATTATTAATTGGTATTCTTATTTTTGCAGTTGGAATTCCGTCAGCATTATCGTTTGGAATTATGAGTGATGTGAAAATATTTGGGAAAACATTCTTTGATTTCGTTGACTTCTCGGTAAGTAATGTATTGCTGCCGCTAGGGGTACTAGCTATTTCGCTATTTGTACCAAATAAAATGAGTAAAGAGTTATTAATGAAAGAATTAGAAGTTACGGAAACGAAAGGGAAGACGTTATTTAACATTTGGTTCTTCTTGCTTCGTTATGTTATTCCAGTAACTGTAATTATCGTATTTTTAAATGCGATAGGCGTATTTAAAATGTTTGCATAAAAAAGACGGGGGTCCCCCGTCTTTTTTTTATGCTGACATTGATGAATGTAATAGACGATTATATGCTTTGTAGGCTGTAACGACTGCGATGAAAGAACCGATTAAAAACAATGCTGAGCCGCCAAATGTAAATAACCGGCCAATATACGTTTCTCTAGCTTCTTCTATTTTTTGTTGTAATTGTGTATCCATCTTTGATCACCCCGTAAACGATAGGCATTTAGTTATAGTCTATGTAGAATGCCTATAGTGTGTGAAGTGTAAAGAAAAAAACTCGGTATGCACCGAGTTTTTTATAATCCGATATATGAAGATGGATCAACTGCGTTTGTCTTGCCGACATTCCATTCTCCAAGGTGAAGTTCGAAGTGTAAATGTTGCCCGTATGATTGGCCAGTATTCCCCATGAATCCAAGTTGAGTGCCTTGTTTTACAGTTTGTCCATTTGATACAGAACGGCTACTCATATGTGCATATACTGTCGTGTATGTCTTTCCGTTTATACGGTGAGATAAGTACACAACATTTCCGTAACTAGATGAGAATTCCGAGCGGATAACTACACCATCTGCAGCAGCAATAATTGGAACCGTTCCCGAAGCGGCAATATCGATACCTTTATGGTTATCTAAAGAACGTGTACCAAACCCAGAAGTTTTTGATCCAGCTGCTGGTTTAATAAAGCCGCCAGTATTTGTATCGTGTGGCGGTGAAGCTGCTTGAGCTTTTTGAGCAGATGTAGTAGCTTGTTTAGCTTCTTCTGCCTTGCGGGCTTCCTCGGCTTTACGAGCCTCTTCTGCACGTTTTTCTTCTTCAATTGCTTTTTGAACAGCTTGACGCTGATTTTCTAAAATGCCTTTTGATTCTTCTAGTCCTTCAATCTCTGAATCTACTTTTGCTACTTTCGTATGTAGATCATTAATAAATGATTGTTGCTGTTGCTGGTTTGTTTGTAGCTCTTGTTGTTTTTGGATTAATCTTTGTTCGGCCTCTTTTAGTTGTTGTTCTTTTTTCTCAACAGCCTCTTTTTCTGTCGCCACAGCATTTTGATCGGTTGTTTGTTTTTTCACAATATCTGTATCATTGTTTAAAATTAAATTGACGGAGTACATATTATCAATAAGGTCAGCAATGTTTGCAGAGTTTGTTAATACCTCTGTAATGATGTTTGTACGTGGTTTTTCTTGCATAGATTGTAATCGTTGTTTAATAACTTCCTGACGTGTATCTATGTTTGTTTGTAATTGTTCTATATGTTTCTTTTTGTCAGCAATTACTTGTTGTGTTTTGTTAATTTCTTTTTTTGTATCGTTTAATTCAGCCTCGTTTTTATTAATAGAAGTAGTTAATTCGTCGATTTTTTTCTGTAAATCTTGGATTTCTTTTTCTATTTGTTCTTTCTCAGCTGATTTATTTTGTAAGTCATTTTGTTTGCCGTCTAATTCTGATTGTATATTCGATAATTTATCTTGATTTGTTTCAGCGTATACGGGTGAAAGTAATGGGGAAGCAAAAATCGTTCCTGCTGCTAAAACACTAAACGCTGCAAATTTCTTTTTCATGGTTGTCTGGCTCCTTTCCCTATGAATGTTATATATCATAAGAAGAAGTGTGTCTATCGTTGTAATCATAATGTAAAGAAAATTTTATAAAATTGCTAAGTTTTGTCGGAATTTATCATTTTTCAACAGTAATTGTCATGAAAGTTATATTTTTTTACATATGAAATAAAGGTATATTTAGGTATTTTTATAAAATAAAGGAATAAACAGAATTGTTGTATATAGCGAAAAATTATGTAGGGAGTCAATTAAACACTAGTAAGGAATCGTTCTCATGTTAGGTTTTCTGACATGGGTTTTATTTTTGTCAAGAAAATTATTTGCGTTCGGGAAAAGTTATTTTGTTGTCAGATTTAATTTTTTGATTTATGATTTTTAACAGGGACAAAATGTAGTGAATTGTCGAATAATATATAATACTCTTAATTTCTTAGTTTTATAGAGATAGAATGAGGGATAGAGTGATACATCGAAGAGGGGGTTACAACAAATATGAAAAGAATAGGACTTGCATGGCAAATATTAATAGGTCTTGCGTTAGGTATTGCAGTTGGTGCGATTTTCTTTGATAATCCAGCAGTTGCGAAGTACTTACAACCAATTGGTGATGTTTTCATCCGATTAATTAAAATGATCGTTGTACCGATTGTTGTAGCAAGTATTGTTGTTGGGGTTGCTGGTGTTGGCGATGTTAAGAAGTTAGGTCGACTAGGCGGAAAAACAATTATTTACTTTGAAATTATTACAACACTTGCAATTGTTGTTGGTCTATTAATAGCGAACATTTTCCAACCTGGAAAAGGCGTTGATATGGATAAGTTAACAAAAACAGATATTTCTAAATATACACATACGACAGAGCAAGTACAAAGTCATTCGTTTGCGGATACGTTTGTAAATATTGTTCCGACGAACATTATGAAATCATTAGCTGATGGTGATATGCTTGCTATTATTTTCTTCTCTGTATTATTTGGTTTAGGTGTAGCAGCAATTGGTGAACGTGGTAAACCAGTTCTACAATTTTTCCAAGGTGTAGCAGACGCAATGTTTTACGTAACGAACCAAGTTATGAAGTTTGCACCATTTGGTGTATTCGCATTAATTGGTGTTACAGTTTCTACATTCGGTTTAGCTTCATTAATTCCGTTAGGGAAATTACTAATTGTAGTATACGGAGCAATGATCTTCTTCGTTGTAGTTGTCTTAGGACTTACAGCGAAAATATTTGGAATTAACATTTTCCAATTCTTTAAGATTTTAAAAGACGAGCTGATCTTAGCGTATTCTACAGCAAGTTCAGAAACAGTTTTACCGAAAATCATGGAGAAAATGGAAAAGTTCGGTTGTCCGAAAGCAATTACATCTTTCGTTATTCCGACAGGTTATTCATTTAACTTAGATGGATCAACTTTATATCAAGCAATTGCGGCTATTTTCTTAGCACAAATGTACGGTATTGATTTATCTATTTCTCAACAAATTACATTATTACTTGTATTAATGGTTACATCAAAAGGTATCGCAGGTGTACCGGGCGTATCATTCGTTGTATTATTAGCAACGCTTGGTACAGTAGGTATTCCAGCAGAAGGTTTAGCCTTTATTGCAGGTATTGACCGTATTCTAGATATGGCTCGTACAGCAGTTAACGTTGTAGGTAACTCTTTAGCAGCTGTAGTTATGTCTAAGTGGGAAGGTCAATATGACGCTGAAAAAGGACAAGCCTATTTAAAAGAGATATCTGAAAAGGGTCAAGCAGCTTAATTATAATATGAACAAGCTCTCACATAATATATGTGGGAGCTTTTCTATATATAGAAGAGGAGCGGGCGTAATGAAACGTAAATATGGTGACGGTTCTTCGTGGAAGCGACTAATAGAGAAGGATTATATGGTTAAGCAAGTAGAAGAGGGCATGCTAGGAATACTGGACATAAAAAAGGTGAGAGAACCTAGTTATAAAGAATATGATGGTAAAGAAATTTGTGTCGCAGGTAATGAGTATACGTGGATTCAGTATTTCATAAAAGGGAAAAACTTTGCGATTACAGCTATGTTAGATAATAAGGGGAATTTAGTACAATATTATATTGATGTGACGAAAGAATACGAAATAGACGACCGGGGTTTACCGTATTTTGATGATTTATATTTAGATGTAGTGCTATTGCCGAATGGTAAGATGTATGTATTGGATGAAGATGAGTTAGAGGACGCTTATAAAAATGGTGATGTTACAAAGGAAGAATATGAATTAGCCTGGCAAACAACGAAATGGATCATGGAAGCCATAAACAATAGTGAATTTTATTGGATTTCAATATTAGATAAAGAAATCAAAAAGTTAAAATGATTGGTGTATTCATATTTTTGTATAATTACCAAAAAAATCTATACAAAAAATAATTGACTTTTGTTTTGTAAGCGAGTAAAGTTAGGGAAGAAATTATTATTAAAAAATAAATATGAAACCTTCTTATAAAGAGAGGCGGAGGGACTGGCCCTACGATGCCTCGGCAGCGGACTCGATTTTAGAGTGCTGTGCCAAATCCAGCAAGCATGTGCTTGAAAGATGAGAAGAGCGTTCCTTATAGATGTATAAGACCTCTTCTCGTTGGAAGAGGTCTTTTGTTATTCATTAAAAAAAGGTTGAAACTAGGGAGAGATGGTACTTTGAAAGAAACGAGAGGAAATGGTTTAGCTTTATTACCACTTGGGATATTTTTAGCGCTATTTATTGGTTCTGGAATTATTACGGGTGATTTCTATAAATTGCCGATACTTGTAGCGATTTCAATTGCTGTAGGAATTGCTTTGGTGATGAATCGTAAAGAAAGTTTTAATGTGAAAGTAGAAAGATTCGCTAAAGGTGCAGGAAATCCGGATATTATGATTATGGTATTAATTTTTGTACTTGCAGGTGCATTTTCTGAAACAGCAAAAGGAATGGGCGGAGTAGACTCAACTGTTAATTTAGCGTTAACTATTTTGCCACCAGGATTTATCGTAGCTGGAATTTTTGTTATAGGTGCGTTTATTTCATTAGCGATGGGAACTTCAATGGGAACAATTGCAGCGTTAGCACCGATTGCTGTAGGTATTAGTGGACAAACTGATATCTCAATTGCACTTACGATGGCTACTGTTGTTGGTGGAGCGATGTTTGGTGATAATTTATCATTTATTTCAGATACAACAATCGCAGCTGTTCGTTCGCAAGGAACAGAAATGAAAGATAAGTTTAAAACGAACTTTTTAATTGTATTGCCAGCTGCTATTATTACAATTGTACTATTAGTAATAATTACTTCAGGAAGTGATACGCAGGTTAAAGCTCATAGTTTTGATTGGATAAAGATTTTACCGTATGCAGGAGTACTTATTACCGCGCTACTTGGCTGGAATGTACTTATTGTGTTAACTGGTGGAACTGTATTATCTGGCGCTATCGGTCTTATAGATGGAAGTTACACGTTGGAGAGTTTCTTTAAAAGTGTAACGACTGGAATGGGCGGTATGATGGAGTTAGTATTACTTGCTATTTTAATCGGAGGTATGGTTGAACTAATTCAATATAATGGTGGGATTCAATATTTAATGAATCTTTTAACGCGTAATATTCGTTCGAAAAAAGGCGCAGAGTTCGGTATTGCTGGTTTAGTGAGTATGACGAATATGTGTACAGCGAATAATACGATTTCAATTATCTTTACAGGCCCGCTTGCGAAAAACATTGCAGATCAATATGAAATTGATCCCCGTAAATCAGCAAGTGTATTAGACCTTTTCTCATGTTGTGTGCAAGGATTAATTCCGTATGGTGCTCAAATGTTAACTGCGGCAGGGTTTGCTGCTTTATCTCCGATTGAACTGTTACCGTATGCATTTTATCCAATTTTAGTTGGGGTATGTGGAATTGTTTCGATTTTGATTGGATTTCCGAAGTTTTCGAAAGTGGCGGAGAAAAAAGAGTATCATAAAACAGCATAATTTAATATGAATGATAACTTTAGTAATTGAAACCGTGTAGAGAATATTCTCTGCACGGTTTTTTTATGTGTGGTAAAAGAGTGAATCATCCTATTCTACCTTATGTTTTTTACAGAAGGCTGAATGTATCTCGGTCTTAAGTCTGAGTTGAAAACGGTTCTTAAGCTCGTTATGGAAAAATGAAAAAATAGTTAAGATAAGAGTATCAAATCGAAGGGAGGCAAGCACAAGATGAAACAATTTCTAGCGTTTATCGCGGCCGGTATTTTGGCTTTAATTGCTCTTGGTAGTCTTGCTGGTATTGTAGGATTCGCAATCGGAGCAGGAGTTGTGTACTGGAGCTATAAATCATTTGTGCGAGCTAAATCATTTTTTGGAAAGCTAGCTTGGGGCATTGTTGGTTTAATCGGTTTATCCATTGCACTTTCTCATTCACCAGCATTAATTGGTATCGCTGCATTGGTAGTTTTGTACTACGGATACCGTGAATGGAAAAAAGAAAAAGATGTAGTTGTTGATTCAGCTTCAGAAAGTTCTAAACCATATAGCAACTTTGAAGATGAGTGGAACAAATTAATGAAAAACTAAAACAATAAACCAATAAAACAATAAATTATAAATAAAGTAGAAGAGAGGAAGATTTATAATGAAACAATCTTTATTCGGACGTGTACGCGATGCAATTTTAGCTGATTTTCATAATGTGTTAGATGAGAAAGAAAGAAAAAATCCAATTGCAATGTTAAACCAATATTTACGCGATAGTGAGCGTGAAATAACAAAAATTGAGAAGTTAATTCAGCGTCATAAAACATTAAAATCTAACTTCGCTCGTGAGCTTGAGCAAGCACGCTATTTTGTTAACAAAAGATCAAAGCAAGCTATCATTGCTCAAGAAGCAGGCGAATTACAACTGCATGAACGTGCATTAGAAGAAGTGGCGTATTATGAAGGGCAAGTAACTCGCTTAGAAGAAATGTATGCTGGTGTTGTAGAGCAAATTGATGAGTTAGAGCGTCGTCTTTCAGAAATGAAAAATAAATTAAAAGAAATGAACGCAAAGCGTATGGAATTAATGGCTCGTGAAAATATGGCGCATGCAAACCGCCGTATGAATACTGCTATTCATAAAATGGATGAAAATAATCCGTTCTTACGATTCGAAGAAATTGAAGATCACATTCGTGACATAGAGCTTCGTATAAATGAAGAGCATGAGCGTGATACATTTGATATGAAAATTGCAAAGCTTGAGCGTGAAATGAAAGAGAAAAATGAAGTATCGTTAACGAAAGAAGTAACAAAATAATTGTAGTATATTATAAAACAGGCTTATGATATAGTGATAGGAGAAAAGGTGTTGGAAAGCAATGCCTTTTCTTCTATGTATATGTGACAAGGAGGGGGGAGCTGAAATGAAGAAGCGCTTTTCAAAAACACAATTAATGGGGATGCTCCTCATCATATTTGGATTCGGTCTATTTCTTGATATGATACTTGGACATTTTGAACCAGGTGGTCTAATTTTTGCATTTATTATGCTTATGTTTGGAAGACATTATCGAAAGAAGAATCGTTACGTAAGAGGGAATGTATTTTTATTTGTCGGTGGTATAGTATTCTTATTCTTCTTATTTTCATCAGCAGCGTTTGTACTTGTCGTATTTGCTTGTTTAGCTTTAATTGGTTATCAACTGATTCAACAAGGACATCAGCAAAAAGTAATGAAAGTTGAAATTAAAGAAAAGGGATATATAGATGAAGAAAAACAAATATATCGTACAGAACCGTATATAAAAAATATGTTCGTAGGCAATGTACGAATGATGGATCATATTTATGAACTTGAAGATATTAACGTCCAATATGGTGCTTGTGATGTCGAGATTGATTTAACAACTGCTATGATTCCGGAGGGAGAAACGGTAATTGTTATTCGAGGTGTCGTTGGTAACATTCGTTTATATGTACCGTATGATATTGAATTGTCTTTAAATCATTCTGTAATTGTTGGGCGAGTACTCCTGCCAGGGCATGAAGAAACAGGTTTTAATCGTAATGTTACATTTAGAACAGAACAGTATAAAGAAGCTCCTCGTCGTATAAAAATCATTTCTTCACTTGTAGTAGGTGATACGGAAGTGAGGAAAGTATAATGAAAAAACAAAAAAATATTTCGTGGATGTATATTCGTTATTCGATGTTATCCTCAGTGAGTATCGCACTTATTTGTACAATTGTGTATGTATGGAAAAGCGAGCAACAAGTTTATGATTTATTATGGGAAGAATCCATCGCTTCTGTTCCAATTGGCTTGTTTATTATGAGCACAAGTCTCCTTATCGGGGGGATTATAGGATATGCAATCGGCTATTATATTGAGCAGCGTATACAAGGATTAAATACGTTTCTATTTGAAGTAGAACGAGGGAATTTTCCGAACGATGTTTCATTTACTGCGGATGATGAATTCCATGAAGTGGAACGAAAAGTAATCGGCCTTGCTCGTCGATTAGAGGAGCAAGCGGGATTATTTCAAAAAGTAACGAATGAACGAGCCCATTGGAATGAAGAGATGAGGCAAGAGGCGATTTCTCAAGAAAGGCATAGATTAGCAAGGGAACTGCATGATTCAGTAAGTCAGCAGCTTTTTGCAATGTCGATGATGATGTCAGCCATTAATGAACAAGTAGCTGAAATTCCAGACAAGACAAAAAAACAATTACAACTTGTTGAAAATATGGTCGTAAATGCACAATCAGAAATGAGAGCATTGCTCTTACATCTACGCCCAGTACAGTTAGAAGGTAAGAAGTTAACAGAGGGTATAGAAGAATTATTAACAGAACTGTCTAGAAAGCAACATATGAAAATTGAATGGTTAATTGAGCCAATTGAATTAAAAAAAGGTGTAGAAGATCATTTATTCCGTATTGTACAAGAAGCTCTATCAAACACGTTACGACATGCGAAGGCAAAGAAAACGGAAGTACGTCTTCGTAAAATAGATCAATATGCGATTTTAAAAATTATTGATGACGGTGTTGGCTTTGAAGTGGGAGTGAATAAAGCGGGTTCATACGGTTTACGATCAATGCAAGAGCGTGTTCATGAAATTGGTGGAACATTAAAAGTACTTAGCTTTCCGGCAAAAGGTACGCAAATTGAAGTGAAAGTGCCAATTATGATTGAGAAAGGGGGAGAATCATGATAAAAGTATTACTAGTTGATGATCATGAAATGGTTCGAATGGGAGTATCAGCATATTTATCAACGCAGCCAGATATTGAAGTAGTTGGTGAAGCTGAAAATGGAAGAAAAGGTTCAGAGCTAGCGTTGCAATTAAGACCAGATATTATTTTAATGGATCTTGTTATGGATGAAATGGACGGGGTTGAAGCGACACGTGCTATTATTCAAGAATGGCCAGAAGCGAAAATTGTAGTTGTAACGAGCTTTTTAGATGATGAAAAGCTATATCCTGTTATCGAGGCAGGAGCGACAAGTTATTTATTAAAAACATCCCGAGCAAGTGATATTGCAGACGCTGTAAGAGCTACTTATGATGGAGAAACGGTATTAGAGCCGAAAGTTACTGGCAAAATGATGTCTCGTATGCGCCAGAAAAAAGAACAACCTTTACATGAGGAGTTAACAGAAAGAGAGTCTGAAATTTTGTTATTAATTGCAGAGGGGAAAAGTAATCAAGAGATTGCAGATGAGTTATTTATTGCCCTCAAAACAGTAAAGACACATGTGAGTAACATATTAAATAAGCTAAATGTAAGTGATCGTACACAGGCGGTTATTTATGCATTTAGACATCAATTAACGAAATGATAAAGTGAAACTTTAATCAGTGGGGGGTTATTCCTACTGATTATTAGCCTTCACCAATCGGGCTTTTACGGGCAGTTATCTCCCGCTTACCTTCCTCGTATTCGCTGGATTTTGAGGGGGAGTCTTACTGCCCGTTAATGCGGGGGAAAGTGAAATTTTAATCAGCGGGGGAGATTCCTCGCTGATTATTAGCTTGCATCAATTTGGATTTGGCAGTAAAATCGTTGCATCTTTTTATTGACGATAAATAATGTAAGCGTTATCATTAAGCTGTTAACAGTACATACAGAGGGGAGAATGTATATGTTAGTTCAAACTATATTCGAAATGGATAAGTCTAAAAAATTAGGGGACTATGTGAACGCATTACAAGCGCTTTGTGAACAATATAATGTTGAAACAGATAAAATTGCAATTATTGAGGCGACAGAAGAGTATTATTTATTTTTAGTAAAGCAAGAAGATTGCTATGATGTTGTCAAAGTAGAGACAGTTGATACAAATATTGAATATTATACGAAAGCGTATAAAATAAGCAGTTTTAATCATACTGCTTATCAAATGTAAAAAAACTCCCTTTCGGGAGTTTTTTTAGGATGCTTTTGCTTCGCTGGATTCGGTTAGTAGGGGAACTTTTTTCGCACCGCTTAGCTTAGCGATAGTAAGGCCGATAAGAGCTCCGGCTAATGCTGGTACTAGCCAGCCTATTCCTTCATTATATAAAGGGATAAATTCAAAATAGGGTGTGATAAATGAAACTGGAATACCGCCTTGTTTTAATCCGTCAAATACGCTCACAACTGCTGCCCCGAATAAAGCACCTACATAAACAGATCGATAACCGCCGAAATATTTATGTAGTAAAGATAGGAGAACGAGTACAATCGCAATTGGATATACAACAAGTAGAATTGGAACAGAGATGGCGATAATTTTTGTTAAACCTAAGTTAGCAACTAGTAACCCTAATGCGCAAATGATACTCGCGAATGCTTTATATGAGAATGTAGTCAATAATGTTGCGAAATATTGACTGCATGCAGATACGAGTCCAACGCATGTCGTTAAGCAAGCGAGTGTAACGATAAGAGACAATAGAAGAAGACCATATGGACCGAATAGTTGTTGTACGATAACAGTAAGTAGCTGTCCACCATTTTTTGCGTATCCGAGAGAGACGCTAGTCGCACCGAGCCAGCCAAGTGCGCCATATACAAGTACGAGTCCGGTAGCAGCAATAAATCCTGCTTTTGCTGTTGCAATGGCAATGGTTTTACGATCATTCACACCTTTAGAGCGAATGGCATTTACAACGATAATCCCAAATGCAAGTGCTGAAATAGTATCCATCGTTAAATATCCTTCCATAAAACCTTTGAAGATTGGGGAAGTTTGATATTCTTGCATTGCTTGTCCGGATTGCCCAAGTGGTGTAAATACACTTTTAACAAACAATAAGAAAATAGAGAGTAATAAAATAGGTGTTAATATATTTCCGATACGGTCAACAAGTTTAGATGGATTTAAACTAAGCCAAAATACGATAGCAAAGAAGATGACTGTGTATAAAAATAACGTTAGGCTACTAGAGCGAATTGTTTCTGGTAAGAAAGAACTAACACCCATTTCGTAGGCGACGTTAGCGACGCGCGGAATCCCCATAGATGGACCGATTGCAATATATACAACTACGGTAAAGAAAATTCCGAATAATGGGTGAACATGACTTGCAAGTTGTTGCATACCGTTTCCTGATAAAGAAATTGCAATAACAGTTAATAAAGGTAAGCCGACTCCTGTTAGTAAAAATCCAATCATTGCAGGCCAAAAGTTTTCACCTGCATTTTGTCCAAGCATGGGAGGGAAAATTAAATTACCTGCCCCAAAAAATAAAGAAAATAGCATAAGACCTGTGAAAAAAATATGTTTTTTTGATACAGTGTTCATTGTTTTTTTCCTCCTTTTTTAAAATTCATTTGTAAGAACACAAAAAACTCGCCCCTAAAGAAAGGGACGAGTTATATTTACCCGCGATACCACCCTAATTTATACATGTAGAAATAAATCTATATGTATACGGCTTTGCAACGTACAACATGATACGTGTTCCTTGTAACGGGGGACAGCCGGTAAGAACTTACTGTAACATTCGGTTCTACTTCTCGGAGATGATTTTCGGCTACGCACTGAACGTTGGCTTTCAGCAAATCGCCAACTCTCTGGGGAACAGTCTTATAACGTACTCGTTCTCGTCAATGAATTTTAGTTCAAGTATTCTGACAGTATTGTTGCATGTTTTTTTTTGAAAGTCAATATGTTTTTTGGAAGATATATTTATATGCGGAAATATCGAAGTTGATATTTGTTATTGTGAAGGAAATGATGAAGTGTAAAACGGGAGTGAATAGTTGTAGAGAATTGTAAAATTTGTAGAGAAAGTTGATATTTATAGGAGTAAAGAAGGTATTAATAGAATTTACAGAGAATAATAAAACAATCCACTTGCTGGAAAGAACAAACCAAAAGAGGTGACTGAAATGCTTGCGATGGGAGTATTATTTGGCATTATTGCTATAATTGGTTTTATGTGGTTATATTATTCGCGTTCGTTTAAACAAGCAGAAGTTTTACTCTTTCAAAAAGGTAGTTTGTTGACAAATCAGTCTAGATATTTAGTATGTCCGAAGTGTGGGAGTGCACAGGCCAGAAGTGGAGGATATCAAGAGTGTTGCAAAATTAGATTATGAAAGAAGGAAGCCTCACATTCATTTGTGAGGCTTCCTTCCTTACAATTTCCTGCCGCTCCAAATTGTCCACCGATCTCTTTCAATAATAGGAGAGATGTTTTGTAATGCGATTTGGATATGATGTAGAAGTTGAGCAAGCTCATGATCTGTTAATTCGTATAGAATGGATCGTCCGGTTCGAGGAGATAAGTCTTGTAGTAATGCTGCTACAGAATCGTGTATTTTTCGTACTTCCCATTGTGTTTGCGAAGGGAACACGTGAAGAGAATGCTTTTGTAATTCTTGCTGTATAGTAGCAGTTTTTGGTCTTCTTTTTGATTCGATTTCAATGAGTTTTGGAAATACCGAGAAAAAATATCCGCGAATGTGTTCAGGGCTTCCTGGAATTGTACAATCTTCAATGGCTCGATCTTGTAAAATAAGTACACCGTTTTTCTTTAATATACGAGAAGCTTCACGTAAAAATGTAGGAATGTCTTGTAAATGATGAATAACTGCGCGCGAAATAACTATGTCGAATGTTTCATCAGGATATGGGATGCTATGTGCATCACCGTGAATGAATGAAATGTTTGGAAAGCCGCTACAATTTTCTTTTGCAGCTTGTAATATCTCTTTTGAAAAATCAAGTCCAACAACATTTTTGGCTCCCATAAGAGCAAGTTCTTTCGTGTAAATACCACCGCCGCAGCCTATGTCAATTATTTGTTTGTTTTGTATATCTGTAATGTTTTTTATCATTTCCTCCCAAGAAACATGGGCATTTCTAGTTGCATATGTGTACTTATTATTTGCATCATGAAAATTAATGGACATTGTAAAATCCTCCCTTCAGTGTATAGTATAGCTTATTTAATATGATCTCATGTTTTTGTTTCTTATATGAAGGTTATAAGGATTTCTTATTAGAAAAGAGGGATTGAGTTGAAAGTGAAGTATGTAATGGTTTTATGTGTGATTTTACTAGCATCGTGTGGTCAAGCAGAACAAAAGAAAGAAACGAAACAAGTAGAGGAGACGGTGAATGAAGTGGAAGAAACAATAGGGATAACTGTTATACAAAAAAAACATAAAGAGAAAAAGTTACAGGAGTCAGAAGTTAAGGCCGTAATAGATATTATAAATAATGCGGAAAAACAAGAAATAACAGGTAGCTTTGGTGAACCTGAATATGAAATACAAATTAGTAGAGATGGGAAAAAAGAAAAGTATTATGCATGGTTAAGAGGAGAAGATCGACGAGGGTGGCTGCAATATAAGAAGGCTATGTACATGTTGAACGAAAAAGATACGGAAAAACTTTTGTCTATATTTCCAAAGATTCCAGAACAAAAAGAAGACGAGATACAGGTTGATCCTTTAACAGAAGTAACGAAAAAAGATTTGCAGATTACAGCGTTTCATATTAAAGCAGGGGATCAAAAAATGAATTATAAGGTACGTTATACGATTTCGCAATCACTTTACAACAAGTTAGCACAGGAACAAGAATATTATTTGCAATTGATTTTCCCGGAAAAGGTTCAAAAATTAATTGGAGCAAAAGAGAGTGAAATGATTTCAGGTGAAAAAGTAAAGGAGGGGTATAAACAGTATGAATTGAATGTTACTGTTCCGATAAAAGATGCTTCATTATCACAATTAAAAGCATTAGAAACATATTATGAAAATTATGATTTGAAAATATTAAATAATAAAAAAGAAAAAATAGGCGTTTTTCAAAATATCATTCAAATTGTTAAAGAGTATGGTGAAAAAATGGATTTACAAAGATAAAGTGAATAGGAAAGTCTATATGGACTTTCCTAGGAAATGATAATAGAGAGGGGAGAGAATCCCCTCTCTATTACTTTGCTTTTGCAGATGGCTCATTTATGGATTTTCGTGTAATAAGAAATGAAATCATAAGAGCGGATAGAATCATAAGAGCGATGAATAAGTGATTTGGCAACCAATCTAATAATAATAGGTAGCTAACGGTATAAAAAATAAGAGTTGAGGCTAAGAAAGAGAGAGCACCTATAATGAGAGATTGTAATTTCATTTGTATCTACCTCCTTTCATTTGTATTTTTGTCTAAAAATGGATGATATAAACATTATTTCTAAGAAAAGAAAAAAATGTGTCATAATAGAGAATAGAATAAACTGAAATGGGTGCATATAGCTCATTTCAATAAGATAAAGGAGAGGGACATGAGAAATAATAAAAAAGGATTATGGGGAATTATTGTTGCAATAGGGTTATTTTTACTATCTAAGCTAAAGTGGGTATTCGCAATCTTTAAATTAGCAAAGTTTTCAACTGTATTTAGTATGTTTCTATCACTTGGTGCATACGCAGTTATATATGGTTGGAAATTTGGAGTAGCACTTGTTTATTTGTTATTTGTTCATGAAATGGGTCATTTATGGGCGGCAAGAAGAAAAGGGATACCTACATCACCGGCAATCTTCATTCCATTTATGGGGGCTCTTATTGGAATGAAAGAGATGCCGAAAAACGCAAAAGATGAAGCGTATATTGCTTATATGGGGCCTCTTTTCGGATTACTTTCATTTTTACCGGCTATTCCACTTTATATGATCACGAAAGAGCCGTTTTGGGCACTTGTTATTTTGCTTGGAAGTATGATTAATTTCTTTAATTTAATTCCCGTTTCACCGCTAGATGGTGGCCGGATTATTTCAGTTGTAAGTACGAAAATTTGGGGAGCAGGGCTTGTTTTATTGCTAGGCTATTCAATTTACTTTAAAAGTATTTTGGGAGGATTTATTTTCATTATCGGCTGTATGGAACTATATAGAGTAATAAAGAGAGATGAGCCGATTAAAGAATTAGGTTATAGAATTGATGGAATGAAAGAATATGTTGCTAAGCTTGAAGAGGAACTAAAAGAAACTGGTGCTGTGCATCGGACTATATACATGATGCATCATGAGATGAATGTATTAAGACAAAGAGAGCATGCAAAAGAATTAAAAACAGGGGAACTTCAAAGAATGGAAGTGTTAGAGCATCTTTTGCCGAAGTTTGAGCCGCTAGACTATGTTCCATATGAGGATGAAAAAGACGAGTATACAATTTACATCAGGGAGGCATTTGAAGTAGCGGAAAGACGATTAAATGAATGGGAAAAAGAAAAAGTACAAAAAGAAAACTATTATAAAGTTGATGCGAAAACGAAATGGACAGTATTCGCTTGTTATATCGGATTAATAGCTATACTTGGTTATACAGCTTATGAAGGTTATATTGTTTTACAGGAGCATTTGCCAAGGCGAAATGTGTAGAAAAATAGTGTCGAAATGATAGGAAGAATTTAAACAGGAATTGTATTTCTACGAGCGAATGATAGAAGTGAAACACTCTATTGTAATATTCATAGTAGAAAAGGAGTTCTGTATATGAGGAAATTGCTAAGTGTGTTCAGCATTATAATCGTGATGATCATTGCGAGTTATAGTCTTATGAAAGTGCTATTACATTATGCGAATAAGCCCGCTGGGGTAAATACAATAGCTCAAATAGAAGCGGTACAAGAAGAGACAAAAGTGCTTGATTTTATTCGTACGACACATGAAAGTTATAATAATCTCTTAAATTATGGTAAGGCAGAGAATTATACAGACGGGGACTGGAACCATTTAAAGAAATGGTTTCAAGAACAAGAATCATCTTTAAAAAACATACATACAGAAATAAAAAATGAAAAGATCAAACGTGATGTAAATAGAAGTTATGAAATTGTAAAAAAAGGTGTGGAGCTTCAAAATATTGAGTATGTAGTTTATGCCCATCGTGTATACCATGACTTAGATATTATCGTAAATAAATATAGAGGCGAAACGAACATCTGGGGGTATACAGAATTTGGAGATGGGAAAGATATAAGGGTAATTGAACAAGCAATACAGTCCAAATAATAAGCTAGCTAGCATTCTAGTTGGCTTATTTTCTTTTTGTAAGTGCAATGTTCATATATTTTTCACAAAAACACCGTGTTAATAGTGATTAAAATCACAATGTGTATAATACAATTCAGTTAAACTAAAAACAGTTAAGGAAATAGAGGAGTGGGATACAATGTTAAGTGCAAAAACAATTGAAATCGTAAAATCAACAGTACCATTATTACAAGAAAAAGGCGTTGAAATTACAACGAGATTTTATCAAATTTTATTTGAGGAACATCCGGAGTTATTGAATATTTTCAACCACACGAATCAGAAAAAGGGAAGACAACAACAAGCGTTAGCAAATGCTGTTTATGCAGCTGCGATGTACATTGATAATTTAGAAGCAATTATTCCAGTTGTAAAACAAATTGGTCATAAGCATAGAAGTTTAGGTATTAAAGCGGAACATTATCCGATTGTGGGTACATGTTTACTACGAGCGATTAAAGAGGTCGCAGGTGCACCTGATGAAATTTTAAATGCATGGGGAGAAGCGTATGGAGTCATTGCTGATGCATTCATTAGCATTGAAGCAGAGATGTATGAAGAGGCTGCACATAAAGAAGGTGGATGGAAAGATTTCCGAAACTTTGTAGTTGTTAAAAAAGTGAAAGAAAGTGACGTTATTACATCATTTTATTTAAAACCTGAAGATGGCGGGAAAGTTTCTTCATTCATCCCAGGACAATATGTAACAATTCAAATAAATATTGAAGGTGAAACATATACACATAATCGTCAATATAGCTTATCTGATGCTCCTGGAAAAGAATATTATCGTATTAGTGTAAAAAAAGAAGAAGGTGTAGATACACCAGGTGGTAAAGTATCTAATTACTTACATGATCATGTAGGGGAAGGAGATATTCTGCCAGTAAGTGCACCAGCGGGAGATTTCGTATTAAATATGGATTCAACATTACCAGTTGTACTAATTAGTGGTGGAGTAGGTATTACACCGATGATGAGTATGTTAAATACGTTAATTGAACAAGACTCAAAACGTAATGTATATTTTGTTCATGCAGCGATAAATAGTACTACACATGCGATGAAAGAACACGTTAAGGCAGTAGACAATGAATACGAACAAGTTAAAGCATACACTTGCTATTCTGCGCCGACTGAAAAAGATTTGGAAATAAAAAACTTTGATAAAGAAGGATTCATTGAAGGTGAATGGTTACAAACTATTATTCCGACAACTGAAGCAGAATTTTATTTCTGTGGTCCAGTGTCATTTATGAAGCATATAAATACTGCACTAATTGATTTAGGTGTGAAACAAGAGCATATTCATTATGAATTTTTTGGTCCAGCAGCAAGCTTACAATAGGGTGAGTTTGAATAAGCAAAAAACGAGGTATTATTTTACCTCGTTTTTTATTTGTTCTCTTAACAGCCGATTTACTGTTTCACGGCGTATACCTATCAGTTGACCAATTTCAGTTTGCGTTAATATTTCATATATAGGAATGTCACCTAAATATAGTGTGAACCACTCTTGTAAACGATGAAGACGTTCTTTCGGAGAGACAGTTGACAATTGGTCAATCCGCTGTTGCATCATTCTTAGTTTCGATTGTAATTGCATAGCGATGTCGGCATATGATTTAGGGTTTGCTTGAAGTCTATCGTACCATTCGCTACTAGTAATCGGTTCAACTTCTGTTTTTATTAAAGCAATAGCAGTACCGTGATATTCCTTCGGCGAAATTAAAGAATGGTGAGGTATCGTTTCACCTGGAACGATAATGTTGAATAGAAATGGTGTTCCGTCTTCTTCTAGTCGAACCACTTTTAATAAACCTGTTTTTATAAAATATAAAGGACCGTCCTCGCCTTGACGGAATAGTACATCTCCTTTGTGTAGAATCAATATTAGCCCCCCATTTAAACATTTCTAGTTCTTCTATTTTAGCGTATATGTATAAAGACAATATGCTATTTAAACAGCAATTTCATTGACGAAATGTATGCTATTACAGTAGTATACTATTTAGTGTGTAATAGTACTAGCAATGAATACGCTGTAGGGGGTTTAGTATATTGTTAGATGCGATGAAGATGACGGATATGAGAATACCGGCGAATGCTATCATTCATGTAGAAGAGATGAAAGGTGGAGTCGTTCTATCCGTTGAAATAGACGGCCAAATTATTTATACGATGGCCTATGATGAAGAAACAGATAGTTATGCTGAATTATATGATCGAAACGATAAGAGGGCGTGCCAAGTACATGAAGACTTTATGGGATGGTCACTTCTTCACTAAAAAGATGTCAATATGACATCTTTTTTTATTGAATCGATAGATTATACAAGGAAATGAAATAAAAGGATAAAATTTGTAATAAATGATTTTGCATTGTTAGCACTTTGTAACTGCATGCGAACTGTTTTTTCGCTATCATAAAGATAACAGTCGCAGCTATAGGAGTGATCAACTTGAAGAAGGTACATATTTCAAATTTTATGCTATTAAGTGTTTGTTTAGTTTTATTTGTTCTCCTAGGAGCTTTTTTATATTCATGTGTATAAAAAAACGCATTCTAGAAAGAACGCGTTATAAAAGTGAAGTAATGATTAATCTAGTTCCAAGAATTATTAATGTGATACGTAATAAATTAATTACGGCATTACCGCTTAATTTTGTATTAATATAAGCCCCGATTTTTCCGCCAATCCATGCACCAGGAATAAGAATTAATGCATAAGTCCAGCTAACATTTCCAAGAGAGATGTGAGTTGCAGAACTTACAATTGCTGATAAAAATACGATAAACATCGAAGTTGCCACAGCAATGTGTGCTGGGAATGCAAAAAGAAGCATCATCGCTGGAACAAGTAAGGCACCGCCACCAATTCCAAATAATCCAGATATAAACCCAACTATAAAGGCGATAAAGATAGCAAGAAACGGTGGGAATTGATAGTGTACAGTATTTCCTTTGTTATCTGTAAAAGACCGCTTAATGACAGACATATTTGATAAGGAAAGAGGTTTTAATTTGTCTCGTAGCATAAGAAGAATGGAGACGAAAATAAGGAAAATCCCAAAATATAAAGAAAATGTATCTTGGTTTAAAAATTTATTTGCCCATGATCCGATAATACCACCAGGGCCACTCCCGATAAATAAAATAAGTCCACTTTTATAATCCACCCGTTTATGCTTCATATACGTAAGGGTGGAAGCCAGTCCTGTAAAAACGACTGTTACCATAGAAGTTCCTACTGCGAGTTGTGGTGATAAACTGTGTAATCCAATTAATAACGGAACGATAATAATTCCGCCCCCAAGCCCAACTAGGCTCCCGACGGTCCCGGCGATTAATCCGATGAAAAGTAACATGATGTATTCCAAAATTGCCAACTCCTCTATATAACTTGTCCATCAATTATTATACACGCTTTTTAATAAGAAATAGGCTTGTTCACAAAAAAGTCGTCTTCCTAGAAAAATAAGGAAGACGACTTTTGATTAAAAGATTAAGTGTAATAAGTAGTAAAATAACGCAGCTAATGAAGCTGAAATAGGAAGTGTAATAACCCAAGTAATTAACATGCGTTTTGCAGTTCCCCATTTTACACCTTTCACACGATGAGAAGCACCAACCCCTAAAATAGAAGAAGAGATAACGTGCGTTGTACTAACTGGCAAGTGAATGAATGTTGCACCGAAAATAACAAGTGATGATGATAAATCAGCAGCTACACCATTTACAGGACGAATTTTCATAATTTGTCCACCGACAGTTTTAATAATTTTCCATCCACCGACAGAAGTACCAAGACCCATTGCAATTGCACAAGATAATTGTACCCAGAACGGGATGTCGCTAGAAGTATGATAGTTATTGGCCATAAGAGCCATCGTAATGATTCCCATTGCTTTTTGTGCATCATTTGTACCATGTGTATAAGCTTGTAATGCAGCAGTGAAAATCTGGAATATACGGAAGTTTTTATTCGTTTTCGTTAAGTTAAAGTTTTTAAAGACCACTTTAAAAATACTGTATACGATATAACCAATAACAAAAGCGATAATCGGTGAAATGATTAAAGCTTCAAGAATTTTAATGAATCCTTTAAGGTTTAATGAACTAATACCAGCAGCAGCAATAGCTGCACCTGCGATTGAGCCAATAATTGCATGCGAAGAACTACTTGGGATACCGTAGTACCAAGTAATTAAGTTCCAAGCTATCGCCGCAAGTAAAGCAGCTAAAATTACAAGAGAACCATTTTGTAAAGCAAATGGGTCAACGATATCTTTTGTAATCGTTTTTGCTACACCTGTAAATGTCATTGCACCTAAAAAGTTCATAATAGCTGCCATAATAATTGCATGTCTAGGCTTTAGAGCTTTCGTTGAAACAGCCGTTGCAATAGCGTTTGCTGTATCGTGAAATCCATTGATAAAGTCAAAAGCTAAAGCGCAAATGACTACTAAAACGGTCAGTATCAAGAGTGTATCCATGATCAAACTCCTTACGCGTTCTTCATAATAATTGTTTCTAATACGTTTGCAACGCTTTGGCAGCTATCAGCTACTTCTTCAAGCTCTTCGTAAATCTCTTTGTATTGAATAATCTTAATCGGATCTTTTTCACGAGAGAATAAGTGTTTAATCGCATGACGACGAATATCATCGCATTGTGATTCGTAATCCTTAATCTTAATCGCGTTCGTACGAATGTCGACCAACTTCTTTTTAGACAGTAGTTCAACAGAGTTTGCAATTTCAATTGCACATTGATTAATTGCTTCTACGAATTTAATCATGTATTCATCAGCTTCTGTAATAGAATACATTTCGAACAGACCAGCACCGTGATCTAATCCGTCTAATACATCATCCATACTCATTGCAAGTTGTAGGATGTCCTCACGTTCAATAGGAGTAATAAACGCTTTGTTTAGCTCCATAATGATTTCGTGAATAAATGAGTCACCTTTTGACTCATATTCTTTCATGCGCATAGAAAACTCTTTTAAATCGCTAGCATTTTTAATTTTATACTCCACGAAAAATTGCGCGCCTTCTTTTAAATTTTCAGAAACATTCATTAACATTTCAGAAAATTTATCTTTTTTTGATTTAAAGACCATTATTAGTTACCCCCACAAAAGTAATATATGTAAAATATATTGGCTAGTCAATTCTAACAAAAAACTGTCGTTTTTTAAAACATTTTATCGAAAAGTTTACAAAAACTTAACATAACTCTCATTGTTGTATTAATAATATTAATAATCGATATTGAATATCTTACTTGTAGAATGTCCTTTTCTTGCAAAAAGTATGAATGTGAAAGAAAAGCTTTACACTATAGGAAGGACTACGTTATTATATTAAATTTAAAAGGAGGTATATTCTTCCTTTTGAAAAGAAGAGTGTAAACAAACGAAGGAAGTGAACGAATGAAATTGAAGAACACTCACTTTAAAAAAACGCTTGAGTGGTTCAATAAGAGGAAGAAACTACGCAATTCATTAATCGTATTGGGCAGTTTACTCGTTACTCTATTTATTGCTATAAATATAATAATTTCCATTCAAGACATATCTGAATTAAAACAAGCTGTTCCGCAACCGACTTTAATTTATGATGCAAACAATGAAGTTGCGACTAAATTGGCTTCTTCTAAAACAGAAGGCGTAAAAAGGAAAGATATTCCTAACATTATGGTTCAGGCAATTGTTGCAGTAGAAGATAAGGAGTTTTTTAACCATCACGGTATTTACTATAGTGGAATTATAAGTGCGGTTTTTAAAAATATTACAGCAGGAGAAGTTGTAGCAGGGGGAAGTACAATTACACAACAACTTGCGAAAAATGTATTTTTGACACAAGACCGCACGTTCTCACGTAAAATAAAAGAATATTTTCTAACTAAAAAAATAGAACGTACTTATACAAAAGATGAAATTATTGAAATGTATATGAATCAAATTTATTTTGGTGAAGGGGCTTGGGGTATAAAAAGAGCAGCTAAATCTTATTTTGATAAAGATGTAAAAGATTTATCAATTTCAGAAGCTGCAACGATTGCGGGCTTGATTAAAGCGCCGTCTGCGTATTCGCCTTATAAAAACTTTAATAAATCAATTGAACGACGTAATGTCGTATTAAGTTTAATGAAAGAGCAAGGGTATATTTCTGAAGAACAGTACAATAAAGAAAAAGAGTCCGGTCTTGTATTAAAACGTGGTGTTGATGATAAATACAAAGGTAAATATTCTCAATATGTAGACTATATTGTTAGAGAAGCAATGGACAAGTACGAATTAACACAAAATGAGATTTTAGCAGGTGGTTATCGTATTTATACAGAGCTTGATTCGAAAAAACAACAGGCTGTAGAAGATGTTGTGAATAATGATAACTATTTTAAAGATAGTGGTTCAGATCAGCTCATGCAAACAGGAGTGGTCCTTGTGAATCCAAAAACTGGTGGTGTTCCAGCTTTAGTTGGAGGCAGAGGGCCGTATCAGTTTTTACAATTTAACCATGCTACTCAATTAAAAAGGCAACCAGGTTCAACGTTAAAGCCTCTTGCTGTATATGTACCAGCGTTAGAACAAGGGTATGAAGTATACGATATATTAAAAGATGAACCATTTAGTATTAAAGAATACGAACCGAAAAATAGTGATCTTACCTTCCATGGTAATGTGACAATGTATGAAGCGGTGGCAAAGTCGTATAATGTTTCAGCAGTTTGGCTGTTAGAACAAATAGGATTAGATAAAGGATTGAAATCTTTAGAGAGATTTGGTATTCCAATAGTGCCAGAAGATCGTACGTATCCGATTGCTTTAGGCGGAATGCATGTAGGTACATCTCCATTTGTAATGGCCCAAGCATATAGTACATTTGCAAATGATGGTGTTCAAGTGGAGGCTCATGCAATTAGAGAAATTCAAAACGCTGAAGGTGAAACGATTGGGAAATGGTATAAGAAAGAGACGCGGGTGACGAGTGAAAAAATTGCTCAAAAGATGACATATTTATTAAAAGGTGTTGTCGAAAAGGGAACAGGTGAAAAAGCGAAAGTTAATAATGTTGATACGGCGGGTAAGACAGGTACTACTCAAATTGTAAATGGTCCAAGCAATGGTGCAAAGGATTCATGGTTTGTTGGATATACGCCAGATTTAGTAGGTGCGATTTGGGTAGGATATGATAAAACAGATAGCGAGCATTATGTTCCAGGAGGGAGTCAAATTACGACGACGATGTTCCGGGATATCATGAAAAAAGCAAATGCAAATCCAGCTCAAAAAGCATTCCAGTTATCACTAATACCAGAGGCTGACTACAAAAAACAATTGCAAACAATCGAAGAGGAAAAACGAAGAAAAGAAGAAGAGAAGAGAAGGAAAGAACAGGAACAACAAAGAAAACAAGAGCAGCAAGAGTGGTTTGATAAAGTGAAAGAGTGGATTCCATCACTTTGGTAAAAGAAGAAAGAGGCGAATAACGAAATCCGCCTCTTTTTCGTATGAAAAATAAAGTGAAACTTCAATCATTAAGGGATGTTTATTCACCGCTAATGATTAGCCCATACCAATTGGGAAATGATATTACTCGTTTAGTATAATGTTCGTACTGCCAGAGGATTGAGAATCATATGTGATAATGATTTTGCCTTTACTAATAGGTTCGTAAGGTAATTCTTCTTCATAACTACCATTATTTTCATTATGGATAGAAAGCGTGATTTCATCAATTTCTTTATTTATATACTGATCTTTAATCGTTTCAGCAATTTGAAGTAGCGTTTCGTAACTAGAAGCTTTCGTAATAAGCATTCCTTTTATAACCTTTTTTTCATTATTTGCTGCATTGGAATAAGGGATGTTACTTTGTTTTGTATACAAAAGCTTGTATGGAACTGTTTTTCTCTCTGCTTTTGATATAGTGGAATATTTTAGAGTTAAAAAAAATCCTACACATAAAATAATGCATACCATAAAAGCAACCCAGATGCGTATCAGTGACATAACTCTCATTTTCATCCCTCTTTCATATCTTTGACTTCACTATTTATCATACAAAATGAGGATTAAGATAGAGTAAATTTGAGGTAAAGAAACGTAAAGAAGGAGCACTTATCCTCCCAAATAAGTGCCCCGTTCTATATAAAAAGAGAAATTTAATTTACAGTCAAATGATGCATATTATTATAAATACGCTTATTTAGTGAAATTAGTAAATTCGGAAAACAGATAGTGTTGCTGTTGTATCACCTGTGTTAGGAATAGAAATAGTATTTGCTGTAGGTTGTACAGCGATTGTTGTACCAGTTTGTAAAGTAACGATTGTAGAGAAAGAAACAGCACTACTGATAACGTTAGTTGAAAAATTACGAGTAGGTGGTTGACCATTGAAGGAAATACCGAACCCAAACGGTGAAGAGCCTGGGAAAGTTGTAGACGCTGAGAAATTAATATCATATACGCCTGTTTCTAAAACTGTTAAAGTGTCTGAAGTGTCATTAAAAGTGATAGTATTTATTTCAAAAACCTGATTAAATTGGATGTTTGTTCCAGGAGATATAGTTTGTGCGTTGGAGTTTCCGATGGACGCGATAGTTACAGGAATTGGAGTACCCGCTGGACTGTCGCACCAGTAGCACCTTGAGCGCCCGCCGGTCCTTGGACACCAGTTAAGCCCCTTGAGTCCTACTATCACCTCCTCCAAGGCAATCTGATCCGTATTGAACTAGGAATAGTTTGGATCTCTGTTATGAGTTTAACTAATTTGTCGATAGTACAACAATCTACTTTAAATAACTTAGCAAGCTTTGTAGCTCAACGTACAATGCTCCGCATGAGAAAGGTGTTGTTCTTAAAATAGTTAATAGATTAGTGATAATAGAATTTCCGATTTGTTTTTGTGCCGGAGATAAATCTAAGCAATTGAGGAACTTTTGTAGATTATTTAGGGCATCAATTAGATTATCTATATTATTTTGAGAAGGGGTTTGAAAGACAGCTTGAATAGCTTGACCAAGTGCTTGAAGAAGTCTAACAAACTCTTTCAGTTCGGACTTAGAGATATTAATATGACTGCAAGCTCTTACTTCGCAACAATCATTACCATAAAATACTTTTCCTTTATTTATATTGTTTATCTTTTCATTCCTTTCTTTCATAGAATCAATAGTCGTTACTATATATTAAGATGAGATTTATACTAAATTCGTGATGGACAAACTACTATTTCTAAAAAAATAAGAAGTTTGCCTACCAAGCAAAAACAATTAAGTTATGGAGAAAGATTTATAGAAATTAAAGAAGATTAGTTCAACATAAAAAAGCATGTCAATTGTTGAGAGTATCTAACAATTGGCATGCGGTTTGTGGAGGAATACCTCATTTGTATTCATTCATTCTTTCATGGTTTGTTTTAGATAAAGTTGGAATAGAAATAGTGAAAGTTGTACCAGCTTGATTACTAGTCATTTTTAATGTGCCGTTATGATTTTGAATAATTTTCTTTGTTACTGATAGGCCCAGTCCTGTTCCTGAATCTTTTGTTGAGAAGAATGGATCAAAGATATATTCTTGAATAGCTGGAGGAATACCAGTTCCATTATCTGTGAAAGTAATCCGAACGAAGTTATCTAGGCGATAACTAGTGATTTGAATAGAAAGAGGTTTTTCACCTTGAGCATCAACGGCGTTTTGAAATAGGTTTAAAAACACTTGAACAAGTTCATGGCGATCAATATGGACTAAAATATCATCTAATTCATTAGAAAAATTATAATCAATTGAAATGTTATGCAAAAAGACCTCACTTGCTAGTAGCTGTTGAATATATTCACGTAAAAATATATTGATGGGAAACGGTTCTCTTTTAAATTCGCGTGTTTTCGATATAGATAAAAATTTTGTAATAATACTATTTGCACGATCTAATTCAGGAATAAGTAAGTGTTTAAATAATTCTTTATTGGATGGAGATACACTCTCTTGTAAAAACTGTAAGTATCCCCGTACTGTTGTAAGTGGGTTGCGTACTTCATGTGCAATCCCGGCGGCAATTCGTCCTGCTAATGAAAATTTCTCTGCATCACGTTCTGTGTTTAAATAATGAAAAACGCTAATAACTCTAAAAATCTCTCCATTATAATCGCGAATAATTCGATTATTAATAATGCCATAGTTTTTGTCTAAAACCTCTTCATTATATATTTCGGTTCCTGTTTTTAAGGTTTCAATAGCTTTAATTTTTTCTTCAGGTAAGTTAAGTAATTGTTGAATTGGCTTTCCAATTATTTCGTTTCGTATTACAACAAAATCATCTGCAGCAGCTTGATTACATAATGTAATATTCCCCTTATTATCAATAAAGGTTACATGATGTGAAAAAGCATCAAAAATATGAACAAAGTGTTTTTCAAGTTGTTCAAATAAAAATAATGAATCGCAAGTAAGTTGAAAATCAGCTTCTTTATTCTCTTTTCGTATGTTTTGAATGGAATGATTTGTTCTTGTTTTCTTTATTTGCAAACCAATATGTGGATTTTTATATGTGAAATGATGCGGCAATTGATTCACAAGTTCTTCATAAAAACGTACTTTATTTTCTAGTTCTTCTATTCGTTTTTCATGAGATAAAATATCATCGGTTGGAAGCATAAATAAATAACCCCTCAATTTAAAAATTCTTCCATTTAGTATATCATATTTTTATACGGATACTCTTAAAGAAAGAGTTACTTAATGAATTTGATTGTCCAAGATGATTGGGAAATCAGTAGAATGAATATAAGATGAAAACTGAAAGGGAGGAATATGATTGTTTTTCATTGGAGTGACAGGGTGGGGAGATCATGATTCTTTATATATAGATCCCTATGAAAATAAAAATAAATTACGAACATACAGTGAACATTTTCCTATTGTCGAAGTGGATAGTTCATTTTATGCGATGCAACCGGCACGAAATTATACGAAATGGGCGATGGAAACACCGACAGACTTTTCTTTTGTCGTAAAAGCGTATCAAGGAATGACAGGGCATATGAAAGGAGAAACTCCTTTTTCTACGTTTGATGAGATGTTTGATGTGTATAAACAATCGATTCTTCCTTTAATAGAAGCGAATAAATTAAAAATAATTTTATTTCAATATCCACCATGGTTTGATTGCAAAAAGAAAAATGTAGATTTCCTTCGATATACGAAAGAGAAAATGGAAGGTTTACCGTGTGCGATAGAGTTTCGAAATCAAACATGGTTTTATCCAGAAATGAGAGATAAAACGCTACAATTTTTAGAGAAAGAAAAATGGATTCATACAATTTGTGATGAACCGCAAGCGGGAATTGGTTCGGTTCCACTCGTATTAGAGGCGACGGATTCGGATATAACATTAATCCGCTTTCATGGTCGAAACGTTCATGGCTGGCTGGATAAAGGGGAAAATTGGAGGGCGGTTCGCTGTTTATATCGCTACAACAATAAAGAATTGGAAGAATGGGTAGAACGACTAGAGCAACTAAAAAAGAAGACAAAGGACATATACGTATTATTTAATAATAATTCGGGCGGGGATGCAGCGGATAATGCGAAACAACTTATGAAAATGATGAACATTACATATGGTGAGCCAAAGCCTGAGCAATTAAATTTATTTGAACGATGATAAAACAAGAAAGGCACTGTACAAACAGGGGGAATGTACAGTGCCTTTCTATATGAAAAAGAGGGGTAACAATGTTACTGAGCGTTTGGTTGATTCATCAATTGTTGGCTTCATAATAAATGATAATGGTTATCATTATCATTGTCAATGATTTTTCGGAAAATAAGTAAAATTTTTTTGTATTTTAAATAGCAATAAAAAAAGAACAGCATTAATGCTGTTCTTTTCCGTTAATAAATTGTTGTAAATCAAAAGGAGTTATCGCTTGGATAAATTCTTTTGAGATAAGTGTTTGAACGAGAGTGCTCTCAGAAATGCTAGCACCTGTTTTCTTTTCATAAGCTTGTTTTAATAAATCGAGTTTTTCAGCCGTTTCTTGCGGTAATTCAATTGTAAGTGTGTTCATAATTTCTCCCCCTTATTATTAGAGTACCACTACAATATAAGAGAGACAAGAAAAGAAAAGAGAATATGAAACATAAAAAAGGTTACCATTTTTTAAATGGTAACCTTTTTTATGTATAAGAGGTATTAAGCGATACCGATATACTTTAAAGTTTTTGATGGAGTACTATGATCAAAGAAGTGTTGTAAAAATGCAATGTCAACACCTGATTTGTATGCACAATAGCCCCAAGTTTTTCGAAGTGTATGTGAGCTAATCCCTTCTAATCCAACTTCTTTTGCAGCTTTGTTTAAAATGTACCATGCATGTTGTCTCGTAATAGATTTTGTTCCTTTTTGAGACTTTAATAATGGCTCATTGCGTTTCCAAGTTTTACGTTCTTTCATGTAGTCTTCGATTGCGTGCTGTAAGTCTTCATTTACAGCAAACCATTTATGTTTCTTTACTTTTTCATTGTAAAATAAAATGGAATGGCGAACATTTTCGTTTTCATCGATGACATCGCTAACTTTTAATTGTAAGATTTCGCTTACTTTTAAGCCAGAATTTACGGCTAATACGAATAATAAGCCATCACGTTTCGAAGATTGTAAAAGTATATTTTTGATAGTTTCTAATTGTTTTTCACTTTGAATAGGTTGTCCTGCTTGTTTCATTTCACGCACTCTCCTCTTTTATATGTGTAAAGGAAAGGATTAACTTGTTTCTTACTATAAAGGGAGAGTGTGAATTTCATGTGAACTCCTAGTGAAATTAAGACAAATTATTTGACTTCTTTTACATTTGGTAAATTAAAATAGAATACAACGCTATTATTCGTATTATATACACCGTACTTGGCATGATGGAGATCTAAAATGTTTTTTACAATAGATAACCCGAGACCGGTACCACCAGTATGACGACTGCGTGATGCATCTAAACGATAGAAGCGATCCCAAATTTTTTCAAGACTTTCTTCTGGGATAGGATTTCCTGTATTCTCGATTTCGACTTTTACTGTATCTTCGGTTTCTATAACAGAGACTTGTATTCTTTCTCCATCGGGCGTATAGCGAATTGCATTGCTAAGTAAGTTCACAACTACTTGCTCAATACGACTACGATTCGCTTTAACAAATATAGAAGTGTCTGCATCGACGTCCACTTGTAACTGCTTTTCCTCCATGCTAAATAATAACTTTGTATGGACTTGCTGAATTAATTCACCGATTGAGAATGTTGTCATTTCTAGTTTGTACGTACCCGATTCTAGTTTTGCTAATTCTAACATTTCAACAATAAGTCTGTTCATATTTTCTGTTTCTTCTAAAATAACATCTGTATAATACGTTGTATCTTTACTAACACCATCTTGAATCCCTTCTGCGAAACTTCTAATTACACTAAGTGGTGTTTTTAATTCGTGGGATACACCAGAAATGAATTCTTTCCTCGTCTTCTCTAATTGACGTTCACGTTCAATATCTTGTTGTAATTTTGTATTGGCAACATTTAATCGATCAATTCTGTCTTTTAAGTTTACAGATAATGTATTGATACTGCCGGAAAGCCCGCCAATTTCATCGTCTGCTGTAACAGGTAGTTTCTCGCTAAAATCAAAATTAGCCATTTTCTTTGTAACGCGATTAATCTTAATTAATGGTTTCACAATAATTTTTGAATAGTAGAAGGATAATAAAATAATCACGAGAAACACAATGATTAAGGCATAGACATAATAATCTTTTAAAACGAGCATCGCTTCATTAACAGGTTGCAAAGATACTATCGCAAAGGCGTACTCTGTAACCATATTGTTTTCCATAATAGGTTTTACAAAGATGCGGCTTTGTAAATTTTCTTCAACGCCTAATGGGTATATAGTTAATTTATTTGAATCAGAAGTACCCTGCCTAATTGTGTATGTAAAATATTGAACGGCTCGTAATGTTTCAATGTCATTTGCAAGCCGAACCTCAGCTTTGGATGGGAGCTGTAACTTAGATATAACACCAGTAAGACGGATATTAGTTGTAGTTTTGTATCGATTTGTAAGTCCATTTTTAGGAGGATTACTATTAATTGATTGGAAATCCGAATTGAAATGTTCGTTTCGCCATCGATTATAATGTGTTGACAATTCTATTGGTGTTATAATATTCCCCTGTAAGAACCCCAAGACGCTGATTGGTCCATCTTTTTTTAAACCTAAATTTTCGAATTTAATATATTCTTCGGGTGTTAAAAGATTATTAAGTGGAATGGAATACGTACTTTGAGTTTTAGAATCAATAACATCAATGTAGAAATTGTTTTCACTTTTAATAATGCCATTAGAATCTAAAAATTGCATTTCAGCATTTGTTTTATCATGAAATTCTTGTTTTAGTTTTCTAATTTCCTCATAACTTTTGCCGCTTTTTTCGTAATTATCTACGAATTTTTCAAAGGCAGTTTGAACGGTTTTTACTTTTTTATTAATATAAAATTTCTCTAAAAATAGAGACTGTCCTAGGAAAAAGAGGAGGAATATGATTGTAAATAATGTTGATGTTAATAAAAATAGTTTAAAGACGATACTTCTGTTTTTCACTGCTTCACCTCTTATGAGAAATACTGTAAATGATTTCACTTTATTATAACAAACGTGACAAGAAAGTAGAGGGAGAAATCTGTCTCTTTCTAAAGTAGTTTTTTATAAAAAGTCACATAAAAAGAACTCGACAGACGTATGACGAGTTCTTTAATGTATTATTGTTGAATTGCTGCATCTAAAGCGATTTCAATCATCTCGTTAAATGTAGTTTGACGTTCTTCAGATGTTGTTTCTTCACCAGTGAAGATGTGATCGCTTACTGTTAATACAGATAATGCATTTACACCATATTTCGCTGCTAATGTGTAAAGAGCAGTTGTTTCCATCTCTACTGCTAATACACCGTAATCTGCAAGTTTTTTAACCATGTCCATGCTTTCACGATAAAAAACATCTGCTGTTAAAACGTTACCAACACGAACGTGTAATCCTTTTTCAGTTCCTGCATCGTAAGCTTTCTTTAAAAGGTCAAAGTTTGCAGCTGGTGCAAAATCAAAACCTGGGAATGTTAAACGGTTCATATTCGAATCAGTACAAGCTGTCATTGCAATAATAACGTCACGTACTTTTACGTCCTTTTGAATTGCACCGCAAGTCCCAACACGAATTAAATTTTTAACTCCGTAGCTTTGGATTAGTTCGTTTACATAAATAGAAATAGAAGGAACACCCATACCTGTACCTTGAACAGATACACGTTTTCCTTTATAAGTTCCAGTGAAACCTAACATACCACGCACGTTATTATAGCAAGTAACGTCCTCAAGAAATGTTTCAGCGATATATTTTGCGCGTAATGGATCACCAGGTAATAGAATAGATTCAGCGATTTCGCCTTGTTTTGCTTCAATATGTACACT
Organism: Bacillus sp. BS98; assembly: GCF_008432245.1. NCBI lineage: Bacteria > Bacillati > Bacillota > Bacilli > Caryophanales > Bacillaceae > Bacillus > Bacillus sp. BS98. The sequence goes on from NZ_CP043830.1 coordinate 1,425,451, forward strand.
CATGAAAAGTCCTCCTTATAATGTATTGATAGAAATCAATATCATTTGCATTATACACTACGAATCCGTTCAATTAAAATCTTTTTAATTATTTGTAATATGTGCAAAAGAGGAGGATTTCATAAATCATAATCTAGAATATATATGAAAGAAGTTTTGTATAAACAGAGACAATAAAAATGGTAGGTGATTTTTTGAAAAATCTTGTCATTGGACTTGTAGCTTTGGTACTTATTGTAGCGGGAGGATTTTACATAAAAAAATATCAGGAAACCGTAGAGACGGTAGGAGATGTTCAAGAAGTAAAATGGGATGTATCAAATGGAAAAGGAAATGATAAAGTAGATATTTTGTTTCAATTACTAAATAAAAAGAATAATGAGGTTCGTGGTGTAAATGATCAAATTCGGGCAGTTATTGTAGATGAACAGTTAAAACATATACAACAGATTAAACCTACATTTGCAGGGAATGGATCATATAAGTTATCTTCCAAAATAGCGAAAGATGAAGCGTATACAATATTTTTATATGAAAACAAAAATAAGTCAGTAGAATCATTCGCGAAGACAGATTTTGGGAGAGAAAAAGAAGAAAAAAATAAGAAGAAGGTGAACCTGCCAGTCGATAGTGTACTTACAAAAAAAATTGGAGAGCATGAAGTTTCTCTTTTATTCGGTGCATTACATCCGAATGAGCCGGTGACGTTAACATTTCAGTTTCAAGCAAAAAAGGGTGAAAAATTGAAATTACATTCAGAGAGAGGAGAAGAGGAAACTCTTTATATCGTAGATGAAACGAGGGAAAACTTTTTATACGCTATGCCTGTTGATACGGATGAGCAATTACAGTATCGTATTACATTTCCTGCCCAAGGCACGTATAAACTGTGGGGAACTTTTTATATAAATGGTAAGAAATATGAGAAGGATTTTATCGTACAAGTTCAAAAAAGAAAAAACAGCTAAATTTTTAGCTGTTTTTTCTTTTTCCTATTAGTTTTGTTACAGAGAGCATCGTAATTGGTAAAGAATGATTCTTCCTAAATGCTAAATATTTACCGCTCCATGCTGGTTTGTATTTCTCTTTAAAATGTCGTAATCCGCTGAAACTATACGTATAACGAACGTTATTAAAGATTGCAGCAGCAACTCTTTCAGACCAAAATGATTGTGTTGATAACCCAACATTGGAAAGTGGCGCCATACCAATATTAAAGGAGTGATATTCATTTTCTTTTGCCCATTGGAATAAGTGGATGAAAATTGCGTCCATAATTCCACTAGGTGCATCTGGATAATAGCGCATTAAATCAACAGACAATGATCCGTTTTGATATACGGGCATAAAGGTTGTGAATGCGATAATCTTTCCATCCGCATCAGATAATGTAGCGATAGGAGCACGGCTAATATATTCACGATCGAAGTATCCGAGTGAAAAACCTTTCTCTTTTTTTCCACCGAGCCATGCATCAGAAACTTTCCGTAACTCTTCGAATAATTCGTCTGAGAATGGCGGCTGATGAATAGAGAATGTATAGCCTTCTCTTTCAAAACGATTGAAAGTCGCTCGCATACCAGCGCGTTTCTTTCCTGTTATTGTAAATGTATTTAAATCAACGACAGCTTCTTCACCAAGTTTAAAGAAGTTATAACCAAAATCATGATATAAACTCATCCATTTACTTTCGATTTGATAAAATACACAAATGTATCCGAATCGATCAGCTTCAGCTAAAAACTCTTGCAACACATTACGATAGGAGGAAGGGTTGCCAATTGGATCACCTAATACAACAAGACGTTTTCCAGTTATGGAGAAGAGAAGGAGCGCCTTCCCATCACTGCTAAAGAAGAATTGTTTATCTCCTAAATAACCTAAATGACTAAGTACATTTCCACCGTGTTCATCTAAGAAGTTTTGTAACCTTTTATCATTTGCTGGTTGCCCGGGAAATTCATTTCGATAACGATTGGCAATGAGTGAGCCAATTAGTAAAAAAGTAGGAACGAAAAAGGCAGCTGCTAATGCACTTCGTTTCACTTGGGTAATATTACGAACGACGAAATCAGGTTTAAAAGCTTCTTTTGCACCTGCAAATAAAATACCTAAGTTTTTATATAAATATAACGTTACAAGTAAGAATATAAAAACTTTTACGATATCAGAAAGTGAGACTTCCATTTTCTCGCGTACGAATCTTTTACGAAGCATATATAATACAGCGAGTACGATTAACAAAATAAATGTTTCTTCAATATCAATTCCTTTTAGCGTATTAAAGATAGCGGCTCCAATTAAAGAAATAATTGTCATATAATAAGAACGTTTTGTTCCGTAATATATTCCCCTTGAAAGGATTAGAAGGAGAATACCGAATGTTAGCGATAAGCTAAAAGAAAACTGAATCAGATGCTTTGGAGCTAAAATATGTAAGGCGTGTGCCCGGTTTATACTTGTTGGTAAAATAGTCGATAAAATAACCATTAAGCCAGCAAATACTGTTAAAGCAGCAGATGCCCATGAACCTAATTTCCCTAGAAAGTCACGCTGCAAAGTCCATATAACGCCAGTGGTTTCTAATGCAGGCGCAATAAAAGGTTTATCTTCAAACTTTTTAATGGCCACTCCTGTCATTTCGAAAGCCGCAAAAATGAGACCAAGGCAGAATGGTAAAATGTAATAGACGAGGCGATATAGTAACATAGCAGGCAGTAAAACACCTGTATCAATGCCGTATTGTCCTAGTCCAGTTAAGAAGACAAGGTCAAATGAACCAAGCCCACCAGGGACAAGACTAACGACGCCAGCTAAGGCAGCAATTACATATACACCTAAAAACTTTTGAAAGTCAACTTCAATTCCAAACAGTATTAAAATGACGTACATAACGATACCAGCAGATACCCATTCGACTAATGAAACTAATGAGTATAAAACAGTTGGATTTTTCTCTTCCTCTTCTTGTCCTTCGGTTTGCGTTGTTTTTCTATTTTTAAGTTTAGAAAAGCCGATGTATATAGGGACGAAAAGGGCAAAGAAGATAAGGACAGGCCATAACCACGGTTTTTCATGCAAAATAAATCTTGTGTCTAATATTCCGATAAGACCGAGGAATGAAAGTATGGCTAATCCGTTAATAAAGGCAGTCGTCATCCAGGCAATACTTTTAATAAGTTTTCCATTTTCTTTTATGTATGGACGATAAAGCATTGTTCGTACACCAGCTCCAACGAGGCCACCAAATCCAATAAAACCATTTAAAGTATTCGCAATCCATGAGATACGGAAAATCTTTTGGACAGGTATATCAGCTTTTAAGTAACGAAGCATAACATAATCATAAAAGAACATCGTTGATACAGCGAATGCACCAAGTGTAATTGCTAAAAAGACTCCTCCAGTTGGAATGTTTTTAATTGTATCAATCGCTTCTAAAAAAGAAATGCCCGCTAATTCTTTTTTTGCTTGAAAGAATACAACTGTTAATACAACAAATGGGAAGATAATTTTCCCGATTTGTAAGAAACGTTTCCATGAAAACGACATAAATACAACTCTCCTTGTATAAGAAAACTGAGACAATAATATTATTATGACAAACTTCAAGAAAAATAAAAAGGTAAATTCCTGTATAGGTAAGCTATTTTTTATATAGGTATATTTAAAAGAATATTTCGTTTATCAGAAAGTTAAGTTAAAATGGAGTGAAAGAAGGAAGAGAGGGGAAGTATATGATTATAATAGGTTATGCGGGGCATGAGTTAGAGAAAGCAAAACCTAATACATCAGAAGATTTTTTTAACAGATCTGAAGTGACATATATATTAAATGATAAAGAGAAAACTTTTTCAGTTTTATACGTTCGCTATTTTGAAGAAGTTATACAAGAAATTACTCCTTTTGAAGGAAATCCAGTGTGTAAAGTAGAAGAACAAGACATATATTTACGGGATATTGTAGCGATATGTTGTTTAGTGAAAGATAAGGAGCTCCGTGCGCAAAAACGTTTATATTTAAATAATATAGAAGAATTTCAACAATATTTTGATGAGAGAACAGTGTTGAAAGTACAAGAAATATTGGCTGAATTACATAAAAATAAAAGAATAGAAATAGCGTGAAATGGAAAGGGAGAGGGAAGAAATGTCTAATTTGATGGTTGAAAATCAAACAGAACAAGTTTCTATATTTTTAGAAGATGCGATTACTTTGATAACCAATTATGTAAATTATCATACGTTGCCTTTTTTATTAGAAGAGACACCAGCTGGGAACGAGCAATATTATAAAGGGTTATTAGCATCAATGAGACGTCTTCTCGTTTTTTGCGAAGAAGGACATGATGCATGTTTTGTTTTGCTGAATAGCCAGCCATTTCGAAAAACAGCAGCTGAAAAAATTTTATATAAGATATATCATCAAGTAATTGCAGAGTTTTTTTCCCCGAAGAGTGATCATTGGTATGAAAATAGTCGATCTGCATATACAGGAAAAAATTCTATCGTTTTTCAACAAACACCACCTTCATCTATAGAGAAAGTGATGAAGAATTTAGAAGGTAAATTTCAATTGATGCGTGAAGAACTAGAATATTATGAGACAGATTACCAAACGAAGATGTTACACAAATACTAATTAAGGAAAAGAAGCTAAGGAGACTTAGCTTCTTTTCCTTTTGTACAGTTATATAAGGGATTTTCATTGAATATATTTAAGTGGATAGCAATAAGGAGGTGTAACATGAGTCAGCAAGGTGTATTTACAGATTACTTTCATGAAGTAGAAAGTTGGTGTGAAAGTGTTCTTCACGTATTAGATAGCCGCGCAATGGAAGTGTATGATGTCCATATGCTTGCTTATAAAATTCAGACATTATTAGAGCGTATGAAAGAGCATGAGTACGAAACGGATGCGGAGTTTATGTATGAAATAAGCGATGATGTAGAACATATTCAACATCATCTGCAGGAAGTATTTATGCAAGAAGAGGAATATGAACTATATGAAAGAGGGGATAGTGAACGAGCTGTTCCAATTGGAGGGCATACACTCCCGCCATTACCTTATCCATATAACGCGTTAGAGCCGTATATTTCTAGAGAAATTATGATGTTACACCATGATAAACATCATCGTAGTTATGTAGAAGGGTTAAATAAAGCAGAGAAGATGATGGAGGAAGCGAGAAAAACCAATCAATTTGATTTAATTAAGCATTGGGAACGAGAAGCGGCTTTTCATGGATCAGGACATTATTTACACACGATATTTTGGAATAACATGAAAAAAGATGGTGGTGGAAGTCCAAGAGGGGCTTTTTCACAACAAATTGAACAAGATTTTGGGAGCTTTTTACGTTTTCAAAAACATTTTACGGAAGCAGCCTCTAAAGTAGAAGGTTCGGGCTGGGCGATTCTCGTTTGGGTCCCCCGATCTGGAAGGTTAGAAATTTTGCAGAGTACACTTCATCAATTGTTTACACAATGGGATACGATACCGCTCCTTGTACTAGATGTATGGGAACATGCGTATTATTTACAATACCAAAATCGAAAAGATGAATATATTAAAAACTGGTGGAATGTTGTGAATTGGCCTGATGTAGAAAAAAGATTTGAAACTGCGAAACAAATTGAATGGACACCATATTAGACGCAAATTCTTTGCGTCTTTTTTAATGGGAGCAGAAGGAAGATTTCGTTCATATTTTAAAAGGCCAAGCATACACTTGTACAAAAAGTGCCAAAAGGACGTGGGGGGAAATATGAGACGAATTTGTGTAATCATTACGCTTCTTATTATGTACGCAAGCGTTATGCCGATTCCTACATATGCAAAGATGAACAGTAATGTTAGCGCTCGAAATGCTGTATTAATGGAGCAAAGTTCTGGTCGTGTATTATACGGAAAAGCAGAACATGAGCCACAAAAAATTGCTAGTATAACAAAAATTATGACAGCCTTGTTAGCTGCTGAATCAGGAAAAATGAAAGAAATGGTATCAGTTAGTAATGAAGCAGTCAGGGTGGAAGGATCGGCGATTTATTTAAAACCTGGACAGAAAGTGAAGCTAGAGGATTTAGTATACGGACTTATGCTTAGATCAGGTAATGACGCAGCGCAAGTAATTGCTGAAAATGTAGGAGGGAGTATAGAGGGGTTCGTATATTTAATGAATGAAAAGGCGAAACAAATTGGAATGAAAGATACTCACTTCTCAAATCCTCATGGTTTGGATGGAGATGGCTCTCATTATTCTTCGGCTTATGATATGGCACTGTTAACGAAATATGCAATGGGGAACGAGACCTTTAAGAAAATTTTTGGCACAAAAACGTATAAATCAAATTCATGGGATTATCCGTGGAAAAATAAACATAAGCTTGTGACATCCTATTATGAATTTGCAACAGGTGGGAAAACAGGTTTTACGAAAAAAGCAGGACGAACGCTTGTTACAACGGCATCAAAAGATGGACTAGATTTAATTGTCGTAACTTTGAGTGCTTCTAGTGATTGGGATGATCATATGAATCTATTTGACAAAGGGTTTGAACGTTTTAAGCAAACAAAAGTTTTAGGACAAGGAGCGCTTGCTGAAATAAATGAAAAGAAATATGCCAATCATGTTTATACGAAAAATAGTTTTTCGGTACCGTTAACTGAAGAAGAAAAAAAGAACGTAGTATTAAAAGTTGAACTCGATAAAAGTGCAAAACTTACGGATGGAGTAAAGGTTGGGAAGACGGACATTTATGTTGGTAATGAAAAAGTCGGAGAACGGAATTTATTTTATAGTAAACGGAAGTTAGTAGCTGCAACGGGTATGTACTGGAACAATGTGAAAGAAATTTTTTCTTACATGATAGGTGTTGGGAACGATGGTTAATCTCGTCTGGGCAGCGATGGCGGTCATAGGGATTGTGTATGCCATGATAAACGGAACGATGGAAGAAGTAACGAAAGCTGTATTTGACGGGTCAAAAGATGCGGTAACGATTTGCATAGGACTTATTAGCGTTTTAGTATTTTGGCTTGGCTTAATGAAAATTGCAGAGGAAGCAGGGTTGTTAAAAAAGTTAGTTACACTTTTTATGCCGATAGTAAAAAGGTTGTTTCCAGAAATACCGAAGGATCATCCGTCAATGGGATTTATTCTATCGAATATGATGGCGAACTTTTTTGGACTAGGTAATGCAGCAACCCCTCTTGGTATTAAAGCGATGGAACAACTGAAAGAATTAAATGGAGGAAAGGATTCGGCCAGTCGCTCTATGGTGACGTTTCTAGCATTAAATACATCAGCTATTACTTTAATTCCTACTACCGTCATTTCGATTCGAATGACTTATGAATCAGCAAATCCTACTGAAATTGTTGGGGTAACATTCATTGCACAAGTGCTCTCTATGATTGGGGCAATTTGGATTGACCGCTATTTTTACCGAAGAAGGAGTAGAAAGGGGCGGAAAAAATGAGTATTGTAAATACAATTTCATTATGGGTAATCCCTTGTGTAATTGGTTTTATCCTTTTATATGGCACGATAAAGAAAGTCCCAACGTATGAATCGTTCGTTGAGGGAGGAAAAGAAGGGATTCAAATTGCAGTTTCCATTTTACCGTTTATGGTTGGAATGCTTGTATCCATTTCTATTTTTCGGGCATCAGGTGCTTTAGATGCGATGATATCTGTAATGAAGCCGATGTTAGATTTAATTCATGTCCCAGCAGAAATCGTTCCACTTGCGCTTATACGTCCAATTTCGGGTTCTGCTGGTTTAAGTATTACGACTGATTTAATTGCAACATATGGACCAGATTCGTTTATTGGGAGATTAGCTTCTACGATGCAAGGGAGTACAGATACGACTTTTTATATTTTAACAGTATACTTCGGAGCTGTTGGGATTAGAAAAATGGGGGATGCATTAAAAGTAGGACTTTTTGCAGATTTAATCGGGATTATTTGCTCAATTGTGTTTGTTTCTTTATTGTTTCAGTAATACTATTCATTTTTTAGGCTATTTCGCTTATAATACGTATACGACCACTATTAAGGTGTAGCTTAATAGTGGTTTTTTTATGCAGTATTTTTGACAAAATGATGAACTTTTATTGTGAGAAATATGAAAAATATGGACAATAATAAAGGATAAAAACATGATTTGCCCTTTATATGTTTAATATCATCGCTATGTTGTTTAAGTGAGACGAGGCGAACAGTCGTAAAACGTATGCGGTTGCCAAGTCTTTCTAATGTAAGGTAAGATAAATTCGAGGTGAAAAAAAGAAATGGAACGATTACAAAAAGTGATTGCACAAGCAGGTATTGCATCGAGAAGAAAGGCTGAGGAATTAATTCAGCAAGGAAAAGTGAAAGTTAATGGAAAAATAGTGAAGGAGTTAGGAACAAAAGTAACTCCTCAAGATAAAGTAGAAGTAAATAACATCCCTCTTGAAAAAGAAGAACCTGTTTATTTTTTACTATATAAACCAACTGGCGTAATTTCAAGTGTATCAGATGATAAAGGAAGAAATGTTGTAACAGACTTTTTCCCTGAAATTACACAACGTTTATTCCCAATCGGACGCTTAGATTATGATACGTCTGGCGTATTATTAATGACAAACGATGGGGACTTCGCTAATGTATTAATGCACCCGAGATATAAAGTTGAAAAAACATATGTTGCAAAAATAAAAGGGCCATTAACAGGTGAGAAAATTCGCATGTTAGAACGAGGTGTTACATTAGAAGACGGAAAGACAGCACCAGCAAATGTGAAAATTATTTCTTGGGACAAGCGTAAAGAGATGGCGATTGTACAATTAACAATTCACGAAGGCCGTAACCGTCAAGTACGTCGTATGTTTGAAGCGTTAGACTGTAAAGTAGTGAAATTAAAACGTGAACGTTATGCCTTTTTAGAAGTGGGTAGTTTGCGACCTGGTGATGCAAGAGAATTGACACCACATGAGGTAAAACAATTACGCGCGCTTGCTTCTACAAAGCCAAGATAAGCTATAGAGTTAAAATTTCACCAGTGGAGTGCTCTGCTGGTGATTTATTCAATATAACATTTACAGAAAAGAATACATACCATTTACCGAGGAGAGGGGAGACAAGATGAAGAAAAATCGCTTATTATTTCGTGTTATCATCCTGCTCATTTTAAGCGGTGCTGTAGGATTTACCCTTTATCAAGGGTTTTTCACTGATAAAGAGAAAATGCAAATTGGGAAAGAAGCACCTAATTTTGTTGTGACGGATTTGGAAGGAAAGAAAATTGAATTAAAGGACTTAAAGGGTAAAGGTGTATTTTTAAACTTTTGGGGAACTTGGTGTAAACCTTGTGAAAAAGAAATGCCTTATATGAATGAATTATATCCAAAGTATAAAGAAAAAGGCGTTGAAATTATTGCGTTAGATGCAGATGAAACAGATATTGCTGTTAAGAACTTTGTGAAACAATATGATTTGAAATTCCCAGTTGCCATTGATAAAGGAACAAAAATCATAGGCACATATGGAGTAGGTCCATTACCGACAAGCTTTTTGATTGATAAAGATGGAAAAGTAGTGGAGCAAATTATAGGTGAACAAACGAAAGAACAGTTAGAAGGCTATTTGAAGAAAATTACTCCGTAATAAAGAAAGCCTTTACATAAGAGGTGCATGTCTATAGCGCCTCTGATTTAAAAATTCTGAGTATTGCGGTAACTTGAGGTTAGAATATACAATAGTACATATAGATACAGGGGCGGTGAGAGTGTTGAAAGAAATTAAATGTGAGTGTGGACATGTTAATCCGATAGGAACCATTTTTTGTGAAGCTTGTGGGAAACCATTTGAAAGCAATGAAAATGTAAAACTATTGGATATGCGCTATGAGGGGAGTGCGCGGAGATCTCTCACGCAAACAAAAACGATAGTCGATAAAATTTGGAGCTTTTTCTCTTCTGTAAAAGTAGGTGTATGGCTAATCGTAATAACTTTAGCTGCATCAGCGATAGGAACAATTTTTCCGCAAGAAATGTACATAACGCCAGGAATTGCACCAGCTGAATATTATAAACAGGAATACGGATTTTTAGGGCAATTATACTATCAATTAGGATTTAATAATTTATACGGTTCATGGTGGTACATGATTTTAATTGCTTCTATCGGTACTTCACTTGTGATATGTAGTTTAGACCGTGTTATTCCCCTTTATAAAGCTTTAAAAAAACAAGGGGTAAAAAGACATCCTAGCTTTTTAAAGAGACAAAGATTATACGGGACTGGTACTCCGCAAGATGGTGACTTGGAAAGAGTGCAAAAGAATTTAAAGAAAAGAAACTATAACGTGAAAGTGGAAGACGGAAACGTTTTAGCGGAAAAGGGACGTTTCTCACGTTGGGGTCCATATGTAAATCATATCGGCCTTATTATCTTTTTATTCGGTGCGATGCTTCGTTTTTTACCGAGTATGTACGTAGACGAAGCTCTTTGGTTACGTGATGGTGAAACGAAAGAAGTACCAGGGACGGATGGTCAATACTATTTAAAAAATGAGAAGTTTATAAAAGAAGTTTATGATAAAAGTAAGGATAAGGAAGTTTTTGATGAAGCGATAGACCGTGTTGGGGATAAAATGATTGCGAAAAACTTCCAAACGAATGCAGTATTATATAAAGCGGTAGGCGAAAATATAGCAGGGCAAAAACCGAAATTAGAAAAAGTAAAAGAAGCGGAAATTCGCGTGAATGAGCCATTGAAATTTGATCAATTTGCAGTGTATCAAGTGGATTATAAAGAAAGTGAATTTAAAAGTATGTCCTTCCACTTGCAAAACAAAGAAAATAATCAAAAGTGGGGACCAATTAAAGTAGATTTAGCGAATCCTACAGAAAAATACGATTTAGGAAATGGTTATTCTTTAGAACTATTAAGCTATTTTCCAGATTTTTATTTTGATGAGAATGGAAAACCGAATACAAAAACAAAATTACCAAACAACCCTGCATTCGTATTTAAAATGTTTACGCCTGAGACGCCAGATGGTGAAGTGAGTTTCGTTGGTATTCAGCAAAATATAGAAGCAGATGGAAACAACAAATATAAAATGTCATTTGCAGGTGTTGAAATGCAAAATGCGACAGCTCTAACGGTTAGGAAAGATTTAACGCTTTGGATTCTTGGTATTGGAGGATTTATATTTATGGTTGGTGTCATTCAAGGTATGTATTGGAATCATCGCCGTATTTGGATACAACGTGTTAATGATGAATGGTGGATTGCAGGACATACGAATAAAAATTGGTTCGGTTTAAAGAAAGATATTGAAAGAATACTAGAAGGTACAGCAATTCCACAGCCAAATGATAAAGTAATTGATAAAAAAATTAGTTAAGGTGGGGAAACGATATGGTGCAAATAAGTAGTAACTTTCTCTTTACCGCATTTATTTTATATTTAATAGCAACTCTATTTTTTGGGGGAGCAATTAAAGAAAAGGGTCATAAATGGGCAAATGTAGGAATAACGATTACAATTTTAGGATTTATAGCACAAACAGTATATTTTGTTACAAGGTGGATTGCATCAGGTCATGCGCCAGTTAGTAACTTTTTCGAATTCGGTACGTTTTTCGGTATGATGCTTGTCGGAGCATTTATTGTAATGTATTTTATGTACCGCGTAAGTATAATGGGACTATTTGCATTACCAGTTGCTCTTTTATTAATTGCCTATGCAAGTATGTTCCCGAGGGAAATATCCCCGCTTATCCCATCTTTAAAAAGTAACTGGTTACACATTCACGTGACGACTGCAGCAGCAGGACAAGCAATTTTAGCAATTAGTTTTATTACGGGCGTTATGTATTTATTGAAAAATGTAGATCAATCAACGAGAAGTAAACGTACATTTTGGTTAGAAACGGTAGTGTTCACACTTGTTTGTACAGTTGGATTTATTGCGGTAACGACAGTATTCTCCAGTATGAAATATGAAGCTAAGTTTCAATGGATTGATAAAAATGAACAACAAGTCGAGATGAAGTATAATCTCCCAGCTTTAGTTGGACCACATGAAGGGAAGTTACTGACAGAAAATAAATTAGAACCGACAGTCGAAGTTCCAGCGATTGTAAATGCGAAAAAATTAAATACTGTTATTTGGTCAGTAATAGTTGGAACACTACTTTATGTTGTATTAAGACTTGTTTTACGCAAACGAGTATCAGCGGCACTTCAGCCACTAGTAAAGAATACGAATAGTGATTTACTGGATGAAATCGGATATCGATCTATTGCAATTGGATTCCCAGTTTTCACATTAGGTGCGCTAATTTTTGCGATGATTTGGGCTCAAATAGCATGGACGCGTTTTTGGGGGTGGGATCCGAAAGAGGTTTGGGCACTTATAACGTGGCTCTTTTATGCGGCAGTATTACATTTACGATTATCTAAAGGATGGCATGGGGAAAAATCAGCGTGGCTTGCAGTAATTGGTTTTGCGATCATTATGTTTAACTTTATTGTAGTGAACTTAATCATTGCGGGTTTACATTCATATGCATAGAGAAATAAAATAGGAGAGTGTATGTCACTTTCCTATTTTATTTTTGTCAAATTTTCTTCTTTTTTGAGAAAAACATGACAAAGTAGCGGTTGATTTTGTAAAATGATGTCGAGGACATAATATACTGTTCAAATAAAATACATAGTTTTGGAAAAAAATTGAACAAACTTTATTATTCTTGTGAAGCATAATAGTGGGAAGTGAAACATTTAGAGGAGTGCTTAAATAACCGAGAATAGCGCAACATAATAGTGTAGAAGGGTAGGTGTGAACCGCTGATGTGAAAATATGCAGCGGGTAGAAATGGAAAATGAATTTAGAATTTTAATTGTAGACGATGAGGATCGCATTCGTCGTTTATTGAAAATGTACTTAGAAAGAGAGCAATACACAATTGAGGAAGCAGATAATGGTGATACAGCTTTAGAAATGGCGTTGCAAAATGATTATGATTTAATCTTATTGGATCTTATGATGCCTGGTAAAGATGGTATCGAAGTGTGCAAAGGGGTTCGTGAGAAAAAAGCGACACCAATTATTATGTTGACGGCAAAAGGTGAAGAAGTAAATCGGGTACAAGGATTTGAAGTTGGAACGGATGATTATATTGTAAAACCATTTAGCCCACGTGAAGTAGTGCTTCGTGTGAAAGCGGTGTTACGTCGTGCTGTACCAACAACATTCTTTACACAAGATACAACGACGAAAGATGTTACTGTGTTCCCGCACTTAACAATTGATAACGATGCACATCGTGTTACTGCAGATGGTAATGAAGTGAACTTAACGCCGAAAGAATATGAATTACTATTATTCTTAGCGAAAGCTCCTGATAAGGTATTCGATCGAGAGCAATTGTTGAAAGAAGTATGGCAATATGAATTCTTCGGAGATTTACGTACAGTGGATACGCATGTAAAGCGTTTACGTGAGAAATTAAGTAAAAAATCACCAGATGCTGCGAAGATGATTGTTACCGTTTGGGGCGTGGGTTACAAGTTTGAGGTTGTGAACGACTGATGCTTTGGAGAAGTGTAGTAGGGAAGTTATGGATGACCATATTACTTCTCGTTTCGTTTGTTCTTGGATTTGTTGCGATTTTACTTTCACAGTTTTTTAGAACGTATTATGTTGATATGAGTGAAGCTAGGCTTCAGAAAGTTGCAACAAGTGTTTCAGAGTTAATTGAAGAAGGTGCCGATGTAAAAACGATTGAGAATATCGCGTATAAATTCTCTGACCCACTTTCAAGAATCATTATTGTAGAAGATGGTAAGGAGATTTCATCTTCTCCGAAACAAGAAGGATTAGTTACGCTAACAATAGATGATTTAAAAGAAGATAAAGAATTAGCTGCTGTTTTTAAAGATAAAAAAGAAATTAAAAACAACATAAGAAAAGCTTCTAATAGTAGGAAGAATAAAAATACTGAAAATGATATTATGATTGTCGGAAAACCGGTGCAATCAAAAAATCAAAGTGCAGTGTTCGTATATGAATCTTTACAAGTACCAATACAAGGTATGGAGAGAACGACTGATTTTATTTTCTTATCGGCTGGGATTGCGATTATATTAACAACTTTCTTTGCGTTCTTCTTATCTACTCGAATTACCGCACCGCTTCGTAAAATGCGTGAGGTTGCTTTTGAGGTGGCACGTGGGAAGTTTGATGCAAAGGCCCCTATGGTATCTCAGGATGAAATTGGTGAGCTTGCAACGGCCTTAAATCAAATGGGTAAACAGTTGAAGTTTAATATGAATGCTTTGCAGCAAGAAAAAGAACAGTTAGCTAGTATTTTGAGTAGTATGGCAGATGGAGTTATTACGTTAAATCAAGAAGGTGAAGTCGTAGTTATTAATCCACCGGCTGAAAATTTCTTACAAGTTTGGCAAGAAGAAAAAGAGATAGAGCTAAGTAAAAAACTACCTTCTGAACTTGTGGAACTATTCCATCGCGTTGTAGAAAGTGAGCAACAACAAGTTGTTGAAATTAATTTGCAAAAAGGTAACTACGTAGTTCTTATGACGCCGCTTTACAATCAAACGAAAATTCGTGGGGCTGTAGCAGTGTTGCGTGATATGACGGAAGAACGCCGTCTTGAGAAGATGCGTCAAGACTTTATTGCCAATGTATCACATGAACTTCGTACACCAATGGTCATGCTTCAAGGGTATAGTGAAGCGATTTTAGATGATATTGTGCAAACGAAAGAGGAAATTAATGAGTTTGTTCAAATCATTTATGATGAATCCGTTCGTTTAGGTAAACTTGTAAATGAATTATTAGATTTAGCTCGTATGGAAAGTGGCCACGTAGAGTTACATATTGGTGAAGTAGATATTCATCCATTTGTCGAAAAGATTGGCCGTAAATTCCAAGGGATTGCAAAGGATAAAGAAGTTGAACTAACAGTAGATTTCCAAAGTCCAATTGAACAATATCCGTTTGATGCAGACCGTATGGAACAGGTGTTGACGAATTTAATTGATAATGCAATTCGTCATACGAATGCAGGTGGACATGTTGCACTTGTAATTCATACGGAAAATAATGGTCTTACTTTCGAAGTGCAAGATTCAGGTGCTGGTATTCCAGAAGAAGATATTCCATTCTTGTTTGATCGTTTTTACAAAGCTGATAAAGCAAGAACACGCGGGAAAAAGGGTGGAACAGGACTCGGGCTTGCGATTGCTAAAAATATTGTTCAAGGCCATGATGGGAAAATTTCTGTCTCAAGTGTTGTTGGAGAAGGAACTACATTCTCTGTATATTTGCCGAATCGTATAATTTAGATATATGTTTTTAAAGTTAATAATAAATAAAGTTCTACTGTTTTTTATTTTTTTGTAAAATCAATTAAATAAATTATAGTAGAACTTTTTTCTATCTTAGTCGAATTAAGAATATCGAGAGAGGTGCTGTGAAGAAATGAAATTATATACGAAAACAGGAGATAAAGGGAAAACAAGTGTAATAGGTGGCAGGGTGGATAAAGATAATATTCGTGTAGAAGCATATGGCACGATAGATGAGGCGAATTCTCATATTGGATATGCGATGGCTAAGCTACAAGGCGGGGCATTTGGAGATGTTTACAATGACCTTGAAAATATTCAACATGAACTATTTGATTGCGGGGGAGATTTGGCGATAGTGGAGGAGAAAATCCCTTATAAAGTAACGATCGAAATGGTCGAAAGCTTGGAAAGAAGGATTGATTTGTATATAGAAGAAGCGCCACCATTAGAACGCTTTATTTTACCAGGTGGTAGCGA
Organism: Bacillus sp. BS98; assembly: GCF_008432245.1. NCBI lineage: Bacteria > Bacillati > Bacillota > Bacilli > Caryophanales > Bacillaceae > Bacillus > Bacillus sp. BS98. The sequence goes on from NZ_CP043830.1 coordinate 1,441,305, forward strand.
GGCATCGGCTACCATTCATATTGCACGTACTGTTGTAAGAAGAGCAGAGCGCTCTATCGTGTCGTTGAAAAAAGAAGTGGAAATAAATGAAGTTGTTCTAAAGTATGTAAATAGATTATCTGATTATTTGTTTGCAGTAGCTAGAGTAATAAATACTCGATTACAAGTAAAAGATGTGGAGTATAACCGTAGCGCATTAGTTTTTCGTGATAAGAAAGAGAAGGAAGTGGAGTAATTCACTTTCTTTTTTGTATACTTTTTTCTGTAATATACCAAAATAGAGAAGGTATGGTGGTAATTAGAAAACGGAGGATGTATATGAAAGTGTTAAAATGTAGCGTCATGTTATTGACTGTACTGTTTTTATCTCAATTACATGTTTACGCAGAAGAAAATCGATGGACATGGCCTGTGGAAGGACAGATAAGTGATTATTTTGGGACAAGGCATGGAAAACACTACGGTATTGATATAGCTGCACCGATCGGAGTACCTGTGGCAGCTATTCAAGATGGTAAGGTGACAAAGTCTTATTATTCAAATAGTTATGGGAACGTTGTATTTATTAAACATGGAGAATATGAGGCTGTGTATGCACATTTAAATAAGAGACACGTAGTTCAAGGGGATTATATTTCAAAAGGAGAAATAATTGGAGAAGTAGGAAACACAGGAGAATCACGAGGTGCACATTTACATTTAGAACTTCATCAAGGAAGATGGACGATGGCGAAAAAGAATGCAATGAATCCATTACTTGTTTTAAATGAACAAAGAAATGAAGTTGTTTCTTCCTCATTATATGTTGTACAAAAAGGGGATACTTTAGTTAATATTGCAAGGAAATTTAGTATGACACTTAAGGAAATAAAAGCAAAAAATGGATTGCAGCAAGAGCGAATTTATCCAAATCAACAATTATACGTAAAGTAAAGAAGAGCTAGTTTAACTAGCTCTTCTTTTACCAAAAAATAAAGACACATATAAATCCAGAAATAGCTAAGTAGCTATATAAGTAAAAAACTTTTGTTCTTGTTTTTTCTTTTGTTCGAAACAGTACAATAGTCGGTTCAATTAAACCGATTGTCAAACAAAGTAAGCCAAGAAGCATACAACCAATCGAAAGAGAGTACAGGGCGATTTGTGGTGCTTGAAATGGAATCATCCATTTTAATAAAAATGCAATAAGTGCAGTGTAACAAATGCTGCCGATGTATTTATTCAACGGTGTATTAGAACGAAAACCAGGAAGTTTTTTTAAGAAAGAGCGAGAAACAACTTCTGTTTGTAAAGATGTATGCTCTTCGATAATTTTTTGAGCTTCTTTTCCTTTTTGGAAAAGGGATAATATCCAGTTACGCTCACCTTGAAAAATAAATTGAGAAGTTGTCAAATAGTGATCAACCTTCACTTTATTCCAACTCTTCCATGGATGACGCTCGCACAATTTTAATTTACTTTCTGTTTTTTTATCATACTGATAAATACTGATGCCATCTTCATCGAAAGCAGCATAGTATGTCTCGCTTGAGAATGTGCCTAAATCAATTGGACAGTAGAAAAGTAATTCTTTTTTTAAGTAAAAGTATTCTTTTCTTAAGTTTTTTTTCATTGCTTCTCGAATAGAGTGTCTTTTATCTTTCTTCATGACATTTCCTCCATAACTCAGAAAATGTTCTTATCTTAACAATTCAACATCTTATCACTTTTCATTATATATGACTAGGGAATTCAAAAGAGAAATGCCTAATAATAAAAAATATGGGGTGTATTGTAAAATATTTTGCAATTATTAATGGGTTATAAAAAATAAATAACTAATTTTAAATAAGTTACAATTTTTTAGTTCACAATGTTATTAGGTTGTTGTATAATGAAGGGGAAAATAGAATATCGGTCTATCTTCGGGGCAGGGTGAAAATCCCGACCGGCGGTGATGAACTATTTATGATTTCGTTCTAAGCCCGCGAGCCGTTAAGGCAGGATTTGGTGTGATTCCAAAGCCGACAGTATAGTCTGGATGGGAGAAGATGGAGGTTCAAGCGTTCAAAAAAGATAGGAATTTGAACGTCTGTTTGATATGCCTTAAATTCTCCCTTTGTGTAAAACACAAAGGGTTTTTTCATTCTATGAAAAAATAGGCATAGCAGAACCTTTCCACTTTCCATGAGATGATCGATGGAAAAGGAGAGAGAACGATGAAACAAAAAAACAGTGTAGTAAAGATGGTGAGTGTAGCAATGCTAAGTAGTATTGCATATTTACTAATGATGTTGGATTTCCCGTTCCCAGGGCTTCCGCCATTTTTAAAAATTGATTTTAGTGATGTGCCAGCTCTAATTGCTGCAATTATTTTTGGACCAATTGCGGGGATAATTGTAGAGGGAATAAAGAATATTTTACATTACGGGATTCAAGGTAGTTTAGTAGGAGTGCCAGTTGGAGAAATTGCAAACTTTATTGCAGGATGTTTATTTATTGGACCAGCAGCTTTCTTATTTAGAAAGTATCGTACTGTAAAGAGTTTAACGACAGGACTAATGTTAGGGACAATTACAATGGCGCTAATTATGAGTGTATTAAACTATATCATCATATTCCCAGCTTACACTTGGTTTTTAAATGCACCTGCTATGTCTAGTGAGGCTATAAGAACGACTGTTGTAACAGCGATCTTACCGTTTAATTTAATTAAAGGAATTGTAGTAACAATTGTATTTGTAGCATTATTCTCACGCCTGAAAGTATGGGTGTTTGCAAAAATGAAAAATGCATAACATATAAAATAAAACCATTAGTAGTGTGAAACTACTAATGGTTTTTTGTTAAGTAGAATGAAAATAGGGAACAAAAAATGCCCCTCATCAATATGAGGGGCATTTTTTGAAGTTAATAAAAGACTATTCGAATTTTAAAGCGTCGCCGTCAAATGATTCGTCAGCAACTTTAATTGAGTCAGTTGGACAACCTTCGAATGCATCCATCATATCTTCAATTAATACATCTGGAATTTCAACGATACCTTGGTTATCATCTAATGTTACAAATGCAATACCTTCATCATCATAGTCATAAATGTCTGGTGCAGCAGCGCCGCAAGCACCACATGCGATACAAGTATCTTTATCAACGATTGTATATTTTGCCATCTTTTTTCCCTCCTGATAATATGTATGTGAAAAGCTCGCCATAAAAATTATAACCTTATTGTAAAACGGTTTGTAAAACTTTTCAACATAAAATTATAATGATAATGCTTATCAATTAGAGTGTCAACTTATTTTTGAATTATGTCATAAGATTTTCAAAATACGTAAATGTTATTTCGTTTGGTACAATAGAGTATGTACAAGCATATGGTACCGATATGATAAGGTTAATGAGTAACAGTAGACGTTGTAATCATATTGAAAAAGAATTAAGTTAAATTGGAAAGGGGAAGCGGTAATGCAACTACAATATACTTTATTGTATTGTTTAAAACAATTGAATGGCGAAAGGACCGTTTCTTCTATTTATTATTTATTAAAAGGAAAGAGGTCATCGCAAACATTACAAGATGGGAATATGTTTCAAATTTCTTTTTTGTTTGGGATTTATAAATCTTTGAATAGAGCTGATTATGATCAAGAAGTTGCAAAGTTGGTACAAACGGATTTAGTTCAATCTATACATGAAAATACATACGTAGTAACGACTGCTGGTAACATGCAATTAAACAAATGGAAAGATGACTTTGCTTTTCCGACGTGTTTACATGGTTTACACTATGGTGAAATAGGTGAAACGTTTTGGAAGAGATTATCATTAATCGTTCAAACCATTTCGAATTTACAACAGGTGAATACGAAATTTATTCCAATTCAGCAAGATACAGAAATAATGATGTGGGTGAAACGTTTTCTCACTGGAATACCATATATGAGAAGTGAATTGGCTAAAAGGTTGTGGAAGGAGATGTATACTCTTTTACAAAAAAATAAACCATTAGAGGCGACAATCGTAACATATCGCTTAACGGGCTATAAACGCATCGGTTGTACGTTGCAACAATTAGCGGAAATTACGAAACAAGATGTATTTCGAGTGTATTTTTTATTTTGGGGTACAATTCATTTCATTATTCAAGAAGTTCGTAATAAAGAAAGTGAGTTTCCGTTATTAGCTGAAATTATATCTTATCCAAATGAGAAGGCTGATTTATTTAGCATATCTACGAAAAAAACATATAATCTTTGGAGACAAGGACGCTTTCTGGAAGAAATAGCAACAATTCGGAATTTGAAGGTTGCAACGATAGAAGATCATTTTGTAGAAATCGCTTTACGAGAAAAAGAATTTTCAATTGAGATGTTTATGGAGAAAGACAAAATAGATAAAGTAAAAGAAGTAATTGAGACATTACAAACACGTAAGTTACGTGTCTTGAAACAAGCGGTTGGGGAAGAGATATCTTATTTTGAAGTCCGTCTTGTATTGGCACGGATGGAGGGTATAAATGAAACTTGAGGAATATTTATATAAGTGGTTTGGATATTCTGAATTTCGTCAAGGACAAAAAGAAGTTATTACAGACTTATTAGAAGGAAAAGATGTTATAGCGATGCTTCCGACTGGAAGAGGGAAATCTATGTGCTATCAACTCCCAGGGCTAATGCAAGAAGGAACAGTGCTTGTTGTATCACCACTATTATCTTTAATGGAAGATCAAGTTACACAATTAAAGTATGTTGTGAAAAATCGAGTGATTGCATTTAATAGTTTTCGGACATTAAGTGAAAAAAGAGAAGCGATGAAAAAATTGGCTTTTTATAAATTTATTTTTGTGTCTCCAGAAATGTTGCAATCGGATTTATTAATAAGAGAATTGAAGAAAATTCATATTTCAATGTTTGTTGTGGATGAGGCCCATTGTATTTCGCAGTGGGGGTATGATTTTAGACCGGATTATAAAAAATTAAACGTAGTAATTGAGAACATTGGATCTCCTACGGTACTAGCATTAACAGCGACAGCGACAAAGGATGTACTGCAAGATATAGCAGAGAGTTTAAGTTTAAAGAATGTCTCGCAGCATGCATACTCTATTGATCGTCCAAATATTGCAATGGAAGTGCAATTTGTAGAGACGATAGAAGAGAAGAAAGAAGCACTTTTGGAACATGTGATGTATTTACAGGGGCCTGGGATTGTATATTGTTCAAGTAGAGCATGGACAGAACGTTTAACGGAATATTTAAGAGGAAAAGGCTGTACTGGTGTGGCTTTTTATCATGGTGGTATGGAACATGAAGAGCGTATGTTAATTCAGCAGCAATTTATGAATGATCAATTGCAAATTGTAATATGCACAAGTGCTTTTGGTATGGGAGTAAATAAGTCGAATACGAGATATATTATTCATTTCCATTATCCGACTAATATAGCTTCCTACTTGCAAGAAATCGGAAGAGCTGGAAGAGATGGCGAACCGAGTATAGCCTTTTTATTATGTAGTCCGTTGGATCACGATTTGCCAATTTCAATTATTGAAGATGAATTGCCAAGTAAGTCGCAAATACAATTTTTATTTTCTTTACTACAAGAAAGAATGTTTCAAACGAAAGAATTACCAATAGAAGATGTAGAAGAAATTTGTTATAATGCAGCAAGATTTAATGAACAATATTGGCGTTTCATCCGCTATCATCTCGAACGGCTTGGGATCATACAACGGCGAAAACTAATATTAGAGAGCTTGTCAGATGAAATCATGAACAGATTAATAGCTGAAGTAGAAATAAGATTGCGTAATAAATATAGTGAGCTAGAAAACATGAAGTCATGGATACAAGTTAAAGGATGTAGGCGTGAATATGTACTTCAACAGTTCGGTTATAGAAAAGAGACAGAGTTGAAAAATTGCTGCGATTATTGTGGTATTACAAAAACGGAGTATAAAAAAAGACGAGCGCAACAATCCGATTTCGACTATAATTGGGAAACAGAGTTACAAAAGCTTTTCGGCCTAGAAAAGATGGAGGAATGATGAACATTCAAAGGCATAATGTTGAAGATATGAGTCCGAAAGAAATAAGGCTGAATCTGTATATAACACAGCTAATTATTATTGGTATTGGTTGTTTGCTAGCATATATATTATTTCGAGATACAAAAGAAGTTTTTAGTCTTTGGAAGTGGGAACCTGTACGAATACTTATAGTAGGTAGTTTATTAGCGATTGGTATTGTGTTATTAGATTATGTTGCAATGCGAGTATTTCCAGAGTCTTGGTTTGATGATGGTGGTATTAACGATAAGATGTTTCAAGGAATGTCAGTTATGCATTTACTCGTTATTACGTTCGTTATTGGCTTTGCAGAAGAATTTTTATTTAGAGGTGTAATGCAGACTCATTTCGGAATTATAATAGCAAGTTTAGTATTTGCAGTCTTACATATTCGGTATATAACAAAGCCATTTTTGTTTTGTTTCGTCTGTTTTATTAGTTTTGTCTTTGGTTATGTATTTGAATGGACAGAGAATTTATTTATAACAATCTTTGCACACTTTCTTGTTGATTTTATAATGGGACTCCAACTAAGAAAATAAATGGAAGGTGGTGGTGAACAACATGAGGAAACGAATTCCTGATTTTGAAGAGGAATTAGAAGTTGAGCAAGTGGAAGAAGATGAAAGTTTACCGCCGCGAAGTGAACTTCATAGAAATAAAGAGAAAAAGCAAAAGTTTAAAATGAATCACATTTTTGTCCGAGTATTAACGTGTCTATTCATATTACTACCAATTAGTATTTTATGGTATACGGATAAATATATTCAGGTGAAAAGTGATAGTAGTAATGCTGGTAAAAGTGCGTTTGAAGTAATTTTTTTTGATTCAGCCAAATCTGAAACTCAGAAACAATCTGAGAAGGTGGTAACGCATACTGTGAAAAAGGGAGAAACTTTAGAAAGTATAGCGAAGCAATATTTTTCAGATGAAAGTGGGATTGAAGTTATTAAAAAGTATAATAACTTAGAAGAAGATGAAGTGAGTGCAGGTCAAGAATTAAAAATTCCGATAAAAGATAAGTCCGTAAAACAAGAGAGCTAGTAAATTAAGCAATTCGTAGCTTGTTATAAAAACTGAGGATTATCTTTATGAGTAGGGGAGTAAAAATATGATATGGATTACAATATTAAGTACTCTCATATGTATAGGTATAATATTTCTTCTTGTAATGTATAAAGAAGCGATGCGTAATACGGTATTGGAACATACTTTAGAATTTAAAGAATTCCCGCAAAGTTTTCAACAGATGAATATGTTTTTTATTTCTGATATTCATAGAAGAGTCGTTTCAGATTCGTTAATTGAGCGAATAAAGGGAAAAGTAGATCTCGTTATTATTGGTGGTGATTTAGCGGAAAAGGGCGTACCTTTATCAAAAATCTCTGCAAATATTCAAAAGTTAAGAGCGATAGCTCCTGTATATTTTGTATGGGGAAATAATGACTATGAGATTGAATACCATGAATTAGATGCGTTGCTATTAGAAAATAATGTAAAAGTTTTAGATAATACAAGAGTTGTATTTGAATCTGAGTTAGGAGAGAAAATTTGCTTACTCGGTGTAGATGATGTTGGATTGGAACGTGATCGTTTAGACTTAGCATTGGCTGATTGTAAAGAAGAGGGATTTCGTATTTTAATTAGTCACAACCCTGATATAATAAAAAAAATGTCTGGAAAAGAACAAATTTCACTTGTGTTAAGTGGACATACACATGGAGGACAGATTCGATTATTCCCATCTGAAAAATATTTAAAAGGTGGCGTATATAATCATTCAAATACGACTCTCTTTGTTAGTAATGGATACGGAACAACATTGATTCCACTTCGTTTTCGAGCACCTGCTCAAACACATATTATTACGTTATGTGGAGGGAAATGATGCCAACTCTAAATGGAAAATATAATATAAAAGCTGTTTCGAATATTATTGGAGTTCAACCGAGTACGCTTCGTGCATGGGAAAGGCGATATCAGATTATTGCCCCAAAGCGGAATCAAGCTGGGCATCGATTATATACAGAAGAGCATATTCGAATTTTGAAATGGTTAATGGAGAAGGTTTCTTCCGGTATGATGATTGGACAAGCAGTGCAGTTATTAGAAGGGAATCGTTTGCAGAGTAATGCCCAAAAAGAAATACATTACGATAAAGAAGTTGTTTTAGTGGACGATTTACTACAAGCTTTGTTAGAATTTGATGAAATTACAACTTCTGCATTAATAAATGAGGCTTTTAGTATTTATTCAACAGAAAAAGTTATCACCGGTATTATTCTTCAAGTGACAAACAAATTGTTGACACTAAAAAATAACAATGAGATTGCAATGACGCAATTCCAATATGCCGTATCATTTTTACAAACTCGTCTAGGAATGGTGTATCATAATGCTTCAACGTTTTCTTCCATACACAAAGTAATTGTGTTAGAAAATAATACATTGAAAGGATTTATTTTCTCAATGTATTTACGTTTAAAAGGATATGAGGCGATACATATTAGGACAAGTTTAGAGGGAGATGGCATGTTATTAGCGGTTGAGCAAATACAGCCAAAACATTTATTTGTCTCTTTTGAAAATGGCCTAGAACTGAAAAGGGCGATGAATGTTGGGGATTTATTGCAAGAAAAAAATGAGAACCTTTCTGTTGGGGTTATAGGGGAAATAAGCGCTCGAGATCAGTTGAACATTCAAACAATCCTAATCGGCGATACGAAAGAAGAATGGGATGAATGGTTAAAAATGTTAGAATAGTTGTTCGGAAAGAACCATCTATTTTCTATTTCATATAATAAAAATTAGATTCAATGGTTACGTAGGGAGGGTATGAGATGAGGCTGGAACGATTAAATTATAATAAGATAAAAATTTTCCTAACATTTGATGATTTATCTGAACGAGGATTAACGAAAGAGGATTTATGGAGAAATGCACCGAAAGTACAGCAACTATTTCGTGATATGATGCAAGAAGCAAATAAAGAATTAGGATTTGAAGCAGATGGTCCGATTGCAGTTGAAGTATTTTCTCTACAAGCACAAGGCATGGTTGTAATAGTAACGAAGGAAAATCAAGAAGTGGATACAGATGATGAGTTCCGTGACGAGTTTATTGAAATGCAAGTGACTCTAGATGAGAGCGAGCACATACTTTATGAGTTTGCTACACTAGACGACGTAATTAACCTGTCGAATCGCTTATATAACCTTGGTGTAACTGGCGGAAAGTTATATACATGGGATGGGCGTTTCTATCTTTGGATGGAAGAAGAAGAGCAAATACAATTATTGAAGGCGGATTTTATAGCTATTTTAGCAGAATACGGTAATCCGTCTACGGCAACCATTTACCGTGTAATGGAGTATGGTAAAGAATTAATGGCTTCTCAAGCAATTGAACAAGTATACAATTACTTTGTGAAAAAGCAAAACCTCAGCTAATATAACATAGCTGGGGTTTTGCTTTTTATTTGGATAAGAGGAGTAAGGCTAGGATCAATTATAAATATTTAAACAAACGTTTTCTTAATTAAATATACCGTTTCGCGACGCTGTATTCGAGTGAGATAAAAAATATTTAAATATTTAAGTATTTTACTTTTCTAAAAGCAATAAAAGGACTATAATAATAGTGAAAACGCTTGCAATACGAAATAAGTTGTATATATTTGTTAGCGTTTTCTATTGCATTCCAAATTTAACGGTGTATACTAGGCAATGAAGGTTTACTAAACAAGTGAAATTACAGGGGGTTTACTTACTATGGTAGCCGAAAAGGGAACTCAAACAAAAACACAACAACAAAGGGAACAACATTTTGAACTATTGAATTCGACACAAATTGTTATTAGTGAAGCATTAGAAAAATTGGGTTATCCAAACGAAGTATATGAATTATTAAAAGAACCAATTCGTATGATGACAGTGAAAATACCAGTTCGTATGGATGACGGGACTGTTAAAATATTTACAGGATATCGTGCGCAACATAATGATGCTGTTGGTCCAACGAAAGGTGGAATTCGCTTCCATCCGAATGTAACAGAAAATGAAGTGAAAGCACTTTCGATCTGGATGAGTTTAAAATGTGGTATTGTTGATTTACCGTATGGTGGAGGTAAAGGTGGAATTATCTGTGACCCACGTGAAATGTCATTCCGTGAATTAGAAAGACTAAGCCGCGGTTATGTACGAGCAATTAGCCAAATCGTTGGTCCTACAAAAGATATTCCGGCTCCAGACGTATTTACAAACTCTCAAATTATGGCATGGATGATGGATGAGTATAGCCGTATTGATGAATTTAATTCACCAGGATTTATTACAGGTAAGCCACTTGTATTAGGTGGATCACACGGACGTGAAACAGCAACAGCGAAAGGTGTAACAATTTGTATTCGCGAAGCTGCAAAAAAACGCGACATTGATATTAAAGGTGCGCGTGTTGTTGTTCAAGGGTTCGGTAATGCGGGTAGCTTCTTAGCTAAATTTATGCATGATGCAGGTGCGAAAGTAATTGCAATTTCAGATGCTTACGGTGCATTACATGATCCAAATGGATTAGATATTGATTATTTATTAGACCGTCGTGATAGCTTCGGTACAGTAACAAAACTATTCAATAATACAATTTCAAACAAAGAATTGTTAGAACTTGATTGCGATATTTTAGTTCCAGCTGCAATTGAGAACCAAATTACAGAAGAAAATGCTAATAATATTAAAGCAAAAATTGTTGTTGAAGCTGCAAATGGTCCAACAACTTTAGAAGCAACTAAAATTTTAACAGATCGCGGAATTTTACTTGTTCCAGACGTATTAGCAAGTGCTGGTGGAGTTACAGTATCTTACTTTGAGTGGGTACAAAATAACCAAGGTTACTACTGGACAGAAGAAGAAGTAGAACAACGCTTAGAAAAAGTAATGGTAAGATCATTTGATTCTATTTATGAAACAGCACAAGTTCGTAAAGTGAACATGCGCTTAGCAGCTTATATGGTTGGTGTTCGTAAAATGGCTGAAGCAAGTCGCTTCAGAGGTTGGGTATAATATTATATCGTGAAAAAACGTGATTCCTTTCGAGGGAATCACGTTTTTTTGTTGGAGTATTAGTGTGAGGTGTTGTATATGGAAAATGAAATGATGGAACGAGTAGAACAATTAGAAGAAAAGGTTAAGAGCTTAGAGGGAGAACTCTCAAGAACGATGAAAGCCCGAAAAACAAGTGTCGTTCGGATGTTCGGAGAAGGCTTATTGTTTTTAATATTTGGTGTGGTTGTAGTAGGGCCGATAATCGCTTTTATATTCACGATTATTACTTGGCTTGTTGAAAAATAAAATAAAAAAATAAAAGAACGCTTGTTCTGTACGAACAAACGTGCTATACTCTCCTTAGATAAACAAAACGGAAATGATTTTAAGGAGAGATAAATGATGAAAATGACAGTAGACCAAAGATTTATGATGCCAGCAGATGTTGTAGAACGAGTGGAAGTATTACGAAACAAAAAAAGTAAGCGTGGCACATTATTACAATCAGTAAATAAATTTTTCGGCTTAGATACGAAAGAAGATTGTGTTTGGTTTTACGGTTTTTATGGAGTCGCTGTAAGTATTTTGTTATTTATGGTGTTCACATCAAATATTTTCGATTTTCTCTTCGTGTAAGAAATATGCGATAAGGACATTGCTACCGAATACATATATAAGGAAGTAAGGTAATTTTCTAAAGCGGGAGTTGGTAGTAATGGCGATGTTTCCTATAGAGCGTAACTATATTGGATATGGAAGTTCACGACCGGGAATTCCTCTTTCTAAAGTAAGGTTTATTGTAAGTCATGATACAGGAAATCCTGGTAGCAATGCAATAGGAAATCGGGATTACTTTAATGAAATACAACCGAAAGCTTCGGCGCATACATTTATAGATGACAAAACAATATTGGAAATTGTTCCTATAAATGAAGTTGCGTATCATGTTCGATATGGTGTGTCGACGGATAATGACTTATATGGTTATGATGCGAATAAGGCTGCCATTGGTGTGGAACTTTGTTATGGCGGTGATGTTAACTTTTGGGAAGCGTATACGCGTTTTACATGGTATCATGCTTATTTATGTCAAAACTTTGGCTTGAATCCGAAAAAAGATATCGTATCACATAAAACACTTGATCCAGCTAGAAAGATTGATCCTGAAAATGTATTAGGGAAACAAGGTATTAAATTTCAACAGTTTTTAGCAGATGTCTATCGGATGTACGTTTCGTTTAGATGACAAACGTATGAAAAATGAATACAATAAAGATAGGTGCCTACTGTTGTAAGTAGGTTTTTTCTTGTTTTTATAAATAGTGCAGAGGTAGAAGACTAGGAGTGAACCGAGTATGCAGAAAGAAACAGCTATCATAATTGGAGGCGGTCCGTGCGGATTAGCAGCAGCAATTTCGTTGCAAAAGGTAGGGATTAATCCGTTAGTAATTGAAAAAGGAAACATTGTAAATGCGATTTATAATTATCCAACTCATCAAACATTTTTCTCCTCTAGTGAAAAATTAGAAATTGGTGAAGTAGCTTTTATTACCGAAAACCGTAAGCCAGTTCGAAATCAAGCACTTGCGTATTATCGCGAAGTAGTAAAGCGTAAATCTGTACGCATAAATGCTTTCGAACGAGTAGAGAAAGTTCAAAAAGATGGAGAAGTTTTTAAGGTTGAGACGACGAAACGTGACGGACATAAAGAAATATATATAGCGAAATATATTGTTGTAGCCACTGGATATTATGACAATCCAAATTATATGAATGTTCCAGGTGAGGAACTGAAGAAAGTAGCTCACTATTTTAAAGAAGGACATCCTTATTTTGATCGAGATGTAGTAGTTATAGGTGGAAAAAACTCAAGTATAGACGCTGCGTTGGAACTTGTTAAAGCAGGAGCGCGTGTAACGGTACTGTATCGTGGAAGTGAGTACTCGCCGAGCATTAAGCCGTGGATTTTACCGGAATTTGAGGCGTTAGTACGAAACGGTACAATTCAAATGCATTTTGGGGCTCATGTGAAAGAAATTACTGAACATACATTAACGTATACCGTTGATGACGGGGCATTTACAATCCAAAATGATTTTGTATTTGCGATGACGGGTTACCATCCTGATCATAGTTTCTTAACGGAGATGGGCGTTCGAATTGATGAAGAAACTGGGCGTCCGATTTATACAGAGGATAGAATGGAAACAAACACTGAAAATATTTTCATTGCAGGTGTAATTGCCGCTGGGAATAATGCAAATGAAATATTTATCGAGAACGGTAGATTTCATGGAGATGCGATTGCGCAAACCATTGCGTCGAGAGAAAAATAAAAAGAAGCTGTCGAAAAATTCGACAGCTTTTTTTATTCGTGCATAAACATATTTTGGATTGTTTCATGTGATTTTGTATTCTCTAATGCGACTAGTAATTTAATACGTGCTTTTTGAGCGTTTAAGCCGTATGTGAATATAACGCCCATATCTTTTAATTGTTTGCCGCCACCTTCATATGAATATACGTCTTGAACGATACCATTGAAGCAACGTGAAACTAATACGACTGGAATTCCTTTGCTTATTAATCGTTCTAAACTAGGGAGTGTACGTGGAGGCAAATTACCTTGTCCAAGCGCTTCAATGACAATTCCGTCAACTGGAAGGTTTTCAATTGCTGCTAACAATGTATCATCCATACCAGCATATGCTTTTAGAACAACTACGCTTTTAGAGATGTTATTTACTGTATACGTTTCATGATGTACTAAAGCGTGATGGAAAACAACACCACGTTTTGTTACCGTTCCAATTGGTCCATATTGTGGACTTTGGAATGTTGCAACATTACTTGTATGTGTTTTCGTTACATTTGTAGCGCAATGAATTTCGTCGTTTAATACGACTAGAACACCTTTTTCTGCAGCTTCATTACTGCTAGCTACTTTTACAGCTGATAAGAAGTTATATAGACCATCAGCACCTAATTCATTACTAGAACGCATTGCGCCTGTTACTACGATTGGAATAGTTGCTTTGACTGTTAAATCTAGGAAATATGCGGTTTCTTCTAATGTATCCGTACCATGCGTAATGACTACGCCATGAATGTTGTCTTGTTTTACTCTTTCATCAATGATGACTTGTAATTGTAACATCTCGCTTGGTGTCATATGAGGAGATGGTAGATGGAACACATCTTCAACGATTAAATCAACATCGCCTTCTAAATCAGGAATGAATTTTAAAAGAGGATTTTTTTCTCCTGGTTGTACGACCCCAGTTTCTTTATCTTCCTCCATTGCAATTGTTCCACCTGTGTGTAAAACTAGGATTCTTTTCAATGCTTATACCCCTTTCAAGTTGAAAAATACATTTAGAACATAACATGTTTTGAGTAAATTCGACAATGAAAATGTATAAAAGCATGCTTGGAATATGACAATAAATTTAATTGCGCTATGTACGTTGTATAAAATCATGAAATGTAATGTGTAAGTATATGGTGGGAAGGAGTGGATATCTTGAAGAAGGTGGAGAAAATTATCATTCGTATATTAATAATTCAATTTATTTGTCTTTGTGTTGTGCAATTGTTATTTATACATAAGTCATCAATAAAATATCTATCTAAAATTGTTTATTATGAAGGTGTCGTCGCGAAAAATAAAGAAGAAATCTTACAGGTGAGTAGGTAGTTTTCGTTTTCTTCTAGGAAGGATTATGCTACAATAATTGAGGATTTAATGACGTGAAGCAAATGAGAAGAAGCAGGGATGAATACCTGCTTTTCGTTTTGTTTTATAAGTGAAAAAATGAGGTGTTACAATGGATAAACGAATTTCAATTGCTATAGATGGTCCAGCAGCTGCTGGGAAAAGTACAGTTGCAAAAGTTGTGGCAAAGAAGCTTTCTTACGTTTATATTGATACAGGCGCAATGTACCGTGCTATTACATATGCAGCCCTTGAACAAAAAGTGGATATTGAAAATGAAGAAAAGCTAATGGAAGTTGTAAAAAATGTGAATATTGAATTTCAACAAGGAGAAAATACACAACTTGTATTTTTAAATGGACAAGATGTTTCGGAAGTTATTCGTACGCCTGATGTGACGAATCGAGTATCTATTGTGGCAAAGCATCGTCTTGTTCGTGAAGAAATGGTTCGTCGTCAACAAGAATTAGCGGAAAAAGGCGGCGTTGTAATGGATGGCCGTGATATTGGTACACATGTGTTACCAGATGCTGAAGTGAAAATCTTTATGCTTGCTTCTGTAGAAGAAAGAGCGGAAAGAAGACATTTAGAAAATATAAATAAAGGTTTCGATTCTAATTTAGAGCAGTTACAAGAAGAAATTGCTCAGCGTGATAAATTGGATTCAGAACGCGAAGTTTCTCCTCTAAAAAAGGCTGATGATGCATTGGAATTAGATACAACTTCTTTATCAATTGAAGAAGTCGTCCAAAAAATTATGGGTATTGTTTCAGGAGTATTTGCGAAATAAAGAAAGGGGATTATCCTCTTTCTTTTTTTGTTTGTATAGAAATGTAAAGGATACGTGAATTGTGAGTCTCTTTCCTTGACAAATGAGCCGATTTATAAGAAGTTAGTTAAAGAGGAATAAAACTGTCAGAATATATTCGCTATTATATTTCAAAACATACTTTCTTCAAGATGATTTTGCTGTATACTATTTATATAGGATTAATATATTTTCTTATGAATGCTATTGAAAAAGAGTATGTGATGATAAATTCTTAAACATGCAAATGAAAACATTTGTTTTCATTTCGTATATACATAAAAATGCTTTGTCAATTCTGTAGGGAGGTATTTCCATGGTAGAGAAAATGAATGAAGAAGTTATGGATTCAAAAGAATTACAAGTTGGTGACGTTGTTACAGGTTCTGTAACGAAGGTTGAAGAAAAACAAGTGCTTGTAAATGTTGGATACAAAACAGATGGCGTAATTCCAATTAGTGAATTAGCTAACGTTCATATTGAAAAAGCAAGCGATGTTGTAGAATTAGATCAAACACTAGAATTGAAAATTATTAAATTAGAAGAAGATGATCTTGTTTTATCTAAACGTGCTGTTGATGCAGAAAAAGCATGGGTAGAATTACAAGAGAAATTTACTTCTGGTCATGTATTTGATGTTACTGTAAAAGATATCGTGAATGGTGGATTAGTTGTGGACCTAGGCGTTCGTGGTTTTATCCCAGCTTCACTTGTAGAAGTACATTATGTAGAAGACTTTTCTGACTATAAAGGAAAAACATTAGCGGTAAAAATTGTTGAATTAGACCGCGAAAAAAATCGTGTAATCCTTTCGCATAAAGCGGTAGTAGAATTAGAACTAGATTCTAAGAAAAAAGAAGCAATCTCTTCGTTAAAAGAAGGGGATATTGTTGAAGGAACAGTACAACGATTAACGGATTTTGGTGCTTTCGTTAACGTTGGTGGTGTGGACGGTTTAGTTCACATTTCGCAAATTTCACACGAACGTGTGGAGCAACCATCTGAAGTGCTAGAGCAAGGTCAAAAGGTAAAGGTAAAGGTGCTATCTGTTGATGCTGATACGCAACGTATCTCTTTATCAATTAAAGCAGCTCAGCCGGGACCTTGGGAAAATGTTGCTGGTGAAATAAAAGCTGGTGATATTCGTGAGGGAGTAGTAAAACGTCTAGTTACATTCGGTGCTTTCGTTGAAATTTTACCTGGCGTTGAAGGGCTTGTGCACGTATCTCAAATTGCAAATCGTCACGTGAAAAATCCAAATGAAGTATTGGAAATGGGACAAGAAGTAAAAGTGAAAGTACTTGAAGTACATGTAGCGGAAAAACGTATTTCTTTAAGTATAAAAGAAGCACTTGAAGAAAATAATGTAACAGAAGATTATAGCAAATATGAGCCAAATGCTGATTCTGCTACTTTCCAATTAAGTGATATTATTGGTGAACAACTGAAAAAATTAAAGAAATAAAGAGGGGTACGAGTGGTAAGGGCAAAACGTAAATTAGATCATATTGAATATGCTCTTTCTACTGGTCAGTCTCGTACGCATGGCTTTCATGATATTGATTTTGTGCATCAAAGCTTGCCAAATTCAAGTTATGATACTATAACATGTGAAACAAAAATCGGCGAACTTTCACTAAGTTCGCCGATTTTTATCAATGCGATGACTGGTGGTGGAGGAGAGCAAACGTTACATATTAATGAGCAACTAGCATATGTAGCGAAACATCATAATCTCGCTATGGCTGTAGGTTCGCAAATGGCAGCGTTAAAAGATGAGCGTGAGGCGGCTTCTTATAAGGTCGTTAGAAAGATAAATCCAAATGGGATTTTCTTTGCGAATTTAGGTAGTGAGGCAACTGTCGAACAGGCAGAGCGTGCCGTTGATATGATTGAAGCAAACGCACTACAAATTCATTTAAATGTTATACAAGAGTTAACGATGCCTGAAGGAGATCGTGATTTTACGGGGGTACTTCAGCGGATTGAACAAATTGTTTTAAAGAGTAAAATTCCTGTCATTGTAAAAGAAGTTGGATTTGGGATGAGTAAGGAAACAGTGCAACAGTTAGTGAGTATAGGTGTAACGGCAATTGATATTGGTGGACAAGGTGGTACAAATTTTGCTGCTGTTGAAAATGAAAGAAGACAGCGAATGCTTTCTTATTTTAATAACTGGGGCATACAAACAACTACCTCGATTATTGAAGCAACCTCTACAAATAACAACCTCTCTTTTATTGCATCTGGGGGCATACAAACAGCGCTTGACGTGGCGAAGGCAATCGCATTAGGGGCGAATACAACCGCATTTGCTGGATACTTTTTACGTATTTTAATGCAAGATGGTATCGAGAAGTTAGTGGATGAAATTGATCTTTTACATACAGATTTAAAATTTATTATGACAGCTCTTGGTGCGAAGACGATAGAAGAGTTGCAATCTGTACCTCTTGTTGTAAAGGGCGAAACGTATCATTGGTTAATGCAGCGTGGTATTGATACAACGCATTATAGTAGGAGATAAAAAAACCAACCGAACGGTTGGTTTTTTGTTTTCTATTCTTTTTTGTAATATAAAGTAGGGAACGGAATTAGTATTCTATAAAAAACAGACGTTTAATAAGATTAATTGTATATAAAAATATTATTCGGCGGAATTTGCAATTGAAAAAGAGGTTGCAAAAATGAGAAAATATAGAAGAGGTGATGCTGAATTATTAGAGAGAGTTTAAATTTCCTATGGGAAATAGGTGAAGGTGAAATTAAGTCATGGGAAAATTAGTATATAAAATATTATTTCAATATAAATAAAAATCATTAAAATAATTATGAAAAAAGACGGTTTCGGACAATATGGAAACCGTCTTTTTGTATGTTTAGTGCTGATTTTGCTTGCGAGCTTGCTCCGGTGTATCAAGACTTGTTGCACCAGGATATTGAAGTGATTGGTCGCGATCCGATTCAACGCGGCGTGATTCTCTTAGTTTTCGTTCTTGGCGATCTTTACCCATTGTGAATAGCACCTCCTTATTAAAAGTGTTGCTGTTATATGAAAAAACTATGCGTAAAGAAAGGGGGATTAACTTTCATAAAAAGTTCCCATAATGGAAAACATAGGAGGTGAAATGATGGATGGGAGTACTTTTTATTTTGTAGCTTGGATAGGGTGGGTTATCGTAACTTTCTTTATGAAAAAGGAATCTATTCGATGGAAGTTAAGTGCTTGTATATTGATTTTTATAATTTGCTCTCCGTTACATGTAACGATTGCTTCATTCACGGTATCAATAAATGCTCTTTTACTTTGTATTATTTCTTTTATAGGGATTACGCTATATTCTATTTGGAAAAAAATATATACCTTACTTTCGGCGCTTATTATTGCAATGTTATATACAAGTTTTCATTTGTTAGAAGTATATGACCCGATTTGGATTGTGGTGGATAGGTTGTTTCTGTTAAGTGGTGCCCTTGTGTATGCATCAGTTTTATTGCATGGAGATCGTTTCCTGCGATTATGTTCTTTATATATAGGGATGTTGCAAGGAGAGTTGTTAGTGACACTTATTTTTCGAAAACTAAACTTCCCTTATGATTACGGTAGTTTAGCGTTTTTTGATATCATCGCCGTTTCTACATTGTTTATGACAATTTTATTTTGGATTGCAAAAGTATCAGTATACATGGAACAGTTTAAGCGGAAAACACGTAAAAGAAAGGCGAGGGTAATACATGACTGAATATACACCAGCCATTTTATGTGGCGTAATAGCAGGGACGGTAACGAGAGTGTTAATGCTTCGCACGGATACGCGGCAATATCCAACGAGGCTTCATGGGAAAATTATTCATATTGCGATGGGGTTAATTGCCGCAGCTTTAGGAGCGATTGCAATCCCGTCTATTTTGAAAAAAGATTTTTCTGCCATTACATTTCTTACGTTAGCAGCGACGCAATTTCGTGATGTGCGTAATATGGAAAGAAATACGCTTCAACAATTAGATGGATATGAGCTCGTACCGCGTGGAAATACATACATTGAAGGAATTGCATTAGTTTTTGAAAGTCGCAACTATTTGGCGATGTTAACGTCGTTTGCAACGACGTTTGCGTATATAGGGTTCCATTCATGGATTGCTGGAGTAATTATGGCTATAATAGCATTTTTTATTGCGAAAAAATTAATGTCAGGCAAAAGGTTACATGATCTTGTTGATATCGAGCATGTACCGCTTCGCTTTGAAGGAGCGGGGCTTTATATTGATAATATTTATATTATGAATATTGGATTGCCGGCAAGGCAAGAAGAAATTATGAAATATGGAATGGGTTTTATTTTAAAACCGAAATCAATTGATGCGATGGTTACAATTGCAAATTTAGGACAACGGCAAGCTATTTTACATGATGTCTCTGTTGCTCTAGGGATATATAGGGATTCAGGTACACCAGCACTTGTACCGTTAGCAAAGCGTGATTTAGAAGATGGAAGAGTTGGCATCTTTGTCTTGCCGCAAGACCAAGATGCCGAGAAAGCGATAGGTGTCATAGGGAATGTGCCAACGCTAGAAAGTGCCGTTCATATGTCATCGGAAGCCCCGAAAGGAAGGGGAGATAAAAGATGATGTTAGAAAGTGTTATTCTCGCGGTAATTACAACGACACCGGAAAAGTTTGCAGGCGGAGCTCCCTTATTTACTTGTGAGACGAAAGAGGAACTAGAATTTGTTGCAAATAATTTAGAGGCGATATTAGATGGTATTGCGCATCGCTTACAAGAGAATGTATATATTATTGTGAAACATTAGCAACGTGTGTTATAATATGAGGTGTTTTGATACGTTGAGAAATATTCTGGAATGCAAATCCCTTCTTGCACAAAGAAGGGTTTTTTACATAATAAACAGAAGCAAGTTGAAAGGATGAAAGTATATGCCGAAACCAGTAATAGCAATAGTAGGCCGCCCGAACGTAGGAAAATCTACTATTTTCAATAGAATTGTTGGAGAAAGAGTTTCAATCGTAGAAGATATACCAGGTATAACGCGAGACCGTATTTATAGTGCGGGAGAATGGTTAAATCATGAGTTTAACATTATTGATACAGGTGGAATTGATATTGGAGACGAGCCGTTCTTGACACAAATTCGTCAACAGGCGGAAGTAGCGATTGATGAAGCAGATGTTATCATTTTTATGACGAATGGTCGCGATGGTGTAACTGCAGCAGATGAAGAAGTTGCTAAAATTTTATATCGTTCTAAAAAACCTATTGTACTTGCGGTAAATAAGGTTGATAATCCAGAAATGCGTAGTGACATTTATGATTTCTATGCATTAGGATTCGGTGAGCCATTCCCGATTTCAGGTACACATGGTTTAGGACTTGGTGATTTGTTAGATGAAGCTGCAAATCATTTTCCGAAGATTGAAGAAGAAGCGTATGACGATGAAACAATCCGTTTCTCTTTAATTGGACGTCCAAACGTAGGGAAATCATCACTTGTAAATGCACTTCTTGGTCAAGAACGTGTAATTGTAAGTAATATAGCAGGAACGACACGTGATGCTGTTGATACACCATATAGCAAAGATGGTCAAGATTATGTAATTATCGATACAGCTGGTATGCGTAAAAAAGGGAAAGTATACGAAAGCACAGAAAAATATAGTGTACTTCGTGCGCTTAGAGCGATTGAACGTTCTGACGTTGTTTTAGTCGTTTTAGACGGAGAAGAAGGAATTATTGAACAGGATAAAAAAATTGCTGGATATGCTCATGATTCAGGACGAGCTGTTATTATCGTTGTAAACAAATGGGATGCAGTGAAAAAAGATGAGAAAACAATGAAAGCATTTGAAGAAAATATTCGTGCTCATTTCCAATTCTTGGACTATGCACCGATTGTATTCTTATCTGCGAAAACGAAAAAACGTACACAAACATTGTTACCAGTTATTAATGAAGTAAATGAAAGTCATAGTATCCGTGTACAAACGAATGTATTAAATGATGTAATTATGGATGCTGTAGCGATGAATCCAACGCCGACTCATAATGGTAGCCGTCTGAAGATCTTCTATGCGACACAGGTTGCGGTAAAACCACCGACATTTGTTGTGTTTGTAAACGATACAGAATTAATGCACTTTTCATATGAGCGCTTCTTAAAGAATCGTTTACGTGAAGCGTTCGGTTTTGTAGGAACACCGATTCACATTATCGCTAGAGCAAGAGACTAATGGAGAGGATGTGATTTTATGACAAAAATCACAGTAATAGGAGCAGGTAGCTGGGGAACAGCGTTAGCGATGGTATTAGCTGACAATGGACATGATGTACGTATTTGGGGAAATCGTTCTGAACTTATGGATGAGATTAATGCGAAACATGAGAATAGTCGATATCTTCCAGGAATTACATTGCCAAGCACAATCGTAGCCTACTCTTCTTTAGAAGAAGCATTAGTAGATGTAAATACAGTACTGTTAGTAGTACCGACGAAAGCGTACAGAGATGTATTACAAGAGATGAAAGAAATTGTTACAGAACCAGTTACGTGGATTCATGCAAGTAAAGGGATCGAACCAGGTACGTCAAAACGTATTTCGGAAGTGATTGAGGAAGAAATTCCAGAGAACTTGATTAAAGATGTTGTTGTACTGTCTGGACCGAGTCATGCTGAAGAAGTCGGCTTACGTCAAGCGACAACTGTTACATCGGCAGCGAAGCGTATGGAAGCGGCTGAGGAAGTACAAGATTTGTTTATGAATAGCTACTTCCGTGTATACACAAATCCTGATATTGTTGGAGTTGAGCTTGGTGGTGCTTTAAAAAATATTATCGCATTAGCTGCAGGGATAACGGATGGTCTTGGATTAGGTGATAATGCGAAAGCGGCATTAATGACACGTGGTTTAACGGAAATTGCTCGTTTAGGAAGAAAAATGGGCGGAAATCCTTTAACGTTCGCTGGTCTAACTGGTATGGGAGACTTGATAGTAACTTGTACAAGTGTTCATAGCCGAAATTGGCGTGCTGGAAATATGCTCGGAAAAGGGCACTCTTTAGAAGAAGTGTTAGAAAGTATGGGGATGGTTGTAGAAGGCGTAAGAACAACGAAAGCTGCTCATGAATTGGCAGAGAAGATGGAAGTTGAAATGCCGATTACAGCTGCTTTATATGACGTGTTGTTCAATGGGAATGATGTAAAGGATGCAGTAGGCTCATTGATGGGACGCGTTCGAAAACATGAAGTGGAAGCTATACCTGATTTACTTTAAATAAAAGCGACAGAAGTACAATTTGTACTCCTGTCGCTTTTTTATTTTTTGATTGGGTCTTTTCACCATTTTTTTATTTTTGCATAGGATGAAGTGTAACTTGAGGAGAGGGTGAAAAGAATGGATAATAACATTTTTAATAATATTGAGAAGGAAGCGAAAGTGAACAAAGAGGATATTTTTAAATTAGCGTCATCTGTACAAAATGCGAATTTACGTGATGAAACTGTGCTTCGTCAATTGATTCATCAAGTAGCTCTTATGGCAGGACGTGAGGTGCCGAAAGAGCAAGAGGATCAAATTGTAAAAGCGATTATTAACAATAATATGCCAGCAGATTTTGGCTCGTTAAGCAAAATGTTTAAAAAATAAATTATGAGAAACAAAGAGATTGTAGATTGCATATGATAGCCATGAAAGAATGGGAATAGAGCTGGTAAGGGCATATTTGGTCAACCGAAGCGCAAAATAATGCGCTTCGGTTTTATTTTTGTACATAAATTTTGTTAATTTACATTAAAATGATGAATTGTATTTGTTTAAAGATTTTAATTTGTTAAAATAGTATAAAAATAGATTGAAAGTAAAGGGGTGTATATATGTCAGAAGGGCTTATAAAAATGTGGTTTTCCTTAGGGGCAATGGGATTTATGTTTGTTGCAGTAGTTTTTATTTTATTAAGTAGGCATAAAATGAAAAATAAATTTCTGAAAGGGATTACAGCGTTAGTAGCGTACACCCTCATGATTGTGTCGGGTATTGTTATTTTTCTTGTTGTATTTAGTGGACCTGTGGAGCAGTAAGAGGAGTGTATCTCAAAATGTTACATAAGGAGTAAGTTATACTAGCGTGAAAAGGTGATTGTTAGTGAAAAAAATCCATATTATTTTAATATTTTGTTGCATCAGCGTTTTAACAGGGTGTATGTATCCGAAAGAAAATATGAAACAAAATGCTGTTCCTTATGAAGATCAGTTACAAGTTGTTCAAAAAGCTATTACGACATATAAGGAACAAAATGGTGGGATATTGCCAATTAAAACGCGTGATATGAGTACACCTATTTATCAAAAGTATCCAATCGATTTTCAAAAAATTGCTCCGCGCTACATACAAGAAGCACCAGGGAATGCGTATGAAAGTGGAGGGGTATACCAATACGTATTAATAGATGTTGAAACAAATCCGACCGTAAAGTTAATTGATATAAGGATGGTTGAACAAATTCAGGAATTATCATTAAAACTAAGGATGTACCGTGATGAACATAGATATCCACCGTTTAAAAAAGTAATTTCAGACGGGGTATATGAATTGGATTACAAAAAACTAGGATATAAAGATGTACCGCAAGTGACAAGTCCGTATTCTGGTAAAGGACTTCCTTTTGTAATCAATGAAAAAGGAGAAGTATTTGTTGACTACAGAATCGACTTATATGAAGTGTTGAAAAAAAATGAAGGGCAATTTAAGGAAGGAGAAGATATTCGAAATATACTATCGAAAGACTCCCCATTTGTTCCCGCATATTCTTTACCGTATACGGTGAAGGACGGAGAACCAATTTTTTTTAAATCATAAGTCATGAACCTTTCTTTTAGCGAATAAGTTCTAGAAGAAAGGTTTTTTATGTTATACAACTTGTGATGCAAACAAAAAGTATTTTTTTAATAGTCATATGAAATTGGACAAAATTATTTGATATATTGTCCGAACTTCTAGAATACCATTATATTATATCAGATATTATAGGCAACGTTAGAGAAGGTATTAGTTGACTATATACACGGAATTATTCCCAAAAATTTTGAGGGAGGGAATCACTTGGAAAAGGTAGATATTTTTAAAGATATTGCGGAACGCACAGGCGGTGATATTTATTTTGGAGTTGTAGGAGCTGTTCGAACAGGGAAATCAACATTCATTAAAAAATTTATGGAACTTGTTGTTATTCCGAACATTGAGAATGAATCTGACCGCCAAAGAGCGCAGGATGAACTGCCTCAAAGTGCTGCTGGTCGTACAATCATGACGACGGAACCGAAGTTTGTTCCAAACCAAGCGGTTTCTATCGAAGTAGATGAAGGACTTGAAGTAAATATTCGATTAGTAGATTGTGTTGGATATACGGTTCCAGGAGCAAAAGGCTATGAAGATGAGAATGGCCCGCGTATGATTAATACTCCTTGGTATGAAGAGCCTATTCCATTCCATGAAGCTGCAGAAATTGGCACGCGCAAAGTAATTCAAGAACATTCAACAATTGGTGTTGTAATTACAACGGATGGAACGATTGGCGAAATACCAAGAAGAGATTATATAGAGGCAGAAGAACGCGTTGTAAATGAGTTAAAAGAAGTTGGAAAGCCTTTCATTATGATTATCAATACTGTACAGCCGTATCATCCGGATACAGAGCAATTACGCCAAAGTTTATCTGAAGAATATGATATACCAGTAATTGCGATGAGTGTAGAGAGTTTAAGAGAAACAGATGTATATAATGTACTTCGAGAAGCGTTATTTGAGTTCCCAGTATTAGAGGTGAATGTAAACCTTCCTAGTTGGGTAATGGTGCTAAATGAAGGGCATTGGTTACGCAAAAGTTATCAAGAAGCAGTTCAAGAGACTGTGAAGGATATAAAACGTCTTCGTGATGTGGACCGTGTCGTTTGGCAGTTTAGTCAATATGAATTTATTGATCGGGCAAGTCTAGCTGGCATTGATATGGGGCAAGGTGTGGCAGAGATTGATTTATATGCGCCAGATGAATTGTACGATCAAATTTTAAAAGAAGTAGTAGGGGTAGAAATTCGAGGGAAAGATCATTTACTGAAGCTTATGCTCGACTTATCTCATGCGAAAATAGAATATGATCAAGTGGCGGATGCCCTGCGTATGGTAAAGCAAACAGGATATGGTGTAGCAGCACCTGCACTAGCTGATATGAGCTTAGATGAGCCGGAAATCATACGTCACGGTTCAAGGTTTGGTGTGAAATTAAAAGCGGTAGCTCCATCTATTCATATGATTAAAGTAGATGTTGAATCGACGTTTGAGCCGATTATTGGTACTGAAAAGCAAAGTGAAGAATTAGTTCGTTATTTAATGCAAGATTTTGAAGATGATCCATTATCAATTTGGAATTCCGATATATTCGGACGTTCGCTTAGCTCTATTGTTCGAGAAGGAATTCAAG
The DNA here is from genome assembly GCF_008432245.1 of Bacillus sp. BS98. NCBI lineage: Bacteria > Bacillati > Bacillota > Bacilli > Caryophanales > Bacillaceae > Bacillus > Bacillus sp. BS98. Next base: position 1,467,402 of record NZ_CP043830.1, read on the forward strand.
CAAAACTATCTTTAATGCCAGAAAATGCTAGATATAAATTAAAAGAAACACTAGAAAGAATTATTAATGAAGGATCTGGCGGATTAATTGCGATTATATTATAAGAAAAAATCCCTCTCATTGTAGAGGGATTTTTTTATTTTTTACGTATGGAATAGAAAAATAAACAGTCATTATCTAATACATTGTTGTAAATTGTCAAGTTTCATCAGATTTTCACATTTTAAGAGTAACAATTTCCTTAAAAATATTGAATTATAAAGGAGAATCGTATAATATAGGCGTTGATAATGATTTATCTACATCTTTGTAGTATAGAATTTGTAAAAATTGCCTACAAATGAAAGTAAGACTCATTTTATGATCATTATACAGTCTTATCTTTGGGAGGAGGTGAATGGCATGAACAAGACAGATTTAATCAATGCTGTTGCAGAAGCAAGTTCCCTTTCTAAAAAGGACGCAACAAAAGCAGTAGACGCTGTTTTTGATTCTATCTTAGAAGCTTTAAAACAAGGTGATAAAGTACAATTGATCGGATTCGGTAACTTCGAAGTTCGTGAGCGTGCGGCTCGTAAAGGTCGTAACCCACAAACAGGTGAGGAGATTGAAATCGCTGCAAGTAAAGTACCTGCATTCAAACCTGGTAAAGCGTTAAAAGATGCGGTTAAATAATCCTTACATATTAACAGGGAAGAAGAGTTTCCTTTTTGGGAACTCTTCTTTTTGCTTTTAAAAACATAAATATGCTAGAATGTGTTCGTATCACTTTTAGGTTTTCGGGAGGGCTAGCGGATGGCAAAAGTTAATTTAGAACAAATTGAACACGCAGTACGCCTTATTTTAGAGGCAATCGGAGATGACCCAAATCGTGAGGGAGTACTTGATACACCGAAGCGCGTTGCAAAAATGTACGCAGAAGTGTTCTCGGGGATGCATGAAGATCCAAAAGAGCATTTGCATAAAGTATTCGGAGAAGATCACGAAGAGCTTGTACTAGTAAAAGATATACCATTTTATTCGATGTGTGAGCATCATCTAGTTCCATTCTATGGAGTTGCTCACGTTGCATATATTCCGCAAGGCGGAAAGGTGACGGGGTTAAGTAAATTAGCTCGTACTGTAGATACAATTGCACGTCGTCCACAACTACAAGAACGTATTACATCAACAGTGGCTAATTCTATCATGGAAGTACTAGAGCCGCATGGTGTAATGGTAGTAGTAGAAGCAGAACATATGTGTATGACGATGCGTGGTGTGAAAAAACCAGGTGCGAAAACGATAACGACGGCAGTACGTGGTGTGCTTGAAAATGATGCTGCAGCGCGTAGTGAAATTTTATCTTTTATTAAAACGAAGTAAAGAAAAGCGGGAAACTGCTTTTCTTTTTTTTACAAGTAAATAAATGATATAGTGTTAGTTGGGCAGAGTGAGAATAGAAAGATTGCTTACATCAATGGAAGGTGTAGCCAAGTTTTGGTTATAGAAAATAGAATGTATGTGTTATAATAAGTTTTATGAATTAGAAAACAAGGGTGATTTTTTGTGTGTGACATCTACGGAGGGTATGCGGGTATAAAAGAGAAATTGATGGAGAAATTACGCCATCCTTATTTCATAAACTATATTGAAGAACCATGTATTGATGAAGAGAAAATAGCATTGTTATATGGAGCTTTAAAAAGTGAAAATTTACATATAGAACAAATTGAGCATTATGTAGTAACGATTATGCTTGTGCAAATTGCGCTTGATACACATGAAAGAGTATCAAACAAAGCGGGGGAAGAAGCGATTGAATCGCATAAACGCCGCCAGTTAACAGTACTTGCAGGTGATTACTATAGTGGGCTATATTATTACTTATTGTCTATGAATCGTGATATTGTTTTAATTCGCGCGCTTGCTGAAGGAATTAAAGAGATTAATGAACATAAAATTATGCTATACCAAAAAGCGCATGACAAGATGGATAACATAATGGAGAGTGTAGTAACGATTGAATCTGCGCTCCTTCAAAAAACATGTGATCATTTCCATTTATCACATTGGAAACCATTTATAACGTATGTATTAGGGAAAAATCGTCTCCAAAAAGAATGTCAACTGTATGCTGATAAACAACATTCACCTGTTTTTCAAGCAGTGCAAGAGGCTTTAGGGGATAAAGCTGATGCAGAAACAGTTATTAATGAATGGATGATGGAATTACGAAAGAAAGAAGATCAATTTTTAGAAGATCACACAGACATAAGTGAAATAAATTCTGTGTTAAGAGATAAATCGAAGACATAAGCAATTTTACATTGGAAGAAGGTACGAGCATGCAACAATCAAAAGAAGAAAGAGTACATGATGTATTTGAGAAAATTTCAGATAAATACGATGTGATGAATTCTGTAATTAGTTTTCAAAGACATAAAGCATGGCGTAAAGAGACGATGCGTATTATGGATGTAAAACCTGGCAGTAAAGCGCTTGATGTGTGCTGCGGGACAGCGGATTGGACAATTGCGCTAGCAGGAGCTGTAGGTGAGCAGGGGAAGGTTGTTGGCCTAGACTTCAGTGAAAACATGTTATCTGTCGGTAAACAAAAGGTAGAGGCGTTACAATTAAAACAAGTAGAACTTCTACATGGAAATGCAATGGAACTTCCATTTGAAGATCATACATTTGATTATGTAACGATTGGATTTGGTTTGCGTAACGTACCAGATTATTTACACGTATTAAAAGAAATGACACGTGTAGTAAAACCAGGTGGTAAAGTAATCTGCCTAGAAACATCGCAACCAACAATGATTGGTTTTCGACAAGGGTATATTTTATACTTTAAATATATCATGCCGTTATTTGGAAAGATGTTTGCGAAAAGCTATAAAGAATATTCATGGCTTCAAGAATCCGCTAGTACATTCCCAGGGATGAAAGAATTGGCTCAAATGTTTGAGGAAGCTGGACTTGAACGTGTACAAGTGAAACCATTTACTTTTGGAGTAGCAGCGATGCATTTAGGTATGAAACCAGAATCAAAATAGAAAAAAGAAGTTTTAGGTTAAGGTGAACAATATGAAGTTACAACTTATGTACTCTTTTTTACGATCGGATATTAATGTAATAGAAAAAGAATTAAAAAAGACAGTTGCTTCTGAACAGCCATTAGTAGAAGAGGCGGCATTACAACTCATTGAAGCTGGTGGGAAGCGAATTCGTCCTGTATTCGTGTTGCTTGCAGGGAAATTCGGGGATTATAAGTTAGACGCAATTAAGCACGTCGCTGTTGCGTTGGAACTTATTCATATGGCTTCTCTCGTTCACGATGACGTTATTGATGCAGCGTTTTTACGACGCGGTAGTGCGACTGTGAATGCGAAATGGGGAGATCGTATTGCAATGTATACAGGAGACTATCTGTTTGCTAAGTCTCTTGAATGTGTAACAAATATCGAAATTCCAGAGGCGCATCAGGCACTGTCGCATACAATTTTAGAAGTATGTAAAGGTGAAATTGAACAAATTAAAGATAAATATAACTATGACCAAAATTTACGAACGTATTTAAGAAGGATAAAGCGAAAAACAGCATTATTAATTGCTGCGAGTTGTCAGCTAGGGGCGATTGCTGCTGGTGCTAATCGTGATATGGTAAATCGTTTGTTTTGGTATGGGTATTTCGTAGGAATGTCTTATCAAATTATTGATGACATTTTAGATTTCGTTTCAACAGAAGAGAAACTTGGAAAACCTGCTGGTGGTGACTTACTACAAGGAAATATTACGCTGCCTGCTTTATATGCGATGGAAGATCCAATACTCCGCAAGAAAATCACTTCTGTACATGAAAATACAACAGCAAGTGAAATGAAAGAAATTATTGATGCTGTAAAAAATAGTACAGCTATTGATCAAGCATTTGCGTTTAGCGAACGTTATTTACATAAAGCATTGGAAATAATAAAACCACTCCCACGTGGGCAAGCAAAGTATGCATTACAAAATGTTGCAAAGTATATTGGAAAACGAAAATTTTAGTGTTTATTCTAAAAAATAAAATAATCTCTCTATTTCAAAACTATTGCACAATTGTGATAAGGGTGTTAATATGTGTGTGGGGATATACAATTACATACATAATTCAGAAGTGGAGAGATTTTTTATGGAAAAAACATTTCTAATGGTAAAACCAGACGGTGTACAACGTGCCTTCATTGGGGAAATTGTAGCTCGTTTTGAGAAAAAGGGCTTTCAATTAGTTGGTGCAAAATTAATGCAAGTCACTCCGGAAATTGCTGGACAACACTACGGTGAGCATAAGGAAAAACCTTTCTTTGGTGAATTAGTAGACTTTATTACATCTGGACCTGTATTTGCAATGGTATGGCAAGGTGAAGGTGTAGTAGATACAGCTCGTAATATGATGGGTAAAACAAGACCACATGAAGCGGCTCCTGGAACAATTCGTGGAGATTTCGGTGTAACTGTTGCGAAAAACATTATCCACGGTTCTGATTCTTTAGAAAGCGCAGAGCGCGAGATTGCTATTTTCTTTAAAGAAGAAGAATTGGTAGACTACTCAAAATTAATGAATGAATGGATTTACTAATTATTTTGAAATAATTTGTAAACGCTTTAATCACTGTGATAATAGTAAAAAGTGCAAGAAGAATAGGGGTATTCTTCTTGCACTTTTTTTATTTGGATTAGTTACGAAGTTAGAGCGGTTATGATATATTGATATGTAAAGTAAAAGGCCTATCGGAGAATAAGCGAATGGCTGATCAATCATATAATTTCTTTCATATTTTTAGAGTAATGAAAGATAATATCATTGCTTAATATAGCGAGATAAATACATATACGAAAAGAGGAATAACGTATGCGATATATTACAGCTGGTGAATCTCATGGTCCACAACTTACAACGATTATAGAAGGTATTCCAGCAGGACTGCCTTTAGTAGCGGATGATATAAATGAAGAGTTAGCTAGAAGGCAAAAGGGATATGGGCGTGGTAGACGCATGCAAATTGAAACAGATCAAGTGCAAATTGCAAGTGGTGTTAGACATGGAGAGACATTAGGTTCTCCAATTGCACTTGTTGTTGAAAATCGTGATTTTGCACACTGGACAAAAATTATGGGTGCAGAGTCGTTAACGGAACAAGAAGAAAAAGAAATGAAGAGGAAAGTAACAAAACCAAGACCTGGACATGCTGATTTAAATGGTGCGATTAAATATGGTCATAGAGATATGAGAAATGTACTTGAACGTTCTTCAGCACGCGAAACGACAGTGCGTGTTGCTGCTGGTGCGGTTGCTAAAAAAGTGTTAGCGGAACTTGGTATTACAGTGGCAGGCCATGTAATTGAAATTGGCGGTGTACAAGCTAAGGAGATTACGTATCGTTCAATTGAAGAATTAAAAAGTATTACAGAAGCATCACCTGTACGTTGTTTAGATGAAGAAGCTGGCAACCAAATGATAAAAGCAATTGATGATGCGAAAGCAAATGGTGATTCAATCGGTGGCATCGTTGAAGTAATTGTGGAAGGAATGCCAATTGGAGTAGGAAGTTATGTGCATTATGATCGAAAACTGGATGCGAAATTAGCAGCCGCGATTATGAGCATTAATGCCTTTAAAGGTGTTGAGATTGGAATTGGTTTTGAAGCAGCGCATAGACCCGGAAGTGAAGTTCATGATGAAATTCTGTGGAATGAAGCACGTGGATATACACGAAGAACGAATCATGCAGGTGGATTAGAAGGCGGTATGACGACTGGAATGCCAATTGTTGTGCGCGGTGTGATGAAACCGATACCTACACTATATAAACCTCTTCAAAGTGTGGATATTGATACGAAAGAACCTTTTACAGCAAGCATTGAACGTTCAGATAGTTGTGCTGTACCAGCAGCTAGTGTCGTTGCAGAAGCTGTTGTGGCTTGGGAATTAGCGACTGCTTTAATAGAACAATTTGGATTAGATCGTATGGATCTTATTCGTGAAAATATGGAGAAACATAATGAATATGCGAGGGGATTTTAATGGAAAACATACATATTCAAACGAAATCAAAAGAATATGATGTACATGTTGGGAAAGAGGCATTATTACATTTGACAACATTTGTTCAAAATATGCAGCCAGTTGTATCTAACGTAATGATCATTTCAGATGAAGTTGTTGCATCTTTACATTTACAGACAGTTGTGAATGCATTGCAAGTAGAGCAAGAAGTATTTTCATTCGTTGTACCGAGTGGTGAAAAAGAGAAGTCTTTTGAAAATTTCTATGCGGCTCATACGTCAGCTCTTGAAAATAAATTAGATAGAAATTCTTTAATTATCGCACTTGGAGGCGGAATGATTGGAGATTTGGCTGGTTTTGTTGCTGCGTCGTTTATGCGTGGCATTCGCTTTGTCCAAGTTCCAACGACTTTATTAGCTCACGATAGTGCAGTAGGCGGGAAAGTAGCAATTAACCATCCGTTAGGGAAGAATATGATTGGTGCATTCCATCAGCCAGAAGCGGTTGTATATCATACACCATTTTTATACTCTCTTCCTGAAAAAGAATGGCGTTCAGGTTTTGCAGAAGTGATAAAACATGCTTTGATTGGTGATGTTGAACTGTATCATTGGTTAAAAGAAGAAGTGCAAACATTGGCGGATCTTCGTGATGAGAAGTTAATTCACATATTAATGAAGGCGATTCCTGTAAAAGCAAATATTGTATCACAAGATGAAACAGAAAAAGGTGTACGTGCTCATTTGAACTTTGGACATACGCTAGGGCATGCTCTTGAAAAAGAGATTGGATATGGAAATATTACTCACGGTGACGGAGTAGCAGTTGGGATGTTATTTGCTTTATTTTTAAGTGAGCAAGTGTATAAAGTTGATCTTGCTTATGAAGAGATAAAGCAGTGGTTCTTGCAATACGGCTATCCAAAAATGCCAAGCGATTTGAATGTAGAGCGCCTCGTTCAACTGATGAAACAAGATAAGAAAGCGAATGCTGGAACAATTCATATGGTACTTATGCAGGAATATGGGGTGGTGAACGTCGTATCTATTCCTGATGAGACTGTTCATATTGCGTTAGAAGCATTTCAAAAGGATATGGCTTAAAAATATAGGGACAGTTATGAAGTGCTTATTTAGAGGTGTTTTCGTAATAGTGACGGTTATGATAAAAGATTACAGTAAGGGATTATAATCCCTTACTGTAATCGAATTCAATAAAATGACTGGGGGAAGAAAAATGAGAGTGAAAGAGCAATTGTTAACTTTGAGAGCATATGTACCTGGGAAAAATATTGAAGAAGTAAAAAGAGAATATGGATTATCAAAAATTGTGAAATTAGCATCGAACGAAAATCCATTCGGTTGTTCTACAAATGTGACAGAAGCGTTAACATCATTAGTGAGTCAATACGCTCTTTATCCAGATGGATATGCTTTTGAACTTCGGACAAAAGTAGCTGATCATTTAGGTGTAAAAGCGGAACAACTGTTATTTGGTAGTGGGTTAGATGAAGTTATTCAAATGATTAGCCGTGCCTTACTACATGAAGGAACAAATGTTGTAATGGCGAATCCTACATTCTCGCAATACCATCACCATGCTGTTATTGAAGGGGCAGAAGTTCGTGAAGTATCACTTAAAGATGGCATTCACGATTTAGATGCAATGTTACAACAAGTAGATGATAAAACGAAGATTGTGTGGATTTGTAATCCGAATAACCCGACAGGTACATATGTAGAGAAACAAAAATTACTTTCATTTTTAGAATCAGTACCTAAGTCAGCGCTCGTTATTATGGATGAAGCATATTATGAATATGCGGAAGCAAAAGACTATCCGCAAACATTGCCACTTCTTGAAAAATATGAAAATCTTATGGTATTACGTACATTTTCAAAAGCATATGGCTTAGCTGCTTTTCGAATTGGATATGCGATTGGTGATGCGAAGTTAATCGGGCAGTTGGAAGTAGCAAGGTTACCGTTCAATACATCGACTGTAGCCCAAGCTGTAGCAATAGCTGCATTAGAAGATCAAACATTTTTACAAGACTGTGTGCAAAAAAATGCTGAAGGGTTAAATCAATACTATGCATTTTGTAAGGAATATAACGTATTCTATTATCCGTCTCAAACAAATTTCATTTTCTTAAAACTTGGTATTTCTGGTAATGAAGCTTTCGAACGATTAATGAAGAAAGGATATATTGTTCGTTCTGGTGCTGCATTTGGAATACATGATGGCATTCGTATTACCGTCGGATTGAAAGAAGAAAATGATGAAATTATAGAATTACTGAAAGAGCTTGTAAATGAGCAAGTTAAGAAAGAAGAAACCTATTCTTAAGAAATTGTGAAGGCTCCTTTTATAGGAGTCTTTTTTATCCCGCATGAACAGCTCCTAAAAGCTTGGTTGGTGTTGCTTCATAATTAATAAGGGAAGTTATTTGCACGGTCATGAAAGAAAACGGTACAATAGAAAGTAGTGAGGGATCGGTGTCACATCCGAACTTTTTGAACAAGTAGCTACGCTATAAGAAAAAGTACAAGAAGGAGCATGCCCATTCTAAAGGTTGCGTTATAATAGTGCGTTGCTTATGATAAAGTGAAACTTTAATCAGTGGGGGATGTTTATCCCCCGCTAATTATTAGTTGAACCAATCGGGCTTTTATGGGCAGTTGATCCCCAAACTAACTTCTTTGCCTTAGCTGAATTTTGAGGTGGGGGTCTGACTGCCCGTTAATAGCGGGATAAATGAACAGAAGAGAATATTTTTTAGAATTAAAGGAGACGTTTATGCAAAAGTTTGAACAAGCTGTGTCATATATTGAAAATGGTGAAGCGGAAAAAGGATTACAATTATTAAAAGAACAATTACAAGTTGCGAATGATGAAGAGAAGTATGATATCGCTCGCTACTATCATACACTTGGGTTTACGGATGAGGCGCTAGTAATAACAGAAGATTTACGTTTGCTATATCCGGAAGAGAGTGAATTTACGGTATTTTTAGCAGAATTATATATTGATTTAGATAAAGAAGATGAAGCGATTGAAGTACTTCATGATATTCCAGAAAATGATGATTTATATGTTCAATCGTTATTGCTTGTTGCAGATTTATTCCAAATGCAAGGTTTTGATGATGTAGCAGAGCAAAAACTATTAAAGGCGAAAGAATTGATGCCTGACGAACCTGTTATTACGTTTGGATTAGCAGAATTATATAGTAGTAAAGGTGAAGAACAAAAGGCAATTACTTATTACGAGTCGCTATTAGCGGAACATAAAGTAATGGGGGGTGTTGTCATTGCACTTCGTCTCGCAGAAACGTTAAGTGCAATTGGAAACTGGGAAGAAGCGATCTCTTACTATGAAGCAGGCTTAGAGGAGCAAAAAGATATTCACTCCTTATTTGGATATGCTTTCACATTATATCAAGGAGAAGAATATCAAAGAGCAATTGGTGCTTGGCAAGAACTAAAAGAATTAGATCCTGAGTACGCATCACTATACATGTATTTAGCGAAAAGCTATGAAAAAGAAGGAATGCTGCAAGAAAGCTATGAAACACTTCAAGAAGGAATTAAAGTAGATGAGCTTGCTGTTCCGTTTTATGTAGAATTAGCGAGCATTGCAGCTAAATTAGGAAAAGTAGCAGAGGCAGAGGAAGTGCTTCAAAAAGCGCTTGAGTTAGATCCAGGACATTTAGGTGCAATATTAAAATATGCATATATTTTAAAAGGACAAGAAAAGTATGAAGAGTTAATCACAGTTGTAGAGCGTGCTATTGATAGCGGAGAGCCAGATACACAACTACTTTGGGATCTTGCGTTTGCAAAAAAACAATTAGAAATGTATTCGGATGCATTAAAGCACTATGAAAGTGCATATACTTCTTTTAAGAATCATCCAGACTTCTTGGAAGAGTACGGTTATTTCTTATTGGAAGAAGGAATGCGAAAAGAGGCCAAAGAAGTGTTTACTCAGTTATTACAACTAGACCCGACACAAATTCATATTGAAGAGTTGTTATATAATTTAGAGGATTTTTCATAAGTTGGAAGGAAACTGAATGCCGCTTCTTGAATCTAAAAAGAAAAGAGAAAGACAGAGGAGGGACTTAATTGCTATGAATACCCCTGTTTCTGTAAACGAGAAGAAGGATTTTGTGAAATGGTTTTTGAATAATTACCAACTGAAACAGCGTGAATGTGTATGGATTTTGAATTATTTAATGAGTCACGACCAATTAATGCATAAAGTCCACTTCGTAGAGCATGCAAAATATTGTCCGCGTGGCTTAGTGATGTCAGCAAATTGCGTGAAAGACACACCGTTTCACTTTTTTAAACAAAATGTTATGACAACAGATGCTGAAAAATCGTTTCATGATATTCGTTTAAATCGAGATGAGGATATTTATATTCAACTCAACTTTAAATCATCGTTCCAAAACGCAAACTATGTAGCTGTATTAGAAGACAATCCATATTTACCAAAGCATATTGAAGTAAATGAAAAAGATCGTTTACTTGCAGAGAGATTTTTAGAAGAGAGTGTATTTTCATTTAGAAGAGAACGTCTTTTGAAACAAATTGATGAAGCGTTGGATAAGCAAGATAAGGAAGCGTTTCATAGGTTAACGGCGGAGTTAAAGACTTTATAGGATTTATTTGAATTATTGAATTTTTACAAATTTCGGACTTTTTTAAGAAAAACTACCTATCTTGGGTAGTTTTTCTTTTTTTACCCCTTTTAGTATGGTTTAATATATATAAAGTGAAAGTTCTGTCATTTTAGCTGGAGGGAGGGAAGAAATGTGAAATGGATTGTAAAAGACGTGGAACAGTTTGAGCAAGCAAGGGAGTATGTAGATACAGGGGTAATACCTCTTTTGTCAATTTCAGCAGCAAAAGAAATGAAAACGGTAGTAGAACAAGGTGAATTTATTGAATTGTTGAGTATGGAGTTGGAAAGAGAATATAAAGGAAGAGTGCTTTTACTACCTGCATTTACGTATTTAGTAGAAAGTCAAAAGAATGAAAAAGCTCGTTTGCAAGAATGGACAGATCATTTACAAAGTCAAGGCTTTAAACATATTGCTTATGTTACAAGTGATTTTTCATGGAAAGAAGATATGCAAGAGTTACAGGGGGATTTATTTTGGTTACCCTCATTAGCGTTAGAACAATTTAGTGATCAAGCGAAGAGAGAAGTCATTCACGCTCATATAAAAAATATAATGGTAATGTTAGAAGAAAAATGGGGAAAATAGCAATAAACAGAAAGTTCTTATTATTATGAGTAGTATGATATTGACCTGTGCATGAGGGTATTATATCATGATAGTGTCCTAGTATTTATTTTTTATATTATTTTTCACGAGGGGACAATTTCTGATAGAGGGGGGAAATTTTCGTGAGCGAGAAAGAACATCGTGTGTCAAGAAGACAGTTTTTAAATTACACACTTACAGGAGTAGGAGGCTTTATGGCAGCGGGTATTTTAATGCCGATGACGCGATTTGCGCTTGATCCGGTGTTAAGAAAAGAAGCGGGAACAGATATGGTTGCTGTTGCGCAAGTAAAGGATATTACAACAGAGCCGAAGCGTTTCGACTTTAAGGTGAAACAGGTTGACGGATGGTACAAGTCTGAAGAGCCAAAATCTGCTTGGGTGCATAAAGATGAAAGCGGAGACATCGTTGCATTTTCTCCAGTGTGTAAACATTTAGGGTGTACAGTGAACTGGAATTCGGACAAAGCACATCCGAATCAATTCTTTTGCCCTTGTCACGGAGGACGTTATACAAAAGATGGTATGAACATTAAAGGCACACCGCCACTTGCTCCGCTTGATGTGTACGAGTCTAAAGTGAAAGATGGAACGCTGTATTTAGGAAAAGCGAAGCCAAAAGGGGGTGCAAAGTAGATGCTAAATAAAATTTATGATTGGGTAGATGAACGTTTAGATATTACACCGATATGGCGCGATATCGCTGATCATGAAGTACCTGAACATGTAAACCCGGCACATCACTTTTCTGCATTCGTTTATTGCTTTGGAGGACTTACCTTTTTCGTTACTGTAATTCAAATTTTATCTGGAATGTTTTTGACGATGTATTATGTGCCTGATATTAAAAATGCGTGGGAATCTGTTTACTATTTACAAAATGAAGTTGCGTACGGGCAAATTGTTCGTGGTATGCACCACTGGGGTGCTAGTCTCGTAATTGTAATGATGTTTTTACATACACTCAGAGTTTTCTTCCAAGGTGCGTATAAAAAACCTCGTGAGTTAAACTGGATTGTTGGTGTTCTTATTTTCTTTGTTATGTTAGGTCTTGGTTTTACCGGATATTTATTACCGTGGGATATGAAAGCGTTATTTGCTACGAAAGTAGGGATTCAAATCGCAGAGCAAACGCCGCTCATTGGTCCTTATATTAAAACATTACTCGCTGGTCATTCCGAAATTGTTGGCGCTCAAACATTAACTCGCTTCTTTGCTATTCACGTCTTCTTCTTACCAGCAGCACTTCTAGGTTTAATGGCCTTCCACTTCATCATGATTCGCAAACAAGGTATTTCCGGTCCACTATAAGAGATTGCTAAATTAAAGGGGAAAGAACTAAAGGAGGGAGATTATGCATCGCGGCAAAGGAATGAAATTTGTAGGAGATTCTCGAGTACCAGTAGCTCGGAAACCAAATATTCCAAAAGATTATTCTGAATACCCAGGAAAAACAGAAGCATTTTGGCCGAACTTCTTGTTAAAAGAATGGATGGTTGGTGCAGTTTTTTTAATCGGTTATTTATGTTTAACAGTGGCACATCCGTCACCGCTTGAGAGAATGGCGGATCCGACAGATGCCGGATATATACCACTTCCAGATTGGTATTTCTTATTTTTGTATCAGTTACTAAAGTATTCTTATGCTTCTGGTTCATTTACTGTAATTGGAGCGTTTATTATGCCAGGGATTGCGTTCGGAGCATTGCTGTTAGCTCCATTTCTCGATCGAGGTCCAGAAAGACGCCCGTTGAAGCGTCCTGTAGCCACTGGATTTATGCTTTTAGCAATTGCATCGATTATCTTTTTAACTTGGGAATCTGTAGCACACCACGACTGGGAAGCTGCAAAGAAACAAGGCGCAATTGTAAAAACAGCACCAGTTGATAAAAATGATGACGGCTACAAGTTAATGCAAAAAAATACTTGTTTAACGTGTCATGGTGATAATTTACAAGGCGGGGCGGCAGCACCAGCTTTGCAGAACTTAACTTTAAAACCTGAAGAAATCGCTAAAATTGCGAAAGATGGAAAAGGTTCCATGCCTAAAGGTGTATTTAAAGGTACGGATGAAGAACTGAAAAAGCTTTCGGAATTCGTTGCAAAGTATAATAAAAAATAATAGAAAAGCTGACTACAAATTTTGTGGTCAGCTTTTTATTTTGATGACAGAAAGTTTACTATATAATAGAGTAGAGTTTGAGGAAAGAATGAAAGGTGTTGGACATACAGCTTGGTTTACTTGTATGCAATGTTAAGACAACGCTCAGTATTATTATTTTTATTGATTGTTAACATACTAGGTACAATTTACGGATTTATATGGTATGGAAATCAATTAAAAGAAACGTCACCTATATTTTGGCCGTTTGTACCAGATAGTCCTATGGCGACTCTCTTTTTTGTCTTTGTTTTAATTGCTTTCTTGGTAAAGCGAAACTGGGGATTAATAGAGGCGCTGGCAATTGTAACTTTAATAAAATATGGTATATGGGCTGTTGTTGTAAATGTGGTTATGATTTATGTAAAAGGTCCTATTGGCTTGATGGGGTATATGTTAATGCTATCGCATTTTGCAATGGCAGTGCAGGGAGTGTTATATGCTCCGTTTTACCGTATAAAAAAATGGCATTTTGTAGTAGCAGGTATATGGACATTACATAATGACGCAATTGATTATTTATTTTGGCAAATGCCGAGATACGGAATTATGCATTTGTTTGTAGAGAAAATTGGTTATTTTACATTTTGGTTAAGTATTGTCGTACTGTGCATCACATACTATTATTGCTTACGTGAGCGCCGAAAACAGTTTTCTTTATGATGGTGTGAACATTTAGGGGGAGAAAATGAAGAGAAGTAAGAGTGGAAAAATATTGGATCGATTGATTACGTTAGTTGTTTCATATAGCATAGCATTTTCTATTTTTGCACTTGCAACAATGGCAGTTATATATGGAAAATGGCTGTATTATTTTGAAATTGATTTTTTAAACATTCCAGATTTAGCGGATATGACAAAAGATGAAATTAAGAGAAATTATGATGTGCTAATTACATATTTATCTCCGTTTTATGACGGAGCATTACATTTACCGACATTAGATATGTCTACAAATGGTCGTATTCATTTTGTAGATGTTAAAAATATTATAGTAAAGATTCAATATGTGATGTATGCGACAATTATGATTGTAGTGATAGGCGGCGTTTATTTATTAAAAAGAAAAAACGAAAAATTTTTACTGCATGGATCGATTGTAACAATTATATTTCCGATAGCACTGGTGTTGCCAATCGCTATTAATTTTGAAAAGAGTTTTGTATTATTCCATAAGCTGTTATTCAGTAACGATTATTGGATGTTTGATATTGAATCGGATCCGATTATTTTAATGCTACCAGAAGAATTTTTTATGCATGCGGCGTGTGCTATTTTATTATTCATTTTAGGTGGTAGTATACTTTGTTACAGCTTGTATAGATATTTCGTAAAAAAGAAAAGGATTTCAAAGGAAAAATTCTCTGCTTAAAGAGAATTTTTTTGTTTGTAAAACGATAATATATTTTTCGGGGCAGTTCTGTTCTATTCTTGTCCAATTCCACATATTTTGTACTAGTAGTTATAGGGGGGACCGGGATGAAGAGAACATTAATTGGATTGATAGCATTTCTAATTATAATGTTTCCGTTACGTATATATGCTGAAGAGTGGAGTGAACTAACGGGGTTGCTAGACGACTCGTTACAGTTAGTGAAGCGTAATGAAGATGAAAAAGCAGTACAAGTATTACAATATTTCTCGGAGCAGTTTTTAGTGAAGGGGAATGAAAAGAAGCAAGAAGTAACACCAGATCAAATTAGAGTCATTTCTTTAGCTTACGACAAAGCGAAACAATCTCTCTCGGAAGAAGATTTAGGTAAGCAAGTTAAAATTGATAATGTGATAGCATTACAACTTGCTGTTGATGCGCAAGTATCGAAATATCAACCGCTTTGGATGGAAAGAGAAGGGAAAGTAATGGATGCTTTTTCTCAAATGGAAAAAGCGATGAAAAAAGAAGATACTGGACAGTTTCAGCAAACGTTAAATACATTCTTAAATGAATTTAATATTATTTACCCAAGCCTAATGATTGCTTTGCCAGAAAACGAGGTGCAACGTGTAAATGCTCATTTATCTTATTTGGATGAATTTCGTAACGTTATGTTAAAAACGAAAGGTGGGCAAATGCAATTAGGAATCATTAAAGGAGATTTGCAAAAGATATTTCACACAGTAAAAAAAGATGAAATTGCCCCCTCTCTCATTTGGTTTATGACAATTACTGGAGGACTTATTTTATTCACATTAACTTATGTTGGATGGAGAAAGTATAAAGGTGAGCGAGAGAAAAGAAAAAGTAATGTACATTCTAAAAATAGATAATGCGATAAAGTGAAACTTTAATCAGTGGGGAGGTTCATACCTCATTGATTATTAGCCCTCATCAATCGGGCGTTTACGGGCAGTGGATATACCGCTTAAGTTCTTTGCTCCAGCAGAATTTTGAGGTGGGAGTCTAACTGTCTACAAATAGCGGGATAAATAAAGATACGGATTGTAAGGTTTATTCATTGACAATGGTGGCAGAAAAAAATAGAATGAGAAGTACTATAATTAAAACTTCAATGGAGGTTCATGATGTTTTATTTAATTTACTTCGCGATCATTTTGATCATACCGTTGTATGCACAGTCAAAAGTACGTAGTGCCTATAGCAAGTATTCACAAGTTTATTCAACATCAGGTATGACAGGAGCAGAAGTGGCTCGGAAAATTTTAGATGAAAACGGATTATACAACGTAGCTGTAGAAGAAACGCCAGGTCATTTATCAGACCATTATGATCCAACTGCCAAAACAGTTCGATTATCAACAGATAACTACTATGGCCATTCAGTTGCTGGTACAGCAGTAGCAGCACACGAAGTAGGGCATGCGATTCAAGATGCAAAAGATTATAATTTCATGCGTGTTCGTCATTCATTAGTGCCAGTTGCTAATTTTGGCTCGAATATGTCTTGGGTTTTCGTCTTAATTGGTGTGTTTGCACAAATGTCTGGTTTATTGTTGCTAGGAATTATTTTGATGGCAGCAGGTGTTGTTTTTCAACTTGTTACATTACCAGTTGAGTTTGATGCATCAAAACGCGCAATGCAACAAATTGAAGCACTTGGTATCGTATCGACAGATGAGTACGGCCAAGCTCGTAAAGTATTAAATGCGGCAGCATTAACATATGTAGCAGCTGCAGCTGTAGCTGTATTTGAATTATTACGTCTTGTATTAATATATACTGGTATGCAGCGTAGCGACGACTAAAGACTATCAATTTTGATAGTCTTTTTTTATTATCTGTAATAAATGGACAGGATAAAATGAAAGAAATATTGTAGGGAAATCATCATTAAGTAGCATACGATGAGGGGGGAGATAATGGAATATCCAGACCATATAGTAAAGCAAGTGAAAGAGCGTAGTACTTCGTATCAGCTAGAAGGTTTTCTAAGTGGACAAGGCCCTGGAAACCCAAAAATTATGCTCGTTGGTGAAGCACCTGGTGAAACAGAAATTCATAATGGGATTCCGTTTAGCGGTAGAGCTGGAAAACATTTAATGGAGTTTTTAGAACGTATTCATGTTACAAGGGAAGAAGTATATATTACGAGTGCGGTCCGGAGTAGGCCATATAAATGGCGAGAGAAAAAAGAACGAAATGGCGAAAAAATACAGAAAAAGTATAATAGAACACCAAATCAAGGAGAAATACTTGCTCATGCACCTTTATTAGATTATGAGTTGGAACATATAGACCCTCCTGTTATCGTTACGCTTGGTAATATTGCATTACAGCGTTTAGTCGGTAAAAATCATAAAATTACAGATGTTCATGGAGAATTGTTAAAACAACCCGTGCAACAATTGAAAGATAGTTGCTGTACAGAATTTGTATGGACAGAAAAAGAATATTCTATTTTTCCGACCTTTCATCCAGCTTCTATTTTTTATAATCGGAGTTTGTTGGAGCTTATTTATGAGGATTGGGAGAAGCTTAAAAGATATGTAATAAAAAACTAGAAAAGCTAAAGAGCTTTTCTAGTTGAATTTAATTATGTAACGGATTTTTATTTTCATCTAATGTAAAACCTTCACCAACTACATCATGTACGTCACTTACAGCAACAAAGGCATGAGGATCTACAGAAGTAATAATATTTTTTAATTTCACGATTTCATTTTTAGCGACAACGCAATACAATACGTTCCGTTC
This sequence comes from Bacillus sp. BS98, assembly GCF_008432245.1. Taxonomy (NCBI): domain Bacteria; kingdom Bacillati; phylum Bacillota; class Bacilli; order Caryophanales; family Bacillaceae; genus Bacillus; species Bacillus sp. BS98. The sequence goes on from NZ_CP043830.1 coordinate 1,485,051, forward strand.
CACTTTCGTATACGATCCAACAGCTTTTAAAAAGGTTGCTCCGCGCTCCATGTCAGATAAAATTTGGGCAGCAATTTCATCGTTTTTATCTGAGATAATAGTTGCTCCTTTTGCCGCATAGGCTCCTTCTTGCATAAAGTCAATGACTTTCGCTCCGATAAAAACAGCAACTAACGTATACATGCCTTCGCGGTATGATAAATAGGTAAGAATAGAGACGATAATGACGATAGCATCAAACATAAACATTGTTTTCCCCATACTCCAGCCAACATATTTATGAGCGAGTCTTGCGATAATATCTACACCGCCAGTAGTCCCCCCATATTTAAATATTATGCCAAGACCGATACCGATAAATGCCCCGGCGAATAAAGCCGCGAGTGTCATATCATTTTGTAAGTTTAAATGTAAGTTAAGAACGTCGTAACGCTGAAAAATCCATAGAAATAAAGATACGCTGAATGTGCCGATTAGTGTATAGATAAATGTCGTTCTTCCAAGTAACTTCCAACCAATAAAAAATATAGGGATATTTAAAATTAAGTTTGAATAAGAAGGGTCAAACTTAAATAGAAAATACAATAATAGTGTAATACCGGTAAATCCACCTTCTGCAAGGTGATTTTCAATATTGATATTCACAATACCGAAAGAAAAAATAGCGGAACCGATTAAAATGAAAATGATATTTCGAATCTTCAAACTTGATGTCATATAGAAATCCCCCTAATTATGTAGATTGCATTGCTCCGCTGAAACGGTAAAACATAATGATAAGTAATTTCTAGTTGTTAATAAAAATAGTGAAGGCTATAAAAAAACAATTGATTTTAGCTGATCTTTTGCCAAAACCGCAAAAGAAAGTTTCACTTCATTATAGTCTATCCAAAAAAGGGTCGCAAATAGGTGTTTGGCGGGGAATAATATTTGTCAAATCGCGATGAATTGGCTAACATGAAAGAGGAAGGATTAGAGGTGATTAGTATGGAAGCAAAAACGATGAAAGATATGCAGAAAGAAGTAGATGCATATATTGGTCAGTTTAAAGAAGGTTATTTCAGTCCGCTTGCAATGATGGCTCGTTTAACGGAAGAAATGGGAGAGCTTGCGAGGGAAGTAAACCATTACTATGGTGAGAAACCGAAGAAAACAACTGAAACAGAACGTAGTATTGAAGAAGAGCTTGGAGATGTATTGTTTGTTATGATTTGTATGGCAAATAGTTTAAATATTGATTTAGAAACAGCGCATAACATTGTAATGGAAAAATTTAATACACGTGATAAAGATCGCTGGACACGCATTGATGAGGGAGAGAAAGAATAATGAAAGAAATTAAAGTAATTATCGCTGGACCAAGAGGACGTATGGGACATGAAGCAGTCCTTCTTATGGAAAGAACAGAACATTTCAATTTAGTAGCAGCAGTAGACTATAAGCACGCTGGAGAAAAGATTTCAGACTTACCTGGTATGCCGATGTTAGATACACCGATTTACGCAGATTTACATACTTGTTTAGATGAAGTGGAAGCAGATGTATTATTAGATTTAACAACACCAGAAGTTGGAAAGAAACATGTGACACTTGCAGTTGAACGTGGACTTCGATCTGTTATTGGTACAACTGGATTTACGGAAGAAGAACTAAAGCAATTAACAGAAAATGCAAAAGAAAATAAAGTAGGAACAATTATCGCTCCAAACTTTGCAATTGGTGCAGTTCTTATGATGAAATTTTCACAAATGGCAGCGAAGTACTTCCAAGACGTTGAAGTAATTGAATTACACCATGATCAAAAATTAGATGCACCATCTGGTACAGCTGTCAAAACAGTAGAATTAATTCGTCAAAATCGTGAATCAAAGCAGCAAGGTCATCCAAACGAAGTAGAGCAACTAGAAGGTGCTCGTGGTGCAAATGTAGACGGTATTCACATTCATAGTGTACGTTTACCAGGACTTATTGCACACCAAGAAGTAATGTTCGGCGGGGATGGACAAATGTTAACGGTTCGCCACGATTCATTCAATCGTGCATCATTTATGTCAGGTGTAAAACTATCAATTGAAACAGTAATGAACATTGATCATCTTGTGTACGGTTTAGAAAACATTATCGACTAAAGGGGAGAAAAACGGATGAAAATTGCCTTAATCGCACATGACAAAAAGAAAAATGACATGGTTTCGTTTGCGTACGCATATAAACCGATTTTTGAAAAACATGAATTATTTGCAACAGGAACGACAGGACTTCGCATTATGGAGGCAACTGGCTTAGATGTAACAAGATATCAGTCGGGTCCTCTTGGTGGCGATCAAGAAATCGGTGCCATGATTGCAAAAAACGATATGGATATGGTGATTTTTTTCCGAGATCCACTAACTGCTCAGCCGCATGAACCAGATGTAAATGCATTACTTCGTTTATGTGATGTATATGCGATTCCACTTGCAACGAACATGGCAAGTGCTGAAATGTTAATGCACGCATTAGAACGAGGGGATTTAGATTATCGCAAGTTAAGAAAATGAGGGGAACAATTATGAGTGGATTACATATATTAGCGTTTGGTGCTCATGCCGATGATGTTGAAATCGGCATGGCGGGTACCATTGCAAAATATACGAAGCAAGGGTTTGAAGTAGGTATTTGTGATTTAACAGAAGCTGACCTTTCTTCAAATGGAACGATAGAGTTGAGAAAAGAAGAAGCAAAGACCGCAGCTCGTATAATGGGAGTAAAAACGAGACTGAATTTAGCGATGCCAGATCGTGGCTTGTATATGAAAGAAGAGTTTATACGTGAAATTGTAAAGGTAATCCGTACATATAAACCAAAACTCGTTTTTGCACCATATTATGAAGATCGTCATCCAGATCATGCAAATTGTGCAAAGCTTGTGGAAGAGGCTATTTTTTCAGCAGGAATCCGTAAATATATGCCAGAACTTCCACCACATCGTGTGGAGTCTTTTTATAATTATATGATTAATGGTTTTCATAAACCGAATTTTTGTATAGATATTAGTGAGTACCTATCGCAAAAAGTGGAAGCATTAGAAGCGTATGAAAGTCAGTTTTCAACAGGGAGTGATGGTGTTAAGACGCCGTTAACAGAGGGTTACGTTGAAACTGTGGTCGCTCGTGAGAAGATGTTTGGGAAAGAAGTTGGAGTCTTGTATGCCGAAGGATTTATGAGTAAGAAACCGGTTTTATTACATGCTGATTTAATAGGGGGATGTAAATGAAATTAAAAATAGGTATTACATGTTATCCTTCTGTAGGTGGTTCTGGAGTTGTTGGAACAGAATTAGGAAAGCAATTGGCGGAACGCGGGCATGAAATTCATTTTATTACATCGGGTTTACCATTTCGATTAAATAAAGTGTATCCAAACATTTATTTTCATGAAGTGACGGTGAATCAATACTCTGTATTTCAATATCCACCATATGATTTAGCATTAGCGAGTAAAATGGCAGAGGTTGCACAAAGAGAAAGTCTTGATATTTTACATGTGCATTACGCAATACCACATGCAATTTGTGCTTATTTAGCGAAACAAATGATTGGAGAGCGTATTAAAATTGTTACAACCTTGCATGGAACAGATATTACTGTGTTAGGTTCCGACCCTTCGTTAAATAATTTAATTCGTTTTGGTATTGAGCAGTCTGATGTTGTTACTGCTGTCTCGCATTCATTAATTGACGAAACGCATGAGCTTGTAAAACCAAATAAAGACATTCAAACGGTATATAACTTTATAGACGAACGTGTATATTTCAAGCGTAATATGTCTCAATTAAAGAAAGAATACGGTATAAGTGAGAGTGAAAAGGTACTTATTCATATTTCAAATTTCCGTAAAGTGAAACGTGTGCAGGATGTTGTTCAGGCATTTGCTAAAGTTGCTAAAGAAGTTGATGCGAAATTGCTTCTTGTTGGAGACGGACCAGAATTTTGTACAATTTTACAGATAGTGAAGAATTTACATATTGAAGATCGCGTTTTATTCCTAGGGAAGCAAGATAATGTTGCAGAACTGCTTGCGATGAGTGATTTAATGTTGCTTCTATCAGAGAAGGAAAGTTTTGGTCTTGTTTTATTAGAAGCGATGGCGTGTGGTGTACCTTGTATCGGAACAAGGGTTGGAGGTATTCCAGAAGTCATTCAACATGGTGAAACAGGATATTTATGTGAAGTTGGCGATACAACAGGTGTGGCCAATCAAGCCATTCAGCTATTAAAGAATGAAGAGCTTCACCGTAATATGGGAGAGCGAGCAAGAGAAAGTGTTTATGAGCAGTTCCGCTCAGAAAAAATCGTCTCACAATATGAAGCAATTTACTATGACATACTAAGGGATGACAAAAATGGAAAGATTTAAAAAAGCTAGTTCTATTATTGAGATATTAAAACAACAAGGACATGAGGCTTATTTTGTTGGTGGGAGCGTACGAGATCTTATTATCGATAGGCCGATTGGAGATATTGATATTGCGACATCTGCTTTACCAGAAGAAGTAATGGATATATTCCCAAGACATGTTCCTGTTGGTCTTGAGCATGGAACTGTAATTGTTGTAGAAAATGGTGAACCTTATGAGGTAACCACTTTTCGAACAGAAAGCGAATATGAAGATTTTCGAAGACCTAGTAGTGTTCAATTTGTTCGTTCATTAGAAGAGGATTTAAAACGTCGTGATTTCACAATGAATGCGATTGCCATGACAGAAGAAGGCGAAATAGTGGATTTATTTGCTGGGCAGGAAGCGATTCAAAAGAGAGAAATTGTGACAGTTGGAAATGCAGCGAATCGTTTTCAAGAAGACGCACTAAGAATGATGCGTGGCATTCGGTTTGTAAGTACGTTAGGGTTTTCTTTAGAAACGAAAACGAAGCAAGCGATTGAAACGTATGGGCACTTGCTAGAACATATAGCAATTGAGCGCATCACAGTAGAGTTTGAGAAACTGTTAACTGGTACCTATTGTGTGAAGGGCCTCAAAGAATTAGTAGAGACAAAGCTATTTTCTCATTTGCCCTATTTACAAATGTCAGAAGAGAGACTGTTAAAAGCTACGCAGTATAAATGGGATTCTTTTGAAACAGACATTGAGGCATGGGCATTTTTCTTATATTGTATCGGAGAAGAGCATCCATCTGTATTTTTACGTCAATGGAAGTTTTCGAATAAAAAAATAAAAGATATTGTCGCAGTTTTATTAACAATTCGTACGAGAAAGGAGAAGGATTGGGATACAGTCCTTCTTTATAAAACGGGAATTCATATCGCTGAAATGGCAGAGAGAGTATATGAAGCGATGATTGAAAACTATAACCCTACATCTGTTAAACGAGTACAATCAATGTTTCATGCATTGCCAATCAAGGGTCGTCAAGAAATGAATGTGAGTGGGAATGATCTATTAAACTGGGCGAATAAAAAGCCTGGTCCGTGGGTTGCTGAAATGCTTCAAAAAATCGAAGAAGCGATCGTACAAGGAAATGTAGTTAATGAGAAAGAGAGTATAAGGGAGTGGCTGCAAAGATGCAATCTACTATAAGAAAGCAGTTGTTGCAAGTTTTTTCTGAAGCGGATGGAGAATTTGTATCTGGCCAAACGATTAGTGATAAACTTGGCTGTTCAAGAACCGCTGTGTGGAAACATATGGAGGACCTTCGGAATGAGGGATATGAACTTGAAGCTGTGCGTCGATTAGGTTACCGCATTGCGGGGAAGCCAGACAAAGTAACTGCTAATGAAATTCAGTTAGGATTACAAACAGAGCGTATCGGTAGAACGGTTTATTTTGAAGAATCAGTTGAATCTACTCAGCATATTGCAGCAAAACTTGCTTATGAAGGAGTAGAAGAGGGAACAATTGTCGTTGCGGAAGAGCAAACTGCAGGTAGAGGCCGTTTAAGTAGAAAGTGGCATTCGCCAAAAGGAACAGGAATTTGGATGAGTATTATTTTGCGTCCATCGATCCCGGTTCATCATGCCCCGCAGCTCACTCTGCTAGCGGCTGTTAGCGTTGCACAAGCAATTGAAAAATGCACAGGTGTAAATGTAGGAATTAAATGGCCGAATGATATTTTAATTCAAGGTAAAAAGGCTGTAGGTATATTAACAGAAATGCAAGCGGATCCTGATAAAATCAATGCTGTCATTATGGGAATTGGTATTAATGCGAATCAAAAACAAGAACATTTTGATGAGGAAATTCAGCAAATTGCCACTTCTTTAGCGATTGAATCAGGTAAGCCAATTGTTCGTGCGGAACTTATGCAACAAATCTTTTTACAACTAGAAAAATTATATGAAGAGTATTTACAAAATGGTTTCTCTGTAATTAAAATTCTTTGGGAAAGTTACGCTGTGAGCATCGGGAAAGAAATTACTGCCCGAACGATGAGACAGACGATTACGGGGCTAGCAAAAGGGATTACAGAAGAGGGTGTATTGCTTCTGGAGGACCATGAAGGGAAAATACATCATATTCATTCTGCGGATATCGAAATGAAGTAAAAGAAGTTCCTTTTTTGGAACTTCTTTTTTATTTCAATATTTTTGAGTAGGCTTTGTAATGTGACAATACACTTTTTACAACTTAAGTTGTATGTAGAGTAACGTTCGATTAGCGTTGCTTATTATTTGATTATTACTTTTCCTTCCATTCCTTTAAGGAGATGGTATCTACATATTAATTCATATGTACCAGTATTTTTAGGTTTTACGGTAATGTTTTTTTCTTTTCCTGACTCAACTACGACGTCAATTCCGAGTTTTTTCACTGTAAAGGTGTGCTCGTTCTTACCTTTATTTTTTAATAACAATGTTGTTGTTTCTTCAATCGGAATAGTGATGACATTCGGATTAAAGTAATCATCGTTAAGTTCGACTTCAATCACTTTCGTTGACTCAATAGGTTGTGTTACGACGTTAGCTGAGGCAACTACGTTGATGGAGTCTAAAGTTATCACACTCACAATCATTACAAACAAACCGAGTAATGGAAATAACCACTTGTTCATAGACATTCGCAATTCTCCTTTTCTAAGTGCTTTTCTTCAATTAACCTGCATCATTAGTTTTAGGCTTATACTATACAGTCAAATAAAATATCAGTATCTTTAAATCAATTTTTTGCATTTAAATGGATTACAAAAGAAATTAACTTGGAGTTGTAAGGTATGTATGGGAAACACACCCACTTATTTTTTAGGACTGAATTCTCTGTAAAAACTATATAGCATATACACTATCTAGTTAAATTTCACATACCGTAATGGAAATAAAAAATTATTTTTTCAAAAAAATGTAGTAATTTCTTTTTGTACTTTGCTATAATTAGTTCGAATGTGGGCAGTATCAGAGCGAACTGCACCATGATTCGAAGCAGTACAAAAAATAATAACTTGGATTCTGCCTTGATCCAATAACGGACTGGGACAGAGGGATGAATAATGCCGACTAACACACAACCCTTCTGCCCTTTTATGGCCAGAGGGGTTTTTTATATGATTTCGGCCATCGCCTCTCTCCTGCATAAAGGAGGAGTAGTTTTTGAAAACAAAAACAGATTTTTTGAAGATGAAAGAGCAAGGTGAGCCGATTACGATGCTAACGGCGTATGATTATCCTTCTGCTAAATTAGCAGAAGAAGCTGAAGTTGATATGATTTTAGTTGGAGATTCTCTTGGGATGGTTGTACTCGGATATGATTCAACAGTACCTGTAACAGTAGAGGATATGATTCATCATACGAAAGCTGTACGCCGCGGAGCGAAAGAAACATTTATTGTAACTGATATGCCGTTTATGTCTTATCACATATCGTTACAAGAAACGATGGTGAATGCACGCCGCATCGTTCAAGAGAGCGGAGCACATGCACTGAAAGTAGAAGGTGCTGGAGAAGTTATATCAACGATTCATTATTTAACGAATGCAGGAATTCCTGTCGTAGCGCATTTAGGTTTAACTCCTCAATCTGTGGGAGTATTGGGTGGATATAAAGTGCAAGGAAAAGATGCTGAAAGTGCAAAGAAATTAATAGACGATGCAAAGAAATGTGAGGAAGCTGGTGCGATAGCACTTGTGTTAGAATGTGTGCCAATGCAGTTAGCAGAATTAATTTCGAAGCAATTAACAATTCCAATAATAGGGATTGGAGCGGGACAAAAAGTAGATGGGCAAGTTCTTGTATATCATGATCTCATCTCATATGGGGTAAATCGTGTTCCGAAATTCGTAAAACAGTATACGTCTGTTCAAGAGGAAATTGTACGTGGGATTTCTCAATATGTTGCTGAAGTGAAGACAGGGCAATTTCCTGAAGAGAAACATTCGTTCACAATGAAAGAAGAAGAATGCTTAGCGTTATACGGGGGAAAACAGTAATGAAAATCATAACTACAGTGCAAGAGATGCAGCAAATTACGAGCGAACTTCGTACAAGTGGAAAGAATATTGGTTTTGTTCCAACGATGGGGTATTTACATGAAGGGCATGCTACTTTATTACGCAAGGCAAGAGAAGAAAATGAAATTGTAGTTTTAAGTGTGTTTGTAAACCCACTACAGTTTGGGCCGAACGAAGATTTAGAGCGATACCCTCGTGATATTGAGAGAGATGAAAGTGTAGCAAAAGAAAACGGTGTGGATTATTTATTTTATCCGAGTGTAGAAGAAATGTATCCGGCAGAACAAACAACAACAGTAGAAGTTGTAAAGCGTACTGACGTATTATGTGGAAAACAAAGACCTGGTCACTTTTCTGGAGTTGCGACTGTACTAATGAAATTATTTAATATTGTAATGCCAAATCGTGCTTATTTCGGTATGAAAGACGCACAACAAGTTGCTGTAATTGAAGGATTTGTAACTGATTTCAATATTCCAGTAACGATCGTACCAGTTGATATTGTAAGAGAAGAAGATGGATTAGCAAAAAGTTCTCGTAATGTGTATTTATCACAAGAAGAACGTGAAGAGGCTTCTCATTTATACCGCAGTCTATGTATAGCGAAAGAAAGAATTGAGGCAGGCGAACGTAATTCAGAAATCATTACAAATTTTGTGAAAGAACATATTGAGACGTATACGAAAGGTACTGTAGATTATGCGGATTTATATGCATATCCGTCATTGGCAATAGTAGGGGAAATGGAAGGAAGAATCATTTTAGCTATTGCAGTTAAGTTTGAAAATGTAAGATTAATTGACAATATAACATTAACGGTTAAATAAGGGGGAGCATCTATGTTTCGCACAATGATGAGAGCAAAGTTACATCGCGCAACTGTAACGGAGGCAAATTTAAACTATGTAGGTAGTATTACAATAGATGAAGATTTAATGGATGCAGTAAATATTGTAGAGAACGAAAAAGTTCAAATTGTAAATAATAATAACGGTGCGCGCTTAGAGACATATGTTATTAAAGGCGAACGCGGTAGCGGTGTTATTTGTTTAAACGGTGCTGCAGCAAGGCTTGTACAACCGGGAGATAAAGTAATTATAATTTGTTATGGCTTAGTTACGGAAGAAGAGGTTCATAAACAAGAACCAAAAATTGCAGTGTTAGACGATCAAAATCAAATTGTTGAAATGTTAGGTGCTGAAAAGGCTGGTACAATATTATAAAAGAGGAAAGCTATCTCTATATCAGGAGATAGCTTTTTTGTGCATCTTTTCATTAAGATGAGATAAAACGTGGTATAGTAACATTATATGAATTATTGTTGTTTGAAAGGTAAGAAATTGAGGTGTTACATATATGAGTAAACGTTATGTCGTTGTTGATTTAGAGACGACAGGAAACTCCTGGAAAGACGGGAAAGATAAAATTACCCAAATTGCAGCTGTTGTAGTAGAAGATGGAGAGATATTGGAGATTTTTTCATCTTTTGTTAACCCAAAGAGAGAGATTCCCGTATTTATTACAGAATTAACAGGGATTGATGAAAGTCTTGTAAAACAAGCCCCGTTATTTCAAGATGTAGCCCCGATGATTGTTGAGCTATTACAAGGTGCCGCTTTCGTTGCGCATAATGTTCACTTTGATTGGAATTTTTTAAACGAAGAATTAAGGCAGGCTGGATATACAGAAATACATTGTCCTAAAATCGATACGGTTGAATTGGCACAAATTCTTTTGCCAACAGCCGATAGTTATAAATTACGTGATTTAGCTAAGAAACATGAACTCGAACACGATCAACCACATCGTGCGGATAGTGATGCTCTTGCGACAGCAGAGCTGTTTTTACAATTTTTAAATGAAATTGAAAAATTACCACTTGTTACATTACAATCACTTTATGAATTGAGTGATGTTTTCCAAAGTGATATAGCTGATGTGCTTTCTGAAAATATTTTAAAGAAAGTAATGCATGGTAAAGAAATAAAAGCGGAATATGAAGTGTATCGCAATATTGCACTGAGAAAACGGAACTATTCCTTAAGTCTTGGAGAAACATATTCATTAAAGTTTGATGCTTTCTTGAATAAAACGATGGATAAACTGGAATTACATATGCCGAAGTTTGAAAGAAGAGAAAGTCAGCAAATGATGATGAAAGAGATATATACGGCGTTAAGAGATTCTCGTTTTTCTCTTATTGAAGCAGGTACAGGGACGGGAAAGACTCTTGCTTATTTACTTCCTAGTCTTTATTTTGCGAATAAAAAAGAAGAACCTGTCGTTATCAGTACACAAACGGTACAACTTCAACAACAAATACTTGAAAAAGAAATTCCGTTATTGCAAAAAATAATGCCATTTTCATTTGAGACAGCTCTTCTAAAAGGGAGAAAGCATTATCTTTGTTTACATAAATTTGAATATGCTTTGCAAGAGGAAGAAAAAAATTACGATATGGCACTTACGAAGGCGAAAATTTTAGTTTGGTTATTAAAAACTGAAACAGGTGACCGAGATGAATTAAATATTCCAGAGGGCGGAAAGTTACTTTGGAATCGTATTTGTAGTGATGCGTATAGTCCGGGCGGTATGCAAAGTAATTGGTTTAGTCGATGCTTTTATCAGCGAGCGAAAAATAAAGCTTTATTTGCAGATATCGTTATTACAAATCATGCATTATTATTTCAAGATTTTTCAAGTGAAGAACCACTGTTTTCTTCATGTGAACATATAATTTTTGATGAAGCTCATCATATTGAAGAAGCTGCGAGTAGAACACTAGGTGAACAGTTCTCTTGTATGTATTTTCAATTGATTTTATCTCGACTTGGTACACTAGAAACGGATGATGTGCTTTCTAAAGTATATAAAATGATGAAAAAATCAGAGCAAGCATCCCGTTCTACTTTCCGTATGATAAGCCATAGTTTGAAGGAACTTAAATTTGATGCGGATGAACTATTCCAAATGTTACGTACTTTTATATTTAAACAAACAAAGCAAGAACAAGGAACGAACAATATGCCGCTCATTTATCGATATAACACGGAAGTAGAGCAAGGTAAGTTGTGGGATAGTATTGTTGAGTTAACAAATCGTTTTGTATATGAATTAAGAAGAATAGTGACCATACTTGAGAAACAAGTAGATATATTGCAAAGTAAGTTAGAGTGGGAAATGCATGTTGTTACGGGTGAATTTATGCATTTAAGTGGGTTACTGAGAAAGATGGCAGAATCATTACAGTTGCTCATATTGAAAAAAAATGCATATGTAACTTGGATGGAGACGGAGACGAAAGGAACGATTCATTCAACCATTTTATACGCGCAACCAGTTCATATTGGTGAAAGGTTTGCTGATGAATTTTTAACAGAAAAAAAGAGTGTTATCTTTACATCTGCAACATTAACAGTTAACGATACATTTGACTATATAAAAGAAGAGCTTGGCTTACATGATTTTGCTCCAAATACTTTACAGGTTCAATCGCCATTCCATTATGAGAAACAAATGAAATTAATGGTTTCAACGGATGTACCGTTTATTAAGCGAGTAAGTAATGAGGAATATATTGAATCTGTATCGGAACATATTGCCAAGATAGCAAAAGTTACAAAAGGGAGAATGCTCGTTTTATTCACTTCGTATGAAATGCTGAAAGAAGCGTATGCGAATTTGAAAAGCAATGATGAATTAGAAGGCTATCTATTATTAACACAAAGTGTAAACAATAGGAGTCGAAGTCGCTTAATTCGAAAGTTTCAAGAGTTCGACAAGTCAATATTGTTAGGCACGAGCAGTTTTTGGGAAGGAATCGATATTCCAGGAGATGCCTTGAGTTGCCTTGTCATTGTCCGTCTTCCTTTTACACCTCCTCATCAGCCGATGATGGAAGCGAAAGGTGAATGGCTAAAAAATCAAGGTGAGGATGTATTCGCAAAATTAGCGCTCCCGCAAGCAATATTACGTTTCAAACAAGGATTTGGGCGTTTAATTCGAACGAATACTGATACGGGGACGGTAGTAGTGTTAGACCGTCGATTGACGAGTTCTTCCTATGGAAAAAGATTTTTACAATCAATTCCTAACGTACCTCTTTATGAAGGACCGTTAGAAGAGTTGTTGGTGCAATTAGAAGAACCGTCAAATGAATAAAAATTGGAAGAAAAATACGCCTGAAGTACTTATAAACTTCAGGCGTAAAAAATGTGGGTAGGAGGAATTTTATTTTTCTTACTTCTTGTATACAAAATGTATTGGTTTTCGACTTGAAACCTTTTTTTGCTGTACATGTCCTGCTATAATAGATGGGTGATGAAGCAGGGGTTGTAAAGAATGTACTCTTATTGTAACCGCATTGCGTTCTTCTATAATTAGAAATTTTTGTGTAACGGAGGAGTTTTTTCATGGAGAAGAAAATCGAAGTACTATCAACGACGCGTATTAAATATTCGTCAGATTTGTATAAAATTGTTGATAGTTTGAATCGTACGTTAAAAGAGCAGGACCTCATGTTCGGATTAGCATTAGACGAAAAAGACAAAGAAACAGCTGTATTTACGATTTACAGAACGTAGTGATACAATGAAAAAGTGGATCTTTGCAATCATTATCGTTATCGTTGCTAGCGGAATATATGGGGCGTATGTTTATAATAAAGCGATGGACAAGAAAATTCCCAAAGAGTCGAAATCTGTAGAAATTGCTAAAGAAAAAGCAAAGCTTACAAAAGTGACATCTGTTGATTATTACAACGGAAAAGCTGCATATACAGTCGTACAGGGTACAGATGAAAAGGGAGAACATCTTATCGTTTGGGTGCCTGAGAAAAAAGGGGATACCGTAGTAAGGAAAAAGAGTGAAGGTATTTCCGAAAAAGAGGCTATACAAAGAACAATAGAACAAGTCGGCGATAAAGAATCAAAAAGAAAGCCGAAAGAAATTCTGAAAGTGAAATTAGGCTTTGAAAAAGGTATTAGAGATGGTGTACCAGTAGAAGTACCATTATGGGAAGTTACATATATTGATTATGACAATCGTTATAATTACTACTATCTTGAATTTAAAGATGGGTCGTTTTTAAGACGATATAGCGCTCAAAAATAGATGTAGGGGGAACTACAAATGAAATTAGCAAAGCGAGTAGCTGCTTTAACACCGTCTTCAACTTTAGAAATTACAGCAAAGGCACAAGCGTTAAAGGCAGAAGGTCATGATGTAATTGCATTAGGGGCAGGAGAACCTGACTTTAATACACCAGAGCATATTATGGAAGCTGCGCATAAAGCGATGTTAGAAGGACATACGAAATATACGCCAACAGGTGGATTACAATCGTTAAAACAAGAAATTGTGAAGAAATTTACGCGCGATCAAGGAATTCAGTATGATCCATCTGAAATTATTGTATGTAATGGTGCAAAACATGCATTATATACATTATTCCAAGTGTTGCTTGATGAAGGAGATGAAGTTATCATCCCAACTCCTTACTGGGTAAGCTATCCAGAACAAGTAAAGCTTGCTGGCGGTAATCCGGTTTATGTAGAAGGTTTAGAAGACAATGAGTACAAAATTACAGCAAAGCAGTTGCGTGAGGCAATTACAGAGAAAACGAAAGCAGTTATTATTAATTCACCGAGCAATCCAACAGGAATGATTTATAGCAAAGAAGAATTACAACAGCTTGGAGAAGTATGTTTAGAACATAATATTTTAATCGTTTCAGATGAAATTTATGAGAAGTTAATTTATGGTGGTGCGGAATATACTTCAATTGCCCAGCTTTCTAATGCATTAAAAGAACAAACCCTAATTATTAATGGTGTATCTAAATCTCATTCTATGACAGGATGGCGTATTGGATATGCAGCTGGAAATAAGCAGCTGATTAAAGCGATGACGAACTTAGCGAGTCATAGTACGTCAAACCCTACTTCAATCGCTCAATACGGCGCAATCGCGGCATATGCAGGCTCACAACAACCTGTAGAAACAATGCGCCAAGCATTTGAAGAGAGATTAAACATTATTTATGATAAATTAATTCAAATCCCTGGCTTTACTTGTATTAAACCGCAAGGCGCGTTTTACTTATTTCCTAATGTAAAAGAGGCTGTAGCTTTATCAGGATATGATACAGTTGATGAGTGGGCGAAAGCTTTATTAGAAGAGGAAAAAGTTGCTCTTGTGCCGGGTACAGGATTTGGGGCTCCAAATAACGTTCGTTTATCATATGCGACATCTCTTGAACAAGTAGAGAAAGCATTAGAACGTATTCATACGTTTATGAAAAGTAAAGTGAAAGCTTAATTGTATATTTCGTTAACACAATAAAAAACCTCTCTATATAATAGGGAGGTTTTTTTGACGAATTGTGGCAAAAAGAAATAGCGAAAGGTGTGTTATACTAGAGAACGAGGTGTTTGGTGATGAAAAAGAAAATGATGTTACAGTGGTTTGAACAGGGAAGCATTGCGATTCCAAAATTACTTATGATGCATTATAAAAAATTAGGGTTAAATGAAACGGAATTTATGGTTTTACTTCATGTGCATACATTTTTAGAATCGGGAAATTCGTTTCCGACTCCGTCGGAGATTTCCGAACGAATGACAATAGCGGAAATGAAATGTATGGAAGTAATTCAAACATTGATTCAAAAAGGTTTTTTATCACTAGAAGGTGGACAAAGATCAGAAGCGATGATGTGTGAAAGTTATTCTTTACAACCGCTATGGGAAAAAATATTGCATTTCTTAATGAATGAATCAATAGAGGAAGAACAAAAAGAAAAAAAACAACTGCAAGTAAATTTATATACAGTATTTGAAAAAGAATTCGGAAGACCACTTTCTCCATTTGAATGTGAAACATTGGGAATGTGGGAGGATCAAGATCAACATCATCCGAATTTAATTCAAGCGGCTCTACGAGAAGCTGTGATGAGCGGTAAGCTGAACTTCCGATATATTGATCGTATTTTATTTGAGTGGAAAAAGAATGGAATTAAAACAGTAGATCAAGCTCAAAATCAAGGACGGAAATTTAGAGCAAATCAGCAACGAGCGCAACAAGTAACAACACAAGAGACGAAATTTACTGGGAAAGTGCCTTTTTATAATTGGTTGGAGCAGTAATGTAGGAGGAAGTCTATGTTAAATAAAACGCAAATTCGTTATTGTTTAGACACAATGGCGGATATGTATCCAGAAGCACATTGTGAATTGATTCATGATAATCCATTCGAACTTGTAATTGCAGTGGCATTATCTGCACAATGTACAGATGCACTTGTAAATAAAGTGACGAAAAATTTATTTCAAAAATATAAAACACCAGAAGATTATTTAAGTGTTTCTCTAGAAGAGTTACAACAAGATATACGTTCTATTGGATTGTATAGAAATAAAGCAAAAAATATTCAAAAATTGTGCCGAATGTTATTAGATGATTACAATGGAGAAGTGCCGAAAGATCGAGATGAGCTTACGAAGTTACCTGGTGTAGGACGGAAGACAGCAAATGTTGTAGTATCGGTAGCATTTGGGATACCGGCAATTGCTGTCGATACGCATGTAGAGCGGGTGAGCAAACGATTAGCGATTTGTAGATGGAAAGACTCTGTATTAGAAGTCGAAAAAACATTAATGAAGAAAATTCCGATGGATGAATGGGGCGTTACACATCACCGTTTGATTTTCTTTGGACGTTATCACTGTAAAGCGCAGCGACCACAATGTGAAGAGTGTCGATTGCTAGAAGTGTGTCGCGAAGGAAAGAAGCGAATGAAGGGGAAATAAAGGATGGAGCGAGTTATAGGAGTACCGAAAGAATTTCGGTACTTACCATTTTTTCAAAAAAACGCAAATTCGATTAAGTATCATACAGACCAATCTTTTGAAGAAATCATACAAAATACTTACTTTATATTTGATATAGAAAGACAATATGAGCCGTGGAATGAAATTGAAAACAGTATTCCGGTAATGTTGAATGTATGGAAAAATAAGCATGAAGACATTGCCACATTATTTCGAAACAGAAAGAAACAAGAAGCTGAAGGCCCGATGATTCTTTTTGCAGCACATTTGTTATCAATTGTATATTGGCTAAATGAGCAACCTGTTCATAGTTTGAATGAAATGGAAGATTACACGAGTGAATTGGAAGTACAACCAGTTAATTTTATGGAGCGATATTCGTTCATTATAAAGAAACCAAATAATTATCATTCTTATATTCAGTTAGCACAGTTGTATATTGAAATAGAAAAGTTATATGTAAAGAAAATGATAACAAAAAAGAAGTCCTTTCCTCGTTAAGAGAAAGGACTTCTTTTTTTGTATTAAGACTCTGTTGTAACAACATTTCCGTCTGCGTGAGGTGTATCTTCACCTGTATTTTGTTGTTTCTTAGCCTCTTCTTCAGCTTTCTTTTGAGCCTCTTCTTCAGCTTTTTTCTTAGCTTCTTCTTCGGCTTTTTTCTTAGCTTCTTCTTCAGTTTTTTTCTTAGCTTCTTCTTCAGCTTTCTTTTGAGCCTCTTCTTGTTGTTTACGTTGTTGTTCTTGTTGCTCTTGTTGTTTACGCTGTTCTTCAGTAGCCTTTTTCTGAGCTTCTTCTTGTTTTAGTTTATCTTCATTAGCTTTTTTCTGAGCTTCCTCATCAGCTTTTTTCTTAGCTTCTTCTTCGGCTTTCTTTTTGGCTGCCTCTTCCTCAGCTTTCTTAGCGTCTGGAGTTCCACCAGGGGCAGTGAAGGATGCACCAACTGCAGGACTTGTTCCAGTACCTTTTTTCGCTACTACAGAGAAGCTGTAAGTAACACCAGGCTTAATACCACCAAGAGTAGCTGTTGTACCGCTAACTGATAAGCTACCGCTAGAACCGTCTGTAGCTTTATAAGTTGCCGCATAAGCATCAACTGCTGTTGGGCCAGACCAGTTTAGTGTAACTGTACTAGCGCCATCGAAAGCGACATTAAGGCCACTAGGTGGATCTACTTTAATTTCTTTAATTGCATCTTTTTTCGCACCTTTTACGTATAACTCGCCGTTTATTTCTTGTACAGAAGAAGGGCGTTCGAAACGAGATTTATCTGTAGCGAATTTGCTCATCATTACTTGGAACATTTGTTGCGCAATTTTAGTATAACGATCGCTAATGTAATTTTCTGGACCATTCTTTTCGTAACCAGTCCACACAGCCATCGTATATTGTGGTGTATATCCAGCGAACCAGCTATCTCTGTTAGCATCAGCTGGGATGCCATATTTTTTTACATCTCTTGCATCAAAGTTTTGTGTTCCTGTTTTACCAGCAACGTCAAAGCCAGAAACATATGCTGTTGGCCCTGTACCGCCGGAACCAGGTTTTACTACGTCACGAAGAACGTCAGTAACCATGTAAGCTGTATGGTCGTGCATTGCACGTTGTTCTTTCGGTTTAAAGCTTTTCTTTTTTCCGTCTGGGAAAATAACTTCTTTAACGAAATGAGGTTTATTGTATACACCGTCATTTCCAAATGCTGCATAAGCCCCAGCGACATCTAACGGAGAGCTTTCATTACTACCGATTGCAGTAGATTCATGTGCTATCCCATCTTTAAACGTCATGCCTAAACCTTCAGCAAACTCTTTTGCCTTAGGAATACCGACTGCTTGAGCTGTTTTTAAAGCCGGGATGTTTAATGACTTCTTCAATGCTTCACGAAGTGAAACGTCACCTTTAAAATTACCGGTAGCATTTTTAATCTTTGTGCCATCAGAGTAAGTATATTCAGAGTCATTTAATTGATGATAAGTAGACCATTGAAGGTTTTCAATTGCAGGACCATAATCGAAAATTGGTTTCATTGTTGAACCAACTTGGCGTTTTAAATCAACAGCCATATTATGACCTTTGAAAGTAGACTTACTTTCTTTACGCCCAGCACCAATTGCTCGAACTTCTCCAGACTGTGTATCCATAAATACAAATGATCCTTGGAACTGATCGTTTGGATACTTAATGAGATTGCCATCCATAATTTGTTCAGCGTACTCTTGAGCACCTTGATCAAGGGTTGTATGAATCGTTAAACCATCTGAACCGATATTTACATCAGGGTATTCTTTTTCAACTTCTTTTACGACAGCATCTAAAAATGCTTGAAACTTCATTTCAGTTAGTTCTGATTTTTTTAGACCCTCAGTTACAGGGATCTTTATTGCGTTATTCATTTCTTCTTTTGTTATATAGCCGTGTCGATTCATTAATGTTAATACAATATTACGACGATTTGTTGCTCGTTCAACATTTTCTGGTTTTGTTGGATCATAAATGTTAGGACCTTGAGGTAAGCCAGCGAGCATCGCAGCTTCATGTAATTGTAAGTCCTTTAAATCTTTTTGATAATATTTTTGAGCCGCTGTTGCAATACCGTAAGAGCGATTACCTAGATTAATCTTATTTAAGTACATTTCTAAAATCTCATGTTTAGAGTATTGTTGCTCTAATTTGTAAGATAAGTACCATTCTTGCACTTTTCGTTTTGCGGTTTTTTCCATCGTTAGAAAATAGTTTTTAACTACTTGTTGTGTAATCGTACTACCACCTTGGGAACCGAAACCACCAGTGACATTTTCCATAACTGCTTTTGTAGTTCGTTTAAAATCAATTCCATTATGGTCATAGAAACGTGAATCCTCAGTTGCAAGGAATGCATTTTCAACTACTTTTGGAATTTGATCATAAGTAACATGGGTTCGTTTTTCCGCACCGTATTCATAGAAAAACTTCCCATCCTTATCAAGAAACTTTGTTGATAAAGGATTGACAAGTTTTGATTTGTCTAATTTTGGAGCGTCCTTTACCATAACAAAGAAAGCGGAAACGCCAGCTACGAGACCAACGATACCAAGAAGTAGACAACCTATAAGGAACTTCTTAAAAAAGGAGCCTTTTTTCTTTGGTTTTTTTTCTTTATTTGTTTCTTCCGTTTGATTTTTCGCGTGATTTCGTTCTGTACGAGAACGATAATTATCTGACATTATACTTTCTCCTACCTTTCATTCTCTCCCTCAAAAGTCGAAAAAAGAGCCTTAGTGATGACTCTATCACGAAAAATAAACCGTGTCTAGTACACGGATATAATCAATCCGAGGGTGATAACCGCATGATAACAATGATCCATGCGCTTCTATTTCTTCTTTAGTAATTGACTTACGCCCACCATTATTTTGACGGTTCCAAAATGCAATAATATGTTTCGCATCGAGTAAATAAAATTCATCAAAAAGTGTAAATTTAATAATAACAAATGCAACTCCATTATGAGCAATTACTTGCTTCATATGTTCAATTTGATGAAGGTGGAAGTTTTGAAGTGGGAAACTAGTTTTGTTTTTTGTTTCCTTCGCTTCAAAATCGATGTATTTCCCTTTGTATACACCGTTGTAATCCGTTGTAGAAGGTTGTTTAAAATACGCTTCTTTTACCACTGCAGCACTTCGAGCGGGGTAATCTACTTTTACAATTTGAAGAGGTGTAGGTTTTTTATGTACACATGCAATATTATGGGTTAAGTAATATTGATTTGTTTCATTCAATTCCTCTTCAAGGGACATACCTCTATTACTATAAGTATGTTTTTTTATTGGTGTTTTAGGAGGTAGTGAAGCTTGATTGTACCTTTTTCCATTTGGGTAACGAATGGTCATAGTGTGTCCACTCCCAACTTGTTAAGAATTACTTACAAAGGTGATTATATCAAAAAATGAAAAAAGATGTGACCTTTTTGAAGAAAGGCATGATGACTTATTTATGTTTACATGGAATGATTACGAAAAAATAAAACAATATCGTAAAAATATGGTTTGTACAAAAGAAGAAAAAGCAATCATTCACACTATTAAAAAGAAAACAGAAATAGCTAATATGGACAACATTTCTCGGACACAATCGTATCAAAAATTTTATGTAAGAAATAGTGAAATCAGGTGGTCTTTTTTAGCGAGTATGGTTTCGAGAAATGCAGGCTGGAATATGACTGATTTAGAAGGAAGATATTATGCTACTGTTTTGCCTCGATTAGTAAAAAAACATTTGTTTCTCATATATGAACAGGCTAATTGGATTATTTTCTTAGATGCATTTCCTCAGTTACTACTATATGAAGAAAGCAAGAGGAGACGTATACCTCTCTTTCATTTGTTGCAATTTTTCAACGTATCACTTTTCATGGAAAAAGAATGGACATTTTTCTGGGAGAAAAAAGATATGAATAGGCTTATGACAGCGCTTATTATAAATGAGCAAAATAAAATTCAAAAACCAGTTATTGAGAATAGCTACTTTAAAAAACATGTATTTCATACGGCGCTTTTTAAAGTTCAAGACATGTTGCATATTAGTGCAGTTATTTTTCCAACCATTGAAGGGGGGATGTATGGGTTTTCAGTTTATCAATTTGAAACGTTGCAAAAGCGTATAGAGCTTGGGAAAAAATTAGCGTGGTTATTGTTTCATCCGACTTATAAACGTTTATTTTATAATTTTGCACTGCAAACTAAACATACTGGCTCTAGAGAAGATTATGAATATTACTTAAGGGGAACTAGAAAATCCTATACACCTGCACTAAGAGATGTGTATTCTCTTGTTGCACATGAGGAAATAACAATGAGGGATTGGTTTTGTGAAGATTCGAAAATGAATGCATTGTTTTTATTTGAAGAACCGAAGGATGAAGTTAATATAAAGGAATGGTATAGAAGAAAGAGGGAGCAGATCTATGCTGTTTCTATCGTGAATCGTTTTGTTAAAAGAATAGACGAGTTCATGATATAATAAAAAAGAAGTCCCATCTTTATAAATGAAGATGGGACTTCTTAATGTGAAGAAATCCTGCTAAGTGTGTTAAGATTTTAATCTCAAAACTGAATGAAAGTAGAAGATTAAGGGGGATTTAGAAATTAGTAGTTTGGAAAAGCCCCATTAATTAAACTTTCACTTTATGTAGCAGGGAAGTTTGGGCCATCAAGCTTTGGATTACCAGTCTCGGGTTTATTTTGTTGTTTGTTTTGTTTTTTCTTTTTTTCGTTTTTGTTCTTTGCCATCTTCATACACCTCCTTTTTGTATTGTTACCATTTCTATAAATGACATTCAAAATGATTTCTTTGACGAATAACAACTAGTTTTGTCATGTGTGCAGGAGTGAAGAATTATCCGGCGAAATTACATGACAAAGGAAAAGCAAAGAAGGGGGCGTTTTGTATATGGCGATGGTTCAGAAAGTAGATGTAATGAAAAAAATGGATCAAATGTTAAGTTCTCTCGATTTGCTGGAAATGAATATAGGAATTAGAATAAATCATGCATTGAAGGATAAGAGCGAAAAAATATGTAATAAGATAGAAATAACAGAAATGCATATTGAGCATATGGAAAATAAATTAGTGCATCACGAAGAAAAAGGGAATTGGGTGAAGACGTTTCAAAACATCGTAGTGAGTGCATAATAAGGTGGGAATGAAATGGAGTATGAAGCATTAATACAGTCTTCAGAAAAACTCATGCAGTATAATAATGAAGCGAATGTAAAAAAAAGAGAAATAATTGAATATGACTTTTATAAGGATATGAAGCCGTTTGTAGACATAGTAGATGAGGAATTAAAGGTGTGGAAAGAATTAGCTTATACGTGGATTAAGGAAGAAAAACCGAAGTATATACATGTACAGCAAATTGATCAAGTGTACGATAATTTACAAACGAATGTGTTACAATGTTTTGTAAATAAAGGAAAAGGTAAACGTTTTTTTGAAACACATCAAGCCATTTCGTATACTTTGCAAAATATAGTTGAGCAATGTAAATAACAAGAGGGGAAACCCTCTTGTTTTTTTTAAGCTTCTGTCATTGTTGTAGGTTTTGTTGCACCGTTTATTTCTAATTCTTTTATTAATGTTCGGTAATCCGATATACATATTTTTCCTTCGAGATAACAATGTCTCGCAAAGTCTAATAATTCATTTACATTCTCTGTGTAATACCCCTTCTTTTGAGAAAACGCTTGTTTTAAATCCCCTAATACCATGTTGATTCCTCCCCCATGAGAATCTTCTTCTTAATTATCATAGCATGGAAGGGTTTTCTTTTTTAATTTTTTAAAAATTTAAACTTCCGACAAAAATAGACAGATACTCCGTCACACAAATTATTTTACAAGTACATATTATATATGTAGAAACTTATGTGAAGGAGGAGAGAATGCATGTTTCAACAATCTAACGTATATCAGCAACCAAATCCATATGCACAGCAAAATATGTACCAATATAATACGGATACATATTTACGGTATAATATGTATCCTTTCGAGCCTCATTATGGAAATCAAAATTATTACCAGCCATTTGAAGTATCGTTTATGAATCAACAGCAACAAGAGCAACCCTATATGAATCAATCGCAACAAGAGCAACAATCCTATATGAATCAGCAGCAAACTTATATGAACTCACAATATTATATGCCACCATCACCATCTCCCTATGGAAATCAACAAGCGATGTTTTATCCGCCAAAACAACCGTATCCGACGATGAATAAACAAAAGCAACAACAGCAACCAAGTCAGTTTTCGAGCTTTGTTTCCCAATTTAAAAATTCAGATGGTAACTATGATGTGAATAAAATGATGAATACAGCTGGACAAATGATGAATGCGATGAATCAAGTGACGGGGATTGTTAAGCAGGTTGGAGGGTTCTTTGGTAAGTGATGATGGATTGTTGTCCATAATGAAATAGCATGAATGAAGTGTAGCACTAGACAAATTTCCATGAAACAAATGGGTATATATAACAAACGGCTTCACCTCTTTTCTCATATTGTAAAGTGTAATCAGATTTTCTTAACGAGAGAGGAGAGAAAAAACTATGCATCATTGTCATCCTTGTTTTGGAGGGCATAAGCCTGTAGGACCTATTTGTACGACTGCTCCTGTCATTCATCCGACGAAACAGTGTGTAACACATTCTTTTTCAACAACGGTGGTGCCACACATTTTCCCAACGCATACGACACACGTACACCATCAACAAATTAAAAACCAAAACTTCTTCCCGCAAACAAACTCAAATGTAAATGTTGTAGATCCAATCGATCCAGGATTTGGCGGTGGATGTGGACCATGTGGTCATGGTCACCATCACCACGGTCATCAAATATCTCCATTTGGACCAGGGCCGAATGTATCTCCATTTGGACCAGGACCGAATGTATCCCCGTTTGGACCAGGACCGAATGTAGGACCAAATGTTGGACCAAACGTTGGTGGAATATTTAAAAAGTAAATGATATGTTAGAACTAGCAAAATGCTAGTTCTTTTTTTTTAATTGGAGTGTTGATATGAAAGTTGTTGCTGTAACAGGATATAAGCCATTTGAACTTGGAATATTTAAAAAGGATCATCCAGGAGTAGACTGCATAAAAAAAGCGCTGCATCGTAAATTAACTGCTTTTGTAGAAGATGGTTTGGAGTGGGTTATTATAAGCGGCCAGCTAGGTGTAGAATTGTGGGCTGCTGAAGTTGTTTTTGAAATTCAAGTAGAATATCCAGATTTAAAATTAGCGGTATTTACTCCTTTTTTAGAACAAGAAGAAAATTGGAAAGAAGATAACCGTGAATATTACGAATTTATTCTTTCACAAGCAGATCACATTGATAGTATTACGAAACGGAAGTACGAAAGCCCAGAGCAATTTAAATTAAAGAATCAATTTTTTATTGAAAAAAGTGATGCTCTTTTAGCTGTATATGATGAAGAAAAGCCTGGGAGTCCTAAATATATTGTAGAAGTAGCTAAGAAAAAAGGAGAAATAGAAAATTATCACAGTTATTTCATTCTTTTTTCTGATTTACAAGATATAATAGAAGAGGAACAGTGGAATAATGCAGAGTAATATGTAATATTGTACTCGTATATATGATTGACAAAAGGCATTGTTTCTGAAAAAATTTAGTTAATGAAAGTTTTGGCAAAAATTTGAGGTGAAGAAAATGATTTCGGATAAAATTAAATTAACGGCGAAAGATATTTTGGAAAAAGAATTTAAAACAGGTATGAGAGGTTATCAACAAGAAGAAGTAGACAAGTTTCTTGATATGATTATTAAAGACTATGAAGCTTTCCACAAAGAATTTGATCAATTGAAGCAACAAAATGTTCGTTTAAAACGAGAATTAGAAGAACAAAAACTAGCTGCAACACAAGCTCCACAACAACCTGTACAAACACCAGTTGCACAACCGGTATATAACAACACGAATACGGATATTTTAAAACGTTTATCCAACTTAGAAAAAGCTGTATTTGGAAGTAAGTTATACGAATAAAATAAGGTGGAAACAAGGTTGAGGCATTGTACATAGAAAAAAACATTGCAAAATCTTTTTGTTTCCACTATACTAATGGATGTCATAACGTTTGGGCAATCGCTGCAACGCCAACGTTGTAGAGGAAAGTCCATGCTCGCACGGCCTGAGATGGCTGTAGTGTTCGTGCCTAGCCAATTCATAAGCTAGGGTATTCTGGCTGTAAGGCTGGTTTAACGGCAGGGAAAAAACCTAAGTCCTTTCGGATATGGTTTGACTACCTTTAAAGTGCCACAGTGACGAAGTCCTTGAAGAAATGATAGGAGTGGAACGAGGTAAACCCCACGAGCGAGAAACCCAAATAATGGTAGGGGAATCTTTTCCAAGGAAATGAACGACGGAAAAGGACAGGTTTTCATAACCTGTAGATAGATGATTGCTACCGGAGTACGAGGCGTGGGCCGTTTGCAGTACAAAGGAACAGAACATGGCTTACAGAACGTTATGAACCAACTATGAAATAACTCAGCTCTCCTTTGTTAGAGGAGGGCTTTTTATTTGTATGAAGTTATAAATTATGAGTTACAATGGTTAATGAGAAAAATTTTCGTAAAATGTAATGATTAATAGGACAAATTGCTATTAATTATTGTTTGAATATACATAAGAGGTGAATGCAAATGGGAAAAGTTACTTTAATTGCAACAGCGGCAATGGGTATTGAAGCGTTAGTTGCCCGAGAAGTTCGCGATCTTGGTTATGAATGTCAAGTAGAAAACAGCAAAGTAACATTTGAAGCAGATGAAAAGGCGATTTGTCGCACGAATTTATGGTTACGTACTGCGGACCGTGTGAAAATTAAAGTTGGTGAATTTAAAGCAACAACATTTGATGAGCTATTTGAAAAAACGAAAGCATTAAACTGGGGAGATTATATTCCAGAGAACGGAGAATTCCCTGTTATCGGTAAATCTCTAAAATCTGAGTTATTCAGTGTTTCGGATTGCCAACGTATCGTTAAAAAAGCTGTCGTTGAAAAATTAAAAACAACATATAAACGTACAACTTGGTTTGAAGAAGATGGTCCGTTATTCCGTATTGAGATTGCAATGTTGAAAGACATTGCAACATTAACAATCGATGCGAGTGGTGTTGGACTTCATAAACGTGGGTACCGCATGGATCAAGGGGAAGCTCCTTTAAAAGAAACATTAGCTGCGTCTCTAATTAAGTTAACGAACTGGAAGCCAGATCGTCCTTTCGTGGATCCTTTCTGTGGATCTGGAACAATTCCGATTGAAGCTGCATTAATTGGACAAAATATCGCACCAGGATTTAACCGAGGCTTTGCATCGGATGAATGGGGCTGGGTTGGTAAACAAAATTGGCGCGAAGCTCGTCAAGAAGCTGAAGATTTAGCAAATTATAATCAACCATTACAAATCATTGGATCTGATATTGACCATCGTATGATTCGAGTTGCACAAGAAAACGCAGAAGAAGTAGGTTTAGGTGATTTAATCACATTTAAGCAAATGCAAGTAAAAGATTTCACAACAAAAGAGGATTATGGCTACGTCGTAACGAATCCTCCATACGGAGAACGTTTAAGTGAAAAAGCACTCGTTGAACAACTGTATAAAGAAATGGGACAAGTATTTCGCCCATTAGATACGTGGTCAGCGTATGTATTAACAAGTTACGAAGCATTTGAGAAGTGTTACGGAAAAGATGCATCGAAGAAACGTAAACTATTTAACGGATTTATCCGTACAGATTACTACCAATACTTCGGAAAACGTCCACCGCGTAATTCATAGTATAAAACTCCTCTAGCACGCATATACTGGCTATTATGTAATGCGTAAAGGAGGCAGTGATATGGATAGTTTTCAATTATCGATGATTCAAAAAGCTATTCACCGTACGTATGATGAGCTCGGAAAAGAAGTGGATAGTCAAGGCGTAATTGTAGATGAAATACAAAAAGCGCAAGAAGAATATTTATCAGCTCTTTCACATGAAACAGCGATTGATAAACGGTATTTAAAGTCATTAATATAGAAGAAAATTTTCCTTTTTCGAAAGGAAAATTTTTTTTCGTGTATTTCTAAGTATTGCAACAGGGGAAAGTGGCTGCACACATATGAGTAGCAGTTACTATATCGTTTTATAGAAAAACTTTTTGGTTGGAGGCTAAGGATGTTTACTGAGAAGAGATTACCATTTGAAGTAGGAAAACAAGATAATTTTTATGATAAGTTGAATGAGTGGATTGGAGATGTATTTTACGACATCCTTCCGGAAAAAGGCTTTGAAGAGCGTGATGAACAAATCTTTATGGCGTTTCAATTAGAGCGTGCTTTCCAAGAGAAAAAAGTTATGTTCGCAGAAGCGGGTGTAGGAACAGGGAAAACGATTGTATACCTTTTATATGCAATTTGTTATGCGCGTTATACAGGAAAACCTGCTATTATCGCTTGTGCAGATGAAACATTAATTGAGCAGCTTGTGAAAGAAGAAGGGGACATTGCTAAGTTATCAGAAGCATTAGGACTATCTGTTGACGTAAGACTTGCGAAATCGATGGATAACTATTTATGTTTACGTAAACTTGAAGATGTTATGAGTGGACGAGCTCCAGAAGTAATTGAAGACGTATATTATGAATTACCACAGTTTGTATTTGATCATGGTACGATGCAAAACTTTACTCACTATGGTGACAGAAAAGAATTTCCACTTTTAAATGATGAGGAATGGTCAAAAGTAAACTGGGATTACTTCCAAGATTGCTTCACTTGTGATTCACGTCATCGTTGTGGACAAACTCTTTCTCGTGAACATTATCGTAAAGCGGCAGATTTAATCATTTGTTCTCAAGATTTTTATATGGATCATATTTGGACGTACGATGCTCGTAAACGTGAAGGACAAATTCCGTTATTACCTGAAAGTAGCTGCGTTGTATTCGATGAAGGACATCTTGTAGAATATGCAGCTCAAAAAGCTTTAACGTACCGTTTAAAGCAAACGATGATGGAGCAGCTTTTAACGAGATTGTTACAGAACGATATTCGTGAAGAGTTTGCACATTTAGTAGAAGAAACAATTTGGCAAACAGAGCGATTCTTTGATGTGTTACAAGAGAATAAAAAGGAAATTGAAGGTTCTGATCGTTTAGAAATTACTGTGACAGAAAAAGTAACCGCAGAAGCGAAAAGACTTTATGCAAAAATCGGTGAAGTCGGTGATGCACTAGTATTTGAGAGTGAAATGCATACAGTAAACACATACGATTTAAATATCGTTGATGAACATTTAGATGTGTTAGAACATTCACTTCGTCTTTTCATGCATGAGAAAAATGTAATTACGTGGGGTGAAGAAGGTGATGGTGCCTTCACGTTAGTTATTATGCCGCGTGCAGTTGAAGAAGTGTTACAAGAAAAAGTATTCTCGAAGAAAATTCCATACATTTTCTCTTCTGCGACATTATCGGACAACGATTCGTTCGCATTTACTGCAAATAGCTTAGGGGTAAAAGATTACTTATCATTCTCAGTTGCCTCACCGTTTAATTATGAAGAGCAAATGGCAGTAAACTTACTATCGCATACGAAAGAAAATGAATGGGAAAGAAAGTGTCAATATACACTTGAAAATATACAGAAAACGAATGGACGTACGCTTGTATTATTCCGTACAACGCAAGAACTTGCAGCGTTCAAAGAATATGTAAGTAAAGAGCAAATGTCAGTTCCGTTCTTATATGAAGGGGATCAAGAAATTAGTCAGCTCGTTTCTCGTTTCCAAAATGAAGAAGAGACTGTACTTTGTGCCGTTCATTTATGGGAAGGTTTAGATATTCCGGGTTCATCATTATCACATGTAATAATTTGGTCATTACCATTCCCTCCAAACGATCCTGTGTTTGAAGCGAAACGTAAGCACGTAAATAATCCATTCTGGGATGTAGATGTGCCATATATGATTTTACGCCTTCGTCAAGGGATTGGACGTTTAATTCGTACGAGCGACGATAAAGGTGCTATATCAATCTTCCTATCAGATACGGAAGATGAAAAAGTGATAGAAGCAGTGAAAAAAGTACTTCCGGTAGAAGGTAAAGAATTATAAGGAAAAGCTTGGTGCTTGCCAAGCTTTTTTTCTATTATAAAAGGAATTTATGTTTTCGTGTCGAAATAAGTTTGAGGTAGAAAAAGGAGGTCTTTTATACGATGACAGTTGCTACATATGAAGTAGAAAAACAATTTTTAACATATGTGAAGAAGATAGAAAATTACGGAGAAGCATTAAGCTTAATGTTTTGGGATTTAAGAACGGGTGCACCAAAAAAAGGTGTGGATCAGCGTTCAGAAGTCATAGGGATGCTTTCGTCAGAAGTGTTTGCTATGTCGACTTCAGATGAGATGGGGAACTACTTAACTGAGCTTGAAGCTTTAATATCTGAAGATAAACTTTCTGAAACGACGAAGAAAATGGTTGAAGAGTGTCGTAAAGAATATGATAGAAATAAGAAAATTCCACAAGCTGAATACGAAGCGTATGTGAAATTAGAAGCGAAAGCGGAAAGTGTGTGGGAAGAAGCACGGGAAAAATCTGATTTCGAAATGTTCCGTCCGTACTTAGAAAAAATTGTTGAATTCAAAAAGAAATTTATTACATATTGGGGTTACGAAACATATAAATATAATACATTATTAGACATGTATGAGCCTGGTATTACAGTAGAAGTGTTAGATCACGTATTTGGTCAACTTCGTGAGCGTATCGTGCCGCTTGTAAAAGAAATCTCAGAGTCTAAAAAGGGATTAAAAACAAGTGCTTTATCGGAACACTTTTCGAAAGAAAAACAAAAGAACTTTACATTAGAGTTATTAAAGCAATTGAATTATGACTTTGAAGCAGGGCGTCTTGATGAAACGGTACATCCTTTCGAAATTACATTAAATAGAGGGGATGTTCGTATTACAACACGCTATGATGAGAAAGATTTCCGTATGGCTGTGTTTGGAACAATTCATGAATGTGGTCATGCTGTATATGAACAAAATATTGCAGAAAAGTTTGAGGGTACACCGCTATGTAGTGGAACATCTATGGGTATTCATGAATCGCAATCATTATTCTTTGAAAACTTTATCGGTCGTAATAAATCATTCTGGAAGAAAAATTATGATTTATTAAAAGAGTATAGTGACGGTCAATTTAACGATATATCAGTCGATGAGTTTTATGATGCGATTAACGAATCGAAGCCTTCATTCATTCGTATAGAAGCAGATGAGCTTACATATCCGCTTCATGTTATGGTTCGTTATGAGCTTGAGAAAGAATTATTTGATGGTACACTACAAGTGAAGGACTTACCAGCGGCTTGGAATGATAAGATGGAAGCATATTTAGGAATTCGTCCAGAAAATGATGCACAAGGTGTATTACAAGATGTTCACTGGGCTGGTGGCTCATTTGGATACTTCCCATCTTATGCGCTTGGTTACATGTATGCAGCGCAATTTCAGCAAAGAATGCTAAAAGATATTCCAAACTTTGATGCATTATTAGAAGAAGGTAACGTGACGCCAATTCGTGAGTGGTTAACAGAAAACATTCATCAATATGGCAAAACGAAAAAGCCACTTGAAATTTTAGAAGATGTAACAGGTGAAGGGCTAAATGCAAACTACTTAGCTGATTATTTAGAAGCGAAGTATAGAGAGATTTACGAGTTATAAAAAAGAGCTGCTTAATTGCAGCTCTTTTTTTAAAGGGGATGGGAGAATGGATTATACATTTACAGTAATGAACCAAAAGGAAGCAGAGGAAATTGCATACAACTGGCATTATGAAGGGAAATATTCCTTTTATGATATAGAGGCAGATCAAGAAGATTTAGCAGAGTTTTTAAGTACTGAAATGAGAGGAGACGATACGTTTGCTGTGAAGGAAAATGGTACTCTCATTGGTTACTTGAGTTTTTCTAAAATGAATAATCAAACGGTTGATATAGGACTTGGAATGAGACCTGATATAGCTGGCAATGGATTAGGGTTAAAGTTCGTGAAGGCTGGACTAGATTTTAGTGAAGAAAAATACGGCTGCAACTATATAACACTATCAGTAGCGACATTTAATGAGAGAGCGATTAAAGTATATAAAAGGGCAGGATTTGAAGCAGTTGGAACGTTTATCCAGGAGACGAACGGTAGTTGTTTTGAGTTTTTGAAAATGAATTATATATGTAAAAATGACTAAAAAACAGAAGAGAGTTCTTCTGTTTTTTAGTTTAAAGTTTTTTTGTAACTACATTAACTTTCAGTTGCTAGCATGTGTACAGCTGCTTCATGCATCTCTTTCAAACCTGACACTTGAGCATATTCAGCAACAGTGATACTACTTGTTGTTAGAAGTTCGATAATATGTTCATCCATTCTTGGCCAAGTTTTACCACCAGCATTGTCATAAGAGCTGATTAACTTTGTTAGTCCATCTTTCCCAAAGAGCAGATAATGTGATGTGAAATCTATAGAAACATCAGCTATCCCTACTTCTGTCCAATCGATTAAGCCAGTTACATTATTTTTCTTATCAATCAGGATATGACCTGGATGTATATCCCCATGCGTTACTCCTACATGAGATGGCCAAAAAGAATCTTCAGTTAGCCATGCTTGCCAACGATCCCATAATTTTTGATTGACATAGTATTGTTCCTTCACTCGATTCATCCTTTGTTCCATAGAAGCTCTTAATTCATTAGCAGTAAGAATTTCAATACCGATATTATTAAATCCTTGTTGAGGTAATGAGTGTAAATTCGCTAGAACTTTTCCTAATGAAATATGGTATTCAGATGGTGCGTTTTTTTCATTAAAGCTCCATATATATCCTTGTTGTTCTATATCAATAGTGGCGGCAGGAACGCCACTTAGTTGCTTATAGGCAATTAAGTCTTCAGTGAATATAGACCAATCAGGAACTTGGAATCCTGCATGGTTTTTTATGATTTCCAATGCCTTTTTTTCTTGTAGGACATGTCTCATAGATTCTGGTCTACGAGGAATTCTTAGTATCCATTTATCTCCGTTTTGTTCTTTAGCGTGTGCTACTTGAAAGTCAACACCAGATTCATTGATTTTTATTGAATCTTCTAAGATATTTAGGCCTTCCTTAGTTGCTAATTGTTTAATTTTAAGTGTGTTCATTTTTATTTCCTCCAAATGCTTATTTTAATCTTAATGCTTGAGTACGTTTTCTGTTACCATTTTCCCCTAACTACACCAATAGGATCAAATTAGTGAGATATAAGAAGATGTAATCATAAAAAAACCACAGACGGGCTTCTGTCTGTGGTTAAGAGTAAACGAGGATATAAGAAATAGAGGTCTCTCTTTGTATGAAAAAACATACGACAAAAAGACAGATGTATATCTGCCTTTCTCCATGTAGAAAGTGTACTTTTCCGTTGAAGATTATTAAAAATGTGCAGACTAATCCCGTTTACTCTGCTTTATGAAAACAGAGCCTTTGAACATATTAAGTTACTTAGTGTTCAAAGTTTGCTGACGTAGTCTTCCTGCATGTATCATTTTTAAAAACCCTCCTTTTAATAGTATAGTAACACTATACGTTGTTTATAAGTGAATATCAATAAAAAACACTAAATGAACATCCGAAAAAATGCATATTAAAAAATAAAAATAAAAATAAAAATAAATGATGTTTGCTTTTGTAATTGGAATTTTTGCTAGAGGGTGTGTATGATTGAACTTTAGTAGCAAATAGCAAGCTTAGCAAGGAGAGGTAGAATGATTACAATTAAAACGAAAAGTGAAATAGATTTGATGCATGAATCTGGGAAATTACTTGCTTCATGTCATAGAGAAATTGGAAAAATGATAAAACCGGGAATAACAACACAAGAAATTGAGACGTTTGTTGAAGTGTATTTAGAAAAGCATGGCGCAACATCTGAGCAGAAAGGTTATAACGGGTATCCATATGCGATATGTGCGTCTGTAAACGATGAAATGTGTCATGGGTTTCCGGCCGATGTTCCTTTAAATGAGGGAGATGTTGTCACAATTGATATGGTAGTAAACTTAAATGGTGCGCTATCAGATTCTGCATGGACATATATAGTAGGGGATGTTTCTGACGAAACAAAAAGGTTATTGCTAGTGGCTGAGAGTGCTTTATATAAAGGAATTGATCAGGCGATAATCGGTAATCATGTAGGGGATATTGGTTTTGCAATTGAAAGTTATGCAAATGCTGAAGGTTTTTCTGTTGCAAGAGATTTTACGGGGCATGGGATTGGTAAAGAGATTCATGAAGAACCAGCAATTTTTCATTTTGGTAAACAGGGACAAGGACCTAAGCTGCAAGAAGGCATGGTAATTACAATTGAGCCGATTGTAAATGTAGGTATGCGCTATTCTAAAGTTGATTTAAATGGATGGACTGCAAGAACGATGGATGGGAAATTATCTGCTCAATACGAGCATACAATTGCGATTACAAAAGATGGGCCAGTCATTTTAACGAAGTTGTAATAGTGAATGTAAGAGTTTGCAAAAATCGAACGAAAATAGTGTTTTTATAAAATTTGTACGTGTTTTATTAATAAATACTTTTCAAAGTATAAAAATTGCGTTATAATCCTTCTATAAAATAAATAGTTAGCTACACTCATATAATCGCGGGGATATGGCCTGCAAGTTTCTACCGAAGTACCGTAAATACTTTGACTATGAGTGAGGACGAATATATTTGCTTGTTAAGCATTCTTTTTTGCGAAACTCCAAAAGCACGTCTCTCACTTGTAACGAGTGGTGGCGGCTTTTGGAGTTTTTTTATTGCATAAGAGGAGGAACAAACATGAAAGTATTACAAGAAAAGATTCTGAACGAAGGAAAGGTTTTATCTGGTGACGTATTAAAGGTAGATGCATTTTTAAATCACCAAATTGATCCGGTACTTATGCAAGAGATTGGAAAAGAATTTGCTAAACGTTTTAAAGAAGAGAACATTACAAAAATCGTGACGATTGAATCTTCTGGCATTGCACCAGCGGTTATGGCTGCATTAGAGCTTGGTGTAAAAGTAATTTTTGCAAGAAAACGTAAATCGTTAACGTTACAAGATAATATGTATGTTGCAAACGTATATTCATTTACAAAACAAGAAACAAATGAAATTTCACTATCTCGCACTCATATTGATGAAAATGATCGTGTATTGATCATTGATGACTTTTTAGCAAACGGTCAGGCTGCTTTGGGTTTAATGAGTTTAGTAGAGCAAGCTGGAGCAAGCATTGCGGGAATTGGAATTGTTATTGAAAAAGCATTTCAAGATGGAGGAAAGAAGCTTCGTGAACAAGGCGTTCGTGTTGAGTCACTAGCAGAAATTGCATCACTTGATAACGGCACAGTTACATTTGTACAGCAAGAAACTGCGGAGGTGAAATAAGCGATGAAGCAACATCCATTTAAAATCGCATCGCTAGGTATGCAGCATATGCTTGCTATGTATGCCGGTGCAATTATCGTTCCACTTATTGTGGGAGGCGGACTTGGCTTAAATCAAAAAGAGTTAACATATTTAGTCTCAATTGATTTATTAATGTGCGGCGTTGCAACAATTTTACAAGCATTATCAAATCGCTTTTTCGGTATTGGACTTCCAGTTGTACTAGGTTGTACATTTACAGCGGTTGGACCGATGATTGCAATTGGGAAACAATACGGCGTGTCTTCTATTTATGGAGCAATTATTGCTGCCGGTTTGTTTGTTGTTATTTTTGCGAAATTATTTGGAAAGCTTGTAAAATTATTTCCCCCTGTCGTAACAGGGTCCGTTGTTACTGTAATTGGAGTTACACTTGTTCCAGCAGCGATTAATGATATGGCTGGCGGAGTAGGAAGCAAAGATTTCGGAAGTCTTGAAAACTTAGCGTTAGCATTTGGCGTATTATTATTTATCATCATTATGTATCGTTTCTTTGATGGATTTATCCGTTCTATTTCTATTTTATTAGGTCTTTTGTTCGGTACAATCGTTGCAGCGTTTATGGGGAAAGTAAGCTTGCAAGCTGTTGGAGAAGCAGATTGGTTCCACGGTATTCAGCCGTTTTACTTCGGTACACCGACATTTGAATTAACGCCAATTATTACGATGATTCTCGTTGCTTGTGTAGGGATTGTAGAAGCAACAGGTGTATACTTTGCGTTATCTGATATTTGTAATAAAAAGATCGGTGAAAAAGAATTAACAAAAGGCTATCGCGCAGAAGGGTTAGCGATGGTGTTAGGTGGTATTTTTAACGCATTTCCATATACAACTTACTCTCAAAACGTAGGACTTGTTCAATTAACAGGAGTAAGAAATCGCGTTATTATTTATACTTGTGGTGGTATGTTAATCGTTCTTGGGTTCATTCCAAAAATCGCAGCTATTACAACAATCATTCCGAAATCAGTACTTGGTGGTGCGATGTTAGCGATGTTCGGTATGGTTATGGCATATGGTATTAAAATGTTAAGTAGCGTTGATTTTGGAAAGCAAGAAAACTTATTAATTGTTGCATGCTCTGTCGGAATTGGGCTTGGGGTTACAGTCGTTCCTACATTATTCTCACAACTTCCAGAAAATATTCGTATTTTAACAGATAACGGAATTGTGCTAGGAAGTGCATCAGCAGTACTTTTAAATATTGTATTTAATATGGTGCCGCAGCGAAAAGGGAAAGTAAAAGAAGAGCCAGTTTCGATGCAAAATGCAGTAAGAGAAGCATAGAAAAGCAAGGTCTCATTATGAGACCTTGCTTTTCTTTTTAAGTGGCATCATTTTCCCATACGTACCAAGCCGCCAAATGTACTCAAGTGGCCCGTATTGATAATGTGAAAGCCACCAGCGGCTAATAAAGATTTGTAACGTATAAAAACTGATGCAAAATAGAGGTCCTACCCATAATGGAGCAAGATAATCGTTTTTGAACAATAGTCCGAATACAAGTAATGTAACAATTGTATGTGAGATGTAATTTGTTAACGCCATTCGTCCAACGTATTGGAATGGGCGTAATAATGTTTGCCATTTTTCTTTTTGTAATAAACGCATTAGCGTGAAAATGTAGAAGATGAATAATGTTTTTCCACTGAACATTGTAAAGGCCTGCATATAAATTGGTTCATAAAATGGTTTTGATAAGAAGTAACGAACCATGAAGAACCACATTGGTAATGTTAAAATGAACGTAATAATTTGCCATTTTTTAAGTTTTGTATCTAACTCTTTCGTGCGGCGGAAAATATCCTTTTTACCGGCGTATAAACCAAGTAAAAATAGCCCAACTGTTTCTGGGAGCATTGTAATATTTAATACTATTCCATCAGCATAAAATGCATGGAAACGATTTTGTATTTGTGACACCCAGTCTTCAAGTGGCATGACTGGTAAGGAGAATCCAAGTTCAGCCTTTGACATTAAGGCAACACTAATACTAGCAATTAGTATAAGAAATTGAAAAATACTTAATAAAGCAATTGCCCATATTAAAATGGTACGAGGTTCTCTCTTATAAAATAAAAATAAGAAAAATCCAGCGATTGCATAAGTATGTAAAATGTCTCCGTCCCATAAAAGCACATAATGTAAGAAACCAAATAATAATAAAATAAGTAAGCGACGAACAAATAAAGTTTTTGGTCGATCTGTTTTCGCTTCAGCACGAGTCATAAAAATATAAAAGCCTAGTCCGAATAAAAACGAAAAGATAGTATAAAACTTTGTTTGAATAAACATATCGTAAATTAGACGGATATAACTATCTAGTCCCTCATAAACTCCTGAAAGATCACGTGAGTCAATTCCAGCAATAATAGGCCAGTTAACAAGAAAAATACCTAGTACAGCTATTCCCCTAATGATATCAATTGAGTGTATCCTCTCGCCTTGCGTGAGATTTTGTGTCATTATTTTCCTCCTTAATAAGTAATTCCCTTTTATTATACAAAATGTAAGGGGGAGGGGATAGAGGGGATTTCCAATTTTTAAAACTGTTAAGATGTGTATTATGAGATATAATAAGAGTGCACAGCAAGTTTTAAACTTCTTTAAAACAGGCAGTAAAGCTCCTTTTCCCGAAGGAGCTTTCTTTTTTAGAAATTTGTTGATAATGATTCTCTTTAATGATAAAATGTATTCAAAAGTGATAATCATTATCAAAAAAAGGTTGGTGCGCGAGTATGGTATATGCATTAGTAGCAGGTACAGTCGCTGTATATGCAGTTATTGCGAAATATGTTTTAAATGGAGTAGGAACAGCAAAATGAATAAAATGACATAAAATCCCTTTCATTTGTAAAAAGAATGAAAGGGATTTTTTATTTTTAATGAGAATATGCTGAAAATTTAGTATGATAGTAAAGTGAAACTGTAATCAATGGGGAGATGCATCTCTCACTGATTAAGAGCTCGCAAATAGCGGGAAAAAGTATATACATCTTGGATAAAGGGGAACAAGGGGATGACAAACATAGTACAGACAAACGGTATGAAAAAACTTGTTTGTTTTTATGAAGAGTGGCAAAAACACGGCGATGCAGAGAATAGCTTAAAGTTGTTTGAAGTGATTCAAAAATATAAACAAGAGCAGCTTATGATAGCATTCTGCGGACACTTTTCGGCAGGGAAATCAACGATGATGAATCATCTATATAAAGCGCAGTTGTTACCAACAAGTCCGATTCCGACAAGCGCTAACGTCGTCAAAATTGAAAAGGGATTAGATCGTGTTGTTGTAACGGTCAAATCTGGAGAACAGTACGAATATGACGGTGCATATTCAGCAGAAGAATTAAAACAGATTTGTAAAGATGGCGATGAGGTAATTGGTGTTCATATTTATCGAAATGATGCGCCAATTCCTGAGGGAGTTATGTTAGTTGATACACCAGGAATTGATTCGACAGATGATGCCCATCAACTAGCGACAGAATCGACACTTCATCTAGCAGACGTAATTTTTTATATGATGGATTATAATCACGTCCAATCGGAAGTGAATTTGCAATTTGTTAAAGAATTGAAACAACGTAATAAAACGGTTTATCTCGTTGTAAATCAAATAGATAAACATAAAGAAAATGAATTATCATTTGAGGATTATAAAGATAGTGTGAAACAATCGTTTTCTAACTGGGATATTGAAGTAGATGGAGTTTATTATACGTCATTACGAATGATGAACCATCAACATAATGAAATTGGAAGTTTAGAAACATTAATTACTTCTATTATGAAAGAAAAAGAGCAGTATGTAAGAGAGGGAATGGAGCGAGAAACAGAATATTTAATGGGAGAACATTTCTCGTTTATTGTTTCTGAAAATGAAAAAGCTCTTTTGACATATGAGGAAGAGTTAGCATCACCGCTTTCGATTTCAGAAATAGTTGAAAAGAAAGAAGAGCTAACGGAAACTAAACATCGCGAGGCTAGTAAAGAATCTCATGTGAGAAACGAATTTATAAAAGGTTTACAAGCTATATTAGATAACGCGTATTTAATGCCATTTGAAATGAGAGAATTGGCAAATGCATATTTAGAAACGAAATTAACAAAGTTTAAAGTTGGTTTGCTATTTGCGAAAGGAAAGACGGAGCAAGAAAAACAAAGACGTGTAGAGGCGTTTTATTCTGCCCTTCAAAAGACTGTTGAAACGCAACTTGATTTTCATGTGAAAGAATTTATTGTAGCCTTCTTAAAAGAAGAAGGATTGTTCACGGAGGAAATTGGGAAAGACATATATGCTTTAGAAATTGCTTTTGGACCAGAAATGTTAGCTGAAGTCATTAAACAAGGTGCAGGTTTCACAGGTGATTACTTACTTCTTTATACAGCGGATGTAGCGAATGAACTGAAGAAACGTTATTTTACAAAAGCACAGCAAATTTTTGATAAAAGTGCAGTCGTTTTAAAGCAAAAAGTGAAGGAAGCAGTTGCTCGTATGGAAGAAGAGATTGAAAAATATACGATGTTGCAAACGGCAAAAGAGACGGAATTACAATACAGTAACAGTTTAGAGACATATGAAAGTTATTTACAAAATGTTTGGCACGAGCGTGTGGCTACACCAGAAGGATTGCAAATAGAGGAGATATTGCAACGTGAAAAACAAATTGTTAGTGAGAAATTCACACTACAAGAGCAGGAAATTGTAAATGATAATGTAGCGGCTCATGAAGAAGAGATAAAAGGAACGGCAGCTTTAAATATTCAGCGTATATTAGAGAAAGTGAAGAAAGCTGAAATGATATTAGAGCCATTGCCAGCGCTGAAACATGTACAGCAAGAGGTGATAGAAAAAAGGCGTCGTGTGGAAACGAAACAATTTACAGTAGCGTTATTCGGAGCTTTTAGTGCTGGGAAATCATCATTTGCCAATGCCTTACTTGGTGAGAAGGTACTTCCTGTATCACCAAATCCGACGACGGCAACGATTAATCAAATTTTGCCGGTTACAGAGGAAAAACCACACGGAACAGTAATGGTTCAATTCAAATCAAAGCAAGCTCTATTAGAAGATATGAAAGCTGTTTATAAGCTGTTTCATTATGAGATTACTACGTTAGATGAGGCGTTAGCACAAATTGATAAAGTTATGAAATATCCTTCACCGACTGGGAAGCAAAAAACAACATTTAGCTTTTTACGAGCGGTACAAAAAGGGTATGATGCAGTTTCTACTTATTTAGGAGAACAAGTACAAGTCACATTAGAAGAGTTCTCTGATTATGTAGCGAATGAAGAAAAATCATGCTTCGTTGAGTATATGGAGCTTTATTATGATTGTGCTTTAACAAGGCAGGGAGTAGCGCTTG
Organism: Bacillus sp. BS98; assembly: GCF_008432245.1. NCBI lineage: Bacteria > Bacillati > Bacillota > Bacilli > Caryophanales > Bacillaceae > Bacillus > Bacillus sp. BS98. Next base: position 1,524,763 of record NZ_CP043830.1, read on the forward strand.
TAGACACACCTGGAGCGGATTCTATTAATGCTCGCCATACTGATGTTGCATTCCAGTATATTAAAAACGCAGATGCTATTTTATTTGTAACATATTATAACCATGTATTCTCTCGTGCTGATCGTGAATTTTTAATTCAGCTTGGTCGTGTAAAGGATACTTTTGCTCTTGATAAAATGTTCTTCTTAATTAATGCGGCGGATTTAGCAGAGTCTGAAGAAGAACTTGAAATGGTAAAAGGTTATATCGCAGATCAGCTACTGCAATACGGTATTAGAAATCCGCGTTTATTTGCAATTTCAAGTTTATGTGCGCTTGAAGAGAAACAAGGAAAGAATGTTAAAAAAGAGAAGTATGGTATTTTACAAAACTCTGGAATTACTAAGTTTGAGGAATCATTTACGTCCTTTATGATGAGAGATTTAATGCTTGTTTCTGTGCATGCTCTATATGGTGCGTTGAAAGGGGCAGATCAGCTTTTAGTAAACATGATAAATGGTGCAAAGCAGGGGAATGAAGAGAAAGAGAAGCAAACGAAAAAATATGAAGCAGAGCGTGATCAACTACTTCATATCATTTCATCATATAGTGTACTTGCTGAAGAACAGGCGATGCAAAATGAAGTGAAAGAGTTGCTTTATTACGTGCAACAGCGTCTATTCCTACGTTATAACGATGTGTTTACTGAATTTATTAATCCGGCGTCACTTCGAACGGATGGAAATGTGAAAACACAATTGCAACAGTGTGTTATGGAATTAGTAGCATTTATTCAGCATGATTTATTACAAGAAATGCGTGCGACATCATTACGTCTTGAAAAATGGATAGACGAAGCGATGAAGCGTGCAAAGGACGAAATTGTAGTGAACTGTAAAGTAGAAAATCAATCAATTTCTATGAATGGAACAGTGGAGTATGAATATAAAGATATTACACATAAAGAACCGTTCCCTTCAGTTGAAATAAAAGATTTCAAAAAAGCACTGGCACGTTTTAAAAATGAGAAAAGCTTTTTTGAAAAGAATGACAAAGCTTTTATGCAAGAAGACGCTAAATCTGTATTAGAACCGCTTGTATCAAACTATGTAGCCGATGAAAAAGATTTATTTGTTCATCATTATAAGCAAGAATGGGATATGAAGTGGAACTTATTCCAAAAATTGATGCAACAAGATGTGATGAACTATTATGAAAGTATATTGTTTGCATTGGCTGAAACGATCGATGTATTTCTATATGAACAAAGTAAAGAACAATTGCACAAGCAGTTAGTAGAGATTGAAAAAGAAATTTATGTTATATAGTCGTTATGAGAAAAAGATTCGTTCAATTTTCTTTTGCAGTACAGTATCTAAAGATTTGACAAATCCAGCAAATTCATCGGTAGAAATCATATGAGTAAGAACGAGTCGTCTGCCATCTGGTGTTTCACCGCATAAGACGAATGAAGAAAATTCGTATGTTTTATTTTCAACTACTAATTTTGGATAGGAATACGTGTCGCTTTTCTTCTTCTTTCCATCAATAGAGATGACGTTGCATTTTTTCTCATTGTTGTCCATGGTGAATCCCTCCTTTCTATTATTTATGGTAGACAAGGAGGGTTTAGAACAATAGAGATGGGGGGATTTTTTATGTCTTTTGTAATAGAACGTATTTTAAAAGAGGCTATACCGAAGTCTTTATTACTACTTGCTGATCCAAGTGAACGGCAAATAGCTATATATGTACAAAGAGGGTTAACATACGTAGCAAAGCAAGGGGGCAGCGTCATCGGTGTGTATGTTCTTTTGGAAACAAGGCCGAAGACGATGGAAATCATGAATATTGCGGTTGCAGAGCATTTGCAAGGAAAAGGGATTGGGAAGAAGCTATTAAGGCATGCCGTAGAAACTGCTAAAGGATATGGTATGTCAAAACTTGAAATTGGTACAGGCAATTCTAGTGTTTCACAACTTGCTTTATATCAAAAATGTGGATTTCGTATTTTTTCTATTGATTTTGATTACTTTTCGAAGCATTATGAAGAAGAGATTATTGAAAATGGCATTGTATGCTGTGATATGATTCGGCTTGCAATGGAATTGAATTAGAACGTATAACTTATTTAGGGGGAAGAGAAGATGGAAGTACATAAAGCAATTACAGCACATTCTCGTAAACAAAATGAAAGTGTAAAAGCATGTTTACAATTAGATGCGCAGCGTGAAGCAGCTATTGAAGCAGCCGTATCTCTTGCGTCAAATGGGAAAGAATTTTCGGTTGATGTCATTAATGTTGTAACAAAGCAAATTAATGATCTTGCAAAAAATGGTGTTACCTTACAGCGTAAATATGTTACAGAAGAAATGGTTATGGAGTATGTAAGTCGTTTACAAGAGAAAGAAGGTCGTTAAAGATGATAGTTACAGTCGAATGGTTACGTGAGCATATAGAAGATGAGAACGTCCGTGTAATCGATTGTCGTTTTGATTTAGCGAATCCTAATTGGGGTAGAGAAAAGTATGAAGAAGAACATATTCCTCATGCGTTATATTTTGATTTGAATTTAGATTTATCAAGTCCTATAGCAGAACATGGTGGCCGCCATCCGTTGCCAAGCATTGAAGAGTTTGCGGACAAGCTTTCGGAGGTTGGTATTGATGAACATACGACAGTAATTGCGTATGACAGTCAAGCTGGTGCAAATGCTGCTCGTTTATGGTGGCTATGTAACTATGTAGGACATGAGAAAGTATATATATTAGATGGTGGTTTCCCGGTTTGGAAAGAGAATGGACTACTGACAACAACGGAAATTCCTGTTGTTATACGAAAAACATTCAAAACAAACATACAAGATCATATGCTTGTATCGATGGAAACAGTAAGAGAGAATATCCAGGCAGGTGCAGATGTTACGTTAATTGATTCAAGAGAGCCGAAACGTTATGCTGGTGTAGAGGAACTTGTCGATCATAAAGCAGGACATATTCCGACAGCAGCAAACTATTTTTGGAAGGATGGAATGTTGCAATCAGGACAATTTAAGAATGAAGCTGAGCAACAAGAACGATTCCAAAATCTGTCGAAAGATAAGGAAACCATTGTATATTGTGGTTCTGGTGTTACGGCATGTCCAAATATCATTACGTTAAAATTGGCTGGATTCCAAAATGTTAAATTGTATGCAGGTAGCTGGAGTGATTGGATTTCTTATCCAGAAAATCAAATTGCAAAAGAAGAAGATTAATCACTTGCATGCAAAAATAATTTGTATTAAAATAAGGTCACAAGCAAGAGGTTGCTCGAAAAACTTTGTATTTTACACATTGGAAACAATGTGATAATATAACGACAAGTAAATAATACATCCTGCGGTGTACGTAACTTATTTATGTCTAAAACCGATGTTAGTTATACGGAAGCTCAATATTTAGCGACCATCATCAAGCCTTCCTTGTGGAGGAAGATGTACGGTAACTGTGAGGGCATCCACCTGCGAGTAGCGGGTTTTTGGACATTTACGAGGAGCGGCACGTGCGGGGGGTCTTATTTCAACTAACCTTATATAAAATTCCTACGGTGTACGTAGCTTATGCATGTCTTAAACCAATAAGTTTAATATGGAAGTTCAATATTTAAATGTAGCTAACATGCCATCTTTTTAAGAAGGAAGTTACAAACATTTGTGAGAGCATCCACCTGTGAGAGCAGGTTTATGGACATCTAGAGAGAACGGCATATGTGGGGCTATATAAAAACCTTACGTTTTATACGTAAGGTTTTTTTGTTGCATAGATATATCAATATTATCTTGATTCACCTGTGAAGTTTCCGTAATAAATGTAGCACTTTCTGTCTTCATCAATCTCTCTTGAATCCAAGGAGAATTCCATAGACATGCCGTCTCGCTGAATATATATAATATCTGAATGAAGAGATGGTAAAATTTCTTCGTAGTTCCATACATCTTGACTATCTACTAAGCTTGAACTCGTTTCACTTAGTTCTCTAATTTCAAAACCGATGTGGGAGTATGTAGGGTCTGAAGGGTCATTGGCGAAAACTTCTTTTTGAATATAAATAACTGCTGTTCCGTCTGGATCAACCGAAGTTGCAGTAACGACATAAGTATTTTTCTCTTTAATAAAATATTCACAAGTCATGCGTGCGATAATTTCAGAATTAGAAATATTGGCGTAGTTCCATAAAGCAGGATACCCCTTCGGTTCATCATTAAGTCGATATTCTAAGCGCATTTTATCCGATACGATAAACTTAACTAAATCTATATAATTCAATCAAATTTACACAAGTTAGTGCTTCATCGTGTTCTCGCAACCCCGAAGGGACGAGGGGTGTAACACTCCACACGAGGCAGTATCGTTACCTCCTATTATCAAGCATTTATTTTACCCATCTTGATAAATTTATCGCAGCATTTATATCCCTATCATGATGGCTATTGCACCTAACACAACGCCACTCACGAATCTTTAAACTCCACTGTCCTTCTGATTGAACTGAATGGTCGTATTTAACTCCGCAACATGAGCAAATCTTGCTTGAAGCGAACCATTTATCAGCTTTTACATACTCAATGCCATACTTCTCGCACTTGTATGACAAACATTGAAAGAAGAAGTTTAATTTTTGAAAGGAAAGTGCCTTCGATAGTTTTTTGTTTTTTAACAGGTTTGAGATAGATAAGTCTTCCACAACAATCCTCATTGGTTTGGTTTTCACCAATGTAGCTGTTGCTTGATGGATATGGTTATTTCGGATATTCGTAATTTTCCTAGATAACCGCAGGTGCTCAGCTTTCGCTTTTTCATATCCGGCAGACTGAATTTTTACACCATTTTTAAATCTCCTAGACATATCTCTTTGTGCTGACTTTTTCCTTTTCAAAAGTTTTTTAACCTTAGCATCTTTGTTTATATTTCGTTCTTTCATACCATTAGAAGCTACAAAAAGCTCTTTTAAACCAACATCCACACCAATCGACTCATCGGTTAGTTCTTGGAATTCAAAGGATTCTTCAAACCCTACACTAATCCACCAGTGACGACCATCAAAGGTAACTCTTGGATTTGATGTTTTTTTGTTCCTTGGTAGTTGTTGGCTTGTTTTCACTTCTCCAATAGACTGAATATGAACTACTTTTTTTCCTATAATCAGTCTTTCATAATTGGCATAAAATCCCTGGGTTAAATCTTTTTTAGATTTATAAGAAGTGTGAAAACCATTTTTGTACTTTTTGAACGAATTTTTCCTCGCCGTATCAAAATCTTTTGAAGCCTGTTTAGGAACTTGTGCGTTGATGTCATTTAACCACTCATATCTCTTTCGCTTCTTGATCTTTGTAAATCGTTTCTGTAAAGCTAACTGTGAAACAGATTTTCCAAATAGCTTATAGTATCTATCACTCATTCTTTTACAATAGTTATAAGCGAATCTTGCAGCGCCAGCATGGGTTTCTAAGCACTTTTTCTTGTTCAGGCGTTGGAATTAGTCTGACTTTCTTCGCCAATATCATCAGAAGCCTACTCCTTTACTGTGCGATTATTCGGACACTCACCTTTTAGATAATGAAAGATGGATTCCTCTGAATAGTAGCGTGTTCCACCAGCATTCTCGTAAGACTACTCGGATGCAAACCTGTTAATTCTGATACTTGACTAACTCGTAAAAATTTCATTATTATTCAAACCTTATTGAACCTACAATAGAACGTATGTTCGATATATTCAATGAGGTTTGATAGATTTAATTAAATTTATCTCGTTCAACTAAGGGCGCAATTCCTTAGCCAGTTCTCTTATGAACTTCTCATGTTTTCACATGAGCGCAGACTATATGTTTATCTCTTTAGAGATAGAGGATTTTTCCAGCACCATAGGCTTGTGATGTACTCTCGTCAGTTATACGAGATAGTCGTTGAACGTTCATCTTATCACTTTTGACTTAGATGATTCGAGGCGGAAGACCCATTGTTCTAATGTTTAGGATTTAACCTTGCATCATCTGATTGATTTTTTCTGCTTTCGCGACATTCACGCTCGCTATTTCTAGCCACGTTGTAGTTCAATCAGCTTTAGGGATTGCCCGCAGTTAACCCTCACTACTAGCCAATCACTTGACTAGCAGGGCTTACTGATATATTTAATTAACATTGGTTATAATCGGTTAAATAAATCGTAACAGTTAGTTACCCTCTTCTTCCTTTTTCTTCTACTTTATCATGCCATCCTATATAATAGGAATAGAATTTAAAAAGGGGAGTGCGAAGGTGACAAAAACGAAATGGCTAGTAGGTGGTGTCGTAACGTCTTTAATGACTGGCACTTTATTTGGTTGCGCACAAGATCTTCCCCCAAAACCGAATGATAATAGTTGTTCTGATTGGGATTGGGATGATGAACTTGGGGTATGGCAGTGTGATGATAGTAGTTCAGGTTATCGTGGGCATTATTTCTATGGTGGGCGATACTATCAAAATAAATCCACTTTTAAAAATTCATCGGCGTTTAAATCGTATCAATCGTCTGCTGAATTTAAAGGTGGAATTGGAAGCGGTTCAAAGGGAGGATTTGGAGGCTAAAATATGTCGCAATACATAAGGGATCGAAAAGAATTTTATTTAAAATATCCGAATTTTTGGTCGGATTTATATGAATGTGAATATAGTTTGTTTCATGTTTTTTCTATAACAAATCAGACTTTGGAACAATTACACTTAGCGACTGAACGAATGGGTAAAATATTTTTTAAGACTGCTAGACTTTTGCGAAATTTAAGTGACGAACAGCTTCTTGAGCTTGGTTTTCCTCCTGCGAGCTTATCATTCATTAGAATGATAGGATTATATCCTGAATCTGTTATTTCACGATTTGATTTCGTTATAACGGTTGATAACCAAATTAAAATGCTTGAGTTTAATAGTGATACACCAACTTTTATTATGGAATGCTTTCAAATGAATGGAAAAGTTTGTGAAAACCTAGGTTATGATGATCCAAACTCGGATCAAGAACGATTACTATCTTCTGGTGTTACGAAAGCTGTAATGGAAGCGACAAAGGGATTAGACAATCCAAATGTTGTTTTTACAGCACATCATGAACATATTGAGGATTGGAATACGACTATGTATTTAAGTCAGTTATGCCATGTTGAAAATAAAGTAGTGCCAATGTCAGAACTTAGAATTACGAAAGATGCTCTAGTTGATAAAGATGGGGCGAAGATTGATGTTTTATATCGCCAAACGTATCCGATAGAAGATTTAATTGAGGATCAAGATCCTGAAACAGGAGATTTGGTAGGTGTGGAACTGCTGCAACTTGTAAAAGACGGAAATCTCTTTATTATAAATCCTTTGTCTGCCTTTTTACTTCAGCCAAAATCAATTCAGTGTCTTATTTGGGGATTAGCAGAAGAAGGGGCTTTTTATACAAATGAGGAACAACAGTGGGTTAAAGAATATATGCTACCTACATATTTAGAACCAGATTTATTTTTAGGAAAAGGTTCTTTCGTTCAAAAACCTTCGTTTGGTAGGGAAGGTGACACAATTACAATTCGCGATAAAGACACGAATATTATGATTCGAAATGCACATGAAACATATAAAACGTCATTGCCGATATTTCAAAAGTATATAGAGCTTCCAGTTGTATGTTTGGAAACTGAAAAAGGAGTGGAGAAACTATCGTATGTGTTTGGGGCGTTTTTAATCGCTGGAAAAGCGAGCAGTATCGGTATACGTGCTGGGGAAAAGATTACAGGAAATGAATCTTATTATTTACCAGTAGGTATTACGAAGGGGGAAAATAAATGATTAATTTTTTACTATATTTAGCAGTATCACTCGTACTTTTATGTATAGGTTTGTTCCTTATGGAAGTGACAACGAAAGTGAAAGAATTTAAGTTAATGGCTCAGGGTAACAAAGCGGTCAGTTATGTACTTGGAGGAAGGGTACTCGGGCTAGCTATCGTTTTATATTCAACGGCCGCTAATTCCATTTCACTTTTGGATATGGTTTCGTGGGGAGCGGTTGGTATTTTGGCCCAAATTATTGTTTATTATTTAGCTGAGTGGCTTACACCACGCTTTAATATAAATAAAAGCCTTGAAGAAGATAATCAAGCAGTCGGCCTGTTTCTTATGTTTTTATCACTTTCAATTGGTATTGTAATTGCTGGTTGTGTAACTTACTAAAAACTTACGTTTTATACGTAAGTTTTTTTCGTTCGCTAACTTGTACTATATATGAGAAAATAGGCTAACAACAGAGAGGGCTTTTCTGTAATAAGGAAAAGTTTCCATACAAAGTGTTGACATCTATTTTAAATAAGAGTAACATTTTCTATGTAATTAAAATAAGTCTCTGTTAGGTGAGGCTCCTGTATAGAGAAATGCTACTGCCCAAAAATGTCGAGAGACGCCAATGGGTCAACAGGAATGATCGAATTAAGGTTTTTCTTAACGTAGCTGGTAATGAACCTATGCTATACAGTGCTAAAACTCGGCGAGGGAGAGGTCCGTAGATTTCTAATTATATTAGGAATCGTTTATTTGTGTATGCAATGACCTTTGCTCTCTTATGAGTAAGGGTCTTTTTTGTTACCAATCTATGAGTCATTTCATAATATAAACTATAAAAATAAACGAGGAGGTGAGGAGCATGTCAAATTCTGACTCGGTTCCGTTACCCATATACTTCAAATCAAAAATATATGATGTAGGCAGGAAACGACTTGTTCCTCCCTCTATATTTATCATAATGTAGCGTTTATATACATAATTAAGCGCTAGACACTTTCACGGTAAAGTGGATAAATTGAGAAACAAAGCGTTTCTTCCTATGTTGTAAAGGAGGAGACGATAATATGTTATATGTAAACAAAACTGTGGGTAACACGTCATATAAACAAAGTAAAAAATCAATGAAAGAACAAACAATGCTTCAAAAAAATAAAGATTTATTAATTGAAATTGCAACAAGAGATGTAAAATCTGTATTTGCGTATTTTAAAACAACAAGAGACGGATTATCTATGAAAGAGGCGCAAAAACGTATTCAAGTATACGGTCGAAATGAATTGACTTCAAAAAGAGCGCGTATTGCAGAAGTAATAATGAAGTTAAGTGGAATGATTCCAGGTTTTTCAAAACAACATGTGCGTGATCAATTGCAATGTGAAACAATTACTGTGTCTAGAGTAGAATGTGCTAGTAGTACAGGGCTAAATAACGAACTGAAAATGATGAAGTTACCAGTACAAGAACTTGTACCAGGAGATATGATTTTTCTTTCAGAAGGTGATATAGTACCGGCAGATGTACGTATCATTTATGCAAATGATTTATTGGTAAATGAATCTGTGTTGACAGGGAACGATGCAAATGTTGAGAAATTTGAAAGTTGCTACCACCTTGAACGTAAAAGATTTATTCCATTAAAACGGATGAAAGACTATAATCCACTTGAACTTGAAAATGTATGTTTTAAAGGTACTAATATTATTGGTGGAAATGCAAAGGCTGTAGTTGTTTCAACAGGTAAAAATACGTATTCAGGAATACTTCATACTTGTTGCAGTAGAACGTCTTAATGTGTTAATGATGCTAAATATATAAAAACAATGTATAATAGACAAAGTTGAAAAAACGTAGAATGGTAATCTATTTATATAACCTTACGTGATAACGTGAGGTTATTATTTTTTGTTAGTAGGAGAGGAATTATGAAAAAAGTATTATTAGTTGATGGTATGGCACTATTATTTCGTGCTTTTTACGCAACAAGTGTCTACGGACAATTTATGAAACGACAAGATGGTACCCCGACGAACGGGATTCATGGTTATATGAAGCATTTATTAACAGCAACACAAGCAATCGAACCAACGCACATTGTAACGTGCTGGGATATGGGAAGTACGACATTTAGAACGGAATCTTTCTCGAATTATAAAGCAAATCGTGCAGCACCGCCAGAAGAATTAATTCCGCAATTTGATTTAGTGCAAGAAATGACTGCGAAATTATCTATGCCTGTAATAGGCATGAAAGGTTATGAAGCGGATGATTGTATTGGTACGCTTGCAAAACAATATTGCAATGAAGCAGAAGTTTATGTTTTGACAGGTGATACAGATTTACTTCAACTTGTTGATACGAATGTTACAGTTATGCTTCTTCGTAAAGGAATTGGAAATTACGAGTATTACACACCGGAAAAAATCATGGAAGAGAAAGGTGTAGAACCTTGGCAAATTGTCCATGCGAAAGCTTTCATGGGAGATACGAGTGATAACTATCCAGGCGTAAAAGGTATTGGTGAAAAAACAGCGTATAAGCTTATTCAAGAATACGGCACAGTATCGGCAGTACTAGAAAATATAGCATCATTAACGAAAGCGCAGCGTACAAAAATTGAAAGTGATTTAGAGAATTTAAATATCTCTTTACAATTAGCGCAAATTCATTGTGAAGTTCCAATTTCATGTTCGTTAGAAGAAGGGTTACACACAATGGACGAAGAAAAACTACGCTTTGTATGTAACGAAATGAATTGGGGAAGACCTGAAATATTAATAAACATGTTATAAATACTAGAAAGACCGATTTAGAATGAATCGGTCTTTCTTTTTTTGTTCACAAAGTTGTCAGAAAATAAACGGAATTTTCATGTGAAGTTCAAATGGATTTCACAACAATCAATTATTATAAGTCTACACAGATAAATCCTTATCCCGCATTAACGGGCGGTGGGAATTCTATATCAATATTATCGCTGAATAAAGAGTGATGATGGAAGAGTAACTCCCTGTAAAGGCCCGATTGATGTAGGCTAATAATTAGTGAGGGTACATCCTTTCATTGATTAAAGTTTCAAGTTATCTTTTATATAAACCATCCCCCAAGGAGGAAAATAAACATGCGAAAAAAAGTGAGAAAATCCTTTAAACAATTATTAATAGAAAATAAACAATCCCTACTAACTAATAAAGAGAATATGAAAGAAATTGAAGAACGGATTGAGAAACGACATGTAGCATATAGTGCTGCTAGCAATTGATAATTTTGTTTATGAAAAAAGCTTGTAGGTTGGATATTATCCGAACTACAAGCTTTTTCTTTTTGATTAACGCCACCAAATCCAAGTCCAAAAGTAATTTCGTATATTTCGAGGAGTAATGCGTATGAAACGTTCACCGTCAAAGAAGCAATTAAAATTTGGTAGTGTTTCATCTGGATTTTCTGGAATAAAGGTGACGATGTTTTCGTTACTTGTAACGGTTACTGTAATTGGTGGATCGGTAGGCGAGATTTGAAGTTGTAAAGAAACGTTTGCTGTGTTTTTAAATTCATTATGAATAGGTGGACTTATCACTTGTACTGTGAATAACACGATAATTGTTTCGTTCGGTTCCAAATTAGTAGCGACTAGGAAACCGATATTCGGGTTCGCTAATGGCGAGCGTTCCCCATTAATGAAGACAGTGCCGTTTATAAATTGTAAACCTGCTGGAATGGTGTCTTGTAACGAGATATTTGAAAGTGAAATCTCGGAAGTATTCGTAATACGCACCGTGTAATCAAAATATTGATTTAAATAAGCTGAGCTGACGGAAGCGTTTTTCGTGACTGTTGCAGTTGCAAATTGAACTGGTATACGAACAATATTTGAATTAACAATGAAAGTAATAATTGGATCCTGTGGTGTCAATTGAAAAGCAGCGGTAACTATTGCAGAATTTATAATTGTACTGTTAGAAGGAATAGAAGTTACGAGAACTTGAAATGTTATAGTTGCTACTGCATCTGCAGATAAAGAACCAATATTAATACCAGTGTCTGGACGAACATTTTGAACCGGAGCACCGTTAATTGTTACGCTGTTTTCTATAAATGTTGTACCAGCTGGAATACCGTCTATAACAGAAGTACTGATTGTCGGGATTGGGGAGTGATTAAATACCGCTAATGTGAATGTAATGATATCTCCTATAACGGCGATAGATTTGTCTGCTGTTTTTTCAATGCGAACCATCGGATCAATGACTGTCGTTGTAACGGTATTTGTTTGTTTTGTAATTGTAATAGGTGGTTTTGTTGGATCAATGATAACGGTATAGGAAACAGAAGCATTATTATTAATTGTAGATTGAAGAGTAGAAGAAGATATTGTCACTTGGAACGTAATAATAACAGATTCATTAGGAGCAAGATTTCCTAATGTAATACCATTTTCAGGATTCTCATTAGGCTGATTGATTCCGTTAATCGTAACACTACCAGCAACAAAAGTCGTATCTATTGGTAAGGTGTCTCTGGCAAGAAGGTCTTCAATCGTTACATTACCGCTATTCGTAATCGTAATTGTATACGTTAAAGTTTGACCAGGTAAGGCATTTGTTACATTAACAGATTTTATGGCAATGACATTATCATTTTGGACAGTAGTTGTGACGGTATTTGTTGTAGTCGTATTTGTAACAGGGACGTTATTTGGGTTGACTATATAGTTAAAAGTAGTAATTGCGTTGTTGTTTAGTTCGTTTGGTGTTGGAATAGAAGTCACAGTTACTTGGAATGAAACGATAGCATTTCCACCTACCATTATAGTGCCAATTGGTATGCCGCTTACTGGATTCACTCCTGGAAGAGTTTCTCCGTTTACAATGACGCTATTTTCAATAAACGTAGTACCTTGAGGAATAATATCTTGAATAACTACATCATTTGCTGCAACATTACCAGTTTGATTTAGGGTAATCGTATACGTTAACGTATCACCGACCGTTGCAAATGCAAGGTCAACAGCTTTATTACTATTTAAATTCGCGTGATGAATTTCTGTTACGGCAGCTGATGAAATAATAGTCTCGGTAATAGGTGGTTGATCTGGTACTGTGTATTCATATTGAATTGTACTCGTGTTAGAGATTGGGTTTGTTTGCGGAATGGAAGTAACCCGTACTTGGAATAGAATAGTGGCTGTCGTATTAGGCGGAATGTTATCAATTTGTATACCGTTAAGTGGGTTATCATTTGGACGAGCGTTGCCATTCACAATAACACTATTCTCTATAAAGCTCGTATTTGCTGGAATGATATCTGTAACGATAATGTTTTCCACTTGTATATTTCCGTTATTTATGATGGAAATTGTATAAGGAATGATAGTTTGTAGGTCAGCATATTGGATAGGTGTTGTTTTTGTCGCAATTACATTAGCAGAAATAACTTCAGTGAAGGTAATGTTACTATTCGATATTTGTTCTTCCCCGTTTATCGTATAACGAGAAGTTGATTGATTTTGAACATGGCCGCTAGCTGGAAGAGCTACGACTGTAACAGAAAATGTGACTGGGATAGAAATATTAGGAGCAATCGTTCCCACAAGTATACCGGTACTTGGATTGGCGTTAAGCTGTGGAATGTTATTTACTAAAACGCTACCGTCTATAAAGGTTGTTCCATCAGGAATGTTGTCTGTAAATACAACAGCAGTAGCATCCGTATTTCCTGTATTCGTTAAAGTTGTTGTATAAGTTAAAATGCCACCAATCGTTACAGAAGTCAAATCAACAGTTTTAAGTGAAACGATATCAGCATCATTAATTTGAACGAAAGTAGTGTTGGAAATAGTAGATTTTTGAATTGGTGCAAAGTCAGGGTTGAAAATAAAGTCGTAGACGATGTTTGCAGTATTAGGTGTTGGATTTACAGCTGGTAAATTCGTAACGGAAACTTGGAATGTTATTGTAGCCATTTGACCTGATGCGATATTAGGAATGGAAAAGCCGATATTCGGGTCTGCTGCAGGAAGTACAGTATTGTTAACTATGACACTTCCTGGAATAAATACTGTTCCATCCTCTATAGTATCTGTAAAAAAGATGGAGTTAGTTGTAGTGGATCCGTTATTTTGAATGAGTACTGTATATTCAATGGTTTCATCAATATTAGCTAATACTGTATTAGCGGATTTTGTAGCGATAAGAATAGCATCAATAAATTGTATATTTGTAGTATTGGAGGAGGTCGTTTCTGAAATTGGTGGTAAGCTTGGGTCTGGTTGATACTCATAGTGGATGACGGCGATATTATTAATGTTATTTTGAGAAGGTGTAGAGACTACATTTACCTGGAATGTAACGATAATCGTATTATTTGGAAGGATAATATTAAGGGTGATTCCGGTAATTGGATTTTCATTTGGCCTTGGAATGCCATCTACAAGGATGCTATTTGGAACGAATGTGGTGCCAGCTGCAATCGCGTCAATTAGGAGAGTATTTGTAATAGGTACTGTACCAGCGTTTGTAACTGCGACTGTATATGTGATGATTTGACCGATGCGTGTAATGGATCTATTGGCGGATTTAATTGCATGAACATTAGCCGTCCGCACTTCCGTGTTTACTGCATTTGATAACGATCTACGCTGAATAATTGGAGAACTAGGGTCAATTTGGTATTCATATGAAGTGTCTGAAATGTTAATGACTGTATTGTTCTCTGGTATATTTGTAAGTTGTACTTGGAATGAAATAGTGACTGTTTCATTTGGTTGTATCGTGCCAAGAATTACTCCGTTTTCAGGATTTGCTCCAGGCTGAATCACATTATTTATTGATAAGCTATCTTCGACGAATATAGTACCTTCTGGAATGTTATCAATGAACACGGTATTGTTAGCTGGAACGGTTCCTATATTTTGTAGTGTATTTGTGTAGGTAATAATTTGCCCGATTGATACGAAAGTTACATCCGCGCTTTTAACAGAAATAATATTTGCATTTTGAAGTGGTGTTGTAACAACGTTAGAATTTGCAGAGCGATTCACCGGTGGAGCTGTAGGAATACTTACATATTGGTAAGTTGCTGAAGATTGATTTACAATTTCAGTTTCAGTAGGTGGATTATTTGTTTGCACTTGAAATAGTATCGTTTTGGAACTGTTTGCTGGAATTGTTCCAATCGGTATTCCGTTTTCTGGATTTACACCTGGCTGCAGGACACCGTTAATTGTGACACTATCGGGAACGAATGTAGTCCCAGCTGGAATAGAATCTGTGAAAATAATATTTATTGCATCAACATTACCGATGTTTTTCACTTCAGAAATATAAAGGATAGTTCCACCGACATCTACAGTTATTGGATTGGATGTTTTTGTAATTGTCAATTGTGCTTGCACGAAATTTGTAATGACGATATTACTTGTAGATGTTTCAGTAATAGGCGGTTGCCCTGGATCTGGTTGAATTGTATACGTTGTATGGGATTGATTTGTAATTGATTCTTGCGAGAATGAATCGTTAATAAGAATTTGGAACGAAATAAGGTGAGTAGCGTTTACTGCTAGGTTAGGCAAAGTAACACCTACATTTGGATTTGCACCAAGTATAGCTGTTCCGTTAAGTGTAAAACTATTTTCTACGAATGTAGTCCCTTGGAGGATAGTATCCGAAAATATGAGATTAGTAGTTGGAATATTTCCGGTATTTTCTAGTGTTATCGTATAAGTCAAAATATCACCTGTTGTTGCTTGTTGTGCATTGACTGCTTTTAAAGAAAGAACAGTCGCGTCCGAAATTTGTGTGAAAGCTGGATTAGACGTAATTGTTCGAGAGATGATAGGAGCGGTCGGATCAGAGATAAAAGTATAGTCAATACGGGCTGTATTAGAAATTGGATTCACGCTTGGAATGGATTGGACGATAACTTGGAATGTGACGGTGACGATTTCTGACGGTGCGATGGAGTTTAATGGTATTCCTACGTTTGGATCGGCACCTGGAACTGAGATGTTATTAATGGTCACGCTATTCTGGATAAATGCAGTTCCTTCTGGGACTAAATCTGTTAAAGTAACTGTATTTGCAGTTGTATTTCCGTTATTTTGAACGACTACTGTGTAAGTGATTGTACCGTCAGTAGATTGTACGAGAGAATCTGTATTTTTAATTGCAGATAACGATGCATCAACGACAGCTGTAGTCACCGTATTAGATGAGGATGTTGCTGTAACTGGAGGTTGACTCGGATCGACGATATACGTGTAACTTGTAATGGCTTGATTTATGATTGCCCCTTGCGGTGGAATAGAAGTTGCAAGGAATTGGAACGTAATAGTAGCAGAATCACCTGGTGCGATAATACCAACTGGAATACCGAGTGTTGGACTTGCATCTGGGAGTGAAATCCCGTTAAGCGTAACACTATTTGGAACAAATAATGCCCCTTCAGGAATCCCATTAATGAGTAATACAGAATTTGCAGGAAAGTTTCCAGTGTTTGTTAATGTTGCTGTATACGTAATTACATCTCCGATAGATACGATTGTTCGATTTGCTTCTAAAACCGTTGTAACAGTAGCGTTATTAATTTGTGTTGAAGCGTTATTAGAATTTATTTTGCCTGTAACAGGAGGGGCTGCCGGGTCAACAATAAATGCGTATTGAATAGATGCTACGTTTGTAATTGGGTTTGAAGGTGGAGTAGATGTAACTATGACTTGGAAAGTAACAGTTAAGGAACTACTCGCGCTAACGGTTCCGATATTAACTCCATTATTTGGATTTGCCCCTGGAATGATACTGCCATTTACAGCAAAACTATTTTCAACAAAGATCGTTCCTGCTGGAATCAGGTCTGAGAAGTTTAGATTCGTAGCGTTTGTATTGCCGCTATTTTGAATCAAAACCGTATAAGTGATCTTTTCTCCGATATTCGCAAAGGCTGTACTAGCAGTTTTTACAGCTGAAATTATTGCTGAGTTAATAGAAGTAACGAAGACGTTCGTTTCCACGTTGCCAGGCTGAGCCTGTAATGCATTGCCTACGTTATATTGGAAGTTAACAAACCCTAAGTTTTGGAGTTCAGGTGTGAACGTTGTTGGATTGCTTATGATTTGCACTTGGAATATGATTGTTACAGTTTGATTTGGATTGATTGTATTTATACCAACACCGTCAATAATGGAAGCAGATGGTAATGGAGTGCCATCAACAACAACGGATCCTGCAACAAATTGTGTCCATGTCGGTAAAGGGTCTGAGAAAACAACGTTGTTAGCTGGAATATTTCCTGTGTTCGTAATAGTCGTTGTATACGTAATCGTATCACCAATCGTTGCAAATGCTTTATCTCCTATTTTCATAGTGTTTAAAATAGCACTTTCAATTTTTGTTGTAACACTATTGGAAGTAATGTTTTTTGAAACTGGAGGATTGGCTGGATTAACGATATGTTGAAAGCTAACGCTAGCTTGATTGGTAATAGGATTTATAGGCGGAATTTCATTGGCATTAATATGAAATGCTACAACGGCAGATTCGTTTGGCGCGATATCACCAATTGGAACGCCTGTAACTATATCCGCATTTGGGATGCTAGTTCCGTTAAGTGTAAAACTATTCGGTTCAAAGGAAGTTCCGTCTGGAATAAGGTCGGTAAAAATAACATTCGTTGCACTAACATTTCCGCTATTTGTAATTGTAACGGTGTAGGTAATATCCTGCCCGATATCTACCGTAGATACATTTGAATTTTTTTGTGCAGTAAGGATAGCACTATTAATTTGTGTTGTCGTTGTATTAGATTGATTGGAAGTTGTAATAGATGGCTGGCTAGGGTCAACGACGTAATGATATGTGG
Source organism: Bacillus sp. BS98 (assembly GCF_008432245.1). NCBI lineage: Bacteria > Bacillati > Bacillota > Bacilli > Caryophanales > Bacillaceae > Bacillus > Bacillus sp. BS98. Next base: position 1,542,433 of record NZ_CP043830.1, read on the forward strand.
TAGAAGCAGAATTAGAAATGGGATTGAGTGTTGGAAGTGTAGTAACAGTTGCTTGGAATGTGACGATTGCCGCATTACTACCATTAATGGAGCCTATATTTACACCAGTGGATAAATCAGCGTTTGGAATGGTTTGCCCATTAACTGTGAAACTGTTTGGAACGAAACTTAAATTGCTATCAAGAATATCGATAATCGTTACATCAGTTGCAGCCACATTCCCTGTATTAGGAAGGTTAAGTGTAAACGTTATTATATTACCAATATCCGCAAAAGTAAGATTCGCTGTTTTTGTACTAATAATAGTCGCGTTGTTTATTTGAAGAAGCGTAGTGTTAGAATTAGCTGTACTTGAAACAGGAGGATTATTTGGATCAACAGTAAACTCATAATTAGTAGATGCTGTATTGGGTGTCGGATTACTAGGTGGAATACTGTTCACTGTAACTTGAAAAACAATACTATATATTTCATTTGGTGGAAGTGTTGCAAGTAATACACCTGTATTTGGGTTTGCATCAGGTTGTAAAATACCATCGACAGTTAATGTGTTAGGAACAAACGTGAGTCCACTTGGTAATACATCTGTGAATACAATATTCGTTGCATCCGTATTGCCTACATTCGAAATAGAAGTGGTATAAAAAGCAGTTTGCCCGATATCTGCAAAGGATACACTTTCATTTTTCGTCATGGATAATATGGCTTCTTTAATTTGCGTTGAAACAGGATTACTAATTGAAGTTTCCGCATCAGGTGGTGAGACTAATTGATACGATGTCGATGAGAAATTTACAATTGGGTTTTCGGTTGGTAATGAGATTACGTTTACTTGGAAGGAAACATTTACTGTAGTCCCGGCTGTTATAGGACCAATATTTACACCGTTCGATGGATCCGCACCACTTTGAGGAATTCCATTAATAGAAAATGTGTTTGCAATAAATGTAGTTCCGCTCGGTATTGTATCTGTGAAAATAACATTTTGTGCGGATGAGTTTCCGTTGTTTGTTAAAGTGACAGTATAGGTGAGTGTGTCTCCAATACGACTAAAGGACTTATCGACTTGTTTTAGTGAAAGAATGGTAGCTGTATTAATTGTAGTCAACGTTGTATTTGAAGTAACATTTCTTGAAACAATCGGTGCATTTGGATCAGCGATGAATGTGTACGAAGCAGTAGCGGAATTTGCAATAGGATTTTGAACTGGTGTAGAAGTAGCGGTCACTTGAAATGCTATAGATATTGAGCTGCTAGGAGCAATTGCTCCAATCGTAATACCTGTATTAGGATTAAGACCAATTTGCGTGATGCCATCTATTGTAACGCTATCAGTAATAAACGTTGTACCATCTGGTATAAGGTCAGTGAAAGTAATATTCGTTGCATTTGTATTTCCGTTATTCGTTAAAATGGTCGTATAGGTAATGGTATCACCTAGCGTTACAAGTGTTTGATCGACTGATTTAATCATCGTTATCATAGCATCTAGTACTGGGGTTGTAACGATATTCGTTGAAGTAGAAGTAGTAGCAGGAGTGCTGTTTGGATCAACAGTATAAGAATATAAAATTGTGTCATTACCCATAATTGAACCTGAAGGTGGAAAAGAAATAACATTTACTTGGAAAGTAACAGTTACTGTCTCACCAGGAGCGATATTTGGTATATTTACTCCAAGTGCCGGTTGTGCGCCAGACTGCTGAACGCCATTTATTGTGACTGAATTTGATATGAATGTAGTACTAGCTGGAATAGCGCTTGTGAATGTTATATTCGTTGCTGCTGTATTCCCTGTATTTGTAATAGTAGTGGTATACGTAATTGTATCTCCAACTGAAACTATAGATTTATCAGCACTTTTTTGGGTTGTTAAAATTGCACTATTAATAGTTGTCGAAACCGTATTAGATACATTCGTTTGTGATACGGCAGGTTGGCTAGGATCAATCACATGTGCAAATTGTACCGAACTAAAATTAGAAATTGGATTTATACTTGGAATGTTTGTAACAAGTACGTTGAGAGTAATAATGGCCGTTCCGCTTGGATTTATGTTTTCAATCTGAATCCCGCTAGCTGGATTTCCAATTTGCTGTGTACCAGAGTCATTTGTAAGAGTGCCAGATATAAATGTCGTTCCATCAGGCAAAATATCCGTGAAGATAATATTTTGTGAAGTGACATTTCCAGGGTTACTTAATGTAATTGTATAAGAGATTGTATCTCCGATCGTTGCGAAAGTTTTATCTACAGATTTAACAAGTGCAATTTCCCCGGAATTTATTTGTGTCGAAACAGGATTGGATGTCGTATTTCTTGAAACGAGTGGTAAATTGGGTCCTGTCATAAATTGATAATCAATGGAAGCCCCGTTTACAACCGGTGAGTTTGGTCCCCCAGGTCCAATTGTGAAAATCGGATTTGGAATGCTAACTACTTGCACGCGGAAGGTGACGTTTATAAAATCCTCTGCGATAATATCCCCAATTGGTATCCCGTTTGCTGGATTTACTCCAGGTAATAAAAAGCCACCTACTCGAACGCTATCTTCTATAAAGACTGTATTATTCGGAATTGGATCTGTAAAAATGATATTCGTAGCAGTTGAGTTACCTATATTTTCCAATAAAACAGTGTACGTTAAAAATGAATTTCCAGGTGCTACGTCAGAAAATATTCGATCCACACTTTTCGTTGCTTGAATAATCGCTTCGTTAATTTGAACTAAAGTTGGATTACTTGTAGCTGTTTCTGTCACCGGCGGCTGGGTAGGATCCACAATGATAGAGTATGTTGTGCTAGATTGGTTCAATGTTGGATTTGTAGCTGGAATTGAGCCAACGATAGCTTGAAAGCTAATTGTTGTCGTTCCTCCAACTGGAATTGAGTCTAAAGGAACCCCGTTATCTGGCCTAAATCCAAGTTGTGGGACGGTATTAATTTGTACGCTATCAGGAGCGAATGAAAGTTCAGGTGGTAATATATCGATAAAAATAGGTGTGTTTGCGGTAGTATTTCCGCTATTAGTGAGAGTAGTTGTATACGTAATTGTATCTCCGACAGCAGCAAATGCACTGCTTGTAGTTTTTGTTGCGATAACGGAAGCTGTATTTACTTGTGTAAAAGTTTTATTAGATTGAACTGTTCGTGAAACAGGTGGTTCATTTATATCAACAATAAAACTATATTGAAGCGATGATTTGTTCGGAATTGGATTAGGGTTTGGAAGCGTTGTAATGTTTACTTGAAAACTGAGTGTAATCGATGCATTTGAATTCAAGTTACCAATATTGATACCGTTTTGTGGATTTGCATTCGGGATAGTTACGCCGTTTATTTTAAAGCTATTTGGGACAAAGGCAGTACCGTTTGGAATTGTATCTGTAAAAACAATGTTGTTCGCAGTAGTATTTCCTGTGTTTGTAACAAATGAAGTGAATGTAATCGTATCACCAATCGTAGCGAAATTTGTACTCGCATTTTTAATTAAAACTAAAGTAGCGTCAACAATTGGGGTAGCAGTCGTGTTTGTTACAGTGCTTCCAACAGCAGGTGTTTGGTTTGGATTCACTGTATATTCATAATTTACAAGGGCGTTATTCGTTAAAGTACCGCTAGGAGGAATCTCAAGAATTTTTACTTGGAATGTAATAAAAGTAGTTCCTCCTGGTGAAATATCGTCTAAATGAATACCTAATGAAGGATCTAATCCAGGTTGGGATACGTTATTTATCGTAACAGAATTTGGGATGAAGGATGCACCTGGTCCAAGTCCGTCTGTTAAAACGGTTGCACTAGCAGGGATATTCCCCGTATTTGCCATTGCAATCGTATAGGTTACGATATCTCCAATTGCAGCTGTCGGTGTATTCACTGATTTAGTAGCGACGATTGTAGCGTTATTAATTTGAGTTGTTATTACGTTACTTACCGCATTGGCGGATGCTGGAGGTAAGCTAGGATTTACGACATATTGGTACGCTGTATTACTTTGATTCGGGATTGGATTCGGATTCGGGATGGTATTTACTTGCACTTGGAACGAGATGATTGTATTTGTATTCGGGTTTATTGGATCAATTGCAATTCCGCTTGCTGGACTTACATTAGGGAGTGTCGTACCATTTACTGTTACACTATTTGGAATAAATGACGTCCCACTTGGAATGGCATCTGTAAATACGATATTTGATGCAAGTGTGTTCCCGCTATTCGTTAAAGTAGTCGTGTACGTAATAATATCATTTACGTTAGCAAATTGTTTATCTGCAGATTTAGTAGCGGCAATTGAGGCGTTATTAATAGTTGTCTGTACCGTGTTAGAAGCAACCATCTGCATTACAGCTGGTTTGGATGGATCGTACGTATATTGGAATGTAGTGCCTGATTGATTTGTAATCGGATTTACAGCAGGGATACTTGGTACGAAAATCTGAAATGAAACGATACGTGATGCATTCGCACCTATCGTACCGATAAAAATGCCGTTAGCAGGATTTGCATTGGCTATAGGGACATTGTTAATCGTCACAGTATTAGGGATGAAGAGGGTACCCGCTGGAATGATATCTGTAAATGTTACATTAGAAGCAGGGATATTTCCGTTATTCGTTAAAATAGTTGCATATAATATGACATCACCAACATCAGCGAAATTTGTGCTTGTTAGCTTCGTAGCAACAATATTAGCAGTATTAATTTGTGTAGTTACTATATTACTAGTAGCGTTTCTCACAACAGCAGGTAAATTTGGATCGGCGATAAAGCTATATTGAAGTGCAGCGCTGTTTTGAACTGGATTTGGTAAAGGTAAACTATTTGCACTAATTTGGAAGACAATTGTTGTAATACCACCTGCTGGAATAGTACCAACTTGAAGACCAACGCTTGGATCCGCACCTAACTGTAAAGCTCCACCTATAAAAATACTATTTGGTACGAGAGTCGTACCAGTAGGAAGTATATCGGTAACAACTACATTATTTGCTGGAGTATTTCCAGGGTTAGCTAAGGCAATTGTATATGTGATTGGTTGCCCAACATCTGCGATAGTTAAGTCTACATCTTTGAAAATAATTACATTTGCTACATTAATTTGTGTACTTACAGTATTGCTTAAAGATGTTTCTATAGTTGGTGGATCGCCCGGATTTAGAATAAAGCTATATTGTGTACTAGATGAATTTACTGTTGGATTTTGTGTTGGTAAAGAGGTGACAGTTACTTGATAAGAGACGGTAAGTGAGCCGTTAGCAGGAATGCCAGGTAACGGAACGCCTATATTTGGATCTGCGTTATTTTGGAGTACACCGTTAATAAGGAAAGTGTTTGGAATAAAGGTAGTGCCATCTGGATTTGTATCTACGAAAGTTGGACTATCAGCAGAAACACTTCCTGCATTTGTCAAAATAACGGTATAAGTTAATATATCCCCTACGGTAGCAAACTCTCGATCTACTGTTTTTGCAGAAATGACATTTGCATCGTTTACTTGAGTAAATGTAGTAGTTGAAGTTGTATTTTTACTTACAGGTGAAGCGTTTGGATCAACGATAAAGTTATAGGAAATGGAGGCACTATTTGAAATAGGATTTGGGTTTGGAATGCTAGTTATTAATACTTGGAATGAAGCTGTAATTGTAGCATTAGCATTGATGCTACCAATATTGATGCTAGCTGGTGTTGCGCCCGGTTGAGAAACACCGTTAACTATAACACTGTTCGGTACAAAGGCAGTACCATTCGCAATTGAATCGGATAGTAATACATTATTCGCGGCAACATTTCCATCGTTTGTAAGAGAAAAGGTATAAGTTAATACATCTCCAACTTCCGCAAACGTTTGACTTACAGATTTATTAGCATGAAGGTTTGCTAGTCTAATTGTTGATGTAACAGAATTAGAATTTGCTGTTTTTGAAGTTGGTGGTAGGCTTGGATTTACAGTGTAAATATAAGAGGCGAAAGCATTATTAATGATAGGGTTTTGTGCAGTAATGTTAATGACTGTTACTTGGAAGGATAAGGTGAAAGTAGCACCGCCAGGAATTGTGCCGATAGGTAAAGCAACGAGAGAATCTACATTTTGTAAAACGCCATTGAGCGTTACAGAACCTAATGTTAAAATCGTTCCATTTGGAAGTGGATCTGTTAGTTGAACGTTATTAGCCGCCGTATTTCCACTGTTTGTAATAAGGATTGTATAACTTATCGTTTCGCCAATTGTAGTAAATTGTTTGTTTGTTGATTTTGTTAATGTTACATTCGCATTGTTAATTTGAGTGGAAACAAGATTAGAGGAAATATTTTTTGTAACGGGTGATTGGCTAGGGTTGACGGTGTACTGATAAGAAGCGCTTGATCCGTTAGATACGACATTTGATGCGGGTATTGCACTTACTACTACTTGAAATGAAACATTTTTGGTTGTACCAGTTGGGATGGATCCTATATTCACACCGTTAGCCGGATTTGCTCCAACTTGTGTCGTGCCATCTATTGTTAAACTGTTTAGGACAAAAGTTGTTCCTGTAGGAATGACATCTGTAAAAATAACATTGTTCGCATTCGTATTACCTGTACCTGTAAAGGAAACGGTGTACGTTAGTGTATCACCAATATCTGCAAAATTTTTATCTACTGCTTTTGCCATAGTTACAGTAGCGTTATTCACTTGAGTAGATACGATATTGGTCGTATCAGTTCCGCTTACTGCCGGCTGATTTGGTACAGGAATGTATTGATATGTTGTTGTACCACTATTTAATATTGGGTTTGTTTGAGGGATAGACGGAACGAATACTTGAAATGAAATAGTAGTAGTGGAATTTGCGGCAATCGATCCAATTGATATACCAGTAGCGGGATTCGCTCCTGCTTGAGTAACTCCGTTAACAGTTACACTTCCTGGAATGAAAGTAGTCCCGCTAGGAATCGGATCCGTATATATAACGTTCGTTGCGGCGATATTTCCTATATTAGCTAAGGAAATACTGTATGTTAACGTTTCACCAATATCGGTAAAAAGTTTGTTAACTGATTTTGTACCATTAATATCTGCGAGGTTAATTTGTGTTCCAGCAGAGTTACTTGTTGCAAGACCGTTAAAAGTCGTTCCTCCAGCAATTGGTGTATATTGAAATGTAATATTAGCAGTGTTAGAGATAGGGTTTTGACTTGGAAGAGAAACGACAGTAGCTTGGAAAGTTACTGTACGAGAAGCACCATTATTAATTGTTCCAAGAGATATACCAGCGGCCGGATTTGCGTTTGTTTGCGGGACATTATCAATTGTTACAGTGCCAGGTATAAAGGAAGTACCGTTAGGGAGAATGTCTGTAAAAATAACGTTATTGGCCGGAAGAAGCCCGGTGTTAGGGATAGTAACTGTATAAGTGAGAACGTCTCCAATTGCTGCAACACTTTTATTCACGCTTTTCGTTGCTTGTATGTTAGGTGAATTTATGTTGATTTGTAAACCGACTGTATTCAACATATACGCGTCTCCGTTAGTTGTTAAACGGATTGCGGCGGACACTTGAGAATTTGTTAAATAAGGAGAAATATCAATGGAAGTAATGTCCCAGCCCTGTCTTCCAGCGGAGATGTTTGTGCCTGTAGAAGCGCTTTGATTTCGCGTTCCAAATGTCCCCGTTGTATCTAAGTTCCCTGCGGCATTATTAATTTGAGAACCGAAGAAATTATTTACAGCATTATTTGGCCCAGATAAAGCATTTAATGAACTGAAATTTGGTCCAAATAATGCTTGATCCCCTGTTAAATCTGCATCTCCTTCAGTAGAACTTAAAAATAATCTCCCGCTTACTGGTCCTCCTGCAGGTGTTAAAAATCCTGAAACAGCTACATCTGCACTACCAGTATCAGCAGAAACGCGGTTACCAGCTACGTAAATTGTTAAGTTTCTTGCAGGTAATGTCCCGTTTTGATAAGCGACGATAAGTGTCCATCCAGCCGAATTAATTGTTCCATTAGAAGCATCAATAGGATCTACAAGTCCAGGGACAGCCCCCGTAGTATAGGAACCAGAGCCTCCAGCTTGAATAAGAGTTGTTACGTCTGCTGAACGAGTGTAAAAGCCAAATGTAATAGAGTTTGAAACGAATGTTTGATTTGAAGCTGTAACAGCTGAAGGAGTAATCGAGTATGTTGAAACAGGTGTTGTAAAAGAAACTGGATTTCCTAATACATTCGTAATGTTTTGATCACGAGATAAATAGTTTCCACCCCAAACGAGTTCTGCGTAAAGAATCGTACTACCAGCAGGGATATTTAAAATAGCGGTAGAACTATTTTGTGTATAGTTTAACGTTGTACCAGCAGGAAAAGTAGGTACTTGTAAAGCAGTATTCGTAGTTACGAATGCACCAATTGCCCCGATTGTACCAGCACGGTTTTGATTACTAATTTTACTTAAGCCTAAAGTATTTCCTGTAATAGCGAGTGCGCCGTTAGTGGTGGTAGAAAATCGATTCGTAATGGGCATGTTGTCACCTCATTTACAATATAGTCTTGGTCAAAATAAGATATGTGTGTGATAGATAAAGGGAAACATGTACAAGTTGATTTAGTAATAATGATTTAAATGTCTAGATAAGGGGATGGAGTATGATTGAATTGGAAATTAGGGTGGATCGTCTTAGGGAAGAAGAAATAGGCGATATTGTAGCATTATCTTCTTATATTGGTTGGGATTATAGCAGAGAAGAAATTGAAACGATTTTTAACGCAGGCATTGTATACGGCGTGTGGAATGAGAGAAAGAAACTTATTGCTAGCGCGGCAATAATATTATATGGGGAGAACGTAGCGTCTATCGGAATGGTGATTGTACATTCAGATTATAAGGGAAGAGGAATTGGAAAGGCGATAACGAATTCATGCATGAATAGCGTATCAGCTCGAACACCAATTATGCTTATTGCTACAGATGAAGGGAAGTATTTATACGAAAAGCTAGGATTTAGGGTGGTAAGCTATGTTTCTAAATACATATGTAACTCGTACAATACGAATTATAAATGTGCAAGAAATGAAGAATATATGATGGATTATGAAGAGGGTGATTTAGAAGAAATAATAAAAATAGATGAATATGCGTTTGGAACAAATAGAAAAGAGTTTTTAAAGAAAAGAATGATGCAAAGTGAACAGTGCACTGTTGTGAAGGATAAGGAACAAAATATACTAGGATATGGTTTGAGTATACAAACGCCGGAAAATAAAATATTAGGACCGGTAGTTGCTAAAAATGATGAGATGGCAATAAATATTGTTCATTATTTAGCAAAAGGGCATAATGGGAAATTAAGAATAGATGTACCAGAAGGAAAGAAAGATTTTATGAAAGAATTAGAGGTTACTGGTTTTAAAAAGGTGAATACACCACCAATTATGATGAAAAATAGTGATCAATTTTTGAAAAGAAATGGAGAACTATATAGTATTGCAGCGCAAATTTTTGGGTAAAAAAGAATCCTTCTGAATGAAGGATTCTTTTTTTATTAATCACGATATTGGTCGTGAGTTGGTTGGAAGAGGTCTTCCTCGATATCTCTCACCATAGAAAAATGATCAACGTTATAATGACCGTGTAAAATTTTATTGTGATGACCAATAATTTGCTCTGCAGACAATACGTTAGAATCAGTTGTGGAATGACCGTTTTTAATTAATGTAACGTCAAATCCTTGTACAGTTGCTGTCCTAACAGCTGTGTCAATACAATGTTCAGTTTTACATCCACCTATCACAATATGATTAATTTTTTCTTCTTTTAAAAGTTCAAGTAAAGAAGTGCCATAGAATGAATTCGTTGCTGCTTTATTAATAAGGATTGCAGACTGAGGTACTTGAATTTGATTATGTACTTCAAATCCCACGCCGCTACCAGAAGCAACATCGATATCTCTCACGAAAACAATAAGGGCATTTGAATCAATTGCTTTCTGTACAGCTGTATTTAGTGTAGCTAATAACTCAGTTTTACGAAAAACTTCATTTTCTTGCTCATTTCCATCAATTAATTCTTGTTGAGCATCGATAATTAATAGTGCTTGTTTCATCGTGTCTCCCCTTTAATATGAAATAAGTTCCACTGTACATATTCCTTCAGATTGTTAGGAAATCCTCCATTGCAAGCGAAGTAAACGATTGATTTACAAAGTTGTCAAAGAAATTTCATTCTCATAGTGTGTAAAAACATGTATGATAGGAAGTGGAGAATTTTTGAGTAGGTGGGAATATCATGCAAACAGTAGAAGATTATCTTTCATTCTTACATACGAAAGGATTTAAATTATCAGAGGAAGCACAAGGGTTTATTATGTTCGGGCAAGGATATACTGGTGCATCTGATGGAATTGTGAACGCAGCAATAGAAGCGACAATTAAACATCAATTACAGTTTGATGGCAGTTATTTTGTTGCGTTATTAGAACGATTGAAAGAAGAAGAAATTACAGATAAAAAAAGCGCTAAGGCTTTTATGCGGAAGTTACAAGCGTAACTTCACGCGGCCTGCGCTTCTTTTTTTATTTTGGAAGGTAGTTCAACAAAAATCATGCCTAGAAAAATACATAGACATCCGAAAATAGCAGACATAGAAAGTTGTTCGTTAGCAACGAGAACGCCTGTTAATGCAGCAAAAACGGGCTCCATTGCGAAAATAATTGCTACTCTCGTTGGGGAAGTATGTTTCTGAGCTGATGTTTGAATGAAAAAAGCAATGGATGTCGCAAATAAGGAAGTTAGAAATAGGGCGAATAAAAAGGAATGATTTGTCCATAGCGATACTGAAAATAATTTTTCCCAATCTTCAAACAAAAAAGCGCAAATAGAAGAAAATATACCTACAGCTAATACTTGAGATGTGCTTAGTAATAAAGGTGATATTTTCTTAGAAAAGAAACCGTTAATGAGAATATGGGCAGCGAATGCGATTGCGCAACCGAGAACAAGTATATCTCCTATATTTAATTGAAAAGAATCAGCAGCTGTTAATAAATATAAACCGGCTGTTGCCACAGTGATACCGAGTACGACGAAAATGGTAGCCTTTTGTTTTAAAAAGATAAAAGATAAGATTGGAACCATAACAATGCTTAGTCCTGTTAAGAAACCTGCTTTTGAAGAAGTTGTATAGAGTAAGCCGAATGTTTGTAATAAATAGCCAACGCATAAAAAGAATCCAACAATTAATCCGGCAAAACTACTCTGCTTTATATCTTGTTTCGAAGTTTTTTGTGAGAAAATCATTTGAACAAATAATAAAATAATTCCGGCGAATAAAAAGCGAAGGCCATTAAAAGTAAATGGACCAACGAAAGACATAGCATTTTGAACGACAACAAACGTAGCTCCCCAAATAAAAGAGACAAATAATAAAGCGAGAGGAGCAAGCCACTCTTTTTTCACACTCATACCCCCGTTAATTTTGTAAGATAGCTTTTCTAGCTAATTCATCAGCGACTTTATTTTGACTACTTGGAATCCACTTAATAAAAAAGAGATCGAAACTTTTTATGTACTGTAGTGCTTCCTCTAATAGTGGTGCAAACATTTTATTTTTTGCGTATTCTTTTTCAACAGCTCGCTCGACAAGTTGCGAATCTGTACGAAAAGAGACAATGTTATAATTATGCTCCGTGCAATACTTTAATGCTGCAAGTAAAGCATGATATTCCGCTTCATGATTGGACATTGTTCCAAGTGGTAATGATAATTGTACAGGTGGCTGTATGCCTTTAATAAATACTCCCGCACCAGAAGGACCAGGATTTCCTTTTGATGCACCATCAATATACACTTCAATCAAAATGAGAAACCTCCAAATTATAAGATTATCCCCTACTTAAATGTTTTTTTGAAGTAGGGGATAGAGTACTTATCCCGCGTTAACGGGCAGTAAGACACCCACCTCAAAACTCGGCTGAAACAATGAAGTTAGGTGGGTGATCAACTGCCCGTAAATGCCCGATTGGTGAAGGCTAATAATCAGTGGGGATGAATATCCCCCACTGATTAAAGTTTCACTTTATCCGATTGTGATGCTGTAACGGCATGTAAATGTTTCATTCGCTTGTAAAGATTGAATTCCTTTTTTTTCCTTGAAATCTTTTGCTGGATTTATTTCATCAGCGATTCCATACCAAGGTTCAATACATAAGAAAGGTGCGTTATCTCCTGGTGTCCATACGCCGACAAATGGAAATCCTGCAAATTCTACTTTTACAAATTTATTATGTTTATGAGAACGAATAGAAATTTCATTCGTATTCATATTTTCAAAAATAAGTGCATCATTTTTGAATAAATCGTATGTAAGTGGCAATTCATTCGTATTTTCAGCGATTAATTGTTTTTTACTTGAAAGATAAGGTCCTTCTAATACACTTGTTTCTAAGCGTTCAGAACCGTTAAATGATAGATGATAATCTGTAAATGATTCGCCGTCTAATAGTGGGAAGTTGAATCCAGGGTGCGCTCCGATTGAGAAGAACATCTCTTTTGAAGCAGGATTGTTTACTTCATATGTAACATGTATATTTTGTTCTTCTACCTCATAAGAAATGAGTAGTTCAAATTCGTAAGGATATTTTTTTAATGTTTCTTCATTACTAGTAACGATATAAGTGATTTTTGTTTCACTTTGTTCTTTTACAGAGAACGTAAGATCACGAGCGAAACCGTGTTGAGTTAAAGAATATGGTTTACCATCTACGTAGTATGTATTATCTACTAATCGGCCGACAATTGGGAATAAAATTGGTGCGCGACGTCCCCAATAAGTAGAATCACCTTGCCATAAATATTCTGTGTTATCTTCTTTTAAGCGAACGCTTTGCAATTCTGCACCTTTGTCAGAAATGGAAACGATTACTTTTTCATTTTGTATTGTTGCTGTCATGAAGTGAAACCTCCTAAATCTTTCATATGTTTCATTATACGTTGTCTAAAAGAAAAAAGGTAGTTGATGATAGGAATCTATTGACGAAAGAGTGTCTAATGCGTAGAATATAATCTTGTTGCTTAAAAAACGAATAACGTGGTTCGAAACCATCCCACGTAAAAAAACTAAGGAGATTTTGTCATGAATATAAGAACAATAGTCGGTAATGGTATTATAGCGGCATTATATATTGCTGTTTCTATACTTATTCAGCCATTTGGCTTTACAGGTGTACAGTTTCGTATTTCAGAGATGTTTAATCATCTCGTTGTATTTAATAAGAAAGCAAGTTACGGAATTGTATTAGGTGTATTTTTAACGAATCTCTTTTTCTCACCTATGGTCGCTTATGATTTAGTATTTGGAGTAGGGCAATCTATTCTTGCATTAGTTGCAACGATTATTTCTATGCGATTCATTAAAGGTGTTTGGGCTCGTATGATTTTTAATACAGTTATCTTTACGATTACAATGTTTATGATTGCAATTGAACTTCATCTTGCATTTGATTTACCATTTATGTGGACTTGGTTAACATGTGCAGCAGGTGAATTCGTAGTAATGGCGATTGGTATGCCTGTAATGTACTGGATTAATAAGCGAGTACAATTTGAAAGATTTATGTAATAGATGAAAGAGCTATTCCAATGGGATAGCTCTTTTTGTATGTGATTATATTGAATATAATACTGTGACTCTTGATAAAATATAATAAAATATAAATAAGAATTCTTATATAAGGGGAATTTAGCATGAAATATAAAATTCATTGGTTATATAAAACAAAACGCGGATTGCAGACGGAATTAACGACAGATTATATGAACATAGAAGAAGTACTTCAATTTGCGGAGGATTTTGAGAAAACAGGAAGAGCGAAAGAACTTTTATTTTACGATGAAATGGATGCAGAATGGTCATTAAAAGAAATGAAGAAGCTGAGTAAACAAGTGGAGGAAGAGATTCAAGAAATACATGTTTATTTTGATGGTGGGTATGATCTTCAGACGAAAGAAGCTGGAGTAGGTATATGTGTGTATTATAAAAAAGGAAATATAAACTACCGAATTCGCCGCAACGCATATATAGAAGGTATATATGATAATAATGAAGCCGAATATGCATCCTTATTATACGGTATAAATATACTCGAAGAATTAGGGATTAAGTATGAAGCAGTTACGCTTCGTGGAGACTCTCAAGTTGTACTGCAGCAATTGGCTGGAGAATGGCCTTGCTATGATGAGCATTTAAATCATTACTTAGATCAAATTGAACGAAAGGCGAAGCAAATGAAATTAAAGCTTGTATGTGAGCCAATATCTAGAAAACAAAATAAAGAAGCACATCAATTAGCAACGCAAGCATTAGAAGGGACAGTCATTGATAGTCATAAAGAAATAACCGAATAGAGAGGTGCAAAGGTGGATAAAAAGCAACTCATTACAGAGGTAAATGACTTATTAGAAACGTATTGTGAAGGATGTTTTTTACGAGAACATAATCGGAAAACGAATAGTAAATATTATGCCCATTCATTTTGTATTAGGCAATGTACAGTTGGAGAAACGTTGAAAAAATATGGAGAACAGTTGTCATAAAAAACATCCAGAGAAAACTCTCTGGATGTTTTTTTAGTGCTTCGCTTCATGTAATTGATGCTCGCACTTACTTAATTTTTTTTCCTCATTCATTAAAAATGGCTCATCTAAATCTGTTGCAACAGATTTCATAATCTCAAGTTGAGAGCGAGCTGCTTCTACTGCAGTAGTGGCATGCTCCAGTGTGTCTGGATCCATTGAAATTGTTGCAGAACCTACCATTTTTTGTGCTGTTTCTACACGGAATTTCACTTCTTCAAAATCATTTACTTCTGAACCCATTGTAATTGCCTCCTTTGTGAATTGCGCATTTCACATAGTTTTCGCTCTGTAAAACGGAAATATACAAAGGAATAACAAAGGAGGTTACCAAGTAAGGTAACCTCCTGTCATATGTTGGATTAAAGTTTTACTACGTTAGCAGCTTGAGGTCCACGGTTTCCTTCAGTGATATCGAAAGATACTTCTTGACCTTCTTCTAAAGCTTTGTAGCCGTCACCTTGAATAGCAGAGAAATGTACGAATACATCGTCAGCGCCGTCCATTTCGATAAATCCAAAACCTTTTTCGTTGTTAAACCATTTTACTTTTCCTTGCATGTTACAATTCCTCCTAAAAACATTTGCTTTTTTCATTTAGTGAAATTCATTTGAAAAGATAATATAAACTAAAAATGCTATAATCTTGAATATTCTGCTAAATGATTAATTTAAATATACACGAATTGGTAGAAATTAGTCAAGTAAGCGATTTTATTTTTTGTATTTTTAAATAATTTTCTGGTCAAATGTTCAAAAAGGTATAGGACAGGCTGGTTATGTAATATTCTTTATTGAATGCTATACATAATGAGGTGAAAGAATGAACGAGTCGTACTTATTAGATAATGAAGGAATGAGAATGAGAACGGATATACCGAATTGGGTTGCAAAAGAATTTCAAAATTTTTCAAGCGTCGTGTTAGATGCAACTTTCCCATGTTATTTCGGTTTAACAGCGTTGAAAAAGAATGAACTTCGTTATTCATTTCTTTCTCATAATGATTGGAGTCATTTGCCACATACAATGTTATCTTTTTTAGAGTTAATGAAAGAGCGACCGATTGTAAGAAGAGGCTTTTTTCTTTTTGTGGAACCGGAATGTGAAGAACAATCACTTGAATATTATCGTGATTACTTTTGGAAAGTACTACAGTATTTACATGAACACGATAATCAAACATGGCCGCAGCAAGTTCCTGAAGATCCAAATCATTATTTATGGGAATTTTCATTCGGTGGTGAACCGATATTTGCATTTGGGAATGCACCGGCTTATAAACAGAGAAAGACTAGGCATTTAGGAAATTCACTCGTTATTGGATTTCAGCCACGTACCATTTTCGATGGATTAGAAGGTGATCGTCCTAAAGGGGCGTATTCAAGACAAATGGTTCGTGAACGAGTTGAAAAGTGGGATCAGCTGCCGAAACATCCTAACATTAGTCATTACGGTGATCCTGACCATCGAGAATGGAAACAATATTTTATTGGAGACGATATTGAGCCAATAAAAGGGAAATGTCCTTTTCATCATAAGGTAGAGAAATAAGAGCCATCATCTAGATGGCTCTTTTGTATATTTTGGATAAAAAAGGGTATTTTATTATGAAAGCTAGTCTATTTTTAAAGGTTACATCATTACTTAATAGTAAAGGAAGTAGAAAGGATAGAGCGATGTTTGGAGCAATTATACAGCAAATTGTATTAGGTATTTCATTAGCGGCACCAGTAGGTCCAATTAATATTGAAATGTTAAAACGAGGAATTGAACGCGGGTTTTGGCATGCGTGGGTTGTTGGAATTGGTGGAATGACTGCAGATATTTTGTTTATGCTTCTCATTTATTTCGGTTTATCTTCTGTGTTTATGTATACATACGTACAAGCTTTTATGTACTGCACGGGGTTTTTCTTATTATTTTATTTAGGATTTCAAAGTGTAAAACAAGGAATTTCCCACTCGAATATGGAATATAAAAAAGAAGAGGTAGGTGGCCTTAAACAATCGTTTATGGCAGGATTTTTAATTGCTATATCCAATCCATTAAATCTTGTTTTTTGGTTTGGTATATATGGAAGCACACTTAGCTCATTGCTTACGAAGGTAACGAAACAAGAAGCTTTCTTGTACAGTCTATGCATTATTGTTGGTATTATTTTATGGAATTTAAATATTGCTTTTTCTGTACATTTTGGAAGGACTTTATTAAAACAGAAAGCACTTGGCTACATAACAGCCGGAGCAGGTATTATTTTAGTAGGATATTCTATCCATTTTGCATACAAAGCTTTACAGTTGTTCACATAAGATTGAAGGGGAGATTTTTATGTATCGAACCACTATTGACGGAAAAGAAATTATTATTACGTTAGCACCAAAAATCCGAAAAGAAATTACTGATAGGGATCCATTATATGAAGCGGTATTTAATACTGCAGCCAGATTGCTACAAACGAAACAACCAACGTTTGCAGTAAATCATGAAGTATTTGGACTCATTATTGGAGAGGTACAAAGGGGAGAAGTAACAGTGTTTGCAGTAGAACACATTATTCCGAAGCAAAATATATTTGGAACAAACAATTTTTTCTCGACAATAGAACAGCGGGCAAATTTGTAAAGTGAATAGAAAAGAAATAGTCGTAACGATACGTTGCGGCTGTTTTTTTTTGAAAAAGGGGAAGTAAGATGAAGAGAGTAGGGAAAGAGTTCTTTTTACAGCATGATATTGTTATTATGTATAGTATTTTATTTATTTTCATCATTATTTTAAAAATGCAATTTTTCAAATGGATCGGTATGTTAGCGTGTCTGTTTGGTATTGTTTTTTATACGCTTAACGAATATATGACCCATCGTTTTTTATTCCATTTAAAGCCGCCTAAAAACGTATTTTTATTAAAAATGTTAAGAAGATTACATTATGATCATCACGTATACCCAGATGATTTGAAACTTTTATTTTTGCCTGTATGGTTTAGTGTACCTAGCTTTACTATATATTTACTTATATCATATGGTATTACAAAAAGTGTTACCGTTACACTTTCATTTGGAATCGGAATGATTATCATGCTCCTTGTTTATGAATGGAAACGTTATATTGCACATAAGCCGATTCGTCCCGTCACTAAGTTTGGAAGGTGGCTAAAAAAACAGCATATATTACACCATTATAAAAACGAAAAGTTTTGGTTTGGTGTTTCAAATCCAGTATTCGATTTTATATTTGGAACGCTTAAAGATGGAAAAGACGTTGAATTAAGCATCACTTCTTTCTTAACGAGGAAAAAATGTGTACGGGTATTTGTTAGAATCGGGCTAATAATCGGTGTGGGGTGTACGAAACCCATACGGATTTAAGTTGCACTTTATTGTGAAAAAGTATATTAAAAATTTAGAGAAAATTGACGAAAAATGTCTACCGAAAAATCTTTGCAGGAATGTATGGATTGTCTAAAATGAAATTAAGTTTCTGAATATTTATAAAATTTAGTCTTTGTGTATACGAAGGGGAAGTGTATTTCGAGTTGGAGAGGGGAGTAGAGGATGAAACGAGATGATACGTCAGCACGTAAGTTGCAAAATGAAGTGAATTATACAGAGGTTGTTCAGTCAGAAGAATTTCAATTGTTATTAAATACGAAGAAGAAGTTTATCGTTCCAATGAGTATTTTCTTTTTCAGTTTTTTTATTGCGCTACCTATTTTAACATCGTATTCGAAAGTGCTTAATACACCAGCATTCGGTGATGTGACATGGGCATGGGTATTTGCTTTTGCGCAATTTATTATGACATGGTCATTATGTATGATTTATAGTAAGAAAGCTCAATCCTTTGATGAAATTTCGCGGAAAATTCTACAAGATATGCAAAAAGGGAGGAGTTGAATTTGAATACTACTGCGTTTGCACTATTTTTAATTATTGTTCTTGGTACGCTCGTCATAACCTATTTTGCATCGAAAAAAACGAAAAATGCGAGTGAGTTTTATACGGCTGGAGGGGGATTAACGGGTTGGCAAAATGGTCTGGCCATTGCTGGGGATTATATGTCTGCTGCGTCATTCCTCGGTATTGCTGGAGCGATAGCGTTAACTGGATTTGATGGATTTTTTTATAGTATTGGATTTTTAGTTGCGTATTTAGTTGTATTATACCTAGTTGCAGAACCGCTTAGAAATTTAGGGAAGTACACATTGGCAGATATGATTGCAGCGCGTTTTGATGCGAAAAAAGTTCGCGGTATTGCTGCCCTGAATACGATGACAATTTCAATTTTTTATATGATTGCCCAATTAGTCGGTGCGGGTGCACTTATTAAATTATTATTAGGAATAGAATATACGACAGCAGTTTTAATCGTTGGCACATTAATGACAGTGTACGTTATTTTTGGTGGTATGACTGCTACGAGTTGGGTACAAATTGTTAAGGCTGTATTACTAATGGCTGGTACATTTATTATTTCTGTTATCGTTTTTGCAAAATTTAATTTTAGTGTGACTGAAATGTTTGCTCAAATGAAAACAGCTACACCATTAAAAGATTCGTTTTTAAATCCAGGAGTAAAGTATAAAGATGGTCTTGATACACTGTCTTTAAATTTAGGACTAGTCCTTGGTACAGCTGGATTACCACATATTCTTGTGCGCTTTTTTACAGTGCGAGATGCAAAAACGGCACGTCAATCTGTTGTGTATGCGACATGGTTAATTGGCGCATTTTATATTATGACAATTTTCTTAGGGTTTGGAGCAGCAGCGTTTGTAGGAAATGAGGCAATTATTAAAGCAAATCCAGCTGGTAATATGGCAGCACCTTTATTAGCTAAAGCATTAGGCGGGGACTTCTTATTTGCATTCGTATCAGCCATTGCCTTTGCAACCATTTTAGCTGTAGTAGCAGGACTTGTATTAACAGCAGCATCAGCATTTGCGCATGATTTTTATAACGAGATTATCCGTAAAGGAAAGTCTACGGAAAAAGAGCAAGTGTCCATGGCTCGTTATGCTTCGATTGGAGTAGCTGTAGTATCTATTATACTTGCGTTATTTGCGCAAACCTTAAACGTAGCATTTTTAGTTTCATTAGCATTTGCAGTCGCGGCTAGTGCAAACTTACCAGTTATATTATTTACAATCTATTGGAAGCGTTTTAATACAACGGGTGCCATTTCTGGTATGGTCGTTGGACTCGTATCATCAATTGTTCTTGTAGCGTTAAGTCCAAACGTCTGGAACCCTGTAGCTGGAAAAGCTATTTTTGTTGGAGAAGCCTTATTCCCATATACGACACCTGGCATTATTTCGATTCCGCTTGGTTTCCTAGCAGCATATTTAGGAACTATTTTCTCTAGTAAGAAAGAAGATGTAGCGAAGTTTGATGAAATTCTTGTGAAATCGAATACTGGTCATGGTATTAGCGACGCATCTTCACATTAAAAAAGAGGAGCTTTTCGTATTAAAAGAAAAGCTCTTTTTCTTTTGTCATTTTCTTATAAAGTGAAACTTTAATCAGTGGGGGGCATGCTCACTGATTATTAGCCCGCACCAATCGGGCTTTTACGGGCAGTTAATCTCCCACCTAACTTCTTTGCTCCAGCTGAATTTTGGGGTGGGTGTGTTACTGCCCGTTAATGCGGGATAAATATTACTGTGTTGTAAGTAGGATTTGTCATAATTTTGTGGAATGAAAATAAGCAGGGAGAAATTTAAATCATCATGGCACCAGCGCAGCTTTTGTGAAAAATAAGTTGTTATGGAAGGTGGAAGAAATGATGAAAACGAAACAAACTGACGAATTATTAGCAAAAGATGAGCAATATGTTTGGCACGGCATGCGTCCCTTTAGTCCAAGTAGTACAATGGTAGGGGCAAAAGCAGAAGGGTGCTGGGTTGAAGATATACATGGAAAAAGATATTTAGATGGTATGAGTGGTCTTTGGTGTGTGAATAGTGGGTACGGAAGAAAAGAACTCGCAGAAGCGGCTTATGAACAATTACAAACATTATCGTACTTTCCGATGTCGCAATCACATGAGCCAGCAATAAAGCTTGCTGAAAAGTTAAATGAGTGGCTTGGAGGAGAATATGTTATTTTCTTCTCAAATAGTGGGTCAGAAGCGAATGAAACAGCTTTTAAAATAGCAAGGCAATACTATGCACATAAAGGTGAACCACATCGTTATAAATTTATGTCACGTTACCGAGGATATCATGGAAATACAATGGCGACAATGGCAGCGACGGGACAAGCGCAGCGTAGATATCAATATGAGCCTTTTGCCTCAGGATTTTTACACGTAACACCGCCAGATTGTTATCGTATGCCAGAAATGGAATCACAAAATATTTATGATGTAGAGTGTGTGAAAGAAGTAGATCGTGTTATGACATGGGAATTAAGTGAAACGATAGCCGCATTTATTATGGAGCCGATCATTACAGGCGGAGGTATTTTAATGCCACCACAAGACTATATGAAAGCTGTTCATGAAACATGTCAAAAACACGGTGCGCTACTCATTAGTGATGAAGTGATTTGTGGTTTCGGGCGTACAGGAAAAGCATTTGGATTTATGAACTATGATGTTAAGCCTGATATCGTTACGATGGCGAAAGGTATTACGAGTGCATACTTACCATTATCAGCAACAGCTGTGAAAAAAGAAATTTATGAAGCATTTAAAGGAACTGGGGAATATGAATTTTTCCGCCATATTAATACATTTGGTGGAAACCCGGCGGCTTGTGCATTAGCACTTAAAAACTTAGAGATTATGGAAAATGAAGATTTAATTGGACGCTCTGCACAAATGGGCTCACTTTTATTAGAGCAATTAAAAGAAGAAATCGGGGAACATCCGCTAGTTGGAAATATTAGAGGGAAAGGTCTATTAGTAGGAATTGAACTAGTAAATGATAAAGAGACGAAAGAACCAATTGATAACGACAAAATCGCGACTGTTGTAAATGCTTGTAAAGAAAAAGGTTTAATTATAGGACGAAACGGTATGACAACAGCAGGGTATAATAATGTTTTAACATTAGCGCCGCCTCTTGTTATTTCAAGTGAAGAAATTGCTTTCGTTGTTGGTACGTTGAAGACAGCGATGGAGCGTATTTAATCAAATAAAAGAACAAAAGTGAGCTGTAATATAAGGCTCGCTTTTGTTTATTACGTGAAATATGGTAGTTTTTTAAAGGGAGGGGATATGAATGGAGAAATATGATCCTAGTCAACATTATCACATCGGATATTATGAAGATGGATATGATTTAGAAGTGACAGCGTACAAAAGAATAAAGGAACCAGTTTGGGATGCTTATATTCCGCACTATGAGGTAGACGATTTTTATAAGAAAGTGGAGGAAATGAAGCTAGGTGAATATATCGATGACTATGGCATTAAAGTATATTCATTTCGTGATAATATTGATGATGAAGAAGCAAGGACTATTTTTGAAAAATGGTTAAAGACGAATGAGATTGTTTAAAGAGAAAATGAAAAAGGAGATTACTATTTTATAAAATAGTAATCTCCTTTTATTATAGTAAACTTATTTACTTGCTTTCATTGCTTTATCTTTGGCACCAAAAGTGTATTTTAACATTGGTGGTGTAATCATTGTAGTTAAAATAACGACAATAACGATAGCTGTAAAGTAATCTTGTGCTAATAGTCCAGAAGAAAGACCTGTTCCTGCGATGATAAGTGCAACTTCACCACGTGAAACCATTCCAGCACCGATAATTGCAGAAGACTTTGCATCAAATCCAGTCATGCGTGCACCAAATCCACAACCGATTAGTTTTGTGAAGACAGCGATAACTGTTAATGCTAAGATGAACCAAATTTGATTACCAATACCATCAAATGTAATATTCATACCGATACTAACAAAGAATACTGGAACGAACATTGCGTAAGCAATCGGTTCTACTTTCTTTTCTACTTCATGTTTGTAGTTCGTTTGAGAAATTGCGATACCAGCTGCGAAAGCACCGATAATACCAGCAATTCCTAATAATTCGCCGAAATATGCGAATGAGAAACAGATAATAAGAGCCGCGCTCACGATAGACTCAGATACGCGTAGTGGTGATAACCAACGCATAATCGCTGGAACACCTTTCCATCCGATTAAAATAATAGAAGCGAAGAATACGACCTTCTTCAAGATAACCATTGTTAAGTTAACATCGTCTGTACCTAAGAAGCTCATTGCGAATGCTAATAAAATAACAACAAGAATGTCATCAAATACAGCTGCTCCAAGCATCGTTGTACTTTCACGTGTTTTCATCTTACCTAAATCGCGAAGTGTTTGAACGGAAATACTAACACTTGTCGCACATAGAAGTAATCCTAAAAATACAGCGTTCCCTTGTTCCATTCCCATAACAAGACCGGAAACATAACCACCTACGAATGGAAGAATGATACCTCCGAGTGCAACTGCTAAAGAAGAGTTACGATTTGCATTTAATTCTTCTAAGTCTGTTTCAAGTCCAGCCATAAACATTAAAAGAATAACACCAACATTACTTAATTGTGTTAGAAGTTCTGAGTTTTCAATCCAACCAAATACGGC
Organism: Bacillus sp. BS98; assembly: GCF_008432245.1. NCBI lineage: Bacteria > Bacillati > Bacillota > Bacilli > Caryophanales > Bacillaceae > Bacillus > Bacillus sp. BS98. Next base: position 1,565,642 of record NZ_CP043830.1, read on the forward strand.
TGGACCGATAACGATACCGACAATTAATTTACCGAGTACAGAAGGTTGACCTAATCTAACACTAAGGTCACCAGCAAGCTTTGTACTTAATAAAATAAGTGCAATTTGAAAGAAAAATTCGAATTCCATTTGATCCTCTCCTTATCACTTTGTATTTTTATTAAACGATTTCTCGGAATTTGCCTAATGAAAATATGTAAAAACCATTAAATAAAGGGTCTGATTACAAGTTCTTTTGAACTTGTAATTTGAACCTGTAATCAATATATAATAAAATTTATAAAAAATCAATGAAAAAATAGCAGATTTTCATGATGAGATTCGATTTAGGTATAGAGGGAATCAATATATAATAAGAAGAAATAAGGAAACATTTTTAATGAATTGGAGAATGGAATATGTTAATAAACAAACGCTTTACAATTGGAGAAATGGCAAAAATGCATAATATCGCAGAATCTACATTAAGGTATTATGATGAAAAAGGAATTTTTCACCCGTCTATTGTCGATCCGCAAACGAATTATCGTTATTACACAATTGATCAGTTTTCACTGTTAGATACGATTAAATTTTTACGACAGTTAAATATTCCGTTAAAGGAAATTAAGAAATATATTGATGAGCGGAACCCATCTTATGCGCTTAATTTACTTGAAAAGCAACAAGAAATGATGTTAAAGAAGCAAAGAGAAATTGAGTATGCTTTAGCAAAAATGGAACATAGAATTTATGTAATTAAGGAAGCGACGAAAGTAAAAGCTGAAAAAATCATAGTTAAAGAAATCCCGCAGCGAAAGATTACAGCGATTGCGGTTGCACCAAATACAACAGATGATATGTTTGAGTATTATATCCATTCGTTGCAGAAGAATATGAAACAAATAGATAATAGCTTATTCTCTGGAGATATCGGTGTAACGGTTGCCAAAAAAGCATTAATTCAAAATGAATTTCAATCATACAATAGTGTTTTTATTCTTTTGGATTATATGCCTTTTCAAGTACATAGTTCAGATGAAATTAAAGCAGGTATATTTGCGTGTGCTTATCATCATGGACCATATGAAGAAACAGATGAAACATACAAGGAGTTAATGAAATACATCTCTCAAGAGGGATATGAAGTGAGCGGAGATTCGATTGAGATTGCATTAATTGATTGGTCTGTAACAGAAAATCCAGAGGAGCAAGTAACGGAAATTCAAATCCCTATAATGAAAAAACAATGAAATAAGGTGTAAGACTCGTACTAATTACAAATCGGCATCAATGACGATAATTAAGTTACCTATTTTTAAATTCTCTCTTGACCTTCAAGTTACTTGAAGGTTTAAACTGTGAACAGAGCGTTGAAAAAAGGAGCATATTAGTATGGAAGCAACAGAAAAATTAAGAGAAAAACCGATAAAAAGTTTATTTATTTCATATTTAATACCAGCAGTTCTCGGAATGGTATTAATGTCAGTTAATATTGTGATTGACGCGGTCATGATTAGTAGGGGAGTTGGAGCGAACGGTTTAGCGGGAGTAAACGTCGCTATTCCAGCATTTTCGATTTTCTTCTCCATTTCATTATGGATTGGAATGGGCGGAGCAACATTATATTCGATTGCACTAGGCGAAAATAAACTTGAAAGAGCAAGGTCTATTTTTACGCAATCTATGACTGTAGCAGTTATTATCGTAGGCGTTTTAGCGGCTATTTGCGTATGGAGAATAGAAGATTTAGCATACTTATTCGGTGCAAATGAAGTGATTTTACCGTATGCGTTAGACTATTTACACGTGTTATTAACATTTGGAATGATATACGTGTTAGAAAATATTTTAAGTACATTTATACGAAATGATGGAAATCCTAATTTAGCAATGGCAGGTCTTGTTGTAACGGCTGTATTAAACATAGTGTTTGACTATATCTTTATTTTCATCTTTGGATGGGGTGTAACAGGTGCTGCTTCAGCGACTATTCTTTCGGCAGCAATTGGTTTCCTTGTATTATTAACTCACTTCTTTAGAAAGAGTAGTATTTTAAAGTGGACGAAATTCCATTTTGAATGGGATACAGTTAAACAAATAATGGTGATTGGTTTCCCAAGTTTTACAGCAGAAAGTACAGTAGCAATCGTAACGATTGGTTTTAACATCGCATTCGTTCAATATGCAGGAGAAGTAGGAGTCGCTTCCTATGCAATGGTGAATAGCATTCATGCGATGGCATTACTATTATTCTTTGGTGTTGGAGCAGCATTACAACCAATCGCAAGTTTTCATTACGGTGCAAATTTATCAGAAAGATTGCGTGAAGGATTACAGTTTGCTGTGAAGATTGCGGTTGTACTCGGAGGCATTGCGATAATTGTCGGATTATTCTTCGGGAAATATATCATTGGTCTATTTGATGTCCAATCGCCAGAACTATTGAAGTTAACGTTAACAGGTATTAGCTTGTTCTTTATCCAATACGTATTTTTAGGCTACAACATTGTGTATGGAGAGTACTTCCAATCAGTGCGACAAACGAAGAAATCAGTACTTATTATAATGAGCCGAGGGTTACTATTTATTATTCCGTTGTTATGGATTATGCCAAAGTTATTTGGAATAAACGGAATTTGGCTCGTTATGCCGGTTGCGGAAGTATTGACAGCAATTATCGTATTTACGATGAATCGTATGAAACATCCTGTTCCGTTACATATAGCAGGAAAGAAAGAAGCAATATAATGAAGAAAATCCCCTTGAGCAAGTAAGGGGATTTTTCATTCTTTTAAACTAATTGCAAAAGACCCATCCGTTTCTTGAACAGACGCAAAGGCCACATTTTTAATATTTGTGATGCCTTTTTCTTTTAACTCTTTATATAACCACTTTTCGTCTTTATGGATCAACTTTAAGTTATCGTATTGAATTTGAGAATCGACAATAAGGGCGATTGGTAATCCAGCATACTTAACATGTATATTCATATCCTTTGGAGTCAATGGTACAAGTTCTCGCTTTGGTAAAATGCTAATGGCTCCATTCGCTTCTAAAATAGCGTATTCAATTTCATGAACACTTGGATATCCGGCGACGCGAAGGTTAGAAAGCAATTCGGGTATGGGATATCTACTTTTTTGTAAGTTCTCAAAAATAATATCACCATGTTTAATTAAAATAATGGGGTGTCCGAGAATGAAACGATTTAGTTTGTTGAGTAAGCTTAATTTTGTAAGAAGTAAGTGCAAACATGTAATAACGACCATACCGAGAAATGCTTGTAAAGCACCAGCGACTGGTATGGCTTGAAAAGCTAAATAAGATAAAAAAATAATAGCCCCAAAATCATGAGGAGTTAGTTGTGCTAATGCAGATTTACCGAGTAACTTAAGCGATAGTAAAAATAAAATAAAAAAGAATGATACGTTACATAAAAAGAGAAGCAATAGGGACACTCCTTCGTGCGAAGTTGTACTTACTATTCCCAAAAATAATAGAAATATTACCTTTTAGAGGATAAATAAGGGTTATTTGGAATTTGTCTGTATACAAACGAATAAATGGATATTATGATGAAAGAAGCAAAGAACATAGGAGTATATGGATATGAGAAAGAAGAAAATAATTAAGTATATTATAGCAATTATAACGGTTTGCGCCGTGTACGCGGTTTTTTTACAATATAACATTTATAAGCATGGGCATATGAAAGCTACCGACGATGCTGATTATATCATTGTATTAGGCTCGAAAGTAAATGGTACGAAACCATCGTACTCATTACAATATCGTATTGATAAAGCAGCTGAATATTTAAAATCACATGAGAAAACAATCGCTATCGTATCTGGCGGACAAGGAAAAGGTGAAGATATTTCAGAAGCATTAGCGATGAAACAAGGATTAATGAAACAAAATATTGCAGAAGACCGTATTATAATGGAGGATAAATCAAGGAGTACAGATGAGAATATTACATTCTCAAAACCGTTAATTCCAGCCAATATGAAAAAAGGTATGATCGTAACAAACGATTTCCATATGTTTAGAGCGAAAAAAATAGCAGCAAAACAAGGTTTGCAATTAGAAGGGCTTCCTGCCAAAACACCGAAGCCAATTATCATCCCATCGAATGTCCGAGAATATTTAGCCATTACGCAATATTGGTTTATGAATCGAATATAGTGAAAGTAATCCCGCCCGAAATTCGAGGCGGGATTTATTTTGAGGAAAATCTTACAAAACTGTCATCTTAATGAAAGGTAAAGCGATAGTTTCTAGAATGGATTCCTGACATAATAAAGATAACAAAAACTATTTAGAGGTGAATCGGATGAAAGGAAATAATATTCTATCTTCACTATGTTACTTTAGTATCTTTTTTGCACCATTTTTACTGCCAATTATCGTGTACTTCGTTGCGGAAGATGAAGTGAAATATCACGCGAAAAAAGCATTTTGGTCACATGTTTTTCCGTACGCAATCTTATTTGCTGGATTAGCAGTATCAGGCGTATACGGTTTAGGCTTCGATCAATCTGATGGCGCGGGAATTGGGATGGCTATCACATATGCAGTATTCATTCTTGTAGGAATTTACTACTTCATTTGGAATATCGTAAAAGGTATTAAAGTTTTGAAAGCAGCGTAATAAGACAAGAAATAAATTGGTGTAATCCTGTCGTTATTTGTCGATAAATCAATATTTCTTGTCGAATCGTCGATATATTCGAAAAATCGTTGATATAGTGCAAGGAATCGTTGATATATTTAAATTATCGTTGATATAATTTCATTTACCGTATTGATAGACATTTTAAAAAGAGCAATTCAAAAAGAATTGCTCTTTTTGTGCTTATAAGTTGTGAATATTGAAAAAGATATGTTAATTTTTCATTATGAAGAGAAAAAAGGAGTGTTTTTCATGAATGAGATCATACATAAAATGGAGCAACACGTTTCAGTTCGTAAATATAAAGAAGAATCCATTCCGAAAGATGTAGTAGAAAGAATGGTTCAAGCTGCGCAGCATGCCGCTTCCTCGCATTTTGTACAGGCCTATTCTGTTGTATATGTAACCGATCAAGACCTAAAGGCTAAACTAGCAGAACTATCCGGAAATCGTCACGTGAAAGAGTGTGCAGCATTCTTTGTTTGTTGTGCAGACTTAAAGCGACTTGAAATGGCGTGTGAAAAGCATTGTACAGAGATAAAGCATGAAGGGGTGGAAGATTTTATCGTTGCGACGGTAGATGCTTCACTTTTTGCGCAAAACTTAGCACTAGCAGCGGAATCATTAGGATACGGTATTTGTTATATTGGTGGTATTCGTAATAACCCGAAAGAAGTGAGTGAATTGCTTCATTTACCGGATAAAGTATATCCTGTGTTTGGAATGACAGTCGGTGTGCCAGATGAAGAACATGGAGTTAAACCACGTTTACCGGTAGCAGCAATTCTTCATGAAAATGGATATGATGAAAAGAAATATGATGAATTATTAAACGAATATGATGAAACGATGAGCGCATATTACAAAGAAAGATCATCAAATCAAAAAAACATAACATGGACGGAATCAATGAGCTCATTTATGTCCAAAGAGAAAAGAATGCATATGAAAGAGTTTTTAAGTGAGAAAGGGTTAAATAAAAAATGAGTAAAAAGACAAACCTGAGACGTTAGTTTAAGTTATAACATTACTTGTAAAACCGAAGCTGAGAAAGTGGGATTCACTTTTTTAACTTCGGTTTTTTATTTGTTATTATATAAAGTGAAAATAAAAATTAATAAATTTTTACAAAAGTGATAGAAAATGAGAATGAAATGCCAATAGTAAGTAAAGGCAGCTGCTAAAGGGGAACTGAGGAAGGAAGATGCTTATGATTTTCGATTCTGAAGAGGATTTAATTATAGCAATGAAAAAACGTGATCAAGATGCTTTGAAAGAAGTGATTGATTAATATGGAAAATTAATTCTGTACATTATTCATAAATCATTAAGTACCCCTATTGAAAAACAATATGTGGATGATTGTTATAATGATGTATTTACTATCATTTGGTTTCAAATCGAACAATTTGATATAGAAAAGGGCAACTTAAAATCTTGGATGATTGGTATTACTAAATTAAAGGCATTGGAATATAAAAAGAAAGTATATAAAGAGAATAAAATTGATAAAGACGTAGAAATAGATGCAGGTATCCATGATAAGTATGAAATAGAACAAGAAGAGATTATGGAAATCGTACAAGATTTAAATACAAAGGAACGATATATCTTTTTAAAGAGGTATATTGATGGATATTCCATTGACGATATTGCAAAAGAATTAAAAGTAACGGCTGACTATATATACAATCGAATCTCTCGTGGAAAGAAAAAACTTCAAAAACTGTGGAAAGGGAGTGTGTAATATGGATAAAAGATTATTATCGATGTTAAATGAGCTCCAATATTCAGAAGAAGAAATTACACGTTTAGAGAAAGAAGCGAATGAGTCTATAAATATAGATAAGTATTATGTGAGAAATGGAGAATTATTAAAAAAATTAACTTTACAAATGTTAGAAGAATCAATTCGCAACGAATTACAAGCTGGTGAAGAAATTCAGAAGGAACTATTAGTAGATGAAGGATATATGGCAAATAACAAAGTTATACCGAATATATATTACGTAGGAGCTACTTTTTATTATTATATCGTTTTAACGAATAAAAGAATGATAATGAAAGGGTTAGATTGTTATTTCAAAAAAACAAATGAACATAGCATGCCAATAGGAGATATACAATCTATTTCGCAACATAAAAAAATGAAAAACGTTTTTGAGATTAAATATAATAACAATTATATACAGTTTGGAAGTATTGCGTATGCACATGAAGTTGCGATGATTATTATGGAGTTGAAAAAACGCGGAGTAAAAGTAGAAAAGTATACAGATTTCGAAAAAGGTTTTTTCTTATTCTTTAATATACTCGTGATAGTAAGTTCAGGTCTTTGCTTTATAAAATATTTAATGTAAAAGGCGGCATAATAGCCGCTTTTTATCGGATGATTTTGTAGCTTAAAAATACAACAATAATTTCATTTAAACCAAGCTGTTATTGCGCAATCTAAAGCATTTTCTATAACAAATGCAAACTATCAATAAGAAGATAAATACCTGTACAGCTCAAAAGGATATATGTAAATATTTTAAAAACTTGTTGATTAAGCCATTTGAAAATAATTTGACCTATAAACAAACCTAAAAATACAATTGGAATTGCATAAAAACTTGATTTCCAAATTGTTATGTTCGTTCCAGTAAAGAGTATTTGAGTTAGTAGACTAATGAAATATATAAACAGATAAAAAGCCAAAGTAGTTGCTCTCAACTTCTCTTTTTCAGTATCAGTTCCTGTAAAGTAAAGTAACAAAGGAGGTCCGGGCATACCGATACTCGTCGTTAAAAGTCCTGATAATCCACCAACTACGAAATCTCTAAACGGTGTTGATCTAACTTTAACATTGCATATTAGCAACAATGTTAATAGTAAGAGTAGGATGCTAATTGTTAATTTAAAAGTGTTTATGTTAACGGAAATGAAGATTAAAATTCCAAAAGGTACACCGGCTATACTTCCAAAAATAAACCGTTTCAGTAAAATAAAATCAACGTCCATTCTTATTTTCCAAATGAGTGATATGGAAATAATTAATGATAAAATAATGTTTATTTGTATAGCTTCTTGTGGCAAGAATAACATGAGTAAGAAAGGTGTTGCCATTATAGAAAAGCCAAAACCTGTACTGGCTTGCAAAACAGAAGCCACCAATATTATACATATGAAAATTAATGTAATCTCCAAAACAGCCCTCCTATTTAATCAAATTCAATACATATTTTATTACTACGAAAATCGAATGTAGCTGTTTTGAGCCTATAGAATAAGTGCAATCTTTCGCAATATTACTTTTATTTTAACATAAATATTTGATTTCCTCTCAAATGGTGTTCAAGTAAAGGGCCTTTTAATGAAATGAAATGACTTGTATTTTATTTAATTTGATTGTTATATAACGATAACAAATGAGAGTAAATAAAAATTAGCAGTGAGCTATATAGTATCGGTAGGAGCTTCACTAAGCTTCCCGCGATAAAATAAGAAAAGCCATATAAAACTAACAAAAATACAACATATAGCTAACAGGCAACCAATTACTTGCGGAGAAAGGGTTTCTAAAAGCCAGCCTGTAATAAACATAGATAGCTGAATGAGAGAACCATATATGGAATAATGAAATGAAAAAACTTTACCAATCATGTTTTCTTCGGTATACATTTGTAATAAGGTTGTGTCTAAAGGGACGATAATGCCCCCTGCGATACGCATGCAGAGTAAAGTAATAATACCGATAATAAGCTGATTGGATAGAACGAATCCGAGAAAGAAAAATCCTTGTAGTAAGTACGCCAAGCCAAATGCTTTTTTCATTGTCTCCTTATTTTTACATACATATAGATTAACGAATAGACTACCAATAATAAGACCTAATCCTTGAGCACTATATAAAATTCCAATATTAGCATGGAAGATCCTTTCGGCATAAATTGTTAAAAGAAGTTGATAAGCACCACCAATAATCCCCCATGAAATTCCGACAAGAATTAATGCTAATATAATTTTTTTCTGTAATATGTACGTGTATCCATCTTTTATATCCACAAAAAATGACTTTTTTATGTTAAATTTTTTGTGAGAAGGGATATTCAACTTATAAATGATTAAAGCGGAAACAAAGTATGATAGGCTATTAATGATAAAAGCAATTTCTATACTTAAAGCCTGGGCGATAATCCCACCTAATGAGGCGCCCATAATTGACATAAAGCCATTAACTGTACTAGAAAGTGTATTTGCAGTTACTAAATGTTTTTGCCTAATAATCATTTTTAAAGTTGATTGTTTAGCAGGCTCAAATAAGCAAGAGAGGACCGACAAACATATATTAGCTACGAAAATAATTTCAATCTTATAGGTTGCTAATAAGTAAGTGAGTACAATAACTCCTCTTAAAACATCGGTGGAAATCATAATCTTCTTTGTTGGAAATCGATCCACAAACCCTCCAATAAAAGGACTAAGAAGAAGTTGAGGTAACCCTTTACTCATAAAAGTTAGTGCGATCATAAACGGAGATTCTGTTACGCTATAAACGAATGTGAATAAAGCTACCGTATGAAACCAATCTCCCAGTACACTTAATGTTTGACCATAAAACAGCTTTCTAAAGTTTGTATTTGTTTTAAGCAGTGTGGAATAAGAAACTGACATAAAAGATTAATCCTCATGTATTAATGATGCTTGAACTTGTCTTTTCCATTCACTTAAATACATGTTCTCTGCTGCAGAAAGTTCAACAGGTAATTGTGCAATCAATTCTAAACTATTTCCATCAGGATCGTTAAAGTATACGGAGGCGTGTGCCAATTCTGGAAAAACGATCGGTTCAATTGGCTCCATTCCAAAGTCTTTTCTTGCTGAAATTCCTTTTTGACTTAGCCAATGTATTGTATTTTCTAAATCAAGCAAGCTTACTTGGAAGGCAATATGTCGCAAAGATGGGTGATAAGTAACTTTGTATTCTGTTCCTTCCCAAAGTCCGAGCCAACTCTCATTTTCTTTAATCCAAAAGAAAGCAATATCGTCACCTCTTTTATATAATTTTAGCCCTAGTGATTCATAAAAAGGTATTGATACTTCTAAGTTACGGACGGTTAAATGTGCCTCATAAAGACCTTTAATCATTGTAATCCCCCTTAGTAAAAATGTTTCTTATTTCATAGTAAACGATATTTTGTTAGATCAAATCAGAAATAAGAGGGATATAAATTCATACGAAAGTATGAAAAAACAGCTCAAATATGAGCTGTTTTCGTATAGTTTTTAATTCATTTGGTAAGGATAGGATGATTAATATCCGTATCCGCCGCCACCCCAGCAGCTACATCCGATAATGATTAGAAGGATGAATAGTACGATAAGCAAAGCAAATCCACCGCCGAAACCAGCACAACTACCACCATAGCTCATGTGTTTTCCTCCTTTTTGTAAATTAATCTATATAATTCATGGACTACTATATACAATATGTTTTTCATGTGGAAAAGGAGCCAGTCTGTATTTGAATTAGACAAATGTCTGTGTGATTCAGGTTTTTCTATATTACATGTGCGGGAAATCTTACTAAATAAAGCGTTTACGGATTAAGAGTATGTTAAAAACGTAAAAATTGTAAAAAAAACCATTTTTATATTTTTTTATGAGGGAATATGTACTATAATTTTACAAGTAATATTATGGGAAAAGGGAGTTTTAGTTTAGAGATGGAGATGGGACGATTACAAAATAAAATAGAAAACAAAAAGAAAGAGTTAATTCAACTTGTTGCGAGACACGGATTGGATCATGATAAAGTTTTGTTATTTAGCCGAGATTTAGATATACTAATTAATAAGTTTATGAATGTAAAAGATAAGGTCCATAAATGAATAATTTATAGTTTTTTATATTAAGATATTCAACGGAAGAAAGGGGAGAAACGTTATTGGAACATTTACAAGATGAGCTTTATAAGCAAATAAAAGAAGAAAAAGGTACTGTTACAGTTTTCTTAAAGAGTGGTGTGAGAATAGTCGGAGAAGTTGCTGGCGTAGACAAATTTACAGTTTTAATGTTAGTAGATGGAAAGCAACAGCTGATTTACAAGCAGGCAGTATCAACAATAATGAAATAAGACACTCTAGTAGAGTGTCTTATTTCATTATTTCTTACAAGCTTCAACGTCAATGCCAGCAGCTAATAATTTCTTTTCTCCATCTTGTTCAATAATTTTTTGTAATTTAGATAGGAAAGAGTCAAAGTTTGTATGTTTTGCGACTTGGAATGTCATTTTATGTTCAATTGGTAGCCACGTATTAATGTCAGCCTCGTTATGCTGAATTTTTACTTCCAATTTATCAAGCGCATTAGCAACTTTTGCTTCGTACGTTTCTTTCGCTTCAAACTCCATCCATAAATTATATAATTCCTCACCGAGAGAACCTTTTAATGTTTGTTTAATATTTAAAATTGCTTCAAGTTCATTTTTTTGTTTTTGTAATTGTAATTCGTGACTATTCATTGTATCAAAAGCAGGGATATCGCCAGCTTCAGCTTCGACTAGGTCGTGAATAATAACCATTTTAAGTAACTTTTCAATATTTACTTTTTGATCTAAATAAGGCTCAACTAAAATGGCCATTAGAGACATGCGCCATGTATGTTCGGCAACACTTTCTTGGCGTCCGTTAGAAAGCCAGCTATGTCGCATTTCGTATTTTAGTTTTTCTGCTAATGCAATGACTTGTAAAATGTTATGTTCCATCGTGATCCTCCTCTTATTTCCATACCATAATTCTAATATGGAAATGAAATGTGTCAATTTTATGAGTATATTGCGATAAATAGATGATAAGCGTATAATGAACGTTATATGTGAAAACGCATTATTAAAATAAAAAAATGTTTTATAAAAATGAAAAGGAAAGGGCAGGAATATGGGAGACGAAAAACAAGTATTTGCTAGACCAGAAAGAAAAAAAAGGAAGTTTGATATTTCTAGTCCAATGGGCATTATAGTAGGCTTCGCTATTGTAATAGCGGCGATCGTACTTAGTGGCGGTGGAATAAAAGCTTTTAAAAACTTCTTAGATATTCCATCTATTTTAATTGTCATAGGGGGAACGGCAGCGACAATTGTTGTGGCGTATCGATTTGGAGAAATAAAAAAATATACGAAAAGTATTTTTACTGTTTTACATAGAAGAGAAGAAGATTTAGAACAGTTAACGGATTTGTTCGTTAATTTTTCGAAAAAGTCTAAAAAGAACGGTTTACTTTCTTTAGAAGTTGATGGAGAACAAGTAGACAACCCTTTTATTCAAAAGGGGATTCGTTTAATGTTAAGTGGCTACGATGAAGATGAATTAAAAGAAGTGTTAATGAAAGATATAGAAACAGAAGTGTATGAGCTAAGAAAAGGGGCAACATTATTAGATAAAATTGGTGATTTCGCTCCAGCTTGGGGTATGATAGGGACTTTAATTGGTCTTATCATTATGCTTCAAAATTTGCAAGATACATCACAAATTGGTACAGGAATGGCAGTGGCGATGCTAACGACATTATATGGATCAGTACTTGCGAATATGATTGCAATACCTCTTGCGGAAAAGGTGTATCGTGGTATTGAGGATTTATATACAGAGAAGAAGTTTGTAATTGAAGCAATTTCAGAATTGTATCGTGGGCAAATTCCTTCTAAATTAAAGTTGAAACTTGATACGTATGTGTACGAAACAAAGATAAAAAAAGAAAAACGAGCAGCCTAATATTGCAAGGAGTGGTATGATGATAAAACGACCGCAAAAGGGATCGCCTCGTTGGATGACGACTTTTACAGATTTAACGATGTTATTATTAACTTTCTTTGTATTACTAGTTGCTACATCAAAGCAGGATGCAGTAAAATTGTCAAAGATGCTTGAAAAGTTTAGCGATGCGGAGCAAGTAGATGCAAAAGTAATGGAAAATACAATACCAGATATAACACATGAAAAAAATGATGAAAAAATGATCTCAAAAAAGAGAATGGATGAATTATATAAAAAGTTAAAAGCATATGTAGATAATAACGGTATTAGTCAAGTGAATGTATATCGAGAAGATACAGGGGTAAGTGTCGTTATCGTAGATAATTTAATATTTGATACGGGTGATGCGAACGTTAAACCAGAAGCAAAAGAGATAATGAGTCAATTAGTCGGATTTTTCCAATCAGTACCAAATCCAATCGTTGTGGAAGGACATACAGATAGTAGACCTATTCATAATGAGAAATTCCCTTCTAACTGGGAATTATCTTCAGCACGAGCAGCTAATATGATTCACCACTTAATCGAAGTGTATAATGTGGACGATAAGAGGTTAGCTGCGGTAGGATATGCAGACACAAAGCCAGTTGTACCAAATGATTCACCGCAAAACTGGGAGAAAAATCGTCGCGTTGTTATTTATATAAAAGAATAGTATATTGTTATTTTAATAATAAAATAATAAAAATACGAAAATTCTTTTAAAAAAATATTAAATTTTATCATTTTATTTTGTATAATGAGTGAGAATGATAAGGTGAAATATTAAGATATATTTATACATAGAAGGAGAGAATCAAAAAGAATGGCACATAAAATTTTAGTTGTAGACGATGCGATGTTCATGCGAACGATGATTAAAAACTTATTAAAAAGTAATTCTGAATTTGAAATTATCGGTGAGGCGGAGAATGGAGTAGAAGCAATTCAAAAGTATAAAGAACTTCAACCTGATATTGTAACATTAGATATTACTATGCCAGAAATGGATGGACTTGAAGCATTAAAAGAAATCATTAAAATTGATTCAAGTGCAAAGGTTGTTATTTGTTCGGCAATGGGACAACAAGGTATGGTATTAGATGCAATTAAGGGTGGGGCGAAAGACTTTATTGTAAAGCCATTCCAAGCGGATCGTGTAATCGAAGCTTTAACAAAAGTAGCAAATAGCTAATATAAAAGGGGTGCCACAAGGAATCAAAACAGTGATAGAGGATACACGTGTGGCCCCCTCTTTTCTCGTTTTAAAACACTAAATTGTTATACATAAATGAAATGTTTGTTAGACAGGTAGGGGATTAAAATGCAAACAGATCTATTGAATATATTTTTTGAGGAATCAGAAGAACATTTACAATCGCTAAATGAAAATGTGCTAACTTTAGAACAAAATCCAGCCGATATGGATGTTGTAGGAGAAATATTCCGCTCAGCCCATACATTTAAAGGTATGTCTGCAAGTATGGAATTTGCGGAAATGGCAGATTTAACGCATAAGATGGAAAATGTGTTAGATGAAATCCGTCATGGGAATATCGTGGTCAATGCGGATATTATTGATGTGATTTTTGAGTGCATTGATAATTTAGAGAAGATGGTTGCAGATGTACAACAAGGCGGAATGGGTAATATTGATGTAGTTTCTACTAAACAGAAATTAGAAGCATTATTGCACGGTAATGTAGTAACGCCTACAGAACATATAGAGCAAGATCATATAGGTAACGATGGTGGAGTTTCGCATGAAGTACATATAACGGTAGAACAGCAAGCTATTTTAAAAGCAGTACGTGCCATTATGTGTATAGAAGCATTGCAAAATGTAGGTAATATACAAAAAACTGTTCCGAGTATTGAAGAAATTGAAGCGGATGCTTTCGGATTTGAGTTCACCGTATTTATGGATAGTGATTATAATGTAGAAGAATTGAAACAAGTAGTGCTTCATATTTCTGAAATTGAGAAAGTAGAAGTGAAGCAAGGACATACATCACAAGAAGCTGTGCAAATAGAGAAAATGATACAATCTTCTGCAGTTGCGCAGGTTGTATCACCTGTAGAAGCACCGAAACAATCAGCTAATACTACACCAGCTAAAAGCACAGTAAAAACGAAAAATGCTAAAGTGGAGAATCGCTCCATTCGTGTTCAATTAGAGAAAATCGAAACATTAATGAATATGTTTGAAGAAAGTGTAATTGAGCGTGGGCGCATTGATGAATTGGCACAAACGATTCAAAACAAGGAATTAATTGAGCATTTAAATCGATTAGGAGATATTTCAAAAGATATTCAAAATGTACTTTTAAACATGCGCATGGTTCCAATTGAAACGGTCTTCAATCGTTTCCCACGTATGGTACGAATGTTAGCGAAAGATTTAGGTAAAAAAATCGATTTACAAATTACAGGAGAAACTACTGAAGTTGATAAGATTGTAATTGATGAAATCGGTGATCCGCTTGTTCATTTAATTCGAAATGCAATTGATCACGGTGTTGAGACTGTTGAAAAACGACGTGATGCAGGTAAAAATGAGACAGGAACGATTAAATTAGAGGCGTTTCATAGTGGAAATCATGTCGTTATTCAAATTACGGATGATGGAAACGGTATTAATAAAGGGAAAGTATTAGAAAAAGCGATTAAAAATGGTGTTGTAACAGAAGCAGATGCGAATAGATTAACAGATCGTGAAGTGTTTGATCTTATATTCCAACCAGGATTTAGTACAGCTGAAGTTGTATCGGATCTTTCTGGGCGTGGTGTTGGATTAGATGTTGTAAAACATACGATTCATAGTTTAGGTGGACATTTAATTATTGATTCTGAGGAAGGAAAGGGAAGTACATTCAGAATTGAACTTCCGTTAACTTTGTCTATTATTCAATCTATGCTTGTTCAAACGAACGATAAGCGTTATGCTTTACCTCTTGGAAATATTGTGGAAGCAATTCGAATTAAGAGAGAAGACATCCAATCCTTACAAGGAAAAGATGTGTTAAATTATCGTAACCAAATTATTGAAGTGAAACATTTAAGTACAGTATTTGGTGAAAAAACAGTAGATGAGGCGTTTGCGTCATATGATGGTCAAATGGTTCCTGTGTTAATTGTTCGTAATACACATCGTAGCTATGGGCTTATTGTAAACACAATTATCGGTCAAAGAGAAATCGTCTTAAAGTCATTAGGTGACTTCTTTGCAGAGAGTTCTAACTATTTCTCTGGTGCGACGATTCTCGGTGATGGACGAGTGGTCCTCATTTTAAACCCAGAAGGTTTATAATAGGAATGAAGGAAAGCTCCCCACTTGTATACAATTGGGGAGCTTTTTGGTTAATTATTATGAATGTATAAAAATAATTATATAACTGGAAATAAATACAGAGTAACGATTTGTATAATCAGTTTGTTAAAATATAATGAGTGTAATAAGTTGAGAGTTTATCCTGCTAGTTGCGGGTTAATAATCAGTGAGGAATGGATAGAAGTCCCATTGATTAAAGTGTCACTTTATATCATTTGATAGAAAAACAGAAATGAGGAGGCAGGGAAAATGCCTGAGCAACACACAAACGGGGAAACGAGCACAATTGTGCTAGAAAAAGAAAATGAGCATTTAACACCTCAAGAATGCGATATTCTTGGCGAAATCGCAAATATATCATTTGGTTCAGCTTCGACTGTATTATCAACAATTTTAAATAGGCAAGTAAACATTACTGCTCCTCGTGTAGAATTGGTAGATTTATATGATACAAGTGATGTTGAAGTTCCACATGTTGTGTTAAATATTCATTTTACAAAAGGATTAGATATGGAAAACCTTCTTGTTCTTAAGCAAGATGTTGCACTATCAATTGCTGATTTAATGATGATGGGGACAGGTGAAGTGGAAGAAGGAAAAGAACTTGGTGAATTAGAGCTAAGTGCTGTACAAGAAGCGATGAATCAAATGATGGGATTCGCAGCTACATCTATGTCGGAATTCTTCCAAGATACAGTAGATATGTCTCCGCCGACAATTAAAGTCGTAAAGCTATCAGAAGAGATGGAGAAAATCTCTGAAATAACTGGAAATAACACAATAGTTAAAGTATCGTTCGATCTAAAAATAGATAATCTTGTAAACTCTAAACTTGTACAAATTGTTTCGGTGGAACATGCGAAACGAATGATAAATAAATTACTGCAATTATCTGGTGAAGTAGAAGAAAGAGATGAACCGGCGGAACTGGTTGAAACTGAGATTGTAGAGGAACATGTTGAAAAAGAGCATTTAACACAAGAAGAGAAAGATGTACTCGGTGAAATTGCGAACATTTCAATCGGTTCAGCTTCAACGGTATTATCAACGCTTTTAAATCAGCCAGTCACGATTAGTACACCAAATGTAGAGGCGATTAATGTTCGTCATTATGATGGAGTACCAGTGCCATTTGTCATTTTAAATGTCGACTTTGTTGAAGGGCTAAAGAATGAGAACGTATTCGTATTTACGAAAGATGTTGCCTTAACAATGGTAGATTTAATGATGATGGGAACAGGGGAAGTTGATCCGGAAAAAGAGCTTAGTGAATTAGAACTAAGCGGTATTAAAGAGATCATGAACCAAATGATGGGGCATGCTGCAACAGCGATGTCGGAAATGTTTCAAGAAAAAATGGACATGACGCCACCAAATGTCAAATTTGTAACGTTAAAAGAAGAAATGGAATACTTGGGAGAGTCAATGGAAGTGGACGAACTCGTTCAAATTACGTTCAATCTTGAAATTGGCGATCTTCTTCAATCGAAAATGTATCAAATTTTACCCATTTCCGAAGCGAAAGAAATGGTAAGAAGACTTCTGTATCCAATGGTGGAGGAGCAAGAAGAGATTGTCCCGGAAGAAATTGAAGAGGAAGAAATTGCGGCACCAGTTGTACAACCTATTGAATTTAAAGAAGTAAAACAGATTGAACCAGTATATATGGATACATCCATTCTACAAAATGTAGAAATGAATGTGAAATTTGTATTTGGAAGTACTGTGAAAACCATTCAAGATATATTAAGTTTACAAGAAAATGAAGCGGTTGTACTAGATGAAGATATTGATGAACCGATTCGAATTTATGTGAATGATGTATTAGTGGCATATGGTGAACTTGTAAATGTAGATGGGTTTTTCGGAGTAAAAGTGACGAAATCGCTATAAGGCGTTGAAATAGGAGTTTGAACGAGTAGATGAAAAACGTAAAGTTTTTTCTAATGAGTTGGCTATGTATACATGTGTGCTTGTTCTTCCCCCTGCAAAGTCAGGCGGAAGAACAAATTGAGCCAGAGCAAAAAATAAATAAATTGGAAGTAATAGAAGAAAATAAGAAACTTCAAGAACAGCCAGAGCAAGTAGAAATAAATCAAGGTGAAGATGAACAAAAAGAAGTGACGAATGAACAAAAGAGCGAAAGAAAGATAGAAACGGATCAAGGTGTTATTACAGTAAATAAGCCAGAGCTAAAAGTTGGCGAAGAAATGCGGATTACTGTAGAACCAAACGAGAAAGACATTCAAAGTATGAAAGGTATATTGCAGTTACAAAGAAATGGCGAGCAGTATGCACAAGAAAGAATGCTATCTTTTGAGTATGATGAAGAAACGAAGCGATGGATTGCTAACTATAAAGTCGAGAGTTTTGATTTACAAGGTGATTGGAATCTTCATCTCGTTCAAAGTTACAAAGAAAATGAGAAGGAAGAGCTCATAGAAAATGAAGTGAAAGTCCCGCTCGTTCGTATTGGAAATGAAACACCAACTATAGATAAAGAATTGCCGAAGTTACATAAAGTTACTATTGATGAAGCAAAAGAGAACTTAATTGAACGGAAACAGGGAGATTCTATACATATACGAGTGAAAGCTGCCGATGTAGAATCTGCTGTGAAAGAAGTGCGCGTTACATTAAAAGGGAAAGATGATAAAGAAATTCCCTTTTTATTAGACTACAACAAGCGTGACATGGATTGGCAAAAAGTATTTGAACTAACTGATGCCTTGCCAAATGGACAGTATAAACTATTTGTAGAAATAGTGGATGCTGCAGGCAATAAACTTGTTGCGGAAAGTGAATATATCGTTTCTGTTTTGGGACAAAAAATGGAAGATGATAAAAAAACAGAAGAGCAAGAGAATGAAAATAAAGTAGAAGATAAGAAAGAAATTAGTAAGCAAGAAGATTCGAAAGTAGAGATCGTGCTTCCAGAAGAAAAACTTCCAGTTGTTCAAATTCCGAAGCAAGACGAGAAAGTAAATGAGTTTATACAAGAAACATTGAAAGAGAAAGAGGAATTCCCTCACGTGATAAAAGACCCATTGGCAGATAATAAGGAAGTAAGTAATGTAAAGGCTCAAAAAGAGAAAACAGGTAAAAATGACAAGCAAGACGTTTCGAAAAAGAAAACAGAGCCAGAAGATAAGAAAGAAGAAAGAAGTGAACAAGGAGTACAAGCTTCTAATGTGTTTACTATTATGTCAGGTTTATTTGTACTATTTTTAGTTTTAAAGAGTAATAAAGAATGGGGCTAATCATTTCGTAGTAGTGGAGGCATTTAAATGGAAATTAACCGTACGACAGTTGAAAATAAGACGCTACAACCATTAAAACAGCCTGCAGCTATTTCGGAACATGAAATTCAGAAAGAACGAAAACATAGTAATTTAGTGTTTAGTGGGCAGTCTAAAATCATTTCGAAAAATAATGAAATAGGCATTTTACTTGCAAGTTTAGGCGATGGAAAGATTATGAAGGAAATACTTTCTAAAGAGATGGATACAGTGTTACAACTCTTTAAAAAGTTACATACGTTATCTGGAGAAGGTAAGCAAACAGAAAAAATATTTGAACAAGTAATTAGAAGTTTACAAGGACTTGTTAAGCAGGCGCATATAAAAGATCTTCCTTTATTAGATGGAACATATGATTTCGCTGAAGTACAACTATCATTTGGTAGAAAGGTACATATTCCGTTATTAGATGTAAGTGCACTTATCTCTAGAGTGGAGAGTGATTCTTCAGAAGGAAATATAAATTTAATGGTAACGGTTATTACTGCTTATATAACGAAGTTGTCTAACGAAACCATTTTAATTAGCGTTACAGACCGCACGGCAAAAGATCGGGATGTCAGTGTATGGAGAGCGCTCGCAGAAATGAATATGACACAATTGTCACAGGCGTTGAAACATACAATGCAAGAACATAAATGGTCTATGACGTTTCTTTTTCTTTTTATATGGATTGTTGGTATCATTTTAATTCGAGTTATATAAAAAGGTCGTCACTTCATTGTGACGACCTTTTTAATCCCGTAAAAGCCCGATTGGTATGTGCTGATTAAAGTTTCACTTTATATTTTTTCATAGAAGAATGTATCGAACCGCTGAAGGTTGTAACGTTCGGGTGTTAAAATTTGTTCTGTACTACCAACAAATAGTACACCGCCTTTTCGTAAAGAACGACTAAACTTTTCATAAAGCTTTACTCTTGCTTCTTCTGTAAAGTATATCATTACATTACGACATATAATTAAATCGTAATTTGTATCGAATGACTGCATTAAGAGGTCGTGTTGTTTGAACGAAACGTTTTGCTTAATGTTTTGATGCAATGAATATGTATCATTCTCTTTTGTGAAATGACGCTCTTTCAAATCGATAGGTAATTCTTTTAAAGAACGTTCTGTATATTGACCGCGTTTCGCAGTTTCTAAAATATGAAAATCAAGATCTGTTGCTTGAATTTCATAGCGAAATGGAGAAAGATGTTTCGATAAAATTAAAGAGAGTGTATATGGTTCTTCACCAGCAGCGCAAGCAGCACTCCATACTTTTAATTTCCCGTTATTTTGTTCAAGTAATTTTGGCAGTGCTTTCGTCTCTAACGTTTGCCAACGTTCTTTATTTCTGAAAAACTCTGAAACGTTAATTGTAATATAGTCAATAAAACTTAAAAATAAATTTTGATCAGCACGTAAATGATTTAAGAAATTTGCGTAGTTGTCAAATCCTTTTCTTGAAATGAAAGCATCGATTCTACGGCGCATTCTATCCTGTTTATACGAAGCGATATCCATATTGTATTGTTGTTTAAAACTCGCGATAAAATGATCATAATCTTGTTCAATTAGCATATTTACAATGGGCACAATAACGATATTGTGCCTCCCCCTTTACATCATACGAATTTTTTGTTCAAAGCTTTTTTTCATCTGTTTTTCATGTAAACCCGGTAAATCATAAATAACAGCATCAATACCTGCTTCTTTTGCAACGTCAATGGGAATGACAGATGTATGTTTGTCCCCGTTATAAAAACAGAGAACTAAATCGGTATCTTCAATAATTTGTTTTACAAAAAACATAAAATCTGATCGATAAATGGAGTCGGAAGGATGATCAAAAGCAACATACTCGGCTCCGTGTTTTTTTAAGTAATGAACGACTTCTTGAAATTCATCTGTTAATGCTTGTAACGGTTGTAGCGTGTAAAGGCATAAATTTTGAGCGAGTCTTTCGTTTTCAATGAAAAAACGAAGAACTTCATTTTCGATAGATTTATAACATAATATGTAAATTTTATGTTTGTGAGCATAGTCAGTTAGAAATTTTTTAATTTCATCTTGATCTAATGCTGTTAATTGATTTGAACCACAAAGAAAAATATTCATAGAATTGTGCCACCTCATGCTAAATTGTAACATATCTTTTATAAAAAATAACTGCAAAATATTACTGTTCAGAGTATAATTATAAATAACTGGATTTTACGATTAAGTTTAGGAAGAAATAAAAAAATAAATAGGTGATATATATGCTACGTTCTATCTCGCATAATCCAATTTTATCGCATATACCGCCTGCTACTCAAATGCCGAAAGAAGCAAATGTCAGGACAGGACTTGCATTTTCGGATAATTTGCATGCAGATCCGAAAAAAGATAAATTGCTAGAACAAATGGAAGCGTTTGTCGATAATATTGGAGAAATAAAAGAGAAAATTGAAATGGAATTAACGCTTGATAATGTCATGGAATACAAAAATACAGTGAAATCATTTTTGAATTTTTACGTAGATAATGTATTGCAATATAAAGACGTTATGTCTCGTCATCCGCGTTACGGATATTCACAGAAAATGACGATTGTGAAACAAGCAGAAATGGGATTAAATGAATTAGAAGATGTGATGAACTTAATTAATACAAAAACTGGACATTTAGAAATGTTAAATCAAATTGGAGAAATCCACGGTTTAATTGTAAATTTAGTCTTGTAAAAGGAAGGAAGCTATATGTACATACAATTATATGAGAAGCTCGTTATTATTCAAAAAGCATATGAAAACATTCAAACGCTTGGAGAACAAATATATGAGAATTTAAAACATAAAAATGTAAATGCAGTTCAAAAGTTGCAAGTAGAGCAATTGCAGTACATTGATGGTTTAAAAGGATTATCGAGCGCATTTGAAGAAATGGTTGTTCAGTTTTGTAAAGAAAAGGGCGTTGAGCCATCTCGCGTGAGTGCATTATTTTCGTATTTTTCCCATGAAGAAATTGAAAAAATTGAAAAAATACAAAAAAACTTAGTTGAATTAGAAGAGAATGTAAAAATGATTCTTTTAAAAAATCAATATTACTTAAACGTACTATTAAAAACTACAGAAAGTATTGTGGATTCCGTTTCTGAATATAATTTGGAGCGAAACAATAATTCGCAAATCTTTATGAATGAACTATTGTAAAGGAGAAGTGAAGCTTTATGAGATTATCTGATTATAATACACCGCTATCAGGTATGTTAGCGGCTCAAATGGGGTTACAAACAACGAAACAAAACTTGTCTAACATTCATACACCGGGTTATGTGCGTCAAATGGTGAATTACGGATCTGTTGGAGCAAGCAATGGTCATACGCCAGAACAGAGAATTGGATACGGTGTACAAACGTTAGGTGTCGATCGTATTACTGATGAAGTGAAGACGAAACAGTTTAATGATCAATTATCACAACTCTCTTACTATAATTACATGAATTCAACGTTATCACGAGTAGAGTCTATGGTAGGGACGACAGGAAAAAATTCATTATCTAGTTTAATGGACGGCTTCTTTAATGCTTTTCGTGAAGTGGCAAAAAATCCAGAACAACCAAATTACTACGATACATTAATTTCTGAAACTGGGAAGTTCACAAGCCAAGTAAATCGTCTTGCGAAAAACTTAGATACAGTGGAAGCACAGACGACAGAAGATATTGAAGCACATGTTAATGAATTTAATCGTCTTGCCGCAAGTTTAGCAGAAGCGAATAAAAAAATTGGACAAGCAGGCACACAAGTACCGAATCAACTGTTAGACGAACGAGATCGCATCGTTACAGAGATGTCTAAGTATGCCAATATAGAAGTATCTTATGAATCTATGAATCCTAATATTGCAAGCGTTAGAATGAATGGTGTTTTAACAGTAAGTGGACAAGATACATATCCCCTTCAATTAAATAAAGAAAAAGACCCAATGTCAGTTGAGATTTACGGTTCAGAAATCTCTGTAACTAGCGGAGCAATAAAATCAGCGATTGATACGAAAGCGAAGATTGTTGAATATAAAAAAAACCTTGAAGGTTTAATGAGTTCAGTGAAAAATCAAGTGAATACAGTGATGGGAAAAGATTTCTTCGTTGGCGATTATGCGAAAGATATGAAATTAAATCCAGAATTTGCAAAAGACATTTCGAAAATGAAAATATCTGCTGAAACAGCAAATAAACTAGCAGCAATTACAGATGGCGATTATAAAGAAGGCCTTTCTAATAAACAAGCATTAGACCAATTCATAGTAGGTGTAGCTTCTGATAAAAGTGCAGTGAATGCTTATCAAAAAATTCATGGAGACTTATTAGAAGGTATTCAGCAAGAGAAGATGAGCGTCGAAGGGGTAAATATGGAAGAGGAAATGGTAAATTTAATGGCCTTCCAAAAATATTTCGTGGCGAACTCTAAAGCGATTACTACGATGAATGAAGTGTTTGATAGTCTATTTTCGATTATTAGATAATGTGAATTAGAAAAGAAATCCCCTCTTTTTTATGGTTAGAAAGAGGACCTACGGATGGGAGAGGCGTTCAATGCCTATCATTGGCCCAATCGATGTAAGACTAGAAATATAAAATGGTTGTAGGTTAAGTGAGTTAAGAGGATAGCGATAGGAAGCTGTGGATTCTTCTTAACACCAATTCAAATATAGATAAAGGAGAAGAGAGAGATGAGAGTATCTACATTTCAAAATGCAAGCTGGGCAAAGAATCAGTTAATGGATTTGAACGTGCAACAGCAATATCATCGAAATCAAGTAACTTCGGGGAAGAAAAACCTTCTTATGAGTGAAGACCCACTTGCAGCAAGTAAATCATTTGCAATTCAACATTCATTGGCAAATATGGAACAAATGCAAAAAGATTTAGCCGATTCGAAAAATGTATTAACACAAACTGAGAATACTTTACAAGGTATTTTTAAATCTTTAACGAGAGCAGATCAATTAACGGTGCAGGCATTAAATGAGCCAAATGGTGAAAAAGAATTGAAAGCCATCGGTGCAGAGATTGATCAAATTTTAAAACAAGTTGTATATTTAGCGAATACGAAAGAGCAAGGTCGTTATATTTTCGGTGGTGATAGTGCGGAGAAGCAACCATTTACAGAAGATGGTACATACCAAGGTGGAAAAAATGATGTAAATTGGCAACTAAATGACGGTTATGAATTAAAAGCGTTTCGTAACGGAGAAGCATTATTATCTCCGGTTATAAAAACGTTAAAACAGATGAGCGAAGCGATGCAAAAAGGTGACCAAAAAGCGTTACAACCGTTATTAGGAGAAAATAAGAAAAACTTAGATGGCATCATTAACCGTACAACTGAAGTTGGTTCAACAATGAACACAATGGAAACATTTAAAACAATTTTAAGCGAGCAAAATTTAGCGCTTCAAGAAAATCGTAAAGAAATTGAGGATGTCGATTTAGCGGTAGCAATTTCTGACTTAGCGTATATAAATGCGACGTATGAAGCGACGCTTAAAGCAGTTAGCACGATGAGTAAAACGAGTATTTTAGACTACATGTAATCTATAAGGAGTGAGAAAAATGGCAGGAACAACGATGACAGGTATTGGTGGTAGACAACAAATTTGGAATCTCGGAAATAATATGATCGATACTTCAAACTTCGTCGAATTAGAAATGAATGCGTTAGATATGAGGAAAACACCGTATACGAAAGAAAAGAACGACCTTACAAATGATAAATTATTATATACAAGTTTAAAATCAGAATTTAGTTCTTTCACACAAACATTTAAAAACTTAGCGGCTTTTAAAGGGAATGAAAAAAAAGTAACGACAACACAAGACGGTTATATAAATGTAAAAGCTGATGGTGGTGCGATTGCAGGAACTTTTAATATGACAATTACACAGCTAGCGCAGCGTCATCAAATAGCTTCAAATGACATTACAGATATAAATGCAAAGCTTCCTAAAGATGAAACATTAAAACTAGGCGGTAAAGAATTAAAAGTAACAACTGATATGACATATAAAGATTTAATTAATAAGATTAATGATGGAGATTATGGCGTATCAGCTTATACACTTGGAAATAAAATTTTCATGACCTCGAAAAAAGAAGGAACAGATGGAGTAATTAAGTTTGAGGGGAACACATCTACACTATTTCAAGATATTGGTTTAGCTAATGCGGATGGAGTAGCGCTTAATGTAATCAATGAAGCGCAAAATGCTAAATATAGTATTAATGGTATCACAGCTGAAAGCTTTACCAATACAATTGAGGCTCTTCCAGGCGTGAAAATTGAATTATTAAAGGTAACTGAGCCAAAAGTGGAAGGGACACCAGATGCTGGCACAACACCAGATCCAAAAACAAAAGGTATAGACCTAAAATTTACAGTAAATGACTCAAACGTAACAGATGCATCGAATGTTATTAAGAAGATGGTTGCGGATTATAATAAAGCTGTTAGTACGGTAGATATCTTTGCCGGAAAAGGTGGGGCTTTCCAAGGTCAAGCCATTATGCAAAGTGTACGTCAAGCGATGAACAATGTCGTAACATTTTCTCAAGATGGTAATTATTTATTCACATTTGGTATTCAATTAAAGCAAGATGGAACGATGGAAGTTAATGATGAAAAATTAACACAAGCATTAAAAGAAAAACCTGATGCAGCGAAGCAATTTTTCTTTAGTTCTAACGGTTTAGGAAAAATGATGGAAGAGCCACTTGATAAACTATTTGGTGATAAAGGTGTAGTCGGTGAGAGAGTAAAAAATATTGACTCACGTGTAAGTGATTTAGATAAAAAGATTAAAGATATCGAGACGCAAAACTTGCAAAAGCAAGATGAAATTGTGAAGAAGTATCAAAAATTAGAAAGTACATTAGCGGCGCTTGATAGCCAGCTAAAAACAATTAAAGCAATGACAAAACAAAAAAGTGATGATTAATGAAAGTTAAGGAAGTGATGGTATGCAAGCATGGCAACGTTATATGCAAAATGATATTATGACGAGTAATCCGATTAAAAATACAATTTTTATCTATGAAAGATGTATTGTAGAGTTTCGTAATTTAGAAGAGCTTTTACATACTTTTAAACTACAAGAAGGAGACGCGCTTCTTGAAAAGTTAGAACGTATTTTTGAAGAATTGAAGCTTCAATTGAACCCTGAAATTACGAAAGACTTATATGATAGTCTTTATGGTTTATACGATTGGATTAGTATTCAAATTCAGACGATGAAAGTAACGCGTGAAGCAAAAGACATGGATGCGATTGTGAAAGTGTTACAAGATTTAATAGACGGTTACCGCGGAGCACTTGAAAATGAACAATGATATTTATCGGACGTTTGTCGGCTGTTTTAATGAAATCGGTGAATTGCAAGTGTCAGATGGAGAGTTTGCTGAGAAGAGTGAGATGTTAAATCGCTGGATGATGACATTGGATGAAGAAACGCGTGCGCAAGTTGCAGCAGAAGTAAGTCCATTCATTATTAAGGCAGCGCAGCATATTCGAGATAAGCAAAAGATTTTGGAAGAAATGATTATGACAAATGATGGACGAATGAAAGCTAATTCATTTTACGGTAAATATTAATAATACAGTTTACAAATGGATTTCCCCTTTTTAAAGGGGATCCATTCCTTTGTTTAAGTAAATAGTTCCGCTGATTGAGGTTTCATTTTATGACTGTAATGAAAAAATAGTAGTAATCTAAATAATATAAAAATGAACTTTAATGTGTAGTTCATATATGAAAATAGTTCACGGATCACTGTCTGTATACAGTTTTTTGTATTCTTTTTTATATTTTTGTATTTTTCTAAAGACAACAATGGAAAAATGGAATAAAATATGTAAGGGTACATAATAGTTAATATTTTAATAAATACATATAATAAAATAAATAATGAAGTGAAACTTCCATCAGTGGATCATTAAGGTAGAAAAGGAAGGGTGTGGAATATGCCAGATTTAGTGAGTGATGTAAGCCATTATATGAACTATTTAGTAACGAAACGAAATACTGTTTCTAGTAATATTGCAAATGCGAATACACCTGGCTATAAAGCACAAGATGTAACATTTGCTGAGCAGATGAGTAAGAGCAGTGCGTTATATAAGAACAATGCGGCTGATTTAAAGAGCAATCCAGATTTATATCAAACGAATGAAATGCACTTACCGACAGTAAATATGAAAAATACGTATGCAAAGATTCAAACGAAATCAATGCAAAAGAATCAAGATGGAAATAGTGTGGATGTAACGACAGAAATGCTAGATTTAATGAAAGCAAATCAGTTATACGGTATTTCAATTAATGCAATTAATACACAATACGCAATTAACCAAGCGGCACGTGGACGTTAAAGGTAGAAGGAGAGAAAACGATGTTTCAGGCAATGAATGCAAGTGGCTCAGGACTAACGACAGCGAGAAAGTGGATGGAAGTTACTTCAAACAATATTGTAAATGCGAATACGACAGCCGCTCCGGGGGCAGATTTATATGAGCGTCGTAGTGTGGTGCTAGAATCAAATAATAGTTTTGCAAGTATGTTAGACGGGGCTCCTACTAACGGAGTGAAAATAAAAAGTATTGAAGCAGACAAAACGGAAAACTTAGTGTATGATCCGACGCATCCGCATGCAAATGAAGAAGGATATGTACGTTATCCAAATATTGATGTAACTGCTGAAATGACGAATGTTATGGTTGCTCAAAAAATGTATGAAGCAAATACAAGTGTATTAAATGCGAACAAAAAAATGCTCGATAAAGATTTAGAAATTGGACGAGGATAAGGGGGAAGATAGGGATATGAAAATTCAACCAATGTTACATACACAGCCATTTGGAGCAATTCAGTCAATTGGTGCACCGAAAACTTCGGAAACTTCTGTAGCTCCGGGAAAAAAGTTTATTGATTTATTGGAAGATATGAATCAAACGCAAAATAATGCGCAAACAGCAGTATATGATTTATTAACAAAAGGGGTAGGAGAAACACATGACGTTTTAATTCAGCAAAAAAAAGCTGAATCTCAAATGAAAACGGCTGCTCTCGTACGTGATAATCTTATTGAAAATTATAAGTCACTAATTAATATGCAAATTTAGGAAAGTGGACGGGTGTGTTTAAATGGAAAAGATAAAAAATGTTATCCAATCGTTAAAAACGTGGCATAAGTTAGTAATCGGTGCTGCGCTTTTAGCGGTTGTAACAGGAGCACTTTTATACTTCACCTTGCCAGATAAATATGTTGTTGTATATCAAAATTTAAATGATGCAGATAAGCAAGAGATTACAGCAGAATTATCGAAGTTAGGTGTCGATTACCAATTAGCGGCCGATGGTTCAATTCGTGTGCAAAAGAATGATGCTCCATGGGTTCGAAAAGAAATGAATGGAATGGGCTTACCGTTTAATTCTAAGAGCGGCGAGGAAATATTATTAGAAAGCTCGCTCGGGTCAAGTGAGCAAGATAAAAAAATGAAGCAAATTGTCGGTACGAAAAAACAATTGGAGCAAGATATTGTACGAAATTTTGCGACGGTTGAAACGGCAAATGTTCAAATTACATTACCTGAAAAAGAAACAATTTTTGATGAAGAAAAAGCAAAGGGAACAGCGGCGATTACTGTTGGTGTGAAGCGTGGACAATTATTAACAGCTGATCAAGTTGCTGGTATACAGCAAATGATTAGTGCGGCAGTTCCTGGCGTGAAAGCAGAAGAAGTAAGTGTTATTGATAGTAAAAAAGGTATCATCTCAAAAGGAGCAGATGAAGCGCATTCTAACAGTTCCTCTTCTTATGAAAAAGAAGTAGAGATGCAGCATCAAATTGAAGGTAAGTTAAAGCAAGATATTGACGCAACGTTAATGACGATGTTTAAGTCAAATGAATATAAAGTAAATACAAAAGTTTCTGTAAACTACGATGAGGTTACACGTCAATCAGAAAAATATGGTGATAAAGGTGTGCTTCGTAGTAAACAAGAGCAAGAGGAAAGCTCTACTGCACAAGAAGGAGCAGATACGAAGCAAGGTGCTGGTATTACAGCGAACGGTGACGTGCCAAACTACGGTACGAACAATAATCAAAACGGTAAAGT
Source organism: Bacillus sp. BS98 (assembly GCF_008432245.1). Classification (NCBI taxonomy): domain Bacteria; kingdom Bacillati; phylum Bacillota; class Bacilli; order Caryophanales; family Bacillaceae; genus Bacillus; species Bacillus sp. BS98. The sequence goes on from NZ_CP043830.1 coordinate 1,594,847, forward strand.
TGTCTATGATAATAAAAATGGTAACAAAATTGAAAACTATGAAATAGATAAAACAGTTGAAACAATTAAGAAACATCCAGAATTAACGAAAACAAATGTTGTTGTATGGGTAGATAATGATACGTTAGTAAAACGAAAAATTGATATGACGACTTTCAAAGAAGCGATTGGCACAGCAGCTGGGCTTCAAGTTGATCCGAATGGAAACTTTACAAACGGTCAAGTTAACGTTGTAACTGTTCAGTTCGACCAGCCGAAAGTTGAAAAAGAGAAAGAGCCGGAAAAAAGTGGTATGAACTGGTGGTTATTCGGTGGAATTACAGCTGGCTTGTTAGCACTAATTGGTCTAGTATGGTTCTTCTTAGCAAGACGTAAGAAAAAGAGAGAAGAAGAGGAATATGAAGAATACTTAGCCGAAGAGGAAATTGCCGCAAGTAATGAAAGTATTCTGGAAATTCCTGAAGAAAAAATAGTGCCAGAGCCAACACCGGAACCAGAAGGACCGAAAGAACCAACGTTAGATGATCAAGTGCAGGAAGCTACGAAAGAACATGTAGAAGGTACTGCAAAAGTAATTAAAAAATGGTTAAACGGACAGTAAGGGAGGAACAACGATGTTAGATGAAATCTCCTCCAAAGAAAAAGCTGCCATCCTCATTCGTACATTAGACGAAGGGGTGGCAGCAAAAGTCATTGAATATATGACAGCTGAGGAAAAAGAAGTATTACTTCGTGAAATTGCGAAGTTTCGTGTATATAAACCAGAAACGTTAGAAAATGTGCTAGGGGAGTTCTTATATGAATTAAATGTAAAAGAATTAAACTTAGTCACTCCAGATAAAGAGTACATTCGTCGCATATTTAAAAACATGCCCGAAGACGAGCTGGAAAAATTATTGGAAGATCTTTGGTATAACAAAGATAATCCGTTTGAGTTCTTAAATTCACTTACAGATTTAGAACCACTTCTTACAGTGCTCAATGATGAATCACCACAGACGATTGCGATAATTGCTTCTTACATTAAACCGCAACTTGCTTCTCAATTAATTGAGAGATTGCCAGATCATAAACGAGTAGAGACGGTAATGGGTATTGCAAAACTAGAACAAGTTGATGGTGAATTAATTAATCAAATTGGTGAGTTGTTAAAAGCGAAATTAAATAATATGGCATTTAGTGCAATTAATAAAACAGATGGCTTGAAAACGATCGTGAACATTTTAAATAATGTTTCACGAGGTGTTGAAAAAACAGTCTTTCAAAAGCTGGATGAAGTCGATTATGAGTTATCTGAGAAAATTAAAGAAAATATGTTTGTCTTTGAAGATTTACTTGGTCTTGAAGATCTTGCGCTTCGCCGTGTATTGGAAGAAATTTCAGATAACGGTGTTCTTGCGAAAGCACTTAAAATTGCAAAAGAAGAAATTAAAGAGAAATTATTTACATGTATGTCTTCAAACCGTAAAGAGATGATTCTAGAAGAATTAGATGGCTTAGGACCGCTTAAGATGACGGATGCTGAAAAAGCGCAGCAAACGATTACAGGTACAGTTAAAAAGCTAGAAAAAGAAGGAAGAATTATCGTTCAAAGAGGTGAAGGGGATGTCCTTATTTAAAAACAGAATTCCGAAGAATTCTGTTTCTTTTTCTGAAGAAACGTATGAATTACAATTTCCAAAACCAGCTTCAGTCCAAATAGAAGAGGAAGAATTACAAGCTGATCATGCAGAGCTTCGCGCCCAGCAAGAATCATTACATATGGAAATGAATCAGTTAAGACAAGGGCAGCAAATGCTAGAACGAGAGCGTCAGCAGCTAGTACAAGATAAAGAACAATTTCAAATGCATATTCATGAACAAATGGAACAGATGGAAGTAGCACGTATGCAGTTTCAAAAAGAACAACAGGAAACAGCATACGAATGGACAGAGTTATTGTGGGATCAATCTTTTCATCTAGCAGAAAAAATCGTAAACCAAGCGGTAGATTCGCGATTACTTGATGTGTTACCAATTTTAACTGGCATCGTTCAAACGTTGCCTACTTCATTTGAAAAATTAATAATAACAGTACATCCAGAAACGTTTGAACGTATTCAAGAAGAGAAGGAAAATACGAAAGAGTATTGGTTACTACAATTAGTAGAATGGAAATATGATTTCTCCCTGCAGTTCGGTGAATTTGTTTTGGAGGAAGAGAAAGAGTTTTTTGAATTTAAATTTGCACCTATATTTGCGAAGCTTCGTCAGAAATGGGAAGAAGAGAAGTTGTTTGAGGAGCAAAATGTATGAACAACAAGCTCATAAATGAACAGAATAAGTGGAATACGTTTATCGACACACCGTTTTATACGAAAATTGGTAAAGTTCATAGTGTACAAGAACAGTTTTTCGTAGCGAAAGGGCCGAAAGCAAAAATTGGCGATGTTTGTTTCGTTGGAGAACATAATGTTTTATGTGAAGTAATTGCGATTGAAAAAGAGAATAATATGTTACTCCCATTTGGACAGACAGAAAAAGTATGTTACGGGGATTCAGTTACATTAATTGCAGAAGATGTTGTTGTACCTCGTGGTGATCATTTACTTGGAAAGGTGTTAAGTGCGAATGGTGAAGTGTTAAATGAGAACGCTGAAAACATTCCACTACAGAAAATAAAATTAGATGCCCCCCCTATTCATGCATTTGAGCGTGAAGAGATTACTGATGTATTTGAAACGGGAATAAAATCAATTGATTCTATGCTAACAATTGGTATCGGTCAAAAGATTGGTATTTTCGCTGGATCAGGTGTTGGTAAATCTACTTTACTTGGAATGATTGCAAAAAATGCAAAAGCTGATATTAACGTTATTAGTTTAGTAGGAGAACGTGGCCGAGAAGTAAAAGACTTTATTCGAAAAGAATTAGGCGAGGAAGGTATGAGGAAAAGCGTTGTTGTTGTAGCGACGTCAGATGAAAGCCATCTGATGCAACTTCGCGCGGCAAAGCTTGCCACATCCATTGCTGAATATTTCCGTGATCAAGGCAATAACGTACTACTCATGATGGATTCAGTTACTCGTTTTGCTGATGCGCGCCGAAGTGTTGATATTGCAGTGAAAGAGTTACCGATTGGTGGTAAAACACTGTTAATGGAAAGTTATATGAAGAAGTTGTTAGAGCGATCCGGTAAAACACAAAAAGGATCTATAACAGGTATTTATACCGTACTCGTTGATGGAGACGATTTAAACGGTCCTGTACCAGATTTAGCACGTGGTATTTTAGATGGGCATATTGTATTAAAGCGTGAGCTTGCTACGCTTAGTCATTATCCTGCCATTTCAGTGTTAGATTCAGTAAGTAGGATTATGGAAGAAATTGTGTCGCCTAACCATTGGCAACTTGCAAATGAAATGAGAAAAATCTTATCTATTTATAAAGAAAATGAATTGTACTTTAAATTAGGGACGATTCAAGAAAATGAAGAAAATGCTTATATTTTTGAATGTAAAAATAAAGTAGAAGATATAAATACGTTTTTAAAGCAAGGTCGATCGGATAGTTTCCAATTTGATGATATCGTTCAAGCGATACACCATATAGTATAAGGCCTCTACTAAAGGGGTCTTATTTTTTTGTTTTTTAATATTTCACAGATTTTTTTGGAAAAAAACTATATAATAGAAAAAGAGAGCGTTATAATAGGAAGGGGCTATGAAAATAGGTGGATAAACAGCAGTACGACACGATAAAATTGCAAATAAATCAAGAAAAAGAACATATTTTAAAAGAAGTGTACGAACTAACAGCTGAAAAAAGAAAAATAGAACAAAAAAAAGAATATGATTTATACGTTGTGAAATCACGTAGCAAAGTCGTACAAACTGGTCAACGTATTATGGCTGGCATGCTTTCTTCACATACGTTTTCACCTGAAAGAATAGAAGAATGGAATCGAAAAATTAAAAAAACAGAAGGTTTTATTCAAAAAAATGAAAGCCTTTTAGAACAAGTAAAAGAAAAAGAACGTGTCATTGATGAAATGTATCAAGAAGATTGTAAGAAGCTTGCAAAAGTGCAAGAAAAGCTAGAAGAAAAAATGCTTCTTGATTTAAAAATGTGTATGAATGGATGAGGTGAATGTAGTGATACAGTCTGTATTACCGGTGCAACAAAGTTTACCTCCGCAAAAAGAAAAAGGGCTAGAAATACAATCGAAAAATGAAAATCCTTCATTTGATCGTACGTTGAGAATGGAAAATAAACAGCAGCCGAAAACGGAGAAAACGAAACGAGAAGAAGCACCAAAAGAAGAGAAAAAAGAATATAATCTTTCTAAACCATCGGTAACGAAAGAAGAACCAAGTGTAAAGAAAGAAGAAAAAAAAGAGACAGAACAGTTGTTATTAGCTGTATCTGAGCAAATGGTTGCAATTGAGCAATTACGTGTGCAACCAGAATTGTTATATCAATACATACAAAAAATACAAGAGCTGTATAAAGAATATGGAAATATAAAACTTAACGAATTACCCGCAGGTGAATTACAACAATTACAAGAGCTCCTTTCAAATATGAATATTAAAAATGCTATATGTTTAGAAGATACAATGCAAATGGTGTTAGACAAAGTGAAGATGCCAGAGCAAATGATGCAGGCTTTGAAAGTTGTAGAGACAGAAACTTGTAATATTGCAAAAAAACAAGAAGAGTCTAAAGATGTAGATCTTCTGAAATCAGAGAGCGATGATGTGAAGGTAGCGTTGCCAGAAGTCGATTCGTTAAGCGATTCGAGTTCCACGGGTGCGGAGTTATTAAATAAAGCGACGAGTACTGATCAAATCGGAAAATCAAATAGTGGCGCTGAGAAGGTTACATTACCTGACTTAGGAAAGAAAATGGAAGCGCAAGTAGAAGCATTGCAAAAATTTGTAGTGAAACAAGAACGTGTTTTATTCCAGCTAAATCCAGAAAAATTTGGAACGTTAACTGTATTTATGAAAAAGCATGGCGACCAAATTGATGTGCATGTAGAAATGGAAAAACACGATGCAAAAAAACGTGTTGAAATCATTTTTGATGAATTGAGGCTAAAGTTAAAAGAAAAAGAAATTAATATTCAAATTAGCTATTCGGATAAAGATGAAAACCGTAAAGAACAGCGAGAACAAGAACAAAGACAAAAGCAGAAATTAGCAAGTACGCAACATGAGAAACAACAATCAAAAGAATTTGCGGGATTATTGGAGGAATAAAGCGTGCCAACAGTTGGGTTAAATACAACGAGTACAAATCATATTCCGTTACAAGCAGGAGCGCAAGCAAAAAACGCATCTGTGAATGGTGTACAATCGCCAGTTCAACAAACAAACGGAGTTTCAGCAGGAGCACAAAAGACTCCTGGGGTAATGGGGAAAGATGACTTCCTAAAATTATTTTTATCAAGTTTCCAACATCAAGATCCATTTAATGCAATGGATATGAATCAAATGATGAACCAGACAGCGCAGTTATCTCTTATGGAACAAGTGCAAAATATGACAAAAGCAGTTGACTCTTTAAGAACGACGATGTATTCGACAGCGCTTGATGGCGGTATGAAGTTTTTAGGGAAGTACGTAAGAGGTGTTGACGGCGACGGAAACAAAGTAACTGGTCAAGTAGAGACGGTTCGCCTTGCAGAGAATAATGATGTACAGCTCATTATTAATAATAAAGTCGTATCTCTTCGTTTCGTTGAGAGAGTGTCTGATAAACCGATTGGAGAAACGAATCCAGAGGATGTCAAGAAAGAAGAGCAAAAAACAACTGAAGAAGTAAAAACTACAAATTCATGAGGAGTGTCCATACGTTATGATTAAAGCGTTATATACAAGTATTACAGGAATGAATGCAACACAAAATGCATTAAGTGTAACTTCAAATAATATTGCTAATGCACAAACCGTTGGTTATAAAAAACAAAAAGCAATGTTTGATGATTTACTATATAACAATTCAATTGGTGCAAAAAGTGACGGTAAATACGCAGGAACGAATCCGAAAAGTATCGGTAACGGTGTGAAAATGAGTGGTACGGTTACGGATTATAGTGATGGTACAATTACGTTAACAGGTGGTAAAACACAAGCAGCAATGGAAGGTAATGGTTTCTTCGTTGTAGGGGATTCAAAAGGCGGAAATATGGAATTTACTCGTAAAGGTACGTTTGGGATATCTTCAGATTACTATATTACGAATACTGAAGGTCAATACGTATTTGCATACCCTGCAAATGAAGCAACTGGTGAAGTTGATTTATCTGGAATCCCAGGACCATTGCAAATTCCAATGGGAACAGCAATTGGTGGTATTCGAACATCGAAAGGGACAATTAAAGGGAATATTCCAACTGGTGAAAAACAAATTACACAAGATTTACCTGTATATGATAATGCGGGGAATACATGGACAATGCGTGTAGAGTTTAAACAAACGAGCGAACATAATTATACATATAAAGTACAGATGCGTAATGATTCGAAAAAAGAAACAGAGTTTAAGGATGTTCAAGGTGCAGGTGGTAATATGACATTTGATGCTGTTGGAAATCCTAATCCGAAAGAGCAAAGAGCCAATATTCCATTTGATGGCGGCTCTATAAATTTAGACTTAAGTCATTTAACAAACCATCCAACAGATAAAACATTATCAGTAACAGACGTAGATGGTAGAGCAGCAGCGACGGTTAAAGATTGCTTCATTGCTGACGGTGGATATGTAATGGTAAAATATTCTGATGGAAGTATGAAATCTGCTGGCCAATTAGCTGTTGCGATGTTCCCGAACGAAGGCGGTCTAATGAAAACAGGTAATGGTAACTATACAGCGACGAATACAACAGGTATTTTAGCACTTGGAGCATCTGGTCAAAACGGTGCAGGTAAAGTACGTGGTGGCGCACAAGAAGGGGCCAATGTAGATTTATCTGTTGAGTTCGTTGACTTAATGCTGTATCAACGTGGATTCCAAGGAAATGCGAAAGTAATTAAAGTATCAGATGAAGTATTAAATGAAGTTGTAAACTTAATTCGATAATATATTATAAAGAAAACTTGTAATGTAGTAGAAAGGATTTTTTATTCGTATGACAAGACAAGAGCGAGTTTTACAATTGCCTTTTTTCGAAAATAAACGTGAACTTGCCGAGCAAGTGCTAAAAATGGAACGAGAAGAGCATGTATATTTACCGGATCAATTTGAAATTAAGCAAGTGCCTCAGTATTCATTTGGTGAAAAGGAAGCCATCATTGGCCGTATTCATGAGTTTTATTTCGTAAGTGTTGGTAGTGATGGAGTTTGGAAGTATCAACTGTTTAAGGACGAGATGAAGTGCCGTGAGTTTTTTGTTACGTTATCAGGGATAACGGATCAGCAAATTGCGTTTTGGTTCAATAATATCGAGTTGTTGAAAAACTCTTAAAAGCACTTAAAAGCTCTTTTTTAGGGTTGGATAGTGGATCCAGCAATGTTTTGGAGCGGTTAGTACCTAATAGAGTCTCGACAGGTGTGTAAGGACAGGGATATGGAGAGTTACTAATGTAGTTTAAGCTGTGGTAAGCGAAGTGTAGTTATAGTATGGGTCATATCTTTGGTCCTGAGGGGCTTGGAGATGTAAAAATAGAGCTATGGAAGGGTACTGGTATGGTTGGGGATGAGATAATCGTTTCGTAGCAGGTGAGTGCCTTTTGGATAGTTTGTGCTGATACATTTTTATAAAAGGAGAGGTGAGGAGGATGGCGCAGAATAAGTATCGCGTGACATTCATTTCGCCGAGTGAGGTTGAGCAGCGGACTGTAATGGCGGCGAGTAGTTTGCCAGATCTAATTCGTAAAGTAGAGAGTATTATCGCAGATCCGAACGGTTATTTTGTGAATGATAAAAAAAATAATTGCTATTTTAAAGTAATTAAAGAAAATGTTGCGTTTATTCAATACGAGCTACTATTTTCGGATAAGGAAATTCATATTGAAAAATTAAAACATATAGCGCCGGCTATATTAAAACAATTATTTAAAAAAATAAACGATCCAGAACTATATGCACTCGCGTTACTTGATGTTGATATAGCGACGAAACAATATGTACTCGAAGAAATGAATCAAGAGTTAAGAATGAGAGTAGAAACGGAACTTTCAAAAAAATGGGAAGCAATGCCGACAGAAATTGTAGGGGCACAAGAAGTGTTATTAGAGGCACTTGCTTCATTTATACAAGATTAAGCGTAAATAAATTGTTCGACTATCTATATTTTTCATATAGGTAGTTGACTTTTTCTCTTTTATAAAGCTTAATAATTAAATATACGGAATTAATGGAAGGGGAGCGACACCTTTATGTCACAAGCACAAAGTATTTTATTAGAAAGTGGAACAAATGAATTAGAGATTGTCACATATACTGTTGGTGAAAATCTATTTAGTATCAATGTAATGAAAGTACGTGAAATCATTAATCCATTCCCTGTTACAACTGTGCCAGAATCTCATCATGCAGTTGAAGGTGTTGTTCAAGTACGTGGTGAAATTTTACCTGTTATTAACTTAGCAACGGCTCTTAATTTAAAATCAACAAAGCCACTTGATCAAACGAAATTCATCATCTCAGAATTAAACCAAATGAAAGTTATTTTCCGCGTTGACGAAGTACATCGTATTCAACGTATTTCATGGGAACAAATTGATGAACCAGCTTCCTTATCAATGGGACTAGAAGAAACGACATCTGGCATTGTAAAACTAGATGGGAAAATTATTTTACTATTAGACTATGAAAAAATTGTATGTGAAATTAGCGGTACTGGTTATGACAATAAATCACTTTCAGGCTTAGAACAAAAAACAGATCGTGCTGAAAAAGTTATTTATATTGCAGAAGATTCAGCAATGCTTCGCCAAATACTAGAAGAAACTTTATCATCAGCTGGATATACGAAAATGAACTTCTTCAGCAATGGTGCGGAAGCATTAGCACAAATTGAAAAATTAGCGAAAGAGCAAGGGGAAAAAATGTTTGAACACATTCACTTGCTAATTACTGATATTGAAATGCCAAAAATGGATGGACATCATTTAACGAAAGTGGTTAAGGATGGTGAAATAATGAATCGTTTACCGGTCATTATTTTCTCTTCATTAATTACAAATGAATTATTCCATAAAGGTGAAGCTGTAGGAGCAAATGCTCAAGTAAGTAAGCCAGATATTCAAGAGTTAATTGGCTTAGTTGATAAGTTAGTGTTGTAAAAGAGTTTTAAAAAGAGTTTTAAAAAGCGTTTTTTTTGCTGGAATAGAACCTCTAGCGAAGTTTGGAAGCGGTCAGTGCCTAATAGAGTTCTGTACGATGTGAGACCAGAGATATGGAGTGGTTTCACATAAGCAGGAAAAGAGAGTCATTGAGATAGTTATAGAAGAGGCGGTGTACAAATCTTTTCTATTTAGCTGGAATAGAGGAGCTAGCCATTATAGTAGTACTGGCTAGCTTCTTTTTAGTATTCTATACTCTGTATAGGTAGAAGGAGTATTTGTGGTTGTAAGAATCGTCTCTATTTCGAGATTTTCAATTGGTTTAATTAATAAGCAGCGTTTTTTTGTTTAAAAATATAAGAGAACGTATTTTGGTTTATATTAGTAATATTTCGTGGTAACGCAAATTTTTTCGGTGAAAATATATCGAAAATACCATATAATATAATTATATGTAATTGATATGTATAATTGCATATTAATTAAAAAATACTCTTTCTTTTTTATACTTTCCATACGTTTTTGTATGTTAATTATTTGACAGACAATTTCGAAATGTTATAATATGGATATGTAAAAATTGCTATTTCTTAAAAGACATGGGAGTCAGATGAGAATTGTGAAAGGATGAGGGGGAGTGGCACAGATTATGTATCACCACACAGCAATCAATGTATTAAAACTTTTACAAAACATGTCAAATAATAAAATGAATGATATGAAATTAGAAACGGAATTTAAAAAAATAGAGAAACAATTCCGAGTGGAGTATGAAGAGTTAGTCGATTTATATAATAGAATGGTTTTATTCCAAATAGATATAGAAAAACATGGCGGTATGCGAGCTTATGAAAAATCAACAATTACATGGCTGAAGTCTGAGCTAGAGTTACTGTATGAAGTGTATCAATTTTGTCAACGTCACGGTTTAAACATTTTAAATATTTCAAAATACGTTAGTAAAAATGAACTAAATCTTTTTCCGAAAACAGAAAGTCAATTGCAAAATACGTATTATAAATTGAAAAAACGTGAAATACCGTTTGAAAATATTGAAAAACAAAAACCAGGACGAAAGCGAAAATATACACCCGTAAAAGAACAAATCGTTGAAATGAAAAAAGAAAACAAGCAAGAAGTAAGAAAAGAAGTTCAAAATACAGAGAATGAAAAAAATCTTGTAACAGTTATATCTGGTATCGTTGATAATTTTGAAACAATTAGTCAATGTAGTGAAAGAAAAGAAGATGAACTCCATCAGTTTATGGAAGGCATTTATAAGCTTTCAAGCATGGCTGCTGGGCGTTCGGAAAATGAAAAGAACGTACGTGGTCTCGAAGGCGAATTACATGTATTACGAGCTGAAAATGAACGACTAAAGCGTGAAAAGGAAGAACTTGTTCATGATATAAAAGAAATGACGCATCATTTAATTCATTTCATTACGAGCTCTGATATCGATCAAATTCGTACATTACCTTACTTCGTAAAAGAATGTAAACAAGATTTGCATAAATTAGGGTTATATAACGCACAAGACGGTAAAATGAAAATTATGGTTGATCGTAGTGGACAGGTTATGACTGTAACACAGTAATAAAATTTGGGTACAAAATAAAAGGGAGATACATAGTTTATATGTATTTCCCTTTTGTTTTGTGTGGAATCGTTCCAAAAAAGGAAGATGAATGTTTACGATTGTAGTAATTTAGAAACCATTTGCGGTATTTGATTAGCCTGTGAAACCATACTGAGCGCAACTTCAGTTAACAATTTAAACTTTAAAAAATCGCTCATTTCCTGCGTCATATCCGCGTCTTCAATTCGAGAAGAAGCATCTGTTAGGGCCATACTTTGACTATTTAAATTTTCAATATTAAACTGTAAACGATTCATCATAGCCCCAAGATCAGCACGATGAAGTGATACATTTTGCAATGCCTCTTCAATTTTACGAATCGCCACTCTTGCTTCTTGTTCTGTTGAAATCTTGATGTCATGTTGTGTAGGGGAAGGGGGAATATGTTTCGTTAGATTTACTGTATGACCGATATCGTCTAATGTAACAGGACGTTTTTGGTCGCCAAATACGGGTAAATCATTAAACTCAGTTGTCTCACCGATATAGCCAATTTGCTCTGTTAAAGATTGAAACTCTTTATGTAGTGAATCACGGTTTTTATTTGAATTTATACCGTTCGCAGATTGAAGGGCTAAATCACGCATACGCTGTAAAATATTCGTCATAGTTTGAAGGGCAGCCTCCGCTGTCCGAAGCATCGATATCGCATCCTCATTATTACGAATCGCCACATGCATACCACTTGCTCTCGCATGCATACGAGTCACAATTGCAACATTAGCGGGATGATCAGAAGCGTTATTCAACTTCTTACCAGTCGTCAAATGCTCTATCGCAACATCCATACGTTTCTCATTCTCATACAACGACTGCCTAGCATTCATACTTAAAACCTTCGTACCAATACGCATAATAGACACTCCTTATAGATTGATATAGTTAGTGTTTTAAAGTTAATAAACGGCTATGAAAAGATAAAAAGGTTTATGCTCATTTGCTGTTGTTCTTTTAACATAAGAGGGGATCAAAATAGGCACTGACCGCTTCTACATATCGCGGATGCTCCCGTCCATCTAAAAAAAGAAGCGTTTTACAAATAATTTATTTATATAGAAAAATAAACCTCTCCGCAAGCAGAGAGGTTTATTCAGGAAACTAGCTCAAATGGCTTATTGTAATAATTTGGAAACCATTTGTGGCGTTTGGTTTGCTTGAGAAAGCATGCTGATTCCAGCTTCGTTCAAGATTTTGAACTTAGTCATTTCAGACATTTCTTTCGCCATATCAGCGTCTTCGATTTGAGAAGCAGCTGAAGCCATACTAGCAGACTGACTCTTAAGGTTGTTTACGTTAAAATCAAGACGGTTTAATGTAGCACCTAATGTTGCACGGTTGTCAGCAACTGTTTTTAATGCAGCATCAATTTTACTTACCGCATCTAATGGAGTACCATTTGTAGCAGCAGCTTTAGCAGCATCTAGTTTTACAACTAAGTCTTTAGAAGCTGGATCTTTTTCCATTGCTTCTTTAGTAGAGTCTAATTTTTGCTTATTAGCTACATTACTTGTGTCTTTTTCATAAGCCATTTTAGCTTCAAGGTATGCTTTAGCTTTAGGGTCAGCCATAGCATCAGTTTTAGCAGTATTATACGCGTCAACTAATCCTTTAGCAGTAGTATCTGCTGTTGATTTAGCTGTAGCCATAGTAAGTTCAGCTTTTTTACCATTTTCAGCCGCTTCTAGAGTGTCAAATTGTTCACCTAATTTTTTAGCATCAGCATTAGCATCCATAGCAGTTTTAGCAGCAGCTTTACCACCTGGTGCTGCTTCAATATAAGCTTTAACCAGAACTGCAGCATCTTTCTCAGCACCTGCAGGGCCAGCAGCTAATGTGTCGATTGATGTTTTAAAAGCAACAGTATCAGCTGAAGCTTTGTCGAAAGCTTCAGCTGATACTGTTGCTTTAGCAAGTGGATTCGCAGAAGCGCCAATTGCTAATTCTTCGATTCCAAGAGATTTTAAAGAAGCTGATTTTAAGTCAATACCAATTTGTTGGTTACCATCTGAAGAGTCTAATGTTTGAATGTTAATAGATGAATTAGACTGTAATAGATTTTTATCATTGAATTGTGTGTTATCTGCAATGTAAGTAATTTGTTTTTGCAGTTCAGCAAATTCTTTTTGCATTGCAGCTTGGTTATCAGATGTATTTGTTCCGTTTGCAGATTGGTTTGCAAGGTCACGCATACGAAGTAAGATGTTAGACACAGAACCTAATGCTGAGTCAGCTGTACGGATTAATGACATACCATCTTGTGTGTTGTTAGCAGCTACGTTTAGACCGCTTTCACGAGCACGCATACGAGTTGCGATTGCAAGACCTGCTGCATCGTCAGATGCGTTGTTGATACGTTTACCGCTTGATAAACGGTCCATAGAATTGCTCATTTTCGCTTGATTTTGACGCATGTATTCTTGCGTACGTAAACTGTTAATGTTTGTATTAATTCTCATGTTAAGAAACCCCCATTTTTTTATATTGACTTTTCTGCAAATTGAAAAACGGTAATATGCGAAAAAATCAATTTCGAGATTTATTGTAATCCTTGCTACAACGGGTGTCAACTAAAAATTCGAATTAATAAATATAAAAAAATAACAGTTTAACAATATATTCATTTTTTTATTACATAATTATTAAAAGGATTATTGCAAACTTTAAAAAAAAACTCTAATATTAGATTATCTTTGTTTACCGAAAAGGTGATATTATGGTAGTTGGAAATATAGTAAAAGAAGTGCTTGCATATAAGAAAGGACAAATTCAGCAAAAGCTAAGTAGTCCGCAAGCATTCGTTAGTAGTCGTTTTCAAGAGAAGTTGCAGAGTGAACCTGCAAAGGAGACGAAGGGTACTACGCAGCCGGCAAACATAGAAGATATGAGTCAGCCGGTACAATCTACGAAAATAGAAACGGTTGTTACTAAACCGGAACAATCTATTCATAAAGTAGAGGAAGTGAGTAAGCCTGAAGAAAAGGCTGAAACGAAGAAAGCAGATGAAGTGCGAGTCGCGCAAAAAGAGTTTGAACGACGTTTCCCAGAAACGAAAAATGAGGCTGTTGATACGTGGGAATTAACGAAGAAGTATAATATTCAAAAAATACGTTCTTCCAATGAAGGGAAGTATGAGGATATTATTGATCGCGTTAGCCGTACATATGGAATTCCGAAAACGTTAATTCAAAAAATGATTGAAGTAGAGTCTAATTTTAATCCGAAAACGGTGTCACATGCAGGTGCGATGGGGCTTATGCAGCTTATGCCAGCGAATGTGAAGGAGATGGGTGTGAAGAATCCATTTTCACCAGCTGAAAGTATTGAAGGCGGCGTGAAAGAGTTAAGCGGTTATTTAAAGAAAAATAACGGTGACTTAGTATTGGCGCTTGCTTCTTATAATGCTGGTCCTGGTAATGTGAGAAAGTACGGAGGCGTACCACCATTTAAAGAAACGCAAGGATATATTAAAAAAATATTAAATATCGACGTTTCAAAATAAGAAGTTTCATATATAGAGAGAACATGAAATTTTCGTGAACATGATATGGGAGTTGGCTAGATTTGAAATTACAAGATGATATTCCGTTAACAATTTATTTTGAAATCGGAAATACGAAAAAGAAAATTGAAGATCTGCTTCATATTACGAAAGGTACATTGTATCGTCTTGAAAATTCAACGAAAAATACGGTGCGTCTTATGCTTGAGAATGAAGAGATTGGAACCGGAAAGATTTTGACGAAAAACGGGAAGATGTACGTTGAAATCGTTGAATTGAAAAGGTAGGGAAGGGGATTGTCATGAGTGGCGAAAAATTAAGCCAAGAGCAAATTGATGCCCTGCTGAAGGCGGTAAATGAAGGCGAGGAAATGCCAGCTTTTGCACAAGAAGCAGGGAAGCAAGAGAAATTTCAAGAGTATGATTTTAATAGACCAGAGAAGTTTGGTGTTGAGCATTTACGTAGTTTGCAAGCGATTGCTTCTACGTTTGGAAAACAGACGTCACAGACGTTGTCAGCGCGTATGCGTATTCCGATTGAGCTAGAGCCTTCAACAGTTGAGCAAGTTCCATTTACGAGTGAGTATGTGGAGAAAATGCCGAAAGATTATTATTTATATTGCGTAATTGATCTCGGTTTACCAGAGCTTGGAGAAATTGTTATTGAGATTGATTTAGCATTTGTTATTTATATTCATGAATGCTGGCTTGGCGGAGATAGTAAGCGTAACTTTACGATGCGCAGACCGCTAACGGCGTTTGAGTTTTTAACGCTTGATAATATATTCTTGCTTCTTTGTAAAAATTTAGAGCAATCATTTGAAAGTGTTGTTGCGATTGAACCGAAGTTTGTAACGACGGAAACAGATCCGAATGCATTAAAGATTACGACAGCGAGCGATATAATTTCATTACTGAACGTAAATATGAAAACAGATTTTTGGAATACGACGGTGCGTATCGGGATTCCGTTCTTATCTGTTGAAGAAATTATGGATAAGTTAACGTCTGAAAATATTGTCGAACATTCTTCAGATAAACGTAAAAAGTATACGTCTGAAGTGGAAGTGAAAGTAAATCAAGTGTACAAACCTGTTCACGTTGCAATTGGTGAGCAGAAAATGACAATGAGTGACATTGAACAAATTGAAGAAGGCGATATTATTCCACTTCATACGAAAGTTTCGGATGAATTACTCGGTTATGTAGATGGAAAGCATAAATTTAATTGTTTTATTGGGAAAGATGGAACGCGTAAAGCGCTCCTATTTAAAAGTTTTGTAGAGTAGGAGGATCCATATGAAGCATGAAGTATCTCCTGTGTCCTTAATGGGATTAGAAGAATTTGCAGGGAAACGAAATGAAGCGAGTAAAGCACATATTGATACTGTTTCAGATATTTCGATTGAACTTGGCGTAAAGCTTGGAAAGTCATCTATTACGCTCGGTGATGTGAAGCAGTTAAAAGTTGGCGATGTTCTTGAAGTAGAGAAAAACTTAGGACATAAAGTAGATGTGTATTTAAGTAATATGAAGGTCGGCATCGGTGAAGCAATCGTAATGGACGAGAAGTTCGGCATTATTATTTCTGAAATTGAAGCTGATAAGAAGCAAGCTGCGCTTATGAAGGCGCAAAGTCAAATGCAAGATAAAGAGTAGAGGAGGAGTCATATGTCGTATATGACGACCTTATTTCAAGTCGTTTTACTGTTTGGTGCACTCGGTTACGGTGCATTTTATATGACGAAAAAGACGCGCAAACAGCAGTTTTTTAAGCAAGGTGAAAATGGCCATATTCAAGTAAAAGACGGTGTATATTTAAATCATCAAACGAGCGCCTTTTTATTTGAAGTGGATGGCAAGCAAGTATTCACTGTTATTAGTAATAATGGTGTGCAGTCTGTGCAATTAACAGGAACAGGAAATCAGTTTCAACAAGCGCTAGAAGACGCGGTGAAGAGTGAAACGAAAAAAGTAGAGGATCCATCATGAGAATAAAGAAACAGTTATCATTATTAGCCGTTATTTTCGTATTTTCTATCGTTTTTTCAATTATTTTTGTAAATCCAGCGTATGCAGCCCCGAACGGTTTTATTAATTTCGAAAATGGAAAAGAGTTTACGAGTAATTCAAGTGTACAGTTATTTGCACTCGTTACCCTTCTATCATTATCTTCTTCTATCGTTCTTTTATTTACGCATTTTACTTATTTTATGATCGTTCTTGGAATAACTCGTCAAGGACTTGGGGTAATGAACTTACCACCAAACCAAGTACTTGTTGGACTTGCTTTGTTTTTATCACTATTTACGATGCAACCGGTGTTAGGTCAGTTAAAGAGTGATGTGTGGGATCCGATGACGAAAGAAAAAATAACTGTAAGTCAAGCTGCGGAGGCGACAGCTCCAATTATGAAAGATTACATGGCGAAGCATACGTATAAGCATGATTTAAAAATGATGCTGAAAGTACGCGGTGATGAGTTGCCGAAAGATTTGAAAGACCTTTCATTATTTACGCTCGTACCATCCTTTACGTTAACGCAAATTCAAAAAGGATTATTAACGGGGATGTTCATTTATTTAGCGTTTGTATTTATAGATTTGATTATTAGTACACTTTTAATGTACCTCGGGATGATGATGGTACCGCCGATGATTTTAAGTTTACCGTTTAAAATACTCGTTTTCGTATATTTAGGTGGATATACAAAAATCGTCGATATAATGTTTAAAACGGTCGCCTGAAGCGTTTGATGCTATGTGATAGGAGTCATATAAATGAATACGTCACCAATTATAGATATTTTTCAAACCTTTTTTTATAAAGGGGTTATGATTTTAATGCCGGTTGCCGGTGTAAGTATGATTGTCGTTATTATCATCGCTGTCATTATGGCGATGATGCAAATTCAAGAGCAAACGTTGACGTTTTTACCGAAAATGGCGAGTATAGTGCTCGTTATTATCATTTTAGGTCCGTGGATGTTTCAAGAGTTAACGACGCTTATTTTAGATTTATTTGATAAAATTCCATCGCTATTGCGTTCGTACTAAGATAGGTGAACTGAAATGAATATGGAATTATGGGCGGCGACGTTTTTTGCGTTTTGCCGTATTACTTCATTTTTATATTTTTTACCTTTCTTTTCAGGACGGTCGATTCCTGCAATGGCAAAGGTTACATTTGGGCTCGGTCTTTCAATTACAGTGGCCGATCAAGTTGATGTCTCTCACATAAAGACAGTTTGGGACGTCACAGCTTATGCAGCAACGCAAATTGTAATTGGATTATCCCTTGCAAAAATTGTAGAACTGCTGTGGAACATTCCGAAAATGGCCGGACATATTTTAGACTTTGATATCGGTTTATCACAGGCAAGTTTGTTTGATGTAAACGCAGGATCACAGTCTACTTTACTATCAACAATTTTCGATATATTTTTTCTCATTATTTTTATTTCACTTGGCGGCATTAACTATTTCGTTGCCACGATTTTAAAGTCGTTTCAATATACAGAGGCGATTTCAAAATTGTTGACGACTAGTTTTTTAGATAGTCTACTTGCAACGTTATTATTTGCGATTACATCAGCGGTCGAAATTGCTTTACCGCTTATGGGAAGCTTATTCATTATTAATTTCGTCCTAATTTTAATCGCAAAAAATGCACCGCAATTAAATATTTTTATGAATGCATTCGTCATTAAAATTACATGTGGTATTTTATTTATTGCAATGAGCGTACCGATGCTCGGTTATGTGTTTAAAAATATGACAGATGTATTACTGGAAGAGTATACGACACTATTTAACTTTTTCTTAACGAAGTAGGGGGACGCGTATGGCAAAGGATAATAAAACAGAAAAGGCCACCCCGCAGAAGCGTAAAAAATCGCGTGAAGAAGGGAATATCGCCCGGAGTAAAGATTTAAATAATTTATTTTCTATTCTCGTATTAGCAGTTGTCGTTTATTTTTTCGGAGATTGGCTAGGGTTTGAGATTGCCAATTCTGTAGCGGTGCTGTTTGATCAAATCGGAAAAAATACAGATTCGACCGAGTATTTTTATTTAATGGGGATTTTGCTACTAAAAGTATCAGCTCCTATATTAATACTCGTATATGCTTTTCATTTATTCAATTATATGATTCAAGTCGGTTTCTTATTTTCTTCTAAAGTCATAAAGCCGAAAGCATCACGTATTAATCCGAAAAACTATTTTACGAGACTGTTTAGTCGTAAAAGTTTAGTAGATATTTTGAAATCACTGTTTTATATGGGATTAATCGGTTACGTTGCGTACGTTCTTTTTAAAAAGAATTTAGAGAAGATCGTGAGTATGATTGGATTTAACTGGACTGCGTCACTTACTGAAATTATTAGGCAAATTAAATTTATCTTTTTAGCTATTTTAATTATTTTAATCGTTCTTTCTATTATTGATTTCATTTATCAAAAGTGGGAGTACGAGCAAGATATTAAGATGAAAAAAGAAGAAGTAAAACAAGAGCATAAAGATAATGAAGGGGACCCACAAGTAAAGGGGAAACGAAAAAACTTTATGCATGCCATCTTGCAAGGGACTATTGTGAAAAAGATGGATGGTGCAACGTTTATTGTAAATAACCCGACGCATATTTCAGTCGTACTTCGTTACAATAAACAAGTTGATGCGGCGCCAATTGTCGTTGCAAAAGGGGAAGATGAGCTCGCATTATATATACGGACGCTTGCCCGTGAACAAGAAATACCGATGGTGGAAAACCGTCCGCTCGCTCGGTCTTTATATTATCAAGTCGAGGAAGATGAGACGATTCCAGAAGATTTATACGTAGCTGTAATTGAAGTTATGCGCTATTTAATTCAAACGAATGAACTTGAAGTATAATAGCGCGTTTGGAGGGGATCTCTTTGTTTAAGATGGATTCTGCAAGAACCTATTTTTCTATCTTTTTAGCAGCGTCATTCGTTGTGGCGCTCCTAATTCCACTTCCACCATTTGTACTTGATATCGTTATCGTTTTTCTACTAAGTATGTCAGTACTTATTTATATGCGAGCGACAAGTATTAACGAGTGGGATGAATTAAAGTCATTTCCGACGATGTTGTTATTAATCGGGATTTTCCGCGTATCGATTAACGTTTCGACGACGCGAGCGATTTTAACAGACGGAAATGCGGGTCATGTTATTGAAGAGTTCGGTCAGTTCGTAATTGGCGGAAACTTATTAATTGGTATCGTTATTTTTATCGTTTTAATCATTTTCCAGTTTATCGTTGCAAACGGTGCATCTCGTACAGCTGAAGTAGCAGCTCGTTTTACACTTGATTCTTTACCAGGGAAACAAATGTCTATCGATGCGGATTTAAACCAGCGTATTATTTCAGAAAAAGATGCACAAGCAAAACGAAAAAAATTAAATATGGAAACAGAGTTTTACGGGGCGATGGATGGTGCTGGGAAGTTCATTAAAGGGGACGTTATTTTCGGGATTGTCATTTTATTCGTAAATATCATTTTCGGTTTAATTGTCGGAATGATGCAGCAAGGAATGAGCTTTGCAGATGCGGCTCTTCATTATACACAGTTAACTGTCGGTGACGGAATCGTAAACCAAATCGGTTCGTTAATGCTTGCGATTTCAACAGGTATTATCGTAACGCGTGTATTTGATGGTTCACCGGATACGGTAACGGAAGGAATCTTTAAAGAGTTATTAGCGCATGAAGTTGTTGTATATGCGCTCGGTGGTTTGTTTATCGCAATGGGTATTTTTACTCCGCTACCATTCCTACCGTTTGCTCTCGTTGGTGGAACAATTATCTTCTTAGGAATTCGCAATAAAAAGCGAATAAAGAAAGAGAAAGAAGACGAGCTCCAAAAAGAATTAGAAATGATTCAAGGCGAGGATGAGCAATTACAACAAGTGGAAGATTCATTTGGAGTCTTTACAGATAAATATCCGATTATTGTAGAACTCGGTTTAGATTTAGCGGCACTTGTAAAGCAAAAAATTAATGGGGAGACAGCTCGTGATAAAGTTGTTCTTATGAGGAAATCGATTATTACCGACCTTGGTATTAACGTTCCTGGCATTAACTTTAAAGATAATACGAGTTTTAGACCACGTGGTCGTTACATTATTCGTATTAAAGGTGCGAAGGCGGCTGAAGGTGTTTTAAAATCAGGTTATTTATTAGCACTAAAAACACCGAACGTAATGGCTGATCTAGATGCAGAACCAGCGAAAGATCCAATCTTCGGTGAAGATGGATATTGGATTTTAGAGCATATGGTGCAAGATGCACAAATGAAGGGCTATCAAGTGTTAGAGCCACTTAGTATATTAATTACACATTTAGATGTTGTCGTTAGACGTAATCTTCACGAGTTAATTCAGCGTCAACATGTGAAAGACTTAATTAACTCGCTTGAAAATGATAATGGCGTTTTATTAGAAGAGATTAAGAAGAAAGAAATCGATTTATCACTCGTTCAAAATGTTATTAAGCAACTTCTAAAAGAAGGTATTTCAATCCGTGATTTACCAACGATTATTGAAGGTATTATTGATGGAAAAGAAGTGTATCAAAATCATGTTGATGGTGTAACGGCATTTGTTCGTGAATGTATTTCAAAAGTTATTTGTGAAAATGCGAAAAATCCGGACGGGAAAATTTATGCGGCGCTTTTCTCTGATTCAATAGAGCTAGATGCGGATGTTGTGAACAATTCCTATCAAGGTTATTTATTAAACTGGGATTTAGATTTAGAATCGCGAGTAGTTGAGCAAGTACAGCGCGTCTTTAAACAAGCGCGATTAATGGGAAGAGAGCCAGTATTATTAACGCGTAGAAAAGATTTCAGATTTGCGATTGTAAGACTGCTAGAACGTTATCAAATAGAAGCGCAAGTGCTTTGTATTAGCGAATTAGCACCAGAAATTGTTGTAGATCAAATTGCCTATATTGAATAGTAGGGGGTGAAGTAATGGAAAGTACAGAAAAGAAAGAAGCGTTAATGCGAATAAAAGCAGCTTCGAAAAATGAATTGTATCGAAAGTTATTTGACCAATATGGTACAGATTATTATTACGTTGTCGATGAAAGTGTAAAACGAAATATCCCGTTTTTTTGGAAAAAGGATTATGAAATGTTAGTTGCTTTTCCAGAGGATAAACAGGAAGAAGTGAATGGAGGAACAGCACAATTTCACGAACAATTAATGGATGTTGTGAATGATTCTTCAGAACAAATTGTGAAGGCAAATGGAATTCAATCAGTACTGCACAATTTAGAAAATGTAACGACTTCTATGTCATACGCGGCAATGCAAACAGGAAATAGTGAAGAATGGGCAAGAAAAAAAGGGAAACTATTAAAGCTGTTTGAAAAAGGAATCGTCGTGGTGAAACAGACGGAAGAAACGAAAGTAGTGAAAAAGCAAAAAGTTGTGAAACAAGTCGTTACGACCAAGAAAAAAGAAGTAGTTGCAAAGAAAGAAAATCAAGAATCTGTACCGTTTATTATTCAAAAAGTAATTCGGATGCTAGAACAAAACGATGTAGAACAATATTTCATTCATGCATATGCTGAAAAGTTAAAAGTGAAGTTTGAAAATGCAACGATGATTACAGAAGAGGAAGTAATCGGGTATATATTGGAAGATATGAGATCACACTTCAACACTGAAAATGTATTTGAAAAAGAAGTACAAACAATTGCATTAATCGGTCCAACCGGGGTTGGGAAAACGACGACGCTTGCGAAAATGGCATGGCAATTTCACGGTAAGAAAAAAACGGTTGGCTTTATTACGACGGATCACTCTCGCATTGGGACAGTACAGCAACTGCAAGATTACGTAAAGACAATTGGATCAGAAGTAATCGCTGTGCGTGATGAAGCGGCAATGACAAGAGCACTTACGTATTTTAAAGAAGAAGCACGCGTCGATTATATTTTAATTGATACAGCCGGAAAAAATTATCGTACGTCAGATACAGTAGAAGAAATGATTGAAACGATGGGACAAGTAGAACCAGATTATATTTGTTTAACGTTATCAGCTTCTATGAAAAGTAAAGATATGATTGAAATCATTGCGAACTTTAAAGATATTCATATAGATGGTATCGTGTTTACGAAATTTGATGAAACAGCAAGTAGTGGCGAATTGTTGAAAATTCCAGCAGTTTCATCAGCTCCAATTGTATTAATGACAGACGGACAAGACGTAAAGCAACATATACATATCGCTACAGCTGAACATTTAGCGAAACAAATGTTACAAACATCGTAAGAAAAGAGGTGAAGAATAAGGTGGTTGCCTTATTCAAACGAATATGAACGGTCTTTATATAGGTTCTATGGGAATGATGAATTACATGCAGCGTATTAATGTTCATTCGAATAACGTTGCAAATGCCCAAACGACAGGATTTAAAGCAGAAAATATGACTTCTAAAGTATTTGATGTACAAGACACATATCGCCGCGGAGATGGGGCTATGACAAATATCGGTTCGGTCGATTACGCTGTAGTACCAGCTGCGACGCATGTGAACTTAGTACAAGGAAATGTACAAATTACAAATAGTGCTACAGATTTCTTTTTAGATGACGGTGCGGCAGGCACATCATCATTTTTCGTTACATCTAAAAATGATGAAACGTTTTTAACGAGAGACGGAAGCTTCACATTAAATAGTGATCGTTATTTGCAAACATCTTCAGGTGCTTTCGTAATGGGAGAGAATAATGAGCGTATTCGTATTCCAGAAGGAGCAAAGGTTGCTGTACAAGCAGATGGTACATTATATGATGAAGTAACACAGAATAATATTGCCCGTTTGCAAACAAAAACAGTAGATGCAGAAACGAATGCTCGTCTCGTGCAGCGTGAAAACAAAAGCTTTACACTAGCAGAAGGAAATATTGCTAATTTACCGAACGGAACAGGAATAGTAAAAAATCATATGCTAGAAAATTCAAATGTAGATATGACGAAAGAGATGGCAGATCTTATGTCGAGTCAAAAAATGATTCAAGCATCTCAGCGTATTATGACTTCATTTGATAAAATTTATGAAAAAGAAGCGAATGAAATATTGAGATAAAGGAGACTTCCCGTTAAGGGGAGTCTTTTTTTGGTTGCTTTTATTACAGTTACAACATAAAATGATATTGATAATCATTATCATTTTATGTTGTTTAATAAGAATGGAAGTTGTGATGGTCGTATCAATTGTTTAACTAGGTGAATTAAAAACGAAGGGGAAGGTGTATTTATGTCTACTAAAAAGAAACTTTGCATTGGATTATGTTTAATTTCTAGAAAGAAAGAACAAGAGAGTATGTTTAATTCAGGGATAGATGAACAAGTAGAGTTGGCACTACAGGCAGAAGAGGCTAAGTTAGATTTTGTTTTTAAAGCAGATTATTTAGTGGCGCACCCGGATTTAATCGCTCGTAATAAGGGGAATGTAATGTTAGATCCGACATTATTATTTACTGCTATTGCGTATGCAACAGAAAAAATTGGAGTGGTTACGACTGCCTCCACATCGTTTTATCCACCATACATACTTGCGAGGCAATTACAATCTTTAAATTGGATTAGTAATGGCCGAGTAGGTTGGAATATTGTCACATCCATTGATGGTGCAGAAAACTTTGGTGAGACAGGGATGCCGCCATCTGAGGAACGATATGCGAAAGCTGCAGAATGTACAGAGTTAGTAAGGAAACTTTGGAGAAGCCATCCTTATGAAGTTTTGAAAGTAGATAACACTGAAGTCATTAGAGAGATGGTAAAGCCTATTGAGCACAGTGGTGAATACTTTGAGGTGAAAGGGCCACTTAATATTCCGCAGCATATTTCAGGAGAAATGCCATTATTTCAAGCGGGTGCTTCAGAGGCTGGCCGGAATTTCGCTGCTTCTGTTGCGGATGCGATTTTCGCCGCGATGCCAGATATAGAATCAGGAATCGAACTTCGTCAAAATTTAAGAAGAAGAGCAGAAAAGCATGGCCGAAAGCAAGATGATGTACGGGTATTACCTGGATTGTATTTCTTTATCGGTGATACATATGAAGAAGCGCTAGAGATGCATAGGCAAGCTCATCAACATCTCACAATGGAGAAGAGATTGGCTTTACTTGAAATGGTACTCGGATTAGATGCTAGAGGAATTCCACTAGAAAGTAAGATAAAGGAAGATATGTTGCCAAGTAGAGAGCAAACTGTACGCAGTAAAACACATGCCGAATTATTACGGAATTTCATCATTGAAAATGAACCAACTGTTGAACAAATACTAGAACGACCAGAAGTTGTTGGTTCTGCTCATTGGGTTGCGATTGGTACACCACAAGATGTATTCAGGAAAATTATGGAAAGATTTGAAGCAGGAGCACTAGATGGATTTATTGCAATTCCAGGTGGGCCTCAGAAATCATTGGATCTATTCTTTAGTGAAGTTATTCCGTTATTTGTGAAGGCGGGTGTATTTAGGGAAGAATATACAGGTTCAACTTTGCGTGAACATTTAGAGGGGACTTCATTAAATACTTTGCTGTTAAAATAAGTGGAATACTATGTAGAAAATGCCTTTCATAAGAAGGCTTTTTCTTTTATGTTAAAATTTCAGAATTATCAATTGACTTTATAGGTCTTCTTTTTTTATATTAGTAGGTATAGTAATAACTACTAATATAAAATGAATGCATCGTTTTCAAATGAGAGCTATGTAGATTGTGAGGGGTTACCGATGGATGAAATAATAAAAGAGTTACAAAAGCTAGGTTTTTCCCAATATGAATGCAAAGCGTACATTGGATTATTAAAACATTCCCCAGTAACAGGATACGAAGTGAGTAAACAAACAGGGGTACCTCGTTCGATGATTTATGAAGTACTTGGCAAGTTGATGGATAAAGGAGCGGTGCATATCGTTCCTTCTGAACCAGTGAAATATGTACCAGTGCCAGCTACGGAATTAATGGATCGAATGCGAAAAGACTTTGAAAAGTCCTTTGCATTTTTAGACCAGAAATTAAATTGTTTAGAACAAGAGCGGCAAATTGATGTAATTTCGCATATTCGCTCAAATGATCGTGTTTTGAAAGAAATATGCAATATAATTAATAGAGCAAAAGAAGAGCTATGGATTTCAGTATGGGAAGATCAAGTGCACGAGATTGAGCCGTTCATTCATCAAAAGGAAGAGGAAGGCGTACATATTTTTTCCATTTTATTTGGTGCTCCAGAAACAAAAATAGGAGCGACATTTCATCATAATTATATGACACCTCACGTCGTTGAAAAGAGAATGGGAGGTCATTTAACTGTTATCGCGCGTGATGGGGAAGAAGTATTAATTGCTAACTTTTCAAATGATAGCACTTCATGGGCGGTGACAACGTATGATCCAGCTTTAGTACTCGTCGCTACAGAGTATGTTCGGCACGATATTATGGTGGAAGAGATTACGAAGGAGTTTGGAGCTGATAAATTAGATACATTATGGCGTGAAAACATAGATTTAGTTCATGTCGTAACAGGCAAACGCACGATGGAAGAAATGGAGGGAGATAATGGTGAATAAAGCTCAAGCACATATGACACTGCAGAGCGATGATTCATTTCAGCAAGGTGTAAAGGATTGTTTACCAACTGTATTTGGATATTTGAGCATCGGTATAGCAGCTGGTGTTATTGCGAAAACAGCAGGTTTTTCGGTCATAGAAATCGCCTTTATGTCCACGTTAATTTACGCAGGTTCTGCTCAGTTTATATTAGCGGGGATGTATGCAGCAGGTGCCCCAGCCTCAGCAATTATTTTTACCGTGTTCTTTGTTAATTTACGTCACTTATTAATGAGTGCGGCACTTGCGCCTTACTTCACGAAGATACCTCTTTTTAAAAATGTAATAATTGGTTCGCAAATTACAGATGAAACTTTCGGCGTTGCAGTGCAACAAGCAGCGCAAAAAGGATATTTGGGCGAGAAATGGATGATGGGCCTTAATGTAACAGCGTATTTAAATTGGATTCTTGCTACAGTTATCGGGGGGCTTTTTGGTGAGTGGATACCAGACCCTCATACGTACGGGATGGATTATGCATTACCAGCGATGTTTATAGGATTATTTGTACTTCAGCTAATAAGTAGTAAACCGAAACTAGCAATTCATCTCAGTGTAGCAATTGTAGCGATTATTATCGCATACGTTTCACACTTATTTATGCCAGATAGTATAGCAGTTATTATTGCAACATTACTAGCTGCGACGATTGGAGTGCTGATTGAAAAATGGAAATGAGATTAGATGTATTATTACTATTACTAGCGGCAGGAGCTGTCACACTCGTTCCGCGTATTTTGCCTCTTCTCGTATTTAGTAAAATACAAATTCCAGACTGGGGTTTAAAATGGTTAAATTACATACCAATTGCGATATTAGCAGCACTTTTAGCACAAGTATTATTTATGCATGAGACGATGCAGTGGGATTATCTTATCGCCGCAATTCCAACATTTCTTGTCGCAATCTATACTCGTAGTCTATTAGGAACCGTATTAACTGGAGTGATTGTGATTATTTTGTTACGTTTCTTTTTCTAGAAAGGATTCGGCTCATATAATAGCGAAAGGTGTAATAATAAGAAATATATAGGGGTGGTGTTATGATACTTTTAACGATAGGAGCAATATTGTTAACGTTGTTTATTTTCTTTATTATCGGCTTTATTACGTTTATGATGTTTGTTGATAAGGCGACACCTCAAATTTATTATACACCTTGTGAATCAGTGACAGTGAAGTCTAAAGGTAAAGATAGAAGGAAGAAAAGTTGATGTCGTGCTTTTCTTCCTTTTCTTTTACATTCCTGAAAGAACTAACAACAACACTCCGAATAGAAAACTAATAAAAGAAAGAAAACCGATACATATCGAGAACACACGATTATTTCTCCATTCGCGCCAGAAGACGATAAATCCTAAAATGCAAAGGAAAAACCAAATGGGTAAAAATATGAACTCACTCATTTTCTTGGGGAGTAACGAATAAAAAGTTGTTACATATAGTACCCAATTTGTCAAAAATAAAATACAAACGATAATGGATTGTGAATAGGGACGTTTTAAAAATTTCTCATTTTTAACTGTTATAAAAATGAGAGTTAGCGCTGATATAAAGGCAATGATTATGAAAATAAATAAGAGTAATGTAAGGGGCATTAGAACCTCCTTTATAAGAGTGCTTTCATAAGAAATGAATCTATTAAATTGTATACTTGTTTTGTAGAGTGTTCGTTATATTTTTCAGTGTATGGATTTAAAAATCCATGCTCACCTTGTAGTTGTTTTATTTCTAATAAAGGATTATCTTGTTGCTGTAATGTTTTCGTTAAGGCGGATACTGAAAAACTAATTTCTTTTTCAGGAAAAATGAGTAATGTAGCACATGCAGGCTTCATGTGAACATAATCACGTATACGAGAGCCGTAACATCCAATAATAAAATCTAGTTTTGGATTGTTACTACATAGCCATGAGATGGTAGCTCCAACGCTAAAGCCGATAAGTCCAATATGTGCGTAACGATTGGAAAGGCTATGAATGAGTTCCTCAATTTGCTTTTTTCCACCATCAAATCCAATGTGGTTCATAAAATATTGGTATGCTTTTTCTTCATTATTATAATGAAATGCCTGTTGTAATTGTAGAAGATTCGGGCAGAATACATCTATTTGAGATGAAGTGAAGTGGTCAATTACATGATGCATATGATCATTTACACCATATATTTCATGTGAAACAACGAGAGCTAATTTTTTCTTCATCATTACAAAATTTCTCTTTGAAACTTGTATTCTTTCTCTACAAGGCAAATACGCAAGTGGAAGTTTTCATACCATTGCTCACGGCCTCTTTTTTTCGCTTCTTTATGTAAGGCGTTCTTTTTCCAATTTTCAATTGCTTCAAGTGATTCCCAATAAGAAATTGTAATGCCGAGGCCCGAATTATCTCGTGCACTTTCTACACCTAAAAATCCAGGTTGCTGTTTCGCAAGTTCCTCCATTGTTTCGGCAACGGTACTATAATCTGTTGTATCATTTGATAAATTAGAAGTGAATATAACTGCATAATAAGGTTTGTTTTTTTCTAAATCAGATTTCATTGTCTTTCCTCCTTAATGTATAGTACGAATAATTCATCCATAGTTTGTATTTTAGCAGGTCACAAAAAGAAAAGAAGTAGAAAATTCTAATTTTTTCATCCCATGTAAAATAGAAGATAGAAGAAATTTATAATAAATAATCTAAAGAAAGAAAAACGCCACTTCAAAAAATTGAAGTGGCGTTTCTTATATTTCCTCTAAGCTATTAACTGGAACAGTTAATTCGCGACCTGGATTTTTTACTTCATATATGCGGGCGGTTTCGTTGCTTTCGTCGACGTGTTGAATCATAACAGGCATGCCTTGAAAACTGACGTTGGCATGTTCCGCTGACACAGAAAGCTCTTTTGCACGTTGAATATTCATTTATATTCCTCCCATCATTATTATCTTTGCTAAAAAAGAGGAATAATATACCATTTCGAGACATTCTTAAAGTTTTTGTATTATTTGTAATGTTTCTTTAATAAATGAAGTGAAGATGGAATCAGGATAGGACTGTACGATTTCATATGCTTCTGTTACTTCTTCAAGAGCTCTTTTTTTATCATTAAGTTTGACATAACAAAGAGCACGATATGCCCCAGCTGTTGTAAGCCGTGCGTGATCAAGTGGATGGTTTATATAATCTGGTATGATAGCACGTTGTAATGTTTTTAAAGCTTCTTCGTATTGTTTTAAACCATACAAAGCTTTTCCTTTTTCAAGATAATACGATCCATCATCTTGAAAAATCCGCTCATCTTTTAGTTTTTCTCGAAATTGTTCTACATGTTCTAATGCAATAGTATATTCATGAGTAATTGTGTTGTAGTAGTAAGCTTTTAAAAGATTAATAACCGCTGCAGATAAAGTATCTTCTGTAAAAATGGCAAATTGCTCTGATTTTTTTATGTAATGTAAATATTGTTCTTTATCAGCCGTGAGGACTTTTTGGTAAGATAAAATACGGTAAAATTCATCTGTTTTATAATACACTTGATGTTTTTTTGAAAATGCAAGTGCATCTAAAATGACACTTTCACATTGTTCGTAATTACCATATGCAAGAAAAATAATTGCCTCATATAAATATAACTCGATATGTATAATGAGATCCATTTCTAAATGTTTCTCTTCATAGTCATTTCGGATGCTAGCAATGAGTTGTAAACATTCAGCATACTTTTTACGTGTGAATATCGTAAAGGATAATTTTAATTTTGTTTCCGTACTTTCCCGGTATAACGTATATTTTTCAAAAATAGAAGTAGCCTTTTCCACGTAATGTTCAATATTGTAATCTTTCATTTTAGCCGCAGCTGTTACAAATTGTTTATATAAACGAGCGGTATTCAAAGTGGGAGGTAGCTCTTTTTGAACGATAGGTAGTAAGATCTCATATACTTCATCGTACTTATTTGCTTTTATTAGTTGTTCCATTTGTTGAATGAGTTCTATCATTTCCACATCATCATCTTCTAGTAAAAAACTCGTTTCGCATCCAAGTTTTTCAGCAATATATTGTAATGTTTTCATGGAAGGTGTAGCTTTTCCGTTTTCAATTTGGCTTAGCATACTTTTTGTCAGTTCTGAACCTGCTAAATCAGTTTGAGTAAGCTTTTTTTCTTTTCGTAACGTTTTAATTTTTGCACCGAGAGTAGCCATCATATGCTCCTTTATAATTTAAAAGTTAAATACAATTAAACTTTTTATTGTAAAAATTGGAAAGTTGATTATATAATAAGTTTAACACAATTTAACTTTTAAGGGGAGAGTGGCATAATGGGGGATGTAAGTATAGGTCAACATGATTGGAAAATGAAGATTGCAACGAGAAATATTATTTTAATGATGATTGGAAAAATGACGTCCTTGTTAGGGGCGGGTATTTATACGTTTGCAATGGGGTTATACGTATTAAAGACAACTGGTTCAGGAATGGGGTTTGCAACTACCCTTATTTGCGGATCAATACCAAGAATGATCTGTGGCCCAATTGCAGGTGCTGTAGCTGACCGCGTCAATCGAAAATGGCTTGTCATTGGCACAGATTTATTAAGTAGTTTAACGATGCTTATTATGTTTATTCTTGCAACTACTTTTGGGCCATCACTACTGTTTATTTATGTATCAGCGGCATTATTATCAATTTGTGCAAGTTTTTATTCTGTAGCATTAACTTCGTCTATTCCTAATTTAGTAGATGAGGAGCGTATTCAAAAAGCGAGTGCTTTGAACCAGACTGCAGCATCATTATCGAATATTTTAGCCCCAATTATTGGCGGAGTTGTATTTGGTTTCTTTTCAATTAAGTCGTTCTTTCTGTTAAATAGTATTACATTCTTTTTAGCGGTAATTGTACAATTATTTATCGTATTTGATTTATATAAAAAAGAAATGGTTGAAAGTAAAGAGCATTTTTTGATGAGTATAAAAGAAGGTTTTTCATATATAAAAAGACAGCATGAAATATATGGTTTAATGAAAATAGGGCTATGGGTAAACTTTTTTGCAAGTGCACTGTTCGTTTCACTACCATTTATTATTATTCAAAACCTGCATTTATCCTCGAAGCAACTCGGTGTTGTAGAGGGCATGTTAGCAGTCGGGATGCTAATTGGTGCGATTGCATTATCAGTACGTAAAGAAGTGAATAATCCGTTTCGCTCTGTTTATATTGGGCTGTTTTTATTTGCGGGTTTAAGTTTATGTACAGTCTTCCCATTGTTAGTTACCATTCCGAAAGTAGTAAGTTTTATGTACTATATTGCTTTTATGATTTTAACGGGTATATCAATGATGGCTGTAAATATCCCGATGCAAGTACATTTGCAAAAGACGACAGATCCAAGTTATTTAGGCCGCGTTTTCGGTTTGCTTGAAACAATTGCTACTGCTATCGCACCGCTTGGTATGATTGTATATGGATTATTATTAGATATGTTACCGACTAGCATTGTTATGATGACAATAGGCGGAGGATTATTGTTAGTTGTTTTAGTTGGAGTGAAGAAGCATGTAGCGAAAAAGCAAGTGGATGTGTCAGCCTAAAAGAAAATTTGACTTAATGATAAAAAATGACCAAATTAGTATTTTAGTTTTTGAAACTCTTTTTCATGTATGTTACAGTAAAGTGAGCAGACAAAGAAAAGGAGAAAACATCATGAAAAAAATAAGTTTTGTTATGCTTTTTCTGTTAGTTGTAATGGCTGGATGTAGCAATTATGACACGTATATTGAAACAGGTATGCAATCATTGAAAGATGAAAAATATAGTGATGCAACAATGTGGTTCGAAAAAGCAGAAAAAGAGAAATCAGGAAATGAAGCGAAATCATATAAAGAAATTGCCGAGATAATGGATCACGGAGCAACAGCATTAAAAGACGGTAAGTATTTAGAAGCGAAAGATATTGCAAATGAAGTGTTACAAAAGAAAAAAGATGATGAACTTGAAAAATCTGTAAAATCAAATGCAGAGAATATGCTTCAAAAAGCAAAAGATGTGGAAGAGAAAGTAAATGAAAGAGTGGCAAAGCGGAGAAAAGTAGAAGAAGAAGGAATCGATAAACTTATTAAAGCTGTCGATAGTATAGATGAAGTGAAAGAAAAAGAGAAAAAAGTTTCAGAAGCATTAGATAAGGCTGAAGAGGCACAAGCAAAAATTGAGGCGAAGAAAAATAAATAGAGTTTTAGTTTAAGAGGCTGTCGTGTATAACGACAGCCTTTTAATTTTTGGCTGCGAAAGAAATGATGCTATGTAGTAAAAAAGAAATGATTTTAGAATTCCATCTGTCCTCATGATGAATCGTATAAATGTTACGCTGAAATTCAAATCTTGGAATTGGTATATAGCATAGCTCATTTCGCTGTATTTCTTGTTCAATAGCAAGTTTAGAAATAAAAGCGACGCCATTCCCGTATTTTAAAATTTGTTTCATCGTTTCTAATGAATCTAGTTCAATTTCAGATTGGAATGTGATGTTATGTGCTAGTGTCCATTGTGTAAGTAAATCTCTCGTTGTAGATGGATTACGATGCAATAATATACGTTCTTTTTCGATATCTTGTAATGATACATTTGTCTTTTTAGCAAAATGATGTTCTTTGGAAAAAGCGAGAACAAGTGTATCAGGCATTACATTCGTTTGTTTTAAAAGTGGTTCATCAAATGGTGCAGCAGAAATTACTCCGAGATCAATTTCATGATTTTGTAGCATGATTCGAATTTCAGGAGCTGGTTTTACCATGAGTGTTATTTTTATATTAGGAAATTCGCATTGAAATTGGTGAACAACTTCTGGTAAAAGATAAGTCGCTGGTACATAACTAGCACCGATTGTTATAGCACCTTTATGAAAATCTTTAAACTCTTGTGTGACCCGCCTAGCTTCTTTCATAAGTGCATCTATTTTACAAGCATAATGATGCAATGCCTCGCCAGCCTCTGTTAAGAAATACCTTCCGGAACGTAATTCAAATAAAGACATACCGAGTTCCTCTTCTAAGCTTTTTATATGAAATGTAATAGTAGGTTGTTTCACGCCAAGTTTTTCTGCAACAATCGTAAGCTTTTTGTATTTCTTAATAAGCACTACAATTTCTAATTTTAAGAGATTCATTATGAATTGCCCGCCTTTTTTATTTTAACTATAGAAAAAATCTATAGAAATAAATAGTTTATTAGAAGTTTTTTAATTTAATCTTTACAGTACATTAACATTCAGTATAAATCCTCCATATAGAATGAAAGCAGGTTAAGAATGAGGGGAGAGAGGTGAAACAATGGATATTAAAATTCACGGATTAGAAAAGACATTTGGACAAACACAGGCGTTAAAACCACTGCAAATTGTCATGAAACAAGGGGAATTCACCACACTTTTAGGACCTTCTGGATGCGGAAAAACGACTTTACTTAGAATGATTGCAGGGCTTGAAGAGCCGGATAAAGGTGAAATATATTTTGGAGATAAGTGTATGTATTCTGGTGCGAAAAAAATAAAAACATCTCCTTATGAACGGAATATCGGTATGGTATTTCAAGATTTTGCTTTATGGCCGCATATGACTGTGTTTGAAAATGTTGCATTTGGATTAAGGGCTACAAAGCAAACGAATCATTTACGAGAAAAGGTAGAAGATGCGATAAAACGAGTTCGCCTGCAAGGTATGGAGAAAAGATATCCACACGAACTTTCTGGTGGACAGCAGCAACGTGTTGCATTTGCTAGAGCAATTGTAACAAAACCTCATTTTATTTTGTTTGATGAACCGCTTAGTGCACTCGATGCAATTTTGCGTGAAGAAATGCGCTTAGAGCTTATGGATATCGTTCATTCTATTGGCTTAACGGCATTGTATGTAACGCATGATCAAACGGAAGCTATGTCAATGTCAGATCAAATTATTGTCATGAAACAAGGAGAAGTATTACAAAAAGGAACGCCAGAAGATATTTATGTGAAGCCGTCTCATGAATTTGTTGCAAAGTTTGTTGGTAAGGCAAATTGGCTTGTAGAGAATAAACAAATGGTTCGTCCAGAGCACGTGAACTGGGCAAAAAATGAAGTGTGCGATACGTATACAGGTGAAATTCAGCACGTTACATATGTAGGAGAACGTTATGAAGTGAAAGTAAACATGGGGACACTCGGTGTATGGACAGCTTATCACAATAGTAAGCTAAGCGTCGGTAAACCGGTATCGTTATATGTACCAAAAAAATGTATTCATCATATAGGGGGAGAGTCGTATGAAGAAATTCAGTTCGCTTAAGTCTTTATTTGTATGTACTTTACTATTTTCAGCTGTAGTAACAGGTTGTAGTTCAAAGACAGGTAGTGCAGATGCAAAAAATAAAAATTCTAATGAAAAGAAAATTGTTGTATATAGTGCAGGACCGAAAGGATTAGCAGAAAAAATTCAAAAGGACTTTGAAAAGAAAACCGGTATAAAAGTGGAAATGTTTCAAGGAACAACAGGTAAGATTTTAGCGAGAATGGAAGCTGAAAAGAAAAATCCAGTCGTTGACGTTGTCGTACTCGCTTCTTTACCAGCGATGGAAGGACTAAAGAAAGATGGTCAAACGTTACCTTATAAAGAAGCGAAACAAGCTGATAAGCTACGTTCTGAATGGTCAGATGATAAAGGACATTATTTCGGATATAGTGCTTCCGCATTAGGAATTGTGTACAACACAAAAAATGTGAAAACAGCACCTGAAGATTGGAGCGATATAACGAAAGGAGAATGGAAAGGAAAAGTGAATCTTCCAGATCCAGCACTTTCAGGTTCAGCTTTAGACTTTGTAACAGGATATGTGAAAAAGAATGGACAAGATGGATGGAAATTATTTGAACAACTTAAGAAAAATGAAGGTACAGTAGCGGGGGCAAACCAAGAAGCGTTAGACCCAGTTGTAACAGGTGCGAAAGATATGGTAATTGCGGGTGTTGATTATATGACGTACAGTGCAAAAGCTAAGGGTGAACCGGTTGATATCGTATATCCAAAAAGCGGAACAGTTATTAGTCCACGTGCAGCAGGCATTATGAAGGGTAGTAAAAATGTAGAAGGTGCAAAAGAGTTTATTGATTATTTATTATCAGATGATGTACAAAAACAAGTTTCTAAAGCGTATTTATTGCCAGGTAGAAAAGATATAAAAGCTGAAAATAGACCGAATGTAGAAGAGATTCCAGTATTACATATTGACTGGAAAACAGTTGAGAAAGAACAAGATGCAATAGGAAAACAATTTAAGAAAGTATTTCAATAAGATGGTGATTACATGGTAAATCGATTCGTGTCAGTAAGACAAGTTGGAATGACAGTAGCGTTGTTACTTGTGGCGATGTTAATCGTCATTCCGCTTTTTCTCATTTTATTTTCTAGTGTATATGAAAATAGCAGTTGGAATTTTTTAAAGCCTTTTGAAGTCATGCAGAGTGGCGGATTAGCTGGGATTTTTCTGAATTCGATGCTGCTAGGTGTACTCGTTGTAATAGGAGCTACAATATTTGCATTTCCATTGGCGTTCATTATGAGTAAAACAGATGTAGGAAAGTATAGTAAGTTAGATATTGTTTTTATGATTCCATTTATGACCCCGCCTTATATCGGATCGATGGGATGGATTTTGTTCATGCAACCTAAGGGCTATTTTGAACAATTTTTTCCGATGCTAAAGACGATTTCATCATCGTTTTTTAGTTTAGGAGGTATGGTCTTAATTATGAGTCTGCATTTATTCCCATTCCTTTATTTCATGTTGAAAAACACGTTACTTCAGATTGGGAGTAGTAAAGAAGAAGCGGCAGCAGTTCATGGTGGGAGCTTTTTCTATCGTTTACGAAAAATAATATTGCCGTTATTAGTATCAAGCTATGTCATGGGTGCTTTACTCATTTTCGTAAAGACGATTGCTGAATTTGGAACACCAGCTACATTTGGGCGTAGAATAGGATTCCACGTGTTAACATCAGAAATCCATAAATTTATTTCGAGTTGGCCGATTGATTTTAGTAGTGCAACAGCATTATCTTCTTTATTACTTAGTGCATGTATGCTCATTTGGTATATGCAAAATGTATTGAATCGAAAGTATTCATATGCAATGGTTAGTGGAAAAGGTGTGAAATCTAAAAGGTATACTTTGTCTATATTTGCGCGCGTTGTAGCATGGGTTTATGTGATTAGTTTGCTAATCGTATCAATTGGTATCCCATACTTTTCTATACTAATTGCTTCATTGTCGAAATTAAGAGGTGGTGGATTACATGTAAATAACTTTACAATAAGTCATTATGAAGCATTGTTTACAATGGGTTCTCCAGGATTAGAAGCTTTATGGAACAGTTTTCTTTTTTCGCTCGTAACAGCGGTTGTTGCTGTAATGATTGGAGTCTTTTTAGCACTTATGATTCGAAAGGGGAAGAAGTCTTCTGAAAAATGGCTTGATATGTGCGGTATGTTACCGAATATGGTACCAGGAATAGTGATGGTTGTAGGTCTTATTTTATTTTGGAATTCACCATATATGCCTATGTCCATTTACAATACACCTGTTATGGTTATCGTAACGTATGTTGTTCTTTTTTTACCTTATACAGTGCAGTATGTAAAATCATCGCTCGGACAAATTGATGACTCTCTTGTGCAGGCAGGAAGTATTTTTTCCGGGAATTATATTTATATTTTTAGGAAAATAATATTGCCTCTTATTATTCCTGGCATTCTCGCTGGATGGGCGATGACATTTACGATTTCAATACGAGAGTTAGTAGCATCGCTTCTCGTATTACCTCCATCAGTAGAAACGTCAGCAACGTTTATTTTTGCTCAATTTGAACAGGGGGAAGTATCTATAGGAATGGCGATGGCAGTTGTTTCTGTTGGACTTACAACACTATGCTTATTACTTCTGCAACATATGGAGCAAAAAAGAAAAGGGGTCGCATGATGAGGGTAGAAGTATGGGGAGGAGCAGGAGAGTACGGTCGTTCCTGCTATTTTGTAAAAAATAAAGAGACAAAAATCGTATTTGATTGTGGTATTAATCGATCGTATGAAGATAGTTATCCAAAAATAGAAAGAGAAGTCGTTCCATTTTTAGAGGCGGTATTTTTATCGCATATTCATGAAGATCATACGATGGGTTTACCTTTATTAGCGAAGTATGGATATAAGAAAAAAATTTGGACAACTCGTTATACAAAGGAACAACTTCCAGCTTATTTTGAAAAATGGAGAAACTACAATCTTTCGCAAGGGTGGAATGTACCTTATAACGATCAAAATATAAAAGATTTAAATTATGTATGTATTGATGAGATTAGTAATCCAAATGAATGGATACAGATTACTCCTACATTGCGGTTTCAATGGGGGTATAGTGGGCATGTATTAGGAGCGGTTTGGTTTTTAGTGGATATGTGTAATACATACGTATTTTATTCTGGTGATTATTCCGCAGAATCTAATATACTACGAGCTAATTTACCTGAGAAGTTGCGAAGCAATATAAAAATTGCAATTGTAGATGCCGCTTACCATACTGATGATGTTTCGCAAAATGAAAGATTAGATGATCTATGTGCAGAAATTGAACGAGTTATGAAAAATAAAGGAATAGCATTACTACCGCTGCCGCAACTTGGTAGGGCGCAAGATATAGTATTGTATTTATATGAACGATATAAAGAATTTCCGCTTATAGTAGATAAAGAAATTTTGGCTGGATTTGAAGAGATGTTCCTATATAAAGATTGGATAAGAAATAATGAAGAACTTCAATGGGTTATGGAGAGTTTAAAAAGAAACATAATCGTTATGGATCATGACATTAGTATACAAAATAGTTACGGAATAGTTGTAATGAGTGATGCGAATATGCAAACGAAACGCGCACAGTTATACTATGAACAACTTCGGCATGAAGAACGGAATTCCATTATTTTTACAGGACATATTGCGAAAGAGAGTTTTGCAGAAAAAGTTATGAAAGAGCATGTAAGGAATACATGTAGGGTGAATCGAGTTCCGTATAAGGTTCATCAAAGTATGGGTGATGTTAAGGCCATGTTAAATATATTATTACCGGAACATACTTTGTTAGTGCACGCTCATAAAGAGGATACGGATCGATTACAACAAAAGCTAAGTACAGCAGGATATGAAAATATATATTCACTTGCAATGGAACGTATAGAAGTCATTTAAAATGTAAAGGGGATAGGTATATGAAAAAAGTATTTGTATTCGTAAGCATTTTCTTTTGTTGTTTCCTTTATAACGTGATGGAAGGGTTTGCTGCTAGTCCAATGAAACCTAGTTTTGAAGTGAAGTTATTATTAAAGCCAGAACAAGTATTAGGTTATAACAAAGAGATGAAGCAAGAGGTACTAGAACATTTCCAGGTTGGTACAAATTATGAAAGAATACAAGTGCAATTTTTAGATACGGCGAATAAAAGTTTAAGTAACGAAGGTTGGTTTGCGAGAATTCGAAAGAAAGAATTTAGTAAAGATTTTGAGCTAACATATAAAAAAAGATATCCTATTCAAAATGGTGTAATTCAAGATGCACTAGAAGTAGCTAAAAAAGAAGGATTTGATAGTAAAACTGATAGTTATGAGGCGGAAGTAGATTGGGGATTTGGGAAGAAAACGTTAAGTATTTCAAATAAGAAAAGTTACAGTGCTAAAGGATATGGGGTACTTGATTTACCAAATGAACATGCTTCTCAAAATATGTTAATAGAAAAGTTACCAGGGAAAATGAACAAATGGTTGTATAAGAATTGGGGAGAAGAGATGTTAAGGGATTCTCACATATACGGTCCTGTATTAATGAAACGGTATACAGGTGAATTTGAAAATATAAAAACGAATATTGAAATTTGGCCATTAAGTAATACTGGGAAGATAGAAGATGACTTCGTAATAGAAGTGTCGTTTAAAACAAATGAGGAAATTATTGCGACAAAACAAAGAGAATTATTAATGGCGAGTATAGAGAAAAAAGGATGGTTGTTACCGAAAGATAGTTTGAAGACAGAGCTTATTTTTCAGTAAATGAGAAAAAAGGAATCCATATTTCGTGGATTCCTTTTTCTAATATATGAGTATTAAGCTAAGTCAGCTGACACGAACATATCACTATTTTGAAGATTTTTAGAGCGTAAACTATAAGCAACTACCTTCTTTTTATGTTGTTTTACAACATCAACATGCTCCTCGTGACTATAAATATAAAATGTAAAATCCTTTTTGCCACGTTTTGCATTAATAATTAAAGGAGTGCCTTCATTGTGAGGCGGTGCATAATAGCGATCTAAAAATAAACCTTCATTAAAATCATGAATGATTTGAGACTTTTTTTCGTCTTCTACGCTCTTCCCATTAATAGTAACAGTCACATTCTCTTCTTCAAGTTGTGGATGTGTTTCGTACTTGCTAATAATGGATTCAATAACAGTGTTAGGAAGGCTAGAAACGATAATTTTAAATGCCCCAAATACAACTAACATTACAATAAACCAAGTCGTCATAGTATATCATCCCCTTTATTCTATTTAATAATATAACTCATATGGTAATAGTACATATGGTGAAGTTTTGTATAATTTGTGAAAAATATGCCATTTTTACGAACGAAATGTTAGAAAAATCAATTTTGTTACAAAAAGTTGAAATCGAAGTATTTTAAAAGAAAAAGGTTTATAATAAAAATATAACTAATAACCACATTACTAATTATAAGGAAGTGTAACTATGAGTACTGTAGCAATCGTGTATGGTATTATTCTTTCTACAATTATTGTTTTATTTTTCGTTGGAGTTTCACGTTATATTCATAAATGGAAAGAAGGCGTTGCGAAATTAAATCACATTGAAGAAGAACTTAGTGATTTAATGTTACATCATGGTAAGTAAAAGAGTTATTATTTAACTAAACAATGTGAAGGCTATCACAAAACATGTTTTCCTAATGAAAGCATGTTTTTTTATTATGTGCTGAATAGGCACATATCATCTATTTTTTCCATACGATACATCGTTAAGTACAAAATGTTAGGAGCGGAAAAGAGGGATGATATGAGTACGTCAGGTTATGTTCCAGATAATAAAAATTTAAAGAAAAGCTCAGGAACTCCAAACCTTTTCTTTGATTCAAGAAAAAATGTCTTTTTTAAAAGGGATGAGAAAAACGTTGCATATGAAGTTACTTCAACGCAGTTACCAGCAATGATTGGAGGAGCATTTGTTGATTTATTTATGACGAAGGGACATATGCGAGAACCGCATTGGCATCCGAATGCATGGGAATTAGATGTTGTTGTATCAGGAGAAGCAGTTACATCCATTTTAAATCCTGAAACGAATCAATTGCAAAATTATCATGTAAAAGCGGGGCAAACAGTCTTTATTCCAATGGGATGGTGGCATTGGATCACAGCCATAACAGAAGAAGTACAATTACATTTGTTCTTCAATAACGATCAGTTTGAAACAGCAGAAGGATCAGACATACTTAGATTAACACCACCAGAAGTATTTCAAGCTGCATACGGTGTAAGTGCAGAGAAATTAGAGAAGGACCTTTCGCCAATTAAGGAGTCAGTTGTAATTGGTCCACCTAACTCCAAACGGCTAAAAGATGTTAAAGAAAGTGACGACTCAAATATAGTCGTTACGTTAAATGGACAAATAACTTCATGTGAAATAGAGTAACTCTTTCTTTTTTAGGAAGAGTTATTCTGTTTTGTATAATTTTGTAATTAAATTCGTTATAATAATTATATAGAAGGGAATGTATCTGGCATTAACGGGCAGTAAAACTCCCACCTTAAAATTCGGCTGGAGCGAAGATGTTAGGTGAGAGTCGGGCTGCCCGTAAACGTCGATTGGTTTAACTAATAATCAGTGGGGGATGAAGAACCCCACTGATTATAGTTTCACTTTATTAGAGGGGGTATATTGTGAACATATTTAAGATTATAGGAATTGTTGCAGGAGTGATTCTAGTAGCTGTTATAGCTTTCTTTGTCATTATGAGAAGTACTATTTGTCAAAAGAAGATCCTGATTACGTATTAAAGTACATAAAAGAACATAAAGACGATGAAACATGTTCATTATTTATTAAAAGAAATGGAGAAGTATTAACTTCTATAAATGCAAATAAAAAATTACCATTGGCGAGTACGGCGAAAATCGTAATAGCAGTTGAATTTGCTAAGCAAGTATCAGAAGGGAAAATAAGTCGAGATGAACAAATTTCATTGCAGGAGCTAGAAAAATATTACGTTAAAAACACTGATGGTGGAGCGCATCCTAACTGGTTAGAAGATGCTAAAGCGAGAGAGTTAGTGAAAAATGGACAAATCGCTTTGGAAGAAGTCGCTAAAGGGATGATTCATTATAGTTCGAATGCAAATACAACATATTTGTTAGAAAAGCTTGGAATAGAAAGAGTAAATGAAAGTATAAAAGAGTTAGAGCTTACTAGTCATGACAAGTTCTCTTCGTATACTGCTTCACTATATATGAGAGGGTATGTAGAAAAAGAGCTTCATGAGCCAGAAAATCAATCTTTAGAAACGATACGTAACATGTCAAAGGATGAGTATAATAAACATGTGTTACAAATACATGAATGGATGAAAGATGAAGAAGAATGGAAAAAACGGGATATCCCATTAAAGGTAGATATGGAATTTCAGCGAATTTGGTCAGATCGATTAGTGGTGCAAACGCTAAAGATTATATGAGTATAATGGGGAAAATAAATAGTAGAAATTATTTTCCAAAATCAATGCAAGATGAAATTGAGAATGTTTTTAACGGAACAGTTAAAAATAGTAAGTTTGAATATGCTGGACAAAAGGGTGGTTCTACCGCATTCGTATTGACAAAAAGTTTGTATACTACGGATAAAAACGGCAATAAGGTGGAAGTTGTAATTATGTTTAACGATATAGATGATCAAGTTGCATATCAAAAACTTAGAAATAACATAGATTATTTTATTCAAGATTTTATAACAAGTAAGGAATTTAGAAATAAATTATAATGAAATAATTTTATTATGTAAACAAAAGAGTGCTTTTTAAAAAGCACTCTTTTCTATAAATGATACAGGATTTTCTAATTATGCCATTGAATATAGATTGAAAATAAGAAAGGAAGTTGAAAAATGACGACAATATATTTCGTTCGCCATGCCCACTCAACATATACAAAAGAAGAACGTGAACGGCCTTTATCTGAAAAGGGACACTGTGATGCAGAAAATGTAACACGCTTATTAAAAGATGGACATATTGATGTTGTGATCTCTAGCCCGTACAAAAGAGCAATTCAAACTGTACAAGGAATTGCGAATACATATAATGTATCGATACAAATAGAAGAAGATTTACGGGAAAGGTTATTAAGTTCAGAGCCACTAGAAGATTTTAATGATGCCATTGAGAATGTGTGGGAAGATTGGACTTTTGCATATGAAGGCGGAGAATCAAATGATGTAGCACAAAAGCGTGCTATATTATGCATGCAAAATATATTGGAAAAATATAAAGGGAAGAATATTGTAATAGGTACTCATGGGAATATTATGGTGTTACTTATGAATTATTTTGATTCGAAATATGATTTTCAGTTTTGGAAAACAATTCAAATGCCTGACGTGTACAAATTAACTTTTGATAATAATCGTTTCATTTCTGCTGAAAGAATAGAGGAAGCAGGTCATCGGATAAATATTTTGTAAAAGTTTATCAAAAAAAGAGGAAAGAGAGAAGTTATTGTAGAAGTATGACTTTGTAACATAAAAAATATATGTTAAAGGAGGCTGTTTACATGTTTGAGAAAGAGAAAGAAGGGCTTATTGAAGTTCACAACGT
Organism: Bacillus sp. BS98; assembly: GCF_008432245.1. NCBI lineage: Bacteria > Bacillati > Bacillota > Bacilli > Caryophanales > Bacillaceae > Bacillus > Bacillus sp. BS98. The sequence goes on from NZ_CP043830.1 coordinate 1,637,839, forward strand.
ATATGAAATTGCACCAGCAGATGGAACAATTATTGGTATGGCAACGGAAGAAGAAATGGAAATTGCTGCTGAGCTAGAGTTACAGTACTGTGCCCATTCTCGTTTGTTAGAAGCAAATATTCAGTTAGACGGTTCCTCCTATAAAGAGTTACTTCAGGAGTTCCAGGAGTATGAAAGAAAATCGATGAACTTTTGGCGAGCATTACATAAACGTTTAGCTGTGCCATGGGCATGGGTACTACGTATTGATGTTGCGAATGGTCCTATATATGTAAGCAATGGGTATTCGTATTACGAAGAAATTGATGATGAAGAAGATTATGAATAGATAAGTAAGGAAGCAGCTTTAGTTGCTTCCTTTTTTTGTGTGTAATGAGTGAATAGCTTCAATGATAATATCTGGTCGATCATTTTCTATTCCGTGACTAGCATGTTCAGCTAGAATATATTGACTGTTTATAGAGAGGTGAAATTGTTCACGAATTAGTTTTTGCCACGTCGATTCAAGTTGTGTTGCTTCCTCTTTTGGCATGCCGCCCTCAATCATTTGAGTAATAGAATAATGAGGATCTCTACCGATAACGATTAATGGTATTTCTAATATTATATCTAGCTCTTTTATTGAACGAGCACAGTTTTTCCACTTGGATAGTTCAGAAACCGTCGCTTTATATAATGAGGGTGATGTGGAGAATTCTATATAATGTTTTGGTTTGTTGACGAGCATAGGTTTTTGTTCATTATAAAGTGTGTCGACATCCATTTTGGAGTACGTATTATATTTTTGAAGCCACATATCATCAGAATCAGTTTGATCAGAAATCGGTAAATGAAGTTCGTCTAATCGGTGTAAGTTTATGGAAGTAGAATCAACTAAAAGAAGTGCTTGTAGCCTATCTTCATGTAACATCGTAAAATGTTGTGCACATAATCCTCCATAGGAATGACCGATTAGAATGATTGGCTCATGAATATATAGTTTGTCTAGTAACATATGTAGTTCTTTTGCTACTTGTATCGTAGTACGCGGATACATTCCCAACTCACTTTTTCCGTAACCTGGGCGATGGTATGAAACGACTGTAAAGTGCTCGGAAAGCTTTTTCATAATGGGAAGCCAATCATAAAAGGAGCAAGTCATTCCAGTTTGAATGACTATAGTTTGTTTACTACTTCCTTTTATATATACTTCTATATTTTGTCCCAATATCTCTACAAATTTATGAATAATAATTCCTCCTAAGTTTGAAATAATTTTTGGCAAGCAAAAACGATACACCAAGCACCTATACCGAGTAGGACAGATGTACTAAGTGCAAATGAATTTTTTAAACTAATATAGACGATAAATAGTAGTAGTGCTGATGCAGGAAATCCATATAATACACCTAAAGCAAATTGACTCAATTCTTGTTTGTTACCGCCTTCGAAAGAAATCCAAAATAGACTAAGTAAACTTACAAGAGGAAGGGCAGCGATAAAGCCGCCTATCGTACTATAATGTTTAGCGACTTCAGTAATGATACCGATAATAAGTGCCGAAACGATAACTTTAACGAGGAAATGCATATTTTGCCTCCTTCGCTAATAAAGAAAAGGCTTTTTCAATTAATTGTTGTTCTTCTTTTGATAACTGTGATTCTAATATTTTTATCTTTTCTTTATCTAGTAAAGTATGCTTTTCTAATACTTCCATTCCTTCGGTTGTTAATGTAAGATTTACGACCCTTTCATCTTGTTTATTTCTCTCTTTAAGGAGGAAATCCTTTTGAATAAGGCGCTTTACGTGTTCAGATGCTGTGTTATGAGAGAGACTAAGCTCAGAAGCAACTTTTCCAATTGTTATATTTTTCTCACGGGAAACGATTTGTAAAATACGAATTGCTTGGTGGGAAAGGTTGTCCTCATATTCACATCGTAAGTGATAATAAATGCTCTCCCAATGTTGATTGATGTCTTTCATAATAATAAATCCCCCTATTTTTATATCGTTTAATAAGATATATTCGTTAATGTAGAAATAAAATCCTTTTATTTGGATAAAAAATATTGAAAAAGTTTATTTTTATTGAAATATAAGGTAATCTATGTGTAAAGGTATACATTTAGCAAGAGAGAGGATGATAGCTGTGAATACATTTAAATGGATTAGTCATGAACAGATGTATGTAGATGAAATACATGTTGAAAAATGTGGTCCTCTTTCAGTCGGCGTATACGGTGGAAACCAAGAAAGTGATGCATATGAAAGAGGAGATGCGGTGCTTGCTTGGTGGGATCCTGAATTACAATTTGAATTTGTTATGATTTTTGATACACATCATAAAACGAAAAATATCCATTATATAATAGAAGCAATTTCAGAAAGAAAAGAGAAACTAAAAGAATTATTTTCATACCCAATACATTTAGCTTTTCATCATACACATATGTACTTATTAGCGTTATTCACAGATGAGTTATTTATTGAAAAATGTGATCAAAATGATGAAGAACTTGCATGTTTAATTTGTTTGCGAAAAGGCGAGTTCTTATATTGGCTATCAGTTGGTGATTGTTTCGCATACTTATTCCATTCTGAGCAAACGAAGAATGGAAAAGGACGATTAAATAAACGGAAGAATTACGAATATATTGGCAGGAAAAATATTTTCGCAGCAAATACACCTTGTTTTACTTCAGGTGTGAGGGGATTAGAAAAAGGTACGAATCACATTGTAATGGCAACGGACGGTATTTTAGAGTGTGATAAACGAAGGTTTGATGATGATCAATCTTTAGTAGAAATATTACACGACGGAAATAGCTTACAAATTGAGCCGGTATTAACAAATGTACTGCAGTGGAAAGGTAGAGATTGTGCCACGATTATCGGATGGTCTATCGATACTGAAAATAAACAATGCGCTAATTAATAACAAAAAGGAGTTCAAGGTTTGTTGTCCTTGAACTCCTTTTTGTTAAGCAATATGAATATGATACGTTTTCAACCATTCATTTACTTGTAGCATATACTCCATAGCACTCCTCGCTTCAAAAGTGTTAATCTCTTTATTACTTTGATTAGCAATTGAAAGTAGAATGGAATGGTTAATGAGTGAGAAAATAGGATTGTTTTTATTACTACACATATCAAGTGTTAAATTACGAATTGTTTGTAAGTAGTGTGGGTCTTGTGAAGTTGGATAAGCGCTTTTTCTTCTATTTCGTATATCGTCAGGTAAAGCTGGTTTTAGTGCTCTACGTAAAATGCCTTTTTCAATATTATCAATACTTTTTATGTTGAAAGGAACGTTCCATAAATATTCAACTAATCTATAATCACAAAACGGTACACGAACTTCAAATCCTACAGCCATACTCATACGGTCTTTACGATCAAGTAAGAACGGGAGAAATCTCGTTAAAAATAAATAAAACATTTGGCGTTGTTTCGCGGATTTTTTACTTTCCCCTTTAAGAGTAGGTACTTCAAGAACAGCTTCATGGAATCGTGTATGAATATAATGCTCAGGATTACATTGCTTTGATACGTCGTTTAATAATAGAGAAGATGTGTTTTTCCAGTTTGTTAACCATGGAAACTTATCTACATATAATAGTTCTTCTTGATGAAACCAAGGATACCCACCGAATACTTCATCGGCAGATTCCCCGGATAAAGCTACAGTTGCATCTTTTTTCATTTCGCAAAATAGTAAATATAGTGAAGTTTCCATTTCGCCTGCACTTGGTAAGTCTTTCGCATGAAGGGGAACGAATAAGTGATTTGCTAATTCTTCAGCATTCACAATAATGTCATGATGCGACGTCCCTACATGTTCAGAAACACGTTTTACCCAAGGAGCATCTAGACCAGTTCGAGCAAATGTCAGTTCGAAATCTTTCGCGCTATTTAAAAAGTCGATTGAATATGTGTGAAGTGTTTTGTGTTCCTCTGCAAATTCTTTCCCCGCAAGTGCAGTAATACCACTAGAATCTAATCCGCCTGATAACATACAAACGAGTGGAACATCGGCAATTAATTGTCTTTTTACTGTATCTTGTAAAATAGATAAAATATGAGAAGATGTATCTTCTATAGAGTCTGTATGGATCTTACTTTCTAAGTTCCAATACTTCGTAACTACTTTTTTATCACGTGTAAATGTTATAGAATGTCCAGCACGTACTTCTTGAATATGCTTAAACACACCACATCCTGGAGTTCGAAATAACCCTAATCCAAATATTTCATTTATTCCATCCGCATCAATTTCAGCAGGGACAGATGGATGCGCTAATAATGCTTTAATTTCAGAACCGAAAATAATACTGTCATTTCTTTCTGTATAAAAAAGTGGTTTTACACCTAAATGATCGCGTGCTAAAAATAATTGTTGTTTCTGATCATCCCATAAGGCGAAAGCGAAAATTCCATTTAAATGTTGTACGCAGTCTTCTTTCCATTCTAAATAAGCATGTAGTAACACTTCTGTATCTGAATGAGTTTCAAATGCATGTCCACATTTTTGAAGTTGCTCTCTCAGCTCACGGAAATTATAAATTTCTCCATTATAAGTAAGAGCATACGTATAATCACCAGCACGGAATGTTTTTGGTTGTGTCCCGCCTTCTGGATCAATTACAATTAATCGCCGGTGTGCAAAAGCCGCTCTAGGTGAAAACCAAAATCCTTCAGCATCCGGACCACGATGCTCAATGCTATTCGCCATCTTTTCTAAAACAACATGTTCATTGGAAAGGTCCTTCTTCCAATCTACCCAGCCTGTAATTCCACACATACACATCTCATCTCCTAATTTAAAATAATTAAAAGTAGATTAACAAAATAAAATGTACACTAAGTTAAAGAACGACTACATAAATAGTGTACTACATGAATTAAACTGTAGACTTGAGAAAATTTTCTTCAAATGCAAAGTTATATGAGACAATGGCTGAGGAAAAGTATTCCATTACATAAAAAAATAATAAAAAAGATGAGAGAAAACATTTTTCAGGACGTTATATAGGGTGTAAAAGCTTTTACAAAAAAATAAGGGGAATCGCTACATGAAATCAAATGAGAAAAATTTTATAAAAAGATTACAGCGGCAAAAAGAAGATGCCTTAGAATTTGTTGTTGATACATACTTACCACTCATAAAGGGGATCACGCATAAAGTTCTTCTTCCAGTTCAAAATGATGGATTGATGGAGGAATGCATAAATGATATATTTCTTTCCATTTGGAATAACGCAAATAAATTTCATGGAGAGCCGAGTGACTTTAAAAAATGGATTGCGGCAATTGCAAAGTTTAAAGCAATTGATTATTACCGAAAAGCGAATAAAAAAGTAGAAATCATTTCAGATGAGTTTCATATTAGTACCAAAAAATCGGCAGAAGACGAATTAATCGTTATGGAAGATAGGGAAGAATTATTGAATCTTATTAATCAATTGGAACCGTTAGATCAAAAAGTATTCATTATGAAATATCTTCTCGGTATGAAGACAGAAGAAATAGGAGACAAGTTAGGGTTAACTCGGGCAGCGATCGATAATCGCGTGTACCGTGGGAAAAAGAAACTACAACAAAATGCTACGAATATTAGTTTTGGAGGTAGTGCAATATGAAAGATATTTATGAACTATTAAATGATATTGATATAGATGAAAAAGAACTTGAGGAAATTGGGACTTCTGAAATTGAAAAAGAAAAAGTGAAGCGTAACTTAAAACAGTCGATACGTACGAAGAAAAAGATGAAAGGTTGGAAAAAAGGTGTTGCTGCAGCATCTATTTTAGTCGGCGTATCGGTTGCCATGCTTGGCATCGGATTTCCTACATACGCTGGAGGACTACCAATAGTAGGGGACATATTCCGATTTTTAGATAATGGTAGAACAGGGTTATATGAAAATTATAAAGCTGACGTAGAGAAGACGGCGGAGCTTCATAATAATTATAAACAATACGCTATAGTACTAAATATGATAAAAGAAAGCAATGGAATTAAGATAACGGTAAATGATGCGATTTTCGATGGGAAGACAGTATCAATAAACTACTCTATAGAAAGTAACAGAGATTTAGGCAAAAATCCAAGTACATTGGATTTTTTAACTATTAAAGGAGCAGGTGCCCAATCAGGAAGCAATGAAATTACTAAAGTCGCTGATAGAAAATATACAGGTTTAATAAAAACAAGCAGCGATCTAGTTAGTAGTAAAGAAACTACAGTGAACATTGAATGGAGTATAAAAAGTATAGACATTTTAGAAACAGAAGAAACGATAAAAGGGGATTGGAATTTTAATATTAATCTAAGAGGAATAGAAAATAAGGAGCAATTGATTAGAGGTAGTACAGAAAAAGATGGTGTAAAAGTAAATATGGAGAGAATGGAAATAACACCAATGTCGTTTATTTTATACTACAATCAAGAAGTATCTCAAGAAATAAGGGGTGTATGGGATGGAGTGGATATCGATTTAGAAGTGAGGGATGATTTAGGTAATCAGTATTCTGGGGAAGGAAATGGAGGCTCAGGTGAGAATTCTTATAATTTTAATTGGAGTAAAACATTCCAACAACTCAATGAGAATGCAACCAAGCTAATAATAACGCCTCACGTTAATTTAAGAATTCACACTCCTGAAAATTATGGTTCGGTAACAATAGTTGGAGGACAAGTAAAGGAGAGTTTCGTGTCTCGAAAACTGGGAGGCAATAAGGGTATTGTGTTAGATGATATTGTAATTGATTTAAAGAAATAAAAGAGAGACTGCCTAAAAACATTAGGCAGTCTCTTTTTCGTTAAAAACTAGTTATGAGTAAAGCATGCGGATGCTGCGTTTTATACTCATCTTTCCACGGAATGTTTAGTTGTTCCCACGATTCGCCGCTATCATTGGATTGAAAGACGCCATTGTTATTTAAAGTGTAAAACGTATGTGGTTCTGCTGGATTTGTCGCAAACATCGAAATGACTGTACCGATTGCAGACGGTAGTCCTTGCTGTACTTGCTCAAAAGGAGTATCTTTCGTTTTTCGATATATATAAGATTCATAAGGAATACGGTGATGAGCGAGATCGGCACTTGGCGCAGCAGAAACGAGAACAGTATCGCAATCAGCTGGATCGATAGCCATGCTGTATAAATAATGATGCTCAAGTCCTTCACTACATGAGATCCAGCTGTTTCCACTGTTATAACTTTCAAGATAGGCACGATCAGGTCCGCCCATAAATCCGTCACCACATGATGCATAAAGGCGATTGGGGGCTTCGGGGTGCATGAGTAATTGATGGGCGTCGATAGGAGCACCGAATTTTTTATCAATCCATGTATGCCCTTTATCGTTACTTTGAATAACAGCACCAGCTTCGATTGAAACGTGAATTGTATTTGGATTGTTTGGATCAACTGTGATCCAGCGTACGTGATGGGTAAAAGGTCTAGGCGGGAAAGCCCACGTATAAGAAGATAATAATGATTTCATATTTTTAAGTTCCGTCCACGTTTCACCACCGTTTTCTGAACGGAATAAAGCGCTCGGTTCAGTCCCTACATAAACGACTCCATATTCGTTAACTTGTTCATTAGGGCTTATCGTTATAGAAGTGATAGAGGAGTGTAAAATACCATCTTCTTTAGGGAAATCAAAGTAGCGATAGGAATCCCCAATTGGTCTCCACGAATCTCCGCCATCGTCGCTTAACCATAAACCTCGTCCAAATGTTCCGCAATATATACGATTTTGTTGGAACGGATCAACGGCAATACAGGTAGGTTGCATATTTTGCAAGTGACAAGTCGTTTCGTAGTTACCATCTTGTTCTTTCACTACAACAAGTTCACGCTCCATACAGAGAAATAAACGTTTCATTTTCGTAACCTCCTTAAAATTTCTTTCAATAGTAAACAATATGAAAATAAAAAAGAAGTAGTCTTGTTTTTATTTGAGAAAAAGGGATTGTTTAAAAAGTAGCGAAGTGTGTATACAGAGGAAGCGGGGTTTACGGGCGGTCAATTCGGGATAAAGATGGGGAGTTTGTTTCATACTAACATACAGGTATGGCACTTAAAGGAGTATAAGTATGGGACATTCACATGATCACGGGCATTCTAAAAATAAAAAGGCGTTACTACTTGCATTCTTACTAACAACAAGCTTTATGGTTGCTGAAGTTATTGGCGGATTTGTAACAAATAGTTTAGCACTATTATCTGACGCGGGGCATATGTTAAGTGATGCAGTATCCTTGGCTTTAAGTTTACTTGCGTTTAAGCTTGGAGAAAAAGTAGCGACGACTGCAAAAACATACGGGTATAAGCGCGTCGAAATGTTAGCGGCATTATGTAACGGTGTCGTTCTTATCGTCATTTCTATATACATTTTTATTGAAGCAATTCGTCGTTTTAAAGAACCAGTTGAGATTGCTAGTAATGGGATGCTCATTATTGCTGTACTTGGTTTGCTTATTAATATTTTATCAGCTTGGATATTAATGAGAGGCGGAGATGTGAAAGGTAATTTGAACTTAAGAAGTGCTTTCTTACACGTACTAGGTGATCTATTAGGGTCAGTTGGAGCGATTATTGCTGCGTTACTTATTAAATTTTTCGGATGGAATGTTGCAGACGCAATTGCTAGTATTCTTGTGTCTATTTTAGTCGTTATTAGTGGGTGGCGTGTAACACGTGATACAGTCCATATATTAATGGAAGGTGCACCGCAGCACATAGATATGGATGAGGTGAAAAATACATTATTAACGATTGCGATTGTAAAAGAAGTTCATGATTTGCACATATGGTCTGTCACATCGGATTTTCAAGTATTAACTTGCCACCTAATTATAAAAGGTAATGAAACGCAAAGTGTATTAAAAGAGGCTACGGATGTATTAAAGGAGAAGTTTCATGTAGAACATGTCACCATCCAAGTAGAAATGGAAGGTGAGTTTTATCATAGCGAGACAACTTGCAAAGTATGAAAGAAAAAGGATCAGAAAAAGTGTCATAACATTTTTCGCAGGGCATACATATATATAATGTGGCCACAAATACTTTGTAAGGTAAATATTTCATAAGATTACTTTACTTATTAAGAATCATCTTTTATAATCAAAAGTGGTAATTGATAAAGATTATCATTTTCAATGATCGTAGAAAGGAGTTTTTTAAAAGATGAGTAGTCAACTCCGTTTTGCTGTTGAAAATCGTAAGAGGCATTTAATTGATGAGTTAATTGGAGCAGGGGTGTTTAAGATTCGCGACAGACAATTATACGAGCTATCTTTAGAGGAATTGGAAAAAGAGTACGAAGATATTGAAGATTACGCGAATATTCAGGCATAGCATATAGATTAGTAAAGAGGGAGCTGGTTACACTTTTGTGTAACCAGCTTTTTTATTCTTTCATAGAAATCATTTTTTGTATTTCTTTCATGGGACGGAGCCAGTTTTGAGCCATCATTTGTTCCATTTGTTTTTCGTCCTGCTTTTGAAGTGCTTGAATGATAGAGTGATGTTCTTTAATAGATTGACTTGCAGGCACAAAGTTTTGGAAAAACAAATATTCAAGTCGTAAAACGTGAAGCTGCATATTTTCTAGAAAAGGTTCAATATATCGGTTTTTAGCAATAGAAGTAATTGTATTGTGAAATTGTATATCTAGTTTTAAAGCTTTTTTTGAATCTTTTTCATGTATAGATTGTTGAAAAGTATCATTTATCTCGGAAAGTAGTTTAATATCAGCATCTGTAACTTTTTGAAGTGCTTGTTTTCCTATAATTGAGTGAAGACCGGCCAGCGTCTCATAAATGATAGATACGTCTTCTAATTTAATAGGAGCAATTTTCGTTTTTTGACCGGGAATCATTTCTACTAGCCCAGAAAGCTCTAAAATTTGTAAAGCTTCTCTAACTGGTGTTCTGCTTACACCTAGTGCTTCCGCCAATTCCCCATCATTAATTTTTTCATCTGGTTGTAATACACCTTCTATAATCCAATCTTGTAGTTGGGTTAAAACGAGTGACTTTGCGGAAACTCTTCCAGGTTTTTTATAATTTTGAGGGACAGGCATAAATAATTCAATCCTTTCATTGTATGTTTTGTTTTTTTCTACTCATAAGTTTTAGCTTCGGTTTTCCTTCATCCGGCTTTTGGCTTAATATAAGCACCATTACAATGACACAAAAAGCACCTAATAACTGAAAAGATTGAAACGGTACGTGCAAAATAAGTACGGAAGAAATAATAGCTGCGAGCGGCTCTGTACAACCAAATAACGTTGTTTCTTTCGGCGTAAGGTATCTTATACTATCTAAGTACAAATAAAATGCTATGAGTGTCCCGAAAATGACTACAAATGTAATGAGCGGGAGGGTACTTAGTTTTACATACTTTATAGTGGATAATAAAATGAATTCGTTTGTGGAAACAAAGTGTAAAATCGTTACACCAATACCCCCAATAATCATACCCCAGCCAACGATAACAGATGAAGACCACTTTTCTAACAATTTTTTTGAATACAAACTATAAAATGCAAGAGATAGTCCAGATAAAATGCCCCAAATGATAGCTGGTGTAGATACAGCTAAGTTATGCATAGACCCGTTTGTTAATAAGAGAAAAGTCCCTACTAATGAGAGTGTAATTGAAATATAATCAATTTTTGATGGACGAACGTTCCATTTGAAAAGTAAGTATACAGTGATAAATATAGGGGCTAAATATTGTAACAAAGTTGCAACAGCAGCGTTTCCTTCTTTAATAGAGGCGAAGTACGTATACTGTACAGCAAGCATGCCGAAAAGACCGAACAAAATCATTTTACTAGCGTCGGATTTTTGCTTCCAGATGGCAAAAATCTCTTTTTTTCTCGTTCCGAATGATGAAATAATGAGTAGAATAACCCCAGATATAAGCAAACGGATCGTAACTAACCATTCGGTTGAAACATTTTCATATTGAAAAAGTTGTTGCGCAGCTGTTCCGGACAAGCCCCATAAACAAGCACCGATTATGACCATTATAATTCCTTTTAATCGATTTGGATCCATAAGACATATAATCCTCCTTCCAAAAATATATATTGGATACAATATTCAATATATCACAAAAAGAGCATCAATAAACTGAAACTTCTAATTAGATGAAAAGTTATTAATAATGGAGACGAATTTTTTTTGTACGTGGTAAAATATTGTAGAGAGGGTGGTATTGAAATGCTAGCAGGATTTTTGGTTTGTTTATTTGTTGGATTACTTATCATTTTTTTAGGGTATCAAATACATGTGAAAAAGAGATTGTTTTTGCTGGCAGGATATCAAGAAGAAACGTTTGTTGGAGATAAAAATAAATTAGCGAAGCTTTCAGGAGTATTTTCCTATATAGTCGGAGTTGCTACTATACTATTACCGTTTGGCTTAGAAAAAATAGGTGATGTAGTTGGTGTCGTATATGCTACCTTAATTGTTTTCGGTACAATGGTGTTTCTTATGAAAGCAAATATGTTAAATAAGAGTACTACAAAGTGAAAAAAGGCTCCATGCTACGGAAGCCTTTTTTCACTTTGTTATGAAGTATAAGTAAAAGCTGGAATAGGATCAACAAAGTTATTCCAATCTTGTTTCATTTCTTTTTCTGTTAATAGACAACTATCTAATGATTGTTCAATTAAAGAACGATCCATGTCAATTCCGATAAATACGAGTTCAGTTATTCGATCTCCATATTGTTCATCCCAGTTTTTCAATACTTCTGGTTCTTCTGTAATGATTTGATTTTTTTCCGCCTCAGGTAATGCCGCTATCCATTCACCAGCACCTTGAATTGTAATAGAGGAACCAGCTTGTGATAGAAGCCCTATCATAGTATTACGAGAGGCGAGCCAGAAAAATCCTTTCGCTCTTACAACATCTAATGGCCATTTTTCTAGCCAATTCATAAAGCGTTCAGGATGAAAAGGATATTTACGACGGTACACAAAGGAATGAATACCGTATTCTTCCGTTTCAGGTGTATGATGGTCACTATTTAATTCTTGCATCCAGCCAGCCGATTGACTGGCCTCTTCATAATTAAATAAATTTGTGTTTAAAACTTCTTGCAATGGTACTTTGCTAAATGAAGATTCAATAACCTTGGCGCTAGGATTTAATTTCTTTAGTAAATGATGGAGTTCTATCACATCTTCTTTTTCTATTAGGTCTATCTTATTAAGAATAATTACATTTGCAAACTCAATTTGATCTATTAATAAATCAATAACTTCCCGAGTATCAGTTTCATCGATTGCCTGTTTTCGGTCTAGCAAACTTTCTCCATCTGCAAAATCATCCCAAAATCTATGTGCATCTACAACTGTAACCATCGTATCGAGGTGACAATTTTTCGTTAAATCAATGTTAAGAACTTCATCTGTATAAGTAAAGGTTTGGGCAACTGGAATAGGCTCACTTATACCAGAAGATTCAATAACTATATAGTCAATATCACCATTTTCAACAAGACGATTCACTTCTATCATTAAATCTTCTCGTAGTGTACAACAAATACAACCATTTTGAATTTCTACTAGTTTTTCCTCTGTGCGTGAAAAACCACCTTTTTTTATAAGGGACGCATCAATGTTTACTTCGCTCATATCATTAACGATAACAGCTACTTTTAAGTTGTTCTTATTAGTCAAAATGTGATGTAGTAAGGTAGTTTTTCCAGATCCTAAAAAACCACTTAATACAGTGATAGGTACTTTTTTCATGAAATAATCTCTCCTTCAAATCGTAATCATTACGTTTTATAATAAATGATGGGAAAGGAAAAATCAATAATAAATCATAATGATTACGATTTAAGGTTGGGATATACCATAAAAATTGTGCTGTATTAGGAATCATTTTGACAATCATCCGGTTTAAAGTGAAGGCGAGACAATGAATCTTTAATTGAATTTCAAAAGAATAAATTCTGCATATTTTTATGAAATATAATCATAATCGCAATGAAAAAAAAATAAAGATAAGAGTAATTTGGTTTGTTAAAAATATGTGTATAAGGAGATATGCAATGAACTGGGTTACTCATAAACCATCGTTTGACTTTGAAAAATTTAGTCCTATTATTCGGTCACAATCTGCGTGGAGTGGGCATTTAAATTTCGCATATGACTTAGTACGATTTGAAAAACCAGCCACTTTAGTTGAGTTAGGTACACATCTAGGTGCTTCCTTCTTCAGTTTTTGTCAGGGAGTAAAAGATGGTGGGTTAACTACAAAATGTTTTGCTGTAGATACCTGGGCTGGAGATGGGCATACAGGTCCATATGGAGAAGGGGTTTTTCAAATAGTAGAAAAAGTTGTGAGCGCTAACTACCTTAATATAGGAAAATTAATTCGGTCTACTTTTGATGATGCTATAGATCAGTTTCAAGATGAAACGATAAATCTTTTGCATATTGATGGCTATCATACGTATGAAGCTGTTTCTCATGATTATAAAACGTGGTTACCTAAAGTTTCCAAAAACGGTATTGTATTATTTCATGATATTGAAGTGAGAAGTGGTGATTTTGGCGTGTATAAGTTTTGGGATGAGATCAAGGCGAAGCACCCTCATTTTCAGTTTGGACATTCATACGGACTCGGAGTATTATTTCCAAAAGGGTGTAGTGATAAGTTTTCGGAGATACTTAAAAATAAAGAAGAAATACAAAATTTGTATAAATAAAAGTGGAGCATGCATCATTTTAATGATGTGTGCTTTTTTTGGGGAGAAAAATGGTAGTCCTTAAAAGGTGAAGATAATAGTAAAAAATCTTATTGTGGCAAATATTAAAAAAGTTATTCTTAGATTATTCTATCTAAATAAAAATGTAACATTTTTTATATTTTCCATTGCGAAAAGTAACATCTACTTTTACAATAGAAAAGGTGTCCAATATATTATACTGGAAAAATAAATCGAAATAATATGAAAATTTTGTTTTGTCTTCGCTAATTGTATACTACATACATGTAAGACGACATACATCATGTTATCGACTTGTAAGGAGAGAAAAAAATGAAAAGTGTAAGATTACCATCGATACCAGAAATTATCGTTCTTTTAATGCTATTTCTTGCTGTCGTCTTTTCCTTCCAAACGATTTTTGATCTCCCAATTCAATTAGCGCTGTTTATTTCATGGTTTTTAGTTATTGCGCTTGGATTAAGGTTAGGATTTCGTTATCAAGAATTGCAAGATGCAATTACAAAAGGAATTTCTAATGGATTAGAAGCTATTCTTATTTTAGTTGCAGTAGGGGCTTTAATTGGAACATGGATTGCTGGTGGGGTTGTACCAACATTAATTTATTATGGATTAGAATTTATCCACCCAAGCATATTCTTACTGGCAACTTTAATTATTTGTTCTATAACTTCTATTGCGACCGGAACATCATGGGGAACAGTTGGAACAGCTGGTATAGCTATGATGGCGATTGGTGAAGGGCTTGGATTACCACTGCCGCTTGTTGCTGGTGCAGTTCTTTCGGGAGCTTATTTCGGAGATAAATTATCACCACTTTCTGATAGTACAGTTCTTGCAGCTTCTATGGCCAAAGTAGATGTTATTGCTCACGTTCGAGCTATGCTTGTATTAGACGTTCCAGCGTATATTATTACTAGTATTATGTTTACTGTAGCTGGCTGGATGTACGGCGGGGATAATGTAGATTTGAACCGAGTAGAGTTTTTAAAAGAAGCTTTATTAAAGCAATTTGATATTAAAATATGGATGCTTGTTCCAGCGGTCATTGTTATCGTTCTATTAGCAATGAAGAAACCGTCGATGCCAACAATTGCAATGGGAGCTTTAATCGGTGCAATTTGGGCAACTCTTTTCCAAGGGATGAACTTTGGGGAGGCAATTGGAACAGCTTATAATGGATTCTCAATTCAATCTGGTGTTGAGTTTGTCGATAAGTTATTAAACCGTGGTGGAATTAACGGTATGCTTGGCTCAGTAGCCGTTATTATATTTGGCTTAGGTTTTGGTGGATTACTTGAAAAGCTAGGTGTTCTTAAAGTAATCGTATCGAAATTTGAGAAGAAATTAAATTCTGCAGGTAATGTAACGTTGTCTACATTAATCGTTGCATTTTTAGCGAACGTATTTGGTTGTGCGATGTACGTATCACTTATTTTAACGCCGAAAATTATGGAAGATAGCTATGATAAACTAAAAATAGACCGTCGTGTATTAGCACGTAACTCAGAAGTAGGTGGAACGTTAACTTCAGGTATGGTTCCATGGTCGGATAATGGTATTTTTATGGCTGGTATTTTAGGGGTAGCAACGTTATCATATATTCCATTTATGTGGTTAAGTTTTGTATCGTTAATTTTAGCAGTTATTTACGGATATACAGGCAAGTTCATTTGGTATGTAGATGATGCGGATAAAGGAAAGCAAGCATCATAAATGAAAAATCACCTTCTACACATTGTAGAAGGTGATTTTTTTATTTTGTATTTTGAGCTATTGAGGTTATTTCATGCTCATATTTAGTGATTTTTTGTTGTATCTTTTTTAAGTTCTTTTCAGTATCTTGAATGTGCTGTAAAACATTTATCTTTTGTTGTTTCATTAATTCTAATCGTTGAAGGATAGTAGATTCTCCATCCATGGACCAGTCAATAAATTGTTTTATTTTTTGAATAGGCATACCAGTTTCTTTTAAACATAAAATCATCTCTAAATATTTGAGTGCTTCTTCGTTAAAAACTCGATCTCCTTTTTCATTTCTTTGAAGAAAAGGGAACAGTCCTTGTCGATCGTAATAATGTATTTGAGAAATAGTTAAGTGGTGCATTTTGGCGACTTGACCAATTGTATAATACATGCGATTCATCCTCTTGTTACCAGGGTATAATTCCGTTTTTATTTAATATTTTACCATTATAGTTTGTTGCACTTAATGCATATTTAATAATAATCTTAGCACTTTCATTGGTTGTATGGCCACCAGGTGCATTTCCATTAAGGTCGGTAGTTGTAAAACCAGGTGTTACCCCGAAAACTGCTGGACCGTTAGTACCAAATTCTTTGCTAAAAGCTAATGTTAAAGCGTTAATAGCTGTTTTTGAAGAATTATATCCTAAAGCATTAATTGGATGTGTTTCACCATTAGCGAACATTGTTTGTGAAGCCATGTCAGTTGTTACATTTATTATTTTGCTGTTGTTTGACTTCTTTAATGATGGTAAAAAGGCTTGCATCATTTGGAAAGTTCCAAAAAAGTTAATTTCAAATCCTTGACGTAAAGTTTCAATATTTAATTTGCTAGGTAGCGTATTGAAGTCTAGTGCTATACCTGCGTTATTGATTAGTAAATCTAAGTGATCAGTCGTTTCATACATTTTTTTCATTGCTTTTTGAATGGATTGTGAATTTGAAATATCTACTTGAACATAAGAAACGTTGGAAATATTTAAAGATTTCACAGCTTCTTGACCAAGTTGTTCATTGCGAGCACCTAAAAATACGTGATAGCCTTTCTCTGCTAATTGGCGAACGAGTTCATATCCAATTCCTTTATTTGCACCTGTTACAAAAGCGTATTTTTTCATATTGAATTCCTCCAGTATCTTTTTAGTAGGTCACAATGGAAAGGATACAGCCTAAACTTAAGTTTAGGTCAAGAGGAATTTTAAAAAATAAATATCAAATATTTATATATACGAGTGAGAATCCTTATCATTTGAAGGGAAGTCTGTTAATATAAGAAATGTAGGTATTAAATTTTCAAGGGGATGAAAAAATGGAGTACAGAATTGAAAGAGACACATTAGGAGAAATAAAAGTTCCGGCTGATAAATTATGGGCAGCGCAAACACAAAGAAGTAAAGAGAACTTCCCAATTGGAACAGAGCAAATGCCGCTTGAAATTGTAAAAGCATTTGCGATTTTAAAGAAAAGTGCGGCCCTTAGCAATCAAAAACTAGGGAAGTTATCAGAAGAGAAAGCAAAAGCAATTGTGGAAGCTGCTGATGAAGTGATTGAAGGGAAATGGAATGAGCATTTTCCACTTGTCGTATGGCAAACGGGTAGTGGTACACAATCTAACATGAATGTGAATGAAGTAATTGCAAACCGCGGGAATCAAATTTTGAAAGAAAAGGGATCTGACGTACATATTCATCCGAATGATGATGTGAACATGTCTCAAAGTTCAAACGATACATTTCCAACAGCGCTTCATGTAGCATGTGTAATTGCGGTAGAAAATCACGTATTACCAGCAATTACGAAGTTAAAAGAAACTTTAGCAGAGAAAGCAACTGCATTTGAACATATTATAAAAATCGGTCGTACACATTTACAAGATGCAACACCGTTAACTTTGGGACAAGAAATTAGTGGATGGCACCGTATGCTTGAAAAAACTGAGCGTATGATTGCTGAGAGCAATACATATATGAAAGAGTTAGCAATTGGTGGTACTGCAGTTGGAACGGGTATTAATGCTCATCCTAAATTTGGTGATATGGTATCTGAGGAAATTAGCCAATTTACAGGTAAGAACTTTATTTCTGCACCAAATAAGTTCCATGCATTAACGAGCCATGATGAAGTTGTATATACTCATGGTGCATTAAAGGCATTAGCGGCTGATTTAATGAAGATTGCTAACGATGTACGTTGGCTTGCAAGTGGTCCACGTAGTGGTCTTGGAGAAATTATTATTCCAGCAAATGAGCCAGGAAGCTCGATTATGCCAGGTAAAGTAAACCCAACACAAAGTGAGGCGTTAACAATGGTTGTGGCGCAAGTGATGGGAAATGATACAACAATCGGATTTGCTGCGAGCCAAGGGAATTTTGAGTTAAACGTATTTAAACCAGTTATTGCTTATAACTTCTTACAATCAGCGCACTTATTAGCGGATGCAATTGTTTCGTTTAATGATAATTGTGCAGTTGGTATTGAAGCGGATGAAGAAGTAATTAACGAAAACGTGAATCGTTCATTAATGCTTGTTACAGCATTAAACCCTCATATTGGGTATGAAAATGCAGCGAAAATTGCAAAACATGCTCATAAAGATGGTTTAACTTTAAAAGAGGCAGCATTGCAATCGGGATTATTAACAGAAGAGCAATTTGACGAAATTGTAGATCCGAAAAAAATGATCGCTCCAAAAGAATAATAGAAGAAGCCCAGATTCGAAATTTCGAATCTGGGCTTCTTTCTCACATATAAATTTTAATCCCTTTTTATGTTTTCTTCAACTGCACAACTGTAAGTTCTGAAATATTATTTGGTAGTGGTCGAATGGATTACTTTTATATGTGGGCAGTTCTCTTTTAAGAGTGAAATGAATTTTTCTTCGTCTTGTGGTACGAAAGTTTTCACGGAATCAAATAAATTGTAATCAATTTCTAATTGCTGTCGAGTCCATTTTTCTGAACGGAGTTTTTTTCCAGAGTATTTAATGTGACGAATGTCTTCAAATGGAATTTCAGTGCGCAGTATGAACCCGTGTTTTACAACAATTGATGATTTCGTTATATTATAGTGTGAAAAATAGAATGAAGAAAGATTCACGATATTTAACAGCATCATAAGAGTAAAAAAAATAGAATTTTCATTTTGGAAGAATAGTGAAATGAAAAAAATAATTATAAATAATATAATGAAAATGACGTGAAATGGATTTTTTTTTGCTTTAAATTTCAAGTAAGTCACCTCGATAAAAGTGTTCTTTAAATAAATTAAATCACAATATCTTAATGAATCGCAAAAATATGCAAGATTGCATATTTTTGGGGTTTGTTATTCGTGTAAAATTTTTTGATAGGATAAATGTAAATAAAGTTTTTTTATAGTGGAGTGGCATGAAGTGGCTTATAAGAATAGAAATGTAGCGCTAGTCATATTTAGTTGTATAATGATTATGAGTGGCTGTTCAAATAAAATGGTTGAGGATGGAAACCGAAAACATGTATTTATAGAGACAAGTAAAGTTTTAGTAGAGGTTGTTTACAAAAAATATAAAAGATGAAAGGGTGCTTCCATAAAAGGAAGCGCCTTTTTTGTAGTTAAAATGGAATATTTGATAGGAGGTAAATAGAGGGTTTGTTTCATTTCGGATATCACTTTAATTAAGTTATTACAGTTTCTCCATGGAATAATAATTTCATTATAGTTAGCGGTTATTTGAGAAATTTATAGATGATTTTATAAAAGTTTGCAAAATAGGTAAACGAAACATTGAAATGTCTGATTTCTGTATGTTAAGATGATGAAGTGATAATAAACGTAATTGTAATTTGTTTGTTTTTAAATAAACATTTTGAAGGAGTGTTTAGTGTGAACGATATTTCAGAGAAGTTTTGGGATGCGTCGGTAGAGGAATTGAAAAAAGGGTATGTGTTTGATGAGGAAGCAGAGGAGTATATTTGTTTAGCATGTGGAGAAGCGTTTATTAAAGGAGTTATTTATCAACATAATCAAGTTTTGTATGAAGCAGAGAAGTTTGTCCAATTGCATATGCATAGTGAGCATACGTCTATGTTTGATTATTTATTAAATCTTGATAAGAAGTTTACTGGTTTAACCGATTTACAAAAGAAGATGGTTCAGTTTTTCCATATGGGACTGAATGATAAAGAAATTGTAAAAGAGATGGACGGCGGTAGCACATCGACGATTCGTAATCATCGTTTTACATTGCGAGAGAAGATGAAGCAAGCAAAAGTATTTTTAGCGTTAATGGAATTATCAGAAGAAAAATCGAAGGTACAAACGAAATTTGTACCAATTCATAGAACAGCAACGATGGTGGATGATCGATATAATATTACGGAAGAAGAAAATGATGAAGTATTAAAAACTCATTTTATAGATGGATTAGATGGGCCGCTTTCTAAATTTCCGAAGAAGCAAAAGCGTAAATTAATTATATTACGTCACTTAGTGAAAAAGTTTGATAGTAATCAAAAGTATTCCGAAAAAGAAGTGAATACAATTTTAGAAAATGTATATCCAGATTTCGTGACTTTAAGAAGATATTTAATTGAATATGGATTTTTAGATAGAACAGTAGATGGAAGTCAATATTGGGTGAAGTTATAATAATGCGGAAAGAAAATGAATAGAAGCAAATCATTATAACAACTATACAAAGAGATAGAGATGGAAAAAAGATTTTTAATAAAAGGAGAAATGTAATTTGAAACCACCTACAGATAACAATAAAGAAGGTGTGGAGTCACATAAGTTAGAAAGTGAGAGTAAACCGATTTGGAAATCGATGTCTATGTTTTTAGTACCGTTATTATTAAGTAATGTACTTCAATCAGTTGGACAATTATTTGGTATGGTCGTAGTAGGGAGATGGCTTGGTGTCAAT
Organism: Bacillus sp. BS98; assembly: GCF_008432245.1. Classification (NCBI taxonomy): domain Bacteria; kingdom Bacillati; phylum Bacillota; class Bacilli; order Caryophanales; family Bacillaceae; genus Bacillus; species Bacillus sp. BS98. The sequence goes on from NZ_CP043830.1 coordinate 1,658,239, forward strand.
GATTTAGCAGCTATATCAGCATTCTTTCCGTTATTTTTCCTACTCGTTTCATTCGTAATTGGAATTGGGTCGGGTAGTTCTATTTTAATTGGTCAGGCGTTTGGCGCTAAAAATGAAGATCGTTTAAAAGCTATCGTTGGTACGACACTTACATTTACGTTTATTATCGGAGTTGCATTGGCGATAATAGGCAGTATTTTTGCAATGGATATTATGCGTCTAATGGGAACGCCAGAAAATATAATTGAAATAAGTGTACATTATGCAAGAATTTTATTTATATCGATGCCAGTATTATTTTTATATTTTGCATACACAACATTTATGAGAGGGACAGGAGATTCTAAAACGCCATTTTACTTTTTAATTGTAAGTACAGCGCTAAATATGATCTTATTACCAATTCTTATTTTTGGCTGGTTAGGAGCTCCGAAATTAGATGTGTATGGAGCAGCATATGCTTCTGTTATATCGACAGTTATTACGTTTATTGTCATGCTAGTGTATTTAAAGAAGAAAAATCATCCACTACAACTAGATGGAACGGTAAGGAAATACCTTCGAATGGATGGTGAGTTGTTAAAGCTATTGCTACGACTCGGTATTCCAGCGAGTATTAATATGATATTAGTTTCATTATCTGAAATTGCGGTAATCGCGTTTGTAAATCGTTATGGTTCGGATGCAACAGCTGCTTATGGCGTCGTGAATCAAGTTGCCAGTTATGTACAAATGCCAGCCGTTAGCCTTGGCATTACAGTCTCTATTTTTGCGGCACAATCAATTGGTGCAAATCAATTTGATCGATTGCAGAAAGTTGTAAAGGCTGGAATTATTATGAACTATGTTATCGGTGGTATGTTAATATCTCTTATTTACTTGTTCTCAAGAGACATTTTATCACTATTTTTAACGAGTCAAACTACAATTGATATTGCTCATAGTTTAGTTATGATTACATTATGGAGTTATTTAATTTTCGGTCATGCACAAATTATTAGTGCGACAATGCGAGCGAGTGGTACAGTATTATGGCCAACTGTTATTGGTGTTGTATCAATTTGGCTAGTTGAAGTACCAGTAGCATATTATCTTTCTTACCATACAAGCCTTGGAATTGAAGGGATATGGATTGGATACCCAGCAGCATTTATTGTTAGTCTCATATTACAGTATGCATATTATAAGCTTTCATGGCAGAAGAAACGAATTACACGATTAGTTAGTTAAATAGTGAAAATGTCCCTAAGTTATTATACTTAGGGACATTTTTTTGAAGCGTATGTTTATCTCGCAAAAGCCTGATTGATGAGGGCTAATAATTAGTGGGGATGAAGAAAACCCCCACTGATTAAAGTTTCACTTTATAAATAGCTTTTTAAAGTGATATCAAAATGTTGTCTAATAAGTTTTTTATCACTCATATAAAACTCCCACGCTTTTTCTGGTGCACCGATAATTTCAAAGGATTCTTCTGTAATATATAAAGCGCAATCATCTTCTAGTGCAATCCCCTCTATATTACCTTGGTGATTTTGTAAAAAGGAATGAAAAGCATTCATTCTATTTAATTGATTATAATGTGGGCAAAACCTTTTGTTAACAATCCCCCAGCCGTTACTTTCTACATAACCAGAACCTTCATAATCTGATCGGATACTAGATGTGAACCAACACATAGCACCAGCACTATACCCTGCAATGAGTGTTCCTTGCTCGAGAGCCAATAGTAATTTCTCATCTAGTTTATGTTCTTTCCATTGTGTAAGCATTTCAACATAGTTTCCACCACCAAGGTAAATGAAATCGGCTGAATGAATCATCTCATCTATTTCATATTTAGAAGGCATATCGGTTATTGTACGTAAAATTTGTACATCACAATGGAATTGGTTTTCAAACGTGTCTAAAAATAATTTTATATAGCTTTCATCATCATGACTAGCTGTTGGAATGAATAATATTTTTGGGTACTGTTTATTTGTTAATTCTATAAGTCGTTCATTAATATGAAAGTGATTTAAATCTTGTAAATCACCACCACCAATGACAGCTAATTTCATAGTAAAGCACCACCTAATCATTTTTGTTATGTAAAAATTCGATAGAAGAGAGTTACATTCCTTCTCTAATGTAATGAATAAAGAGAAAATACAGTTTAAATATATTGGAATAGTAAAGGGAATGATGATTATATAGAGTGATGAATTAGAAACAGTTTATTGATATATAATATTGCATACTATTGTTTCAAAATATGGAAACAATATGGTTAAATGGATATAACGACTCATTAATTAATATTGAATGAGTGTATATATTTTATAAAGGCGTCGGAAATACTAGGGATTTTACAAACGTATTTTTTACTTTTTATAGGAACTTGTATTACAATATGGTAAAATTATATTAATATATTTATTCGGTATAGAATGAAAAAAGGAGCTTGAAAAAAGTGGATTTTCGATTTGAATTTACAACGAAGTTGAAAGAATACTTAGATGATGAGAAGGATGAAAAAGTAATAAAAGATGGACATAGAGATATAATTTTTCATTATTTATATGCATTAGAGAGTGAAATTGGCGTCGTTAAAAATCCTAACTTTACTTTTTTTGCATCAGGAAGACGTTCACATATAGTATTGGAGAATGTTGAATTTAAAACGGAAGTCAATGTGAAAAGTAATATAATTGAAATTACAAAAATAGTGGATAATGTAGCTATTCCGTTAGACACTATCGTAGCGAAAAATCGGGAATTATTTGCACTTGGGCGTAATGAGAAGTTTAGTGTACAAATATTAGAGCAGTATCTATTTGATACATTTGGAGAGAAGTTAGGTTTACAATGAATGGATATTCATAATTAGTGGATAGCAGTTTATATCATTCGTGTTTGACCTTTCATTTAATTTGTACTACAATCTGTAGTGTGAAAGGAGCCATACTATGTTTACTCAAAATTATAAGTTAAATGAGCAAGGGTTAAATCACTTCTTTGGACCACTTGAAGCGAAAATAATGGAGATTGTTTGGTCCACTGAAGGTATTACCATTAAAGAAGTACAGCAGAAATTAAGTGAAGAATCACCGGTGAACTTTAATACTGTTATGACAGTTATGAACAGGTTAGTAGAGAAACTACACTTAGAAAAACAGACTGTGAGAAGAAGTGGCATATATCATGCTGTACAAACAAAAGAAGAATTCTTATCCAATCAAACGAAGAAAATGACGCAGGAATTAATGGGGGAATTTGGAGATTTAGTTGTAAATCATATGTTAGATGAGTTAGAGCAGGCTGATCCGACTTTACTAAAAAAATTAGAAGATAAATTGAGTCAGTTAAAAAAAGAGGATCGATAAAATGAAATGGCAAATGCGTAAAATCGTATTGTTAGCAGTAATTGTTAGTACTCTCTTTTTTTGTATGTTAACGTATTACGTTACATATCCATTTCTTTTTCAAAATAAGGCGTTCTTTCTTTCAAAGTTTTGCTTGTTTCAGTTAGAAAAACATATGAAAGAACTATCGTTGATTCGTATCATAATAGCTGGATTATTATTACTTACTGTACTGATAGTGTGCAAAAGAGTTTGGCGGCAATTTTTCTATAGTAAAAAATTACAAAAAATACTTGTACCTTTTATTAGAAAAGGAAAACAAATATATATATTACCGACCGAGGAAATTGCAGCATTTACAATTGGATTATTTCGTCCGAAAGTTGTCATGTCAGAAGGGATAATTCACACGTTTTCAGAGGAAGAAATTGATGCGATTGTTTTTCATGAAGAATATCATCAAAACAATCGGGATCCACTAAAATTATTTTGTTTTACGTTATTAGCAGAAGGAATGTTGTACATCCCGATATTAAAAGGGCTGCTACAGCGATACCATACGTATCAAGAGTTAGCAGCAGATAAATATGCGATGCAAAAAATGAAATCCTCATTCGAGTTAGGTAGCGCGTTATTAAAATTAATTAAAATAAAGACAATGGAAAATCGATGTGTGACAGCTTCATTTGCAAAAACAGCAATAAATTTACGAATTGAGCAAGTGTTAAATGAAAAAGTTGTGAAGCTTACTATCCCGTTACATACAAATTCGGTATATGTAACGCTAGGTTTATTCTGTATGTCGATTGTACTTATTGTCGGAGAGTGCATATAGCCTCTTTTTTTAACAATTAACACTACTAGGTGTAGTGTTTTTAGGGGGAATAAAATGAACGCAGCAGATTTAACAATTTGGCTTGTAGCTGGGGCGGGAGTATTGTCATTTATATCGCCATGCTCTTTACCTCTATATCCATCTTATTTATCTTATATTACAGGTGTTTCAATTCAAGATTTAAAAGAGAATCGTGGGATTATGCAAAAATCAGCGATTATACATACCGTATTTTTTATGATTGGATTTTCGGTTATATTTTATGCGTTAGGTTTGTCGGTAAGCTGGATTGGAATAACATTCTCATCTAACCAAAAATTGATTCAACAAATTGGTGGGGTTTTTATTGTTTTGATGGGGTTATTTATGACTGGATTGTTTCAGCCTAAGTGGCTTATGGCAGAGAAAAAGGTGCAGTATAGAAGTAAATCGACTGGATATATTCGTTCGATATTAGTCGGTATGACATATGCAGCGGGATGGACGCCATGTGTTGGGCCGATATTTTCAGCTGTACTCATGCTTGGCGCGACGAATCCTGAAGGGGCACTTCTTTATATTACAGCGTATACTCTTGGGTTTGCGGTTCCATTTTTCGTGATGGCATTCTTTATTGGGAAGGTAAAATGGATTGTTACATATGCCAATGTCATGATGAAAATTGGCGGTGGAATGATGATTGTAACAGGTGTTTTATTGTATACAAATCAAATGACGAAAATTACAGCGTTCTTTATTCGCCTATTTGGTGGATTTACAGGATTTTAAAAAATGAGGAGGAAGAAAAGTGAAGAAACTAATTGCTATTATATTAGTAGGAGCACTCGTTTGGGCGGGTGTTAACTTTTATAATTCAAAGAAAGAAGAAAAGGAAAGAAAAGCGAAACAAGCGGAGTTAAAAGAGAAAGAAGTATTACCACAAATAGGGTTTAAAGCACCAAATATAACATTAAAAGGATTAGATGGAAAGTTGTATTCGCTAAATGATGCGAAGGGAAAACCATATATTATTAATTTTTGGGCATCGTGGTGTGGACCATGTGAAATGGAGGCACCTGACTTAGTTCGTTTTTATGACAAATATAAAAAGGATATTGAAATCTTTGCAGTAAATGCAACTGTTAGTGACCCAGTACAAGAAGCAACTGCATTTGCGGATCGCTATGGATTTGAGTTTCCAGTTCTTCTAGATATGGATGGAGTAGCTGGATTAGATTATAAAGTATTTTCTTTACCAACGACATTTTTTGTTAATAAAGATGGAATTATAGTAGATCATGTACGAGGGGTATTACCTCCAGATCAATTAGAAAAGAAATTTCAAAAATTAATTGAGGGTTAAGAGGGGATTTTGCAGCGATGGAGTGGATCATGAGGTTACAACCCGTATCTCTTATAATTGGAAGTCTATTTGGATTTATGCTGATGAAACGAAAGATGAAGCGTCAAAATGTACCGTATGAAAAAATGATGGATGCTGTAACAAATGCGTTTCTTATTATCGTATTTGTATGGAAATTTGCACCGGCAATTTTAAATCCAGTATGGGCTTTTAGGTCGCCATTGCAAGCATTACTAGCTGTAGGAAGCATGCAGCACATTTTAATAGGGGGCATAATTGCGAGTGCATACATTGTTTGGAAAAGTAAAAAGGAGCAATTTTTGCTTCATATTTTACTTGATGCATTGCCTTTTGCATTGTGCGTGAGCAGTATCTTTTATTTTCTATTCCATCGAGAAGTAGGTGTACAAACGACACTACCATGGGGAATGAAAATATATGAATCTAAATTTTTATATCATCCTATTTTCGCATACGAGATCATCCTCGCCCTTTGTGTAATTGGTTTGTTATGGATGAAAAATGAAAGATTAGGAACTGGAAAAAATATAAGTGTTTTTCTAATTTGTGAGGGGACTGCTCATATTGTTATTTCGCTTATTAGTGAACAAAACTCGGTTCTATTTGGCCTGTCAATACAGCAAATACTTAGTTTTTGTGTTATTAGTTTAGGCATTTTGTTCATGCCGAAAAAATAAAAATAGCCATGTACGGAGAGTATCCGTGCGTGGCTATTTTTATTTTATATATTAAAAAATCGGCGGGGTAACAGAAAATAAGACAATTGCATTTTTCTCGAATTGATTTACCCATTTATGCTTTAAATAAGCAGGTATTTTTACACTATCACCAGTTTCTAATGTGTACTCTTCTTCATTTAAATACAATGTAATTGTTCCGTCTAATACAAATGCTAATTCTTCACCTTTATGTTCTAGAATATTATCTGATGAAGAAGTATTTGGGGGAACAGTCATAATTGCTGTTGCTAAATTACCTGTGAAATCAGGCGATAGCATTTCATATGATAAATTATCGATAATCATTTTTTTTCGTTTATGAGAGCGCACGATTAAATCGTCTGTATTTGTTTCTTCAAGTAGAAAACTAAATGTTGGAACATCCAGTGCCTTTGCGAGTACCTTTAACGTTTGAATAGAAGGGTTAGCAGAACCACGCTCAATTTGACTTAACATAGATGGTGTAATTTCAGCCATATTTGCTAGTTGTTTACTAGTTAAACCTTTTTCTTTTCTTTGCTTTTCAATCTTTTTACCAATATCTATATTTTCCATAAAACATTCTCCTTAATGATTATTAAATTATATTTAAATAAATTAAATTAAAATTAACTAAAATGAATAATTTATGTTAAACTATATTAAAATTAATTTAATTATAATTTATTGTATAGCAAGCTACAAGGATATGAGGAGGAAACGGAATGAAGGAAATAGAGGTATTAAAAGCAGAGTATCCATTAGTTAACAAGCTTATTGCAACAGAAGAAATATTTTGGATAAACCCGAATATAGAAAAATATGAAACAGCAATAACAGCTTCACCACTTAATGAAGAAGATGTCAAAGACGCGGAAGAGAGATTAAAGCGTTTTGCACCATATATTGCGAAAGTTTTTCCTGAAACGAAAGAAACGAATGGTATTATAGAATCACCTTTAGTAAAAATACCTTCAATGAAACAGTCTTTAGAGAAAAATTACGGGCAACTTATACTAGGAAAATTACTATTAAAATGTGATAGTCATCTTCCGATATCAGGATCAATTAAAGCTAGGGGCGGGATTTATGAAGTGTTGAAACATGCTGAACAATTAGCTCTGCAGCATGGAATGTTAACAGAGGAAGATAATTATTCTATTTTAGATAGTGACACATGTAGAGAGTTTTTTGCAAAATACTCAATTGCGGTAGGTTCTACAGGTAATTTAGGGCTAAGTATTGGGATTATGAGTGCGAAACTAGGTTTTAACGTAACTGTCCATATGTCAGCAGACGCAAAAGAATGGAAAAAAGATTTATTAAGAAATAAAGGTGTAAATGTTATTGAATATGAAGCTGATTATAGTAAAGCAGTAGAAGAGGGGCGTCAGCAAGCAGATGCAGATCCTAGCTGTTATTTTGTAGATGATGAAAACTCACATGATTTATTTTTAGGATACGCAGTAGCAGCATCTCGTTTACAAAAGCAATTAGAAGAGTTAGAGATTATAGTAGATGAAGAACATCCTTTATTCGTTTATCTTCCGTGTGGAGTAGGTGGGGGACCTGGCGGGGTAGCATTTGGTTTAAAGTTATTGTATAAAAACAACGTCCATTGTTTCTTTGCAGAGCCAACACATTCTCCATGTATGTTACTCGGGTTAATGACAGGACTTCATGATAAAATCGCCGTTCAAGATATCGGGATTGATAATATAACAGACGCGGACGGACTGGCAGTAGGAAGACCGTCTGGATTTGTCGGTAAAACGATAGAACCATTTTTGAACGGAAATTACACAGTAAGTGATGAAGAGTTATATAGATTATTAAAAGAACTGGCTGATAAGGAAAATATTAATTTAGAGCCTTCTGCATTAGCTGGTATGGTTGGGCCAGTGAATGTATGTAAAAATGAAAACGAGTATTTACAAAAGCAACAGTTAACAGAGACGGTGAAAAAAGGTACTCATATTGTGTGGGGAACTGGTGGGAGCATGGTTCCAGAAGATGTGATGAATGGGTATTATAAGAAAGGTTTGGAATTAACAATATAAGAAAAATGAGGCTAGTTGTAGCCTCATTTTTTCATGTACATAAAAATCTTTGTTATTTTCACAATAGTTCTTTATAGTATAGATATGAAGGATTACTAATATCGAATAAATATAACAAAACAGCTTTATTTTACATAATAAGAGGATGTGTGTATACGATGTCATTACAGACTAAATATATAGCGGGTATTTCGCTTGGGGTTATGGGAGTAGGCTTTGCTGCTTCTATCCCTTTTCAAGGAACGATAGCTGGAGAGATTATACAAGGGGGATTTGAAGCTGGATTAGTTGGCGGACTTGCGGATTGGTTCGCGGTTACAGCATTATTTCGTCATCCGATGGGAATCCCAATTCCGCATACAGCTTTGTTACCTAAAAACCGTAAACGAGTAACGAAAGGGCTCATTCATACGTTAGAAAATGAGTGGCTGACGAAAGAAAGTATTACGAATAAAGTAAAAGAAATGCAGTTAGCGCAAATGGTGCTACAAATTGCTGAGAGAGAAATGCAGTCTGATGCTGTGAAAAAGGGAATTGTAACGATTGCTGAGAAAGCGATTGTTTCAATAGATACAGAAAAGTTAGCTGTTATTATTGAAAAAGAACTTAAAACATATTTGCATACAATTAATACGAGTAACATCTTACAAGTGCTTGTTGATCAATTAGTTGTGCAAGAATATGATGAAAAGACACTTGATTACATATTAGTAAAAGTGAAAGATTGGACAGCGCAAGATGAAGCTCGTTACCAGCTTGGAAGCTTAGGTATGAAGGCGATGGAAAACATAAAAGTAGATGGATTCTTACAGTTTACTTTGAAATCGTTTATGAATATTGTAGATGAAGATAAAATTGGCGGCATTTTGCAGAAATTTATTATTAGCAATATTAACAGCTTACAAGATGCAGATAATGGCACAAGACAACTTATCTTATCAAAAATTCGCCAAGAAATTATAAATGTAAAAGAAAATGAAGCTTTACTACAGGAATTAGAAAATTGGAAAGAAAAGTGGATTGCGAATTGGGATGCTACTGACAAAATAAAAGAGATGCTGGAGCAAGTACAACAAAGAGCAGTTACCTTTGTAAACAAAGAAGAATTTGCTGATACATATGTTATTCCATTTTTACAAACGCAAATGAATAAAATAAAAGAAGACGAAGTGACGGTTCAAAAAATAGAAGATTGGTTACAAAAGCAAGTTGTCACACTTGTTGAAAAGAATCATTCGAAAATTGGAAAACTTGTACAAGAAAACCTTGATAAACTAGACGATAAAACATTAATTGAAATGATCGAAAATAACGTCGGTAAAGATTTGCAGTGGATCCGAGTGAACGGGGCTGTTTGCGGATTTATGATTGGCTTAATTTTAGAAGGAATTAAAGCGATTATATGAGAAAAACCTTCCACATTTGTGGAAGGTTTTTCTTATTTTTCGATAACGTTCATATTCAAATTATAAGCTTTCTCAATATTTAATTTGTACGTTCCATTTCCAGTTTTAATCGAATTTTTATACCAATGTTCTCGGTCGATTAATTCTGGATTTTCTTCTGAAGTATTATTTTCTTTTTTCGTTAAATCTTCAACTTGTTCCCAAGGTGTGTTTCCATGTGTTTCTTTTTGATTTGTTACTGCTGTTAAAGATACATCACTCTCTTTTGCAAGATGGACAGACACTCTTGAGCTTTCTTGTACAAACCAATTATTTTGTAATTGACCTGGATAAAGAGATAGTTCGTTATTTGAAGCACGGATTTCCACATTTTTATTTTGCGGAAGAACAAGCGTTGGTTTCACCTGTGGTGCCGAGTTAAATAACGTATGCTGAACAGGTAATGATTTTAATGTGATATGCATCGTTTCTCCAGCCGTTTGAACGGAAAGGAAATCATCTCGTTTTAAATTGAGTTTTTCATTTGCTTTCGTCGTCATTTCATACGTTCCCAAAAGATGAATTTGATTTGTATTATTTCCCTCTATCGTTAGAGGCTGATGTCCTGCATCTACTACGATTTTTTTGATAGATTCAGGTATATCAAGTGGTCCGTCTGGAATATTACTCGTTTGCCTCGTTGTATTCATAGAATGACGAACTTCGTCTAGTAATCCAGTAGATAATAAACAGTAAAAAGCAATTCCAACACTTCCTAAAACGCCGATAAAGAAAATACTAAAAATATCATATTTAATAAATGATTGTTCCTTTTTAGAAAATAGAAGGTATAGTAAAATTTCAGCGCCAAGTATAATAAGTAAAACAGGCCACCATGCTGTTAATGTATCCAATACTTGGGTGCCTTTAATGACTGAAAATAGTAAGAAGCAACCTAATGTAATAATGGAAAGCCCCATTGAGAATGTTCCAACGCGCCATGTTCTCATTCGTTTGTACCACCTTTATTTTCTTTATTTCCAAGTAACAATTTAAAGCCGCCGCCAATTAAAAGGAGAGCAACGATAGACGTTTGGAAATAGCGATAATATAGTTCGCTAAGATGAATATTAAATATAGTTGCAAAATAGTCATTCAAAATAGGAAGGACTGTTTGATCTAATAAATAATAACCACCTAATACAATTAATCCGATACCGATCCATCTTTGATGATTTATAAAATAATCTATGATAGGTTCGTCATTAACACGTTCTTTTCCGTATTTTGCAGTTTGCTGTAACGCATCAAAAAAGCTATAGAACCAAATGATTGGTACTAAAAATAAAAACGCAGAAAGTCTTAATAAGTCGAGCAAATAAATGGATAGTAAAAAGGCTGCCATAAGCTGAAGACCACGGCGCTGTAAGCCTAAATACATATGTCCTGCTCCAGGAAACATCGCTAAAATGGAAGCGAATGTTTTATTTTTCTTTCCTTGTTCTCGGTGCTCTTCAAACTCTTCAAAAATAGTACGGTCATCTAGTTGCTCTCCGCGTTCTTTTTTCTGTAGTTGTTGAACAACATCGAAGAAATTATAAATCCATAAAACAGGTAACGTCACGAGAAAGATAAGGAAACTTTCTTGAGATGTTAAAAGGGCAACGAAAATGATCATACTTCCGATTCCTGTACAAGCTACTAAAAATGTAAGGCCACGTTGCATAAGTCCTAATTGAAAATGACCAAGTCCAGGGATAATTGATAGAAGAATGATATAAAATCGTTCGCTCTCTTTAGAGGACTCTGTAAATTCTCCGGCCGCTTGTTTTTTCGATTGATTAATAATAGTGATAACTAAATCTAATAAATTGATCGCCCATAACACGACTAGTAAAAATAGAGAAAGAAAAGCAATATCACGCTCTCCTAATGCTATTGTGCAAAATGCTGCAAAGATAAATAGAAATACAGCCCCTCCGCTATATAAAATAAATCGTCCAAACTTCTTTAAATATAAATGTCCAAGCCCAGGAATTAGCCCTAATACAAGTGCTAAAAAGGGGTTTTTATTCATGCTTTGAACCTCCGTCCTTTGTTGATGTGTCTACCGATTTGTTTATAATTTGTTGTGAGATAGAAGACTCGTTATGTTTTGAAGATTTCTCGAAATTTGATGTCGCTGTAAAAATATATTGGAATAAACCACTTACCATAAAAATAATTGTAGCCGCAGTCGCAATTATGTAGTGAATAATTGTGCGTTTTAGTGAGTTTGTTTTTATATATTCATTAGACTGTAGTGTTTCAAAATTAATTTGCGTCATAACTTCGTTCGTAAATGAATCATCATTTATCATTGGAAGGTTTTCATGTTGTTCATCAATACTTTCCATATAAAGTGCTAAACAATAATCACATTCAAAAAGATGTTCTTCCATAGATTCACGTTCATTGCTTTCTATAAAATCTAATGTATAATTGCGCCAATCTTCTTTTGAATAATGCATCATAGAAACTCTTCCTCCTTCCAATGTTTTTTAATCCATTTTCTTGCCCGATACAGTTTCATTTCGACTGTTTTCACTTCGATGTTTTCCTGCAAAGCAATTTCTTGATAACTTTTTTCTTCTAAATAATGCGAGAGAACGACATCACGGTAATTTTCAGGAAGTTCTCTTAGTTTTTGAGCAATGAGTAATTTTTGCTCTTTCGTCAATAGTAAAGCTTCAATGTTATGAGAGGATTTTATATTTTCCTCAGTTTCTTTACATAAGGAGAGTTCTTCGTGTTCTCTAGCTTTCTTCCTTTTATAATCAATAGCGTGATTGGTGGCAATACGCGCCATCCACGTTTTTAATCCGCGAAATTGATAATTTGGGAGAGAGGCGTGAATTTTTACGAATACTTCTTGTGTAACATCTTTCGCATCTTCTTCATGTCTTAAAATAGAAAAGATAACTTGAAAAATATAATGACGATACGTTTGTACAAGGATACGAAAAGCATGTTCGCTTCCTTGCTGTGCTTTTTCAATTAATTGTTTTTCCTCAATGGGTCTCTCCCTCCTTTTTGACGCATTCTATTATATAGACGTAAGAAATGATAAGTCACCCTACACATGTTGTAAAAAAAGAATAATATATTTTTAGAAAGGAGGCTATATGAAAAAAGGTGTGAAAAAATGGTAAAAAGGAGTATATAATGAGCAAAGAGGAAATGTTACGCGGAGAAAGGATGTGAATGTTAGTAGGAGGACGTCCATACTAACAAACATGAAAATTAAAATATTAATAGCAGATGATAATTCTTTTATTAGAGAAGGCATGAAAATTATTTTAAATACATACGAAGAGTTTGAAGTGTTAGATACTGTAAATGATGGAAAAGAAGCTGTAGCATATTGTAAGAAACATGAAGTCGATATTGTGCTTTTAGATGTCCGCATGCCAAACATGAACGGGGTAGAGGCGACAAAGTTAATTTGTGAAGAGACGAAAACGAAGCCGCTTATTTTAACGACGTTTGATGATGATGAATATATATTGGACGCAGTAAAAAACGGAGCAAAAGGTTATTTATTAAAAAATAATGATCCGGAACGTATTCGTGATGCGATAAAAGGAGTGTATAACGGTCAAACTGTTATGCAAGATGTAGTACTTGATAAAATTAAATCTAATTTAATGGAAAGTAAAGAGGAAGAATGTAAAATAGATAAGAGTCTTTTTACAGAAAGGGAGCTTAGTATTATCGCATTAATTGCGAAAGGTTTCTCGAATAAAGAAATTTCAAAGCAGCTTTTCATATCAGAGGGAACAATCGCAAATTATATTACATCGGTTTTAGGGAAAACTGGACTAGAACATCGCACACAAATTGCGATTTATTACTTAACAGGGAAAGTAGATTAATGATATGGAATTTTGGTTAATTGTAAGTAAATTAATTGTTTTTATATATATTGTGTTTAGTTACATTTATTTAAATGTCGCGAACTTACCATGGATTATATTTACTTTGCTTTTATATCTTTCTGTAAACGTACTGATTTCTATATTTAAAAAAGATACGTACAAAAACATATTAACTTCTGTGTCAATTGGCGTAGTTATGTTATTTACATGGAAGATTCATCCGCTTTTTATTTTGTTTTTACCATTGAATTTATATGAACTTGTATTTCGATATATAGAGAAGAAATGGCAGCTCTTTATCGTTATGATGATTCCTATTATCTTTACAGATGAAAGTATTCGAATGACATATGGATTAATTGTTGCATTTTCTTTCATTGTATTAACTATGGCAGAACGGTATATATCGCGTGTATTAAAGCTTGAATCACAAAATGATAAGATGCGAAAAGATATGCAGCGGCTGACGAAAAGCTTACATGAAAATAAAGAGTACATAAAGCAATCAGAATACACATTTAAGTTAGAAGAGAGAAACCGGCTATCACAAGAAATTCATGATAAAATTGGCCACTCGATGACGGGTGCACTAATTCAAATGGAAGCAGCAAAGAGGTTAATGGAAATAGATAAAGAAAAATCTGCCGAGTTATTACAAAATGCAATTCACATTTCAAAAGATGGAATTGAAAGTATTCGCATTACATTAAAAAATATGAAGCCACCAACTGAGCAAATTGGTATCCATCGTATGAAATTATTCATAGAGGAATTTGCCGGTAAGCATGATGTAAATATTCCTTTCGTATATAAAGGTAACTTAGATATGATTTCTCCTATTCAGTGGAAAATTATCGGTGAAAATGTTACAGAGGCACTTACAAACGCAATGAAATATGCTGATGCGACAGTCATTTCCATAGATATTCATGTACTTAACAAGATGGTGAAAGTACAAGTGAAGGATAACGGAAAAGGTGCAGCTCTCGTTAAGAAAGGTCTCGGAATTATGGGGATGGAGGAGCGAACGGCATCAGTAAACGGAAAAATTATTGTAGATGGGACAAGTGGTTTTTCAGTAACAATGTTGCTGCCGATATAAAAGAATGGGACGAAGATGAATCATCTCATATGAAAAAAGTGAATAATCTCATGTGAAAAGAATGAACTTCTGCACTGAGCAGGTTCATTTTTTTTGTTTATAATAAATAGCAGAGAAACCGAAATAGGGGTGAAATGATGAATACATTAGAAATTAAAAATTTAACGAAAAAATTTGGTGATTTCATCGCAGTTGATAATATGTCTTTATCTATTAAAGAAGGAGAGATATTTGGATTTTTAGGATCAAATGGTGCTGGTAAAAGTACAACGATAAATATGATTGCTGGGTTGTTAAGAAGTAATGAAGGTGAAATTAGCATATTAGGAAAAAATATAAAGAAGCATAATCGGTTTGCGAAGATGAATATTGGTATCGTTCCGCAAGATATTGCAATTTATGAAGAGTTAAATGCCTATGAAAATGTGAAATTCTTTGCTGGACTTTACGGGTTAAGAGGAGCTGAATTAAAAGCGAGAGTAGAGGAAGCACTTCAATTTGTGGGGCTTAGTGATAAACATAAAAATTACCCGAAAAACTTTTCTGGCGGGATGAAACGAAGACTGAATATCGCTTGTGCGATCGCTCATAGACCGAAGTTAATTATTATGGATGAGCCGACAGTTGGAATTGATCCACAGTCAAGAAACTATATTCTCCAGTCTGTTCGAAAATTAAATGAAATGGGAAGTACCATTATTTACACGAGCCACTACATGGAAGAAGTAGAAGAGATTTGTACGAAAATAGCAATTGTAGATCACGGTAAAGTGATTGCAGAAGGAACGAAAGAACAGTTAAAAGCAATTATTACCGACACGAAAGATATTTGGATTGAAGTAAAGTCGGTAGAAAAATTAGATGTAGAGCAGTTAAAAGAGATAAACGGTGTGAAAGCTGTTCAAATTGAAGAGAACGTAATTAAAGTAAACTCGGATGCAGGATTAAACAATTTAAATAAAATTATTCAGCATTTCATTAATCATGACATTGAAATCCGTTCGTTAGAGGAACAGGCTCCAAACTTAGAAACAGTATTCCTTACGTTGACTGGAAGAAACTTACGAGATAAATAAAAGGTAAATGAAGAAAAGGTAAAGGGAGGTTCATCAATTGAACATCTTCAATATTGCAGTTATGCATATTAAAAGAGATTTCAGGGACGTAAGAACTTTAGTTTTTATGTTAGCATTTCCTATTGTGCTTATGCTTGTGCTAGGGACAGCGTTAACGAATGCATTTAATAGTGATAGTCAATCGATTAAGGATATACAAGTGCTATATAAAGATGAAGCGAGTAGCACATTTTCTCAATCGTTTGAAGCATTTACGAAAGAAGTCGATAAATCGGGTATTCATTTTAAAAAAGCTTCTGAAGGTATAGATGGGAAAGAGGCAGTGAAGCAAAATAAATATGCTGCTTATGTAGAATTAAATAAAGATGGTGCAAAGTTTTACGGAAGTGACAAAAGTAGTATTGAGGGAAGTATTGTGGAAGGTATGCTTACAACATTTGTTGATAAGTACAATGTAGCAACCGAAGTGGCAAAAGTAGATCCTAGTAAGGTGAGCGCAGTTATTTCAAATGGGAATCATAATGATTATATAAAAGAAACATCTTTACAAGCTGCGAAAAAGCCAGGTTCTATGGATTACTATGCGGTTGTAATGACGACGATGATCGCACTATATGCTGGGATGGGAGCGAGTTCTTTAATTCGAGGAGAACGAATACGTAAAACAGGAGATCGTCTCATTGCTGCGCCTATAAGTAAGGCTGAAATATTCATTGGAAAAGTACTTGGTAGCCTAGTAGCAAACGCCCTTTGCGTATTACTTGTCATGTTATTTAGCAAATTTGTATTTCAAGCGAATTGGGGCGACCATCTTGGAATTATATTTATTATTTTGTTAACACAAGTCTTTCTAGCAATTAGCTTCGGTTTAGGGATCGGGTATATTACGAAAACAGCTGAATCATCGAGAGCAATTATTCTTGTTGTTATACAGTTAGCTTCTATTTTTGGTGGTGCATACTTCGTAGTAGAAGAAAATTTCGTTACGAACTTATCACCATTAACGTGGGCAAACACAGCTGTCATGAAAATTATTTATGCAAACGATGTAGGAGCGGCACTGCCGGTAATATGTTTAAATCTTGGGATTTCAGCACTCTTTTTATTAATTGCAATTATTGCATTACGTAGACGGGAGGGGCTATAGTATGAAAGATATTTTATGGCTCATACAAAAAACACTATCTGTCCTTTTGAAAAATAAAAAAGGATTATTCATTATTATTAGTTTGCCGATAATCGGAACGCTCATCTCTTTTTCGATATACGGAAATGCGGGGCAAGGCACGTTAAATATCGGGATTGTAAATAAAGAAAATGAGCCGATAGCAAATGATACGATAAAGTTTTTAGAAGGATTAAATTATGTGAAAGTGAGTAAGGTTAAGGAGTCGGAAGTAGAAGATAAACTCACTTCCAAAAAACTTGATGGAGTTATTACATTACATTCTGGTTTTTCAAAAAGTGTTCGAGAAGGGAAACCTAATCATATCGAGATTGCATCGATTAAAGGTGATCAAGTAACAGCATTTATAAAATCATATTTATATAACTATATTGATAATGTAGCAGCTATTAGTAAAGTAGCAGGAACAGATCAAAGTACATTTGATAGTATGTACGCAGGGTATCAAAAAAGTTCATTTAAAATGAAAACTGAGACGCTAGAAGATACTTCGAAAAATAAAGATATGACAAACCAAACGATGGGTTACCTTATTATGTTTATGCTGTTTTCAGCAGTGAACTTATCAGGATTTATTTTAAAAGAAAAAGAGAATAGAACGTACTTTAGATTATTATCAACACCAATTGATGGAAAGAAATTTATATTGTCCAACGTCGCGGTAAATATGATGATACTAACATTGCAAATTGTCATTGCAGTATTATTTATGACGAATGTTTTTCATACAAATATTAATATGCCTTTCATAGTAATGATTGGTGTGCTTATGATATTCGCTTTAATTGCAATTGGTTTATCATTAGTCATTGTGTCTTTTTCAAAAAGTTCGGCTGCTTCAAATGCAATGCAAAATCTAGTGATAGTACCAACATGTTTGCTTGCTGGATGTTATTTTCCATATGACATTATGCCAAAAGCGGTACAAAAAGTAGCTGATTTCCTACCGCAGCGCTGGTTACTAGATACGATAGCAAAACTACAGCAAGGTATTCCATTCTCTGAGTTGTATTTGAATATTTTAATCTTATTCGCCTTTGCAATAGCATTTTTCTTAATTGCAATTTATAAGTTTGGAAGAAATAATGATGCGAGGAATTTTGTTTAATGTGAAATGGGTGTGACGTTAAGTCGCATCCTTTTTTGTATGAAGCATGAAATCTAAACTTGAATGACAAAATAGAAGGGTGGAAAGAAAATGATCGGAAGGAAATCAAAATGATTAAAAAAATATTACGAGTTACTTCTATTATTATTGCTATTTTCGTTTTTATTTTAATTTGGATGCATATCGATGTTACCCTAGGTAGGAAAATGGAAGCTGGGAAAAACATGCCGACAGAGTATACACCTCATTATAGTGACTTTCAATTATATGTAGAAGGGAAGTCATTATATGAGCAGCTATTTGAAGATATTAAAAAAGCGAAAAGCTCCATCTACACTTATTTTTTCATTTTGTCGGATGATAAAAGTAGTCATATTTTTTTAAACTTATTAAAAGAGAAGGCGAAAGAAGGAGTAAACGTCTATTTATCGGTTGATCGCATTAATGATTTATCATTTGAAAGAAAGATGAAAAATGAATTGCAGGAAAGTGGTGTGCATTTTACATATAGTAGAAAACCTGAATTACCATTCGGGTTTTATTCTCTTCATCATCGTAATCATCGCCGTATTACGACGATTGATGGGGAGATTGGCTATACAGGCGGATTTAATATAGGAGATGAGTACTTAGGGAAAGATAAGCGATTTGGATATTGGCGTGATTATCATGTACGGCTTAAAGGAGAAGGAGCAAAAGATTTAGAACAGCAATTCGCTTTAGATTGGAAACGAGATACGAAAGAAGATATAAAGAGGAGTACGAATAAAGCTAGTAAAGGGAATACATTACATACTATGACTAGTTACAATGGGCATTACGTTGCTGAAAAATATATAGAGCTCATAAAACAAGCTCAACACTCCATTGTAATTGCAACGCCGTATTTTATAGCAAAAAATAAAGAATCCATGAATGCTTTAATCGCAGCACAAAAGCGTGGTGTTACAGTAAAAATACTTTGGTCATATAAACCAGATCTACCTCTTATAAAAGAAGCGGCGTATCCATACATACGTCAAGCTGTTAATAATGGGATTACTGTATATGGGTATAAAAAAGGAATGTTTCATGGGAAGTTAATGTTAATTGATAATGAATTAACTGTTATCGGTACAACGAACTTTACTGCACGTAGCTTCTATATTAATGATGAGATGAATTTGTATATTCATGGTGGATCTATCGTCTCAGAAGTGAATGAGGCGTTAACGCAAGATTTTCATGATTCGAAAGAAATGACGAAAGAATTTTTTGAGAAGTTATCATTTTGGGAGCGTTGTAAGGAGAAGTTGGGGGGATTGGCTGATTTTTATTTATAAAGGTTAATGAAAAGGGTGTCTTTTATAGACACCCTTTTCATGAGAAATAACTATTATTCATGCACAAGCATCGAAACATCATCATTAATCAATGTCCCCACATGTTCCCCTAAACATATTTTCTTCATCACCCCAGGCTCATCGAAGTTAAAGACATGTGCTGGTAAATTGTAGTCCCGAGCAAGCAATAAAGCGGCTTGGTCCATGACTTGTATGTTTTGTCTAACAACATCGTTATAGTTCAGCTTTCGATACATTTTCGCTGATTTGTTATGTTTTGGGTCACTTGTAAAGACACCGTCTACTCCTTGTTTTGCGACTAATATGGCGTCACTATTCATTTCGATTGCTCTCTGTACACTTGGGTAATCTGTCGTAACGAAAGGTTGCCCGTTACCGCCTCCAAAAATAACGACATAACCGTTATCTAAATGATGGACTGCACGCAAGCGAATATATGGTTCAGCTACTGCGTTAAAAGGGATGGAAGTCATAACGCGTACTTCTTTATTTGTTTTACTAGTTAAAACACCGCGGAGCATTAAGCTATTAATGATCGTACCTAACGTACCGATATTATCAGCTTCTACACGATCAATTCCCCATTCTTCAGCTAGATGACCTCTGAAAATGTTACCGCCACCGATAACGATGGATACTTCGATACCTAAATCAACAATGGATAAAATTTCGTTTGCGATATGTTCTAATCGTTTGGAGTTAAAGCTATTTCCAGTTTGATCGGCAAGAGCGCCGCCGCTTAGTTTTATTAAAACTCTTTTATATGGCCTCATAACAATTCCCCCTATATAGATCGCAATAAAAAAGGAACAAAGGCGAATGCCTTTGTTCCTTTTTAAGAAAATGAAAAAGAAAAGAAGAAGATAGGACGAATTGCTTTGTGTAGTTTTTCATACTATCCACTCCTTTTCATTTCGATTTGTTTTAAGTATATATCTTTTTGATTATACGAAACAATCTGATTACTTATCAAGTATATTTTATCGTTTTTTAACAAAATGGTGTCAATGAAAAATAGAAGAAAAATATTTGAATTTTTTGTGACAAACTTGTAGGTTTTTGTATGATTTTGTAGGTTCGCTTATATGATGTGTGAGTAGCTTTTATAAATTCAAATTGAAAGCGTTCGCATGAAGGGGATGAACATAAATGAAAAAATTCGGATTGGCAACACAAATTTTTGTCGCGCTTGTTTTAGGGATTGTAGTAGGGGCAGTCTTTTATGGCAATAAAACGGCGATTTCTTATATCACACCAATTGGGGATATATTTATTCATTTAATTAAGATGATTGTAGTACCAATTGTTATTTCAGCATTAATTGTTGCGGTAGCTGGCGTGGGAGATATGAAAAAGCTTGGGAAACTGGGCGGTAAGACAATTCTTTATTTCGAAATTATTACGACGATTGCTATTTTAATGGGATTACTTGCAGCGAATATATTCCAACCAGGTACTGGCGTTGATATGAGCAATTTACAGCAAAGTGATATTTCTTCTTATAAACAAACTGCAGATGCAACAGAGAAGAAAGGATTTGCTGAAACGATTGTTCATATTGTACCGAAAAACGTATTTGAATCTATCTCACAAGGTGACTTATTACCGATTATATTCTTCTCCGTGTTATTTGGTTTAGGAGTTGCGGCAATTGGAGAAAAAGGAAAGCCTGTCTTTAACTTTTTTGAAGGTGTACTCGAAGCAATGTTTTGGGTTACAAATCAAGTTATGAAGTTTGCACCATTCGGTGTATTCGCATTAATTGCTGTTACGGTTGCAAAATTTGGTGTAGCAACACTACTTCCGTTAGGAAAACTAGTGCTAGCTGTATACGTAACTGTTATACTATTCGTTGTGATTGTATTAGGTATTAATGCACGAATGGTTGGCGTAAACATTTTTACATTAATAAAAATTTTAAAAGAAGAACTTATTCTTTCATTTACGACAGCAAGTTCAGAAGCTGTTTTACCTAATATAATGAGAAAAATGGAAGAGTTCGGTTGTCCAAAGGCAGTTGCCTCTTTCGTAATTCCGACAGGTTATACATTTAACTTGACTGGATCGGCTATTTATCAAGCGTTAGCGGCATTGTTTGTTGCACAAATGTATGGTGTACACATGTCACTGACGGAGCAAATAACGTTATTATTCGTTCTCATGTTAACATCCAAAGGTATGGCGGGAGTTCCAGGTGCATCGTTCGTTGTTGTATTAGCAACGTTAGGTTCAATGGGGTTACCACTAGAAGGTATCGCGTTAATTGCGGGAATTGACCGCATTTTAGATATGATTCGCTCATCTGTCAATGTATTAGGAAATGCATTAGCGGCCATTGTTATGTCGAAGTGGGAAGGCGAATTCGATAATGAGAAAGCAAAACAATATGTAGAAACAGTCAAAGAAACAAAAGCAGCATAAGAAATCGTTAAGGAGTGAATAATCATGGCAACATTAACTGAAGTTAAAAATGGTGTGCGAATTGAAAAAGATTTTTTAGGTGAAAAAGAAGTACCAAATTATGCATACTACGGCGTACAAACAATGCGTGCAGTAGAAAACTTCCCAATTACAGGTTACAAAATTCATGAAGGTTTAATTCAAGCATTCGCAGTTGTAAAAAAAGCAGCAGCACTTGCAAATACAGATGTAGGTAGATTGGAATTGAATAAAGGCGGCGCGATCGCAGAAGCTGCTCAAGAAATTCTAGATGGAAAATGGCACGATCATTTCATCGTCGACCCAATTCAGGGCGGTGCGGGTACTTCAATGAACATGAATGCAAATGAAGTCATTGCCAATCGTGCTCTTGAATTATTAGGAATGGAAAAGGGAGACTATCATTATATTAGTCCAAATAGCCATGTAAATATGGCACAATCAACAAACGATGCATTCCCAACGGCGATTCATATCGCGACATTAAATGCATTAGAAGGCTTATTACAAACGATGGGTTATATGCATGATGTATTTGAATTAAAAGCAGAACAATTCGACCATGTTATTAAAATGGGTCGTACGCATTTACAAGATGCTGTACCAATTCGTCTTGGACAAGAGTTTAAAGCGTATTCTCGCGTACTAGAACGTGATATGAAACGTATTAAGCAATCACGTCAACATTTATATGAAGTAAATATGGGAGCAACTGCAGTTGGTACAGGCTTAAATGCAGATCCAGAGTATATTGAAGCAGTTGTAAAACATCTTGCTACAATTAGTGAATTACCGCTTGTTGGTGCAGAAGATTTAGTGGACGCGACGCAAAATACTGATGCGTACACAGAAGTATCTGCAGCACTAAAAGTATGTATGATGAATATGTCTAAAATTGCGAATGACCTTCGCTTAATGGCATCAGGTCCACGTGTTGGTTTAGCAGAAATTATGTTACCAGCTCGTCAACCAGGTTCTTCTATTATGCCAGGGAAAGTAAACCCTGTTATGCCAGAAGTTATTAACCAAATTGCGTTCCAAGTTATTGGTAACGATCATACAATTTGTCTTGCTTCAGAAGCAGGACAATTAGAATTAAATGTTATGGAACCAGTACTTGTTTTCAACTTACTTCAATCTATTAGCATTATGAATAATGGTTTCCGTGCCTTTACAGATAATTGCTTAAAAGGAATTGAAGCGAATGAAGATCGTTTAAAAGAGTACGTTGAGAAAAGTGTAGGAATTATTACAGCCGTGAACCCTCATATCGGTTATGAAGCAGCAGCTCGTGTTGCGAAAGAAGCAATTGCAACAGGTCAATCCGTTCGTGAACTTTGTGTAAAAAATGGTGTATTGTCACAAGAAGATTTAGAGTTAATTCTAGATCCATTCGAAATGACACATCCAGGGATTGCAGGAGCAACTCTTTTAAAGAAAAATTAAAAGAAGAGGGGGACAATCCCCTCTTTTTTGTTTACAATATAGAAATGCTATATATGAATAGAGGTAGGGATGTTATGAGTAAGTTTACAGTGGCTTCTAATGGTGCATTAGAAACAACATTAAGAGGAGCAGAAGTATTATCAACACCACTTTTAAATAAAGGGGTAGCTTTCACACAAGAGGAAAGAGAAGAGTTAGGTTTAAAAGGGTTATTACCGCCAGCTGTTTTAACATTAGAAGAACAAGCACGCCGAGCATATGAACAATTTAGTTCTCAGCCGGATGATTTATTAAAAAATGTATACTTAACGGCGTTACATGATCGAAATGAAGTATTATTTTATCGTATATTAACAGATCATTTACGTGAAATGTTACCGATTGTATATACACCAACTGTAGGTGTAGCAATTCAAAGGTATAGTCATGAATACCGTAAACCACGTGGTATTTATTTATCAATTAACGATCCATCAGGTATTGAAGATGCATTTGCCAATATCGGTGCAACAGCTGAAAACATTGATTTAGTCGTTGTAACGGATGGAGAAGGTATATTAGGAATTGGTGATTGGGGTGTTGGTGGAATTAACATCGCAATCGGGAAATTAGCTGTATATACGGCCGCAGTTGGAATCGATCCTAGCCGTGTATTACCGGTAATTTTAGATGTAGGTACAAATCGTGAGGAATTATTAAACAATCCATTTTATATTGGAAATCGTCATCCTCGTATAACAGGTGAAGCGTACGATGAATTTATTGATACGTTTGTTCAAGCGGTAAATAAACAATTCCCAAAGGCGCTTCTACATTGGGAAGACTTCAGTTCTCGAAATGCACGAAAAATTTTAGATAAATATCGTCATGACGTTTGTACATTTAATGATGATATTCAAGGTACAGGGGCAGTTTCACTTGCTGCTGTATTATCGGCAGTAAAAGCTTCTGGTGTACCGCTAAGTGAGCACCGTGTTGTTGTGTTTGGTGCTGGTACGGCTGGAATCGGTATCGCAGATCAAGTAAGAGATGCAATGGTTCGCGTCGGCTTATCAGATGAAGAATCTCATAATCGTTTCTGGTGTATTGACCGTAACGGATTAGTTACAGATAATATGGAAGGTCTTCTTGATTTCCAAATTCCATATGCAAGAAAAGAAGCGGAAGTAAGTGATTGGAAACAAAATGATGTGATCGGGCTTGCTGAAGTTGTGAAACATGTAAAACCGACAATTTTAATTGGAACATCAACAGTTGCGGGCGCATTTAAAGAAGAGATTATTAAAGAAATGGCTTCTCACGTAGAAAGACCAATTATTTTACCAATGTCGAATCCAACACCACTTGCGGAAGCGAAACCAGCAGATTTAATCGAGTGGACAGAAGGAAGAGCGTTAGTTGCAACAGGAAGTCCGTTTGAACCAGTTACATATAACGGTGTAACGTATGTGATTGGACAGTCAAATAACGCACTTATTTTCCCGGGACTAGGTCTTGGTACAATTGTTGTTCGTGCAAGCGTCATGACGGATGGAATGTTCGCAGCAGCAGCTGAAGCAGTTGCAAGTATGGTAGATACAAGTCAGCCAGGAGCACCTATTTTGCCAGAAGTTGAAGAGTTACGTAATATCTCTGAACTAGTTGCAATTGAAGTAGCGAAAGTTGCAGTTGCAGAAGGTGTTGCTAGAGAAAACTTAAGTGATAACGATATTAAGATTGCAGTGAAAGAAGCAATGTGGAAGCCTGAGTATCGTCAAATAAAAGCGGTAGAAAAGGTTAGTATATAGAGAAAAAGCCCGTTTATAATAATAAACGGGCTTTACTTATACATTTTGAAAAATATATAGGAAGTGGCAGCTTTGAATTGGAATCAATTATGGAAGAAAGATATGTATCTTTTAATTATATTAATGGTAGTTGTCCCAATTGCTGGAGAGCTTAATTTTCATCCTTTTAATGATATGTTTCGTGTTAGCTTCGGGACACCGCTTTTCTTCTTTTTATTATTATTTTTAAGAAGAATACCAGCAGCAGCTGCAGGTATTCTCGTCGGTATATCTGTAGTTTTATTCCGTGTAAGTCTTGACTGGGTATTGCAAGGTTCATTCCATATGACAGAATCATTTTATTTGCGCTATCCTGTGTTCTTTTATTATTTTATTTATGGAAGCCTCTTTTCGTTTTGTAGGGTAAATAAGTTTCATCAGAAGCCAATTGTTATTGGGTGCCTTGGAATTTCAATTGAAATTATTGCAAGTATGTCAGAACTTGCGTTTTATCATATGCTCGTACTAGGCACAACGATAACAGTTTCTGAAGTGAATAAACTAATCATTATAGCTATTTTCCGTAGTTTCTTTGCGCTCGGTTTTTTAAATATGATGAATTTATATGAAACGAAATTAAAAGAATCCCAAGTTCGAAAAGAAAATGAAAATATGTTAATGTATCTCTCTAATTTATATGTGGAATCTGTCCATTTGAAAAAAACGTTACAAAATGCTGAGTTAATTACACAGGAAGCATATCAACTATATCGAAACTTACAAGCGAACGATGACTTAAATAGCAAAACAGCTTTAAAAATAGCAGGAGAAGTGCATGAAATAAAAAAGGATAATCAAAGGATTTTTGCAGGGTTATCTAAACTGTTATTAGATAAAAATGTGGCTGAGTATGTAGAAGGACATGAATTAGCGGAAATAATTGTAAGAATAAATGAGAAGTATGCTGAAATGCTAGGAAAAGATATACGTTTTTCTAAACATATAGAAGGTGAGCACGCTGCATATCACGTGTATACAGTTCTATCAATTTTTAATAATTTAGTTGCAAATGCAGTGGAAGCAATTGAGGATAGAGGTCTCATTAGTATAAAGCTATATAAACGAGATAAACATATATTCTTTGAAGTAATTGACGATGGTCCTGGTATTGCACAGAAGTATAAGAAATTAGTATTTAAGCCAGGGTTTACTTCAAAGTATGATCAAACGGGAACACCGTCAACAGGTATTGGACTTTCTTACATAAACGAAATGGTAACAGAGCTAGGTGGAGAAGTGAGATTAGAAGAACGAGAAACTGGTGGCGGGTGTAAGTTTATCGTTTGTTTACCGGAGTGCAGTTTAAAGCGGGAAGGGGAATAATGTTGTTTTATTATATCGTAGATGATGATGAAGTTTTCCGTTCTATGCTTTCGCAAATTATTGAAGATGGAGATCTTGGGGAAGTAATTGGAGAGTCGGAAGACGGAGCTTTTATTGAAGCGGACCAACTGAATTTTAAAAAAGTAGATATTTTGTTTATTGATTTATTAATGCCAATGCGAGACGGAATTGAAACAGTTCGTCATATTGCGTCCGCTTTTACTGGGAAGATCATTATGATTTCTCAAGTTGAATCGAAGCAACTTATAGGTGAGGCGTATACACTTGGAGTAGAATATTATATTACAAAGCCACTGAATAAAATTGAAGTTGTATCTGTTGTACGAAAAGTAATGGAGCGTATTCGTTTGGAGCGTTCTATACATGATATTCAAAAATCATTGAATAACGTTTTTAAGTGGGAACAGCCGCAAGTTCGAAATGAGCCAATACAAGAAGGGAAGAAAATAGCGGATTCAGGGCGCTATTTATTATCAGAACTCGGTATTGCGGGAGAGAACGGAAGCAAAGACTTGCTTAGTATGTTGGAATATTTATATGGGCAGGAAAAGGCACAAACATTTGAATTTGGATTTCCTGCATTAAAAGATATTTTCCATCATATTACAATAAGGAAATTAGGGGATGTAGCTTTAGATACGGATATTGATAAAGAGAAGAAAGCATCTGAGCAAAGGGTAAGAAGGGCGATTTATCAATCGTTAAATCACTTAGCTTCCCTCGGGTTAACAGACTTTTCGAATCCGAAATTTGAAAGCTATGCTCCGAAATTTTTTGATTTTACTATAGTTAGAAAACGGATGACAGAAATGACGAAAGATGAAGTAGCGGCTTCTGGTCATATACGTATTAACACGAAGAAGTTTATTCAAGTGTTGTATTTTGAGGCAAAACGGTTGATGGAGATAGAATGAAAAGAGATAAGTGTTTCAGATTGTAGACAAAGTCTTGTTCAAATGACATTGAGTTTCTTGGTGCTCAACACGCTTTTGACTCTCTTTTTTCATTAGAGTTGGAATAGAAGCAAAAAATAAATATAATATGGTTAATGCACCAACGGGGAGGAGGACAGGGCATGAATAAAGAAGAAAAGATCATAGTGGGTTTCAGGGACTTATATAATAAGATTGTTTGGCTTAATAAGGATAAGATGGAAGACAGTCTTAAGGGGTATAATTCTTCTGAAGTACATTGTATCGAATACATTGAAAAAAATGTAGATTCTAACGTGACAAAACTTGCGGAGTCCTTTTATATGACTCGCGGTGCCATAAGTAGAATAACAAAAAAACTTATAAAAAAAGGCCTTATCGAAAGTTATCAGAAGTCGGATAATAAGAAAGAAATCTATTTTAGGCTTACTGAACAAGGGAAAGTAATTTATAAAATACATGAGGATCTGCACAAAGAGTTTGAAGAACGGGATAAAGTTGTGTTTGATCAAGTAACCGAGGAAGAATTTGATAGTATACTTAGCTTTGTGGAAAAGTATAGTAGACATTTAGATACAGAAATAAAGAAACAAGGTGTACATATTAAGTCGTAATCTATTTAAAAAATAAAAATGAAACGAAAGGCAGTCCAAGGATGGATTGCCTTTTTTATTGTTGTAATTTTGTTGACAGGGAAACAAAATGGAGTTATTGTTTTGTTGATAAGGAAACAAAAATAACTGTTGGGGTGAGAATGTAAATGTCCAAATTCAGATCACATAATGAACATAATACGGAAAGAGTCATAGATAAACACGCCTTACTATTCGGTCTTATCTCTGTGTTTCTTTGTGGAATAGGATTCAGCATTATAATACCTGTCGTTCCATTTTTAGTGCAGCCGTATACAAGTAATTCGGCAGAACAAGCGGTCTTCGTTACGCTATTAACTTCTGTTTATGCAGTCTGCGTATTTTTTGCGGCTCCCGCAATTGGAGCTTTGAGTGATAAATATGGTCGTCGTCCATTACTTTTAGTATGCCTTTTCGGTTCCGCAATCGGGTACTTAGTTTTTGGCATAGGAGGAGCTCTATGGATACTATTTGCTGGGCGCATAATAGAAGGTATAACAGGAGGGAGCATAAGCACTATCTTCGCATATTTTGCAGATATTATTCCTCCAGAACAAAGAACGAAATACTTCGGATGGGTAAGTGCGGTTGTAGGAGTAGGCACTGTTATTGGACCAACTATAGGTGGATATCTTGCCAAGTTTGGTTATTCTGTACCTATGTATTTTGGAGTAATCATAACTTTATTAAATGTTGTTTATGGAATCTTATATATGCCTGAGAGCCTTGACAAAAATAAAAGATTGAAAGAGATTACCTTTGTAAGATTGAATCCATTTACACAACTTGCAAATATACTTTCCATGAAAAATTTAAAATGGCTACTTGTCTCAGCATTCTTACTTTGGATACCAAATGGATCTTTACAGGCAATTTTTTCACAATTTACAATGGATACTTTTAGTTGGAAGCCTGCGTTAATCGGACTTATGTTTTCAATTATGGGATTCCAAGATATCATTTCACAAAGTTTTATAATGCCAAAACTTTTGACAAAACTTACTGATAAACAGATAGCAATTCTCGGAATGGTTTCGGAGATTATAGGTTATAGTCTTATTGCAGCATCAGCTTTGTTCTCATTTTATCCGTTTCTTATCGCTGGAATGTTTATATATGGTTTTGGTGATTCCATCTTTGGACCTTCATTCAATGGGATGCTCTCGAAGTCTGTCGATTCTAGTGAACAAGGAAGGATTCAAGGAGGTAGTCAATCTATTCAAGCTTTAGCAAGAATGATTGGGCCGATTATTGGAGGTCAAATTTATGTTTCACTTGGGCATGCCGCACCTGCTTGTATGGGGATCATCCTTATACTAGCCGCAATAACAGTCTTATATAAGGGCACGCATGAAAATATGTAAATTATCTACTTTATCCTCTTATTATAGACAGTAAGCCCCCTGCATCAAAATATGCACATCCATCTCTACGGTGTGTGTGTGAAAAACCTTTATCACTCTTCTTCATAAAATCATATCTTTTAAATTGTTGATGCGATGGCCAGTAAAACTTTTACATGAAAAATGTAGAAAATATTTAAATACTATGCTGGAACCTTTCAGAACCGCCTGTATAATAGGCGGTTTTAAGAGTTTAGGGACAAGTGCTGAAACTCTATTTGCTTACAGTCTGAGGCGTTTATAAATAAGTATCTTTTTTGTTAAACCAACATTTTATATTTTCTCGTGAAGCATGTAAAATGTTAAGTAAAAGAAAATGGTTTTACAGTAAGGAAGTGTCAAAGCAATGAGTTTTACGTTAAATAAATCGATTATTAAAGAAGTGTGCGGAGAGACCTCATATAAAAGAGGCGAAGCTTATTATAAATCAAATAAAGTAATAATAAATCATTATGATGAAAATAAAGAAATTTGCGAGGCGACAGTAAAAGGAAACGAAGATTTTCATGTTACAGTCGAAAAAATTAAAAAGGGTGATGTTGTTGCGAAATGTAGTTGTCCGTCATTAGCGTCTTTTCAAACGTACTGTCAACATGTTGCAGCAGTATTGATACAAATAAATTATAATCAGCAAACGGGTGGAATGCGCCCAGCTAGTAGTGAACACATGAGCGGGAATGATCAATTAACAAGTGGGATGTTTCAGTTGTTTGCAGACAAGCCACTGAGACCGAAAAGTAAACAACATCGTTTTGATACACGTGAAATACTTCATGTTGAATTTATTTGTACACCAGTAGTTACGAAACAAGGTGGAGCGCTTCTAGGAATGCAGCTGAAACTTGCCAAAACGTATTTCGTAAATCAGATTAGAGAATTTCTTTTTAAGGTGGAGAGAAGAGAACTTTTTAATTGTTCCAATGAGTTTACATATACACCAGATGTACATAGCTTTAAACAAGATACAGATGCGATTATTCAGCAACTTATTAAAATTCATCATAATGAAAAAATGTATGAGGATACGCTAGAAGTACATGCAAAACAAGATGATAGCATGATTTTAATACCGCCAGCGTCTTGGGGGGATATGCTTTCTTTACTTTCTAAAGTTGAGTGTGTGAGACTGAATCAAAATGGACAATCTTTTCATGGTTTACAAATTTCAAAAGGACTCCTTCCATTACATTTTGAGTTTAATAAAGGGAGTAACAGTGGGTTTACGCTTTATATTGATGGCTTACAACGAGTTGAGGTAATGGATACGTATAGTTATGCTCTATTTGGAGGGAAACTGTATCAGTTGAACGCTGAGGATTGCAAGCGGCTTATCGAATTACAAAAAATGATGAATCGCTCTAGTAGTAACCAATTATACATTCCGGCAGATAAGATGGAATATTTTGTAGCAAAAGTTGTACCAGGTTTAATGAAGCTAGGAACTGTACGAATTGATGAGGTAGTATCAGATCGTGTTGAAACACCCGTATTAAAAGCGAAATTATATTTAGATAGAGTGAAAAATCGCTTGTTAGCAGGTCTTGAATTTCACTATGGAAACGTCATAATTAATCCGTTAGAAGAGGATGGACAGCCGTCTGTTTTTAATCGTGATGAGAAAAAGGAAAAAGAGATTTTAGATATTATGAGTGAAAGTGCCTTTGCGAAAACGGAAGGCGGTTACTTTATGCATAATGAAGAAGCTGAGTACAATTTTTTATATCACGTCGTTCCAACATTAAAAGGTTTACTTGATATTTATGCGACGACAGCAATCAAATTACGAATTCATAAAGGAGATACAGCTCCTCTTATTAGAGTTAGACGAAAAGAGAGGATAGACTGGTTGTCATTTCGTTTTGATATAAAAGGAATACCGGAGGCGGAAATTAAAGGAGTATTAGTAGCTCTTGAAGAGAAACGGAAATATTACCGATTAGCGAACGGTTCTTTATTATCACTGGAGAGTAAAGAGTTTAATGAAATTAATCAATTTGTAAAAGAAACGGGTATTCGGAAAGAATTTTTACATGGGGAAGAAGTGAATGTTCCGCTTATCCGGAGTGTAAAATGGATGAACGGACTTCACGAAGGTAATGTTTTAAGTTTGGATGATTCTGTTCAAGAGCTAGTAGAAAATATTCAAAACCCGAAAAAATTGAAATTTGCTGTGCCAAATACTTTACAGGCAGAAATGCGAGAGTATCAAGTGTATGGATTCGAGTGGATGAAAACACTCGCCTATTACCGTTTTGGAGGCATTTTAGCAGACGATATGGGACTCGGGAAAACACTGCAAAGCATTGCTTTTATAGACTCTGTTTTGCCTGAAATTCGAGAGAAAAACATGCCTATATTAGTAGTCTCTCCGTCGTCCCTCGTCTATAATTGGCTGAGTGAATTGAAAAAATTCGCCCCGCATATTAGAGCAGTTATTGCAGATGGAAATCAAATAGAGCGCCGGAAAATTTTAAAAGATATAGCAGAATTTGATGTCATAATTACGTCATATCCATTGCTGAGAAGAGATATAAGGTTGTATGAAAGGCCGTTTCATACACTATTTCTTGATGAAGCACAAGCGTTTAAAAACCCTACAACGCAAACTGCAAAAGCGGTGAAAACGATTCAAGCGGAGTATCGTTTCGGATTAACAGGAACACCTGTAGAAAATTCGTTAGAAGAGCTATGGTCTATCTTCCATGTCGTCTTCCCAGAATTATTACCAGGAAGAAAAGAGTTCGGTGATTTAAGGCGTGAGGATATAGCGAAGCGAGTGAAACCATTCGTATTAAGACGATTAAAAGAGGACGTATTAAATGAGTTGCCAGATAAAATAGAGCATTTACAGTCATCGGAGTTATTACCAGACCAAAAGAGATTGTATGCAGCTTATTTAGCGAAATTAAGGGAAGAAACGTTAAAACATTTAGACAAAGATACGTTACGTAAAAATAAAATTAGAATATTAGCTGGTTTAACGAGATTACGACAAATTTGTAATCATCCTGCTTTATTCGTTGATGATTACAAAGGCAGTTCAGCTAAATTTGAACAACTGTTAGAGATTTTAGAAGAATGTAGAAGTACTGGGAAGAGAATTTTGATCTTTTCTCAATTTACGAAGATGCTTTCCATTATTGGTCGTGAGTTAAATCGTCAAGCGATTCCATACTTTTATTTAGACGGGAGTACACCAGCGCAGGAACGTGTAGAGCTATGCAATCGGTTTAACGAAGGTGAAGGCGATTTGTTTCTTATTTCTTTAAAAGCTGGTGGTACGGGTCTTAACTTAACTGGTGCAGATACAGTGATATTATATGATTTATGGTGGAATCCAGCTGTTGAACAACAAGCAGCAGATAGAGCATATAGAATGGGACAAAAAAATACGGTGCAAGTTATTAAGTTAGTAGCCCACGGAACAATTGAAGAGAAAATGCATGAACTACAAGAAACGAAGAAAAATTTAATTGCTGAAGTAATTGAGCCAGGAGAAGGGAAATTATCCTCCATAACTGAGGAAGAAATTCGAGAAATTCTTATGATTTAAAATAAAAAAAGCTATGCTTTCAAATTTATGAGAGCATAGTTTTTTTGTTTTAATAATTATATTTTGTTTTGAACAAAGTAAAGAAATCAAATGGTATTTAAATTACTTCTTTGTGCCTTTACTTTTATATGGCTTTGCTGCTTTCTTTTTCTTTGCACTTGATTGCCAACGGTTCCATCCTTTACTTCCTGTACCTTGTCCTACACCTTTTTTCGGTTTCGCTTTCGTTTTGCTCATATGATCACTCCGTTATATAAAAATCTTGTTTGATAATAGTCAATGAATTAGAAAATACTCTTGATAAATGACTATGTTTGCTTTAAGTAAAAACAAACTGCTTGAATGCTATAGTATATCATGAAATTGCAAGTAAACTGAAAGGAATTACAAAGAAAATGAAAATAATAAGAAATACTGCGGATTCTATATTTCGAACGATTACACTAATTGTTGTGTATACGTTAGTTTCGGTTAGTGAAACATTTTTTGGATTGACGAGGCAGAAGAAGTAAAGATGTTAAATTAACAACAATCAATAAAGCCGTAAAATATAGAATTGAAAAATATTTTAAAACTTTTTGTTGACTTTCTTTATTTTTTGTATAGAATAATCATTAATAAAATGTTTCAGAGATGTGACAACAAAACGACTATGAAAGGACGAGTAGTAGTAGGACGTAGTCTAAGCGAGTCAGGGGTGGTGTGAGCCTGATACGAAGCCTATTATGAAGAACCTCCTGGAGTTGCTAACCGAAACCCTTTATAGGAAAGTAGACTTAGCCGGGCACTTCGCCGTTACAAGAAGAACAGTATCGAGATCTTCATCTCCGTACTGTATAAGTGAGCAACCTCTGTTGCTAATTTGGGTGGTACCGCGGAACCAAAGCCTTTCGTCCCAGTTTTTTGGGGAAGAAGGGCTTTTTTTGTTGGCTTCTTTTCACAACATCCAAACATTTTAGGGGGAAACCACCATGTATCAATCATTAATGACAGTAAGAGAGACTCAAATCGCAATTAAGGAAGTTAAAACATTTTTCGAAGACCAATTAGCAAAACGTCTTGAACTATTCCGCGTATCTGCACCATTATTCGTAACAAAAAAATCAGGATTAAACGATCATCTAAACGGTGTAGAACGTCCAATTGAATTTGATATGTTACATTCAGGAGAAGAATTAGAAATTGTTCATTCACTAGCAAAGTGGAAACGATTTGCACTACATGAATATGGATATGAAGCTGGTGAAGGTTTATATACAAACATGAACGCGATTCGTCGTGATGAAGAACTTGATGCAACACATTCCATTTACGTCGACCAATGGGATTGGGAAAAAATCGTTCAAAAAGAATGGCGCACTGTAGATTACTTACAAGAAACAGTACGGACAATTTATGGAATATTCAAAGATTTGGAAGATCACTTATTTGAAAAATATCCGTTCCTTGGAAAGTATTTACCAGAAGAAGTTGTTTTCATTACTTCCCAAGAGCTAGAAGATAAATATCCAGAATTAACGCCGAAAGACCGTGAACATGCAATTGCAAAAGAACACGGTGCAGTCTTCATTATCGGAATTGGTGATGCACTTCGTTCAGGTGAAAAGCATGACGGACGCGCAGCCGATTATGATGATTGGAAATTAAACGGTGACATTTTATTCTGGCACCCAGTATTACAAGCTTCATTCGAATTATCATCAATGGGAATTCGTGTTGATAGTAAATCACTTGATGAACAGTTAACAAAAACGGGTGATGATTTCAAACGTGAGTATGATTTCCATAAAGGTATTTTAGAAGATGTACTACCATTAACAATTGGTGGTGGTATTGGACAATCAAGAATGTGCATGTACTTTTTACGCAAAGCACATATCGGTGAAGTTCAATCTTCTGTATGGCCTGACGATTTACGTGAAGCTTGTAAGAAAGAAAACATTCATCTGTTTTAATTAATATAAGTGAGAGGGAGAGTAGCTTGAAAATAGAGTTACTCTCCCTTTTTTTATTGTGTAAACTAGTGGTTTACAGTGCGTGTTACTAATAGTTTCTTTCTTTTTTATCTCCCTTTATGTAATAATTTGCTAAAGGAGGGGACGTTATGAGTATAGGAGAACAGCTAAAAAAACTAAGAGAATCAAAGGAGTTTTCGCAAGAGGATGTTGCTAAAAAAATTGGTGTGACGAGGCAAGCGGTTTATAAGTGGGAAAATGATAAAAGTTACCCTGACATTGATAATTTAATTTTACTGAGCGAAATGTACAACGTTACGCTAGATGAGTTAATAAAAGGGAATCAAAGCTTTAAAGAGAAAATACATATTGATGAAGAAGAGGCGGATTTTGAGAAAGAGAATGAGTTTGGTTTTTATATTGGATGTGGTTTGCTCATTATGAGTGCGTTCATTGAGTATGAAAAAATACAGGTGGTTGTATTAGGAATTGCACTATTCATGATGGTCTTTTACTCGGATGTGAAGAAAATTATTTTCAATGAATATAGATCATTTTTTCAAGGGAAAGAGAGAAACGATATGTGTGATAAGAAGTAAGAAGAGTCAACTATATTTCCTAGGAAAGAGTTTAAAGAATAATTTCATTGTTTTATAATGATTTTTGGATATCGATAATATATTAAAAAGCTGTTTGCGTAGAGTCTTGAAATCTATGCAAACAGCTTTTTATTTATATAGGAAAGAAATAGATTAATATGTTTTTGTAAGTTGCAATAAAAATATTAAATTAGCTCATTTGCACTAAAGGCTCAATTTTCGCCATAAATGATTGATGAAGTGCTTCCACACCTGTTACTAAATGAAGGCGGTCAATAACGACAGACACTTTAATTTCAGATGTACTTACCATTTTAATATGAATATCTTCTTCTTTTAAAGTAGTGAACATATTCGCAGCAACACCTGGATTAGATACCATACCAGATCCTACAATTGATACTTTTGCTAAATGATTTTCATGTTCTACAGACTCATAGTGAAGATCTTCTTGGTTCTGTTCCAATACTTCTAGTGTTTCTTGTAAGTCATTAGAATGGATAGAGAAGGAAAGATGAACAGTTCCTTCATTTGTAATACTTTGAATAATAATATCTACATTAATATGTGCGTTAGCTAACGTAGAGAAAATTATTGAAAGTGAACCTTGTTCCAATCCTTTCACTGTGACACGTGTAATATTATCTTCAAAAGCAATACCTTTAACGATTGATTGTTGTTCCATGTTACATTCTCCTTTTACAATTGTTCCGTTTTCTTGTTCCATACTTGAGCGAACTTCTAAAACGACATGATGATTTTTGGCAAATTCAACAGCACGTGGATGTAATACGCCGGCGCCGAGGTTTGCCAGTTCTAACATTTCATCATAAGAAATTTCATCTAATTTGTAAGCTGTCTTTACAACTCGTGGATCCGTCGTGTATACGCCTGTT
Source organism: Bacillus sp. BS98 (assembly GCF_008432245.1). NCBI lineage: Bacteria > Bacillati > Bacillota > Bacilli > Caryophanales > Bacillaceae > Bacillus > Bacillus sp. BS98. The sequence goes on from NZ_CP043830.1 coordinate 1,694,684, forward strand.
ACATCCGTATAAATATCACATTTTTTCGCTTTTAGTGCCGCTGCTAATGCAACAGCTGTCGTATCAGAGCCACCACGTCCAAGCGTTGTAATTTCATTTTTTTCACTGATTCCTTGGAAACCAGCTACGATAACAATCGTGCCTTCAGTAAGATAAGACTGAATACGCTCAACGTTAATGTCAGTAATCCGTGCACTACTGTGTACAGATTCTGTCGTAATACCAGCTTGCCATCCTGTTAATGAAATTGCGTTATAACCTTTTGCTTGTAGTACCATTGTTAATAATGAAATAGTTACTTGTTCTCCTGTAGATAGAAGCATATCCATTTCACGTTTACTCGGATTTTCCGCAATAGCGTTAGCAAGTGCTACAAGTTCATCTGTGCTTTTCCCCATTGCTGAAACGACAGAGACGATACTATGTCCTCGTTCATATTCTTCAATAATTAAATTTGCCACATGTTGAATGCGCTCAACACTTCCGACAGAAGTACCACCAAATTTTTGTACAATCGTTTCCATTACGAATTCCTTCTTTCGTCCATTTTTAAGAATAGATTAGGACATATATAAATCCCAATATTCCTGTAGTTACCAGAGAGAAAAACAAAAAACACCATCTCAAATAAGTGAGGATGGTGCTGTTACAGGAAAAGGGAAACAGAAAACGGAGCTAATAAAAAAACCGCCAAAAAAGGAATACCATGAAAATGATATCTCTTTTTTGTAGATAGCTCTTCATACGTACATGTCTGTACATATGACAGTTCTGTTTCTATTCGAAAACAGCCCCAATTGATAAATGCAGAGAAATTTATCAATTTCGGCAACACTTCCTTTCATCCAATTTCATAGACATCTCTGTGTCTCCATTAGAATACTCATAAGTATTGCAACCTCTATCTCACGTTTTAGGCGAGAGTGTTTGATTTATGAAGTTGTTGGTAACATTTGTTTTATAATAATTTAAATTATTCAGGGAATCAAGTGTTTTATATGTATTTTCAAAATTCTTTCTTTTTAGAGATAAAGTTTGTGAAAAATGTAGCAAAATACATATATTACATGTACATTAAAAATATAGAGTGTAGGAGGTCGGAGTATGAAAAGAAAAAGGCCTATTTATGTTGCAACAGAAATGAAAACGACAATAGAGAAATTATGGGAATATACGCAAGAACCAGACCTACATACAGAATGGGATGCTCGTTTTACTGAAATTTCGTATTTAGAGAAAAAAGAGGGAGAACCACAGAAGTTTTTATATAAAACAAAGATAGGATTTGGGCTTGAAATAGGCGGAGAAGGGGAATCGATAGGTGAAATAAGAAAAGAAACTGGTGAACGGATTTCTTCTTTGAAATTTTGGACAGACAATACATTATCACTTATACGAATAGGGCGTGGTTATTGGAAGTATACACCGCATAAAGAGTGTATTCATTTTGAAACGCAATATGATTATGATACGAGATATGGTCGTATAGGAAATGTGATTGATTCATATATGTTTCGTCCATTATTAGGTTGGGCGACTGCTTGGAGTTTTGATGCTCTCAAATTATGGTTGGAAAAAGGTTTGCATCCTAGTTTGCTAATTAGAAGAACGATGACGTATTGGCTCGTTTGTTTTTTATTTGCTTTTGTATGGATATATCAAGGGATAGTGCCAAAACTACTGTTTACTCATTCAGAGGAAGTAAAGATGCTTTCTTTATTAATCGGTTCAAATGAAAGTAGTGTATGTATACTTAAAATAATTGGGGTGTTAGAAATAATTTTCGGTGTCGTATGGCTGTTGCCAATAATAAAACGAAAATTATTTATACTGCATATTATTGTATTACTAGTTTTAACGTTAGCGGCAGGATTTACGAATATCGCAAGCTTTACAGGGCCGTTTAATCCGATTACATTAAATGTTCTTCTAATGGGGTTATCAATTGTCGGTTATATAAATAGTTTCGATTTACCAAGCGCGAAAAATTGCAAGAGGGCGAGAAAGGGACAAGTGTATGGCTAATATGTATGAACGATTATTAGGGGATACCTATAAAAATCTTCATCCTGAATTGCAGAAGCGTTATGCGATTACAGAAGAGAATAGTTTTACAGGGGAAGGAAAGATGGATGAAATTTACGGTGGCTCTTTTTTCGTAAAATTTATATTGAAAATTGCATCGAAGTTTCGAATGTTTTTCTCGGAACGAGGAGAGGAAATTCCATTTACGATACAAAACATAGCTGAGCGAGATGAATATGGACAAGAATTAGTAAGGTGGAACCGTACTTTTTATTTTCATAATAAGAAAAGATATTTTAACGCAGTTATGCAATTGGATGAAAACGAAAATGAAATTGTAGATTATTTTGGCGAACCACATTTACTCGTTTCTACACTGCATTTTCATATCGATGAGTTAGGGGCAATGCATATTTCTTCAAAGGAACAATGGTTTTATATGTTTGGAAGAAAAATGCCGTTACCAAAATTTTTGTATGGTGAGGCAAAAATTGTTGAAAGTTATGATGAAACACTTAAGTGTTTTCGAATTCATGTACAAGTACGAAACCCGTTAATTGGTTCGCTTTTTTCATACAAGGGAACATTTGTAGAAAGGGAATAAACGATATGAAAAATATAATATTTGGGCTTGCTTGTTATGTTGTTTTTCTAATATGTGAGTGGTCGAATATAAATCCTGTTGAAGCAATTATATTATTATCTGTTTTATTATTTATACCGATGTCTTTTTGTATTATTGATAAAAGAACAAGAAATGGATCGTATTTATTATTTTATAAATTCGTATCGTTTTTATATCCAATCGCAGCAATTTGCGCAATGCTAGCTTTCGTCACAAATCACTATTTATTTGCGCTAGTTTGGTTTGTATATACAGGAATTGTTGCGTTATTTGGTGTAAGTAGATTGCTAGAAAGAGGATGGAAGCCGTTAGAGGAGACCGTCATAGATAGTGCGTTTATTTATTTGTTTTTAGGTGGTTTTTGGTTTTTTGCTTCAGTAGCAAAACTTTCAATTATGCATTTTAGCTCTGACATTGTTTTACTCACAGCTGCACATTTTCATTATTCGGCGTTTTTATTGCCATTATCAGCTGGTTTAATAGGGAGAAAAAGAGAAAAGAGAAGTAAAGTGTATGATGCTATTATGTTTATCATCATGATTTCACCTATGACAGTTGCAATAGGAATTACATATTTGAGGATATTTGAATTTTTTGCAGTTGTGATATATTTATGTGCTATTTATGGATATGGTATTTACGTTTGGAAAGCGAAATTTAATGCTATTCGTGCAAAGGTTCTCTTAATCATTTCGTCTAGTACGCTCATGGTTACAATTATGTTCTCACTCATATATTCATACGGAAATTTAAAACAAGTACTGACGATTACAATTGCTCAAATGGTTTGGATTCACGGTGTGGTAAATGGTATTGGAGTAGCATTACCAGCATTTGTAGGTTGGATGATTGAAAAGAGTGCTCCAAATTATAAGTACTATGGGAAACCAATGAGTAGATTAAGAGGAAGCGTGAGAATTGGTGGGACATTTTTACAGAATGGAAATTTAGTAGATAGTAAGGAATACAACGGTTTAGTTGATAAAATAAATGATTTTCATAGTGAGTCATTTGACGTGACGAAGGTTCCTTTAAGTATAATTCGTTTTTATGAAAATACAGCAGCGTATGAGTTACAATCGAATATTAAATGGGCTCGTTGGTTCCGTCCATTTGCATTTTGTTATACGAAAATGAGTAAACGAGTAGGACAAATACATTTAGGGATGGGCGATAAGTGGGAAACAATGTATGGTTCTATCATAGGTGTAAATGATGAGAAAGATGGGAGAGAGAATGTAAGGGCTTGGCTAAGGGAAAATGAAGCAGGAGAGTCTATTTTTTTGGCTCTGTATTCAAAACATACGCATAAGAACGAGACATATATGAATATTGCATTGCCTTTACCTTATTCGAATATGACAGGTATTTTAAAAGTATGTAATGATAGCAATGATTTAATCATTACTAGTAAGTTGAGAGAAAATAGTAAGGGAGATGAGGGGATTTATTTACATACTGGTTTCTTTACAATCCGTTTACCGTTAACAGAGATTTTTATCATTAAAGAGGGAAAGGGTCACATGCTAACTGCTCACCATAAAATGTGGATATTCGGAGTTAAGTTTTTAGAAATTGATTATGAGATTAAGAAAATAGAGGTGAAGTAAGAAAAGCTTGGAAGGATTCCAAGCTTTTTTACGTATGGGTAATTGTCATAGCGACTTGTTTATCTAAGTCTCGGTCCCAAACACGTTGAATTTCAAACGTACCTTTTTCAAAAAATAAAGGGAATCTTTCTTTAAACCAATCTTGCATAGGAAGATTGAGTGCTGTATCGATTGGCACCCATACTAATTCACCCTCAGGAGGATTAATAAGAAGCTCGCCTTCAAATGAGTCGGTCCAATAGTTGAATACCATATATCGAACATGCCCCTTAGGATTTACATATTCGTCTACCCCTTTAAAAGTTAAATTAGAAACGTGTAGTCCAGTTTCTTCTTTTACTTCTCGTATAGCAGCTTGGACGATACTTTCTGGAAAATCTACTTTTCCGCCAGGAGCTATATAGCCAGGAAAGCCTCGATGATTGGGACGTTTTAAAAGTAAAATTTCATTGTTACGCTGGATCATACACATTGTATAGATCTGGTGCTCGATGTTAGGTGAATTGGAAGGCATGACCATATTTTCTCCTTTGTATTTTTTTGATAATTTTACCATAAATATAGTAGTTTCATATTATAATTTAAAATAGAATATTAATATTTTTCAGATGTTTATTATAGAGTTTATAGTTAAGTGAAAAGAGGTGAGGAAAATGCAGGGAGAAATACAAACCAAAAAAGGTTTAGGATATGTCGGAAAATTACTGTTGCCAGTCAAAGTATCACGGCATTTTAAGTTTTTGTGGATTGGACAATTGCTTTCAACTTTAGGGAGTTCTATAACAATGGTTATTTTGCCAGTCGTTGTTTACTCACTAACTGGTTCAACAGTTGTAATGGGGATGACTATGGCAATGTATATGCTACCTAATATTCTTGCTTTACCGTTTGCAGGGTTAGTTGTAGATCGAATTGATCGAGTAAAATTAATGTTATTTACGGATATAATCCGCTGTATAGTAATGCTATTACTTGCATCACTTATATTTACGGATTTGTTAACGATTAGGCTGTTATATGTCCTCGTTGCCGTATATGGACTTATGGAAGGGATATTTCAGCCAGCATATTCTGCTGTGAGGGCGAAAGTATTCGTACCTGAAATTCGCAATGCAGCTAATGCATTAACGCAAATGAGTAATCAAGGCATACGGTTAATTGGACCAGCACTTGGTGGATTAATCGTTTCAGTTGCATCTGCTGGGATAGGATTTGGATTAGATGCAGCAACGTACTTATTATCATTTTTATGTTTATTATTTTTAAAAGAAATTAAGTTTAAAAAAATAAAATCGATTGAAAAGAGTAAGGTCGATTATAAAAAGGAGTTTATGGAGGGTGTTTTAGTTTTAAAAAGTCATCCGTGGCTTTGGATTACAATCTTCGTTTTTTCTTTCGTAAATATTTGTTATGCCGGCATTATCGTCGTATTAATTCCATGGTTATTTAATATTCATCATCATTTTGAAGCTTACGTTTACGGACTGGGAATGGCATCTTCTGGTGGCGGTGCTGTAATTGCCGCATTAATATTTGGTGGGAAAGAGCGGTGGCACAAGAGAGGGTTACTGGCCTATGGAGGTGTTTTAATTAGCGGCTTCGCTCTATTAGTTATGCCTTTTATTTCTTGGGCGCCTGCTTTAATATTCTTAATGGCAATTGAAGGATTCGGTATGATGATATTTGGACTCATTTGGGAAACGAGTTTACAAGAGCTCGTACCGGAAGAAGCTTTCGGAAGAGTAGCAAGCCTTGATATGTTAGGTTCTTTTGCTTTATTGCCATTAGGATATGTAGTTGTTGGTTGGTTAGCGAATGTAATAGGCGGAGAGGTAACTATATTAATGCTAGCATTATTCGTAATCTTTACAATTGTAATAGCGCTATCTGTCCCAAGTATTCGTAAGTTTGATTAAAAATTTGGATGAATAATGAAAGGAGTTATCTTATATGGTTGTAGATTGCTTCAACGAATTTTTAGAATCGGAACTACAAGGCGAATATGTTGTAAAATAACAGGTATTTAATACGAAGAATTTTACTGTATATATTGTGACTCCTGTTGATAATAAAATAGAGTATGAACGGTTCATATTATTGAAGCATCTTTCTAATGAAGAGTCTTCTGTACATATATGGGAAACATGTATTTGCAAGAAAGCAACGAAAATGGCAATTGCAAAAGAAGTGACATAAGCAATCCAATCGGATTTCATAAAAAAAAGACTAAGCCATACTTAAAATAAGGCTTAGTCTTCATTAAATACAAATGTTTGTTTCATTTTTTTACCCTCATTTACCGGATGACCATTGTAAGAGAAATTCTTTTCTTCCCAAGTAATAACGACTTTAAAATTATGGCTATTAAAATCTAATGGAAATACCATGTAGTCAAAGCTTGTATGACTTTTTGAAATGTTTTCATCAGATGTAGTAGGTGTAAAGGTAGCTTTAGATGTAGGCGTGTTATCAAGTATTTCTACAGATACATTTGAAACATCAGTACCGATATTTTTTACGAGTAAACTATACGTATCATATACACCTTGTTTTGACCGGATTATTTGTTCGTTTGAGTTATGAGATTTATCAATTTCGATATACCATTGTTTAGACTTTAACACAATTGGTAGCGATTGAAATGTGTAAGCGCTAGCTTGCATTGGTAGTACTACACAAATAAGCACAAAGAGAGAGAATATTTTTCGTTTCATTTTTGAGAACTCCCATTCTGTAACGGATTTATTTGTTATTATCTTCTCTTTATAAGAGGATATACCATTTAATGTAAGGGTGATTGTTAAGAATTATTACATTTGATCCATATGCTAATACACATCATGAAAGCTGTGAGCAATAGAAAAGGGAATATCGAGGTAGATGTAAAGTTAGAGTGAAAAACTGTGTAGAGATTCTCCTGCACAGTTTTTTGTAATATGAAAAATTTACCAAAAATATGTTAAAATAATATTATCATACAACAAGGGGGATTTGTTTTATGGGAAATGGGCATCTTGCTAAAGTAGATTTAACGAAAAAAATTGAATCAAAATCTAAGTACAATAAGAAACTCGAAAAATATCAAAGGCGCTTATTAGCATTACAGCAAATTTTAAAAGAAGAAAAAATCGCGGTTATGCTCGTTATGGAAGGTTGGGATGCGGCAGGTAAAGGTGGAGCGATTAAAAGAGTGACGGAGCATCTTGATCCACGTGGTTTTCAAGTAACTCCAATTGGAGCACCTGCACCTCATGAAAAACGTTACCATTATTTGCAACGTTTCTGGCGGAAACTTCCTCAGTATGGGCAAATTACTATTTTTGATCGCTCATGGTACGGTCGTGTGTTAGTTGAGCGTGTGGAAGGATTTGCTACAAAGGAAGAGTGGATGAGAGCATATGATGAGATTAATGATTTTGAAAAACTATTAACAGATGACCATTACATAATAGGGAAGTTCTTCTATCATATTAGCAAAGATGAACAGTTAAAGAGGTTTAAAGATAGGGAGAATAATCCTTTGAAGAGATGGAAAATTACAGATGAAGATTGGCGTAATCGTGAAAAATGGGACGAGTATGTTGAAGTAATGGAAGAAATGTTTGAAAAAACAAATAAGCCAAATGCTAAATGGCAAATTATCGCGAGTAATGATAAATTATACGCACGTTTGAAAACATTGAAAGTGATTATTTCATTAATTGAGGATTATTTCTTAGAGCATGGTATAGAATTACCTTCTTATTATTATGAAATGAAAGAAGGTAAGGCAGAGGACTTTGAAAATAATCAAGATGTAGTTGTAAAATAGCCTAAAGTTTGAATGTGAGATATAGGAAGAGCCATCCTGGAAATTTGAGAAATCAAATTATAGGATGGTTTTTCATTTAGAAACATTTTACAATTAACAAAAAAAGGTATATAATCAATAATAATATTAACAATGTTAATATGATTATTGATTATATACTGTATGGGGGTTTTAGTTTGAAGGGAAGAGATGTTGTTTTAGGTTTATTAATGGGAAAAGAAATGTCTGGTTATGATATTAAAATTGTGTTCGAAGATGTATTTACGCATTTTTTTGATGGGAGTTTTGGAATGATTTATCCAACGTTACGACAACTAGAGAATGAGGGGAAAATAAAAAAAGAAGTTGTAATGCAAGAAGGAAAACCGAACAAGAAAATGTACTTTATTACAGATGAAGGACGTGAAGAGTTTTATCAATACATGCAAACGGACGTAGAGAAAGATGTGTTGCGTTCAGATTTTTTAATGAGGATGTATTTCGGAAATTATAGCGATGATAAGGCGATAAAAAAATGGATTGAAGACGAAATTAAACGAAAAGAAGCATATATTGCGGATCTTCGATTGAAATATGAAAAGTGGAGAGTAGGTATTACTTTCGTTGAAGAAATTTCGCTCGATGTAGGTATTGCTTCGTATAGTGCGCAAGTGGAGACGTTAAAGAGAAAATTAGAACAGTTAGAGGCAAAGGGAAATAATAAAACAGAAGAATGAAAAAAAGTTCATAATAAATAAAGGGGTAGATAAACATGGAGCAATCAAAGGGTATTAAGATTGTCTTTTTAATGTGTCTAGGTATTTTTCTTTGTATGATTGATACGACAATTATGAATATAGCTTTACCGGCCATACAATCGAGTGTAAATACTTCATTAGAAAAGATGTCTTGGGTATTAAATGTCTATACAATGACGATTGCAGTACTCGCCATTCCGCTAGGACGGATAGCTGATATTTTTGGGAAAGCAAAGATGTATATTCTTGGTCTGGTGATTTTTGGTGGTGGATCAGTACTTTGCGCTTTTGCTAATACAGGCGATTTTCTCATTTTTTCTCGTTTAATACAAAGTATTGGGGCAGCAATTTTATTTCCAACGAGTATGGTAATAGGTGTATCAGCTATGCCATTAGCAAAGAGACATGTTGCACTTGCGATTTTAGGAGTTACACAAGGATTATCAGCTGCTATGGGACCAGTAATAGGTGGAATTATTACGCAAAATTTAGGATGGAGATGGGTGTTCTTCGTTAATGTTCCGGTTTGTATAATAGGAATCGTGTTATGTTGCATCATGCTACAAATAAAAAATGAAGAACGTATTATCTCAAAAATAGATTGGATAGGACTACTATTAAGTAGCACAGCAATTTTTTCATTTACTCTCATATTAGTAAAAGGTAATACATGGGGATGGCAAAGTAATATTGCTTTGTCTTGTTATGCAATTAGCACTATTTCTCTTATTCTATTTGTTTTAGTAGAACGAAAGATTCATAACCCAATGGTGAATTTAAAGTTATTTCAAGATCGAATGTTTGTCGGAGCGTCTATCGTTGTTATATTAAGTAATTTATTTTTAATTGGAGTTACTGTATTGCTTCCAACGTTCTTGACGAAACTACAAGGTAGAACGGAAATTGAAGCGGCTTTTTTAGTGACACCTATTTCAGCAATGATATTTTTTGTCTCACCAGTTGCAGCAACTTTAATTAAAAAACTCGGAAAAGTAACTATTATTTTGTCAGGATTTCTTGTTATGGGGCTTTCCTACTATTGGTTGCAAATGATTGATGTTGATTCAACAAATATAGAAATTATTATTCCGTGTATGATATTAGGTGTTGGATATGGTTTAGTAGTGGGGCCAATTACAGTTTTAAGTGCGTCTTCCTTTGAAGGAGAATTATTAACTGCTTCTCAAAGTGTTGTATCAATGTTACGACAAGTTGGAATTGTATTGGCGGTCGCAATATTTGTCTCTAACTTAACTCACAATTTAACTGTAAATAAAGAAAATGTATATCGTTATGCAGAAGAAAAGGTGCGTAATATTCATGTGAATAGTGCTGAGCAAACTGAAATTTTACAAATGACTAAAGAAAAAATACAGAATCAAAGTTTAGAGTCAAATATAAATAAGAAACAAAATGCAATGATAATGGGATTAAGTAAAGAGAAAAAGGAAGAATTGATTCGCGACAAGACGGATGAAATATTAAGAGAAGTTCCAGTAGAATATAGAGATGTAAAAAGAGAAGAAGTTATGAGGCAAGTGACAGAAGAAGTTGAAAAACAAGAAGAAAGTATAAAGAAAGAGGTACTCACATTTTCGAATGATGTGAATCATTATGCCAAGAATCAGATGGCTATGAGTTTTACAGATTTATATACAGCAAGTGTGCCAATTATTTTAATTTGTGCTTTCGTAAGTTTGTTGTTTTGGGAAGGGAAAGCTTTGAGTAAAAAGAGAAGGGGAAGATTAGTGGAAGAAGCGTAAAGAAAAACAGGCTATAGCAGCCTGTTTTTTCATTGTTTTCTCCTTGTATATTGTGAATAGCAGTATTTTTAATGTAGCATGGGATAAGTCGAGTATGATTAGAAAGTTTTTTAGAATGAAAGGAACGAATGGAAATTGCCATTGAATATGCAACGTTAAACATAGTACATTAACAAGAGGGCTTAACTTTAAAAGGAGGATGGGGAATTGCTATATAAGGCAGGGGCTTTAATAGATAATCATGTGTACACAGAAGAAGAGCAACAAAAATTATACAAACGAACGTTAATAATCGTCAGCATTTCACAAATGTTTGGCGGTGCAGGACTAGCTGCTGGTATTACAGTGGGAGCACTTCTTGCGCAGCAAATGCTTGGAACAGATGCATTTGCAGGATTACCGACTGCTATGTTTACATTGGGATCGGCATTAGCAGCCTTCATAGTAGGGAAGCTTTCGCAACGATATGGACGCCGGATAGGTCTTGCAACAGGGTTTATAGTAGGTGGATTTGGAGCAATTGGTGTTGTAATGGCAGCTTTAACAAATAGCATTATTCTTTTACTTATTTCTTTACTCATATATGGTGCAGGTACAGCGACGAATCTACAAGCTCGTTATGCTGGTACCGATTTAGCAGATAAGAGACAACGAGCAACTGCTATTAGTATTACGATGGTTATGACGACTTTCGGTGCAGTTGCAGGACCGAACTTAGTAGGCGTAATGGGAGATTTTGCCCATTCAATCGGAATTCCTAACCTTGCAGGTCCGTTTATATTATCAGCAGCGGCATTTATACTGGCGGGTCTTGTCCTTTTTATTATGCTTCGTCCAGATCCATTAATTATTGCTAACATAATAGAAACATATAAACGAGAACATACATATAAAGGGCAACCAGTAACAGAAGAAGTGAAAGAAAACAAACGAGGTATTACAGTTGGAGCAATCGTTATGATACTTACTCAAATAGTGATGGTTGCGATTATGACGATGACGCCAGTTCATATGGGGCATCATGGTCATGGTTTAAGTGCAGTAGGGCTTGTAATTGGTTTTCATGTAGGTGCAATGTATCTTCCGTCTCTCGTTACAGGAATGTTAATTGATAAAATCGGACGAACTACGATGAGTATAGCTGGTGGAATAATTTTATTAGCGGCGGGTGTCATAGCTGCGATGGCGCCGAGTGATTCTTTACTATTATTAATTGTTGCTCTGTCTTTACTTGGGTTAGGTTGGAACCTCGGTTTAATAAGTGGCACAGCTCAAATTGTTGATGCAACTATACCTTCTACACGTGCAAAAACACAAGGCAAAATAGATGTATTTGTTGCGTTAGCTGGGGCTTCTGGTGGAGCGATGTCAGGTATGATAGTAGCGAATTCCAGTTATGCCGCATTATCATTAGCGGGAGGAGTGCTAGCATTATTGCTTATTCCTATTGTGATATGGTCTCGAAAAGGGGCGAGAAATTAAATGAGAAAGAGGTTCTAGTTACTAATTAGAACCTCTTTTTCAATACTTAACTTAAATCCCACTCCACAATAAGCCCTAAATGCGTAAGTCCACCGCCAAATCCGTATAGCAAAAGTGTATCTCCGTTATTTAATCTTCCTTTTTTTCTAGCTAAATCTAAAGCGAGTGGAATAGAGACGGAAGATGTATTCCCCATATCTTCCACACTCGTTAATGTTTTTTGAATAGATATTTTTGATTTTTCGCAAATAGATTCAATCATTCTTAAGTTAGCACTATGTGGTATGAACCAGTCTATATCATCTATTTGCAAATTTGCAGTATGTAATAGTTCTTTTATGCCGTATGGTACTGTTCGTACAGCCCATTTATATACTTCTCTTCCGTTTTGAACGATTTTTTCATTTGTTTGTAGTGGTGTGCCATTCATAGTAGTAGATAAGTTTGTTCTGTATAGATGAATACCACCGTCACCGTTTGTTCCCATGTGAGCAGCAATAAAGCTTGGTTTGTTTTCATCTCTTTCTAATAAAATAGCTCCAGCGCCATCACCGAACAAAATACAGGTCGTTCTATCGGTGTAATCAGTAACTTTAGATAATGTCTCTGTCGCTATGACGAGTACTTTTTGATGTGATCCAGAAGTGATTAAGCTATTACCGACATGCAGTCCGTATGTGAAACCAGCGCAAGTCGCATTTAAATCAAAAGCTAGTGTATGAGGTATGTTGAAGTATTGTTGTATTTGGCAAGCGACACTAGGAAAAACATAGTCAGCAGTAGTTGTAGCAACGATGATACAGTCAATATCTTCTAAGTTTTTCTTATATGTTGTACACAAATTTTCGACTGCTTTAATGGCTAAGTGTGAGGAGTATTCGTCTTCGTTAGCAATTCTTCTTTCTTTCATGCCTGTTCTTTGCACAATCCATTCATCATTCGTATGGACCATTTTTTCTAAATCGTTATTAGACAATATTTGATTTGGAACATAAGTACCAATTGCGGTAATACGAGATTTAGAATTCATAGGGACATCTCCTAACTTATTTTTATAACCTGATACTAATATTAGGTTATAAAAATGTCAATAAAGACTTTTATTGTATGGAAACGATACCGTTTAATTTACTCTAGAGGAATTTGACGAGTAGCGTAAAAATAATATACGAGAAGCTTTTGAAATTGATAATGAAGGGAGTGGGGCTCCTTGAAAAGAATTTTGCGCATGTTGCCTGTTGTCATTATTTGTAGCTTTATTCTTATTATTTTTCCAGAGAAATCTCATGCCTGTGATTGTATTAATGTAACAGCAGAAGATGCATTTCAAAAAAATGATGTAGTGTTTGAGGGGAAAGTAATTGAGATTGGAAGGAAAGAAGGGATTGGGATTGAAGTATTATTTGAAGTGAAGAAAATATGGAAAGGGACAACTTCTTCGCAAATTATCGTATATACAAATGGTGGTGATTGTGTGTTTCACTTTGTAGAGGGAGGAGAGTACTTAGTGTTTTCTTCTCAAAGGGGATCAGAAAAACAATTACACACACATAGTTGTAGTGGAACGAAGAGATTGGATGAGGCAGGGGTGGACAAAGCGGCTTTAAGTCATATTGCAAAAGAGTCTGTTCCGACGAAGAAAGTGAATTTAAAAGGTGGAATGGTGAGTGGTTTCAGTTGGTGGCAAGTTGCTATCATATCCATAGGTCTGCTATTGATCATTGCTGTTGTTAGTTTTTTTGTGAGAAGAACACGCAAAAAATGACGATTAAAGTAAAAATATAAAGATTTTCTTTCTGTTTCTATAGGGGGGTTAACCTTGTGAAAGCGAATTACTTATGCTACACTTTATATAACTTAAAATGAACGGAGGGGCTTCCTTTGATCTTAATCAGATTACGTCTCAATACTTTGTGCCGATAATTGAATAGCGCTCAAAGGCTCTGTCTGTGTACAGAGTGAACGGGATTGGTCTGCCTATTTTAAAGGAACCCTTTATTAAGCTTATATGTGAAAAAGAGGGAGGGACGAATACGCCCTCTTTTTGTTTTGCCTTTAAAATTAGATTGGGATCGTATAGGTGAACACTTGTTGTGGATTCGTATATGATCTTGAGACTTATTGACTATGAGATAGGATGAAAGTATAACTTTCTTCTATTTCTTTGGTGAACCCTTATCCGTTTACGAAAACACAGGCAGCGACCTGTGTTTTTTATTTTACGTAATCGAAATGGAGGAATAAATATATGGAAGAATTATTACAAAGAGCAGTTTTAGTTGGAGTGAATTTAGGAAATGAAGATGATTTTATATATTCTATGGAAGAGTTAACGAATCTTGCAGAAGCTTGTGATGTAGAGGTAATCGGGCAAGTGACGCAAAATTTACAACGAGTAAATCCATCACATTATATTGGAAAAGGAAAGATTGAAGAAGTAGCAGCCTATGTAAATGAAGTAGATGCGAATATGGTAATCTTTAATGACGAATTATCTCCTTCACAAATTCGAAATTTAGAGGAAGATTTAGACTGTAAAGTTATTGATCGTACCATTTTAATTTTAGATATTTTTGCGCAACGTGCGAAAACGAAAGAAGCGCAGCTGCAAGTAGAAGTAGCGCATCTTCAGTATATGATGCCTCGTTTAATCGGTCTTCGTGAATCATTAGGAAGACAGAGCGGCGGCGTTGGTACGAAAAATAAAGGTGTCGGTGAGAAGAAATTAGAGTTAGATCGTCGTAAAATTGAAGAGCAAATTTCAGTTTTAAATAAAGATTTAGAAGCGCTTGTTGCTCAGCGTCAAACGCAGCGAAAGCAACGTAAGAAAAATGAAGTACCAGTTGTAGCATTAGTAGGCTATACGAACGCAGGAAAATCAACGACGATGAATGCAATGCTGGAAATTTATAATGGTACGGAAGAAAAACAAGTATTTGAAAAAGATATGTTATTCGCGACATTAGAAACATCTGTACGAAATATTGATTTACCAGATAATAAATCATTTTTATTAACGGATACGGTTGGATTTGTAAGTAAATTACCACATCATCTTGTGAAAGCGTTCCGTTCAACGTTAGAAGAAGTAGCAGAAGCAGACTTACTTATTCACGTTGTAGATTACGCAAATCCAAATTATGAACAATTAATTGATATTACAAATGAAACGTTAAAGAAAATTGGAGTAGAAAATATTCCAACGATATATGCATATAACAAATCAGATATGATAGATGTTGAAATTCCAAAAGTACAAGAAGACCGCGTGTATTTATCTGCGAAGAAGCATGTTGGAATTGAAGAGCTTGTAGAAATGATTCGCTCGTATATTTATAAAGAGTATACGAAGTGTGAAATGTTAATTCCATATGACCAAGGACAGGTAGTTTCGTATTTCAACAATCATGCGCACGTTTTATCTACGAGTTATGAGAACGAAGGTACAAAAATTGAACTAGAATGTAAGACGAGTGATTACGAAAAGTATAAGCGTTTTGCGATTTAATTTGAGAGGCAACCCAGTATGTGATTGGGTTGCCTTTTTCTGTAATGTTTTACCGCTGAAAGTTACAAGGATGCAAGCCAATGACGGAAGTTAAGTTATATTTCTGGAAAAAGAAATGAAAGCAGTATAGAATGGAAATGTTTCAAAAGTCAGAATTTATTACACCTACTTTAATAAATATTTTGTACAGAAAGGGGAGATTCACATATGCAGGCAGTTTCACAAAAAAAAACTGTAGAAACACCGACAATATACCGAATATTATTTGCGATTAGCTTCGGACATTTTTTAAATGATTCGATGCAAGCAGTTGTGCCGGCGTTGTTTCCTATTTTGGAAAAAACGATGAATTTATCCTATATGCAAGTAGGGTGGATTGCGTTTGCGTTAAATATGACGTCATCGATTATGCAACCGGTGTTTGGTATGTATTCAGATAAGAAGCCGTCACCATTTTTATTACCACTCGGCATGTTTTCGAGTATGCTTGGAATGATTGGACTCGCGTTTGCACCAAACTTTATTATTGTTATTATTTCTGTTTTATTTATTGGCTTAGGTTCTGCAGTCTTTCATCCAGAAGGCGCTCGTGTTGCGTATATGGCGGCAGGTGCAAAACGAGGGTTAGCGCAAGCGATTTATCAAGTTGGGGGAAACACGGGGAATTCCTTAGCTCCCATTTTTACAGCGCTAATTTTCGTTCCGCTTGGTCAAATTGGTTCTTTAGGTTTTACAGCATTTGCAGCAGTAGGAATTATATTATTAATTTTCGTATCGAATTGGTACAAAAATGAATTAGCAACCGGCGCTGTAAGAAGGAAGAAGAGAGCTGCACTTGAGGCGGAAAATGCAATTGTAAGTACACACATTAAATTCGTTATTATACTTCTTGTTTTTCTTACTTTTGTGCGCTCTTGGTACGGTGCCGGTATCGGGAATTTCTATCAATTTTACTTAATTGAGCATTATGATTTATCTATAAAAAATGCCCAGTATTTCGTATTCGCATTTATGATTGCTGGTGTGTTAGGAACTTTCTTCGGAGGACCGTTAGCAGATCGATTTGGTAAGAAAAACATCATCGTATTTTCAATGTTAGGTTCAGCGCCACTTGCACTGTTATTACCACATGTCTCACTTGTGTGGGTCGTACCCTTATTTTTATGTATCGGTTTTATTAGTTCAAGTAGTTTTAGTGTAATTGTTGTATACGCGCAAGAGCTTGTTCCGGGAAAAGTAGGGATGGTATCAGGTCTAATTGTAGGTCTTGCGTTCGGCCTTGGTGCTCTAGGTGCTGTAGTACTAGGAAAGTTAGCTGATATATATAGCCTTCAGTTCATTATGATATTATGTAGTTGTTTACCGTTAATTGGACTTACTTCATGGTTATTACCAAGTGATAAGAAAACGATAGAATAGGGGATGTACTATGAAATTATGTGAAAACGTAACAGAATTAATAGGAGATACACCTGTCGTCCGATTATCTAAATTTATTCCGGAAGACGCAGCGGATGTGTATGTGAAACTAGAAATGTTTAACCCATCACGTAGTGTGAAAGACCGTGCTGCTTATAATTTACTTCATGTTGCAGAAGAAAATGGTCTCATTAAACCAGGGGATACAATTATTGAACCGACAAGTGGGAATACAGGAATTGGTTTAGCGATGAACGCAGCTGCTAAAGGGTATAAAGCGATTTTAATTATGCCAGACAATATGTCAAAAGAGCGTATTAATTTATTGAAAGCATACGGGGCAGAAGTAGTTTTAACACCAGCAGAACAAAGAATGCCAGGAGCAATTGCGAAGGCGTTAGAACTGCAAAAACAAATACCGAATAGTTTTATCCCGCAACAATTTGAAAATCCAGCTAATCCGAATATTCACCGTTATACGACTGCACTTGAAATTTACGAACAAATGGATGGAGAGCTTGATGCTTTTGTTGCAACGGCAGGAACAGGCGGAACGATTACAGGGACTGGTGAAACGTTAAAAGAGAAATTACCCAACTTATATATTGCAGTAGTGGAACCGAAAGGATCTCCCGTTTTATCAGGTGGTGTACCAGGTCCTCATAAACTAGTAGGAACAAGTCCAGGATTTATTCCGAAAAACTTAAATACAGAAGTGTATAACGAAATTATTCAAATTGCAGACGAAGAGGCTTTAACGACAATGAGAAACTTAGCTAGACAAGAAGGCTTATTAGTAGGGCCGTCTTCAGGAGCTTCTGTGTACGCAGCAATTATGATAGCGAAGCGCCTAGGCGCTGGTAAAAAAGTTTTATGTATTGCACCTGATACTGGTGAACGTTATTTGAGTATGGGGTTATTTGAATAAAAATGATAGAAACCCCTTAATGGTGAAATAGAGCTATTAAGGGGTTTGTTTTAGGGGATTAAGAGGGGGAAAGCACGATGAAACTATTAAAACCAACGCATAAATATAGTGAACAAATTATAGAGTATCGGGAGGCTTTTTTACATGCAGGAGAACAACCACACGGTAGTAGCTCTTTACAAAATTTTGATTCCCTAGCTGAATGGTTTGAAAAAGTGAGTATACAAGAAGTAGGAGAAAACTTACAAGCGAATCGAGTGCCATCTAGTCAGTTTTTAAGTTTTGAAAAAGGGGAACTTATAGGTTTTGTGAATATTAGACATAGATTAAATCCAGAATTATTACGGGAAAGCGGTCATATTGGATATAGTGTCCATCCGAATAAACGTCGCCACGGTTACGCTACGAAACAACTAAAGCTTGCATTAACTGAAGCGCAAAAATTAGGATTGCAGAAAGTATTAATAACTTGCGATAAATCCAATATCGGTTCTGCTAAAACGATTCAAAAGGTTGGCGGTGTGTTAGAAAATGAGGTAGTTTCTTCTCGTACTGGTGAAGTTGTTCAGCGTTATTGGGTAGAAATTTGATTAAGTGTGAATTTGAAAAGGTAATATAATATGCAATATCGAAATAGATAAATGAAGAGTAAGGGGAGTACTGCAGTTTTAGGGGGGAATGAAATGGGATTAAGAGAGAAAGCGATAGAAATGTCGGAGATTTATAGAAAAAACCCGAAAATCGAAGCTATTATTTTAGCAGGTTCAGTAGCTAGAAAATTAGAGGATGAACATTCAGATATTGAATTACATATTTTATGGTCGGAACCACCAGAGGATGAGGATCGTAAAGAGCCTATTAATCATATTGGTGGAAAAATTTTATCATATTATCCTTACGAGGAAGAAGAATGGTCGGAGACGTATTTGACGAAAGAAGGAATTAAACTAGAGATTAGTAATTTTTTAACAGTGACCGTAGAAAAAATTATTTCAGAAGTTGTAGAGCGGTATGATATCAATTATGAGAAACAATGTATTGTATCATCCATTCATGATGGTGTGAGTTTGTATGGAGAAGTGAAAGTACATACTCTAAAAGATAGAGTTGAAGCGTATCCAGAAGAATTGGCGCAAAAAATGATTGCAGAAAACCTTTGGTTAAGCAATCGTTGGCATAATCGAGAGGCTCTTTTAAAACGAAAAGATTGGCTTATGCTATATGATGTTATTTGTGAAGTTCAAAGAAATATATTTGGAGTCTTATTTGGTCTGAACCGCATGTACGTGCATCATCCTGCATTTAAATGGATGCCATATAATGTGGAACGAATGGGGATTAAGCCTGAAAATTTATATGAGCGTATGGCGAATATTTTAATAGGACATCCAGAGAATAGTGTGAAAGAGTTAGAATTGTTAATGGGAGAGGTATTACATTTAGTAAAACAATATACTCCAGAATTAAATATTGCGGAGCAACAAAAACGCATTCAATATGCAAAGTAAAAACAAAAGATGTAACAACGAGTTACATCTTTTGTTTTTTTATTTTACTAATTTTCCTAGTACAGGTAAACGTTGAATACGATTACCAAGAATATGTGAAGCGAGTCCACTCGTTAATACGAATAAAAGGTAAACAAGCCCTCCTGCCGCACCACATATAAATACAATGAGCAGTGATTCGATATAAGATTGGCCAGGAATAATCCAGCTTATAATTGCTTTTAATGCAATTACAACAGCAGACATTGCTGCGGAGTATATCGTAATAAGAAATACTGTTTTCACCGTTTCACCAATTTTAAATTTCGCAAACTTAATGATGCAATACAACATAATAATATTCGAAACGAGGTATCCGAGAATTGTTCCAAGTACAGCACCGTGTCCACCGAATAAGTGTAAAAGTGGTATGTTTACTACAATCTTCACAAGAATACCGATTGAGAATGCAATCATTGTTTTTCTTTGATAATCAATGCCTTGTAATATAGCTGCAGAAACTGTGAAAATCGCACCTAATATAGCAGAAGGTGCAAATGAAATTAAATATTGTGATCCATCAAGTGCAATTTTAGGATCTACATAAATCATTCGAAATGCATCGTAAGCAATGCTAGCAAGACCAAATGCAGCTGGGATAGTGAAGAATAACAATACTTGGAATATCTTTGAAATTTGTTCTTGTAATTCTTCTAGTTTTCCGCTTGTAAATGATTTCGTTATAGCCGGAATAATTGTTAATGAGAATCCAGTTGCAAGTGAAGCCGGAATCATAATTAACTTTTGTGCATAGTTCGTTATATAAGCGAAAACTGCATTCGCGGTTTCTAAAGGCTCTCCCATCGCTCTAAGGACATCAGCTACGGTATATTGATCTACTAACGTATAGAGTGGAATTGCAATACCCACAAATACAATTGGGATTGCATATCGAAGTAATTCCATATAAATATTTCGTAATGGAATATCGGATGCCCTTGACTTTAATTCACCTTCAGGAGGCTTTAATCCGTTATACTTTTTCCAGTACAGCATTAAAATAGAGACGCTGGCAAGTGCCCCGATAACAGCACCGAATGTAGCAACAGCAACAGAAGAGGCTACGGAACCTCCTAATATTTTGGAAACGATGAAGCTACCAACTAAAATGAAAACAACGCGTGCGATTTGTTCTACGACTTGAGAAACAGCACTTGGTTTCATATGTTGAAAACCTTGGAAATAGCCGCGTGTAACACTCATAGCCGGTACGATAATAAGTGCGAAACTTAATGCCCGCATTGTAAGTGTTACGTCAGCGATAAATTGTGGATTTGGCGTTTTAGAGCGAATAATAAATTGTGATATGTAAGGCGCTCCAATAAATAAAATTAAAAATCCTAAAAAGCCCATAAATAGCATTAATTTTATGCTCGAGCTATACAATTTTTTACTTGTACTATAATCACCGAGTGCATTATGTTTTGCAACAAATTTGGAGACGGCAATAGGAATACCGGCAGTTGAAAAGCTTAATAAAATACCATACCAAGTATATGCATATCCGTATAAAGCGACCCCTTGTGTTCCAACTAATAATTGAAAAGGGAAGAAGTATATAAAACCTAAAATACGTGAAATCATTGTTGCACCGCTTAGTAAAGCAGTACCTTTTAAAACTTTTGAAGTAGACAAAATTTGTTCCTCCTACTCATGTTGCCTTGCATGTATCTCGCTCTTTGAGGGCAGTAAGACTCCTACCTCAAAATGAGGCTGGAGAAAGAAGTTAAGTGGAAGCCCTGCTACTACGAGTAAACGCAAAATTGGTGAAACTTTAATCAGTGGGGCATCCTCCGCTGATTAAAGTTTCACTTTACCGTATACTACTATAAACCTGTTAGAGAAGTTAATACAGTATAAACCATATAAGTTCAAATACTATTCATACAAAAGTCATATTTCAAATTTTTAAATAGAATATAAGACATAAAAACTTAAAATATAAGTTGACACTATTTTTAATGTGTGATAAAAATGATAGTAATCAATTCGGAAAATAATATTTGGGCAATGAAAGGGTATAGTAATGAAAATCTCCCTATTTCAGAGAGCTGATGGTTGGTGTGAATCAGTATATAGATTATTCATGAAGTTCGTCCTGGAGCATCTTTCATAAATCTCACATTATGAGGAAATGGAAGACGGTAGTTTATACCGTTATCAAATAAAGTGGTGAAGATTTTTTCACAACTAGGGTGGTACCGCGATATTTATCGTCCCTACGTATTTACGTAGGGACGTTTTTTATTTAGGTCCTAACTTTGCTGTGGCTTCATAACTAGGGTGGTACCGCGATATTTTATCGTCCCTACGTATTTACGTAGGGACGTTTTTATTTAGGTCTTACTTTTGTTGTATCTTCATAACTAGGGTGGTACCGCGATATTTTTGTCGTCCCTACGTATTTACGTAGGGACGTTTTTTTATTAGGGAGGAAGTGAACGTATTAGAAAAAAGTATTGATAGAACAATATAAACACCAAATTATAAAACAGAAAAAGATAAAGAGAGGAGATTAACAGATGAATTCACAGCAATGGACATCGAAATTAGGTTTCGTATTAGCTGCAGCAGGTTCAGCAATTGGTCTTGGGGCGATTTGGAAATTTCCATATATGGCCGGCATCGGAGGAGGCGGCGCATTCTTCCTTATTTTCATCGGTTTCACATTATTAATTGGTTT
Organism: Bacillus sp. BS98; assembly: GCF_008432245.1. Taxonomy (NCBI): domain Bacteria; kingdom Bacillati; phylum Bacillota; class Bacilli; order Caryophanales; family Bacillaceae; genus Bacillus; species Bacillus sp. BS98. The sequence continues at coordinate 1,716,822 of NZ_CP043830.1, forward strand.
ACCGCTATTATTAGCCGAATTCGTTATTGGGAGAAGTACACAAAAAGAGGCCGTTGATGCGTATAGAGAAATCGCACCGAAAACGTTATGGCCGTGGTTAGGTAAATTAGGAATTGTAACATGTTTCATATTACTTTCTTTCTACAGTGTTGTAGGAGGATGGATTTTATTATATTTATGGAATGCAATTACAGGTAGACTATGGGAAGGAAATGGGGCGTACGAAGATACGTTCGGTGAAATCATTTCCAATCCGTATTTAGCAGTCGGATCACAACTATTATTCATCCTTATTACTATTTTCATCGTAAGTAAAGGTGTACAAAATGGTGTTGAAAAAGTAAATAAATATTTCATGCCAGCACTATTCGTTTTATTCTTTGTCTTAATTGTTCGTGCACTTACATTAGACGGTGCTGGTGAAGGAGTTCGCTTCTTCTTACAACCTGATTTCTCAAACGTAACGTCAGAAATTATTTTATATGCGATGGGGCAATCGTTCTTCTCATTATCTGTCGGTGTAGCCGTTATGGTAACGTATAGCTCATACTTACCGAAAGAAGAAAGTTTACCGCGTTCAGCATTTTCTATTGTAGCTTTAACGCTCGTTATTACATTACTTGCAGGACTTGCGATATTCCCGGTTGTATTCGCATTTGGAATGGAACCATCTCAAGGACCAGGATTATTGTTTATCGTATTGCCAGCTATTTTCAGTAAAATGGCGTTCGGAAAATTATTCTTCATCGTTTTCTTATTACTATTCTTCTTTGCTACTATTACATCAGCAATTTCGATGTTAGAAATTAGCGTTGCATCTTTAACTGCAAAAGGTAAAGGGAAACGTGAAAAAATGGCTTTAATCGTTGGATTATTAATCTTCGTTGTTGGAGTACCATCAGCATTATCATTTGGTATATTAAGTGATCTGAAGATTTTTGGAAAGACTATTTTTGATTTATCGGACTATGCAGTTAGTAACGTATTAATGCCGCTTGGTGTTCTATTAGTTTCTATCTTTGTTCCTTTAAAAATGAAGAAAGATGTATTAATGAAAGAGCTTGGTGTAAGTAAAAATAAAGGCTATAAACTATTCGTATTATGGTTATTCTTACTTCGCTATATCGCACCAATTGCGATTATTATCGTATTCCTAAATGTACTTGGAATTATTTAACAAAAAAGGTAGCGTATCGTTATATGATACGCTACCTTTTTTATCCTTTTATTTGCCGGGCAGTAAGACCCCCACCTCAAAACTCAGCGAAAGCGAAGAAGTTAAGTGGGGGATGGGCACCCCCCACTGATTAAAGTTTCACCTTATTTTGCTCTTTTTTGCAGTTCATTTACTGTGACGAATTGATATCCCTCTTTAGATAAAGAGTCTAAAATACCTTCAATGGTCTGTAAATTTTCATTAGATTTATCATACATAGGGTGTAATAAAATGATAGAACCTGGTTTTACATTTTTATTAACGTAGTCAATTTTATCAGCTGTAGATTTATAAAAAGTATCAGGCTCAAGATCCCACGTAATCGTTTCGATATTATTTTTATTTAAATAATAGGGTAGCCCAATTAATTTTTTTCCGTTAGGGGGTCTAAAATCAATTTCGTCTGTAAATCCTGTTTGCCGGATTAATGAATTCGTTTTTTCTATTTCATCTTTAATAAAAGAAGGTGTTTTGAAAACCATTCTATTATGAGAATATGTATGGTTTCCAAGTTGGTGCCCAGATTGCGTGATAGCTTCTCCTAATGATAGATTTTTCTCTAGTTCATTTCCAATTAAAAAGAAAGTAGCTTTAGCGTTGTATTTATCCAGTAAAGGTAATATTTGTTTTACATTGTTAGTAGGGCCATCATCAAAAGTTAAAGCGATTACTTTTTCATTTGTTTCTACGCGTTGTGTTAAATCTCCAAATAATTGAAAGTTTCTTGCGTTCATCAATTTGTATGTTCCGAATAATACTGTGATAATAAAGAATAGTGTAACGATTGTAATGATAATTTTTTTCTTCATAATGTAACCTCACAATGATTTTTGATTTGATTAAAAAGTATTATATCAAACTAAGTAATTTCGTGCTTTAAGAAGGGTGTGGATGCAAGGAGAGGAAATTTATCATATAATAAAATGCAAAAGGTATATTAGGAGGTGTTTATATGGCGATTATAATTCAATTGCCAGACACTGCAACGTCTCATGCAAAGCCAAGTATGGAAATGGCGATACTTTGCGTGAGGTAGACAAGTAATATACAATCGCCTAAATGAGCTCGTATCATTTTTTATATTTGGCTTTGCACCTTATTGAAATGAACCATAAAAAATAAGGGGCGAGCAGAAATGAAATATGTAAAAGCTGCGGCAGTTTTACCAGAAAGTTTAATTGCTGAAATTCAAAAGTATATACAAGGTGAAACAATTTACATTCCAAAACAAGAAACGAAACATTATAAATGGGGTACACGATCTGGAGGAAGAAAACAATTAGATGAAAGAAATAACGCGATTAAAGCAGCATTTAAAAGCGGAATTGCTATTCATCAACTTGCAGAAGAATATTTTCTTTCTGGGGAAACGATTAAAAAGATTGTGTATTCTAAATAAGAGGAAAAGAGTCTGATTCATATATTACTTTGAATCAGACTCTTTTTGTTTTATATGTATTGGATATATGAGGTGTGAACGGGCATGATAATAGAAAAAATGTGCCGTTTTTTTTATTAAATGGTATACAGAGCACTTGAAAAGTAGAAAGGTGAACATATATGAATCATATTGGACAAATAACGATAGAGCTTTTAGTTGGTTTTTTTGTTCTATTAATTGCTACAAAAATATTAGGGAAAACACAAATATCTCAGCTAACGCCCTTTGATTTTATTTCTGCAATCGTCCTAGGTGAGCTCGTTGGAAATTCAATATATGATCCTAAAATTAAAGTATGGTCTATTTTGTATTCAGTATTTGTTTGGGTAATTTTAATTTATACTATAGAAGTGATAACACAAAAAATAAGGGGAACAAGAAGGTTTTTTGAAGGATATCCTTCAATTATTATTCGTAATGGAAAGATTGATCGTGAACAATTAAGCGTAAATCATTTGGATATAAACCAATTACAACAAATGCTTAGGCAACAAAAAGATATATTTTCAATTCGAGAAGTTGAGTATATGATATTGGAACCTAACGGAAACATAAGTGTATTGAAAAAAAGTAAATATGAATCTCCTACTATAAATGATTTAAGTTTAAAACATAAGCCTGTATACTTACCGATTTCATTAATTAGTGATGGGAAAGTAGTTAAGGATAATTTGAGGGAAGCAGGTTTTGATGAAGGATGGCTTTATAAACAAATAAAGCAAAAAGGAATTACTAAATTTGAAGACGTATTATATGCAGAATGGAAAACAGACGATGGTTTCTTTTGTCAGGAAATGCAGCGGTAGAGAATAGGCGATGTATGTAATGTTTGTTTCTAAGTTATCTTTTACATATCAAAAAACTGAATCATTGTATACAATAAAACTAGATCAACAATTTGTATGGAGTGATAAAGATGGAAGCGTTTATTAGAAGTGATCAATATAATTTTATAAAATCACAAGCTTATATTTTAGCAAACGGGCATGCAACGGCAAATGATAGAGGAGTAATTCAAGCGTTAAAATCACTTGCAATTGAAAAGATAATACATGTATTTGAGAATGTAACGGATGAACAGAAAGAGTTAATTGATACGGTAGTAACGGTTAAAAATAGAGAAGATGCAGAAGCGTTTTTAATGAAAATAAATCCGTATGTAATTCCGTTTCAGGAAGTTACAGCACAAACGTTAAAAAAATTATTTCCTAAGGCGAAAAAATTAAAACTTCCTGATATGGAAGAACTGGATATGAAAGAAGTATCCTATTTAAGCTGGATTGATAAAGGATCCAGTAGGAAATTTATTATAGCGAAAAATGATAAAAATAAGTTTGTTGGTCTGCAAGGAACTTTTCAAAGTTTAAATAAAAAAAGCATTTGTTCATTATGTCATGGGCATGAAGAAGTAGGAATGTTTTTAGTGGAAATTAAAGGTGATATACCAGGAACTTTCGTTAAAAAGGGAAACTATATTTGCAAAGATGGTGTAGCTTGTAATCAGAATATGAAATCACTTGATAAATTGAACGATTTTATTGAACGATTGAAGAAATAAAGAAGGAACCTCTAGTATTTAAACTGGAGGTTTTTATTTTTTGAAGAAGTAATAATAGGCTTCTTTTGTAGCTGTAAATTTATAAAAAAAGTTGGGTCATTTATAATGAAATTAGATAAAAATATCTATTTGGATACAGTTGCTTATATGCAAGGAGGAAAAAGATGAATTACATTTCACCGAAAGAAGAAATGTTAAAAGCGAAACGGTGGCCTAAAGATACGATAGCGGCAGGTCGTGGTCATACCGTTGCTCTTAAATTGGATGGCACGGTAGTAGCAGTGGGGCGAAATAAAGAAGGAGAATGCAATGTAAGCAGCTGGTGTGATATTGAAGCAGTCGCAGCGGGTAATGTTCATATGGCGACGAACACGGGTAATGCACATACAATCGGTCTTGCATGTGACAGTACTGTGGTAGCTGTGGGTTGGAATAAGCATGACCAATGTAATGTACACGATTGGCATAATATTGTCTCGGTTGCGGCGGGATGGCGTCGTACTATTGGCCTTAAATTGGATGGTACGGTAGTGGCGGTGGGCCGAAATAAAGAAGGAGAATGCAATGTAAGTGGCTGGCGAGATATTGTGGCGGTTGCGGCGGGTGACTGGCATACAGTCGGTCTTAAATTGGACGGTACAGTGACGGCAGTGGGGAATAATCGATATGGCCAATGCAATATAAGCAGCTGGCGAGGTATTGTATCGGTCACAGCGGGTTATCTTCATACTGTTGGTCTTAAACGAGACGGAACGGTGACGGCAGTGGGGAATGGTAAACATAACCAGTGTGACGTGAGTGGTTGGAGGGGTATTGTAGCAATAGCAGCTGGTACGAATCATACAATCGGTCTTAAATCAGACGGAACGGTGGCGGCAGTAGGTTGGAATGAGTATGGCCAATGTAATGTAAGTGATTGGCGAGATATTGTAGCAATAGCGGCTGGTTGTGCACATACGGTCGGACTTAAATCAGACGGAACGGTGGTAGCGGTAGGTAATAATGAATTTGGCCAATGCGATGTAGGTAGCTGGAGCGGTATTCTCCTGCCGGGTAATTAGTTTTTTACGACTGGATGATTCAACCGTTTTATTCGTCTTAATATTTGTAGGGCAATCAAAATATTAAAATGCTAATAAATATCCAGTAATATTATTCTATTTCGGGAGTAAGTATGGAATAAGATATGTGGAATATAATAAACCTTAATTTTGCTGAATAAGATAAGAATCCTTTTCAAAATGGATTCTTATTTTTTTTTGTTAAATGAGGGTTTATATGACATTTTTGAACAAGTTTTATTTCACAGTTACAGTAGGAGACGTAGTTTAAAAGCATAAGAAGAGGTGAAGAAATGCTTAAAAGATTTTTGCTTTTTTTACCAAATTTTCTACTTGTATGTATCGTACTCTATATAACATATACAACTTCTTTAGTTTTGGACAGATGTTAGTAATTTCAATTGCAATTGGAATCATTGGTACTCTTGTTATAAGAATTTGTACGGATGTATTTATGTTCATCAAGTGGGCAATTAAACAAAGGAAATCTTGAATATGTTTAATAACTATTAGGAGAAGATGAAATGACAAATAAAAAGAATAGAGTGAAAAACGAAATAATAATTTGGACATTAACAGCGATTGGTTTTGTAATTGTATGGTACCTGTTTCAAAGATAAAAATGCATCGTACTTGTAAAGAAAGCACGATGCATTTTTATTATTTTTTTTGCCAATTTTCTTTAATAAAATCTTCACGACCAGATTCCTTTTGCTCAGTAGCATATTTCTCTGGGTTCTTTTTATAGAAATGTTGGTGGTATTCCTCTGCTTCGTAAAAAGGTGCAGCAGGACGAATTTCAGTCACGATTGGATCTTTAAACATACCGTTTTCTGCAAGAGCTTGTTTTGATTTTTCAGCAAGCGCTTTTTGTGTTTCGTTATGATAAAAAATAGCGGTACGATAAGATGGACCACGGTCAAAAAATTGTCCGCCATCATCAGTTGGATCGATTTGTGGCCAATATAAGTCTAGTAATTTCTGATAAGGAAAAATAGAAGGATCGAATGTAATTTGAACAACTTCTAAATGTCCAGATGTTCCAGCTTTTACTTGTTCATATGCTGGATTTTCTATATGACCTCCTGCATAGCCAGAAAGCACTTTATGAATACCTGGAAGTTCATCAAATGGTTTTACCATGCACCAAAAGCAACCGCCTGCGAAGGTTGCGAGTTCGTATGTTTTTTCGGACATTACTGTAATCCTCCTAAATGTATATATTTTATATAGTATTATATAAATTGTTTTATTGCGCAATAAAAAAGATTTGAAAATATATATTTTTTATAAACAAGATCCTCCGCTCACATCAATTAATTGTCCAGTAACCCAGCGGCTGTCTGGAGAAGCGAGAAATGCAGCAGTATCGGCAATGTCTTCTACTTCACCTAAGCGATTGAAAGCGGAAATAGTAGTAGCGTACTGCTTCATCATCGGGTCGCTCAAGAGTTCTGCATTCATATCTGTTTTAATAAATCCTGGAAGTATTGCATTCACCGTTATTCCTCGTGCTCCAAGCTGTTTTGCTAGCGTAAAAGTCATTGTATTAATAGCGCCTTTCGTCATACTATATGCAACGAAATCAGGTAAAGAAATGCGGGTCGCAGCGGATGAAATATTAATAATTCGGCTATTGTCACGTAAACGTGGCAGTGCTTGTTGAATGATAAAGAATGGTGCTTTTGCATTTACTGAAACAATTCTATCAAAAAATTGTTCAGTCGTTTCTTCAATAAAAGCACCAGGACCAATGCCGGCATTGTTTATTAAAATATCAAATTGTGTTTCACCAGTGCACTTTTGTAATTCAGTATCTAAAGCGTTATAAAGGTTTTCTACACCGTGTAAGGATTCTAAATTTGCGCCGATAGAAAAAGCTTGGCCACCATTTGATCGAATTTCATGAACAGTTTCTTCAGCGTCATCTTTTCGATTACCGTAATGAACAGCAACCAATGCACCGTCATTTGCTAAACGTTTAGCAATAGCACGTCCAATTCCTCGGCTTGCTCCTGTAACTAACGCTACTTTTCCTTTTAACATATTATTCTCATCTCCCCATAAATTTTATATGTTTGTCAGTAGTTTTTCTTTATGTAGTAATGCGAACATACTTAAGTAATATATGAGTATGTGTAAGAAGTTCATTCCGATTTTGTTTTGAGAAAAAATAAATAGATTTCTAGTAAATAGAATGAATTTTATTTTTTTCTAAAAAACATGTTGACAATGAAAAGAACCGCGTCCTATAATACGTGTAACAAATAAAAGTTAATTAAGAATTTTCTAACTTTATATGTTGTATATGCAAAGAAGAGGAAAGTAGATGATTATGATCGTTTCAGAGAGCTACTCCTAGGCTGTGAGAGTAGTAGCAATCGAATCATTGAAGATCACCTCGGAGCATCGCTTGCGAAAGGGAAACTGAGTAGAGGGCGGCGGCATCGTCTCCGGTAAAAGGACGGGGGTCTGATTGGACCTACAGAGCTTATATTTCGCGAGAAGTATAAGGAAGCTGAGTGGTAACGCGAAACTCTCGCCTCAGCAATCAAAGCTACTAAGTTGTAGTAGTTGATTGCTGAGGCGAGAGTTTTTCTTTTATAAAAATAGAATAAAAGAATGCGTGGAAGAGGAGAGTAAATGATATAGATTGTTTCAGAGAGCTGCCCCAAGGCTGTGAGGGTAGTAACAATCGAATCATTGAAGATCACCTCGGAGCACTACTTTTGAAAACTAGTAAAAAGTAGCGGAATTGTTTCCGATAGAAAAACAAAAGTCTAATTGGACTTGCAAAGCTTATATTTCGTGAGAAGTGTAAGGAAGCTGAGTGGTACCACGATTCCCTCGTCTCAGCAATGGATTGCTACAAGTATGTACGTAATCGATTGTTGAGATGAGTATATTTTTAAGATTTATATACTGAATATTCTGTTAAAATACTTATCTCAGCAATCGATGTAGAAATAGATTGCAAAAATAGAGAGAAAAAAAGAGGAGCGATGTGAGATGGGTAACCAGTACATTTATATGAATGGGGAATTTGTAGAAAAAGAAAAGGCAGTTGTTTCAGTATATGATCACGGTTTTTTATATGGAGACGGTGTATTTGAAGGGATTCGTAGTTACGGAGGAAATGTATTTTGTCTAAAAGAACATGTGAAACGATTATATGAATCGGCGAAATCTATTTTACTGACGATTCCAATGCCGGTAGAAGAAATGGAAGAAGCCGTTTTACAGACACTTCAAAAAAATGAATACGCTGATGCCTACATTAGATTAATTGTTTCAAGAGGAAAAGGGGATTTAGGGCTTGACCCGAGGAGTTGCGTGAAACCGAGCGTAATTATTATTGCAGAACAATTAAAGTTATTCCCTCAGGAATTTTATGATAATGGACTAAGCGTTGTATCTGTAGCATCAAGACGTAATACGCCAGATGCATTAGATCCACGTATTAAGTCAATGAACTATTTAAATAATGTACTTGTAAAAATTGAAGCAGCGCAAGCAGGCGTACTCGAGGCGCTTATGCTTAACCAACAAGGATATGTTTGTGAAGGGTCTGGAGATAATGTTTTCATTGTGAAAGATGGAAAAGTGCTAACACCTCCTTCGTATTTAGGGGCGCTAGAAGGTATTACGAGAAATAGTGTTATCGAGTTATGTGAGCGTCTTAATATCTCGTGTGAGGAAAGGCCATTTACTCGCCATGACGTATATGTAGCAGATGAAGTGTTTTTAACAGGAACGGCAGCAGAGTTAATTCCAGTTGTAAAAGTTGATTCTAGAGAAATTGGAGATGGGAAACCAGGAAGTGTAACGAAACGATTAACTGAAGAGTTTAAAAAATTGACGAGAGAAAGAGGAGTACGTGTTCCAGGACTGGCGGAAAGTTTAGCGTAGAAAGGGAGAGGAGTTAATCGAAATGGAGGAACAGTATACAACATGTGAGAAATTACAGTGCGAAGAAGTGACAGGTGCCGGACACGTTATTCAATGCTTGAAAAAATTAGGTGTAACGACTGTTTTCGGTTATCCGGGCGGAGCGATTTTGCCAGTATACGATGCGTTATATGGAAGTGGATTGAAGCACGTTTTAACTCGTCATGAGCAAGCTGCCATTCATGCGGCTGAAGGGTATGCGAGAGCTTCTGGAAAGGTCGGGGTAGTCTTTGCTACCTCTGGGCCAGGAGCGACGAATTTAGTTACGGGCTTAGCAGATGCTTATATGGATTCGATTCCTTTAGTTGTTATTACAGGGCAAGTTGCAAAATCTCTCATCGGAAAAGACGGATTTCAAGAAGCAGATGTTGTCGGGATTACAGTACCTGTTACGAAGCATAATTACCAAGTTCGTGATGTGAATCATTTATCACGTACTGTACAAGAAGCTTTTTACATCGCCGAAAGCGGGCGACCAGGACCAGTATTAATTGATATTCCAAAAGATGTTCAAAATGAAAAGGTAACAAGTTTTTATAATGAAGTAATTGAGATTCCAGGATACAAAATAGAGCCTATGCCAGACAGTAGGAAGCTTAGAGAAGTGGCTAAAGAAATTTCAAAAGCTAAACGCCCACTTCTATATATTGGAGGAGGCGTCATTCATTCAGGTGGATCTGAAGAACTCATCAAGTTTGCGAGGGAGAACCGTATTCCTGTCGTTTCCACTTTAATGGGACTTGGTGCATATCCGCCGGGAGATTCATTATTTTTAGGAATGCTCGGCATGCATGGAACGTATGCTGCAAACATGGCAGTCACTGAATGTGATCTACTACTTGCTTTAGGTGTTCGCTTTGATGATCGTGTAACAGGAAAATTAGAACTCTTTTCTCCGCATTCGAAAAAGGTACATATTGATATAGATCCTTCGGAGTTCCATAAAAATGTAACTGTGGAATATCCGATTGTTGGAGATGTGAAAAAAGCGTTACACATGTTGTTGCATATGCCAATTCGTACACAAACAAATGAATGGCTTACGAAAATAGAGGAATGGAAGGAGGAATATCCTCTTTCCTACAATCAAAAAGAAGGTGAGTTAAAACCACAGCATGTTATTAGTCTAGTAAGTGAATTAACGAACGGTGAAGCGATTGTTACGACAGAAGTAGGACAGCATCAAATGTGGGCTGCACATTTTTATAAAGCGAAAAACCCACGGACTTTTCTAACATCTGGCGGACTAGGAACGATGGGGTTTGGTTTCCCGGCGGCAGTTGGTGCTCAGCTTGCGAAAGAAGAAGAACTCGTCATTTGTATTGCAGGCGATGCTTCTTTTCAAATGAACATTCAAGAATTACAAACAATTGCTGAAAATAACATCCCTGTAAAAGTATTTATTATAAATAACAAATTTTTAGGGATGGTAAGGCAATGGCAAGAAATGTTTTATGAAAATCGTTTGTCAGAATCAAAAATTGGATCGCCAGACTTTGTGAAAGTCGCAGAAGCTTATGGAGTGAAAGGATTAAGAGCGAAAAATTCAACCGAGGCGAAACAAGTGATGTTAGAAGCATTTGCTCATGAAGGTCCTGTCGTAGTTGATTTTTGTGTAGAAGAAGGTGAAAACGTATTTCCGATGGTTCCGCCAAACAAAGGGAATAATGAAATGATGATGAAGAGGTGGGAAGAATGAGTCATACTTTTTCACTAGTTATCCATAACGACCCAAACGTCTTATTACGCATAAGTGGAATTTTTGCTCGGCGTGGTTATTATATTTCTTCATTAAATTTAAATGAAAATGAAATGGAGTTAACAACAGTTTGTACAGAACAAGAAGCAACATTACTCATCAGTCAGCTGAAAAAATTAATCAATGTACTACAAGTAAACAAATTATAAGGAGTGTATGGAATATGAAAACGTATTATGAGCAAGATGCAAAAGTAGAGTTATTACAAGGGAAGACAGTTGCGGTAGTCGGATATGGATCTCAAGGTCATGCCCAAGCACAAAATTTACGTGATTCTGGTGTGGAAGTTGTAGTTGGTGTTCGTCCTGGTAAGTCATATGAAGTAGCGAAAGCTGATGGGTTTGAAGTAATGTCCGTTTCAGAAGCGGTTCGAACCGCACAAGTTGTACAAATGTTATTGCCGGATGAACAACAAGCACATGTTTATAAAACAGAAGTAGAAGAGAATCTTCGTGAAGGACAAATGTTACTTTTCTCACATGGATTTAATATTCACTTCGGACAAATTAATCCGCCAAGTTACGTAGACGTAGCGATGGTCGCACCAAAAAGCCCAGGTCATCTCGTTCGCCGTGTATTCCAAGAAGGAAATGGTGTTCCGGCATTAGTTGCAGTGCATCAAGATGCAACCGGCACGGCATTACATGTAGCTCTTGCATATGCAAAAGGTGTAGGTTGTACACGTGCAGGTGTAATTGAAACGACATTCCAGGAAGAAACAGAGACAGACTTATTCGGTGAGCAAGCTGTGCTTTGCGGCGGAGTAACTGCACTTGTAAAAGCTGGTTTTGAAACGTTAACGGAAGGCGGATATCGTCCTGAAATTGCATACTTTGAATGTTTGCATGAATTAAAGTTAATTGTTGATTTAATGTACGAAGGTGGATTAACGAACATGCGCCATTCTATTTCAGATACGGCAGAGTTTGGAGATTATGTAACAGGATCAAGAATTGTTACAGATGAAACGAAGAAAGAGATGAAACGAGTACTTACAGAAATTCAGCAAGGTGAATTCGCGAAAAAATGGATTTTAGAAAACCAAGCAGGTCGTCCAACATACAACGCGATGAAAAAAGCAGAACAAAATCATCAGTTAGAAAAAGTAGGAACAGAGCTTCGTGAAATGATGAGCTGGATTAAGGAACCAGAAAAGAAAACGTTAGTAAAGAAATAGATTAAGAGAATATAAGTGAAAAATACGTAAGAGGGGATTTGACAAGATGAGAAGCGACATGATTAAAAAAGGTTTTGATAAAGCGCCACATCGTAGTTTATTAAAAGCAACTGGTTTGAAAGATGAGGATTTTGATAAGCCGTTTATTGCGATTTGTAATTCTTTTATTGAAATTATTCCAGGGCATAAGCACTTGAACGAGTTTGGGAAACTTGTAAAAGAAGCCGTTCGTGCAGCAGGTATGGTACCATTCGAATTCAATACAATTGGAGTAGACGATGGTATTGCGATGGGACATATCGGTATGCGTTATTCGCTTCCGAGTCGTGAAATTATTGCAGATTCAGTAGAAACGGTTGTAAATGCACATTGGTTTGACGGCATGATTTGTATCCCAAACTGTGACAAAATTACACCAGGTATGATGATGGCATCTCTTCGTATTAACATTCCGACTGTGTTTGTTTCAGGTGGACCGATGGCAGCTGGGAAAACATCTAAGGGGGAAGTTGTTGACCTTAGTTCTGTTTTTGAAGGGGTAGGAGCTTATCAATCTGGGAAAATTTCAGAAGAAGAATTAAAAGATATTGAAGATCATGGCTGTCCATCTTGTGGCTCTTGTTCCGGCATGTTTACAGCGAACTCTATGAACTGTTTATGTGAAGTATTAGGTTTAGCCCTTCCTGGAAACGGTAGTATTTTAGCAATTGATCCAAGACGTGAAGAGTTAATTAAACAAGCAGCAGAGAAACTGAAAATTTTAATTGAAAGAGATATTAAGCCGCGTGATATTGTAACAGAAGAAGCAATTGACGATGCTTTTGCACTTGATATGGCGATGGGTGGATCAACGAATACAGTATTACACACGCTAGCACTCGCACAAGAGACAGGGCTAGATTATGATATGAGCCGTATTGATGCTGTTTCAAGACGTGTACCGCATTTATGTAAAGTAAGTCCAGCTTCTAACTGGCATATGGAAGATATTGATCGAGCGGGCGGAATTAGTGCAATCTTGAAAGAGATGAGCAGAAAAGAAGGGGTACTTCATTTAGACCGTATTACGGCTACTGGGCAAACATTAAGAGAAAACATTGCTCATGCAGAGATTAAAGATAAGGAAGTGATTCATTCTCTTGAAAACCCTCATAGTGAAGAGGGGGGCTTACGTATTTTAAAAGGAAATCTAGCGAAAGATGGAGCGGTTATTAAAAGCGGGGCAACCGAAGTAAAACGATTTGAAGGACCTTGCGTTATTTTTAATTCACAAGATGAGGCATTGGCTGGCATTATGCTTGGGAAAGTGAAAAAAGGAGATGTAGTTGTCATTCGTTATGAAGGGCCAAGAGGCGGACCGGGTATGCCTGAAATGTTAGCACCAACATCAGCAATCGCTGGAATGGGATTAGGTGCTGAGGTTGCATTATTAACGGACGGACGTTTCTCTGGAGCTTCACGTGGCATTTCGGTAGGGCATATTTCACCAGAAGCAGCTGCGGGTGGAACAATCGCACTACTTGAACAAGGGGATATTGTATGTATTGATGTTGAGGAACGCTTGCTAGAAGTAAGAGTGAGTGATGAGGAATTAGAAAAACGTAAAAAAGAATGGAAACGACCAGAACCGAAAGTGAAAACGGGCTGGCTTGGACGATATTCTCAGATGGTAACATCGGCGAATACAGGTGCAGTTTTAAAGGTGCCGAATTTTGATTGAGTCAAAATAAAAGAGATAAGGATGATAGAAAATGGTGCAAAATGTGAAGGAGAGAGTGAAGATTGAAGATATCCTTATGGCTCATAACTGTATGAAGGATATCGTCATGAAAACGCCCTTGCAACGTGATAAGGTTTTATCTGAAAAATACGAATGTGAGGTGTATATTAAACGAGAAGATTTGCAAGTAATTCGGTCTTTCAAAATTCGCGGTGCATACAATTTAATTCAAAGTTTGTCGAAAGAACAATTACAAAATGGTGTTGTTTGTGCAAGTGCTGGCAATCACGCACAAGGAGTTGCGTATACGTGTAATTTATTAAATATTCCATCGAAAATCTTTATGCCAACAACGACACCAAAACAGAAAGTATCACAAGTTCAATTTTTTGGTGGTAGCTTTGCAGAAATCATGTTAGTTGGTGATACATTTGATGGTGCTTTTCAAGAAGCGCAGCGCTATTGTGAGGAAAATAGGATGACATTTGTGCATCCGTTTGATGATCCGTATGTAATTGCAGGGCAAGGAACAGTAGCTGTTGAAATTATGCACGATATGGATAAGGCAGTTGATTATCTCTTTACAGCAATTGGCGGCGGTGGGTTAGCATCGGGTGTAGGTACATATGTGAAAGGTGTTAGTCCAGCTACAAAGGTAATTGGTGTAGAGCCGATGGGGGCTGCATCTATGAAAGAGGCTTTCCTTCAAAACGAAAATGTAGCATTAGAGAAAATAGATAGTTTTGTTGATGGAGCAGCTGTCAAAAAAGTAGGGAAGTTAACATTTGAAACTTGTAAAGATGTCATTGATGACATTGTTTTAGTACCAGAGGGAAAGGTTTGTACGACGATTTTAGAACTGTATAAGAAAAATGCAATTGTAGCTGAACCGGCTGGTGCACTCTCTATTGCAGCACTTGATTTATACAGGGATGAAATAAAAGGTAAAACAGTTGTATGTACGCTAAGTGGTGGAAATAATGATATTGATAGAATGCAAGAAATGAAAGAACGTTCTCTCATTTACGAAGGGTTAAAGCATTATTTCATCATTGAATTTCCGCAGCGTTCAGGTGCGCTAAGAGAATTTCTTGATAAAGGATTAGGACCAGAAGATGACATTACGCGCTTTGAGTATATTAAGAAACATAATAAAGAAAATGGTCCAGCGCTGGTCGGGGTAGAATTAAAACATAAAGAAGATTATGAGCAATTAATTACTCGTTTTAAAGAAAATAATATTCAATTTGTGGAGCTTAATAAAAATCCTGTTTTGTTTGATTTGCTTATTTAGTAAAAAAAATAAAAAAAGATAGATACAAGCAAGGAAAATGCTACTTGTTCTATCTTTTTATAGTTAAACGAAATACTCTCCAAATTCATGAAGGAGAAAGCTAGTTAACCAAAAATATATCGCGATACGAATGATTATGTACAATGAAAATTCAAAGGGAGAAAGTTTTCTTTCTCCCTTTATTTTTTTAGTAGTCTAACAGAAAAAAGGAGCATAAAAGCAGGATTGCTATAGATACTTTATATACGTTTTCTAACAAACTTATATTTTCTAACAAGTCTTTCAGCATGTCTATCACCTATTCTGTAGTATTTGTTACAGAGAAATAGATTTCGTGCTGTTTAGTTACGTGTGTTTATTATTTTTCCAGTACTATCAATTTCTACATCAGTTGAAACCGTTTGTAAATATTGTAGAGCTTTTTTCTTTTCTTCTTCATTTACTGGGGAAACTTGGTTATTACGAATGATGTAAGGGTTAAATGACATTTGGACATCCTTTCCTTTAAAAGTTAAAGTTAAGACGCCAGTTTCTGCACTTTTTCCATTCACATAACTCGGGAACAAAAAGTTACCTAATGAGTAAGCAATAGGAACTTTATTATAATACTCAAACCCTTGTAACCAATGCGGGTGACTTCCGACAATAGCGTCAGCACCTGCTTCAACCATTTTAGGTACATATTGTTTTTGGTATTCTACTGGACGATTTGATTTTTCAACGCCCCAATGCATATAGACGATTAAATAGTCTGCATCTTGTTTTTGCTCCTTAATTGTTTTAGTTACAAGATTTAAATCATATCCGTTCGCAACGCCAGGTTTATTGTCACCAGCTACCCAATTAGAATCAGGCATAAATCGAACGAAGGAAAGAAATTTGAACTTTTTCCCTTTTACGGTCATTTCTCGTGCAGTATATGCATCTTTTGCATTTTTTCCGGCCCCGATGTAAGGGAACTTTAATTTTTCTACGTGAGAGATAGTGTCTAATAATCCATCTTGCCCATAATCAAGTGTATGGTTATTCCCAATATTTACGATGTCATATCCAGTGTTTTTAATGGCTTGTAGTGTAGATGGATCACTTTTAATCCAAAACAATTGCCCAGGTGCTTTCTTTTCTCTCGTTGTAAAGGCCGACTCTAAATTAACAAAGGAAATATCTGCTTTTGTTATTTCTTCTTTTACATGTTGGAATGGATAATCAGCCCCGTTTTTTTCGATAATAGGACGTAATTGCCAATCGAACATTGTATCACCAGAGAAAGTGAGTGTAATTTCCGGGTCTTCTATTTTCTTTTTGCTTTTTGTAACTGTTTTACTAGATTTGCTTTGCAAATCGGGTTTGTCTTTCGCTTTTGAAATAAAAGAGTAGTTGATTAATACAACAATTGGTGTAATACAAAAGGCTATTAACAGAAATCGTTTTAGTAAAGTTTTCATATATACCTTCCTTTTGAGTTTATCCCGTTATTGAAAACTTCCGCATTTAGATTAAAATGAATCCACTAAAGGTAGTTATTGAAATATGTATAGTTACAAAAAAACGGGTTATAGTAGTGAAATTCATTTGTTAATATTCTCAATATTAAGTTAACATATAGATAACTTGTAAATCAATGTGTAAACCAAAATATAGAAATAAAGAATTCGAAAGGTGAAGAATGAGAAATGGTTATATTAGGGGCAGTTGTAAATGGCATTTGTATTATATTCGGTACTTTACTTGGTAAATTATTTAGTAAGATTCCAGAAAGTATGAAGGGAACAATTATGCATGCAATCGGTTTAGCGGTAACTGTACTTGGCCTTCAAATGGCATTAAAAAGTGAAAACTTTCTTGTTGTGATTCTAAGTTTAGTTATTGGTACTGTAATTGGGGAATGGTTACAATTAGAAGAAAAGTTAAAACTGTTAGGAGATTGGTTAGAAAATAAAGTTGGATCGAAGGGGAAAGGGAGTATATCAGAAGGGTTTGTAACAGCGACGCTTATTTTTGCAATTGGCGCGATGGGGATACTTGGTGCATTGGACAGTGGAATTCGCGAAAATCATAATATTTTATTCACAAAGGCGATTATCGATGGATTCATTTCGATTATATTAACGACAACTCTAGGAATCGGCGTAGTATTTTCAGCGATTCCAGTTATTTTATATGAAGGTGCTATTGCCATTTTTGCAACACAGATTAATAGTTTTGTCCCGAAAGAATTAATGAATCAATTTATAGTGGAAATGACAGCTACGGGCGGCATTATGATATTCGCCATTGGATTAAACTTACTTGGATTTATTAAAATTAAAGTAGCGAATTTACTTCCAGGTATATTGGTAGTTGGAATAATTGTTTCAATTATTTATGGTTACGGTTTGTTAGTAAAGTAGTTGAGGATGGAGATACATATGGGGGAATTCCAATTTACAAAACGTGTTCATAAAATACTGGAGATTGCGGCAAAAGAGACTAAATATAATATAATTCAACCAGTTCATCTTTTTATCGGCATGTGTAAAGAAGGTACAGGAGTGTGCGCAGAGTTATATATGTATTTGTTTCGTAAAGTTGGCACGGATTTTTTAGAAGAACTTTCTTTACAAGAACAATATGAAATAGAGTACATAAAAATAGAACAATATAAATTAGCTAATAAAACGCTAGAAATTTTGCAAATAGCGAAGAAACGTATGGAACGTTTTCAGCAAGTATTAATAAATGAAGGACATGTAATATATGCATTATTTCGTTTAGGTATAGTGAGTGAAAAAGTTATAAACAAAGAAATACAAAAAGATGTGTTACGTATTATAGCTGAACCAAGAGATTTGGCGGTGGATTTAAAATGCTTTGATCCCATTTATAATAAATTATCTTGTAATGTTAGAAGAGCTAGCTCTGTTGATTTTGAAACATTAGTACGTTTTGTTACGTGGAAATTTGGTGAACGCTGGTTACAGTCGATAGATTATGGGTTTCAAACATATAAAGAAAAGGTACCTATTTATATTGCACAGCAGGGTGAAGTGATAGTAGGTTTCGCTTGTTATGATGTAGTCAGGGGAAAGAAAGGACTATTTGGTCCGATGGGGACAGCGAAACGAAATCGTGTGAAAGGTGTAGGGAAAGAATTGTTGCATCATTGTTTATATAATATGAAGCAAGACGGATATGAATATGCAATTATTGGACAAGCAGGTCCGATTGAGTTTTATGAGAGAAGTTGCAATGCTCGTTTAATACCGCTAGAAGATAATTGACCAACTCCATATAGGGGAGTTGGTTTTATTATGAAAAAAATGTGGAATTTACATGGTTTTTGCTAGGAAATAGCGGCTTTTGTAATGAATATTACGTCTAAATCAAATTACTAAACTTTTTACAAGAAAAGGTGTAGAATGGGTATCGAATGAAAGAAGGTGTGAAAATGGCCAGCTGGAAAAGAAATTTAATGATTTGTTGGCTAGGTTGTTTTACCACTGCAGCCGGTATGAGTTTAGTAATTCCTTTCTTATCTTTTTATATTGAGGAATTAGGAGTGACTGGCACTTCGAGTATTGCACAGTGGTCGGGACTTGCATTTGGTGTAACATTTTTAATGGGTGCGATCGTATCACCAATATGGGGAAAGCTTGGTGATATACATGGACGGAAATTGATGCTTATACGTGCTAGCCTTGGTATGGCGGTTATTATGACGCTTATGGGGTTTGTAACGGATGTGTATCAACTAGTCGCACTTAGATTTTTGATGGGAGCAGTATCTGGTTTCCTTTCAACCGCAATGACATTTATTGCAGCAGAAACTCCGAAAGAGCATTCAGGTTGGGCAATTTCCACAATTTCAACCGGGGGCGTGAGCGGCTCATTACTCGGACCATTACTAGGCGGTTATTTGTCTGAGTTAATTGGAATGCGTCATGTCTTTCTTGTTACAGGAGCTTTCTTATTCCTTTCCTTCCTCATCGTCTTTTTCTTCCTACATGAAGAAAATCACTCTGCTCAAGCAAAAAAGGTACAGCAAAAAAAAGTATGGACGATGGTCCCAGCAAAGCATGTAATTATTAGTTTATTTGTAACAACATTTATTATTCAACTTGCCAATATGTCAATTCAACCTATTATTACATTGTACGTAAAGAATTTGGAAGGACCAGGAACAGCTCATATCGAAATGATTGCAGGGGCAGTTATGTCTGCGACAGGATTAGCAGTTATTTTGGCAGCGCCTAAATTAGGAAGATTATCAGATCATATCGGTCCTCAAAAAACATTAGTAGTAGCATTGTTTGCTGCAGGGATTATCTTTATCCCGCAAGCATTTGTAACCTCAGCTTGGCAACTATTAATTCTTCGATTTTTATTAGGTATCGCACAAGCAGGATTATTACCTTCCGTACAAACTCTACTAAAACAACATACGCCAACCCATGTAACGGGACGAATATTTGGATATAATCAGTCGTTTCAGTTTTTAGGAAATATGATTGGTCCAGTGCTTGGGGGGCAAATTGCAGCTCATGCAGGCTTCCAATATGTTTTCTTCTCTACATCATCACTATTATTTATTGCATGCATTTGGGTTTATTTTCATAATAAGAACGAAGAGGTATCAGAGAAACAACATTTGGAAGTTAGTTAACTAAGTGAATGAAATAGAAAAAAGGATGAAGCAATGAATGCTTCATCCTTTTTCTTTAAAATTGAAGGCAAAGATAACTTAATGTACCAAGCTCGTAACTACGGTGAATGACTTTTCCGTCACTTTCACCACTGCCCATAGCGATAAATAAAGGAACAAAATGTTCTGCTCTTGGTACTGCTAATTGTGCATGAGGCGCATTTTTCTCCCAATTAAACAATGCATCTTTATCGTTATTCTGCATATGTTTCATAATCCAGTCATCAAATTCAATTGCCCATTTTTCAGGTGTAGTTTGATTCCATTTCAGGGCTCGTAAATTATGAACGGTAACGCCACTCCCGATTACTAAAATATCTTCTTGTCCAAGTCCTTTAAGTGCTTCTCCAATCTCAAATTGTTCTTTTGCAGGAAGGAAGGGATTGACTGATATTTGTACGACAGGAATATTTGCTTCTGGATACATGCGATGCAAGAGTGTCCATGAACCATGATCTAAACCTCTCGTCATATTATGATGGACTGAAATACCTTTGTTCTTAAATTTTGTTTCTAACATAGATGCAATGCTAGAAGAGCCTTTCGCACGATATTTGATTTCGTATAACTCAGGGGGAAAACCTCCAAAATCATAAATTGTTTCGTACTCGTTATCTGATGAGGAAATCGTTAATACTTCACTTTCCCAGTGAGCAGTGAAAATAACAATTGCTTTCGGTTTATATGTTTCTCCAAGTGTTTTTAAAAATCGTGTATAGTCTGTATCTTGAATAGCAAGCATTGGTGAACCATGTGCTAAAAATAGTGATGGCATCATAATAGAAACCTCCTAAAAATATATAATTACTTTATGTAAGTAACTATATAATTTTATTGGTTATTCGTCAACATAATAGTTTGATAGCTAATCGGAAAAGTACAGTATTTGTCATAATGAAAGCAATTGCATATAATACATAATAAGAATAATGAACGGATATTCATTATTTTGAGATACATAATAGAGTTGGGGGCTGACGAAATGAACGTACAGGAAAGTTTCGTTACGGCATTGGATGGATCGGAAATTTATTTGCGTAAGTGGTTACCAGAAGGAGATCCGAGAGGAATTATTCAAATTGCACATGGCATGACAGAGCATGCAGGGGTGTATACAGAATTTGTAGATGCTTTATTGGAAGCAGGGTATGGTGTTTATGCGCATGATCATAAAGGACATGGGAAAACAGTAAAAAAAGAAGAAGATTATGGTCATTTTGAACCAAATATAGGGTGGAATCAAGTTGTATCGGATGTTATCTTTGTTTCAGAAAGGATAAAAGAAGAGCAGTCAAGTCCTTTGTTTTTACTAGGACATAGTATGGGTTCTTTTTTATCAAGACGTGCTGTACAACTTAGGGGTGAACTATATGATGGATTTCTGATTTCAGGAACAGGTGGAAATCCAGGGCTTTTAGGGGCTATTGGTCATAAAGTAGCAACAATCGAAATGAAATTGCGTGGGGCAAAAACGAAAAGTCCAGTGCTAAACTTTTTATCTTTCGGAAACTTCAATTCGAACTTTAAGCCAAATCGTACGAAATTTGATTGGTTATCTTCAGATATAAATCAAGTTGATAAATATATCGCGGATCCGTTATGTGGATTCATTTGTACGACGAGTTTTTATAGAGAACTGTTTTCTGGTGTATTAGAAGTAAATAAACTAGAAGAATACAAGAAGACGCCAAAACATCTTCCAATACATATATTCTCTGGTGATCGTGATCCTGTTGGAGATATGGGAAAAGGTGTAAAAGAAGTTTATGAAAACTATAAAAAATGTGGTGTGAAAGATGTTACACTACGTTTATATGAAAATGGAAGACATGAAATGTTCCATGAAGTGAATAGAGATGAAGTGTTTAAAGATTTAATTTCTTGGTTAGATGCGCATAATAAATGAGAATGAAAGCTAAGCCCAAACTGTTTGTAGTTCGGGCTTATATTTATAGATAGTACGGATAGTCGCTAATGGAGTTTGCGTAGCGGCTATATATATTTGAAGATCGATTGAATGCCTATATAAGTTTTATATATAAATTTAGTGAGGAGACGAGTGTATGAAATTTGGAATTATTGGGCCATCAGAAGATGAAATTATGCCTTTTATTGAAGATATGTCTAATAAAAAAATAACGAATCTTGCGATGTTAACGTTTCATAGTGGGACATATGAAAATGTAGAAGTTGTTGCATTATATTGTGGTGTATGTAAAGTTAATGCAGCTATTGCAGCTCAAATATTAATAGATAAGTTTAATGTGACGCATATTATTGTAACAGGTGTTGCAGGAGCAATCGATAAAGTATTAAAAATTGGAGATACAGTCATTTCAACAGAAATTGCGTATCACGACGTGGATGAAGGAATATTAACTGAATATCATCCATGGATGGAAAGTGTATATTTTAAAACGGATAGTAAACTTCTTGAATTAAGCCGAGCAGTAATCGAGAACAATCAATTTACCCAAAATGTTTATTTCGGAAAGATAGTTACTGGAGAGGCTTTTATAAGTGAGAGTGGCCGTACAGAAATAATTTCTACATACAACCCACTTTGTGTAGATATGGAAACAGCAAGTATAGCTCACGTTTGTTATGCCAATACGATTCCATTTATAGCAGTTTAGATCTATAACAGATACAGAAGAAGCGTCTGGTATTGAAGTATTTGAAGATAATTGTGTTTCAGCTTCACATCATTCCATTCATTTTGTTAAAAAGTTACTAGAATCGTTGTAAAAGACATAGCTCTACTTTGAGAAAAAGCGAGTACTGAACTATAAGAAGCACGTGTAATACTGCTCTGTAGTTGAGTGTTCGCTTTTATTTTATGAACTAAATGCGTGGAGATGTAAGTATTGCAGCGAGGGATAGTAAAGATATTTATAGAATAATTGTAAAGTATCGTATTTTACTATGGAATGTGAAAATAGAACTACAAGTAATAAAAGAGAGGATAAATAAACTATGCAAATACGAGAAGCTGCATTAGCAGAAGCAAATGAATTAAGTGAATTCGCACTACAATCAAAAGCAACGTGGGATTATAGTGAAGAATTCATATTTGCTTGTAAGGAAGATTTAACAATTACAGAAGAATACATAAAAAATAATTTTGTATATGTTTTAGAAAACGATAATGCGAAGATTGGTTTTTTCTCATTTTTACGTAATGATAAAGCTCTCGATTTTTTGTACATTCATCCTGATTACAAAGGAAAAGGTTACGGGAAAATACTTTGGGAGTATGTAATAGAAAAAGCCAATGAACTAGGATTAAAAAGTTTTACGATTGATAGTGATCCGAATGCAAAAGGATATTACTTGAAAATGGGAGCACAGTTAATAGGAGAGACACCATCAACTGTCTTTAAGGGTCGTTTACTGCCTCTTTTGAAATATGATGTGTAAAACTACTAATAGTAGGGGAAGATTAGAATGGATGATGTAAAGGAAAAAAGAATATATGAAGCACTAATAAAATCGTGGTCGATTGAAACAAGTTCAAAGTGGACAATTGAAAATCCAGCAAAGGGACAGTGTGGTGTAACGGCTCTAGTCGTTCAAGATATATGTGGAGGGAAAATTAAAAAGACAAAAATAGGGGGCGTGTGGCATTTTTATAACTTTATAGATGGACAGAGGTTTGATTTTACAGAGGCTCAATTCAATGAAAACCTGAATTATTTGGATGTGGAATCAAATCGGGAAGAAGCATTTGCAGATACAAATGAAAAACAATATAGCATTTTGAAGGGAAAAATAACGAAAGAATTCAAATTATCTTTTGACTCTTAATCTTTAATAAGTTACTATAATGGTGGTAACTTATTAAAGGGAACTTCATAGAGTTGAAAGGGGAAATACTTTTGAAAACAACTTATGTAAACGCTACAATTGTAACGATGAATGAACAAAACGAAGTGATAGAAAATGGATATATCATTGTAGAAAATGATCAAATTATAGATGTAAAGAGCGGAGAATTCGCTAATGATTTTGAAGTAGATGAAGTAATTGACATGAAAGGAAAGTGGGTTTTACCAGGGCTTGTAAATACACATACACACGTTGTAATGAGCCTTTTAAGAGGTATTGGCGATGATATGTTATTACAGCCGTGGCTTGAGACGAGAATTTGGCCACTTGAAAGTCAGTTTACTCCAGAGCTTGCGGTCGCTAGTACGGAATTAGGATTACTTGAAATGGTGAAAAGTGGTACGACATCATTCTCTGATATGTTTAATCCAATTGGAGTAGATCAAGATGCAATTATGGAGACGGTATCAAGGAGTGGAATGCGCGCTGCTGTTTCAAGAACTTTATTTAGCTTTGGAACGAAAGAAGATGAAAAGAAAGCAATTGAAGAAGCTGAGAAATATGTGAAGCGTTATTATAACGAAAGTGGAATGTTAACTACGATGGTTGCACCACATAGTCCATATACATGTTCCACAGAACTGTTAGAAGAGTGCGCACGTATTGCAGTAGAAAATCAAACTATGGTTCATATTCACCTTTCGGAAACAGAGCGTGAAGTACGTGATATTGAAGCGCAGTACGGAAAACGTCCGGTAGAATATGCAGCAAGTTGCGGATTGTTTAAACGCCCAACAGTTATTGCGCATGGTGTAGTATTAAATGAAAATGAGCGTGCATTTTTAGCAGAACATGATGTTCGAGTAGCTCATAATCCGAATAGTAATTTAAAACTAGGTTCTGGTATAGCGAATGTGAAAGCGATGCTAGAAGCAGGAATTAAAGTAGGGATTGCAACAGATAGTGTTGCGTCTAATAATAATTTAGATATGTTTGAAGAAATGCGCATTGCAACTTTATTACAAAAAGGTATTCATCAAGACGCAACAGCATTGCCAGTAGAAACTGCTCTTTCTCTAGCGACAAAAGGAGCTGCAGAAGTAATTGGTATGAAACAAACTGGATCACTTGAGGTTGGAAAGTGTGCTGATTTTATTGCGATTGATCCGTCTAATAAACCGCATTTACAACCAGCTGATGAAGTGTTATCACACCTTGTATATGCAGCTAGTGGAAAAGATATAAGTGATGTAATTATTAACGGAAAACGTGTCGTTTGGAATGGTGAATGTAAAACGTTAGATGAAGAGCGTATTATATTTGAAGCAAGTCGTTATAAACGAGGTTTACAAAGATAGGTATGTGCAAGTTGTTTGAAAAAGCTGTCCTTTTTTAAAAAGGACAGCTTTTTTCTTGAGCGAATAAATATTCAATATAATGTCGCATCTTTCTGTTAATATTTCTGTTATAATATATAACGTTTATAATATTTTATTTTTAAGGAGAACAATTCATGAAGCGAAAAAAGAGCCATTTAATGGTAATGGCAATTATTACATCTTTATTTTTAACAGCTTGTAATAATAAAGCGAATAAAAGTGATGCAGAGGCTAAAAAACAAGTGTTAAATGTAACAGTATCAGAAGAAATTCCTTCACTTGATACTGCAAAAACGATGGATGGGACATCATCACACGTTATGCAAAACATATTTGAAGGGTTGTATGTGCTAGATGATCAAGATCATCCTATTCCAGCAGTAGCAAAATCGTTTAAAAGAAGTGAAGATGGTAAAAAATATACATTTGATTTGCGTAAAGATGCAAAATGGTCAAATGGAGACAATGTAACAGCAAATGACTTTATATTTGCATGGAAACGTGCAGTTAACCCGCAAACGGCATCTCAATATGCGGACATGTTCTTTCATGTGAAAAATGCGAAAGAAATAAATAAGGGAACAATGTCACTTGATGAACTTGGGGTTAAAGTTATAAATGATTATAAGTTAGAGGTTGAACTTGAACAGCCAATTCCGTATTTTTTACAGTTGTTAGCACTGCCTATATACTTACCACAGCATGAATCATTTTTGAAAGAACAAGGAAATAAATACGGATTGGAACCTAGTAATCTCATATATAACGGCCCATTTGTATTAGAAAAATGGAAACATGAACAAGAGTTCCAATTAAAGAAGAATGCTACATATTGGGATCAAAAGAAAGTGAAATTAGACGAAATAAATTTTCATATTGTAAAGGATACAATGACGGCTGTAAATTTATATGAGGCCGGCGATTTGGATCGAGTACCTATTAATTCTCAAGTTGTAGACAAGTATAAAGGGAATAAGGAATTACATATGTCAAGTGATCCTGGAATCGCTATGCTACGTTTTAATGAGAAAAATAATGCGTTAGCCAATAAAAAAGTACGTCAATCTATCTCATTAGCATTAAATAAAGATGATTTTGTTGCTCACTTTATTAATAACGGGGCAAAACCTGCAAATGGACTTGTACCAGTTGGTCATATGAATGAAGAGACTGGCAAAGATTTTAGAAAAGAAAACGGAAATATTTCTTCATATGATTTGCAAAATGCGCAAAAGATTTGGGAAGAAGCGAAAAAAGAGCTTGGAGTAGAGCAAGTAAACCTCGGGTTTTTAACGTTTGAACAAGATAATGCAAAACGTATGGCAGAATATATAAAAGGTGATTTAGAAAAGAATTTGAATGGATTAACGTTACAAATTAAACAGCAGCCATTTAAGCAAAAGTTACAGTTAGAACAAACAGGTGATTACGATATAACGATGGCAAATTGGGGACCTGACTATAAAGACCCAATTAATTATTTAGAGTTATTTACGACGGGGAATCCGAATAATAAAATGAGTTACTCGAATTCTCATTACGATGATTTAATAAGGAAAGCGAAAAATGATTTTGTACTTGATCCGGAGAAACGATGGGAAGCGTTGCGAGAGGCTGAGCAGGTCTTATTAGAAGACGCTGCCGTGGCACCGCTTTATCATCTTGGTTCAGCTTATGTACAAAAGGATTATGTAAAAGGAATTGCAAAACATCAATTTGGTGGCGTTTATACTTATAAGAATGCTTATGTTGATAAGAAGTAAATAAAAAAACCTTACTTTTAAAAGTAAGGTTTTTTTACAGAGTGTTGGGAAACCCTTTAGGGTTGTTGCCAGCACATAAAAAAGATGAATGCGTAATTGTTGTTACGTATTCACAAAAAGTTGCAAAAAAATCAGATTGAGCAGTTTATTTAAGTAAAAAGAAGTTAGTAGTAAACGAAATTAAATAGCTAAGAAAAAAGCTCAATTTCTTACTTTTAATACTGAGAAACTGGTCAGTTATTAAAAAATTAGGGTATATTAACGGGGATTCATATTGGAACTAAGGTAGATCCATTTGGCTGTATTCTTAAGTTGTAGACTTAGAGATTGAAGCTGGAATTAATTATTTAATTCCTATTTCTGTACATAATATCGTGGGGAAGAAGGTAGTACTTTGAGAACAACAGAAAATTTTAACGACAAGGCCGATATATATGCGAAATATCGCCCCGATTACCCTAATGCATATATTGATTATTTGTTTTCGGCTAACCAACTGAAAGAGGACCGAATTGTGGCTGATATTGGTTCAGGTACGGGGATATTTAGCCACCAGTTGCTTGAAAGAGGTTTAAAGGTTATTGGAGTTGAGCCAAATGATGACATGAGAAAGATGGCTGAGCAATCGTTAAAACTATATGCTCGTTTTCAATCAATAAAAGCAACAGCTGAAAATACCACTTTAAAAGAGCATAGTGTGGATTTAGTAACTGTTGCTCAAGCATTTCATTGGTTTGATAAAGCAGCTTTCAAAATGGAATGCCAACGAATCTTGAAACAAAAGGCAAATGTTGCTCTCGTTTGGAATAGTAGAGATTTAACTAGTTCGATTATGAAAGAGAATGCAGAAATTTGCCAGAAAACCTGCCCGACTTTCAAAGGGTTTAGCGATGGAATAGAGGAAACTCCCGAAGTATTTAACACCTTTTTTAAGGATGGAAAGTATGAGTTTAAAGAGTATCAAAATGATTTACTTTTTGATTATGAAGGTTTTTTGGGAAGGAATTTATCAGCGTCCTATGCTCCGAAAAAGGATGAAGAAGAATATAAAAAATTTGTTTTTCTCCTGTCAGAGTTATTCGAAAAACATAGTAAGAATGGAAAAATTGTTCTTCAAAACATGACGCGAAGCTATCTAGGAAATGTCTAAACAACCGGACATAAAGGGACTTTAATCGAAGTGCCTATTTGAATTGTAGATTATCATGTACTAATTAAGATCTTCAACAAACGGGAGCGATTGTTGAACAACAATTAAAAGGGCGATACATATTATTCATGCATAATATGTATCGTCCTTTATTTTTTATGACCTTTTACAATTTAAGTCTTCTAACTAAAAAAATCTGTTGAAGAAAGCCGCGATGTTTATAAAAAGTTGTGAAGCTTTGCCCTTTTAGATCATTTAGTCTAAAGGGGTGTTTATATTTTTAACAAAGAGCTTTTGTGATTGTTGAAGAGGAAGGTAGAAACATTAGATTAATAGCAGTATAGGGGCATTATTATGACTGAAGATTTTTATTTGTGATACATCTCACACCATAAATACATATATAACTTTACAATTAGAATATCAATTGATGGGAGGGTTAATCTTGATTAATCGTGATTTTAATGAAAATCCGTTTATTGTGATATGGGAGTTAACAAGGGCATGTCAATTAAAATGTCTGCATTGTCGTGCAGAAGCACAGTATCATCGTCATCCTCTAGAGCTAACATTCGAAGAAGGAAGAAAACTAATTGATGATATATATGAAATGGAAAATCCAATGCTTGTATTTACTGGTGGAGATCCATTAATGCGTCCAGATGTATATGATATCGCGGAATATGCAGTGAAAAAAGGTGTTCGAGTTTCTATGACGCCAAGTGCCACTCCAAACGTGACGAAAGAAACGATTCAAAAAGCAAAAGAAGTGGGACTTGCTAGATGGGCATTTAGTTTAGATGGACCAACAGCTGAAATACACGATCATTTTAGAGGGACAGAAGGATCATTTCAATTAACAATGAATTCCATTCGTTATTTGCATGAATTAAAAATTCCTATTCAAATTAATACTGTTGTTTCTAAATATAATGTGGATGTACTTAAAGAAATGGCAATGTTAATAGAAGAATTAAAATGTGTACTTTGGAGTATATTTTTCTTAGTTCCAACAGGACGAGGTAAGGAAAAAGATATGATTTCACCAGCCCAACATGAAAGGGTATTCCATTGGCTATATAAGCTTAGTAAAAAGGTTTCTTTTGATATTAAAACAACAGCTGGTCAGCACTATAGACGGGTTGTGCTTCAAGAAAAAATGAAAGAAAATAACAAGACAAATCAGATCATTCAATATCAGGATGTATTGATGAATGGGACGACAGGGCGAATTGATGGGCTTGGTCGTGCTCCAAAAGGGGTGAATGACGGAAACGGTTTTGTATTTATTTCTCATATTGGAGATGTATATCCAAGTGGATTATTGCCTATTAAAACCGGGAATATTAGAACGACAGCACTAGCTGAAATCTATCGAAACTCCCCTGTTTTTCAAAACCTTCGTAATCCGGACAAGTATAAAGGAAAGTGCGGTGTTTGTGAGTTTCGATATGTTTGTGGGGGATCTCGTTCTAGAGCATATGCGATGACGGGGGATTACATGGAAAGCGAACCTTTCTGTGTATACATTCCAAAAGCATTGCGAAAACAGAAAAAGAACGTAAAAACGGGAAATAAGTAAAAGTTTGCTCATTTCCCGTTTTTTTAGATTTTATAATGTATTGTACTTCGCATCAATCGTACGATAATCTAAGAAATGAAAACCGATCGTTTTTTTCCATCCCTCATTAAAAATCTACTATTTGGATCCGTTGTACGGATACGAATTCTTCACACATAAATTCTATTAAACCGATTTTAATAAAGCATAAAAATTCGTATCATATGGAATATCATCTTGATACATATAATTTTTTAGAACGCCTTCTTTTTCAAAACCTAATTTTAATAGCACCTTATTTGAAGCTTCATTTTCAAGAAAGACAATTGCACCAATACGTTTTAAATGAAGCGTGTGGAAACCGTATGATATAACCTCAGAAACTGCTTCCGTAGCATAGCCATTTCCCCAGTGTTCAGGGAGAAAGGCATAACTTATATTTGCTCGTTTATGCTCAGAAGACCAATCGTGAAAACCAATTGTTCCAATGAGTTCTTTTTTATCTTTTAATTCGATGCCCCATTTTATACCGTTTCTTGCATTGTAACTCAACTTGAAATTATTAATAATTTGCTTTACTTGATCTACATTCTGTAATGGTTTTTGGCCATAATAGCGCAGTACATCAGTATTAGAAAAGCATTGTAGTATACCCGGTGCATCTTTTTCCGTAAGTTCTCGCAAAATGAGTCGGTCAGTTTTTAATATAGGAAACATATTTTCACTCCATTTCTTATGAAACTAGAATGCATTTGTTATTATATAATTTAAACTGAAAATAAAGATTATTCAAGATGAAAGGGTAGGTTTGATTTATGTTAAAATGGGATGTGGAATATATTTCAAAAAAGAGGTTTAGAAATGGAGAAAAACTCAATATTAATTGTAGATGATGATCTAGATATTGTTCAATTTATTAATGTGAATTTAACGCAAGAAGGTTTTACTGTTTTTAGTGCTCATAACGGAGAAGAGGCATTAGAGATAATAAATAATAACAGTATTCAACTTGCTATTCTTGATATTATGATGCCTCAAATGGATGGTATAGAACTGTGTAGAAGGATTAGAGAGAAATATAGTTTACCAATTATGTTTTTAAGCGCAAAATCATCGGATGTAGATAAAGTAATTGGATTTAGTACTGGGGCAGATGATTATATTGTGAAGCCGTTTAGTACAATTGAATTTATAGCAAGAGTGAAAGCTCAATTAAGAAGGTATACATATTTTAATCAAATTGCTGTCCAAGTAATGGAAAAGAAAATAAACATTAAAGGTTTAGAAATAGATGAAATTTCTAGAGTAGTAAAGATATATGGACAAACAATTAATGTTACAAAAACTGAATATGATATTTTGCACTTAATGGCAGCTGCAAAGAACCGTGTGTTTACGATTGAAGAAATATATGAAAGTGTTTGGAATGAAAGGGCCTATGAAAGCAATAATACGGTAATGGTTCATATTGCGAGATTAAGAAATAAAATTGAAGAGAATCCAAAAGAACCGAGGTTTATACAAAATGTTTGGGGAGTCGGGTATAAAATTGGAGATTAAATCATTACAAGGAATTAGAGCTAAATTCTTTTTTGCATTTATATGTAGCATTCTGTTAGCTACGGTAAGTATCATATTAGTTCAAATTTTATTTGGAAGTATATATAGTGACGTTGTCGCGCTAGAAGAAAAATATTCGTTTTTTTATTTTATGTTTTTTCTGCTGTTAACCACTATATATTTTGCATTACTGACAAAGACAACTATAAAAAGATTGAATGAGATCAATAAGAATGTGAAGGAAATAAGCAATGGTAATTTGGAAATACATATACCTATTTCGAAAAGCGATGAGATTGGTGAGTTAGCGACGAATGTCAATAGAATGGCCAAAAGTTTAAAAGAGTCTATTGAAAATGAAAAAAAATCACAGGAAATGAAAAATGAAATGATTAGTAATATTTCACATGACTTACGAACGCCTGTAACATCTCTAATTGGTTATGCGGACTTACTAGGAAATAAGCTTCATTCACATGGAGAAGAATGTGGACAATATGTAAGCATATTAAAGCGAAAAAGTTATGAATTAAAAAATCAAGTTGAAGATTTATTAGAATACTGTCAAATAAACTATAGAGAGATTGAATTACATAAAAATGTAGTAGATATGAAAGCATTAATTGAACAGGTCATGATTGATTTTTTACCACAGTTAGATGATGCCAATATGAGTTTTTATATTAAAAGTAATGAAGAGCTATATGTAAAAATTGATGTAGCGATTATAGTGAGACTATTTGAAAATATAATTAGTAATAGCATTATGTACGGGAAAGATGGAAAAGAAATTTCAATTCAAATTTCCCAAAGAGAAAGGAATGTTGAAGTAGAAATTAAAAATTTTGGACAATGTATTCCGACAAAGAGTCTTCCTTACGTTTTTGAGAAGTTTTATCGTGGTGAAAAATCACGTAGCTCTCATACGGGTGGGAAAGGAATGGGACTTGCAATTTCGAGAAGTATAGCTCAGCTCCATAAAGGAGATATAACTGTATGTAGTAACGATAAAGAAACAATTTTCACTGTGAAATTACCACAGTATAAAAAAGTAAGAAAGTCGTAAGTATTTCTTTCATATGCCGTAATTTTTACTTCGTATCATTGAGAACAAAGATATGAGAGTAGGGATACAGCATGTGGAAGAAAAGTTTGTTAGCAATTATAGTTTCTTTTTTAATTATAAGTTGGAGTGTAGTTTATTTAGCTCATGGTATTATATCAGTCGTTGTTTGGTGGTGGATACAAGCATTTAGCGTAGTTTCGATTTTTGTTTTGATAGGCTCAATAGTAATGTTTGCTTGGAAAGGCATCTTTAGAAAGCGAATAGATAGAATGCTACTTTTAATAGTTCTGTTCTCTATCATTGGAGCTTGGCCTGTCGGGTGGTTCGCTAACATTGGGAGAATTGCATACCCAGCAGATGTACAGTCTACGAGTCCTAAAATAGTCGTTCGTTTTCCTTTGAATGAGCGGGCGTTAGTAGGGTGGGGTGGTGATCGCCTAGAGAAGAATTATCATGTGATAAAACCAAATGAAAGATGGGCATATGATATTCTCATTCCACCTGCTGAAGTGAAAAGTAGTAAGTTAGAGGATTATGGAATATACGGAGTGACAGTAATGGCGCCAGCTTCTGGAACAGTTGTATCAGTTAATAATGATGAAAAAGATTTAGTTCCAGGATCAGATGATTTTCAGTCAATGGCTGGGAATCATATTTATTTACGGTTAGATGAAACAGGGACATTTTTGATTCTCGTTCACTTAAAGAAAGGGTCAATTAAAGTTAAAGAAGGACAACATGTAAACGAAGGCTTCGTTCTTGCCCAAGTTGGTAACTCTGGAAGTTCAAGTGAGCCGCATTTACACATCCATCATCAAAGAGAGAATCCATCCGAGGTGAGTATGTTTTGTACGGAAGGCTTGCCACTTTATTTTCGAACTAAAAAAGGTGCGCTGATGCCGGAAAGAGGTACATACGTAAAAGGTAATTAGAAGAGAATTATTTTACTAAAAAGGGTATTCCATTTTTGATTGGAATACCCTTTTTCATTACCCTATAAATGTTTGATACAGTAAGAAAATATTTAAAACGATAACGAGTGCAGCAATTATCCAAGCGATGAAAGTTGTTATACGGTGGTTAACGAGTGCCCCCATAATCTTTTTACTACTTGTAAACATAATAAGCGGTACTAATGCAAAGGCAATACCAAACGATAAGACAACTTGGCTCATAACGAGAGCATAAGTTGGATTTACACCTAAAGCAATTATAACTAGAGGTGGAATCATTGTTATAAATCGGCGTAAATATAACGGAATATGCATGCGAATGAATCCTTGCATAATAATGTCACCAGACATTGTACCGACAGACGAGCTAGATAATCCCGCTGATAAAAGTCCGATTCCAAATAAAGCAGCGGATGCAGGACCGACTAAATTACTGAATTGGTTGAAAGCGACGTCAAGGTCTTCAACGTGCAAGCCGTTTTTAAAGAATAAAGCAGCTGCTACAATTAACATACTCGCATTAATGGCTCCAGCGATAACCATTGCAATAATGATATCAATGAATTCGAAACGGAAAATCTTTTTCTTTTGTTCATCATTTGTTCCGACTACACGGCGCTGTGTTAAGGCGGAATGTAAATATATTGCGTGTGGCATAACTGTCGCACCTAAAATACCAGCTGCTAAAAGAATACTATCCACGCCTTGGAATTTTGGGATAAATAGTCCTGAAAGAAGAGGGCTTAATTCCGGCTTTGCATAAAAGACCTGGACACCAAAAGCGATAACAACGATAAAAATCATCCCTGTTATGATTGCTTCTAATGGACGAAAGCCTCTGCGTTGAAATTCAAGAATAATAAACGATCCAGCTGCTGTAATTAAAGCTGCTGGTAACATTGGAATTCCGAATAACAAGTACAATCCGAGTGCTGCCCCAATAAATTCAGCTAAATCAGTTGCCATAATAACAAGTTCACCTTGAATCCATAAACCGATGGAAACAGGTCTCGGGAAATTTTC
This sequence comes from Bacillus sp. BS98, assembly GCF_008432245.1. NCBI lineage: Bacteria > Bacillati > Bacillota > Bacilli > Caryophanales > Bacillaceae > Bacillus > Bacillus sp. BS98. The sequence goes on from NZ_CP043830.1 coordinate 1,750,960, forward strand.
ACGAGCTATCTCAGGAAGGTTGCTCCCAGTAGCAATTCCTAATTTAGCTGATAAAGTTTGAATTAATACAGCCATTAAATTAGAAGCGAGAATTACCCAAAGTAATAAATAACCATATTGTGAACCAGCAGCAATATTCGTTGCGAAATTCCCAGGATCAATATAAGCGACTGAAGCGATGAAAGCAGGCCCTAAGAATGGTAATAGTCTTTTTAAGCCTTTCGTTTGTCCGCTTAGCGCTAAATGTGCTGATTGAACAGTTGTACTTGGAGAAGGGATTTGTTCGTCTTTTGATATATCTTTATTCATAGTAGTGTTCCCCTTTGAAATCTTAACTTGATGAAATTATTGTATTTATTCTTACTCATTATTTCAATACATTTATATATGTTATGTGATGATTTTATTTGAACATAAAAGTTTCCTCAATGCAAATTATATGACTTTGTGCAATTAATGGTGTGGAAATACAAAAATGTTTTGGAAGTTTATGGGCGTTGAATAAAGGAGAAGATAATAAATTAAAGGGCTATTTTTGAAATTTATGTGAACAAAAAGCCTATCATACAGCATATTAATTGATGGAAATGGATTTGTATGATATATAATATATTGGGATTGCAACATAACCATAGTGTTTTGGTGTGTAATCTTGTTTTTTATTTTTGTTAACTTATAGAAAATAGTATAAAGAGAAGAAAATGGGATGCATAAAACTTTGGATACATTTTCTTATTATATATGTTTTGATATGAACGTTAACTTATACATGATTTTAAAAATTAGATAGGTGGTAGAAATACATTGGCAACTACAAAACCATATAGAGTATTACTTTATTACATGTACACAACAATTGAAAACCCTGAAGAATTCGCTGCAGAGCATTTAGAATTTTGTAATTCACTTGAATTAAAAGGTAGAATCCTTGTAGCAAAAGAAGGTATTAACGGAACTTGTTCTGGAACTGTAGAACAAACAGAGAAATACATGGAAGCAATGAACAATGATCCACGTTTTGATGGAATCGTGTTTAAAATAGATGAAGAAGAAGGCCATGCATTCAAGAAAATGCACGTACGTCCGCGTCCAGAATTAGTTACACTTCGTCTAGAAGACGATATTAATCCAAAAGAAATAACTGGAAAATATTTAGAGCCAAAAGATTTTTATGAGGCGATGAAACAAGAAGATACAGTTATTATTGATGCACGAAATGATTATGAGTTCGATTTAGGGCATTTTAAAGGTGCAATTAAACCAGATATTGAATCATTCCGTGAATTACCAGATTGGATTAGAGAAAACAAAGAAACACTTGAGGGTAAAAAGATTTTAACTTACTGTACAGGCGGAATTCGATGTGAGAAGTTTTCTGGTTGGTTAGTTCGTGAAGGCTATGAAGATGTAAGTCAGCTTCACGGCGGAATTGTAACGTACGGAAAAGATCCAGAAGTACAAGGCGAGCTATGGGATGGACAATGTTACGTATTTGATGAGCGTATTGCTGTACCAGTAAACCAAAAAGAACATGTTATTGTTGGTAAAGACCACTTTACAGGTGAACCTTGTGAGCGCTATGTAAACTGTTCAAATCCAGAATGTAACAAGAAAATTTTATGTTCTGAAGAAAACGAAGCAAAACATTTACGTGCATGTTCTCATGAATGTCGTGTAAGCCCACGTAACCGCTACGTAATACAACATGAATTAACGGAAGAACAAGTAGCTGCTGCATTAGAGAAAATCGAAGCAGGTAAGTAAGCTGAATTCGTGTAATAAAAAAGGGTACTCCAAACTTTATTTTGGAGCCCCCTTTTTATATTGTTAGGTTCTGTCTTTTGTCGATTTTTGTCGGTAAGTCGATATATCTGAAAAATCGCCGATATATTTAAAAAATCGCTGATAAAAATTTCATTTACTGAAACGCATCATGTATTTGTAATTTAAAAAGAATCGTCTTTAATTTTTATCCTCTTTTTCTTTCACAGCAGAAAGTACAGTTTGTTTTACCCACGCTTGTCTTCTTCGATGCTGTATACCCCATTGGTATAAACTTTGTACACCTAAAATAAAGGAAATGACTATACCGCTAATTGCTATTAACAGTGCAAAAAATTCAAGAGGAGATGATATTTTGTTTGAATCTGTATTTCTTAAAAGGTCAATCATAGTAAAACCTAACATTTGGCCTACTACAGAGTAGAGCGTTAAAATTAATAATAAAAGGCTATCTTTTTTAGCGGCGACATTTTCTTGATATTTAAACAAACTATCAAGATTTTGTTTCGCGTTTGAGTATAAAATTTCAATGTTAAAAAGTTTTCTTAAGCGGAAGAAAATATCTTCACTTTGTGATTGAGATACTAATTCTAAAGAAAAATAATTGGCTGTAAACGAATTGATTGAATAAATTAATTTCTCTATTTCATTTGTATCTTGTTCAATATTTAGCTCAGCATAAGCATTCGCCATCTTTAATAAAACAACTTTATGAAATAGGTTTAATAATAAAGCGTAATAAAATTCTCCGTACATTTGACTAGCAAGTTTAGTGACTTCTTTTTCACCTTCATTTGTTATACATGTGAAAATATGTTCTTCCATAATAAAATAACGGTTAGGAGCCCATCTTTGATAAGAATGCTTTGTTAAATAATCGTGAATATAAGGAACATTATTTGCACTAATATACGGCTTACCATCGTCTGTTAATCCGGAAAGACTGGAAGCTCGATATACATCAACTACATGAAGGTCTGACTTTTTGTTAATAGATAATAAGGTTTGTACATACATTCGTTGGTCTTCAAAGAAGGGGAATGTTTGAAAGTATGAACTCCGCAACCTCTTATTCTCAAAGAAGTCTGTTAAGCCATGATATAAATCGCCGAATATAAGTTTTTCTACTTGTGAATATTTTTTCCCATCACATTCAATACAAATGGTCTCGGTTGTATCATTTCTAGTTTCAAGCACACGGAAGCGAGAAGCAAATTCGATGGCTTCTGATAATGTCATGTTTGGGGCGGTTTTGACTTCTGTTCGAATTGTTAAGAAGCCAAGCTCATAAGGACAAAGTGTTACATCAATAGAATGTATCTTGAATGGAACGGAAATAAGATTTGTTGTTAAATGTCCATTTAAATTAAGGTCTTTAGAATAGCGCTGTAGTCCCTTTTGATGTTCTGAATGAGGAAAAAGAATTTTATTCGTAAATGAAAGATAGTATGCTTCCATATTTTGATGTGAAACTTGAAACTGCCCGTAATATGTATTTTCATCTTCAAGATGATCAAGTCGAAAAGGACGGAAATTATTTTTTTGTAAGAAAGGGAACATATTTTGTTCATATCCAGTTTTAAACGAAAACGGGAATATAAATTGAAATATAGCTGTTGTTACATCTTTTTCTTCGATTGTTTGTATTGCCTCCATTTACATTGTTTCCTTTCCGTATAAGCTATAGAAACAACATGCCCAATTTTTCTTGAAAATAACCTTGTTTTTTCAATAGATTAAGAATGAAAATTCAGCTAATTTAACAAGGGACATGTATAATGTTATGTATACTAAAACTAGTATAATTGTGTGAGGAAAAGGGGATGTTGTATGCGCATTTTAGTATTAGGAGCTGGTGGCGTCGGTGGATTTTTTGGTGGCCGATTAGTAGAAAAGGGAGAAGATGTTACATTTCTCGTTCGCAGCAAAAGAAAACAACAATTAGAGGAAAAAGGACTTGTTATTCGTAGTGTGAATGGAGATTTTTCCTTTCAACCGAAATTGATAACGAAAGAAGATAGAACTTCTCCATTTGATGTGATTTTATTTTCAACAAAGGCGTATCACTTAAACGAGGCAATTCAAGATTTGAAGCCGTTTGTTGGCGAAAATACTGTAATCATTCCATTGTTAAATGGTATCGCTCATTTATCGCTATTACAAAAAGAATTCGGCGGGGAAAAAGTAATGGGCGGTTTATGCTTTATTGAGACGACGTTAAACGATCAAGGAGAAATTGTACAAACTAGTGCTGCCAACAGACTTGTATTTGGAGAAATTAAGCCTCAAGATTCAGAGAGAATAAAGCGTATTACGAAAGCATTTATAGGTACGAAAGCTAGCTTTGTTTTAAGTGAAAATATTACGCAAGATATGTGGCATAAATATTTATTTATTACTGTCATGTCAGGCGTTACAACATTAATGCGTGCACCGATAGGACCAATTCGTGAAAGTGAAGGTGGACGTGAATTTATCCGAAATTTATTTGAGGAATCTGTGCAAATTATGAGGGTATTAGGAGCTCCAGTTAAAGATAATATTGCCCAGGAACATATGAAAACGATTGATAAAATTTCTTATGATATGAAGTCCTCTATGCAGCGTGATATGGAAAAAGGTTCGTTTATTGAAGGGAAGCATTTGCAAGGATACTTACTAGATGTAGCAGAACAATTTTCTTTAGAAGCACCATTACTAGGAGTGGTATATCAAAATTTGAAGGTGTATGAAGAAATGACATTTAACAAACCCGTAATAGAATTAGATGTATGAAATAATAAAAAAGATAGCAATATATAAGTGTATTGCTATCTTTTTTATTTGCGTATGACAAATTATTTGTTTCTTTTAATTCTTTCTGTCAAGTTTATTTCCTGTTCACGTTTACCATATAACTGATTAATTTCATTTGCTACTGCATCTAAATATGAATCGGAAAAAAGCGGTTTCTTCTTTTTAGACATACGGGTCTCCTTTAAGGGTTTTTTAGTATTCATTATGTATATTTATCAGCGGATTATGCGCAATCATTTTAAATTTTTTCTTTTTAAAAATTTTTGTTTACATTTTGAAAATAAAGGAGTATTATAATCCACAGTTTCAATTTTCTAAATCGCTGAAACCGCATGGTACGGGGGACCCGTTCTTACGGATTAGTACATAATCCGATGGGGTGAATCCTTAAAAAAAGGTAGGGCTACTCATAGGCCCGAATCCGACAGCTAACCTCGTAAGCGTTATATTGAGAAGGAAGGTGGAGCTTGTGCGACAAAAAAAATAATGTCTACAAGTCTATTTCGCTATGGCTTGTAGACATTTTTTGTTTTCTGAAGAAATAGTTTGCTGGCTGTAACAAGCAGAATCGTTCGTACAAAATTATTGGAGAGTGGACAGCTGTGGTTTCATCTATTAAAAGATTTTTAATTGGAAGGCCGTTAAAATCAACTGAGTTAGGAGAGCAAAAGCTTAATAAAACGAAGGCGCTAGCCATTCTATCTTCTGACGCATTGTCATCAGTTGCATACGGACCAGAGCAAATTTTAATCGCTTTAGCAGGTCTTGGAGCGATTGCGTATTGGTATTCCATTCCGATCGCTATTGGGGTATTAGTATTATTGACAGCTCTTATTTTATCTTATCGTCAAATTATTTTTGCCTACCCACATGGCGGGGGCGCATATGTTGTATCAAAAGAAAACTTAGGGATGAATCCAGGCTTAATAGCTGGAGGGTCTTTATTAGTGGATTATATTTTAACTGTTGCAGTAAGTGTATCAGCAGGTACAGATGCGTTAACATCTGCTTTTCCTAGCTTACATGCACATAATGTAATCATTGCGATTATATTTGTTATATTTATAACCATATTAAATTTAAGAGGTGTAACAGAGTCAGCTTCCGTTTTAGCATATCCTGTTTATTTATTCGTTTTAGCACTATTTATATTAATTGGTGTAGGGATATACAATATTTTAACTGGTCACGTTTCACCGACCTTACACACGCCGATTGGAACGCCGGTTGCGGGAATTAGTTTGTTTTTACTGTTAAGAGCATTTGCATCAGGTAGTTCGGCTTTAACAGGTGTTGAAGCGATTTCAAACGCAATTCCAAACTTTAAAGATCCTGCACCAAACAATGCAGCGAAAACTTTGCTTGCGATGGGTGCATTACTTGCTGTGTTATTTTCAGGAATTGTATTTTTAGCTTATTATTACGGAATTACACCGAGTAAAGAAGTAACTGTTGTTTCCCAAATTGCTGAACAAACATTTGGACGTAATTTCATGTACTATTTCATACAAGGCACAACAGCTTTAATATTAATTCTTGCTGCTAACACAGGGTATTCTGCATTTCCATTATTAGCAGTTAACCTTGCAAAAGATAAATTCATACCGAGAATGTTTACGATTAGAGGAGACCGTCTTGGTTACTCAAACGGTATTATTATACTTGGAATTGCTTCGATTATTTTAATTGTAGCTTTCCAAGGTCAAACAGAACATTTAATTCCGCTATATGCAGTAGGTGTGTTTATTCCATTTACACTTTCTCAAACGGGTATGGTATTAAAATGGCTTCGTGAAAAACCTGAAGGATGGGCTTTAAGATTAACGGTTAATTTAATTGGTGCAGTCATTAGTTTTATCGTTATGAGCATGTTCTTTTTAACTAAATTCGCTCAAGTTTGGTCGATCCTTATTTTCTTACCTGCTATTATCTTCTTGTTCCATCGAATTAAGAAGCATTATGATGCAGTCGGTGATCAATTAAGTTTAAAAACTTGTGAGCCTCTTATTCCGATTGAGGGGAATGTAATTCTCGTTCCTGTAGCTGGTATGACTCATGTAGTAGAAAATTCATTGAACTATGCGAAGGCTCTTTCTGCAGATCAAGTTATCGCTGTATATGTTGCTTTTGACAGAGAAGAGGAAAAGAAATTTGAAGAGAAATGGAAGAAGTGGCAACCTGAAGTAAGGCTTGTTACATTGCATTCTCATTATAGAAGTATTATTCAGCCGCTAACTAAGTTCATTGATACAGTGCAATATAAAGCGAGTGAATCAAATTATCGAGTTACGGTCGTTATACCACAGTTTATTCCGAAAAAAGGCTGGCATAACATTCTTCATAATCAATCAAGTTTACTCATACGTGCGTATTTACTCTATAAGAGAAATGTTGTTATTACGACAGTTCCATATCATTTGAAAAAGTAAGAAGATTTTTTAAGGATAGTTTCACGAAAGTGAAGCTATCCTTTTTGTGTATACGCTATGCATTATTGCATATTTAACTAAAAATTATATTAATATAATTTTATCCGTTGTGAGTAAGTAGTGTTTTCTGTTGTGATATATGGATATTTTAATCGGGAAAGTGAAACGAATTTTATTTTGGGATAAGGACATGAGAGCTTGAAAATAAAGGGAATGAAAATACTTCTTTACGTTATATAAATAGCTGTGTTTAAATGACCTTACAGTACAAAACTTACTTGAAAACAAAACGAAATTTCATACTTTTATACGTGAATTAGTTTAAAATGAATAATATTTTTATGTAATATATTCACTGTATGAATGTGAAAATTGCAATAGAATAGAAATTTTATACAAATCTATTCATACTAAGCACATATGAAAAGGTATGAAATGTTTTATAACAATAAGTAAGTACTGTAGAAAAAAGTTAGGAGAGATGGTTCGTACACGAATCACGGTGAGAATGTTCTCTATTTTAACCATCTCAAATTAATTGCAAGAAAATAGAATAATAAAATGCGATAGTAATAGTTGCTAATACATAGGAGGAGTTAAAGTGAAAAAGACTTTAATTACAGGGTTATTGGTTACAGCAGTATCTACGAGTTGCTTCATTCCTGTAAGCGCTTACGCTAAGGAGGGGCAAACAGAAGTGAAAGCAGTATATGCACAAAATGTAATTGCTCCAAATACATTATCCAATTCAATTAGAATGTTAGGATCACAGTCACCGCTTATACAAGCATACGGATTAGTTATTTTACAACAGCCAGACATTAAGGTGAATGCGATGAGTAGTTTGACGAATCATCAAAAGTTTGCAAAGGCAAATGTAAGAGAGTGGATCGATGAATATAATCCGAAGTTAATCGATTTAAATCAAGAGATGATGAGATATAGTACTAGATTTAATAGTTATTATAGTAAGCTCTATGAACTAGCAGGAAACGTAAATGAAGATGAACAAGCAAAAGCAGATTTTACAAATGCATATGGAAAATTACAACTGCAAGTACAAAGCATCCAAGAGAGTATGGAGCAAGATTTATTAGAGTTAAATCGATTTAAAACAGTATTAGACAAAGATAGCAATAACTTATCGATTAAAGCTGATGAAGCAATAAAAACACTGCAAGGATCAAATGGGGATATTGTGAAATTAAGAGAAGATATTAAAAGAATTCAAGGGGAAATTCAAGCTGAACTAACTACTATTTTGAATAGACCGCAAGAAATCATTAAAGGTTCTATTAATATCGGTAAACAAGTATTTACAATTACAAATCAAACTGCACAAACGAAAACAATCGACTTTGTTTCTATCGGTACTTTAAGTAATGAAATTGTAAATGCTGCAGATAGTCAAACGAGGGAAGCAGCTCTTCGTATTCAACAAAAGCAAAAAGAGCTATTACCACTTATTCAAAAGTTATCACAGACTGAATCAGAGGCGACTCAAATTACATTCGTTGAAGATCAAGTAAGTAGCTTTACAGAACTAATTGATCGCCAAATCGCAACTTTAGAAACGTTATTAGCGGATTGGAAAGTTTTCAATAATAATATGATCCAAATTCAAACAAATATTGAAGAAGGCACGTATACAGACAGTAGTTTACTTCAAAAACATTTCAATCAACTTAAAAAAGTAAGTGATGAAATGAATAAGCAAACAAATCAATTTGAAGATTATGTTACAAACGTTGAAGTACATTAAACAGAAAAATAATTAGCGATATAGGGAGAGAAGAAAAATGACAAAAAAACCTTATAAAGTAATGGCTCTATCAGCACTTATGGCAGTATTTGCAGCAGGGAATATTATGCCGGCCCATACGTATGCAGCTGAAAGTACAGTGAAACAAGCTCCAGTTCATGCTGTAGCAAAAGCTTATAATGACTATGAGGAATACTCATTAGGACCAGAAGGCCTAAAAGATGCAATGGAAAGAACAGGTTCAAACGCTTTAGTAATGGATCTGTACGCTTTAACAATTATTAAACAAGGTAATGTTAACTTTGGTAATGTATCGTCTGTTGATGCGGCTTTAAAAGGGAAAGTGATTCAGCACCAAGATACAGCTAGAGGAAATGCGAAGCAATGGTTAGATGTATTAAAGCCACAGCTTATTTCAACGAATCAAAATATCATTAATTACAATACGAAATTCCAAAACTATTATGATACTTTAGTTGCTGCGGTAGATGCAAAAGATAAAGCGACTCTTACGAAAGGCTTAACTAGATTATCAAGTAGTATTAATGAAAATAAAGCACAAGTAGATCAATTAGTAGAAGACTTGAAGAAATTCCGCAATAAAATGACGTCAGATACGCAAAACTTCAAGGGAGATGCAAATCAAATTACATCTATCTTAGCTAGTCAAGACGCTGGAATTCCGCTATTGCAAAATCAAATTACAACGTACAATGAAGCAATTAGTAAATATAATGCAATTATTATCGGTTCATCAGTTGCTACAGCGTTAGGACCAATTGCAATTATCGGTGGTGCAGTAGTTATTGCAACTGGTGCAGGAACGCCGCTAGGAGTCGCGTTAATTGCAGGTGGTGCGGCAGCTGTAGGTGGTGGTACAGCTGGTATTGTTTTAGCGAAGAAAGAGCTTGATAATGCACAAGCAGAAATTCAAAAGATAACAGGACAAGTTACAACTGCGCAATTAGAAGTAGCAGGATTAACGAACATTAAAACACAAACAGAGTATTTAACAAATACAATTGATACTGCAATTACAGCGTTACAAAATATTTCAAACCAATGGTACACAATGGGATCAAAATACAATTCTTTACTTCAAAATGTAGATTCAATTAGTCCAAACGATCTTGTTTTCATTAAAGAAGATTTAAACATTGCGAAAGATAGCTGGAAAAACATTAAGGACTATGCAGAAAAGATTTATGCTGAGGATATTAAAGTAGTAGATACGAAAAAAGCATAATAGTAATTGAACTGTTACAGCATTACGTACAGATAAATGATTTTTAAATAATAGAGAGCTCCTGTTCAGTAGTGAGCAGGAGCTTTTTTTACCTCTAACGTTTCATATCCTCATAAAAAGAATAGGTGATAATTATGCGTAATAAATTCTATAAAAAATGTCTTTTAACGATAATGATTGCTGGATTCGCAACAAGTAACGCGTTTCCTTTACATCCTTTTGCAGCGGAACAAAACGTAAAAACATTGCAAGAAAATGCGAAAAATTATTCTCTTGGACCAGCAGGTTTCCAAGATGTAATGGCGCAAACGACATCGAGCATATTTGCAATGGATTCATATGCAAAATTAATTCAAAATCAGCAAGAGACTGATTTGAGTAAAATAAGTTCAATTAATAGTGAGTTGAAAGGAAATATGGTTCAGCACCAAAGAGATGCAAAAATTAATGCAGCGTATTGGTTAAATAATATGAAGCCTCAAATTATGAAAACGGATCAAAATATTATTAATTACAATAATACTTTTCAAGCGTACTATAATAGCATGCTAGTAGCGATTGATCAAAAGGATAGCGGTAAATTAAAAGCGGATTTAGAAAAGTTGTATGCGGACATTTTAAAAAATCAAAATGAAGTAGATATTTTATTAGGGAATTTAAAAGCATTTCGCGATAGAATGGCGAAAGATACAAACAGTTTTAAAGAAGATACAAATCAATTAACTTCGATTTTGGCGAGTACGAATGCTGGTATTCCAGCATTAGAGCAACAAATAAATACATATAATGATTCGATTAAAAAGAGTAATGATATGGTTATTGCTGGTGGTGTACTTTGCGTAGCGTTAATAACATGTCTTGCTGGCGGACCGATGATTGCGATTGCGAAAAAAGATATCGCAAATGCAGAAAGAGAAATAGCCAATTTAAAAGATAGAATTTCTGGCGCACAAGCAGAAGTCGCAATTTTGACAGATGTGAAAAATAAAACAAAAAATATGACAGAAACAATTGATGCAGCAATTACAGCACTACAAAACATATCAAATCAATGGTATACAGTAGGTGCAAAATATAATAATTTACTACAAAACGTAAAAGGAATTAGTCCGGAAGAGTTTACGTTTATAAAAGAAGATTTATATACAGCGAAAGATAGCTGGAAAGATGTAAAAGATTATACAGAAAAATTACATGAAGGTGTGGCGAAATAAACAGTGGACTAGTTCTGCTGTTTATTTTTTTATCCTGTTTTTTGTGAGAGTTGAACTTGTCGTTTGATATATAAGTTTGCCATGTGTTTTATCAATATGGCTTTGGGATAATGTTTAGCCAAATTGATACTAATAACCCAGATAAACTTCTGATCAAGCCTTTTATATGTAATGTTTTAATGAAAAAAGCTATACTGTAAGCAAAACTAAAAATTAGAAAGGAAATCTTAGAACATGGAAAATTATTTATTATTTATCCTTACAGCAATGCTAATCATAATTATGCCTGGTCCTGGTTTTGCCTTAGTTACAAAAAATACTATCTCGCATGGTAAAAATGGTGGGATAAAGACCGTCTTAGGAACGATATCTGGAATGATGATTCATACAATAATGGCTACGCTAGGACTCTCTGCCATCCTAATGAAATTTGCTATGTTATTTACATTTATAAAATATGCTGGGGCTTTTTATTTAATGTACTTAGCTGTGAAGTCAATTAAAAGTGCTTTTTCTAGAAAAGAAGATATGTCAGGTTCAGTAGAAATGGACTATAAAGATATTGGAGCAATTAAAAGTTTTAGACAAGGATTTACTACGGCAATTTTAAACCCAAAAACTGCTGTATTTTTCCTAAGTTTTTTACCCCAATTTATTGTGAGCAATCAAAGTCATTTCTTCCAATTTCTTTTGTTAGGACTCACATTTACGACTTTGACAGCAATATGGTATTTGCTTTATATCACGCTAATACGTCAATTAAGAACTTTTTTAAGAAAAGAAAAAGTGAACCGTACAATAGAGGGTATTACTGGCACAGTATTATTAGTATTTGGAGTTAGGTTATTTTTCCAAAAATAAATATGTAAATGAAATGAGAAATAAACAATGACGGTAATTTCTCGTTTCATTTATTCTAAAGCTACCATTTTATAATTGATTTCACACCTTCATACCAATTTTCTTATCTCAGGATATTTGCTTTTCTTAGTTTAATTGTGATGTGGGTCCCCTATATAAAAAAAACCACAGTTTACATCCAAACTGTGGTTTTTTGACGTGCAAGGAATTACACAAATCATTAGTCACTATCTAAATTGCACTCCCCATTTATTAATATCTATTTCTATTTTTTAACTCTGCAACAGAAACAAGTCTAGTTTAGAATGAAAGTAATGCCATTGTTTAACATATGTCTCACTATGACATGTACATTTGAATGAAAGCAATAGAATTATTTAATACATGTATCGCCATAACATATGCAATGGATCTGTTAGAAATAAGATAAGCCGCAGTAAGAATTACCGATCCAGGTAAATAAATAGCAATATCCGAAAGCTGGTTCGTATGAAGTACTGTAAAAATTATAATTGAAATGATAGATGCAATAGCAGTACCAACATAATGCGAAAAACGATTTAATAATATATGGCGAAACATAATTTCTTCAATTACTGGACCCATAATTCCAAATAGGAGCAATGTGAATATAATAGGAATCTCTGCCCCTTGTGTAAGGACCTGTTCTTGGTTCTCTGGCTGACCTGTATTTAGAAAATGCATAATAGAATTTTCCACAATTACCATAAATAAAACCACTATAGGAATACTTACTATTTTCAAAATTTTCTTCTCTTTAAAATAAGTAAAACTTTGAATAATTTCTTTCCTAAAGAACATTACTCCTAGAATAGTAGGTATAGTCAAGCTCATGGCACCAAGAGCAAATTCTGATTCAACTAAATTGACATTAGTTAAAAGTGATATGCCAAATAATATGAACAAGCCAATTTGAAATAGTGTAAACATTGGATAAACTAGTAGCATAATAAGTTCTTTTTGATTCATTTTAATAAAGTTCACCTTATTACCTCCATAATTAAATTACTTAGAATCTTTGATTTTTCTTTCTGCATAAGGTTCTCCTTCTAATTTATACAAGATTCCGAACCGAACCGTTCGGTTCGGAATCTAATGATACTATAAGTTTCTAGTTTTTTAAACCCTTTTTACAAATTATTAACAAAATCAAAATAGTAAAAACCGAGTATATTTATATATCGGTTGTTTATTTACAATCAAATTACAGCAATCATTAATGATTACCCTTTTATAGAATGAAATGAAAGTGGGAGTAGCTCATCCCTTTAGCTAAACATATTAATAAAAATTATATATAATAGTTATATGTCTAAACATTAAAATTAACTATATATTTTTACTTCTTCTATGGTTTTAAATAGAATTAGTTGTATAATATGACTGAATTAACCGATTGTTCACATTGTTATTAACAGAAAATTCATTCGAATGTTATAGATAACATAATTTAATGAACCTCAAACTGTATTGTTTTAGGTTCCTATAAGATAGGGATTGATAAGATATTTTTGCTTCAAACTTATTTATACTTACAATAAAAATTCAAAAAAATCATAGTAAAAATCACCTTGAATATTAAGTTCGTTTTATTAGGAGGACCACAAAGCATGACTAAAGTTGATAAGGTAAAAGAAAAGATTATTGAAACATCTTTATATTTATTTAATACTAATGGAATAACTTATACATCCATTCAGGATATAATGACAGCTACTGAACTATCTAAAGGAGCTATTTATCGTAGATTCAAAAATAAAGAAGAAATTGTCCTTGCTGCCTACGACAAAAGTGGTGAGATTATGTGGAACCATTTTCATAAAGCGATGGAAAATAAAAAGACAGCAATCGATAAAATCCTTGCAATATTCCTTGTATATCAAGATGCAGCTAATAACCCCCCTATTGCTGGAGGCTGTCCATTACTTAATAGCGCAATTGAAAGTACTGGAGTATTTCCAGAATTACAAAAAGCAGCAGCAAAAGGTTATGATGATACAGTAATGTTAATGGCCTCTCTCATAAAGGAAGGAATAGAGAAACAAGAATTTAAAGAAGATTTAGATATTATATCGCTCGCTTCTTTTCTTGCATCTTCAATGGAGGGAGCTATTATGGCAAGTCGAGTATCTAACGATAATATACACCATCATTATTTTATTGAACAAATAAAACATCATCTTTTCTCTTATTCTAAATAAGTGAGAACTTGCATTGTTTCCATCCAATTTTTATAGACTTAAATTGAATGAATACCCCTCATAAACAGTATCTTCAGTTTATGAGGGGTATTTGAATAGTTTTTAGACGATGTTTCATGTTTCTTATTGAACGGCTTTGTTATCGTTACTACAGAAAAAGAAAAAAGAATGAATTACATATAAATCGATTTATATGTTTCAAGTGTATCTATATTGAGTTTGTAAATCTACACAAAAAGGTTTCATTGTATATACTAAGTGAAGTAGAAGTTCAGTTAGTAAAAATTCGGTAGTCGAATTTTTTTGCATAAAGCTGTATAATGCTTGTAACGAAAGGGAAATACAGGAAAGGGTTTGTAATAAGTTATTATGGAAAAAGATAAACAACAATTAAGCGTTGAAGTTGCAAGATTATATTATCAATCCGATTATAGTCAGCAAGAAATTGCTAACAAATTAAATATTTCAAGACCGACGATTTCTAGATTATTAAAGTACGCGAAAGAAAAAGGATTTGTTCAAATTAGTATAGCCGATCCATTTGCTGATTTAGATAACGTTGGGAATTTATTGAAAGAAAAGTACAACTTGTTAGAGGCGCATGTAGTATTTTCTCCAGTGCCAGAATATGCAACGATTACTGAGTATATTAGTAAATATGCGGCTGAGTACATGGAAAAGACAGTGAAAAACGGTGATATCGTCGGTGTAAGCTGGGGAATGACGATGTATGAAATCGCTAGGAAAATCGTACCACAACATGTGAAAGGTGTAGAAGTTGTCCAGCTAAAAGGTGGTATTAGTCATTCGAGTGTAAATACATATGCGAATGAGACCATTGCTTTATTTGCAGAGGCTTTTCAAACGACACCAAGAAATTTACCGCTCCCAGTTATATTTGATAATGCGGTGACAAAAGAATTAGTAGAGCAGGATCGACATATTCATCACATTATTGAAATGGGGAAACAAGCAAATATTGCAGTTTTCACTGTCGGAACAGTGCGTGATGAAGCGTTATTATTCCGATTAGGATATTTAGATAAGGATGAAACGAACATTCTGAAAAAACAAGCTGTCGGTGACATTTGTTCACGTTTCTTTGACGGAGACGGAAATATTAGTAGTGAAGAAATTAATAAGCGTACCATTGGAATTGAGTTAGAGGAACTTAAATTAAAGAAACGTTCTATTTTAGTTGCAGGTGGTAATAGAAAAATACAAGCAATTGATGGTGCGTTACGTGGCGGGTATGCAAATGTATTAATTATTGATCAGCATACAGCAAAAGAACTGTTACATTATCAAAAAGGTTAGAAATAAAAGGCTTTCTCAAGATGTTAATTTTGAGAAAGCCTTTTATTTTGTTATGTATGAATTATGGGAGTGTTTTTTGAATACAAATTGCCTTTTTAAAAATAATTATGGATATTGAGATACATACTACCATTGTTAATATAAAAGTTTTGATTTTAAATGTGAATTGTTTCTTAGTTAGAATGCGCTTTATTTACTACAAGAAAATTCCTTTTAAAAAAGAATGAACAAAATTTCAAAAGTGTATTTACATTTGTTCAACTAAGAGTTAGAATGAAGTTGTTAAAAGATATGAGGAGTGATAATAATGAATATTGCAAAGTTAATTGACCATACAATTTTAAAAGCTAATTCTACAAAAGAAGATGTTATGAAAGTAATCGAGGAAGCAAAGGAATATAAATTCGCTTCTGTTTGTATTAATCCTACATGGGTAAAGCTAGCTGCTGAAGAATTAGCTGGACATGATGTAGACGTTTGTACTGTAATCGGTTTCCCATTAGGAGCAAGCACTACTGAAACAAAAGCATTCGAAACAAAAGATGCTATCGCAAAAGGTGCAACTGAAGTTGATATGGTAATCAACGTAGGTGCTTTAAAAGATGGCGACAATGAGTTCGTTGAAAAAGATATTTATGAAGTAGTACAAGCAGCAAAAGGAAAAGCTCTTGTAAAAGTAATCATTGAAACTTGCCTTCTAACAGACGAAGAAAAAGTTCGTGCTTGTGAATTATCAGTAAAAGCTGGCGCTGATTTCGTAAAAACTTCAACTGGATTCTCAACTGGCGGAGCAACTGCTGAAGATATCGCATTAATGCGTAAAACGGTAGGACCAAACGTTGGTGTAAAAGCATCTGGCGGAGTTCGTACACGTGAAGATGCAGATAAAATGGTAGCTGCTGGAGCTTCTCGTGTTGGAGCAAGCGCTAGTGTTGCAATCGTATTAAACGATGCAAAAGGTGCTACAGATAACTACTAATTAATAAAGTGTGAAAAGCGATAGATACACAAAGTATAGTGTATCTATTGCTTTAACAATTGAAAAGAATGTAAGCGGATACGAATGGGAGGAGACGGCTTATGAAATACTTAATCGGTGTTTTTGGCCTCGTATTGATTTTAGGTATCGCTTGGCTTGCTAGTAATGATAGAAAGAAAGTCAAATATCGTCCAATCATAACGATGGTTATATTACAATTCATTTTGGGGTTTTTACTATTAAATACAAGTGTAGGGAATATATTAATTAGCGGAATAGCAGATGGTTTTGGGGAATTATTAAAATATGCCGCTGATGGTGTGAATTTCGTATTTGGTGGATTAGTAAATCAAAAAGAGTTTTCATTCTTTTTAAGTGTATTAATGCCAATCGTATTTATATCAGCTTTAATAGGTATTTTGCAACATATTAAAGTATTACCTATTATTGTGAAATCTATCGGTCTAGCATTAAGTAAAGTAAATGGAATGGGTAAACTAGAATCATATAACGCGGTAGCTTCTGCGATTTTAGGACAGTCTGAAGTGTTTATTTCAGTTAAGAAACAACTAGGATTATTGCCAGAGAAAAGAATGTACACATTATGTGCATCTGCAATGTCTACAGTTTCTATGTCTATCGTTGGATCATACATGGTGTTATTAAAACCGCAATATGTTGTAACCGCTTTAGTGCTTAACTTATTCGGTGGCTTTATCATTGCTTCTATCATTAACCCGTATGAAGTTACTGAAGAAGAAGATATGTTAGAAGTGCAAGAAGAAGAGAAGAAGACTTTCTTTGAAGTATTAGGGGAATACATTATCGATGGATTTAAAGTTGCGATTACAGTAGCAGCTATGTTAGTTGGTTTCGTTGCTCTTATCGCATTCATTAATGCAGTATTTAAAGGTGTAATCGGTATTTCATTCCAAGAAATTCTTGGTTATGTATTTGCACCATTTGCATTTATTATGGGTGTTCCATGGCATGAAGCAGTTAATGCCGGTAATATTATGGCAACAAAACTTGTATCGAATGAATTTGTCGCTATGACAGATTTAGCGCAAGGGAACTTTAATTTCTCAGACAGAACGACAGCGATTATATCTGTATTCTTAGTTTCATTTGCAAACTTCTCTTCAATTGGAATTATTGCAGGGGCAGTTAAGAGCTTAAATGAAAAGCAGGGGAATGTAGTCGCAAGATTTGGTTTGAAATTACTTTTCGGTGCAACGCTAGTAAGTTTCTTATCAGCAACAATCGTTGGCTTATTATTTTAATAGATTCATATCATATAAAAAGGAATGGTGATTGTAATGAGAATGGTAGATATTATTGCAAAAAAACGTGACGGCAAAGAATTAACGACTGAAGAAATCAAATTCTTTATTAATGGATATACAGACGGAAGTATTCCTGATTATCAAGTGAGTGCACTTGCAATGGCAATCTTCTTTAAAGATATGACAGATCGTGAACGTGCAGATTTAACGATGGCAATGGTGGAGTCTGGAGAAACGATCGACTTATCAGCAATTGAAGGCATTAAAGTAGATAAGCATTCAACTGGCGGTGTTGGTGATACAACTACATTAGTATTAGGACCATTAGTTGCTGCTTTAGATGTACCAGTAGCAAAAATGTCAGGTCGTGGTTTAGGACATACGGGCGGAACAATTGACAAAT
This sequence comes from Bacillus sp. BS98, assembly GCF_008432245.1. Classification (NCBI taxonomy): domain Bacteria; kingdom Bacillati; phylum Bacillota; class Bacilli; order Caryophanales; family Bacillaceae; genus Bacillus; species Bacillus sp. BS98. The sequence continues at coordinate 1,769,257 of NZ_CP043830.1, forward strand.
TAGAAGCAGTGGAAGGATTCCACGTTGAAATTACGAAAGAGCAGTTCATTGATATTGTAAACCGTGACAAAGTAGCTGTTATCGGACAAACAGGAAACTTAACACCTGCTGATAAAAAGATTTATGCATTACGTGATGTAACAGGAACAGTAAATTCAATTCCTCTAATCGCAAGTTCAATTATGAGTAAAAAAATTGCAGCTGGTGCTGACGCAATCGTACTTGATGTAAAAACCGGTGCAGGTGCATTTATGAAAACGGAAGAAGATGCAAAAGAATTAGCACATGCAATGGTACGCATCGGAAATAATGTAGGACGTCAAACAATGGCTGTTATTTCAGATATGTCACAACCTCTTGGCTTTGCGATTGGTAATGCCCTAGAAGTGAAAGAAGCAATTGATACGTTAAAAGGTGAAGGGCCAGAAGATTTAACAGAATTAGTACTTGTATTAGGAAGTCAAATGGTCGTACTTGCGAAAAAAGCAAATACGTTAGAAGAAGCTCGTGAAATGTTAATTGAAGTTATGAAAAACGGAAAAGCAACTGAGAAATTTAAAGAGTTCTTAAGCAATCAAGGTGGAGATAGCTCAATTGTAGACAATCCAGAAAAAATGCCACAAGCGAAGTATATAATTGATGTACCTGCTAAAACTTCAGGCGTGATTTCAAACATTGTTGCAGATGAAATCGGTATCGCTGCAATGTTACTTGGTGCAGGCCGTGCAACGAAAGAAGATGAAATCGATTTAGCTGTAGGTTTAATGTTACGTAAAAAAGTTGGCGATGCAGTAAAAGAAGGCGAGCCATTCGTAACGATCTACGCAAATCGTGAAAATGTAGAAGATGTAAAAGCAAAAATTTATGAAAATATTTCTATCGCTGAAACAGCAGTGGCTCCTAAATTAGTTCATACTGTTATTACTGACTAATCAACATTACATTTACTTTGAGGAGGAAATAATATGGATAAGAAAAAATATATTGAAGAAGCAAATAAGATGTTATCGAAAGCGTATATTCCGTATTCAAAATTTCCGGTTGGTGCTGCATTAGTTACAAAAGAAGGTAAAATCTATACTGGTTGTAATATAGAAAATGCTTCTTACGGTTTATGTAACTGTGCAGAAAGAACAGCAATATTCAAAGCAGTATCAGAAGGGGAGCGCGACTTTAGTTACTTAGTCATTACAGGAGAAACTGACGGACCTATTTCACCATGTGGTGCTTGTAGACAAGTGATTGCTGAATTTTGTGATCCGAAAATGCGAGTTTTACTAACGAATGTAAAAGGTGACGAAAAAGAAGTGACTGTTGAGCAGTTACTGCCTGGTGCTTTCACAATTGATGATTTAAAATAAGTTGAAAAGCCATTCCGCAATTAATAATTGTGGAATGGCTTTTTTGTTCTTTAAAAATAGAATGTAATATTTTGTTCATATTCCGTTCATAAACTTTGCGTAAAATGATTGCAGCGAATATGGAAAGTTTACAGCAGGAGGAATAGAATGAAGAAATTATATAATGCAGCATTCATTTACTTAATTATTGGTTTATTATCAGGAGTATTTGCGCGAGAGTATACGAAAGCACAAGGAATTAAAGGTTCCACTATGTTGCAATTAGTACATACACACGTACTAGTGCTTGGATTCATATTCTTTTTAGTCGCTGTTGCTTTAGTTAAAGTATTTCAAATACAAGAAACAAAAAGTTTTCATGCCTGGTTTGTTGTATATAATACAGGATTAATTATTACTATCGTAACAATGGTATGTAGAGGTCTTCTACAAGTAAATGGAACTGACTTTAACGGTTTAAGCCATATGGCTGGATTAGGTCATGTTATTATAAGTATCGGTTTCGTTTGGTTTATGATTTTACTCAAAAAGTCTATTAAATAGATAGGAGTGGAGAGTATGAGTGTAGCACTTTTATCAAGTATCGTAGCAGTTTGTATGGCCGTTGGTGTTATGTTTCTTCGCTTTAAGTCAGCGAAAAAGCCGGTTACGAAAAAGAAAATTATTTTGCCGCCAATTTTTATGAGTACTGGCGCCATGATGTTCTTCTTACCGGAATTCCGATTAACATCGTTAGAAATAGTAGAGGCAATTATCGCAGGACTTATTTTCTCTATATTTCTTATTAAAACAACTAAGTTCGAAGTAAGAGGCGAACATATATATATGAAACCGTCAAAAGCATTTATATTTATTTTAATTGGTTTATTAGCTGTACGAGTCGCATTAAAATCATATTTAAGCCAAACACTTGATTTGGCGCAATTAAGCGGGATGTTTTTCTTACTCGCATTTGCGATGATTGTGTCGTGGAGAATTGCGATGTATCGCTCGTATGTTACATTGCAAAAACAACAATATTAAGTAGAAAAAGAGCTGGAATTTCATTATGAAAAGTCCAGCTCTTTTATGTTTTATACAATTGTTTCTTTAGCTTTAATTTCATTTGCTTAATTTCAAACGAATTTGAGCATCTTGTAATGCAACTGGTGTAACATTAAAACCATTTGAATCGACAATTTTTGTGTTTAATAAAATGGAATCTAAACTTCCACGAAATGTTTTTGTATAGTTTTGACGTAACATTTGTTGTTCTTGTTTTTCATCAACTGTTAATCCAGATGTTTTTTCTTTTTTTGATAATTCGTTAATACGGAATAAAATGTTTTTCATTTGTTTTCACCTCAAGTTAGATTTAATTACATTAGTTACTTACTAATGTATAGTTATTTTAACCTATCTTTCAATGATTGTCAACGCCTATAAAAATCCTTTTTTTGTAAGTGTAATGGGTGATGAAAAATGGAAAAGATATTAATATACAATACCTTAGTAGGGTATATTGAATTTTGTTTTACATTGTGAGAGTAGTAAGTAAAGGGAGTATGTAATAATGGATGCAGTAATTTCAAAAAAAGAAACAATCATCTCATATACGATTGCTATTTTCTTTATTTTAGCTATGGTTACAGCGGGTGTGTTATTAAATGATCCGGAAGTCATTTTGCCGGAAATAGCAGCGATGGCAATTGCTTTATGGACGTATCGTGAGCCAGGTTGGTTAAGGCAGCCAGAAAAAATCTTTATTGCACCGTCAATAACAGCTGGTATTGGTTTTATCGTGAATCAAATGGATTTAGTTTATATAGCAAAAGTAAGCGTAACACTTATATTCATGATGCTGTTTTTACGTATTATACAATCAAATTTAGCACCATCTATTGCGACAGGTTTATTACCTTTAGTGACAAATGCGACTGAATGGTCATTTGTTATCTCAGTCTTCGTTTTAACATTTATTTTAATGCTTGGTGTCCTTGTTTTTAAATTGAATAGCGGTATTGAGAGAAAAGTTAACATCCAATATAAATATATGGCTGTATTTCTAATACTAAATTTCATTTGGATAAGTATATGCTGGATCACTGGTCATGAACAATTAGCGGTTATTCCGCCAATATTAGTTGTTGTGTATGAATCACTTCAAAAACCGATGTACAATGAAAAAATGGTATGTAAACAAATAGTAGTATTAACTACATCTGCAACTGTTGGAACTTTATTGTACTTTGCAATCGACTCATGGATTATAGTCACTTTATTAAATATGATTTTAATGCTTATTTTATTAAAAATAGTTGGTGTACGTATTCCAGCAGCATATGCATTTCCATTACTGCCGCTCGTATTTCCAGATGAAATGATAAAGATGTTACCAGTAGGTTCATTTGTTGCGGGGGTATTCTTATTTGGTGCAGTATTACTGTATAAAAAGTGGGAGATGAAGCAAAAGGGAATGCAAATGTAGAGAAGAACATACAATCCTTAGTTAGCATAATAAATAGACACCCGCGGGTGTCTATTTTCATTAAATGAAATTTAGCTTAACGCATGTAAACAATTCACAAGTTTTGTTGCTTTTGAAAAGAAGGGAGAATGATCAGCTTCTAAAGTAATAATCTTCGAGCATGGAGTTTCTGTATTCATTCGGCGCTGAAAATCAATTGGAATCGCTCTATCTAGAGTTGTTTCAATATAAATGCGATCTACAGTTCCGAAGTTTTCTTCAGAAATTTTTAGCTGTTGTTGAAATGGTCCTAGTGGCTGAGGACACATTTTTTTGGAAGATGCTTCTTTAATCTCTTCATTTTCGGTAGCATTTAAAAATGTTTTTTCAATTAGATTAGGTATAAGTTCAGCTGTCATGTCGTTCTCATTTATTGAAAATTGTGGACCAGCTTCACCATCTAATTTACTGCCAAGGCTTTCTCCGTTTTGTGGTAAGAATGCACAAAGATATACTAATTTATCGATTTTATTCGGTATAAGTTCAGCGGTTTGAGTGATCACAATTCCACCCATACTATGTCCAACAACAATAACTTTTTCAGTTTGTTGATTTATAGTAGCTGTTACTGCATCAACATAGGAATCTAACGTTATATTTTGTGAAGGAGTTGTATCTTTCCCGCTTCCAGGTAAGTCTAGTGTAATAACAGTGTGACCTAAAGCCTCTAGTTGAGGTTTTACTAATTCCCATGCCCATTCACCTTGCCATGCTCCATGTACTAAAACGTAAGTACTCATTTAATCAACACTCCTCTAATGTTTATATGCTTTATTTTTTTGTAAAATTGATAGTGTATACTTAGTGTATAGGAAGTAGTTTGATAAATATAATGAAGGTTATTTATAGATGATATAAATATCTTTTATATAAGGAGAACAGAATGAACGTCTTTGATTTTAAAGTTTTTAAATATGTGGCTCGGTTGAACAGCATTAGTTTAGCAGCTAAGGAATTACATATGACACAGCCAGCAATAACGCATATTATAAACAAACTAGAGAAACGATATGCTTTAACTTTATTTGAGCGCTCTAGACAAGGAACGATGTTAACTGAAAATGGAAAAGAATTTTTAGTTTGTGTAGAACGACTTCTAATGGAGTATGAAAATCTTGAAGAAACAGCTTTACACTTGAAGAATAAAAGTTTGTATAAGATTGTATTAGCTACGTACCCTTCCGTTACTGTATATTGTTTGGCAGAGTGTATCCAATTAGGTAATATTGATCAAAGTCAGTACGTGCTTGCAGTTAGAGAGGGAAGCTATCAAGAAGTTTTAAATTGGCTGTCTGCTGGAAGTGCTGATTTTTCTATTTCTATAAAAGAAAATCTAATACCAGGATTTCACTATGAAGTTATTGGTGAAGATCCTTATGTTATCGTTTCTTCAAAGAATATTCCACCTAATCTTACTAGTAAAGAATTGAAAAATTATCCTTTTATTATGCCACTTTCTGGTTGTAAAGAAGTACTTGAACCATACTTAATGAAAAACGAAATAACAGTGAATAAAGTGATGGAGTCAGAGTCAATTAGCTCGGCATTAGCACTTACTTTACAAGTTAACGGTATAACGATCGTTCCGTTATCAGGACTTCATAAACAAATTATTCATGACTTTATCGTGCAACCGATAGACATTGAAATCCCGCGGCAACTCATTATGCAGTGGTCGCCTAAAAAAGAGAAAGATCCATTGTTTCTCGCGTTTGTTACGAATTTGTTAACACAATTACAACAAAAGAAAAATGAATAAAATGATACAAAAGGTAAGCTCATTTCACTGAAGCTTACCTTTTGTATGTATTACCAATATAGGGCGGTATCATAAAGTCCGATTAAAACGAGAAGTACACCAGCTATACGCTGAATATTTCCCCCTATTTTTCGGCTCTTTTTAAGTAGTGTTCCATTTAAGCCTAGGTAGGAGATAATGGACAGTAATACAACGACAGGTAGAGCAGTTCCTATAGAGAAAAAGGTAGGAAATAAATACCCGTAATTAGATGTTAAAGAGAGTGGTATTAATGTTCCGAAAAATAGCACAAACATAGTAGGGCAGAAAGCTAACGAAAAGAAAAACCCAAGCAAAAATGAGCTGACTTCATTTTGTTTTCGTATAGATGTGATAGGGAAGATGGTAGAGAAGAAGTTTCTACCTTTTATAATACCTGATAATATTAACCCCATTATTATTAATAAAGGTCCGATCAGTTTACGTAACCATGGGAAATACAAAGTTAATATTTGCTGAATTTCTTTTCCTAACACCCATACTAATAGTCCAAGCGTCGTAAAAGCTATTATTTTTCCTAAAATGAATAACAATATATGTTTCCAGATATGTCCCTTTTGTAAAGATTGATTGCCATAGATTGTAATGGCGCTAATGTTTCCTGTTAATTGGCATGGAGCAAGGGTACCTACTATGCCTAATAAAAACGCAAATAAAAGAGGAATTGATTTCGTAGCATTCGTGACATCCATTAAAGGAGACATGAGTTGATAACTCCACTCGCTAATTGTTGAAAACACGTTATATTCACCTTTCTAATTAAATTGTAATAAGCCATTTTTTGTAATCTGTTTCCACGTTTTACCGTTATCTGTGGAAAGGAATACATTTGCTTGCATTGTAGCAAATACTATTTCAGATGAATTTTGAGGGTTTTGTGATATATACATAATTGTATCTTTAGAATCTAAAGATGGAATCTGTAAGTTTGTTTCTTCATTTGTAGCAATTGATTTCTTCGTTATCATTTGCTTATTGATAGGGGCGTAAAAAACATCTTCATTACTTAATGTAACTGCTGTCGATTCAAGTGATGTAGAGAATAGTTCAAATGTATTCCCGTAATCTGTAGATAAATAAATACCATCTTTAGCACTTACTGCGACTACACTCGCTTGATCCGGATGTACTGAAAATGTATGGATTGTACTTGAAAGGCCTTTTAACTTACTATTTTTCCATTCTTGTCCGTTGTTTGTACTGAAATAAAAACCTTGTTGTAATTTAGAATTTGGACGCTCGTTATATAAATAAATCGTTTCTGTATTATATCCGACAGCAAGGTTATGAAAATCAGATTCTCCATAGAATGCTAGCTTTTCAAGGTTATTGCCGCCATCAGAACTTTTCATTAATCCTAAAGGATTTTTTAAATTTGCACCTGGTTCTGGGTGCCCACTAGCAAAAAATCCATTTTTAGTTGCCTGAAAGCCCATATAATCGTGTAACTGTGTAGCAGTTTCAAACCATTTTCCATTTTGATAAACTTTTATACCACTATGAGTTGCGATAGAAATACCAGGCATATTTCCTGCATAGCCAATTCCGTGAATGTGCGCTATTTTTCCAGATGTAATTTCTTTATAGAAGTTTTGCGGAATCGTATTTGCGTTATCTTTATTTTGGGGCTGAGATTGAACTGTTTCTTTTTTTACTGGTGGTGTTTCTACGTTATTAGAGCATCCTGTAATGATAAATAATGAAGTAATGGCTAGTCCTACGTAATGTTTCACGTTTGTAGGCTCCTTTCTTATATATATGAGATATTAAGTATATGGAATAAATGTCAAGAAATTGTGGAGTGATTAGATGCCTAGTAATGAAAGTTTATCTTCTATATAAACATTATTAATTGACGAAAAATTATAACAATAATAGAATGAATTATATTGGATAATCAGTTTCAAAATTATACATAGAACGCTAGGGGGATTATTATGAAATCAACATTTTTTGCTCAAAATAGAGAACGATTAGCGAAAACATTACATGATGAATCGATTACGATTTTATTTGCTGGACAAGCACCTCATATGTCAGCAGATGCCCATTATAAATTTGTGCCGAATCGAAATTTTTACTATTTAACGGGAATCGATGAGCCCAATGTTATTTTCATGTTGAAAAAGTTTGGAAATAGTGTGGAAGAAACTCTTTTCATTGAAAAATCAGATCCAGTAATGGAAAAATGGGTCGGTAAAACAGTTTCTAAAGAAGATGCAGAACGAATTTCAGGCATACAAAAAGTTGTATATATAGAAAGCTTTGAGAAGACAATGGCACATACACTTTTCGCAGAAAATGCGCAACATGTGTATTTAGATTTAGAGCGTCGTGAGTGGAAGGGTACTGAGACGAAAACGTTAGCGTTTGCTAAACATGTAAGAGAACAGTACCCACACATAACAATTGGTAATGTATACCCGGAAATTTGTGAATTACGAGTGTTTAAAACAGAGGAAGAAATTGAAATCATTAAAGAAGCAATTGCTGTAACGAAAGACGGTATTTACAATGTGTTAAAGCATGCAAAAGCAGACATGATGGAATATGAATTAGAAGCTCAGTTTGATTTCACACTGAAGTCATCTGGGATTAAGCATCATGCGTTCAATACAATTTTGGCAAGTGGGAAAAATGCAACAGTTCTTCATTATGAAGATAATGATGCACAAATTCAAAATGGTGATTTAGTACTGCTAGATTTAGGCGCTCAAAAAGACTATTATAACGCTGATATTAGTTATACTTTCCCGGCAAATGGAACATTCTCTAGTCGCCAAAAACAAATCTATAATATTGTATTAAAAGCATTGAAAGAAACAACAGAGATTATTAAGCCAGGCTTAAATTTTGCTGCATTAAATGAGCATACAAAAAAGGTACTAGCAGAAGAGTGTAAAGCTATTGGTTTAATTCAAGAAGATGAGGAACTATCTAAATATTATTATCATGGTGTCAGTCACTTTCTTGGTTTAGATACTCACGATGTTGGAACATACAAAGAAAGAGTATTAGAAGAAGGTATGGTTATTACGATTGAACCAGGTCTATATATTGAAGAAGAATCAATTGGTATTCGTATTGAAGATGATATCCTTGTAACAAAAGATGGCTATGAAAATTTGTCAAAAGATATCATTAGAACAGTTGAAGAGATTGAAGGGTTTATGAGTAACAATAATGTAAATGTAAAAGAAGATGAAGTTGTTACAAAATAATAGTTAGAAGAGGCGCTCAATTTTGGGTGCCTTTTTATTTTGCTCATTTTATATCTCCATATTTTCTTGAAAATTATCTTCTATAATAATCTTGAAAAAGAAAAAGGAGGGATTTTCTATGAAGGGATTTGTATTAACAGCAGTTACAGTCTCCGTAATATCTTTAATTGCTGCATGTTCTGCGACCACAAATAAAACAAATGATCATAAAAATATGAATGATAAAAAAACAACACAGACTGAAACGGCTACAAAGCCATTGAAAGTTGTAAAAGGGCCAGAAGTTACTTTAGTAGCGAAAGAAGAAAAACAAAAGCTAAGTAGCGGTGTTATTGTTCCAGTCTGGACATTTAATGGTTCATCCCCGGGTCCGGAAATTAGGGTGAAAAAAGGTGAAAAGGTTAAAGTGACATTAAAAAATGAATTACCTGCACCAGTATCTATTCATTGGCATGGGTATCCTGTCCCAAATAACATGGATGGAATTCCAGGCGTGACACAAGATGCGGTTGAATCAGGAAAAAGTTTCACCTATGAATTTGAAGCGAACGTACCAGGAACGTATTGGTATCATTCACATCAAGATTCTGTAAATCAACTAGATAGAGGCTTATATGGTGCTCTTATTGTAGAGGATACAAATGAAAAGTATGATAAAGATTACACGTTAATGTTAGATGAATGGATAACAGATAAAGAAGAAATTAATAAGCAGTTAAAAGAAATGACAAAAGCGCAAAAAGGTAATAAATCTAAGGATAATGAAAATGCAAAAAAGAATGATGATATGAAAGGCATGGATCATTCAGGTATGAACATGGGTAGTGATAAAAAAGACTCTGGTAATATGGCAGGAATGGACCATGGAAATATGAAGATGGAAGGTCATGATATGGGTATGTATAACTTATTCACAATCAATGGTAAAAGCGGTGATTTAGTAGAGCCGTTAAAAGTGAAAAAGGGTGATAAAGTTCGTCTTCGACTCGTTGATGCAGGTTATCTATCACATGATATACACGTTCACGGTCATGATATAAAAGTAGTTGCGACAGATGGTCAACCAATAAACGATCCAAAAGCTATAAAGGATAAGGTAATTTCAATCGCACCGGGTGAACGTTATGATGTTGAATTTACTGCTAACAATCCTGGGAAATGGTATGTTGAAGACCATTCAGCAAATAAAAGTGCAAAAGGAATGAAAACCATTATTGAATATGAAGGTAGTAAAGAGATGAAAGACAGAGCAAATGAAAAAGAAAAACTACCGAAATTAGATATGACGAAATATGGTGAGAAAAAATTAGGTAATTTCACACTAGAGCAGCAGTATACTGCCACATATAATATGGACTTGAATACGAAAATGAATGGAAATGAAATGGTTTATACAATTAACGGAAAAGTATTTCCAGATATTGATCCAATTCTAGTGAAAAAGGGTGACTTAGTAAAAGTGAAATTAGTAAATCGCTCTAAAAGAGACGATCACCCGATGCATTTGCACGGTCATTTCTTCCAAGTATTAAGTAAAGATGGAAAACCGATTGAAGGTTCTCCAATTGTTAAAGACACATTAAATCTGAAACTAGGAGAAGAATATGAAGTAGCCTTTGTAGCAGACAATCCGGGTGAGTGGATGTTCCACTGTCACGATCTACACCATGCTTCAGCAGGGATGGTAACGGAAGTAAAATATACAGATTACACATCTGATTATGTTCCAAACCCTAATATTCCTAATAAGCCGGAATAATGTGAAATTCATGTAGTTTATCATAATGTAAAGCAGTTATCTTAGTAGATTGCTGCTTTTATATGTCATGTTGTGAATTGGGAATATTATTTTTATAAAAGTTTAGACAATAAGAGAGCTATCCTGTAGGAAGAGTTTACAAGGTGAAAATGTTTTTTGGTTATTTAGAGATTAAAAAACATAATTATTTATGATTAGATTAGAAATGGATAAATGTAATGTATTGTAGTTACAAAAGGCTAAATACTTATATTTGACCTTTCTTTTATTTTATACTACAATTCGTAGTGTGAAAGGAGAGCAGGTATATTTAAGCAAAAGTATAAGTTAAATGAAGAAGGCCTAAATTATGATTTTTTTATTTTTGTAGTATTAATTATAGGTGATTATTAGTAGCTATTTTTTTTGGAAATTAAAACTACATTGTGTAGTGTTAGATTGAAGGAATGAGAGAATTTTCAAAGTGTAATGGATTTAAGTTTCTTTTATTACTAGGTATAGATGGTGGATAATAAAAGGATACTTTTCCTGAATAGTTAGAATGAAAAGAAATGGAAGTTAACATAAAAACATAATGATACTTGAATATGTTTGTAGGAAGGTGTTTTATACTTATGAAAAAAATTTTAGCTAGTGTAGCAGTAGCCTCTGTTACAGGAAGTGTATTTATTAGTACTGCTCAAGCGAAAAATACTGTTATACAAAAAGACACGAAGCATGAGCAAACTATTGATGTAGTAAAATATGAAAATCAAGTAACAGTAAATACGAATGTTCTACGTGTCCGCACACAGCCAAATACGTCTAGTGCAATTATGGGACGCGTGTATGAAGGGGAAGTTTTACAAGTTATTGGAGAAGAAAACAGTTGGTTGAAAGTCAATCATAACGGAAAAATTGGCTACGTGAGTAGTGAATTTATTTCGAAAAATGGCGTACTAGCAAAGACGAATATAGGTAAGAGTCGTAGTAAAATTGTAACTGCTAATGTATTACGTGTTCGCACACAGCCAAATACATCTAGTGCAATAATGGGGCGCGTGTATGAAGGGAAAGTTTTACAAGTTATTGGAGAAGATAACGGCTGGTTGAAAATTAACCATAATGGAAAAGTGGGTTATGTAAGCAGTCAATTTGTGAAAGACAGTGGCTCAAATGGAAGCGACAATAACAATGGGAAATTTCAAGTAGCGAGTGGGGATTACAAAGTTAACGTATCCTCCCTCCGCGTTCGTACAGGTCCAAGTACTTCCCATACGATTTTAGGCTCTATGTATAAAGGACAAGTAGTTCGAGTGACTGGTGAAGTACAAAATTGTTTCAAAATTAACTATAAAGGACAAGACGCCTATATTAGTATCGAAAATAATAGGTATGTCTGAATCACTAGTTTCAAAAAAGCCTTCACGCAATGATGATTGCATGAAGGCTTTTGATGTTTTCTTATTTTTTTGTCTCGTTGACCCATGTAATAATGTCCTGGATGACGTACTCGGGAACATTAGCAGGGATTTCGTATTCACTAGGACGACTTAATTCCCCGTCACCCTCCGTGAAGAAATGATTCAATTTCGGGTATTTTTTGAAATGAACATTCCTGCGGTTTGAAAGTCCTTCTTGCCATTTTGTATATTCATCTTTTACTGTTACTTGATAATCGCGTGCTCCTTGCAGAATGAGTAAAGGCTCTTTTCGTGATTTTGCCTCTTCAACTGGACGCCACCTAGAAACATCATACATAAAATAAGGTGACCCAAAATTGTAGCCAGCTGGAGGATGGTCAGGATTGAAAGTAGGATCCTGAATAAAAGCAACCTGTCTTTTTAGTTCATCGATTTCTTCCTTTGGTTTCCCAAGGTATTGATACTGATCAATGGCAATGTCAGTCAAAGGGCGTGCAGGTGGTGCGAGTAAGATACTTCCTCGGACAAGTGAGGAAGGCGCTTTGCTCAGTATACGTGGCATTGTACCGGCTCCTAGACTATGTCCAAGAATGAAAATATTACTTGGATCAATTCCTTCTTGCTGCGCTGCTGATTTTGCTGCATATATGGCATCATCTGTAGTATCACGGTCTAACGTAACAGGTTCTGCACTCATCTTTAATGCGTGTTCTAAGGTGCGTTTTTCATAGCGCAACACTGCAATTCCGTTGGATGAAAGGCCCACCGCAAGATCGCGTAAGATTTTTGTTCCCATATATGTGCTATCGCGATCATGGATGCCAGCACCGTGAACAAGAACAACTACGGGTAGCTTTTCACCAGGATTATGTTTCGGAACCGTTAATGTCGCTGGTAACGGATAGGTAGAATTTCCAATGACGATTTCACGTTCTTGATAGGAGTCAGGTTGATCATAGCTAGGATGCGGGATGGTATAAGGTTCCTCGGGTGGTCTTTCTCCAATTTCATCTACTTTCCCGCCAGGTGTAAATTTAAGGAGTAGCGGTATGGTAGTTCCTTCGGTAGCTGCTGGCATTTCCACCGTCTGATGGACCAAGTTTCGTTCTTTTATCACGGGGGTTCCCATGCTTTTTAACCCGCTCCAGCCACTTTGTGTCCACCAGTTTTGTAATGTGGTTGCTGTAAATTTGGATTGAAAAGCAGCAGATGTCAACTGGAGTGCCTCTGCATACTTACCTTGCTGGAGATATTCAAAAAATAATGATGTACGCTCCGTTAAAGAGACTAGTTTCTTTTCAGCAGATTGTTCCTCGCGTGTATCTGCGTGAATAGTTGTTGTAAGCGGGAAAGATGAGACGCCTAAAGAAAAGAGCAGGGTAAAGGTAAGTGCAGATCTTTGTATTTTCTTTTTTTTATTCATGTTTTAACCTCCAATATGTGATGGTAAAAAACAGGTATGGTAATTAGGATCCTGGTGCAAAAACTTCAAAATATTTGCAAGTAATCTCCAAAACTTGGACACACTGATATTATTACTCTAAAAAAACCGTAGATTTCTACTTTTTCCACATGCATATAAACTTCAGAAATAATCTTTCTTCCTTCACTTTATATTTTGATTATAGGAAACAAAGCTCTCGTTTTTCTTACTTGATACTTACAAATTCCTTAAGTAGGGGATATTTTACAATCTTAGGTTGATGTTGATGTGGCGGTACCTTATATGATGGAGATTCACATTTTCGAATTTCCCAAAAAAATGCGCCATTCTATGCAAATGACGTCATACGCGAACACACAGCATATCATTTTAAGAAAAGGTATTTATAAAACGAAAAATCAACTCATCCGGCTGACACGCTATTTTCTCTTCGATAATTCTCCCACCACAGAACGATAGAATTATCGAAGAGAATTATGAGCCTTACTTGACGAAACAAATGATAGGAAATTCATGATGATATATACATATTCATTATTGAAATTAGTAATAATAAAATGTATTATTGAAAAGCACTATTTATAATTCAAGTAATCAAGGCTATGTATCCATAATAATTTGAACATTCAGAAATTATAATATTATCTAAAAATGGGGTGAGGTTAATAGAAACAGTACATATTAAATGGTATGGATTGTATAGTTTAAATGATTTTTATAATAGAGAAGAAGCTTTTAAGAAGGGAATATTTGCAATCTCTAGAGTATATGCTAAGAATGAAACATTAATCTATATAGGAAAAACCAAAAGAAGCTTTATACAAAAGATAAGGGAACTTAATAAGGATTGGATTTTTGATGAAAGCGAATTAAAGATTACATTAGGAATAATAGAGTTTCCTAGTGGTGAAAGTTACTCTGAGAGAAAGGTAAAAGAGATAAAATCCCTTTTGATTTTACGACATACCCCAGTAGAAAACAACACATCTTTATTGTACCATAGAGGGCAGTTTAATTTGAAAATTATAAATAAGGGAAGAAGAGGCTTAATTGTTAAAAAGATTTCTACAGGAGATCTAATGTGGACGTAATTGGAATCACCTTTGAATAAAATTGAAGGTTTCTTACGAACAGATGCTTATCAATTTTTAATGTATTAAAATATTTTTGAATAACATATGTCAGATGCTTGAAAAAACACAAATTTTATTATGATATGAAATCTTGTATGGGAATTGTAATTCATTTCCATCGTTTAATAAAAATATTAAGAATTATAAGGAATGCATAAAGATTAGAAGAGAAAATAAACTCGGAGGTTTAAAAAATGGGACAAGTAAGCAGGTTTCAAGAAAAACAACAAAATCGTCGTAAAAAGGTGATTTTTAATATTGCATTTACTTTGGTATTAGTGACAGTTGGTGTAGTGACATACCAGTTGTTTTCCCCTTCTGATACATCAAAGAAAGCAATTGCTCAAGAAAAGAAAGCAACAAAGATAGAAGAGAAGAAACGTAAAGAGAAAGAAGCAACGCAGTTAGAAGAGAAGAAACGTGAAGAGAAAGAAGCAGCGCAGTTAGAAGAGAAGGAACGTGAGGAGAGAGAAGCGGCACTGTTAGAAGAGAAGAAACGTGAAGAGAGAGAAGCAGCACTGTTAGAAGAGAAGAAAAATGAAGAGAAAGAAGCAGCACTGTTAGAAGAGAAACAAAAAGCAGAAAAATCGGTATCTCAAGAAAAGGGTTCTCAAACTAATCCTTCTTGGAAGCCAATTGGTACAAAGCAAGGAACAAAACCTGAAATGAAATTTAAAGAAGGAACAGTAGATTGGAGTGAGATGAAAGAAGCAATTTCTTATGCTGTTGATGTTCCAGAGAGCCAATTGATTTTCGATTTTATTGGGAATAATGGTAATAATAAAGCTTACGGTAATATACGAGATAAACAAAGTAATAAAAAATATAAGGTTGATATTGATTGGGTAGAGAATCAGGGTTGGAAGCCAGTATCAGTCCAAGTGGTAAAATAGATAATAGAATTTTAATTAGGTGTTTAAAAGTTCAAAAAAGAGTCCTTATCAATCAGGACTCTTTTTGGTATGTTGACAGCATTAATTACGTTGTACGAGAAAAAAAGAAAGGAATGAAATATTCTCCTCGTAGTAAACGACTTAGTGGTACCAATGTTTATATGACCAATACTCCTGCTTGAAAACATTAGAGATGTACAGAAACAAAAGCAGCAAGGTTTTTTCGGTTTGTTTAAAGACTAATTAATTGATTAAATGACTCTTCCAAAAAAAACTTAAATCTATTAAATAGTCTAAGCACTCTTTCGTTTTTTTCATATTATATATTGAAAAAAATAATAGAAAGGGTGATCAAATGCCGCCAAAACCAAAACCAAATGATAAAGAAGTTCAAGTGAATAACCCTGCTGTTGATATCGCTAGTTTTCCAAATATAACTCAAAGCGAGACAAGCCTTGCGCGTTTTAAAGATTTTATTTTGTATGGATTTAATGATACCAATAATGCCACAGGGGTAGCTGGGGCATCAAGTTATTCAGGGTTTTCCTTTTCAAAAGATTTAGGTAAAAATTGGACCGATGGTGGGTCAATACCAGCCAATCCTGGAGGTCAAAATTTTGGTGATCCATCTTTAGCAGTTGATAGAAATGGAGTATTTTATTATTCACAAATTGGGGATGAATTGATTGGAGGCAGGCAAGAAGGTGTAATCACTGTTTCAACCGGAACGATCAGTCCAAACAAAACAATAACTATGAACCTTCCTCAAGTTGTTGGGCGAGGGCAGACTCCAGCTGCTAGTGATTCAGGAAATCAAGATAAAGCGTGGATTACAGTAGGTCCTGATGCTGATAATCCAGGAAATGAGGCTTTATATGTTGTATGGACTGACTTTGGCCCTCCTAATGTAGGTACAAAAATTCGTTTTTCAAAATTTGGAACAGGTGTAACATTAACTCCTATTATTCCAAGTCAAACGATTGTCGCTGGGGCTAATGCAGTGTTTGGAGCCTTTCCGGTAGTGGATAAAGCGGGGAATATATATGTTTTTTATGAAAGTCGTTTGCCAGGCACATTTGCTCAGCTAAATACTGCGAACCGTTCCATTCGTATGGCTAAGTCAATCGATGGAGGAAATACCTTCCCAATAAATGTACAAGTCTCTGCTGGCCTATTTGCAGCAGCGGCTACGGATGTTGTACCATGCGGACCAGCCAATGAACTCCGTCCTGTTATATTAACAGAGCAGCAACGGGTGATCAGGATGTTTGAGATCCCTCAAGCAGGTATAGGACCAGATGGTACGATTTATGTAGTATGGAATCAACGTAGAAATATTGGAGGTACAATCTTTATCGATGTCTTTTTAGCCTATAGTCAAAACGGAGGAAATAACTGGACTCAAGTGAATATCTCCAATAATTTGCCCCTTTCATTCTTTCCATCAGTAGCTGTCAATAAAGAGGGAGCTCATGTTCAATATAACCGCTTTAATGATCCTAATAATGTTGGCGGCATAGGTAATGGAACGTTTGGTGTGTTTATGAAAACTTTCTCTTTTCATAAGGGTGTTGGTAAAGTAGGTAAAGAAAGTATGGTTAGCACTGCATTTTCTCAAGTGCCTAATAATCATATACCAAGCGGCGGGGTTTTCGTGAATTTTGATCCAAGAGTATTTTCTTGTTATATGGGTGAATACAATCAAGTTATTACAGGTCCAGGCCATTCATTGCTCCATGCTTGGGGTGACAATCGAAATATTTTGAACGGACAGAATAATCCTGATGTATTCTTTAGAAAAACCGAGTCAAAGCCATAACCTAGTAAATTTCTCTAATTGGGGTCACCATACATGCCCATCAACTTAAGAAATTGGTAGTTCCCCAAAACGAAGAAAATTTTCGTTTTGGGGATACTTCAAAATATTAGCTTGATGGGCATGGGATAGTAACAACAAAACGCAAATTTTCAAAACGGTTTACCAATAATCGCTATACACCAGCTTGATACAATAATATTTGGTGTGAGTTCAATACATATTATTAAAATTAAGATGGTTTAAGTCGAAGGAAGGTACCTTAGGGTGTCTTTATATATATATATGTTATACCGTCAGCATTTCGGAACAAAACAGGAGGTTCCCTTGCGAGGTTAGGATTCTTCCTTGTACTCGCTACTGATGAAATTACAAATTAACGAATTATATAATTTATTAGACACATTTAAAGAAAAAGAACTATCTATTGGATATAGTGGATTAATAATTTATAGTAATAGTGCATTAGAAAAGGAACAATTGGGGTATAGCATAGATAATAAAGGAGATTGGAGACAGTCTTGGTTTGTCATAGGGCACGAGGAGGAATATGGAAACCCTATCTTTGTAGATATGAGTAGAAGATATTTACCAATATATACTGCGGAACATGGCGAAGGTGAATGGAATCCAAGGATAATAGCATCTTCATTAAAAGGATTTATTAAGACATTAAACTACCTATATGATTTATCAAAAGACAGGGAAAATTCGATTGAAAATAAAGATAATGCTTTGTCTGTATGCGATAAAGCAAAACTCCTTACTAAAATCATAATTCAAACAAAGCGACTAAACATCCGTTTTTGGCTAGGATATTTTCTAGAATGAATATTAGAGGGTTAAATTCCGATAACGATAATTATGTAAATGAGCTGTCCATATGGGCAGCTTATTTTATTTTTCCGCATAGCTTACGTTATTTTGAAAAATACTTGCGGTACCCTTACTAGTATTCTTGCATTTAAATTATTTTTAATATATTATATCTATATGTTAATATAAATATAATATACAAAAAGGATTCAAATCTATTAATAAGATGTAAGTCCTTTTCAAAGATAAAAAGGTTTTACCAAAGCGTAATATAACTTATGCCTGTCTTTTTAATATGTATCTAGTAAAAAGACATTTTTTATCAATACAATTGTGTTTTCAATAGAAATGGAAACTTTTAAATAGAAGTTTATTTACCTTTCAATGATAGGAGTTAATGTTTCCTAGAACATAGAGAAAAAAGGCGCCATACAGAGTAATCTGACAAACCTGAGAGGTATTGTATGTAGTTTGCTCATCTCATACAAAACAAAAGAGCCTTACCTCTCTAGGCAAGACTCTACTAGTTTAGTTGTATAATATTTACATAGTAACTAAGAAACAGAAAACATATAGGACTAAGTAGCAGAACCCTAACATTCCTCCTACAGCTAATACCTGTTTAACCCAACCCTTAAATTTTAGATTACTGTCAATCTCTTGCACTCTTTCCATATTTCCTCCTATTAAGGAGAACCCTTAAAGACTCTCACCTCGTTATGGTACCATTAAAGAATGACTAATAGAGGTCTAATTTTGTCTAAACGTATAAATATGCAATATTGCATACAGAAATGTATTGTTATAATTGTAAGCGCTTACTATAATGAGAGTATAAAGATTAACCACATCTTAATACGAAAAAAGAGGAGAG
The DNA here is from genome assembly GCF_008432245.1 of Bacillus sp. BS98. Taxonomy (NCBI): domain Bacteria; kingdom Bacillati; phylum Bacillota; class Bacilli; order Caryophanales; family Bacillaceae; genus Bacillus; species Bacillus sp. BS98. The sequence goes on from NZ_CP043830.1 coordinate 1,788,281, forward strand.
AATAATATGGAAATCGCAATGGCAGTTTTAAAATTTATAGGTGGAGCAATCCCATTAGTTCAAGAACTTCTAAAAGCATTTATGTAAATTCACTATTTAGCAATTATTTATAAAAATTATCATACAAATGATCTGTATATCAAAAATGAATTGATTTACAGATTATTTGTGTGAGTAAGGTCCCTTTAACATTATTAAGGGACTTTTTTTAATTTCTAAATACTTAAGGTTACGTCACATCAACATCAAATTAAAAGTACTTTTAAAACATTAAAAAGTGCTCTTTATTTATTATAAATATGAAAGTTAATTTTTGAATATTCGTTCATTTTCGTTTCAACACATAAATGTTCGTAATTACATACATTCTATTATCGCTAACAATATGATTCTCAAAAAATCCTAAATATTAAAAGCTGTTTGAAAGACATAGATCATCAAGTCAATATTGCAAAAAGCAAACGTCCCGAATGTAAAGAACCTCTTATTATAACAGGTACTCAGTATACAGAAGTGACAACAAAATGGTTAATAAATCTGAATTCCGTATAATTAACATAACATTTGACCTGAATTTCCCCATAATGCGCCGTTAAAAAATTTCACGTACCATATGTTTAATATGTTTATATAGATAAATAAATGCCGAATCTTGCTTTAATCGCTAATATTGACTAAGATAACTCTTATAACAAAGAGGCTATGTATTATGTGTTTCATAAGCGGAAAGACAAAGAGTTGCATCGTCATCTTTTGGCTAGTTGGTCTAATTTATCCCACATTAACTGCTCGTAAAATCCCGATTGAATCAACTAACAATCAGTGAGGAGAGTAATATCTACTAATGAAAGTGTCACTTTATAATATTGAGTATTTATTTTAGTTTTGCAACGCCCTCATTGTTAATGTTGGATAGATAAATAGCTCGAGAGAAGGGGAATATTAGATTTATGAAACAGAATATAAAAGTTTTAGCTATGGCAGTCGGTCTCACAGTGATGGGATCAACAGTAGCTACTTATACAAGTGCTGATACAGGTTGGAAACAAACTGGATCAGTATGGAATTACTATAATGTAAACGGTGTGAAGCAAACAGGTTGGCAGCAGGTAAACGGAGCATGGTATTACTTTAACGGAAGCGGAGCGATGCAAACAGGTTGGCAACAGGTAAACGGAGCATGGTATTACTTCAACGGAAGCGGAGCGATGCAAACAGGTTGGCAGCAGGTAAACGGAGTATGGTATTACTTCAACGGAAGTGGAGCGATGCAAACAGGTTGGCAGCAGGTAAACGGAGTATGGTATTACTTCAACGGAAGCGGGGCGATGCAAACAGGTTGGCAGCAGGTAAACGGAGTATGGTATTACTTCAACGGAAGCGGAGCGATGCAAACAAATTGGCAGCAGGTAAACGGAGTATGGTATTACTTCAATGGAAGCGGAGCGATGCAAACAAATTGGCAGCAGGTAAATGGAGCATGGTACTACTTCAATGGAAGTGGGGCGATGCAAACAGGCTGGATCCAAGATAATGGTAAACAGTACTACCTTGAAAGTAATGGTGTTTGGAATCCAAATACTACATCTGCAAATAATAATTCACGACCTGACGGGAAACTATTAGACGCATTTCAAAATGAAATAAAAACTCATATTAATAATCAAAAAGAAAATATAACGATGACATATAAATCCCAAAACTCTAATATTAATGAGGTTCTAAATACACTTGTTAAAGAATATGACAAGGCAGTCGAATCTAACGAATATTTGAATCATAATATTTCGCATACGCAATATTCCGTTCGTGGTATTCCAGGAAATTACACGTTTACAGTAAAGATTACATATCGTGAATCCAAAGGACAAACGGACTATGTAAAGGCGCAAGCGAAATCAATTATTAATTCCATTATCAAAGCTGGTATGGATGAACACGAAAAAGTAAAAGTAATCCATGATTATGTCGTAAAGCATGTTTCTTATGATACTTCTTTCCAAGCTTATACAGCATATGAAGCTTTAGCAAACCGCTCTGCTGTTTGTCAAGGGTATGCATTATTAACGTATCAATTGTTAAAAGAGGCTGGAATAGAAACTCATATTGTAACCGGAACTGGAAATGGACAACCACATGCTTGGAATCAAGTGAAAATTGAAGGGAAATGGTACCATCTTGATACAACTTTTGATGATCCAATTCCAGATGTGCAAGGACGAGTAACTTATTCATATTATAATCTGTCTGATGAACAAATCGCTAGAAATCATCAGTGGGATCGTAATAAATTTGCGCCGGCAACAACAAACTATGCTAATGAATTAGCAAAAAAAATCCAGTCGGGTAGCTCAAAAACATGGGAATATCAGGAAATATCAAAAATCATTAAACATTAAAATTAATGTTTTGATGTAACTGCTTTAAAACACTTACTTAGGCATACAGAGATTATGAACCTACAGAGGTAAGTAATATCCGTATGAAAAAGTACATGTATTCACGTTGAGGGTGTTGCAAAACCAAAATGAATATTCTTATAATCAATAAAACTAGTTAAACATAAAATATATAGTGATTTAGTTTTTGTGATAGCAGTGGCTGTTGAAGCTGCAATTTAATTTGTCAAAATGGAATTAGGTTAAAAAAATGAAATAACCTTAGTAGAACAGTTCAATTGATTTGAACTGTTCTACTTGTGTTTGTAAGGTAAACGTCAAGTAACTCCAAAATATACAATAAAACTGGATTTTGGAGTTGTTTTTTGTGTGCTTCACTTGTTTCCATAATGGTTACTTCAGCTGGTTTGATGTACATCCGAGGGTTTATTAATAAAGGGGGCTAGATCATAGGGGATGGGCATTGGAAGGTCCAGAGCTATTATGGCCAATTTAGGGATTAGCTCTGTTTGGCGCTACAATTGCTTATTATTATCGGAGGTGTGGTATGTGCAAATATTGCAAACGGATATAAAGTGAACATTTATTAAGTGTGGAAGTGTATTGCCAATGAATAGCAGGATAAATAATTTGTTACAGGAAAACAAAGCTCTTTTATAATTTAATTTTGACGGAATCGATACTTTTTTCCTTTTATCAGCTTGTGAAGTAGTATGGAAATTAGATTTATAATATAAAAGTCAGGCTAAAGTAATTGCAATAAGCAATTTGAATAGTAATCTTAAGTAAATAAAAAAGAGAGAAGAGCTCACAAATGTTCTTCTCTCTTTTTAAATCTAATTAGGGTTTCCATAACTGTAGATATCGATGGTGTAAATTAGTGAATATTGTCAAAGTAGTACTTCAAGTTAAGAGTATAAAAAGAAGTTTCTTTTTTCTGAAAATGTATATTAATACAAAATTAATTATTAATATCAATAAATGATTTTATGTTTCATTAATGGATTCATTGTCATCTACATTTATTATTTATTGCAACAGCTTTCATTTCCAAAATTAGATGTTTTAACAAAGGACAATATAAGTATCATTATAATGACTTTCCAATATAATCAATGTGTTAATGAAAGGAACTCTGTGTTATTTTTGCTTTTCTAGTAACTAATACAGCTTCAAACAAAGGACACAATTGCTACATGCTAAGTGTAATCTATTACTCATTCAAGATTCTGTTTATTCAATCTTTCTAAAAATAAAAAAATATTGAGCTCATAAATATACAAGCTATAATGAGGGCGTCGAGAGAGAATTTATTACCTTTAGAGAAAGTATCAAACCTAGTTTTTTGCAAAAATTCTAATGACATTGCAAGTAATCTTTTAAAATTGGACATACTGACATGATTACTCTAAGAAAGGTATGTGATTAAAAGGAAGTGTATTTGACACGAGAATGAAAACGCATTCAATGAGGTCTTGTTTTGAATCAGTCATTTTAATAACTTAGATTTAACTGCAATTAAAAATAACAAATTATGGGGGTGTTTATATGAATATGAATGTAGCATCTATTAAAGAAAAAAAGATTGTTAAATACAAAAGTTGTTTTGATGTGATTGGGCCAATAATGATAGGTCCTTCAAGTTCACATACTGCAGGTGCCTTGGCTATTGGAACAGTTGCCAATAAATTATTTCAAGGTCTTCCAAAAAAAGTTGTGGTAAAGTATTATGAATCATTTGCTGAAACCCATAAAGGTCACGGAACTGATTTTGCAATTATTGCTGGGATATTGGGATTTGCTGCCGATGACAGCAAAGTGCCAGATGCTATTAAAATAGCAGAATCTAAAGGAATTGACATTACCTTTATTGAAAAAGCGGGTGATAGTCCTGCTGGTCATCCAAATACGGCAGATGTACATTTAGAGGATGAAAGTCGAAGTATTAGAACGATGGGTATTTCGGTCGGTGGTGGATTGATTGAAGTCAAACATGTTGAAATTGACGGATTTAGCTTAGATCTGCAGGGGCCATTGCCAGTTATTATTGCGATTTCTGAAAGAGCTGACTTTGAATTTGTCTTACGAAGGATCTTTAAACAATATGATGTGGAAATTAACAACTTTCATAGTTTAGAAGATAACAAGAAATATTTATATGCATTCGCTTTGGATTCTCTATTGCCTGGTAATGCGCAGAAGGAATTGGGGAATTTAAGTAATATAGCTAACCTTATTATTCTTTAGTTCCATTAAGGAGTGAAAAAAATGTATATGACCATAAAAGAAATTGTGGATACAGCTAATAAAAGCCAAAAGCCAATTTATGAATTAGCAATGGAACAGGAAATCAAACAAACTAAAACTTCTTATGAAGAAGTTTGGAGTAAAATGGAACGAAATTTAGCGACTATGGAAAATGCCATAAATAAAAGTATCGAGGGCGACGGGGTATTTTCTCCAACCGGTTTAACCGGAGGTGATGCTGTTAAGATTAAAAATTATCGAGAAAATAGGAAAACACTTTCTGGCGATTTGATGGTGTTAGGGATTCAAAGTGCTATCGGTGTTAATGAAGTAAATGCTGCATTAGGGGCTATTTGTGCAACTCCAACAGCAGGTGCGAGTGGGACAATCCCGGGAGTCTTATTTAGTATTAAAGATACGTTGCAGTTAAGTCATGAAGATATGATTCATTTTCTATTCACTTCAGCGTTATTTGGAACGATAGTCGCAAACAACGCTTGTATTTCAGGAGCGTACGGAGGATGTCAAGCTGAAGTGGGCAGTGCCTCAGCAATGGCGGCTGCAGCAGCGGTAGAAGCTGCCGGAGGAACACCACAACAATCTTCTGAAGCTTTCTCAACCGCATTACAAAATTTACTCGGTTTAGTGTGTGATCCGGTCGCTGGTTTGGTAGAAATTCCTTGTGTAAAGAGAAACGCCATTGGAACGGCAAATGCTTTAGCAGCAGCGGATATCGCATTAGCCGGCGTAAACAATATCATCAATGCTGACGAAGTTATTGAAGCGATGTATAGAGTTGGAAGACAGATGCCTCGCGAGTTAAGAGAGACAGGTTTAGGCGGAATTGCCGCTACACCTACAGGGATTTCCATTAAAAATAAAATCTTTGGAGAGAAACAATCAAATCAATAAATAGTTATCGGATATATTGTGAAAAGTGTAACAAATTTATTCTCTATTGTTTGCCTAAGGATATCTGTATATTGGGGGAATTACCACTAAAATATACTACTATATAATTGAAACATTTTGTAAGTGGTAACAAACCCATCAGGTTGATGACTAGTGGAATTTTTGATTTTGATTAACTGAGAAGAAGGATAAACGATGTGGCGCACTTTTTAAGTAATTCATTTTTCAAGAACGATCTATATTCCTAAGTCTAAAAAGAGACGTAAGAATAGGACACAAGGAGGAAGTATTATATGAATGGGAATACTGCAAAAAACATAGAATTTCAAGCTGATAATACTGTAGCAGTAAAAAATGATAAATATCCAGATCCTAAAAAGTGGAATAAGCAGGATACTACCTGGGCATTGAGCCTTTTTGGAACAGCAATTGGAGCAGGAGTACTCTTTTTACCTATTAATGCAGGTTCAGGTGGTTTATTATCATTACTACTAATTACCATACTGGCATATCCCGTAATGTATTACTCACACAGGGCGCTTGCTAAAATGATTTATGCTTCTAATTCTGCTGATGAGGGGATTACAGGGACAATAAGAGAGTATTTCGGAAATAAGGCAAGTATTATTTTTAACATAGTATATTTTGTTTCAATTTATACGATCGTGCTGATGTATTCGGTTGCACTTACAAATACTGCAAGTAGTTTTATCGTGCATCAATTGCATATGCCAGAGCCTCCAAGAGCCATTTTATCGCTTGTATTAGTACTTGGTCTTATCGCTATACTAAATTTTGGTCAAGATATCACTGTGAAAATAATGAGCATGCTCGTATATCCTTTCATAGCTTCTTTACTTTTTATCGCAATATCTTTGATTCCACAGTGGAATACGTCAATGCTTAGTTTTTCAAATGTTTCTACTGCTTCAACAGGAACAGGATATTTTGGAACGATATTGATGATTCTACCAATCATTGTATTCTCGTTTAATCATTCTCCAATGATTTCATCATTTGTTATGAAACAAAGAGCTACCTATGGAATAGAAGCTACTGATGCCAAGTGTGCTCAAATACAAAAGGTTTGTTATATTATGACATTCTCTGTTGTTATGTTCTTTGTTTGGAGCAGTACCTTAAGTTTGACTCCAAATGATCTCATGATGGCAAAAGAACAGAACTTATCAATCCTATCATATCTTGCTAATGAGCTTAATTCGCCTGTAATTACTATTGCAGCTCCTATCATTGCTTTTACGGCCATAACAAAGTCTTTCCTTGGACACTATATAGGAGCATATGAAGTAATGCGTGACATGATTATCAAGTCCAGTCAAACACGCGGGAAAGATATAGGAGAAAAAACAGTTAAGACAATCATCCTTACTTTTGTCGTATTAACATGCTGGTATGTTGCTTATGCAAATCCAAGTATTCTTGGACTTATTGATGCTCTTAGCGGTCCGTTAGTAGCTGCTATCTTATGTCTATTACCGATGTATGCAATCTATAAAGTACCGGTACTAGCTAAATACAAAGGGAAAGCGAGCAATGTATTTGTCATTATTATAGGTATCCTTACTGTACTAGCAAGTATTAAATCATTATTCTAATCCACTATTTTGGGTTCTCATGTGAAAATCGTGAGATATGAAAAAAGAAAGATTGCTAGCGGAATTGAATTTTATATTGTGAAATCAAATAGATTATGGTTTTGGACAAATTTCTCACCTTGGAGAGTTTGTCCTTTTTTGATCATATGCTTAACTTCTATTCCAGCAATTACTTTTTTAGCTGCTTACACTGATTATAATTCAAGCATATTAGACTGCTGTCCCATACCTATCAAGCTAATATTTTAAAGTATCCCAAAACGAAAAATTCATATCACTACAACAGTGATTTATGAGAATGTACTGTTTTTTTGTTTTGGGGAACAATCAATTTCTTAAGTTGATATGCATGGGCGGTACCTCTTGTATGTCTTCCTTTATTTTTGGATTAATTATGACTTTTATTTTAAAGTTTGGCGCCCATTAAAGATTTTTTAATAGAAATGTAGAAATATCCTTTAAAGTGATATAAAACATATAATTATACATACATAGAGGAAACTCATTCAAAATGGAAGAATAGAGAAATAACTGTTGTTATATTTATGGAAATGTTAGAACTAAAGAAAAACACCTTTTATAAAAATATGAAGGAATATGAAGAAGTAAATTAGGGCTTTTCCTATAAAGCGTACGACCAACACTTTAACGAAACGCTAGCAAACCATCCGAATTTAAAATCTGTACGTATTTTGATTGGTAACGGAGAAATATCAAAACGTTTTAATTATAATTTAATTGTATTTGATAAAGACGGTAAAGAAAAAAGAATTAGAATTCAATACTCAAAAAAACCTTCGTAAAGAAGCATTCCTACGCGTCTACTACTCTGATAAAAAAGTTGAAGAAGATGTATCAGGTTGGGAAGAAGTGAAGCAGGACGAGATTCCTGCGAAAGTGAAAGAAAAACTAGCTGCGAAATAATAAAAATAAAAAGGGTTTGGCCTTAAAGGTCAAATCCTTTTCTGTTTTCAAAATCTTTTTCTGAAATGACTGTGAATCCATGTCTTTTAAATAGAGCTGTTGTTACGCCGTAACCAGTTTGTGTATTTCCGCTAATTACATAAGTCTTATCGTTTTTTGCATCAGAACAGATACCCCTATATTTATCTGCCTCTTTGCTAAGTCATCGAATAATCCTTACTTATACTATCCCGATTTCTGATAACTTACATGTAGAGATATCACTCAATATAACAAAAATGTAATGTTAATGAAATGTAATTCCATCGATACTATAAATGAAATTATATAAAATGAATAACATAAATGACTGGGAGTTAAAGAATTTTTATAATCAAAAAGGAGAAGTATTAATGCGAAATATATTAAGTGTAGAAAAGATTGAAAAATATTATGGTAATAAAGGTAATGTAACAAAGGCTATAGATAATATTAGTTTTAAGGTAGATGAGGGAGAATTTGTTGGGATAATGGGGCCTTCAGGAAGTGGTAAAACTACATTACTTAACTGTATATCAACGATTGATCATGTTACTACGGGAAAAATAATGATAAATAGTAGTGACATTACTCGGTTAAAATCAAAGTCACTAGATAAGTTTAGACAAAATGAATTAGGGTTTATATTTCAGGACTTTAATTTATTAGATACCCTTACTGCTTATGAAAATATTGCCCTAGCGTTAACAATAAAAGGTGAGAAGAGTTCAAAAATTGATGGGAAAATACAAGCAGTTGCAAAGTATTTAGACATTGAACAAGTATTAAGTAAATACCCTTATCAAATGTCAGGCGGACAAAAACAAAGGGTTGGTTCGGCAAGAGCTATCGTAACAGATCCATCTTTAGTACTTGCAGATGAACCAACAGGTTCGTTAGATTCTAAATCAGCTAGATTATTACTCGAAAGATTTGAAAGTCTAAATAAGGATTTAAAAGCTACAATACTTATGGTTACTCATGATGCATTTACAGCAAGCTATGCTCGTAGAATTCTTTTTATTAAAGATGGAAAAATATTTACCGAGTTGGTAAGAGGGAATGATTCCAGAAAAGAATTCTTTACTAAAATTATCGAAGTTATAACCCTTCTTGGAGGTGACGATAATAATGTACTCTAAGCTTGCTATTGGGAATGTAAAGAAAAGTCTTAAAGATTATGCAATATATTTCTTAACACTAACACTGGCTGTTTGTATATTTTATAGCTTTAACTCCATAGAATCACAAAAGGCATTTATGGAAATTAACGCTTCAGATAGGAAGTATGTGCCTGCAATAATGAACGCTATCTCAGATGTGTCAGTATTTATATCCGTAATATTAGGTGGTTTAATATTGTATGCAAATAATTTCTTAATCAAAAAACGTAAAAAAGAATTAGGAATATACATGACTTTAGGTATGGGAAGAAGAAACATATCTAGAATATTAGTAACAGAGACATTTCTGGTTGGTGTTATCTCTTTAGTGAGTGGGCTTATAATAGGTATTGGAATATCACAGGGATTATCTACATTTGCATTAAAGTTATTTGACTTGCCCATCAGTAAATATAAATTTGCAATTTCAACGGGCGCTATAGGTAAAAGCGTAGTATACTTTGGAATCATGTTTTTGCTTGTTATGTTATTTAATGTATATGTTGTTTCAAAATATAAAATAATTGATATGTTAACAGCAGGTAGAAAAAACGAAGATGTAAAATTTAGAAATCCTCTTATCTATGTAATCGCATTTATTATGTGTGTAGCATCACTTGGATATGCATATGTGACTGTACTAAAAATCGGATTGAATTATAATAACCCTATGCTCATGGTATCAATCATTCTTGGCATATTAGGTACATTGCTGTTTTTCTTTAGTTTATCTGGATTTATATTATATGTTGTAAAGAAGAATAAAAAAGTCTATTTTAAAGGGTTAAATATATTTATCATCAAACAAATAAATAGTAAGGTTAATACAAATTTTATATCCATGTCTGTAATCTGTTTAATGTTATTCATTACAATGGTGGCTTTATCTACAGGAATCAGCTTTAACAGAATGATGGACGAAACAACGAAAGAAATAACACCATTTGATGCCAGTATTACGTTGGACAATAAGGATGAAAGTTACACTATAGAAGACGTATTAAATAAATTTAATTTTAAAATAAGTAATAACGAAAAATATGTATCTTATAATGTATTTCAAACAGGGATGAAAGTGGTGGACTTTGTACCAGAACTTAAAGATTATAATTACAGTATAGATTTCATTAAAGTATCTGATTATAATAAAATTTTAAATCTTAAAGGTGAAAAGGAAATCACTTTAAATAACAATGAAATTTTACTTTTATCAAATGATAGCCGGTTGGTTAATTCGACAAATGAAAGATTAAAAAATAGCAATAAGGTGAATATTAAAGAAAAAGAATATCTGATAAAAAACGCTAAGGTTATACAAGAGAATCTTTACACTTATGATGTGCGAACTAATTACTTCACAATCGTTATAAATGATGAGTTTTTATCAGGCTACAAAATTACTGAGTCCGTACTTAATGTAAATTATTTAGATGGAAATAGAGAAGAATATAATAAAAAATATGATAGCGTTGCACGGGGCTTTTATGACGAAAATGGTCCGAAATTAAATATTAATCGTATAGCAGGCAAATCAAAGGATGAAGTTTGTGCAGAAAGTAAGGGAATGAAAACTATCGTACTATTTATTGGGATATATATAGGGATTGTATTTTTAATAACGAGTATGGCTGTATTAGCTCTTCAACAATTATCAGAAGCCAGTGATAGCATAGATCGATATAAATCTTTGAAGAGAATTGGTTCAAATGGAACAATGATCGACAAAACGATTTTTATTCAAACTTTCGTATACTTCAGTCTTCCAGTTATTCTTGCCATAATTCATTCTATTGTTGGAATTTATGTAGTCCATAAGTATATTAACACATTTCAACAAACAGACATTATCTTACCAGCATTGATGACTGGCTTAGTATTCCTTATAGTTTATGTAATATATTTCTACACGACATATGTCGGGTATAAAAATATTGTAAAAAGTAATACTTGATTTTATAATGCTTATTAGGGCTATTACACCTTGTTTCTCAAGATGTAATAGCCTTATATTCTGTATAGGGAGGGAAAAGTCATGAAAAAAATCATTCTGATTGAAGATGACGAAATCATCAGAGAAGAATTACAAAATTTTTTTATAAAATATGGATATGAAGTAAAGGCTCCCACAGATTTTAATCATATTATCAAATATATAGAAAGTGAGAATGCAGACCTTATATTACTAGACATAAATCTTCCTGTGTTCGATGGCTATTATATATGCAGAGAAATACGTAAAACTTCAGATGTTCCAATCTTCATGGTTACAAGTAGAGATAGTGATGTAGATGAACTAATAAGTATGAATTTAGGAGCAGATGATTTTATAACAAAGCCTTATAATACAGAAATACTATTAGCAAGAGTAACAAACATTTTAAGAAGAACATCTGGAGATTTCAAGATGAATCATATCTTAATTTATAGGGATTTTAATTTAAATCTTTCAAATGCAACAGTTACTTATCAAGACAAGTCTGTAGAATTAACTAAAAATGAAGTTAAAATACTCTCATGCTTAATAAATAATCGCGGGAATATTGTAAGAAGAGATTCACTCATAGAAACTTTATGGAAATCTGATTATTTTGTGGATGATAGCACCTTAACTGTTAATATAAATAGATTAAGAAAAAAGCTTGAAGAGATAGGTATAGAAAATCCAATTGCAACAAGAAGAAGCTTAGGGTATATAATGCCATGAATATAGGTGAATTTACTAAAGATAAAATGGTAGTAATACTATTTAATGTACTTGTATTTATTATACTAGCAGGTATATTGCTGACTGCGAATGTTCAGTTTATTATAATATTCTTTGTCTTTTGTATTTGGTTTTTTCCATTGATTTCATATATGATTATAGAATTTATAAAATGTAAAAATTATTATAATGAGATTAATGGCATTTTAGAAAACTTGGAGAAAAGATACCTACTACCAGAGGTAGTAAAGGAAGCAAACTTTATACATGGGGAAAAGCTTAACGCTATACTGAAAGAAGTAAGTAGAGATATGCATGAAAATGTAAAGTATTATAGAGACATACAGTTGGATTACAGAGAATATATAGAGACATGGGTGCATGAAATTAAGACACCAATAGCTTCTACAAAGCTTATAATTGAAAATAATCAAAATGAAGTAACGAATAAAATTGACTCTCAAATGGATCGAATCGAGGGGTTTGTAGAACAGGTTCTGTATTATTCTCGAAGCAATAACGTTAATAAAGACTATATTATCAAGCCAATCAACCTTGATAATGTAGTAAGGAATGTAATTAAAAGAAACTATAGGGATTTTATTCATAAGAGAATAAAATTAGATATACAGGATATTGATAAAATCGTATATAGTGATGGAAAATGGGTTGAATTTATTATTAATCAAATAATAGGAAATTCTATAAAGTACTCAAATAACAAAGAACAAATGATACGTATATACTCAATTAAGAAAACTAACTCAGTAATACTAACTATAGAGGATAATGGAGTAGGGATAGTAACTAAAGATATAAATAGAGTTTTTGAGAAAGGATTTACTGGAGAGAATGGAAGAAGATTCAGCAAAAGTACAGGAATGGGCTTGTATCTATGCGAAAAACTGTGTTCAAAATTAGGATTGAAAATTGGCATTGAATCTGAAGTGAATAGAGGAACTAGCGTTACATTAATATTTCCCTTGTCAGGTATGGTAACTTTTGAGCCCTGGTTATAAAAGGGATGCTGCCATCTTTCCACGAATTTCGTATGAAACTTATAAACAAATGTAAAACGGTATGAAAAGAGTAGAAATTCACTTCATACCGTTTGTATTATTTAGCCATTTAACATATTGGTATATGTAATTGTGAATCGGATGGATGTTAATCTGGATTAGTCATTACTATTTTTGATATCCACTAATACTTAAAGTAAGATTTGGTTCGGTTGCTACACAGACCTCGTAAGCGAGAAATTGTACACGATATAAAACAGTAAAATAAACATCCGATCCCCTACCGTACAAGGAATCGGATGTTTTGTGTCTAAAATGTGTCCAAACGTACAGTTTTCTTTTTTTGATATGGGACCCCAAAGAGGCAAAAAGAGATAGTTCATGAGGCAGATCAAGTTATCCAATTTGTAGGAATAAATCAAAAAAAGGAATCGCACTTTTTAGGAGAACTCTTCTCTGCAATACTGAATAAAAAGGTAATAGAAATCAATGATTGTAGCTATGGTAACAATCATTGAATCATTTAACACTTAAGATTATTAATTACAAATAGAAATTGGTATTGCTTTAGTTGGGATTTAGACAAAAAAGAATTTCGAAATTTCCGTTGTGACTATATTCAATATACAAAGTATGAAGATGAGGAAAACATTCCTTTTACTGAAGAGACAATTAGTTCGTTATATAGAAAACAATTCAATACACAACGACCTTTTTCTTTTAAAGTTAGTGAGAAAGGGGTTGAACAATTCTATAAACGCATTTACGATAACATGTCTCTTCAAGAAGAATAACAAAACAAATACATTATTGTGACTTTTGGAGAAAAGGAGATGGATTTTCTGGTTCAGTATTTTTTGTCTTTCGATAAAGAAATTAAAATAATTCCTCCGGAAATGCTACGCTCCAAATATAAGGAATATTTAAAAGAAATATTGGTGGATTGTTATGAAATAAAAAATAGTTCATCTGCAAATTAGCAGGTTAAAATAACATTCCTGATTTAATTTCAATTAGGTTTTTGATGCAATTTTAAACTAGCCCACTGTTATAAAGTTAATATTTATGATGTTCCAAGAACGAAAAATTGTTGTCTTTTATAGCAATAGGATTTATTTTTATTACAAGTTAGGACAAAATCTCGTTCTGGAGTAGTTGTATTTTCTTAGCTTAATAGCGATGGGGTGGGACCCCTTTTAGCAAAAACGGAGTGGAAATGATGAGTATAAATAGTTTTGTGGGATTGATAAAGGACGAATTATTAAAAGAGGTAAGCATAAGAAGTGAGGATGAATTCGAGCCTGTAGTAGTTAAAGATATTCCTAGACTTTGGAAGTGTTTAGGGACAGGTAATTATGCTGCAGTATTTATGCACAAAGAACACAAAGGTTGGGTAGTGAAAGTTTATGCGCGAAAAGGAGAAGGAATTGAAAAAGAGTCAGAAGTATACCGAAGAATCGGAAATCATCCTTCTTATTCGAGGCTTATATATAAAGGAGAAAATTTCATAGTATTGAAACGTTTAAAAGAAATTACCTTATACGATGCTATTCATAAGGGGATTAAAATTCCTAAGCAGGTAATCCTCGATATCAATGAAGCTTTAGAGTATGCAAGAGAACAAGGATTAACTCCTTGTGATGTTCACGGGAAAAATGTGATGATGGAAAACGGAAGGGGATATGTAGTCGATGTATCTGATTTCTTAAAAACAAAAGAAGATAGTAAGTGGAGAGATCTAGAAAAGGCATATTTTACATTTTACTTGCCTTTCATTTATAAATTGCCTCTCCCTGTTAAAATACCGTATTTCATGTTAAACATTGTTAGACGTTCATATAGAAAATATAAGAAGCTTAAAAAGAAATTCAAATTGTAAAAGGACCACATACTTATCTTTAGGTTAGATAAGTGAACCACTAGTAAACAAAAGGGATGTACATTTTAGATTAGTAGTCAACGGTGCATAAAATTTTCGTTCTAGAGGTACTTTAAAATCTTAGGTCGATGGGCATGTAGCGATACTCCATGCCCATTAACTTAAGAAAACAAATCAACCCCAAAATGAAAAAAGAGCTTTTTATTACATATTAGGACAAAATCTAGTTCTGGGAGTAGTTATATTTTCTTAGCTTGATAGGTGTGTGGTGGAACCCAAGAAGGAGATATAGTTGTTGAAGCTCGGATGAATCGATTAGCTAAAAATTTAAAACACATGTTAGAACTCGCTCAAAATTTGGAAAAGCGAAATGTTCATATAGTTAGTCTGGATTATAATTTTGATACAAGAATAGCAACTGGAAAAATGCTCCTTCATATTATTGAAGGTGTTGCTGAATGGGAACGAGAGTTATTGAAAGAAAAGCAAAGAGTCGGATTAGACATTGTTAAAAAAGGGGGACAGCAGGGTTGTCCTCGTAAGTGTGGGAAGAAACATGAAGGGATGGAACATGCTATCCATTTATATATGGAAGGTTATTTCATCCCCTATATTTGGATATGCAAAATTACATAAAAAAATATGTTTAAATAAGACGTGCTTTTATATATAACTAGAGGTAGAGAAGGAAAATTATTGTTTAGGATCAATTTAAAACTTTTAATTTGATCGATGTGTGGTGGTATTCCTTTAAGACAAAAATTAAGCAGTTAGCCTTTGCTCATTGTTCTTTTATTAGAGCTATTTAACTGTGGTTATTAAGATGAATATCCGCATAAGAATCTTTATATTTAGAAAGGAATATAAAATGAAAAAAATCGTATCAACACTATGTATAGCTGGAGTGACTTTAACTATTTTAGGAGTATGTCCTCAAAGTAGCTATGCTCATCTCGATCAAATTGATTTAAATGAGAATGATCCTATTACTGCAAGATGGTCTGCAGAAGCTCCGTATCATTCTGATAAAAGTACACATTTATGGATTGCAAAACAAGCTATTGAAATTATGAAAACAGAATCTAATATTGAAGCAAATAAGCAGGCTGTGGACTTTTTAAATTATCCACAATATAAAGATCTATTTTCTAAAGGATTATATGATGCAGATTATAATGCAGAGTTTAACGATGGTGGTACAGGAATAGGTGGCGTTTTTAAAGGCGGATGGAAATCTCATTTTTATGATCCTGATACTAAAGAAAATTATAGAGGAGAAACAAATCCAACGGCTCTTACACAAGGTAAGAAATACTTTTATGAATCTGGAGAACATTTACGAAATAAGGACTATGAAAAAGCTTTCTATTACTTAGGAGTAGCCACGCACTACTTTACAGATACTACTCAACCTATGCATGCAGCAAATTTTACCGCAATTGATACGAGAGCTATAAAATATCATAGCTACTTTGAAAATTATGTTACAACCATTCAAAATCAATTTGCAGTCAATACTGGAGGGAATTATAACAATTCTCTATCTACACCTGAAGAATGGATTGATTATGCAGCTCGAGTAGCTAAACCTGAAATCCAAAATATTACTAATGATAAAACATTTAAATATTATAATAGTGGTAAGGCACAATTGTGGCAAGAAATGGTTACCCCAGCTGTGCAGCGGAGCTTAGGAGAAGCTCAGCGTAATACAGCAGGTTTCTTAAATCTTTGGTTTAAAACTTTTACTAAAAATGTGAAAGCTCCAAGTATAGAGACTGCATTAATCTATGATATTGAAGGAAATGTCATAGAAGCAGGGAAAAACTATTATATCGTACCAAGTGAATCTCCTTATCAAGGTCTAACTTTTGAATGGTATTTAGCAAATCGTTACGATTATGTCACACTTGCAAATAAAGAAAACAATGCTTTATTTGGTACACCTATAGAGTTTGAATTCTACAAAGAAAATGATGCAAAGCTACACCACGGAGAGAGTATATATCTTCGCATGAAGCACTCAAATTACGACCAATTCCAATATTTAAATTGGTCCAATTATTCTAGTTGGATTCACCTTGCTCAAAAATCTGATAGTTTAGCTGATTTTAAAATTAAAATTAACCTGGATAATCCTACAGAATATAATATTTTTACAGATGACTATCCATTAAATTATGAAAATATAAATGCAAAGAAAAATTGGATTGTACTAGGTGAAAAAAAACAAAAACCTAGCTCATGGAAGTTTATCCCTGTCAGATAACCTAAAAAGAAAAACACTCGTCCTTAATCAGAACGGGTGTTTTTCTTTTTAGAAATTATAACCCAGAAATTTAATGTTAAAATTTTATCGTTTTCCGAAAGAAGACTTCTTCCTCAAAAATGAGAAGGTGTGAAATACCAATTTTAGATAATCAAAAATTAGAACATATAAATGAAATAGTTTGTTTTGTAATTGCTGAAAATAAGCAAGTATACAGTTCATATCAAATACAAAGGATGTTCCAATCGTATAACTTGTTTGGGGATTTATTTCATGATTTTACATTTGTAACCATCCACGTTTTTTGAGCTCTTTATACAAATTACTCACGTGGCACCCCATTTCCTTTGCAATATCTGGATAATTCACTCCTTGATTATATAAAATTATTGCTTGTTTGCACTTTTCATCCCATTTTTCTTCTATCGTTTTTACTTTTGTCGATCTCTTTCTAAATTCTTTTTTACCCAGCGTAATAAGTTTTTTTCCTATGTCGCATTGTTCAATACAATACTGTTCTACATCCGTTTGATATTTACAATTTTTACAATATTCATCCTGCAAACGTATTATTTTTACTTTTTTCGCGACCGCTCTCATATCGTATTCACTCCGATTTGATTTATATATATCATAATTTTACGAGCGTACTCTTGCAATTTACGTTAATCTCACAATTAATTCCAGTAAAAGCTCTACCAATAGTCTTATTCCCTGTCCTTTCTTAGCAAAATTTCCTGTTGGCAAATATCATTCCACTTTAATTTCCTAAAGGGTAATTTTATTTAGAATTGTTAACTTGGAACTGATAAATATCCAAAAATGAATGCATTAATAATTCTGTATTCCTAGAAGAATGATAGTAGCCATCACTATCTTTGAAATGGAATAAATTACTAGTACAATAACTAAATGAAAGGAAAATAAATCCAAACAACAGGTTTTATTTGCTTTTGTAGGCATTCTAACAATAGGAGGTGTTTCGTCTGTTACAGGTTGCCCGCCAATCTGTAGTAAAGCTTTACTTAAATGTTTTCTCTTGAAAACTGTATTTTAAATGTACTCTATACGTAAATTGATTCATTTTTTGCATACGTATTCTTTGTTTCGTGTATCTTTTGCCTTGTCTTTAATGCTTTATATTTTCAATGATTGCTTTTTCTTTTGATTTAATAATTTCTATCTGATATATATTACTATTAACTTCCTAATATTTTTATGCTTATCTATATAATAAAAAGAATTTTAAGAATTGAGACCAGCCAATTATATATATATTTTCTCAGCCATTGTGAATGCTTCATCCCTTGCCACGGATTTTTACAATGTTATATTTTTTTTACTGTGTTTATTTTATTGTTTAGCAATAATTCTAATGAAAAAACAACAGATTGATTTACGGAATCAGTCTGTCCAAAACGAGAAAGAATTCATCCATTAAAAATAGAATCTTATATTGATAATTATATATTATGATTATCAAACTTAATTTTATTGAAAATTGAAATATTAAGTAGTATTCCTATTGCTATTAAATTAACCATTAAAGAACTTCCACCAAAACTTACAAATGGAAATGGGGTACCCGTAAGAGGAAGTATTCCCGTAATACCGCCTAAATTAACAACAGATTGCATACCAATCATACAGCCTATACCAATTGCTATAAAACTTCCAAAGGGATCTTCACATAGCTGTGCAATTTTTAGTGAGCGAAGAACTATAGCTAATACTCCGGTCATTATAATGAATACACCAATAAATCCTAATTCTTCAGAAACGATTGCCATTATAAAATCAGTATGTGGTTCTGGGAGATAACCAGTTTTTTGAATGCTATTTCCGAATCCACGTCCAATAATTCCTCCTGAGCCAATGGCAATAAAAGAATTTACAAGCTGATATCCATTCCCTTGTGCATCAACAAAGGGATTGAGAATCGTAGTAATACGTGTCTTTTGAACTTCTGACAAACTAAATTGAATCAAAAAATATAAAATAGGTAACCAAAAAATAGAACCGAGTATAGTTCTTTTAATTAATAGATTTATATTTATTCCCGAGCAAAGAAATATGCTACAACCTATACCTAATATTAAAAGAGCAGATCCTAAGTTTGGCTGTTTATAGATTAGGAAAAAAATTGTAGCTAAAAAAAATAAAAGTTTTCCGCCCCCAAACCAAGTTTGTTTAACTGGTCCTTGTCGCAATGCAAAAAAACGGGCTGTTACAAGTATTGTTCCTAATTTAAGAAATTCAGCTGGCTGTATTCCAAAGATCCAAGATTGAGCATTATTTACGACCTTTCCTTTCCATAAAACCATAATTAACAAAAAAATTCCCCCAATCATAATACAGGTTGAGACTATTCGTTTTTTCCATATTTCATATGGGAGAATAGCACAAACTATTAGCCCAATTGTTCCTAAAAATAGCTTTGTTAATTGAGAATCGACAAAGTGCCTACTGTTATAACCGTAATGTTGAACAGCTACAATGGAGCTCGCGCTATACATCATGATAATACCTAAAGTACATGTTATGAATAGAGGGAGGAGCAATAGATAATCGAGTTTTAATATTTTTTTCATTTTTATATCCTCCTGATTTACATTAACACTTAATATTACATTTGCTAATGAATAGAATCTTGTTCTCACCAATTAATAAATAGTATTTTTGTTTTGAGAGATCCTATCGCTTACACCCTGTTTTCTTACGTAAAAATCCCCCTAGTTACATACTAGGGGGATTTCAAAATGGCATGACTAAATAAAGCTTTTCTCCCCCTAGTAGAGCTTTGGCACTATACAACGTAAAGTAATGGAAATTCATTACTTAGCTATCTTAAGAAGAGCCTTAATCCGACAATTCCTGTTCTACCCATTGGCGTCTTTCGACATTTTTGGGCAATAGCCTGTGTTTGTATAGGAGCCTCACCTAACAGGTTTAGCAATATAAATTTTATGTGTTAGTTTCGTGTAGCCAGCATAAATACTTTTTTTTTGCCTGTCAAGTAACGTATTGCTAACTTTATATTCTTTATTGCTTTATAAATCTTTGAGAAATGATATGAGAAATTGTATTTAATTGTCTCATATAGATACATATTTGCGATTTGGAATGTATAATTTGATTAAGCAGTTTAACCATATAAATTTGATAAACAGTAAAGAAGATTTTAATCATAAAATAAGATTTTTTGAAGAATGTTCTTTTGAAGTACGGTATGATTAATGATGCAACTTCTGCTATAAAGTTACAAATTAATTATAAACAATACGTTTCTTATACGAAATTTCATATGTTTTATAACTTTTTTTCGAACTAATTGTATTTAAATTTTATATCTTTTAAGCAGAATTTCAAATTTGTAATAGAATCTAATTACATTTCTCTAAAAAAGAATTTTTTATGAATCAAATCGAAAGTTAGTTGACAAATATTAAATTCTGGTTTAAATTTTGAAGTAATTCAATAATCTTTGTTAGGTGAGGCTCCTGTATAGAGAAACGCTGCTGCCCAAAAATGTCGAGAGACGCCAATGGGTCAACAGGAACGGTCGGATTAAGGCCCTTTTTAATGTAGCTGGTTATAAAAACCTATGCTATACAGTGCTAAAACTCAACGAGGGAGTGGTATACGATTTGATAGAAAGACACCTCTGGGATTTTTGCAGAGCTGTCTTAATAATCATTTATTTGTATTGTAAAAAAACCTTTACTCCTTTTTGAGTAAGGTTTTTTTTGTTTAATGTTATTTATTTTTATCTTGTCTATATTCAAAAAGGAGGTAGTTCTAAATAATAAATTGATTGCAATGTAACTATTAATGCTCTAATCAAAATTTAGACAGGTAAAATAATACAAAACCACTCATGAAACTCTAGAGTCTCCCTTAGCAATATGAGGAGGAGTTAACATGAAGAAATTATTAAATGAATTACTTGTAACCCAAAATGATTTGGATGCAGATAAAGTTTTACGTCATCCGTCGTATGATGTTGCGCAAGAAATAAAACGGTTTTCAATTGAAGATCAAGTCATATTACTAGATAAGATTCCTGTATTAAAAAGCTCAAAAATTCTTCAACATTTGAGTATAGAAGAAAAATATAATATCTTAATTCACTTATCTGAAAACAAAGCTAAAAAATTACTAAATTTACAACCGATTGATGAAACAGTAGATCTACTTCTAGCGGTTCATCCGGAAAAACAAGCTCAATTAATGGCGTATCTAAATAAAATTACAAAACATAATGTAAAAAAGTTAATGGCTTTCAAACCTGAAACGGCAGGAAGTCTTGTCACAAGTGATTATGTTGCAGTTAGAGGGAATTGGTCAGTAAAAATGACATTGAAGTACATTAGGGAACATTCTGAAAATGTAGAATCAATTTCTTATATTTATGTTCTTGATAGTCATGGTTATCTTAAGGGAATCGTTTCCATACATGAATTATTACTAGCAGCAGATGAAGAGATATTATCTAATATCATGATTCGAGAGGTGATTTCAGTACCCGCTGAGGTTGATCAGCAAGAAGTTGTAAAAAAGCTACTGAATTATAATTTAGCAGCAATACCCGTAACAACAGCAAATAATGAAATGATTGGTATTATAACATTTGATGACGTAATGAATGTTATGGAAGCAGAGGCTACAGAAGATATCCAAAAGTTAGGTGGAAGTGAACCATTAAATCAATCTTACTTTGAATCTAGTATTTGGAGCATTTTCTTTAAACGCCTACCATGGTTATTGCTTCTTTTTGTTGCTGAGGCATATACAGGTACAGTACTAAAGTATTTTGAAGACGAAATTGAAACAGTAGTTGCCCTTGCTTTCTTTGTTCCATTATTAGTAGGTACTGGAGGGAATACAGGAACACAGGTTGTAGCAACAATTACTCGTGCAATCGGTATTGGAGAGGTGAAATTTAAAGACATTTTCCGTGTAATGAAAAAGGAATTTGCAATTGGTATGCTTCTCGGACTTGCACTTGGGGTAGCTGGGCTCATTCGTGCTTATATGTTAGGGGTTGGAACAGAAGTTGCACAAGTTGTAGCAATCACTTTATTATTTATTGTTATTTGGGCTTCGCTTGTCGCAGCTGTTTTACCTTTAATTTTGAGAAAATTTAAATTAGATCCTGCAGTCGTTTCTGGTCCATTTATTACAACATTTGTTGACGGAACAGGATTAGTAATATATTTCTTGGTTGCAAAAACGTTATTAAATTTGTAAATATACACTGAAATAAATACGAAATGTAGAATAAGTATTTTGCCTTGCTTGCTAAGACATAGTGGGGAACTCGGGAATAAGGAGAACAAACACTTTTGTCTTTAGGTAAATAATATTTTAAAGGATTCATTGAATGTAATTAATGCCGGAGGATAAAACTATGAAACATCTAAGAAAAATCTTCAAACGAATTTTGCTCCTTCTTTCTATTTTCATGCTTATTGGCATAGGAATATTATTTGGTACTAACTATGGCCGAGATTTTCGTGTAACAATTGCTGGGAGTATACTAACTTCTCAGCATCCACAATATGCGAAATATACATTCCTATCCCAAAAGGAACTAGATAAATTACAAGATAGAATTAATCATCCAAAATGGTTAAATAGTGATGAGAATATTTATAAAAAAATAGCAGGAAAAAGATTAGAAGAATTAAAAAATCAGCCATTAAAAATTGACGTAGAAACGATTAAAAGTAACAAAGATAGTCGCTTTCTTTTCGAAGGAAAATTAGTCACTATTAGTAACCCTTTCAATGTTAAACTTGTTAGCCATCAAGGAACACAGGGCGATAAAAGAGGAGAAAAAATTAGCGTAATGGCAAAACGTAATCATGCACTTGTTGCTGTGAATGCAAGTGGATTTGCCGATGAAACAGGAAGGGGTGGAGGAAATATTGCAACTGGAATAGTAATAGAAAATGGGAAAGCAATTGATACAAATATAGATAAAAATACCCCTACAATTATTACGGGCTTAACAAAGTTTGGACAAATGATAACAGGGAATTATTCTACCCAACAACTTTTGGATAAACAAGTCGTTTCAGCAGCAGGATTTATGCCACAGTTAATTGTTAATGGAGAAAAAATGATTACAGAAGGAGACGGTGGTTGGGGCTCTGCTCCCCGAAGTATTATGGCGCAAAAAGAAGATGGCACAATAATGTTTCTAGTGATTGACGGTAGGCAGACACATAGCATAGGAGCTACGTTAAAAGAGTGTCAAGATATTCTATATGAAAAAGGAGCAATAAATGCAATGGCTATGGATGGAGGTTCTTCTGCTACGCTATATTTAGGAGGAAAGGTTATAAATTCACCTTCTACATTATCCCATGAAGATCGTTATTTACCGAATGCTTGGATAGTAACAGCAAACCAAAAACAAGAAATAAGGGTGACAATAGATGGGGAAAAAATAGATACTAAAAAATCAGATGAATTTGATGCAAATATTTCAACTGATTTATAAATTCTTAAATAAATGAAGGTTTAATTAAAGTTTAAAAACTAACATACAAAGAGTGTAATAAAATTGAAAGTTTTATCATTTAACATTCATTAAAGAAAAGCGTATAGAGATACTCAATCATATGGAAAATCTCCAAGAAGTTAAAAGAAGGATAAATAATGTATACAGCTTACACTCATATTCAATTATATGCTTTTAATCTTATAGTATTTGCTACAGCTATGTGAAATGGACAACCTGTAAAAATAATTGTTGTGATCAGATGAGTAAAGATTAATGTGCAGAGTGAATTAGAAATCATACCTGAAGACATTTCATCAAACATCAAAGCAACACATTAGTCGCTTTGATGTTTGTAATGATAAAAGGGTGATAAAAAACATAAACAATAGGTGTATCAAGCAAAGGGATAATACACCTTAAAACTACATTGTTAAACAACATGCGTCATCGTGTAGTATATCTTATTTATCTTTAATTATTTTAGGTTCAATAGTACATCTTATAAATCGTTTTTTCTATGATTTCCTAATTTCCAACTCTCGTCTTTTTATTCAATCATAATTACTATTTTAAGGATGTTAAAGTAACTCCAATACTAAACGTAAAAGGAATAATAAAAGGCATATGGCATTTTGTGTCACTCTTTTTTACACTTCATAACAAATAAGGATAAAAGAACAAAGTAAGTTATGCTTTTAACCTTTACTGATAGGAGAAAATGTTTGTATAGACCCACATACTTATTATTTGGTAATGTATGAAAGAAATTAAAATGATGAGATATAGACTTATAACTAAACAATTGAATTAAACAATAATATTTTGAAACAAGAGTAAAGTTAAGGTGGGGATAACTATGAATGCTAACCAAAAAACGTCCTTATTGGCAGCATGGATTAGTGTAATTAGCAATATATTTCTGACTCTCATCAAAATTATAGTCGGTTTACTTTTCAAAAGTCAGGTATTATTAGCCGATGGGATTCATAATGCTGCCGATGTTGTAGCATCCGTAGCCTCATTGGGATCAATGAAAATTTCAAACCAGCCAGCTGATGAAGATCATCCTTATGGACATGGTAAAGCAGAAGTTATATCATCAGGAATTGTAGCTGTGATTTTAATTTTAGCGGCTTTATTTATGGCTTATGAATCGATAAAGTCATTATTTGAACCAGCGACAGAACCCCATATAATTGCTTTTATAGCAGCGATTATTTCATTAATATGGAAGCAAATTTTATATGTATACACAATACGAATTGGTCGAAAAACAAGAAGCAACGGGCTTATAGCAACTGCTTATGATCATCTTGCTGATGTTTATGCCTCAATTGCAGCTGTAATTGGAATTGGTATTGCTTTGATAAACAATATCTATTCCATTCCATATGCAGCTTATGGGGATCCTTTAGCCGGTATTATTGTTTCTTTTTTCGTATTAAAGTTAGCGATTAGTATGGGGAAAGAAGCAATATATATATTAATGGAAAGTGGTATTCCTACCGAGAAATGTAGTGAATATAAGAGAGTAATTCAGGCCCATCCTTTTGTAAAAAGAATTGATAGAATGCGCGCACGTGATCATGGTCACTATGTATTAATTGATATTAGAATTAGTGTTCCGGCACATTTAAGCATCCAGCAAGGACATGATATTTGTAGGGATATAAAAACCACTATTATTAATCAGAACCCAGAAATATATGAAGTACTAATTCATTTAAACCCATGGTATGAGGAGAAGTAGGTTTAGTGAATTATAGATAGATATAAGTAAGTAGTTAAACCGTCCTTTTTAGATATTGGAGAATTGGTCGACTTGTATAATGTCCATAATTAAAAAACATTTATAGTTATGAGTACAATACATCTCAACTACATTATTTATAGAAGAAAAAACGTCCTATTAAAATATAGGACGTTTTTATCTATGATTTACTAATTTCCCAACCTTCGCATGTTTTCTCTAATTCAATTACAATTACCTTTTTAGAATCTTTTTTATACAAAGCATCAACAAAATCTGAAAGATAAATATCATTGAGGGGAATGAATTAATATATGAGGGTTCATTTTCAATATTTAGCTCTCAAATGAAGCAACTTTAGTATTCACTCAAAAGTCCATTGTCTATGAAACAACTAAATTTTTAAACGGCTTTAATAGACATCTACCATTTACATAGACGGATGTCTATTGTATTTTTGGCGGCAAGATTAAATAGCTTTTTTGTTACTTTACAATAAAGTATACTTAATATTAGTAATTCATGTAATTAGGAGTGGTTTCTATATTTAGAGAAAATACAAAAAGGATACTTCTGTCATTAGTAACAAATCCAATACTAATAATTGTATACGGGATTTTTTGTTATGAGTTGGCCTTATACTGTCAGTACGGAAGAATGAATTATAATATTTACATTTTGTTATTATGTATAGTACTTTTTATATCCATAACTACATTTACTACAATGCGGGTGATAAAAAATAGAGAATATGAATCTAAAAAATTAACTAATTCAATAGCATGGAGATCCATTTCTATTATCATTATTGTTGCAATTACATCATTTTATGGGATGCAGATTTATAAAAGTGCAATAAATTACAATGGCAAATTGGCATGGTTTGTAGAAAAGTTAAAACATGAAAGGTCAGTTAAACTTAAACATAATAATATATATAAATCTGGAGTAGAAGGTATTTTTGAAGATATAAATAAAAAATATCCTTTGCCAAAGAAATTGTATATGGCAACTGATTTTGATCTTACATTTCATTCAGATGGAACAATTACAGCGTTTGATACATTTGTTTATGGGAAAAATGTTGATGGGAAAGAAGAAACTTATTTAATCTCTTATAATGAGAAGAAATCAGAAGATATTACTATAATACGAGACGGATACGCAAAGCCTGATTATAATGATGATAAATTAGTAGAACCTTTAATTAAAACGGTTAAGGCGATTCCAGTTAAGCAAACGGTCAAAAAATGGAATGAAAGTAAGTATGGGTTGATTTATTATGGAAAAAGAAATTGGGGATCCAATACAGAGGGAATTATTAATATTACTAAGGATGGTAAGGGGCAGAGTCTTAAAGAAGCAGCTTCTGATATCATTGGATATACTGTATCTATATTTGTCCCTGGAAAAGAGAAAGAGCTAGTCCCTGCTAGATATAATTTAATAAGTGACGCAAGTTGGAGTAAATCAAAGACGCCTCCAAAAGAAGATAGGCTTAAAGAGAAGGAACAACAAGATTTAAAGAATGAAAAAGAACAGTTTTTCCTATCGAAAGAAGTTGGTTATAAACTAAATATGACAGATAAAGCATTAGGGAGCGCCTTTTATTCATTAAGCAGGACTAGTGATGAAGGGAAAACATGGGAGGTTATTAATCCAGACCCATTTAATAGGGGGATTGGTAGTGTATCAGGAATCACTTTTATAAATGATAAACTTGGTTTTTTAGGAGCAGTTAGACCTTCTGGTAATGAGGGAGAGTTATATCGCACAGATGATGGGGGGGTATCTTTTAAAAAGGTAGAATATCCGCCGCATGAAGTGAAATTAGATTATACACAGTCCGCAATAAGTCCTTTTGATTCTCCTAGTATGCCATATGAGAAAGATGGGGTTTTTAATATGTTAGTTGGACAAGGGGCAGATGGAGACTACAATGGCGATAGTAGTGCACTTTATCAATCAAAAGATAACGGAGAGACATGGGAATTTGTAGAAGAAGTGAAAAAGAAATAGTCAGAATGTTCTTTTGAAAAATAAGGTAACTACTCAGCTATACATTTTATTTAGAAGTTTGGTAAGGAGTATAATTCCAGCGATGAAGATAAAAATGGACCTACACCTCGCTGCCTTTCTTTGTTTTAAAGCTTGCGCGTGGCAAGAATAGGCACTGACTGCCTCTATGCATGGCCAGTCCCTCTCGCCCATTTAAAAAGATGCTTTTCTGGCTTTTTTCATAGAGGGGCTGAGTAGTTACTAAAAGTAAATAATTTAAATCGAACCATAAGCTTGCCGGCAAATTTATGGTTCGATTTTTTTAGGGCAAAGATATCGTTCTAAACGGGTATCACCACATCGCTATCAACTTAAAAGAGTGAACACCAAAAAAATGAAAAAAGAGCTGACTTTTGATGAGTTTATTTTTGTAAATCTAAAAAATTTTAGTTTAAACTTTCTTGTTTAAATAGTTTGGAGTTTCATGTCTTTCTACAACAGATGGGGGAAGGGGTTAATCCCCATTTTCCCGAGTTTACGTTAAATTCACATTTAACGTAAACAACAATTGTAGGAATCTAAAATTTTCATTTATCTAATCTAACAAGAGACCGTTTTTATATACTAATTAAAGTAGAATTTTAACTATGTATTTTTTATATAATAAAATTAAATATGTAATGAATAATGCATGACATTTTAAACCACTACTCTAACAGAGAAAATAATGAAAGTTCAGCAAGTTTGCATTGCTGAACTTTTATTATTTATTTTTTCCTATTCTGCCTAAGCTATCTTTAATAGTTGTTTCTCCAAGCTGTGTGTATAATAAGGCCGTATCTTGGCTAGTATGCCCAAGTTGTTGCATCACTTGTAACGAATTTTTTTCTTCCATATATAATTTATTTGCCAATGTGTGTCTTAATTTATGAGGATACATTTTTTTCTATATTCCTTAGTATATTTTTCTACTATATCTTGGATAGCCCTAACGGAAAGAGGCTGTGCAGTATGTTTATACTTTGATAAAAACACATTTTTTAATTCTTTTCCTGGAACATATTTGTTATCTCTAATTTCCATATACTTTTCAAGGGCATTTAATGCAATTGGGGTAATCCATACAGAGTCTTCTTTGTTTCCTTTTCGTATTACATCAATTAGCCTTTCTTTTAAGTTTATATCTTCCATACGAAGATCGACCAATTCACTTACACGAATACCACTACCAAGAAAAAAGGAAAGGATTGCTACATCACGATGTTCATCTCTTAGGAAATAGAATAACTGATGTTTTGTTAAAGATTTTTCATGCTCATACTTAACATAATTCAAAAATACTTAATCGTCATCATGATGAAATGTCTTATTTTTAGCGTGAAAGCTGTTATGAAAAATAATACATATAGATGATAAGGAATAATGTTAGAACATGTATAGGTAAGATATTGAATATTAAATAGTAATATGTATTTAAATTTATTTTTTGGAATAAAGAAACTTTTGTGCGCTGTCAAATTCCTATCAAATTAATACAACTAAATGTTATTAAAATAAAAAATAATCAATTATAAAAGTGATTTTGAACGTAAGGAATTTGTAAGGAAGAGGTAAGAAAAAAGAGATTTTCATTGTGTATGATTAAAATATAAAGAAGAGTGAGAGGAGAAAGACCATATATTTATATAGGGAAACAAATCAATTAATAAGACTTGTATGGAGGAAACGAGACATTACAAAAGTTAACATACATCTCAAACAAAGGATAGACTATTTTTTAGGTCAGAAAGCCGTTTGTAGAATAACGGATATAAGAGTGATTACAAATACAATGTCGTCCTTTTGCAGTTGGTTAAGAAGAAAGCTGTGTGATTAGTTCCAAACAGAAAATAAACATTTATACAATATGAATAGGGGAGAGGAATATTTTGATGAAAAAGCATCGTCAAATTACATTTACAGGTTTAGCCCTTTTAATAACTGGAGGTTCCCTGTTTTATACAATTCCAACCTCAAGTGTAAAAGCGGAGCTCACTCAAAATCTATCTAGTTCGTTACCAACAAGCAACCAAAGAGATCGAAATTCCGTCAAAGAGGCAATGCGGGATACATTGAAACTTGGATATCCAGGGATACTTGCTAAAACTTCTGAGGGCGGAAAAACATGGAGTTATGCAGCTGGGGTAGCGGATCTAAGTACCAAGAAACCAATGAAAACAGATTTTCGATTTCGAATTGGCAGCGTGACAAAGACGTTCACTGCAACAGCTATACTTCAATTAGCGGGAGAAAACCGCTTGAATCTAGACGATTCCATTGAAAAATGGTTGCCTGGTGTCATTCAAGGAAATGGATATGATGATAAACAGATTACTATCCGGCAATTATTGAACCACACAAGTGGTATTGCTAATTACACAACGTCAAAGGATTTTAATATGATGGATACAAAAAAATCTTATACTGCTGAAGAATTAGTAAAGATGGGAATATCCATGCCTCCAGATTTTGCTCCAGGAAAGAGCTGGTCGTATTCAAATACAGGATACGTATTACTAGGGATTATTATTGAAAAAGTAACTGGGAACAGCTATGCGGAAGAAATTGAAAATCGAATTATTGAACCACTTGAATTATCGAATACATTCTTACCCGGAAATTCAAGCGTTATTCCAGGAACCAAGCATGCCCGTGGATATATCCAATTAGACGGAGCAAGTGAGCCAAAAGATGTTACTTATTATAACCCAAGTATGGGGAGCTCGGCCGGAGATATGATTTCTACAGCTGATGATTTAAACAAATTCTTCACTTATTTACTTGGGGGCAAATTACTGAAAGAACAGCAACTAAAGCAAATGCTTACAACAGTCCCTACAGGAACAGATGAACTTGGCGATTCCGGGCTTGGAATTTTCAAAATGAAGCTTTCAAACGGTGTATCGATATGGGGGCATGGAGGAAGCATTCCTGGATTTTTAACTTTTGCTGGGGGCACACTTGGAGGCAAGCATACATTGGCCATCAATTTGAACAGCCTTAAAGCTGATAGTCCTGACCCTTTTAAAAATATTTTGTTTGCTGAATTTAGCAAGTAGATAAAAAGGAAAACGGATAAATTTTGTCATAGTTTTTATAGTTGAAAATATACTTTTCTGGTTCAAAAAACAATTTTTATGAAAAATATTTTGGGGTAAAGCAAGTTCTTAATTTGATGGACATTTGGTGGTACCCCATCGCTATCAAGCTAAGAAAACAAATTAACCCCAAAACAAAAAACCTTCACATTATATGTGATAGAAAAGGATAGATAAAGGCATTTTAGCCTTATCTATCCTTTTCTCTAATACAAATGATTACGTTTATTATTCAAAAGTAGGAATTTTTATTTTTATAAATCATAAAAATTTTAATTTGGATGCCGGTTTACCTGTATACCTTTGGTCGGCTACATGTGATTCAGCTTGGTCCTTCCATGCCACTCAAAAATCCAGTCAAAAAAAGAGGGAGAAGGCATTTTTTATTGAAGTTTGTTAATAGTAGCTTTTTAATTTGTTAGGGGGGATTGTAAAGTAGACTATTAATCTCTTTGATAATTTTAATTTTTCTTATAGTACAGGGCAAGCTGTATAAAAAAATTTAATTTCGAAAGGAGAATCAATAAATATGAGCACGAAAAGAAGGATAGGGAATAGGTTATTACTTGTTAGTGCAATTTGTACAATAGCTATTCCTTCAGTTTCATATGCGGAGGAAGTAATTTCACCTGAAAATTTTGTGAATGATTCAAGTTTGTATGAGGGACGGAATACGGATGTATTAAAATCAAGCTTATATCCTGGTACATATAAAAATCCGTTCAATCACCAATTTATTTCGACATTAAAGGAAACAAACAACAATATAAAAAAAATAGACAATCCTGAAAGTGAAAATCCTGTTATAGCTACTACCCTTTCATTTATCCGTTATATGGATACAGAAGACTATAAATCTGCAATTGATTTAACTTCTCGATCATTACAGAAAGTAATATCCGAAGAATGGCTGAAGAGTTATTGGAAGGAACTCCCTGCGCAATTACAAGCAGGTTCTTTTAAGGAGATTGGAGAGGTAACACAAAAAGAGACAAATTCTGTTCATACAAATGTAGAGATTAAATTAGTTTTTGAACAATTTACAGTACCTTTATTAATTAAGCTAGATCCATCTGGAAAAATAGATGATTTTCAACTTAGTATGTCGTTTAGTCCAGTTGCAGAGCGTCCGTCATATAGTAAGCCTGAATCCTTTGTTGATAAAGAAGTAGTGGTTGGAAGTGGTGCGTTTCCATTACCAGGAACATTGTCTGTTCCGAAGGGGAAGGGTCCTTTCCCAGCGGTTATTCTTGTTCAAGGATCTGGAGCAACCGATCAGGATGAAACAGCATTTGCTTTAAAACCATTTCGTGATTTAGCTGAAGGTCTTGCCTCGAAAGGAATTGCTGTCCTTCGCTATAATAAACGAACTTATGAACATGGATTGAAAATACAATCCAGTCCTTTTTATACAGTGGATAAAGAGACAACAGATGATGCTCTTCTTGTGACTCATTTTCTTAAAAATGAATCTCTGATAGATAAGAATCAAATTTATATTCTTGGTCATAGTCAAGGTGGAATGATGCTTCCGAAAATGATTGAAAAAGACCAAAATCAAAATATTGCTGGGGCGATTGTGATGGGAGGACCAGCCCGTACGATTCAAGATGTTGTTTTAGATCAATTTGAGTATCTTTTTTCTATTGGAGCAATGAAACCGGATGAATATAAATTTTACAAATCGCAATTTGAATTATTAAATGATCCCAACTTCTCTAGTCAGAATCCTCCAAAAGGTTTTTATTTAGGATCAGCAGTATTTTGGGATTCTATTCGTAAAGTTAAAGCAGCAGAAATGTCAAAAGAACAAAAGACACCGCTTCTAATTATTCAAGGAGAAAGAGACTATCAAGTTCAATCAAAAATCGAAATTCCTCTATGGAAAGAGCAATTAAAAGAACGAGATAACGTTGATTATCGACTATATCCAAAGTTAAATCACTTCTTTACAGAAGGAGATGGAGAATTAAGTAAACCGGATGAATATTATAGTCCTGCTAATATCCCTGAGTATGTAATAAATGATATTGCTACTTGGGTGCAAGGAAGATCGAAATAAAATTAGCACCCTTCTTTGTGCCTCCGCCATGTTTCAAATACGCCAATTACTCCTCCAAAAGAAGAAACGAGAATGGAGCGAATATAAAGCGATTTATGTCATAAAAGAGTACTTGCTACTTATTTATTATTCTTTACAAAAAGAAGCCAAAGAATGAACAAAGATATTATTTCATCTCTTCAATCTCTAACATAAAAACAGATAAAGATCTTTAATAGGTATGAGAAGTATTGTTTGGCTTCTGGTGAAAAGACGTGAAACTAGTTTCGATATAGTAATAATAAAGATGCTTAATTTTGATATAGAATATAATAGCCTTACTACATATTGAATGTAGTAAGGCTATTTAAAGATTTGAAAACAGGATAAACTTATTCAAAATTGCCTACCAAAAATGATGGAAAATTAGATTTATAGTCTTATTTCTTACTGCATCTTGTAACTACAGCTTAGCTAGCTCTAAAGAAATAACAAACCGTTTTCTCATTCGATAATTCCAATTTCTAGAGCCTTCTGGACAGCTTCTTCCTTGTTACGTACTCCTAACTTTGTGTAAGCCGAGGAAGCATAGTTTCTGACCGTACCATTCGATAAATATAGCCTTGAAGCTATCGTATTGTATCGAAGTCCTTTTGCTACTAGTTGCAATATTTCTATCTCTCTGGCTGTTAGTTCATAAGCAGTTGCTTTTGATTGTGGTGTCTCGTTTTGCTCATCAAACTGCTCAAAAATTTTGTGAGACATACCTTGATCAATCAGCGTCCCACCGCTATGAATAAGTCGGATCGTATTAGCTAGCTCTAACGTTTCAATGGATTTAAGTAAAAAACCATCCGCACCGTTACGAAGCGAGTCCAACGCCTGTTTCGTATCCTGAAACGTTGTAAAAATCAATACGCGGATATGTGGCCATTGTTGCTTAATTTTTTTTGTCGCTTCGACTCCATCCATTTGCTGCATATCTAAATCCATGAGTACAACGTGAGGTTGAAGGCGCCCACACAAGTCGATGGCTTGATCGCCATCTTCAGCCAAACCGACTACATTTATATCTTCATACCTGTCGAGTAGTGTACTCAAACTTTCTCGAACAAATGGCTGATCGTCGACAATTAACAAACGAATAAGTCCATCTTTTATTTCAGTTTGTCGCGGTATGGTACATGTAACAAGCATTCCTTCCTCTGGCTTTGTATATACAGACAATTGACCTTGCAAATTCATTGCCCGCTCTTTCATCGTATTCAT
Organism: Bacillus sp. BS98; assembly: GCF_008432245.1. Lineage (NCBI taxonomy): Bacteria > Bacillati > Bacillota > Bacilli > Caryophanales > Bacillaceae > Bacillus > Bacillus sp. BS98. The sequence continues at coordinate 1,822,137 of NZ_CP043830.1, forward strand.
ACCGAAGCCTTCCTGCCATTCTACATTGCCCCTTCCATTATCTTGCACTTCTAATCTCGTATATTGTTGTTCAAACTGCAATGAAACTATAATTTCAGTCCCTTGACCATGACGTACCGCATTCGTAAGGGACTCTTGTAAACAACGAATGAATGCTATCTTCGCTTGTCGAGACAGTTGATATTCCTCTCCGAATGTTCGGAAGCTTACATCCACCTGAGCGTGCTCCTGAAATTCAGCTCCAAGATTTTGTAGAGATTGAATCAAGGAAGGCGATTGACATTGAGGATCCATTTGATGTAGGTAACCTCTCACGTCCTCGATGCTTTTACGTCCCATTTCAAGCAGGGAATCTAGCCTCTGTACACCCATTTCGGTAGCAAGATCGGTTCGCAACGTTTCCATCCCCATAATAATGGAAGTATAGGCGTGACCTACTGTATCATGCAGCTCACTAGAGAGCCTGTTTCGTTCCTCGGCCAGTGTAATGCGTTCGATTTGAGACATATATTGCTCAAGTACCGCGTTTTGTTTACGAATTACTTCATTTTGTTTATGATTGATGATTAATAAATGGAAAGCGAATCCCATTACATAAGCGAATCCGTAGTAGGTGACCATAATCCAATAGCTATTACTTGGCGCAACTGCATAGAAAATCCCGGTTATTACAAAAACTGTTGTTGGAGCTGTCCAATAATAGGACAAATGCCTACTATTTGCTGCGATAAGAAACACCGATATAAGAAAAATATTGTAAGCTTCTGGAAATAAAGAGGTTAAATATATACATAGTCCACCATATAGCAATATTTCTGTGAATAAGTAATATTTGTAATTGAACAGTAAGGCCACCCATGGAATAGAGAAGGCAATAATTTCCCAAAGAATAATAATCCAAAGTGGTAATGTTAAACCATCCTGAAAATTTAATGTTGCTAGGATGGTAGACACACTAACAAGTAGACGGATTCCTAACATAATCCAATCATACCAAAACCAATATTTAACCATATCAAACAATTCATTTACCCCCTAAGTAGCCTTCTTTCTCATTTCCTATAGTATAGAATAATCCTTCTTGCATTGTTATATTTTTAAGTTTAAACTGCCTACTATTCGTAGACTACAAACTTCTATCGATTTAGTTGCTGAATCATACTGCGTGTATAACCTCCAAATTTTTTCGTTAAACCATCTACCATTTTAATACTTATGGCGGTAAACACTATACCCATAAACATTATAAGGAGTGACTTTGGAAAAGTATCTATCTGTATGAAAATAATATTCATATCGATGTATCGATACAATAATGGTGCTAACAGGAACATAAGTGGCATTACATAAAAAATGATTGCACTAATGAGACTGAAAATGCCAATCACAAATTTCTGCATTAACCAAAAGACAGCAGACCAAGTGCGGCGATCCGTAAGTCCTAATTTCACTTGAGCCCAGTCCGATGTATCCGTTGTTACACTTCTATCGTAAGAGTCTGTCGAAATATCAGTATAAATTTTCGTTTGTATGCGCTCGAATTGGATAAAAGTTTTGGTAGTTTGTAGTACGCGTATAATTAATGGAATCCCAACTACCGTAAATGAAAGGGTGAAACTGAATAGCAGAGCTATTAAGTAAAAACAAAAATAAAACAAACCTGTAATGAAAGTTAGTAATAAAAAATAACCATTCTGGATGAATCTTGATCTCATAAAGTGCATCGCTCCTATCTATGTAATAAACGCATCATACTGCTTTTTTTGTCAAACTCACTAGTGTAAAAATGTCATATGACATTTTTACATGATGATAAAAGGGGGGATTAGCCTATTCTTAGTTAAAAACAAGATTATTTTATTAATCATCTACAAAATAATCCCGTTCTTGGATCAGCAAGAAGGGATTGTTTTGTACTTTTATTTAATATGAGATGGACTTGTTTTTCGGATATGAAAAATAATATCGAATTGCTCAAGCAATGAAGTATCAAAGTATAACGAACCGTCTGGGAGGAGTTGTCCCCCTATACTTAGTAATGGCCTTTTTGCTCTAACCCATTTCTCTGCGTGTCCTTTAAGGTGACGGTTATCCAATAAAAACATTTTATATGGTACTTTTCCGAGGGTGTAATTGAAACTTTTTACATTTTGTGGAATAGTATCTGTTGCAATCTTACCTCCGGTGGAAGGATTATATTCGCTGTATAAAGTGAAATTTCCCTCCGTAGTTGTACTACCAATTGTGACATAATTATTGTCTAAACGTTCCTTCAAAAACTGCCCCGCAGCATCAGGGTATAATTTCTCATCGATAATTCCTTTAGCCATATGAATATTGTGTGCCCATACCATAGTTTTACCACCAAATGTCTCTTGTGCCCACATTGCATGATCGGCCAAGTATTGCTCGTGTAGCTTTATTACATTTGGGTAGTCATTAGAAAGCAGCATTGTGGTAAATTTCTCTATTGCATTCGCTGTTGCTTTTACCCAGATGTACTCGGATGAACCTACATCTTTGTTTGTCTGTTCCTTCTCATCTTTTAGTAATTGGGCTACTTTCTCAGCGTTTGCCTTGAACTTTGCTTTCATTTCAGGAGCAAGATTCATATATTCCTGTATACTTCCAGTGAAAGAAGAAAGATCTTTATAGTTTTCTTCTACTTCTGCCCGCAAATCTGGTCGATGTTGCTTTACATAATCAATTACTTTATTAAAGACACTTTGGTCCATTGTTTTTAAGTCAAGTCCGATAAATTGGATTTTCTTTTTATTGGATGGATCAGCATTATAATCTTTCATCCACTCAATCATGGCAATAATTTCATCAGTAGGATATAACAATTTCAAAAACTCCCTAGGGTTTCCTTTTCCTGTTTGTATATATTCATTTAACTTTAATCCGTTTCCCCAATCTTCTTCCATTGTGAAATTTGTAAAACCCATCTCAGTAACCAAATATTTCACAAGTCGAAACTTCATAGTGAAAATTTCAGAGCTTCCATGAGTATTCTCTCCTAATCCTACATATTGTGCGCTCCCAATCATTTTCTTAAGTGGTTTTAAATCCTCAAATGGTTTTGACGGTTCTGTCGTTTTTAATGGATGCGCCTGTGATTGTATTGATTTAACGATATTTTTTTGGATTGATTGAGCTGAATCTTCAACTGCAACTGTTTGTGCTTTTCCTACTTCTCCACCTCCTGCGACTAATATAGCTGTACTAACCATTGCAACCATTCCACAATACCTCTTTTTTTTATTCATTTTTTTCACCTCAATTGAATTATTTTCAAAAGCAAGATTGATTCATGTACTTGCACGAATCAATTGCCGTAATTCAATTTTTATTTATTCCATATCATATTTTCTAGTTACATATTGTCACAAGATTATTTGACACAGGTCATAGGTTAAACATTACAGTTTCGTACTATCGGTTATGACAACTTATGAAGAATAATTACATGATTGAATCGTAAGTAAGGCTAGATTATGAATTTAAGAGGGGGGATTGATTAATCAATATGAAAAAACATCTTCATTCTGTGTTGTATTTCTCGAAATGACAGGAAGTTGATTAGATAAACAAATTAATAAAAGGGGAAGGACGGATTACAATGATATTACATGCAAAATCATTCCACAATATGGATAAAGTCCAACGTGCTAAAAAAGGACTGCAACTGTTTTTAAGTATTTTGTTCATTACTTCTATTCTTTTAAATGTAGTAATAATGATTACGAAAAGCATGCCGCTAATTGTGGTATATATGTTTACTCCTGCAATTTCTTCTATTCTAACTCGTATCATACTGCGAGAAGGCTTTAAAGATGTATCTTTTAGTCTAGATAACTTAAAGATATGGAAGGGGATTACTTTGGCCCTGATAATACCTATGATAATATGTGGAATTACATATTCGATTGCCTGGTTTAGCGGATTTGCGAGGTTTCAGCTCCCACAAGGTGGTATGCTAGAACCTATCTACAATATACTTGGACTTCAGTATCTACCGATACCATTACGTTTCATTTTTATAGTAGTATTGAGCGGAATTTTAGGAAGCTTGCTTAACTTAATCCCAGTTATGGGAGAAGAGATGGGTTGGCGGGGTTATATGCTAACAAGGCTAGTCGATGCGGAATTTTCACGTCCAATCCTTATTAGTGGATTAATATGGGCAACATGGCATGTCCCAATTGTTATTGCTGGTCTATATGTAGAGGGAACATCTGTCTTTCTCTCTGTACTTGGCATCTATTTTTGTATTGTACCATTCAGTTATATTACAGCTTATTTACGACTTATCACAGGTAGTGTTTGGCCGTCGGTTATCATCCACACCACTTGGAATGCTATTATTCAAGGGCCTTTTGCACGTGCAACTACAGGATATCAATTAGAGATTTGGATTGGAGAAGCTGGCTTGATAACCGCTCTTATTATTTCGATTACTGCAATAATTGTGTATCGGATCATAAGGTTTACTAAACGTGTATAACTTTGAAATAAAAGTATGATATTTTAAAAATGTAATTTTGTTACTTTTAATTGAGCATTCACAGCATGGGATAGATTAGGAGAGTCCTCAACCCATATTTTAAAATCTTGAGTAAATGAATCCGTCTCGCTCCAAACATAATTATGTTTGGAGCGAGACGGATTCTTATATGAGAACTAATCGTAATATCAAATCACATTTTTTTACTTCAAGGACATATAGAAAAGAGAAGTCTCATCTTTTGAAATGTAGTAGCTAATTTAGATGTGAATAGATTTAGAATTATTTATAAAATCATGAAATCTAGAAATACCAATTACCATGTTACGAAAGACGAATTAAGAGAGGATACTTGGATAATGCAACTCTCCTATTGTGAAGCAATAAAGAAAAAGCGTATAATATTATAGTTATCCCATTTTTGGGAGCGACCCGCGAATGATAAATAAGATTGTTGTTTTATCATCGCTTCTAAACATATATACAATGAAAGTAACACTGGAATACAGATAGGGAGTTATACAATGAAATTAATTATTGCCGAGAAACCAGATCAAGGTTTGGCTCTTGTTTCACAGTTTAAATATCGCCGAAAAGATGGATATTTAGAAGTAGAAGCAAATGAGTTATTTCCAAATGGAGCGTACTGTACATGGGCAATTGGTCATTTGACGCAGTTATGTAATCCAGAACATTATCATGCAGAGTGGAAAAAATGGTCACTTAATACGTTACCGATGATTCCAGAACGTTTTCAATTTGAAGTAACAAAGTCAAAGTATAAGCAATTTAATGTAGTGAAACAGCTGTTACATAATCCGGGGGTAACAGAAATTATTCACGCAGGCGATGCTGGGCGCGAAGGGGAATTAATTGTACGAAACATTATTAATCTTTGTAACGTGCAAAAGCCGATGAAACGTCTTTGGATTTCATCTTTAACGAAGCAAGCCATTTATCAAGGATTTAAAAATTTACTAGATGAAGCAGATACGATTAATACGTATTACGAAGCATATACAAGATCTTGCGCCGACTGGGTTGTTGGTATGAATGCATCGCGTGTTTTTAGCATTTTGCTAAAGAAAAAGGGAATGAATGATGTGTTTTCCGCCGGACGTGTACAAACACCGACACTCGCATTAATCGTAAAGCGTGAGAAAGAAATTGAAGACTTTAAGTCAGAGCCGTTTTGGGAAGTGTTCGCAACCTTTAATATTGAAGGGAAGAAATATGATGGGAAATGGGAGAAGGATAATGAATCCCGCTTAAAAGACCCTGATATGGCGAATAAAATTGCGGCTTTTTGTCAAGGGAAACCGGCAGAAGTGAAGGAAATGAAAACGGAACGTAAAGAGTTTCAGCCGCCGCTTTTATTTAATTTATCAGCACTGCAAGCGACAGCAAATAAAGCTTTTAAATTTTCGCCGAAAAAGACGCTTGATATAACGCAAGCACTATATCAAAAAGGGATAGTTTCTTATCCACGTTCGGATTCTAACTATGTTACACAAGGAGAAGCAGCGACGTTCCCTGATATTTTACAGAAATTAAGTCAGTTTGATGAATATAAAGGTTTATTACCGGCTCCGGTTGAATCGATTATGAACAATAAGCGTTATGTGAATGAAAAGAAAGTTACAGATCACTACGCAATTATACCGACAGAACAAGTTACCAATCCAAGCAAATTATCAGGCGATGAAAAGAAAATTTACGATATGATCGTAAGACGACTTATTGCGGCGCATTATGAAGTAGCAATCTTTGACTACACAACAATTACAACTCTTGTAGACGAACGTGCTGCGTTCATTTCGAAAGGAAAACAGCAAATACAAGAAGGTTGGCGTAAAGTTATTTTCCAAGACGATAAAGATGACGAAACGATTCTTCCAATTGTAGCTGAAGGTGACCAAGGAAAAGTTGTAAAGGTGAAAGTGAAAGAAGGAAAAACACAGCCACCGAAGCGTTATACAGAAGGACAACTTATTACGTTAATGAAAACGGCAGGTAAGTATTTAGAGAATGAAGAGCTGGAGAAAGTATTAAAGAAAACAGAAGGTTTAGGTACGGAAGCGACTCGTGCCGGCATCATTACGATGCTGAAAGACCGTAAATATATAGATGTGCAGAAAAACCAAGTGTATGCGACTGATAAGGGAAAAGTATTAATTACAGCAATCGGCGACAAAATACTAGCTTCACCGGAAATGACTGCAAAATGGGAACAACGTCTTGCAGAGATCGGAGAAGGTACCGCTTCACCAGCTACATTTATGGAACAAACGAAAAAGCTATCAGCTAAAATTATTGAAGATGCGGTAGAAATGTCGGAGAAATGGGATTTCACTGGATTACATGTTGAATCGATTGATCGAAAAGGATCGAAATTTACGACAGGTAAAAAGGTTGGAAGTTGTAAAAAATGCGATGGTGATGTAATTGATAAATCTACGTTTTACGGTTGTTCCAATTACAATACAACACAATGTGACTTTACCATCTCGAAGAAAATATTAAGTAAAACAATTTCGCAAAAGAATATGACAAAGCTCTTAAAAGGTGAGAAGACCGATTTAATTAAAGGCTTTAAAAAGGGCGAGAAAACGTTTGATGCGAAGTTAGAGTGGAAAGATAATAAGATTAATTTTGTGTTTGAGAATTAAGTAGTTTCAACAAGTGACAAAGCTCTTTCCCGAGTAAAATGTTCTGTATTCGATTTGAAAATATAGATAGAAAAGAAAAAGCATGACAATTTTATGTCATGCTTTTTTATTTTATATTTACAGGGTTTTGTATACTAGCACTAAAATTTATTTGAAATAATTGTTTGAAAAGGTGGTATGAAATAGTGTTAAGTAGCAATAAAGTCTTTTAAAATATAAAAAAGTTTAAAGATTCTTCTTTAACTAAACGGCAGTTTAGTTTTAATACAATGTTTGTTTTATCATTTAACCAAAGTGATAGAAGGTCAAAGAAAAGGCAGTAATAAAGAAGTGCCATTCCTAATGTGGACTGGCACTTGATAAGGTGCAAAATTCATTATTTGATTTCGGCTGAGGAATTTGATTCATCTATTTTTCCTGTACTTTATTATGATTCCTTGGGCAGCCTTTTCTGTTTTAAATACCCATTGTTGGAGAGGTGGTTGATAATACGGTATCATCCACCCTAAAATTTTGCCGATAAAATAGGCGGCAATTAGTGTGCCAATTCCTATTGAGCCTAATGATTGAATAAAAATTATACAAAGTGCACCAGCTACACAAATGTTTATTAAATCGCTCAAAATTTTTGCTTTACCGAATTTTAAATTAAATTTTTCACTAATTGCATAAGTTAATGCATCATACGGCATTAATGGCAGTTTCGCTGTTGTATAGCCCATTAAACCGACTGCTATAACAAATAAACTAACAATCAAATATACACTTCGAGCAAGGAGAGTTTCAGGTGCAGGGAAAAGTTGGACAAGGAAGAGCGTTGCATCCATGAAAAAACCAAATAAAAACGAAATAATGAATTGACTCACAAATTCATTTAACTCCATTCGTTTACTTAATATCACTTGAATGATAATGTATAAAACATTTGCAAGCGCCATTGTCACACCAATCGATAAACCAATCGTTAGCGTACTTGCATATGCTAATGATGACACAGGCGATACACCAAATCCTGCTTGAATCGACATGCTAATGCCAATCGACATAAAAAATAACCCGAGCACGTATAAGAAGATGCGCTTCAAGGCTCTGTTCCAATGATTCATAGTATCTCTCACTTTCTAGTTAATATTATCAATATAAAGACTATAGCTATAGAATTAAATATAACGCCAAATTCGACATATGAAAAATATATATATGATAAACTAATCATATCAAAAAACATATGACGGAGAGATACAATGGATTTCAGGCAATTATATTACTTTAAAGAAATTGTGAAACAAGGAAGCATTTCTAAAGCAGCAGAAGTGCTCCATATCGCGCAGCCCCCGCTTAGCCAATTATTAAAAAAGCTTGAAACTGATCTTGGCACAACTTTAATTCATCGATATCGTCAAAAATGGGAGCTTACAGCAACAGGTGAAATACTATACCAATATGCCAATAAAATGTTAATGCAAATTCAAGATGTAAAGCAGCAAATTCAAGAAATTGAACAAGGTATAGGCGGAACAGTAAGTATCGGTGTATCGTCTACATGTTCGAATATGCTCATTGACTATGTTAGTATGTTTAGGACACAATACCCTAATGTCAAAATAAAAATAGTAACTGGAAATTCAGAAGAATTATTAAAAAAACTAGAACAAAGAGAAATTGATGTTGCCTTACTTTTACGATTGGGCAATAGTGAACAATATGAGATGAAAATATTAAAAAAACAACCAACCGCTGTGATTATTCCATCAAGTTGGGCAACATCGTTTTCATCACAGCATGTGACGATTGAACAGATTGCCCAGTTCCCATTCATTATGCTAGGAGCAATGGAAGGGCTCTCCTTCAATGAAGACCTTTTCAAGGTGTTTGATGAACATCAGGTCAAGCCAAATATCATTATCGAGTGTAAAGATATACGGATGGTTGTAGCACTTGTTAGTAGAGGACTAGGATTATCCGTTATTCCAAGAATGGATTACACATCATCATTTTTAGAACATACAACGCTTTTTGAATTGAAACAATTTGATTTTCATATAGAACCTGTAATAGTAAAATTAAAAGACCAAAGAATTTCCAAAGTAGCATCTCAATTTTGGGAAATGGTTGATTAGGAGATATGAACAAAGCAAAAATAGCCTTCAATCAAGTAATAAAGACATCTTACGAAAAATTGAGCCGGGATAAAAAGTTCTTTACTTGAGGAAGTTTCAAAACTGACTGTAGCTTACACCGATGTCTATAAAAAGTTATAGAGCATTTCTTTGAATGAGGAATGCTTTTTGTTTTTGCTTGGAATAAAATATACAACAAAAATATTATCTAAAGTAATAAAATTTTATTGTAAAACGATAAAATTTATATTAAAATCAAAATCAGAATAAAAAATCGAGTTGCTTTTTATCGAAAAGGTAACAACGTTGTTTTTTTAGAGGAGGTAAAAATATGAACAGTCACAATTTGATTATTGAAAATATGGATAACCCTCATGAGTTGGAGAGAATGTATAGAAAAGACCCGAAAGCTTTTAAAAAGTCATTCTCACAAGCATGGGAACAAAATCCGGATTCTCAGGTTTTGGGTATTTGGTATGAAAGATTACATTTCAAGGAGAAGGGAAATACAAGAAAGTCCTCCTTGATTCAAAAGGGTTTCTTATTCATGGGCATGTTAGCAATTCTAGCCGGATTAAGCACCAGAATCATTTTCCACTTTGTCGAACAGGAAGCAATTGCTCCGATTAATCTGGCTTTTGGTATAATCCCTTTTATTGCTGCCTATTTTGTCTACAATAATACTCCGAAAAAAAGTATTATTTATTCTCTTGCAGCGTTGTTCCTAATTTCTGGACTTTATCTTAATATGCTGCCATTAAATGATAAAGACAGTATGATCCTTGCTTATTTACACCTTCCTATATTCTTATGGGTATTGGTAGGGCTTGCGTTTACAGGAAATGAATATTCAAAAGGCAGTACAAGGTTAGCTTATATTAAATTTAATTTGGAATATTGTATTCTTTATGCCAGCATGGCAGTTAGCGGAATGATACTAGCAGTATTCACCATGCGGTTATTTAGTTTTGTTGACTTGGATATAGGAGAGTTCTATTTTAGTAATGTTGTTTTATTTGGTGCTGCCGCTCTCGCTATTGTGGCTGCATACTTAGTATCAATGAATCTTAAGTTTGCTAAAAATATTACCCCCTATATAGCTAAAATCTTTAGTCCGCTTGTCCTGATCACCTTGTTGATCTATCTTATAACGGTTATATGGGTTGGGAAAAATCCATTTTTGGACCGCAATTTCTTGATGGTCTTCAATGGAATACTTCTTGTTGTATTGGCTGTTACTATATTTTCCATTGTTGAGAGCGACTCAGATGAGAAAAAGAACATTTCAGATTATATAAATTTTGTCTTAATTGTTCTTGCACTTATTATTGACAGTGTGGCTTTGTCAGCTATCGTGTTCAGACTTTCTTCCTATGGTATTACGCCTAATAGACTTGCTGTTTTAGGAGTCAACATACTGATTTGGGCAAATCTAATTTGGATTATGCTTTCTTATATGCGTTTTCTACAAAATAAATCCGGACCTTTACCTATCCAAGATGCCGTTACGAAGTATTTGCCAATCTACGGACTTTGGGCAGCGTTTGTTATATTTACTTTTCCTATCCTTTTTAATTAAAAAGGATCTGTTAATGTAACGAAAAGTCAATCTTCTATAACGTATAAAATTTTTAGAGCCGATAATTCAATTTTGCATTTATATAATTTCTCGACAATAAAAAGCGTCCCAAAGTGGGACGCTTTTTATTATGCGTATTGCCGTTTTTTCTTAATAAGTAACAACACTTGTGAAACACAAGCAAGTACTGGTAACTCAATTAACGGTCCAATAACGAGTGCAAGTGCGATAAGAGGCTCGTCTGGAAAAGCAGTCACAGCAATAGCGAGCGCAACAGGCGAGTTTCTTGCTAATGTTGTTAAGCTTAAACTTACTGTATCTTTATAAGATAAATGCAGGATGCGCCCGATAAATTGTCCTAGTAAAAAATTAATGATGAAGAACAATAGAACAGGAATGAGTAATAATAAAACAACATTCATATTTTGGAGTAAATATTTACCTTGTGATGCAAACATCGCTACAATTGCTAAACTTAAAAATACAATTTGAGCAGAGCTGAAAAACGGAATGATTTTATTCTCGAGTGTTTCAGCGTTTTTCATTTTATTCATAATGAATTTTGTAGCATGTGCAAGTAAAAATGGTAAGACGATAACGATTACGATACTTTCTATTAGAATAGAAACCGCTACAGTCTTCATTACACCGGCAAATAAAAATAAATAAACAGGTAGCAATAATAATTGTAAAATTAAGTTTACAGGCAAAATCGCTGTGGAAAGCGCTACGTTTCCTTTCGCTATTTCAGTAAATATTAAGTACCAATCTGTACATGGAGTAACCATTAACATTATAAACCCAACCCAAAGTGCTGGGTGATCTGAAAGAAATAATGCACCTAATCCCCAAGCGAGGAAAGGCGTCCATAAAAAATTAATGGTAAGGCTTGTTCCTGCAAATTTTAAATTGCGAAATCCGTTTTTAATCTCTTTCAATGGGATGCTGAGGAATAATCCATATAACATGAAAAATAAGAAGGGGACAATGAATTTGTCTGAATACATATGTATGATATTAAATTGTCCGAGTACAATGCCGCATGTAACAGCAAATAGAATAATAAAAGTTTGAATCTTTTCTATAGTGCTCATGAATAAATCCTTTCTAAATATGAATTTCCCTCTCTAAGTTAATTATACAAGTAATAAAGTAGTATTTGGTGTTTTATTATTATTTTCAATTTGAGACTTTATTTTTTATTAAAAGTTACTTGACTAAAGTAAGTGGCTATATTACAATCACTTACATAAGGTAATTAAATAACAAAAAGTTATAGGTTCCTGAAATGAAGGTCTCTATTCGAACTTTTTCTTAGAGTAAGAATTTTTATGATGATGAATAATGAATATGAAAAGAAAGATTAGGTGAAGAAAATGGGACTATTTAGCTCATTATTTGGTAAAAAAGAAGAAATTACGAAAGTAGAGGAGAATAAAACTATGTCAAAAGTATTATTTGTAAAAGCGAACGATCGTCCAGCGGAGCAAGCAATTAGTTCAAAAATGTATGAAACATTTGTAAGTACTTATAAGGAAGCGAACCCAAATACAGAAATTACAGAGTTAGATTTATTTGCATTAGATCTTCCTTATTACGGAAATATCGCAATTTCAGGTGGATATAAACGCAGTCAAGGAATGGAGTTAACAGCTGAAGAAGAAAAGGCTGTAGCAACAGTAGATCAATATTTAAATCAGTTTTTAGAAGCTGATAAAGTTGTATTTGCGTTCCCATTATGGAACTTCACCGTACCCGCACCATTAATCACATATATTTCATACCTTTCTCAAGCTGGAAAAACGTTTAAATATACAGCGAATGGTCCGGAAGGTTTAGCTGGTGATAAGAAAGTAGTTGTACTAGGTGCTCGTGGTTCAGATTATTCTTCAGAGCAAATGGCTCCTATGGAAATGGCGGTTAATTATGTAACAATTGTACTTGGATTTTGGGGAATTACAAATCCAGAAACAGTGGTAATTGAAGGACACAATCAATATCCAGATCGCTCACAACAAATTGTTGAAGAAGGTTTAGAAAACGTTAAAAAAGTAGCTGCGAAATTTTAATTACTGATAGTAAATGGAAAAACCAACATGGATGACCATGTTGGTTTTTTAGTCTATATTCTATGTTAAAAAATGTATATTCATAAAATAAAAGAAAAGTTTGAAAATAGTATTGCAAAATATTATATAACAAATTATAATGAGTTCAAGAATAGTTGATACTCAAATTAAATATTCAGAAAATTCAATTAGTTAAAATTGGAAAATGAGATAAGGAAATTTGAATGGGGGTTATATTATGGCGAATAAAGTACCGTTTTCGTTCATAGTAGTTATTGGATTAATGTTATTTGCACTATTTTTTGGAGCCGGAAATTTAATTTTCCCAGCTATGCTAGGTCAATCGGCAGGAGAGAATGTATGGATTGCTAACGCTGGATTTTTAGTAACAGGTGTTGGATTACCATTACTAGGTGTACTAGCATTTGGTTTTTCGGGTAAAGATGATTTACAGTCATTAGCAAGTCGTGCTCACCCAGTATTCGGGATTGTGTTTACAACAGTTTTATACTTAGCGATCGGTCCGTTATTTGCAATACCAAGAACGGGTAATGTTTCTTATGAAATTGGTCTTAAGCCTTTTATGCCAGAAGGATTAGGTTCTACACCTTTAATTCTTTTCACAATTATATTCTTTAGCATCACTTGTTTTTTTTCGCTAAATCCTGCGAAAATTGTCGATATTGTTGGAAAAATATTAACGCCAATTAAATTGACATTCATCGGTATTTTAGTAATCGTTGCTTTTATTCATCCAATTGGAGATATGCAAGCACCAGTGGAAGGGTATACATCACATGCATTCTTTAAAGGATTCCAAGAAGGATACTTAACAATGGACACGCTTGCATCATTCGTATTCGGAATCATCATCATTAATGCAATTAAAGAAAAAGGTGCGAAAACGAAAACACAGATTATGGTCGTTTGTGCAAAAGCGACAATCATTGCAGCATCTATTTTAGCAATTATTTATACAGCACTTTCTTATATGGGAGCTTCAAGTGTTGCGAAGCTTGGACATTTAGAGAACGGCGGAGAAGTATTAGCGAAAGTTTCTAATTACTATTTCGGATCATATGGTGGAGTATTATTAGGATTAATGATTACAGTTGCTTGTTTGACAACTAGTGTGGGACTTGTATCAGCATGTTCTTCATTCTTCCATAAGTTATTCCCAAATATTCCTTATAAAGCAATTGCAATCACGCTATGTGTATTTAGTGCAATTGTTGCAAACGTAGGATTAACACAATTAATCGCAGTTTCTGTTCCAGTATTAACAGCAATTTATCCACTAGCAATTGTATTGATTTTCTTAACATTCTTCCATTCACTATTTAAAGGAAGAGCTGAAGTTTATCAAGTGAGTTTAATTGTAACATTTATCATCAGCTTATTCGATGGATTAAGTGCAGCTGGAGTTAACATTGAAGTAGTAAGCCAAGTGTTCACTAAATTCCTTCCGATGCAGGAAGTAGGATTAGGCTGGATCTTCCCAGCGATTATCGGTGGATTTATCGGATATGGCATTAGCGTTTTAAAAGTGAAAAACCAAGTTCAACCTGCAACTAGAGCGGACAAAAAAATAAGTTAATTGAAAAAGTTATAGAACTTGTTTCTATAACTTTTTTTGTTACTATTAATAAGGAGTAAAAAATAAAGTAGTAGGGGAAATAAAATGAAAAAAACAATTGATCATATCGGAATCGCAGTTCGTGATATAGATAGTACGATACGTTTTTATGAACAGGTTCTATCAGGGAAATTAATAGATCGTTACGTAAGTGAAGCACCAGGTGTGGAAAGTGAAGTTGCTATTATAGAAGTGGATGGAGATAGAATTGAACTACTTGCACCGACGAATAATACAACATCACCAATTGCCCGATTTATAAAACAAAAAGGGAAAGGTGTTCATCACGTTGCATATCGTGTCGATGATTTAGATGTAGCTTTAGAAGAATTAAAAGAACAAGGTATTCGAACATTAGAGCATACACTTCGAATGAATAAACATGGTAGACGATTAATTTACCTTAACCCAGCGGATACAGAAGGAACGATTATTGAGTATTGTGATTATCCGGAAGAGAAATAGAAGAAGGATATTTTTTAAAAGGTGTTACGTTATTACGTAACACCTTTTAATTTATCCTGCTATTTGTAGGAGTCTTACTGCCCGTAAAAGCGCCATTGGTGAGGGCTGATTAAAGTTTCACTTTATGTATTTCACATTTTCTTCACAAATGATTCACGAGAACTTTTCTTCTTAGGGAACTTACATAAATATATTTTATGATATAATTACAATCGACTTTAAAAATATAAGTTATTTCAATTAGAGTAGTTACTATTATATTAGTAGTTTAAAGGTGGGGAGAAATTAAGTATTATATTGTATGGTAATTTATACTTAATCAGGTTAATATTTCGTCAGAAAATCAAACTAGGAAGTATAAAGTAATAAAGGTGTAGTGATGAAGAAGAAAGAAGTGAAATGAGTGTGAAAGTAATGAGAAGGTTAGGGGCATGGCTAGTAATAGCATGTGTGCTTATTATATTGATACCAAAAAGCGCGTCTGCTCATGCGTATGTTGTGAAATCAAATCCTATGGAAAATGAAACGTTGAAAAAAGCACCAACTGTCGTGAAAATCGAATTTGATGAGGATATACAAGTTTCACATTTTAATACATTGTTTGTAAGAGATACCTCAGGTAAAAGAGTAGATTTAAAAGATGCTCATATTGATAAAAGAAACAAAAAACTATTAGAGGCAGGGGTAAAAGAGAATCTTAAAGACGGTCTCTATTCTATTCAGTGGAAAGCTATTTCAGCTGATGGACATCCAATTCAAGGAGTTATTCCGTTCCAGATTGGGTTAACCGAAGCGGGAGCAGATGATGTACAAGTAGAAGAGATGGGGTATGTCCCGCAAATCGATATGATTATGGAACGCGGGGTTCTATATACAAGTTTCTCACTATTTTTAGGAGTTCTATTCTTTAATCTTATTATATATAAAGGGAATGTAATAGAAGTTCACTCAAGGAGTAAGAGAATAATATGGATATCATTAATAGGTATATTCATTAGCTTACTATGCAATCTACCATTGCAAGCGAAAATAAATGCTGATGTTTCGTGGTTAGAAGCATTTGATCCACTATTATTAAAAGAAACATTGCAACTATCTGTTTTTGGTTATGTATGGATTACTCAAATGGCTCTTATTAGTCTGCTTATCATTGTTACTTATTTTGCTGTGAAGCGTGAGAAACTTTCATCGTTTAAAGTATGGAGCATTCCAATATTACTTTTTATTGGGTTACTCGTTATGAAAGCCTTTAATAGTCACGCATTTGGTTTGAAGTTTAAAGACATTGCTGTCGTTATGGACTTTCTACATTTATTCGCAGCTTCGTTATGGGTTGGCGGTCTATCATCAATTATTCTTCTTTTACGTAAAGAGGATGACAAGTGGACTACGTATTGGGATGCAATTAAGCGTTTTTCAACATGGGCAACAGGTGCTGTCATAGTCATTGTATTAACGGGTCTTTTTAACAGTACATTTTTTATTCCCACGATTCATTCCCTATTTGATACGAAGTATGGATTAGCATTATTAGCAAAGATACTTTTATTCGTTTTCATGGGGATATTGGGAATTATTCATTATGTGAAAGGGAAAATGCGAGCCCGGCAAGGATTAGGTGCTACGCTGAAAATAGAGTTGATCATTGGAATTATCGTTTTCATAATCGTAGCTTTTATGACAAACGTGCAAACACCGCTGATGCCTCCTACTGGACCTTTTACAGAGAGTAAACAATTAGATAATGGATATGAACTTACTTTACATGTAAGCCCTAATAAGGTAGGACAGAATACATTTCATATTACTTTGAAGGATGAGAATGGACAGCCTGTTACTAATATGGAACAAATTATATTGACGACTCAATCGTTAGATATGAATATGGGCCAAGGTTCATTTAAAGTTTCAGCAATTTCACCGGGAGAATATGAAGCGGAAGGTATGTATATTAACATGACAGGAAATTGGAATATACAAGTTCACGGGTTAACAAAATCTCTTGATAGCTTCGATACGGATTATAAATTTATTGTAGGTGGCAGATAAAGTGAAACTTTAATCAGTAGGAGGGGGCATCTCCCACTGATTATTAGCCTTCACCAATCGGCTTTTACGGGGGCAGCAGGGCTTCTACCCAGATTCTTTGCTCCAGCAGAATTTTGGGGTAGGAGTCTTACTGCCCACAAATAGCGGGATAAAGAGACGTTACAGATGAAAAGGAGTTAATAGAAAATGAAGCGTATAAAAAAATTAGGAACAACAATGATCGCAACAATAATTGCAATGGGAATTTTTTCGTTACCTGTTAGCGCTCACGTAACTGTGCAACCAGCAACTTCGGATGCTAACTCATGGGAGACTTACACGATAAAGGTACCAGTTGAAAAAAATGTGGCAACGACAAAAGTCACACTAAAAATACCGTCCGGCATTGAGTTTCAACAGTATGAACCAGTGTCAGGATGGAAAGTGGAAGAGCAAAAAGATGCAGCTGGAAAAGTTAAAACTGTAGTATGGGAAGCAACAGGAGAAGGGATTTTATCTGGTCAGTTCCAACGATTTACTTTCGTTGCTAAAAACCCAGATAAAGAACAAAAGATAGCTTGGGATGCATATCAACAATATAAAGACGGAGAAATTGTTGAATGGACAGGCGATGAGAAAGCTGAAAAACCGCATTCAGTTACTACAATTGCAAAAGGTAAGTCCTTAACTGGGGAACATGGGGAAGTATCTAGTGTGGGAAAGAATGAAAGTACAAGTAATATGCAAACAATAGCAATTGTGTTATCAGTTTTAGCGATTGTATCTTCAGTAAGTACGTTTGTTTTTGTAGTACGTCGTAAAAAGTAAGGTATAAAAAAGAGCTTACAAATAGTAGGCTCTTTTTCACGTTTATTTATTTCACTTCAACTTGTTGCCCTACAGCAAGTGTTTTCGGCTTTATATTTACAAAGCAAATACTCACGACAATAAATAATAGACCGATAAACAAGCTCATTGTAATGGCCTCATGTAAGAAAATTGAACTTACAATAATAGCGATAAGAGGGATAAGGAACGTGTAAGCTCCAACTTTACTTGCTTCACCAGCTCCAACAAGTGTGAAGTAAGCGAGCCATCCCATTGCAATAACAAAGAACGAAATAAAGAGTAGCACACTAACAAATGGCATACTCCAAGCGATACTAGACCAGCTTTCAAACTCTGATCCAAATCCAACTAAGCAAACACCTCCAATAATAAGCTGAAGTGTTACCATCCAAATAGCATTAACGCGGTGCCCGGTTTTTTTAATAAATACTGTACCCAGTGCCCATCCAATCGCACAACCTAATGCGAGAAGGATTCCAATGATAGAAATATGGCCGGTTAAGCTACTAGAGCTAATAACCCCCACGCCAATAAATCCTAGAATTAAACCGAAAATTTTTAAGCCATACATTGATTCTTCAAGCCATATCCACGAGAAAATGCCGAGTAAAACAGGCTGTAGAAATACAATTGCGGAAAATAATCCAGCGGGCATGTATTGAAGACCGACAGTTTGTAGTCCGTAAAAGATAATGATGTTAAGTACAGAAGAAATAACGTATAAATGCCAAGTTTCTTTTAAATGTAGCTCTTTGTATTTCGGTAATGCGAAAATAAGTAAAATGAATCCCCCAATTAAAGTTCTAACGCCTGCAAATAAAACAGGTGGTGTATAATGCAAGGCAAATTTAGATAAAGGCCAATTAATTCCCCACATAATAACGAGAAAAGTAAGGATTATGGCCGTTTTTGTTCGAGAAAGCTGTGTCACGGTAAGACCTCCTTGTTGTATTTCATTTCACTATGATATGATATCGACTGTGATAAATAAAATGAATCTTTTTTATAAGGGGTATAAGTGATTAGTTATGACCATTACACAACTACAAGTTTTGATTAAAACGGTTGAATTAGGTAGTTTTACGAAAGCAGCAAAAGCACTTAATATGACACAGCCTGCTGTCAGTCATGCCATTTCAAGTATTGAGTCAGAATTAGATATTACGATTCTTATACGTGATAAGAGAGAAGGTTTAATTGTTACTGACGTAGGAGAGAGAATTCTTGTTCATATTAGAGAAATATTGAATGGAATTGAGAAAATTGAGCAAGAAGTTGCGATGGAGAAAGGACACGAAGTTGGGACGATTCGAATTGGGAGTTTTCCGAGCGCTTCTGCACATTTCTTACCCAAAATGATAAACCTTTTTAAGGAGAAGTATCCGAACTTAGAAGTCGTTCTTTGTGAAGGAACGATTAAAGAAGTTGAAGATTGGTTAGTATCGAGGGTTATTGATATAGGAATTGTTATTTTGCCTAATAAAGATATGGAGATTGTTCCATTAGCGAAGGGGAAAATGGTTGTTATCTTAAGAGAGGATCATCCTCTCTGTAAGAAGGACGCTATTACAATTAGTGATTTAGAGAATGAACCGATCATATTATGTAAGGGTGGATACGAACCACCCATTATTGATATGTTTAAACAAGCAAACGTACCACTTCGGGCTGAGTATGTAATTTCGACAGTTACTACAGCTTTAAATATGATTCAAGAAGGATTAGGCATTGCAATATTGGCTGAATTATCTTTAACGAATTTACCCAAAAATGTGCAAACGAGAGAATTGGAACCACAAGTATGGAGAGAAATTGCTTTAGCTGCTCCTTCATTAAAGGATTCTTCAATCGCTGTGCAGCTATTTATTGAAGAATTTCAAGCGCTATTTGCAGAATAAAAAGAGGTGTCTCATATATCATAATGGGACACTTTTTAATTTACTTATAAAAAATCTGTGAAAAGGATTGACTTATTTTTTAGTTGTAACTATAATGATTACATCGAGGTGGTGATGACGATGAAAATTAGTAGCCGCTTTTCTATAGCTGTTCATATTTTATCTATTTTGAAAAACAATCCATCTTCACTTTGTACTTCAGACTATATGGCTGAAAGTGTAAATACAAATCCGGTAGTAATCCGTAAAATTATGTCGTACTTGAAACAAGCTGGATTTGTTTACGTAAATCGCGGGCCAGGTGGTGCGGGATTATTAAAGGATTTACATGAAATCACATTGTTAGATGTGTATCATGCAGTGAACGTAGTCGAAGAAGACAAGCTATTTCATATTCACGAGCAACCAAATCCAGATTGTCCAATTGGAGCGAATATTCAAGTGGTGTTAGAAGTTATATTAATTCAAGCACAATCCGCGATGGAAGAAGTTTTGAAAAATATTTCGATGGAGCAGTTGTTTGAATCTTTACAAGAGAAAATGAATGCTTAAAATATTATCTATATTTTTTTATTATAGATGTAACTATATTGATTACAACTATAAAGGTAAGGTGTAAAAATTATGACTGTAAAAATGAAAGTATACTCAGACTTTATATGTCCGTTTTGTTTTTTAGCAAAAGGTCCATTAGATGAGGTAGTGAAAGAGAAAGATGTAGAGATTGAATGGATGCCATTTGAATTACGTCCAAGTCCATATTCAAAAATAGACCCATGGAATGAGCCAGAAAAATTAGGTTCATGGGATGCTTTCATTCTTCCGACAGCGAAGAAGTTAGGAATTGATATGCGTTTGCCACGTGTTTCCCCACATCCATATACGCATTTAGCTTTCGAAGGATGTCAATTTGCGAAAGAACGTGGACTAGGTAATGAGTATCATCACCGCGTATTCACAGCATTTTTCCAAGAAGAGCAAAACATTGAAGATATTGATGTGTTAACAAAATTAGCGGTAGAAGTAGGACTTCCTGAGGCGGAATTTAAAGATGCTTTAGTAACTCGTAAATATAAAGAAAAGCATCAAGAAGCAATTCAGCACGCATATGATGAAGCGAATATTATGGCTGTTCCAACTGTCATGATTGGAGATGAAGTCATTCAAGGGCTTGCTAGTAAAGAAACACTAGAAAGGGTCATTGATAAAGAAATTGAAAAGGATAAAACAAATTCATTTGAAGGTGTGCAATGTAATACCGATGGATATTGCTAATTCGATTGTTATGAAATAACAAAATAAATAATAAAACAAATATTTGGAGGAATTAAAATGTCAGCAACTACAACAAATTTAAAAGAAGCAATCGTGAACCGTCGTTCAATTCGTAAAGTAACAAAAAACGATGCGATTACGAAAGAAAGAATTGAAGAAGTGTTAAAAACAGCTTTACACGCACCAACATCTTTTAATATGCAAAGTAGCCGTATGGTTGTATTAATGGATGGAGAGCATGAAAAGTTTTGGGATATCGTAAAAGAAACGCTTAGATCACGCGTACCAGCAGAAAACTTTGAAGCGACTGTAGAAAGACTAAAAGGTTTCCATACAGGTGTAGGTACAGTTTTATTCTTTGAAGACCAAGCAACTGTAGAAAAAATGCAAGAAAATGCACCGTTATATAAAGATCAATTCCCATTCTGGTCTCATCAAGGTAATGCAATGTTACAACATACTGTGTGGATGCTATTATCTGCTGAAGGAATTGGCGCATCACTGCAACATTACAACCCAATCGTAGATGCTGAAGTAAAAGAAACTTGGAACATTCCAGCAGAGTGGAGCTTAGTAGGTCAAATGCCATTTGGTGAACCAAATGAACAGCCAGCAGAAAGAACATTCTTACCTACTGAAGATGTAGTGAAATTTTATTAAGAAATACAATATGTAACGATAAGGAAGCTGTGCTTAGAAACAGCTTCCTTTTTTGTATTAGTGTTAATTTATAAGCATTTAGGGAAGGAATATAACAAATAGTCAGGTGAGAAAGGAAGTAGGAAAATGAATGACGAGAAAAAATATACAGTGGTAGGTACTGATGTCGAGGAAGTAAAACGTTTAAATAAAAATTCAGGATTAACGTATAATCAAGTGAAAGAAATGTTAGCGAAGCAAATGCAAAAAAAGAAGTGATTAGATTGAAATCATTCATTTTTTCATTTAACATTTTGATTGGAGAGAGTTAAGTAAAAGGTAACTCTCTTTTTTATATAATTGAGCAACTGTAAGAGTGGAGGAAGCAACATGAAAAAGTGGGTAAAGATAACGTTGTCTATCGCCGGAGGTATTGTCCTATTGGTATGTGCCGGTGGATATTACGTGTATAAAAATTATTTTCCAAAGGAACCAGAGCGTATTGTATATGATAAAGACAGAGTGTTAAAGCCGATACATAACCAGCTTAAAGGGATCAACATAGATAATGTAAAGATAAAAGAAAAAGCAGTTGTAAATGCAACTGTGGATGAACTTCAAAATATGGTCGATGATGGAAAATTATCATATGAAGAATTAACGAGTATTTATCTCTTTAGAATACAAGAACATGACCAAAATGGAATATCATTAAATGCTGTTACAGAGATTAATCCAAATGCAATAGAGCAAGCACGAAAGTTAGATAAAGAGAGGTCGTTAAATAAAAAATCGAACTTATACGGCATTCCTGTCATCGTAAAAGATAATGTACAAACTGCAAAAGTGATGCCGACAAGCGCAGGCACTTTTGTATTAAAAGATTGGGTTGCAGATGAAGATGCCACGATTGTGAAGAAGTTGAAAGAAGAGGGGGCATTTGTTTTAGGTAAAGCAAATATGTCTGAATGGGCGAATTATTTATCTTTTACAATGCCAAGTGGATATAGCGGGAAGAAAGGGCAAAATTTAAATCCGTACGGTCCAATTACATTTGATACATCAGGATCCAGTTCGGGGTCTGCTACAGTGGTTGCGGCAGATTTTGCACCGCTTGCAATTGGGACAGAAACGACGGGATCTATTGTCGCACCAGCGACGCAACAATCTGTAGTTGGGTTACGTCCATCGTTAGGTATGGTTAGCAGAGCTGGCATTATCCCATTAGCTGAAGCACTTGATACTGCAGGGCCAATGGCAAGAACGGTAAAAGACGCGGCAACGTTATTTAATACAATGGTAGGTTATGATGAAAAAGATGCTATGACAGAAAAAATGAAAGATAGAGATAGAATAGATTATACGAATGATTTATCAATAGATGGATTAAAAGGAAAAAAGATAGGGATTCTTTTTTCTGTAGATCAACAAGATGAAAATAGAAAAGCAGTAGCAGAAAAGATTAGAAAAGACATTCAAGATGCCGGTGCGATATTGACTGATGATATTCAGTTAAGTAGCGAGGGTGTAGATAATCTGCAAACATTAGAATATGAGTTCAAACATAATGTTAACGACTATCTTTCGAAGCAAAAAAATGTGCCTGTAAAATCGTTAGAAGAGATTATAGCGTTTAATAAAAAAGATAGTAAAAGAAGAATGAAATATGGACAAACATTAATTGAGGGCTCTGAAAAATCTGCTATAACGAAAGATGAATTTGAAAAAGTAGTTCAAACGGGTCAAGAAAATGCAAGGAAAGAGCTAGATAGATATTTAGTAGAAAAAGGATTGGACGCTTTAGTCATGATTAATAACGATGAAGTTCTTTTATCAGCTGTAGCTGGTTATCCTGAATTAGCGGTACCAGCAGGCTATGATAAAAATGGAGAGCCAGTAGGTGTTGTATTTGTCGGGAGGCAGTTTGGTGAAAAAGAACTTTTCAATATTGGATATGCGTATGAACAACAGTCTAAAAATAGACGTTCTCCTAAAATATAGAATTTAAAAATAGTTTTTAGGAAAGGATTAGATAAAAAATCAGACATTAAAAAAGAAAAAAAGGATTCTTCCAAATTAGTAAGAAAGATTGTCTATAGAAGTTCATAAAATGTAATAGTATTACAATGAATACGTTCGTTTTGTAATATATCAAATTTACATCCATAGAAGGGGGAGGTTAAATCTTAATGAATGAAGTGAAAAATTTTTTTCGAAGTAGAGGGTTTCAACGGTTTATCGTTTTAATAATATTAGCGTTTGTATTATATGGATTAAAAAGTATGATCAATTTAATATTAATTACGTTTATACTGACATTTTTAATGGATCGGTTTCAACGTTTTATTTCAAAGAAATTGAAAGTGAATCGAAAAATTGTTATCGCATGTTTGTATATAATATTAGTTTCCTTTATCGGCACGACATTGTATAAATATTTGCCTGTGCTAACGATACAAATTTCACAATTGATTTATCAATTTAAACTGTTTTTTCAAAATCCACCGGATAATGAGATCATTAAATATGCACTTTCGACAATTAATGGAATGGAAGTATCAAAATATATAGAACAAGGTGTAGATGTCATCTATCAATCGATAGCGAATATAGGAAAGGTGAGTTTACAAATATTATTGTCTCTAATATTAAGCTTATTTTTCTTATTAGAAAAAGAGCGTATTATTACATTTACTTCTAAGTTTAAAGAGAGTAAACTAAAGATTTTTTATGAGGAGATTGCATATTTTGGTGAAAGGTTTGCAAGGTCGTTCGGTAAAGTAATTGAAGCACAATTTTTAATTGCAGTTGTAAATTGTATCCTGACTGTCATTGCATTAATCGTTTTAGGATTTCCACAGCTTCTCGTATTAGCTGTTATGATTTTCTTATTAGGGTTGATTCCTGTTGCCGGCGTAATCATTTCACTGTTTCCACTTTGTATCATTGCCTATAACGTAGGTGGGGTTATGTACGTTTTGTACATACTAGTGTTCATTACAGTGATTCACGCTCTTGAAAGTTATTTTTTAAATCCAAAATTTATGTCTGCAAAAACGAATTTGCCTGTCTTTTATACATTTATGATTCTCATCTTTTCAGAGCACTTCCTCGGAATATGGGGGCTTATTATCGGGATACCGATCTTTATCTTTTTATTAGATGTACTTGACGTAAATAATGATAAATTGATTAAAAGCAATAAGTGATAGAAATAACCGATGTTGTCTTTTTTGAAAACATCGGTTATTTCTTATTTTTTTTTGGAGGAGGTAGTTTTATAAATTTATTTGCAATTAAAGCTATAATAACAGCAGCAAAAATAAGGACCGCGATTATGCCAATCCCCATACCTGCCCATCCTCCTATAAGGAACATACTTATCGGTATTGCTAATAAGCTTAAAATAATAAGGATCAACCCGAGATTCTTATCATATTTTTTAGTTGGAAATAGCGTTCTGATGATTAAAAAGAGAAAAAGTATTAATGACGCTACAGCTAGTAAGAGGATGACAATTGTCCAAGAATCATCCATAAAATCACTCCTTTCTATTATGGATAATATTACGGTTTAGATTGAGGGTGAACAATAAAAATATAAAAAAGCAATCCAATATGAATTGGATTGCTTTTTTGAATGAAATATACGATTAAAGAACGGGAGCCATTGTTTCTTTCAACACTTGAACAGAGTGATCGAATTTTAATTCTTCGTCTTCACTTAATTCTACTTCTAAAATTTCACGAACACCGCCACGATTTAAAACAGCAGGTACGCCGATATAAACATCTTTTTGACCGTATTGACCTTCTAAGTATGCTGAAACTGTTAATACGCTATTTTCGTCGTTTAAAATAGCTTTTGTAACACGTAGAAGTGACATACCAATACCATAATAAGTTGCACCTTTGCGCTCAATAATATGGTAGGCTGCATCACGAACATTTATGAAAATTTTGTCTAAATCTTCTTGTGTGTATGTGTTGTCTTTATCAAGAAGCGTTTGTAGTTTTTGAATACCAACTGATACGTGACTCCATACTGGAAGTTCTGTATCGCCATGTTCTCCGATAATATAAGCATGAATGTTGTGTGGACCAATGTCGAAGTACTCACCTAACATATAGCGGAAACGAGCAGAGTCAAGCGTTGTACCAGAACCGATTACTCGTTCTTTTGGTAAACCAGATTCTTTCCAAGTAACGTACGTTAAAATATCTACAGGGTTTGTTGCGATTAAGAAGATGCCATCAAATCCGCTATCCATAATACTGCGAACGATTTGTTTAAAGATTTTAGCGTTTTTCTCAACTAAATCTAAACGTGTTTCACCTGGCTTTTGTGGTAATCCAGCTGTAATGACTACAAGATCAGCATCTTTACAATCTTCGTAGCTACCTTTCCATACTCTAGTTGGAGCTGGTGCAAATGGAACAGCGTGACTTAAATCCATTGCTTCTCCTTCGGCTTTTGCTTCATTTACATCAACTAAAACAAATTCTTCAGCTACAGCTTGGTTAATCATGCAGTAAGCATAGCTACATCCAACTGCACCTGTTCCTACTAATACAACACGGTTAATACCTTTTTTCATTTCACAATTCCTCGCAATTTCATTGATTTTATTATGTAAGATAATACGTCCTACTTCTATAAATTCATATCTAGTTTATTACATTTTATAAAAGATATTCAAGTATTTGAAAATGTATCCGTTCAAATTTGCGAACAAAACATAGGAATTCAGTTAACTGAATATAATTCAGTAAAATCCTTTTTAAAAGGGGAAATGGTATGGGGAATCCATTATCGATGGAACAAATGCTTCAAATTGTTCATGAAGGGCTTGCCAAAACGAATAACCCCAAACAAATTACAGTTGCCGGTGCAGGGATTTCTGGATTAGTTGCAGGTTCTTTATTGAAAGAGGCTGGACATGAAGTAACGATTATAGAAGCAAATAACAGAATAGGTGGCAGGGTGTATACGATTCGTGAACCGTTTAGTGCGGGTTTATACTTTAATGCAGGACCGATGAGAATTCCTGATACGCATGAGTTAACTTTAGCGTATATTCGTAAATTTAAACTACCGTTAAACCTTTTTATAAATAAAACTTTTGCAGATATCATTTATACGAATCATATTCAAACGAGATTGAATGTGTTTGAAAATGATCCAAGTATACTTGAATATCCGGTTTTGGATAAAGAAAGAGGAAAAACGGCAGAAGAGCTAATGCTTGAAGTATTAGAACCAATACTAAATTATATTAAGAAGGATCCTAATAAAAACTGGTTTATCGTTGAAAAAAAGTATAAAACGTATTCGCTTGGTTTATTTTTAATGGAGTATTATTCGGATGGAGCAATAGATATGATTGGTGTACTTCTTGATATGGAAGCATATATGGGAATGTCTTTAATTGAAGTATTACGGGAAATGATTTTTTTTACTTCAACGGCGAAATATTACGAGATAACGGGCGGGATGGATGCATTACCAAATGCATTTTTACCACAGCTAAAGGATAATATTTTTATGTCCTATAAAGTAGAAAAAATAATACAAGAAGATAATAAAGTGATGCTGCAAGTAAAACATGAACAAACGTTAGATCCATTTACAATAACAAGTGATATTGCTATTATCACAATTCCGTTTTCGGCGTTACGATTTGTAGAAGTTCAGCCATTTCATTTATTCACTTATTTTAAAAGACGAGCAATTCGTGAATTAAATTATATTGCTGCAACTAAAATTGCGATAGAGTTCAAAAGTAGATTTTGGGAAAGAGTCGGGCAGTATGGTGGGAAATCTATTACGGATTTACCGATACGTTTTACATATTATCCGAGCTATGGCATTCAGTCACCAGGGGCAGCTATCGTTATAGCAAGTTATACGTGGGCGGATGAGGCTTTAACATGGGATAGTCTCCCGCATAGAGAGCGTATTCGTTACGCATTGAAAAATTTAGCGCAAATATATGGGAATGTAGTCTATAGTGAGTTTATAACAGGGGAATCTTTTAGCTGGAGTAAGAATACGTATTCTTGCGGAGCATTTACAGCTTTTGAACCAGGCCAAGAGTTAGAATTATTTCCTTATATTGCGTCGCCGGCTGGAAACGTACACTTTGCAGGAGAACATACAACGTTGACACATGGGTGGATGCAGGGAGCGATTGAGTCTGGAATTAGAGTTGCTCATGAAGTAAATGAAAAGTGAAGATAGTAGATATATTTACAAATTGTTATTCTTTTAATAAAATGATAAATATAAATCGTAATTATTACGCTTTGAATACGTTTGAAATAAAGAAATGGATGGTTGATCAAATGAATAAAGTGGAAATTCATATATTAGGTGGTTTTTTAGGTAGTGGAAAATCAACATTATTACAAAATTTATTAGTAGCGGAGAAGAAGAAGAATAGAAAAGTTGCTGTTTTAATGAATGAAATTGGTGAATACTCAGTAGATACAGATATTATTGGTAAAGAGAATGTGTTAAGAGAATTACTAAAAGGATGTATTTGTTGTACGTTAAAGGAAGAACTTGAAATACAATTGCATTCATTATATCAGCAAGAAAGACCAGATGTAATTTACATAGAAACAACAGGCGTCGCACATCCAATTGAAGTGTTAGATGCATGTGTATCACCAATTTTAGCACCTTTCTTAGAAGTGAAATCAATTGTAGTCGTTTTAGATGCAGTAAGATGGTTAAATCGAAGTATATTAAGTGCAAATGTGCAACAGTTACTGCATGAGCAAATGAAATTTAGTAGTCACCTTCTTATTAATAAATCAGATTTACTAACAGAAGAAGATAAGAACAAAGTACTTGAAGAAGTGAAAGCAATAAATAATCATGCGAAATTGTTTGAAACAAAATATTGTAATATATCTTTAGATGATATAGAAGAAGCTGAATTTGTGAGTGCTGGGGAACACGAGACACTTCATGTTAAACAGCATTTACATATACAAACGATGACGTATCAATTTACGAAATCGATTGATCAAGACAAATTATATGAATGGCTTTCGAATTTACCAGATAGTATTTATCGAGTGAAAGGTTTTGTGAAATTCCATGGAGATAAATACCCTCATCTATTCCAATATTCGTTTGGCGTACCAACTTTACTAGAGCAAGATTTTGGTTTCCCGACAAACTTGGTAGTAATCGGGGAAGGGCTAGATAAGAAACAATTGGTTGAAGGGTTAGAAAAGGTAGAAAATAATTAAGTGCTTTTTATGTAGGCTGCAATAATTAACTTAAGTTAATTATTGCAGCTTTTTTCGTGATGAATACTGTAATGAAACAGTATTTTCAATTGGATAACGGAATATATATTGATTGTATGTTCATTTCCATTTAATAGGAAGGTGATTATAGATTTGTGCCGAATGTAGAGGATACTACAAGAGTTTTCCATTATCTATCTTATAGTTTAAAAGTCATGATTACGGGCAGGGGAATTTGGCGTGTTTGATTCTATCAGAAAGTAAAGTATGGGGAGGATCACAATGTCGATGAAAAAACGTAAGTGGCTAAAAACGATGTTTACTGGTTGTGTTTTAGGTTCGTTATTAATAACGGCAGCTTGTTCAGGAAAGAAAACAAGTACAGAGGATGAAAAAACGATTAAGGTAGGGGTTCTTGCATCATTAACAGGTCCATTAGAATCGTATGGAAAGCAAACAGTGAACGGATTTGAATTAGGGTTAGACTATGCAACTGGTGGAACAGGAAAAGTGGAAGGGAAAAAAATTAAGTTTGTAGTAGAAGATACGGAAACGAAAGCCGATGTAGCGGTAAAGAAAGCTACGAAATTATTAGAAGAAGAGAAAGTTGATTTCTTAGTCGGATCGTCTAGTTCAAGTGATACGTTAGCGGTTTTACCACTTGCTGAAGAATATGAAAAAATTATGGTTGTAGAACCGGCAGTTGCTGATAGTATTACCGGGAAGAACTGGAATAAATATATTTTTAGAACTGGAAGAAGTTCCTCACAAGATGCGATTGCAGGAGCAGCAGCAATTGCGAAAAAAGATGTAAAGATTGCGACGTTTGCTCCAGATAACGCTTTTGGTCGTGAAGGGATTGCGGCATTTAAAGCGGGTGCGAAAAAATTAGGAGCAAACATTGTAAACGAGCAATACGCTGACACGAATTCAACAGATTTTACGGCAAATATTCAAAATATCATTAGCTCAAAACCAGATTACTTATTTATCGTTTGGGCAGGGGCAAATTCACCTTGGAAACAGTTGAAAGATATGAATGTGGAAGCGCAAGGTATTAAAGTCTCTACTGGTGCACCGGATATACCAGCATTAAAAACGATGGATGCATTAGTAGGAATGCAAGGTTTTTCTGTTTATTATCATGCACTTCCAAAAAATAAGGTGAATGACTGGTTAGTTGAAGAACATAAAAAAAGATTTAATGGTGCAGTACCAGATTTATTTACAGCAGGAGGAATGTCAGCGGCAATTTCCATTGTGGAAGCATTAAAGAAAACAAATGGTGATACAGATGTAAATACATTGATTAAGAAAATGGAAGGAATGGAATTTGATACACCGAAAGGAAAGATGAAATTTAGAGAGAAAGACCACCAAGCGATGCAGACGCTATATTCTATCACGTTGAAAAAGCAAGATGGTGTTGATTATCCGGTACCAGTGTTAGAGCGAGAATTAACGATGAAAGAGACAGAACCACCAGTTCAAAATAAATAGACTGAATTTTCTGTTGTTTTTGTATAAAGAGGGGATACCCTCTTTATACGTATTTCTTTCATACTGAAAGCTTTAAAGGGAGGGATTTCGTGACACATTTGTTAGAGACGAAAAATCTTTGTGTATCTTTTGGTGACCATCATGTTATTAAAGATGTTAATTTAACGGTACAAAAGGGAAAGCTCATTTCAATTATTGGACCGAATGGTGCCGGCAAGACAACGTTATTTAACTTACTAAGTGGACAAATTTCTCCGACGAAAGGTGAAGTGTATTTTAAAGGAAAAGAGATTACAAAATTATCGATTTCAGACCGAACAAGATTAGGAATCGGGCGCTCTTTTCAGCTTACAAATATATTCCCAGAGTTAACGGTACTTGAAAATGTACGTTTAAGTGTTCAATCATTCGTTCAAGATTATTACAGTTTTTTCCCGAATGTAGCTAAGTTAAAGCAGCAAACTGGAGAGGCGAGACGTCTTTTAAAAACAGTGCTACTTCATGAGAAAGAGGGGGTATTAGCAAAAGATTTAGCTCACGGGGAAAAAAGAAAGTTAGAGCTTGCTATGTTATTAGCATTAAAGACAGATGTATTACTGCTTGATGAGCCAACTGCGGGTATTTCAGTTGAGGAAGTTCCGGCTATTTTACAAGTGATTGAAAATATTAAAAAACATCCAGAGAGCACAATCGTACTCATCGAACACAAAATGGATATGGTACTAGGTTTGTCGGACCATCTTATCGTTTTATTTCATGGCGAGTTATTAGCGGAAGGGTTACCAGAAGAAATGATGAAAGATGAGCGTGTACAAAGTGCTTATTTAGGGGGATTATATAGTGGCTCTATTACAAGTGAATAATATAGAGACGTATTTAGATCAGTTTCATATTTTACAAGGGGTATCACTCACTGTTGAGAAAGGGACGATTACTGTACTGTTTGGAAGAAACGGGGCGGGAAAAACAACAACGTTGCGATCGGTTATGGGATTTCATCGGATAGCAAATGGTGAGATTTATTATGATAGTACGCAGGTCAATGGATTATCTACACATTTAATTTCAAGAAAAGGAATAGGCTATGTACCAGAAAATCAAGGGATTTTTCATGATTTAACAGTAGAAGAGACGTTCGCACTTGCGAGTGGAAAAGGAGAAAAAGTTCACGAGAAAATAGATTGGATGCTCGAGCTATTTCCTGATTTAAAGCAGTTTTGGAATAAGAAAAGTGGGCTTTTAAGCGGGGGACAAAAACAAATGTTGGCTATTTCAAGAGCGTTTATTAATAGTGATGGACTATTGCTTATTGACGAGCCAAGTAAGGGGCTATCACCAATTATGATAGAAAAATTAATGGTAGCAATTTTGAAAATGAAGGAGAAAACGACTGTTTTACTTGTTGAACAAAATTTTATGATGGCTAGTCAAATCGGTGATTATTTTTACATTATGGATAATGGGCGTATTGTGCATAAAGGTTTTATGAATGAACTGCGAGAGGATAAAGAAACATGTCATAAATATTTAGGTATTTCTTAACATTGATACGGGGGGATAGAACGTGGATGTGTTAATTAACTTATTTGTAAACGGCGTTTCAACCGGGATGCTTATTTTTTTATTAGCATCAGGTCTTTCACTTATTTTCGGCCTAATGAGCGTTTTAAACTTTGCACATGGTGGTTTATTTGCATGGGGAGCTTTTACAGGCGTTTGGTTATTTAATATGACAGGTAGTTATGTGTTAGCGTTAGTTGGAGCGGTTGCTATGGGAATGTTGCTTGGTTTTATTTTAGAACGATTTCTTATTAGGCCAGTGTATGGAAACCATGTTCGCCAGCTACTCGTTACACTCGGAGGAATGCTCGTTCTTAGTGAGTGTATAAAAATATTTTGGGGACCGAATCCAATTAGTGCAAAGTTACCGATATGGTTACAAGGTAGCTATACATTTGGAGGGGTTATATTAATAAAATACCGGTTGTTCGTTATTTTAGTTGGGATACTAATTTACATTGCTCTACTATTACTACTCAAAAAAACAAAGATAGGTCTTATGATCCGCGCTGGTGTAATGGATAAGGAGATGGTTCAAGCACTCGGCATTAACGTGAAAGCTATATTTTCGTTCGTCTTTCTATTAGGAGCAGGAATGGCAGCGTTAGGTGGATTCTTATTTGCACCATATTCAGGCGTTGTTTTCGCCGAAATGGGTATGCAATATGCAATTTTAGCTTTCATTGTAGTAATAATTGGAGGGTTAGGTAGCGTCCAAGGTTCAGCTATCGCTTCTTTAATTGTCGGATTAGCCGGAGCTTTTACAGCATATTTCATGCCAGATTTATCACTTGCAATCAATATGTTAATGTTACTGTTTTTCTTAATAGTGAAGCCAACTGGACTTGTTGGTGAAAAGGGGTGAAATGGTGAACAACACATCGAATCGAATTAAAGTATACTTCGGAGTATTTATGCTCATTTGTTTAAGTGTATTTCCGTTCGTAAATGATTCACGGAGCTTGTTAATTTTGTTCACTCAAATCTTCATCTTTGCTATTTTTGCAATGAGTTTTGATATATTGCTTGGTTATACAGGAATTGTATCGTTCGGCCACTGTATGTTCTTTGGAATAGGAGCATATGGGGTAGCACTTTTATTCGATCGGCAAGGTGTATCAATAACAAACTTTTTCATAGGTATAATAGCGGCAATTATCGTTTCAGCAATCGTTAGTTATATAATCGGCTTGCTTTCTTTACGGTTGAAAAGTCATTTTTATGCAATGTTAACGCTCGCTATTTCACAGTTGTTTTTCGTACTTGCTGAAAAATGGCGTGGGCTAACTCACGGAGGAGATGGATTTACATTTGGAGTACCAGAAATATTCCGTGATCGTTTTACATTTTATTATGTAACGTTTATATGTTTAATCAATATTTTCATTTTGCTACGTCTTTTCACCAAATCTTCAATTGGGAAAGTATTAAAGGCAATTTCACAAAATGAACAAAGAGTTGAAGCACTTGGTTATAAAGTTCTTCATTATAAAATTATCGCAAGTGTAGTGGCAGGAATAGTTGCAGCGATTAGCGGTGGTCTATTCGTCATCACATTACGCTTTGTAAATACCACTGTATTTTCAATTGAAATGACGTTAAATGCATTATTAATGACAATGATTGGAGGGGTTGGAACGTTAATCGGAGCCATTGCAGGAGCTGGTATCATTGAATCACTAAAATATTATTTATCAGAATTAGCGACGGAGTATCCGATTTTTGAAAGATGGACGATTATTCTAGGGTTATTGTATATAATCGTGTTACTAGTTTTTCCGAAAGGATTAGTTGGAACGGTTAAGCAGTTGAAGAGTGTTAAAAGGAGTAAGAAGGAGAAAAGCGCAGGTGTGGAGCAGAACGTGTGAAAAATCAATTGTATATAAAAAAAACCCCTCTTTTATATACGTTCAAGAGGGGTTTTTATTTTGAAAAAAGTTTGTAAACAAAGTCATTCTATTACTCAAATAGTTCATCAGGGGTATGCTTAATAAAGTTTCGATTCGTAAAAAAATGAACAGCTAATTTCTCTATTGGAACATTTTCAATTGTTACTAACTTATCATTTTTAATCGGTAAAAAAGCTATCCCATTTCCCTCAACGATAAATTCTTCCATAAGCGAATAAGAATCTAACTGTTGAAGTTGGCGCTGAGATAGATTGTTTTCTTTTAAAAATTGTATTGTCTTATTTCTAAAAGGGCACTTCTTGTCATTACTAACGAAGAAAAGTTCTTTTGAATAGTCAATGGTACACTTTTCTTTCGCTTTTAATAAACCTACAGAAATTGAAGTGGTGAATACTTTTTTAAACGCTGCGTCAGGATAATCCTCATAAGTTATGACCATATCAACTTTTTGTTGCTGTAACAGTGTTTGTAAGTGGCTACTACTTTCAATGTATAGTTGGTAACTCCTAAAATTTTCTTTAATGCGCATACTTAAATAATTTGTCAAAATAGATTGTGATGTCGCAATTACATAAGAAGAACCACTCGTTTTAATTTCATTTTTTGCTTCTTCTAACAGAGTTAATATTCTATTCGTGTAGTCTAATAAAATGTCACCAGAAGGTAACAATGAAACACCTTTGTTATCTCTATGTAGTAATGGTGTTTCTAACTCTTGTTCTAATTTTTTTATTCGCTCCGTTATATTCGGTTGTACATAACCTAGCTCTTTAGCAGCTTTACTAATAGAGCCTTCATTCGCTACAGTTTTAAATATGATAAGATCATTTATTTCCATTCATTTCAGCCCCTTATACGGTATCATTATAAATGATACCAAACATAATTTATACCTATTTTACGTTAGTTAGCCATCGGTTTATCATTATGTATATAAGATTGAAAGTGAGTGATAAACATGATTGGAATGCAATATAAGGTTATTTTGCCAAAGGATTATGATATAAGGATTATTAGAGAAAGGGTAAAAAAGAATGGTCATAAAACAGATGGTTTTCAAGAGTTGAAATTTAAGGCCTATTTAATTACTGAGGCAGGTAAGGACGGGAATTTCTATAATTGCTATGCACCTTTATATATTTGGAATGGTCATGAAGGGATGAACAAATTTATCTTTGAAGGGTATTACGATAATATTTTACAATCGTTCGGGTGGCAACAAATAAATATAGGTGTTCCATTCGTTGTTAATGTAAGTAATGACTTTAAAAAAAGTAGATATGTTGTTGAATATGTAGGGAGTATTTCTCAAATGGATTCATTGATTGGGGCTCAATTTAATATTTCGAATCAGAATGTCCAGAATACAGAAAATTGTATAGGGAATGTAATAGTCTATAACCCAGATAAGTGGGGATATAGTCATTTTGATTTTTATGAAGAAAAGCCTGAAATTGAAGCAATGAAGGATATTACAATATATGAAGTTCTACACATTTCACAGTAGATGTGGAATTGAAATATAGATTAATTATTTATAAAAAATCCATTTTGATTCAAGTAAAAAGGTTCAAAATGGATTTTTCTTGGTTATCTTATGTATACTCAAAACAAATTACTGCTTTTCTTAATTCTTTATTGAAGAATAAGTATATACGATCTGCACCATAAGCTTGAAAATAATATCCTGTAACAAATCCAACATACGTAAATGGATGACCATATTCATCTTTTGGCACATATAGAAGATTAGTATAGTCAAAAGATTCAAATCTTCAATTAATTTATAGACCTGATGTTATGTCTAAGGAGGAAGTAAAAGTGGAACTTAAGTAATTTATCCCGTAAAAGCCCGATGGGTGTAAACAAGGGTCTCTTATGCAAACCTATACAAGTTTTACATGAAGACGGTAATCTTGAATGAATTTACGGTACGATAAAAGAAAATAATAGGTTAGATGGTGTGAATTTCAAACATACCGTTTTGGAAAACAAAAATAAATGCATGATAAGGATTAGGCGTTGGAGCTTAATCCTTTTTTTATGGAGATGTAGAGAATGGTAAGTAGACCTAATACTACACGAGTAATACCTTTGGTTAAGTTCAAGTAAGTTGAGTTATATAAAAAAATGTAATTATCACTTGCATTAACATCACTTGCGTAGTAAAGTGATAATAAGATAAACGCTAGGAAGTGATAAAACATGCGTGATAATACGATAGGATCGTTAATATGGTTACGTTTAATACGATTTACGAATCAAAGTAATCAAATGTCAAATGAATTTTTAAAACGGTTTGATTTAACGACAGCCCAATTTGATGTCCTTTTGCAAATACGGACATATCAGCCGTTGACACAAATGGAGTTAGCTGAAAAGGTTACTGTTACGCAAGGCGGTATTTCTCGAATGTTAACTCGTCTTGAAAAAGAAGGATATATTGTGCGAAAACAAGATTGGAAAACAAAAACAATTAGTCTTACAGAGCAAGGAGAAGCAGCTTTAGAGAGAGCATTGCCAGAGCAACTTGCATTTCAATCTTCGTTTTTTGATGATGTATTAAATGAAGAAGAGCAGAAAATATTATACGAGCTGATGACGAAAGTTCATAAGCATAGTGAAAAAAAAGAATTACCGCAAGAGTAATTTTTTTATACTATCAATTGACTAATCAAGTGATGGCGTAGGTAATACGGAGATACACTTGACTTACCAACGTTTTTAGAAAAAAACTAATACTACTTTATTAAAGGGGAGAGTAACTATGGAAAAATACCGTATAGATACAAGAAAAGGAATTGAGTTTGGATTATATTCAATCGGTGATCATGTTTTAAATCCACATAATGGGGAGAAAATTACGCCAGAGAAAAGAATTCACGAACTAATTGAAACAGCTAAGTTAGCAGATGAGGCAGGGCTTGATGTGTTTGCTGTCGGCGAAAGTCATCAAACACATTTTACAACGCAAGCTCATACAGTTATTTTAGGTGCGGCCGCGCAAGCTACGAAAAATATAAAAATTGCAAGTTCCGCAACGATATTAAGTACATCTGACCCAGTTCGAGTATATGAGGATTTCGCTACCATTGACTTGATTTCTAATGGTCGTGCTGAAATTGTAGCTGGTCGTGGATCTCGTATTGGAGGATATAGTTTACTTGGTTACGATGTAAATGATTATGAAGAGTTATTTGAAGAGAAGATGGATCTTTTATTAAAAATTAATAAAGAGGAACATGTCACATGGAATGGGCAGTTCAGAGCACCACTTGAGCATGCTTCAGTTATTCCTAGAGCTAAAAACAATAACCTGCCAATTTGGCGTGCGGTTGGTGGACCGCCAGCTAGTGCAATTAAAGCAGGACGTGCAGGTGTGCCAATGATGATAACAACACTTGGTGGTCCAGCAATTAACTTTAAAGTGTCAGTAGATGCTTACCGCGAGGCTGCTCAGCAAAGTGGATTTGATCCAGCTAGTTTACCAGTTGCGACAACGAGTTTATTTTATACGGCAAAAAATTCACAAGATGCACTTAGTGAATATTACCCTCATATTAATGCTGGTATGCTTACACTGCGCGGTGGTGGGTATCCGAAACAGCAATTTACAAATGCAATAGATTACCGTGATGCTTTAATGGTTGGTAGCCCACAACAAATCATTGAGAAAATGCTTTACCAATATGAATTGTTTGGCCAACAACGCTTTATGGCACAAATTGATTTTGGCGGTGTACCATTTGATAAAATTGAGAAAAATATTGAATTAATTGCTACTGAAATTTTACCAGCCGTTAGAAAACATACAGCAAAATAAATAAAAAAACTGAGAGTCTAATTGACTCTCAGTTTTTTATTTGTTCTGGAAAAATGACAAAAAAATGAACTTTTAGTCGAGGGAGAGGGAAGTAATTTTTCTATTTTTGAATAACATTATTTCGAGTTTGAATTTTGAAAATACATTTTTCTCTTGACAAAAAATAAGCATTTATCCAGGGTGGTTTCGAGGACATTTTTCCGGGTAAAAGTCAAGTGTATGAAGAAAAAACGATTGTTTTATAGATATAAAAGTAAGCCGTATATTGAAAAAACACATTCTGCTAATGAGAAAAATCTGATTCAAAAAAATGACAAAAGACATATTTCAGACAAAATGATGTCAATAATACGTCAAAAATAACCTGAATTTACTATGCAGGTATATTATACAATTCGATTAACGAATCAAAACACTACAGAAATAGTGAAAAGATAAAAATAGCATTGCAATAGTTTGAAAAACTGAAATTTTGCATTTTTCGACAATACATACAAGATGTTTTTGTCTTTTCGCATTTCTTAATAATTGAGTTTTTTAAGATTGCTCAATTAATTTTAATTATAAAAACTATGAAGGAAGTGATTTTAGTATGGAAACGCTCGAATTGGCACGAATACAGTTCGCATCAACAACGATTTTCCATTACTTTTTTGTTCCGCTGTCAATTGGTTTAGCTTTTATTATTGCAATAATGCAAACGTTGTATGTGGTAAAAGGACAAGAAGTATATAAGAAGATGGCGAAGTTTTGGACGCAATTATTCCTTATTAACTTTGCAGTAGGTGTAGTAACAGGTATTTTACAAGAATTTCAGTTTGGTATGAACTGGTCCACATATTCACGTTTCGTAGGTGATGTATTTGGTCCATCACTTGCAATTGAAGGATTACTAGCATTTTTCATTGAGTCTACATTTTTAGGTTTATGGGTATTCGGTGAAGATAAACTACCGAAGCGAATTCACTTACTATGTATTTGGCTCCTTTCAATTGGAACAATGTTATCAGCGTTTTGGATTTTAACTGCAAGTGCATTTATGCAGTCACCTGTAGGGTATGAAATGGCAGCAGATGGCCGAGCGCAAATGAATGACTTTTTAGCGATTATTCAAAATCC
Source organism: Bacillus sp. BS98 (assembly GCF_008432245.1). Lineage (NCBI taxonomy): Bacteria > Bacillati > Bacillota > Bacilli > Caryophanales > Bacillaceae > Bacillus > Bacillus sp. BS98. Next base: position 1,861,045 of record NZ_CP043830.1, read on the forward strand.
ACAATTATGGGTACAGTTCCCGCATACAATTACAGCGGCAATTGCAACAGGTGCATTCTTTATTGCGGGTGTAAGTGCATGGAAAATTACAAAAGGACAAGAAACTGTAGTATTTAAAAAATCGTTCCGAATTTCTATCATTGTTGGAACGATTACAACAGCGCTTGTATTGTTCTTCGGTCATGCACAAGCACAACAATTAATTAAGACACATCCAATGAAAATGGCTGCAGCTGAAGCGCTATGGAATACGAGTGAGGATCCAGCGCCATTTACAGTATTTGCGAAAATTGATACAGAGAAGAAAGAAAATTCATTTGAAATTCAAATCCCTTATATGCTAAGTCTATTGTCGTATGATAAGTTTAGCGGTCAAGTTGAAGGGATGAATCAAATTCAAAAACAATATGAAGAAAAATACGGACCTGGAGATTATATTCCTCCAGTGCATACGATGTTTTGGAGTTTTAGAGCAATGGTAATGAGTGGAACATTCATGTTACTTCTAGGAGCTTACGGATGGTTCTTATCAAGAAAAGATCGTTTAGCTGAAAAAACGTGGTATTTAAAAGTAATGGTGTATGCAATTTCTCTTCCGTTCATCGGTAATACAGTAGGATGGATTATGACTGAAATGGGTCGTCAGCCTTGGGTAGTATTTGGTGTAATGAAAACAGAAGATGCTGTATCACCCAATGTAACATTCGGTGAAGTATTATTCTCACTTATTTCATTCACATCAATGTATTTAATTATGGGTGGAATTTGTGTGTACTTATTTGTTCGTACTATTAAGGGACATACGAATAAGAAAACGAAAAAGGATTATCAAAGCCATGATCCATTTGATAAGGAGGAAGAGTATGTTATCTCTTAATGAGTTGTGGTTTTTAGTTATTGCAATCTTATTTGTTGGATTCTTCGTACTGGAAGGTTTCGATTTTGGTGTAGGAATGGTTTCAAGGTTTTTAGGAAAGAATGATTTTGAAAAACGAGTTTACTTGAATACAATAGGACCGTTCTGGCACGCGAATGAAGTATGGCTTGTTTGTGCTGGTGGCGCTATGTTTGCGGCATTTCCGCACTGGTATGCAACTTTATTTAGTGGTTTTTATGTTCCCTTTGTATTTATGCTACTTGCTTTAATTTTAAGAGGTGTTTCCTTTAAATTCCGGGCGAAAATAGATAATCATAAATGGAAGAGTGCATGGGATTGGGGTATGTTTATTGGAAGTATGCTACCTCCGATCCTTTGGGGAGTTGCGATTGCAAACTTTATGGTAGGTGTACCTATCGATGAGAGTAAAAATGTTGTAGGTGGATTCTTGCAATTACTTCATCCATTTGCGTTACTTGGAGGAGTAATGTTCCTTCTGCTATGTATTGTTCATGGACTACAATTCCTTACAATACGTACAACGGGTAAATTGAGAGAACGTGCACGAATTGCTGCAATAAAAATTGCACCATTTTCATTAATAACACTTCTTATTTTTACTGGTATAGGGTTATGGAAAACCGATATTTTCACTGCCCATGGTACAGAATGGATTATGGTACCAATTGGAGCTTTTGTAGCACTATTAGCGTCCACTTTATTAAATAAAAGAAGAAGAGATGGTTGGGCTTTCTTTATGACGAGTTTAACAATCATTTTACTAAGTGCGAGTGTATTTATCGGTATGTTCCCACGTGTTATGATTAGCTCTTTAGGAGCAATGAATGATTTGACAATTTACAACGCAGCATCAGGAGCTTATGCATTAAAACTTATGACTTACTTTGCGATTGCTATTTTGCCTTTCGTTATCGGAAGTCAAATATGGAGTTATTATGTATTTAGACAACCTGTTAAGTCAGACAATGATTTGGAGTACTAATGAAAAGAAAAAGAGGACTTCCGTCTTATCCCGGTAGCCGTATGTTATATGTAGCGTTAACGATTATTAGTATTTTAGAAGCTTTTAGTATTATTGCGCAAACAGTGTTTTTAGCGAGAGCTATTACGTTTTTATTTAATGGAGAAACAGTGCAATCTGTGTTGAATGAAACTGTTTATTTTGGGGTCATGTTTGCAGCGCGCCACATGTTGGTTCGAATATCACAAATTTTAGTGGAACGTTTCGCTGAAAAAACAGGATCGTTGCTAAGAAAGCAATTAATAGAGGCATATTTCACGTTAGGACCAAGATATGTTCAAACTGTCGGAACAGGTCATCTGGTTACCTTATCGATTGAAGGGATTGAAAAATTTAAAACATATATTGAATTGACAATCCCTAAAATGATTAGAAGTAGTATCGTTCCGGGATTAATTGTACTATATGTTTTTACGCTGGATATTAAGTCTGGAATTATTTTAGTTGTAACGATTCCTATTGTAATCATATTTATGATTCTTTTAGGATTAGCAGCGCAGAAAATGGCTGATAGTCAATATGAAACATATCGTGTACTTTCTAATCATTTTGTAGATACGTTAAAAGGGTTAGAAACATTAAAGTATTTAGGGAAAAGTAAACAGCACGAAGGAAAGATTGAAAAGGTTAGTAAAAGATATAGAAAAGCAACGATGCGTACTTTGCGAGTTGCTTTTCTTTCTTCTTTTGCATTAGATTTCTTTACAAGTTTATCAATTGCGTTTGTGGCAGTAGGTTTAGGAATTCGTTTAATAGACGGAACGATTCTTTTATTGCCTGCTCTTACAATATTAATTTTAGCTCCGGAATATTTTCTACCGATTAAGCAAGTTGGAGCGAATTATCATGCTACATTAGATGGCCAACTTGCGATGGAACAAATAGAGGGAATTCTACAGCAACAAAAAGAAATAGAAAAGAAAGATTCAAATGTAGATATAGTATGGAATTCTTCAAGTAGCTTGAAATTACAAGATGTAAAAGTAAATAACGATGAATCTAAAAAGGCTATATTAGAGGGAATTGACTTTGCTTGGCAAGGTAACGGTGCTATAGGCATTATTGGTGAAAGTGGGGCAGGGAAATCAACGTTAATCGATGTGTTAGCAGGATTTCTCTCTCCGTCCGGTGGGAAAGTGTTAGTAAATGGTGTGGGAATTGACGGATCTACTCGTGAAGATTGGCAAAAAAATATTGCTTATATTCCACAGCAACCATATATTTTCCCACTTTCATTAAAAGATAATATTTGTTTCTACGAGACAAATACAACGGATGAAGAAATGAAGAAAGTTATTCATGATGTAGGGCTTAGCTCACTCATTGCATCCCTTCCAAATGGGATGGATGAAAGAATTGGAGAAGGTGGACGTATGCTTAGTGGCGGACAAGAACAACGTGTCGCTATGGCGCGTGCACTTTTAAGTAAAAAACCAATCATTTTATTAGATGAACCTACGGCGCATCTTGATATTGAAACTGAATTTGAAATAAAGCAATCGATGTTACGTCTGTTTGAAGGTAAGTTAGTATTTCTTGCAACACATCGTCTGCATTGGATGAAACAAATGGATCATATTTTTATTTTAAATAAAGGGAAAATTAAAGAAAGTGGAACGTATGAAGAACTGTTAAAGAAAGAGACATTACATTTTCATAGGGAAGAGAGGGGAGAGAAATGAGTAACTGGATTAAACCTTATATACAGCAAAATAAAGGTAGAATGACTTTAACTATTTTCCTTGGGCTTCTTGGAGTTAGTTCAGGTGCGATGTTACTTTTTATTTCAGGTTATTTAATCTCTAAATCTGCTCTTAGACCAGAAAATGTAATGGCTGTATATGTTCCGATTGTTGCAACACGTGCGTTTAGTATAGGGCAAGCTGTTTTCCATTATATAGAGCGTTTAGTGGGACATGATGTCGTACTACGCATATTAGAACGAATGAGAACGAAACTATACAGAATAGTAGAACCACAGGCGTTATTTTTCCGTTCGCGATTTCAAACGGGTGATGTGTTAGGCGTACTATCCGAAGATATAGAGCATTTACAAAACCTATATTTACGTACAATATTCCCTAGTATATTAGCACTAGTTGTATATAGCATTTTCGTACTTGTTATCGGTACATTTGACTTCGTATTTGCACTGATTGCTGGTTGTATGTTAGCTATTATCGTTTTTCTTCTTCCATTCGTATCATTACTATTGATGAGGCGACATCATGTTACTTTAAAGCAGGGAAGAAGCCGTTTGTATCAACAACTAACAGACGCAGTCTTTGGATTATCGGATTGGCAGGCAAGTGGTCGAAAAGATGAATTTATTAATGAGTATGTAGAGCAAAATGATCGATTGTTAAAAACAGAGAAGAGATTGAAACGCTGGTATCATATTCGAGACAGTCTCATTCATTTAGTAGTAGGTATTGTAGTTATTTCAATGATTATATGGACTGGGAATGAAGCGGCAAGTGAACAGATTGCACCTACAGTTATCGCGGCCTTCGTATTAATGACTTTATCTGTAACGAATGCGCTTATTCCGATTTCAGATGCCATCGATCGAATCCCATCTTATGTAGAATCTGCTCATCGTCTGAATCGTGTAGAAAGTGATAGTGTTTTACATGATGAAATGGATTTGCATGAAGATAAGGATTACGGTGCACCAAAACATGTAGATATTGAACTGAATCATATATCGTATAGTTATCCAGATAGTAACGAGACTGTATTAAAAGATATATCGTTACAAATAAAAGCAGGAAAGAAAATTGCCATTTTAGGTAGAAGTGGGACAGGGAAATCTACTTTACTAAAATTGTTAACAGGGGCGTTAAGTCCGGTACATGGCCAAGTTTTATTGAATGGTGAACAAGCCCATACGAATCTTTTATCCAAATATATTTCCGTATTAAATCAAAAACCGCATTTGTTCGATACGACAATTGGAAACAATGTGCGAATCGGTAAACCAGAGGCTAATGATGAAGAGATATGGAATGCTTTAGAGAAAGCACAATTAGCTTTGCATATCGCTTCTCTTCCAGATGGATTACAAACAAAAATGCATGAAATGGGGAAGAGATTTTCTGGTGGAGAAAGACAAAGGGTTGCTTTTGCTAGAACGCTTATGCAAGAAGCGCCGATTATTGTACTTGATGAACCTACTATCGGGTTAGATCCAAAGACAGAGTTATCTTTAATAGAAACAATGTTTTCTGCAACGGAAGAAAATACAGTCATTTGGATTACGCATCATCTTGTAGGAATTGAACATGTAGATGAAGTTATATTCCTTGATCGTGGTCAAATTGTAATGCAAGGAAGTCATGAGCAATTACTTAAAGAAAATGAGAGATATCGTATGCTTTATGAGCTAGATAAAGGAATATAATTTGATTAAGTACTTATCGTAAAAATAGCTGCACCTTATGGTGTAGCTATTTTTTGTTAAGAAATATATATTCATTTCAACGTATAGATTTATTTGGCTCAATACTGCTTTAGGATGGTAATCATTATGAATGGAAAGCTGTAAATCAAATGTCTGTATTATTGAATGTGTATATATAGGAGTGAAAAGTAGGATATTTTGTTACGCGCTTGCATAAAAGTATAAAGGTTCCATACGGTTTTAGTCATGTGATTTTGTGTCGCGTATATAAATAATATGCGAAAAGGTGGAGGAATAAGATGAGAGGTCATTTTGAAAAAAGTAAAGAGGCGATAGATCGAATGCCATTGGTGAGTGTATTAATTCCTACTTATAATCGTCCTCACTACTTTGAAAAAGCATTATGTAGTGTGTTAGAACAAACATATCCTAACATAGAAATTATTATTGGAGATGATAGTACGAATGACGAAACAGAAAAGGTATTACAAAAATATTTGTGTAAGTATTCAAATATTAATTATATAAAAAATAGCTCAACTCTAGGGCAATTTGAAAATGCACTTATGTTATGTAATGAGGCGAACGGCGAGTATATTAATTTTTTAATGGATGATGATATATTTCATGTTAATAAAATTGAAAAAATGATGAAATATTATGTCAATGATTTAAATCATGAAATTAAGCTCGTAACATCCCATCGCCAAGTAATTGATGATGAAGGGAACGAATTAAGACATATTTATTCAACAGTACGTCTATTTGAAAATGACACAATAGTAGATGGGGTGGAATTAGCAAATAGGGTAATTGTAAATCAAAAGAATTATATAGGAGAACCTACAACGGTATTATTTCGTAAAAATGATTTGAAAGAACCGTATGGTATGTTTGATAAAAGGAGGTATCTATGCAACGTAGATATCGCCTCATGGTTATCCTTATTAAGTAAAGGAAAAGCAGTATATATAGCGGAGACACTTAGTTACTTCCGATTACATCCAGGTCAACAGTTAAATGAATCTAATAAACTTATGGATGGATTAGAAGATTTTTCACATAGTATTATAGTTGGAGAAAAATATGGTTTTTTAGCTAATGAAACAGAGTTAGACAAAGCAATAACTAATTTTCTAGACTATGCAAGAAGAATAGTTCCATCATCACTATTATATACATTAGATTTTTATCAACAAATTAAGCTAAAGAAAATTAATATAGAAAAGAAAAAACAATATATGAATTATAACTCTCATTTACCGAAAGTTAGCATACTTATTCCTGCCTACAATAAACCTCATTATTTGGAATTAGCTCTCAAAAGTGCTTTGAATCAAAAATATGAAAATATTGAAATAATAATTTCTGACGACAGTACGAACGTTGAAGTTCACGCGATGATCCAACCATATTTACGTGAATATGAATGCATTACATATGTTAAAAGTGAAACCCCATTAGAAGCTGAGAACTTTAATAAATGTATAGAACTTGCAACTGGAGAGTATATAAACTTTTTATTAGATGATGACTTATTTCATCCTGAAAAGATTAAAAGAATGATGAATTGTTTTTTTAGAATAGAAAACATTTCGTTTGTGACATCATATCGGGAACTAATTGATGAGAATGGAGAGGTTTTACCACCATCAACATTGAATATGAAAATTGCCAAAGAAACTACACTTTTTGAAGGGAAAGAATTAGGGAATTATATGTTAAAAAACTTGAAAAATGTAGTTGGTGAACCTACAACAGTTCTGTTTAATCGGAAGTTTTTTGGAGGGGAGTTTGGTTGTTTTAAGGGGAAAGCTTATTCTGCTATTCATGACATTGCAACATGGCTCGATATGATGAAGAAAGGTAGAGTCGTTTATATACAGGAACCTCTTAGTTATTTTAGACAGTATAGTGGACGAAATCAAAAGGAAAAGCAGTTTATATTCATGACAATTGAGGAATGGATTGAATTAATAATAGATGCATATAATAGTGGATTTTTAAATGATGAGCAAGATTATAAAGAGTGCTTGACTTATTGTTTGGAAAATGCGGTGTTCATAATGAAAGATGCAGTAAGAGGTGGGCAAGTAAATGAAATTGATAATGGAAAGATAGAGAAGGCACTAAATAAGGTAGTTACTCGTATATTTGAGAAAGAAGTATGTTATTGTCAATATTGCAATCAACAATTTGCAAAATTTTCCCCTTGGCCAGCACATTACGATTTTCCAAAATATAAATTCGAGATGTGGAATAAAGATACGGGGATTTGTCCGGTATGTGATTCGATGGATCGTGAAAGGTTATATCGTGTTTATATTGAAATGGAAACTGATTTATTAAGTGGAAATGATACTGTACTTCATATTGCACCGGAAGCAAAGGTAAGAGGATGGTTTAGTCAGTATAAAAACATTACATATGTATGTGGAGATATTGAACCGAAGGATCCGTTAATGAAAGAAATAGATGTTACAAGAATTGTATATGAAAATAACACATTTGATGTGATTTTATGTAACCATGTATTAGAACGCGTTTTCGATGATGAAAAAGCGATGCGAGAGTTATATAGAATATTAAAGCCAAATGGATGGGGAATTATTCAAGTGCCAATCGTAATGAATGTAGATTCTATTATAGAGAATGAATTAATTGTAACACCGAAATTAAGAAAATTAGCTTTTGGTCATGAAGATCATGTAAGAATTTATAATCAATCAGGATTTATTCAACGATTAATGAATGCAGGATTTAAGGTGGAACTGTATAACATAGCTGAAAAACAAGGAATGAAAAGCGCTAAGAAATTTGGGTTATCTGAAACAGATATGCTCTATATTGTCCGAAAATGATAGGCAAGAGATGTGTATTGAGGGGAAGTGATATCCCCCATCTACAGGGGGGAAGGACCTTTAAAACAACGTTTTGAAGAAGCGTTCATTCTTTAAAAAAAGAATGAATGCTTCTTATTTTAATTATAGAGCAGCGTGTATCGTATTTTTAGGTTTTAAATTTAGTTGACCAAGGCAATACTGAGCCATAGTGAATGTAAAGTTGGAGGGCGAGTGTATATGTTTGATGAGGATGGGATTGTTTTAATTATGGAACCAGCTGATGAAAGAAACTTGAGGAGATTTATTTTTACAGTGCCAAAGTCAGTTTATGAAAAGAAGGGGCTGTCATTACACTATGGAACAGCTATAGGACAAGGATATATGGATATAATTGAAGATATTATTAGCGTACATATAGAAATTGATGTTGTAACAATAATAGGGCATGTAAGTGGGTAAATTGCTATTTGAAAAAAGGTTATAAGCAATTAAGCTAGAAGTTATGAAGGGAAGCTTACAGACAATTATAAAGACGAAGGGAGTCTAAAATGAAAATAAAATCAACTTTATTAGTATTGATAGTTTCAATTGGTTTAATAGGTTGTTCGATAGTAGAGGAAGGAAAGAACTCATTAGATTATGCTCAAAAGGCAACAGACTATGTGAATGAAATAAGCGCATTTGCAAATGAAGCTCCAGCGTTAGCGGAAAAGGCTGTTAATGATAAAGAAGCCCGAAAAGAATTGGAAGCGAAGCTAAATGAAATTAAACAAGATATACCAGCTTTTAATGAATTAACACCACCAGATGTTGCGAAGGATCTTCACCAACAAATCGTCGGATATAATGAAAAGTTAAATACATTAATTGATACGTCTATGAAGAAGGTAGAGGAAGGGAAAATTGATGTAGAGCAATTTAAAAACTCTGAGCTTATGCAGACGATGGATCAAGTGCGAGATTTGAAAGATAAGATACAAAATTTAGGTCAATAATGAAAAGCTCCGTTTTTCATAAACGGAGCTTTTCATTGTTTTCTAACGGTAAGTTCATTATATTTTCTTCCTATAATATAAGTGTGCTTAGACCGTCCATTTTTCTAAAATATGTATCGTTTTATTGGTCGCATCCAACTTAATTGGAATACCTATGGGCATAGTGATCATTGGATGCGTATGACAACAATCAAAGTCAGCTAGAAAAGGGATTCTTTGATTTTGTAGTACTTCTAATAGTATTTCGTAAGGTTTTCGATTCGTACCGCAATCATCAAATTGCTCATGTTTTCCAAGAATGATACCAGAGACTTTATCAAATACTCCGTTAAGTTTAAGTAAGGAAAAGCTTCTTTCAATAGTAGCTGCATCTTTTGAGCTATCTTCAATAAATAGAATATCACCTTCTTGAATAGGTGGCATATAAGGACTACCCCAAATTCCTTGTATTGTATTTAAGTTCCCGCCAATCATACGCCCAGTAGCTTGTCCATTCGTTACAGAAATCCAATTATTTGGTCTAAGTTCTTTTTCTTTCATTTTTTCTTCCCAATTAATAAATTCATCTGACCAAAATAACGGTTGCTTTATATTGTAAGGAAGAGGTTGATCGTTTAGTAATGTTTCTGAAAAATATTTGTATGTGTCATCTACAAAAGGCTCAAATTCTCCAAAAGAAGGAACGAGTGCAGGACCGTAAAATGTAGGAGTTCCTGTTTTTGCATAAATTCCTAGTAATAAAGCTGATACGTCTGAATATCCAATCATTATTTTAGGGTTATTTCGAAAAGTATCATAATCGATATAAGGTAATAATGAATTGGAATTCATCCCACCAATTGTTGACATGATACAAGAAATATTTGGATTTCTTATCAAATCATTTAGTTCATCAGCACGCTCTTGTATGCTGCCAGAACGATAATAATCATATTGATTTGTAAGTGAACCTTCCAATATATGAAACCCTTTCTGTTTTAAGTAAGATTTTGCTCGTTCAAACCTTTTTGGGGAAGTGTAGGTTGCTGGTGAAGAGGGCGAATAAATCCCAATAGTATCGCCGTATTTTAATGGTTTTGGAAGTATCATTTGTATGAATCCTTTCTATTAAATAGTTTGTTTATGAATTTATCATTGAATATTCTTATATTTCAGTATTCATAGTGTAACATAAATAGATTGAAATAATAATTGTTGTATATGAATAAATATACTTTTTACCTTGACGATATGCAGGAATTGTTGTTATGGTTGACTGTGAGTGTATAAAAGGTTTGCTAAAGGAGTTTTGAAATGAATCGGTTGAAATGGGGAAGAGTAACAATCCTATTAGTCATTATTTTAGGGATATGTTGGTTCTTATTCCAAGGAACTCAAAAGAGTACAACAAATGTAGAGGGACCACCTTTACAAGTGGCAGAGCTACCTAAAACTGGGTTAACTGAAAAAGTAGTTCCGTCAAAGTACATCCCACCAAAAGTTGATGCAAAAGCAGCTATGATTATCGATGCGAGTAATGGAGATGTTATTTATCAACATAACGAAAATGAAGCTTTTGCGCCAGCTAGTATGTCTAAGATGATGACAGCGTACCTTTTATTAGAGAGTGTACATAATGGGAAAGTTCGCTGGGAAGATCCGGTGAAAATGAGTGAGAAAGCAGCGCAAACAGAGGGTGCGAGAATCCCAGTCCAAGTGAATGACACATTGACTGTGAAAGACTTGTACCATGCATTAATGATTGAATCGGCAAATAATTCGGCGGTGGCGTTAGCAGAACATATGGCAAAGACGGAGAAAGATTTCGTTCAACTTATGAATGCAAAAGCGAAACAGTTAGAAATGTCGGAACATGCTAAATTCGCAAATGCATCAGGGCTACAAGAGCCTGATGGAAGTGAGACTAAGATGACAGCTGCCGATGTAGCAAAACTGGCGTATCATCTTATAAAAGATTATCCGGAGATATTAGAAGTGACTCACTTACGTCAAAGTCAGTTAGCATTTAATAATATTAATGTTATCAGTACAAATGACATGCTAAACAAAAATAATAAAAGTTTATATATAGAAGGAATAGACGGATTAAAAACAGGATTTACAGATAGTGCAGGGTACTGTTTTACAGGTACTGCAAAACAAGGAGATACTCGAATTATTACAGTAGTCATGGGGACTTCCAGTAAAACAAAACGTTTTACAGAGACGAATAAGTTAATGTCATATACATTTGGATTAGTTAATTAAGTAAAATGCTAAGTTAGAACATTACATGAGGAAGGCAGTTTATTGTTACTTATTTTTAGTAACGATAAACTGCTTTTTTATTTAAAACACGGGAAGTAAAAAGGTAAAAAATGTGAGAGTTATTATTTGAGTTTATCAATGTTTGTTGATAGTATAAAGTTATAAACTTATTAATAATAAGTTTGAAGGGGCGTTGTATGATGTATACATATGAAATAGCCTCAATTGAAAATTGGAGGGAATTATGATGGCAAAAGATTTTTACTCAGCAATTGAAGACAGAAGATCTATTTATGCAATTAGTAAAGAGCAAGTAGTTTCTGATGAGAAAATTCAAGAAGTGATTTATCATGCTGTAAAACATACACCTTCAGCTTTTAATTCTCAAAGTGCTCGTGTTGTTGTTTTGTTAGGAGAACAACATGATAAATTATGGGATCTTACGAAAGAAACATTACGGAAAATTGTACCTGAAAATAACTTTGCACCTACAGAAGAAAAAATGAATGCATTTAAAAGTGGTTATGGAACGGTTTTATACTTTGAAGACAGTGAAGTAGTGGAAGGGCTTCAAGAAAAATTTGCACTATATAAAGAGAACTTTCCAACTTGGTCACAGCAATCCTCAGGGATGTTACAATTTGCAATTTGGACAGCTTTAGAAATTGAAGGATTTGGTGCTACATTGCAACATTATAATCCATTAATTGATGAAAAAGTAAGAAAAGAATGGGATGTTCCAGAAAACTGGAAACTCACTGCGCAAATGCCATTTGGTAAACCAGTAGTACTTGCTGGCGAAAAAGAGTTCCAACCATTAGAAAATCGTGTGAAAATTTATAAATAAGGTAGAAATTATAAAAGGTGAACAGAGATACGACCTGTTCACCTTTTATTATCCCGCATTAACGGCCCGCAAACGCCCGATTGGTGAAGGATAATAATTAGTGGGAGATGCAAAAAATCCTTACTACTTATAAAGTTTCACTTTATAAGTAGTAAGGATTTTTTTGTTGGCAATTTTTCATCTGATTTTTCAATTCTTTTTTACGTGTTTCAATAGTTGATATTTTTTGTAATGTTATAAATGAAACGAACTGAATAGAGGCGTAGTATAATTCTATATTTTTGTTTATGTGATCGTCTATTATGTTTTTCACAAATGCACCTCCTTGTTCATTACTAGTAAGACTACAATTTGGAATGGTGGAAGTCGGCAGTCCTTGCACATCTCTTTGTTGATAAGAGTTTCATATTATATGATTATATAAATAATAACGGAAATATTTCAAAAATTCCATAGTTAGTAAAAAAATAAATAGTCAATGGAGTGTGTATTTTCTTTAACATAGAATGAGGTTTTGAGAACTAAATCTTACAATTCGTCAAATTATTTAAAAAACATAGATCGTATAGGAAATTAGTTTTCTGAAAATATTATACTATTGATTAATTAAGTAATTTTTGCCATGATAAGAGTACGCTTCATGTAATTCATTTTATCAAGAAAACACATAGTTTGTTTTGTATTCGTTAATAAATTTTTTTATTGGATAGAAAATAAGTATTCTATATTGAGATAATGAATGGAATGTCGAATTTTCATGCGATACATAAGAAATTTGAAGAAAATCGTTGCAAAATTACTATGTTTAATGATAAAGTTCACATGAAGTTCACACGGAATTCACTTCATGCATTTAAAATGAAATACGTGTGAAAAATAAAACTCTTGTTAAAAAATGGAACTTGATGAATATTTTACTTTGATAATATTGTAAAGTATTAAGTTTATATGTTTTTTTAAGAGGATAGTAGGGAAAGGAAGTAAAGACAACTTATGAAAAAAGTAATTGCAGGTTTAGCAGCAGCTTCAGTAGCAGGTGTTGCAGTTCCAGGTATGGATTCTGCTCATGCACAAGTTTCGAACGAAGCGCTAAAAGAAATTAATGGACAAACTCAAACACAAACTCAAACGACTGTAACTGAAACAAAAAAAGTAGAAACAACTTCTGAATTAAAATACACAGTAACTGCTGATGTATTAAATGTTCGTTCAGGTGCTGGTACAGGACATAACGTTATTTCTAAAGTAAAACAAGGTCAAGTACTACAAGTAATTGGACAAGAAAACGGTTGGTTCAAAGTAAGTGTAAACGGCCAAACAGGTTATGTAAGTGGTGACTTCGTAACAACTGGTGGTAACAAAGGAACAACTGTTCAACAAGGAACAGGTACTTACACAGTAAACGTTTCTTCACTTAACGTACGTACAGGCCCAAGTACTTCTCATACAGTATTAGGTTCTGTAAATAAAGGGAAAACAGTACAAGTTGTAGGTGAAGTACAAGATTGGTTTAAAATCAACTTCAACGGTGGAACTGGATACGTAAGCAAAGACTTCGTAACAAAAGGTGGTTCTGCTGTATCTAACGAAACACAAAAACCAACTACAAACAACAACAATACTACTACAGTCCAAACTGGTGGTTCTTATGTTGTTAACACTGGTGCTTTAAAAGTACGTACAGGCCCAGCTACATACAATGCTGTAATTGGTGGGGTAACAAACGGTAAAGTATTAAACGTTACTGGCGCAGAAAATGGTTGGTACAAGATTAACCATAATGGCCGCACAGGTTACGTAAGTGCAGACTATGTTAAGTTTGTAAAAGGTGGAGTGACTGGTGGTAACCAAGGTTCTAACCAAGGTTCTAACCAAGTACAAAAACCAACAGCACCTACAGGTGGAGATACGTCTTCAATCGCTGGATTCGCTAGATCTTTAAATGGTTCACCATACAGAACTGCTGGTACAACACCTGCTGGTTTTGACTGCAGTGGATTCATTCACTACGTATTAAATCAAACTGGTCATAAAGGCGCTCGTCAAACAGTTGCTGGATACTGGAGCTCTAAAACAAAAACTAGTAATCCACAACCAGGTGATTTAGTATACTTCCAAAATACTTATAAATCAGGTCCTTCTCACATGGGTGTTTACTTAGGAAACGGTCAGTTCATTAGTGCAGAAACTGATGCAACTGGTGTACGTATTAGTTCTGTAAGCAACTCTTACTGGAGCAAGCACATTTTAGGTTACACAAAAGCATACTAAGAAAAAGTATTTTATACTTTTCGTATAGAGAAAAGGCTTTCCAAGGAAACTTGGGAAGCCTTTTTATAGTTGAATAAATTGGAAGTTTAGTAGTTTTTATTTTAACTTTCCATTTAAAAATCGATCATATAAGTCATGAAAATAGTTAGGACGAAATAAGTTTGCAGCATGTCCTGCTAAAGGTATTTCCTTATATAGAACGTTTGGCAGAATAGATTTTAAATCAAATAGGCAAGATTTATAGAGATGATCTTGTTCACCCATTACCCATAATATAGGGTGGGGAAGTGATTTTAATTTAGATTTTAAATCGAATTCTAACCGGTGTCGTAATGATTGGGCAATTATGGATGAATGTAATTGTAATCCGAAACGGTAGTAAATATTTCTTGAAATGACTGCGAACGGATTCGCTTTTAATATGCCGCTTGGAAAAATAGTATTTGCGTATTGAGAGAGCCATTTAGAGTATTCGTCTCCTCGCTTCTCCCAAAATTTTTGAAATACGTTATATAAAAGGGATGGATTATTATAATGTCCACCAATATGACAAATGCTTAATACCTTTTCCGGGTGCATTTGTGCAAAAATAGTGGAGATATAACAGCCATAGCTTAAAGCGCAAATATGAGCCTCTGTAATACCTTCTTTTTCATATAATTTCAATAATTGATCTACGAGGCGCTGTAATGAAAATTCAATAGCTTCTCCTTTATCGTCGCCGTGACCTAATAAGTCATAAGTTATAATGTTGTAGGAGGCAGAAAATCGTTTATGCTCTTTTTTGAAGGCACGACGATTGCCAACTAAGCCGTGAATAAAAATGATTGTTTCCTTTTCAGAATGTATATTTGTTTGCAAAAAGGATACTCCTTTCAATAACTGGAGATTTATATAGTATTTTAAATTAGTTATCTATAATTCACATACAATAATATTAAGTACCAGGTAATAATATCAGATGTTTATATCTGTTGTAAAGATGAGTTTTTATGTATATTTTGTAAAAATAGAAAAAGTGTGTTTACATTCAGTTTACATTTGTACTGTATTCTAGTTTTAGAAAGAGCAGTTTGGCTTAACACGAGGAGATGAACAGGAATGGAAGTTAGAAATGAAATGAAGAAAAAAGGAAGTTGGAGGCAGTTTTTACGCCTTATTCGAGATACAAATCCTCCGAAAGGGATTCTTGTTTTTGCATTGTTAATGAGTTTGCTTTCTACAGGAGCGAGTTTATTTATTCCGATGTTAACAAAAGGATTAGTAGATAATTTTTCGCTTTCGTCAATTAGTACAGGACAAATTGTTGGGCTAGTTGCCTTCTTTGTCATGCAAACCATTGCTGCAGGATTGTCTATTTATTTACTAAATTATATTGGGCAGAAGATTGTAGCTGGACTGAGAGAACGTTTGTGGAAAAAGGTGCTTGTTTTACCAGTATCTTATTATGATCAAAATAGAACAGGCGATACGATTAGCCGTATGACAAATGATACAGGTGTTGTGAAAACATTAATTTCTGAGCACTTGTCAAATTTATTAACAGGCGGTATTTCAATTGTTGGATCATTAATTGTATTATTTGTTTTAGATTGGAAAATGACAGCTTTACTCTTAACGGTTATTCCGTTGTCTGTATTAATTTTAGTTCCTCTTGGACGAAAAATGTATAAGATTTCAAAAGCGCTTCAAGATGAAACAGCATCTTTTACAAGTGTGTTAACACAGGTGTTATCAGAAATTCGTTTAGTGAAATCTTCAAATACAGAAAAAAGAGAATATGAGACAGGTAATACAGGGATACAAAAGTTATTGCAATTTGGTTTAAAAGAAGGAAAAGTGCAAGCATTAATTTCACCAGTTATGTCGTTTGTTTTAATGGCACTGCTTGTTATTATCGTAGGCTATGGTGGAATGCGAGTTTCTAGTGGTGCATTAACAACAGGTGAACTTGTAGCATTTATTTTATATTTAGTTCAAATTATTATGCCAATGAGCCAGTTATCTATGTTCTTTACACAATTCCAAAAGGCAATTGGTGCAACGGAAAGAATTCATGCGATTTTAGAATATGAAGTAGAAGATCATGAAACTGGTGTGAAGGTTTCGAATGCTAAGCAGTCGATAGTTCTTGAAAATGTACATTTTGAGTATAACGAAGATGAGAAAGTATTGAACAATATTGATTTCACAATTGAATCTGGAAAAGTAACAGCGATTGTAGGTCCAAGTGGTAGCGGAAAAACAACTTTATTTTCATTATTAGAACGTTTTTATGAGCCAACTGGTGGTGCTATTAAATTAGGAAAAGAATCAATTACGAGCTATTCATTGCAGTCATGGCGACGTCAAATTGGTTATGTATCACAAGATAGTCCGTTAATCGATGGAACGATTCGTGATAATATTTGTTACGGTGTTGAGGGCGAAGTGACGGATGCAGAAATTGAAAAAGTAGCAGCTATGGCATATGTTGATGCATTTATTCATGATTTACCAAATGGATATGCAACAGAAGTTGGAGAGCGCGGTGTGAAGCTTTCTGGAGGACAAAGACAGCGAATTGCGATTGCCCGAGCATTACTTCGAAATCCGCAAATTCTTATGTTAGATGAAGCAACTTCAAGTCTAGATAGTAAATCCGAGTCTGTCGTTCAAAAGGCATTAAATAACTTAATGAAAGGCAGAACAACTTTAGTTATTGCACATAGGCTTTCTACGGTTGTAGATGCGGATAAAATTATCTTTATTGAAAAAGGGAACCTTACAGGAAGCGGTACGCACGATGAATTATTACGTACACATGACATGTATCGTGAGTTTGCAACGCAACAATTGAAAATTAAAGAGGGTGCATTATAAAATGAATAATCAGTGGAGGTTGTACTCCGCTGATTATTCATTTTAAAAAATATAAAAGATGCTTAGTAGAAAGGAAATGGTTCCTTTGATACCTAAAATTTTAATAGTAGACGACGATCCACATATTAGAGAACTCGTTTCTGTTTTTTTAGAGCGGGAAGGCTTTCAAACATATGAGGCAATTGATGGCATAGATGCACTTAGGAAAATGGACGAAGTAAAAGTCGATATGGTTATTCTTGATATCATGATGCCAAATATGGATGGATTTGATGTATGTTTTGAATTAAGAAAATACTATGATATCCCGGTTCTGATGCTAACTGCCAAAGGAGAAACATCACAAAAAGTAAAAGGATTTCACCTTGGGACAGATGATTATCTCGTAAAACCATTTGATCCTATAGAATTAGTAGTGAGAGTAAAGGCGTTACTGAAACGTTACCAAATTACAGTATCGCAATCGATTCAAGTTGGAAATGTACTGTTAAACCGTAAAACGTTTGAAGTGACACTGGGGGAACAAACGGTTACGTTACCGCTAAAAGAATTCGAGTTACTTTTTACATTAGGATCTAAGGCGGGAAGAACTTGTTCGAGAGAGCAATTAATTGAAGAAATATGGGGATATGATTTTGAAGGGAATGAACGTACACTAGACGTTCATATTAATCGGTTACGTGAGAAGTTTCAAGAAGAGAAGTCGAAATTTAGTATTAAAACAATAAGAGGATTAGGGTATCGCTTAGAGGTAAGTAAATGAGAAAAAGAAAACGAATGAGTAAGTTGAAGATGCTGAAAGTATTTGGAGCGGTATTAGCTCTCTTTACTTTTCTTACTATCATTTGGTCTATCGCATTTTATGTAGCAACTAGTTTATTGAATGCTTTTGACGTAAATGTATCGCCGTTTGTTGCCTTTCTAATTAGTGATATGGTCGGTTTTGTATTTATTATTCTTATTTGGACATTAATTGGAATATTAATGAGGCCAAAACGAGAGGCAATGATTTGGACTATTATTGAACCGATACAAAAAATTGCAAAAGGAGACTTCTCCGTAAAAATACGAAATGAAGAAAAGTATGATGGAGAAATTGGCGTGCTCGTAAAAAGTATAAATGATATGACAGATGAACTGAATACGATGGAGAAAATGAGACAAGAGTTTGTATCAAATGTTTCTCATGAAATACAGTCACCATTAACTTCTATAAAAGGATTTGCTAGAGCACTACAAGATGATAATCTTTCTGAGGAAAAAAGAAAGCATTATCTTACCATTATTGAAACTGAAACAACGAGATTATCTAAACTAAGTCAAAACTTATTGAAGCTAACTCTTTTAGAATCCGAAGAGTATACACCAGAAAGAGTGAGCTATCGATTAGATCAACAGTTAAAGCAAATTGTATTAAATAGTGAACCACTCTGGGCTGAAAAAGAAATTGAATTAGATCTTGATTTAGAGAAAGTCCATGTAACTGCAGACCAAGAAAGTATGAGTCAAGTGTGGATTAATTTAATTCATAATAGCATTAAATTTACTCCAAGCGGTGGTACGATCACTATTCAGTTAAAGGAACATGAGACAGTAGTGGAAGTGCGTATCTGTGATTCAGGAATTGGTATATCAGAAGAACAGAAACAACATATTTTTGAGCGTTTTTATAAAGCGGATTCTTCACGAAATCGTGCCTATGGAGGAAGTGGCTTAGGTTTAGCTATTGTAAAAAAAGTACTTGATCTTCATGAAGGAGAAATAAAAGTCGAGAGTGAGGAAGGAAATGGTACAGAATTTATTGTGTGTATTCCTAAATATGAAGAAAAGTAGTGTTAGGTGGAAAGATTTCTAACACTATTCTTCTTTAAAAAGGCATATATAGCTACTATGGTTACCTATAAGTAACCTACGCACATGAAAGTGCATCATTGCCTTTTTACATAAACATAGATACACTTTTAATATGATAAACAACAGAGAAGATTAAGGAGTGTTATACTTGGCAGAATTATTACAAGGTAAAAATGCTTTAATTACAGGAGCAGGTAGAGGTATTGGTCGTGCTGTAGCGATCGCATTAGCGAAAGAAGGCGTAAATGTAGGTCTTTTAGCTCGTTCAGAAGAAAACTTAAAAGCTGTAGCGAAAGAAGTGGAAGCAGAAGGCGTAAAAGCTGTTATTGCGACTGCTGATGTATCTTCGTATGAAGAGGTAACGACTGCAATTGAAACGTTAAAAAACGGTTTAGGGTCTATCGATATTTTAATTAATAACGCTGGTATTTCTAAATTTGGTAAGTTTTTAGAATTAGACGTTGCTGATTGGGAAAAAATCATTCAAGTAAACTTAATGGGTGTATACTATGCAACTCGTGCCGCTTTACCAAGCATGATTGAACAACAATCTGGTGATATTATTAATATTTCATCTACAGCAGGACAAAAAGGCGCGCCTGTAACAAGTGCATATAGTGCTTCTAAATTTGGTGTTCTTGGCTTAACAGAATCGTTAGCGATGGAAGTTCGTAAACATAACATTCGTGTAACGGCTTTAACTCCAAGTACAGTAGCAACTGATATGGCTGTAGATTTAGGGTTAACTGATGGAAATCCTGATAAAGTAATGCAAGCAGAAGATATTGCAGAGTTTATCGTAGCACAGCTGAAATTAAATAAACGTACATTTATTAAATCAGCAGGACTTTGGTCTACTAATCCGTAAGGGCTACATGTATTAACAAAGAAGGGACATCTATTCTGTAATGGAGTAGGTGTTCCTTCTTTATTTTTTGTATATAAAACGGAATTTTCGGTATAATCAAGTGTGAATGGTAGAAAAGCATAAAAAAACTTTAAGGGGATGGTATATACATGAGTACGATTGAGAAATGGTCGGCTGTTGATCAATATATGAGTGATGTATTAATACCGAAAGATTCTACATTAGAAAGGGTCCTTCAAGCAAACGCTGCAGCTAATTTACCGGCACATGATGTATCGCCAACGCAAGGGAAGTTTTTGCAACTATTAGTACAAATTCAAGGAGCTCGAAACATTTTGGAAATTGGTACTCTAGGCGGATATAGCACGATATGGATTGCAAGGGGCTTACCATCTGGAGGACAAGTTGTTACATTGGAAGCAAATGAAAAACATGCAGAAATTGCACGTAGCAATATTGAACGTGCTAATTTGAATGATAAAATTGAAATACGAACAGGATTAGCGTTAGATTCTTTACAACAAATAAAAAATGAGCAGTATGAACCTTTTGATTTTATCCCGCATTAACGGGCAGTAAGACTCCCACCTCAAAGGTAGGCTAGAGCAAAGAAGTTAGGTGGGAGATCAACTGCCCGTAAACGCCCGATTGGTTCAACTAATAATCAGTGGGGATGAACACCCCCCACTAATTAAAGTTTCACTTTATTTTCATAGATGCTGATAAACAAAATAACCCTGCTTATTTTGAATGGGCACTAAAACTATCACGACCGGGTACTGTAATTATTGGTGATAACGTAGTACGTGAAGGAGAAGTTATTGACAATACTAGTAGCGATCCTCGTGTACAAGGAATACGCCGTTTCTATGAATTAATAGCTGCTGAGCCACGTGTTAGTGCTACAGCGCTTCAAACTGTAGGAAGTAAGGGATACGATGGGTTTGTGATGGCAGTTGTAAAAGAGTGATATAAGGAGGAAAAAGGGATGAAAAAGAAGTTTCAAAAATTATAACATGTATCGTGTATAACGAGATTAGCTCGTGGACCTCCAGTATACATAACGCTATATTATATATTAAAAAATTGGAGGCTATAAGTAGATGAGAACTGAAAAAGAAATGCTAGACTTAATTATAAATACAGCAAAAGAGGATGAAAGAATTCGAGCTGTCATCATGAATGGATCGCGTGTAAATCCAAATGTGAAAAAAGATTGTTTTCAAGATTATGATATTATGTATGTTGTGAATGATATACAATCTTTTATATCTAATCATAATTGGATTCGTAGATTTGGAGAAATAATGATTGTACAAATGCCGGAAGAAATGTCATTAATTCCAGCAGATGAAGACGGGAAGTTTCCGTATTTAATGCAGTTCATGGATGGGAATCGGATTGATTTAACACTAGTTCCAGTTGAGTTAATAAAAAAGTTCGTTGGAAAAGATAGTTTAAGTAAACTGCTTCTTGATAAAGATAATTGTCTGGGAGAATTCCCACCAGCAAGCGATAAAGATTACTTAGTAAAAAAGCCTAAGGAAAAAGAGTTTTTAGATTGCTGTAATGAATTTTGGTGGTGCAGTACAAATGTAGGAAAAGGGTTATGGCGCGAGGAGCTTACTTATGCGAAAGGAATGCTTGAAGGCCCAATGCGAGATATGTTAGTTGTAATGCTAGAGTGGCATATTGGTATGAAAACAAAGTTTACAGCTAATGCTGGGAAGTTTGGGAAGTATTTCGAACAATATGTTGAAAAAGATGTCTGGGAGCAGTTTAAAAGGACATTTTCAAATGCAGAGTATGAAAATATTTGGGATTCATTTTTCATAATGGGTAATTTATTTAGGGAAGTTGCGAACGAAATTGCTAACACTTATGAATATCAATATCCGCAAGATGATGATGACAAAGTGACGAGCTATTTAAAGCATGTAAGAAAATTACCGAAAGATAGTAAAGTAATTTATTAAGTATATAAATCAGTAAGACTGTCCTAATTACGGACAGTCTTATTTTTGTTCAGGAATCAGAATTTCTCTAACAAAGTACAGATGAAACACATATGAAATTTTAGGGAGGTTTTTATCATGTATTATTTTTATTCACCAGAAATGTTCGTTCCATTTCCTTTAGGGCTAGAACGCAATATTTCGTACGCTTATATGCCATATCATTCATTTTATTATGGAGACTATGTAAATGCGCTACCATACGCATTACATGTTCCTCAAAATTATGAAGCACAAATGAAAGAAGAGGATCGTGGATCATGGACACCATTTTCATGGGTCGAAAAATATGCGTATGCATTTTCAGGACCATACAATAAAGCGGAAGTAGCTCTTACATTTGATGATGGACCAGATTTAGTATTTACGCCAAAAATTTTAGATAAGTTAAAACAACATAATGTGAAAGCTACTTTTTTCTTGCTCGGTGAAAATGCAGAAAAGTTTCCGAATGTAGTAAAGCGTATTGCAAACGAAGGGCATGTAATTGGTAATCATACGTATAGTCATCCAAATTTAGCGAAAGTAAATGAGGCTGAGTACCATAATCAAATTATAAAAACGGAAGAAATATTAAATCGGTTAGCTGGTTATGCACCGAAGTTTATACGTCCGCCTTACGGTGAAATACTTGAAAATCAATTGAAGTGGGCAACAGAGCAAAATTTTATGATTGTACAGTGGAGTGTTGATACGGTTGATTGGAAAGGTGTAAGTGCTGATACGATTACAAATAATGTGCTAGGGAATTCATTTCCAGGTAGTGTCATACTTCAGCATTCAACTCCAGGTGGGCATTTACAAGGATCTGTAGATGCGCTAGACAAAATCATTCCACAGTTGAAAACGAAAGGAGCGCGCTTTGTAACACTTCCAAGTATGTTCCAGACATCTAAAGAGAGAAAATGAAAATGTTAATAATTGGAACTTGGGTGATTATATAGTATAATGAAGGTATAAATTAGGGGGTGGATATAATTGTTGTATGCACTAGTAAACATAGGAATAAGCATGTTGATCGGTATTATATTTATACTTGCCGCACGTATTCTTCAAAAAAATCCACCGACAGATATTAACGCAGCATATGGTTATCGTACGAAACGGTCTATGAAAAATAAGAAGTTATGGGATGCAGGTAACAAGTATAGTGCAGAAGTGATGAAGAAAAACGGATTCATCATGATATTAATTGGAAGTGTTATTAGTATACTGTTTAGATATCCCCATACAATAATAGCGATTATGGTGGTTATGCTGTTATTAATCATTCGTTTATTTATACAAGTAGAGAATAGATTAAAGATACTTGAACAATAGTAAAAAAATAGGACTCTGCGCAATATTATGCTAGGAGTCCTATTTTATTTATAAACTATTATTTTTTAAGAATTCTTTTCCTTGCTCTATAACAAATTCATAGTATGTAAGATCATACGGATAAATATCTTCAATTGTTATTGTAATTGGTTTATTGTTTAAAACAGAAATAGCCGAAAAAGATGAAATCTCTCTTTTTAATAGTTGTAGAAAAGCAGTTGCATGTACTTTCATCACATCGTCTACTTCATCACCTGGTGCAAATGGAAGAGGCTTTATTACGTTGTGAAAATACATATGACAAAACTCACGATCAGTAAGATTTGAAATTTCATAATCTATTTTATAGATTCCTTTGTATTTTAAATCAGTCGTTTGAAAGGAAAGCCCCAATTCTTCTTCGATTTCACGAAGGCCGCCAATTTGTACATCTTCATCATGCATAATATGTCCAGCTGAAGTAATATCCCATATACCCGGAGCTTCTTTTTTATTTTTAGAGCGTAATTGGAAATATAAGAACATATCTTCATCATCTTTTTCTATAAACCAGCAATGGAATGTTTCGTGCCAATCACCGTCACGATGTACTTCATCACGTAATTTCTTTCCAAGTGTATTTTTTTCAGAATCAAATATCGTTAACCACTCTGTCATTTTAATTCCCCTTTCTGCAAATTTTATTATACAATATTTGTATTAAAATTTGGGAAAATAAAGAAAAAAGGGGTGGTTGTAAATGGGGATAGAAAGTAAGGAAATAAAATCGATTATTTCAACAGAGGAAGAATTACGACAAATATTGGGGCAACCAAGTGAGCGAGCTTTGAAAAAAGTTATTTCATCACTTGATCATCATTGTGTAGATTTTCTGTCTAAATCTCCTTTTCTAGTATTATCTACTGCAAATAAATTAGGAGAGTGTGATGCTTCGCCAAGAGGGGATGCACCTGGATTTGTATATGTATTGAATAAAAATAAAATTATCATTCCGGAAAGGCCGGGCAATCGTCGTATAGACTCCATTTTAAATATTATTTCAAATCCGCACGTAGGGTTAATCTTTTTTATTCCTGGTCTTGGGGAAACACTCCGAATAAACGGTAAAGCATATATTACAAACGATGAAGAAATTTTGAAAGAGATGCAGGTGAATGGACGTAATCCGTTACTTGGAATTGTTGTTGAAATAGAAGAATGCTACATTCATTGTGCAAAAGCTTTTATTCGTTCTAAGATGTGGGATCCAGAATCTTGGTTAAATAAAAAAGAGTTACCTTCAGCAGCAAAAATGTTGTTGGAGCATGCGAAGGTGAATACTTCAGAAGAGGATGTTGCACGTTCTTTAGAAGAAAGTTATACGAAAAGATTGTATTAAAAAATCCTTTATTAGTATAGTTTTAAAAGGAAGGGATCTACTCGTTTTGGAATGGAATACTTTTATGTGAAACATTAATTTACAAGTTGGGAAATTGCAAAATAGGTAAATAGATTGGTCGGTATAAAATATTATTGTGAAATATAATAAAAAATGATCTTGAAAATAGTTAATAAAAATAGGCTTGCTTTTTAAAAATTTGATAACTATAATAAGTTAACAAATAGACATGAACGAAAAAGTAATGACAAGGACACGAAATCATTTTTACGGTTTACAGAGAGGGAAGTCAAGGGTGTGAGCTTCCTAACACGAGAAATGATTTTACCACCTTTGAACTTCAATAGTGAACGAGTAATCTAGTAATTATTGACGGTATCAGCCGTTATCTGAACTTGAGCAATCTAGGAGGAGATACGTCTAGATTGGAACAAGGGTGGAACCACGAAAACACATTCGTCCCTTTCCTAGGGATGAGTGTGTTTTTTTACGGCCTTAGAGATAGAGAATTTGAAATAATTAAAAAATTGTATTGATTTTGTTTTTTATGCGAGTATAATGAGTTAACAAATAAACATGAACGAAAAAGTAACGATAAGGACACGAAATCATTTTTACGGTTTACAGAGAGGGAAGCCAAGGGTGTGAGCTTCCTAACACGAGAAATGATTTTACCACCTTTGAACTTCAATAGTGAACGAGTAATCTAGTAATTATTGACGGTATCAGCCGTTATCTGAACTTGAGCAATCTAGAAGGAAATACGTCTAGATTGGAACAAGGGTGGAACCACGAAAACACATTCGTCCCTTTCCTAGGGATGAGTGTGTTTTTTTACGGCCTTAGAGATTGAAAATTTCAAATAATTAAAAAATGGTATTGATTTTGTTTTTTATGCGAGTATAATGAGTTAACAAATAAACATGAACGAAAAAGTAACGATAAGGACACGAAATCATTTTTACGGTTTACAGAGAGGGAAGCCAAGGGTGTGAGCTTCCTAACACGAGAAATGATTTTACCACCTTTGAACTTCAATAGTGAACGAGTAATCTAGTAATTATTGACGGTATCAGCCGTTATCTGAACTTGAGCAATCTAGGAGGAGATACGTCTAGATTGGAACAAGGGTGGAACCACGAAAACACATTCGTCCCTTTCCTAGGGATGAGTGTGTTTTTTTATCCCGCATTAACGGTCAGTAAGACTCCCATCTCAAAATTTGGCAGATGCGAGGGAGTTAGTTGGGAGATCAACTGTCCGTAAAAGCCCGATTGGTTCAACTAATAATCAGTGAGGAATGGTCAAAATCTCCACTGATTAAAGTTTCACTTTATTACTTTGAAAGGAGGTGCTGTAACATGAAACGATTCGTACGTACGGAAATAACCACCACCTGCATGATTAAAAAGCAGAACAAGGTGATTGATAGAGATAAAAAATAAAATTGTAGGAGGAGATTAGAAGATGCATAACGTTATTAATGTTGGGGTGTTAGGATTAGGTACAGTCGGAAGTGGTGTTGTCCACATTTTGAAAGAACATTATAAAAAAATCGCACTTGATACAGGATACGAAGTGAAAGTAAAAACAGTCGTTGTACGTGATTTGGAAAAAGAACGCGATGTTTGTATTGATGGAATTGCAGTAACAAGTCATGCAGATGAAGTTCTAAATGATTCAAATATTGATATTGTAGTAGAGGTAATGGGCGGAATTGAAGAAGCAAAACAGCATATTGTGAAGGCTTTACGAAATAAGAAGCATGTCGTAACAGCAAATAAAGATTTAATGGCTGTATACGGTGCGGAACTTCTTCAATTAGCGAACGTAAATGATTGTGATCTATGTTATGAGGCAAGTGTAGCGGGTGGTATTCCAGTGTTAAGAGGATTAACAGACGGATTAGCTTCAGATCAAATTGAAAAAATAATGGGAATTGTAAATGGAACAACAAATTACATGTTAACAAAGATGAGTCAAAATGGATGGTCGTATGAAGAGGCTTTACAGGAAGCACAAAAATTAGGATTCGCAGAATCAGATCCGACAGCAGATGTAGATGGACTAGATGCGGCGAGAAAGGTAGCGATCCTTGCGAATTTAGGGTTTTCGATGAATGTTTCATTAGATGATGTGCAAGTGAGAGGGATTCGAAAGGTTGCAAAAGAAGATTTACAAATGGCTGAAAAGTTAGGATTTACTATGAAACTAATTGGTAAAGCGGAGAAACAAGGAGCAGCTATTCATTTAAGTGTAGAACCGACTCTTTTACCAAGCCGTCATCCGTTATCAAATGTAAATAATGAATTTAATGCAGTGTATGTTCACGGTCAAGCAGTAGGGGAAGTGATGTTTTACGGACCTGGAGCTGGGAAGTTACCGACTGGCTCTGCTGTAGTAAGTGATATTATTTCGATTGTTAAAAATATGAATCAAGTTCCGAAAAATAAAAGTGCGTTAAAAGAACCAGTGCCGTATGAATTACAAGGAGATGAAGAAGTTGTTTCGAAATACTTCTTACGTATTTCATTACAAGATGAGCCAGGGATGTTGCAAAAAGTAACAGAATGTTTCGTTAATTATTCTGTAAGTTTAAAAGAAGTGATTCAATTACCTTTGAATCGTGAGCTTGCAGAAGTCGTTGTTGTGACACATCAAACTTCAAAATATCAATTCGAAAAAGTTTTAGGAGCAATAGAAGCTGTCGCAAGTGAAATAAACAGTTATTACATTATTGAGGAGGAAAAACAATATGTATAAAGGACTATTAAAACAGTATGCTGCTTATTTACCAGTAAATGAAAACACACCTGATGTCAGTTTAATGGAAGGGAATACGCCTCTAATTCCATTATTAAATATATCAAAACAATTAGGGATTCACTTATATGGTAAGTATGAAGGAGCGAATCCAACAGGTTCTTTTAAAGATCGTGGTATGGTAATGGCGGTTGCTAAAGCGAAAGAAGAAGGTTCTGAGGCAATCATTTGTGCATCAACAGGTAATACATCGGCAGCGGCTGCAGCATATGCGGCACGCCTCGGAATGAAATGTATTATCGTAATCCCGAAAGGAAAGATTGCGCATGGAAAGTTAGCGCAAGCAGTCGCTTATGGAGCTGAAATCATTTCAATAGAAGGAAATTTTGATGATGCACTTAAGGCTGTAAGAAACATTGCTGCAGAAGAGCCAATTACATTAGTAAACTCAGTGAACCCTTATCGAATTGAAGGGCAAAAAACAGCAGCGTTTGAAATTTGTGACCAGTTGCAAAAAGCGCCAGATGTTCTCGCTATTCCTGTTGGGAATGCAGGGAATATTACAGCATACTGGAAAGGGTTCTGTGAATATGAGAAAGAAAAAGGCTACAAAAAGCCAAGAATTCACGGCTTTGAAGCGGAAGGAGCAGCTGCAATTGTAAAAGGACATGTAATTGAAGAACCTGAAACAATTGCAACAGCTATACGTATCGGTAACCCAGCGAGTTGGTCATATGCAGTAGAGGCTGCTGAGCAGTCTCGAGGCGAGATAGATATGGTATCAGATGAGGAAATATTACATGCGTATAGATTGTTAGCAAAAACGGAAGGGGTTTTCGCTGAGCCAGGATCAAATGCTTCATTAGCTGGCGTAATGAAACATGTTCAATCTGGAAAAATCAAAAAAGGAGAAACAGTAGTTGCGGTATTAACTGGAAATGGTTTGAAAGATCCTGATATCGCAATTTCTTCTAATAAATTAGATATTGCAAGTGTTTCAAATGATATAGAACAAATTAAAGAACATATAAAAGGGGTGATTATGTCGTGATACCATTGAGAGTACGTGTGCCTGCTAGTACAGCAAATGTTGGACCTGGATTTGATTCAGTAGGAATAGCTTTGTCATTGTATTTAGAGGTTGTTGTAAAGGGCACAGCTGATAAATGGCAAGTAATACATTCCTTTGAAGATTCAATTCCGACAGATGATAAAAATTTAATCGTTAGCACGGCATGTAAAGTATGTCCTTCTTTATCACCCCATATAATAGAAGTTACTAGTAATATTCCGCTAACAAGAGGACTAGGAAGTAGTGCCTCAGCGATTGTAGCAGGAATAGAGCTTGCGAATCAACTTGCTAATTTGAACTTAACGACTGATCAAAAGGTTCAAATTGCTACAAATTTTGAAGGGCATCCAGATAATGTTGCAGCTTCTATATTAGGTGGAACTGTAATCGGAGCACTTGATGGAAAGAATGTTTCAGTTGTAAGGATTGAAAGTAAGGAATTAGGCGTAATTTCTCTTATTCCAAATGAAGAGCTAAATACAGATGAAAGTCGATCTGTATTACCAGAAATGTTTCCGTTTCATGAAGCAGTTAAAGCTAGTGCGATAAGCAACGTATTAGTAGCAGCATTATGCCAAAAGCGGTGGGAAGTTGTAGGTGAAATGATGGAAAGAGATCATTTTCACGAGCCATATCGTTTAGAACTCGTACCGTTATTACCATCTATTCGTAAATGCGCAAAAGAATTCGGTGCGTACGGCACAGCACTTAGCGGTGCGGGACCATCTATTTTTATATTAACGCCGTATGAGAAACGTCAAGAAATCGCTGAGCAATTAGCGAAAGTATTTACAGCTATGAAAGTATGTGAGCTTGAAATCGATCATAAAGGGATTTCTGTAAATAAGGAAGAACATATTGGATTATAAAAAAAGCTAGCATCGCTAGCTTTTTTTTGCTGTAAATATATTTTAAATCAGCATATAAAATGAAAATGAGTATTGTATAATTCAGTAAAGAGCGTATTAATTTTGGAGGTGATTATATGAGTTCAAAAGAGTCACCAGAAGAAAAAAGAGAACACATAAGACAAAGTGAGTTAAAAAATAACCCTACCGGTTCTTTGAATGATGGGCTCAATAGAGCGGAATCAGGTAGCCTTGGTGATATGACAGGGGGCATGAATTGGAAAGGTACAGGGATATTAATTTTAGTGTTAGTTTTAGGATATATTATATACACTTACTTTTTCAGTTAAGGAAAGCCTAGCGAAACTTTAATTTGTTTATTTGCATTATTTGTGAAAATAAAAAACAAGGATTAAAGTCCCGCTGTATTACATATTAAAAAATAAATTATAGTTATTTGAGAACTTTTTATACTCATAATAGAGTTAGCATTATGCTAGCTCTATTATTTTTTGCCATATTCCTGTAACAAATCCCCTGTATATTCAGGGATGGAGGTGCAGGAGATGAAAAAAATGATAGCGATATGTCTTCTTACAACTATGTCATTTTCGACTTTAGTCGGGTGTGATGTAAAAGGTAATAATGCTGTACAAGAGTCTAAAATAAAGAAAGCGACGTATAAAGATTTTACTTACGATGTAAATCCAGAGACTTTCACGTTAACTGTAGAACATGATGGTGTAAAGGAACAGGCATCACGAGCTCTGCCGAAAATGAAGGTGTCGAATGTAAAAAAAGATAAGGATCGTATGTCGTGGGAATATCCAGATCAAAAAGTAAAAGTAAACTTAGAAAAGAAAAAAGACCACTTAAATATTGAAGTAGAATCGATTGGTGCAGAAAGCTTTACATGGCCGAAAGTACAGGCTGAAAATTATACACTTCCGTTATGGGAAGGTAAACAAATTCCAAGTAATGATGAGAATTGGAAGAAGTTTTTAAAGGATGATGCATATTCATTTGCTGAATCATTTTCTATGAAGTTTTTTGCATTAAATGGTTCGAAATATTCCATTGTATATATTGCGAATAATCTATTTAATAATGAAGTGAAATTTCATTCGGATCCGAAAATAGGGTTTGATTTTATACATGAATTCCCGAGTATAAATAAAAATAAAACATATGGTTTTCAATTATATGTCACAAATACTGATGCAGTAAGTATTGCTAAGCTGTATAAGGATAACATTATGGAAAAAGGTGAATTTAAAACATTACAAGAAAAGGCAAGAAGAAATAAAGAAATTGAAAAACTTTATGGAGCGGCTCATTTTTATTTTTGGAATCAAAATGGTTTATCAGCAAGTAATGTAAATTGGCCGAAGTTAAGAGAGCAAATAAATAGCCCAGTGTTTAGCCATATAAAAGAGCTTATTCAAAAAAATAGTTCAGAGCCTGGGGAATTAAATGTATTTGAGCAAGTAAGTAAACAAGATTTCATTGATAAGTATCAAAAAAATGTTATTTTGCGTTATGTAAACGAAGTGTTATCAATGAAGGAATTGTATAAAGAGGATATTTTCCCGAAAGTTGATCAGGAGGCTAGTGAGTTATTAAAAAAAGGTATAGATCACTTATCGAAAGCAGAACTGTATAGCTTAAATAAGCATTTATTAAAGTCAGTACTTGGTGATTCAGTTGAAGATATAAGTAAGTGGGGAAACGCAGATGGAACGGATATAATAAAGGAAATGAAAGAAGAAGGGATAGACAAAGCTTGGATTGGTCTACCGAACTGGGAACAAGGATTTATGCAACCTAATTTTGTTACAGAAGCTAAGAAAATGGGATATTTAGTTGGTCCGTATGATTCTTATCATTCCATTCATGAGAAAGGTGATAAAAATTGGAACACAGCGTCCTTTAATGATCCATCGTTATATGAAGAGGCAACTGTAACGAAGAAAAATGGAGAAAAGGTGCAAGGGTTTTTAGGTAGAGGGCGCAAACTAAATCCAACATTATCACTTCCTAGTGTAAAAGAACGAATGAACGATATATTGCAAAATGGTCCTAAATATAATTCATGGTTTATCGATTGTGATGCAACGGGTGAAATTTATGATGACTATTCATCAAAACATGTAACGACACAGGAACAAGATTTAAAAGCAAGATTACAACGAATGGATTATATTGCCCAAGAAAAAGGTATGGTAGTTGGCTCTGAGGGCGGAAATGATTTTGCCAGTAGTACGATTGCATTTGCTCATGGAATTGAAACGCCAGTTATTAAATGGGACGATGAAGATATGCGGAAAAACAAAACAAGCCCGTATTATGTCGGTGGATATTATTCACCAAATCAAAATGTTCCAGAAAAATATGCAAAACAAGTACCATTGAAAGAAGAATATAAACAAGTATATTTAAATCCAGTATATTCGCTTCCTTTATATAAATTAGTATACAACGATTCCGTCATTACAACGCATCACTGGGAATGGGGAAGTTTGAAAGTGAAAGATGAGGTAGGAAGCCGTATGCTATATGAGTTATTGTATAATGTTCCTCCTTTGTACCATTTAGATGAAGTAGAGTGGAATCAGCATAAAAAAGAAATTACAGAGCATCTGAAAGTTTGGAATGAAGTTCATAAAAAGGCAGTAAAAGAAGAAATGACAAACTTTGCATACTTGTCAGAAGATAAGCTAGTACAATCTACTTCATATGGAAAAGATATTAAAATTATTGTGAATTTCTCAAATGAAGATGTGGAAATAGAAAAAACGAAATTAAAAGCAAAGACTGCTTTAATTTATAATAATGGGAAGAAAATCATGTATACGCCGTTGGCGAAACAATAATGTGAAATATAACTGTATGAATAGAGAGTTAATAACTAACTTGACTCACTATTTTGTTCGTTCTTTCAGTTGAAAGTCAGATTATTTGAAATGAAAAGGTTGATAAATCTGTAATTTCGAATGTTGCGAAGTGCTAAATTTTTGAAGTTAGTAAATAGTGACTTGCCAAAAATAAGTACGAGAGTATAATGTGAAATGGAATATATATTGAATCCACAATGTAACCTTACAAATTTGTAAGGTAATTGAAAGGAAATTCAATATGAAGATTACTAGACATACATTATACTAGGGAAAGAGAAAGAGAGGCGAATGGGTATGAGCTCTGAATTAGAACAAAATACGAGAAGTAATAAGAAGCGTTCTAAAAGAAAGTCAATAAAGTGGTTTATAATAATTCCATTGTTCTTGCTTGTTTTTGGTGGAGTAGGATATGGGTCGTTAATATATAATAAAGCAAAAGCGGTTGTAAGTGATGCATATGCACAAATTGATAAATCATCAAAACGTGATAAAGAAGTGGAACCTTTAAAGGATAATATCTCAATTTTAATTATGGGTGTAGACGGTAGTGAAATGCGGAAAAGTCAATATGGTGAAGCGGTTCGAACGGATGCACTTTTATTAGCAACAATTAATAAAGATGATAAATCTGTTAAATTAGTTAGTATTCCGCGTGATTCACGTGTTTATATTCCATCTAGAAAAAAATTAGATAAAATTACGCATGCACATGTATTTGGTGGTGTTGAAAGTACACGAGATACTGTGGAAAGATTTTTAAATGTTCCAGTTGATTATTATGTGAAGTTTAACTTTGAGTCATTTGTTCAAATTGTAGATTCACTAGGTGGTATTGATATTGATGTACCTGTTACGTTCACAGAGCAAGATAGTAAAGACCAAGCAGGTATGATTCATTTAGAAAAAGGTTTCCAACATTTAAATGGAGAACAGGCACTTGCACTTGCAAGAACACGTAAAATTGATAGTGATGCAATGCGCGGACAGAGACAACAACTTGTAATAGAAGCAATTGCGAAAAAAGCAATGTCTGTTCAATCAATTAGCAAAATGGGCTCTCTACTTGATGCAGTTGATAAAAACATGAAAACAAACTTAACATTTGATGATATGCTTGCTATTACGAAAAACATGGCAGGATCGGATCTACAAATGGAAAAGATGCAAATTGAAGGTACTGATAAACGTATTGGTGGTATTTATTATTACATTCCAAATGAAAAAAATGTGAAAGATATTTCAAATAAACTGAATCAACATCTAGGTGTAACGCCAAAATCAGTTCTAAATGAAAAGTAAAAAAGATTGGCCTTTGCCAATCTTTTTTTATGGAAATGGATTTGTAACTTTTCTGTAACGATTTTTTATTCTAGAAAAATTATACTCATATGTATGAGATTATTGGATAAGCAAAAAGTAAAGATAAATACTGTTATAAGGAAAGATAACATATGCAAAAATGGATAAGCATTATGGGAATCGTCTTTATATTGACTGGATGTAAAATGTCTGAAGCTCCAACCAATTTAATGGGAGCTCCTGCAAATGAAAAGTGGATTAATGAACTAAAAGAGCAAATAGATAAAGATTCGCCTGTTAATTATCGGTTGCTTACTCCAAAGTCTAATAAAGATAAACAAATGATTTGGTCAATGGATTTTAAACAAGATAATAAAAAAGAAGCCATCGTATTTTATAAATTGCCGAATGAAGATCGTAGCGTATATTTAGCTGTATATGAGGAAATCGGCTATAAGTGGAAAATAAAGTCCACGCATAAATTTGATGGTGAGGATATAGATATCGTTGAAGTGGGTGATTTTACAGGGAATGGGAAGCGAGAATTATTAATTGGAATCTCTGTAAATCGTGAATCGTTAGAACATGTTATGTATGCTTTTTCAGAAGAAAATGATGATATGAAGGAGATTTATAATCGGCGTTACACGAAGTTATTTATAGAGGATCTAAATAGAAATGGTCTTAATGATATAAGCCTTGTTACTTATGAAAAAGATGAGAAGTTGACAGTTGAGCTTATTGAGCAGTTTAAGACAATATCAGAAGTTACATTTGATCCATTTATAAATAGTATTCAAAGAATACAAATGGGCCATATTTCTAAAACATTAAAGGCGATTGTAATTGATGCAGGAATTGGGGCTCATTCAGGTATAACTTATGTAGCAAAATTTGATAAGGATCATTATGAGGTACTACCTATAGATGGGAAAGAAGATTTATTCAATGAATATGTGGTGGAAAGTAAAGATGTAAATGAAGACGGTATTATTGAATTTGTTCGTACTGTACGTCCAAAAGGTTGGGAAGATAAGTCACATGGAGATAGTCCGCTCTTTGAACGTTACATACAGTGGAGTGAAGATGGAACGAAACCTATAGAAGAAAGATACATCGATATAGAAAAAGGGTATTTTGTGAAAATTCCTGAAGAGTTGATTGGGAAAATTACTATCCCAGATCAGCAGAAGGAATCAAATTCTCAAAAGTTTTTGGACGTAAATACAAATGAAATATGGCTTGAAGTCCAAATTTTTAAGCGGAAAGAATGGTTCAAAATAAAAGGATTCGAGGCAGCGGTGAAAACGGCTTCTCACGTATATGCAGTGCCGAAGCGATCAAAGTTTAAAAAAGTGAAAGCATATATAAAACCGCTAGCGGATTATCAACAAGAGTAGGGAGGTGGAAATTATGTCAACAATTTTAGTTTTAGAAGATGAAATGCCAATCCGTAGTTTTATTGTCTTAAATTTAAAGCGTGCTGGATTTTATGTATTAGAAGCTAGTACTGGAGAAGAAGCGTTACAGATTTTATGTGATCACACTGTTGATGTAGCGTTACTTGATGTCATGTTACCAGGAATTGATGGTTTTCAAGTTTGTAAAACTATTCGGGAAGAAAATAAAAAAATGGGCATTATTATGTTAACCGCACGTGTACAAGATGGAGATGTGGTGCAAGGACTAGGAATTGGTGCAGATGATTATATTACAAAACCGTTTAGTCCAGTAGAGTTAACTGCACGTATACAATCTCTATTAAGAAGAATAGAAGTGCATAAAGAAAAAACGAATACAATTACGTCTGGTCCGTTTTCGTTAAATATTATAGAAGAAAGATTATATAGAGATGGACAATTGGTTGATTTAACACCTACAGAGTATATGATTTTACAATACTTAATGAATCAATCCTCAAAGCCGGTTTCACGTGATGAAATTTTAAATATGATTTGGGGAACGAATTACGTAGGCGAGACGAAAGTCGTAGATGTAAATATGAGACGGTTACGCCAAAAGATAGAATGTAATCCATCAGAACCCGAATTTATCCTTACAGTGTGGGGAAAAGGATATGTGTGGAAGGAAAGTATAAGATGAAACGGAAAGTGACTTTATATTTTATGACGGTCATTACACTTATGCTTGTATTGTTTGAGGTAGTATTTTCGGTCTCAATTTATCGATATTATTATAATGGTATTGTGCAATATATAGAATCTCATGCGAAGACGAGTACTCGATTTTTCTCAGAATACAATTCATTATATTTTATTCGTTTGCAAGAATATAGTGGTGACATAATTAGTAGTTTTCAATTAGATGGAACGGAATTACAGTTAATTGATCGTCATGGTTCGGTTATACAATCTTCAAGTGGTGAAAAAGTAGAAGGTAAAGTGAATATCCCACAATCTTTATTGGAAGGTGAAATGTATAATCAAGTTACTACTACGAAAGATAATGAAAAACAACTAGAAGTGCTAAGCCCACTTATACATCAAGGACAAACAATCGGTGTTTTAAAATATACGACAGTATTAACACATGTGAATGCAAAGATTATTGAAATTATTATGTTTACTATTGCCGTTGGTATTGTTATTTCATGTATTGTCTTCTCAATTAGTAGACGCTTGGCAAATTCTTTTGTTGAGCCAATTGAATCTATCATTCAAGCTTCTTCACAAATCGCAGAAGGAACGTTGAAAAATAAAATTAAAGAAGATTATCCTGGTGAATTAGGTGAATTAGCACATAGTTTAAACTATATGTCTGATAAAATAGAAAAAGCGGAACAGATGAAAAATGAATTTATCGCTTCTATTTCTCATGAAATACGAACACCTTTAACAGGAATTAAAGGTTGGAGTGAGACGCTTAAAACAGTAGAACATTTAACAGAAGAAGAAATCAAGCAAGGTATGGGGATTATTTCCGGTGAGACAGACCGATTGATTCATTTAGTAGAAGAATTGTTAGATTTTTCAAGATTACAATCAAATCATTTTAATTTATATAAACAAAAGGTGCAATTGTACGATATACTAGAGGAGACGATTTGGCAATTAACTCCTAACGCTGAAAAGAAACAAATTCAATTCATTAATACTATAGAACGAATTGAATTGTTGGGAGACCGAAATAGGCTAAAGCAAATTTTCTTGAATATTATTCAAAATGCAATTAAATATTCACATGAAAATGGTACTGTATACATTGAAGCGACTAAAAATGAAGGACAAGCAGTGATAAAGGTGAAAGATGAAGGGATTGGAATTGCTAAAGAGCATTTACCATATATAGAGCAGTCTTTTTACCAGATTAATAATCATGCTGCAGGTGCAGGCCTTGGCTTAGCTATCGTAAAAAAAATGGTGGAGCTTCATAGAGGTACACTTAGTATTGTGAGTAAAGAAGGAATAGGAACAACAATTTTGATAAAACTCCCATTATAATACATATACAGTCTATTTATCACGCTATTTGTGGGTAGTGAGATTCCCGCCTCAAAATTCGGCTAGAGCAAAGAAGGTAGGTGGGAAATTAACTGCCCGTAAACACTCGATTAGTGAAGGTTAATAATCAGTGGGGGATGAATACCCCCACTGATTAAAGTTTCACTTTATATCGTGCAATAAAATAAATAGATGTATAATTACATTGGGTGATTTATATATAAGATTAATAGGGAGAGGAATTCGATAGAATGGAAAAAGCTTTTAATATGAAACGAGTAGTAGTCGTTTTAATAGCGGTTGCAGCAGTAGCTATTGGGTATTTTATGTTTCAATCAATTACGTCACCAGCAAAGGCTGTTGCAAAACAAGAAAATGTAGTACAGCTTGCAAGTGAACAATCAAAAGTTGAATTGAATAAAACGGCACCAAGTCGTTTTAATGGAAAAGAAAGAAAAGTTGCTTATCTTACATTTGATGATGGACCAGGAAAATATACGGCTGAATTATTAAATACGTTAAAACAGCATGATGCGAAGGCGACATTCTTTTTAATTGGAGCGAATGTAAAAGAGTTTCCGGATTTAGTGAAACGTGAAAATGCAGAGGGACATTATGTAGGTATGCATAGTATGACACATAATTTTGCAAAGTTATATAAAAATGGTGAATATGTAAATGAGATGAAAGAAGACCAAAGCTTAATTGCTAATATTATTGGAAAATCACCTAAATTAACACGTCCACCATATGGTTCGATGCCTGGATTAAATGAAGGCCTTCGAAATAAAGTGGTAGAAGGCGGTTTTAAAGTTTGGGATTGGACAATTGATTCATTAGATTGGAAATATAATAAAATGCAAGTTGATGCAGCTGCAGCGCAAATTGCTCAAAACGTATTAACAAATGCAACAAAACCACAAGAAGTAATTTTAATGCATGATATTCACCCGCAATCAGTCGCTGCTGTGCCAGCAATTTTAAAGGGGTTAAAAGAAAAGGGTTATGAGTTTGAAGCTTATCATGAAGAAAGTCACTTCCCAGTGAACTTCTGGCATGATAACCGTATGTAATGGAGGAATGAATGTTGAAGTATGGAAAAGTAGCATTAGTTGGAGCGTTATCAGTAGGGGTATTAACAGGTTGTTTCGGTGAAAAGCCAGAAGAAAATTTATATACAGCTTTTGAAACAGCAGCGACACAAGAAAAGTCTTTAGTTGATGAAGCGAAAAAATTAGAGGGTTTAGAGAAGCAAGGTCAAGAACTATATTCTCAAATTTTACAAGAAGGTAAAGATCATAATGACGCAGTTATGAAAAAGATAGAACAAGCGACTGCAAATGTAGCTGACCGTGAAAAAGTATTGAAAAACGAAAAAGAAATGCTAGAAAAAGCGCAGAAGGAAACGAAATCCGTTCAAAGTAATATAGAAAAACTTGAAGATAAGAAAGTGCAAAAGCAAGCAAAGGCAGTTGAAGAGTCGTATAAAAAACGTTACGATGCATTCCAAAAGATGAATGAAAACTACACGAAGGCGTTAGCGACTGAAAAAGAATTGTACGAACAATTAAAGGTAAAAGAAACGAAATTAAAAGAGATTGGTGAGAAAGTTAAAACTTTTAATGAGTTAAATGGAGAAGCACAAAAGTCGAAAGAGCAGTTTAACAATTATACAAAAGAGTATAATGACAGTAAATTAGCATTTTATAAAGATGCGCAGATTAAGATTAAAGAACAGAAATAAAGAAAGTTCTTAATCGGAATATAAAGCCGAAAAAACATATAAAAATGTTTTTTCGGCTTTTATCGTTAAATGAATAGAAAAGACTGGAATAGATATCATAAAAGAGTTATAGTGAATTATTCGAAGGGAAACATTGTAAAGTAAGGAGAATGAAACATGTCATATGAATTTTTACTCAAATTAGGTTTAGCGCTCTTTTTAGGATTATTCATCGGGATAGATAGGCAGCTAAAGAATAAACCGCTTGGTGTGAAAACAAGTATGGTTATTTCTGTAGCAAGTTGTTTAATTACGATGGTTTCAATTGAATCAGTTCATGTATATTCTGTTCCAGGTCATACAAATATGGATCCAATGCGTCTTGCTGCTCAAATTGTGAGCGGAATCGGTTTCCTTGGAGCAGGTGTTATTTTACGAAGAAGTAATGACGTTATTTCTGGATTAACGACAGCTTCTATGGTGTGGGCTGCTTCAGCTTTAGGTATAGCAATTGGAGCAGGGTTTTATTTGCAAGCGACCGTTGCCATGATTTTAATTATTTTAGCGATTAACGTACTTCCGCAAATTGTGAAAATTGCAGGCCCGTATTCATTAAGACAAAAGGACTTATCTATAAAAATTACTGTAAAAGAGCACCAAGAATTAGATGGTATATTTAAGCAAATTAAAAAATTAGGCATGCATGTAAAACGAGTGAAAATTAAAGATATTGATAGTGGTGCATTTCAGCAATTGGAGATGGTTATTTTAGCTCCAGAAG
The DNA here is from genome assembly GCF_008432245.1 of Bacillus sp. BS98. Classification (NCBI taxonomy): domain Bacteria; kingdom Bacillati; phylum Bacillota; class Bacilli; order Caryophanales; family Bacillaceae; genus Bacillus; species Bacillus sp. BS98. The sequence continues at coordinate 1,900,711 of NZ_CP043830.1, forward strand.
ATTTATATACAACTGAGTTATATAGTTCACTAAAAGAGATTGATCGAGTTGTTTCAGTTGAAGTTGAAAGTAGATAAAAAAGGGTGATGAAAATTCACTCTTTTTTTTACGCATAAAAAAACAGTTTGCTATAATTATTCTCTAAAGGGGATGAGAATGGTGGAGATACACATTAGAAGGGCGACAAAATCAGATATTGCAGCAATAGCAAAAGTACATGTGGAAAGCTGGAAAACAACGTATACCGGGATATTCGAAAACGAAATTTTAGAAAATGTAACATTTGAACAAAGAAAAAAGCAGTGGGAGGATATTTTTCAAAAAGAAGATAATTACCAATTCAGATTTGTAGCAGAAACGTTAAATGGAAAAATAATCGGATTCATTGATGGGGGAGTTGAAAGAAGCGGTACATATAATTGTGATGGGGAATTATATGCGATTTATCTGTTACAACAGTATCAAGGACTGAAAATAGGACAAAAATTATTTCAAGCGTTACTGTCGGAATGTATAAAAAATGGTATGCAATCTCTTTTAGTTTGGGTCGTTACTAATAATCCCGCTAAAAAGTTTTATGAAAAATATAACCCTGAAAAAATTGATACGAAATTTTTAGAGAGAGTACAGGTAGAAGAAACAGCGTATTGCTGGAGGAATATAAATAATATTATTATGTAAACTTTATGTTTTTAAAAGGTATACCTTTAATTGGTATACCTTTTTGTTTAACTCTGTTCAATCGATTAATAACGAGTAATGTGAAAAATAATGAATAGTTAACTTGAGAGTAAAAATTTTTCTATTGTATCTTTAATTAGATGAAATAAATGATAGAAAAGGAAAAAAATTTAGTTAGATAAAAAAATTCTGAAATATACTCTTGAATTGATAATAACAATCAATTAGAATCATAATTGATAATGATATTCAATCATTGGTTGTTTTATAAAATTTCGATAGCGTTAATATAAAGAGGAGGACCAGTATGCAGCATGCGAAACAAATCGCAGAACATGCAACAATACAAAGTTTTTTAAACTGTTATTTAAGAGAAACAGGGAGTGGAGAATGGATTACAGAGGATGAAAGAATGGAAAGTATCTTCAGTAATACGTTGAATAGAAATGTAGTCCCCACATATTTATGTTGTCGGCTATCGGCACAGAATGTTACTTTGTATGGAGAAGTTATATATAAATCAGCAACAGATCGCCATTTGTTTGGAGAACAGTTTTATTATCAAATTGGAGAAACTAAAACTGTTATAAAAGCAGATTATGTTACAGTTATTACATTTTTAATAAAAGAGATGTCTATCAACTATGGAGAAGGAACTAATCCTGCTGAGCTTATGCTTCGAGTTATTCGCAGTTGTCAAAATATTGAAGAATTTACAAAAGAGAGAGCAGAAGATACATCTGCATTATATGGTTTCCATACAACTTTTATAGAGGCGGAGCAATCTTTATTATTTGGGCATTTAACTCATCCTACCCCAAAGAGTAGACAAGGTATATTGGATTGGAAAAGTGCAATGTATTCTCCAGAATTAAAAGGAGAATGCCAGCTTCATTATTTTCGCGTACATAAAAGTATAGTAAATGAAAAATCATTATTATTAGATTCTACAACAACGATTATAAAAGAAGAATTAAGTAAAGATGAGATGGTAAATGAGGAATTTATAGAGAAGTACTGTAAGGAAGATGAATATTCATTAATTCCAATTCATCCGCTTCAGGCTGAATGGTTATTACATCAACCTTATGTACAAGAGTGGATAAATCAAGGAGTGCTTGAATATATTGGTCCAGTAGGTAAGTGTTATATGGCAACATCATCACTTAGGACGCTATATCATCCTCATTCGAAATATATGCTTAAGTTTTCCTTTCCAGTGAAAGTAACAAATTCAATGCGCATTAATAAGTTGAAAGAACTTGAGAGTGGCCTTGAAGGGAAGGAAATGTTAAATACGGCTATTGGTGAAGTACGAGAAAGATTTCCAGGCTTTGATTTTATTTGTGATCCAGCCTTTATTACATTAAATTATGGAACACAAGAATCTGGATTTGAAGTAATTATTCGCGAGAACCCTTTCTATAGTGAACATGCAAATGATGCTACATTAATTGCTGGACTAGTTCAAGATGCTATTCCTGAAGAGCGCACTCGTTTATCGAATATAATTCATCATATAGCAGAGTTAGAAAATAGAAGCTGTGAAGAAGTAAGTTTAGAGTGGTTTAGACGGTATGTAAATATTTCTTTAAAGCCGATGGTATGGATGTATTTACAGTATGGAGTTGCATTAGAAGCTCATCAACAAAATAGTGTTGTACAGTTGAAGGATGGTTATCCAGTAAAATATTATTTCCGTGATAATCAAGGATTTTATTTCTGTAATTCAATGAAAGAGATGCTTAATAATGAGTTATCTGGTATTGGAGAACGTACTGGGAATTTATATGACGATTATATTGTAGATGAAAGGTTTCGTTACTATTTAATTTTTAATCATATGTTTGGACTTATTAACGGTTTTGGTACGGCAGGATTAATTAAGGAGGAAATTCTACTTTCTGAATTAAGGTCTGTATTGGAATCATTCCTTCCATATAACCGTGAACCTTCTACATTTTTAAGAGAATTGTTGGAAGAGGATAAGTTGGCATGTAAAGCAAATTTATTAACGAGATTTTTCGATGTCGATGAATTAACAAATCCATTAGAGCAAGCAATTTATGTGCAAGTGCATAATCCACTCGTTAGAGAAGTGGCTGTTCGTTCATAAATAGCGTTAAAATTTCACGTAATACAAATAATGGAATTTGGTATTTCGTCATAAGTGGAGGAGTTTATGAAAGTGGATATGTATCACACGAAAATATTGAAGGCACTTGAATCAGAAGAATACATTTCAGTGCGAAGAAGGGTGTTACGTCAGTTAGTAGAATCGTTAATTTATGAGGGGATTATAACGCCAGTTCGTGTAGAGAAGGAAGAACAAATTCTTTTTATTATACAAGGACTTGATGAAGAAAACAAAAATGTTTCGTATCAATGCCACGGAAGAGAAAGGATGACATTTGGACGTATTGCTGTAGACTCGTTACTAATACGAGTGCAAGATGAACAAAAAGAAATACAATCTGTGTCGCAATTTTTAGAAGAAGTTTTTCGGGTTGTTAACGTAGAACGAACTAGATTAGATTCTTTTATTCACGAATTAGAACAAACAATATTTAAAGACACGATTGCACAATATGAAAGAAATAAAAGGGAGGAGTATACTCGAAAATCTTACGATGAGTTTGAAAGCCATTTAATAGACGGTCACCCGTATCATCCTAGCTATAAAGCGCGCATTGGATTTCAATATCGTGACAATTTTCAATATGGATATGAATTCATGAAGCCAATAAAACTCATATGGATTGCAGCACATAAGAAATATGCGACTGTAGGTTATGAAAATGAAATGATTTATAGCAATACTTTAACAGAAGAAATTGGTGTGCAGAGAATAGAAGAATATATAAATCGTATTCAAAATATGGGATGTAATCCAAAACGGTATTTGTTTATCCCAGTCCACCCTTGGCAGTGGGAGAACTTTATTATTCCTAATTATGCTGATCATATACAGGGGAAATATGTGATTTATTTAGGGGAATCATCGGATGAATACTGCGCCCAACAGTCAATGAGAACGTTAAGAAATATGACGAATCCAAATAAGCCGTATGTTAAGTTATCGATGAATTTACTTAATACTTCAACTATCCGTACGTTGAAACCACATTCGGTTGTGAGTGCACCAGCTATATCAAATTGGTTAAGTGATGTCGTAAGTCAGGATCCTTATTTAAGGGATGAATCGCGCTTGATTTTATTAAAGGAATTCTCGAGCGTAACGTATGATACGAATAAGAAAGCTACATATGGTTCATTAGGATGTATTTGGCGTGAAAGCGTTCACAAATATGTAGATGAACAAGAGGATGCAGTTCCCTTTAATGGCTTATATGCAAAAAAGAAAGATAGTACACCAATTATTGATGCATGGTTAAACAAATATGGAATAGAAAATTGGCTGCAAGTACTTATTCAAAAAGCGATAATACCGGTTTTACATCTTGTTGTAGAGCACGGGATCGCATTAGAATCACACGGTCAAAATATGATTTTAGTCCATAAAGAAGGGCTACCTGTCCGGGTTGCATTAAAGGACTTTCATGAAGGACTTGAGTTTTATCGTCCATACTTGAAAGAAATTGACAAATGCCCTGAGTTTACAAAAATGCATAAAACGTATGTGAACGGAAAAATGAATGATTTCTTTGAAATGGATCGCATCGAATGTTTGCAAGAGATGGTTTTAGATGCACTTTTCTTATTTAATCTAGGAGAGTTAGCTTTCATACTTGCGGATGAATATGAATGGAAAGAAGAACATTTTTGGATGATGATTGTCGAAGAAATTGAAAATCATTTTAGAAAATATCCACATTTGAAAGAGAGATTTGAATCCATTCAATTATACACAGCTACTTTCTATGCGGAGCAATTAACGAAGCGTCGTTTATATTTGGATGTAGAATCGCTTGTTCATGAAGTTCCAAATCCATTGTATAGTGCAAAGCAACTTAACATACAAAAATCATTTGTTACAGGGGGAAATTATGCTAATCGTTAATAAACAAGAGTATAGTAAAAATGATTTTGAATCGAGATTACAAGTTTACGAGGAAATGGAACACTTTCAAGCAGCACAAGGAAATAGATTTGCACTTTGTCTGAAAGATCCATTTGATATTATTACACTTGTGTTTTTCTTAAAAGAAAAGAAATCATCTGTACTTCTTATACATGAAGATACACCAAAAGATACGGCTATTAAAATGGCAAGGCGTGCAAATTGTACGGGACTTTTATATGGAGAATGTAGCGAATTTACAAAATTAGAAGTAGTGAATTCATTACTACAAGAGCCTTCTTTATTGCAATATAGCTCAGGAACCACGGGAGAACCGAAATTGATTTGCAGATCATGGACGGAAGTTGATACTGAAATCGTTGCTTATAATGAAGCTTTAAATTGTGAAGAAGATGAAGTACCGATTGTTATGGCTCCTGTTTCACATTCGTACGGATTAATATGTGGTACGTTATCTTCTATTACAAGAGGAAGTAAGCCTATAATTATTACGAATAAAAACCCTAAATTCGCATTAAATATTATTCGCAATACAGAAAAACATATCATATATGCAGTACCATTGATGCTACATATTATGGGGAGTTTTCCACTAGGAACGTTCCAGTTTCATAAAATTATGACATCCGGATCACCTTTGCCCGAAACATTATTTTATAAACTAAATGAAATGACAACGTACATGATGCAGCAATATGGATGTTCTGAAGCTGGTTGTATTAGTATATGTCATGATATGGAGAGTCATTTAGATTTAGGAAAACCACTTCCACATGTAAGTATAAACATAGGATCAGATGAAAACGAGCCTGAAGAAATCGTAGTGAAAATTGCTGGAAAGGAAATTTATACGAAAGATTTAGGGTATGAATCTGAGCGTGGCCTTCACTTTATGGGGCGTATGGATGATGTAATCAATGTTTCAGGGTTAAAAGTGTTTCCTATAGAGGTGGAAGAAACGATGCTTCGATTAGAAGGTATTCAAGAAGCCATTGTATACCGAGGGAAACATCCAGTGATGGGAGAAATCGTAAAAGCGAAAGTAATCTCTCATATTGACCCAGTACAAATAAGAGAATGGTGTATTCAGCACTTACCGTCTTATAAAGTTCCGCATGAAATTGAAAGTGTAACTGAAATTCCGAAAAATAAAACTGGAAAAGTAAGTAGAAAGTTACTAGAGATGGGAGAGGTTACAACATGAGACGTGAAACGTTAAAGAGTGCAGTGCTGAAAATTATGACAGAAAAAATGGAACTGAAAAATGTAACGCATTTAGAAGAAACAATGCGTTTAAATCAAGATTTATATATAGATTCGGTAATGATGTTGCAGCTTATCGTATACATAGAAATGGATTTGAAGTTATGTGTCCCAGAGGATGAGGTAGATCCAAAGGCGTTTCTTACTGTAGGATCTTTACTTGATTTTATGGAAGAGTTACAGCCGTTACAAGAATCAAATGTGAATAACTAACCTTGGAGAAAGTGGATGAGAGTATGACTTCAATTAAAGTGCACTGTTTAGTGAGCTGTTTTTGTGAAATTATAAAAAGACGTGGTGATATAGATTTTCGTCCATTTTATTTTGGACTATGGGATGGAGACTTTGATATAACAGAAGGCGGAATTATTTCGTATCACTCCGAAAACATTAACCATGATAATTATTTACTTTGGTATGAAAAACTGTATGGTATTAAAGTGAACGAATGGTATGATCATGCAAAAGATAAAGATAGAAATGTAGAAACATTTTTAGAATTAGTAGAAAATAAGCCGGAAAATCGTTATGTAATTGTAATGGTGGATATGTCTTTATTACCAGAGAGGGAAAATAAGTTTCACCAAAAACCATTTCCGCATTATTTAATGATATCGAAGACAGAGAAAGAAGAAGAATGGTTCATGTTAGATCCTGATTTTCGTTGGGAAGGGAATATGGAAAGAGAAAAAGTGATTCACTCTGTTCAAGATAATCCATTTGGTGGTGGTTATTTCATTGATGTAGAGGCGATTCAGGAGCCGACGCAAGAAATGGTAGCTAATTATTTCACTGAGACATTCAAAAAGTATGATAATGAACTGACTATGGAATTAAAAAATTTAATTATAAAAATGGCAAATGAGGAAGAGGGGTATTCGCTCTCTAAGCTTGTAGTAGCAGTAAAACAAATACCAGTACTTGCAATTCGTAAATATAGTTATGAACATGCCTTTGCATACTTCCGTGAAACGTTACAATACTCGGAAGAGGAGTTTGATTATTGGTGTGATCGGGTAGAGGATATTGTACAAGGATTTACAAATGTACAGTATCGTGCAATTAAAATGGCAATGACGAATAATAAGGGTATGCTCGTATCGATTATTGAAAAACTGGATGAAATGAATGCAATTGAACTGCAAATTAAGAAGGAATTAGAGAGACAGTTTCTATCATGGAAAGGTATGAAAACAAATCAGTCTGTCGTAACTCTTTAAAAAGCTAACTGAATTTAAGATAGGGGAGTTTAAAGTTATGAAATATTCGCTATGTACCATTTCATTTCGTCATCAATTAATTTCATTTACTGATATTGTTCAATTTGCATATGAAAACGGTTTTGAAGGAATTGAATTGTGGGGAACTCATGCACAAAATTTGTATGTGCAGGAGCGTGAAACGACAGAACGAGAGTTGAATTTTTTAAAGGATAAAAACTTAGAAATTACGATGATAAGTGATTATTTAGACATATCATTATCAGCAGATTTTGAAAAAACGATGGGGAAATGTGAACAACTCGTAATGTTAGCAAATTGGTTTAATACGAATAAAATTCGTACGTTTGCCGGACAAAAAGGGAGTGTAGACTTCTCGAAACAAGAGAGACAAGAGTATGTAAAGAGAATTCACAAGATTTGTGATTTATTTGCTCAGCATGATATGTATGTACTTTTAGAAACACATCCAAATACGTTAACGGACACGTTGCCGTCTACTTTGGAATTATTAGAAGAAGTAGACCATCCGAATTTGAAAATAAACCTTGATTTTCTTCATATATGGGAGTCTGGTGCAGATCCAATAGACAGTTTTCATCGACTAAGACCGTGGATACAACATTACCATTTTAAGAATATATCGTCAGCGGATTATTTACATGTATTTGAACCTAATAATGTATATGCCGCAGCGGGAAGTCGTATTGGTATGGTTCCATTATTTGAAGGTATTGTAAATTATGATGATATCATTCGGGAAGTGCGAGATACGGACTATTTTGCTTCGCTAGAATGGTTTGGACACAACGCGAAAGATATATTAAAAGAAGAAATGAAAGTATTAACAGATAGAAGATTAGAGGTAGTAACTTCGTAATATAAAATGATAAAAGAGTCTCTATTTAGAGTCTCTTTTTTTATAGTTAAAAATAACCAAAAATTACCATGTATTTAAATTCGAATTTGGCACAATTTATATATATATCAAGGAGGTGATTGGTAATGGCTAGAAATCGTAATTCTAATCAATTAGCATCACATGGAGCACAAGCGGCTCTAGATCAAATGAAATATGAAATTGCACAAGAGTTTGGTGTACAACTTGGAGCTGAAACTTCTTCACGTGCAAACGGTTCTGTAGGTGGTGAAATCACGAAACGCCTTGTAGCGATGGCAGAACAACAACTTGGTGGCGGATATACTCGCTAAATGTAGAAGGTTATAGGAGAAAGGAAGGATTCTTCCTTTCTTTTTTTTTCAATTAATTGGTATGGATATATAGCGAACTGGATTCAAACAATAGGAATAATACTATATTTTACCCAATTTCTTTCGTTATGAATGGGAAGTAGTAAAGATGTAATAGCCCTGGTGGAATGAAAAATTACGTTCCACCAGGGCTATTATATGGTAAGAAATATATGATGAAAGGTTCCGAAGTCAACATGTTAAAAAAAGAAAACTGTTGTTTAATTGCGCTTGCATCAGTTCCACTTGTTATGACATTAGGGAATTCAATGCTCATTCCAATACTGCCGACTATCGAAAAGAAATTACATATTTCATCGTTTCAAGTATCCATGATTATTACAATTTACTCCATAGTTGCAATTTTACTTATACCGATTGCTGGTTATTTATCAGATAGATGGGGACGGAAGATGGTAATGGTTCCGAGTTTACTGATTGCGGCTATCGGAGGAGCGGTAACTGGTTGGGTATCATGGAAAGTTGATAATCCCTACGTTTGGATACTTATCGGTAGAGCGATTCAAGGTATTGGTGCTGCTGGTGCAATGCCAGTTGTTATACCGTGTGTTGGTGATTTATACAAAGATGAAAAACAGGTTAGCGCAGGTTTAGGAATCATTGAGACATCAAATACATTTGGAAAAGTACTCAGCCCTATTTTAGGATCTGCTCTAGCTGCCATTGTATGGTTCTTACCATTTTGGGCGATTCCAGTTTTATGTGTAGTATCGATTGTTTTATTACTGGTACTAGTAAAAGCAAAAAAACAAGAAGGAGAAGTACCACCACTAAGAGAGTTTATTCAAGCTATTATCTCTACGTTTCGAGAAAAGGGAAGATGGTTAATTGCCATTTTTGCACTAGGTGCAATTATAATGCTTATTTTATTCGGAATTCTCTTTTATTTGTCTACTATACTGGAGTCAAAGTATGACATTCATGGTATATGGAAAGGGTGTGTACTTGCTATTCCTTTGCTTGTATTATCGATTAGTTCATATATGGCTGGTAAAAAAATTGGAGATAATCAAAATGTTATGAAGAAGTGTATTTATATTGGCTTTTTACTGGCTGCGGCATCAGTTATAATCCCTTTATTTATAAAAGGGATCTATTTACTACTTCTATGTCTCGTTATTATGGGAGTAGGAATTGGTATGGCACTCCCATGTTTAGATGCCCTAATTACACAAGGGATTGAAAAGGAGCAGAGAGGCACGGTTACGTCATTTTATAGTTCGATGCGATTTATCGGTGTAGCAGCTGGACCACCCCTATATTCATTTTTTATGAAAGGGTCGGACCATGAAGTGTTTTATTTGACAAGTATTTTCGCTGTTATTGGTGCCGTTATAGCAATGATTTGGATTAAACCAGCAAAAGATGAAAAGGCAATAAAACAGAATCCAGAACCGACTGCATAATTTGAAATAGGATTGCATGGCCTATAATTAGCGTGCAATCCTATTAATTTAGTTAGGGAAAATAACTTGTTTTAACATATAAAGTGCGACTCCCCATATGACGAGTCCTGAAATTTTGTTTAATAATACGATTGCCTTTCCAGTTGAGTCTAGCCTCTTTAAAAACTTTCCAGCTAAAGCTAAGCTAATAAACCAAATCCAAGAAATGATAATCGTTGCAGATGTAAAAGCCCATTTTTCACTTCCTATATATTGAATAGAATTTGTCCCAATTACACCGATCGTATCTAAAATCGCATGTGGATTTAATAACGAAACCGATACAGCGAAAATAATTTGTTTTTTTAAAGGCATGCTTTTTTCTTGTTTTACATCTTTGGAAGGCTTACTTCTCCAAATAACGAAGCCCATATATATGAGAAAGATAAATCCAATCGTATATAATGTCGTCGTTAGCCAAGAAAAAGTAAGGAGTACAAGGGATACACCCTGTACTGCAATTAATATTAGTAACGTATCACATAGAGAAGCAGTTAATACTACAGGGGCTGCCCTCCAAATATTAGGTTGGCTCGCACCTTGGTTAAATACGAAAACATTTTGGACACCTAATGGAATGATAAGGCCAAATGCAAGGATGATACCGTGAATAATCGCTTCACTCATTATATTACCTCCTACTTTAATTCATTATGATAGTGTATATTGTATAGAAGAAATGAAAATTTGTATCCATCCATATGGTTGGGGAGGTCACCAACCAAAAAGAATGTAAGGTGATATGTATGATGGAAAGGTTAGTTTGGAAGCCTGATATGTCTTTAGCGTCTCCTTTGTATAAACAAATAGAAACGTATATAAAAGAAAGAATCGTTAATGGAGAATGGACTGTTGGAACAAAGTTACCTTCACAAAGAGATTTGGCACATACATTTGGTGTGAATCGAAGTACAATTGTAATGGCTTTCGATGAACTAGCAGTAAAAGGGTACATTGAGGGAAATGGCCGAAAGGGAACGATTGTTGTAAATAATAATGAGAACACTTCAACATATGCTCCGCCTCCTAATTGGCAGTCTTATGTAGAAACAGGGCTTCATTATCCGAACCTTCCTGCTATTCAAGATATTAATCAAGCTGAATTTTATCCGCATGTAATTCGTTTAGGAACAGGTGAACTCGCGCCGAGTCTCTTACCTGAAAAAAAGATGAAACTAATAATGAATAAGCTGTTGCAATCAAACGTGCCACTTGGGTATGAAGAGCCGAAAGGAAATCTCTATTTAAGGGAGAAAATTGCGGGCTACTTAAAAGGGCATGGTGTATATGTATCTCCTAATTCTATTTTAATTGTTTCAGGAGCAATTCAAGCGTTGCAACTTATTTCTATGGGGCTTCTTCCGAAAGGGGCATCGATTTTACTAGAAAAACCATCCTATTTATATTCGCTTAATGTTTTTCAATCAGCAGGAATGCGTTTAATTGGAATACCAATGGATAAGAATGGATTAAATGCATCATATATTGCGAAATATAAGAAGCAATTTAACGCATCTATTTTATATACAATTCCGTCTTTTCATAATCCGACGAACTTTAGTATGAATGCAGAGAAGCGGAAAGAAGTAATGGAGATATGTAATGAAATTGGATTGCCTATTATAGAGGACGCAGTGTATCAAGACTTATGGTTTGATGAGCCTGTTTCAAAGCCTTTAAAAGCATATGATAAAAACGGAATTGTACTATATATCGGGAGTATGTCTAAAGTGATTAGTCCAGGTTTAAGAATTGGATGGATAGTTGGACCTGAATCAGTAATTCAAAGGTTGGCAGATATAAAAATGCAAACAGATTATGGTTCGAGTTCTATATCCCAGCAAATTGCAGCAGAATGGTTTACAAATGGATTATATGATGAACATTTACAGTTTGTAAGAAATGAATTGAAGAAACGTAGAGATTTTATGTTACATATGTTAGAGAAATATTGTCGTGAAATAGCAACATGGTATGAACCGACAGGTGGTTTTTATATTTGGTTACATATGAATGTACCCGTTTCGAATCGTAGCTTATTTGACAAAGCTTTACAAGAAAAGATTATATTAAATCCAGGTACTTTGTATGATAGAAGTGCAAACCAATTTTTGCGACTATCGTATTCATATGCAACGTTAGAAGAAATTGAAATAGGTATAAAAAAACTTGCACAACTAATTAAAATGTAAAAGGAGAAAGTAATGAAACAATATGTAATTTGCCAAATTATCGATGGAGATAAATATTTAGCTGCTTATGCAGAGACGAAGCAGGATGCAGTCGAAAAAGCAGAACTGCTAGGATTAAGAACGGGAAATCGTTACATAGTAATTACCGCGGAAGAAGCGAAAGGGTTAACTTATCCGTAAGCAATGTGTGGGGTACGTAGTTGGTAAATAAGCCTAGTAATATATGAAATTACTAGGCTTATTTATTATTAAAGCGTCAAGAAATCTCGTATGAAAATAATAATATTATGAGTCAAGCTGACGGAAAAATCGATTGGTTTTGCGATGTTGATTTCCATTTCTATATTCATCAACATATTGTCTGAAGTTCCAAGATTGTAAAAACTTATTTGCGGAGTTATAACCAGAATTGTAAAGCCATTCTTTTTCCTCTTTCGTTAATTCAAAATTTGTACTTGTAATCGTCCCTGTAGGAATTGTAATTGTTCTTGCTTTTGATTCTTTATCTAAATGCCGTAAATCATGAGCTTGCATCATTGTTTTAAATAGTCCTTTGAACATGGAAATGGGCTCTTTATAATGGGCGGGATCAGCTTGAATTTCATCTTTTACAAAATGAAATCCAAAAGTTGGCCAGCGAGGTGAGGTAGGGGAGTCAAAAATCCAAATGGGATAATTGCTTAAAATCCCACCATCAACCATATAACAAGGTTGTTTCCATTTTGGTGTTCTCCATTTTACTGGTTCAAAGAAGAAAGGAATGGTACTACTCATTCTTACTGCCTTAGCAATCGAGAAGCGATAATTTAAAAATCCGTAGTTTGGCAAGTCATCGGGAAAGACAACCATTTTACCGTTGCTTATATCAGAAGCAATAATTTTAAGTTTGTTTAAATCAGGTAAATCTGTAAATAAGTGAATTCCTTTTTTTCGTAGTAATTCTTCAAGCCATTCTTCTATAAATACATTGGAATAAATACCTAGAGTAGACCATGCACTTATTCCTTTACCGATAAACGGGATTCTATCAAGGAAAGTTTTCTTCATAAATTTGTTATAATCAATATCAGTTATAATTGTTTTTAATTCTGAACAAGAATAGCCAGCAGCTAAAAGAGCTGCAATAATAGCACCAGCCGATGTTCCAGCTACACGCTCCCATTCATACCCTTTTTCAGCTAACGCGCAAATTGCCCCTACATGTGCAATTCCACGCACACCGCCTCCTTCAAAAACACCATCAATTTTCATTGCACATACTTCCTTTCTAAAAATGAAAATGTAAAAAAAGCACGTAATATACGTGCTTTTTTACAATAGTTTTTAAGTTTACTAGCAGCCTACAAAGCCGCCCCAACAGCTAGCTCCGATGATGATTAGAAGGATAAATAAAACGATTAATAAAGCGAAACCTCCATAACCACATCCACCACAACTACCGCCGTAACCGTAACCGCCGCAACTATATCCGTAACCCATGTGGAATTCCTCCTTAAATTAAAAATGAAAATGAACGAAGGGAAAATGTACTGGAAGGAATAAAGAACTATCGTGTTTGTAGGAACAATGTATACTATGCTTTTTTAAACTTGTTCGCGTATGAGGGATAAGCCCGTTTTTTGGAAGGCTTGTTGATTTTGTGATATATGGAGTATAATCTTTGTGCTATGATACAAATAAGTATAGAGATGTAAGGAGAATATATGGATAACAAAATTGAAGTGTTAATTGATAAATATGGACTGACACATTTAAAAGAGGAACTTATTAATACTGTATTTCCTTGTGTAAAAGTTGTGCCTGAGCAGCAAGAAACGGTTGCGATTGGTAGTTCAAAAATGGGGGGAGCTCCTGATTTACCGGATACATTTGAATATCCAATGTATAAAGGAAATCCGTTACATTTTATCGCGCAATTTAATCTAAATGATTTACAAAACGTTCGTATGAATCACAATCTACCTAAGGCAGGAATGTTATATTTCTTTAGCATTGAAAATTACTTTGAAGAAGATGTGAATCCAATGGAAGCTGGGCGCGTACTTTATTATGATGTTCCAGTAGAGCAATTACGAAGAGCGGATGAAACGCAAGCGAAATATAATCAATGCGCAATTACTTTTGAACTGACGTATAAATTACCAGAACTTTTCATTGAAGATGAGGCCGATTCAGATCGTTTCTTGCAATTACTTGAAGAACTAATCCCAGATAACTACGATAACCATCAAATGTTTGGTGAGCCATTCTCTGTACAAGAGGAAGTACTACATGAGACAGGAGAATATATGGGGATAGATCCACAGCAAATGACGCTTTTATTCCAAATCGATTCAGATCATAAAAATTGTAATATGGTTTGGGGAGAGTTAGGAATGCTATATTTCTGTATTGGTAATGAAGATTTGAAAAATCGACGTTTTGAAAATACATGCTGTGTGTTACAAACTTGTTAATAAAAAAGGTTGCTCTTTTTAAAAGAGTAACCTTTTTTATGTGAATTAATTAATATGCATAATCTCATATGACCTATTTTGAAAAGTATTGTATACTCTGAAACTATACGATACTTTTTCGTATAGTTATAGAATATAAGGAGTGACAAGATGGGAAAGACAAGTAAGTATATGACAGCTGCCGCACTTTGTTCAACGATTGTAATGGGAGGCTTACAATCGTCAACTGTATCTTATGCAGCTACGAATCCAACTGTAGTGACGACACAATCAGATGCAAAGTTATTAGATGATTTCAGAAAAGAACTAAAAAAACAGATTGATAATCGTGAAGAAAATATTACAATCACATATAAAACAAAAGATAGAGATGCTAGAAAGATTATGGACCAATTGTACGGCGAGTTTAATAAAATCGTAGATGCTGATGAGTATGTAAAATATAATGTAGCCTCTACTAGATATTCTATTAAAGGGATGCCAGGGAACTATTCGTTTACACTACAAGTGAAATACCGTGAATCAAAAGAGCAAACACAATATGTAAAATCTCAGGCGAAAGCAATTATAAGTTCAATTGTAAAGCCAGGAATGGATGCGCATGAAAAAGTAAAAGCTATTCATGATTATGTTGTGAAACATGTATCATACGACACTTCTTATCAAGCGTATACAGCATATGAAGCGTTAGCGAACCGTTCTGCTGTTTGCCAAGGGTATACATTATTAACATATGAATTACTAAAAGAAGCAGGTATTCAAAATCATATTGTAACTGGTACAGGAAATGGACAAGCTCATGCTTGGAATTTAGTGAACATTGAAAACAAATGGTACCACCTTGATACTACATTCGATGATCCAGTACCAGATAAAGCTGGACGTGTAACATATTCATATTTTAATATGTCTGACGAACAATTAAGTAAAGACCACGACTGGGATCGTAGTAAATATCCAGCGGCAACTACAAGTTACTTTGGTGAGTTAACAAACAAAATAAAAGCTGGTAGTTCAAAAACCGTCGTATATGAGCAAATGTTAAAAGAAACAAATTTACAATACTTATCTGCACAATATGGAGCGGAAAATTATAATGAATTTAAGCAAAAGTTGCAGCAACAATTTGCTAGTAAACCAGAAAAGGTAGAAGTACGATATAAGCAGTCCATGGATGGAACAATGCAAGATATAAAGAAAGTATTAAATGAAATAAATTGGCCAAAAGGTGCAAAGCGTGTATCTTATCAAGTAGCACCATATAGTGCAATGGCAGGTTATTCATTAGCGACAATTACATTTACGTATTAAGTAATGAAGAAGAGCATCTGTAAAAGGTGCTCTTTTTATTATGTATCGTTTTTAAAAACAGAATTGTGTGATAAAATAAAAAGGAAGGATGTGGAATTTAAATGGATTTGTTCGAAAGTAATATTTTTATATTGATATATAATTGTTTAGTAATCGGACTTATCGTTTTGTTTTTCCTATCATTTACTTTGTTTATTAGAAGATTATTGCAAAGTAGCGCTGCAAAAAAACAACATGTTATCAATATGAATCAGAAGCTAGATCGAATTATTGAATTGCTAGAAATAAATAAGAAGTAAAGTGAAGGCTTTTACGAGCAGTTGATCTCCCACCTAATTACTTTGCTTCCGCTACATTTTGAGGTGGGGATCTTACTGCCTGGCAAATAGCGAGATAACGATGGAAGACGTATGAAAAGGGGAAAGGAAATGGCCGATTATATAAAAGAATTACGTGAAAAAGTAGGACATGATTATGTTTTCTTAAACTTTGCGGGTGGTTTTGTGTTTAATAAAGAGGGAGAAGTATTACTGCAAAAAAGAGGAGACTTTAATGCTTGGGGCTTTCCAGGTGGCGCAATGGAGATAGGAGAGTCGGCTGCGGAAACTGCGATTCGAGAAATAAAAGAAGAAACTGGGTATGATGTAGAAATACATGAGCTTATTGGAGTGTATACAAAATATTTTCAAACATATCCAAATGGAGATAAAGCACAGACAATTGTGATGTGCTTTTCATGCTCAATAGTTGGAGGGAATAAAAAAATAGACGGTGATGAAACGTTAGATTTAAAATTTTTCCCATTAGACAAAATGCCTCCGTTATTTTGTAAACAACATGAAGATTGCTTGCAAGATTTATTGGAGAAAAGAGTAGGGGTATATCGCTAACATATAAAAAAGAAGCTAAAAGATTAGCTTCTTTTTTATGTTCTATTTCCACCAATCATCAAACATTGACGCTGGTACTTGTCTTTTATGTTCACTCACTGTGTAACGCTTTTCGATTTTTTCTGCAACGTCAGCTGGAACTGATTTACCTTCTAAATAATCATCTAATTGATCGTAAGTAATGCCTAATTCTGTTTCATCAGCTTGACCTGGCTTTTCATCTAATAAATCAGCTGTTGGCATTTTTAAGTAAAGTCGCTCATCTGCACCTAACTCTTGTAATAAAGCACGTCCTTGGCGCTTCGTTAACCCCGTTAATGGTAATAAATCTGCACCACCATCTCCGAATTTTGTAAAGAATCCTGTTACAGCTTCTGCAGCATGATCTGTTCCGATAACAAGTAGACCTTTTTGTCCACCAATTGCATATTGTGTAACCATACGGATACGAGCTTTCACGTTACCTTTATTGAAATCAGTTAATGATTCACCTAATAAGTTCTCGTATTGATTTGAAAAAGCATCAACGGTTGAAGCGATATCAAATGCAGTTGATTGATCAGCTTGAATAAATTGTAATGCTAATTGTGCGTCATCTTCATCCTTTTGCACTTTGTAAGGAAGACGTACAGCGATAAACGTTACGTTACCACCTTCGTTACGAATTTCTTCAACTGCAAGCTGTGCTAAACGTCCTGCTAATGTAGAGTCTTGGCCGCCGCTAATTCCAAGTACAAATCCTTTCGCACCTGTTTTTTTTACATAATCTTTTAAGAAATCAACTCGTTTACGAATTTCTACTTTCGGATCAATTACAGGCTGAACATGTAATGCTTTCATAATCTGTTCTTGTAATGTCATTATGTTTTCCTCCTATTCATATTAAAGCGGTAAATAAAAAAATTTTATGTATATATTGGTACATACTTCTATCCTTTATTATTTCGCAAAACTAACGAATATACAATAGGATGTGTGTATGAATATGAATGTAGTCATTATAATGAAACTGTTTCGTTTAAGCAATTTTTTTACCTTTCAAAAATGTAAGGTTTTTGTCATTTGAATCGATGGAAGGTATCTCCCTACTTTACTACTATAAAAGCATAGTTAGTAGAAGGGCGGAGAAGTAATATGAACATTAGAGAACTCGCATATCGGAATGTAACGCGAAATAGACGGACATATTCAGCATATTTTTTGAGTAGTGCATTTGCAATTATGGCCTTTTTTGTATATTCGTTTTTTGCGTTTCATCCGGCATTAAGTGCAGGAGAATTAGGACAGTATGTATTTGTAAGTATGTCGTTTGCACAGTCTATTATTTACGTATTTACATTCTTCTTTATTTTATATTCAATGGGAATGTTTTTAAAAACGAGAAAGCGTGAACTAGGAATTTTAATGATGCTTGGTATGACGAAATATCAATTAAAGCGTCTTATCTTCTTTGAAAATATTATGATTGGAATAGGGGCAATTATTTTCGGGATTCTTTCAGGTATGTTGTTTTCAGGAGTATTAATTTTTGTAGCCCCAATGATATTAAAACTAGATATTTCCTTATCCTATTACATTCCAATGAAAGCAGCTGTTGTAACGAGTATTATGTTTTTCATATTATTTATGATTATTTCATTATTTAGTGCCGGAATGGTTCGTAAAAATAATATTATGAAATTGTTTAGAGGATCAGCAGAGGCGAAGCCAGAACCGAAAGCATCGAGTATTTCTTCTATATTAGCAGTAGTATTGCTTAGTACTGGTTATACAGGCGCTCTTATGTCACATGGTGCTATGGTATTTGTGATGATGATTCCGGTTACAACGGTAGTCATTATTGGTACGTATTTGCTGTACAAGCAGTTGAGTGTCTTTATTATTCGGCTATGTAAAAAAAGTAAACGTTTCTATTGGACACAGACAAATATTATTACGTTGTCAGATTTAGCGTACCGTATGAGAGATAACGCAAGAATGTTCTTTATTGTAACGATAATTTCAACTGTAGCATTTTCGGCAATAGGTACATTAGTTGGCTTTGCATCAATGACGAAAGGGATTATGGAGAGACCAATTGCGTTTCATTACCACTCTAAGCAAGGGAATAGTAATGAATCACAGCATCTGAAGATCATCGATGAGGGACTAAAAAAACATAATATAGCAGCTTCAAAAACTAATATCTCATCGAAGAAAACGGAGGAGCAGTCATTAAGAAGCGCCATTTTTATAAAAGAATCAGAGTATAAGGAATATGCAAAGTTAACAGGAGAACCATTTAATACTGTAGCAAATAAAGAGGTTTTATTTTTGTCGGCCGAAATACCAGGACCACCGATGAAAGAAAGAAAAGAAATTACTTTACCTAATATGAATGAACATTTAAAAGTGAAAAAAGTTACTTCGTCTTCATTGGGGAAAATATTAAGAGGAAATGTTTATGTAATCCCTAATAATCAATATGATTCATTACAAGGTGGATTTATAGAAACAAAAGATTATATGTATAAAACTGAAGGAATGAAAGATGAAATTGAGGTTGGTAAAGAACTTACGAGTCAGATGAAGCCTTATGAAGAACATGCAACGTTTAGTGCAGAAGAGTACGAACAAAACCAAAGTTTACAAATCGCAGGACCAATTTTATTTGTAGGTTTCTTTATTGGTATTGTATTTTTCGTATGTGCAGGAAGCTTCCTTTACTTCCGTTTATTTTCTGATTTGGAGGATGATACTCGGTTATTTGAAATGATTCGAAAAGTTGGCTTAACGAGTGGGGAATTATCGAAAGTAGTTACAATTCGATTGGCACTTTTATTCTTCGTTCCGATAGGTGTTGCAACATTACATGGGGCAGTAGCGTTAACTGCGTTAGGACAGATGTTTGAGTACTCACTGTTTAAAGAAAATACAATTGTATTAAGTATTTTCGTAGGAATTCAAGTTGTATACTTCTTAATAATACGATCTCGTTATTTAAAACAATTGAAAGAGAGATTACGTATTCGTTAACTGTGTTTTTTTAACTTGAGTACAAAATTTTCTAAAAAGATACAAGTATTGCCAAAAAGTGATAAAATGGAAAAAGCGAGGTGGAAAATTAATAGAGAGTAAGGGGGGAGTAATATGAAAGCAACAGGAGTTATTCGAAAAGTAGACGAATTAGGACGAATTGTTATTCCTAAAGAATTAAGAGATGTATTAGGTATACAAATTAAATCACCACTTGAAATTTTCGTAGATGAAGATAAAGTCATTTTACAAAAATATGAACCTTACAATGCTTGTCAAATAACAGGTGATGTTTCAGATCAGAACATATCATTAGCAAATGGAAACATTACTGTTAGTATAGATGGAGCGAAACATTTAATAAAAGAAATAGAGAAGTTTTTAAAAAAAAGTGAGATTTAGTTTTCATTTATAATATTTTAAAGATTATATATCATTCTTTAAAAAAACTATAAAAGGGCCATTTAATGGTCCTTTTATTTTTATACATTCGTTGAATGATTTGAACTGTTATTGCCTGCAAAGCACGGGATAAATGTTAGTAAGTTATATTGAGAAACATTTAAAATGAAGGAAAATAGAACAGTTAAAACGAATGTTAAATGTAAACCTATTCAATAGTGGTCTGAAATGAAAATAATATATTTTCAGGAGGGATTACGATGAACAGTAGTACAGCGAATAAACAAAAAGGTATACAATTGATTCCATTTACCGTAAATAAGGTGGTTGAACAAGTAAATGAAATTCCACCAGGTGTACAACTGATTAACGCTCCACAAGTATGGGAGAAGAGTGCGAAAGGAAAAGATGTTGTCGTTGCCGTATTAGATACAGGTTGTGATATTAATCATATAGATTTAAAAGATCGTATTATTGGTGGGAGAAATTTCACGAAAGATTATGAAGGAGATCCGAACATTTACCTTGATAATAACGGCCATGGGACTCATGTAGCGGGGACGATTGCAGCGACTGAAAATGATGTCGGTGTTTTAGGAGTCGCACCTCTTGCTAAAATGCTGGTGTTAAAGGTTTTAGCGGGAGATGGTTCTGGTAGCTATGAGCAAATTATTGAGGCGATTCATTACGCTGTAAATTGGAGAGGACCTAATAAAGAAGAAGTCAGAGTTATTTCAATGTCACTTGGTGGTCCGCAAGACGTTCCGGAATTACATGAAGCTATTCAAAATGCAGTAAATCAAGATGTTCTCGTTGTATGTGCTGCAGGAAATGATGGAGATTGTGATGATAATACGGAGGAACTAGATTTCCCAGGTGCTTATGCTGAAGTAATTGAAGTTGGTGCTGTCAATTTAGAGCGGAAAATCGCATGTTTTAGTAATTCAAATCAAGAAATTGATTTAGTAGCGCCAGGTGATGAAATATTATCTACGTATCCAGAGGGGAAATATGCTGTATTAAGTGGAACTTCAATGGCGACGCCGCATGTCGCTGGTGCATTAGCACTTCTCATTAAGCAGTGCGAAAGAGAATATGGCAGAAAGTTATCAGAGCCAGAAATTTACGCGCAACTTATTAAAAGAACTGTACCTTTAGGATATGAGCGTACAACTGAAGGGAATGGATTAATAGATCTATTAAAAGAATAACAAATACTAAAAAACATCTCATTTGTAAGTGAGATGTTTTTTAGTATGGCTCTGTCGCATGTAATACAACGTTTAATAAACCCGGGAATCTAGCATTTAAGTCATCTTCACGAATTGAAATGAAACGTTGTGTTCCTTCAAGACGTGTATACATGACACCTGATTCACGTAAAACTTTGAAATGGTGAGATAAAGTTGATTTTGCGATTGGAATGTTTAACGCACCACAAGATTGCTCGTTTTTCTCTAGTAACATATTTACAATTTGTAAACGAATTTGGTCGCTAAGTGCATATAGGACAGAAGAAAATTGAATTTCTTCTCGATTTGGATGATAGAGTGTACGCATTTTTTCACCTACTTGTATAAGTTAACATATTTGCACTATAGCATATAAAGTGATATATTTCTATTGTTCAATTATATTCGAACAATAGAAATATAAGGGGGAGAAAAAATGAAGTATATAAAATTGCAAAAGGCAGGACTAAATATTTCAAAGTTGGGTTTAGGTACAAATGCAGTAGGGGGACATAATTTATATGCTGATGTGAATGAAGAAGAAGGGAAGCGATTAGTAGAAGAAGCTATTCAGCAAGGGATTACATTTTTTGATACAGCAGATTCATATGGTTTCGGTAGATCAGAGGAATTAGTAGGAGAGGTATTAAAGGGAAAACGTCATGAGCTTATACTTGCTACAAAAGGTGGAATTCAGCCGTTATTAAATGGAGAAACGTATATTAACAATGAACCAAGCTATTTAAGAAATGCTGTGGAAAATAGTTTAAGAAGGTTACAGACAGATTATATTGATTTATATTATTTACACTTTATAAATCCTGAAACAAGTTACATAGATTCAATCGGAGAGCTTATTCGTCTAAAAGAAGAAGGGAAAATCCGTTCAATTGGGATATCTAACGTAAACATAGAACAATTAAAAGAAGCGAATCAACATGGTCATATTGATGTTGTACAATCGCCTTACAATATGTTAAATCGTACTGCCGAGGAAGAACTATTGCCGTATTGTATAAAAGAAGGTATTTCATTTATACCGTATGGGCCTCTAGCCTTTGGGATATTAGGTGGTAAATATACAGAAGATTTCGACTTGTATAAAGGGGATTGGCGTCAAAGTGTAAATCTATTTGAAGAAAATATATATAAAGGTAACTTTAAAAAAGTTGAAAAGTTAAAAGACGTAGCTAAAGAAAATAATATTGAATTGCCTCATTTAGCGTTAGCATGGTTATTAAATAAAGAAGGAATTGATACTGTTATACCTGGTGGAAAGCGGGCTGAGCAAATAAGAGAAAGTGTGAAAGCGGTGGATGTATCATTGAATGAAGGGGCAATGAAAGAAATCGAGTTAATATTAGAAGAGTAGTGAGGAAGGGGAAGATCGCATGCTAAGCTCCTTTTCTTTTATACTATATAAACAGCATATAGTATAAAAATAAAAAATCCCTATAAAGATAGGGATTTATATATCGGCATATAGTTCCTTGGAAAAGGATATACTTAGTTTAACATATAGGATTACTTATATTTGTGAAATAGATGTGAAAGTAATGTGAAAAATGCTTATGGTGAAAATCTTTGTAAATAAAAAGCACTGTTTTAGCTAATATAACTAAAACAGTGCTTTTCTCTTTGATTGAACAGTTGCTGCATTTTCATCATGTATGCCTGCATCTTTAATAATTCGCTGTTTTGCTTTATTTAGTAGATGGTTTACTTCTTCACCAAAATAGTTAGCTTCGCTTTTTGTGCGGGCTTCTCGTAAACATTTATAGTTTTCTAGCAGTTCCTCTTTTTCGGTGTTTGTTAAGAAATCTTCTATTTTCTTTTTTGTCATACGAAACACCCTTTCTTCTGACAAACGACGCAATAGAAAATATATATTTTTCATTATAACAATAATTTTTAAAGAAAGTATAGACTAACGTCGTAATAATTTGTCAATTTCTTGAATCTTCTCATCAGCTTTTCCAATTTGCGTATTTTTAGCCTGCTCACCACCTAGAGCTTGGTGAAGTAAAAAAGTTTGACCGGAAATAGCAGTCACAATGGAGACTTTTATAATTTCCTTTATTGCGGTGACATCGAATAAAACGAGTCCAAGAAGTGCGGCTAGGCTACCAGTGAAAATATCAGTTAAAAATCCAAAATGAAAAAAAGTTTTCAAACGGCGTGGAAGCAATAACTTACCTTGGTTATTGATTAGATGGGAAACGAAGCCAGTAATGCCACCAACGAGAACTGCGGTTAGCCATTGATACATTTCCATCGAATCCACTCCTTTTAGTGAATAAGATTCGATTTTTTCATATTGATTCCTTTTCATATTTCATATAAGCATATTGAGAAAGTTTGTTTGGGTAAATCTTATTCAATTTAATTATAACAGAAAATTCTGATATATTTCAGTCTATTATATGAATCATATTTACAATAATATGAATACAGAAAGAGGTGTGTGATATGAATATAGAGTATCGAATAAGAAGTGTGGATGGTTATACGAAAAATATAGGGGAATTAGTGAGTATGCTGGAGCATACGAGGGCGGTAACATTACAGGAAATAGAAAATCTATCAGTTGAGCAATTAGATTTAATTATGCCGAGTGGTGGGAATTCAATTGGCGCCTTATTAAAACATATGGCATCTATAGAAAAAGCCCATCAGCTTATTTCATTTCAAAATCGTGACTTTACAAAAGAAGAATTAGAAATATGGGAAGATGCACTGTATTTAGGGGAAGTTGGGAGAACGATTCATGGTCATGAAATACAGTATTATGTACAACTTTTGCAAAGTGTTCGAGAAGAGTCGCTAAAGTATTTGAGTAAAGTAGATGATACATGGCTAATGTCAGAAAGAAAGTGGCCTAACGATGTAGCGTATAACCAGCACTATCTTTGGTTTCATGTGATAGAAGATGAAATTAATCACCGTGGACAAATTAGAATGTTAAAGAGAGATTTATTTGAAAATTACGTCAAATAAAGTAGCTTTTTAAATTAATATTCCATATAATGAGAGTAATTAAAATAAGATCGGAGTGATGTATTATGGCGAATATGACTGTAATGAATAATAAATTAAATACAAACGTGGATGGAAAGGGCGATATTATATAAGATAGTTCGCAATCCTTCCACTTAGTACAAACTAGGGAGGATATTGATTTGAATCAAAATATTTTAGAGTCGTTCGGCTGGGATTCATTTTTTGAAGAGCAAGCTGTAGAGCAGAATTATGAAGTAGGGCGTATTTTACTTGAGCATAAGCATATATATCGCATTATTTGTAATGACGGTGAATATATGGCAGAACTGTCTGGGAAGTTTCGACATGAAGCGGTAACGAAAGGAGATTACCCAGCAGTTGGTGATTGGGTGTATATAAAGAAAATAGAAAATGAGAAAAAGGCAATCATTCATCGTATTTTTTCGAGAAGAAGTTCTTTTTCAAGACAAGAAGCTGGTAATAGAACTGAAGAACAAATTATTGCAGCAAATGTTGATTATTTATTTTTAGTGAATGCACTTAACCATGATTTTAACGTAAGAAGGTTGGAGCGTTATTTACTATTAGCGTATGAAAGTGGTGCAATGCCTGTTATTGTTTTAACAAAAAGTAGTTTATGTGAAGATGTGGAACAAAAAATTGTAGAAACGGAAGCTGTTGCAATTGGTGTTCCGATCTTCGTCGTCGATAGTTTAGAGCATAGAGGTATTGACTCGTTACAACAATTTGTTGCTTCAGGAAAAACAATTGCTTTAGTCGGCTCATCAGGGGTTGGAAAATCTACTTTGTTAAATGCACTCGTAGGAATTGAGATAGCGAAAACGGGAGATATACGTGAGGAAGATAGTAAAGGGCGACATACGACAACTCATCGTGAGCTGTTCCAACTACCGAGTGGGGGCTTAGTCATTGATACTCCTGGCATGAGAGAGTTACAGCTTTGGGAAGGAAGCGATGCAATCCAGACAACATTTTCTGATATTGAAGAATTTGCAAAAACATGCCGCTTCCGAGATTGTAAACATGAAAATGAACCAGGATGCGCAGTGCATAAAGCAATTGATAACGGGCTAATGAAGATAAATCGTTTGCAAAGCTATAAAAAGTTGCAAAGAGAATTGGCGTATTTTATGAGAAAACAAGATGCTATTCTCGCAAGAGCTGAGCGTGATAAGTGGAAGAAGATTTCTAAACAACATAAAAAAATGTAAAAAACCAAAGGACTATTCCTTTGGTTTTTTGTATTTGTAAATTTTATAATAATATTATTCATATATATAGACAAAGGGGGAATATTTGTTTAAACTTTACAAGGTGTTTATGAAAAACGAATTGTAAAAATAGAGGATAGGGAATGGGATATATTCATAATTAGTTATTCATCCTTAAAACTTAATATTTAAATGTAGGAGGTTTATAATGAGTAAACTGTTAAGGTGGTTTCGAGATATAAAAGTAGCAAAAAAGCTATTAATTTCATTTTTGGTAATTTTAATTGCAGCTGTCTCTATTATTGGAGGAATGTCTTATCAAACGGCTAAAAAGAATTTTGAATCACAAATTACGAGTAGTGCTCACGATAATATAAAAATATTAGATAATTTAATCAATCAAATGATTGAGGCGAAATTTAACGAAATAAATAACTTTGCACGAGTGGTTCATAGTGATATGTATCAAGGAGATAATCAAGATGAATTAAGAAAGGTGTTATCTCAGTATATTAATTTAAATAAAGATATTGAACAAGTATATGTTGCCGGCAATGATAAGAAATTTGTGCAAGAACCCAATATACAAATGGCAGCAGATTATGATCCAACAACTCGTTCTTGGTATAAAGATGCAGTGAGTAAACAAGGTGGAATCGTGGTCACTGAACCGTATAAGGCAAAAGGAAATGGACATATTGTCGTAACGATTGCGAAACAAACAGAAGATAAAAATGGTGTTGTTGCGGTAGATTTAAGTTTAGAGAGTTTATTGAAAACAACAAAGTTAATCAATATTGGTAAAAAAGGATATACTTTCATTTTAGATGGAAAACAAAAAATAATTGCTCACCCGCAAGAAAAATCAGGTGATAAAGCAGCTGATTCTTGGGCAAAGAGAATTTACGAAGATAATCAGGGCGCTTTTTCATACACGTATGACGGTAGTGAAAAGAAAATGGTATTTGCTACAAATTTAAAAACAGGTTGGAAAATCGGTGGAACGATGTACTCAAATGAAATAATCGAAGCTGCTCAGCCTGTATTTTATAATATGTTAATTGTTATGATTATTTCACTAGTTGTAGGAGGGGCACTTATTTATTTCGTAACGCTTTCTATTACAAAACCTTTAAAGAGATTAGTTGCCACTTCTAAAGAAATAAGTGAAGGAGATTTAACGCAAACAATTGAAATTCATTCAAACGATGAAATTGGTCAACTTGCAAAAGGATTTAATGAGATGACAGATTCACTACGAACGTTAATTGGAAGAATTAATGATTCGGCCGGGCATGTTGCAGCGGCATCAGAAGAGCTAACTGCTAGTGTAAGACAAGCGAGTGAAGCAACGGAACAAATTACAATGGCAATGGATGAAATATCAAGTGGGGCAACGACGCAAACAACAAGTGTAGAAAATGGTGCAATGTTACTGTTTGATGTAACAGAAGGAATTCAGCATGTAGCAAATAGTTCATCATCTATTAATACGGCTTCTACTCATACTCGTGAAAAAGCAGAAGATGGTGGAAAGTTAGTAGGGAAAACAGTTAATCAAATGCAGTCTATTGCAGAATCTGTTTCACAATCCGATGCAGTTATACAGTTATTAAATAATAAATCAAAGCAAATTGGTGAAATATTAGAAGTAATCCAAAATATTGCAGATCAAACAAATCTTCTTGCTTTAAATGCTGCAATTGAAGCTGCAAGAGCTGGTGAGCACGGAAGAGGATTTGCGATCGTTGCAGATGAAGTACGTAAATTGGCAGAGCAATCTAGCGTATCTTCCAGTGAAATTAGTAAATTAATATGTGAAATACAAGATGATATGAGTAAGACAGTAAAATCTATGGGTCATGTAAATAAAGAAGTTCAATCTGGACTAGTTATTGCAAATGAAACGAAGCAAAATTTTGCTGAGATTTTACAATCTACAAATGAAATTGCTAATCAAATTAAAACGATGGTTGAAACGGCTAATGGGATGTCAAAAGGTGCCAATGAAGTATCTATTTCAGTCGGGCAAATTGCAATGACAGCACAGAATAATGCGACGAGTACACAAAGTGTCGCAGCGTCTGCTGAAGAACAATTAGCTTCGATGGAGGAAATTGGTTCCGCAGCTGGTACATTATCTCAAATGGCTGAAGAGTTGCAAGGATTAATTGAAAGATTTAAAGTTTAAAAGAGAAAGACTGCCCCAATAGCAGAATGCTATTGGGGCAGTCTTTTTTTTACGCAATAACTGCGATGAATTTATGCTTATAATGAATGAGGATGGAGAATAGCTTAATGATGTTTAAAACTGAATTTCTCATATTATTTGTCGAAAAATAGAGGTATTTGTTAACTTTGTGTATAATTACAATCATATAGAATACAAATAAAGGAGATTATTATGGGAGTGTATTGGGGTACAAAAAGACATTCTTGGCTTAGTTATGTCTCATTTTGGCTAAGTATTTCATTTTTTGTGGTGTTTCTAATTGAAGTGTTTATTTTAAAAACACTTTCGGATAGCTCGGTGCAAATTGTTAAATATTTCTATTTCATACTCGTACCAGTAAACATCCTTCTTAGTTTAAAGTTACTTTTTAAGAAGAATGAAAAGAAAGCATTACCCATTTTTAGTTTAATTGTCTCATTATTATTTACAATTTTAATTATAGTATTAGCAATAGCAGCTACAGGGAAATTTATTTAGGGAGAGTGATATATATCACTCTTCTTTTTTGTTATGAGCAAATAAAAAATAGGTGTTGAATAAAACTTACAGTAGAATAGTAAGTAACGGACTAAGATACATAATAATGAAGATAGAATAAAGTGTTTTGTAAGTATTAATGAAGCAAATGAATACGGTAAGAACGGTGATATATGGTACAATGACTATGGATAGTGATAGAGATAAAGGGTATATAAAATACTCATCGTTTTTTAGTAAGAGAGGGGTTATCTTATGCTATACGAGGATTTGATGACATTATTTCAAGCAGCTCCAAAAAAAGATAGAGGTGGCTGGAAATATATAATCCAAGAACAAAATGATAAATATGAAATTGTTGATGAAATGTTGAAAAATCAAATGAGTATTGAATTGTATTTTAATGAATATGATGAGGTGAAAATCACTTTATATAAAGATGGAATTCCTATTTCTACTATGCAAAGAATTGCTATTTCAAAAGTTGAATTAGACGAGGATGAAGAAGGGATTCAATTCGTTTTAGAGCGCATGCCTAGTCGAATGATTCGATTGCAATTAAAGCCATATTTGGCATTGGAAATGGGACCGTACTGGGAAATATGTGATGATTGTGAATGAACATAAAGAAAGCATCCAATAAAATGGATGCTTTCTTTATGTTTTTTGAAGTTGTTTAAAAGCAATGATTGGAAGTAGAACGATACTTACCCATCCGATGATTGGATATAGAATGTGGAGTAGTTCACTGTAACCGATGTAACTAAAGCAATAACTAATTAGTAAAATGAAGAAAATAATATTGTTACTTTTCCACCCAGTGATAGATTGCATTTGTTTTGTCATCCCGAACACATTACCAACTAAAGTTGTAAACACTTCACCGAAAATAATAAGAACAAAGAAAAAGTGAAAAGTTGCATTAAATCTTCTTATGACTTCAGCCATTGGGATATTGTATTGATAAAATTGGTCGACTGATAAGATAGCTAAATGGCTGCATAATAAAATTAAAGAAAGTCCTGCACCACCTAAAATTCCACCCCACAAAATGGCTTTTCGATCCTTTACTTCACCGGCTAACGGGACGAGAACGCTTTGGGCGAGAGAAAGATTTAAAGCGACATATGTAATAGGGCTAGTAATCCACTTCATATTCCAGCTCTCTGCAGGAATAGTATTACTAATAGGTGTTGTACTGTGGAAAAAGGTTGTAATAGCAAGTCCTATAATAAATATCATCATAATAGGTACGACAAGTGTATTTACTTCAAAAACACCTTGTAATCCGCGGCTACCTATAATGAGACAGGCGATAACTGTAATGAGAATACCGAGTTGTCTTGGTAAACGAAGTTGCTCTTCAAATACCGCCCCAGCCCCTGATAGCATAACGCTCGTTACACCAAATAATACGAGTAGTAATAATGTATTTACAACATTTCCGAATACATCTCCAAATAAATATTTGTTAAAATCTTGCGCTGAAAATGCCCCGATTTGTGATGAAAGTAACATCATCTTTGTGCCGAGCCAAATAAAAAAAAATCCACTTACACATATACCAATTGTTCCGTATAATCCGTTCACTGTAAAGAATTCAACAATTTCTCGTCCAGTAGCAAATCCAGCTCCAACGACAGTTCCGATATAAGTAGCAGCAACTTTCTTTGCTACTTGCCATTGTTGATTGTCCATGTTATCCCTCTTTCTTCTATGATGAGCTTGACTTACTATAATGCATATGTAGCAGCTTGGACGATTAGACATATGAAGTAGTTGAAAAAATACATGAATTGTATGATATTAGGGAAATATTAAAGGTGTTAAAACTTTGTTACATATGAGCCAATCATTCGAAAGGGTAGGAAATGTATGGTAAAATGTAATTAGGTTATTAAAAGATAAGCATTACAAAACGATAAGAGGAGTGGATTGTATGAGTACGAATATAAATGTTGTTGAAGTATTAAACAAGCAGGTAGCAAACTGGAATGTGTTATATGTGAAACTACATAATTATCACTGGTATGTGACAGGACCACACTTCTTTACATTACATGAGAAATTTGAAGAGTTTTATAATGAAGCAGGGACGTATATTGATGAGTTAGCAGAACGTATTTTGGCGTTAGAAGGTAAACCGTTAGCGACAATGAAAGAATATCTTGCAACATCTAGTGTCAGTGAGGGGACAAGCAAGGAATCAGCTGAGGAAATGGTGCAAACTTTAGTGAATGATTACTCTGCACTTATTCAAGAATTAAAAGAAGGTATGGAAGTTGCTGGTGAAGCTGGCGATGAAACATCAGCTGATATGTTACTAGCGATTCACACGACATTAGAACAGCATGTATGGATGCTAAGTGCATTCTTAAAATAAAAATAAATATATTTTGAAAAATTCATTGAAAAATTTTTTCAATGGATTTTTTGTGATTTTTCAGTTTTCTTTTATGCTATAATATAGTAAAAGGGAGGCGATGCAATGTTTCGCTTTTTCAGAACTGGAAAAGAAGAACGGGAAATTA
Organism: Bacillus sp. BS98; assembly: GCF_008432245.1. NCBI lineage: Bacteria > Bacillati > Bacillota > Bacilli > Caryophanales > Bacillaceae > Bacillus > Bacillus sp. BS98. The sequence continues at coordinate 1,931,605 of NZ_CP043830.1, forward strand.
CGAAAGATGAATTAGAACAAGCGATGGCTAAGTTTCTAGAAACAAATGCTAATATCGTATATACAGTATTAGTAAATGATGATTATACAGTAAATTATGATTTGTTAAAGCCGTATTTGCCTGTATTTCCGACAAATGTTTTTCTTATTACGAAGGAAACGCTTGAGGTATTTGAACATACAGAAGAAAATTTAAACCTAGTTAAAGAAATTGATATCGTACAAAAGGCAGTAGATCAATATGTAACAGAAAAAGAAATGTTTCCAATTGTTGAGGGTAGTGAAGATCGCCTTATATGTGGAATGAAGCTAGGGCCGTACTTAAATCGTCTATTAAAAAGAGACTTATATATTTCAGAAAAACATTATTTAGTTTCAAGTAAACCGGATAGAAAAAAACAAAAGAGCGGGTAGATGTAAAAAACAACAATAATATATTGTTGTCTTTTTTTGGTTAAAAATATATTGACTATTCTGTCTATTTAGTTTTATACTACACGTATTGGATAGGAAGAGGTGATGTAATATGCGTATACATACGGTAATTATTAAATATCATTCTGAGGATCAAGTATGGTTAGGTTGAGTTATTGAATATAACAATGTACATACCATGATCAAAGGATGATATACAAGTTCGAGAAATAAATATTATAAACGGTTTCGGGGGATTGGTATATGAAAAATAGTATGACTTACATCCAGTTATTAAATGAAACGTTACGTTGTTATGCAAATAAAGGAAGTTTTGAAGCGTATACGTATATAATGGAACATGCTAAAGGTGTAATAGGTAATGAGGCACAAATATATAATTTTAAATATGCACTAGCAAGTGCAGCAGGACTTGAAGAAGAAGCTTTGCATGTAATGAAGGAAGCTATTATAGAGAATGGATTTTGGTATGGAAATGAATATTTAATTTCCGACGACGATTTAAAACCACTACATAAGTTTGAAGAGTTTCATAAAATGGTTCAATTATGTAAAGAAAGAGAAGAAGTAGCAAAGAAAACAGAACGAGCAGATGTGAAATATATTTACAGCGAGGAAAAGGGAAATCTACTAGTTACAATGCATGGTGATCAAGAAAATATAGGAATAATAGAACCATATTGGAAATCAGTTATTACACAAGATTATACGTTAGCGTTACCACAGTCTTCGCAAATTCAATTTTCAGATGGGTTTGTTTGGGATGATATACATAGAGGGAAAGAAGAATTAAAAGAGCATTACGATAAATTTATAGAGAATCATACAGTAGAAAATGTAATAATAGGTGGTTTTTCTGCTGGAGCAAGAGTAGCTTTACTTACGATTTTACAAAAAGATATAGATGTAGATGGTTTTATTTTTATGGCACCGTGGCTTCCAGAGATTGAAGAATGGAATGAGTTGCTGGAAGTACTACAGGATAAACATATAAAGGGATATATAGTATGCGGGGATCAAGATGAAGATTGTTTCGAATGCACGCAGCAATTTGTACGATTATTAAGAGATAAGAATATAGAACATAAGTATAAAATTGTGCCTAACTTAAATCATGATTATCCTAATCATTTTGATGAGTTATTAAAAGAAGCTATTGAATATATAGGAAGTAAAAACAATAAGTAGTAAGAAAGGGAGATGCATCGTCGTTGATGTATCTCCCTTTTACAATTATAAATTAAAAGCATTTGCTAGTAAGCGATAAGAATTTAATTTATGTTCAAATTGATGAGTAATCGTGATAACCATAAATTCGTCAGTATTGTACGCTTTACTTAAATTTACTATTTTTTCTTTCACAGAAGTCGGATCACCTACGATCATACGTTGACGATTTTCTTTTATACGGAATAAATCATACGCACTGTATGAATAATTTTGAGCAGTTTCGATAGAAGGTGTACCAGTTGTTCGTTTTCCTTGCTCTAGTAATAAGATTGATAAATCTAAACTAGAAGCAATTTTTTCTGCCTCTTCATTTGTTTCTCCGCAAATAACAAAAATCGCGACAATTGATTTTGGTTTATCTCCTAAATAGGAAGGTTGAAATTGTTCCTGGTAAGCCCTCATAACTTCTGGGCCTCCGAAGCCATTAATAAATTGTGCAAATGCAAAAGAAGCTCCGTTGTGCGCCGCAATTTTAGCGCTCTCTCCGCTAGAACCGAGCATCCACATTTCAGGTGATGTTGGAATAACTGGAGTAGCCTTTAAATTTGCATAATGATGATTTTCTGGTACTTGATCATGTAAATACATTGCAACATCTGCAACTTGTTCTGGGTATTGATCAAGTGAGACCATTTTTCCTTCTTGTAGTGCACGAGTTGCTATTGGCATACCACCAGGTGCTCTACCAACACCAAGGTCGATGCGGTTTGGATAAAGTGCTTCTAAAACGCGGAAATTCTCGGCAACTTTATATGGGCTATAATGCGGTAACATAACACCACCCGAACCAACTCTAATATGTCCCGTTTTCGCTGCAATATGAGAAATAAGTATTTCTGGACTTGAACCAGCTAAGCTTACGGAATTATGATGCTCGGATACCCAAAAACGTGTGAATCCGAGTTTTTCTACTTCTTGTGCAAGCGTAACTGTATGTGAAATAGCTTGGGTTGCTGTGCTACCATCTGAAATAGGTGATTGGTCTAATACACTTAATTTGATCATAGAATATACCTCTCAATCTTAATGTACATCCTATTATATATTTACTTACGAAAAATGCGTAATGAAATGCTCAAAATGAAAAGCGGATAATATTATATCCGCTTTCAACGAGAAAATCCCCGTTCATAATGATTCATTTCGACTAAGTTTAAAATATATTCATAGTTGTCAATTTCATGTTTTAGCTGTTCACGTTCTTTTTCAGATAGTCTCTTATTGCTAAGTTTTTTACATAAGTTTTGTTTCTTTAATTCTAGATGTTTTTTTGTAGCGTCGTAATCATAAATCTGTTTCATTTTCAACCACTCCTTCGTTGAGTTGCTATATTATACGAAGCATAAAGAAATGTGAGATCTGTCTCTTATGTACTTTTAGTGAATATTCAAATTGCAATGGTGTTATGTTTATGGGGATTTATGAATAAAATGCACTAAACCACTAATGCGCATTTTATCCCGCATTAACGGGCAGTAAAACTCCCACCTCAAAATTGGGCTGGAGCAATGAAGTTAGGTGGGAGATTAACTGCCCATAAAAGCCCGATTGGTTCAACTAATAATCAGTGGGGGAAGAACACCCCACTGATTATAGTTTCACTTTATGAAGTAAGGGGTGGAATTGTGCAGAAAGACTTAATGTATAACACTAAGATGGATGAAACGTTACAAGTTATAAATAAGGGATTGAATAAGACGACACGTCCGAAACAAATTATTGTAGTAGGGGCAGGCATGGCTGGATTAGTTTCGGCATCTTTATTAAAGGCTGCAGGACATGAAGTGAAGATTTTTGAAGCAAACAATCGTGTAGGCGGCCGCATAGAGACAGTTAGAATGGAAGATACCGGATTATATTTAGATGTTGGGGCGATGAGAATTCCATATTCGCACACGTTAACGATGGCATATATAAGAAAGTTTGGGTTACAGGTGAGTCCTTTTATTAATAGGAATGAGACAGATATCATCTACGTAAATGGTCGGAAAACGACATTAAAACAATATGAAAAAGATCCAAGTATTTTAAGATATCCTGTGGAAATGAATGAAGTTGGGAAAACGTCTGAGGAACTATTATTGTTAGCGGTACAGCCCATTATAAATTTTATAAAAAAGAACCCAGAGAAAAATTGGGATGTTGTAGTAAAGGATTTTGGAAGATACTCTACAGGACAATTTTTAAAGTACCATCCTTATCAATATAATACGTATTTTTCACCAATAACGATTGAGATGATTGGTGTTTTATTAGATTTAGAAGGTTTTTTAGAAAGGTCATTCGTTGAGACGTTACGTTTTTTATACATTATGCAAGAGGAGAGCGGATTTTGTGAAATAATAGGTGGAAACGATAGATTACCAAAATCTTTTTTACCGCAATTAGAAGAAAATATTATTTATAATCAAAAATTAATGAAGCTACATCAACACGATAACGGTGTGACGGCTTTCTATCGAAACGAGGAAACTTTTGAATATAGTAGTATTACAGGGGATTTAGTTATTGTTACAATTCCGTTTTCGACAATGCGTTTTGTGGAAGTAGATCCATTTGACTCTATATCTCATGAAAAGTGGAAAGCAATTCGTGAATTGCATTATATGCCTGCGACGAAAATAGGCATTCAATTTAAAAGTCGATTTTGGGAAGAACAAGGGCAATTAGGTGGCAGAATTATAACAGATTTGCCAATTCGTTACGCCTATTATCCAAGCCATGGAATTGGACAGAAAGGACCAGCTATGATGTTAGGAAGCTATACATGGTCTTATGATGCGTTGCTATGGGATGGGTTATCGAAGGGTGATCGTATTTATTACACATTACACAACTTAGCAACGATATTAGGTGGTCAAGTATATGATGAATTTATGTCTGGAATATCAAAAAGTTGGACATTGGATCCATATGCACTTGGAGGATTTGCTCTTTTTCAAGCCGGTCAAGAATCTGAGCTACAACCAGCGATTGTAAAGCCAGAGGGGAAAATATTCTTTGCTGGAGATCATACAACGTTATATCACGGATGGATTCAAGGTGCGATTGAGTCTGGAGTTCGTGTAGCGGTGGAAGTGAATGAGTAAAAAGTTTTTAATTCAGAAAATTCTTTACTATATAACTTGAGATGGATATTATTATATATAAAAGAAAAATAGGGAGTGTTTACAGTGAAACCGTTATTATTCGATTTTCCTTCTGAATTTTATACTGACAGGCTTTTTATTCGAATGCCGAAACCAGGAGATGGTAAAGTTGTATACGATGCAATTCAAGCTTCAATACAAGAACTAAAACCTTGGATGGTGTTTGCACAAAAAGAGCAAACAGAGCAAGAAGTAGAAGAAAGTATTAGAAAATCACATATTCAATTTTTGCAACGTGAGGATTTAAGGTTACTAGTATTTTCGAAAGAAACAGGTGAATTTATTGCATCTGCCGGATTACATCGTATTAATTGGGATATACCTCAATTTGAAATCGGATATTGGATTGATTCGAGATTTAGTGGAAAAGGCTATATGGTAGAGGCTGCGAAAGGTATAACGGATTATGCTTTTTCTGAACTGAAAGCAAACCGCGTAGAAATTCGTTGTGATGCTCTAAATAAAAAGAGTAGAGCGATACCTGAGAAATTAGGTTTTAAATTAGAGGGTATTTTAGAAAGTGCCAGTGTTGCGGTAGATGAAAATGGATTAAGGGACATGTGTGTATTTGCAATGACTAGAAATACATATGAAAAAGAAGAGCTGTAAAGAAACAGCTCTTCTTTTTCATATTATGGTACAGGATGACCGTTAGAGCTTTCAAAAATTGTAAACCATTGTTGACGATCTAAGTTAACTTTTGTAGCAAGAGCGGCCGTTTTTACACGATCTAATTTCCCAGAGCCAACGATTGGCATCATGTTAGCTGGATGAGCAAGTAGCCATGCATACATAACCGTATCGATGCTAGTAACACCTAGCCCATTAGCAACTTTTTGTACAGTTTCACGTACACGTACTGCACGTTCAGTTTGGCCGGTAAAGATTTCGCCACCAGCAAGAGGTGACCAAATCATTGGATTGATTCGTTTTTCTTGGCATAAATTAATCGTACCTTTTTCAAAGTGCTCAAGCTGCAGCGCAGATACCTCGATTTGATTTGTAATGAGCGGGAAATCTAAATATGAACTTAACATATGAAACTGTGAAGGTAAAAAGTTAGATACACCGAAGTGACGAACCTTTCCTTCTTGTTTTAAGCGTGAGAACGCTTCTGCCACTTCATTTGGATCCATAAATGGATCAGGACGATGGATGAGTAATACATCAATATAATCTGTATGTAAGTTTTGTAATGAATCCTCCGCGCTCTTTATGATATGTTCAGTACTTGTATTGTAGTGAGCAACATATCGCTCTGGAAATTTCGGTGATGGGGGAGCGATTCCACACTTGGTAACAATTTGTATGTTTTCTCGTAAGGAAGGCTTTAGTTGTAAAGCTTCTCCAAACAGCCCTTCACACGTATATCCGCCATAAATATCAGCGTGATCGAAAGTAGTAATCCCCATATCCATGCATTCTTCAATGAAAGAAAGTAACTCTTGTTTCGTCATATTCCATTCTGCTAAACGCCAAAATCCTTGAATAATACGAGAAAATTCTAGTGTTTCGGCCATTTGAACTCGTTCCATTATAAGTACCCCCTTGATGTATGATTATTATTTTGAAAAGGCTTTCTTACTACATATTATTATATAGTTTGAGGAGCGTACAAACAATAAATATGTTTTGCTACAAAAACGATTTTCTCTATATGCTATAATGTAGACACATATAGCTATAAGGAGATGTAAGGGATGATTCCAGTAACAATATTAACTGGTTTTCTTGGATCAGGGAAAACGACTTTATTAAATCGTATTTTATCAGAAAATCACGGTAAGAAATTAGCGGTGATTGTAAATGAAATAGGACAAATTGGTATCGATAATCAGTTGATTATGAATGTTGAAGAAGAAATTATGGAAATGACTAACGGTTGTCTATGCTGTACTGTACGTGAAGATTTACTCGTTGCGTTAAAACAATTACTGGACGTAAAAGCAGAAGGGAAAATGGACTTTGAAGGCTTAGTAATTGAAACAACAGGTCTTGCAAATCCAGGCCCGATTATTCAAACATTTTTTTTAGATCCTGTTATTCAATCTGCATACCAAATTAATGGCGTTGTAACGGTAGTAGATAGTTACCATATACATAAACATTTTGAAAAGGGACTAGAAGCAAAGGAACAAATTGCATTTGCTGATGTAGTGTTGGTGAATAAATTAGATTTAATTGAAGAAAGTGAAAAGGAAAATCTTTTGCATGAACTGCAAGGTATTAACCCCACTGCAAAGTTAATCGAGGCAACTAACTGTGAGGTAGATATACCATCATTATTACAAATTCAAACGTTTAAAACGAAAGATACGTTACAAATTTATCCTCATAAAGAGCATAATCATTTAGAAGGTGTAAAATCATTTGTACTACGTGAAGAGCGTCCGTTAGATTTACAAAAACTAAATGAGTGGATGTCAGCTGTCGTGCAAGAGCTAGGGGAGTATTTATATCGTTATAAAGGGATTTTATCTATCGATGGAGTAGATAAACGTATCGTGTTCCAAGGTGTACATACATTATTTGCTGCTTCGTATGATAGAGAGTGGCAAGAGGGTGAAAAGCGAGTAAGTGAAGTCGTATTTATCGGTAAAGATATTAATAAAGAATGGTTCCAAGAACATTTTGGGGAGTGTGTGAAATAAGTCTGCGTCAACTGCAGGCTTATTTTTATATGAGCATTCTATTGAGATTGTACTAGATTTCAATAACGAAACACATAAGGGAAAGAAACGGAAAATAGAAAATAACATTGATAAATATATAATAACAAGCCTGTTTTCACAGGCTTGTGTTTTCGTTTATTAGTAACTCCATTACAACACCTACAACTGGACCCTCATCATCAATATCCCCGTTTAAATGGAAACCAAATGATTCATATAGGCCCATGGCAAGTTTGTTGCCCGGATGTAAACTTAAGTAAATTATTTTACATGTAAATTGTTGTTGTAAAAATTGAATGAGTAAGCGAAGGAAACGCTTTGCGTATCCTTTTCCTTGATGTTGTTGGTCAATCATAAAACGATCTAACCAGATGCTTTCGTGTTTTTTTGAATACCAACCGTACATTGCGTATCCAACAAGTGTTTCTCCATCATATAAACCTACTGACGTCCCGTTTCCTTCATATAATGATTCTGCTAAAGAAAACGCATTACTTTCAATAAATTGCTGCTGGTTTTTTGCGACGTTTAAAGCAGCTACTGAACGCCAATTTTTTGCTGTTACTTCACAAATGTGAAGATTCATAATTCCAACTCACCTTCTAAAAGAGTATAGCTTAAAGCTAATATGGATAATTTTACTTGTTATTTTGGTCAAGTCAAGGATACATACATAAAAAGGCAGCTGAACAATAGATTCAGCTGCTTAGAAAATATAGTAAATTAGTTTGTTGCTTCTTTCAATGTGTTTACGTTTTCTTCCATTAAAGTAAAGTAATCTTTATTGTTCTTCGCATCATCTTCAGAAATAGTAGCAAGGTGATTTAAGCGTAAAACTGTTGTACCAGTTTCTTTTTGAATAACTGATGCGACTTTTGGCGTAGAGAAAGTTTCAAATAAAATATATTTTAGACCGTGTTCTTTTACTGTTTTTGTAATGTCAGCAAGCTCTTTTTGAGATGGCTCATCAGAAGCTGAAATTCCGGCGATAGGAATCTGTTTTAAACCATAGCGTTGTTCCCAATAACCATAAGCAGCATGAGAAACTAAAATTTCTTTCGTTTTCGCATTTGCTACAGCAGCTTTAAATTGATCGTCTAAATCGGTAAATTTAGTTTGAAGTGCTGCAAAGTTTTTCTCGAATTCTTGTTTATGGTCAGGTTGTAATTCCACAAGAGCATTTTTGATTTTTTCAGCTTGTTTCATCGCAAGAGTAGGGTCTATCCAAACATGCGGGTCTTTATCATGATGGTGATCATCTTCTTTATGACCATCTCCGTGATCGTGATGTTCTTCTTCAGAAGAAGCACGAAGTTTAATTCCTTTTGATGCATTTACAATTTTAACATTTTCTTTTTGTAATGTTTTTTCCATCTTCTCAGCAAATGGTTCTAATTCAGCACCGTTATAAACGAATAAATCGGCTTTTGCAACTTGTACTGTTTGTTTTTGACTCGGTTCAAATGTATGTGAATCGGCACCAGGAGGGTAAATTGCTTCTACTGTTACATAGTCGCCACCAATTTTTTTTGCGAAATCTGCAAGAGGGAAGATGGTTGTATAAACAGTTAGCTTTCCATCTTTCTTGGCAGTACCTTCTTTTTTATTTGAGCAGCCAGTAAAAATTAAAGTGAAAATAAGTAAGAATGAAAATATAGTCAATCTTTTAGGCATGAAGTTCTCCTCTTTTCTTTTTTTACGGATATATCTTCAATTATAGAAGAAAAATATCATTTTAATACAAAACGGAATAATTACGTTTTAGTTTGCGAACTTAGTATAATACATCTTTCATAAAGTTGCAATAAATAATAATCATTACGATTTGATTTTGTTATAAAGTTGTCAAATATAGATGTATTATTTTTGTGAATGCATGCATATGTGACAACGCTGCTTTCATATATTTGAAAGGAAGGTGAAGAGGGGGATGAGCGCTTGGGATATTTAATGGAAGCTATCTTATTGATATTAGCGGTAGTATTGCCATTATCTTTCGTTTTAATCTTTTTAAGACGCTTAATAAGTAATTTAGGGAATGCATCAACGATAACGAAATTACCAGAGAAAGAAAAGAAAAAAGAGTAAGTAAAGCACTATGCATACGCATAGTGCTTTACTTATGGTAAAATAAAAAGAAGGAAACTCCTAAAAGTTGCATGTCACTGAAGGAGAGAAAAGTAAAATAAGAGGTATATGCATATATGAATAAGCGAACAGCGTTAGTACTTGGTGCAAGTGGTTTAGTTGGACAAGAGATAACGCGTCTATTACTTGAATCAGATTACTACGATTCGGTTACTATTTTTGTAAGAGAACCAATGCAATGGCAACATGAGAAGTTACAGCAGAAGAAAGTAGATTATTCGGCATTAGAAGAATATAAAGAATTTTTTGCAGTAGATGATGTTTTTAGTTGTCTAGGAACAACAATAAAAAAAGCAAAAACAAAGGCGAATTTCAAAAAAGTAGATTATGAATATACGTTACGAGCTGCTTGTTTAGCTGAAAAGCAAGGGGTGCAAAACTTCCTTGTTGTGTCTTCGATGGGAGCAAATCCTAAATCATTTTTCTTTTATTCACAAGTAAAAGGGAAAATGGAAGAGGAATTGCAAAAGTTAGTGATTGGTGGTATTCATATTTTTAGGCCGTCTTTATTAGTTGGAAATCGACAAGAGTTTCGTTTTGGTGAACGAATGGCTGAAAAGTTAACTCGAATTATTCCTTTTATATTTAAAGGGGCTTTCAAAAAGTATAAACCAATTTCAGCTAAAGATGTGGCGAAAGGGATGTATATAACTGCGCTGCGAGAAGAATCTGGTCTCCACATTTATAATTCAAATGAAATTACAACGATAGAATAAATAAAACCGAGAAGAATGGCTTCTCGGTTTTATTTATTCATATTGATTTTCCCAGGAGCCCGCTTATATTGATACGGTTCTTGCAATTCAAAACCAAGTTCATTTGCGGCTATTCTTGGGAAGTACGGATTGCGAAGTAACTCACGTCCGATAAAAATTAAATCTGCTTCGTTATTATTTAATATTTGCTCTGCCTGTGCCCCAGTCGTAATCAATCCAACTGCCCCAGTTGCAATGTTAGCATGTTCTTTAATATGTTTAGCATATTGTACTTGGTAACCAGGATAAACATCAATATGTGTCGGTACAACTGCACCAGAACTACAATCGATTAAATCTACTCCTTGTTCTTTCATCCATTTTGAATACCGAACGTAATCTTGAACGGTTAGCCCGTCAGGATGATAATCATTTGCTGAAATACGAACAAATAACGGTCCGTCCCAAACTTCATTTATAGATTCGATGATTTCACGTAAGAAACGATAGCGGTTTTCAGATGAACCGCCATATTCATCCGTTCGTTTATTGGAAAGTGGAGAAAGAAATTCGTTAATTAGATAACCGTGAGCGCCATGTATTTCAATAACGTCAAATCCAGCTTGTTTTGAACGCAGTGCAGCCTTCTGAAAAGCTAGTGCGGTGTCTTTAATTTGCTCTTTACTCATTTCCAGTGGTATTTTCATTGTTTCATTAAATGGAATTGCTGAAGGTGCTAACGCATCTGTTTCTAACTCAGCTTTTCTTCCGGCGTGAGCGAGTTGAATGGCAGCTTTTGCACCATTATCATGTATAAAAGTTGTCGCTGTATGTAATCCTTCAATTAGACTGTCGTCCCAAATACCTAAATCTTTGTTAGAAATGCGACCTTCAGGTAACACAGCTGTTGCTTCAATCATAACTAAACCGACTTGACCGGCAGCCCTAGTTCCATAATGAACGAGGTGGAAATTCGTTACTTTTCCATCCTCATTTTCCGAAGAATACATACACATAGGCGACATGACGATACGGTTTTTTAGTGTAACATCCTTAATTGTGTAGGGTGAAAAAAGTTTGGAATGCATCAAATAGCCTCCTTGATTGAATTTTCTTATATTTTACCATTCTCTTTTTTGTTTCTCTAATAAAACGCTTATACGAAAAATTTTGTCTATTCGTGTTACAATGACTAATATGAACTGAATTGGAGGATGACATATGTACCAGGCTTATTATAAAAGTGAATTAGGTTTGCTAGAAATTACAGCGAACGAAGAAGGCATTACGTCTGTTATATTTGTTGATGAACGACAAGAAGAAAATACAAATGAAATGATAGATCAATGTATAAATGAGCTAGATGAATATTTTAAAGGAAAAAGAAAAGAGTTTACTGTACCACTGTCTGCAGAGGGAACATCATTTCAAAAAAATGTATGGGATGCGCTCTACACTATTCCTTATGGCGTAAGTGCTTCATATTTAGATATTGCGGAGAAGGTTGGTAATACGAAAGCTGTACGAGCAATAGGAGGAGCAAACAGTCGTAATCCCATTTCAATTATCGTTCCGTGTCACCGTGTAATAGGAAAGAGTGGAAAGCTTGTAGGGTATGCGGGTGGTTTATGGAGGAAAGAGTGGCTGTTAAAACACGAAGGTATTTTGAAATGAAGTATGAATGGAAAGAGGGATTGTTTTGGAATGTATAAATTGTGGGCAACCTTGTGCGAATGAACAGTTAAATTGTGCAAACTGTCAGCAAAAACTGCATAATAAACAAGGTGAAGGAAGCTCGCTAATAGACAAAGAATTAGAAGAATATGTAGGGAGACAATATCCGTACTACAAAAAAAAATGGGAGCTTGAAAATAAGCGAATTGCAAAATGGAGCTGGAATGGTTGGGCTGCTATTTTTAATGTAGGTTGGCTTGGCTATCGTAAGTATTATTTACCTGCTGCACTATTTATACTGTTATTAGTAGTGTGTGATGCGTTTTCATATTATATGGGCTTCAACGTAGCATTGCCAATCATTAATATGGTGCCTCTTACGTTTTTATTACTCGTTTTTACCTTATTCGGGCTAGGGATTTTTGCGAATGGATTATATTATCAATTTGCAGAAAGACGTATATACCGCATAAAGGCACGTGAAATTAAAGATGAATCGGTTGAAAATTATCTCATTCGTGATAGTGGAGGAACGAGTAAAATGGGAGCAACGATCGTTACAATGTTAGCAGTTGCTAGTATTTTGTTCAGTCATTTCTTTTTCCCAACTGATCAGGATATTATTCAAAAAGTTCGTACAAGCTCGCTTTATGAATATCCAGTCTTTTCAATTGGTGAATCGTTCGAAAATTATTTTCAAAATTCAGGATGGATATACTATCGTGGAACGGAAGGATTAGAATTAGTAGAATTTCAGGGGGAGAGTCCTGAGATGCCAAGGAAAAAGGTGACAATTCAATTTATTGTTGATTATAAATTGGGAGAAGTGGAACCATATTCACTTACGATTAACGGTGAATCTAAAAATGAAGAAGAGTTTTTGAAAATAATGGAGGAAATATTTAAAGTTCAAAATCCATTTGATATAGAGGATGGCTTACAAGTAAATACTATTCAACAAAGCGGAGGGAAAGCAATTTCTGACCGCTTTTTTTCTTTTTATGAAAATAAATATTTAAAATAATCAGAATCTTTTGTATAATAAAATATATTATACAAGTTTTAACTTATACATATAGATTGGGGGAAGGAAGAATGAAAAGAAAGACAACAACAATTGCTGCACTTGCGTTATCGACTAGTGTACTGGTTGCGGGATGTGGGAATGGGGAGAAGGCTTCGACAACGAAGAAAGAATCAAGTAAGGGAATGGCAGATAAACAAGTTTTAAATTTGCTAGAAACAGCTGAAATTCCTTCAATGGATACATCTAAATCAACAGATTCTGTATCTTTCCGTGTATTTGTAAATGCAATGGAAGGATTATATCGTCTAGATAAAGATAATAAACCAACTCCAGGTATGGCCAAAGATGTGAAGATTAGTGAAGATAAAAAGACATATACATTTGAATTACGTGATGCAAAATGGTCAAATGGTGATTCAGTTCGAGCGCAAGATTTTGTATATGCATGGCAACGTACATTAGATAAAGCAATAGCAGCAGAATATGCATTTATTTTATTTGATGTGAAAAATGCACAGAAAGTAAATAAAGGAGAAGTACCGTCGGATCAATTAGGTGTTAAAGCGAAGGATGATAAAACGTTGGTAGTAGAATTAGAGCAACCAGCACCTTATTTCCTTGAGCTTACTTCGTTCCCTACATTCTTCCCATTAAATGAAAAGTATGTAAAAGAACAAGGGGATAAATACGGATTAGAAGCAGATAAATTATTGTACAATGGACCATTTACAATGAGTGAATGGAAACATGAACAAAGTTACCAGTTAAAGAAAAACCCAAATTATTGGGATAAAGATGCTGTAAAATTACAAGAAATTAATGTGGGTATAGTAAAAGAGACAAGTACTGGGGTAAATTTATATGATAGTGATCAAGCAGACCGTGTCATTTTAAGTTCTGAGTTTGTAGACAAATATAAAAAGAATAAACCAGATGAATTTAAAACGAAGCTAGACCCACGTATGTATTTCCTACGTTTTAATCAAAAAAATGCAACGTTTAAAAATCAAAAGGTTCGTGAGGCGATTGATTTAGCGTACGATAAAAAAGGAATTGCGGATGTAATTTTGAATGATGGATCATTGCCAGCGTATTTCTTAGTACCTGAAAAGTTTACGACAGGACCAGATGGAAAAGACTTCCGTACTGTAAATAAAAATTTCCGTGACAGTAAAGATAATGCTGCGAAAGCAAAAAAACTGTGGGAAGAAGCGAAGAAAGAACTTGGTCAAGATACAATTACAGTAGAATTACTAAATGATGATAACGGTAGTCGTAAAAAAGTGGGCGACTTTATTAAAGAAGAATTAGAGAAAAACTTACCAGGTATTAAAGTGAATTTGAAGCAACAACCATATAAGCAGAAGTTAGATTTAGAAAAGAAATTTCAATATGAATTCTCATTATCTGCATGGAGTCCAGATTATCCAGACCCAATGACATATATTGATATGTTCGTTACTGGAAGTTCATTTAATGAAATGGATTATTCAAATCCGAAGTATGATGATTTAGTAGCGAAATCAAAAGGAGAACTACTAAAAGATGACGCAGCACGCTGGAAAGCACTTGCAGAAGCTGAAAAAATCTTAATTGGTCAAGATGTTGCAATCTCTCCTACGTACCAACAAAGTACAGCTTACTTAGAGAAGACGTATGTAAATGGTATTGCTAACCATACGTTCGGTGGCGACTTCAGTTATAAATGGGCATATATTACAAAGAAATAGTATAATGAAAGATGAGTGAATTTTCGCTCATCTTTTGTTTGTTTAAGGAGGAACGTGGAGTGTTGAAAGGAATCAATCATCTTTGTTTTTCAGTATCAAATTTAGAAAACTCTATTCTGTTTTATGAAAGAGTGCTAGAAGGAGAACTATTAGTTAAAGGGAGAAAACTTGCATATTTCAATATATGTGGAGTATGGATAGCACTGAACGAAGAGGCACATATTCCAAGAAAGGAGATTCATCAATCTTATACGCACCTCGCATTTTCTGTTGAACAAAAAGATTTTGAACGCCTGTTACATCGGTTAGAAGAAAATAATGTTCATATTTTACAAGGAAGAGAACGTAATGTGAGAGATTGTGAGTCTATATATTTTGTTGATCCTGACGGTCACAAGTTCGAGTTTCATTCAGGGACACTGCAAGACCGTCTAAATTATTATAGGGAAGAAAAACCACATATGACATTTTACTAGGGAGGAAGAGCATTTGCATGCACTTGTAATCGGGGGAACAGGGATGTTAAAGAAAGTTTCTATGTGGCTTTGTGAGCAAGGATTCCATGTTTCTATTATTGGACGAGATGAAGTGAAATTAGAATATGTGAAGCGAGCAAGCTCTGCACCAGAAAATATCACATGCCTTCCGTTAGATTATCATAATAATGACGAAGTAAAGATAGCTATTAAAGGTACAATTGAGAGAAATGGTCCCATAACATTAGTTGTGGCATGGATACATTCAAGTGCAAAGTATGCGTTATCACTCATTTGTAAGGAGATAGAATTTTCGTCAGAGACATACAGTTTATTTCATATTTTAGGCAGTAAAGCATCGCGTATGAATGCAGGGAAAATAGGTGGTACGCTTTGCCTGTATCATAGAATTATATTAGGTTTTATTTTAGAAGATACATTCGGAAGGTGGCTTACTCATCAAGAAATATCAGATGGAGTAATTAATGGGATTGAAAGTAATTGCAATGAATGGATTGTGGGGCAAATAGAACCATGGGAATTACGACCAAATTGATAAGGGGGAATGGGAAATGAAAACAACTGTATATGTAACAAGGCACGGTGAAACAGAATGGAATGTAGCGAAGCGAATGCAAGGACGGAAAAATTCAGCTTTAACTGAAAATGGTATGTTACAAGCGAAACAATTAGGGGAGCGTATGAAGGATTTACCACTCCATGCCATATATAGTAGTCCAAGCGAAAGAACACGTCATACTGCTGAATTGATTAAAGGGGAACGCGATATTCCAATTATAGAAGATGAACGTTTCTATGAAATAAATATGGGGATATGGGAAGGGCAAACAATTGCTGATTTGGAAATGCAATATCCAGAAGAAGTACATTTATTTTGGAATGAACCACATCTTTTTCAGTCAACATCAGGGGAAAACTTTGCGGCCGTTTATAAAAGAGTAATTGAAGGGATACACTTTCTTTTAGAAAAGCATAAAGGAGAAAACATTTTAATAGTTACTCATGCTGCAGCAGCGAAACTACTTGTAGGACATTTTGCAGGTCTTGAAATTGAACATGTATGGGAAGAGCCATTTATGCATAGCGCGAGTCTTAGTGTAATTGAATTTGATGAAGATCTTGGTAAAGTAAAACAATTTGCAGATATAAGTCATTTTCAGTAAACGTAAAAAAGGCCGCAACGCGGCCTTTTTTGGTGGACATAAAAAACTAGCAATTACGTTTTTTATACCAGAAGTGATCGAATTTTTTATTCTTGCAAGAAGAAGACTTGTGTCTGCTATCTTTGCAATCATTCCATTTGTGTCCGTCATCGTGACAGTCTCTACCGTGATCACATGAATCATCGCAAGAGTGACCGTGTCCGTGAGGGAAGAATTCGCATTTTTTACAGAAACTTCGTTTTGTCCAGTAAAATTTCTTTTCAAAGCGTATGCATTTTGTAACGAAAGTACAATGTTTTCTACGAGTACGTTTTGTAACTAAAACGCATTCTTTTCTACGCGTCACTTTCGTAACGAATGTCCATTTTTGAACACGAACACGAGTACATTTCGTAACAAATGTCCATTTTTTTACGTGCGTACATTTTGTAACGAACGTACAATGTTTCACGCGAGTACATCTTGTTCTTGGACATCTACCTCCTGTAGTGCATTTACATCCTGTAGTACATTTATGATGAGAGAATTTATCATCATCGCACTCAAAAGTACTTGGATCTTGATGTAAGAAATCCTCCATCCCAGCACTTTTGATTTCTTCAACAGCTTTTCTAATATCACGTTTCATAGAAATCCTCCTTATCATGTATTAAAGTGAAAAGGTATTCTTTTTCCTTAACATGATATGAGATATGACGACGTTCTGAACAGGACAAGAGTGTAATTTTATATAAATAGATGATAGCGGATGTATGGACAAGACAAGGCGCATACATTGAATGAAAAGAACTGAGAAGGGATGAGAAAACATGCTGCCTTCATATGATTTTTTTGTTCATCCAATGTACTTAGTGGAATTGAAAAAAGATATTTGGTCAGATAGTCCAGTGCCAGCAAAATTAACTTATGGAAAAAAGAAGTATGACATTGATATCGTATACCGGGGTGCTCATATTCGCGAATTTGAGAAAAAGTCTTATCATGTTGTATTTTATAAACCGAAAAAATTTCAAGGCGCGAAAGAGTTTCATTTGAATTCTGAGTTTATGGATCCGTCACTCATACGAAATAAATTATCTTTAGATTTTTTTCATGATATTGGTGTACTTTCGCCAAAATCACAACATGTATTTATAAAAATCAATGGTCAAATTCAAGGTGTATATTTACAGTTAGAATCAGTTGATGAAAACTTTTTGAAAAATAGAGGATTACCGAGTGGTTCTATTTATTATGCGATAGATGATGATGCAAATTTTTCATTAATGAGTGAGCGAGATAAAGATGTTAAGACAGAGCTCTTTGCGGGTTATGAATTTAAATATTCGAATAAAAATAGTGAAGAACAACTAAGTGAATTTGTATTTCAAGCGAATACTTTGTCGAGGGAAGATTATGAAAAAGAAATTGGGAAGTTTCTACATGTAGATAAATATTTACGATGGTTAGCTGGAGTAATTTTCACGCAAAACTTTGACGGTTTCGTTCATAACTATGCACTATACCATAACGATGAGACAAATTTATTTGAAGTTATACCGTGGGATTATGATGCAACTTGGGGGCGAGATGTACAAGGGAGACCGCTTAATCATGAATATATTCGCATTCAAGGGTATAACACGTTAAGTGCAAGATTGTTAGACATACCTGTATTTAGAAAGCAGTATCGAAGTATTTTAGAAGAAATATTAGAAGACCAATTTACAGTTTCGTTTATGAGGCCGAAAGTAGAAGCGTTGTGTGAATTGATTCGTCCATATTTACTACAAGATCCATATATGAAAGAAAAATTAGAAACGTTTGATCAAGAGGCTGATATGATTTATGAATATATAAATAAAAGAAGGAAGTATATACAAGACCACTTACATGAATTGGATTAATTTTGAAAGAGATTGGAACATTATCAATCTCTTTTTTGTATAATAAAGGTGTACCAAAAAAGTGAAATGATATGTATTTGATAGAGAATGGGGTTGTGTAGAGATGACGATTAAATGGATTGATTGGGTAAAACAAATACAATCTATAGCCCAAGCGGGTTTAACGTATTCTAAAGATGTGTACGATATAGAACGTTTCCAACAATTACGAGACATTTCGATTTCGATGATGTCACATTACACAAAAACAGATTGGGAAGTAGTAGCGAAACTATTTGCAAGTGAGACGGGCTATCAAACACCAAAAGTTGATATACGAGCAGTTGTTTGTCAAAATGAAAAGCTATTATTTGTGAAGGAAAAAAGTGATGGGAAATGGGCATTGCCAGGTGGATGGGCTGATGTTGGTTATACGCCAACAGAAGTAGCAGCAAAAGAGGTTTTCGAAGAGACAGGATATGAAGTAGATCGTTTTAAGCTACTAGCTATATTTGATAAAGAAAAGCATCAACCATCGCCTTCAGCAACGCATGTATATAAGATTTTTATTGGTTGTAATATTGTTGGTGGGGAAAAGAAGGTTAGTATTGAAACAGAAGAAATAGAGTTTTTTGGTGAAGATGAATTGCCGGATTTATCAATTGCTAGAAATACAGAAGAGCAAATTAAAGAAATGTTTGCTTATATGAAAGACCCACAGAAAGAAAAAATAATAGATTAATGCTGCTTGAATTGTACATATTGTTAAAATGAAGATATTGGCAGATTGCAATCTTTATGTGATAATGGGATGGTATGTGAAGAAAAAAGGAGATAGAAAAGAACATGTTAGCAAATATAATAGATCAGTTATTGCAATTTTTTGCAAGCTTAGGGTACTTTGGAGTAGCTCTTGCTTTAATGATTGAAGTAATCCCAAGTGAAATTGTACTTTCGTATGCTGGCTTTTTAGTAGCGGATGGTAAAATTAGTTTTGTGGGGGCAGTTATCGCCGGAACGATTGGTGGTACTTTAGCGCAAATCTTTTTATACTGGCTTGGATACTACGGAGGGCGTCCGGTTGTAGAGAAATATGGGAAATATCTACTTATTAATAAACACCATTTAGACATAGCGGAAGGTTGGTTTAAACGTTACGGAGCAGGCGTAATATTTTCTGCACGCTTTATTCCAGTAGTACGTCATGCGATCTCTATTCCAGCAGGACTAGCTAAGATGCCATTAAAACTATTTACACTTTATACGGTTGTAGCGATTATTCCGTGGTCAATTCTATTTATATACTTAGGTGAAAAACTTGGTGGGAATTGGCGTCATATTAAAGAGTATGCATCTGATTATACACATTACATAATTATAGGAGCTGTGCTCTTTATTGCACTATACTTCGGTTTAAAGTATTTGAAAAAGAAAAAAACAACACGTTAAAGTCAATGATGATTCATTGGCTTTTTTATTTGTTTCGGTTCTAAACAAAAGGAGTTGTCCATAATGTGTAATAATAAAGCGTAGCGGAGGAATGTGATGAAAGGGTCACCGTTTATACGTGGAACGATATTTTTAACGATGGCAACGATGATATCTAAAATGTTAGGGTTTATATATATTATACCATTTACAGCAATGGTTGGTACGAGTGGGTACGTTCTATACGCGTATGCATATCGTCCGTATACGATTATGCTGAGTATAGCGACGATGGGGTTACCGCTCGCTGTTTCAAAGATGGTATCAAAATATGATCAACTAAATGATTATCATACAGTTAAAAGAGTACTAAAGAGTGGTATCGTTTTTATGTTAATAATGGGAGTTGTATCGTGTGTCACACTGTATGTATTAGCCCCGCATTTAGCTGAACTTGTAGTTGATGGAAGTGATCAAACGGGGAATAGTGTAACTGCTGTCGCTACTAACATTCAAATTGTAAGTTTTGCGTTAATACTTGTACCAGTAATGAGTTTATTAAGAGGCTTCTTTCAAGGATTTCAGTCGATGGGCCCTTCTGCATTAAGTGTAGTTGTAGAGCAATTCTTTCGGGTCTTAACTATATTGATAGGAAGTTTTGTCGTATTATATGTTTTAAAAGCTTCTGTATCGCTAGCAGTTGGTATTTCAACGTTTGGTGCTTTCATGGGAGCAATAGGTGGATTAGCTGTTTTAACTGCGTATTATGTAAGAAGGAGAAGGCATTTAAAGAAAAAAGAGATGGCAAGTATACCGCAAACGACGAAATCTTTCTTCTCGTTGTATAAGGAGCTCTTTACATATTCTATTCCTTTCGTCGTGGTTGGTTTAGCTATTCCTTTGTATCAGACTATAGATACATTTACAATTAATAAACTACTTATACAAATTGGATATATGCAAGGAGAAGCGGAAAAAATCAATGCGATTATTGGTCTTGTTCAAATGGTTGTACTTATCCCAGTTTCAGTTGCGACTGCTTTTAGTATGTCTCTCGTTCCAGAGATGACGAAAGCTTATACAGCAGGGAATACGAAGTTACTATATAAACATTTTACAAAGACGAATCTATTAGTAGTAGGGATTACGGTACCAGCGGCGATTGGAATGATGGTGTTAGCAAAACCAATATATACGCTTTTGTTTAGTACGGGGAATGATCCGGAGATAGGGAGTGTTATTCTACAATATTATGCTCCTGCGTGTATACTATTTTCACTCTTTACTGTAACGGCTGCCATGCTGCAAGGAATTAATCAACAACAGAAAACAGTATTAGGTTTAGTAATCGGAATTATTGTAAAGATAATATTAAATATTGTATTGCTTCCGTATTTCGATTATGTAAGTTTTATCATTTCAACTTACGCTGGCTATACGATTTCAGTTGGTTTTAACTTGTGGATGCTTTCTAAATATGTTATAAAGGCAACATAAGCTTTTTAAGGCAGAGAATCCTCTGTCTTTTTCTACGTTTATAATATTTTTCACGTAAAAGCGTTTTCAAAATAATTTTTCTATTGAAATTTAAACGTATGTTTCATATGCTGAGAATGGCGGTTCAAAAACTGTTATGTAAGAGAGGTAGATTCCTACATGTAAAAAGAATCGGGGTGATAGTATGTTAAATATGTATTTAACAGACCGAAACGGAAAACTACAAGAGATTGAGGAAATGCAAAAGGGTTGCTGGATTAATGTACTTCATCCAACTGAAGAAGAAATTCAGTATTTAGTACAAACTTTAAATGTAGACTTAGATTTCATTAAAGACCCTTTGGATGATGAAGAACGCTCTCGTATTGAAAAGGAAGACAATAATACCTTAATCATCGTCGATATTCCGACAGTTAGGCATGATGAAGAGGGGAATTCGATTTATGACACGATTCCAATAGGTATGATTGTAATGCCAGATTGTTTCGTTACAATTTGTTTAGAAGAGAATCCAATTTTTGAACGTTTTATTAATCAACGTATTAAAGAATTTTATACGTTTAAAAAGACACGCTTTGCACTGCAGCTCTTATATACGATTTCTACTTATTATTTAAGATACTTAAAGCAAATAAATCGAAAAACAATCGATTTAGAGCACCAATTAAATAAATCAATGAAAAACAAAGAAATTTTTACATTGTTAGGCCTTGAAAAAAGTTTAGTTTACTTTACAACATCACTAAAGGCTAATAAAATTGTAATTCAAAAATTAATGCGAAACAGTACATTTTTAAAAATGTATGAAGACGATCAAGATCTATTAGAAGATGTATTAATTGAAAATAAACAGGCTATTGAAATGGCGGAAATATATAGTCACATTTTAAGTGGAATGATGAATACATTTAGTTCCGTTATATCAAATAATTTAAATAGTGTTATGAAACTGTTAACGTCTATTACAATTATTTTATCTTTACCAACAATGGTTTCTAGTTTCTTTGGAATGAACGTAAAGGTTCCATTTGAAGGTGAAGCGTATGGTTTTGTAATTGTACTCATTATATGTGTAACTTTATCGTTCACATTGGCATTTGTTTTTTGGAAGAAACGTTACTTTTAACAATAAAAAAGCTGCTCTAGCATAGTTGTAAAACTACGCTAGAGCAGCTTTTTTGCTATGAAATCTCAATTTTGGAATAGAATATAACATGTGAAATGTAATGTGTATGAAGGTTATGAATTCCGTATAAGCCTTGTCCAATTAATAAAATGGGGTTAAAATTACATATTGTTAAAGAAAAGTTGGAGGAAATACATCATGGAATTGTTTCAATTACCGAAAGCATTCCTGCAAATGAATACAATTTTTATCTCAATATTAATCGAGGCACTTCCGTTTGTGCTAATTGGTGTATTTATTTCAGGATTCATTCAAATGTTTGTGACAGAAGATATGGTGGCAAAATGGATGCCGAAGAACCGATTTCTGTCAGTTTTATTAGCTACTTTTTTAGGCATGATGTTTCCAGGATGTGAATGTGGAATTGTTCCGATTGTAAGACGGTTAATCGGAAAAGGCGTTCCGCCATACGCAGGGATTGCATTTATGTTAACTGGACCGATTATTAATCCGGTTGTACTATTTGCTACATATGTCGCTTTTGGAAGTAGTATGCACATGGTATGGTATCGTTCTATTGTAGCGATTATCGTAGCAATTATCGTTGGAATTATATTATCATTTATGTTTAAAGAACATCAATTACGAGACGATCACTTCCCAGAAGTGAATCATAAGCGTCCGTTACGTAAAAAAATGTGGGAGGTATGTACGCACGCAGTTGAGGAATTCTTCTCAATGGGAAAATACTTAGTACTAGGTGCGTTAATTGCAGCAGCGGTTCAAACGTTTGTACAAACTTCAACACTTCTTGCTATCGGACAAGGGCCGTTTTCTTCATCAGCTGTAATGATGGGACTTGCCTTTATATTATCACTTTGTTCAGAAGCAGATGCATTTATTGCTTCGTCATTCCAAAGTACATTTTCAACAGCATCACTCGTCGCGTTTCTCGTATATGGACCGATGGTGGATATTAAAAATATGTTTATGATGCTTGCGACATTTAAAACAAAATTTGTAATTGTCGTTACAGTTACAGTTACTCTTGTTGTTTATGCAAGCTCACTACTCATTTATGCGATGGGGTGGTAGGTTATGTTTCGAGCATATATATTATTAGGTTTCACAATATTAATTGCACAGCTTCATATTTCAGGTAATATTACGAAATATATCAATATGAAGTATGCTTATTTATCAACAACAGCAGCCATTATTTTAGGGTTTTTAACGATTGTTCAAATTATTATCGTTTTCCAAAAAGAACATCAAAAAGAAAAAGATCAGCACAATTGTGGTTGCGATCATAGTCACTGCGGGCATGATCATTCGAAAGATGAGAATACATGGTGGAAAAAAGTGTTTTCTTACACATTATTCTGTTTTCCAATCATTACAGGATTGTTTTTCCCAATTGCAACATTAGATTCCGATATTGTTAAGGCGAAGGGATTCCATTTTCCAGTAGCGCAAGCAGAAAGTAAAGATCCATTTATGACAAGGCAATTTCTAAGACCTGATACGAGCATTTATTACGGGAAAGAAGGATACCGTGGTGTAATGGAAAAAGGGAAGAAAGAGTTTGTTACGAAAGACAGTATTACTTTAAAAGATGAAGATTTCTTAAAGGGTATGGAGACGATTTATAACTATCCTGGCGAGTTTACTGGGAAAAAATTATCTTTTAAAGGGTTTGTATTCAGAGATGATTCTTCTAAAAAAGAACAATACTTCTTATTCCGTTTCGGTATTATACACTGTGTAGCAGATTCTGGTGTATATGGTATGTTAGTGAAAAAACCAGAAGGGGTAGAGTGGAATAATGATGACTGGATTCAAGTCGAAGGAGAAATAACAACTGAGTTTTATCAGCCGTTCCATGCAAATATTCCTGTTTTAGAAGTAACGAAATGGAATAAAGTTGAGCAGCCGAAAGAACAATATGTATTTAGAGGAGCCGATTGATAACATCGGTTCTTTTTTATGGACTAAAAGTTCTGAATGTTGTTAATATTAAATGTGTAGTTCACTTAGTGTAGTGAACAAGTACATGGTTAGTTGAACTCATTGAAAGTATACGGACAGCCCGACTTCCACCTAATTTCTTCTGGGAGTCTTACTACCCGCAAATAGCAGGATAATTAATCAAAGGAGCGATAACAATGACTGAAGTAAAGGGGAAAACAGCTAATGAGTCTAGAGTGTTTAAAACGAGCCGAGTATTTCCAACGGATTTAAATGATCATAATACACTATTTGGTGGAAAAATATTAGCGGAGATGGATATGGTTGCTTCTATTTCAGCAACGAGACATGCAAGAAAAGAATGTGTCACAGCGTCTATGGATTGGGTTGATTTCTTACATCCTGTTCGTTCATCTGATTGCGTTAGTTATGAATCCTTTGTAATTTGGACGGGAAGAACTTCAATGGAAGTTTTTGTGAAGGTAGTGGCTGAAGACTTAATTTCAGGTGAAAAGCGTATAGCTGCAACGTCATTTGTTACATTTGTTGCACTTAGTAAGGAAAATAATCCAGTTCCTGTACCACGAGTTATTCCTGAAACAGAAGAAGAGAAAGAATTACATCGTATTGCTGTATTACGTGCGGAACAACGTAATATTCGTAAGGCAGAGAGTAAGAAAGTAGCCACATTGTTAACTTTTTGAATTGAATATATAGCCGTTAAGGTTACCATAACAAACGATAATGGTTTTAAAATAAAAAGCGGACACCTAAAAATAGGTGTCCGCTTTTATAGTTTTTTCATCCACATATCATATGACAATAACTACTTAGCAGAAGCAAGCAGCACCGACGATGATTAAGAGGATAAATAATACGACTAAAAGCGCAAATCCATTACCATGTGCGAAGCCCATTGTTATTTCCTCCTTTTATTTTAAGATACAACATACAATATGCAAATGAGCTGTTGTTTGATATGGACATATATCATGTAAGGACATTTTTTCTTGAATGATTATGTATAAAAAAAGGGAAGATATAGGAATAACAGTAAGTGGAGAAAGGAAATTATCCATGAAGCACTTTTTCGCTCTAATCCTTTTTTTTATAGGTGTATTCATATGGATGAACATCGATGTGGAAATGGGGAAAAAAATGGCTAGTGAATATGAATTAGGACAAGTTCGATTAGGCGAATTTCAACTATATACGAACGGAGAAGAGTTATATAGGAGATTATTTGAGGATATAAACAATGCGGAAAAGTATATATATATTCATTTTTATATTGTAGGTAAAGATGAAATAAGCAGAGAGTTTTTACAGTTATTAGAGAAAAAAGCATCTAGCGGGGTAGAAGTGAAGTTGTCAGCCGACCGTATAGGTGGATATAAGCTGAAGAAAAAGATACTGAATCAATTAAAAAGAAAAGGTGTCCAGTTCACATTTAGTAAAAAACCTAAACTGAAAAATATATTCTATTCTTTGCATCAACGAAATCATAGACGCATTGTTACGATAGATGGAAAAGTATCATACGTCGGTGGTTTTAATATCGGAAAGGAATATCTTGGACAAAATCAGAAATTTGGTCCATGGCGTGATTATCATGTACGTATCAATGGGAATGGTGCAACTGATATGGAAAGAAAATTTGCTGAAGATTGGAAAGAGGATACCGGGGAAAAAATGCCTGCACATGAAAGTTTACCTGCACAAGGAAATGTAAAATATCAATATTTGTTTTCAAATGGAAAAGGTTTATGGCAGAAATATGGTGCGCTTATAAAGCAGGCTAAAAAGTCTTTAATAATTGCTACACCTTATTTTGTACCAAGTAAAGAAATGATGAAAGAGTTAAAAGATGCATTGCATCGTGGTATCAATGTGAAAATTCTCGTGCCATTTAAAAGTGATGCCGTATTGTTAAAACAAGCTGCTTATCCGTATTTGAAAGACATGTTACATGCTGGAGCGGAAATTTATCAATATCGCAATGGATTTTTTCATGGGAAAGTAACGATCATTGATGGAGAAATTGTTGATATCGGTACAGCAAATTTTGATAATAGAAGTTTTTATTTAAATTGCGAATCTAACTGTCTCATATATGACAAAACAGTTGTTGCTGACGTATGGAGTCGATTAAAGGAGGATTTTCATAAATCAAAACGATTTTCTGAACAGGATTTTGAGGAAATTAGTAAATGGGATTGGTTTTTAGCAAGAATAGCGAATGTTTTAGCGTCATATTTATAGCATATAGACAAAAGGAAAGGAGGAACTTTAATGGACTGTATGAAAGAATTAATGAAGTATAGTTACATGTTAATTTATAAAGTAGGAGAGTATACTGAAAAAATCCGGGATGAAGAATTAAAGGATATAATACAGCACCATTTACCGTATATGTTACAAGCATATAATGAACAAGTGAATTTTCAAGAAGGAGAGAATGTACAGCATATAACATGTGAACCAATTTCGTTTCATTTGTCTGAAATGGAAATGGAAACGGAAAAGGAAATAGATAATACATATACAGGAGATATCCAAATTGCAATCTGTTATATTTCACATTTGAAACGATTAGCATTAAAGTTTGCTCAAGTTGCAGTGGAAGTTGCAAATCCAGAATTTCGTTCGTTTTTGGAAAACTGTTTCCTGAAAATGAATCGTTACGCTTATAGTGTGTGGCAATATGTTGTGAAGAAGGAGTATAAAATTACACATGTATATGAAAACGAGAAATTTGCATAAAAAACTAAGGCGGAATAGTTGTCGCCCTAGTTTTTTACTTTCATGCAGAGAAAAGGGATAGATGTAATTATTATTAGAAAATTTACAAATATTTACCGTATATTTACTATTTTTCAATCTTTCCTTTAAAAATAGAGAGTAATATGGGATTGTACATATTCTATCAAAGGGAGGAAACGCAAATGAACAAATGGGTTAAATCATTAACTGCTATGGCACTTGCAAGTTCTTTATTAATGGTAGGTTGTAGTAAAGGTGAGGACAAGAAGAAAGAAGAAGACACAACAACACAACAGGATGAGAAAAAGGATAAAGAAACAAGTGGAACAGAGAAGTCTACTGATTCTAAAGAAAAGAAATAAAGTAATAAAAAAGCTTCCTCTTATATATGAGGAAGCTTTTTTGTTGTATATTGATTGAGAGTATTGAAAAAATAGAGAAAGAATGAGAGAGGAGTAAACAAATGAAAGTATGTGTATTGGGAGCGACAGGTAGAGTAGGTTCGGAAATAATGAAATTAGCATTAAAGGATTCATCCGAAGTGACGGCATTCGTTCGTGATTTAAATAGAATGGAAATAGAACATGACAGGTTACATGTTATAGAAGGAAATATATTAAACGAAAACGATATAAAGAAAGCGATAGAAGGATGTGATATCGTAATTAGCGCTCTTGGAACGGATGGAAATGGGACATTAGCAAAGAGTATGCCAAATATTATAAAGTATATGGAAAAAGAAGGTGTTAAGAAAATTATTACGATAGGAACAGCTGGTATTTTACAAGCGAGAACAAATCCAAATGTATATCGTTTCCAATCATCGGAATCAAAAAGGAAAACGACAGCAGCAGCAGAGGATCATTTAGCTGCATATAAGGCGCTTCATAATAGTGATTTATGTTGGACCATTGTTTGTCCGACGCATTTAATAGACGGTGAGATAACGGGGGTATATCGCACTGAACAACATATATTGCCAGAAGATGGAGCGAAAATTACAGTTGGTGATACAGCACATTTTACATGGGATTTATGCAATGAAAATATATATGAAAATAGTCGAGTTGGTATTTCATATTAAAAAACCATCCCAAAAGCGGGATGGTTAAAAGATGATATAACATACGAAAATGATAATCATAATGATTTGGAGAATAGCTTTCGCTACAGTACTGCTTAAAAAACCAACTACAGTAGCAACTCCTACTAGAAAGGCGTCTTTTGGCGTCTTTTTATGCATGAGCTCTGTGAAAAATACCGATAAGAACGGTATAATTATTAAACCAAAAGGTGGGAAGAAGAACGATCCAACAATGATAGAAATCATACCGACACGTTCGCCCCATTTTGAACTTCCATATTTTTTTAGGAAATATCCATTAGCAATAAAATCAGCGACGAAAATGAATAGGGTGAAAATGGCTTGAATGACCCAAAAAGTAATTGTTAGTTCCCCGCCATTTATACCAAAATGGTAAATCAAATATCCAGCCCATACAGCTAAGATACCTGGGATAATAGGGTAAATAAAGGCGAGAAATGAAATGATGAAACAGGCAATGATACAGATTGTTAAGAAAACAGTCACTTTATAACTCCTTTTTAATATCTAATTTATGTACAGCAATTTTTTTGATTTGATGTCCATCAAGTTCTAATGCTTTAAATTGAAACCCAGCATATTCAATAGAATAACCAGCTTCAATATTTAAGTCAACCGCTTGAGAGAGGAGCCAGCCTCCAATTGTATCTAAATCGCTATCATCAATATGTAGGCCAAACATATCATTTACTTCAGAAATGAGTACTTTTCCATCTAAAACAGTAAGCTTCGGGGTACGCTTTTCAATCATAGGTGATTCATCCGCGTCAAATTCATCTTGAATTTCTCCAATAATTTCTTCAAGAATATCTTCCATTGTTAAAAGCCCAGCAGTACCACCATATTCATCCATAATGATTGCCATCTGAACGCGATTCTTTTGAAGATGTACTAATGTTTTACGGATTGGAACAGTTTCAAATACAGTTAGTACGGGATGTATATAAGATTCAAGTGGTTTATAAATACCTTTCGTTTGATCATGAAATATTTCTTTCGTATTTATCATCCCGATGATGTCATCTTTATCTTTTTCAATTATAGGATAGCGTGTATATTTTTCAGTTGCGACGATATCCATATTTTCTTCTAAAGTATTTTCGGTAGATAAGCAAACCATTTCAGTACGAGGGACCATGATTTCTTTTGCAACCCGGTCATCAAATTCAAAAATATTATTTACATATTTATATTCGGTTTGGTTTATTTCTCCGCTTTTAAAACTCTCACCTAAAATGAGTCGTAATTCCTCTTCTGAATGAGCAAGTTCATTTTCTTTCGCTGGCTCTAAACCGAGTAGTTTTGTGAAAAATATAGCTGCACTATTGAGTAGCCAAATGAACGGATACATAATTTTATCAAATAAAATAAGTGGTTTGGCAAATTTGAGTGTGATTGCTTCTGCTTTTTGAATTGCGAAAGACTTTGGAACTAATTCACCTAATACAACGTGGAAAAATGTAATAACGCTAAAAGCAATAATAAAAGATAACGTGTTAGCCATTGTTCCAGTCATGTTGATTTTTTCAAAAAGCGGTCGTAGTATATGTTCCACAGTCGGTTCACCAAGCCAACCAAGCCCTAAAGAAGTAATCGTAATCCCGAGCTGACAAGCAGATAAATAAACATCTAAATTAGATAGGACACTTCTTGCAGCTAAAGCTTGTTTATTACCTTCATTTGCAAGTTGGTCAATTCGGCTTTTTCGTACTTTTACAACAGCGAATTCTGATGCAACGAAAAAGCCCGAAATAAGAATAAGTACAAAGATGAGAAAAATATTTAATATGTCCAAGTGTGTTCTCTATTCCAAAGTTTGAAATAAAGATGTCACCTCCTGCAATTATGTTATATTTTTATAATAAATCCAAATGAAAAGAATAGTCAAAGGAAAAGGGTAAATATTGGCATGTTTATAGTGTAGTTTTAGAGTTTGTTGTTATTTTGTCCTCGATACAAAAGGAATAACCCTCTACTTTCAGAATATAGAGGGCTATGTAACTTTACGGTTTTGGGATACTTCGTGTTATAGTGTATGTTTGTTGTTTAGAGTTGTTTGTTGTCCAAAGTGCTTGGAGAAAAGATAAGACGCTGTATGGGATATACAATAGTAGTAAACCGATTGTGACAATTACAGGTGCAGTACCACCAAATTGAACGATAAATTGTAATAATCCGATCGCGTGAAAAGTACATTCCATAATTAAAAAGGAAAAAATAATAGAACTTAAAATAGATTTATGATTCGAAGTAAGTGCTAAAAATAATGTATCAACAAGGAAAGCAGAATTTTTCATTTCATATTCACTTGTGTTATACAGGAAAGGGAGCCATTTCTTTATTGCTTGCATAACGATAATCATAGAGGTACTACATACGATGATCAAAGATGAGAAATAAGAAAACTTTATAAAGTTTGCAATATAGAGAAGAAGTAGTAAGATAGAACATTGTAAAAATACAGTGCAAAAAGAGTACGGTATCCAGTGTAGGAAAGTAGTGATCTTTTTAATTGAATTTGGTGCTTTTAAAAATAGATGACCGATTCCTAAACTTATAAAGAAGCCAATTGCAAGAGTGAAAGTGAAACGAACAATTGATAAAAAATATATTTCCCATATGTAAGGGAATAGTGGTGTTGAATGAGTAGAAGTATGTATCATCTGATTTGCTGAGAAAAAAATAGATTCATGCATCCAATCAATTTTTGGAATTGATATAGAAGAAAGTTGATCGAAGTTTTGGAAAATACTTATTAAGCCATTTTGATAAGAATAATTATGTGTAATAAAAAGAGCTGGGATAGGACTTATGACAAAAATAACAATGACACCAATTATAAATTTGCATATATGCGAGCGTAACAAAGACATATAACCACCTACTCTTTGAATATTCAGAAAATTCTTATTCTTATTTTAGCGTTTTTCTAATAAAGTTACAATATCTTTTTCATTAAGTCATTCAGAGAGAGGCTTTCCTAGTGAAGATATGCAAGTGAAGGATTCATGAATAAATTATGACAAGAAAATGAATAATTTTCAGAAAAATAAAATAAATTATTTATTTTTTTCTGAATATATAATATAGTTATGGCACAGAAAGTATTTTAACATAAGGAGGCTTTTTATGAGGATTAAAGGGAATTACGTGCCGAAAAGGGAAGTTTTACTGTGCTCAAGTTCGATTACGATAGGGGAAGCATTGGAGCATTTAAATAAAACAGGGTATCGTTGTGTACCAGTTTTAGATGAAAAAAAAGAGAAATTTTTAGGGAATATATATAAAGTAGATATTTTAGAATATAAAGGATCACTTGACGAAAGTGTAATACAATTATTGAACGATAAAGAAGGATTTGTGAGAGAAGATTCATCTTTCTTTAAAGTATTTTTTACAATAAAAAAATTACCTTATTTATCAGTAGTTGACGAAAAAGGAATTTTCCTTGGAATTTTAACGCATAAAAAAGTTTTTGAGTTATTAGAAGATGCATGGGGCGTTCATTCTAGTAAATATTCTGTCATGATTGGAACGCAAGACTATAATGGAGCGATCCAAAAGTTATCGACAGTTTTGAAGAAATACACTGGTATTCAAAGTTTAATGACTTTTGATAATGATGCTCTATTAGTTCGTAGAATTATGTTTACATTAGGAGAAGAGTTTGAAGATGGTGAATTAGAAACACTTCAAAAAGATTTAGAAGATCATGGATTTAGAGTTGTGTATGTAGAAGAGATGAATAATCCACGTGAAGTAGAAACGATAGAGTAACATGCAAAAGCCATCTAACATATGTTAGATGGCTTTTGAAATTATTTTAAAATAATAATCTAGAATGAGTCTAGTGCTCGAATAACATTTGTGTGAGAGAATATAAAATGTAGATAATTTTGATTTTCAAAAAAATCAATTTGAAAATATGTTTTTATTTTTCAACTAAATATGTTACTATATGTGTGATAAAAACAAAGAGGTCTGACAACTATACTCCACGTAATAACACTCTAATGATTTAAATATTCAAAAAAATCAAAAATCAAAAACAAAAAATAATGACGAGATTAATAATTAGAGTAATAATAAGGGGAATGGAGAAATTATGGAGAAAGACACTGCTTTGTAAGGGGTATATTTTATCATCTTGAGCAGAGAGGAGGATGCATAGCATATTGTGAAAATAAAGATAAACAATGAAAAAGTGCTATGCAAATGAAGAGTATGAAGGGACGATTGAGGCCAGGTGATACGGTAGCAATTGGTTTAATGCTATTTGCATTATTTTTAGGAGCAGGAAATTTAATTTTCCCGCCAGTTTTAGGTCAACAAGCAGGAGAGAATGTTTGGATTGCTACGATAGGATTCCTTGTAACGGGAGTCGGATTACCCCTATTAGCTGTAACAGCTGTCGCGTTTGTAGAGGGGGACTTGAAAGCGCTATCTTCTAGAGTCCACCCTATATTTGCGTTTATTTTCCCATTGGTTAGTTATTTAGCAATTGGACCATTTTTCGCAATCCCGCGTACGGGAGCCGTTTCGTTTGAAATGGGTATGAAGCCGTTTTTATCAGATGCAATGGTTTCAGAGTGGTACATGCTATTTCTTTTCACTATATTTTTCTTCGGAATAACGTGGTATTTATCATTAAATCCATCTAAATTAGTCGATTGGTTTGGAAAATTTCTTACACCATTATTAGTATTAATTGTTGCTGTTATTGTCGGGAAAGCAATTATTGATCCAATTGGAGAACCGGCTGCACCTTTAGCTGCTTATAAAGAGAATGCTTTCTTTGGTGGATTTATTCAAGGATATTTAACGATGGATGCGATTAGTGCACTTGTGTTTGGGATTGTTGTAGTACAAGTTATTCGCTCAAAAGGGATAAAAGAGAGCGGACAAATCGCAAAAATAACAGTTGTATCAGGGATTATTGCTGTATTAGGCTTAACGTTAATATATTTATCACTTGCATATCTCGGATCTACAAGTACATCACTTGGTGTGTCGGAGAACGGTGGTCTTATTTTGACGAATGTTGTAAATGAGTTATATGGAACAAGTGGCAAAATTTTATTAGGACTTGTAATTATACTTGCTTGTTTAACAACTTCTGTTGGATTAACATCTGCGTGTGCTGGCTTCTTCACAAACTTATTTCCAAGACTTTCGCATAAAACGATTGTAACTATGGTATGTGTATTTAGTTTAATTGTATCTAACCTAGGGTTAACACAATTAATCACAGTAACATTACCAGTGTTAATGATCATTTATCCAGTTGCAATTGTATTAATCGTTCTTTCATATTTCCATAAATGGATAGGGAAGCGTAATACAATTTACATTGGGGCGATTTTAGGTGCGTTGTTAATTAGCTTCTTTAACGGTTTAGAAAGTGCGAACATTAAAATTGATGCGATTTCTAATGTACTACAAATGTTACCATTATATAAAGAAGGAATAGGATGGTTAATCCCATCATGTATTGGCGGCATTCTCGGTTTCTTCTTCTATAAATCAAATGAATCAAGCGAATTACAAAAGAAAGGTGCTTAGGCGCCTTTCTTTTTTTAAAGGGGATTTTTGTATTTTGTCTAAGTAATAATTGGGAGGAATGATAAAATGGCTAATTTTGAAGACTTTTTAACTTTTGATGTAAGAATTGGAACTGTAACACAGGCAGAGGAATTTAAAGAAGCGAGAGTGCCAGCGATTAAACTAGAAATTGATTTTGGAGAGCTTGGGGTCAAGCAGTCAAGTGCTCAAATTACGAAGAGATATAATCCAGAAGACTTAATCGGTCAGCAAATTGTTGCTGTTGTAAATTTTCCGCCAAAGCGTGTAGCTGGATTTAAATCAGAAGTGCTTGTATTAGGGGGAGTTCCTGAAGCGGGAGATGTTGTGTTGCTTCAGCCTAATATGGAACTGCCAAATGGAACGAAAATTAGTTAGTGTGAAGGTGGGGGGGCAATATGGATATCGGACGAGAATATTTACAATGTGCCATTTCTAATTTCAAAACAACAAAGCAGCAAGGAGAACGGGCACTTTCTCAATTATCATACGAACAAATACAATGGTCTTCTCATGAAGAAACAAATAGCATAGCGATTATAATGAAACATTTGCACGGTAATATGCGTTCCAGATGGACGGATTTTTTAACATCTGATGGTGAAAAAGTTGATCGTGACCGAGATGGTGAATTTGAAGGAGG
This sequence comes from Bacillus sp. BS98, assembly GCF_008432245.1. Classification (NCBI taxonomy): domain Bacteria; kingdom Bacillati; phylum Bacillota; class Bacilli; order Caryophanales; family Bacillaceae; genus Bacillus; species Bacillus sp. BS98. The sequence continues at coordinate 1,965,999 of NZ_CP043830.1, forward strand.
CTATTCTTCAAAGGAAGAAGCCCTTGCAGCGTGGCAAGAAGGATGGGAATACGTTTTTAATACGATGAATACTATAATGCCGGAACATCTATTGAAGACGGTATACATTCGTGGTGAAGCACATACGGTCCTGCAAGCAATTGAAAGGCAAATTTCTCATTATGCTTTGCATATTGGACAGATTATTTACATCGGTAAAATGTTAAAAGAAAATGAGTGGGAATGTTTAAGCATTCCTAAAGGACAGTCCACTCGTTATGTAGAGAAAAAACGTTCAACATAATAATATGAAAGAAATCGATATAAAATAGGAAGCAAAAAAATAAGCCAAATGATAGACGGCTCCGTAAGCATAAGAATGCTACCAACAATAAGGCCGTATATAATTAGAAAGAAACAAAAAAGTGTATTCATAGGGATAAAACGTGGGATGAAAAGTTGTTGCTGCTTAAAACAACTGTTGTGAAATAAATAAAAATGGAAGTACCGTGTAGTGGTAATAAGGTCTTTCTTTCGTGTAATTCTTTTTCTACATGTATGACAAATGAACGGTGGCTGCATTTCGTTACGCTCCATTTTTTATTTTCATAATAATGTGAGACAAAAGTAGGTACAAAGTGTATGTTCCTATATACGCTCCTGCAATAAGGAAAAATGGATTCAGTAAAATTCCATGAATGCTCGTCATGAAAACTAAATCTTGTATTAAAACATCGTATACATTAATGGAAATAATTGTACCGAGTACATACAGTGCCAAGTACGCAGAAATATGTAACACAATAGAGACTTTTGGATGTTTAGCGGACAAATAAAAAATGAATGATAGAGCGATTGGTAATATTCCTATTAATAGCTTCAATTCATTTCACCTCATTAACAATATAGCCGGAATTTAAACGGTCTATTCTCTAGAGCTTGTACATAACTTGAAATAGAGAGGGTGATAGTATGAATCGAGGCTTTTTTTATGTGAAGTTTACAAGTGTACGTAAGTTAGTTTTATTTATTATTACTACGGTACTAGCGACTTTTTTTCTTATTAGTATGATGGTAACCTCTATGAAAGAGACAAAGTCAACGTATTTATATAATTGGTTAAATGAGTTATCGATGAATGGCTACATGTATGTTCTTGGAAAAGAAAATCATTATTTTACACAAGAGTATCGAAATTTGAATCAAGATTTTTCAATCTCTTCGTTTCTCTTTTCTATGGCTACGAATATTCGTTTTAACGATGTACGTAGTTTTGTCGGAAAAGAGCTTCCTGGCTTTGGTAAGTACGATACAGAAATCGTTATCGCAGGTGAGGGAACAAATTATTCTAACTTACCGATAGAGTCGAGTGTTCCTCTTGAAGAAGTAGTGAAAGAACGGACTGGAGAAGGTGGACAAGCGCCAAAGCCTGATACGAATAAAGAGAAAAAACAACCAGCTCAAACGACTGGAAAAAGACAAGTTGCATTTATATATCATTCGCATAGCTGGGAATCTTATTTGCCGTTACTGAACTTAACGAATGATCCAAACCCGAATAAAGCGACAAGTTCTGTAACGAATATTTCCATAGTCGGCGACCGATTTCGTGAACAATTAGAAAGCGAAGGAATCGGATCTACTAACGATAAGACTGACGTTGGTCAAAGGTTAATTAGTAAAGGGTTAAATAGTAATAGTTCTTACAAAATGTCACGGGAAATTGTACAAGAAGCGATGGCTGGTAATAAAGAATTACAATACTTCTTCGATTTACACCGTGATAGTGCACGAAAAAATGTAACAACAAAAACAATTGGAGATAAATCATATGCTAAGCTTGCTTTTGTAATTGGAAAAGGTAACAAAAACTATGAAAAAAACTTACAATTAGCAACTGCGTTACACGAGACGATTAGTAAGAAATATCCGGGAATGAGCCGTGGTGTAATTCAAAAAGGATTCCAAACAGGGAATGGAGTTTACAATCAAGACCTATCAGGACAAGCGATATTAATTGAAGTTGGCGGGGTAGATAATACAGAGGAGGAATTAAATCGATCAATTGATGCACTTGCTAAGGCATTTGGTGAATATTTTTGGCAAGCGGAAAAAGTGAATGGATAAAGTGAAATTTGAATGAATGGTAGGCATTGCAATGGTTATCAGCCTACATCAATTAGGGGAAAACGTAAGTGTAAAGCTTACGTTTTTTGTTTGTCATGAAACGAGGATGATAAGATGTCACATTATAGACATAATTTATAATTGCTATAGTAATATCGAAATTTGTCTATTTATAATAGGGGAATTAGAAAGGGATTTTCGCAATAATAGAGAAAATCTTTTTACAAGGAAAATTTTTTACAATGAAATAGGTAGGGTGATTTAAGTGATTAGGGAGATCAAAGTAGAAGATGCAGCATCATTTTTGCAATTAAGTAAGCAATTAGATGAAGAAACGAAATTTATGTTATACGAGCCAGGAGAAAGAAAAACTACAGCCGAGCAACAAGAGCAAATGATTCATCGATTTATACAGAATGAAAAAGCAACAATATTTGTAGCGATTGAGGAAGAGAAAATAGTAGGATTTATTTTAGTGAATGGAAATAACATACAAAGAAAGAGACATGTTGCAGCCATTGTAATTGGTATATTGCAAGAGTGTAGTGGGCGTGGTATTGGAACGAGCTTGTTTAAAGAGGTTGAGAAGTGGGCAAGATTACATGATGTATGGCGTTTAGAATTAACGGTAATGGCCCACAATACAAGAGCTCAGGCACTATATAGAAAAGTAGGCTTTGAGAAAGAGGGTGTCAAAAAAGCTGCTCTTATTATCGATGGACAAAACATTGATGAGTATGAAATGGCCAAATTATTAAAATAAGAGGTCGTTATATGAAAAAAAGATGGACACTACTTGGTATCGTGGCGGCGATACTCATTGTTGGAGTAGCAGGAATCAATTATAAAATGTATAAGGATAAGCAGGCACAGGAAGTGAATGTAAATAACATATTTCCGAAAGCGAAAGAAACGATTGCGAATATGGATGGGGATATTGCGGTAATTAGTAATCCAAATTCGATGCTTGTACTTGTGAATAAAAGTAGGCGTTTACCAGATGGGTATAGACCGCCAGATTTAGTTATTCCGAAAGTACGTTACTCTAGTGAGGGTAATCAAGAAAAGAAAAAAATGAGGAAAGAGGCAGCTAGTGCGCTTGAGGACATGTTTCAACAAGCTGATAAAGAGCGTATTTTCCTTTTTGCAGTCTCTGGATTTAGATCTTTTGATCGACAAAAGGCATTAAATACGATGTATAAAAAACAAGATGGAGAAGCGAAAACTGCGATGTCTAGCGCGATTCCTGGTACGAGTGAACATCAAACTGGACTAGCTATGGATATTACATCGCAATCTGCTAAATTTCAGTTAGAGACAGTTTTTGGGGAGACGAAAGAGGGGCAGTGGCTTTCTGAAAATGCCCATAAATTTGGTTTTGTGATTCGATATACAAAAGAAAAAGAATCAATTACGGGCTATCGGTTTGAACCATGGCACGTAAGGTATGTGGGAAATCCACAAGCTACATATTTATATGAAAATCAACTGACGCTTGAAGAAGTAACAGAGTGAACAATTGAGGGGAGAGAAATACAATGACGATGTTATATAAGAAAAAAGTACATGCATATATTACAAGAGAAAAAGAAGGGATGAAGCAATTACTTGTTTTTAAACATCGTGATATACATGAAGCTGGTATCCAAGTGCCAGGGGGAACAGTTGATGAAGGAGAAACGTTAGAAGCAGCAGTTTTACGTGAAGTACAAGAAGAATCTGGATTACGTCATTTATGTATAGAGCGTTTCCTGGCAGATTACATCATACACGTGAAGGAAAAACAGGAATATCAAAAACGCCACTTTTTTCACGTAACGTTACTAACGAATGTAAAAGATACTTGGGAACATATAGTAAGTGCCGGTGAGGAAGATGAAGGTTTAGTATTTTGCTACGAATGGATTGATATTGCAAAATGCCCTGAATTAGCAGGAAAACAGGGAGAGTTTTTACATTTGTTAGATGAGGTATATGCACAGTAATAAAAAGAGTTTGAAGCGAAGGATGATTCGTTTCAGACTCTTTTTATTTTTCGGGAAATTAAAGGTGTATTAAAAAGTAAGTTGAAACTTTTTAAAGGGATATTAATTTGGAATAGGCTGAGGTGAAAAAATGAAAAAGTAAGAAGTATTCGTAAAAACTAAAAGGGATATAAAGGAGAATATAAATGGAAATTCAGTTTAATCCAGTATAAAAAAAAGAATTAACAATTCATGATATACAGACCGCAATGGAAGAAGGGACGTTATCTTCCAAAGAATTAGTTATATATTATCTTTATAGAATTGCACAATATGATCAAGGTGGACCGAAAATTAATTCTATTTTAGAAATAAACCCGGATGCTATTTTTATTGCAGAAGCGTTAGATTATGAAAGGAAGATAAAAGGTGTAAGGGGACCATTGCATGGTATACCTGTTTTGCTAAAGGACAATATTGAAACGAATGATTCCATGCATACAAGTGCAGGTACGATTGCCCTAGAACAAAATATAAGTAGCGAAGATGCATTTCTCGTTACAAAACTGCGAGAGGCAGGAGCGGTGATAATAGGTAAAACGAATATGACAGAGTTAGCAAATGCAATGTCTTTTGAAATGTGGGCTGGATATAGTGCAAGAGGTGGTCAAACAATCAATCCATATGGAACGGGCACGGATGATATGTTTGTTGGTGGCTCTAGTACAGGGGCCGCAATAGCAGTTGCCGCTAATTTTACAGTATTATCTGTTGGGACAGAAACGGATGCCTCTATTTTGAGTCCAGCTGTTCAAAGCTCTGTAGTAGGCATTAAACCGACTGTCGGTCTAATTAGTCGTAGAGGAATTATTCCGTTCACTTATTCACAAGATACAGCGGGACCATTTGCTAGAACAGTAACAGATGCCTCTATTTTACTAGGGAGTTTAACTGGAGTGGATGAGAAAGATGTAGCTACTCATAAAAGTGAAGGTATGGCATATGAAGATTATACATCTTATCTTGATGTTAATGGTTTAAAGGGAGCGAAGATTGGTGTTTATAGTAATGCTCCAAAAGATTATTACGAAAATGGTGAGTATGATGAAAATTTGTTTGAGAACACGATCCAAGTATTACGTAGTGAGGGAGCGACAGTAGTAGAAAATATTGATATTCCTTCCTTTCATAGAGAATGGAGCTGGGGAGTTCCGCTTTATGAGCTGAAGCATAGTTTAGATAACTAACTTTCAAAATTACCTTCTACTATTCCCGTACATTCTATTTCAGAATTAATGGCGTTTAATAAAAACATAGCAGAAAGAGCTTTAAAATATGGACAAACTAAGTTGGAGGGAAGAAAAGATTATCCTAATACATTAAGAAATCCAGAATATTTACATGCAAGATTAGAAGATATATACTTTTCGCAAAAACAAGGTATTGATTTTGCATTGGAAAAATATAATCTTGATGCGATACTATTTCCGTCTTATATAGGCTCTACTATATGTGCGAAAGCAGGTTATCCGTCTATAGCAATACCAGCAAGGTATATGGAAAACGGGAGACCTTTTGGAATTACGATTGCAAGTACTGCTTTTCGTGAAGGAATATTAATTAAACTAGCGTACGCTTTTGAACAAGCGACAAAGCATAGAGAAATTCCCAACTTGTCATGAATGGAATGTACAAAAGGACAGGAATTTCCTGTCCTTTTTGATTTATTGATTAAAGTGAAATATCTTTCTGCTCTGTCTTATGATATTTTAATAGGCTAAAAGATAAACAGGCAGAACATAAAATAAGAAAAGAAGCAATCATATAAATCGTACGAACACCGAACATATCAGTAATAATGCCAACGCTAAGCATAGAAAGACCAGAAGCTGTTGAAAGAAGGGCGCCGTGTGCTGTATACATTTTCGATAATAGAGAAGGGGCGACACTAGATTGTAAAACCGTCGTTTGAGAAATATCTCTAATTTGATAACATGGTCCCATTAGAACACATAGGAAAAGCGCAATAAATCCACTGCTTGTTATACCATATAAAAATGTAAGAATACTAAATATAAGTGATCCTATCGCCATGGAGCGTATTAAATTTTTTTGAATATATGTACTTATTTTCCACGCTAATAGACCACCAATTAACGTGCCCACATAATAACTTGTGTTAATATATCCCCACCATTCTTCTCCTTTATGCAGAACAGTCGTTACATATGCCATCGTAATAGCGCCAATCCATATCGTCCCTGCGAAAGTTTCAATTAAGTCCATTAATGTAACTGTGCGCAAAGAAGGATGATGAAATAATAGTTTCCAGCCTTCAAATAAAGCTGTGTTTTTTGAAGAAGAAGGCTCTGTTACTCGTTCGGTATGGATGGAATGTAATGAAATATGCAATGCAATACATCCGAAAATCATTAAAATAATATTAATCATGAATGTAGAAGTAGCGCCAATGAGCAGAACGATAATACTTGTAAATGAATAAGCTGCCGCTTGTACAATTTGTGATGAAAAGGAAAAGATACTATTTACTTTTACTAATCTTTCTTTTGGTGTTAGGCGTGGAACAATACTGTATAGTAATGGAGCACTCCACCCACTACATAAAGAAATGAAAAAAATGAAAGTTAATAGAGTTACAATGTTTTTGGAAAGGACCGGAAATAATAGCGTTAATAAAATGAATAGGGCAGTTTTTGTCCATTGTAATATAAAAAGTACTGAATAAGATGAAAAACGATTCATTATAAGTGGTGCAGATATGTTTGCGATCAAATTTGTGATAACTTGTAATAATGGAAAAAGGGCAGTAATAGTAGCTGATTTAGTTGATATATAGATATGAGTTGTAATAATCATTATGTAAACGATGTCAGCAAGAGTAATACAGATTTTTGATCCTAAATAGTATGATATTGAATGATTCCACATTAAGGATATCACCTTCCAAAAAAATACAAATTCGAGTTAGAATTATTATAAACTGAAAAAAATAATTTTAAAAGAATTAAATTTTTTGTCATTTTTTGAAAGGAATTTTCATGTATAATGAAGAATATATTGATATAGTATTTTATTAATACTTATTGTAACAGCGAATATGTACGATAGCTTGCAGTAAACGCCCAAGTATGAGAAAGGGCGGATAAACCATTCTTTTCTTCATATACATATAGAAAATGAGAAAGAAAGTGAGGGTTGCATATGGCTGGTTGGGTGATTTGGTTTATTATAGCGGGTATTTTATTTATCGCGGAAATGTTGTCGATAACGTTTTATATGCTTTGGCTTGGAATTGGAGCTGTTGTCGGAGGTCTTATTGCTTTATTTGCTCCGGATGCACTATTGTTACAAGTTACTGTTGGTGCGATTGTAAGTTTAACATTGACATTCTTTACGAAAAGAATTTCAAAAAACTTTCGAGAAGCAAAAGGTTTTACGGATACAGTAGATATGCTTGTCGGTAAAAAAGGAATTGTTGTGCAAGCGATTACAAATGAAACGAACGGTATTGTGAAGGTGGATGGAGATACTTGGACAGCTATTGCAGATGTTCCGATTGACACTGGAGAAAAAGTCGTTGTTATAAAGAGGCATAGTACTATATTACAAGTAAAAAAGGAGAGTGAATAAATATGATAGCATTAACGTTAACAATTATATTCGCGCTAATTGTAGTTACATTTATCGCATTAACAATTAAAATTATTCCTCAGCAAAAAGTTGGGGTTGTTGAAAGATTTGGTAAGTTTCAGCGTATTATGCACCCAGGATTAAATATATTAATCCCAATTGTAGATCGCGTTCGTGTATATCACGACTTACGTATTCAACAAACGAATGTACCACCACAAAAGGTAATTACGAAAGATAACGTACAAGTAGAAATTGATACAATTATTTTCTATCAAATTGTCGAACCTGAACTTGCGACATATGGTATCTCAAACTATGAATATGGTGTTCGTAACATTACTTCTGCAACGATGCGTCAAATTATCGGTAAAATGGAACTTGATGAAACGTTATCTGGTCGTGAAAAAATTTCAACAGAAATTCGCTTAGCGCTTGATGAAGCAACAGAAAAATGGGGCGTTCGTATTGAGCGTGTTGAAGTAGTAGACATTAACCCGCCAAAAGATGTGCAAGCATCGATGGAAAAACAAATGAAAGCAGAACGTAATAAACGTGCGATTATTTTAGAAGCTGAAGCAGCAAAACAAGATAAAGTTCTTCGTGCGGAAGGGGAAAAACAAAGTAAAATCTTGATGGCCGAAGGGGATAAAGAAGCACGTATTCGAGAAGCTGAAGGTTTAAAAGAAGCGAAAGAATTAGAAGCGCAAGGGGAAGCAAGAGCAATTGAAGAAATCGCAAAAGCAGAACAAAACCGAATTGAATTACTTCGTGCAGCAGATTTAGATGAACGCGTACTTGCTTATAAATCATTTGAATCATTGATTGAGGTTGCAAAAGGACCAGCAAATAAAGTCTTTATTCCATCTAATGCAATTGAAACACTTGGTACTCTTGGGGCAATCGGAGAAATCTTTAAAGAAAAACAAGCGAAGAAATTGCCTTCAAATGATACAGGTAAAGAACAATAAGAGTGAGGAAGAGGAATGGGATGCCATTTCTCTTTTTTGTGCGTATATTACGAAAGGCTTGTACATATCCATGTATAAAGAAGGTGATACAGTGAAAAAGTATGCAACTCGTATACATGGGAAAAAACTAATCTCGTTACTTTTTTTATATGCGCTAATAGTAATAATTATCGCGTCAATTTTGACGTCGCTTTTACATACAATGAAATCAAGTTATGCGAATCAATGGTTTGGAAAAGTGTCTATGCAAGGTTTTGTTCAAATGATAGAAAGTGAGAATCACTATTATGGATTTGATTATTTTAAGCAGAATAAACGGGAGTCTGTTGGGAATTTGATGTTCTCTGTTGCGACAGATTTGAAAATTAAAGATTTAAGAACATTTGTCGGTAAAGAAGTACCTGGTATGTCAAAGTATTACTCTAACATTATCGTAGCTGGGGAAGGGACAAACTTTACGAATATCCCGAATGAATCTAGTGTACCGATTGAAGAAGTAACGAAAGAGCGAGAGGTAGCAAAAGATAAAGTTACAGAAGCAGAAAAGAATAATCCGGTGCAGAAAAAGAACGGAACGAAAAAAGGTGAAAATGCAGTATACATTTACCATACACATAGTTGGGAATCCTTCTTTCCTTTATTACCAGGAGCTACCGATCCATCGAGTCCAGATGTAAATGTGTCCTTATTAGGAAAACGTATGAAGGAGCAACTTGAAGAGCAAGGAATTCCAGTAGTTCATGATAAAACGAATATGGGTGATTTACTGGCAAGTAAAAAATGGAAATGGTATCAATCGTATACAGCATCTCATGGATATGTAAAGGAAGCATTAGCACAAAATAATAAAATTACTTTTCCAATTGATATACACCGTGATGATCAGCGCAAGAAAGTAACTACAAAAGTAATTAACGGGAAATCGTATGCAAGATTATATTTTATAATTGGGATGGAAAATGAAGGACGTACTGAAAACGAAAAAATTGCAAGAGCAATCAATAGTTATTTAGATGAAAACTATTACGGATTAAGTAGAGGGATTTTTCCGAAGTATAAAAAAGATGGAAACGGCGTTTATAACCAAGATTTATCTAAAAACGCGATGTTAATTGAAGTTGGTGGTGTGGATAATACGTTAGATGAATTATATAACACAATTGATGTATTAACGGAAGCATTTAGTAAGTATTATTGGAATGATGCGGAGAAGGTAAATGGGTGAGGGACGGGAGACCGTTCCTTTTTTATTATGAAAAGTTAAAAATATGATATAATGTAGTCTTCTGAATATTAAATCAGGGAGTGGGGGAACGAATGCAAATACTATTAATACGACACGGAGAATCCGAAGCGGACATCCTGAATGTACATGAAGGAAGAGCTGACTTTGAATTAACAGAAAAGGGAAGACAGCAAGTACAAAGACTTGTACAGAAAGTGAAGGCTGACTTTCCACCAGATTTCATTTGGGCAAGTACATTAAAACGTGCCCGTGAAACTGGTAAAACATTAGCGGAAGCAATTGGTTGTCCAATTCAATTAGAAGAGGAATTAATGGAGTTTAATAATGGGGTGCAAGCCGGCTTATCTTTTGAAGAAGCGAAAAAATATCCTGAGCCAAAGTTTCTTCATGACCGTTTTGAAAATGGAGAATCATTTATTGAATTTAGAATGAGAATAGAAGGAATCTTTTCTAAAATCGTGACAGAGAATACATATGATCGGATAGCAATCGTTGCACACGGTGGTGTAATAAATAGTCTATTACGAGCATTTTTCCAAATGCCAATTTCAATGGATTATTACTTTAAAATAGGAGATACGGGAATAAGTTTAATTGAAATTGATGGTGAACAAAAAACGGTACATTTCATTAATGATACGAATCATTTAGGCGGGATGTAGAGACTTATGTATAAAGTCGTATTTTTCGATGTTGACGGTACGCTTTTAAGTGAGATTGATAGAAGTATGCACGAAAGTACAAAAGAAGCGATAAGAAGGTTAATAGATAAAGGGATTCACGTAGTTGTTACAACAGGGAGACCATATAGTTTATGCTCACAATTTAAAGAACTAGGCATAGACACATTTATTTCTGCAAATGGTGGACATATAAAGTGTAAGGAAGAAGTTATTCATAAATCGATACTTTCAAGTGAAATTGTTCATGATATTTCAAATTTCGCTGAATTACATGGTCATAGTGTTTCTTACTTTACAGAAGAATTTTCTATGAATGGTATAGCCTCAAAAGATGAACGTGTAATACGAGCATTAAACGAAACTTTAAATTTAGAGCGGTATCCTGATAAAGTTAGAAACTTATCAGAAGAGATGTATTGTATATGTCTGTATGCTGATGAAATGGAAGCTCAAAAATTTTTTGAAAGATATCCAATGCTTACGTTTGAACGTTTTCATGGTTATGTTATGAATGTGCTGGAAGATAATAAAGTATCGAAGCTAACTGCAATCCAAAAGGTATTGGAACATTTAAATATTTGTAAGTCAGAAGCAATGGCATTCGGAGATGGTGGAAATGATATTGAAATGTTACAGTATGTAGGTTTAGGAATTGCGATGGGGAATGGTGGAGAAGAGTTAAAAACAAAAGCTGATTTCGTTACAAAGAAATCAAGTGAAGGTGGCATTTCGTTTGCTTTAAAAGAGTTTAGGATCATTTGAAAAAATAATTAGTCAGTGAAAAAAATCCTGTTTTCATAATAGAATTTTTTTCTAACAATACTCTTGCAATAAAAGGAAGGAAATGAGTATAATATAAAAGTAGTTAGGTAAGCTAATTAAATAGGGAAAAGGAGAGTGAAAATGAATGGATTCAAAAAAAGGTGCTCTTCCTTTAGGGATTGATCCATATGCAGAGTTAATAAAAAAGACAGCATCAGCGGAAACAGATCCAATCGCAGCAAAACTTGGTTTGTTAATGTTATGGACGTCTGATAATGTTCTTGATGCTGTTGACGTAGATTTAGCTCCGCTTGGTATTTCGGAAAGCAAATTAGATTTTTTATTGTTATTTATTTTGCGTGAAATGGAATCGAATGGAGAAGAAGTGAACATGAGTCCGTCGGATATAGCGAGTCGATTAGGGATTACACGTGCTTCTGTCACCGGCTTATTAGATTGGATGGAGAAACGAGAGTTAATCGTAAGGTTCCATCATTCTGAAGATCGAAGAAGATTAAAGGTGAAAATTACTCCGAAAGGAAAAGAACTAGTTACACATTCTTTACCGACTTTTTGGTCATCTTGCGCTTCGTTAGTTAATGACTTTAATCAAGAAGAGCGTCAAGTGTTAGAGAAGCTATTAAATAAAATGCAAGTAATTATGCAGATGAAATTAGGCGAAGGTAGGTAAATAAGTTGATTGTGAGAGTCAACTTTTTTATTTAAACATATAATTAGGTTACCTTATTATATGTTTAGCTAATTTAAAGGGCGATAATGTATTTATTAACGTAAACGAATTAAGTGAGTGTTGAAGGGATTTTATTTTGAGTCATTTACTTTATAAGTTTTCAATCGATGAGGAAAATCAATGTAAGGGGGAGATTTTATGATGGAAATATCAAAAGAAGTAAATAGTGGGAGGAATTATACAGTAATGACAGCGGTGTTATGTTGGGCAGGTATGGTAGTTATGTCCAGCCTATATGTGACGATTCCTTTAATCGCTCTATTTTCAGACATTTTTAAAGTTTCATTAGCGCAATCTGCGGCTACAGGCAGTATATTTTCGGTAGGTTTTGCTATAGGTTGTTTGTTATTTGGGGCAATCTCTGATAAATATGGGCGAAAAAAAGTGATTTTTATTGGATTGCTTGCACTGTCGATTGTTTCCTTTTTCTTAGGGTTTGTGGATAGCTTATTTTGGCTTATTATTCTTCGAGGGTTACAGGGAATAGCAGCAGCTACATTTTCTCCAGTGGCGTTAGCTTACGTTGTAGAAATGTTTCCAGTAGAGAAAAAAGTTACAACCATAGGGTTTGTTAGTACCGGTTTTTTAGTAGCTGGAATTGTAGGGCAAGTAATAAGTACTGCTGTTAGTCAGCATTTTGGATGGCATATGGTGTTCTTTCTTCTTAGCTTTGTCTATATCATTACTGCTGTATGGGTTCATTATTCTCTTCCGAAAGGGGAAACGTCTCAAGCTTATACGGATATTTTGGGGCCAATGAAACAGATGGGGAAAGTTTTTACACATAAAAGCTTAGTATGGAGCTATATGGTTGCGTTTGTTTTATTAATGGCTTTTGTTAATATGTATACTGTTTTAGGGAATTATTTGAGCTCTTCTACTTACAATTTAACAGCAGAACAAATTCTATATTTTCGCCTAGCAGGGTTATTTGGTATGTTACTATCACCATTTGCAGGTCGTTTAACAAAGAGGTTCGAAGTAAAGAAAGTTCTTCAAGGAGGATTGTTAGTTGCTATTTTTAGTCTAAGTTCAATGGGATTTATTTCGACACTGCCGTTACTTGTAATGATGAGCGTCTGCTTCGTAATAGGTATTGCTATATCGGTTCCATCTTTAGTTTCTCTTGTCGGCCAATTAGGAGGGAGAGCAAGGGGAATAGCGGTTTCTATTTATACTTTCGTTTTATTTTTAGGAACTAGTATAGGACCTATTATTTCTATTTATCTTATGAAAATAGGGAACTATGCTCAGACGTTTATTTTATTAGGAGTCATACTCTTTATTGGCTTTGTTTCCACTCTTTTCATTCAAATAAAGGAATGCAAGGATCTTTAACATGCTCAACTAGTAAAATGTGAATTTGACTGCGATGATGATAAAAGTGAGCGACGATTTCAAGTAACCATTCGAATCGAGAATAAGCAATATCCCAATAAGCAGTCATAATTTCCGCTAATTCTTCATTGGAATAGGATAAAAAAGTTTTAGAAAGTAAATCGTACCCTTGTATCATCATTTGTTGCATTTGAGCAATTGTTTCGGGTGTTTGTTCTATATAAAAGGTATGTAACTTTTTTTCCGAAATACCGTTTAAGATGAGTAAATCAGCATGGCAAATAAGGGAAAGATGTGTACACATTTCAAATAATGACCACTTTGATTCAATCGGTGTTATTTTCAAATCACTTTCATTATATTGATTCAGTATTTGGATAGAAGTATCAACAGCAACTTTTAGTTGATGCAACGCAGATTGTACAAACATTGTAATTCTCCTCATCTCCATATATAATAAATTCTTAAGGGTATTATATCACACTCAAAATTCCGAAAATTCTAGTAGTTTGACTAGCATAGTGAAACGTATTATATTGTAAAAGGTCATATGAAACGTGAAATAGAATGGAATGCAATTATTGAGTTAGGAGTTAGACCAATGAGTTTGAAATATGGAAGAGATACAATTGTTGAAGTTGACTTAAATGCTGTAAAACATAATGTAAAAGAATTTAAAAAACATGTAAACGATGAAAATATTGCAATGATGGCTGCTGTAAAAGCGAATGGGTATGGCCATGGGGCAGTTGAAGTTGCGAAAGCTGCGATTGAAGCAGGGGTGAACCAGCTTGCAGTTGCATTTGTCGATGAAGCAATCGAATTAAGAGAAGCTGGAATCACTGTACCAATCTTAATATTGGGTTATACATCAGTTGCAGCTGTGGAATCCGCAATTCAATATGACGTTATGATGACAGTCTATAGAATAGAAGATTTACAAGGCATAAATGAAATTGCACAACGTCTTCAAAATAAAGCACATATTCAAGTGAAAATCGATACAGGAATGAGCCGTATCGGTTTGCAAGAAGAAGAAGTTAAACCATTTTTAGAAGAATTAAACCGTATGGAGTATGTAGAGGTAGTAGGGATGTTTACACATTACTCTACGGCAGATGAAATTGATAAATCGTATACGAATATGCAAACAAGTTTATTTGAGAAAGCTGTAAATACAGCAAATGAATTAGGGATGCAAATACCATACATTCATAGTTCAAATAGTGCAGGGTCAATGGAACTAAGCAATACATTTCAAAATATGGTTCGCGTTGGTATTGGGGTTTACGGCATGTATCCTTCGAAAGAAGTGGATCATACAGTCGTTTCCTTACAGCCTGCATTGTCATTAAAATCAAAAGTAGCTCATGTTAAACATGCGACGAAAAATCGTGGTGTAAGTTATGGAAATACGTATGTAACAACGGGTGAAGAATGGATTGCGACTGTGCCGATTGGTTATGCTGATGGCTATAATCGCCAGTTATCTAATAAAGGGTATGCATTAATTAATGGAGTTCGAGTGCCGGTTATTGGTCGTGTTTGTATGGATCAGCTTATGCTGGACGTTACAAAAGCGATGCCAGTACAAGTAGGGGACGACGTGGTATTTTACGGCAAACAAGGTGAAGAAGAAATTGCTGTAGAAGAAGTAGCGGATATGTTAGGCACAATTAATTATGAAGTTACATGTATGTTAGACAGAAGAATTCCTCGTGTTTATAAAGAACATAATGAAACGACTGCGGTTGTAAATATATTAAGAAAAAACTGAATCGATATGATTCAGTTTTTTCTTTACTTTTCGTAAATGAAAATTGGGCTATTGATGTTTTTTGAACAAGTCATAATAATTATGCTTCATTATAATTTCAAAGCCACAATGTGTATATAACTGTAAAGCATTGTTATTTTTCGTTTCGACGTCTAATTCAATCGTTGAAACTCCTTCTGTAATGAGTGTATGTACCATATAACTTAGAATATCTTTACCATATCCTTTACCTTGATAAGAAGGATGGACTGCGAAGCCTGAAAGTGTAGTAGATCGCTCTTGGTGAGTAACTGTAATCGTTCCAATTGATTTTTCATTCATAAGAGCAACGTAAACTTGATGAGAAGGTGACTTCATCATTTTTTGTAACCATGTGGATGTATTTGCTACAGAATCCCCGAAAGCTTTACTAGAGATTTCTATGAGATCAGGAAGTAATTCTGAAGATGCGATGGAAAGTTTAATAGTATTCTTCATTGTTTCTCGTTTTTTATTTGATTTACACGTCATATTATACTCGCTGTATAGATAAGGTAATTTCATTTGATTTGCAAATGCTTTCCCAGATGAGGAATCTCCGTTAATGATGAGAAGAGCTTCGTCTATGTCTCTTTTTTGTATTTCGTTCATGGCAGTTTGTAAAAGGGTAGTGCCTATATGTTGTTTTCTATAGTTTGGGTGCACGAATCCTATTAACTCCAGTTTAGTCGGTCTTTCAAAGTCGTACATACTTAACGCACCAATTAATTGGGTATCATCAAAAAATAGAAAATCATTGATTTCTTTTTTATTACGAGCAGTTAAAAAGTTAACATGTAAATCTGATGAGTAATCAATTTGATCGTATTGTCCGCAAATATGAGCTAAATCTTTCATTTGCTGAATTTCGTTTGCTGTTAAAGAATTCTTTTTTTCAATGTTCATTTCATAATCCCTCGCAATCGTTTTTAAAAATAGGATGGGTAACTTAGCCATTTCTTTAATTCCACACTACCTTGAACAGATAACAGTCGGTACAAATAACGATAAGGCTGTCTACATTCCTCAAGATGAGGAATAGACATAATTGTTTCGTAACCACTTTTAAAGGCATGAGCCTCTTTTTCTGAAAGTACATATTCTAATCCGATAAAATCAAACTCTCGCGGGGCAACTGCATAAGCTTCTGTATCTACTAAACCAGTAATAGTTATACCATCTGATAAAAACTGAGTAGGATCCATATCAATTAAGACGAGTGTAGATTCCTTTGGTGTTGGTAAGGTAGAAAGTTGTGACTCAAAAGTATGAAATGCGTTATATATGCTCTCGTTATCGGAATAAAACCTATTCACAAGTTCTTTACTCACTTTTAAAATGTGTGGCTGGAATTCCGCTAGTGGAACTTGGAGTGTACGTGACGGATTTCCTACGAAATGGGCTGAATACTTATGTATTTGTGCTAGTCCTTTTCCTAGGCTGAATAAAATAGAATCTGGTTGCCCAATAAAAGATTGAACTGTATTACCTACTAATTTTTCAGCCACAATGAATTCTTGGCCATCTAAAATATGTTTTTCTAAAATTGTTGGGATAGGAAGATTTGTATGTTTTTGCAGCAATGCATGTACCGTTTCTAAATGATGTACGTTCCTTGGATCAATTCCAAAGAGATTTTTGCATCCCCACCAAAAATCATTATTTGGCTCTTCATTCATTTTAGAAGAACGAACGATAACTTCTGCATCTGCTGTTTGAATGAGAAAAACGTCACTTGCATGATCTTCATAGCCTGGATGTAAAGCTCGGATGGATAGAATAGGTGAAGTGAATAGTTGTTGTAACATGAAATCCCCTCATTTTTTCTGTAAATTCTATAAATTTATTATATAACAGAATATGTACCCCGTGGATCATGATAGGGGACAATATAGAGCATACATAAATTTATAGTGAGAAATCAGCATGGAAATTATATTTTTCTAGTTTTGTATGAATTATCAAAATAATGTTTTCAAATGATAAACGTGAAAAATGCACGAATGTAAAGTTCGTATGATACGAGATATGAAAAGTAAAAGGGGAATGAAGTGTCTATTTATAAGGTTCTGTACTCGTAATAGTGCAGGCTTTAGACAATATTTCTCAATAATAAAATGAAGAGAAAGATAGGAAGAAGGAGAATAGATTCCTATATAATAGATTTAAATTAATTAACATGATTAAGTATTAATTAATGTGTGTTGAATCGAAAGGAGAGAATGGTATGGCGAACGTACTCGTAATAAATTTCCCTGGAGAAGGTCATATTAATCCGACGATAGCAGTTGTTAATGAGTTAATTCGACGTGGGGAAACAGTTGTATCATATTGTATTGAAGATTACAAAAACAAGGTTGAAGCAACAGGCGCTGAATTTCGATCATTTGAGAATTTTCTTTCGCAAATTAATATTATGGAACGAGTTAATGAGGGTGGTAGTCCTTTGACGATGCTGTCCCATATGATTGAAGCATCAGAACGTATTGTTACTAAAATTGTAGAAGAAACAAAAGGAGAAAAGTACGATTACTTAATATACGATAATCATTTTCCGGTTGGACGTATTATAGCGAATATTCTACAGTTGCAAAGCGTTTCTTCTTGTACAACCTTTGCTTTTAATCAGTACATTACTTTTAATGATGAGCAAGAATCGAGCCCAATAGATGAGACCAATCCATTATACCAATCTTGTGTAGTGGGAATGGAAAGATGGAAAGAGCAGTATGGAATGAAATGTAATAGTTTGTATGATATTATGAATCATCCTGGCGATATTACGATTGTATACACTTCAAAAGAATATCAGCCACATTCGGATGTATTTGATGAATCGTATAAATTTGTCGGTCCATCAATTGCTACTCGAAAAGAAGAGAACAGTTTTCCTATTAAAGATTTAAAAGATGAAAAAGTGATTTTTATTTCTATGGGAACAGTTTTTAATGAACAACCAGCCCTGTATGAAAAATGTTTTGAAGCGTTTAAAGATGTAGAAGCGAAAGTCATATTAGTTGTTGGTAAGAAAATGAATATAAGTCAATTTGAAAATATTCCGAATAACTTTAAGTTGTATAATTATGTGCCGCAATTAGAAGTATTACAGCATGCTGATGTATTCGTGACACATGGTGGTATGAACAGCTCGAGTGAAGCGTTATATTACGGTGTCCCGTTAGTTGTAATTCCGGTAACAGGAGATCAGCCTTTAGTTGCGAAACGAGTGACTGAAGTAGGGGCTGGAATAAGGCTTAATCGTAAAGAATTAACTTCTGAATTGTTACGTGAGACTGTAAAGGAAGTAATGGATGATGTAACGTTTAAGGAAAATAGTCGTAAAGTTGGAAAGTCACTTCGAAATAGTGGTGGGTATGAGAGAGCAGTTGATGAAATATTTAAAATGAAAATGAATTCATATTTAAAGCTTAAATAAAGTGAAACTTTAATCAGTGTGGACTTTGTTCATCTACAACTGATTGTTAGCTCACACGAATCGGGCGTTTTTGGGTAGCCGACTCTTTGTTTCAGCTTGAAATTTGAAACGGGAGTCTACTGCTCGCGAATAGCAGAATAAACACTTAAAACACACTTATTGTAATATGTAAGTGTGTTTCTTCTATTAGGCTTTAAATCAATTACATAAAAATCACTGTAAAGGTGAAACTTCTGTGTATATAAACTGATATCTTTGTATTAGTAGTAAGATTACGTTAAAATAATACTAAGAAAATATATAAGTTTTGGGGGTAATGAATGAAGAGAGTATTTGAATACGTATTATTAACAATTGGCTCCATTATTGTAGCGGGTTCACTAGAGCTTATTTTAGCGCCTAATGGACTAGTAGATGGCGGGGTAACGGCTATTGCTATTATGGCAAATAAAGTTGCGGGATTACCGCTGTATGGTGTGTTTTTAGGACTTAATATTCCTATTTTACTATTTACTGCAAAAGTAATGGGGAAGAAGTTTTTTATACGTACATCGTATGCGAATGTCGTTACAACACTCGGATTGATTTATTTAAAACCATTTCCAGCGATTACAACTTCTGAACTATTAATTGTACTTTATGGTGGCGTACTGTTTGGAATTGGTGTAGGGATTGTAGTGAAAATGGGCGGAGCAATAGATGGCTCAGAAATGTTAGCAGTTTGGATGAACAAACACTTTAAGGTACCAATTAGCACATTTTTACTTGCTGTAAATGCAGTTATTTTCATTTTTGTGGCCATTTTATTTTCAATCGAACAAGCGATGTTCTCATTAGCAATTTTCTATATTGTTACGAAGATGATTGATTTCATATTAGATGGCATTAATCAAGGAAAGAGCGTCATGATTATTTCTGGTAAGAATAAAGAAATAGGCGATCTACTTATGAAAGAATTGCAATTATCCGTTACGTATCTACATGGAGAAGGTGGTTTTTTAGGAGAGCATAAGAGAATCATTTATTGTATTACAAACCGTTTCATTTATCCGAAAATGAAAGATCTCGTTCTCTCTGTAGATCCAACTGCTATAATTGAAGCTTCTTATTCAACAGAAACAACTGGTGTTAAGCGTCCGGGAAGGACCGCTCGATCAGGTGATTAACTAAAAGAAGATTGTCCAAAAAGCTATTTTGGACAATCTTCTTTTTTGTTTTGTTGAATTTTTATTGTATTACGAGTTAAACTCAGCGTTAGCAAATTCTCTTTTAACTAGGAAACCAAGCTTCATTCAATAAGTTTACTACCGTTTCAATTTTATTTTCGGGAATACTACCGAAACCGAGTAATACGTAAGATTCTTTGCGTAAATCATTTACAAAATCATAGGGAGAAAGTGGATATAACTTAATACTTTGTTTCTTAGCTGATTCAATAAGTTCTTGTTCATTCATATTGTTATGGATACGTAGAACAATATGAAGACCTGATTGTTCACCAAGAATTTGAACATTAGTACCCATTTCTTTCACAATGAATTTTACTAATGTATGATGTTTTCTTTTATACAACGTACGACTGCGGTTAATATGACGTTCCCAATTTCCACTTTGTATAAAATTAGCGAAAGCAAGTTGTTGTGTAGTAGAGACTGTTTGTTTAAAAATACCTTGCAACGCTTCATACGTTTTTAAAAGATGCGGTGGTAAAACAACATATCCCATTCGTAAAGAAGGTAAAAAAGATTTTGAGAAAGTCCCCATATAAATAACACGTTCATTTGAGTCAAGACTTTGTAAAGACGGAATTGGTTTACCTGCGTAACGGAACTCCCCATCATAGTCATCTTCAATAATATATCCATCGCGATCATTGGCCCATTTTAACAATTCCAATCTTCTAGATAAAGGCATAATCATTCCAAGCGGAAATTGATGTGATGGCGTAACGTATGCGACATTGGAATTTGTATTGTATAAGTTAGAAATATGAATCCCTTTTTCGTCTAATGGAATGGGATGAATTTGTTGATTGCAGCTTTTAACAATTGCATGTATACGGTGAAATCCAGGGTTTTCAATGCCGTACTCTTTTGTAGGACCAAGCAGTTGAATTAGTAGCCAAAGAAGTGGCTGTGTTCCGGCACCAATCACAATTTGATCAGGTGAAGAATATACACCGCGCGCATGATATAAATATGTTGAAATATGTTCTCGAAGAACGAACTCACCTTGTGGGTCTTCTTTAGCAAATAACGCATTTTCGTACTTTAGTATTGCTTCTTGTAACGCTCTTTTCCAGTTTGTAATCGGAAAAGCAGTTTGATCAATAAG
Organism: Bacillus sp. BS98; assembly: GCF_008432245.1. NCBI lineage: Bacteria > Bacillati > Bacillota > Bacilli > Caryophanales > Bacillaceae > Bacillus > Bacillus sp. BS98. The sequence continues at coordinate 1,987,036 of NZ_CP043830.1, forward strand.
ACCTTGGCTACAATCATATTCAAACGGATCTTCTATTAAATTGCTCTTTTCCTTTGCCATATTTAATTTTTTATTCGGGATAACGTCAATATCGACATTTGCAACAAAAATACCACGCTTCGGTTTACTTTCTACATAACCTTCAGCTAATAATTGTTGATAAGCTGATTCAACAGTAATGCGGCTAATATTAAGTTGTGACGCTAAGTTTCTATGTGAGGGAAGACATGTACCAACAGAAATAGTTCCCTGTATAATTTCATATTTTATAAATTCGTAAATTTGTAAGTAAATAGGTGTATTGCTTTCTAATTGCAATGGGATAGTAAAATCCATAGTAAGAACTCTCCTTTAAAACTGGCCTTATAAAAAATAATTAAACTGTCACTTAAGTGAAGGGCAGACACTCCCTATAATAATGATATAACATTTAGAAAATTATACAAATTGTTAGGGGAGAGTTCAAATGAATGTTAAAGAAGTAGTAACAGAAGTACAATTACATGAAGTATTACCTGTTTTACAGCAATTACGAACACAGCTTTCTGAAGAGGAAGCAGGCTTTTTATTTCGAAAAATGAAAGAAGAAAATTATAAACTATTTTCGTTACGTAATGAAGATGATGAAGTTGTTGGCCTTGCCGGTGTAGCAATTTGTACGAACTTTTATAATAAGAAGCACGTTTTCGTATATGACCTTGTAACAGCAGAAGCACATCGTTCAAAAGGATATGGGAATGTATTACTTTCTTATATAGAGAACTGGGGAAAGGAAAATGGATGTGAGTCTATCGACTTAACATCAGCGTTTCCTAGAATTGATGCTCATCGTTTTTATGAAAGGGAAGGGTATGATAAGGTAAGTTATTCTTTTCATAAAAAATTATAAAGAAAGATAGGTTCTATATGACATAATATAGAACCTATTTCATTTAGAAAGGTTTATAATTTATTTTGTATAAATAAAGAAAATGATTGGAGCGTTTATACTTGGAGAAAATAAAGAAACTATCTATCCCTAATAATGCTAGAGTTATCATAATGTCTGATATTCATGGAGAATTGAACCTTTTAAAAGAATTACTACATAAAGTTAACTTTAAGAATGAAGATTATTTAATTATTAATGGAGACCTTTGTGAGAAAGGAAGCGATAGCATCGGCGTAGTAGACTATGTAATGGATCTTGTAGAGAGTAATTTAAATGTTCACGTTGTTGAAGGGAATTGTGAAGTTTTAGTTGATGCTCTTCTAAATGAAAATCCAGGTCTCATTAATTATTTATGTACGAGAAAGCATTCGATTTTTAATGAATGGTTAGAACAATTACATTTTTCTATTCAGGAAGATACTTCAATTCAGGAAGTGAAGGAAGTACTATTAAGTCACTTTTCAAAAGAAATAAATTGGCTAAATGAGCTGCCAACAGCGATTGAAACAGAAGATTATATTTTTGTACATGCTGGACTGGAAGATAGAGTAGATTGGAAAGAAACAGCGCGCAAAAATGCGATAGCAATGCCAGAGTTTTTTAATAAATCGCATAGAGCTAATAAGTATGTAGTTGTTGGGCATTGGCCTGTTGTGAACTATTCTGAAGAAGCCCCGTCTAACAATCCAGTTATTGATAAGGAGAAAAAAATTATTGCAATTGACGGCGGGAATGCGATTAAAGAAGCAGGGCAATTAAATGCATTTATCATTCAGAGGAAACTAACAGGTGATACGTTTTCTTATACATATGTAGACTATTTTCCAATTTATGAAGCAACAGCAGAATTTAATGCTGATGCAACAATGCAGGGAGGGGTTACATATCCGTATTATTACATAGAGCCGGTGGAGAAGAGGCGAGATTACACAATATGCAAGCAAAAGGAAACGAATAAATTACTCAATGTGAAAAATGAATATATTAGGCAACGTGAGTCAGGTGAATACACAGTGAAAACCGATATTTCTTGTGCGCAAATAGGTGTTAGAAAAGGGGATATTGTTTCTCTCATTGATGGTAGCTGCGCAGGGTATGATTTAATTAAAAAAAATGGAGTAGAAGGCTGGATAGAGAAAGGGATTCTACTTGAGATAAATAAGAAGGAAAGTAAAATATTGAGCTGAAATAGGAGGGATGTAACCTCCTATTTTTTATTAACTGCGTTACGGTCACGTATGTCATCTTTAGCTATTATGGAGGATTTATCTTCTGGCATTCCGTTTCATATCTTCTTGAAATCGTTGATACATCCCTTGAACTTGTTCAAAAATAAATTCCTCCTGGAATATGGTGAGATTAAAGGTTAGAAGACTATTTTCTTTATAAATAATAGGTGCCAAATAACAAAATGAAACAATATATTATAGAGTTTTGTTTTGATTTTTCTGAAAAAATATTATAATTATATATGAAATAAAGAGGAATGTAGGAGGAAATTATGCAAAACGTTATAAAAAAGGGGAACAAAGTTACAATTCGTACAATTGAAGAATCAAATATAAAAACATTATGGAGCCTCGTATTTAAAGAAGAAAATCCAGAATGGAAGAAATGGGACGCGCCATATTTCCCTTTCTCAATGCAAGAATATGCACCTTATAAAGAAAAGATGTTAACTCGTTTACAAGAAGAACCTCTATCAAATTTAATTATAGAAAATAACGGTCAAGTTATAGGTACAGTCGGATTTTATTGGGAACATAAACCGACGCGTTGGTTGGAGATGGGAATTGTTATTTATGATCCAACATACTGGAATGGTGGCTACGGTACAGAAGCATTAACATTATATCGAGATTTATTATTTGAAAAGATGGAGATTGGTAGAGTAGGGCTCACGACGTGGTCTGGTAATGAACGAATGATGAAAGTAGCTGAGAAAATAGGAATGACTTTAGAAGGTAGAATGCGCAAATGCCGATATTATAACGGAACATACTATGATTCTATTCGAATGGGAATGATTCGTGAAGAATGGGAAGCAATATATGTAACGAAGGGGTGAGGACGCATGTACGCTATTATTGCAACATTTGATAGTGTGTTTACTAATAAGATTATAGAATTGCAAAATGAACTAACGAATATAATAGAGTCAAATCAATTAGCTGGAGTAGAACCGCATATCACACTTGCGGACTATAAGGAGTTAGATGTTAATTTATATACTAAGAAATTAGAGGAGTTTGTAGCTATTCAAGAGAAAATGGCTGCAGTGAATTTTTTTTCTGTTGGAACTTTTCCTACAAACGGAACGATTTTTCTAGCGCCGACTCTTACCGATGAATTGTTAACACTTCATCATTCTTATCATGATCATTTCCAAGCTTTTCATGATAATCCAAATTCATATTATGTACCGGGCAAATGGGTTCCGCATTGTACGATAGCGAATCATTTGAACTCGACTCAGTTTTTAAGCGCAATGGAGTATATATATGGGAATTTTGATGTTAAAACAGCTTCGATTGAAAAGTTAAAATTAATTAAGGTAAATTATGAAAATGGTTCTGCCGTTTCTTCTAGTATAGTAGCAGAATATAATTTAAAGAGAATGGAGACATCGAGATGACATATGTAATTAGAGAGATGAAGCAAGAAGATATTCATGCTGTACAAACAGTAGCGAAAGTAGCTTGGCATGATACATATGAAGGCATCATTCCGAGAAAGATTCAAGACAGTTTTTTAGACGAGGCATATTCTGATGAAAAAATGAAATATCGTCTTAAAAATACACATTTATTCGTTGCAGAGGAAGAGGGAGAAGTAATAGGATTTGCTAATTTTTCACCAGTTAGATTGCAAAACGAAGCAGAATTAGGTGCGATTTATTTGTTACCAGATCAGCAAGGGAAAGGAATAGGAAGTGCTTTATTACAAAGAGGGATTAAGGCGTTAAAAGGGATACGGAAACTGTACATACATGTAGAAGCAGCAAATGAAAAAGGTAAACGTTTTTATGAAGCGAAAGGTTTTGCTGAATTAGAGCAATTTGAAGAAGACTTTGAAGGACATTTGATGCAGACAGTAAGGATGGTTTTATACATATAAGGAGGACTAGAAGTGAAGATTTTTGATTTTAGTGAAAAATCGGGAAAGCGCATATCAGTATTTCAATCTAATTTCATAATGTCGAAAATAGTAAACCACCAAGGGAATGTACATATCGGTGCTATGCATTTACAAGAGAATGGAATAATTGGATATCATGAAGCAGTTGTATCACAACTGCTTCTTATTATGGACGGAGAAGGATATGTGTGTGGGGCAGATAAAGAAAAAGTAAAGATAAGAGCTGGACAAGCTGTGTTTTGGGAGAAAGGAGAGTTTCATGAGACGAGTACAGAACATGGATTACTGGCAATTATTATGGAAGCGGAGAATCTTGAACAATCGATAGTAATGCCTATTAAGGATGGGGGTTGTGAAAAATGATAATAAAGGCGAATCAAGAAGATACAAGTAAAATATTAAAATATGCAGCCCAATCGCTTTTTGAAGGGACGAGAGGGAATTGCCAATTAAGTACAGAGGAAGCGATTGAAATTACAAAACCAATAGTAGAAAAGGGGGCATGTTATTTAGTCATTAAAGAAGAAAATAAAATATTAGGGTGGATATTAATAGGGGAAAATACTGACTATTTTTCTCGTGAAAAACTTGGATTTATATATGAGCTATACGTTTTTCCAGAGTATCGAGGGAGAGGATTATCGCGAGAACTGATGGAAGCTGGTATTAAGGAATTAAAGGAGAAGTATTCAGAAATTCGGTTGAATGTATTTGCTGGGAATTTTGCGAAAGAGATGTACGAAGAACTTGGGTTTGTTGAAAGACAGGTAATTATGACTTTGAAGTGAGAAAAATTGCGAGGCTGTATTTCTTTTAATTAAAGAATTTTAATAGAATTTTAATCAAACTTTTTAATGGAAAATATACGCATTCATGTTAGGTAATCTTTTTTTCTATTGTTAAGAATAACATTTGTAGAATTTGTTTAATTGATTTTTATTTTCAAGTAATAGTAGTTTCTTAAAAAATAATAAATTTATATTATACAATATATCGTTATTATATTGAAAGAGAAATTTTGGAAAAATATCATTTTTTTGTTTAGAAATTTTTAAATTATTGATATAATCAATTTGTAGAATTGATTATTGGTTAATTTTACTATTTTTAAATTTTAAGGGGGATTTAATAATGGCAGGACAAATTCGTATGTCACCAGAGGAGCTTAAATCAAAAGCGACTCGATATGGACAAGGTGCAAATCAAATTGAGGACATTTTACGTCAGCTACAAAACTTACAAAATGAATTAAGAGGAGAATGGGAAGGTCGTGCTTTTGAAGGTTTTGACCAACAGTTCAATCAATTAAAACCAAAAGTACAAAACTTCGCACAGCTATTACAAGAAATTAATATGCAGCTTAATAAAACTGCAGAGGCTGTTGCTAGACATGACGAAGATCTTTCTCGTAATTTCGGTCTACAATAAGACAGATAAAAAGAAATATATAATTTAGCCATGCAACCATACGTTGTATGGCTAAATTACTTTAAAACTAGAGTAAGATACGAAGTCTTTCAATTAATAGACTCGAGGTCGCAGGAGTGATAAGTAGTGAAAAAGTTCAGATGGAGCATCTTGTTGTTTATTATTTTAGCTCTTGTACTATCAACAGGGGTCTCCTATTTAGCATTAAATCAAAATGTTAAGAAAGCTAATGAGAATACTACACCAAAAATGACAGTTGCGTTGGTAAATGAAGATCAGGGCACTGTATTTGAGGGCAATAAAATAGCGTTTGGAGATCAATTTGTTAAAAATGTAAATAAAAATACGAAACAAGAATGGTACGTAGTTAGTCGCGGAGTAGCAGAAAATGGTTTGAAAAATAATAATTACAACATGATGATTGTTATACCAAACGATTTTTCTAGGAAAGCAGTTGCGATTGATTCAGAACTACCAGAGAAATTAACGTTAAACTACAAAGTAAATGCAACTGGGAATAACGATTTGAAAGCTGAGGCTGAGAATACGGCGTCTACAATTTTAGAAGATTTCAACAAGCAAATCATCGACGTTTATTTTGCAAGTATTATCATTAAGTTGCAAGGTGCACAAGATAATATAGGTAAAATAATTGAAAAAGGAAACGTTCAAACAACTATGTACAAAAAAGATGTACATAGTCCTTTAGCAAATTACACAAATCAATTTAAAACAGTGCAAGATTATACTGGGATTTCTGTTAATAGTTTTAAAGGATTTCAAGATGTTTTAAAAGGTTTCGGTCAAGTGTTAGAGGAAGGGAATAAATCTAACAATACTTACTTAGAAGGGTTTAACAACTTCCAAAAAATGCAAACTGATAACAATCTGTTAGCGAATAATTTTACGAGTCAATTTAATCAATACATGAGTGAATTGAATACAGGCGATGTTTTAAAGCAGTTAGGTGCATTGGAATCTGCTAATAAAGTGATTGCAAATCAATTTACGCTTTCAGAGAAAGGACCAAATATTTTAGCTGATGCTTCAGCAATTCAAAAACATTTAACAGATGTAAAAAAACAAGTGTCAGAATATGATACAGAACTTGCAGGAAAGTTAGAAAGTGATATTCAAGAGACTGTAATTAAAAAGTTAAAGCAATCTATGTCGAACGATGGAAAGCAAGAGATCTTTATAAATACATTAATGAAACAACCAGACGCTCGAATAAAGAAACAAATCGAAAATTTAATTGTAAAATTACCTAGTTTAAACATGGAAGAAATCGTTCAAAGTGATTTGCCAGATACAACGAAATTACAACTGCAAAATGTAATCCAATTTACAAATAAATATAATAAAGAAAATAACTTTAATTATGATCCTGTAAATAAAATCTCTTTAGGAAACGCTATTAAAGAAGTAAAGGATAAACTTTATACAGAGGGAATTACATTTAGTGATACGGCGAAAGTAATTAAAATGGAATCTTCACAAACTTTGAAGATAAATATTCCAGAAGAATTTAAACTAGATGGAAGTACAGAAGCTTTACATATTGATGATGTGGATCGTACAAGTGACTTTCTTCAAAGCGAAGCAGGAGAAATTACAATAGCTCCTCGTAATGAAGGGGATATAAAGATTAGCTTGCATGTAAAGTTAAAAGATCCAAACATCAATATAGATGTTTTCTCTCCTGTAATGTGGCAGTGGGAATTGAGTGGGACTCATAAAAAAGAAACTAGTCCTGAAAAAGAAAAACCTAACAAAGAAGATAAAGGAACACAAACGGAAAATAGCAAGGTGGAAAATGTGGTTCATAAATCACAGTATGGCATAATGCCGTTAGTACACAATGCTCAAACGCCTATTATTCAAAAAACAGAACAGAGTAATAATGGTGACAGTGTAAAGCCTGATGCAGGAGGAAAACCTGATGCAGGAGGAAAACCTGATGCAGGAGGAAATCCAGACACAGGAGGAAAACCTGATGCAGGAGGAAATCCAGACACAGGAGGAAAACCTGATGCAGGAGGAAAACCTGATGCAGGAGGAAATCCAGACACAGGAGGAAAACCTGATGCAGGAGGAAATCCAGACACAGGAGGAAAACCTGATGCAGGAGGAAAACCTGATGCAGGAGGAAATCCAGACACAGGAGGAAAACCTGATACAGGAGGAAAACCTGATACAGGAGGAAATCCAGACACAGGAGGAAATCCAGACACAGGAGGAAAACCTGATACAGGAGGAAATCCAGACACAGGAGGAAAACCTGACACGGGAGAGAAGCCAGACACTGGGACAGATAACGGTAGCAATTCAAAAGTTATTGAAAGTACGACAAATCAAGTTGTACATCAAAAAACAGAAAAATTAACAGATAATACATCTAATGTATTAATTAAAGAAGCAGTAGATACAGTTGAAAGTTATCAAAGTTTAATTAGTTTATACGAAATGTATTATGGGATTGATTTAAGAATGCAAGATGTAGGTTCTAAGCTAGAAGAGGGAAGTTTAGATGCAATTGCAACTGAACAATCTTTGTACTATGTATTAAATAAACAAAGCTTAATTGATTTAATTTCAAACCTTGTTTCATCAGGTATTACGGCAGAAGTTAAGCAAGATATGACAGGTTTAAAGCAAAAAATAGACTCTTATCAACAATTCATTACGAGTGCGGATCAAAATTCAATGTTACTAGCAGAGAAATTAAATGTAACGACGCAACAAGCAACTAGTATGAATGAAAATTTAGGGGAATATTTAAAAGGTTTAGCGAAATGGCGTGAGAGTAGCTTAAAGCTAGTTGAAGAACAGCAAGTGCTAACAACAAATAATACTGGTGAGCAAACAGCTGTTTTATCGTTAGATTCTGGTATTAAATCATTAATGTCACAAAGTCAATCATTGGTCGAGAGTTCGAAGCATAGTTTAGCAACTTCAGACGATGTTTATAAAACATTTGATCAAATTAATGGACAAGCAAAAGAAATTCAAGACAGCGGAACGACAATTGTTTCAAAAGCTGATTCATTATTAAATGACTTTACAAAGAAAATGGAAGATGATAAAACATTCTCCAAAAACTTTACTAAAATTTTGGCTAATAGCCGAATTGGTGATCGCCAAAATGAAATGTTATATCAATTTTTATCTAGCCCAGTTCAAAAACAAAATGATGGAGTCATTGTAGCTGGTAATGCTTTTACACCATATTTAATCGTATTAACTTGTTTTATTGTTGCGTTATTTACAGCATACGCAATTGCGAATCAAGAAAAGAAACGAACGCAATCAGATCATTTTGAAGAGAAATTCTCATTAATTGATATGAATGTACCAACTACAGTAGTAGCATTCGGTATATCAATTGTGGAAGGAATTAGTATAGGTATCATTTCTGGACGTCTTTTACAGTTTGGTCAGGATCAAAGTTTACTATGGATTGCGTTTATCACAATCATTATGATGGCGTTTGTATTGGTTTCAACATACTTATTGCGACAAATAAAAATGGTAGGGATGTTTATCCTATTAGTATTTTTAAGTATGTACCTATTTTTAACTGAAGCAGTTGGAAGTAAAGTAGATCAAATGTCGTCAGTTGGAAAGGTACGTCAATTTTCACCGCTTCAGTATATAGAAAGTTTTCTAAATGATTTTATTAGCGGTAAAGATACGGGGAAAGTTATTTTTATCGTATTGTTTGTAATTGCCATTATAGGGTTAGTTAGTAATCTATTTGTATGGCATAAGAAATGGGAGGAAAAAGAAGTAAATGATCAAACAATGGAGCATAGTAGCTAAGTTATCATTTCTCTCTATCCTTTTACTGTTTGTCGCGCTACCGATAAGGAGCGCGGCGGACAGTTATCTTGGTGATGATGGGAAGATTAAGTTTAAAGTGGATAGAATTGAAGAAAGCGACCAAGAAAAAAATAAAGAAGAACATAAGGAAACAGAATTAGATAAAGCATCAATTGAGTTATTTAGCAAAGACATAGAAGAAGAAATTCAGAAAAAGAAAAAGAAAGAACAAAAAGATATGGAAGCTTTACGAGATTCTCTTTTTATAAAACAAAAAGAAAATAATAGTGTGAAAGATATGAAAAATAGTTTGTTTAGCAGTGAATACGTTGTGAGAAAAAGTGCAGATGAAGTAGCGAGTAATGAAACAATGAACGAAAAGCCAATTGGTACAACAATCATATTATTATTTGGTGGTGGCATTGTACTTATTTGCATCGGTATTTATACGGTTCTTCGCAAAAGTTGGAGGTAAAGTAATGGCGATACAAACGCATATTAATGTAACGGTAGATTTTAGTAAATGGAATGGAAATATATATGATTTACGTATTCCGAATCATCAATCTATTAAATATTTATTGAAAAATTTATTAGATACGCTAAATGTGGATAATCATGAAGGTTCACATTTTGTAATTAAAGTAAAGAATAAGTCAATTGTTTTAACAGATAATGATCGTTTAATCGATCACCAAATAACAAATGGAGATATTTTACAAGTTTTATAAAGAATACTTTTTGCTTATAGTTATTTGAAAATAAGTTATTACGGGTTATAAAGAAAAGGAGAAGAGGATAAAAATGACGGAAAAAACAATTCAAATTGATGCAATGAACTATCAATTTCAAATAGAAAAGGAAAATTGGAAATTGGAGATGACAAAATCTCAAACACGTATAAAAGACTTCCGTCAATTCGATATAATTACGGGCGCATCATCTGAGTTTGTACCATTAGCGATAGAAGAAACGGATGATATGTTTACTTTTATATTTCAAGTGGATAAAAAATTATATAAGTGGGACGATCTTAGCCGTTTGGGAAGAAATGAGAAATTAAGACTGCTTCGAAATGTTGCGCAGTTTCGTAAATATTTAAATAAAAGAATCACGTTCTTTTTACATCCAGACAATATAGTTTTTAATGCTAATTTAATGCCAAGTATTATACATAGAGGAATTCGAGATATTGTTCCACCAACCCCGTTGTTAGAAGAGCAATTTTTAACACAATATAAGTGTCTAATTATCGCTTTATTCTCCCAAAAGCACAATTTTGATGATTTGTATGCTGGGTTACTAAAAGATGCAAAAGAAACAACATTTGAACAGACAATTTCTCAAATGGAAAGTATAGATGCATTACTGCAATTTCTTGATGACAGCTTTGAGAAGGAACAAACAAAAACAGAAAACAATATGCAGTTAGTACATAAAAAGAGCTACAAATCATTTAAATATTTAGCTTTTTCCTTCATAGCAGCGACAGTTGTTTTAGCTGCTCCTTTAATATATTTCACTTTTATAAAATTTCCTTATCAAAATAAATTATTAGAAGCAAATGCGAATTTCATAGCAACTGATTATGACAAAGTAATTACGCAATTAAATGAAGAAGAATTTGAATCATTACCAATTGCATCTAAATATGAGTTAGCATTTGCATACATTACAGCTGAAAAAATGCCTGAAAATCAAAAGAAGGCGGTTATGAAAAACATTAGTTTGAAAAGTGATGAAAAGTATTTGCTTTATTGGATGTATAACGGAAAAGGTGATTTTGATAAATCATTAGATTTAGCTAAAACCCTTGATGATCCGCAGCTTATTATGTACGGCCTTCTTCAACAAATGGATGCGTTGAAAAATAATCCGGACTTGTCAGGAGAAGAGCGTGATCAAAAGAAAAAAACATATGAACAACAATTAGCTGAATATAAAAAGAAATATGGCAATACATCCAGCGATAAAAATTTGTCGGACACAGAGAAAAAAGAGTAAGAAAGCACTTGATGAGACAGTTGAAAAGGAGCAGTGAACACGCATGGAGCAACTATTAGTATTGACTTATGGAGACAAAATATATAAGTGCACATTACATCCAACTGAGCAATCAATAGTATCAATTGGAAAAGAGTGGACAAATGATATTACGAATCCAAGTTTAGAACAAGAAGTAGAGTTAAAATGGAATAGTGAAGTAAACGCTTGGATGATACAAAATCAATTAATAGAATTCAATAAGGAATTTGAGATTGGAAAAACGAAAGATGTGAGCTTGAAAATCTTTATATCTATTGTAGGCACAACTAAAGTGTTTGATATCGGAACAAAAAATTCTCTTACATTCAGTCAAAACAGTTATGATGATATTTCTATTACCGGTAGTAGTGTAGATATAATACTATCTCGTGAAACGCTGTACGATTCATTTAAAGTGAACGTATACGACGGGGAAGTATTTCATAATTATACAAGGCTAAAAGATAGCGCTATGTTAGAAGCAGGAGACCAATTATATTTTGATGGCGTTTTAGTGGAGATAGGCAGTGAAGATATTCAAGTATTGTCTTCAGAAGATAAAGTGAAATCTACGTTACCTATTTTAGTAGAATCAGAAACGAATTATCAAAGTGGTTATCCAGACTATCATCGTTCACCACGTATTATTTACCGTGAACCAGAAGAGAAAATGACAATTGCAAAACCTTCAAGCATGCCGTCAAAACCGACTGAGCATTTGGCGAGAATTATTGCACCTGCCCTTGTCATGATTGTCGTAACAGTATTACTTGCTATCTTTATGAAATATGGAATGTTTATTATCGCATCCATTGCAATGACATTAGTAACGATCATTGTTTCTGTCACATCTTATATAAAAAATTTAAAGCAATATAAAATCGACATCGTTGAACGTGATAAAAGCTATAGAGAGTATATAAAACAAAAAACGAAAGATTTACATGCAGAAAGTGAAAAACAGCGTCATGCATTACATTATCATAATCCAAATGTTGAGATTATACGTAATATGGCTGTTCAAGTAAATCCACGTATTTATGAAAAAACAATGCAACATCATGATTTCTTAACATTTAGCGTTGGTACAGGGCAAGCTAATACGAGTTTTGAAATTCAGTTTAATGAAGAAGAATTTAGTCAGACGAAAGATGAATTAATTGATATAGCACGTCAACTAAGACAACGTTATCTTTCATTGGAAGATGTGCCAGTTGTAACAGATTTAATGAATGGACCAGTCGGTTATATTGGTCAACGCTCTTTAGTGTTAGAGCAATTACAATTATTAGTTGCACAAACGGCGTTATTCCATAGTTATTATGATTTGCAGTTTATTACTATTTTTCCTGAAGAAGAAAAGGAGAAATGGGACTGGATGCGCTGGTTACCTCATGGAAGTGTTCGCGATATAAATGTACGTGGATTTGTATACCATGATCGTAGTCGTGATCAAGTGTTAAATAGTTTATATCAAATACTGAAAGAACGAAAATTAAAACTAGACGAAAAGAGTTCAACTAATGAAAAAATGTATTTTGCACCGCACTATGTCGTTCTCATTACAGATGAAAAGCTAATACTAGACCATGTTGTTATGGAATTCTTTAATGATGATCCGAGTCAATTAGGTGTATCACTTGTTTTCGTACAAGATGTTATGCAAAGTTTACCGGAACACGTGAAAACGGTAATAGATATAAGAGATGCAAAGCAAGGAAACATCATATTAGAACAAGGGGAGCTTGTTAACCGTCAATTTAAATTAAATCACGTACCGAAAGGTTTCAATTTAGAAGATGTTTCACGAGCGCTAGCGCCGTTAAATCATTTGCAAAACTTAAAAAATAGTATTCCAGAAAGCGTAACATTTTTAGAAATGTACGGTGTTGAAAAAATAAAAGAACTGAATATCACAAAGCGCTGGGAGAAAAATGCAGCACATAAATCTTTAGCTGTACCACTTGGATTACGTGGTAAAGAAGATATCGTAAACTTAAACTTACATGAAAAAGCTCACGGGCCACACGGCTTAATAGCAGGTACAACCGGTTCAGGTAAGTCAGAAATTATACAATCGTATATTTTATCTCTAGCAGTTAATTTCCACCCTTACGAAGTGGCCTTTCTACTAATTGACTATAAAGGCGGCGGTATGGCGAATTTATTCAAAAACTTACCGCATTTATTAGGAACAATTACGAACTTAGATGGAGCACAAAGTATGAGAGCGCTCGCATCAATTAAAGCTGAATTACAAAAAAGACAACGATTATTTGGGGAAAATGATGTAAACCATATTAATCAGTATCAAAAACTGTATAAAGAAGGCTTAGTAAGTGAGCCAATGCCACATCTATTTTTAATTAGTGATGAATTCGCGGAACTGAAGTCAGAACAACCAGAGTTTATGAAAGAGTTAGTTTCAACAGCGCGTATCGGTCGTTCGCTCGGAATCCATTTAATATTAGCTACGCAAAAACCGAGTGGTGTTGTAGATGATCAAATTTGGAGTAACTCGAAATTCAAACTAGCACTGAAAGTTCAAAATACGTCGGATAGTAATGAAATTTTAAAAACACCAGATGCTGCTGAAATTACATTACCAGGGCGTGCTTACTTACAAGTTGGGAATAATGAAATTTATGAACTATTCCAATCGGCTTGGAGCGGAGCAGACTATGTAGAAAACAAAGAGGATAAAGAACATTTAGACGCAACAATCTATGCAATAAATGATCTAGGACAATATGAAATATTAAGTGAAGATTTAAGTGGACTTGGTAGTAGTAAAGAAGTAATAAGCGTACCATCTGAACTTGATGCTGTTATTGACTACATTCACGATTACGCAGAGGTAAATGAAATTGAAGCGTTAGCTAGACCGTGGTTACCACCACTTCCAGAAAGCGTATATTTACAAGACTTACACGCTATTCAGTTCAAAGAAGCATGGACGAAAGAAAAGAAACCATTAAAAGCAACAGTTGGTCTACTAGATCAGCCTGAATTACAATCACAAACACCATTAACATTAGATATTAGTAAAGACGGACACGTAGCGGTCTTCTCAAGCCCAGGCTACGGAAAATCAACATTCTTACAATCAGTCATTATGGATGGAGCTCGTCAGCATAGTCCGGAGCATTTGCATGTGTATTTAGTGGACCTTGGAACAAATGGTCTTCTACCTTTAAAAGGATTACCTCATGTAGCGGATACGATTACAATTGACGAATCAGAAAAATGTTTAAAGTTTGTTGAAAGATTAACTCAAGAAATGAAAAATCGTAAACGATTATTAAGTGAATATGACGTTGCGAGTATTGAAATGTATGAAAAGGCAAGTGGGAAAGAAATACCGCATATTATTATTGCAATCGATAATTATGATGCAGTAAAAGAAGCAAAATTCTATGAGAGCTTTGAAATGCTAATTATGCAAATTGTCCGAGATGGTGCTAGTTTAGGAATTCATACTTTAATAAGTGCAGGACGACAAAACGCACTTAGAATTCAATTGTACAATAATATTAAAATCCAAACTTGTCTATATATGATTGATCAGAGTGAAGTAGCTAGTATTGTAGGGAGATCTGATATAAAAGTGGAAGAAACAGCAGGAAGAGCGTTAATAAAACTAGAATCTCCTACATTATTCCAGGCTGTATTACCTACGAAAGCAGAAGATGAACTACAACAAATTCAATTATTACAACAAGAAGCAAATGATATGGATCGAGAATGGGATGGAGAACGTCCGAAGGCAATTCCAATGATGCCAGAAGTGATTGATATTGCTACGTATCGTAAAAATAAAGACGTTACAAAAGCTCTACAAGCAGGAAGAATTCCAATGGGGCTTGATTTTGCAAATGTAGAAGTTGTAGCTCATGATATTGCGGTGAATGATCATTTAATGATTTATAGTGTAGATGATAGTATGGGAAAACAAATTGTATCTAGTATCCTATCTCAATTGAATAAAGATTATTTTGAAAGTGTGACATTAGTGGATACAGCAGAGTATAGTTTCGTTCAATATAAAGACAATGTGACGCACTACATTGTAGACGAAAATGAAATAAATATGCATGCGAAGTATTGGATGGAAGTAATTCGCGAACGAGCTTTTGAATTAGCACAAGCAAGACAAGAAGGTAGAGAAATTCCTGCATTCACAAAACAACTCATTATCATGACAAATGTTGAAGAGTTTAGTAAATTTGTTTATTTAGAAATGGAGGATGCAGCGACTTTAATTGATTTATCTCGTACAGTAGGTATTTACTTTGTATTAGCAGGTCACCACGACTACATGGACCGAAATCGTGAAGCTCTACCTATGAAAATGAGAAGTAAACTAACAGCAGCAATTATCGCAATGCCATTAAATGATCAAAGTATCTTCAATATAAAATATATAAGCAACGAAGCGTCATTAGGTAAAGATGAAGTGTATTACTATCAAAAAGGGAACATAATGAAACTAAAAATGCCTAGAGTAACTAACGAGGTGACAGTATGAAATTAAAGAAGAAAGCTAAGGTGATGATAGTCGTGTCAATAGTGGCAAGTTTATTAAGTGGATGTGGTTTTGGGGAAAAGCAAATAGATTATAAGCCATTTGTCAAAGCTTTGGATGAAGGTGACATGAGAAAGGTTATGTCTGCGAGTGATGATGGGTATGCGTATATGAAGGAACGGGTTATTGATTTTACGACAGAAAAAAATGGTGATGACAGAATTCATAATACACTATATCAAACTACTGAAGGTATATATAATTTGAAAGAAAATTTATTGTATGGAGAAACCACTCAAAAAATAACAAGTGATATTAAGAACATAAAAGATAGACATAAGGATAATAAATATAAAGAAGAAGAAAAATATAGCACTAGGTTCATGTATAAAGATAGAAAGGGTTACAGTTCTGATTCGAACTTGGATGTTTCACATGTAAAACTAATTTTTAATAGATTGCAAGGTGTTGGGAGTTTACAACTGAAAATAGATGGAAATAAAAAGAAATTTAATGAACCAAATACAGTTGGTTTTACGTTAACGGAATCACAATTTCAAGAAATAATTAACGATAAATTGAATTTGCAATATGATAGTTTTGAAACAGCATCAATTGTATTTAATTTTAACGATTCTAAAGATACGAAACAGCATCCAATGCAAATAATACAATTAATAATTTCAATTGTATATGAAAAGAAAAATAGTGAGGGAAAATTATTAACACATACTCAGCAAATATCTGTGAATTTTAGTAGTAAAAAGGATAATGATCAGGAAGCTAAGCAAGATTATGTGAATTATGAAAAGTCTTTTCAAAATAATAAATCATTCTAAGGGAGTTGATTTTTTTTGAAGAAAGGTGTGGAGAAAAAAGAGGATTTAAGAATAACCTCTGATATGGGAAAGTTAGAGCTCGCTGGGCAAGATATATATAATTTTAGAGATGGCAAAGAACCGTATAATAATATTGGGGAGGATGCCCAAGAGAAAAACGAAGATCTCTTAGAAAAAAAATTTAATGCAAGACTAATAGATTCTGCAGAAGATAAAGACACCGGATTTGCTGCTTACGCATTTAAAGATAATAAAACAGGAGAAGTTATTATTTCATATGTTGGGACGGAACCTGGAAAAGACAACAATAGTGATATAGTAGTAGATGCAGAGATAGGTGGTCACAATTTAACCAATGCAAATAAATTAGTGTTTAACGATTGGGAACATGAGTTAGAAGTAAAACAATATGATCAAGGAGAGGCATTTTACGAAAAAGTGAAACAATATGCTGATGGTAAAACCATTAGTATAACAGGACATTCTTTGGGCGGAGGTATTGCAAATACAGTAGCATTAAGGCATCAAGAAGACGATATTGATGTTTTAGCGCTAAATCCAGCACCAGTTTTAAATCGAGATGTAGATAAGTTTGGTAATGGCTTTGATATGAAAAATGTTCGGAATATCATTAATCAGAATGATCCACTACATATTGGGATAAAGGCAGCAGACTTCACACTTCCGGGAAGAATGTATAAAATTTCGAACCAAGCAGGACACTCATATGCTTTTACAGAGAAGGATTATGATGAAAGTGGGCACCTAATATGGATTGATAAACTAGCAAGTGATAACGACACGGGGTGGGATATTATCCC
Source organism: Bacillus sp. BS98 (assembly GCF_008432245.1). Lineage (NCBI taxonomy): Bacteria > Bacillati > Bacillota > Bacilli > Caryophanales > Bacillaceae > Bacillus > Bacillus sp. BS98. The sequence continues at coordinate 2,004,565 of NZ_CP043830.1, forward strand.
AGGTTTTATGGAGTTTTCTCAATCTACTGGGGCTATATACACAGGAACAATACATGATGTATTTCATAGGAAAGTTTCTATAGAAGAAGAAAAGGTAGCTGGAACTGCAATTAATTTAATACTAAGTGCAACGCCAATTTCTACTATTATAGGTGGAATATTAGGTTACTCGGACATTGTACAAGGTAGTAAGGAGCTTGAAAAGCTAAGAGATAAAGTTCAAGAAGGGTTTTCAAGGTTAAATACAAAGTATGAAGGGCTAAAATCTCAAATTACAGGAGAAGCAATCCAATTTAGTATAATGGCTACAATTGAAATTAAGGGTGCAGTAGATACCGCTATAGAGTGGATTGAAACAACTCTAGCGAAATGTAAGGAAAAAGTTTTAGAAGTATTAGAGTCTGTATTTAATACTGCTATAAACTTTTTAGCTGGAAGTGTTGTAGTATATTTAGCTACAAGTGAAATTTTAGAAATTGCAAAAGAAGTAGCAGTTTCTTATGTGCAAGATTTACTAGATTTATTTAAGGGAGATTTTGTGGTTGATACAAATATAGCTGCAATTGTATCTGAACATATATTAAGTCATCGTCACTCATTATTAAATCTCTTTATGAATGATAATAGCAGGGGGATAAACCGTTCTTTATTAGGTGAAATTGCTAAAGATGTAAAGGAGTTATCAAAGGATTTAAAGCAATTAAACGACGATGTTTCAGAGGCAGTATTTTCTATGTTTGCAAAAGATGAAGAATTAGGGGCAGTTTCATATTATTAAAACTCCAAGTTTATAAATTTAAAAGAGAGGGGTATGAAGGTGGATTTACATACGATAATGTCAAGAGTTCATAGTACATTTCCAGCTAGTGGTGGACGAGAACAAATTATAAATGTTGTAGTGCAATTGGAAAAAGCAGCTGCATCTTTAACTGGGGATATTAGAAGGTTAGAGAGTAGTATTGATAGTACATTACAAGGGAAAACACGTGAGGCATTTATTGATCGTATCCGTCAATTAGAGAAAAAAAGACAAAAAATAGAAGAGAAAATTAGCGTACTAAAAGGGACAGTGAATTAATATGAAAGATTATATGGATAAAGTATTACCTTTAGGCAGTGTTGTGAGATTGGGTCTTAAAGAAGAGGAAGATGCGGAGTATGTAATTACTACGAGAGGTTTATTACTTGATGAAAACACATTTTATGATTATGGCGGAGTGTTGCATCCAGTGGGTTTAACCGAAGAGACGTATAAATTATTTAACCACGCGGATATTGCAGAGGTTAAATTTGAAGGGTATCGAAATAAAATTGAAGGTCAATTCGCAGCTAAGTTTAAAATGTGGCGGAATGAGTTTGTTGAAAAAGTAATTGAAAAAAATAAAAAGCAACAACAAGAACAAGAGTTAGAAATAAAGGGAAAAAAATAAATTTAAAAGGAAATAAGCTTTCCTCTTCCAAAATAGAAAGAGGAAAGCTTATTTTGATTGAATAAGGGTGTTAGTATGAAGTTCAAGAAGAAAGCTAAGATGATGATAGTACTGTCAATAATAGCAAGTTTATTAAGTGGATGTGGTTTTTGGGAGACAAAGATAGAGTATGAGAGATTTGTTAAGGCATTAGAAGAAGAGGACATGAGTACGGTAATGTCTGCGAGTGATGATGGATATGCTTATGTGACTCAAAGAGATATTTATAGTACGTTTGAGCAAAAAGAAGATGGAGAGCACAGTAAGACAATTCGTCAAACTACGGAAGGTGTATATAATACAAAAGATAAAAGTTTATATGGAGAGGCGATACAAACAGTTGCGACTGATATAGAAAAAGACAAGGGGAAAAGGACAAATGAAAATTATAAAAAAGAAACTATTTATAGTACTCATGTTAAGTATGAAAATGGACAGGTGAAAAGTTCGGATTCAAATCTAGATGTTTCATACGTAAACTTAATTGTAGATCGTTTAAATGGGATAGGGAAACTAAAGATGAAGCCCGAGGATGATATAAAAAAGTTTGATCAGCCTAATTCAGTCGGATATCGACTAACTGAATCTGAATTTAAAGATATTATTAATAATAAATTAAAGATACAATACGATGAATTTGATGGAGCAACAATCGTATTGCACCTGGATGCCCCAAAAAATCCAAAACAAATTTTGCAAATGAGGATAGATATAGATTTTAAAGAAAAGAATGAGGATGGAAAATTAGTAGAAAATATGTTCCAAATAATAACGTATTTTAATAGAAAACAGGATAATAACCAAGATGCGAGACACGAATATTTAAAATACAAGGCGCAGTACAACAAAAGAGATAGTTAAGAGTGGCGATGAAAATAAAAAGGTATAAAATCAGTGACTAAGAAAATTGAATCTTTATTTTGGTAATATACTATAGTTCGGGGAAAGGTGGAGTTAACAAATGTGGAACATAAAAGAAGATTTAGATGAATTTAAAATAACATGTAGAAATCGTTTAAGTCCAGAACGCTCCATGGTGTTTATACTTGGCGCAACTGTTTATAGTTCATTATTCATGCTTTTTATTTTTGGAGCATTAGTTAAATTTGGCTGGGGTTATTATCCAAATCTCTTTGACAAAATAATTGTTCGTATTGAATTAGTTTTATATACCTTGCAAGTAATCTTTTTAATTCTATATCTATTTCCAAAAGTTCGTTTTAAATGTCAAAAGTTGCAAGTGCTTGTGATATTATTATGTACATTTCAGCTGGGAACTATAGGATTCACATTGTTTATACTTCCAGCAATTTCAAATTATTCGATTAATCAAATTACATTATTGTATGTGGGTTTATTGTTTCTAGGAGCAGTTTTTGTTCATCTGGTGACCACAATTGATACCTTTAAACAAGCGGAGAGTGGAGCATTTAGTATGGATGAAAGGGCAGCTTCATTTTTTAGTAAAACAAAAAACAACGTAATGATTGGCGTTACGGTATATACACTAATCCTTCTTATTTTAATTTATTTTCATAATGATTATGAAACAGAGATATTAGTAGGGTATATAGCAGGAACTCTTGTAATGTACGCGGTAGCCATAGGTGCAGCAGAGTTTCAATTATTAGCCTATTGTAGATTTAAGTTTCCGTCATTTTATATTTCGTGGGAGGAGCACGAAAAGGAACGTCAGAAAAGACTAAAGCTTTATGAAGAGCAGGAAAAAAAGCAAGTCAAAGAAATAAAATAAGTTTTGGTTTCTGAAAATTCGAATAGAATATATAAGTAATTAAGGTTTGTATATAAATCGATGCTATTAAAAATTAAAGCATCTTCAATATAATCTGTACGAGTAAATAAATATCAGTAAGTAAAGGTGAAATGTATTACTTTCCAAAAGGAACATAATGAACTTAAAAATGCCTAGAGAAATCAACGGGGTGTCAGTATGAAGTTAAAGAAGAAAGCTAAGATGATGATAGTTCTATCAATAATAGCAAGTTTATTAAGTGGATGTGGTTTTGGGGAGACGAAGATAGAGTATGAGAGATTAGTAAAGGCATTGGATGAAGGTGATATGAAGACGGTTATGTCTGCGAGTGATGATGGGTATGCTTATGTGAAAGAAGAGGTTAGGGATAGCACGTTTTGAGCGGAAAATGATAATCGCGTTAGCGTTGTATATCAAACAACAGGAGGAGTATACAATATTAAAGAAAAAAAGCTCTATGGAACAACTTTGCAAGAAATTGCTAGTTCATTAAATAGTGAGCAAAAAAAAGAAGAGATTGTATATAGAACTAGTATTAAATATGAAGATAATCAATCAAAAAGTCCAGATCAAAATTTGGATGTTTCGAATGTTCGATTTATATTTAATAGATTAAAGGGAATAGATAGTTTAAGACCAAAAAAAGATTTAGTGAGTCATCCAAGGTAACATATTACTTAACTGAATCGGAATTTCAAGAAATAATTAATAATAAGTTAAAGGTGGACTACGATAAATTTGATGAAGCAATATTATTAATGGAATTTAGTTCGGCGAAAGATTCAAAAGAAAATCCAATGGAATTCACTACAATAAGCATCACAATGGGATATGAAAGAAAGAATAAAGAAGGCCGATTAATAAGGCATGATCAAAAAATAGCAATCTATTTAAATACTAAAGAAGATAACGATAAAGCTTCTAAAACCCGATATGAGGAGTATGAAAAACAATATTTGAATAATAAGTAATGTATAAAATAAGGGGAAAGGTGTAGTTATGGCATGAGTAAAAGGTTAGTTAAAAAAATAGTTATTGTAATGACAGTAACGTTTTTACTGAGCGCGTGCAGTTTCGGGGAAACAAAAATAGAGTATGAGAGATTAGTAAAGGCATTGGATGAAGGTGATATGAAAACGGTTATGTCTGCGAGTGATGATGGATATGCATATGTGAAAGAAGAGACTAGCGACAGTACTTATGAAGAAAAAGAAGATGGTGAACATAGCAGGATAATATATCAAACAACCCATGGAGTATATAATGTGAAAGAAGACGACTTATATGGGAAAACAACTCAAAAGGTTGTTACTGATATAAAAAATGATAAAAACGTTGGTAGTAATCAAAATTACAAAAAAGACACGGTCTATAGTACAAATTTAAAAAATGAAAAATCCCGTTCAGTAGCCCAGGATCAAGCTATGAATGTTTCATATGTAAAATTAATGTTTAGAGGATTAAATGAACTTAGTAAATTGAAACCGAGTGAAGATACAAAAAGATCTAGTGAACCGAGCATAATAAGCTATGATTTAACTGAATTACAGTTTAAAAACATCATGAATGATAAGTTGAATTTAAAATATGATAAATTTGATTCTGCAATATTGATGATTGAATTTAATACGCCTAATAATACAAAAGAAAATCAAATGAGAATAACACAAATAACAATATCGGTAAATTATGAAGAAAAAAAAGAAGATAAGCTTATAAAACGCAATCAAGAGATTTCAACATATTATCATACCAGGGAAGATAATAATCACAGTTCCAAAAAAGAATATGTAAATTATGAAAAAGAGTATATAAATCAAAAAAAATATATTTTAATTGAATTTTGAGAACGATAAATGTTGTGAAGATATGAGTAAAGGGGTAGTAAAAAATAGTTATTGTGATAACAGTTAGGTTTTACTGAGCGCGTATAGTTTTGGTAAATCAAAATAGAGTATGAGAGTCTAATAAAGGCATTGGATGAAGGTGACAAGAAGACGGTTATACTTAATTGAAAGAAGAATATTTGGAACTTTTGAGGAAAAAGAACACTACTTGAACCATCAAAAGGCATTCTGATTAGATGATTATGGTAATTAATATAGTAATGATATACCTAAAAGATTATCTGAATTTAGTTGTACAAAGATCTATGTACTTAAAAATATTAAGAATGTAATAGAATTTTAGTGAATGAAAATTATTTAAACTGTATAGAAGGTGAAATGTCAGGGTGTGGAATATAAAAGAAGAAGATTTAAATGAATTTAAAAATACTTGCAAGAATCGCTTAAGTCCCGATTGGGCGACAGGGGTTATGTTTGGAACGATGTTTTTTATTTCATTAATAATGTTTTTTCTTATTGGAGGGTTAATAAGGTTTGGTTGGAGTTATTACCCGACTCTCTTTGATAAAATAATTGTTAGCCTTGAGTTAGTGTTTTATAGTCTTCAAGTAATTTTTTTAATTATTTATCTGTTTCCTAAGATGCCATTTAAATTACAGAAACTACAAACACTTGTGGTACTATTATATGCATTTCAGCTAGGCACTATAACATTTACAATGTTGATAATTCCAGGAATGTCAAATTATTCAATTGATCAAATTACATTAATGTATGTTGGGTTATTATTTTTAGGTGCAGTCATTTTACATATTTTAGCGACTATTGATACTTTTAGACAGGCAAGTAAAGGGGCATTTAATAAGGGAGAAGAATCCTCTTCATTTTTTAGTAAAACAAAGAGGACTGCAATAAAGTGTGCTGTAATTTATGTGTTAATTCTTCTCATTTTAATTTATGTGCATAATGATTATACACTAAATATTTTAGGATTGTATGCGGGAGGAACTTTAATCATGTACGCGGTAGCCATAGGTGCAGCAGAGTTCCAATTATTAGCCTATTGTAGATTTAAATTTCCATCATTTTATATTTCGTGGGAGGAACATGAAAGGGAACGTCAGAAAAGACTAAAGCTTTATGAAGAGAAGGAAAAAAAGCAAGCCAAAGAAATAAAATAAGTTTTGGTTTCTGAAAATTCGAATAGAATATATAAGTAATTAAGGATTGTATAAAAATCAATGCTATTAAAAATTAAAGTATCTTCAATATAATCTGTATGAGTTAATAAATACCGGTAAGTAAAGGTGAACTATATTACTATCAAAATGGGAATGTAATGAACCTAAAAATGCCTAGAGAAATCAACGGGGTGTCAGTATGAAGTTAAAGAAGAAAGCTAGGATGATGATAGTTCTGTTAATAGTATCAAGTTTATTAAGTGGATGTGGTTTTGGGGAGACGAAGATAGAGTATGAGCCATTTGTCAAAGCTTTGGATGAAGGTGATATGAAAAAGGTTATGTCTGCGAGTGATGATGGGTATGCTTTTGTGGAACAAAGAGGTATATATAGTACATTTGAACAAAAGGAAGATGGAGAGCATAGAAAAACAATCTATCAAACTTCGGAAGGGATATATAATACGAAAGATAAAAGTTTATATGGAAATACAACACAAGAGGTTACTTCAGCAGTAGACAGCAAAGGTAATAAAGAAGAAGTTGTTTATCGTACCAATATTATGTATAAAAATGGACAGGTACAAAGTCCGGAATCGAATCTGGATGTTTCATATGTGAACTTAATTGTAGATCGTTTAAAAGGGATAGGGAAACTAAAGATGAAGCCCGGAGGTGATATAAAAAAGTTTGATCAGCCTAGTACTGTTGGATACAAACTAACTGAATTAGAGTTTCAGAGTATCATTAATGATAAGTTGAAAATACAATATGATGAATATGATGGTGGATCAATCGCATTGCATATTGATTCTAAAAATGGTTCAAAGCAGATATTGGAAGTAAGTATTGTAATAAATTATAAGAAAAGAAATGATGAAGGCAAGTTAGTAAAATACATATCACAAATACATACATCTTTTAATAGTCACCAAGGTAATAACCAAGATGCGAAACAGGAATATATTGATTTTAAAGCAAAGTATAATAAGGCGCAGTAATATTTAGAAGGGCATTTGTACGTAAAGATAATAGCGACATAAGTGTGATAAATGTTTCATAAATATAGTGGAAAGAATTTGAGGATAAACGCCCCAATTGCTGGAGTAGATGCAACAATTGGGGCGTTTATCTGTCTAAATTTAGTTTGAATGCATAACATTTTTTAGTTAGAGTCCTCGCTCCTCAAGTAGTTTCTTCATAATAACGGTGTGAAGTTTTTGTGTAATCGGCTTTTATTGCTAAGTTACAACTATTTCCTCTTATAGAGTACTTCTTATTATCGATACATCGTCCACATCCCGATGTCTTTAAACCCTAGTCGTTTATAAATTCGTCCAGCAACTGGATTGTTATAAAATAAACAAAGTGTTCGGCCTTCTTTCGTAAAGTCTTGAATCATTTTTTGCAATATAAGCGAAGCGTATCCATTTCCGCGGTAGTTCGGATGCGTACATACGCCAACAACCATGGCAGATAATGAATTTTCAGCGGAAGTTGAGGCGGATGCGATGATTGCACCGTCTTTTTCAATATAATATGTACGTCCTGTATTTGTTTCGATAGCTTGCCTTAACATTTTTTCAGATTCATTTGCAGTCGGGAATTCAGCGATGTCACTTCGTAATTTCATAATTCGTTCTATATCATCGAGTGAGGCAAGTTTAATTGTTTCATGAATTGGTGTGTTAGGTAAGTTGTTGTCATCTTGGCATTCGCAAAAATACATTTCATTTTTGGCGCCTAGTTGTACAGTTGGAGCAGTTTCAAATCTTTCTACAATAGTTGACTTGCCAGAGAGTTTAAGCGGCTTATATGCGGAAAGAAGTGCCTCATAGTCAGTGACCACAAACTTTTCTTTACTATACGGTATAAATGTATCGTGAAAGCGAAGTAAAATCGATTTTAATGTTCCGTTCTCTTCAAATACTCCCCATAATTCTTGAAAATCTGTATCATAACCGAAAGCTTCAATATCTCCAATAATAAATAAGTTAATGGATGCTTCTTCTTTTAGGTAAGCGAATACTTGTTCATGATCTTTCTTTGTTAATTTTCGCATCATAACGAATCGACCTCTTTTTTATTTTTCTAAATATTACAACTTAAGTTTTTTGAAATCAATATAAAATTTTATGTTTAGTTCACAAACTTTCGGAAAAACTAGGAAAGATATGACAAAGGAGGTTATGAACGGTGGATCATCCAATTCAAGGGTTAATGAAAGCAGCAATGGAAAATTTAAAAGAAATGGTCGATGTGAATACGATTGTTGGAGAGCCTGTTCAAACGGCTGACGGTGGTGTAGTGTTAACGGTTTCTAAAGTAGCGTTCGGTTTTGGAGCAGGAGGTTCTGATTTCCAAACGAATGATGGACAAAGAGCGAACGGTAACCCTGCATTTGGTGGCGGTAGCGCGGGTGGTGTTTCTATTACACCAGTAGCATTTCTTGTGGTGAATAAAGATGGAGTAAATATTTTGCATCTACAAAATGCGACACATTTAGCAGAAAAAATGATTGAATTAGCTCCACAAACAATTGATAAAATTCAATCGATGTTCCAAAAAGATGAAAAGAAAGAGGGAAATCATCATCCTCAAAACCCAGATGAAATCCTTTAAAAACGCCTGCTTACGAGCAGGCGTTTTTTCTTGTAATCACTATGTAATAAAACACATGAAATTGTAAATAGTTTTTGAAGTTTTTTCTATGTTTCTAAAATTTTTCATGTTAAAATATGCTATAGAATTGAAACATATAAAACGAAGGTGGCTAGGTGCTTTGTCTGGAGGATCTGACCAAGTAAAGAATATGATATATATTAATGGTAATCGTCGAGGTCATTGTTTTATTACATCAGGAATTACGTTTAAAGAGTTTGCAAGTAACATCCCTTCACCGCTTCATCAAGTTTTGCTTTTGAAGCATAACTTTGAATGGACGGATTTTCATTATCATACTTTATTTGAATATGTTGAGGAAGAAAATATACATAAGCTAATTCAAGCAGAGATTGATGAATTTGATGAATTTTGTTGGGTAGATTTTGATGATGCAAGCGATTTAGATGAATTAGAGCCAAAAGAAATTGCAGAACTGTTATATTTGGCTCACAAAAAAGAACCACTTGCAAGAACATTCTTTCCGTTGTTGAAAAATAGATTTGTTTATTTTTCACATGATGACGGGTGGTACAACAAAGTGTATTACCGTAGAATAGCTGATTTTGTTGGAATGTTAAGTAAAGTCATTCCTTATAAACTCGGTGCTTTCGGTAAGAAACGTTTTTCTTTCTTCCAAAAATCAAAAATTTTCCCAGCAATTTCAAAAGAAGTGATTATGGGGCTTATTCCATTAATGGAAGATGGTCTTTATATTGATTTAGCAGGGAAAATTGAATCAAGAAGAGGTCTTGAAATTCCGGTATATGTAGTTGGTTCGTATGAAAGTACGGATGAGGTACTAGATAATATCGATGAATTGAAAGAGGAAGCAACAGAAACAGGTTGGCTCATTTTTGATAAGAAAGAACAAGAGTGGCAATGGGTTGTTGACTAAGAAAACTTGGCGCATGAAGTCAAGTTTTCTTGTCATTTGAAAGGAGAACAAATGAAGAAATATTATACAATTGTGGGTATTGTAAGTATTATTCTCGTGGCGATATTGCTTATTACGTGTCCGAAAGAATCAGATTTTAATTCGTATGTAGAGGATAAGTATGCGTTGAAATGTGATGAGAGTAGTTTTGAATGCACACAAAATGTAGATGGTAAAAAAGAAAAGCTACAATTTGAAAGTACAGATGCACGAAATGGTGTATTCTTTATGACTGTAAAGCAAACGTTTAAAACAGAAGCTGATGTTACGAAAGAATATAGCGGAGTAGGGATGTTTGGTACATTTCTTTTTGTTTCAGAAAAGACTTTCTAGTAATAGAAGGTCTTTTTTTTATGCTTATGTTCATATAGATGAAGTAAGACAAGCATAGGAGGGATAGTGATGAAGAATACATGCATCGTTTGCGGTGGTGAGGAGTTTTTTTCCTCAACGTTGTACGCTCGTACGAAACAAGATTGGGCATATGCGCCAAACATGTATCGATTTGAAAAAGTATTTATTGAACATAGGGATGAAGAGAATTATCCGGTCTTTCAAGAAATTACAGCAAAGCACTGTTGTGGATGCGGTCATATTATGTTGTATCATGAATGAACACACCAAGTATAACTTGGTGTGTTTTTTTAAAACGCTGACAAAGCAAGCGGATAAAGTAAAGTAAATAAAACAGAAAAACTACCAAAACCAATTGCTGTATATCCAAGTGTTCTTGCTCCGAAATTAACAGCTAATAAACCAACTAAAATCGCAAGAGAACCAAGTGTAACTGGATAAAAAGCAATTGAGAATAACGAAAGAAATAATGCGACATAGCCTATCATTGCTCCGGTATTTGTACCTTCTATTTCATTTGCAATTTCTTTGCGCTCATGTCTAATTGGAATGCCGGCTGGAGATATTTCAGCTGCATACTCTTCATTTTTTTCACCACTTTTAAAATGATGATTTCTCTTTCTTCGCATGTACATCCCTCTCTTTCAATTGGGTGTATCTATAGTATCTTTCAAAATGAGAAGAGCATGAGTATGAGTTAAACCCAAGTAAAGCAAAAAATGGAGAAAATAGATTTCGTTGTTATCTTACTTATCCCGCTATTTGCGGGCAGTAAAACTTCTATTTCAAAATCGGCTAGAGTAAAGAAGTTATGTAGGAGCCGGGTTGTCTGTAAAAGCTCGATTGGTGTGGGCTAATAATCAGTGGGAACGAATAAAACCGCCACTAATTAAAGTTTCACTCTATCTCCTTATGAAGATAAACAGGGATTTTGGAAAATGATGTAGAATGAATTGAATGATAATACGTGAAGGTAGGGGAATGTATGACGAAATTCAATTGGCATGAATCAGCAGAGAAGAAGTGGGATAGTAGTGCGGAATATTGGAATCAAAATAGTCAGGAAATGTGGGATAGCGGGAGCAGGAGTACAATTATTCCATTTTTTGAACAGTACGTAGAGAAAGAAGCTCAAGTGTTAGATGTTGGCTGTGGTGATGGATACGGTACATATAAATTAAGTCGCGTTGGCTATAAAGCAGTTGGAGTAGATTTATCGGAAATTATGATTCAAAAAGGTAAAGAACGTGGGGAAGATTCAAATTTATCTTTTGTGAAAGGAGATCTTTCCGCTTTACCATTTGAAAATGAACAATTTAAAGCGATTATGGCCATTAACTCTTTAGAATGGACTGAAAATCCATTACAAGCATTAAATGAAATAAAACGTGTTTTAAAGAAAGATGGATACGCATGTATTGCAATTTTAGGACCGACAGCAAAGCCTCGAGAGAACAGTTATCCTCGTTTATACGGCAAAGACGTTGTTTGTAATACGATGATGCCTTGGGAATTTGAACAGTTAGCGAAAGAACAAGATTTTGAAGTTGTAGATGGCATTGGTGTATATAAGCGCGGAGTAAATGAAAAGATGCTAGGTCAACTACCCACAGAGTTACAACAATCCTTAACATTCTTATGGGTATTTATGTTAAAAAACGTATAAAGAAATGAAAGAATTTTTAGGAGGTAAATAAGTGCAGAAAATACAAAAAACTGATACAATATCATCAGAACCAATTAAAGGGGGACTAGGGTATATGACAACTACTACAACAGTTAAATCCGATATTGAAATCGCACAAGAAGCGAGTATGAAGAAGATTCAAGAAATTGCAGCTGATTTAAATATTTTAGAAGATGAATTAGAGCCATATGGGCATTATAAAGGTAAGTTATCTCTTGATATTTTTAAGCGCTTACAGGATGAGAAAGACGGTAAAGTTGTTTTAGTAACAGCGATTAACCCAACTCCAGCTGGAGAAGGTAAATCAACAGTAACAGTTGGTTTAGGTCAAGCTTTTAATAAAATTGGTAAGAAAACAGTAATTGCACTTCGCGAACCATCTCTTGGACCAACGATGGGACTAAAAGGCGGAGCAGCAGGTGGTGGTTTTTCACAGGTTGTACCAATGGAAGACATTAACCTTCACTTTACTGGAGATATTCACGCAATTACAACTGCGAATAACGCGTTAGCGGCGTTTATTGATAATCATATCCAACAAGGAAACACACTTGGAATTGATACGCGTAAAATCGTTTGGAAACGCTGTGTTGACTTAAATGATCGTGCCCTTCGTAACGTCGTAATTGGTCTTGGTGGACCAGTTCAAGGTGTACCACGTGAAGACGGTTTTGATATTACAGTAGCATCGGAAATTATGGCCGTATTCTGTCTTGCAACGGATATTCAAGATTTAAAAGCACGTTTATCTCGCATCGTAGTTGCTTATAACTTTGCAAACCAACCTGTAACGGTTAAAGATTTAGGTGTAGAAGGTGCGTTAACATTACTACTAAAAGACGCATTAAAACCAAACTTAGTACAAACGTTAGAAAATACACCAGCTATCATTCATGGCGGACCATTTGCGAATATCGCTCACGGTTGTAACAGTGTTATCGCTACAACAATGGCAGCAAAATTAGGTGATTATGTTATTACAGAAGCTGGATTCGGCGCAGATTTAGGCGCAGAGAAGTTTTTAGATATTAAAGCTCGTGCAGCTGGCATTAAACCAGAAGCAGTTGTTATTGTTGCGACTATTCGTGCGCTTAAAATGCATGGCGGCATAGCAAAAGATCGATTAAAAGAAGAAAATGTAGATGCATTAGCAAAAGGTATGGAGAACTTACAGAAGCATGTTGAAACAATTCAAAGCTTCGGTGTACCTTTCGTAATTGCAATTAATAAATTCATTACAGATACAGATGCAGAAGTTACATACTTACAAGAATGGTGCAATGAGCGTGGCTATGCAGTATCCTTAACAGAAGTTTGGGAGAAGGGTGGCCAAGGTGGAGTTGACCTTGCTGAAAAAGTACTAAAAGAGATCGAAAAAGGTGAAAATAACTACGCGCCACTTTATGAATTAGAATTACCATTAGAAGAAAAAATTCGTACAATTGCTCAAAAAGTATATGGCGCAAAAGATATTGATTTTGCTCCGAAAGCACGTAAGCAATTAGCTCAATACGAAGGAGAAGGTTGGAGTAACCTACCAATTTGTATGGCGAAAACACAATACTCTCTTTCTGACGATGCAACAAAGTTAGGTCGTCCATCTGACTTTATCGTAACAATTCGTGAATTAAAACCATCTATCGGTGCAGGGTTTATCGTTGCATTAACAGGAACAATGTTAACTATGCCAGGTCTTCCAAAACAACCAGCAGCACTGCAAATGGATGTAAATGAAAATGGAAAAGCAGTAGGTTTATTCTAAAAGGTTGTAATTCATCGCGTTTATCTGTAAACTATATATACATCAAGTGGCGCCTTTCCATCGAAAGGCGCCTGTTTTTTGGAGGAAATTATGTTTGATCCAACTGCTTTTGACAATTTAAAAGTAATCGTAGAAGGTGCTGTTTATGATTTTGACTTACATGGTGATATTCTTGTAACAGATCGAAAAGATATGATGGACCTTGCTTCATTAAGTCGTATATATCATATCTCGTTTCAGTTAACAGAACCGTTCGAACCATTAGTAGAAGCGACATTTTCATTATCTGTGGATGCAAAGAACTTGTCTGGTGAAATACTAGAAGTGCCTCAGTTTACACCAGGATGTGAAATGAAGTTAGCATTTTCATTCCCGATAGAACAGCCAGAAGGAGTATGTGAAGAAATTGAAACTTTCATGCGTTCTATATGGGGAAAAGAAAGAATGATTATGCAAAAAGTTTCATACGAATATAATAAGCAAGCGATTTCATATCATAATAAGGTAGAGGTTCTATTTCAAAAAGCGATTACAGAAGACCATGTTGATGATTTAATAGCTGTTATTTCACACATGATAGAAACGGTGCGAACAATACAGCATTTTCTTCAAAAATAGAGATAAAGGAGAAAAACAAATGATAAAAGATATGCAACCATTTTTACAACAAGCTTGGGAGAAGGCTGGTTTTAAAGAATTAACTGAAATTCAAAAACAAGCGATTCCAACTATTTTAGAAGGACAAGACGTTATAGCTGAATCTCCAACTGGAACAGGAAAAACATTAGCGTACTTATTACCACTTTTACATAAAATTAATCCTGAAGTAAAACAGCCACAAGTTGTTATTTTAGCTCCAACGCGTGAACTTGTCATGCAAATTCATGAAGAGGTTCAAAAATTTACAGCAGGAACTGATATTTCAGGTGCATCTTTAATTGGTGGTGCAGATATTAAGCGCCAAGTGGAAAAATTGAAGAAACACCCGAAAGTAATTGTTGGTTCACCAGGACGTATTTTAGAATTAATTCGTATGAAAAAGCTAAAGATGCATGAAGTGAAAACGATTGTATTTGATGAGTTCGATCAAATAGTGAAACAAAAGATGATGGGTGCTGCACAGGATGTAATTAAATCAACGATGCGCGATCGTCAATTAGTATTCTTCTCAGCGACAATGACAAAAGCAGCAGAAGATGCAGCAAGTGATTTAGCAGTTGAACCACAATTAGTACGTGTAACACGTGCAGAGTCAAAAAGCTTAGTTGAGCATACGTATATCATTTGTGAGCGACGCGAAAAAAATGATTATGTAAGAAGAATTATGCATATGGGCGATGTAAAAGCAGTTGCTTTCTTAAATGACCCATTCCGTTTAGATGAAATTACTCAGAAATTGAAATTCCGTAAAATGAAAGCAGCAGCTCTTCATGCAGAGGCAAGTAAGCAAGAACGTGAAGCGACGATGCGTGCTTTCCGCGGCGGAAAATTAGAAATTCTACTTGCTACTGATATTGCAGCACGTGGAATAGATATTGATGATTTAACACATGTAATTCATTTAGAGTTACCTGACACTGTAGACCAATACATTCACCGCTCAGGACGTACTGGACGTATGGGCAAAGAAGGAACGGTCGTGTCTCTTGTAACAGAACAAGAAGAGCGTAAATTACTTCAATTTGCGAAAAAATTAGGTATTGTGTTTACGAAGCAAGAAATGTTCAACGGATCATTTGTAGAAACGAAACCGAAAGCACCGAAGAAAAAGAAACCAGCATTTACTGGGAAGAAAAAGCCTAGATAAATAATGGGAAAGACGTAACTATTTGTAGTTACGTCTTATTTTGTTCGTTGGTAAAGTAGTGAACGAGTAAGTCGATAAATTTTGTAAAGAAGTACATATCAACTCAAAAGGAATAACAATAGCACTTGTAGAAACCTACATAGAATATAAAAACCATTAGGAGGAATACAAATGATTCATAAAGTCGGACAAATTATGTTATATGTAAATAATCAAGATGAGGCAGTAAATTTTTGGACGGAAAAGGTAGGGTTTCATGTAGTAGCAGAGGAAGATAACAAGCAAGGGATGAGATGGATTGAAATCGCTCCAACTCAAGATGCAGAAACGAGTATCATACTACATAATAAAGAAGTTATTTCGAAAATGAGCCCAGAATTGAATCTTGGTACACCATCCTTAATGTTCTTCTCAGAAAATCTTGATCAATTATATACAGATTTAACAAATAAAAATGTTACAGTTGGCGAAATGGTAACTATGCCTTCTGGTAAAGTGTTTAACTTTGCTGATAGTGAAGGGAATTATTTTGCGGTTATGGAAAAGAACAAATAATGATGTTATGGAAAAATCCCCCTCGTATAAAATGAGGGGGATTAAATATTTGAAGTGGACTTTTTATTCGACAGTTGTTCGATATAAAAAGCGCCTTTCTCAATAGCGGTTTCAATATAACCGACAATTTGATTAAACGTGAACACCTGTAATTCTTCATGCAAATGTTGCTCTGGATACAACATATCTTCAAAAAGGTATGTTCGAAAAGCTAAAACATTTTCTTTAGAAACTTCTGTGATATCCACAATGTGAGCCTCTTGATTAAGAAGAGAGAATAGCTGTTGTTCTTTGTCGTAATGATGAAGCAACTTTGCATTTAACAATTTAAAATCGTTATAGTACATAGGTGCGATAGTTTCGTCATTTTCTATTCTATTTTTTAGCCAAGGTAGAAAAAAGCCTTGTAGCCAATTATCGTCGGCAATGAGGTGGGTGTAATAGCCTAAAATAAATGGGGAATCTATATGTTCTTCATATTTATGAATAAATGAATCATAATCTATTCTTCTCGTATAGTTCTTCGTTGTACCGGCATAAAAATGTGAGGTGCCTTTTTCTTTTTTTGAATGAACAGCATCAGGGGCTACAGCTCCAAGTAAGAAAGAAGTTTTATCTTGAATACATAGTTTCTCAGCAATACCGTTAGCGATAATCACATGCATAATTCTTGATCCCATGAATGCCACCTCTGTTTCAAGTATTCATTTCAGGAAGGGGACTGAACGTTTAGTATTACTTTCCCTGTACTTTTTCTACTTTCGACCCATTCATGTGCTTTCCCTGCATCTATAAAGGGAAAAGATTTTGTAGCCTTAATTTGCAAACTTCCATCACGCAAATAACGGAAAACTTCATTTGCAGTTTCTTGGAGTAATTCAGGACGTTTTTTCCGTGTAGTGCCGAAGCTGAATCCGAGTATAGAACGGCAACTTGCGTGTAAGTCTTTCGTTTTGAAATTGCCAATTTCACCGCTCGCATTGCCGAAATGAACGAGGCGTCCGTAATAAGCAAGACATTTTAAACTTCTTTCCGAAACCGTTCCAGAAATAGAATCTAAAATTACATCAACCCCTTCGCCATTTGTCAGCTCATTGACCTTCTCTACAAAATCTTCATCTTGATGACATATAACATAATCAGCTCCAGCGTCTAAAGCAATTTCTTTTTTTGCTTCACTTCCGACAGTACCGATAACTTTCTCAGCCCCTAATAGTTTTGCAAGTTGAATAGCAGTAGTGCCAATTCCGCCAGCAGCTGCATGAATGAGTACAGATTCACCTTGTTGAAGCCTTGCAACATTTGTGAGTAAATTATAGCTTGTAAAAGATACGATAGGGCAAGCGGCTGCAGTTTGGAAATTAACTTCATCAGGTAAAACGAAAGTAAGATTTTCATTTGCAACAATATATTCTGCGTAAGATCCATTTTGAGGAAAAGCAATGACACGCTGTCCAGGATGAATATTTTTAACTTGAGAACCGACTCGTTCTACAATACCAGTGGCATCTATCCCTGGAATAAAAGGAAATGTTTTATTTCCTTTTTTGCCATAACGTGATTTAATATCGGCAAAATTAACACTAGTAGCAACAACACGAATTAACACCTGATTGTCTGAAATAGTCGGCATATCCACATCAGTATATTTCATCACTTCCGGACCACCGAACGACGTTACAACGATAGCTTTCATCATATATCCTCCTAAATTTGATTATATAAATCATTTTAAAGCGTCATTAGAAATTGGAAAATTATATAATAGTTATGCAAGGTTATAAGTGAAGCTTATGAACTCAGTGAATCATTATATTAATTTATATAAAAAACTTTAAAAAATCGAACGAAATATGAATTACTTGCCAATATAAAGTGTAAGACAAAGGGGGATGGTATATGAAAGGTGAAACAGTGTGTACAGATTTAATTCAATTAACTTTATCAGGAAATAAAGAAGCGTATAGCGAGTTGTATGATGTAACGATTCAAGAAGTATATAAGACAGCACATTTTTTACTAGACGATAAAACAGATGTAGATGATGTCGTTCAAGAAATATACATACAACTATATGAATCGCTTCGTAAGTATGATAGCGAGAAGCCATTTCGTCCTTGGCTAATTGGACTCGCGATTAAAGAAATTCACTCTTATAGAAGAAAGAGGTGGATGCGACTACGAATTGTAAAAAAAGCAGAAGAGCAAAGAAAACCAGTACAAATTGATTTTTCTAACGATGTTGTAAGTAAAATATCAAACCAAAAACTAATCGAACTCATTCATAAATTACCGTATAAATTGAAACAAGTTATTATCTTAAGATATTTACACGATTATTCACAAGAAGAAGTAGCACAAATATTACATATTCCAATTGGTACTGTGAAATCTAGAATTCACGCAACATTAAAAAAAATACGTCAAAAAGAGCAAGTAGAAGAAATCTTTTTAGGAGAGGTAGGGAATATGAAATGAGTTTAGATTGTAAAGTCCGAGAATCTATACAAGAAGAAGCCAAGAGGATTGTTGCCTCGCCGGAGTTGAAAGAAAAAGTAATCGTTCAAATAAAAATGAAGCGTGGTGGAAGTAAGAGAAAAAAACGCCTTATCGCAGGAGTACTTGCAGCAGCTCTTTTAATCCCGACGACTGGTTTTGCGTATCAATCTATTATGGCGGATGGTATATACGGATCTTTTGAGAATTTAAAAAAACACGCCGGAGCGATGACGTTAGAAGCGTATATGCGTTTTAATGCAAAATTATCAGAAGCGAAAGATGAAATGGATGCGAAAGAATATGAAGAGTTTACAAAAGAACTAAAGAAATTAACAAATGCAAAGCTTGCGTACGGGGATTCGAACGGTAATATTGATTATGATGCATTATCACCAGCAAAAAGAGAAGAAATGAAAAAGGTAAGTATGGGCCTTCAACCATACTTTGATAAATTAAATGGTCATAAATCAAGTAGAGAAGTATTAACGCAAGAAGAGTTTGATCGCTATATGGAAGCTTTAATGACACATGAAATAGTACGAGTGAAGACAAAATCAACCGGTGCAATAAAACTAGAAGAAGTACCTGAGGCATATAAAGAAAGATTTATGAAAGCGGAGCAGTTTATGGAGTATGTAGACGAAAAGGTGAGATAAGTAAAAAAGCTCAGAGTCTAAGCTCTGAGCTTTTCTTATTGAAACGTAAATATATTAACCACCTATGCCTTTTGCTAGCAATAGGAAGTATACAACTAATAATATTACGCCATTTAATGCAGTACCAACTATTCCGAATAACCAATTTTTTGATGCGATTGCAAAAATAATACCGAGTAATGAAAGTATACTTAGAGTCACAATAATTAACGTTAAATTCGCATTAGGTCCTCTAAGGATAAAGAAAGAAAATATACTTGCGATAACCGTTAGAAAAGAGAAAGCCCCTAATTTATACATAATAAATCTCCTTGGTTAAAATGCATTTTGACATAATATACGACCAACTTTATTTTAACAGAATTCCCCTTTTCATTTATGGCGATTTTTACAAATAATAGCGCACTTATAAACAAAATGTCCTAATCAGCAACACTTAAAAATTGGTTATCAATTATATTTTTTCATATTTGCAGTATCTTTTTGTATAAAACAATCTAATAGTGAATAACCAGCTATTAAACTAATAATCGTAACAAAAGTTGTATTTATAAGAATGATATTAGCTAAATAAGGTAAGTATTCGCCAAGTGGTGAAAAGAGTAATGCAGGGGAAAAGGAAATGAATAGTGTAGGCACTGTAATAGCAATAAATTTATCCGGCTGAAAGCTCCAGTTTTGTTTACTCGTTGCGTAATTAATAGATTGAAGGAACCGTAATAAAATACCAACTATAAGAGGGAAGAGTGTAAAGTAGAATAATCTTGGATAAACGTTAAAGTTCACCTGCGCGTCTGTATCTAAATAAAATTGAATTTTTACTCCAACAAATAATAATAAGACGATAAATAATGTAAAGCAGAGGTATAGCATTACTTTTTGCATTCCATTCCACCATCCTTTACTAAAAATATATTCAAAGAAGAGATATACAATAACTACTGTTGTATATCTCTTCTTTTACTGTTATTAAATAGTGGAATTTGTTTTTTCTTGCTTCGTGAAATAATCAATAATACCCATCGCACTAATTTCTATATCTAGATGTAAAATGTTATAAACGGAATGATCGGATGGGACGTTTAATTTTGTAAGGTGAGAAGAGATTTTATCCATTAATAAAGTTTGTAATGCTTTAGTAGCCTCATCGAAATCATTATACTTTTCAAAGACCTCTTTACCAGTATGAACGAAAATAGGTAACCAATGTTCTAGTTGGTTATATACTTCTGTAACATTGGATGAAGCGCCGTAATGACCGAAATAAATAGTATCTACATTCATACTTTGAATATGATTTTTAGAAGCAATCATCGCATCGGGCTGAAATTGCGAAGGGGACGTTGATGGTAAATATAACTCTACACCAAGGTCTGCAAGCTCTCTATAATAAATGCCAATTGTATCACCAGTAAAAATGCCGTTTGTTAATGAATCATGAATGCTAATATGGTGCTTTGCATGTCCAGGTGTATCATAAAATGTAAGGATGCGGTCTTCTGCAATTTTTAACGTACCATCATGTTGTACAATATGAACGCGTTCTTCTTCTATAGGAAGAATTGGATCGAAAAGTTTATCGAAATCATCCTTGTATACAGCTTTTGCGCCTAAAATTAGTTTTGTTGGATCAATCATATGACGAGCACCGCGAGAATGCACATATAAAGTAGCATTTGGGCACTTTTCCATCATTAAACCAGCTGCCCCAGCGTGATCTAAATGAACGTGTGTTACGATAATGTTTTTTACATCGTTTAAATCAATATGTAATTGTTGTAAGCCGTCTAAAATATACGGAAGAGAAGGGGCTGCACAAGTTTCAATTAAAGTAATATCGTCACCTAATAAAACATACGTACCAGTTCGTTCATTATGTTGTAAATCAAAATCATCAATAAGATATAGGTGTGAAGATAACTGCTCTACTTTTTTCATCGTTACCACTCCTTAGTTACTGTATG
Organism: Bacillus sp. BS98; assembly: GCF_008432245.1. NCBI lineage: Bacteria > Bacillati > Bacillota > Bacilli > Caryophanales > Bacillaceae > Bacillus > Bacillus sp. BS98. The sequence continues at coordinate 2,025,717 of NZ_CP043830.1, forward strand.
TTTCTATTATACGCTAAAATAGAAAAAGGCAGAAAACGAAAGCTCGTCTTCTGCCTTTTTAAAGTGTTGTTATTTCGTTTGTTCTTTATTGATAGACATAACGAACAGTCCAACAATGCCACCAACGATCGGAAGCGTAATCTCTCCTGCTAAATTAAAGTAGGAGCTTAAGAATAAACCATTTACATCGATTACCCAACCAGTAACATACAATAACATCATATATAGTACGAAATAAAACTCGCGATTTGAAATCGTTTCAGGTTGTGCAGTTTTCATAATAAACACCATCCTTTTCTATTATAATAGAATATAAACTGTCACATTTTGTTCACAATTCAATTGTAAAACTTTCCATTCTAAAAGTCTAGTAGTTTGTGTCGAATTTTCGAACATAAATAAAGCGCTATCATTTCGGTGTGTAAGTATGTAATAGAAGCTGTATATTCACGAATGTAGTATAGTATAAACATAGAATAATAGTATAGAGAGGGGTAGGAACAATGACAGTTTATGATTTTTCAGCTAAAACAATAACAGGTGAAGATAAATCGTTAAAAGATTACGAAGGAAAAGCACTTCTTATTGTAAATGTAGCTAGTAAATGTGGATTTACACCACAGTATAAAGGATTACAAGAAGTATATGATAAATATAAAGACCAAGGACTAGAAATACTCGGTTTCCCTTGTAACCAATTTGGAGGACAAGAACCAGGTACAGAAGCGGACATTACTAGTTTTTGTGAATTAAACTACGGTGTAAACTTCCCGATGTTTGCAAAGGTTGATGTGAAAGGTGATAAGGCTCATCCTCTGTATACATACATGACAGAACAAGCGCCAGGTTTACTCGGTATGAAAGCAGTGAAATGGAATTTTACGAAGTTTTTAATTGGAAAAGATGGGAAAGTAGTAGGGCGTTTTGCGCCGCAAACGAAGCCAGTTGATTTAGAGGTTGAGATTGAGAAGGTACTTGGGGAATAATTAGGAGTTTGTTATCTTTTATTATAGTTATTAAAAAATACCTCAAAGAACAAAGTTGCTCTTTGAGGTATTTTCTTTAAACTCACATGATCAAGATTAAATCACTGTATCGAATTCATTTGATTTAGGTAGAGAAGCTGCTTTTTTCATAAGCACTTCCCATAAGTGTACGGATTTCTTCCATTCGGCTGCGGTCTGTCCGTTTTGATACATAGCGTTCTCATAACTGAAAGTAAGTTGTTGCATATCGGCCGAGTTGTAAAGTGTATCGATGCGGAGAGCGTATTCTCGGAATGTTTGACTTTCCCCCCGTGGTATGCCAATTCTCGCAAATTGTTTTAAAAGTGCGTCGTAAGCTTTTTGATAAACAACATCATCTTTTCGGTATTTATAGAAAAGAATAATAAAAAATGTAATCCATTTCATTCTAGTAGTGAAGAGAATGTATCCGATGATACTAATTGGTATCGTAGAGAGGAATACGTACCACCAAGAAAAACTAGTTTTAGAATTTGTGACCTTTTTAGTAGAAGTTTCTTCTGTATTTTCTATTAAACTTTTAAGTTTTGCTTCATTATTTCGTTGATGTATTTGCTGGTTATTAGAATTATTTGCTTCGCTATTTTGTGAAATAGGAGCAGGCGTATTATTTATAAAATTATAGGGATTGGTAAATCCTTTTGTTGGTTCGAATGGAATCCATCCATATCCTGGGAAATATACTTCGACCCAAGAGTGTGCGTTATCGTTCGTGATTTTATAAATATCCTGACCTTCTGCAGAGGCAAGTGTATTGTCAAGAGTTCCTTCTGTATAACCTTTTACCCAGCGAGCAGGAATCCCGGCAGAACGAAGTAGTACAATCATAGACGTCGAAAAATTATTACAGTAGCCGCTTTTTGTATCGAAAAGGAATTGATCTACATAATCTTGGTTTTTGGCAGGGAATGAAACATTCATTGTTTCGTATACAAAAGAGTTGTCTGTGAAGTAATTTTCGATAGCTAATACTTTATCATACCGGTTGTCTTTATCATTTGTAAGATTGACAGCCAAGTCTTTTACTCGCTGTGGTAATGATTCGGGAAGTTGTGTGTACTTTGTCATGAAATAAGGATTTGTTTCTTGACCTTCATTCGTGTTTACAGCTTTCAAGTTTTCTATGGGAAATTCCGGGATCTCATACGTTACTTTATATGAATGTAAAGTAGTAGAGGAGTCTCCGTGCATCGTATAGATTTTTTCAGAAAATGGGTCAACGCTGTATGATACATCTGAGGAAGCCTCAACTGATACTAATCCTGCTGGGTAGGTAAGGTGAAAATCACTTTTTTGCATGGTGATGGTTGCTTCGGTTGTTTCCGTTTTTGTATTTTGTTCGTACCAGCTCACGACGTCGTTTTTACTTTTAAAAGAAATCTTTTTTTGATTTTCAGAAACTTCCCAGCCTTTTCCTGTATAAAAATCTTTCGTTTCTACTCTCCAATATTGTTTGTTTTGCGTTTGTGCTGTGAAAACAATTGTAGGATCAGCCTGAAAAGGACCACCTAATCTCGAGTCATCTAAACCATACCCAATTGTAGAAACTTCTTGTTTTTTACTCGCTTCGGATGTGTTGAATTTTAAAAAATTCATTGGGTTTGGCCATTGAGGGCCGAATTTTGGAGCAAAGTATGCGATGGTTGCTGACAATACAATAAATATTGTAAGAGGTCTAAGTAATTTTGAGATTTCTCTATCATAATTTTGTAAGTGTTCCATCTCTTTTATTCGTTCTATTCGAAGAAGACTAAGCATAAAAAATCCGATGACAACAGTACGAATAATAGCGTAGTTTGCATTGTATAAATGTAAGTTATGAAAAGTTGTGATATAAATAATAGTCAATACAAGAAATAACAACCCACGTTTTTTATGAATCATCCAAAAAGAGATGAAAGAACTCAAAAACCAAAATGATAGAAAAAATAAAACTGTTGGAAAAACTGGAGAAATATCTAGCAAATTCCCCTGGAATAACAGGGAGGAATTTTGAGAAATATCAGTAAAAAATTTCGTTAGCCAAGATGGATTTATAAAAGCATTTTTATAATATAGGAAATGAATGATGAATAAAATCGTGATGATCTTTATAGCAATTTGCCACCTCGTTTGAAAAAAAGAGAGAGTGAAGCAAATTCCTATAAATATTACAAAAATATCTAATCTACCTACGTTTGTAATACCTATAAGGGGTCTTAGCCATTCTAGTAAAAGTAGAAATGCGCATGCATGCATGTAAAAACTGTTCATATCCAATTGTTTTTTTGTATGTAATGTTATCATTTGCTCACCTCAAAAAACACGTTTGCATACCGGTTTTCATAAACCGCGTTTACAAATATTTTTCTTTTTTGTAGAGTTTCTAGTATACTTAGTTCTCGATGTGAGAGTTGATTCGCTTTTTCTTTCACGACAAACACCATTAATTTTCTATTTTTTATAGCAGCACAGTCAGCCGCCTTTTGAATATCGGGAGAAAGACCGCTTGTCACGAGTATAATCGTGACGGGCTGATACATTTTTCTTAATTCCATTTCTACACTCTGGGAGAGCGGGAATACACTGTCTGCTTGTACTTTCGCTAAATGGCAAAAGATTTGTTGCAACTGAGTATCTCCATTGTCTAATGGGAAAATAGTTCGTTCTTTTCCGACAGACACGAATGACGCTGGTGAATTTTGCTTCAAGACAGCCCTTACAATAGAGGCAGTAAACGTTACGACTGATTCGAATAGAGGGGATTCAGTTCTGTCCATGAATATCATGATATTATGGCTACGCTGTTGTTCAAACTCTTTCGTCATAATATTGTTTGTTCGTGCAGTTGCTTTCCAATCAATCCATGAAAAGCGATCACCAGGTTTATAGTCTCTGACGCCGACAGAGACTGTAGAGTCTTTTGCTGAATGTATATTTGCTGAAAGCGCCCCTTGTTCGAAATGATTTTCCAATTGTCGATACGCTATATCTACATACTGGGGATAGACTAAAAATGTATCTGGAACTGAAAAAGTTACTTCTTTCTCTATCATACCGAATAGATCGCCAGTTTTGACACGTACGCTTGAAAAAGTGTGCTCTCCTCTAGGGATTGTATCAATAACATATTGAAACGAAATATTTCGTTTCAATCCCGGAAAGAGTATGACCTTATTCATCTTTGCTTGTCTACAACTTGTAAATGGTGGTGGCAGTTCATCTTCTATAACTAAATAAAGTAAGGGAAAAGGAAATTTTCTTTTTATTGTAATCGTGCTTACAAATTGTTCTCCTGCTGCATATTTGTTTTGGTTTGTTATTCGTTTTACTTCAGCGTCCCGTAAAGCGTAGAAGGGGAGTAGTAGTGAATAAAGGCCAATAGGAATCGTACTGTAAAACAAAAACCAACTTACAAATCCTCCTTGAAGCATAGCATACACAAATGTTAAGACTACGCATAAAGGGATTAGCGATAACTTCGTAACGTGATATAGTGCTCGTAGTAGTCGCTTCATCAAAGGTTCTTCGTCCTTTGAGTCGGCACAGTAGTTCGTGCAACGATTTTGGCGATAACTTGTTCTCCTGTTATTCCTTCAAATCTTGCTTCCATTTTTAGAATGAGTCTGTGAGCTAAAACGTAAGGAGCTAAAAATTTAACATCGTCTGGAATAACATAATTTCTACCATGGATGAATGCATAAGCTTGTGAAGCTTTCATTAAAGCAATTGAGCCACGTGGACTTGCACCTAGCTGTATAGAACTATAAGAACGAGTCTGATTAACAAGCTTTACAATGTAATGCTTGATTGCTTTGTCCATACTTACTTCCCGTACACTTTGTTGTAAATAAAGTAATTCTTCTATTGTTGTAATAGCTTGTAAATGGGAGAGTGGGTTTGTTTTTTCCATCCGGTTTAAAATTTCAAATTCTTCTTCTGGTGTAGGATATCCCATTGTTAGCTTCAACAAGAAACGATCGAGTTGAGCTTCTGGTAAAGGATATGTTCCTTCATATTCGACCGGGTTTTGTGTAGCCATGACAAAGAAAGGTTTTGGTAACGATCTTGTAATGCCATCTATTGTGATAGTGCCTTCTTCCATACTTTCAAGTAAGGCAGATTGTGTCTTTGGGGATGTACGATTAATTTCATCAGCAAGTACAAAATTCCCCATGATTGGTCCAGGCTTGAACTCAAATTGGAGCTCTTTCGGATTATAAATAGAAACACCTGTTACATCTGACGGCAGTAAATCAGGTGTGAATTGAATCCGCTTGTAATCGGCGTCAATGGATTTAGAAAGAGTGCGTACTAGCATTGTTTTCCCAACGCCAGGAACATCTTCTAATAGTACATGACCTTCAGCTAAAAGAGCTGTCATGGTTAAAATCGTTTCTTTTCGTTTTCCGACCATTAATTTTTCAATATTGTTGATTATTTTTTCTACAATGGGATGTAATGAATCAAGACGGGCCATCGTAATCCTCCTAATTTTATTATCTTTTCTAATTCATTTTTATGTTAAAGAAAAGGAGTCCCTTCATTTTAATGCAGTATAATAGTAATCTAAGAGGCAAGTAGGAATGGTGTATATAAGTTCATAGTGAGAACTTATATAAATAGGAAAAAACGTAAATGTTAAAAAATCATGGTGAGATACTTTATAATTTCTATGTCCAAAAAGGAAATCCCACTCGTAATTTTATGAATATTCAGATTATATGTGTGGATAACATTTAGTATAATTGTTTCCGTAAATAAGAGCAATACCGTAAATAATGATTTATAGTTATATCTCGCTATTTGTGGGCTGATAATCAGTGGGGGACGAACAAAACCTCCACTGATTAAAGTTTCACTTTATATAAAAACGTAGGAATCTCTCCTGCGTTTTTTCTTATGCAAAAAAAGGTGAATCCTCAAAATGCTATTTTCCTAATAAGCTCACGGCTGACCGAAATCTTCACAACAAAAAAAAGTAATCTTTATTTATAAATGTTTCCCCGTAAACCGGTTTCCAAATGAATTTATGACAATCTCTTGAACTGTGCGAAATGTCACATCTGTATTTTACAACCTCTTTTATAGTAAGGGTATGTAAGAGAGACGTATTAAAGGAGTGAACAGTATGAAGAAGAAACCTTCAGCACTAATGAGACGTTTAAAATATTTTTCACCAATAGATCGTTATAACGATAATCATACACAAGAAACATATGAAGATCGTGAATGGGAAAATGTGTACAGAAAGCGATGGCAACATGATAAAGTAATCCGTTCTACACATGGCGTGAACTGTACTGGTTCATGTAGTTGGAACATTTATGTGAAAGATGGAATTGTAACTTGGGAAGGGCAGGAGCTTAACTATCCAACAACAGGTCCAGATATGCCTGACTTTGAACCACGAGGATGTCCACGTGGAGCGAGTTTTTCCTGGTACATTTATAGTCCACTTCGTGTGAAATATCCGTATGTACGTGGTGTTCTTTGGAGTATGTGGCAAGAGGAATTACAAAATAACAAGTCACCACTAGATGCTTGGAAAAGCATTGTGGAAAACCCTGAAAAAGCACGTAAGTATAAGCAGGCGCGTGGTAAAGGGGGATTCATTCGTGCGAATTGGGATGAAGTATTACAACTCGTTTCAGCTTCTTTACTTTACACAGTAATGAAATACGGTCCAGACCGAAATGTTGGTTTTTCACCAATTCCAGCTATGTCGATGTTAAGTCATGCTGCAGGTAGCCGCTTTATGCAACTTATGGGCGGGCCGATGCTTAGCTTCTATGATTGGTACGCTGATTTACCACCAGCTTCTCCGCAAATTTGGGGTGATCAAACAGATGTACCAGAAAGTAGTGACTGGTATAACTCTGGTTACATTATGACATGGGGTTCAAATGTACCGATGACAAGAACACCAGATGCACACTTTTTAGCGGAGGTTCGATATAAAGGAACGAAAGTTGTTTCAGTAAGTCCTGATTTCGCTGAGTCAACAAAGTTTGCGGATGATTGGATTAGTGTGAAACAAGGTACAGATGGTGCACTTGCGATGGCAATGGGGCATGTGATCTTACAAGAATTTTACGTAGATAATCAAGTGGAATACTTCACAAAGTATGCGAAGCAATATACTGATTTTCCTTTCTTTGTCACATTGAAACAAAAAGGAGATCAATTCGTCGCTGATCGTTTCTTAAATGCTACTGATATTGGACGAGAAACAAAGTTAGGAGAATGGAAGCCTGTTCTTTGGAACGAGAACACGAAAGATTTTGCAACACCTCACGGCACAATGGGGTCACGTTGGGATAATGAAAAGAAATGGAATTTACGTTTAGAAGATGAACAAACAGGTGAAAAGATTGATCCACGTCTTTCTTTACTTGGAATGGAAGACGCTGTGGGAACGGTACAAATTCCGTACTTCTCAGATGAGGGAAATAAAGTATTGGAACGTACAATTCCAGTGAAAAAAATTATGACAGAAGAAGGCGAAGTGTTCGTTACAACTGTATACGACTTAACGTTGGCAAATTACGGTGTGAACCGAGGGCTCGGCGGACAAGAGCCGAAAGACTTCAATGATGATGTACCATTTACACCTGCATGGCAAGAGAAAATGACAGGAGTGAAACGAGAGCTTATTATTCAAATTGCTCGTGAGTTTGCACAAAACGCAGTTGATACGGATGGGCGCTCGATGATTATTGTAGGGGCCGGTATTAACCATTGGTTTAATTCTGATACGATTTATCGCGCAGTTTTAAACCTTGTTCTTCTCGTTGGAGCACAAGGCGTAAACGGTGGCGGTTGGGCGCATTATGTCGGTCAAGAAAAATTACGACCAGCAGAAGGATGGCAAACAATCGCGATGGCAAAAGATTGGCAAGGGCCACCGAAATTACAAAATGGTACATCTTTCTTCTATTTCGTAACAGATCAATGGCGTTATGAAGATACACCGGTTGGACATTTAGCATCACCAATTGAGGGCAACTCTCGTTATCAACATCACGGTGATTACAACGTATTAGCGGCACGACTTGGCTGGTTACCTTCTTATCCGACATTCGAGAAAAATGGAATTGAATTATATAAAGAAGCTGTTGTTGCTGGTGCAACAACGCAAGAAGAAATCGGAAAATACGTTGCACAAAAACTAAAAGAAAAAGAACTAAAATTTGCGATTGAAGATCCAGATAATAAAAACAACTTCCCGCGCAACTTATTCGTATGGCGTGCCAACTTAATTTCAAGTTCTGGTAAAGGCCACGAATATTTCTTAAAACATTTATTAGGCACAACAAATGGATTAATGAATGACGATAGTGATTCGTTGCGACCAGAAGAAATTAAGTGGCATGAAGAAGCGCCAGAAGGGAAGCTTGATCTACTCATTAATTTAGATTTCCGTATGGCTGGAACAGCGCTCTATTCTGACATCGTCTTACCTGCTTCAACTTGGTATGAAAAGCATGATTTAAGCAGTACGGATATGCATCCATTTGTACATCCATTTAATCCAGCAATCGGTTCACCGTGGGAAGCACGCTCTGATTGGGATATTTTCACCGCTCTTTCTAAAGCTGTGTCAGATTTAGCGAAGAAAATCGACCTTGAACCAATGAAAGAAGTCGTTGCAACACCACTTCTTCACGATACACCGCAAGAATTAGCGCAACCACTTGGCAAGATTAAAGACTGGAGTAAAGGTGAGTGTGAACCAATACCGGGTAAAACGATGCCACAAATTCATGTTGTCGAAAGGGATTATAAAACAATTTATGACAAGATGACTGCACTAGGACCAAATGCTGGAAAACAACCAATTGGTACGAAAGGTATTTCTTGGTCAGCAGAAAAAGAGTATGAGCAATTAAAGAGCAAATTAGGAGTTGTTCGAACGGATTCTATTGCGAAAGGTTGCCCAGACATAAAAGAAGCAATCAATGCTGCTGAGGCGGTATTAACGCTTTCTTCGACAACAAACGGTCATATGGCTGTAAAAGCATGGGAAGCACTTGAAAAACAAACGGATTTAAAACTGCGTGATTTAGCAGAAGAACGTGAAGAAGAATGCTTCACATTCGAACAAATTACAGCACAGCCGAAAACAGTAATTACTTCTCCAGCCTTTACAGGTTCTGAAAAAGGTGGACGCCGTTATTCACCATTTACAACAAATGTGGAACGTCTTATTCCTTGGAGAACGATAACGGGTCGACAATCTTTCTACTTAGATCATGACATGATGAAAGAATTCGGTGAAACGATGGCAACATTTAAACCAATTCTGCAACATAAACCGTTCCGAAAATCACGTCCCGAAGTAGAAGGAAAAGAAATTACACTAAACTATTTAACACCGCATAATAAGTGGTCGATTCATAGTATGTACTTCGATTCATTACCGATGTTAACGCTATTTAGAGGTGGTCCAACTGTTTGGATGAATAAAGATGATGCGAATGAAGCTGGCGTCGCAGATAATGATTGGATCGAGTGTTTTAACCGTAACGGTGTTGTTGTAGCACGTGCTGTCGTAACGCACCGTATACCGAGAGGGATGGCATTTATGCACCATGCACAAGATCGCCACATTAACGTGCCTGGTACGAAATTAACAAGCACCCGCGGGGGAACACATAATAGTCCAACCCGTATTCATGTTAAACCAACACATATGATTGGTGGATATGGCCAATTAAGCTATGGATTTAACTACTATGGTCCGACTGGGAATCAGCGGGACTTAAATGTTGTAATCCGTAAACTGAAGGAGGTAGATTGGCTTGAAGATTAAAGCACAAGTCGGAATGGTAATGAACCTAGATAAATGCATCGGCTGCCATACTTGTAGCGTAACATGCAAAAACACCTGGACAAATCGTCCAGGTGCTGAATATATGTACTTCAATAACGTAGAAACGAAACCTGGAATTGGTTATCCGAAACAATGGGAAGATCAAGAGAAATATAAAGGCGGCTGGGAATTGAGAAATGGTGAAATTCAGCTGAAATCAGGTTCGAAAATGAAACGCCTTATGAATATTTTCCACAATCCAGATCAACCAACCATCGACGATTACTTTGAACCTTGGAACTATGATTATGAAACATTAACAAATAGCCCGCAGCGTAAGCATCAACCAGTTGCTCGTCCGAAATCAGCAATTACAGGCGAATTTATCGACAAAATTGAATGGGGTCCAAACTGGGAAGATGATTTAGCTGGTGGACATATAACAGGATTGCAAGATCCGAACGTAAAGAAAATGGAAGAAGAAATTAAAACAGATTTTGAAAATGTCTTTATGATGTATTTACCACGCATATGCGAACATTGTATGAATCCATCTTGCGTATCTTCTTGTCCATCTGGTGCGATGTATAAACGTGAAGAAGATGGGATTGTTCTTGTGGATCAAAATGCATGTCGTGCTTGGAGGTTCTGCGTATCTTCTTGTCCATATAAAAAAGTGTATTTTAACTGGCAAACGAATAAAGCAGAAAAATGTACAATGTGTTTCCCGCGTATTGAAGCTGGTATGCCAACGATTTGTTCGGAAACATGTGTAGGACGTATCAGGTATATTGGGGTAATGCTATATGACGCTGACAAAGTGAAAGAAGCAGCTTCTGTTGAAGATGAAAAAGATTTATATGAATCTCAGCTTACTGTTTTCCTAGATCCAAATGATCCAGAAGTAGCAGCTGAAGCGAAAAAACAAGGCATTCCTGAAGAATGGATTAAAGCAGCACAAGAGTCACCGATCTATAAAATGATTATCGATTGGAAAATTGCTCTGCCTCTTCATCCAGAGTACCGTACAATGCCAATGGTTTGGTATATCCCCCCGCTTAGCCCGATTATGAATATGGTGGAAGGGAAAGGAAGTAACTGGCAAGCAGAAGAGATTTTCCCTGCTATCGATAATATGCGTATCCCAATTCAATATTTAGCGAACCTACTCACTGCAGGAGATGAATCCCACATTCGTCTTACGTTGAAAAAAATGGCTGTCATGCGGACGCATATGAGAGCATTGCAAATTAATAAAGAACCAAATGAAGCAGTATTAAAAGAAATTGGTTTAACGAAACAGGATGTAGAAGATATGTATCGTCTTCTTGCTATCGCGAAATATAAAGATCGCTTCGTCATTCCGGGCACTCACCGTGAACAAGTTGCTGATTTATATAATGAACAAGGAAGCTGTGGTTTATCCTTCGCAGGTGGGCCAGGGTCTTGCATGACAATTTCTTAAATAAAGGGGGCGGAAAATGATGAAACAAAGTTTACAAACTGCTTTTTCTTGTTCTTCTTTTCTTCTCTCCTATCCGGAACTTGGGTGGGGAGAAGCTTTAACTGAAGTACAAGAAGAGATTGAAGCAATTGAACAAGAAGACGTTAAAGCAGCACTTACAGCGTTTATAAAACAAGCACTAGATAAAACGAACGATCAATTAATTGATCCTTACGTATATACATTTGATTTTGGTAAAAAGACAAATATGTATTTAACTTATATGAACACAGGTGAACAAAGAGAAAGAGGTATTGAATTATTAGAGTTAAAACAGCATTATAAAAAATCTGGTTTTGAAGTAACAGATAAAGAACTACCGGATTATTTACCGCTTTTGCTTGAGTTTTTTGCAAATGCAAATGAGCAAGATAGTGAGCCAATTATGAGTAAATACAAGGAAAATATACAAGCATTGCACGTTCAATTAAAAGAAGCTGATAGTATGTATGAACCAATTCTTGCAGCTATTCTCCTCGCTATCGATACATGGGGTGTACAGACAAATTAGAAAGGAGAGTTGTCAAAATGATGGATCAATTTCTATGGGTGTTGTTTCCCTATATCATTTTTGCAATCTTTATCGGTGGACATATTTTCAGATACAACTATGATCAATTTGGATGGACATCAAAATCTAGTGAACTATTAGAGAAGAAAATGCTCCGGGCCGGAAGTCTATTATTCCACTTTGGGATCATGTTCGTAATTGGCGGTCATGTTATGGGGATTTTAATTCCAGAGTCCGTATACCGTTCAATAGGTATTTCTGAACATATGTATCATGTAGTAGCAATTAGTTTCGGACTTCCGGCAGGTGTTGCTTCTATCATCGGTTTAATTATATTAACGTATCGCCGTGTAACCGTAAAACGCATCATTGCAACGAGTACAACGGGAGATTATATTGCGCTTATTTTATTACTTATCGTTATGCTGGCAGGACTTTCCTCAACATTTTTAAATATCGACTCAAAAGGGTTTGATTATCGTACAACGATCGGTCCTTGGTTCCGAAGTCTCTTTATTTTCCAACCGAAAGTTGAATATATGATGGAAGTGCCTGTATGGTTTAAAATTCATATTATTGCAGCGATGGGTCTATTCGCAGTATGGCCGTTCACTAGACTTGTACATGTATTTAGTGCTCCAATTAAATACTTAAGCCGTAGTTATGTAATTTACAGAAGACGTATTCCTAATGAATTGAAAAAATAATAACGCTTTGAACAAATAGCAGCTAAAACGAAACGAGGTCTAATATGGAAGGCCTCGTTTTTATTAATATAGGGGAATAACCGTGTACGTTATAATGAAAAAGTAACGTAATATGAAAAAAGATTAGCATCTAAATAAGATGCTAATCAATGCTACAAACAGAGGTAGAACAATCTTCACAAGCAATTTCACATTTTAAAAATTGTAAATCATGAATTGTAATCTTTCCTTTAGTAATAGAAATCGTACCCTTTTTTTTCAAATCATTTAACATTCGATTTACGCTTTCACGGGAAGTTGCACAGAAGTTCGCAAGTTCTTGATTCGTTAATGGTAAATCGATGAGAATACCATTTTCCTTTAACACACCATAACTATTTGTCATTCGTATGAGAGTAGAATACAGGGCACCTTTTTTGCCGTGTAATACTAAATCGCGGAACTTCGTTTGCATTCTTCTTAAATGTTCACTAATCCATTTCATAAATTCAAATACAAGTGCGGGTTTTTGGAGTAATGCTTTTTCTAAGGTTTCACGCTTTATTACTCCTACTTCAACATCTTCAAGGCATTTTGAATTTAATAAATACTTCGCATTGTCCGTGAATAATGTTAATTCGCCAATAATGTCGTATGCCGAACAAATACGGAGTGTTAATTCTTGTCCGTCAGCACTTAGTTTACTAATTTGTACTTTTCCTGAGTGGATGATATAGAGTTCTGTTGCTTCCATACCTTCTTGAAAAATAAAACTTCCTTTTTTTATCTGCATTTTATATTCAACAGATGCAAGTAATTCCTTTAAATCTTGAGATAATGTCATACTGTTTGCCACAGCGATCACCTTTCTTCTTATAAGCAATACATTTCCTATTTTGAGTGTAAGTATGATGAAAATGCAAGAGCTATTTAAAAAAAGTGAAATTTCAATGACTGTACGGGAAAATAAATTAATATGTTTTAAGAGTTAATGGAAGTAAAGGGGTAAATGAGTATAAGTTTTTAGTTGAAAAGATAACCAAAAAAAATTCAATATGTAAAGTAGATGAGACTAAAGATGTGAACAAAATTCGAACGGATTTGTGAAGAATTTTTGAATGGGGAAAGTAATGTGAGAAAAGTCACATTGAATATGTAGCTTCTTTTTTATAATAAAGGCAAATAAAAAATATGAAACCTACTAAGGATTGCAGTAGAAAAGAAGGGATATAGATGCACGAGAAGATGAGGGATTCGTTAGAGCGGCCACTTCAAGATTTACGTATTTCAGTTATTGATCGTTGTAATTTTAGGTGTACATACTGTATGCCAGCCGAAGTGTTCGGATCTGATTATGCTTTTTTACAGGAAGAGTTTTTATTAACATTCGATGAAATAGAAAGATTAGCTAGATTATTTATAAGTATGGGAGTCAATAAAATTAGACTTACTGGCGGTGAACCTTTATTGCGTAAAGATTTACCAAAGTTAATTGCAAGGCTTGCAAAGCTAGAAGGCTTAACAGATATTGGACTCACAACAAACGGTATTCATTTAGCAAAACAAGCTAAGGCGCTAAAAGTTGCGGGATTAAAACGTGTAAATATTAGTTTAGATGCGATAGAGGATCACGTTTTCAAAAAAATAAATGGCCGAAATGTAAGCACAAAACCTGTATTGAAAGGGATTGAAGCAGCGAAGGCAGCTGGATTAGAAGTGAAAGTAAATATGGTCGTAAAAAAAGGGATGAATGATAGTCAAATTCTTCCTATGGCTCAGTATTTTAAAGAACAAGAAATTCAGCTACGTTTTATCGAGTTTATGGATGTGGGCAGTACGAACGGCTGGAACTTTGAACAAGTCATTACGAAGGAACAATTAATAGAGAAAATTAATCGTGTATATCCGATTGAGCCCGCCCAGCCTCGTTACTTTGGAGAAGTAGCTAAAGTGTATCGATATGTAGGGAGCGATGCAGAAGTTGGCTTTATTACTTCTGTTTCTGAGTCATTTTGTTCTTCTTGTACGAGAGCTCGTATTTCGGCAGACGGAAAGTTTTTTACATGCCTATTTGGAACGAAAGGAACGGATTTGCGAACGCTGCTTCGAGAAAATATTTCTAATGCATCACTATTAAAAATTCTACAACATACATGGGAGTTTAGAAAAGATCGGTATTCAGATGAAAGAACAGCTGAAAGTGCAAATAAACGTCCAAAAGTAGAAATGTCTTACATTGGTGGATAACGAAAGGAGGGTTCCCTATGCAAGAGCGTTATTCAAGGCAAGTATTGTTTTCTGGAATTGGTGAAATGGGACAAAGAAAAATAAAAGAAAAGCATGTGCTCCTAATAGGAGCGGGTGCACTAGGAGCTGCGAATGCAGAAGCGCTCGTTAGGATGGGAATTGGGAAATTGACAATTGCTGACCGTGACTACGTTGAATGGAGTAATTTACAAAGACAACAGTTATATACAGAAGAAGATGCACAGCAGTGTAAACCGAAAGCAATTGCAGCGGCAGAGCATTTAAGAAAAATTAATTCTGAAGTAGAAATTGTACCTGTTGTAACGGATGTTACAATGCAAGAAATGGAAGAGTTAACAAAAGAAGCAGATCTTATAGTAGATGCGACTGATAATTTTGATACGCGCCTACTTATAAATGATATTTCACAAAAAGAAAATATACCTTGGATATACGGTGGATGCATTGGAAGTTACGGCGTAACGTATACGATTCTTCCTGGAGAAACACCATGTTTTCGCTGCTTAATGGATCATCCTATGGGCGGTGCAACATGCGATACAGCCGGAATCATTCAGCCAGCGGTACAAATGGTTGTTGCTCACCAAGTAACAGAAGCGATGAAAATATTGGTGGATGATTTTGAGGCGTTAAGAGGAACAATGTTATCATTTGATATTTGGAACAATCAATATCTCTCATTAAAAGTAAATAGGCAGAAAAAAAGTACATGTCCATCTTGTGGGAATGTACGCACGTATCCAAGTTTAACATTTGAAGCACAGATGAAAACGGAAGTGCTATGCGGGCGGAATACAGTTCAAATCCGTCCAGGAATAAAAAAAATTCTTAATTTAGAAGAAATTCAAAAGCGCTTACAAAAAAGTGTGAATGTCAAAAAAACTCCATATTTACTATCCTTTCTAGTAGATGAATATCGTTTTGTGTTATTTACAGACGGCAGAGCGTTTATTCATGGGACTAATGATATGAAAATGGCAAAACGGTTATACGCAAAATATATAGGATGAACAGAAAGAGAGTTTCTTCTTATCAAAACGAGGTGAAAAAGAATGTTAGAAAAACGTACACCAATCTCAGTGGCAGAAGCAGTTGCACGTGTAATGGAATATGCCTATCAAGGTGAAATGGAAAAGGTTTCTCTTACCGAAAGTTACGGAAGAGTCCTCGGAGAAGATGTTGTTGCAGATCATGATGTTCCGCATTTTGATCGCTCTCCGTACGACGGATTTGCGATTCGAACAGAAGATACAAAAGAAGCAAGTAGCAGTAACCCAATTCAGTTTGAAGTGATAGGTGAAATTGGAGCAGGTTTTGTTTTTAAAGAGGAAGTAAAAGCATTTCAAGCTGTACGTATTATGACAGGAGCCGCAATTCCAGCGGGATGTAATGCTGTTGTTATGTTAGAACTAACGGAAGGGTTTGAAGAAAACAAAAAGACTTATATGAAATTAAAACGCTCTTTCACTTCTGGTGATAACATTTCTTTTCAAGGAGAAGATGTAAAACAAAATGCCATACTTGTGAAAAAAGGGACTTCTATTAACCCTGGAGTAGCGGCACTGCTTGCTACGTTTGGTTATAGTTCCGTGCATGTTGTAAGACAGCCGGTTATTGGAATTGTAACGACAGGGAGTGAACTACTCGAAGTACATGAACAACTGAAAGAAGGGAAGATTCGAAATAGTAACTCCTATATGATCGCTGCTCAAATTGAACGAGCGGGCGGAGTTGTACAGTATTATGGACAATTCGCTGACGATTTTGAGACGTGTTATAACACTGTAAAAAAAGCGATAAAAGAAGTTGATATATTAATTACAACTGGTGGCGTTTCAGTAGGAGACTATGACTATTTACCTGCTATTTATGAGAGATTACAAGCAAATGTACTTTTCAATAAAATAGCGATGCGACCAGGAAGCGTGACAACTGTCGCTGAGCTAGAAGGAAAACTATTATTTGGTCTATCTGGTAATCCTTCTGCTTGTTATGTCGGATGTGAATTATATGTTCGACCAGTCATTGGAACATACTTGCACAGGAAAGATCCGCACTTATTTCGAGCAGAAGCAATTTTACAGAAAGACTTTCCGAAAGCAAATCCGTTTACTCGTTTTGTAAGAGGGAATGTAGAACTTGTAGATGGCCAATTACAAGTTACACCAGTCGGTTTAGATAAATCTAGCGCAATTTCTTCACTTGCAGAAGCGAATGCATGTATCGTTCTGCCGGGAGGAACGAGAGGATTTGAAGCAGGAATAACCGTTTCGGTACTGTTATTAGAATCAAGCGCCGGAAGTGAGTGGCCGTGGGAAGAGCCGCTTCGATCATACAAGTAACAGAAAAATAGATTGCTAATTTATACAAAGATAAGAGGTGCAAGATGACACATACGTATTATGAAGTAATTGATACTCCTATTTTAATTGAAGATGTTACAAGTAAAGTAATTCGCCGTGAGTGCGGTGCAGTTACTACTTTTATTGGTACTGTCAGAGAATTTACGAAAGGACGTCGCACGCTTTATTTAGAGTATGTAGCTTATAAGACAATGGCGGAAAAACAGCTTGAGAAAATTGGTGCTGAAGTAGAAGCGAAGTGGCCTGGGACATATGTGGCAATTACACATCGCATTGGTACATTACAAATTTCTGATCTTGCTGTTGTTGTTGCTGTTTCTACACCACACCGGAAAGCGGCCTATGAGGCGAATGAATATATTATGGAGCGTATAAAACAAATTGTTCCGATTTGGAAGAAAGAGTTTTGGGAAGATGGTGAGTCATGGATAGGGGATCAGTTAGAGAAAATAGCATATGGTAATGGCGAACCTGAAAAGGAGATGAGAACATGATTGAAGTACTATTATTTGCACATTTGCAAGAAGAAGCAAGTAAGTCGGTCTTGCAAATAGATTGTGAAAATATTTCAGTTTCTGAACTAAAGGAAGTTCTGATTAAGAAATACAATGTAGCAATTTCAAACGAGATAATGGTCGCCGTAAATGAAGAATACGCAAATGAGGATGACATCATTCAAACTGGCGACGTCGTAGCAATGATTCCGCCAGTAAGTGGTGGTTGATTCTTTTCAGCCTAATCATGTTAGGACGTGATTAGGCTGGAGAGAATGAATATAACTATGCATACATAGGAGGGAACAGGATGAAAAGTCCTAATTTTCAATTAAGTTTACAAACTTCTAATCTAGTTATCGGTTTTATGGTATGGGTCATTTTATCATCATTAATGCCTTATATTAAAGCAGATATTCCATTAACTGCGGGACAAATTTCTATGGTAACAGCAGTACCGGTTATTTTAGGTTCTATTCTTCGCATTCCAATTGGTTATTGGACGAATCGTTACGGAGCAAGAAAATTATTCTTTATTAGTTTTATTCTTTTATTATTCCCTGTCTTTTACATTAGTGTTGCCAATTCTATGATGGATTTAATTATTGGTGGCTTATTTGTAGGGATTGGTGGTGCTGTATTCTCTGTAGGAGTAACTTCTTTACCAAAGTACTTTCCAAAAGAGAGCCACGGTTTTGTAAATGGTATTTACGGAGTGGGTAACGCTGGAACAGCAATTACTTCATTTTTAGCACCTGTTATTGCAACTTCAGTTGGCTGGAGAACGACAGTACAGTGTTATTTAATTTTACTTGCAGCATTTGCACTTATGAACTTTTTATTAGGAGATCGTAAAGAAAAAAAGGTGAATACACCATTAATGGAACAAATAAAAGGTGTATATAAAAATGAAAAACTTTGGTTTTTATGTATCTTTTACTTTTTAACTTTCGGATCATTCGTCGCATTTACAGTATACTTACCAAACTTTTTAGTATCTCACTTCGGATTAGAGAAAGTAGATGCAGGTATGCGGACAGCTGGCTTCATCGTATTAGCAACAATTATGCGCCCGATTGGTGGTTGGCTCGGTGATAAATTTAATCCATTTAAAATATTAATCTTCGTATTTATCGGTTTAACACTTTCAGGTATTATCCTATCATTTATGCCAAGCATGAACGTATACACATTTGGTTGCTTACTAGTCGCATTTTGTGCAGGTATTGGCAATGGTACAATCTTCAAGCTTGTGCCAATGTACTTCTCTGAGCAAGCAGGGATTGTAAATGGTGTTGTGTCAGCTTTAGGTGGACTAGGAGGGTTTTTCCCGCCATTAATTTTAACATTACTATTCCAACTAACAGGTCATTATGCAATCGGATTTATGGCGTTATCAGAAGTAGCGCTTGCTTGTTTAATTATTACAGTGTGGATGTATAGTCAAGAGAAGCTGTTAGTGATGTTAAAGAATCATTAATAGAAAAAAGGGTGCCTAGTAGAGGCATCCTTTTTTCTACTTAAACAAACAAGAATGAATTGTCTTATGTATAACAAGGGCCTTTTCGTAAATAATGTTGTTTTATTACTTAAGAATTTTATCTTTATTGATTTTATAAGAATTTCCCGCATAATTGTAACAAAGGGAGATGATTCCAAGTTGAGTAAACAGAATATCAGCACAACAGTTTCAGGAGATTTGATTGTTACCCATCTAATTGGTCAGATTAAAACAGAGGATGTGTATGAATGGTTTAATGATTTTGAGCAGGTTTGTCAGCAATTTATTTCTGAAGGGCGGAAATACAAATTATTGGTAGATAGAAAAGGATACACGCCAAATCATTTTTCTGTTCAAAAAGTATGGAAAGATAAGTTCTTCAATGAAACCATTTTGAATCATAGTAAGGCAATTGCATTTCTTCTTGAAGAAGGGGAGATACTGAATTATTTACAACAATCCAATACGAAAGAATCTGTGGAATTTTTCGATGATTATGAACAATCGCTAATTTGGTTGAATGAATATCCAATGTAAAAAATGAATTGAAAGAGTTGCTCGTAATGTTGCAGTTATCATAACATTTACTTGTTTACAAGTTGCCGACACCATTCATTTTCTTCGCAGATTGCTTGTGCAGTTTCAAAAAAGAAACCAAAACAAAAAGAACAAACGCTTCTAAAAAACGTTTGTCCAAAGGTAATTACTATTTTGGCTAAGAAATAGATTATTATTTGTGAGTACGAGAAAGCTTTTTTATAAGTTTAGGAAGTATAGATGTTAATTCTTGCTTCATACGCTTTGTAGACGATGGATCTTTACCAGAAGTTGAAATAGTGACAATATATTCATTATTTCTTATAACGCCAGGTGTGTGAAACGATGATTCTGTACCATCGCTTACAACGTTAACCCACTGGAAATCGTGGGCGGCCTGTTTGACCATCATATTAACAGTATGTTGATTTGTAGCTGCATAAATAAGATGAGCATCTTTAATGTCATCATTACTAAAAGTTTTTTGCTTCCAAGTAATATAGGGAAGTTCTGTCATTTCCTCGCAAATCTCGGGGCTAATAACGGTGACGAAAGCGCCTGTATTTTTTAATCCAGACGCTTTTCGATATGCAATTTTACCTCCACCAATGATAACAACCACTTTATTATGTAGATTAAACATAAGAGGGTACATGCTATACATACACACATTCCTCCATTCGCTCTAATAATGCCAACTTCATATATGTATCAAACTTCAGGCAGTTACAAGTCGTAACGTGATCGTATTTTTTTGTATGCAATTTGATTTTTTGAAGCAATAATCCGGTAAAGAGAAGGTACGGCATGACATATACATGGGATGCGGCCGATGTTATAGTCTTGAGCTCAGCAGTAAAAGAGGGAGTTCCTTTCGTTAAAAAGGAGCACGATACTGGCATACTGAGTTTTCGTTCGACAGCTGCTCCGATTTGTTGTAACTCATGTATCGGCTGGGGGTCACTACTGCCTCTTCCTACGAGTAAAATACTACTACCTTGCATTGGAATAGTTTCACGTATTCTTTTCGCTACAAGTTCAACCATATGTGGATGCGTACTAAAAGGTGGTACAACTGAAAATGTTATATGTGGGTATTTCTTTTGTATTTGTTCTATTTCAAGAGGAATATCACGTTTATAGTGAGCTGCTGCAAATAATAAAACAGGTACAATCATTATTTCAGTTGCTCCCTCTAGTATTGTTTCTGTAACTGCATCCGAAATGGTAGGTGTTGTTAGTTCTAGAAAAGCTATTTTTTGAATTCTTTCGTTACATTCTTTCATGACAGATTGAATAAAGCGAATAAATTGTTCATTGCCTTCTTGCAGGCGACTACCGTGTCCAACATATACAATTCCTTTCATCGTAGCACCAAATCTTTCTTCATAATAATGTCTTGTAATTGCTCATCTACATTATGTAATCCGACTTTATTCGCATAGTGTAAAGTTGGAACGTCGGTATACGAGAAGGGAAGAGTAAGAATATCAATAAAACCAAGTCGTTTTATTTCTGATAAAAAAGTATCAATTGAGGCACGCCCTTCAAACACAATGCTATCCCATGAGAATTCAGAAAGTATACGAGAATGAACTTCATCGAAACGATGATCAATTGTATACTCATGAGTCATCATATAGGAGCCAGCACCAATTTTCTCTTGAATAAAAGCAATTCGGTTAATATTTCTGCCTAAATAAACAGTTGTATGGGAAGAGAACTTTGCTTGTTTACTTAGTAGCCCATATTGCATAAGTTTTTCTTGAGTGGCAACATTCATGTGCTGCAGCTCTGCCTGTAAGGAACGAATATCTTTCTGGTATTTACTACATGCTTGCATCAAGATTTCTACACTTTCAGCTGAACAAAAAACAAGGCGATCAACGTTAAAAATTTCATTGATTTGTTCAAGTGTTAATGTATATTCTTCCTTTTTGAAAGTTGGAATTTGATATATTTCTGCACCGGTTTCTTGTAACCTTTGCTTCATTACACTTGTTTTATTTGTTGCAGATGCAAATAAAACTTTTTTACCATGTAATGGTTTACGTTCTTTCCAAGCGATTTGATTACGTAAGGAAACGACATCACCAACAATCGTCATGGAAGGGTTAGAAATATTTTCGGTTTTGACGTTATGAACAATGGTTGCTAGAGTCCCTGTGACAACGCGCTGTTTCCCAGTTGTACCCCATTCAATGACTGCTACGGGTGTATCTTCTTTTTTTCCTGCTTGTAGTAAGTTTTCACAAATGGTAGGTAAGTTTTTTATACCCATGTAGTAGGCGATTGTGTCGCTATTGTGGGATGAATTATATTTTCCATAATCGGCCAAAGGACCTTTTGCATGTCCAGTTAGTAAAGTGACGCTATTACTGTAGTTACGGTGGGTGAGGGGGATACCTGCATAGCTACTAGCGGCGATGCTAGATGTAATACCTGGTACAATTTCATACGGAATGTTCGCAGATGCTAAAGTTTCTGCTTCTTCACCAACACGACCAAAAATAGAGGGATCTCCACCTTTTAAGCGTACAACGGTTTTTCCTTCTTTCGCAAATTGAAGGAGGTGGGCGTTAATCATTTCTTGTCGCATAGTATGATTTTTCGGCATTTTTCCGCAATAAATAAGTTCGCATGTTTCTTTTGTATAATGAAGAAATCTAGGATTTAATAAACGGTCATATAAAACGATATCTGCACGCTTTAAACAATCTATCGCTTTCTTTGTAATAAGCCCTTCATCACCTGGTCCTGCACCAACTAAATATACATATCCGTTCATAATCGCACCTCTTCTATTTTTATGTAAAAGGAAGCCAGAGGAGGCTTCCTTTCGTAAATTACATGTTTATATAAATGTCACCATCAATAACTTCTACTTCGTATGTTTGGATACAGCCGTCATCAGGTTTTTGCACTTCACCTGTTAGTAATGAAATTTTCCAATCATGCAGTGGACAAAAGACGAATTCTCCAGATACAATTCCTTCTGCTAACGGTCCGTTTTTATGAGGACAACGATTTTCTACAGCTCGAATATCTCCATTTGAAAGGCGGAATAGGGCGATAGACATACCATTCATTTGCACCTCTTTACCGATTTGAATAGGAAGGTCTTCCGCACGCATAACTTTTATTTTTTCTTTCGTTTGTATCATATAGATCACAGCTCCTTATTTCACAGTTTCTACTTCATACATCGCTTTTAATGATTTCGTTTCTAGTGCTTGTCCCCATGCTTCTTTATATGTGCCACGAGCTTTTTGGAAACGTTCATTTAACTTAGTGACCATATTTGCATCTTGCAGTATTTCTTTTATATGATCGAAGCCTAAACGTTCTGTCCAGTAGGCAGTACGCTCTCCATAAATACCAGTTTCACGATAATATTGCATATAAGCTGTAGCGATGCGAAGGACATCATCTTCAGTAGGGACAATCATTACAAAATCAGCTTCGCGTACTTCCGTACCACCATTTCCGCCAATATAAAGTTGGTATCCATTTTCGACACAAACAACGCCAAAATCTTTCGTCAGTACTTCCGCACAGTTACGCGGACAGCCCGTTACACCCATCTTCATTTTATGAGGTGTATCTACCATTTCTAATGATTGTTCAAGCAACATACCAAGTCCTAATGAATCTTTCGTACCGAAACGGCAGAAGCGAGAACCAACACATGATTTTACATTACGAAGCGATTTTGAATATGCATATCCCGAAGTCATATGTAAGTCAGCCCATACGTTAGGTAAATCTTGCTTCTTAACACCATATAAGCCGATTCGGCTTGCACCTGTAATTTTCACAAGAGGAACATCGTACTTTTTCGCAACTTCAGCAATTTTCATTAAATCATCAGCTGTTGTAACGCCTCCGTACATGCGTGGAATAACAGAGAATGTACCATCGTGCTGGATGTTACCATTCATTCTTTCATTAACGAAACGGGACGATTTATCATCTTCATATTCTTCTGGAATCGCCATACGTAAATAGTAGTTTAAAGCAGGACGACATTTTGAACAGCCTTCTTCATGTATAAAACCAAGAACATTTCGTACTTCTTTTGGAGATTTTAAGCCTTTCTCGTGAATGGCCGCTACGACTTCATCACGGGATAAAGTTGTACATCCACACATACCGGCAGATTGCGCTGAGGCATCAAAAGCATCTCCAAGTGTATGAGATAAAACTTGTTCCACAAGCGGACGGCATTTACCACAAGAACCTGCGGCTTTCGTACAGCCCTTAACTTCTTCAAAAGTCGTTAACTCTTGTTCTAAAATGGCGTGAACGATTGTACCTTTCGTAACACCATTACATCCGCAAATCGTGTCATCCGCACTCATTGTAGCAACGTCAAGTGCACTTTCTTCACCAGCTTTGTGGAGAAGGGAAGCGGCTGTATATTCTTGTATATCCTCTTCTTTCTTTAACATGCTAAAGAGGCGTGTACCGTCAGCTGTGTCACCATATAAAACGATACCGACGACTTTATTGTCACGAATTAATACTTTTTTATAGGAACGTTTACATTCATCAAAGATGGATATTGCTTTCGTTTGGTCATCTTCATAAATTTGGCCAGCAGAGAATAAATCACAACCTGCAACTTTTAATTGTGTACCGACGATACTGCCCGTATATCCATCAGTTTGTAAATTCGTTATATGTTTTGCTAATATCGCACCTTGTTCATAAAGAGGAGCAACAAGTCCATATGCGATACCGTCATGTTCTGCACATTCACCAACGGCATAAATGGATTCATCATTTGTTAGCATATAGTCGTTGACTACAATACCGCGATTTACAATTAAACTAGCATCTTTTGCTATTTGCGTATTCGGGCGTATCCCGACTGCCATTACAATTAAATCACAATCTACAACTTCACCATCTTCAAATTGAATGCCCTCAACATGGTCTGTACCAAGAATTTTTACCGTTTTCTTTTCCATGAGAAATTTCATGCCTTGTGCTTCTAAATCTTCACGAAGGAGAGAAGCTGCTTTTGTATCTAGTTGTTGCTCCATTAAGCTCGGCATTAAATGAACAACATGTACGTTCATTCCTAAATCAATAAGACCTCTTGCGGCTTCTAAGCCAAGTAACCCACCGCCGATGACAACGGCTTTTTTCTTATCTTTAGCAGTATCAATCATAAATTGTGTATCTTCAATTGTTCGAAATCCTGTCACACCAGGAAGGGTAGAACCTTCAACAGGTAAAATAAAAGCACTAGAACCTGTTGCGATAATGAGTTTGTCATATGTAAGAGTACGATTCTTTTCTGTGATAATGATTTTTTCTTCTCGGTTAATACTTTGAACTCTTTCGTTTGTATACAAGGTTATTTCATTTTCTTCGTACCAACTGTAGTCATTCATAATGATATCTTGCATATTTGTTTTGCCTTGTAAAACATGAGAGAGCATAATGCGATTATAGTTTGGATGTGGTTCATCTCCAAAAATAGTAAGCTCATATGAATCACTATCATGTTTTAATATTTCTTCCATACAGCGTATGCCAGCCATACCATTTCCGATCATAACTAAACGTTTTTTCATATTCATTTCCCCTTTTTTATGTGAAATGTTGAACAAAGTATATTATGTTTCTATTATAGAAAATAAAAAAAGAGGGAGATGTGATATTTATCACATCTTAATAATGATTCACAAATTGTTAAAATTCGGATTTATGTGGAGAGATAAGTGAAAGGGAATTTTTTATATGGGTAGGTGGGGGAGTGAAGAGACCCGCACCTAATTAAATAATAGTAAGCTGCCCAATGAAATGATAGGGGAAGTGTGACTATTTCTTACACAATGAAAAAGCAGGACATGAGCATGTATACTCATGTCCTGTGCTTTATCTATGCTTTCGTAATTGCACGTGGAAATAAAATGTTATTCTCTAAATGTATATGCTCAAATAAATCAGATTCTAGAGCTTCAAGACGTTGGTAAACAAGTCGATAAGTGCCACAAGCTCCTTCTGGAGGAGTAAAGTCATTTGTCACTTTACGAAGTTCTTTAATAATATTGCCAGCGTGGTTATGTTCATTCTCTAACTCATCCACTACTTTACGTAATTTTGCATAGTTTTCATCAGTTGGATGTTGTTCGAATTCTAAAATTAATGGGAAATCTTCTGTTTCTTCTTTAATTAAATGCTGTTCTAATTCCATCTTAAGTTCATGAAATAGCTTATGAATTTGAGCTAAATGAGGCTGACTAGCTCCATGGACGCGTAATACTTTCGTTACATACGGACTTAATTGTGGCAACTCTTCATTTAAATAGCGATGGTGCTTATTTATAACATAATCAATCAATTCGCGATAAGATGCATTTTTCCAATCAATTTCAGACTCGTTTAATAGTTTTGTTTTATCATAAAGCGTATTTAACTCTGTAAGTACTTCTGTTGCTGATAAATTTCTTTCATTAATTGCATCAATAAGTGGTTTATTACCACCACAACAAAAATCTATTCTATATGATTTAAAAAGATCACTAGCTTTCGGAAATTGTGTAACAATCTCACCGACAATAGAAGTTTCAGTAAATGTATGTTCCATATGAATGCCTCCATAAAGTTTAATGTGATAACTAAACCAAGAATAGCAATATATTAAAATCAATGTGGTGATATAAATCACTTATTATGTGTCAGTTTTGAAAATAAACGGAATATATGTTGTTAAAAATGGTCAGGTCCAACTAATAGAACCACCTCAAGGTGGATTTGGTGAACAATCATTTGTATATTCAAAATGGAAAAGTAATTCGTATGGAAGAGCGAAAAATTCGGTTAATATAATCAAATTTGAATTTTGTTAAGAAATGGGACTACAAGCATCAATAATTATATGGGAAAAAGAGCGTTATCACTGAAATAAAAAAGCCCTGCACACAGGGCATCTAAAAAGATACCTTAGCAATAATAACGATTTTGGGGACGTATTAGCTAAGGTATCTGGATGGATGGTTGCATACTAAGTATGCAGTCAAGAGCATTGTTGAATGTATTGGGTTATTCAACAAATTAAGAATAACACGAAGTTTCTGTTAATTCATCTGGTAAATTTGTCTAAAAAAATGCCTTTATAAAAGTTTTTCACCTAAGAAATGGATGCGTGGATCTTAACAAAAGCGTTATTTTAGCTAAAAGAGCATCTAACATAAGTTAAATACTCTTTGACTTAAAATAAATCTTCAGATGTATCTCTAATTGAATAGTTCTCACTAAAATTTACAATAGCAGAAATCTTTTGTTTTTTATCGTCAGCAACATGTCCGAATAGGTAAATCTCATGTGTTCTATATTCTTCCGGAGGCTCAACTTTTTTTATTACAATATCAAGAGTCTTCTCTTTTTTAAAGTAACCAATTGTAACTAGTTCAGCAGTTTTTTTTACTGTGGGCCATTCTTCACTGTATTCTTTTGGAATGGATTGAGCCGATACAAAATGTATAAATATAATCGGAATAGTTAGAAAAAACATACTTACAATTACGTAGCGTAATAATTTTCTTGCCATCAAGTGTCACACCTACCAATAATGTTTTATTTAATCAATCTAACAGTCTGTTATATTAAACCAGAATTAACCAATTAACTATCTATTTAGGTGACAATAGTATTACGAATTTGTAAGGTTTATTAAAAAAGAGCTTAATAGAAAGTCGAACAAAATAGTTATTTTGGAGGGGGACTCAATAGAAATCTTTTGAAAATTGAAATTCATTAAAAAGAGCACTATTAGAATAGTGCCCAACTTCAATTTGCAGGAGTATTATGAGGAAACTTAAGTAGGTGGCTTAAGTTTCTCTGTAATAATTATGAATTTATGATAAGGAAAATGTTTATATTTTAAAGTAATGTTGAGGGATATTTGTAAGTAGTGAAATCTTCTTTGAAGATATCTTCAACTAATTGAATCGTTTCTTCATCATAAAAACTATCATAGGTCGGATGCCTTGGGAATAAGGGATCTGTAATATCACCATCTGCATAGTTACCTTTGTAATTTGCTAGATTACTTTGGTGATGCCACGAGTTTATTAATCCGTTTAATGGAGATTTTTTTAAACAATGTTTGTCTTCTAAGATAGACAGATGGGTAGAGAATTTTTCAAGGTAAATGTAATTTGTAACGAACTCTTCTTCTCCTTGTATATATTGAGGTGTGAAGTGTGGGTTTACACCTTCAAAATTTGGTGCATGCGCTTTTAAATAATATAAATACAGTTTAAAGGAAATCTTTTTATTGCAAGATTCATCACCATAAAGATAACGACGGATTGGCTTCCACTCAGTGGATTCGTAATATGGCGCTGGTATAAGAGAAATAAAGGAACTTACAGCTCTTTTGAAAGGGTTTCTTACCAATTTATACGTGTCTTTTTCTTTTGCTTGTAATGCGTTGGCTAAATCAGTGAAATATGGTATGGAATTTTTATAAATTTCAAATTCATAGTTATGAACAAATGGGCTATATTTTACAACTTCTTTAAACAAATTAATGTGATAAAAGAACCAATATGCGAGTGAAGTGCAGCCGCTTTTTTGGCTCCAAAATAAGATTAAAGGGAAATCTTTGTGAAAGTGAGGGGGACGCCCATACTTGGCTATAAAATCATAAATATTTGTGATAAGCATATTTAACCTCCATTCA
Organism: Bacillus sp. BS98; assembly: GCF_008432245.1. NCBI lineage: Bacteria > Bacillati > Bacillota > Bacilli > Caryophanales > Bacillaceae > Bacillus > Bacillus sp. BS98. The sequence continues at coordinate 2,054,101 of NZ_CP043830.1, forward strand.
CTTTGTATACTTTTCTTAGTGTATTGAGGGAATACTGAATATATGAAAATAAGCCATGAAAATGTCTGAATAATTTAAGAGAAATAACTTTTCATAAAAGCGTTATTTGAATAATTATGGATTGTGTTGATTTATAGATACAATAATTAATTTGGAAAACATAAATCTGGAAATAACAATTGATATTCTGGCATTAATCGAAGATCGCTAGTTAAGTTTGCATAGTGTAGATAATTTTCTTCTAATTTAGCTAGTGTTACAAGATGATGAGTACCCAAACCATTCTGGGCGCTATGTTTAGAAAGAGTAGGACCAATCTGTAGTTTCCGGTCCTTCATAGCGTTGTTCCATGGACTGTAAAAGAACTTTAAAATGAAAGCAGGATACTTGTAAATAGTAAACGAATAGAACGAGTTATGTCTTCCTACTGAATAGTTACCATGCGAATAATTATGAATTAATCTACCGCCGTTATAAATGGTAAGAGGACTAGGCTGAATTACTATTCCATGAAAACGTTGTTTGACAAGTGGAATTCCATATCTCGGTTTAGTGTAGGCATGCATAGGGTCATCTACCATTAAAATAGTTCTAATGGAATACATCTTTCTTTTTAATTTAGTAAGTGATGAAAAAAACTCTTCTTTATTAGAACAGCAAAGAAATTCAGTGGTATTTAACACCATTTTCCAGCCCGTAATTTCTTTTTCTATGTTCATTACTTCTTGATCAACTAATACGGCATCAAACTCTAATACTTTTGAATCACGGATTTCCCAATGAGGTGCAAATAATTTGCATATTTCAACCGAACGATCAGTAGACCCACGATTAATAAGAATACCATGATCAAATAATTTTGTATGGTGCATTAACCACCACGGAAGCAGATACTCTTCGTTATAAAAATGAGAAATTAAAGTTGTATTCATAAAGAGTCCTCCTTTCAAAATTTTGTGGAATATATCCTTGTCTAGTATGATATGCTACTTGATCTAAAAAGTTTTCTTTAAAAATTATAATGGATGTTGAGATTTAAAAACACTCAATGAAAGAATATAGCCCACCATGTTCTGAATAATGCAATCCAACCAATCTAAGTAATATGTATTCCAAAATTTTCATAATTACTCCTTTTAGATATAAAGTGCTCAATGAAGATGGATTTTATAAATTTGTTACAAAATAATCTTTTTCTAATAAGAAAATCACTAAAATATGAGAAAATGATATAACAATATCTATAAATATAGTCCTACTGGAAGAATCAGCGGACATCGAACTATAAGAGCATTAGTAATATTGCTCTATAGTTTGGTTTCCGCTTTTTTATTAACAAAATGTATAAGGGGTGTTTTTATATATGGCGCAATTAACTTTCTTACCTAAAATTGATCGCAAAGCAACGCAGGTTCGTTTAGAAGAGATTCTTGAAAATGTTCGTATTTATAGACAATTTGGGATGATTAGAAATGAGATGAAGGTTACAGCATCTAGCGAGGTAAGATATCATGGTCCAACAAATATGGTAGGGAAGCCAGCAGAAGATATTGCTTTAGCAAATGTTGGTATGAGTGAGCGTACGTATAGACGAAATAGATCTAGTGCTTTTTATAAATTAGCTGTTGCTCTTAGATTAGAAGTATATGAGACTGAAGAAACTGGAGGTAATGAATAATGAATTTTGTTCAGCAGATACGTGATCCAGAAGAAATACAGCAGCTAAAAGAGTATTTTAAGGAGAAGTGTGCACGAAATTAAATTTTATTCATTATGGGAATCAATACAGGCTTGAGAATCTCTGACATTTTAAAATTGAAGGTAGAAGATGTAAAAACGAGTCATATCTCTATGAGGGAAAAGAAAACAGGAAAACAAAAACGTATTCAAAATACTGCAGCATTAAAAAGAGAACTGAAATGGTTTATAGAAGAAAGAGAAGATCATGAATACCTATTACAAAGTAGACAATGAAAGAATCGTCCTATCGGTCGTAGTATGGAATATAAGATATTAAGTATAGCCGCAGCAGAGTTTAGTTTAGATGAAATAGAACGCATACGCTAAGAAAGACGTACGGGTACCATATGTACATGCAAACGAAAAACATAGCACATTAATCATGGAGATATTCAGTCACTCTTCAGAGAAGGTCATGTTACGTTATATAGGTGTAAATCAAGATGCAATAGATAAAGCAATGACTAGGTTTGAAATCGAATCATTGCTTTTTTCTTTTTAAATCTAGGGGTACCGTCACCGTTTTTGAAAACCCCCATGCTAAGAGCATACAAAAATTTATACAGTTTTTGGATAATTCAGTAACAAAAGAGAACCCGAAAACCTGCGTCAGGATAGGAATGTATAAAATAATGCATAAATCTGTAGAACAAAAAAAGGAAATTCCTTTGTCAGAGGATGGGCCCACCTTTCCTTGTTATCGATAATGAGACGTCATGTTAGCTTAACATGAATATAATATAAAAAAGGAATTTATAAGATTTGACGAGAATAAAATTGTATTAAAAGGATATCGGAGGTTTTTTATGAAAATCGTAGGACAGCAAATATATCTTCGACTTTACAAAATTTCTGACGCGAGCGAGTTAGCTAACTTACACACTAGAAATCGCGAATTTTTTCAACGAGTTTGTCCATTACTCCCAGAAGTCTTTTATACAGAAAAACATCAAAAAATGCGCATTGAACGAGCATTAAAAAAGAAAGCTGAAGATCAAGTTTACGCTTTTGGAATCTTTTTAAAAGCAACTGATAAACTTATCGGAGACATTTCATTAACTCAAATTGCTAGGGATCCCGCCCAAAGCTGTTATACGGGATTTACCTTAGATAGGGAGCATAATTCAAGGGGCTATACAACAGAGGCTCTTCGACTTGTTGTAGACTTTGCATTTAGAGAATTAAAACTACATAGAATTGAAGCAGGAGCTATGCCTAGCAATATAGCATCTATTCGTGTATTAGAAAAAGTAGGATTTAAAAAAGAAGGTATAGCTAAAGAAAATGTAAAGATTAATGGCAAATGGACAGATCATCAAATATTAGCTATCATCAACAGCCTGGATGTATAAGCACATTTCACTTCCGATAATGAGACGTTATGTCAACCTAACATGTATAGGATATACACTGTTCCTTATTCAACTAAATGGCAGGTTAGTTGAAGTGTATTTTGGTTAATATAGGAATTTTTGGATGCCCCCTAGAATATAAAAAATATAGATTGTATTATAGGAGGTATATAATGAAACAAAACATTTATGATAATCCGTTTTTCTTTAAAAATTATAAGTCATTACGTGAAAATGGATTTACCTTTAATGATTTTGTTGAACAGCCAGCAATTAAATCTATAATTGCTAATCTTACAGATAAGTCTGTATTAGATTTGGGATGTGGAACTGGTCATTTTTCTATGTACTGTGTAGAAAATGGTGCCTCGAAAGTTATAGGAGTGGACATCTCAAGAAATATGATTGAACAAGCTGAAATGTATAACAAAAACGAAAAAATAGATTATATGTGTGTACCAATAGAAGAACTTAATTTGCCAAATCAAAAATTCGACTTAATAACAAGTTCTTTAGTTATACATTACATAGAAGATTACTCACATCTAATTAAGAAAATAAGAGATCTGTTAAAAAATGATGGTGAATTTATCTTTTCAACAGAACATCCAATAGTAACAGCTCGAAAGGAAATGAATAATTGGTTTAAGGATAATAATGGAAACAGATTGCATTGGGCATTAGATAATTATCAAGAAGAAGGAAAAAGAGAGGAACATTGGTGGATAGATGGTGTTGTTAAATATCACAGAACAATTTCAACATTAATTAATACTCTTATAGACAACGGTTTTGTAATTGAGAAAATTATTGAGCCAGAGTCAACTCCAACAGGATTAGAAAAAATGCCAGAATTAATAAATGAAAAACGGAGACCATCTTCTATTATCATTAAATCAAGAAAATATTGAGATTCAACCCTCGTTGATTAACTTCCACTTTCGAGAATTATGTAAATAAGCTGTCCATATGGGCAGCTTTATTTTATGTTCCCGCATAGCGTAGGTTATTTTGAAAAATGCTGGTGGTATCCCTCCCTATACAGCTACTCATAATTTTTGTACTGTGTAACTCAAAAGAGAAAGTTAAATAAAATTAATGATAGCAAGGGATTCAGTGATAGGATCAGTTACACACAATATAAGATAAGGGTAAGTCAATTATTTATATGTTAATATTATGCTATAAACAAGAAAGTGGTGGTTGTGATGAGGGAAAGATGTCCGGTTTGTCAAAACTCTATTGAGGAACCCCAATTAGTAGGAGTGGGAGGGGGACGTGCAGAGCAATATAAATGTGAGAATTGTGGCACATTTTCCATGATTGAAGAAGCGAGAATCGAATTAAATGTAGAGCAGAAGAGAAAACTTTCTGCAATTTTAAGAAAGAGAAACATTAGAGGGATGGGAAAAATAATGATTTTTCTTAATCGACCAGATGAAAATCTTTCAGAATTTCCGTATCCTATTTATCTTTTAGCGGATCTATTAAGTGAATATCCAGATAGTGCTTCTGATAGATTGGATGAGTCATTAATAAACTTAGCTAAATTGTCAAAATTTCCAGGTGACCCATTATATATTCGTGAATCAGATAAATCTCTATTTTTTGTACAGAGTGTTCATTTGTTGGAAATGAAATATATAGCGAACCAATTATTTCAGGACGAATTAATTGAGATATCTAAGCTATCTGCAGCAGATTTTCCTGCACATATTACAGTTACAGCAAAAGGGTGGAATCGTATTGCAGAATTAGAAAAGGGAAGAGAAGCGGATACTAAGCAGGTGTTTGTCGCTATGTCATTTAGTCCAAAAATGGATAGTCTATATCAGAATGCAATTGCAACGGCTGTAAAAGAAGCAGGTTATGAGCCTATTCGAATTGATAAAGTGGAACACAATAACAAAATTGATGATGAGATTATAGTTAAAATAAGACAAAGTAAATTTATAATTGCAGATTTTACTGAACATAGAGGTGACGTCTATTTTGAAGCCGGCTATGCAATGGGACTTGGTAAACCTGTAATATGGACTTGCAGGGAAAATGACTTAGCAAATCTGCATTTTGATACTAGACAATATAGCCATATTGTTTGGAAAGATGAGAGGGAATTAAAAGATTCATTACTTAATAGAATAAGAGCTACAATCAATTAAAGAAAGGTGGCAGATTCGTGATCGCTTTTTTGCAGTAAATGTGCCGGTCGTTTTGGAGTTAACGTGATATATTTGTATTGTGAGAAGTGGACGAAAACATTGCTCATAAAATTCCTCTGAAAATGGATCTTCATAACTGGTGGTGATGGTTGCAGGCTGGATGAATGGTTGTTCTTCATTTCACATTCAATTGCAATTTACGTTGTATAAACGGAGAAGGGGTTTTGCTCTTCTTTTAGTTACTTAATATTGCTGAAACAGATAAATGTAAATAAGATTAGGTGATTGGAAGAAGAATAAAACTTCATTTACCATAATTGAAATGCAAATGTAATACTTAATGAAAAAGCATCCATTCGGGTGCTTTTTATTTTGGAGGGATGAAGGATGGATAAAGCCAAATTAACTAAACCAGCACAAGCGGTTATAATTGGTACATTCATTTCAATGTTAGGACGGGATCTTGTAAATGAACGTATCGATAAAAAGAAATTAGAAAGTGTTATTCCAATCTTTAATGAGTTGGAAGATATACAACGCCAAAGTAAAAAATTCGATAACTGGGTGTTCAGATTTTGTTGTACCGGTCATTATTAATACAATAGAAATAATAAAAAAGATAACGGTAGGACGACCATATTGTTTTGCTTTTCCATTTTTCTTAAAGAATGAAAAGGATACATAAGATTAAAAGATTAAAAGCAAATAGAAATAATACGCCACCAATATTACTCAAAATAGCCATTTTCATACTTCCATTTGCAAGATTTTCTCTATTGATTATATAGGAACTTATTGGATAATACACGTTTTATATTCATTTCGAAAATTAATATTTTTAATAGATATATATAAACAATTAATGTGTATATAAAGAAAAATAGATATATTTCCTATTACTTTTTTAAAGAAATTTCATAAATTAAAGTATATCGATTGAAAGGAGGAGATTTGAATGGAATTTCAATTGTTAGTGAATTGTATATTACAAGAAGGTAATGCGTACTTTTTAGTAACGAAGGTAGACGATGTAATTACGTTAAAAGTACCGATTACAGCAGGAGTAGCAGCATTATTTTTAGCTTTTGGTGTACCAAGATGTTCTTAATTTAAATCTCTATAGTAGAAAGAGGAGGACAAGCCTCCTCTTTCTACTATTACATAATTATTTTATGTAAACTATAATGGTGTTTTATATTAGCACGTTTAAAATGGACATGCATATACTATAATGTTTCATTGGCGTTTGTGATGAACGATAGTTTTGATAAGTGATATTCTTTTAAGTTATGAAAATAAAAGAGGTGCTATTATATATGGAAAGAAGAACATTAGATATTCCAGTTTCATTGCGAAGAGAGTGGTTTTTAATAGAGTTAGCTCATTTAACGAAAAAATATGGAATTGAAATTGCAACTAGCAAAATGGAAGCCGCACCGTTTTTAAGGGATCAAGTTACGGAATCAAAAATAGGAGCAGGGCTACAATACGATAAATATGATGATGAGTATATAATTGAAATGTAAGTAATACATGGCACAAAAAGAAATGCTTAATAATACTAGTCTTTTAAAAGAGTAACACTGATAAGGAATTACGCTATAAAAAATTATAAAATAAAGCAGATTCTATATATAGAATCTGCTTTATTATGAAATATTTTTAATCAACTAGCCTCTTTCTAATATTTTTCCTACATATTTCTCTTGAGTGATTCCAAAAGATTCACGAAGAATGCGAGCATATTCTTTAGAACCTATTGGTCGTTTATTTTTTGTGCCTTTAAAGGTTTCTGTATAATTTTTTTTCGTTAATGATATGTGACCATAATCAGTTAATTTACAAGTGATAGCCCCTTTATTAAAAGGCGATTCGTTATGCTCTACAATTACTTTTTGAATGTTATTCACTTTTTTCTCATCTATTGGATCTATAGTGAAAGCATAGCCTATTTTCCATTCGGTTGAAGGTTCAGATTGTAAGAAACTTGTAGATTCGCCGTTTGCGCCTTTTCGCATTTCTAAAATATGTGTACCTTTTCGGGTATTTCGTTTGTAAATTCGATATTCTCCCGTTTGAGAAGATATGATTTCGCCATTAAAAGGGACTGGATGTAAAGGGAGATGAGATGCAAAACCTGCATCCACAATATAATCTGTATGATCATGACTTAAAATGATAATGACATGACCATCATCAGGTTTCCATTTATTATCGTAAAGATCGTATACAGTACCAGCTACTTTGTATACTTGAAACCCACAATCAATTAAAAAGTAATACAATAAGGAATTTAATTCATAACAAAGACCGCCTCTTTTTTGAATAAGTAACTTTTCTACTAAGTTATTTTTTGAAATGTTTTTAATAGTACCAGCCATAATATCAAGATTCTCATAGGGGAAAATCATTCCCATTTTTAAGAGGACTTCATCTAAATCATCAAATGTTAGTTCTTTTGCGGGAATTTTTAATCGTTTAAAAAACTCCTTTTGTAAATTGGTCATCATAAAGCATTCTCCTTTCTTTTTACAGAATTTTCTTCTGCTTACCGATAGGTTAGTACTTCTAAAAACTTAATTCAAGTCTGCGAAAATTATCATAATATATGTTTCTGGAAATATGATTTTATATTTTGAAATTTCAGTTAAATATTTAGTCATAAGAAAGTCTTACAATACAAGCTCCTTTTAAATTCGTTTGTATGTAATGAAAAGAAAATACATATCTTCATTATGTTTTTAAATAACTAATTAGTAATAAAATGTTTTTTTAATAAAATTTTTTCAAGATTTGTATGCTTTATATAAACAATCATGATTTGAAAAACATCTTGATGTAGTGAAGTTAACAATTATTGAGAAATTTTTTTGTCGTGTTTACTCAAAAGGAAGAGATGGAAACGAAGAGAATAACGTGAGTTAAGGAAGAGGGTGTACGAGTAATCACCTGAATATAGGGCTAACATCTTTTTCAAATAAAAAGATTAGCTATTATTAAGGGAGAAAATATAAATTATTACAAAGAGCACCTTCTTTCAAAAAAAGTGGGGGGAGTAACATGCGATTAATGAGAAGATGTGTTGCGTTACTAATTATATTTTTTATCATGGCTCCATCGATTAGCACAAATGTAAGGGCAGAAGTTGTAAAAGAGCTTGGAAAGGGGTTTCCTGATACAGAAGTATTTACACCTGGCGATTGGTTTTTAGGACAAAAACCAACTAATTATGATGAGAATAAGCCTCCAATTCTCTTTGTACAAGGCAGAAATGGTAATGCGGATAGTTGGTATGGAAAGACTGTATATCACGATATAAATGATATGTATGACTATGCTTTGAAAGCGGGATATCAAACGGTATTTATTCAATTATATGATGCGGCAGGGAAAGGATCGGCTAGTCAGTGGGACAACGGAAAATTGTTAGCACAAAAACTGGAAGAAATATATAATCATTTCGGTAAAAAGGTTACTATTGTAGCGCATAGTAAAGGTGGTATAGATACACAAGCGGCATTAGTTGGATATGGTGCGAATCGATTTGTTGGGAATGTTATTACACTTGCGACACCACATCACGGCTCAAATTTAGCGGATTTATCATATAGTTGGTGGGCAGGTTGGCTTGCTTCTATATTAGGTCAAAAAGATGATGGTACGTACGCGTTACAGATAGGGGAAATGGCAAAATTTCGCTCAACGATAGATAATAATCCAGCAGTTAAATTAAACCGTTACTATACGGCTACTGGGACTAGCTGGGGACCAGTATTTTCTGCGTTATCTATGGGCGGATTATATTTGTCATCGTACGGCTCGAATGATGGATTAGTAAATGAATGGAGTGCTAAGCTACCATATGGCACACATTTATTTACAGATTCCAAATTTGATCATGACAATATACGAAAAGGATCAGCTGTTTTCGCACGAATTGAACCATATTTACGTACTGCAAATGTAGGCGTGCCACCTTTAGTAGCACCAAGTAATAGTTCAGAAGAAAATATAGAGCAATTAAATACAACTTCTAATCAAAATATTTTAGGGGGAGAATTGCCACAAAGTCAGTGGATAGAGCAAGCTGTGGCGGTTGATAAAAAGGCAGAAGGAATGGTTTCTGTATTAACAGCTGCTTCTGATGTAGAAATACAACTAATATCTCCAAAAGGAAAAGTGTATACAAATAAAGATAGTACGATAACTACTGGTGAAGGTGAATCTTTCTTTAATGGGGCAACAATTAGTACATTTAAATTTGACAAAATGGACGTAGGAGAATGGAGAGTTAAAATGATGGCGAAGCAGTCGAAAGATGCATACTTAATTGTAAGCGATCACAAAAGTGGCGCGCCATTCGTTCTTCAAATGCCAACAAAAGTCAAAATTAACAAATCAGAGTATAAACTGAAAAAATCACCTGCGGCACCTGAAATGAAAGGAAATCTTTCCATAACAGTAAGAGTTGTTAATAAAGAAGGGAAGCTAGTCTCTGAATTTAATGAATTACAAAATGTTAATACAAATACATTTACAGGTGCTTTGAAGGACATAAAGCAACCAGGGGTATATAACGTTACGATGGATATAAAAGGGATAAATAAAGAAGGAAAACCTTATAATCGTACGATTGTTAAGTCGGTTTATGTGGAGAAGTAAGAGTGAATAGATTTTGATATGAAAATTGCCGAAACCTTGTGTTAGAAGGGGACGGCAATTTTTTATGTTTATTAGGTTAACAGAATAATGAAATAGGGGGTTACGTTCTATAATGGGAAAGAACCACCAAAAGGAACAGTTATAAACTCAGTTTTCCAGAAAGTACCGTAAGCTGGCTTTGATGGTTTATGTGAATCGTGGCAGGAACATCTTTTATACGAGTTTGAAGAACGATAGTATGAACCCAATATATTACCTCCTGATGATTAATAAATGTAAGATACATAGTAGTATATGTAAATGAACTACTATTGGCATGTATGCCTATCCTGTATAAGGTGGTAGATTTGGAATATAAAGCACTCAAATGGTGAAATATAGTTTATTAGAATAATATGTATAACGATTTTTGAAGACGAAAAAATTAATAATTTGGTAGAAAAATGAACTGAAGTTCTAAATAAATTGAATTATTGATGAAACGCTTATTATACGAATTGCACCTGAAAAAGTAGCATTGTTATTTTTTGGTGCGATAATGTTGTCGTTTAGCGAATTGCTCCTATTTAAACGTTTGTATATTAGAGTCTTTATTCGTTACTTTTTATTTGTGCAGTTGGGCAGGAAGAAGACGAAAGGTATCGAATTCATTTACATAGGAAGCATTGTTTGCTTTTGGTGTGAATAATAGTTAAAGATACGTTGAAATATTTAAAACTGTAACGAAAGAGCTATTAAATAATAGAGGGAGCAACTTACATGGAAAATATATTAAAGGTATCTTCAAAATCAAGTCCAAATTCAGTTGCAGGTGCAATAGCAGGTGTACTAAGAGCAAATGGCAATGTGGAAATCCAAGTAATTGGGGCAGGTTCTTTAAATCAAGCAATTAAAGCAATTGCGATTGCAAGAGGATTTGTTGCTCCAAGTGGTGTTGATTTGGCTTTTGTTCCAGCATTTCAAGAGATTTCTATCAATAATCAAGAAAGAACAGCAATTAAATTAATTGTAGGTCCTAGAAAGAGAAGATCCTAATAGAGTGCCTTTATAGGATGTGATTTGAAAAGTGCGATAGAAATCGTCCTTTTCTTTTTTTATTTATATTTTAAAGTTGAATTTTTAGTAATAAGCATTAGTGTAGTTAATAAAAAGTGTCGCAAATGCTTGTATGACAGGCATTTGTGACACTTTTGTAGTTTTATATAATATAAAATGAACAACCCTAAAACTGCTCATTCTTCTCCCAAGATTCAACGATATAATGAGCAATTGTGGGGTTATATCCTTTTCCAACTAAAAACATAATCGCAGCGACTTCTGTTAAAGCGTGTTTATGTGAAGTATGTTTCGCTTCATTTAAACCATAATCTACCCAAGGTTTTACGAAATCTAATACAGGTTTCTTTAAAGGTAAAAATTGTGTACCGACAACTTGTTGAATTTGTTGTTGAGTCGGTTCTGTAATAGGCCCAGGTGGTAAAATTTGTGGTTGTGTAATATCTAAAGTCGGACCTGGTGGTAAAATTTGTGGTTGCGTTGGATCAATTGTTGGTGGTTTAGGTGGTGAGACACGTGCGTCGTAGTTGGGTTGATACATTTGTTGTTGGTATTGTGGTTGTTGTGGCTGAGTTACATACGGATTTTGTTGTTCTTGAGTTTGCGGTGCTGCATATGGATTTTGAGGATATTCATAATTTGGACGTGTGTCATATGGATTTTGTTGTTCTTGAGTTTGCGGTGCTGCATATGGATTTTGAGGATATTCATAATTTGGACGTGTGTCGTATGGATTTTGTTGTTCTTGAGCTTGCGGTGTAGCGTATGGATTTTGTTCGTATTGTTGTTCTGGCTGTTGTAATTCTTGTTCCTCATATTGTTCTGTATATCTTTGTTCCGGTTGCTGAGGGTAAAATGGTTGTTGTGGATAAGGTGGTTGATTATTATAGAACATGTTTATTCCTCCTTCATGATGATGCCTACCACCTAGTGTATGGGCGGACAAGAAAATATGTGATGAAAAAAGGCGGGCGTGTTACAATAAGAAACTGGGTGAAGATAAAATGAAAAAACAAGAAAAGATTAAAAAAACAATTACTTTTGTAAAAAATATTTTAGAAAAAGATGCGAGTGGGCATGATTGGTATCATATTGAGCGCGTACATAAACTGGCGATTTCTTTATCCGAGCAAGAAGGAGGAAATCGTTTTATAATTGAAATGGCAGCATTACTTCACGATGTGGCAGATGAAAAGTTAAATGAAAGTGAAGAAGCAGGAATGAAAAAAGTTTCTGATTGGTTAGAAGAGTTACATGTAGATGAGGAAGAAAGTAAACATATTCTTCATATCATCGCCAATATGTCTTATAAGGGTGGGCATGGCGGCGCAGTTGAGTCAGTTGAAGGGAAAATTGTTCAAGATGCAGACCGTTTAGATGCCCTTGGAGCAATTGGGATTGCACGTACTTTTGCATATGGCGGAGCGAAAGGGAGATTAATGTATGATCCAACAATTCCGCCGCGTGAAGTAATGACGAAAGAAGAGTATAGAAAAAATAACGATCCATCTTTAAATCATTTTTATGAAAAACTTTTAAAATTAAAAGACTTAATGAATACGAACGCAGCAAAACAAGAAGCTGAAGTTCGTCATTGTTATATGGAACAGTTTATAGAACAATTTATGAAAGAGTGGAATGCACAAATATGAAAATGTTAACTGTGGAGAACTTATCGAAATCATACGGAGAAAAACCGTTATTTGATGGATTATCATGTAGTATTACAGAAGGACAACGTGTCGGAATTATTGGTGTAAATGGTACTGGTAAATCAACATTATTAAAAATTATTGCAGGGTTAGAAACTCCTGATACAGGTGAAATGACGCATTCACGTGGATATACAATTAGTTATTTATCACAGCAACCAGAGTTTGATGAAAAACTAACAGTATTAGAGCAAGTGTTCCATGGTGATACACCTTTAATTCGTCTTCTTCGTGATTATGAAAAAGCACTATTAAATATTGAAAAAGATCCAAGTAATGAAAAAGTACAGGAACAATTATTTGCAGTGCAGCAACGTATGGATGCAATGAGTGCATGGGAAGCAAATGCAAATGCGAAATCTCTTCTAACGAAATTAGGAATTACAGATTTCACTGCAACTGTTGGGAATTTATCTGGTGGACAGAAAAAACGTATCGCAATGGCACAATGTTTTATTGAAACACCTGATTTATTAATTTTAGACGAGCCTACGAACCATCTTGACCATGAGACAGTTGAATGGTTAGAAGAATATTTAGCAAGATATACAGGGGCGGTATTACTTGTAACCCATGATCGTTATTTCTTAGATCGTGTGACGAATCGTATTTTTGAATTAGATAATGGTAAACTATATAGCTACGAAGGAAACTATAGTACATTTTTAGAAGCGAAAGCACTTCGTGAAGAGCAAGAATTGGCACAAGAATCCAAACGCCAAAATTTATATCGTCGTGAACTTGCTTGGATTCGCCGTGGTGCAAAAGCCCGTTCTACGAAACAAAAGGCGCGTATTCAGCGTTTTGATGAGTTAAAGGAACAAGAAGGGCCAGCTGCAAAACAGTCAGTTGATATTGCACTAAGTGGAAGTCGTTTAGGAAAGAAAGTACTTGAGTTAAAAGATGTAACGAAAAAATTTGGCGATAAGACGGTATTACATAATTTTAATCATATTGTGAAACCAGGCGATCGTATCGGAATTATTGGGGCGAATGGAAGCGGGAAATCTTCTCTATTAAATATGCTTGCAGGCAAGTTATCTCCTGATAGTGGTGAAGTTGAAGTAGGACAAACTGTAAAAGTTGCTTATTATACGCAAGAAAATGAAGAGATGAATTTAAATCAGCGTATGATTGAATACATTAAAGAGATTGCAGAAGTTATTCATACAACAGATGGAAAAGTAATTGGTGCATCTCAAATGTTAGAACGTTTCTTATTCCCGACGCATTCACATGGTACACCGCTTGGTAAACTATCTGGTGGTGAAAGAAGACGTTTATATTTATTACGTATTTTAATGGGGGAACCAAACGTACTATTACTTGATGAACCTACGAATGATCTAGATACACAAACATTAACAGTACTAGAAGATTATTTAGAAGATTTCCCAGGTGTCGTTTTAACTGTATCGCATGACCGTTACTTCTTAGATAAAGTAGTAGATGAACTGTTCATCTTTACTGGCGGAGGAGAAGTGCGTGAGTTCCTAGGTAGTTATACAGATTATTTAGAAATGGAAAAAACGAAAGAACTTATTGAGAAAGCGGAAGTTCAAAAAGAGAAAAAAGTAGTAGAAGCAGCTCCAAAACAACAACGTAAACGTAAACTTTCATACAATGAGCAGCGTGAATGGGAAACAATTGAAGATACAATTGCCGAACTAGAAGAGAAAATTGAGTCAATTGGAGAAGAACTTGCGAAAGTTGGATCTGACTTCACAAAGGCACAAGAATTATCTGAAGCACAGCAGAAAACAGAAGAAGAGCTAGAAAAAACGATGGAAAGATGGAGTGAACTATCAGATATCGTTGAAGGATTAAAATAAAAACAAGCTGCATATATTGAAAAGTAAAGAGAAAAACTTTACACTATTGGTAGAACCTATTTTAGGAGGGAAAAAATGAGAACATCTAATCCAATGTTGAAAAAAGAGGCATTTCGTAAAGAGGGAGCAAGCGCTTCTGCGATGACTATTGGCGGAACAGTAGGCAAAACGTTTATCATGCTTATCTTGCTACTTGCAACGTCTGTCTATTCATACATACAGATGATGCAGGGTACGATGAAAATGCCAGTGTTAATTGGTGCATTAGTAATTGCGGCAATCATCGCATTTGCATCTATCTTCTTCCCGCGAATGGCACCAATTGGGGCGCCAATTTATGCGGCGGTAGAAGGAGTTGTATTAGGAAGTATTTCAGCAGTTTATACAATGAAATTTGGCGATTCTATCGTTTTAAACGCTGTATTACTTACAATTTCAATTCTATTTGCAATGTTAGTTTTATATGCAACACGCGTTGTAAAGGTAACTGATAAATTCCGTACGGGTGTAATTGCAGCGACAATGGGAATTATGGTTATGTATTTAATCGTATTCTTATTAAATATGTTCGGTGTAACTGTTCCATATATTCACCAGGGCGGTACAATCGGTATTATCATTAGTGCGGTTGTTATTGTAGTTGCTGCATTAAATTTATTACTAGATTTCGATTTAATCGAAAGCGGTGCACGTAGCCAAGCTCCAAAATATATGGAATGGTACAGTGCAATGGGTCTAATGATGACTCTAGTATGGTTATACTTAGAAATTCTTCGTTTCGTTTCTTACTTTACGAAAAATGACTAATGAAAAAATCCTGCATGAAATGTGCAGGATTTTTTTATTTTCAAAGATAAATTGAATGAATGGTATAATGTGGATGTTAGAAGTTTGAATGGAAGGGGATGGAATATGATGAAAGAGAAGAAAGGGATTATGAAAAAACTATTTTCTAAAAGTTTTTTCATAGAACTAGATGATGCTTTAACATATCCGTCAGCAGAATGCATTATTTCAGCCATTGAAGGGTATGCAGCTGAATGTAATGAACTACTAAAATTTGAGGGTAAAGTTAAACCGATTACATTCTACTTAGACGATGCATTGTTTAGCGCTGAAATAAAGATGGCTCGCGGAGGGTATTACATCTCTTGCAGTGAAATATAATATATCTTGAAACCTTACATGTTCATAATATGTAGGGTTTCTTTTTTGCTTTTTTATATGCAAAGTAATCCTTTTTACTTTAGAAATATATAATTTTATCCTTTTTACCCTTCACACATTTTTCTTTACAATGAAGAAAAACATGCGAGGTGGTATAACTTATGATGAATCGAGTTGTATTAATCGGTAGATTGACAAAGGATCCAGAATTATACTACACAAAACAAGGCGTCGCTTATGCACGAATATGTGTTGCAGTGAATAGAGGATTTCGAAATAGTTTAGGTGAACAACAAGCAGATTTTATAAATTGTGTCGTTTGGCGAAGAGCAGCTGAAAATGTAACAGAATATTGTACGAAGGGATCACTTGTTGGAATTACAGGGCGTATTCATACGAATAATTACGATGATGTAAAAGGAAAGAAAATATATAGAACTGAAGTTGTGATTGAGAGTATTACCTTTTTGGAGAGAAGGAGGAAGGGGGCATCGTAATAAAAGGGGATTTTAAGTAATAGCTTCGGAAAAAATTGTGGAAAGTATTTTAATAAATTTAAAGAAGGGGTACTGTCAGCAATTTTGAAGAAAAATACGCTAACGAAAATTATAAATTTAAAATTTTTTATACTGAATATTGAAAGATTCCTCTGGAAATGGTTACTCATTGAAGTGGGATTATTAGATTGGTTCTATTCCACATTTTTCACGGTACTTGTTAATCTTTTGAATCATTGATTTATTAATATTGAAGATAATTATGTGCATATTAATCACATAATTTGTCCCTATCAAAATGAACTTTTCTTGCATCTACTATATTGTTAAGAATATTTTATTTTGAAAGGATGTGATTATATGGCTCATAAATCTACTGGGGTTTTTCGAGTTCCGGTTTCTGAGAATGGTATTATTCCAACTGCTCTCAATATTATGTTAAACAATGATTCACGCTGCCATACTAGTAATGTAACGGTAATTGTTAAGAGAAGTCCAAACACTTTTTTCCCAACGCAAAATGAATTAGTTGAAATCTCTCGTACTATTGTTTCTTTAGGACCAAACAGAACATCTAAGATTGTGTTGTTTACTCCAGAATTCCATATAGAAGATTTTCTTGACGTTATCATTAGAGGAAATAAAGATGATGTTGAGGATGTTCTTGTGTATTCTTTCTTAGCGGACTCAGAAGGTCACAATCTTCCATCTACTGTTTTCAGAAATGAAGAATATACTTTTGCTTGCTAACACCATGATGATGTATATCATACACAAATATATTTGACATAATATGGAATTACCGTAACAAAAAAGGCGAACCTCTTAATTTCATAAAGGGTTCGCCTTTTTTCTTTCTATCACTCTAAGCAATTCCATTAATTCATCTTTCGGAATATCCACAATCAAAATGTCTTCAGAAATCAATTCTCCACCAACAAGTCCCTCAGAGCGCATTCGTATGAACGTTTTTATATATAAATCGTTCTTCTTTCTTAGTAGTATCCTCCAGAGCTTTATTTATTAACTGCACTTCACTTTAAAATGAATGATCTAACTAGGATATAGATACCTCTTTTTATGTAGGGCAAAGAGAACAAATTCCCTCCTTAAAATAAAACCTATCGGAAGCGAACGGTTTTAAAATTTCGTTCCTAATTTGAAATGTAAAAAATGAAATAGTATGGTAGCGGGAAGAAAGTAGTAAAATTAAGCATCCGAGTAGGAGTATAGAGTGATAACATGTTACAATACAGCTAAGAACACGCAATAAAGGAGAGTTTTTTACGTGAAGATTAAAGCAATTGAACCGACGCCAAGTCCAAATACAATGAAAGTTATTTTGAATGAAGTATTACCATCAGGAGCGCGTAATAATTATACAAATGAAAATAAAGAACAAGCACCAGTACAAGTGCAAGAAATTTTGAAAATTGAAGGCATTAAAGGTGTGTATCATGTAGCAGACTTTTTAGCAGTCGAGCGTAATGCGAAGTATGATTGGAAAGTTTTATTACAACAAGTTCGTGCCGTTTTCGGTGAAGAAGTAGTAGAAGAAAGCGAAGAACAGCAACTTTCTCACTTTGGAGAAGTGAAAGTATTTATTCAAATGTTCTTTACAATTCCGATGCAAGTGAAGTTAACAGATGGAACGACGGAAGAGCGTGTTGGTTTACCTGATCGTTTTAAAGAATCAATCATGAAAGTGCAAATGTCTGCACCTAACGTTGTGAAAGAGCGTAAATGGGTAGAGCAAAGTACACGTTACGGTAATTTTGAAGAAATAGGGAAAGAAGTAGTAGAAGAAATTGTTGCTGCTTATTCAGAAGAACGTGTAAATGAAACAGTTAAAGAATTATTAGATCAGGCTGGGGCAGTTGAAGTAACGATTCAAAAGCGTGAGCCATATAAAGTAACAGAAGAGATGATGAAAGATTCTGACTGGAAAAATCGTTTTGCAGCTTTAGAGCAAATGGATCCTACTGAAGAGGATATTCTAGTGTTGAAAATGGCGTTAGACGATGAAAAAGTATCTATCCGCCGCATAGCAACAGCTTATTTAGGTATGGTAAAAGGTGATGAAGTATTACCGTTATTATATAAAGCGTTATTAGATCGTTCAGTAAGTGTTCGTCGTACTGCAGGGGATTGCTTATCAGACGTAGGTGACCCAGCAGCGATGTTCGTTATGATTAAATCGCTGAAAGACCCAAGTAAATTAGTACGCTGGCGTGCAGCTATGTTCTTATTTGAACTTGGAGATGAAAGTGCGATTCCGGCATTAAAAGCAGCGCAAGATGATCCAGAGTTTGAAGTAGCGATGCAAGCTCGTCTTGCATTAGAGCGTATTGAAGGCGGCGAAGAAGCGAAAGGTTCTGTATGGAAACAAATGACGGAATCTCGTAAAGGGGAATAATATATGATTGTTTTCTATGATAGTTGGTGTCCGATGTGTACTGCAGTGGCAGAGCGTACGAAGAAATTAGATAAAAAGGGTAAAATGACATTTGTTTCATTTCGAGATGATGATGTAGTTAAGAAGTATGATCTTTCTCAAGAACTACAAAGTAAGATGGAGCAAAGGATGTATATTTTTAAAAATAATAAATGGTATGACGGAATTCATAGCATAAACGTATTAGCGAAGGCTGTTCCATCTTATTGGTTTGCAGTGCCTTTTATAAAATTATCTATCGTACTTGGATTTGGAAGCAAAGTATACGATTATATCGCTAACAATAGAAAACTTGTCCCAGTTGGACATTGCCGCGGTGGGGTTTGTGAAATCCCTTCAAAAAAATGAAAACGTCACTATCTTTCTTTTGCACCTATTAATAGAGCGTGATATGATGAATTTGGAATGAAAGTTGAAGGAGAGATACAAGATGTCAAATGCTTATGAAGAATACATGCGTCAAATGGTAATTCCAATGCGCCAAGAATTAGTGCGTTCTGGATTTGAAGAGTTAACTACAGAAGAAGCTGTTACAGAATTTATGGAGAATGCATCAGGTACAACATTAGTAGTTGTAAACTCAGTTTGTGGATGTGCAGCTGGTTTAGCGCGTCCATCAGCAGGTCAAGCAGTTGTTCGTGCTGAAAAACAACCTGATCATCTTGTAACTGTATTTGCAGGTCAAGATAAAGATGCTACTGCAAAAATGCGTGAATACTTCGGAGAAATCCCTCCATCTTCACCATCTATGGCATTATTAAAAGGAAAAGAAGTTGTTCACTTCATTCACCGTCATGAAATTGAAGGTGCAACTATGGACGAAATTATTACGAACTTAGAACAAGCTTTCGAAAAGAATTGCTAAAGAAGGGGGAGAGTAAATCTCCCTCTTTTCTTTATATAGAGGTGAAATAATGATAGTAACAACAGCAGGACGAACAAATAAAGAAATGACATCTTATGCAAAAAAAATAGCGACAGAATTAAATAGTTCTTTCGTTATACGTAATGATATACCTGTGCACAAACTGCATGAGAAATATGAACAAGATGTGCTTGTCGTAGGGAAGAACCGATTAGCTATTTACCCTGAAGGTACGGAAGAGTCGTTTTTCTTTCATCCAAACTCAGCAATGTTTCGTGTGAAAAGGTTAATGCGCGGAGAGCACGATCCGTTTGTACAAGCTGCTAAATTAGAGAGCGGAATGACGGTGTTAGATTGTACGCTCGGCATGGCATCAGATAGTATTGTAGCTAGCTATATTGTTGGTGAAAGTGGAAAGGTAACAGGACTTGAAGGTAACGAATATATGGCTTACATAATGGAAAAAGGTTTGCAAACATGGTCTTCATCAGTTGCTGAAATCGATAAGGCAATGCAAAGAATCCATGTAAAGCAAACAGAGCATTTCGCTTTTTTAACGCAATGTGAGGATAATAGTTATGACGTTGTTTACCTTGATCCGATGTTTGAAGAAACTGTCATAGAATCAGATGGAATTAAAGGATTAAAACACTTCGCTTTGTATCATGATATTACTGATGAAACAATTGCGGAAGCGAAGCGTGTGGCGAGAAAGCGTATTGTTCTGAAAGACCATTTCCGTAGTACTAGATTTGAAAAACACAATTTTCACGTATACAAAAGAAAAAGTGCAAAGTTTCATTTTGGCGTAATTGACCCTTGCTAATTGTTTGAAAAGATGTATAATAAGCAATAATTAATTAAATATACTGTCTGTGATGAAGAGAGTAGTCTTTTTCAGAAGGAAAGCGAGCTAGGGATGGTGTGAGCCTAGTGCGGAAGAAAAAGATGAAGCGCACTTCGGAGACGCTTCTTGAACGAATAGTAGAGTAAGCCGAGGTCCCCTGTCCTCGTTATAAACGGGAAAGTGGTTCGTAATGAACAACAAGGGTGGTACCACGGGTTAAAACTCGTCTCTTATATAGAGACGAGTTTTTTGTGTTTAAAAAAATAAGGAGGTTGTAGTATGGAATATAAAACACAGTTTGCGAAAAGTTTATCAAATATTTTTGTAAATGAATTAACGCAAAATCAAATTTTAGATTTAATCGAAACACCGAAACAAGATGAATTCGGAGATGCAGCGTTCCCATGTTTTTCACTAGCGAAGCAATATAAAAAATCACCAGCTATTATCGCAAAGGAAATTGCGGAGAAAGTAAATGATCCGTTCTTTACGAAAGTAGAGGCTGTTGGTCCTTATGTAAATGTATTTTTCAATCGTGAAACTGTAAGTGATGCTGTATTAAAAACGATTTTAGCTAAGAAAGAAGAATACGGTCAAAATTACTTTGGATGTGAAAAAACAGTAGTTATTGATTACTCATCTCCAAATATTGCAAAACCTTTTTCGATGGGGCATTTACGTTCTACAATGATTGGAAATTCACTGAAACATATCGCTGAAAAATGTGGCTATGAAGTTGTAGGAATTAATTATATTGGGGATTGGGGAACACAGTTTGGAAAGTTAATTACTGCTTATAAAAAATGGGGAAATGAAGCAGTAGTTAAAGAGGATCCAATCCGTGAATTATTTAAGTTATACGTTCAATTCCATGAAGAGGTAAAAGACGACGAAGAACTAGAAGAAGAAGGGCGTGCTTGGTTTAAGAAATTAGAAGAAGGTGATGAAGAAGCTGTTGAGCTTTGGAATTGGTTCCGTCACGAATCCTTAAAAGAATTTTCTCGAATTTATGAACTTCTCGGTGTAGAATTTACTAATTTTCAAGGAGAAGCTTTTTATAATAATTTAATGGAAGATTTCATTGGGATTTTAGAGGAGCATGAGTTGCTTGAAGAGTCAGAAGGCGCATTAGTCGTTAATTTAGAAGAAGAGGGAATGCCGCCTTGCTTAATTAGAAAATCAGATGGTGCGACTATTTACGCAACACGTGACTTAACGGCAGCGTTATATCGTCAAAACACTTATGCATTTGATAAAGCCCTATATGTAGTTGGCCTGGAACAAAGTTTACACTTCAATCAATTTTTCACTGTATTAAAAAAGCTTGGCTACAATTGGGTTGACGGCATGGAACATGTACCGTTTGGGTTCATTTTAAAAGACGGTAAGAAAATGTCGACACGTAAAGGAAGAGTTGTTTTACTTGAAGAAGTACTTGAGGAAGTAATAGACCTTGCAAAACAAAATATTGAAGAGAAAAACCCAAACTTAAAACAGAAAGAAGAAGTAGCAAAGCAAGTCGGTGTAGGAGCAGTCATCTTCCACGATTTGAAAAATGAGCGTATGCATAATATCGAATTCTCATTAGAAAATATGCTGAAATTCGAAGGAGAAACAGGACCATATGTACAGTACACACATGCGCGTGCTTGCTCTATTTTAAGAAAAGAAAGTGTAGAATTTGAAACGTGTACGTTTGCATTAAAAGATGATCATAGCTGGAGCGTCGTAAAATTACTGAATAAGTTCCGACAAGTAATTGAAGCAGCCTTCAACAAAAATGAGCCATCAATCATTTCGAAATACGTATTAGATGTAGCACAATCGTTCAATAAATATTATGGAAATGTGCGTATATTGGAAGAGAGTAAAGAGAAAGACAGCAGACTGGCATTAGTTTATGCTGTGACGGTTGTATTAAAAGAGGGATTACGTTTGCTTGGGGTGGAGGCACCTGAGGAGATGTAACATAAAAAGGTGTACGTATCATAGTAGATATGTATACCTTTTTTATATTTATAGGAAAGGTATAAGCAAAAGTTTCATTTTTTTAAAACTAAACTTAACTTTTCTTTAAAGTATAGGAATGTCTTTATTAAATGGAGAATTGTAATGTTATATAAGGAGGCGTTAGGTTTGGAAACATACGACTGGAACAGTAAACTAACATATTTAAAAAATACAAGAGATTTATATTACAACGACGATTATGTAAGTTTTTTAGTAAATTCAGTTTGGAAGATTAATAAGCCCGTACATATCGTTGATTTCGGTTGTGGATATGGTTATTTAGGCTTAGTATTAATGCCGTTACTTCCAGAAGGTTCAAAGTATACAGGCATTGATAGTGGAGAAACATTACTTGCTGAAGCGAGAGAGTTGTTTCATCTACTTCCATATGAATCAGAATTTATTGAGGGGGATGCTACAGAAATTGAATTGAACGATAAATACGATATAGCAATCTGTCATGCTTTCCTATTACATATGAATACTCTAAAAATGATGTTAGAAAAAATGATACATGCAATTAAAAAAGGTGGTAAAATAATCTGTTTTGAACCACATTGGATTTCAAATATGTCTTCATATGTCTTAGATGGAGAGAATCAATCGGAAATTATTAAACTAGGTGCTTTGCAGAAGTTATTTGAAAAAGACGCGCAGAGAAACGGTAAAGATGGAAATATTGGCATGAAAATACCGATGTATTTAAGTAAATTAGGTGTGAAAAATATTGAGTGTAGAGTGAGCGATAAAGTGAACTTTTTAGACTCTAGTATGCATCACAATGATAAACACAGTTTGTATCATTCATTAAGAGAAGAGGGGATTGCGGACAACCCGGGTGATAAACAGCAATTTATAGAACGTTTAATGATAAGAAGATTAACATATGATGAAGCATTAGCTCAATATGAAGCAGAACTACGATTTTTTAAAGCGCTCCATATACATTCATCTTTAGTATATGCTCCGAATATGAAAATTACATTTGGTGACATAGAATGTTAAAAGGTAGCAATTTATTGAGGATTGACATTTTTTATCGATAAGTCGATATTCACCGTATAATCGCTGATATATTTGAATTATCGCCGATATAATTTCATGTACTGATTTTGGCCTTGAAAAGATAAGATCCTCAATTCACGCTATTCCATATAATTAAACAAAATACGAAGAAAAACAATCATTTTTACTATATTTTGTTATAAATTCGAATAATATTAAATAATACTATCCATTATAGGAGATTTTAGTTGAATACCTACAATATGATGTGTAAAATCTAAGCAAGTAGCAGTTTAAATAAATATTCGAGGTGAATGCATGCTAGATTTTAAGCAGTTAGAAGCTTGTTTAAAAGACAAGAGATTTGTAGATGGATTACAGGAAATAAATAATGAAATTTCATATATAAAAGAAACGAATACTTTATCCTATGTGAAGACTTGGCTTGCTAATATTCCTTCACATAAGGAGTTTGATATATTAATTCGCCTTACTGATGAAGGGCTTATGCACCAATACAGTTCATTCCTCATTCGCTACGCTTATAAAAAATTCCCAAATATGAGAACGCTCTCTTTATATTGTGATGAGTTAATTGATGAGCGAAAAATCCTTGAAGCAGAACAGTTGTTAAAAGACTCTTTAGAAGAGGCAGATAAAGAAGAAATAGATGACGATTTTTTAGCGAAAACATATTTTACTTTAGTACGATGTTTATTAGAAATGAAACGAAATGAAGAAGCGCTCATTTATATGCAAAAAGCAGAGGAGTACAGTACAAGTGCGGTCTTTGATAAATGGGGCTACGTCTATATGCATACAGGTGAATGGGAGAAAGCAGAAGAACAATTTTTAGCTGGAAAGCAGCATAAAGATTGTGAAGAACTATCTACCTACTTATTATCACAGTTATATGCGAATAAAGGGGAACAAAAACATGCATTACAGTTAATTGATGATGCGATTGTAAAGTTTCCACAAGTACCATATTTTCATTTTGAAAAGGTAAAGTATTTATTAGATTTAGCGAAATATGAAGAGATGTTAGAGGTAATAGATAATATTAATAGTACGCTTCCTTATCATGCTTATGAAACTTACTTTGTACATTTACGTGCAGAAGCGTTGTACAAAATGAATAAACTTGTAGATTTACAACAGTTATTAAAAGAAGAAAAAAGTTTAAAAGGCTCTTTATATCATAATTTAGAAAAAAATCCAGATGGAAAAAAGGTTCACCTGCCGATAGTTCCAATTGTACAAAAGGATAATTATTGTGTTCCGACAAGTTTAGAAATGATGTTGCAGCTATGGGGAGAAAAACGTACACAAGATGAAATAGCAGAGTTTATTTTTGATATGACAGGCTCAAAGTTTTCCGATACGGTCTCTTATATTGAAGAGTTAGGCTATGAATATCGTTATTTTAAAGGGAATGAGGAAATTTATAAGATATTACTCGACCGAAAGATCCCCGTTTTATTAAGTATAGACATCGAACATGCTTCACATGTGCAAGTGCTATCAGGATATGATGATACGTTACAAGCTTTTTATGTTCAAGATCCAAACTTTATAGAACCAGTTCTTGTGGAATATAGTAAATTGCAAGAGAAATATCGTTATACAGGTTGTTTGGCGATCACGTTTGTTCCGAAAGAAAAGAAGGAAAAACTAGCATTTTTAAGTGAAGAAGAGAATCATTATTTTAAATCCATTTTCTCTCTTACAGATCATTTAGATGAACAAGATAAAGAGGGAATTAATAACTTAGTACAATTTTTAAAAGAGACGAGTGATAATCGGAATACGTGGTTATATACGATGAAACATTTAGATGTTGAAGTAGATAAAGAATTTATTTTATATTGTATAGAAAAGTTAATGGAAAAGTTTCCGAACTCGGATTTTGTTAAATTGCATGGTGCACAGTGCTTTATTCGTCTTCAAGAAATGGAGAAAGCTGAGCAAATGCTGGCAAATGTTGAGAAGAAAAATAATCGTGCTTTATATCATTTGATAAATGGAAGATATGCATTTGAACAGGAAAGTTATATAGAAGCGATTACAAGTTTTCGTTCCTCATTACAATTGGACGCAGATCAGCCGATCGCCTGGAGTTTCCTTGCGTTATCTTATATGTATATCGATCAATCTGAAAATGCGTTGCAGTTTTCTCAAGTAGCTGTAGAACGTAGTCCAGAAAGGTTCACTTTAACGAATCACGGTTTAATATTAATAGATTTAGAAAGATATGAAGAAGCATATGAAATCTTTAATAATTTGTTAAGAGAATATAAAAATGAGGCGCATGTATGGTATGAACGAGCGAGATGTGCGCATCAATTAGGGAAATTACATTTAGCGATAAAAGGACTTAAAGTGGCGATTCAGTTAGATAGTAATGCGCCTTACATTTATACGAAACTTTCAGAGATCTATGAATCTGATTTGAAGGATGAGAAAAGCACAAAAGAAATTTTATTAAAAGGTATTGAGAATTGTGATGATAAGGCGTCTCTATATGTAAGATTAGGTGATTATCATTTTCAAAATGATAGTCTGGAAGAAGCAGAAACATTATATAAGCGTGCTTTAGAAGAAGATAATGAAGATGTTTATTCTCATTTCGGACTTACGCAAGTTTATATGGCAAAAGAGCGATATGATGAAGCGAAAGAATATATTCTTGGTCTCGAAACACAAATTGAAAAGAGCCAAGATTTCCTTATGAATGCAGGAATGGTTTTATGGGATGCAGAGGTTGAACTTGGTGGAAATGAAGATGGGTTTAAAGTAGCATTGTCTAAGTTAGAGAGTGGTATAAAGCAGAGTGAATATAATGTAGCAAGTGCGTTAGATGAATATGTGAATCGAATTAAAGGAACTGTATTTGTACAACGAGGTATAGCATTCTTAAGAACGTTACAAAAAGAAAGAAATGAAGTAAGTGAATACAGTTGTTATGCAGGTATTTTACATGAATCTATTGGACAGTATGGCCAAGCGATGAAAAGATATAATAAAGCAATAGAACAAAAGAAAACGGCATTGCCATATTACCGAATTGGTGAAACACTTATGGCATTAGGACAATTGACAGAAGCAAAACAAGCGTATGAAACATGTTTAGAGCTTGATGAAAACTTTTTAGGTGTACATTTACAACTAGCAGAAATATACGAAAAAGAAGAAGAGCGTTTCAAAGAACAAATTCATATGGTTCAGGCGATGAAAGAAGAGCCTTTGTATATAAATATGGAATATTTGGCACAGCTTTCAGTAGAAATAAATCTTCAAGAAGAGTTGCTAAAGGAATTAGAACATCTAGCAGGCGAAGTACCCGAAATATGGCGCTTAGATGCGATTGCGTATGTGTATGGAGCGATGGATGAAATAGATAAAGAACAAGCACAGATTGAAGAAGCGCTACAATTAGATAGTGAGCATGCAGAAGTTCTATATCATTATGTAAAAGTATTAGTGAAAAAAAGAGATGCAAAAGCGATTGAAGTTGCAATGAAAGTAATACAAAAAGATGTAAATAATGAACGTATATTTGATGTTTATGTAAAAGCGGTAGAACAACATAAGAAATTGTCTAACATCCGGGATTTTCTTCATACATTAAAAGTGAAAAAAGCAGAAAGAAGTACAGCATTCATGTGTGCAGCAGCTGCGGTTACGGAAAGATGGATTGAACGTCAACAAAATGAACAACCGAAAAAATCTATATTTACGAGAGCTTTTTATCGTATGAAAAACCGGGCAAAAGAAATTTCAATGGTTACAACAATTATTGAGTTATATGAAATCTCATTAAAGTTAAATCCAAAAAATAGTATGGCAGCACAACGATTTGGATTATTTTACGAAAATGTATCGATGAATAAAGAAGCGATAGATGTTCTGCAAACATCGTTAGAAAATAAATGGGATTATGAGGTAGCGAAGCAACTTGTAAATCTTTTCATTGAGTGTGAGGACGAAGATTTGTTACAAGATGCTGTAGAGTTAATGAAGCAATTAGTTCGAGAGCTACCGGATGATTATGATACGCTTCTTATACAAGCGCAAGTATTCTTGAAAGTTGGGGAAGAAGGAAAAGCAGAAAAAATATGCTTACAATTAACGGAGAAAACACCGTTTGTAAGTAGAGGATTCCTTGCTTTAGGAGAAATATACCAAAGTCAAGAGAGATATGAAGAGGCAATTCAGTTATTAGAAGATGCTTCTATACATCATCCAAATGATACGGCAATTCTTCTCTCATTAGCATCTTCATATCATAGTGCCGGCCAAACGATAAAGGCAGAAAAAATAACAAGTGAAGTAGTAACAATGGATACGAGTGATCTGTTAGCAAGATATGATCATGCTTGTTATTTAGCGTTATTAAATAGAAATGCAGAGGCGAAAGAAGAGCTTGAACATGTACTTCGTGAGGATGAATCTGGATTTTTTGCTGAACTTATCGAAGAAGATGAAGATCTAGCAAGACTGAGAGAGTTTGAAAAGTAATTGTATATGTATATAAGTAGTGAAAAAAGGATATAAATAAAAATATATTTTGAATTAGTTGACAATTTATTGTTAAATGGCATAAAATAGCTTTTAACAAAGTATACAAATCTGAAGACGAGAAAGAGTAAAATAATGAACTGTTCCCCAGAGAGCCGGTAAAGTGCTGAAAGCCGGTGTTCAGACGTTATTTGAAAATCATCTCCGAGGAGCCGAGGCTGAAAGTAAGTAGGCCCGGACGGATGTCTACCGTTACAAAGAACGCGTATGTTAGTACGTTGCTAAGCGCTATTAGTGAAAAGCTAATAGAATTAGGGTGGTAACGCGGGTAAACCCGTCCCTACTTCATAGGGGCGGGTTTTTTGTGTGCTTTTAAAACATTCAAAGGAGTGATTGTAGATGAAGAAAGTAGATGTAAAAGAGTCAGCTGTAGGGAGAGAAACACGTATTCGTAAGCAGTGGAACGAACAGAGCATTTTTGAACAATCAATTCAGAATCGAGAAGGCGCGCAATCGTTTGTGTTTTATGAAGGACCACCAACGGCGAACGGTTTACCACACGTCGGCCATGCACTTGGTCGGGCAATTAAAGATTTAGTAGCAAGATATAAAACGATGGCCGGTTTTAAAGTAGTAAGAAAAGCAGGATGGGATACACACGGTTTACCTGTAGAATTAGGTGTTGAGAAGCAACTTGGTATTTCTGGTAAACATGAAATCGAAGAGTACGGAATTGAGCCATTTATTAAGAAGTGTAAAGAGAGTGTATTCACATATGAAAAGCAGTGGCGTGAGTTCACTGAAAGTATCGGTTATTGGGTAGATATGGATGATCCATACGTTACTTTAGAAAATCCATATATCGAAAGTGTATGGCATATTTTAGGGACGATTCATGAAAAAGGCTTGTTATATAAAGGGCATAGAGTTTCACCGTACTGCCCAAGCTGTCAAACCTCTCTCAGTTCACATGAAGTTGCACAAGGGTATAAAACAGTAAAAGATTTAAGTGCAACAGTTAAGTTTAAAGTGGAAAATAGTGAAAATGAGTATTTCTTAGGTTGGACGACAACACCATGGACACTTCCAGCAAATGTTGCACTTGCTGTACATTCAAATATGGAATACGTTAAAGCGAAACAAGAAGGTCATGTATACATTGTTGCGAAAGAACGTGTACAAGAAGTATTAAAAGAAAACTATGAAGTATTATCTGTTCATAAAGGTGAAGAATTAGTAAATACATTTTACACAGCACCATTTCCAATGAAAGAAGTGACAAATGGTTACCGTGTTATTGCAGCGGATTTTGTAACGGCAGATAGTGGTACTGGACTCGTTCATATTGCTCCAGCATATGGGGAAGATGATTATAGAGTTGTTCAAAGTGAAGGATTGTCGTTCCTACATGTTGTAGATGGAAAAGGTGAGTATACAGATGCAGTACCATTTTTGAAAGGTAAATTTGTAAAAGATTGTGACGTTGATATCGTTCGTTATTTGGCGAAGGAAGGTTTGCTATATCATAAAGAAAAATATGAACATAGTTATCCGCATTGCTGGCGTTGTGATTCACCACTTCTTTATTATGCAGGAGAAAGTTGGTTAATCCGAACAACTGCAATTAAAGATACATTTTTAAAAAATAATGATTCTGTTACTTGGTATCCGGATCATATGAAACATGGACGTTTTGGTAAGTTTTTAGAAAATATGGTTGACTGGAATATTAGCCGAAATAGATATTGGGGAACACCATTAAACGTATGGGAATGCGAAAGTTGCGATCATCAGTTCGCACCGAAAAGCATTGCTGAATTAAGAAAGCATAGTAAGAAAGAAACACCTGAAGATTTAGAATTGCATAAGCCGTATGTAGATGAAGTGCAAGTCTGCTGCGGGAAATGCGGAGGCACAATGAATCGCACACCAGAAGTAATCGATGTTTGGTTTGATAGTGGTTCTATGCCATTTGCACAATATCATTACCCATTTGAAAATAAAGATTTATTTGAAGAGCAGTTTCCAGCGGATGTTATTGCAGAAGGAATTGATCAAACACGCGGCTGGTTTTATAGTTTATTAGCAGTATCAGCACTATATACAGGCAAAGTGCCGTATAAACGAGTGTTATCACTAGGGCATGTTTTAGATGAAGAAGGACAAAAAATGTCTAAAAGTAAAGGCAATGCACTAGATCCAGTTGATTTAGTAGAGAAGTTTGGTGCAGATGCGCTAAGATGGGCTTTACTCGTTGATAGTGCCCCGTGGAATGCGAAGCGTTTTTCTGAAAGAACAGTACTGGAAGCGAAATCTAAATTTGTAGATACATTAGTCAATGTGTATAGCTTCTACGTTTTATATGCAAATTTAGATGAGTATAATCCGAAAGAAACGTATGACGTAAAGCTTACGAAATTAGACGAATGGGTATTATCAAGATTGCATAGTACAACGAAAAAAGTGAGAACAGCACTTGATGAGTATCAATTTACGAATGCAGCTCGTGAAATTGCAGCACTTGTAGATGAAGTGAGTAACTGGTATGTAAGACGCTCACGTAATCGTTTCTGGGAATCTGGTATGAACGCTGAAAAAGCATCTGCCTATGAGACACTTCATGAAGTGCTTGTAACAATTAGTAAATTAATTGCACCATTTACACCGTTTGTCGCGGAAGACATTCATCTGAATTTAGAAGGAAGTAGCGTTCATTTAGCGGATTATCCAGTTGTAAATGAATCACTACTTCAGCCGAAATTAGAAGCGGAAATGGATGCTGTTTTACAAGTTGTCGAACTTGGAAGAAGTAACCGTAATCAGCATTCTTTAAAAGTAAAACAGCCGTTAGCTGAGCTTGTATTACTTGAGCATAAAGAGAATGATATCGATTGGGAATCTTATCGCGATATTGTAATGGATGAGCTAAATGTGAAAGCATTCCATGTTGAACTGGATGAAACGAAGTATACATCATATCAATTGAAGCTCAATTTTAAAACAGCAGGGCCGAAGTTCGGTAAAAATGTGAATGCAGTAAACGGCTGGTTAAAACAATTATCACAAGAAGAAGTACAAAAATTTGTATCAACAGAAAGAGCAGTTTACGAAGCAACATCAGGAGAAGAAGTGGTTGTAACCGCTGAAGATGTGTTAGTTGAGAAAGTTGCAAAATCAGGATTCTCTAATACGACTAACGGACAATATACGGTTATGTTAGATACGAATGTAACGGAAGAATTGTTACAAGAAGGAGTAGCTCGTGAATTCATTCGTGCGGTTCAAGAATATCGTAAGCAGTTGAATTTACCAGTTAACTTACGAGTTGATGTGATTCTTGATGCAGAGGAAGAACTACAGCAAACGTTAACGAATCATAAACATCTATTGGAAGAAAACTTACTCGTCAAGCAATTTACATTTGGCCACTTAACGAATGAAGACGACGAGCTTTCCTTAGGGGAGACAAAACTCCGAATTAAGTTAAGCGAGGCTAATTAATGAAAAAAGGAAGTTGGAATCATTCCAACTTCCTTTTTTGTATGAAGGGAGATTAACCGGATGATTTCCTCATAATCCACTCGATAGGGACACTGGAACATTTCTTTCTTCATATTTTAAAAGTATAAGGTTGAAAGAATTGATAAAGAAATATATTTCTAAAGTATTGTTTTCGTTTTACACATAAATATTGAGAAAATTTCACTTACCCAAAATGTAAAGGTAATAGAATTGCTCGTATAGAATTACTCGTAGATTCACTTTATTTCGTTACTTGTCGACAGTAATAGCCTTATAGGAATGGGGTAAAGGTTTCACAATTTATTAGGGGGAGTGGTTTTATGTTAAACAAAAAAATGGTGGCAATGGCAATGACTGTACCATTAGTAATGGGGACGATTTCTACAGTTTCCGCATTGGAAAAGAAGCAAGTAAAGGTAGAAGCTTATTCACCACAGAAAAAAGCAGTTGAATATTTAAAAGGGAATGCCAATCAGTATGGATTAAAGCCCGATCTTTCAGACTTGCAATATATTTCTACAACAGAAACGTCAGTAGCTTCATATGTTAGGTTCCAACAAGTAGTAAATGGCGCGCCTGTATTTTCAAAACAAATTACGGTTACTCTTAACGGAGAGGGAAAAGGAGTACTTGCTGTTTCTGATTATCAACCTGTTACAGGTGTGAAAGAAGTAACGACAAAAATTAGTGAAAAAGATGCAATACAAAAATCAATGGCGTATGTTGGAGAAGCGAGTGAGCAAAACTTATGGGCTCCTACAGAAAAAGAATTCGGATATATTGTAGAAGAAGGTGTCGCTCTTCCAGTATATAAAGTGGTAGTCCATTCTAATAATCCATTCGGTGCATGGGAAACATTCATTGATGCAGAAAATGGAAAGTTAATTAAAAAGGTTGATATAAACCGAAAAGCTGAAGGGTCAGGAAAAGTATTTTTACCTAACCCGGTCGTATCTAGTGGTAGTAAAGTAGGATTAAAAGATAATAATGATGCAGATTCAACAGCTCTAACGAACCAATTGAAGACTGTTACGTTAAAAGGTTTAGATGGAACAGGATTTTTAATTGGAGAGTATGTAACGATTTCTTCAAAAGCGATGACGAAATCTACAAACTTACAATTTAACTATACACGTGCAAATGATAGCTTTGAAGATGTTATGTCGTATTATCATATCGATACATTGCAGCGCTATATTCAAGGACTAGGCTTTAAAAATATTAATAATCGTTCGATTAAAGTAAATGTTAATGGTACAACGGATGATAACTCATTCTATTCTCCATCAACGAAAGCTTTAACTTTCGGTACTGGCGGAGTTGATGATGCAGAAGATGCTGGTATTATCGCGCATGAATACGGCCATTCAATTCAAGACAATCAAGTGCCTGGATTCGGTAGCTCACCAGAAGGTGGAGCAATGGGAGAAGGATTTGGTGATTTCTTAGGTGCTACTTATGAAGATGCAGTGTCGACTACAGGGTACGGAAAAGCATGTGTTGGAGAATGGGATGCGACAGCTTATTCTAGTTCGGATCCAACATGCTTACGCCGATTAGATACGAATAAAGTATATCCGAAAGATATTACGAATGAAGTACATGATGATGGGGAAATTTGGGCTCAAGGACAATACGAAATGGCACAAGCTTTTGGCCGTGATGTAGCAACAAAAATTATTTTACAATCACATTGGTCATTAACGCCAAATGCTAAATTCCGTGATGGAGCAAAAGCAATTAAGCAAGCGGATGCTCTTCTATATGGCGGACAACATGCTGCTGATATCGATCGTATTTGGGCAGCAAGAGGAATTAGTACGAATTAATATAAAAAGTCGTGGCGTTTATAAGCCACGACTTTTTAATTTACATAAGAACTGGTACTAGTAAATAAATTAATATCAATGATAATGTGAATACATCCGCAGCCTCATTTACTTTTTAGATTCTTTAAAAACAAAATGCTCTTTAAATTTTCTAGACTCAACTTTTTGACCGTTTCGCATCGAGCGGAAAGGGTGTTCTTGCCACGTAATAATCACGTCAACCTCATCTGTTTTTGTAGAAATAGGTAAGTTAGCATGTTCAAATCCAGTTTTGTTGCTTGCTAAACGACTTTCCTTTAGGGAAAAGAGTTCATATTTCGTTTTTGTATTTGGCTCGTTGCGGAAGACTTCAACTTGTACGTTATACACTTCGCTTTTTCCGAGATTTTTTACAGAGAAATAATATGTTTGAAATACACCTTTTTTAGGTTGCAACAATTTTTTACTCGTTTTTTTCACTTCATCAATATTCACTTGCCATTGATTAGAATGTTGAGAGATTGGTAAAGATTTTGGTGAATATGCGTACGTTTCATTTACTACAATTAGGCATAACAAAAGGAGAAAGAAACTAATTGCTTTTTTCATATGTACACCTCCGCTACAATTTTGCTATTAATATGCGTGGGAAACATGTAAATTATGTAATAAAATGGAAATGTATATAGAGCGTGAAAAAGACTAGTGTAAATCTAAATGGGAAAATAATAATAGAACATGAAAAATACGCATATATAACGGTAGATGAAGAATCTTAAATAAAAAGGCTTGCGTTTTATAAAATAAAGAGATAGAATACTCTGTAAATATAAAAAGTGATGATCAGGAAAAGTACATGATGCAAAGGTCTACAGAGAGCAATCGGTTACTGGGAAGATTGCGATACCGCATGATGGAAAGACACCTGTGAGTGTTGTTTTGAACGTGATTATTAGTAAAAGCAAACGGTACCTACCGTTATCAGGGCTAAGATGGTCATTGTGACAATTTGGGTGGTACCGCGGAAAAAATCCGTCCCTATTTCTAGGGGCGGATTTTTGTATTTTTTGAAAGGAGGTGAGTGAACGTGGATGACGATGATGACAACAATAACGTAAATAAAATGAAAACTATTGGAGGGAAATATAATGGATCAAATAATGACGCGTTCACTCGCTCAAGCGTGTACGGAGCATGTTGGAAAAGTGGTACTCTTACAAGGGTGGGTAAAAAAGATTCGTCATCTAGGTAATGTGAGTTTTTTATTATTACGGGACCGAACGGCAGTTATTCAATGTGTATTAGAAAACGAGTTAGCTGGATACAAAGTTGATGTAGAAAGTGTCGTTCAAATAGTTGGTGAAATTGTAGAGACTTCGAAAACAGAATTAGGGGTTGAAGTACTTGCTCATGAAGTGAAAGTATTAAATGGTGCAGAACAACTTCCATTTGAATTAAATAAAAAGAAATTACAAGTTGGTTTAGATCAACTATTGAATGAACGAGTATTATCGTTAAGACATGAGCGAACCGCGGCGATATTTAAAGTGAAAGCTACACTCGCTCAAAGTTTTAGTGACTATTTAACAGAGAACGATTTCATACGTATATTTACGCCGAAAATTGTTTCGCAAGGGGCAGAAGGAGGAGCGAATGTTTTTAAGCTTCCATATTTCCAAAAAGAAGCTTATTTAGCTCAATCACCACAGTTTTATAAACAAATGATGGTAGCGGGAGGATTGGAACGTGTTTTTGAAATTGCACCTGTTTACAGAGCGGAACATCACAACTCTTCCCGTCATTTGAATGAATATATATCGTTAGACGTAGAGCTTGGATTTATCGATGATTTTCATGAAGTGATGCAATTAGAAACGGATGTTTTACGACATATGTTTCAGCAAGTAGGAGAAACATGTGAGAAAGAACTACAACAATTACAAATAGAAGTACCTGTCATTACTGAAATACCGAAAATTACATTATCAGAAGCACAAGAGATTTTGAAAAGTAAGTATCGAAAAGAATCACCGATTGGAGATTTAGATACAGAAGGTGAAAAGTTACTAGGGAAATATGTGAAAGAAACATATAATAGTGAATTTGTTTTCATTACACATTATCCGAAAGAAGCGAGACCGATGTATACGATGCCGAATAAAGAGAATCCAACTATTACTGATTCTTTTGACTTATTGTATAAAGGATTAGAGATTACGTCAGGTGCACAGCGTATTCATAATTATGATCTATTACTCGCATCTTTTAAAGAAAAAGGATTACACCTAGAGAAATTTCAATCTTATTTAAATACATTCCGATACGGTTGTCCACCGCATGGCGGTTTCGGCATTGGGCTAGAAAGGATTGTATATAAACTTTTAGAATTAACGAACGTACGAGAGGCGAGTGCTTTTCCGAGAGATTGTACACGTCTTACACCATAAAAAAGAACCTTCGCGATTATCGCGAAGGTTCTTTTTTAATGTTCTTTTATTTTTACATTGAAAGTTTATAAAAAACCTTTTCGACAAAAAAATTAATATATACCTTGACAGTTATAAATATAACCGATATACTTCATATTAATTTCAAAAGAAAATATATTCTAAATATTAAAATGTGTTGAATAGGAGTAGTAAGGTCATGTATTTGTGCAGAGAGCTATGGGTTGGTGCGACATAGTCAAATGACATCCTGAACTCGCCTAGGAGCAGTAAGGTGGAACGGAATCACATTCTTAGTAAATCTTAACGGTTAACCTTCGATATTAGGTTTGTAATCAAACGATTACTACTAAGGTGGATTCATAATGGAATCAATAAGGGTGGTACCGCGTTAAGTAAATGGCTTAGCGTCTCTTTATATAAAGAGATGCTGAGCCATTTTTTATTTTATAGAAAAAGAAATGGAGGGTTTATTCGGATAGGTATGTAAAATTTAATTATTTGTATAAAAAGATTTAATTAGGAGGAAAATAAGATGAAACAGACGGAGCAATGGACTTCGAAATTAGGATTTATAATGGCTGCAGCAGGATCAGCAATTGGATTAGGCGCAATATGGAAGTTTCCTTATATCGCTGGGAAGAGCGGGGGAGGAGCATTCTTTTTAATCTTTATATTATTTACTGTGTTAATTGGACTACCACTATTAATAGCTGAATTTATGATTGGACGCAGTACACAGAAACAAGCAGTTGGCGCATTTAAAAGTATTGCACCAAATACAGGGTGGCACTGGATTGGACGCCTTGGCGTTGGAACGTGTTTTATATTACTTTCGTTTTATAGTGTTGTAGGTGGATGGGTATTGATTTATTTATTTAGAGGAGTAACTGGACAACTTATTACTCCGGGACAAAATTACGGTGCATTATTTACTGAAACAATTGGAAATCCCGCTTGGGCTATTACTGGACATTTCGCTTTTATGTTCATTACGATATGGGTTGTATCAAAAGGTGTACAAAACGGAATTGAAAAAGCAAGTAAATATATGTTACCAGCATTGTTCGTTTTATTTGTCGCCCTTATTATTCGTTCATTAACATTGGATAATGCAATGCAAGGTGTGAAGTTTTTCTTACAACCAGATTTCTCAAAGATTACTTCAGAAAGTATTTTGTTCGCAATGGGCCAATCGTTCTTTGCGATTAGTATCGGAATATCAATCATGGTTACGTATAGTTCCTATTTAAATAAAAAAGAAAGTTTACCAAAATCAGCAATAACAATTGTTGGATTGAATTTATTTGTTTCTTTATTTGCAGGTCTTGCAATTTTTCCAGCAGTATTTTCATTAGGAATGGAGCCGACGGAAGGGCCTGGATTGCTATTTATCGTATTACCATCTGTATTTAGTCAAATTCCATTTGGCGGATTGTTCTTAACGGTATTTCTTGCGCTATTTACATTTGCCACATTAACATCGGCGTTTTCTCTACTAGAGACGGTTGTTTCAGCATTAGCAAATGGTGAACAAGAAAGAAGAACGAAACTATCATGGATCATTGGTTTCTGTATTTTCTTAGTAGGTATACCATCTGCGTTATCATTTGGAGTATGGAGTGATATTACGATTTTTGGTAAGAATATTTTTGATGCGGTAGACTTTTTATCTAGTAATATATTAATGCCACTAGGAGCGCTATTTATTAGTATTTTCGTATCATTCAAAATGGAAAAGAAGGTGCTAGAAGCAGAATTTTTTGTAGGTGGAAATTACGGAAAGAAAGTATTTACTTGTTGGGCATTTTTACTTCGGTTTGTAGCGCCACTTGCCATAATCATCGTCTTTTTAAATGTAATAGGAATTATTTAACATAAAATGTTATAATATTCAGTAAAAAAGAAGGTGATGATTATAAAGGCGAATTTGATAGAAGCAGGGAAATACATGGACATTAGAGGGAAGAAGTTATATGTTGAAGCACATGGAAACCCTAAAAGTAAGCCTGTATTATACTTGCACGGCGGTCCGGGAGAGAGCTGTTATGATTTTTCATTTCATCAAGCGGAACGTTTAAAAGATTCTTTATATGTAATTATGATAGATCAAAGAGGTGTTTGTCGCTCAGAAGAAATTCTTGAGGACGAAGCTTTTGGATTAAATGATTTGATTGAAGATTGTGAAGAACTAAAAAAAGTATTGCAAATTGAGAAGTGGTCTGTAATTGGACATTCTTTCGGTGGATATGTAGCATTGTTATATGCATCGATATATCCAAGTTCAATAGAGAAAATAATATTTGAAGGACCAACTTTCGATTTTGCATTAACAAGTAGAGCTTTGTTACAAAAGACAGGGGATTTATTAAAAAAGTATGGAAAAGAAGAAATAGCAGAAGAGTCCATCGCTTATTCATCTAGCAATGCTAGTTCCGAAGAGTTGCTTGAAGCTTATATAAGATTAAGCGATGAATTAGAAGAAAAAAGAATGGAGATTTACAATAATAAGGAAGATAGGACAGATGAGAGTTTATACAGTGATCAAGAGTGGGAAATATTTTCAAAACGCTCCAAGATTCATTTTGATAGATTAAAATTAGAAGGCGCATGTCATACATCATTATTATCCAAAATAAAAGATGTACAAAATCCAATGTTATTACTTGTAGGAAAACATGATGTAGTAACGTGTGAAAAACAAATTGAAATATTTAATAAAGATGCTCGAAACGGCAAGTATATTGCATTTGAAGAGAGCGGTCATTCACCTCATTATGAGGAAGCAGATAGATTCGCAGAAACAGTCATGTATTTTTTGAAATGAAGAAAAGGGTGCTTCTATTAATGAGAAGCACCCTTTCTAAATTTCTGGATATGTGATTGTTATGTTAGGCCATTTACTTTGCCAATTCTTTTTAATAACTCTGTTTTTGTACATATGTATACGTCCTTTTGATTCGAGAAAATGAGCTGTTGGTCTCACTTGTAATGAAAGAACATCTTCAATACCGCACGGGGCTGTTAATATAACATTGTTTTTTTCGTCTAATGTAACCCCTAAAGCCGTTGCTGTTTCAGGGAATTTAGAAATAGCATCAACAGAAGAAGAATATGGTGGCATGTTGTTCACCACATGCATACGAGCTTGATTTTTAACCGACCAAGGTATAGAAGCATCCATATTTGTTAGTGTTTTCTCTACGGATTGTTCATATGTCTCGTCTTTATGTAATGGATCAAAATAGATGACATCAACGTCCGGTGTAGCAGTTCTTACTTCGTAGTTATGCAAAGTATCCCAAAGTTTAGAACGAACAAAACCGGCGCAAATCCACCAATCAGGTAGCTCTAGTGATTTTGCTATGTGTAATACGTTCATCATCCATTTGTCGTTTTCTATTAAGCGAATTACATCTTGTTCTGTTTGTATCTTCATTGATAAATTCACCTTCCTAGTAAATTAATGCATCAGTTCAATAATCCATAAAATCCAGTAAGCACCTGGTACGAACAACAGTTGTGCGAGTAAAGTACCGAGAAGTCTAGATATCATTAACCAACCATACATTTTACTCATAGATTCAGCACCATTTTCTGATTGTAAAGCACGCTCTGTTAATAGAGCAATGCGTGGATCGAGCAATACTGTTAATAAAATAGTAGCAAAACCATTCACAAGGCCAGAAGCTGTACTTGCATTTGTTGCGTAATCTGGATTTAGAAAAGAAGCATAAAGGGCAGAAAGAACACCTGCTGTATAAATTGCAGTAGCAAACATGTTAATAAGCATAATACGCTTTGGAATACCACCGATACGCAATCTATGAATCATTTCAAATCTTGGAAAGCGCACATATTTTTTTGTGTACTTTAATTTTTGAATGTTATTTGTTTTCATCATTCGAATGAAAGAACCATCTGTTTCAAAGTTTTGAATGACATATCCAAATAGTTTTGTCAAAGTTGGATAAAGAATAATCGCAAGTAATGTACCTATGGAAGCAGATAATAGTACAAGTCGTATAGTATGCTCTAAATTAATAGAAGCATCTCGTTTTGCTTCATCGACAATCCCGCCAATTAAAAAGGCTTGTAGTAAATTTGAAGTTCTTGAAATAAGTAATACCATTCCTACGACAGATAAGGCAACGACAATCTTTTTTAAACGAACACCAGCTAATCGAATACTATAAGAACTAGTTTCGACTGCGTGGATGACAATTGTGAAAGCCATTATAAAAATTAACGTAATTGACATTTGTTTCACCAGTTTCTATTGAATTAATTGTAACTTTCTTACTTTATCATATCTATCCGTCTAATGTAACCGAAACTATGTAACATAGAAAAAGTGATTTTTTTGAAAAAACAAATAATGGTAGTATAGTAGAGGTAGAGTAGTAAAAAAACCTTTAGTATTACATGTAAAGTAGGATGAGTGGGGGATTAAATATGTATACAACATTTTTATTTGATTTAGATGGAACAGTAACGGATCCTAAAAAGGGGATTGTAAATTCAGTTTTGTACGCGTTAGAAAAGGTTGGAATTGAAGAATTACATGTAAGTGAGTTAGATTCATTTATTGGTCCTCCTATTCAGCAATCATTCGTAGAGAGATATAATATGAATGAAGGAGAAGTTGAACGAGCTGTTTTTTATTTCAGGGAATATTTAAAGCAACGTGGGTTGTTGGAGAATAGTGTATACGAGGGTATTCCAAATCTCCTAAAACAATTAAAAGATAACGGAAATCGTTTATTTATAGCTACTTCAAAGCCTACTATTTTTGCTAGACAAGTAATAGAGCATTTTCAACTAACGAATTATTTTGAAGATATCATTGGAAGTAATTTAAATGGAACAAGAATAAAAAAAGAAGAAATAATTGCACATATTTTACTTCAGAATGAAGGACTTAATAAAGAGGAAGTTGTTATGATTGGAGATAGAAAGCACGATATAATAGGTGCAAATCATAATGGAATTGCTTCAATTGGCGTTTTATATGGCTATGGTAGTGAAAATGAGTTGATTGAAGTTAGTTCGACCCATATAGCGAAGGATATAGAAGAACTACACCATTTTTGTATAGAAAATAGTTTAATAAAAAAATAAAAATAGAGACTAACAATCCCTTTATAACGTATGACGATGAAATCGTTTCTGTTTAAAGGGATTTTTCATATGTAATCGAATATGTATAATTAGACATTTTAGTATGAAAAATTTGTATGAATTAGAGGAGGGATGTCAGAAATGAAAGATTAGTAGAAGTTTATCAATAAAAGATTGAATTTTCAGTTTAAAGGAGGGGTATAATTGGAGCTAGTTATTATATTATTAGCACTTAGCTTACTTATGTTTGTAGCCTATAGAGGGTTTTCTGTTATTTTATTTGCACCAATTTTTGCATTATTTGCGGTATTTTTGACAGAACCTAGTTTTGTATTACCTTTCTTTTCTAATATTTTTATGGAGAAAATGGTAGGGTTTATTAAACTATATTTCCCGGTGTTTTTACTTGGAGCAATTTTTGGGAAAGTAGTAGAAATGTCAGGAATTGCTGATTCTATTGCAAAGACGATTGTAGAGTTGGTTGGAGAAAAACGTACAATTTTAGCGATTGTTTTAATGGGTGCTATTTTAACATATAGTGGTGTTAGTGTATATGTAGTGGTATTTGCTATATTTCCGTTTGCAGCTAAGCTTTTTCGACAAGCTAATATTCCAAAGCGCTTAATACCTGGAACAATTGTCCTTGGAGCAGTAACATTTACAATGGATGCGCTCCCTGGATCACCACAAATTCAAAATGTAATACCTACAACATTTTTTAAAACGGATATTTATGCTGCACCGATACTTGGTATTGTAGGGGCAATTTTTGTTCTCACGTTAGGTTTATTATATTTAGAGAGTAGGCGTAAGAAGGCAAAAGCGGCAGGTGAAGGGTATTTTGGTTTTAACGATGGGAATACTGAAATGGCAGCATCTTTGGAATTAGAGCAGAAAGAAATACCGCTGTTAAATAGTTTAGAAATTACGAAGGTACAACAACTTATTGCTTTTATACCACTTATTTTAGTAGGTGTAATGAATAAAGTGTTTACTATTATGATACCGAAGTGGTATCCGAACGGTTTTGACTTTTCAGCAATTGGTATGAAAGCATTTGGAAAAGTAGAATTGAGTGCGGTAGTTGGAATATGGTCTGTAGAATTGGCACTTATAATAGGAATTTTAACAACTCTTTTATTATACTGGAAACGGGTAGTAACAGGATTTCAAGCTGGATTGAATACAAGTATAGGTGGAGCACTACTTGCAACAATGAACACTGGAGCGGAATTTGGTTTCGGTGGTGTCATTGCAGCACTTCCAGGTTTTGCAATTATGAGAGATGGCATTTCTGCAACGTTCACAAATCCTTTAGTGAATGGAGCGGTAACGACGAATATTTTAGCCGGTATTACAGGTTCTGCATCAGGAGGAATGGGGATTGTTTTAAGTGCGATGGGGGATAAATTTATTGCAGCAGCCAATCAATTTGATATCCCATTAGAAGTTATGCACCGTATCGTATCAATGGCATCAGGAGGAATGGATACATTACCACATAACGGCGCTATTATTACTATTCTTACAGTAACAGGTTTAACACATAAACAGTCATATAAAGATATATTTGCTATTACAGTTTTGAAAACGCTTGCTGTGTTTTTAGTTATCGCATTCTATACTATTACAGGAATTTATTAAAAATAGATACTATATGAATTGTAAAGGTTTATTTAGTTGATATTTTATAAACTAAACATTAATAAGGGTAAGAAGGGGTGGAGTATTTGCAAGAAGTTGCTGAGTTTCGTATGCCGAAGTCTGTACTATATGGAAGAAATTCGATTGAAAAACTGGGGGAACAATCAAAGAAGTTTGGGAAAAGAGCTTTTATAGTTACTGATACAATTATGGAGAAATTAGGGTATGTTGAAAGGTGCATAAAACAGCTAAATAAGAAAGGGATTACTGTTATTACATATAATAAAGTGAATGCTGAGCCTACAAATTTACACGTATTAGAAGCGTTAACGATTTGTAAAGAAGGAAAGTGTGATTTTATTATCGGTATTGGTGGTGGAAGTTGTATTGATGCTGCGAAAGCAGTAGCGGTGTTATATACTAATGGTGGAGCAATTGAATATTACGTCCAAAAAGATGTTGAAATAGAAAATGATCCACTACCACTCATTGCAATTCCAACAACTTCAGGTACTGGGTCAGAAGTAACAAGTGTAGCAGTAATTACGAATAAAAAAACAGATGTAAAAATGATGATGAAGCATCCGAGTTTTACCCCGCAAGTAGCGATTATTGACCCGATATTAACAAGTTCGGTACCACCTCATATTACGGCAGCGACAGGTATAGATGCATTATGCCATGCAATTGAAGCATATATTTCTAAATTTTCTCAACCACTTACAGATGTACTTGCTCTTTCGGCTATTGAAAGTATTATGAAATATTTACGTATTGCATATGAAGATGGAGGTAATATGGAAGCAAGGGAAGCAATGATGATCGCTTCATTACAAGCTGGAATTGCATTCTCAAATGCATCAGTTACATTAGTTCATGGAATGTCAAGACCAGTAGGGGCGTTATTTCATGTACCACATGGTATATCAAATGCAATACTATTACCTACAGTTTTAGAATATACAAAAGTGAGTGCAACAAAAAGACTAGCGGAAATTGGATGTTGTTTAAATAAAGATATGTATTCCTATTGTGATGAAGAAGTAGCCGATTATACGCTGAGGGAAATAAAAAAACTTTGTTTTGATCTTCGTATTCCAAATTTAAAAGAATACGGAATCGGTGAGGTTGAATTTGAAAATGCTATTTCAAAAATGGCCTCGGATGCAATTGAAAGTGGTAGCCCAGGAAATAATCCGCGAGTTCCTTCTTATAATGAAATTAAACAGTTGTATCGACAATGTTTTAATTATCAATATGAAGATTCTATAAAAACATTAGGGA
Source organism: Bacillus sp. BS98 (assembly GCF_008432245.1). Taxonomy (NCBI): domain Bacteria; kingdom Bacillati; phylum Bacillota; class Bacilli; order Caryophanales; family Bacillaceae; genus Bacillus; species Bacillus sp. BS98. The sequence goes on from NZ_CP043830.1 coordinate 2,097,810, forward strand.
ATTAATTTCAGAATATTCACATAAAATTTCCTTGGAAATAGTTAAAACAAGACTTTATATTATAAACTTAAAGTCTTGTTTTATTGTGTATAATATACATAATAAAACATTGTTATTAGTTTAGAAAAAAGTTTAGGTAGGTGTGTTATATATGAAAACGATAGGGCTTATAGGTGGTATGAGTTGGGAATCGACTTCGGAATATTATCGAATTTTAAATGAAGAGATAAAAAGTAGATTAGGGGGATTACACTCAGCAAAATGTTTGATTAATAGTGTGGATTTTGAAGAGATTGAACGATTCCAGTCTAACGGGGATTGGGATGGAGCAGGAGAAGTATTAGGGAATGCGGCGTATTCATTGCAGAAGGGAGGAGCAGATTTTATAATCATTTGCACAAATACAATGCATAAAGTAGTGGAGAAAATAAAAGAGAATATTAACATCCCCGTATTACATATTGCTGATACTACTGCAAAAGAAATTAAAAGAAAAGGTATTCAAACGATTGGTCTACTTGGAACGAAATATACAATGGAGCAAGATTTCTATAAGTCACGTATAGAAGAGAATAATATAAAAGTAATAGTGCCAGTAGAAAAAAATAGAGAAAAATTAAATGAAATAATTTATACAGAATTATGTTTAGGAAAAATAACATCGCAATCTAGAGAATATTATAAAAGAGTCATAGAAGAGCTAGTGCAAAAAGGAGCACAGGGAATAATTTTAGGTTGTACAGAAATAGGATTATTAATAAAGCAGGAAGACGTATTAGTTCCGATATTTGATACAACTGTTATACATGCAATGGAAGCAGTAAATGTGTCTTTAGGAAATAGATTATAATTATATTATGTAAACTTAGTTCGTGTATGTGGAAAACATTCAGAAAATATTTTATAATGTAAGTGGTTACATTTAAGGGGGATGCGTATGTTTTCAGTTCAACCAATCGCATTTGTACATAATGAAAGAAAGGAAATAAAAGATGACGAATGGGGAGAAGTAAGATCCTGTATTACTTTAACTGAATTGTATACAGAGGAAAGTATACAAGGGATTGAAGAATTTTCTCATATTGAAGTTGTTTTTTATTTTCATAAAGTAACGGATGAACAAATTCAATATGTTGCTAGACATCCTAGAAATAATAATGATTATCCTAAAGTAGGCATTTTTGCACAGCGCGGGAAAAATCGCCCGAATCGCTTAGGTGTAACAATTGTAAAAGTGATAAAAAGAGACGGTAAATCAATTATTGTTGAGGGATTAGATGCTATTGATGGCACCCCTATATTGGATATAAAGCCGGTAATGAAAGAATTTATGCCGAAAGAAGAAATTCTACAGCCTAAATGGGTAACGGATATAATGAGACAGTATTGGAAGGGGAATGGAGTAAAATGAGAATATATGAGGCAACAATTGCAGATTTAGATGGACTAGCATCAGTTTTTAATAACTATCGTATGTTTTACCGACAAGATTCCGATTTAGATGGTGCAAAAGTATTTTTACAAAATCGTATCGAGAGAAAAGAATCCGTTATTTTCGTAGCAGTTGAAGACGGTGAATATATTGGATTCACGCAACTATATCCATCATTTTCTTCCATTTCAATGAAAGAATTATGGATTTTAAATGATCTGTTTGTACAAGCCGCGAAGCGCGGAACTGGAACAGGTAAAAAATTATTAGAAGCTGCTAAAAAATTCGCATTAGAAAATGGCGCAAAAGGTGTAAAATTACAAACAGAGATTGATAATTTATCAGCACAGCGATTATACGCTGAAAATGGTTATTTAAGAGATAATCGTTATTTCCATTATGAATTAACATTTTAAAAAATGTAAGATTAAAAGAGACGTTTTCAAAATGAAAACGTCTCTTTTAAATTGTATTATAGTTGATTTAATATCCAGTTTGTTGCATCTTCAAAGTTTTCTGCAATGTAGTTTGGCTCAATATGTGCCCACCTGTCTCGGTACGTATGTAAAGCATCGTATCCAGCGCCTGTTCGTACTAATATTGTTGTCGCATTCACTTTTTCACCTGCCACAATATCAGTCCAACGATCACCAACTACAGCACATTGTGTTAAATCAAGCCCATGTTTTTCCGCTGCTTTTAGAAGCATGCCTGTACTTGGTTTACGGCATTCACAACCATCACCATGTTTGTGAGGACAAACGTAAATATCATCAAAACCGAAATCTTTTAATTCTTGTACAAAATCAGCTACAGTCGCTATTCCATCCGCGATACCTGGTTGATTTGTGAAAGAGAAAATTTTTATATTTTGAGCTTTTATTTTTTGCAGAGCTGCTTTTGTAAAGGGGAATAATGTAAAAGAACCAGGGTAATGTATTGTAGTGTCGCCGCCAATTGTACCGTCACGATCAATGAAAATTGCTTTAATGTTTGTCATATTTATAGTCCCTTCAAGTAAAAAGTAGTTTAAAAATGTTTTACAAATCGATATCCATTTACTTCATAACCTAATTTTTTGTAAAAAGGATGTGCTTCTACTCTTTTTGTTCCACTAACTAGCCATGTTCCAATGCAATGATGCTTCTTTGCTAATTGTTCTGCATAATCCATTAACACTTGTCCAATGCCTTTCCGCCGTATTGTAGAATCGACGCTAATAATTGAAATTTCTCCATAACGAGTTACATCTTCTAAATTTTCGCGTATACGAAACCCGAGTAATCCAAATATAGTTTCTTCTTCCACATAAACATATAAAAAATCAAAAGGACTCATTTGTACGAATTGCAAGCGGTTGTTCATATCTTCATAGGAAATAGAGGAACCTTTTAATTCTTTCGTTAAAGAACAAAGTGCATCTATATCATCTATCGTCGCTTCACGAATTTGAAAAGACATATTATTCACTCCAATAAAATGTAATCAAACATTTAATATTCTGTTAAAAAATGTTTTTTCCTGCTATGAAAATAAATATTTTATAATGATATATAAATAGTTATACTTCTTCATTTTTATTTATTACCAGCTGTAATTGCCGGGATTATTTTTATAGTATGGATTGGTTGGATTGTATTTTTACCATAGAAAAAGAGCCGAAAATGGCTCTTTTTCTAATCTGTCACACATTGATAAATAAAATATACTAAAACGAGTATGCTTGCGGCGGAATACATGACATCTAAAGTCATTTGGTCGCCTCCTTATTGTTGTTGTATTTTATTGTATGAAATCTTACAATTTCATATTCAAGTGAAAAATATGTGAACGTTAACAAAATTGTAAAGTGCAAAAATTACAATCATTTTGTATAATAGAAGAAACAACCGTTATATAAAGTGAAACTTTAATCAGTGGGGGGGGTTCTTCATCCCCCACTGATTATTAGCCTTCACCAATCGGGCTTATACGGGCAGTTGATCCCCTGCCTAACTTTTTTACCTTCACTGAATTTTGAGGTGGTGGGGGTCTTGCTTACCCGTTAATGCGGGATAAAATATAATGAGTGAAAGGGGAGGGAACATAAATGCCAAATTGGTTTAGAAAAACCTTAGTCGCATTAATTACCGTATTTACATTTGGTTTAGTGACGCCTCCTTCCATATTGCTTGATAATGCCAAAGCTGCGGACAAGCCTACGAGTACAGCTGGGCAACAAAATTTGGAGAGTACGTCCTATACATATGAAGAAACGAATGACAGGTTAACCACCGATACTTTTATTACTTATGCAATGCAAGAAGCAGAGAAGCAGTCGATGCAAAAGTTTGGAACTAAAATTGGTCCAGTAATTGAAGATGAGTTTAAAGATGTAATATTACCGAAAATTGAAGAGGCAATTGCTGAGCTTGCAAATGATGTTCCAGAGGAGTCGTTGCAATCATTATCGATTTCTCAGAAACCCGCTGGTGGAAATAATGAAAAGATTTTTCACGTTTACGATACGAAATCTGGAAATGACTTACTACGATTTCATGTAAGAAGAGATCATCCACCGCAAGATGGTTATTATTTCAATTTCCATTATCATCGTTTTGATGATGGATACTCTGGACATCATGAACTAGGAAATATTTATTGGAATACGAATGTACCGCCAAAATGGCTTTCTTAAAAAGAACAAGAGAAAATCTTGTTCTTTTTTTGTTGATAAAAGGGTAAGACAACTATGTTGTTGAATAACATATGTTTAGGAAAAAAGAAGAAAAGGGAGTATGGAAATGCAAAAATATATTGTTTTTGACTTTGATGGCACATTAGTAGATTCACAAAATATATTTGTACCGATCTATAATCAAATAGCTGAAAAGCATGGTTATAAAACAGTAAGGGAAGAAGAAATTGAGCATTTACGTAAATTAACGATGCCCGAGAGATGTAAAAAACTCGATGTACCACTGTATAAACTACCGATATTAGCGTTAGAGTTTTATAAATTATATCAACCAGCTATAAAAGATCTCGTTTTGTTCCATGGGATGAAGGATGTATTAGATGAATTACATAAAAAAGGCTACGGGATTGCCGTCATATCCTCTAACTCAGAAGAGCATATTCGAGCGTTTTTACATAATAATGGTATCGAAAATATTCAAGAAGTGTATTGTTCTAAAAATTTGTTCGGTAAAGACAAAATGATAAAAAGGTTTTTAAAATCAAAAAAAATAACAGAGCAAGAAATGTTATATGTCGGTGATGAACAGCGAGATGTAGCAGCGTGTAAAAAGGCTGGTGTGAACGTAATTTGGGTATCTTGGGGATATGATGTCATTGAAACAGTAGAAAAAGATGCACCAGATTATATGGTTCATACGCCTATGGAAATTGTACAAGTCGTACAAGGGGCACATTCTTAATATGAATACACTTCGAGCAGGTATTCATCATATTGAATTTTGGGTCGCGAATTTAGAGGAGTCTATTTCTTTTTATGATAAATTGTTTTCGATAATTGGATGGAGAAAGTTAAATGAAGTAGCATATAGTACGGGAGAAAGTGAAATATATTTTAAAGAGGTGGGCGGGGAAATTGTAAGGACTTTAGGGCCTAGACATATTTGTTATCAAGCTACTCGTAGAGAAATAGTTGATGAAGTAGCAGATTTTCTTGCTAGTACAAAAGTGAAGGTAATACGTGGTCCGATAGAAATGAATCATTATTCGGACGGATACTATACGGTTGATTTTTACGATCCGAATGGATTTATTATAGAAGTAGCGTATACACCAAATGTAGAAATGTAAGGGGAATAAACATGAAGACAATTGCAGCACGGCAAAACAATATACAAATAGTAAAGGATGCAGCAAATATTGAAGAAATTTCTAAAGGTTTCTCACCTGATAAAAAATATATCATTACGACTATTAAAGATGAAAAGTATTTGTTACGGACAGGCGATATAAAAGAGTTTGAAAGAAAGAAAATAGAGTTTCAAATTTTAAATGAAATGCAAAAACGTAGTGTGCAAGCACAAAGGCCAATTGAAATGGGTTTGTTGGAAGAAGAAGGTTTATGCTACGGTGTTTTTTCGTATATAGAAGGAGAAGATGCGAAAAAATTGTTGCCTACATATACACTAAAAGAACAATATGATATTGGTATAGAAGCAGGAAAAGATTTAGCAAAAATGCATACATATGAAGCTCCTAAGGGTATACTTCCATGGTATGAAAGAGCCATGAAAAAACATCGAAAATATTTAGAGGCATACAAAACATGCGGAATAAAAATAAAAAATGATGATAAAATCATTAAGTTTATAGATGAAAATGAAATGTATGTACAAAACCGCCCAAATCGATTTCAACACGATGATTTTCATTTAGAAAATATAATTGTGCGGGATGGGAAATATGTAGGTGTTGTTGATTTTAATGGTTATGACTGGGGCGACCCACTTCATGATTTTGTAAAAATTGCACTATTTGCAAGAGACATTAGTATTCCGTATTCAATCGGACAAATAGAAGGATACTTTAATAGGAGAATACCAGAGGAGTTCTGGAAATTATATGCGGTGTACGTCGGCATGACAGTTTTCTCATCAGTTGTCTGGACATTACGAGCAGCACCGCATATGTTAGATGATATGTTAGAGCGTCTTACTATAGTTTTAGAGGATCATAATAACTTTGAGTTATCGAAGCCGATTTGGTTTCAATCAGATAAGATTGATATGAAATAGAAAAGATAGGTGTAATTCGCACCTATCTTTATTTTTTACCATCAAAATACTTATTTAATTTTCTTAAATATAAGCGACTGAGTACTTAACGTAGCTGGCACATGTAACTGAAGGGATGGAAATTCACCACTCACACTCATTTCATAAGCGAATAATAAACTCATTTTCATTCGGAATAAGTCAACTTTTGCAGAGAAGACGTCGTAATGATGATGTGTTAATTGAATGTCCATTTCCATGAATTGCACAAATAATGAATCATCTCGCTTGTATACTTGTAATGTTCCGTATGCAGGATGTTCGAAAGTACCAGTATAATCCTCTAATTTGTGAGAAGGTGTAGTCCCTTTAATTTGCTCAGGAAGGGATTCAGTTGCTTCTTTCATCATTTCCTTCATTTTTTCAGTATCTTCTACAGCACGTTTATGCCAATCGATGCCTTCTAATTCAAGTAGCTCGTCATAAATTTGGTTAGCAAGATAAGTAGGAAGTAATGTGCCTCCAGCATTCGTTAAAATGACAAGACCTACATTTTCTTTTGGCATGAATGAAACAAGTGCCGAAAATCCATCAATATTACCGCCATGATGAATCACTTTGTTACCACGATAAGCGCTAATAAACCAACCGAGGCCGTAACTATTTAATGGAGATTCAGGGAGTGATAGAACTGGTTGATCTGGAATTGAATTGTGTGGTGTATACATTTGTTGTAATAATTCAGAGGAGATTAATTCATGATCTCCAAACTTTCCTTTGTTTAAGTGAAGAAGTACCCAATTTACCATATCTTCAATTGTAGAATTAATACACCCAGCAGCGCCAACTGTATCGATGTTACGGAATGGAACTTCTTTTATTTCACCGTCTTTTTCAATGTAAGGTAAAGCATAATCCTCTGTAATTTGTGAATCTGTAACAGAGAAGTTTGTATGCCTCATATTTAAAGGTTCTAAAATATGTTCTGTAGCGTATTGCTCCCACGTTTGATTTGTAATGTTTTCAACAATGCAGCTAATTGTCGCATACATTAAGTTGTTATATAAAAATGCTGTTCGGAACGGTGCATCAAGTGGTAAATGTTTTATTTTTTCAACGAGATCTTTTCGAGATAAGGAAGAGCTGTACCAAAGAGCATCATGACGACTCACTCCAGTGCGGTGAGAGGCTAAATCCCGTCCTGTAACTTGTGAGGTAGCAAGTAGTTCACATAAAGAGAAGTTAGGTATATAAGACTGGACAGGAGTATCCCAATTAAACTTTTTTTGCTGTGCTAACAAGCTTAATGAAAGTGTGCCAAAAGCTTTCGTTGAGGAACCGATTGCGAACCGGGTGCTCGGTGTAACAGCCTCTTTTGTTTCTATATTTCGATAGCCGAAACCTTCTGAAAGAATAACTTCACCGTCTTTTATAACAGCTACAGCAGCACCAGGAACTTTTAAATCCTTCATCATTTTTTCAACCGTAGTTTGTAACGAAGTCATAACAGGAGTTTCAATTTTAGACATAATTCTAACCTCCAAATTTAAATTTTGTCCTACCGCACTATACTTTCGGTAATAGAAAATGAAAACCTTTTTAAATATGGAAAGTTAATAATTTTGTAAGAATTACTGAAAATAATTTTTATTTATCAAGATTATTAAATTTGTTGTTTTTCATGTTATGATAAATTTCATATAAGATTGAAAGAAGGTTTTTCTACATATGAAACATGCTGAATATGAATACTTAAATTTATGCCGCCATGTAATGGAGCACGGTACGAAGAAAGAAGATCGTACAGGGACAGGAACTGTATCTGTATTTGGATATCAAATGCGTTTTGATCTGAGTAAAGGATTTCCTTTATTAACCACAAAGAGAGTACCATTTCGCCTTGTAGCAAGTGAACTACTTTGGTTTATGAAAGGTGATACAAACATTCGCTATTTATTGCAGCATAATAATAACATTTGGAATGAATGGGCATTTAAGAGCTGGGTAGAAAGTGACGAGTATACTGGGCCTGATATGACAGATTTCGGTCTTCGCTCACAACAAGATGAGGAATTTAAAGTGCAATATGATGAGCAAATGGACCTATTTAAAAAGAATGTTTTAGAAGATGATGATTTTTCGAATAAATATGGCTACTTAGGAGACGTATATGGCAAGCAATGGCGTGCTTGGAAAACGACGGCTGGTGAAACACTGGATCAACTAAAAGATGTAATTGAAATGATTAAAAAAACGCCAGATTCACGTCGCTTAATCGTTTCTGCTTGGAATCCTGAAGACGTACCGAGTATGGCATTACCGCCTTGTCATACGCTATTCCAGTTTTATGTAGCGGACGGAAAACTTTCTTGTCAGCTATATCAAAGAAGTGGCGACATCTTCCTTGGAATTCCATTTAACATCGCAAGTTATTCACTACTAACACATTTAATTGCACATGAATGTGGTCTTGAAGTAGGAGAATTTGTTCATACAATTGGAGATGCGCATATTTATACGAATCATTTTGAACAAGTAGAAAAACAATTGGCACGTGAACCACGTCCGTTCCCGAAACTTACATTAAATCCAGATGTGAGATCTGTGTTTGATTTTGAGATGGAAGATTTAACGATTGAAGGATATGATCCACACCCAGCGATTAAAGCACCGGTTGCAGTGTAATTGTAGAGGAGATGACAAGATGATTGTTTCATTTATGGTCGCAATGGACGAGAATAGAGTAATTGGTAAAGATAATAACTTACCTTGGCGTTTACCGAGTGAATTACAGTATGTAAAGAAAACAACGATGGGTCATCCACTTATTATGGGGAGAAAGAACTATGAAGCAATTGGTAGACCATTGCCTGGAAGACGTAATATTATTGTAACTCGTAATGAAGGGTATCATGTAGAAGGCTGCGAAGTAGCTCATACTGTAGAAGAAGTGTTTGAACTATGTAAAAATGAAGAAGAGATTTTTATTTTTGGCGGAGCGCAAATTTATGATCTCTTTTTACCGTATGTAGACAAGTTATATATAACAAAAATCCACCACGCATTTGAAGGAGACACATTCTTCCCAGAAATGGATATGACAAATTGGAAAGAGATTTTTGTAGAAAAAGGTTTAACGGATGAAAAAAATCCGTATACGTATTATTACCATGTATACGAGAAACAACAATAATAATAAAAATTGATGTGAGTATTCGCATCAATTTTTTTTATTTGTATTTATAAATGTAAGTTTATAGATGGTATTCAATAGTGCTATAATGAAAGGTAGCATGTGAAAAATGCTAAAATTTTCAAAAGTATTAATATAGAAAGAGGAGGAGAATCAGTTGAGAAAAATATGGGGGATTCTTTTTCTTTGCTTAACATTCATGTTAGTTGGATGTGGTAAAGAAGAAAAACCACAAGAAGCGTTTGATACATATGTGAAATCATGGAATAAACAAAAATTTGCAGATATGTACGATCAATTATCAGAAAATGCAAAAAAAGATATTTCCAAGAAAGAGTTTACTGAGAAATATGAAAAAATTTATTCTGGTATTGAAGTGAAAGACTTAAAGGTAGAAACAGGGGAAGTAAAAGAAGATAAAAAAGATGAAGGCCCTGTTCCTTTTAAAGTAAGCATGGATACAGTTGGTGGTAAAATCACTTTTGGTCATGAAGCAAAAATGGTGAAAGAAAAAGATGGAGATAAAGAATCTTGGAAAATAGATTGGACACCTGATTTCATTTTCCCTGGCATGACAAAAGATAGTAAAGTGCGTATGCAAACGACGGAGCCAAAACGTGGTGAAATATACGATCGTAATGGAAAAGGTCTTGCGACGAATGGGAAAGCTTCTGAGATCGGAATCGTTCCAGAAAAATTAGATGAAACTGCTCCGCAAACGAAAGAAGCAGTAGCTAAGTTGTTAAATATGTCTGTAGAAGAAATTGATCAAAAACTAACTGCTAAATGGGTAAAACCAGGGTATCTTGTACCAATTGGAATTTTACCTGAAGGGGCAACGCAAAATACGTATATTGATTTACCTGGTGTTGCAACAAAACCTGTAAATGTTCGTACATATCCGTTAGGGGAAGCGGCAGCTCATCTAACTGGTTATATCGGAAAGATAAATGCTGAAGATTTAAAAACGCTACAAAAGAAAGGCTACCAAGCTGATGAGCCAGTTGGTAAAGCTGGATTAGAGCAAGTATTGGAAGAAAAGCTACGCGGTAAAAAAGGTGGCCGTGTCTTTGTAGAAGATGCACAAGGAAAAGAAATTAAAAATTTAGCAAAAACAGAAGCTGTTGATGGAGAAAATGTAACTTTAACTATCGATAGTGCTGTTCAAGAAAAAACGTATAATGAAATGAAGGGCGAAGCTGGTTCAAGTGCGGCAATTAATCCGAAAAGTGGAGAAACAATTGCACTCGTAAGTAGTCCAGCATATGATCCTAATTTAATTGCACGAGGAACATCGAAAGCACAACGTGAAGCTTGGAATAATGATCCGAAAAAACCGATGACGAACCGATTTACACAATTATCGGTACCAGGTTCTGTATTTAAGCCAATTACAGCTGCAATCGGTCTTGAAACGAAAACGATTGATCCAAAAGAAGAATTGAAAATTGAAGGATTGAAATGGACAAAAGATTCTTCTTGGGGCAATTATTACGTAACACGTGTGAAAGATGCAAATCCGATTGATTTGGATAAGGCAATGAAATATTCGGATAATATTTACTTCGCACAAGAAGCTTTGAAAATCGGAAAAGATAAATTTATGAGTGAAGCGAAAAAATTCGGATTCGATGAGAAATTACCAATTGAATATGGATTCCCAGCTTCTAAAATCGCAAATGATGGTATTAAAAATGATATTCAAATGGCAGATACAGGATATGGTCAAGGACAAGTGTTAATGACTCCTCTTCATCTAGCTTTAACATATGCGCCAATTGTAAATGATGGAACAATTCCGTCACCATATATCATTAAAACAGATAAACAACCAAAAGCTTGGAAAGAAAATGTCATTTCAAAAGGAAATCAGGATATATTAAAAACTGCTATGACTAAAGTAATTAATGATCCGGATGGTACAGGGAAAATTGCTAAAATTGATGGTATGACCCTTGCTGGAAAAACAGGTACAGCGGAATTAAAAGTATCTAAAGAGGCCGAAGGAAAAGAACTAGGCTGGTTCGCTGCATTTGATTTAAATGCACCTGATATGGTCATTACAATGATGATTGAAGATGTAAAAGGTAGAGGTGGAAGTAACATTCCAGCTGAAAAAGTGAAACATATTTTTCAAAAATAAAGGTTGATGAAGGACTATCTCCATGAAATATGGAGGTAGTTTTTTATTTAGTTAACATTTTAAATGGAAATATATAATTTATAGATTACAAAACAACTTATTAACTTACGAAAAAAAAGTAGCTATTTTTTATTGACATGAAGCGAGAGATTTTGTATTATACTTACATAAGGTAAGTTATTTACTTTCGAATTATAAATCTCAAATTAAAGATAAAATTAAAGGGAGAGAATACAATGACAAAAGTACTATTTATCACAGCAAATCCAAATTCAGCAGAAGGTTCTTTCGGAATGGCAGTAGGAGAAGCTTTCATCGAAGCTTATAAAAACGAGCATCCACAAGACGAAGTTGTAACAGTTGATTTATTCAATACGACTGTACCAGCAATTGATGCAGATGTATTTGCTGCTTGGGGTAAATTTGCAGCAGGTGAAGGCTTTGAAACTTTAACAGAAGTTCAACAACAAAAAGTTGCAGCAATGAACACAAACTTAGAAACATTTATGCATGCAGATCGTTATGTATTCGTAACTCCAATGTGGAACTTTAGCTATCCACCAGTAGTAAAAGCATACTTAGATAACTTAGCAATCGCAGGTAAAACATTCAAATATACTGAAAATGGTCCAGTTGGCTTATTAGAAGGCAAAAAAGCACTTCACATTCAAGCAACAGGTGGCGTTTATTCTGAAGGAGCATACGCAGCTGTAGACTTCGGTCGTAATCACTTGAAAACAGTATTAGGATTCATCGGTGTAAATGAAACTGAATATATTGCAGTTGAAGGTATGAATGCTAATCCTGAAAAAGCACAAGAAATTAAAGAAGCAGCAATTGCTAACGCACGTGAATTAGCAAAACGTTTCTAATATAGAATACTTAAAAATGTCCAAACACTTGTTGTTTGGACATTTTTTCTTCTTTTTCCTTCGTTTGTCTAGTATAATGAAGGTCGGAATGATAATAGGTGGGGGTTCTGTATGATTCAAACGTTTTTTAAAATCTTTTATTTAATTTTAATTGTAATTGCGATTACACCGAGAATGTGGCGTCTTAAAAAACAAGTAAATACGATGTCACCGCAAGAAAAAGATAGTGCTGTGTATAAAACGACAAATTGGTTTGGTAAAAAAATGGTACGTGTTGCTGGTGGGGCAGTAGAAGTAAAAGGGCTTGAAAATGTTCCGAAAGACAAGCCGGTACTAGTTGTAAGTAATCATCAAAGTAATATGGATATTCCTGTTTTACTAGGTTACTTAAATAAACCAATTGGATTCGTTTCAAAGGCAGAGATTAAGAAGTTTCCAGTTGTACCAACTTGGATGGAACTTATGAATTGTGTATTTATGGTTCGTAATGATCGTCGTCAATCTCTTCAAGCGATTAAAGATGGAATTGAACTATTAAAGAATGGACATTCTATCGTAATTTTCCCTGAAGGAACGAGAAGTAAGGGTGGCGAAATTGGAGAGTTTAAAGCTGGTAGTTTTCACCTAGCAGTAAAATCTGGTGTAGCAATCTTACCTGTAACGTTAGATGGTACATATAAAATGTTTGAAGCGAATGGAAATCGTATGAAACGAGCTCATGCAACAGTAACGATTTCTAAGCCGATTACACCTGAAGAGTATGCGAATATGGATATTAAAGAATTAACGAAGCATACACAGGATGTTATCGCATCACAATTACATAAGTAATAAAAAAGGTTTCAGCTTTCATCAAGCTGAAACCTTTTTTATTACGCTGCAGGTAAGACGTAAAAGAGTACACAGAAGAACATCATTGCACTACCGCCTAAAACGAAGAGGTGCCAAATGGCATGGTTGAAAGGTAGCTTTTCCCAAAGGAAGAAGATTGCCCCGACTGAATATAAAATGCCACCTGCTAAAAGTAGTGAAAAACCATGTCCAGTTAGATTTTCGTAAAGTGGTTTAATAGCAACGATTATGAGCCAGCCCATAATGATGTAACATAAAGTTGATGCTTTTATAAAACGGCGTACAAAGAAAATTTTGAAGACAATACCGCCAATTGCAAGTGTCCATATAATTGCGAGTAACGTCCAACCTAAAGGTCCACGAAGTGTAATGAGTAGAAAAGGAGTATATGTGCCAGCGATTAATAAATAGATGGCTGAGTGATCTAAAATAGTAAATAATTTTTCTACTTTTGGATGGTGAATGCTATGTAGCAACGTTGAAAACAAGTACAGTAAGAACATGCTTACACCATAAACGGTAAATGCAACAACAGCAGATGCAGTACCATGTTTAGACGCATGAATAATTAATATAATTAAGGCAGGGATGCTTAAAATGGCACCGATACCATGTGTTATTGCATTTGCAATTTCTTCTTTCACAAAATGTGTCATTCGTGTCATTTTTTCAGTCATAATGCAAATCCTTTCTACTATCATAAAATAATATGTCATTTCCCTTACCATATCATACACAAGAGCAATAGAAAATGAAATTTGTATAATTGATTATATTTTTGAATTTTTTTGACAAAAGACGATGGATTTGTTGACGTTTTCAAACTTTTTTGACAAAATAAAATTATGCAATAGTAGGACAAGAAATCTACTAATAAAGGGGATGGGGAAATGTTTTCAAATATTGGCTTTCCAGGGTTAATTTTAATCTTAGTAGCTGTACTAATATTATTTGGGCCTAAAAAATTGCCGGAAATCGGAAAGGCTTTAGGGGAAACGTTAAAAGAATTCAAAAAATCAACGAAAGAATTGACTGATGACGCATTTCAAGAGAAGGAAAAGAAAGAAAAAATGTAATGGATTTTCCTCGTAATGGATAAGTAAAGTGTGGTGAACGAGATGGAAGATCGGGAAATGAGTGTAGTAGAACATATCGTTGAGCTTCGAAAACGAGTAATTTATACAGTGTTATCCTTTGTATTATTTTTAATTATTGGATTTACTTTTACGAAGGATATTTATTTTTGGCTTGTAAAAGATTTACCAATGAAATTAACTGTTCTCGGTCCAAGTGATGTATTGTGGATTTTTTTCTCGATTGCTACAGTATTTGCTATCGTTTGTACAATTCCTTTTGCTGCTATACAAATTTGGTTATTTGTAAAACCAGGTTTACATCCAAATGAACAAAAGATGACTGTAATGTATATACCGGTATTGTCTATATTATTTATTGCAGGTTTAAGTTTTGGATATTTTATTGTAATGCCGTTTTTATTTCATTTTTTAACTACGATAGGTAATGAAATGTTTAATACGATGTTTACGACAGAAAAGTATTTTCATTTTGTACTTAATTTAACAGTTCCATTTGCTGTGATTTTTGAATTACCTGTAGTGGTAATGTTTTTAACGAGTATTGGCATACTTACGGCGGAGTTTCTAATAAAAATAAGAAGGTATGCTTACGTAGCATTGATTATCATTGCCTCGTGTATATCACCGCCAGATTTTTTATCTCATAGTTTAGTTGCGGTACCGCTTATTTGTATTTATGAAATTAGTATTGCCTTATCAAAGATTGTTAGTAAGCGAAAAAAGAAAAGGGAAGAAGAAATACAGTCGAAAAGTGCCTCGTTATAAAGGCACTTTTTTAATTATTTGTTATACTATGGCTATAAACGTATACAATATAAAGAAGAAAAAAATAATAGAATCTCCAAAATTTAGACAAACTTTGCACCTTTATAAGTTTATACTGAATGTATTAAGCAATTTACGGATAACGAGATTCTCGTCTCACGTGATAATTAGGACGGGGGATGGATTAGGTGGAGATGAATAGAGAATAAATCTACTAACCATAAGGACTAAAGGGATCATCTAAGGATACTTTTGTATTCAAAGGAGTCTCCACTTTAAACAACGTGTTACAGCGTAAAGTAGAGGAAGTTCAAAATCCAATGAAAAAGAGGATTGATATTGTGATTACGAAAAGTTTTTATTTCACTCATTCAACAGGGGATTGTATTAAAATATTCGAAATCCCTGTCCTACAGGCGCAGCATCCATTATCGTTTCTAATTCAGTCTCGTCTTCAATTATTTATTGCAAAAATTCAAAAACAAAAGCACCCAAGATTTTCGTATTCTTTCCGTGAATATTTACAAAAATGTTTGAAGTGGAATGATTATTTAAATGTATATAAAACAAATACCCTTGAAAAAAACGCATAAATTAGAGCAGGACAGAGTCAGGAATACTCTGTCTTTTTATTTTAGGTATAAAAATATAATTAATTTGATGAAATTTCGTTCGAAATTGTTGAAAGCATTAGGAATGCTAGTATAATAACAAGGAGAGCGTATTGGAAAGGGAAGAAGGATAGTATGCAAAAAATTAAAATTGTAACAGATTCAACGGCAGATTTATCACAAGATGTAATCGAGAAGTATGACATTCATGTTCTACCATTATCAATCTCTGTAAATGGACAAACATATTTAGATCGCGTTGATTTACAACCTGATGAGTTTATTGAAGAAATGATTAAATCAGAGGAACTACCAAAAACATCACAACCAGCTATGGGTACATTTGTAGAAATGTATGACAAGCTAGGTGAAGATGGAAGTGAAGTACTTTCTATCCATATGACAAGTGGAATGAGTGGTACTGTTGCGACTGCAAATAGTGCTGCATCGATGACTGATACAAAAGTAACAGTTGTTGATTCACAATTTATTACACATGCTTTAGCATATCAAGTAATAGAATCTGCAAAAATGGCAAATGAAGGACGCTCACTAGAAGAAATTTTAAAACGTGTAGATGAAGTGAGAAAGAATACTCGTTTATATGTAGTGGTAGATACATTAGAAAACTTAGTGAAGGGTGGACGTATCGGTAAAGGAAAAGCGTTTATCGGTTCGCTACTTAATATAAAGCCAATTGCTAGCCTTGAAGACGGTGTTTATAACCCTGTAACGAAAGTGCGCAGTCAAGGCCAAATTGTAAAAACGTTAGCTAAGTTATTTGAGCAAGATACAGCAGGAAAAGTTGTAAAAGCTGTTGCGATTCCGCATGCAAAAGCAATTCCTTTAGCTGAAAGTATGAAAGCAGCTGTGGAAAAAGTGAGTGGATTTACTCAATCAGAAATTTTCTATACAACGCCTATTATTAGTACTCATACAGGTCCGGGGGCAATTGGATTTATGTATTTAGCAGAGTAATAAAAAAGCTACTTGAAAATATATTTCAAGTAGCTTTTTTATCCCGCATTAACGGACAGTAAGACCCTCACCTCAAAATTCAGCGAAAGCAAAGAAGTTAGGTGTGAGATCAACGGTCCGTAAATGCCCGATTGGTGAAGGCTAATAATCAGTGGGGATGATGAACAACCCCCACTGATTAAAGTTTCACTTTATGTGAATAGAAAGTAAGAAATGAGAAGGGCTATACAGGCGCTCCCGCTAATGATGTAGCGAGTCTGTAAATATTCATTCATAGAAAACACCCTTTATGATTTTCTATATTATATGATGGATATAGAAAATAAGTAGTTACATTACATTTGTAAAGTTTCGATTTTTTCTTGTACTTGTTTTTTATTTGTGTCGCTATTATAAGTAAAAGTTTGGCCTAAAAAGAGTACATGCAGTTGTTCCCACGGTAACATACGTAAATTCCAATTACTTCGAAGTTTTGTTATTGCCTCGCGAGGTGTTTCATCAGCAAGTGCAAAAGCTCCGTAATGCATTGGAATAAAATGTGTCGCGTTTAAATCTAAATAAGCTTGCACTGCTTCTTCAGGGGAAACATGAGATACTTTCATAAACCATTCTGGTTCATAAGCGCCAATTGGCATAAGAGCAATATCAATTAAAAAGCGCTTTCCAATCTCTTTGAAACCCTGGAAATAGCCGCTGTCGCCACAAAAATAAATGGTTTCCAAAGTCGTTTCATTATCAATAATCCATCCACCCCAGTGAGATGTATTCATGTCAAATAAGGATCTTCTCGTCCAGTGCTGAGCAGGTACGAAGTGAAAAGAAACTTCATTAATCGTCGTACTTTCCCACCATTTATATTCTTCTACATGCGTAAATTTCTTACGAGTAAATAATTTTTTTAATCCGATAGGTACAAGATATAGAACATCATCATTTAACTGACGAAGAGTTGAAAAATCTAAATGATCATAATGACCGTGTGAAATAAGGACTATATCAATTTTAGGTAGTTCTTGTATAGTAAGACCTGGTTCAGTAAGCCTCGGAACTAACTTTAATTTATTTGCCCATACTGGATCTGTTAATATATTAAGTCCATTCGTTTGGATAAGAAAAGTAGAATGGCCCACCCATGTGACTGTCGTTTTTTCAACATTGCTTTGCAAAAATGCATTTTGTTTAACAGGTGATTGTTCTACTAAAAAAGAAAAGTCTTTTTTGTTCAGCTTTCGTTCTTTACGCCATCTTAAAAAAGAACGAATTGATTTTTTTGTACTGACATTATCCATATTTTCATAGCGCTTTGCCATGAACATCACCTCATTTAAAATCGTTGTAGTTGTATTGTACCGAAATGTTGTTAAGGAATACAGTGTATAACATGGATTAATGTTTAATTAATTGTTAAAAAATAGGGAGAGGTATTTACAATTTTAACATTGAGCTTTGTTTTGCGAATACGATTTAGAGAAATAATAGTGAAAAAACATATTTTGTCTAGTAATTCGCTTGAAATTAAGAAGTATCATACGTAAATTCGTACGATTTCGTGAACAAATGCAGTAAACAATTTTCTCGTAGTGTTAACTTTTGTTATGATGAGCATAACCTATTTAAATTTAGGATAGAGAAAAGAGGTTTATAAATGAAGCGTTATCAAAAACTAATTGGTCTTATGGTTGTATTTTGTCTATTTGTACTCGCTGGATGTAGTGGATCAGGCTCAAAGCTTCGTAAACCATTAAATTGGGATTTAGAAACTTTCCAATTCACAAATCAAGATGGAAAACAATTTGGTACAAAAGATTTAAAAGGGAAAGTATGGGTTGCAGATTTTATGTTCACAAACTGTCAAACAGTTTGTCCGCCAATGACTGCTAATATGGCAAAATTACAGAAGATGGCAAAGGAAGAGAAGTTAGACGTTCAGTTTGTCTCGTTTAGTGTAGATCCAGATCTTGATAAACCAGAAAATCTGAAAGCTTTCATTCAAAAGTTTACAGAAGATACTAGTAATTGGAATTTATTGACGGGTTATTCGTTAGAAGATATTACAAAGTTTTCAAAAGATAATTTCCAATCACTTGTAGATAAGCCAGAGAACGGTCAAGTAATACATGGTACATCATTTTATTTAATTGATCAAAATGGAAAAGTAATGAAAAAGTATAGCGGTATTAGTAATACACCGTACGAAGATATAATACGTGATATGAAGCGATTAGTGGATTAAAAATAAGGGTGCGTAGCACCCTTATTTTTTTACATTAGTCTATAGATAAAATGTCATGCTGTTGTGGAAGTTTCGGTGCACGAATTTCTAACACACCATTTTGATAGGAAGCTTTCGCTGCTTTTTTATTAATGGAATAAGGCAATTTAATCATTCTTGCGGCTTCTGAAATAGACCGTTCTCGGCGATAATAGTTATGAGATGTTTGTTCTTCTGCCTCTTCAAGTATTTCTTCTTTTACAGAGACTTTTAAGTATTCGGTTTGTATTTCAATTTGAATTTGCTCTTTTTGTATACCCGGTAGTTCAGCGGTAACAACGAGTTCTTCATCAACTTCATATAAATCTACAGGGAATGTTAATAAACGATTTCCTTTTTGGAAAAAATGATTCAAATCAGCGATTACATTGCGAAGAGGTGTTTGCTCAAAAAAATCATCAATTTGCTTTAAATAATTGCGAACCGGTGGACGAGAAGAATCTTTTTTTTCTTCACTCATGGTATTCCCTCCTAGAAATCAATTTGCAATATCATATGACAAAAGCGGAGAAAGGTGATTGCCTAATTTTCATGTTTTCATAAAAAAATGTTAAAAATGTGAAATGGAGTGATTTTTTTATAGTTTTTGGTCGCCATATTGAGTTGATTATGCTAGTATAAATAGGGTTGATATAGTAGTATAGAAACAGAATGAAAACCGAAAGAGGGTAAGAAGTATGTGTGGTTTTGTAGGATGTTTATGTGAAAACCCTAGAGAGTTTTCAGAAACAGAAAAACATCAATTTGAAAATATGAACACGATGATTTTCCACCGCGGTCCAGATGACGAAGGATATTTTCGTGATGAACATGTACAATTTGGCTTCCGCCGTTTAAGTATCATTGACTTAGAGGCAGGACATCAGCCGCTAACTTATGAAAATGATCGATATGTAATTATTTTTAATGGTGAAATTTACAATTATGTAGAATTACGCGAAATGTTACTTGAAAAAGGTGCGACTTTCGCAACGCAATCTGATACAGAAGTTATCATTGCATTGTATGCACATATGAAAGAAAAATGTGTAGACTATCTTCGTGGTATGTTTGCATTTATGATTTGGGATCGTGAAGAAAAGAAACTTTTCGGTGCACGTGACCACTTTGGTATTAAACCATTATATATCGCGCAACAAGGTGATACTACATTCTTCGCATCTGAGAAGAAAAGTATTATGCATGTAATGGAAGACAAAGGGGTAAACCCAACGTCACTACAACATTACTTTACGTACCAATATGGTCCAGAACCAGAAACATTAACAATTGATGTTAATAAAATTGAGCCTGGTCATTATTTCGTAAAGGAAATCGGTAAAGAGATGGAAATCCATCGCTACTGGAAGCCTTATTTCAATGCTTCAAGCGCAACGAAAGAAGAGCATATCCAAGCAATTCGTGATGTATTATACGATTCAGTAAAAGTACATATGCGAAGTGATGTACCAGTAGGTTCATTCTTATCTGGTGGTATCGATTCATCTATTATCGCTTCTATCGCAAGAGAAATGAATCCGAACCTTTTAACGTTCTCTGTTGGTTTTGAACAACGTGGTTTCAGTGAAGTTGATGTTGCGAAAGAAACTGCTGAGAAATTAGGCGTTAAAAACCATAACGTATTTATTTCAGCGAAAGAATTTATGGATGAGTTCCCAAAAATTATTTGGCATATGGATGATCCTTTAGCAGATCCAGCAGCTGTACCATTGTACTTCGTTGCAAAAGAAGCACGTAAACATGTAACAGTTGTTCTTTCAGGGGAAGGCGCAGACGAGCTATTTGGTGGTTATAACATTTACCGTGAGCCAAACTCACTAAAAATGTTCTCGTACATTCCTAGCCCAGGTAAGAGCGTTCTAAAAGCATTAAGCGGTGCTCTTAAAGAAGGATTTAAAGGAAAGAGCTTCCTAGAGCGTGGATGTACGCCAATTGAGGAGCGCTACTATGGAAACGCGAAAATCTTCCGTGAAGAAGAGAAAGCGGAATTAATGAAGTTCTACAATGAAAGTGTTAACTATATGGATATCACGAAACCATTGTATAACGAGATTAAAGATTATGATGATGTAAGTAAAATGCAGTACATTGACATGTTCACGTGGTTACGTGGTGACATTTTATTAAAAGCTGATAAAATGACAATGGCAAACTCATTAGAACTTCGTGTACCGTTCTTAGATAAAGAAGTATTCGATGTTGCATCTAAAATTCCAACTGAATTAAAGATTGCTAACGGAACTACGAAAGCTATTTTACGTGAAGCAGCACGCGGAATCGTTCCAGATCACGTGTTAGATCGTAAAAAACTTGGATTCCCGGTACCAATTCGTCACTGGTTAAAAGATGAAATGCATGACTGGGCTATAAATATTATAAACGAAAGTAAAACAGATCATTTAATCGACAAACAGTATGTATTAAACTTACTGGAAGCACATTGTGCAGATAAAGGCGATTATAGCCGTAAAATTTGGACTGTACTTGCGTTTATGGTTTGGCACCAAATTTATGTTGAGCATAAATACGATACGAATAAGTTCCACGAAGAAACAAAACGTGCGTATAGCTTAGTTTAATAAGAAAAACCTTAAGACCGCATATGGTCTTAAGGTTTTTTTTCATAAATAGAACGTATTATTGATACAATAATAGTAAAAGGATGGACAACATATGATTGCGTTTGAAAAAGTAACAGTAGAAAATGAAAGCGTTGTTAAAGAAATGTTCCGCTCGCATAATGTAAGTGAGAAACAGGTGCAGTATTGCGTAAAAGTTGATGATACATATATTGGTGTAATAGATTACAGTGTTCAAGAAGAGAGTGTAGTTTTATCTCAATTAATAATTCATTTTGATTATCAAAGTTACGGATATGGAACAAATACGTATTTTACATTTGAAGAGATGATGAAACAAAGAGGTGTGAAAGAGATAAAAGTGTTACAAAAGGAATTAACAGAACAAGCAAAAACTTTCATAGAGAGCTTTGGCTTTAATGAAGAAGATGGAACATACGTGAAGAAAATATAACGATGATTAGTAATGTGCTAAAATAAATATAAGGCAGGTGGATACATGATAATGACTTCTGGTCTTGTATTAATTGGAGGATGTTTTATTTTGGCAGAACTAAGCCATAAGTTCATTCGGAAAAGAGCTAGTAAGAAAAGAAAGCCGTACGAATTACAATATGTACCTGTGTTTTTTATTTTGTTTTGCATGCTTGTTACAGTACAAAATATTACTAATTTCCCGCCACTTTTGAACATTTTTTTAAAGTTCGGTTTGTTATACAGCGGTGTTGGAATGGGTCTTTTATTTATTTTATTTTGCATACGTTATATTCACTATCAATCGTATATATTTATTTTAAATTGGTTAAAGCAAGATGATAGAAACCGCCTTACATAAGGTGGTTTTTTATTTGTAATTGTAACGGAACTTGTACATTTTACATAAAATAGGACGAGTAGCAATGTAAACCTATTACACGAAAGAAAGGAACGAGACAGTGATATGAAACTTGTAATAGACGCAGGTCACGGTGGATATGATTCTGGTGCTGTTGGTAATGGTTTAGTAGAAAAAAACTTAACACTTCAAATAGCGAGACGTGTGCGAGACATTCTATCTGCAAACTACCCAATTACTATTAAAATGACACGTGATAGTGATGTATTTATCTCTTTATCAGAACGTGCTAATATCGCTAATTCTTTTGGAGCAGATTACTTTATCTCATTTCATATAAATAGTGGCGGTGGAACTGGATTTGAAAGTTATATTTATAATGGGTTATCTAACAGTAGCTCCGCATATGCAAAGCAACAAAAAATTCATGCAGCAGTCAATCCTGTATTAACAAAATACGGCCTTCGTGACCGAGGGGCAAAAAAAGCAAATTATGCAGTACTAAGAGAGACTGCAATGGATGCAATTTTAACTGAGACTGCTTTTATTGATACAACGTTTGATGCAAATTTATTGAAAAACCCACAATTTATTGAAGATCTATGTCAAGCATATGTAAACGGAATAGCAGCTATTTTTGGAGTAGCTCCGAATCCAAATCCTCCAAATCCACAACCTCCAAACCCTCAGCCAACACCACAAACGAAGGGAATTGCTTATATACTTGGGAAAAATGTAAATTTAAGAAGTGGCCCATCAACATCATCTTCAGTAATTCGCCAATTAAACTCTCCAGAATCGTATGTCGTATATCAAGAAAGTAACGGATGGTTAGACTTAGGTAACGGACAGTGGGTGTATTATGACCCGTCTTACATTAATTTTGTAAAGACGAGCAATAGTGATGGTAGCGCAATCGGTGTCGCATATATACAAGGAACGAATGTGAATTTAAGAAGTGGTCCATCAACATCTTCTTCAGTAATTCGTAAATTAAATAAACCAGAATCTTATTTAGTATTTATTAATCAAAACAGTTGGTTGAACCTTGGTGGAAATCAGTGGGTGTATAATGATCCATCATATATTAAATATAATCAATATTAGGAAATAAATTTATAATGTAATATGAATGCGTATCTATATATAACATAGATACGCATTTTAAGAACGGCCATTATTTACATACTTATACAGATAGTTTCAAAAAGAAACATTTGAATAACGGATAGAATCTAAATAGTATATATTAAAAAAGTTCTCTGACATACATTGACAATGTATGTAATATACATTAACCTTTAGTTGTTAATGATAATCGATTTCATCTAGGGAGGACATATGTTACATACTAAAAAAATGTTTATGTTCTGCATTATGATACTTATGGTTATAATCGCAGGGTGTAGTAAAGAAGAAAAAAAAGAAAATGATCCATCAGCTAAAGCGAAAGATTCTTATACTGTAAAGCATGCAATGGGGGAAACAACAGTAAATGGTACACCTAAAAAAGTTGTTGTTTTAACAAATGAAGGTGCAGAGGCTCTTCTAGCTGTGGGAGTAACGCCAGTTGGAACTACGAAACCGCGTGCGGGTGATGAATGGTACCCTCATTTAGTGAAAGAGTTAAAAGATACGAAAGTTGTAGGAACTGAGCGTGATATTAATTTAGAGGCAGTAATGAAGCTTAAGCCGGATTTAATTATCGGGAATAAAATGCGTCATGAAAAAATATATGAACAATTGAAAGAAATCGCGCCAACTGTATACGCTGAAACATTGCGTGGAGATTGGAAGGAAAACTTTACGCTCTATACAAAGGCTGTAAATAAAGAAAAAGAAGGTCAAAAGGCAATTGAAGATTATAAAAAGCGTATTGAAGGAATGAAAGAGAAGCTAGGAGATAAATTAAGCTCTAAAGTTTCTATTATTCGCTTCGTTCCAGGTGATGTTCGTATATATCAAAAGAACTCATTCTCAGGTGTTGTTTTAAACGATATTGGATTTAAACGACCACCATTACAAGATAAAGATGAATTTGCGATAAAAGGAATTACAAAAGAACAAATTCCAAATATGGAAGGGGACTACTTATTCTATTTCACATCTGATAAAGATGGCGATAAGAAGAATGAAGGAAACACGTTAGCAAAAGAATGGACAGAAGACCCACTCTTTAAGCAGCTACAAGCCTCTAAAAATAATAAAGTATTCCAAGTAGATGAAGTAATTTGGAATACAGCAGGCGGTATTAAAGCAGCAAACCTAATGCTAGATGATATTGAAAAATATTTTCTGAAATAAAGTTGAACCAATCAGGCGATTACGGGCCGTTATCTCCCACCTAACCTTGAGGTGAGAGTTTTACTGCCCGTCAATAGCGGGATAAATGAATGGCTGAGTGCATCACTTTAAATAGGTGATGCATTTTTTATTTATATAAATACAGAAAATTCCTTTTTTTCAGTCGTTTTAAGTTGTACAATAAAATCAATCACGTAATAAAGGAGTGGGAAGGAATGAAAGCTACTCATAAAGATTGGATTTTGTTTAATGGGAGAATTGTAAATACGAAGGAAGAACAGCCGATGGTTGCATTAGAAGAGCGAGGTTTCCAATTTGGTGATGGTATATATGAGGTATTCAGACTATACGATGGGAAGCCACATTTATTAGATTTACATTTGGAGCGTTTTTTTAAATCAATGGAAGAAATTAAACTCATTGCACCATTTACAAAGAAAGAGTTAGTAGAAGAGCTACATCAAATGATTGAAAAAAATCAATTTCAAGAAGATGGTAATGTATATTTACAAATATCAAGAGGTGCTCAAGCAAGAAACCATGTATATGAAAAAGACCTTCAACCAACGTATTTTGCAAATATTGTTTCGTTCCCAAGACCAGTCGCTACGATGGAAGTCGGTATAAAAGTAACGGTAGAGGAGGATATAAGATGGAAATTTTGTCATATAAAATCATTAAATCTACTTCCTAATATCATGATTAAAAATAAAATAAATGAACAAGGATATCAAGAAGCGATTTTAGTGCGAGATGGAGTTGTAACAGAGGGATGTCATTCTAATTTTTTCATAGTAAAAAATGATAAACTGATTACACATCCAGCTGATCACTTTATTTTGCATGGTATTACTCGCCATTATGTTATAACATTAGCGAAAGAGTTACATATCGAAGTAGAAGAACGAGAATTTTCATTACAAGAGGTATATGAGGCGTATGAATGCTTTTTTACAGCGACACCACTCGAAATATTCCCGGTTGTTCAAATTGGCGATGAACAGTTTGCTAGCGGCGAAAGAGGACCAATTACGAAAAAACTACAATCTGCATATGAAGAAAGTATTAGTTTGTTTAAAGTGACAAATTAATAATGAAGAAAAAAAGCTGGTATTCCCCCAGCTTTTTTTCATGATATAATTCAAACATAGGACAGGTTTTGAAAACGCTGTAAAAGGGGATTTAATGTATGAATTATGAAGCTTTTAAAGAGGTAATCCACGGAAGAAGAAGTGTTAGAAAGTTTACAGAACAAGAAGTATCTACTAGTGATATAAAAGAAATTATTGATTGCGCTCGTTATGCACCGAGTGATACGAACTCGCAAACGTGGGAGTTCTTAGTCATTATGAATCGAGAGAAAATTAAAGAAATTGAACAAATGACTTGGGATGCATTACATAAACTTGCGGCAAAAGCAGCAGAAAATGGAGAAGAGAAAGCAGGGAAATTACTTACACGTTCTTTCGGGCCATATGCAACAGCTTTCTCTGAGGCACCAGTATTAATCGTATGTTTGGCAACATCTTATGAATCAAAGTTTCGTGAAAAGATATTTGATCCAATTGCCTTCGTTCCGGATGCAGTGTGGGAAGAGGAAGGAATTAAGAGTAGCTGTTTAGCGGCACAAAACTTAATGCTGGCTGCACATGCGAAGGGTCTTGGTACGTGTCCAATGACAGGGCCTGTATTGTTAGCTCAAAAAGAACTAAGACAATATTTTCAAATTGAGACCGAAAAACAAATAAATATGGTTATTTCACTCGGTTATCCGAAAGATAAACCGAAAAAACTTCCAAGAAAAGAAGTAGATGAGATTACAACGTTTATTTTTTAATCACCATATAGAAAAGACATTGAAATAACAATGTCTTTTTATTTTGGATAGGTATGTTATTAATTTGTTGGGCTAAAATGATAAATAAGATAAAATTACTATTTATTTCATTAAAAAAATTAATGTTCTATTAAGGAAAGTATGGTACAGTAATCGTGAGCAAGCTACTAGTATTTGTTCATGAAAGTGTTAAAAATAGTTTTAAAATTACAAAGTTATTTTTGTATAATAAATTATAATGAAATTACAGGGGGGATGAATTTTGAAGAAATTCATAATCGCTGGATTGTCTGTATTGTTATTAGTAGGCTGTGGTGCTCCAAAGGAAAAAGAGGATGCACAGTCAAATCAGGAAGAACAAGTTGTAAATGCGAGTGAGGAGAGTGTGGTTGTATTTCCTGAAGGGGCAGTACCAATTGGAGAAGGGATAGTAAAAGTCATTACACCAGATGGTACTTCTGAAAACGGCAATACACCGACTGTATTTATCAAAAAAGATACTTTAATTCAGCAAGTTGAATTAGAACTTTCTAATTTTCAAAACGATAAAGAAACATTCGTATTTGTAGATCAAATATTTGCTGATAAACATCAAGTAACTAGTACAACACAGACAACAGTACAATTAAAAGAAAAGACACTTGAGACAGGTAGTCATACGATTACTGCAGCTCAGTTTGAAAATAATGACCCAAAAGGAAAAGTCATTAGCTTTAATCAAGCGACGTTTGAAACGAAGCCAGCATCTTAATTATGGATAAAAAGTACATTACTTAAAGTAGTAGTGTACTTTTTAATTTGGATATAAATGGGTTGTTGAGAATAATTTGTTTCACTTTCTAGTACGTATGAATAGTAAGAAATTACTCTTTACTACTAAGAAAGAGAAAGAGGTTGAAGGTGTGCGGTGATTTGTTCGTATCATCTTGCTTAGTATGATGATTTCGATAATCTGGTTTACTTTACACGAGGTGGTTGAAGTTACGCTCAATTATCAAATCCATGACATGCTAATAGGAACAGTATGTTTTGTCATAGTATATCTGTTTTATGATAAACTTAGATTAAGTTAAGTTTTGCAAGAAAAATGTAGGTATTTCATTTGAAATGTCGAATAGTACATACGATGTCGTAATAACAAATTTTCTATTGTTTATTGTGAAACAGGAGAAGGAGAGATAGTAGTTATGAAACGAGCTCTTATTAATATCGATTATACATATGATTTTGTAGCTGAAAAAGGTGCTTTAACTTGCGGAAAACCAGGTCAAGAAATTGAGAAGGAACTTGTACATATAACGAAGCAATATATTGAAAATGGAGATTATGTAGTGTTTGCAATCGACAAACATGAAGAAAATGATGAATATCATCCAGAAGTAAAGTTGTTCCCTCCTCATAATATAGCAGGTACAAATGGAAGAGACTTATTCGGTGAATTACAAGATGTATACGAAAAATATAAAAATGATGCGAATGTATATTATATGGATAAAACGCGATACAGTGCATTTGCTGGAACAGATCTAGAGATGAAGTTGAGAGAACGAGGAATAGAAGAAGTTCATCTTGTAGGGGTGTGCACTGATATTTGTGTTCTTCATACAGCAGTAGATGCTTATAATAAAGGATTTAAAATTGTTGTATATGAAAAGGCAGTTGCATCTTTTAATGCGCAAGGACATGAATATGCACTTGGACATTTTAAATCTTGTTTACATGCAGAAGTGAAGTGAAAAAGAGGCCTTTGAAAAGGCCTCTTTTTACGTTTAAATTGAGACGACATTTTGCTCAATTAGTTTTTTTATGAAAGGGCTAATGTTTTCTGGTAGCCCATTTAAATCAAAAAATTGTACATGTAATGATTCAACTCCGTCAGCTTTTAGCAAGCCACCTTTAATGTCTTTGCAAAGGTAAGCGATTGTTATAGGATAAAATTCATCTCCGTTCGCTAATTTCACAAAACACTCTTTACCTGAAAATACACTTACTAACTGAAGTATACCAATTTCAATACCTGTTTCTTCAAGTACTTCTCGTCTTCCGGCTTCTTCTGTGGATTCACCAAGTTCCACAAAACCTCCAGGAACACCCCACATGCCATTTCGTCTTTGTTGTAGTAATATTTGTCCTTGGTCATTTAAAACAGCTACAGCAACTCCTGCTAAATTGAGTGGTCTTGATCCAACAATTTCTCTTAGTTCTTCGATATACCCCATTAATTGTAACCTCCGTGAAAAAAGTATCAAATGAATGATTCGGTGTTATGTGAATGTATTCCTTTAAATGAGGTAAGTATTACAAAGTTGTTTATAAAAATTTCTATTGTAATCTCCCTTTAGATTATTAAAAAGGGTATATTTATAGTAAATAGAAAAGGGCATCAGAAGTTGAAAGATTAATGAAAGGGTTATATTGTTAAAGATGTACTAGGGATACAAATACATAGTTAAGAAAGTAAAATGAAAGGTCAGGGGAAAAGTTACGAAAGAAAATTTTGAGATAATTAATAAGGAATTATTATAGATTAGCTCTACATGAAAATTTAAAAAATAAGGAAGTGGATAGATGAGTATATTAGCGTATACGGAGGAGTTTTTTAATTATGTAAGGGAGTTTTTACTATTAAGGTTTTTACTATTTGCTTTAGTTCTTATCATTATTTCGTTTGTTATTAATCGCATTATTGATTGGTTTTTTAGAAAGTCCAGCTTTTTTGATGAAGAGGTAGAGCAGACGATTCAAAGTGTCATTCGATCTATTTTTAGATATATCATTATCATCAGTCTAATCATTTATTTAATTAGTCAGTTTGTAGATATAAAAAGTATCATTGCAGGTGCAGGGATAGCGGGAGTTGTCATTGGTTTTGCTGCGCAACAGATGCTAAAAGATGTCATATTAGGCTTTGCGAGATTAGCGGACAAAGAGTTTCGCGTTGGCGATTTTGTTACTTTTAATGGAACAAATTCAGGAACTATTGAGGAAATTAGTATTCGTTTTATGCAAATACGTGAATGGTCAGGAAAACTACTTACCATACCACATGGAGAGATTAGAACGATACAAAATTTTAATAAAGGGTGGATGCGAGTAATTGAACGCATCACGGTAAGTTATCAGGAAGACCCTACAAGAGTTAAGGAATTGCTAGAAGACGTATGTGTGATATGCAATGAAAATTTGGAACAAAGTTTGTATAGAGTAGAGGATGAGGCTGTTGAACCATTTAAATATGTTGGTGTTACAGACTTAAATCCTAACCTTAAATATGTTGGATATGAATTTTGTATTACAGGTTTAATTAAACCAGAAGATTATTTTGAAACTTCTAGACAAGTAAGGTTTGCATTAATGGCTATGTTCCATAAACATCAAGTGCAAATGCCAGCAGCGAATATGTTCGTTACTACTGAAAGTTTGCAGCATATCCGTGGAGAACAATTTTTGTCAGACAATTAAATAAAGCTTTACATTTAGAATTCTGATTTATAGATGTAGATGAGTCTTAGAGGGTTTAAAAGTAACTTCATTACTTGGCGTTGTTCAGTTTAAGAATTACGCGGTCAAAATTTAAAGGGAAAATAAAAAAATGATTGATAAATAAAAAGAGCTGAAGGAATTCAGCTCTTTTTATTTGTAGAATTTAGAAATTTCTTAATGTTATAATGATAGTTGGTGATGAGAATGAACTTTGAAGAAAAAGAGATACATCGTTTAGAAGCATTAAAAGAAATTGCGGAATTGCTAAATGAAGCAACGAATTTACAGGACATGTTAGAAAAAGTTTTACATACATTGTTACAAGTTATGAATTTACAAACAGGGTGGATATTTTTTATTGATGAAAGTGGAAAGCACCGTATGCTTGTAGACGAAAACTTACCACCAGCTCTTACGTGGCAAGAGAAGAAGCCGATGTGTGAAGGAGACTGTTGGTGTGTAGAGCGTTTTGTGAATGGCAGATTAGAAAAAGCGACAAATATTATTGAATGTAAGCGAATAGAAGATGCGATTGAATGTAATTGGGGTGAAACAGAAGATGTTACACATCATGCGACAATTCCGCTTAGGTCCGGATCAGAGAAATTTGGTCTATTAAATGTGGCTGCACCTCATAAGACTCATTTTTCTGAGGAAGAGTTAGCGTTATTAGAAGCGATTGCATTTCAAATTGGAACGACAATACAACGTATTCAATTAGTGGAGAAAGAACGTAAATATGTAGTGGTAGCGGAAAGAAATCGACTTGCACGTGATTTACATGATTCAGTAAAACAATTGTTATTTTCTATTATGCTAACAGCGAAAGGGACTCTGAATATGACGCAAGATAGAGGTCTGCAAGAGATGTTAAGTTATATTGGAGAATTATCACAAGAAGCATTACAAGAGATGACGCTATTAATTTGGCAATTAAGACCTGAAGGATTAGAGAAAGGATTAGCAGAAGCAATTCAAAATTACGGGAAGTTATTAGGAGTTCAAGTGGAAGTTCGAATTGATGGGATGGTTTCAATTGGGGATGAAATAGAAGAAGTTTTATGGCGTATTAGCCAAGAGGCGCTACATAATTGTAAAAAGCATGCTTCGTGTGAAAAGGTACATGTTCTTTTAAAAATAGAAAATAACCAGTTACATTTTTACATAGAAGACAATGGAATAGGATTTATACAAGAACAAGTAAGGGGATCAGCACTTGGTCTGAAAAGTATGAAGGAACGTATTCAGTTGATGAAGGGATCGTTTCAAATTACAACAGAGCTAAAAAAGGGTACAAAAATAGAAATTCAATTGCCGATTTGAAGGGGAGAATAAGGTTGAAGATTAAACTGCTACTAGTTGAGGATCATCATATCGTTCGAAGAGGACTTGTATTCTTTTTGAAAACGAGAGAAGAATTTGAAATTATTGGGGAAGCGGAAAATGGCGAAGAGGCATTACATTTCGTGCAAAAAGAAAAACCGGATGTCGTGCTAATGGATGTATCGATGCCGAAAATGGATGGAATTGAGGCAACAAAACGTCTAAAGCAATACGATGAGACGATAAAGGTACTTATATTAAGTAGTTTTTCAGAGCAAGATTATGTTATACCAGCACTTGAAGCTGGAGCAGATGGTTATCAATTAAAAGAAGTACAACCTGAGCAACTTGTCGCTTCTATTATTGCAGTACATCAAGGAAATGCGAATTTTCACCCGAAAGTAACACCTGCATTAATGGGGCGTTCCGCAGTAAAGAAGGAAATAGAAAATCCTTTTTCAATGTTAACGAAAAGAGAGCAAGAGGTACTTCGCGAAATTGCGAAAGGAAGAAGCAACAAGGAAATTGCAGCAGAGCTTCACATTACAGAACAAACTGTGAAAACGCACGTTTCAAATGTCTTAGCTAAATTGGAAGTAGATGATCGTACACAAGCTGCATTATATGCGGTGAAGTATGGGGGAAACTAGTTATAAGTGTGTCATATGTTAAGGTAACATTTATAGGAACAAATAAATAATAGTATGATACCGAATAAAGGTTTTTCTTCTCTCAATAATTAGGTACAATATAGCTACAATGGAAGGGGAAGATATGCTATGCCCGGAACAAGAAGTGGGATTGGAAAAATTCAGGCTTCGTTAAACGGTTTGTCACCGAAATTGCGAAGTATTGCCGAACATATTTTGAAACATCCACAAGATGTTGTACATAAATCTATTACTGAATTAGCAGAAGTTACGAATAGTTCCGAAGCTACGATATTCCGCTTATGTAAACACCTTGGTTTGCAAGGGTTTCAAGATTTGAAAATTACATTAGCTCGTGAAATTGTACATACACCGATGCAAAATATTCATGAAGAAGTATCAGCAGAAGATAGTATGGTAACAGTTGCTAAAAAAGTTTTTCATTCGCATATTACAGGACTGCAAGATACATTACATTTGTTAAATGACACCGCACTTGAGAAAGCTGTACGAGCTTTGCAAGAAGCGAACCGAATTGAGTTTTACGGAAATGGTGGCTCTGGAATTATTGCGATGGATGCATATCATAAATTTATGAGAACGGGTATTTCTTGTATTGCTCATACAGATTCTCATTTTCAAATTATGGGTGCTGGTTTACTTACAAAAGAAGCAGTAATCATTGCAATTTCTCATTCTGGTAGTAATAAAGGATTATTGGAAGCGTTAGAAGTAGCAAAAGCAAGAGGAGCTTGCATTATTGCAATTACGAGCTATCAGAAATCAGCACTAAGTCAACTTGCTGATATAACACTTTATACTTCAACACGTGAAACAGAATTTCGTACGGAAGCAAGTTCATCACGCTTAGCGCAGCTAAGTTTATTAGATACTTTGTATGTAGGATTGTCGTTGCAACGACAAGAGGAAACACTACAAAATTTACAAAGTATACGTGAAACAATTTCGATGAAGCGAATATAAAAAAGCTCTTCAAATGAAGAGCTTTTTATATTGGTGGATCGTTTGATTATATAATCTCTAAATGTAGTTGATTTATTTTCCTGTAGAAAAATGCGACCTACTTATATTCATAAACTCTCATCTTTAATTCAGTTAAGAAATCGATTTATGCAATAATTCAAACATTGTTCATAATTTCACAATTTGCTTATGAAATGTCATGTTATGATGAACGTGTAATGATGATTGAACATTTAAATTTGGCGCAATAATTAGCCAAAATAGTGAGGACAGTAGTTGTGAGATGAACTCATTAAAACTCTAAAACACTAAAGGGGAGATCACATATGAAAGCAGTAGTGGTTAATAAAAACAGCAAAGCGAACATCGAGGTTATCGAAAAAGAATTACGTCCGTTACATTCAGGTGAAGCGTTAGTAGATGTAGAGTACTGTGGGGTTTGCCACACTGATTTACACGTTGCGAATCATGATTTTGGTAACACGGATGGCCGCATCCTTGGTCATGAAGGTGTAGGTATTGTTACTAAACTTGCTGATGATGTAACTTCACTTAAAGTTGGTGACCGTGTAAGTATTGCATGGATGTTCCAATCTTGTGGACGTTGTGAATATTGCGTAACTGGTAGAGAGACATTCTGTCGTGAAGTTAAAAATGCTGGTTATTCAGTAGATGGTGGTATGGCTGAACAATGTATCGTTACAGCTGATTATGCAGTGAAAGTACCAGAAGGATTAGATCCTGCTCAAGCATCATCAATTACATGTGCAGGCGTAACTACATATAAAGCTATTAAAGTATCAGATATTAAACCTGGTCAACCTATCGTCATCTATGGTTGTGGTGGATTAGGTAACTTAGCTATCCAATATGCTAAAAACGTATTTGGTGCAAAGGTAATTGCAGTAGATATTAATGATGATAAATTAGCCTTAGCAAAAGAGGTTGGTGCTGATATGACTATCAATCCAATTTCTCAAGGTCCTGCTGATAAGATTGTGCAAGATGAGTTTGGTGGTGCTTATGCTGCTGTAGTAACAGCCGTTTCTAAAGTAGCATTCAACTCAGCGGTTGATGCAGTACGTGCCTGTGGTAAAGTAGTTGCGGTAGGGTTACCAGTAGAAACTATGGATTTAAACATTCCACGACTTGTACTAGACGGAATTGAAGTAGTTGGCTCTCTAGTAGGTACTCGTAAGGATCTCGAAGAGGCATTTATGTTTGGTGCAGAAGGAAAAGTAGTACCGGTTGTTCAAACGTGTTCTCTAGATAAAGTACAAAATGTATTCGAAGAAATGGAACAAGGTAAAATTCAAGGGCGTATGGTAATCGATTTTAAACAGAATAGTTGTGATTGTAAATAATTCATTTTAAATATAAAAAGCATGAGTCTAGCAAAGGTCATGTAAAAAAGTTAGACGGCATAAAAAAGATGATTCCTGTATTCAATAGGGATCATCTTCTTTATATTCTACTAATATCAATGCCAATTCATACTTGATTGATGAGATATGATTAAAAGTTCACTTTATTTGCAAACGAAAAAGAATCTTTATTTTTAACAAACTTTTTATGATCTGGAACGTTTTGAGTTGCTACAACTTGCGAATCTCTTGCTTTCAGTGCATCTTGAATCCCGATTGTCATAAGCTTAATAAATAGAATCGTAATAAAGAATGAAGCGAGAGTATAAAAAATAATCCACCATGAAAGATTCATTTCATTACGATTTAATCCAATAAGGCCTGCCCAATCATTAGATATAGAAACAGGTCTGAGCACTCCGTCATAGAGTTCACGCATTTGTATCCCGCCAATTACAATGTTAAGCAACGCTAAATGGATAACGAGTATGAGTGTTTGGACGATATGTTCCATGA
Organism: Bacillus sp. BS98; assembly: GCF_008432245.1. Taxonomy (NCBI): domain Bacteria; kingdom Bacillati; phylum Bacillota; class Bacilli; order Caryophanales; family Bacillaceae; genus Bacillus; species Bacillus sp. BS98. Next base: position 2,132,630 of record NZ_CP043830.1, read on the forward strand.
ATAACACAAATAAGCGGTCAAGTAATAAGACTCGTAAGTGTTTTTTGATAATATGAAAACGGCTAGCACCCAGTAATTGTGAACTTAAGATGTAATCTCGTTTCATAAATTCATCCACCTCTGAGGATATATATATAGAAAGTGTAGGCAGAGCGACGAAAATAAGTACGAGTACTTGATAAAACGTAAATGAAATATTTGGATCTACCCCATCGGCATTTGATGTGATTACAATATTAACGGGCGTGATGAGTATGAATGCGATAAATAGAGTTGGAATATAATAAAAAACTTCTGAGCATGCCTGGAAAAATCTCTTGAGTTTTGGAGCGTATAAACTTAAGAGGATTCCTATACATGTTCCGCATAAAATTCGAAAGAAGCTAATTGCCACGGCTAATAAAATAGTGAATTTTGCTCCTTCTACAATTTGTAAGAAAACAGACTCTCCAAAACGATCAGATCCAAAAGGCGGTATTAACGATGGTGGAAAGGGGGCCTTTCCAAGTAATTCGTTATTGTCATTGTAAAGTAACTGAGGAGGTTTTGGGATGTTATCTTTAAAGAACCAACTATAAATAAAACTAGCTGAAATAAGTATGAATAAATAAGTAAAGCCGATTAAAAAGCGTTTTGATTTCCAAATAGATTTCATAATGTTGCTCCTTTCAATTGATTTTGCCATCTATTCATCATGAATGAGATTATTTGAAAAATGGCATAAAACGGTAAAATAATCATAACAAGTATGATAAATGCAGCTGGTGGTGAAATAAACGCCTTATTAAATAAAAATTGAATAATACCTTGCATATTAAAAACAAATTCTAAAATGAATAAGTTAGACAGTAAGAAAACAAAAATCGTTTTTAAATGATGGAAGAAGTGGATAGATATGTTTTTGAATAAATGAATGCATAGTATATAACTTGATGAAAGGCCTTTTCCATATGCAACCTCTACGTAATGTTTTCCATGTTCTTCTTTTATGTATAACACCATCATCCGAAACATTTGTAATGTAGGTAAGACAGCTAAAGATAAAATAGGGAGTAAATAAGCTCGATTTTCATTAAAAGAAATAATGGTGACAGGAGATTCCCCGAATTTCTGAAGTACCCATATGAAAAATATTTGCAAACAAATCATCATCATCATATCAGGGACAGCTTCTAATATGAACACAATTCGGTTTATCCATTTTTTTATATAATCTTTTGCTAAAAAATAAAAAAATGCCATGCTAGAAGATAGAAAGAGCGCAAGTAAAAAGGCTAAAAATAATACAGTAAATGAATATAGGTAAGGTTCTAAAACAGTTGGGAATAATGGTGTTTTTTTGAAACTACCAAATTTCGGGTCTGAGCCGATAACCACTAATGATTCAGGGGAGAAAACCTCTTTTAACATAGTAACGATCTGATTAAAAAAATATATTGGTTGAAAGGTAAATCCTTGTTGAGTGATAAATAAATAAGGTAAATTTAATAATAGTAAGAGTGATAAAAGAATTGATGAAAGCTTAATTGTGAATTGAGTTATTGTATGTAACATTAAATCCCTCCGACATCTTTTTACAACATTATACAATAAATCCTAATTTATTGTTTTATTTTTCTGAAAAATAAGAAATTTTTTAGGTTTTATAATTATAATACGTAATATATATTCATATGGTAAAAAGGTTATACTAAGGAGCCGGTCCCTATGTCCATCAAGCAAAATGTGCAGTATTTTCATTTTCGAGGCATTTACTTTTCTTCAGTTGATGGGCATTTGGTGCTATTCCATTGCGATCAAGTTAATAGAACTAAGTTTTCTTAAAATAAAAACCACCGAAATATAGAAGTGATTTTGAACGTAAGGAATTTGTAAGGAAGGAGTAAGAAAAAAGAGATTTTCAATGTGTATGATCAAAATATAGAGAAGAACGAGAGGGGGAATAGTTACTGTATATTTATATAAAAAAATTAATTAATGAAACTCTATGGAAGAAAAGAAGAAATTATAGAAGTGAACAGACAACTGAAGAAGAGGGGTTAATCATTTATTAGGTCAGAGAGTTGTTTGTAGAAATAATTGGTGTATAGATGATTGCAAATTCAGTATTGACTTTTATCATTGGGAGGGTTGATAGCTGTGTGATTAGCATATGAGATACCTATCAACCATCAATACAATTTAAATAAGAGGAGGGGAATGCTTTATGAAAAAACGCAGTAAAATTACATGTGCCAGTCTAGCACTTTTAATAGGTGGAAGTTCCCTGTTATACATAACATCAAACTCAATTGTAAAAGCAGAACCCATGCAAAATGTATCTAGCTCGTTACAAACAAGTACTCAAAGCGATCGTACTTCCGTTAAGAACGCAATACGGGATGCACTACAACTTGGATACCCGGGAATACTCGCTAACATTTCTAAGGGTGGTAAAACTTGGAGTTATGCCGCTGGGATAGCGGATGTGAGAACCAAGAAACCAATGAAAGCAGATTTTCGCTTTCGTATTGGCAGTGTGACGAAAACGTTCATTGCAACAGTTCTACTTCAATTATCTGGAGAGAATCGTTTGAATTTAGACGACTCCATTGAAAAATGGTTGCCTGGTGTCATTCAAGGAAACGGATATGATGGTAACCAGATTACGATCCGGCAAATATTGAATCATACAAGTGGTATTGCTGACTATATGAATTCAAAAGACTTCGATATTATGGATACAAAAAAATCGTATACGGCTGAAGAATTTGTAAAGATGGGGATTTCACTTCCCCCAGAATTTGCCCCAGGAAAGGGTTGGTCTTATTCAAACACAGGATACGTATTACTGGGGATCCTTATTGAAAAAGTAACTGGCAACAGCTATGCGGAAGAGATTGAAAATCGGATTATTGAACCGCTTGATTTGTCAAATACATTTCTACCTGGTAATTCAAGCGTAATTCCAGGCACGAAGCATGCCCGTGGCTATATCCAACTAGACGGAGCAAGTGAGCTAAAAGACGTTACGTATATTAACCCAGGTAGCTCGGATGGGGATATGATTTCTACTGCTGACGATTTAAATAAATTCTTCTCATACTTACTCAGTGGTAAATTGCTGAAGGAACAGCAGCTAAAAGAAATGCTTACTACAGTTCCTACAGATAGAGAAGGAACGGGATATGGTCTTGGAATCGTTGAATTTAAGCTTCCGAATGGTGTCTCGGTATGGGGACATAGAGGTAGCGTTCTAGGGTTTTCCACTTTTGTTGGTGGAACACTTGGAGGCAAACATACATTGGCCGTCAATTTGAACAGCTTTAATTTTAGTAATCCTGATCCTTTTAAAAGTATTTTACTTGCTGAATTTAGGAAGTAGGCAAAAAGGCGAAATGGATAAGTTTTGTCATAGGTTTATAGTTTAAAATATATCATTTTGGTGCAAAAAACAACTTGCTCTAAAAAATTTAATACTCGTAATTAAGTATAAAAGAACGCTATCGCTTTAAGACAATATTTCAGGAGGGTTTTATGAAAAAGAAAATGATTACTGCATTTGGTGTTTCTGCTATAATACTGACTAATTTTGTAGGAAGTACTTATGCAGACTCGAAAACAGGAGTTTCTGTTACAGCTCCCTACAATAAAAATCAAATAGCGGAATGGTTAGAAATGCACGCGAAGCCTTTAAGAACAACGAATCCAAATTCACCTTTTAATGATTTAAAACCACTTAAGAATATGGTAGGTTCAGCTTCAATTGTAGGTTTAGGTGAAGCTACGCATGGGGCTCATGAAATTTTTACGATGAAAAACCGTATTGTGAATTATTTAGTATCTGAAAAGGGCTTTACCAACCTAGTTTTAGAAGAGGGGTGGGACAGAGCTTTAGAACTTGATCGATATGTTCTTACTGGTGAGGGAAATCCAAGCCAACATCTATCACCTGTATTTAAGACGAAAGAAATGTTAGATTTACTTGATTGGATTCGGCAATATAATGCTAATCCAAAACATAAATCTAAAGTGCGTATCATCGGGATGGACATTCAATCAGTAAACGAGAATGTTTATAATAATATAATAGAATATATTAAAAGAATCAATTCAAAACTTGTGCCGAGGATAGAAGAGAAGATAAAAGGTCTTATTCCTGTAACAAAGGATATGAATACTTTTGAAAGCCTTACGAAAGAAAAAAAAGAAAAGTATATTTCAGATGCTAAACAAATTAGTGCTTTATTAGAGGGAAATAAAAGTTATTTAAATGGGAAATCTAAAGAGTTCGCATGGATAAAACAAAATGCTCGTATTATTGAACAGTTTACTACAATGTTAACGTCACCTCCTGATAAACCATCTGATTTATATTTGAAACATGATATCGCAATGTATGAAAATGCGAAGTGGACTGAAGAACATTTAGGAAAAACTATTGTATGGGGGCATAATGGCCATGTTTCGAAAACAAATATGCTTCCTTTTGTATACCCTAAAGTAGCTGGGCAGTATTTAGCAGAGTATTATGGAAAACGGTACGTATCTATTGGAACATCAGTTTATGAAGGACAATACAATGTCAAGAATAGCGATGGTGAATTTGGCCCATATGGAATATTAAAATCGGATGATCCAAACAGTTATAACTACATCTTTGGACAAGTTAAAAAAGATCAATTTTTTATTGATTTACGTAAGGCAAACGGCGTGACAAAAACTTGGTTGAACGAACAACATCCAATTTTCGCTGGAGTAACTACCGAAGGGCCTGATATACCAAAAACAGTTGATATATCATTAGGTAAAGCGTTTGATATACTTGTTCAAATTCAAAAAGTGAGTCCATCTCAACTACATCAATAAATTTAGAATAATGTACCTTAATGAAGTGTAGTGTTAAGTGTCAATAGAGTTGTTTGAATATGTCAGTTAGGTTATTTTCATTAAAGAATTATTAAATGGAATAAATGTTTTTAAATTAGAGACGATGTGGGATAGAAGCACAGTATCATCAAGTTAACAAAATAAAATTCTACCTAAAATGAAAAAATACGCTATTCTTTCTATAGAATCATAGGAAAGGATGGCGTTTTTTGATCTAATCTATTACTACAATTTGCTCAAGGAATTTAAAACTTTTTATGCAAAAATACCTTACGAAATCTTACTAAAAATGTTGGTTTTGTACAATGAACCACATATCCATCAAGCTAAAGAACTAGTTACCCAAAAACTAGAAAAAGAGTGTGTTGTGAAACAAATATGAAGCAATTTTACCGCATGGAAAAGCTAAATATAGTATGTAAATGAAAGGGAATGAGGGAATTTATTTTTCGTTATGAAAAAAATTTTCTTTTTAAAACTTGATTAAAGAAAAAATATTTTATATACTAATTCATGTAAACGGTTTACTAAATCGTATTTTGCTAGAAACGAAGGGAAGATTCGCATGGAAACAAGGGGGAGAGTAATCGGGATTGATATCGGTACCACAAGTACGAAAACGGTTGTATTCACTGAAAACGGTAAAGTCGTTGCATCACATGCAATTGATTATCCAATCATTCAACCGAACGTCGGATGGGCGGAGCAAGATCCTGATGTAATATGTGCCGCTGTATACAAAAGTGTAAGCGTTGCCATTAAAAAAGGTAATGTACTACCAGAAGATATTTCTTCAATCGGTATTAGTACAGCTATGCACGCATTAATTGCAGTAGATGAAAACGGTGCGCCGTTAACGCGTTCTATCATTTGGGCAGATAATCGAAGTACGAAGCAATCAGAAAAATTATTACAACAAATGAATGGGCATGAAATTTATAGACGTACAGGTACACCAATTCATCCGATGTCACCACTTTCTAAATTGTTATGGATGAAAGAAGAGGAACCAGAGTTATATACAAGTGCTTATAAATTCATTTCCATTAAAGAGTATGTGATTTACCAATTATTTTCACGCTACGTAGTTGATTATTCGATTGCTTCTGCTACGGGGTTATTTAATTTAGAAACATTAAACTGGGATGAAGATGTTTTAACTATGTTACATATGTCACCAGAACAATTATCAACACCTGTACCAACTACATATATTTTATCGGGAATGAAACCGGAATTAGCACAAAAAATGGGCATTCATGAAGATACTCCAGTTGTTATTGGTGCGAGTGATGGTGTTCTTGCAAATGTAGGTGTTGGTGCAATATCACCTGGCTCCGCTGCAATTACGATTGGGACAAGTGGTGCGGTTCGAACTATTGCATCGAGTGTTAATACAGATGAAAAAGGAAGAACTTTTTGTTACGCATTAACAGATGAGCACTGGGTTATCGGTGGGCCAACGAATAACGGTGGAATATTACTTAGGTGGTTACGTGATGAATTTGGTAGCCCGGAACAAGAGGTAGCGAGGAAGCTTGGGATTGATCCTTATGATTTATTAATTAAGTATGCGGAAAGTGTACCAGCTGGAGCAGATGGATTACTATTTTTACCGTTTCTATCTGGAGAACGTGCACCCTACTGGAATGCAAATGCTCGAGGTACATTCTTTGGGATAAACCTTCAGCACAAACGAGAACATTTTATACGAGCAGTTATGGAAGGTGTCTGTATGAGTGTATATTCAGTTGCACTTGCAATCCGTGATTGTACAGGACCACTTACTGAAATACGTGTTTCAGGAGGATTTGCGAAGTCTGCATTTTGGAGACAAATGCTCTCCGATATGATGGGAAAAGAATTGCTTGTTCCTGAAAGTCATGAAGCATCTGCGCTTGGGGCAGCGGCACTTGCTTTATATGCGGTAGGAAAAATTGATTCTCTTGACGAGGTGAAGGATTGGATTGATATTGTCCATCACCATGTACCAAATAAAGAAAATACGGCTATTTATTTAGAAATGTTTTATATGTATGAACGACTTTACAATCGATTGAAAGAAGAATTTGATTGTATAGCTGCTTTCCAACGTAAACAATAGGGGGATTGGGAGAAATGGTAGTTGGGATTGTACTAGCGGCAGTTGTCATACTACTTCTACTTATTACAGTAGTGAAATGGCATCCATTTGTCGCATTAATTTTAACAGCAATCGGAGTTGGGCTAGCAATGGGGATGCCCTTGGTTGCAACTTCACCACAACATCCAGGGATTATTGATTCTATTAAATCGGGTCTTGGAAGTACGTTAGGGTTTTTAGCAATTGTTTTAGCATTAGGAACGATGCTTGGGAAAATGATGGCCGAATCTGGCGGTGCTGAACGAATTGCTAACACATTAATTGATCGTTTTGGGAAGAAACGTGTTCACTGGGCAATGATGTTTGTTGCATTTTTAGTAGGGATTCCGGTGTTTTTCCAAGTTGGATTTGTACTATTAATTCCATTAGTATTTACAATCGCCATAGAAACAGGGGTATCACTTATTACAATCGGTATTCCGCTTGTAGCAGGTCTTTCAGTTGTACATGGACTTGTTCCACCACATCCAGCAGCGATGGCAGCGGTAGGTATTTTTAAAGCAGATGTAGGGAAGACAATTTTATATGCATTAATTGTCGGACTTCCAACTGCAATTATTTCGGGGCCGCTTTACGGAAAATGGATCGGTGCTCGTATACATAAAGAAGTGCCGTTAGATATAGCGGAGCAATTTATTGAAAGAGACAAGAAGAAAGAACTTCCTAGCTTCGGAAATACATTGTTTACTATTTTACTTCCAGTATTTCTTATGCTTGGTGCATCCATTGCTGAAGTAGCGTTACATAAAACGAGTCAACTTGCACAAGTGTTACACTTTATTGGAGATCCAATAGTCGCTTTATTAATTGCAACGATTTATTCTTTCATTAGTCTTGGTTATGCAAAAGGATTTTCTAAAGATAAAGTATTACAATTTACAAATGATTGCTTAGGGCCAATTGCAAACATACTGTTAGTAATTGGTGCTGGTGGTGCGTTTAATAAGGTGTTATTAGATTCTGGAATTGGTACTACAATTGCTGAAATGGCGAAAGAATCACATATTTCACCAATATTACTTGGATGGGGAATTGCAGCACTTATCCGAGTTGCAACGGGATCAGCTACTGTTTCTATGATGACAGCAGCTGGAATTGTAGCACCGATTGCAGCAAGTACACCTGGGGTAAATGTTGAACTACTAGCACTTGCAACAGGCGCAGGATCATTAATTTTATCACATGTGAATGATTCTGGATTTTGGATGATTAAAGAGTATTTCGGAATGACTGTGAAAGAAACATTATTAACATGGACTGCAATGGAGACGATACTATCAGTTGTAGCACTTGGATTAATTTCGTTATTAAATATATTTGTATAGAATGGGAGATTGATTAATATGAAACTAGGTTTAATTGGATTAGGAAAAATGGGATTCCCATTAGCTGAACACTTACATGAAGACAAGCATGAAGTAGTTGTATACGATGTAAATAAAGAGCTTGTAGAAAAGGCAGGAAAACTAGGAATTACTGCACGTCATACATTAAAAGAAATGATCGCTGAATTAGAAGCTCCTCGTACGATCTGGGTAATGGTGCCTGCAGGAGAAGTTGTAGAGTCAGTATTAAAAGATGTGTATCCGTTATTAGATGAAGGTGATATCGTTATTGAAGGTGGAAATTCATTCTATAAAGATACGTTACGCCGTGCTGAAGAAGCAAAAAGCTTCGGATTACATTATGTAGATATCGGTACATCTGGCGGTGTAGAAGGAGCTAGATACGGTGCTTGTTTAATGGTTGGTGGAGAAAAAGAAATTTATGACCAATTAGAACCTTTATTTAAAGATTTAGCAGTAGAAAATGGCTATTCTTATGCTGGCCGCGTTGGTAGTGGTCATTTCTTAAAAATGGTTCATAACGGTATTGAGTACGGCATGATGCAAGCAATCGCTGAAGGATTTGAAGTACTAGATAAGAGTGACTTTGATTTCAATTATGAAGATGTTGCAAAAGTATGGGCGAACGGATCAGTAATCCGCGGTTGGTTAATGGACTTAACTGAAAAAGCATTTGCAGATGATCCTAAACTTGATGGCATTAAAGGTGTAATGAACTCTTCAGGAGAAGGGAAATGGACTGTTGAAACTGCGCTTGAGTTACAAGCAGCGGCACCAGTAATCGCGATGTCATTATTTATGCGCTATCGTTCTCAGGAAGATGATACATTCCACGGAAAAGTAGTTTCAGCACTACGTAATCAGTTCGGTGGACATGAAGTTGTAAAAAAATAAGGATGTTTTTGAAAAGAAACTTGTGCATAAGCGCAAGTTTCTTTTTTATAGTTTAAGAAATTACTAATTTAAAAATACCAATCAATCATCGTTTTATTGTCACAAATGACAGCTTCAACATTCATTGATTGAACAATATATTCTATATTTTCTTCTTTAGCTAATAATAAGGTTGTAAAGGAATCGTATATACTCATAAACGCATACTCATTGTCTTCTCCAGTAATAATTAACTCATTATTGCTAATGTCCCAAATATTTAATGGAGTAGTATTATTTACCTGTAATAATCCGTTTGTATCAAGAATTGGTTCAGAGAAATATAGATTTTTTGCACCTTTAGAACCGAGGAGTTTAAGTAATTTGTGTAATAAAAATATAGACGTATAATCTTCTGTTGGATAATAAAGATCTTTTTTTAAGTTTGAATGTAGCTTTTCAGCTAAATCCTCTCTTTTATATTCTTCTGAAAAGGCACTAATGGAAGTCAACATGGCCATTGCTAGGTCTGCGTATGAATGTAATCCACTACAAGACATCATTTCCTTCCAAGAAACGGATTTCCCATTGTGAATGATTTCTTCAGCGCTAGGATAGATGTGCTCATATGGTCTTTTTCTCACAGAATTTTCCCATCCTAAAGGCATTTGGACAAATGGATGTAGCAATATAGCTGCAGATTTAAAATTACTTGGTAGTTGTTCTAAAATTGGTGATTTGTCATCTAGCCAAATGTAATCCAACAAAATATAACCTCCTCTTAGACTTTGAAATGTACGGATTCCCGTATTATGTTTTTTTGTATTGATTGTATCAAATATAAAGCGAAGCATGAAATATGTCCCAACATAAAAGTAAGAATAAATAAAATGAAGTTTTCATAAATAGTAAAAGGGTGCTTATGTCATCAGTATAGCTAAAAAATGTTGTTACATATGAGAAGAGCGTGTTAATAAAATATGAGGTGGTTAAATGGGAAATGAGCAAGTGAAGTCTGCAAAGGAAGAAAAAAAGTTATGTCTTTGTATGATTGTCAAAAATGAGTCTAGAATTATGGAAAGATGTTTAAATGCAACAAAATCAATTGTAGATTATGTTTCTATTTGTGATACTGGATCGACGGATAATACGCCTGAAATTATTGAAAATTGGTGTAAGGAAAATGAGATACCTGGGACGGTTCATCATGAGCCGTTTAAAAACTTTGGTTATAACAGAAGTTTAGCTGTTTCATTAGCGCAAAAAACATATCCAGAAGCAGATTATTTATTAATATTAGATGCGGATATGATTTTAGAGGTTGATCCGAATTTCGATAAAACGAGCTTAACGGAAGATCATTATCTTACATTGCAATATGATGTTCATATTAAATATTGGCTTACACGTCTTTTGAAAGCTTCTTTACCATGGAAATCTGTCGGTGTTACTCATGAGTATTGGGATATAGATCGCTCAAAAGTTGGAGCGAATTACAATACGAGGGTAGATCGGTTAGAGACTCTTGTCGTGAATGATCCCGGAGATGGCGGGAGTAAAGCTGATAAATTTGAAAGAGATGAGAGGTTGTTGTTACAAGGAATAAACGACCCAGAAACAACGCCAGATTTGCATATAAGATATTTATTTTATTTAGCTCAGACTTATTTTCATTTAAGTCAATTTGAAGATTCGATTAAATGGTATAAAAAACGAGTGGAAGCAGGGGGTTGGGTTGAAGAGGTATTCTATTCGTTATTGCGAATAGGATTTTGCTATGAGCAGTTAGCAAATCGTTCAGCAAATAAACAAAATGAAGTGACAGATGCTGATGAAAAAGAAAATGTTAAAGGGCAAGAAGAGAAATATTTAGCATTAGCTGTTTTTTATTTTCAAAAAGCGTGGGAATATAGACCAACTCGGGCTGAACCATTATACCAACTTGCAAGGTTGTATCGATTACGATCTCAAAACAATATTGCTTTGATGTATGCTCTGCAAGGGAAGGAAATTCCTTTTCCAAAGGATGATCTTCTATTTGTGGATTATCATGTGTATGATTACTTATTTGACTATGAAATTTCTATTAGTGCTTTCTATATACCTCATAAAAAACATTTAGGGGCGGTGTCGCAAAAGTATTTGGAATCGATAAAAGAAGAGATTCCATTTCATATAGCAAATGTGGTAGAAAATAATGCGAAATTTTATTAAATACATTTCCGGTTAAAGGAGTAGTGGAATAATCATGGAATTAATACGATGGGCGATTGAACTAGGGGAATCGGTGCATGGAAATACGTATGAAGAATTGATGCCACTACTAGACTATTATTATGATCGTGATCATTTAAAAGCGTATTGTATCGCAAATCTTCTTTTAAACATGGATGTATTAGATGAAGATCGGGAAAGAATCGAATTAAGAAGATGCATCGCTGCTTATTATGCTGGATTATATAAAGTGGCAAGAAAACATGCAAATGAGTTGGTACTTAAACATCCGGATGTAGATTTATATAAAAATAATTTAAAATTAATGGAAGTTTATTTGAATAAAGAATATGATTATTGTCTTTTTATATGCCCGAAGACGTACGGTAGTTTCATAGATGTTGCGCGAGCTTTGAAATGGAGGTTGGAGCAGGAGGGAAATACAGTAATTATATCAGAAACAATACTGGGAAATGTAAAGAATACAGTTATTTTTGGAGCGCATACATACGCTTATAACCCGAATCTCCTTCCGCAAGATGCAATTATTTATAATTTAGAACAGCTATACGAAGGAAGTCCATATGCGCACCCGCTTTATTTAATATTATTAAAAGATAGAGTGATTTGGGATTATAGTAAACAAAATATAGAGTGGCTAAAACAAAAAGGGGTAGGAAAAGAAATAAAACATGTAAAAATGAACTATGCTCCAACTTTGGAAATAAAAAAAGATGCATTTGAAGATGACATTACTGAAGATATTGATATTCTGTTTATAGGTGCTCTTAATCCGAGGCGGCAAGCTATTTTTGATCATCTAAAAGCGATTGCCCCAAATTTAAATATAGTTTTTAAAAATAATGCGTGGGGAATTGTTAGAAATGAATTGATTGCTAGAGCTAAAATTATATTAAATATTCATTTTTACTTATCAGGAATTCTTGAAACACCTCGCGTGTCTTATGCAGTCGCAAATAAGAAATTTATTATTTCCGAAAATAGTAATCCAGAAGATGAGGTAGAGTGGCCGGGAATTGTATTTACTCCGTACGAAAAAATAATTGAAAACGTAATGAAATATATAGAATTACCAGAAGAACGAACAGAATTAGCGGAAAAAGCATATTACCATTTTGAGGCAAATAAAAGCATAGGTACAATAAGTCAGAATGGTGAAACAAAGTAATAGCGCGAAACTCATACGAAAGTATGAGTTCTTTTTTCGTGTATCATACTATTTGATTAAGGAAGTTCCCTCTTTATATTGTGTTTTGTATAGAAATTTCTGATAATATATAAGTAGAATTTGAAAACAAAGGGGAGAATTGTTTATGAAACTAGTCGTTATTAACGGTACACCAAGAAAATTAGGTAGAACTCGCGTTGTGGCAAAATATATTGCAGATCAATTTGAAGGGGAGTTATACGATTTAGCAATAGAGGAATTGCCTTTATATAACGGCGAAGAATCGCAACGTGATTTAGAGGCAGTAAAAAAATTAAAAGCGTTAGTGAAAGCAGCAGACGGTGTAGTACTATGTACACCAGAATATCATAATGCGATGAGCGGAGCGCTGAAAAACTCGTTAGATTACTTAAGTAGTAGTGAGTTTATCCATAAACCTGTCGCATTACTAGCTGTTGCGGGGGGCGGTAAAGGAGGAATTAACGCATTAAATAGTATGCGAACTGTTGCTAGAGGTGTTTACGCAAATGCAATCCCAAAACAAGTAGTGCTTGATGGACTTCACGTACAAGATGGTGAACTTGGAGAAGATGCAAAACCATTAATTCATGATGTAGTTAAAGAATTAAAAGCATATATGAGCGTATATAAAGAGGTGAAAAAACAACTAGGAGTGGAGTGATATGTCCTCGCTTTATCATGATTCTCGCTTGTATTACATTCTAGGAGCCAATAGTTTATCAGCTATTGGTTCCGGGATTGTTATGATTACGATCCCATGGTTGTTAATTAAAGAAGGTGGGGGAGAGACAACGTTTGGTTATGTTTCGATCGTTGCAACCCTCATTATGTTTTTATTAACACCATTCATTGGGCAAAGCATTGATCGTTTTTCAAGAAAATCTTTATTGTTATGTAACGAAGGTATCGGGATAGCCGTTATAGGAATGATGACTATATGGGGATTTGCCGGGCAATCTTATCATTCTATTCATTACATTATTATTTATATAGCAGGGTCATTCTATTATCTATTATTCTATCCTACAATTTTTGCATTTAACCAAGAAATATTTCAAGCAGAACATTATAAAAATTTAAGTGGAACGATGGAGATACAAGGACAGTTAACACAAGTTATTTCAGGAGCAGCTGCGAGTTTTTTAATTGAAATTGTTTCTTTGAAATGGATCTTGTTAGTAGATATGTTAACTTTTGCAGGAGCATTTTTTCTTTTCTTATGTATACCGTACGTAAAGAAAAAAGAAGTGAAACGGAAAGTACCGTTTAAGAAGCAATTGTTCGAAGGAATTCACTTTATGAAAAAGTGTCCTAAGCTTTTTTGGTTTTTACTTGCCACTTATATGCCGTTTATCGGTGTTATGATGGCAAATTATTTAATACCAGTTTATATTTCAGATATACTTAAAGCCAATGCTTCTGTATACGCAGTAGAAGGTATGATGTACGGTGTCGGAGCGGTTATTGCGGGAATCAGTATTCCACTCATAATGAAGTATGTTAAAACAGAAGTTTCAATCGTTTTGACGATGATCATTTATGTAATTTCAATTACCATAATGATCATTGAACCGTCCGTAATGCTGTTATATGGACTAGCGATTTTTCATGCGATTGGAAACGCTGGAACAAGAGTCGCGAGAAATGTATTGATGATGGAGGAAATCCCAAACGAAGTAATGGGACGAGTGGACAGCTTATTTCGCTTAATTGGTACAGGAATACGAATAGTATTATTAATGGTGTTTACAGCAGGTGTATCTAAAGTTGGGGTAATGCTCCCATTTTACCTATTAAGCTGTATATTGATCCTATCATTAGGAATCGCTCTTTACTATGTGATATCACAACGTAAAATCAGAGCGGATGTTCCGAATAAATCACTCGTTTAAAAATTACTTCTGCCTCCCTTTCTTTTTCTATATAATAAAAAGAAAGGGAGTGTTAACTTATTTATGAACAAATGGATATTACTTATAATCTTATTACTACCGCCACTATACATTATTTATATGACGTTTCGAATGAATAAAGTTGCTCGTGAGAAATTGAGTAATCACTCTCCATACGTTCTTATATTAGGTGCAAAGTTATTTGGAGATAGACCGTCTTTATCACTTCAAAACCGTTTGGATGTAGCGTTGGAATATTTATATTCTCACCCTGAGGTGAAAGTAATTGTTTCAGGTGGTCAAGGAGAAGATGAAGATATACCGGAAGCTCACAGTATGAGAAACTATTTAATGGTACACGGTATAGATGAGAGTCGTATTTTAATGGAAGACCGTTCGACAAATACGTATGAAAATTTGAAGTTTAGTATGGATTTATTTGATGTAAAACATGCGGTAGTTGTCAGTAATACGTATCATTTATATCGAACAAAAATAATTGCAAGGCGTTTAGGAATACAGATGGAGGCATTAGCTGCAGAAACGCCAATGCGTTCTAAGAGAAAAATGTATGTGCGTGAATATGCTGCTATTATGAAAACAATATTGTTCGACCGTTAGAGCTCAAATGTGAGCTCTTTTTTATATAGAAATAATGCGTATCATTTGAAATGAATTCCATATTCCATCAAAATAAAGGAAACAACAATAAAGGAGTTGTATTTGTGATTCAATTTAATCATGTGTCAAAAGCGTATGAAGATGGCACAAAAGCAGTGGATTCATTGCATTTAGAAATTAAAAAAGGAGAATTTTTTGTTCTCATTGGTCCGAGTGGTTGCGGGAAAACAACGACAATGAAGATGATTAATCGTTTGATTGAAACGACAGAAGGTTCAATTTTAATCGATGGAAAAGATATTCAACAATATAATATAAATGAATTACGTTGGAATATAGGATACGTGTTGCAGCAAATTGCTTTATTTCCACATATGACAATCGCTGAAAATATTGCAGTTGTTCCTGAAATGAGAAAATGGAGCAAAAAAGAAATAAAAGCACGTGTCGATGACTTGCTACAGATGGTTGGGCTCGATCCAGATGTATATCGTGATCGTATGCCTGATGAATTGTCAGGAGGGCAAAAACAACGTGTCGGTGTCGTACGGGCATTAGCCGCAAATCCGAAAATTGTTCTTATGGACGAACCATTTAGTGCGTTAGATCCGTTAAGCAGGGAGCAACTTCAGAAGGATATCGTACAACTGCAAAAAAAGATTCAAAAAACGATCGTGTTTGTAACGCACGATATGCAAGAGGCATTATCACTTGGTGATCGCATTTGTGTAATGAGAGCAGGAAAAGTTGTTCAATTAGATACACCTGAAGGTATTATACATAATCCGAAAAATGAGTTTGTTGAGGAGTTCATTGGAAATCGTGGGCGACAATGGTATGAGGGAATAATTATAGAAGATGTAATGCCACTAGACGATCATACACGAATAGAAGGAGCTGCTTTATCTTTACATGCTCCTTTACAAGAAGCACTAGTCCGTTTACAAACTGAAGAATCAGTGCCGGTTGAAAAAGATGGTCAATATGTTGGTATGTTAACAAGTCGTCATATTGTCAATTATATTGTTGAACAAATGAAGGAGAGAGGCTAAACAGTGACTGATTTTATTCAAACGTTCCAAGAAAGAAAAATAGAATTGCTAAGTGCATTAAGTGAGCATTTACAAATATCGCTTATTTCACTATTTTTTGCAGTAATTATTGCAGTGCCACTTGGCATTATATTAACGAGAAAAGAACGAATGGCTGAATTTATAATAGGGACTTCTGCTGTTATGCAGACAGTGCCCTCACTTGCTTTACTTGGACTATTAATTCCGTTAGTAGGAATTGGAAAACTGCCAGCTATAATCGCATTAGTTGTGTATGCACTATTACCTATTTTACGAAATACATATACAGGAATACGGGAATTAGATGAATCACTTATAGAAGCGGCGAGAGCTATGGGGATGAATAGCTGGAAAAGGTTATGGAAGGTAGAGCTTCCGCTCGCGTTGCCAATTATTATGGCTGGTATTCGTACAGCGATGGTATTAATTGTTGGAACGGCTACATTAGCTGCTTTAATAGGTGCTGGTGGGCTCGGTAAGCTCATACTACTCGGGATCGATCGAAATGACCATGCGCTTATCATTTTAGGGGCCGTACCAGCTGCGTTACTCGCTTTATTCTTTGATATAGTACTACGCATACTTGAGAGTCCCAAACGCTCTTCTAAGTGCGTTATATTGACGATATGTATAGTTGTAGTTATGATTGCTACTCCATTTCTATGGAATACACAAAAGAAAGATATAGTTATTGCTGGAAAACTTGGATCGGAGCCAGAAATTTTAATTCAAATGTACAAACAACTTATTGAACAGGATACAGATTTACAAGTAGAATTAAAGCCGGGTCTTGGGAAAACAGCATTTGTATTTGAAGCGTTAAAATCAGGTGAAGTAGATATATACCCAGAATTTTCAGGAACAGCCTTATCTACTTTCGTGAAAGAAGAACCGAAAAGCACAAATCGTGAGGAAGTATATGAACAAGCTCGCGTTGGAATGGAAAAAAAATATAATATGGTCATGTTAAATCCAATGGAGTATAACAATACATATGCACTAGCGATGCCGAAAAAAATAGCAGATCAAAAGAATATAAATACAATTTCTGATTTAGGAAATATTGCACAGGAAGCTAAAGTAGGATTTACATTAGAATTTGCAGATCGTGAAGATGGTTATAAAGGAATGCAAAAGTTATATAACTATAAGTTTTTAAATGTTAAAACGATGGAACCGAAACTGCGTTATAGTGCAATTCAATCTGGTGATGTGAACGTAATCGATGCATATTCAACGGATAGTGAATTGGAGCAATACGGACTTAAAGTGCTAAAAGATGATAAAGGATTATTCCCACCTTATCAAGGTGCGCCGTTATTAAGAAAAGAGACATTACAAAAATATCCTGAACTTGAAAAAGTATTAAATAAATTAGCTGGAAAGATTGCAGATGAAGAAATGCGAAAAATGAATTATGAAGTAAATGTGAATGGTAAAAGTAGTGAAGAAGTAGCGAAACAATTTTTACAAAAAGAGAATTTACTTCGTTAATTTTACAAGAAATATACAATTTTATATGTTTAAAATGACCGCTCATTACAAAATGAGCGGTTTTTTTGTGCATACTTATACATTTTTTCAAAAAAGTATTCCATTTTTCTTCATTTTCTTTTAGAATAAGTAATGTTTTCCTGAAAAAATATAAGAGAAACGTCTATTAGAGAAAAAGGTGACTTTAATAGTTGAACGAACATAACACCTAGAATGACAGATGGGGTGGTACAAATAGAAAAGAAGTTAGGATTTTTTCCGTTAATCGCATTAGTAGTTGGAACGATGGTTGGTGGCGGTGTTTTTAGTTTACCGCATGATTTAGCAGTAGGAGCAAATAGTGGTGCAACGATAATTGGTTGGTGTATTACAGCAATGGGAATGATTCCACTTGCGCTCGTATATCAAACGTTAGCAAGACAAAAACCGGAGCTTGAGGGCGGAATTTATAGTTATGCACGAGCTGGATTCGGTGAATATATTGGTTTTAACAGTGCTTGGGGATACTGGCTGGCAGGGATTTTAGGAAATGTTGCAACAATTATGCTACTGTTTAGTACATTAGGTTACTTCTTCCCAATTTTTAAAGGTGGAAATAATGTTGCGTCAATCGTAGGTGCATCACTTTTACTATGGACATTGCATTTTCTAATTTTATTTGGAATTCGTGAAGCTTCCATTATGAATGTTATTGCAACAGTAGGGAAATTAGTTCCGATCTTATTATTTATTGTCGTAATGGTAACAGCGTTTCGCTGGGATACATTTACACATGATTTTTGGGGAGAAGGAACAATCTCACTTTCCGCTATTCTTGGTCAAGTGAAAAATACAATGCTTGTAACGCTATGGGTGTTCATTGGGGTTGAAGGAGCAGTTGTATTATCAGGAAGAGCAAAAAATAGTAGGGACGTTGGAAAAGCGACAGTACTTGGATTAATTTTAGTTATGTCTATTTATATTTTAATTTCTGTTCTGTCAATGGGAGCAATGACGCGAGGAGAACTTTCCGTTTTAGAAACTCCTTCAATGGGACATGTATTAGAACATGTTGTTGGGCCATGGGGTGCAATGGCAATTAATATTGGATTAGTTGCGTCACTTGTAGGTACATTAATTGGCTGGTTTTTACTTGTTTCGGAAATTTCTCACGTAGCAGGAAAAGATGGCGTGTTTCCGAAGGTCTTTACGAAAACCAATAAAAAGCAAACGCCACACATGGCATTATGGATTTCAAATATCGTTGCTCAAATTATATTTATAATTGTTCTGTTTTCAGAATCGACATATCAAATTATGTATTTTATTGCGTCAACATCAATATTATTACCATATTTATTATCAGCGCTATACCAATTCAAATTAGTAATTACAAATGAACTAAAAGATGCAAAAGTAAAAAATGGCTCGTTAGCTTTAATTGCCTCTATTTATTCTGTATGGCTTATTTATGCAGCGGGTTTAAAGAATTTATTACTCGTTTCAATCGTATATGGAATTGGGATTATCGTTTACATGTTTGCACGAAAAGAAAAAGGGAATCGTTGTTTTGTAGGTATAGAGAGATATGTGATGTGGGCAATTGTTGTCGCAGCTATCACATCACTTTATCTGTTGATAACTGGAACGATAAAAATGTAAAAGTCCTTTTCATTTAAAGGGCTTTTTTCTTTGTGTAGAGAATATTTAATACATAAGATATTCAGGAGGGATGAAAATGGAAGAAAAAGAACAGTTGTCTAGAATAATTGATTTAGCTAGTGAGTTAAGGAAAGTATTAGTACAAGAATCTTTTTTTAATCATCATCCTGAACTAAGGGGAGTAATTGAAAATTTAGCGAGTTCTGTTGAGAATTTAGCGGAGTTGCAGCAAAATAAAGATGAAAACGCTGAGGATCGATTACGATATGTACTGGCTAAAATGAAAATTGCTCACAATGCTATTTTACAAGAGAAAAAAGCATTTCCATCTCATTAATATACGTTTTAATTTTGAACCTGGCGGATAACGTCAGGTTTTTTATTTCTAGTTTTTTTTTTCTTTCATACACTAAGAATAGTATGAAAAAAGAAGGTGATTAAGATGAAATTACATAAAGCTCTTCAGCCAAGTTTTATAAAACGAATGTACTATATGAGGTTTATCGGGAAATTTATAAAAGCGGAGAGAGAGAAGAATGGAGAGAATTTTTTTGTACAATGTCTATCGCCAATACCATCTAATTTACAAGAGCAATTTACAAATGAACATTATATATTTGAAGGGTTATGTAGCAATAAAAAGAATGAAAAGATTTTTTCAGAATTAAAGAAGAAGAAATTAGAAAAGCAATTGGTTATGTTTCGTCTTTATTATGAAAGAGGAAATGTGTACGTGGAGTTAATATGTACAGAAGAACCTAGAGAAATAGCAACTGGCTATAAAATGATTCCAGCACCTAAAGTTGCAGATAATAAAAAAAGAGAGTCTTTAGAACGAAAGCTTTGTAATGGTTATTTATCATTTCTTATGCCGAAATATCCAAAAGACTTTGAGTCTCCTGAATTACTGTGGCATGATGGAAGGTTATATGGAAATATATTGTTAAAGTCATCAATTAGTTCAATCGCGTATTTTGAACAAAATCGAGAATGTAAATATATAGACTTAAGTGACTGGATGAAGCATGTAGAAATCGCGGTAGAAGAGCAATTGTATTTCGTAAGTGATCAAGTGTATGAGCTATTAAAAAAACGAATAACGGAAGAAGGGAGGCTAGTTGAAGTAGAGGATATAAAAATACACAAGGAAGTATGGGAATGGGATGAGCGTGAATCATCCTTTTTACAGTATGTACAAAGTACGGTGCGTAATAAAGGGATGTATTTGGACGAAACAGATATTTATAATTTTCATATAAGTGTAAAAACCAATATGTTAACGATTCTTGGTGGTATACCGGGAGTTGGAAAATCACGCTTTGTGCAAGCTTATGCAGAGGCACTTGGATTACAGTATGGAGAAGAATTGGTTTGGATTCCGATTTCTCCATCGTATCAAGAACCACATGATTTACTTGGATATCTTCACCCAAATGGTACTTTTATTGAAAGTGAAACAAAGTTAGTTAGAGCGTTAATGAAGGCAAAAGAAAATCAAAATCAATTGTATATAATCGTTTTTGATGAAATGAACATGTCACATATTGAGCATTGGTTTACTCCATTTCTATCTGTTCTTCAACTTGAAAAGGAAAATCGTATTTTGAATTTGTATGAGGGTGCGCAGAAATTAGAAAACCAAATTCCATCAACAATTGAAATTGGAGAAAATATTATCTTTGTAGGTACTGTGAATTTTGATGAAACAACGAAAGAACTCTCTGATCGATTATTAGACCGAACCAATTTAATTACGTTACAAAAAATTCCGTTTTGTGAGATGTGCATGGTACAAGAGAAAGGTGTATTACAACCACCTCTGAAAGTAACAGCGGGAGAATTTCGGATAAATTGGATCAGAAAGAAATCTATGATTGAAGTGTTTTCTGAAGAAGAGTTAGAGCTATTAGATAAGTTGCATGTTGTATTGTCATCACATGATGCGTCAAAGGGAATTTCTTTTCGATGTGCAAATGCAATTGCTATGTATTTGCAAAATATACCGTTTCAAAATAATCATTCTTATATGATTAGCAGAGAAGAAGGTTTTGATTTACAAATAAAGCAACGTGTACTGACGAAATTAAGAGGTACTGAAATGATGGTTGGGTCATTACTTTCTGAAGAAGTAAAAAGGGGAGCGACTTTAGTACCTCTTTTGCAATCGCCACTTGCAAACAGAGTCTCTACATTTGAACACTCTTTAGCATATATAAGAGAAAAACGTAGAGAACTGGAGTTGTATGGATATGCGAAATGAAGAGCGGTATGAAACAGAAATCGTTGATACGAATGAAACGCTCCCTTTTGTATTAAAGTTAATCATAGGAACAGAGGCAAAAGGGGAGTATATTTTATTAAATCGTCTTTGCACATCTACTACAGCATTAGTTCAATGTATTTACAAAGTACAAGAATTAAAACCGATAAGATTGCATTACCATTATGAAAGTCCAATGAATATTACTTTCATATGGAATAAAGTGTATGAGGGCCAGAAAAATATAAAAGAGTCACAATACGAAATAAATGAAAAAAAACAAAAGGTACTAATTTATGAACATGGAAAAACGGAATTCTTTTATCCATGGCGATGTGGTTTATATCATTTTGAAGTTCGCATAGAAGACACAACGTATTATGGTGCTTTTCAAATCGTTCCAAAAAATTTTTTTGATGACCAATTTGAAATGATTCAAAACTATGTAAAGTCAATTTTAAATGAGTTGATTTTAGATAGAGGTTATTATAAAAAGACTTTCTCTGCCCTTAGTGATATTGAGGATTCTTCTTATTTAGTATTACTTAGAAAGCTGCCGCAAAAAATGAAAAAGATAAAACAAGTTTTTAAAAAGATTGAATCAAGTTCAAAATTTATACATGAATATAAATGGGAAGTGAAGGAACGGAAGGCAACGAGAAAAGGAACAATAATGGCGGAAAGAAAGTCCTATACGAAATATTATAATCGTAAGTTTATTGAACAAAAAAATAGTAGGGAAAATGCATTTCTTAAATTTAAAGCGATGCAATTTTATCATTATTTACTTGAAGCCGAAAGTTTTTTACGTCAAACAATTGAAATATTAGAAAGAGAAAAAAAGAAAAAATTAGAAGAGTTTCAAGCTGTAAAAACGATTATGCAAACAATTGAGCGTAATGGATCTGTGACTGATAGAGAGAAGCAAAAATATAAAAATATACATTTACTAAAAGAAGCCGATTTACGTAAAAGCTCTGTGAAAATACAAGAATATAAAATATTAGCTCATATTGTACGTGAAAGTGTACAATACTTTAAAACTTTAATATATTCCCCCTTTTGGAGAGAAGTTTCTGAAACGGGTAATATGAACTCATACGATTTACCAATTCCACATCAACAATTACTACAGCATTTAAACTTACTTCCACAATATACAGATCAATCTCCATCTTTATTATTTGTATATAAACCAACGTTTTTAGTGTATGAATATTACGCTTTTTTTATCGTTATTTCCATGCTAGAGCAAATTGGTTTTAAAGCTAGAAATCCCATTCGTGAACAAATACAAGAGCATTTTTATGTAGATGGGTTACAAGATGGGACGACAGTAGTTTTACATCAAGATGATATGAAGGTTCACGTTGCATTTAATGACTTAATTGAAACACACCCCCTTATTGCATTAAGTAAAGGGAGTAACTTTTATAATGGCGAGGATACAAAAAAACCAGATATTCGCTTAGACTGTTATGTAAAGGAAGAAGGGAAATACGTATATAAATCTTCTATTATTATTGAAGTGAAGTATAGCCCAATGTACAATATTTTTCAGCACGTTGGAAATACGAAAGCGACTGAGCAAATGTATAAATACTGGTCTATAAAGTATGTAGAAGAACAGAATGGAAAACGTGTTTTTCATCGACGGGCAATTTATGAAGTTATTTGTGTATATCCAGGAAGTCATATGCATAGTAAAAAAATTGAATCTGGGTGCGGTGTCTTTTTGCAATTATATCCATATAAGACGAAACAAGGAGAAGAAAAATTAGCAGGAAAACATGGGATGGTACAAATCTTTGAGAAGTGGTTAAAAAATAATAAGAAGTAAAAGAAATCCTTTTTCATAAAGGATTTCTTTTAGATTAAGAAGAATTATATGCTGTATGGAAGTAAGTAGGATGTAATTTGAAAAGTGATACACATAAGTTATTAGAATAACTGTACATGTGAGGTAAAAGACGACGAAGTTGGAATTTAATTCGTTTTGCAGAATATAATAAGTCATAAATATTTTTAGTTGCATACGAAGATTTGTTCTTATATGATAGATAGTGAAAGCGTTATCAAAACAGAGCGACGATGGGAAAGGCGGGGAAATATGTTCCAGCGTGTTCAAACAAAGGAAGAACATTTTTGGTTCGAGCAACTATGGGGAGATTTTTGTGAAGAAAGAAACTTAATGTTCGTAGAACGTAATTTAAATCCAACACGATTTTTATTAATAGAAGATGAGCATCATATAGGTACAGTAGAGTGTATTAAGTATACGGTACCCGAACAATCAAATTCTGAGTTTTTCTATCCGTTTTCTAAAAATGATTTAGTGAAAGATTTGAAAAATGTGTATGAAATAGGCAAGCTAAGTATTGCGAAAACGTCTCGTGGGAGAGGGCATTTCAAAAGGCTAACAGCTATTTTATTTGTGCATGCGTTAGAAACGAAAGCGGAATGGTATATTGCAGCAGTTACAAAAAGAATGTATATGTATCTACTAACACTCGGTTTTCCTATAGAGCCGATAGACAATCCATTTCAGTTTCATGATACTTTACAAGGTGTACCAGTGCGAATTCATGCTCGAAAAGGAGTTACGCATTTGTATTCTTTAAAAGAATTTCGCGATGTGATTCAAGGGAATGCTCATGCACAGGCATTGATCGCGGAATACAGTAAGAATATTATGTTAACAAAATAATTAGAAGTGAATATATATAATATAGAGAATGATATATTAATATGGCAGTATCCTTCATGAAAAAATGACCCTTATTGTTTTAATAAGGGTCTAAAAATCATAATCCAAATATACTAAAAATCATTTTGCGGCGCTTCGGTTTCTTTTCTCTTTCATATGTTGGTTTTGAATCAGGAGTAATATATATGGGCTCTTCTTTTTTGAGGGAAGCTTCTAGCTTTTGGATTCGTTCTAACATTTCCTCCATTTCACGACGGTGTTGCAAAAGTTGGTACGTAACGACATCGTTTGCCTTATCTTGCATTTGCTCCTCCATTCGATCTAGCCTTCTTGTAATTGTGTGTAATTGAATAGCTAATTGTTCAAAGTCATTTGATGATGTGTTTTGAAAAATTGTGTTTACTTGAGTTTTTAATTCTTCAACATCATTTGATGATGTTTTTTGAGTAGGTTGAGAGTTTTGCGAATGCTCAATTTGAGAACGATGGTATTCTAACATTTGATCTACATCATCTTGTTTGAAAATAAAGTGACCATATTTATTTTTTTCTATCGTAAGATTTAATTGTTGTGCAATCCGGACAACAGCCTTGGGGCTAACACCTAACTTTTTTGCGATAAATGGTGTTTTATATTCCAAAATAATCCCTCCTATATATATCCTGTTGAATGATTTCGATCTATGAAGTAAGTTCCCTTCCGGTATGACAAAAGAAGTGTGGAATCGGCAAAGAAAGTGTTTTTTCACGAAATTAAGTTGTGAAGAATATATCGTTTATATAAAAATGATTCATCTTAAGATTTAGAATAATTTGATTTGACGAGGGGAAATGAATTAGATTATCATAATGATAAATATCTTTTTTATGTATGCATATAATATATAAAAAGGTGGTTGCTAATGTAGAATTTTGTTAGAGTATTAGAATGCTTACTTCATTTGAATAAAATTAAGTAGGAGGTGGCTTCCTTGCTTACAATGTAAGTAAGGAAAAGTATTTGGACATATATAGTATAAGTATAGTGATTGTTTTAATTGCCTTAACGGCATTTTTCGTTGCAGCAGAATTTGCAATTGTTAAAGTGAGGAGTTCACGAATTGCCAATTTAATTGCAGAGGGAAATAATCGTGCAACTTCTGTCAAAACAGTCATTACAAACTTAGACGAATATTTATCGGCTTGCCAGTTAGGAATAACAGTTACAGCTCTTGGAATTGGGTGGTTTGGTAAACCTGCGCTAAAGCAAATATTTGACACGCTTTTTGCAAAGTGGAACATATCTACTCAGCTCGCAGATATTTTTGCTGTAATTTTAGTATTTTTGTTAATTACTTTTTTACATGTTGTAATAGGGGAATTGGCCCCAAAAACAGTTGCAATTCAAAAATCTGAACAAGTGAGTTTGCTTGTTTCTAAGCCGTTAATTTTCTTTTATCGTATTGCATTCCCATTCATTTGGCTATTAAATGGTTCAGCTCGAATCATTACGAAGCTGCTAGGGCTGAAACCGCCGAAAGGGCATGATGAGGTTCATTCGGAAGAAGAATTACGGTTATTAGTTTCAGAAAGTTACAAAAATGGTGAAATTAATCAATCTGAATATAAATATGTAAATAAAATTTTTGAATTTGATGATCGGATTGCAAAAGAAATAATGGTACCTCGAACTGAAATGAATATTATAAGTAAAGAAATGCCCGCTGAAGAAGCTTTGCAAAAAATGTCTCGTGAAAAATATACAAGGTATCCAGTTGTTGATGGCGACAAAGACCACGTAATAGGTTTTGTAAATTTTAAAGATATTTTTACTGAGTTTGTACAGCATAAAGCTGTTAATAAAAAGACAGTAGAGCAATATGTTAGACCAATTATTTTAGTTATTGATTCTATTCCAATTCATGATTTGTTTTTAAAAATGCAAAAAGAAAGAACACATATTGCTATATTGATAGATGAATATGGTGGTACATCTGGACTTGTTACTGTTGAAGATATTTTAGAGGAAATTGTAGGAGATATTCAGGATGAGTTTGATACGGATGAACAGCCAGAAATTCAACAAGTTAGTGAAACAAAGACGATACTAGAGGGAAAAGTACTCGTTAGTGAAGTGAATACGTTATTTGGTCTAGCGATTGATGATGATGGTGTTGATACAATTGGTGGTTGGATATTAACGAAGAATATAGAGATTGCTGAAGAGGATTCCATTGAAATTGAAAATTATAAGTTTTGTGTGAAAGAATTAGACGGGCGCTATATTAAAAGGTTAGAAGTTACAAAAACAGTAGAATCGATTGTCGTTTTAGAAGATGAAAAACAAATTTCTTTACAAGAGCAAATTAGCTCGTAAACTCTGCTATATAGCAGAGTTTTTTTGAGCATAATGTTTTTGGAGGAATACGGGCTATGATACAATTACATAAGTCAGACCTTTCACTAGGTGAAGTATTATTTTATACATATATTTGGAAGGGGAAGAAAGATGAAAAAGCATTTATATATAAATGGAGATTGGAAGTCAGTAAACACGTATAAACCATTATGTGCACCATACTCTGAAGAAACGTTAGCGGAAATTGCACAAGGAACGGAAGAAGATGTTCAAGAGGCTGTTACTTCTGCAAAAAATGCAATGAAAAAAATGAATACATTAACAGCATACGATCGGGCAACTATTTTAGAGAAGGTTGCGCAAATAATGGATGAAAGAAGAGAAGAGTTTGCAGAAATTATTGCAAAAGAGGCTGCAAAACCAATACGTGCTGCAAGGGGAGAAGTAGATCGTACTGTTCTAACATATAAATTTGCAGCAGAAGAAGCGAAGCGTATATATGGTGAAACATTGCCACTTGACGCAGCACCTGGTGCAGATGGGCGGATTGCCTATACGATTCGCAAACCAATTGGGGTTATAGGAGCTATTACGCCATTTAACTTTCCGTTAAATTTAGTAGCGCATAAAGTGGGCCCTGCAATTGCTGCCGGAAACACAGTTGTGTTAAAACCAGCTGATCAAACGCCATTATCTTCTTACGCATTAGTTGAATTATTTGAAGAAGCAGGGTTGCCAAAGGGAGCTTTGAATATCATTTCTGGTCCTGGTGCAACTGTTGGCGAGGCAATTGTTAAAAATGATGATGTTGCGTCCATTACTTTTACCGGAAGTCCGAAAGTCGGAATCGGAATAAAGGAAAAGGCTGGATTAAAACGAGTTACGTTGGAATTAGGATCCAATGCTGCCGTTATTATTGATGAAGATGTAGAGTTAACTGATGAGATAATGGAACGTGTGAAATGGGGCGCATTTGTTAATAATGGACAAGTTTGTATTTCGGTACAACGTGTGTTTGTACACGAAAAGAGAATGGATGAATTTCTTTCGAAGCTAAAGAAAGCGATGGAAACTGTTGTTGTTGGTGATCCAATGAATGAGGAAACGGATGTATCAGCTTTAATTTCGAAAAAAGATGTAAAGCGAATTGAAATGTGGGTGCAAGAAGCAATTAAGGAAGGAGCAACTGTTTTATACGGTGGTAAGAAGCGTGATGAAAGAATTTTCGAACCAACTGTATTAACAAATGTTCCAGAGCATGTATCTGTACAGTGCCAAGAAGTATTTGGTCCAGTTATGACAGTAAATACATTTAAAGAATTTGATGAGGCGATAGAGAAAGTAAATCATTCACGTTACGGTTTACAAGCAGGCGTATTTACAAATAACTTATTTAAAGCGATGCGTGCAATTGATGAGTTAGAGGTTGGTGGGGTTATGATTAATGATATTCCAACGTTTAGAGTAGATCATATGCCTTACGGTGGTGTGAAAGAAAGTGGCACGGGTCGTGAAGGAATTAAATATGCAATTGAAGAAATGACAGAAATGAAATTAGTGTGTATTAAAAAATAAAGCAAAAGGTACACTTGTTTAATTAAGTGTACCTTTTATTTTACTTCATTTCTTGTTTGAAAATAGCATCTTCTACATAAATTTGTTCTTTATCTACAGCTGTGCTATGAGATAATACTAAACCGATTGGTGTTGCTGTATCTTTATTTTGAACAATTGTAAAAGGAATATTTTTTTCGTTTGCTAATTTAATGTATTTTGATAAATGTGGGTAAGCAATGCCACCGTTTAGGAGGATTTGTAATGATTGAGAAGAGCGTATGCTACTTGCTACTTCAGTATATACATTACTTTGCATTACTTGACCGATAGTTAAAGCGATTTCTACGCGCTCACGTAATGTAGTTAAATACATATTACGTTCTTCTGGTTTGTTTTGCTTTTGGCCATAAATGCCTTCTTGGAGATAGTCTTCCACATTTTTATTTACCATATTTTTCACACCTTTCACTTCCTATTGTACGCAAGAATTAAAAATGATGCAAAAAAAGTCGTTTTGAATACGGAAATAATTAAAAAAATGAGAAGGAAAAAGAGAGATTTGAATATAAATAATTAAATAAGAAAGAAAAAAATAATTTTATCAACAGAAATTAACAAAATGTGACAATAATCTATTAACGAAACATATTTTTTGTGTTAATATTCAAAATATAAAGGGTATTCGTCGTATGGAAATGGAGTGAATGGAGGTTTTTCCAATCGATAAGGATATTAAAGAAGTATTTTGTTCACACTTGAAAAACAACAGGCACCAATTCGTAGAGAACTGGAAAAACAAAATGATAATTTCCGAAAAAGATCCATTTAAACTAGAAGTAGTTCAAAATGGAGAGGATTTATTAGAGTTAATAATCGAACTTACTATGGAAGATAAAGATATAAATTATCTTCAACCATTATGCGAGAAAATCGCAATTGAACGAGCAGGAGCAGATGCGAATATTGGAGACTTTGTTTATAATGCAAATGTGGGAAGAAATGAACTTTTTGAAGCGATGTGTGAATTAGATGTTAGCGCTCGTGAATTGAAACCAATTATGGCCAAAATACATACTTGTTTTGACAAATTAATTTATTATACCGTTTTAAAATACTCGGAAATTATATCGAGGAATTTAGAGGAAAAACAGCAATATATTAATGAAACACATAAAGAAAGGCTGACGATTTTAGGACAAATGTCAGCTAGTTTTGTACATGAATTTCGTAATCCGCTTACTTCAATTATGGGATTTGTCAAATTATTAAAGGCAGACCATCCGAGTTTATCGTATTTAGATATCATTTCGCATGAATTAGATCAATTAAATTTTCGAATCTCGCAATTTTTACTCGTTTCGAAAAAAGAAATGTGGAATGAATCGGAACGTTTTTGGCTTAATGACTTGTTCCAAGATATTATACAGTTCTTATATCCGAGTTTGGTTAATGCAAATGTTTCGATTGAAAAGAATTTGCCGTATCCAATACCACTTGTTGGTTATCGGAGTGAAGTGAGGCAAGTATTTTTAAATATTTTAATGAACTCAATTGACGCTATGGAAGCAATGAAAGAAGAGCGGAAAATTATCATTGATGTTTTTGAAGAAGAGCAAGCTATTCGAATTGTGATAAAAAATAATGGACCGATGATTCCAGCTGAAAATGTAGAAACGATTTTTGAACCATTTGTAACTACTAAAAAATTAGGAACTGGTATTGGGTTATTTGTATGTAAACAAATTGTAGAAAAACATAACGGGTCCATTATGTGTCGTTCAGATAGCGATTGGACAGAATTTCAAATTGCATTTCAAAAGTAAACAGTCTACACCAAATAAATGGTGTAGACTGTTTTAATTTGTAAGTATAACGGCTTCTAATTTAGGGTCTTTAGTTGAATAACCTACTATTGAAATGGTATAAATTATATTCGGTTCAACATCGAATTTAGGTAAAGTTAACAGGATTTTTTTATTATCTGCGAGTGAAACTTCAATATCTGCTGTACCAGGGCTAACTTGTAAAAAATCTGTTATTTGTTTAAAGAGCACATTTTCAAATAAATGATCTCCACCTTTTAAATCTACGTTAACAACAGGGGTATCTGGAGAAAAATGCATAAATCGAATTTTGGCTTGCCCAGATGGTATATGTGTATTATCAAGTATAGGTTGTAATTGTAGGTGATTATCACTATTTATTGCGGCAAGTGTATACGTATGATTTCCCATTATCGGTACTAAAGCTGAAAAAATTGGAGTTTCGTTCCCGACAGGGACGATATCAATGCGATATTTACCTTGCACTAATGATAAATAGGGGCTAAATTGCTTAAATGAAATGTTTTTGATTACCTTTTGTCCATTTACTAAAATGTCAACCGCAGGCGTGTTTGGAGCAGAATGAAAAATTCTTATATGTGACGGTAAAGCGGCTTCTTGTGAATCTCTTTTTTCATATGCCTGTACAAGTTTTGTAAGTGCATCGTAATACTTCATATATAGTTCTACATATTTTTTGGGATTGCTATATTGATAGTAACGGGCGAGCTGATCGTAACGTACAGCTTCTTGTCCATATTTTTCGATTTCAGATTGAGACATGCACATTCCTCCTTTGTCATCATTAAAACTATATGCGAAGTGAGAAAGAGGTTATGCGAAAAACTTGTATTTCTGAATGGGAAAAGTAAAAGATTAAAAATATATTTTGGGAGAAGTATGTCTGAGTATTATTGGCTAGTAAAGTGGTGCTAAAAGAGTTGTATATGGAGTTAGTTAAGTTGAATAGAAGCTTATATTTACTAGGAGTAATAAAAATATAAAAAGACTAAATTATAAGGGCATTTCAATCAACGTATCGAATACATGTATAAAAAAATTTTAGTAAAGGGATTTTTTAATTTATAGGCAAACACACATACAAAGGGATAATTGTCCTACATAATTTATAAAGGAAAGGTAGTTTAACTTCGGTGGAAGGAGTGGCACCTTGGGATGGGGATATCCCGATTATGATTGTGAATGAAGTTATGAAGGAATTTGTGTGAAAAATCGTTATATGACTGTTGAATTCGTAAAACGTATGGTTTTTTGATTTATTTTAGCGAGTCCCAGTAATATTGATAAAAGAGCGTCGTGCCGAACTGATTAATGTGGTTAATCGGTTCTTTTTTTATGTATAAACTGAAAATATTAAATGTGGAAAATTAGTTTCTATAAAAAGATTGTTATCATTGCGGCGAGATAATTGTCGAAATTTTTTTGGAAATATGCAATTTAAAGTAGGATAATAGGAAGGAGTTTAAAGGGAGTTCCGTCGAAGTTTACACAATGTCGGCATTTGAGGGAAGCTGGCATTATGTTAGGAAAACATTTAGTAATACGTTACTTTTATATAAGGGAGGGTTATTTGAGCGTACAGATAAGGATTGGTCTTCGTTTTAAGTTCTGAATTTTCTGTTTTCAAAACATTTATTAGCACTCATTTGTATATTTTATAATAGTATTTTGATAAATTCACTGCTTGTGCAGAGGATTCTTTTTTATGAAAGAAACGTCAATTTTCTTCATATACATATACAAATTGAAGAAATGGGGGAGCGCTATGCGCGATTACTTAATTAAACCACTTGTTGGTCAGCCGTATCCAATGATTTCACATGGAAAAGGTGTATATTTGTATGACCAGAACGGAAATAAATATTTTGATGGTTCGTCAGGAGCAATTACGGCAGGTATTGGACATGGCGTAAAGGAGATTGCAGATGTTATTAAAAAGCAAGCAGAGGAGATTGCTTTCGTATATAGATCACAGTTTACGAGTGAACCAGCTGAAAAACTAGCGAAGAAGTTAAGTGATTTAAGTGTAGGAGATTTGAACTGGAGCTTTTTCGTAAATAGTGGTACGGAAGCAAATGAAACAGCTATGAAAATTGCAATTCAGCATTTTCAGGAGCGCGGTATTCAAGGGAAACATAAAATTTTGTCACGCTGGATGAGCTATCACGGTATTACGATGGGAGCCTTATCAATGTCTGGGCATCCGCTGCGCAGACAACGTTTCGTATCTATTTTGGAAGATTATCCAACTATTCCAGCCCCATATTGTTTCAGGTGCCCTGTACAAAAGGTATATCCAACTTGTCAGCTTGCTTGTGCAACTGAACTAGAAAGATCAATTGAAAGAATTGGTGCGGAGCATATTGCAGCTTTTATTGCTGAACCGATTATCGGAGCAGCTGGCGGTGCGGTTGTACCGCCGAAAGAATATTATAAAGTGATTAAAGATATTTGTAGTCATTACGATATTTTATTCATTGCGGATGAAGTAATGACTGGGCTTGGTCGTACTGGTGCATGGTTTGCGATGGAGCATTGGGGTGTAGAACCGGATATTATGACGCTTGGTAAGGGATTAGGAGCGGGATATACACCAATGGCTGCGACGATTGTTAGTGACCGAGTTATGGAGCCGATTTTACGTGGGTCACGTTCTGTTATGAGTGGTCATACGCTAAGTGCAAATCCATTATCTGCAGCAACGGCTCTAGCTGTTATTGAATACATGGAGAAACATAATCTACCTGAAAAAACAGCGGAAAAGGGAGAATATTTAATTAAGGGACTACAGAAAGTTCAGCAACAATCGACAATTATTGCGGATGTGCGTGGAAAAGGGTTGCTGATCGGAATAGAATTGCAACCGTTTACAAAAGCTTCGGAGCTTATTTCGGTTGCAGCTAAAAATGGTCTTCTTTTATACCAAGCTGTTTCAGGGCAAGCAGGAAAAGAAGATAGCGCACTGCTTGTGGCACCGCCGATGACAACTACATATTCCGAGTTAGATGAATTACTTTCAATTTTTGCAAAAAGTGTAGAAGAGATGATGCAAAAAGGAGGGCATAGTATCGTATGACAACAATTACAAATACATTCAATAAATTAAAAGAGATAGAGGAAGTAATTTCTTTGTTCCATGATGATATGACATTAATGTTTGGAGGGTTTGGGGGGATTGGATCCCCTCCAACTTTAATACAGGCTATTTTAGAAAAGGGAGTTACAAATTTAAATTTAATAGGAAATGACACGGGCTTTCCTGATGTAGGAATCGGTCGTCTTGTTACAAATGAACGGGTTAAGTCTTTAGTTACTTCCCATATTGGTTCAAATCCAAATGCAGGAAGACAGTTAAATGAAGGACGATTACAAATTGAGTTTTCCCCGCAAGGAACATTAGCAGAGCGTATTCGCGCTGGAGGCGTAGGGCTTGGTGGTGTTTTAGTTGATGTTGGTGTTGATACGATTGTAGAAGATGGAAAACGAACAGTCGAAATGAATGGCAAGACATACTTAGTTGAAACTGCATTAACTGCTGAAGTTGCGATTGTTTATGCGAAAAAAGCTGATCCGTTTGGTAATCTTGTATTCGACAAAAGTGCGCGGAATATGAATCCTCATGTTGCTATGGCTGGGGACATAACGATTGTAGAAGCAGAAGAAATTGTTCCACTTGGAAGTTTAGATCCTGAGGAAATTGTCGTTCCAGGTGTTTTCGTAAATTATATCGTACCGTCGGAAGGAGTGAATTGGAAATGGGTATGGGCGTAGAAGTGAGAGATAAGATTGCTAGGCGTGCGGCGAAAGAAATACAAAATGGCATGATTGTAAATTTAGGTATTGGCATTCCATCGCTTGTACCGAATCATTTGCCTGACGATATAAATGTAATGTTTCATGCAGAAAATGGAATCGTCGGTATGGGGCCAACGCCAAGTAAAGGGAATGAAGACGAGAATTTATGTAATGCAGCAGGTTTACCGACTTCTCTTATTACAGGAGCGAGTTATTTTGATAGCTGCACTGCGTTTGGGATGATTCGAAAAGGTTTACTAGATATAACGATTCTTGGTTCATTACAAGTGAGTGAGAATGGAGATTTAGCAAACTGGATTGTACCAGGGAAACGTGTGCCCGGTATTGGGGGAGCGATGGATTTAGCACAAAAAGCGAAGCGTGTCGTTGTTGTGATGAATCATGTTGATAAATACGGAAATGCAAAAATTGTTTCAGAGTGTACATTGCCATTAACGTCAAAGAAATGTGTAGATTTAATTATTACAGATATGGCGGTTATGGAAGTGACTTCGAGTGGACTCATTTTACAAGAATTAATGAGCCCGTATACAGTAGAAGATATAAAGCGACATACGGAAGCTGAGTTTCAAATTGGCTCTAACTTACTAGTTATTGAATGAGGGAGATGTAATATATGAAGCAATTAAAAAAGCAAGTTTGTGATTATATTGAGAGTCATGAAGAGGAAAGTGTGAAATTTTTAACACGGTTAATTCAAGAAAAAAGCGTATCTGGTGATGAAAGTGGTGCGCAGGCAATTGTGATTGAAAAATTACGTGAGCTAGGTTTAGATCTTGATATTTGGGAACCATCTTTTTCTAAAATGAAAGATCATCCTTATTTTGTATCACCACGTACAAGTTTTTCAGACAGCCCGAACATTGTGGCAACTTTAAAAGGAAGCGGCGATGGAAAATCTATGATATTAAATGGGCATATTGATGTAGTACCAGAAGGCGATGTGAATCAATGGGACCATCACCCATATAGTGGTGAGAAAATAGGGAATCGTATATATGGCCGCGGAACGACGGATATGAAAGGCGGCAATGTCGCACTTATGCTTGCGATGGAAGCGATTATTGAATCTGGTGTTGAATTAAAAGGAGATATTTATTTTCAAAGTGTCATAGAAGAAGAAAGTGGCGGGGCAGGGACATTAGCGACTATATTACGAGGATATAAGGCAGATGGTGTCATTATTCCAGAACCGACTAATATGAAGTTTTTCCCGAAGCAACAAGGGTCAATGTGGTTCCGTCTACATGTAAAAGGGAAAGCTGCACACGGTGGTACACGTTATGAAGGAGTAAGTGCAATTGAAAAAAGCATGTTTGTTATAGATCAT
Organism: Bacillus sp. BS98; assembly: GCF_008432245.1. Lineage (NCBI taxonomy): Bacteria > Bacillati > Bacillota > Bacilli > Caryophanales > Bacillaceae > Bacillus > Bacillus sp. BS98. Next base: position 2,167,857 of record NZ_CP043830.1, read on the forward strand.
TTGAGAAAATTAGAAGAGAAGAGAAATGGTCGAATTACTGATCCGTTATTTAAAGGAATTCCGATTCCAATTCCAATTAATATTGGGAAAATTGAAGGTGGTAGCTGGCCAAGTTCTGTTCCTGATTCGTTAATTTTAGAAGGAAGATATGGTATTGCGCCGAATGAGACTATAGAGGCAGCAAAAGAAGAGTTTGAGAGTTGGATCGCTGAATTACATGATGTGGACAATTGGTTTGTTGAAAATCCAGTAGAAGTAGAATGGTTTGGAGCGAGATGGGTTCCTGGTGAACTAGAAGAAAACCATGAGTTAATTACAACACTTCAGCATAACTTTGTTGAAATTGAAGGGAAGGAACCAATGATTGAAGCATCTCCGTGGGGGACTGATGGAGGTTTATTTACACAAATCTCAGGTGTACCAACGATAGTATTTGGTCCGGGAGAGACGAAAGTAGCACACTATCCAAACGAATATATAGAAATTGATAAAATGATAGCTGCCGCAAAAATTATTGCATGTACATTACTAGATTGGTGTGAGGTGAAAAAATGAAATACTATGAATCTTTTAGAGAGCAGACAAATTGCCATACAGTAGAAGGAGTTTTAGATTATTTTAATAAACGTATTCGAATAGATCACTATACAGGAAATGTTGAAAGTATTATACAGACAATTGACGGACTAGCAGAGAAACATTCTTTCACTAAATGTATTATTAAAGGAAAGGGAGAGCATGTTTCAACATGGCTCTCTTTCGGTTTCTTATTGGAAGCGACGATATCTCATTATTTTCAAGGACACGATGCATACTTCTTTGTGAAATATAATAATGATGAAAGACGAAATAGTATTCATTGGTCTGAGGAAGATACTATTTTAAGTGGTGTAAAAGCAAAAGAAGTAAAAGAAAAAGTAGTCCCGGAGAAATTTCTGTTAAGAAAAGCGACTGAAGAAGATGCAGAAGAATTAGCAACTGTCTTTGGAAAAGTATTTGAAGTGTATCCGACACCTTTAAATGAAGCGAGTTATGTATTACAGACGATGAAAGAAGACGATACAATTTACTACGTATATGAATTTGAGGGGAAAATCATTAGTACAGCGTCTGCAGAAATGAACGTAAAGGAAGGCAATGCAGAATTAACGAATTGTGCTACTTTACCTGAATATCGTAAACATGGGTTTATGAAAAGTTTGCTCATTAAGTTAGAAGAAGAGCTTCAAGAAAAATCTATTTTCTGTTCCTATACAATTGCTCGATCGCTATCTTTCGGTATGAATGCTGCCTTTCATCAGTTAGGCTATACATATACAGGAAGACTGGCGAACAATTGCTACATTTTCGATAAGTTGGAAGATATGAATATATGGGTAAAAGATTTATCTAGCTATTCGAAAGCATGAAGGCTCCCGCCTCAAAATTCGGCTGTAAAGTAAAAAAGTTAGGTGGGAATCGGGCTGCTCGTAAAAGCCCGACTAATTAAAGTTTTACGTTATCTAATCAAAAATAAATTTCATCAAAATATTAGAACGGAATCGTCATGCTTATAATCGCACATAAGTATGCCGGAAATTCGGCATAATATTTGCTGAATTTTCGGCAAAAGGGGGGATGACATTGCTAGCAGTTTCGACACAAGAAGTCATTGAAGCGATTTTGGGCAGTATTGATGAGGCTATACACGCAGTAGATGAAAATGGTATTACAATTTTTTATAATACAGTTGCTGCGAAACACGATGGATCCAAAATTGAAAAAGTGTTAGGAAAGCATTTGTTAGAGGCGTTCCCATCTTTAACTAGGGAAACGAGTACATTGATGAAAGTTTTAGATACAAAAAAACCAATTGTACATCAAGTGCAACATTATCAAAATTTAAATGGAGAAGATGTTTGTACTGTAAATACGACGTTACCTATTTTTATAGATGGGAATATTGCTGGTGCTGTTGAAATTGCGAAAGACTACTCTACAATTCAAAAGCTAACTGATACCATTGTCGATTTACAGTCGAAAATAAAGCGATCGTCTAGAAAAAAAGTGATTAAAAAGCATGCTGCATTTGAGACGATAGTGACAAATGATTCTCGCTTTAAACAGACGAAAGAGTTAGCGCAAAAAGTAGCGCCAACAGATGCAAACGTTTTAATATATGGTGAAACGGGAACAGGAAAAGAACTGTTCGTGCAAGCAATTCATGAAGCTTCTAAAAGAAAAAACAAGCCATTTATTGCACAAAACTGTGCAGCTTTACCAGAATCACTATTAGAAAGCTTACTGTTTGGAACGACAAAAGGTAGCTATACAGGGGCGATTGAACGGGCAGGCTTATTTGAACTTGTAGATGGAGGAACATTATTTTTAGATGAACTGAATTCAATGCCGCTCGATTTACAAGCGAAAATGCTACGTGTATTAGAGGATGGAGTCATTAGACGAATCGGTGATAATAAGACGAGGAAAGTAGATGTTCGCGTGATTACCGCGATGAATCAGCCGCCAGAAGTATGTTTACGAGAAAATAAAATTCGCACTGATTTATATTATAGATTAAATGTGTTTTCATTATATATCCCGCCACTACGTGAAAGAACTGAGGATGTATTACTATTAGCTTCTTATTTCTTGAAAGAATATAATAAAAGCTATAAAAAAGGTGTACTTCAAATTGATAAGGAAGCGAAAGAAAGACTACAAGCTTATCAATGGCCTGGAAATGTTCGTGAGTTAAAACATACAATTGAACATGCTGTCATTATTGCGGAAGGAAATGCATTAACCGCAAATTGTTTACCTCGTATATTTAAGAAAGAGAAACTTCCAAAGAAGAAAAGTATATTACCGCTTCGGGAAGCTCTTCATCAAACAGAAAAGGAATTAATAGACCAAGCGTTGATTGAAACGGAAGGAAATATTTTGCAAGCAGCAAAAATGTTAGGTATTCCGCGTCAAACGCTTCAATATAAACTGAGTAAGTACGACAAAACCGCCGAATAATCGGCGGTTTTTGTGTGTTTGCACCAATGAAAGAACGTTTACATATATAAAAGGTAATGAATATGATAGTTAATATTCTGTTATTACTGCACTTGAAAATATTTTTTCTCCTATATAGTAGGGTATTTCGCACATTTACTTATCAAGAATATGAAGTTGGCATAACAATTGCTTATATAAAGGATGAGCGTATAAAAAGGGGGAATAGCAATGTTACATGATGTATACAAACCAAATCGTCACTGGAAGGATATCGAATTATGGAAAGATGTTACTGAAGAGCAATGGAATGATTGGGTTTGGCAATTAACGAATACGATCAAAACGTTAGATGACTTAAGGAAAGTGATTAACTTAACACCTGAAGAAGAAGAGGGCGTTAAAATTTCAACGAAAACGATCCCGTTAAATATTACACCGTATTATGCTTGGCTAATGAATCCTGATGACCCACGCTGTCCGATTCGGATGCAATCTGTACCGATCTCGGAAGAGTTATATAAAACGAAATATGATTTAGAAGATCCACTTCATGAAGATGAAGATTCACCAGTTCCAGGGCTAACACATCGTTATCCTGACCGCGTATTATTCTTAGTAACGAATCAATGTTCTATGTATTGTCGTTACTGTACACGCCGTCGTTTTAGTGGACAAATTGGAATGGGTGTACCGAAGAAACAATTAGACGATGCGATTGCTTATATTAGTGAAACACCACAAGTACGTGACGTTTTAATCTCTGGTGGTGACGGTCTTCTAATTAATGATAAAATTTTAGAATACGTATTAAAAAATTTACGAGAGATTCCGCATGTTGAAATTATTCGTATCGGAACGAGAGCACCAGTAGTATTCCCGCAACGTATTACAGAAAACTTATGTAACATTATTAAAAAGTACCATCCAGTATGGTTAAATACACATTTCAACACTTCTATTGAAATTACAGAGGAATCGAAAAAAGCATGTGAAATGCTAGCGAACGCGGGTGTTCCAATTGGAAACCAAGCGGTAATTTTAGCAGGTATTAACGATAGCGTTCCAATTATGAAAAAGCTAATGCATGACTTAGTAAAAATCCGTGTACGTCCATATTATATTTACCAATGTGACTTATCTGAAGGTATTGGACATTTCCGTGCACCAGTTTCTAAAGGTCTTGAAATTATTGAAGGCTTACGTGGACATACTTCTGGCTATGCAGTACCGACATTCGTTGTGGATGCACCGGGCGGAGGCGGAAAAATTGCGCTTCAGCCAAACTATTTAATTTCACAAAGTGCGGATAAAGTTGTACTTCGTAACTTTGAAGGGGTTATTACGACGTATCCAGAACCAGAGAGCTACATTCCAGGAAGAGCTGAAGGTTACTTTAAAGAAATTTATCCGAACTATGAAGAAAAACGTTCAGATGTTGGTATTGCAGGTCTTATGAGCGATAAGAAATTTAACCTTGTTCCAGATGATTTACAGCGTATGAACCGTCGTAAAGACTATGAAGATAATGATACGCATGCATCTTTAAAAGATAAACGTGATAAGCGAGACCAATTAAAAGATAAAAAATATCAATCGCAAATGGCTAAATTAGAAGAAAACGACAAAAAAACTGAGGGTGATGCAGTATGAATTGTATGTGGTGTGACAGTACAGAAGCGAAAGAAAGCTTGAATACTGTGTATTGGGAACTACCAGATGGTACGAAAGCCATTGAAATCCAAAAGACACCATGTATTTCTTGTTCCTCATGTGGAATGGACTATCAAGCAGACCATACTGTAAAAGAAATTGAAGATCAGTTGTTTTTAATTTATACGAAAGATTTGCCAAAACAACTAACATATGAAGAGTTAATGGGAAGACCAAGACTATTAAAAAGAAATTATTTCGACTTTTAACCAGCTTTTATGCTGGTTTTTTTCTTTTTTGCCTTGTATAATGTATCCAAGTTAGAAAGGCAGGGAATATTTTTGAAAAAGACATTTTACCATTATATGATGAAGCATCGCGCAGCTTTATTTAGAAATGAAATTTCAGATTTAGCAGAGGCAATGTATGATGATTTAAGTTTTCCGAAGCAATCTGAAGACTATGATGAAATTAGTTCATACTTAGAGTTAAGTGGAATGCTAGAAAGTATGTCTATATTTGATGAAGCGTGGGATTTATACATACAAGAAGGATAAAAACGATTTGAAAACATACAGAATACATTACTTTTTGAAAGTGAAGTATTCTGTATGTTTTTTTATATGAAATGTCTTGATTTAAAGCTAGTCTATTTACTAGCTTTTTTTGCGTTTCACATAAATTTTATGTAGTGGTATTTTTTTATCGAAAAAATTTATGAATATAAGCTTCTGTGATAAGCGTTTTTAAGTAGGTTGCATATACTGTTATCAAAATCACGACGTCAAAAAAAGGAGAGATAGAGATGGCAAGAAAAAAACAACCTAAATACAACGTAGGGGACATAGTCGTGATTACGCTATATGGAACCGTTGGTAAAATCACAAATATGAAAGTTTTAGATGGGGTTTATGTATACGAAGTCAATAATCACGATGGATTTTATGTAGAACAAACATTGCAACACGTTACAGAGCAAGAAATGAAAAAGGGCGATACGGAGTGGATTGAATTAAATTATAATTTCACCTTTGGTGATCTCGTGCAAGTGACTGGATATGATAAAGATGTTTTCCGTATTGTTGGTTTTCGTACAGAGGTATGGAGATACAAAAATGACGCATGGGAAGATACGATATATGAGTTATCACGAATTACGGATGGTGAATGGTTAGAAGCGGATGAATCAGATTTAACTTTACTTGCCAATGCTCAAACGGCAAATGCAATTTTGAAGAAAATGAAACAAGATAAAGCCGGCATGAATAAATTGGATTTAGGAAAATTAAAGTCAATTAACAACTCGAAAAAAGTGAGTGTTAAGACAAATCGTCAAGAAATCATAGATGGGTTACTTGATATTTATAACGATTATCAATTGTTATTTGATACATTTAAAGATGAAGAATATAAAATTGTTATGGATGTTGTTCATAATTATTTAGTTAAATTGACAGAGAAAAAATAGTTAACTAGACAGAGAGAATAAATTGAACAACAACATATGCAGTATAAGGTATGCCTACAATTATTAAAAAAATAAAAAGCCATTTAATAAGAGAGTCTGCCCATTGATCTTCATGCATGAACTCTTCTTTTGTTTGTTCTACTTCGTATTGGTATTCCATTATTATTTCCCCCTTTTGGATAGCTTGTACTACCATCGTATGCACCTCGTCCAAATGATATGACCTATAAAAAAAGAAAAACTATTTTTCTAATCTCATATACATAATTTTGAGATTTTTTCATAAAACAGAAATAAAGGAGTGATGCTCATGAAGGAAATTGAAGTCGTAATTGATACGGAAGAGATTGCGGAGTTTTTTTATGAGCAACTAATTGAAAGGGGATACGTCCCAAAGCGAGAGGAAATTGAAGATCTCGCAGATATTACATTCGAGTATTTATTAGAGAAATGCATGATTGACGAAGTTTTTGATGAAGAGGAAGATTGAAAGTAACGGCGGGCTAAACTCGTCGTTTTTTACTCTTTACAAACTTGTCACAAATGTGCTTATAAATTATTGGTATAATTAAGAGAAAATTTTACTAAAGAGGTGAAGGGATGTTCAAAAAAATTATTGATTCTTTATTAGGAAAGAAAAAAAATCGTTCGTATTCGAGTAGTGATTATCGTCATAGAGGGCGCTCTTATTCAAGTAGTGACTATAAGCGACGTTCATCTGGTTATGGACACCAACATTATAAAAGAAAACGTAAAAGCCGTAGCTTCTTTTCAAGTAGCTGATGAAATGGCATCGTGTACTAGCTTTATTTGATAGACCACTGCGAAAAAATACAATTGTAGCAGAACGTTATAAAATTGAATCAGTAATTGGAATGGGCAGTTATGGGGTTACATATGTCGTTAATGATTTACAAATAAATAGATATAAAGTCTTAAAACAGTTAAGACAAAGTAAACAAAGATATGAGTCTGGTAGAAAATCATTTGAGCAAGAGAAAATGATTTTACAAACATTGAATCATCAAGCAATTCCTAGTTTCTATGATCAGTTCTTATGGGAGAAAAAAAGCTTTTTTGTGATGGAATATATGCCTGGTGAAAATTTTGAAGATTATATTTTCTCAGATGGGCGTGTATATAAAGAACGTGAAGTTTTTGAAATTTTATATGAAATATTAGGAATTGTTTCAGTTTTTCATAGTAAAGGTATTATTCACCGAGATTTACGTATTCCGAACATATTAATGAAAGAAAATCAAATTAGTATTATTGATTTTGGATTAGCTAAATATAAAGGTGAGGATGATGAGCGAGCTACAACGTATGAAGGTGAACAAGCTTTGATGCGAGAAGTTCACTTTCGTAGCGATTTTTATGCGCTTGGCCATTTCTCGTTATTTTTATTATATGCAGGATATGAATCTATTGAAAAACATGAAAAGCCATGGTATGAAGAGTTAACTTTGAAAAATGATAATCGTGAAATATTGATGCGAATGTTACAAATAAAAACACCGTACTATGAGAATGTACAAGATTTAAACAAAGATATAGCTTTTGCTTTAGAAAGGATGGAGACTCCATGTTTCAAAAGTTTTTAGCGAGTGTTGGCATTGGTAGTGCAAAAGTAGATACTGTTCTTGAAAAAGAGGAGTATGTAGTTGGAGAAACGATAGTAGGGAAGGTTCGTATAACTGGGGGATCAGTTAGCCAACAAATTGAAAGCATTTACTTAACGTTATCTACATCATATGTAAGAGAAGTGGATGATAAAAAAGTAACAGCAACGTTTGACTTAGAGCGAGTTCGTTTAACAGATCCATTTTCTGTAGAGCCAAATGAAAAGAAAGAAATTCCATTTTCATTTAAGATGCCAATTGAAGCACCACTAACACTTGGAATGAAAACGGTTTGGGTTCATACAGGCCTTGATATTAAAAATAGTATTGATCCAAGTGACCGTGATTACATTCAAGTGTTGCCAAATGCACTATTGAACAGTGTATTAGAGAGTGTAAATCAATTAGGTTTTAAAGCGCGTCATATAGAATGCGAAGAATTACCATATCGATTACGTAAGCAAGTACCATTCGCACAAGAGTTTGAGTTTATTCCTGTTTCAGGACAGTATTATGGGAAATTAGATGAATTAGAATTATTAATCTTGCCAAGTTCCCACGATCGGTTAGAAATCATTATGGAAGTAGATAGAAAATCACGTGGATTGGCAGGTTTATTTGCAGAAGCACTTGATCTGGATGAGAAGGTTATTCGCTTTACAGTAACGAATGAAGATATCCCAACGATGCAGCAAAAAATTAACAATTATATTTTTTAATAAACTATGCATAAAAAAGAAATGGAGAGGAAAACTAAAACAACCGCTCCATTTTTTTGCATAGTGAGGTTATGTATGTGAAACGATATCGACATTTATACTTGTTAAGCTTTACTCTACTCATTTGTTTTGTCGCACTATCACTTTCGTATCATACCGCTTGTATTGAGAAATTTGACAATATAGTTGCACACTTTATTCAAAGTTTTCGAAACGATTATTTGACAACCTATTTTACTTGGGTGTCCTTTATCGGTTCCAAAAGAATATATTTTCCGTTACTCATTATTCTTGTAATGTATTTTCTCGTTAGAAAAAAGTTGCTTAGTGCATTACTTCTAACAATTAATTACTACGGATCTCGTTATTTAAACAGTATGCTTAAACTATGGTATGAACGGGCAAGACCTGATGTAACGCAGCTTGTTACTGCAACTGGATATAGTTTTCCGAGCGGTCATACGATGAATGCTACTGCTTTTTTAGGATTTATTGCATACGTCACAATTACTGAAGAGCGTATTTCATTGCATAAAAAACTGTTGATTATTCTTATAGCAAGCTTTGTTGTATTATCTATTTCAGTTAGCCGAATATATCTTGGCGTGCATTTTCCATCTGACATATTAGCAGGATGGGCAGCTGGCGGTAGCTGGCTCGTTTTATGTGTTATATTTCATAAAGCGTTTATAAAAAAAGAACCTATGTCATAATAGGTTCTTTTTCCATTGGTTCAACATGAATGTGGGCATGGTAAATTCCGAATTTTTTTCGAAGCATGGCTTCGATGTTGTCAGTAATACAGTGACTTTCTCCAACATCCATACGAGCGTCTACCTCGATTGTAATATCAACGTACGTTTGATTCCCGTACATACGCGCTCGAATATCTACAATGTTTTCCACACCAGAAATATGCTCAATAGCATCAGCATATTCTTCCATTTTATTAGGATCAATGCCATCTGTTAGCATATGAGAAGCTTCTACGAAAATTTCCCATGCAGTTTTACAAATAATAAGGCCGACAATTAGAGCGGCAATAGGATCTAAAATAGGCATTTGGAACTGTGAGCCGACAATGCCTACAACTGTACCAATACTTACGAGCGCATCTGATAAATTATCCTTTGCGGCAGCTTCTAATGATTTACTCTTTGTTCGAATTGCAATCTTTTTCGTATACCTAAATACACAGTACATAACGACAGCAGAAAATAAAGCTACCCATGCAGCAAGTACATTGGGCGCAGCTTGTTTCGGATTTAAAAATGATTGAATGGCACTAATAACAACTTCTAATCCGACCGTTGCCATAATGAAAGAAGCAACAAGCGAAGCTATTTGTTCTGCACGCGAATGCCCATATGGATGATCTGGATCTCGAGGTTTACGAGAAATTTTTAAACCGATTAATATTGCTAAAGAGGCACCAATATCCGTTAAGTTATTCAAACCGTCAGCACGTAATGCGCTAGAGAGGGTAATATAACTGATGATAATTTTCATAGAGGATAAAAATATGTAGGCCATAATGCTGACAATAGCACCTTTATCAGCTTCTTTATGAGAAAGAGTATCCATTTTAATCACGCACCTTTCTTTAAAGGAATTTCTTTCTATACATAGAGTATCAAATGAAACTCGTGTGGGTCTATACAAACATTGTTGACACTTTATAGCTTTTTAAGTAGGGGGTAACAATGTTTCGTTAAGGAAAAATATGTTGAAAAGTACAAAGTGAGGGTATGAATATAATTGGGAATCATTCACAATGAAAGGGATACGATGGTAGGTGGATGTAGAAACGAATACTTTTCTTACTATGTATTTTTCTAATAATGACTGGATGTAATTCATCAAATGATGAAATTGTGAAGAAGTATTATATTTCTAAATGATCAATATCTACATGTAAAGGATACGGTGGATTAAATGAAAGATATGTAATGAACATAGAAAACAAACAAATAATCAATGGGGTTCATAATTTTTGGATTGAAATGAAAAAACAAAAGGAAAGTGGCGAAATACGACAATACGATATATTAATTACATATGAAAGTGGTGATACGAACGTATACATCTATACTTAGGGGATGAAGGGGGAAAGGAGTGTAATTATATACATTGGTCATGAAGAAAGAGCTACGACAATAATTGTGAAAAAAGATGAAAATCCTCTGAAAAATATTTTTCAGAGGATTTTCATCTTAGTATGCTTCTAAAAACTCAGTAACTTGCTCTTCAGTTTTTGCATTAGCACTATGTAAGTGGCCTAGCTTCTCGCCATTTTGATATACAAGTAAACTTGGAATACCCATTACTTGATACTCTTCAGCGATACTTGGGAACTCATCTTTATTAATAGAATACCATTCAAACTTATTGAACTCTTCCATTACCTCTCCGATAAAGTTGTCCATGCGTACACAATCTGGGCACCATGTAGTAAAGAACTTAACAACTACTGGCTCCTCACTTGCGATGATGTCTTTGAATTCTTTTTCAGACTTGATTTCTCTCATGTTTTTGACTCCTCTCAATGTTACACGGATAAGCTAGTATTTGTATGCGAAATCCGTAATTGCAAACATTAGTATTTTTGAAATAGATTGTTTGCAAAATCTTCGACTGCTTTTTCTTGTAGGTCTGGTACAACTTGTGAGTAGGTGTCTAATGTGTTGCCTACTCTTTCATGTCCTAATCATTCGCTTACGATCTTTAGTTAAATACATTATTGCAACATTAATGTTAAGGGATTGCTTTAGATTATGAAACCGAATATCAGGAACCTCACTTTTCTTTATAAGCTTTTTCTTCATTTTTTGCAAGTAGCTGGGATGGCATGATTAGAAATTTCTTTAGATATTTATGGGGAAGTATCGTTAATAGAGTGACATTAAAACTAAATGGACTAGATAATTAGAAAGTGAGAGTGATTCATAATGAATTTTTCAAAAGAGAATACAAAAAAGATTCCGTAACTGAAAAAATGGGTTGCGGTTTTTTCTTTACTTGAATTTTATTATATTAAATTCGGTATGCGAAAAGATTTTAGATGAATTAGCGCCTTATTTGTCTGCACTTGGTATGGACTTAGGTATATGGACAGACCATGAGGAAATCTCTGAATATACTAATAAAAAAGGAGATGTTGAGTAATGGCGCGTTATAGTTTACATGGAGGACACAATAGTATTGTACAAGGGGCTAACTGGGGAAATCGGAAAGAGCATGTTTTGGATCGTCAAGTTAAAGATGCGGTTGCGGCCAAGTTAAAAGCTTTAGGACACACAGTCTATGATGATACGGACGAAGTAGGAAGCACTCAAGCTCAAAATTTAAATAATATTATTCGTAATAGTAATTCACATGTTGTAGATTTAGCTATTGCTTTTCACCTTAATGCAAGTGATGGGACTGGGCAGGGTGTTGAAGTGCTGTATTATGATCAGAATGAACTAGCATCTAAAATTTCAGCTCAACTAGCAAAAGATATTGGATGGCGTGATCGTGGTGCGAAACAACGTAAAGATTTAGCAGTATTGAATGGGACTAAAGCACCAGCTATTCTTATCGAATTAGGATTCATTGATAATGATTCCGATATGGCAAAATGGGATGTTGATAAAATCGCTAATTCAATCGTTTTTGCTTTAACTGGACAATCTGGTGGAGGTAGCCAACCACCTCAAAAACGTAATATTGTCGAAGTTGGTGGAATAGGTAAAGAAAACTTGGCTGAATTAGTAAGTGCTTTAAACTCAGTTAAGATGACAGGTAACTTAATTCTTAGAAGTGATGGCTATGTTTATCCTGTAACTGATCCAACTAGCGATACTCAATTAAAAGCATTCACTGATTATCTTGACCGTAAAGGCTGGGCATATACTGTTAAGTAAACATACTATGTAAATACAAATAAGCCTATGTAAAGCGAAAAAAAGAGGCCTACTCGTATGATGAGTAGGCTGCTTTTTTATTTTATAAAATAAATTAATTTGAATAGAGGTTTTCCTCAAGCATTTATTAAAGCTACGAATATTTATAAGAATATGAGTATGGAAACAGGTCTAATTTTGGAATAGCGGAGGAGATTGTTGTGGACATAACTCAAAGTGTGGCAAGAATAGTGGTAAATGGGAAAGACCTTCCGTTCACTGCAGTTCAAACTTCTGCGTGGAATAATGGTCCTGTATATGATGTAACTGTTTCAACAAAGCAGAGAGTGAACGAGCTTTATCAATTTATGTGGTCACAGGTACCAGTTACACTTACGATGTATTTTCTTCAAGGAGCAGACTTAATGCGATTTGTAAGGATTACTGGGATTAATGAAAGTGTAACGGGAGAATATATATATCATTTCTCTTGGGGATAAAAGCAATTTAAAGTAGCCTAAAAGCTACTTTTTTATTTTGTTAAGGAATTATCGGAAAATCGTGAATGAAAAGTCTCTCCAAAATATATGAAGTGACTTTTCATTCACAAATACTAATAAATTAAGAATGTATGAAAAAGGTTGTAAGTTCACCTATATAAGGAGGGCTGATAGAGCTAGCCACATATAGTTTTTTATTTGAGGTACATTTATTTTTGGATCATAAAATCACCTTTAATAGTTAAAGTATTATTAGCAGATGAAGCTTGGAAGTGAAATAGGAAATTAGGAGGGCAATAGAAACATTTAAAATGAAAAACGTGCTAAAGGCTAGTAGACTAGCTCTTAGCACTCACTGAAATAATTATACATAACATACTTTGTAATAACTTATTCGAAAGTGAGTTGAAATTAATGTTTTATTCATATGTGGATTCTCAAGTTGGCATACGACCAGCGTATGGTACGGCTATAACGTATAGCGGGGCACAAAGTACAGTTCAAGCTGTTCAACAAGCATTGCAAATGCAACAACAAATGCAAATGCAGCAAGGTATACAACCGTATTATTCCTCAATGGAGTATTTTTACCCAACGCAACATTTTACACCATATGGAATTGCTTTTACTTCAATTCCATATGGAACAGTATTCAATTTATAAATATAGAGGAATAAAATGAATACAAAAGGGTGCAAGTAAAAAGCACCCTTTTAAAAATAAGAATAGCTAGTCCAAACCTCTCTAATCAATCTTGCATAATATGTAGTAATAAGCTTGAAAGGGGAACGAGTATGTCTTGTTATTACTACTGTAAGTATTGTAAGGATTATAAAAAGAAGCAACATGATTGTCGTAATAACACTAGTAAGTGTCATGCCAACAAGGATAACCTTGTTAGGGCATCAGCATTTAGAGCTAGAAATACTGTAAATCAAAATGTTCCTGCTAATACTTTTGTGAAAGTGTCATTCCAAAATGAACAATTTGATTTAGCAAATGAGTATAATCCAGCAACGTCTATTTTTATGCCGAAGACGAAAGGCGTATATTCTATTATTGGAACGATTGGTTTCTTTCCAAACGATACAAATTTAAATTATAGAGCTCGTGTAGAAATTCGTGTGAATGGAAATGCAGCAATAGCTATAGATAATGACTTTTTTGGTCCAATAGGTTTTGGAAATGTTGTAAGTGTTTCAACAATCATTCAATTGAATGCAGGAGATACAGTTGAGATTTATGCACAAAGTAGTATAGATGGTGTTTTAAGCCCCTTAGAAGATGGTTCGCACTTTGAAGCGGCAAGATTTCCGTCTCCTACTAAATAAAGTAGGTAATTTAAAAATGAATAGAAGTTTAATAATAGATCCTCACCAAACAGGTGGGGATTCATTTTTTTATTAATAATAGTAACAGCTCATCCAAGCTTTTCTAATCAATTTTGCATAGTATGTAATAATAAATTTAAAGGGGGACTTACTACGTTTTATTATTACTGTAAGTATTGTAACGAGTACAAAAAGAAGAGTCATGATTGTTATAGGAAAAGTAGTCAATGTGATGGGAAGTATGTAAAAGTAAATTGTTGTGGTAATAAGAAAGAGGAGCTTGTAAGAGCGTCGGCATTTAGAGCTGTGAATACAGTTAATCAACCTATTCTGGCAAATACGTCTGTTAAAGTGTTATTTCAAAATGAACAATTTGATTTAGCAAATGAATATAATCCAGTAACATCCACTTTTATGCCTAAGACTAGAGGGGTGTATAGTGTATTAGGGAATATAACATTCTCACCAAATGATATTAATGTGAATTACAGAGCTAGAGTAGAAATTCGTGTAAATGGAAATACAGCAATAGCTATAGATAATGATTACTTTGGGACAGGGGTATTTTTTAATAATGATGTTTCAGTCACTTCTATTCTTCAATTAGAAGCAGGGGATGTAGTTGAAATTTTCGCAGAAAGTAGTATTGATGGCGTTATTGTACAAAACGTTAATGGTTTAAATACTGTTCATTTTGAAGCGGCAAGGTTTCCTTCTCCAATTGAATGGAGCTGATAAGTAGATGTTTTATAGAAAGTTTGTTAAGACCCTCACTAAATAGTGTGGGCTTTTTATTGTTTTTCTAAAATATATAAGCAATCAGATTTAATTTCGTTTATTATATGAGTGTTTTATGAATTAGATATAATAGAAGAGAAATGAATGGTAATAGTGAGAGTATAATATATAGAAGGTTATTGTCGAATCCACACGATGGATATAAAAAAAGAGCATACATAAAAAGTATGCTCAAAAGAAAGATAGGTTTTATGAGTGGATAATCTCCATAGGATAATATATGCGTGTTTAATGAAAATGTGTAAAGAATCAATAAATTATCAATGGAATATCATGAAATGAGTAATTTTAGTTTAGGGATGTAGTTGTTTTCTTTCGAAATAATCTAGGTAACAAAGTTGTGAAAATCGTGCATGATGGGGACTAACAATGGGATAATGATCGTACTTCAGTTACATATTTCTTAAAGTTTGGATATTGCGTGATAGTTTGGCATTTAGGGGTGAGTAGTTGATTAATTATAGAAACATTTGTAATTACTTCGTTACAAGGACCGAAAAATGTAACTTTTAGTTTTGAATTCGGTGGAACTTTGAACACGATAGGTTCTTTTTTCATGAAATCAGCTCCTAATATTCCACATTATATGTGCTTCACCTTTTGATTTAAATGATTATTAAGGTGTATTTATATAATATGAAATCTTTGTTAAGTTGATTATAATATAGAACCTCATTGTCGTATAAGTACATAAACATGTGGGGAAAAGCGGAGAATACTCTATGAAATGTATAATTAATATAATATGAAAAATGATTTGATTATCTAATGCATTTTATGTCCTGATACATATTACGGTAGTAAGAATAGTATGAGGAGGTAATAAAAGAATGCAAGAAAATGTACAAGCTCAGCCACAGCTTTCACCACCGTGGATCACACATTTTAATGAACTAAGAAATTCAATTGGTGCTGATCCAACAGTTACAGTGGGGCCACTTATTCCGGTTGGCGGGAATTATATTATTTTAGTGCATGCGTTAAGTAATGAAAAAGCGAGAGCATTAGCAACGCTTCTAAAATCTTCTGTACAATTTGGAAATGTAAGTGTAACGGTTATTGTAACGAATAATGAAAATGAAATTGTAAATCCATTTCCTTGTCCACTAGATGCATTTGAAATTGCGCATTTATTTCAAGTAGCGTTAGAGAATAATCCTTATTTTGAACAAGTTGTGGTACAACCTCAGTTCCCTGGTGGAGTGAATGTTGTATTTCCAGTTTTTAAAGCGGAAGTGATTCAATTTTTTAATGATGATATTTCAAATCTATGTCAAACGTTTACAGGTGTTGCTGCAAATGTGTTTCGTGATGTAATGCAGGATGATGTTTGTGATATCCCAATATTATTTTCCACAAGTTGCGTTATGAACAGTGAAAATCCACAATTACAAAATAAAGATTTAGAACCAAAGTTGTTTTATTAAGATGCAAAAAGACATTTTCAAAAATCGGAAATGTCTTTTTTTATGTATTAATATTATTTTGTACCAAAATTTATTGGCTGGCAATCAGTGGTAAAATGTAAAAAAATTATAGTTTTACTCAATTTTAAATAGGCTGGATAGCGTATGGAATTGTTGATTACAGATAGAAATGAAATAAACAATGAGTGTTAGGCTAGACTATTATAAAAAGATAGTTCACATATAGGGGTTTTCTACGTACAAGCAAATAAACATAGGACATATAGAAGATTTTATATTATCAACAGAAAAATCATTTTTAAATAAATTGATATTTTCACGCCTAATTATATGAGTTAGAGGAGAGATTGAAAGAAGTAGTTTTAAAGATTATATATTTCAAAAAATAAAGATTTCTTCTTATTTATATTATAGATAGATAGTAATAGATATATGTGGATTATGCTAAAACAAGCTTTGAATATGATAATAAAAAGGAGTTGAATTGTAATGGGTTACATTGTTGATATTTCAAAGTGGAATGGAACTATTAATTGGGAAATTGCAGCGCCTCAACTAGATTTAGTTATTGCTAGAGTGCAAGATGGTTCAAATACGGTGGATTTTATGTATCAAAATTATGTGAATGCAATGAAGAAGCATAGTGTTCCGTTTGGTAATTATGCATTTTGTCGTTTTATTTCTATTGCAGATGCAAAGAAAGAGGCACAAGATTTTTGGAATCGTGGCGATAAGTCTGCTGCGTTTTGGGTGGCGGATGTTGAAGTACAAACGATGGTAGATATGCAAGGCGGGACACAAGTATTTATAGATGAATTACGTCGTTTAGGTGCGAAAAAAGTAGGTTTATATGTTGGGCATCACACGTATGTATCGTTTGGAGCGCGTAATATTGATGCTGATTTTGTATGGATTCCTCGTTATGGAGGGAATAAGCCGGCGTATCCGTGTGATATTTGGCAATATACGGATTCGGGGAATGTTCCTGGGATCGGGAAATGTGATTTGAATCAATTAATAGGAAATAAGTCACTTTCCTGGTTTATAGATTCGAATCAAGAAAATCAATCTAATGTAGTGGATTTGCAGCAATCAAGTGGTATTGGTATTGCAGTTTCAAAATATCCTGATGGATACGGCATAAATTTATATGAAAATCCTGTGAACCCCCAGTATACAGGTGCAATCACTAAGAAAATCCCGTATTTAATTTTAAACAGTTATTGGGGAGGCGGCGATAAAGATATGATTTGCTTAGGGAATGATAAGCAGTGGGTATATTTAAACCATTTTGATGTGAGATGGTATTATGCTTCTTCAAAATATCCTGTCGGGTACGGAGTGAATTATTATGGAGAGCCTGAATGTATTAATTATAAAGGAAATATAGATGGATCAACATCTTACCGTGTGTGGGGAAGAGTAAAAAATGCGGTAGATATCGGACAAAGTAGTTGGATACCGGAAAAACATTTAATCATTAAGTAACCTTAGTCGTTAAATGTTTTTGAGGCATTCGTAAAGAGTCTTCTCATTAATAAATAGTGAGAAGATTTTTCATATTTGTGTATAAAAAATATGATACATATTTGATTCAAATGAAATGAATTACATATGGAAAACACACTGTTTTCACAATAACGGTGTATAGTTACGTTGCATAATAATAAAAGTGAGGTATTTGAATTGAAAAAGAAAAAGCTATTTTTGGGAACAATTATTTCATGCGTGGTACTCGCATTATCTGCATGTGGTTCCTCAGACAACGTAGTAACATCAAAAGTAGGAAATGTTACAGAGAAAGAGTTAAGTAAAGAATTAAAACAAAAATATGGAGAAAGTACATTATATCAAATGGTATTAAGTAAGGCGCTGCTAGATAAATATAAAGTTTCAGATGAGGAAGCAACAAAACAAGTAAAAGAAGCAAAAGATAAAATGGGCGACAATTTTAAAGAGACTTTAGAAAAACTTGGGTTAAAAAACGAAGATGAATTAAAAGAAAAAATGAAACCAGAAATTGCATTTGAAAAAGCGATTAAAGCGACTGTCACAGAAAAAGATGTAAAAGATAACTATAAACCAGAAATGAAGGTAAGTCATATTTTAGTAAAAGATGAAAAAACCGCTAAAGAAGTAAAAGAGAAAGTGAATAATGGTGAAGATTTTGCCGCTTTAGCGAAGCAGTACTCAGAAGATACTGGTTCAAAGGAACAGGGCGGGGAAATAGCTGGTTTTGGCCCTGGGCAAACTGTTAAAGAATTTGAGGAAGCTGCGTATAAATTAAATGCAGGACAAGTAAGTGAACCAGTTAAAACATCTTACGGTTACCATATTATTAAAGTGACCGATAAAAAAGAGTTGAAACCATTTGAAGAAGTGAAGGATAAGATCCGTAAAGATTTAGAACAACAAAGATTACAAGATACGACAGGTAAATGGAAACAGCAAGTAGTCAATGATTTATTAAAAGATGCTGATATTAAGGTGAATGATAAAGAATATAAAGAGACATTTAAATTTCTAGAAAAGAAATAATACGGATAAAAAAACAGAAATGTAGCATTTTGCTAGACTTCTGTTTTTTGTTATTTTGAAAAAAGAATGCAGACTTCTTCGGTAAACACAATCATACTAGAATGATTCGGATAAGTAAAAAACAAAAAACTAAATAAAATAAAATTTTTAAAGGTAAAACTCTAGAAGTATTATGTAACTTGAATTAGAAAAGGGAACTCATATTGAGTTCCCTTTTCTAATTAGTGTGTGTGTTATAAAAAAGATAGTAAGACAATATAATATTACATTTAAATATTAAGAATTACAATGGAAAATTGTAGGAAAATGAAATTGGAAATAATAATCGTTTTAAAAAATGTTGATATAGTAATGTTTTGATTATTTTATTACATATAAATTAAGTATATAAATTTTTATAGTGGATCAACATAATTTGAAGAATAGTACATATAATATTTTTGAATAAACATTTGCAATATTATAGGAAGTGAAAAGTTGAGCATTCTATTAAAAAGGATGTTCTTTTTGTTATGAATATTTCTAAATGTATTATTTACTAGATGAATAAATGAAAGTGGGGGAGAATATATGAAAGTGATTTTTCAAAGAGAAGACGGAGGGAAAGTTTTTGAATCGAATGATGAAAATATAAGTGATTTATTAGCTATATTAAAAGAAACGAAAGGGATTAAAATTGGGATGGTTGAGTATGAAGTGTTAAAATATGAAATAGAGTATTTTCGTCATCCGAAAAGAGGAGAAACGGAGAGGGAGTTACATATAACCATACATCCTAAATATATGTAATGAATGGTAGCGATATCAAACTATTATGAAAGCAAAGGAGTATTTGATATTGTAATATGATATGTACGAAAAGAGAGTGTGGAAATCGCCCTCTTTTCACAGAAAACCTATAAGGAATAAATTGAATTACATTATAAATTTCTTAAATTTTGTGAGTTCGTTCATTATAATGTATGTTTGCGTTTAAGAATGGTTCATGCAAAAAAATAAAGGTTTGTAGTGTAGGCAGGGATTTTATATTCGATTAAACGAATATAATGTTGTAGTTTGTTGACGAATAATAAATGAAACTTTCATTCAGAAAGAAAGCTAGTCAAGATAAAAAAATAAAGTTGAAAATATAACGTATTAGAAAAAACGATTTCACTTTATGTGAAATCGTTTTTTATTCGCTAAATGTGTTTCAATGTGTAGAGAGTGAAAAGTTTGTTTTAAGGGAAAAAAATATAAATATGCTCCTTCTCAAAAGAACGTAGGTTCGTGTATAATTAGAACGAATGTTCTTTTTTGGTGCAGACCTTATACAATTTAGAAATAAATACGAACTTAGTAATTACTAAAAATGATGGAGTAACAGTATGTGTGAAATAGAGTGGATAAATGATCAAGGAGATAAAGAAATGAATCATGTAAAGAGGCAGAAAGAAGAAAGAGAGTGGGTTCCATTTACAGTAATGTCGGAACAATTGTTAAGTATGAGAAAGGTTATTGGTGAGAAATTAAAAGTGCAAAGGCCGATAGTAACAAATGAAGAAAAAGAAAGAATTTCTGATAAATTGCTAACGGCATTATTGTCTGAGCAAGAAATATTGGTGACATATTTTGAAGATGGCTACATACTTACAAGTTATATGACAGTCGTTCATATAGACCCGGTAAGGCAGATTATAATGTGCACAGACGCATTTTATAAAACTCACGTAATGAGTTTTACAGATGTAATTGAAATAATGTAATAGAAGCTGAACTTTAATATCCAGCTTCTATTATTTCTGATAGATGGAAGAAATAATGCGAAATAGCAGCTGGCTTCATGCTAACTGCTAAGCCCCAGGGAAAGGGAGAAAAAGATAGGGTACTCCAACATTCAATAATAGCTGTGAAACAGCCTGATTATAGTATAGACAAATTTAAAATTCCTATACAGAAAGATGAAAAATAGGGTTAGGCTGTACCCACTTGATTTTGATCTGCAAGGTCCGAATCAAACGTATTAGTCGCACTAACACCGTTAAAAGTATTAACAACAAAACCAACGTTTGATGCGCCAGATCCATTGTAAGCTTTCGTATTTTCTTTCGGAGAAACGTTGTAGAAATCACCTAAGTTAAATGATCCGTTACTATTTTGTACAACTAAATTCCCTACAACTGAGGGCATAATTTTCACCTGCTTTATAATGAATTGTTAACATTACTATATGGGAGTAAAGTCCAAATGGTTCATGTAACAAAAATTGTGGAATAGTAAAACGTTTCAAGCGTGGCTTTCAATAAAAGTGTGTTAAACTTAATATGAGTTGGATAATAAAAAAGAAATAATTTGTATAATTAATATATACGAAAACAAAGGAGGCAAAATGTTATGAATAACGTTATAAAAAAAGTAGATTTATCAGATGCAAAATCAAGTAATCTTGTTGCGCTTATTTATAGCAATGAAGTTATATTGATTGAAAACGCATTTTGTCCAAATGAAATAAAATTAAAGTTTAATGAGATTGCAATTTTATCTGCAATTAAAACAGCTCATATTGCAAAAGTGTCCATCAGAAAAGAACTTGAAGCGCTTTTTCATGATACAGGAGTATTACTGGTGAAACAAAGTGCTGAAGTTGGTAGCAGTCAATCTATAACAATGCATTTTGAGCAGTTCAAAAAATTACAATATGAAATTGAGCTTTTAAATAAAAGTATGTAATCAGGCTAGTTGAAGATTTTTTCACAAAAGTGGACTGTGTTATGTTGAAAAGTGGATTGGAAATTATTTAGATGAATCGCACTATAAACATAAATATAGTTTTATGAAAATGCAGGGTAATGAGGATTTTCAAGCTGGTAAATTAGGTACAGTTTATATGTATCAATGTAAAAATGCGGGAAAGAAAAGTTGCAATTTAAAAATTAATAATGAAATAAACAACGAATTTTTAAATATGTAAACGGGAGTAACCATTATGGTTACTCTTTTGTTTATGTGTGCAATATTAAAAATACTTCTAAAGTATGAAGTGTTTTTAATACTTTAGTAAATAGATAAATGAAGGTTAAAGGAGTAAAATATGGTAAAGGGAGGCGAGGGATTGAAGCGAAATGACATTAGGAAACTCGTAATTATTACAGGAGTGACGCAAGGATTAGGACGCGCGATGGTTGATCGATTTCATGAATTGGGATGGAACATATGTGGATGTGGACGTTCAAAAGATAAAATTGAAGAACTAAAAAAACAATACGGTAATACACATGATTTTCAAATAATTGATGTTTCAGATTCGCAGCAAGTTAGTAGTTGGGCAAATGATATCCTTACTAAATATCGGGCTCCCGACTTGTTAATAAATAATGCATCAATTGTGAATCAAAATGCACCAATTTGGAAAGTTACCGCTGGGGAATTTGAAAATGTAATGAATGTAAACGTGAATGGTGTAGTAAATGTAATAAGAGCATTTGTCCCAGCAATGGTAGATAGAAAAGAAGGAATTATTATTAATATGAGTTCTAGTTGGGGAAGAGAAGGTGAGGCAGATCTTGCACCATACTGTGCCTCGAAGTTTGCAATTGAAGGTATCACGAAATCTATGGCACTGGAATTGCCTGATGGTGTGGCTGTAGTTGCTTTAGATCCTGGCGGTGGTATTAGCACTCCAATGCTGCATTCATGTGCACCACAGTATGTTAATGAATCACCCACACCTGAAATGTGGTCACATAATGCGATTCGATATATATTGAATATAACAATAGATAAAAATGGAGATTCATTGACATGCCCAGCATGTGTTTAAAAATAAGTATCTATTACTCAATGTAATTTCAGTGATATACGTTTTGGCTAAAAAAGTACCTTTAAGGTACTTTTTGTATTAGTAACACATTATAGAATGCACAAAATTACATATGGAAAATAAAATATTTGATTAAGAGTGACTTTTGGTTATTTCGAAAGCACGAGAAAATATCAAAATAGGTGATGAAAATGAATCCAAGCAGTTTAAAAGTGACAGGAGCATGGTATCAAGTAGGAGGAAATCTTACAGCTGCTATTGGAACGACAAGAGGATTTATTGGGGAAGAGAAAATTGAATCGGACCTTGTTATTATAGGAAGCTCATTACAAGCCTTCGGGTATATTTTACAAATTATAGCGAGTAATTATACCGAAGATGAAGATGAAGAAGTAGAAAATCGAAATATATGTTTGCAGAATGAAAGTGAAACACTGGATAAAATGGGAATTGAGTTATTGGCATTAGGGAATATATCAAATGTAATAGGAACATATTTTAATAAAAATGAACAATTAACAGAGAATGATTATCTTATCATTGTCGGGAACAGTTTACAATCGATTGGTGCTTTTTTAGGAGTAGAAGCAGCTTTGATTGAGATGAAAGTAAAACAGCGAATCATTGTACTAGGCAATTCTATGCAAAGCTTAGGGGCCGGACTACAAGCGTATCAAGGCATAATTAATTTATCGAAGGATGAAGTAGAAAACGAAGATCGTATTCTTGATAAGAAGGATGAGAGGATAATAGCACTGATTGGTATTTGGATACAGGCAATAGGAACGGTAATTTCTGCGATTGGATTAACTGCAGTAGAGAAAGAGAAAAGTTTTGAAAATAATAAGAATTTTAAAATACTCATTGAAAGAGCGGATGTAAAATGTAATTAAATAGGTAGGAAGAGTTTGGTCTAGTAGGTTTTTTTGCATATGGACAGAATATATATTATAGAAGAAATGTTATAATTGCTTAATTGAAATTTGTGTAACTTCAAAATCAAAGAGTGTGCTTGCATATGAAAAGAAGTGTTATAAAAAATCCAAAATAAGGAGTTTTCAAGAGATGATGTACTTATTGGCAATTCTACTTCCACCTGTAGCTGTATTATTTTGCGGAAAGCCATTTCAAGCAATAATTAATTTCATATTAACTTTAATATTTTGGGTTCCAGGCGTCATACACGCGATTTTAGTCGTACATGATAAAAAGGCGGATCGGCGAGTGAGAAAACAAATTCAAGCATATGATGAAATTAATAAGAGGAATAGAAGATAATTCGTCTGTGAAAATAGTATAAAAAGAAAGGGGGATTAACCTCCTTTCTTTTTATTTGGTGCTTAAGTTTAAATTTTAGTGTAGCGGAAAGAATTTTTAATGTAAGTTTTATGGTAATAACTTTTAGATTGTGCATTTAATAAACCATTGTAAATGCTTTCAGGTACATTAAAGAAATCATACATGCCATTTTTGAATTGGATTCGTAAAATCATAGAAAAGGGATTATAACCAACAGCAATCAAATTTTTTGATATAACAGGAGATAATTTCATAAGCATACAACTCCTTAATTTTATTTGTAAATTCTTTTAGAAATGAGGATTAGGTTGTTGAAATAAGAATATGTAAAGCAGCAGTAATACGGATAGCCAATATATTAAATCTTTGTTATACCTATTTATAAAGAAGTTCACACGAAGTTCATATCGATATGCTATTTTTATCTCACCTTTGATGAAATTAATAAGAAAATATTGACCATTTGAAAAAAAGGTATATTATTTATACGAGGTATTAAAATTTTATCTCTTCCATTTTATGCGTAATGGGGCAGCTTTATTTGAAGGAATAGAGGTAAAAAATAATTTGTTTAAGAGTATCTAAAATTTATAATCTGTGAATTAGGAAAATATTGAATGCTTCCGATGAACACACTTTCTAAATGTAAAGATATTTGGGAAGGTGGCCTCAATATTTTTAGTAAATCAACGGGAGAATTGAAAGGCAGGAGAAAGTAACATGTCAGAAAATTATCGTTCTCGAGAGGAGCGACGACAAGTTAAAAAGAAAAATCAGCCAGCTTCTAAAAAACAAAAACCAAAGGGTAAAACATCATTTTTCCGTAAGTTTTTAATTAGTTGTTTATTACTTGGTATTGTAGGTTTAGTGGCGGGGGTTGCTACCTTTTTTGTAATGATTAAGGATGCACCAAAACTTGAAAAAGCAAAACTTGTTAATCCGTTATCCTCAAAAATTTATGATAAAGACGGGAAGTTGGTATATGAATACGGAAAAGAAAAGCGAACCAACGTTACGTATGATCAAATCCCTAAATTAGTAGAAAATGCTTTTTTAGCTGCGGAAGATGCACGTTTTTATGAGCATAGTGGTGTGGATTTCAAAGGTACTGCTCGTGCAGTTTTAGTTAGTTTAAAAGGAGATTACGGTTCGCAAGGCGGAAGTACAATAACGCAGCAAGTTATTAAAAACTACTTCTTATCAATGGATAAAACACCAAAGCGTAAGGCGCAAGAAGTGTATTTAGCTTATAAGCTAGAACAACAGTATTCAAAACATGAAATATTAGAGATGTACTTAAACAAAATTAATTTAGGAAACCGCTCATACGGAATCGCAACAGCAGCACAAAACTACTATAAAAAAGAATTAAAAGACTTAACATTACCAGAAGTTGCGATGCTTGCAGGTTTACCGAAAGCACCAAATAATTACGACCCGTCGAAACCACAAAATATTCAAAAGGCAACAGAAAGAAGAAATGTTGTACTAAAGTTAATGAATCGACATGGTTATATTACAAAAGCAGAAATGGAAGAAGCGTCGAAAGTACCAGTAGACAAAGGTGTTGAAAAGGCAGCTGAATTACAAGCGATGCCATATCCTGCATTTATGGATGCAGTTGTGAAAGAAGTTGAAAAAGAATTACCTGATGCTAATATTGGTTCTGACGGTTTAGAAATTTATACAACATTAGACACAGAGGCACAGAAATTGGCTGATAATATTTTAAATACAAATATTATTGATTATCCAAATGAGAAATTCCAAGGGGCTTTCACATTTATGGATACGAAAACAGGTGAAGTACGTGCTATAGGTAGTGGGCGTGGTGAAAATAAGGCTGTATTTAAAGGTCATAATATGGCAACTGAATTAGATCGCTCAGCAGGTTCAACAATGAAACCGATCTTTGATTATGCTCCTGCAATTGAATATTTAAAATGGGCTACTTATCATCAAGTCGATGACTCGCCATTTAAGTATACTGGTGGTCAAGATGTCAGAAACTCAGATAGAGGGTATTTAGGACAAATTACAATGCGTGAAGCATTAAAATTATCACGTAATGTTCCAGCTATTAAAACTGCAAAAGAAGTAGGAATAACTAAATCAAAAACTTTCTCTGAAAAGTTAGGTATTACATTTAATGCACCACCGACAGAATCAACAGCGATTGGTACAAATGAAGTATCGCCAACTGAGATGGCAGGTGCGTATGCTGCATTTGGTAATGACGGTAAATATACGAAGCCGCATTTTGTTAAAAAAGTGGTTTATCCAGATGGTAAATCGAAAAGTTTTGAGCAAAAGTCAAAACGAGTGATGGAAGATTATACAGCTTATATGATTACAGATATGCTTCGTTCCGTCGTAACATCTGGTACTGGTACAGCTGCTAATATAAGTTCTTTAGATGTAGCTGGTAAAACAGGAACAACGAACTATTCTTCGGAAAAAGCAGCGCAATATAAATTACCAGACAGTGCGACTCGTGATAGCTGGTTTGCAGGATATACACCGCAGTATACGATGGCAGTATGGACTGGTTATATGAAAGATAGTAAAGACGATTATATTAGTAGTAAAAATACGAAAATTGCACAGTTGATCTTTAAAGAAATGATGAGCGAGATGGCTACTGATAAATCACAATTTAAGATGCCAAGTAGTGTTGTGAAAGAAGGTAATGAATTACGTATAAAAGGTGAGAAACGTGATTCTTCACCAAATACGAGCGTACCGAATACAACTGAACAGCCGAAACAAGATCAGCAGCAAAAAACTGAAGAAGAGAAAAAGCAAGAAGAACTTAAGAAACAGGAAGAATTAAAGAAACAAGAAGAACAAAAGAAACAAGATGACCTTAAGAAGCAACAAGAAGAACAAAAGAAACAAGATGACCTTAAGAAGCAAGAAGAACAAAAGAAAGAAAATGAACAAAATAATGGAAATGGTCAAGGAAATACAACGCCTCCAAACAACGGAGGAGGCGGGAGCACAACGCCGCCGAACAACGGAGGAGGCGGGAACACAACGCCGCCGAATAACGGAGGAGGCGGGAACACAACGCCGCCGAATAACGGAGGAGGCGGGAACACAACACCGCCGAATAACGGGGGAGGTCAAGGGAATCCAACCCCACCAGTGACAACTCCACCGAATAATGGGGGGAATGCAGGAGAAGTCCCTGCTAATACTGGCCAATAAGAAAAGTTAATAAAAAGCAATTAAAAAAGTCGAATTTCTTACATAAGGAATTCGACTTTTTTATGTTGAAAAGGGATTGGAAGTAAATATAGGAGCTATGCAATGATGCTATTTAAATGTTAAACGTACCATAGAAATTTTGAAAATAAATGGATGGAAAATGATAAAAGACTTGAGTCGGGGGTAATGGAACATAACTGGGGTTATAAAAGGTAGTGCTACTTGGGTGTGTACCGTGATGCCAAAATGAGGGAGTAACTTGACCGGGAACTTGATATTGTTGCCAAGTTGCGGGAAGTTCAATGCCAACATCAGAGCTAGCTGTATGGACGGCGGGCACATGTATTCCGGGAGTTGAAGGAACCACGGCAGTTACTCTTGATAATACCCACATAAAAATAATCACTCCTAAGTTGAGATAATAAAATAGTATATTCTCTTAACACGTATAAAGGTACAAATACATAGGACTTTCGGTTAAAGCATACGTACAAAGTCGTACGACCAATCAATGCTGAGAGTGGACTATTTAATATGAAAAGATACGTCTTTTTGCTGAGGGAAAAGAGACAGAGAAAATGTACAATGGGAGTGTTAATCGTAAATTTCACGTGTTTATGGGGGGGGGTTTATGGAACGATTATGGACGAAGTCATTTATTCAAATGTCTTTCGCAATGTTATTTTTATTTACAGGGTTTTATTTACTTGTTCCAACGCTTCCTCTATTCATTAAAGAGATTGGTGGAAATGAATCACAAGTTGGATTGATGATGGGAATGTTTACAATAGCTGCTGTTGTAATACGACCGATTATTGGAGGTATGTTAGATCAATATGGTAGAAGGTCTTTTATTATTTTCGGACTCATCCTTTTTGTGCTAACGATGTATTCCTATAATTTAGCATCGACTATAGTCCTTTTAGCAGTTTTACGCGTTATTCACGGAGTGACATGGGCCGTTTCTACAACAGCTGTTGGAACTGCGATAACTGATATTATTCCAGATTCACGCCGTGGAGAAGGTATGGGCTGGTACGGGATGGCTATGACAATTGCAATGGCAATCGGACCGATGATTGGATTATGGGTAGTACAATATTATTCATTTCATGGTCTATTCCTTTTAGCAACTCTTTTATCTTTCATGGCAGTTATATTATCGTTAATAACGAAAATGTCATTCACGCCACAAAAGGAAAAAGGGAAAATTCAACTATTTGAAAAATCCGTTTTATCAATTACGGTTGTTGTTTTCTTTTTATCATTTGCATATGGTGGCATTACAACGTTTTTACCGTTATTCGCTTCTTCAATTAATGTGAATCCTGGGATGTTCTTTCTTGTATATGCAATTGCATTAACAATTGTAAGACCGATTTCAGGTAAATTATTAGATAAATATGGAGAAGTATTCATCATACTTCCAGCACTATGTATTACTATTTTAGCTATAGTTGTATTAACGATGGCAAATGGTTTGACGGGCATCATTATTGCAGCGACATTATACGGTGTGGGATTTGGCTCAGCACAGCCAGCTTTACAAGCGGCGATGCTTACAATTGTTGATCCTAGTAAAAGAGGAGTTGCTAACGCTTCGTTTTTTACAGCATTTGATTTAGGTATCGGATTAGGTGCAATTTTACTTGGATTTGTGTCACAAATTTTTGGCTATCGTATTTTATTTACAGCAAGCTCTGTTTCAGCTGTAATAGCTTTACTTGTTTTTGGTATGTTTGTAAGACAAAAGTTAAGTGAAAAAGAATTAAGCCGAGAGGGATAAAATTGAATATTATCGTTGAAAACGAAGCTGTAAAATGGTTTAAAGAAGAATTACGAATCAATCGCAATGAATGTATTCGATTTGTCATAAGATATGGTGGAAACAGTTCAATTCAGCCCGGATATTCTTTTAGGGATTGTTTCTGAGAAACCAGATGGGGAAATAGTGTCAGTGAAGAAAGATGGTATTCTATTTTTGTAGATTTTGATGATCTTTGGTACTTTCAAAACTATGATTTAGTTGTAAGTTATCATAAAGAAACAGAAGAAATTTAATTTAATTATGTAAAATAATAACTTTATTAAAAATGAATAAGTTTTATATAAGAATTATATTTAGAGGATAGTGAAATAAATATCATATAGAAACGAGCTGTACATGTGTACAGCTCGTTTTTTCTATTTTGTAATAAAATTCGGAAAAAAGATATGTTTGATGGGATTACATGAATTATCTTTATATTTTGTTTTAAAAAGAATTGTAAAGAAGTCTGTCCTTTCTTTGAAAAATATGAAAATTATTTTCAAAAAATTGTATTGTTACATCAATAAAAGTATAGGAAACTTATCATTATAAAATAAATTGAAATCTTCTAAAAACTCTGATACATTGAAATAGAAATGTAGTTCTAAAGTATTGTAAAGGCTTACAGTTATGTGCACGAAGATCTATTAGGATTGGAGGAAATAATAATGAAAGCTGAAGAAAAATTTTCCCCGGGATTAGATGGTGTAGTAGCAGCGGAGACGAAAATCTCGTTTCTTGACACAGTAAAAGGTGAAATTGTAATTCAAGGGTATGATTTAATCGAACTCTCAAAAACAAAAGAGTATTTAGACATTGTGCACCTTTTATTAGAAGAACATCTACCGAATGAGGATGAAAAAGAAACACTTGAAAAGAAATTAAAAGAAGAATATGCAGTGCCAGAAGGGGTATTCAACGTTCTAAAGGCGTTGCCTAAAGAAACGCATCCTATGGATGGCTTGCGTACAGGTGTGTCTGCATTAGCTGGTTATGATAATGATATTGAAAATCGCTCGTTAGAAGTAAACAAAGATCGAGGTTATAAGCTTTTAAGTAAAGTACCAAATATTGTAGCAAATAGCTATCATATTTTAAATAATGAGGAGCCAATTGAGCCTCTTCAGGAATTGTCATATAGTGCGAATTTCTTCTATATGTTAACTGGTAAGAAACCGACTGAACTTGAGGAGAAGATCTTTGATCGTTCCCTTGTTTTATATAGTGAACATGAAATGCCAAACTCTACATTTACAGCGCGTGTAATTGCGTCAACACAATCAGATTTATACGGTGCTCTAACTGGTGCGGTTGCATCTTTAAAGGGAAGCTTACACGGCGGTGCGAATGAAGCTGTTATGTACATGCTTTTAGAGGCTGGCAATGTTGAGAAGTTTGAAGAGTTATTACAGAAAAAACTATATAACAAAGAAAAAATTATGGGCTTTGGACACCGTGTTTATATGAAGAAAATGGATCCAAGAGCACTTATGATGAAGGAAGCTTTAAAACAGCTATGTGATGTAAAAGGCGATTATACACTATATGAAATGTGTGAAGCTGGAGAGAAAATCATGGAGAAGGAAAAAGGCATTTATCCGAATCTTGATTATTATGCAGCACCAGTATATTGGATGCTTGGTATCCCAATTCAACTGTACACACCAATCTTCTTTAGCTCTAGAACAGTAGGACTATGTGCGCACGTTATTGAGCAACATGCAAATAATCGCTTGTTCCGTCCACGTGTAAATTATGTTGGCGAGCGACATGTACTTAGTAAATAAGAACAACTGGGGAGTTGTTAGCGCCGCCCGCCAGATGGGTGTTTGACAGACACCCATCATTAATAATAACGAATTTTCGACAGAAAGGGAAGAATAGCATGATTAAAACAAATGAAATTAAACAAAAAGATGCATTATTAGAAGAAATTACGGATTATGTATTAAATAAAGAGGTTACTAGTGCAGAAGCATTTAGTACTGCTCGCTACGTATTATTAGATACACTTGGATGCGGAATTTTAGCACTGCAATATCCAGAGTGTACGAAATTATTAGGTCCAGTTGTACCAGGAACGGTTGTGCCAAACGGTACACGTGTACCAGGAACGTCTTATGTACTAGATCCAGTAAAAGGTGCATTCAATATTGGATGTATGATCCGTTGGTTAGACTATAACGATACTTGGCTTGCAGCAGAATGGGGACATCCATCTGATAACTTAGGCGGAATTTTAGCAGTTGCAGATTATATTAGCCGTGTTCGTATTTCAGAAGGAAAAGAACCATTAAAAGTACGTGAAGTACTAGAAATGATGATTAAAGCACATGAAATTCAGGGTGTACTTGCTTTAGAAAACAGCTTAAACCGCGTTGGTCTTGACCACGTATTATATGTAAAAGTAGCAACAACTGCAGTAGTTGCGAAAATGCTTGGTGGAACACGTGAAGAAATCTTTAATGCATTATCACATGCGTGGATTGATAACTCTAGTCTTCGTACATATCGACATGCTCCAAATACTGGATCACGTAAATCATGGGCAGCAGGTGATGCGACGAGTCGCGGTGTTCATCTTGCAATGACTGCTCTAAAAGGTGAAATGGGTTATCCAACAGCATTATCTGCGCCAGGATGGGGATTCCAAGATGTATTATTTAACAAACAAGAATTAAAATTAGCTAGACCACTAGAGTCTTATGTAATGGAAAATGTATTATTTAAAGTATCATATCCAGCAGAATTCCATGCACAAACAGCTGCAGAATGTGCAGTGAAATTACATCCGGAAATTAAAGAAAGATTAGATGAAATTGATCGTATTACAATTACAACTCATGAATCAGCAATTCGTATTATCGATAAAGAAGGTCCATTAAATAACCCAGCTGATCGTGATCATTGTTTACAATACATTACGGCAATTGGTTTATTAAAAGGAGATATCGTAGCGGACGATTATGAGGATGTAGTAGCAAATGATTCACGTGTAGATGAATTACGTAATAAGATGGTTGTTGTTGAAAACAAACAGTACAGTTTAGATTATCTTGACCCGAACAAGCGCTCAATCGCCAACGCTGTTCAAGTTCATTTTAAAGATGGTACTGTAACAGAAAACGTGGAATGTGAATACCCACTTGGTCACCGTTTCCGTAGAGACGAAGCGATTCCAAAAGTTGTTCAAAAATTCACTGCAAATATGGCAGGTCATTATTCTAGTAAGCAACAAGAACAAATTCATGAAGTTTGTTTAAATGAAGAAAAACTAGAAAATATGAATGTAAACGAATTTGTAGATCTATTCTTAATTTAATAATAGGGGGAATTTAGAATGGCTTGGGTTGTGAATAAACAGTCAACACAAGAGGAGCTTGCGAATGGCTTCCGAGCTTTAGTAGAAGCAAATGAAATTTTGCAAATTCCAGGTGCTCATGATGCAATGGCCGCTCTTGTTGCAAAAAATACAGGTTTTTCAGCTCTTTATTTATCGGGAGCTGCTTACACTGCAAGTAAAGGTCTGCCAGATTTAGGTATCGTGACATCTACTGAAGTAGCTGAAAGAGCAAGAGATCTAGTTAGAGCTACAGATTTACCAGTTCTTGTTGATATTGATACAGGATTTGGTGGAGTACTAAACGTAGCGAGAACAGCTGTAGAAATGGTAGAGGCAAAAGTAGCGGCTGTTCAAATTGAAGATCAACAATTACCGAAGAAATGTGGACATTTAAATGGTAAGAAACTTGTTACGACAGAAGAATTAGTTCAAAAAATTAAAGCGATTAAAGAAGTTGCGCCAAGCTTATATATTGTTGCACGCACAGATGCTCGCGGTGTAGAAGGACTAGATGCTGCGATTGAAAGAGCGAATGCATATGTTAAAGCAGGTGCAGACGCAATTTTCCCAGAAGCGCTTCAATCGGAAGAAGAATTCCGTTTATTTACTAGCAAAGTGAATGCACCTTTACTAGCAAATATGACTGAGTTTGGGAAAACACCATATTATAGTGCTGAGGAATTTGCGAATATGGGCTTCCAAATGGTGATTTATCCAGTAACGTCGCTTCGAGTTGCTGCAAAAGCATATGAGAATGTATTCACGCTAATTAAAGAGACTGGTTCTCAAAAAGATGCACTTTCAAATATGCAAACGAGAAGCGAGCTATATGAGACAATTTCATATCATGACTTTGAAGAATTAGATACTGGAATTGCAAAAACAGTATTATCAGAAGATCAATAGATAAAACAACTAGGGCGATGAGAATACATCTTTGGCAAAATGAACTGCTTGATGTGAAAATTCATCGCCTTCTGTTTTCAATAATAAGATATTCCACTCATCGTAGACGAGCATACGCAAAAAGCAATGAAGGTCGAAATGATAGGGGGATTCAGATGGAGAAAACGAAGTTACCTTGGGATGAATTTTTTTCAATCAATAAAGATGTGAACAATACTTTCTTTACACCAGAAGATTTTTCAGGGGATGAAGACTTAATCGCAAAAACGACAGAACAATTCGTTAAACAGGAAATTATTCCACAAATTGAAAACATTGAAAAACATAACTATAAAGTTTCTCGTCAATTATTTGAGAAAGCTGGGGAACTTGGATTATTAGGCATTGAGGTACCAGAAGATTATGGCGGGTTCGAGTTAGGAAAGGCTGTCTCAGGTCTTGTAGCAGAGAAGATGGGTTACGCTGGTGCATTTAGCGTTTCTTTTAATATACACGCTGGTGTCGGTACATTGCCTTACATATATTACGGAACGAAAGAACAGAAAGAAAAATATTTACCAAAAATCGCATCGGGAGAATGGATTGGGGCTTATGCTCTAACTGAGCCAAATGCTGGTTCTGATGCATTAAGTGCAAAAACAAGCGCAATTTTGAATGAAGAGGGTACAGCTTGGAAGTTGAATGGTGAGAAGCAGTGGATTACAAATGCTCATATGGCAGATGTATACGTTGTTTTTGCGAAGACAAATAAAGGAATGACAGCGTTTATTGTCGAAAGAGCATGTGAAGGTGTATCTATTGGATTAGAAGAAAAGAAAATGGGGATTAAAGGTTCTTCAACAGCGACGCTTATTTTAGAAGATGTAGTTATCCCTGCTGAAAATGTGTTAGGGGAAGTTGGGAAAGGGCATCACGTAGCCCTTAATATTCTTAACTTCGCTAGACTAAAACTTGCTTTTGGAAATATTGGAACAGCAAAACAAGCAATCGGTTTGTCAGTTCAATATGGAAAAGAGCGAAAACAGTTCCAAACGGAATTAGTAGACTTTACGATGATACAAGAGAAAATTGCAAATATGATCATTACAACATATGGAGCAGAAAGTGCAGCTTATCGTACAGCAGGTGTAATTGATGACGCAATTCATGAGAGTGATGAGGACCTTATGAAAAAAATGTCCCAATTTGCAATTGAATGTGCACTGAATAAAGTGAACGCTTCTGAAACACTTGCTTATATCGTAGATGAAGCTGTACAAATTCATGGCGGTTACGGTTATATGCAAGAATACGAAGTAGAACGATTATATCGTGATGCTAGAATTAGTCGTATTTTTGAAGGAACAAATGAAATTAATAGATTAACAGTTGCCAAAATGTTAATGAAGCAAATCGAACAAATAGAAGATACTGAAGTAGAAATTGATATAGCAACTGTAGAAAGAAACCATCGTTACATTTTATTAGCGAAAAAATTGTTGAAACAATCTTTGAAAACGCTCTCTAAAACTCCAGGATTAAAAATTGATCAAGAGCAAGAATATTCACGTGTATTATCAAATATGTTGACGGACGTGTACGTCATGGAATCAGCATTTTTACGTACGAGTAAAGCAATTAATAAAAATGGTGAAGAAAAAGAGCGTAC
This sequence comes from Bacillus sp. BS98, assembly GCF_008432245.1. Taxonomy (NCBI): domain Bacteria; kingdom Bacillati; phylum Bacillota; class Bacilli; order Caryophanales; family Bacillaceae; genus Bacillus; species Bacillus sp. BS98. Next base: position 2,202,794 of record NZ_CP043830.1, read on the forward strand.
AAAACAAATGATAACGGATGTTATTTGTGAGGAAGGCTATCGTAAAGTAGAAGAAGCGGCGATTTCTATACTTTCAGCGGCTGTCACAGAAGAACAAGATAGACACGTAATGTTAGCTGAAATCCGTCAATTATTAGTGCCTTTATACACGAACGTATTTACGAAAAAGAGAGAAATTGCGAAAGCTATTATAAATCGTGGGAAATATATTGTGTAAATAGGAGGAAAGCGATATGAAAAAGATTGGTTTTATCGGTTTAGGTAACATGGGCCTTCCGATGTCTAAAAATTTAGTTAAATCAAGTTACACAGTATATGGTGTGGACTTAAATAAAGAGGCTGAAGCTTCCTTTGAAAAAGAAGGAGGAATTATCGGCTTATCAATCTCAAAATTAGCAGAGACATGCGATGTGATTTTTACAAGTTTACCTTCACCTCGTGCTGTTGAAGCAGTATATTTTGGGGAAGAAGGATTATTTGAAAATAGCCACTCGAATGTCGTATTAATTGATACAAGTACTGTATCTCCACAATTAAACAAACAGTTAGAGGAGTCGGCGAAAGAAAAGAAAGTAGACTTTTTAGCCGCACCAGTTAGCGGTGGGGTAATTGGTGCAGAAAATCGTACATTAACGTTTATGGTAGGTGGATCAAAAGACGTATATGATAAAACTGAATCTATCATGGAAGTGTTAGGAGCAAATATTTTCCACGTAAGCGAGCAAATTGATAGTGGTACGACTGTTAAATTAATTAACAATCTATTAATTGGTTTCTATACAGCTGGTGTGAGTGAAGCTTTAACATTAGCGAAAAAGAGTAATATGGATTTAGATAAAATGTTTAATATTTTAAATGTAAGTTACGGTCAAAGTAGAATTTATGAGCGCAATTATAAAAGTTTCATTGCAGCAGAAAACTATGAGCCAGGATTTACTGTAAATCTATTAAAAAAAGATTTAGGCTTTGCAGTTGATTTAGCTAAGGAAAGTGAACTTCACTTACCTGTAAGTGAAATGTTATTAAATGTATATGAAGAAGCGAGTGAGGCAGGATATGGTGAAAACGATATGGCTGCTTTATATAAGAAAGTTAGCGAACAATTAATTTCTAATCAAAAATAAATCATAAAAAGGAGAGAATACAATGATTACAACTGAAATTAAACGAGTAAAAAATCATATTAATGGCGAGTGGGTAGAATCTACTGGTACAGAAGTAGAAGCGGTTCCGAATCCAGCGACTGGAAAAATCATTGCTTACGTTCCACTTTCTCCAAAAGAAGACGTTGAAAAGGCTGTTGAAGCGGCAAAAGCGGCATTTGAAACATGGTCTAAAGTACCAGTTCCGAATCGTTCAAGAAATCTATATAAATATTTACAGCTATTACAAGAAAATAAAGATGAGCTTGCAAAAATCATTACGCTAGAAAATGGTAAAACGCTAACAGATGCAACAGGTGAAGTACAACGTGGTATTGAAGCGGTAGAACTTGCAACATCAGCTCCAAATTTAATGATGGGACAAGCTCTTCCTAATATCGCAAGCGGAATTGATGGATCGATCTGGCGCTATCCAATTGGAGTTGTTGCGGGTATTACACCGTTTAACTTCCCAATGATGATTCCATTATGGATGTTCCCACTTGCAATTGCTTGCGGTAATACGTTCGTATTAAAAACATCTGAGAGAACGCCACTTTTAGCAGAGCGACTTGTAGAGTTATTCTATGAAGCTGGTTTTCCAAAAGGGGTATTAAATTTAGTACAAGGCGGAAAAGATGTTGTAAATAGCATTTTAGAAAATAAAGATATTCAAGCTGTTTCGTTCGTTGGTTCTGAGCCGGTAGCTCGTTACGTATATGAAACAGGTACGAAACATGGAAAACGTGTACAAGCGTTAGCAGGTGCGAAAAATCATGCGATTGTAATGCCAGATTGCAATCTTGAAAAAACGGTACAAGGTGTAATTGGATCTGCGTTTGCAAGTAGTGGAGAGCGCTGCATGGCATGTTCAGTAGTAGCAGTAGTAGATGAAATTGCTGATGAATTTATCGACGTACTAGTAGCAGAGACGAAAAAACTAAAAGTAGGTGACGGTTTCAACGAAGATAATTACGTTGGACCATTAATCCGTGAATCGCATAAAGAGCGTGTTTTAGGCTATATTAATAGCGGTGTAGCAGATGGAGCAACTTTATTAGTAGATGGTCGTAAAATTAATGAAGAAGTTGGAGAAGGTTACTTCGTTGGAGCAACAATCTTTGATGGCGTAAACCAAGAAATGAAAATTTGGCAAGATGAAATTTTCGCTCCAGTATTAAGTATTGTGAGAGTGAAAGATTTAGAAGAAGGTATTAAATTAACAAATCAATCTAAATTTGCGAATGGTGCTGTTATTTACACTTCAAATGGGAAGCATGCACAAACATTCCGTGATAACATCGATGCTGGTATGATCGGTGTAAACGTAAATGTTCCTGCACCAATGGCATTCTTCGCATTTGCAGGAAATAAAGCTTCCTTCTTTGGTGATTTAGGTACAAATGGTACAGATGGCGTTCAATTCTATACACGTAAAAAGGTTGTAACGGAGCGCTGGTTTTAATAAAGAGTAGACTGCCAGATTAGTTGTTAAATGCGAAAAACACCACTATTAATAGTGGTGTTTTTCGCATTTATCCCGCTATTAGCGAGCAGTAAAACTCCCATCTCCAAATTCGGCTAGAGCAAAAAAGTTAAGTGGAAGCCCTGTGCAGTCCGTAAACGCCCGATTGGTGAAGGCTAATAATTGGCGGGGGATGAACAAAACCCCATTGATTAAAGTTTCACTTTATTAATTATTTTTTTCTAATGCTAGTTTAATACCAAATCCAATTAAAACGATTCCTGTTAGCCCTTGAATATAACGTTGCGTCTTCGGTTTCTTCATAAAAGCACTAATTTTATCAATTAAAAATATATAAAAGGCAAACCAAATGATTGTTAAAACGAGATAAGTAAGACCCATTACGAGAAGCTGAATAAATGTATTATGACTTGGATTTAAAAATTGTGGTAAAAAAGTTAAAAAGAAGACTGCAATTTTAGGGTTTAATAAATTCGTAAGAAACCCTTGGCGAAAACAAGAAGTATGTTCTTTATCATTATTTATAGATACATCATTTGTATTTACACCTTCTTTGTTTTTCACTGCTAATAGGGCTTTAATACCAATATAGATTAAATAAAGGGCCCCAACATATTTGAAAATAGAAAATAAAAGAGCTGACTTTACAATAAGTGCGGAAAGACCAATTACAGCAGCTAAAGTATGAATCAAAAGTGCTACACATGTACCGAATACTGTTTTAACACCGCCCATTTTACCAGCAACTAATGTGTTCTTCGTAGCCATCGCTGTATCAGGTCCAGGTAAAATGATTAGACAAATAGACATAATGATGAAAAGAAGATAATTTTCTATCATATTCGTCCTCCTTCTTTATTTTTAGAAAATTTGATTAAAATTAGTTTAGCACAAAATTTGATTTAATAAAATTAAATTTTGTTAAAAAATATTAAATAAGAAGAGGCTATATTCGTAGTGGTGAATACACTACAAATATAGCCTCACTGTTAGGCATTAAGTAAGTTAAAGAAACGATTTACGTCGTCTTCTGAAACATCGCTTACCTGTTTATATTTATAATTCGGATTTTGGTCTTTATCAACGACAACGGAGCGTACGCCCTCGAAGAAATCTTCATGTCTCATGAAATTTTTAGCAAGTATAAGATCTGTAGCGAAACATTCTTCAACAGATTTTCCTTTGCCATCTAATAGTTGTTTTAAAGTTACTTTTAATGAAATTGGAGATTTTGATAATAATATTTGTTTCGTTTGTAAAGCGAATTCGCTATCTCCTTTTTCTAATGAGTCGATAATTTCTTCAATCGTTTCTAAGGCAAAGTGTGTATTAATTTCCTCTAATGAAGCAGCAAGTTTGCTTTCTAAGTCAGGAGTAGATGTAAAGGTTTGAAGAACTGCTTTTAAATGAGTATGTACATCTTCAGTATGCCAATTTACGTTGTCAAGTTCGGCTAGAAAAGCTGGTAATGAATCAGACGTCATAAAGTAATCAGCAGCATGAATAAATAATACGTCAGAAGCTTTTAAAATAGATGCTGTTAAAGCAACGTAATATCCTGTATATCCAGGTGCTTTATTTAAGAAATATGCGGCGCCGACGTCTGGAAAGAAGCCGATGTTCATCTCAGGCATCGCCCATTTTGTGCGCTCCGTCACAATACGATACTTCGCACCATTTGTAAGTCCGACACCACCACCCATTACAATTCCATCTAAACAAGCGATAATCGGTTTTTTATATTGATAAATATATGTATCAATTTCATACTCTTCTTCAAAAAAACGTTCTGCATGCTGTAAAGCAACTTCGTTTGAACGTGCTTCGTAAAGAGTTTTAATGTCACCGCCTGCGCAAAAACCTTTCGTTCCGGCTCCCTTTAATACGATAATTGCAATGCGCTCATCGTTCTCCCATTCTTTAAGTTTTTGCCCAATTGGTTGTAACATATCATAAGATAAAGAGTTAAGTGCTTTTGGGCGGTTTAAAGTAATTGATGCAACGCCGTTTTCACTAACAGAAAATAAAACGTTTTCAGTCATGATTCATCCTCCCTTATATATCTTCTTATTCTTAATTCTTGATACGTATTGAAATGTCCTGTATAAATTTTGTCTAAAGTTGACGGTAAGTGTTATTTTATTCCGCTATTTGTGGATAAGAAGGCCCACACCTTGAAATTCGACGCATACGAGAAAGTTAGGTAGAAGAGAATGGCTGTTAAAAGTTTGATAGGTACGAGCGATAGGCAATGGGAGTTTTGTTCATACCTATTAATTCATGCTTCACTTTATTCAACGCATATTTTGCCGAGTTATCTTTGCAGGATTTTGAATATTGAAGATGAATAATACATTATTAATGTAAGTGATATTATTTGAAATTATTATGGCAAAAGCGCTATTATAAATGTGTAAAATGTAAAAAATTTCTTGAAAACAGATGGTTTAAATGATAAAGAATGTTTACATGGAATTAGAAATAGAGAAAGGAGAAATCGGAATGCCAGGACCTTTATTATTGTCGGTTATTATCTTGTCATCATTAATGATAGGGATTACTCAGTTTTTTCATCATACAGATACGACAGAAGAAGTAAAGGATAAAGTTCGTCTCGTATTTCCGATTTTTATCGTATCTATTTCCTTATGTTTTCTATTAAATAAAGATGGGTATATTGTGGTGGTTTTTTCATTTTTCGTAGCGAGCGTTTTAATAACGATTTTATATTATGTAATGAAAGATTATATGCAAAAATAAAAATGTCTATTTAGACATTTTTATTTTTGCATAGCATTAAATTTCACATACCGTAATTTTAATAAAAACATAAAACATATAGCAACAGAAAAGTGTGTACTTTACCGTGTATGTACTTGTCAATCTTGCATAGCCACTATACTATTAAAATGTAGAGATTATAAGAAGGGGTTGTATCTATTATGAAATTTGAGATGCACACAAAAATAGTTTCAAATGAAAAAGAAGTAAGATTACATATGGAAGAAAACATATTTCAATTAAACTTGAATGGTTATCATTTATTTGCAGTTCAAGAAATATTACCTTTATATAAATCAAATGAAGAAAGAATTGGTAGTGCGATTATACAAAAGTTAGAGTGGGAGAACGGAAAAACTACAGTAAACTATCAACTCGTATCACTAAACTCAGTAAATTAAAAGGAGAAGGAAATTATGAAGTTATTTCATACAGCGGATTGGCATTTAGGCAAGCTTGTTCATGGCGTGTATATGACTGAAGATCAAAAGATTGTATTAGATCAGTTTGTACAAGCTATTGAAGAAGAAAAACCAGATGCCGTAATTATTGCAGGGGACTTATATGACCGAGCAATTCCACCTACGGAAGCAGTAGACTTATTAAATGATGTATTACAAAAAATAGTGATTGATTTACAAACACCAGTTATCGCAGTTGCAGGAAACCATGATAGTCCAGATCGTATACATTTCGGTAGTAGTTTAATGAAGAAACAAGGATTATTTATTGTGGGGCAATTTCAATTTCCATATGAACCCATTGTATTAAATGATGAATATGGCGAGGTTCACTTCCATCTAGTTCCCTATGCGGATCCAAGCATAGTTAGACATGTATTGAAAAACGAAGACGTCCGATCTCATGATGATGCGATGCGTATTTTTATGAATGAACTTTCTGAAACGATGGATAAAGAAGTAAGACATGTATTTGTAGGTCATGCATTTGTAACTTCTGCGGGAGAAGCGGAGGAGAATACAAGTGATGCAGAACGTCCGCTTTCAATTGGTGGTGCTGAATACGTAAATAGTCATTATTTTGATAAATTTCATTACACAGCGCTTGGACATTTACATCAAGCGCATTTCGTACGTAATGAGAAAATTCGATATTCAGGTTCGCCACTTGCATATTCTATTTCTGAAGAAAAACATAAAAAAGGATATTATATCGTGGAACTGGACGAAAAGGGTGAAACAACAATTGAAAAAAGATTACTTACACCACGTCGTAAAATGCGAACAGTAGAAGCGAAAATAGATGAATTATTACAACATCCGGTAAGTGAAGATTACGTGTTTGTAAAACTATTAGATGAAAATCCTGTTTTGCAGCCAATGGAAAAAATACGCTCTGTATATCCAAATGCAATGCATGTTGAAAGGTCTATTCAAAGGCGAGAGTTCACAGAGTCAAATGAAGTAACTGTTTCAAGACATAAAACGGATGATGTATCTCTTTTAAAAGCTTTTTATAAAGAAATGAAAGGCTTAGATTTATCAGAAGAGAAAGAACGTCTATTTGTAGAAGTATTACAAACAGTGCAAGAACGGGAAGGTGAACGAGGATGAGACCGATTCAGCTAATTATGACAGCATTTGGGCCATATAAACAGACAGAAGTAATCAATTTTGATGATCTTGGAGAGCATCGTATCTTCGCCATTTCTGGAAATACGGGAGCTGGAAAAACAACGATTTTTGATGCGATTTGTTACGTATTATATGGTGAAGCTAGTGGGGAAGAACGTAGTGATACGAGCATGCTTCGAAGTCAGTTTGCTGATGATAATGTTTATACAAGTGTAGAACTAACTTTTCAGTTAAAAGGGAAGCGCTATGAAATAAAACGGCAACTTGGCCATAAAAAACAAGGGAATAAGACGATTACAGGACATGCAGTAGAATTATATGACGTTATGGATGGAGAAAAAATTCCAGCTGTTGATCGTTTTCATGTAACAGATGTAAACAAAAAAGTGGAAGATTTAATTGGGTTAAGTAAACATCAATTTAGTCAAATTGTTATGTTACCACAAGGAGAATTCCGAAAACTATTAACATCTGAGACAGAAAACAAAGAAGAGATTTTACGTCGTATTTTTAAAACAGATCGTTATAAATTAATGCGTGAATTACTTGATCAAAAACGAAAACAATGGAAAGACGTTCTGCAAGAAAAACAAAAAGAGCGAGAGTTACATTTCCGCAATGTATTTAAACTACCAATTCGAGATGGAGCATTATTAGAGACATTAGTGGAACAAGAACATGTAAATACGCATCAAGTAGTAGAGGCGTTAGAGCAAGAAACAACGGCATATAAGACAGAGGTTGCGCAATTACAACTAGAACAAGATGCTCGAACAAAGCAATTAAAAGAAGCTGAAACACGTTTTCATGCAGCAAAATCTGTAAATGAGAAATTTACAGATTTACAACAAAAGAATGAGAGATACAACACTTTACAAGAAAACCGTGCAGTCATTGAAAGGAAAGAAACATCTTTTAGACGTGCGGAACAAGCAAAGCATTTATTACCATTTGAGCAATGGCACGAGGAAGCAATGCAAAATGAACAGAAGGCTGAAAGTTTATTAAAGCAGATTATCGTAAAAAAAGAGAATATAATAACCAGTTTTACACTTGCACAGCAGAAATACGAAGTAGAAAAAAATAAAGAACTTGAACGAGAAGATGCTAAAAAACTTGTTCAAAGATTAGAAGAATTACAATCAATTATTGCATCATTAGCTGAAAAAAAGTTGAATTTACAAAACGCTGAAATTCAACTAGGAAGATTAAAAGAAAGTATGCAAAAGCTCGATCAACTACTAGAAGAGCATACAAATCAAAAACAGAGAATGTCTGGTGAATTACAGCAATTGGAACAAGCACTTGAGCAGTATGTAGCGAAAGTAGAAGAACTAACGAACATGCGAGAAGATGCAAAAGTTTTAAAGCAAGCATATGACGTTTGGCAAGAGAAACAAAAATTCGAGCAAGAAAAAGAAGCAGCATATACTAAGATGCAAGAGGCAGTTCGTGCATATGAAAATATGGAACGCCGCTGGCTAAGCGAACAAGCAGGCATATTAGCACTTCATTTACATGATGGTGAATCTTGTCCAGTTTGTGGTAGTACGAATCATCCGAAAAAAGCGACAGAGCAAAGTAATGCGATCGATGAAAAAGAGTTAAACGATTTAAGAGACAAGAAAAATGTTGCTGAAAAATTACATGTTCAAGTAGAGGAGAAATGGAATTTCTATCGACTACAATATGAACAGGTGATCGAAGAAGTCATGAAACGAGGGTATCACTCAGATGAATTAGTTGAAACGTACAGTGCACTCGTTCAAAAAGGAAAACAATTAGCGGCAGAAGTTAATACGTTAAAAGAAAGCGAAGAAACGCGTAAGCAAATTGCTGTGAATATAAAAAGTGTAGAAGAAAAAGTAGATGAACTTCAGAAACAAAAGCGTGAAGCAGAAACATTGCAGCACCGTACAGAAATGGAGTGCATGCAACTTCGTACGTCATATGAACATGATAAACAAAATATTCCAGATAACTTACAAACAGTACAAGCTTGGAAAGCACAGTTTGACCAAGCAATGCAACAACTTAGGTTAATGGAAGACGAATGGAAGAAAGTGCAAGAAGCATATCAACATTGGCAAAATGAAAATATACGTATTCAAGCAGAACATGAAGGTGCATCTAATCAATTTGAAAGTGCAAAATTGAAGAAAGAAGAGACTCTCGCGCGCTTTATGAAAGAACTAGAGCAGAGGGGATTTATAGATCAGCTAACGTATAAAGAAGCTAAGTTAAATGATGCTGAGATGGAGATGTTACAAAAAGAAATTCAAAGTTACTATTCATCTCTTGAAGTACTTGCAAAACAAATTGAAGAGTTACATGCTGAATTAAAAGATAAAGAGTTTATGGATATTACATCGTTAGGTGAGTATATAAAAGAATTAGAGATCAATCTCGATATAAGTAAAGAAAAACGACAACGTGCGCAAAACGCTGTAACATATATTTCTGATTTACATGAAAGTATTAGACGTATTGATGAACAAATTCATGAGGAAGAAAAAGCTTTCCAAGAACTAGTTGATTTATATGAAGTAATGAAAGGCGATAACGAAAGTCGCATATCATTCGAGCGTTACATCTTAATTGAGTATTTAGAACAAATTGTTCAAATTGCAAACGAACGATTACGAAAATTATCAAATGGGCAATTTTATTTAAAAAGAAGTGAGCGAGTTGAAAAAAGAAACCGTCAAAGTGGATTAGGTTTAGATGTGTACGATGCATACACCGGCCAAACACGTGATGTGAAAACATTATCTGGCGGTGAGAAGTTTAACGCATCGCTTTGCTTGGCGCTTGGAATGGCAGACGTCATTCAAGCGTATGAAGGTGGTATTTCCATTGAAACGATGTTTATCGATGAAGGTTTCGGTTCATTAGATGAGGAATCATTAACGAAAGCAGTAGACGCTTTAATTGACTTACAAAAATCAGGCCGATTTATCGGTGTTATTTCACACGTTCAAGAGTTGAAAAACGCAATGCCAGCTGTATTAGAAGTAACAAAGCAGAAGGATGGGTGTAGTCAGACTCGGTTTGTGGTGAAGTAAGTTCAATTTTAGTTCATGCTAAAAGATTTAATCACGCTTTTCTCGAATTGTTTCATAAATTTATTATGTAAGTAATAGTTTATATTTTAAAATGTTTTATTTACATTTAAATTTAAATAAAAGTATGTAAGCTGGTTCTAATCGTTATTAAATGTAGAACTTATGAAAAATCAAAGGCCGTCTCTTTTTTTAGAGACGGCCTTTGTATGTTTGTTATTCAAAATTTGATAACTCACCTATGAATTATCAGAAGAAGGCGGTGTATTTTCCAAACGATTATAAGCTTTAAAAGCTACGATTGCCGATATAACACCACCTACTAAAAATAGAGTTGATCCACCAACTAAAATGATACGACTGACATATGTCTCACGTGCTTCTTCAATTTCTTCTTGTAACATTGTAGGCATATGGAATCCTCCTTTGCCAAATTGTTTTGTAAATAGTATATACAAACGCCTAAAATGTGTTAAGATTACTGGATAGTTTTATGCGGAAGATACAAAATGCATAAAACTATCCAGCACGTAGTAGGATGCAAGTCATTAAATAAATCTTCATCATAAATTTATGCTAACTTCACATAGAGCACATATTAACATTGTATTATGTATATGTACCAAATAAATAAATGAATAAATAAAAAAAGTGAATAATTGTAAGTTCTATTTTTGAAAATTTGAGATCCTATTATTTCTATATAAAGGTCTTGAGCGGGAGTATTGAATTTTGTAGAAATGGATCTTAATAAAAAGGAATTCATATAAAAGGGGAATGTCTTATGACAACATATACGAGTGAAATGAAAAAAAGTGTAGTTTCAGAAGAGGATGTAGATATTTTAAAAATTATGGCGCATCCAATCCGATTACAAATTGTAAATGAATTAAGTACTAGAAAAACTTGTAATGTAACACAATTAACAGAATTGTTGAATATTCCACAATCGACTGTTTCGCAACATTTATCAAAAATGAAAGGTAAAGTGTTACGAGCTGAGCGAAAGGGTTTAGAAATTTATTATCACATTAATAATTTAAAAGCGAGTAAGATTGTTAATGTTTTAGGATATATAAACTAATGAAGTATTATGATATAAAATAGCCTCTGCTGGTGAGCAGAGGCTATTTTGTGTTGTTTTATCCCGCATTAACGGGCAATGAAACTTCCACCTCAAAATTTAGCTTGAGCAAAGAAATTAGGATGGGAGATAAACTGCCCGTTAATGCCCGATTGGTGAGGGTTGATTAAAGTTTTACTTTATGTATTTGCATTTAAAATTTTATAGTTTTTATGATTTACTATCGTTCGATCAAATTCAAAAGTACCACCGCTTACATCTGTAATTTCAACTAAGACCGATTCAGTATATAGTTTTAGTACAGACCCTGTAATCTTTAAATTATTTCGTTGAAAAAGTATAGTATCCCCTACGTTTGCTTTCATAGTACCTCCTTATAAAAGACAGAAATATTTGTTTATTACATATATTAAACCACGGATAGTTATATTAGTGAATATTTAGTTTTGTTTATCAATGAAAAATTTTTTATTTAATAAAAAAGTATAGAGTGCTCCTATGGTAAAAGTTATATTTTGTTTAAGGTTATTATATGCAAAGTAAAATTTTTCAGAATTGGCGAACCAATATTTCTATGTAAATTATGTAGCTAAACAAATTAATCAAAAGAGAGATAATATGTAGCTCTAAACGTAAAGTAGATAAGCAAAGTTTTATAGGGAAGGCAGCATTGTTTTTAGGAGTACAGTAAGTGATTTCTTCAATAAGTATAAATAAGCGTTTCTCAAAAGTAATAGTATTCAGGTGAATATAGTATAAGGAATGAAAAGAAATGGAGTTATGATCTGTATAAATCTGACTAAAAATATAGAAAAACTCAAATATAAAAAGGTATTCAATTAAAAATGGAGAAGTAATATATATGAAAGGAGAGATTCATATGAGTAAAGGGAAAAAGAAAGTTAAGCAAACTAGTTTTCTGGTGAATTTTTTGAACGGCAAGGGGAGTCTCGTGAAATTTTAATAGTATTATAGTTATCCCCTTGTGAAAAAATTGGTTGGGGGAATATATAAATGATAACAGAAATGAATATTAAAGTAGTTTGTGAGGAACAGTTTTCAAATAGAGAAATAAAAATTTTAGAGACGTTTCTTTCAACTCTATCGGGGCATTCTAACGCTTTCGTTACAAAAGAGGGGATGTTTTTAAATCCTTTAAGTAAAGAGAAGAGTGTGGTCTATTATCACAATTTTGTATTTGTAAAATCACTTACAGAAGAAAAGTGTGCAGAATTAAAAGAAGTTTTAACAAGACGTATTAAAAACGCTTTCGTTATGATGGAATTTGTAGAGCCAATCGTTACATTTGAAGAAACAATTATAAACGTATAAAGAAAATCAGCCTTATGAATTGACCTAATAAAACCTTCTCTTTACTAAATAGTAAAGAGAAGGTTTTATTACAGCCCAGTTTAATTTACGAAAATACAACAACTCAATTCAAATAGTACGTGTATTAACAAAGGCTGACAATGATTTCATTTGTGTTCTACTATTTAAAGTTCAATTCAAAGATGGTTGTCAAACAGATATTCATATAGGCCGAATTTTTGAAAGTAAAGTTTTTAATAAGATAGGTATAGATGAGAAGTCATTCTGAGATTAAAGAGGACACTATAGGATTGTAACCATTACACTTTTAATGTAATGGTTTTTTTCATGCAAACAACCAGAAACTTCGAAAAGAAGTTATATATATTCGTATCCAATTAAGTAGGGAACCTTTTGTTTGCATAAGGTAATCAAAATTTGACTGGAGCAAAGAAATTAGGTGGGAGTCGGGCTGCCCGTAAACATCTGATTGGTGTGGCCTAATAATCAATGAGAGGTGAATAAAATCCTACAGATTAAAGTTTCACTAAATGAAAAAGATTTCAAAAACACTTGTAAGCCGTACTTATATAACACAATACGAACGGCCGCTACGTATTTAATAAGTAGTTCTTTGTATTTCACCCTTCGTTTTCTGTAACTGATTTCATATTTTTGACGCTTTGTATTGTAAGTGCTTACATAAGCGGAAACATCTTATACAATGAAGTTGTCAAATCAAAGAGGTGGACAAAATGAACATAAAAAAATCAAATGTAGCGAATAGCATTGAAATAGAAGGAGGAGGCGGGATAATATGAAAAAATCAACTGTTAATCCATGGCTTGTTGTCCTTGGTACAGTCATAGTACAAATGGGGCTTGGAACGATATATACTTGGAGCTTGTTCAATCAGCCTTTAGTTAGTAAATTTGGTTGGAGTCTGAATGCTGTTGCTATAACTTTCTCGATTACAAGCCTTTCTTTAGCGTTTTCAACATTGTTTGCGAGTAAACTGCAAGAAAAATGGGGACTTCGTAAACTCATTATGATAGCTGGACTAGCATTAGGACTAGGATTAATACTTAGTTCACAAGCTTCCTCATTAATATTGCTTTATGTATTAGCAGGAGTTGTCGTAGGGTATGCAGATGGTACAGCATATATCACTTCACTATCGAATTTAATTAAGTGGTTTCCAGAGCGTAAAGGTTTAATTGCTGGTATATCTGTCTCTGCATATGGTTCAGGTAGCCTAATCTTTAAATACATAAACGCACAGTTGATTGAATCAGTTGGTGTATCACAAGCGTTTATATACTGGGGTTTAATTGTTACAGCTATGATTGTGATTGGCGCTTGTTTAATCCATCAAGCTGCTGATCAAGGGGCAGTTCATGAAACAAAAACGCAGGAATATACAACGAAAGAAATGCTAGGTACAAAACAAGTATACTTATTATTTATTATGTTATTTACATCATGTATGAGTGGCTTATACTTAATTGGCATGGTAAAAGACATCGGTGTTCAACTTGTAGGGCTTAGCGCAACAACAGCAGCTAATGCAGTGGCTATGGTTGCAATCTTCAATACATTAGGTCGTATTATTCTAGGACCGTTATCAGATAAAATCGGCCGTTTAAAAATCGTTACTGGTACTTTTGTTGCTATGGCGACTTCAGTCTTGGTCCTAAGTTTCGTAGATTTAAATTATGGTATCTACTTCGTCTGTGTAGCAAGTGTAGCGTTTTGCTTTGGCGGAAATATCACTATTTTCCCAGCTATTGTTGGTGATTTCTTCGGCATGAAAAATCATAGTAAAAACTACGGAATTGTGTATCAAGGATTCGGGTTTGGAGCGCTTGCAGGTTCCTTTATCGGTGCAATTCTAGGTGGATTTAAACCAACTTTCATGGTGATCGGCGTATTATGTGTCGTGTCATTTATTATCGCAATTTTAATTCAAGCACCTAATAAGAAAAAAGAAAAAGAAGAAGAATATCGCAGTGTAGCGTAACGATTTAAACCTTCTATGGCACAACGATAAGAAAAAGCACTCTATGAAATAGGGTGCTTTTTTCTATATGAACTTTTTTAAATTATTTTTCCCTACCAAGTCCTTGTAATCGACGTAATGATACGAATAAAAGCGCGAGTAAAACATCAATTTGGATTATATTAGGATTTTATTAAGGGATGCATAATATAGGAAAATCTAAATAAATCTTAGATTATACATAGAATATTTATTGAGAAATGAAAGATGTAAAATAAAATATTTTCAGAAAAATGTTGAGAAAAGAAAAAATGAATTTTTGGTAAAGCATTGTAGGCGAAGAAATCTACAAGTTATCTTTTTGAATTTCAAAAAGATGATAAGGAATTATGGATTTATTTTGTATCCTTTATTACAGCCCGTAAAACCCCCAATGAATAAAGTTGCACTTTATTTAAAGTACTTTTTAATGCTTATAGATGTAGACTTACATAGAAACATAAAAAATATTTTGTCTGAAAAATAAAAAAAGATTGACAAGATTATTGAGAAACATTATCATTTCGATGTAAGAGCAGTAAATGAAAAACATTATCAATTAATTGCATTTTAATGAAAAGTACACTTGACCAATTAGTTTAGTAAGTGTATTATTTTTTACATCACCAATGATAATGAAAATCGTTATCATTCAATTTGTTTCATTAGATTAATTTTTATATGAAAGGATAGAGGAAATGAACGCAGGGGAATTTGATGGAAAAACCGTTTTCGTAACAGGTGCAGCGCAAGGTATAGGTAGTGTTGTAGCAAAAATGTTTTTAGAAAGAGGGGCTACAGTTATTGCGGTTGATCAAAATGAAGAAGGGTTAAATGTGTTATTAAATCATGATGCATCATATGAAACGCGTATGAAGACATTTCATTTAGATGTGAGTGATAGCAATGCTGTTGAAGAGGTAGTAAACCGAATTGAAAATGACATAGCGCCTATAGATATATTAGTAAATGTCGCAGGAGTTTTACGAATGGGAGCGATTAACTCTTTAAGTGATGAAGATTGGCATAAAACATTCTCTGTAAATACTACAGGAGTTTTCTATATATCTCGATCGGTAAGTAAACGTATGATGGTAAGAAAATCAGGGGCAATTGTTACAGTTGGCTCAAATGCAGCAAATACTCCGAGAATGGAAATGGCTGCGTATGCTGCATCAAAAGCTGCAACGACAATGTTCATGAAATGTTTAGGATTAGAGCTTGCATCATACAATATTCGCTGCAACTTAGTTTCTCCTGGTTCTACTGAAACTGAAATGCAAAGGTTACTATGGGCTGATGAGAATGGAGCTAAAAATATAATTGCTGGTTCCCAAAATACATATAGACTCGGTATACCATTACAAAAAATTGCACAACCTTCAGAAATTGCTGAAGCAGTATTGTTTTTAGCTTCTGATAAAGCGAGTCATATTACAATGCACAATTTATGTGTCGATGGCGGAGCTACATTAGGAGTTTAATAAAAAATTCAGGAGGTTTTCATACTATGAATGAACTTACAGCCGTAAAGGAACTGTCAGAAAAATTATTAGAAGATTATAAGACTGAATCTTCGTTCTTTTTCGCTTCACCAACTCGAACGATATTGACAGAAGGAGAGGTTACTACAGTAAAACATCATGAAATTGAAAGTTTTCCAGAACTTGTACAAGCGGTATTAAGTAATGCAAAACAATCCGGAAATCCGAATCCTATCGTTGTTGGTGCTTTGCCTTTTGATCGTAGAAAAGAAGTTCAACTTATTGTACCGGAATATTGCAGAATTACTGAGTGTTTACAGTTGGAGACAACAAATGAGATAAAACCAAATGAGAAACTGACATTTGAAATGACACCGGTTCCAGCTTCTGAAACTTATATGAATGGTGTGAAGCAAGGGATTGAAAAAATTCAGGATGGAGATTTAAAGAAAATCGTTCTATCTAGATCGTTAGATGTTAAATCTTCAGAGAAGATTGATAAACAAAAACTACTTCGCGAATTAGCAGAGCATAATAAGCACGGTTATACATTTGCTGTGAATTTACCGAAAGATGAAAAAGAGAACAATAAGACATTAATTGGAGCAAGCCCTGAATTGCTTGTTTCACGTAGTGGTATGCAAGTCGTTTCTAATCCATTAGCTGGTTCAAGACCAAGAAGTGACGATCCAGCTGAAGATAAAAGAAGAGCAGAGGAATTACTCTCTTCACCAAAAGATTTACATGAACATGCGGTAGTAGTTGAAGCGGTTGCTGCTGCGCTTCGTCCGTATTGTCATACATTGCATGTGCCAGAAAAACCATCAGTTATTCATAGTGAAGCAATGTGGCATTTGTCTACCGAAGTGAAAGGTGAACTTAAGAATCCAAATACTTCTTCTTTACAATTAGCAATTGCTCTCCATCCTACGCCAGCAGTTTGCGGAACTCCAATGGAAGCAGCAAGAGAGGCTATTCAAAAAATTGAGCCATTTGACCGTGAATTCTTTACAGGAATGTTAGGGTGGAGCGATCTAAATGGAGATGGCGAATGGATTGTTACAATTCGTTGTGCGGAAGTGCAAGAGAATACACTTCGTTTATATGCAGGAGCTGGAGTTGTTGCTGAGTCAAAACCAGAAGATGAGCTAGCAGAAACATCAGCTAAGTTCCAAACAATGCTGAAGGCTTTAGGGTTAAGAGATAATTCGTTGAATGAATAGGGGGAAGAAAGAATGTTAACAGGTTATACGGAATGGCCAAAAGAATTCGTCGATCGTTACCGAGAAGAAGGGTGTTGGCTTGGTGAAACATTTGGCCGAGTGTTAAGAGAGCGTGCTGAAAAATATGGAGATCAGATTGCAGTTGTAAGCGGTAATAAGCATATAACGTATAGTGAACTTGATAAAAAGGTAGATCGCTTAGCTTCAGGTTTACTGAATGTAGGAATAAAGAAAGAAGACCGAGTTGTAATCCAGTTACCTAATATTATAGAGTTTTTCGAAATATGTTTTGCACTATTTCGAATTGGAGCGCTTCCTGTTTTTGCGCTACCTTCACATCGAAGCAGTGAAATTAGTTATTTTTGTGAGTTTGGCGAGGCGAGCGCTTACGTTATTTCAGATAAGGCTCTCGGTTTTGATTATCGAAAACTAGCAAGAGAAGTGAAAGAGAAAGTGCAAACTTTACAACATGTAATTGTAGTGGGAGAAGAAGAAGAGTTTGTGAACATAAATGATCTGTATATGGATCCCGTCTCATTACCAGAAGTTCAGCCAAGTGATGTTGCGTTTCTTCAATTATCAGGAGGGACAACAGGACTTTCTAAATTAATTCCTAGAACACATGATGACTATATTTATAGTTTACGTGTTAGTGCTGAAATTTGTAATTTAAATGCAGAAAGTGTCTATATGGCCGTTCTTCCAGTAGCACACAATTACCCGATGAGTTCTCCAGGAACATTTGGAACTTTCTATGCGGGTGGAAAGGTAGTGTTGGCAACTGGAGGGAGTCCAGACGAGGCATTTGCTCTTATAGAAAAAGAAAAAGTGACGATTACAGCGCTCGTTCCACCATTAGCAATGATTTGGCTTGATGCTGCATCTTCCCGTAATAACGATTTATCGAGCTTGCAAGTGATTCAAGTAGGTGGCGCGAAATTTAGTGCCGAAGTTGCGAAGCGTATTCGTCCTACATTTGGATGTACGTTACAGCAAGTGTTTGGTATGGCAGAAGGGCTAGTAAATTACACAAGATTAAATGATCCGGAAGAAATCATTATTCATACACAAGGTAGACCGATGTCTACATCCGATGAAGTAAAGGTTGTTGATGAAAATGATAACGATGTAAAACCGGGTGAAGTAGGTAGTTTATTAACACGAGGTCCATATACAATTCGTGGTTATTATAAAGCGGAAGAGCATAATGCACGATCATTTACAAAGGATGGATTTTATCGCACAGGTGATCTTGTAAAAGTAAATGAACAAGGTTACATCATTGTAGAAGGAAGAGATAAAGATCAAATTAATCGTGGTGGTGAGAAAGTTGCTGCGGAAGAGGTTGAAAATCATCTATTAGCACATGATGCAGTACATGATGTAGCAATTGTATCTATGCCTGACGATTATTTAGGTGAACGCACCTGTGCTTTTGTTATAGCTCGCGGACAAGTTCCAACTGTAAGTGAATTAAAAATGTTTTTAAGAGAACGTGGTATAGCGGCTTATAAAATTCCAGATCGAATTGAATTTATTGAATCATTCCCGCAAACAGGAGTCGGAAAAGTCAGCAAAAAAGAACTACGTAAAGTCATTGCTGAAAAACTTATTACAGTAAAACAATAATAAAAACCGGAAGGAAGTGATTAGATGGCTATCCCATCTATTTCAGTATATAAAATGCCAATTGAATCAGAACTACCAAAAAATAAAGTGAATTGGACACCAGACCCGAAACGTGCAGTACTTTTAATTCATGACATGCAAGAATATTTTCTTGATGCATATAGCGATAAAGAATCACCAAAAGTAGAACTTATTTCAAATATTAAAATGATAAGAGAAAAATGTAAACAACTTGGTATACCAGTTGTTTATACAGCGCAACCTGGTGGACAAACGTTAGAACAAAGAGGTTTATTACAAGACTTTTGGGGTGACGGTATTCCTGCTGGACCAGATAAAAAGAAAATTGTTGATGAACTTACTCCTGATGAGGATGATATATTCCTAACAAAATGGAGATATAGTGCATTTAAAAAGACAAATCTATTAGAAATTTTAAATGAACAAGGAAGAAATCAACTCATTATTTGCGGTATTTATGCGCATATTGGATGCCTTTTAACAGCTTGTGAAGCATTTATGGATGGTATAGAGCCGTTCTTTGTAGCAGATGCAGTTGCTGATTTTTCACTAGAGCATCATAAACAAGCATTGGAGTATGCATCTAATAGATGCGCAGTAACGACATCAACAAACCTATTGTTAAAAGATTTACAAAGTGTAAAAGGTGATGAGAGTGAAGGAATCACTATACAGGAAGTACATGAACTAGTTGCACAACTACTTCGTGAGCCAGTAGAGAGTATTGATATTGATGAGGACTTATTAAATAGAGGGCTTGATTCGGTCAGAATTATGAGTTTAGTAGAGAAGTGGCGTCGTGAAGGGAAAGAAATCACGTTTGCAGATTTAGCAGAACGTCCAACTGTTGCAGGTTGGTACAGCTTACTATCTTCACAAACAGCACAGGTGCTGTAACAAATAGACTACATAATAAAGGGGTAGTAAAGAATGCCTAACAGTCAAAAGATTCGTCATTCGTTATCATCTGCGCAGTCTGGTATGTGGTTTGCGCAACAATTAGATCCGCTTAATCCGATATATAATACTGGGGAATATGTAGAAATAAACGGGAATATTCATCAAGACATTTTTGAATTAGCTGTACGTAAAGTTGTAATGGAAGCAGAAGCACTTCATGTTCGCTTCGAAGAGGATGAAATTGGCCCATGGCAAGTTATTGAAGAATCACAGTTTCATATGCATTTTATTGACGTTCGTAAAGAAGAAAATCCTGAAGAAGCTGCTAAAGTATGGATGAAAAATGATTTATCTATGCCAGTCGATTTGAAAAAAGATACTTTATTTACTGAAGCACTTATTCAAGTTGAAAATAATCGTTTCTTTTGGTATCAGCGCATCCATCACATTGTGATGGATGGCTATGGATTTTCACTTCTTAGCCAAAAGATAGCGAATGAGTATACATCACTTATAGAAGAAACAAACAAGAATGAAAAGCCATTTGGTTCTCTTGCAAAAGTTGTGCAAGAAGATATTGAGTATCGTGAGTCTAAACAATTTCAGGAAGATCGTACTTTTTGGTTAGAAAAATTTGCGGATGAACCAGAAGTTGTAAGTTTGGCAGAACGAGCACCGAGAACATCAAATGGATTTTCACGAGAAACAGCTTATTTATCTAGTTCTAGCACGAAAACTTTACTAGAAGAAATCAATATTTCGTTAACAAGTTGGCCGGAATTCATTGTCGCTGTAACAAGTATTTATATGCATAAATTAACAGGTGAAAATGATATTGTTTTAGGTTTACCAATGATGGGACGTCTAGGTTCTGTATCTATTCATACACCTAGTATGGTAATGAATTTAGTTCCACTTCGTATTACAGTAACTCCAAATATAACTCTTGCGGAATTATTGCAACAAGTTTCTAAAGAAATCCGAGATGTACGTCGCCATCATAAATACCGTCATGAGGAATTAAGAAGAGACTTAAAGTTACTAGGTGAAAATCAAAGGTTGTTTGGACCGTTAGTGAATGTTATGCCATTTGATTACGGGCTTAATTTTGCTGGGAAGCGTGGTATTACGCATAACTTATCAGCAGGACCTGTCGATGATTTATCGATAAATGTATATAAACGTTTTGATCAAAAGGAGTTAATGATTCATTTTGATGCGAATCCCGAAGTATATAATGGCGCGGAGCTAGCATTGCATAAAGAAAGATTTATGAATCTATTTGAATTAGTAATAAATAATTATGAGAAAAACGAGTCTATTGGAAAAATAAACATTACTCTGCCTGAAGAAAACCATAAAGTTTTATTGGAATGGAATGAAACGAAGGAAGATGATGAGTTAATCAGTCTACCTATATCATTTGAAAAACAAGTGCAAAAAAATCCAAATAAACTAGCGATTACTTGTGACGGTGTAAACCTTACGTATAAAGAGCTAAATGAACGAGCGAATGAACTAGCACATTATTTAGTAGAAGAAGGCATACGACCAAACCAGTTTGTAGCTTTAGTATTCCCTAGATCAATAGAAATGGTAGTTAGTATGCTAGCGGTCTTAAAGGCTGGTGCAGCATATTTACCAATAGATCCAGAATACCCAGCAGAAAGAGTTAATTATATAGTAAATGATGCAAAACTAGTTTGTATCATAACACATTCATCTGTTTCATCTAAGTTAGTTATAGAAAATGATATGAAAAAAATTGTATTAGATGAAGAAGAAACGAAACTAGCGTTACATACATATTCTCGTATGAATATAGCATGTAAGAATGATGTATCACTTTTAAACCCAGCCTATACAATATATACTTCAGGCTCAACAGGAAACCCAAAAGGTGTAATTGTTCCTATGAGAGGTTTAAGTAACTTTTTAATGGCTATGCAACAAAAGTTTTCATTAAATGAAAATGATCATTTATTAGCAGTTACAACTTTTGCGTTTGATATTTCTGCTCTAGAAATTTATTTACCTCTTATTAGTGGCGCAAGTTTAACAATTGCGCAAAAAGAAGACATACAAGAGCCATCAGCATTAACGACACTTTTACAAGAAGAAAGAGTGACCATTATGCAGGCTACACCGACGCTTTGGCAGGCGTTAGTAACTGATTATCCAGAAAAGCTACAAGGGCTAAACATACTTGTTGGTGGTGAAGCTCTTCCAGCGTATTTAGCAAATAAATTAAAAGAATTAGGTTGCTCAATAACTAATTTATATGGACCAACTGAAACGACGATTTGGTCTACTTTCATGAACATTGATGAAAGTGAAAAGGGTATACCACCTATTGGAAAGCCAATTTGCAATACAGAAGTGTATGTATTGGATGCAGGATTACAACCTGTTCCACCTGAAGTTATCGGTGAATTATATATTGCAGGAGAAGGAATCGCAAGCGGATATTTAGGAAAACCTGCGTTAACGGCTGAACGATTTGTTGCAAATCCATATGGAGAACCAGGGAAGCTTATGTACCGCACAGGTGATCTTGTGAAATGGCGTAACGACGGTGTGCTAGAGTACATGAGTCGCGCAGATCATCAAATAAAAATTCGTGGTTTCCGAATTGAATTAGCTGAAATTGAAACGGTATTACAACGACATGAAAATATTCAACAAGCGGTAGTGATGGTACGAGAAGATCGTCCAAATGATAAACGCATCATTGCGTATATCGTTGCAGAAGAAAAGGAACCGATTAATCTTTCAGAAATTCGTTCTTATGTTTCAGAAAGTTTAGCGAATTATATGATACCATCGGCATTTGTTGTGCTAGAAGAATTACCATTAACGCCAAATGGTAAGGTTGACAGAAAGAAATTACCTGCTCCTGATTTTAATGGAATGAACAATGAGAGAGTTGCTAGAAATCCGAAAGAAGAAATATTATGTGATTTATTTGCAGAAGTACTTGGTGTTTCTCGAATTAACATTGATGATAATTTCTTTGAAATGGGTGGACATTCACTTCTCGCATCTCGTTTAATGGCAAGAATTCGTGAAACGTTAAGTGTGGAATTAGGAATCGGGAAACTATTTGAATCACCAACTGTTGCCGAACTGGCGAAACAATTAAACCATGCAAAAAGTGCAAGACCAGCTATTCAGAAAGCAAGTAGGCCAAATGAAGTTCCACTTTCATTTGCACAGCGCAGGTTATGGTTCTTAAATTGTTTAGAAGGTCCAAGTCCTACTTATAATATTCCGCTAGTCATTCGTATGAATGGAATATTGAATCGGCAAGCATTACAAGGTGCTTTTTATGATGTAGTTGAGAAACATGAAACACTTAGAACAATTTTCCCTAACGTATTAGGTAGTTCCTATCAGAAAATTTTAGATATGGAAAACTTAAATCTAGAAATGGTTATAACTAATACATGTAAAGATGAATTAGAAAGTGTACTTTCAGAGGCGGTAAGATATAGCTTTAACCTCGATTTTGAGCCGGCAGTTCGTTTGCAACTTTTTACAGTGAGTGAAAACGAACATGTATTATTAATTCTATTACATCATATTGTAGGTGATGGCTGGTCATTACAGCCGTTAACGAGAGATTTTACAGCGGCGTATAAAGCACGATGTCAAGGTGACAGAGTTCAGCTGGAGACACTACCAGTTCAATACGCAGATTATGCACTTTGGCAACAGCAATTGCTAGGTGATGAAACGACACCAGAAAGTCTTATTTCAACACAATTAGATTTTTGGAAAGAAGAACTTAAAGGTTTACCAGACCAAATGGAGTTGCCTACAGATTACCAGCGTCCGGTGGAAACGAGTTATCGCGGGGAAACAATTCATTTTCATATAGATGAAGGTATGCATAGTAGGTTAGTAGAGCTTGGTCGTAAAAATGGGGTTAGTTTGTTTATGGTATTGCAAGCAGGACTTAGTGCACTATTTACAAGATTAGGTGCAGGCACTGATATACCAATTGGAAGTCCGATTGCTGGAAGAAATGATGATGTACTTTCAGATATTGTTGGTTTATTTGTAAATACATTAGTGTTACGTACAAATACGTCAGGAGATCCAAGTTTTAAAGAATTATTAAATAGAGTGAAGCAGGTAAATCTTGCAGCTTATGAAAATCAAGATGTTCCATTTGAAAGGCTTGTTGAAGTGTTAAATCCAGTACGTACTCGAAACAGCCACCCGTTGTTTCAAGTTATGTTGGCTTTTCAAAATACACCAGAAGCAACGTTTAATGCACCAGATTTAGAAGCGAGCCTTGAAATTCAAAGCGTTGGTTCTGCAAAATTTGATTTAACATTTGAAATTAGTGAGAGTAACGAGGTTGATGGTACTCCGAACGGTTTACATGGATTACTAGAGTTTAGTACCGATTTATATAAACGTGAAACGGTTCAAAAACTAATAGAACGATTCATTTTGTTATTAGATGATGCAGCTACAAATCCGAATCAATCAATTGGCAGATTAGAAATATTAACTGTAGCAGAGAAAAATACAGTATTAGAAAAGTGGAATGGTGGTTTTCAAATTGCACCAGAAATGACATTGCCACAATTGTTTGAAAAGCAGGCTCATATAAATCCAAATTCTATAGCTGTTGTCTTTGAAGATAAGAAATTAACTTATGAAAAGTTAAATAGAAAAGCAAATAAAATAGCTCGATTCCTAATAGCAAAAGGGGTTGGTCCTGATCAACTCGTTGCTTTAGCGATGCCAAGATCATTAAACATGGTTGTAAGCTTACTTGCTGTTCTTAAAGCAGGTGCCGGATACCTTCCGTTAGATCCAGATTATCCGTCAGATCGTATTTCATTTATGCTACACGATGCGAAACCATCATGTGTATTAACAAATTCAAGTGTAGAAATTGAATGTGATGAGTCACTAAAGATTTTAGTTGATGATGTGAACGTAATGGAAGAAATTGAGAAATATAGTGAAGACAATATTGATGAAATGGAGTGCCTGAAGCCGTTATCTCCTTCACATATTGCTTACGTTATTTATACGTCAGGCTCAACAGGTAGACCGAAAGGAGTTATGATACCTCATCAAAATGTAGTAAGACTTTTAGGAGCAACCGATCATTGGTTCCAATTTGACGCAGACGATGTGTGGACGATGTTCCATTCATACGCTTTTGATTTCTCGGTTTGGGAAATTTGGGGACCTTTATTATATGGAGGGCGTTTAGTTGTAGTACCACATACTGTAAGTCGCTCGCCGAAAGAATTTTTACAGCTTCTTGTTAAGGAAAAGGTTACTGTTTTAAACCAAACTCCATCAGCTTTCTATCAATTGATGCAAGCAGATCGTGAAAATGAAGAGGTTGGTCAAAAACTATCTTTACGATATGTTGTTTTTGGTGGAGAAGCACTTGAACTAAGTCGATTAGAAGATTGGTATAGTCGTCATCCTCATAACGCACCGAAACTTATTAATATGTACGGTATAACGGAGACGACGGTACATGTTAGTTATATTGAGTTAGATGAGAGTATCGTTTCTTTACGAGCAAATAGTTTAATCGGGTGCAGTATACCAGATCTTAAAGTATACGTATTAGATAACTATTTACAACCAGTGCCGCCAGGAGTAGTTGGAGAAATGTATGTTGCAGGTGCTGGACTAGCTCGTGGATATTTAGGAAGAGCAGGATTAACGGCTGAACGTTTTATCGCAGATCCATTTGGTAAACCTGGTACAAGAATGTATCGCACAGGAGACTTAGCGCGCTGGCGTCAAGATGGGACGTTAGATTATATAGGACGTGCAGATCATCAAATTAAAATTCGTGGATTCCGAATTGAATTAGGGGAAATAGAAGCGGTCATAATGAAACACGATAAAGTTGAACAAGTGGCTGTTATTGTCCGGGAGGATCAACCAGGGGATAAACGATTAGTTGCTTATATCGTCGCATCAAATAATGAAACGATTGATACGAATGAAATGCGTCAGCATGCTAGTGGTAGTTTACCAGATTATATGGTTCCATACGCTTTTGTAGTAGTAAATGAGTTACCTTTAACTCCAAACGGTAAATTAGATAGAAAGGCATTGCCAGCTCCAGAGTTTATTGCATCATCATCTAGCCGCGGACCGAGAACACCGCAAGAAGAAATGTTATGTGACTTGTTTACAGAAGTTTTAAGTGTGTCTCAAATTGGAATTGATGATGGATTCTTTGATCTTGGTGGTCATTCACTTCTTGCAGTGCAGCTTATGAGTCGTATGAAAGAGGCACTTGGCGTTGAACTGAATATTGGAACTTTATTTGCAGCACCTACTGTTGCGGGGCTTGCTGAAAGGCTTGAGATTGGGAATGGTCAAAGTGCACTTGATGTATTGCTTCCATTACGAGCAAGCGGGGATCAATTACCACTATTTTGTGTACATCCAGCAGGTGGATTAAGTTGGTGCTATGCAGGACTTATGAAATCTTTAGGAACAGATTATCCAATCTATGGTGTACAAGCACGTGGTATCGCTGAAAATGAAGAACTTCCAAAAAGTTTAGAGGAGATGGCGGCGGATTACTTGAAACATGTTCGTGAAATACAGCCTCATGGACCATATCGTTTATTAGGTTGGTCGCTTGGAGGAAATGTTGTGCATGCAATGGCGGCGCAACTACAAAATGAAGGAGAAGAAGTAGAATTACTCGTTATGCTTGATTCTTATCCTGGACACTTCTTACCGAATACGGAAGCGCCTACTGAAGAGGAAGCGTTAATCGCATTACTTGCTTTAGGCGGATATGACCCAGACAACATGGATGGTAAACCACTTACAATGGAAAGTGCAGTTGAAATCCTTCGTAAAGATGGAAGTGCATTAGCAAGTCTTGAAGAAGAGACTATATTGAACTTGAAAGAAACATATGTAAATTCAGTAGGGTTGTTAGGGAAATATGTACCGAAAGTTTATAACGGGGATATTTTATTCTTTAGGTCTACTGTTATACCAGACTGGTTTGATCCTATTTCTCCAAATACATGGCTAAATTATTTAGATGGAGATATCGTGCAACATGATATTGATTGTAGACATAAAGATTTATGTCAGCCAGGGCCGCTTACAGAAATTGGGCAAGTACTAGCGAAATATTTACAGAATAAGAAAGGGGTAAATAGAGTATGACGAATCCATTTGAAAATGATAATTACACATATAAAGTATTAATGAATGAGGAGGGCCAGTATTCTCTCTGGCCTGCCTTTCTCGATGTACCAATTGGATGGAATGTCGTACATGAAGAAGCTAGCAGACAAGTTTGCTTAGAATGCGTTGAAGTAAACTGGAATGATTTAGAGCCAAAAAAAAATCAAATTAGCGAAAAAATATTAGTAGGAAAACAATAATGAAAGTAAAAATAAATCCAAAAGTAGTTATAAGCATCGTGTATATAACAGCGATGTTTATGGCTGCGATGGATGCAACAATTGTGAATGTAGCATTGCAAACGATAAGCAAAGAACTGCAAGTACCCCCATCTGCAATGGGGACAGTAAATGTTGGGTATTTAGTTAGCTTAGCTGTTTTTCTTCCGATTTCCGGTTGGTTAGGCGATCGTTTTGGTACGAAAAGAGTATTTTTAACTGCCCTTTTCGTTTTTACAATTGCATCTGCATTATGTGGAATTGCGAATGATATTACTTCATTAAATATTTTTCGTATCATTCAAGGTGCAGGTGGCGGACTTTTAACACCGGTCGGGATGGCGATGTTATTCCGAACATTTTCACCAGAGGAAAGACCAAAAATTTCTCGATTTATTGTACTGCCAATTGCTGTTGCACCAGCGATTGGACCAATTATTGGTGGTTTCTTTGTAGATCAAATGTCTTGGCGCTGGGCATTTTATATTAATTTGCCGTTTGGTATTATTGCGTTGCTATTTGGACTTCTATTTTTAGCAGAGCATATTGAAAAATCAGCTGGTCGTTTTGATTCTCTCGGTTTTGTTCTTTCAGCACCAGGTTTTGCGATGCTCATCTATGCACTCAGTCAAGGGCCGTCAAAAGGATGGATTTCTCCAGAAATAATAAGTACTGGGATAGCTGGGATTGTATTCATTTCACTGTTTATAATAGTAGAATTGAAAGTAAAGCAACCGATGTTAGATTTACGCTTATTAAAAGAACCCGTTTTTAGAAAAATGAGTCTCATATCCTTGTTTTCATCTGCTGGTTTACTTGGAATGCTATTTGTTTTTCCGCTTATGTATCAAAATGTAATCGGAGTTTCTGCGCTGGAATCAGGTCTTACGACATTCCCAGAGGCGATTGGATTAATGATTTCTTCGCAAATTGTACCATGGACGTATAAGAAATTAGGTGCTCGAAAGGTAATCTCTATTGGACTAATAAGTACCGCGGTTATATTTGTATTATTAAGTTTTGTAAATCATGATACGAATCCATGGCAAATACGGGCATTATTGTTTGGCATAGGTATTTTCTTAGGGCAGTCTGTCGGTGCAGTTCAATTTTCTGCTTTTAACAATATCACACCATCTTCTATGGGTAGAGCAACTACTATATTCAATGTGCAAAACCGATTAGGATCTGCAATAGGAGTTGCTGTTTTAGCTAGTATACTGTCTGGTTTTGGAAGTAATAACGTACAGAATAACGCACAATCAGATTTCTTGCCATATAAAGCGGCATTAATTGGATCAGCACTATTTTTACTTATAGCATTACTATTTTCTTTACGTATTTCTGATAAAGAGGTAATGTCAAAGAAGAAAGAAAAAATGTTATCCGTATCACAAAAAGAGAAAGAACTCGTCAATGAATAGCAATATATGTATGCTACTTTAATTGAAATTGATATTAGTAGTAAAAAGGAGATTTTACATGATAGAAAGTAAAGTTGTAGATTCTATACCAACTTTGAATGAGAATGATTGTCAAATATGGTGGGCAAGAATTTCAGATTTACAATCATGGCATTACAATTTACTAAATGATGTAGAGCAAGAGAAAGCAAATTCATATCATCATTCGGCAGATCGTGCACGTTTTATAATAGGTTGCGTAATTAGTAGGTTAGTTCTTGGAAAGATACTTTCTATGTCGCCAGTTCAAGTGCCGATTGATCGATTGTGCCCAGTATGTAAGTTACAACATGGTAGGCCGCAATTACCAGAAGGTATGCCACAATTATCAGTTTCACATTCGGGTGAGTGGGTTGTCGTTGCATTTACAAAATCTGCATCTGTCGGTGTTGATGTTGAACAAATGAATCCAAATGTAGATGTGATGAAAATGGCAGAGGGCGTATTAACAGATATTGAAATAGCACAAGTTATGAAATTACCTAATGAACAGCGATTAGAAGGATTTTTAACGTATTGGACTCGAAAAGAAGCTGTGCTGAAAGCGACAGGTGAAGGACTATTGATTCCACCAGTTGAAATTACTGTATCAGCTCCAAATGATCCTCCTAAATTGTTGGTTTTTAGGGATAGACAAGAGTTAGCAGAAAATACAAGGATGGAAGATGTAAGGCCTAGTTTAGATTATATGGCTTCCATTGCAATATTTAGTAAAGAAGTAACTGAAATTACGCAGTTAGACGCGGTAGCGCTATTAAATTATAAATAAGTTTAATAAAATATTTTATAGAAGAGGTGTTCCACATGTTAGTGGCGGAAAGTAGAACAAATGAATTCACTTATAATGTACAAGCAATTAAAAATATTTTATTTTCTGGAGATACATCATCTATTCTTGCTTTAGAAAAGCTTTTGAATGATACAGTTCAATTTGATGTTCTAGAACAAGAGGTAATAGATAGGCAGTACATTCCGAAAGAAGCAAAAAATTTCTTTGATAAAAACGGAACATTTCTTTATCGTGTATCTAATGTTAGTTATAATGGTAAGGTGTTATCTGAAAATCTAATTTTTGCGGATACTTCTTTTTTACCGGATACAATAAAAAGTGAATTAGAAAGTGGAACTATTCCTGTTGAAAACCTGATAGAAAAAATGGAAGTAAGAAGAAACGTATTATATGAAGGATATCAGCCATCTGGAAATATTATCGAATTGTTTGATGGATGTTCAGTTGCGGCGAATGTGTATCCAACTAGAAAATATCAAATTGTAAGTAACTGCAAATGTGTATTTTATATTTGTGAAGTGTATCATGCAGAAAATATAAAGGACTTGCTTAAATAAGAAATAAACAAGAAACCAGCCTATAAAATGGCTGGTTTCTTGTTTATTTAACAGCTTCTTTTAATTCTTTACCTGCTTTAAATGCTGGAACTTTACCAGCCGCAATTTGAATTTCTTCCCCAGTTTGTGGGTTACGCCCTGTACGAGCAGATCTTTCACGCACTTCAAACGTTCCAAAACCGATTAATTGAACTTTATCGCCAGATTGTAATGCGTTAGCAATTGTGTCAAATACGGATTGTACAGCTGCAGAAGCATCCTTTTGAGAAATATCAGCTGTTTGTGCCACATTTTTAATTAATTCTGTTTTATTCATGTTTTCACCTCATAAAAATTTTTTTAGAATGAATGTTTTAGTATAATGGATAGTAAAGATAAAGCTAGTTTTATGGTTGGAAAGAATACTATATAGTTATGTTAATTTCGTTGCAAGAGACTGAATCCCTGCTAATAATTGGGGATTAATTAAGAATTGATGCATACAAAAAGCAATAGTATGAGGATGAGGGGGAATATACGTATGATTTTTCGTGAAAAGAGTGAGAAAGAGAGTATATTAATTCGTCAACATGATCATGGTTTTTTGGCTGGAGAGATTGCTAGGCATATAAAAGAATGTTTTTTTGAAGATACAACATACTTAAAAGAGACAATTGATGCAATATATGAACATGATAGAGGATGGATAGAACTTGATAAAGTACCAATTTTGAATGATGCTAAAAATATTCCGTATACATTTATGGATTGTCCAAGCCCATTACGTTTTGTTTTTTATACGATTGGTTTGAATGAAATTGAAGATTCTAATCCATACGGGGCATTACTGTGTAGTAAACACTTTTTATCATTCCCATTAAATGAGGAAGATGAAGAGATGCTTTCTTTTTATAAACATGAATTAGAACGACAAAAAAGAATTTTGAAAACGTTAACAAAGGAACAGTTTGCGATGTTCGATAAACATTATAGATTATTAAAGTTTTGTGATGAACTTTCTTTATACGTATGTATGAATAAGCCTGGTGTCAAAAAGAAAGATGAAGTTGATTTATTTAAAGATGGTTTTGAAGGAACAGAAATGTTTAATAGTAAAGAGGAGAAACTTATTCAAGCTGAATGGGTGGACGAGGAAACAATTCGGATTACACCATTTCCATTTCAAACGGAATTTTATACGTATGTAAAATATAAAACGATAAATAAACATGAAATTGAAGAAAAAGGGATTGTAAAAGCTGATAGAGAATCGGAAATGAAGGAGCAAAACATTCGTTTTATACAATAAGGAGGTAATATAAATTGAAAGATTATATATTAAAACAGTGTGATTACCATGCTTGGGCTAATACTAGATTATTCAATCGATTAAAAGAGTTACCAAATTATGAGACAATTTTTAAAGAGCAGATACAGAGTGTATTCCCATCCATTAAGGATACTTTTGCGCATATTTATATTACAGATCAAGTGTGGTTACACATATTACATGGCAGAAGAATGAGTGAAGCAATACAAGATCGTGAAAAGTTAAAAAAACAAATCGATACAAAATCGCTAAATGAATTAGAAGAAATGTTTTTAAATATAGCTAATCAGTATAAAGAATTTCTAAGTACACAACAAGATGTACATGCTGAATTTGTTATTAAGAATCCATATGCAGGGACACTACATACTTCAATTTTAGAATTAGTGCAACACGTCGTAAATCATGGTACATATCATAGAGGAAATATAACAGCAATGATCCGTCAACTTGGTCATTCATCGACAATGATGGATTTTGTACTGTATTTACATATGATTCAGAAAAAGGGGGAGTAATATAGTTTGTAAGAAGGAGAGACTTTAATTGTAAAAGTCTCTCCTTCTATTTTATCCTGCATGAACTGCCTATAAAGTACCAATTAGTGTGGGAAAATAATCATTTGGGATGTACAAAGCCTCCAATAATTAAAGTTTCACTGTATTTCTTACGAAGCTTTATTTTCTTGTAATTGCTTAGCGTATTGTACAGCCTTATATGCATTGACTCTACCGTTTTTCCAGTACGTACCTGTACCACTAATTTTATCAGAAGTTGACTCAATAATTTGGCGGATTTGTGTATTGCTATATCCTTGATTTGCTAAAAGAGCAGCGACTCCTGCAACATGAGGTGTTGCCATAGATGTACCACTTAATGATTGATACGTGCTCCCTTTATATGTTGAA
This sequence comes from Bacillus sp. BS98, assembly GCF_008432245.1. Lineage (NCBI taxonomy): Bacteria > Bacillati > Bacillota > Bacilli > Caryophanales > Bacillaceae > Bacillus > Bacillus sp. BS98. The sequence goes on from NZ_CP043830.1 coordinate 2,235,004, forward strand.
TATATATTTGAACCTGGTGCTGCAACATCTACCCAGCTACCATAAGTAGAAAATGAAGATTTTCTATCTGATTGATCTGTAGAAGCAACTGCAATTACTTCGCTGTAATAAGCAGGGTAATTAGCTTTTGTATTTCCAGCATTTCCAGCAGCTGCAACTATAACAGAGCCTTTATTCCATGCATATTGAACTGCTTGTTGTAATGCAGTACCACCATTTGGAGCTCCTAAACTTAAACTAATTACTTTTGCACCCGAATCAGCAGCTTCTCGAATACCTTGCGCTACAGCATCAAGAGTCCCGCTTCCTTGATTATCTAATACGCGAACAGCGTAAATGGAAGTCTGCGGGGCAACACCAGCAATTCCGACGCTATTATTCGTAAGTGCTCCAGTAATTCCAGCGCAATGTGTACCATGACCATTACCATCATCAGATGTATTGTCGTTATCAACATAATCATGTCCGTAAATTACTTTAGAAGCTAAATCAGGGTGTGAGCCTTGAACTCCTGTATCAATGATAGCTACTTTTACACCAGGATCACTTCGTTGGCTATCCCAAGCTTGTGGAGCTTGGATCTTTTGTAATCCATATTGATTTTTAAAATATGGATCGTTTGGATTCCAAAAGGCATGAACGTAATAATTCGGCTCTGCATATTCCACATCTGGATTATTTTTATAACTCTTTATTTTTTCTTTTACAGTACCTTTTGAAAATTGAACGACTTCAAAACCTAACTTATCATCTTTAGATAAGACATTAGCTCCGACAGATTTATGAAAAGATTGCACATTATTTAAAGATGCATTTTGCTTGAACTTAACGATTAATTGGTTAGGAACGTAATCAGTAGATGATGTTTCAGCACTTGAAGTATTCGTGTTAAAGAAGAAACCACCAATAATAAATGACAAAACAGATAGGAAAACAATGAATTTGTTTTTCAAAAGATTTTTCCTCCCTTTTCTTGGATGAGTTTTTCAGCGACACTTTAATGTCGCATTCCTTTTCAACTATATAGTTAGACCATACGATTTATGACATTTATGTGAAAAACTTTTATTGGAATAAAAAGGGGGGAAGATTGATATAAATTTATTTTAAATGATATTGGTTGAGTAAGAGAACGAAAAAAGGAATGCTCATTATGCATGAATCATTCCTTTTTTCATAGATTAATTGTGATTTCCAAATGAAGTTATACCATTTATAAATAGTTGTTACGTTTTATCCATCTTGATAAAAGAAATCTAAGTGGTTAAGAGGGAGTGACTCTATTTCTTGTCTATTAGAAACTTTGTTTCACATATCTTGTTGTATTATTTGTTTCTGTATTTAATAATTGTAAGGTCTTACCATCGAAATTCTGTACCATATAAGGTATGTCTTTCTTAGAAACAGTGACTTCTTTACCGTTGTCCATTCGCTTCGTTATATGTAATTCAAAAGTCATAGAGTTTTTATCGTAAGACCATGTTCCTTCCGTTATATTGTCCTTGTTTGGGTAAGTTCCTGCTGTATATAACTCAAAAGTATTTCCACCTTTTATGATAAATGTTACTAGGAAACCACTAGAAGTTTCAAGTCCCCAGTCAGCAATTAACTCAGTTCCGTCTGTTACTTTACTCTTAACGTTTGCTTCGTTAACACCTGAATTAGTGTCTATTCCTGTTTTCTCACTAGCAGATATTCCGCCGCCGTTCGCCTTCGTTACTTCGTTTTTCATGTTGTTATATACTTCAATCCAGTATTTGTCGCCTTCTTTAACTAACTTTTCAGCGTTTTCAATTACTTCTTTGTCAGTTTTACCACCAGTATTTTTCTCTGTGTTTTGTGAGAAAATACGTTCTACTCCCTCAAAGGCTTTTCTGTACTTAGCGGTTGCTTTCTCAATATCCTTTTGAGCATCTATATACTTGTTCGGTGGGTCGATTTCTTCAAACTTATCAATTGCTTTAAAGATGTTTTCGACACTAACTAATACGTCTTTTCGTGTCTTATTGCCTTTGCTAGCTTCCCCAACTATATTATTGTACTCTTTGAATAATCTATCAAACTCATTTCCTAAATCAATTAAATACATAGGATAGTCGTCTGCTAATACTCTTACTTTCTTCACATCAGAAGTTGACTGCTTTGAAGTACTAGAGTCAGCTTCTTTAGAAGTCTTAACTTCAGAATCCGTCTTAGCGGTTTTAGACTCTTCTGTTTTAGCAGGTTTAGACTCTTCTATTTTTATGCAACCGTTCATTAACAACATAACTGGTATGGTTAATCCTATTAGTTTCTTTGCTTTCATGATTAAATGCCCCTTATCCTTAGTTAATAAATTAGCCGTATCTATTTACCTTGATTTCAGCCTTACTGTGTTTTTCTAGAAATACTATCTGTTGCTTCCTCAAAAAGCTTTGAACCATCTTTAGCTTTCGTTAATGACTGATTCATCTTACTTTCGTTTTGTTCTTCTATTGCATCAAAAAGAAGTGCAAATGCTTCATTATAAAGTTCCATTGATTGTTTTATATTTTCTTGTTCTACTTTTAACTCAGGCGGTGCTTGGAGGTTTCTTAACTTTGTTACATATGCTTTTGCTCCACCTATACTTAATTGTACTTCACTTTTCTTTTGACTATATGACTTAACATCTGAACTTGCTACCTTTTCCATTAATTTCAAAACATCATCAACTTTAGTAGCATTTTCTACTATTTCTGACTTGTATTTCTCAACTTCTGAACCACTTAACTTTGCAGTGGATGAACTAGAGGAAGTAGATGATTTTGAATTGTTAGAAGAAGAACTTGGTTTACTACTTGATGAGTTACTGTTTGCATCTTTACCATTCGCTGCAGATAAGCTATCATCTTTTTTACTATCGGTTGACTTACTCTCTTTCTCCATCTTTTGCGTTTCTTCTTTCTTTGGTTCCGCTTTCTTACTATCAGTTTCAATTGTAATACAACCACTTAATAACATAACTGGTAATGCTAAACTTACTAATTTCTTTGCTTTCATGATTCTTAATACCCCTTTATTTGTAAAATTTAGTGCAAACAAGTTAACATACTTAACTAAGAAGTTTTCTCCGAATAACATCTTAGAATCGTCTATCTATAGATTACCTTTATATTACATAATCTTCAAGAGTTTTCCTTTTGTAATTTTCTGGTTATTAAGTTGTGATTTGTATTGATTTGTATATAATCAACTGGACTTTAAAGTTTTTTGATAATACTGCTTAAAAAAAGAGGGGATTCTTACAGAGATATTTATGTTGAGTTTTGTTCTATTTTAGCATTACTTCACTATAATTTATGTGTGATGCTAATGATTTTTAGAGTAACCAACACTGATCAATTTAAATGAAGTTTACTTAAAAAATAAAAGAATATGCTAAACATATTCTTTTATTTACTTTAATGGAATTTTTTTAATAATATAAAATAAAAAGCCCTACATTTTGACCAATTTCTTTTTCAAAATGTAGGGCTGTATTCTATATAAAATTAATATTTATAGTGAAATTTGAACTGCAGTTATTTTAAACATAGATTAACTTGCCTGTTTTTTATGATTTTCTTTCAATTTTTCTGCTTGTAAAAAGCGATTTGTTTCAGCGACAACGATACCACTTAATCCGATTAATCCGATTAAGTTTGGAATTGCCATAAGTCCATTTGCAATATCAGCAAATGTCCATACGATACCAAGTTTTAAATTGGCACCAATCGCAATCATCACGATAAAGATTGCTTTATAATATCGAACAGCACCTTCTCCAAATAAATAAGCGACACATTTCTCACCGTAATATGACCAGCCTAAAATAGTAGAGTAGGCGAATAAAATTATGGCAATACCAAGGATCATACTACCAGCGGTGCCGAATACAGATTGGAATGCAAGTGTTGTAGCTTCAACACCGGTTTTACCGGATTTCCATGCTCCAGTTGTAATTAATACAAGTCCTGTAATTGTACAGACGATAAATGTATCAAGAAAAGTACCAGTCATAGAAACTAAAGCTTGTTTTGCAGGTGAATCTGTTTTTGCTGCAGCGGCCGCAATAGGAGCACTACCTAAACCAGCTTCGTTCGCAAATACACCGCGCGCCATTCCGATTTGAATAGCTGATGCGACTGTTGCTCCAATAAAACCACCTGCGGCTGCTGTACCTTGAAATGCACCAGAAAAAATAAGTGAAAATGCTTCTGGAATTTGATCAAAGTGATAGAAAATAATAATAAGACCAGCAATTATATAAAAGAAAGCTTTAATAGGAACGATAAATCCCGTTACTTTCCCGATTTTTTTTACACCGCCTAAAATAACAATAGCGATTAAAAATGACATTAATATACCAGTTAAAGCAGGGGGGAAAGAGAAATTAATTCGCATTGCCTCTGCAACTGAGTTAGATTGCACCATATTACCGATCCCGAAAGAAGCAGTTGTACCGAATATAGCGAATAAAACAGCAAGCCATTTCTTACCTAAGCCACGCTCTAAATAATACATTGGTCCACCTGAATATTCACCATTTTCATTACTAACACGGTATTTCACTGCTAGAATTGCTTCGGCATACTTTGTTGCCATTCCGAATAAAGCGGTAATCCACATCCAAAAAATTGCACCAGGACCACCAATTGTAACAGCTGTTGCAACACCGGCGATATTTCCCATACCAATCGTTGCGGCCATAGCTGTCATGAGTGCTTGGAAGTGGCTAATATCTCCAGAAGATGACGTATCTTCTGACTTTTTAAATGCTATTTTGTGAGCGTATAATAGTTTACTAAACTGTAAACCTTTCAAACGCACTGTGAGAATGATACCAGTACCAACGAGTAGCAACAAAGTTGGCAATCCCCACACGTAATGATTCATTTGTTCTAATACTTTACTTACTGTCTCCATCTTTATTCTCCTTTTTTAGAAAAAATAAAAACCACTTCAAGTAAATGAAATGGTCTCTGGAGAAACAAGGAATAGAAAAATAAACCGATACAAATCGGCATTTTCCTTCGCTTGTCTCTGTCCTTTTTACCTGAGAGATTATCCGCTAAAATAGCGGATTTGCTCCTTCGGCGCTCTTTTTCCTCCGCGCTATTAAAAGCGAGAGGGAGTCTCTCCAGAGATTCGTCCCCATGCAGTTCTACTTGTAACCAAGACCTGAGAGTTTCAAAGTTGGTATTACAACTTTTTGCCCCGTCGGTAGATCAATTGACCTTCTCCTGAATGGTTCATCCGAATTATAAAATTAATATACACATTGAATGTAAATCAATAAAAATATTATAGACAGATAAACTGTGAATTGCAATCTTTTTTTATTTTAAAATAGTAAACAGTTTTATTTTTTAGAAATTCCTAATTTATCTTTAATTTCATTTAAAGTAGATAAAGCGATGACAATATGTTGATCGGCAAGCCCTAAAGCCTGTTTTGTATTTTCAATTATTTCATTGGCCGGAGTAGAATTATTGTATTTATCAATAATTAAATCTGCTGCATTTTTCATGTAATTTGATGCGGATTTAAACTGAGTTGTGAATTGGATTAGTTGTTTTTGTATATGTATATCCGTTATGTTTTCTTCGATTTTTATCGTGTCTATTTCGTTCATAAGTGTTTCATACTGTTTGGAAACAGCACTCATTGTAACTAATAGTTTATTTCTATCCACTGAATCTCCGTTCGTGTTCATCTCTTCCCAGGCAGGCAACCAATCTTTTTCGATAATGTCATTATAATTAGTAGTCAATTCCTTAATTTTAGGTTGTAATTTAGTTTTGAAAGTTTTTGTATCCACTGTTTCTACAGTTTCTTTTTCATTATCAGTTTTATTTTTACCATTAGTTACGTAGAAAATCGTACCGAAAATGATGAAAATAGAAATAACTACTGTCCATTTAGTAAAAAGAATTTTCTTCAATATGTAACGCCTCCAAAATTTAAAAACTTATAATTATAATATATAACAATAATGTTGTTTTAAATAGAGAAAATAAAGTTAGAAGTGATTTGAATTACATCTTTTTTATACGTAACTAATTAAAATTAGTAAAAAGATGAAAGGAATATGTAAGAAAGGGGAATCTTAGTGAAAGTGAATAAAAGAAAACTAGTTTTAAATATTGTAACGGCTATGTTATTAATTGGTGTATCTCGCATTAACGGGCAGTAAGACCCCCACTTCAAAATGCAGCGAAAGCAAAGAAGTTAGGTGGGGGATGAAGAATCCCAAAATGAGTAAAGTTTCACTTTATTTGCACTCATTTATGTAGACAAAGAATCTAAAATTGAAAAATTTCCAGTACCAATGTCAGCAATCCATATTAATGATGATAATGAAGAGGTTTATACATATATAAGTGTAATGCTTATTATAAAGGCAAGTGGATGGGAGCCAGCCTAGTTAGTTTTAAAAAAGTGGAACGAAAGGTAAATGTAAAACATTATCCGAGAGAAATTACGTATTATTTATTTGAGCAATAGATATACAAGGGAGAAAAGATTTCGATGTAATTCCTATAGAGCTACATTTTTTATATTCCGAATTATTTGAAATGAAAACAGATAGATGGTTTGATAGATATAGTGCAAAAAAATGATTATTTGTACAAAAGTAGAAGTTTTTAGTTACCATAGTTTTGTTATGTAAACTAATTGTTGTAAGAGAGAGATTGTATAATAAGGGGGAAGTAGAAATGTTACTAAAAACAATATTTTGCAAAGTGGGAGAAGAGAAAAGGGAGATGTTTTCGGCTGCTCAAGAAAAATGGCGTGATTTACAACATTTAGATGGTTTTCATGGGCAATTTGGTGGATGGAATGAAGATGAGGCATGTGTATATACTTTATGGGAAGATAGAAGTGCATATCAATCATTTATGAACGGTGCTCACGATACAATTTATTTAAATAGTAATCAAAAAGATACGTTTCTTTCATGTGAAATTGAACTATTTCAAACGTTGTATGATATAAATGATAAGCCTTTGCAAAACGTTGTTACAGAAGGATCATTCGTAAGAGTTGCCATATGTGATGTAAAGGGAGAAAAAGAAAATCATTTTTTACATAAGCAAGAAACAATTTGGAATAAAGGAATGGAGAATGCAAAAGGGATGTTAGGTGGAGTAGTTGCGAAGTCTTTAAAAAATGAAACTCGTTACATAGTATTAACTTATTGGGAAGATGAAATGGCGCATCAATATTATGTGGAAGAGGGTTTTCCCATGTTGTATAAACTGGCTAACATTCATGAAGATATAGAAGAGATAAGAAGTAAACAAGCTGTATGTAAGGAAGAATGGCTTGTATATTAAGTGCAGAAAAAGTGTATAAATGAATGTATAATAAAGATAATTTCTTGTAAACAAGAAATTAATAGAAGACGTCATATACCCTTTCATGTTAATATATTTAAGTTAAAATAGGAGGCTTACCCTTTTGTATTGTACGGTAGAAGCAGTGTGAGCTTGAAATTTTTTATGAAAAGGATGTGCCTAACTTGCGTATCAATAAATTTATTAGTGAAGCTGGAAAAGCGTCTCGACGCGGAGCAGATAAATTAATTAATGAGAGAAGAGTAATTATTAACGGTAAGGTTGCAAAAATTGGTGACCAAGTAAATCCAGGTGATGATGTACGAGTGAATGGAGAGCAACTTCGTATTGCTCGAGACCATGTGTATATCGCTTTAAATAAACCAGTAGGTATTACATGTACAAGTGAAAAAGCAGTAAAAGGTAATATTATTGATTTAGTGAATCACCCTTTACGTATTAGTCATATTGGACGTCTCGATAAAGACTCAGACGGTTTAATTTTGTTAACGAATGATGGCGATATCGTTAATGAGATTTTACGTGCTGAAAACAAGCATGAGAAAGAATATATCGTTTCAGTGGATAAGCCAATTACACCTGATTTCTTAGAGAAAATGGCAGCGGGAGTTAAAATTTTAGGTACAAAAACACTTCCTTGTGAGGTTACACAGTTATCAAAATATGAGTTCCAAATTATTTTAACACAAGGGCTGAATCGTCAAATTCGCCGTATGTGTGAAGCTTTAGGTTATCAAGTGTATACGTTAAAACGTACGAGAATTATGAATATAGAATTGAATAATTTACCAGTTGGGCAGTGGAGAGATTTATCGAAGAAAGAGAAAAGACGTCTATTTTCAGATTTAAATTACGAACCACAAGATTGGTAAAATTGTGAAGTGAAACCAAAAAAATTTGGTTTCACTTTTTTAAATTAAATAAATAATTTTTTTAAACACTTGCAAAAATAAAATGAATAAGATATATTAAATAACAATAAATGGATGTTTTATAAAAGCAAAGAAAAGGACACGAGTTATTTTACCCGGTTATACAGAGAAGGAAGGAAAGCTGAGAACTTCCTAACGCAGAAAAATAACTTACCACCTTAGAGCTGCACTGGGGAAATGAAGTATCTAGTGCCGTGTATGCGACGTTATCGCAAAAGAAGCCATTATGTTTTTTGTGATGGGAATCTGGGTGGAACCACGGATATAAGTATATTCGTCCCTATTTTAGGGATGAATATGCTTTTTTGCATTCAATTTCATAATAAGCGAAGAAAAGGACACGAGTTATTTTACCCGGTTATACAGAGAAGGAAGGAAAGCTGAGAACTTCCTAACGCAGAAAAATAACTTACCACCTTAGAGCTGCACTGGGGAAATGAAGTATCTAGTGCCGTGTAAACGACGTTACCGTAAAAGAAGCCATTGTAGGTTTACAATGGGAATCTGGGTGGAACCACGGGTAAAAGCACGCTCGTCCCTATTTTAGGGATGAGTGTGCTTTTTATTATGAAATGGAGAGATGAAAAATGAAAGAACAGATGATTGAAATTAAATTTCCAGATGGTAGTGTTAAAGAATTTGTAAAAGGAATTACTTTAGAAGAAATTGCTGGATCAATTAGTAGTAGCTTGAAAAGGAAAGCAGTCGCGGGGAAAGTAAATGATCAGTTATATGATTTACGCCGAAATATTGAAGAAAATGCGGAAGTAGAAATCATTACTATAGATTCAAATGATGGAGTAGAAATTGCAAGACACTCTGCGGCACATATTTTAGCGCAAGCTGTAAAAAGATTATATGGTGATATAAATCTTGGGGTAGGGCCTGTTATTGAAAATGGATTTTATTATGATATGGATCTTCCAAGTAGTGTAAACGTAGAAGATTTACCAAAAATCGAGAAAGAAATGAGAAATATTATAAAAGAAAATATAAGTATAGAACGAGTTGAGGTTTCTCGAGAAGAAGCAGCAAAACTGTTTCAAGAAATGAACGATCGCTTGAAATTAGAACTTTTAGAAGCAATTCCTAGTGGGGAAAGTGTAACACTATATAAACAAGGTGAATTTGTAGATTTATGTAGGGGGCCACATGTACCATCTACAAGTTATTTGAAAGCATTTCAATTAACTCACGTTTCCGGTGCATATTGGCGAGGTGATAGTAATAACCAAGTGCTTCAGCGTATATATGGTGTTGCATTCTCTTCTCAAAAAGAGTTAGAAGAGTATTTACATTTTGTTGAAGAAGCAGCAAAAAGAAACCACCGTAAGTTAGGTAATGAACTTGAGTTATTTATGTTTTCTGAAGAGGCTCCGGGAATGCCATTTTATTTACCGAAAGGCCAAATTATTCGGAATGAATTAGAAGCATTTTTAAGAGAAATTCAAAAAGAATACAATTATCAAGAAGTACGCACTCCGTTTATGATGAACCAAGAAGTATGGGAGAGATCAGGGCACTGGGGCCATTATAAAGATAATATGTATTTCTCAGAAGTAGACAACAAAAGTTTTGCATTAAAGCCAATGAACTGTCCAGGACACATGCTTATGTTCAAAAATAAATTGCATTCTTATCGTGAATTACCAATTCGCATGTGTGAGTTCGGTCAAGTGCATCGCCATGAATTTAGCGGAGCGTTAAACGGATTATTAAGAGTACGTACTTTCTGCCAAGATGATGCTCATTTATTTGTAACACCAGAACAAATTGAGGATGAAATTAAATCCGTAATGGGGCAAATTGATTACGTATATAAAACTTTTGGATTCGAATATGAAGTGGAGCTGTCTACTCGTCCAGAAGATTCAATGGGTGACGATAAATTGTGGGAGCAAGCAGAAGCCGCATTAGAAAATGTATTACAGTCATTGAATTATAAATATAGACTAAATGAAGGTGACGGCGCATTTTATGGACCGAAGATTGATTTCCATATTAAAGATGCCTTAAATAGAAGTCACCAGTGCGGAACAATTCAGCTTGATTTCCAAATGCCAGAGAAATTCGATTTAAATTATATAGATGTGAAGAATGAAAAGAAAAGACCAGTTGTTATTCACCGAGCAGTTTTAGGTTCGTTAGACCGCTTTTTAGCAATATTAATTGAACACTTTGGAGGCGCGTTCCCGGCATGGGTAGCACCAGTTCAAGTGAAAGTAATTCCAGTTTCAAATGCAGTTCATGTACAATATGCAAATGAGGTTGCAGATAAATTAGCACAAGCTGGAGTTCGTATTGAACGAGATGTGCGAGACGAAAAGTTAGGATATAAAATAAGAGAAGCACAAATGCAAAAAATTCCTTATGTTCTTGTTATTGGGGATAGGGAAATGGAAAACGGATTTGTAAATGTACGTAAATATGGGGAAGAAAAGTCAGAAGTTGTTGCGCTAGATGTATTTGCGGCAAGTATGGAAGAGGAAATAAAGAATAGAAAATATTGATTAAAAAGAAAACACACCATTAGAATTTGGTGTGTTTTCTTGTTTACCTTACAAAAATGTAAGGTAAATGTAAGAGAAATCGAATGAACGAGTTTTAGAAAAGTGAGAATATGAAGGAGGAAAAAGGTTCATGTTACTTGTGCATCTCTTTCTGTTTGAAAAGCTAAAAAATAGTAAGATTTTACATGAGTGAAAAATAAGGATTATATGAAAAAAATAATACTATACAAAAGGGATGGAGTGAAAGAAATGTCAACAAATGTAGTTACTGTAGAAAGTGTAGAAAAAACGTATGGGAAAAGAAATGAGAATCAGTCAAAAGCATTAAGAGGCGTATCATTACATATTAAGGAAGGGGAATTCGTCGGGATCATGGGTCCTTCTGGATCTGGAAAAACGACTTTACTTAATGTGATTAGTACACTGGATCAAGCGACAGGTGGTAGTGTGACGATAGCTGGTACAAATATTACTTCTATGAAGGGGAATGCATTATCAGATTTTCGTTCTCAAAAATTAGGATTCATTTTTCAAGATTTTAACTTACTAGAAAACTTATCAATTTATGAAAATATTGCTTTGCCTCTTTCTTTGCAAGGTGTACCGTCAAGTGAGATTACAGGAAAAGTAAATGAGGTTGCGAAGAAATTAGGAATTACTGAAATTTTAACAAAATATCCGACTGCTGTTTCTGGTGGGCAAAAACAAAGAACAGCGGCAGCACGAGCTTTAGTACATAATCCGGCAATCGTATTAGCAGATGAACCAACAGGAGCACTTGATAGTAAAAATGCAAAAAGTTTATTAGAAGCAATGCAAGATTTACATGAAAATCACAATGTAAGTATTTTGATGGTTACACATGATGCGTTTAGTGCAAGTTACTGTGAGCGTATTTTATTCATTCAAGATGGTCTTCTTTATAAAGAATTAAATCGTCAAGGCACTCGAGAGAATTTCTATCAAGACATTTTAGGTGTGCTCGCTCATATGGGCTCAGCTGCTGAGTCTAAGTAGGGGGCGAAACAATGTTATTTAAATTATCACGTCATAGTATGAAAAAGATGTTAAAAGATTATATGGTTTTACTGATTGGTCTCGTTATTAGTATTAGTATTTTCTATATGTTCCAAACGATGGCGATGAACAGTGAATTTACAAAAGATAATAGTCTCATTAGTAGTATTAGACTCGTCTTCTGGGTAGGTGCAATATTACTTTCTTTCATAACTGTATTTTATATTATATATGCCAATTCTTTTTTACTTACATTAAGAAGAAAAGAACTTGGTATGTATATGATGCTTGGAGCGAAAAAGAAAAAAGTAGCACAGTTATTATTTATTGAAACATTCGGTATGGGTATTGTCAGTATTATTATCGGTATTTTAGTAGGAATGTTACTTGCAAGTGTAGCAGGAAATTTTTTAATGAATGGCATGGAAATTTCAGCAAAAGGTAGTTACGCATCTGTATACACACCAGCTATTTTAGTTACATCTATTTTCTTCTTAATACTATTTTTCATTACGGGTATAATGAATAGCATTCGATTGTTACGTAAAACAGAACTAGAGTTAATTCGTGAAGATGAAACACTAGATGAAGTAAAGAAAAGTAAAACTCGCATTATTATAATGACAGTACTGGGTGTATTACTAGTAAGTACAGGGTATTATTTTATGGTAAATATAAGAACGTATGCTGAACTTGGTTTTATAATAGCGACGATTGTTACAACACTTGGAACGTACTTTATTTTTAGTTCATTGCTCCCATTTTTTGTGATGAAAATTAAGGGAAATAAAAAACGAAATGAAATGGGCTTAAATAGTTTTACATATGCACAGTTACGCTTTCGAGTAAATAGTTTATCGAGAGTATTAGGAACTGTAGCGATGTTAATTGCATTAGGTGCAGGGGCAATGACAGCAGGTATGGCATTTCAAAAAAATGTAGGCATTATGACAGATTTCTCACGTGTATATGATGTCGTAATTCATGATCCAAATGATCAAGATACAGCAGCATTAAAGGAAATGGAAATAGTTGAAGAAAGCAAGTATAAGTATAAAGTAGATGGAGAAGCGGTGTATTACTTACGTGACGATTTAACTGCGAAACCGCCACTTATTTCCGACCGCTTTAATATGGAAACTTTAAAAGAGCCTGCGCGTAAACGGGTGGCTGAACCTTTAACTGAACCTGTATATTCTGCTTTGGAAGCTCCCGAAGCAGTGAATAAACTTCCTCGTATGCCAAAAGATTGGGAAGATGCGGTTGTAAGAGAAATACAAATTACACATAATCAATTTAACGGAAAGCCTGTAAGAATTGCTGATGAAGAGCATTATAAAGGAATTCAAGGAACAGAACATACTGTAACATTAGCAAAAGTAGATGATATGAAAAAATATAAACCATTATTGATCGAAATAGACAAGAGACAAAAAGAACAAATTGAAAAAACAACAGGTGCAAAAGTAGACTTATTTACGAAAATGACAATTTATCAGTTTATGAACAGTTTCATGAGTGGGACAATGTTTATGGGGTTTTTCCTCGGAATTGCCTTTCTAGCAATGATGGCAAGTTCGCTTATGTTCAAAATATTAACGGGTGCTTCTCGTGATGTACGACGTTATGAAATGTTACGAAAAATAGGTGTTAGACGTAGTATGCTGACAAAAAGTATTTATAAAGAAATTTCATATTTATTTATCTTCCCAGCAATCATTGGAATTTCCCACGTTTTAGTAGGGCTTAACTTATTCAGTTTTATTTTAGTTGACCCGTTTGTAAAAGTGTGGGTGCCAATAGGGATTTTCTTAGTCATTTATTTCATCTATTACTGGATAACTGTTCAACTTTATAAAGGGATGGTAATGCCGAAAGAAGAAGTAGCGAAATAGTTTATGAAAAAAGTCCTTGTTTTGAAAACAAGGGCTTTTTTCTATGTTTGTGATACATAAATACGGTATGCAAGACGTTATTAAGTCTTCATAATAATAAAATATTGAAAATTAAGAAAATATTAAGAGTTTATATAGCGGAAAGTTAAGATGTGTATGGGACATTAGTAATGTACAAAAACATTGAGATGAAATTGGAAAGTGTACTGGTTTAGTACTTTTATTTTCTTGAGGTAGTTTTGCAGAAATAAATTGATATTTTATAAATTTAACAGAAAGGAAGCGTATTATGAAAAAGATAAAAAAATCAATAAAACTTATTGGAGTCATTACTATACTATTACTAACCATAGCACTAATATTTCCTACATGGACTTCGCAAATAAAGAGTAATAACAGTATAAGTACATTAGAACAAGTAGAGATAAATGGAAGTGGTCATGAGATTATGATACGTGGCAAAGATAAGAGGAATCCAGTAATTATCTTTGTTCATGGTGGACCAGGTTCTTCGGAAATACCATATGCTCAAAAATATCAATACTTATTGGAAGAGAAATTCACAGTTGTTAATTATGATCAAAGGGCAAGCGGGAAATCGTATCATTTTTTTGAAGACTATTCGAAATTATCATCAGACCTACTTGTAGAAGATTTATTAGCTATGACAGATTATGTTTCAAAACGTCTCGGTAAAGAAAAAGTAATATTGATTGGGCATTCTTACGGTACATATATTGGAATGCAAGCTGCCTATAAAGCTCCTGAAAAATATGAAGCGTATGTTGGTATAGGGCAGATGAGTGACACAGTAGAAAGTGAGATGGATAGTTTAAAATACGTTATTGAACAGGCGCAAAATGGGGGAAATGCGGAGGAGGTTTCATATTTAAAAGAGTTAACCGAAAAAATTAAAAACGGCGATACATACACTCCGAGAGATTATGTTACAAAATATGGTGGAACATCAAGACTCATTGAAAATCCAGATGGTGATAACATTCAGATGTTACTTAGTAATGAATATAACTTGTTAGACGTAATTCGTTATAACGTTGGATTATCACATTCCCAAACGGTCTTATTAGAAAAAGATTTAAAGAATCCATTACCTACTAAAGTAACTAAGCTAAAGCTACCATTTTATCTTCTTATGGGTAAATATGACTATAATACTTCATTTCATGCAGCTAAAAAATATTTTGATTTGATTGAAGCGGATCAAAAGGAATTTATAGCTTTTGAAAACTCAGCACATTACCCTCAATTTGAAGAAAAGGAAAAGTTTTATGAGTGGATGTGTGATACATTCGTAAAATAGAATTAAATACAAAAAGCACTTAGTTTAAAAATAAGTGCTTTTTTATAGTATGGAATTGATTAGGAAGGAAAATATTGGATAATGATCGAAAGATATAATACAACTTCCAAAAAATGACGGGAATTGCTATGTTTTTTAGAAAGAGGAGTTAATTTGTTAAAAGGTATAGGTACTATACATGGATTTTATTTCTGAATATTCATTTAAATAGGAAGGATAATAGTTATGTTCATTCGAATTGGTAAGTGGTGTGGAGTTACATGTTTACAATTATTTGCGGCACTTATTTGTATCCTTTTTTTAGGGGCACTTCCGCGTTTATTTAAAGGACTGCAAATTGATTTAATCGGTTTTTGGGACACAGTTCTGTTTCTCGGGGAGAAGTTACTAAAACCGGGTGAAATTACGTATGGATTTCGGAACTCAAGAAAGTTATTTCCACAAATATGGATTCATTATGTAGAGACAATGTTTGTATTTATTTCGGCATTTATACTTTCTTTACTCATTGCGTATGTTATCGTTGTGTGGGTATTGCAGCGCTCTCAATCAAAGCAACGTATATGGAATGGAGTTTTCGTCGCACTTGAAAGTATCCCGGACATTTTATTAATTTTATTATCTCAACTTCTAGTAGTAATTATCTTTCAAAAAACAGGATTTATGCCAGTGAAACATGCGGGATTTGGTGAGGATAGAGCTCGTATGTTACCAATAATATGTCTTGCTATACCTACAACGTTATTATTTATGAAGCTACTATTATTACGTTTTAGAGAAGAATTAGAGAAAGATTATAGCATATTTGCAAAGAGTAAAGGACTGAGTTTAAGACATGTTTTGACGCACCATATTTCAAGAAATGTCTTGTTAACAACAGTCTATTATGCAAAAACAAATATTTTATTTATGTTATCAAATTTATATATTATTGAATGGCTATTTAATACGTACGGCATGTTTGTTTTTTTAAAAGAAAATTCCAAATTAGAAATATTTACAGTGAGTTTAGTTATATTATACGTACCGCTTTTTATACTATTTCGTTTATTACATACGCTTTTAAAAAATGTTATAAAGGAGCGTGTGTAACATGTGGCAAGTTGTAAAAAGAGATGTGAGATTTTGGCTAGGTGTTACTTTTTTGAGTGTATTAATGATTGTTAGTATTGGAAATACGGTGTTTTTTGACGGAAATATTCGTGAATTAACAATGATGTATAACGAAAAAGGAGGATTAGAGGCTGCTCCGTTTTCACCATCGAGTAAATTTTGGTTTGGAAGCGATGAGAAAGGACGCGACCTTTTTCAGTTAATAATAGAAGGAGCGAAATGGACAGTTGGTGCTAGTATCGTTATCGCAATTTTACGTGTAGTAATTGGCGGAACGATTGGTTTATTGCTTGGTATGTACAGTAAACGCTCATTTTCAGTTATCTCATCTTTTTTTGATCCGTTTAGTATTGTACCGATGATTATGATTTCCTATTTTATGTTAAATGAAGTTTTAATGTTTGAAAGTGGAGAGGAGGCTGCTCCGTTTCACTTACGGGTTACGTTTCAAATTATAGTTCTTGCGTGCCTTGCTGTACCAACTGTTATGTTGTATACGGCGCAAGAAGTAAAGCGTATTAAGAATGAAGAATTTATGTTGGCTGCTACTGTGCTCGGAGGGAGTAAGTGGCAGCGGTTGAAACGCCATGTATGGCCACATATGTTACCATCATTTCTTTTATTAGTAGCCCAGCAATTTGTAAGCACCCTATTACTTCTCTTACATCTTGGTTTGTTAGAACTGTTTTTCGGCGGAACAATAATCTTTGGTATAGAGGCGGATAGTGTAACAAAAGAATGGACAGGATTAATTGGTCAAAACTTCCGTCATTTAACTACTCATACTTGGATCGTGGTCATACCAATTCTTTTTTATAGTATGACAATCTTATCTGGAAATTTGATTAGTAATAGTATGCAAGATGCAATTAAATTAGGAAATGTGAGAAGGCCAAAGGGGGAAAAGAAAAAAGGGAAAGTAGAGAAACAAATACAACCAACTATGAATGATTTTTCATTCTATAGAGAGGTACAAAAATAAAAAAAGATAGCTGAAGACAAATCGTTTTCAGCTATCTTTTTTCGTTTAAAGTGGAGGTAAATCAATTTTACCTTCTTCAAATAATTCTTTTATCATATGTTTCGTATAACCAGCTGCTTGACCAAATGTGATTTTTGCTGGCATTGGTGCTTCGTTTACATCTACAACTACATCAATAATACACGGCCTGTTTTGTTTTACTGCACTTTCGAAAGCAGGTAGTAGTTCATCTAATTTCTCAATACGGTAGCCAATACCGCCGCACGCCTCTGCATATTTTGCGAAATCTGGATTCGTTAAATCGGTGCCGAATTCGATATTACCCATAACTTCTTGTTCGAATTTAATCATGGCAATTTTATTATTGTTCAATACGACGACAACGATTGGTAGTTTATATTTTACAGCTGTTACAAAATCGTTCATAGTCATTCCAAATCCGCCGTCACCACAAACTGCAAATACTTGTTTATTCGGGAACGCAATTTTTCCAGCAAGTGCACCAGGTAAACCGCAGCCAAGTGTTGCGAGCCAGCTTGAAATGATAAATTGCTGGTTCGTCATACGGAAGTGCCTTGCTGTCCAGACCGTTACATTTCCGACATCAACTGAAAGAATGGCGTCATCTTCTGCTACTTGCTGCAATGCATGCATAACGCGTTGTGGTTTAATTGGAGTAGAGGAATCTTCTTCCTGACCGTGTAATTTTTCTTCCCACTTTTTCATCATTTCTTGATGATCCTCTAAGAAGGAATGGTCCTCGTGTTTTTCTACATTTTCAATTAACCATTTTAATGTTTTATCAGCATCACCGGCTAAGCCGATATCTGTCACATAACGCTTCCCGATTTGGGCAGGATCTGTATCGATATGAATTGTTTTTGCCTTTTCAGGTAAGAAACCAGTGAACGGATAAGAAGTACCCACCATAATTAAAGTATCCGCGTGTTTCATTGCTTCATAAGATGGTTTCGTTCCAATTAATCCTAATCCACCGATGCAAAGTGGGTGTTCATCAGGAACAATTCCTTTAGCTGGCAATGTAAGTACGATTGGAGCGCCGATATGTTCTGCGAATGCAAGTAAAGATTCTCTTGCATGTTTTGCGCCTTTACCTGCTAAAATAACAGGTTTTGTCGCTTCATTTATTGCGAGTTTCGCTGCATCTAAATCTTCTTTTTGCGGAAATAGCTCAGGCAATGTAAAAGAAGTGTTTGTAACACGAGCCCCATTTTTTACTTCGAATTTCGGAACGTCATCCGGAATAGTGAGAACAGATACACCTTTTTTCGTATAGGCCATACGAATCGCTTGATTCACTACAGCAGGTAGTTGCTCCGCTGACATAATGCGCTGGTTATACACTGCAACATCATCAAACAATCTTTCTAAGTTTACTTCTTGGAAAAAATCCGTTCCGAGTAAATCGGTTTCTACCTGTCCTGAAATTGCTAGCACAGGAGCCTTATCGAGTTTCGCATCATATAAACCGTTTAATAAATGAATAGCTCCAGGTCCTGCGATTGCCATACAAACACCGAGTTTCCCTGTTAATTTCGCATAAGCGGCCGCTGCTAATGCGCCAGCTTCTTCGTGGCGAACTTGAATGAATTTAATTTTATCTTGTTTTTTTCTTAAAGCTTCAATTATAGAATTAATAGAATCTCCAGGCATACCGTATATATGTTCTACTCCCCATTCAATTAATAAATCAACTAATGCTTCACCAGCTGTTTTCCCAAACATAATTGTTCCTCCTCATAATAGGTAGATAACATTATGTTTTGAAGAAAAAGGAAAAATATACAAATAATAAATTTTTTAGCTTTAATGATGAACAGCGAATAAAGTAAACACTGTTATTAGTAAAAAACCACTAGTTGCCCACATGAGAAATATAAGGAAAGAGAGCTGTTTCTTAGCTTTCCAAAGCATTTCATGAATTGTGACATAACCAAGTGAACCGATAGCGCTTCCCATAATGAGACCTTGTAAATGAAGAGCTTTTCCTTCCATTAAAATGCCAAACACCGTACCGGTACCGAGAATAAGAGAAAGTAATAAAGTTGTTAATAGAAATGAAATATATTTATGTTTTGTAAAAAGAAAGGGGATAATTAAAGCTAATCCTTCTGGAATATGGTGAACGACGATTGCTATTAAAAAGGGGATGGCTGAGTCAGCATGATTAATAAAAGCTGTGCCTAACGCAAATCCACTCGGTATATTATGAATAAATATAGCGAAAGAGAGAAACAGGAATGTTTGCCATGCTTGTTGATCCTTTTTATGTATCATTGGATGGTGACAATAGTTATCTAATAAGCTCATAACTAAAATACCGATAGCTATACCAAGTATAGGACCAATCATTTCATAGCTTGAAAATGTTTCAGGAATAATTTCAAGGGATAAAAGGCCAAGCAAAATACCACCACATAATGCATATAAACGATGCATTTTTTCTTCAATTAGTTGACGTGTTGCAACTCCAACAGCACCTCCTAATAGTAATCCACCGAACGAAAAAAATGTTACAATCATTGGAATCCATAAACGCTCCATAATATCACACTCCGATTGTAGTCCCTTATTTTTAACTTACGAAAAGTTAAGTTGGATTAGTCCAAGTAATTGTGTTTGAGTATAGAGAAAAAACTAGCAATTCGTTATAATTTATATATTAAATTTAAGTGGGAATATGAAAAGGGGAATTGATTATGCAGCAAATTAAAAAAATAGGAAACTCATTTTGGTATATGACACCTGTTTCTGAAACAGATAGACCTATATTAGGAATGGTCGTTGGAAAAGAAAAAACTTTAATGATTGATGCAGGGAATTCAGAAGAACATGCACAATTGTTTTTAGAAATGCTAAAAGAACAGAATGTATCGAGTCCTGATTTCGTAGCACTAACGCATTGGCACTGGGATCATATTTTTGGATTACCTGTACTACAAGAGGCATTGTCTATTGCACATTCTGAAACGAAAAAAGAGATGAGTACACTTGTTTCTTATGAATGGACAGATGAAGCGTTGGACACACGTGTAAAAGAGGGTACTGAAATTGAATTTTGTGCGGAGTGTATCAAAAAAGAGTTTAATGAAAAAGCGAGAAATATTAAAATTATTCCTCCAACTTTAACATTCCAGAATCAACTTGAATTAGATCTTGGTGAAGTGACATGTGTGCTAAAGCATGTGGGCGGAGATCATTCACATGACTCTGTTGTTATGTATATAAAAGAAGAAAAGATATTGTTTTTAGGAGACTGTATATATGCAGATATTTTTTCTTCGAAGTGGAACTATACGACGAAACGAACGGTTACATTAATAGATGAATTAGAAAAATTTGATGCTGAGACATATATTCTTTCTCATGGGACAGCTATAAATCGGGAGGAGTTTTTAAAAGAAATACAATTGCTAAAAACAGTAGGAACATACACAGAAGCTCATAAAGGCGATGAAGAGAAGATAAAGGCAGCGTATAAACAAGAGCTAGATAGAGAATTAAATGAAGATGAGTTAGAAACAATAACGTATTTTGTAAATGGTTATGAAATGGTTAGCCAGTAAAACGCAACTCTAATCAAATAGCCTTAAACTGTACAAAAAGAGTATTGAAGTTTACTTCAATACTCTTTTTAATAAGTAAATATTAAGCCGCAACCAATTTGAGTTTTTTTGCAGGCTTATCATCTGAAGTTATACGACTTTATTTATTTTTCGTATAGATAGAATTTCAAGTGGAAGCTTTCTTTGCTAAGTCAGTTATATAGTTGAAAAAAACATTGTGGTTTACATTATAAACGACATTTACAGGTCGCCCATCATCAGTTTCCACTGTACGCCCTTGGCTAGGTCCGTATGTATGAACAATACTTTTAATCGTTTGTACCTTTGCAAGGTCAGCTTTCCCAACAAACGCAGCGGTTAATACATCCCACAAATAGTAAGTAGAGTTCGTTGAAAAGTGAACGAGAGGAGGAACCATCGCATAGCATTGACCAAGGAAATCAACACCAATATATTTACGCTCTTTTGCCCACTGTTCACGTATGTCTATTGTTAACGGAACTTGATTTGTACTTTCTAGTGTTACTAAGTCGATTTCAATCTTCGCCTCCCATACACGATCTACTGCTTCAGGGTCCCAAAACGAATTCCACTCAGCCGTTCCATCGTGTTCCGGCTCATGTACATTGCCTGCGGTCCGAAATGTACCGCCCATCCAAACGAGACGTTCAATTTTATCTTCGATTATAGGAGCCTCATATAATGCACGGGCTAGGTCAGTTAGCGGCCCTGTAAATAATAAAGTTGTTTTTCCTTCCGTTTGTAGAAGAGTTTCTATTAAATGATGATGCGCAGGTTTGGCTGCTGCAGGTGTTGCAACTTTTCCATACTCATTTAAAATGGGTAAAGCATCTACATAAAATGCATGCATTCGCCAGTCTTTCGGAAATGGATTTTTTCCACGAGAGTTTGACGCTGCTACTTCGATATTACCTTTGCCGAAGCGATCAATAATTTTACGACTTGCAGACATTGCGGGTTCTAAATAACAATCTGCAGGGATAACTGAAACACCTGTAAGTTCGACATTACCCATCTGGAGTAATAAAAATAGTGAAATTAGATCATCTACACCACCATCATGATTGAAGTACACCTTTTTCATCATTGTAATCTCCATTCTCTAATATTTAGCCAAGAATTAAATTTTAATTTTGGAAAAATCATCGATAATTTCCACCACCTGAATTTTCCCATTAATCAGTAGTTCAGGTAATTCGCTTTTGCTATTTCCTTTCCAATAGTCTCTAGCCTGTTCAATTTTTCTGGAGAAAGAAATACCATCTTCTTTTGGTAAAAGATTTCCGTCGCTTTCAAAAGAATTTCCACTCACTAGTAGCTTAACAATCTGTAAAACATCTCGGTTGTAAGAATCAAATAACGCTTTCCATTTCAAAGCATCTTCATAGCTTTTAGAAGCATATAAGCAAGATAACCTTGAAGGGTATTCAGGATATTCTTGAAGCCTAACCATTTCGACAATCGTTTCCCTAACGGCTCTAATTGTTTGATCCGTATATTTCATAACTACTTGAGCGTTTTCATTATTTATATGTAGTTCGTTATTTATATAATTGCTTTTTAAAATTTGAATAGAATCTTCGCCAGTAGCATTTAAGTGTTCTCTTTCAAAAAAGAAGTGATATAAAGTGTTAGTTTGATTATTATCAAAATGAATGATTTGTCCGATATTCATTTTTTTCTTTGTAACGATGTGATATGCGTAAAATTCTGCTTCATTCATAGTTATCCTCCTAGTAGTAATATATTTCAATGTTAAATTTAGTAATTCAACATTGAAATATATAAAACCTTTATAAGCATACAGTTATAGAATGGGAAGATTAGAGTGAAGAGTGAAAGAAATACACGTAAACGCTTTCGAAATGTTCACAAAATGTTCACTTACGAAGGAGTTTCCAATATCGATATAATGGCAAAGACTCAAAGAGAAGGGATGATGAAAGTTGCCAACAACAAGAAAGGAAAACCTCCAATTCGGTATGATGATGTGCCTAGGGATGGTTATCGTAATGACGTTTTACAATTTATTATTGAACGGAGCAGGAGGGCCAATTCATATTAAGGAGATCGCATTAGAACTACTAATTGGATTTATGATTGCGTTATTAATTGAGATATGTATCGTTGGACCTTGTGCGAAAAAAATTGTATTCGCGATACCGTTTAATAAATCGAAGAAAATAAATATTATAGTAGCGATGGCTACAGCTATGGTAATCGGAATGGTTTTCTTTATGTCATTTTACGGAATGGCTATGATGTATTTACATGGTGGACTACAAGGGGAATCATTTGTTTCAAGTTATTTTTCAATTTTTATTAAAAATTTCATTATGGCTTATCCATTACAATTAATTATTATGGGGCCGCTTGTGCGTTTCTTATTTGCGAAGTTTGTTATGAAGAAGACTGTTAATGTAGCGTAGTTATAATATGTAAAAAATTATATATTAATAAAAATATAAAAACACATCTCAAATTTTTGAGATGTGTTTTTTGTTCATTTCTAATTATTTTCATAGTGATGTGACATTTGTCCTTTTGCCTTTTAGGGTCATAGCTTTTAATTAAGTTAGAAATAAAAAATTAGGAGATGATTTTTTGAAAGGCATTGTATTTGCTGTTTTTGCTGGTGTATGTATAACACTTCAAGGAACCTTTAATGCGAAACTTAGTTCACATATCGGCATATGGTCAACGAGTATTATAACGCATTTAATTGGGTTCCTTATTGCAATAACTATATTTTTGTTAAAGAAAGAAGAGAAAGTAACGGATTTAAAGGGTGTGAAAAAAACATATTTAGTAGCCGGTGCATTTGGTGGATTCATTATTTGTGCAGAAACTATGGCGATATATTCAATGGGGGTTACATTGACAGCTGGCACACTTATGGTTGCTCAATTGTTAACAGCAACTTTCATTGAAATAAAAGGACTGTTCCATATAAAAAAGATACAGATGGAGAGATATCATATTGTGGGAACAATAGTAATGATTATAGGGATTGTAATATTTAATATGTGAATAGAAGGAGGAAATGAGAATGGAGAATAGATCAGATTTAATTATTCATTATTTGAAAACTAATAAAATATTTGAGATTTTTTCAGAAATAGATACAGCTTATTTTCAAATAAATCATTTTGAAAAAGGCAAGTTTATTTGCAATATAGATGACGAAATGGATCGTTTATATTTTGTAGTGAAAGGTAAAGTAAAAGTTTATACGATTACACCAGAAGGAAAGAAACTAATTCTTCGCTTTATCAATCCATTGGCGGTTGTTGGTGATCTTGAATTGATACAAAAAAGCAAGACTCATAATGTCGTTGAAGCTTGTTCAGATGTTGTAGCTATCTCCATTTCTAATACGGTTATTAGAAACAAGTTATTACATGATCCTATATTTATGAACTTCTTGCTTGAAAACATTGCGAACACGTTAAAAATATCGACCCGTTTTACAGCTCTAAATTTACTTTATCCAGTAGAAGTGCGTGTAGCTAGTTATTTACTATCAATTTCAACAGATAGTAACGGAAATATGTATAAAGAGGATTTAGATGCAACTTCCATATCAAGTATTGCTGATTTTATAGGAGTAAGTTATAGGCACGTAATTCGGGTGTTACAAAAATTAAATAAAGAAAAATTAATTGAAAAGAAAAATGGAGTTATCGTAATTAAAGATTTTTCTAGAATGAAGGAAGTTGCTAAAGATAATATATATGAGCAATGAAAGGGAGAGGAATATTTTGATTGGATTTAGTTTAGCTATATTTGCTGGAGTATTAATTAGCTTACAATCTATTTTTAACACAAAGGTCAATGAATGTGTAGGACAGTGGTTAACAACTGCATGTGTTCTTGGAATAGGTCTCATAAGTTCTGGTCTATTTTATATCATAACAGAGAAAAGTATTAGCATTAATTTTTACACTACAAATTATTTGTTTTATATAAGCGGATTGTTTGGCATTGGATTAATTATTTGTATAATGGGTGCAATAAAGAGTTTAGGTCCAGCGTATACGGTGTTAATTAGTCTTATTACACAATTAGTTGTTGCATTATGTATTGATACATTCGGATTGTTTGGAATGGAGAGCGTTCCAATACAAATAAATAAATTAGTTGGAATAGGTGTATTAATTGTAGGGGGAGGAATTTTTAAAAATCTATTTTCGAATAAGAAAGCTATTCATATAAACAAGGATAGGGTCTAAAGAATTTAAAGGAAAAAGGTGTTAATGATTAGAATAATTACACTTAGCTCGAATGGCTGAGGAACAATTAACTGGGCAATATAGATTAGACTAAGTTAAAGAAATGAAAAAAGAAACTATATATAAAACGGGTTCTTTTTTACATAAATTTCAAGAATTTTGATGGTGAACTAGAAAAATGGCTTCTCAAATTCTTTTAAAACGATCCTTTAAAGTGGAGTTAATACCATAGGTATCATTAGGGGAAAAACCTCATATGAGTAGTCAGAGGGTGTTTAAATAGCATTTTGTTTTTATTTATAGTATTTAATAAACTATAATATAACTTCATTTAAAGGTATTTTGATTCTTAATTAAAAATAAAGTGGAAAATTAAGAATATGTTGATGTGGTGCGGTATGAAAGCTAGGTAGCATAAAGATTAATAATACAAAGATGAACAACATATAAATAAAGTTTATTCATATGTTCTATCTCCCCTGCAATTCCTAGTATTTTTGAAATCTATATATTTCTTCCTCATTTGTGGAAAATAAAACTAATGTTGGGACCAGTAATATTGTGGGGATTAGATAAAAATAGTTGTCCCTATATCGCCAGAATTTTAAATATTCCATTCGTTTTTTATGTTTTCTTTTTTTATTTTTGTACTGATGATAAGATTCTTTTCTCAATTAGATCTTTAAATAACGTAGATCTATTTGGTGCTTGAATTTCTTCCAACGTGTACTTTCCGAAGCATAGTGGTTCATAAATAGTCTTATCATTGTCCTCTGTCGTTAATTTCCCGACTTTTTGTTATCTTTGTCTAAAATTTGAAACACAGTAGGTTTTCAGTTTTACATTTAAATGAGCATTATCTATTTTTGGAATTCAATTTGTACAAGTAATTGAATTGAAATTTTGATTGTTGGTTTTTGTGGTGGCACAGTATCTCTTGTTACTTTCGCTGTATTTTGAATCTTTTTTCCAGCTTGGTCCTCGCATGGAGTACCACTGTATTTTGTATGTTCTTCACTGTTTTCTCAAGTGTAATGATTAGATCTTGTAGAATTAAGAAATGACCTTCATTCATTTCATTTTCTTATCTACTCTGATATTTAGATGCTAATTACAATTAAATAATATATGATTTTCATAAAAAAGATATAGTAATATTTTGTCGTGAATTGTACTAATTTGATATTTTATAGTATTATTTGTCGTGAATTATACCTAGCAGAATATATATTATGAAACTATAAAAGGAACAATGAGGAAATTTATCAAATAATTTACTTAAAAGGAGAATGTAATGAATACTTCTATCGATATACAACACTTGTGTGATCTTGCACATAAAGCATTTAATGCCCCTGTACATATTTTATCTACAGACAAAAAAATTTTATATCATTCTACATCTGATGATGTTTATAGTCCTTTTTATTCTTCAAAAGAAGAACATCTTAGTGATATTTATCAAGAAAACGATCCCTTTAACTTACCACTTTTCAGATGTAACAGCTATCTTGAAAATTTTGTTCTAATACATATAGAAAATCATGATCACATTAAAGGGACTATTATTATCGGTCCCACTATACATCCAAAAGGTTCAGATGATATGACCATAAAACTTCAAAAAGAATTTAAATCAAATGATAAAATTCAAGAAAGACTAGCCTATTATCAGTGTTTATCTGAGATTGAAAAAACTACATTAATTGATATGGGAATTTTATTACATTACATGATTTTCAATGAAAAGTTAGATGTGGGTATTGTTTTAGAAAAAAATAAAGTACTAGAGGAAGTTCCTAATAAAATTGTGAAACCTGATTTATATATTTTAAAACGCCGACAAAACAAACCTAAAACTCACAACATGGCATTAGTAAATGATTTCTTTTTGACTATCAAAGAAGGAAATAAAAAAAGGTTAATACAGTATATGTATGCAGTTTCACAAGAGGATGTTGAACTGATGTTAATAGAGGATCCGCTCAGGAACCAAAAAAACCTTGGAATTATTGCGATTACCTTAGCTACTCGATATGCGATAGAAGGGAACCTGCCACCAGATATTGCTTTTGCTCATAGTATTTTATATATACAAACTCTGGAACAATTAGATAACGTAGAATCTGCAAAGCGATTGTCAGGAGACGCTTTACGTACCTTTGCAGATCGTGTGAAAGAATTCAATGCACAAAAGTATTCATACGCGGTTACTACATGTATGAAACATATTAATAAAAATGTTTACGATGGAATAACTCTCAATGAACTTGCTAATCATTTGGAAATTACCCCTACTTATCTGTCTAAACTATTTAAAAAAGAAATGGGAATTACTTTAAGCGAATATATTCAAAGGGAACGAGTGGAAGAAGCAAAAAAATTATTAACTCTAACTACTTATTCGCTATCAGATATCTGTGCTTGGCTTAACTTTAATGACCAAAGTTATTTTACGAGGGTTTTCAAAAAAATTACTAGCATGACCCCTAGACAGTACCGTGAAA
Organism: Bacillus sp. BS98; assembly: GCF_008432245.1. Classification (NCBI taxonomy): domain Bacteria; kingdom Bacillati; phylum Bacillota; class Bacilli; order Caryophanales; family Bacillaceae; genus Bacillus; species Bacillus sp. BS98. Next base: position 2,262,482 of record NZ_CP043830.1, read on the forward strand.
AATATACAATAATATAGGCTTGTTATCTGGTCTCAATGTAAAAACTTAAAAATAGGTGTAAGTAATCTCTAAAACTTGAAAATACTGAGCTTATTACTCTAGAAAAAGTGTGTGATTTGTTTAGATAAGGAACTTGTATTCAAATAGACGTATGATCAACCTGATATTATCTTGTTAGCGGAACAGTTTCAATTTTCAGGAGTTGGCAAAAATAATGGAGAAACGAAGCTTATCTATTTTTTAAATAATAATTAGGCGCTGGATTTATCAGTATAGTTCTGAATTAGACAAACGAGTCTGACGTCAGCTCAAACAAATAGCTTTTGAAGAGTCCATGAAACATATATCCAAGCAAAAGCACAATGGAAATGTTTATACCATATTGTTAACTTGAAACACTATTTTTCTAAAGAAAACAAAAAAACAGAAGGCTGCAAAGGATTTTTAAGAAAGCTTTGCAGCTATTTTATATTTTAAAATCTATGGTTATAACGATGGATAAGTTTATAGATTAATATCTCCATTTTAAATATTTATTAATGTTGATATTAGGGTATATTTCGTAAAAATTAATAATGTAACATATATCACATGATATATCTATGTTTTATGCAATTATACATAACTAAATAAAGGTAAAAAAGTATAAAAAAACCTATTAAATTATTCTATAAGTATTTTTTCTAAAATATAATTTCTTGGTTAAGCTAAAATAGTTATTTTGTAACCTTATATATATTAATTTGTAATCATTACAATTACAGAGGTGAAATTTTTAATTAATTATATTTGTATAATATTTTTGGCTCGTATTTTTACTTAACAGTTAAATTATTGAGTACAATCGACAAAATTTTGCTATTTACGCATTAAAAATTTAATGTTTTAATGAACAACATAACTGGTATGACCAGAGAGAAAGGAGAAGATGACGCTAATAGGAGTATAGCGAAGTTGTAAGTAACATTATGTCGAAAATAATTTTCTTAATAATCAGTTAATTAACGAGAGACCTAGAATCTCAAAATGATCAAGTTTGTAATAAAAGTGTTCTAAGTTTTTGCATAACAAAAGTGAATTTATTCCGCAATAAAAGTATAAGCAATGTACAGTATAAGTTCATCTTTTGTAGTCTTGTAAGGCTCTTGCTGACAAAACTAAGAGACATATTATGTAATTGATATTAAACAAGGTCAAAACAGGATTAACTGTCAGCATTGGTTTATCTATCCTCGCGGTTCTGTAAGTTAAACCGCAACTCTATGGGAGAATTAATATTTTACTACCCATTGGGTGTCTAATTCAAATATAGCTGATGAATTTTTATTGTTTATTTTGAAAAATAGAGTATCTAAATGAGAGATGAGTAAAATTCTTACATCCTATTAGAAGTAAAAAATAAGGATAACACCCTATCTGAAAGACTTCTCTTTCCTCATCCGTGTACAAAGAGAGAGCCTAGTGCTAGGTCGTACAAGTTATATGAATCAATTTATAGAAAAAAATGGTAAAGGAGTGTACGGAATGAAGAATAAAATAATGACAGGATTTTTAATAACATCCATTGTAACTGGAGCGACTATTCCTATCAATACTCTCGCAACACCAATCGTTCAAGCAGAAACTCAACAGGAAAACATGGATATTTCTTCATCATTACGAAAATTAGGTGCGCAATCTAAATTAATCCAAACGTATATTGATCAATCTTTAATGAGTCCTAATGTACAGCTAGAGGAAGTCCCAGCTTTAAATACAAATCAATTCCTAATCAAACAAGATATGAAGGAATGGTCATCGGAACTCTATCCACAGTTAATTCTATTAAATTCAAAAAGCAAAGGATTTGTAACAAAATTTAATAGCTATTATCCGACATTAAAATCGTATGTAGACAATAAAGAAGATAGAGAAGGTTTTGTGGATAGACTTGAAGTACTTCAAGAAATGGCTATGACGAATCAAGAAAATGCGCAACGACAAATTAATGAGTTAACTGATCTTAAATTACAGCTTGATAAAAAATTAAAAGATTTCGATACTAATGTGGCAACTGCGCAAGGCATATTAGGTACAGATGGAACAGGAAAAATAGATCAGTTAAAAAATGAAATATTAAATACCAAAAAAGCAATTCAAAATGATTTACAACAAATTGCATTAATACCAGGAGCTTTAAATGAGCAGGGATTTGCTATATTCAAAGAAATTTATAGTCTTTCAAAAGAAATTATTGAACCGGCTGCTCAAGCGGGGATGGCAGCGTATAACAAAGGAAAAGAAATTAACAACTCTATTCTAGAAGCGGAGAAAAAAGCAGCGCAAGAAGCGACAGAACAAGGTAAAACTGCTCTAGAGATTGAATCGGCCAAAAAGGCAGCTCGTGAAGCAATTGAGAAAAGCAAACAAGGTGAAATAGCTGCAGCTGCAGCTGCAAAAACGCAAGAATATGACCTGATGAAAGCCATTGATACTGAAAAGATTAAGAAAACATTTGGTGTCTTCGCAGAAGTAAATAAACTAACAGCAGAGCAGCGATCATATTTAGATGACTTAGAGAAACAAAACCAAAAAATATATGATTTAACAACGAAACTATCAATAGCAGATTTGCAAAAATCAATGCTTCTTCTTTCACAAAATGATTTGCATACATTTGCAAATCAAGTAGATGTAGAACTTGACCTACTAAAGCGCTATAAAGAAGATTTGGATCAAATAAAAAATAATATTACAAAATTATCTACTAATGTTGATGCAACTAACGAGCAGTCTCAAAAAGATACATTAAGACAATTAAAAAATGTAATAAGTTACCTTGAAGAACAGGTATATAAATTTTGATATTACGTTTTTGGAAAAACTATGAAAATTCTAGGAATCTAGCGAAAAAAGGAGAAAAGTGATGAAAAAATTCCCATTCAAAGTGCTAACTTTAGCCACTCTGGCAACGGTTATAACTGCTACTACTGGTAACACTATTCATGCATTTGCACAAGAAACGACCGCTCAAGAACAAAAAGTAGGCAATTATGTTTTAGGTCCTGAGGGACTGAAGAAAGCATTGGCTGAAACAGGGTCTCATATTCTTGTAATGGATTTGTACGCAAAAACAATGATTAAGCAACCGAATGTAAATTTATCTAATATCGATTTAGGATCAGAAGGAGGAGAGTTGCTCAAAAATATTCACCTTAATCAAGAACTGTCACGAATCAATGCGAATTATTGGTTAGATACAGCGAAGCCACAGATTCAAAAAACAGCTCGTAATATTGTAAATTACGATGAACAATTTCAAAATTATTACGACACATTAGTAGATACTGTACAAAAGAAAGATAAGGCAGGTCTAAAAGAGGGCATAAATGATTTAATTACAACAATTAATACAAATTCAAAAGAGGTAACAGATGTAATTAAGATGCTACAAGACTTCAAAGGGAAACTATATCAAAATTCTACAGATTTTAAAAATAATGTTGGTGGTCCAGATGGGAAAGGTGGATTAACTGCAATATTAGCAGGTCAACAAGCAACGATTCCACAACTTCAAGCTGAAATTGAGCAACTTCGTTCTACTCAGAAAAAACATTTTGATGATGTATTAGCATGGTCAATTGGTGGTGGATTGGGAGCAGCTATTTTAGTTATTGCAGCTATTGGAGGAGCAGTTGTAATTGTTGTAACTGGTGGTACAGCAACACCGGCTGTTGTTGGTGGACTTTCAGCTCTTGGAGCAGCTGGTATCGGTCTAGGAACTGCGGCTGGTGTCACGGCATCTAAGCATATGGACTCCTATAACGAAATTTCTAACAAAATCGGGGAATTAAGTATGAAAGCAGATCGTGCTAATCAAGCAGTTCTTTCGCTTACTAACGCGAAAGAAACATTGGCATATCTATACCAGACTGTAGATCAAGCGATATTGTCTCTAACAAATATTCAAAAGCAATGGAATACAATGGGCGCAAATTATACAGATTTACTGGATAATATCGATTCTATGCAAGACCACAAATTCTCTTTAATACCGGATGATTTAAAAGCTGCTAAAGAAAGTTGGAATGATATTCATAAAGATGCAGAATTCATTTCAAAAGACATCGCTTTTAAACAGGAATAGAACTGAAAATGAAAACTTATATTGGAGGAATATAAAATGATGAAAAATATCCCGTACAAACTAATCGTCGCATCGGCTCTTTTAACTATGACAGCAACTTCTGTAGTCTCACCAGTAGCAACTTTTGCAAGTGAAATTGAACAAACGAACAATGGAGATACGGCTCTTTCTGCAAATGAAGCGAGAATGAAAGAGACCTTGCAAAAGGCTGGATTATTTGCAAAATCTATGAATGCCTATTCTTATATGCTAATTAAGAATCCTGATGTAAATTTTGAAGGAATTACTATTAATGGATATGTAGATTTACCTGGTAGAATCGTACAAGATCAAAAGAATGCAAGAGCACATGCTGTTACTTGGGACACGAAAGTAAAAAAACAGCTTTTAGATACATTGACTGGTATTGTTGAATATGATACAACGTTCGACAATTATTATGAAACATTGGTTGAGGCGATTAATACAGGGGATGGAGAAACTTTAAAAGAAGGAATTACAGATTTACGAGGTGAAATTCAACAAAACCAAAAGTACGCACAACAATTAATAGAAGAATTAACTAAATTAAGAGACTCTATTGGACAAGATGTTAGAGCATTTGGAGGCAATAAAGATCTTTTGCAGTCGATTCTAAAAAACCAAGGTGCAGATGTTGATGCAGATCAAAAGCGTCTAGAAGAAGTATTAGGATCAGTAAACTATTATAAACAATTAGAATCTGATGGGTTTAATGTAATGAAGGGTGCTATTTTGGGTCTACCAATAATTGGCGGTATTATAGTGGGAGTAGCAAGAGACAACTTAGGTAAGTTAGAGCCTTTATTAGCAGAATTACGTCAGACCGTGGATTATAAAGTAACATTAAATCGTGTAGTTGGAGTTGCTTATAGTAATATTAATGAAATGCACAAGGCACTTGATGATGCTATTAACGCTCTTACTTATATGTCAACGCAGTGGCATGATTTAGATTCTCAATATTCGGGCGTTCTAGGCCATATTGAGAATGCAGCTCAAAAAGCGGATCAAAATAAATTTAAATTCTTAAAACCTAATTTAAATGCAGCGAAAGATAGTTGGAAAACATTACGAACAGATGCTGTTACATTAAAAGAGGGGATAAAGGAATTAAAAGTGGAAACTGTTACTCCACAAAAATAGGGAAATATTTATTCTGTTGCAAAGTGACCCATAACATAGAGAGTCTATGATTACACTGATAAACAGTAAAGCGGTAATTAATAAATCCTTATATATTAAAAAGGCGGAGTCTCATTAAAGACTTCGCCTTTCACTTATATATAAGTTGTATCCAAATAAAAAGATAGCCATGTAGTTTACTTGTTTTTAAAAATTTGTAACAGAATCGATCAATAGGAGACAGGTTATATAGATTTGCTTAATAATATCGAATCTATGCAACAACATCTTCTTTTAATAAGAATAGGACTTGAAATCATACTCTATACAGGAGGAATAAGAAAAGATGAAAAAAAAACCTTATAAAATACTGGCTGTATCAGCATTTTTAATTATGACAACTACCTATGCACTCACACCAATAGCAACCTTTGCAATTGAAACTGAACAAACGAACACTGGAGATATGTCTCTTTCAGCAAATGAAGAAAAGATGAAAAAAACTGTACAAGATGCTGGGTTATTTGCAAAGGCTATGAATGAATATTCTTATTTGCTAATTAATAATCCGGATGTGAGTTTTGAAGGGATTTCTATTAATGGGTATGCAGATTTACCTAGTAAAATTGTACAGGATCAAAAGAATGCAAGAGCACATGCTGTTACATGGAATACAAAAGTAAAAAAACAGCTTTTAGATACATTGACCGGCATTATTGAATACGATACAAAGTTTGAAAATTATTATGAAACATTAGTAGAGGCGATCAATAATGGAAATGGGGATACTTTAAAAAAGGGGATTACAGATTTAAGGGTGGGGATTCAACGAAACCAAAAGTCCGCAAAAGCGTTAATAGAAGAATTAATTAAATTTAAAAACGCTATTGGAGAAGATGTTAGAGTATTTGGAAGCCATAAAGAGACCTTGCAATCGATTTTAAAAAACCAAGGAGCTGATGTAGAGACTGATCAAAAGCGTTTAGATGAAGTTTTAGGACAAGTAAACTATTATAAGAAATTAGAATCTGATGGGTTAATAATGGTGAAAGTCCCTTTTATCCCCACGCTTATTTCTGGTGGCATAATGATAGGTACTGCTAGAGATAATTTAGGTCGATTAGAGCCTGCTTTAGCAGAATTACGTAAAACTGTAGATTATAAAATTACATTAAATCGTGTAGTCGGAGTTGCATTTCATAATATTAGTGATATGCATAGTACGATTGATAGTGCTATTACTGCTCTTACTTATATGTCCACACAATGGGATGATTTAGACTCTCAATATTCGGGCGTAATGGGGCATATTGATAAAGTTGATGAAAAAGCTGATCAAAATAGATATAAATTTTTAAAGCCTAACTTGAATTCAGCTAAAGACAGTTGGAAAACATTAAGAGCAGATGTTGTCACATTACTAGAAGGCATAAAAATTGCAGAGAAGAAAGAACAAGATTTTATGAATCTACTTCGTCCATCAAACGTTTTTTACTTTTATAAAAAAATCCATAACGCATATACTTTTGAAATAAAGACTGGAACAAATGCACCAAATGCGTCTTATAAAGTTATGAATTTAACTAAAAACACTGTTCATCATATGTGGAGTGGAGGTGCTAATACAAGCATGTGGGCTGACTGGCTTTCATTCAATCCAAATGATGAATTTGCGGTGGTAGCAGTAGTGGATGGAAAAGAATATGTTGTATATAAAGACAAAGTAGAAAATATAATGAACTGAACCCGAAAAAATGTATTAATTGGAGATGGTACACTAAACTAGACACCAAGTTAATTGAAAAATTGACCGGCATATGGCTCCTTATTTCCTAGAACCCCTAGCTAAAGCAAAGGAATTCGTACATAGATTAGTTGACATTTATGTAGGTTTCATCCATTTTCAAAGATAGTTTTTCTTTTTTGTTTTATTTTTCAAAAATCACGAATGAAATTTCCGCATTTACGAACTCAGCACATAATGGTTGTTAGATGAATTGACATACCACGTCCCTTTAGAATTTCAGGCATATTATGATAACTTAAAGAAAAAAATAATAGTAGCAAATGGCTACTATTATTTTTCTTTAAAATATCACATCTATCATGTTCCTTATTTGCTTTCCCAGAATTTATTCTAGTTAAAAAAACCTTGCACCAGAACACATATTGTTCTGATGCAAGGTTCGCTGCAATATAAAATACACGACAGTAAGGGCAAGACATAAAATGTGATTTCAAATGAAACATATGTATATGTGAAGTAAGGTAAAAGAGGGGCTGCTCATAACCAGTAGCCCTTCTTTATAACGTTATTTTGCAGGGGAATGTTCAAATATACGTTATATATCATATTCCTCTTTTTCGGAAGAGCAACAAGAACATCTAGCTTAAAAATTTTCACAACAGAGCCAGATAACGTGTTAAAGTATTAATTACTGTGCATGTAAAGATAAAAAAAAGAGCCTTACAAAAAGATGTTTGTAATAGTTTAGCTTATACGATTTTAGGGGATTAATAGTACTTTGTGCCGTTATTATTAACCTAATTTCCAAGAAAAAGAGGTGAATGTAGGATGACTAAACCTTTTAAAAAAAATAGTCGTTATATGGTTGGATTGGACAGTCTAAGGGGCCTAGCTATACTAGGTGTTATTTTGTATCATATTAATTTTAATTGGATGCCTGGAGGATTTTTAGGAGTTACTGTATTTTTTGTACTTTCAGGTTATTTAATTACAGATATTCTAGCCATAGAGTGGAAGAGAAATAAGAGAATTGATTTAAAAAAATTCTGGCTTAGTAGGGCAAGGAGATTGCTTCCAGGAATGCTTGTTATGCTCGTTATAACGTTGGCATGGATTACAGTTTTTCATAGCTCTTTACTTGAAAAAATGCGCGGAGATTCATTAGCGGCATTATTTTATGTTAGTAACTGGTGGTATATTTATCATAAATTATCGTACTTTGATAATTTTAACCAGCTTTCTCCATTGAATCATTTTTGGTCGTTAGCAGTTGAGGAACAATTCTACGTTGTTTGGCCATTTATCATTAGTTTAGGGCTTTACTACATAAAAAAACAATCCCGTATGATTTTATTAATTTGTCTGGGAGCCGTTGCTTCAGCTTTAGCGATGGCAATTTTGTATGAACCTGGAGCTGATCCGAGCAGAATATATTATGGTACAGATACGAGGGCCTTTTCCTTACTTATCGGAGCGGTACTTGCCTTAGTTTGGCCAAGCAATAGACTTGCAAATAAAATTATCCCAAAGGCGCGTTTCATTCTTGATGTAGTGGGGGGCATTGCCCTTATTATTATTTTGGTTATGTTTTGGAAGACCAATCAATATGATCCATTTCTATACAAGGGAGGAATGGTTCTCTTATCAATTGCAACAGCATTGTTAGTCGCAAATCTAGCTCATCCAGCTAGTCGTATTGCTCAATTTTTACGATTTAGACCTTTACGTTGGATAGGGATAAGATCGTATGGCATATACCTCTGGCATTATCCAATTCTTACATTGACGACTCCAAAGGTAAATGCTGGGGATTTTTCATTAATAAGAGCAATCCTTCAATTTCTTTTGATTATATTGATTGCGCAAATTTCATGGAAGTTTATTGAAAAACCAATCCGACAAGGTGCGCTCCGGAACATTCAGTTTAAGAATTTAAGAATTCAAAATGTCACTTTAGGTGTTAAGTTAGCTTTAATTTGTACATTATTCGTTTCGTCGATAGCGGTCGTAGGGTTATCAAAAGCTAGTAAGGCTAAGGAGAACTCTCAACAAGATAAGGTAAAAGCAGCACAAACACAACCGGCGCCACATCCAGTTGCAGTTTGGGAAAATCCAAATCAAGAGACGCCTCAAAAACAAGGGGAATCAAGAGAAGTAAATTCTGCGCAACCTAAAAATTCACTCACAGTTACTGCGATAGGCGATTCCGTTATGATTGATATTACTCCGTATTTAAAAAATACTTTTCCTGATATTAGGATTGATGCCCAAATTGGTCGCCAGCTGTCAAAAGCGATTCCGGTAGTTGAACAGTTAAAATATGAAGGTAATTTAGGAAATTATGTCATTATTGGATTAGGTACAAATGGAGCCTTTACTACTGAACAACTTGTTTCATTAATAAAAGTAATTGGAAACGAACGTAAAATCATATTTATTAATACGAGAGTACCACGTCCGTGGGAATCAATCGTGAATGAGAGACTGAAAGTAACGGTATCTGAATATCCGAATGTAACTCTAGTTGATTGGTATGCAGCAAGTGCTGGAAAGAAAGACTACTTTGCACCTGACGGTGTGCATTTAACCAAAGTAGGTGCAGAAGCATACGCAGCACTTGTAGCCAAAGCGGTGAAGCAATAATTAAATATGTTTTATTAACTTCTGTTGGGTAAGGAAATGGTTCTGAGTATGAGGTGCCACTCTGAGGTTTAATTACAATTCAAAAAAGAATATTATTCATGTTCTTCTAATCTAAGATTTAGAGTGGCCTGACTCACTTCTGTAATTTGACATGAAATATATGCAAACCTGAAAAAAAAGAAAAGGAACTAGAAGAGGCTACAAAGAATACAAAATATGAAGTTGAAATATTAGGAAGAGACTCCGCAGGTAGAAGCACTGCAAATACATTAAAAGAACGACTTGCAATGAAAAAAATTAATTCAAATCCACAAAGAATAGTTCTAACGAGAATACCAATGACAGATTCTTGTTGACCCAAAGAAGGTGGCTAGGAATGGAACTCTTGTAGCAATTCATTATTTTAAAAATAATAGAACAGGCGAATTTAATGATTTTAAATTTAAAAATTAATTTTTTGTTGATAGGAGCTTGTATGTGAAGGTAATGTGTATAAAAAATTCAGGAGATACATTTTCAGAGGTTTTATTAGATCAAGGATATAATCGAGACTCTATTATAAATTTAGAAACCGATAAGGAATATGTGGTTTATGGTATTAGTTCATTGAATGGAGCATTAGACTATCTAATCTTGGGTGAAAATGCAAACTTGCCTTCATGGTACCCAGCAGAATTGTTTGAAGTATCGAACCCTTTACAACCTTTAGAATGGTATTTTGCGGATCATAAACATAGTAAAGCAACAACGATACAATATATATGGGGTTATAAAGAATTAGCTTTAAATGATAGACATGCTCTTGGTTTAATAGAAAGGGAGAATAAAGATATTGCAATATTTTTAAAGCGAAAAGCCGAAATTGAGGAATTAGAAGAATCGTAATAGTGAAGGAATTGATTAATTTATAAAAAACGTAGGAATTAAATATTCCTACGTTTTTTTGTACATAACATTTAAATAAACACCTTATTTTTGGGGGATTTACAGGTTCAAATGGAAGATGCCCTGATTTTCGATTTGAATCAATATGATACTATTTACATGTATTGTCATGTACGGAATTATATTTTTTTGCACCTGAACTGTGTATATTATTTGTAGGATTTTCTGTTTTTATGTCGAATATATCTTTAATGCAGGGAGGGACATTACATGATTATTAAAGACTATTTCATCAATCTTTCTATTTTTTCTTTATTAGTTAGCGCAGCGATATTTATTCAAGTGTTTTTGATTCATTCCAGGCGATATTTCGAAAAATTCTATGGAGGGATTATTGCAGTTACTTTGATGCTCTTTTCTTTTCCATACATGGGATTTTCCTACGATCTTCGAGTTGTTCCTCTTATTCTATCTTTTATTTACTTTGGTCGCATTGCTGGTTGGATTACACTAATTAGCATAATTATAATGCGTATCTTTTTCATTGGTGGGTATTGGGAGCCACCTGTGATTGCATATTTAAGTATGAGTGTTCTATTTTTTACTTTTAAAACATATTTTAAAAACCTTCATCCTTTTAAAAGTGCATCTTTATATTTTTCTATTTTTGTCGGAATAAAGTGGTTAGTTGGTGTATTATTTAATACTACATTACTTTACACAGGAGGCTTATTATATATAGCGTTAGGACTTTTAATTGGGCTATTTCTTATGGAAGCCTACCAGAGATTGTATTATTTAACACAGGACTTATCTAAAATGAACCGGGAATTAAAAAAATCCAAGCAAGAACTTACAGATACCGTACATGAGCTTCAAGGAGGGATTTTTAAATTTAAAAAAGTGGGTAAGCACTTTATACACACTTTATGTGATGGACAGTTTTATTATCAAAAAGGATTTTACTCTGAACAGGTGGTAGGGAAAAGCTTACGGACTATTGATGCCTCTATTGTTCCACCACATTTAGTTTCACAATTGATGAAGTATTATCTTCAGGCATGGGAAGGGAAAGAAATTATATTCGAATTACCCTGGCCAGATGATAAAACAATTATTCTTATTGCACTTAGGCCGATTAAACGAAATGGACAAGTTATTGAAGTTGTTGGTTCTACAGTCGATATAACCGAAAGGAAAAAGGTAGAATCAGAATTAAGAGCTACCAAAGAATTACTAGAATCATTTATAAAGCATAATGTAGATGCTATTACCATATCTGATCGAGAAGGGCATATTTTACAAGCAAATAAAGCTTATGAAAAGATATTTGGATGGTCATTAGAAGAAATCATAGGTAAGAGATTACCTTGTGTACCAGATTTCTTAATGGAAGAATCACTCGAAAATATTCAGAAAATTCTAACAGGAGAATCCGTAGTTACTAGATTAGAAACTGTTAGACGACGTAACGATGGAAGTCTTCTTGATGTCAGTCTGACAGTTTCTCCTATATTAGACGTAAGAGGAAATGTGATAGCTTTATCTGCAATATGTAGAGACATCTCTGAAAGAAAACAAGCAGAAAGAGAGCGACATCAATTACATCAACAATTAAAAGATAGTGAAATGAAGTACCGTGCACTAATCGAACAAGCAACTGATGCAGTATATGTAGTAGAGCTGAATGAAAATTATGTTCCCAGTCGATTCATTGAGGTAAACCCTGTTGGTTGTAAAAGATTTGGATATAGTAGAGAAGAGCTGCTCTCGTTACCATTTCCAAATGTAGTACCACAAGATTCTAAAATGATTGTAAGGTTGTTAGAAAAAATTAGAGAGGGAGAAACTTCCTTCACTTTACAAGATGAATATGCTTTTCCAACAGGAAAAATAATAACAACTGAGTTTAGTGTCCGTGTTTTTAACTTAAATGGTAAAAAGGTTTTCCTGAGTATTTCTCGTGATATCACTGAACGGCTAAAAACAGAAGAATTACTACGGAAATCTGAAAAACTTGCTGTCGTAGGACAATTAGCGACTGCAATGGCTCATGAAATTAATAATCCATTAACCGCAATGAAAGGGTTTATGCAATTACTAAAATCAACGGAAACTGAGAATAATCAGGGGTATATAAATATAGTATCATCAGAGATTGAGCGTATAGAAAGTATTACTAATGAATTTATGGCGGTAGCCAAACCACAGGTGGTAAAGATACAACCTAATGATATTAGTGTGCTAATGGATCAAGTTTTAATGCTACTGCAACCTCAAGCAATGATGAATAATATAAAAATTAGAATTGATTTTACACCCGGTATTCCATTGATTCCATGTGAAGGAAATCAATTAAAACAAGTATTTGTTAATATTATAAAAAATGCAATTGAATCCATGCCAACAGGAGGAGAAATTTTGATTCAATTTGATAAACTTGATAATAATCAAATAAGGATTCGCTTTATCGATCAAGGATGTGGGATTCCAAAAGAACGTATACCATACTTAGGAGAACCTTTTTACAGTATTAAGGAAGAGGGAATCGGCTTAGGATTAATGGTATGTTATAAAATTATTGAAACACACCAGGGGAAGGTATTTATTGAGAGTGAAGTGAATAAGGGAACTATAGTTGAAGTCACTCTTCCAATTTGCACGCTTCAAAATTAAAACATTCTTTTACTGAAATTTTATAAATTAGTAAGCAGTTAGCTTTGGCTAGCTGTTTTTTTGTATATATTGTAATCGATTCTTCATATTACGGCTTTTTAATGTTTCATATATAGATTTTAAAAACTCTGTAAGTGTTTTGTAACATTTACGAGAGACTTTTTTAACAGTTATGAGAGAGAAAAGAAAGATTTGTTATATATGATGAAATTAATCTTACTAGTAGGTGTTCTAATTGACCTAGAAACCAAGGAGGAAAAATAACAATGAAACAATTGAAGCCAGCAATTAGTGTATTAGGTAGTGTATCGATGGCACTGACTTTAGCATCTCCTGCTTTAGCAGATGTAAAACAACCGAATCCAGGAGGTACAGTTGAAATATTCAAAGAGAATGTAAATGTAAAAAAAGAAGATAAGAATTTCACGCTCGGATCTGATGGGGAAATAGGTTCACTCATTACACAAAACATTGAAATGGCAAACAACGATTGGGATAAAGATGGTATTTCTAACGACTTAGAGATGAATGGATATAAAATTGAATTCAATTCACAAACTGGAAAAAATGAAGCGAAAGCATGGGATCCCGAGAAGGATAAAGGGAAACCAAAATTTATATCGAATCCTATGAATGCAAATACGGATGGTGATCCTTTTACTGATATGTATGAGGTTGAGAATTATAACAACGATTCTGATACTAATTTCAATCCGATAGTTGCCAACATGCCGAATTTGCAAATTGGTGTCAAACGAATTGAAGTAATTCCTATTGCAACCATTACGGATAATAATGGCGGATCAGTCAGCAGAGGATGGGAAAAAAGTGTATCTACACAACATTCATTTAATGTAGGTTTAAGTGGTTCAGGTGGTGTAGAAGGCTCAGCAGCCGGTCCTGTTCCTTCCGGAAGTGTTTCAGCAAATGTGGGATACGGATATTCAAAAACAACTACGGAAACGGAGAGTTATACAAATAATTTTGATTGGTCTACTGCAACAACTGTGGATACAGCGAACGCAGCAAAATTACGGGTACATTTGGAATATAAGAATGTAGGAACAGCATCCGCTGAAAATGTTTCGCCTCATTTTAATATTCGTTTAGGAAACAAAATTATTAATACTGTAAAGGCAACACAAGATCGTTATAAAGCAAACTATTTAAGTACAGAAAAAGGTGGACGGAATAAAACAGAAGTAGTAATTGACAGTTTAGAAGGACAAGCAGATGCGAATATTGTCTTATCTTTGGATGAATTGAAAGCTGTTGAACAAGGGGAACTTCTTTCGATTGAAGTTTTACCTACAAGTACAATGGATTTATCTATTGAAAAAGGTGAAGAAATTATGCATTTGGGGGATTCAGGGAGATATGAGTCTAGAGTAAATGCAGCTACTGAACAATTAGAAACAGATATAGGAAATATACCAAAGTTTAGGGTATATACTCCTAAAGACAAATCCCTTGCTGATACGCCAGTTTTATCCTATAACGAAGTTTTTCAACATGTAAATATAGATACGAAAAAAGTAAATCATATTGTAAACAAGGCTAAAAGTACTAATAACGTATCAGTAGTTTCAGCTAATAATGGAACTGATGCATTGAACGATTTAAAAGCGGGACAGGGAAATCGCGGTTATTTACATAAAGACTCTGTACACGGTGCTTTTGCAAAACTACAGCAACCAACATTAGTAGAAGGTAGTTTTGATTCTGTGACGCAAAAGATTAGGGCAACAATTTTACCTGGTTTATTTGGTGTGAGTAAAGAGATTCCTACTACTTATAGTAAGAAATGGAATGCTCCGTCACAAACAGTAACACTAGTTAAACGTGAGAATGGATTTACATATGAGTCTAGAGAAAATATACACCCTATTAAATCTGAAATTGCTTCGCACAGAAAAGTTACATTTGAAATCAATGACGCACACAATCTAACCCCTACACAAAAGATTGATACTGAAATTAAAGCTAATAAAGAATTTGAAGATTATGTAGTAGATAATTCAGGTGAATTTGTTACAGAAGGGGTTCCTTATACCGTAGCTTCATATGGAAATACAGCTTATTGGGGAAGTCATCATGCCGGGAATAAATGGGAGTATCTTTGGGCTGAAAAATCTAGCGATGAAAAAGTGAATGTAATTATTGAAAGAGTAGGTCAACCTAAACCTGGAAAACCAATTAAAAAGGATGAAGAGGTATTAATTAAATTTCGAAATCCTATTTATTCAGATTATGCATATTTAAAACTTCAAGATAGTTATATCCATTTAGATCAAAAACAGAATGCAAGTACTTTTAAATTTAATCATGCATATCCAAAGAATTTCACTGGATACCATAAGCAATGGAACATACTATCTAATGGTAACAAGTTAAAGGTAGGATATTTAATCGATTATATGAAATATGGTAATGGAGAGAATGGGACTGATACTATAGCATGGAATCTATCAAGAGTTCAGTAATCGGTAACAGTTCTGTTGCTAAGTTTGAAAAGAGAACCGGAAATGAATTGAATCCGTAAAGTTAGATACAATAATTTAGGTTACTAATAAGGAATGAGTTCGATGTTGAATCGGACTCATTCCTTTTAATTTATATAATTTAGTAACTACTATTTTAAATACTTATCTAGTCATATAAGTAATCAAATGTTAAGATTACTATCTGTATTACAAAATTTATTTTCTGAATTTTCATTGGATAATAGAAACAATAAATTTTGCATTATTGGTGAAAAAGAAGTGAGGATAGTATATGAAGAAAAGAATTTTAATCGTAGAAGATGAAGAAAATATTCGAGAAGTATGCAAACGGTATTTAGAAAGAGAAGAATATGAAGTTTATACCGCTGTAAATGGTAAAGAAGGTTGGGATTTATTTCTTACACATCAACCAGATTTAATTATATTAGATTTGATGATGCCAAAAAAAGATGGATGGGAATTATGCGAGGAAATTCGTCAACAGTCAAATGTCCCTATTATTATGTTAACTGCTAAGGGAGAGGAAAGGGATCGAATTTTAGGCTTAACAATGGGGGCAGATGATTATTTAACAAAGCCATTTTCCCCTCGTGAATTAGTATTAAGGGTTCAAATTATACTAAGAAGAGGAAGCCATGTACCAATACAAGCGAAAGAATCTCTATTGGAAGTGATAGAGTTTCCAGATTTAAAAATATATCCAAAGACAAGATATGTACTTGTTTGTGATAAGGAAGTGGAGTTAACGGTGAAAGAGTTTGAGGTACTTTATCTCATGGCAAAGCATCCAAAACAAGTATTTTCTCGCTCGCAGCTTCTTGAATTAATTTGGGATTTTGGACATGAAGGAGCATCAAACACAGTTACCGTGTTAGTGAGTCGTTTACGTGAAAAGCTCGAAAAGCATACGATAAAGAATCGTTGGATTCATACGGTTTGGGGTATAGGATATCGCTTTGAGCCAAATGGAGGAAATGAAACATGAGATTACGTATTCAATTGTTACTCATGAATCTATTAAGTACTAGTATTATGGTAATTGCTATATGGTATAGTGAGACGAAAATGTTACTTGAACCGGAACAAACGCGGTTATTAACAGTAATTGCATTTGTGGCATTCATTATTTCAACGTTTATTTATTGGTTAATGACACGTCCTATCATGAAATCTATACAAAATTTAATAAAATTGACGAAACAATTTAGTGATAGACACTTTGAAACGATGTATATAATTGGGCAAGAACCACGTGAGTTTAAAGAATTGGCAACAGCTTTTCAACAGATGGCAAAAAAATTAGAAGAAGGGTTTACTAAGTTAGAGGAACAGGAAAACTCTCGTAAGGAGCTAATTACCAATATCTCACACGACTTACGAACACCTATGGCGAGCATGCAAATGATGATAGAAGCATTACAAGATAACCTGATTGAAGATCCTGAAATAAAAAAGCAATACTTGGCAACGGTTTTAAAAGAAATAGAAAGATTAAATGGATTAATTAACGACTTATTTGATCTTTCAAAGTTAGAGTTTGAGCAAGTAGATTTTCACCCAAGTTTCACACATTTAGATAAAGTTCTATTAGATGTATTAGAGTCACATTCTGTCTTATTAGGAGACAAACAAATCCATGTGCAATTGGATGTCCCTGATACATTACCTCGACTTTTGATTATGCCTTGCAAAATTGAAAGGGTCATAGGTAATTTATTACATAATGCAATTCGATATTCTCCTATCTCTGGAACAATTGAATTGACTGTAGTGGAAAATAAATCAACTCAACAGGTCCAATTCACTATGCGGGATGAAGGAATGGGAATTTCTCCAAATGATCAATTACGTGTATTTGAACGTTTTTTTAGAACAGATCGATCAAGAAGTTCACAATCTGGAGGTTCCGGACTTGGATTAGCTATTGCAAAATCATTAATTGAAATGCACAAAGGGGAAATTGGTGTAAGGAATCGCGCAGATGGTAAGCAGGGAAGTGAATTTTGGTTCACTCTTCCCATCACATCAGTAAAAAATAAGATGGCTGAAAGACTTTTGTAACATTTACGTTAGAAAAATGAAAGACCTTCTTGTTAACATACTACTACACAGTATGTTACAGGAGGTTTTTTACTTTATGAAAAGAAAATATGTATGGCTTATAGGTGGTTTAATAATTGTATTGGGGATTTTATGGTCATTGTTCCGACCAGAGAAATTATTTATTGATAAGCACGTAAATGAATCATTGCCACAAGCAGAGATACAATCAACTGAAGTAAGGCAACAAAGTGATCGAGTAATAAGGGAAGGTCAGTTTCAAAACGGTGTCCATGAAACAACTGGAACGGCAAAAATTCACCAATTAGCGGATGGAAAACGTGTTTTACGACTTTCTAATTTTGCAACATCAAATGGGCCAGATGTACGAGTTGTATTAGTTCCTACAAATCGTTTGAAAAATAATGAAGACGTAAAAAACTATCAGTATATTGAATTAGGAAAATTAAAGGGAAATAAAGGAGACCAAAACTACGAAATTCCTGAAGGGATAGATGTAAATGAATATGGTTCGGTTTCTGTTTGGTGTAAAAGATTTAATGAAAACTTTGGTGCGGCTTATTTTAATAATTAAATATGAACTTAAAATTTCCTCTTACAGACGAAATTCATATGGGTTATGGTAAAAGCTGCAGCGGACTTAGTTGCTAAGAAGGGCACTCATAAGAGTGTCTTTTTCATATTTCTCAATTTTTGTATATTTTAGTGCAATTGGAGGTTTACGAAGAGATTTTATTCGTGCATAAATAATTTTAAGAGTATGCCAGGAAATCTTTGATTTATCAAGAAAAATTAAATTTAAAATGTATTATATACAGAAGCCACTTGAGGGGTGTTAAGATGCTAAATTTCTTATTTTGGGGTAGTTGCTTTTCATAGCTATATGACTATGTATCGGTACCCCATAAGAAAAAGGCAGGAACATATCAAATATGTTCCTGCCTTTTTCTTAAGTTTAACATGTATAACCTAAATATAAATGTAATGCGGCCTTCTTTATTTATTATTTTTCAAACCGCAAATGAACAAACTTCAACATCTTTATTACGTTTACAATTCGCATCATAATACGTGTACTACCATCCCAATCTTTATTTGTAGGTATACCTTTAAAAAAAGGGGAGCAACTTAATACTTTTATGGAAGAAGACCATTTTTCTATTGATTTTGGATTGTTTACATAAAAATACATCATCGCGCCGTTATTACCAGATTTTTTTACGGTTGCATTCGAAAGGTTCAGTGCGAATTTTGATTCAGCATCAAAATATAGCTCTCCTCCAGGAAAACGTTTTGACATAGCAACTATGATCTCTTTTAAATCTTCTTCTTTAAAGTAATAAAATACACCTGCTGATATAAAAAGAATACCGTCGTTTGGATCATATCTTATATCGTCAAACCAAGAAGTATCAAAAAATGATTTAGTGATGCTAATATTCCTCGGTGTATCTTCAATTAAAGTCTTGCGAAAAGAGATTGCATCGGGTAAATCAAGGTTATACCAATGTATTGTACCGTTATCAATTCTTGAAAAAGTAGTATCTACTCCTGAACCGATATTTACTATAGTGGCGTTCGGGTGTTTTGCTATAAATTGTTTTATCGTATCATCAATTTTTCGTGCACGAGTAATGTATGTGATACATCCGTATTCGCCAAATGTATTTGCTATTGTCGAGAAGTCAAAATCGCATTCTTTAATTATTCGAATAGCCTCTGTATCATCTAAAATATCCTTATTTTTCTCGCTGCCATATGCTCGTCCCCATAGGGGAATAAGCATCGTACCTTGTACTGATTGTAAATCTAACTCTTTAACCATGAAACATCCTCCGTTTAATCATAAACAATATATTTAGTCGTTATGTAACATTTTTGAGAGCATTGTATTTGTTTTATATAGTCCGTAAGTTAAATCCCGCCTATCTTCTTCAGATAACTTTTCGAGGTTTACTGTGAAATTTTTATAAATTTGTTTCCATCTCTCATAATGTACCTTTTCAGCCTTTTCTGTCAGAGAAATTAATACAGCTCTTTTGTCTACCGTATCTTGTTTTTTTACAATATAGCCGTTTAGTTCTAAATTACGTAAAGTTACACTTAATTGTTGCTTAGGAATGTTTAAATAATTAGCAATCATCTTTGAATTTACAGGTACTTTTTGCTGGGCGAGATACTCCACTACGTGTTGTTCTAAATGTGTAAATTCAGAGGATTTTTCTGATAGAAATTTGAAAGTACCTGACATATTTAATAATAAATTCATGTATTCGTTTAATAATTCTTTATGAGACATTATTTTCGCTTCCTTTTTGGATTTAGTCATTATTTTATTACTAATTTAGCTATAAATCAAATGTTTAAACTTATTATAGTAAATTAACATTTACTAATTTGTTATTTTGAGATTATGTGGACTAAAGCAGAGGAGGAGGAGAATTGATTTTAGAAAAGGCGAATATGGCTAAAATTAAAATATTACTAAATATACGTAACTAATGAATGTAATGTCTTTTTCAGTTATTATGTTGTAAATAATTTTATGATAAAATCTTTTACATAATGAAATAAAGGGGTAGTATTCTATGGGTTATTTCTCAAATGGTTTATTAGTTTTGTTTGTTCTTATCGTCTGTAGCTGTATGATTTTTGGTTGATAATATAATAATAGATTTTTATAAAAGAAGTTAACTGAGGTGAGGTTAACTTCTTTTTATTTATGTTGAGTAGGAATTTTATTATTTTTATGGAAGTTTATTTAAATTAATTTCATATTAATAAGGGGAATTTTATAAAATACAAACAAACGAAGGAATAAGGAGTATTTACATGAATAATAGAATAAATTACACAATTAAACACCCAACAGATTTCAATGGATTATTAAGCTTATATGAATCTTTAGAATGGAATTCTCTTAATTTAACGCTGAATGAATTGGAACAAATGTGTAAACAAAGTTGGTATGTAATTTATGCTTTTGATGATAAAGAGTTAGTTGGGATGGGGCGTATTATATCAGATGGTGTAATAACAGGCGTTATTTGCGGTGTATGTGTATTGCCAAAATATCAGTCCATTGGCATTGGAAAAGAAATAGTGGAACGATTAATCCAGCACTGTGAACAAAACAAAGTTATTCCCCAACTTATGTGTGTGGAAAAATTGCAATCTTACTATGAATCTATAGGGTTTGAGGTATTCTCTGTTGGGATGACAAAACATCTTAAAAGATAGCGGCGCTTTATATTTTCAGTTTACTCGTACATATTTTCAAACTTCAGTATAAAGGAGAATTGCTGTATGGAGATTGCTAAAGGAGTAGAAATGTTACAACTTGAATTTCAAGGATTTATTATTCACCCAATTCTTTTATGGGATGATGAAATGGCAGTATTAATAGATACTGGCTTCCCTGGACAAATTGAAGATATACAAGTAGAGATGGAGAGAGTTGGCGTATCGTTTGATAAATTAAAAGCTGTGATTTTAACGCATCAGGATATAGATCATATAGGTAGTCTTCCAAAGTTGTTGCAGAATTGTGGAAGTAATATTAAAGTTTATGCGCACGAGCTAGATAAGCCATATATTGAAGGAGATTTACCTTTATTGAAAGGTGGAAATGTGGAGAATCCACCAAAAGGAAAAGTGAGTGATACTGTGATTGATGGACAAGAACTTCCGTATTGCGGTGGCATACTAATTCTCCATACGCCAGGACACACGCCGGGTCATATTAGTTTATATTTGAAACAAAGTAAAACTCTTATCGCTGGGGATTCAATGTATAGTGCAAATGGAATGTTAGGAGGAATTCATGCTCCAACTACTTTGGATGTTCAGGAAGCACAACAGTCTTTGAAGAAGTATTTAAATCTAGATATTGAATCCGTAGTTTGTTACCATGGGGGATTAAGTAAAGGGAATATAAATGCACAAATTCAAAATTTGTAAATAAAAATTTTGAATTTGTGCTAAAGAATAATCTAATTGTAAGTATATAAATAAAACACGTAATTGATAAAAGAGCATGTTTGAGAAAAATTCAAATATGCTCTTTTATTAAAGGGAATTTATTTAATACGAATGACCTAACCCGTTCCAATAAAAAGAAACGATTTCTTGTGCTAACTCATCTATATTTGCAAGAATAGGATTGTGATTTTCATCCTTAAAATTCCCAATTGATAATAAAGATACGAAAGCATGGGCAGCAAATTTAGGATTGCCTTTACTTATTTCTCCAAGTTGCATCGCGTTATGAAGTGCTGTTTCCAACACTTCATACATGTTATCTTCGGCATTTTTTAATTCTTTCAACTGCTCTTCAGATAAAGAGTGTTTTGCATCTTTCATAAAGTTCTTCATGTCAATATCCATCGTTGCGTGTAAGTATACTGTAGCGAAGTCTAACAACCTTTCTTCCAAAGTTTTATTCGTGGAAAGTATTTGATCCATATTCTCTCTTATACGTATCATCATTTGAATCATAGTAGCGGTAAATAAATCAGCTTTTGTAGAATAGTAATAGTAGACGGTTGCTTTCGTAACACCGCATTCTTTCGCGACCTCATCCATGGAAACGACTTGATAATTTTGAGTAAGAAATAATCGAGTTGCAACTTCTAAAATTATTTCTTTTGTAGATTTTGTATTTTTATTTTGACGAGGTCTTCCGAGAGGACGTTGTTTTTGTTCCAAATACATTCGCTCCTGACATTTATTATTGAGATAATTATAACATAATTTTTAATCTTTCTTGATTAATTAACTGACCAGTATATATAATTAATATTGTAGGAAAAAAGGAAGGTGGGTTTTTATGAAAAAGCACCCGTTACATATGTTAGGGAGGATTGTAGCAGGGAAGAATACGCAATGGATAACTTTATCGGTTTGGATCCTTATTACATTAGTACTTTCATTTACGTTGCCACAAGTAAATAGTACGAAAGAACCGAATCCGAAAAATTTACCTGAAACAGCTATGTCACAGCAAGCGGAAGAACTTATGAAAAAAGAGTTTCCTAATAATGCAGGAAATCCGTTGTTAGTAGTATGGCATAGAGATGGTGGATTACAGTCAAAAGACTATAAACTTATACAGGACGTTTATAAAGAGTTAAAAGCTAGCCCTTTAAAAGAACAATCAATGTTACCACCATTTGATACAATTCCAGAGCAAGTATTATCAAAAAGTGCATCAAAAGATGGTACATCATTTGTCACACCGATATTCTTTAATAAATCAGCTGGTACGGATATATTAAAGGGAAATCTTGAAGATGTAAGAACACTAGTGAATAGTAAGGTGGATGTTGATCCATTTAAACAAAAAATAACGGAATCTGGTTTACATGTTCGATTATCTGGCCCTGTAGGTATTCAAACAGATGCGGTTAGTTTATTTAGTCAAGCTGATGTGAAATTATTAGTCGCTACTGTACTATTAGTATTGGTTTTATTAATTTTACTTTACCGTTCACCAATTTTAGCAATTTTACCTTTACTTGTTGTTGGCTTTGCATACGGTATTATTAGTCCTACACTTGGTTTTTTAGCTGATCATGGGTGGATTAAAGTAGATGCCCAAGCGATATCAATCATGACCGTATTATTGTTTGGCGCGGGTACAGACTATTGTCTATTTTTAATTTCAAGATATAGAGAGTACTTGTTAGAAGAAGAAAGTAAATATAAAGCGCTGCAACTTGCGATTAAAGCATCTGGCGGGGCAATTATAATGAGTGCATTAACTGTCGTACTTGGATTAGGAACATTATTACTTGCTCATTACGGCGCCTTTCATCGATTTGCAGTACCATTTAGTGTTGCTGTATTCATAATGGGGGTTGCTGCTTTAACAATTCTTCCTGCATTTTTATTAATTTTCGGCAGAGTTGCATTCTTCCCGTTTATACCAAGAACAACTGCGATGAATGAGGAGTTTGCAAGAAAGAAACAGAAAGTAATAGAAGTTAAAAAATCAAAAGGCTCCTTTAGTAATAAACTTGGAGATATTGTCGTACGAAGACCGTGGACAATAATTATGCTAACTATGTTTGTATTAGGTGGATTAGCTTCATTCGTACCACGTATTCAATACACATATGACCTTTTAGAATCGTTTCCGAAGGATATGCCTTCACGTGAAGGGTTTACGTTAATTAGAGATCATTTTTCAGCTGGAGAACTAGCGCCAGTAAAAGTTGTTGTTAATACGAAAGGAAAAGAGCTTCCTATTAAACAAGAGATAGAGAAATTTTCTTTTGTAAATACAGTGAAAGAGCCAAAAGAGGGAAAAGAAAATAAACAAATACAAATGTATGAAGTTTCTTTAGCGGAAAATCCGTACGCAATTGAAGCGCTAGATCAAATCCCTAAATTGAAAAATAGTGTAGAAAAAGTATTAAAAGATGCGGGGATTAATGATGTTGAAGGTCAATTGTGGATTGGTGGAGAAACAGCGTCACTATATGACACAAAACAAATTACGGAACGTGATGAAGCAGTTATTATTCCAGTAATGATTAGTATTATAGCTTTACTATTACTTGTCTACTTACGATCAATTGTAGCGATGATTTATTTAATAGTAACAGTTGTTTTATCATTCTTCTCTGCATTAGGAGCAGGATGGATATTACTTCACTTTGGTATGGGAGCGCCGGCAATACAAGGGGCGATACCGCTATACGCATTCGTATTTTTAGTTGCTTTAGGTGAAGATTATAATATCTTTATGGTTTCAGAAATATGGAAAAACAGAAAGACACAAAATCACTTGGATGCAGTAAAAAATGGTGTTATACAAACAGGAAGTGTCATTACATCCGCAGGTTTAATTTTAGCAGGAACTTTTGCGGTGTTAGGTACGTTACCAATTCAAGTTTTAGTTCAATTTGGTATTGTGACCGCAATTGGAGTTTTACTTGATACGTTTATCGTAAGACCGTTACTTGTACCGGCAATTACAGTTGTTTTAGGTCGCTTTGCTTTTTGGCCAGGGAAACTTTCAAAAAAGAGTGAAGAAATACAAAAAGTGGATGCATAGTTAAAAAAGCCGAGGATATTTTCCTTGGCTTTTTTCTATGTAGTTCATTAATTTTTTGAAGTCAAATCATCAGTTACAGCGTGATCAGCATCTTCAATGGTTGTTTCGGGCATTCCGTATAAGCCGTTCATTGCTTGTTCTTCGCTAGTTAGATTTGCAGTATTATTATTGTGAATAGATGTAGTGTTTTCGATAACATTTACTTTTTTATTTTCATTTTTATCATGCATGTTTGAATCCTCCAAACGTCATTTGATTTATCCCGCATTAACGGGCAGTAAGACCTCCACCTCAAAATTCGGCAAAAACAAAGAAGGTTAGGTGGGGGATCAACTGCCCCCCACTGATTAAAGTTTCACATTATTAATAGTATGTGGATGGATTGCAAGAAATATGTGAATGGATTTTTGCAAATGTTATATAATTAAATAAAAACGTGAGTATAAATGTAAACTATAAGGAGTGAACAAGTGTGGTGAAAACAAGGAAATTAGCCTTCTAAAATAAAAATGAAATTTTAGGAGGCTAATGAAATGAAGTTTCATGTAATTGACAGAGAAAATTGGAATAGAGAGCAGTATTTTGAACATTATTTAAAATTAAAGTGTTCGTTTAGTATGACAGCGAATGTTGATATTACGATGATGCTAGAGAAAATACATCAAAAGGAAATAAAATTTTATCCGACTTGTATTTATATAATTTCTAGAATGATAAATAAACATAAAGAATTTCGAACATGTTTTAATGATGAAGGAGTTTTAGGGTATTGGGAGGAAATGATACCTAGTTATACAATCTTTCATAAAGGTGATAAATCTTTTTCAAGTATATGGACGGATTATTCTAGTGATTTCCACATTTTCTATAAAAACTATGAAGAGGATATGAAATGTTTTGCTAATGTTCATGGTCTCTTCCCGAAAGAAAATATTCCGCCAAATGTTTATCCGATTTCTGGGATACCTTGGACTAGTTTTACAGGATTTAATTTAAATATTAATAATGATGGTGATTTTCTATTACCAATTATAACTTGCGGAAAATATTTCAATGATGGAAGCAAGGTAATGCTACCTTTTTCATTGCAAGTACATCATGCGGTTTGTGATGGATATCATGCGAGTCGTTTTATAGAGGATTTACAGGAACTAGTTAATACATGTAACGAATGGCTTTAAGTAATATCAAATTTTTAATTATATAAAATTGAAAATGAATAAGCGTAAAATAAAAAGAAGAGAACATGTGTATATTACATGTTCTCTTCTTTTTATTCATTCATACTAAGTAACAGTGGAAAATATAGGTTGATTTGTAGTTTAATAGTAAAGAGAGTGATTGATTTTAATTTTCTTTATTTTATAACTATATAGATTACAAAAGTTATGAGATTGTAACAATGAAGGGGAACACAAAAATGACAATAATATCTATAGAAAAAGCTACAATTTTAGATGCTGAAAAGTTAACAGAAATAATGAAAAGAACATTTGACGAAGAAGCGAAGCGGTGGTTATGCGGCCAATATGATGTAATTGATTATAACATTCAACCGCCAGGATATTCTTCAGTTGAAATGATGAAATATTCAATTGAAGAATTGGATTCTTACAAAGTGATAATGGATGAAAAAATAATCGGGGGAATTATAGTTACGATCTCTGGTAAATCGTACGGAAGAATCGATCGTATTTTTGTAGAGCCTTTTCTTCAAGGAAAAGGAATTGGATCAAGGATTATTAAGTTAATAGAAGAAAAATTTCCGAACATAAGGATTTGGGATCTTGAAACATCTAGTAGACAAGTTAATAATCATCATTTTTATAAAAAAATGGGCTATGAAATCATTTTTAAATCTGAAGATGAGTATTGCTATGTAAAAAGAAAAAATGTAGGTGCAGGTGAAGAGAACCTAATTAAAAATAAAGATATGAAAAATGGTCAATACGAAAACTGTAATTTGGTTCATACAGAATATTATCAAGTAAATTTAAAAAATAGTGCATTTGTTGGTAGTAATATAATGCATATGAATATGAGTAATTGTAATGTAAGTCAATCAAAGTTTAGGAATATAAACTTTAGAAGGTCTTCATATGCAGATTTAAATCTTTCTAGTAGTACATTTAATTTGGTGACATTAGGTGGAGTGCAATTCAAAAATACAAGTCTTGGAGATGAGAAGGAACCTCTTTCATTTGAAAACTGTGATTTGGAAGGTAGTACAATGCATAATAGTAACCTGAAAAATATTGAAATAGTAAATTGTGATGTAACTGGTATGAAAATAAATGGTATTCCAATAGAGAATTTGCTTGAGCTATATAATAAGGTGAAAATTTAAAGTATAGGGTTATTAGGTTGTTAGGATAAGGTGTTTGGAAACTAAGTGTTATACCAAAATAATTATGTAGAAATAACATAAAGAAATACATGTGGGGAATGATTTAATATAGGTTTCTAGAATGATAATATAATTCTATTTATATGGAGGGTGAGGAATATGGAAATCAACATACGAGCAGTAGAAATACAAGATGCTAGAGCAATTCATCGTATATGTATACAGGATGAGGTTTTACCTTATATGGTTTTCTTACCTAGCATGCGTGTAGACGCTATGGAAAATAGAATTCGAAACTTAGCACCAAATCAATTTGAATTTGTTGCAGAATATGACGGGGAAGTAGTAGGGTTTATTGGCTTAACACAAAGTCCGGGACGAAGATCTCATTCAGGCGATTTATTTATTGGGGTAGACAGTGAATATCATAATAAAGGTATTGGCAAAGCACTTCTTACAAAAATGCTTGATTTAGCTGATAATTGGTTAATGTTAGAGAGAGTAGAACTTGGTGTATTAGAAACGAATCCGAAAGCAAAAGATCTATATGAAAAATTTGGGTTTGTAGTAGAAGGGGTAAAGGTAGGGAATTTAAAGGCTCACGGAAAGTTTATAAATGAAATTATGATGAGTCGTTTTAGACCTGATGGTTTAATTGTACATAATTAATATGTAAAAGCATGACAAATCAATGTCATGCTTTTTTAATTGTCATTTGCGATTCGCTAGTTTCGGTTGTAATAAAAATAATGTTAATCCAATGAAAATAATTGAAATTCCTAGTGCTTGTTGTAAAGTAATGGTTTCACTCAAAATAAAATATGCTAGAACACAAGTACCAATTGTTTCACCTAAAATACTCATTGAAATAACAGTAGCGCTCATCCATTTTAATAACCAATTGAATATCGTTTGTCCTAAAATCGTTGCAATGAAAGCTAGTCCAATAAAGGACAACCAAGTTTGTGTAGCGTAATGAATGAAAGATTGTTGCTGCATATAAGCAAATATACCGAGAAAGCATGCGCTACTTCCATAACTAATTACCGAATATGGTATAAGAGATAAATCTTTACGAATGTGTTGACTAATGAAAAAGTAAGCTGTAATAATGCCGGCCGCCATAAATGCTAAAATATCTCCGTATAAAGCGTCGCCACTAATTTGGAAATCTTGCCAACCGATGACGATACTTCCTGAAATGGCAATGAAGCAACCGATAACCGCTCCTTTCGTAAATCTCTCTTTAAATAAAAAGTAACCACCAACCATTGAAAATAAAGGTTGTAACGTTACGATAACTGTAGAACTTGCTACGGAAGTATATCGTAATGATTCAAACCATAGTACATAATGTGTAGCTAAAAATAGCCCGGATAGAAATCCGAATCCCCATTGTTTTTTCGATAATGTTTTTAGTTCGTTTCGATTCCTTTTATTAAATAGTAATAACGGTAACAGAATTACTGTAGCAAATAATAATCGATAAAAAGCAATAATTGCCGCAGGAGCATCTGCCAATTTCACAAAAATTGCTGAAGTTGATAAGGCGAATACACCGAAAAATAAGATGAAATATGAAAAAATAGATGATTTCAAAGTCTGTCCCTCCGATAGAGTGTTTATTATAATATACTTAATGCGATATAATGCACAAAGGTAAGTATATAAGTCTCGAAGACGATAGAAAAGGATTATTTGCCCTTGTTTAGTAAGTCAGCACAAAGGGAATGAAACATACATTATGATGGACGAAAGGGAGTAGTTATTTTGATTCACTATCGACTTGGACAAACTGTTTTAAGTTATCGTAAGAAAAATAATATGACAATTCGTGAGTTTGCTGAGTATGCAGGGATCAGCACGTCACTGATTAGCCAAATTGAAAGAGGACATGCTAATCCTTCTTTAAATGTATTGGAATTAATTGCGAAAGCATTAAATGTGCCGCTATTTACACTTTTTATTAATGATATTGATACAGACTCACTCATTTCTAAGAAAAAAGATCGAAAAAAAGTATATCGGGAAAATAATGATCACATTGTATATGATGTATTAACACCTGATTTTATGAAAGCACGTATTGAAATGTTAATGATGGATTTAAATAAAAAAGCAAGCACAACGGAAAGTCACTATTCACATGAAGATAAGGAAGAGATTGCGGTTGTCATGAAAGGGGAAGTTTATGTGGAATTAGAAGGAAAAGAATATTTTTTAGAAGAAGGTGATGTTGTACGTATCCCACCAAACGTGAAGCATCGATTTTTGAATAAAAGTGATGAATCGAATCACATTTTATTTGTATTAACGCCATCTTTAGGATGAATATAAAGTGAGTTTTATTATGGGGGATAGAAAATGGAAAATAAAAGTTTGTTAAAAGGCGGCCTTTCAATTATTTCTCAATGCAAAAAACAAACAAAGGATATTTGGCATGCACATTACGGGGCAGCGGCAATTGCTAGTTATTTTTTCATGAAGGATAATAATATTGAAGAAGAGATAGCTCGTAATATGCATTCTCATACAAAAATGATGCTGAACAAGAAAAACTTAGATGAAATCATCGATAGTAAAGAAGAAATTGATTTTCAAAGTGCTGAAAAAAAGATAATAAAATCATTGGAATATACAATTGATGAACTTCATTGGGTCGGGCATAACGTCATTTATGCGGCATTAAGTTTATTAGCTATGAAAGAGCTACAAAAATGGGGAAATAATCAAGCGATAGAAGGGATAACTGATCTTATATTATCATTTCAAAAAACAATTCCTGGTAGATCGTGGATTGGTTTTACGACGAAAGAAGTTAAACAATTAAGTATATATGACGAGATACAAAGTGAATTAAGAAATCCAAAACAATTATCTAAGTTTATTTTAAATGAACTATCGGAGTTTAAGGTTATTTATAGAGCAGAATCACATCATGATTTAATTGGCCATATGCTTACTTTTTCCCACGCAATTAATATAATGTATGATTTAGGACATAAAGATGTATTTCAACGAGGGATACGTCCGCTTTTAAAACTAGTATACGTACTGCGTGCTAGTAAAAAACTTATGCTGAATACTAAAATAAATCTACATTCTCCTATAGATCATTTGCCTTTAATTGAATCTAAACGTGCTCACGTATTACCAACTGAAAATCAATTTTGGCTAAAGGACTATAGTGAATTTGATTGGGATTTTGGACATGTTTTCAAATTCTCATATAGTTATTTTGATCATATAAAGAGAGCTCCGGAATATAAAGGTATAACCTTAGAACAATTCCGGTATGTTATTCATTCGTAATGAATTTTAATAATCTGTAAAAAGGGAGGATATAAGTTTCTTTTTTTGTTAGTAGCATATTGTTTTTTCAAATATGTAAGATTTTACATGTGTATTTTACTTTTACTAATTATGTAAGTAGGCTATACTAAATAACATACATTTTATGTTTGGAGAGAAGTAAATCGACATGGAACTAGTAAAATTGGAAAAGGTAATTGAAATAAAAAAAGAAGAACTTTTATATTTAGTATCGGATTATGGAATTCAACATGAAAAAGTACTGGCATTAAGTCAAGAAATAGACAAACTGATCAATTACTTTATGTTTTTAAAATAGAGAGAACTATGACGTGATTTGTAAATGTTATAGTTCTTTTTTATATATTCATTTACAATGATGGTTATGTACGGATTAAATGTATATAAATGTATTCGTATATAGTGTCAAATTTTTTACAGAATGCGCAAGCCGCTAGTCGAATGTAAGGAGTATTGGGTATAATAATAAAAGAATGATTAATTGTATCGGTTAGGAGCGCAGCACATATGAAAACAGTTGTTGTTATCGGTGGAGGTATAACGGGACTTTCTACTATGTTTTATTTAGAAAAATTAAAAAAGGATTATAATATCGATTTACATTTAATCCTTGTCGAGAAAGAAGAGTCTTTAGGTGGTAAAATCCATAGTGTTGAAGAACAGGATTTTATTATGGAATCAGGAGCGGATTCTATCGTTGCTCGCAATGAACATGTTATGCCGCTTGTAAAAGATTTAAACTTAGAAGAAGAAATGGTATATAACGAAACGGGTATTTCATACATATATTCTGATAATATTTTACACCCAATTCCTTCTGACAGTATATTTGGTATTCCGATGAGTGTCGAGTCGTTGTTTAGCAGTACGCTAGTCTCAACGAAAGGGAAAATTGTTGCTTTAAAAGATTTTATAACGAAAAATAAAGAGTTTACGAAAGATACATCACTTGCTCTATTTTTAGAAAGCTTTTTAGGAAAAGAGTTAGTGGAAAGACAAATTGCGCCGGTACTTTCAGGCGTGTATTCTGGTAAATTGAATGAGCTTACAATGGCATCAACATTACCGTATTTACTTGATTATAAAAATAAATATGGAAGTATTATGAAAGGTTTTGAAGAGAATAAAAAGCAATTTCAATCAGCAGGAAATAAAAAGTTTGTATCATTTAAAAGTGGACTATCTACGATAATTAATCGCTTAGAAGAAAAGTTAACTGAAACTGTCATAAAAAAAGGTGCTGTAACGACGGCTGTAAGTAAACGAGGAGATCAATATGAGATTTCTATTGCAAATCAGGAATCAATCCAAGCTGATTATGTTGTTTTAGCAGCTCCGCATGATATAGCACAAACTTTATTACAATCTAATGAGTTAAACGAGCATTTTAATAAATTTAAAAATTCATCACTTATTAGTATTTATTTAGGTTTTGACATTCCAGATGAACAACTACCGGCGGACGGTACAGGGTTTATCGTAACAGAAAACAGTGATTTACATTGTGATGCTTGTACATGGACAAGCCGGAAGTGGAAACATACATCGGGTACACAAAAGCTTTTAGTAAGAATGTTTTATAAGAGTACCAATCCGATATATGAAACGATCAAAAATTATAGTGAAGAAGAATTAGTACGAGTCGCTTTATATGATATTGAAAAGAGTCTTGGAATTAAAGGTGAACCAGAAGTAGTTGAAGTTACAAATTGGAAAGATTTAATGCCGAAATATCATTTAGAACATAATCAAGCGGTTCAAGCATTAAATGAAAAATTGACTGCTCTATATCCTAATGTATATTTAGCTGGCGCTTCATATTACGGTGTTGGAATTGGTGCATGTATTGGAAACGGGAAGAATACGGCCAAAGAAATAATAACTACATTAAGTGAAGAGTTAAAATAATAATATAGAATACATATGTAAAAACTGTCCATTCAGTCTACTGGAGGGACAGTTTTTTATTTATTTCACTTGAATGGAAACTTTTTTAGTTCTTCCATTATTCTCTTTTATTGTTAATGTAATATTTCCAGACTCTTTAAATGAGTATGGTGAGAGTTGATAAATTTCTTTTATGTTGTGTTTTTCTTTTAGTTTATTTGTGGATATTGATACTATACTTGCCCTCCAAAATTCTTGTTTGCCTGAAGGATAATCTATGAATATTTCTGGATTTTTAAACTGTAATGTTTCCCAAGAGGCGAAATACAGTTCAACTTCTACATCTTTTTTCGGTAAGTTCGCTGAGAAATAACCGAACTCGCCCACATTACCGAAAACGGTGTAGTTTTGGTTATGTAATTTAATATCTAAATAACTAGGTTGATATGTTGCTGCGTGATAGATTCCATATGAAAGAGAGAGTGTGGCAGCGATTAATATACCAATTGAAAATGTCTTAAAGCTATTTCCTTTAAAGTTAGTCATCATGGATGAGTTTGGTGTGAATTTTTTTGCGAATAAAAAAATAAGCAAAATGAGTAAGAGGGCTAAGCTGATGAATATATACATAGAATTTTTACACCTCCATAATAGAATGGAATATTTTCTATATTTTAACATTAATGTATGAATTAGTCTGTTGTTTTAGAATGGAAATTATTCTTATAATGAGCGAACGGATGTATCTGGAGGGATATTGGTATTATGTAAAGCGAAATAAGCAAAATATAAATTACATTATATGACCAAGGCGGTAATCAACAAGTAAGAAGGTATACTCTTACTTGTTATAGAATAAAAAGGAAAAGAGTCATTAGAAATATTTGATTAGTGGGACATTGAGGACTTGCCTAATTATGAATATTTTTTCTGCTATAATAAATTAGTAGAGAGAAAGGAGTGATCCTGTGGTATTCCCTATATTAGAAACAGAGCGCTTGCGTTTAGTTGAAATAGAACAATCTTATTGTCAAAAAATATATGAAATCTTTTCATTGGATGAAGTTACATGTTATTACGGTATGAATTCTTTTACGGAATTTGGCCAAGCTTCACGTATGATTGAATCTTTTTCGAAAAATTACTTTGAGAAAAAGGCAATACGATGGGGGATTGTGTTAAAAGAAACAAACACTTTAATTGGGACAATTGGGTTGAATAATTTACAATTATGGAGTAAACGATCTGAAATAGGGTATGATTTGCATCCGCGTTATTGGGGGCAGGGATATGCTTCGGAAGCAGCCGGGGAAATCATTCATTATGGATTTCAAGATTTAGGTTTATATAGAATTGGAGCTATTACATATCCTGAAAACGTTACTTCTTGTAAAATGCTATCTAAAATAGGTTTTCAAAAGGAAGGTTTGTTACGCGGCTATATTCATCAAGGAAATAAACAACACGATGCATTGTTATATTCTATAGTGCGAACAGATGTAGAGGAATTAAATATTTAATAAAAACCCCTCTTATTAAAAGAGGGGTTAAGTAAAATTAACCTAACTTAGGTAATAAACGTTCTCCGCTTTTCATGCTACTTTTACATAAAGGGCATTTAGGTTCTTCTTCAAATGAAAAGTTCTTTCTCATCCATCCTAAACAATCCTCTGATTCACATTCCCAAACAGGTGTTTGTTCTGGTGGTACTTCTGCTACATCGTTCTTTCGATTGCGATACATGTAACCACTCCTTTTATGTAAAAAATTTTAGTTATATATTAAAAAGGTTGTTAACCGAGCTGGTAACAACCTTTTTATTGTTTGAATTATAGCTTTACAACGTTTTTAGCTTGAGGTCCACGGTTACCGTCTTCAACTTCGAAGCTAACTTCTTGACCTTCGTCAAGAGACTTGAAGCCGTCGCCAGTGATAGCTGAGAAGTGAACGAATACGTCGTTACCGTCTGCAACTTCGATGAAACCGAAACCTTTTTCGCTGTTAAACCATTTTACTTTACCTGTTAATGTCATGGTAATGCCTCCTAAAATTTAAAAAGATTACAATATGATCGGCCTTATTTGAATGAAAATAAAAGTTCACATATTATCAAAAATCCATAAGGAGTACGAAATGGTCCTGATTGATACTTGATAATATGCAAAGAAAATATATTGTTAAATTGACCTTAATTACTATCTTACAACAAATGGTGTGAAATAGCAAGTGCTGGTAATACCAGTGAGTAATTTGGGCGATAATGGTAAAACGCACAAAGACATCTCTTTTATTTATATATTATTCCTAATCTGAATGTATTCCAAACAGAAATCATTTATATAAAAAAGTATGTTTAAAGGAAACGGTATATTTTTTAAGAATAAAGATGATTACAATAATTAGGAGGATGAATATTGCAAAATAAACAATTTAAAATAATCGAAGCAGCAAAAGAAGGAAGAAGGAAAGTTCACCCTGTCTTTGCTGTTATACTTGCAATTGTATTTTTAACTTTAGGTGAATTGTTTATGTTATTTATGCTGTTTTTACCGAAAACAGAAACAACTTTTATGAAGGAAATTTATAGCAATATTGAGATGATATTAACGTTTGGCGGGGCTATATTTTTTGTGTTTTTATGGATTAAATTTGTAGAGAAAAGGTCGTTTTCATCTATTGGTTTTTGGAATGAGCAATGGATGAGAAAGTATTTGAGAGGGGCACTAATAGGGTGTATTTTCATTTCGATACCAGTAATTTTACTCATATTAACAGGAAATGTAAAACTACAAATGCAAGAAATTACGATGACAGTTATATTTGGTATTGTAGGATCTTTAGTCGCATTTTTAATACAAGGGGCCACTGAAGAAATTGTTGTAAGAGGTTGGTTATTCCCAGTTCTTTCTGTTAGAAGCCGTATATGGATTGGAATTGTTGTGACGTCCTTTTTATTTGGTTTTCTTCATTTGCTTAATCCAGGAATTACAATTCTTTCAATATCGAATATAATATTAGTTGGCGTATTTGCAGCTTTTTACGTTTTAAAGGACAGTAGTCTTTGGGGGATTTGTGCATGGCATTCCATTTGGAATTGGGCACAATATAACGTTTATGGCTTTGCCGTTAGTGGAATGACGATATATTCAACACCACTATTTAAACCTGTAAAAAATGGAAATGAAGTCCTTCATGGAGGCTCATTTGGGATTGAAGGTAGTATTATTACAACAATAATGCTTTCTATCGCTTCAATTGTTTTATGGAGACAGTTATGGGGGAGAAGAGCGAAACAACGAGATTTTAGTTAATGAAAGTGGGAGAAACTATGGGGATTATAGCGTTTGAGGGAGCGAGTGCTGTTGGGAAAAGTACAACATGCCGTGAACTAGAAAACAATTATGGAGCCTTCATTATACCTGAAGTGAATTTTTTATTTGAAAGACCAAAAAATGAACATAGAACATGGTATTTTGAAAAACAAGTAGAGCGCTGGAATATGGCAGTGCAAAAATCGCAGCAATATGAATTAGTAATACTTGATGGGGATATATATCAGCCACTTAGTTATAATTGGTGTTTTCATTTTGATATATTTAATCAGCCTTTATCTTTAATAGAAAACTTTTATAAAGAAAAGATGATAAATAGGGAAATTGGTTTTCCAGATCAATATTTTTATTTGTACACGAATGATGAAGAACCTAGAAAACGAAAAGAATTTGATGAGACGAGAAGCAGAAGAAACTTTGAAAAACATTTACATATATCAAAATCGTTGCAGTGTTATTATGAAAATTTAAATACCGTCACAGACGGGTACTGTAAATTGATTGAAGCAAAAAGTATAAAGTCGAATGAATTAGAAATTGTGAAAAGTTTAAACAGCTTAAACGTATGTGAAGATAGACGTTTTGATGTTTCGAGGTTAGATGCTATTACGGAGTGGTTAAAAGAAAATCGTGCATAAAGTAAAAACAACGAGTGTTGTAGAAGGCGCTCGTTGTTTTTTGTTTCCATATAAATATAAAGGGAAATTTTGTAGAATATTTTTGGATTTTGACGGAATAATCTTTCAATTTTACAAAAAAAGAAATACAATATAAGGAAATATATATAAATAATATGGTAGGGGATGGGATGAACTATTTTGAATGAAGGAACTGTTTTATATAAGAAATAATGAGGTAGTAAGAACAGAGATATTTGGGAGGAAATAAGCGAGATGAAAACACTATTTAAAATAATCGGTATTATAGCTGGTATGGCAGTAATCGGAGTAGGTTTAACATATGGTATGCTTTATTATTTGAATAATAGTAAACCAGTTGCGAAAAAGTCAACGCCAGCAGCTCCGGCAGTAGAAGTGCTAGCTGATAGTAATGTAAAAGCCGAAGATGCGAAGCTTTTAGAAAATGGCAATCATTCATTACCTAATAGTGGTTTTAATAAAAATTTTAAATGGACAGATGAGAACATACAGACAGCGTTACATGAAATGGCACACCAAAAAACGAAAGCTGAACAAAAATGGGGCTATATTTTTATCACACAAGAACGTATTGAAAGTTTACTTGAAATTATAAATAGTAATGATGTTGCACAAAAAAATACATATGTGGATATTTTAGAACGATGGAAACAAGGGAAATATGAAAAGGTTGATGTGGATCATAATAAAATTTGGAAATTGCAAAGTGGGAATTTAGGAGAAGGAAAAGGAATAATGTCGCAAGCTGAACAAAAAGAATTAATTAATCAAGTGTTTATGCAAAAAGGTACATATTCAGGTAGTAAATTAATTGCAGGTGGGGGACAGGCTAACAAATAATATACTTATCAATGAAAAAGAGTAAGTGCTTTTTAGGCAGTTACTCTTTTTTTGTGCACATTTTTAATAATTTAGCCTCGCTCTAGTAAGGAAAGAAACGACTGTAGTACCGGGGAAATCCATCTAGATTTATGATAGATTACATGACTTTGAATAACGGCTGGAGTTTCGATAGGTTGAAAACGTATTTGTTCCTTTTGACAATTCTCTTGTACAACGATGTAAGGAAGAATTGAAATTCCTAATTCACACATAACAGCTTGTTTAATGACTTCAACATTAGAAGTTTCAAATGTTTTTTCTAGAATATTTCCGCTTTGACGCAAAAAACGATCGACCATTGGTCGATAACCGCAGCTTTGTTCTGTAAAAATAAACTGAGTATCCTGTAATAAACGAAATGGATTTTCCTGTACGGGGGAATGAATAGGTAAAATCCATCCGAATGTTTCATTACAAAAAGTACGTATAATAAAATCGTTATGTGCTATACTTTCACCAATTAAGAAGATAACATCTGTTTCTCCTTCATGTAGCTTTTTCAGTGCATGTTCATTTGTAGTAGTCTCAAGAACGATATTTACTTTCGGATTTTGCTGTTTGTAAGTACGTAATAATTGTGGTAAACGGTACACTGCTAACGATTCGTTAGATGTAATACTTAACGTCCCTTCCAAATAATCATTATTTTGAGGGATTTCTTGTGCTTTTTCATAAATAGCAAGTAATTCTAATGCATAAGGATGAAATTGATGACCTGCTTTTGTAAGAAGTACTTTTTTCCCTAATCGATCGAAAAGAGGGATATGTAAGTCGTTTTCTAATGCTTTTATATGCCCTGTAACAGTAGATTGCGCATAACCTAATGCAAGAGCAGCTTTAGAAAAACCGCCATGCTTAACAATGGCACAAAATGTTTTAACATGTCTCATTTCCATAAGTGACCCCTCTTTTAATATCATGATTTGTGAATGATTATATCATGTATTTCAATTTTTCAAATGATTAAATTTCTTTTAATATTATGTTGTGGGGAAATTCATGTAAGCAGTATTGGAGGAGAAAAAATGAGTAAAAAGAGCTATCATGTAGCTGTTGTTGGAGCTACAGGTGCAGTAGGTCAGAAAATTATTGAACTGTTAGAACAAGAAACAAAGTTTAATATAGCTGAAGTTACATTCCTTTCGTCAAAACGATCTGCTGGTAAGAAAGTACAATTTAAAGGGCGAGAGATTACAATACAAGAGGCAAAAACAACTAGTTTTGAAAGTGTAGATATTGCCTTTTTCAGTGCTGGAGGAGAAGTGTCTAGACAATTTGTAAATCACGCAGTTTCTAGTGGCGCAATCGTAATTGATAACACAAGTGAGTACCGAATGGTGCACGATGTACCGCTCGTTGTTCCAGAGGTTAATTCACACACTTTAAAGGAGCATAACGGTATTATTGCAGTTCCGAATTGTTCAGCATTACAGATGGTAACAGCTCTTCAGCCAATCCGAAAATCATTCGGTTTAGAACGAATTATCGTTTCCACTTATCAAGCTGTATCAGGTTCTGGAATTCATGCGATTCATGAATTAAAAGAACAAGCTAAGTCGATGCTTACAGGTGAAGAAGTGAAGAGTGCTATATTACCAGTGAAAAAAGATAAAAAGCATTATCCAATTGCGTTTAATGTACTGCCTCAAGTAGATATATTCACTGATAATGATTTCACTTTTGAAGAAGTAAAGATGATTCAAGAGACGAAGAAAATTTTAGAAGACCCAAACCTGAAAATGGCAGCTACTTGTGTACGTGTTCCAGTTGTATCAGGTCATTCAGAATCAGTTTATATAGAACTTGAAAAAGAAACAACTGTTACAGAAATTAAAGAAGTACTGCTCGATGCACCAGGTGTTATTTTACAAGATAATCCTAGTGAACAGCTGTATCCAATGCCATTATATGCAGAAGGGAAAATAGATACGTTTGTCGGAAGAATTAGGAAAGACCCTGATACGCCAAAAGGATTCCATCTTTGGATCGTTTCCGATAATTTGTTAAAAGGTGCGGCTTGGAATTCAGTTCAAATCGCAGAGACGTTGGTGGAAAAGGGAATCATTTAGCATAATAGAGTTACACATGTATTATAAGAACTAGGAAACTATTGATTGTAAAAGTATCCTAGTTTTTATTTTAGTGAGAATTTAAAATGAATTAGTTTTTATAGTGTTTTTATAAATATCCATTAGTTTTGTAAAGAATGTACTGTTATTTTTAGTTGCTCAATAAATTCTCGAGTTGCAGCGCACATATATTTATCTTTTCTATAAATCAGTCCTATATCTATAGTTGGAGTAGGATCTTCTATTTTAATAGCTTGAATGTTTTCGTTTTGCAAAAAGTCTATATACGGTTTGGGTAACACTGTAATTCCCATACCTTTTGAAACCATTTGAATTAAAGATTCCATCGTACTAATTTCTAAAATTGGTTTTGGTTTGAAGCTAAAGTTTTGACAATAGGTCGTAAGTAGTTCTGTTAAATAAAAGTTTTTTGGTAGAAGGATTAAAGGGTAGTTCTGTAATTCTTTAATAGACACGTGATCAAGCTCACTTAAAGGATGACCGATTGGAATAACTAATGTAAGTTCACTTTTATATAGCGGGATAGAAACAATTTCTTTATCTTGTACCGGGAGAAATGTAATACCAATATCTAATTCGTTTTGAAACAATTTTTCGCGAATTTCTCCTGTGCGAAGTCCTAACACAGAAAGCTCAATGTTTGGATAAAGAGTATTGAAGTGTAAAAGGGTTGGCGGTAGTAAATAATTTACAACGGTTAACAATGAGCCGATTGTTAAGGATCCGTACTGTAATCCATTTAAGTCCTGGATAGCAGAACGGGCTTGTTCGACTTCATGAAAAATGGTTTTACTATGTGATAATAAAATCTTTCCTGCTTCAGTTAAAGATATCTTTTTACCAATTCGATCGAAAAGTGGCATTCCTACTTCATGTTCTAACGCACGTATTTGTTGACTTAGTGAAGGTTGGGAAATGTTTAATTTTTCGGCTGCCTTTGTGAAATGCAATTCTTTCGAAACAGCTAAAAAGTATTCTAATTGTCGTAATTCGATTGGAATCACCTCAAATTTAATCATAGGATATACCTATCATTATTATATAAATAATTGAATTGAACAATGGTTTTGTGCGATTTATAATCACTTTATTAGAAATAGATTGATGATAAAGATTAGATGAGGTGAAGAGGAATTGTTGAAATCGAGCGTATTACCAGGCAGTTATTCAAAAGTACTTCAAAAAAGGTATGAGGAGGCTGTACCGACAGGAATATATCATTTAACACCTTTATATGTAAAAAAAGCTAGCGGAGCGATCATTACAGATGTAGATGGGAATCAGTTTATTGATTTTGCTGGTGGTATTGGAATGCAAAATGTTGGTCATTGTCATCCGAAAGTTGTAAGAGCGGTACAAGAACAAGCAAAGTCATTTATTCATCCTTGTTTTCATGTAACTCCATATGAAAACTATATTGCTTTAGCAGAGAAAATTAATGAAAAAATACCAGGAACAAGTAAGAAAAAAACGATGTTTGCAAATAGTGGTGCGGAAGCGATTGAAAATGCTGTAAAAATCGCACGTAAAGTAACAGGGAGAAGTAAAGTAATTTCGTTTGAACGAGGATTTCATGGGAGAACATTAATGACGATGTCTTTATCAACGAAAGAAAACCCATATAAAGCAGGATTTGGCCCGTTCGTTTCAGACATGCATATATTGTCGTATCCGTACTATTACAGAGCTGCAGAAGGAGTTTCTTCTGAAGAAGTGGATTCTCAAGTCATCTATCAGTTTGAAAAATTTTTAGAGGAAGTATCACCTGAAAAAGTAGCGGCAATCGTAATGGAACCAGTACAAGGAGAAGGGGGATTTATTGTTCCTTCCATTTTATTTGTAAAACGAATCCGGGAAATTTGTGATCAATATGGAATTTTAATGATCATGGATGAAGTGCAAACTGGATTTGGCAGAACTGGAAAATGGTTTGCAACGGAACATTTTAATATAGAACCTGACATTATTGCATTATCAAAATCAATAGCTGGAGGCTTACCATTAAGTGCGATTGTTGGGCGCGCTGAGTTTATGGATGTTCCTGGAAGGGGTCAAATCGGTGGGACCTTTGCAGGAAGTCCGTTATCATGCGCAGCCGGTCTTGCTGTATTTGAAATTATGGAAGAAGAAAACCTAGTTGAAAGAGCTCAACAAATTGGAAATAGAATAATGTCACATTTACATGCAATGCAATTAAAATACGAAGTCATAGGTGACGTTCGTGGAATTGGTGCAATGGTTGCAATGGAACTTGTAACGGATCGTATAACAAAAGAACCAGCAAAAGAACTAACAGTACAATTAATTGATGAATTCTGGAAGAATGGGCTTATAAGTATTGGGGCAGGGATATTTGATAATGTACTACGTTTTTTACCGCCTCTAGTTATTTCAAATGAAGAAATTGATAAAGGTTTTGAAATAATAAATCAATCTTTTAAAAAATTGTGCGGAAAGTGAGAGAGGCAATTATGATGAATAAATTATATGAGGTACTATCACTAAATATAGGATTCCCAAAAGAAGTTATGTATGGAGGAAAATTAATTCATACGGGTATAAATAAAACGAAAACAAAGGAACCTATATATTTATCATTTTTAAAATTTAAAGGTGATGGTCAGGCGGATTTAGTTCATCATGGAGGGGTGGATAAAGCGGTTTGTGTGTATTCGGGTGAACATTATAGTTATTGGGAAGAAACATTGAATCAAGACCTTGAATATGGAGCATTCGGAGAAAATATAACAGTAAGTGGTATGCGTGAAGAGGATGTTTGTATCGGTGATACGTTTGAGCTCGGAGAAGCGATAGTACAAGTAACGCAACCAAGGCAACCTTGTTTTAAGTTAGCTAAGAAATACAATATTCCAAAGTTACCACTGTATTTTCAAGAAACAGGATATACAGGATTTTATTTTCGTGTATTAAAAGAAGGGTGGGTATCGCCAGTTGATACGTTAAAGTTGCTGAAGTCTGATCCAATAAGTATTACAGTAGCGTTTGCTAATCGTATTATGCATAAGGAAAAACAAAATATAGAAGGGATAAAGAGAATTTTAGAAGTACATGCACTTTCTACTAGTTGGAGAAAGACATTTGAAAAGCGACTGAGGGGAGAAGAAATAAATACGAAGGAGAGGCTTGAAGGAATAAAAGAATAAAAAAATATTTTTATAAATAGTGCATTTCTAATAGTAAAAACTAACTAGAAAGCACTGTTTTTATATAATAACCTTATTAATATAAAAAAATCTTAATATTTTTTTATTCGACTTTTTTTCTAATTGTGAAAACATAAAATTAATTGGATTATTTTTTTATATTTTATGATAGTATATTGATTTGTAAGACCTATTATTTTAAGGTCAGGTCATATAACCATATATAATTTTATGGAATTGAAGTATGGAGGGACAACATGGGGAATGTTGAAAAATTTGCAAATCTTCTAATAGAAGAACCGAAAAGAGAGCAGTTATTTCCTTTATTTGAAGAAGTGTTTGGTATTGAGAGTCAAACATTACGTGATTTTACGGAGAAAGGATATTGGGATTATACATATAAAGCTTTATCATTTTTACAAGATAACAAAGTGATTGCGAATGTTGCTGCATTTTCACTTCCGCTTTTAATGAATGGTGAAAAAATAAATGCAGTGGGTATTCAATCGGTAATGACACATCCGAATCATCGTCGACATGGGTTAATGAAACAATTGTTTAGTAAGATGATAGAAGAAATTGATGAGCAATGTGAGTGTGCGCTTTTATTTACTGAAAATCCAGAACTATATAAACCATTTGGTTTTCAAATTGTGCAAGAATATTTGATGGAACTATCATACGAAAACAAGAGTGATAAAGATTCTCAACTTAAAAAGTTAGATTTTTATAATGAAGAGGATAGACAATTAATACATGAGATGATTGAAAATGGCCAAAGGCTTTCTAATACATTTTCAACGTTAAATTACCGCTCTTCGTTTTATTTAAATATGTATGATTCAACATGGAATGAAAACCTATATTATTCAGAGAAATTAGATACGTTGATTGTTTTTACAATAGAAAATCAAAAACTAAAATTATATGGAGTGTTTGCTCCGGTACTTCCGATTTTAGATGAATTATGTGAGGAAATCTCTGGGGAATTTAAGGAGATTGAATTTTATTTTTGCCCAGATCAATTAGGAATTGATGATGTACAATATACAGAATTACAGACTAGTAAGTATTTAATGGTTCGAAGTAATAAGGAATTAGATTTTAAAGGTTATAAATTCCCGGTGTTAACCGAGTTTTAAATATTAATTTAATTGCTTTTTTATGGAAGAATTATGAAAACATCATATATACCAAATCATATTGAGCAACTTACCGTAATGAATGTACCTAAATATTACAAACTGGAAGAAAATCATACATTCATTGTCCATTCGAA
Source organism: Bacillus sp. BS98 (assembly GCF_008432245.1). Lineage (NCBI taxonomy): Bacteria > Bacillati > Bacillota > Bacilli > Caryophanales > Bacillaceae > Bacillus > Bacillus sp. BS98. The sequence goes on from NZ_CP043830.1 coordinate 2,306,300, forward strand.
GGCAGAAACAGATTTTTGGCTGAAAACACATTATGGCTTTGAAATAATGAATGGTCATGTATTTTATAATGAGATTATGACAGATTTTCAGGCTGAAGTTCAGTTACGTATGAGTCCAAATGCGACATACGATCAAGCAGGTCTTTTTGTTATGATTTCGGAGAACTGTTGGTTAAAAACTTCTTTAGAGTATATCCCTGAGGGGCCATCTCATTTAGGTGCTGTCGTAACGAATAATGGATATTCTGACTGGTCAACGCAAGATTATCCAACTGAAGCAGCTAAGCAACAACTGCGTTTTCGAATTATTCGAAAACGCGGTGATTATTCAATATATGTGAAAATAAGTCAGCGATGGGAACAAATAAGAATCGCTCATTTAATGGAGGATATAGGGAATGAGCCTGTTAAAATAGGCTTTTACACGTGTAGTCCTTCTAAAAATAAAGGATTTGAGACTGAGTTTTTCGATTTTACAATTGAAGAAATATAGATAAAAAACCGCATTCTTTTCATTAAGAATGCGGTTTTTGTATTTGTATATTTATAAAGCACATTTATTGACCGAAAAGTCATTAATGCTTATCATTTAATAATGTTAAATATTAATTTGCATAATATAATAAAAGTAAAGAAGAAATTACAAACTATAGGGTTTAAATAAGGAGGGGTATGAATTACTCAGTGGTAATTTCATGGAAAAAGGAGATTATGTATGAAATCATTTCGCAAGCTATTACAGTATTTAAAACCATACATGTTCTTCGCTATTATTGGACCGCTATTTATGGTACTTGAGGTTGCGATGGACTTAATTCAACCGACTATTATGCAACATATTATTGATGTTGGGATTGCAAATAGGGATTTGAATTATGTAATAAAAATGGGGCTTCTTATGATAGGAGCAGCGGCACTTGGGTTAGTTGGAGGACTTGGGTGTATGATGTATTCTACAAAAGCAGCTGTAAATTTCGCTACAGACATACGAAAAGATGTGTTTACAAAAATAGAAACATTTTCTAGTAAAAATCGGGATACATTTGGAACCGGAAAATTATTAACGATTGTGACAAATGATATTACATCAATTCAATCGGCGATGACGATGACTTTACGTGTTCTCGTTCGTGGCCCTTTGTTATTTATCGGAAGTATAATTATTGTTTTTGTAACAGCGAGGGAGTTATTTCCAATATTACTTGTAGTTGTACCAATTTTATTACTTGCGATTATTTTAATTGCAAGTAAAGCGAGTGGAACGTTTAAAAAGGTGCAAGAAGCATTAGATAAAGTGAATACAAAGTTACAAGAAAATTTATCTGGTGTACGTGTTATAAAAGCGTATGTAAGACAAAAATATGAAATTTCTCAGTTTGGAAATGTGAATACAAATTTAACGAAGATAAATATTCGAGCTGTGCAACTTATTTCCTTAATGATGCCAATTATTATGCTAGTTGTAAGTGGTGGGATTGTCGCAACACTATGGATTGGTGGAGAAAAAGTATTTAATGGAACTCTTCAAGTAGGTGCGATTTTAGCATTTATAAACTATTTGAATATCATTTTAATGGCACTTATGTCTATTAGTATGGTATTTATTCAAATTGCTCGAGCTTTTCCATCTGCGGATCGTGTACAACAAGTCTTAAATACTGAAGTTGATATTATGAACGAAGCTAACGCAATTGAACCTGAGAAAATCGAAGGAAATATTGATTTTAAAGATGTTAGTTATAGTTATACGAAAAATAATGAATACGTTTTAAAAGATATTTCATTCAGCATACGTAAAGGTGAAAAAGTAGGAATTATCGGTTCTACAGGGAGTGGTAAGTCTACTTTAGCTAAACTGCTACCACGCTTATATGATATTGAGCAAGGTGAAATTTGTATTGACGGAATAAATGTTAAGAGGTACGATTTACAAAAATTGCGTGCTTCAATAGGTTTTGTACCTCAAACGGCATTGTTGTTCTCAGGAAGTATAGAAGAGAATTTACGTTACGGTAAAGAAGATGCAACACACGATGAATTGGAAACAGCAGCTTCATCTGCGTGTGCGACTGAGTTTATTAACAAGTTGGAAGAATCGTATCATTATAACTTAACACAAGGTGCGACGAATTTATCAGGTGGACAAAAACAACGTGTATCCATTGCGAGAGCGCTTGTGAGAAAACCATCTATTCTTATATTAGATGATTCTACATCAGCAGTTGATGCGAAATCAGAAGCGAACATTCAATCGGCATTAAGAACAGAATATAAAGGAACAACGACATTATTAATTGCTTCTAAAATCTCATCTATAATAGATGCTGATAAAATTCTCGTATTAGATAATGGTGAATTAGTTGGTGATGGTACACATGAACAACTGCTAGAACAATGTGAGGTATATCAGGAAATTTATCTTTCCCAAGGTGGTAATTTGCATAAAGAAGGTGGGAAAGAACATGCGTAATTTTCAAGGACAATTTGCTAATAAAGGTGGACGTAACTCGCCTAAGAGTGGAAAAGTTAAAAATACTAAAGGTACTGTAAAGCGGATTTGGAACTATATGGGGTATGAAAAGGCTGCTCTAATGTTCGTTATATTTCTAGTATTTGTTACGACATTACTTGGGTTATTAGGTCCATATTTTATGGGAGTAATTATAGATCAATATATTGTACCGAAAGATTTAAACGGTACGGCAAGAATATGTATGTTACTTATTGCAATTTACGGTGTAACGGTGCTTTTAACGTGGTTACAAACGTATGTCATGATTAATGTTGCATTAAAGACAATTCAAAAAATACGACAAGATATATTTGAGAAAATCCAAACGCTTTCTTTACGGTTCTTTGATGTACGTTCTCAAGGTGATTTAATGAGCCGTGTGACAAATGATATTGACAATTTAAATCAAGCGTTGACGCAAAGTGTCGTACAGATTATTTCATCAGCGTTAACCTTTATAGGTGTGACGATTGCGATGTTCTCATTAAATTGGATTTTGGCACTTGTAACTTTAATTACAGTACCTATTATGTTTTTCGTTACAAAAAAACTTGTTGCATATAGTGGTAAAAACTTTGCAAAGCGTCAAAAAGATTTAGGAGAATTAAATGGTTTTATTGAAGAAGCTATAACAGGCGCGGATGTTACAACGTTATACGGGAAAGAAAAAGAAACCGTACAAAATTTCAATAAAATTAATGAACAACTAAGAATTTCAGCAACGAAGGCTGATACATTTTCAGCTTTTATTTTTCCGAGTATGAACTTTATTAATAACTTAGGAATGGGGCTTGTAATTGGGACTGGATCCGTTATGGTATTAAACGGTATGACAACAGTAGGTGTCATTGCGGCGTTTATTAATTATTCTCGTCAATTTTCAAGACCACTAAGTCAATTTGCAACGTTAATGAATACGATTCAAGCGGCAGTTGCGGGTGGAGAACGTGTTTTTGAAATTATGGATGAGGTACCAGAAATTCAAAATAAAAAAGACGCATTCGTTGTACAAAATATACATGGGCATGTTGAACTTGAGAATGTTTCGTTTGGTTATGTGGAGAATAAAACAATTTTAAAAGAAGTAAGTCTTAAGGCACAGCCTGGAGAGACAATTGCTTTAGTTGGTCCAACGGGATCGGGAAAAACAACAATCATAAACTTATTAACTCGATTTTATGATATACAGCAAGGACAAATTCATATTGATGGAAAAGATATAAAAGATTATGATATCAATTCTTTACGAAGTAAAATAGGAGTAGTTTTACAAGATACGTATTTATTTGCTGGGACAATTATGGATAATATCCGTTATGGACGATTACATGCAAGTGATGAAGAAGTAATCAATGCAGCAAAGGCTGCATCGGCACATTCTTTTATTAAACATTTACCGAAACAATATGAAACAGAGATTGCTTCAGAAGGATCGAATTTAAGTCAAGGACAAAAACAACTTCTTGCGATTGCAAGGGCAATTTTAGCAGATGCGGACATATTAATTCTTGATGAAGCGACATCTAATATTGATACGAGAACAGAATTGCAAATTCAAGCAGGATTAAACAATTTAATGAGAGGTAGAACGAGTTTCGTAATCGCTCATCGACTCAAAACGATTGAAAAGGCAGATCAAATCCTAGTTATAAAGGATGGGAGTATTTTAGAAAGAGGGAATCATGAATCTCTCATGGAAGATCGAGGATTTTACTTTGAATTGTATACGAGTCAGTTTAAAATTTAATAATAATATTCATGTGGTGCGGTTTCTGTAGAAAAGAGAAACCGCATTTTTAATGATTGTAAACATTGCTAAACCCAATAGTCTTTCATTAAATACTTTGACAGTATCACCTTGAATCTCTGGTAAAACATATGAATAGCGTTTGAGGTTGCAAAAATGCGGATTAAACATAGTTAAGTTACAAAAAGGGTAGAATATACAGTTGTTCAGGTATGTAATTTATGTGTTTTTTTAGAATTACGAGTTGTTAGTAAAAACTAGCGGCCTCAGTGACAGATGGTAGAAATAGTTTACGTGGTATTGTAATAATCTCAAGCGCTATCTGCGTTGAATATAGGAGTATTTGAGTTAAATCTAAAACGAGTGTTAAAAGTATTATGAAGCTTGTAAGAATTACAAAACTACCCCAAAAGAAACTTTTTGAAGTGTTGCGGAAATCTTTTATTAAGGAAAAGAAAGAAAAAAATGCGGTAACAATAAGAATGAAAATTTTATACTTATCAGACATTATAACCCTCCCAAAGAACAGTAACTTATATTATACCGTATTTTTCAGTATTATTATAAATAGACTTTAAAGTGAATATTACGAAAAAAGAAAACCACAACTAATGTTTTAAGTTGTGGTTTTCTTTTTTGAGTACTTTGTTTTAGAAGATAGATAATCTAGAATTGAAAAAACTTTAAAGGGATTACCATACTTTATTTCCGATCCAGCATCAGGTGCTCAATGAAACGGTATGAAAGGTTATAGGCTGGTAATACGAGAATAAATAAGGGCGGATCTGTGTACAACAATATTCCCATATCAAAGTTCTACTAGAGAAAAGTAGTTAGTTAAGGGCAGTATGTGAATAAAAAACAGATGGGTGTGGAAACTAAATATTTATGACATTAAGGACAAAGATTAGGAAATATAGATTGGTATGAAAAAGTACAAAAATCTAAAATTAGAATGAGCATTGAACTAGTGTATAACGATTGAAACGGCACTGAAGACTAATAAAACGGCCATAATGATGTTAAATAATTGGTTATGTTTTATTAATAATTTTTGGAATATTGAACCAAATAAACTCCAACTACATGTACTCATTAAACCGACTACACCTAGAAATAATGAAAAAAGTAGAAAACTTGAATATGAATTGTAGTAAGGGAGTATGAAAGTCGATACTACAGTCAGTCCGAATAATATCCCTTTAGGGTTAACGAATTGAAGAGAAATCCCCACTGTAAATAAGTTTTTATTATCTTTTTCACTGGGATTCGTACTGCCTTTACTAGTGAGTATTTTAAAAGCTAAATATAACATGTATGTTACACCTAAAACTTTTAAAGGGAATTCGATTATGGGTAAGATATTAAGTAATACTACATTAAAGAAACTACATAAAGAAGTGAGGATGAAAAAGCCGAAAGCTACTCCAAAGCAAAATTGCATGCTCCTCTTTAACCCGTATTGATTGGCGTATGTCATAGCTAAAAAATTGTTAGGGCCGGGTGTGAAACTACTTATAAAAACAAATAATAAAAAAGAAAATATAGGCATTTCAAAACCCCCTTATTATTTTTGTGTGTTATAATGACCGAAAAGAACAATATAACGTGTACTTTTTATTATACATAACGGTCGTTATATTGTATATAGTGTAGGGGTGTTTTTTTATGGAAGAAATTCAACTTATTCTAGCGAAAAATTTAAAAACAATACGAGAAAAAGAAAAATTAAGTTTAGAAAAGGTTTCTCAATTAACAGGAGTGAGTAAAACGATGATTGGACAAATTGAAAGAGGAGAATCAAGTCCGACACTAACAACAATATGGAAAATTGCTAATGGATTGAAAGTGTCTTTTACTTCTTTAATCAATAATCCACAACCCGATATAAAAGTTGTTTTACGGGATGATGTTCAAGTATTGTCTGAAGATAATGGGAGATATAAAGTGTATCCTTCTTTTCCTTTTCAAGATGATAGAAATTTTGAAATGTATACAGTTGAAATAGAAACAGAAGGGGAACTGAGTTCAGAAGGGCATAAAGAAGGAGCAGAAGAATTTATAACGGTATTTGAAGGAGAATTGACAATAAAAGTGAATAATTGTCAGTATAAATTAAATAGTGGAGATTCCATTCGTTTTAAGGCCGATAGATCACACTCTTATCATAATTTAGGGAAATCGTTGACTCGATTAAGCATGACAATTTATTACCCAGCTACATAAGTGTGCATTTATATATATAAAAGATAAAACCATCTATACAAGGTGGTTTTTATTTTGTGTTAAATTACAAAAAAAGACACTCGTTTGAGTGTCAACATAGTATTGCTCTCGCGTATAGGATTGGAGTACGTTTCTCAAATACGTATTGAGAGATGGTTCGTAAAGGAGAAACTGTCTTCATATTTAATGTAACATCGGTAAGGGTGAGTGTAAATTGATAATGTATATACGGAAAATTTAGTATAGATAGTTTCTACTATAAATATAGTGCAATTTGTTCTGTGTTACGTAATCAACGCCATGAAATAATTGAGTGGTTCTTATTATTATGACAGACTTGGTATTTAATAATGTGTATTAGAAAAAGAATGAATCATTTTTTAATCGATTCGTATAATTGTTAGAGAGGCACCTGTTGAACCACCTCCAACTAAATTAATAATGGATAATATACCGAATAATTGAAGTGAAATTGTATTACCAGCAATTAAATTAGTAATTAAATTATTATTATAATTTGAAGTTGATATAGCGGGAGAAAAAATAGAGCCAGAAAGTGGAGTTGAAGCGTTTAATAGTAACCTTGTTCCAGCGAGTAGAGAAGTTGTCGTATTAACTTGATAGGTTAAATGATATCTTCCGGTTACAGGAATTGTAAATACATCGTTTGAAGCGTTAACTGTAAAATTACCGAGGCTTTGGTTATTAGAAAGTGGAATATTAGTTCCACCTAATATAACTGAGATGGGACCACCTAATGTATTATTAGCGAACATAGAGTTTGTTGTAACTATTGACCCAGTACTTCCGGTAGGTCCAGTACTTCCGGTAGGTCCAGTACTTCCGGTAGGTCCAGTACTTCCAGTAGGTCCAGTACTTCCGGTAGGTCCAGTATTTCCGGTAGACCCAGTATTCCCAGTAGGTCCTGTAAGTCTGTATGGAAGAATTATTTCAAGAGCCATTGATAGTAGTTCTTCTTTTATTTTTTCATTTTTATCTTGCATATAAATCACCTCATTTTTAAATTAGATACCAATAAGTGTAGTATTTTTAGAATGGAACTATCATTTTATTCTATTAATAGTAGTAGTTTATAGTAACGGTAAAATGTTTAATAAATATATGAATCATTTGGAAAGAAAAAGAATAGTTATGAAGTTATTTCTTAATAATAGAGTCATAATAATGTATGTTAGTTAAAAACGTGTGGAATGAGGTATTGAATTGAAGCGGAATGATAAATTATCAATGAATAAAGGTAGGATAGGACCTGAGAATATTGGACCTACATTTCCAGTTCTTCCACCAATTTATGTTCCGACTGGAAGTACAGGGCCAACGGGAGCAACGGGAGTAACAGGAGCAACGGGAGCAACAGGGGTAACAGGAGCAACAGGAGTAACAGGAGCAACGGGAGTAACAGGAGCAACGGGAGCAACAGGGGTAACAGGAGCAACAGGAGTAACAGGGGTAACAGGAGCAACCGGAGTAACAGGGGTAACAGGAGCAACCGGATCAACCGGATCAACAGGAGCAACCGGAGCAACAGGAGTAACAGGAGTAACAGGAGTAACAGGAGTAACAGGAGTAACGGGAGTAACGGGATCAACCGGAGTAACGGGGGTAACGGGAGTAACGGGATCAACCGGAGCGACAGGAGCAACGGGAGCAACAGGAGTAACAGGAGCAACGGGAGCAACAGGAGTAACAGGAGCAACAGGAGTAACAGGAGTAACCGGAGCAACCGGAGTAACGGGAGTAACAGGGCCAACGGGAGCAACCGGAGTAACAGGGCCAACGGGAGTAACAGGAGTAACAGGAGCAACAGGAGTAACAGGAGTAACCGGAGCAACCGGAGTAACGGGAGTAACAGGGCCAACGGGAGCAACCGGAGTAACAGGGCCAACGGGAGTAACAGGAGCAACAGGAGTAACAGGAGCAACAGGAGCAACCGGAGTAACAGGGGTAACAGGAGCAACCGGAGTAACAGGGGTAACAGGAGTAACAGGAGCAACAGGAGCGACAGGAGCGACAGGAGCAACAGGAGTAACAGGAGCAACGGGAGCAACAGGAGTAACAGGAGCAACAGGAGTAACAGGAGTAACCGGAGCAACCGGAGCAACAGGAGTAACAGGGCCAACGGGAGCAACAGGGCCAACGGGAGTAACAGGAGCAACAGGGCCAACGGGAGCAACGGGAGTAACAGGGATAACAGGAGCAACAGGTCCTACTGGGGGGATTGGCCCCATAACAACAACAAATTTGTTATATTATACTTTTTCAGATGGAGAGAAACTTATATATACAAACGCAGATGGGATAGCTCAATATGGTACAACGAATATATTATCACCTAGTGAGGTTTCATATATTAATTTGTTTATTAATGGGATTCTGCAACCACAACCATTTTATGAAGTTAGTACAGGTAAACTAACTTTATTGGATAATCAACCACCATCGCAAGGGTCTTCAATTATTTTGCAATTTATCATTATTAATTAAAAAAGACAGATTCTTATTATAAAAGGAATCTGTCTTTTTTGTTTTAAATTACATTCGTTAACATTAAGTGACGATAAATTCGATTGTGATTGGAATTCCGCCGTCTAATGCATCTCCACCAGGGATTGTAATAGCGCCAGTAGGGCCAGTAGTAACACTGGAGTTCACACTGGGCTGAAGGATACCGTTTACATATAGGTTGTAATACGTGAAAGTCGGAAATGCAGTTGCAGTAGTACCCGCATCGTTTAAGCAAGCTGTGGCAGCAACCGCAAAGGCTGCGCCTGTGCCAGTCCCAGCTCCTAGTGTAGATGTGAATCTTCTAGATGCCATAAATGGTTGAATGATAGGCAATTAATTCTCACTCCTATTCATATTTTATTGGAACGAAGTATTGAATAACTTGTCCACTATATTGTATGAGAGTTTTCTAGAATAGAAACGGCTTTAGGATTAGAAGAGTAGCATAATTTTATTAAAGGTATAACTTTTACTACAATTAAAAAGCGATGTTGGTATTTATGGAATATATGCTAAGGGTTAATTTGAATTTTTGTATTCGAATTAATAGATATTTTTGGAGGTAAGAGATAAACGTGGAAAAATAAAATAAACTCTTAAGTTTAGGTGTTTAATCTAAGCACTCAATTATTAAAAACATATAATTAATATGTGAGTCATGAACATAATTAAATGACGTTTTCAAGTTTGATTATCATTCATATTTCCTATTTTAAGAGAAACATATAACTCAACTACTTTTTTCAATCGCATCTTTTATATTACTTAGAATAGGAAAACACTCAACTATAAGAAAAGTAAGGAGGAAATAAATGAAACATAATGATTGTTTTGATCATAATAACTGCAATCCGATTGTTTTTTCAGCAGATTGTTGTAAAAATCCACAGTCAGTTCCTATTACTAGGGAACAATTAAGTCAATTAATTACTTTACTAAACTCATTAGTATCAGCTATTTCAGCATTCTTTGCAAATCCAAGTAATGCAAACAGATTAGTGTTACTCGATTTATTTAATCAATTTTTAATTTTCTTAAATTCCTTATTACCTTCCCCAGAAGTTAATTTTTTGAAACAATTAACTCAAAGTATTATAGTTTTATTACAATCTCCAGCACCTAATTTAGGACAATTGTCAACATTATTGCAACAATTTTATAGCGCCCTTGCACAATTCTTCTTCGCTTTAGATCTTATCCCTATATCCTGCAACTCAAATGTTGATTCTGCAACTTTACAACTTCTTTTTAATTTATTAATTCAATTAATCAATGCTACTCCAGGGGCGACAGGTCCAACAGGCCCAACAGGCCCAACAGGAACAGGAGCAACAGGGGCAACAGGTCCAACAGGAGCAACAGGTCCAACAGGCCCAACAGGCCCAACAGGCCCAACAGGAACAGGAGCAACAGGAGCAACAGGAGCAACAGGCCCAACAGGCCCAACAGGCCCAACAGGCCCAACAGGAGCAACAGGTCCAACAGGAGCAACAGGTCCAACAGGAGCAACAGGTCCAACAGGTCCAACAGGCCCAACAGGTCCAACAGGAGCAACAGGAGCTGGAGCGGTTATTCCGTTTGCATCAGGTGGACCAGTAGCATTAGCAACTGTTTTAGGTGGATTAGCAAACACAGGAGCACTTCTTGGATTTGGAAGTTCATTCTTCCCTGTAATTGTCCCACCTGGTGGCCCGATTACTATAGGCCCTGTACCTCCAGTATTTGATTTCGCATTTGTAGCTCCTCGCGCAGGTACAATTACTTCGTTAGCAGGATTCTTTAGTGTAACTGTAGCGGTTGCTTTAGCGTTAGGAAGCATACAAATTCAAATGCAGTTGTACAGCGCACCAGCAGCAAGTAATACTTTCACTCCAGTAGGTACACCGTTACTATTAACACCAGCATTTAGTGGTCTTATTGCTATCGGTAATACCGCGAGTGGTATTAGCGCACAAGCAATTGCGGTCGCTCCACAAGATAAGATATTACTTGTTGTTTCATCAACTACACCAGGTTTTGATATAGCTACTGCTATTACAGGATTCGCAAGTGCAGGGATAACATTCGTCTAAGCATCGCGTCTTAAATGGTGACCATTGAAAAAAGGAATACTCTTTTTAAGAGTATTCCTTTTTGTATAGCTAAAAAAGATTTTATTTATTTTTATTGCAGTTACATCCTTTTTTCTTTACATAGCCTTGCTCGGCTAAATCTCTTTGTGATTGGGAATTGGAAGACTGAGAATTGGAAGACTGAGAATTGGAAGATTGAGAGGATGCTGATGAACTACTATTTTTATTATTAGAGTAGTTTTTTCGATAATTATAATTACTCATAGTACTATCACCTCCAATTAAATATATAACTATTATATGTATGTACTCTATTAATTGTTACGATAAAAAATCTCCTAGGTATTTTCCAAGGAGATAAATGATTGTTTCTTTATGGTATAAATTAATATCCCCAGTAAAGAGGGAAATAATATGAATCTTGGTAATATAAATTTTGTTTTTGATTAGGGTGTGGAGTCGGTGGATTTATCATTCCTCGGTTTTGATTACAGTTTGCTGGGGGACCAATTACTGTAGTAGATTGAATGGGGGATAGCGCTTGTTTCCATTGTTGTTCATTGAGGCAATAAGTATGAGCCATCATATTGGCTGGAGTTAATCTTAAAATATCAGAACCAAAAATAACTTCTGGGGTTGGGGCATCGAAAATAGCTAATAAATGAGTATTATCCGCTGAAGCGATTTCGTAATGCCACCATGCTTGTGGAATGTTGGCAACTTGCCCTGGTTTTATCGGTAAGTTTAATATTTGATTTGTAAATGGATTAAGTAAAGAAACAACAGCAGATCCTGAAATGCAGTAAACAAGTTCAGCTGCATTTTGATGAATATGTGGTTCTACAACATTGCCTGTACTTAAATAAATATCTAGTAAAGAAGTATTTTCTAAAGTATTTAATTGTTTTATGCCAAGTACGTTTATATAGTTTTGGGCATCTTTCTGAAAAAAATTACTTTTACTTACATCATGAGTGAAATTGGTTGAAGGAGAGGTGTAGTCGATATTGGAAGTCAATTGTATTACCTGCCTTTCTATTGGAAAGTATGGGTACAAATTTAGGATATGTGCCTAGTGTTAGTTATGTGCATTTGTTTATATCGTAATACATTCACTTATTTTATAAACAATATGGCCTGTACTTCTTATTTCTCATAATGTTAATACGGATAAAAATTAGAGTGAACGAATGAAAGACGGAATTCGTGATGTTAGGTAAGGAGTAAAAATATTAAAGTATATTTTAATGGTTACGTTATATGAAAAGACCAATGCCTTTTAGAAAGGAATTGGTCTTGTATTTAAGATAGGTTATTGCTGAATAATTAATTGTGCTTTAGCGGTATAGGCGTAATTTAGCCACAATAATGCCAAGTTTTATTTTAAACTAAAATGGATTTCTATGACGTCAAAATGGGATACCGTTGTTTTAAGTGTAACAGGTATGCCAATTACTTTTACTTGTTTCATGTTATATGCAATTCTTGGAAATGCAGAGAAAGTAAAATCAATAATTGTAGCACCATCTGGTAAATAAATGGGTTATAAATCTGAAGTATAAGCCGTAATGATATTTTCAAATAGTTCATACGATACTAGATTGTGGAAAGCGATTGGATCTGTAGTTAATAAATTGTTATTAAAATGGCCATTTTCAAGTGCTATATTGTCTTCGAAATCGTTTATAGTTGGTTTGTAAAATTGATGAATCATTCCAAGGATTTTATAGCAATCTAACACACTTGTAGTGGTGATACATATTCGTGAAACACTTGATACGTTTTGAGATTCTTGTAGTTGTGAGTAGGCAGAGTAAATGGGGCTGAGTTCATAACGTATTTCAATAGAATAAACCTCCTTTAAAATTGTTTTAAATATGTAAAAAATAAAGGTGTTGAGATTAAACTATATTCGTATTCTCATTCATACTTTTGATTGATAGAAAAAAGTAATGAAAATGTTAATTTTAAATTACATCAATCATTTATAAGGAGTGAATGTTTATGTCATTTAGTGAAATGATTAGAAATGAAGTGCTCAGCTGGACGGGTGTTTCTGAAAAACCGCATCGATTTGGTGGTATTGAAATAAATTATGGTAAGAAGGAACTTGGTCATCTTCATGGTGATAAATTAGTTGATTTACCATTTCCGAAGTTAAAGCGAGATGAATTAGTGAAGCAAGGATTGGTAAAACCACATCACGTATTACCTGAATCAGGATGGATCAGTTATTATATAAAGAGTGAAGAGGATATTCCATTTGCAATTGAGTTATTTCGAATGCAATATGACCGAATAAAAAAGTAATGAAAGTAAGTAGATAAATAAAAATATATTTTCATGTCACATCCCTCCTTAATCGTTCGTCTTGTATGTAGAACGATAAGGAGGGATTTTATTATGAAGAAATTTGATGTAGCAATTGTTGGCGGTGGGCTTGCTGGATTAACAGCATCTATATATTTAGCGAAAGCTGGAAAGAAAGTGATTGTATTAGAAAAGTCCAGGCGATTTGGTGGTCGAGGGATGACTATAAATAAAAATGGGATCTGCATGAATCTTGGTGCACATGCCTTATATAGAGGAGGAGCAGCATTTTTAACTTTTAATGAGCTCGGTATGAATCTTCCGGGTGGAATACCGACTACAAAAGCACATGGAATATGGAAAGGGGATATATTCACTATCCCAACAGATTTTCGCTCTATTTTATCAACACCACTACTTTCGTGGTCTGCAAAAGTACAATTCTCACGTCTTATGATTCGTTTAGGGAATTTAGATGTAGGAGAAGTTCCAAAAATGAGCCTAACTGCATGGGCGGAAAATGAAATAAAAGATCCAATGGTTCGCAATATATTTTATGCGCTATGCCGAACAACAACATATACGTTTGCTCCTACAATACAATTAGCTTCTTCAGTATTAAAGCAAATACAACTATCTATGAAAGAAGGCGTACTTTATGTAGATGGTGGTTGGGAGACGATTATAACAAAATTAAGAGATATAGCGAATAATGTCGGGGTGCAATTTTTGGCTAAAAAGCATGTTTTGGAAATAGAGCATTACGAAGATAAACAAAGAATACATTGTTTTGATGATGAGGTTTTTGAAGTAGGCACAGTCATCGTGACGACTCCGCCGAAAGAAGCTTGTAAAATAATAAAAGGTGCAGAAGGAACAAGTTTGCATAGATGGAGTGAACAATCGGTACCGGTTACTGTTGCTGCATTAGATATTGGCTTGAGACGATTACCCAATCCTACACATCAATTTGTAATAGGACTAGATCAACCTATATTTTTCACAAATCAATCGAGAGCAGCTAAATTAAGTGAAGATGGATCCATTGCAGTGAGTCTAATTAAGTACCATAATACTGTGCTAGAGATGAATCATATTCATGAAGATAAAGAACAGTTAGAAAGTACGATGGAGTTGTTACATCCAAATTGGAAAAGAGAAGTTGTTGCACAGCAATATTTACCGAAAATAACAGTAGCATATGATTTTCCTCATATTGAACGAGTTGAAACTCCAGGTCCTAATATCCCTGAAATGCCAGGTGTTTATGTTGCAGGTGATTGGACTGGGCAGGATGAATTATTAGCTGATGCTGCAGTAGCAAGCGGAAAACGTGCAGCGTTACACATTTTAAAGCAATTAGAAAGTGAGGGTGTTCATCATGGAAACGGAGCAGTTATATGAAGCGTATCAACCATTATTATTTTCGTTAGCATATAGAATTCTTGGGAGTGTTATGGATGCCGAGGATATCGTTCAGGATGTATTTATCTCGCTGAATAATATAGAGAATATTCAGTCTATCGAAAATATGAAAGCATATTTGTGTAAGATGGCAACAAATCGTTCAATTGATAAATTACGTTCGGCAGCGCATAAACGTAACGTGTATGTGGGGATGTGGTTACCAGAGCCACTTGTAGAAGAGAGTGATGAGCCATCAGAGTCATTTGTAATGAAAGAATCCCTTTCCACAGCATATTTATTACTTTTACAACAACTGTCTGAAGTAGAAAGGATTGTTTTCATATTAAGAGAGGTTTTCAGTTATGAATATGAAGAAATAGCTTCAATTGTTGATAAGAGTAGTGTGAACTGCAGGAAGATCTTTCAACGTGCACGAAAAAGCATTTTGGAGAAACCGAAGCAATCAAAATTAAGCACAGAGAAAATGGCTGCTTATGTTGAAAAGTTTGTATCATCATTACAGTGTGGGGATGCGGAAGGCATGCTAGAAGTATTAAAAACAGATGCTATACTCAAAGCTGATGGTGGTGGTAAAGTTACGACTGCGATCCATCCGATTTATTCTGCGGATCGAATTATACGTTTGTTCTTTGGAATTGCACAACGATTGACTGAAGAGTACACTGTTGATTTCAAAATGGTAAATGGTATACCAGGAGTTATAGTTACAATAAATAATAAAGTAACTTATGTTCTTTCGTTTGCATTTGAGGATGAGAAAATTTCAAATATTTATATGATGGTTAACCCTGAAAAACTTATGCATTTAAATGTAAAAATATAAAAAAGCGCATTTCTTCAGAAATGCGTTTTTTATTATTTTTCTAACATTTCAAGAGGTACATCTTTTTCGCCAGCTACCTCAAATTTAATTTCCCCGTCTTCTTCATAAATACGTGTAATAATCGGTATAGTAATCATTAATTTTTTATGCTGCTTTCGTTTTCGAGCAGCATCTAAGCTAATCACGTTCATTTGTAAGCATCCTTTCTTCTGGAAATATATAAACAAAGAAAATGCGTCCGAAAAGGGCGCTTAATTGAATTTGAAATACCGATTCATTTAAATGGGGTTTATATAATTTAATAACTGCAATTTTAATGTGAAATAATATGAATGGAATAATTGCACGTAGAAATTAACTTTACCAAAAAACGAAACAATATGCTATAAAAAATTATAAATCTTTGTCATATAACAGGAAAAAGGTTTTTGTTTCGCATATAATAAAAAGTAGACGGGCAGCAAGAGCTTTTTCATCATATTGCTTGGAAAGGCGATGAAAAGAATGGATACGTTAAATTCATTATTATTTCAACTTGAACAATATGGAGAAGAGCATGATCGAAATAAAAAAACAAGGGAAGAAAAATTACGGAATGTTTCTCGTGAAATGGGGCAATTTTTATCAATTTTAGTAAAAGGGTGTAATGCAAAAAAAATTTTAGAAATTGGAACTTCTAATGGCTATTCTACATTGTGGTTAGCGAATGCGGTAGAAGAAACAAATGGAAATGTAACAACTGTAGAGCTTTCTTCAGAACGAGTTGGAGAGGCACTTGCCAATTTTGAAAAGGCACACCTGTTACAAAGAATCGATATTCATAATCAAGAAGCAGGGGCATTTTTAGATTTGCAATTAGATCATTCATTTGATTTTATTTTCCTAGATTCAGAGCGTACGCAATACATGTGGTGGTTTGAGCATATAAAACGTATGTTACAACCAAAAGGTTTTCTTGTTGTTGATAATGCAACTTCTCATGCGAGTGAATTAGGTGAGTTTATAAAAATGATTGAAGAAGATGATACGTTTGAAACGGTGTTATTAGCTTTTCAAAAGGGGGCATTTGTAGCGCGCAAGAATAAATAGAAGTGAACGTAATATAATTATCACATTGAAAGCGGGCAAATGTCAAAAGATTGACTACAGCATGACAGAAAGAATGTAAATTATATAGATAACATACGAAGAATCCGCCTTCAGCATGTTCTTCTCTAGGTCTTAAGTCTGAGGAAAATAATGTGGATAACAGGTATACTTATACTAAGAAACAGGGAATGACTGCATAAGCAGATATTTCTTGAAAAATCGATTTCAAACAGACTGATTGTACATGAAATACGATAAATGAAATGAAAAATAGTGCATATAAATTCGCACATATAAATAAAGGAGCGATTTTGTTGACTGAACTCGAGAAAAAAGAACCTGTATCAATTGTGAAAGATAATAATGTAGGAGTAGTAGTTGATACAGTTATAAAAGATGAAGAACTTGATGAATTGAATAAAGAAGCTGATCTTTATGTACACAAGTTAAATAGCGAGCAAAATACAGATTTATCAAAAGTATTGTCTCAGCTAGGAGATTTAGGGGATAAAGAGCAACAAGCGGCAGGACAAACGTTATCGGCGTTAAAACGTCCTGTAACAGCGATGATGAATGGGAAAAATGAAGAAATTCCAAATACATTGTTAGAGTTACGAAAAGTGGTATCAGAGCTTGATCCGAATTCATTAAAAGCAAGTGGTATGAAGAAAATAATGTTTAAAGTATTCAAAAAAAATCCACTTGAAACATATGTGCATAAATACCAATCTATAGATAAGCAAATCGAGGAGATTATTAGATCCCTTCTAATTGGCCGTGACAATTTGCAAGAAGATACGGTTGGCCTTGAAATGTTAAAAGAGCAATCGCATGATAAAATTCATGCTCTTGATAAACAAGTATACTTAGGGAAAAAACTTGCTGGGATGCTTGAAGCTGAGAAGCAAAACCCAGAGCGTCAAAGAGATATTCCATTAATAAACGATGCATTAGAAAAGATACTTGTACGTACACGTAATATGCAGCAAGCGAAAAGTGTACTATTACAATCGATTGCATCTGTAGATATCATTAAGAAAAATAATGAAAAGTTAACAGAGGCAATTCGTAATGCAATTACGATGACGCAAAACGTTGTAACAGTTTCAGCTGCTATTCAGCTAGCATTAACGAATCAACGTAAAACAATTGATGCTGTTAATGCGACAAATGAAGCAATTGAATCAATGGTATTAAGTAACTCTCAAGCATTGAAACAAAATACAGAAGAAACAACAAAGTTGCTTGAAAATCCTGCTATTAGCATGGATAAATTACGTGAGTCATTCCAAAATGTATTCGCAGCGATTGAAGCTTCTGAGAAATCGTCAGAACGTATTATTGAGTCTAGTAAGAAATTTGTCATTGAATTAGACACATTTAATGATGAGATGAAGCAGAAACTCATTCAACGTCCAAGAAAATAACAGATTATTAGAGGAGGTGAAAAAATGAGTTTCATTCAAACAGTATTAGTACTATTAGGTACATTACTTTTAATCGCATTTACTGTCGTTGTTTTAGTAGTATATTTCGGACGTAAACTGTATTTTTCATGGACGAAACCATACAAGAGGGCGCAAGATTCTATAGAAAAGTTATCGAATAAATCGACACCGTTTTTACAAGAGTTTACGCAACATCCACTCTTTTATCGATGGATTCGTACAGAAGGAAAGAAAGAACAACATACATTGAATACTCTTTTCTGTACATCAAGTCAACGTACGAGAGAGCAAGTATTTTCAATGTTACCGAAAGAAAAACAGAAAAAAGTGCATGTAATGGCAAAAACAACGAAAAAGCTTACAAATGAAGATATCGATGTGGCCGCGATGAAAGTGAAAGATTTCTTAAGACAAGAAACGCAGCAAACTGTAAAACCGTCAGACCTATCGTTTTATAAATTGTATTTTTATGATCGATATCCAGATGCATTGAATACAATTCAAACGTATAAACGCTCGATAAATCCTTCATTACAAAGAACAGTTGATGATATTACAATTTCAGTATTAAATGCATTGCCGTATTATCAAGAGCAGCGTATGTATGAACAACAACATAAACTTGAAACGTTCTTAATGAAAGATTTAACTGCGATGTTATCTTTAGTGGTGCAATTACCTCCGTCACAACGACCAGAAAAAGAAGAAGAGTTAAAAGTCTACTTGCAAAATTTCAAAAAAGAAATGGAAGTAGTAGAGCGTGATATTCGGGACTCCATTGATCATGATTTGAATGTGAAGATGAGAGCAGCGACTGAGAAGTTTAAGAATAAATAGAAAAAGCGCCTTAAAAGCTAAGTGTTTCTCAGCTTTAAGGCGTTTTTTTGAGATTTTATTTTGCCTTAACGGTAGTATAACTAGAAGCACCACTTTCGTTATGCAATCGATCAACTGCAGTTACCACATACGTATAAGTTTCTCCAGAAATAGCCGTTTTATCTACGTAAATTTCTCCAAGTTTTGTTTTTCTTACAGTGGTAAGTAAATGTTTTGGGTTGTGTATATCCACTTCATTTTTTCCATTCACACGGTAAATGGCGTAATAAGCAGAGTCATTATCTCTATTGTCAATTATTCCTACAGCAATACCGTCATCTCTTGGAATGGCACCTTTTAAAGTAGGTTGTTTTGGTGGATCATGATCAAGCCAAGGCATGGGCGGGATTAATGCAGGATGTATATATATGTCTTTGGAGAGTCTATCTTTTATTCCAAGTGGATTGTTATTTATATCTTTTAAACTGAAATGCATACTACCTTTTATTTGTGGATATTGATGGTTTAATGCGATTTGCTTCGGATATTCTTCTGGATTAGACCAAGCAGGGACAGAGTTGTTATTAATTTTATAAGCCGCTTGACCGATGTAAAGGTGAATCGGTTTGTTATTTGTTTCTTTTACCCACCAATCTACTAATATGTCATATGCAGCAGGTGTGAAACCGATATTCCAATATATTTGCGGTGTAATGTAATCAATGTACCCTTTTTGTATCCACTCACGTGTGTCAGCATAAAGATCATCGTAGTTTCTTTGACCTGCGGCTGTATTAGAGCCAGTTGGATCGTCAGCTATATTTCGCCATACGCCGAACGGACTAATGCCAAACTTTACGTATGATTTTTCTTGTTTTATAGCAGTATTTAAACCTTTTACGAGTTCATTTACATTATTGCGACGCCAATCTTCGATAGTTGAAAAATTCCCGTTATTATATAATTCAAATGTTTTTTGATCAGGAAATTCTTCGCCAACTACTTTATAAGGATAAAAATAATCGTCCATATGAATTGCATCAACATCATAATTTTTTACGATTTCTAAAGCGCCTTCTGTTATAAAGTTTTTCACTTCTGGAATACCAGGGTTGTAATATAGCTTCCCGCCGTAAGGTACAACCCAATCGGGATGTTGTCTTGCAGGGTGATTTTCTGATAGTCGATTTATATCAGTGTGATTCATCGTTATTCGGTATGGATTAATCCATGCGTGGAATTCTATATTTCTTTTATGTGCTTCTTCAATCATAAATGCGAGCGGGTCGTATCCAGGGTCTTTTCCTTGTGTACTTGTAATGTATTCAGACCAAGGACCGTAATTTGAAGGATAAAAAGCATCAGCGGTTGGTTTTATTTGTACAACGACTGCATTCATACCAGTGTTTTTTACATCGTCTAATAATTTTATAAATTCTTGTTTCTGCTTTTCGATAGGTAAGCCAGTTTTTGAGGGCCAATCAATATTAAGAACAGATGCTATCCATACAGCGCGTAATTCATGCTTTTTGTAAGTAGTATTTACTTCAGCATAGGTAGAGTGAGGGGAAATGAAAGAGAAAGGAGTAAACAAGATGATGATACAACACATCATTAATAAACGTTTCATAATCATTTATACGCCTCCCTATTATACGATTATTTAAAATAATATATGATGTGAGGTTGGCCTTGCAATTGAGAAAAATAAATATTGAAACATTAATTTAATAGGAAAAATATTTTTAGTGAAATTTACTTTCAGTATAACTAAATCGTTTCATGTCTTCATATGCTTGTTAGTAAAGTGAAACTTTCTTTCATTTGAAGGAAATAATTTATAAGTATAGGAGGCTTCAATAATGAAAGTTTTATTCGTTTGTTCTGGAGGAATGTCCAGCGCAATTGTTGTAAACGCTTTAAAAAAAGAAGCGGAGAAAAAAGGTGTGAGCATGGAAGTGCATGCAATTGGAACGAATGAGGTAGAGGAAGAAGTGAAGAATGGTTGGGATGTTGTAATGGTTGCACCTCAAATAAGACACCGATTCGATTCTGTAAAAAAATTTGCAGAAGAGGAATCCATTCCGTGCGGTATTATTCCACCGCAAGCATACACACCGCTTGGTGGACCGACTTTGTTGAAAACTGTAAATGAATTAATTAGTTAGGGGGAAGCGTTATGAATAAGTTTGTCACGTTTCTTGATAAAAACTTATCTGGACCGATGGCAAGGCTTTCTGAACAGAGGCATTTACAAGCAATCCGTGATGGAGTTATTTCGGCGTTACCATTTATTATTGTAGGGAGTTTCTTTTTAATAGTAGCATTTCCCCCATTACCGAAAGATAGTTTCATATCAGTATGGGCATTGAAAAATCAAACAAGTATATTAATACCATATCGGTTAACGATGTTTATTATGTCTTTATATATAGCATTTGGAATAGGATATAATTTAGCAAAAAGTTATAAGTTAGATGCTTTATCAGGAGCACAGCTTGGGGTATGTTCACTGCTATTAACGTTAACCCCTGAATTAATTGATAAAAAAGGATTTATGCTTCCGATGACAAATCTCGGAGGTCATGGATTATTTGTGACGATGATTGTTTCTATTTTATCCGTAGAGATATTAAGGTTTTGTAAGACGAAAAATGTAATGATTAAAATGCCAGAACAAGTACCGCCATCTGTATCACGTTCATTTGAAGCACTTATACCTGCTGCATTCGTTATTATTATAATGAGTCTAGTAACTGTCGTTTTTAGCATTGATTTACACCATGTTGTTGATAAATTAGCAGCACCATTAGTAAAAGCTGGTGATAGTTACTTCGGTGTAATCATTCCAGTGTTTTTAATTACATTTTTTTGGTCATTCGGAATCCATGGTGTGTCGGTTGTTGGAACTGTTGCTCGGCCATTATGGGAAGTTTACTTAGGGAAAAATGGTGAAGCAATTGCTAGTGGAGCAGATCAGTTGCCATTCATATCACCAGAACCGTTATATCAATGGTTTATATGGATTGGCGGTTCTGGTGCGACGTTAGGGCTTGTATTAGCTATGATTGTATTTGGTCGATCAAAATATTCGAAAGCATTATCAAGAACTTGTATTGTTCCTGGTATTTTTAATATTAATGAACCTGTTATTTTTGGATTACCGATTGTACTAAATCCAATTTTAATTATCCCGTTTATCATTACACCACTCGTAACAGCAACTGTTGCATATTCAGCAACTGCGATGGGATTTGTAACGCCAACACATATTATGCCGCCGTGGACATTACCAGCTCCAATTGGCGCGTATTTAGCCACAGGTGGGGATTGGCGTGCAGTGGTATTAGTTTTTATAAATATAGCAATATCATTTCTTATTTACCTACCATTCTTTAAAATGTATGACAAAAATATGATTGAAATTGAAAAGAATGGTGACGGGGAATCTGTTAGTCCTTAAGCTTTATACGGTTATTTTGAGTGATAGACTTTATGTCTATCACTTCTTTCGTATTAAACTGAGAGAAGGTGTAAAGGAATGAATATAAAATTTAGTTATAAAGGTGTATTTATATTATTGTTTGGAGTAATATGTGCAAATTTACTCTTAGTACCTGTATTAAGAATACTAAATCTATCACAAATGCATAGTATATGGCTCGTTACAAGTATTGCGGCAAGTGTTTTGCTTACGATCGTTGTTTCTTTTATTGATGGCACATTTGTATCGAAAGTCCAGTTGTTTATTAGATTTGTATTGTTTTCTGTAGGTTGTACGTTGTTTACTTACATAATTGTTTTTTAGTGAATAGGGGGCATGCATAGTATGTATATTGCAGGGATAATGTCCGGTACATCGTTAGACGGAATAGATGTAGCGCTCGTTCATATTGAAGGAAACGGTGTAGATTCTAAAGTTGAACTCATTCATTTTACTACTGTTCCATTTTGTAAGGATATAAAAAATGAGATACAGCAGGCTTTATCAATTGATACATCTAATGTTCAATTGATATGCAGTTTGAACTTTAAGCTTGGTTTATGTTTTGCTAATGCTGTAAAGGAAGTTTGTAAAAAGGCTAATTTGTCATTGGAACGATTAGATTTAATAGGTTCTCACGGACAAACGATTTATCATCAGCCAAAACAAGAAGGCAATTTTATTTCTTCGACATTACAAATTGGAGAACCAGCAGTTATAGCATATGAAACGGAAACAACAGTAATCTCTAATTTTCGAACGATGGATATGGCAGCAGGAGGACAAGGCGCACCACTTGTACCATATTCAGAGATTATTTTATACCAGCATCAAACTAAAAATAGGATACTGCAAAATATTGGTGGGATTGGTAATGTTACAGTCATACCAAGTAAACGAAGTAATAAAAGTGTTATTGCTTTTGATACTGGTCCAGGAAATATGGTAATTGATGAAGTGTGTCAAAGATTATTTCATTTACCATATGATCGAAAGGGTGAAATTGCAAAACAGGGGGTAGTTGTAGATGAAATATTAACATATTGTATGAACCATCCATTCTTAAAAATGAAACCACCAAAATCAACAGGTAGAGAACAATTTGGAAAAGAGTTTGTGAGTGAATTATTAAAGCGATTTGAAAAGTATAGTAAAGAAAGTATATTGACGACTGTCACGATGTTTACAGCAAGTTCAATTGTTCAGCATTATAAGGAGTTTATTTTTCCATTGTATGAAATTGATGAGGTAGTTCTAGGTGGAGGCGGAAGCTATAATGACACACTTGTCGAAATGATACAGAATAAATTAAGAGAAGAAAGATGCAGAATATGTATTCAAGAAGATATTGGGTATTCTTCAGCGGCGAAAGAAGCAATCGCATTTGCAGTTTTAGCAAACGAAACGTACCATCGTAATCCGAGTAATGTGCCGAGTGCTACAGGTGCTAAGGAACCGGTTGTTTTAGGGAATATAACTTTCCATACGACTAGAAGATGAAAGTAGGGCAAGTAAATGAAGTATATGATTGGAGTAGATGGTGGGGGGACGAAGACAGAAGCAATTGCATTTGATCAAGACGGAAATGAGCTTGCGAGAGGTACAAGTGGATTTGGAAATATAGTAATAAATTATGAGAATGCACTCACACATATTATAGATGCGATTAATCAATGTTGGGAACGTTTAATAAATGAGCATTGCGTTTGTATTTGTTTAGGATTAGCAGGTATAAGTGGAGCAAATACAAATGAATTAACAATACGTCTAAAAAAGAAGTACGGAACACAAATTGAAGTTTTTAATGACGCAATGATTGCACATGCAGCTGCTTTAAAAGGGAAGGAAGGAATTTTAACAATTGGCGGTACAGGTGCGATTTGCCTAGGAAAGAAAGGGACAGTATACGAGTATAGCGGTGGATGGGGACATATTTTAGGGGATGAAGGAAGCGGATATTGGATTGCATTACAAGCTTTAAAGAAAATGGCATTACAATTCGATCAAGGAGTTAGCCTTTGTCCATTAAGCTTGAATATTCAAAGGCAGTTTCAACTTTTGACACCGTCTCATATAAAAAGCCTAGTATATACTTCTTCAAAAGATAAAGTTGCAGCAATCGCACCATTAGTTATTCAGGAAGCGAGAAATGGGAATGAGGGTGCACATGAAATTATGATGCAAGCTGGTAAGGAATTAGCGAGAATTACAGTAGATGTTTATAATAAGATGCAATGTAAGTTTTCAACTCCAATTGCAGTAAGTGGTAGCATATTACGTTTAGTTCCTGAAATATATGATGTATTTAAGAAGTGCTGTGAGGAAAGGATTGAAGAACTTACATTTGTATCACAATCAGAAATGGCAGTGAAAGGAACATACTATTTAATGAAGGATTTATATTTTAAAGTGTAAATAGATAAATGAGAATTTTTGTATGATTTGTAAAAATATGATGTTAAAATGTACAAAGGGATGTAGATTAAAAAATGTACAATATACGTAGTAATTGAATAGTGTATATGTATTCCCATGTAGAAAGTGAATGATTACATGATTAATAGTATGCAGTTTTTGTATTTGGTGGCTTCTTATTTATTTGGTAACATCTTGACCGCTTATATAGTAACAAAGTTGAGACATAATGTTGATATTAGGGATGAAGGAAGCGGAAATCCTGGCGCAAGAAATATGGGGCGCGTATATGGAAAATGGTATTTCGTCGCTACATTTTTAGGTGATGCCATTAAAGGTGCAATTGTAGTTTGTATAGCAAAATATCTTTTTGAAGATGCTACATTCGTAATGTTAACATTATTGGTCGTTATTATTGGACATATTTACCCAATGTTGTTTAAAGGTAAGGGCGGAAAGGGCATTTCAACATTTATCGGAGGACTCATCGCATTTGATTATTTGATAGCGCTTACTCTCATAGGTATTTTTATTGTTTTTTATTTAATATTTAAAGGATTTACAAAGCCAGGGTTAATTACAATCGCTTGTTTACCAATTTGTATGGTTTTTTATTCTTACTCTATTGGTACGAATATATTAAGTGTACTTATTATTGTTCTTATTTTATATGTAAATCGAGAATAAAGTGGACCTTTTATCCCGCTATTTGCCGGGCAGTAAGACCCCCACCTCAAAATTCAGCGGAAGCAAAGAAGTTAGGTGGGGGTCGGGCTGCCCGTAAAAGCCCGATTGGTGAAGGTTAATAATCAGTGGGGGATGAACAAAACCCCCACTGATTAAAGTTTCACTTTATAAGTGGGGGTATCTCCACTTATAATTTTTATGAATTAAACAACGAGCAATAAGTAGATAGAAAGGGGATAGGACATGGGGATAATTTATAAAATTGCTGATCAAGCTTGGGAATTTGAAAGTATACATAAATTGAACTATAAAACATTTGTAGAAGAAATTTCGCAACATGAAGAAACGGAGGAACGTTTTCGTATAGATCGATTTCATGAAGAAAATACATATTTAATTTGTTTAGACGGTGTGAAGTTAGTAGGTATGGTCGCGGTAAGAGGAAAACGCCCATTCTCATTACATAATAAAATCTCAAATTTAGATGTATATTTAAACAAACATGGTGAAAACGTATATGAAATTCGTTTGCTTTCAGTAGAACGTGAATATAGAAATGGTAGAGCGTTGTTAGGATTAATTCGCTTTTTACATCGTTATTTGCTTCTAAATGGATATGAATTGGCACTCATTTCAGCTACAACACGTGAGCTGCCTTTATATGAGCAAATGGGGTTCAAATCTTTCCATACGTTAGTTGGAACAGAAGAAGCAGCTTTTCAGCCAATGTATGTTACACCTACTATGTTCGAAGAATCGAGTGTTGGAGGTATTATGACGAAAGAATTTACGTTTTTACCTGGTCCAGTAGACATGGAAGAGAATGTTCAAAAGGCGTTTTCTACTAAGCCTATTTCGCATCGTTCTAAGTCATTTCAAGTGACAATGGACAATGTAAAGAAACGATTACTTCAAATGACAAAAGCAAAACATGTACAAATTATGTTAGGAACAGGGACGTTAGCGAATGATGCGATTGCTTTACAGATACGTTCTTTAAAAGGTAAAGGGTTAGTTTTAGCGAATGGAGAGTTTGGTAATAGATTAATTGAGCAGGCAAAACGGGCACATTTAAATTTTGATACGTATAAAAAACAAATGGGAGAGTCGTTTAAACAAATCGAATTAGAAAAAATAATTGTAAGTGGAAATTATGAATGGCTTTGGTTTGTTCATCATGAAACATCAACTGGAATGTTAAATAATTTGGACGAGCTAAATGTCTTTTGTAAAAAGTATCATATGAAACTATGTGTAGATTGTATTAGTTCAATTGGAGCAATACCGATAGATTTGAAGGATGTATATTTTGCAAGTGGCGTTAGCGGGAAAGCGATTAAATCATTTACAGGATTATCTTTCGTTTTTCATAATCACAATATAGAGAAAAACGAAGCAATACCTGCGTATATGGACATTGGTATGTATGAAATGAATGACAGCATTCCATATTCACATTCATGGAATTTAATTTACGCACTGCAAGAAGCATTGAAGAAATTTGAGGATGAAACGGCGTTTGTAAAAATAAAAGAGACATATGCTTATATGGAAGAAGCTATTACTAATATGGGTTTAAAGCTTGTTTCACCTAAAGAGCACACCGCGCAAATTATACTCACCATTCAGTTAAATGAAGGGTATTCTTCTAAAACAGTAGGCGATGCATTAGCATTGCAAGGATACATTGTTCATTATGAGTCATCTTATTTGCAAAAAAATAATTGGATCCAAATTGCATGTTTAAATCATTATAAAGAACGTGATAGGAAGAGGATGTTGAATTGTTTGCAGGTGTGTGTTACAGAAAGTCCTTTTAGCGTAAATAATTATTTATAAATTTTATAAAGTTATAATTTACACTTGCTAAGCGAATAGAAGTACATGTATTGACAACAGTCTAAAAGAGAGCGAAAGCCCTCTTTTAAACTTACTTAAATGGACTACTCACAGATTGGAATACCGAGAACTCTCAAAGCTAGTGCTACTTGAAGAGTAATTTCCAATCTAGCAATTTCGATGCCAGCAACTGTGAGTACTAAAAAAGGTTGGCCGTTTACGAACACGATACAACTTTCCATATATACGCCTCCTTTCTAGTAATCTACTACAGTATATGAATAAAACTATAATACGTTATAGTCAGATTCATGAATTTTATGAAAAATAATAGATTTAACCTATGTTCACGAAATAAATGGGCTCATAGTGTCAATCATATAATAAAAAGCATCTAAAATAAGATGCTTTTTACTATATGTACGTTTTCAGCGTGACAATAAATAAAGCGAATCAATAATCAATAGAGAGGAAAATATATTGATAAATATTTGTATGAGGTAAACTAAGAAGGTTTTAGAAAAACAAAAAGGAATTTTTATACTTGTAACATAAAAATTCTAGGGGGATGTTAATATGGAAAAAACTATGATGGTAGAAACAACAAACATGATGATGTCTATGGAAAAAATGATGTGTGAAATGAAGTGTATGAAAATGATGATGAATAACATGATGCAAATGGATGTAGAAATGGATAAGGCAATGATGGTAAAAATGAACGAATGTGATGAAATGATGAAGACAACTATGTCTATGATGAAAGCGATGAAAGAGAAATGTTGTTGAAGTAACAAAGTATAGCGTAAAATGATGCGGATTTTGCAAATTTGAATTAGAAAAGAGCCTGTATTAGTTGGTACACTAAAATAGGCTCTTTTTAAAGAT
Organism: Bacillus sp. BS98; assembly: GCF_008432245.1. Taxonomy (NCBI): domain Bacteria; kingdom Bacillati; phylum Bacillota; class Bacilli; order Caryophanales; family Bacillaceae; genus Bacillus; species Bacillus sp. BS98. The sequence goes on from NZ_CP043830.1 coordinate 2,334,610, forward strand.
TGTTCAAAAATAAATTGATTTGATAAAAAAAGAACTAAAGATTATTTTAGTTCTTTTTTCTGTTTTAACACTGTTCAAATCATTGGATTAAAAGCTATAGAAGATGGATAAGTAGTGAACAAAGACAAGTGAGAGCCTATCTTTCTTCGTTAAATGTGTGCTGAAGTAAACAAGGACTCCATTTTAATTTTACTCTTTTCACGAATTTCAGCGTCTGCATGCCTCATAACGTATTTATGCGCTACAGCAATTGCTAAAACATCATCTAATAAGCCAATCCCGATAATAGCAGCTATATCTGGAATGAAATCGATTGTTAATACGTAATAGGATAAAGCAGCTAATATTATGAGTTTTGCTTTAGTAGGTAACGTTTTCTTTTTCATTGTGTAAAATAAAATAATACTTTCATATACGCTGGATTTTCCAAGGTTTGCGGAGCTTTTTTTGAATTTTTTCCAAAGCGTCTGTTTCTCCATATAAACACTCCTTTTACAAAAACATATATTTTTTAAAAGGATGGACAAAGAAGTGAGGGAATAATCCATTTTATTTTTGTTTCTTAATTTATAATTCCATAAGAATAGGAAATTACCTGTTCAAAATAATATAATGTTTATGATGCAACGACCTACAGTGTTTCATTACATAGTATGGATAATAAAATTTATGTAGTCAAAAATGGTGAGGTTGCTGATATTGTAAGAAAGGCTATTTTCCATGGGCATGGATTTGATCCGGTTCATTGTTTATGAGAAGAGAACGGCAATACTTATAGGTTAGCTTTAGAATTGGGTGACATTATGTACTATAATCTCTATCACGGCTCATGAGGTGGAATATACGTTAGATGACATCGCTCAAATGAATATATCTAAATTAGCAATAAGATACCCAGACGGATTTAATCGAGAAGCTTGTCGGAAATCTGTTGATGGGAAGTGAGACCAAGTTTGAATTTTGTACAGAAACTAAAGAAGCCCATACTTCAATTCGTGATATGTATAGTAAAATGTATGTGGATGATGCAGTTATTATTAAACATTTAATAAACGGTATGGGGGAAGGGAAATGAAGATAATAGAATTACCAATTGAATTTGAATGTAACGGGCGAAAACAATGGATTTATCCGAGCTTAATTGTATTAAACAATGAATTAACTTTAGTAGATACAGGTTATAAAAATTTTTTACCTTTAATTGAAAATGAAATTTTAAAACATGGATATGAGATGAAAAACTTAAAAAATATAATTATTACTCATTCTGATGATGATCATATAGGGTCTTTATACGATTTCAAAGTGAAATATCCTCAACTTCATGTTATTGCTAGTGAAATAGAATCCAACTACATTAATGGTGAAATAAAATCAGAGAGACTAGTTCAAGCTGAAGAAATGTTAGAACATATGCCAATTGAAGAGAAAGAATTTAGTGAATGGTTTATACAACAGTTAAAAAATATAAGACATATTTCTGTCGATGAAAAAGTATATGATGGTCAAATGATTTTGAATGATAAATGTCAAATAGTAGCGACGCCAGGACATACTTCGGGGCATATTTCATTATATTTTCCGGACTTAGACTGTGTAATTACAGGGGATGCGGCCGTTCAAGATAATAATGAACTAGTAATAGCTAATCCAAATTTTTGCTTAGATATAGAAAAAGCGGAAGAATCTTTAAAGAGAATTAAAAACCTTAAAGCAGCAAGTTATTATTGCTATCATGGAGGAAAACTCATTATATAAAATATATAAAAAAACCGATCTTTCTTATATTGAAAAGATCGGTTTTTTAATTCATAGATTCCGCAATTCTTATTAAATCAGTAACATTGTATTTTCTTTTTATGTATAGTTTGTTACCAAGGGCGATTTTATATTGAAAACCGTCCTTCTGAAAGATAAGTTCGTATGCTAAATCAAAATGAGGATTATATACTGCCTTTATATTATGTTTTAAAATGTAAAATTTAGTGCCCTTATGTACATATTGATCTAATTTATGTTGAACTGGTAAAACAGTGATTTTAAAAATCCCATTACTATCTTTATTGTAGTATCGTAGTTCTAAGTAATCGTTATAGATGTACCCTTGAAATTCATGAATTTCGAACGGGAATTTTGTAGGAGTAAGTATATGTTCCTTACACTTCATTTCATATTTTTTTACAATAGTAGCTTCTCTCATTAGAGGATTAGTTCCATCATAAATTTGATTAATTTGAGATATTTTATTGTTTTTTGTTATTATTTCTAAAATGTAACCGATAGTAAATTCATCATCAGTGTCTTTGAAATAGGAAATAAGAATTGTAGTATCCTCTTTTGGAGATGGTATTATTTTAATTTCATGAATAGGTTTTTCCTTTGGGAATGTAGGTAGTTCAATCCCTTCTGTTACATATGACCGCATTAATTTTTTATCATTTTGGAGTAAAGCTTGTTTAAATTCACTTATCACATTTGTTTGAGATTTCGCCATAATAATTGAGGTCGAATGAAAATATAGTAAGAACAATATACAAAATATCTTTATGAATGTATTGGTCAATTTTATCACCTTGTAACTATGTTTCCTTAACATTGAAATATATATGTATAGGAGGGGAAAAGATGAGTTTATTGCTTGATGTAATAATAGCTATAATTACATTTTATCCTCGAAATGATATGAAATTAAAACATCATATTGCAAAGTTAAGTGAATTCGAGTGGTTTCGAAAGCTAGACGAAGATACAAAGTATACAAGACTAATTTGGAGTAATAGAAAAATTAAAAAGTTCATTTTGTCTACTACTAACATGGAAGCATTAATAAATTCCGAGACAAAACAAAAAGAATTTGTCCACCTAGTACATGATGAATATAAAAAAAGAAGGTAAGAATTTTTTTATTTTTCATATTTGGCGAAACAAATGGTACAATGAAAGCTAATGTGAAAAATAAGGAAAAGAAGTGGTCTATTTGAAAAACTTTTTAGAATTAGGAATTAGTGAAACTTTTAATCATACATTACGTGAAAATGGAATTACGGAAGCAACACCAATTCAGGAAAAAGCAATTCCTGTTATTATGTCAGGTAAAGATATTATTGGGCAAGCGAAAACAGGAACGGGTAAAACATTAGCATTTGTCTTACCGATTTTAGAAAAAATCGATCCAGAGTCTAGTGATGTTCAGGCTTTAATTGTTGCACCAACAAGGGAACTAGCATTGCAAATTACAACTGAAATTAAAAAAATGCTTGTTCAAAGAGAAGATATTAATGTACTAGCGATTTATGGCGGGCAAGATGTAGCACAACAATTGAGAAAGTTAAAAGGTAATACACATATTGTTGTAGCAACACCAGGACGATTATTAGATCATATACGACGTGAAACAATTGATCTAAGTAATCTTTCAACGATTGTACTAGATGAAGCGGATCAAATGCTTTATTTCGGTTTCTTATATGATATTGAAGATATTTTAGATGAGACACCTGGTAGCAAACAAACGATGTTATTCTCAGCAACGATGCCAAAAGATATTAAAAAATTGGCGAAACGTTATATGGATGAGCCGCAAATGATTCAAGTACAAAGTGAAGAAGTAACGGTAGATACAATTGAACAGCGTGTCATTGAGACGACAGATCGTGCAAAGCCAGATGCACTTCGTTTTGTTATGGATCGTGATCAGCCATTTTTAGCAGTTATTTTCTGTCGTACAAAGGTTAGAGCAAGTAAGTTGTATGATAATTTAAAAGGACTAGGTTATAATTGTGCTGAACTTCATGGTGATATACCTCAAGCGAAACGTGAAAGAGTCATGAAGAGTTTCCGCGAAGCTAAAATTCAGTACTTAATCGCAACGGATGTAGCAGCTCGTGGACTTGATGTAGATGGTGTAACGCACGTATTTAACTATGATATCCCTGAAGATGTAGAAAGTTATATTCACCGCATTGGCCGAACAGGACGTGCAGGTGGATCAGGTCTTGCAATTACGTTCGTTGCAGCGAAAGATGAAAAACATTTAGAAGAAATTGAAAAAACGCTTGGTGCACCAATACAAAGAGAAATAATCGAACAACCGAAGATAAAACGTGTAGATGAAAATGGAAAACCGGTACCAAAGCCGGCTCCAAAGAAATCAGGTCAAAATCGTCAAAGAGATAGCCGTGAAGGTTCAAGACGTGATTCGAGAAATAGCTCAAGAAGTGATTCGAGAAATGGTTCGAGAAATGAAAATAATCAATCATTTAATAAGCCAAGCAATAAGAAAAGTAGTACAAATCAAGGTCAGAAAAGACGTGGGCGTTAAAATATGAAGTGGTAATTGGGATGAAGAGATATATTGTTTGTTAATAGAGAAATCGATATATAATAAAAAAATCCTGATACAATTATGAATGCAGAAGGAGTCACAAAAATTTGTGGCTCTTTTTGTATTTTAAGATTAGGTTGGTATGCATTTGCTCAATGCGAGTAAAGTTGATAATTTCATTTACCGTATTTAAAGTGAATTGAAAAATAAAGAAAGAATAAAATGTGGAGTTTCATTTGTCTGAATGTTCAGGAGGTTATATAATGATTTTCTGACTATTAAAATATGGAGGAGTGCAAATGAAAAATGAAACGTTACACACACAAGAAGACATTTTAAAAATGCTTGATTCATTATTAAGACCTGCAGAACCATTTTGGAATGAATTTTATGCCAATAGAGAAAAGGATGTTCCGTTTTTTGAAAATATTCCAGATGAGAATCTAGTTTCGTATATACAAAAAGAGAGAGTTTCAAAAGGGAAAGTATTAGAACTTGGATGTGGTCCAGGTAGAAATGCCATTTATTTAGCGAATGAAGGATTTGATGTTACAGCAGTGGATTTATCTGCAGAAGGCATTCAGTGGGCAAAAGAGAGGGCGTTGGCAAAAGGGGTACAAATTCACTTCATTTGTGATTCAATTTTCAATTTAGAGGTTCAAAATGAATTTGATTTTATATATGATTCTGGTTGCCTTCATCATATTCCACCACATAGAAGAATGAATTATATAGAGTTAATTGATAGATATTTAAAATCAGGTGGTTATTTCGGATTAACATGTTTTGCAGCAGGTGATTTGGATGAACGAAATGGATCAGAAATAACAGATTGGGACGTATATAGAGGTTGGAGTTTACAAGGTGGTCTTGCATATTCTGAAGAAAAATTGAGAGAGATATTTAAAGAGTTTGAAGTAATTGAAATTAGGAAGATGAAACAAATGAAACAACCGAATGATATGTTTGGGGAATCATTTCTTTGGACAGCATTGTTTAAGAAGAAATGAAAATTAGATAATTGACAAATTTACCGTTTTTATAGACAATACATTTATAAGAATGTACGTTCGGTTTTGTTGAACGATGTATGTTTTGCATAAATACATAACAAGGGGCTGTCTCTATATGAGTAACACAAATCAAAAAATTACTACATTTTTAATGTTTGAAGGAAAAGCTGAAGAAGCGATGAATTTTTACACATCCCTATTTGATCAATCAGAAATTGTAAGTATCTCTCGCTACGATGAAAATGGACCTGGTAAAGAGGGAACTGTAATTCATGCAACTTTTACGCTAAACGGACAAGAGTTCATGTGTATTGATAGTTATGTAAATCATAATTTTACATTCACTCCAGCTATGTCTCTTTATGTAACTTGTGAGACAGAAGAAGAAATTGAAACGGTCTTTCATAAACTAGCGCAGGATGGAGCAATTCTTATGCCTTTAGGTTCTTATCCGTTTAGTAAAAAGTTTGGCTGGTTAAATGATAAGTATGGTGTATCTTGGCAGTTAACTCTTGCTGAATAAAAAAGAAGCATCACTTATTTGTATAATGTGTTCAGTTAAGAGTTTGAAAAATTAAATAACTTTAAAAAGCGTTCCAACTGTCAACAGGTTTGGAACGCCTTTTTTGTTGGTATATCATTTTTGGGGAATTGTTAATTAATATCGTTTATTTTAAATGAATTGAATAGTTGTCTAATTTCGTGTTTATTTAGAATGTTTTTATATTTGCGGTCGATTATCTGTTAAGATAAATATATACAACTAAGTATTTACTATCTGGTAGGTTAATAAAAAAAGGAATGTATAAATAGTTAATAATCTTACAATTAAATTGCAACTAGGTAGTTAGGAGGAAAAATCGCAATGGATACTACACAACAAAACAGTAATGCATGGGATAAGAAGGTGGAAGAAGGTTCTAGATACACGCAGCCTGTAAGTAGCGAGATTATTGAGAAAAGCAAATCAGGTGAATGGGAGATTACAGTCACTACGGAAAAATCAGTTCCTAGAGAGTGGTTTCCAAAGTCATTAGATGGATTAAAGATACTTTGCTTAGCATCAGGTGGCGGACAACAAGCACCAGTTCTAGCTGCTGCTGGAGCAGATGTAACAGTTACTGATATATCTAAGAAGCAATTGGCACAAGATGAAAAGGTAGCAAAACGGGAGGGTTTGACTTTAAAAACAGTACAAGGAGATATGTCAGACCTTAGTGATTTTGAAGATGGATATTTTGATATTGTCGTAAATCCTGTTTCTAATTTGTTTGTAAAAGATGTTAATCTTGTATGGAATGAAGTTTCAAGGGTTTTAAAGAATAAAGGTATTCTTATTTCTGGATTTACAAATCCTTTACTATGGATTTTTGATGACAACCAAGAACAAAAAGGTATTCTTGATGTTAAACATTCAATACCTTCATCAACATTGGATTATTTACCAGAGGATGAAGTTCAAGATTACATCAATTCAAATCAAACAATAGAATACGCACATACTTTAGAAAACCAAATCCAAGGTCAAATTGAAGCTGGTTTTGTTATAGTGGGTTTTTATGAGGATGATTTTGGTGGAACAAGGATATTAGATAAGCATATTAAAACCTTTATTGCTACAAAAGCTATAAAGTTAAAGGTTGATTAAGAATTTTAGCTTGTTACACAGGGTGTTAATCGAAGAAGGGGTTTATAAATAGTAAAAGTTCAATGTATGTCAAAAAGGATGGCACTTACCATCCTTTTCCTTGTGTATTTTGAGTGGCAAAACAAGTTTTACAACTTTTAGCTGAACCTGTTATTACTTATAGCGACGCTTTTTCTTTTTAAGAATTTTGGATGCCGAATCTTTTTCCAAGTTTAGCTAACAATTCAGGCTGATCCCCTTGGCTCATTACAACTTCAATAAAGATAAGTCGATTCATATTAAAACTTATTTTATTTAAGACTTCTGCTAACTCTATTTCATTTTCTACTTTAAATGTGAGACTTTTTTCTTCTGATCCGAATACATTTGGCAGTTTATTATAATCCCACATTTGTATGTCATTATATGGTTGGTCTCGTCCATGAATCGCTCGTTCAACAGTATATCCGTTGTTATTAATTAAAAATATGATTGGTTTTAAATTATGACGTAACATAGTGGATAATTCTTGAACAGTTAACTGGAAAGAACCATCACCAATAATTAAAATGTTACGCCGTGTTACATTAGCGAGTTGTGTTCCTAATAGAGCGGGAAGTGTATATCCGATAGATCCCCATAACGGTTGTCCTACAAATGAAGCGTTATTAGGTAAAGGGATAGTGGCACTACCGAAGTATGGTGTTCCTTGCTCTGCAATTAAGACGTCGTTTTCTTGTAAGAAGTGGTACAATTGTTGCCAAAAACGTTGTTGTGTAACGATTTGTGCTTTTGGATTGAACTCTTTAGTAATAGATGATGATTCTGAAATAAATGGCTTAATTTCAAACGTTTCTTCATTACGATGCTTGATTGAATTAATTAAATATTGTAATACGTCTTTCATTACAACCGGTCCGTATTTTTTATCTATAATTTTCACAGTATAGGGATGGATTTCTATAACTTGTTCTTTCGTAAAACCTTGTGTAAAGCCACCGGTAATAGTATCAGTTAATTTCACACCGATACTAATGATACAGTCAGATTCATCAACTCTTTTTCGCAAGTATGGAGGACTAACATCGCCAGTGTAAATTCCTATAAATTGAGGATGTTTTTCTGGGAATATGCCCTTGCCCATACTTAGTGAAGCGATAGGGAAGCCAGTTTTTTCTACGAGTTGATGTAAATCTTCTTCAGCATAAAAACGATTCACTTCAAAATCAGCTAATATAACCGGTTTTTTGGCGCTATTTATTTTTGAAATGGCATGTAGAAGCATTTTATCTAATGCGTCTTTATTACTTACTATGGGATGATTTAAGATTGGTTCCGTAGGTTTATTAATTGGTTTATTATATACATCGATCGGTAAATTAATATGGACTGGACGTTTTTCATTCCAACATGCACGGAGTACACGGTCAATTTCCTCAGCGGCATGCTCAGGGATTAAATTTGTTTGTGCTATAGTAATTTCTCGATACATATTGGAAAAGTGATCGAACTTTCCATCACCTAATGTATGATGAACGAGTTCTCCATTTTCCATTACAGTTGTTGCTGGTGTACCGGTAATTTTTATAACTGGTACGTTTTCGGCATATGAGCCGGCAATGCCGTTTATGGCGCTCAATTCCCCCACACCAAAAGTGGTAATAAGAGCAGCAACACCTTTTATGCGAGCATATCCATCTGCTGCATATGCCGCATTTAATTCATTACAGTTGCCAATCCACTCTAAATTTTTATGTGCAATCACATCATCTAAAAAGGCAAGATTATAATCACCAGGAACACCAAATATATGCTCAATTCCTAATTCGTATAATCGATCTAATAAATATGTACTTACAGTATATTGCGTTTTCAAGAGAATCATCTCCTAATTATTTTAGTTCGTGTAGCGAATGCTTCAATGGACTACAGAAGTTCAAGTGCGTTGATTAAAATATTCATTACTGGATTGTGGTATAATTTACATATAGGGGGAAAGTAGATGACACAACATAAAGAAGAACAGATGAATGAGGCATTGGCATTATTTTATTTTGCATATAAGACATTTACTGAAAAGCCAGATGAAATTATAAAAGAATATGGTATACAACGAGTGCATCACCGAATTTTATTTTTTATCGCACGTTTTCCAGGGATAAGTGTAAATGAGTTACTATCGCTATTAGAAATAAGTAAACAAGCTCTTCATGGACCACTGCGTCAACTTGTGGAAAAGGGACTAATTGAAAGTAATGAAGCTACTCATGATCGTCGAGTAAAACAATTATCCTTAACAGAAGAAGGGACAGATTTAGAGAAAAAACTAAGTGATGTTCAAAGAAAGCAAATGGGTGCTATTTTTTCAAAATTTGGTGAATCATGTGAAGAGAATTGGCATCAAGTTATGAACGAAATGGCGAATAGCCGTTCAGGTCATGATGCATGGATAGCGAAAAGAGAAATTCCAGTTGATCAAAAATAATGAGAAATAGGCCTTTCTTTATAGTTTGAAAAAGAAAGAATTTTATCCATGCATTTGGCAACTATGGATAAATCATAGAGTGAATGGATAAAAAGGTGCATTACTAGATACTTTATACGTGTACGCGATGGAACAATAAAATTCACATTTCCGAGAGGGGAATTATAATGATAAAACTTGTACTAATTCGTCACGGACAAAGTTTATGGAACCTTGAAAATCGTTTTACTGGATGGACGGATGTAGATCTATCAGAGAATGGATTAAGTGAAGCAAGAGAAGCAGGAGCAATATTAAAGGAAAACGGTTATACTTTCGATGTTGCTTACACATCTGTATTAAAACGAGCAATCCGGACTGTATGGATTGTTCTTCATGAAATGGATCTTACTTGGGTGCCTGTACATAAATCATGGAAACTAAATGAAAGGCATTATGGAGCGCTACAAGGATTGAATAAAGAAGAAACTGCAAAAAAATACGGTGAAGAACAAGTTCATATTTGGAGAAGAAGTGTCAATGTAAGACCACCGGCTATTACTGAAGAAGATCCTAGATATGAAGCGAATGATCCGAGATACAAAACACTCAAAAAAGGTGAATTTCCATTGACAGAATGTTTAGAGGATACGGAGAAGAGAGTGCTGGAGTATTGGCATTCAGAAATTGCACCATCATTAAAAAGTGGTGAGAAAGTAATTATTTCATCGCATGGTAATACAATTCGATCGCTAGTGAAATACTTAGACAACCTTTCAAATGATGGTGTGGTTTCATTAAATATTCCAACTAGCATTCCGCTCGTTTATGAATTAGACGAAAATTTACGTCCGATTCGCCATTATTATTTAAGTATGGATGGAGAAGTACCTGAAGGGGAAATTCCGAAACATATTTCTTTTTAACATGAAAATTTGAAATGCATGCTTGTCTACATATACAATGTAGACTCATGATAAAAGACGTGGCCTCCTTCTAATGTATATGCGATGTAGCTAAATTTAGAAGCTTGTCCACGTCTTTTGTCATAAAGAGAGCTGCTTGCGCATGTAATGATATCGTGAGTAGTTTTTGAATGGAGGGTGATGTAATTGACGATCTCTAACATTCGAATTGGCTTATTTATTTTAGCAATCGTTTTTGTAGTTCTTGTTTTCTTTTATTGGAGAAATGAAGAGTTGTATGAAGAGAAAAAGCAGCGAATTCGAAAAACTTGGTATGGATTATTCATAACATCAGTCACAGTTTATTTCATGATTAAAGGAATCGATTTAACCCTCTGGAAAAATTTATTAATGTTCACTGCGATGGTCATTTTCGTTGATATTTCATTTATTTTAACACCTAACATTTCGGAAATATGGGGAGCGAAATTTAGCGATATCGGTAAAACTGTTCAATCCATAAAGCGGTCATTAATCGCTTCAAAAGCAAGAGGGGAAATATATACGAACATTATCCAAAATATTAATCCAGCAGCATTTGGGACGATGGAATGGCATACGGAAGAGGAATATACAAAAAGCTTAAACACATTTTTAGATTCATATGGGGAAAAAATCGGAGCGAAAATTGTTGTATTTGAAGCAGCGAATGAATTAAATACGGGCTTTCGTGGTATTCGTTCTCAATTTAGTATTACAATACCTATAGAGCATATAGAGCAATTGAATGAACAAAAAGCAGTACAAGTAGAAAACGTGGGAATTATACCAGCAAAAATAATGAATGATGTTTTTATCGTTATTGATGGGAAGAAGAATAGCCTGCAAGATCGAGATTTTGAAAATGTATATAATTTAACAATACATCATAGTTATTTTAGTAAGTAGGACAGAATCGTTTTTCTGTCCTTTTCTTCTATACATAAATTCAAAACAAAATTCGACAAAGTTGAATAAAATAGGACAATCATTCCTACACTAGCAGGTAGAGGTGATTGTAGTGATAAAAGATTATGACAATGATTTTTTTAAAGAAGAAAATGAAGATACAACAGATTTCTCTTTAATCAAAGGAGATACGTTGCAGCAAGTAGAAAAGTTAGAAGAAGAATTAAAAAGAAAATGATTCGTGTACACTGTGTCTTTATTTGCTATATAATATAAATAGAAGGTTGTATCTTTTTGAAAAGGGGGAGAAGAGATGGCTGAAATAAATGTACAAAAGTCTTCGTTTTTTAAAGAAAAAAAAGAAGAATCAAATACAGATTTCTCTCTAGTGAAAGGTGCATTAACGGAAAATATAAATCGGTTAGAAAAACTTATGAATAATAGCAGTTCAAAATATATACGAGTACAAAAAACAAAAGAAAATGCATAGAGCATTTTCTTTTGTTTTTTATTCCGTTATTTGCGGGTTAGTTTCAAGTTAGTTAACATTTAATTTTTCTTTTACTTTTCCGGGTAAATCTACTTTCTGAATTTCTTCATAGGACTTCACTTCAAAAGATGATATTTCATTTTTATCTATATCATCTTGATCTACATAAAGACGTAAAAACGCATTATCATTTAATTTATGGTCGTTTTCTTTTTTTATACTTCTAAATGTAATTTGTTTTTTTCTCCGTCTTCATCATATGCGGGCAACGTATAGTTCCGTAAGCTTCTGCCTTCTACTTTTTCAATAGCGCCTTCACCTTTTATCTGTACGTAATATACATCCTTACCAATTCTATTTAGTGATGCTCTCTCACATCCAATAGTAATGCTTGAAAATAATAAACATAGTGTCATAACAGCAAAAAGCTTTTTCATATTATTTATCTCCTTCAATTTGTTTCTTTAAAAAGTATACAACTATTGTTAAATTAGAAAAATCGATATAGATTACAACATTCTTACAATGATGTAAGAGTATAAGGTATAGAGCGCAGAAGGATTAAATTGAACTGTTCATAATAAATTTTTAATACGTTTAAAGAAAGGTAAAATAATGAATCATGGTATAATGATAAAAGACTTACATACTATTTTTTCATTTTGAGAGGAGCTTGAAAAATGTATTCTACTTTAGAACAATTAACAAAGCACCCTGTATTTTATCATTTTGCAGAAATTTCAAAGATTCCTAGAGGATCAGGTAATGAAAAGGAAATTAGTGATTATTTAGTGCGCTTTGCAAAAGAGCGTAACTTAGAAGTGATTCAAGATCAAGCATTGAATGTCATTATTAAAAAAGACGCAACTGCTGGCTATGAGAGTGTACCAGCTATTATCATTCAAGGTCACATGGATATGGTTTGTGAAAAAAATCAAGCAACAGTACATGATTTTGAAAAAGATCCAATTGAGTTACGAATTATTGGAGACATGCTATATGCGAATCAAACAACTTTAGGTGCTGATAACGGTATTGCTGTTGCATATGCATTAGCTTTATTAGATTCAAAAGATATTCCGCATCCAGCACTTGAAGTAGTAATTACTACTGAAGAAGAAACGACAATGGGCGGAGCTTTTGCTGTTGATGCAAACCACTTTGATGGAAAGATCTTTATAAATATTGATTCTGAAGAAGATCATAAATTACTTGTAAGTAGCGCAGGTGGTGCGAAAGCAGTTGAAACAATTGCAGTAATTTGGGATGAGGCACCTGCACATATGGACGCATACCGTCTATATGTTGGTGGACTTAAGGGCGGACATTCTGGTATGGAAATTGATAAACAACGCGGAAATGCGAACAAAGTACTAGGACGAGTTTTACGTGATTTATCAATAAATATTCAATTTGATATATGTGAGGCTCACGGCGGATTAAAAACGAATGCAATTCCACGTGAAAGTGTAGCTACAATTTTATTACGTCAAGAAGATGTAGAGCAAGTTGAAGAAAAGTTAAAATCATGGACACGAGTATTACAAGAAGAAATGCGTGCTGTTGATCCAGATGTTCATGTTACACTGACAAAATTAGATGAGAAAGTAGAAAAAGTATTTGCTAAAGAAACACAAAAACAGCTGATTTCATCATTATTCTTAATTCCAAATGGCATTCAAAGTATGAGCATGGATATTAAAGGCCTTGTAGAAAGTTCAACAAATTTAGGGGTTATTGAAACGCTGCAAGATGAAATTAAATTGCGAAACGAAGTAAGAAGTTCTGTAAGTAGTTTAAAACGACATATTGCAGATGAAATTAAATATATTGCTGAATTAGTTGGAGCAACATTTGAATTAGAGTCAGAATATCCGGAGTGGCCATACAATCCAAACTCACAAATTCGTAATTTGTTTGAAAAAGTACATCAAGAAAAATACAACAAAGATGTTGAAATCTTCGCTGTACATGCAGGGATTGAATGCAGTGTATTCGTTCAAAAGATGCCTGAATTAGATGCAATTTCATTCGGGCCAGATATATTCAACGTCCACACTCCAGATGAGCATATTAGTATTTCTTCTGTTGTGAACAACTGGGGATTCTTCGTTGATGTAATGCAGGGAATGAAAGAATTAGCCAAATAATAACGATAAAATGAAAAGTAGCCTATAAAAATTTATAGGCTCTTTTTTTGTGTTGGAATTTATCCCGCATTAACAGGTAGTAAGACCCCCACCTCAAAATTCAGCGAGGGCAAAGAAGTTAGGTGGGGATCGGGCTGCCCATAAAAGCCCGATTGGTTTAACTAATAATCAGTGGGGGATGAATAAAACCCCCACTGATTAAAGTTTCACTTTATGAGAAGTCATTTTTCGTTAGTATGTAATATTAAGCTTGAACAATTAATAAGGATGAATTGTTGATGTTTTTTAATACTTATGAAGGGGTGAAAAAATGAAGGGAAGAAAGCAATGTATTGTTTGTATGTTTTTATTGTTCTTTACATTTAGTTTCATTGGTGTTCACAAAATAATAGCAGAAGAAGTTGAATTTTCAGGAACAACTGCTCCATTGAATGTAAATGTTAGAGAAGAAAAAAGCTTGAATGCAAATATTGTAGAGGTGATTCCCGGAAATACAAAAGTATCCTTTAAAGGATGGGAGTATGGTGAAGCGGTTAAAGATTACTGGACAGGAAATTTAGATAATCGTTGGTTTTATTATTTTAAAGATGGGAAAAAAGTATATGTAACGTCAGCTTATATTAATGGGAATCCTCCAAATACATCAACAGATCGTAAATTATCTGTTCCTAACATATTACAAGAAAGATCAAATTGGTGTTGGGCGGGCACTTCGGTTTCAGTTTTAAATTATTTTGGGAAAACTCCTTCACAAGATCAGTATGTTAGGTATGTCAAAGGTGGATCATATAATAATCCTGCAACTTCACGTGAAATACAATATGGATTATCAGGATATGGTGTTAGCTCAGCTATAAGTTCTGGAGCAAAATCGTATGATTGGTTCAAAAATCAAATTAATAGTAATCAACCGATGATTGCACTCATTATGTGGCAAAATGGAGCTAACATCGGACACTTTCTAGTACTTGATGGATTCTATAAAGGTACAAATGGAACAGACTATATAACTTACATGGACCCTTGGTATGGTGATCATTATAATCATAATTTCAGTACGTTCCATAACAATAATAATTTTTGGTGGAATGAAACTGTTTATAATATCCGTGCAAATTAATAATATTAAAAGTGTGGGGGTTCATGAATGGGAAAACTACTTAGGCTTGTGATACCATGCATTTGTTTAATGACTGTTATTATTTTCGCTAGTAAAATTAGTTATGCATCAAAAAATAAAAGTGAGCCAGTACAATCGATCGCATTAAAAGATTATCAATATAGTAAGAGTAGTTCTTCTGAAAATGTAAGTTTTGAAAAAATAACAACCTCACCATTTTCGTTACCAATCTATGAAACAATTCCAGCACAGCAAATGTTAAATAGCTCTGAATTTAAGCATATACTATTACCAACAAATGAAAAGTTGTGGTTTATTATGAAAGGTGAGCAGCCGGAGGGACTAATTGTTGCGAATGATACTGAACCGATTCGAACGGGTGGAGAAAATAGAAGTAAAGATTTATATGGGTTATATAAAGCAATAAAAAATAATACAAATGAAACAAAAAATATTAGTTATTTTGAATTTGAAGGGCAAGGAATATTGGTAGTAAATCAAAATAATGACCAAGAAATGTATCTTAGTAAGGGTGCTGCTGCTATATTAAAACTTCCTGCTGGTCAAAAAATAGTAAGCAGTGAAGTAATACAGAAAATGAAAGAGAGAATCGTAACTGCTTTTGAATAGTTAATTATAAACTGAATAAATATATACGTATGTAATATGAAATTTCATGTACTGTATTAGTTTTAGAAATGAATACATTCATAAAAAATACAGTAGACGGAGCAGAAAAGATAACAAGTGAAAAAAAGCGCGAGATGTTATAGGGGTCAATGGTGATTATAGTAGGAATTGTTGATTCTTATTTGTTATTTATATGAGGTTGAACATGGAACAGGCAAAAGGATTGATGTTAGAGGTATAAACATAATAGTGCATATAAAAAGGTTAGAGAAGCTAATTCTCAAACCTTTTTATATGCATTCCAAAGTTTTTATAAATGGTGGAGTTACACATGCTCATCAAGTTAACATTTCATACCACCCCCGGAGTGGATTTTTTGCATTTTGCACAGAAAGATATTGTTCGATTTAAATCGTGCTTCATACGTAATAATTTAATTAAAAAAGCTTGACCTTAACACTATGTAAAGGTTTACAGTGGAACAGAAAAGGAGGTTAAGAAATGCAAAAAATAACGAAATTGTGTATGAGTGCTGTACTAACCACATCTATTATTAGTGGTTATGCTCAAATTAAGGGAATTGAGAAAGTCCAGGCGAAGGAAATTGAAAAACCGCAGAGAGAAGATAGGAAGAAAGTAGAGGCGCAAAAAATAGTAGGAAAGTATACAATGCCAGATGAAAAAAGCAAACATGAAGGAACATGGCTACAATGGCCTCATGAACTTACATACGGGTCAAAATATCAGCAAGAAGTAGAACCGATTTGGATTCAAATGACAGAATCTTTAAGCAAAGGAGAAAAAGTTCATATTGTTGCATATGATCAAGAAGAGAAAGAAAGAATTATTGAAGTTCTAACGGATCAAGGGGTAAATATGGAGAAAATTGATTTCTTTATCGCACCTACTGACGATGTATGGGCTAGAGATACTGGACCAATTTTTGTTTACGATAATGACAAAAATTTAAAGATATTAGATCCAGGCTTTAACGGATGGGGAAAGAAAACGCCATATAAGAAAGATGCTCGTCTTCGTGAGAATCTTAGCAATCAGTTAGGCATTGAAAGAATAAATTGGAATAAATTTGTTCTTGAAGGTGGCGCATTTGAATTGGATGGTAATGGAACTGTTTTATTAACTAGAAGTGCTGTGACGAATAAAAATAGGAACGCTAAATTGTTAGAAAAGGATATTGAAAAATATTTTAGTGAACTTGGGGTAACAAATTTTATTTGGTTAGATGGAGCACCTAACTTAGATATTACTGATTTTCATATTGATGGATTTGCCAAATTCCACGATAAATCTACTATTATAACGTTAAAAGAAAAAGATTTGGCTGAATGGGGAGCGTCTGGCAAAGATATTAACAAGTTGCTGCAGGCAAAAGATGCTACAGGTAATAAGTACAAGTATGTATATCTACCGCTAAGTAAGAATAATGTTACATTAAAAAATGGGAAGAAGCTTGATTATAAAGGTTCCTATATTAATTATTATATAGCGAATGAAGTCATCTTAGTTCCAAACTATAATGATCCTAATGATAAAATAGCAAATGAGATGATTCAAAAACTTTATCCTGATCGTAAAGTGTTGGGGATAGATGTAAGAGAGCTGTATAAAAATGGTGGTATGATTCATTGTATTACTCAACAACAACCAATTAATTTAAAATAATATATTTATAATTCTTTGGGAAGTTGTCTATTTCTTATGAGAATCTGTTTATCCATAGGATAGGTAAAGACGCGATAGCATTTTTACCTATTTTATTGTATTTTTTTATGAGTTTAGTATAACTTTCCTATAAACTGAAGAAACCTACCCTTTTTGAAAAAATCTTAATCAAAATGATAGGTTTTTTAAATGAAAAGCTATACTTGCTGTTGCGGAAGAAACATTGTTTAAAGGTATGTTTTCACCTTTTAAAAGTTTCTAGTACAATCATTCTTACTAAAATATCTATAAGAATAAGATTTATATGTTTTTTTTAACAATCCATACATGCCCATCAACTTCAGAATGCAGAATTACCATAAATAATAAAAGTTCAGCGGTTTTTCTGTTTTTATTTGTAACTTAAACGAATTATACTTGGACAATTATTGTGCAATCTTTTCAAATAAATGACTTTCTTTATTTGAAAATAAGGGTGCATCTATAAACCCAAAATGATAAACTAAAATACCTAATTCCACTCTAGAATGAATACGCCATTTTTCTTTAATATGATTAATTATCGTTGAAATTCTTCTAGGGCTAATATATATCTTTTTGGAAATTTCTGCATCTGTTAATCCTTTTGCTACATAAATAGCCACTTCTAACTCTCTTTCGGTTAACATTCTTTTCATAAAATAAGCTCCTTCGAAATTATTCATATAAAAATCAAAAGAAACTATTATTTGAAATAAAGCTGAAAAATCATATCCAATACTCTTTATTCCCTTTAATTGTAATAATTTCTCTCATTTTAATACAAGTTTGTAAAAGAAACTATAAATCAATATAATTAGTAATTGTAACTATATTAATTTTACATCACATTAAAAGTTGGAAAATATTCTTATACTCATAAATTGTTACATTTGAGGGGGAGAAATGGAATTCTATAATCTCGGTATTATTATTAAAGAACTTAGAAAGAAAAAAAATATATCACAATCTGAACTATGTCGGGGAATATGTTCACAAAGTCAGATTAGTAAGATAGAAAAAGGTATTATTTATCCATCTAGCATATTGTTGTATCAATTATCTGAAAGACTTGGTGTTGATCCGAATTATATATTTGCGCTAACTCAAAATAAAAAATTAAAATATGTAGAAAACGTAAAATATGTAATAAGAGATTGCATAAAACAAAAACAATATGAAGAACTTTATGAAATAGTGAAAAAAGAGAAAAACGAAAATAATTTCGAGTCAAAAGAAAATAAACAATTTCTACTATGGCATGAAGCAATTGCTATATTTATGGTGAACAGATCAACAAAAACTGCTTTAAATCTTTTAAATCATGCATTAAAACTAACTGTAACCAATGCTGATTTTTTATCAGAAAGAGAAATAGATATTATGCATACAATGGCAGTAATCTATGCGGAAAATGGAGAATATGAAAAAAGTATAGGCATATTAAAGAAATGTTTAAGTAATTTTAATAAGATAGAATTTCCTAGAAATAAAGAAATTAAATTAAGAATTATTTATAACTTAACAAAATGTTTACATCTTACATATGAACATGTAGAAGCAATAAAGTACAGTGATATAGGTATTAAATTAGCCATTAATATAAATAGTTTATACTTATTAGGGGAACTAAATTTCGAAAAAGGTTCAAATTTATTAGAACTTCAGCAATCTAGTGAAGATGGTTTTAACTATATTAATAAGGCTTTATTTATTTTTGAACTAACAGAAAGAAAACAATATATTAAGATAATCAAGGATAAATATTTTAAAAACCAGAAATAAACATGAGAAAGCTTTAATATGAGCTATTCCTTATTGGAATTTCCTGTTAAAATAAGTGCTGTAATACGAACTATTCCTTATTGCTGTTTATTGCTAAAATAAGTCCTGTAATAGTAGATAAAAATAAAGGGTGACATTTTATGAAATCAAGAGGGAGTACTCGTAAAGCAGATAGTATGGGGCGTATTGTTATTCCAATGGAAATAAGACGGAGTTTAGGAATTGTAGAAAAAGATGCGCTAGAAATGTTTGTGGAAGATGATCAGATTATTTTGCGGAAATATCAATCTTCGCAAGCTTGTGCAATTACAGGTGATATTTCAGATAAGAATATTTCGTTAGCGAATGGGAAGATTATTGTAAGTCCAGAGGGAACAGAACTGTTAATAAAGAAGTTACAGCAATATCTTTTAAAATAAAAGATAAGTAAGAACTTTAAAATAAAATATACTTGTAAAGAAGGTCCTCTATCATTCAGGGGACTTTTTTTATTGCAAAGACAGGTTGTTTAATTGTTATAAATAAAATAGAGGGGAATAGCTGGTCCAATGAAATGCGAATTATCCTAAAAGTAGTCTGACTATTTTTTATAAAAAATCCTAACTATTTACATTTTTTGGTTTCGTGTTATATTTTTACTGTTAGTATGAAGAAAATTCTGATTTCGATTTTCGGAAAGTTTTAGAAAATGAATTAGATTTTTAAATTAAATATGCTAATTCAAGGGGAATTCGTTGGAGAAATGTAACTAAGAGGAAATCTCGTATCATTCACGTTTAGTATCTGTAAATTGGTGGTTCTAATAGTTCTGACGAAAAGCAAAGGAGCAAAAAAGAAGTGGGTAGTTCATTTAACAGGAGATATGGTGTAGAAAAATAAAATAACGGAGGTTTTATAATGAATAAAGGAATACTGCAGATTACGGAAATTGAAGAAATTACTATTCCTAATGTATTAAAGGATAAAATCAAGAATCTGATAGACAATGAATTAAAAACTCATAATCCTTATACTTGTGATCAAGAAATAGCTGCAAGCTTTTCAAAAGAGTGGCTCATTTGTTTGATTGACTATTCAAAGAAAACTCCGAATTCAGATGTAAAAAAACTACTTCATATGATAAAAGAAGCGAATTGTGGTGGAAACGTACCGCCTATCCTTATTAAAAATATTCCGTGTGATCCTATGGAAACCCTATTACCTGGAGAAAATCGCAAAGGCTTTAATTATGGTGAAAACGAACACGATAGAATGAAAAAATATTTTTATGCTGAATGGGTCACATGGCTTTTTGCCACACTTTTTAATTATGATGCTTTGATTCATCCGTCCGAACATGCAGGGAAAAATAGATTTCATCTCATTTCCCCTTTAAACAATGATGAAGTTTTGCGAAATGTCGGTGCAAGCACTGGTGGCGGAAACTTTTATCAACATAACGATGCGACAGTGTATACAGATATGAAAGATCAATTACATATTGAAGAAAGATTGAAATCGTTCAATACGAATTTAGACATTGTATCGAATAGACTTAATAAATCCGTCGAACTAATAGTTTCGGAAATTACTTGCGGCAAATTTACGAGGGTTGATGCTCTTTTATTAAAAGGAGTGTTAAATTTAAAAACCAATACTCATATTGGAACACCAAAATTACTTCAAAAGCATCTTGAAGAAAATCACTTCAGTAAAGATGATATATTGGCGATAAGTAAAATGCCTATTGCTCATATCGCAGGAATGGCGGATGGTGAAATATCGGGATTCGTAGGGGAAATAAACCAAATTATATTTTTGGATGATAATGGTGATATTATTGCAACTTGTTTGAATGGAGCAGAAAATAGATTGATTTATGTGGGAGGAAGTGAAGAAGAAAAGTTAAAATTCGACATGTTTTTGGAACTGTTACGGACAATGCCTACTTATAAAGTCCCGCTTACATCTGAAGATTTATTGATTATGCCAAATTCATACTATGGTAAGCAAACAAATGTAACCCATGGTAGAGAAAGGTTATCGGAGGAAGAATATAAAATTCCGATTGGTGATAATAAGTATGGACGTAGAATTGTTTGCAGGCAATACGTTTCCAGCCGATTACGCGACCAGAAAGAGAGTTACTTTACAGATATCATAAACTAGTTTAAAGAGAGGAGGGAGAATGGGAAGGTTTGGGCTGTAATAGCTCAAACCTTCCCATTTCCTTTATATGGATTTTACTATTGAATTACTCATATTACTATTTTTAGTAGCTATTTTAGCAGGATGGATAGATACAATTGCTGGGGGCGGTGGTATGATAACTATCCCAGTAATGTTATTAGTAGGTATGTCTCCTTCTGTAGCGATAGCAACTAATAAACTACAAGGGAGTAGCGGAACCCTCATGGCAACTGTGATTTTTATTAAGAAGAAAGAAATTAATCTCAAAGAAATGCGTTTGTCCATCTTAATGACCTTTTTTGGATCTATTTTGGGTGGATGGCTTATTTTACAGATACGAGCAGAATATTTAATCATGATATTACCTTTCTTACTTATTATTATTGGTCTTTATTTTCTATTATCTCCAAATATAGCAAACGAAGATCGACCGAGAAAAATAAGTATGTTGTTATTTGCGTTAACAGTGGCTCCATTCCTTGGATTTTATGATGGTTTCTTCGGCCCAGGAACAGGTAGCTTAATTGCTTTAGCTTTCATTCTTTTATGTGGATATAGTGCTACAAGAGCAACTGCAAATGCTAAGATTTTGAATTTTACTAGTAATTTCGCTGTTTTGTTATATTTTATTATTTTTGGCCAAATTGATTGGACAATTGGGCTGATTATGATGCTTGGTCAAATTATAGGGTCATATATTGGGGCAAAGATGGTGCTTACAAAAGGGACGTCATTAATACGACCAATAGTGGTTATTGTTTGCTTTGTCATGGCAATTAAAATTTTTTTACAAAATATGAACTAAATGTAATCAATATATTATTTGTATCAAAGTCAGAGTGTTTTAATGTTCTTATTACAGTATTACGCTGTTTAAGATGTGTTCAAAATTAAACAATTTGACTAGTGTAATGTATTGCGGTATGCTTTTTTTAGTATAAAAGAAAGGCTTGAAGATAATGATTCGTCGTTTGAAAAAGTTTAAAAATGTAGCTGTCGTATTAAGCTTCTAAGTAAATTATTAAATCTACCATACTTAGAAGCGAGGAATGTAATTATGAAGCATCCATTATATAATCATTGGTCTGAAACGAAGTATTTAAAAGATATAGTAACAAATCCACTTATTGAAGTAGGAGAGTACTCCTATTATTCAGGATATTATGGCGATCAAAATTTTGAAGATGGTTGCGTTAGATATTTATGGGGCGATGCTAAGTCTCGAGTACTGTTCAATCCAATTGAACAGATGGGTTGGCAACTTGATAAACTCATTATTGGAAATTATGTTTGTATTGCAAGTGGAGTTGTCATTTTAATGGGTGGGAATCATAATCATCACCCTGAATGGATTACAGTTTATCCATTCATTGAGCAAATAGAACAATCATATGAACCGAAGGGTGATACAGTCATTAAAAGCGATGCCTGGATTGGTATGAATGCTATAATAATGCCTGGCGTTACAATCGGTGAAGGTGCAATTGTTGCGGCAGGATCTGTCGTAAGTAAAGATGTTCCGTCGTATACAATAGTTGGTGGAAATCCTGCTAAGGAAATAAAGAAACGATTCACTGATATAGAAATAAACATGTTAATGGAAATGCGTTGGTTTGATTGGGATAGGGAATTGATTGAGAAGGCAATTCCTCTTTTATCTAGTCCATCCATCGAACCATTATTTGCTTTTTATAAAAATGAAGTGAAAAATAAATAAATCAGTTAGAAAAACTACATCCAGTATAGGGTGTAGTTTTTTTATTACAAAAAACTAATAGTTTAGACTAAAGGAAATTTATCTCTAATATAAGTCTAGCAAATAGCTGAATTGAATAATTAAAATCCTTGATAGCTAATAAACGAATGCTTGATTACAAGTGTGTCTCGATATTTAATCGGGACACACTTGTTTTATTTTTTGTAAATGTGGAACAAATGTATTATTTAGATTGTCTATTAAGTGTAATCCTAAAAAATATGAAAGTACGGATCATTTTGAAAAATACGAAGGTATTAAAAAGAGGGATGTGTGTGGGAGTACGAAGTGTCATTGTCCTAAAAGGGTTTGATGAGATGGTCTATATGAAAGTTATCCTAACGTCTTATATGTATATAGAATTTGATAACACTGTCTATTTTTTGAGGATTATGTTAGAAGAACGTTTTTTGAGTACAAAGATATTGGAGGTAACAGAAGTGAAAGGTATGTTTTGCAAGAGATTTATTGCAATAGTAACAGTGCTTGCACTATTTTGTAGCATTGTTGTTACATCTGGAAGAGCATCAGCGGAAACAGTTCCTGCTATAGACGTTGAAGCAGGATCAGCAATTTTAATAGAGGCAAATTCCGGAAAAATTTTATATCAAAAAAATGCAGATGAATCATTGGCAATTGCTAGTATGACAAAAATGATGAGCGAATACTTAGTGCATGAAGCGGTAGATAAAGGAAAACTTAAATGGGATCAAAAAGTTAAAATCTCTGAATATGCACATAAGATTTCGCAAGATCGTTCATTATCAAACGTTCCATTAGAAAATGGTGGCTCTTATACGGTAAAAGAGTTATATGAGGCAATGGCAATTTACTCTGCAAATGGTGCAACAATTGCTTTAGTTGAAGAGATTGCTGGTAAAGAAGTCAATTTTGTAAAAATGATGAACGATAAGTCAAAAGAGTTTGGAATGAAAGATTATAAATTTGTAAACTCTACAGGCTTAACAAATCAAGATTTAAAAGGATATCACCCAGAAGGGACAACTCTAGACGAGAAAAATAAAATGTCTGCAAGGGATTGTGCAATTTTAGCACAACGTCTTATTCAAGATTTCCCCCAAATATTAAATACAGCAAAAATTCCTAAAAAAACATTCCAAGAGGGTGGTAAATATCCAATTGATATGGCGAACTTTAATTGGATGTTAAAAGGTTTAATTAAGCAATATGAAGGTGTAGATGGTTTGAAAACAGGAACGACTCCAGAAGCGGGAGATTGTTTCACTGGTACAGTAGAAAGAAATGGTATGCGCCTAATTTCTGTAGTGATAAAAGCAAAATCTCATACAGCACGTTTTGATGAAACAAAGAAATTATACGATTATGGATTTGCGAATTTTGAAGTGAAGAATGTCTACGGAAAAGATGCAGTAGTAAAAGGACATGAAACAGTTCGAGTAGCAAATGCAAAAGATAAAGATGTAGTAGTTCAAACGAAACAAGCTGTTGCACTTCCAATGCCGAAGGGCAACAATGACGTTTATAAAAAAGAATTTAAAGTATCGAATAAAGAACAAGAAGCGCCTATTAAAAAAGGTGTAACAATTAGTAAAATGATTATCTCGCCTAAAGATAATATAGATCCTGGGTTCTTATCAGGTAAATCATTACAAATAGACCTTGTAACAAAATCTGATGTAGAACAAGCAAATTGGTTTACACGTTTTATGCGCCAAATCGGATCTTTCTTTAGTGGTATGTGGGATAGTGCGGTTGATATAGTAAAAAGCTAACTTTATAGGATAAAACTAAATAGTAATCTGGAACAAAAAGTTTCAAAGTACTATAGATTCTTATGAGGGTAGCTTGGAATGGAAGATTGTATTAATTCTCAAATTTGGTTCTTCGGAACTTTTCGTATTGCAATTAAGCTAAAATTGGTCTGGCCCCATTTGGTGAGACAAAGAAAAAACACCTAGATAACATGTTTCCTATAAGCTATAGGTGACATATTATCTAATTTTCTCTGAATCCGTTCATTATTATAGTAGTGGATGTATTCATCCACAGTTTGTATTATACTAGCATTATTCGATTGTTTTATATTTTGCGCATAGAATCCTTCGGATTTCAAATGAGAATGAAAGGATTCTATGAGGGCATTATCATGGCAGTTTCCTGTACGAGACATGCTTGTGATAATGCCTTTTTCTTTGGCATATGTTTGAAATTGTTTTGATGTATACACCTTTCCTTGATCCGAATGTAAAATCGTATCAATCACATTTCGCTTTTTTAAAGCCTCTTTTAGAGTATCTAATACAAGAGAAACATCCTGTGTCTCAGCTATTTTATAACTTACAATTTCATTGTTAAACCCATCTATAATAGATGAAAAATAAAGAGTCTTATTGCCGAACATCAAATATGTGATATCAGTGAACCATTTTTCATTAGGCTTGGTAGCTTTAAATCTCCGTTGTATTCTATTTTTAGCTACCACTGGTTCATGACCGAGTACAAATATCTTTTTCTTTTTTCTAACCCGAGATAATACGTTGTATTTTCTCATGATACGTAATACTTTTTTATGATTCATTACGATGCTAAATTGATCACGTAGACAAGCTGTAACCCGACGATATCCATACCGATATTTATGATGTTGACATATTTCTATTACAGTTTTTTCTTCATGGTTAGTTACTGTTTTCTCCTGCTTTTTCCAACGATAATAAGTAGCACGTGAAATATTAAATATGGAACACAGTTCTGCAATTGTAAAAATTGATTGCCATTCCTTTATCATTTTCATTATTTCTTCTTTTCCTCCCACCTCCTTAAGATTTCTTGGCACTTTTCCAGCAATATAATCTTTGCCTTTAAATAACGTATTTCTAATTCTTTTTGTTCAAGTTCTGTTAACCTTTTTAAGCCTTTTCCATGTGCAGATTGTCTTCCAATAGATTGTTCAAACCGATAGGTTTCGCCTTCACGATACCATTTCATCCAAGTTTTAATTTGAGCCACATGTCTAATTCCTAAGGCATCCATAATTTCTTTATTTTTGAATCCTTGGTGTTTCATTTCAACTACTTTCCACTTTATTTCGGCGGGATAATGCACCTTTTTCCCCATACGAAAAACACCTCCATTAAAATCATAACTGATACTTACGATTTAGAGAGGTGTTTTTTATCGTCTCATTCCCAGGGTTCACTCCATACAGGAAGGATGGCGTTTATTATGAATATTTAGATTCAAAGGGTTCTGATGCAAGGTTAGTTTAATAAAGTTACATGATGAAAGAACATTCATTATTCCATCAAGTGAAAATAAAAATTGACACCTGGTACTTATTTCTGTTATTAAATTTTATAAAAATTTAATAAAATCTTTTCTTTCTATTAAATATTTTGTTTTAAATTAATTATATAAAGAAATGGAGGCTAGAAAATAGATGCATAGATTGAGTTTGTACTGCTTATATTAGAGATTTAAAGAAAAAATATGTACGATTCTCCCACTACACTAGTATAGTGGCCTTTATTAACAGCAAAATTTACAATTTACAAGGAGAATATTTTATGAGTAAGAGAATAAAAGAATTAGATTCCATACGAGGGTTAGCGGCACTTACAGTGGTATTTGGACATTTTTGTTTAATGCTACCATCGTTGCCTAATTCTATTAAATTTTCCCCGCTTAGGTTTTTATGGGCGGGTGGAGAAGCGGTAATCGTTTTTTATGTACTGAGTGGTTTTGTGTTATCTATGGCACTTTATCATTCAAAAACAAATTATTGGGGATATTTAATTAAGCGATTTGTAAGAATTTATATTCCTTACTATTTTTGGATAATCATTACCTTTGCGTTATTTATTTTGTTTTCACCGTATGAGGTGGCCGGGCTACGGGATTGGTTCTATGATAGGTGGCAAGGGTCTATAACAAAAATAGATATTATAAACCACATTGTGCTTCTTAATAACTTTTTTACGGAAAATTACAATCCAGTTATTTGGTCATTGGCTCAAGAAATGCGTATATCGATTGTATTTCCTTTGTTATTCCTTCTTTTTTATAAACTGAGTTGGAAGAAAACGATATTAATTGCTTTGAGCTTTTCTTTAATTAGTGTTTTCCTTAATATGTTGCATATTGGGAAAGCAGAGGGATTTTATAATGGTTATGCCGATACACTGCATTTCACATCTATGTTTATGGTTGGAATGTTACTTTTTAAGTATCAGGAAAAACTTATTTACTTATATCAAAATATGAAAAAATATAAAAAAGGATTTCTTATTGCATTAGGGATTATTCTATATTTATATTCCATTTTAATTTATGGTTTTTTCCGTAATGATACTACTTTCTTATTCAAAGATTGGGGTGTCGTAATGGGGGTTAGTATATTTATTATAATGGCTATGAGTAACCTAAAAATAAAAGCATTTTTAAATAAGAGTGTATTTGTATATTTAGGAGAAATTTCATACAGTATCTATTTGTGTCATTTTCCAATCATGATGGTACTATTTAAACTTTTGTATACAAAGATACCTATTTTTTTCCTTCTCACTTTGTGCATTATAATGACACTACTTTTTTCTATAGTTTCGTATCATTTAATCGAAAAGAAATGTATCAACTGGGCAAAACAAAGAACAACAAATTTTTTGAAAAAAGTATAATTCCTAGAGAGATTTTATTTCTTTAGTAAATATACGAATATGACTGATTCCTAAGTATACTTAGGAATCGGTCAATTTTGGATTCTAAATGTAAATATAGTAAAGTGGAATATAATTGAAAACGAAAACGAAAACGAAAACCACTTAGAAATAACAATTACGGTGTGAGCTATTGTATAGTATAGATATGGTTAATAATAAAGGGGGAATACATATGTGGAAGCGATTTGTAGCAATTGGTGATAGTTTTACAGAAGGGATAGGGGATGAAGTTGAGGGAATAGCATTAAAAAGCTGGGTAGATCATTTTTTTCAACTGTGTGAAAACGATATAGAATATGCTAATTTTGCAAAGCGTGGGTTAGTAACTGAAGAAATTCGCTCGCAGCAATTGGAAAAGGCATTAACTTTTAATCCAGATTTGGTTAGTCTCATTGCAGGTGCAAATGATGTTTTAAAAGGACGTTGGAATCATGATGCATATAAGAACGATATGGAATTTATGATAGACACATTAAGTAAAACAGGCGCTGATATTATGATAGCAAACCTTCCAGATTTTACTGTTAGGCTTCCATTTCCTTCTGAAAAAAAACAAGTAGTAAAAGAACAATTATTAGAGGCAAATGAAGTTATACTTTCACTGAGTAGAGAGTATAAGCTTCATCATGTTGACTTTTGGAATCATCATTTAGTTAATGACAATACGCTTTGGTCTACGGATTTCATTCATCCAAACTCAAAAGGATATGTAAAAGTTGCTGAATTGATTTTTAGTAGTTTGCATGTACATGACTCTTCTAAATAAGCTATAGAATGAACTATGATGATACCGTCAGAAATCCCTGTCGCATACAGCGCAGGGGTTTTTAATGAGAAAAAGAAGGATGTAGGGCACCTATAAATTATACTTACCCGCATTAACGGGCAGTAAGACCCCCACCTCAAAATTCAGCGGAAGCAAAGAAGTTAGGTGGGGGGCGGGCTGCCCGTAAAAGCCCGATTGGTGAAGGCTAATAATCAGTGAGGGATGAACAAAACCCCCACTGATTAACGTTTCACTTTATTGTTTATATTTTTATTATTCTCTGCTAAGGAATCCTTGCTATAAGGATTCCTTTTTTGAATGCAGTTTAACAATAAAGTTAATTCTTTTTGCAAATGTGGAACTATTTCATTACTTACACTGTCTATTAAGCGATAAAACATTTTTTATTTAATATTTTAAGAAAGGAATAATCATTTTTAACTAAGGGAGAAGATTGAATTGAAAAAATTATGGATGCTGTTTTTTATTTGTTTCGCAGTTATGTTAGTAGGGTGTAATAAAAACGAACCGCCAAAACAGGCGTTTGAAGAATATATTAATTTATGGAATGATAAAAAATTTGCAAATATGTATGAACATTTATCAGAACATGCAAAAAAGACGATCTCTAAAAAGGATTTCACCGAGAAATATGAAAAAATCTATGAAGGTATTGGAGTTCAGAATTTAAAAATTAAAACGAAAGGAGAGAATACGAAAGATAAAGAACGTTTTCTTTTTGAAGTTAAAATGGATACGGATGGAGGAACAGTTTCATTCATCCATGAAGCAGAACTTGTGAAAGAAAAGGAATCTTGGAAAATAGATTGGACGCCAGACTTCATTTTCCCAGGTATGAAAAAAGATTACAAAGTACGTATGCAAATAGAACAAGGAAAACGCGGAGAAATATATGATCGAAATGGAAAAGGGCTTGCAACGAATGGTAAAGCGTCTGAGGTTGGAATTATTCCAGAGAAACTAGGTGAAACTGCAGCGCAAACGAAAGAAATAGTAGCACAATTACTTGATATGTCTATAGAAGAGATCGATCAGAAGCTCGCAGCGAAATGGATAAAACCAGACTCCTTTGTACCAATTGGTATTTTAAAAGAGGGAACGAGACAGAATGATTATATTGAATTAGAAGGAGTTTCATCTCGCCCAGTAAATATTCGTACGTATCCATTAGGAGAAGCAGCGGCACACTTAACAGGATATATAGGAAAGGTGAATGCAGAGGAGTTAAAATCGCTTCAAAAAAAAGGTTATCAAGCAGATGATTTAGTGGGTAAGACTGGTTTAGAGAAAGTATTAGAGAATAAATTGCGTGGTGAAAAGGGTGGACGCGTATTTATGGAAGATGAGAACGGGAAAGAGATTAAAAACGTAGCAAAAAAAGAAGCAAAAGAAGGGGAAAATGTTACGTTAACAATTGATGCTGCAATTCAAGAAAAAATCTTTAATGAGATGAAAAATGAAGCAGGATCTAGTGCAGCGGTCAATCCTAAAACAGGTGAAACAATCGCACTTGTAAGTAGTCCTGCTTATAATCCAAATATAATAGTTAGAGGAGCGTCAAAAGCCCAAAGAGAAGCATGGAATAACGACTCGAAACTGCCAATGATGAATCGCTTCACAAAAGCATTTGTACCAGGTTCTGTATTTAAAACGATTACAGGTGCAATTGGTTTGGAAACGAAAACTATAAATCCTAAAGAAGAATTTAAAATTCAAGGATTAAAATGGACAAAAGATTCATCGTGGGGAAATTATTATATAACACGCGTGAAGGAAGCTAGTCCAATTGATTTTGATAAGGCAATGAAGTACTCTGATAATATTTATTTTGCTCAACAAGCTTTGAAAATGGGGAAAGATCAGTATGTAAGTGAATTTAAGAAATACGGATTTCATGAAAAATTACCAATCGAATACGAATTTCCTATTTCAACAATTGCAAAAGATGGGATAAAAAATGATATTCAACTAGCAGACACGGGATATGGACAAGGACAAGTATTAATGACGCCACTTCATTTAGCATTAACATATGCACCGATTGTGAATGAAGGGAATATTCCGTCACCTCATCTGTTAAAAGAAGCAAAAGTAGCGGGGAATTGGAAAGAGAATGTGCTTTCTAAAAAGAATCAAGAGATAGTAAAGAGTGCGTTAATAAAAGTCATTAATGACCCTGATGGCGCTGGGAGAATTGCTAAGGTTGATGGTGTAACTCTTGCTGGTAAAACCGGTACAGCGGAACTAAAGGAGTCGAAAGAAGCAGACGGAAAAGAACTTGGATGGTTTGCAGCTTTTGATGCAAATGCACCAGACATGATTGTTACCATGATGATTGAAGATGTAAAAGGAAGAGGGGGGAGTAACGTTCCAGGCGAAAAAATAAAACATATTTTTCAGAAATAACACTTAAGTATAAGGTGAAATCTATTACTACATTTATTATATGTATGCCTAACTCAAAGGTATAAATTAGGAAAAATAAAGAACAATTAAGTTTCAAAAAAAGCATTCTCCCTAATTGAGAATGCTTTTTCTATGTTAATGTGGCTCTAGAAAGTTGATAGCGCATCATTTTCATTGTTTGCAAGTACGGGCTGATTGGTAGTTTGCCCTAAATACTGATTTAAAACTAGAGGATTCAGTCGGAAGTGCAAGTCTGATTGGGACAGGTACTAATACAGCTGGTGATAAAAAACTTGTTCATTTTTATTTTCATATTTGAAATCTTGGTGTTGCTAATAGTAAATATAAGAGAAGAACAAATTGAAATAGACAAACGAGGATGATTGTAAGCTTTAATAAAAGAGTTATTTAGAAAAAAATAAATAGAGCACACCAATAAGTATGCTCTTAGAAAAAATAGGTGATACAAATCGGGTGTTGCGTGAAATTTTAAAAATCATAATCAGATTTTTACGAGTGAATTTTTAACATTGTATGCATTACTTGTTTTTTGGAGCCTGTCATAAAAAAGAATGTAAAGGTGATTAAGTAATGAAATGTATTGCACACCTTTACATTTTTCAGGAGAATTCTTCTATCAAAAAAAGATAAACAATGGAACAAATGAATCTTGTATCATGTCTATATATTGAAACCATATTAAAAGTGAGGGCAGTTTTATGTTTATTCAAATAAGTTTGAGGTGTGGAAATGGAACAGAAGTTTATTGAAAAATGTAATCATGATGAGCTTGACTATGTTATTAAAGACTATTGGCAAGATGTATGGAATTATTCATTTATTATTACGAAAGATCCACACTTATCAGATGACATCACACAAGATGTCTTTATAAAGGTTTTTAAACATTGGCATTCGTTTCGAAAGGAGTCATCTATTAAAACGTGGATATTAAAAATCACAAGAAATACAGCAATAAACTATTTGAAATCCTCTTATTTTAAAAGGATATCTTTAGTGGGGTTTTTTAGTGACGATAAGCAGTCTGCCTCGGCAGAACAAGAGTTTTTTAAGCAAGAGGAACTAAATGAAGTGTGGGAAGTTGTATTAAAACTACCTAAAAAACACCGTGAAATACTAATATTGGACGCGAAATATGAATTATCTTATGAAGAAATGGCTGAAACATTAGGTGTATCAATTGGAACAGTAAAATCTAGATTAAGCCGAGCGAGAAGTAAAGTTTCAAAACTAATAGGGGAGGGTAGAAGTGATGAACAGTAAAAAAAATCCTGACTGGTATAGTAAATTGAAAAAAGGCCCAATGGAGCATCGGAAAGATGAAGAAGAATTTATTTATAAAATTAAGCAATCGGTATATCAAAATAGTGAAGTAGATTCTGTAACAAATAAGAGACCATTTCGTAAAAAAGCATTGCCTGTTGTAGTTGTTTTGGTTTGTACAATGTTATTTTTTATTGTTCAACAACCTTGGCTTGATGATAATAAATCACCGGTACAAAGTAGTACTCAAATTAAGCCGAAAACAAAAGATGAATCTGCTCAAGATCCATCATTAAAACCATTTATGAATGATTTATATCAAAGCACAAATTCAAAAAATGAAAATGATTTGTATAGAGCATTAAATGATGAAGTTCTATTTAAAGGGAAGAGTTATAAGAAGGATGAATTGAAGTTTGATGAAGATATTTTTCATGAGTTGCAAGTCGCTCTTACAATGGGAGGAGAATTTGCAAATGATACAAAAAAAGTATACAAAGTACCAAGTGGATTGACAGAAAGTAACCAACCAAAGCAAGCGCATTTTATATA
The DNA here is from genome assembly GCF_008432245.1 of Bacillus sp. BS98. Classification (NCBI taxonomy): domain Bacteria; kingdom Bacillati; phylum Bacillota; class Bacilli; order Caryophanales; family Bacillaceae; genus Bacillus; species Bacillus sp. BS98. The sequence continues at coordinate 2,367,421 of NZ_CP043830.1, forward strand.
TGCAACTATTACTGGAAATAAAACAAAAATTTTTGCTGAACCAAAACGAGAATCACAAGTTTTATATGAAGTATCTAATGAAATGGTAAAAGCTTGGATTCCAGAAAAAGTGCAAAATGATGGATATATAAAAATATCGACAATTAACGGCAATACTGGATATGTGCAAAAAGAGTATGTTTTAACTGATATTAAGTATTCATTTATGTTCGAAAAGAATGATAATGGTGAATGGAAAATAATAAATATAGATTCTATATGGTAAAAGAGGAAGGTTCACTTTAATGAACCTTCCTCTTTGCTATTATTTTCTTTTTGAAGTGTATGCCAAGAATCTAAAATTTCTGATGTCACGAGAGCAGCGATGTTTTTTTCTGAATTACTACCAGGAATAACGACAGAAATGGCGATTTGTGGATCTTCAGTAGGAGCATATGCAATGAAAAGAGAATGATTTATCATTTTTTCTTGCTCATTCGGAAAACCTGTAATACCCGTTTTACCTGCGACATGAAAGGGTAAGTTTTTAATCTCCTCTATATTTTGACTCATTCCGCCTTGCACGACACTCCAAAACTTCATAGGATAACGATTTGAGCTTTCTAAAATTGGTTTAAACTTTTTTGTTTCCTTACCGTCTGGACTCATAATAGCACTTACGATTTGAGGTTTATATTTATCACCTTTACTCGCCAAAGTTGCTGCATATTGAGCGAGTTGAAGAGGGGTATGCACTTCATTTCCTCCCCAAGAGGCATTTAATAAAGCGGAGATTCCATTTTCAAACTTATTAGATGGATGGAATTCATATTGTCCGTCTTCTTCAAAGGGTAAATCAATCCCGGTTTTAGAACGTAGGCCGAATTGCATTAAATAATCTGTCCATATATGTGCCACTTTTTCTATATTCCCATTATTTTGGTTGAATAAGGGCAGAGCTACTTTTGCTGTCATAAATGTATTAGATGAATTAATGATAGCCTGCCTCGGTGTAATCTCACCTGTTGGCGTTCCAGGTGCATTCGTAATGTTATTTTGATTATCATACTGAAAAGTACCCTTATCTAAATAAGTATCTTCAGGTTGAAAAAGCTTTTCGTTTAATCCAATTAAAATAGTAAGTGGCTTTATAGTAGAGGCCATATTTACATAATATTCACCATACTTTAATTTTTGAATTGCTTTATTTTGCGAAAGTGATTTAATGTTTTCATTTCTAAATGATACATGTGTATATAATGTATTTGGATTAAAAACTGCCGAGTTGGCCATAGTTAAAATTGCGCCAGTTTTTACATCAGTTACTACAGCATAACCAGCTTTAGCATCATGTGTTTTCTTAATTTGAGATCGTAATGCTTCCTCAGTTTTTTGCTGCAATTTCGAGTCTAAAGCTAGCCGGACATCTTTTCCTCTTTGTACTTTTTGAATGTTCCATGAGAACTTTTTATTATTCATTTTAAAAATCAGAGTTTTTCCGGGTTTTCCTTTTAAATCATCTTCATATTGAAGCTCAACCCCACTTTTTCCGACAGGTCCATACTTAGAATTAAGGTCATTTTCTACATATCCAATTAGCTGTGAACCAATTTCGTGTTTTGGATAATATCGAATCCATTCATCTTTAATTATTACATTATTGGGTTTGTTCTTGTTTATGAATGTAAGTTCACTCTCATTTATGTCAGAGTATAACGGTATATCATTCATAGTCTGCTTTTTACAAGATTGTTGTAATTGTGATTTTATGTCCTCTGCAGAAATGTCATGTTGAAACTCGTTTGAAAATTGATTGAAAAAAGCTAATGTGTTTGATGTATCTTGATTCGATAGCTTTTCATCATTTAAAGTGCAATATATAGACTTAACTTTCTTATTTGTAGCTAGTATTACACCATTTTGATCGAAAATTTTTCCTCTTTCAGTTGAAGAAGTTGCGATAGTAATTGAAATGAAGTTGATTTTTACTAAAAGTAGTAAAATCAAACCTACAATAGAAAGAACCGCAAAAAATCTCCATCTTTTTATATGTAACATATAACCCTCCCTTATGTAGCCTATTTCATCTTATAGTTAATTATTTTTTTTGTAAATGTGGAACAATTTTATTATTTAGGTTGTCTATTAAGTATTACAGCATGAAGAAAGGAATAATTAGTATGAAAAGTTACTAGCAAGTCTATGTGTAAGCTTAATATGAGTCATTATACAGTTTAGCATTTCTAATGCAAGTGATAAAAAAAGATAGAAAACAGGAAAGGAGATGTATCAATTACGCGGCTAAACGAAAGGGACTTGACGCTTACAAGGATGTATAAAAAAAGATAAGGCACTATTTATAACTGAATGGTGGTTTCTAATATATAGGGAACGTATTTATTTACTAAGTATTAGTGAGGAGTTCCGGAAGAATTATATGGAGGGTTTATGAAAAAACAAAAAGAAAAGAAGCTGCAGACATATATATCTATACGATTGAATATAATGTTCCTTTGCATATTTCTACTATTCTCAGCCATTATTATGCAGCTAGGAAAAGTACAAATCGTTGAGGGAGAGGCTTATAAGAACCAAGTGGAAAGCAGTCAAAATGAAACAACTAGTATACCCGTTCCACGTGGACAAATTCTAGATCGAGAAGGGAAAGCAGTCGTTAATAATAAATCTCTTCGCACAATTACGTATACAAGGGGGAAGGGGATTACGAGTGAAGATATTTTAAAAACAGCAAAAGACTTGGCGAAAGTACTTGAAATGCCCGAACAAGATATAAATAAGTTAACCGAAATCGATAAAAAAGATTTCTGGATGCAGTTGAATAAGAAACGCGCGGAGACAAAGGTTACTAAAAAAGATATAGAAAAGTTTAAAGAAAAGGGAATAGAGGGAAAAGAGTTAGATAAAAAAATTGATGACTTAAGACGAAGTCGCGTTACAGAAGTAGAATTGGCAGAATTAACAGCACAAGATTTAAAGGTGTTAGCTATTAAAAGCAAAATGAATGCAGGTTATCAATTGACACCACAAATTATCAAAAAAGACGTAACAGATGAAGAGTATGCGCGGATAAGTGAAAAGCTTGAGGAGTTTCCGGGAGTAGATGCAACGGTTGATTGGGAACGTAATTATGTAAATGGTAATTTATTTCGTTCCGTGTTAGGTAATATTACAAGCAGTGAAGAAGGATTACCGAAAGAAAACTTAGATTCTTATTTGGTACGTGGATATAACCGTAATGATCGTGTAGGAAAAAGCTATATTGAACAACGATATGAAGATGCATTACACGGTACAAAAGAAGAAGTGAAAAACATTACTGATAAATCCGGAAATATTGTTAGCACAGAAATAATCTCTAAAGGAAAAAGTGGTAATAGTTTAACATTAACGATTGATATGGAATTACAAAAAAAAGTGGAAGAAAGTATAGAGAAAAACTTGAGAGCTTTTAAGAGTTCAGAGCCACTGTTGGACCGAGCTTTTGTCGTCATGACGAATCCAAATAATGGACAGATTTTATCTATGGCAGGCAAAAAGATTGTAGAAAAAGAAGGGAAAATAGAGATTGAGGATTTGGCTTTAGGTAACATGACAACTTCGTATGAGCTAGGGTCAGCTGTAAAAGGTGCTACTTTATTAACTGGATATGAGACAGGGGCAATACAGCCAGGAGATCAATTTTATGATGCACCGATGAAATTTAAAGGTACACAAGCTAAGAAATCGTGGAATGTATCTGGATTTGGTAATGTAAATGATTTAAGAGCTTTACAAGTATCTTCGAATGTATACATGTTCCAAACGGCTTTACAAATCGCAGGGGTTAATTACGTACCAAATGGTACGTTGGATATTAAACAAGAAGCATTTGATACGATGCGCTATTATTTTAAACAATTTGGTTTAGGTGTCCCAACAGGTATTGATTTACCGAATGAAATAACCGGACAAACGAGAACGGTAGATAGTCAACCTGGGTTTTTACTAGATTTTTCTATCGGTCAGTATGATACGTATACGCCATTGCAATTGGCACAATATATTTCAACAATTGCGAATGGCGGTTATAGAATGCAACCTCAAATTGTACAAGAAATACGAGAACAATCAATAAAAGAAGAAGAGGTTGGCAAAGTTATACGCTCTATAGAGCCTGTCGTATTAAATCGAGTTGATATGAAGACAGAACATATTGATCGGATAAAAGAGGGGTTTAGATGGGTATTCCAAGAAGGTGATGGAACTGGCGTGAAACATTTCAAAAATGCTCCATATAAACCAGCAGGAAAGACAGGGACAGCTCAAACTGTATATGGAGGAGATGATCCAATTGGTAGAAATGCAAAAGGAGAACGTATGGAATGTTACAATTTAACATTAGTTGGATATGCTCCATATGATAATCCAGAAGTAGCATTTTCTATAGTAGTCCCATGGCTTCATGATGATAAAAGTGGAATTAATTCTATAATTGGAAAGGAAGTTTTAGATGTATACTTTGATTTAAAAAAGCAACGTATACATGGTGAAGCTACTAATACAGATAGTTCTAAGCAAAATTAGAGTACTTTTCTCAGGGAAGAGACCCTGTTTATATAAAGCCATTTATAAGTAAAAAAATGAAATGTGAAATAAGAGATAGCGGCGATCATAGCTACTATCTCTTATTTGTTAATAACTCTCATACTAGCTATAAATTTTTTTCGGTTTATGGAACAAATTTGGTTCCGTGATTGTCTATTATGTGTACGTATAAAAAGGTGCTGAAAATTTGAAAGGAATGATGATTTTGAAAAACAAGAGGATGCTAAAAATAGGAATGTGCGTTGGTATATTAGGTTTAAGTGTTACAAGTCTAGAAGCTTTTACAGGAGGGGCATTGCAAGTTGAAGCGAAGGAAAAGACTGGACAAGTGAAACATAAAAATCAGGCGACGCATAAAGAGTTCTCTCAACTTGAGAAAAAATTTGATGCTCGATTAGGTGTATATGCGATTGATACTGGTACAAATCAAACAATCTCTTATCGACATAACGAAAGATTTGCCTTCGCATCAACCTACAAGGCTTTAGCGGCAGGAGTATTACTACAGCAAAACTCAATTGATACATTAAATGAAGTCATAAAATTTACGAAAGAAGACTTAGTGGATTATTCACCTGTTACAGAGAAACATGTAGATACTGGAATGAAACTAGGAGAAATTGCTGAGGCTGCTGTTCGTTCAAGTGATAATACTGCAGGGAACATTTTATTTCATAAAATAGGCGGACCTAAAGGATATGAAAAAGCGCTTAGACAGATCGGGGATCGGGTTACTATGTCTGATCGCTTTGAAACAGAATTAAACGAAGCTATTCCAGGAGACATTCGTGACACTAGTACAGCAAAAGCAATTGCTTCGAATCTTAAAGCTTTTACGGTCGGAAATGCACTTCCGGCTGAAAAACGTAAAATTCTTACAGAGTGGATGAAAGGAAATGCTACAGGAGACAAACTTATTCGTGCAGGCATGCCAACTGATTGGATAGTTGGGGATAAATCAGGAGCTGGAAGTTACGGGACACGAAATGATATTGCTATCGTATGGCCACCAAATAGAGCACCTATTATCATCGCAATTTTATCTAGTAAAGATGAGAAAGAGGCTACCTATGATAATCAACTAATTGCAGAGGCAACTGAAGTGATAGTAAAGTCTCTTAAATGATAATTCCTCAATTCTTTATGTAACGTAATTGAAAATATGAACCTAGAAAGCGATTCTTTTTCATGTGAAAAGAATCGCTTTTTTGTATTCCTAGAATGAATAGTAAGTATATAAGCAAAAATTATTATTTCATGGATAATTTATCCCCTAAAGTGCATGAGGGGAGTTTTCTCCTGTGATGTTCGTAGTAACAAAAATATTATTTATACGATAATAATATTTTTGGCGTATGTATGCTAGTTACTCCTAGATGGATATGTAATTTTACATATCCATCTAAAAGACACATATGCGTCAATCACTATTAAATTATATTAAAATCATTTTCGGATGAGGGATTCATATAGGTTTTAGGGAATAAAAGGATTTTTATGTTTAATTATCATAGTATAATTATTTCACTTTATGAAATGAAATTTGGATTTAACTTTTTTAAATATAATATTTTATAATTTGAACAATGAATATCTGAAAAATCAAATTTAATAAAAGCGATTTTCTGGTTTACTTATGAAAAACATAGTGTTTAAAATGAGGGGGAAGTAAGGTCCTTATATTCTTTCAAAAATAAATAAAAAACGAGATGTAATTACTTTTTTGAAAAAATCTCAATCCTCAAGTATGTGTGAAGAAATCCTAACGTTATGTTGTACAACATTTACGATTAAAACTGTAAAAAACAATAGTGAAGAGGTGTACGGAATGAAGAATAAAATTATGACAGGATTTTTAATAACATCAATCGTTACTGGAGCGACTATTCCTATCAATACTCTCGCAACGCCAACCGTTCAGGCAGAAACGAAACAAGAAAATATAGATATTTCCTCAGCATTACGAAAAATAGGTGCACACTCCAAATTAACACAAACCGTTATAGATGGAGCCTTAGCAAATCCGAATGTGCAACTTGAAGAAGTTCCATCTTTAAATACAACTCAATTTCTAATTAAACAAGATATGAAAGAGTGGTCATCAGAACTATATCCAAAATTAATTCTACTAAATTCAAAAAGTAAAGGATTTGCAACCAAATTTAATAGCTATTATCCAACATTAAAAGGATTTGTAGATAATAAGGAAGATAAAGAAGGGTTTTTAGATAGACTGGAAGTTCTTCAAGATATGACTATAACAAACCAAGAAAACGTGCAACGTCAGATTAATGAGTTAACAGATCTTAAACTACAGGTAGATAAGAAACTGAAAAATCTTGATACAGATGTGGTAAAAGCACAAAGTGTACTTAGTTCAGAGGGAACAGGAAAAATAGACAAATTAAAAAATGAAATGCTAAATACCAAAAAATCAATTCAAAATGATTTACAGCAAATAGCATTATTACCAGGAGCTTTAAATGAACAAGGGCTAAAGGTATTCCAAGAAATTTATAGTCTATCAAAAGATATCATTGAACCGGCTGCTCAAACCGCAGTAGTGGCGTATAACAAAGGAAAAGAAATAAACAATGCTATTGTAGAAGCAGAGAAGAAAGCAGAGCAGGAAGCAACAGAAAAGGGAAAATCAGCTATAGAAATTGAAGCTGCAAAAAAAGAAGCACGTGAAGCGATAGAGAAAAGTAAAAAAGGTGAAATTGCTGCAGCTGCAGTTACAAAAACGAAAGAGTATGATCTTATGAAAGTGATTGATCCCGAAAAAATTAAAAAAACATATAGTACCTTTGCCGAAATTAATAAACTAACAGCAGAGCAAAGAGCATATTTAAATGATTTAGAGAAACAAAATCAGAAATTATATGAATTAACAACTAAATTAACAGTAGCAGATTTACAAAAATCAATGATTCTTTTCATGCAAAATGATTTGCATACATTTGCTAATCAAGTAGATGGGGAAATTGAGCTAATGAAACGTTATAAAGAGGATTTGAATTTAATAAGTAATAGTATTACAAAATTATCGACTGAAGTTGATACTAATAACACTCAGTCTCAAAAAGATACATTAAGACGACTAAAAAATGTAACAAATCAACTCGAAGAACAAGTTTATAAATTTTAATATTAAGAAATTAAATTTAATAAAAAATTATAATGCAACTGAAAATAAGGAGGAGAATCAAATAATGAAATTTCCATTTAAGGTCATAACTTTGGCCACGTTAGCAACGGTTATAACTGCTACGAATGGTAGTACTATTCATGCACTTGCACAAGAACAGACAGCACAAGAACAGAAAATAGAAAATTATGCGTTAGGACCTGAAGGGTTAAAGAAAGTGTTGGCTGAAACAGGCTCTCATATTCTTGTAATGGATTTGTACGCAAAAACAATGATTAAGCAACCGAATGTAAATTTATCCAACATTGAATTAGGTTCAGGAGGGGGAGAATTAATCAAAAACATTCACCTGAATCAGGAACTGTCACGAATCAATGCAAATTACTGGTTAGATACAGCGAAGCCAAACATTCAAAAGACAGCACGTAATATTGTAAATTATGATGAACAATTTCAAAATTATTACGACACACTAGTAGATACTGTAAAAAAGAAAGATAAGGCAGGCCTCAAAGAAGGAATAGGGGATTTAATCGGTACAATTCATACAAATTCAAATGAAGTTACGGAAGTTATTAAGATGTTAGAAGCTTTTAAAACAAAGTTGTATACAAATACTGTAGATTTTAAAAATAATGTTGGAGGTCCAGATGGACAGGGGGGATTAACGGCTATATTAGCGGGAAAACAAGCGTTAGTCCCACAACTTCAGGCCGAAATTGAGAATTTACGTTCTACGCAGAAAGCACATTTTGATAATGTATTAGCCTGGTCAATTGGTGGTGGATTAGGAGCAGCTATTTTAGTTATTGGAACGATTGCAGGAGCGGTAGTAATTGTTGTGACTGGTGGCACAGCGACACCAGCTGTTGTTGGTGGTCTAGCAGCTCTAGGGGCAGCTGGTATTGGTTTAGGAACAGCAGCTGGTGTTGAGGCATCGAATCATATGAACTCCTATAATGAAATTTCGAATAAAATTGGAGAATTAAGTATGAAAGCGGATCTAGCTAACCAAGCAGTTATTTCACTTACTAATACAAAAGACACTTTAACATATTTGTATCAAACAGTTGATCAAGCAATTATGTCTCTAACAAGTATTCAGCAACAATGGAATACAATGGGAGCAAATTATAAAGATTTATATGATAATATCGATCAAATGCAAGAACATAAACTTTCGTTAATACCTGACGATTTAAAGGCTGCAAAACAAAGTTGGAATGATATTCATAAGGATGCAGAATTCATTTCAAAAGACATTGCATTTAAACAAGAAAAAACAAACTAAAAATATATATGTATAGGAGGAATTAAAGTGAATAATAATTTTCCATATAAACTACTTGCTGTATCGACGTTTTTAACTCTGACAACAACTACTGTAGTTTCTCCAGTAGCAGCTTTTGCAAGTGAAAGTAAAATAGAACAAACGAGTGCTGAAGATATATCTCTTTCTGTAAACAGCGAAAAGATGAAAAAGGCTTTGCAAGATGCTGGGATATTTGCAAAATCCATGAATGATTACTCTTATTTGTTAATTAATAATCCAGATGTTAACTTTGAAGGAATTGATATTAAAGGATATACAAATCTACCTAGACAAATTCTACAAGATCAAAAGAATGCTAGAGAGCATGCTTCAAAATGGGATTCACACATAAAAAAACAACTTTTAGATACACTGACGGGGATTGTAGAGTATGATACTAAATTCGACAATTATTACGATACATTAGTAGAAGCGATTAATGAAGGAGATGCAGATACATTAAAAGAAGGCATTACAGATTTACAAGGTGAGATTAAACAAAATCAAGCATATACACAGAATTTAATACAAGAACTAGCTAAGTTAAGAGATAGTATTGGAGAAGATGTTCGAGCATTTGGAGGTCATAAATATATCTTGCAATCGATTTTAAAAAACCAAGCATCTGGAATAGATGAAGATGAAAAACGCCTAAATGATGTTTTAGAGCAAGTAAGACATTTTAAACAAGTAGAATCAGATGGAATAATAACTGTATCAGTTCCTTCAATCCCTACATGGATTGCTGGCGGTATTATGATAGGGGTAGCAAGAGATAATTTAGGTACGTTAGAGCCGTTGTTAGCACAATTACGTCAGACTATAGACTATAAAGTAACGTTAAACCGCGTAGTTGGTGTTGCGTATAATAATATTAATGAAATGCACGATGCAATTGGATCCGCTATTAATGCTCTTACCTATATGTCTGCACAATGGCATGATTTAGATTCTCAATATTCAGGAGTGCTTAGTCATATTGACAAAGCGTCCCAAAAAGCAGATCAAAATAAATTTAAATTCTTAAAACCAAATCTGAATGCAGCGAAAGACAGTTGGAAAACATTAAAAGCAGATGCGTTTACATTAAAAGAAGGTATAAAAACATTAAAAATGGATCCTGTTTCTTCAAAAAAATAGGGGAATACGGTTTTTGTTTCAATGGCATTTATACAGTCATAAAATGATTTTTTGTTCTTTATAAATTGAAAAGACAGAGGTGTAATTGGGCCTCTGTCTTCTATTTTTATTGAAATATTTCTTAGTGTAGTGAAGGCTCTTACATTAAGAGTAAATAAATATATGTATAACTCTATCCTATATGTAAAAAGTAGTTATACAAGTTTAAACTTTTAAGGTAAATGATTTTTATGAATTTTTCCATAAATAATAATCTATGATTAGTAAGCTTTATATTCTTATTTTACTAATTGAATACTTTTATACAATTAGATGGAAGTTAACAATACTGAATCAAAACATAATAGGTTGTTATTGATGAGTTTATCGCAAAGTTGTTATTTTATGTGTCATCAAATAACATTTATAAACAATTAGAAATAAAGAAAAGGAGATTAGTATGAGAAAAAATAGAGTATTAGATACAACATAAATAGCGTAAATAATTTTTGGTGTAAAAAAATAATAAATAAAATAATAATCCTTACATGCACTAAGGAAAAATGAGGGAGATAATATGGGGAATAATTCAAAATATAAAACTAGAAAAATACTTGCAGCTACTGCTACAGTAACTATGCTTGCGACTGGAATGATTTCTTCATCGGATGTCTTTGCAGAGGAAAGGCAGCAGCAAAAAAAAATATCAACATCACTGCAAGAAGAAAAATCAGTTAAATTAGAAAATAGAACATATACAGTCCCAGGAAAAGGGGATGTTGAGGCACTAAAACAACAGGAAAGAAAAAGTATGGCATTTAGCCCATATGAACCAACTGGTTTATATGCAAAGCCAAATGAACAAATAACGATAAATGTAGAAGGAAATCAAAATATTCAAGCATACATTGGAACGTATTCGTATGATGCTTCTTGGAGAGAAGATTCTAAAATAAAATCATTTACATTAAAACCTGGTACAAACACAATCCAATCTCCAAATGGGGGGATGATTTATTTTTATAATAAACAACAAGGTGGCACTATTCGAACAACAGTCACAACAGGTGGAACGACTACTCCTTTCTTTGAACTAGGCAAGCATACGAAACAAGATTTAATAAACATGCTGGACCAATATCCAAATGCACATGCAGTGGAGTTAAAAGGAGAACGTGTATTAATTACGGCCAGCCCGGCACGTGTTAAGAGATATTTGTTAGGTTCTAATACAGATCCTGTACAACTCTTAAAAAAGATGGATGAAGCTACTCGAATTCAAGACAAAGTGGCTGGATTATCTGAAGAACAAGTAGATAAACATTATATTCATTACGTAGAAGAAAATCATTCTCCTGATTATTATATGTATGCAACTTCTTATCGAACCGCATATGTAGGAGACGCAATCCAATACGTGTTAGATATTAATAAATTTATAAAAGATGGTTGGGGTCCATGGCATGAGGCAGGGCATTTGAGACAGCAATCACCTTGGAAGTTTTATAATATGACAGAAGTACAAAATAATATTTACAGCCTTTCTGTAGAAAAAGCATTTACATCTAATCAACCTTTTAGATTACAACAAGAGGGTGCTTATACTAAGGCATTTCAATACTTAGAACAATCTAATAAAAATTATGATGAAATTAGTGATGCTTTTGTTAAGCTTGTTATGCTTTGGCAACTACAGTTAGCATATGGAGAGGATTTCTATCCTAAATTGCATCAATTGTATAGAGACATGCCTTCAAATGAACTTCCACAAACTGATGAAACTAAAAAACAATTATTTATGATTTCAGCATCAAAAGTAGCTAAACAAAATTTGATTCCTTTCTTTGAGAAGTGGGGATTACGTCCAAATAACGATACCATTCAAAAAGTGACTGCATTAGGATATCCAGTTTTAACAGCAGAAATTTGGAAGGGTACGGATTCTAATCCAATTAAACCAGATATGCCTAATGGAATTAATATTTTAGAAGGAAAACAGTTTGCATGGTCACTAAAAGGAATTAGTGATTTCGAGTTTGCTAAAATCAATTTCAATAAGTCGACAGAAGAAATGCAAGTTGACTTAAAAACAGGCGTACCACATTATTATTTTAATGAAACATATGCGAGTATTAAAGTACAAAATGCATCAGGGAAAGTGATATACAAGAAAGACATTTATGGAAACAAACAACAAAGTGCTGAATCGCAAAAAGTCCCAGTCAAAATAGGAGATTATATTGAGTTAACACATCTAGAAGGTGTGCATAGAGCTACTCTCATAAATGTAGATAATAGTAAACAAGAGAGCTTTGGAAAAAAAGCAATGTATGAAGTTACAAAAGAGGGCTTGAAAAAAGTAGAAAAAATGCCAGAAGTAACAATTTTAGATGGAAATCAATTTGCATGGTCACTAAAAGGAATTAGTGATTTCGAGTTTGCTAAAATCAATTTTAATAAGTCGACAGAAGAAATGCAAGTTGACTTAAAAGCAGGCATACCGCATCATTATTTTAATGAAACATATGCGAGTATTAAAGTACAAAATACAACAGGAAAAGTAGTATACAAGAAAGACATTTATGGAAACAAACAACAAAATGCTGAATCGCAAAAAGTTCCAGTCAAAGTAGGAGATTATATTGAGTTAACACATTTAGAAGGTGTGCATAGAGCTACTTTCACAAATGTAGACAACAGTAAACAAGAAAGCTTTGGAAAAAAAGTTATGTACGAAGTTACAAAAGAAGGCATGAAGAAAGTAGAAAAAATGCCAGAAACAACGGTTTTAGACGGAAATCAATTTGGTTGGTCTTTAAAAGGATATAGTGATAGAGAAATCGCAAAAGTAGATTATAATAGGGCAACTGAGAAAATGCAGGTGAAGTTAGAAGCAGGCGTACCACATTCTTACTTTAATAATACGTATGCAAGTATTAAAGTACAAAATTCATCCGGTAGTATTGTGTACAATAAGGAAATAGTGGGAAATAGACAACAAACTGCCGAAAGCCAAACCGTGCCCGTAAAAGTGGGAGATTACATTGAGTTTACCCATATAGAAGGGGAAGCAGTAAAGGAAAAGACACGCGCTACACTTATTAACCTTGAGAATAATAAACAAGAATATATAGGCAAAAAAAGAACCTATCAAGTTACTTCAACGGGATTAAACAAAATAGATTAACATGAAGAACATTTAAATTATTAGTAAGAAGCCAAATAGTCGTTCATTATGAACGGCTATTTGGCTTTTGGAGCACTTTAAGTTTAAGTGTAAGCAATAGAATAAATATAATGCTTATATTGGCATGGATGATGTTGTTATTAATTGGAGGATTATTTCCAAAAAAACGAAGTAGTACAAAGAAAACGCTAAAGTTTGAAGCTGTTTATTATAAACCAAAAGGGAATTAAACGGATAGTTGGTTTAAATAAATATAAAACTAGGTAAGTTTGGATAGATACATAGGGTAAACTGAATTTATAAGAGGAAAAATAGCTAAAAATTATGTTGGAGAATAGAGCAATGTCTAGGAGCTATAAATTTGAGAAAAAAGAAACAGAATAATAAGGTAAATGAAGGAACTTATTCATGAAATTGATGAAAATGCCTTTGTCACTGTATATGATGTTGCGGAAGTAAAAGGAGAAAACTTTAAAAAGCAAGATATCCATTAAGGGTATTAACAAAGTTAAATATTTTATACATAGTTGATTATTGAAAAAGATGAAACCCACATTTAGATAGAAATCTGATACGTAATAAGGGGGACAACAGTAAGGCATAAGGGCAGTACTTTTTGTTTTTTAATAATTGATTATTATTTTTTGTAACTTTTTATGGATATGATATCTGATAATAATTAGTTATTGATATAGAAAAGCAAGAAATTTGAAATAATCTAAGGGGAAAAGTAATAAAATTTAATTGATAACAGGATAGGATATTTAAACTAACAATGATTTATTAAAGTCACATTAAACGAAAACATTATGCACAAATATGTTAATGTGTATCTATTATATCAAGGTACATAAAACAAAAACTAAGATATTCGTACGAACTCGAAAAGCTGAAATTCCTTAATTTAGGAATTTCGGCTATTATGTCATGGAGTTACAATTGGAATGGAATCTGGCATATATACTGCACTAGAGTTAAAAGTTCTTCAGTTCCTTAAATTAGAAACTTGTACTTGAATAGGCTAGTCTAATTTCTAATGGTCCCAGTATCTTTTATTTTGACGTGTGTCTTTACATTTATTTTAGCCTCTGCTAACGCTTGCAACCAATCTTCTTTTCGTTTTTTCCACTCTTTATATTGAAATGCTCTAGCATATAGGGATAATCCGATTGGATCAATTTTATTCTGCTGTATTTCATTCAACATATTTTGTAAATTCTTATTAATTTCTTTTTGAATAGCACTTTCTAAATTATTTATATTTTTTTTATTATCATAATGCTCCTTAATTAAATTCACATTGGTTTTTTCTATTAAAGCTACATTAGCATTTATATGGAGATTAAATACAAACTTTCCGTTTTGAAAATTAACATCCACCTTCCGTGTCGCATTTTGTACCAAGATAGAAGTGTTTGGTTTTTTGTTGGATTTTTTAGGAGGAAGCACAAGGTGTAGTATCATTCGGCCGCTATTTTTCGACTTATTTATAAGATTGAAAAATTTAACGTCTTTTTTAGGGATATGAGTTAAATATTTTCCTTGTCGATTTAAAAATGCAATGCCTACTGTGTCGATTTCATTCTTTGTTTTCTTGATAATCGGAACAGTTTGTGTCATTCCTTCTTCATTTCGTTCTCTCATTAATTGTTGAATTGTAGAAGAGACGGATTGATTATTTTGAATTGAAGATTCAATTACACCATTTATATAAGATGGCAGTGATGGTTTACTAGGCTTATGAACTTTAAAAATTTCTTCTGTAGGTCCATCTACAAGTACTACTTTAGCATTAATGGTAGCGTAAGGATCACGGTAAGAAGAATCAAGTTCCTGTAACCAATTTGATTCTTGTGCTAATTTTTTCCCAATTAAAATAATTTCAGCTTTTGAGGCTGTCATATAGCCCGTTAACTTCGTATCTATCTTACTGAATCCATTATATACAGTGGATGCCTGTGTCCAATGCTCTATAGTACTTTGTTGCTGTTTATGATGAAAGAGTGGGATGCTTGTGCCAACTTTTATGTCTCCATTAGGGGTTCTATCTAAGCCAATTAATAGGATTAATGAAACCTTCTCAAGAGGAATTCTCTGACTACAACCAATCAAATATACACAACAAATTACAATCCATATCCATTTTCGAATCAAAGTTGTTTCCCCCTAGTAACCCAAGCAAAAAGAATGCTGTAAGCGAAAAATAAGATTGGTAATAGAATAAAGAAAATGATATTTAAGATATCCATAAGAGAATATATAAATAAATATTGATCCACATTTGGATTTAGAAAAATAAATAAGCCGACTATTAATACCATAAAACCAACCAACGCCCAATTGCGAGCGTTTTTTTGAAGTGAAATGGTCACAGACTCAAAACTGAAAAATAAATATGGATATATTGTAGTGGAAAATACAATTAAATAGTAAGCGATATATATAATTTCTAATCGTTCTATGAAAGAAAAACGAACTCCTTTTAACAGATGAAATACTGGCCAAATTACGTCTTTTATCCCCTCAGGACTAAAGTATATATAAGAAAGAATAGTCACATAGAGATAGAAAAACATGGTTCCAGTATTCGCTATTAGTAGTCCCTTTATAGCTTGTTGTTTTTTTTGTAAGAATGGATATATATAATATGCAATTTCTAAGCCGGCATAAGGGGTAATGGTTTCTTTTGTTGCCTTTACAATAGGGTATAAGCCATCTTTAAAAATAGGTAGTAGATGTAAAGGAGCATACATACTCTTTAATGAAAAAAGAAGAAATAGTGGCATCCAAGTAGTGAAGAAGAAAACAAGCATAGAATAACTAGTAAGGGCCCTTAACCCACTTAGGGCTAAAATAATAAAAGGCAATAGTAATAATATGGTGATTTGATAAGCAGGAGTGGAAGGGAATATCCACACTTTTACAATATCAGTTGCCTTTAATAAAGTATTAAAGCCAGCAAAAAATAGATAAAAAGCATATAAAAGAAAAAAAATTGTCCCTAGCCATTTACCAAAGTATGTTTTTAAAATCTGTGAGAAATTTTTGTTAGGATTTTTTTGTAACATTAATATAATAAATACGCCAATTATAGAAGTAGTTATCCAACCCAGAATGATAGAAATCCAGCCATCTGTGCCAGCGGTAGTAGCAAGTGGGCTCGGCATAATTAACATACCTGAGGCTAGTTGCAGTGAATGAATGAAAACAATAAATTCAAATAAAGTTATGTTTTGGAATTTAAGATTCCCCATGCGAACCACCTTCTTTTTTCTTTTTTTGTTTCGGCTGTCCAGTACTCGAGCGGGTGGTGATCATAGAAATAGGAAATCTTACAAATGAATCTTTTAACTCTTGGAGACGAAATGGTGCTATTGGCAATCCGTATGGTGAACCATAGGAAGTTAGTGAAACAAAATGAGCAAATAAGAGCATTAATCCACTAACAATGCCTACAATGCCATAAAAGTATGCCAATAACATCATTGGAAAACGAATAAGGCGTATAGAACTTGATAAATCGTAATTAGAAACAATAAATGATGCAATGGCTGTAATAGATACGATAATAACCATAACGTTACTCACAAGACCAGCTTGAACAGCCGCCTGCCCAATTACAATTCCTCCAACGATCCCAATAGTTTGTCCAATTGGTTGTGGTAAGCGAATACCAGCTTCACGTAGCATTTCAAGTGTAATTTCCATTATAAATGCTTCCAGCAGGGGAGAAAAAGGGACTTTGACTCTTGACGTTGCAATAGAAGTGTATAAATCTAAAGGAATGATTTCAAAGTGAAAAGAGACGATAGCAATATAAATTGCGGGTAAAAAAATCGCTATAATAAAACCAGCAAATCGTAATAAACGAAAAAACGATGCAATGAGCCAATGAATATTATAATCATCGGGGGTTTGAAAAAATGCAATTAAATTCATTGGAACAATCATTGCACCAGGGGATCTATCCATTAAGACTGCTACTTTTCCATCAAGGATATGATTTGAAATCGCGTCTGGGCGTTCGCTTAAATAGGCCTGTGGAAAAGGAGTCCAATTTTGATCTTTTGTATAATTAGATAGTTCTCCAATGCTCAATACCGCATCCGTTTTAATATTACAGATTCTAGTTTCTATTTCTTGGACTACGTCTACGCTTGCTACATCACCTAAGTAAATTAAATAGACTAAAGAAGTGGCTCGTTCTCCAATCGTCAGCTTTTTGATTTTTAACTCTGTAGAAGGAATATATCGACGAATTAGGCCTATATTTTTTGTGGCATTCTCAATAAAACCATCATGTGAGCCTTTAATAGTAACTTCTGAAATCGGTTCTTGAATGGATCTCTCTGCCCAGCCTTTTGTATTTATTAGAAGTGACCGCTTTTCTCCCTCCATAAACAGTACACATTGACCCTCAAGTAATCCTTCTTTAATTTCATTCCATGTATATACTATTTTGGTATGAGTAGCAATAATATTAGAATTAAATATTTGACTGTCTTCCTTTACTTCTTGTAATAATGGTGTAACAACATTGCTTTTTAATGCGACACCATCTGTAAGGCCTTCAAAATAATATAATAAAATATTCGTTTTTGTTTTTAATTGCAAAGGATGTTCAATCAAATCTGCACTAATATCAAAGATGGTATTTAGTGTATCTTTAAGTCTTTGTAAGTTACTCGTTTGGATCTTTTCAATGGTTTTATCTGTCTTCGTTTCTAAGGTCTCTTCATTTAAGGACAAAATTGACACCTCTTTAATATATAACGATTAGTTGTATTTATTATTTTTATATGATTGAATTTTATTCACTAATTTAAACTGATTGGGAACAAGAATAACTAAATTTGATGTGCAATATTATAAATGCAATAATTGAGAGCCAAAAAGTAGATGTAATCTGTGTGGAAATCTAAGTATCAAGATAGAATTGAAATTTGAATCATTATAATAAAAAAGAACCTTCGATAGGTTCTTTTTTATAGTTGGTAAATATATTGTCAACAATAGATGGCGTTAAAGGAAGTAATTTAGATGTTTTTATGCTACTCAGCTGAATTTTGTAGGAAGAATTCTTTTTTCATACCTCAATGCTCAATAAAAAAGGACATTTCATTTATTTGGGTGTTCTAGTGTATTTGAATTTTGCGTGCTAATAAATTTTGTTTAGGGACAAAATGTGTTTTCTTAATTATCAGAAAAATTAGCGCAACAAAATTCTTATTGGTTATTTTGGTAAGTACCAAATATTTCTTTGGCCTTATTTTCTTGAAAGTACCGTACGTTTATATGTTTCTAAGGGAAAGAAATACTATCATTTTTATTACCATCTATTGTTTGATTAAGATGTTAACATGAAATTGAAACGTTTACAACCAGAAAATAAAGAAAAAATAGTAAAATACGACTTTTTTCGACAATTATTCTTTACTTATATAATATTTTTATAGGAAAAGGCATAGGGAAACGTACCTTTTCCTATAAAATGTATTGTTAGAATTAGAAATAACTAAAGTAGTAATAATAGCCTAAAATTAAAATGAAATTCTGTGATAAAGTTATAATTTTTATTTTTGGACCCCAAGTGTTTTAAACTTTAATCCATTTTGCGTTTCTCCCTTTTGTAACCAGCTTAATATGGCCAAATAATTGTAATGAATTTAAAGCTTTACTGATTGTACTCTCTGCAATGTCTGGATATGTGTTACGAATACTCTCCTTAGTAAAGGGTTGTTTTTGTTTAAGTATATAACCCTGAATTCTCTCAACTTTAGTATGTTTACATATAGAATCTAGAACTGTGTTATGAAGATCTTTGTAAGCCTCTAAAATAATAGTTAAAAACGTTTTTAACCAAAAGCTACTATTATGTTCCTCGCAATACCAATTCACAGAAGATTTATAAATCGAATTGTAATATTCAGATTCGTTTTTCTTAATATATTTATCCAAACATACATATTTTACAAATGTATGTCCACTCTTAATTAACAGCAATTGCATTAACATAAATGCCAGCCTACCATTACCTTGATTGAAAGGGACTATGCAATAAAAATTTAATATAAAACGAGCTATCAATAAAAGCGAATGGAGCCCCTTACTAGTATTTAATGAGTTGTATTGATCACATAATTGCTCCATAAACTGTGGAATAAGTTCATGCGGAAGAATGCGGTAACTATTCAAGTGCATTCCATGTTCTGGAATTCCTGGAATAATAAAAGGTTTTTCACGCCATTTGGCACTGTCCGAGGTAATGTAATGTATAAGTTGAAAATGCAATTCCTGTATAGTTGCTGGATTGATTAATAAAGTACAGGAATTTTTATGTACAAAAGAAAGTGTTTGATAATAACAAAAAATAGCATCTTCCGAAATATTTTGAGGTACTATATCATCTAAAATAAGTTCTTTTAATCTTTTATTAGGAACTTTTATATCCTCATAAATAGTAGTGAAATTTTTTATGTAATGTAGTGGTATAGTTTTTTCTAAACTATTAAATATGTCAGGGTTTTGTTCCTGATAAGCAGCTAATTTTCCTTTCAATTCGCTAATTTCACTTATTAAATGTATTAACCTCCTTTTTAATTCAATATTCTTATACTTATCATCAAAAAAGTCTCTCATTTTTGTTCCCCCTGTAACCCCTTAACACGTTGTTGCATACATCTGTCCATTCTAAAGGTATTTCACGACATTATTATAAAATAATGACATTTCCGTTCTGATTTTGAATATATTTCAGAATCTATAATTTTATTTAACAATTAAAATATGGAAATTATAAAGAAGAATCATTAGGATTCAATTTTAATAGGCATAATCCTAACATCAAATGTACAAATGTACAATAAAAAAATAAAAAATATAAAACTATCGACTCTTTTGAAAGATTATTTAAAAGAGTTTTAAGTAATTGTTGGTATAGATGCACTTTAGTTTAGGAGTAAAGATTGAAGTGGTAATAAAGTTTTTCAAAGGTAATCAATAAATAGATAAACTATTAATTTGTGACAATTATGTGCCTGATCTATTATTTGCTATTATGAGAATTCTAAAATTA
Organism: Bacillus sp. BS98; assembly: GCF_008432245.1. Lineage (NCBI taxonomy): Bacteria > Bacillati > Bacillota > Bacilli > Caryophanales > Bacillaceae > Bacillus > Bacillus sp. BS98. The sequence continues at coordinate 2,387,846 of NZ_CP043830.1, forward strand.
AATCCTAACGAGCTGAATTTTCTATATTTAGCATATGGATTAGGAGAGACGTGTTGATGAAATGTATCATTTTATATAGAAAGATGTAACGTTTAACACTTGTATTGTAAAATATTTTGACATACGTTAATTTAAATATTAGGTACAGGAACATTTAATAAAAACTCAGTACTAAAGTACCCTTTAAACGTTTCACCCTAAAAACGTTTATTTTTTTATATTTCAAGCACACTGAAGTTTACCCTTTGTTTCTGTACCTTATTAGATAAAAATAATATAATAAATTAGTGGTATTTGATAGGAAATGTCTATAAATGTATTACAAGAAATTATGTTAAGATGAATATTTTAAGATGAATATTTTAAGTTATTTTATGGATAGTTAAGGTTTAGTTTGAATTAGTAGGGGGATATGTCTAAGATTAAACGATCTATGTGCATTAACCATATAAATCAAACCATATTATTTATGGTGTTTTTTAAGGTTCAGCAACTATGTGTCAACTTAACATTGGTAATGTCGTATTTGTATGTTGTATAACAGAAGTGTGAAGTCTGGAAGAAACTGATATAATCGGTGTCTTCCAGACTTTTTTTACTTTTTGGTAACATAAAAAGTTAAATTTTTCCTACATGAGATAATTCTCTAAAATAATATTTGAATTTTTTGTGAAATTAAACAAAGTTTTTATTCTTCTTTTAATACATAATGTTACAAAATAGAGTTATTGTATTTACTTTATTTTTATAAGAGATTAAAAATATTAATAAATGTACCAATTTATGAGAGATATTAATATATTAATTAGCGATTTGTTCGTTTATCCCTATATTGCTATTATATTAGCATAAACAATATATTGGGGGGACAATAATGAATTTGAAATTAATATCTAAATTAGAAAGATTAAGAAAAAGTAAAAAAGGAATTGGTGCTTTTGTTCTGGCTGCAGGGGTGACGGCAATTACAATGGTTCCTCAAAGTGCGTATGCACATGGGTTTGTTGAAAAGCCAAGTAGTCGTGCTGCTTTATGTAGTCAGAATTATGGGGCATTAAACTTAAATTGTGGAAATGTAATGTACGAACCTCAAAGTCTAGAAGCACCTAAAGAATTCCCAAATGGTGGACCGATTGATGGAAAAATTGCTTCGGCAGGAGGATTGTTTGGAGGAACTCTTGACCAACAAACATCAAGTCGCTGGTTCAAAAACACAATTAAGGGTGGAGCAAATACATTTACATGGAAATATACAGCGGCACATTCTACAAGCAAATGGCATTATTACATTACAAAAAAGGGATGGGATCCTAATAAACCATTAACACGTGCTGAATTAGAACCAATTGGAACTGTGAAACATGACGGCTCGGCCGCATCAAATAATTTAACACATACAATTAATGTACCAACTGATCGTAATGGTTATCATGTTATTTTAGCTGTATGGGATGTAGCAGATACGTCAAATGCGTTTTATAATGTAATTGATGTAAATTTAGTAAATAATGAAACTCCTGATACAGTAGCTCCAAGTCAACCAACTGGATTAAATGCGTCTAAAGTTGCTGCCAATAGTGTTGAAATAACATGGAAGGCCTCTACTGATAATATAGGTGTAAAAGAATATCAAGTGTTACGCAATGGAGAAGTAATTGATACGGTACCAGGTACAACTTTTATTGATAAAAAACTAAAAGCAGATACGGAATATACCTATACAATAAAGGCATTAGACACTGCTGGAAACATATCAAAAGAAAGTGAAAAACTAAAAGTTAAGACAACAAATGAAACTCCAGATATAGAGGCTCCGACTCAACCGAAAGGATTACATAGTATGGGTACAACAGCGACAACTGTTGATTTGATGTGGAGTCCATCTGAAGATAATGTAGGTGTTGACCATTATATTGTATATAGAGAAAGCGCTGGGGTTATGAATAAAATTGGGACAGCGGATAATACATCCTTTATGGATAAAAATTTGAAGGCTAATACATCGTACAAATATGTAGTGACGGCGGTTGATTTAGCTGGAAATGAATCTAGTAGAAGTGATGTTTTGAATGTAACTACAAAGTCAGCGGAGTCCACATATGAAAAATGGGATGCAAGAAAAGCATATACTAAAGGTGATAGAGTAGTATATGAGGGAAAAGTATATGAAGCGGTTCAAGATCATCAAGGAAATGGCGACTCAAATTGGATTTTTGCCCTATCGCTTTGGAAGCCAGTTATGAATAAATGATAAGCGGGAAAAGGTAGTTAACATTTTTGCACTTCTTTTTGAAAAGTAAGGGTCGTTTTAAGTATGGATTATCTAATGGTTTAAATGATATGTGAATAAATTTAATCACTTAATGTTTACGAAATGAAATCAAAAAAGAATCCCAATGGTATTCCATCAAAAAGGAATTCAGTTGGGATTCTTTATTTTCTAATTTGTAATAGCGTATATTTTCACTGTAAATTTGTTAGTGGCACCAATTGGACTTGCAATATAATATTTAGTATTCGTGTAAGCTTCGGTCCTAGATCCATGTGAAATATTTTTCCAACGAGTAGAATCTGTACCTAGGGAAACATCAATCATTACATTGAAAGAAATAGTAGAAGGATGATCTTTTTCTGAAGGCTCAATAATCCATTTTAATTCCTTAGTACCTACAGGTAAACTATCAATTTTAAAGTTTTGACTGGATCGATTTTGTTGTCCGGATAAAGGACTAGATTCGGATGAAATTTGCGAAATTAATAGTTCTTTTTCATTTGAATGTGTACCATTTAATTTAATGATACTATCAATTAAACCTGGTCCAGGAAAATCAGCTGCGATAATACCAGCATGTTTTATTTCACCTTGATGCAAGAGTTCGGTCCCAAGTGTATTCATCCCACCATAATATACTTGCCCATTTCTATCGCGAGGGAAATCACTCCACTCATTAGTGAAATTCGTTTGAATCAACTTAGGACTACTATCAGTATTTCTATTCTCTTTTCCGCTTGCAACAAACCAAGGATATACATTATTTAAAAATGCTGCTGCACCACCTGTACCACTAAAATGGTTGAGATATATTTTTCCGTTATTAAAGTTAGTATTTGCGTTGTGTAGATGTGTTTTTACTGCATTCCATTTTCCATATATTTCGTCTGGACCGCTTCCAATTTCAAATTTATCTTGTATATTCAAACTTTCGTAATCAATACCGTACAATTGAGAGGAAGTAAAGTTTTGTAAGATTACAATTTTACCCCGGATATCTCCTAAAGTAGGGTTGTTTCTATCTGAAGTTGGTACGGAATTAGGATCCCAAAAATATGAAGCATTAACGTTTTTATATTTTAAAAATATCTCCTCAAATGATAGTGATCCATTTTCAGGAGTAGTTTCTTCTTTTAAGCGCATTAAAATTGTTTCTGTCGGATAATCTTTTAAAAATTGAATTGCCTCTTTTAATACATCTTCAAACATTGCTTTTTGATTTACAATCCCATGGTACATTGCAAAAGAATCTTTTACACGTTTAACACGCATATCTACATATCGAATTCCAGAATTTAATTGTTGGGGTAGACTCATAGTTTGATTTCTTGTCAAATTTTCATCAAGAAAACTTGCTCCATGTAAAGCCATTGTACCGTGAGTCCCTGGAATAGATATTTTACTTAGTTTTGTTGAATCTTCTACTTTCGACATCCACGATGGATTTTGATATCCTATATTGGATTCATAGGAATAACCTGGATGACTATCAGCTAAAATAGGAGATGGTGTACTTAAACTTGCTAGTGTAAAACATGTGAGGATGCTAATTTTAAAGAAATTTCTCATTTTTATTTTGTTCATTTTATCTCTCCAGACCTTTAAACAATAGATTAAGATGATTTTGCACTATATTTATTGTTTTCATTTTTAAAGTAATGAATTTTTGTGTTTGAAAATAATTAAAAATAGGGGGAGTAACTTATTTGAGACTTTAATAATTTGTTGTTATGAATTGTACTTAATAACCAAACGGATTCTTAAAGAATCGAAGTATAGACTCGAAAAAACAACCTTTTATCTTATTGTATACAAACAAAACAGAAGCCTTAAAAAAGACTTCTATTCTGTGACATATAATGAATGATAAGGTGGTTAACAAATCAAGATAATGTGACTGAGTGGTAAAAATCTATTTATAGCTGTTTCAGAATCTCTTATAACAAGGTTACCTACGAAAAATGGGCCTCTGCAAGGCTAATAAAAATTAAAAAGTTCTACTCATTAAAACTTAAACTAACTACAGTTGCGATAGATTGGGCTGCATGTTCCCAGCTTCCATCTATAACTTTTCCAAGCTGCTGACCAAGTGCATTTAAATCATTTGGGTTAACTGGAATCCCATTATAGGCAGCAAGAATTGATAAAAGTGGAGCAGCAAATGGTGTCCAACCACCTCTATCAATATTAAATACAGGCTTATCTATTACCTTTCCATCTTGCACTGTAAACTCATAATAAAATTGATCATCTGGACGAAAACTTAAATGATGAGAAATTTGTCCCTTAACATATTTTTTTCCAGCACCTAGATTTACTACTTCTATTTCTTTTACATTAAATTCATGCTCAAATACTTTTATTTTTTTGACTTCTGGGCCATTTAAGGCAGCATTAACGGCTGTTTCCAAATTATTTTGTGCAAATGGTTGAATACTCACTTGTGCCTCTTTTTGTTGGATAGGAGCCTCTTTTTCAGCAGCAAACACCGATGTAGTTGGTAGTGCACCTGTAGCTAATGTAGCCGCAAGTGCTGTTGTCATCATGATTTTTCTTTTCATCTTCATAGTTTTCCTTCCTCTCTTAAAGTTATGATATATAATCTTTTAAAGACTGACACGGTGCAATATATTATTTCATAATGCACGCAAAAAATAGTTTAAGAATTATGTGAAACTATGTCAGAAAATTAAAGTTAATTATATATTCATTTACAATGATATCTATCTACACACATTTTTTCAATTTTCTAATAAATAATATAATAATAACTTTTCATAAGGGAATTTAATGTTTTAATTCTCTCTATATACGCTTTAAACAAATTAAAATCGTAGTGGTAATAATATATTTGCAAGCAAATGTCATATATACTTCGAGAAAAATACACAATTTTTTTATAAAAAACTTTAGGAATTATCATTATATCGTTATTAACTAAATAAGATAAATGATAATATGATGAAGAGCTTCCAGGGATTCGCTATAAATTCACTAGAGAATGAGCATGATATCATACACTCATGCAGGACGCCTAGGATATTAAAGCTCCACTTTATAGTAAGTTAATACGAAGGAGATTGGAAACAGCAGTAAGTGTTTATTAGAGACGTATAACACTATGAAAAATACTTCAAATTAATTGGAAAGTTTCAGTTTTTTGAATTCAAAGGGCACGGAATGTTTATTAGAATTGTAGTTCTGATTAAGATTTTAGGAGGAAAAATGAACAAGAAGACTAAAAGAATCATATTACTTATCGGTACAATAGTAGGTATTTGCATCTTTTTATATTTACAGAACAATTTAATAAGTATAACTGAGGTTAAAATAACCTCTAGTAAAATTCCCTCCGCTTTTAAAGGGTATAAAATTCTACAAATTTCAGATTTACATAATAAAAAATTTGGTGATAATCAAGACATTTTAATTCAAAAAGTAAAAAGCATAAATCCAGATATTATTGCTATTACTGGTGATTTAATAGACAGTAAATCGTACGATGAAGAAATTAGTATGCAAGTAATACGAGAACTTGTAAAGGAGTATCCGGTATATTTTGTAACAGGAAACCATGAAAAATGGTCAGGAAAATATAACAGTTTAGAAAAAGAATTAAAGAAAAACCATGTTACTGTTTTGAGAAATGAACATGTAATAATACAAAAAGGCGGACAAGAAATAAACTTGTTAGGTATTGATGATCCGGAATTTAATAACAGAGATATTAATGAAGGAAGTATTGTAAAAGATGCAATTGTAAAAGCGAAAATTGAAACGCAACCAAATAGATATAATGTATTATTATCCCATAGGCCAGAATTTATTGAGGAGTATGCAGAGGAGCGAATAGATTTAGTTTTCTCAGGGCATGCTCATGGTGGGCAAGTTAGGTTACCATTTATCAGCGGATTAGTTGCTCAAAACAAGGTGTTTTACCTAAATATACAGCAGGTTTATATGAAGAACAAAATACATCAATGGTGGTTAGTAGAGGATTAGGCAATAGTATCATTCCGCAAAGAATTTTGAATAGGCCAGAAATTGTAGTCGCCCAGTTAAATTAAATTGGGCGACTTTTTATGTACAGAATGAGTAAAGGGGCTTTATGTATTTTGCAGGAGTTAACATTACAATTTTGTTAAAAATTTTCTACGTTACATAAAGTAACAAAATTTGACCTGAAGAGTTTGTTATAGTGTAAATAATCAAAAAACTTAAAAATTAGTCGAGTGAAAAGTGTGATAAGGAATTTATGTAAAAAACTTAAAGGGGTGTACACATGCATAAAGAATATGAAATTGAAGAGTATACGGCGATTGAGGAACAAATACATTATTATTGTCAATGTTTATTAGTGAGCCATCCTGAGCAAATTATAAAATATTTAGAAAAAAGATTAGAAAAATATGCAGAAACATTACAATATGCACATTTATATCCCGATACAGTTATTTTACCGTTACAGCAATTAGTTATCGAATATTCTTTAGACCTTGCTAGAATTAGGAAGTATATGAATTTAGAAACATAAAGTAAAATGCATAGTTTAAATGAAACAGAGTCGACTTTAAGAAATTATATTCTAATGTCGATTCTGTTTCATTGTTTAATATTGTTGATTGAAAATAAATACTAATCAATGAAGTTTGACATATAATTACGCAAGAGTAAAATAAAAGTGAGTACTCACTCATTTTATAGAAAAGAGGGATAATACATGCAAAAACCTTCAATTGTTTTACAGAATGTATCGAAAAGTTTTGGGAAAAAAGAAGTTTTACACGATCTTTCATTACAAATTGAAAAAGCAGAGATATTTGGTTTAGTTGGGCCTTCAGGATCAGGGAAAACGACGCTTATTAAATTGATTGCAGGTATTAATCAGGCATCTAAAGGTGATGTATTTGTATACAACATTAACATGCCAAATTTAAATGAGATGAAAAGAATTGGCTATATGGCTCAAGCTGATGCATTATACGAAGAACTATCAGCATATGAAAATGCAGATTTTATTGCAGCGATGTATGGATTAAAGGGAAAGCATAAAAAGGAAAGAATCAAAGAGGTTTTTGACCTGGTACAATTATCACAACATATGAAAAAGCAAGTACAGCATTTTTCAGGTGGGATGAAAAAGCGTCTATCATTAGCAATAGCACTTCTTCATGAACCTGAAATATTAATTTTAGATGAGCCAACAGTGGGGATAGATCCGCTTCTTAGAAAAACAATCTGGGGAAAATTTTATGAACTTAAAAAGAAAGGCACAACTATTATTGTAACGACGCACATTATGGATGAAGCAGAGTTTTGTGAGCGTCTAGGGTTGATTAGAGAAGGGAACTTAGTTGCGGTTGGAACGCCAGAGGAATTGAAAAAACGTGTATCATCTGGACGAATTGAAGATGTCTTTTTGTTAGAAGAGGGGGTTGAATCGTGAGAGTTAATGGTGTAATCATTCGTATTATTCGTCAATTTTTTCGAGATAAACGTTCGTTAGCCATGATGTTTGGGGCACCAATGTTATTACTTTGGCTATTGTCTTTAGTATTTACACAAAAAGATTATAAACCACATATTGCTGTAGTTGATGTGCCCGCTTCTATAGTAAAAGTGATGAAAAATCAAGAAGCCTCAATTTATGAATATAGCAAAAAGAAAGCGATTTCTGAGTTGGAAAAACAAAAGATCGATGCAGTAATTCATTTAGAGAATGGAAAAATAAATCTTTTGTTAGAAGGCAGTGATTCGTCGAAAAACCGTGCTGTACTCCAAGTATTGCAAAAGAGCACAGAGAAGAATGATGTATCGATTATGAAACCTGAAGTGAATTATTTACATGGCTCTAAAGACTTTACGATGTTTGATGGGCTCGGTCCCGTGTTAATTGGATTCTTTACATTTTTCTTTGTATTCATTTTGTCAGGAGTTTCTTTCGTAAGAGAACGTTTAAGTGGTACATTAGAGCGATTATTGTCCACACCAGTTAGACGATGGGAAATAGTTGTTGGATATATAATTGGTTTTGGAATTTTTGCATTCATACAATCTGTTATAATTGTAAGTTTTTCAGTCTATGTTTTAGATTTATATGTAGCAGGTTCTATATGGCTAACGCTACTTATTACATGTATGCTCTCTTTAACGGCACTAACATTAGGGACGTTTTTATCAGCATACGCAAATAATGAATTTCAAATGATCCAGTTTATACCGCTAGTTATTGTGCCACAAATCTTCTTTTCTGGCTTGTTTCCAATTGAATCTATGAATAAGTGGCTACAAATGTTAGGGAAATTATTTCCACTCACATACGGCGCTGATGCAATGAGGCAAGTGATGATTCGAAATCAAGGATTTACAGAAATTGCATTGGATCTTACTGTATTACTACTTTTTTCACTATTATTTGCAGTAGGGAATGTATTTGCTTTAAAGAAACATCGCAAAATATAATAATGACAAAAAGGAGCTTTGTACATGAAGAAGGATTGGCTTGAGGAATTGATTGCTGCAACTAATACTGATAATCGAAATGAACGTCAAATGCGTATTTTAGAAGCAGCTGTTGATATGTTTGGAGAAAAAGGATATGCTTCAACTTCAACAAGTGAAATTGCAAAGCGTGCTGGTGTAGCGGAAGGAACGATTTTCCGCTACTATAAGACGAAAAAAGATTTATTGTTAGCGGTCGTAATGCCAACTTTAACAAAGTTTGCTGCACCATTTTTCGTACAAGCTTTTGCGAAAGAGATATTTAAAACTGATTATGAATCGTATGAAGGGCTTTTAAGGGTAGTCATTCATAATCGATTTGAATTTGCCAAAAAGCACTTTCCAATGATTAAAATATTAATTCAAGAAGTGCCGTTTCAGCCAGAGCTAAAAAGTGAAATACAACAATTAGTAGAAACAGAACTGCTTTCACATTTTAAAAAGTTAATTGTAAAGTTTCAAGAAGAAGGGGGAATTATTGAGATGCCACCACCTTCCGTGTTACGGCTTACATTATCAGCTGTTTTAGGATTTCTATTAACTCGGTTTTTATTATTACCTGAAGAGAATTGGGATGATGAATTGGAAATTGAAAATACGATTCAATTTATTTTGTACGGACTAACGCCACGGAGGTAATGAAATGCGACAATTTGCAAAACCTACAATCGTCGTAAGTAAATGTTTAGAATTTGATGCTTGTCGTTATAATGGAGAAATGATTCCGGATGTAACAATACGAAATTTGCAGCCATTTGTTACATTTATACCTGTTTGTCCAGAAGTCGAGATTGGATTGGGAATTCCTCGTGAAACGATACGAATCGTAGAAGAAAATGGTGTGAATACACTTGTGCAACCGTCGACAAGAGAAGACGTTACTGAAAAAATGGAGCAATTTTCAAATGGATTTTTACAAACGATATCCGATGTGGATGGATTTATTTTAAAGAATCGCTCGCCAAGTTGTGGTACGCGTGATGTGAAAATTTATTCTGGTTTTGAAAAAGCGCCAGCAAAAGGAAAGGGACCAGGCTTATTTGGCGGAGCAGTATTAAAAAATTTTTCGCACCTTCCAATTGAAGAAGAAGGTAGATTGTCGAATTTTATTATTAGAGAACATTTCTTTACAAGGTTATTTACAATCGCATATTACAAAATGATTAAACATAATAAAAATATGAAAGACCTTGTATCGTTTCAGTCGGACAATAAATATTTATTTATGGCATATAATCAGGTAAAACAAAAAGAATTAGGGCGTATTATTGCAAATCAAAAAAATGAAACGATTGAAATTGTATTTGATAATTATGAGAAGACTTTATATGAATTATTTTTGCGCGCGCCCCGCTATACATCGAATGTAAATGTATGTGAACATATTTTCGGATATTTTAAAACGAAATTAAAAAAACAAGAAAAAGATTATTTTTTAGAACTGATACAAAAGTATGCAGAAAAGAAAATACCACTTAGTAGTTTGCTTGCAATTTTAAAATCATGGGCCATTCGGTTTGATGAAAAGTATTTATTAGGACAAACATATTTTGAGCCATATCCTGAAGCGTTAGTAGAAATTTCTGATTCGGGAAAAGGTAGAGATTATTAAACAATAAATTACATAATTCGACATAAAACTTCCTATGTTGTTGTAGAACAATGTAGGAAGTTTTTTGTGCATTAGCACAGAATCTGTTTTAAAATTAAGTTATGACAGAATTGTAGCAATTGTCTAACTAATATTCTTGTCTTTTAAGAAGTAATGTTTGTAGTAGAAACTCGCACGCTGTCGAAACTCAATATTCGATAAGGGGTGTGTAGCGGAATGGAATTTACTCTAACTCGCGAAAAACAAATGATTAAAGAAATGGTACGTGACTTTGCTGAAAAGGAAATCGCACCGAAAGCTGTGTATTATGACAAAACTGCAGAGTTTCCATATGAAACATTTCAAAAAATGGGCGAACTAGGATTATTAGGCATCCCATTCCCAGAAGAGTATGGAGGTTCAGGTGGCGATACAGTATCGTACGCGCTAGCAGTTGAAGAAATTGGTCGTGCTTGTGGTGGTACAGGATTAAGCTACGCTGCAACAATTTCATTAGGTGCTTCTCCAATTTATTATTTCGGTACAGAAGAACAAAAACAAAAATATTTAGTTCCAATGGCATCAGGTAAAACGTTAGGCGCTTTCGGATTAACGGAGCCAAACGCTGGATCAGATGCAGGAGGCACACAAACGAAAGCGGTATTAGATGGTGATGAGTATGTAATCAGTGGTGAAAAGTGCTGGATTACAAACGCAGAGTATGCAAATACAATTATTGTAACCGCTATCAACGGTGTTGAAGAGAATGGTAGAAAACGTATTTCTGCATTTATCGTACCGACTACAAGTGAAGGATTAACGATCTCAAGTCCTTACGATAAGATGGGTGTTCGCGCTTCTAATACTTGTGAAATCGTACTTGATGGTGTGCGTGTACCGAAAGAAAATATTCTTGGTGATGTTAATAAAGGATTTAAACAATTCTTATATACACTTGATGGAGGACGTATTTCAATTGCAGCATTAGCAGTAGGTATTGCACAATCTGCATTTGAACGTGCATTGCAATATGCGAAAGAACGTCAACAATTTGGAAAAACAATTTCTAATTTCCAAGCGATTCAATTTAAATTAGCGGATATGGCGACTGAAGTAGAGTTAGCACGTAATTTAGTACATAAAGCAGCTTGGTTAAAAGATAACGATAAACCTTTCGGTAAAGAAGCGGCTATGGCAAAACTATTTGCATCTGAAGCAGCTAGTCGTATTGCGAATCATGCAGTACAAATTCATGGCGGTTATGGCTATATGCGTGAATATGAAGTTGAAAGACATATTCGTGATGCAAAACTGTTAGAAATTGGTGAAGGAACTTCTGAAATTCAACGTCTCGTAATTGCTAGACATTTAGGATGTAGATAAAAAGGAGGAATCACTATGTTTCAAAAAATATTAATTGCCAATCGCGGGGAAATCGCGGTTCGCATTATGAAAACTTGTCAAAAACTTGGAATTCGTACCGTCGCTATTTATTCTGAGGCTGATGAAAATGCCCTTCATGTAAAAATGGCAAATGAAGCTTATCTAGTAGGTGGTCCACGAGTTCAAGAAAGCTATTTAAACCTTGAAAAAATTATTGAAATAGCTAAGAAGACAAATGTTGAAGCAATCCATCCAGGGTACGGATTATTATCAGAGAATCCATCTTTTCCGATTCGCTGTAAAGAAGAAGGAATCGTATTTATTGGTCCTTCAGAAGAAATCATTACGAAGATGGGAAGTAAAATTGAGTCACGTATAGCAATGCAAGCAGCAGATGTACCAGTAGTTCCAGGTATTACTACAAATATTGAAACTGCTGAAGAGGCAATTGAAATTGCAAAACAAATTGGTTATCCATTAATGCTTAAGGCATCCGCGGGCGGCGGAGGCATTGGAATGCAGTTGATGGAAACTGAGCAAACGCTCACCAAAGCATTTGAAAGTAACAAAACAAGGGCACAAAATTTCTTCGGTAATGGAGAAATGTATTTAGAGCGTTATATTGCAGACGCGCATCATATTGAAATTCAGCTTTTAGCAGATACACATGGTAACACAGTGTACTTATGGGAACGTGAATGTTCCGTACAGCGCCGAAATCAAAAAGTAATCGAAGAAGCACCTTCACCTTTTTTAGATGAAGGTACACGAAAAGCAATGGGAGAAGTGGCTGTACAAGCTGCTAAAGCTCTTGGGTATACAAATGCAGGTACAGTTGAGTTTCTTGTAGATGATCAGAAAAATTTCTATTTCTTAGAAATGAATACGAGATTACAAGTAGAGCATCCCGTTACAGAAGAAATTACGGGGTTAGATCTTGTAGAACAACAACTTCTTATCGCAAGTGGAGAGAAACTATCATTTACTCAGGATGATGTAAAACGTAGTGGTCATGCCATTGAAGCACGTATTTATGCAGAAGACCCGAAAACATTCTTCCCGTCACCTGGGAAAATTACAGATTTAACATTACCATCAAATATACGTATGGATCACTTTTTAGAGAATCATGTAACAATTACACCGTTTTATGATCCAATGATTGCAAAAGTCATTGCTCATGGTGAAACTCGTGAAGAGGCAATTTCAAAATTAGAAAATGCTCTAGAGGAGTTGAAAATTGAAGGTATTAAAACAAATACACCGATGCTACTGCAAGTGCTCGGAGACGATGTGTTCAAAAGTGGTATTTATACAACGGGTTTCGTAACGAAACAGCTTGTTAAAAAATAAGATTTATGAATATTAAGGGGGAAAAAATGATGACGAAAGTATATGCATCGATGGCAGGAAATGTTTGGAAGATAGTTGTAGGAGTAGGAGATACAGTAGAGGAAGAGCAGGATGTCGTCATTTTGGAATCTATGAAAATGGAAATTCCAATCATTTCAGAAGAAGCTGGCACAGTTATGAAAATTAATGTGCAAGAAGGCGATTTTGTAAATGAAGGAGATGTATTACTAGAAATTGAATAGGGAGATATAGGGGGAAGCGAATTGAAACTACCTAATTTTGCTGTCATTAAAGAAGTAGGGCCACGTGATGGCTTACAGAATGAAAAAAAGATTGTTGGCACAAAAGATAAAGTAAAATGGATTCAACTACTTACAGAAGCCGGATTGTCGTACGTTGAAGTTTCCTCATTCGTTCACCCAAAATGGGTTCCTGCCTTAGCGGATGCAAATGATGTCTTTTCTGAGCTAAAAAGGGATCCCAATGTTACATATGCTGCGCTTGTTCCAAATCAAAATGGTTTGGAACGAGCTTTTTTGCAAAATGTAGATGAGGTGAATGTTTTTTTATCAGCGAGTGAATCTCATAATAAAAGTAATATTAATAAATCAATTAAAGAAGCATTAACTGTTATTGAAGATATAACAAAACAGGCAATATTCGAAGGGAAAAAGGTTAGAGGTTATGTTTCTACTGTATTTGGATGTCCGTATGAGGGAGATATAAGTGCCGCAGCAGTTGATGAAATATGTAATCAACTATTTTCATACGGCATTTATGAAGTTTCTCTCGGTGACACGATTGGTGTAGCGAATCCATTACAAGTAGAACAAGTATTAGAACATCTATTAAAGAAATATGATGCTTCGCAGTTTGCAATGCATTTTCATAATACGTATGGGATGGCACTTGCAAATGTAGTGAAGTCTTTAGAACACGGTATTACAACGTTTGATAGTTCTTGTGGTGGACTCGGGGGATGTCCATATGCACCGGGAGCATCAGGAAATGTTGCAACTGATGATTTAGTGCATATGCTCCATAAGTTAGGTGTCCAAACAAATATAGACGAAGAAAAGTTATGGAGAGCTAGTCAATTTATTCAAAGTAAGTTAAATATCCAATTACCGAGTCATGTGTATAGAGCGCTTCAACATAAAACGATAAGTAGGTGAGAAGATGCTACAATTACAAAATATTTCAGTTGACTATGTAACACCGCATGTTGTAAAGATTTCGTTATATCGTGAAAGACAAGCAAATTCTTTATCTTTAGCGTTATTAGAAGAATTGCAAACAATATTAACGGAAATAAGTGAAGAGTCAAATACACGTGTAGTTATTTTAACAGGGGCTGGTGAAAAAGCGTTTTGTGCTGGCGCAGATTTAAAAGAACGAGCTGGTATGAATGAAGAGCAAGTTCGCCATGCGGTTGGTATGATTCGTACTACTATGGAAATGGTGGAACAATTACCACAACCAGTTATTGCAGCTATTAATGGAATTGCTCTTGGTGGTGGTACGGAATTGAGTTTAGCCTGTGACTTTAGAATCGCTTCTGAAAATGCAAGCCTTGGTCTGACTGAAACTACCCTTGCAATTATACCTGGAGCAGGTGGTACGCAGCGTTTACCGAGATTAATTGGTGTTGGTAGAGCGAAAGAATTAATTTATACAGGAAGACGTATTTCGGCGCAAGAAGCGAAAGAATATGGTTTAGTAGAATTCGTCGTACCAGCTGATTTACTAGAAGAGAAAGCGATTGAAATTGCAAATCAAATTGCTAGTAATGGTCCTATTGCAGTTCGATTAGCAAAAGAAGCAATTTCTAATGGTGTTCAAGTAGATTTACATACCGGATTACAAATGGAAAAACAGGCGTACGAGGGTGTAATCCATACGGAAGATAGATTAGAAGGATTACAGGCATTTAAGGAAAAACGCAAACCGATGTATAAGGGGGAGTAAATGTGTTAGAACAAAAACAACAATCAAATAATTTTGAAGAACGAGTTGAAACGATTAAACAAGGGGGAGCACCGAAATATCATGAACAAAACAAAGCAAAAGGAAAACTCTTTGTTCGAGATCGTTTAGCTCTTCTATTTGATAATGGCGAATATGTAGAAGATGCATTATTTGCAAATTGTGAGCAAACAGGGTTACCGGCTGATGGTGTTGTAACTGCAACTGGTAAAATACATGGGCGTACTGCGTGCGTAATGGCAAATGATTCAACTGTGAAAGCCGGATCATGGGGAGCTCGTACAGTTGAAAAGATTTTACGTATTCAAGAAACGGCTGAAAAGTTACGTGTTCCATTATTTTATTTAGTTGACTCTGCTGGAGCGCGTATTACAGATCAAGTAGAAATGTTCCCAGGGCGCCGCGGTGCGGGAAGAATCTTTTATAACCAAGTGAAATTATCAGGTAAAGTTCCACAAATTTGTTTATTATTTGGTCCTTCTGCTGCTGGTGGTGCATATATTCCAGCTTTTTGTGACGTTGTTATGATGGTGGAAGGTAATGCATCTATGTATTTAGGATCTCCACGTATGGCTGAAATGGTTATCGGTGAGAAGGTAACTTTAGAAGAAATGGGCGGGGCTCGTATGCATTGCTCAGTATCAGGATGCGGAGACGTTTTATGTAAGACAGAAGAAGATGCAATTACACAGGCTAGACAATACATTTCATATTTTCCAAGCAACTACTTAGAAAAGACTCCATTGATGACACCTCAAGAACCGAAACAGTTCGATAAAACGTTAGAACAAATCATTCCAGAAAATCAAAATGCTCCTTTCAATATGAAAGATCTGATTAACAGAATTATAGATGACGGCTCATTCTTTGAAGTGAAAAAATTATTTGCTCAAGAACTCATTACAGGTTTAGCACGCATTGATGGTAAGCCAATAGGTATTATTGCAAATCAGCCGCGTATGAAAGGTGGCGTTTTATTCCACGATTCAGCTGATAAAGCAGCGAAGTTTATTAATTTATGCGATGCATACCATATTCCATTATTATTCCTTGCAGATGTACCAGGATTTATGATTGGTACAAAAGTAGAGCGCGCTGGTATTATTCGTCACGGTGCAAAAATGATTTCTGCAATGAGTGAAGCAACTGTACCGAAAATTTCTATCATTGTTCGAAAAGCATATGGAGCTGGTTTATATGCAATGGCAGGTCCGGCATTTGAACCAGATTGCTGCTTAGCATTACCGACAGCTTCTATTGCTGTAATGGGTCCAGAAGCAGCGGTCAATGCTGTATATGCAAATAAAATTGCGGCTTTACCAGAAGAAGAGCGTGCAAGCTTCATAGCTGAAAAACGTGAAGAGTATAAGAAAGATATTGATATTTATCATTTAGCATCAGAGATGGTGATTGATGGTATTGTTCATCCAAACAATTTACGTGAAGAGTTAAAAGGGCGTTTCGAAATGTATATGAGTAAATATCAAGTATTCACGGATCGTAAACATCCTGTATATCCAGTTTAAAAGCCCTATTTAGGGCTTTCTTGCTCAAAAAGTCAAGGAGGGGAAAACATTGAAACAAGCAGTTTGGTTTCCAACAGAAGAGTATAAGGAAAAAACACGTTTATATGGTTGGATGAAATCATTGGGATATGAAGACTATGAAACTTTTTATAATAAATCTATTGAGGAAACAGCTTGGTTTTGGGGAGAGGCAGAAAAAGCAGTTGGCTATCAATGGATGAAACCTTATACAGAAGTGTTAGATTTAGAAAATGGTACGCCATTTGCACAGTGGTATAATGATGGAACATGTAACGTTGTAGAATCAGCTTTATCCCGCTGGATTGCGGATGAAGTGACAAGAAAACAGCCAGCACTTCAGTACGAAGGGGAAAATGGAACTTCAAAATCATTTACATATGAAGAGCTTGACAATTGGGTAAGCCGTGTGGCCAATGGTTTGAAACAAGCGGGTATTGAGAAGGGCGATCGTGTAACAATTTATATGCCGATGATTCCGGAAACAGTTGTTGCGATGCTAGCTGTAATGAAAATCGGAGCAATTATTTCACCAATATTTTCGGGATTTGCTTCGGATGCAGTTATGACACGCGTACAAGCAGCTGGTTCAAAAATGATTATTACCGCAGATGGATTTTCACGCCGCGGGAAAATTGTTTCTTTAAAGGATGAAGTAGATAAAGCTTGTGAACATTGCCCGACTGTTGAAAAGGTGGTAATTGTTCGTCATGCAGGAAATAATTTTACACCGCATCATTATGACTTTTCATGGAGTACGCTAGAAAAAGAAAAACCATTCATACATGCCGAAGAAATGCATAGTGATGATCCTTTAATGCTCATATATACATCAGGAACGACTGGTAAGCCGAAAGGAACGGTACACACGCATGCAGGATTTCCTTTGAAAGCAGCTTTTGATGCAGGATTTGGAATGAATATTAAACAAGGTGATCGTGTATTATGGGTAACTGATATGGGCTGGATGATGGGGCCATTTTTATTATTCGGTTCACTCATAAATGGTGCAACGATGGTTATGTACGAAGGTGTTCCAGACTTTCCAGAAGCAGATCGCTTATGGGAGACGGTTGATAAATATGAAATTACTCATCTCGGTATTTCGCCAACGTTAATCCGTGCATTAATGGCAAAAGGTGATGAGTATGTGAATAAACATTCTTTAAAGAGTTTAGAAGTATTCGCATCAACAGGAGAGCCTTGGAATCCTGATCCATGGATGTGGCTGTTTGAAACAGTTGGAAAAGGAAAAGTGCCAATCTGTAACTATTCAGGCGGAACTGAAATTTCTGGTGGGATTTTCGGTAATGTTCTGATTAAGCCAATCGCACCAATTAGTTTTAACGCATCGTTACCAGGTATGGCTGCGGTTGTACTTGATGATCAAGGTAAACCAATCCGTGATGAAGTTGGAGAATTATGTTTAGAGAAACCTTGGGTTGGAATGACGAAAAGTTTCTGGGAAGACGATGAGCGTTATGTGAACACATATTGGTCACGATTTGAAAATAAATGGGTTCATGGTGACTGGGTTATTTATGATGGTGAACAATATATCATTACAGGGCGTTCAGATGATACGCTAAATATTGCTGGTAAACGTATTGGGCCTGCTGAATATGAGTCTATTCTTGTGAAACATATTAATGTAATAGAAGCAGCTTCCATTGGTGTACCTGACGATGTAAAAGGTGAGGTTTGTCATTGCTTTGTAGTATTACGAGATGGTGTAATATTTACAGCAGAATTAAAGAAAGAATTAATGAGTTTAGTAAATTCTCATATCGGAAAAGCATTATGTCCAAAGGATATCCACGTTGTAGCGGATTTGCCAAAAACACGTAATTCTAAAGTAATGCGACGCGTCATCAAAGCGGCTTACTTAGGAAAAGAATTAGGAGATTTATCATCACTTGTAAATCCAGAAGTAGTTCCACATATTCAGGGTCTACAGTCTAGTAAATTATAAATGTAGGAATGAGCTCTATGTAAATGGAGCTCATTTTTCATGTTTATAAAAAGAGAAGAAGTAAATTTGAAGTAGTAAAATTCTACTTGTATTATTACGACGTATGTTTGTTTTATAGTTTTTATCAAAATAGGATTGTGGCGTGTCTATTCATTGGAGTGATTGAATTGTGTTAAGGATGAAAATTTAGTGAAGCGAAAAGTAATGAATAAAAGGAGAAATCCCTGGGGGACAGGGATTCACTAAGGGAGATAGTATTGTCGTGCGATGTCGAAATTTGGCGTATTCGACAAATTAATATTATCACGAATTTTCAGGAGATTGTAATAGGGAATGTGTCAAAAATGTGTACGTATTTCCTATTAAAGTGTTATGTAAATAGGAAAAGGGAAAAAATTAAGTTCACTCGTTCTTAAGAATTTTTCCCCTTAAAATTTAGTATTTGTTCGTTATTCTATATACGTCTTAATTTGGTAAATCTTCAACATGTAAAGATTGAGTATTGCCCTTTTTGTTTGAATTATGTGCCTTCTGAGATGTTTCTTGCATTTGCTCTTGGGCTTTACTAGGAGTATTCAGCGCATCAGATGATACATGATCAAGTTGTTGACTTAATAAATCTTTTTTATCCATGTTATGTAGCTCCTTTTTGAACTTTGATATAAAAACGAAGTGTTTTTAAATAGTTACGTGGGTATTATGTATCTTTGAATGGAATTATATACACAAACTACATTGAGAAGTTAACTACTTATAAAAATTACCTGTGATGACAAGCTGAAGAAATATAAAGATCATTAGTGATTAATAAAAGCATTATTTTAGTAGGGTGTTACGAAATTTCATTTAAAAAGAACATCCCAATGATAAAAAAGAGCACTGTAAATCAGTGCTCATCTTATCAGAAACTGCTTAGTCCTTAAAAACAAAACCATTACGGACAATTCACAATGGTAATAGTGATGCTAGCCATTGTTCCAGGAGAATCAAGAAGTGAAGCAGTAACGGTTACTGTTCCAGGCCCATTAGCGGCTAGAAATACAGCGGTAAAGTTACCTGAAGCATTGGTAATGACAGCAAGAGGAACCATGAAAGCAAGAGAAGGGTTACTAAATGAAAAACTGACCACTACCCCTGGAGTAGGACTACCGTTTACTAATACTTGCCCCGAAAAAAATAAAGTATTATTTCCTTGAGTGGATACACATGCTGTGGTTTCGTTAGAAGTCAAGGTAATAGATGCAGGTCCAGCAGGAAGATTAAATCCAGTTGGTCCGGTTGGTCCGGTTGGTCCGGTTGGTCCGGTTGGTCCAGTTGGTCCAGTTGGTCCAGTTGGTCCGGTTGATCCGGTTGGTCCAGTTGAACCAGTAGCTCCTGTAGAACCTGTGGGACCAGTAGGGAATTGAAAGGGTTGAACAGGTGGAAGTGTAGGTCCAATAGAACCGGGATTATGTGCAACAAAAGATAAAAACTCGTCCATAATTTATCACCTCTAAAAATTGTATTACTATTAGTAAATGTACTGACAGAGCAAACTGAAATGGACAAGCGGTTGTATTTTAATAAATTAAACAAAATAGTTATTTGATAGAAAGAGAGAGTAGTATGATTCCTTTAGAAATTAAATATAAAAAGGCGATTATCTTCAAATCGCCTTTTGGGTAATGCAGTGTAATTTTATTCAGTTATTTGAAATATAGTTTCATTCGGTTTAGAAAATCCATACAATTTCCTTGCGAATTTTAAAATTTCTTCTTCACTACTTGTTAAAGCTTTAACATCATTCTTAAGGGAATGGCCATCCTTCTTTACAGAAGATAATTTTTGTTGTTCCGTATTCAGCGTGATTTGTTTTTCTTTAATCATTTCTTGTTGGTTATTCAGAGAATATTGAAGGACAAAAATTATAGGTACCATAATAGCCAAAGTAGTTATAATACGGCGTCTTGTTTTTTTTCTATTGCCTTGTTGTGTATTAGGGTTCACTTGCTGTGAGGGTATATTAGGACTTGATTGGTGTGATGATACTTTTGGGATGTTTCCCATTAAAATGCCTCCATTACTGATTGTAGAATTTAAACCGTTTAAAAGTATTATAAATGTTTAATGGGAATTTTAGAAGATATTTTAATATAGTTGCATATCGTAAAGTTTAAACAAAATCCTTATTTACATAAAAGAAACACCGATTGTCTGCGAGGCTCCTAAGGATAATCATCAAGTAATGAAGTACTCGACTAATTAACGATATCACGAATTTTTGGGTAAAAACACTGAAAAATCCGTTTAAATTAATAGGAGTATCATTTGAAATAAAAACGCTATTTTAATAGGGAAGGGAATAATGATGATTCCATGGGATAAGCGAGTATACATTGTATCAAGGTGATCATTTTATTACAGAGGGGACAATTGTAGAGGTTAGTGAAAAGGCAAATAAATCATTATATTGGCTCCAGTGCATGATAGCTCCAAGTTATGAAAAAGTGTGCGGGAATAGTATAAAGCGACTTCGGTTGATTCGGATAGATAATGACGAAGAATGAGATGATTAAGGATAGGTATTGAATATGCCATATTTGTATGAATAAAGAGCAGAATATAGCCAATATATAGGTGCTGAAATTGTTCTAAAGGTAGGGATATCTGAAATATAAATAATTGAGGGGAGTGAACTAAAAATGGAAACTAGCACTTTTTTAGGATTGTTTTGGGGATGGATCACGGTTATCGTATCGGGAATACTTTTCGTACGCCCATCGGTATTACGTGAATTGAAAAAATTAGTGGTTGAAGACAGAGGGTTTGGTATTATGTACGGTTTTTTATCGATTTTCCTAGGGCTAGGCACTGTAATCTTACATAATGTATGGGCATTCAACTGGCAGGGGTTCCTAACGGTTATTGCATGGCTTGCATTATTAAAGGGAATTTACATAATTGCATATCCTGAACCCTCCAAGAAAACTGATTTTGAATTAAGGATACTATCTACACGTATAGCGCTCGCTATCATTGGCGCCTTGGCTTTATGGATGCTTATAGTAATCTATATAAAATAATCTTTTTCTAATGAGAAATATACTAAAATATGAGAAAAGGCTATAATAATAATTATAAATTTAGTCCTACTGGAAGAATCCGTGGACATCAAACTAAAAAGGGAGTTGTTATATTACTCTGTAGTTTGGTGGCCACTTTTTTATTTTTTATTAACAAAATAGATCAGGGTTATTTTTATAAATGACGCAATTAACTTCCGAATTAAAACTGACCGGAAAGAAATGTATGTTTGTTCGGGAGGGGTGTTAAAGAAATTATTACAACTGTGTAAGGTTAATGTAATATTAATCGATAGTAAATCAAGATACTTAAGTGTATTTTTAATAGGATTTGAAAGTACTGTTTTTAACATATTGGGTTAAATAAAATTTAATTAGGAAGTGTAATACAATGATTGAGATTAAATCTATGATTTATTCGTACAAACTAAAAAGAAGAATAGCTAAAGATTTATATGGCAGCAGAGATGAGTTGACGATGTTATTAAATGAATTTAATAATATGAAAAGTAAACTGAAGTCTGACAAAAAGAAAAATAATATGTTATCCCGTTTACAATTAATGTACCAAAATATGAAATTAGACAAGCAGTATTCTCTTCCGTTTGCTCTTAATAGTAGGTTATTGGAGCGATTAGAAGATGAATCTATTCAAACAACTGAAGAATGTGTATCATGTCTACACGTAATGTTAGAAATAAATTATGAGAAAATAAAACATTATGGATCTAATACAAGTAGGTCATTTGTTCCTTTATCACAGTCTTCCATTTGTCTTGCTGATTTTGTTTGACAGGATTTGTTTTATTAGGCTTACTAGGAACAATTACATTTGGAGGGATAATGTAATCTTTTTATTCACTTACATAAAAGACCACCCATTTAAGGTGTATTTTTTAGTTACATAGAAGAGCTCATGCGATAGACAGGGAAGAATGACACGGATGCTAATTTCTAGTTGCTCATTGTTAATGCATTGTGTAACTAGAAAGATAAAATGTTATGATGCTATGAATAACAAGGAATTTAGCGTTTGGGCTAGTTACACAAAATATAAGATATGGGTAACTCATAGTAAACGTGAAATGATAAACCCTATGTTGTCGCAGCGATTAAGTGAGTATGCTGAGGGTTTGTTATTGATGCAAAATTAAGTGTTACAGGACTTAATTTTGCATCAATAACAAAAGGAAAACTTACTACTGTAAATAAAGTGTATGTGAAATAATTACAAAGTCGATTTATAAGAGTCAGCTTATATTTCGACACTCCACTCAACTTGTAACTATAGATGGCAGTCTAAATCTTTATGTGTTAATATACAAAAAGCTGACTATACTCAGTCAGCTTTTTGTATATTATATTCTAGTATTTATCGATCCCAAAAGACATATTCTTTCCGTTAAGTTGACATTAAAATCTTACCAATGTTTTCTTTTACAATGACAACAAATAAAGAAACATTTACAACGACACTTATTTCGTTTAGAACTCCAATCATCATCACAATGATGCTTTTCTTTAGATTTCCACCAATCATCATTACAATGCTTTTCCTTAGAACTCCAATCATCATCACAATGATGCTTTTCTTTAGATTTCCACCAATCATCATTACAATGCTTTTCCTTAGAACTCCAATCATCATCACAATGATGCTTTTCTTTAGACTTCCACCAGTCATCACAACAATGCTGTTTCTTAGAACTCCAGCAATCATTATTCCAGGACATTTTTTTATACCTCCCTTCAATAGGATTACTATCATTCTATGTTTTAGTGAAGAAATGGCTTGTTTATAAACCTATTATTTTACCTTTATATGATAGAGTGCTTTCTACTACATATAGAATTCATAAAAACTATGCTAATTTCCAAGAGATAGTGAAGAGAATTACTGGTTATGACATTTATCAATAAACACATGTTGAAGAAAACATTCTGATTATAAATAATATCTTATTTTGGAGTACGTTTTTCTGAATGTATATTTCAAAACAGCGGAGAAAAAATATACTATATTGCTACAAACAAAGCCTATGTATATGTAAAGTAATAGGAAAAACAGCTAACTCTTAAAGGAGCTGGCTTATTAAAAGAAAAAAAGATTCTTTTGATAAAGAGGTTATCTAAACTTTAAATTCAGCAGAATTAAATCCAAGTCCCCTCACTAAACAAGCCGCTAACTGTTAAAGAATTGTTTTTATAATTAATAAAGAAAAAAATGTTTAGTACAATTGTTTGTTTTTTTCTTTCTATGTGTTTGCCTCGTACACTTTTAAGCTAGTGGACATACTTTACTAATAGAAAGGATTAGGGGGTGAGGTTTTGGGTTCTCGATTTAATAATTGTAAAAAGAAATGTACATGTAAACAGGATGATTGTTGGGAGATATTCGAAGAGTGTAAAAAGGAAAAGCATGAGAAATGTGATAATTCTTGTGTACAAGGAATTAGAGATGAGCTTAAGAAATTAATTAATCGAACAGTTCAAATTAATACAGAGGGACGTACTTATGTAGGTACTGTTGCGTCTGTAAGTTGCGATGTAGTTAAGCTTGCAGCTATTCCTGGATCTGTTGCAGTAATTATCTCCATTTGCAAAATTGAAGCAATTTTCCCTCCTGTTACAACGATTACTGCAGAGTTTGATTTTAATGGTGTTGACGTAGCAAATAAAGCATAATTATGCTTTGTTTGTAAAGCCATTCTGATGAATGGCTTTATTTTAATTTCGTATAAAAGGAGAATATATTCTTTATATAGAAATAAGTTTGAGGCTATAAAGAGTGATGTACGAAAGGAGAATGAGAGTGATTAAATTGGTGCCCTTTAAAAGATCTGATTTCAAACAATTAATAAATTGGATTCATTCCGAACAATTTTTAATACAGTGGTCAGGAAATGCATTTACATATCCTTTAAACGAACAGCAATTAGAGAAATATATAGAAAGTGCAAATACACTCGCTTTCAAAGTAATAGATGAAAAGACTGAAGAAGTACTTGGTCATATTTCACTTGGTCAAATAGACGATATAAATAAGTCTGCGAGAATTGGAAAAGTGTTAGTTGGTAATACGAAAATGAGAGGGCGTTCAATAGGAAAACATATGATGAAAGCAGTACTTCATATTGCGTTTGAAGAATTAAAACTACATAGAGTAACTCTTGGCGTGTATGATTTTAATACGTCGGCCATTTCTTGTTATGAAAAAATAGGATTTGTAAAAGAAGGTTTATTAAGAGATTCAAAAAAAGTAGGAGAAACGTATTGGAATTTATGGGAAATGAGTATGCTAGAATATGAATGGAATAATAAAAAATAATAGTTTCTTATAATTTTATTATGTTAATTAAAAGGGATTGGTGGGAAATTATGAATAGAAAGACTATAGTAATCACAATTGCAGCTGTTTCAGGGGGAGGTAAAACTACTATTACAGAAAGTTTAACTCATGAGTTAACAAATTCAAAAGCGCTATTTTTTGATAGTTATAACTTTGATAACTGTCCTGCTGATATTTGTAAATGGATTGATGATGGAGCGAATTATGACGAGTGGGTACTTACACCATTAATTCATGATATTCAGCATCTTATACGAGATAGTAAATTAGACTATATTATTGTAGATTATCCTTTTGCATACTTAAATAGAGAAATGGGGCAGTTCATTGATGTAACTATATTTATTGACACACCTTTAGATATTGCAATGGCTAGAAGAATTTTACGAGATTTTAAAGAAGATACTATGAGTGAAATACATAATGATTTAAAACATTACATGGCACATGCGAGAAAAGCTTATTTAGAGGCAATTCATACTGTTAAACCGAATTCAGATATCGTATTGGATGGATCTTTTTCTGTAAGTGAAATAATTGATCATGTTGTTGAGGAACTTGACCGAAGAGAAGTGATTGTCAATGGTTAAATGTATAGAGGAATATGTACAAGTTGATGATTTTAAAATGTATACGAAAGTATTTCAAGGAAAAAAGCGGCAGCCTGTTATTATAATGGAATCAGGCTACGGGGATTATTCAAAGGCATGGGATTATATTGCTGAAAGACTGACGGAATTTGGGACGATACTTACATATGATCGAGCTGGATTAGGGAAAAGTGGGAAGAGTTTCAAGCAACGTATTAGTTCTGAAATGGTCAAAGATTTAAGAACATGTTTAAATCTTTTACAACTGAAGCCACCTTATATTTTTGTAGGGCATTCTTTTGGTGGTATAAATGCACGGTTATTTACGGTTTTTTATCCCGAGGATATGTTGGGAACAGTTTTGGTTGATTCGACACCAGAAAATTATAAAGAAGTATTTTTGCCAATCATGTCTCCAGAATTTCAAGAAGCTTACTATAAACAATTTGCATATGAAAGTTCATATGAAGAGTTTATGTTTAGTCTAGGTGAAGCAGATAGACATTGTAAATCAATGAACGATATTCCCCTTGTCGTGCTAGCTGCTGGTAAAAAAGCTTTTTATTCGCAAGCTGCACAACTGAAATGGTTACAATTACAAAGAGAATTATTACAATTATCCAGTAAAAGTAAATTTATAATTGCAGAACATAGCGGTCACTATATTCAAAAGGATGAGCCACATTATATTATAGGTGCTGTTAAGTGGATACTTGGGGTAGGGGAGAGATAAATGTGTACACTGTATTTCAATATAACTGGCAAGTAAGAGAAGATTGGTTTAAGTGGTGTGAACAACTTACAGTGGAAGAATTACTTCGCAAACGTGTTGGTGGTGTTGGAAGTATATTAGAAACATTATTTCATATTGTAGATGTTGAGTATAGCTGGATTTGTGATTTGAAAGGAAAAGAAGTAGATGAGCCGCAATTTAAGGATTATCAATCTATTCAAAAAGTGAAAGCATTATCTCATTTGTATAATAAGGATTTAGAGGGATTTTTACAATCGTGGACAGAAGACTTAGAGAATAAAATATTAAAAGTTTCATGGACGGATAAAGAGTACAAGTATGGTGAAGTGTTACGACATGTTGTCGTACATGAAATTCATCATATAGGTCAGCTATCAATATGGGCAAGAGAGTTAAATCTTCAGCCCGTTTCAGCGAATTTAATTGGAAGAGGATTATAGACGTAAAAACCGACTTGTACTGTAAACGCAAGTCGGTTTTTATATGTAAGAAGATTTCTTAGTTGAAATCCTCGGATTTTCTTTGACGTAAATGTAAAAACATTAAAATTGTAATAATGAAAAAGATCATCATCGTTTGTATGATTAAATTTTTAAACTGTAGCAATATTGCCCAAGATGTAAGAGTATCTTTAAAAGCTTGGAGTGCAGAGTACGAGGAAGGTTCAAAACCGTACTGAAGTAATTTTTTTGTTTCAATAAAAGTAGTGTTTTCTTCATCGGATTCTAATATTACTGAAATAAGCCTAGTATCTCCTAGTTTTGCAGTACCGACAAAACTATTATTACCGTTAGTTGAAAAACTAGTTTGCAAGCCATCAACACCTTGGAATTTAATGTTTTCATTGAGGGAATAAATCATTTTATTTGTGTTGAAAACTTGAAAATTTTTGAAGGTAAATTGGTAAGAGGTTAGTTTCGTCATATTCAGTACATTAGGGAAATCTTTTACTAAATGCGTTGCTAGTTTAGCTGCATCTTTCGCTGTTGTATTCGATTGTTTATTTGTATCTTGATTAGCTCCAGTAGAGTTTAGAAAAGGAGATGGCTGTGATAACTGTAGCTGTTTTGCTTTTTCATTCATTAACGTTGTAAAGTTATCTTCATTGCCACCAATGTGTTCTGCCAGTGCGAGTGCAGAACGATTATTTCCTGTTAAAAGCAATGCATGAAGTAAATCACGAACCGTCGTTTTATCCTTTGCTGTTACTTGCATAGGAGTCGTTTCCGCTTGGAATAATTCGTTACTTATTTTTACGGATTCATCTAACTGTATTTTGCCGTCATTTAGTTGTTCCAATACGATATACTCTGTCATTAATTTAGACAAAGTAGCTGATTGTATAGGGGTTTCTTCATTTTTTTTATAAATAACTTCACCTGAATTAGCATCTATTAAAATAGCTGATTTAGCTTGAATAATTGGACCATTTACATAAAGATAAAAATATAAAACGATAAGTGCAGTAATAATAAAAGATAATAATAAAATTGTGAATTTTTTCAAGAATTGCATAAGCGATCCTCCTACTATGACATCAATAATAATATTGTAAAAAGGAATGCTTAATTAGGAAGAAAGAAAAGGTAAAGAATTTCTAAAGAATTATAAAAGATTATTAAACTTTGGATATTGATGGAAAATAAAAGGTTCAATTTCTTATCATATTAGAAATTGAACCTAAAATTATGGTGTATTAATTTTTATATGGTAGTAGTTTTACAGTGAAAGTTGTTTTCTTGTCATCACTATATACTTCAATCGTTCCTTTATGCAGTTCGACAATACTTTTTGCAATTGCTAATCCGAGTCCTGATCCACCAGTGTTTGTTGAACGTGATTTTTCAACACGATAAAAACGTTCAAAAATATGAGGTAAATCTGTACTAGGAATAGGTTGTCCGTAATTTGTTATATCAATTGTAATCATATTATTGCTTTCATAAGCGGTAAGGTCAATATAACCACCTTCGTTTCCATAAGCGATAGCGTTTATAATAAGATTTTCAAATACACGCACTAATTTGTCTCCATCAGCTAATACCATGAGTTTTTGAGAGGGGAAAGAAGGACGGCATTGAATATTTGCTTCTTGCACTTGTATTCGGAATTGAACAGTTAATTGTCCAAGTAGCTCTACAATATCAATGGGAGCAGAATATAAACTTAACTCTTTATTTTGAACACGGGTGTATTCAAACAAGTCATTCATTAATGCATTTAGACGTGTTACTTTACCATAAATGACTTGTATGTAATGACGTAATTCCACTTCATCTCTATAATTATCATGATGGATTAAATTCACGTATCCAACTATTGATGTAAGGGGAGTACGTAAATCATGTGATACATTTGTAATTAGTTCGCTTTTTGCTTGTTCTGCCTGTCTTTCTTCGTCAATTGACTCTTTTAATTGTTCAACAATTTGATTGACCCCAGTCGCTAACTCTTCTAAATAATTATGATTTACGATGGAAACTTTATGATTGAAATTTCCATTTGCAATATAACGAATCTCTTCTATCATTTTTTTTATACAAGTTTCATAGTAAAGCTTTCTCTCGTGACGATAAAAAATATATAGATAGGATGAAAAAATAGAAAATAAAAATAAATAAGAAACAATCATCATCCATAAAGATTCTTTAATCCCTTTATACTTTTCATAACCAAAAATCCGAATGAATTCTTTACCGAGTTCGGTTAGAGTAAGTGAACTCTCGATTACACTCGTAATGAGGCGATATATAATTAATTCAGTAATAGGTGTAAGAGTGATAGCTAATAAAAACCAAAAAATTATCTTCCATTTTGGGATATCTTTTAAAATATCAAATGCTTCATTTCTCAATTTTATAGCCTACTCCCCATACAGTATGAATAAATTTTTCTCCATTCATTACTGTTTCAAGTTTATCCCGTAAATTACTAATATGAACCATTACAGTTTTATTTGAACCATAACCATCTTCATTCCAAACACGTTCGAATATTTCTTCGGAACTAAATACTCTTCCTGTATTGCTCGCTAGTAAATATAAAATATCAAATTCAATAGATGTAAGTTTAATATATTCATTATTTACTTTAACAGTATGATTATGCTTATGGATTTCAGCTGTTCGAATACGAATGATACCATCGTCTTTCTTTTGAGTAGCAGCGTTTTGGAAAGTGGATCTTCTCAGCAAAGCTTTCACTCTAGCGACTAATTCTAGTGGATTAAACGGTTTAATCATATAATCATCTGCACCTGTCATAAGCCCTAATATTTTGTCCATGTCTTCAGCCTTTGCACTCAGCATAAGGATAGGTACAGTATTATTTTCACGCACTTCCTGACAAACTTCTAATCCATTTCGCTTTGGCATCATAATGTCCAAAATCATGAGGTCAACTTCATATGCAGATATCATTTGTATTGCTTCATCACCGTCATAAGCTTTAAAAATGTTATATCCTTCATTTCGTAAATAAACAGCGAGTAACTCTACAATATCTTTATCATCATCAATAATTAATATGCTTTTATTCATTATATAGTTAGTTCCTTTCCTTACAAATCATCAACACTACTATAATAACAAACATTTATGTACTTTGTAGCAATGATTTTATATAAAATTTCATGTAACGTATTAAAAAGGAATTAAAGCATTCATAACGAATTAAAAATAGAAGAATTATTTGAATTTCCTATTATATTGAAGGGACGTAATAAGGAGGAGATTAACGTGTTATATAATGAAATATGTTCATTTACTCCAACTGGGAAAATAGAACATGATATAAAAGAGTTTCTATTAAAATACAATAAAGAATTTACATATAAACATTCAATTCGTGTGGCAAATGAAGCGCGAAAAATAGCGATAATGTTTCATGAAAATGAAGAAAAAGCAGAAATTGCAGGGTATTTACATGATATAAGTGCAATCTTTCCGAATGAGGAACGGATTAAAGTTGCTGAAGCAGTTGGAATCGAAATATTACAAGAAGAACGGAAATTTCCAATGATTATTCATCAAAAACTATCGAGAGTAATCGTAAAAGAGATATTTAAAGTGGAAGATGAAGAGATTTTAGATGCAATTTGTTGCCATACTACATTGCGTAAACATGCAACGAAGATGGATTTAGTGTTATTTGTTGCAGATAAAATAGAATGGGATCAAAATGGGACACCATCATACTTAGTAGGTATAAAAAATGGATTAGAAAAATCTTTAGAACATGCTGCTTTTGTATATATTTCATATTTGTGGGAAAGAAAAGATACATTGAAAGTTATACATCCGTGGCTAGAAGAAGCTTATTGGTATTTAAAAGAACTTGTAGAGTAGAAAGGATATGAAAATGCAGTTAAAAGAATATATGAATCAAATATTCCCAGGAGTTACGTTAGTACCGTCCATATACTCTCAGTGGGAAAATCATCTACATTTTGATTTTGGGAAAGATAAATATCAAATTGTAGAAGGAACCGACGATTTAAATATGGAATACTTCTCTCAACTATATACATATAATAAATACTTATTTGAAGATATATTTTTAAAAGAAGATGTAGTGTTTGTAGTAGCAAATGTTTATCGGTTTAAAAAGGAAAATATAAAAACTCCACAGAAAATAAATATATACAATAAATATATTAAAAAGAGAGATTTAAAGTTTCGTATAAGACAAGAAACGTTACCTTTTCTATTTGAAGATGAAGAAGCAGATTTATATTGTACATCTCAATTTTCTTTAAAATGTCTTGCGGAAGATATTAAATATGAACCACTTATTCAAGCTGTTAATCATGAGGATTTTCCAGATCTTTATCCTCGTTTTGGACGCAAAAAAGAGTTTTTTTATCCAGACGTATTTCTCATTAACGCAACGAAAGATATTGTCATGTTTATTTATGATGATAGAGGATGTGAAGTCATTGCGAAGAATAAAGAAATAATACGAGGCTTATATGAAAAATACAAAGAGTGGATTCCAGATTATGAACGAGAAAGTATAGATAGCTTATTTAAATGACAGTAGGGGAAGTGAAGTGTGTAATGAAACGTATCGCAATCGTATCCGCATGGGAACCAGAACTTACGTATTTGCATCAACATTATCCGAGTGAACGCATTGAAAAAAGAGCAGCTTGGGAATTTCATTTTCATTATATAAATGATCTGGAAATTATTTCAGTAATAACTGGTGTTGGCAAAGTAAGTTGTGCTAGTTGTGTACAATTATTAATAAGTGAATTTCAGCCGGACGAGCTATTTATGACAGGAATATGCGGAAGTTTATCAAATAAGGTGAAAAATGGTCACATTGTAGTAGCACTTAATGCAATACAACACGATGTTACTGCTGCTGGTTCAGGGGAAGATGTTTTTAATTTATATGATGGTAGAACAGCACCTATTGAAACAACAAAGTCAATTGTAAGAAAAATAAAAAAAATAAGATCTTATGATCCAGTTCACTTCGGTACGTTCTTATCTGGAGATCAGCGTATTCGTAGTTCCGAAATGAGATATTTACTGCATACTGTATACGGAGCATTGGCGGTTGATCAAGAAGTCGCTGCTTTCGCTTACGTATGTCATATAAATAAAAAACCATTTTTATGTTTAAAAGCTGCTTCAGATCAAGCGAATGATAAAACGAAAGAAGAACAAAAGGTTTTTAAAATGTTAGCATGTGAACGAGCATGTGAGCATTTAATTGCTTTTTTACGTGTTTATGAGATTACTGTAGTAAATAATAGATAGTTAAAAGATTCAGGTGAAAGGAATTCATTTCATGTATTTGAATGTAGTATATAACAAGCCAAAGCGGAGGATTATATTTATATGATTCAATATAAAAGATGTAGTGAAGTAAGTATAGATTTAGTGTATGGAGCTTTTAAGGATGGATTTTCAGATTACATTATTAAAATGGATGTTTCAAAAGAAGATTTTATACAAAGATTTTTTGGACCAGAAGGTAACTCGCTAGAACACTCTTTTCTTGCTTTAGATGGTGACAAATCTGTTGGCATAATACTTGGTGGTATAAAGGTTTATGAAACTATAAAAACAATGCGTTGTGGAACATTAGCTGTTCATCCAGAGTTTCGCGGCATTGGAGTAAGTCAAAAGTTATTTGAGCTACATAAAGAAGAAGCGATACAAAATGAATGCCAGCAACTTTTTCTTGAAGTTATTG
Source organism: Bacillus sp. BS98 (assembly GCF_008432245.1). Taxonomy (NCBI): domain Bacteria; kingdom Bacillati; phylum Bacillota; class Bacilli; order Caryophanales; family Bacillaceae; genus Bacillus; species Bacillus sp. BS98. The sequence goes on from NZ_CP043830.1 coordinate 2,420,410, forward strand.
TAGGTAATGATAGGGCGATTCATTTTTATAACAAATTAGGTTATGAAAAAGTGTATGATCTTTCTTATTATAATTTAAATGATGTAACTAAATTAACAAATAAAGATAATAAAAATATTGAAGTGCAAAGATTAGAATTTCAAACATTTAAACTTGAAATTCAGAAATGGCTTAACTTCCATATAAATTGGCAAAATGATATTGATTACATTGAAAAAACAAATAATACGTATTACGGTGCATATGTTGATAATGATTTAAAAGGCTCTGTATGTGTAAATGAACAAGGTAAAATTAGTTATATTTTCGTAGATAAAGATTATAGAAATATTGGGATTGGGATGAAATTATTACAAGTAGCAAGAGTAGAATCAAATTTATCAAGTTTATCTATTGGTTTTCCAAACAACAGTTTACTAGAAGGATTTTTAAAGAAATCTGGGTTTAAAAAGAATTCTTTAGCACAATATGAAATGTATTTATTGTTATAAAAAGCGGAAGGAATTATTCTTTGCGCTTTTTATTTTTGCACTATGAGCGTAAAATATTTCTCATATATAATCCGTGAATAAGTCCCAACATACTATATGTGGAGGTCTTTTTATTAGAAGGTTATTTATAAAGTGACAGTAAAATAACGAGAGATTACATATTGAATTAGAAACGAGGAAGCAGGTTAGAAATTATAAAACTGTTCCAGAAAGCAGTGGATAGTTTTTTGGAAATTAGATTTTTTTGAAAATAAAAAGGCGGTTGTTTCCGCAACCACCTTTCAGTAAAACAAAGCACTTTTTCAGAAATAAATTATGGATGATTCTAAAAAAAGTTATAGGATATAATCCCATTTTTATAACCGAAGTGACGAGCTTAATTTATAAGAAAGGAATGACTATATTATATGAAAATTTGTGTATAATGGTTACAAAGAAAAGAGCAGCTAGCAAAAGTTATCTGCTCCATTAAAGGCATATGGTTAAGCAATGGTTTGTTTACAGTATTGATTGAATAGTAAGGTTTATCGAGAGAAGAGGAATTATATAAATTAAATTATGATAGTCGATATTCTCCATATTGACCAGAAAAAAACTAAAAATTCTAGTGAAATTCCAAGCGTTCTTTTCTTAGGTTTTTGAATTTCTTTTATTAGATAACCTACAGCACTAATTGCTATAAGTATGAAAAGAATGAGTTCTAATGTTTCTGGCATTACATCTACTCCTAATTATATATTTAGTTTATTATATAACAATTAAGAGATTATTTGAAGATTAAAAGTAAGGATTGAAAAGTTTGAATTTGTTTCTTCTTTCGTTATCTTTTTAAATGTCACTTTCATAATAATATTTTATTTTGTAAAATATTATTATTTTATGTAGAATAGATAGGATGGGAGGGAATGAAATGAATTATGGTTTAAAGTTTAAGATTCTTGAATTACAATGCTTCATTCAAAAGACTTATTCTGATATTAAAACAGCATGTGATATTGCTATTTATCAAGAAAACACTTCTAAATATTTAATTTCATTAGGATTTTTGAATAAATCATATATGACTTATATAGAAGCAAAAAGATTTTATCGTGAAAATGACGAGCTTGTAAGTGTAGAATTTGATAATTTCTTTGATGCGTATGATAAATTAGAACACGAATTAAAACAAGTTATTTCAAGAGAAGATAAAAATCCTTCATTGCTACATAGCAAATTTGATCAGTTTCAACAGAAAATTGAAAATATAAATGACCTAATAAAAGTTTTGGAAAATGCTCGTTAATAAATTATTTTTCTTTGTTACATAGAAATTATACATTATAAACATTTTTGGGATAATATGTATTGCGAATCTATTGTAAGAAGGTGACTTTTGTTGATTACAGAAGTCACCTTTTTATAATATGCTTTATATCTGTAATTAATATATTGTGTTACACAATTTACTTTTATATGACTTCATTTATTGATGAAAATTAAAATAGAAAGATCTGCAAATAGAAACCTACTAAGGCTTATTTGCTATGATAACTTTAGAAAACTCAAACTGGATCTTTAAAAAAAGAGAATTTACACGTGAAATTTAATTTATCGAATCTTATATATAGCGATGTAGTGCAGCCATTATATATATCTATAAAAGAAAAGTTCATTAAAAGTAGTGATTTTTCTAGAATAACTATATTTAAATAATGAATTAACATCATTGAATTATACGATTTTGTTTAATTTTATATACTTTTTATTTTCTTTTTTTTGATACGAATGAATAGTATAATTTTTAGCAGTTTTATATTTTAGGAAATTATAAGAGGTAAATATCATGAAAAATAAAAAAGAAATAGCTATAGTTGCATTAACAACAGGATTGGCTTTAACAGCTGTAGCGCCATACGGAATAGGTCATGCAGAGGAAACAGATCAACTACAAGTTCAAATGCAGGAGGAATCGTTCCGCTCAGGTGAACTTACTCAACCGTCACAAAAGACACCAGAAAATGTAGTAAAGGATGCACTTAAGGAGAAAACAGAACAAGCGCTTTCTCCAAAGCAAGTCAATGGAGAAACAGGAGTAGATTATAAAGTCTTTCAAAAACGTGGTTCGTATGATGGGACTACACTCGTACGTATGCAGCAAACATACGAAGGAAAAGAAGTATATGGCCATCAATTAACTGCACACGTAGATAATAAGGGTGTTATTAAAAGTGTTTCAGGCGATAGCGCGCAAAATTTAAAACAAGAAGATTTGAAAAAGCCTATTAAGCTATCAAAAGAAGAAGCCAAACAATATATTTATACGAAGTACGGGAGCAATATCAAGTTCATTTCTGAACCAGAAGTTAAGGAAGTTATTTTTGTGGATGAAAATAATGGACAAGCTTCAAATGCATATCAAGTTACATTTGCTGCTGCAACACCAAGCTATGTATCTGGAACTTATTTAGTGAATGCCGATAATGGTGAAATGTTGAAAAATATGGTACAAGAATCAGGTTTAAAAGTAAGTGAAGAGCATGTTGAACCTTTAAAGGAAAGTAAAAAAAACAATTTCGTATCACTAACTGGAACAGGGAAAGATGATTTAGGTATAACTCGCACTTTTGGTATTTCTGAACAAAGTAATGGGAAATATGCTCTTGCTGATTACACAAGAGGGCAAGGAATTGAGACATATGATGTAAATTATAGAGATATTACAAATGAAGAAAAATATTATCCTGGTATATTAGTAACTAGCACTTCACCAACATTTACTGATCCAAAGGCGGTAAGTGCTCATTTTTTAGCAACAAAGGTATATGATTTTTATAAAGATAAATACAAGCGTAATAGTTTTGATAATAAGGGAAAAAAAGTAGTATCAGTTGTACATGCATGGGATTCTGGAGGAACAAATAACCCTAAAAATTGGGAGAATGCATTTAGTGCTAATATTAATAATATTAGTATGCTTATATATGGTGACCCCATGGTGAAATCGTTCGATATAGTGGGCCATGAATTTACACATGCGGTTACCTCTAGCGAATCTAACCTTGAATTTTTCGGAGAATCTGGTGCAATTAACGAAGCGTTATCTGATATTATGGGAACGGCTATTGAGAAATACATAAATAACGGAAAATTTAACTGGACAACAGGAGAACAAACTGGATCGGTTTTCCGTAATATGAAAAATCCATCTTCAATCAATTATTCAAATGGAGTACCATATCCAGATGATTATAGTAAATATAATGATTTAAATGGAGAGGATAATGGAGGCATTCATTTCAACTCAAGTATTATTAATAAAGTTGCGTATTTAATTGCTCAAGGTGGTACTCATAACGGTGTAACTGTAAATGGTATTGGTGAAGATAAAATGTTTGATATTTTCTACTATGCAAATACTGATGAATTGAACATGACTTCTAATTTCTCAGAATTGAGATTAGCGTGCCTTAAAGTTGCAACAAACAAATATGGAGCGAACTCAATTGAGGTTCAAGCGGTCCAAAAAGCTTTTGATGCAGCAAAAATTAAGGGAACAGTGAAAGAAAACGAAAAAACTGCCGAAAACCAAGTCCCAGAGTTAACTGTACCGTCTACAATTACACTACGTGTAGGTGATACGTTTGACCCGATGAGAAATGTAACAGCTGCTGATAAAGAAGATGGTGATTTAACAAATAGTGTACAGCATAAAGGCGATGTAGATACATCTAAACCAGGTAAATACATTGTGAACTACTTGGTTGTCGATTCCCAAGGGGGGAATGCAACGGATACGCAGACTGTAATTGTAGAGAAAAATGAAGAAATATTAGATATAGAGCCTAAATTAACAGCGCCTATTGGAGTGACTATTAATGTAGGAGATTCATTTGTTCCGATGACAGAAGTATTAGCTATTGATAAAGAAGATGGCGATCTTACTTCTAAAGTAAAAGTTGATGGTAAAGTAGATACATCTAAAGCTGGTACTTACGTATTAACATACACAGTTACAGACTCTAAAGGTCATGAAGTAACTGCAAAACAAACTGTAACGGTTAAAGTTAGAGAAGAAGTTAAAAATGACAACCCAATACTAAAAGTACCTGCTACAACTACAATTAATGAGAATGATCAATTTGACCCAATGGTAGGAGTATCAGCTACTAATAAAAAGAATGATGACCTTACTTCTAAAGTAAAAGTTGATGGTAAAGTAGATACATCTAAAGCTGATACTTATGAAATAATATATAGTGTCAGAGATTCCGTAGGTAATGAGGTAAAGGCAATACAAAAAGTACTAGTGAAAGATAAAGACACTAGCAAAGCTAATGGTCTTGCTAGTAATAGTAATTATGATAAAAAAGAATATACATATAAAGAGCTTCCAAAAACGGGTGCAAGTACAACTAACAGTGCAATAATGGGCATGTTGATGGTTATTGCAGCAACAGTACTCACTTTGGTTCGTAAATGTAGAAAGATACAAAAATAATGGCAGGCATAGGCATCATTCATTTGAAGAAAAGAATTCATAATCCAGAAAAAATAAAGTGAAAAATAAGTAAAACAAAAAAGGCAGTTTGTCTTAAGCGTAAATTATATTATTGGTACCGAGGGGCGAATATCACTAACTGAAAAATAGTTTGGCTTTTTTTTACACACAATAATTTTTAGATGAAGTTTTTACTTACTAAGATGTTAGTAGCTAAGTGGTACATTTGGCTTCCATAAAACTTTGCGCTTGGATGTGATTCTGTCTACAGAAATATATTACGTAAAAAACACGTTACTATTCTCATTAAAAATAGTAACGTGTTTTTGTTGTTTAAAAATAGCCTGAATCGTAAAGTTCATGAATGTTAGAGTAGTTTTAAATAGCCATTCATTAATTACTGAAAACACTTTGTATTAATGGAAGTTTCACCTATATGACAAGATGAGATTTCCGGTATTTACCAGGCGTTTCGTTAGTGAATTTTTTAAAAATTTTAGTGAAGTAGCTTTGATCAGTAAAATTGAGTGAAGCACAGATGTCAGATAAAGAATAGGTTGTAAAAGTTAATAATTTCTTTGCTTCTTCGATTCGTTCACGCTGAATATATTCACTTAATGAAATACCAACTTCTTTTTTAAATAATATAGATAAATAATCCGAATTCACGTTTGAAAATGTAGCAAGTTGTTTAACAGATATTGGATTGTAAATATTTTTGAAAATGTAGTTTTTGCAAATAGCAATAGTCTGTGAATGTTGCTGTGTTTTTTGTGCCTTCACACGGTCTGCAAAAGTACAGAAAACATTTTTTAATAAATGCCAAACAGATTCTTTGTCTTTTAAATTTTCTGTTCTTTGGATGTGTAGATCATAAATCTTGTAAGCAATCCCGGATGGAAGCCCTCCTTTTATCGCATATCTAGTAGCGAGTGTAATGGATGAAATACAAATGTTTTTATGTCTTCTTAATTGATGGAATGAAGGTAAGGATGAAAGAATCTCATGTTGAAATACATAATAATATTTGAGTACTGTTTCTTTATCCCCGTTTTCTATAGCTCCAAGTAGTTGTTGCTCTAAATACAAATTATGACAGATAGATTCGTTATTTTGCATTGAAATATATACATCTTCGTTTAAGATACTGCTATGACTTACATGAAATGAGTCACTTTTATTTGCAAATGTACTTACATTTGAAATTTTTTTATAAAGAATGTTATGGAACAAAATCGCCATATTTACAAAGAAATATTGATCTTTGAGTGACAATGAAAAGTAATAGTCTCTTGTTTTTTTATAATTCGGCATAAAATGAAAGCTGCTATCCGTTTCGTTTTTAGAAAAGCTTACATCTGTTACAGGTCCAATAATAACAGTGCCGTTCACCATATAATCGCTCTTTATGTGAATTAAAATGAAGTGCCCTAGTTGTTGGTGAGTTCTGAAGATGGGAGAATTATATGAATCATTTTTCTGATAAAGCATATGTAACTGTTCTATTTTTGATGTATACAATGAAAGTGAATCATTTTTTGATGTAAAAGCTAAAAGAATATTTTTGTCGCAATCTAAAAAACAAACTGGAATTTCAAAAGATTGGAAAAACATATTGCAAATGTACTCTATCTCAACTAGACTGAGCTTTTTAGTCATATTCTTCCTCCTTACAGTTGTGCGTGATAGTTGAATAAACACATATTCCTTTTTTCATAAGTAGAAACGGAAAAACTTTATCAATAAAAATTATAAACTTCTAAGAATAATACCATAATTTAACATGAATAGCACATATTATTTGAATATACAGGTAATAGTTTTGGGGAGTAGCATAAAATATGAATCATCACACTTATTTGCTAGTTACTGCTAACATGTATCAAAAAATGTTTAAGATTGGATTCAAATAGAGATAAGAGGGGGAGATTAACGAATTGGCGCCTAAGTAATTAGTAAAAATTAGCGATGAAAGCTACTATGTAACAATAATAATTATTTTTGAAGTAGAGACATAAGTGAAATGTAGGAGAGAAAATTACATATATCATACGGGGAGACGACGTAATAGTAGAAATAAGAACAGTGAATCAGTGATTGTAAACAATGGGGTGTGGGGACAACTATGTTTTATGTTATTCGTTCAAGGCTAATACTTTGTACACAATTTTATTTTTAGATGGTAATAGTAAAAAATAGATTTTTAAAATGATAGAAGTAGTAAAGGGGATAATAGAGAAATGAAAAAAATATTAAGTGTGCTTCTAGTTGTATTCTTAACATTTTCAGCGTGGTCTAATGAATTAGTAAAGGCAGCTTCACCAACCAAAGGTTCTTTAACAATTCATAAGTACGAACAAGAAAAAGAGGGAACAACAGGAGTAGAAGGTGATGGTTCCGCAAATCAAGAGGTGCCAACAAATGTGAAGCCGTTAAAAGGTGTAACGTTTGAAGTAAAAAAGGTTGCATCGTTTGAAAAAATTTCAAATGATAGGAAAATCGTGAAAGAAGATGTGAAACCTGTAACGGGGGCAACTCCATCTCAAGTAGTAACTGATGATAACGGACAAGCTGTATTAAAAGATCTTCCGCTAGGACGTTATGAAGTGAAAGAGGTGGCAGGCCCTCCACATGTTAACCTAAATCCAAATACGTATACAGTAGATATTCCATTAACGAATAAAGAGGGTAAGGTGTTAAACTATGATGTTCATATGTATCCAAAAAATGAGATTAAACGCGGTGCAGTTGATTTAATAAAAACTGGTGCAAACGATAAAGCATTAGCGGGTGCAGCATTCTCTGTATTTAAAAAAGATGGAACAGAAGTGAAAAAAGATTTAGTAACGGATGCTAATGGTCATATTCGTGTGCAAGGATTAGAGTATGGAGAATACTATTTCCAAGAAACAAAAGCTCCGAAAGGCTATGTAATAGATCCAACTAAACGCGAGTTTTTTATTAAGAACTCAGGAACAATTAATGAAGATGGAACAATTACTTCTGGTACAGTAGTTAAAGTAGAATTGAAAAACTATGAAGAACCAACTATTGATAAAAAGATTAATGGTAATTTGGAAGCGTTACCAATAAATCCGTTAACTAATTACAATTATGATATTAAAACATTAATTCCAGAAGACATTAAAGAATACAAAAAATATGTGGTAACAGATACTTTGGACAATCGATTAGTGATGCAAGGAAAGCCAATCGTGAAGATTGATGGAGCGGAAGTAAATGCAAGCGTTGTAGATGTAGCTGTAGAAGGTCAAAAAGTAACAGCTACAGTAAAAGATTTTACAAAATTAGATGGTAAAAAAGAATTTCATTTACAAATTAAATCACAAGTAAAAGAAGGAGTACCATCTAGTTCGGAAATTTTAAATATAGCAAAAATTGATTTTACAAATAAAAATGATGTAATTGGAGAAAAAGAATCTAAACCAGTAGTTGTTGTTCCGACAACTGGAATTATTGAGTTATCAAAAATTGATGGTGATAATAAGAAGAAATTAAAAGGTGCAGAGTTTGTACTTAAAGATAAAAATGGGAAAATAGTTGTTGTAGCAGGAAAAGAAGTAATAGGTGTATCAGATGAAAATGGTGTTATTAAGTGGTCTAACATTCCATACGGAGACTATCAAATTTTTGAAACAAAAGCACCAACATATACAAAAGAAGATGGTAAAACAGCTTCTTATCAATTATTAAAAGACCCAATTGATGTAAAGGTTAGCGAAAATAATCAAACGGTTAAATTAACGATAGAAAATAATAAAAGTGGATGGATTCTTCCAGTAACCGGTGGAATAGGAACGACTCTTTTTACTGTACTAGGCCTTACGTTAATGGTTACAGCAGCGTTTGTTTTCTTTAGAAAAAAATTTGCTAATAAATAAAGTTTTAGGAACATGTAACCATGTGATGTGAAAAGGGAAGAAGCAAAATGCTTTCCTCTTTTCGATATTTTAGTATATACAGAGGTGGAAATATGAAACGAAATCTTTTTTTAGGAGGTATTTTTTTATTTGGAGTAGGTATTTTTTTATATCCTACTATTAGTAATTGGTTGGCGACTCGTGCTCATTATTCTGAGATTAGTTCTTATGATAAGAAGATTAAAGCGCTACAAAAGAAAGAAATTGAACGTAGGGAAAAAGAAGCAGCTGACTATAATAAACAAGTTCAAACTTCCACGAAAACATTTGCAGATCCATTTGCTGAGGAAAATAGAAATCAACAAGCGTATGCCGATGCGTTAAATTTAGGTGATGTAATGGGGTATATTGAAATATCGAAAATTAAAATAAAACTGCCAATCTATCAAGGTACCTCTGAAGAAGTATTGAGTCGGGGGATAGGTCATTTAGATTATTCGTCACTCCCGGTAGGTGGTGAGAATACGCACACTATTTTAACCGGACATCGTGGTTTACCATCAGCAAAATTATTTTCAGATTTAGATAAGTTAAGTGAAGGAGATCTTTTTTATATTCACTCTTTAGACAAAATTCTTGCTTATAAAGTAGATCAAATTAAAGTAGTTTTACCACACGAAACGGACGATTTGAAAATTGTGGAAAATAAAGATTATACAACATTAATTACATGTACGCCTTATGGAGTAAATACAAATAGATTGCTCGTTCGAGGTGAGCGTGTAGAGTTCAATCAGAAAGAAAAACAAGAAATAAGTACAGAGGTATTTATGTTTAATAAGTGGATGGTAATAGTTCCAATCCTATTGTTATGTGCGTTTCTAGTCGTAATTTATAAGAAAAAAATAACTAGATAGATTGTATGTATCCCGCAATAATGGGCAGTGGATCCATTAATTTAGGGATAAGCAAGGAAGGTATAGAAGGGATGAAGTAAATCCGTACTGATTAAAGTTCACTTTTTTTAACTGTAGAAAAAATACGGTAAAGGTGGGAACAAGGAAATTGAGGCTACGATTAAAGCTGGTAAGTATTCATTTAATGGTTTTGTTAATGATATGTGTAAGTTTTGTCATATATGTACCAAAAGAAGTTTATGGATCCATGGTAGACTTAAAAGGTTTAGGTGACATATCGCGTTATAATGCGATTATCTTTGGGAACCATAAAGCAGTTGGTGGAGACGTTGAAGGTGCAATCGCAGTTCAAGGTGATATGGATGCATCAGGTTATACGATTGTAGGTGCAGCGGCAGGTACATCTAATATAGTTGGCGAAAAATGGAGTGATGAAGGATATCCGTCTTTGTTATTGTCTGGAAAATTTAAAAAATCAAGAGAGGAATCTTTTATCATTCAAAACGGAATAGTCGTTATGACAAAAGAGAGTGATCCAGATCGTACAATACAATCTTCTTATGATCGTATTGTTTTTAAAGAAAAACAAGAAATTGATGCGAAATTCAATGAGTTTCGTAACATAGTGAACCAAGTCAATCAAGATGCAGGTCAATATAAAACGAATACCCCAATTCCAAACATGAGTTTTGGCATTGGAAAAGAGATAAACAATCCTAATATTTATGTTTCATCAGAATTGACAGGGAAAATAAATTTAGAAATAAGAGATGTATTTTTACCCAATGCTAAGGACAAAGATTTTATTGTTATGTATTCGGATGCAAGAGAGATTACCTTTAATAAGGGGTCTATTTTATATGACACGAACGATATAGGAAGGGCTACGGATATAATTCCTACATCACAACCCTATTCTTCTGATTCACCATTTACTGAGCTATATGGGAAAGTGGTTTGGGTTTTTCCTAATGCGAAAAAAATCACAGCAGAGGGGTATGGTGTTGTTGGAAGTGTATTTGCTCCAAATGCTGTATTAGAAACAAAAGGCGGTTCAATTAATGGACAAGCATTTGTCGGTACAGTGCAACAAACTGGTGGATTCGAATTTCACAATTTCAAATTTAACTGGAAACATTGGAACAAGCCTAGCACAGGGAAAATAAAAATAAAAAAAGTAGATAGTAATAATAATGATAATAAATTAGCAGGAGCAAAGTTTCATATAGAAGATTCAAACGGAAAAGTAGCTGGAGAGTTAATAACAGATGAAAAAGGAGAAGCGATATCTAAAGATTTACCAATAGGAAACTATAGCCTTGTAGAAGTAGAAGCGCCTAAAGGCTATGAATTATTGAAAGATAAAGTAGTTGTAAAAGTAGAAAAAGATAAAGTGATAGAAATGAAAATAGAAAATAAAAAATTGCCAGATCCAATAGGGAAAATAAAGCTTGTGAAAGTAGACACAAATGATAAAAATAAAAAGCTAGCAGGAGCAAAGTTTCATATAGAAGATTCAAAGGGAAAAATAGTCGGAGAGCTAATAACAGATGAAAAAGGAGAAGCGATATCTAAAGATTTACCAATAGGAAACTATAGCTTAGTGGAAGTAGAAGCGCCTAAAGGTTACGAATTATTGAAAGATAAAGTAGCTGTAAAAGTAGAAAAAGATAAAGTGATAGAAATGAAAATAGGAAATAAGAAATTGCCAGATCCAATAGGGAAAATAAAGCTGGTGAAAGTAGACACAAATGATAAAAATAAAAAGCTAGCAGGAGCAAAGTTTTATATAGAAGATTCAAACGGAAAAGTAGTTGGAGAGTTAATAACAGATGAAAAAGGAGAAGCGATATCTAAAGATTTACCAATAGGAAACTATAGCCTAGTGGAAATAGAAGCGCCTAAAGGTTATGAATTATTGAAAGATAAAGTAGCTGTAAAAGTAGAAAAAGATAAAGTAATAGAAATGAAAATAGGAAATAAGAAATTGCCAGATCCGGGTGGGAAAATTGAAATTGAGAAAGTTGATGACAAGGATATCAATTTAAAACTAAAAGGTGCTGTATTTCAAGTGTTAAATAAAGAAGGGAAAGAAGTTGCTAGATTAACAACAGATGAAAAAGGAAAGGTGATTTCCAGGCAATTAGTACTAGGAAAATATACGATTAAAGAAATAAAAGCACCAAATGGATATATGTTACTTAGAGATCCAATAGAGGTAGAAATTACAGAGGCAGTAAGGACACAAAAAATAACAGTAAAAAATGCGAAGAATAATTGGATGATTCCTAATACTGGTGGCAGCGGTACAACAATTTTTTATGTGGTTGGTATTTTGGTAATGTTTGGTGTGTTATATTTCTCTAAGAAAAATCATGTGTAAATAGTTATGAAAACAGTATATATAATGAACTGTTTTCATAAAATTAGACAGATTTTGCATTAGACAATTTTAATGGCATGAATTCGGTATTGTACCGGGCTCATGCTACTGAATTTCCCCTTAATTCGTTTGTTGTGATAATAATCATTATATTTTTATGACGTTTAACAATTTATTTTTTCGCTAAAGTACCACATAACGGAATAATAGAAAAGTTACATTCGACTGAATGGTTTTATTTAATAAATCCAATTTGCTTCTTAGTTCATTCGGAAACAACTTTAAACTTTTCTTTCATATTAGAGGAGGGATATATGTTTCTTAATTTGTTGAAGCAGGAAAGGTTATAGTAAACATAGAATATATTAATAAATCAAAATGTTTACGGGGTGAAAATGATGGTAATAAAACAAGATGAAATTAAAGTAGTAGTTGGAGCTGGAGTGTTTAATAATAATCCAGGTTGGATTCAAACGCAAGAAGAAGAACTTAATTTACTAGACAATACCACTTGGGAAGAAAGATTTGAATACAATTCCATTTCAGCTATTTTAGCTGAGCACGTATGGGAACATCTTACGTTTGAAGAAGGTGTAAAAGCAGCTGAAATTTGTTATGAATTTTTAAAACCATCAGGTCATATTCGATGCGGCGTCCCTGATGCATTTTTTCCGGATGAAACATACCAAAATATAGTTCAAATAGGCGGACCTGGGCCGAAAGATCATCCTGCTGCAAGTCATAAAATAGTTCATAATTACAAAACATTAACGAAAATGTTTGAAACGGCTGGATTTGAGGTAGTTCTACTTGAGTATTGTGATGAAAATGGTCAATTTTATTACAACGACTGGGATGCGAATGACGGGGTTATTTTCCGTTCGAAAAGGTATGATTCTAGGAATCGAGGCGATAAACTTGGTTTTCCATCGTTAATTGTTGACGCAATTAAAAGATAAGTCATTCAAATAAAGTAGGTATTAGTTCATGAGTCGCAAATGCGGCTTTTTTATTTATAATAAATCAATTTTCAAAATGTCATCTACACATTAAATTAATATTTAGTTGCCATATAGATTTCTTTTATGTATAAATTCGTGTAAAATAAGAACATATATTCTGCGCGAGAGTGAGGGGAATAAATATGTTAGCTGAGATAGAGAAACAATCTAATGGGTATATTGTAAAATTTCAACGCCAATTTCCTTATACGATAGAGGAAGTTTGGTCTGTGTTAACTGAAAACAGTAAGCTTAAAAAATGGATGTCTAATTTGCAGATTGAAAACCTTAAAACAGGTGGAATGATAAAGTTCGATATGATGGATGGTTCATTTTTAAATATTGATATTTTAGAGTGTCAACTAAATGCAGTACTTGAATTCAAATGGGATAAAGATCGTGTCCGATTTGAAATACATAAAGCAGGAAATGGATCCCTATTACTTCTTAAAGAATTCATTCATGAATTAACAGATCATACACCGAAAGATATTGCTGGTTGGCATATTTGTTTAGAACTTTTTTCTTCCGTGTTAGAAGGAAAAGAGAAAGAATTTCCAAAAGATGAGTGGCAACAATGGTTTGGAAAATACAAGGTTCAAGATTCATGAACTGAAAGGATAATTACATAATAGGTAATATTAATTATGTAATTATTATATTATAAAAATGATTTTTTAAGAAGATAAGAATAGAGGTTAATATGAAAGTAAATCAATTAATTGCAAATAACATAAATAAATTGGATGCAACTATACCATTTAATAAATCGTTTGGAATTGCTGGTTTATCTGGATCAGGTAAAACAACTTTTTGCCAAACAATTGGTGAAGAGTCAAAAAAACGATTAGTTTCTTTATTACCAAAGGCTGAATATCAATATTTATTTCCTAACATTATGGAAACAAATTTTAGTGCTATTAAGATGGAAGAAATGCCATTAGTACTTTTTCTAGGAAAATCATCGATTTCGTCTAATCCGCGTTCAACGATTGGTACTCATACTGGTGTTTTTACAGCGGTTCGGGAAAAACTTGCTGAAGTATTTAATCTTTCTCCAGAGGTCTTTTCATTTAATAATCAACTAGGGTGGTGTACTGGTTGTAAAGGTCGTGGTACTACAAAAAATGTTGAGTGTAAAAAATGTAAGGGAAAACGTTATAGTGAAGAAATTGAACAATATGAAATTGATTTGTTCGCTAATCCGCATTCAATTTCAAATATTAATGATTTAAGTGTTGAATCTATTCTTTCACTAGCAAAAGAATTAAATATTAGTGAAGAAAAACAGCATATACTGCAAAATATTATTAATATGAACATTGGCTATTTAACATTAAATCGAATTATGGGTACGTTGTCAGGTGGAGAATTAACACGACTTTACTTAGCTGAATTCATGGCAGTAAGTGAAAATGCAGTAATTATTATTGATGAGATTTCTGTGGGGCTTGATCACGTAACATTATTACAAATATTAGAAGAGATCAAAAAATTAGGGTGCAAAAATCAAATTTGGCTCATTGATCATTCAGGTACAGTACTGGATACAACTGATGAGCAATTATTCTTTGGACCTGGTAGTGGAAAATATGGCGGGAAAATTGTGAAAGAATCACCAAGGCCAAAGCCATTACTATCAGAACGAAATAACGAAATGCCAACAGAATATTATACATTCCATGAATTATATTGTCGAAATATCCAAATGACTAAGTTTCAGATTCCTAGAAATAGACTTGTAACTGTTACAGGGGAATCAGGATGTGGAAAATCTACACTTGTTAATGAATGTATCGCTAAAGATTTTCAAAAGCGATATCCAAAAGACAAACTTGTTATGGTAGGACAAGATCGCAATCAGTCAATTACAAGTCGATCAACCGTTGCTACTTTCCTTGATATTAAAAAGAAACTGACAAAGTATAGTGAAGAAATTGATGATATTTTTGAACGTTCAATTGAGGATATTATTGATGACCTTCCAAATGAAGATATCGCATATAAGCGCTTGAGTTTACTAATCAAATTAGGACTCGGCTATTTAACATTAGAAAGAAAAACACAAACATTATCAACAGGTGAGTTTCAATGTGTTCATTTAGTGTCGGAGTTATTTGCCAACACAAGAAACCCACATACTTTATTTATTTTTGATGAGCCTTCAAAAGGTTTATCACAAAATATTTTAAATCAATTTATAGATAGTGTCAGAGGGATTTTACAAGATGAATCAGTCTCAATCATAATGATTGAACATAATAGTTACATGCTAGAAAGTTCGGATTACATTGTTGATTTTGGGAAAAGACAGCTTGAATCTGTAGAACATCTTGATGTTATTAGTCATAATGATTATTATCGTCAAAAGAGTAGTGTGAAAAAGGCTGCGCAAATACATATTTCTTCAACGCTAAAGCGTAAAGAAGGAATTCACTATGTAAAAGAAAATCATAATAACTATTTTAAAAATGCTGAAAACGTTTATAAGGGTGGTATTTTAAAAAGTTTATCATCAATGGCCCGATTAATTTATGGCGAATATGAATCTGATACAATTGCACCAATAATTGCTATTGATCTTGAAAGACATTTGTATAGTCAATATAGTTTCTTATATGAGATTGGTGGATTAATTAATCAAATTATAGCTTCCCATCCAACCAATAAAGATACGAGAAGTTTTGATTTTTATTCACAGGATAATCACTGTCCATCTTGTTCAGGTCGCCTTAAGATTGAAATCTTTAATAAAGACATTACAATACAAGATAAAAATGTTCCATTTTGGGGTGGTTTATTCGATCCGGAAATCATGAAAGTATTGAAATTTTATCAATATGAAAAAATAGAATTTTTATTTGAAGAAATTAAAAATGAACTCGGTCATGATTTATCAAAGAGCTATAATGATATGTCAGAAGAGGAAAAACATACATTTTGGTACGGGTATTTTGAAAAATCATTTTATGATAAGAAAGGTAAGACACGTAGAACATGGGTAGGATTTAATACGATCATTGGTGGATATATTGTGATTTCTAAAGCAGCTATTAAAGAACAAATTAAGGAATCTAAAGAAATCGTGACATGTCCAATTTGTGAGGGGACGGTTTTAAATCATCATAAATCGCTTAAGTTTGGAAACTCAGATATTCGTGAAATAATTAATCAGCCTATGGATGAAGTGTTGAACACAGTTGGTAATTTACCGGCACTCGTTAAATTGAAGTCTATAATAGGTGGAGATATGAGATTGACGGAAGATGTTTCTTTATTGCCAAGAAAAGTGCAAGTTGCACTGAAAATGTTCGAATTAGAACAAGCAAGTTTTTCAAATTATGAAATAGTGTTACAAAATGTTTTACCATTCTGGGACGAAATTAAAGGGAATATAGAATCCATTAGCGCCAATAATCAAGTAACTATTTGTGATTTTTCTAATGTGTATGAAACAAGAGAAACCATTATAGATCAGTATTTCACAAATGGAAAATATAAAAAACTAACATATGTTTACGAAGCATTTGGTTACAAAAAATTAGTTACACAAATTAATAAAATTAAAAAAAGCAACCCATGTCCATTCTGTAACGGAAAGAAAGTTATAACTGAAGATAACCTACATGATGGCGTGTTTAAATTAACAATTCCATGTGTCACTTGTAATGCAAGTGGTATTAATGATGAAGGGCTTAAAGAAATTGTTGATGGCATAGATGTGCAAACATGGTTAACTGGAACAGTTAGTGATGTTGTGGATGAAAGTTTATTAACGGAGGCCGTTGCACAAATACCGATTTTTAATCGTATTCGTGAGTTGGATAAACGAGATATGATGGTGGTTTATGAATGTCTGGAGAAAAATAATTAAGTTGCACTACTTGTATTTAGTTGAACTGATCTGTTTTAAATTGATAATACGTGATTTTAATTATGTAAATATAATATATTTAATTGTTGTTTTAATCGTTAAAAGTAGTTGACTCTCACACGATGTCATTGTTTAAAATAAAGTTGAGATTCGAAGTAGACAGAATTTTTAGGAGGAAACCATGTTTAAAATTGGAGATTTTTCAAAATTATCTTCCATTAGTATACGTATGTTGAGACACTACGATAAAGTGGAGCTATTACAGCCAGTAAAAGTCGATGAGCAAAGTGGTTATCGATATTATTCAGCGGCTCAACTAAAGAAAGTAAATCAAATTCAAACGTTTAAAGATATGGGGTTTAATATCGCTACCATTAAAAAAATAATAGAATGCGATAATATGGATAGTATAAAGGAGCAATTTCTAAATCGTAGTACTCAAATTAAAGAAGACATGAATAACCTCCAAAAACAATTACGTCTCCTCGGAAACTCAATGAAAACGATGAGAGAGGATGTTGTTGAGATGAACTATCATGTTTCAATAAAAGAAATTCCAGAAAGAAATGTAGCTACTGTTAGAAAGGTTATTCCATCGTATAATTGTGAAGGCGATTTATGGAGTATATTAATGCAAGAAATTCATATGAAAAATATTAGTATGGCTCACCCGAGTTATAGTATCGCTGTCTTCCATGATCAAGAATACAAAGAAAATGATGTGGATATAGAAATACAGCTAAATATCTTAGGAAAGCATGAAAATACAAAAGATGTTCATTTTCAAAAAATAGAGCCAATCAAAGTAGCTTCTATAACAGTAAGCGGAAGTTATGAACAAATGACAAACGTAAATGAAGCAGCCGCAAAATGGATTGAGACGGAAGGTTACGAATTAGCAGGCCCAATGTTTAATATTTATCATGTGAGCCCAGCGATGGAAACGGATCCTAATAAGTGGGTTACAGAGGTTTGTTATCCAATCAACAAATAAGCAAAAAAAGGCATATTTTATGCCTTTTTTATTTTATTGTACTCAAAAGTGTATAGAAAAATGGTGTGTCTGTTGGATTCATTCACTATAAGTTTGAATGTGAGAATAAATGAGGTACTTAAAAATATTTTTCATCTAATTGAAATTGTGTTTTAAGTAAAGCCCTTAAGATAATATACAGGTGAATAAAATTAATTTAATGATATGTGTATCCTCCATCAGGAAATAATACACTACCCGTAGTAAACTCATTTTGCATTAAAAACAGGACAGTATGTGCAATTTCATCATTATGCCCAGGTCTTTTTACAAGAGAAAGAGACTTATAATCTTCATAAGCAGCTAGTCTTTTTTCGTTTTGTTCATTCTCTCTTTGTATCGTTCCAGGAGAAACAACATTAACTCTAATCGAAGCTAATTCAACAGCTAAAGCTTTTCCTAAACTTTCAATAGCACCATTACAAGCTCCATAAGCAGGAGCACCTTTAAGTGGCCTTTGGCTAAATGCACCAGACATTAACACGATAGATCCTGATTTTGAAAGAAAAGGAATGGCATATTTCACGGCATAATATTGAGGCCAAAACTTTCCGATAAAGCTACTTTCAGCAATTTCCTCTGTAGTGGTTATTGGTCCAAGTGTGTAAGAAGCCCCCGGTGTAAATAAATGATCAAATTTCCCGACATCTTTGAAAAAATTTTGTAATTGCTCTTTATTTTGATTATCCAATACATAAGTTTGAAGGTGATTGTTATTTATTAATTCTTGAGCAGCCTTTAGCTTTTCTTCCGAGCGTCCGGCAATAATAACATGTGCGCCTTGTTCAACTGCTTGTGTTGCTGTCGCTAATCCAATACCAGAACTTCCACCAATAATAACGATTTGTTTATCTTTTAATGTAGTAAAAGACATGATTAAGCCTCTCCCTTAATATAAAATTAAAAATAAATATGTGTTGCTTTTATTATTCGTTAAAAAATGGTTATTGAAAAGTAGGCACTTTACTTGTACTTAGTCGCAACTTTCGTACTAATGAAGTAGTGAACGGAGAAATAAACATGAAAAATGATTTATTATGATCTATGATGGGATGGGAGAGGTGAGAAGATGGATTTACAAGAACCTAAATTAAAAGGGGTAATAGCGACATTACAAATAATCGGTGGGAAATGGAAGCCATTGATTTTATTTATTTTGCTAACAGATGGAACGAAACGGTTTGGTGAATTAAAGAGATTAATACCCGATATATCTCAAGGAACATTAGCGAAGCAGCTTCGTGAATTAGAGCAAGATCAACTAATAAAACGTGAAATGTATCAAGAAATACCACCTAAAGTAGAATATAGTTTATCTGAGCATGGAAAAACGGTAAGCACGGTGTTGGATAGTATGTGTGGTTGGGGTAGAGGACATTTAGAATTCATCGATAAAAATAGACTATAAAATTATTATGTAAACTAAATGATTTTGCGGAAAGGTATTTTTTGATAATTTATATTTTATTATATATAATTAAACCATGTTATTATACATAGAATCTTCGAATTGAGATGGGGTAGATGAAATCCTATATTATTCGAAGTAACTAGTTGTTCGGGGCTGAAAAAATGCATACTAGATATAAAAGAAGCTTTACGAGAATATAAACTATGAGTCTATATCGAGGATCGTCAGTATTAAACATTTCATGCATTTTACAAAGGGGAAATAATAAAATGAACGAATTAGAATACAAAAACTTTTATGATAAAGTAGGAAGATTAAATGGGTGGGATTTCAGTAAGCTGAAATGTGAAACGGTAGGAGACACTTGGGACTTTTATGGCGAAGTGAAAGAAAGATGCAAACCATCAGACATGCTACTTGATGTAGGTACAGGTGGAGGAGAGAATGTACTTAACATAGCATCTTCAGCTAAATTGTTAATTGGAATAGATAATTCTAATGGCATGATTGAAACAGCACATTCCAACTTGAAAAAAGTAGGTGTACAAAATGTTGAGTTTCTCCAAATGGGTTCTGAAGCTTTAACGTTTCCGCATGCTTATTTTGATATTGCTTCTAGTTGTCATGCACCGTTTCTAGCATCTGAGTTAGCAAAAGTAATGAAAAAAGGTGCTTTTTTCTTAACACAACAAGTTTGTGAACATGATAAATTAAACCTTAAAGAAGCATTTGGCAGAGGACAATGCTTAGGTGAAAGAGATGGCACTTTAAAAGAAAAGTATATGAGTGAACTTATTAGTGCAGGATTTGAACTCGTGCAAGTACGTGAATATGATGTTACCGATTATTACAGTACACCTGAAAATCTCATTTTTTTATTAAAACATACGCCTATTATTCCTAATTTTGGAGAAGAGGAAGAGGATTTTACTATTTTACAAAAGTTCATCGACGCGAATAGTTCTGAAAAGGGGATTCGTACGAATTCAAAGAGGTTTATGATTATTGCTGTTAAATAATAATATACATTAGCGTAAAGGCAGATTTTCTTTTAAAGAAAATTTGTTTTTTTGTATAGAAAAAAGCAGGGTAAACTTGAAAAAAGTAGAAATAATCATAATGTAAATTTGAAAATTAAAATATGGAGGATAACTGTTTTGAAACGTTACTATATTAACAATGAAAAATTAAACGTACATATTACTGAGTGGGGAGAAAATGATAAACCCGTTATTTTTTGTTTACATGGATTAGGTAGTACAAGTTTAAGTTTTATAGAAATCGCAGAAAAACTAAAGGAAGAGTATAGACTTATATCCATTGATGCACCTGGGCATGGTAAAACACCGCCATTTGAAAGAACAGAAGATTATGAGATGCAAAACTTAGCAAATTGGTTAAATGAAATAATAAATGAACTGAAAATTGAACATTTTTATTTTCTATCACATTCGTGGGGAAGTTTTGTAGCGCTATTTTATTTGTTACATAATCCAGAAAAGGTATTAGGGAGTATTCTCATTGATGGAGGGTACCAAACGAAAAGGCTTCAAGAAGAAACGTTGGAAGAAGAAATTGCTTATTATGAAAAGGACTTTGAAGAGTATGTATTTAATAGTTGGGATGATTTCTTTAAAAGTGAAAAAGAAGTGTATACAAGATGGTCTCCATTATTAGAACTTGCAGTTAAGGATCTTGGTATAGAAATAGATAATAAAGTATGTTGGCATGCGAGGGGTACAACAGCTGGTAATATCGTAAAGGGTATGCACAAGGATGAAATAATGGATATATATGAGGAGTTACCATCTAATATAATATTACTTCGTGCTACAGTACCAGAAATTTGGGATGAGTATAGAGGGAAGACAGCGAGTATTTTTAGTGAGAGAACAAAAGCGACAGTAAAACTAATCCCGAATTCTACCCATCTGTTACATTGGGATTATCCGGAGATTATAGTAGAAGAAATAAGAAAACATTGGTAAAGTCCAATATAATTTAAAAAGGTTGATTCTTGTAATGTATTAGAATCAACCTTTTTGAAGTGGATGTAATAAAACGTATTGAGCAAGTTGTTTGCTTAAAGTGTTATTTTTTTGCCGGTGTATTTCCCATCGCGATAGAAATTCTATTCCAACTATTAATTTGATTAATAATCAAGACAAGGTCAATATATTGTTTTTCATCATAATGTTCACATACTCGTTTGTATAGGGAATCAGGAACTCTTTTAGTAGGAATAAGTGTAATATGCTCAGCTAATTCAATTGCGATTTTTTCCTCCGCTGTATAAAAAGTACATTCACCCCAAGTACTTAAGCAATAAATTCTTTGTTCAGTCTCTCCCATTTTTCGTGCATCAGATGTATGTAAATCTATGCAGTAAGCACAGCCATTGATTTGAGAAACTCTAATTTTAATAAGTTCTCTAGTCGTTCGATTAATCGTGGATTGTTTTGTGTACTTTTCCATGTCCATCATAATTTTCATAGCATCAGGTGCAGCATCATAGTAAGAAATTCTTTGCGTCACAACACAACACTCCTTTTAGCTTAAAATATTATTCATTATATCTTGAAGTGGTCGTTCATACTAATTATTTGTACTAAAACGCAAACTGCTTAAAGCTTAGATTGTATTAGCTGAAATGTTAACGCAACAGTTCTAATACAAAAGTAGTAGTTTGTTAATTAAAGTTTCAATCTCCAGATGGATTTTTCCTGTTAGTTTTTGAAATACAATACTAATAGAAATAATGAATTTGGAGGTTTATTATAATGATTACACACATTTCAGATATTAAACTACAAACTGTTTCTATAGAAGGAGTAAAACAAGTATACAGAGATATATTATCTTTTCCGATAAAAAAAGAAACAGCATCATTTATTCAATTTGAAGTAACGCCATACACAACAATTAGTTTTCAGGAAGTGTATGAACCAATTGCACCTGCGCATTTCGCTTTTGAGATTCCATATTCAAAATTTCAAGAAACAGCAAACTGGCTTGAAGGATCTGGTTTACTCATTGTGAAATGGAAAGATGGTCATACAATTGACGAGGAGAGCGGTCGATTCAATTTATACTTTAAAGACGGTGATGGAAATCTTCTTGAAATTATCGCACATAGTTATATTAATGAAGAGGTATTAGTTTCACATTCACCGTTAAACGTTTTATACGTAAGGGAAATTGGTCTTCCTGTTAAAAGTGTACCTGTATTTACGGAGTGGTTGAAATCAAATCTAAATATGAATACGATGGAAGATGGGGACATTTTTAACTTTGTTATAGGTGGCACTGCATACATTGTTGCAACTTGGTGGCAGCGAGCTTGGATTCCAATTGCTATGAAAGCTTTACCACCAAAAGTACATGTTTCTTTCGGAACACCAGATCAAGCATTTTTACAACGAATACAAAATAATTTGAAGAAAAATAGTGTTCCATATGAATGTAAACATAATGAAGTATTATTTATTGAGCAGGGATATACGTTTACTGTCTTGTATACACCAGAGTTCCGTTCTGATATTGCTAGTAAATTACACTTACCACTTTCTATTTAGTTATAGAGAGCGGTAAGTTTATATTGTTTTAAAGAATATAAAATCTAGTTATTATGTTGATGTAACATTTGAGCTATTCCTTGACCAAATGACCAGTTCTCAATTGATGTCTCATGTAAAGTAATGAAAACATCAGCACTAGAGATGTGTAATATAGTAGCCGTGGTAGTTGCTATAGCATTATACAAATCCTTTTTTTGATTCATTGTTCTTCCTGGTCCACACGTAATTGAAACATAAATCATATTATTAGATCGTTTTGTTGAATCCTCTAATAGATAAGAAGAATCATAAAACAGCTGATGGGATGCATAAGGTAAAAACATTTGGAAATAATCGTTTTCGGGGATATTAAAATGTTCCATTAATGAATGATGGATTTTGATACTTACATTTTTTAATAACTTATTATCGGATAATTCTTCAGGATGATAAACAGTAACAAATGGCATATTAGAGCACTTCCTTTCTTTTGAATTCATTTTACTTCCAATCATTTCATTTGTATAATTGAAAATATATTAACTTATTATCAATAAAATCGATAAAGATGGTGTGTCAAATGGAAATAAAAGAATTAATTACATTTAAAAAAATTATTGAAGAAGGAACGTTTTCACAAGCTGCTAAACAATTAAACTATGCCCAATCAACTGTAACAGCACATATAAAAAAGCTAGAGAATGAAATAGGTTTTCTATTATTTGAAAGAGGATGGGATGCGAGATTAACAGAAGAGGGAAAACTCTTTGCAGAGGAAGTAGAAAACTTATTAACACATTGGGAGTATTCCAAATCTCAAGCACAACGTATTAGTAATGAAGAGAGAGGGAGTTTAAGGATTGGTCTATTAGAATCTTTTGCTAAAAGGTTAATTCCAATAATATTAAAGTTTTTAAACGATGAAAAACCATATATACATTGTGATTTTGTAGTGGGAAATACTGCACTTTTAGCAGAGATGATTAAACAAAATAAGGTCGATTTTGCGGTGTGTGGACATAATAATAGTTCGAATATAAAATTCACTCCAATAAGTGATGAACAAATTGAATTTATAGTAAACCATCCGAATCATCCTTTACTACAAAAAGATTTTGTTGAAGTATTTGATATTATAGATTACCCCATAATTGTAGGTGAAAATAGTTGTTTTTCATATCAATCTGTAAGTTCTTTATTAGCGGAAAATAATTTGTCTTTTAAGAGAGTATACAATTGTAGTGCTTTGAACCTTATTCCACAAATGCTCTTTGAGAATGCTATAGGAATTATACCAAAAGGTACAATTTTGAATGAAGAAGTACTATCTTTTAAGATTAAGGGTTTTAATTCTAACATTCCGATTGGTATATTAATATCTACTAAAAATAAAAATTATTTAAGTCAAACGAAACAAAAAATTATGAACATCATTAAAGTAGCCATATAATTATGCAGAAAATAATTATATGGCTATTTTTAATACGTATTTTTCATTTATTATTTCAAAGGTTTTATAATGACAGGATTTATATGAGTAGAAGGATTCCCTAACATTACAGTGAATTTAAAATAAAGGTGTAGTAATAATACTATATAGTTTAAGGAGGAGAAGATTTGAATTTAGGTGAGTTGATAGCCAAAGGAAATACAGCGAAGATATATCTTCATGAAAATAAAGTTATTAAATTATTTGAGGAATACCTTCCAAACACAGAGTCTACAAATGAAGCAAAAAAACAAAAATATGCTTATTCATGCGGACTACCAGTTCCGAACGTATTTGAAGTGACAAAGATACAAAATAGACAGGTAATTATTATGGAATATGTAAAAGGAGAAAATATTGGCGAACTCCTGCTTAATAATCTAAATAAGGCAAAACATTACATCAATATTTGTGTTAATGAACAAAAAAAGATTCATGCTATACGTGTGAATATAGATGAAATGGAACCAATGAGAGAAAGGTTAGAGCGTCAAATTAAATCTGTTCATAAATTGGATGAAAACAAAAAGAAAAATATTTTACAAAAATTAGATTCAATTGTATTTGATTCTAGGCTATGTCATGGAGATTTTCATCCGTTTAATTTGATTTTGAGTAACGATAACGTAAAAATTATAGACTGGATAGATGCAAGTTCAGGTGATATCCGTGCAGATGTATTTCGTACATACTTATTGTACGCTCAGGTCTCAGTAGAATTAGCTGAAATGTATTTACATATGTATTGTAGAAATACTGGCCTATCAAGAGATGAGATTTTTCAATGGGCTCCAATTATTATTACAGCTAGATTTGCTGAGAAGTTATCTCCGCATAACGCAGTTTATTTAAATGGAGTGTTAGATCAGTATGTATAATTAAAAAATAAATAAAATCCAGTAAGTAATTATCCTTATATAGGATGTGGTTTAACTATTGTAGCTAAACCACATTTGCTTTACATTTTGATTAATGAATCTTTATTTTCAAGTTTCATTCTATAAAGATTCATTATCCGTACTTGATTCTCAGTTAATTCTTCTTTATTCCAATACATGTGCATTAAACTATATTCAAATATCTCTTTTAATTTGATAAACAACTGAAGCTTGTCTATCATTTCTTTAGGTAGTTCTCTTTCTTCTTGATACCCGTCAAGTATCGCTTTTGTAATAGAATTCTCATAGTCAACAATATTCCCATTTCCAGCAAATGAATATTCTATTGCACTATAAATTGGAACTGCTAAATCGAATATGTAAAAGTGTTTTTCACAGTCTTGAAAATCAATCATGGATAAGTTTGAATCGCTATCAACTAAAATGTTTTCTAACCATAAATCTCCATGGATCAGGCCGTAGTTCGTAGATGTTTTTGGTAGGTTCTTAATGGAAGATAAAACATCGCATGCAATTTCTCTAATAATAGTCTCTTCATTAGGGATATATTTAAGGAAATTATATTCTTCATTTTCATACCAAGCGTTAATATGTTTAACTCGTTCAATACTTTCAAAGTCTTGAGATATCAGATGTAATTTGCCAATTTCTTGACCCAATTGTTTAAATACATCGGGATTCCATTCACTTCTTGGTAAGTGAATGCCAGGAGCAGCTTTATAAACTACAGCAAATACCTCCTTGTCTAATGTTAAATTTTCTACTAAATTCCCCTGTAAAGAAGGTATGATTGGTGGAACACCTAATCCAGTTTGATATAAAAAGTTTGTATATTTAACTTCTTCTAACTGTTCTTCATATGTTTTATAGTTTGTAATTCTAATGAAGTAATTCCCTTGTACTGTATTACATTGATACATTTCGTTTGTTATGGGTTTAATGTTAATAAAATGTAATGGATAACGTTCGTTTACTAATGTGAGTATTTCTTTTTCTAATTCCTTCATTTTGAATTCCTCTCTATATTTAAATTTTTTCAACCTAAAAACTAAAAGTTCCTTAATTTACAAAATTCGTGTTTTATTTTATGAAATCCTTTAAAAAGATATATCCTGTAATTTACGTGTTAATAATTAGTAGGGTAGGAACACTCCACAATGATTAAAGTTAAATTGAAAAGTGAATAGAATATATGACAAAATAAGATAGCTGAAAAAATATAAAACAAAGTATTTAAGGATTTTAGAGAATGGTTCGTGTTATAAACCACAAGAAACATCAAAAAAAAGAAACGTATCCCTCTTATAATTTTTAGTGGGGAGTGAAGTAAATGAATGAGTATATACAGCAAATGATTGATTGGATTGAGAAGAATTTGAGGAAGGGATTCTCATTGGAAAAATTATCGCATTACATGGGATATTCCCCTTATTATTGTTCTTTCAAATTTCATCAAGCAACAGGTGTCAGCATTAGGCATTATGTTCTTCTTAGAAGATTGTATTTATCTACGGAGGAATTGACGAACGGTAGAAAGATAATAGATATCGCAATGGATTACGATTACTCTTCGCAAGAGGCTTATGGTAGAGCTTTTAAAACTGTTTTTGGTATAACCCCAAAAGATTTCCAACTTAACAAGATGCCAGTTCAATCATTTGTTAAACTCAATATAAATAAAGAAGAGGAGTTTAAAATGAATATTTCTAGAAAAATAGAGGTTGAGCAGTTACGAAATAGGAAATGTGAACTGTTCGATAAAGACGTACTAAATATATTAAATGGCCAATTTATGTATGAAGAATTTAAAAACGAAAAATTAATGGGAGAGTCTGATTATGCCCCATTTAATGAAGCAATGTGTGTAAATGCTACTAGTACACAAGTTTTCGATGAAGAATTCATTGAAGTAAGAGCAAGGGGGCATAATAGTTCAGTAGAGAATTATATAAAAAAGGTTATAGATCCATTAGAAAAGTTTTTTAAGAATAATTATGAATGTATTGTTTTATGGTTTGGTGAAGATATGTTTTGCCAAATGAACCTAGTAACAATACTTTCTTATCTTGAGCAGTCAGGCTATGAGGGGAGAGTGATTTTAAATAGCTTTAGGGAAGATGAATTCAAAGTCAGTCAAACTGAACTTAAGTTAGGTAACTATTGTTCTGTATACAAAGAGGTATTGGTAAACCATAGAAAACCATCTGTGGATTTACTCCCAGTGATGTATCAGGCTATAAAGTTATATTTAGAAATGTTAAAAGAAGATAATGCTGTAACAAAATTCATCTACAAAAATAAAGAATTATCAAACCAAGAATTATTAATAAAGTTGTTCCATCTTTTTCACGCAATCGGATATGGAGATTCTCAGTACATAGAACTTATTAATAAAATAAAGAAGAAAGCTGCACCTAAAATATAGGTGCAGCTTTCTATTTATATACGTTCAAGTGAATCTAACTCTGCTTCTACAAATGTCATTAATTCTTTAATAGTTTCACCAGAGAAATCAAAACGAATACCAGCTGCTTCATACACTTCTTTTATAGATTTTGAGCTTCCTAGTGATAATGCCTTCCTATAATTATTTAGTGCTTGTTTAGGATTTTTTTTATATTGTTTATACATTTGCAGTGCACCAAGTTGTGCGATTGCATATTCAATATAATAGAATGGTACTTCAAAAATATGAAGTACTGGCAACCAACTCGTTGCTATCCAGTTTTCGTAACCATCAATATGTATGACGCTAGACTGATAATGTTTTTGAAGTTGTAAGTATTTTTCATTTCTTTCCTCAGTAGTATGATTAGGGTTTTCATACAGCCAGTGTTGGAACTGATCTACGATAAGCATAACAGGTAAATATGAAATAACATCTTTAAAGTAGTTGATTTTTGCTTGTTTTAAATCTTCTTTGTCTGTATAGAAAGTATCCCAATAGTCTATTGTGAATACTTCCATTGTCATACTAGCTAGTTCAGCCGTTTCAGCGGGAATTTCTATATACTGTCGTAATTCTAATGGTTTTACGCACTCGTTATGAATGCTATGACCCATTTCATGTATGAAAGTAATAATATCATCTTGTGTATAGTTTAGGTTCATAAAAATAAAAGATAATTGAGAAGCAGGTAAGTACTCACAAAAACCACCAGCTGCTTTTCCTTTACGACTTCCTAAATCTAAGCAATCATGAGTATACATTTGGTTTAATAAAGCTGAAAATTCAACATCTAGTTTATTGAAGATATAAGTGCATTTTTCAATTAAATCTTTTTCATTTGCAATTGGTTTAAGCACTTTTTGATCAGGTGCTACAGCTGTTACATCCCATGGGCGAAGCGTATCTACTTGTAGTTTCTCTTTTTTCTCTTGTAATATTTTATCTTTAAGTGGTACAACGTACTCTCGTATTGATTCGGCTAGTTCATAGCAATCTTTCGCTGTATAATCAAAACGCTCATATTTTTTAAACATATAATCACGATAATTCTCTACTTGAATGTTTTTTGCTTTTTGGTGGCGAATGTTAATTAATGTATTTAAGATGCTTTGGAGTTCTTTTTCAACAGATAAAAACTGTTCAGAAATAATTGTTTTTGCTTTTTTACGGATGTCACGATTCGGATTTTGTAAATAGGATTGTAATTCCGTTATCGTTTTTTCTTCGCCGTCCCAATTTCCACTTAGTCCTCCTGTAATTTCAAAGTACTCTGTTACTAATTGGTCTTCTTTAATTTCTAATTCGATATTTTCCTCGCAAAATAAAGTTTGAGCATTTTTTATTTTTACATCTAATAAACCATATACTTTAGAATCTAATTCCATTCGAAATGGTGACTGTAAGTATTTATTATTAAATAAATTTTGATAACGTTTTAAAAGTGGCTTTACAAATTGTTGATCATGTTCAAAAGTATCTTTTATTTCTTTATTATCTGTATTACTTTGAAAGGCGATATAGTGTAATCGTAATTGTTCTTCGATTTCCCAAATTAATGTAGATTGTTCTTTTAACCAGTGTTCAAGGTCTAGTTTTGAAGAAATCTTTTTATTTATTAAAGTTGAAAGAGCTTGTTCCAATTCAAGTATATTACTAATATCAATCGTATTTACGTGCAGCATTATATATCCCTCACTTTTTATTTACTTAAGGAAGTATTCTTTTTCTTTATTACAATCCCTTTTTTTCCTAAAAAGTTTGTGCCCACTACTCCAAGAACAATCAGAATTGTGCCGATGATATGGTAGTATGCGATTTGTTCATGTAAGAATGCAACTCCTGCGATAATGGTAATAAGTGTAGATAAATTGCTGAAAACACTTATTTTAGCTGCTTCAATATAAGATAATGAATAGTTTAATAACAATGCGGTCAGTAAAGAAGATAGTAATCCTAAATATAAAATGGAAATAAGAAATGTTCCATTCATAAATGGCTTAAAGAATATAGTTAATGTACCTTTGTTTATATGGCTAGTGATAGCAATTACATTAAAACTAATAAAACCAATCGCTGTCATTGTGTAAGTTAGATCCATTAGCCTGAAATTCTTTGTCATTTTTCGAGCTAATACATTATAGCAAGCAGATGATAATGCCGATAACAAAATAAGAATAACACCGATGAGACTAGTTTCATGTGCCTCTAAACCATTCATGATAAATATATAAATAACACCGATGACAGAAACGAGAACAGAGGTTTTTTGCCATATATTCGTATATTCTTTTAAAAAATAGGAAGCTAATATCATCGTAAATATAGGAATTGCCGCTTGGATAATTCCAGCTTCAGATGAACTTGTATACACTAAGCCAAACGCTTGGAAAGCAAAAAATAGTGCTGGATAAAATATTGCAATTGGTAAAAGGGCAAGTATGTTTTTAAATGATATATTTAACTTTACAAAACCGAAAATAACGGGAATGCTTGCAGCTACGAAAGCAATTGTAAAACGATGAGCAAGAGTATCGAGGGGACTCGTAACTGTTAGTGCTAATTTCACAAACATAAAGGAGAATCCAATAATAAATGAATAGAGTAATGCTGATAAATATGCCTTTGTTGTATGTTTCATAATTTCACCTCATAGTAGTTGATTTCATACTGGCCAGTATACGTACATAGTAATCTTTCTGATCTAGTGCTACAATGTGAACAAATACAAACTGTACCGGTACAAATTAAATGTTGAGGTGGTAATGATGTATAAGTATTTACATGTTTTAAACGACTTAGAAAGTATGATTCAAAATGGAGAGGTAAAAGAAGGGGGAAAATTACCGTCTATTCGGGCTTTAGTTACGCAATATGAATGTAATAAGGCGACAGTTATACGTGCACTTCATGAATTAGAAAAGCGTCATATTATTTATTCCGTCCCTCAAAGTGGATACTACGTTGTTAAGAAATCCGGGAGTATCATAGAAACTAACGAGATAATTGATTTTGCTTCCTCAGCACCAGATCCAGATGTGTTTCCGTATTTAGATTTTCAACATTGTATTAATAAGGCCATTGATACATATAAAAACGACTTGTTCATATATGGAACGCCGAAAGGTTTACCAATTCTAATTCCAGTTATTCAAAAACAGCTGACAAACTATCAAGTTTTCACAAAAGAAGAAAATATTTTTATAACGTCAGGTGTGCAGCAAGCGCTTGCTATATTAACATCAATACCATTTCCGAATGAAAATGAAACGATATTAATTGAACAGCCAACCTATCATCTATATATTGAATATCTAGAAATAAATAAAATTCCTGTAATCGGTATTAAACGTACGAATGAAGGTATCGACTTAAATGAATTGGAACGTATATTTCGAACAGAAAAAATAAAATTCTTTTATACGATACCGAGATATCATCATCCGCTTGGAACTTCTTATTCTAAAGATGAGAAAGAAAAAATAGTGCTATTGGCTAAGAAGTATAATGTATTTATAGTAGAAGATGATTATTTAGCAGATTTAGAAACTGATTCAAAAGCAGATCCGTTATATAGCTTGGATAATTGTAATCATGTCATATATTTGAAAAGTTACTCGAAGATTATATTTCCTGGTTTACGAGTCGGTGTGGCGGTTATTCCACCAGCTATTGCAAATGCTTTTCATAAATATAAAAAGATTTTAGATATCGATAGTCCAATGATATCCCAAGCTGCATTAGAAATTTATATAAAGAGTGGCATGTTCGAACGCCATAAAAATAAAATTAAATCTTCCTATTACGATAGATCAAAAAAACTAGCAGAAATATTAGAGAAAGTGCAAAATGAAAACCCACTTTTATTTACATATAAAAAGCATAGTACGATAGGAATTCATACTTGTTTAGAAATACATAAAACAAGTATTTCGGAAATGTTTTTTGAGAAATTGAGTGACATTCAAATAAATATTGATTCTATTGATAAAAATTACGTCAAAGGTTTTCCTAAAGAGAGATTGTTAAAGTTAAACGTATCGAATGTAAAAGAAGATAAGATTGAAGAAGGAATTCGCAAAGTAATCGAGGAAGTAAAGCAATCGGCACGTCTAGATTTTCAATTTAAAAAAGAATAATACGAATAAGGAGGTTTATTGTGAGAGGGAAAATAATAACCTTGTTTGTATGTATTGCTATAGGTATTGGAGCAATGGTAGTTATTAAATATTATATAGATGATGATCAGTGCATAGCAGTTGCAAAATATTCAAGAGGTATTATCGTAGATCAAAATAACGAACCTATATCTAATGTGAAAATTTATGAAGATTCTATTGAAAGTGAGGAACGTAGTATTTCAAATGCACAAGGTGAATTTGAGATACCACATGGTGTTTGTGGTGAAATTGCGTTACAAGTGGTTACTCCAGATGGCGGAATTTATACGAGAAAATATGATAGTGAACATATACCAAAAGTAATAAAGATGGAGTATAAAAAGTAAGAAGAATCATTTTAAACCAATGCAAGGTGAATATGTTAAATCAAAATTGATAATTTTTTAGAGCACTCAATAGCTAAGTGCTCTTTTTGTGTATGACATAAGTGCATTGTATGGAAAAATATAACAATAAATGATATCCTTAAAATATAGCTTTTATTTTGAATAGGAGGGCGATGGAGTCTATGGCGGTACGTATAGTCGATGATTTACAGCAATTATCTTTGCTCCTTATGTTTTTAAGTACATTTATATTTTACAGATATTTAAAAAAGATTAAACGAGAGAGAAAATTGAGTTGTTTCGAATGGACAATGTATTTTGTCACTCAATTTGCGACATTAATTTGGGCAATTACTTATTTTATTAAACACTTAGCAGAATCGTAAATTCTAATCATTCAATCTAGCTTACTGTTATCTATTAGGTGTATAAATATAGTCTGTATCTAAATCGATGACAACATCGCTTATGACGTCTTCCTGTAATAATTTTGGAATTTTTTCGTATTGATATCGTACACAAAATAAGCTTAGAAGGTCCTCATTAGATATCTCTTCATTTTTTATATTTAAATACATTGTTATTAATTCGTTAATAGAACAGTTATGGCCAATAACATACTCATTTATTCCATATCCATCAAATTCAATTATCATGTTATCACTGCTGGGTGCTAGCCAACGTTTTAGCTTAAAATTTGGATAAAACATCCACATGAAATATATTATACTTCACTCACACAATGTTTTGAAGAATTGAGATCAGGGGTAATTAAACAAAAGTATATGTTTCATATGAATAACGAAAAAATAGAGAAAATATTTGTCACAAACCTCACATCTGTTTCGTCACATTTATGATTACTAAATGAGGAGGAACATATATGAAAATATTTGTAGCAGGTGCAACAGGTGTTATAGGACGTTCTTTATTACCTATGTTAATAAAAGAGGGGCATACGGTATTTGCAATGATTCGTAATGAATTACAAGTAGAAGCAATGAAGAAAATTGGTGCTATACCAGTAATAGCCGATGTGTTTAATCGACAGGCTGTATTTTCTGTATTGGAAGAAACAACTCCCGATGTAGTTATACATCAATTAACGTCATTGTCTACATGGAATTTTGAGGATAATGCAAAAATTAGAACAAAAGGCACTCGTAACCTTGTCGATGCCGCAAAAAATGTAGGGGTAAAGAAAATAATCGCTCAAAGTATTTCATGGGCGTATGAAGCAGGGGATACATTTGCGACAGAAAAAGATTCACTACATATTACTGCTCCTATGCCTCGGCAAATCACTGTTAATGGCATATTAAAATTAGAATCAGCTGTTTCTGAGTTACCAGAATCGATTATTCTTCGTTACGGTACACTATACGGACCGGGAACATGGTATGCGGAAAACGGCTTAGTTGCAAATCAAGTTCGTAATAATGAAATGATTGCAACAGATGGGATAAGCTCTTTTATACATGTCGAAGATGCCGCTAGAGCAACTATGTTAGCTCTTAATTGGCCTCCAGGAATCGTAAATATTGTAGATGATTCCCCAGCAACTAGTAAAGAATGGTTACCAATATACGCAGCTGCAATTGGGGCACCGGCTCCTAAAGCTCAAGCTGGGAAAAATAGTTGGGAAAGAGGAGCCTCAAATTATAAGGCACGTAAAGAGTATGGATGGACACCTTTATTTCCATTATGGTCTGAAGGATTTAAAAATTTGATAAGTATGTAAAATAATCCTTTAATGGGAATGCTAATAACATTCACCGTTAAAGGATTGGGCTATTATGAATATAATTTGGGAAAGTATTATTTTAACCCTTACTGGAATTATTGTTTTAAAAATGACAGGTAGTACATCTGTTAGCCAAATGACGAGAGCTGAAATAATTATAGTTGTATCAATTGGACGTATTATTGTAGAACCTGTATTAAGTAGGAAAGTAGTTCCATCTATCTTTGCCGCTATCATATTTTCGGGCATACTACTTATCATTCATTTCTTTGAATTGAAATCAAGGAAGGTGGAGCAATTCCTAAATGGAAGTAGCATTGTAATTGTTGAAAACGGAAAGATTGTAAAAGCAAATTTGATACGGGCAAAAATGTCAGAACAACAACTTTATATGCAATTAAGAGAAAAAGGGATTCATGATGTAAAGCGTTTACAGCAAGTTACAGCGGAACCGAATGGGCGTATTGGCTATCAATTAATAAAACAAGCACAACCAATAACTTTAGAAATGTTAGAAAAAGTATTAGATCAGTACAATATAAAAAGATAATTTTTCATGAGAAACAGCCAATACTACAATAAAAATATTGGCTGTTTTTTTATTTTCTATAAACGTAAGGATTAATAAAATAGGGGAGATTTTTAACCAATCTTTATAATAGATATAAGCTTATTATTATGCTATATTCAATGGGCTACGATGACTAAGGTAAGTCGTATGAATAGAAGAAAAAACTATATACCAACAATACAAAAAATTTACCTTTACTTTGATACTAAAAATGGATTGAAAATAAGGAGATAGATACATAATGGAATTTTGGGAATCAAGTTTTATTGAAAAACAAACGATGTGGGGATTTGAACCTACAGAATCTGCAATTATGACGAAAGATTTTTTTCTTGAAAAGAACGTTAAGGATATATTAGTTCCGGGTATTGGATATGGAAGAAATGCAAAGGTTTTTATTGATAATAGGATAAATGTAACAGGTATTGAAATTTCAAAAACAGCCATCGATTTAGCAAAGCAAAACGGACTAGAAAATATTAGTATGTATCACGGTTCAGTAAATGATATGCCTTTTGATAACAATCTTTATGATGGGATATTTAGTCATGCACTTCTTCATTTGTTGAATAAGCATGAGCGTGAGAAATTTATTAAAGATTGTTATAATCAGTTAAAACCAGGCGGATATATGGTTTTTACAACGGTTTCTAAAAAAGCGCCAATGTACGGAAAAGGGAAACAGTTGGACCAAGATTATTTTGAGATAATGGAAGGTGTAAAAATGTTCTTCTATGATTCTGAATCTATAAAACATGATTTTAATGAATATGGACTAATACAAGTTTCGGAAATTGACGAACCAAATAAGAACATGGAAAATAAGCCTTCAATCAATTTTTTAATGATAAAATGTAAGAAAGAACAATAAATAAAGAATTGTAAGCATTACTAACAATCTCTATATGTTGAATATGAACCAATAAAGAGGACGAGCATATATTATAAATACCTCTTAACTTTCGTTAATAGGATATCTCAAAATCCCCGAAAAGAGCACTTGCGGAAACGAGTGCTCTTTTATTTATGTGATAATAGATTTTTATGGGTATTCTATTTGGAATTTTAAACCATAAATATAGAATGTAATGTTAAACTTAATGTAGCACTTGTTGAAATTAATAGTTGTGCTGTAATAGAGAATAAAGTACTTGAATGGAGTGTTATTGAATGCAAACAAGAAAAGCTTATTTATATGTATTTCATACGATGTCAGATTGGGAGTACGGACATTTAATTGCCGAACTGAATACAGGAAGATATTTCAAAAAAGGTTTAGCGCCTTTAAAAGTAATTACAGTAGGAGTAAATAAAGAAACGGTTATTTCAATGGGAGGCTTGAATATAAAGCCAGATATTTCCCTAGATGAATGTGTGTTTGAGAGTAACGATCTATTAATTTTACCTGGAGGAAATACTTGGAGTGAAAATATACATAAACCTATTTTGCAAAAAGTTGATGAAGCTTTAAAGATGGGCGTAATTGTTGCTGCGATTTGCGGTGCAACTATAGGGCTTGCAAATTACGAATTCTTAGATGATAGAAAGCATACAAGTAATAGTTTAGATTATATGAAAATGGTTTGCCCGAATTATAATGGAGAAAATTTGTATGAAATGGGACCTGTAGCATCTGACCAAAATCTCATTACTGCATCTGGAGTAGCCCCTCTGGAGTTCGCAATGGAAGTACTGAAAAAATTGGATGTACTTGCGCCGGATACACTTCATTCATGGTATAACTTACATAAGACTCATGAACCTGATTATTTCTTCCAGTTAATGAATTCTCTTAATAATTGAGTAGTTTTATAGTATCTCGAATAGGAACCATGCTTTAGATAGACAACGTCAAAGCATGTTTTTTTTGTTTTATTTCATGAATATTTAAATATACAAATCTCGTATAATAAAAATGAATTCGAGAGAAATATTCTTCTCTTTTTATACGATTATTGCTGAACGACAAAAGTAATAGTATTTGTTTTTAATTGAATCTTTCTTTCATTTCGAACTATATCATATGCTAATTCTTTTATTTCAAGTTTTATTTCTTTCCATCCAGTATAAATGCTTTTTAATAGATGTATCATTTCTTCGGTAGGGAGATTAATTTCAATTAAAGCATCTAATGTTTGATTCGTTTTCTTGTCTATTTCTCGTATGTTCGAGTTGATAATTAAACAATTGATACCATCATTCTTTATGCCTTTTTTCGTAGATTGGAGCACGTTTTTAAAATCTTCTTCTGATTTAACATGCTCTAAACTTGATACTGCAACGATATAGTCATAAGTGTTAGGAGGAATATAGTAGTTTTCAATTACTATTTGTTCCGTTTTTATTACTTCAAATACACCATGTACTTTGCTATAAACTTGTAACTTTGTTAAAGCAGAATGAAGTAAATCAACACAAGTAACAGTGCCGCTACAATTTTTTATTTTTTGTGCAATTGGAATACTATTTCTTCCAACGCCAGATCCGAGGTCAAGTACTTGCAAGTTGTTTTGTCCTTCGAACCACCCCAATGTGCAATCCATAAGCAACCTTCTTCATCGATTGTCATCCCATCAGGTAAACCATCATTTTCAGGAAAAAGGATAACATCAGTTGGATTACTAATTTCTCCAGTACGTATATCATAATGAAAACGAACTACTTTTTTAGTAGGTGTATCAATAAAATAAAGGTATGTATGATCAGGTGACCAAGCGATTCCATTTGATGTATTTACATATGAAACTTTTTTCTCAACGCTCAAATTATTATATAAACAATATAAGGAACCTGCAGCATTTATTCCATTTAAATCAGTAGTACCCGCCCAGAAGCGACCAGCTGGATCACATTTCCCATCATTAAAACGATTTTCTACTAAATGTGGTTCAGGATCATAAATATGTGTCAGTTTTTCTGTTTTCAGGTTAAGAGAGTAAAATCCGTTTTCCGTTGCTAAAAGTACTACATCCTCTACATATGGAACAACACAGCCGATTTGCTGATTAAGGGCAATTACCCGGTTTGTATTGTTAGTGGGATTATAGATGCATAATGTTTTCTCCATAATATCAACCCAATATAAAAGTTGCTTTTTTTCATTCCAACATGGTCCTTCAGCTAAAGTTGCTTTAGCATCTAAAACTAATTCTATATTACTAAACAAGATGTTCACCTCGCATTATAAGATATTTATATAATTCGATAAAAATAGAGGTAAACCTTTTAGCGAGAGAATCTTAAGATTTGCAATGTAGAAAACAGACCTTTTCATATTAAAAAAGTGTATAAACACAGAGAGGAAAATGCATATGATGTTTTATGAGGTTGTTTGCTTTTCTTGTAAAAATATATTCCGAGTATATGAAGGTAGTGAACAATATAAGCGGTTTAAAGAGAAATCGAAAGGGATATATTGTTGTGATGAATGTAGCCACAAGATTCAATTAGAAGCGATAAAACATTTTTTCAGATAATTATATGTAATGTATTACCGTTCAGAAAAATTTGACAATAAACGTGTAATAAATTATCATATGTAAAAATCAACATTTAAAATGGCATGGAAGAGAAGAGTAGTTAAGAAAGAATACGTACAGAGAGCTCTGGTAGCTGAGAAAGAGCGGTATACATCTTAATGAAAAAAGACTTGGAGCTGCGCAAGGAACTAATTTATTTAGGGATGGTGCGACGGGTTCTCCCGTTATAGAGATAGGGTATAAGCATATTTTGCCGTACCTGAAAAGGTTAATATGGTGACGTATTAACAAACTGAGGTGGTACCGCGAAGCTAATAACTCTCGTCCTCAAGATGAATAATCTTGGGGGTGGGAGTTTTTTTGTTGTATAAAACTGAAAATGTGAAAACAAAAAATAATTGAGGTGAGTGACATATGCATTGGGCGTATGAAGTAGCACATGAATTAATTAGAAAACATCCAAATAAAGAAACTTTTGTTTGTGCATCTGGAATTAGTCCATCTGGTTCTGTTCACATTGGAAACTTCCGTGAAATAGTAACGACTTATTTTGTTGTAAGAGCTCTGCAAAATTTAGGGAAAAAGACTCGTTTTATCTTTTCATGGGATGATTATGACAGGTTTAGAAAAGTTCCTAAAAATATTGATCCATCTTTTGCAAGATACATTGGTATGCCGTACTGTGATATCCCTGATCCGCATGGGTGTCATAACTCATATGCAGAGCATTTTGAAAAAGAGTTTGAGAAATCGCTTCAAGCATTTGGGATTGAAGTGGAATTCATATATCAACATGCTGAATATAGAAGCGGAAGGTATAATGGCAATATATTAGAGGCTTTGCATAAAAGAAAAGAAATATATGATATTTTAATGCGTTTTAAAACAGGAGTTCACTTTGAAGAAGATAGAGAAAACTTTTATCCAGTTACGTTATATTGCGAGAGGTGCGGGAAAGATGCAACAACGATTACACAATTTGATGAAGTATTAGAAACAGTACGGTATGCATGTGAATGCGGAAATGAAAATGAATTATCGGTAGTAAATACAAATAAAATGAAACTGAATTGGAAAATTGATTGGCCGATGAGATGGATGATAGAGGATGTTATTTTTGAACCAGGCGGAAGAGATCATTCATCGGAAACAGGTAGTTACAATGTATCAAAAGAAATTGTAAGGGAAATATTCAATCGTGAAGCGCCTTATTACGTTGCTTATGATTTCATTGGTCTTAAAGGTAATCATGAAAAAATGTCTAGTTCTTCAGGAAATAGCATTACACCTAGCGACTTATTAAACGTGTATGTACCAGAAGTAATTCTTTTTATGTTTGCAAAATATAGGCCAGGCGCAGTTTTTCATATTGGCCTTGATGAAGATGTGATCCGAAATTATACAGAGTATGAACGATTGAAAGATAGTTATGAAAATGAAGCACTAAAAAATGAAGATTTATTTGATGCAATTAAACTTTCTAGAGTTGATAACCGATTTAATGAATATCCAAAGTTTAATCAAGTTGCAAGTACTTTACCACTATTAAATTTTGATTCCTCTATTTTACAAAATATATTAGAGAAAATAGATAGGAGTTATGCATTACCTGAAATGATTGCGATAAGTAATCGTGCAGAGTATTGGATAAGAAATTTTCAATCTGAAAAATTGATTACGGTAAATA
Organism: Bacillus sp. BS98; assembly: GCF_008432245.1. NCBI lineage: Bacteria > Bacillati > Bacillota > Bacilli > Caryophanales > Bacillaceae > Bacillus > Bacillus sp. BS98. The sequence continues at coordinate 2,460,260 of NZ_CP043830.1, forward strand.
AAGAGAAGAATACGGAGTTTTATAACACATTAGAAGATAGACAGAAAAACTGGGTGGAAGAAGTTTGTAAAACACTTCGTTCTAATAAAGAATATTCTAATTTAATGGAGCAACTGTATACGATTTGTCATCATGAAAATAAAAAAATAATGAAAGGAAATCAAAAGCTATTATTCACCATTATATATAGGCTCGTTATGAATCAATCAAGTGGCCCACGTATACCGTTATTAATACATGTGGTAGGCATCAAAAAAATCATCACTTTATTAGATTTCTAATATATAGCTAAAAGCAACGCAAGTACTCAAAGATCTAAGTGCTTGCGTTGTAAATTTTACTACCGTGTATACAGTTTTGGACATTCATCACCACTTGGCTCATAAAAACAATGGCTTTTAAATTGCCCTACAAACGGCTGATTATACCATTCAGGTGGGCAAGCTCCAACTGGACGGAAATACCAAAGAGCCCATCGTGCTGGCCAGCGCCATTCACCTTGTAAAACCTTTCTTGCAATTTCTTTTTCTGACTCACGAGCGCGTTGATAAAAATATCCATATTGTACCGCTTCAAATCCACCGGGGCTTTGATATACAGCATCACGAACGGTACGGAGTTGTTTGAAATCTAAGCAATCGCAAAATACACGATTCACAACAACGCAGCCAACAAGCTGTTCACCTTGTCGGCCTTCTCCTTCAGCTTCAGCACGAATTAAACGAGCTAGTAAATCAACATCGCTTTCGTTATATGGAATAAGGGGCATAGTGATACCACCTTTCTGTTATAGTAAAGAGTGTATGTTATAAAATAAGCTACGTGCTTTTTTACATAAAAATAATATTTGATTTTAATAGGAGTTTGTATAAAAAAAGTTAATTAGTAATAGTAGATAAATAGAAAAGGGGAGAGGTATTATGTATCGAATTCATAAAGATGACATTATTTACGCAATGTCACCAGAAAATAAGCCGTGTATGGAAGTGGAAATTGGGAGCCGTCTTGTATTTGAAACATATGATTGCTTTGAAAACCAAATTGATTCTGAAGATGTTGTGTTCCAAGAATTAGATTGGAACCGAATTAATCCAGCGACTGGGCCTGTATATATTACAGGTGCAGAACCGGATGATATATTGGCCGTAACGATTGAAAAGATTAAAATTGCAGAGCAGGGTGTTTTAACTACAGGTGCGAACCTCGGTGTAATGGGTGAAGTGCTAAATGAAAATACAGTGAAAATCGTCCCAATACATAATAAACATGTTTTGTTTTCAAATGAACTGCAAATTCCGATTAATCCAATGATCGGTGTGATTGGTACTGCGCCGAAAGAGGAGAGTATTTCCTGTGGAACACCGCATGACCATGGCGGAAATATGGACTGTAAAGAGATAAAAGAAGGGACAACATTGTTATTACCTGTAAATGTTCCTGGTGCTCTATTAGCATTAGGCGATTTACATGCAGCGATGGGTGATGGTGAAATTGGTGTTAGTGGAGTAGAGGTTGCTGGTGAGGTGACGGTAACAGTTCAGATTATAAAAGGAAAGAAATGGCCACTACCAATGGCTATCCAAAAAGAAAAAGTAATGACGATTGCTTCAGAGAAATTGTTAGACGATGCAGCGAATCGTGCTGTACATAATATGGTGACATTTTTACATGAGGAATTAGAAATGTCTAAAGCAGATGCAACTCTTTTATTATCAGCAGCGGGTAATTTAAAAGTTTGCCAAGTAGTGGATCCACTAAAAACGACGCGGATGGAACTAGGAATGGAATATGCGGAAAAGCTAGGTTTTAATTGGAGTAAATTTAATATTAAATAAGAATGCTAGAAGAAGGATGCTGTTTTTTTAAAAGTATCCTTTTTTAATTTACGGATGAAATAAAAAGAGGTAGTATTTACTTTGTATAAGTATATTTGAGATTGTGAATTAAAAGGAGTTTAAGAATGGTCAAAATTATGATTGTTGAAGATGATATGAAAATTGCGGAGCTATTATCAACTTATGTTGCGAAATACGGTTACCAAGGAATTGTAATATCGGATTTTCAAAATGTGTTAGACATATTTTTAGAAGAACAACCAGAGTTAGTTTTATTAGATATTAATTTACCAAGCTTTGACGGTTACTATTGGTGTCGTCAAATTCGCGGAGTTTCCACATGTCCAATTTTATTTATCTCGGCCCGTGAAGGTACGATGGATCAGGTTATGGCGTTAGAAAATGGTGGCGATGATTTTATTCCGAAGCCTTTTCATTATGAAGTTGTAATGGCAAAAATTCGTAGCCATTTAAGACGTGCTTACGGTGATTATGCACCGAAACTAGAAGAAAGAATGGTTGAGCAACAAGGACTTAGTTTATATCCCGAAAGGCTTGTATTGAAGTTGCGGAATCAAGAGATTGATATAACGAGAAACGAAGCCATTTTATTAGAAATGTTAATGAAAAATTATCCGCGTGTTGTGAGTAGAGAAGTGTTACTTAATAAGTTATGGGATAGTGAATCTTACGTTGATGATAATACATTAAGTGTAAATACAACACGTGTGCGTAAAAAGTTAAAAACATTACATATTGAGGATGCGATTGAAACAATTCGTAGTGTTGGATATAGGTTGCATATTACTTGGGAAAATGGTGTGGAAAAATGATAAGGCTGTTTATACGTGACCATATACCACTTATTTGTTTTACAGTGCTCCAACTACTAGCCATATTCCTCGTATATTGGTTTGATGGACATAATCATATTACAACAGCATTATATGCAATGTTTTTAGGTGCTTTTTTTATGGTAAGCTACTTAATATTTCGTTATTTTACACATCGTTCTTTTTATGAGCGTTTAGCAAATCCATTGCAATCTTTGGATGAATCCGTTCAAAAATCTGATTTTGCAGTTGTATCTACTGCTCTCCAAGATTTGCTTGATGCACAATATCGTCATTATCAAAATCAACTGCAATTACAAGAAAGAAAAAATAATGATCATTTAACCTTTATGAATCAGTGGATTCATCAAATGAAAACACCTCTATCTGTAATAGAATTAATTACACAGGATGAAGTGGATTCGCGTTTTGAAAGTATTAATGAGGAAACAGATCGCTTGAAAAAGGGATTAGAGATGGCATTATATGTCGCGCGTTTAGAAGCATTTACACAAGATTTTTATGTAGAAAGAGTCCAACTACATAAAGTAGTAAATGATTCCGTGCATGAACATAAACGCTTCTTTATCCGGAATTTTGTATATCCAGAGCTTGAAATTGATAAAGGTATTACTGTAGAAAGTGATGCGAAATGGTTGCAATTTTTAATAGGACAAATTATATCGAATGCGATTAAATACTCATCAGGTAGTAGAGAAAAGATTAAAGTGAAAGCATGTAAGGAATGTAATACTGTTGTACTTGAAATAGCCGATAGTGGCGTCGGGATACCGAAGCAAGATTTACCAAGAGTATTTAAACCGTTCTTTACAGGAGAAAATGGTAGAGATTTTAAAGAATCAACTGGAATGGGGTTATATCTTGTATATGAAATTACGAAACAATTAGGGCATCGTGTAGAAATTCATTCAGAAGTTGGTAAAGGTACCATTGTACAAATAACATTTTTTAATGTGTAAAAAAGTGATCTAGGCTAAAGAACTTTGGAGTTAAGTTTTTTAGCCTTATTTTATAGCGAGTAAATGAAATGATAATAAATACGACTGTTAAATTAGAAGGATTTAATAATAAGTTAATTGATAGATAATTTTTTGTAAGAAACAAGCTACCCCTTTGAAAGAGCTAGCTTTATGAATTGTAATTAAGCAAACAAACTTAATAATTTATATCCAATTAAACCTAAAATAATGATAGGAATCACCACTAAAAAGAAGAAATTCGATTAGCATTAGAGCGTTCCAATACAAGAATCAAGATAATTCCGACTATCACTTCGGTATATCCAACAGGTAACATGTGACTGTAGTCTTCAAAATTTAAAAGAATGTGAAGCCCATCCGTTACAAAAACTCCACTTATAAGTGCGCTTCCGAATTTATGAAGAGGATTTGTAGTATCTTTCCATAGAAAACCTGCAATTCCGAAGATAGTTCCTCCTATACATGCACATACAATCCATACAGATATAAAATAAATAGAGTGAGCTACATTTTTAATAATTATTGCATAACCATAATAGCCTAAAACCATACCTAGCAGCGCAAGTATACCGGAAAGCATAGCTGTACGCTTAGAATAACTAAGACTAGCCACAAAAAAGGATGGAACTAACCAAACACTTCCTAGGTTAGCTAATGAATTCCAATTTCCTGGAAGTATACCTTGACCCAATTTAGTTAGTATACCAACAATAATCCCTACTATAATCGGGATGAGAAAAATCTTTAAAAACATATTTGATTTTGTGATTTTTAATGTCTTGTCCATAAATTCAATCCTTACTTTCATATTTTCTGCAAACTTATAATAGCTTATTAAGGGAGAATAATCAATAAAATTTTATTGAAAAACAATAAAATTTTATTGAATAATAAATGATACTTTGTTTTTACAATTAGGTGAATACAATATCAAAAACTAGTTACTCAACTAAAATGGTAAATGAAATAATATATGCAAGTAATAAAATTGCTGAAAACATATAATTCAACTTATCATAAGATGCTCTTGAGGATAACATTCACTCTTATACTTGTAATTTAGAATTTTTAATGATTTTCATCTCGTATTTACAATGAAATGATTTATGATAAAAAAGAAAAGGGATTGATATATTTTCCTCCTGTTTTTTATTTACGATTTATTAGAAGGAGGGCTTCTTTGCTAGTTGTTAATAATAGGGGGGATTGCAATAGATATTCGGAAAATGAGATATTTTATAACAGTGGCAGAAGAATTAAACTTTAGTCGTGCAGCAGAGCGTCTTATGATGGCACAACCGCCTTTAAGCCAAGAGATTCGTAAATTAGAAGATGAATTAGGGGTTCAACTTTTTTACCGGACAAAGAGAATGGTTGAGCTTACCGATGCCGGGAAAATATTTTTAGAAGGTGCGCGACAAACGCTGCTTCAAGTAGATAGAACGATTAAAGAAACACAGCTTGCGGATGAAGGAAAGATAGGACATTTAATAATTGGGTTTGTCGATTCTACAGAAACCGTTATAAATGTATTAAAAAAATTTCGGGAACGGTTTCCTAAAATTAAGCTCATATTACGCGAAATGACAACAGATCAACAAATAAAAGCACTCTATGAAAAACAAATTCATATTGGATTTATTCGTTCCAAGCAGAATAATGAAATTTTAACTTCCGAAGTTTGTTCTGTAGAATATTTAAAATTGGTTTTGCATGAAGAGCACCCTTTCGTTATGTTACGTAACATTCCAATTAAATCATTAGTGGATGAACCATTTATTTTATTTCCACGTCATTTTGGTACAAACTTTTATGATGTAATTATTAGTTACTTTTGGGAACATGGAGTAAGTTTAAATATTGTTCAAGAAGCGATTCAAATGCAAACGATTGTGAATTTAGTTGCAGCAGGAATGGGGATTTCTGTCGTTCCATCATCAGTGGAAAGTTATAAAAAACCGGGAGTTACATATAAAGAAATTCAAGAAAATACCCCAAAAATAAATTTATATGCTGGATGGAGACTAGATGAACAGTCCGTTGTGTTAGAGAACTTTTTAATAGTTGTTAGAGAGGTTTATACAACTTCACAATGTGAATGTAAAAGATAATAACCCATCTGTATAGGATGGGCAGTGTAGATTTGAAAAGGAAAGCTTCTTTATAGGTAGAACAAAAAGGTGTTTTAACCTGTTTTGCTCGGATCATACTCAATGAAATCTTTTAGTACACCATCGATTTGATCAATAATTTCAGGTTGTAATTTAACGCTAGAAGCAATTACGTTTTCTCTTATTTGCTCTGGATTTGATGCACCAATAATTGCAGAGGAAACAGCTGGATTTTGTAATACCCAAGCAACTGCAAGTTGAGGTAAGGTAAGATTAGTTTCTTGCGCGATGGGATTAAGTTTCTGAATTGCATTGAGTACATCATCGCTCATCCAGCGTTGCACGAGTTTTTGGAAAAATGGTTTACCAGCATCAGAGTTAGCACGTGATTGATTCGGCAATGGTTTACCAGGTTGATATTTTCCTGTGAGAATACCTTGTGCAAGGGGAGACCAAACAACTTGACCAAGTCCCTCACGTTGACATGTTGGTATTACATCAGTTTCAATAACTCGCCACAACATCGAATATTGAGGTTGGCTAGCGATAAGTGGAATGTTCAATTCTCGTGCAAGTGCTGCACCACGGGTAATTTGTTCTGATGTCCACTCACTTACGCCTAAGTAAAGGACTTTACCTTGTCTTACAAGATCAGCAAAAGCTAACATCGTTTCTTCAAGGGGAGTTGTTGTATCAAATCTATGTGCATAATAGACATCAATGTAGTCTGTCTGCAACCGTTTTAATGATGCATTACAATTTTCAATAATATGTTTCCGCGACAATCCACGATCATTTTTTCCAGGTCCGGTCGGATGACATACTTTTGTACATAGTTCTATACTTTCTCGCCGTATGCCTTTTAAAGACCGGCCTAGTACTTCTTCGGCTATCGTGTCCGAATAAACATCAGCAGTATCAAACGTTGTAATTCCGACATCTAGTGCGGTTTTCACACAATCATTTGCAGTATCTTCATTTACCTTTCCGCCATGGTTTATCCAGTTCCCGTATGCAATCTTACTTACTGTTAACCCACTGTTTCCGAGTTTGCTAAATTCCATTGTAGAATCCCCCCTTAAAAATGATACCTTTATTATAAGAACTGAAATTTAGTATGTATAATATATGATTTATGATGAATCTATATAAAAATTATATAAGAGGGAGATGTTTAGAATTTTATTGTTAGGGGAATCTAAAGCAAGTAGTACAACAAATGTGGTTTATGCTTGTTTAATATGAAGTTTAGAATTGATAAATAGACCTTAAAAAAAAGCAATCTTTTTAAAAGCACATATAATTGCATTTACTCATACAGTACTATTATGGTACAATATGGTTACTAACGACGGAAAGGAATGATGGGTGGACGATGATTAACTAATCTTATTTTTAAATGTTGAAATTAAATAAATTTCAATTTGTAAAAAATAGGATTAGTCTGCCCAATTCCATTCAACGGTATTGCTATTTGATTTGCGTAATAGCTTATTTGGGTATAAATAATGTAATGACTAATCCTGCCAAAATTACTTTGGGAGGATTTTTTTGTTCTCCCTTTATGAAAGGGATCGGTAATATGAAAGAGCTTTTAAAATTAAATGATGTGTATGTTGAAATAAAGGAAAATACTTTGTTAGAAAAAATGAATGTAGTAGTAAAACAAGGGGATATAATCGGATTAATTGGTAAAAATGGTGCTGGTAAATCAACGTTACTTCAATTAATAAATGGGAAGATTGAGCCATCAAAAGGAATTGTTGAGTGGCAGCAAATGAATATGACAACAGCATATGTTGAACAAGAAATAGAATCTTTTATTAGTAAGGATGTGATTGCAAAAGAAGCAGAGCTTCTTGCAAAATGGGGCGTGCCAACGAACGATTTTCATACTTTAAGTGGTGGTGAAAAGCTGAAAGTTCGCTTAGCGAAAGGATTTGCGAAAAATCCTAATGTCTTAATATTAGACGAACCGACAAATCATTTAGATGAGATGAGTACGGAATTTCTCATTAAACAAATAAAAAATATGAAAGGTACAGTTATCGTTGTATCGCATGATCGATATTTTTTAGATGTTGTCGCAACAAAAATATGGTCAATTGAGGATAAAAAATTAATTGAGCATAGCGGTAATTATACGAGTTATATGAAAGCACGTGAGCAAAAAAGACTGACGCAACAACGTGAATATGAAAAGCAGCAAAAAAAGATTGAACAAGTAGAAACACATATAAAAGAATTAAGTTCATGGTCACAAAAGGCACACGCACAGTCTACAAAACAAGAAGGTGTTAAAGAATTTTATCGTGTAAAAGCGAAGCGAATGGATGCGCAAGTTAAGTCAAAACGAAAACGTCTCGAAAAAGAGCTAGAGAAAACGAAAGTAGAACGTGTGAAAGAGGAGTACTCAGTTGAGTTCTCTATTCAAGCGAGTAAAAAAGTAGGAAAACGCTTTTTAGAAGTAAAACAATTAAAAAAAGACTTTCATGGAAAAATATTATTTGAAAACGTTAATTTTACAATTCAGCACGGTGAGAAGGTTGCGATTGTTGGACCAAACGGTAGTGGGAAAACAACATTACTAAAGATGATTATGGGAACGGAAACTGTGGAAGGAGAAGTATGGGTTTCACCATCTGCAAACATCGGTTATTTAACACAAGAAGTATTTGATTTACCACTTGATAAAACGCCAGAAGATTTATTTTTTAAAGATTCATTTGAAAAAAGAGGGAAAGTCCAAAATTTAATGAAACATTTAGGGTTCCAAGCTTCTCAATGGAAAGAGCCGATTGAACATATGAGCATGGGAGAACGAGTGAAATGTAAGTTAATGGTTTATATTTTAGATGAAAAAGACGTACTCATTTTAGATGAACCGACAAATCACCTTGATCTGCCTTCACGTGAACAGCTTGAAAATACATTAGCGGAGTATAATGGAACACTAGTTATCGTTTCTCACGATCGATATTTTCTAGAGAAAACAACTAACACAAAACTCGCGTTTTCAAATCATACGATACAAAAACAGCTAGAAGAACCTCCTAAAACAAGAGATGAAATTGAAGAGCTACGTTTAACGTTAGAAACAGAGAGACAAGAAGTATTAGGAAAATTAAGCTTTTTAACTTCTAATGATAAAGAATATAAAAAACTTGACGAACGATTCATAGAACTTACGAAACAGATTAAGGCGCTATAATTATTTAGGGGGATTAACATGGGAGCAGAGAGTTCAACTAAGTTATTTAGAATAGACTGTGGAGATATATACCTACAAGAGTTTACTATGAAAGATGCTGAGAGTATTTATAAAATATCGAATCAACCGGAAATAGAAAAATTTTTGCCAGACTGGAAATCAACGAAAGAACAGAGGGTTAATTGGATTATCAATGATGAAATACCAGCAAACAAAGCATTTCTTGAGGCAGTGAAAACTACGAATAACATAGATAATCATATGTTAAAGCTAGGAATATTTAAGGAAGCTACAAATGAATTCATTGGATGGTGCTGCACAGGTATTAAAGAAGAACTCCCTACACCAAACAGAGAGATAATGTATGCTATCTCAAGTGAATATCAAAATACTGGCTATGCTACAAAAGCGACTAAAGGCTTAGTTGACTATTTGTTTAAAAACACCACTTTAGATGTCTTAAATGCGATAGCTTTAATTAACAATGTACCATCAAATAAAGTTATTGAAAAATGTGGGTTTACTTATATGAGTGAACAGACGATAGAAAATCAACTATATAATCATTATGTATTGAGTAAATCAGAGTGGATAAAAAATATAGCTCTTTGAAGGGAGCTATATTGCATATGAAATCAGTAAAAAGGCTTAGAGCTAAAACTCTGAGCTTTTTTTCGTACTATATGATAAGTTGTTATTCATTGTTTTGAAGTTGTATAGTTATTCTTTATAATATATTGCATGTTGCTAATAAAGAATACAAGTTGTTTCAGCGACTAGAAATAAGAAGCATTGTATTCCATACCACTATACAAATATTATAAGATAGATATACATTGATTATATATTGGAAATAGATTTGTTATCAGTTTTTTTAGAAATCTTACAAGCGTGTAAGATAAATGAAAGATGAATCAATATGTGCTATAAGACAATTCATTTACACTTTATAGTGAGCAGTGGAAATGAAGGGAGAATATAAATGGAAATTTTACATGCAAAAAGTATTAGTAAAGTATATAAAGGGAAAATACCTTTTAAAGCATTGGTAGATATTGATTTATCAATTCAAGAAGGTGAATTTGTAGGAATTATGGGACCATCAGGTAGCGGGAAAACAACATTATTAAATATGGTATCTACTATTGATTCTCCTACATCGGGAGAAATATTAATAAATGGTACAAATCCTTTTCAGTTATCATCAGACAGTTTAGCTTTATTTCGTAGGAAACAATTAGGATTTGTTTTTCAATCATTTAATTTACTTAGCACACTTACAGTGAAAGAAAACATTGTATTGCCGATGACACTAGATGGTGTATCTGTACAAGAAATGAACAAACGAGTGGAAGATATTGCAGAGAAATTAAATATTGCAGATATATTGAGTAAAAGAACGTTTGAAATATCAGGGGGGCAAGCTCAAAGAACTGCAATTGCTCGTGCTATCGTTCATAAACCACAATTATTACTTGCAGATGAACCGACAGGGAATTTAGACTCTAAATCTTCAAATGATGTAATGGAGATGCTAGATACTCTTAATAAAGAAGAAAAAGCAACGATGATGTTAGTTACACATGATCCGTATGCAGCGAGCTTTTGCAGCAGAGTTATATTTATTAAAGATGGTCAATTATATAATGAAATTTATTGTGGTGAAAGCAGGCAAGCCTTTTATCAAAAGATTATGGATGTCCTTTCTTTGTTAGGAGGCAAAAGGCATGACTTTTCGTCAGTTCGCGTTTAATAATATTTTTCGTAATAAGCGTACATATGCTGCTCATTTTTTAAGTTGTACATTTTCTATTATGATTTTCTTTACGTATGCCCTTTTATTATTTCATCCTGATTTACAAGGGGAGTTGAAATCGACAAGTGCAACAATAAGTGCATTTGGTACATTAGGATTTACAGTTTCGCAAGGCTTGATATTTGTTTTTTCATTTTTCTTTATTCTATATTCAGTAAGTTCATTTTTAAAAACGCGTAAGAAAGAATTTGGCATTTTAATGATGCAAGGTATGTCAATGAGGCAGCTAAAGAAATTATTATTAATTGAAAATATGTTAATTGGACTTGGGTCAATTTGTATAGGGATTTTCATCGGTCTCATATTTTCTAAACTAGTATTATTGATTAGTGCAAGTGTATTAATGATTAGTAATGGCTTACCTTTTTATATACCAGTGAAGGCCGTACTATTAACAGTCATCACATTTCTTTTCTTATTTTTAATCGTTTCGCTTGTTACTTTTAAAATGATAAAAGTAACGGAACTTGTGGAACTTATTCAAGCAGAGGAAAAGCCAAAGCCTGAACCGAAATTTTCCATTTTATTATCGCTACTTTCTTTAATTAGTATAGGCTATGGATATATTTCAGTATTTCGCTTTATCCCAAGTATTAATTTTATTACGCTCGGAATAGGTGTACTTCTAGTCATTATTGGAACGTACTTTTTATATACACAGTGTAGCGTGTATATATTGTATCTTGCTAAAAGGAGAGAATCTTTCTTTTTAAAGAGAACAAATATATTAACATTTTCAGAATTGATTTACCGTATGAAAGATAATGCAACGATGTTTTTTATAGTATCTATTATTTCAGCAGTTGCATTTACAGCAATAGGTACAACAGCCGCTCTTGGTAATAGGAATTTAGTGTGGATGACAAACCCATATACATTTCTGTATGAAAGCTCTGAAAACAACAAATTAGTAGATAAACATCTCTCTATTATAAAAAAACATCTCTCTGATGCAAATATTCCGTACCGAATGGCTTCATCTTCAAGTAAATTTACAGAAAGTAACGTAAATGTATTGAAATTAAGTGAATATAACGAACTTACGAGAGCACTAGGGTACCAACAAGAAACAATTGAAAAAGAAGATGAAATTTTACTAATTCCTGGGAGGGTGTCACAAAAACAAGAATTTAAAAATGGTGACTATAAAAAAAATATTGAAGTTATTCAAGGTGATTGGACAAAGACATTTCGTGTGAAAAAAACTGTTGGGGATTTAGTTTTACCACATGATTCTAGTAGTATTTATATTGCTGTTCAAGATCATGTGTATGATGAAATTCCTCTGACGAGTAATCCACAAGATGAAAATATTCAACATCGTACTTATGGATTTGTTGTAGATGATTGGATAAAAACGAAAGAGATTTCAAATCAATTAAAGAGTATACTCGATAAAGATATCAGGGACAGAGATTTCTACTTTGAAGCTTTAACATTAAACTTGTTGGAGGCAAAGCAAAAGAATGGTTTATTACTCATGGCAAGTGTTTTAGTCGGAATCGTCTTCTTTACATTTGCTGCTAGTTTTATTTATTTCCGATTATATACTGATTTGGACCGTGATCAACAACAATATAAAATGATTTCGAAAATGGGATTAAGTAAACGAGAGTTAAAAAAAGTTGTAACGAGACAGTTAGTATTAATGTTCTTCTTACCAATTATCATTGCAGTGATTCATACTGTAGTTGCGTATACGGCACTGCAACAATTAGTCAGTTTTTCTATTTTAAACAGCTCGATCTTTATTTTAATTTCATTTATATGTATACAAGTTTTATATTTTTTTATCACTCGTTGGCGTTACCTACAAAAGCTTTATAAGACTATGGAGCAATAAAGTGAAACTTTAATCAGTGGGGGTTTCCTTCATCCCCCACTGATTATTAGCCTTCACCAATCGGGCTTTTACGGGCAGTTGAGCCCCCACCTAACTTCTTTGCTCTCGCTGAATTTTGAGGTGGGGGTCTTACTGCCCGTTAATGCGAGATAGAGGATATTAACTAATAAAATTACAAAAAAACATGTAAAAAATGATATGAATTATGAAAGGAACCGTGATGAAAAGAACTTTAACTATTTTTATGTTAACTATAATACTTTTAATAAGCTTTAGTGCATGCTCTAAAAAGGACAACGCATTCCCTGCAAACGGTGTATTAATTATTGGAGATGAAAATAATATTTCACCAATTATTAATCGTTATCAGGAAATTACGAAAGAAAATGAAGTGTTTTCTGTGAAAAAAAGTGAAGTTGGAAATGGACATGTCTTAATTTTAAATGAATCTACAGCACTAGCGTTGATTAAAGAAAAAGTTTTTCGTAAACGAGATAATGACTCCGATTATATTATAGATACGTTACCGAAATTCCCAAAAGAAGGATCGCTACTGTTTACAAGTGAAGACGAAAAGACTATGAAAAGTATTAAAATAGAAGGAAAAGAGATTCCTGTTACATACGATAGTGACGCTTGGATAGGTAACAATCGTAAATATCCAACGCAATCGTATGTGATTGTAGCAAAAAATAGTGTATATAAGGAAATAAAAGCAAATGAAACGAAAATGCATCTTCTTCAATTTAAGAAATCTTTAGGTGACGAAAGGCCTAAAATGTCGACAGATAATACAATGGTTAATGAAAATGTCAAAGTAAAAAAGCTAATTAAAGGTTTGGAAGGAGAAGTATCTTTTCAGTTTGTAACGATTGGAGAAAAATCTTAAAAAAGAGTTCGAGGTTGATAGAAACTATATCAACCTCGAACTCTTTTTAGTTATATGCCATTTAGATTACATTACTTCATTTAATCGAGTCTCGTTTGTTTCCTCAATCACATTTGGGTTTTGAACCGAATTACTTTGAGCTTCTTTTTCTTTACGAGACTTTTGTAGCATTTCAAGAATGATCCATAATGGAACACCTTTATCCTTTAACATCTTCCATAAATCTAATTCGTTAAATTTATGCTCAGGCTGTTTCATTTCTTTTTCAGATGAACGAATATCGAACTTGATAGGATCATTTGCTTTCTTACCTTCAAGTTTAGTAGAAGAGATAGTATTATGCTCAAGGTTAGATGGAGTTATTTTAGTAGGTTGAGCTAATGTATGAATGTTTGATCCGATTTGCATGCTTTTTCCTCCTTTTCAAGCAATAAAATTAGTTTTCTTATGATTGTTAAATTCATGTAACATGAGGAAACTACATTCAATTATAAATTCAAATAATCAGATTTACAAGTTGTATTGTAAAAAGTAAATGTTTACTTGAATTAATATTTATCAACATTTGTGTATGTTTTCTATATATACAACGTATATAAAATACTTTACATTATGTGTAAGTTAAAAACTGAATGTGTCAATATTTTTCACGGAAAAATGAAAGCGTTTAATTAGGGGGAGAAAGTATGGGAAAGTTATTTTTAAAAGTATGTTTTTTCACATTAGTGACTGTTTGTTCATTCATAGCGAAAACAACTTACGCTGAAGAGAGGCAACAAAATAATTATCCTATCATTTTAGTGAATGGATTTGCTGGATGGGGTAGGGAAGAAATGTTAGGGGTAAAATATTGGGGTGGTGTTCATGATATACAGGAAGATTTAAAAAGAAATGGCTATACAGTACATACGGCTGCTGTTGGTCCTGTTTCTAGTAACTGGGACCGTGCATGTGAATTATATGCACAAATTAACGGTGGAATTGTAGACTATGGTGCGGCACACGCTGAGAAACATGGACATAATCGTTTTGGTAGAACTTATAGTGGATTTGCACCAAATTGGAGTGAAACAAATAAAGTTCATTTAGTTGGGCATAGCATGGGTGGACAAACGACAAGAACATTAGTGCAGTTATTAAAAGAAGGCAGTTATGAAGAAAAAAACTATGTGAAAAATCATCCGAACGCAAAGATATCACCACTATTTGAAGGCGGTAAATCGTATGTTCATAGTGTTACAACTTTAGCAACTCCTCATAATGGCACAACACTCGCGGACGGAAGTCTTCTATTGCCGTTCGTTAAAGATTTACTCATTACAGCTGCGAGTTTAGGAGGAAACAATAATTTATCATTATATGATTTTAAATTGGACCAATGGGGTATGAAAAAAAATGCTGGAGAGTCCTTCTTCCAATATACTGATCGGATTTTAAATAGTTCAATTTGGGAAAATACAAAAGATATTAGTCAATGGGATTTAAGTACTGATGGAGCAAGGGAGTTAAATAGTTGGGTAAAGACGCAATCGGATGTGTATTACTTATCGTATAGTGGACATGCATCACAAGCAGCACCTATAACAGGTTTACAACTACCTCATATTACAATGAACAAAGTGTTAATGGGGAATGCATTTTTCTTAGGTTCCTATGCAAGATTTGAAGAAAATCGCCCATTAATTGATACATCTTGGTGGCAAAATGACGGTGTAGTAAATACAAATTCTATGATTGCGCCTTCAACTAGTATTGCTGTAAATAATAATGAGTTTTTACAGGTTGGAAAATGGAATCATATTGAAACGAAAGCAAATTGGGATCATTTAGACATGGTAGGACTAAGCGTTTCAGACACGTTAGGTTTTTCTAATATTCAAGAGTTTTATAGAACAGTTGCAGAAAAGTTATCGCGGTTACCGCAATAGTTAATAATAAAGCGCTCTCGATGGAATTCGGGAGCGCTTTATATTATATTGAAAGAGGGATATGGAAGAAAAATATGGGGGGATATTATGAAAATACAAGTTGTTTTATCAGGATACGGGACAGTAGGAAGAGAGTTTATAAAATTAGTAAACGAAAAATATTTATATATATACGAAACATATGGAATCCATTTAGTTGTAAGTGGCGTATTAGGTAGAAATATTGCAATACATAATGAGGAAGGTTTGTCTATTCATCATTTATTAATGTATGGTAGCGGTACTGCATCAATTGAAAAGTATATAGAACATCACCCGAAAGACCGTGCAACAAGTGGGATAAGTGGTACTGTATTGGTAGAATCAACAGTTACAAATCTTAAAGATGGAAATCCGGGAAAAAAATATATAAAACAAGCGATTGAGAAACATATGGATATTGTTGCAATTTCAAAAGGTGCACTCGTTACTAACTGGAGAGAAATAAAGGCAGCAGCAAAAGAAGCGAATGTACGAATTCGCTATAGTGGCGCAACTGCTGCAGCACTACCGACATTAGATATTGGACAATTTAGTTTGGCTGGCTGCAATATTGAAAAAATAGAAGGAATATTAAACGGGACAACTAATTATATTCTTACAAAAATGTATGAAGAAGATGTTACGTTTGAAGAAGCACTGAAAGAAGCGCAAAATAAAGGAACTGCTGAGACGAACCCAATATTAGATGTAAGTGGTTCGGATAGTGCGTGTAAATTATTACTTTTGGCAAACAGCTTGATGGGTGTTGAGAATATGCTTACTGATATGCATATAAAAGGAATCGAAAATGTTACAAAACAACAAATTCGACATGCTAAGGAACAAAACAATTATATTAAATTAATAGCTTCAGCATATAAGGATATGGATGGTAAAGTGAATCTTAATGTAGAACCGCTTGAAATAGAAAAAGACCATCCACTAGCAAAAGTAAATGGAACTGAAAAAGGAATAACATTCTTTACAGATACAATGGGACAAGTTACTACAATTGGTGGAGCTTCTAATCCACGCGGAGCCGCAGCAGCTGCTTTAAAAGATGTAATTAACTTATATCGTAGAGATTTATAGAAGTAAAACTCACACCTTCAAAATTCGGATGGAGAAAAAAAGTTAGGTGGGAGCCTTTTTGCCCATATATGTCCGATTCGGGCTAAAAATCGGTGGGGGATGAATAAAATTCCCACGGATTAAAGTTTCACTTTATAAGACCGTACCGCTGTTAATAAAAAATACATATGTAGTGGACCTTTTGAGAATGAAATAAATATGCAAAAATAATTGCAGGGGGTAAGAAATTGTTTAAAGATTTTAAAGTTGTAAAAGATCGTCCCGTTTATATTCAATTAAAGGATTATTTTAAAAAGATGATTATGAAAGGGCATTTGCTCGGTGATCAAAAGATCCCATCAACAAGGGAACTGAGTGAATTATTATCAGTGAGCAGAAATACAGTACTCTCTGCTTATGCGGATTTAGAACAAGAAGGACTCATTTATGCAGTAAAAGGAAAAGGGAATTTCGTTGCGAAGGTGGATATATCTAACACTTCGTCTGTTGAAATAGATTGGAAAAATAAACTTAATACAGTTACCACATTAGCGGATGAATTAGACTTAATGAAGCATGGAGTCCGCTGGGAAAAAGGAATGGTTGTTTTTAATAGTATAGCCCCGGACGAAAAGCTATTTGATGTTGAAAATTTCAAAAGAGCTTTTCTTACTCGTATGTCCATTGAAGGGGATATCGTATTGAACTACGGATATGCAAAAGGTTACCGCCCGTTAATGAAATATCTACTTCATTACATGGAAATAAAAGGTGTAGATATTTCGAACAAAGATATTTTAATTACAAATGGATTTACAGAAGGATTAGATATTGTACTATCTTCCTTAGCGAAAAAATCAGGGCGTGTGATTTGTGAGAATCCAACTCACCATGCTGCATTGAAACTTTTTCGCTTACATGGACTTGAAGTTCATGGGATAGATATGAATGATGATGGTATTGATACGACTGAAGTAGAAAAAAGTTTACGTGAAAAGGATTTTGATTTTGCGTATTTAATTCCTTCTTATCATAATCCAACTGGTATTGTTACAAGTTCGGAAAAAAGAACGGAATTGATGAGGTTATTTTCGAAATATAAGGTTCCTATTATAGAGGACGGATTTAATGAAGAATTACGTTATTCAGGTTCACATTTATCGCCACTATTAACTTTTGCAGGGGCTGGTAATAATGTGATTTATATTAGTAGCTTTTCGAAGGTACTTTTCCCTGGTTTACGTGTAGGGTGGATTATTGCCGATAAAGAACTGATTCATTATTTAGAAAGTGTTAAAAGAGCAAGAACCATTCACACATCTACGTTAGATCAAGCTGTTTTGTTTCAATATTTACATGAAGGATATTTTGAAAAATATTTAAAAAAGGCAAGATCTGTTTACAAGAAAAAATATGAGTTAGCCGTTGGGGCTTGCAATCAGTATATTCCGTTTAAAAGGATGACTGGAGATGGCGGACTTCATTTGTTTATAGAGTTGGAAGAGAAAATTCACGCTCGCACACTTTTACAAAAGTGTTATGAGAAAGGTGTAACGTTTTCTCCTGGAGATGTTTTTTATTCTGATGGAGGGGGAGCGAATACATTCCGCTTAGGTTTTTCACGTTTGAAGGAGAAAGAAATAGTTAGTGGGATTCAAATAATTGGTGAAACTTTAAAAAATGAAACTTGGAGTTGAGAAAATGAGAATTGGCGTTATTATGGGAGGAGTATCCTCTGAAAAACAAGTATCAATTATGACTGGAAATGAAATGATTGCACATTTAGATAAAAATAAGTATGAAATCGTTCCAATTACGTTAAATGAAAAAATGGATTTAATTGAAAAAGCGAAAGACATTGATTTTGCATTGCTAGCATTACACGGAAAATACGGAGAAGATGGTACGGTTCAAGGGACGCTTGAGAGTTTAGGTATTCCATATAGTGGCAGCAATATGTTATCTAGCGGTATATGTATGGATAAAAATATTTCGAAAAAGATTTTGCGTTATGAAGGAGTAGAAACACCAGATTGGATTGAACTTACAAAAATGGCGGATCTAAAGCTTGATGATTTAGATAAGTTAGGATTTCCGTTAGTGGTAAAACCAAACTCTGGCGGCTCGAGTGTTGGCGTAAAGATCGTCAATGATAAAAATGAATTGATCTCAATGCTGGAAACTGTATTCGAATGGGATTCTGAAGTAGTAATTGAGAAGTATATAAAAGGTGACGAGATTACTTGTTCAATTTTTGATGGTAAACATTTACCTATCGTTTCAATTCGACATGCAGCTGAGTTTTTTGACTACAATGCAAAATACGATGATGTTAGTACAATTGAAGAAGTTATTGAACTTCCAACTGAAATTAAGGAACGTGTAAATAAAGCGTCATTGGCTTGTTATAAAGCATTAAAATGTAGTGTTTATGCAAGGGTTGATATGATGGTGAAGGACGGAATTCCATATGTAATGGAGGTTAATACATTACCAGGGATGACCCAATCAAGTTTACTGCCAAAAAGTGCAGATGCCGCGGGGATTAATTATAGTAAACTATTAGATATGATAATTGAAACTTCATTAAGAGTGAGGAAAGAAGAAGGTTTTTAAGATAATTATACAATTAAAACTTTTGATAGTTCCACGAAGTATGCTATGATAATTACAATACGACAACTAAATATTTATCCACTAGGGGGGCCTTTTGTAGGCTGAGATCAAACATAATTTTGAGACTCTTAGTACCTGATCTGGTTAATACCAGCGTAGGGAAGTGGGAAGACGATTATATTTAAAGAATACATTAATATTGTCTATTTCACTTTCTTTACGCCTGTAAAGAAAGTTTTTTTTGTTTTACAGATTTAATAACTGTGGATAAATACATATATTTTATACATTATTGGAGGAATTTAAATGACTTTTTCACAAACATTACGTAAAGAAGTAGATTCTATTTGGGAGGCAAGTTTTCATCATCCTTTTGTAAAAAAACTTGGTGAAGGTACGTTAGATTTGGCAAGTTTTCGTTATTACGTACTTCAAGATTCATATTATTTAAGTCATTTTGCTAGAGTACAAACTTTAGGAGCTGCAAAGGCTCTTGAATTAGAAACGACAGCTCGCATGGCACACCATGCTCAAAATACATACGAGGCAGAATTATCATTACATGAGAATTTCGCAAAGAAATTAGGAATTACGGAAGAAGAAAAAGGTCATTTTATCCCTGCCCCAACTGCATATGCGTATACTTCACATATGTACCGTGCGGCGTATGAAGGGCATTTAGGGGATATTATCGCAGCAATTTTACCTTGCTACTGGCTATATTATGAAATTGGTGAACGTTTAAAAGAATGTCAGCCAGAAGAGCCGATTTATAAAGAGTGGATTTCTGCTTATGGATCTGATTGGTTCCGTACTTTAGTTGAAGAGCAAATTACACGATTAGATACTATCGCTGAACAAGTGACAGAGTCTGATCGGAAGCGTATGAAACAGCATTTCATTATTAGTAGTCAATATGAATATTCATTTTGGGAAATGGCTTATACATTAGAAAAATGGCCAGTGGATACAGAAGTAAAAGATGTAATTAGATAAAGAGTAGAGGTATTGTTATACATATGTATGGATAAGACCTCTTTATATGATTTCAAAAAAGGGGTATCACAAAAAAGACGTATCAATCTAAGTGCGTCTTTTTTTCAATTTTCTTCAATTAGCAATTTCATGGAGAGCTTGCTGAAAAAGTAGAATGAAAAGCCCTAATCAGGGCTTTTTTTGTAGGAATTTCTTAACCGTCATTGAGTCCTGTCACTAGTAGGTGTTTTGACGCTACGACGGACTAAATCGATTATTCGGCTAGTGAAGTATATAAAAAAGTTAGGAATATCTGAAGGTGCTCTCAGAAAGTATATGGAAGTGTTATAACGAGAGGCATTTACAGTACAGAAAAATCTAAGCGGCATACGGGAATACGTAGGATACGGCATCATGGTTATTGAGAAATGAATTGAACTTAGTAAGCATGAAGATATGACGCAAGCATTCACATTTTATAATTTCTATTTATAAAAATGAGCCCATAGTAAAAATAGGTATATGAACAAGGTGCACCGTCTAGTGATAGGTCATACTTTATAGGTGTACGTATTGAACTTAGTTTATAGCGTTATTTCTACTTAGATTTAACGAACAGAAATATTGGAAAGCATCGATGAGGTTAAAGTTTATAAACGGAGGTCATGAAAATGAATAAGTTTCAACAAGAACTACAAGCGTTAAGCCTTAATGATTACCAGTCTGGAAATATTGTGTATTGGGACCAGCAAAACCAATATCCATACTACTATTTTGAAGATGCTGCTCGTCGCTGTGGCGGTTGCGGTCGTTGTGGCGGTTGTGGAGGTCGTTGTGGTGGTGGTGGATTCCGTTGTGGTGGATTCCGTTGTATTGGTTGCTTCGGTTGTTTTGGTTGTGGCGGCTGTGGCGGTTGTGGTGGTTGTGGTGGTTGTTCTAATTGTTTTAATGGTACCACTGATACTACTGGTACTATTGTAACATATGAATATTGATAAGAGAGAAAAGGAATCTACTTTGTAAAGCGTTATACAATTTTATAAAAGAGATAAATCAAAACACACGTAGCATCTTTTAATTTAGAGAGATAATTTATCCAACCTTTTATAAACATTGTGACTTTATTTCAAATCAAAAATCGAATGTCTTTTTATGTTTTATACTCTTGACGCACTCTTTGACTTTTATAAGCAGATTTATTGCACCAGAACCAAAAAGAAGAGCTGCTATCAGCCCTTCTTTCTCTTTTCTTTTTAAGATTGTAATTCTTATAGCCTGTATAATATCTGTCCATAAATGCAACCATGTCACCAAAGAATCCCCATTTACCTACATTTATCCAACCTTTAACAACTGCCGATTTTAATGCTTTTTTCCCCGCATCTTTACGATCTTTTGCTGTTATATCTGATTTTCTGCTCATTCTCATACTTTATATGAAATATGTGAAAATCAGTATGAATGGTGGAAGTGAGCGCAACTTTAAAAGCTATTTATTGGGATTAACAAATTTAATAATCTATTTTTATTACTATTGATTAATTTTGAAACGTAACAAAACTACGTAACTGTTTGTATAAAATGCACTGCTCTAGTATTGAAAATTTAGAACATGGAATAGGGTGCTTTGTTTCTACAAGCTGTTTTTGTTTTACTTTTACTTCATATTACGATTTATAGACCGGGAATTACACTTTAAATGTTTATTACTGTAGCAGTTATGTTTCTTTCACTAATAGTGTTAGTGGATGTACCAATTCCCGTGGCATTCAGAGATAGCCTGTATACATAAGTACCAGGGGGAGGCGTATCTATCCAGACTATTGAAACGTTGTGTGTTAAATTTGTTGAAACATTTACTGGTTTTTAAATATCTTCTTGAAGCTCCATCTGAACCGCAATAGTAAAGACGCCTCTTTTTAGAGCGAGAATTGAAGATACAGTAAATTCTGTAAGGGGACTTAGGGAAACATAATCAGATCTGAAAACTCCTTCTAACTTTACTATTTGATTAACGCCTACACTAATAGCTGGTAATACGAGGTTAGTTGGGCTAGTTGCAGGAATATGACTTTGGTTAAATGTAACTGAAACAATGCCAGGTGGTCCGGTGTTACCGGTCGGTCTAGTAGGGAATTGAAAAGGTTGCATAGGTGGGAGTGTTGGTCCAATCGAATTCTGGTTTAATGCAGCAGAAGATAAAAACTCGTCCAATATAATTCACCTCTAAAAAATTTATATTACTGATAGTAAATGTAGGCGTTGAGCAAAGTGACATGGACAAGCGGTTGTATGTTAAAAATTAAACAAAATAGTTATTTTATTAAAGAAAAAACATGCACAAAAATTGCGCATGTATAATAAAAAGCTATTTCTTGTCTATGTAAATATATGATTGGCTTATACAAACCGTGAGTGTGTTTGAGAAAAATGGTTATTTATTAACAAATATAAAGAGCGCTTTTAAGGCGCTCTTTAACCAAAACTAATATTAAAAAAGAATACCGCATGATATTTTATGTATGTTCTTAATAAATGTGCGGTTTTTAAACAAAATCCTTATTTTATCTTAAATAAAAAGAGCACACATATAAGCGTGCTCTCAAATAAGAAAGGTAGAATGCTATGAATGGAAAGCCTCGATAGAATAACATATGCTTGTCCGGTTTAAATGTGAGAAGTTTTTAATAAAAACGCTATTTTAGTAAGGAACAAGTTTAAAAGGCCCTGATTGACACAGGACCTTTTAAAAGGGAACAACACTTGACATGTTAAAAATTATGACTGAAAGGTATTTTCATATTACCATTAGTGGGGTTTTAATTCCAATAATGGTTGTTGAGAAATAAAACCTTTATTTTGCACAACAAAGCAGCTAGCTGAAGTAGCTAATTGCTTTATTGTACAATTTTAGAAGTTCACTGGATACAGATATATGTTGTAACAAATAGTTACATCTATGGTATAAACAAATACCAAAATATTATGCAGGAAAGAAAACTAAATTAAAACTTCATTTTATAAAGAGAGAAGCACAAAATATTATATGTGTATCCAGTCAATTGAGTGCGTTTTTACTAACAAAGAGCATCTAGCAAAAGCTAACTGTTCGGTTCTCCAAGGGGGAACAAGGAGAAAGTAACTTAATGGGTTGTCTACATTATTGACGGAATCTGGAGGCTTATTCGGTCAAATAAAAAAGGTACTGTATATAAGTGCACTTTGGACCAAGTTTTTTATGGTAACAGTTATTGGTATTATGTGTAAGAACTAACGCGTATCTTGAAAATAATGATTATTTATTTAAATGTAAATTCATAATTAGAGTAGAATCGCATCAATACGCTCGCAGTTAACTACAGTGATATCTCCGTTTTCATCTATAAATGTAGCAAGGCGGGATCTATTATGGAATCCTACAAATATAGAAGCTTTTAATATTGTGCCGTTAACTAACAGCTGTTTTATTTTTTTTCCTAAGTAATATGTTTCTAAAAGATAGCAAATATTTTTAGAACTCTCTTTTTGGGTTGGGATAAAAGAACGTCGGTTATTTGGAAGATATGTTAGATTAGGATTGAATACTTTGGGAGTAATAGCATAGTTGATGAAAACTGACATTTTTCCGGCTCCTCTATTTTATAATTTATATTGAAATATGCTGTGTGAAATAGGGCTTTTTTCAAAGCCCCATCTTTACTCTACTCAGCTTCAATTCTAAGCGCTTGAATATCACGACAGTCCAAAACAATTATAGAGCCAGGTTCTGTTGTGTTATCCACAAATGTTACACAAAAATTATCTGGATTAAAGTTAGTAAAAATAAGATCCTCTAGTGTTGTTCCTGTAAGGAAAACATCTACTTCTGTACCTAACTGTAATCTTTCTAATTGTTCGCAAACACATTTTGTATGCTCAGCCATATAAAAACACCTCCTTTTCTCAAATTACTATTAATATATGTATAAATTAAATAGAACGATTGGAGTAATAGCTTAGTAATATTAATTATTTTGCTAGTTAATATTTTTATAAAATAATCCTTTGAAATGAATATCGTCCGGCTAGAAAACTAGAGGACACCAATTCATTAAAGCTGTTTTAGGAATAGGTGTCCTTTTTATTTTGAAAAGGGAGATGGGGAAATGAATGTGTTAAGAGATCAATTAAGTGAATAGAAAAAGTAATCGAAACAAATAAGGAAGAAAAAAATATAGAGTTCAAGTGGTTGTGAGATAAATTGAAAATAGAAATTGATAATTAAAAAGATAAATAATTAAAAATTTGGATGTAGTGAATGCAAATGAAATTAAAATTAAAAAGGTATAATTTTAATTTTTAAGTTAAGTATAGAAAAGAAATGAATCATCTAGATATAAAGAAAGGATGGATTTTTGCAATGAGCTCAAATGAATCAAATTTCAGTTTTACCAGTAACAAAGATATTGTAAAGTACCTTAATGTAAGAAAAGACCCTGTTGATTTAAGAGACAAAATATTTCGGAGTTACTTGTTTAGTAATGAGGCGGATTTGCCAACGCAAGTCGATCTTCGTCCTAAAATGTCAGGTATAGTAAACCAATGGAATATAGGTTCTTGTACGGCGAATGCAATTGTTTCAGGGTTAAGAGAATACCTATTATTACAATCAGGTCGTCCATTTACTTGCTTATCTCGTTTGTTTTTATATTATCATGAGCGAGAAATAGAAGGACATATTCAGGAAGATAGCGGAGCGAATGTTCGTGATGGTATGGATGTTCTTAAAAAAATTGGGGTATGTCCTGAAGAGGATTTTCCTTATACTGAGAATTTTAGAGATAAGCCATCACCAAAGGCTGAATCAGATGCAACGCTTTATAAAATTGGAACCTACCATCGTATTCAAGATTTATCGGGATTAAAGGCTGCACTTGCCCATGGATTAGTTGTTGTACTTGGATTTGCTGTGCCAAAATCTTTTATGTCAGAAGAAGTTAAAAAGACTGGTATAGTTCCGGTATCAGGAACAGATGATGTAATTGTTGAAGATGGTCAACAGGCAGGACATGCTGTTTGTGCTGCTGGATATGATGATAATAAGAAAACTGTTATTATTCGAAACAGCTGGGGAGAAGAGTGGGGAGATAAAGGATATTGTTATTTCCCATATGAATTATTTGAAAATGGAATTGTACAAGATATGTGGACAGGTCGTTAATTAGATAAAGAAGTGGAAGTATGGAAACAATAAAACACGTTATACATGTTACGGGTAGTATAAAAGAGCTTGAAAAAGATGTGGAAATAAAGGGAGTCAGGTTTGTTACCTACAACGGAAAAAGATATGAGTAATATTTTTATACAAGCTGGTATTTTAAGTGAACGAAAAACAAATATAGTCCGGCTAGAAAACTAGAGGACACCAATTCATTAAAGCAGCAATTCAAGCTGCTTTAGGAATAGGTGTCCTTTTTTTTATTTTGGAAAGGGAGATGGGGAAATGAAGGTGTTAAAGAATCAGCTACGTGAATGGAAAAACCAATCGAAAAAGAAAAATAAGAAAAAACGAAAAGAGAAATTTAGTACTCGTGAAATTGAGGATTTGATGGGGGTGCATAGACCTTGTTATGAACGCAGACGTGGAGCATTAAGACAAAAGTAATTTAAAAATAAAAAGGAGTGGTCTTACATGACTAAACAATTATCTTTCTTACCAAAAATTGATAGAACAGCGACACAAGAGGAATTAGAAGGTGTGTTGGAAAGTGTACGTATACATAGACAATTTGGGATGATGCGTAAAGAAATGAAAGTCACTCCTTCTTATGAAATACGTGAGCACGGTCCTACACATACAGTTGGTAAGCTGTTAGAAGATGTTGCTATAGCAAATATTCAACAAAGCAAACGAGAAGAGTGGCTTGAAAGAATGTCAGTACGTATTGATCAGTTTCTAAATCGATTAGGGAACGGACGTGCAGGAAGCATTCAAAGAGATATTATTTATAAACGTTATTTAGAAGAAGAAGACGTATGTGATTACATGGTTTATAACGAAATAGGGATGTCTGAGCGTACTTATCGACGTTGGAAGTATAAAGCATTTTATAAACTTGCTTTTGCACTTGGATTAGAAGTTTACGAGACAGAAGAAACGGGAGGTATTGAATAATGAATTTCGTTCAACCAATACGTGATCCGGAGCAAATACAACAAATTAAAGAATATCTGAAGGAAAACAATGAACGTAATAATATTTTGTAAGAAATCATTTTGCAGTTATCTATTTAGTAAATAAATTAAAATTTCATAATAAAAAAGCTCACTACTTATATAAAAATAGATAAGTAGTGACTTTTTTTATTATGAATAATGATAGATTATGATAATTAGAATTATATGAAATATGATTTTTATTATATTTTTATCTGTTGGTGTATATAAGTTGTTCTTATTCTTCTTGGATTTCAAATGAAATTTCTTTAGCTGCTTCTAAAGCTATTTTTTTAGCTTCTGCTTTAAAATCGGCTGCTGCTAAAACGTATCCACATCGATGTCCCATTGATGTAGGTGGTTTTAAGGTAGTTCCTTTTTTAGGTTTTATAAAAACTTTCTCTACACCAGGATATTTAGAACTACGATTTTTTCCTGTAACTCGAATTAGTTTTCCTGTAGATTTAACTGTTAGGTAATGAGCGTACACATATTTATAATGTTTTTTTACTAGTGAAGGTTTATTTCCTAACATTAACCGAATAGTCTCTTGCACTAAGTTAATTCCATGCCCAATTTCAATTATGTCATTCATTGCTCCACCTGATATTCTGGGATTTATTTCAATTAATTTCCAAACATTATCTATTCTCCGGAGTTCTAGATGACACGCTCCATTTTTCATATTAAAAGCCTGAATAACAGAATTAATTGCATTGAAAAGACTATTATATAGTCTTTTTTCTACCCTTCCTAGTAAAGAATAACCAGTAACAATAAATCGTTCAAAAAATGTAATTTCTTGTTCAATTACTGCTATAATATGGACTTTTCCATCTTGAACTAAAATTTCAACTAAGTACTGAGGTCCATCTATATATTCTTCAAGTAAAATCTCTTCATTAGGTAGTTTGTTTAAAAGATTTTGTATAGATAAAATTAATTGATCTTTATTTTTTACTAATAATACATCTTTTGATCCTGTTGATTTAGGGGATTTCACAATAAGAGGGAAATTTATCTTATTATTTTTTTTAAAAAAAGATGATAATGATTCTGTTGGTTTGTAAATTGAATAGTTGAGTGAGATTGGTAAATCTTTAAGTACATTACGAGTTAATATTTTGTTTTCCATATGATGGATAGCTTTAGTAGATACAATATTTGAGCAAAATTTTTCTGATAAACGTGCAGCCATATAAACATAAGGGTCAATAAAACTAAAAATCCCTTTTATGTTTTTTCCTGATTTATTCAATTTTTCAATTGTTGTAATTATATTATCATAGTCATTTATATCAGTGAAAATCATCTGATGTACATCAGGGAATATAGTGCGTTCATTAATAAATTTTGTTTTTTTAGTTAATAAAACAGTAAAGAAATTAAGTTTTTCAGCTGCTTTGATTGCTTCCCTACTTGATCCGGATTTATTTGTTTCAATGAAAACGATAGTATCCATTTTATGTCACCTTAACCTTTATCATTTATCATTTTATAAAACCTCAGGTTTATTATTTCTATAGGTAGAATATTAAAATGAGGTTAAGCTTGTTCCGGATTTTTCGAAAAATGGTTGAATGAGGGAGAACATGAATATATATATAATGAATTTGATATTTTTTTTGAAAAAGATTTTTAGAAAGAAGGGAAGAAGAACTAACATGACTATAATTGGTATGCTTCATCATCGGAAAGATCCGAATGACGTAAAGAAAGCATATACTTACGCTGCTGTAGCTAAAGCTGAAGGTGTGGATTTTTTTTATTTCACTTTAGGGAAAGTAAATTTAGAAACGAAGAAGATTTTAGGTAAAACTTATGAAAATGGTAAATGGATTGAAAAAGAATTTTCTTTTCCAGATGTTATTTATAATGCAAGTGTTCATATTAGTGATAAAACTCAGCAAATCTATGATTATCTGCATGACAAAGTTCCTTTTACAAGTCATTCAATTGGAAATAAATTAAGTGTATATAACAGAATAAATAGAGCAAAAAAATTTAAGCAATATCTTATTCCTTTTTATGAATTAAATGATGTTAATAAGTTTTTTGACTTGATTAATTGTTATGAAAAAATTATTATTAAACCTATTTCTGGACATCAAGGTAGTGGTATTGTTTTCATTGAAAAAAATGGAATAGATTACAGTATGAATGAGTCAGAACAAATTTCAACTATTAATAAAAAACAATTACGGAGCTTTATATTGGATAAAATTCAAGAGCAAGGATACATAGTTCAGCAGTTTATCTCATGTCAAATGAAATCTGGTCATGTTTATGATTTTCGATTGCATGTTCAAAGAAATGGGGAAGGTAGGTGGGTTGTTACTTCTATATTCCCGAGAATAGGTCCATTAGGAAGTATTGTATCAAATATGGCTAAGGGTGGTTATAGTACTTATTTAGATGTTTTTTTAAAATCGGAGTTTGATAACGATTGGTATAATATTAAAAGGTATTTAGAACGATTCGCAGTAACTTTTTCTAACCATTTTAATTCTTTATTTAGGGATGTATTATTTGATGAGCTAGGAATTGACGTAGGGATTGATAAAGATCAAAAATTGTGGTTATTTGAGGTGAATTGGAGACCAGGGGTACCTAATATATTTAATCTTGAATTAGATGTAGCTAGAAATTTAATTCACTACGCTAGATATTTGGCTGATAGATCTAAATAAGAAAAGGAAAGTAGAAAAATAAAATGAAACCTTTATATACCAATGTTTCTACTAATCTCTCTTTCTATATCTCCTGTAAGATTATTCTCTATGCATCCCGAAATTTGGCGGATGTTGGACTGTCGTCAAGTCGACGTACCTCAAATGAGCAAAATACCGGAATCTGATAATACATCCTTCATTGTGAGCGGGGGCACATATTTATAAAAAAATACGCTTGTCCAATCCATTATCATTCTCCAGTCATTTAATATTACAAAGGGGGGAGAACATGGAAAACAATGAAGAAATCACGTTTCGATTTGTAAAAAAAGATGGAGAAGAAATTAATTTGGGAAATCTTGCTGGTAAACGAAAAATTGTCATTGTCATTAATAATCAGATAACATTTGCACCAAATACAACACAAATTGCCAGTGGAGCCGGACAAAATAGTGCAGCAGGAAGTAATGCAGCAATAGATTCATCGAATACCCGACAGCAACAAACGGTGGGCGCGGGAGGCGAAGCCATAAATAAGGGAATTAGTGGGGACCAGATTGAGCCGCATAAAATGAAAAAAGAAACTTCGAATGAAGAGGAAGAATTTGTAATTGTCATCAATAATCAAATTAATAAAACCCGTAAGGAACAGGCTAGTGCTACTCAAGTGGCAAGTGGTGGTGGAGATGACAGTGCAGCTGGAACCAACGCTGCTATCGAAAGTTCTAATACTAAACAGCAACATGCAGTAGGAGGAGGAACGGATAGTTCGGCAGTAAATGCAGGCGAAGAAGGCGACCAAATAGAAAAATGCGATTAAAAAAAAGAAGCTGTAGTTATTTTACAGCTTCTTTTTTTTAAGGAAATACAAGTTTTAGATAGGAGATGAACAAGATTATTGCTTCATAGTTACCCATGTTTATCGTACTGTGTAACTCAAAAAGGTAAGTGATATGAAACAATGAATAATAAGGGCTATAGCATTTGGCTTAGTTACACACAATATAAAATATGGGTAAGTGAAGAAACGGCATAAAAAGAAGCGTAGTTCGTCAAATGGAAGTAATGCTCCATTACCATCAAGTTAAGAAATTCATTGTATCCGTTTTTATGTGATTGTTATTGATTTTAAAAAATAAAAAATCGCCTTATTAAAGGCGATTCATAATGTATTCATTTTGCATTCTTTTGATAAATAAATATCTTTTAAAATTAAATACAATGTTCTACATTAACGTGTTTCTGGATCTTTGTCTTTTTTTCTAAGACCAAATAATCCTAGTAGTCCCAATAAACCAAGCCAAGTCCAATTATTATTTTTATTACGATTATCATTTAAATCATTTGTCGTATTTACATTTCGAGTTCTCACATCATTATTAACTCTATTTGTGTTATAGTCATTAATTCGAGTTGTAATATTATTATCGTTAACTCTATTCGTATTATATCCATCGTATTCAGCATGGACGCTTGTACCAAAAACCGTAATAGTTAGTAAAAGGGCACCTAAAATAGATGAAAGTTTTTTCTTCATGATTTTCCCTCCTTTCGTATTTAATAATGTCTCCAGTTCCTTTAGACAATATTCGGTTGAAAATATATAAAACCATGTACATGTTCTACAATCAGATCAAGCATAATACCTAAATAAATTTCAATCGATTCTTTATGGCTGTTGTATTAAAGTAGTCTAGGGAAATAAAGGTTATTAGCGAATTAAAATAAGTGGCAGATTCATGACTGCTTTTTGGCAGTAAATGTGCCGGTTGTTTTGAAATCAAAGTGATATATTTGTATTGTGAGAAATGACGGAAAACATTGCTCGCAAAATTCCTTATAACTGAAAATGGATCGTCATAACCGGTGGCGATGGGTGTAGATTGGATGAACAGTTGTTTCTTGTTTTCACATTCAATTGCAATTCACGTTGTGTAAACGGAGAAGGTCTTTTGCTCTTCTTCCAGGGACTTAATAATGTTTGTGTAGATAAATGTAAACAACATTAGGTGGTTGGAAGAAGAATAAAACTTCATTTACCGGATTTATAGTTATAAAATTATGATGAAAGGGAAGTTGGTGCACAGTTGCCCCTTCATAATGAAAAAATAGTATATTACCTTTCTTAATGTACATATTAAGTAAAGTGTTTAATATCACACATAAAAGGCGGGGTAATATGAGTGAAAATAAGAAGAATGAAGAATTGAATAAGATAAAGAAGTATTATTTTAATGAGGATAATCAGCCGGTAGCTGGTATAGAGTTAACTTTGCCGCCTGATATAGGAAGCTTGTTAGACCCGAAATCAGTTAATGATGAAAGTAAAGATATTGATAATGAATAAGTTTAATTTAAGCATCCATTCGGGTGCTTTTTATTATGTAAAAAGATAAGGGGTGAGGGTAGATGGATAACGATTTACAAAATAAGATTGATGTACTCGGTCTTCAAGCTGTGGATGAAGCAGCTTATAACAAAGATCTAAAACCTCACGAGGAAACATACAAGCGAGCGAAGATAGATATTAATCGTTTTGAAAATTACAAACTGTATGATGGGGTACACATGCTCTATTCTATTGAATATATCGAACGAACTCCAATAGAAGAGTTATTAAATCTCATAAGGCTAATGCTCACTATAAAAAGATTAATCGCTTGCAGAAATTTAACATACTAGAAAAAACTAGTGTTATTACAAATGAAAAAATCCCTCTTTCAAGATTATCAGATTACAGAATCGGATGTGATGAAACGAATAGTCATAAGAAAACTGTAGAAGAAATTTTGGAAGATTTAAAGAATGGGGAAACAAGAAAAGCTGTATTTACAGGAAATCAAGGGACGGGAAAAAGATTCCTAGCATACAGTATGCTTCATGAATTAAATCAATATTTCTGGGATATCAGTCAGGAAGAAGAAAACTATCATCTTATGAAAAGTTGTTTATATGTTGAATTAGAAACAATAACAAGGTTGATTATGGATTCTTTCGATGATAAGAGCGGCAAATATACTCTTCAATATTTTGTTCAATTAATTGGACAAGCTGATTTTGTTGTATTAGATGATCTTGGTGCAGAAAGCGGGTTAACTGATTCGAATAGACAGGCATCGGATTTCATTCAACGTCTTTTATATGCAGTATCAAATACTAGACAAGGAATGAGTACATTTACCACTACAAACTTTACTGGAAAACAACTTTTTAATAAATATGATGCTAAAACAGTTAGTCGTTTATTAGGTGATTCAGAGGTTTTGAAATTCACAACAGCTGATCAAAGGCTTGCAAATTTAGGTTTCTAATAAGGAGGAATAAACATGTGTGCAATATGTAATGGTACAGGAATTATTCGTAAAGAAACTTATCCAGGTGTAATTGAAACAAACGGTTGTAAGTGTGAAGTAGCAAAGCAACAACAAGAGGAAAACCAAAAGCGCTGGGAAGCATGGTTAATAAAATTCGAGCTAATGAAACAAGAGTTACAACGTAATCAACATCAAAAAGTTAGCTAACAAGAAAAAAGGAGGATTTCAGTCGTATGAAGCTTGCGAAAATTGAAATTGATGTTACGGATAATAAAATTTATGTAGTTAAAAATGGAGAGGTTACTCCGCTGAATCCTCCAGCAACAGGATTCGGAGAACAAGTAATTACTTGGCAAGGCGGAAAAGTTGATCGTGTATCAACTACAATCACAGAAAAAATCAAATAACTGGGGATGCGATTATGAAGCGATTAACAATTGATGATGTTATAGGCAGTTTTAACTATAGCGCGATAAGTACCAGTGAAAAGTTTTTGAATCCAAGCTATGAAGTGCATTTCTATGATAAAGAGGAACGGCAAAAGATGGATTGCTTTCATGCTAGGAGTGAAGCTGAAGCTTGGAATGCAACGTTAGAAGAGCATGGTAAAGGTATTCTGAAGATTAGGGTAATTCATTCGACGCGTAACAGAGCTGAATTTTTGGCACTAGATTAGGAGTGGGAACAAATGACCTTAAATCGGTGGTTAACTAATGAAGAATATGAAGTAGCTAAATCTAATGGTATTAGTAGAAGAGCTCTTTACATGAGAGTTTACACATATGGATGGGAATTACAAGAAGCGTTAACAATACCGCCAAGAGCATACTGGCATATTGGCGAAGGGAAATTCAACAAGTTATTACAAGTAGCGAAAGAAAACGGAATTATTCCTAGTACGTTTTATGGGAGAGTCAATAGCGGATGGGATCCACAAGAAGCAGCGATTATTCCTGTTCGTAAACAAAATGATAGAAAAAATTGGGCTAAGATAGCTGAAGAAAATGGGATTAGTGCTAGTACTTTTAGATCAAGAGTAGCAACTTACGGATGGGATTCAATGAAAGCAGCTACAACACCAGCTAGGAATAAAAAAGCAAAGAAAAATATTAGTTAAAGGGAGTAGATGGAAATGAAAGTAATGGAAAATGGTGTATATGCAACAACTAAATTAGTTAGTGAATCAAAGGGTGGACAAGCTGTACTGAATATCAATCAAATCTGTGAATTAGATCAATATCAGGAAGCAACATTACGTACATGGAATGCAAATAATGATTTCGGTGGACGTGTTTTAAATGCAGCATTAGGGCTTACGGGAGAAGCTGGTGAGGTTGCTGATATCGTAAAAAAAGCTATATTTCATGGTCATGGATTTGATCCGGCTCATTGTCCAGAAGAAGAGAACGGGAATACTCATAAATTAGCTTTAGAGTTGGGAGACATCTTGTATTACATTGCAATCATGTCTCACGAAATGGGATATACCTTAGAAGATATTGCACAAATGAACATTTCTAAACTGGAAAAAAGATATCCAAATGGTTTTAGCAGGGAAGCTAGTCAAAAACGTATTGATGTGAAGTAAGATCAAATTTGAATTTTGTAGAAAAAAAGCACTATTAGAATAGTGCCCAACTTCAATTCACAGGAGTATTATGAGGAAACTTACGTAAGTAGCTTAAGTTTCTCTGTAATAATTATGAATCTGTGATTCGAAAAATGATTATCTTTTAAAGGGAATTTAAGGGGTATTGGTATATGTTGAAATCTTTGTTGAAAATGTCTTTAACTAATATGATAGTTTCGGCATTGTAAAAACTATCATATTAATGGGAATTAATTAAAGAATACTGTATGTCAGATTGTTGCTAATGTTATCCATCCAATTGTAAGGATAATATATTTTAAGATTTTCATTATGGTAATAATGCGCCACTAAAAAAATTACTACTACCTACAGTTAAAGTTCCGCTTTCTGCTGCAGAAAATTGTATATCTATTGTTTGGCCAGCTAATAAATCAATAATAGTTGTAATTTCAAGTTGAGGTGTACCACCAGTAGTAATTGTTCCTGTTTGGCTAGCAACTGATACTAAATTTTTTCTTATAGTTATTCTTAGAGTAGAAGTCGTACCTAAGGTTGGATTAAATCCTATACTGGCACTGAATAAATAGACCCCATTTATAGGAGCTGTAAATGTATTCGTTACTGAAGAATACCCTCCACCATTATTAAATATTATACTACCATACGATACTTGAATATCTGCAGGAGGAGTAAAAGGCTGTGCAACATTTTTTTCTGCACGAAAATTAATGTTAAATGTGGATCCGGTAGGTCCAGTGATGCCGGTAGGTCCAGTGATGCCGGTAGGCCCAGTGTCGCCGGTAGGTCCAGTAATACCGGTAGGTCCAGTGTCGCCAGTAGGTCCAGTGATGCCGGTAGGTCCAGTAATACCGGTAGGTCCAGTGTCGCCAGTAGGTCCAGTGATACCGGTAGGTCCAATGTCGCCAGTAGGTCCAGTGATACCAGTAGGTCCAATGTCGCCAGTAGGTCCAGTGATACCGGTAGGTCCAATGTCGCCAGTAGGTCCAGTGATACCGGTAGGCCCAGTGTCGCCGGTAGGTCCAATGTCGCCAGTAGGTCCAGTGATACCGGTAGGTCCAATGTCGCCAGTAGGTCCAGTGATACCGGTAGGCCCAGTGTCGCCGGTAGGTCCAGTAATACCGGTAGGTCCAGTGTCGCCAATAGGTCCAGTGATACCGGTAGGTCCAGTGTCGCCAGTAGGTCCAGTGATACCGGTAGGTCCAGTGTCGCCAGTAGGTCCAATATCACCGGTAGGTCCAGTATCGCCAGTAGGCCCAGTGTCACCAGTAGGTCCGGTAATGCCAGTAGGCCCCGTATTACCAGTAGGTCCCGTGACACCAGTCGGCAGAGTAAATGATGGGATTGGTGGGAATGTAGGTCCGACTAGGTCTGGAGAAATCAATATTTCAGATTTTATTTTAGGCGAATTAAATCTGTCTCTCCTAGATATACGTGATCGATTGAATTTATCTTTTCTAGTCATATGTATATCATCCCTTCTTAGAATATCTGATAATACCCAATAGATGCATGATATGAATTGGGTGTGATTATATTCTGAGATAATAAGAACAAATTTTTCTAATCTAATTTTAAAACTCAGAACTAAACAAAAGCGTTATTTTACAGGAAAAGAACAGCTAGCAAAAGCTAACTGCTCAATAGTTTCATATTTTACGCAGGGATGAAATAGTGAATCTAATGTAGTATAGCTTATATAAAGGTGAATATCATTCGTATGTTGATCATAAAGGGATACGTTCAATATATGGGCGCATATGGTGATTTTCTAATATGAAAAGAGAGCCAGGGGGCCCTTCTTTAATAGTTATTGGATTCGCTAGAAAAACGAAAAGCTTCAGATATATTAATGCATTAAAAATTTTGTGAACATGAAGTGCAAGGTCCACCAGTAGGTTGGAATACAACATTATCAACAAAAGCTGTTGCGCCTTCTCCACCCGTAGCTAAGTTTTGGAAACTAATACATGCTGTAGTTACATCAGCAGGTATACACACAACAAGGGTATAATGTTGGAAGCCAGCTTGTTGTTGATTTGCAACAGGTACAATGTGCGGAATGTTTAATGGTCCAAGTGTTGTAGGGTTAGGAGGACATCCTTGACCAAGTTCTGGAAACGATACAGAAGCAACAAGGAGTGCTCCATCTCTTATATCCCCAGCAAAAGAAAGGGTAAAGCAACAACCTTCGCCCACATCAACAGATTGGGTCATAATTCCTCCAGGTCCAATAGAAACAGCTAAAGCACTCAAGGA
This sequence comes from Bacillus sp. BS98, assembly GCF_008432245.1. Taxonomy (NCBI): domain Bacteria; kingdom Bacillati; phylum Bacillota; class Bacilli; order Caryophanales; family Bacillaceae; genus Bacillus; species Bacillus sp. BS98. Next base: position 2,496,459 of record NZ_CP043830.1, read on the forward strand.
TCCATTTGGAAGAAAACGACCGCTGTGCGCATTTGGAAATCCTACTTCTGAAACATTTCCCGTTACAATCCATCCTGGAACTGGAGTACCTGGTGTTGCAGGTTCATCAAATCCAGGGTTATCAAGAACATTCGTACATGGGCAACATGCCGTAGCAGCTGGTCCCGTAGGTCCTGTAACTCCTGTAGCCCCGGTAGGTCCAGTCGGCCCGGTAGGTCCAGTCGGCCCGGTAGGTCCAGTCGGCCCGGTTGGTCCAACTTGAGGTGGGGGTACAGGGGGGAGAAAACACTCACATGGAATATGAAATTTCTTTTTAAATTCACTCATTTTTACACCATCCTTATCATTCACCCACTTACACACTACAACTTATGAATTGGTTAACAAACAAGTATAAGAAAAAGGCCCTTGAAAATTAAAATAAATAAAAAAATAAGCCCTTATGTCACAAATATAAACCCATTCCATAATATATAAGGAACATGGGTTCACTTCAAAAAGCTATTAATATATATATAAGGGAGTCCGCTTCCTAAATCAATATCGTTGAACCTGTTGCTCCTGTTGGTAAAGTGAATGACGAAGAATAGATATGAGAGTTGAATCGATTAAACTTGATTCAACAGCAACTCCATGTAAAACAATATTTTCTTCATTCATACCTTTACCTTCTATGATTGCTCGCCATAGGAGGTAAAGGTTGCAAAAAGCAAATCACGAAGTCGGAATGTAATTATATGGAAGTTTAAAGATTGTTAAGGGGAATTAAAGAATGTATCGAAGTGAATGGAAAATGCAAGAAGAATTATACGATCATAGTAGTTAGATAATATACGATGGTGAATGGGTTGAAGTGGACAAGCAGTTTTATTTTATAAATTAAATAAAAATTTCATTTTATTAAGTTGGAACATAAAAAGAGCACTTAGTAAAGTGCCCTCTTGACGAGACCCATTTTATAACGACTATTTTATAAAGAACGGAACTTTAAGTTTTATTCAAGGGATAGATATTCATAATTTTTAAGTAAACGATAATATCTATGTAATGCACTGAATATTTAAAGTTTATAAGAGCGAAAGGAGGTATAGGTGGTATGGATAAAAAGGATACCAGGGTGGTTAGGGTATTTATAGCAAGTCCATTTTTTAATGATGAACAACTTAACAGGGTAAAGAGGCTAGAAAGAGCCCTTAGTAGCAATCCTTTTGTTGCAGATATTTTTTCAGCTAAGTTTTATCAACATGAACATTTAACTTTTGGATTTACGGAGTGGAGAACTGTAGTTTTTCATAACGATTTAAAATATTTAAGAAGAGCGGATGTAGTAGTGGCAATTCATGATTTTGTGAATGGATGTGTAGATAGTGGCACGGCTTTTGAACTTGGTTACGCATATGCATTCCAAAAGCCTATTATTTTGATAAAAGAAAAAGAAAGTATACCTAATCTTATGTTAATTGAAAGCTTACATGCCTATCTGGCAAATGTAGAAGATATTGTGACGTATGACTTCATTAATATGCCACGTATTCCATATAAAGGGCCGCTGGAGTGAGTTTTTCCAGTCTCTTAGATGTATTAAGAGACTGGAAAGACTCAACAAAATAATCCTTTTGTTTAAAGAAAAACAAGCTACCACGTTACATTGATTGGACATCTTTTCTAAGTTATTCTTAAGAGGATGGGAATAGAAAGATTATCTTCGAGAGGAAAGGGATTAATTTATGTTAGGAAATTGGTTGGATAAATTAAAAGAACCTAAATGTATACATAGATATAAACTTATTAAAAGTCAAGACAGTGAAGATTTTAAAACCGGTAAGATGGGGATAGTTAGTTATTATAAATGTGAAAAGTGTGGGAAAGAGAAGGAAATCAGCAAATATACTAATGATGTTAATAGTGACTATTGGGATATTTAAGATAAAAATCGAATAAAGTCCGGCTAGAAAACTAGAGGACACCAATTCATTAAAGCAGCAATTAAAGCTGTTTTAGGAATAGGTGTCCTTTTTATTTTGAAAAGGGAGATGGGGAAATGAAGGTATTTAAGAATCAGCTACGTGAGTGGAAAAAGCAATCAAAACCAGCAAAGAAGAAAGGCAAGAAAAAGCGAAAAGAGAAATTTAGTACTCATGAAATTGAGTATTTGATGGGGATGCATAGACCTTGTTATGAACGGAGACGTGGAGCTTTAAGACAAAAATAATTAAAAAATAAAAAGGAGTGGTCTTACATGACTAAACAATTATCTTTCTTACCAAAAATTGATAGAGCAGCAACGCAAGAGAAATTAGAAGGTGTTCTTGAAAGTGTGCGTATATATAGACAGTTCGGAATGATTCGTAAAGAAATGAAAGTCATTCCTTCTTATGAAATGAGAGAACACGGTCCAACTTATACAGTAGGGAAGCCTTTAGAGGATGTAGCAATCGCTAATTTACAACAAAGTGAGCATGAAGAGTGGTTGGAGTTAATGTCATTCCGTATTAATCAGTTTTTAAGTCGCTTAGGTAATAGTTATGCAGGAAAGATTCAGAGAGACATTATAAATAAGCGTTATTTAGACGAAGAAGCCGTATGTGATTATATGGTTTATAACGAAATTGGAATGGCTGAACGTACATATCGCCGTTGGAAGTCCAGGGCATTTTATAATTTAGCTTTTGCTCTTAGATTAGAAGTTTATGAAACTGAAGGAACTGGAGGGAATGAATAATGAACTTCGTTCAACCAATACGTGATCCAGAAGAAATACAGCAACTAAAAGAGTATTTTAAGGAAAAGAGCTTACGTAATTACATCCTCTTCATTATAGGTATTAATACTGGCCTGAGAATCTCTGATATTTTGAAACTGAGGGTAGGAGATGTCAAAGGTAGTCATATATCTATGAGAGAAAAGAAAACAGGGAAACAGAAACGAATACAAATTACTGCAGCACTGAAAAGAGAACTTAAATGGTTTATTGAGGTAAGGAAAGATAATGAGTACCTATTGCAAAGTAGACAAGGTAGGAATCGTCCAATTGGTCGTAGTATAGCATATAAGATATTAAGCGGAGCAGCGGCGGAGTTTGGATTAGATGAAATAGGAACACATACGTTGAGAAAAACCTACGGGTATCACATGTACATGCAAACGAAAAACATAGCATTGCTCATGGAGATATTTAATCACTCGTCAGAGAAGGTCACGTTACGTTATATAGGTGTAAATCAAGATGCAATGGATAAGGCAATGACTAGGGTTAAAATTTAATCATTGGTTTTTCTTTTGCGCTAGTTTAAAACCTTAGTCTAATTGCGATTGGATTACCATATCAAAAAAATGAATGTTACGTTAAGACACATTTTAGACAGAAAATCATTAGTTCTCTGAAGGACTACCATTATCAATCTTGTTTTATTGGATAATCTTGAGAAAATATTTATCTGGATAAAAAATTAACATTTTTTCAATTTCCTGTAATTATAATTAAAGGTATTCTGTTAGTGTTATACAAATGTATCTTTCAATCTATTCCATGTATGAATCTAGTCTGGCTATCAACAGAATATTCCACACACAATTGAAAAAGGGGGAAAGTTTATGCAAAGAATTTTAAAATTCCTGATCATGTCCGTTTTTTCTTTGATTTGTGTTTTGTATGTTCAAACGAACGCTTTTGCCGCACCAGCATACGAGGGAGTTGTCAAAATGAAGCAGCCGTCAGGCGAAACTTTTGAAGGCTCGTTACATGGAGATGAATGGTTCCACTGGGTAAGTACAAAGGATGGCGACATACTTTTACAAGATCAGAAGGGATATTGGAATTACGCTGAGCTTACATCAGATGAACTGAAATCAACGGGTACAAAATATAAAATCGATAAGAAGCCTTCAATGGCGGTAAATGAGGATAATTTGAATAAGTGGATAAAAAAATACAACCCTCAAGCAAAGAAAAAACAGGAGCACATGAATAAGTTACAAAAAGAATCACCAAAAAATATTGATGGAACTGTCACTCCAGTTGTAGGAACCAAAAAATTACTTGTTTTGTTAATTGGGTTTACAGATGTTGATATTGCATATAACGATAACGACTGGAGTAACAAATTCTTTTCTACAAATCAAAAGTCAGTTAAGAATTACTATAATGAAGTAAGTAACGGAAAAGTACAGATAACTCCAGCTCCTGAAACATATGGTACTCAAAATGATGGAGTAGTTAAAGTGAAATTAGATTACGCTCATCCGAGTACATCGGGAAAAAGTATGGGTACGGTTATAACAGATGCACTGGCTAAAGCTGATTCTCAAGTGAATTTTGCTAGTCTTGATACTAATAATGATCAAGTCATTGACTCTAAAGATGGCTTCTACATTGTAAGTTTTCTTGCTGGTAATGAACAGGCTGCTCCTGGTGCCCCACTTCCTTATATTTGGGCACATCAGTCGTATGCTCCCAATACAAATCACGATGGTGTTACTGTATCAGGCATGTATACGGCGCAGGGTGAAAAACAATATGGTCATATGGCAACGATTGGTATCCCTGCGCACGAGTTAGGTCATTCCTTTGGTCTTCCAGATCTATATGGTGATAATAATCGTGTGGGTAGCCTAAGTATAATGGGTAATGGATCTTGGAATAATCTTCAAGGAGAAGATTATGGAGCTACACCCGGTCATATGGATGCTTGGTCAAAAGTAAAATTAGGATTTGTAACACCAAATGTAGTAAATACCACTAATAACTTTACTCTAAATGCGATTCCAAATAACTATAATGTGTTAAAGATTCCTTTAAAGGATAATACGTATTTTTTAGTTGAGAATCGCGCAAAGGTTGGGTATGATGCGAGCTTACCAACAAATTCTGGTGGTATTGCGGTTTGGCATATTGATGAATCCATGAATAATAATTCCAGTGATCCTCATCCCTTCATTGATATAGAGCAATCAGTCAGTGAATACCAAGACCCGTTCTATTACACGAATCAAAATCATGCTGCTTCCTTTGGTCCAGACACCAATCCGAATAGTAATACCTATACGGGAGAAAAATCAGGAGTAACGATTACAACTACAAGTACAAGTAATTCTGCTATGAATGTAGCAGTCACAACAAAAGAAGCTAGTTTAATTCCGCAAACAAACTGGACACTAAAATATGTAGATAGCTATAATTGGTACAATTTAGGTACGTATGCCTTTGATGGAAACAAAGACACATTTTGGCATACAAACTGGAGCCCCGTAGCTCCAATGCCGCACGAGATTCAAATTGATTTAGGTGCAACTTATAACCTCTCCAAATTCAGCTACTTGCCAAGGCAAGACGGCCAAATTAACGGAACGATTAAGGACTATGAGTTTTACGTCAGTAGTGATGGAGTAAACTGGGGAACAGCGGTATCCATAGGTGCTTTTGCAAACAATACTAACTTGAAAGAGGTCAGCTTTGCAAACAAGACAGGTCGTTATATTAAACTACGTGCATTAAGCGAGGTAAACAACAATCCATGGACAAGTGCCGCTGAAATTAATGTATTTGGAGTGGTTCAATAATATATTTGTGAGGTTATCTAATTAAATCATTGATACGCTAGTTCAAAAGGTTATCATCTGCTGAGAGTTCGCTCAGCATTTGATAATCTTTTTGTTCTATACTAGCCAATATGCAAAAGAAAAATATGGATTGATAAAATTCATATTTTTAGCTTGATAGCAATGTGGTGGTACTCCTTACAGTTACTCATAAATTTTGTACTATGTAACTCAAAAAAGAAAGGATTATAAATTTAATGATACCAAGGGATTCAGCGAAGGGGGCAGTTACACACAATATAAGATATGGGTAAGTCAGTTGAAGTGTTATAATAAGATTTATTGATATAAAATATTTAAAGAGGAGGATGGTCATGGGATATACTCGTGAGCAGTGGGAAGAGCGAAGTAGTCATAGAACAGATCTAAGTGCTTTTTTAGTTCATTTAACAAAAGGTATATATGATGAAAACGGAGGGCAATTAAAAACAGCAAGTCAGGTTCTTGGTGAAATATTGACTTCTAAGAAGTTATTGGGAAGTACAACGCAGTCGGGGTATATAATTGGAGATAATAAAGCAGTATGTTTTCAGGACATGCCGTTACATAGTGTATGTCAAAATATATTGTTCGAACAGGAGCGAACAAAGGACGGGTCTCAAATGAGGTACACTGCAGTCGGTATAGCTTTTCCGAAGGCTTATGTGTATGCCAAAGGTGGCAGACCTGTAATGTATGAAAAAAAAGAAATTGCTAAGAATCTTCTTCCAAGAGATGAATGGTGGCGGATAGTAAATTTAAATTTAGACGATAAAGAGAATTTTATTGATTGGACACATGAAAGAGAATGGAGGGTAAAAGGAGACTTCCAATTTGACCTTAAATCGGCAGTTGTTCTTTTTGGTAGTCCACCTGGATATAGAGGTTTTGTAGAAAATACAAATTCAACAATTTTAAAGGAATTAGGTGGAATAAATATGATGGCTCGTGGTGGCGGTAAAAATGGTTTGATTTCATCATTATGTCATTTCTTTATTAGTCCACTACACGGGATAGAACGCTACAATGTTTCAATTGTGGTTAACAACGAGAAGCAAGCTAAAGTTTCTTTTCGTGAAGTCTATGATGCTATTAAAGGAAAAGAAATACTAGAAGATATGTTTTATCGAACTAAGGTAGAGATACTGAGTAACGATACTCAAAGCATTATGCAATATCATACATCTAATGCTGGTTCTAAGGATGGACTTCGTGACGGTTGTGTTATTTACGATGAAATACATCGATATGAAAACTTTGATGTAGTAAATGTATTCTCTAGTGGACTTGGAAAAGTGCCAAATGCTAGAGAATTTTTTATTGGTACAGATGGTTTTGTTCGCGATGGGTTCTTAGACAAGACGAAAGAGCGAGCGATGAATATTCTAAAAGGCAAAGATTTAGAAGACCCATTGTTTCCCTTCATCTGCAAGATCGATAATCCAGAAGAAATTGATAATCCTGATGTGTGGGAAAAAGCAAATCCTATGTTCAGCGAGCCGAGAAGTTCTTACGCTAAACAATTATTTAAAAAGGTATTAACTCAATATAAACAATTAGAAAATAATCCTTCAAACCGTGAAGAATTTATAACAAAACGGATGAATTATCGCGAAACAGACCTAACAAAGTCTGTAGCTTCATGGGAAGAGATAATGCGTACTGGTTTTGAAGAAGATGGAGAAACGCGTTCGTTCATTATGCGGTTGACTGGAATGAAATAATCCAAATCGCAGATACAAAGTCCATTGCTTATGGTGGAGGTACTGCTGCTAATAAACGATTTGTACATGTAGAGTTATGCGAAACAGTGGACTATACAAAATTCAAACGCAGCTATGATAAATATGTTAAGTTACTAGCTAAAATCTTACGTGACCGTAGATTATCTGTAGAAAAAGGATTATGGACTCACTATGATGTAACGAAATACCTTGGTGGGGATCAGTGGATTAAGAACGATCCATCTTATGTGAAGTTTAATAAGAAAAGTACAGCTGATTCATCTATTGTAGGGAAGCGTGTGGTTTCTAAGGTTAATAATCTACGTTTCTATGATGTTCCATCTTGGCAGGTTTCGTAGATGCAGGTGAGGGATATACAATTGAAGGAAAGGTAAATATGGACGGTTCACTACAATTTAAGGTGCACCATTGTATAGGGAAAACATATTATATTACGATTAATGAAGTTTATGTGTATGTAAGATAACTGTATTACTACAATATAGTACAATCATAGGAGGTAGTTATGTGTTTGATAAAAATGAAATACAAAAGATAAATGGGATACTTCAAGCAAATGCATTAAATCCAAATGTAATTGGCCCTACACTTCCCCCAATCCCACCATTTACTTTACCAACCGGTCCAACAGGAGACACAGGCCCAACGGGAGGAACGGGTCCAACAGGAGGGACAGGTCCAACGGGAGGAACGGGTCCAACAGGAGGGACAGGCCCAACGGGAGGAACCGGTCCAACAGGAGGGACAGGCCCAACGGGAGGAACGGGTCCAACAGGAGACACAGGCCCGACAGGAGCAACTGAAGGTTGTCTTTGTGATTGCTGTGTTTTACCTATGCAAAGCGTTTTACAACAACTTATTGGAGAAACTGTTATTCTTGGCACTATTGCAGACACACCCAACACGCCCCCACTTTTCTTTCTATTTACTATCACTTCCGTGAATGATTTTTTAGTTACAGTTACAGATGGCACTACAACCTTTGTGGTCAATATTTCTGATGTAACAGGAGTAGGTTTTTTACCACCAGGACCACCTATAACATTACTTCCACCTACCGATGTAGGATGCGAGTGTGAATGTCGTGAACGACCAATTAGACAGTTACTGGATGCGTTTATTGGATCTACAGTGAGTCTTTTAGCAAGTAATGGTGCTATTGCAGCGGATTTTAACGTGGAACAAACGGGACTTGGTATAGTACTAGGGACATTACCTATAAATCCAACTACAACTGTTAGGTTTGCTATTTCAACTTGTAAAATTACAGCTGTGAATATAACTCCTGCTACGATATAGTGGATTTCTTTCAGAAGTATCTGTTCCTAATAGATTAAAAAGCAGAGTAGACAATCTACGTTTCTATAATGCTCCATCTTAGCAGGATAAAGATGGAGCTGGTTCTGTAGATACAGGATTGGGATTTATAATTGATGCAAAAGTGAGTGTCAATGGTTCGCCACAGTATAAAGTACATAACAGTAAAGGAAAAACATACTATACTACTACAAATGAAGCCTATGTATTTACTCATCTAACACAATGTATCTTCATGATTAATTAGCTGTGTCCTCTTGCTCTTTCTAAATCCTCTATCTGTAAATTCTCCACAACTATATTATTGGCGTACAATAATTAGGTAAATGTGTCTAAATGGTTTTCTAAGCGTACAAAATTCCCAAATTGATATGGTAAGTTTATGAAAATAATAGTGAAAAATAATATATATGTCTAATACACTATCGAGTTTTATCCATATTATCTTATTAAGAATTACAAAAGGAGGTGGAAAAAGAATGGACGAGCATATACAACCTCAACTTTCACCGCCATGGATCACATATTTTAATGAACTTAGAAATTCAGTAGGAGCTGATCCAACTGTAACAGTAGGTCCGCTAATACCGACTGATGGAAATTTTATTATTTTAGTACAAACTACGGATTTTGAAAAAGCGATTACATTAGCTACACTTCTTAAACCTACAGTGCAATTTGGCAATGTAACTATTATTGTTAGTGTTATTGGGGATGGGATTGTAAATCCAATTCCTTATCCTTTAGACGCTTTTGAACTTGTACAAGTTGTTGTACAGCCGCAGTTCTCGGGTGGAGCGAATGTTGTTTTTCCAGTTTTTTCTGCAGAAGTAATACAGTTTTTTAATGATGATATATCTAATCTGTGTCAAACTTTCACAGAAGTCGCTGCAAAAGTTTTTCGTGATGTAATGAATGATGCAATATGCGGTATACCGATTTTATACTCGACAAGTTGTAGTACAAGTACTGAAACTACATAATTTATTGGTGAAAAAACTGATCAAAATAAAGAAATACAACCAAAATTGTTTTATTAATTTAAAAGAGGCATTTCCAATTTTAGGAGATGTCTTCTTTCATTTGTAAAACGAATACATGTCCTAAGAAATTTACTTCATTTATAAAAATTCTTATATATGATTAATGGAATAATTATAAAAAGTGCTAACAAGTTTGCAAACGAACTTACTAACACATATAAGAAATAGATAAAAAATATCGCTGATATGTCACCTTCAAATATAGACTTAATCATATAGAAAACACTAATACTGAATACTCATAAAATCATTCGTGATATGAAAGATAGATAATGTATTCAAGGAATTTTGATACCCGATATATCTAGAAGTCCATAATAAGTTTTTGAGAGTGTACGTACTAAAAAATATAGGCTGGTTAATAAAATTTTATTAAAATGCTGAAACTTCGATAGTCGCGGTTGTTATTAAAGTGATTGGGATAGTAAAGGTAATTGTATTTGTTGCTCCACCAGAAATAGTAAGTACGCCAGTGTCAATTACCCTATCGGTAAGAATTAATGTTGGTAGATCCGTATTACCGGTAGGTCCAATTGAACCTGGATTTAATGCGGTGGTATTGGTTTTAACTCGACTTCAAATAATTCACTTTCAAGTTCATTAAGTGCAAACATTGATACAGGGTATGGAGATGTATTAGACAAAATTTGTGATGAAATAGGTTCTCCTAATGATGAGAAAAATGTAACAAACACTTGTGAAAGTGGAGGGACCATAATGATAATACGATCAGTTTTTTGTAACGTATGAACCAACTCCAAAATTATATAGTTTATAAGAATTCAAAACTATATTCGATAAATATGAAGATATTTTTATTAAGGTTTTTCCATTAGTGAATTGAGAAAATTAATACATTCTATCTTTCTATGAGTGGGGGGTATACAATAGCGTATGCTTGTCCAATTTATATGTGAGAAGCTAACTAAAATTTTACTGGTTTCAGGATTTATATGAGTGATTATAGCATTATTAGTCATACTAATAAGGGTAAGACCGCATGTCCATCAACTTAATTTTTAAGTAGGTCAATTTTGAACAATAAGAAATTCTATTAGTTACAAATGGCTAGTTTAATTCTGTAGGACAAGGTGAAATGTCTAATTCGAAAAATTGAGCGCTGACTAATTCACAATACGGTTGTTCGTTATAAAACACTGTATTTTCGAAGAAGTATTTGTCTAAACGTGGTAAATCACCATTTTTAGGCTTAATAAAGTGAGACGTAATTGGATAAAGAATAGAGGAATTGCTAGTAAGTATAGGCAATACTTTTTTTATATTTGTTTTTTGTAAAATTATTGTAAAATATAAATACAGTATATAAATATATAGTATATAATGTGTACGTAATATGTTTGAGATGTTAGGGGTGATGTATATGATAATTACGTGTAACTTTTAAAAGTGTTTCTTTAATAATGTATTATTCTAATAAATAGTTTTAAATTCTTCTTTTAGATAGTTAGTTTTAAATTGATTAGATTAAGTAATTGTTATTTCTCATTTTTTGATAATCAAGACAAATGAAGAGAGGAAGTACTCAATACATGGAAAAATTACGGTTATTAACATTTAAAAATATAGTAGAGCCACTTTTAAAGGAACATGTCTCATTTATATATTTTCCTATTGAATGGCTAGACATTGTAGAGATACATTATAAGACATTTTTATTAACTAGTAAGTTAAAGCGTTTAAATGAAAGATTGTATGATATGTTTTCTGATATATTGTTTATTCAGCATAATCCGTATGTATTAAATGAAAATACGCCATGGATTGTGTCAAAAGAACCAATTAGGCAAGAACAACTTGATTATATATTTCAAAGTTGGTATGAGGTCATTCATGATTGGAAACCGAATCAATTAATGGAACCGCCAAAATATGAATGGCATGACGATTTGATTTCGAATGTAACAGTATTACATGATAGTGAAACGTTTTCTAAATGGGTACCCGCATTAATTTCACATGTTTTTTGTGTACAACCTATACGAATTGAGAATAAAAATGAAGAAATCTATTTTTCTCCACTTCGATCACAAAATATTTGTGAGGCAATGTCAGAGCCGATTAAAGATGAAAAAACACAAGACTTTTTCGCCTATGTATACCGATTTGAATGTATAACTCGTGGTGGTGAGAATATTCCATTATTAAAGGTTACAGTAGGTATTCGGAGATTCTACCAAGAATATAACCATCCCGATATCCCTTTACTTTTGCGACGAAAACGAGGCATGATATTGATTTCTACTTCAGAATTTGCATCAGATAATAAAAAAATGCGGTTTGTAAAGTTAAAAGTACAACAAGCTACAAACGGTATGAAATGGATTAAGTTATTTAGAACATTAAAAGATGATTTTCAAATAGGTGGAGAAATTGAATTAGACCATATTGTCCAATATCCGAAAGATTATATTGTCGGAACAAATAGAAGAGTATTACTTCCGTATAATGAGAGAATATATAAAGTGCAAGGTACTAAAAAAAAGCTAGGTATAAAAGTAAAGGAGAAAGGATATCTATTTAAAGAATTTCAGCGGAAATTCTCTCATTTCACATTACTGCCAGAATGCAAAAGGGTAGCAACAAATAATGAAAATGAATTATTTCCTTTATTTGCACCAAAAGGATTAGAGACCATAACATTAGAAATTTGGTCCGAAAATATAGTATTGGAAATAGAACAAGCATTATTTGATAGTGAAATAGTTTTAGCTAAAATAGGAGAAACATCTTATGTAGTAAATGCAGATTCACCAGTATTATTAAAGATTGTAAGATTTAATATGGAAAAAGTGTTACAAAATCCATATAAAATGCAGTATTGCCAAAAATATAAAACAAATCTTGTAGATGATGTTGTAAAAGCAGTTCATGCTACGGCAGGTAAGCGAAGTGATACGACGTTAGCATTAATTGCAATGAAGAAGTGTGATGGAAGAGAGAAGATTGATCCGAAACAAATTATTCGTGAAGGGTTTGCACGAACAAAACGTATTTCAACATTTATTAATTTATTTATAGGTCAAAGTGTATCTCGTGAAACAATTGTAACTAGTATTTTTAATTTATTAGAACAAAAAGGATTTTTGAAAGGCAATTGGAATAAGAGGAATTTACCTTGTACATATGTCAATTTATCAGTTGAACGAATCTCGAAGTTTGATTTCTTACCTATTATTTCAAAAATAAAAGGTAAAGAAATATCATATAAATTATATGGGGATACGGATTCGGAGTGGCAACCGATCGACTATATGTTATTACAAATAAATAAACATAATGTATTTTTACCACAACCATCAAAAAGAAATGATGTGGGTGCCCGTTTTAAGGAATTTGTATCTGAAACATTAATGGGAATGTTACAACATGCGCAAAAGGAAAATGAACAAGTTTATTTCATTGTAGATGCGAATTTGAGAAAATATTGGATTAAAGAGTTGCAAAATGAAAAAATTAATATAGATATTGCACCTGAGATTATTCCAGATATATTAAAGGTTCCGAATTTAAACGTTATAAGAATAAATACTGCTTTTGATGTACCAAGCTTTGTTGTAATAGATCGTGAAAATGATATGGATAGAACTGGATTATATGCGGATCAAACAGGGATGTATTATAGCACTGGTGAATATCGATTAAATTGTAGTGACACAATTCAACAATATATACTTGAAATTCTACCATTAGGTGTAAAACATGTAGAAAGGGAATATATCGCTAAAATGATACATTTCATGTGTTGTAATTCAAGTATACTTCCGGAAAAAAATGTGCATATGCCATATTCTATGCATATGGCTAAAGTAATAAAGAGTTATGCCACTGATATAGATGCAAGAGAGTTTAAAGAATTCGATGATGAATTAGATGTTGATGTAATAAAGAGAGAAAAGAAAGATTCAATAGTGCTAATTTAAATAATAGTAAATAAATCCTGTTCGTTATACTGATCAGGATTTGTCATTTGTTCATGTAAATATAGCTATCCTTTGTCATGTATCTTTTCTATTTTGTATTTACTTTATAAACATTCAGGATTAAGATGTTTTTTAGAAATACAAAAACTGAATCACATGGAAAATTAATTTTAAAACTTAATAGAAATTTGAAAGGAATGGGGAATTGTGAAGAAATTAGATGTATTATTAATGCTACTGAGCGGCCTCTTTCCAATTGCAGGAATGTTAAAGCAAATCCCTCTTGAACAATCTTTATATATTGGAGGACTTTTATTTTTTACTAGTTTCGGTAGTTACTTTGCAAAAAAGATATATTCACGTATTTGTAGCTGGATAGCATATGCACCATTTATAACACTACTGTTAGTTATTTGGAATCAGGATATTTCAACAAGTGCTATAATAGCAAATGCCAAAATTGCCGCCTGTATCGCTTTAATACCTTGTATATTTCGCTTTCGTACATACGGGCTTACTTTAGGTTTATTCTCATTATGGGCCGCTTTATTATGGGATATAAAAGAAGTACAGTCGTTAGTCATACTTGAGCGTATGACGAGTTTAGTGACAAGCAATTACGTATATCTTCTACTCTTAGCTGGAGGACTTATATTAGGTGGATTACTTGCGACGTTTATACACCGTAAAGAGAAGGATGATAATAAAGAAAATATAAATCTATTTCAACAAAAAAAGAAACGCAAAAAACTATCATTTAAGATGCCACTTCCAAGATTACCGAAATTTAAGATGAAATTATTTAAGTTTGGTGGAAAAGGTTCTAAACGTAAAACGCCAGAAAAAATACGTAAGCATAATTACGAAGAATCAGCTCCAGCTGCAACATATGAAATGTCGGAGCAAATAGATCAATATAAAGAAGATACTGTTCAAGGACAAACGAGGATGGAACGTCGTAGAAATAGGTATAATGCATAATAAATTTCAGTAAACCTTTAATGATTTATCGTTAAATTGATAAATTATTAAAGGTTTTTTATGTAATTAAATATAGATTGCCAATGAGAATTTCATAGCATATTCTAAAGTTGAGGACTTAAATAAAATAATGGGAGGACAAAATGCTTATTATTGCATATATTTCTGTCTGTATATTATTTTCAGTTAGTTTTTTACATATTTATTGGGCTTTCGGGGGTAAGTGGGCGACAAATAGTGTCATTCCAACTAAAGCTGGAGAAAAGGCGTTTACACCAGGTACAGGAATGACATTGTGCATTGCGTTATTATTAAGTATGGCAGCAATGATTTTATTACAACAAGCAAATATTGTTCATTTCGCAGTTCCAAATATTTTTGTTCAAATGGGATCCTGGGTTTGTATGGTTGTTTTTTTCATAAGAGTAATTGGTGAGTTTCATTATTTTGGTATCTTTAAACGAAAAAAAGGTACGCAGTTTGCTAGAATGGATACTGTTTTATATATACCACTTTGTGCATTTTTATCATTATCCTTTTTATTATCAATTATAAAGTGAACTTAGGAAAGATAATCATGTAATGTATTTAGTAAATAAAGATGCGGATATTAAATAAGAGGTTTCTGTGCAATCAGAAACCTCTTATTTTTTGTGATTGTAAACATCGGTTATTAGGGAGCTTATTTATTTAATTAAGATAATAGAATGTTTATATTTGAAAGAAATGAATTGGGATTTAGTTATTACTTCTATGAATGATGCATTTTCTTCATTTTTTTGGTCCCTAAAATACAACTAATAATTGCGAGTAATGCATTTGAAGAAATAAAGTTTACGGTCCAATAAATTCCTGTTCCAGCGATTATATCGATAATTATAAATCGTTTAATTGCCGAACTTTTGACTACATGAAAAACAAATTGATTGTTATTGTTATCCAATGTTATCACATCCCTTATCTAATATATGACAAGGCATGCTTGTTCTAGTCTCGATGATAGATAATACACAAAAGAGTAATTAGCAGAAGCATATAAAGTAGTTATATATAAAGGATAACTTATTGGAAGTTAAATTCTTAAATTCAGTGAAAAAAATAAAAATCATAATTTATCCTGCGTTATTGATGGAATATTATGTTTTACTTAAGAGGTTATGCGGAAAGTTTGAAGAAGAATTCTTTCATTAAAAGTACGATTCCCAGCAGAAACAAGACTTCAATTGAGAACCAAAACATACTTTTTTGAGGTTTTTTAAACTCCATAATAATTGATGAAAATAAAAAAATTGCAATCAGTATGATGATTAAGAGTCGGATTATATCAACCATTCATAACACTCCTATTATTTAATCAATACTATTATATAATCTTTTCCAAAGATATAGAATGCTAGAAACATTTTATTATAATTTCAATAAATAGAACAGACGGTGTATAGTATCTGTTTTTCTGCAAATTATTTCAAACGTGTAGTGGAAAGTAATAAAAGTGATAAATCCACGTTTTAATAAAAGGATGTAAGCGTATTCTTAGCGAATTATAGATAATTAAGAGAGGCGGTGACACTATGAAATATGTAAAAGTTAGCATGAATGGTGGAAGTGAGCACAAGTTCTCAATGACTTTAGAACGATTTGAAGAGCTTATTACTACAGAGAATGGATTATTAGAAAATAAATTAGTTTGTATTGAAAATGTAATGATTAACCCAACTAATATATCTTCCGTAGTTGAAAAAATTGGTGTACCTACTAAATTTATGGAAGTTTAAAGGTAATTAGATAAAAAACATCCATGGGGATGTTTTTTGTTTATAAATAAAGTAATTGTACAATGAATATATGAGCAGATTTTAATAGTAATCATGTAGGCTATCAAGAATGAATGGATATAGAAAGGTCTTTTCTACTACATACTCAGAAAAAACCTCTAATCACATTAGAGCATCCAATAGCAGGGTGCTCTTATTTTTTATGAAAAATGTAGCTTCATAAAGGTTTCGTTTCAATTATAGTTTTCATTAACTTTTGATTTTAAACTTATCTTTAACGTTAATAAATATTATGGTTAATATAATAGCAATAATTAAATTAGACAAATAGAAATTTTGGTGAATCAGTAGTTCGAAGATGACATCGAATGTATACAATAAAGCGACAGCAGGTAATATACAAATAAATATAAATCTCCAATTTTTTAAATAATGTTTATAATTAGTAAGTACTTTCTCCATTCATATTGCTCCTGTATTTTTTATTTTCTATATAATTATACATTTAAATAAAAAGATTTACAAAGTATTTAAAAAATATTTAGCAACTAATGTGATTTTGGGAGATAGATAAGGAGAAAGCAAAAAACATTATAGATCTATAGATTGAGAGAAATATAGAGAAAGCTTTTGTTAAAAACTTAGATGGTTGCAGCAATATGTGTAATAAACGATTTGGCTTTAAAAAGACTTTTAAACATCTAGACTAAAATGATACACTATAATCTACGTTATTTTAGAAATGAATAGAGGGATTTATATGATAGATAAAATTAAAAATGTTGTTGAGGATATGTATGAAGATGAAGCAAAACATTTACTTCAAAGTATTCTCATACAGTTAGATGTATTAGACGGTAATTATAGCGAAGATATGCTAAAAAATTTAACGAATATCCCTAAGCAATTGACGAGTCATACAACTCAGGAAAAGAATTTAGAAGAAAGTACACACATTCATATTGCCTTTGATGATTCAACAGCTGGATGTTTAAAATATATGTTGAAACAAGAAGGATTACACGAGGAGAATGTTGTTTCATACTCTGAATTCTTTTCAATTGGTCCCATACATCAATTACATACGAATGAAGGTCAATTAGAAAGGTCACAGTGGTTATTAAATAACTTAACTTCTTATGATTGTTATTTTGAAGAAGAGTATTTACCAAGATTTAAGGAGACTTTAGAAGAGCTACATTCAATTCCGAATGAAACACCGATTACCATTTGGAAGGCGGATAATGCCCATGAGCATGTAGGACTTTGTTTTGCAATTGCTCAATTAAAAGATAAGAAAAATATTCGTGTTATAAATACTTCTGAAGCGAGTAGAGAAATATTAAAACAAGATTATGATATTCGTGGAACTGGAGAATTATCTCCTGAAATTTTAGCTCTTTTTCTAAAACGTTTTGTGGAATTTCCGTATTTAACTGAAGAGAAGCGAATGAAGTTTGCACATGAGTGGGACATATTATCGCAAAGCATGGAGTTTTTAAGAGTTTGGAAAGACGATGAAGTGCATTCTGTACAAGAAGGTTATTTTGATCAATTCATTATTGAGTGTGCAAAAAATGTAGGAGCAGATAAAGAATTTCATAAAGCTCCGAGAGTAATAGGTGAAGCACTTGGTCTTGCAGATCAATTGGTTGGGGATACGTTTTTGGAATATCGCTTGAAAGAATTAATTAAGCAAGAAGTATTTGAATATGAAGGTTCATTAGATCAAATGCGTTTTTATAGTGTGAAGTTAAAAAAATAATAAATATATCCAGTGTATGAAAAAGTTCGTATTTTTAAAATGCGAACTTTTTTCAATTGAATTTAGGCTATACATAAGCTTCCTATAGTTAACGAATTACATATGAATGTTAAAGGAAATGAAAAGAAGGTGATTTGTTAATATGTATAATCAACAAAACTATCCATATGATCAAGGGATGTATTATAATCCACAAAACTACGGTTATGAATCTACAAATGAAGTGAGAGATATTGAACAAGAAGATTACAGACCAGATGATGCGGAAGATGCTCCAACGTCACCACCACCGTCACAAGCTCCGTCGTTACCGTCCACATTTGCTTCTCCTGCACAAGCAGGTAATATGAAATCATGGATGTGTAACTGTCTAGGAAGATGGGGCTATTTACGTTTACATCGATCTGGGCCTTTCGGAAGAGATTTATGGTTCTTTCCAACTGAGGTAAGAAGAAACGGGGTTTCAGGTTATACTTGGCAAGGTGGTCGCCGTCGTAAAGTAAGTTACCGATATCAACAAATTAGTAACTTTATGTGCTTCGCATAAAGAAAAGTGAGCGAGTAGAATACTTTTACTCGTTCACTTTTTTATTTTTCAATATACGAAGTAAGATTTTAATTAAAAATTTACAATTTTCACGTTTTTATTAGAGTATAATGCATATGTTGGTTGATTTTCAAAAACAAGTGAGAGTGAGGGAATGCAATGTCAATGAAAAACAAAGTGGGCCTAAGAATAGAGGATGGCATTAATTTAGCTTCAGCTCAGTTTAAAGAAGATGCGTATGAAATTTATAAAGAATCGAGAAAAGTGCAGCCTATATTATTTGTAAATCAAATTGAAATCGGTAAAGAATGGCTCATTACAAGATATGAAGATGCTTTGCCGCTTTTAAAAGATAATCGCTTAAAAAAAGATCAGGCAAATGTGTTTCCTCAAGATACAAAGAACATGTATCTTTCCGTTGACAATAGTGATCATTTAACAACGCACATGTTAAATTCGGACCCACCTAACCATAGTCGTTTACGATCTTTAGTTCAAAAAGCTTTTACACCGAAGATGATTTCACAGTTAGACGGAAGAATTCAGAGAATAGCGGATGATTTAATAAGTGAAATAGAGCGAAAAGGTACATTAAATCTTGTGGATGATTATTCATTCCCATTACCGATTATTGTAATAAGTGAGATGCTTGGAATTCCAAAAGAGGATCAAGCGAAATTTAGAATTTGGTCTCATGCTGTCATTGCATCGCCAGAAACACCTGAAGAAATAAAAGAAACCGAAAAACAACTATCTGAGTTTATTACATATCTTCAATATATAGTTGATGTAAAACGAAAAAATCCAAAAGAAGATTTGGTTAGTGCGTTAATACTTGCAGAAAATGAAGGGCAGAAACTTAGTGCTCGAGAGCTATATTCAATGATCATGTTATTAATTGTAGCCGGACACGAGACAACAGTGAATTTAATAACAAATACGGTATTAGCACTTCTTGAAAATCCGAAGCAATTACAGTTATTAAAAGATAATCCGAAATTAATTGATTCAGCTATTGAGGAAGGATTGCGTTATTATTCTCCAGTTGAGGTGACAACTGCAAGATGGGCGGCTGAGCCGTTTCAAATTCATGACCAAACAATCCAAAAAGGAGATATGGTTATTATCGCATTAGCTTCCGCAAACCGTGATGAAACAGTATTTGAAAACCCAGAAGTATTTGATATTATGCGTGAGAATAACCGTCACATTGCTTTCGGACATGGTAGTCATTTCTGTTTAGGAGCTCCACTTGCTAGGTTAGAAGCAAAGATTGCTATTACTACTCTGTTTAAAAGAATGCCTGAACTACAAATAAAGGGCGATCGTGAAGATATTAAATGGCAAGGAAATTATTTAATGCGTTCTTTAGAGGAATTGCCTTTGACTTTCTAGAATAGTTAAAATGAGACATGCATACATTGAAAATGTTTTACATAGAGTATGTATGTGTAATTTAAATTCGAAACGGAAGGGTGAAACTATCCCAATGATCAACTAATTCTATTTTTAAGAGATCTTCGTTAAAAAACGAAATATTCTTCTGAATAGGATTAGTATGTACATATATAGAAAAGGGATGTGTTTCGCACTGCGAAAAATATAGTCTTTTCATATGATTTGTGCTGCCTCCTGTTCAGAACATGAAATAGGAGGCTTTTTTATGTCGACGACTATAGAACCGAAACAAAATCATGGGGTATCACAAGTATTGAAAAATCGATTTGTACAGGGAATTCTTGCATCAGCATTATTTTTACAAATAGGAATATGGGTTCGAAACTTTGCGGTATTATTGTATGTTATGGAAATGACGAAAGGTGATGCTTTCGCTATATCAATGATTTCAGTTGCTGAATTCGCCCCGATTTTTATATTCTCATTCATTGGTGGAACTTTTGCTGATAGGTGGAAGCCGAAGAGGACAATGATATGGTGTGAAACGTTAAGTTCTATTTCAGTATTCGCTATATTAATTACACTTATGTTTGGAACGTGGAAAATTGTGTTTTTTGTGACGCTAATCTCTGCAATCCTTTCGCAGTTTTCTCAACCATCTGGAATGAAGTTGTTTAAACAACACTTATCGACGGAACAAATTCAATTAGCAATGTCGATATATCAAACGATTTTTGCGATATTTATGGTGTTAGGACCAATTCTCGGAACATTTATTTTTCATAGTTTTGGAATTTATATTTCAATCATTATAACAGGTATCGCGTTTTTACTTGCTGCAGGTGTATTGTTATTTCTTCCAAAAGATCTTGAAAACGAAGCAGAAAAGAAAGACATCACGCTGTTGCAGGAAATGAAGGATGGTATTAAATACGTCAAAAAGAAAAAAGCATTAACTTTACTTGGATTATGTTTTATGACAGCAGGACTAGGAATAGGCTTAATTCAGCCACTAGGCATATTTATTGTAACTGAGCAGTTAGGGTTATCAAAAGAGAGTTTACAATGGTTACTAACAGTAAATGGCGCAGGGATGATTGTTGGCGGAGCTTTAGCGATGGTATTCGCAAAAAACGTTGCGCCGCAAAAAATGTTAATCGTAGGTATGCTTGGTCAGGCTATTGGAATTGGTATAATTGGTTACTCCACAAATTTATGGGTGACACTTACGGCACAACTTTTTAGTGGGTTAGCTCTACCGTGTATTCAAATAGGTATTAATACACTTATTATACAAAATAGCGATACGGATTTTATTGGTAGAGTAAATGGCATTTTAAGTCCACTGTTCACCGGTTCAATGGTAGTAACGATGAGTATTGCTGGTTCATTAAAGGAGATGTTTTCGTTAAGTATGATGTACGAGGGGACGGCTCTACTATTTGTTATTGGATTATTGTTTATTTTACCTATATACAATTTAAAGCCAGTAATAGCAGTAGAAAGTGAAATGAATGGTAAAGGAAGTGCTGTGCAACATGAATCCTAATCCAAACGTTAAATACCCAATTGAAGGAAATCAAAACGTTCATTTTATAAAAAATACAATAACGAAATCTAATATACTTGTTGGTGACTATTCTTATTATGATGCGAAACATGGGGAAACATTAGAAGATCGAGTATTATATCATTATGAATTTATCGGAGATCGTCTCTTCATTGGCAAGTTTTGCTGTATTGCATCTGGAGTTACCTTTATTATGAACGGAGCGAATCATCGAATGGATGGATTTTCAGCTTATCCGTTTAATATTTTTGGGAATGGATGGGAGAAGTTTACACCAGATTTGTCTGATTTACCGTATAAAGGAGATACAGTTATAGGAAATGACGTTTGGATTGGTATGGATACAACGATTATGCCCGGAATTAAAATAGGAGATGGTGCAATCATTGCAGCGAAATCTGTTGTGACTAAAGATGTCGCACCATATACAATTGTTGGTGGAAACCCTGCAAATAAAATAAAAGAGAGATTTTCAAATGAAATAATAGAAGAATTATTGCAAATTCAATGGTGGCATTTTGACATTGAAAAGATAACTGAAAATATCGATGCTATTGTACGAGGGCATATAGAAACATTAAGAAAGCTAAAAAGGTAATAAAAAATAGATGACAAAGAGTATCATACCTCCGAATTTTGTTAATGATAATAGAACAAGGAGGTGTGATACTATGGCACAAGACGTTTTATGTGAAGTAAACAATTGTAAATTTTGGGCTAACGGTAATAAATGTAGTGCAGATGCAATTTATGTAGTTAGTCATAAAGGGAAACAAGCATCTACAACGGAAGAAACAGATTGCAAAACTTTCGATCCAGAATTGTAAATTTTTGAAGGGTAGCCAAATCGTGGTTGCCCTTTTATTAATACTAGTATTGATAATAAATCTCATTTTCATTCATTATTTTTAACTTTTTCTGTTATTTTTTTATATTTTCTTCATAAGTGATGTAATCCAACGTAGTTCATGCTCAATACGTGATTTAGTAAATTCAACAACTTCTGTAATAAAAGGTGAGACAACGTCACGGGATTGGATGGCTGTAAGTTGTTTTTGAAGAACGTTTTGGCGCGTAGTTAAAATTTTTATTCTAGCCTCGTAATCAAGTTTGTCGAAAAGCGCGATACGTACAAGGACCTCAGTGTTGTTTGTCGCAATTTTTTCGGGGAATTCTCTTAACATTTCATAAAAAATTTCTTCTCCTCTTTCTGTTATATTGTACATATTTCGGTTTGGTTTTCCGACTTGTTTCTGTACATTTTTCATTATGGCTCCCATGTTTTCAAAACGCCGAAGAGTAGGGTAAAGCATGTTATGATTTAATTCAAAATTATTGCCTAACCGATTTTGAATATTTTTCTTTATTTCATAGCCATGTTTTGGCCCTGTTGTTAATTCTGCAAGTAATAAAATATCAACATACATAAAAAAGCCTCCTCATATATTTCTCAAGTTTTCATTTGAAAAGTTTTGCTATGTATATGTTAAAATAACATATGTTAGTTTATACAACTTTGAATTACCTACCTATCACTTTTATTGTAAAAGAAAAGGGAGGAAAGAACTATGGATTCACCTGAAAATGTTATTTTAGTTCATGAAATTTCAAAGCTAAAAACAAAAGAAGAGCTGTGGAACCCGTATGG
Source organism: Bacillus sp. BS98 (assembly GCF_008432245.1). Lineage (NCBI taxonomy): Bacteria > Bacillati > Bacillota > Bacilli > Caryophanales > Bacillaceae > Bacillus > Bacillus sp. BS98. Next base: position 2,519,766 of record NZ_CP043830.1, read on the forward strand.
ATGGTATCAATTTATGAGGGATAATCACCAAGTACATTATGATGAAGAGCAAGATGTTTGGAATGTTTTTTTATATGAGGACGTGAATCGTGTTTTATCAGACTATCGCTTATTTTCAAGTAGAAGGGAGCGGAGACAATTCGCAATCCCTCCTTTAGAAACTAGAATAAATATAAACTCTACAGATCCGCCAGAACACCGTAACGTACGTTCAATTGTTTCTAAAGCATTTACTCCAAGAAGTTTAGAACAGTGGAAACCTCGTATACAAGCTATTGCAGACGAACTTGTAAAAAATATAAAAAAGTATGATGAAGTTAATATTGTTAATCAATTTGCTGCACCTTTACCTGTTACCGTTATATCAGACCTATTGGGAGTACCTACTACAGACCGTAAACAAATTAAAGAATGGTCTGATATTTTATTTATGCCGTATAGTAAAGAAAAGTTTAATGATCTGGATGCCGAGAAAGGGATCGCATTAAATGAATTTAAAGCATATCTTTTACCGATCGTTCAAGAAAAAAGATATCATTTAACCGATGATATTATTTCAGATTTAATACGAGCTGAATATGAAGGTGAAAGATTAACCGATGAAGAAATTGTAACTTTTTCATTAGGTTTATTAGCAGCTGGTAATGAAACGACTACAAATTTAATTATTAATAGTTTTTATTGCTTTTTAGTGGATTCACCTGGAATTTATCAAGAATTAAGAGAAGAACCTAAATTAGTTGCAAAAGCGATTGAGGAAGTATTACGCTATCGCTTTCCTGTTACATTAGCTCGGAGGATTACAGAGGATACAAACATATTTGGTCCTTTAATGAAAAAGGATCAAATGATTGTTGCATGGGTTAGTGCAGCAAATTTAGATGAGAACAAATTCTCACATGCTTCTAAGTATAATTTACACCGCATAGGAAATGAAAAACATTTAACCTTTGGTAAAGGTCCGCACTTTTGCTTAGGGGCACCGCTTGCACGTTTAGAAGCGGAGATTGCATTAAGTACCTTTATAAATGCTTTCGAAAAAATAGAGTTATCTCCATCTTTTAATTTAGAAAGATGTATATTGAAAAATGAGCAAACTTTAAAATATTTACCTATTCGCTTAAAAACTCAATAAAACGTTCAACAAGGTACATTGTATTGTACCTTGTTTTTTTATTTCTCAATTGTAAAATTTTGGTGTGTTTTATAGTATGGAGGTGTGTGAAAAAAGCGTAGAGGAGGATGCTTATGTTAACGTGCAATGGGAGTAAAACGTTTCAAACATTTATTAAAGCTGTAACTGATTTAATAAATGGTGATTTATTAGAAGAAGAAATCGTGTGTAAAATTGAAACATTACTAGAAGAACTTTTAGAAAAGAAAACATGGCTTCCGTTAGATAAACAGAAGTCAAATTCGGCTCAATATGCACGACACTTACTGTATGAAGATCCATTAAAACGTTTTGAAGTATTAGCTCTCGTATGGAAAGATGGACAATCTACACCATTACATGATCATGATGGTACATGGGGAGTAGAAGGCGTTTTTTCAGGAAGGATAATGGTGCAGAACTTTGTTCAAACGAAGCAGCTTGGAAATTCACTTTCTTATTTAACACATACAGGAAATCTTTATTTGGGAGAAGGCGAAACAGATAAAGTAATTCCACCAGCTGATTGTCATATTCTAGAAATACCCGAAAATGAAAGCGTAATCACTATTCATATATACGGAAAGCGTTTAGAAAAGTTTAAAGTATATATCCCAACAGAAGAAAAAAATGTATATATGTGTGAGACAAAATATATTAGTTATAATTCATAGCATAAAATCCAAAGCTTTTCTATAAAAAGAACAGCTTTGGATTTTATTTTTAATTATTTCTTGACCTGAAACGCTTTTCATAAATTATAAATAAGGAGTACTTCACGAGATTCGTATGAAAACGATACCTTTTATTTAATAAAAACTCGTGTATTTATAGAAAGTGGTGAAGAAATAATGAAATTAATCGCAATTGATCTAGATGGAACTCTTCTTTCAGGGAATAAAATGATTAGTAAAGAGAATGCAGAAGCAATTCGAAAATGTCAAGAAGCTGGCCATGTTGTAGCAATTTGTACAGGACGTTCTATTGTGGATATTGAACGACTATTGTTAGAAGTTGGTTTGGAGTGTCCGATTATCGCAGAAAATGGTGCGCTTATATATAAAGATAAAAAAATGATGAAGAGATATCCAATTCAAAATATGCAGGCACTTGAGATTGTAGAATATCTTGAAGAGAATGGTTTGTATTATCAGCTCTATACTAATAAAGGTGTGTATGTACCCGATTATGGAGTAGAGAGTGTACGTAATGAAATCGAGTATGTGAAGAATGCAAAAGGAAATTTCGATTTGAAAGAGTTAGAAACGATTGCTGCATTATACCTTGAGCATACAGCATTTCATAGCACAGAAAGTTGTAAACCAATTGTAGAAATGGATATACATGTGCATAAACTTTTACCGTTTTCTTATGACATAGAGAAATTAAAAAAATTAAAAGAAACGTTTCTGCATAATACGGATTTAGCTATTACATCTTCCTATTGGCATAATTTAGAGATTAATCATCGAGATGCTCAAAAAGGAAATGGATTATATACTTTAGCAGAACATCTTAATATTCCAGTTGAAAACACTGTAGCAATAGGCGATGGCTTAAACGATGTTTCTATGATGGAGAAAGCAAATATATCAATTGCAATGGGAAATGCAGTTGAAGAAATAAAAGCGATGTGTAAATACGAAACGTTAACAAATGAAGAACATGGTGTCGCACATGCTTTATATAAATATGTAATGTAATAAAAAGAAAAAAAGAATCCAAAAAGATTCTTTTTTTCTTTTTATTAGGGGTAAGGTATTCTATGAGATTCATAGAAGCCTTATTACACCTCATTATATAGAATATATTGGAATAAATGTTTATATTTTTCATGAAAGTTGTGAATTTTTTGTGAATTTTATGATTATTATATTTTTATCCCGCATTAACGGGCAGTAAGACCCCTCACCTCAAAATTCAGCGGAAGCAAAGAAGTTAGGTGGGGGATGAACAAAACCCCCACTGATTAAAGTTTCACTTTATACTTCTACTAGCAGCGCATAACATTCCCATATTATTTTCTGTTTTTAATTGAAAAATAGAATTTGTTTGAATAATTATTCTACAGCTATATACCTAGGAGCACTTTCTTCGTATAATGAAGAAGTATGAATTTTGAATTTGTATAAATTTTACATATTGAGGTGAAAAAGGAATGAATGCGCGGCTAATGGAACTTATTGATGTGAGTACAATAGAAACCATGGCAGAACAATTTTATAAATTAACCAACATATCACATCAACTTCTTGATGCTGAAAACGAATGTATATTTTCATTTGGAATTAATGAAATGAAAGTATGTAAACTTCCAAAAATTGAAATCCCCCTTTTCTTATACAATCAATATTTAGGATCTTTTGTTGTATGGTCCAAACGAAGCGAAATTTTCAATTGCCAAAAATATTTTGAAATGCTTTCTAACCTTATTATAACTGGGGTGAAAAAAGAAGTTCAAAGTAAAAATATATCGTTACTTTCTCGAAAAGAGGAAGAACTACATACGATCTTACAAAACATGCCTGTTATGGTTGATGCGCTTGACTATAATGGAGATTTTGTTTTGTGGAATCGAGAATGCGAGATTGTAACAGGTTATACTGCTGAAGAAATAATTGGGAATCCAAACGCTCTTCAATTACTGTATCCTGACCATAATTATCGCCATCAAATACAAAATAAATTTTTGACTCGTGGAAAAAATTTTAGAGATTGGGAAATGAGTTTAACATGTAAAAATGGAGAAATTAAAACGATAATGTGGTCCAATATATCAGAGCAATTTCCTGTAACAGGATTTAGTTACTGGGCTGTTGGGGTAGATATTACACATTTAAAAGCAATAGAAGAGCAATTAAAACAACAAACCTCTGAATTAGAATTAATTTTCAAAGCTTTACCAGATTTATGTTTTTTAACAAAAGATGATGGGACAATTATAGATTATAAAGCAGGATCCCCTACAAAATTTTACGTGCCCGCAGAAGCTTTTATGGGAAAAAAGTTTTACGAAATATTACCGTCTCCAGTAGCACAGCAATTTCAAGAAGCAATTCGCCAATTGAAAGATGAAGGAAAGAATGTAATTGTAGAATATCCTCTAACAATTAATGGAAGTATTGATTTCTTTGAAGCTAGATGTTTACCATTATTACAAGATAAAATTATGATCATTGTCCGCGATATTACAGAGCGGAAAAAGGCAGAAGAATTGCTAAATAAATCAGATACACTTGCGGCAATTGGTCAATTAGCAGCCGGTGTAGCTCATGAAGTGAGAAACCCATTAACTGTAATTAAAGGATTTATACAGTTATTCCAAATTAATAAAGAGGATCAAGAGAAATACTTTGACCTTATGCTTTCCGAAATAGAAAGAATAGAAGCAATTCTCCAAGAGTTTTTGTCGATTGCTAAAACTGATGAAATAAATACAGAAAAGAAAAATATTTATCAAATTTTTAAAAATGTCGTATCACTAATTAATACAAAAGCAATCATGACAAATATTCAAGTTGAACTATTTACAGATTCCGAAGAGATAATCATTGAATGCTCAGAAAATCAATTGAAACAAGTTTTTATTAATATTTTGCAAAATTCAATTGAAGCAATGCTAAATGGTGGGAAAATTTCAATTCATATAAAAGAAATACATAAAAATGGTGTCATTATTAGTGTAATAGATGAAGGAATAGGAATACCTGAAGAAAGAATTAAAAGATTAGGTGAACCTTTTTATAGTACGAAAGAAAAAGGTACCGGTATTGGATTGATGTTAAGTTATAAAATTATTGAAAGTCATCAAGGAACAATAAGTATAATGAGTGAGGTTGGTGTCGGGACAACTGTAACGATTTACTTGCCAAAAATGCAGAGTAAACAATCTCTATCAAATTGTGATGATAGATGTATTTCAATACGTTCTAATATTAAATCTTAAAATACTTAATACCCAATAACAAAGCTAAGCTTTTGTTATTGGGTATTTTTATATTTAATTTAGTAAACTTTACCTTTTCTTTATGTTTGTTTTAATTTCTATTAAGTTTTGAACGTTATATTTATATGCGTACAAAGTAATGTGTGGAAATTGTACATTACTTTTAATATAGAAAGCCTAAAAGTATTAAAAATGTTGTAAGGAGGAGATTATGACGAGGTGAAAAAGAAAGAGAAAAAGAGTGGTAGAGCAATACCGATGCGCTTAAATATTTTATTCTTTTGTGTATTTTTATTATTTTCTGCCATGATTATACAGTTAGGTAAAGTACAAATTGTCGATGGAGAGACATATAAAAATGAAGTAGAGAAGAGAGAAAAGGCAACTGTGAGTCTTTCTGTCCCGCGTGGGAAAATATTTGATCGAGAAGGGAATCCAGTTGTTGATAATAAGTCTTTACGCACGATTACGTATACAAAGATGAAAGGTGTAAAATCAGAAGATATACTAAAAACTGCAAGACAACTTGAGGAAATAATTGAAATGCCGCAAGAAGATATAGACAAGTTAACTGAGACGGATAAGAAAGATTTTTGGATGCAATTAAATCCAAAACTCGCACAAAATTTAATATCAAAAAAAGAAATAGACAAGTTTAGGGAAAAAGATATTACGGGTAAAGACCTAGATAAGAAAATAGAAGATTTAAGAAGAAAGCGTGTTACAGATAAAAATCTTCAAGAGTTAACAGCTCAAGATATAAAAGTGTTAGCTATTAAAAGTAAAATGACTGCAGGTTACCAAATGGCTCCTCAAATTATTAAAAAAGATGTGAGTGAAAAGGAATATGCAAAAGTTAGTGAAAATTTAGGAAATCTTTCAGGGGTAGACGCATCGGTTGATTGGGAGAGACACTATGTAAATGATGGCTTATTTCGTTCAGTCCTTGGAAACGTTTCGAATGCTGATGAAGGATTGCCACGTGAACGATTAGATTATTATTTAGTGCGTGATTATAGCCGAAATGACAGGATAGGGAAAAGTTACATTGAGCAGCAATACGAGGATGTGCTTCACGGCTCGAAAAAAGAAGTGAGAAGTGTAGCTGATAAGCAAGGAAATACAATGAGAATGGAAACAGTTTCTGAGGGGAAAAGTGGGAAAAATTTAACGTTAACAATTGATATGGAATTACAGAAAAAAGTTGAAGAGAGCATAGAAAAAATATTAAAGGCATATAAAGGTTCAGAATCAATGTTAGACCGTGCTTTCGTTGTAATGATGAATCCGAAAAACGGCCAAGTATTATCAATGGCTGGGAAAAAGCTTATAGAAAAAGACGGAAAAACGGAAGTAGAAGATTATGCTTTAGGTACGATGACAAGTTCATATGAGCTTGGATCAACTGTTAAAGGTGCAACAGTATTAACAGGATTTGAAACGAAAGCTATAACACCAGGTACATATTTTTATGATGCACCAATGAAGTTTAAAGGAACTAAGGAAAAAAAGTCTTGGAAAGAGTTCGGAAATATTGATGATCTAAGGGCGTTACAAGTTTCTTCAAACGTTTATATGTTTAATACAGCATTGAAAATTGCAGGTGTAGATTATGTGAAAAATAGTTCGTTAAATATTAAACAGGAATATTTTGATAAAATGAGATATTATTTCAGGCAATTTGGATTAGGTGTTCCAACTGGTATTGATTTACCGAACGAAACAGCTGGACAAATTGGTAAAAAAGATAATCAACCTGGTTTCTTACTAGACTACTCGATTGGACAGTATGATACGTATACACCACTTCAGCTTGTACAGTATATTTCGACTATCGCAAACGGCGGTTATCGAATGAAACCACAAATTGTTCAAGAGATTAGAGAACAAACCGCTCAAAAGGATGAAATCGGTAAAGTGATGCATGCAATAGAACCTGTTGTTTTAAATAGAATTGATATGAAAGAAGAATATATCAATCAAGTAAAAGAAGGGTTTAGAAGAGTATTCCAAGAAGGGGATGGAACGGGAGTAAGGGCGTTCCAAAAAGCACCGTATAAACCAGCTGGCAAAACAGGAACTGCACAGACTGTATACGGTGGAGAAAGTGATATTGGGAGAAATGAGAAAGGCGATCGTAGAGAATGCTATAATTTAACATTAGCAGGATATGCGCCATATGATGATCCAGAAGTAGCATTTTCCGTTGTAGTACCATGGGTTATAAATGATAAGTCTGGTATTAACTCTGATATTGGGAAAGAAGTTTTAGATGCTTATTTTGATTTGAAAAATAAGCGATTAACTGGCGAAGCACCAAAAACTTATGACTCTAAAGAGAATTAATATATACGAAACGTCTCTAGCATTTATATGAACTAGAGGCGTTTTTACATACGAATAGGTTAGAAATGAGGTATATATGAAGCAATTAATTCTAAAAGATTGGAGAAAAATATGCAGCTATATTTTAATTATAATAGGCATTCTTTTTATTAATAAGTCATTTTTATTTTGTATGGTAGAAGGAATTTCAATGCAACCTACTTTGAATGAAAATAATCGAATACTAGTTAATAAGGCTAGTATCTATTTTTCTTCTTTTCATCATGGTGATGTTGTAATAATAAAAAAAGAAGACGAGCCTACATACTACGTGAAACGAATTATTGGATTACCAGGGGATAATGTACAAGTAAGAAACGATGTGGTATATATTAACGGCAAAAAACGAGATGAGTTGTATATACAGTTAGATATGTCACAAGTATCAAATCGTTTTTCAAACTTTAGAGAAATGAAAGTTCCCACGCATAAATTATTTGTGTTAGGTGATAATCGAAATCATAGTAAAGATAGTAGGAATACGCTTGGACTAATTGATGAGTCAAATATAATAGGTAAAGTAAAAATGGTATATTATCCATTTGATCAAATAAAATGGTTAAAATAATTCTATTAACTATTCACGTTTTATAAAATAATTCATATATTGATAGCATAGGACAAGCAGAAAAGCTTATCCTAACCTCACAGAACACTCCTTATCACAGTTAGGCATCTACTTATGTAGATGCCTTTTCCGATGAATAATAATTATTTATCAACCTAAAGTAGTAAGCAAATTGGGACTATTAGGGGAAGATTGCTTGTAATAATTACAGTACGATTAATAAGAACATTGAATTGTAAGGAGTGAGAAATACGTGTTGAATATTTTAATAGTTAATTTTCCTGCAGAGGGACATGTAAATCCTACATTAAGTTTAGTAAAGGCTTTTACTGAAAGAGGAGATAAGGTACACTATATTACAACGGAAAACTTTAAGGAAAGGCTTGAAGTTTTGGGAGCTATTGTACATACTCATCCGGATTTATTAAAGGAGATTTCTATTGATAATGAAACTTCCTATGGATTAACAACTTTCTTTCATGTACATGTTCAAACTTCTTTATATATATTAGAAATTACGAAAGAATTATGTAAAAGCATAAATTTTGATTTCGTAGTTTATGATATATTTGGTGCTGGAGAGTTAGTAAAGGAATATTTACAAGTTCCAGGCATAGTTTCCTCTCCTATATTTTTAATTCCACCAGAAGTATTGGAAACCTTGCCTTTTCATCCAAATGCAGAAAAACAATTCCAACCCGATGAACTCTCTGAAAAATTACTGTATCAAATGGAACATGAATTTGGAGTAAAGCCCAAAAATCATCTTCAATTTATGCAAAATAAGGGAGACATTAGTCTCGTGTATACAAGTCGTTATTTTCAACCTAATAGCGATTCGTTCGGAGAAAAGAATGTTTTTATTGGGCCGAGTATGATAAAGCGCAAAACAAATATAAAGTTTCCACTTGAATTGCTTTCAAAAAAGAAAGTTATTTATATTTCAATGGGAACACTTCTTGAAGGGCTCGAGCCATTCTTTAATACTTGTATTGATGCTTTTTCAAATTTCGAAGGGATTGTAGTAATGGCGATCGGTGATAGAAATGATATTTCAAAAATTAAGCAAGCTCCAGACAATTTTATTATATCCCCTTACGTACCTCAATCAGAAATATTAAGTGAAGCAAATGTTTTTATTACACATGGTGGAATGAATAGTGTACACGATGCAATTCATTACAATGTCCCATTTGTGATAATACCGCATGATAAAGATCAACCAATGATAGCGCAAAGATTAACTGAACTTGAGGCAGCACATAGATTATTGAAAGAGCATGTTAATGTGCAAACTTTAAAAGAGGCGGTAACAGACGTTCTTTCAAATGAAAAGTATAAACATGGCATTCGAAAACTGAATGAAAGTTTTTTAGGGTGTGGTGGTTCCAAAAGAGCCATTGCAGTTATTGATGCTCTTTTAAATAAATAGTTCGGACAATATACAAGCATAGAGGCTCTACCTTTATGCTTGTATATTATTATCCAGCAAATTGTACAGCAGTATTTGCATGTAAAAAAGCAGTATCAAAAACAGGAACAGTAAGGTCATTTTGGGAAATAAGTAATGGTATTTCAGTACAGCCTAGTAATATACCTTCCGCACCGTTTTGAATTAATGAATTGGTAATTTGTATTAGTTTCTCTCTTGAAGTTTCTGAAATAATGCCTCTACTTAATTCGTTTAATATGACGTGATGGATAAAAGTTCTTTCTTCGTCATTTGGGATAATTGTCTCAATGTTATATTTTGCTAGTCGTGATGTATAAAAATCTTGTTCCATCGTTTGTTTCGTTCCTAATAGTCCGATACGTTTTATATTCTGTTCTACCATTTCTTTAGCACTTACATCACCGATATGAAGAAGTGGAATTGATATTGCTTGTTCTACTTCCTCAGCAAATAAATGGACTGTATTTGAACACATTAATAAACATTCCGCCCCGGACTTTTCAACCTTTTTAGCAACTGTGACTAATTCGTTTTTTACTTCTTCATATTGATGGTTTTGTAATAAAGTAGTTACTTCTCCAAAATCCATACTATATAAAACGAGCTTCGCATTTTGATCGTATTGAGAGAGTGTTAGCGTATTAATATGTTTATAGTATAGTGATGTAGATTCCCAGCTTAACCCACCAATTAAACCAATTACTTTCATCATACATTCCCCCTTGTAACAATTTCGAATCCATTATTTCATAATTCCGATAAGAATACAATGATTTAAATACACTATTTAATAAAAAATAAAAATAATTAGAAAAGTGTTGAAATTTATCTTTCTTAGTGCCATAATACGAATTACAAATTAATACTTATCCAGAGAGGTGGAGGGAACGGCCCTAAGAAACCTCAGCAACCCCTATGTGCATTCATAGGAAGGTGCTAATTCCGCAGAGGACACGATGTGTTTTTTGAAAGATAAGAGGATTCTTGCACGTGAAAGAAAATGACCTCTTATGTAAGAGGTCATTTTTTGTTGTATAGAAAGGGAGTGTCGATGCATAATTCATTATTAAAATAAATATAGAGTAATGAAAGCTGACTAATTTGAGAGGAGAATTGAAATGAACAAATTATCAACAAAGTTAGTAGTAGCAATCGGAATCGGAGCAGCTTTATATGGGATATTAGGACTTTGGGGATTTACTATTGCACCAAATACATTTATTAAACCTGGATTAGCTATATTAACCATTTTTGGAGCGTTATTTGGTCCAGTAGCAGGACTGTTAATAGGACTTATCGGTCATACCGTAACAGATACGATCTCTGGTGGGGGGATTTGGTGGGGCTGGGTTCTGAGCTCAGGAATTATTGGTTTTGCGATGGGGCTCATTCAAAAAAGAGGTGGGTTTAATGTGAAAAATGGGTCGTTTAGTAAGGGAGATATTTCTTATTTAGCAATTACTGGTTTAGTAGGTATTGTCATTGCTATTATATTTGCTGGGGTATTCGATATTATCGTGATGGGAGAACCGTTTGACAAAATTGTTATACAAGTATTAGGGGCAACCATTGCTGATGTTATTATTTTCTTAGTTCTTGGATTACCGATTACAATTGGCCTAGCAAAATCGAATAAAAAACATACACATTTAAAAATTGAAAAGTAGGGATGTTAACATGCAACCAATTATTTCGTTTGAAGAATTCAGCTTTCAATATAAGCATGCTGCGCAGCCTACTTTGAAAGATATTACATTTCATATCAACCCTGGAGAAAAAGTACTAATTGCTGGACGAAGCGGTTCTGGGAAGTCGACATTAGCTCATTGTATTAATGGGCTAATCCCATTTTCGTATGAAGGGATTAGTACTGGTAACGTATTAATTGCTGGTAAAGACCCGAGGAAAGGCAGTATTTTTGAACAGAGTAAGCATGTAGGAACAATATTACAAGATCAAGATGCTCAGTTTATTGGCCTTACAGTAGAAGAAGATGTCGCTTTTTATTTAGAAAATGAATGTGTAAATCAAGATGATATGAAAAAGAGTGTTGCAGACTCATTAACAAAGGTAAAGATGCATACTTTTCGTAAACAAAGTCCGCATGAATTATCAGGAGGACAAAAACAAACGGTTTCTCTTGCAGGTCTCTTAACAACAAATGCGGATATATTATTGTTCGATGAACCTTTAGCAAACTTAGATCCGCTAAGCGCCATACATACGATAGAACTTATGAAAGATATACATGCACAAACTAATAAAACAATTGTAATTATTGAACATCGAATAGAAGAAATATTAAAATTGGATATAGATAAAATGATTTTAATTGATGAAGGTAAAGTCATTACGGTAGGGACTTCGGAAGAAATATTAGCATCAAATATATTGCCTCGTATTGGCTTAAGGGAGCCGATTTATATTGAAGCATTAAAGAGATTACATTTTGATAGTAATAATGCCGTAATATATCCACTGGAAAAAATTCAAAAGGAAAAAATTAGTGGCGTTTTAAAAGAATGGATGGAGAAGCAAGTTTTTTTTAAAGATGCTACTAAAAATAAAGAATTATTAAGAGTAGAGAATTTATCATTTTCCTATCCTAATAGACAAAGAGTATTGAAAAATATAAATTTTTCGATAAGCAAAGGAGAACTTATCGCTCTTTTAGGACACAATGGAGCTGGAAAATCAACATTAGCTCACAGTCTTATTGGTATAAATAAAACAAGTAATGCAGGGATTTTATTAGATGGAGAAAATATTAGTTCTTGGTCTATTCGTAAGCGTGGGGAGATGATCTCTTATGTGATGCAAAATCCAAATCATATGATTACACAACCTACTGTTTTAGAAGAGGTTTCATTCACATTAAAATTAAAAAAGTTTTCTAAGAAAGAAGTTAACTATAGAGCTGAAGAATCATTAAAAATCTGTGGTTTATATCCATTTCGTAATTGGCCAATTCAGGCATTAAGCTATGGGCAGAAAAAGAGATTAACTATCGCATCTGTATTAACAACAAATCCTAAACTTATCATATTAGATGAACCGACGGCTGGACAAGATTATTATCATTATAAACAGTTTATGTCATTTATTAGAAACCTGGCTAAAAAGGGAATATCCTTTATTTTCATAACACACGATATGAATCTAGCATTAGAATATGCAGACCGAGCGGTAGTTCTACATGAGGGAGAAATCATTGCGGATAATACTGCAACTACTGTATTAGGACATAAAGAAACGTTACAAAGAGCCAATCTAAGAGAGAGTTCTTTATTCGAGCTTGTTACATTTAGTGAAATTTCATGTCCAGAAAAGTTTATGGAACTTTATTGCGATGTTAGTAGGAGGGAGGAAAATGCATAATACGTATTTTCGTCGTATGGATGGGGCTGTGAAATTAGTTTTGTTTATATTTTGTATGACGCTTACTTTTATGTTTTTTGATTTTCGCATATTACTAATTTTATTTATGTTTGGATGTATCGGACTCTTACTTGCTAAAATTCCACTTCGTAAAATTTTACTTATTTTTACTGTTATATTTACATTTAGTTTATTAAACACTGTTATGATTTTATTAATTACACCGACTCATGGATCTGAATTAACTGGATCGTATACTTCGTTTTTACATATTGGTTATGCAACAATTACATATGAAACATTATTTTATGCAGTTACACTTTCATTAAAATATTTTACGTTGTTACCATTTACACTTATCTTTATTTACACGACAGATCCAAGTGAATTTGTAAGTGGCTTAAGTAAACTTGGTATTCATTATAAGATTACATATGCAATAAATATTGCACTACGTTATATACCTGATATTCAGTCCGAATATAAAATTATTAAACATGCGCAAGAAGCGAGAGGAGTAGCTTTTGAAAAAGGGGAAGCGAGCTTATGGATTCGTATGAAAAACCGTATTTTAATTTTCTGGCCGCTAATCATTCATTCTCTAGAAAGAATCGATACCGTTTCAAATGCAATGGATTTAAGAGGGTTTGGAAAGAAGGATAAACGTACGTGGTTCTATACAAGTAAAGCGGAAAGTGGTGATTTCATTGCTTTATTTACAGGTGTTTTTATTTTAATGGTTGCAGTATATTTAAAACTAAATGTATTTCAAAACTTTTGGTATCCATTTTAAAGCACTCGCAATCGAGTGCTTTTACTTATTTTTAAGTAGACATGCTCAAAAAAGGGATATATACATAATGTATAATACGAACCAGTTAAAATGATCAACTACCTATTAGTTTTCAAACCAAAAGGAGGAAAAAATATGAGTTACGGTGGTTCTTGTGGTTTTGGTGGAGGTTTCGCTTTATTAGTTGTGTTATTCATTTTATTAATAATTGTAGGATGCAGCTGTTGGGGCGGAGGATACTAATTTTTAATTAGTCTTCACAAATGTAAACTTAAAAAACATAGAAGATACTTATGTATCGAGACAAAGAAAAAAGGAGCTATTATGCTCCTTTTTTCTTTGTTATATATTTTTATCTTTTGGGAATGTAATCGTTAAAGCCGTTCCTTTACTAACGGTACTTTGGATTTTTAAATTACCATGCATCGTTTCAATAATTTTAACAGCAACCATCGTACCTAAACCAGTACCTTTTGATTTTGTACTAAAATAAGGTTCGCCAAACCTGTTAATTTGCTCTTGTGACATTCCAATTCCGCTATCTTCAATTCGTATTATAACTTTATTATTGCTTATAGTGGAGGATATATTTAAGGTACCACCATTAGGCATTGCTTCAATACTATTTTTTATTAAGTTTAAAAAACATTGTTGAAAGTGTTGTTTATTACCAACAATGGTTGCCTTTGAGAAATCTTTTGTAATATGTATCGTATTCATATTACATAATGGCAATATCATATTAATAGCTCGATTTAACTCTTGGTCTATTGAAATATGATCTAGTTTTTCTGGTGCTGGTTTAGCAAACGTTAAATAGTCATCAATAATCTCTTGCGCACGATTTAATTCTTCAAGTATATGTTCAATGTATTCGTCCCTTGATTCAGGAGATAAATTTGGTGTTTTTAAAAGTTGTGTAAATCCCTTTACGACAGTTAAGGGATTTCTTACTTCGTGCGATATACTAGCAGCAAGTTGACTAACGATCTCCATCTTTTCCATTTTAATTAATTTTGAGCGCATAAATACTGCATCTTTTAAAACTTCATTAAAATAAACAATAAATAACATTAAAGTAGTCGGTAATAATATGAAATAAATAATATATAAATTATTTACTTCAAATTCTGATAATGTTAGTACAATCACAGTTGTAAATATTGCTAGGAAAAAAGTTAAAAACATAGCAAAAGCTACTTTAACCTTTCTATTGTATCTATTAAATTTTGTAGATGCGAATGCTGTTATGATGAACATTGTGCCATAAACGATAACTGTTAACATGTTAAATCCATAAAATAAAACTCTTGTAATTAATAAAATAGTAAACAATATAATGCCGACAGGGAATCCACCATAAAGTGTACCTATTATTACTGGGATTTGTCTTAAATCATGAATACAACTTTCATCCATATAGATAGGGTATCTCATACATAAAATAAGTGGGATACTCGTACAAAGAATAATAAGCAGTCTTTTATATTTCTTCAAATAGCGCCTGTTATCATATATAAAATAAAAAATAAATATACTACTTAAAATGTAAAGAAGATTATTTAATACATTTTGATTAATATAAACAAAGTCCATAATATTAGCCTCGTCATTCTGAATTTCCATTTCATATGTATTATACATGATAAAAGTATAAACTCTATATTTGTTTTAAAAATATAAGCTTATATCATTTTAGCACTAGATACTTTTAACCATGCTTCATAAAATTCTTTTACTGATGTATACCGTTCTGCACGGTTTTCATTCACAGCACGAGAGGCAACCTCATATAATTCTTTACTTGCATCCCATTTTATAAAGGAACGATCTTTTTCACCACCTAAAAGTGCGAAAGCTACCGCGCCCATATTAAATACATTTGTTTTTTCATCAATTATAGCGTTTAACTCAAATTCTTCAGGAGACATAAAACGAGAGGAACCCCATAGTCTTCCCATTTTATTTATGTATGGTTTTTTAGAGTATAAATCAATATCACAAATCTTCGTCTCATTTGTACTAAAATTATGTAAAATACTACCGTCATAAAAATCTATAGCTACATAGTTTTTCTGTTCTACATGAGCATGGAAAGAAAAAATCGCATTTAATGAATAAATTCGTTCCACAACAGTTAAATGTCTAAATTTATAAAATGGAGAGTTTGGATTTTTATATTTCTCAGAAGGTGGGAAACTCCAATGTGGGTGAAGCGATTCCCCATCAAACCAATCAAATATTAAAACATATCCATTATGTACTGGAAAGTGTTCAATTAAAGTTATTAGTGATTCATGTTTTAATTCATCGTAAAGGGAAACCGATTTTATTAATGTTTCAATAGCGGCCTCTGGAGTTCCATTATATGCAATTGTTTGTGCTCCTGCATATTTAACAAATTTCTTATGACCATCCTTTTCTACACCAAAACATATATTACCCGAATCTTGTTGGTCAAAAACGGCAAATACAGTTCCTAATTTCAAAAGCCAATCAAAATTATGATGTTCTTTTAATTGTAATGTTACTTGATTCAACTGAATTTCAACTGGAATATCTTTCATAATGTACCTCGCATTTATTATAATAAAGTTGTATGTTTTAATATTCGACATATTTTGTGAAAATCCTATATTAATAACATGAAATTTTATAAATATAATGATAAAAGCTTTTTAGGAGGCAAATAAAATGGATCAAAAAATTATTATAAAATCCTATCAAAAAGACTGGCATGAAGAATACTTAAAGGAAAGATACAAATTTAATTCTTTATTAGGGGAAGAAATTGTTGCTATTGAACATATAGGAAGCACTGCCGTAGAAGGGTTAGGCGCTAAACCTCTTATTGATATGATGATTGGCGTAACGGATTTACAAATTACCGAAAAGTGGACTCATATCCTTTCGGAAATTGGATATGAGTATGTCCCAAAAGAAACACCAAGTTGGCGGTTTTTCAGAAAGGGGAAATGGAGAGCGGGTACTCATCATTTGCATGTTTATATTTATAATAGCGAGGAATGGAGAAATAATCTTTTGTTTCGAGACTTTCTAAAAAAACATGAATGGGCACGTAAAGAATATAGAGAACTAAAAGAGGGGCTTGCAGCTACATATCCTTTTGATCGTGTGTCGTATACAAATGCAAAAGCGCCATTTATTCGAAATATAATAGAATTGGCTAGAATCAATTAAAGTTAAATTTACAGTTTTTTATCTAAATAGTTTTGAAAATAGTACTGATAAATCCTTCTTTTGCTTTTTAAAAGGAAGGATGTTCTGTTTTGTCATAAAAATATACTTTCTTTCTATTTATTGGAGACAGATTGTTTTATTTATTTCAATGTTTCTAGTACATTAAAAATATTAAGGGGGAATGAAACAATGAAAGCAATTATACATCAATATAAAAAAGGATTAGAGGGGTTAGAATATAAAATTTTATCTGAATTAACTCCTAATGCTGGTGAAGTAAAAGTAAAGTTAAAAGCTGCAGGGTTAAATCATAGAGACTTATTTATAATAAATAATAGAAAAGAAATGGATATACCATTAGTAATAGGATCAGATGGATCGGGCATTGTTACAGAAATCGGAGAAGGGGTTTCAAATACTTCACTACATACCGAGGTTATTATTAATCCTAGTATTGGATGGGATAGTATTGCTAATGTGCCAGAGTTACCTGAAGTGTTAGGTGGACCGAAAGATGGAACGTTTGCTGAATATGTAATTGTACCAGCTGAAAATGTAGTGGAAAAGCCGTCATATCTTACTTGGGAAGAATCCGGTGTTCTATCATTACCGGCATTAACTGCATATAGAGCACTTTTTACAAAGGGGAGATTGAAGTGCGGTGAACATGTTTTAATTCCAGGAATAAGCGGTGGTGTGGCAACCTTTTCCATGTTATTTGCAAAAGCAATTGGCGCAAAAGTAAGTGTTACTTCAAGGTCAGAGAACAAAAGAGTGATTGCTGAAAAATATGGTGCAGACTGTTCTTTTAATAGTTCTGGAAATTGGGAAGAGAGCTTGCAAGGAGAAAAAGTAGATTTAATTATAGATAGTATTGGTCCTGCGACGTTCTTAAAATATTTTGATGTATTAAAACCAAATGGAAGAATTGTTAATTTTGGTGCAAGCTCAGGAGAGAAAATTGAATTGCCATTACGTGCATTATTTTATAATCAAATCGATATTATGGGAACATCTATGGGAAGCCGTGAGGAATTTAATGAAATGATTCAGTTTATAAAAAAACATAAAATTAAACCAATTATGGATAAAAGTTTTTCGTTAGAAGAAGCAATTCAGGCATTAAATCGTATGGAACAAGGCGAACAATTTGGTAATATCGCTCTACGTATGGAATAAAAATATGATTTAACAACTAATATTTTTATATCAATATGGTATGTATTTTATGCATGTATAGATTTTTAATTTTGTTATTTAGAAAGGTTTTTTAACATTATATATTTTTAACGTATGTAAATAGTTACATAATTGTAAAATGAAAAATAGTAAAAACAAATAAAGTGAAAATCCAAATGTGACTAAATGTTGTATACTGTGTAAATCAAGTAAACTCGTATCTTTATTTTAAGTACGATGAGAAAAATTAAGGAGAGAGTAACGTGAATTACACAGTATTTCAATGGATAAACAATTTAGCTGGTACATCTACACTATTAGATAAGGTAATGATTGTTATTACAAATAGTGCTGCATATGTGGCGATTCTATTTATGTTTATCTTATGGTTTCATAATGGAAAAAAAGAGAAAGCGATAAGAAAACAATACACAGTGTTATATACGACACTTTCTGTAATGATTGCATTATTAGTAAATGTTTTCATTCATGCGGTATATTACCATCCGCGTCCGTTTATAGCACATGATGTGCATCAATTAGTACCACATGCAGAAAATTCATCATTCGTTAGCGATCATTCTGTACTTGTATTTTCGATTGCGTTCGTCTTTATGCTTAGAGGAGAAAAACTTAAATATATAGCGCTTATTTGGGCGGTATTAGTTGGCATATCACGTTTGTATGTAGGTGTTCATTTCCCGTTAGATGTAATTGGTGCCGCTGTAATAACAATTATAACAAGCAGCTTGTTGTTGCAGAATAAACGAATATTTGAACCAATCGCAAAAATCGTTTTCAAAATGTATGCGTTGGTAGCAAAACGAATTCCTTTTTTAGCAAAATATAACCATATAGCTTAGGGTTAAAATCTACTATTTATAAGTTTGGTTTAAAAAAGTTCCCACCTTGGGTATCAATAGGGGGAACTTTTTTTATTGAATAAAAGAATGGTATTGGAAATGAAATGTAGAAAAAACTGATGATTGTCAACAAGTAGTTAGAGTAAATAATGTAGGAAATATGAGTACAGTAGGGGGTGTAATAATAACATTATTATCGGTAATCTCAAATTTTTTTATTTAGGAGAGCTTTACATTATATATAATAACAGCCAGGTTACGAAAAATAGTTAAAAAGATACGGTATCGATAATATAAGGATTACACCTACAACAGTCACGGCTATAATTTTAATTACTTCGCTCTTTACTTCCTTCTCCAAAACAACACCTCCCGACGCGTTTAAAAATCTATTGTAATAATACTATCATTAGACAACCTTATTTTTCCAATTATAATATTCATGTTAAACACTTGAAGAAATTACTTATCTATATAGCAAATAAAGGTTTTTAGTCTCTCTTTACACGATAAAGGAAAGCTAACTTTAAAAAAAGTATTTTTATTTGAATATTCATTAATTTCACATACCGTACTATAAATGAATAAAATTAAACCCAAAATAATAATAGTTGGTTTTGTTTTAAAGGGATTAAACAGAAAACTTCGAAACATATAGTATCGAAAATAAAACAAAAACTACATATTTTAAAGCGCATCTTCGCAGGAATCAATTACAAATGAAAGGAGATAAATATGCATAAACTTCAAACGAATAAAGGTGCTCGTTATATGATGGTTGCTTTTATTGTTTTGTTTCTTACTATGCTTTTGCGTATATTCTATATACAAGCAGTAGGAGTCGTGCATAATGTGGATGTAAAAGATCTCGCGAATGAACAACATAATAAAAATGGAGTATTAGAAGCAAACCGTGGCACAATTTATGACCAAACTGGAAAGGTACTAGTACAAGATTCCGCAACGTATCGAGTTGTTGTGAATTTAAAAGGAAAAGATAAAGTGAAAAATAGTGATGAAACGGCACAACAATTAGCTGATGTACTTGAAATTGATAAAGAGGAAGTAATAAAAAATTTTCATGAAGGACGCACACAAGTTGAAATTGGAAAAATTGGTCGGAACTTATCTAGAGAAACGAAGGAGAAAATTAGGAAATTAAAAATACCGGGTGTATCTTTTATGCCTGAAAAAGCAAGAGTGTATCCAAATGAAGATTTTGCATCCTATATACTTGGTTTTGCTAGACCAGATGATAAAGGAAATACGGAAGGGAAATTTGGACTTGAAAAAAGTTTGGATAAATATTTGCGCTCTACGAACGGGAATATAGAATATGTAGGAACACGAAAAGGTATCCCACTTACAAATGACATAGGTAAAGTAGAACCTGCTAAACATGGAAATAACGTATATCTTACGCTTGATAAGCAAATTAATAGTTTTTTAGAAGAAGCGATGAACAAAGCACAACAACACTATGATCCTTCTATGTTAATAGGAATTATTGCAAATCCAAAAACTGGTAAGGTTTTAGCGATGTCTAGTAAGCCTAGTTATAATCCTAATAAAGGCGATATCGAATACTTTTTAAATGATCCAATTGCAAACGCATATGAACCAGGTTCAACAATGAAAGTGTTTACGTTAGCTGCTGCTATTAATGAAGGTGTATATAACGGGAAAGAATATTTTCAATCAGGAAAATATTCGGTTGGTTCAACAGATATAAAGGATCATAATGGTGGATTTGGATGGGGCTCAATTACATTTGATGAAGGCTTTGAAAGATCGTCAAATGTAGCTTTTTCTATTTTAGAAGATCAGTTATTAAAACCCAATAAATTTAAGCAATATATGAATAAATTTGGTTTCAATCAAAAAACAGGAATAGATTTACCCGGAGAAAGTAAAAATACATTATTATTAAACACACAAATCCAACAAGTTACAACTTCTTTCGGGCAAGGTTCCACTGTCACTCCTATTCAATTAATACAAGCCGCTACGGCAATAGCAAATGACGGGAAAATGATGCAACCATATATCGTTGATAAAGTTGTAAATCCAACAAACAAACAAGTTATTATGGAAAATCAACCGAAAGAAATTGGGAATCCGATAAAAAAAGAGACAGCGGACAAGGTAAGAAGCTTAATGGAGCGCGTTATTACGTCTTCAAAAGGAACTGGTACAATGTATAAAGTGGATGGTTATCCAATTGGGGGTAAGACAGGAACAGCCCAAATTCCGAACCCTGAAAATGGACGATATATGGAAGGGAAAGAAAATTATATTTTTTCATTTTTAGGAATGGCTCCAATTGATGACCCAGAGTTAATCGTATACTTAGCTATTAAGCAGCCAAAATTAAAGGGAGACGAGTATGGAGCTCAGCCTCTTGCTGAAATATTTAAACCAGTTATAAAAAATAGTTTAGAATATTTAAAGGTGAAACCATATACAGAAAAACAAATTGTCGATGCAACGAAGCAATCTCAATTAAAAGTACAAAGTTATGTGAATCAATCCATGGGGACAGTAGAAAAAAGTGCAGAAAAAGAGAAGCTACAGCCGGTTATTTTAGGAGAAGGAAAAATAATAAAACAATACCCACAGTCTGGTGAGGTAATGAGTGAAGGAGATCGTATATTTCTATTAGGAAATAACGCAAAAATGCCAAATATAAAAGGTTGGTCCATGCGTGATGTTATGTATTTCTCTAAGCTTTTGAAATTAGATTTAAAAACTTCAGGGACGGGTTATGTAACAAATCAAAGTATTGAAAAAGGGAAAGATTTACAAGAAGGTGATACGTTAAAACTAGAATTAGAACCACCGCTACAACCGTTAGTAGAGGCAAATACGAATTAATTTGGACATTGTGAAGGGCCTATATATAAGAGGCTCTTTTTTTAGAGATTCTAGTAATTTCACGCACCGTAATTTTTAGAAAAAATAATAAATAAGACTGTTAACATTGGCATAACTTGAAATATGTAATTATTTATTATTTACAGTTAAATATATATGTGATAATATGGAAAAAATCAAATGCAGTGAAGAGAAGAGTAAATAAAATGAATTTTTCACAGAGAGCTCCATAAAGCTGAAAAGGAGCAAAAATTCTTTATTGAACCAAGCCTCTGAGCAGTACATCGGAATCTTTTATAAGAGGATGGTGTGACGGGAGCTCCCGTTATAGAGCTACGGTATAAGCATGAAAACAATGCAGTACCTGATAAGTTTAATATGGCGACATATTAATAAACTAGGGTGGCACCGCGATGATAAATCTCGTCCCTAAGACTATAAGTCTTGGGGGTGGGATTTTTTTATTGTTTTAAAACAATATGGAAAGCGGGGACCTAAAGTGAAAAAAATACTTAAAGATTGGAAATATCCTTTATTACTACTGTCTGGAGTTGGTATTGCGAATTTAGGTGCATGGATTTACTTGATAGCACTGAATGTACTTGTCTATAATATGGGTGGCTCAGCCTTAGCTGTTGCTACTTTATATGTAATTAAGCCACTAGCCGCTTTATTTACAAACGCTTGGTCAGGAAGTATGATTGATCGTTTAAATAAACGAAAATTAATGATACACCTTGATATATATCGTGCAATATGTATTGCTATGTTACCTGTACTTCCATCACTTTGGATTGTTTATGTATTCGTATTCTTTATAAGTATGGCCAGCGCGATTTATGAGCCGACTACTATGACGTATATGACGAAATTAATTCCAGTAGAGCAAAGACAACGTTTCAATTCACTACGTAGCTTAATATCATCCGGTGCATTTTTAATTGGTCCGGCGGTAGCGGGAGCTTTATTAATAGTGAGTACACCAGAGTTTACTATATATATGAATACTATAGCATTTCTCTTATCAGGATTAATTACACTACTTTTACCTAATCTTGATAAAAAAGAAGATTCTCATTCACCTAGTAATACAATATCTATTTCACTATTAAAAAAAGATTGGAACACTGTTATAAATTTTAGTAAAAAACATGTGTATGTCGTATGTGTGTACTTCTTATTCCAAGGAATGATGGTACTAGCTACCGCAACTGATTCACTTGAATTATCATTTGCGAAAGAAATTTTATTGTTAACAGATAGTGAGTATGGCTTTTTAGTAAGTATTGGTGGAGCGGGCTGTATTTTAGGCGCCATAACAAATACAATTTTATCAAAAAGATTAGCACCTTCATTTCTAATTGGGATAGGATCATTATTCATCGCACTCGGATATTTAATCTACGCTTTTTCAAGTGGATTTTTAATAGCTGCTACCGGATTTCTTATTTTATCTTTCTCTATGGCATATGCAAATACAGGGTATTATACATTTTACCAAAATAACGTTCCTGTTCATATGATGGGACGGATTGGGAGTATATATGGGCTCTTTATTGCAGTAGTAACAATTTTTATTACAATATTGTCCGCTGTTGCAACGCAATTCATTTCTATACAACTTGTAGTCATTGTAGGAACATTAGGAATGCTGTTTATAACTATCGTATTGTGTGTATTTACTTTATTACCATCACAATTTAAGTGGGGTTCCGATGAATCAATAAATTCGAAATGAATTTTGTGTTCTTATTAATAATTTATCGTATTCAATTAAAGGGTTCTTTCCCCTTTATATGGAAAAATAATAAGGGGAAAGAACAATAAGGAAAGACAAGGGTGGTTGTCGTGATAAAAACAAAAGGGGAAATAGACAAAATTGTAAAAGAGATGTATCGGAATATAGATTTCTCTGGGGTAGTTTTAGTGAAAAAAGAAAAAAACTTAATCTATGAAGAGGCGTTTGGTTACGCAAATAGAAGTGAATGTATAAACAATACACTACAAACAAAATTCGGAATTGCTTCAGGATGTAAATTATTCACTGCAATCGGCATCTGTCAACTTGTTGAAAAAGGTGTAATTACTTTTCATACAAAGTTAAAAGATTGTCTACATATTAAATTTCCAAACTTCAATGATGATATTACAATACACCAACTTTTAACACATAGTTCTGGTATTCCAGATTATTTTGACGAAAGTATAATGGATAACTTTGAGGATCTTTGGAAGCAAACACCTATGTACCTTTTAAAAAGTTTAAAAGACTTTTTACCATTATTTCAAAACAATAATATGATGTTTGCACCAGGAAGTAAGTTTCACTACAACAATGCAGGCTTTATCTTACTTGGATTAATAATAGAAGAGCAAACAGGACTTGAGTTTGCGGAATATATAGAGCAAAAAATATTGAATCCAATTGGCATGAATGATTCCGGCTATTTCTCTTTAGATACATTACCAAAGCACACCGCTCTTGGATATATAAAAGATGTAAATAGCCAAAAATGGAGAACAAATGCATATTCCATACCGATAAAAGGTGGTTCTGATGGCGGTGCTTATATTACCGCACCAGACATGCTTAAGTTCTGGGAAGCATTATTTAACTATGAAATATTAAGCCAAGAATATACTAATTTACTTTTAATTCCTCACATTCAAGTAAATAATAATCAGTTTTACGGCTATGGAATATGGATTGAAACAAGACAAAATAATATTTTTAAATATCATATAATGGGCTATGATCCAGGTGTTAGTTTTCGCTCGGCTGTTTATCCAGACTTAGGAATTACATTAGTTATTCCTTCGAATAAAGGAGCAGGACCTGAAAAATTAATGAAAGAACTAGAAAAATATTTTTGAAAAAGTTAAAAGAGTTCATAATTGCATCTGCCTTGAAATGTACTCTGTATAAGTCTTCATTTTAATTATTAAATGAAGACTTTCTGTAATTGATTAACACTGTTTTATGATTGTATATCGATATTTATATGTAATATTAAAGAGGCGGGAAAAATTTGTATATATTAAACGGTAGTATGTTTATTGTTTTTGGAGTCATCTCCTATTTAATTGTACGAAGTATTTTAATTGGGATGAAAAATAAAAAACATGTAAATTGGTGGAAAGAATTAATTCGTTTTCTATTCGTAGTATACATTTGTATGGTTGTTGCCGTAACTTTATTTCCTTTACCAATTGGTTTTCCTTCTAGTGCTGAAAATCTTAGTCGTTCAGTTAATATTATTCCCTTTGCATCAATTTTTAAGGATATTGGTCAAATAGGAAGTGCTTATGATGGTGATGTCCTATTTATGATCGGTCTAATCGTAAGAAATGTTGGTGGGAACGTTTTATTATTAATACCTTTAGGTTTTTTAGCACCAATTATATGGGATACATATAAAAAGATTAAAAATACTATTTTATTAGGATTTACCATATCAGTTAGTATTGAATTATTACAACTAATTGAGTCTTTATTTAGTGGATGGGCACGTATTACTGATATTGATGATGTGATCTGTAACGTTCTAGGTTCTATTGTTGGTTATTTTATTTATAAAATCACTTTAAAGCTAGCTGCTACATTTAACATGCAAGTAGTAGATAAAACTAGTTCTAAAGATGTTAAGTAATGATAAAGGTTAAACGAGTTTATGAATGTAATAATAAAGACGTACGAGTAATAAGTATGTCTTTTTATTTTTATAACTAATGAGTAAGATTGATGGGAAATTACATTCCACATTATACACTTTAAAGTAGCTATCGTATTTCAAGTATGGGATGAAAAGAGGCGAATATAATTTTCAAAGGCAAACAAGTATATAGGAGGACTCTTAATGGATATTCTATTTGTTATTCTACTTGTTATTCTTATAATTATATTAATGCAAAGTAAGGAATATAAAGTGAATATTAATCGTATTTGGATCATTCCGGCTTTGCTGTGCTTCGTAACAATCCAGTCCATTATTCATATGGGACAATTAAATATATTACAAGTACTACTATTTGTTGCAATGCTCGGTATTGGATTGGGTCTTGGGGTTATTAGGGGAAAAGCATTAACATTTCGATTAGATAGTGAAACAGGTCATGTATTACGAAAGGGAAATTGGTTAAGTACAATTATTCTACTTGTTATTTTAGGTGCAAAAGTTGTGATTAAGCAGAGTATGTTTTCTGGCAGTACGCATCAAACATTAACGATTGTAACGAATGCCTTTTTATGTATCACATTAGGTACTGTAATCAGTAGAAGATATTATATTTGGAAAAAATATAATGATTTAACACAAAAAGCGTAATTTCATTCTTCCCTTGTTTAACAATGCTATGAACGGTAATACTAAATAACATTGAACATTTACAACAAGGGATGATAATATGATATTCATTTACACAGACTTCGGTGGTACACATACAACTTCACTAGCTGCAGCGTATCATTTAAATAAATTACCAACTGATCGGAAGTTAACGAAAGAAGAAATATTAAATGTAGAGTACTTCAATAAATTAAAAACAGAAGATATGGGGAAAATTATTTTTCATGGATTAGACGAAAATGGCAATCCTGTATATACGATTGGATGCGGCGCATCAAAAGTCGTTGTACCTGCGATGAAGCATTTAGGAGAGATTCTACAAAAACATTATGAAAGCCATGAAAAGATTATTTTTTCTAATACATCACCAACAGTGCCTTTACCAATGACTTTTGGTGGTCTGTTTTCTAGGAGGTTTCATATCGATTTTATCGGCGTACCCTTACTCGTATGGGGAGCAAAAATTTGTTGTGATAACATACAAAGGCTTGTCAGTTATACGAAAGAAGCTGGGCGATTGACGAATGATTATGTTGTAATTTTAGATAATGAAAATTTTAAATAATGTATGGAAGAAGAAAATCGGACATATGCTCCGATTTTCTTTTTTTATTGGTGAAACAGACAAGAAATAGTCACATTTAATTTTCATCTACTATAGCCAAAACAATAAAGTCCTGTTACTATTACAGGGATATTCTCTTTTCATAGCATAAATATATAGAAAAATTAGAAAAGAGGAATTGAATTAAGGGAGGAACAACATGAAGCGTGTTGCTTGGATTACTGATAGTACAACTGCGAGTTTTACAACAGAAGGAGATAACTTTGTTATCCCAATCGAGGTTATTATTGATGGTGTGTCGTACAAAGATTGTGAAGAAGGTGTACGTGAACGTGTTTATAATGCGTTAAACGAAGGTAAGACAGTCACTACATCACAACCTAACATTGGGGAAATGGTAGAGTTATTTACGAAATGCAAAGAAGAATATGAAGAAGGATTTGCAGTTGCTATTAGCGGAAAAGTAAGTGGAACCTATCAAAACATGAAATTAGCTGCAGAAATGGCTGGGTTCCCATTAACGGTATTAGACAGTGAAACGACAAGTTATCCAATGGATGAACTAATTAGAAAAGCGAAATTGTTATACAATGATGGTATGACTTTACAAGATATACACAAAACATTAGTAGATGAAAAAAGAAGACCTTTTCATGTATTTCCAAAGAGCTTAAAAGGTTTGTATGCAAGTGGACGTGTAAAGGGAGTTCAATTTTTACTTGGAAGTTTATTAAGTGTCAACTTAATATTAGAAGTAAAAGGCGGCGAACTTTTACTTGAAAAGAAAGTTCGTAAAATCCAAAAATGTCGAGAATATATTAAAAATGAGCTTGAAAAAGAATTACCTAAAGTACTTCATATGTTCCATGCTAATGACAAAGATGGAGCTGAAGAATGGATTTCAGATATAAGACAAGCATTCCCTGAAATGGACTTCAAACTATATCCATTACCGATTTCATTTGCTGTTCATGCAGGTGAGGGAACAATAGCAATTAGTTATTAAATAAAAAACCCGTGAATGATTCACGGGTTTTTTATTTAATTAAAATGAAATGGACCCCTGCCAAATCTCCATCGAGCTTAGAAATCGATAATTCCTCAATACCTCATAGAAAACTGTGGAATGCTCTTTTATGGCTTATCCGATTATTTCTTACAAGATTTAGGGAGGATCGAGTTGAAAACGGGATTATTTTAGTGTAAAATTACACTAAATAAAACATTAGTTACTTTTGGAGGAGAGAAAGTGAATAAAGATCATACAATTGAACTCATTTCAACGAAAATAAAGTTAATACGTACTGAAAAAAGATATACGCAAGATAAAATGGCTGAAATTCTCGGGATATCCAAAAAAACGCTTGTTCAAATTGAGAAAGGGAGAACGAATGCAGGCTGGACCAACACCATTGCTATTTGTGCATTGTTTAGAGATAGTGAAGTTTTACAGAATGCTCTTGGGGATGATCCATTAGTAGTAATCGAAACAATGGCCCACAGTAGCACTAGCAATTTCAAAGAAAAAACATTGGGAGGAAAAGTCTGGTGGAAACAGATTCAAGAAAAAGGGAACTTTCGTTTACAACAAAATCTGATTAGTCAGCATTATCGTATTTTAGACAAACAGGATTACCGTTGGTTTAATTCATTTGATTTAGAAGAAGCGCTAAATCAAATGAATCAATTAGCAACGAATTCAGACAGTCAAATAACCCCTTAAAATTATAGAGAATGCAGAAAAATTGGAGGGAATTACATATGATCATTTTGAGTTTACTTTGGATCTACTATATGCCTTATCTCGTGTTATGCGGATTTTTTGGAGGATTGTATTTAATTATTAATGGGATTAAACATCGTAACTTACTCGTAAGTATACTAGGATTACTTAGCCTTTCCTTTGTCGTACTGCCTTTTATTTTTTGGGGAATGGGGATTTCTGAGAATAAACTTCTTGATATTCCTACAGAATTATACTGGATTCTATTTTCTTTAACTGGGCTATTAGCTGGAATCATTGGATTACGGTCAAAAATTAAAGGAATACGTAATATGGGATTTATTATTTTTACTAGTGGAATAGTAGGAGACCTTTTTTATGTTTTAATGTCTGTACCTGATTCCATGTATATCAACTAGTTTTTTAAACTAAGCTCATTTTTATTTACTGCTACATGGTGACTTAATCCAAAAAAGATAGCACAACAAAGGTAGAGGAAGAATCGCTGTCTTTCTTTATGAATCAGTACATAAAAAGGAGATGCTATAGTACCTATAGCATCTCCTTTTTCACATGAATCATTTCCCTATTAGCTGGATTGCACATAAACGTTTGATTTCATCCAGTACGTAGTAGGTAGCATATCGATAGCTATCTGTAATTTCTACACACTCTGACTTTAAATGATAAAGGTAATGTTATCACAGTTGTTCCTGCAAGGGAAAAAGAAAAAATAAATAGTGTAGTAAAAACATTCTAGAATAAAGAAGCTTAGGAATATGGGATATAAAATATGGTAAATACGAGTTGTTAGAAATTTTCAAGAATGAACGGAAGAATACAAAGCATAAGCGAGTTTACAATTTGCATGCCAACACTACAAACTTGACATGCTTATTGAGAAAGAGTGAGAATGAGTAATATAACACTTATCTAATACATTCAGGTGATATTAGTATTGGATTTATTTTTAAGGGGGATGTTTAATGAAACCAGAACTAATTGTTAGAAATTTCTTCAAAGAAGTGCGTTCAGGGAATAATCCAGACTTTTCAAATCGATATATGGCAGATAAAGTATTGGCACATCAAGTTATATCTGAAGAGGAACAAACAGTATACAGATCGCCAAAAGATTATGCTGAGCATGTAAGAGAGATGATAGAAGTATATGGAAATTTCTCTTTAGAAATTCAAGAATTATTAGTACAAGATAGTAAAGTATATGTACGCTGGAAGCAAGTAGGTACACACATAGGAGAAATAGATGGATACGAACCTACAGGCCTCCCTATAACTCAAATAGCAAGTGCGGTATATAGAATTGAAAACGGGAAAATTTCAGAGTATTGGATTCAAATTGATAGATCAGGAATTCAAAATCAATTAGAGTACAATAAGAACATTCAATAAATTATCTTTAAGAATAATAGTAAAAAGCACAAAAACAAGATTTTTAAAACGAGTATTTCTATTACATAAAGGATACAAATCAATGCACTTTTTTACTGAAAGATTCATTCAAATTAATAAAAAAAGAGCATGTATTAATAAATCTTTTAAAATATGCTCTTTTTTATTGTTTCTACGTGTACTGACATCAGCTTAGTGTAACTTTATTATATGGTAACAACAAACATAGACACCTGTTTATGAACCCAAAAAATAGCAATAATTGTTCATGCGGTTTAAATTCGGGATAGACTAGCTAACAATGAAAATAATAGAATCAAGTTGTAATGTGTATTTCGTTTTACACTGTAAGTTATTCATATTAAGTAATAGAATTGTAGAAACATATAATAGAATATTCGCACTAATATTTATACAGTTACAATCTATTTACATATAAGATTATTAGGATTATATTGGCAATGAAAGAGAAAACAATAGATGGAAGGGGATGTTTTTTATGTTTAAAAAAGCAGCACTAGGGATTTCATCGTTAGCAATCACAGCGTTCGTTGGGTTAGGAATGGCAACAGAAGCTTCGGCTGGACCTGCAGCTCCACTTACTTCACTAAACGTCGTACAAGTAGAGTCTGAGCTGGGCGGAGTAGAAACAATTAACCAAAACAGCTTTAGCACAACACGTAACCACGGGGGAAAATACTTATATATTACAACGAAAGAGATGGGATACGGTCAAAATCCATTTACTAAAATGAATGGTTCTAATGTAAAAAGTATTGGATCCACAATAATCGGCGGAAAACCAATCGTTGGCTGGTATTACAAATGGGATGCGTCTGGACATCAACAAGGAACATTTGAATACCAAAAAACATCTATAAACGCACCATTTAATACAATGCGTACGTCAATTTATATTCAATAATTTTTGAAAACGTTCGCACAGCAAGAACACTTCCCATAAAACAACATCCTAAACGTCTATGAAATTGATAGGAACGGGTAGTACAAGTCCTCTATAGTTAAAGTACGTAACCTTGCATATTCCAATTCAATGAGAACAGAAAAAGACTGTAGTACTTACGCCAAAATTCAAGATTAAAAAAGAATAGCTAAACTTATATAAGCTTAGCTGGATGAGTATGTGACGGAACCCTAAAATGAATTACATCTTTTTCATACCATAAATAATTTTGTATAGGGAGATGAAAGGATTTTTTAAAATAATAAAGAAGTATGTATAAACAAATATATAAATGGTAGTGATAGTATGAAAATCAGTAAGTTTGCAGAAGTAAATACTGTAAGTGTAGATACGATTAGACATTATATAGACCTCGGTCTCATTATTCCTGAAAAGAAAGGTGGGCACTATTTTTTTGATGAGTATTGTCAAAAAGATATGGAACTTATTTTAGAGTACAAAAGGCTAGGATTTAGCTTAAATGAAATTAAAGATCTTTTTCTTTATAAAAATTTAGGGAAATCTATAGATTACGAAAAAAATACTTTTTATCAATCTTTATTTAAATTGAAATATGAAAAGATTGAACAGGAAATAAAAAATTTAGAGGAACAAAAAGATAAATTAAAGAAAGCGTTAAATAATTTATCTATAAAAACTAAAATTTCGAATTCAATTTTAGGGATAGATTTAAACGTACTTAATGTATTTAAGTGTTTTAAGTGTAACGGAAATTTGATTCTTGAAGATGGCATTATCAATAAGAATCAAATTGTTGAGGGAAAGTTAATTTGTAATTGTGGTGAAGAATACGCGATTATTTCAGGGGTTTTAACAGCGGGAAACTCATGTAAAGCATATGAAAAGACATCACTTGAAGATTCTATTTCGGATTATATCCATGAAACTGATACTGCTTTTTTGGAAAATGTTCAAAGAGGAGGAGAATGGGCGAAAAAGAAACTAATGCAACTAGATTTAAATGAAAAAATACTACTTGATTTAGGATCTGGTATTGGGTTCTTTTTACGAAATATTTATGAGGAACTACCAGGAAATTGCCTATATATTGCTGTTGATCGAGATTTGAATAAACTTTTATTTTTAAAAGATGTAATTGAAAGAAGAAACCCGAAAAGAAACATTCTATTTATCTGTGCCGACTTTTTAAACATACCTCTTCAGAATTATTCTGCTGATATTGTCATTGATCAGTCTGGTACAAGTAATTATAGTTTTGAGCATAAAAACTTTTTGTTGCATGAATTAAATCCACTTTTTAAGCCAGAGTGTTATATGCTAAGCTCATATATTTTATTTAAAAATTTCAGCATACATAGTCATATATCAATTAGATTACGAGAGAATTTTACCTCTTCAAAAGTTAAGGGAGAAATTCAAAAACTACAGTTTCAAACCATTGATGAAAGAACTTCTAATTATTTGGAAAGAGGCGGGAAATACGAAAATTTCTTCGTTCAAGGAGAAGAAATTTATACATATTCATTTTTCGGAAGAAGATGGGGTTAACCCCATCTTCTTTTATTTTTCTTTTAAAACTTTTTAATAATAGCATATTGATATTGGGTTGACCCGAGAACTTACACTGTATGTAATACAAAGTTAAACGGGAGGAAAGAGTTATGGGACGTTTACGAATACATTCACAAAATGAGCAAAGTACTCAAGAACTAAGAAATATTTATCTCTATTCATTTGGGAAAACAGTATCAATATTTGGTAGCTCTATTTATAGTTTCGCATTAGGATTATATGTGTTACAAATAACCGGATCAGCATGGAATTTCGCAATTACGCTTATTTTAGGAACGATTCCAATGATTGTTATGAATCCATTTGCAGGTGTAATCGCAGATAAAGTTGATAAAAAGAAACTGGTCGTTTGTATGGATTTACTAAGTGGAGGCTTATTAATTACTGTTTATACATTGAGCAGTAATTATGGATTAAACTTATTCATCATTTATACTACTACTTTTCTTTTAACAGTATTTACAACGTTTTTTGGAATAGGATTAGAATCCGCAAAACCGAATATCGTCTCTAAAGAGAGGCTAATGAGTATTAATTCTATAAGTAAAATTATTGATTCTGTATCTTTAATTCTCGGTCCTATGTTAGGTGGTATCGTTTTTGCTGTTGTAGACATAAAACTTTTTATAATGATAAACGGTATTTCATTTATCCTTTCTGGCATATCCATACTGTTTATTCACTTTAAATTGTTCGGGCACGATATAAAGGAGGAATGTTCAATAAGAGAAATTAATTTTATTAAAGATATAAAAGAGGGATACTTTTACTTAATGGAGAGGGAAAGCTTAAAGAATACGTTTCATATTTTAATTTCGCTTAATTTCTTCTTAGGATTTGCTGTAACTGTTCCATTACCATACATTATTAACACAGTTCTCAATCTTAGTTCGAAGCAATTTGGTATCATTCAAGGAACTTTTCCAGTAGGGATGATAATTGGTGCAATTTTAGTGAAAAAGATAACTAATCGTTTTTCTTACTCTTATCTTTTGAAAAAGCTAAGTTCAATGTTGGCAGTTTTTATGATTATTTCAGGAATTCCAGTTTTATTCAAAAGTTTTGAAGCAAATGATTTTGTATGCGTTATTACGTATTGTGTTGTTATGTTCTCTTTCGGGCTAATAATAGCGTTAATTGATATTCCTTTAATTTATTTCATGCAAAAAGAAGTTCCTGATGAATATAGGGGAAGAGTGCTCAGTATTGGATTAAGTATAGGTAAAATGATGCAGCCGATAGCACTGGCATTATCAGGTCTATTATTAAATTATATTCCAGCCTACACGCTTCCAATTGCAGGAGGAATAGTATTTCTTATTTTGAATAAAGCTTATTCAAATAAGTTCAATTTAGAAATTCATTCCAAAGATTATAGTGTTTAACGTAACTATTTGATATTGTTACAGATAAAAAAGCGCAGGATCATCATCCTGCGCTTTTTTATCGTAATTCAGCTGTCTTTCTAATAACAATCTTATCAATATCATCTTCTTCATCACCAATAAATAATCCACGCTCTTTTAAATACATTTCAAAGTATAAATCTGCTTCTGCACGTTCATCATACGGTTTTACAGAAAGTACGAAACCTAATTTGTTTTGCTCATCTAAATGAGAAGTGGAGATATAAGCCGGTACATTATGGCGTAAAAAGAGTTCTTTAACGGGAATAATCATATCTTTCATTAACTTTGTTAACATACCCATTTCAAACTCAAAATTAAAGCGATCTATACTAGATAAATCGGCGAATACTACACCGATAAAACCTGTATTAAATACTTCTTGGTATTCTACATCTTCGTTACCATAAAAATTCTTTTCGATCAAATAATTTATAAAATAAGACACACCATCACTTTGTTCAAAAGGTTTTGTTGAAAGAACAAAGCCGATTTTCTTTTGGTTATGTAAATACACACATGACATATATGCAGTGATATTATGTTCTTTAAATAATGCGCTCATTGCTCCAGATAGACCATCAAGTACATGATGAACAATTTGAAGTTTTTTACGAGCGAAATAATAGGATTTCTTTTGTAACTCCAATGTATCAATAAAGACAGAGCCGATAAAGCCTGTATTTGAAATAATAGGTGTTTGCTTTTTTCTTCCTCTGCGCTTTGCTTGAGCCATTGTAAAAATCATCCCTTCATGTACAATTAAAGTAAAAGAACATTTGTTCGTATATGTATATTTTACTATTAAAACACTCTAAAGTAAAGGGTTTTTGATGAAAAAAACAACAAAAAAGACACCTGTAAAAGGTGTCTTAAACGCTGTAGGGAATAGGGTTTATCCCGTTTATTTATATTATGATACAGAAACAATCTCTTCTGTATCTTCTACATCTAAATGACAGTCCATAGTACGTACATCTTGATCTTCATGACTTCCGAAATAAATAGTAATTTTCATATGTATCGCTCCTTTATTCTAGGAATACCTAAAATAATTACTAGTAATGTTAATGTTTATTATATACCACTTTTTTCATTCCGACAACGTTATATCATTTTTAATTCTTTTAAGCTATCCAGCATAAATTAAAGAGATATTTTTATAGAAAAAGGTAAATAACTTATGTGTTATATTTAAAATCAAAGAGTTCGGATACTAATTTTTATGAAAGGAGCACAATTTATGAATTATAAACAGTTACTATTAGATAATTTTACATTTAAAATCTCATATATTGCTAGACTTGTGCAAGGAATGAATGTAAAAGAAACGAAGGATTACATTGCTGTCGACTGTGGTTTACGTGCAGATACATTTAATATCATTACTTTACTTAACAATAATGTAACAGATAGAGCTAAGCAATTAAATAAGGAGGTAGAATACTATAATCAAAAGAAGTTTCCAATGTGTGTTTGGCTTTGGGATGAAGAACAAGGGCAGACTATTAAGAGCGAGTTATTAAAATTTGGTTTAAAAGAAGCAGAACATAGTATTGCGATGGTTGCAGACTTAAAAACAATTTCTCCAACAATAGACACGCCAGTAGGCTTTACAATTCAACAAGCATCTTCGCTCGGACAAATACAAAGATTTGGAGAAACGCTAGCTGATCTATTCGGTACATCAGAGGAAGGTATACATGTACAATCATTCTATAATCAAATTTCTTCTTTCGATTTATGGAATAGTGAAAATATGAAACTATACTTAGGTATGTATAAAGATGAAGTTGTAACTGTTGGTTCGTTGGTCTGTACAAAAGATAGTATTGGTATTTATGACATAGCAACTCAAGAAGAGATGAGAGGACGAGGATTTGGTTCTACTATGTTTAACTTCTTGCTGCAAGAAGCAAAGAAATTAAAAAATACTTATTGCGTTTTACAAGCTTCACCTGATGGAATCAATATTTATAAAAAGTCGGGCTTTCAAGCTGTTGGACGAATGACTGTTTTTGAAAATCGACATTTATTTGAGTAAATCATACAAGTCAAATTGTTTTAAATATAGGAGTTAACATACCGTTATGAAAAAAATATCTCTAATTACAATCATTTGTTTTTTCATAGTAATAAGTATCTTTGTTTTTCGGCAAATAAACGAACATAAATACACTAAAGCTATTAATCAATCAAATCATATAAAGAATATCGCACATAGAGGCGCTTCTGCGTATGCACCAGAACATACAATAGCAGCATATAAATTAGGCCAACAATTGAAGGGGGATTACATAGAAATTGATCTCCAAATGACAAAAGACGGACATTTACTAGCTATGCATGATGAAACCGTAAACCGTACAACAAACGGTAAAGGGTTAGTAAAAGAACATACATTAGAAGAAATGAAGCAACTAAATGTAGGCTCTTTTTTCAATGAAAAATATCCGAATTTAGCAAAGAAAGAATTTGAAAATGCTAAAGTTCCAAAGTTAAAAGAAATTATAGAAATGTTTGGGCATAATGCTAATTATTATATAGAAACAAAGTCACCAGATGAATATCCGGGTATGGAAGAAAAGCTATTAGAAATTATAAAGTACTACCAAATAAGTGATAAAGTTATTATTCAATCCTTTAGTGAAGAAAGTCTGCAAAAGATTCATAGTTTACATGCTAATATCCCACTAGTACAATTATTATCATATCAAAAGTCAGTTCAATTAAATGAATTAGAGATAGAAAAGTATAAAACATACTGCATAGGTCTTGGTATGAATTACAAATATATTGATTCAGCTTACGTAAAGAAAATAAAGAAACACGGATTAGAAGTTCATCCATTTACAGTAGATAATGAAAAAGATATGAAAAAGTTACTTTCATGGGGAGTCGACGGGATGTTTACTAATTATCCGGATCGTTTACATTCAATATTGGATTTAAAAAATCATAAATAAAAAGAATTACCCGATAGGAAATGATATATGGCTGTTTTCATGATGGTAATATCATTGAATACATTGAGCCGAAGTTTAAATAACTATGCAAAAGAGAAAATAAAAAGAATCCAATAACTTTATTGGATTCTTTTTATTTAGTTCTATGCACCCATCGTGAAACAATAGGATAATGAAACTCTTTATTTTGTAATTCATATAAAATCCCTTTAATTGGTCCTAAAATTATAGCAGCTAAAAGTATTATATATAGTGGAATTGTTCCAAAAATAACAAACAAGGAATTTGTACTCAAGTCAATGTGTAATAAGGAAAACATGAGCGTACGGACTACTACGAAGTTCCAAAGAAATACAGCGAGCCATACTCCAAATTGAAAAAGGGCTGATTCTAGATTCACTTCTTTTATACTTTGTGATTTGAAAACGAAATAAAGTATGAGCGGTATAAAGAAAAGTGTATTACCAAAGAGGAAAAAGGCCAAGAAAGATAATAAAGTAATTCCATGTATCGCTAGTTTAATGTTTTTATCTTGTGATAGTATCATCAAAATCCTCCTATATTTAATGTAGATGGTAAAAAACAATACAACCCATTATATCATAGGAAACATGGAATAAAAATGAACTAGAAAGTAATCAAAATGTAACTAATTTTAACTACGCTTTTTATATTTTTTTGATACACTGACTACGAGAGGAATACCGATTAAAGTAGGTAAAAACCAAAACCATATAGGCGGCAGTAAATTAATAATAGGAATATGAATTCCGACGTTTACTAAAAGTGCGGTAACGGCACCGATATAGGAGCCTAACATGCCTCTAATATGGTGGCGAATCCAATTTTCCCAACGCTTTTTTCCTGCAATATAGCCATAAATCGCAAATGAATAAGAGAAAATTGCTACATAAAATAAATATGCGATTTTATCCCAATTTATTATGGACAATATGATTGCAGTAAGGGTGATAACAACATAAGATGCATGATATATTTCGCCCCATTCTGTATGTTTACCTTTCTTCTTTTGAGCAACCATCGCTACAATACCGGTAATTAAGCATATTGTTCCAAATAAAATGTGTATGGATAAAAGAATGTTGAAAATGCTCATAATAATTCCTCCTTTTTTATTTTTATAGTATTGCAGTATAGGAGAAAAGTTGAAACATATTGTTTATTCGTCTTAATATATTGAAATAAAGGTACTCTTAGAACAAATTTAAACGGACAAATTTTCTTGAATTTAGTGAGTCACGTATTACGTGAAATGAAGGAGAGACTTCCATGTTTACATCTATTACATATTTACAATCAGGGAATGACAAGCAACAAAAAGTATATGATGTTTTGAATACATTAAACATAATGGAGGATTTAGCTTTGTATAGTCCCGTTCTTTGTGGGACAATACCTATAAGAATTGATACTCTTCAATCTGACTTAGATATTGTAATGGAAGTACATAACTTTGATGTTTTTGAACAGGAAATGAGATCTTTATATGGTTCTTATGAAGGATTCAAAATAAAAAAGAAAAAAATTAAAAATACTGAATCAATAAAGGTGAATTTTAAATTTGAAGGTTTTGAATTTGAATTATTTGCCCAACCTAAGCCAGTGCGTAGCCAAAATGCATATAAACATATGATTGTTGAGCACATGATATTAATGCAGAATCCACATATAAGGGAAGAAATTATTCGCTTAAAAGAACAAGGGATAAAAACAGAACTAGCTTTTGCTCAAGTATTAAAAATTGACGGAGATCCTTATGAAGAACTTATTTTATTGGGACAGGAAATGCGTTTGTGGTAAATAAGGTACACAAAAAATCCTCTTATAAATAAAAGAGGATTTTTGTTATATCATTAACTTACGGATTAATCCACTTAACAATTTTATCCCGGTAATTATTTGTTCTGGAGAAGCATATCCATACGATAAACGTATACATTGATCTGATTCTTCTTCATAAATACGTCCTGGGTTTAAAAGAATCCCTTTTGATAGTGCCTCTGAAAATAGTCTCTTCATCGGAATGTTAGGTACAACCTTTAGCCATATAAAAAATCCACCACTAGGAATATCCCAAGTTGCTATGTCTGCACAATACATATGTAAAGCTTGTACCATCATTTTTCTTCGTTCTTTTAAATGCGTTCTTACGTTCGCTACATGGTCTTCATAAAAACCTTTATTTATCCATTCAGCAGCAACTCTTTGAGATAAAGAGCTCGATCCATAGTCTGTTTGCATTTTTATATCTGATAATCTATCAATCACAGGTTCTGGTCCGATAATCCATCCAATTCTAAGTCCTGGAGTTAGTGTTTTAGAGAGGCTACCAACATATAATACATGTCCATGTTTATCTATCGATTTTAAAGGAGCTGGAGGTGGTTCATCAATCCATAACTCACGGTAAATATCGTCTTCGATGATAGGTAACTGTTCTTTTTCACATATTTTTAATATTTCTTTCCGGCGCTTTTCAGACATTAATATCCCTGTTGGATTTTGAAAACAAGGAATAGAATATAAAATATTTTTCTTTTGACTATATTTAGTGCATGTTAATAAATCGCTAGGTAAAATCCCGTACTGATCCATCGCTATACCAGATAGGTGTATATTTGCTGATTGAAAAACATGAAGTGAATATAAGTAAGAAGGTTGTTCGAGTAAAACGGTTGATTTTCTATGTAAAAGACCAATTGATATTAATTGTAATGCTTGTAATGCACCGGAGACGATTAATATAGAGTTAGGCGATACGTGTATTCCAAACGATTTTACGTAATTACTTATTGCTTTACGTAACGGAAAAAAACCTTTTTGTTCCTCATATCCGAAATAATCTAATTCCTCACTAACGTTTTTCATAATGGATTGCATCGTTTCTAGTGGGAAAAGATGCGGGGCAAGTTCGCCTTTACTAAGATGGCTAAGTGTTTTATTTGATTCTGCTTCATTTATTTCACGTACCATTACCTTACTTGGTTTATGAATACCAGCCTTTACATATTCACTCCAATTAGGCGGGGGATTCGTTGCTAATAAGGACCACGTATTATTCATAACAATTGTTCCTGCCCCGATTTGCCCTTGAATTAAGCCGTCAGCCATAAGCTCTTCTAGCGCAGTTATTACAGTACTCCGATTTACATGAAATAACTTTGCTAACTGCCGCTGGCTAGGAATCTTACTTCCGATTGGCCATTCTCCGTTTTCAATTTTTTCTTTCATATAGTCTATTATCTGCCGATATTTGGGCACCTTTTTATCGATTGTCATATAAAAACTCCCTCGTTTATTTAAAAATGAAAAGTGGTTGGTTTTTTCGATAAATAACTGGTTGAAGACATTGTATCAACTATTAAATATGATGAAAAGAAATAATTGGCAATTTGAAAATGGTTGGTTTATTGGAGAGGAAGAGAAAACATGCTTAATAAAAAATGGGATTTACAAATCATATGTGCTCACGCTTTTACGATTCTAATATGGGGAACTGCATTTCCGACAATTCGTATGGGGCTTGAATCATACACACCTGAACATCTTACTTTACTACGCTTGTTAATCGCTTCATTCATACTTCTTGTGTTTTCCTTTATATACAAACTGCGATTACCTGATTTGAAAGACATTCCAGCGATTTTTATATTCGGTGCTTTAGGGTTTACTATTTATCACATTGCATTAAACTACGGCGAAAAAACAGTAAATGCTGGATCTGCAAGTTTAATAATTTCAGTCACTCCAATAGTGACGGCAATTCTTGCTTCTGTTTTTTTGAATGAAAAAATGAAATTAAATGGCTGGATCGGTGGTGTAATTAGTTTTATTGGAATTGCTCTCATATCATTTAGTCAAGGAGGTTCTATTCAATTTAATAGTGGAGGATTATTTATATTATTAGCAGCCGTTTCAGAAAGCCTATTTTTCGTTTTCCAAACTTCTTACTTGAAAAAGTACGGCTTTTTGCCATTTACCATATATACAATTTTATCTAGCACTGTATGTATGCTTATTTTCTTACCGGGAATTTATACAGAAACACTAGCAGCTCCTCTTGAAGTGAATGTGAGTGTTATATATTTAGGCTTATTTCCAACAGTACTCCCGTATCTTGCCTTAGCGTATATTATATCTCGTGCTGGTGCTTCCGAGGCAACAAGTTCTCTATATTTAACGCCAGTCACTGCGTGCTTTATAGCTTGGGTATGGTTAGGTGAAGTACCGACTTTTATTTCTGTAATTGGAGGTGGGATTACTATACTTGGGATATTGATTGCTCATATACGAGTAGTAAGAAAAGAAAAACATAGGAATTTAGTAAACAATAAATCGATATAACTTAATTAGATAATGATTTTATGATACTTTTTGATATAGTTTCTTTCTTATGTTGATAAATATAATATTTTGTATTTCAGTTAAATATTGTATGTTACATTTTATGTAGTAAACATTTTAAAAGGAGATGACAACATAATGAATAGAAAAAGAAATATTTTTATATGCCTTTCTATTATAGGTATCGGATTAGCTAGTGTTTCTAATTCTAGTTTTGCAGCAAATGTAACGGATAGTTCAGTACAACATTCTATCCCTGTCATGAATCAACAAGTAGCTGTTGCAACAGAAATGAAACCATTTCCTCAGCAAGTTAATTATGCAGGTGTTATAAAACCGAATCATGTTACACAGGAAAGCTTAAATGCTTCTGTAATAAGTTACTACGATAATTGGAAAAAGAAATATTTGAAAAATGATTTATCTTCTTTACCTGGTGGTTATTATGTAAAAGGAGAGATTACGGGTGATGCCGATGGGTTTAAGCCACTTGGAACTTCAGAGGGACAAGGGTATGGGATGGTAATTACAGTATTAATGGCTGGTTATGATTCGAATGCCCAAAAAATCTATGACGGTTTATTTAAAACAGCAAGAACTTTTAAAAGCTCTCAAAATCCTAATTTAATGGGGTGGGTTGTAGCAGATAATAAAAAAGCACAAGGACATTTTGATTCTGC
Organism: Bacillus sp. BS98; assembly: GCF_008432245.1. Lineage (NCBI taxonomy): Bacteria > Bacillati > Bacillota > Bacilli > Caryophanales > Bacillaceae > Bacillus > Bacillus sp. BS98. Next base: position 2,561,540 of record NZ_CP043830.1, read on the forward strand.
TACTGATGGAGATTTAGATATTGCATATTCACTTCTCCTTGCTCATAAGCAGTGGGGATCAAATGGATCAGTTAATTATTTGAAAGAAGCACAAAACATGATTACAAAAGGTATTAAAACTAGTAATGTTACGAATAATAACCGACTAAATTTAGGAGATTGGGATTCTAAAAGTTCACTTGATACGAGGCCATCTGATTGGATGATGTCACACCTTAGAGCATTTTATGAATTTACAGGTGATAAAACTTGGCTTACTGTTATTAATAATTTGTACGATGTATATACCCAATTTAATAATAAGTACTCTCCAAATACAGGGCTTATTTCAGATTTTGTTGTAAAAAATCCACCACAACCCGCACCTAAAGATTTCTTAGATGAGTCAAAATATACAAATTCATATTATTACAATGCTAGTCGGGTACCATTAAGAATTGTAATGGATTATGCGATGTACGGCGAGAAAAGAAGTAAAGTCATCTCTGATAAAGTCTCTTCATGGATTCAAAATAAGACGAATGGAAATCCTTCTAAAATTGTGGATGGCTATCAATTAAACGGATCAAATATTGGTAGTTATTCAACTGCTGTATTCGTTTCACCATTTATTGCTGCAAGTATAACGAGTAATAATAATCAAAAGTGGGTAAATAGTGGTTGGGATTGGATGAAGAATAAGCGAGAAAGCTATTTTAGTGATAGTTATAATTTATTAACGATGCTATTTATTACGGGAAATTGGTGGAAGCCTGTACCTGATGATAAAGAAACACAAAATCTAATAAATGATGAAATGTATGAAGGATATGATAAATAATAGAATTTGATAATGGTTAGCTGGGAGAAGGAATTAGCATGCGCTAGTTCCTTTTTAATATCCCGTAACACATTATCCATTCTAAAATTTGCATAGATATACTTGCATTTTTCATATACATAACTATTGTTTGCTTTATTTTTTTATGGAAGGAGAGTATTTCTTGGAAAAAGTATTATTTTTTGGAGATCCAGGAATTGATGACTCATTTGCCATTATGTATGGTTTACTGCATCCCGAAATTGAAATTGTCGGTATTGTAACTGGATATGGAAATGTTGAGCATATACATGCTGCACATAATGCGGCGTATATTTTACAGTTAGCAAATAGGCAAGACATTCCTGTCATTAGCGGCGCAACAAAACCACTTACTGAAGAAATTTCAACGTACTATCCTGAAATTCATGGATTAGAAGGATTAGGGCCCATACATGTTCCAGAAAGCGTATTATCTATTCCGATATATAATTTTGGTAGTATTGCTGCAATTCTTGTAAAGTATGGAAAAGATTTAACAATTGTTGATGTAGGAAGATCTACTTCATTAGCGATTGCTTTTAATTTATGGAATGACTTAATACTAAATGTAAAAGGAATATATTTCATGGGTGGTGTCTTTTTAGAAGTAGGAAACGTTACTCCATTAGCAGAGGCAAATGTGTATGGAGATCCTATAGCAAGTAAAATTGTTTTTCAGCAAGCAAAGAATTTATTCATATTCCCTTTAAATGTAACAAATAAAGCTGTGTTAACTCCAAATGTATTTAATTATATCCAAGCTAATTCAAAGAATCCATTTCATACGATAATGAAACCGATGTATGATTACTATTTATCTGCATACCAAAAACTTAATCCATCTATCGAAGGGCCTTTGCTACATGATGTGGTTGCTATAAGTGGATTAGTTAACCCAAGTTTTTTTGAATTTGCGCATCGTACAGTGAATGTAGATACATACGGAGATACGAAAGGACAAACATTTGCTGATTTTCGCCCTAGCTCAATATCTAAAGGGGCCCGTATAGCATTAGAAATAGATGAACAAAAATTTATTCAAGATTTTATAAAAATCATGTTATAAGCTGTTGTCGAAAAAGGGAATTATTTCACTACGTTGAATATAAAAATATATCCTCTTTATAAAGGAGCTTACAATATTGAATGTCCAGTTAAAGGTTGTTACGAGAGAGAATTGGGAAGAGGCATTACAGTTACAAGTTAAAGAAGATCAAAGGAAATTTGTCCCCGCCGTAGCAGTTTCACTTGCTAAAGTATATATAAAGCCAGATGGTGACAATGTAGAGTACATACCATTTGCTATATACGTTAGTAATCTTATGGTTGGTTTTATTATGCATGCGGTTGTAAGAGAGACATCAAATATGTATTGGATAAACGGGTTTATTATTGATCAAAAGCAGCAAGGCAATGGTTATGGAAAATCAGCATTACAAGAAAGCATTTATTTAATAAAAAATAAATTTAAGGCGTGTAAAGAAATTAGATTAACAGTACATAAAGAGAATATCTCTGCAAAGAAACTATATGAACATTACGGTTTTCAACCATTAGGGCAAGATTATGACGGTGAGCAAGTATATCGTTTATTTGTTTAACTTTTATTAAGTATTAGCGTGAAATGAAAATAACTACTTTAATCAAGGTAATAGTGAATGACTAGAAAGATGAAAAATTATTGATTGCTGAATATATTGGGCATCACTATTTTTTACCTGGCGGCCATGTTGAAATTGGGGAATCAGCAGAGAATGCATTAATAAGAGAACTAAGAGAAGGAGCTTGAAGTAAACTGCAGTATAAAACGATTTTTAGGAGTTATAGAAAACCAATGGCAAGATAAAGAAATACTTCATCATGAAATCAACCACATTTTTGAAGTATCTTCAAAAGAGTTACAAATTGATTTACCACCAAATTCTAGAGAATCTCATTTAGCATTTCATTGGATAGATTATAGTAAAGAATCTTTAAAAACTTATAAAATCATGCCAATGCCCTCCGTTAAAGAATTACTAGAAAGAAAATTAAATGATGAACTACTAAATTGTTGGATAAGTAATTTTTAAATCACTCTATGTATAGTAAATACGTCCTTCGAAAGGATATAAAGAAAATAGGCTAAAAAACAAGGTACATCACCTAGTGTAAGTTCATATTTTGTTGATGTACGTATTTAGTCTGTAGCTTTGTTTCTATTTGGTTTACAAAAATATATAAACTTTTTACATTTGGGCGGAATTACTTATAAATGGAGGGGTTCGTAATGAATCAGTTTCAACAAGAACTACAATCATTAAACCTTAATGATTATCAATCTGGTAATGTAGTTTACTGGGATCAACAACAAAATCAATATCCATACTATTATATTCAAGACGATGCACGTCGTTGCGGTGGATGCGGAGGTTGTGGTGGACGCTGTGGTGGATGTGGCGGCAGATGCGGTGGTTGTGCAGGACGTTGCGGCGGATGTGTAGGTTGCGCAGGATGTTTCAGTTGCTTTAATTGCTGGAACTGGTGGATCATTTAAGTATAGAAAATCAATAATATTTCACATGAAAGAAAGGTGTTTATAGTAATACTTTTCTTTCATGTTGTGATTTTTTATGAGTATTAAGGGGGATTTATTTGTATACATACGAAAAGTTGATTTCTTGGGTAGAGAATATAAAAGAAAAAAATCATAGTTCTGCTACAGCACTATGTATTATAAAGGATAACAAAATTGTACTAGAGCATTATAGTGGATATCATTCAAATACATCTACTAGTAAAAAAGTAACAGCATCTTCACAGTTCAACGTCGCTTCTGCGAGAAAAAGTTATTTAGGATTCATGGTAGCGTATGCGCTTTATGATGGGAAAATAAACTCTATTGATGATGAAGCGATAAAGTATTTTAAAGACTTCGATCCTGCATTACTTGATAAAACAACGATTAGGCATTTAGTAACTCATTCACACGGTCTAGGAGAAACGGATGACGGGACAATTTTCCGTGAATTTGAAGCTGGACAAGATTGGGCATATAGAGATATTAATGTAAGAATGATGACGCATCTCATTTATCGGCTTTATAATAAAAGTTTTCCTGAATTGTTAAAGGAGCGTGTATTTACTCCTGCTAATTTCCAAGAAACAGGATGGAGAATACAGCAAAATGAAAATTTAGTTAACGTTGTTAATAATCCAAATGAAGACGCGATCAGTGAGGTCGGTACAGTAGATGACGGTACCGAAAAAAACCTGTTTGTCTCAGCTAGAGAGTTTGCTTATTGGGGCAACCTTCATTTAAATCAAGGCATGATAAATGGTAAACAAGTTGTTCCAAAAGAAGTTATAAAAATTGCTACTAGCTTGCAGAGTCCAGCTTATAAAAATAATGAACTACCACAAAACGGGTTGTTTTGGTTCGTTCAAAATGAACCAAAACAATTAAGTGAACTTGGTGAACGTGTTCCAAAAGGTTCGTATCAAATATTAGGAATTACTGGACCAACCATTTTAGTAATACCTGAGTATAATGTAGTTGTTGCGAAAATGTACAATAAAAGATATAACTACGGCGGTGATAATTACTTATATTATTTACGTGAATTTAGCAATTTAGTCGCCGATACATTTACTAGCTGTAATAGGGCATAATTACTCCTATAACAAAAAGGAGTGAAAGAATTTGAAAGATAAAGTGAGCAAAGATAAAAAGCAAAATATAAAAGATGTAAATACAGAGCAAAATGCGATTTTTAGCGATCCGAAAGATGCAGCTAACATGCAAACTGTACCGCAGCCGAAAGATTTTGATGAAATCGAATATTAATTTCTCATCCGACTATATGACGAATAAAAAATACGTCTTAAGTCCCATCACATGTAAGAAAATATTTGATAACATATATACATAAGCACTTGAAAATGGCTTATCTTAACAAAGCTTTCTTTAAATGTATCTGATATAACCTGCGAAAAGACACTTCATGATGAAGTGTCTTTTTGTGTACATAAACTTAATTTCCATTTTTCGTACAGTATCTTGCAATTTATGATGGATATACTAACTGTGAAAATTCATGTCAAGATAAAAGAAGGGGACAGTTAGTATGAAACAAACTTCTATAAATCCGCTATTAATTGTTCTAGGTACAATCATTGTTCAAATTGGCCTTGGAACAATTTATACATGGAGTTTATTTAATCAACCCCTTGTAAGTAAGTTCGGATGGAATCTCAATTCAGTTGCGATAACTTTCTCCATAACAAGCTTTTCTTTATCATTTTCAACCTTGTTTGCAGCAAAGTTGCAGCGAAAATTAGGACTTCGTAAACTTATCGCTACTGCAGGAATTGTTCTAGGACTCGGTTTAATACTTAGTTCACAAGTTTCTTCCTTACCATTACTATATTTATTAGCTGGTGTTGTTGTTGGGTATGCGGATGGAACAGCTTATATTACGTCACTATCTAATTTAATTAAATGGTTTCCAAATCGAAAAGGACTTATTTCTGGAATATCTGTTTCAGCATATGGAATGGGCAGTTTAATTTTTAGATATATAAACGGAAATCTTATCGATAGCCTAGGTGTATCACAAGCATTTTTATATTGGGGCATTATCGTCTTACTTTTAGTATTAATCGGATCGCTCTTCTTACGTGAAGCGATTGTAAGTAATACGGTAACAGAAACATTACACAATGATTATACGCCACGTGAAATGATGAGAACGAAACAAGTATATCTATTGTTTTTCATGTTATTCACATCGTGTATGGGTGGTCTGTACTTAATCGGTATGGTAAAAGATATCGGCGTACAACTCGTTGGACTTAGCGCAGCAACCGCCGCTAACGCCGTCGCAATGATTGCAGTCTTTAATACAGTAGGTAGAATCATTCTTGGAACGTTATCAGATAAAATTGGTAGAATGAAAATTGTCTCTGCAACATTTATTATTATTGGAGTATCCGTCTTTACTCTTAGTTTCATTCCATTAAATTACGGGATTTATTTTGCTTGTGTAGCAAGTGTCGCCTTTTGCTTCGGCGGTAATATTACAATATTCCCAGCCATTGTCGGAGATTTCTTCGGTTTAAAAAATCATAGTACAAATTACGGGATTGTATATCAAGGTTTCGGATTTGGTGCACTTGCAGGTTCATTCATTGGAGCATTACTTGGTGGATTTCAACCAACCTTTATTACAATAGGTGTTTTATGTGCGATTTCTTTCATTATTTCTATATTAATTCGTCCGCCAAATGTCGAGAAGAAAAAGGAAATCAAGCAGTTACATCGAAAAATAGCTTAGTTTTAAAAAGAGGCCTTATCGTAGGGCTCTTTTTCATTACAACGTTAACTATGCTCCTTTCATTGATTAGTAAAGACAGGACAATACAATTATGAAATGGAATAGATAAAATAAAAGGAGTGTGATATGTAAAATGAAGATAGTAAAGCAATGGGTTCAAGAAGATAGTGATTACATACGAGAGAAAGTAATTGAATATAATCAAAAACATCTTTCAAATGAAGAGAAAACACCTTCGGAAAAGGTTAGTTTTATAGTGAAAAATGAAAAAGAGGAAATAGTAGGTGGGATAACAGCTATAACATTTTGGCACCATGTACATGTTGATTTCCTATGGGTTTCTGAAGAATGCAGACACGAAGGATACGGAAGTAAATTAATAAAACTTATCGAAGAATTTGCAATTGAAAAAGGATGTAGGCTAATCAACTTAGATACGTTTAGCTTTCAAGCTCCGGATTTTTATAAAAAACATGGATTTATAGTCATTGGAGTGAGTGAAGATCATCCAAAAGGACATAATCATTATTATTTAGAGAAAAGGTTATAAAGTGTATGGAATTAATTAATCTCAATATATAAAATTCAATAAATTAAAAAGAACGTATTTTGAATCATCTATATCAAAATACGTTCTTTTTAATTTGTATGTATCTGGTAAAATGAAATAGAGGCAGAAAATTCTTATTAATAAAGGGGTAAATATGAAAAAGGTTAATGTTACATACGCGCTTTTGTACGATAAAACGAACGAAAAAATCTTAATGGTAAAAAACAAAGGAAAAAATGGGTCTTATTACACATTACCAGGTGGCTCAGTTAAATTTGGGGAAACGTTAGAAGAGGCAGTCATTCGAGAAGTAAAAGAAGAAACAGGGCTACATATAACTGTAAAGGGGATTTGTTCCATAAGCGAAGCCTTTTTCGAGGAGAGAGGCCATCATGCCATTTTCTTTAATTTTTTAGGTGAAATAATCGGCGGAGAGACATATATATCCCGTCCAAAAGAAATCGAAGAGATTACTTGGATGGAATTACATATAGCAGCACCGTATTTACGTATACCTGAACAGTTACTAGATTTTTTACAAAGGAAAGAAACAGTACCTTACTTTTTTAACGGAACAATCGTTCATCAATCTTTATAAATAAATTATTTCATTTAAGGCGGGGAAAAAATGGAGTTTATCGTTAGTCACAAACATTTCACTCAAGCACTTTCAGAAGTAAGTAAAGCTATATCTACAAAAGTTTTAATTCCTATATTATCTGGTATCAAAATAACAGCCGATCAATCTGGAATTACTTTAATCGCAAGTAACTCGAATGTTTTTATTAAAAAATTTATACCTAATTCAATCGAAGACGAACAGATTGCAACTATATTACAAGCAGGAACTATTGTTGTACCTGCAAAATATTTCATTGAAATTATAAAGAAAATGCCAAGTGATATAGTAATAAAAAGTAAAAATGAGCAAATCATTACGATACAATCAGAAGAAATCACATTAAACTTAAATGGACTTCCAGCAAATGAGTTTCCGAATGTACCACTTATAGGGGATCATGCAGAAATACAAGTAGAAACAGAACAATTGATTGAAGTGTTTAAACAAACTGTTTTTGCAGTAGCTAAAAATGAATCCAGACCTGTTCTCACCGGAGTACATATAGAGTTAGATCACAATAAATTAGTTTGCGCTGCTACTGACTCACATAGACTAGCTATACGTGAAACGCCAATTTCTTCAGATGCGAAAGCAAATTGTATCGTACCAAGCGCAACTATTAGTGAACTTCTAAAATTAATGAACAGTAATACGGAATTCGTATACATATACCTTTCAGACAGTCACGTTATTTTTACATTCGGAACAACTACGTTATATTCAAGACTCATTGAAGGGAAATATCCTAATATATCTAATCTCATTCCAAATGAATTTCAAACGGTTATTAACGTAGAAAGAAAAAAGATTTTACAAGGTGTAGATCGATCGAGCTTATTAGCAAGTGAATGGGCAAATAACAACGTCAACTTAGAAATCATCAATGAATCCACAATTAAAATTTCTTCTAACGCTTCTCAGATTGGTAAAATAGCTGAAACACAACAAGTAGATGCGATTCAAGGTGAAAAACAATTAAATATATCTTTCGACGGACGATTTATGGTAGATGCTTTAAGGGCAATAACAGAAGAAATGGTTACTTTAAGTTTTGGTGGTTCAATGAGACCGATATTAATCGAAGCAGGAGAGCAATCTGCCGCAGTACATCTTATATCGCCAGTAAGAGCTTATTAGGAACAAAGGAAGGACTTACATTATGCACAAGCACACTTTATGCTTCATAAAAAGAAATGAAGAAATACTGGTGCTGAATAGAGAATATGACCCTGTAAAAGGATTATGGAACGGGGTAGGAGGGAAGATAGAACCGGGAGAAACACCTTTAGCAAGTGCAATTCGTGAAATAAACGAAGAGACTGATATAGATGTTAAGCAAAATCAAATTCAATTTAAAGGAATTGTTAAGTGGGAAGACTCTTCATACTCTGGTGGCATGTATGTTTATGTGGTAGAACTACAAAATGAAGTTACATATGATACACCTAAAAAAGTATCCGAAGGGATTTTAGATTGGAAAAGTGTGTCTTGGATATTAAGCGACTATAATTACGGTGTAGGAGAGATGTTACCTAAATTATTACCTGAAGTACTTCATAATGAATTCATATTAGAGCACAATTTTGTATTATCTAATCATAAATTAATAGATTATAGGAATGAAGAATTGGTTATTATTTAAGAAATATTTTTAAAGAAGTAAATCTTTTAACATAAAAGAGCGGATAATTTTTAACTAATAGGTGCGCTTAAATGCAAAGAAACCTAATTACAAAAAGAGCGAATCCCTTATAAAAAGGTTCGCTCTTTTTTACATATACAATTAAACTTCGCGCCACCAAGCTGATGAAAGATAGTTTGTAGGTTTTAATGTAATTGATTCACCAATTTGCGGCGTTGCAACTGTAACTCCTAAACGTTTTGCTTCTTTCGTAACACGTTCAATTGGATCGCTCCATTCATGCAACGCTAATGTAAAAGCACCCCAATGAATCGGAAGTAGTAATTCTCCTTTAACGTCAATATGAGCTTGTACCGTCTCTTCTGGCAACATATGAATAGCAGACCAACGTGTATCATATTGCCCGCATTCCATTAAAGTAAGATCAAATGGACCGTATTTATCACCAATCTCTTTAAAGTGAGGAGCATATCCGCTATCACCACTAAAAAAGACTTTAGTTTCTTGACCAAGAATAAGCCATGAACACCATAACGAACGATCTCTATCTGTCATACTTCGTCCAGAGAAATGCCTTGCAGGAGCGCATACTAACTTAATAGTATCAAACGTAATTTCATCCCACCATTTATGCTCACTAATCTTACTAGGTGAAACACCCCATTTAATAAGATATTGTGCAACTCCCGTCGGAACGTAAAAATGCTTCGTACGATCTTTTAACTCCATAATACTTTTATAATTTAAGTGGTCATAGTGATTATGTGAAATGATAATCGCATCAATTTCTTGAAGGTCTTCACGTTCTAAAGAAAACGCACCACTATACCGCTTACTATTAAAAATAGGAAATGGGGAAGAGGCATCACCAAGCATAGGATCTAATAACAGCTTTTTACCTTCTACTTTTAAAAGAGACGCAGAATGGCCAAACCATGTAACACTCTCTAAAGATTCATAGTCTTTATTTGATAAAACGATAGGTAAATCCTTTATAGGACGTAGCTTTGATTTCATTTTAAAATAATCCGTCATTAAACCTATAATATCTTTCGGTTTAAAACTCATATCAGTATGAATTTGATTTGTATATTTCTTATTCATTGGTTCTCCTTTTTACGTTTAACAATATACGTATGTTGTTATTGTAGCTATTTGTAGTTTAAACTATATCATTTTACCTTTCATCTTACATGCAGTACATTTCATAAATTCGTCAAATTCGTTATTCGTATATATAAAATGAAATTTATTCAGCAGCAGATAAAACTAATATGAAGTAAATGTAAATTATTTTAATTTAGTAAAATTCCTCTTATAAGAATCGAAGAACATATGTTTCGTTGTATGTTATAGAAGAGAATATGTCTCTAATGAACAATAGGAAGGAGAGGATGTAGATGCAAATAGAGAGAAAAAAGAAGTCAAAATGCAAACTATCAAAATCTGAAATCATCCAGCTGTATGCAGAAGGGAAGAGTACCTCAGAAATTGCTATACTTGCTAATGTGTCTGCAAGGTATATTCGTATGGTTTTAAAAGACAATAACGTACCAAGACGAGCTATAGGTAGTTGGAAGAGGAAGTATGACCTAAAAGAAGATTATTTTAAAACTTGGTCAAATAACATGTCTTATATTTTAGGGTTTATAGCAGCAGATGGTGTAATCCAAAAAGAAAACCAATGTGTCAGTATCTCACAAAAAGAAAGTGACATTTTAGAAGATATTAAAAAAGAATTAAACACAAACCAGCCACTTTACCAAAATAAAAAAACTGGCGTATATATGCTAAACATTAATAGTAAAACAATAAAAGACGACATTATGAACATACACGGAATCATGCCGTGTAAATCATGTAACATCGAATTTCCTTTTGTACCAGAAGAATATTTACATCATTTTGTTCGTGGGTATTTTGATGGGGATGGACATGTAAACTCTCATAAATACTTTGTTAGCTTCGTTGGTGGATCATATAATTTTATGAATTCTTTTAAAGGTATACTTGAGAATAATAAATTCCAATTGAGTTTTGTTGACAAAGTAAAACAATATCGCATATACCTTAGTGGTAAAGAAAATGTTAATAAATTTTCAAAGTGGATTTATAAAGATAAAGGATTGTATTTAGAGCGTAAAAACACTATTTTTCAGCAAAAAGAAGAATAATATACTAATAAGTAAGAATTCTTTTATGATATAACATATTAGAAGATTGTTTATTGCAAAAGAAATTTTTGAATCCAGAAACGATGCCAGCCACTTTTGGATATTCACATATAGTCGAGGTTAGCAACACCAAACGGACCGTATATATCTGGAAAAATCGCTATAAATACTGATGGTCGAATAGTTGGAATTAACGATTTAAGTTTACAAACAAGACAAGTATTTGAAAATATAAAGACTACTTTTGAATCTTCCGGATTAAACTTTAATGAGGTTATAAAATTAACATTTTTTCTAACAGTCATTTCAAAAATGGCCATAGATAGAGAAATATGTAATCAGTATATCAATATATCAATACAAACAATCCACCAGCAAGTTCAGCTGTAGAAGTTAACAAACTGATTCACGACGAATTAGTAATTGAAATCGAAGCAATTGCTGTAGCAAACTAATAAATAAACATATATTAATCATTCTCAAAGCAACTTGTTCTTTAATTAAAACAAGTTGCTTTTTATTTGTTGTTTAATTAAAAAGCATTTTCAAGAACATATAAATTATAAATGCAAAGTCAAACAAATTGCACTGATTTAAAAGTAACGAACTAATCAATCACGTACAAACAAAGAAAAGGGGAGTATAAAAATACTAATATTTAATAAGTTTATTACTTTTTATTAGTTGACATAATATATATTATAGGCAGTTATAGAAACAAAGTGTTTACAGGTATCAAAAACCAAGTAAACTATACTTAATGAGACAAAACGGAGATTTTCAGTGAGATTCCCATAAAATCTAATCTATATGAATTTCTACAGTTTTATCGTTTATTTTGCTTTAAATGAATCATAGCAAATCCTAATCAATAATTGCTTAAGATTTAACGAATCCAAATCATTTTTAATCGACAAGAAATTTTTCTGCATAAAAATTATTTCTATACAAAATATAAATTAATAATTTTATTTTATGTTTTACTTATTCAATTTATTGCTATTTACACACGTTTTACAGCTTTACTTTATTTGTTGTTATTTCTATCATTTACGCTTGACTTTTAATGCGCTTATTGTTCTATACGCTAGTTAACATAACGTTTATTTGTAACATAAAAAAATCCTCCTCGCCTTCAGGAAGATTTTTTAACTTGCTATTAGATTATATATATCTTTTTAGTAGCAATCCCAATTGTAAATAACATTGGAAAAATCTAGATTTAACAAATCATCTTTCTTTATAAAGAAATTAGCAACACCAGAATCTCCCCACATAATATTTAATGAGTCGTCTGTATCGATTTGCAGCAATAACACATCATGCTGTTTGTATTTTTCTTGCCATTCTCTTGGATCTGTCTGTGTAAAAAATGGATAACCACCAATTTTATGCCCTTGATCTTCGCATAAATCATCATACAGTTCGCCTAATTCTGTATTGTTTTCTTTATCAACGATTTCTTCCCAATCAATGTTATCGTTAAAAATCATTTCAAATCGATAATCTCTAGATGTTACTGGTTGATAATTCAATTCAAACTTTAGTTTTGCTGCTTCAGGTATGATAAAATCCTCTGAATCTAAAGTGTAAGAGTTCGAATTAAATCCGCTACTTCTGCAGTATTTGTAGTTTCTTTTAGCCTTTCTTTTAAATCATCAATTTCCTTTGAAAGCTCAATCCACCTAGGTAAAACATGATTATTTTCCAAAGTTCTATACAGTTGTTTTTCAGGATTATACGAAAGATCTTTATCTAGATTTAGAGGTTTCCCTTTACCTGGCAAATTATCAAAAGACCCTTTCTTTTCTGCTTCTTTAACGATAGAACTAATATGATCCTCATACGTATAGGACCAAACTTTCTCATCTTTTACTAAAATCTCTTGCTTTTTTAGTTTTTTATCTAGTTCTTCTTGATTCATAAAATCTCTCCCCTTTATATTTTATAGTAGCGTTTTTGTAGGTTTTAATGCTTTCAACCCATCAAATAACTTTTCTCGCCACCAAACACCGTCATGACCGCCTTGAAACTCTTCATAAATAATTTGGTGTCCTTTTTCTTTTAAAGCTTTATACAGGCGTCTATTAGCCGTTAAAAGAGGTTTGTTTTCAAGTTCTCCTGCTGCTATGTAAAAATGAGGTTGACTCGTATTGAAATCTATAGATGAAATTTGATTTTCAGTCCAAGGAATTTGATTTTCATAACCATCCTTTTTCCAATGTACGGATCCAGACATTGACAACACGTTCCCGAAAACATGTGGATTTTGAAGCGCTGCATAAAAAGCTGCTAAGCCACCAAGACTGAAACCGGCAATTGTTGTATGTTTCGCGTCTTGGTCTTGATGCACACGATACTTAGCATGAATCCACGGCAGTAATTCCTCTGTTAAAAATATATTCATTTTATCGTTATAAGTTAGCTCTTCTAGCCGATCAACTGGTTCTATAGCAACAGCAATACAAGATGGGATTTCTTTTGTGTGAATTAAATAATTGAGTGTTCTTGCGATTGAAAGGTTATTAATGAATGAATTCCCATCAAATACAATGAGAAGTTCTTGAAGATGTGAAGTGTGAGAATAATCATGAGGCGTATAAATATGAATTTTACGTGTGTTATTTAAAATCGTACTATGAAAAGAATATGTTTCAATTTTTCCGGATGGATAATGTTTTGAAGGACAACGACTGCTATACTGCACTTCCATTCCTGTGTTTAACATAGACGCTTTATTGGCACCTTCTCCAAATGTATTTCCATTAAATTGGTCTAGTTGGTACTGTCCACTACGCTTTATCCAATCATTTTTGAAAAAATCGTTTACTGAAAAATAGTACGTTGAAATAAAACTCTTATCCGTCCTAAACGTTTCATACCAAATATCTGTCTGAAAAAATCGTTTTAATTGATTTACAGACAGATCCCAACCAGGAAAACTTCCGAATACATAAACAAAGTCGTTTTTTCACTAATGTAGTATTTGCATCTTTTTGAGTCATTTGTGACAGTGCATTTTCAAGTTTACGAATTGTTGATTGTAAAGATTTTATTGATTCCGATTTGTCTAGATTTGATACGTTTTCCATTTTACTGTTGTTCCTCCTGGCTTAACTTATTTAATACTGGATATAATAAGTACTTAATTTCACTCGAAATATTTTATCATAAATAACTAACTATATTCGAGGTGGATAATGGATTAAAGGAAAACGGTATCTAAGCGCCTCTCCCTCCCTTACATCATTCTATATGTACTTCTTTCTTCGTATTAGAATCCCTATATAAACAAGGTATTAAAATTGTATTTTTTATGAAAAAAAACGCACAAGCAGCATAACTTGTACGTTTTAATTTTTATTCAGTAAGATAATATAGTAATAGTTTTCGCGCTTTCTCATAATTCATGAAATTTCTATACAAAACGGGATACTTCACAATTTCTGTTTCTATAAAACGATATTGCGGAAACCATTCGAAAAATGATTTTCTCAGCCACTTTATTTGCTCAAACGAAATCTCCTTTTCGTTTTCATTAAGTACGTAACTCAAAGTCCCTGCTGTATGCATCCAATAATAATTTAAATCAGCGCTTATACAATCATCTTCTGTGAACATATTTTTATAATCTTTCCGTATTTTTTGAATGTCACAATTCGGAAATGGTTTATATAGAGGACTATGCATTTTTTGCAATTCATTAAACATAATTTGTTTTCCTAACTTCAAATACCCACTCCTTTATTTCTCTATCCAATTTAATAAGTTTTCATAGTGATATTGAGCATCGATATACCCAAGATTATATAGATTAACAAGCTTTTCCTTATTTCTTTCTATTCCGCTTATAGGAAGTTGTACGCTAGGCTGAATAACATAAAAATTATCTTTTTGTTCTTTTTGATTCATATAAGATATCGTCTCATTATAAAAACGATAATGCTCTACTAAAGTCTCTGCGATTTTCGGATATTTTCTATATAAAATTTTAGCCAGGCCAGAAAATTTATTTCGCTGCTTCTCATATCCTTCTGGTTTTGTCATAATAACAACGTTCTTTTCATAACCATCATTTTGCGCTTTAAAAACTGGTATAGGATCTATAATCCCTCCATCTAACAACTTTCGATTATCGTATTCTACAGCAGGTGCTATAAACGGGACAGAGCTTGATGCACGAATGATTTTTAAAATATCATTTCCATGTTCCTGTTTATTATAATAAACAGCCTGTCCTGAATCGCAATCGGTCGTTCCAATTACAAACTGTTCATTTGAATGTAGGAAAGTTTGAAAATCAAACGGTACAATTTTGTTTGGTACTTCATCAAATAGAAAATCCATACCAAATAATTCACGTTTTCTGATTAAATTTCGATAAGATATATATCTGTGATCTGCTACTAGCTCTGTATTCACTTTCTTATTCCTTCCTTTTTGACGTGACAAATAGGTTGCTCCCATACACGCTCCAGCAGATACACCGACTACATACGGAAAGAATAAGTTTTGTTCCATGAAATATTCGAGTACTCCTGCAGTATATAAACCTTTCATTCCTCCGCCCTCTAATACTAAACCAATATTCTTCATGCTATATCCCTCTACTCCTTTTTTCTTACTTACATATTAGCATAAGATTTTAAGATGAGGTTATATAATCGAATTGCAACAATAACCAGAAACTACTAAAGTAATGTCATAATTTCTTAGTAAGTAGCATGGTACAATATAAGTAACACATCCCACATATATTAAAGGAGGAATTTCATATGGGTTTATTTAGCGGTATTTTAGGAAATGCATCGAATGCGAGTACAGAAAGTGTAGAACGTGATTTAGAGAAGATTATGCTAGACGATGAGAAAGTTGAGCATGCTTATAAATTAATTCGCGATTTAATCGTATTTACAAATCGTCGTCTTATTTTAGTAGATAAACAAGGAATATCAGGTAAAAAAACAGAGTATCATTCTATTCCTTATAAAAGTATTACACAATTTAGCATTGAAACAGCTGGGCATTTTGATTTAGATGCAGAGCTTAAAATTTGGGTGTCTAGTATGGATGATCCAATTGCAAAAGAATTTAAAGGTGACGATAGTATTTTAAGCATTCAAAAAGCGTTAGTAACATATACGACAAAATAGTTATTTTGTATTTTTATTCATTTATGAAATTACTAACCCGAATATTTTGGAAGTATATACAAAGTATTTGTATATTTAATCTCTATTAACATAAAAAGGTAAAGCGTATTTCTAATGCTTTACCTTTCTTTTTTGTAATAAATAAGTGTAGCTTTATCATTTAATTTCTTTATAACTTCTGTTCTTTTATAACCTATCTTTTCATATAAAAAACAATTTCTCTCTTCTTCTAAAATAGTAGCAAGTTCCCAACTTATCGCTTCAGGAAACATCTCCTCAATTAATAATAATACTTTTTGAGCAATTCCTTTTCCTTGAAATCCTGGATGTATGAACATAGGACTTATCCAAAATTGATTTGTTTTTTCTTTGTAATATATACATATTGCCCCGACAAACTGACCATCTACGATAATTTTATAAAATCCACCATTCGGGTATTTAATTCTTGTCATCGTTCGTTGAATCGGCTCATTCGCTGGACTCGTCTCATAGTCTTGGTACTTCTCTAATAACGGATAAAATGATGTAACTTGCATTGTGAATATGTCCACTGCATCTTTCTCAGTTGCTCTTTTTAGTATAATATTCATCTTACCAATCTAGGCGCTTTCTTAATGAAGTAATATGTGCTGTATGATGACGACCGTGCCATGCGTATAATCCAATTGCAACAGCAAGTTTTGTTTCACCAGATTCAGGATGATTAAATGTCTTTTCTAAATCAGTAGGTTCTAATGAATATAAAAGGTTAACCCATCTTTTATGTAATGAATCTAGCATTACTAGTGAAACATCTACAGGTAGTTTCGAATCTGGCAATTCTGCCCACTTTTCTTCTTTATACGGTTTAATAGTTGGATTCTTTTCTGTTAGTGCTAATTTAAAGCGTATGTAACTATTCATATGGCTATCAACAACGTGATGAACAACTTGACGAACTGTCCATCCGCCAACGCGATACGGTGTGTCTAACTGCTTCTGATCTAAATCTTTAATTGCCTTTGCTAAATCAGTAGGTACATCCTCAATTTCTTGAATCCATTTATCAATCATTTCCTCAGTAATAGGACGCTTGTATGTAAATTGGCCAATTGGATAACGTAAATCATTCATGAATAAGTCCCCCCTATTATTTTGAACACAAAGTAGTTCTACAAATATAATGTACAAAATTTACACGTTCTCCGTTTAATTCTACAGAAGTTGTATCTGCTTCATTTTTAAAAGAAAATCCGCTTTTTTCTAGTACAATTTGTGATGCAAGATTATTAGTCGTTGTTTTAGCATGAACCTCATTAATTTCATTATTTTTCGCTACGTCTAAAATTAATTTTACAGCTGCTGTTGCAACTCCTTTTTTAGTGAATTTTTCTCCGACTCGATAACCTAACGAACTGATTCGAGTTTCGGTATCTATATTTACTAAGTTAATTCGTCCTACAATTTCTTTTTCTTCATTACGAATTAAATAAAAATAAGAATTTCCATCTGCCTGTTCTATTAATAAATCGTCTAATAGTTTTTGAAAATATTCAAAATCGAAATATTGCGAACCACGATTTGGTACCATCGTTTCAAAAAAAGATTTATTCGTAAGTTCAAACGTAAATAAATCCGCAGCATCTTGTTTTTTTAGTTGCTCTATGTATATTTCCATCCCGTATTCTCCTTCTTGATTTACTAACTGTTATACATTCTTTTTTAATCAATTATATTCCTGCTATTTCTTTCGATTAAGTAATACAGCTAGTAGCACTTTCGGATGAAAAAGGTGAAATGGACTACGAATTAAATTCATCACTCGTACTAACCGAATATAAACATCAGAATCACTTGCGGAAAGTCGATATATTTGTTTCGTATACCATAGCTGAAATTTTTGTTTCGTAGTTAATTCTCTCTTTAGCTGCGGGTGACGTGATATTTCCGTTGTTGTCATATCCCAAGGGATTTCTATTATGTCAGCTGTCTTTTTATAAAATTGTTGTGTAAATGTTTTATCGAGCTGTTTTCTACTTTGCAAAAGTAATTGCAATTGGTGAGCTTCCATAGCAGCAACTGAAACACCTTGACCGAAAACAGGATCAAAACGACATTGTGCATCTCCAACTACTAACAACCCTTCTGGTACATTGTTAACTAAATCAAATCGCCGGCGTACTTGATAGGGAATTTTGTATGTCTTTATATCAGTAATTCCCTCAGCCTTGTTTAGGAAGTCTGTAACATTAGAAATTGATAGGTTTTCAGCAAAATCATAAAACTCATCATCTGTTTGTGGTGCTTTCTCATTTGCGTATCCACTGAAAGTAACAAAATAACGATTATCTTCAATCGTTTGAATAAGAACGCCATAAGGGTTTTCAGGGAAACTCGGAGACATTAGCATATTACAACAGTCTAACTCCTCATTTTCTTTAAGGTGGAACATTTTTGTTGCGTAAAATAAATCGATACGAACCTTCTCTTCTTGTACTTCAATTTCGTATTCTCGTAGCCACTCCATACTTTTTGAACCAAATCCACTTGCATCAATTACAATATCTGCATGAACTTCTTCTTGCATGCCTGTCTCTAAATATTTAACTTTTACTCCACACACTTTGTTAAGCTTCCCATCTACTAATAACCCATTAACCAATGTTTTATATGTAATAGTAATATTTGAAATTTGATCAATTCGTTTTTGAATATGCCATTCTAATAAAGGACGACTTTGTTGAATCATATGAACTTCCCCTATGAATGGTTGTTTCCATAGACCAAATTGATGCCATTTCAAATCACGCGTAAAGTTATTTATAATACTGCCCGCTTTTATTAATTCATTCGTAATAGTAGGAAACAATTCTTCAATTGCTTTTTCTCCACCTTTTAATAACACGTGAGGATGATCGCTTTGTGGAACTCTTTTTCTTGAAGCTTTTCCATCCCATTTGTCACCGACTTCTAAAATGATTACTTCTTTAAAAGAAGTTGATAATGCCTTTGCTGCAAACTTTCCCGCCATACTTCCACCAATAACAATAGCCTTATTAAACATATTCTCCCCCTTAATAAAAAGAGATCCTGTCGTGTATAAATGAAACAGGACCTTAATTACATTGCTTCTTTATCATTATAATTAAAATACATGAGTAAATTGCAACGTTAAAATTAAAATACCTAATCCCCATACGTAATACGCGAATACTTTTAAGGAATGACGTTTTAAATATTGAATCATCCATGAAACTGCTATGTAACCAAAGAAAGCTGCTGATAACGTTCCGACAATTAATGATGTACTAGAAATAGATTCTGCTTTCCCTTGAAAAACATCTATAAATTGCAAGATGATTGCTCCGACTATTGCTGGCGTAGATAATAAAAAAGAAAAGTATGCTGCTGTTTCACGGTCTAGTTTTCTCCATAAAGCAGCGACAATCGTCATTCCAGATCGAGAAATTGCCGGGAAAATAGCAGCCGCTTGAAATGAACCAATGATAAATGCATCTTTATATGTAATGTCGTCCATTTTTTTACGACCATCCTTTTGTTTATCGGCCATATATAGAAAGAAGCCTGTCACTAAAAACTCCCAACCGATGGTAATGCCTGTTTTTGAAATATCTTCAAAGAAGTCTTTAAATAATAAACCGATTACAACCGCAGGTATCGTCCCAACGATAAGTAATAACATAAGCTTTGAAAATGGATTTTTCATTAAATATATAAATTCTTTTTTGTAATAAATAAACACCGCAAGCAAAGTCCCAATATGCAGCATCGTATCTAAAAACAATCCCGCTTCATCTAATTGAAACAAATGCCGTCCTAAATAAAGGTGCCCTGTACTACTAATCGGTAAAAACTCTGTTAATCCTTGAATTATACCTAAAATAAATGCTTCTAACCAATTCATGATGGTCTCCTTTCTCGTTTGCTTGTACCAATATATGAAGGTTAAATTTTCGATATGAAAAAAACTATATTTCTCTATGAATTTACTTTTAAATTATGGATATATATGTAAAGAGAGTCGAGGTGGGTTAATATGTGGAGGCATACAAAATTCGGCAATGTATTACTTTGGGTGGGTCCTATCCTTGTGTTTTTAGGATTATGTATGACTAATGTTATTTCAGACATTCCTTTCTTTGAAGGAAAACATAAAACGCTCGGAATAATAATTTTATTTATAGGGGTTTTCTGTTTAATTGCTGCTAATTATTTTAAAAAAGGAGAAAGAAATGAAGAATAAAGATAAATAAAAAAACAATCCCAGTATAAATGCTAGGATTGTTTTTCGTTTATGTTGCTTATTTATAGAATACTTTATCAACGTTATATTTTGCTTTGTATTCATTAATGATATATGTTTCGTAAATTTCTCTTTCTGTTGGATCTTCTACGATACATGCATCAATACGGTATACTTCGTCACGATGATTTTTAATTGGTGAAACATTGTCTTCAAAGTGTTTTTTAATACGTTGTCTAATTTTACGAGCTTTACCTACGAAAAGCAGTTCGTCATTAATATTGTAAAACATAAAAATGCCGCCTTTATCTCTAGGGAACAAGTGGAAATCGATAAAACCATTAATTGGAGTAATGATTGCCTCGTCTCCTTTAATAACTTGTTTACGTTCAGTAATTGAAACATCAGCTTCAGGAATATTAATTTTAATCAAGTTCATTCACGTCCTCTTTTATTATAAAGATAAATAATAGCATACATACGTAAGAAAAGCTATGTCCAGAGGCATATTTCATTTTATAATTCAAATATTATAGGTGTATCATGTAAACTCTTCTTCCAAATCATATGATCACTTGATTTTCCCCAATAATCCTTCAGTACATAACTAGGTTCTCCAAACTTCTTTGTCCATATACTTTGTGCTTTTTTGTATCCACTATCTAAACAGTATTCTGTTATTCCTCTGCTAAGTAATGTAAGATACATTGCATGTAATAGTAAACTCCCTATACCTTTTCTTTGATACTCAGGAAGTATAAATACAGTTCCTATTTCATACAAATCCTTAAGTACACCGCCTGTACAACTAGTAATCAATGTACTTGCTGGACCAATTTCAATTGTTCCAATCATTTTATCGTTATTTGTATCTATCGCTAATAAAAAGTAACGATTTTCTCCATTACTATCAAAATCATCTTTTAAATATTGCTTTTTCAAGTTAATTTCATTTTCTATGTCACCCAATAATTGTGATAATCCTTCATTTTTATATGTATCCGTAATAACTATACGGAAAAACAAGTGAAGTTCCTCTAAATCATCCGAATTCGGTCTCCTAATTTCAACGTTATACATGTTTTAACTCTCCATTCTATACGATTGTTAAAACCAGACTTTATATACTCTATTCAACAATATTCTACAAAGCCCTGCATAGATCCAGCAGTATAGAAAGCTCAGTATAAATATTGATAAAATAATGTTTATATCCATAGTTGTATGAATAATAGGACCAAGTACGGGAAAACGGAAAATATCTAGAACAATCATAATTCCTATAAGTAGACAAATCGCAGAAAAGGAAACCACCCAAATTCTTCTCTTGAATTGTTTAAAGGAAAGCCCTAAGGCTATACCTAATAAGCCTGTAGTAAAGGGAAATACAATTAGTTCACTCGGCTCAATAATAAATAATAGGAGAATAGTAAGAAGATAAGAAAGTACTCCCTCACGAATGGAGTAGAAAATAGCAAAAAAAATTGGTAACGTCGCAAAAGGACTAATGAATAATCCTATACCTGGAATTAAATTACCCGCTGCTTGAAACATGGTGGCCAAAGCGCTCATTAAAGCTGTAATGACTATCTTATTTGCAAGGGACAATTTTCTTTTATGAACATAGTTCGCATCATTCTCTATCATAAGTTGACACAAATAACGTACAAACCGATTCATCGAAATACCCCCTAAAGATATCTAATTTATACACTTATTGTTTATTTGTTACCTTCTTCTAGAAAACAATCACTATACAATAGCCAATTCTAAAAAGAATGAATCTGAGAATTTATATCGTATCAAGGAACAATTTCAAAAATAGTACCTTTGTTAAAATCAGTTACTTTCATAGAATCGTAAACTCCTAAATATAACCTAGTTTGATCCAAATTTGTTCCTAAACTCATATAATAAGCTGCTTGCGTACCAAAATCATAATTAGTTTCAATAACATGAAAGTCATTATGTTTACCGTCTGTACCGGCTCTAGTATATGCTAAAACACCTTTAACTGGAGGACGAGACTCTTCTTTCCTAGCAAGGTCACTAAATACAACACTACCATTTAAATTCGGGATTGCAGTTCCCATATATGGCTGAACGCCTGTTAGTGAAGTTCCGCCAAACTTATCTGGTCTGGGGTCTTTATGAAAATAACTAATTAGTGGCTGAATACGCTTGGCGGATAATTCTATTGTTTCATTATAATAAGCCATTGTTCTCTCATCCAAAGTAGGATTCTCAGAACAGTGCCTTATAAAAGAAGTAGGTAATTCTCCTTCCCATCCTCTCCAACCAAAATTAATAAACCCATCTTGATTGGGAGTGAATCTCATTGCATGCGTTTGAACAAGTTTGGTAACCGGTATCGGTTTATATTGAACAAATGAAAAAATAGACTCTACAATATCCTGTCCGACATTACCTGCATATTTAATATATTGATTATAAAACCTTTGGAATGAAATACCGGTTATATTACGAATACCTTTCGCAATTACTGTAAGTGTTTCTTGTATAGATAAAGGAAGTTCATTAAAGCGCGAAACTACTGGAGGATTATTTATGACTGTATTTTTACTTACATCGACTTCAATTATTTTACCTGCTATTTCTAAATCATCTTGGCTTAAATTAAATGGATCATATCCCGATCCACCATCTCCATTTGTAAAAACAAGTTTTCCCGTTTCAGGAGAAAAGTTTAAAGTGTTTACTCCGTTATGATTAAAAAATGGGCGTTTTATATTAAGTAATGTTCTGCGTTTTTGAGGTTGACCATTTGATTGTAAAACCCATTCTTCAATTGTATCAATATGATCATATTGCGTATTTCTATTAACCCACTTTAAGTTTAACGTTTTAGGGTCACACGGATTCGGTTTAAATTGTTCAGAAAGTGCACCAGGTCCTTGAGTTCCAGCTACTGAATAATGAAGATAAAATAAACCGTTATGATGAAATTGAGGATGAAACGCAAGTCCTAGCAATCCTCGCTCATCATATCCACTACTAGCAACACCTTCTTCAAATGTACCTAATTTAATAATTCGTGGACGAATATTTAAAAATGTTTTTATAACACCGTTTCCTATGTAAAAAACCTCTCCTAATTGAGTTGCGATGAATAATCTTTCGGTCGATTCACCTGGAATTATGGCTGTTTTTATTACAGTTGGTAAATTTATATTATGAACAATGGGCCGTAAACGAATCTTAACTTTAGTCAATTAACTGTCCACCCCTTTTTCTTTTATTTAATAGAAGAGTATGATTAGAGTAGTCTTATTAGTATCAATTAACTCATATTCCTTTTTATTACAATTTTGCATATAATATAATTATAAATAAACTAGGGGGACTACTTATGACACTTTTACTACAAATCATAGTACCACTTATATTTGCACTATATTTATTTACCATCTATCGTAATAATACTATTGGAAAAGCTGCTTTTCTTTTAGCGGTCATAATTGGGATTTTCGGTTTAGAGAATATTTTTCAATATGCTAGTTTAACAGATCATGCTGTTTATCCATATTGGGGCAGTTTGAAAGCTGTTGTTATCATTTTATCAGTCGTATTTCTATTTAAAAAAGGTGGTCTGACAGGAAAATACTAATTTGTAACGCTATACATATTTTCTTGTCAGATTGCTTTTATTTTATAAAAGAAGAAATGTCCATGTAAAAACAAGAAGGAGTGTGTTACATATGTCTATAAATATTATTTCTATAGTTTCTATTATAATATGGATTGTGTTGATTACAGAACTTATAAAACCTTCAAAAGAACAGAATGGACGAAAAATCGTAACTTTATTATCTGCTGGTTCCGCATCGACAATTATTTTGACGGTTTCATTTATTCAAAATATCCCGTTTTGAAATTGGTAGTGATATAATTACAAGAAAATATTTATAAATAAAAAAGATTAGGATTCGCTCCTAATCTTTTTTATCATTCAATTGCACCAGCAACATCATAATCATTTAAATCCAATTCAATAGGCTGTCCGAGCGCTAGTTTAGCAAGTTCTGCTCCTAAGTATGGACCAGCTGTTAAACCTGAAGCTCCTAATCCATTCGCAACGAGAATTCCTTCAAAGTTAGGTATTGGTCCGATAACAGGTAAGAATCCTGGTGTGAATGGTCTGAATCCTACTCTCGTTTCAAGCATTGTAGCATCTTCTAAGCCAGGTGCAACTGCTAACGCTTTATGGAATACTTCATGTAAACCACCTGCAGTTACACGGTGATCGAAACCAGTATCATTCTCATGTGTTGCACCAATTACAACATGACCATTATCAAACGTTAATATATATTGATCGTTTGGCGGCATAACAACAGGCATATTTTCTGTTGCTGTATTTTCCATTTGCAGGTGAACAATTTGTCCTTTTTGGAACGTAACTAAGAAATTAATTCCTAATGGGTTTAATATTTCGTTCGCCCATGCGCCAGCAGTTACAATAACCTTTTCTGCTAAAATTGTCTCGTCATTTACTTTAACTCCAGTAATATGATTCCCTTCACGGACTAATACTGCATCTCCTTTTATGAAAGTTGCACCATGTTTTTTCGCAGCGCTTATTAATGCGTTGCGTAATAATCTTCCGTTTACTCTTGCAGCACCACTAATATGAACAGAACTATATTCTTCTGATAATGCCGGGAATAATTTTTTCGTTTCTTCAGCTGATAAACGCGTAATTTCACCAATCTCTGGTGCATCTTCACGTCGTTTATAAGCTCGCTCTTCCATTTGATCTAGTTTTTTCTCGTCAGTATGTAAACTAATTGCACCTACACGGTTGTAACCTGTATCCGTTTCACCGTCTTCTTCTAATTGTTGAATTAACGAAGAATAGTAACGTGCACCGCTTTTAACGATTTTATACCACGCTTTATTACGACGTTGTGAAAGCCATGGACATACTATACCTGCTGCTGCATCAGTTGCTTGCCCTAATTGTTGGCGATCCATGATAGTAACATTCGCACCAGCCTTAGCCAGATGATAAGCAGTAGACGCTCCTAAAATTCCAGATCCAACTACAATATACGATTTCATTTCAAACACCTTTTCTCTTTACTAATTATATAAATATAAGAACATTCTTAAGTATAATAGAAGGAATCCTTTTTTCAATGTACTCATCGCAATTAATTGTTTCATCATTGTGACTTTCCTAATCGTTATTTTTTCTTCTTACGGAATAATTCAATTGTTTTATAGCCTTGTGAAAGGATTTCAATCATTTTCTCAAAACGTTTTTCACGTGTTTTTTCTTGTTTCACAGAAAATAAATTACGTGCCCAATCTTTTTGATATCCAGGAGTTAAACTTTGATAAAATTTAAGTTCATTGGGATGATTAGCTAATAAAGCTTCAACATCTTTAATTCGATCTGCATAATCGGCAACACATTGACTCATAGCAGGCGTTTTCGTCGCTTTTTTCTTTTCACGCTTTAAGCCTACAACAGTAAAGACGTCATCCATACTTACCATTCGAGCAAATTTAATTTCGCTTTCTCCTACATATCCATCTTCACCAACGCTTAATGCTGGAAACATCTCATCACGGTGAATAAACGTACTGTAACGAGCATTACCTTTTTTCGGATATGCGAAAAACACATAACCTTTTTCAAGTAATAATGCTTCATTACTAATAATAAAATTCGTTTGTTTCACCATTTCATCAAGCGTTTCAACAAAAATAAAAATAGCATCGTGTTCTTTTGAAAATGCAGTTTCTTTACCTGTGAAAATGTCATAATCACTTGGTTCGTTAATAACAACCATATTCGTATACTTATCAAGTTTCAATTTATCGATAACTGACATAATAATCTTCCTTTACATTCGAAATTCATTGTACATACTTTTTTATACTGTTCTAGTGTATTATATCTAGTTAGAAAATCAAACTTTAAATAGTATTATTCTGTTTCAAAAGAACAAAAATCTTTATTTGAAGAGCTGGTTTTACAAGAGGATGATGGAAAAGAACCAGTTTTTAATTCATATGAAGAGGCTGCAGAAACATTAAAAACATTAGAAGAAAACCTTTTAAACCAAAAATTATACAAATAGCCGATTCCGAATAAGAACAGGCTATTTGTATAATCACAACTCAATAGCAAATAAAGTATATAAAAGCTCTCTATATTGATCTTCTGTAATTTCACGCTTAGTTTTTGCTCCATACATCATTTCAGTTAAACTAGAATTCGTTAAAGAGATATGGCCAGCGTTCGTCAACTTTACTGCAATTGGTCCTTTATTGAAAATAGACTTTTCATCTTCTACCACTCTTCTTTGAACATCGTTTACTACTGTCTCGTCAATAATATGAGTATAAAAAGCATGACAAATTTTCCATTCTCCATCAACATCTATTCTTTCTAGAACATAATTGCCTTTACTCGTATCTTTTCGTCTCACCCGGTACGAACCGTTTTTTGAAGAAACAGACTCACCAGTAAAAGGTACAAGAACGAGAGGTACTAACGAAGCTATACCTACATCAATTAAATACTGTACGTTATCTTTATTTAAAATAATTGTTATATGTCCGTCCTCAAGTGCCCAAGCATTTATATCATTTTTATATACAGTACCTAGTGCGAGTTGTACATCATAACCACTATCTTTTAAAAAATAATAAAAAAGAGTATTTAATTCATAACAAAGCCCACCGCGGGAACTAGTTAAAATTTTCTCTTGTAAGTTTTTCATAGAAATTGCATTTATATTACCTGCTATAACATCTAAATTCTCAAACGGTATTGTGTGAGCAAATGCAAAGAGTATTGTACTTAATTCTTCAAACTTTATTTCAGTACGTTTTTCAAGGTTTAATCTTGTAAAGAGTTGGTCTTGTAAATTTGTCATATTCAGCACTCCTTAATAAGTTATAAGTTAAAATAATATATGCTGATTGTATATGTGATGAGGTACTGTAACAATGTACATTCCGATTAACTGTACCGGTACAAAAATTCTAATTCACAAGATAACCTAATATAAGAAATTAAAATAAGAGGCATCATTAAAATGCCTCTTATTTACTCTGGGATGCTACGAATATAAATGTAATAGTTTGTCTATGGATACACTATTAATATTACTTAAATCAATAAAATATTGAAGTTGCCACATTTGGCTCTTTTTAGCTTGATTACTAACAGGGTTATCCCATATAGGATAAACTCTCATAGCCATCTTTCCTTTTTGACTTTGAGTTTTTAATATTTTTTCTTCAAGAAGAATCTCTTTCGGGAAAATAAATTGTCCTAGTTTATAATCATTAATACATGTGATAACTAATAAGTCAGGAGCAGCGTCATAAGAAAACGCTTGATTTTGCATGTTTTCATTTTTCTCCCAAAAAGAAACAAATTGACCAATTTTGTTAGGAGTAATTTTTGATACTCTAAAACGTATCGTTTTGTTATTTAAGTGAAATAACGCCCCAGCATACTCTGAGTTTTGTCTTTCTTCTTTTAGATTAGTGATTATTAAGTTATTAGGTTTATATACTATGTCATTTAAATTTTGAATGATATCATTAAAGTTGTTCAAGTAAACTCCCCCTTTATCCACCTTTTAGTTTATCACAAACGTTAGTTCTTATATATCGTGTAGATAATATATAGTAATAACGACGTGAAAAAGAGGGTTATTTTAGTGGAATATGATTATGCAGGTTGACTAGATTATTTCAATGTACCCAATTTTTCAATTGCTTGTTGTTCAGTTGCTAAATAAAAAATATTATTACCTTTATTACATTCATAAATGAAGTCTTTTAAGCTTTTACTAGTGTACATAGAAAAATCCCCAACGATAGCAATCTTTACCTTGTAGTTTATAAACTTTTGAAGGATATCGCCCGCAAGCCGTGTTTTTAGATCAAAGAAATCTTCACTTATTAAAGATTTATGGATAATAATATGTTTCGCATCTACATCATATTGAACTGTTGCCATAGTATCTAATGCAGACTGAACATCCGATATTAATACCTTATCGTTTCTAATGACCGCAATATTGATTCCATCGATTACTACTTTCTTTATTTCCATAGTCCCACCCCTTTATAATTTACACAGTATGAGTAAAATTGTTTTACAAAACTTCGTATTAATCATAGATTAAATTAGCCGCAGCTATTAAAATCGCCTCTATTTTTTATTGTAAATATCTATTTTTTATTACTAATACGGTCAATGAAATTAATGATAGTTTCTTTTTTGTATTTTTGAATATATATATAATTTCTTTTACTTGTTATAAAAATATTGTGGAGTAACATAACTTAACAAACTATCCAAATTGTTAATCTCGGCATATGGTTGTATTTTGGTAGTATTCTTGATTTTCTGAGGGTTAAACCACACACCTTTTATATTTGCATTTTGAGGACCAGCAATATCCTTTTCTAAGTCATCCCCAACAAATAAAGTATTTTCCGGTTGTAAATTTAGCTCATTTAATGCTAGTTCGAATATACGTTTATCAGGTTTACTAAATCCCACTTCTTCAGAAATAATAATTGTTTCAAAATACCTATTTAAATTCGTGTTAAATATTTTAGCTTTTTGCCTCTGAGTTGATCCATTTGTTATAATTCCAACTTTAAAGTGCTTCTTTATTTGATTTAAGAAATGAATAGTATTTTGGTCTATTGAAAAACATCTAGGGAAATTATTATTCCAAAAATCTTGGATGTAATTGCGTGGCAATCTATACCTTGGTGTGAATTCATCAAACAATGATTCTAAAACTGTCGTTTTATTACTTATGCCATATTCTCTTTTATCGTATTCTTTGAATTTCTGTAACATGTTGCTTTTAGCCGCACCATCTACATTTTCATAACACTTTTCTAACACAATTAAAAATAATGCCTCTACTGCTTTATCCCTATCAAGTAATGTATCATCTAAATCAAACAGCATCGCTTTATAACCCATCAAATAATTTCACAACCTTTCTCGGATGATTTAAATAATCCTTAGTTCACACCTTAAGCGTTTACTAAATTAGCAAAAAAACTCTAAAGTTTGTGACGTACACTCTATAATTTCGCTAGCTTTTTTTTATTGAAATTCATTTCCGTTTCCCCTTCTAGTAAGTAGCGAAAGTATATGTTCACACAGTTTAAGAAATCACATGTAGTTCCCAATATTATACATTAGTTTTTTAGAAATATAAATCGTTCAGCTTTTCATACGATAAGTTCTTTCAAGCATACAATTATTTTTTCATAAAACGGAATATGGCTAATAATATTTTTTTGGAGAATACACATTCTTGAAAATGAAGCTAATACGTTAAACGTCCTATGAAGTTCCTATTGTATCTCCACATAAACTCCAGATAGTACGGCTATAATGACTACCAGAGGTGATATTATGAAAAACTATCATATTCTCGTGGTAGAGGACGATCAAGAAATTCAGGAATTAATTAAACAATTTTTAATGACACAGCATTATACAGTGGTAGTCGCTTCAGATGGACTAGAGGGTATGACACAATTTAATAATCAATCATTTGATTTAATTCTTCTAGATGTCATGATGCCCAATCTTAATGGGTTTGAAGTTTCTAAAATGATTCGAAGTCAGTCAAACGTACCAATTATTATGCTAACTGCGTTGGAAGAAGAGGAAGATCAAATGAAAGGATTCGACCTTGGGATCGATGATTATATAACAAAGCCCTTTTCATTTCATGTTTTGATTAGACGAGTCGAAGCTGTACTTAGAAGAAGTTATGATAAAAATGTAAATAA
Source organism: Bacillus sp. BS98 (assembly GCF_008432245.1). Lineage (NCBI taxonomy): Bacteria > Bacillati > Bacillota > Bacilli > Caryophanales > Bacillaceae > Bacillus > Bacillus sp. BS98. Next base: position 2,591,902 of record NZ_CP043830.1, read on the forward strand.
TCATTTGATATTTAAAGAAGTGCGTATTGATGTGGATGCATATAGAGTATATGTAAATGACGTTGAAATTATATTAACGACAAAAGAGTTTGAAATTCTACAACTACTATTTCAAAATGAGAGAAAAGTACTCACAAGAGAAAATATCGTTGAAAAGGTTTGGGGTTACGATTATTTTGGAGAAACACGAATAATCGATACACATATTAAAAACCTACGCAAAAAATTAGCTATCCCTTATATTAAAACAATAAAGGGTATTGGATATAAAATTGATGAATAGTATTGTGAAACTCATGAAAATGAAGCAAATTACTTATAAACTCTTTATGACTACATCTCTCATTTTATTATCCTTTGCAATATTGATTTATTTAACTTTATACTTCTTTCTTCCGACGTTTTATGAGCAATATAAAACAGATCAACTTCAAACAGGGATAAACGAAATCATTGATAAATCTAAAAATCTTACGTTTCAAGATGCGATACCACTTTTTGATGAATACGCCAAAAAAAATAATGCGATGCTTTATCTTCAAAATAAAGAAGGAATAATTATTTACTCTCCTTCATTTTCTTTTATTCAAAGTGGTACGCAAAAAACAGTAGTTACTAAAGCAACACGATTCGAGAATGCAAGTACCCTTAGCAATTCATATAACGTTACGAAACCAATTCAATTTCAAGATGGTAGTTTAACGCTTGTAGTGTTTGCTACATTTCAACCGATTGATGAAGCTTCACAGGTTTTAGTACGCTTTCTCCCCTATATTAGTATCATTGTGCTCGTTATTGGTATAGGGAGTGCTTATTTTTATTCCAGGTTTATTACAAAGCCACTTATTTATATTAATGAAGGTGCACAAAAGATGGCAAATTTAGATTTCTCCGAAAAAATTGAGGTTCGCTCTACAGATGAGTTAGGAGAATTATCTAATAGTTTGAATGACATGTCTATTAACTTGCAACAAGCTATGTTTGATTTAAAAAAAGCAAATGAACAATTAAAAAATGATATTGAAAAAGAAAGAGAAATAGAAACAAAACGCAGAGAGTTTTTTACGATTGTAGCACATGAATTAAAGTCCCCTCTTACTGTAATGAAAGGATACTTAGAAGGAATGATATACAATATTGGCCCTTATCAAAATCGCGATCAATATTTAAAGAAGAATCGTCAAATTATTGAAAGTATGGAACAATTAGTTCGTGAAATTTTAAGCGTATCGAAATTAGAACAACATACCTTTAAACTAAAAGTAGAAAAAGTTAATCTTTCAAAGTTAATAAATACAATTACAAAAGATCTCGAATTTTTCGCTTCACAAAAAAACATCCAAATAATAAAAGAAATTGATTCTGATCTTTCCGTTTATACAGATTATGTTCTTTTAGAAAAAGCATGTAAAAATATTATCCATAATGCGGTTATGTATTCACCACATAATGAAAAAGTTTATATACAGTTAAGTAAGGATTCTAAACAAGGTCAAATTAAAATGCAAATTATGAATACAGGTGTCAATATTAAAGAAGAAGATATACAACAAATTTTCAAACCGTTTTATCGAATTGAAAAATCAAGGAATCGAAATACTGGAGGAAGCGGTTTAGGACTGTATATTGTGAAACAAATTCTTGAAACGCTAGATATAAAGTATTCTATAAAAAATATGGAACATAGTGTGCAATTTTGTATGAACATTCCATTATCTAAACAAAAAACAAATAAACTCCCCTCTTAGTAGGACGAGTTTATTTGTTTTTGTAGTAAGTATAAACTTATGATGAAATCATTATAGTGGAAATAGATTATGAAATTGATTCAAGTTTAGGATAGTTCATTTTATAATTTGATTTTGGAGTTAGCATAACAATTATATATATAAAATCCTTAAATGGATTTGATCACTAGTTGGTTTTAGAAAACCTATAGTTATTACCATTGATGTTGAGGTACAGACCGCAAATCAGAAAAAAACCACACTAAGAAAAATAAAAGCCTTGCTGCATTTGAAGTGTGGCAAAGCTTTTTTAAATTGCTCAATTCTTGTTCCACTAACGTCTTTGTTAGCTAGCACTTTAATTGTTTTAATAGCCTTTTGTTTAATTCCCACAATGCTGTTTTGTTGCTATCCCATTTCAAAAGGGTTACTGCTTCCTCAAAGCATAACCATTTATAATTGAAGTGTTCCTTAGATAATGAAATATTTTTTGTAGGAACTTTAACTCCAAAAGAAAATTCTTTTATTACATAAACTTCTTCTCCCCAAAGGAATCCTCCAACTACATCCTCTACTGGTAATGACGACACAGAATCTAATGTTATATATGGGCATTCTCTTATAATACCAGCCTCTTCAAACGCTTCCCGTTTTGCTGATTCAATAGGAGTCTCACCATCTTCTCCACCACCAGCTATTCCTTGCCAATAACCATAATCACTTCGGTTAAAAATGGCATATCGAATGGAATCATCAGTTTTTATATAAGGAAAAATCAATACTTGATATGGTGCTCTCATTGTTTAAGCTCCTCCCGAAAATAAGCTTTAAATACATATGAACAATTTATTCACTAACTTGCCATTTTAGTGAATAAAGAGCCGACATCACAATTCTACATTAATAATGCAGGTTTATGGTCGCGGCTCTCCATTTTTAAAGAATTTTATTTTTCATAAACGGGGGTCACCATACATTTCCATCAACTCAAGAGGTTTTAATACCCTCAAAAGCTTCATCCTTTCTAAGCAAGATAAATTAGAAAGGATGACGTTTTCTTATGAATCCCTCGATTCAATATGAACTACTACCATTTGCAGAAGAATTACAACGATATCACACGTACGGTTTCCGAATCCATCATATCCATACGCATTGATCGTTCCATCTGCTAATGTTTCTTTCTTTAATTGATTAATAGAATCGTATTCATAGGAAACAGTTCGTAAAGATTCGCCCTATATTTCTAACGCATTAAGATTTATAAAAGTTTTTTTCAATTTTATATTTGATTTTTTTAGTAACTCAACATATTATATCGTTAGAACTGAGTTACATATTTAAAAATCATAATCTGGAAAATCTGCAGATGTGCGGGTTCTTTTTTGTAACATAACATCAGAAAGTAGAGGTGAAACGAATAGGAACTTTAAAGTCTTTAAAACGTGATGCATATCTTTTTATTGCGATGTTAATTTATTTTTATGGCATCTTCATCTCAATACTTATTATGGACAGTACATTTAACTGGTTAAGCTTTATACTTGCATTGCTATCCCTATGTGCCTTAGTCTTCACCATACAAGACATTAAAAATAAGAATTACAGAATAAAATAAAAAAGCATCTGATTCAGATGCTTAACTCTCAATTTTATAAAATATTGACGCCCATGACCATACAGCTACCAAATACAATACATAGTAAACCTAACAGGATTAAAAACTCTGGTAGATCAAAGTGGTCTAGTAGCGCACCTATTAATAATCCAAAGGGATAGAATACAATTTCGATCCAGGTTACGCCCCCTGCTTTTTTTATTTCTCGGTAAGATACAATGCTAACAATTAAAATGCCTAACACAATCAATCCTATCCCTAACATCATTCATCAATTCACCCTTTTTAAAATTTAAAAATCTAGCTTTTCACTTTCATATACTGCTCTTTTACACGTGCCAGTAAGTCCCGCAGCTTATTTTCTACAGGATGTTCTTGATTTTCTGGTACTTCTCTTCCATTTGATGAAAAGCTTTGTGAGCATGAACTTTGTGTAACTTCAAATTTTGCATATGGGAAAGTGTGCTCATTTTCTTCACCAACGTTTTCAGTAGTGCTTCCATTTGAACCAGCGCGTATGCAGTTCTCGTCAAGTTTTGTGCGCTTCCCTTCCTTGTTTACCGTGTAATAGGTATCGTTGACCGTACCATATTTCATATCGGCTGTAGATGTTACTGCGGTTCCGTCTGCGGTGAATGTAACTACACGAAAACCATCTTCTTCTGGCAACAATTCCGCTCCAGGTACATTGTATAGTACCACTAAATCTCCTTCGTACGCTTCAGGAATGAGATAAATCGTATTTGTGGTGTCTTTTCCAAATCGGATACAACCGCTTAATACAATCATAAAAAAGATTCCGAAATAAATTATTACGTTTCTCATAGAGTCTCTCCCGTTATTTGTAAGAATGGTATAGTATTTATTATATAATGCAATATATTTCCTTGGATAGAATAAGTTTCTGGTTTAAAGACAGCTTTCCTTAGCTTGATGGTGATGTGGTATTCCCTAAAAAGAAAGACTAAGGAAGGTCCCATAAACTAAAGCTCTCCTTTAGTTGAAAAAAAGGAATCCTCTCATTGTTTCTCACTTTGTAAATCTTATTGTTTACTAAAGATAAAGTGGTCTTCAGGCTTCCAAACGTGCAGATGGTCAGCAATGTATCTGCGTAGCCACAACATGACATTAATTCGTCTAGGATAAAAGCCATTTGAAAAATCATCGTCTTTAGATAATATTTCCGATGATATTGTGATGGAGCTTGTTGTTTTTGTGATTTTTATAAATAAAATTAATGGATATATTAAAAACCGTACTCATAAATGGAACAAATGTGTTACTTAGATTGTCTATTACGTATAAAAAGGTGTTCTTGGTAGTTCTCTCCTTTTGTAATGCAAGAAATACAAGATGAGTCCTATCCTGTACATTTGTTAATTGTATTGGTATGTAAAATACCAATACAAAATCCATAAATTCTTGAAAGAGGTTGAAAATGTATGATCGTTCCAAAGAAGTTTTTTCACATTTCGCATTATAAAAAGATGCTACCTGTAGTATTACTTTCATGTGTAACGCTTATAGGCTGTTCCAATAGTAATATTCAATCCGAACCTCCGAAACAAACAAAACAAGAAAATACAAGTAATCATTCTTTTGTTAAACTTGAAAAAGAATATGATGCTAAACTTGGTATTTATGCATTGGACACAAGTACGAATCAAACTGTTACTTATCGTTCAGATGAACGTTTTGCATACGCATCTACCCACAAAGCACTTGCTGTTGGAGCACTGTTACAAAAGAAATCAATAGAAGATTTAGAACAAAGAATTAAGTATACTAGCAAAGATCTTGTGAATTACAATCCAATTACTGAAAAATATATAGATACAGGTATGACTTTGAAAGAACTTGCGGATGCTTCCATTCGATATAGCGATAATACTGCACAAAATCTTATTCTTAAGCAATTAGGTGGGCCAAGTGAATTCAAAAAATCACTGAGAGAAATAGGAGATACTGTCACAAATCCTGAACGTTTTGAACCAGAATTAAACGAAGTGCAGCCAGGAGACACTCGTGACACTAGTACCCCAAAGGCATTAGCTACTAGTCTTCAAGACTACGCGCTAGGCGATATACTTTCAATTGAGAAACGAAACTTTTTAATAGATTTGATGAAAAGAAATACTACGGGGGACAACTTAATTCGTGCTGGAGTTCCAGGAGAATGGGAAGTAGCCGATAAGACTGGCTCTGGATCTTATGGAACAAGGAATGATATCGCAATCATTTGGCCACCAAATAAGAAGCCAATTATTCTTGCGATACTTTCTAATCATGCGAAAGAGGATGCGAAGTACGATGATAAGCTTATTGCAGATGCAACGAAAATAGTGTTAGATGTTTTAAAAGTAACGAATAAATAATAATAGTCATAAATGTAAGCTGCTCCTACTTTACGGTACATATCGTTTGAAAGACATTTACGTATATAAACGCTAAGAAGTATCATTGAATGTATTTAAATTATTCAATACCAAATAATAAGCATCTCTTGTTAAAAGGGTGATTATGTTTTAAATGAGCAAATACTTTATATATAGCTTTTGAGTAATCCAATTTTAGTTTTTTGAAATTTAGTATGCAGCACTGGAATACACGTTTATTCACTATAGTTGTCGAATATTCTGTGCTTAATTATCTCCAGACTGATATACTATAAACACAATTGTTCTTGAAGGGTGATGATATTATGTATGAACAACAAAATAATAGGGATAGAGATCAAAAAATGATGTTTTCTATGCAAGGAATTCCCACAAATAAAGTTAACATGAATCAATTACCTAAATGGATTAGAATTTTCGGCTATTGTGCGTTTGGTTGGATGATAGTATTTAGTTTCATTATGATTGTAGGTTTAATTCTTCAATAACTATACAGATAAACAATTAAACAGGACGGTATTTAGATCATATATCTAGGTAATGTCCTGTTTTTCATATATAATTCCTCATTGATATAGTTAACCGGTCATAACAAAAAGAACCTGTAGAATATTCTACAAGTTCTTTTTTTAATATTGTTAAAAAAGGAACAACAAACTATCTTAACATTCAATACAGGGAGACCATTTTGATTATGGCTTGGTTTTATTGTATATCAATTATTAATATTTGAAGAAATATTTTTTTAATATTATGTGAATTAAAAACCTAGAGTGTTTATTTTAAATTTCATTTACTACTAACTTCTTCTTACTTAAATAAACTGCACGATCAGATTTTTTAGCAACTTCCTGTGAGTGCGTCACAACAATAATACATTTATTTTCTTTATGTGCAAGTTCTTGAAACAGTTCTATTATATCCATTGCCGTTTCTTCGTCGAGGTTTCCTGTTGGCTCATCCGCAATCAGTAAATCAACATTACAAGATAATGCTCGAGCAATTGCTACACGCTGTTGTTGCCCGCCACTTAGTTGCAGAACGTTACGTTTCGCTTCTACTTCTGTGAGTCCTACCTTTTCTAATAATTCTAATGCCCTTGCAGTTTTATTTTGCACTTTAACACCTGTAATTTCCATTGCCGTTAGGACATTTTGAAGAGCAGTCATATAGGTAATCAAATTATAAGATTGGAAAATTACAGATACATGTTGATTGCGGTATCGATCCAAACCAATTTTTCGAATATCTTTTCCATTATACAGGACATAACCATTTTTAGGGACATCCAGTCCGCAACCTAAGCTCAGAGTTGTGGTTTTACCAGATCCAGATGGTCCTAAAATTGTGTAGAAATGCCCTTTTTGAAAAGAAAAATTAACATTATCTAGTATCGCTACATTTTTCCCATTACTTTCATAATAATAATCCAAATTTTTAAATTGTAAAATCGTTTCCATATTGATCCTCCTTATTCATCTTTTAAAAGAATTTGTTTTGGATTTAAACGTAGAATTGATAATGCTGGAAGAAGCGTTGCTAATATAGCAATAGCTAGTCCTATCCCTCCCATTTTGCCTACATCTTCTCCTGTTACACTTACATCAATTTTATCAATCGGATCCTCTTTTTGATTTTGTACAGTTCCACCAGGTCCAGACATCATTACAGTCCCATTTTGCGGGTTGTTTGTTTCTTCGCTTGCTGTAGCAACTTCACTTGAAAGTAAATTATCCCCTATATATTGAGAAACTTTAGCTCCTGTTGTTATGGATAATCCAAAAGCTAAAATAGCGATACATACTACTTCTACTACGAACTGCGCCATCAGCTTCCACTTTTTTTCTCCAATGGACAATAGAATCCCCATTTCTTTACGACGTCCTTTAATCGATAACATAATGATTAATCCTAATATAATCGCACCTGCAATTGATACAATATAAATAATCATTTGAGAAGTAGATGAGATATTTTCGATAGGCCCAATCATTTGTTTGTACAATGAATCATGTGCATCTAATTTATAGTAATTAAAATTAATCTTAGATTTTTTTGCTTCTTTTTTAAATGCTTCAATGTTTTGTGGGTCTTTCAAGAAATACACGACTTGAATGCTACTTATACCTTGATCTACTTCAAATTTTTTCATAGTTGAATGCGGCATATATAGTTTATTAGCTGGATCCATTATAGGAGGGGCCTGTTGACCCATTGCTTGCTCATTCGTTTCGTAAATACCGATAATTTCAACCTCGAGGGTTTCCTTCTTATCCCCTGATTGCACTTTAACTTTGTCTCCTACTTTCAAATTGTTTAATTCCGCTAATCGTTTTTCCATTAAAGCTACATTCTGATCTTTCATCTGTTCTGTAATTGGTTTCCCATCAATGATTTTACTTTTTCCGTTCTTAAAGCTTTCTTGTAATGCAGTCTTGCGAACTCCCTCAATCATAAAGGAAGCATTCATATCTATTTCTGTACCGGAGCTTGAACCGCCTCGTACAGCCGCCATTCCCGCTTTACCCTTTCCTTCTTCTTCTCCTTCTGAAGCTCCTACTAGTTTAAGTCCATCCGAGATTCCGAATGTATTGCTTATGTAATTATAGTCTTTTACATACTTTGACTTCGCTAACTGATCTGCTTCTTTCGTGTTGAGCTTCGGTGGATTAGGCATCTCTCCAGTTTCCTGAGCCTGTTGACCTAATTTGTCAAAATCAAGACTTAAAGTAACATCTGCACCTAGTTTTTTTCTTGCTGCATCCGCAGCTTTTTTTGATGCATTTTGGATTGTAAATCCTGCCAACACTAAATTTGTAACGATTAGGAAGACTGCCATCAAAATTAATGATGTTCCTACTCTTTTTTTCATACTGAGAATTGCTCTTTTCATAAAGTTCATTTTTTTCTTACCTCCTTGATAACTTATATTCTATATAGGTTATCTAGAGTCTATATGGAGCTAATCGGTAGTTTATCTAGAGATATAAGGAGTTTATGTGTAGTTATTCAATGACTTTGGTGAAGAATATTGGTAAGGAGCTAGTCCATATATATTAAGATTCATTGAATGAGAGCTTACAAATCTATGCTTATTATGTAATTTCTATAGAGCTAATTAAAAGCACCCTATTTGAATGGTTATATGTGGTTTGTTAAATATGAAAATCCATTAATGAATATGGCGTTTTATTGAAGTTGGTCGGATTTTTTAATAATAATATTGTGTTAAAAAGCCTAATATATCATTTTATAAGTTAGGCTTTTATGTTATCTATAAGAAAAAGTTATAGAGACTCATAATATTTTATAATTTAACCTATTGTATTTAAACAAGTAAAATAAAAGTAACAAGTGCATACATTAAGGAGGTTTTTTAATAGTGACAGAAACTATAACATTTAGGATTGCTACGGCAGATGATTTAGATGATATTGTAAAAATGCTTGCTGATGATGTTTTAGGCAATAAAAGAGAGCGCTATGAAACACCACTCCCTGATAGTTATATAAGAGCATTTCATGCTATTGATTGTGATCCAAATAATGAGTTGATTGTAGCGTGTGATGGGACGGAGATTGTTGGTCTTCAACAAATTACATTTACGCCTTACATTGCACGTCAAGGGGGTTGGAGAGCTACTATTGAGGGGGTACGGACAGTCTCATCAAAACGTGGTAAAGGTATAGGAACTAAACTTATTAAATGGGCTATTCAACGGGCTACATTGCGGGGATGTCATTTAGTACAGTTAACAACAGATAAAGAACGACAGGAAGCGTTGCAATTTTATAAGAAATTAGGATTTAAAGATTCTCATGAAGGATTAAAACTTTTTCTTTAATGAATATTGTTATTTATATACCCAAAAGATGCATATTGTAAGGTTCATTGACTACCGGCTTCGAAAACTATAGTAACTATCACTGAATAAAATATATTAATTGATACATTGTTCATCATTTAAATTACATTACTTCAAACGGTGTATCTTTTGATACGAAAATAAGCAAGTTAATGTTCTCTCATATAAATGAGAATATTAACTTGTCTTTTAAATTGTAGTATAAATTATTTATGGTTTTATTTTATTGTTAGTTTTATAATATAATATACAAATTTATCACCTGGATTTATAATTCAAGCACGTACTATTAGACGAAAAAAATATTTTAAATTTAATTTACAGTATAAATAAAACATAAATTTTGTCCATGTTTTAAACAATATGTATTTTGGAGGAAGTTAATTTGATTTTTTCAAAACTCATTGATCGATACGCCTTGTATGATTTGCACAAAAAAAGAAGTGGAGAGTTTCAATATACTTCTCTTTCTAACACCGCACTAGATATAAAGGATATAGAATTTTTTTATAAAGTACAACCATCTAATATTCATTTTAACATTAAGCATGCAAAGCAAGAAAAGGAATACATGGTTGGAAAGTTCAAATATAAAAGCTCGGTTCAATCTGGTGATTCACGCAACGATTCTGTAACTGGGGAATTATTTTTACATGAAAACGAAGATGCACCTCATGTCATCTTCGTTCACGGTTGGAGAATGGATTCTAACGAACGTGTAAAAAAAATATTTCACGACCATATGACTAACTTGAAGTGGAATATGTATTATTTTACTCTACCCTATCATTTTGAAAGAAAACCCAACCAATCCCTATTCAGTGGAGAGTACATGGTAAGTGCTAATATTGAACGAACTGTACAAGCCACTAGACAAGCGGTAGCTGATTTACGAACTTTGATTAAATGGATTAAAGCAAATAAAAATGGTCCCTTGATTTTAATAGGAATCAGTTTAGGTGGGGTTATTACAAACCTAACAGCTCTTGTTGAATCAGACATTGATGTATTGGCATCCATTTTCTACGCGAATCGACTTTCATATTCAATTTGGAAGACAAATCCAGGTAAATTCATTAGAAAAGATTTGGAACATCATGGTGTAACGTATAATGATTTAATAGATTATTGGAAAATCACTGAACCGAGTCAAGCATTACCAAAAGTGAAAAAAGAAAATATTTTATTAATTTCAGGCAAGCACGATCTATATGTGCACCGTGAGGATACGGACTACTTGTGGGCATCTTGGGAAAAACCTACTCGATATATTTATACATGTGGGCATGCTGGGATTGTTCTTAAACGTAAAAAAATTGCAACTGATACTATCAATTTTATTCAGAATCGATTGAACTCCCCACACTTTCCCAATGTCATGCTTTAAAACAAGAGATTACTAAGTACAGGATTTTATACTTATAATGTTTTATTTTATACTGAGCTCATTTTTAAATCTTTCTATTGTCACCTCCCTTAACCTTGCATGATTGGAAAATGATATAGAATTTAGGAAGAAACTATGAAATAAACTCGCCATATGGAAAAGCGCTACTTATTCACCAGATATTATTGTTGTTTAGCTTGTTTATGCAATATTACATATAAAATGCTTTATTTGTTCTGTTATAATTTTAAGAGTAAGTTATTCATCCATTCATTTACACCATCCATATCTACAATTATGGAAACCCTAATTACACATAAAAAAGAGAAGAACATTGGTGAGTTCTTCTCTTTTTTTATTTTTTTAAGATTACTATCCAAAGTAATTATTGCAATTACTTCAAGCTGGCTTTTGAATTATAAATTCTGATTTTCATACTTCTTCATGAGTCTATATAAGGAAAAAAGAATTTACTCCTTTTCTAACCAAATTAAAGGAATTTTTTTAAACAGTTATTTTAATTTGTACTGTTCTCCTATATTAATGCCTGCCCATGAGTATTTTCTTAAATTATATATTAAGGAATACAAATGTATTAATCCTTTCCGAATATGAATTCGAACATGTATCCGTTGCAATATGCCATTAAAATAAAACGGATCACCTCTTGGTTCAATTAGAAAACTACTTGTAAATAACTACAACGACATGAAAACACTTTACTCCTAAATTAATCACTTGTATTACTGGTTGCATGAAACTCCTTCTTGAGAAAGGTTCTAATTTCCGAATATTCTGTTGACTGCTAAGACATATTCAATTTACAATTTAATTGTGATGTTTTTTCACAATTAAACTACTTAGAATACACTTCATTTATTCGAAAACAATTACAAATAGAGGTGCTAAAATGAAAACAAGAGTAAATCCAGAGTTATTACAAGGGTTAGAGATGTTTCCAGATCTCGATTTACGCCCGGAAAACTTGCAATCAATCAGAGAAGGAATAGCTCAAATGAGACCACCTACCGTTGTTGATGAATCCCTTTCGTTAACTGATGAAATCATTATTGGACCTGATGATAATCCGTTACCATTAAGAATTTATCGTCCAAAATCAAATAATGAATTTTTACCTGTCTTATTATGGATACATGGTGGTGGTTATATCTTAGGTTCTATAGATGATAACGATGATACTTGTATGAGATTTGCAAAAGAAGCTGGCTGTGTGGTCGTATCTGTAGACTACCGCTTAGCACCTGAACACCCTTACCCAGCACCAATTGAGGATTGTTATTCAGCTTTAAAATGGATCGCTGATAATGCAAAGTCATTAAACATTGATTCGAATCGAATTGGGGTTGCAGGAGTAAGTGCTGGCGGTGGACTAACAGCAGCATTATCATTATTAGCGCGAGATCGAAAATATCCTTCAATTTGTTTACAAATGCCACTATATCCAATGATTGATGACCGAAATAATACACCTTCAGCGAATGAAATTAAAGAGGGATTTGTTTGGAACCAAAAAGCAAATGAAGCTGGGTGGAAAATGTATTTAGGAGAAATGTATGGAACGGATAAAATCCCTGCCTATGCAGCGCCTTCCCGAGCGGAGGATTATAGTGACTTACCATATACTTACACATTTGTTGGCCAATTAGATCCATTCCGCAGTGAAACATTAACCTATGTAAGCAAACTAGCGCAAGCTGGTGTTGATGTCGAGTTTCATTTATATCCAAATGCCTATCACTGGTTTGAAGGGTTAAATCAAAATGCCGATGTATCTATTTACGCTGTAAACGAAATGGTACAAGCAGTAAAGACCGGTTTCAAAAGAGTCTCTAAGGTTGAGGCTTAATCCCTATACAAGAAAAACACTCGTAAATAGTATAATAGCCGATTCTCATTTAGAATCGGCTATTAATGTGTAAAATTCACCTAATATATCAAGGTTGAGAAACGGATATAAGATGTTTAGGCGATGTGTTTATTTCCTCTGCCAATGCTTTTATGTTCATCATGATTTGAATTATTTCTTCTTTTGTTGTCCTTGGGTTGATAGAGCAAAGTCGAATTACTACTTTTCCTTTTAATTTAGTCGTACTTAGCATAGCAAATCCTCTTTGATTAATTTCTTCCACCAGTTTTTTGTTTATTTCATGAATTGTATCTGTAGATGTTAGCTCACATGGAATATAACGAAAAGTAACAATTCCTAACTGTGCAGGTGTTACCACTTCCCAATCTTTTTCTTTCCTTAAAAACTCTTCAACTTGTTCAGCCAACATAATGCCATGATCAATTGCCTCGCGAAAAGCTGTGACTCCAAATACTTTAAAAGAAAGCCATACCTTTAATGCCCTAAATCTACGAGAAAGTTCAATTCCACGCTCCCCAAAATTCACTTTTTCTTCTATATTAGTTTCTGTATCCTTAATATACTCTGGGATCATACGGAATGTTTCACTTAAATATTGGCTATTTCGAATAAGTACACAACCAACATCATAAGGCTGAAAAAGCCATTTGTGCGGGTCTAACGTCAAAGAATCGGCACGATGAATTCCACTTAACAACTCCCTTCCTTTTTCGCTAAGAATTGCTGCAGCTCCATAAGCCCCATCCGCATGCAGCCATACATCTTCATCACTACAGAGATCAGCCAATTCATTAAGAGCATCAACTGCTCCGCAATTCGTTGTCCCTGCATTAGCAATAACACAAAATGGTTTTTTTCCTTTTAATCGATCTTCTTTTATTTGCTTTCTTAAAGTACTAACTGAAATTTTTAAATCTTCATCTGTTTCAATTCGGCAAATTTGAGAATTTTTAAAACCTAATACTTTAAGTGCTCGATCTACAGAAAAATGAGTTTGGTTAGAAAAATACACAACCGCATTTTCTATGTCATTATTCAACTTGACCTGTCTCGCTACAGTAAGTGCAGTCAAATTAGCCATGGAACCGCCACTGACAAATAGCCCTTCAGCTGAATCAGGGAATCCTAGCATTGATTTTAACCAGTTGATTGTCGTTAATTCAATTTGTTCCGCACCTGCACCTACTATCCAAGCTGTAGGGAATACATTAAACCCACTTGCTAAAAAATCTGCTACTACACCAACATAATTATTCGGACCTGGCACAAAAGCCATAAAATGAGGATGGTCCACATGAGTAATTTGATTAAACACATTGTTATTAAGAAAATGAAGTAACTCTTTTGGGTTGGATCCGTTTTCTGGAATTGTTTCAATTAGCTTGTCTCTAAAAATATTACTATCAATTGTTTCCGAAACTGGTTTACTTTTTAAATGATTCATATGATCAACAATCAAGTCCACAGCTTGATATCCTAACTGACGCATCTCTTCGGCTGATAACTGCAAGTTTTTTGTCATTTGGTTTACTCCTATTCTATTTAAAAAGGCGAGTTCTTGCTCGCCTTTTTATTTTTTATAATTTGTAATCACCGATTGCCTGTATTGGATTTTGAAGAATTGTGTTGATTAACTGATGGATGTGATTCAATATTTCCTGTATTTTTTCCGCTTCATATACGGTTTGATCATATCCAAACTTTATTGTAAGTTTCTCTTCAGGGAAGCACATAATTCCAAACTTTACATGCGGCTCATCAACAACTTCATAATCTGTGATGGCAAAATTTCTGTTTTCATTTGAAGAAAAGATAGCTGGGTTAGTCGGATAGTTTTCAAAAACCCAAAGATGGTCAGTCAACTGATTTTTTAATTCACTTTGTTTTTGTATATCAACAAATGAATAGTATGCATACTCATTACATTTCAATGTTTCTAGTTGTACTTTTTGCAGGAAGTCCACAAAAGATTGCGTTTCTGTCCATGCTAGTCGGATAGGCAAAACATTTGTGAACAGACCGAACATATTTTCAATCCCTTCTACTTCGGGAGGTCTGACTGATACTAGATTAGGTAATACTACTTCTCTCACTCCGTTGTATTTGCCAAGCAATATTCCCCATACAGCCAGTAATGCCGAATTCATAGTTATATTGTTTTTAGTTACAAATGTCTGTAACTGATTAGTCAAATCCTTATCTAATGTTAAATCCTTAAATGTGAAATTTAACCCTTCACTTTGAGTTGGTACTTTCTTTTTAGGAATGCTAATTTTCCGATTGTATCCTGATAAATAATCCCGCCAAAAATGACGTGCTTTTTCATGATCACGTGTTACAGTCCAATCTATGAATGTCTCAAAAGGTTTCACCATAGGTAACTCTGCCGTAGTTCCCGCATTTATTGTTTCATAGAGCTGGAATAATTCGTCTATCAAAATGCTGACGCTCCAACCATCACATAATAGATGATGGGAACTCCAAACCACCTTATGCTCATTATTACCTAGTTGGAATATACAGAGACGGGTCATGAGTTCATCATTTTTGAATCCTTGACTTAAATTTTCATTCATCCACTGGTCTAGGAATTCTTGCTGTTCTTGTTTCGTCATCTCAATCAAGTTTTTTATCTCTGAAATCATTTGAACATCTTGTAGAACAGCTTGCCAAGGTTGTGCTTGTTCATCTTGCACAATTATGGTTCTTAGAGAATCATGACGAGCAACTAATTGTTGGAAACACTGAATAAAGAGATTAATATCCAGCTCCCCCTCAAGTGCCCAAATTGTTTGTTCGAAATATGCATTTGTATCAGGTTCAGTCGCAGCATGCTCATAAATAACTTCCTGGAAAGGTGCCAATGGGTAAATACGTTCTATTTTTATTTCGGGCATTTTTTCTTGTATTTTGATGAGTGTATGTTGATTAAGCTGTTTATCTTTAACATCTAGTGATGTAACTTTATTATCGTTCATTTTGTTTACATCACTTGTTTGCGAATTTGGAAGATATTCTAGCTTTTTAACAAATTGAACCATGTCTCCTAATATAGGAAATGAAAATAAATTTTTTGGTTCTAGCTCAAATCCTTGTCTATACAGTCTGACGGAAACTTGAATAGCTTTTATCGAATCTCCACCTAAGGCAAAGAAATGATCATTTATTCCAATCCGATCTACTTTGAGTACTTCTTGCCAAACACTAGTTAATATTTTTTCCATTTCAGTTTTTGGAGCAATAAATACTTCACTTTTTTGTTTCGCCGGAGTAGGGAGTGCTTTTCTATCTAATTTCCCGTTTGGAGTCAAGGGCAATTGTTCCAAATAAACAAAATAAGAAGGAATCATGTAATCTGGCAAGTGATCTCGCAAATGCTTTCGTAGTTCTGTTGTGCTAATATTTTGCTCAGTTACCACATATGCGACTAAAAATTTTATTCCATACTCATCTGTCTGATCAATCACTACTGCATGTTCGACTTGTTTGTAAGTGAGAAGACAATGGGCGATTTCTTCTAACTCTACTCGATATCCTTGAATTTTGACTTGATAATCTTGTCGGCCTAAAAATTCAATATATCCCTCAGGATGCATTTTTCCACAGTCTCCTGTCTTGTATATAAGACCAAAATCAGGATGTGATACAAATGCTTCATTTGTTTTCTGTTCATCATTTAAATATCCTTTAGCAAGGCCCACTCCCCCGATATATAAATCCCCAATTACACCAACAGGGCACATTTTCTTTTCATAGTTCAACACATAATACGTTTGGTTTGCCAAAGGCATCCCGTATGGAATACTATTCCAATGTGATGCCACCTGATTGACCGGATAATAAATTGACCAAATCGATGCTTCTGTTGCTCCTCCTAGTGAAATTACTTCTGCAATTGGAAAATGTCGTTTTATTTTTTCTGGTAAAGAAAGTGGAATCCAATCTCCACTATGTAAAACTAAACGCAAGGAAGAATGTTCAAAATGAGAACCTACTTGCTCCAATGCCAAATCCATGATTGCAGGCACTGTATTCCAAATTGTAATTCCTCTACGTTCGACAGTACGGATTAATTCTTGCATGTCTCTTGGATCACGAATCATTACCAACATTGCACCTGTGCTCAAAGTTCCGAAAATATCGTATACAGATAGATCAAAACACATGGAAGAAATACCAATAGTACGATCATCTTCATTTACCTGATATTTTTGATTAATATCTTGAATTGTATTTGAAACCGCTTGATGAGTAATAATTACTCCTTTCGGTTTTCCAGTACTTCCTGAAGTGTAGATAATATAGGCAAGATCTTCCGGACCAGCAATGGCAGGCATATCTTCTGTTGTATATAATGACAAATGCCTTTCTTCATAAAGACTAGCTTCTAATAAAAGTTTGCATGTGCTATTTTCTAAAATATATGTTTGACGATCTAAAGGATGGTCAGGATCAATCGGTACATACGCGGCACCCGCTTTTAGAATACCTATCATATTAACAATTGTCTCAACTCGTCTTTGTGCTAAAAGACCAACTTTGTCACCTAGACCAATTCCTTGTTCTTTTAAAAAGTGCGCAACTTGATTGGAACGCTTATGAAGCTCCGAGTATGTTAACCAATCTTGTTCAAAAACCACTGCTACTTCATCCGGTGTGCGTTTTACTTGGTCTGTAAATAATTGATACAGAGTAGTTGAAGGTATTTTTTCTGTTGTCTCATTGTATTGCTCAGTTAAAGTTTGATCCGATTCTTTCATCTGCAAAGATGTTACGTCGCTTTGTTTCACCAATTGTTCCAATAAGTCAACAAATTGGGCGAACATTGCTTCTATCACATCAACATCAAACAATTCTTCAACATAGTTCCAGCTAATTAATAACTCTCCATTTTTTTCAATTACCACATTATCCAAATACACTTGTGGAGTCCGAGCATGAATATGGCGAAGTGAACCAAGCTGTTCCCAAGCAAAAGCACCCGCACCTGCTAGCATCGAGGTGAAAACAATTGGCATAACTGCTTTTGGCGTCATTTGATGATATCGAGTAAAATCTCGAATGAAATTAACTCCATCGTAATGGCGATGTTCAAGGCCATCTAATAAAGTAGATTGCGTTTCTTTTACTCTAGTAAAGAAAGATTGCTCTGGTTTTACATCAATATCCAACAAGATGAGTGAAGTGAAATCTCCCACAATTTTCTCTACTTCTTCATGAACAGGATAACGGTTAAATACAGTCAAATTAATTGCCAATCGATGTTGATTACTCCAATATGCCAACACATCACCATATATTGTACAAAGCAGAGCAGAAGGAGTTACTTCTTTCTCTTGTGCTAACTTTCGTAGCTTTGTCCATTTTTCATTGTCTAGGATTTTAGTAAGTGATTGGAATTTAGGAATAGCAATCTCTATCGGGTCCTTTTTTAACAGCAAGGAAGGCGCAAATGGAAAATCAGGAAGCTTACTTGTCCAATAATCTTTTGCTGTTTTATATTCTGTGCTTTGTTCCATTTCATTATAAATAAACATGTAATCTTGAAAATCAAAAGATAGAGGTCCTAATCTTTGCTCTGGTTTATAATAATAATGAAACAAATCCTGTCCAACAATGTTCATACTAGCTCCATCCATTAATAAAGCATCGTATCGAAAACATAATAAATACGTGTCTTCTTTTACAAGAAAGGCTTTTAATTCAAACAAAGGCCATTGCCCCAAAGGGAATACATGGTTAGTCATTCGAGAACGTTCTTCTCGCAAGCGAGCATTTTGTTTCCCATCATCTAAATCTATGAGGCTCACTATTTCAATCTCGTAATCAGGAACACTTTCTAATATTTGCTGTTTTCCCTCTGATAAAATTACAGCTCGCAACATTGGATGACGATGAATTACCTTTTGAAGACTTTTTGAAAGACGATTGATATCCAATTCTGTTTCATATTCAAAATATGTTTGAGGTGAAATACCACTTAATTCAAACTGTGAATTCCTTCCTAACATATACGCTGTCTGAACTTCTGTTAAGGGAAATGGCTTAGACAAATTTTTAACATGAGTTGGTCTATTTTCAAACCTTTCCTCTTTATGCTCTACCTCTATACAAGAACTAAGTTGAGCAATCGTAGGGTGCTTAAAAAAATCTGTTGTACTTATTTTCAAACAGTCTTTTCTTAATAAATTTATTACCTGTAATGCTTTAATCGATTCTCCTTTTAGTGCGAAAAAATTATCATGAATACCAATTCCCTCAATCTCCATAACTTTTTCCCATGCATGCACCAATTTTTGTTCAATTTCATTGCGCGGGGCAACGTATGGAATTGATACATAATCAGTTTGTGTTATATCCAATAACCTTTTCCTATCTACTTTCCCATTTGGATTCAACGGAATCTCTTCCACCTGAATCATTTTTTCAGGAATCATGAACTCAGGTAATTTATCACTTAAATATTTTCTGATTTCACCAAAAGGGACCTTATTATCCGATACATAGTAAGCAGCTAATAATTTCCTATTTCCATATACTTGATCAACAACAATAGCTTGGTTTATTTCTGGATACTCCCTTAACTGACTTTCGATTTCTCTTAATTCAATCCGATACCCCCGAATTTTCACTTGATGATCCATTCGACCTAGATATTCAAGCTCCCCATTAGGCAACCAACGAACAAGATCACCCGTATGATACATCATTTCTCCTACCATAAATGGACTCTGTACAAACTTTTCATCTGTCAGTTTAGGTTTACCAAGATACCCTCGTGCTACCGCCACGCCAGCAATGCAGAGTTCACCCGGAATTCCAAATGGTTTTAATTGACCATACTTATTCAATATATAGGAATGATAATTCGGATTGGGATTTCCAATCGTAACTTCTTTGGCAGTGCTTAAATCCTTTACTGTTGCACAAATAGTTGTTTCTGTAGGACCATAAATATTTAAAATCGTTGCTTCACTAATACATTGAATCTTTTCAACCAAATCAATGGAAAATGCTTCTCCTGCTAACAAAATAGATTTTAAATCTTTTAGAAAATTTGCCCCTTCTGGATCACTCAAAATAACTTCCATTCGCGATGGCGTTGACTCCCATAGATCCACATTATGCTCTTTGACCAAATGAGCCAATTCTTTTGTTGCAAACTGGTCCTCTGTAGCAATAACTACTTTCGAACCTTGAGTTAAAGGAAGACATATTTCTAACAGGGAAATATCAAAAGATACACTAGCAAGAAACAAGAATGAATGATTATCTTTTACTTTTTCTCTCATTACACTTAAAAAATGGACAAGAGATTTCTGTTCCACCATTACTCCTTTTGGATTTCCTGTCGATCCTGATGTGTAAATAACATAAGCCAAATCATTAGGATGACTTTCTCGAACTAAATTACTTTCTTCACCTTGGAAGAAATGCCCCTCATCAAGATACAGCACTTCACCCGCAAATTGTGGCAATTCTACTTCTGTTCGCTTGCTCAGTAAACATTTTGCTTGACTATCTTGTAACATATATTCAATTCGTTCATTTGGATAATTAGGATCGATTGGTAAATATGCTGCTCCGGCTTTCAATATCCCCACCATACCAATGATCATTTCTAATGACCGATCCACCATAACCCCAATAATACTTTCTGTCGAAACATCTTTACTTTGAAGAATAGAAGCCAATTGATTTGCTTTCTTATTCAATTCTCTATATGTCAAAGATTGATCATTACAAACAACAGCAATTTGATCTGGGGTTTTTGATACTTGCTTCTCAAACAAATCTTGAAATGATTGAGACAATTCTATGTCCGCCTGACCTTGATTCAATTCTTTTAGCAACTCTTTCTCTTCTTCTGAAATGATACAAATATCTTTCACAGCCAAATTCGAATTTGTTGACACTTGCTTTAAAACATAAAGATATGAATTTGCAAACTGTTGCAAAGAAGAGAATGAATGAGACTTGAAAGAAATTTGAAATTCAAATTCATTATGTATTTCATTCCATTTTCTTCGTATCCATATGGCTAAATTATTCTCTGCGTATTCTTCTATCGAATTTTTATTATGTAATCCTTCCATCCCAATAACAATTTGAAAAGGAGTTAAATGGTGTTTCGCTAATAATTCAGAAAGTGGATAACTCTGATTGTCATACCCGAATAAAGTCGCTTGTTCAATCTGATTTACTACTTCTTTAAAGCTGTGATGAGGATGGATTTCACTTCCTAAAGGAATCAATTTATTAAGATTCTCGCTTTGTTCAAGATTTTTTTCAATTACAGGAATACCAATAGTAATTTTTTCTTGATCTGTATAGTGTGCCAAACAAATCCTTAACGTGGCCTGTAACCAACTAAATAATAATAAATCTTGAGACTTACTTACTTTTTGTATACTTTTACTAAACTCTACATTCATTATGACTTGAACGTGCTCGCAAGGATTTTCTTTATTTAGTTGGTAACCGCTATTAAATACAGAAAAATCGAGAACCTCGGAAGATAACTGCTCCTTCCAAAACGCCTCTACCCCTTTATTTTCATGAATCGAACTTCGATCTTTAATGTGCATTTTTATCTTTATCCCCCTAATATTCATTTCATCTATTCGTTAATTTTCAAGCCAACTTCAAGCCCATGGAGAAATACTTGATGGCTATCCAAACATAAAAATTGCTCAATCTCTTCAAATTTCATATGACCAACTGAACAAACGCCTAAATTCAAAGTCTCAGCCACCATATTTAAGGTAGCAGTGATAATACCAGACTCAATACAAGCAAATAAATATCCATCTGAACCGTATTTTGGGATGGAAGCGTTCGCATTATAAACCAAATAAACTGAAAAGGCAGACTGAGTAAATAAATCTTGGTTAATTAACTCATGATCACTTTTGATTACTTGATCAATATTATTTACAATCACAAGACAGTTTTTTGATGGGTTATAATAATAAAATCCAGCTTTCATACCTTCTATACGTTTTGGTTTTATATAAATAAAGATATCAATAGGGTAGAGCCCGCCTGCACTTGCGTAATGATAGTATATATTTTCTTTCCTAACCTGTTTTAGAGTTGATATGAATTGGGAAAATTCTAAAAAACTAATATGTTTTTTCATATCGAATTGGCGACAAGACCTACGCTCCTTGATTATAGTTGGTAGCTCATTTGTTGTTTCAAGTTGAATTTCGGCTGGTCGCGCAGAAACGTGCGTTCGATTCAATTGTTCACTCATATACATATCTAAATATTCTTTAGAAAAGCGAATCTGGTCGCTATATGGATTTGGAAAAATCTTTTCTTGTGTGGAAAATACTTCTCTTGGGTGTAATATGTTACTTACTAACACACGATTTTTTATCATAAGCTCTATTGTTTTTTGTGTCTCTTCTACATTTCCTAAAGAAAAGCGTTCTACTAGTTCACTAATTTTCACACCTTTTTGAGTCAAAAAATAAAACTCAGGAAACCACTCAGACAGAATACCTGTAAATCTCATTTCCCCTATCAAAACTTCATTATGCAACTTCTCCCAATGTTTAATAGGAGACCAATAATAAATTTTCTCGCTCATATAACCCTCCATAAACTTTTAACTTAATTTTCAAATACACTTTTCTAATCTACAAAAATAATTTTTAGATTCTTCCTCTTGTCTCGAAGTGATTATAAATACATGTACTTCAATAAAGCTTGAGAATAATAAAATAACTTTTTCTTCATTAAAATTTTTTATTTCATCATAAAAAATATTTTTTTATTAGACATTTCACATCCTTTCCCATAGTAATCCTATAAGGTATAAACCATTTAGAACATTGAGAATATTCGTGTATTTCCAATGTGAAATTATTGTAATGGATTGGAAAGCAGATGGATATAGTTATTAAACACAATAATATTGAGAAAGTTTTATTTGTTATAGCAATAAAATTTTCTAATGAGATTTATTACATATAGCTTAAGAAAAGAATTTAATATTTTTCTTTTGAAGTTAGTGTGAAAATGCAACTTACTTTTACATACAAGTTATTTACTAACATATCGTATTTAAAATAGAGAAAAGACACCTTAAATGGTGTCTTTTCTCTATTTTAATTCCATATACTTTTTCATCTTTGCTATTTTTTAAACGATTTGTAGGAATTAATACAAAGATATCTTCTCCTCCTACTGTTACAATAGAAATAATTTCTTGTCTATTTCCTTTATTAAATTGTAATATAATTACAGTATGTGAAATTATATTAATTTAATTTTAAAAGCGAAGTGAAAATAACCGTCACTTCGCTTTTTGCATGTACAATCCTTATTACATGTACTCAATTCAGTATATACTTCCACATGACTTGCTTTTATTTAATCGGTTTCGCTGTTTTTAAAACGAATGAACTTAATGCAGGAACTTTAATTTTATTATTATGGACAACATAAAGTGTTTTACTACCTGCCTGCTTACCATCTACTAGTACTTTCCAAGGACCTTTCGATGGCAAAGTTATGTCAACGGATTCTCTATTTGCATTGTGAGCCACCATAAAGTTTTCATTTTTATTCCCATTGCCCTTTCCATCTATTGAATAAGCTATAACATTTTTGGGAGCATCTATAAATGATATATGCTTTTTAATTTGCTCAGTAGATGTCATTCGAAAAGCTGGGTACTTTTTGCGTAAATCTATTAAGCCCTTCATATAATCTACTTCATTATTATATGCTGCACGGCGTAACCAATCCATCTGGTTAATTGAATCAGGAGATTTGTAACTGTTATGATCACCATATTTCGTGCGCATAAACTCTTGCCCTGCATGTAAAAATGGAATTCCTTGTGATGTTAATAAAATTGAAGAAGACAATTTGTGCATTTGTTTTCGCACTTCTGCACTGTCACCTGGATTAGTTAACTCAAGTTTATCCCATAATGTATGATTGTCATGAGCTTCCACATAAGTTAATACCTGTTCCGGATCTTGATAGGTAGACGAATTTGTATCATAGTCAATGCCTGCTGTAATGCCTTTTTTAATACGGTCTTCCATGTTTTGCTTTCCATTTACAAAACCATTTTCTTTCTCTTCAAATACACTACCTTTCAATCCATCACGTATATTATCGTTAAAATGAGCAATCCCTTTCATTTTCTCCGCGTTTTTTTGATTTGCTTTCAACTCAGCTGCAAGAGGTGTATTTAAATCCCAGCCTTCTCCATGCAGTATAATGGAAGGGTCAATTTGATCAACAGCTTTACGTATCTCATTCATTGTTTCATAATCATGAATGCCCATTAAATCAAAACGGAATCCATCTAAATTGTATTCTTTTGCCCAATATGTGACAGAATCAACCATAAACTTCCTCATCATTTTTCGTTCTGAAGCAGTATCATTTCCTACTCCAGTTCCATTTGCAAATGTTCCATCTTCATTGTATCGGTAATAATAACCTGGAACTAACTTATGAAAATTAGATTCAGCCGCATTATACATATGGTTATATACTACGTCCATTACAATACGAAGATTATTATCATGTAGCACTTGAATCATTTGCTTTAATTCAGTTATTCGAACAGTCGGCTCATATGGATT
The DNA here is from genome assembly GCF_008432245.1 of Bacillus sp. BS98. Lineage (NCBI taxonomy): Bacteria > Bacillati > Bacillota > Bacilli > Caryophanales > Bacillaceae > Bacillus > Bacillus sp. BS98. Next base: position 2,616,398 of record NZ_CP043830.1, read on the forward strand.
TGTAGAATAGGAGCCCTCTGGGACGTTGAAGTTTTTCGGGTCATATCCCCAGTTGTATTGTGGTTCATTTAAAGTTTCTTCATTGACTGATGCATAATCAAATATCGGTAAAAACTGAACGTGCGTAACACCAAGATCTTTCATATGATCAAGTCCTGTTTTTACACCTTCAGGCCCTTTTGTTCCTTTTTCTGTTACCCCTAAATATTTTCCTTTCTGTTTAATGCCACTTTCAGGTTGGATGGAAAGATCGCGTACATGCAATTCATAAATAATAGCATCTTCCGGTTTTTTAAATTCCGGTTTTTTATTTGCTTTCCATTTTTTCGGATTTGTTTCGTTTAAATCAATGACTACACCTTTATCTCCATTTACAGAAGCAGCACGCACATATGGATCAACTGCTTCAGTCCATTTATCCCCAATTTTCACCTTATACGTATAAAAGAGACCTTTTTGGTTCCCTTTAATTTCTGCTTTCCAAGTTCCCTTTTCACCTTGTTGCATGTTTATTTCAGTACCTATTTTATCGTTCCATTTTTTATATGTAACTAACTTTGCTTCACTCGCAGTAGGAGCCCATACACGGAATTTTGTATGTTGCGGGGAATATATATTCCCTAGATCGTTACCACTATAATAAAATAATTTATCAAACTCTTCGCTACGAATGACTTTACCGATTTCAGTATTCATATAAGCTAAGTTTTCTATTTTAACTTTGTATGTCTGTTTTAAATCAATTTTCTGTTCTGTAATTATTTTCACCTTATTAGTAATATCTCCACCATTTTTATCAAAAGGATTAATTTCCTTAATTTTAATGCCCTCAATTTCAATTTTCTGTTCCTTACTATTAAAAGGAACATTAGTCGTTACAGTGATTTCATTAAAACTATCAATAGTAGCTTTTTGAATTGTGAGATCTGAAGAAGGCTTAGAGTTATATACTTTTTCATCACCCGAAAGAATCCATACTTCAGCACGACCGTCCTTTATATTTTCAATCCAACGATCGCCACCATCTTTTTCCCACTCATTCGTACGAATAATAAATCCTACACGATTATAGTCACCATCTATTTTAATCTTTGCGTACTTTCCAAATTCATCTTCACCAGTAAATTCATATGATTTACCATTTGCATTTTCTCCCCACATCCAAAGATTCCAGTCTTTTGTGTTTCCAGACTGCTCTTTGTAATGAACGATAATTTCAGTTGTTTTTGAATTTGAAACTGCCTTCACATTCTGAAAAGAGAAAACAGATGATAACATAACGATTATAGTAAGTAATAAAACTGATTTGTTAATTAATCTTTTTGTTATTCGCACCACATACACCCTTTCTTTAAATAGTACGAGCGATTTATTATGCTCGTATAAATTACACTGCTTAAATTAAACTAGAAATCTCTTTTACTTCACCTCCATATTGGCTATTTTCACATATGTATTTCAATGACCTTTTAATACGAAAGCGTTTGCATTAAAACTTAAAAAAATAGATTTTTTATGCCTTTATATACTTATAAATACTAAAAGATCAGGGAAATCATTTTAAAGCAATCGTTTGTTATCGTTTTCATTCTATAGCACTTTCTATCAAGAGGTCAATATATTATTAATTTTCTGTTTTTATATACATTTAACCTTATATATTATTCGCAACGTATTGAAGATAGACAGCCTAATTATCGCTTAGTAAGTTTATTATCAATAATGCATTGCTGTGTAAAAAAACAGCTAATATCCTTAAAGTGACATTAGCTGTTTTTCATAATGTATTAATATAAGAATGAAAATAATACTTCTAACTTACTTAATTTTTGCTGCATCAAATGCCTTTTGAACTGCTTGAACTTCAGCTGTATTCGCTCCATATTTATTAGTTGCCACTCGAATACATGCAGACTTCAATTCTTTGAAATTAGAAGTCATGTTTAACTCATCTGTATTTGCATAATAGAAAATATCAAACATTTTATCTTCACCAATTCCTTTAACAGTTACTCCGTTATGAGTTCCACCTTTTGCAATGAGATACGCAACTTTATTAATAATGCTTGAATTAAAATGAACGCCGCCTTGATCCCAGCCATTAAAATCGTTAAATTCACTGTAATCATCTGGATAAGGTACTCCAAGTGAAGATGGCACAGAAGCTGGGTTTTCCATATCACGGAAAACAGATCCGGTTTGTTCACCCATTGTCCAGTTAAATGTTCCGTTATTTACGTATTTCTCAATAGATGTTCCCATAATATCAGATAGTGCCTCATTGATTGCACCAGATTCACCGTAATATTCAAGATTAGATTCGCTAGAAGTAACAGCATGTGTAAATTCATGTCCAGCTACGTCATATGCTTTAACGATAGGATCGCCATATACAAGCATACTTCCATTATTAGCACTTAATGCATTCTGCCAATTTTTCGGATCGTTCGTATCTTCAGAATCCCAAGCATGTACAACTGAAACTACCTTTTGTCCCTTATTATCAAAACTATTACGCTTGTATTTATCTTTGTAAAAATCAAATACCTTTGTTGCTAAGTAATGAGCACTTACTGCTTTTGGATCGTTAAATGTTGTTGAAGTACTAGTTGCTAATGTACCAGGATAATAGCTTTCTTCTTTAGTAATATCTTTGTAATTCACATCATAAGTTTCAATTCCTTGCCCTCTTGTATAATCAGCAAGCGCATATTTGCCATTACTTTGTTTAGAAATACCAAATGAACGAGAAATACCTAAATCATCTTTTCCTGTTCCAGTTAATGATGTAAGACTGCTTTTTTTACTTTCCTTTAAGGCCCCAACTAGTTTTTCACTTGCTTTTAAGTTAGATTCTTGTACCATATTTTTTAACATATTGCCATTTTGCGCATTTACTAAATAAGTTCCAGAAACATAGTTTGGTGTTGCAGCTTCAAATGTAACTTGGTATGCATTGCTAGCTTGTCCATTATTTTCATCAACAAAAATAACTTCCTTAATTTCTGGCTCAGAAATAAACTTGATATCGTTCCCGTACTTCGTAAAAATATATTGTTTTGCTTCATCTTTTGATAGATTAATAGTTTTTTTCAATTCTTCTTGTTTTAAATTTTGCGCGCTATCACCTGAAACACTTTTAATAACCCCCTTATTATCTACGTGTGCGGTTAATTGATGGCCATATACTTCTTTTCCTTCATATGTTTGCTGGATACGTACGAGTGTAGTCCCATCATACGAATCACGTTTTTGAAGAACTTTATAATCTACTCCTGTTTCTCCATTGACTTGTTTTTGGGACAGAGCTTGTTCTGTTTTCTCCTTAAGTGCATCCTTTACTACATTTTCTGGTGCCTTTTGTGACGGTTGTGTAAGTTCACCCGAACGGAACGATTCCTCCTGAATTTGAACTTGTAGTTGATCTGTTTCCTCTGCATGACCTATTCCGTATGGTGCCACAGCTGTTAAAGCTAATCCTGTTGTTAATGCTACCTTAGTTAATGTCTTTGTGTTTTTCATTTTTTCACCTCGTATAATTTTTGAAATAGAAAGCTTGTACAAAGTATACTGTCTATTTATGTCGAAAAAAAGAGAAAATACAAAATTTATGTAATATTATGCAAAATTACATAAATTGTGGTCAATATTGTAAATAATTAACGGAACACATAAGTACATTAATTTGAATAAAAAAAGAATCCTTTTTGGCAGCGCTCATCCAATTGGTTAGTTATTAATTACCTATATTTATTCTAATAAAAGTACACTTACATCTAAATAACAACATAAAAACCCACTCTTTACTATTGTAAGAGTGGGTTTAATGCTATTAAAATAACAATTACTATAAGAAACCTTATAATTTATATTTTTTTAGTAATCCTACTAAGTTTTTTATAAAATTCACCTTTTGTCTTTGTATGATTAAACTGATTTGGATTAATATTAGCTTTTTGCGAGAGTGCTACAATCTCTTCTTTTGTAATTGAATCTTTAGTATTTATAGATGCTATATTTGTATATTTTCCATCTTCTGTTTTTGGAATTTCTAAAATCCCTTTATTTACAAGATCAACTACAGCTTTATGCTCTGAAGAATGTGTATCTACACCAGTAATTTTCCAATTACGCATAACTTTTGGCGTATATACACCGTTCTTTACCTCTTTTAAATACGTAATAGCAAGGTTACGAATGGTTCCACCTGTTTCTCCGAATGCATTCTCTTGTTTAGATGACCAAGTTTGTTCAAATTTACGTCCCTCTAAAGCTCCCCCTTTTGCCTGTAGAGCCTCCATTCTATACGCATTCATTCCTAGCGTCATAACATCGCTCATTTTAATCGGTTTATTTGTACGAATAGAGCGTAAATTTGTAATTCTACTACCATATGGCTTTGTTAAATCAATTTCGTATTTTACGCCTCCAAAGAAATCATTCGTACTGTATTTAGACGCGCGACGGTTTTTATCAAAACTAACTGTTACATCTCCGGCACGAGATGAGTTAAAATATCCTGCTGCCCATTCCATATAGTCTTTTAAATCTTTTCCAGTTATCTTGTAAACTGTAATTTCTCCCAAAGCATATTGATAATTATACGCAATATCTTTCTTCTTTATAGGCCCTATATCCAAACGGGCAGAATCATTATCAATTTGATGGGCTACTACATCCGCTTTACTGTAATGGAGCATAACTTCATGAAAGAAATCTGATAAAGGTGTCTCTTGAATCTGCACACTTGGAATACCCTTTATTTCATTTTCAGGAACAAGGTTTCTCCCTTTTAATTGAGCAACTACAACATTTGCATCTCCTCTTGCATACTCATGAAAAGGTGTTAATGTTTCTTCAAGTGCAGAATCAGATAATACTGTTGTTCCATCAGCATTTTTTACAGGTATAGCGGTAGCTGTTTTATCTTTTAAAACAAGCTTTCCATCTTGCTTTGTAAAAGTAAGGTCAATACGTGAAATATGCGTTCCATATTTATCTGGTTCTGTAATAATTACGCCATTTACAACTTCTTTTTTTACAAGTTTATGCATATGAGCCGCAAAAATAGCGCTTAGTTCCGGACAAGCATTCGCAATATCTTGAACACCAGTACCTGGGATTCCATTCTCATTTTCTAGTCCCATATGCATAACCCCTACCATTACATCTACTTTACCTTCTAATTCTTTAATTGCCTTTTTTGTCTCTTCTACTGGATTTTTCACTACTAAACCATCCAAATGATCTGTCCCTTTTTCAAAATCACTAATCATTGGTGTATTCATACCAATAATCCCGACTTTAATTCCACCTTTTTCAACAATCGTATATGCAGGAAGAAAACGCTCTCCATTTTCCTTATAAATATTTCCTGCTAACGTCTTTCCTTTATATTGCTCACTAACTTTTTTCAATGTATCTAATCCAAAGTTGAATTCATGATTTCCAAATGCCCAGGCGTCATATCCCATTGTATTCATCGCTACCATCATTGGCGATTGTGGCTTATCGTTGAATAATTCTACTGAGTTTCCTTGAATTGCATCCCCGGCATCTACTAATATGGTATTTGGATTTTCTTGACGTACCTTCTTTATAACCGTATAAAGCTGCGTCAAACTTCCACTCATATTTGCTCCATCAAGCGCATAATCCCAAGGCATAAATCTACCATGAATATCTGCAGTACCTAACAATGTAATGTTAACATCAGATTCCTCAGCCTTAGAAATAGCTGGTTTGACTGTTACTGCTGTTACAAGAAGCATAAGAATAATAAAATAGCATACATAGTTCTTCCATTTCATTTTTTGCATAATAACAATATTTCTCCCCTTTTTGTACTGGCATAAAGTTGCTTGAACTTTAAAAATGTAACTTATTATTCGGAAAAATTCAACTACAAAAGATAATTTTGGAGGTGGTTTTACTGTGAAAATATAGAGAATCAAATGCATATTTCCCCTAACAGAATAGTATGTTATCGTTTTCTAACAAAATACTTCTTCCTCCAACGTGTGAAGAGCGCTAAACCAACGGTAGATGTATATGTGCTTTCAAAATTTTGGACATATAACTCATTTTCGGATTTCATTACCAATTTACTTCCTTCTATATGAAAATACTGAGATCACTTCCAAAAATAATAACCCCGCTCTTCATTTAAGACGGGGTTCCACTTATACAGCAAATCGGATTCAGTTTTTTTTCGAATGTTCGTTTCCTCTTCAGGAGTAAGATCTGCTAGTTTCGTATTTTCTTCTGCTTATTAGTTGCGTTCAACTACATTCATCATAATTTTAATCAGGATTTGAATTTTATCACTCGAACCCTTGATACTATCCCAAATCGCCCAATAAAAAGATAATGATTTTTACTTTTCAACTTCACAAAGCAATTTTATCTCTTTAATTTGTTCTATATGACGCTGTTCATGCAAATAGATCAGTTCTATCCACTGATCTAGAAGTAATTCTCCAAGAGCTGGATGCATCACTGATTTTTTCGCTAATATAGATTCATCTTCTATTGTACGCAGGAAACGCATCAATTCTTTTCTAGCGTTGTTTAACAAATCAATCATTTGCTGTACTTCAAATGTTTCTATACTTGGTTCAATCATTTCTGGAGCTATAAATTTTATCGATCTATCTAATACAATAGCGTGAATTTCTTTACGCTCATTTTGGATACTATCCATCTTTTTTAATCCTGACGAAATAACTGTTATAACTCTCTCGTCTAATAAAACTAAGTGATGACAAACTTGTGCTATACTCCATTTATCCTGATCTGGTTTTCTATTAAATTGAGCATCACTTAACAAAGTAATTTCCTCAAATAATTGCTTTCTCGTTTCATCAAACTTGTCATTTACAAATGTATTCATGTGAATTCTCCTTTCATTAGAACCTACATACTTAGATTCCTACGTTAGAAATATTCTCTATAGAAAAAAGATTTTCCTTCACTACTATTTCAATCAAATCTTTTCTTGCTTTAATAGTTTCTCTAATTCACGACGAAATATATGCGTTTTCTCAAAATCCTTGAGGTTTTCATGTGCTACAGTTACACCATAATACTTTCCACTGAATCCTTTCGATACAACTACGTAAAACGTTCCTAATTATCAATCTAGCATTAAGTAAATGTAAAAAATCACCCTATTTATTCATTTTTCATGCGTATGTATGTACATTTGTTAATTTATTCGATATATTATGGGTATTGAATGATTACGAAAAGATAATAGGTCGCTCGTATAACACCTTATATTTTTATATCCGTGAAAACTGCAAAATGTATGAAATTCCATTTGTCAAATGAATTTAATGCGGAAGGAGGTTTGTGGTTACTTCATCGGGATATAATAATCAGTTTTGAACTGATAAAAATATAGGAGGCGACATAATGTTTCGTACGATTTCAAATTTCATGAGAGTAGCTGAGATAAGAAACAAAATTCTTTTTACACTAGCGATGCTAATTGTTTTTCGAATTGGCACATTTATTCCAGTTCCTCATACTAACGCAGAGGTATTAAAGGTACAAGATCAAGCCAACGTTTTAGGTATGCTAAACGTATTTGGTGGAGGAGCATTGCAACACTTCTCGATCTTCGCTGTAGGTATTACACCATATATTACAGCTTCCATCATAGTACAATTACTACAAATGGACGTTATACCTAAATTTTCGGAATGGGCAAAGCAAGGTGAAATGGGCCGTAAGAAGTCAGCTCAATTTACTCGATACTTTACAATCATTCTTGCATTCATACAATCCATTGGGATGTCTTATGGTTTTAATAATATAGCAGGTGGACAATTAATAACAGATCAAAGCTGGACTACATACTTATTTATTGCGACAGTTTTAACTGCAGGTACTGCATTTTTACTTTGGTTAGGTGAACAAATTACCGCTAATGGTGTTGGTAATGGGATTTCAATGATTATCTTCGCAGGACTTGTTGCGGCAATTCCGAATGTTGCTAATCAAATTTACTTGCAACAATTTCAAAATGCAGGCGATCAATTATTCATGCACATAATAAAAATGGTTTTAATTGGACTCGTAATTTTAGCGATTGTTGTTGGTGTCATTTACATTCAACAAGCTGTTCGTAAAATACCCATTCAATACGCTAAAGCTGTATCAGGAAACAATCCATATCAAGGAGCAAAAAACACTCATTTACCACTTAAAGTAAATAGTGCTGGTGTAATTCCAGTAATCTTTGCTTCAGCCTTTTTAATGACGCCGCGTACAATTGCGCAGCTCTTCCCTGATTCAGGCGTATCCAAATGGTTAGTCGCAAACCTTGATTTTGCACACCCAATTGGAATGACGCTTTATGTCGGTCTTATCGTTGCTTTCACATACTTCTACGCATTTATTCAAGTAAATCCTGAACAAATGGCTGAGAATTTGAAAAAGCAAAACGGTTATGTTCCTGGTATTCGTCCTGGTAAAGCGACAGAGCAATATGTAACCAAAATTTTATACCGTTTAACATTTATCGGTGCAATTTTCTTAGGTGCAATTTCAATATTACCACTCGTATTTACGAAAATTGCTACGTTACCACCTTCTGCTCAAATTGGTGGTACAAGCTTACTTATTATCGTCGGTGTAGCACTAGAAACAATGAAGACGTTAGAAAGTCAACTTGTGAAACGTCATTACAAAGGGTTTATTAAAAAAGTGAATTAATTATAAAAACACAGTTGGTTATTTTCCCAGCTGTGTTTTTGATTTTACTAGCCCGATAATATACAGGGCCGTTACATTATCCAACTACATTTCCTTCTCTAATAACCGTCCTTGTTTGAAATAAGTCCGTAGTGTTGAACGATTGGCCAAAAATACACCTATCAATATGAAACAAGCACCTATACCCATTGCAGGATTTAATGGTTCTCCTAATACAATATATCCTACAATAATTGCTATTAATGGTGATACATATAACCACGTCGATGGGAATACAGGATTTGTTTTTGATAAAAGCCAGTAATATAATCCGTGCCCACCAATTGATCCGATAAATATGAGGTATAAAATAGGCCACTGTACGCTCCATGAGGTTAATACAGTTACATTCGGCTGCTCTACTATGAATGATACGATTAGTAGCAAAATCCCTCCATAAAACATTTGAATACCATTAATAAGAAATGGTGATACACTTCGTAAATCCGAAAGTATTTCTTTTGAGCGAATAGAACCTATTCCGTAAAATAACTCCCCTACTACTAAAATAATACAAGCAATACTCCATATGAAACTTACTTCTTGATGCATTCCTGGTAAAGAAACAAAAACAACGCCTATTAACGCAATAATTAAAGCGAAAAATTGCTCCTTTTGCAATTGTTTCTTATTTCTTCTTGCTTGTAATAATAAAATCATCATAGGACCTGTTGCAGAAAGTACAGCAGCTAACCCAGAAGAAATATATTGTTCAGCCCAGTACAAAGATGCGAATGTCATGAACGTTAAACAAAAGCCAGCATACATAATACGTTTTGAAAATACATGCGGCATAATTTCTTTTCGCTTCAACTTAAATATAAACATCAAGATTACTCCTGCTAAAAAGAAACGAATTCCTGCTGAAAATAATGGAGGCGCTCCTGCTTCAATTCCGATTTTTATCGTTAAAAATGTTGTGCCGAAAATAATACATACTAAAATATAATTGAAAATGACCATTTTTCTTCCTCCTTTTTACTCTTAACATGAGTATAGAGGGTTTCGTGTATAACAGTGTATCTATGCTTATAACAGTTACATCAAATTGTAGTTGATTCTCTTTCTTTTTTTCGCTTTAATTAAATAAAAAAGAAACAAGGTGAAGCCATGAAGATTGTAATACGGAAAGAATCCAACATACCGTATTATCAACAAATATATATGCAAATTGTTGAAAGAGTACAAAGTGGCATGCTTTCATATGGTGACTCCCTTCCATCATTACGTTATATGGCCGAAGATTTACAAATTAGCTTATTGACTGTTCGTAAGGCGTATAAGCAGCTAGAAACGAAAGGATATATACGCATCGAGCAAGGAAAAGGCGCTTATATATATAAACGTGTAAAGAAAGAATTCAAAACTATTCCTTATAAATGGCAACAAACGAAAACTATTAATGTTATGCGTTCTCAATATGCAATGAATCAACACCGAAAATATTATGATTTTTCACAAGCGATTTTATATCCACGTCTATTACCAAATCCATTTCTAGCAGACGAAATGCACAAATTGCTGGATAAAAATCCGATGTTACTAGCAACTTATGGACCTATTCAAGGCGATTATGAACTTCGAGTTGAAATAGTTAATTATCTAAAAGAACATCAGAAATTAGTGACAGACCCCTCTCAATTATTAATTACAAGTGGTGCCCAGCAAGGAATTGATTTGATCGCTCAAACATTATTAAAACCTGGAGATATAGTATTAGTAGAAAGCCCTTGTTATGGCGCAGCACTTGATGTTTTTCTCAACAAAGGAGTGCAGATTATACCTATTAGTCTTGATAAAAACGGCATTCGCTCAGACTTAATAGATGACCTTTGTCAAAGAAAGAATCCTGTTTTGTTATATGTGAATCCTACTTTTCAAAACCCAACAGGTACAGTAATGAGTAAAGAACGGAGATTGGAACTTATAGAACTAGCGGAGTTATATGAGTTTTTTATAATTGAAGATGATTCTTTCGGAGAAATATATTTTGAGGATGCTATAGTTCCTCCTCCAATCAAAAGTTTTGATACGAATGGTCATGTAATATATTTAAAAGGTTTTAGTAAAACGTTAGCACCTGGACTACGTATCGCTGCACTTATAGCCGATGGGCCTATTTTTGAATGGTTATATGCTGTGAAGGGTTCGATGGATATCGGTAGCCCGTTATTAACGCAAAAAGCACTACTTCCTTTCTTACGTGCAGAACGTATGAAAAATCATTTAGAAAAATTACGCACCGCTTTACAAATTAGACGCGATTTAACAATCGCTATATTATCGCCACTAAAAGAAATACACTTTAAAATACCAAATGGCGGCTTTAATTTATGGATTACACTTCCTAATACAATTGATCCTTTTAACTTATTACAAAAAGCAAATGAAGCAGATGTCTCTTTTTTACCTGGAACAGCTTGTCTATTAAATAACGATACAAATAATAACCAATTAAGAATTAGCTATTCCATGTTAAATGAAAAAGATATGGCGATTGGATTAGAGAAATTACATGATACAATACGAAACTTTAATTTTTAAAAGTATGTTCACTAGCCCATCAAACTAAGAAAAGCTAATACCCCAAAATAAAAGTACTTTGGGGTATTATAAAATTATGGAGTACTCCAATTTATCTTTATTCACTACAAGTCAATATACAGCGGCTATCATCATTCCACTTTAATTACAATCTTACCTCTAACATGTTGCCCTTCACTCAAAATATGAGCTTCTCTAACCCCTTCTTCATTAAGTGACACAACTTTACTTATGATCGGTTTGATTTTTCCATGTACAATTAAATTTGATAACTCTTCTAATTGTTTTCCACTTGGTTTTAGCCATAAAAATCCTGATTTTATCCCTTTCATTTTATAATTTGGTTCATGAACAATCGAAACTAGAACACCGCCAGGTTTAATAATTTGAAAACTTTTTTCTTGTACTTCGCCACCGATTGTATCTAATACAATATCAAAATCTGATAGTAGCTCTTCAAATTTATCTTTTTTATAATCAATAACGAGATCCGCTCCTAAATCCTTTAAAAATTCTTCATTTTTACCACTTGCAGTAGTTGCAACAAAAGCTCCAAATGATTTTGCAATTTGGATTGCCAAACTTCCGACACCACCAGCTCCAGCGTGAATAAATACTCGGTCATTTTCTTTTATTTTTGCGTAATCTACAAGACTTTGCCAAGCAGTAAGTCCTGCGAGTGGAATAGAAGCTGCCTCTTCAAAACTTAGGTTAGTAGGCATATAAGTTACTAAATCTGATTTTACCGCAATGAATTCAGCATAAGATCCCTTCCCTATATTTTCAGGTTTCGTAAACACTTTATCTCCTATTTTGAAACCTTCTACCTCTTCTCCAACCTCTTCGATAACTCCAGCTACATCTAACCCTAAAGTAATTGGAAATGAAAATTGCAATTGTTGTTGTAAGTCTCCTTTTCTAGTTTTCCAATCAACTGGATTAACAGATGTTGCGAGAATGCGTATTAATACCTCGTTATATGTAACAACTGGTTTTAAAATTTGTCTTTCTTTTAGTTCTTCAACACTACCATATTGATCAATAACAATTGCTTTCATTTCCTCTCCTCCTTGCTGTTTATTTTAATAACTTACAATTATTTTTCAAATTTTTTTGCTTTGAATGACAATAAACATGTTTAGAGGTGGTATTTATGCTACGCTATTAATTAATGTGAGTTCCAAATTCAATTTTGTGTACATCTTAGAATCATACAGAATTTTATTTTCTATGTTTGTAATAAAATCCAAAAGAAATGGAGATAACACTATGACCGAAAAGATGATTAAAACAAACGGGACTGATATTTGTACAGAAAGCTTTGGAAATCCTAATAATCCAGCAATTTTATTAATTATGGGAGCTACGTGTTCAATGGTTTATTGGGATGAAGAATTTTGTGAACAGTTAGCTAGCACAGGGAAATTTGTCATTCGCTTTGATAACCGTGATGTAGGACGCTCTGTTACATACGAACCTGGAACTTCCAATTATACGGTAACAACTATGGCTGAAGATGCAATTGGGGTGCTGGATGCCTATCATATTGATAAAGCGCACTTATTTGGTATGTCATTAGGTGGCATGATTGCTCAAATTGCCGCTGTAAAACATCCTGAAAGAATTTTAACGTTAACTTTACTAGCAACAAGTGTTATAGGCTCAGATAACAACACTCGCGATTTACCTCCGATGGATGAAAGAATTTTAATACATCACGCAAATGGTGCAAATTTAGATTGGTCAAATCAAAACGCTGTGACAGAGTATTTAGTTACAGGCTCTCGTCTATTGTGCGGCTCAAAACGTTCATTTGATGAAAACAGAGTTTATACACAAGTAAAACTCGAAATAGAAAGGGCTAACAATCTATTAAGTATGTTTAATCACGCTTTACTTCAAGGTGATGATGCTTATGAAGGTGTACTTAGCTCCATACAAGCACCCACATTAGTAATTCACGGAACTGACGATACAGCACTACCATTTGAACATGGTCTCGCACTTATTGATGAAATTCCAAACTCAGCACTTTTAACTCTTGAAGGAGCAGGACATGAAAATCATCCTGATGACTGGAAAAACATTATTCAAGCAGTAACAGAACATACATCTAAAATATAGATAAATAATAAATAGAAGGGGCACAAATTTGTATTGTGCCCCTTCTATTTATTGGACTAGTGGTACACTAACAAAAACCCATCACTGTATCCATATGTATAGTGATGGGCTTACCTATATTTTTCTATGTTTAAAAAAATGGACAATCTAATTGATCAACAGATTCCCATGATTTTTTTTTTACACTTTCGGTGGATTTATTCGCTTCTAGTGGTACGTTTTTAAAAGGATTTACTTCGACTTTTAATAAGGATGAGGGCTCCATATATAATGAGAAAACATGGCTATTTGGTAAAGTTTTTGACACATCAATATCTCCTACTTGTTTAAATAATTGCTGTGCTGCAAAGAAAAAGAAATTAGTTGGGTTTGATTGTTTATTAAGCCATGCAAGCATTTCAGGTGATACTGATTTATGAATATTGATTTTCACTCGATCACCACGTTTATATCGCCTAGATCGCATGTTGCCACCAACTAACTTATCGTTAAGTTTGTAAACCCTAACTCTTTTTGTTTATGTTCTCTATACTTTGGCGAACAAGTGTAGACCAATAATCCTCTTGCATTTGTAAATAATGGATTATCGACAAAGATTACATTTGTTAAACGCCCTTTTTGTTTTAAAATCATTTTCAAGCTATTTTTAATGATAACTGCGCCCCCGCCATAAATAAACACGTATGGATCGTCTTTCATATCATCAATTTTGTTAATAATATCTGTTGCGACACGCGCCGCTAATCCTAATAGTGCTGGTTGTGATTCCTCAACTAATAATGCATTCCTAGGATGTTTATCATTTAAATAAATTTGATTGAATTCTGTAATACTGTCAATCGTTTTTGTTGGATACTTCCGGTTCCATCTCGTAATAATTTGTAGTAACGTTTCTTTTACACCGTACGATAATCCTTTACTTAATTGCGGACGGAAATTTACCCCTAACGAAACAACTTCTTCTGTTGTCCCCGCTCCAATATCAAAAGACAATAAAGTTTTATCAACAAAATCTATTTCTGAAATTTGATTTTGTTCACATTCTATTTTATGTTTCACAACATTTCCTTCTTCATCATATACAATGCCCCACGTCCCAGAAGCGCCCTCAGGCAGACATTTACAAAACTCAATAGAAACATTAATAGTAACATCACGACCGTTCGGATAATGGAAAACAACTTTATGATTTCCCATATAACGTTTTGCATTTTCGGCAGCTATTTCTTGTGTAATAAGCTGCATAGGAAGAGCGACAGATAAATCATATCGAATGTTAATATGACTAGAAGTTGGACTTTGACGCATAGCACTTACTGCTAAACCCGATAGTATTGTAATAACCATTAGCTCATCCGTCGACTTATTCGATTTCTTCTCCACTTCAGTACCTTTTAATTGATCTTGAATGACTTTTTCTCCAACGATGTACCGTACATTATTTAACATTAGCGATGGAGAACTAATGGTCACATCGATATGATTTTCTAATTCAGATAATGACACATCCCCCTCATCTAACAATCCTGTAGGCTCACCTATATATAAAGAATAAATACTCGGAATAAAAATAGGGTCTTGCCCTTTCACCATTAACTTCAAACCGTTATTTCCTGCATCTGCACCAGCTTTTAAAAGTATAGACATAACTACCCCCTAAATTAATCTGACATCCCTTCCAAATATATGCGAGCCTATTCTTTTACATTCAAATGTAATGTAATTTTTTATTTATCATTAAAACAAAATACTATATACCTTCGCCTTGCTTGTAAAAAGTATTTGACATGAACCTTTTCCAATTTTATACTATAAATGGAAAGAGTTTTTTACAATCGTGGGGGTGTTGTTCTAATATGAATCGTAAAAAATTCATTTTAATAACAATTGTTTTATCATTAGTCGGAATACTTATACACGGAGCTTATAAATACATCAATGGAGGTGTAATTTTAGGTGGAACAATTTTTACAAGCGCTTTAATACTTAGCTACCTCATCAATCATATTACATGGGGAGATCCCCACGGTGTATCAGAAGAAAGTCAGGATGAAATGGGACAGCAAATTACATATAAAAGCTTTAAAATCGCGTATTTTGTACTTGTAGTTGTATTGTTCCTTCTATTACTCTTCTCGGAAGGTTTTTCTATGGGTTCCAATTTAGATGGAGTTAAAAACCTACCACTGTTTATCGCACTTTGTTCTTCATTCTTTATTTATCCTATTGTCGAACTCATAGTTGCAAAACAATATAAATAAAAGATGAGGTTTTCTATATATAGAAACCTCATCTTTTTATATTTACATACCCTCTACAATTGCTTTTAATTTATTAACAGTTCGCCAATTCCTTACTGTAGCTGGTGTATGTAACTTCTGAAATTGGTTCATTAATTTAGAATTCCGAATGGTATTTTTGAAATACAAATATACAACCTTCTCATCTATATAGCAATCTTCAAGTTCACTTTTGTACATAAGTAACTGCTTCCTCTCATCTTCAGAAAATGGATGAGCTAAAAAGGCAACGTGTATACTTTCTCCTTCTAACAAAGCATCCGCCTTATAAGGGGAATATTTTATAGTATTTATTAATTCTTCATTTGTTTTTAGGATGACTTGAACATCAAAATTAAATTCCTTTTTAATTTCAAATTCAATTTTTACTTTTAGAGCGTTTATATCTTCCTTAGATTCAAACACGATATTACCGCTTTGAATATATGTTTTCACTTGTTTTAATCCTATTGATTCAAACAATCGTTTTAAATCTGCCATTTTGATTATTTTATGTCCACCTACATTGATTCCCCTTAGTAACGCAATATAAATTGTCATATCATTACTCCTCGCATATTCATTGACCTTTCAACTATATATATTGAAACCTTTATCTTTTTTGATACCGACTTTCGTTTTTACTAACATAGCACAAAATAAAAAAAACTTACTACAAGAATGTTCAAGAGTAAGTTTTCTATCCCGTTATTTTATTATAGGTAAATGCATTATTATTTGTTGACCAATCGGTCCCATTCTTCTAAAGCCTCTATCTTCGAAGCCAACTTTTTCATATAACTTTTGTGCTGGCATATTTTTTTCATTTACAGCAAGTACAACTTCATTTTCTATTGGAAAATAACGTTTTACAAAATCTTTTAATAATGCCAATGATTTTTTAGCGTATCCTCTTCTTTGTTTATTATAATTTATAGAAAATGATGTTAAAAGTAAAGCATCTTCATTCTCTGTGAACTCTTGTACTCTTTCGCCTGTTTGTAATGCGAAAAGACCAACAGGTACCCCGTTGTAATCTAAAATAACAATTACATTTTTTGTGCGATCGCTTTTTGCTTTTTTCAATAATTCGCCTGGATCTGATGTGAATTGAACTTGTTCACTTGGTAAAGTAAATGATTGTATAATTTCTTTATACGTCTCCTTATACGGAACTAATTGTATTTCCCCAGTATGTATGTTCATGCTATACTCTCCCATTTTTATCAAATTAACTTAAACCTTGCTGTGATTTAGAATGCACTTTTCCATCCAAAAATGTAATTTCAACAAATGAATTTGGATTATTCCCCTTCCAAGCAAAAATTTGTTTAATTTGTGTAGAATGTTCTACCCCTTCTTCTATAAGTAAATTTCCTTCAAAACCGATTAAATCTTTCACTTCTGTATAAGTCATTCCTTCATCTATTTTTGAGAAATGATTTATATTGATAAATTCTTTCTTCTGACTTTCCATCACAGTAGAAGAAGTCGCTGTTTGCTTTTTCACTTCTTTCTTTTGTTCACAGGCTGTCATACTGAAACTTAGGCAGAAACCACATAAAATAAATGCACTTTTTTTCATCATAACAGTTGTCCCTCCCACAATAATTAAACCATATATTCCCTTAAAAATAAACTGAATATTTAATATTATATTTAAAAAGCCTCGTACAATTTAGTACGAGGCTCATTTTACTTATTCAAATGATTATTAGATTGGTCATTCTGTTCTTTTCTTAGTTCTTGTTCTTCATCTTTTGGTAATTGCTTGTCATTATCTTTAATTGGATTCGTTTCTCTATTTTCAATCATATCATTCGGAACTTGTGGCATCACGCGGCCAACAATTGCTGCTAATTCATCCAGTATACCTTCGCCAGTTTTCCCTTTTTTAATTTGCTTTCCAATTTGTTTCAGCCGTTCATACGTATCAACATCAGCTACAACGACTGCATTCGCACCATCCGGATCGTTTTTTAAACTTTCTGCAACAGAGTACTTAATTGACTCAACACGAGTTCGGTCTAGTTTCGCTTTTACATCAATACCTACAATAGCATATTTTCCAACAACTACTGCTGTTGCATCATTCACACCTGGCACACTTGCCGCTAAAGATGCTAAATGATCCGCTGCTTTTTCATTTGGCTTATTTGATTTGTTTGTATAATTAACATTTTTCATTGAGACATTTTTTTGTTCTGGCTTTTCATTTGGATTGTCTTTTTTTCCAATACTGCATCCAGTTATAAAAAAGCAAAGCATCAACACATATATTAGGATTTTCATTCTTTTCACCACTTTACTATTAAGGTTTAATCATAAATTTTTTCAACAGCTTGCATTTTTTTCACTTTTTCTTCTGCTCCGCTATTCGCATTGATGAAAATTTGATACGTATCTTTCCCTAACGTTCCAACAAATTCATAGCAAAGTACTTCATTATGCAAATCATTTACTACAACTGCTTTTCGCTCTTCCATCACTTTCACATCAGGGTTAATTTTCTTCCTTGCTTCTGCTGCAGTTAGCTTGGCAGACGGAATTGTTCGTTTTTGATGTGATGCTAAATATTCTTTTGCAGAAAATCCAACGATAGATCCGTCGTCTAAAGCAATTTTCATTTGGATTGCTTCCGGATAAATCCGTACGCCATTCTCATTTACTACATAAGTAAACACGCCGATAGTATCATATTGAGAACTATCATAGAGCTCCATATTATTAAACTTATGATCCTTTAAAAACGTCAATCCTTTACTTCCTGCATCATTTAAACTAATTTTCTGTTCTTTAATTTCTCGATTATTCATTACCCAAATTGGATATCCGCCTTTTCCGGTAATATCCATGTAAAACTCATTATTCGTTGCAGAGTCTTTAATCTTCACACTATAGAATGATTCTTTCGCACCTTTTCCACTTTTCTCTACATCGACTTTTTCATTTCCTTTTAAATTTAAAAATGATTTTGCGATTTTTGCTGCTTCATCTTTAGAAATTGCCTTTCCTTCTGCTTCAAATCCACCTTTTTTATTTTTTTGTGCACTTGTAAAGGTCGGTCCGAAGTTTGTAGAAGAGTATGATGTTACGTTTTTCTCTACAGTTTTTAATCCATCAATAATTGTGTTATCTGCTGGATCGCGATTTGATGCAAGTGCCATTTCAACATCCATCCAGCGTAAATTATTTTTCAAAACAAGATGTTGTACTTTCCTTAGTTCATCTTGTATATTTCCCGCATTTGAATATAAAGTTTGCAACGTTTTATATTCTTGTTCATTTAACGGCTCTTTTTCTAAATCACGAATGGCTGCACGGTAACTAAAATCACCGATATTTGCTAAAAACTCTTCCGTTTTATTAAACGGCATTAATGTTAACGGGAGTTGTCCTACATCTGAACGAGCTTCAGATGTTAAACGCCATACATCTGCTAATGCAGGTGATAAAGATGAGCGTGAATTCATCGCAAGTGTTGTACCAATTTTATCGTGTAATAAATCAACTTCGTATGCTAAATCATGGAATGCTCGTTGATAACTATTTTCCGCTCGAATTAAAACCGCATTTTTCTCTTGGTGCTCTTTATAGCCCCAATATCCTGTTCCAACTACACCAACTGTTAATAATACAATGATAATACCTCTTAACATTGTCCCACCTCCGCTCTATTTACAGAAAATATGTTTACCAATTTTTTTAATTTGTGGACGAGTCCAAATCCATTTACTTGTCGCAGTATCTGGGTTGAAATAATATAAAGCATTTCCTGTTGGATCCCAGCCGTTTATCGCATCTAAAACCGCTTTTTTCGCTGTTTCATTTGGCGTTAAATATATTTGTCCATCAGCCACCGCTGTAAACGCTCTCGGCTCAAAGATTACACCTGAAACGGTATTTGGGAATGATGCGCTTGTAACACGGTTCAAAATAACTGCAGCTACTGCAACTTGTCCTAAATACGGCTCACCACGTGATTCTCCATATACTGCATTTGCCATGAGCTGAATGTCATTTTGGGAATAACCGTTCGGAACATTTGTCCCTTTATTTTGTGGTGGTTTATTTTCTTGTGCAGTGCCACCACTATTTCCTTTATTCGTTGTCGTCCCTTTATTCGCAGTCGACTTATCATACTTTGTTGCCTTTACGAGCATCTGCTTCGTTTTAGCACCCGCTAAACCATCAACAGGTAGTCCAAATTTCTCTTGAAAATTCCGAAGTGCCCAATATGTACCCCATCCGAAAACACCATCTACTTTTCCTGTATAAAATCCGTTATATTTCAAACGAGATTGTAGTTCAATGACATCTTCACCGGATGCTCCTCTTTGAATGACTTGATTAGAAAAAGCTTCTACATTCTTTAGTTGTATACTACTGACCATTAAAGACAGTCCTATGAACGCAAGTAAAACTACTATTTTAAAAATAGCTTTTTGGCGCATAATTTTCCCTCCTTAATTACAGAAATGATTTCTTGGTTATGTTTTGTAAAAGCCTCGCTTTTATGTAAAGAAGACAAAAAAATCCAAACTTATATCGTTGAAAGAATATGTAAACAATATACAAAAAGGAGAAAAGGAGTTCATTATGAAGCAATTGTTAAAGCGTATCGCATTCGTCATTCTTTTATTAACAACATGTTTAAATATATATACCGGGTCATCGATTGTTCATGCACAACCGCCTTATGCAAAATGGGGTAAACTTGCTGTAGAAAAGACGAAAGAACAATATCCGAAAGCAGAGATTGTTGATTATCTTCATATAGGTAGAAAACCAAAAACGGTTCAAATAACTGTTGAAAAGTTTAAATTGTGGCTACGTGAAGATGGAAAAGAATATGGTGTTTTTGTTGATGTAGAATTTGAAACGAAGACAGAGAAATTTATAAAGTTGTCGTTTCAGAAGACGAGTAGATAAAGTAAAACTTTAATCAGTGGGGGGGTTGTTCATCTCCCACTGATTATTAGTTGAACCAATCGGGCTTATACGGGCAGTTGATCCCCCATCTAACTTCTTTGCTTTCGCTGAATTTTGAGGTGGGGGTCTTACTGCCCCGTTAATGCGGGATAAAATGAAACCCCACTGTTAAAAACGGAAACAGTGGGGCTCCTTGCATTTCTAAAATTCTTTCCTAAAGTTTCGATTCCCTAAAAATCTTACCAATATACAAATAGCGCCAATTACAACCGCTATCCCTATACTGTATAAAAGTACTTTACCATACCCACCTATTCTTGGATCTAAAAACGGATATGGATACCAATTCACGATTGGGCCACGTATTAAGCTATATACAACGTAAAAAAACGGGAATAAGAGCCAGCTTGTAGATTGTTTCCAAGTGATTTTCTTAATAGGTGGATTTAAAATCCAATCTAAAAGCATTGCAATCGGCATGATATAATGTAGCACTGTATTTACCCATGGTATTGCCGTTTGAAGTGACTCTTCTAATCCTCTTAATAGCAAAAAATAAATGAGTCCTGTCGTAAGTATGTATACCGTTGCCGCACCTCGAAGTATACTAAATTGTTCTGAGCGACCAAATGTAGCTGTTCCGATACTGCTTAAAAGGAGAATACATACAACTAAAATGTTACTTTCAATCGTAAAGAAACTAAAAAAATTAACTGGATTGAACGGTTTCAATTGTGCCCTGATTATGAATTGCGTAATAATGGCACTACATGCTAGAAGACTTAAACATAGTCTAAATAAAGATAAAGTTTTTTCATCCCTCATACATTCCCTCCTTTTCTTATATATAATTGGAATTTCCCTGTACATGCTCAATAAATAATTTTAATGGAACGAGCCCACGTTTTGGCATATGACTACTTATAATAGCTACTACTTCTAACTGAGGAATGATAACGATGTATTGTCCGCCGTACCCCATAGCGAAATATATACAATACGGTATGTGAAATCTTTCGTTATGTAATACCCACCAGTGATATCCATATGCGCCAACATGTTCATATGTTTCAAATTGCGCCCTACTTGACTCTTCTAACCATTTCGCTGATACAATTTCTTTCTCATTCCAATATCCATTTTGCAAACATAATTTTCCTAATTTTAATAAATCGGTAGATTTCATTTTCATACCGAAGCCGCCGACATATATACCTTGCGGATCTTGTTGCCACTCATATTCGCTAATTTCTAATGGCTCAAATAAATATCTTTTCGCAAACTGCTCTGTCGACATCCCAGTAGCTTCTTGAATAATATAGCTAAGTAAATGTGAAGAACCTGAATTATAATTCATTTTTGTAGCAGGTTCTTCAATTATTGGCTTTTCTAATATGTACTGTACCCAGTTCTCTGATTCTACAAAGTCGTTTGGGAATACTACTCCATTTCCAAACTCTTTCCAATCCTCACCAGTAGTCATTGTTAATAAGTGATACAGCGTTAAATCATGTTTCTCCCCAGGTACATTTTCAATCC
The DNA here is from genome assembly GCF_008432245.1 of Bacillus sp. BS98. NCBI lineage: Bacteria > Bacillati > Bacillota > Bacilli > Caryophanales > Bacillaceae > Bacillus > Bacillus sp. BS98. The sequence goes on from NZ_CP043830.1 coordinate 2,638,576, forward strand.
ACTCTGTAATCGGTGTATGTATATCATTTATATAGCCCTTATCAATTGCAATACCAATTAATAAAGATACGATACTTTTTGTAATCGAATTTATTTTATATAAGTTATTTGCACATTCGGGTGTTTTATAATACTCAGTTGTTAATTCCCCTTTTTGATAAATAAGAAATGTGTTCACTTTTTTCTTTTCAAATTTATTTTGTAGTTGCTTAAAATCCAAAAATCTTACCTCCATTAAAATAGTTACTTCATTTATTATATCTTGTTCCTTTTATTAAAACATAATTGTGCTCAAATAAAAAAATAAGCTTATCAGCTATAATTAGCTGACAAGCTTATTCCTATAATTTCGTACGAACATTCCAAAGTTCAGGGAAGAACTGTTGATCAAGTACTCGTTTTAAATAAGATACACCTGAAGATCCGCCAGTTCCCATTTTATTTCCGATAATGCGTTCTACCGTTTTCATATGACGGAAACGCCATTGTTGTAGCCAATCTTCGATATCAATTAATTTTTCAGCAAGCTGATATAAATCCCAATATTGCTTCACGTCCGCATACACTTCTATCCAAGCCGCTTCTACAGTTGCATCTTCTTCGTAAGGCTGCGTAATATCACGATTTAACACATCTTTATGAATTGGGAAGCCTTCTTTAACAAGCGCCTGTATCGCAACATCATACAAACTTGGTGCGTGTAGCGCTTTATGAAGACGAGCGTGTAATTCTGGATCTTTTTCATAAATCTTTAATGCATGTGGTGTTTTATAACCAAGTGCGTATTCAATCATTCGATATTGATACGATTGAAAGCCTGAAGCTTGACCGAGTGAATCACGGAATTCAATATACTCAGATGGCGTTAATGTCGCAAGAATATCCCAAGATTGAATAATTTGCGATTGAATTTTTGATACACGTGCTAACATTTTAAATGCCGGTGCTAATTTATCGTTTTTAATCGATTCAATTGCTGCATTTAGTTCATGTAAAATAAGCTTCATCCAAAGCTCACTAGCTTGGTGAATAACGATAAATAACATTTCATCATGATGGTCTGATAATCTCTTTTGAGAAGATAGTAAACTATCTAATTGTAAATACTCACCATACGTCATATTTTCCTTAAAATCCGTGTGAATCCCTTTTTCCATAATTACCTTTTCATTTTCTTTCATATTAGTCAAACACCCCTTTTATATGTTTCTACTTATATTGGTCTAATGACAGCTCGAACTGGACTTCCATCTGCATCTGTTAACGCAAGTGGTAATGCAATTAATTCGTAATCGCCGTCTGCTACATGATCTAGTACGACATTTTCTAAAATATGAATTCCATATTTAAACAATTGATGATGTGCTGCTAGTTCTTTATCATCTAACGGATCAACTGATGGTACATCCACTCCGATTAAACGAATTCCCTTATCAGAAAGAAACGGTGCAATATCAGCACGTAAATGCGGGATCACATCTGGAAATTCTTCTGCTTTACCATGTGAAGATGTACGTAATAATAGTCGTTCTACACCTTCTAAATGAAAACTTTCTAATTCTTTTTTTCCGATGCTTTCAAGATTAGAAACGTCAATGATTCGCGTAGGTCCGACATAAACTTGAACATCTAAATCTATTACTTTCTTTCCGTCATTATCAAAATGAAAAGGCGCATCAATATGAGTACCTGTATGAATACTCATCGTTAACTTTCCGACGTTTACTGAACCGCTCTCTTCTTTTGACCATGAAACTTCATACGAGAACGGTGTATCTCCTGGCCAAGTTGCAATATCATTATTTAATGGCTGTGAAATATCAATCCACTTTGATGTTTTCATTCTTATGCCACAACCTCTCGTTTATTTTCAAATTGTTTATACTCTTCCTCTTTCATAACTTTCTTTAAAATTTGAACAGACTTCCATACTTCTTCATACGTATTGTATAAAGCTACTGGCGCAAGTCTTATCCCATTTGGTGCTCTGAAATCTGGAATTACTCCATTTGCCTTTAGTGCTTTACAGATACGCGCTGCTTCCGCATGCTCTAAATAAATATGTCCACCTCGTTTTTCATCCTCTAACGGGTTTCCAATTGTAAATCCGAAATCTTTTAATTCATGATCAATTAAATCCAGCATGTATCTCGTAATATGTAAAGACTTTTTACGTAAACGTTCCATACCAGCATCTTTAAAAATTTCAAGAGAACCGATTAACGGTGCTGTACTTAATACGTGAGGTGTACCAATTTGATAAGCACCTGCATGATCAGCTGCAGTTAATGTATGCTCCATATCAAACTGTTTATCTTTTCTAGAACTAAACCATCCAGACAATCCTGGCAGTCTATTAAAATGTTTACTATTTACATAAAGACCTGCAACACCACCCGGCCCTGCATTTAAATATTTATAATTGCACCATACAGCGAAATCAACATCCCACTCTTTAAAATGATGTGGAATAGAACCAATTGAATGACATAAATCAAATCCGATATGAATGCCACGTTTATGAGCTTCCACTGTTAAACGTTTCATATCAAGAATTTGACCACTTCTATATAAGACTGAAGGTAATAAAATTAAAGCGATATCATCTTCCATTGCCTGAATAATATCTTCTTCAGAAAGTGTTCGACCATCTTGGCTTTTCACCCTTACTAAATGCTCATCTGGCTCTAAGCCTTTTAAACGAATTTGACTTTGAAGTGCATAAATATCTGACGGGAAAGTTAATTCATCCGCAAGAATTTTTGTACGTATTCCTTTCGGCTCATAAAACGTCGCAATAACTTGGTGTATATTCGCAGTCGTGGAACCGGTTACAATAGTTTCTTCTGGTAAAGCTCCAATAAGAGGTGCCGTCAGTTCACCTAATTTCTCCGAAAGGAAAAACCATGGATGTTCGCCTTCTGTCCAGCCATCAATGCCATACTCTTTCCATGAATCTAGTAAAGTAAGTAACGATTTTTCTGCTCTTTTCGAAAGTAGTCCTAATGAGTTTCCATCTAAATATATAGTTCCTTCTTTTTTATAGAATTCAGTTTGAAAATCTTTCAGTTCATCATGTTTATCACACTCAAGCGCATACTCATAAGTTGGTTGAAATGGTTCTTTATACATGGTGTCACCTTCTCTTAATTTTCTTTTTATTCTAACTAATTGAAATATATCACCTTAGTTGATATAACGTCAATGATATTATGTCAGTTGACTTTACATACTATCTTCTTTTACAATACAATTATATTTTCAGATATTTCAGTATAAAGAGGTGATTCTTTGAAAAACACTACTCTTTCAACAAGAAAACACCGCTCCTTAGAAACAAAAAAGAAACTATTACATTCGGGTTACACTATTTTTATTACTAATGGATTTCAGAAAACGACAATCACGCAAATTATTAAACATGCAGAAACTGGTTATGGAACAGCATATGTATACTTTAAAAACAAAGATGATCTCCTTATCGTGTTAATGGAAGATGTTATGAATCGTTTTTATAATATTGCTGGGCGCTCTTTCTTCCCTCAAACGAAAGCAGCAGCACGTGACTTGATTCAAAATCACGTTAGAGCATTCCTACAATTAGCAGAAGAAGAACGAGCTATTTTGCAAGTTGTCGAAGAAGCAATCGGATTATCAAAAGAGATACGTCAAAAATGGGGTGAGATTCGCGAACGCTTTATAAAAAGTATTTCGCAGGATATTACTTACTCTCAAGAAAGTGGATTAGCGCATCCTGAATTAAATAAAGAGCTCGTGGCACGCGGTTGGTTCGCAATGAATGAAATGTTTCTTTGGACTATTGTACAAAATAACAAAGAAGTAAAACTAGAAGAAATAGTGTATACATTAACGGAGATGTATACAACGGGATTATATAAATAGCGCACTTCACATATTTAAAGTGTGCTATTTTTTCTTAAAATCATCATTCTAACTATAAATGGAATAGCCTATTATAATAATTGCGAGTATGTATGTGATTATTATAATCATAAGAATACAACCTGTTTTATTTTATTGTTTTAACCTACTCACAATTCCAATAATAAACTTATACTCAGCTCTACTTTTCCTTACTTTCTTAAAGCCCTCTTTCGTATCAAAAATAAAACACGTTTTCCGAAACCAAACACGGACATAAAATGATTCAAAATAAATAGGTCTCACAATTCCTTTTTCCTCAAATTCAGTACCGTCTGTATTTTCGGTCTCTGTTCGAACGAACCATCTATTCCCGATACCAATTTCAATATACTTCACATACTAACCTCCTTTAGGGAATTTCCCGTCTAACTACTTTATTATTTCCCTGGGAAGCGCACATTCCGACAGAACATGAGCTCAAAAAGAAAAAGCAGATTACAAAAATCTACTTTTATAGATTAAATTTTTGCATTCGTTTATAAAATGTACTACGGGGTACATCTAATAGTTTTACAGCTAACGAAACATTTCCGTTTGTCTTTTGTAATGCTTCAATCATGCTATCACGCTGTATTTTTTCGCGAAAATTCAATGTATGTTCTGTTTTATTTTCAACTTGTAACTCAAGTTGTTGTTGATTTCCCATCATTGTTTGTAACAAAAAAGCGACTTGTTTTTCGCATATTTCCCGCCCTTGCGACAAAATGTAAATGCGTTCTAATACATTTACTAGTTCTCGAATATTTCCGGGCCATGTATGTTGTAAAAATTGATTGCAAATACTCTTTGGAAATACAACATTCCAATTCTTCCGTTCGCAAAAGTGTTGTATAAAATATGGAATATCCTCTTTTCTTTCTAGTAACGATGGAACATATAACGGATAAACGTGCAAACGATAATATAAATCTTGACGGAATTTCCCTTCTTCTACTAACCGTAGTAAATCTTTATGTGTGGCAGTAATAATACGAATATTTACTGGTACCTCTTTTGAACTTCCTATTGGAGTTATTGTGCGTTCTTGTAAAACACGCAATAATGCTACTTGCATCTCTGATGGTACTTCACCAATTTCATCTAAAAACAATGTTCCTCCATTCGCTTGTTCAAATTTCCCTTTATATCCTTGACGTCGCGCACCTGTAAACGCACCTTCAGCATAACCGAACAATTCACTTTCCATTAATTCTTTAGGCAAAGAACCGCAGTTAACAGCTATAAAGGGCCCGTCTTTTCTTGGACTATTTTCATGAATCGCTCTCGCAACATATTCCTTTCCTACTCCTGTCTCACCACATACATACACACTAGCATCAGTCGGTGAAACAAGCTTAATTTCTTCTAGTGTGTGTTGAAATGCTTTGCTTGTCCCGGTAACTCCTGAAAAAGTAATTCCTTTTATAAATGTGAAAGCAGAATATGTATTCATTTGTTTGTTTTCCTTTAAATACATACATTTCCCGATCATTCTTTCATTACTATATACTGGTATCTCTAATTTAGTTTCCAATCCATAGCGCATTAAATCTTCAAGTTTCATTCTTGACCAATTAGTTACTCGTTCCCGAACGCTCTTACTCGCAGAAACGATAACATCACGATGATTACAAATAACTACTTGTTCATCACTATCAATGACATCTAAAAAACGATGAATTAAGTGTAATTCATTTTGATGAACTCTTATGCTACATTCACGTTCTATCGCATGTGCAATTGAAGTTACCATACCGAGCATATATGGATGCGAAAATTCAATTGGACAGGAGAAATCTAGAACACCAATTAATTTCCCGTCATCGTTATGAATGGGAGCAGCCGCACAACTCCAGCTATGAGATGCCACGGAGTAATGTTCAGTACCACTTATCATAATAGCTTCTTCAATTTCTAATGCTGTTCCTATTGCGTTTGTCCCCACAGCTGCTTCCGTCCATTTTACACCTTCAATAAAATTAATATGTTTCGCTCGCTTTAACGTTTGTTTATTTCCACTTAAGGATAGAACATAACCATCTGGATCGATTAATAATGCCATCATTTGTAGTTCATCAATGGTTTTTCTCATATTTTGTATTTGAGGTAATGCTATATCAAGGAAAATTTCACTCTTTTTCTTTTGTTCTTGAAAAATGTTAGAAGACAAAATTTTCTGACCTTTATTCATATGAGGATTCACATTTGCTTGTTTACATCGATGCCATGACTCTGAAATTCTTTCGTTTATACGGTTCGAATCAAGGACTCCTTTATCAATAAACTTTTTCCATGTGTGTAAGTAAAACGGTGAAGCTAACATTGTATCATCTCCCTTTTAATTGTTTTGGAGATTTATTCCGCATTAACGGGCAGTAAGACCCCCACCTCAAAATTCAGCTAGAGCAAAGAAGTTAGGTGGGGGTCAGGCTGCCCGTAAAAGCCTGATTGGTTTAACTAATAATTAGTGAGGGATGAATAACACCTCCACTGATTAAAGTTTCACTTTATAAAACATACTTTTATTATAAAACTGAATAAAAGCGTTTTCAATACAACTAGAAAGACGACACAAATATGTTAATAATTTGAATATCTTAATGCATTTCTTTATTCTTTTTTAGTAGCACTATATTTTGTATAATGGACGCAAAGAAAATACATAACCAAAACCATTTTTGTGGATTACCATTTATAAAGAAAACAATCACGGCTGCAAAGAAAATAGTGGATGCTAAACTAAAATATAATTTTGTTTTAATTTCTATTATCCCTCACCCCTCTGTTACTTTACAGTACATACTAACTCTTCATTTTTCATCTCTACTATGTACTCCTGTAAAACATATTCTTTCCCGCCATGGTTTTCATACCATTCATGTATTCTTCTAACATGCCTCTCGTCACTTCTAATTTTCGATTCTATTTCTTTATACTGTTCATAACTATCATATTCCCATTTGGCAAATACTTCAGACGTACCATTCTTATTATCTTTCATCCAGCGTCCTATTAGCCTAGAACCATGCTTTAATTGATTAGGTAAGTTTGTGTTATTGAAATGATCATTAAATACTTCTATGAATTCATTTTTCACTACATAGTACTTCCTTCTGTAAAACATACTTCTTCACCTCTTTTATGAAAAGTATCAGTAAACCTTCCCATCACTACCGTATTATAATACTTTCCATCCGATAGTCTTTTGTCATTTTTCAAAATGCCTTCTACTTCAAAACCTAATTTTTTATAAAGATGAATAGCTTTCTCGTTTGTCTCTAATACTTGTAAAGATATTTTATTTACTGCATTTTCGTCAGCCCATTTAATAGATTGTTGTAATAGGCTCTTACCCATTCTATATCCCCAAAACTCTTTTAAAATACAAACGCCAAACTCCACTTTATGAGATAATCTCTTAAAATTTGATCCTTCACATCTTGAAAATCCAACAATTCGATTGTGCACTTCTACAACTAAAAAGAGATTCTTCGTCTCTTCAATATCTGTTTTTATTATTTTTTGAAACCCTAGATTATCTATAAATCCCTCTCCAGCATCTCTATCCATATTTTCAGTTTCTCCATCAATCTGAACTCTAATTTTCGATAACTGCTCAGCATCTTTCTCAGCTGCAGAACGAATTGTATAAGTTAATCCATTTATATGAAACTTTTGCTCTTTTACAATCATGTCAAACTCCTTTCAAATGAATATAATGGCGCTATTACAACTTGTTTACCTTGTTTCTCAAAGTCCTGAACAGTTTCTTTACTAGCCTCTTCGTCAGTTATAATAATGTCAATTTCTTTTAGAGACTCTCCTCTTATAAAACAATCTATTCCAAGTTTATTATGCGGAACTAAACAAATATTTCTTCTAGCAATTTCACTTACTCTTTTACTAAAATAAGCAACTTCAGGTGTTGGAGTACTAATACCTTGTAATGAAATGCCTCCACCTGTAGAGAAATAAAGATCAATAGAAAATCTACTTATCAATTCAGAGGCAAGTGTATCAGTAATATTCCCTGAAGGTTTTACTTTTCCGCCAATTAAATACGTATCAATATTCTTATATTCTCGTAGATAACCAGCTATTTCTATAGAATTCGTAATAACTGTAAATGATACTTCCGGTAAATATTTCAGCATCGCATTATGAACGGAAGCCCCACCAATAAAAATTGAATCACCTTCTTTTATATAAGATACCGCAACTCTTGCAATTGTGTCCTCATATATTGAGCTATCACTATAACGTTTAGCTGGTTCCGCAGCTAAGTTTCTCACTCGCGTAAGTTCAATTGCACCTCCGTGCGTTCTTTTTAATAAACCATCCTTTTCCATAATAGACAAATCTCTTCTTATAGAATCAATAGACATATCAAATCTTTCCGCAAGATCTTTTACGATTACTCTTCCATCTGTACTAAGTAGTTCTAAAATTTTCTCCCGACGTTCTTCAGTAAACATGTTATCACCACCGTTATTGAAGATTCAGAAATTTGAACTTTATGTTAATTATATGCACGTTTCTTCCGTTTCACAATATTTTCAATCCTTTTTCTTCCGTCTTTATGCAGGTTTTCTCTCTTTTTCTATTTTGTTAACTTTACATAAAATAAATGCACATTTGTATATTCTACTAAAAGACTTCTATTTATTTCCTTATTCATGTAAAATTATTCCTATGTTTTACTTTTTAATACAGAAAGGAATTACTATGAAATCATTAATCAAAACGACATGTACAGCATTATTATTTACAGGAATATTAACAGGATGTAATAGCAATACTACACCAAAACAAGAAAAGAGCGCTCTCGAAAAGAATGCAATGCACTATGGAGAAATAGTTAAAAACGAATACTATAGAGCAACAGTTGAAAATGCAAAATTTGAAAAAATAGACAAAGAGTGGCGCCTTACTACTCGTGTTATGATTAATAATGTTCGAGACGATGGACAAACTATTGATCTTTCGAAAATAAAATATTTCATACAAGATGAAAAAACTGGTCAGAAATATGAAGGTGAAGCTCATCCGATAGATGACGAGCACTATAAAAATGTTCCACACAAATTTTCTTTAACTACTGACGTTGTATTTGAAATGAAAACTTCTCCTAAAGACTTAAATAACATGTATTTGTATATTGATAGTAAAGTTGCTCCATTAACAAATACATATTGGAAGCTTGGGAATCTAGCATCAAAATAAAAAAACAGTCTTTATTGACTGTTTTTTTATTGTTGAACTTGTAAATACCATCTAAAGGAATTCTCTTTATTATTAGTTAATATACATGTAACTTAATCATTTTTTCTCAAGGAATACATCTGCTGCCCAAATCGTCACTTCTCTAAATGGACAGTCAAATAAAACACCTAGTTCAAAACCATCTTCAGTAAGAGCTATTTCATGATATAGCCACCAAGCACTTTCAAAGTTTTCTGGCATAGAACTCTTGGTTACTCCTATAAAAGTTACTTCAAGTTTATCAAATTCACTAAAAGTACCACTGCAATCTAATACGATAGACAAAGTATCTTCTGATTTTCTCTTTACTACTTTAATCACACTATCATGTAGTGACATCTCATGTAGCTGAGCGACATGAGACGGAAGTTTTTTCTTAATGGAATTAAAATGTTTTAAGTATGATTGATCTAATTGTGCCATTCTTGCCTCATAATCTGCTGTCCACTCTAACAAAAGTTTCTTTAATTCATTAGGTAGAATACTGAATCAAACATGTTGTTATGAATGTATGGATGTAGTGTTTCAGGAAGATAGTGTAATAAATCTTCTTTCCTTTCTTCTACTTCGTCTTTCAAACTTTGTATATAATCGGGATCTATGTCTTTCCATTCTTCTATTGACTCTATGAAATGCACAAATCCTGAAATTTGCATTTCTTTATACCAATCTTTTGTGAAATATTTCAATTACATCTCTCCTAAAACATTTTATCATCCAAGAAAAGCAATGTATCCGCTTATTATATCATTCCAATAATCATTTTTTCTAAAAAAAAAATGTAAAAATGTAAATATTCCGCCTATTTTTTCTAAAACTTCAGAATATTTACAAAAATAAGAAATTAGAATACATTTTAGTTGTACAAGATTCACCTGTACAAAAATCTAAACAAAAAGGGATGGTTATATGTTGAAGAAATTAGTAGCAGGAACATTAGTAGCGGGTTTTGCATTAACTGGCGGACTAGGCGTAGCAAGTGCTGAAGAAAAAGGTAACACAATTAAGTCATTTGATTATTTAAAAGTGGATGAACAGAATGTTACTTCATTTGCAAAATTAAGTGATCAGGATAAGAAAGACATCCAAATTACTATGGTATTACCAGAGCAAAATGAAAATGGAGATTGGCTAGCTTATGGTTTTACTAGTAGAGAAACATTGGATGCTTATATTGAAAAGGATAAAAAAGTACTTAAAAATAAAATTAATCCTTTAGGTAGTGGTGCTGGTAGTACTGATTTTTATGAACATAAAGATAAAGGTGGCCAATATATTTACTGGAGTAGCGGCTTTAAAAACTTACCATCTAGCTGGAACGACAGAATTTCTTCTGTAAGTACAGCGTCACCTTCTGCAAGTTATTCAACGACACTTTGGGAGCATACTTCTACACAAGGATATGGAAAAGGTGTTTTATTTAAACACGCTGATTGGTATGGTAAAACTGCTAATTTAGCTGCTGATTGGAACGATATAACTTCAGCTATTGAAATTAAATAGTAAAAATTCAAACCACTATTCTCTCATTCATTTAGAGAATAGTGGTTTATTATATTTTCATTTAAACATGTACAGCATGTCCTATCGCCTGCAATAAAGCTTCATGAATTGCCTCAGATAAAGTTGGATGTGCTGCAATATAACCTCTCATAATATCAGCGGTAACTTCTGTATGAATCATTACGGTGCCTTGACCAATTAGTTCAGTTGCACGAGGACCGATAATAGAAATCCCTACAATTTCTTGATATTTAGGTTCCACAATGACTTTTACTTTCCCCATTTGTTCTCCTAAAATAAGAGCTTTTCCATTCGCTGTAAAAGGAAATTCTCCGATAATAATATCACCATATTGTTCTCTTGCACCTTTTTCACTTAAACCGACGCTAGCTATTTCTGGAGCTGTGTATATACAACGAGGCACAGCACGATAGTTTACTTTCACATCTTCTCCGCTCGCATGTAATGCCGCTGTCGTTCCTTCATGAAAGGCTACGTGAGCAAGCTGTATTCCTCCAATAATATCACCGGCTGCGTAAATATGTGATACGTTCGTTTGCATATGCTCATTTACAGTAATCCCTTTATTTGAAAATTGAACTCCTGCTTTTTCTAATCCTAAATCTTGTACACGAGGTTTTCTACCAACAGAAACGAGAACAAATTCTGGAGTTACTTCGTGCATACTTCCTTCGTATTCAAACGAAGCCTGTTTCTTATAATTGTTTAATCCTTTTAAAGCTGCTCCTGTGAAAATTTCTACACCATCTTTTTCTAGTTTCTCTCTTAAAATGCTTGCGATATCTTCATCCTCACCAGGTAGTAATTGCGGTGCCATTTCAACAATCATTACTTTCGTTCCAAGACGACTATATATACTGGCAAATTCGCAACCTATTACGCCACCGCCAACAATAAGTAATGAAGCTGGTATGTTTTCAAGAGACATCGCATGACTACTATTTAAAATCCATTTCCCGTCGAATGGAGCAAAAGGTAATTCAGTAGGTTCTGAACCTGCCGCTATAATGAATTGTTCAACATCCACTATCGCTTCCTTATTCCTCTGCGTAACTCGTAGACGATGATCCGTTTCAAATTTCCCTTTCCCCTTTATAACTTTAATTTTATTTTTCTTCATTAAATATTGTATTCCTTGTACGAGCTGCACAACAATTTGTGATTTTCTCGTCTGTATTTGATTCCAATCAATTGATATACTTTGTTTGTCTACTAGTACACCAAAACGTTGAGCATGATAAACAATATTGTATACATCAGCACTTTCTAACAAAGATTTCGTAGGCATGCACCCGACATTTAAACAAGTTCCACCAAGATCAGCTTCATCAATAAGAGTAACATCTTTCCCAGTTTGAGCTGCGGTAATTGCCGCCACATATCCAGCAGGTCCGCCTCCAATAACCACTAATTTATTCATTCTCTCACCTTCTCTTTATAAAAGAATTGTTACAGGTTGTTCTAAGTATTGTTTAATTGTGCGTAAAAATGCAGCTGCTGGTGCACCATCTAATACACGATGATCGAATGTTAAACTTAAAGGTAACATACTACCTTTTTTTATTTTCTTTCCTTTATATACTGGAACATGTTCAATTGCACCTACACCTAAAATACCAGTTTCAGGTGTATTTAATACTGGCGTAAAATATTCGATACCAAAGCTTCCTAAATTACTAATTGTAAATGTCGTTCCTTGCATATTATCACTATTTAAACTACCTGCTCGTGCCTTTTGTGCCACATTTTTAATCTCTTTAGATAACTCTACTAAAGATAGATTATTTGCAAAGCGAATAGCCGGAACGACTAAGCCGTTTTCTAACGCTACTGCCATACCTAAATGAACATGTTCAAATTGATGGATTGCATCATCTATATAAGCGCTGTTCATTTCCTTATGCTCCTGAAGCGCTAATACAACAGCACGAGAAACCAAATCAGTAATGGTTAGTTTGTTATCGTACCGTTTTTGTACAACTTCCGCTATTTCTTTATGTAAAGCAACTAAATCCGTAACATCTACTTTCATCGTTAATGTCAATTGTGCGGTATTTTGGAGGCTTGCTTGCATCCGATTTGCGATCTCTTTCCGCATACCGGTAACAGGAATTACTTTACTTTCTTCTTTTACAAACGTTTCTGGGGTAGCAACTTTTTCTTCAAGTACTTTTAATACATCTGCCTTTGTAATTCTCCCACCAGGACCTGTTCCTATTAATGTGGAAATTCCAATATTTTCAACTGTTGCTATTTTCTTTGCTACAGGAGATATTTTTATTCTTTGTTTCTTTGATCTTTCTTCCGCGTACGGTTCAGGATGTTGTACATTTTGAGGTTCTACTTTCGGTATTGATTCTTCTGTAGCATTTACGGTTTCATTTACCGATACCTGTTCATTTGGTTTTCCGATGTAACATATTACAGTACCAGGTGGAACTCCTTCATCTTCACTTACAGTTATATCCAGTACCGTTCCATCAGCGGGTGCTTCTATTTCTGTTTCGATTTTTTCAGAATTAATACTAGCAATTAATTCACCTTTTGCTACATTATCACCAGCTTTAATATTCCAACTCGTAATAATACCTTCTTTCATCGCCATTCCTAATTTCGGCATTACAACTTCTACAGCCATATTTCTCTCTCCCTTCTCATCGTTTCATTACACATTCAATAAAGAACGGTCCCCAATCATTTCTGATACAGTTTCAATTACTTTCTCTGGCGTTGGTAAATATAGTTTTTCAAGTGGTGGTGAGAACGGAACTGGTGTATGTGGTGCTGTAATTCGTTTAATAGGTGCATCTAATAAATCGAACCCTTTATCCGCTACAATTGCTGCAATGTCTGTTGCGATACTACATCTTGGGTTTGCTTCATCAATAACGATAAGACGATTTGTTTTTTCAACAGATGCTAAAATTGTATCTTCGTCAAGCGGTGATAAAGAGCGTGGATCAATAACTTCTACCTCAAGTCCTTTTTTCGATAATTGCTCCGCAGCCGCAAGCGCAGTATGAACTTGCTTCCCAATTGCGACAATCGTTATATGAGAGCCTTCCCGTTTAATATCTGCTTTTCCTAAAGGGATTGTATAATATCCTTCTGGCACTTCACCTTTCATATTGTAAAGTGTTTTATCTTCAAAGAAGATTACTGGATCATCATCTTCAATTGCCGCTAATAATAAGCCTTTTGCATCATACGGGGTGGACGGAACGATAACTTTAATACCTGGAATGCTCGTAAATAACGCGTATAAACTTTGAGAATGCTGAGCTGCTGCGCTAAATCCAGCACCATGCATCGTTCGAATTGTAACTGGTACTTTTGCTTTTCCACCAAACATGTAACGGAATTTTGCACCTTGGTTTAAAACTTGATCAAGACAACTACCGATAAAATCATTAAACATTAATTCAGCGATCGGACGTAATCCCGTTGCCGCCGCTGCCATCGCAGCTCCCATATAACCAGCTTCAGAAATTGGTGTATCTAAAATACGATTTCGGCCAAATTCTTGTACAAGCCCTTTCGTAACGCCAAGAACACCGCCCCACGCTTCATCATCTTGCAAATGATCAACTTGTGCACCACCCGCAACGTCTTCACCTATTAAAATTACATTTTCATCACGGTGCATTGATATTTTCATCGCTTCATTGATAGCAGTTGACATACTTACTGTTCTAGTCATTATTTTTCACCCTCCTCTTATTTGTAAGAAACGTATACATCTTTTAATAATTCTTCATCCTCTGGATATGGACTATTTTCACTAAAATCAATTGATCGTTGCACTGCTTCGTCTACTGCTTTTTCCATATCAACAAGTTCAGATTCCGTTAATAAACCTTCATGAATTAAATGCTTACGGAAATTCACAATCGCATCTTTTTCATTTAAATGTTCTTCTTTTTCTTCTGAGGTTTTATACATTTGTGCTTCCCCTTCGAAATGGCCGTAATTACGATATGTCATACATTCAATTAAAGTTGGGCCACCGCCATTACGTGCACGTTCAACAGCCTCTTCCGCTGCTTTATATACCGCTAGTAAACCTTTTCCATCTACTTGAACTCCCGGAATGTTATATGCTTTTGCACGATCAGCAATAGAATCACAACTTGAAGCATATTCAAATGTAGTTGCTTCACCGTAACCATTATTTTCAGCGATAAAAATAACTGGTAACTTCCAAATCGCCGCTAAATTAACCCCTTCATGGAATGTTCCTTCATTATTTGCTCCGTCACCGAAGAAGCAAACACTTACATCTTTCGTTCCTTTATATTTAGCTGTTAATGCTGAACCGCAAGCAAGTGGGAAACCCCCGCCTACAATGCCATTCGCACCAAGCATTCCTTTATCTAAATCGGCAATATGCATGGAACCGCCTTTACCTTTACATAATCCTGTCGCTTTCCCGAAAAGTTCAGCCATCATACCATTTAAATCACAACCTTTTGCAATACAATGTCCGTGACCTCTATGTGTACTTGTAATACTGTCACTATCCGTTAAGTGGGCACATACACCAACTGCTACCGCTTCTTCTCCAGCATATAAATGAACGAAACCTGGTAAAACACCTTGCGCGAACAATTCATGTACCTTATCTTCAAATTTACGAATCTCTAACATTTTTTCATACATCCAGCGAGCTTGTTCTTTCGTAATTTCATTCCCTTTACTTTCAGTTGTTTTTAACATGTCCAGCCCTCCTATTTTCTTGTTCATCTATTATATTGCAAGAAGCGTGCCAAATTCTAACCTTGATTTAATAGACTTTCTCTTCTTTTTAAAAATAAAAAAGTGGACAAAGCGAGACAGCTGTCTCGTTTTGTCCACTTTTGTTCACCTTACTAGAGAATCATTCGCTTATTCACTATCAAAACTTTTTTGTAGTTTCCGGATGTAAATAATTTGACCAATATGATACGCATTATGAGTAGTTACATTACCTAGCACTTCCCACCACTTCGCGGATACAGGAAATCCAACTACATCACTTTCAACCTTGTCTTCATTAATGAGATTTTGCCATTGTAACAATTTCTCTAATAATTTTTCCCTTAACTCTTCGAATGTTTGATTATCTGATAGCATAAAGCTTTTGTTATTGTCACCAATAGCGGGTACCGCATTAACATTTGATTCTTTATACCTAGTTTGCCACGTTGAGTTCCAATACAGTAAATGTTGTACAATTTCTGCTATACTATTACTCTCTTCATTCGGTTTCCAGAAAGCTTCTCTCTCTGATAAATCCTTCACTGCATCTGAAAATGGCATATACCAACTAGGATCATTCGCATTTGCTAACAACTGATCTGCTAATACGTCTTTCACATGGACCATTTTTTTCCCCTCATTTCATTGGCTTATATAATACTTACTTCTCTATATACGCTGAGTCTACACAATTCCCTTTTTAAATCATTCCAATACATATATAAATGAAAAAACTAAAGCACTTTATCATATAATCTTATTAAAACAACATGTATCATTAATAGATTTTATTCCTATAACTCGTTATGATAAAAGAAAAAGAAAGCGAGCGACCAATGAATAAAAAAATCGCGGTTATTACAGGAGCATCAAGTGGATTCGGACTATTAACGACACTTGAACTAGCAAAAAAAGACTATATTGTCATTGCTACAATGCGAAACCTTGAAAAACAAGTAAACTTACTATCTCAAGCTACTAAACTAAACTTACAACAAAACATAAAAATTCAACAATTAGATGTAACAAATCAAAACTCTATACATAACTTCCAAGTGTTTTTAAAAGAAATTAATAGAGTAGACCTCCTTATAAACAATGCAGGATATGCAAATGGAGGATTTGTAGAAGAAATTCTAGTAGAGGAATATCGTAAACAATTTGAAACGAATCTTTTTGGCGCTATATCAATCACTCAGCTTGTTTTACCATATATGAGAGAACAAAAAAGTGGAAAAATCATTAATATAAGCAGCATTAGCGGCCAAGTTGGATTCCCTGGTTTATCTCCTTATGTATCTTCAAAATATGCATTAGAAGGCTGGAGTGAATCCCTTCGCTTAGAAGTAAAACCTTTCGGAATTGATGTTGCTTTACTTGAACCAGGTTCTTATAACACAAACATATGGGAGGTTGGTAAACAACTAGCTGAAAACCAATCTGGTACAACATCTCCTTACAAAGAATATATGGATAAAATACAAAAACATATTAATAGCGGTAGTGATACATTTGGTAATCCAATAGATGTTGCTAATAAAATCGTTGAAATTGCTGAAGCAAAGCGTACTAATTTACGATATCCAATTGGAAAAGGTGTAAAATTTATGATTTTTGCGAAGAAGATTCTTCCTTGGAGATTGTGGGAATTTCTTGTTTTGAGGAGTTTTAGGAAGATGTAAATAAAAAGAGTAGCTATCAAGATAAATAATGGTAGCTACTCTTATTAAATATTCATCATTAAAAACCCAAACGATATCAATATGTAGAAAGAGGATCAAAATAAAACAACATTGAAACCATAAAAACAAATGCAAAGAATCCAATTATAGAAAGAATATATTCCTTTGTCTCTCTGTTATACTTCCATTCCATCCATACGCGTAATAAGGAAATTGCTCCAAAATAAATAAGTACAACAATTCCTATATTAGCATTTTCTGCTTTGAACAGATAAATAAAACTTAATATAAGATATACGATAAAAAGACCTATTTCTAATTTTACATGTAAACTATTTACATGCTTATATATCCAAACATTGCCCTTTGGCATATTTAATTTTCTTCTTAAAAACTTTTCTAAAAAATATCCTCCAATTATCATACTAATAACTATAATCCAAATAGTAGAGTTGCCCATTGCATTCCCTCCTATTAAATTAATTATATTTTTAATAAAGTAGACTATATAATTTTTCCATGTTTCGATAATGTTTTCATTTTCTTTATGCTTAAATAGTAGTTTTATCAAGACATGTTTTATGTATTGTACAACAACAATCTATTTCTCATCCTTTTTGTTTCAGGATGTTTAACTTTTTTCTTGCTATTCTTTCATAATCGAATATGGATAGTACCTATAAAATTAATAGAGCCATTTTTATAATTGACGGACCCCCCTCCTTTTATTTTCTTACTTTCATTTTCTCCGGCTGATCACTCGGATACGTAGCATTCTTTTTATTTTCAACATCCCAACTAATAATTGTTGCACTATCTCGCCCCAATTGATGATGCACGTGTTCTAAAACATTGTGAACATTTTCTTTAAGCTCTATCTTATTTTCATTCATATCGTTATACAGATTTAATGGCGTTTCATAACGACGTTCCCCACATTCTAATACCCCATCTGTCACCATTACAATTCGATTGTTGCCAGTACGTAATTCACGAATTCCTGATGAATAGCAAGGTACAGGTAATTCAAATGTATTTACATTGCCAATCCATTCGTAAAAATGACGTTGATTTAGTGCGTATTGCCCTAATTTATGTAATTCATCATGAAATACATAAACGAGACAGTCTCCAATAGATAGCCACCATATATAGTTTTCTTTTCTTACACATAGTAAAAAAGCTGTTTCACCTTTAACTCTTTTGCACTTTTCTTTAAATGAGGAGGATTGAAAAATTGTAAGTATATGATTTGCAACTGATTGAAAAACTGTTTCAATTCGTTCATTCATCATTATTTTTATATTTTCATATTCTTTTTCGATTGTATGTATAACTAAATCAACACTTTCTGCGCTATTATGCCCGTCTAAAATAGCTGCAAATTCCCAATCATCATTTGACCAAACTAACGCACCGTCTTCATTCTTTTTTGCTCCGGCACTTATATTCCCACCGTATTTACCAAGTACAATGTCATCATATTGCTTAACTGAGATTTCCCCTAAACACATTTCCGTATTTCCAACCCATGAATATTGGTTATTATTTGTTGTATGCATACTCATTTACCATATACTTTCGTATTCTTTCACATAGTTTTTTAATTTCTTCAGAACCTCCATATGGTGCACCAGTCCAATTTGCTACTTCAGTAGGCGACCAAAATTCTCTTGGTGTATCCGGATAACGGGGAATAATATGCATATGTAAATGCGGTACACCATTACCCGAAACAAACGTGTAAATATGTTCTGCACCTTCGTTTTCTGTTAGCGCTTTACTTATTCTACTTGTTATAAGTCCAAATGCTTTCGCCTCATCTTCATTTAATTCAGCAAGACCAGGTACATGTCTTTTTATATCAATCATTACGTAACCGAGATATGTTTCTTCTGTATCCCAATGGACATGTCCAACGTATATAAGATCGTCTTCATAAATAGCGTCACCTGGAACTATAATGTTTCCTTTATGTTTTTCACAAATGAAGCAGTTTTGTTCTGCTGGATTGTATATTGACATATCCATCACCATCCTTTTTATATATAATATCATAAAAAAAGGAAAAAACAGGTTTTTTATTCCGAAAATTCAATCTTTTTAATTAGGAATTTTTACATTATTTCATTTTAATAATTTGCACCTCATTCCTTCTTCAAAACCGCAATCCCCATTCCAATTACAATCCCAATCGCAATTCCAATTACTACATTATCAGTAAATAAGCCAGGTACTACGCCGATTACAACGCCTATAGCGACACCAATTGTCATTGCATTATTTCTTTTTTTATTATTAGCCAAAATAGCATCTCCTCTCATCATTTCTCCCAATATAATATTTACATGAATGTTGCTATTTCCTAATATATTTTCTATCCCACTTGAAAATTTCCAAAAAATGTACTTTATTATTTTTCCATTCCCCCTATTTAATCCTCTTTATATGAAAGAATTTTCAAGTCACCATTACATCTACATAGGCATTTACTATAAGAAAGATCAGTTATTCATTGAAGGAGGAACGATTCAAATGTATCCTCATTGGAATCCAAATATAAATCAACAATATGCTTACTCCCCCCATCCCGTAAGAAATACACTGCATCACGATTCTCAATATATGATGCAGCGCATCGCAAGTCTTGAAAGCCAATTAGCGAAATTAATCTCATTAATCGAAGAAAATAATCAATTAATAAAATCAATGGAACAAGAAAAAAATCAAGTTTGTGCACCAGCTGGCGGTTCTGTTATTGTTCGTATGTAATCTTTTCGAACAAAAAACACACTTTGTATAATAAAGTGTGTTTTTTTTTGTTATTTTCTTTTTTGGTGAAATCCTTGTGTAATGCGGTCTAATATAATCGCGATGACAACAATGGCTAGTCCCGCTTCAAATCCCATTCCGATATTAACTTGTGTTACAGAACGGTACACATCTACTCCTAGTCCTGGTGCTCCTACAAGTGACGCTGTTACAACCATCGATAACGAAAGCATAATACTTTGATTCACTCCGGCCATGATCGTCCCAGTTGCGAGTGGTAATTGTACTTTAAATAGTTTTTGTGATGCTGTGGATCCAAATGCATTCGCTGCTTCAATTAAATCTTCCGGAACTTGTCTAATTCCTAAGTCTGTAAATCTGATTGTTGGTGGCATCGCAAAGATTACTGATGCAATTATGCCAGGTACTACACCTACTCCGAAAAATGTAATCGCTGGTATGAGATATACGAATGCGGGCATTGTTTGCATAAAATCTAATGTTGGTTTTAAAAACTTTGAGAAACGCTCATTTTGAGATGCTAAAATACCGATTGGAATTCCGACAATAATCGAAATAATAACAGACGTAAGTACGAGCGCTAATGTTTGCATCGTTTGTGCCCAATAGTTAATATTTAAAATAAATAACAATCCGATGAGTGTAAAAATAACTAAAGATAATTTTCTCGTTGTGTACCAAATGAGGAAACATAGTATAATAATCATCAATATAGCTGGTATTATTGTTAAAAAATTAGTGAGTAAATCAACGAATCCACCGATAATATAAGAGAATCCTCGGAACAAGCCTTCAAAGTTCTCATATAAACTTGCAACAAACGAGTCGACCCATTCCCCTAATGGAATACGCGGTATACTATTCATCGTCTTTCACCTCTTCCTCAATGTTACCTGCAAGAGCTTGAATGACACTTTCACGTTTAATAATTCCTCTTAACCTTTTCTTCTCATCAATAACGGGTAACGGATATTTCATCTCTGCCATTTTTGCATACGTCTCTTCAAGTAAAGTATCTAAATAAACGTGCGGAATATCGTTAAGTAATAAATCAGCAATCGGCCACTGTTTTTGTACTGCTTTACTTGCATCATCTGCGGTTAATATACCTAAAAACTCATACTTTTTGTTTACAACATATACTGTAGAAACGCCCGCATTTCTCATAATTTGCAGTGCCACACGAGGTCCACGGTCAATTAATAAAGTCTCCGGTCGTTTTAATATAGACTCCGCCGTAATTACTTTTCCTAAATTCACATCCGCAACAAATTTCTCTACAAATTCATTAGCAGGGCTCATCATAATTTCTTCAGGCGTTCCAATTTGAACAATTTCTCCATCTTTCATTAATGCAATACGATCTCCAATTCGAAGTGCTTCATCTAAATCATGAGTAATAAATATTATTGTTTTCTCCATTTTATCTTGTAGCTCTAACAATTCATCTTGCATTTCTTTTCGAATAAGCGGATCTAATGCACTAAATGATTCATCCATAAGTAAAACATCCGGATCATTCGTAAGCGCTCTCGCAATACCAACTCGCTGTTGCATCCCACCACTAAGTTGACTTGGATAATTGTCTTTATGATGATCGAGTCCCACTAACTTAAGTGACTCTAACGCTTTTTTCTCTCGTTCTTCTACTGGAACTCCTTGTATTTCTAATCCGTATGCAACATTTTGTAAAACAGTACGATGCGGAAATAGAGCAAACTTCTGAAACACCATACTCATTTTCGTTCTTCTTACTCTTCGTAATTCCTCTTTCCCCATAGTTGCGATGTCTTCACCATCTATGTAAATATGACCTGCGGTTGGCTTAATTAATTGATTTAGCATGCGTACTAACGTTGATTTCCCGCTACCCGACAGCCCCATAATAACGAATATTTCTCCAGAGAATACTTCAAACGTTGCCTTTTTCACACCAACATTCATTCCGGTCTCTTTTAAAATTTCGGATTTGCTTTTTCCTTCTTTTAATAAGGAAAGGGCTCTTTGCGGGTGTTTCCCAAATACTTTTGTTACGTTTTCAACACGCACCTTTGTATTATCCATGTCACTACTCCTTTTCTACCCATCTATTTACATAGTGTTGCGATTTTACAAAGAAATATTACATAAAAATGACATTCATAAGATTTCTTTAAAATTCTCGTTTCCGTTCATAATAAGAATGCTTACTTATACATTTAATTAAAAAGGCAAACGTTTCTTAGGAGGTTTTCAATGAGAAAGAAAATATGGCTTATATGCCTTGCATTATTTATTACTATGATTTTCACCTCATGTAATGCAACAAATGCAAATTCGAAAGGAAAAATTAAACTTGGTGTAACAAGTTGGAAAGAAAATATTGCAACTGCAAACATGTGGAAAGTGTTATTAGAACAAAAAGGCTACAAAGTTGAACTCATGTATTTAGAAAAAGCGGCAATTTGGACTGGTGTCGCTCGTGGTGATGTTGATGCAAATTTAGAAGTATGGCTGCCTGTTACGGATAAACCATTAAATGATCGATATAAAAATGACATTGTCTTAAAATCAAAATGGTATGAAGGTACAGGGCTTGGCCTTGTCGTTCCTTCTTATTTGAAAAACATAAACAGTATCGAGGATTTAAATGCACATAAAGATGAACTAGATAACAAAATTGTCGGAATCGAACCTGGCAGCAGCCTAATGAATTTAACAAATAAGGCGATGAAGGAATATGATATTAAACTAAAACTTGTCCAATCTTCAGAAGCTGCGATGATGAGTGAATTAAAAAAGGCATATACGAAAAAGAAACCAATCGCTGTTACGCTTTGGAATCCTCATTGGGGTTTTTCAGAATTTGATTTAAAATATTTAAAAGACCCTAAGAAAGTATATGGTGAAAAAGATGACATTTATTACTCCGTTCGTAAAGGTTTCGAAAAAGATCATCCGGATATTGTGAAATACTTTGATAAATGGAAAATGAACGATGAGCAGCTTGGTACATTAATGGTCATGCTAAATAAAACGAAAGATCCAGAAGAAGCAGCACGAAAATGGATTGAAAAGAATCAATCGTTAGTTGATGAATGGATAAAAGATTAATAAAACAGGCTAGAGAATTCGCATATTCTCTAGCCTGTTTTATCTTATTTTTTCGTAACAACATCATCTACAATCCCATATTCCTTCGCTTCTTCTGCAGTCATAAAATAATCTCTTTCTGTATCATGTGCTACCCTTTCAATCGGTTGCCCTGTTTTTTCTGCAATCATTTTATTAATATCATGCTTTAGCTTTAAAATTCTTTTTGCTGTTATTTCGATTTCAGTTGCCTGCCCTTGCGCACCACCAAGCGGTTGATGAATCATAATTTCACTGTTAGGCAATGCAAATCGTTTTCCTTTTGCACCTGATAAGAGTAACAACGCACCAAATGATGCTGCAAATCCCATACAAAGTGTTTGCACGTCTGGTTTAATTAAGTTCATTGTATCTAATATTGCAAAACCTGCTGTCGTTGATCCGCCTGGGCTATTAATGTATAAATATATATCTTTCTCTGCATCTTCCGCTTCTAGAAATAATAATTGAGCTACAACACTACTCGCTACTTGATCGTTAATTTCTGAACCGATAATAATAATTCGGTCTTTTAATAACCTTGAATATATATCATAGGAACGTTCTCCTAATTTCGTTTGCTCTACTACATATGGAATTGCATTCATTTTAAATCCCTCCAATAATTGTTATGCCGCACAAAGCATACAACTGTAGGAAGAAGGGTTTTTCGCACTGAATAATAAGACAGGTTGTTTAGTTGGTAACTTCGTAAAATCTATTGTTGGAAGAAGCTTAGTTAACAATTCCGGCCTTTCTTCACGAATAGACGTTACAACAATATCAATATCTTCTGTGAATTCAACGATTTCTAGCCCTTCTTCACTTACAGTTTTCAGCCTATTTCTACTCCGAAATAAAGAAGCTTTCACTGCTCCTTCCGATACAGAACATACTTTAGCGATATCAGCGATACTATATTGAAAAACATCCTTTAATAATAAAATTGTGGATTGTTGTACATTTAATGAAGATAATACTTTCCCTACCATTTCATGCAAATCTGCAATTTTTTCATGTGGTTCTTCGAAAGTAATTTGTTCCCTTATTTTTTCATGAACTGATTTTGACTTTATCTGGTCTAACCAACGATTTCTAGCTATTTTATATACAAGTGTCATGCAAATATCTTTATTACTATATTTTTGAAGAACTTTACAAACTGTTTCTTGGGCGAGATCTTCCCCATCCCATCTGTTTTTCGTTAAAAACGTACAATACCTTTTTAACTCTGCATAATTTTCAATCAAAAAATTTATATTTGAATGATTCATATCGATATGTTTCTTAAACAATTGCGTTACTTTTGTGCACAAAATAACCACTCCTTTTCAGCGCTTACTTAATAAACGATTGATGAAACAAAAAAGTTACGGGACTTAAAAAAAAATAATGTTTATATTCAATAATTCGCGGTCATAAATATGTTATGTACAATTTTACGTGAGGAGGAACAAATTTGCCAAAATTAACAATTGAAGGTGCTGGCACTTTTGATGTGAAAGAAGGAACAAAGTTAGTATTAGCAATTGAAGATAACGGTGTAAACATTCTTCATCGTTGTGGTGGAAATGCACGTTGCACAACTTGTAGAGTAGAAATTATAGCGGGTGATTTCTGTGAAGCGAGTGCGAATGAAAAAAATGCGATGACAGAAAAAGGGATTGAAGATCATTTACGATTATCTTGTCAAATGCGTGTACATAAAGATATAGTCGTTCGTCCGGTACTTACAGTTGAAAATTCAGGATTAGCTACCGGTCCACGCCCAGCGGAGTAAAATGATGAATTTAAAACAACTTGTTGGCGAATATGCTGCTAACTTTGTAAAAGATGGAATGAACATTGGACTAGGCACAGGATCTACCGTATATTGGACGATACAAAAATTAGGTCAACTTGTACAAGACGGGCTATACTTTCAAGCTGTACCAACATCAAAGGAAACTGAAGCTTTAGCAAAGCAACTAAACATCCCCCTGATTTCTTTAAACGACGTACAAAGTCTTGATCTTACAATTGATGGAGCGGATGAAATTGATTCCGATTTACAGCTTATAAAAGGCGGCGGTGGCGCATTACTTCGTGAGAAAATTGTTGCCTCCTCCTCTAAAGAACTCATTATTATTGCTGATGAATCAAAACTTGTGGCTCGTTTAGGTAATTTCCCATTGCCTGTTGAAATTATCCCTTTTTCATGGAAACAAACCGAAAGTAAAGTTCAATCTTTAGGGTGTCAAACAACGTTACGTATAAAAAATAATGAAACCTTTATTACCGATAATAATAACATGATTATCGATTGTATATTTCCTAATTATATATCTAACCCTGCTAATTTACACGAACAATTAAAAATGATTACTGGTGTAGTTGATTCAGGATTGTTTATAAATATGACAAGGAAAGCGATTATCGGTACTAAAAACGGGATAAAGGAACTATAATGAAAGCTGACTTTTTAAAGTCGGCTTTTTATTATTTTCTTCTTCTCTTTATAGCTATTTATTATGATATACTATGAAAACAAAAACTGATTACACTAGAAAGGACTGAACAATTTGCAATCCAAACTCATAACAAAACTTACAGATTTAGAAACTGCCTTTCACATTCGAAAAGAAGTATTTGTAAAAGAACAAGGTGTTCCTCTTGAAGATGAATTCGATACATTTGATGAAATCGGTGAAGAATGTAAACATATTTTAGTTTATTATAATGAGCTTCCTGTAGGTACAGGTCGTATACGATTTGTTGATGGTGCCGGAAAATTAGAACGCATTTGTATTTTAAAAGATTATCGTACATACGGATTAGGTAAAGTAATTATTCAAACGTTAGAAGAAATTGCCCGTAGTAAAAAAGCTACAAAAGTGAAACTACACGGGCAAACACAAGCTGAAGGATTTTATAAAAAATTAGACTATCAAACTTCTTCCAATGTATTTATGGAAGATAGCATTCCACATATACTTATGACGAAAGTATTATCATAATAGAAAGGTTACTATATGAATTTACATGAAGTATTCTTATAGTAACCTTTTTTGTATCTTATTCGTTTTGAATTATTTTTGGTGGATATTCTAATATCATATCTATAAACTTTCAATTTGCTGGCAGTATAATGTTCCTACCGCTTTCGAGTTATTAAAAACAACGACCCGCAAGATGAAATTCTTGTACAAAAAATTTAATCCCCATGTATTGAGAGTCATACATTCATGTACCTAATAGTGACTTCTATATAAAATTTAAAATTGATACTATTACACCTACCCCTGTATTGCTAGCCAATTTCAACATTTTTCAAGAGGACTATTTATATAGATTTTATAATATATAACCTTTACAATTATTTAGATTGCATGATTTGGAATGCGGTATGCTATATTTTTTCTTTAATGGTATTTGAACCCTCTGAATAAAGATCTATATCCCGTCAATATTCTCCTGTTTTCTCTTTAAAAACCTACCAAGTAGTTTGCTAATTCGGCTAGCTGCTTTTTTCTATATAAAATTAAAAATTATCCGTAATAGTAACACTTCTGCACTTTGTACTATAAATTTTCATATATTGTATTATGCTTGTCCAAAACGTGAGATTATTACTTACGTTATCTAAATGAAAGAAAGGAGTGAAAATATGCTCTCATCTAGTCGTAAATTCACGCACTTTAATTGTGGTGCACAAGCCCCTAGTACACTACCTGCCCTTGGTTTTGCTTTCAATGCTACTTCACCTCAATTTGCAACATTATTCACCCCACTACTATTACCTAGTACAGGGCCAAATCCTAATATTACCGTTCCCGTAATAAATGATACAATTAGTATTGGAACTGGTATTAGAATTCAAATAGCTGGTATATATCAAATTAGTTATACACTAACAATTAGCCTTGATAATGTTCCCGTAGCACCGGAAGCAGCACGATTTTTCTTGACACTAAACTCATCAACTAATATTATTGCAGGATCTGGAACCGCAGTCCGTTCTAATATTTTTGGCACTGGTGAAGTTGATGTATCCAGTGGTGTCATTCTCATTAACTTAAACCCTGGTGATTTAATTCAAATTGTACCCGTTGAAGTAATTGGTACTGTAGACATTCGTTCGGCAGCGTTAACGGTTGCACAAATTCGGTAATAAAAACGCAATGTGAGCCGAAATATATTATTATAGATTCGACACACATTTATATTAAATAAGCATATTTTATTGTATGGTGACTATTTAGTCATACAAATTTAAAGCTTTCATAGGAGCACACTTTAATGTGTGCTTTATTTTTACTTAAAAACTAAAACATTCTCAAATTATATACATATCAAATAGCGTTTTCAATTATTTACGATAGCGAATGTTAACCTTTTGTACAAGCACTTTTTCCTTTTGTTTAATAATATATATTGATATCTCAAAGAAAGGAGAGTAACATAAGTATGGCAAATTATTTTTATAAAGATGGTAAAAAATATTATAAAAAACAATCACATTCGGACGATCAAAAAAATAACTGTTTTATTGAAACCCATACAATTGCTGGTTCTGCAGAAAATGCAAATGGAAATATACCTGTATCTGTTTTCCTTGAAACCACTGCTCCACAAACTGTATTCGAGGATTTTACAAACAATCATAATAAAACATTAATTCAGTTATTCGTTGTCGGCATGAGTGCACCCGTTCAAGTAACTATTCTCACAAGAAAATCTAGCCGCCCAATTACTACAACATTACAACCTGTTCAAACAAAAATATTTCAAGTTGAAGATTTTCAAAGTCTTACTCTTACAAAACAGGAAGGTTCTACTAGTATAGTTAGTTTATTTGTCCAAAAAACATTTTGTATTTGCTGTAACGAGAATAACGATTCATGTGATGAATATTATCAAGATTGCAATTAATAGATTCACTCACCAGAAGAACCCCTTTTATAAAGGGTTCTTTTTTTCACTCACCACATTTTTAAAAACATTTTAGAATCATACTCAACGATTTTTCTATACATTTCTCATTTCTCCTTTTTTATTATATTAACGCTTTTGTTTAATTACGGGACTTATCATCATTTAATGGAGGAAAGTAAAATTTATAAAAAAGACGACGCTGAATACGTCGTCTTTTTTATAAGCAGAAAAGTGAATTCTCAAGCTTCCTTTTTTTGCATCAAAGCCCATTATCTTTTATTTCATTTTGAGGTAAAACTTACACTGCTCTCCATAAGGATAAAGCATAAATCCAGTTTGGATCCCCATTTCCTTGATGATTTTGTACGGCTTCATACACTTTTCCTTCGTATAGGACTCTATCACCCTTTTTATACGCTTTCTTTGCATCCCACTCTCCATATGAAACGCTTTCAGTTTTTGTAGTAATTGTGAATATATCACTTTGTACGGATTCATTTCCAGCTACATCAACAGCTTTCACTACATATTTATAAGTCTTATTAGCGAGTAAATTATTATCCATATAAGAAGTCGTATTAGATGTTGCGATTTTTTTCATTGTTCCTTCTATTTCTCTATAAATATCGTAATGGTCTACACCAACATTATCGTCAGATGGACTCCACATTAGGTCCACACTTGACGCTGTCGTTCCCATACTATGTAATCCTTTTGGTTGTGTTGGTGCTTCTGTATCAGGAGCCTCAACTGTTGTTTTTGCTGTAAGCGCTGTACTTTCTTTCGATACATTGCCAGCTGCGTCAATTGCTTTTACAGTATAAGAGTATTCTGTACTTGGTTGTAATTTCTTATCAATAAAATGAGTGCCTGGTACGGTGTCAATCATCTCTCCGTTACGGAAGATTTGATACCCTTTTACTCCTACATTATCCGTAGAAGTGTTCCATGTTAGTTCTATACTATTCGCTGTTACTTTTTGTGTCTGAATTCCATTTGGAATACTTGGCGCTTCTGTGTCTGGTTTCACATTATTGATGAGATTTACATCAATTACATTATAGAACGCATTTGCTGTATCAGCTACATCCCATACAGCTAAAATCACATGGTAGCCACTACGATCCGTAGGTACATTGATTTTGTGTGCTACATTATTTGAAGCTGCGGAACCATCATGTTGTACAGTTCCAATTGGCTCAAAGTCTGCTCTTGTTAGTGCTTTATTTGGATTCCAGCCTATTTTAGTAATGTAGTAGTGCCATTTGCTTGTTAAATGTGGCGCTGTAAACTTCCAAGTAAACGTATTTTCTCCGCCAGTGATTGTATTTTTAAACCAACGATCCGCTGTTTGTTGATCCAAAATACCACCAAATTTTCCGCCTGCAGAAGCGATTTGTCCATCAACTGGACCAGCTTGCGGGAATCCTTTTGGTGCTTCTAAGCTTTGTGGTTCATACATAACACTTCCGCAGTTTACATTTAGTGCACCATAAGTTGGACTACATAAAGCGGAACGGCTGCCAGGCTTTTCAACAAAACCATGCGCGTAAGCATTTTGAGGAATAAGTGTCGTGCCGATAATTCCCGCTGTTAATGCAACAGCTCCTAGACTTTTTTTGTTCATTTTCATGTTCTGTAGATGTTTTAAAATTCGATTATTCATGTTCATGTCCCCTTCTTGTTATACTTCGTAGTGTAATGTGGGCTTTGATGTAAAAGAATAACACGAGACAATATTGTAGTGATGTATGCATAAGTTATGCATACACCGTAGTAAAGAAATATTTCATTCCATGTGATATATTTCACTTACTGAATATATCATGACATAGAAATTACCTAAACACGTGCAGAAGTTGTGCAGAAACAGTGAAATTATTACTAACACATAAAACTACATCTTAAAATTATAAAGTAAAAGTTCGCAATAGCAATTATAAATCTTGTAAAAAAAGGCCATATAAAAGCATTTTGTATAAGCGGATGGATTGCACCAAGTCTTCTCGAAATATTTCTTAATCAACTTGATATGCATAGTAATGTGAGATTAAATTTTTTGAAACACCCTTCCATTTCCATATTCAATATATATATCTATTGGGTACGTGAAATTACTTATGTATTGCGAATAATCCTTAATGTTTCAAAATAGTCTCATAAAACTTGTCATACTCGTCATAGTATTGGATTTTTAATTTTTCTATTAAACTTGTATCTGGTGAAATAATGTCAATTACGTCTGTACTTATATACAGCAAATAAGTATCGTTATAAAAAGAAATATACGCTTGCTGACCACCACTAACGACATACTTGCAATATTTATATACTTCATCTTCATTGACACCTTTAATCGTAGTAAATATGATTGTACTTTCAAGATCATCAACGTCTACTTGCGTTTCGGTCCAATTTTTAATCTTCATGAACCTTCCAATTTTTGTTTTCTCATTTACTCTCTTACTTTTACCATATGTTATATAACCGGAAGTAAATGAAACGTCAATTGTATCGGGGCTTTTAAAAAGTTCAGTCAGTAGTCCTCTTAATTTTCTCAAATTCCCCTCAAATAATTCTATATCGAATCTAATTCTATTTTTTGCCTCCACTTGAAAAAATGGTGTAGCTGTCATATCTTCAAAATTCACATTTAATACCTTCATTCTTTCCATATAATTAATTCCTCGCTTCATATAACATAAAAGTGTCTACATCATTTAATATAGACACCCTTTCACATATATAGTTTTAATACCGGCCAGTAAATTTAAAAACTTCATCAACTGCTTGCGTATACCCACCTGATTTTCGGAGAGACTCCTTCAAATTCAAAGCAGCTTCTTTATATGATGGATTACTTAATACTATTTCTACACTTTTACTAAGTTTATCCGCAGTTAATCCTTGCATTTGCAATTTAACTCCTGCTCCGAGACTCTCTACTCGCTTTGCGATTACTGGCTGATCTGCATTTTGCGGAATTACAACGAGTGGAACTCCGTTATATAGTCCTTCATGCATACTGTTCATCCCGCCATGTGTAATAAATAATTTTGTATATGTAAGTAGTTCAGTTTGCGGTACATAGTTTTTCACAATGAAGTTTTTAGGAATATCACCTAAATCACTTATTTTCGTTTTACTACCAATAGACATAACAATTGTATGTTTACTATTTTCGAATGCCTTCATACAAAGTTTATAAAAATTAATTGCTTCATTAAAAACAGTACCTAGTGAAATGTAAATCAGGCTTTGTTCTTCAATTGAAGTATAATCAAAATCTTCATTTTCCCCTTGTGCAGAAATAGATGGACCTACAAATTTAAATGTTTCATTAAACGTATTACCAAAAGGTTGGAACTCCTTAATCGTATACACAATAGTAAGCGGTGCTGGATTACAGAAAACTTCATACGGTGAATTTATTTCAACACCATATTTCCCTGCAATTTCTCTAGTTAAGTTTTGAAAATCATTATATATTCTATTCTGCACTTCCACTGGGATATTTTTAGAAAGATGGTCTAACATTTGTTTAAATGATTTTTCATCCTGCGCAAAAGATGTACAGGAATTTATGGCCGGAAGATTAAGAATTTGGGCAATTAAATGACCACAGCCAAACATAGAATCGTGGATCATGTAATCAAAATATTCTCCTTCAATTTGCTCTAAAACACTAGGTATTACAATATCTGCTGTATGTAGAAGGCCGTTTATTCTTTCCTGTAAATAATTTCGACCACCGGAAAGAAATGCTTGTATAAATTTTTGATCATCTATTGTTCGTACAGTAGCACCTGTCTTCTCAATACGCTCCCTGAAAGCCTCTATTGAAAAATAAACGACCTCTTCACCGCGAGAAATCAGTTCTTCTACAACTTGTAATGTTGGATTTATATGTCCTTCTGATCCAGCGTTAATGAATAAAATACGTGCCATTCAAAATACTCCTTACATTTTAAAATTTCTATGTTGTAAAGAGTATGGATATTTTCCATACTCTTCACGGTATTTTATGTATCATTTTCCTGCTCAATTGACCTAGCAAGCCTAAAACCGAGATCGTCTATATGAAATGTAGGATGGCTACGACGGCGACAAGTCGCACCGCAACCTCTAGCTGCTTCAGCCCAACTACCACCACGAAAAATTCGGTACGATCCGTACACTTTTTCATCATACAAATCATAGCACCATTCCCAAACGTTTCCTAACATATCATAAAGTCCCCATGCATTCGGCTCTTTTTTACCGACGTCATGAATTTGTCCAATTGAATTTTCATTATACCACGCTATTTTCTGAAGTTCCCCATATGTATATCCCGTCGTACCTGCTTTACATGCGTATTGCCACTCTGCCTCATATGGCAATCGGTAGCCGTCAGATTCTATATTACAACTAACCTTTTTTCCATCATCACTAATAGAATAATACGCTGTTAATCCCGCTTGTTTAGAAAGTAAATTACAAAAAGCAATTGTATCATTCCATGAAATATTTACAATTGGTTTATTACTATCTTTATCATTATTTAATGTAGGATTTGTAATGGCATTATATATTTCCATTGTTACAGCATACTTTGCAAGAAGGAATGGTTTTATTTGAACTTGCCATTCTTTTTTTATTCGATCATCTCTTAATACTACCTCTCCTGCTGGAATTTCCATCATATTAGAATCAATCGAGCGAATGAATGTATTCAATAGTATCCCCCCATATTACTTCTTTTTAAAATCTAACTACTTATCGTACTTCTTCAAAAACCGTTTCACTTCATTTGGAGATTTTAAAATAATCACTTCTTTTCCTTTACTTAATTGATCTAGTCTTTTTAAAATGGCAGGTTTTTTCTTATTCGGATACTCCCATATCCATTTAAAGAATTGTAAATCTAGTCTTTCTTCACATCCGGCACCCATATCCGGTCTTGTTTTATTTCGATATTGTACAATTCTTTTAAAAGCACGATAAACACAAATCGTTCTATGAATATCAAGAAAGATAATTGTATCCGCTGCATTCAGTCTTAAATCCATCGTCCCGCCATAATTCCCATCAATAATCCACTCTTCTTCTTTAATTAAGTTTTTTTGAACTTTTCTTTGTTCTTCTCGAGGAACACCTTCCCAGTTCGCTTTCCAAAACAATGCATCAAGATGATGCACCTTAATATTTAGTTTATTTCCTAACTGCTTTGCTAATGTAGATTTTCCTGAACCACCAGAACCAATTAATATGATTTTTTTCATATTCATACGGTCCTTACTATAGATTCTTCAATATCTTCCTTATTTGCAAAAATCCAGAAGAACATCTCTTCATTCAACTTTAATAAATTTGGTAACTGAACAAAATAAGTAATAAAGATAACTTGAATAGAAAGCATGACATACCAAATAGATTGTAGTTCTTCTCTCGTTAAAATGCTTTGTTTATAATATCCTTCAAAGATTTTGCTGACAATATGTAACCATTTCCCTCTTCCTGTTTCATCACTAAATAGCTCACTTAATATACTTGTACAGCAGTAGCATAAATCGAATACTCTTACATTGCTTTCTAAAAGTTCAAAATCTATAAATCCTTGAAATTCATTGTCATGAAAAATCACATTCGATAAGTGCATATCACGATGAATAATTTGTTTTGGTAGTGGGTGAACCGTTTCCTTCAAAACTGTACGTATTTGATCCATTTTTCGAACGACATTCCGATGGACAGATGCATTCTTTTCTAAAATTGGTAAGGCCCATTTGTATACCACTTTATACAATTCTCTTTTTATTAACTCGTTAGCACTATTCATTGAATATAGTGCTTGATGTAAATTAGCTATCTTCTCTCCAATTGTACTTCCTAGCTCTTTTAGCTTTTCTGTATCTTTTATTTCTAGTACACTTCCACCAATATATTCGTACAAACAATAATACTTCTCTTTATAAAATACGTACCTTTCATCATTTCTCATTTTTACTAGTTTTTGTACTTTAACTCCTTTTTCATCAAGCTGTTCTAATACATTTAGTTCAACTAAAAAATGTTTTATCGATCCCTTTTCCTTTAAAATATACGCTTTATTATTACAGTAAATCTTCGTTACGTTTGGTTGAACTTCAATAGTTGTGATATCTTCATCTTCAAACCAAAACTTTGCAATTTCTAATATATCCTCCATATACAAATACCCCTTTTAAAATTCACTTATTTCTTCCGTAACATAAATTCACAAAGCATTCCTATCCCAACACCAATTGTATAAGCAACTACATCACTCCACAAAAATCCGTAACCTAAAACGAGTCCCCCTATAGTCGTTGCACGAATATTATCAATCCAAGGTGCATGGTACAATTGGCTAATTTCAATCCCGTAGCAAAAAATTAAACTCATAAAAGCTAATTTCTTCGTTTCTATTTTAGGAAACAAAAATCCGAATCCAACGAAAATCATTAATGCCCATAAAGCATCACCTAAGTAATCATTTAATAAATGAGGTAACGCAAAAGCAAATTTTCTAGAACTAAGACCTAACATAATAACGACTATAGTAAACATTACATATAGTAATTGATTTCGTTTTATATTCATTTCAAAAGCTCCTAATTCATCATGTAAAACTGCAAATAGCTAGTAAAATACAATCATTTTACTAGCTATTTATTACTTGCTTTCATAATAAGAAAATGTGGATTTGTACTTAAATAATGATATGATTTTCTGTCTACTTCTCTCATCTTTTCAATCGGCTTCGGTTCCACTATTTTTTCTAATACAAAATAGTTTGTTGTTTCATTGATTATGTCTTGGAGCGACCTCCTAAAAAAACTAACTTCTATTGTAATATTTGGTTTAACCCAAGTATCTACTAATAATTGTTTTTCAAAATAATCTTCACATGTAAACTTTGTGAAATCCATAAAAGGATGATGAACGGAATATATAAGTTCTCCACCCGGCTTCAATACGCGCTGAAACTCTTGAAATACTTGCGTCCAATTTTCTAAGTAATGAAGAGTTAACGAACTTACAATGATATCATACGTATTATTTTCAAATGGCAATGTTTCTTGCAAATCGTGACAAAGGAACGTTGCTTTTTCTCCCATACTTTCTTTTACGGCTTTTACCATTTCAGGACTTATGTCAATT
This sequence comes from Bacillus sp. BS98, assembly GCF_008432245.1. NCBI lineage: Bacteria > Bacillati > Bacillota > Bacilli > Caryophanales > Bacillaceae > Bacillus > Bacillus sp. BS98. The sequence goes on from NZ_CP043830.1 coordinate 2,673,687, forward strand.
GCTGTAACGTTAGCCCCTCTTCCTACGAATTGAGAAGTATACCATCCAGCGGCACACCCAGCATCTAGTATTCTCTTCCCTTCTAGTTCCCTTGGAATAATCTCCATCATCGCAGGTCTTTCATAATAACTATTATATGGATTTGCCAAATCTACATTTTCTTTATATGTACTCGCTAATTTATCATACGTATCTTTGACTGCGTCTTTCATTATATCCACCCCTAATACATATTAATCCATTAACTCTTGCTGCTTTTTCTTTGAAAATGATTGTAGTACTAACTCATACGACCAATCGATCATTTTATTAATTTGCTCCTGTTCTACTCCCTTATGTATATACACTGTATTCCAATGTTTCTTATTCATATGATACCCTGGAATTATTGTGTCTGGATAATCTTCTCTTATTCGTAAAGCGAGCTCAGGATTACATTTTAATGTAATTGCAGCTTTTTCACCTTTTTCATGGTTCACTATCGCAAATATTTTATTATTGAGTCTCATACATGTTGCACTCCAGCCATTTGGAGAATCCTCTGTCGCTTTTCTTTTTGATAAACAATATGCTCTCGTTGCATTCATTTTAAATGGCACCTCTTATTCTTTCACTATTTGATTACGATGCATCACAATTTGCTTCGTCGCTTTAAATTGCTGTTCCCCATAAAACTTTATGAGTTTCTCTCCGCAAAATAGACTAACAATATCAATATGAGATATCTCTTCCAGTAACATTGTAAGCATATTCTCTCCAATGCCTTTATTTCTTACACTTTCATGTACGACAACATCTTCTATGTACGCTCGAAAAACACCATCTGAAACGACTCTAGCAAACCCAATTAACTCATTTTCTTTCCATACCCCAATTGCTATGCTATTCTTTAACATTTTTTCAATATCGATTTCTTTTCTTTCTGGCCACCAACCGACAGAGTCGTAAAGCTTCTTTATTTTCTCTGCACAAATTGGTCGTTCATGTTGTAATTTATACGTGTACATATTCTTTCTCCCATCAACTAGTATACATAATATTATTATAATCTCTTTTCTAAAAAGTGTTGACTATACCCTTTCGGATGATCTTCAACGACACCATATTCTCGGTAGCCGTGCTTTTTATAAAATCCCGGTGCTTGGAAACTAAATGAATCTAGTAATATGAGTCTACATCCTTTTTCCTTCGCAATGTCTTCGATTTTATGTATCAGTTGACTTCCATAACCATCATGACGAACGGATTCATCAACCCATAAAAAATCGATATGAAGATGATAAAAATACATCGTTCCTGTTACGCCGCCAAAGATTTTTCCTTCCTCATCTTTCACTACAAGGCTTACTTGTTCCATCGGCTGCTTTACTTCATCTGTTAAGATGGACATATTATATTGAATGACTTTATTTCTAATGTATTCTCCTTCATTACGAGTACCATTCTCTATGTGTTTCATATATATTTCTTCCTTTCAACTTAGTAAATTACATCTAATTTTTATTCCGCCTTTTTAAAATACTAATGAATACAAATCCACCATATGTAACAAAACACGAAAAACCAATTATCCCAGGTACAGAGACATAGCCTGTTCGTACATAACTTATAACTGCAAAACTAATAATTAACATTATTATAGATGGCCAAAATATTAGAGCCGTTTTTCTTCGTCTCTGTTTCGATGTACGTTCTTTCTCTTTAGAAACACGTGTACCAAAAAGCAATACAATACAAATAAGAATCGCTGCAAAGTAAATGGTATCTAATGACAAATTGTGATCATATAGTGCGATTCCAACTTCAAGAGCAATAATCGTTACAATTAAAATAATAATTGTTGAAGTCTTTAAGTTTCGTTTCAATCGCTCACTCCTAGCATGCTTTCACTATATGCTTTGTAAATGTATTTCAAAGCTGTTGCAATAGTTTCATCAACCTCTATATTATGAACTCGCTCGGGTAAATCTTTTCCCCCAATTACATAAAGAAACGGGAATTCGTTAAACATTCCCATTATACCAATATTTATTGTAGCTGTGGGCAATCCACCTGTCATATGAGCTAAATGAAAATACGGTATACTTTCATAATCCCCTTGTTGTCTTACCATTCCATTGATAATTGGTTCCCATACTGCTGGTTCTACTTTATAGCCTTGAAAAATATGTACTAAAAGCGAAAGAACTTGATTTAATTCTCCAACATTTTTCTCATCTCTAGCATTCTCTTGTATATAAATTTTTGAAAAATACGTTTGAGCATTTATTTTCACAGCATCCCATCCACCGCAGTGCTTTACAACCGAGTGAGCAATATAACTGTCGTGACAAGCTATCATCACTTCTACTGCTTTACTAAGTGTTAAAGTACTTCTTCCTTGTAGATGCGGATATAACTGTGCACTATCTTCATGTGGATGAAATTTAATGTGATGAAGTATATCATTCCAATTACGTTTATTTTCCTTCACCATTTGTGCTGCTACAAATCCAATTACTACTTTTGCTGCCGATGCTAATGGAATATATAATTCACTATTATATGAAATAATTATACATTCGTTTTTTGTAGAATAAATAGCTACTCCTACATGACCAACTTGTATCTCTTTCATTTTTTGAATGACAGTTTCCATTTCCATTCCTCTTTTCACATCGTTATATCACCTTCTAATAATTCAATATGGAATATAAAAAACCTTTTTTGACAGGTTATATTTGTAATGACAATTAGAAAAAGGTAGCATGAATTACTCCTTGCTACCTAAAACATTCATTTTCACGAAAAACTTCTAATCTTCTATAGGATTTTCAGGCCCGTTAAGCTCCAATTGATAAAAGGCTAAATCTAGCCATCTATTAAACTTATAACCAGCTTTTTGTATTGTTCCGGCATGAACAAATCCATAATTTTGATGCAAGGCTATACTTTTCTCGTTTTCCGCATCGATTCCAGCAATTAAGGTCATATATTCTCTTTCTTTTGCGGTTGCGATTAATTTTTCCATCAAAGAGGAGCCAATTCCATTTTTTCTATATTCCTTATCAACATACACAGAATGTTCAATTGAATATTTGTAAGCAGGCCACGCTCTAAATGAGCCGAATGTCGCAAATCCTACTACTTTATTATCTAGTTCGTATACGAAAATTGGATAGCCATCAGCCTTTTTTTGTTCATACCAATCTATTCTATTTTCAAGGGTTACAGGTTTATATGCATATACAGCTGTTGTATAAAGTATCGCATCGTTATAAATGTCTAAAATATATGCTACATCTCTTTTCGTTGCTTCCCTGATCATCGTTTTCTTCCTTTCCTAATGTTAATCTTCTTTCGCTATCTTTTTAATAATTTTATTTTACCGAAATTTCTGTTTTATTTCCACATACGAATACTTGCTTTTCGGAAACCATCAAATATATTAATCGCAGCGGACAACGTATAAATGATAATTCCACCGCCAACTAACCACGTTTTAAATCCTTCTGGGGAAATAGTAAACACATTTGCCAAATACGTAATAAATCCTTCGTTAAATATATGTGGATTTACTACAATTACAATGAATACTATCGTTCCGACTACTTGAAGAATACCATTTCCGATTGCCAATCTTTTCGTCCATTGTCCTTGTACTAACTTATAAAGAGATATAGCTACTTCAAAAACGATCATAACCAAAATAATCGGCCAATATTGAAGTAAAACATCTTGATTAAACGTTGGCGCGATAAACTTCAGTCCGTTTTCCGTACCATTATATACGCCTACAAGATGGTTTGCATAAAAGTAAAGGGTAGCCCATATTGCTGTCCACATTAAACCTCCAAAAACTTCAAACTTTGAGATTGCCTTTTTCTTCGGGATATACGAGATATTTTTCAAATCATCTGGCGTCCATTTTTTTAAACTTGTTGTTAATGGGTGTGGATCCTTTTCTTTATCAGTTCTTTCTAAAACAGCAAATACAAGTGTCAACCAGAAAAACACATGGAGGCCTACTTCAACAATTTCCCCAATGCCTTTACCTATCAATTTTAAAATAACATCTAATACTACTTGATTACCAGTATAGCCTATAAAATTTTCTGCAACCATTGCAATGAGTGCGATAACAGCTGCAATTGGTATAATCATTTTTAATAACGTCGTATATACATCAAAATAACGTGGTCCAATTAAATGCATCGGTCTATCCAAATACCCATTAGCCAATGAAACCGGACTTCCCAATTTTTCGAGAACGCTCTTCACATCATCTTCATTATAATCGTCTGGTAACATATCCTCTATTGTCGACCGTAGCTCAAGCGTAATATCTTCACGATTTTTTTCAGGTAATCTCTTCGCCACTTCTTGGACGTACATATCAATCAAACTCATTCTCGTCCTCCTCCTTTAATAGGTTATAAAGTTCTTTCGAATCCTTTATCCACTCCTTTTTCAATTGTAAAAATATCTCTAGTCCATATTCACTTAAAACATAATACTTACGAGGTCTACTCTCCGTTTTATCCCAACTACTCGTAACTAGTTTCTGCTTTTCTAATCGACGAAGTAGTGGATATAAAGTACTTTGATCAATTGTAATCCCTGATTGCTCCAATAATTGGACAAGTGAATATCCATACTGCGGCGTTCTTAATTGACTTAAAACCGCTAATGTCAATGTCCCTCTTCTTAACTCAGTAATTAATGAATTTAATAAAGTATCCATTCACCCACCTCATTTTTATTACTATATGTCATACAGTATGTGTTTTATACTATGTATCGTACAGTATTCGTGTGACAAAAACAATTATCATTTACCAAAAAACGGATAAAAAAAGCACAAACTATACGATTTGTGCTTTTCTAGCTAACTTATATATTTATAACACGCTTAACTTTGTACCTCTGGTAATATAAACTCTCCTTTTTCTTTAGGAAATGGGATAACCCCTACAATCGACTCAACATTGATTACTCCATATACATGCGGGTATTCTTGACCATTTGAAGCAAGTTCATATTTTATTTCTGCTTTTAACAAGGATGGATTTATTGTAAGTAATAAAACCTCTTCTTCATGAAAGAAATGTTTTTCTGCAACCTTTAAAGCTTGTTCAAATAATGAACAATGAATAAACCCCTCTTTTATAAGTGACTCTTCATGAATTTCTCCAGTTGTTTTTGCGATTTCCCATTTTCTTTTTGTTATTACTTTTGTAATCATAGCTTTTCCCCTTTTTTAATATATGTAATGATATAATAACACTAAAATTTCCAACAAATGATTAGTTGATTGGAGAATCTTAATGGATAAAAAATTAGAAGAGATCATTGTAAAATCATTTTTTACTAAGCGCCTTCAAAATAGAGTACTATTTGAGCTTTCTTCTTCAAAAAAACGTAAAGATGCGATCGGTCGACTTTGCCATAATTACAGAACTACGTTACGTGAAGAATATATGATTGAAATTCCTAAGCCTAATTCTTGTCCAATTGATATAGGAGATCTGTTAAAAAAACATGGGGCTGTTGATTCTTGTTACGCCATATCATAGGACACAAAAATCGATGGAAAAACACTCCCTTTGCTGGACGCATTAGAGGCTGCTGTTGGAATGGGAATGCCTTCTATTCTATACTCAATTACAAATCAAGTTGCGTATTTTGAAGCAGAACAAGAAACACTTCCATCACCAAGATTTATACTTAAACGCACATATTAATGCATATAACTCCATTGCACTTTTTTTACTTTATTATATTATTTAAATAACCGCTCAGGTCGTTAATTCATCTAGCTTTTAAATATAAAAAAGAGGATTTTCATACCCTACTAGAAAATCCTCTTTTTACATTTATTTTAATCCTTTAATTAAAGGCGACGCTTCACCGCTATGGAAAATCCATAAATCATGCAGTGATCTCGTACATGCGACATACATTAACTTCGCATCATGCTTTGTATTTTTATAATGTTCTTCATCAACATCCATTAGAATTACAGCGTCAAATTCTAAACCTTTCGCTAAATATACAGGTACTACTGAAATACCACCTTCATATTTACTTTGATTTGCTTCAATGACATTTACCGTCAATCCTGCATTCGTTAATTTCTCATACATATCGTGGCATTCATCATCTGTTCTACCTATTACTGCAATTGTTTTTACATCTGCATTTTGCAAATGCTTTATTGTCTTCAAAACTTCAGTGAATTGATCTTCTGCATGGATTACTTTTACGTCTTCACCGCTACGGAAAACTGGTGTTGCGAGCCCCACTGGTATTTCTGCATTTTTAATTATTTCATTTGCGAATTCAATAATTTCTTTTGTAGAACGATAACTTCTAGTCAATTCAAAATAACCTGTTTCTTGGAATACTTCCTTAAATGCGTTCCAATCTTCAATTCCTTGGTAATCATAAATCGCTTGCGATAAATCACCTAATATAGTGAAAGAATTACCTAGTGTAATTTCTTTTAATACATACACTTGAAATGGCGAAAAATCTTGCGCTTCATCAATAACGACATGATGAAACTTCTGACCGATTTCAATACCTGTTATGCGATGATGGATGTAAATTAAGGCAGGTAAATCTTCTACATACACTTCTTTTTTACGACAACTCTTTTCTGTTTCTTTAACAAGTTCTTCAGGTAAAACTTCGAGTATTTCTTTACTTTTCAATATTGAACTATACAGTGAAAGAGCACTCATTTTTGGCCAAAACTTCAGATATGTGTTCAATCTCTTAGTCGCTTCTTTTTTGAGCAATTTTTTCTCGTTCGTTTCCCCAAACTTTTTAAGTTCAATTTCAATCCAGCGCTTCATGCGGCCTACTAAACGTTCTCTTCTTTTCTTTAGTGGATAATGTTTATATTCAACTTGCATCCATTTTTTAATGTCTTCTACTGGAATAATCGCTTTATCCCACGCCTCAAAATCCTTTGGCGGAACTAAGTCATTTTCAAATTGAATCATTCTCTCTTCAATAAACGCCTTAAATTCCAGTGTACCCTTTAATTTACCGAGCATTACCTTACTTTCATCACGATTAATTGAAAATGCTTCTTTCAATTTCTCTTCTGTTTGCTTTAGTTTCACTGAATCATCTAACGTACGCAATGCCCAATCTGGAAACGTTGTTTGACTAATATTCCCTACCCCTAATTCAGGCAGTACACTCGAAATATAATCTAAAAACAAGCTGTTCGGAGCAAATACAATCATTCTTTCTGCCTCTAACTGTTCACGGTATTCATAAATTAAAAAAGCAAGGCGATGTAAAGCGATTGTTGTCTTTCCGCTCCCTGCAACCCCTTGAATAAGTAATGGTAAATTTCTTTCCGCTCGAATAATATCATTTTGTTCCGATTGAATCGTTGAAACAATATCCTTTAGTTTATTATCTTTATTCTCACCTAATCGATATAGAAGAAAATCATCGGCATGCGATACATCTTCATTTCCTTTCACATATGTATCAACAACACGTTCAAGTTCTCTTTTACGAATGGAAATGTTTCGTTTTAAATACACATCACCTTCAACTAACCCATCTGGTGATTGATAAAACGCTAGTTCTTCTCCACCGGTAAATGAATAAAACATACTTGCGACAGGCGCTCGCCAATCGATAACAATTGGTTTCATCGTGTCCTTATCTGAAACACCTACTTTACCGATATAAATCGGCATAACTTGTTCTTTTCCATCCTCTTGAAAGTCTAGTCTTCCAAAATACGGCTCTTCCACACCGATACGTAAGTTCTGTCTATTTGACTCCCTCATGCTTTCAAGAATTTGCTCTTTAAAATCTTCTCCATAATAAACCGGGATTTTTTCAAGCTGTTCTAATTGATCATCCATCGTATGTAAAGTATCCCTCATTTTTTGTAACTCATCTTCAAATATGTTGCTCATTTCGACGATTCCCTCCTGTCCGTTCTAATTTTTCAGTCGAAATACAATTGTATTAAAAATCCATTCGCAAAGTCAATAGTTCTAGTGAGAATTTTCTAAAATATAAAAGAGTAACCATTAATCCCTACTCTGCTTTGCTTTAATTCGATATAACATATTTAAAACATTCTTTATTAATTTGAGAAGTTCAATTAAAAGAAACAATAAAAAGCAGATAATGAAATATTTCATTATCTGCTTTCCAATTTTATATAGTTACTTTTATTATACTTTTTGATATAAAAGCCAATCCCCAGAATCAATCACTTTCTTTAACATCTTTTTATCCTGAGCAATATACACATACGCATGTATTTCCGTATCAGCAACATACACTGTTTGCGTTATTCGGTCATATAAATCAGTCTCTGCATTACCTGTATATTCTTCTAGTTCATCTAACTTATGCAAAACATCATCATTTACTTCATAAACTTCCCCATATACCTTTACTTCATTAGAACAAATCATGGCCGGATATCCTTCGTTTGTATCAAATAATTCCCCATACGTCCATGCTCCGTCTGCGATGCATGTTGCACCTTGCATATAATGAGCATTCGTTTGCCCTCTTCTTAACGTGCCATAAACGAAAACATGATACATAAATCCCTATCCCCTTTATATGTCTCTACTTTCTTATTTGTAAATAAGCACGGATCATAAAGTAACTCACTTCATTTGGAAGCTGTTCTTTAATAGATTTCAAACCACCTTCTGCATTTTGTACAGCAGTTTCTATAAGAGATTCATACTCTTTTGGTACAAAACTTTGCCAATCTACTTCCATCCCATCCTCAAAAGAGCGAATTAAATGGTTTTCAATTGTTTGTCTTGATAGATCACGTTCTTTTGCAATCTCATTTAGGTCAATTCCTTGTTTATACATTTCATACGTTTCCAAATGAGAATTCACTGAAGCTTTTCCTGATTTTTTACGCTCAGAAACAACTTCTGTCTTAATTGTTTCTACATAGTTTGGATTTTCATCAATAAAATGCTGAACTGCTTGTAAGAAGTGCGAGCCATACTTCACAAGTTTGTGTTCTCCAATACCTTTTACTGTTAACAGTTCGGAATCATTTCGCGGCATTTTGGCACACATATCTTTTAATGTTTGGTCAGAGAAAATAACGAACGGAGGTACACCTTCTCCTTGTGCGATTTCTTTACGTACTTCACGCAACACTTCAAATAAAGGATGATCTTGGACGATTTGTCTCGTCTCTACTCGTTCTTTTCGTAGAACATTCTCATTACCAAGTAATACTTCTTTCCCTTTTCCCGTTACTTTTAATGTCGGATACGTACCATGTTCAACTACAATTAACTCATCTGAAATTAAAAACTCTATAAAGTCACTCACTTCTTTTACACTACGGTTTGATAAAAGGCCATACGTTGGTAAAGTATGAAAATTAAATTCAATAACTTTCTTATTTTTCGATCCAGTTAATACTTGTGCAATCATTTGTTTTCCAAATCGTTGGTTCGTTCTAATCATACAGGATAAAACCATTTGTGATTCTCTCGTCACATCGATGCTCTCACGGTCATCCGTACAATTACCGCAGCGTCCACAATCTTCTTTCGGTTCTTCTCCAAAGTATTGCAAAATGAATGATTGTAAACATTGTTCTGTATGACAGTAATCAGTCATATTTTGCAATTTTTCAAGTTCATTCGAAAAACGTGATTCTCCTGTTGATTGATCAATTAAAAAGCGTTGTACTTGCACATCTTGAGAAGAATATAACAAAATACATTCACTATCTAATCCGTCACGACCAGCACGCCCTGCTTCTTGATAGTAACTTTCCATATTTTTTGGCAGCTGATAATGAATAACGTAACGAATATTCGATTTATCAATACCCATTCCGAATGCAGATGTCGCTATCATTACACTTACTTCATCTCGTAAAAAGAGTTCTTGTTGCTCATTTCGATCATGATCACTCATACCAGCGTGATATTTTGATACCGAAACTTCCGCTTTCATTAAATCTTCATACAACTGATCAACTACTTTTCTAGTAGCTGCATATATAATCCCTGATTCCTTTTGATTTTGACGAATATAATCCGCTAAATAAGCATTACGATCCTGTCCTTTAATGACAGAAAATGATAAGTTCTCACGCTCAAAAGTTGTCATAATTGTATTTTCTTGATTAATTTCAAGCGTTTTGCAAATATCATCACGTACTTGCGGAGTTGCTGTCGCTGTTAACGCTAATACGAGCGGTTTTTCTGGGAGATAATCTAGTATACGATGTATATGTAAATAACTTGGACGGAAATCATGTCCCCACTGCGAAATACAGTGCGCCTCATCAATCGCAATCATCGGGATTTTCATATCGATAAGTTGATCAACAAACTCCCTTGAATCAAGACGCTCAGGAGCGACATAAAGTAACTTATAATGCCCTTGTTTCGCTAATTGAATTCTATGATTAGCTTCTGTCATTGAAATAGAACTATTAATATACGTAGCGGATATACCGTTTTGTATTAGTGTATCTACTTGGTCTTTCATAAGTGAAATCAAAGGTGATATTACTAACGTCGTTCCTTCGAATACTAATGCGGGAATTTGATAACAAATTGACTTACCTCCGCCCGTAGGCATAATGCAAACTGTATCTTTCTCCTCTAATACATTTTTAATTGTTTCATCTTGCCCTCTTCGGAATGACGAATAACCGAAATAAGACGCTAAAAGTTCTTGTGCTTTTGTAAACAAAAAAGATTCACCTGCTTTTCTTTATCTTTCATCTACTTCTATTATATCATCACTTATGCGACTTGAAAGCGATGAATAAGTGCTTATTATTTTTTCATTATTCTATATTTCACCTCGTATTTAATATTAATTAGCATCGGTGTTTTGTATGTTTCACAACATTTAAAACATACATCCATTACACATGAAGAAAGCATTTCAATTTAAATATTCATTTTATTGCCCTTTCTTGAATACTACTAATCGTATACATATAAATGCAGGAGGTTATTATATGAAGCATCGTAATATGAGTTCCATCAAAGCAAAAACAAAACAACTCCAATTCTCTAATAATGATGCGTGGAAATATGAATCATATTATAAGTACCAGCCATTATTTTCTTATAGAAATTTTTTTGATTTTCTTTCTCAACTTTTTAGACGTTAATATATGCGCAAAAAATAGATCATCCACAGAAGTTTTCTCAATATGAAACGTATAGACTTACTACAATTCAGTTGCTACCATATATAATAATCTGTTGGATAAACCCCTTAAGTTGACCTGCTCATAATAGCAGGTCTTTTTCATGATTACATATTTCTGTGCACTTCAATTTCACTTCCAAGTCTTTTCTCCATTTTATAACCAGATTTAAATCCCAACAATTCATGATAATCATAAAAAGTAAAATATAAATTGTTCACATGTAATTATGCAATTCTTTTTTCTCAATACACAAAACGCATTTTACTTGTTACTATAAAAGTAATCCAGATGAGTTTTTGCTCATCTACATTATCTAGTTAATGGGGCCTGCCGCGGGAAGCAGGTCCCTTTGACTTTATTAAAGTTCCATTTTTATTTGGACACATTTACCAGGTTTTTTTAAAAGAATTTTATGATAATATTACGTAGTCGAGTCCGACATCTCGGCAATACCCTTTAGAGGCTCTGCAACTTCCCTTGCAGAGCCTCTTTTACTTTATATTCAATTTATTTATATATATCACAACATCATTTATCGAATTTCTCCATTTCAAATTACCTGAAAATTATCTAGGACACGTAACTAAAAATAAATCTTTATCATACTTTGAGTTATACATGTTCAAAGGAGTGTTACTTTTTATGTATTCTTATTGGCAATCGTATTACTCCCCCTATCATAACCCTTATGTAAACTATGATTTATCCGTACGTAACTACCGAATAAGTAAAAACGAGAATTTTTTAAAAGGATATATGCGTTCTTTATGGGAACAACACGTCGCTTGGACGAGATTGGCTATTATAAGTATTGTCTTTAATTTACCCGATGTTAACGTTACTGTTGGACGGCTTCTACAAAACGCAACACATATGGGACTATCACTTGAGCCCTTCTATGGCGAGGATGCAGTAAAGAAATATAGTGCATTAATTAAAGATCATTTAGTAATTGCAGCCGATCTTGTGAAAGCCGCAAAAGCTGGTGATCAAAATGCAGCTGCCGCTATAGAGAAGAAATGGTACGCTAATGGTGATGAAATTACTGAATTTCTTCACAGTATCAATCCATATATAGATAAAGAGGAATTTAGAAAAATGTTTTATGAACATTTAGCACTAACGAAAGCAGAAGCGCTTGCCTTCCTAAATAAAGATTATGAAGCAGGAATAAAACTTTACGATAAAATTGAAAAAGAAGCATTAGAAATGGCCGACATGATAACAAACGCAATCGTAAAACAATTCCCGCAAGTATTTCAATAAACTGAGACGTTAACCAGTGATGGGTTTGTACATCCCCACCGATTACTAACCCAGACCAATCAGGGTTTCACGAGCATTTTATCTCCCGCCTAACTTCTCTACTTAAGCTGAATTTCAAGGTGTGATTCTTACTTCTCGTCAATGCGGGATAAAAATAAGCATAAGCCGATTTCAAAAAAAAATCGGCTTATTTAGCTTTCTCTCAATGTTATTTCGCCTCTCCTCTTTACATTTAACGTATATCGATATATTTTATTTATATCCGTTTTTTATAGGAGGAAATAGTTTGATTAACGCCATTGGTCTCGTATTTATACTCACAAATAAACACGAGAAAAAGAAGAAAGTGTATTTGAATGAAAAATTTGCATTAATAGACATTATTGATTCTAAAGAGGTAATTGATGATGAAGGTAACTCATTAGTAGAACTCACTTGTAAATACAGTATATATTTAGATGAAAAATACTACTGTAAATCTCTCGATGATTATACTGGACAAGTATTCCCCTTTTTAAGCGCTAAAATAGGAAAAGGACTTCTTAGAAATTTAAATTATTACTTTTCTTACGTTGATGCCTATGATAAAAAACCACCTGTTAAAGAAATAAGACCGCTTATGAAACAAGTAACGAACAGATAACAATAATCATTCAAAAAAGAAAACATCTAACTTCTGATGTTTTCTTTTTTGAATCAACAACTTGTTGCCTTCTATCCTCTTCTAAATGTATGTATCCAGGCATACTTTAAATTAAAAACATTGGAGGATTAGACTGAATGAAATACTCAGAAACAATTGTTAGTAAAAGACTTCGAACACTAAAAATGTCTAGTATGTTTATCATGCTAGTTTTAATCGCCTGGCTTGGATATACAAAATTACTTTATGAAAATGGATTTCTTCAAGAAAAAAAGAATTCAGTAGAAGTAATGAATACTAGCATTACAGGAGAAATTGAACAGATTTTCCATGTGAATTTACAAGGTTATCGTAAAACAAACATTGATGCCGTTATAGCTGAAAGTAAAACCGAACCGAGCGAACTATCCTTACTTGAGCTCGTTAATACATCTTGTTCACGAGATTGCATAAGTGAACCAATAACATACGTAAACGCAAACAATGGCTATATTTTTTATAAAGAATCTGGCGGAACTAATGTAGCTATAAAAATTAAAAAGCGAGATACATGGGAAATTGAAAAAAAATTAGTTCAAGATGGAATATAAACTCATAAAATAAAAGAGTACGTAAAGTACTCTTTTATTATTAATACCCTTCCTGTTTACAATGGCATTTTTCGCAATCACACTTCGGCTTTTCCTTGCAACGACACTCGTCACAATCACATTTCGGTTTCTCTTTGCAGCAACATTCGTCACAGTCCCTGCGTTTACATCTACATCTTCCAAACATTAAATCATCCCAAAATGAACGTCCACAATGACAATGATTCCCCATGAATATGCTTCCTCCTCAATAGAATTCATAATATTCTATGTTTAAAAGTAGAAAAAGGCTTGTTTACTAGTCTATTTTCTACTTTTAAACAATAGTTTTTTAAGTATTACACTTTCTTAAAAATTTTCTATTAAATATTCGTAGGAAATATTGCAAATAAAAAAGCCCAATGCTTGGGCTTTACATTCATGTATATTTTCTTACTTCTCGTTCATAATAATAGGTAACTACTACGTTAACTAAATATGAAACACCACTACTATAGTTCCTTTACCTCCGCCACAGCTCCTTTCAACCTCTGCAGCATATACCCGATCCCTTTACATCCTTCTAACGGATATGTAATGATTTCTTCTGGATATAACTTTGTGACTTCTTTTTTATGCTTCTTTCCCGCAAGCAAAACAATTTCGTCAAACTGTATTAAACCTTTATCAATCATCTGTTTTTGTAGTTGCTCTATACTAATAACTTCATCACTCTTCGAATCAAATGCAAGATCATAGTTTTCTTGTACAATATCATTCGGCTTTAAAAATCCATGCTTTGCTGATAAAATAACCCAATCATCAAAAAACTCAGTTGCGTACGCCTGACATGCTTTCCCGAAAGGACTAATATATACATTCTTCGCCTCAGTAGGTCCATAATCTACATACTTATCCCAGATTTTCTTCTTTCCACATGGGATTATACATAATCTTTTCATCTATATTTTTTACCTCTTTTCTTCCTTATGTTAAATCAATTATTTCATACATTTCCCTCGCAAAATACTATATAATAATTCCAAACGTCACAATTGAATATTTTACCATATTTATATCGATTTCCACTCATATTTCACTTCTTTTCAGAAGCATAGTCCAATTTTTTTCGTTCTACATCTACGTAGTACACTGCACTCTTTACAAATATAATACTACTTCATAAACATTTTGTGAGCTTAATCTTTAAAACGAATCACAAAAATTTTAATATATGAATATGTTTATTTTATTGTTTTTTAAAGGAGGTGAACAATAATGAAAAATATTATCCCTGCACTATTCGTCTATTTTATCGTTTGTGTTATTGTTATGATTGTTCCAGCATCTGAAGGCTATAATTCTATTAGTTGGAAGTTGTTTGTTGGGCAAGCGTACGCAATACCCATTTTCCTCATTACTGCTGTTTTTACATTTTATATAAACAGGAAAAAGTCTTACGAATAAAGTGAAACTTTAATCCGTGAGGGTTTTCTTCATCCCCCACGGATTATTGGCCTTCACCAATCGGGCTCTTACGGACAGTTGATCCCTCACCTAACTTCTTTACTTTCGCTGAACTTTGAGGTAATGCTCTTACTGTCCGTTAATGCGGAATAAACAGTTATAAGGATAGCTAATGCTGTCCTTATTTTCATACCAGTATCCTATGTAACAAATAAAAAAGACAAGTAGCCATCCGACTACTTGTCCTTTTTGTTAATCAGTACTGAATAGTATTAAGCTTGGAATGCTTCAGTTAATACTGGTACGATTTGTTTTTTACGAGATACAACACCTTTTAATGTAGCTGTGTTGTTTTGTAATGTTACGTTGTATGCTTTCTCAACAACGTTTGCTGCTTTACCGATCGCAAGACCGACAGAATCGTTAGTTAAGATATCAGTTACAACGAATAAGAATAGGTCTAACCCTTTTTCTTCTACTACTGCAGAGATAACTTTTTCAAGTTCCGCTTGGTGTACAAGAACGTCGTTAGTATCGACAGCGTTTACTTGTGCAATTTCAACTTTCGCGTTAGCCATTTGGAATTCTTTAGCATCAAGAGAGATTAATTGCTCCATTGTTTTTCCGCTTAAGTCAGCACCAGCTTTTAACATTTCTAAGCCATAGCTATCTGCATCTACACCAGCGATTTCCGCTAATTCACGAGCTGCTGCTACGTCTTGTTCTGTGCAAGTTGGAGATTTGAATAATAAAGAATCTGAAATGATTGCAGATAACATTAAACCTGCAACTTCTTTACGAATTGTAACGCCATTTTCTTTGTACATTTTGTTTAAGATTGTAGCTGTACATCCAACTGGCTCACAACGGTAGTAAATAGGATCGCTTGTTTCAAAGTTAGCAATACGGTGATGATCGATTACTTCTAACACACGAACAGATTCGATATCGTTAGCACTTTGTTGACGCTCGTTATGGTCAACTAAAATAACGTTGTCCACTTCGCTTGCAACTGTCTCAACAAAACGCGGTCCTTCTACTTTAAAATAGTCTAACGCAAATTGAGTTTCACCGCTGATTTCGCCTAAACGTACAGGCTCAGCATTCATTCCTAATTCTTTTTTCAATTCTGCATAAGCAATTGCAGAACAAATTGCATCTGTATCTGGGTTTTTATGCCCGAAAACTAGTACTTTTTCCATGTTTTCCACCTCTTCATGAAAAGGATATCTTAAAGAAGCAAATATGACAATATTTAAACCCGAATTTTTTATAAATAATTGTACTTTCCTCTATATTTTTCATAAAAAAGATCATCTAAAATGAATTAGATGATCAAAATGTATATTTAATTTAAAATAGTGTAGGAACTTGCACTGCATTGTTAAATGCAAAATTGGAATTTAAACCATTATTCACAAGGTTCACATCAATAACTTGATAAAATGCATTTCCAGTGTCCGCAATCTCCCAAACAGCTAAAATAAGATGGTAGCCACTACGATCAGTTGGTACATTTGCTTCATGCGTTACTGTTGTCCCCGGTCTAACTCCGCCATCATTTTTCACATAGAACGGCACTATATCTAAACTAGACCTTGTTAAAGGCATATTTGGATTCCAATCCTTCTTTGTAATGTAGTATTTCCATTCTTTCGTACTATGAGGAGCCGTTAGTTTCCACTTGAATGTATTCGTCCCGCCGTTTAACGTAACTTTCTTCCACCTATCCACTGATTGAGCGTCTAAAGCAGGAAAATGACCAGCACCTGCAATTTGTCCATCAGAAGGTCCTAATTGCGGAAAGCCGCCTATTCCTTCTACACTTTGTGGTTCATATTGAACTGGACCGCAATTTACATTTACCCCTTGCTTACATAAATAAGATCGGCTCGCTGGTGATTCTACATACCCATGAGCTGAAGCCTTTTCTGAAAATCCAAATGTTAATAATCCCGTAAGTAATATCCCACCACTTAACATAACCTTTTTCATCTTTTGTAAACTTGTCTTTTTCATTCTTTCATCCCCTTCCCAAAAATGAAACGAAAATAACTATAGTTGCCTAGTCATCTTCTCTACATCCATTATAAGTGGAAGAGCATTACTAAAAGAACCCTCTAAAAACTTTCTCAAATTCGTTTAACTACAACAATATCAATTCTTCACGTATATTAATTACCAGTTATCACATCTATTATTTATTTTGTCGTTTTATTGTTAACTACTTACAATTATATATCACAGTGTAGCGCTTAAAAAAGTTTGATTACATTAACTCTATAAACCTGGATAAAATAATAAATAGAAAAAGTGGGTTTTGAAAAAGATTGATTATTACTTGATCCTTGTGCCATTAAAGCGTGCAATTACGAATTTGGCAAAGGTAGTCTAGTTATCAAATAGCCCTCTCCCTCTCAGATTTGCGGAAACTGGCTCCTTTCCTATCTCACGTGCCCATATAGATAACTGGCCGATATGATGGATTTCGTGGACAATGACATGACGTATTAACTCTCCGTTTGTACATTCAATGACTCGGCGCCTAATTGGTGCGTCTCTTGAGCTAATCGGCTCTTCCTTGAAGTCAGCTTTTGAAAGTTTCCGAGAATCCATTTCATTTGTCCAAGAAGTCACAAACGGCTTCACTTTCTCGTGGTATTGAGCTGAAAGATTTTTCACTTTTTGTAAGCTGGCATACTCTTCAAACACTGGTTCCTCAGGGACTGATTCACCGCGCAACCCTAAGATCCACATATATTCCACATCTACAATATGAAATAGGGTATGTAGTATACTGCCGAACCCACCGACCCGTTTCTTTACTAGTTCTTCAGCCGATATGTCTTCGCACCATGTAAACCAATCATCACGAACTTGCCAGTTATATTGAAACAGTTTCAACATCACAGCAACCTCCATCTTTTAGATTAACATTTACTATTCACCAAATGGCTTCAAAATCCCTATTTTAATACTACCTCTTAAAAACTTGTTAAACTCTTATATAAACTGGACTTCAAATTGAACGTTCAATTTGAAGTTAAAGAATGAAAAGAAAAAACTAAATCATTTTATAATAAATAACCGTTGCATCTAACTCACCATCCGGAGAAATTGCATACCCTGGTATTTTACCGGATTCTTGAAAGCCTAATGACTTGTACAATCTATTGGAAGGGTCTCCTTCTCTAGTATCTAATACTAAAAGAGATCTGTTTTCTAGTTTCGCTCTTTCCTCTGCTTTTTGCATAAGTGAACGTCCAATACCGTTACGTCTAAAATTCGGATGAGTCATTAACTTGCAAATCTCAGCTCTATGGGTCCCGTTAGGCTTTGTAACTAAATGTAATTGAACACTTCCTGCCACTTCATTGTTTATTTTAGCAACATACAATATTACTTCTGGTGCTAATACCGCTTGCCAATAATTTGTTGCTTCTTTTTGTTCCAGTGGAGGTAAAAAACCAATTGATGCCCCATCATCTACAACCGTTGTCAAAAGTTTAGAAAGATCTTCAATCTCATTTTCTAGTTGCTTCATTTCTTCAATTACTAAATTTCGCATTACTTTTCCCCCTTTTGTTTTCATTTTAACAATTTTTATAGCAGGAATAATTAAATATTAAGATGAAATTAATTAAGATACGATTTTTTAGAGAAAGGATCACTATATGAAATATATATTAGACAGGAAATACGCAAGAAAATTACTGGATTGGGCATATGAACAAAACCCAGGTCCTTGGTTCGAACATTCAATTCATGTTGCCAATGCAACTGAAAAAATAATTGTAGAACTTATAAAAAATGGGTATGACTTAGATGTTGATATAGAATATAATGCCGCTCTCCTGCATGATATAGGAAGATATAAAGGTTTTACTAAATCTGTTATTCATTCCTATGATGGTTACATGTATATGAATGATTTAGGGTATACAGGAAACGCCGTTATATGTGTGACGCATTCATTTCCTTGCAAAAATGAGCATATAGATATCGCAGCAGAGTGGAGCCTTGTTCCTGATTATATGAAAAGCCGGTTAATTGAAATATTGAATGAACATAGTGACTATGACTTATACAATAAAGTAATTACTCTTTGCGACGCTCTCGCTGATGCAGATGGTTTTACTACGCTTGAAAGAAGATTGGTTTCTGTTGGTTTACGTCATGGCACAACCTCTCATACTTCGTTACATTGGAAAGGATTCTATACAATTAAGAATGAATTAGAATCTTTAATTGGGAAGAGCATATACACCCTTCTCCCTGATGTAGAGAAATCAATTTGCAAGAATACAGAATATTAAAACAATCATAACTTAAAAACGATACAATTTGTAAGTATGCTTCTAAAAAACTCATTTAAAAGTGGAGGGATTACTTATTAGTAAAATAGGATTTGACTTAATAAATCATGAAGGTAACTTAAATATTGGATATGAAGATATAGTTGATATCTCTAGGAAATGTAAATTTTCTAACTGTTCACATACAAATGAACCACAATGCGCGGTTAAAAAAGCCATGTCTGATGGAATTCTTTCTGAAGAAATATTTAAAAATTATTATAGACATTTAAACGAGGCACAATATGTTTCTAAGCAAAGAAATAAAACAAAAGCTATCGACTATATGAAGCAATTGAAACTTTTTCTAGTTTAATGACTTTGATTTTTTAATTCCACCATACACTCTTGTACTAAAGTTACTGCTTGACTCATTGCAGCTCCGCCAGCAAACGCGGTCGAAACACCACAAGCTTCTAAAATTTCTTTATCAGAACATCCTTGATCAATACATCCCTTTGTATGATAAATCGTACAGTATTCGTCTTGTGTTGCTAAACTAATCCCTAATGCAATAAGCTGTTTTTCTCTTTTAGTTAATGCACCCTCCTGAAAACACGCTTGTGTAAAAGCGTTATAGGTTTCTGCAATTTCAGGAATTTGTTGTGTGAAATTCCCAATACCTTCTTTGTAATGAAGTAATACATCATTTATAGAGCCAAATTGTTGATTTTCCATCGTATATCCTCCATTCATTTTATTTACACTTACTTTAGTATGAGATAAAATGAATGATATATACAAATACTCACTTTAAAAATAGAAAGAATTTTCAGTTTATTAAACTTTTAAATTTACACGTTTACAGTTTCAGCCCATCATCCACCGACATTTTTTCTTTAGAACTTTTCCTTTCTCCCTCTTTACTTCGCTCTTCCCAAATCGTTAAACCTTCCATTCCTACTTTTTTAGGATCAAATACTGGATCTTTCCCTTCTTTTTTCTGCGCCTCATAATCTTTTAACACTTTTAATGCGGTTTTGCTTAATAATAGGATTGCAATAAGGTTTAACCATGCCATACTACCGATTCCTAAATCTCCAAGATTCCATAAAAGTGAGGCTGATTCTACGCTACCGATGTATACCATAATTAAAAATCCAATTTTTAAAACTGGTTTTAACCATCCATATTTCAATCCACGATCTAAATAAGTGAGAGTCGTTTCTGCGATATAGTAATAAGCAAGCAAAGTTGTAAATGCGAAGAAGAAGATTGCGATTGAAATAAATATTGGACCAAATCCAGTCATAACAGTTTCAACTGCTTGTTGTGTATAAATAGGACCTGCTTCTACATTGCCTATATTTTGTACAATTGCACTTTTCCCTTCAGGTATAACATTGTACATACCTGTTATTAATATCATAAGCGCTGTCGCTGTACAAACTACAATTGTATCGATATATACAGAAAACGCTTGAACTAACCCTTGTTTTGCAGGGTGCGATACTTCAGCAGCAGCCGAACTATATGTTGCCTCTCCAACACCTGCAACGTTTGAAAACACCGCTCGCTTTACACCCCATGCAATTGCTGCACCAACGATCCCGCCAAACATTTCATTTACACCAAATGCACTTGAGAAAATTAAAGCAAACATACTTGGAATTTCTGTTACATTTGAAATTAAAATGATGCATGTAACAATTACATAGCCAATTGCCATAAAAGGTACTAACATTTGTGACACACCAGCAATTCTTTTTACTCCCCCAAAAATAATCGCTGCTAGTAACACAACTAAAAATATACCTGTTACATATTTACTAATACCGTTAGAGTTTTCAAATCCAACAGCGATACTACTCGATTGAATACCTGGTAATAAAACGCCGTATGAAAGTGTTACAACTACCGCTACAATGACTGCAAACCATTTCATTTTTAAACCTTTCTCAATGAAATATGGTGTACCGCCACGATATTCATTTCCTACTTTACTTTTATATACTTGAGATAATGTTGATTCAACAAATGCGCTAGCGGCTCCTAAAAGTGCCATCACCCACATCCAAAATACAGCGCCCGGTCCCCCAAAAGCTATTGCTGTTGCTACCCCTGCGATATTACCTATTCCAACCCTTCCTGATAGAGCCAAACAAAATGCTTGGAAGGATGATATTCCAGTCTCTGAACTTTTCCCTTCAAAAAGTAGCTTAATCATCTCTTTAAAATAACGAATCTGTAAAAAACGAGTCGCAATGGTAAAATACACTCCTGCTCCTAATGCGAAAACAACTAAACCTATACTCCATACTTGCCCCACTAACCACTCTACTAACTTTTCCATCCAAATCCCCCTTATCATTCTTTTGAAAAAGTAATTTTTTATATAAGAAAACGGACAACCTTTATCCCACATTCCAGTTGTCCGCTTCTCATACTATTTTATCATTCTTTTATCTCACTATTAATCGTCTGCAAGACTCTCACAAACTAGTTTTTCACTTAATATTAACCCAAACACTCTTCACTTCTGTATAATTATCAAGCGCATAGGAACCTAGTTCGCGCCCAATACCAGATTGCTTATATCCACCAAATGGTGCAGCTGCATTTTCTAAGTTATAATCATTAATCCATACTGTTCCTGCCTTTAATTTATTGGCAACTTGATGTCCTGTTTTAATATTTTGTGTCCATACGCCTGCTGCAAGTCCATATGAAGAGTGATTTGCCCTTTCGATTACCTCTTCTGTTGAATCGAATGGAAGTACAACGACAACCGGTCCAAAGATTTCTTCCTTAACAATTGTCATATCATCAGTAACATTTGTGAATACGGTTGGCTGAACAAAATAGCCTTTTTCAAATGCACGTTCACCACCAGCTGCAACAGTAGCACCTTCCTTCTTTCCTTGTTCAATATAATGCAGCACACGCTCTTGTTGTTTTTTAGATACGAGTGGCCCCATTTCTGTATCAGTTTCCATCCCAGCTCCAAGTTTAATATTATTTGCCCTTTTTACTAACTCTTCTACTACCGTTTCATAATGCTTCCGATGAACGAATACGCGGGATCCCGCACTACAATTTTGGCCATGATTATACATAATCCCTTGGAATGCACCATTAATCGCTTCTTCTAAATCAGCATCTTCTAAAATGATATTTGGTGACTTACCACCAAGCTCTAACGTTACATGTTTAATTGTTTCTGCAGATTGACGCATAATATATTTTCCCGTAACAGTAGATCCTGTAAAAGCAACTTTATTAATATCATGATGATTTACTATCGCAGCTCCTGCTTCAGGGCCGAAACCTGGTACAAAGTTTACAACACCGTTTGGAAAACCAGCTTCTTTAAAAAGTTTTGCTGTATATAGCAACGATAAAGGTGTTTGTTCTGCAGGTTTTAATACAATCGTACAACCAGTTGCAAGTGCAGCTCCCATTTTCCAAGAAGACATAACGAGCGGAAAATTCCACGGAATAATTTGACCTACAACACCAACTGGTTCATGGCGTGTGTAATTTAAGTAATCTTTTGAAATCGGAATTGTTTGTCCGATAATTTTTGTAGCCCAACCTGCATAATAACGGTAGTTTTCAACCGTCGCTGCAATATCATCTTCAAGTGCTACTTGATATGGTTTTCCATTATCTAATGCTTCTAGCTGTGCTAATTCTTCTTTATGTTCTTCAATTAAATCCGCTAGTTTATATATAAGATGTGCTCTTTCAGCAGTAGTCATTTCTGTCCAAGGGCCTGATTCAAAGGCCAATCTCGCAGCTTTTACTGCGACATCAATATCTTCTTCTTGTGCTTCACATACGACAGCTAGAACATCCTCTGTTGCTGGATTATATGTTTCAAACGTCTTCCCGCTAATAGAAGGAACAAATTCACCATTAATAAACATTTTAATTTCTTCATTTAAAAACGCTTTCACTTTTGATTTTAGCTCAATGTTTGTCGTTAACATATATACACGCCTCCCTATTTAAACAGCTGCATGAGCTGCGATTTCGGATAATATCGTTTGAAGCTTTTGATCTTCTACTTCAGTTAATCCTAATCTCGGATAACGAGAAGGTCCTCCAACTTGCCCGTGTAATTCCATTGACCGTTTAACAATTTGTACATATTTCCCTGATCCTTCAAGAAATTCACAAAGCGGTAAAATCGCATCGTTTATCTCCCATGCTTTTTCTAATTCACCATTTTGAAAATGCTCATACATTTTCGTAACGAGTCCTGGTACGATATTTCCTGCAACTGAAACCCATCCCGAGGCACCAACTAAATAAGACTCCATAACTAAATCTTCAGATCCGCAGAAAACTTGAAAAGCACCTTCGCCTTGTCTTACTAAATCTCTTGCTTTACGAATATCTCCACTAGACTCTTTAATATGTGTAACATTTTCACACTCTTTTCCAATTCGAAGCATTAGCTCTGTACTCATATCAACACCAGAAGTAAATGGATTATTGTATAACATAATTGGTATATTTACAGCGTGTGAGATTTCTTTAAAATGAAAATAAATTTCCTCTTCCTTTGGTTTACAATAGTAAGAGTTTATAATTAATGCGCAATCCGCTCCGTGTGCTTCTGCATGTTTCGTATATTCAATCGTTTCTTTCGTCGTTTCTGCTGCAGTTCCAACAATGACTGGAATACGGCCATCGACTTCTTTTAATACTGTTTCTACCATGTTAAATCGTTCTTCTTTTGATAAACTAACAAACTCCCCTGTACTTCCATTAATAATAATTCCAGCTACCTTTTGCTCAATAAAGTAGTTTACGTTTTGTTTTACACCTTTCCAATCAATCTCTTGAAATTCATCCATTGGTGTTATTAATACTGGAAATGCTCCTTTAATTTTTTGCATATTTATCTCTCCCTTTAACATTTTATTTTAATAAAAAACCTGTTGGAAATGGATCAGTAGGGTCTAATAGAAACGTCTGCATCCCTGTAATAAAACCTCTACTCTCAAAACGGAAAATATATCCTAGTTCTTCTTTCTTCACTTTTTCTACTGTTATAAAGCTATTAAATATGCTTTCATTTTTAAAAGGTTTATCCGTTATATACTCATTATTAAATAACGCATGTACATAGGACACAATAGTAGAAACAAAGCCCGGAGAACGGACAATAAAGTTATCTTCATGAAATGTAATCGACTTTATATGTTTCTCTTCTGTTTGCGAAGAATCTACTAAAATAAGTCTTTTTATAAGCGACTGTTTTTGTATCGCTTGAAGTGTAGCTTCTCCCCATTTCTTTAATTCAGAGATATTTTCAATACAAATTTTTGGTGGATACGTATCCTTTTCTACAATTGCATATACTTTATCAGCCTGTATAAGAGAGTAACGTATATTACCAATCTTCAAATCTTTCTCAACCATATAACATAGTTTACTTTCAAACGACACCGATATCACTTCATCATCCACTACATAGGCATGAACTGAAAATATTCCAGATAGCGTTTCAATTTTGTATTGATTAGACTCTTTCTTTTTTAAATATCCACTTTCTAGTAACATCGTTATTACTGCGACAATACCTCCATAATGAAGAGGAATGGTTCCTTCATGATTAAAAAATAACACAGCTGCATCAACTTCCTTATGAATAGAAGGAACGACAATACATCCATTTAACCCAATAAAACCACGTGGTTCATTTAATAAAAGCTGCATTTCTTCTGCTAATTCGCCTGAAAATTGTTCATTTAAATGTTCTAAACTGTAGTAGTATTTGCATGGTACGTCCTTTATTACACGAAACGCTTCGCCAGCTACGTGCACATCTACTGCTGTATACATTTTTTGAATGTTCATTTTACATCCTCCGTTTCATGTTCCATCGGCGGAATTAGCAAAAAGCCTTCTTTCAGTGAATCCTTTTCATTGTAGAAAAATCTATGCATCCCCATAAGCCAAGCTGAGCCGGTAATCTTTGTTACTACCGCTTCAATATTTTCTACATATGTTGTATTCATGACACACCCTTTAAATAGTGAACCTACAATACTCTCATGAACAAATTCTTCATCGATGTCGATTTTTTTATGAGCGTATAATACAGCTAACTTCGCTGATGTTCCTGTACCACATGGAGATCGATCAATTCCTCCTGGCGGAACAACAACTGTATTTTTCACATGCGCACTTTTATGAGTAGGATCTGTATAAAATTCAACATGTGTTAATCCTTTTATAAACGAATACTCTGGATGAATAATTTCAAACTTCTCATTTATTGAGTTTCGAATATGAATCGCCTTATCAATAATTATGGATGCATTTTCTGGTACTAACTCTAAACCAACTGACTTCGCATCGATAATGGCATAAAAATTTCCTCCATACGCAATATCAGCCTCTACAGTTCCAATTCCTTCGACTTGTACAGTAATATTTTTCAGTAAAAAAGCTGGTATGTTACAGAATGAAACTTCTTTCGCCTTTCCATTTTGAACAGTAATATCCACTTCAACTAAGCCGGCTGGTGTATCAAGCTTTAAAGAAGTAATCGGTTCAACTATTGGAATTAAACCTGATTCAATTAAAGCTGTACACACACCAATTGTATCGTGACCACACATCGGTAAATATCCACCTGTCTCTATGTATATAACGCCTATATCAGCTTCAGGATGACATGGATCTGTTAACAATGCTCCAGACATTACATCATGACCACGCGGCTCATTCATTAACAATTTGCGAATCCAGTCATATTCCTTTTTCATATGTAACATCTTCTCTGCCATCGTCTCTCCAATTAGCTTAGGAAGGCCGCTAATTAATGTCCTCGTTGGATTCCCGCCCGTATGTGTATCAATCGTCGTAAAGACTTTTTGTGACCTCATCCGTTTAACACCCTTTCTGTAAAACGACTCAAACGAAGTGGTTCAATAGGAATAATTGTTTCTTTTTCATTTAATAACTCTTCAATCACTTTCCCAGTAACTGCCGCAAGACTAATTCCATCACCTTCATGTCCAGCTGCAATATAATAATTTGGAATATGATCCACTCGTGAAATAATTGGCAAATGATCTTCTATCCACGGACGTAAGCCGGCATATGAACGAATCACCATCATATCTGCCATTTTCGGATAAAAACGAATTGCTCTGTTCGCAATGCATTTAATAACCTCGTTGTTAATTCTCGTATGAAATCCTACAAACTCTCGACTACTACCAATTAAAAAATTTTGGCTTTCTGTCGGTTCAAATACAAGAGCTACCCCGTATTTTTCAGTTAAAGCATCCACTTTTCGTTTTCCGCCAAATTTAGAAATTAAATAACCAAATTCCATTACTTTACGGCAACCTACATGTTGTTGCCTTGAGGCTACAATAATATGCCCTTTTCTCGGTTCGATTGGAATATTTACATCTAACATCTGCCCGATTTTAGGAGCCCACACACCGGCTGCGTTCACAATTTGCTTCGCAGTAAACGTCCCATTTGTCGTTTCTACAATAAAGGAGCCGTCTATATCTCTTTTCATTTCTTTTACTTCTGTATGATTAATCGCTTTCGCACCCATTTTTTTCGACTCTGCTAGAAGTGAAAATGCAAGGAGATATGGATTTACAGTAGAATCAGTTGCGCATTCTAAACCACCCAATAAATCATCCGCAAAAAATGGTGATTCCTCTCTTATGTCTTGCCTATCAAGCATTCGAAACGGTAACCCAGCATCTTTTTGACGATTCACCCATTGCTGCGCTGCCTCCATCTCTTCGTCTGATTCACAGACTAGAATACTTCCTGGCGCCCTATATTCAAATGAGTGCTCCAACTCCTCACTTAAATCTGTTACTAATTTTTGACTTACTAATGACATTTGACTATCAAACCCTGGGTCTTTATCAATCGCCAAAATGTTTCCGTCACATCGTGAAGACGTCCCACTGACAAACTCACCTTTTTCAATGATTGTTACGTCTCTTCCGTATTTTGAAGTGTAATATGCAATAGAACATCCTATAATTCCACCACCTATTATTAAAACGTCACAGTGCCTCACAAAACACCCCTCCTTTCACTTACATCTCTCATTTTCTTTTATGCAATTGACGTGCCAACTCTACATATATACACTTTTTATAAATAATATTTTTATTTGTAAAAATATTTTAAATTTATCGTAAATAGGTGTATTATTTTTTTATCACTGTCTAAATTTTTATACATATCAGGAGGACGCTATGACATTTTCATTTCCAACAATCAAAGAGTTTATGAAAATTTTGTCTATCGATTGTACAAGTAGCATGAAACACATTAACACAGTAGATGGGACATTTTATTACCTCCCTTCTACTACAGAAGAATATAGTTGCGGCTATATATATGAGGACGACTCGTTCACTACTTTAATTGATGCACTTTCACATGCATTAGCCGTTGTCATCATTAACAAAAACGAAGAGCCAATATGTTGTATAACGGCTCAGCAAATGATTCCGTTTCTTTATAAGTCTTACACTGAGCTACAATCTTTTTATAACACTGTAATTCAAACGACTGATTCTTCTGTTACAGTCATTGATGAAAAAGAATGTGTCCGTACGTGGACAGATGGTGCTGAAAAAATCTTTTCGGTTAATCATAATGAAATTATTGGACAACCAATTACTCGTTTTTTTGATTATAAAGACTTGGAAATCTTGCAATCATTGCATGACGGAAAAAGTATAATCGCTCAATTCCATCAGCCTCGTCCTGATTTGTTCGTATTAATAAATTCAAACCCCGTTTACTGTAACGATGAAATTATAGGAGCAGTCGTTTCAGAAACAGATGTGACAAATCAAGTTGTATTGAATGAAAAACTATTTAATATGTCACATGAAATGCACCGATTAGAGCAAGAAGTAGCAAAATATAAAGATACATCCGATCCTTTCCTCGCGATGAATGGAAAAAGCCCTGTTATACAAAGGACTATTCAATTAGCTAGAAAGGTCTGTTCAGTGAAATCAACCGTTTTAATACTCGGCGAAAGCGGTGTCGGAAAAGAAGTATTTGCGAAAGCAATACATGAAGCAAGTGAGGCAGCAAAGGCGCCTTTCGTTTCAATTAACTGCGGCGCAATTCCAGAAGCTTTATTTGAAAGTGAATTATTCGGATATGAACGTGGGGCGTTTTCTGGAGCGAATAGTAAAGGAAAAAAAGGTAAAATAGAGCTCGCTCAAGGTGGTACTTTGTTCCTTGATGAAATAGGTGAAATGCCTCTCGATATGCAAGTGAAACTTTTACGTGTATTGCAAGAAAGAAAGTATTATCGAGTTGGTGGAGAGAAAGAAATAAATATTGATTTCCGTATTATCGCTGCTACAAATCGTGATTTACAAGAAGAAATGCGAAAAGGAACTTTCCGAGAAGATTTATACTATCGTTTAAATGTAGTTAGCTTACAGATTCCACCGCTGCGAGAAAGACGAGAAGATATTATTGAATTAACATACTCTTTCTTAAACGATTTTTCGATTAACTATAACAGACCTATTCGTGACTTACCTTCAAGCATTATGCATGAACTACTTCATTACGATTGGCCTGGTAATATTCGTGAACTTCGAAATGTAGTTGAGAGACTCGTCGTATTTGCGACAGACGGTATTATAAAACAAGAATATTTACCATTTCATACAAATGATACTATAGACAATCATACGTCTCATTCCCTATTACTCAGCAATAATCATACGATTCTTTCTTTACAAGAAGAGATGGTTGAGCATGAGAAAAAAGTAATTGAAAGAGCTTTACACATTTTAAAGGGGAATAAATTAGAATGTGCGAAAAAACTTGGGGTAACGCGAGCCACTTTATATAATCGTTTAAAAAAACTTGGGTTACAATAAAGTGAAACTTTAATCAGTGGGGGTTTTGTTCATCCCCACTTGATTATCAGCCCTCACCAATCAGGCTTTTACGGGCAGTTGATCCCCCTCCTAACTTCTTTACTTTCGCTGGATTTTGCGGTGGGGTCTTACTGCCCGTTAATGCGGGATAATTCTTAACTCCTCTATATTGGCATAGTTTTTGCATTATAATTTGTGCAAACCGAACTAGAGGAGGAATACATATGACGAATAAAGAGAACTTAATTGTTTGTCGTTGTGAAGAGATTACATACGGACAACTTCAATCGACAATTGCTGAATATAAATGCTCGGCAAGAGAATTAAAACTAAGAACACGTGCCGGTATGGGATTTTGCGGTGGCCGCACATGTAGAATGATGTTAGATCGAATGATTGAAAGTGCAAATCCTGACGTAACTCCTAATGAAATACCGTTAAAATATCAACCACCAATACGTGCTGTTACCTTTGGAGCAGTAGGTGATAATAAATGAGTAGAATTACACATCACCCTATTTTAGGTAGTTTACATAATAGTCAGCGCATCACTTTTCAATTTAACGGGCAACAATATGAAGCATATGGGCATGAAACAATTGCTGCTGCCCTGCTAGCAAATGGAATACGAACGCTACGCGTACATGAAGATAGCGGGAACCCGCGAGGTATTTATTGTAATATCGGTCATTGTTCAGAATGCCGTGTGACAGTAAATAATCAAACGAATGTACGCGCATGCTTAACAGTTGTAGAAAACGATATGATTGTTGAAAGCGGAAAACAGCATCCAAATATCGTGAGAGAGATGGTGAAAAAGCGATGATCGATGTAATTATTATTGGTGCAGGGCCGGCAGGATTATCAGCTTCCATCTCTTGTGCACGTTTTGGACTTAACGTACTTGTTATTGATGAATTTATGAAACCTGGCGGGAGATTGTTAGGACAGTTACATCAAGAGCCTACTGGAGAATGGTGGAACGGAATTGAAGAAGCAAAACGTCTTTACGAAGAAGCCGAATCACTGTCAGTCGATATTCGGTGCGGTGTTTCCGTCTATAATTTAGATAAAGATGATAGTTCTTGGTTCGTACATACAAATATCGGTATGTTAGAAGCTCCGTTCGTATTAATTGCTACTGGCGCTGCGGAGTATTCTATCCCCCTTCCTGGCTGGACACTTCCAGGAGTTATGTCAATTGGAGCGGCTCAAGTTATGACAAATGTTCATCGCGTGCAAGTCGGAAAAAAAGGAATCATTATTGGTGCTAACATTTTATCATTCGCCATTTTAAATGAATTGCAATTAGCTGGAATTAAAGTGGATCATATCGTACTACCTGAAAAAAGTGAGTTAAGCCAAAAAGCGGGTGAACCAGAAGAAGTTTTGAACTCCCTTTTAAATGCAGCTCATCTCGCTCCTTCTGCTTTTTTGCGTATAGGTAGCCGTTTTATGAAATATGATTGGATTCGAAAAGCCGGATTAACCTTCTATCCAAATAACGGAATGAAAATAAACGGGACACCACTTCATCTTCGGAAAGCTGCACTTGAAATTATTGGAACAGATCAAGTTGAAGGTGTTCGTGTTGCTACTATTGATTCTAAAGGAAACATTATGAATGGATCAGAGAAGATATATGAGGCAGATTTCGTTTGTATCGCTGGAGGTTTATATCCGCTTGCTGAGCTTGCTGCTGTAGCTGGATGCCCTTTCCATTACATCAAAGAATTAGGTGGACACGTCCCTCTCCATTCCGAAACAATGGAAACCTCTCTTCCAGGTTTATTTGTAGCCGGAAATATTACTGGGATTGAAAGTGGGAAAATCGCGATGGCGCAAGGGAGTGTCGCTGGATATTCAATCGTAAAACAAGCTAATATAAAATCAAATTCAGTTGAACAACACTTACAACAAGCAATCCAACATGTTCACACCGTACGCCATCATGCTGCGATTCAGTTTAATCCAATGATTGATGCTGGTAGACGAAAGATGAATGAAATTTGGCGTGATTATTCCACCACATATGCACATACTAAAAAGAGCTGCTGAGATTACTCTCAACAGCTCTTTTCACTACTCATCCGAGTTATTAAATTTCGCTAATGCATAAATGCCTTCTTCATCATCTAATTCAAGTTGTAATCTTGCTGCGAATGAATTGACATTGTATTCTCTGTCAAGTAATAAGCGTAGTGCCTCGATTAAGTTCGCTTGAATTAAAATTTGTTGACGACCATTTACCTCTACTTCAGCAGAGAAACCATACTCATCATCATACATTAGTTCAACTAATACTTCTTCTGGACCCACTTGTCTTTTTTCAGCGATATATACGCAAAGCGCATTTATAAGCTCTTGCTCAGAAATTTTTATTGTTTCCATGCTACTTCATCTGCCTTTTTCTTACGTTGATCTTTGAAGTATTTAAATGCACGAACTGCTAACATTACGATACCAGCCATTACTAACATATTTACCATAAACGCTAATACAGAACCAAGAGCTCCCATATTTGCAAATAAGCTACCCATTAGTAAACCACCAAGACCACCTAGTAATAAACCTTTCATAAAGCTTCCTTTATTACTTTTTGGCGCTGTGTTTGCTGCTTTTGTTTTTGAATCTGGATTCGTTTTTTGAGAATTCACGTTTGAGTCTTTTTTGTTTAAATCAACTTTTGACTTTTGACCTGAACTTGGTGTAAATGATTTTTTACCAGATTTGTAACTCTTCGCTGCTGCGTGATCTACAAACATGAAGCTACTAGCTCCAAAGATAACCATGAATGCTGTCATTACTGCTACAAGTTTTTTCAACATATTATATCCATTCTCCTTTTATATAGATATATGTGAAATCTATCTTTCTTGTAAATTTAGAATGATAGATTTGTTTTTAAGAACATTTTAAAGGTTCTTATGAACTTATTATATGAACTTTTGTCGAAATATGCAAGTATTATTTACTTTCAACAGTTTGGTCACAAAGGAAAAATTAAGCAAAACAGAATTGACTTTAAATGAAACAAAACATATTATAAGTTCATAAGAACTTTTTATTATTTTGGAGGTGAAAAGATGGAAACATTTCATCTCACACGAAACGAAATGGCTACCCTTCTTCTATCACTAAGAGGATGGAATACGAAAAAGCCTCTCGGTATTTTACAAGAAGCTTGGGCAAAGTCACATAAAAAAGATATTGAAAGCGGACAAAGCGTTACAGCTTTTATTACTACCGCACTTTCACCTATTTTTGAAAAGCTGATTAAAATTGACGATACTGATGTCGGTTTTTCTTTAAATGAAATAGTTGCGCTTGGCAATCAGATTGAAAACACAAGTTTCTCTGTAACTGCTATGCAAAACTGGGTGAAACGAGATATAAAAGAAATGATTGGCTCTCCTCAAAAAGGGAAAAAATATTCAATTGAACAAGCAGCCTTACTATTTATTGTCGAAGATTTAAAAACAGCACTTGATTTTGAATCCATTCGTAAGCTATTACGCCTTATTGTAAATGACCCAGCCGATCGAAGTGATGATTTAATCAATCCTGTTCATTTATATGTAGCATACTCTTCTCTATTTGAAGAACTCAATCAAGGGAATTGCTTACAATTAAATGCAACAGATACCGTTCATACAATTGAAAATATCGTAAAAGAAAAAGCTGATAAAATCGCAAGCAAGTTCGATCAAATTAATAACGAACAACGCGAAGCAATTCGTAACGCTATTATTATTGCGACCCTTTCTGTACATACCGCATATGTACAAATGTTAGCGAAACGTTACGTAACAGCAACGTTATTTTTACAAAACTTAGATGTGAAACAGTAAAAAACAAGCACCCCCCTGTCCTACGTATATGACAGGGGGATGCTTGTTTTCAATCAATATAAACTACACAAATCATTTTACATTTAAGTTTCGTTCTACAATAGCTCTTGATTATGTAAAAATCATTACTAACCTAACATTCAACAATGTTCATTTCTTTCTATTAAATTCCTATCAGATTTTCTCGATAAACTTAATTACTTCATTTTTATAATTATATTTATCATTAATTTCTTGTAATAATTCAATATCATGCGTATGAGTTTTTCCTGTCTCTAGCAGCTCACGGTATAAATCAATATAAGGAAGATTTTTATTAGTGGCATTTTTATATTCCTTTTCTACATCGTAAAAAACCTTTTTAAACCTCACGTCAGTAATCCCTGCCTCATCAATTTCAAGAATTGCATACTGAGCACGTAAGTCAGAGTTTAGCTTATTCCACTTGTAAAAAGGTTGTCCAACTGTTCCTGGGTTAATAATTAATTGATCATTGCTACTATATCGCAATATCATAATCACAATCAAATAACCGATCAAACTGTTCTTGATTATTAGTGGGCCATAAATCCCCTCCGTAATTTTTATTTTGTAGATTATGACTAATACTTATTGATAAATCATTAACCTGTTTTGTTATATGTAATGGTAAATTTTTAATATGATTAATATAGTTTTTATCCAAGTTTTCACATTGATACTGAACTAATCTAGAAACATAAATATCGGTTGCGTTATCAATATCAATGTTTTTATTAAGAACGTCAAGAAAGCTATCTTCCCAGTTTCCTTGTACATAAGTATCAACGTTAACACTATCTAACATTTCAAATAAATCATTCGATCCAGGACCAGGCATAATTAAATCTCCTAAAAACCAATAATCAGTCACACCTTCTTTCAAAGAATCTTCGATAACTGCTTTTAAAGCAGTTGCATTTCCATGTACATCTGCCAGTACAGCAATTTTATGTTTCATGTATTTCATCCCCCTAAATTAACATTATATTCCGAATTAACTGCGTGTATTTTTCTATATTGTTTCTCCTTTCTTAACTCTGTGCATATCATACACTTTCACTTGATTCTCTATATACGATTTTTCTTTTTTAAATCCAGCTTTCTCATAACAACGAATGGCCCTCTTATTATCTTCCCTAACTTGTAATACAACAGCTTCTATATCAGGATCTAAAAATGATTTACTAATAAAATACTTTGTAATCTCTGTTCCAAGCCCTTTTGAATATAAATTCGAAACACCAATGAGGATAGAGTATTCCATCATGTACGCATCTTCATATTTCTTCTTTTTTAATCCGACTCTCCCTATTACTTCATCTTCTACTACTATTACATGATAGCTCGCATAAGACCGCGACAATTTTTCAGTCCAATACTGCCGAAGCTCTTCAATTGTATATCGCTTAAATGATTTCACATCTGCTATATTTTGTAATTCCTCATTGTTATACCATTCTAATATAATTGATAAATCATCTATTTGTAATAAACGTTCATGCCAATCCATATTTTCACCTCATCTACATTTCAAATTACTACACCTAATTAAAAAAAATACGCATATTCTTTTTTAGGCAATTTTACTATCTCTTGAATGAAATTCGATTTTTCTAAAATGTCATCTAGCTGCCCCTCACTATAAACATAAATACCACCTACGTATGAACTGTAAGCCTTTTTCTCAGTTATTACCACTGCGGTGCTATTTTCCTTTTTATAATCGCCCTCTATTCCTTTTTCAAATGACAAACTTTTAGTTGCTGAGAAGTAAAGATGGATTAATTCTGCTATTTCTATGTCATCTGATTTTGCAAAGCACTTTATTTCATTTATAATCATTTCATCTTGTAACGGAAGAAAGTCCTCTATCTCTATCTGCTTTCTTTTATAAAAGAAATTTTGTATCTCAGGAGTATGGAACGAAAGATTTTTCTCCTTTATCTTTTGAAAAATGGATTGCAACAATAAGTCTTTCCCTACTACAAACGGATGGCCAAAGCCATTATTGTAAAGCCCTTTTTTCATTTTCATTAGTTGTTCAATGTACGGGATTCCTTGTTCTGCAATAACCAGTTTACCGTTAATAAAACGCATATTAGCAATCAATCCTTCTATTCGCAAGCACTCGAATTCAAGCGAGGAATAATATAAATCTCTATTCCAAAAATCTAATTGATCCATTCCTAATGAATTAAATAATAGTTCATCTATAATTGGAAAAACTCCATCTTCTGTTAAAGCTTTCATTACATCATCTAATAATCCAGGAGTTTGGTTTAAAATCGCGCGTATTTTTTCATCCTCCTGAATGATTCGTATCGTCCACTCACCATGATCTTCACCTGATATTTGCTGAAAACAATGTGAATACGGACCATGTCCAACATCATGTAGAAGAGCTACAGTAGATACTAGCTTTCGTTCATATTTCGATAAATGTATATCACCAATCTCAGTAAGGTGTTCAATCACTTTATTTACTAGTACATATACACCTATCGAATGTTCTTCCCTCGTATGTATTGCGTTCTCATGTAAAAAATAAGTATGTCCTTGTTGTTTA
Source organism: Bacillus sp. BS98 (assembly GCF_008432245.1). Classification (NCBI taxonomy): domain Bacteria; kingdom Bacillati; phylum Bacillota; class Bacilli; order Caryophanales; family Bacillaceae; genus Bacillus; species Bacillus sp. BS98. The sequence goes on from NZ_CP043830.1 coordinate 2,709,476, forward strand.
ATATAGGCCAACCTTTGAAATGCTTTTGTATCTATCAATTGAAGGATATCTATATCATGAATAGAGATTGGGCCATAAATTGGATCTGCAACATGCATACATTCTCCTCCTATTTTGTAAATTAAAACCTATATTATTATACTTAATTTTCAGTCTATTTTCATTAATATATGAGAAATTTTTAATGAACTTTTCATTATTTCCGCATGAAAATTTGGCTTATATCCTTTACTATAATACTTATACGAGACATAAAAGAATTGAAATAGCAATCCCCTATATAAATAAGGTATAATCTACACATAGTGAACCTTTTATATCATTAAGTAAAAGGGCGTATATTCAAAAATCCATACATTAGAAGGTGCAACAATGTTAAGTAGTTTTATTCACTCAGTATTAACGTTTTTTGAAGGATTAGGTTATTGGGGCATTATGCTTGGACTTATGATCGAGATTATTCCAAGCGAAATTGTTCTCGCTTATGCAGGATACTTAGTATTCAATGGTAGCATCTCATTTATAGGCGCAGTTGTATTTGGTACTATTGGCGGCGTTATTGCTCAAATCTTTATTTATTGGATTGGACGATACGGTGGACGCCCTATATTAGAACGTTACGGAAAATATATTTTCATTCATAAAAAACAAATCGATGCTGCCGAAGATTGGTTTAATCGTTACGGAACTGGCGTAATTTTCACAGCTCGCTTCATTCCGGTAGTGCGTCATGCGATTTCAATCCCTGCTGGTATTACAAAAATGCCATTACTACGTTTCACTACGTTAACGGCACTTGCAATCATCCCTTGGTCTATTATTTTTATTTATTTAGGTAAAAAACTAGGTGAAAACTGGGAGAATATTAATGATATTGCTGGACCGTATGTGAAATCATTCGCTATCGGTGGCGTCGTACTTATTCTTTTATATTTCGTAATAAAAAAGTGGACAAAAAAACGTAAAAAACTTGCTTAAGATAATAAAAAAACCGCTAAAAATTCATTCAGAATTATAGCGGTTTTTATTATAGGCTCGACTATGTATTAAAAATTGTATTATTTCCTCTTTATGCTTCAAGTCATGCTGAATGAGTAATGAAAAGTAATTAATTAATCTTACTTTTTTTGTATCAAATTAGTAGTCATTATAAAAATATCGGGTGGGAATCCGCTCAATTTGCTCCACTAATTGTTTATGAGTAACACTAAATTGATCTAATTGTTCTTCTTTTGAAATACATGATCTCGCATATCTTTTTGCACCCTTATTCATTTGCTCTACATCTATCGAAACATTAGGTACAGATTGAGTACTTAGAAAATAAGAAATTCGATATTTCATTACAAACTCGTCTCGAACGATAAAATGTGAAATCACATCCCTCTTTCAATGCTTAACATCATTCTATTAAACTTAACTTTTCATCCATAATATTTTCTTTCTTCATTTTTCATTCCTTTCCGCCATTTATAACCCACTCCTAATAACACCTTCTAGAAATTGTATGAAAAGCCCCCATATTTACATGGATAAGCAACAATTTAGGCATTCCTTTCGTATATTATCCCAAAAAGGAGTGACTCCCCCAATGCACTGGCAACAAAAAATACCATACTTAATTGGACGCCCTATCGGCATTTCCTTCATGAATGGGCAAGGAACTACTGGGGTATTATGTTCAGCACATGATGGCCAATTATATGTGTATGAATACCTTTACCAATCTCAGTTCGCGATGAAACATTATGATTTCAGACAAATTCAAGATATACACGCATTTCCGAATTGCCCACATCAAAATCCTCTTTATTAAGAAACAGGAACAGCTCATAGCCGTTCCTGTTTCTTAGTTGTTATTTCTCAGAATAAAACTTCTGCACAGCTTCATCAAAATAGATCCAGCCTTTCCAGCCTAGATGAATCGTATCTTTTAAGAAATACTTATCATATTCATGGCTAGAGAAATCGACTACTGGATACCCTGCTTTCTCAACTTGCTCTCTAACCTTTGTATAATACACTTCACGGCGTTCTTTCGGGAAACCAGCGTAATCATACCAAGGTCCATTTACAGGTACAGAGATAAAGAGTGGCTTAACATTTTTTTCTTTGAAAAGATCTAAAACAATTTGTAAGTCATCATATTCTAGTGATTCATCATACGATTCATTTGCTCTAAAATTTTTTAGGCCTTTTAATTTTTTCTTTAAATTATGTTTATAGTAATACGGGTTTTCAATTCCAAATGTATTTGTAGTAGACTCCGCTTGCCCTTCTTGTTCCGCATGTTTACGTGCATTCTCCCAAGAAATTGAACGTAGTCCCATATTTGTTTTCTCTTTCATCGGTTCAATCTTAAATAAAGAATTAAATAAATCTCTATGATCTAAAATGTTTCGGTACATATAAGCAAGTGGTTTGGCTAGACCTGCTTTTATGTTATGTTTCGTATCATTATAAACAATACCTTCTAATGAATTTTTTAATATATCATCTTTTTGCACAACTTTATAATCTAATAGTCGTTTCGCGATCTGCTTCTTCATTTCAGGTTTAATGTCATCATTAAAAATAAAATGATATGCTTGTTGTTTGGAGAAATTATTAGTAAAATCTCCTTGTGATACACCCGTTTTTGTAAACCATTGTGGCGAAAGAACAAAGACGACTTTTTCACCTTCCAAATCATCCATTGTAGACGTCATATTTAAAATATGAGCTAAACTTTGCGTACCGCCAGTTCCAATTAAAAATGGTGTAAAACCTGCTGGATTTACTTTGAAATAGTTAGATGGATGGTATGCATCCATTCGTAAAAATTCAGATGAACCGTACATCGGTAAATACTGCGAATTCTCTAACATTTTCTGTTGTAAGAAAACACTTTGTAGTTTTTCTTTTTGTAAGGACGTTGCCGCATCTTCTATCTTTTTATCACTAATTAGCGATACTAAACTTTTAGACGGAATAAGCAATACAATGAAAAAAAGTACACAGGCTAAAATAATTGGTCCGAAAGCATGCTTCATCTTCATTAAATATTCCTCATTCCATTACTATTAAATTGTAACCCTTGTTTTTGACACGTCATCTTTTCTCTCCTTTTTCTCTATACATGTTCCATTCTATTTATCTATTATATACATGTATGTATTTCCTTCCTTGTTCTATTAAGTCCTATACAAATAGCGCAAGCAAATGTTTCCATAGAAACACGTTAATTATACAAGATTCTACATAAATTTCACACTGGAATTTTAGTAATAATTTTATTTTTAAACGTCGAAAAAACAAATGAAATGTCTATAATTCATCCGATTATGTATTACATAAGAAAAAAACAGACCACCACATACGTGAAGTCTGTTTCTTCATCACTTTATTTTTGTACCTCTGCCCATTTTAAGCTTGTAGCTGGACCGAATTGATGCACATATAAGTCTTTCACATATGGTTTTTGTAAGTAAGATAGACCGCGCTGGAATACCGGTGCAATTACTGCATCATCCAGAAGCATTTTTTCAGTATCTTGCAGTGCTTTCCAACGTGCTTTTTCATCGTTACCTAATTCAGTTTTTATCTTCTTAATTAACGCATCATATTCTGGATTTGCATACCCTGTATTATTTACAGTACTTCCTGAAAGGAATACTTCTAAGTAAGTCATCGGATCTGGATAATCAGGTAACCAGCGCGACAACGACATTTCATATTCTTTTTTCTTCTCTAACGCTAGTTTTTGCGTATGTGGTTGTAATTTCACATTTACTTTTAAGCCAGATAAGTTTTTCTCAAGCTGTTCTTTAATATATTCGCCTACTTTTTTAAAGTTTTCTAAGTCATAGTTTAATAACTCAAGCGTTACTGCATTCGTTCCTGTTTCTTGCTTTGCCTTTTCCCAATATTCTTTTGCCAGTTTTACGTCTGTCTTATTAAATTCGCCCGCTGTACTTCTAAAGTCTTTCTTATCTGGCCCTTTTAAAAACCCTTTTGGTACATAGTAGTTTGCAGCAACAGAACCATCATTTAAAAATGAAGTCGCAAGGCCCTTCTTATCAAACACTGTACTTAGTGCCAGACGCGCATTTTTATTTTTAAGAATCGGTACATTTTCATTGAAACGGAAGAAATACATGACTGGATCTGTATATTGTTTCAGTTCCTTATTCGTTTTATATTTATCTACAAATTCTGTAGAAATGACCGCTCTATCAACCTTATCTGTTTCATATAAATTTACCGCAGTTGAAATTTCTTTAACAATTTGATAGTTTACTTCATCTAACTTCACTTCTTGTTTATCCCAATACTTATCATTTTTCTTTATTGTAAAGCTAGCTTCATGTTTCCATTCTGATAATGTAAACGGTCCATTATATACCGTTTTATTTGCTTCTAATCCGTATTTATCACCTTGCTCTTTCGCATATTTTTCATTAATCGGATAGAAAGATGGCAAAATGAGTAGTTTCGTAAAATACGGTACAGGATGTTCCAGCTCTACGACAAATGTTTTATCATCCTTTGCTTTTACTCCTAATTCATCTAATCCTAGTTGTTTCTTATTTATTTTCTCCGCATTTTTCACATCATACGCAATATATGCATATTGAGAAGCTGTATCTAGATTAATAAGCTGCTTCCAAGCATATACGTAATCGTGAGCCGTTACTGAATCTCCGTTAGACCATTTCGCATCACGTAAATGAAATGTATAAGTCTTTCCATCCTTACTAACCTCATATTTTTGCGCTCCAGCTTCAATTACTTCATCATTTTTCGATAATCGGAATAGCCCTTCCATTACGTTATTCAAAACGTTAAATGATATCGCATCTGTTACTTTCCCTGAATTTAATGATGGAATTTCACCCGTTTCTAGTAGCTGCAATACTTTTTTCTCATCTTTCGGCTTTGTAACTGTTTTTTCTTTTGCGCAACCAACTAAAAATGAAGAAACTAATAGAGTACTAACTAACGAGTAGCGAACTACCTTTTTCATTTCCAAACCCCCTCTATTTTTTACGGTAAGTAACGGCGAGCACCAGCGTATTCTTCTATATATCCTGGTGTATTTAACGGGATTATTTCAACTGATCTTTCAGCTCTTGGTGAGTGAATCATATTACCATCACCAATATACATCCCAACGTGATGGACACTACCTTTCCCTTGATCATGCGCAAAGAAGATTAAGTCCCCTTTTTGTAAGTTTTCTTTATCAACGGCAACCCCCGCTCTTGATTGCGGTCCAGAATCGCGCGGTATTGTAATACCGTGCGATTTATAAATCGTATGTGTGAATCCAGAGCAATCAAATCCAAACCCACTTGTACCAGCCCATATATATGGTAAACCTAAAAACATTTTCCCTGTGTTGATTAAATCATCGGCTGTCGGTGTTGGAATATCCTCTTGAGAACGGTAAACCGCTCCATCATTTTTTCGTAGCCATGCTTTCTGTCCATTTGGCAACAATACGCGGTATGAAATGCTATCTTCACTTAGTAGCGGCAGTCGCGTATTATAGCTAACTTCAAGTGCTTTTTGTTTTTCAGAAGGATTTATATATAAAATTGCGGTCGGTTTCGTTACTAATACGAACGGTTCGTTTGTTTTATCTGCAAACTCTTGATTATACGTTAATTGTTTTTCCGGCATCCATCCCGGATAACCTTCTTCATTTCGCGGTGTCGGTTGTCCGTGTACTAACACTTTTACCCAGTCACCTTTCTTATCAACAACCGTTACTTCTTGACCGAGTAGTGCTTGCGTTTCTAATTTATTTGCATTTGTTAACCATAGTTTTTCATCGAGCGTCATTGATTTCGTCCATTTCCATAAATCAACTGGATTTGTTGCACTCGGTGCATCAATTGGCCGTAACGAATCAGGTGCAGTCCATAACGTTGCGGCAGATACATCTATAAACGCTTTGCTATCTTTCTTCTCTTCAGCATTTGCCGATGTAAACGATGAAAATATAAATAGAGTTGTTAATAATGCAGTTCCTACTTTTTTCATATATATCCTCCTTAAAAGGTAAGTTACTAGTCATTTCTTCTAAGATTACATATTCACTTTAGAATGAAGGTTTACCTTTGAGCCGGAGTAAGTCATTCCTTCCGGTTCTTCCATTAACCATAGCGGTGCATCAAGATCGAAATAATAAATATTTGGATGTGCAGCAGCTAAGTGTGCTACAGCACTAACGGAAAGTGAAGATTCCATCATGCTGCCAACCATACATTTCACACCTGCCGCTTCTGCAATATCTGCAATACGCCACGCTTCACGTATACCACCGCATTTCATTAATTTAATATTGATTAAGTCCGCATAGCTTCCTTGCACGAGTTTTAATGCGTCACTTGCTGAAAATATACTTTCATCAGCCATAATAGGCGTTTGTACATTTTCTTTTACGTACTTTAATCCATCCAAATCTTTCGCGTGAACTGGTTGTTCAATGAATTCTATATTTAAATTACGATTTTCCATCTCTTTAACAATAGAAACCGCTTCTTTTGGATTCCATCCTTGGTTTGCATCTAATCGTAACGTTGTATTTTTTGGTACGCTATTTCGAATCGCCTCAATACGCTCTAAATCTAAATGCACAGATTTACCAACTTTAATTTTTAAAGTTTGAAATCCTTTTTCTATATGTTGCTTTGCCTCTTTTGCCATAATAATAGGATCATCTACACTTACTGTAATATCTGTATAGATTTCTTTCTTACCGCCTAATAATGCGTAAAGTGGGACGTTTTGATATTGGCAATACACATCATATAAAGCGATATCAACCGCCGCTTTCGCACTTGCATTTCCTATACAACTCATTTGGATATGCTGTAATAACTGCTGAAATTGAATTATATCTTGACCAATTAAGCATGAACGCAGCGGCCCTAATATAGCTTCCTCAATCCCACTAGCGAAATCTCCCGTAATAACCGGTGTTGCGGCCGCAGCTCCTTTTCCAACAATTCCTTCATCTGTATGAATAAACACATCAATACTTTCAATTTCAGTTACGGTACGAAGTGCGGTTTTAAATGGAGTATGAAGCTTTACACAACGACGCTTCACCTTTATATCCGTAATTTTCATTTCGCTCATCCTTTCGTTGTCCAATAAAAAAATCCAGCCGCAAGAACTTCCTTACGGCTGGATTTTGTCTATGATTGAGTAGACAAAGCAGCAATCTGATTATATTTTTTTTTCGCATCTTTTAGCGCTACTAATAATGCCTTTTGAGATGAACCGAAATAACGATCTTTTATTTCTGTTACTAGCGCTGGATCATTAATATTTTTATGTAGAAATAAATATTTAACGAATTGAGATGTTAATGCAATTGTCGCTGAGCAATCTGCATCTACAATTTCCCCTGTCTCCTTCACAAGTACAAAAGCTACAAAATAGCTTTTAAACTTTTCCGTAATGGGATTATTTTGAGGCGCTTTCGCATCCCCTACGACATAAATTGTATTTGAAGCATACACAGCTATCTTCCTTTCTTATACAAGGATAACGGGTTTCTTAATAGTCGTACGAGCGATAAACTCAACATTCATTAAAAAATGTATCCGCTTACGAATATTATATAAAATTATCAGAATTTTAACAACATTTATCTTTACACATATTTCATAATTATGGATAATTGAATTCCATTGATGTAATGGCTTCAACTGTACATCTTACATTATGTTAGAACTCCTTGTACCATGCAAAAATTTAGCTTTTTTGTTTTCGTACTTCATTTACAAATAAAAAACAGTTAGCCAACGCTAACTGTTTCATTACTTTGGTAATACGAAAATCGTTTCATTTGACTTAGAAAATTGGTACTCTTTTCTCGCAAACTTCAAAATTTCCTCTTCATTATCCGTTAAATTCTCAATGTTAGTCTTTAGAAACGATTGATCCTTCTTTAATGTAACTAATTGTTTCTTTTGATTTGTAATCGTATCTTTTTTATTCATTATTATCTCTTGCTGTTTCGTTAAAATATATTGAACATACAAAGTAGTCGCTGCAATAAAAAGAACCATTAAAATAAGTCGTCTTAACTTCTTTTTGTTTATAGTACGATTGTCACTAGGTTGTGATAGTTGCTCTGGTATATTAGGAACATTTACTCTTTTGAGTTTCCTCATTTCAAGTCCCCCCAACCCATATTTTTCACTACCATAGGCACGTTTTCTTACTAAACTAAATTCTATTCTTATAAAATAAGTTCCTTCACAAAAATATCTCACAAATTAACCAATTAAAGATAGCATTCGACGACATTTCCATATTTACATCGAAATTTTTTATGTATGCTGCAATAAAATAGTAGTTTATGTTATTCTTTTTCTACTATTGTAGAAGAGTTTTTTTAATTAGCACTTTATTTTATCTCCTCAACATAAGGATTCGCATATAAATCAATATCAAAATCAGCTTTAATACTGTTAGCAAAATCAATTACTGGATTATCTAAATGAACAGCTGGTGTATGGCCATCATTTATTTTAATTACAATAGTGAATCTACATTCTAATCCAAATTCTCTTTTTAGTTCATTAATAATGGCTGACTTATCTTTTAGTTTTAGAATTACTTGCTCCATTACATCTCCTACATCTAATGATTCCTGATATCCTGTACTTATTTGCCAAGATGTATAGTTTCTTGTTATGTTTTCAGTTTCGTTTGTTTTTCTAATTATGTCCCCTTTTTTATAACTTATAGTTGGGCTTACTTGCAATCTTTCAGAAACAACCTCTACTGGAAATTCATCTCCGGACAGATTGAAATAAACCATTACTTGCGTTTCATCCATTAATCTCACACCTTTATTAAAAATAAATTATTATTTAATTCAATCGTTCCATTTTACTACAGACTACAAGTTGAATTTTATGCCAACCTATAACTAATATTAATATGAATCATTCTACAATTACATCTTTTTATTAAGATATAACATTTTTATTTTTATAAAGTAAAACTTTAATCAATGTGGGTTATGTTCACCCCCACTGATTATCAGCCCTCACCAATCGGTCCAGCCCCACTCCCACCTAACTTCTTTGCCCCAGCCGAGTTTTGAGGTGGGAGTTTTACTTCCCGGCAAATAGCGTGATAAACTCTATTACTAACGGCGCATTACTTCTCCATTTAAAATTGTTTACATAATACTATTATTTTTATAATTTATTATCCCAATAAAAAAAACAATCCATTTGTTAGATGGATTGTTTTTTATGTTTCATTTTTATAATTCTTTAAATAATTTCATCGTTTTTACCTTAACTGAATTTGATTTATAATAATGAAATAAAAATATATATTAAAAAACCGAGCACATTATGCATATCAAAAAATAGCTGCCTAATAAACATTTATCATTTGAAAGTTAAAATGTATTTTAACCTTTCATTTGAAAAAAATACGTATAAACCCTCTAAAATGAGCAGACTTATCATACTAATCTATAACAATTTTGCCTTCTCCCCTTACCTGTTTCCTTTAACACATATGATTTTAAAACAAGGGCAGTTAATGAATCCGTTAATGTTTTATATGATAAATTAGACAATGCCAATAGATCGTTTGTATATAACATTCTATGCTTCTCTAATAATAATAGTACTAATCGTTCTGACGGTTTTAATGTCTCATCACTTTCTAGTATAAAGTCTATATTTTTCATTTCTCTAATTATTGCTCCTTATATAAAAAAATACTTTAAATGATTATTTAATATAAAAATAATACATAACAAAATTTGAAGTATACTAAAATAACATCATTTTAAAACACTATTATACTATAACATAGAAAAAGCATTTCCCAAAATAGGAAATGCTTTTCTTAATTCACTTTCTTATATTGCTTATATGATTGTTCCAAACCTATATTATATTTCGTGTTTTTATCCGTCCAGTCTTCTCCTAAATTACCTGGCCATCCTGATGTATTAGCGACATATTTTAATAACTCCCAATCTTTTAATCCTTTTTTCACACCGCGCTCATATGATTTGACCATATTAGTGATTGCTATTTTTGCATTGATTTGTGAATCCATTAAACTTTCTTCAGATAACGAGGCTGGTGCTAATCCGCCCCGATGCAATTGGAATAATCCAAATGATGTGCCATTATCCCCTATCGCTTTTCGATTCAATTTTGTTTCGTGGTCTGCGATAGATAGTGGAATCCAATCTGGAATACCATACCTCTTAGCAACTTCACCAATTATTTGTTTATTATTGTCAATCTCTTTATACTTCTCATATTTTGAATAAAGGGCATTCGTTACTGTTACTAACGTAAGTAATATGAATATATATTGCAACGCTTTTTTCATCATTTCATCTCCTGCTTTGTGTATGTTTCACTTCCTACTCACACTATAAAACCTTTATGTGACATTCATTTGACGAAATGATATGAATGATGCATAAGTTAATAATAAATTAAGTTTTTCTAAAATCACTTAAACAAATAAAAACGGTTCGTCTATCATGTTTTAAACATGAGTGACTAACCGTTTTCAAGTGTCTTTTTAATTAACACGTTCTACCTTATATATTTCTTGCAATATGTGGTTTGCTGTAATGACTCGTTCCGCCGCCACCTACTACTACTTTACCGCCTTTTCCAAAGATTAATAATTTACTTGAACCATCTGCAAGAAGTACTATTACTTCCGCATGATCACTTGTAGCTACATAGATTACATAACCGCTTTTTGAAATACACGTTTCCCAATTCTCATCAAATTCTGATCTAACTACCCGATTAGAATACACTTGATTTTCAATTCTTCCTTGTTCTTCGTTTTCCAAATTTATTCTCCCCTCTTCCTTGAATAGTTGTATATATTAAAATAGCAGTCCTGTTTAAAATAGTGACCGATTTTAACATAAATAGTATATGTAGGTAGTAGGAGAATGCTTGGACAATGAAAACGTATCAGCATTTAAAAATTTTACAATCGAAACTTCTCTTTAATCATTTCCGCTACTTCTTTTGCACTCAAGTAAGTATTATTAATTTTTATATACTCTTCTTTTTCAATTTCACCATGAAGAGAGTTTAATCTATGCTTTTTCATCGTTTCTTTTAAATTATTTTCAGACCATTCAATATCTCTTTTTTTCGGTTTATGTTCTAATCTATGCGGGCTTTTATTCCGTTCTAACCTTTCATCTAATTCCGCTTCCAGCTCTACAAAATACACCGTCCCACCTTTTGATTCAAAAATACTTACTACATGATGTATATAATCCAAATCGGATTGGAGGTCAAATGCCCATACATAAGTAAAAATCATTCCAGATAAATCACTTTTAGATACTTCTTCAAATATTTCATTACGAAATAAACTTACTAGTCTTTTTGCTTCTTTCGTACTGTAATCAAAAATTAGACTTACTAAATCAATTGTCATATGGTTATGAAAAAGTTTTAAACCGGTTAATGTTGCTAATTCTTGCCCCACTGTCATTTTCCCAACTGCTTGTGGGCCAAATATTAATATGAATTTCATTTATTTCCCTCCTATCGCTCTCTATAAACAATTACACAAAATAGAAAATAAGGCAGTCGATTTCGTATCGATTGCCTTATTTTTATTAATAGTTTCTGTACTATTTTTTTCGCACAGCTTCAAATGTAACCATTTGATTTGCATTTGACGGCTCTTTTTCATATACATAGTCAGCAGAGCAAGTAATGTTAGAGAAACCAATACTTTCTAAAAGGAGTTTAAACTCTTCTATACCATACCACCGCATTGCAAAACGTTGTAGTTCTGTTTGCGTTAACTGTCCTTTACTCCACTTTTCATATTTTAAATATGATACAGTAATTTGGTTCAGCCAATCTATTTCAATTGATTTATTTTCTAATGTAATTCCGTCACCACTCGGCAAAGAAAAATTTGATGTATGAATCTCTCCAGTCTTCCAGTCATGCGGAAGCATAATATCGACGATTAACCGACCACCTAGCTTAAGGTGCTCATAAAAACATTTCAATGCGTTTATAGAATCCACACGATTTTCAATTAAACAAAAAGATCCAGTAGGAATGATAATTGCCTCATATTTATGTGGCAGTGAAAATTTTTGTAAGCTTCCTTCATATAGATTAGGATGTAATCCTCTCTCTTTACATCGTATACGGCACGATTCTAGCATTTCAGGTGAATAGTCTATCCCATCTACTTTAAATCCAGCCTCTAGAAGTGGGATGATGACACGCCCTGATCCTACCGCTGCTTCGAGAATTCTTCCTCTACAATTTTTTAAACGTTCTTCATAATACTCAATATCACCATTTAAAGAATAACCGACAGGCTTTGTGTAATCATAAAGTTCCGTACAAAGTGTACTATAAAAACTAAACATTTATTTTCTCCTCCGTTTTATACGTACGGAAGATTTCAATTCAATTAATCTTCCTGTACCTTTAATTTTAATGAAAATTCGAAAGAGCTGACTGTCATACTATATCACTCGCTTTCCATAGAATATAATCACATTGTATAATATTTCCTTCAAAATGAATATATATAAATTGAAAATTCAGACTTATTTCGAAAGGATGATATGATGAATTCATTAATTGGATTTCTTTTTCTTCTTATCACTTTTAATGCTCTAATTTTCTTTATTGCAAAGAAGTATAGGCGAATATGGAAAATTGCCAGTGGCATTTTCATCCTTTCTTCCCCCATCATTTTCTTCGCGACTATGCATGTAATTGGTGAAAAAGTTGGAGATGGTTTCGCTGGAGGTGCTGCTGGGCTTATCTTTAGTGGAATTTTAATCCTAAATGCAATTGTTTTATTTGTTGTAAGTATTTTTAATAGAAATTCATAATCGCCTCCTCGTATTGATAAACAATTACACCCCAAAATTTAAAGAGCTTACTATATAGTAAGCTCTTCATTAAAAATCATTTATTTCACAATCGGTAATATTACTTCGCTTAATTTTACTGTAAGCTTCGTACCCGCTTTCGGTCTAATTGTATAATCATAGTCGCTAGCAATTAAAACCACTCCAATTTGATGCCCCGCTTTAAAGACATATTCATCTGGCTGCATGTCCCATGTAAATGTATAATCTTTTCCAGGTTGAAGTGCTGTTGAATTTTTTATACTATTTAAGTTTTGCGGGTCCATCCAGCCTCTCGTGACGATTTCAGGCTTTGCTCCACCGTAATCAACAAGTAAAGCTGTTAAATTCGCTACAGAACGGTCAATATTTCCTTTGAATGAAACTTGTGCTGTACCGCTTATTCGTGTATCTTTTTGCAATACTGGCATTGTATACACTAATCGATTTGCTACTTCTAATTCCGGGTTTGCTACTAATTGGTTTGATTTCATTTTTGCATCATCTACGAATGAGAAAGTCTTATTAGCAGATCCCATACTTAATGGCAAATTGACTGCTTTATTACTTAAATACATTCGGATTTTTGACGGCACAGCCGCTGGATCTGGCCAATTTTTTAACTTTTCCCATGTTTTATTTTCTCGTTGTACATCAACCATTGGTTCATCCATAATTCCATTTTCAATTCCGTACAACCAATAATCTAACCATTTATTTTGTGTTTGCTGCCAGTTATTACTTGATGTTCCGCCGTGTCCACCTTGATGTAACCACATTTTACGAGGTACATCATTTTCTCCAAGTGCATCCCACCATTGCGCGAACTGCTTCGTTTTTACGTTCCAATCGTTTAAACCGTGAACGACAAATACGCTCGCTTTTACATTTTTAGCATCTTTCACATAGTTACGTTTATCCCAAAAATCATTATAATTACCAGTTTTCCGGTCTTGTCCATCAGTGAGCTCTTTTATAACTTGTCCGCAAACTTCAGGGTTTTCCCTTGTTAGTACTGCTTCTGCCATATTATCTGTATCTTCCCCTTGATACCCACCTGGCGCAATGACTGCGCCATTTGCACGATAATAATCATACCAACTACTAATCGCTGCGATTGGAATAATTGTTTTTAACCCTTCAACTCCAGTCGTCGCAACAGCATTTGGTAACGTACCATTATAAGAAACCCCTGTCATACCTACATTTCCAGTAGACCAATTTGCATTTACTTCTTTTTCATCTTCTGTATATGCTTTCGCACGCCCATTTACCCAATCAATGACAGACTTCGTCCCCAATATTTCCTGTTCGTCTCCAGTCGTAGGACAGCCATCTGATTTTCCAGTACCGATACTTTCTCCTAAAATAACTGCATAACCTCTTGGCACGTAATAGTTTCCGTACGAACCAAGATTAACCGCTCCATACGGTTTTCCTTCATACGCATACAATTCTTCATCTACATTATATACAGGAACATCTTTTAATCCAGCTCGATATGGACTCATTTCATAAATAACAGGAACTTTCACATTCGGATCAGTTTTTGGACGCATAACCTTTACTGATACACGATCCTTTTTACCATCGCGATCACTATCAACTTCTGTTTCTACAAACAAATTTTCAATAATCGCTTCATCAAGTGAGTAAATAGGTTTTGTCATCCCATTTTCTAATTCAATTTTTGTGTTCGAATGTAATGCTTCTGAAACTTTTCCATTTAACTTAACGCCATTTTCATTTCTAGTGTTTGTTTCCTTATTTTCTGCATACGCAGTGATAGTAGAAACTCCTGATGTAATTGATAAAGATAAAATAGCTGATAGTGTAATTGCAATTTTCTTTTTCTCCATGCCCTTCCCTCCCCAATACTTCTCTTCTTACTATACAACAAAATTACTGAAAATTCAGTTTATATTTTATACAATAACTTGAGCAATTTGTAGAACATTCTCCCTACGAGCTTTCAAAATTATATAGTTCCACTTAATACTGTCTTATAATCATAAAAAAGCATCGTCTCCTATTGAAAATAGACGATGTTTTTTAGTTTTTAATTAGCCCTTCTTCATATAAATATCAAACTGTATCTCTCCATCTATAGTAGAGACTCCATATTCAAAACCATGTCTTTCTAAAATACTTTTCACTATCGCTAATCCTAATCCTGTACCTGATTTTTCTTTACTACGAGAAGATTCTAATACATAAAATGGTTCCCAAATTTTATCGATATCTTTAATTTGTTCAGCATGAATACCATTTTGAATTTGAAAATATATACCATCGTTTCTATTTTGTAAATAAATTTCCACATTTTGATTCGTTGTATATTTAATCGCATTAGAAATTAAATTTTGAAACACCATTCCCATTTTATTTAAATCTGCATAAATGATTGTATCACCAACAGTATTGTTCACTTGCAAATTGATTTCTTTCGATTCCAGTTCAATCTTATGTTTATCTATTATACTTTGGACTAGTGGCTCAATAGGGAATTCTTCTTTTTGTAATATATCTCTTTCTAGTTTAGAAAATCGTAATAACTCTTCAATTAGATTTGAAATTTGATCAGTTTGTTTAATAATTGTATCTACGTACGTACCATCATCTAAACCATCTTTTATTCCCATAGAATATGCTTTTACTAATGCGATAGGTGTTTTTAATTCATGAGTCATATCACCCATAAATTGTTTTAAATGTTCATTACGATCTGTTAAATCTTGATGTGCTTCATGCAATTTATCACTCATAATATTGATACTATTGGCTAAGTCTCCTATTTCATCGTTCGTTTTCACTTTCGTTCTTTTAAACTTCAAACGTGAAATTTCTTCTGCGACATCACTTAATTCTTTCAATGGTGTCGTGATTGTTTTTGAAAGTATCCACACAAGTAAAATAATGAGAAGGATTGAGAAACACAAAATGTATAAGTAGAATGTATTTAACGTATTAATAATTTCATTTGAATTTGCAATAGAAGTCCCAATTAAAATTATCGTATCATCTTTCGCAATATATTTAGCAAAAAAGCTTGCTTTTACCTTTCCTTGATCATATAGTTTATTCGATTGCCCTTCCGTTTTCACTTTTATGACTTCGTCTTTCGTAATCCACAGTTTATTTAATGTTACCTTCTTTCTCATAAGTTTTGTGTGTAGTGCTTCGTTCATATCAACTATTGACTGGTTGATTGGCGTATACACAATTGAAACATTACTTTCATTTTCAATTGTATGGATAACATCTTCTAAATCTTTTACTGATGTATTTTGTATTTGCATTGTAAATTTATTTAAGTTTTCACGTGTTTTATAAATATTATATTTCGGTAAAAGATAATTAATTAATAATAAAGAGATCATAAAAATAAGAATAACCGTTAAAGAAATGCTGAAAAATAGCTTTTTTCCAAGTTTATTCACTTTGTTCCTCCAGACTATAACCTAAACCACGATGCGTCTTTATAATATTCTCTCCGATTTTTTTACGCAATCTCCTCACATGTGTATCAACCGTTCTCTCTTCTCCAAAATAGTCAAATCCCCATACGATATCTAACAATTTTTTACGCGTTAAAATCATTCCTTTATGATTTAAAAAGCACTTTATTAATTCTAGTTCTGTTTTTGTAATATCTAATTCTATATCATTTTTATATACTTTATTTTTGGCGAAATTTATCTTTACATCTTGCACTTGAATTACATCATCCTGTTGTACAAGCTTTTTCGCTCGGGTAATTAGTACTCCTGGATGAAATGGTTTTTTCACATATTCATCTGCCCCGCTTTGAAGCGCTGCTAATTCATCTTCACTTTCACTTTTTGCCGTAAGCATTAACACTCTTACACTTGAATTCTTTTTTATTTCCTGACAGACTGTAATACCACTATGTTTCGGCATCATCCAATCTAAAATAGCTAAATCTATTTTCTCATCATAAAAAATTTGAAGTGCTTCCTCTCCATCTTTTGCTAATAAAACTTCGAAGCCTTCTTTTTCAAAATAAGCTTTTAAAATTTTCAACATATCTTGTTCATCATCTGCAATCAATACTTTCATAATTTATCCTCCATTACTTTTAAACAAAAACCAATTGTATCATACAACTTCTTTGTTACATGTATGTGACAGAAAAATATTTAAACCTTTTGAGGGTATAGTAAAGATGAGGTGTTGTATTATGAAAAAAAAAATCGGGTTCATTTCTCTTCTTTTCTTCCTATTATCAACAAATGTGCTCGCAAATACAAATCAACAAATTGAAGTGTTTGATTGCAAAAAAGAAATGGTCATTCAAAAACAATCTTTAGATCCAGCAATCCAAAAAGAAGCAGTTCAATACGCTAAAGCAATAACTGGACCATTTAAAAACTTAAACGTCGTTCCGAAAGATGGACATATGATAAAAATCCCTTTATCTAAACCTATTTCTATTACGAATCAATGGTTACATACTACAATAGACGAAGTACTTATACTGCTCCCACAAAATGAAAAACCTTATATTATGCTATATGATGATGAGAATAATCCGCATTTTTATTATGTAAAAGGTAATCCAAATAGATTATTGAAACAAATGAATGTTACATTATAATTTAAGAAAGATCCCACAAATATCATTTGCAGGATCTTTCTTTATCGGTTAACAACTTGATTTTCATTAAAAAAATGCATAACCTGTCTTTTATGATGTTTATCATGATCTACAAATTCTTTAATAATATATATAAGAGAATACGGCGTTCCAGTATGAGGACAATGTGATACTCCATTGGCAGTTACAGGTTTCTTTAGATTTCCAGCAGGCAATAAACTAAGTTCTTTTACGAGTAACTCTCTTTTTGTTTTTGCTTCTTCAAGAAGTTTCATCTTAGATATACCCGATTTGGCATAACTAGAGGCTATTTTATTATATGTATTAAAGTCAGGGAACTCCACTCCCTGTCCTTCTCTCACTGATGGTAAGACCTTACTTAAAAGACATTCATCCCAATTCATAATATGAGATACAATCTCACCAATAGTCCATTTCCCCTCTGATATTGATGCCACCCACAATTCTTCTTTCATACCTTTCAATGTATTTAACCAAATTGAATATTCATTGAAATCATGAATAATTTTATTTTCTTCCATCATCCAATTCCCCATTCTAATAATAGATTCAAATGAATTATATCATCAATCCACATAAAAATAGAACAAAAGTTCTGTCAAAGTGGATAAATAATAATTCACTACATCCTTTTATATAAGTTCAAATAATGGCTCGCTCCTACATATTTTTTCCCTTTCACAAATCCACCCGAAGTATAAAATTTGTCACCCTGTTCCGTATCTGTATTTAAGACAACGATATTAAAATATTTTTTAGCATCACTTAAAATTCGCACTAACAGTAACCTCCCTAATCCTTTCCTTCGGTATTCTTTTGCAATATAAAATCTTCTTACCCTACCAATCTTATTATTTTCTGTATATGGATCCTCATTTAGCCCTCCTATTCCAATTAACTTTTCCCTTTGAAAAATACCATATAAACATTCTCCAGTTTTATTAAATACATTTATTTTGTTTTCATATTCATTTATTAATTTTATTAGGAAGTTAAAACCTCCTTCCTTACTGTCCTGAACGAGATGACTAATTTCATATTTCATTAAATTTTCTATTTGTTGAATATGTATATCTTTCAAGTAAATTCCCTCCCTTAATATAAAAATATATAAAAATGCTCAAGAATCATTTATTCTGAGCATTTTTATGGTTGTTACCTTATTCAATTCGTAGCATGCGTATTCTGCACTTCAGACAATATTCCCTTCAACTCCATTAAATCATCTATTACTATATCGGCACGAGCCAGTTCATCTTCTTGTGCAAAATCAAAATTGCATCCAATCGCAATTAAACCGTTATCTTTCGCTGCATTTATATCAGATAGTCGGTCTCCAACTACGGCTGCCTCTTTTATATCATATTTGCTCAAAATGGTTTTGACTAAGTCACTTTTATTTAGCGATTGTATTTGTTCAATACTACATGTTTCAGTAACCCACTGATCCAAAGCATAATAAGATACGATTGCTTGTAAGTATTCTTTTAAGCCATTACTAGCAATGTATATTGAACAATTATTTTCTTTTATGTGCGTAAATACTTCTTTTACATTCGGATATAAAGCACCTTTTCCGCTCTTTATGTTTTCAATTAATCTTTCCAAAAAATATGCGTCTGTTTGTTCTCTCACTTCAATAGAATGGTCTGGTAATAACGTCTCCCAAACTTTCGGTAACGGCACACCCATAATTTCACGATACTTATCAATTGGCGTTACTGCATCCCATAATTGTAGTGACCGCAAATGATTAAAAGTATCATCTAGCGATACTTCTAAAATTTTATCTGTTTGAAATAACGTTCCGTCCATATCGAAAATTAGTGCTTGAAACATGTCATCCTCTCCTTACATAAGCTGCAAATATTCATCAATATCTTTAGAAATTTGTATAAAAGCTTTATCCCAAAATTCATAGCTTGTTATATCTATTTGAAAATGTTTTTTCATGAGCTCTTCTACTGGAGCTTTTCCTGTTTCTCGTAGAAATTCTTTATACTTTAAATGGAATGTACTTGAGTTTTGCTTCGCTATTTCTAATAAACTAAAACTTGCTAAATATCCAAATGTGTACGGATAATTGTAAAAAGGAACATCCGCAATATAAAATTGAATATATTTAATCCACACGAACGGCTGATATTCACTTAAAGCATGTCCATATGCTTCTTCTTGTGCCAATATAGATAACTTCTCAATTTCGTCAGCACTTATGGGACCTTCTTTACATTTTTCATAAAAATTCTTCTCAAATTGAAATGATGCTCGAATGGCCATAACATAATTAAAAGTATTTCTTATTTTCCAGCTAAGTAATGACTTTTTCATATCTATACACTTTGTTGTTTCGATTAAATAGTTTATGAGTACTGTTTCAAAGAAAATAGACGCTGATTCAGCTGTACTCATTGGCAAATAATCATCTAAAAAAGAAGTAGAGTGTTCAAAACTCATATTATAAAAATGCCAAGCATGTCCTAGCTCATGAGCAAGTACTCTTACACTATCTATACTCCCATCATAACGCATGGAGATTCGTGATTCTTTCTCAATGAAAAATGGAGCACAAAAACCACCTGGTGGTTTATTCTCTCTCGGTTCAGCATCTACCCATCCACTTTCTATCGCATTACGTGCAAATTCTGCCAATTCTTCATTAATATCTTTTAATGCATCATATATGTTTTGTACTGCTTCTGAAAAAGGAATAATAGCCTCATTATTTTTCTTTACTGTCATAAGTTCATGCCATGTAATGAAAGCTTTTCCGTTCTTATACACTTTTAAAACGCTGGCTAATTTATCTAGATTTTCTTCTGTCGCATCCCACATTTGTAATAATACAGTTTCAGAGATTTCATTCGCTTGGAGAGATTGTGTTAAAATCTCTCTATCCCCTATTTCGTTACTTTTTGTATTACGTAATCGCCCTATTTGATTTAATACAGTAGCAAAGATTTCTTTTTCCTTATGCAAAGCACTTGTAAGTAACTCGAATACTTCTAACCTTTCCTTTTCATTATCACTATTCATTGCAATATGATTTGCTTGACCAAATGATAATTGTTTATTATTGTGCTCTATTTCTATCTTATTTCTTAATTGTATGTACATATTTTCCCACGCATTTAGTTCATCTTTTATGAACCTAGTATTAATATTATCAGAAATTGCCACCTCACTTTGTTGTATTACTTGCTGTACTTCACTTTTTAGTTCCTTTACTTTCACAGTCAATATAGTATTGTCAGATGAAACACTTTCTTCAGCCGATCGGCAATACAAATAGTATTCTGCCTTTTCAATAGCCTGTATAAGTTTTGAAAGGATTTCCACATCCTTTGTCACTATATATTGTTCTTTCAACTCTAATATCGGAAATATAATATCTTCACACGAATATAATCGATCTAAATCCCACCTAGCAATTTCATGCATTTTTATAGCCGCCTCCTATTTTTACAAATAGTTACAGATATTTCTCCCTACCCAATTATATATGAAACTACAATTTTTTAATATCTTTAAATATTTCGTTTTTTGATGAGCAGGACTAGATTTATATTCGTTTCTTTCACCACTCAATCACAAATAGCATAAACACATGAATGATACGATGTGTAAAAAAGACAATAAAGTTATTTACTTTTAAACCTAAAACAAGCATAACCCCGTTCTAAATTTAGGACGGGGTTAAAATATAGATGTATAATTTTCGATATAAGATACTTCACTGTACTTAAAAATATAACAATAAAGTCGTTTGAAAATCTAATTTTTATTCAACAATAGCGCCTATTGTTGAATAATGTTCAATTTTAAACGAATAAAGCCATTAATATTAAATTTTGATAGCCGTCATCCAATTTTACACCCTTTGCTTTTCTACCCTCTTCAAAAAATCCTAGATTCTTATATAACTGGATTGCACCTAGATTATCTTCCATTACCTCAAGACAAACTTTTTCAATCTTACTGTTATTTTTAGCCCAATTGATTAACGTTTCTAGAAGAGCTCTTCCAATACCATAATTTCGATATTCAGGTAGTATGGTCATCGCAAAAGCCCCTTGATGACTAATTTTTTCTTTGTTTCCGTTCTTAAAATCGATTGCACCGACTAACTTACCATCAACTTCAGCAATAAACTGTACATAATTTGGATTTTCATGATAAGCTTTTAACGTTTTTTGAATAGCATCAACACTCATCTTTTTTACACCTTCAACCGTACTTAGCATGTATGGAGCATTTATTAAAGCTTTTGAAGCAGCATTTAGCATTCTTTCTGCGTCCTGTTCTTTAGCTTCTCTAATTATTACTGTTTGTCCATCCTTAAATTTATAAGTAAAAACATTAGTTGATAATATATTATACACACCCTTTCGGAATATAATTAATCGGATTCTTTAACTATTCCACAATTCTTAAGTAAGAGAAAGTCGTATCACCTTTTCTGTAATCGCCCTCCTTTAACTTAATAACAATTATTTCAAATATTTTTAATTTTGACAAGAAATCGTTTCGTTATATAGTTCGATTGTTGAATAACATGACTGGCGTTTTTAAACAACTTTATTATCTCTGTACACGATTACTGATATAAGTATCACTTCACCAATACCATATCGACCAATTATCACAGATTAAAAATAAAAAAGGATTGATCAAAAAATCAATCCTTTACTCTACTTCATTTAAGAAAAATAATGTTATAACGCCAGGTCCTGTATGTGCACCGATTGCTGCTCCAATTGTATTTACGATAAATACTTCACAGCCGAATCTTTCCGTAATTAATGCTTTTAACGCTTCAGCTGTTTCTAAGTCGTCGCCATGAGTCATTGCGATTGTTTGACCTTTAAGTTCTTTCCCACGCTCTTCCATAATATCTACAATTCGGCCAAGTACTTTCTTTTTCCCTCTTACCTTTTCAAGTGGTACAAGTTTTCCTTCTTCCACATTTAAGATCGGCTTAATGTTTAATAAACCGCCGATAAAACCTGCTACTTTACTTAAACGTCCACCTCTAACAAGGTACTGTAAGTCAGCCACAGTGAAGATATGTTCCATATGGTTCATTAAAAAAACGACACGTTTTAAAATATCTTCTTTTGATGCGCCGTCTTTCGCCATTTTAGCAGCTTCTAAAACGACAAGCCCTTGACCAAGCGAAGCACATTTCGTATCAATAATCTCCAAATCTAAATCTGCATATGTTTCTTTTACTTCCTCTTTAATGACAATTGAAGATTGATATGTACCAGACAGTTCAGATGAAAAAGCTAAATATATACAAGGGTTACCTTCTTTTGCATAAGAAACAAATTTTTCTTGGAAAGTTTCAAGTGAAGGCAATGATGTTCTATAAACAGCGCCTTCTCTCATTTTTTGCAATAATGTAACTGACTCTAATGTAACTCCATCTAAATACTCTGTTTCTGCTTCATCATATACACGGAGTGGAATTAAATCAATATCATATGCTTGCAGCAATTCTACCGGTAAATCCGCCGCACTATCCGTAATGATTTTAACACCCATTTTTAAACCTCTATTCTGTTATAAATATAAAATAATAAAATAAAAATAGTACTTTTAAATTATATACGTAAAACTTAAATGAAGAAAGGAAAACACTTTATATTGTATGCACTATTCTCCAAAACTTGAACTGTTAATAAAAATCATGCCATTTTAACCACTTTTTCCTGAAAATATATTATGTATAATGGAAATAGTAAAAGTTTTCTGAAGGAGGATGCATATGAGTATTCAACTGGCTACATATAATGATCTAGAATGGATTAATAATCAATACGAATCAATAGGATTTGTACGGAGCGATTTAAAGCGAGATAAAGTTGCAATCATTACATACAACAATGAGTACGCAGGTGTTGGACGACTAGTCAAAATAGATGATAATACTATAGAAATGGGTGGGATTTTTATTCTCCCAAAATTTAGAGGTCTACAATTAGCTGGGGAACTTGTTTCATTTTTAGTAGAAACTGCGAAAAAATTACAAGTACAAAATGTGTATTGTCTTCCTTTTGAGGAACTAGAAAACTTTTATAAGAAATATGGCTATACTGAGGTCGATACTACGAAAGAAGTTGTCCATCCAATTATTCTAAAAAAATATAATTGGTGTTTAAAACATTATGATAAACATGTATTACTGTTTAAATTGTAAGTTTTCTATAATGGGGGTGGATACACTTTGTGTTACACCTCATGTTTTAACAAAGATTTATCCATTTCATCTATTAAAAGAATTAGTTTTTTAAAGCGATCCATCAATTGTATTTCATATCTTTCCCAAACGCTTATTAGCAAGCTCATTTACAAACTTGCTAGCATTATTTTTAAGTTTCTCTAATACATTTTCCTGAAGAAATTTTTAACTAATTGATGTAGAGATGATTAATTATCTAATCCGCACCCAAACTTCCTGTTCTTGTAACAATTGCACAGTTAATTCCAATACAAGGTTTTGTATTAACTGATACGCGTTATCATGCGGTGTACTTCGTTCCGATATAAATTCAATACATTGAAAAATATAACCTTCTACGAGTAAGCTCCCTTTTTCAATTTTAGATGGATTATTTCCTTTCCTTATTATTTTTGGTAATAAAAACTCATTTTTTGTTAAAATAATTTCCTGTGACACCTCTTTTATTTCTATAACTTTTTCTTTAAATACCACTTTTTCTCGTAAATTAATTTCACCTTTATACTTCCCTATTTCTATTGGTAATTTCGCAGGTATATAATTATTTACTCCTCCTTCATCCTCCTTATCTAAAATTATTCCGTGTAT
The DNA here is from genome assembly GCF_008432245.1 of Bacillus sp. BS98. Taxonomy (NCBI): domain Bacteria; kingdom Bacillati; phylum Bacillota; class Bacilli; order Caryophanales; family Bacillaceae; genus Bacillus; species Bacillus sp. BS98. The sequence goes on from NZ_CP043830.1 coordinate 2,733,860, forward strand.
AGGAATCCACGAAGATGTTCCTACCCAATTCTCTTCCATATTACTTTTTATTTTTTGATTAGAAAGTTCTAAAAGCACTCTCTTTTCATAAAGGTTTGAAGAAACTAAATTACAATTAACTTCTCCTTGATAATGTTGCACTGTAGTTAATAACTTAGTATCCAATTCACAACCCCTTTCATCTTTTTGATTCCGAAATACAAATACTTCTTGATTTTTCACATTCATATTAGGGAATTTTATAAAACTAGTCACATCTGAAATAATAGAAAATGGGGTTTTTACTACTTTTGAACGTACTAAGGTCTCTATTTTTGATTCTGAATCTTGACGTTTTTTCTGTGACTCTGTTTCTTTACTCTTTTTCTCGGATTTAACTGCTTCTTCTTTTTTTGACTTTGTTTTTTTACTTTCTTTCTCTGATTCAATTGTTTCTTCTTCTTTTTTCGACTCAGTTTCTTTACTTTCTTTCTCTGATTCAATTGTTTCTTCTTCTTTTTCCGACTCAGTTTCTTTACTTTCTTTCTCTAATTCAATTGTTTCTTCTTCTTTTTTCGACTCAGTTTCTTTACTTTTTTTCTCTAATTCAATCGCTTTATCTCCCTTTTTTGATTCTGTTTTTTTACTTTTTTTCTCTAATTCAATCGCTTTATCTCCCTTTTTTGATTCTGTTTTTTTACTTTCTTTCTTTAATTCAATTGCTTTATCTTCTTTCTCTGATTCTGTTTCTTCAATTTTTTCCTTTTTTCTTATTTCGCGTGCATCATCTTGAACATTCAGCTTTTTCCCTTTATAAACTTTGTTCCATATTTCCTGACCAACCCATGGATTTTTCATCACCATCCCCCCGTCTAATGAAATTCATAAAAATATGTTTTTTGTACGCGACCATTTCATCATTATATATGTTTTATAATAATAAAAAAGACATTGTCTTTTTATCAAAGACAATGCTTTTTTAGTTTTATACTTGTACTTGTTGTACTTGTAAAACTTTTAAAGTAAGATCTAGTACAATTTTTTCACGAAGAGTATCAAATGGTTCGTTTAGGTCTGTTGGACAAGGTGAAAAGTCTAATTCAAAAAATTGAGCGCTGACTAATTCGCAATACGGTTGTTCATTATAAAAAACTGTATTTTCGAAGAAGTATTTGTCTAAACGTGGTAGATCACCATTTTTAGGATTAATAAAGTGAGAAGTAGTATCTGAGGAAGCAGCCACTATAGCTTGTGATAGAAAATCACCAGCTGTTAAATCAGCAAAACCAGAAAATGGAACATTAGCAATGCGGTCATATAGCACACCATTACACTCGTCATTTGCATATTCAATGTTTTTACGAATATATCCTTGTACAAATAATTTTGCTCTTGTAACTCGGCGGTAAGGTGTACCTGGTACTGGAGTAAATGCTACAGGAACTAACTTACATTGTGTTAAAAATGCATTTTTTAAGATACGTTTAATTTCAACCGCTGGAGGATCTAATGAAATATCAGATTCTACAACAATTTGAATTGTTCTTTCTGCTAATACAACCGGTATTTTTACAATTGGCGCTCCCGGAGTAGTAATTGGCGTTACAGGTGCATCACTTAATGGTGTTTGGGTTTGTCCTACTACCTGACATGGTACATTAATTGGACATTGTTCACTCATATTTTATAATCTCCTTTATAATAAAATTTAGAGTTTTTTAACTCTCTTTACTGTATATGTACTTTTTCTATTAATGCGTGGGTTTGTATCATAGTCACTTTTATCAATTGCATAGTAAAAGCTTCAATTCCTCTTGATAGTTAAAAATACATAAATTAATATATGGAGCCTATACTGATATCTACCTATATAAAATAGAATTTCTCGACTTTTTTATGATAAAGCTAATAGGTGTTCCAAAATTAATTTTTCAAGAGTCTTTTATTCTATCTAACAAAGAATACATTTAATAAGAACCATCTGCCAACTTAATACTATCCACAAAACAGAACATCACGACTATTGTCCCCTTTATAAAAAATAAAAACCGGCTAAAAAAGCCGGTTTTTGTACTCAATAGATTATAAAATCTCCTTATTATTGAAATAATCATTTTATCCCCTAATATTTCCATAGGAGTTTTTAACAATGCTATCGAAACATTCCAGTCATTTGTCTTTCCCTTTTTAAATTCTTTATTTTGTACAACTCTTACAATCTCTGCTCATTCATCTATTATCCACAAAATAAGTATCATACGCCTTATCAAAAACATATCCTAGCTTTTCTGCTAGTTTGGCAGATGTCGTATTCGCTGCATCCCAGTTTGGGTATTTTCCCTTTTCTAAACAATCCAATATTAACGCTGCACTCACTACGGTCGCCAAACCTTTTCTTCTATGGTTCAGATCCGTCGCAACTTCAATTTCTATCCCCTTATCGTAAATACTATACGAGGATGCACCGCATATAACTTCTCCATTATACAAAATGCTATAACCTATACCTCGATTTAAATAATCTTCTACCGATTGAAATTGACTTGTAAAGTCTTCAGAAAGCTTATGTAGTGTAGAATTATTTGCAATATGCTCATCTATTCTTCTTAACTCGTATCCTTTTGGAAGTGTTGATATAAAAGATTGTAATTTTGAACGGTCAAAAACTTCCGAATTACGTTTGAATTTATAGCGTAAAAACTTATCTATTTTTCTTTCATAAAATGTTTCTAAACGCTTTTTCCATTCTTCACTATTTACGATTACTAACATTTTTTCAGGAATATTACGTAATAACTCTTCTGTTTCTTTCACATTTGGATCTCCAGTATAAAATGTGAAAATCCCTACTGTAACTTGTGCTACTGTTGGATTTTCAAGATCGTTTACCCAGGCTCTTCCCATATGTCCTTGTAAATAAGAAAGTAATATAACATTATTAAAATCTTCGAACATGGAAACTAATTTTCTTCTAGTATATATATTCGCTTCATATATCATTTACATTCCTGCTTTCTACAAATCAATATAACTCTACATTTTCATGAGGTAACTTATACCCTTTTTACACATCCATTTATTCGGCATATAAGCAAACACCCCTTAGACTTAACTTTCATATAATTATAAATTATTCACAAATACAAAATCATTATAACATCAAATCAAAAAATAAAAATTCACTTTTTCAATTTTAAAATATATATCTTATTATCCAAATAAAACATATTTTTTGATAAAATTTTAACATATACCCAATCCAGTCGAATCACTGTAAGATTGATTTATAAATAAGCTTTTTAAGGGGGATTATAAAACGACTGATTTCTATTCTCGTCTTTCAAAAAGTGATGTCGCTCTTATGCGTATGGCTCATGGCGGGGTTCAACTAATGAACTGGTTTAGCATTGCAGCAGAATTACAGTGTGACTGGCGAAATGATGTTGAAGGCTTTGGAGCTTTACTTGCTAAACACCTTCCAAGTTATCAAAATATCATAGGAAGCTATATGGGAGCTCAAAAGGAATTTAGTAAATAAATTACTCAACTTTTGATTAAACATGCTATCAAGTTTGGATAACTATGTAAACACAATAAAAATAGCAACAGCTATGTACATAATTAAGAAAAGGGCTGCTTCAATAGCCCTTTTCTTAATTGCTTTATCAATATTGTATGCTCTTCCGTCACTTTATTTAAATCAATTACATACTATTCCCCTAGCTTTTCTGTAATAGCTTCTTTCATATTTTGCTGCAAAAGACCGCATTATAGGAGATTATCCATAACAAATCATAGTACAACTAACCACTCTATTTACTTCTAACACCGTACATACGACAAAAGTGATTTTCCCGCCGCTATAACGCTCCTATTATATGTAAAAACCCTCCTGTATTTTAAGAGGGTTAATCAATAGATACGTTATAACTCCTTCTTAGAAATAAAGGATTCCGTCTCACCATTTTTATATACTTTAGTCAATTTAACAACTGATTTGTACGTGTTATCATCATCGTTTATCATTTTTTTTAGCTCTTCTATTTCAGCATTACCAGTTCCACTCTCTATTTTTAAGCAGTTCGAAATGGAAAGGTATCCGCTTGATGCCAATATAAAAATAAAAATCGTATCAGGAAAATTAATAAATAACAACCCGTAGTTTAAAGGATCTCCAGCTGGATGTGATAAAAGCAGTCGAAAACCTACCAGTTCAGGCACTTGAACGAAATCTTTAGAAACAATTGCCTCACCTACTATAGTAATTTGCTTTACTACATTCCCGAGTTCATCTGTAAATTCAGTACATCTAGGTGGATTAATTGTGGTTGCTTGGAAAGACACATTTAATTCAGGATTGTTAAAATCAAAAAAGATTGTACTACCCTCCGTTAAACATTGCGGGCAAACATTTCCTAGCAAGCTAAAGTCCTCTTCAATAAATTTAACTTTCGTTTTACAACTACACACTTTTCCTATTCGAATCGCATCAATTTTTGAACAGTCTACAAATATTACCTCATTGTCTTCTTGTACAAATGATACAATGCCCTTCCTCTTGTTAAATGAAAGAAAATAAGATACATCGATTTCGTTTCCAGCTATTACGATACTTTCAACTTGAGTAAAAGGTTCTAGACTTTGTAAAAATTCACATATACTATTTTGGCAACACCCACAATTTCGTTTCGGCTCGCAATCCACTTACATTCAATCCTTTCCCTATATGTTTTTATCTAATACATATAATATGAGCGGAAGATAAGAAAAGGTTGGACAATATAATATTAACGTAAGGAGATAGTTAGCTACTCATTAGGTTAATAAGGGATTTACACCAATAATAAGTAATAACACATATTTTTTACTATAAATACATATAACAATTTCATCTTTCATGAAAAAAACGTTATAATAAGGTGTAGCCTCTACGATTACGTTATAAAGGAGATTAAAACAATGGCTAAAATTAAAGTATATCAAGCAAAAGAAGAAAATATGGACGCAGTAAAAAACATCATTGATGTTGAGGAACAAAACCCAACTGCTGAAAACTTACAAAATCTATACGCATGTGTATTAGAAACTGAAGATATGGCATTGCCTGAATCATACATTGAAGAAGATATCTTAATTGATTCTATGGAAGTTATGGTTAATGCTTCTCAAAGCAAACTAAGAGACTTAGGTACATATGATGTAATCGAAGTTCAAAACAAAGGTAAAAAAACACAAATTTTATTATTAGCAGACGAAGAATACGAAATCATCGAAGGCTAATCTAACACCGTACATACGACAAAAGCTCCTTTCAAATTTGAAAGGAGCTTTTTCATTAAGATTTTGATGCTTCACTCTTTATATTCTTTTGTTCTTTCTGAAATACCATGCGTTCATTTCCCATAAAGAAAATGAATACGAATGCTAAAACAGCTGGTACCAATGCCCACATGAATGTTTGAACAATTGAACTAGAAAGAGCGTCAATAATTTTATCTAATATTTGTGGCGGAATTTGAGATCTAGCCGATTCTGATAAAATGGCTCTTGAATCTCCTACAGCATTTGAATTCATTCCCCCGCTCATACCTTTAAATGCTTCTTCTAATTGATCTTGGAAACCTGTTCTTTGGATCATTCCGAAGATGGTAATACCAAGTGTCATACCTAATGAACGAATAAAGTTACTCGTTGAGGTCGCAGATCCGCGCTGTTCCATACCGAAGTTGTGAATTGAAGCCATGCTTAGTACAGAGAATGAGAAACCAACTCCGAATCCGATAATAATCATGTAAACCGTTAATAATGCCCGACTTGTTTCTGGCGTTAACGTGCTTAATAAGAATAATCCGATTAGCATAATAACAGCAGAAATAATCATAATGTTTCGGTAGCTAAGCTTTGTCGTTAAAAATCCGCCTAACTGTGCTGTTACGACTGATCCTAACATCATCGGTAAAAGTAACAATCCTGAGTTTGTTGCAGTCCCACCATATACACCTTGAATAAATAACGGAATGTACACAGTTGCTGACATAAATGCAGCTCCGTAACATAATGCAATAATTGTACTCATTCCAAACAGACGTTGTTTAAACATCTCAAATGAAATGATTGGCTCTTCTACTTTTCGTTCGATATAAATAAATGCGATTATTAAAATAGCGAATCCAGCAAATAAACTTAAAATAAAGCTAGAATCCCAATCATATTTTTGTCCGCCAAGTTCAAGTGCAAACATTAAAGAAACTACTGCACCAACTAAAGTAATTGCGCCGAACCAATCAATTTTTTGTTTTTTATGAACTCGTGATTCTTTATAAAAGAATGTAATAAAAATAAGTGCTAAAATGCCAAGCGGTAAGTTAATATAAAATACCCAGTGCCAACTAATATAATCTGTAATATATGCGCCAAGTAATGGCCCGAAAATACTTGATAATCCAAATACTGCTCCGAATAATCCACCCATTTTCCCACGCTTTTCAGGTGGAAAAATATCAAACACGATAGTAAACGCGATCGGCACTAATGCCCCGCCGCCAATACCTTGAATGGCACGATAAATGCCTAATTGTGTAATATTTTCAGCAGTCCCACAAAGTGCCGAACCAATCATAAAGACGATTAAACCGAAAATAAAGAATCTCTTTCTTCCATACATATCTGATAGTTTACCGAAAATCGGCATACCTGCCATTTCTGCGACCATATAGGCAGAAACGACCCATACAAAGTTTTCAAGACCTCCTAAGTCACCAACGATCGTTCCCATCGCTGTTACGACAATGGTATTATCCATTGATGCCATTAAAATACCTAGCAATAAGCCCGCCACAATAAAGCCAAGCTTATTATTCTTCTCAACCATATCTCTTGCTCTCCCTCGCATTACTTATATTTGTTTATGTTCTTTTACGACTGCATTACCTTTTTGGTTAAAACTAGTATGATATTCCACAACACTAATTTCACAGCCAGGACCAATGGTAACGTTGTTTCCTCTTACTACTTCAGCAATTGTATGTTCTAAATAAATATCATCCCCTTCAACAATTGAAGTTTGGAGGTTTCCAGCATGACTAGTAAAAGGAATAAATCTTGATTTCTTACGCACTGTAATCTTTTTGCCACCGATTTCTCTTACTTTACTTCCTTCATAACGAAGTGAGATTTCAATATGTTCAGCATTAAGCAAACCATCACTTTCAAGACCACCAGTTAGTGATAATTCTTCTACTTCAATATCTCCCTTCACATTTAAAGCACCTTTCACATCTACGAAATCACCTGAAAACTTCCCTGTAACATCAATCATACCTCTAATTTTTGTTTTTTCAATATGAGCATCACCATGCATTTGTGTATTACCATATACTTTTACATATGCTGCATCTACATTTCCTTGTACTTCACTATCTCCATACACGACATAGTTTTTAACTTTCATATTGCCACGCACATCACTTGTGCCATATGTTTTAAACTCATTACAACTCATATCATTCGCAATTGTCCCTTCACCGCGAATCTTCACTTTGTTATAATCTCCGCCCGCTGAATTACCAGAACCATTTACTGTGAGACTATGTTGATGTTCCATACTGATTACCCCCCTCCGTTAAACTTGCTTAATTTCTTTTACATTTGCGCTTTTATCAACAGTAATAACACCGCTATATTCAATCAGTTCAATCTCACAGTTCGGTCCTACTGTTACATTGTTTCCTCTTACTGTTTTTATGTGAGCATAATCAATATCGATATTGTCACCTTCTAACAATTCAGCTTCTAACTGCAAGCCAAATACTGATTTAAATAGTCTACTAAATGTACTCAATCTATGTCTTACTTTAATCGTTTGGCCACCAATTTCTTTCGCTCTACATGTACCGTGAATATTTATATTAATCTCATCTGCGCTTAATAAACCACCGATTGTAAATTGTCCTTCTGAAGAAAAAATATCAACTTCACAATTCCCATCAATCGTCGCTTGACCGTTGATTTTAAATTCTTCACCCTTAACGTTTCCACCTATCGTACCTTTTCCTGCAATTTTTAAACTATTCGCCTTTACATCTTGTGTAATTGTTGCTTTCCCATCAATTCGCATCGTTTCTGTATTAACTGTACCATCGACTTTACCTGATCCACTAATTCTTGCGTTGCTACTGCTCAAATCACCAGTTACTGCACCATAACCATTACATTGAAATTCATCACATTCAACATTTCCGTTCACAGTGCCTTTTCCATTTAGTTGTACTTTATGAAATTCACCGCCATTGGATGAACCGTAACCATTTATAATTAAATTTTCTGTACGCATTATTTCTCCTCCACTACAACAGTTTAGTTTTTAATGCTTCGGTATACTTCATAATCGCTTCTCGTAAAATAATCTTCGTTCCCTTTTCAAAAATTAAATCCTCAATATTCGATACTAAGAAACATGTAGAAATCCCTATTTTTCGAATCATAACTAAATCACAATTTTTATGTTTGATTGCTTCATAATTTTCTCGTAAAACTTGCAGAACCATTTTACCTTCTTCTAAACTAACTTCTCCTGATTGTAGTAACTCTTCTAACATATACACATAAAGAATATCTACAAATCGAAAGTCTGCCGTTTTGTTCGTTTGCTCAATAAAAAATTGTAAAACAGGTTCTGATGTAATCCCTTTACGGATGAGATCTTCTTTCGTTAAAAGGATTTCTGTCACACTCGGTGAAAACATATTTGCTAATTCATCTAGTGATAAATCTTCTTTCATCGTTTGGATTTTATCAATACGCTCTAAAATCTTTTCTTTCGGAAAAAATGTCTCTTGACCAGTAAATGTTGACTTTCGTACAAACCAATCTTCCGGAATTAAATTTTTTCTCTTCCACCTATATAACTGTCCGTATGAAATACCTGTAAGCTCTAATAATTCTTTTTTTGAAATTAAATTTGTACTCAACTGTGTAACACTCCTTCCTAATAACAATGTAACATAACACTGTTACGCTGTAAATGGAATTATACTACAAGTAGCGTAACAATGTGTAAAACAAACTTCTTTCACATAGAAAAAAGGCTCTGACACATCTTCTGAAAAATGCGTAAGAACCTATATATATCAAGACTTAAACCATATTTCATAAAAATCAATCCAACCTTGCGAATTAATCATTATATTTTGTACTTTTTCATGAGTACTTACCTCTTGTTTGTTACGATATAAAGGAATAATATGAATTTGACGTAACAATGTGTCCTCAAGATCGCGTAACAGTGTAACTCTTTTCTCTACTTGTTCTTGTTTAAAATAAGGGGACAAGATTTCGTGAAAGTTCATGCTGCTATGCCCATGAATAAAACTGTTTTTTGTCAGAAACATATATAGCAAACTATCTTCTATTCGTTCACTAATTGTTGCGCTATCATGCATGATATCAGCTTTTTGTATCGTACTTATTTGCAATAGTTCTTCTATTTCAAGAAAATTAATCTCTACACAAATTCCATACTTCGCGCACTCTTTTTGTATCCATTGTGCATCTTCAACGTGATCTCGTCCTTTAAATGTATACAGTTGTAGCACTTCATTATGATAAATACTTCTTTTCATTAAACTTTCTATATCTTCCTCTATCTCTACTATGCTGGCCTTTGCTGATATTAGTTCCTTTGCCACTTCTCCACGTTCTCCACCGAGTTCTTGAACGATTATATCGCCATGAATGATTTTATATAACGCTTTCCGAAATAACTTATCTTGCATTGGTCCTTCTTTCGTAAGATTGCATGTTACATAAGTCACGTTCGACTCAAGTCGAGACAGTTCTTTATTATGTTTCTCTTTATCTTTATACTGTGCCTTTACTAAAACATCATATGTATCTACACTTTGTTCTACATTCCACAACTCAACGCGATCTAGAAAAGGTCTCTCACGAAAATATAAATGATGCGCTTCCAGTATAAACAGATCTTCATTACTTTTGTATAACTGAAAAGGTCCTGTCCCCATTAATTTTCCTGCTTCATCTTCACTTACGATAGAACACTGTTCTAAACTTAGCATATGTAAAAACATCATATTTTCCGTATGTAATTTAATTTCTAAAACATATTCACCTACTGCATGAAAACTTTCCACATGCTGTAACATCCATGCGTGCGGGTTGTCTACAGCTGTCATAAATCGATTCAATGAATATATAACATCATGTGCAGTAAGGCGTTTTCCATTATGAAAGTGAACTCCTTTTCGTAAATAAAATGTCCATATTTTTTCTTCATCATTATATTCCCAGTGAAAAGCAAGTCTCGGTTCAATAGCAGTTCTTTCTTCATTGATATATACGAGTGTATCAAAAATATGTTTAACCATATGACATTCCGAGCGCATTGTAGCGTAAACTGGATCTAAAGCGATGTCCAGATTCATTTGTACTTGTAAACGGAGTACATCTTTTCTCCCTTCAGAAGTCATTTCAATTTTATGACCAAACATAGAATCAACCCAAGACTGGTATTCTCCCTTTACTGATGGAAAATGTGCGCTATAGCGTTCCACAAATGAGATCCCGCTTTTCACATTCCCTTTTTTCGTTATTTCTTTTCCTCTATCTAAAATCAATGGTGCCGGATTCTTTTTAAATATTAATTTAGAACGATTTCCTCTCCCGCGACCTGGAAACCAAGCGATCCAATGTAACTCTTCTAATTTTTTTATAATTAATTTACTATTACGCTCTGTACAAAATAAAGTTTCAGATATATTTTGCACTGTTATCTCTAATTGTTCTCCTTCTCGTTTCCCTTTCCCATAGGCAAACCATAATTCAATGTATTGATCTAAAATAAACATCATAATCCCCCTAAAAGGTGAAAAATACTCCCTTTTATTTCTACCCTTTTTCCATTTCTCCTTTCATCTTATCATTTCAATATAGAAAGGAGGAAATCAAATTGAACCATCTCTTACTACGTTACAATAAACCTATTATCATTAGACTGTGTGGTGAATTATTAACCCGAACAACGGAATCAATGTTAACCCTCATTATGATTATATACGTTAATAAGATGTTAAACGGCAATATAATGATGACTATGCTTATTTTCGGACTACAACCACTTTCAGACATTGTCTTTACACTTATTGCTGGAGGCGTTACTGATAAATATGGGAGAAAAAAAATTATGTTACTCGGCCTATTGCTGCAAGGTGTTGCAATCGGTAGTTTTATTTTTGCTCAATCCATTTTTATATTTGCACTGTTATACGTCATTAATGGTATTGGTCGTTCTTTATACATTCCAGCTCAACGTGCGCAAATTGCCGATTTAACAAAACAAAAGCAGCAAGCAGAAATTTTTGCTCTCCTGCAAACGATGGGAGCAATTGGATCCGTAATCGGTCCTTTAATTGGTGCTATCTTTTATACTACTCACCCTGAATATTTATTTATGATGCAAAGTATTACACTTATGATATATGCAATAGTTGTTTGGACGCAGCTCCCAGAAACTGCTCCAGCAATTACAACGCCAAAACAAAAACTTGAAGTAGCATCATCTCCAAAACAATTTGTACGCAAACATTACGCTGTATTTGGACTTATGGCTTCTACACTTCCTATTAGCTTTTTCTATGCACAAACGGAAACAAATTATCGTATTTTCGCAGAACATGTATTTCCGAATTTCGTATTCATACTCGCATTTATTTCAACTTGTAAAGCCATTTTGGAAATCATTCTACAAATTTTCCTCGTAAAATGGTCTGAACGATTTTCCATGACGAAAATCATCCTTATTTCTTACGCCTGCTATACGATAGCCGCAATTGGCTACGGGCTTTCAGCAACAATCTCGTCACTATTTTTCACATTACTCTTTTTAGTCATTGGAGAAAGTATTGCTTTAAACCATTTATTGCGATTCGTTTCAGAGATCGCTCCTACAGATAAACGTGGATTGTATTTTTCGATTTATGGCATACACTGGGATATATCTCGAACGTGCGGTCCTGTTATTGGTGCAGTATTATTAAGTAAACTAAACGGTAATATGCTATTTTATATTTGTGCATGTTTCTTAATAGTTGGAGGTATTGTTCAGGCACTTTTTGTTCAAAATTTAGAACGTAAAAAAATAAAGGGAAATGTCCAAAAAGATAATTCGCAACATACCCCTCAAGTTTTATAGGATGCTACTTTTTTAATAGATCGATATCTCTTATTGGATGAATTATAAAAAACGTTATCCTTCCCTATAAATCTATAGGTAGATAGCGTTTTTTTACTTACTTTGTATTTTTTTCAAAAATATAATTGAATTATTTCGCCATATGAAAGTATGTATCATAAGGTCGGAAACATACCTTGTTTACAATTGAATACACCTCACTTTTAAAATAATTGAGGTGTTCTGGAGATTATTTGATTTTTTATCCTGCCATTTTATTAATACTATCCTCTGGCGAAAATACCGAAATATGATATACCTTACCGATCAATTTTGGAATGATGAATTTTAACTCGAACTGATTGTTTACTTTATATACATATATTTGATCTTCACCATTTACTTTAACTGAAGTTGGTTTTCCTAACGCCTTTTCAATTTCTTTTAATGTAATTGACTTTAGTTCTGTTTGATATGAACGTACATCAAAAACTTGTGATCCTTTATTAAAACCGAAGACAACATTTTTATTTGTAAAGGTTGCGTACATTCCGCTCCCTGCTTGTTCTGTTTTATCTGCTTTCCCCCATGCTTTTTCTATTTCTTCGATATCTCCTGTATGAGCAGCAAATGGAACATTAGGTACTTTCCCATCTTTCGCTAGTTCAAATAATTCTTTAACATAGTTAATTGATTTTTGGTTAAGAGTTGGACTTTTTGAATCTGGCCCTGTTGAAGGTTTTGTTGAATCTTGATTTTTGGGGTTATTCGCTGACTCGTTCTCTTTTTGAGGTGCAGTTCCTTCATTCTTTTGTTCCGTATTTTTTTCAGATGTTGGGTTCGTCTGTTTCTTTTCCTCATTATTCGTACAAGCCATCAATGTTAATACACATGTTAAAGTGAACAATATTCTCAAATGCGCTTTCATATTTTACTACCTCCCATTCGTAAACACTCTATAACATGATTTTTATCTCACATTGATTTCAAACAGGTTGAGATGTGTTGTTTTTCCTTACTATACACCTTCTCTTCTTACATGCTTTATCCTTCTTCTATCACCTTGAATAAAGTACGTCACAAAAACGCAAAAAACCAACAGAAACTACGTAACATTTCCCTGCTGGTCTCATATTTTTAAGGTTTGAAATTTAATTACATCATTTCTTATTAGTAAACATATGATTCTCTCTACTCTTGTTTTAATGAAGTTGTATAATTTTTCTTTATAATATCTTTTATATGTATGATAAACGATATAAGGAATATCACTGCTAATACACCATTTATCCAATAATATGTATTTTCTTCTGTGTATTTATTATAAAACGATTGAACATTAAATAATAACAGAAACAGAGAAAACAAAGCAGAGCTTGCTAGCATGCCAAAACTTTTCACGAAATTCACCTCTTTTCTAAAATTTATGACCTTTATAATAATACATTTATATAAAAAGATTTTCAAATAGCAGATGAACTTATCTATACTTTAGTATAAATTAAAAAGAACCTGAAATAATACAGATTCTTTCCAAAATAACATATGTAGATAAGCTTTAAAAGCAAAACTAAGAGGTAAGCCTTACTTTCTTTACGTATGTAGAAATCGTACTTTTTACAGTTTCAAAATTATGAGCAAATGTATTATCTCCACTCAGTGCCGTTATACATGTTAAACTTGCCGCTTTAATAAAATGTTTTACATCTACAAGCATTGAATTAGCCCCCATGAATTTAATTATGCTTATTATAACAGATGTATTCCGATTGAAACATGGAAGAAATAAACAACCCTTCGGAAAATTCCATTTCCCCTCAACTTTTTAGCACACAACATACATGTACCTTTATTATATAATTAAAAAGCTGTCCAATATTGGACAGCTTCAAATATGTATATTACACTTCGATTGACTTACCATCTTCTACAATATGATAAAGTAAGTGCGCTAAATGATGAATTGGACCATATTCTTCCTCTTCTTCATTTGTTTCACCTTGGAATTCAAGATCATTTAAGTATAATGCTAAAAATTGATAGTATAATTGCAAATCAAATCCGTAGCAAGCACTTGGCTCTTCGTGATCTCCTTCATATTGTAACATTAAGTATTGATCATTTCCTTCTGCATCTTCTGCGTCAAAGAATACGAAGAAACCAACGTTTGTATCTAAATCAAATAGATGACGAGTACCTTTTTCTGTTGCTTTATTGAAGTCCTCTTCACTTAATTTATGTACTGTTGTCGCTTTTGCATTATCTTCTTGATGGAAATTTACTGTATATGATTTCAATGCTGACACCTCCTGATTGTATAACAGTAGCATAACAGATTAGGCCATATAATTCAAAGGGACTGCTTACAAATGTAAACAGCCCCCTGTATTCATTTTCGCATCGCCCGGAATATAAAGCTTACGATGAAAATCAAAATAATCGCACCTATTAAGGCTGGAACAATCGCATATCCACCTATAATAGGTCCAAATTTACCAAGTAACGCTGTACCAAGCCAAGAACCGACAATACCAGCAATAATATTACCAATTACACCGCCAGGTACATCCCTTCCAGTAATTAAGCTTGCAAACCAACCTAATATACCACCGACAATTAAAGACCAAATCATATGATAACCTCCTTTATAATTCACCAATCAAACTATAATCAGAAACAATTGCTTACCATTAGTTATGTTTCATTTTTCATAAGTTATTCATACAGCTCAACTATTAGATTATTTGAGAACGAAGCTCACTGGACAAATGATTTTACAACTTCACATTTTACATATTAGGGACAATCAGGCTTTAATATCGTCCTCATAAATTCTTCTTTAAAAACTGGATAATTAAAACCAACCGCAATTTTTTGTACAGGCCTATTATCAAACGTGATTGGCTCAGCTATTTTTCTAAAATCCGCAACACTTTGTCCTCTCGTTACATCATTCGTCGTACTAATCCAAACTGCTGATTTTTTATATTCAAAAATATCATCATTTATAAACGAAATAAACGGCAGTAAATCATGAATAGGACTCCCAGTAATACCCGGGTATTCCTTTTTATAAAAGTTCTCATAATAAAAATCGATCATTGGTTTAATGAGTTTCGCCTGCCCCGTTCCTTCTTTATTAATAATATCAAGCATTTCAGGAGTAATAAGCGCAGCCTGTGTTACATTTAACGGATATATAGTAGCGTTCTGCGCATACTTCATAACAATATTCGCCGCAATTGGATCGCCATAAAAATTCGCTTCAGACACGGGTGTAACATTACCTGGAAATAAGAAAGCGCCTCCCATAATATAATAAGAACAAATACGATTCATTACAT
The DNA here is from genome assembly GCF_008432245.1 of Bacillus sp. BS98. Taxonomy (NCBI): domain Bacteria; kingdom Bacillati; phylum Bacillota; class Bacilli; order Caryophanales; family Bacillaceae; genus Bacillus; species Bacillus sp. BS98. The sequence goes on from NZ_CP043830.1 coordinate 2,749,370, forward strand.
TTGGATATAATAAAAATAACGTTGCAAGTGTTGTTAATCTTCCTGTCGCCACAATAACTATATCTTCTGGACAAGGCTCAATTAATTTAATTAATTCACAAAAATTTTCCCGTTTACAAATTCTCATTTCAGGTGGAATAATTGGCCCTAAACCGTGATCCCCATGAATTTCCGGGAAGAATAAAGGCTCTTCAGCTGTCATTGGTCTAGCTGCACCTTCGATGATTTTCACTTCTGTAGCATAGTATTTTTCTAAAAAATATACATTCTCTGTAACGATTTCTCGCGATACATTCCCATACTCTGCGACAATTCCTATAATATCTAATTTACAAGTTTTATTTGCATAAATTAACGCAACTGCATCGTCAATACCAAAGTCTCCAAAAAAGATAATTTTCTTATTAACAATCCTCACCTCTCTTCAGCATAATCTACTATTATTATTATGTGAAAAAGACAAGGCGGTGAAACGATGCAAACTAAAAAAGCCGCCTATTTATTGGCGACTTCAATCTTTTTATAAGACAAATATGCTAATACATTCTTACTTGAATCGTATTTTGGATTGTTTCCTTTTCTCGGTTCTCTCATATGCGTTTTTTCAAATCCAGGAATGTCCGGCATTTTCTCCATAAATTCAAGCATTTCTTCTTCAGTTCCTTCAATACGTACGCGAATCATTATTGCAATTCCTCAATTCTCATTTTCTCAGTACTAAGTATAACGCACTTTGAAAAGACTTCAAGAAATTTATCTTTTTAATGTTGTACTTTTTTTACAAATAAACATAGCCATTTCAGTATAGAACGACTTTACTTTATTATTTTCAAATAGAATATGAAAGTATTCCTTCATTTCGTTTGGTGTTTTCATCATACACTCTGTTAATTTTTCACGCTTTTGCATAGGTACTTCCAGCATGTCACACCACCAGTCGAAATCAAACTTTTTATCGAAAGTGAAGCATGACTGCATTTGCAAACCATTTTTTTCTAATAAAGTAATCCATTCTGTCTTTTTCAAAGCTCTTTCATGACTCGGATCACGCTTTTTTTCTATAAAATTATAAAATGTATCATATTCATTATTTTCTGGCGAAACATTATCTATTAAAATAAATAATCCATCATCTTCTAACGTTCGATTTACTTCATAAATAAATCGCGTCGGATTTGTAAAATGATGTGCTGCAATCCTGCATGTAATTGTATCAAATGCTTTATCAGCAAATGGCAATTTTTCAGCATGTCCAACGATAAAAGATACATTGTCATGCCCATTACCTAAAATGAATTTTTTCGCATTCTCTAACATTTTTTCAGTTAAATCTAATGCAACTACTTCTTTAAACAATGGTGCTAATAAATTTGCAACATGTCCACCACCAGTAGCAATATCAAGAAGACGATTATTATGACGAGGTTCAACTTGTTGAACTACATATTGTAAATCCAGTCCTTTAGCATGAATTTTACTTTTTACATACTTTTCTGCATTATTACCAAACTGTTGTTTCATAAGCTCTTCCTTACTCATTTTATCATCTTCCTTCTATTGTTATTAATATATATGATTCATATAATAATTAAAGTTCTCTTTATGTATTTTCAAATCCTCTTTTCAGCTCACCTCTTGTAATACAGACAGACCATCGTCAAAATGATATGAATATTACTTTAAAACAAAAAAGGTTATGGGAACTAATCCCCTAACCCAACTAAATATCTATTACATTTTTATTTCCTCATATATATCTATGTAATATAAATCCTCTTTCAACTTCATAATAACTTCTACTTCATTATAAGTAGCCTCTCGAGCATGTAAACCAAATTGATTCATGCCAATCCATATCCATCCAGGTGTATGATGAAGTATATCGATATTAAAACCATCTAACTTAGTAAGCTCCGATTTAATAAATGTATCTTTAATAGCGATTTGTTTGTCTATTAAGCCATATTCTTTTCCATTTTCAAATAGCGATATAATTTTCCCTAAAATCGGATGTTCCCGAACAATAAAATGATATTCCCTTTCATCTACATTCGCCACAATCAAACGAAAATCAGATACATCAGTCCCAAAATTCGGCATATTCATTTTTTCACCCCCTTAATTAGCTTCACTAATATCATAACAAATGAATATTTAAATAAAGTTAATAAAATGTAAAAAATAAAAAAGCTGACTTCCCTTTAGGAATCAGCCTTTATATTTTAGTTACCTTTATACTTTTACAACCTATTACAATGTTTCCTTTTCCTCATCATTTCCAGAAACTAAATTTCCTATAGCATCTGCCGTTACTTCTACCACAAATTCACAAATACCTGCTACAACTTCTCCAATTACTTCATCCATCTTTTTCCCTCCTTATTTTATGTAACTTATTTGTAGTATAGAAGAGATTGGTTATTTTTAACTATCGGAAAAGGTGACAAAAACATTACAGATTTGTAAGCTATTTCAACATGTTAACATTTTTACTTCTACCTTTTGAAACCCAAAGTATGATTAACAGGTATATAGGCCACCATAATATAAAGCAAGTAATACATTCGATAGAGGAGGCGTGCAAAATCTATTACGTAAAATTAATTAAAGGAAAATCATTCTATGCGTTTGATCATCGTTACTTAGTGTCTGAAGAAGAAGAGGTTTCAGAAAAAATTTATAATTACTTACTACGTAATGAATTTTTCGAAGTTCGTAAAGAAGAATATTCTGCTTAATGTAGGAAGGGCATCAAGAAATAAACCACATACTCGTGGTTCTCTTCTTGATGCTTTTATATTATTCCCCTATATTCAACCCTATTCTATTACTATCTTCTAATATACGTCCAATCTAATCCGTCATTACCTTCATATTTTAATATATGAGGAGGTGACAACCATAACTCATATCATTGATTACCAAGCTATTCAGCCAATAAATAAAACTGACGCAACTACTTTTACAATTCCCGATTCCCCAAACAAAGCAATTCTAGCAAATATTGAATTAAAAATTCCAATAAAAGATTCACGTGATAATCGAGTAGAATTAATTGCTACAGTTGGAGTTAAAGGTATAACTGATATATCACAAATATTGTTTAGGGTTTTCCGTAACAACATTGAAATTTTCAACACACAAGTAAGTATTAGATCTACAGATTCTGAACAATATTACGTTGAAACATTTCAAACAATTAATAAAAATATAAGCTGTGGGATTCACGAATACACTTTAACTGTGGAAAATTTAACAAGTGCTGCAAGTGCAGATGTTATTGGCCCCCTCACCTTTAGTGCATTAGCAATTGGACAAGGTCATAATAGTTATTAAGCAACTCTATTTACAATAGTGTATTTTAGAAAAGTGAGACGTACTATTACGCTCTTGCTTTTTTTATTTTTTATATGTAATTAATTCAAAGTTCATTTTATTTTTAATGCTTATTTCATCAACTCATAAATCCAATTTTCGCCAAATCAAAAAGATTGAAATCCACTAATGAAACACGTAATATAGACTCTGACTCTAAAAAAGTTCGTAAAAAAATACTACATAAATAAGGAGGTTTTATATACGAGTTTTTCACTTTAAAAGACGGAGAGGTTTTACATTATGTGGCGTAATAAAAATGTTTGGATCGTTTTAATTGGGGAGTTTATTGCTGGTCTAGGTTTATGGCTTGGTATTCTTGGCAACTTAGAATTTATGCAAAAATATGTCCCTTCTGATTTTATGAAATCAGTTATATTATTTATCGGACTATTAGCAGGTGTTATCGTTGGTCCAATGGCTGGTCGGGTCATCGATCAGTATGATAAGAAAAAAGTTCTTCTTTATGCTGGGTTTGGTCGGGTTTTAAGTGTTATTTTTATGTTTTTCGCTATTCAATTTGAAAGTATAGCCTTTATGATCGCCTTTATGGTTGCACTTCAAATTTCAGCCGCATTTTATTTCCCTGCATTACAATCTGTAATTCCACTCATCGTACGTGAACATGAGTTATTACAAATGAACGGTGTACATATGAATGTTGGTACAATTGCTCGTATTGCAGGTACTTCACTAGGTGGAATTCTTTTAGTTGTAATGAGTTTACAATATATGTATGCCTTCTCAATGGCTGCATATGCTCTATTGTTCCTTTCAACTTTCTTTCTACAATTTGAAGATAAAAAATCAACAGTGCCAAGTAAACAGGCTGCAAAAGATAATAGTTTTATGGAAGTATTTCGTATTTTAAAAGGAATTCCTATTGCTTTCACAGCACTTATATTAAGTATCATCCCACTATTATTTATTGCTGGTTTTAATTTAATGGTTATTAACATTAGTGAAATGCAACATGATCCAACGATTAAAGGATTCATATATACAATTGAAGGTGTTGCATTTATGTTAGGTGCCTTCGTTATTAAACGTTTATCTGATTATTTTAAACCTGAAAAATTACTATATTTCTTCGCAGTTTGTACCGCTTTTGCACACCTTTCATTGTTCTTTAGCGATATAAAATGGATGGCTCTTACATCATTTGGTTTGTTTGGCTTTAGTGTCGGCTGTTTCTTCCCTATTATGTCGACAATTTTCCAAACGAAAGTAGAAAAAAGCTATCACGGCCGCCTCTTCTCATTCCGTAATATGTTTGAGAGAGTTATGTTCCAAATTGTCTTACTTGGAACTGGCTTCTTCTTAGATACGATTGGGTTGCAATATATGGTTCTCATCTTCGGAGTCGTTTCGTTGTTGATTATTTCTATTTCCCTTTCTAAACAGAAACATTATGAAAAACAACCTTCGCAATCTGCGAATTTATAACGTAAACATTATTGGGCATGGATTCAGTTTTATACTGGGCCATGCCTTTTTGTTTTATAAAAAACCATTTAATATGTTAAGTGAAACGATTTAAAGGAGTCCCCCTTTCGCTTTCGAATATAGTATATAAATAATAAATAAAGGAGTTGCGAAAATGTATGATGGCATGCAGTTATTTATTATCTTTATTTTTGTAATAGTTATATTTAGCATCCTAAACTTTTTAACCATTTCCCTTTCTCAACATAGCTTTAAAAGGCGAATTGTGGCAGGTTTCGTTTTCTTATTGTTAACTCCCATTGTCTTTTTGACTACTACAGCATTCGCTTCTATATTCGATAAAAGTGGATTTAGCGTAGGTACGTTAGCCTTTATTATTGCAAGTGTATATATTTTAAATGGAATAGTCATCCTACTTTCCTCCTCATTTATCCTCAAAAAGGCATAGCAAAAATTATACTGATAGGCATGAAAAACTAGTATTACGGTAAATTCATGTCTTTTATTTTTGCTATGCTTTTCCCAATTTTTATGTGAAATTAAGTAATTCTTTAAAAAAATTTAAACTTTATTTATTACAATATTTCTATCGTATTCGCACGTTTATTAGCCATAATAAGAAAGGAGCACAAAATGAAAAAATATCTACTTATATTTCCTATACTGATCGTTTTACTTAGTGGCTGCAACAAGAATGATATATACGGTTCTTGGGAAGTCGTTGACAATAAAAACGGTGAATGTCCTGTATATTATAAATTTGAAACAGTTGTCAAAAAAGAAAATAAAGAGGAAATTGTTCAAAATTTAGTAGAAATGCAAACTACAAATAAAAAAGAGGATTTATATAAAGGTTCATTTGTCAAAAATTCTAATGTATATCACATTGATTATGGCAACTCATTTACATCAGATCAAACTTTAAAGGTTGTCGATGATACATTATTAAATGTATATTTTTTGACAGCTGAAAAATTATGTACATATAAAAAGAAATGATTACATTTCAGATGAGACGCAGGAAATATTTTCTGCGTTATTTCACTTTAGAAAGCTTTCTCAAAAACATTTCCCTCTTTTTAATCTTTTAATTTGAATGTATAATTGCTTAATAATCTAAATAATTTCACTGTGAGGTGCTTATTATGAGAAGTTTAAGTTCCTTACTTATATCAACAATTTGTCCCGTCATCCTAATCCGCGTAGAAAGATATAATAGACATTTCAATTAACCATTCTAGCCTATATACAGCTTCCTCTTTCAAAATAGACTAACCCTTCCTCTAAATTTGTCAATCGTTTTAATTTTCATAAAAAAGTGATAAAATGTAAACATGTGTTTTCAGAATAATTAAATACGTAGAAAGAAAGCACTGTTTTTAGGAGGGGTTTTGATGACTTACACGTTAGCAACTAGAATGAAAGCATTCCAATCTTCTATATTTAGTGAATTAGGGGCCTATAAAAAAGAGAAAATTGCAGCAGGTCATAAAATGATTGATTTAAGTATCGGAAATCCTGATATGCCTCCTGCTGATTTCGTAAGAGAAGCAATGGTACATACAGCAAGTGAAAAAGAAAGCTATGGATACACATTAACAGGTATTCAAGAATTTCACGAAGCTGTAACTGAATATTACAATAACACTCATAACGTTATATTAAATGCTGAAAAAGAGATTTTATTATTAATGGGTTCACAGGATGGACTCGTTCATTTACCGATGGTTTATGCAAATCCAGGAGATATTATATTAGTTCCTGATCCAGGATATACAGCTTATGAAACAGGTATTCAAATGGCTGGTGCAACATCGTACTACATGCCATTAAAGAAAGAGAATGATTTCTTACCTAACTTACAAGTTATCCCTGAAGAGATCGCCGATAAAGCAAAGATGATGATTTTGAACTTCCCAGGGAATCCAGTTCCAGCAATGGCACATGAAAATTTCTTTAAAGAAGTAATCGCATTCGCGAAAAAACATAATATTATTGTTGTCCATGATTTTGCTTATGCTGAATTTTATTTCGATGGCAACAAACCAATTAGCTTCCTCTCTCTACCTGGTGCAAAAGAAGTTGGCGTAGAAATAAACTCTTTATCAAAAAGTTATAGTTTAGCAGGTAGCCGCATTGGTTATATGATTGGAAATGAGGAAATTGTCGGAGCGCTTACGCAATTTAAGTCTAATACAGATTACGGTGTATTTTTGCCTATTCAAAAAGCAGCATCTACAGCACTAAGAAATGGTGCGGAGTTTTGCGAGAAAAACCGCACCATTTATCAAGAACGTAGAGATACTTTAGTCAATGGGTTCCGAACGTTTGGCTGGAATGTCGATAAGCCAGCTGGCAGTATGTTCGTATGGGCTGAAATACCGAATGGATGGACTTCTCTAGAATTCGCTTATGCATTAATGGATCGTGCAAATGTCGTTGTAACACCAGGTCATGCATTCGGACCTCACGGAGAAGGCTTTGTACGTATTGCTCTTGTTCAAGATAATGCGGTATTACAACAAGTCGTTGAAAACATTAGAAATAGCGGCATTTTTTCTCTTGAAATAATAGAGGAATTAGTTAAAAATTAGTTACTACTCCCCTGCTTAACTTTAGCAGGGGTATTATTTATTGGAGGTACTTTCATATGCACATTAAAGATACACTACCCCATCGTTATCCATTTTTAATGATTGATAAAGTAACAAGTATAAAACAAGGTGAATCCGTGACAGGATACAAACTCATTACAAATAACGAATGGTTTATAAATGATACGCAAAAACATATGCCTCATATGTTAATTGTAGAAGCACTTGCGCAGCTTAGTGCATTTGTAAATACAAGTGACTCTGAAGGATTAGGCTTTCTCTCCTCATTAGATGGAGTTGAGTTCCATGAGAAAGGATACCCTGGTGATAAACTTGATTTACATTATGAGCTAACACGTAACCGTCGAGGGTTTGTTCTCGGTACAGGTACGGCAACAGTTAACAGCCACCCTATTGTAACTATAAAAAAACTATTAATATATCAAGCAGATTAATCACTATTTGATCCGCCCGGGATATCTATCCCACGCCAATTGGGCTTATAAGATAAATATATTACGTAGTTAGGAGTAGGAAAATGGAAAGAACTATCGGTATCGATGCTGGAGGAACATTAACGAAAATTGCTTATATTAATGAAAAAAAGGAATTAGCTTTTGAAAAGTTTTATTCACATGAACAAGATAAAATTATGGATTGGCTTCAGAGCAATAATAGAATGAAACAAATATGTATTACAGGTGGTAAAGCGAAACTATTACAACAACTACTTTCGGATGCATATACAATAGTAGAGCTAAACGAATTTGAAGCTACTCTTGCAGGTGTACGATACATATTAAAAGAAGAAAAACATTCTATAAACAACTTTATTTTAACCAATATCGGTACAGGTACTTCTATCCATTACGTTTATAATGACCATTATATTCGAGCTGGAGGAACTGGAGTTGGCGGAGGTACTATTATGGGACTTTCAAAATTATTAACAAATATTGATCATTTTGAAGATGTAATCCCTCTTACAAACATAGGTTCTAGAAAAGAACTAGATATTACGGTGGGAGATATTTATGGTGGTATTCTCTCTCCTATTGATAATAGTTTAACTGCAAGCAATTTTGGTAAAGCCGCTATTACAGACTCAAATTATAATAGCTCAGATATAATCGCTACTGTACAAGGACTTGTCGGTGAAGTCGTTACTGCATTAAGCCTTCAATTCGCCGAAGCAAAAAACATTGACCATATTATTTATATTGGTTCGACTCTATGTAATAATGTACACCTTCAAAATATTATTAGTAGCTACACAAAATATCAAAATAAAACACCAATCTTTTTACAAGATGATGGTTATAGTGGTGCGATTGGCGCTTTACTTCATGCTACAAAATAAAGAGGCTGACTTTTGTCAGCTTTTTTGCAATGGTACTTCAAATTCAATAATTGACTCTTCGTTCTCTCCAATTCGCTCCACACTAATTCTATTAATCACACAATTTAATTTCTCATGAAAACTAGGAATACTTTTAACTACTTCAGCAGCTAGCTCAGCACTTTCTTTTCTCCCGACTGTTACATGCGGGATGTACGGAATGTCTTCTTTCAAAAACTGTAATAAAGGTCCTGTATACAGGATATTACGTAGATCTTCTATTTGTTCTTTCCCTTTTTCAACTCGTAAAAACAAATATGCTCCTTCACTCGTTATTTGATTCGCAAATTCAATTTCTATATTATATATCTTTTTTGACACATTCAAAATATGTAATTTCAACTCATCATTTGAAATAGGACTTTCAAACGGAAATACAATTGTAACATGCGGTGGGATTAATCCGAATAAAGGATTATGCTCTAGTCTAATGTCCTCTATTTCATGGATGGACATGTTGTTTAGAAAAAGTACAATGGTACGCATTTTTATATCCCCTACTTCCCCTTAATTTTTTATATTTATCATATTGTATGGCAGCCTGTACTTCAACAAATTGTTTTGCTTACATCTAAAAATAAAAAACTTCTCAAATGAGAAGTTTTCATATAGCAGGATTATTATTTTCCCGCCAAACTTTCCTAAATTTTATATAACAAGCAATTCTCCATGGAATAATATACGAAACGGCAACGACATAAAATAATAAACCAATCGTTTGTGGATCCAAATCAACAATATATTGCCTTGAACCGTATCTTAAAACAACAAGTGCAATAAAAGTAATTAGAAAAGCTGTGCTTTTTTTCGTATAAATATTCCCATCATCTCTTCGTTCGTAATTTGTTAAAATTATAAGTGGTACGGCGAAAAGAATCCCAATGCATGCTGCTAAAACCACTTGTAAAATAGCTGGATGTACGGGACCAAAAAACCATATTATCCCTGGCGTTAAAAATAGTAATGGCCACAAAATTCGTTTTCCTATTCCTTTTATCGGTTTGTACATAGAACGGTAACGACGCCAAAATATTAGTAGTGCAATGCATACAAAGACGGTTATTAGTGAAGAAGTGTCTCCCATTTGTTTTTCCTACTCTCCCAAAATATATATTTAATTACACTTTAAATGGTTTGCTCAAATGATACTTTTCGAATAAATATACCGCTAGTCACGATATAGACGATAGTTAAAACAATTGAAATGACAATAAAGTATGGGATATCTATTAAAGATAGATTAGATGTAGAATTTAAATCCTGTATTCCTACTTCTGCATAAAGTACACTATTCAATGATATAAAAAATGTTCCGCCTATCATAAGACCAATCCACTTAAAACGTTTCTTAATCACTACTGCTACTTGAAAAAAAGTTGCAATTGTAACATACAATAATAGTTGTACAATAAACTGTTTAACTGAGTGTTCTCCTAAACTAATATTTACTGTTCTATACAATGTATTTTGTAAAATAATCACTTGAAGGAATGAGAAAACCGCAGCTTGTAATATGATATAGCAAACTGATCCAATGAAAAACTGTAATCTCGTTACTCCAAATGAAACTGCTAAACGAAACACATCATCCTGTATAATAAAAGTACTTACTACTATAAACAATGTAATTACAATCGAAGGATTATTTAATATATGTTGTAAAAATCCTTCTCTTATTTCTTTTAACTCCATTACACTTGTGATTCCTTTTATAAGTAAAGCTGTAATCCAAAATATTAAAATTGCTTTATAATGAAATTTTATATGTAACTTTAACTGCTTCATTATCATCGTCATTTCACTTCACCACCAGTTATATGAATAAATAGTTTTTGTAATGTAATTCTATCAACTACTAATCCCTCTTTTTCAACAGAATAATAATCTTCATTAGAAAGCTCTTCCCATATAACAGTAATGCCTTTGTTCCCATAAACTTCTCGATTTAAAACTTTTTTATTAATTGAGAACTCATCCACTTTATCTTTTTTCCCCGAAATAATATGTCCTTGTTGTAATAAATCTTCCACTGATGATTGAACAACTAATCTTCCTTCTTTTATGATGATTATCTCTTCAATTACATGAGTTACTTCTTCTACTAAATGTGTTGATAATATAATTGTTCGAGGATGCTCACCATAATCTTCTAATAGTAAACTATAAAACAACTCACGATGCGCTGCGTCTAAACCTGTAGTTGGTTCATCAAAAATAGTAATTGGTGCTCTACTTGCTAGTCCTTGTATTATTCCAACGACTGTTTGCATACCATGTGATAGTTTATGGTATTTCTCTGTCATATTAAGCTGAAACTTATCAGCAAGTTTTTCAGCGTACTCTCCATCCCAATTTTTATAAAACATGCTACACATCTTAAAAATTTCTCTTACTTTATAACTTAAATGAGCTTCTTCTTTCACTCTAACAAAACAAATATTTTGCATCGCTTTACTATTTTCAAATACATTTTCACCTAATATTGATACATTTCCACTACTTGAAATAATTTGTCCTGCGAGTAAATTTAATAGTGTCGTTTTCCCTGCTCCGTTCCTTCCAAGCAAACCATATATTTTATGCTCTTCCAATGAAATAGTTACTTCATTTACAGCTATTTTCTTTTTATATTTTTTCGTTAAATCTTTCGTTTCAAGTGCAAACATTACGCTTTCCCCTCCTTCGTAATTTTTTGTATCATATCCATCAATTCGCCTTTTGATATTTCTAGTACTTTTGCTTCTTCCCACACTTTAGGTAAATACTCTGTCATAAAAGTATTTTGTCTTTTTTTTAGTACGACTTCTTTTGCTCCCTTTGCAACAAACATCCCGATCCCTCTCTTTTTATATAGAATCCCCTCATCTACTAATACATTTACCCCTTTAGCTGCAGTAGCTGGATTTATTTGTAACATCTTTGCAAATTGATTTGTCGATGGAACTTGTTCTTCTTCAAGCAATATATCTTTTAAAATATCAGATTCAATAGTTTCCGCAATTTGTAAGTATATTAACTTATTTTGTTCTAGAGTAGGTTTCACAATTTCACCACCTTAGGTTCATAGGTTCATTACTTATGTAATTAACCATATCACATTACAAATGTTTTTTCCATAAATTTCTTATACATAAAAAGGAATCATTCATTTAAGAATGATTCCCTAAAAAAACTCGTAGTTTCAACAATTATTCCAACTGCTTCACTGGATATTTAGCAAATAAAGATTGCCTAAAATCTTTATCATTCACAAGCATTTTAATTTTTTCTTCATTGCCCTTAAAAAACTTTATAACTTTATTTTTATCCCATATATCTTTTTCTTTTGGAAAATCATCGAATTTCCTATGCAAAATTGATAACATTTCTTCCCTCGTTATCTTAAAGTTTTTATTTTCTATTTGAAACTCATACGCTTTTGCATTTGGTACTAAAATCACTAGATATATAGCATTAAAGAGAAAATTCTTCTTCATCGTATCCTTCCCATCAAACCAATACGTCTCAATCATTTCTTCTGTAAGAGTCCCACTCTCTTTTACGCCATAGTTCACTTTTATACTTTCATTTTCTAAACTTATACTTTGAACTGTTCCACCACCGGGTAAATTTTTAACAATTGCAACCACATCTGAATTATTACCAACGTACGTTCCAGTATATTTCTTAAAATCATCTGACCTAACATCAGATATATCTTTTATTCTTTCTCCGTTAGAACAAGCCGTCATAAATAAAAAAATTGTTAGCATAACGAGCACATTACGATGCATATATTTCATTTAGCATCCCCCATTTTTATCGATATTTCGTTACTTACTATACTGCTTTTCAAATCCCTTTTAAATATAAGCATTTTAATCAAAATTAAAAATTTTCAATTTTTAGGTTTACAATTATCCATTAATTGTATATAATTACTAACGTAAGAAAAAAATTCTAAAAGGAGGTCGAAGAAAATGATGAAATTACAATTACATGCATTAACTTTTGCGTTAGCTGCACCTTTGTTTTTCGGACAATTGAATATGAATTCGACCACCCTAATGGAGAATTGAAGATCGTATATTATTTCTTTTAATTCATAAATTCGCCACAGGAGGTCGCATACTTTCCTGTGGCTTTTTCACGCCCAGCCGTAGGAGAACTGTATCTTCCTGTGGTTTTTTTGTGCGGTTTTTTAGTCTCTTACATTATTTTTTAAAGAAAGGAGCAACATTCAATGACTATTAGCGTATTGTTTTTAAGTATTACGATTCAAAGAAATAGACGTTCCAATACGGAACTGCTTCATAATGCGCGAATTCAAAAAGCTATGGATGATGTTAAGGAGCGCCAAGTGCTTTATTGTGATCACCTGTAATTCCTTTTCGAAAGGAGGAATTCATTTATGACTTTTCATGTTTTCTTTTTTACGACTGCACTTCAGAAAAACACTTTATCTGAAGATGAAATCATTCGTAAACAACAAGTAAAACAAACAACTGATAAAATAACTGACATTAAAATTTCATACTATACACAAATGTATTAAAAATATATTTTAAAGGAGCAATATCTTCATGAAATTTAAAGCATTCTTTTTAACCATTACCATTCAAAAACGTAAGCTTTCACAAAATGAGGTTTTACACGATCAACACGTTCAAACTACTATGGACGAAGTAAAAGAGCTTCAATCTTCTTTTTACAATCGTCTGTTCTAAATAAATCCTAAAGGGGTAATAATTCAATGAAATTTAAAGCATTCTTTTTAACCATTACCATTCAAAAGCGTAAACTTTCACAAAATGAGGTTTTACACGATCAACACGTTCAAACTACTATGGACGAAGTAAAAGAGCTTCAATCTTCTTTTTACAATCGTCTGTTCTAAATAACTTATAAAGGGGTAAAAATCTAATGAAATTTAAAGTATTCTATTTAACCATTACCATTCAAAAACATAATTTTTCTGAAACTGAAATGCTTCACGAACGTCAAATTAATCAAGCTATGGATTATGTAAAAGAAAGACAGAGTCATTACTGTAGTCATTTGTAATTCCCATTTGAAAGGAGGAATTCACATATGAAGTTTCACCTTTTCTTTTTAACTATTACGATTCAAAAAGAAACGATTTCTCAAAATGAATTAAAACAAGAGCAACAGTATAAACAAATTATTGATGAAATTCGTGATTGTAAAAGTAAATATTACACTCACCTATAGTTTATATGAATTAACTTGAAAGGAGTCGATTATGATGTTGATAGTACGGTGTAAAGAAATGATTTGGATAGTTCAGAGGGATTCCACATAGTTTTATAGACCTTAAATCCCACAAGTTTACCGTTAAATTTGATATATAAAAAACATATAATAAAATCGCATTAATACACTTTTTTATATTGATTAACAAACGAAAGATACACCACTTAAAAAGCGGTGTATCTTCCTCAACATATACTATTTTCGATTATTTCGTTTCGTTTTAAACAATCTTACTAAGTTTGAAACAACTGTTTTTGTTACTGCATAAACTGGTACTGCTAAAATCATTCCGATAATTCCCGCGAAATTACCTACCCCTAAAATTAAGATAATAATTGTTAACGGGTGAATATTTAATTTCGAACTCATAATACGTGGTGAAATAATATTACTTTCAAACTGTTGTACTATTGTAACAATAATAATTACGTACAATGCTTGCATCGGAGATACGAACAAACCTACAATAACAGCTGGTGCCGCACCGATAAATGGACCTAAGTTAGGAATGATATTTGTAAATGCTGCAATAATTCCTAAAACAAAAGCGTACGGTAAATCGATAATTAAATAACCGATGAAAGTAAAAGCACCAACAAATATACAAACGAGCGCTTGCCCTTGAATATATGCAGATAACGTTTCATTCGTTTCCTTTATGATACGAAGTCCTTCTTCACGGTAAGACTCTGGTAATAAGCTAACCGCTTTTCCTGGAAAGGCATGCCCATCTTTAAACATGTAAAATAAAATGAACGGTACTGTAAAGATAACTAACGCAACGTTCGTGATGATACCAAATAAAGCCGTTGCACTCGACGTAATTGTATTTGGTATATCCTTTAAGTATTCAATTGCATTTTTTTCAATTGTTTCAATGGAAACGTAATTTTGTGTAGATAACCATTCAAACAATCTGTGATGTGATAAATCTTGTATGTATACTTTTCCCTCTTTTATATACCCTGGCATATTTTTCACTAAATCCATTAACTGTTGTGAAATCGTCGGAACAACTACTCCAACGCCAACCGCAGTTAATGTGATGATAAAAAGATATAACAGTAGAATCGCTAAATTTCTAGGTACTTTTTTATTCTCCAAAAAGACTAATACAGGATTAAATATGAAGTATAAAAAAAGCGCGATTAAGATTGGGAAAAACAATGTTGATATGAAGATACCAATCGGTTGAAATAGAAACGATATTTTTGTGCAAATAAATATGATTCCTACAACCATTAGCACTTCTAATGTCCAAAAGTGCACTTTCGATTTCAAACAAACGTCCTCCTTTAAACTAGCACTTCTCTTTATTGTACCAAATTAAACTTTAATTTCACATAATATTTTCCTTTACAATATTCCAAAATACCAATAAATACACTACAATGAGAATACATACAAATTTGCAGGTAAAGGTGATAAAAATGACACAATGCATCATTTGCAGAAAAGATACGAAAGAACTGAGTGAACAATATGTCATCCCAGAAATATTATGTGGCTATTATTTCACAAACTCAATTTGTGATACTTGTCATGAACAAATGACAACAAATATTGATCGCCCTTTAATTAGGCATAAATTAAGTCAATTTAAGATTGAGCAAATGAAAAAACAAATCGACTCCCCTCTCTATACAAATGAGCATGGTGAGGAACTTGCGGCGGCTGAAACAGATGTTGTTGAAGTAAGTGATGAAATACTTTATTCCAATGCATTAATTATGAAACTATGTAAAAAGCACGATATTTCTCTACATAATGAAATTTGGAAAGAAGAACGTGTAACGAAAGTAGCTAGCTCTATTCAACGTGAATTACTTTTAGATAACCGTAAATACAAAATGAGCGTATTAAAAATGGCTTACGCTTTCGCTGTACAAACAATTGATGGCTACTTTGAAGATCCAGATGCAATTGATATTTCTAATATTCTATCAAATGCCGATTTCATGGAATTAAAAGAAAAGAGTATTGTTCGTGACTTAAGCAAAAGTTCATTATGGAATACATTAAATACAAATAGTGAAAACCATTACTTTATTTTACTTAGCGATAAAGACGGCCTATTCTGCTTCATTCGTTTGTTTGACATCTTTGATGTTGTCGTTCATTTATCAGAAAAGCGATATGAACTTGCATCGCCAATTGTCGGCGTAAATAATGTGAATAAGCAAGAATTTTATGTCCAAACTTTAAAACAGTATATGGATGGGTTATTTAAAGAAACATCATCTACTATTTAATCAAAATCAGAACATACGGTCTCCTTTCTTCATGAAAAGACACTGTGTTATAATGAGTATGAAAAGAACAATACAATCACATAAACTAATTATAAATTGTATATAAATAAAAAAGACTAGTGTGCGGCTACACACTAGTCCACGTAACTTAGCAGATTGGATTGTTCACTTATCCTATTTGTTTCTTACAAACAAAACAACCCACATTCTATTGGCTTAGGTGGGTTGTTATTTTTTGAGCTTGTCTATTAAAACAACGACGAACGTTAACAATGCAACGAGAAACAGTCCACCCTGCAGTAGCAACGCTATTTCACTCATGTATTATCACCCCCCTCCTATTCGGAGAAGTGATAATTGAACAACCAACCGTACCTTAAGTTACTATTTAATTTTACCATATTTTCTGATAGTTTACGATGAAAACCCGCATGCGAATCGCTTGCGGGTTTTTTCTCATTATTTTTTTAATGCAAATGCATCAGCTATCATTTCACCAACAATTTTATTTTCTTGTTTCTTCTCATCTTTCAATAAAGGGAATAACAGTTCTGCCACTTCATATGCCTCTTCTAAATGAGGATATCCCGATAAAACAAATGTATCAATTCCTAACGCTTCATATTCTTTTATTCTTTCCGCTACCGTTTGCGGATCTCCTACAAGTGCAGTGCCTGCACCACCTCTTACAAGTCCGATTCCAGCCCATAAGTTTGGGCTTATCTCTAACGACTCCCTTGTTCCTTTATTTAAATATGTCATCCGTTTTTGGCCAACTGAATCATATCTTGCAAATGTCTTTTGAGCAAGCTCAATCGTTTGATTATCTACATATTGAATTAAACGTTCTGCCTCTTCCCATGCTTCTTCTTCTGTTTCTCTTACAATTACGTGCAACCTGATACCGAATCGTACCGTACGCCCCTTCTCTTCTGCAAGTTTTCTTACTTCCTCTATTTTCTCTTTTACTTGCTGAGGTGGCTCTCCCCACGTTAAATATACATCACTATGTTCAGCTGCAACTTCTTTTCCAGCAGCTGATGACCCTCCGAAATATATAGGAGGATACGGTGTTTGGACTGGCGGGAACACGACTTTACTTTCTGTAACTTTAATATGTTTTCCTTCTAATGAGATCGTTTCACCTTGCAAGGTCGATTTCCAAACTTTTAAAAATTCATCCGCTGCTTCATACCTTTCGTCATGTTCAAGATACAATCCATCTCCTTGTAGTTCAACGGGATCTCCTCCAGCTACTACATTAATAAGTAATCGACCATCTGAAATTCTATCAAATGTAGATGCCATCCTCGCTGCAACTGTAGGTGACATTAATCCTGGTCTCACTGCTACTAAAAATTTTAGTTTTTCTGTTTCAGCAGCAAGAGCTGAAGCTAACACCCAAGGGTCTTCACATCCTTGACCAGTTGGAAGTAAAACACCCGTATATCCTAAATAATCAGCCGCCTCAGCAACTTGTTTATAATAACCATACTCAGCTGCTCTTCCTCGTTTTGTCGTTCCTAAATATCGACCATCTCCATAAGCCGGAATAAACCATAATATTTCCATACTCTTGCACACCCCTTATTTATTTTGAAACGCAAACTAAAAATCTGTATATAAATTACCCCTAATAATTTACATATTAATTCCCTGTCTCACCTTTAAAACTATCTCGCCACCTTAAAAACTTCACTTCTAGTAAACGGACGAGTGAATCAGAAAACTTCCCGACGAATGCAAAGATTATAATACCGACAAATACGATATCTGTATTTGAAAATTGCCTTGCATCCATAATCATATAACCGATACCTTCTGTAGATCCCATAAGTTCTGCTACTACTAAACTCACCCATGCAACACCTAACGATAACCTTGCTCCTAGTAAAAGGTTAGGCAATGCAGCTGGTAAAATTAGTTTCGTAATTAATTTTCGTTTATTAAACTCTAATACTCTCGCAACATCAAATAACTTTGAGTCTACACCTCGTATCCCTAAAAACGCATTTACGTATAAAGGAAAAAATGCACCGTCCGCAATTAATAATACTTTCGATGTTTCGCCAAAACCAAACCATAATACGAAAAGCGGCGCAACAGCTAAATGAGGTACAGTTCTTAACATTTGCACAGATGGATCTAAATATTGCTCACTTCTCGTTGAAAATCCAACAATCGTTCCTAAAATAACCCCTAAGCCCCCGCCAATAAAAAAACCAGCTGCGGCCCTGAATACACTAATACTTAAATGGCCGAATAACTCTCCTGTTTTAATAAGCTCTTGGAAAGCTAGAAAAATATCTAATGGTGTTGGTAAAACTGTTTTAGTGACAAGACCGAATACGCCAGCCAACTGCCAAATTATTAATATAATAACCGGTATAGTAATCGCCCTTACTAAAACTTTTATATTTAACTTCCGCACCTTCTTTACGCTGTTTTTCTCAATCATTATACTCGCTGATTTCATAACAGCTTTCGTATTTTCCACTTTACAAAACCTCTTTTCACTTCGCTTTCAACGCTTTTTCTACGAAAGAATTATCTACAACTTTTTCCGTCTTAATTTCTTTCTTTATAGAACCGAGCTTATATTGAAATTTCGCTGTCTTTTGTTGCTCTGCTATTATTTCCTTCGTTACCGGAACTAAAATTGGTTTGTCGTGATTAAAAACTTCTTTTACGATTTCCGCATCTATCTTTTTTACAGAAGTGTATACTTTTATTGCTTCATCTAAGTTAGCATCTTGCCATACACGTGCTTTCTCATAAACTTTGAGAAATTTCTCAACTAATTCTGGATGTTCTTTCGCAAATTTTGTTCTCGTAATTAAAAATTCTGGTGAAGAGACATCTAATGTTTCACCATCTGCAATCACTTTCGCGCCCTTATTTACCGTATGTAACGAAATAAATGGATCCCAAATCGCCCATGCATCTACTGATCCTGATTCGAATGCAGGCTGCGCTTCATCTGGTTGTAATTGAATGACATTTACATCTTTTGCATCAATACCTTCTTTATCAAGTGCTCGATATAATAAATTAAAGGCACTACTTCCTTTTGCTACTGCAATTTTTTTACCTTTTAAATCTTTTATACTCGCAATCTTGCTATCTTTTTGAACGAGAATTCCAGTTCCTTTTCTCGCATAACTTGTATTGGCGATTTCGGTAAATCCAATACCTGCTGCTTGCGCTGAAATGACTGGAGAATTCCCTACTTCACCAAAATCTAATCGGTTTGATGCGATTGCTTCAAAATAAGGAGGTCCACTTTGGAACTCTGTCCATTTCACTTTAACTCCTTCTTTTTTAAACTCCTCTTCAAACCACCCCTTTTTCTTTGCTAGTAATAGTGGACTTAATCCTTGCTGTATACCAATTTGTATTGTTACATCTTCTTTCTTACTACTTGCTGTACTTTTTTCGCATCCTAATAAAAATACTGATATAGCTAAAGCAAAAGAAAGAACTATAAATTTTTTATACATATAAAATCACCCTTTTCCTATATACTTGTTTGAATCAATCCCCCATATTCAAACTGCTGTAATACTTTCGTTCGAAGTTGTTGGAACGATTGTGAAGTTTTATTTCGCGGATAAGGCAACTTATTTTCAATCACTTTATGTATTTCCCCTGGTTTTGCACTCATAATGATGATTCGGTTTGAAAGATATATCGCTTCATCTATATCATGTGTAACGAATATCATTGTTGTTTTCTTCTGCTCCCAAATATTTAGCAATACTTCTTGTAAATGACTTCGAGTAAACGCATCCAGCGCTCCAAAAGGTTCATCAAGTAATAATACATTCGGATCTCTTAACAAAGCTCTTGCTATCGCAACACGTTGTGACATCCCACCTGAAATTTCTTTCGGATACGATTTTTCAAAGCCATCTAACCGAACGATTTCAACCCATTCTCTCACTTTATCTTTCACATACTTATCTTTTAACGACAAATCTGCCGCTATATTTTCTTCAACTGTTAACCATGGAAAAAGCCTATGTTCTTGAAAAATAAAACCTTGTTTCTTACTTGGTTTTACGATGCGCTCGCCATCAATAGCAACTTCCCCTTCAAAATCATTATCTAAACCTGCAACAATTTTTAATAATGTACTTTTTCCGCACCCACTCGGACCAATTATTGTAACAAAATCCCCTTTCTCTAATTGAAAATTAATATTCTCTAATATTTGAACACTACCTACCGCTTTCGCAAACTTCTTAGATACCCCTTTAATTGAAACTGTCACACGTTCACCCTCCCTACTATGAATCATTTGGATTAATTGATTATGCTGTTATGTAACTAATAAAAAAACCAAAGGCATTTTATCAATAGATAAAATGCCTTTGGTTTCTCCAATCAGCCACTTGTTATAGAATTAACTACATATTATACAAATATTTCCGATGAGTCAACTAGGTTTTAATGAACATTATTTATTTTTAAAGATAGTAGCAGTTTCTATTATAATTTTAGGAAGCAACTCTTGAATGGTATCCGTCAATGTATGAAGAGCTTCTTTTACAAATCCATCTTCAAAGTTTTCTATCGGCTCCGGTAATTCATCCTCATCTAATATGAAATATTCTCCATTTGGAAGTACCATAATATCGATAATTAAATCTTCGAAGGAAACTACTTCTTCTGTTATTTGTGTATTTTTTACGATATTAAAATAGGCACCTACATAATTCCCTTCCTTATCTCTCCATACGTATAAATTGTAAGGACGATCTTCCCAGTAGTATGCAATTGTGTAACTTCCTTTTTGAATAGTTAACTTTGTATCGTGTGCCATCATTGTAAATGAATACTGGACCTCGTGAAATAACACGATACTTTCCGATTGTTTTTTCAGCAATAAGCAATCGTAATCCACTATTGTCGAATTATACCGAATTTTTCTTTCTGTAATTTCAATTTTTGATGTACGTAATTGATTCATTATTTTGTTCCCCTTATGCTATTTCTATCCTTAATTATATCCATTTATATAGCAATTAAGAAGTATATAGTTGTTTATATTGTTGTCTACAATTACACAATAAAACTCCCTCTTATTTTAGAAGGAGTTTTTCACTATTCATGACTTATAAGTTTTAACCTTTCAGAAATCGCATTATAAAATTTCCGTTCCTCATCAACATTTAAGTGCACACGATTTACTGTTTTAGAAAAACCATATAACACCTGCGCTTTTACTGGCTCTTTTAACGTTATTTCAAAAGTAGCAGGTTCTTTTATGAACTCCATAACAGTTGCATCCAATACCTCTTTCTCTTCTTTTGCTGTTAGTGATTCCCCCTTGTAGAACGTAATATTATCAATTTGTGTAAATGGCAAAACGATTTTCTTTCCTAATCCGATTTGAATCATTACTTGTTTTTCTGTTATGATAATTGGATTTTTACGTATCGCTTGTATTTCAGCTATAAAATAAATCATCGCATATACGTTTAAAATAAGTAAAATCCAAGCTATTACTGGATTCCATTGATGAAGTAAATAATGAAAACCGATACTTTCAATTGCTGTTGCGTGAATTATCATGCTATAAACACCTATAGCACCAGTGTTTTTATGGTAAGAATAGGTAAATTCGTCATCTGGTACTTTTGCACGCCAAGATAATAACGCATAATAGATTAGCTTACACTCAGTAAGCATGATATTTATAACCTTACTTCTTTTCATAGTGTCATCAAATGCTGCATCAATTGAATAAGAGAATGAAGAATACTCTTTTTTATGTGCTTTATATTTATTAATTATTTTAGGAAGCATTGTCACGATTTTATATAGAAGGAACAATTGTAAAGCTACAAATGCAATTTCCCCCGTCACTACTATATAAGAAACGAATGAAAAAGCTTGTAAATAGTCGCTTGGAATTATAAATCTCGCAAATATATATCCAGCTATTACGACAGGAAAGATATACGTTAACGAGTATCTTTTTCGAATAATAAAGAAATACGTAATGACTGGAATTACAAACATACAATCTAATAATGACCCAAGCACTACTTCTTTTGGAGCAGCTGGTACAATGGGAAGGGCATACAATAAATAGTTGGATAACATAATGCAAGATACGAGTCCAATCCAAATGCCTTTTCGCCTTCGCGATAGTGTGACACTCATACGTTCACTCCTTTATTTAAACACCTCGTTTAAGTGGTCTTTATAAAATGAAATAGCACGTTCAAATTCTTTTACTTCATCTACTTTCACGACTGTTTCAAGTAATAATTTCATTGCGGATTCATGTTCGTTTACATTATACTTTGCTAATGATAAAAATACTCTCATCGGATCGTTCTCAGGGAATTTCTTTACTCCAGCTTCTAGTACCACAATTGCCTTTTCATACTCTCCAATGCAACGATATGTACTCCCTAAACCGATATAGGCACCGCAAAGGGATTCACCATCAAGTCCATTTGCGATCGCCTGCTCATAATACGGAACTGCTTCTGTTTCTAATCCCATGACATCGTGTATCCATGCACATTGGTACAGTACTTCTGCATCTTTTGTAAAGTTTGTTAATCCTATAAGTATTTCTCTAGACTGCGCATATTTCTTTTCATTTCTAAGTTTAATAGCTTGCTTTAATAAATGTTCCATAGAATCCACTCCTCACCAATTATTCTGCGTATAGCTCTTGATTGGTTTATGCTTTACATTCGTGTAAAAGTAAAATTCCCACTAATTAAAGTTTCGCTTACCCATATACTATGCGGATTCATTCTTATCTAAAAACTTAATTTTACAAAGCAGTAATACGATTACATAATATCTCTAAGCTTTTGACAATTTCTTTCGCTGTTTCATCTTTCCCTTTACATAACTTTCCTTTACCATCTTGTCCAATTACATAGTGTACAGCCCCGCGCGAATATAAAGAATGTGGTGAATTTGCTATCATTACATTCGCCTTTGCTTCTTTCATTCTATTTTTCGCTCTCTCAAACAGTTCTTCTTCACTTAAATCACTTTCAAGCTTAAAACCAACGAGTACTGTTTCCGGATCCCATTGTTTTATTTGCTTCAAAACTTTTGGAGCTTTTTGAAAATGTATAATTGGTGCTATATCACTTGAAATTTTCCCATTCATATTAAGAACATTGCCATCTTGATCACAAATCTTTTCCACAACCCAATCTGATCCAGCCGCTGCCATAATAACCGCATCGACTTTTTCATGCGTAATGATACTTTTCATTTTATCTTGCAAATCAACAATTCCCTCAAATGGATGTAATTCTAATCCTCTATTTACATCGTTCGGTTTCTCAGCGAAATAACCGTGTAAATATATAACGTGTGCCCCTTTAGCTATAAGTTCTTCTGCGATTATTCTTCCAATCGTACCTTTAGCCATATTCGTATGTCCGCGTACTTGATCCCATTTTTCTAAACAACCACCGCTTGTAATTAATACCTTTTTCCCCTTCATTGTAACCATCCCTTACTGATTTTTCTTAAGAAACCATTCTGTTCCAAAGTCAACTATATCACGTTGCTTCATAAGACGGCTCGTTGCATTACCTATTTTCCCCATTGTTACAGTTCCTTTTCGCTCAAACTCTACACCAATTTCCACAAACGTATCTGATTCGTAATCCATTTCAACAAATTCTTTCCATACTCTTTCACCGTTTTCTATAATTGGTGCTCCTACTTTTATTAATTCACATGCACCAGAACGTACTTCAGATAAATGAACAGACGTATTCGAGTCATAGCCAACACCAATTAATAATATGTACCCATCAAAATCGTATATTTTTTTTAATGGTGATTCCTCTCCCAAACTCATCGATAGCGAATGATTCATTGTTATTTCCTCTGCATGTTTCCCCCATGCAGCAAAACTTCCTAATGGATGATTACTTCGTACTACATTCGGGTATGTACGAAAACATTCAACTATTTTCCCCATTCCTCTTGTTGGTGTTATACGTGGATCAAATGCTGGGACGCTATCACGTATAATTTGCCACCAATCTTCAGGTACAGGCGGCCTTGACCAATGTTTCGGATCAGATAAATCCGAAGATTGTGTTGGCATTATAATTGTTCCTTCTTCTGTAACGACTTTCATTAAAGCTTCTACTACTGCAACCACTCCGCCAGATATCCAGCCGATAGAACTTAATGATGAATGAACAATAATTGTCATTCCTTTTTCGACTCCTAGTGCTTTTAAATCGTTTGTAATTGTTTGAATTGTATTCGGAAATTGTGTACTCTCAACTATTTCATTCATTTTCATAACGGTTCCCCCACTAACCACGTATATTAAAATTTAAACTTTTATATAAATATATTATCATATTTTTCTTAATTTTTAACTTGATCGTATTCAATACTACAAAAAAATGGTAGTATTATTACGTAAAAAATAGTTAAATTATGGTATATTCATTTGAATTACTAAAAGAAGGTGAACAAATGAAAAAAATTCTATTTCCTTTTCTACTATTTGGGCTCATTTCTTTACATGCATGTGTTTCTATTAACAATGACTATGAGGGGTATTGGGTATTAGAAAAATCCAGATATAATGAAGGCGGATATGGGCCATTAAATTTATATGAAAAAGCACAAAAAGATCCAACTATGATTCATTACTCAAATGGTAGTATTAGTGAAGGAAAAAGAATGGTGTATGTAGCATTTGGAAAAAAGTATAAAAACGATAAAATTACAGTAAAAGAAGTACAAGACGAAAAAGACACATCTGTTATCGTATTACATATTGAAAAAGATAAAGGGCAAGATGAAAATCCCGTTTTATATATTGGTGCACCAAAACTTAGAAATACTATTAAAATTGTAGATGAAGATGGAAAGAAAATCTTTGAAATGAAGAAAGATGAAAGTGTTACATCACAGCAATAAAAAGTTACCATTTCAATTTACACTTTATAGATAGACGAAAAAGCCCATCAAAAATGAACTGAATCCAAAAAATTAGACAAATATATTAAGCAGCTACTAAGGATTGAACTCTGTATTGCACAGGGGACAATCCTTTTAGTTTTGTTTTAATTCTTTTGTGATTGTAGTAATGAATATAAGTTTCTAGTTCTTGCTTAAATTGTTCCATACTTTCAAACTCTTTAAGATAAAGTAATTCAGACTTTAATAAGCCAAAGAAATTTTCCATGACTGCATTATCTAAGCAATTTCCCTTACGGGACATACTTTGGATAACGTTATGTTTTTTAAGCGACTGATGATATTGTCGCATTTGATAATGCCAACCTTGATCCGAGTGTAAAATAGGAGTTTCCTTATCATTCAAACGTTGAAACGCCTTATTCAACATTTTAGAAACAAGGGAATAGGCAGGTCTATGTTCTATATTGTAAGCTATAATTTCTCCGTTATATAAGTCTAAAATGGGTGATAGATATAGTTTTTTACCATGTAAGTGGAACTCCGTCACATCTGTTACCCATTTTTCATTTGGTTTTGATGCGTGAAAATTACGTTTTAAAATATTAGGAGCGAATTTCCCGACAGTCCCTTTATATGAACGATATTTTTTTAATCGAACAAGACATTTTAATCCCAGGATATTCATTAAACGTCGAACGGTTTTATGATTTAATGCATGGCCTCGATTACGTAATTCCAATGTAATACGACGATAACCATACCTCCCAAAATTCTCACTAAAGATCTCTTTAATTAATTCTTTAACTTTCTTATATTTATCTGGACGTTTCGCTTGTTTCATCCAGTAATAATACGTACTACGAGCGATATTAGCGACTTTCACAAGGTCAACGACCTTGTATTTATGCCTTAATTCATAAATCAATTGCGCTTTGTCTTGGTCTGTGATGTTTTCTTCTTTTGAACTAAGGCATTTAACTTTTTTAAATAGTCATTTTCCATACGCAGACGTTCATTCTCTGCTTGTAGCGCTTCTATAGAACCTTCAAGAGATACTTCGTTTTGTTTTAAATGTTGTAGCTTAGCTTTTTCTTTGGCCATGGTTAGACGCCCCTTTTTCTTTGATTTTAGGGCATCTAATCCTTCTGTTTCATAAGCTACTTTCCATTTTCGGAGTGTTTCGCAAGAAGGAATATTAAAAAAAGCAGCTGTTTCTCTCAGAGATGTCCCATTTTCATTCATATAATGAATTACATCTAGTTTATACTCGAGAGAGTAAGTTGTATAGCGTTTTTCAAACGCCTTTTCCCCTGAAAATTCAAACCGTTTAATCCATTGATAAAGTTCTCTAGGATGAACCCCTATAGAATTAGCAATGGTTTTTCCGCCTTCTGTACCTTCTAGATATCGTTTTACTGCTTGTATTTTATCTTTTGAAGAAAATTTAGCCATAAAAAGTGCACCTCCAATTGTTAATTATGTGTCTAACAATTGGGGTGCACTTCAAAATGATGGGCTTTTCTTTTCATTTTATCCTTCAATCGTAACCCCAGTAAACATCGATAAGTTTCCCGTTATTTTCTCACCAACTCGTAAAAATAACCCTGCCGCTCTCCCACTAATACAATGTGAGCCAATTAATAATTTACCAGTATACGGACCATCCCATGTATCAATGGTATAGTCAGGCATTTCTATGTATTGCTGATATATTTTCCGTTGTTCAAAGTAATATTCCGTTTTATCTTCAGCTAATAGTTCATCATTTTCGTATATAGATACGCCCCCACCTTCACGTCCATATAAAGGTTTAGAAACAAATGATTCATTTCTTTCTTTAAATGGCTTATTTGTAAAATATGTTGGTAAGAAGTATTTATTAATAATAACACGCTCTTCTTCTTCAAAGAAAACCGCTTTTTCATAAAGCTTCCAAATTAATGCAAGCACATTTTTATTTTGCATTACGAATGCGGCTGGTGGATTAATAATTTTCACTCTTCCTTGCGCTATATGATTTAAAAACTGCAGACCAATTCTTTTTCCATTTTTATCAACATCTGTAACTAAATATTCAATTGGATACAGTCGATATAAATAATGAATTCGCTTGCCATTTGGCGTATATATTCCATCATCTGTAACTACAATATCTTGAATTCCTACATATTCCGTGGGCTGATTTAGGCAATAACTTCTTAAAAACTGGACTGTTTGATGGTCTTCATCGTGCCAATCATAGCTACTAAAATATATCGTTTCTTCAGGATCAATATTATAGTCATGTTTAATTTGTTCCCATGCCTGTACAATATGCTCCTCAATATGATTCGGGTGATTCACATCGTGATAACGGCACAACACTTCATTTGCAACAGAAGGTTCTAAATATCCTGTTGGTGTATCACAATTCACTTCTATTAATTTAATAACATCACCATTTACGATAAAGTCGAGCCTTGTAAAATAAGAAAACAAACCAGTATGTTTCATTCTCGCAATCTCCCACGTTTCAGGCGGGAATCCGAGTTTTTGAAAATCTTCTGTCGTATGTACAATATATTGATACGTTCTATATAACACATACATTATTTCTTCTGTCGCTTTCGAAATAGCGGTATATGTGTTTACCGACATACGAAACATCCCTGTTGCCATATACTGATTCCACTCTTCATTCTCTAATAGACTCGGCCACGTAAAACCATTCCTACCAGCCTCTTCCGCAAGTGAAAACCATATTTTCATATACTCTTTCTGTTCTTGTTCTGTATACATGACTCTATTATCCTTTCTCTTTATGATCCGGCCGGCGCTTTTGCGTTCCCAATTCCACTTGAACCAGAATTTACTTTCGGCGTTTGTGTCGTAGATGATTTAGATGTATTTGTATCTGGCGTCACTTTATTTGATGGATTGTGCTGTTGTTTATTTAAATCCACTTTCTTTGAAGAATCGTTGTTGCTAGTAGTTCCGCCGTAATAACCTCCGCCACCGCTGCCACCAGTTCTCCGTTCATCTTTTTCACGATAAGAAAGAGCATTGTTTGTATATGGTTTCTTCATTACATTTGGTTTGACTGTATAGTTCATATTTGAGGTTTTACTTGCTAATAAATATCCTGCTACGAACGGTAATATCGGTAAGTGAGAGTTTTCTTGATACGATGAAAATGATGGATTATTTTCCTTGCATAACTCATCTTTTTCTACATTTTCAGTAGTTGGGGCTCTATCATCACAATTTAATGGTTCTTGTTCGCTCCCTTGCTTCCCACCATCCGTTTTAACAGCGGTATTTTCTTGTTGTACATTTTCTTCTTCATAGTCACCACAACCTGTTAATAAAAAAGATGACACGCCAATTGAAGCAGCGACTTTCAAAAATTTATTTTTTTCCATTCTCATGTGCTATACACCTAATTTCTTTTATCTATATTTTTCCATTTAACTATATTATATAATGCAAATATCACTTTTTACAAACTATACTCAATATGCATATTTACATATTTTCATGCTATTTATTCCCTAAATGAAAATGAAATATTATAATAGCCGAATTGTCTATCTGTACACCTAAATAAAGTGAAAGACGATTTTGTATTATGTCGTCTTTCACTTTATTTATTTTTTATATACTAAACGTCTCAATAAAATTTCTAATGGTCCATTAAGATTATTTTTTTCCATTATTAAAGCTACTATGACAGACAATATCCAAATACATATTGCTATCAATGCAGCAAAAGCGTTACTTACATGCCCTCCTAAATCAAATGCTACTGGTGATAAAAATATAACAAGTAGTGCTTCATTTAAAACAAAAAATGTTAATGAACGTTTTCCTAGAGCGATTAATGCAAGGCTAAAGTACCCTGGATTTTTCAATCTACTCCCTATTATCCCGAAACCTGTTGCATATGCTAATCCTCCAGCAATTCCAGTTAAAATATGGATTCCATTTATCATTCCAGCTGTAAATACAGTTGGATACCATATAGTCCCTATAAAAGATAAAGGCAAAGCACCTATTAAAGAAATTGCTAATCCTATAGTTGTTATAA
The DNA here is from genome assembly GCF_008432245.1 of Bacillus sp. BS98. NCBI lineage: Bacteria > Bacillati > Bacillota > Bacilli > Caryophanales > Bacillaceae > Bacillus > Bacillus sp. BS98. The sequence continues at coordinate 2,778,695 of NZ_CP043830.1, forward strand.
AATATAATTTTTTTAACTGTTGCTCTGGTTTTATTAATAACTTATATCTAGCAATCCACAAACCAAGAATTATAGAAGGAAGAATTGGGAACATAAAATGGATGAGTACAGGTATAATAGGAAAGAAAAGTAATCGTATCATTGTAGTACTAAGATACGTGTCTTTTGCCGAAACATCTGGTGAAAAACCATAATCACCTATTGATTGCATATTAAGTCCCCATATTATTGGAATAAAAATGGTATACAATATAGCGATAATTATAAACGTTCGAATTAATGTTTTCATTTTACACTTTAATAGTGAACTAACAAAAATACCCGCTAAACCATAGGCCATAAGAATATCTTGCCCTCCAATTAAGACCGCTAACACAATCCCAAACAGTATTAAATACAAGGAGCGTTTTCTTACTATTTTTACAGCCTGAATTTCATTTTTCCCTTTTGATATTTGCCCTTCAAATGCTAAAACTAAACCGTAGCCTAATAATACGGCAAACATTGCTCTTGCACGGTTATCAATTATGAATATACCAAAAAGATTTACAATTTGATCAAAGAAACTACTGCTTTCCACTCTATGCATAATTCCAGGATCTGCTGCATACAAGTAAAGCGGTGCATGAGCAAGTACGATTAACAGTAGCATAGTGCCTCTTGCTAAATCCAATGAGACTGCACGCTTTTTTTCAATTGTTCTATCATTTATTGATCTATCCATATTTTACTTCCTTCCTTAACATCAAATGAACATTCCAATCTTTCTTAAGTTTTCGTCAAAAACTAAGAAAGATCTTCTATTAAAAATAGAACAGATAAATAAAAAACGAACTATCTCTTCAATTCCTATTCCGGATATTATATTCTCAGATTATTTCAATATGTTTTATTTTTAAAATACAAATGAAATCTTTCTATCCCTGGATATTTTTCTCCTAAACTTTTAACCTTAAAACCAATTTTCTTATAAAATTCTACTGCCTCATTGTCTGTCTCAGCTTCGACATAAGTCAATTGATGCATTCTTACTACTTCCCTTATCATTTGAAACGCAATTCCTGTATGACGATATTCTGGAACGACTGCTATGTGGCATATTCTCGCTTCATTTGCTCCGATTATTTCAATACCTATACAAGCCTTTTTTTCATATTTATATAATCTACCTTTATTGCTTTGATAAAATACTACCGCTTTCTTTAAGCTTGTTTCACTTGGACCGACTGCATACTGTAGCACATTTAAAATTGAATCCCTTCCAATTTGTTCAACACGTTGCAAATTCATATCTTCATCCCTTTCTATGAAAAAAGATTAGCTCTTTATAAAAAAGAGCTAATCTCATTACGCTGTTATCTTTTCTTCTTTTTTCACAACGACCGCCACATAACTATGCAGTATCATTCCGACAATAACGAGACTCATTCCAACCCAAGATAAAGATGATGGAATTGGAGCAGAAAGCCAAATAAGCTCTCCTACTAAAGCAAATAAAACTTCACCGGATTGTGTCGCTTCAACCGTTGCTAGCTTTTGCGGATCATCTTTCACAAGATCTGTCGCAAAGAAAAATAATACTGTCGCGATTAAACCTGAACTAACTGCTACAATAAAACATTGAAAAACTTGGCTACTTGACGGTAATCCACCTGTTGATACTTCGTAACCAGATAGTAAAAACCAAAATGGTAAACTTGCTAATGTCATCCCGAGAACTCGCTGGAATACATCTAATTCCCCTTTACATACTTGCATCATTTTTCGATTTCCAAGTGGGTACGCAAACGCCGCAATGAGAACAGGAACTACACATAAAATAGTTTCACGAATTCCTAAAGAAGAAGCATGTTCTACTTGCATGAGTACAACACCGAATAAAATAATACCCGACATTACTAATTCTTTCATCGGAAGTTTTTTATGTAATGGGTCTACCGCAAAAAATGGTGTTAACAAAATCCCTGCGACTATCGTAATTTGCCATGTTGATGCAACAAGCCACCCTGGTCCAAATGCGCCAGCAAAACTAAGTGGTGCATAAAAAAGACCAAAACCTACAATACTCCATACCAACCATTCTTTCGGATTGTTTTTCATATATTGAAAGAGTTGCTTTAAGTTGCCTCTATACATGACAATAAGTAGTAGCATTGGTACCATAAAGTAATACCGTAATGATGCACTCCAAATCCAACTTCCACCTTCTAAGTCCATCGCCCGGTTTAAAACAAAGGTAAAGGCAAAGAAAAATGATGCCAATATCCCTATTGCAATTGCTTTCATTATAAAACCCCTTGTTTAGTTTCTTCTTAATACTATACAACAAAATGAATATAATTAAAATTCACGCACTTTAACTTACATGTAATCTAGCTCTATATAATTTTCTTAACTGACCAATATGCGCTTGATGATACCGATTATGATCAGCTATATGCCATATGCCCCATCTTATTGTCGCATTTTCGCCCTTTTCATAAAAAACTTCCCGTGTTAAATCATTTTCTGTTAGTTTCATACATTCTTCATAAAGTGAAACTTTAATCAGTGGGGGTTTTGTTCATCCCCCACTGATTATTAGTTTAACCAATCGGGCTGCCCGTTAATGCGGGATAAAACAATTGTTGCACTGCTTCATAATCTTGCATTAACTCTTGTAACGTGTGTTTTCTTAAAACTGGCAGTTCTCCCACTTCATTCAACATAGGCCCATATTTATTTTTTAGTGCAGTGGAACTTCTTCTCCCTTTAAGCGATACACCCAATGTAAATCGACAACTGCTAAATGCTGAAGTAGCTGTCCGATGCTATTTTCATTATTTTCAGACCCTTTAAAAGATAATTCCTTCTCTTCAGTACTTTCTACTAAATTTCGCAATCGTATATATGTATCTCGAACCGTTGCATACAAAATTGCTACTTGCGGATTCATGTTTTTTTCTAAATAAAGATCTTTCATGATAAACTCCGTCCTTTAAAGGAACAGCACCATATGTTCATCATCACTGTACGCACCATTAATCTTTATAGCCCTTTTTTCAATTCCATATGTTTTAAAGCCCATTGATTCGTACAAATTTTTTGCTGGTTCGTTTGTAGATACAACACCTAATGTCAATTGCTCTAGTTGTATATCCCGCGCTCTTTGAATTGCATTTGCAATTAGCTCACGTGCCAACCCGTTTCGTCTGTTTTGTGCGTCTACATACATCGCAACGATATGGCCTTTATGCTTATATGCTACTTTCTCTTCCGTTAGTAAAGTGACTACACCAATTAATTTTTCTTCATTAAACGCGCCAAGTGTACAACTAATAGTAGATGTTAAATTCCCTTCAACTCGCTCAATAGGATTTTCCTGACGAATCGCCTCTTCATAAGTTGTTATAAACGCCTCTGGGTTTACTTGTAATGCTTGTAAACGTAAATCCCAATATTTTTTTGCATCTTCTTTCGTAAGTAATCGAATCATGTATCTCTACCCCTTTTTAATTTACATAATATTTTTATAAACCACTAATTATAGATTGATATTCTTCTTTTAACATACTATAACGATAGCGATGAATGAACTTCTTTTGACGTAACCGATCATTTCTCATTAGTCCTTCACAAACAAAGCCAGCCTTTTCATAACTCTTTCTAGCTTGTAAATTATCCTCATCTACACGTAGCCAAACTTTCTCCAATTCGAAATCAAAGAATCCCAGTTGTAATATACTATATAGAGATGCTATTCCATACCCTGTTCCCCAATACTCTTTATCCCCAATCGTAATTCCTAGTTCCGCATTTTTATTTGTTTTGTCAAAATTTTTAAGGTCTACCCAGCCAATGTGTATATTGTTTTCTGTAACGATAGCCCTTTGTTCATAACCATTCTTTCGACTTATGCATGCTTCAATCCATTTTCTCGTATCTTCACGAGTGAACGGAGGATATTGATCTGGTACGACTAAGTGTTTTGTCACTTCTGTATCTAATGACCATTGATATCGATCTTCTACATCCTCTAGTGTCAATTCCCTTAATTGAACGAATGGTATTTTCATTTTACTATCCCCTTTTTATTTGCCAATAGAAAATCCTTCGAACACTCTTCCTCCGTATAGTTCTAACGTCTTTTCTGTAAAATTAATTAATACATTTTTATCACCGTTTTTATAAAAATGATCAAAAGCCGCTACAAATTGTTCTGCATAATGGTCATCATATCTTCTTAAAACTCTAATAAACCATTTTGAATTTCCAAGCCATTGGCCATTTACTCTTAATACATATTCATGTATTAATTCCGCTAATAAATTAGCAATGAATAGTTCTTCTTCTCTTTTTGATGCACCAATGAAGTCATCCAAAGTATCCGAAATAAAATAGCGCTTCTGTTTCATCGTTTCTTCGGTCCATTTATCTGGTCCTTTAATTAGTAAATCGTTCGCTTCTTTTTTTAATTTCTCAACAATTTCACTTTCCCCTTTTAATACAATTCCTTCTGAAACTAATTGAGGTAGAGAAGGTCGCCCGCGATCACAATCCATTTTAAAAAAGGTTTTATACGTTACAAAATTATGTACAAATACTTCAACGGGCCATCCATTACTATAGAAGGATTCTCTATAACAAGATGACAAACTTTGATCGACTATAACAATATCAAGGTCAGATGTTTTTGTCGCTTCTCCTCGTACAACGCTTCCTCCCAGTAAAGCTACATCACAATTCGGAAATTGTGATGTAATTATGCTTTGTGCCGCTTCAATTGGTTTCATTTTCTTTTCTCCTTCGCTTATTTTACTTTCTTTTTTCTGCTCTTTCTCGAGCCTTTTTTATATACGGTTCTGCATCTGGTGTTTTACATGACGTTGCACCGTGATCAATTTTTACTTTTCCAATTTCACGAGCAATTTCAATTGCTTGTTGCTCTAAAGCTTCATTTCGAATCCCTATCGCAATTAAAGCGCTATTCATTGCTTCTCTTTTTCTATTTTTTTCATTATGTATATGAACTTTAATCTCTTCTAAATACGGCATGAAGAAGTTATCGTCTAACTTTTTATTTTTTATTGCGATATTCGCTAATAATGACCAACCTGCTCTCCCGATCCATTCATCATCAGATTTCGTCCATTCGTCCATTCTTTCTATTGCGATTGGCGACGTACATATAGCTGTCATAAGAACGTCCATTAAACAATAATAATCAACATCCCTAATCCAACTATTCAGCTGTTCTGATGTTACATTCTTCGGTTCTAAAATATACGTTGCTAAAGTCATTGCATCCATATTTTTTGTTTCCCATAATGAAATTGCTAAATCATGATCTTTTTTTATCTTCTTTTTTAATAATTTTAAATTTGCAAAACTGACTCCGAATAGCGGCTCTTTCGCCCCATGATTTTTATACGTTTTTCGATTTTGTTCCGTTCCATATTTCTCTAGTTGCTGCATGACCTCTTCAAGTAGCATTTGTCCACCTCTTTTATGTTTTCTGTTGACTTCATATAGGTATGTACGATATATTCTACATTATTTTTTGATTTTCCTATATTTATTTTTAAAATACGGTATGTGAAATTTTAAATATACTACGCAATCACACCATGAAAAACCTACACATTGTAAACATGCAGGTTTTTCATGGTATCAAATTTCCATAAAATAAGAAATAAACGAAGGAACCACCTTTGGTTCGTTCTCTCAATAATTTATCTCCGCTATATTTTGGCTAAACTCTTTACATCTGACCACTCTTCTATAGAACCTGCATCCGGAAAAACGGTAACTACATTAAAATTCGCACCTTTTTCTTTTCCTAATTGTTTTGCAGCTAATAAGTTTGCTGCCGCAGACGTTCCTATTTTCATACCAGTAGCCTTATAAAAACGGGCCATTTCATACAAGGTTTCTTCATATGAATAAGTCCATTGCTTTTCTATCAAATTGTCTTCCTTTTCTATGAAATGTTGTTTCCGTCCTAGACCGAATCCACCTGATCCTGCATATTTCTTTAAAGCATTTGGCGGTTGTTCAGATCCATATGGTAATTCGGCAGGCATTACTAAATGTAGCTCAACATTTTTTGTATACTTCTTTACTGCTTTATAGACCCCAATTAGAGTTCCACCAGTACCAGCGGATGCTACCCATGCGTGTATTGGTTTTCCGTTCATTTGTGCAATAATTTCTCGGCCTGTTCCTTCTATATGACTTAATAAATTTGCATTATTATAATGTTGGAACAAAAAGTATAACTCTTGTTTTTGTTTGCTAATCTCTATTGTCTTCTCAATTACAGCGTAAAATCCCTTACATTTATCAACTAAGATTACGTTAGCACCATAATATTCGAGTTCATTTAATAGAGATTGACCAGTTGCAGAACTTAACACTAACGTGCATTCAATCCCTAAATAATAACAAAGATAGCCAATTGACCTCGCTAAGCTTCCACCACTATACTCTAAAATATGTTGTTTTTTGTTCGCTTCTTGTAAATATTTATTGATCATTCCAAGTGCTGCTCTATCCTTAATCGATCCTGTAGGGTTGTGCCATTCACATTTAGCATAGATTGAAAGATTCTTCGTTTCTTCGCATTCTAATTTAATGAGAGGGGTATTTCCAACATTTTTAGAAAACTCTTCAAAATGGTTTACTATCATACTTTTATACCTCCGTCATACATCATATTTATAACATTTGTTCTTAGTCAAAATACTTTCTATATTTCAATTACGCTATTAACTATATTTTCCTATAAAAAATCCCTACAAACGTTGTAGGGATTTTTGTCTAAATCATTTTGTTGCACTCTATTACATACGAAAAGAACTTCTTTATTCAAATGCATTCATAAGCACAATTCTCCAGCCATCTGGATCCTCTATTGTAGTACCTTTCTCTATCCAATACGGATTTTCCGGTTCCACCTCATGGTAGCCCATTTCACTTAACCGATTCGCGATTATTTCAATTTCATCTTTATTCGGCATATAAAAAACTAGTAAATTATCTTTTGTCGGTGCTGGGCATGGGCTTCCATTTACATGCGTAGTAAACTCCAAATGGTACTCTTCACCCGGTAATCCAAACATAACCCCGTCATATCCTTCATGATTGTGAAATTCCCCTATACGTTTTAACCCTAATCCTGTTTCGTAAAAACTTATAACTTCTTCAAATTTATCTGTTGGTCTTGCAATTCTAAATTGAACCCAATTCTTCATGCAAATCTCCTCCTTTTCATTTTCCAAAGCTTTATAGTAGCCATTATAAGTTACATATATTTAGTTTAATATCCCTCATTAGTGTGAGAACTGCTTAAGTTGAAAGACCTATTCGTTCATACATAGTAGGACTTTAGTATAAAATTCATATAAACTTAGTTATACAAATATGGAGATAAAATAACGATTTCTTCCATATATATTATTACGTATGAAATAATTCTCCTTGTAGGGCCTTTATATATCGATCAGCAGATCTTTGTACAGCCCTATTCGCATCTTCCATCACAACACCATGAAACGCATTATACAGTCGACTAAATTGGATTCCTTTTACTTTCTCTGCCATTTTTCTAACTTTATTCGCTGGTAATGGGATAAGATTGGGATAACTATACATAAAACTTACCCATTTTCGATCCGAAACTACTTGTATAATATCACCTGATAACAAAATACCTTTCCCCTCATTACCGTCTTTCCAGTGCATAACAGTTCCACCTTTAAAATGGCCACCTAACCGATGCAATGTAAGTTCTTCCGATAATATCAAATGTTCCCCAGACCAAAATTTAATTTGCTTACTCGGGCGGACCACCCATTCTTTATCATCTTCATGAATATAGATAGGTATATGAAATGTTTCCGCCCATTTTACTTGTGTAGAGTAATAATGTGGATGAGAAAGTGCTATTGCTTGAATACCACCTAAATCATATATACGTTGTATCGTTTTATCATCTAAATAACTAATACAATCCCACAAAACATTTAGAGTTTTACTTTGTATTAAAAATGCTGTTTGTCCAATTGCAAACTTAGGTTTAGTAGTAATGCTATACAAACCAGTTTCTTCTTTTATTATTTCATTTTTGTATAAATTGCTATGTTGCATTGTTTCTAATGTTGTCCATGACTGCCCCATTGGATTCATATATTGCCTTTCCTCATTACAAATTTTACAACGCGAAGGTGCCTCTTTATTTTCGGGATACTGAACTCCACATGTCGTGCAAATATAATGAACCATATTCCCACTCCCTTTTTAAATGTAATTGATTCTTTACCAATATTTTAATAAAAAACGAAAATAATTAAATCAATAATTGTGACTAAAATGAAGTCATACGAAAGTACGATTATTCCCCTTCTATTTAAGAATTTAGTCTAAGTACTATATTTTATATTTCTTCTTTCTGGGAAGTTAAATTTTTCAATCATTACATGAAAGAGTAACTCTATACGAAATAAATGAACCTATTCATAGTTTTTGTCACAAGTTTGACACAGTAGTATAAATTAATACACATCTGGGGTATAGTATATTTAAAGTAACGATAAAAAAGAATATTGAATAAATTCTTTTTTAATCGTTACTAGATTACATTTGTAATAACTTAAGGGGAGATTATAATGGAAATCGTTATTATGCTCTATGAAGGGATTACTGCATTAGATGCTATTGGTCCGTACGAAGTATTTGCAGCAGAAAGCAATAACAACATAAAGTTTGTTGCTAAAACTACGGGCTTAATTAAATTAGATTCAAAAATGGGCTATTTACATGCCGATTATAATTTTACTGAAGTTAATTCAGCTGATATCCTTATTATTCCTGGATGTCGCCCGCCTAACTTTAAACAACTTATGGAGGACGAAGAAACTCTCAATTGGATTCTCCAAATACATGAAACTACTAAATGGACTACAACTGTATGTACAGGTTCTTTAATCTTAGGTGCTACTGGCCTACTAAATGGTGTTAAAGCCACTAGTCATTGGAGCTCTTTTGACTTGCTTCGTTCTCTCGGGGCTATTCCAACTGAAGAGAGAGTCGTTCGCCATGAAAAAATCATAACAGCAGCTGGTGTATCTGCAGGTATTGATATGGCTCTCCAGTTGATGGCTTGGGAATTCGGAGATGAAAAGAGTAAAGCAGTTCAGCTCATGTTAGAATACGACCCACAGCCTCCTTTTGATACAGGTTCACCAAAAAAAGCATCCGCATCATTATTAGAAGAATTAAATTTGATGCTTGAAGATTTTCATAATAAAGTTTAAAACCTTCCAATTTTTCAAGAATGCAGTTGATACAAAATCTTGCATATTTTTGACCAAACTTTTTTACAGTTGTAAAAAAGTTTTTTTGCATTTCCCTACCTATAATTGCTAATATAGTAGAGTAGAACTTTTATAGAGAGAAGGAAAATTATGCACAATGGAATTCGAATGACAACTTTAGTAAAAAGGGCTATGTTGATTTGCGCTGGGGTATTATTTACATATGAGGCCGCTTTAGGATCGGTACATACTGCTCTAGCAAGTACAGAAGATGAAGCAAAGTCTGTTCAATTTGTAAGTGAAATTCAAACATCTCTTGCACCGAAAGAAGCTCCAAAACACTATAATGGGCAAGTTAGAAAAGTCGCTTACTTAACATTTGATGACGGTCCTGGAAAATACACAGCTGAGCTTTTAGATATGTTAAAGAAAGAAAATGCAAAAGCAACATTCTTCCTAATTGGTTCAAACGTGAAAGCTTTCCCTGATCTTGTGAAACGTGAAGATGCTGAAGGCCACTATGTTGGGATGCACAGTATGACTCATAACTATAAGAAACTATACACAGAAGGACATTACGTAGATGAAATGAAAGAAGATCAAGGCTTAATCGCTGGCGTTCTAGGCAAATCACCCGTATTAACTCGTCCATCATACGGCTCAATGCCAGGATTAAACGAAGCACTTCGCAACAAAGTGGTGGAAAACGGGTTGAAAGTTTGGGATTGGACAATTGATTCTTTAGACTGGAGATACAACAAAATGCAAGTTGATGCTGCATCAGCTAAAATTGTAGAAAACGTTCTACATGGTGCTACAAATCCAACAGAAGTTATCCTTATGCACGATATTCACCCACAATCAGTTAAAGCAGTACCTGGAATTATAAAAGGACTGAAAGAAAAAGGATATGAATTAGAAGCCTATAATGAGAACGAACACTTCCCATTAAACTTCTGGCATGATAATCGTATGTAATGAAAAGACTTGATTCCCTCTAGTAGGATATCAAGTCTTTTTTTAACGTTTTGGAAAGTTTCTTTGTTGCTCTTCAATAAAACGAATAATCTTTTCTCTGTCCTCATGCGTAATACTTATAGAAAATTCGTACTCCTCTTCCTTACACCATGAAGGGGTAAGTTCCTGAGATAATCGGACTACAATTTGAAACTCACCTTCATTTTTCCCCATTAATTCAAACGCTATATTAGGCTCTAGGAAATCTAATTCGGTATATGTAGGATTCGGTAATGATTGAAACCATTTTTTCATATGCTGTAAGTCGAAAGTTTGTAGAAAAGGATCCATCGTTTCAAAAACTTTATTTCCTTCTGACAGTTTCGCTTTTACTATAAGCCAATTTCTATCACACTCCTCTTTTGCATCTTTAAATTGGTATCTCACCACCTCTAAATGTAATGCTACTTTTTCATTTTGAAAATCCATAAATTGCTCCCCTTCTTGCTATAAAACTTTTACTTTATAAATTTGAAATATATAAGCCTTTACTTGCAAGACAATTATTTTTCTATCTCCTGTTAATTTCAATTCTTAAATATAATGATTTTCGTTTATTAATACACATGACTGATTCTAACATATCATTCTTTATACATTAAATATATTTGATTTGCTATATAATCTGAACTAAAGTGAAGTCCATTCCTTATCCACCACATGATAATACCTACCAAAGAGGCTGTTTTAATATCAACTGCAACATAATCATCAGGTAATTTATTTTTCGTATTCTCTCTTCTCGTTTCTATTAATTGCTTTAAAAATAAAAATAATTGCTCTTCAAATTGATTCATTTTAAATAATATAAATAAAAAATTCCGGTGGATATATAAATAATCTAGCAATTGTGTTAGCTTTTGTTTTTCTGATAAATCTTTTGCATGTATTAAATCAACAATTTTATTAGAAAGCTCATTTAAAATCTCGCTATTGATTTGGTCTAGTAAATCTTGAATATCTTGATAATGTAAGTAAAATGTTGTTCGATTTAATCCTGCTTTTGTTGCGATTTTCTGAACCGTTAAGCTTGAAATAGTAGGATTCTCACATAAAAGAGAAAAAACAGCATTTTTAAACATTTCTCTTGAACGAACTGTACGAGGGTCCTCTTTTTTAAGTGTAGACATTTTGAAACTCCTTTATAGATTTTCTCTTTACTTTCTCGACAGTACATATCTTCTCTGTCGAGTAGTGAACATTTTCAACAAAACTGTTCATGGTCAGAGAAAACGTATTTTGTTACCATTAATTTTATCGACACAATGTCGATAAATCAAGGTAACAATGAAGGAGATTACCAATGCAAAAGGAAATATCAGAAAGAAATAAAAAAATTATACTAGTTGTCCTCATTACCGGCTGTTTTTTATCAACCTTAAATCAGACGCTATTAAATGTGACAATGAGTAATTTAATGAAGGTATTTGATGTAACAGCTGCAACAGTGCAATGGCTATCAACAGGCTTTATGCTCATAAATGGTGTTCTAGTTCCAATTACTGCATTTTTAATGAAACGATTTACAACAAGGCAGCTATTTATTAGCTCAATGCTCTCTTTGTTTATTGGGACCGTTCTCTGTGCATGCGCCATGAATTTTAGCATTTTGTTAACAGGAAGAATGATTCAAGCAGTTGGAGCAGGAATTATTATGCCACTCATGATGACTATTATTTTATATTTGTACCCTAGTGAAAAACGCGGAAGTATTATGGGGACCATCGGATTCGCTATAATTTTTGCGCCAGCTATCGCTCCAACTTTATCTGGCTTTATTATTGAATATGTATCATGGAGATGGCTATTTATTGGATTAGCTCCATTTATATTCATCGTAATTATTCTCGCGATTAAATATTTAATGAATGTTGCAAATACAACAAAAGCAAAATTAGATATCGTAAGTGTCATTTTATCAACAATTGGCTTTGGTTGTGTTATATCCGGATTCAGTAGTGCAGGAAGTAAAGGATGGAATCATCCCGTTGTTATTATAACAATTACTATCGGTATCATCGTTACAGCTTTATTCTGTTTACGTCAAATAAAGTCTAATGATCCATTATTGAATTTATCAGTATTTAAATATAAAGTTTTCACTCTTACTTCAGTCATTAACGTACTCATTACGATGATTATGTATGCAGATTTAATTCTATTACCCATTTACTTACAAAACGGACGAGGTTTTACTGCATTTGAATCAGGTTTACTTCTATTACCTGGAGCTGTCATTAACGCCTTCTTATCACCTATCACAGGCAAAATGTTTGATAAATATGGAGCGAAACCACTCTTTATTACCGGTTTAATCTGTGTCATTATTTCGATGTGGGGTGTAATTGATTTGACCGACTCCACAACTTATATGTATTTAATGGTTCGTACCATTATTTTACGAATTGGGTTAAGTTTCATTTCAATGCCTTTAAATACAGCCGGCTTAAACGCTTTGCCAATAGAACTGGGTTCACATGGTTCAGCAGTAAATAATACAATTCGCCAATTAGCAGGTGCGATTGGGACAGCAGTTATCATCACGGTATATACAATTCAATCTACTTCACACATATCACAGTTATCTAGTGGGAATGGAAATATAACAGCTACACAAGTAACAAAATTATCTTCTATCTTCAGCTCAAGTGATGCATACGTGTTTATGTTAGTCTTATCTTTTATAGCTTTGATTATCGTAAGTTTCATGCCCAAAAAAGTAGTAATCAAAAGATACGAAAGTAAATCTTCAAACATAAAATGATTGTTAAAAATTAAGCACTTAAAAGATGGCTCCGGAATTATACCGAAGCCATCTTTTTGAGTGCTTACGACTATAATTATAATCCTCGATTACTATTTGAAGAGATTATATTTTACAGTTATGCTTTTAAATAATCGTTAGAATTCTTAATACTGAATAGCTTATAAGTACATATTAATCATAAGGAGTGATATGTATATGGATTTTCTTTCATCTGAATATTTGTCAGCCTTGCTTGCCATTATTGTAATTGATCTAGTGTTAGCTGGAGATAATGCCATCGTAATTGGATTAGCAGCAAGGCGATTACCGAAAGATCAACAAAAGAAAGTTATTATATGGGGAACTGTCGGGGCTATCGCTATTAGAGCCCTCGCTACCTTAATTGTCGTTTGGTTATTAAAAATACCAGGATTACTTCTAATTGGTGGTGTACTCCTCATATGGATTGCTTACAAATTAATTGCTGAGGGTAAAAATCATGATATTAAAGCTGAAGAAGGATTTTGGTCTGCTATTAAAACCATTATTATAGCGGATGCATTAATGGGAATTGATAATGTACTCGCTGTTGCGGGAGCTGCGCATGGTAATTTTTCTTTAGTAATCATCGGATTATTAGTGTCTATTCCAGTAGTCGTATGGGGCAGTACATTAATTTTAAAATGGGTTGACCGTTTCCCTGTCATCATTACGATTGGAGCAGCTGTTTTAGCTTATACTGCTGCAAAAATGATTGTAGATGAGAAATGGTTCGCTGGATTTTTCGAAAGTAATCCTTTCATAAAATGGGCATTCATCATTATTATCATCATCGGTGTGGTATTCTTCGGAAAGATGAAACAAAAAACTAAAGATGGTACTATGTAATGTTAATGTAATTATAGTTACAAACAAAAGCGCTACTCATATGAGTAGCGCTTTTTCATATTTATTTAGCTTCCCCGTCTTCAGTCGTTTTTACCTTCGTTTTATTTTTATCACGATGGTTATAGTTATACTTCGAACGATCTACTGGAGTGAAGCCTTCTGGTGTGTAGAATCGTAATAAGTCACCATTTACGACTTGGTCAGAGTATTTTAGTGATTTTTGAACCATTTGTTCATTTTGTTTTATTTCATCTGTTAATTCTACAGGTTTTCCAGTTGTTGTATCATAATATTTTCCGTTCAATGCCGTAACTGTTGGGCTTACATAATTACCGTTACGGAATGGAACAACTTGTTTATGATCTGGTGATAATAAATCTGAACCGAATTGAACATAATTTTTCGTATCTGTACCTAGTAAGTGTAATAACGTAGGAAGAACGTCAATTTCACCGCCATATTGATGTTGTACGCCACCTTTCACTCCTGGTACACGAACTATTAATGGTACACGTTGTAACTGTGCATTTTCAAATGAGTTCATTTCTTTACCCATTACTTGTGACATTGCTGCATTATGGTTATCTGAAATACCGTAATGGTCACCATACATAACGATAATCGAGTTATCGTATAAGCCAGATTGTTTCAAGTAATCAATGAACCCTTTTACAGACTCATCTAAATATCGTGCTGTTTGGAAATACGTATCTACTGATGAATCACCTGTAGTCGCTGGTTCAATTGTTGCTTCCGCTTTATCAATAGGATAAGGGAAATGGTTTGATAACGTAATGAACTTCGTATAGAACGGTTGTTTTAACGTTTGTAATAATGGAATTGATTCATTAAAGAACGGTTTATCTTTTAAGCCATAGTTTACTACGTCTTTTTCGTTCATATCATAGTATGACGCATCAAAGAATTTGTTAAAACCAAATGATTTATAAATATCGTCGCGGTTCCAGAATGTTTTATAGTTACCGTGGAATACCGCTGATGTGTATCCTTGTTGTCCTAAAATAGCTGGTGCTGATTGATACGTGTTATGAGCCTTATTTGTAAAAACAGATCCTTGTGGTAATCCGTACATTGAGTTTTCTAACATGAACTCCGCATCAGATGTTTTACCTTGTCCTGTTTGATGGAAGAAGTTATCAAAGTATAACGTATTCGCATCTTTTGTAAATGAATTTAGAAATGGTGTAACTTCTTGCCCATTTAATTTATAATCGATTAAAAAGTTTTGGAATGACTCTAAATGAATATAAATTACGTTCATTCCTTTTCCTTTACCGAAGTATTCAGGATTTGGACTTGCATATGTTGATGCAAGATAATTTCTAACTTCTGTCATATTATCTCCATCAGCTAACGCTCGTTCTGTTGATGCTTTCGCACTTTGAATACCATCATA
Organism: Bacillus sp. BS98; assembly: GCF_008432245.1. Lineage (NCBI taxonomy): Bacteria > Bacillati > Bacillota > Bacilli > Caryophanales > Bacillaceae > Bacillus > Bacillus sp. BS98. The sequence continues at coordinate 2,794,056 of NZ_CP043830.1, forward strand.
AATCGTATAGTTGTATGCCCCTAAATATTTCACAATATAATTACGGTCAAATGTTCTTGTCAATAATTCAGGACGATCAGATTCTGCAAGCCCTAGGTTCACACTGAATAATAAAATACCTGCTACAAATACTAGTGATAGTTTATGTTTCGCAACACGAATAGGTTTTGGGTTTGCAAATTTTGTTGCGACTAAAACAATTAAAATGATTGTATCTAAGAAATATAGTGGATCATATAAGTGTAGTAACGCGAAAATACTACCACCTAAATCACCAAAGTTATTCGTTTGTGTTAATGTCGGGAACGTAATAAAATCACTGAAAAAGCGATAATATACTACGTTTGCGTATAAAAGTATCGACAATAACAAATTAATAATAATTACCCAAATATAAGATCGTTTCCCTTTTGCAAATAATGCAAGTCCTAAAAATAGAACTGCTGAACTAAGCGGGTTAAAAAACAGCAAGAATTTTTGGATTGTGTTTGAAATTCCTAAATTAAATTCCGTTACATAGGCTGTATATGTTTTGAGCCATAATAAAATAACGGCAAACAGAAAGAATCCAAAATGATTACTTAACACACTTTTGCTCTTTAATAAAAACTGTTTCATCTCTCCACCTCTTTTAATCATCCAAGGCTTATTTTTTATAAGTCCGTCTCTGTATTTAATTTTCTTCTTCAAATAGATTTTATTTGTTTAACTACATGAAGAATATTAGTAATTATAAATTGAAGCTTTTATTTATTCAACTATTTCTTTTTAAACATTGTGACCTTGGTTTCTATTTAACAAAATTAATTTGTAACATTTCCTGTTTTCTCCCAAGTTCCATCCACTACTTATGACTCCACATACTATAAACCTTTATTCACTACTTCGCAAACTAATCTATCTCCATTTTTGGTACATTTTTCACATAACAAAAAAGTGTAGTTTGACCTTATTACTCAAACTACACTTCTCCTGTTACAATTAACTCCTTCAATCCTATACACATTAAATCTCATCTATGTGCCAAAAAACTATGCAATCATAACATTACAATTTCTTACCACCGTTAATATTATATTTGAATAATTATTCATTTAATACCTTAGTCTTCATCTCTTTTCAACAAAACCCCCGCTCTAACAAAGAGCAGGGGTTTTCATCATATATTATTGACCTTTATACATTGCATCTACTTGTTTTTGAAGTTCTTCATTTTCTAAGTACTCATCGTAAGTTGCCTCTTTATCGATTACACCGTTTGGTGTTACTTCGATAATGCGGTTTGCAATTGTTTGTACGAACTGATGGTCATGAGATGTGAATAACATTGTACCTTTGAATGCAATTAAACCGTTGTTTAATGCAGTGATAGACTCAAGATCTAAATGGTTCGTCGGATCGTCAAGTGTGATTACATTCGCACCACTTAACATCATTTTAGATAACATACAACGAACTTTTTCGCCTCCAGATAATACAGAAACGTTCTTCTTAACTTCTTCACCTGAGAATAACATACGGCCTAAGAAACCACGTAAGAAGCTCTCTGACTCATCTTGTGGAGAGAATTGGCGTAACCAATCAACTAAGTTGAAGTCACTGTTCTCAAAGTATTTAGAGTTATCTCTTGGGAAATACGATTGAGATGTTGTAACACCCCATTTGAATGAACCGCTATCTGGCTCCATTTCACCCATAAGGATTTTAAATAATGTTGTCATCGCAATATCGTTACGACCGATAAATGCAACTTTATCACCTTTATTTAAAGTGAAGTACACATTATCTAACACTTTTTCGCCATCAATTGTTTTAGAAAGTCCTTCAACAGTTAATAAGTCATTTCCTATTTCACGCTCAGGTGTGAAACCAACGAATGGATAACGACGTGATGATGGTCTAATATCATCCAATGTAATTTTATCTAATAATTTTTTACGAGAAGTGGCTTGTTTCGCTTTAGATGCGTTTGAGCTAAAGCGTGCAATGAAGTTTTGTAACTCTTTTACTTTCTCTTCTTTTTTCTTATTAGCATCTTGTGTTAATTTTAAAGCTAATTGGCTTGACTCATACCAGAAGTCATAGTTACCAACATAAAGTTGAATTTTACCGAAATCAAGATCAGCCATGTGCGTACAAACTTTATTTAAGAAGTGACGGTCATGGGATACAACGATTACTGTATTTTCAAAGTTCATTAAGAAGTTCTCTAACCATTGAATCGCTTTTAAGTCCAAGTGGTTGGTAGGCTCATCTAGTAATAGAATGTCAGGTTTACCGAATAAAGCTTGAGCAAGTAATACTTTTACTTTCTCTGCCCCAGTTAATTCTGACAATTTCTTATCATGAAGATCTTCACCAATACCAAGTCCTTTTAGTAAGATTGCAGCTTCTGACTCAGCTTCCCAACCGTTAAGCTCAGCGAACTCACCTTCAAGTTCAGCAGCACGCATACCATCTTCATCACTAAAGTCTTCTTTCATGTAAATAGCATTTTTCTCTTGCATTACTTTATAAAGTTGCGTGTGACCCATAATTACTGTTTCTAATACTGGGAACTCTTCATATTCGAAGTGGTTCTGTTTTAATACTGCTAGACGCTCACCTGGCGTAATATGTATGTCACCTGTTGATGGTTCGATTTCTCCAGATAAAATCTTTAGAAATGTTGATTTACCAGCACCGTTTGCTCCAATTAAACCGTAGCAATTACCTGGCGTGAATTTTATGTTAACATCTTCAAACAATTTGCGATCCGCGAAACGCAAACTAACGTTACTTACTGTAATCATTTGTGTCCTCCTACTAATACCGCTTATTTCAGCGTTTTCTCACCGATTGTCTTAAAAAATCGCATATTACGACTCAATTATTGTAGACTATAGCTATTATATAGTAGAAGCTGGATGAATAGCAACGGTTGATTACCTTTCTACAATGAAATCGGATAGTTTTTATCGATTCTCACTCTGTAATACATTGGATTAATTTCCTATTTTTAATTTTTTTCTTATTTCGTATTTATTATTTTCTCTTTATAACTCTTCAATTTACTCGTTAATCCTATTAAAGCAGGTAACAATATCGGTATCACGATTAAAGCTAATAGTAATAGTGCAACGCCAACAACTGATGCTACTTGTATAAGTGTCAATACACCTGATGGAATTAATGCGGCAAATGTCCCGCCTAAAATTAGCGCCGCTGATAATACAACTCCTCCTATATGACGAGATGCAGTTACAATTTTCGTTACCGAATCCCCTTCTATCTCGTTATAGCGCATCATTACGAAAATACTATAATCCACTCCTAAAGCGACAATCATAATGAAGCTAAAGAATGGAACATTCCAGCTTAATAAATCTACATGTAATACATGTGCACTAATTTGTTCGCTTATACCAAGTGATGCAAAGTACGCTAATAGTAATGAGCCAATAATAAATATTGTGTTTAGTAATGAGCGTGTAATTACGATTAATACAATCGCAATTCCAATCAACATAATCGTAGCTGTACGCAAGAAATCTTGCCCGGTTACTTCTTTTAAATCAACATTTCTAGCTGTTGTCCCGCCGATCGCTTTTTTCGCCGTTTTTAATTCAGTACCATTTAGCGTACCATCTATCGTTTTATTAATTTCTTGAATGATTGGCATCGCTTCTTTTGAATACGGATTTACGTCTAAAATGATTGTCATTTTAGCAGTCTTTCTATCATGTGACATGTACGTATTCAATGCTTTTTGGAAATCTTCTCCCGCTAACACTTCTTTAGGAATATAAAATTTCTCAGAGCTTTTTGACTCATTAAGCTCGCCTAAATATTTCTGAGCATCCCCTAGGCCGTTACTTACTTTTCCAAGCCCTTCTGTACTTTTAGATAAGCCGGATTGTAATTGCCCCATCTTTTCTTGCAGGTCTTTCAATCCAGTTAAAAGCTGCCCTTGCCCATCATTTATTTTTGTTAAGCCGGATTGTAGCTCAGATGATTTGTTTGCAATTTGTTTTGAACCTGTAGCTCCTTCGTTTAATCCAGTTTTTAGTCCGGCAGCTCCTTTTTGTAACTTGGTAACGCCATTATTCATTTCCTTTATGCCGTTATCTACTTTCAGTAATGATTGATTCGCTTCTTTAAATGAATTCACCGCAGCTTTATGTTGCACTGCTAATTGATTTAATTCTTTTGAAAGTCCACTTAATTGCTTTTGAGCTTCCTTCGCAATTCCTATCGTTTGCTGTACATTAGGATCATTTGCTACTTCTGGTTTCGTTTGAATGAAATTAGTCATTAACACTTCAATTTGTTCATATCCTTTTTTCGCACCGTCAATCGCTTGAGAAATACTTCCGAAGTATTGATCGTAAGAACTTAAACCCTTTTCTAACTGTGCATAACCAGCATGAAGCTGTGACGTTGCACCCGATAGGACATTTATATTTTCATTTACTGAAGTTAACCCACTCTCAATTTGCTGCGCTCCTTGTGCACCTTCGTTTATGCCAATGGATAATTGATTTAAAGCTGTTCCTAATGCTGATACTCCATTTTTCGCTTCGTTCGTTCCATCAATTAACTTTTGAACATTTGCAAGACTATTTGAGTCATTACTACCCATTTTATCTTTCGCATCCGTTAAGCCATCATTAATTTCCTTTATGCCACCATTGGCATCGCCTAAACCAGTATTTAGTTCTCCCGCTTGTTTATTTAAATATAATTCTTTTATCTTATCACCAGTTGGACGCGTCGGTGCATATACTTCTGAAACACCTTTAACTTTCGAAATTTTATCAGTTAATTCATCTAAAGTTTGTAGAGACGTTCCTTCATCTAATTTTTTGTTAGATTGAATCACTAACGTACTTGGTGAAGAAAATCCTGGTGGAAAATGTTCTTCTATCACATTAATACCCATTTTTGATTCATACTTATTATCCACTTCAAACAAATCATTGTAATTCAGTGTATTAGAGTATTTTAATACGAAAGGAATCGATATCACGAATACGATGATTAAAGCAACAAATGGTCTTGCTACTGAATTTTTAGCAAAGAATCCCCATAAACGGCTATCCTCATGACCTTTAAATGTTTTAACTGGATAAAACATTCCTTTTCCTAAAAGCACCATAAAAAATGGATTTAAAGTGGTTATTACGAGTAGTAATACTAAAACACCAATTGCTACCGCTGAAGTAGATTGATATAATTTAAAACTCGCTAAAGCAAGTGATGCAAAACCAATTAGCACCGCTATCCCGCTATATAAAACGGTTTTACCTGCCGATTTAAATGTTTCTTTCGTGGCCAAAAATGCATTTTCTTGTTTACTTAATTCTTCTTTAAACCTCGTATATAATAAAATGTTGTAATCTGTTCCTACTCCAAACAGTACGACAACTACAAACACTTGCGTAAAGTTAGAAAACGGAAAATTAAATTGATCTACAAGATGAGCAATAATACCCATTGAAACTAAATACGATATACCAACTGTAAGAAGAGAAACAATTGGAACAATTGGTGAACGGAATACAATGATTAATACTATAAGAATGAAAATAATTGAAATAACTTCAGTCTTTTTCACTCCCTCTTGAGAGGATGTAAGAAAATCACCCGCTATTAAGTCACTTCCTGTTAAGTACGTTTTTACTCCTTTCGTTTGCACTTTTTTATGAAGATTATTTGCAACTTTTGATATTTCACCATGCTTTTTATCTATTGATATTTGCGTTAAAATAGTCGTATTATCTTTAGAAACTAATTGTTTCTCCAATTCTTTATTATCTAAATGTGAAACAACTTCCTTAATTCCTAATTGCTCTTTTTCATTTTGCAAAGCGTTGATTGTTTTTGTTATTTCCTCTTTTTGCTCAGTAGTTAAAGCTGTTTTATTGTCACTATTAAATACGGCGATAACTTCGTATTTTTCAACTCCTTCTTTATCCATTTCTTTGATCATCTTGTCAGCAATACTGCTTTGTTCTGTATTAGGGATTGTAATTTTCCCTTTTTCCTTCACTAGTTTATCCATATTAGGCATCGTTACGACCATTGTAATAGTAATAACTATCCATAATAGAAAAGATAAACTTCTCCAACTTTTTAACTTGCTCATTTGAATCATCTCCCGTTTTTAGCGTTTCATGTTAAGTTCGGAATGAACATTCATTCCTATCACTCTATTAAATTACCTTTAACGGAATGAATGTTCATTCCTGTCCTTATAAAGCTATAGAATCAAATGATTCTAATAGCATTCCAAGAGCTTTCTTCCAATTCTTTTACTAATTCTTTTGAGTATTCTAATTGCCCCGTTGCCATTACTTTAGTTAATTTTTCTAGCGGTTGGTATACAATGATAATTAATGCAACTGGAGGCAATGGACGGAGAAACCCTTTTGCGATTCCATCTTCTATAATATTCATAAAGAAGCCTATAAAATCGTCAAATATTTTCTTACTCTGTTCATCAAGAAAATAACTATCACAGTGAGAATTTGTAAAAAGAAAAGCATCCACATTGTTTCTCGCAAATTCAAATAAACGGTTGTACGTATGACTAAACTGTTCACGAATATTTGCTTCAACAGGAAAATCTGTTTTTATCATTTCAGATAGTTGCAACATACTTTTTGAAAATAATGAGTTAACGAGTGCCTCTTTATTTTCAAAATAGCGATAAATCGTACCAGCGCCGACATTGGCTTTTTCAGCGATCATCGGAATTGTCGTACCATCGTAACCACGCTCTGCGAATAGTTGTATAGCTGCTTCAAAAATGTCTTCTTGTTTATTTTTAGCCATTTTTCTCACCTCAATTTTCAGGAATGAAAATTCATTCCGTTTTTAATTATAAATTAGATGGATTAAAAGTCAAGTGTGTGACTACGCAAATGTAGCATTTTCAAATAACACACTCACTTAGATTTCAATGCATTTTTTGAATTAACACTTCAAAAAAATTCTTTGTATCATCGTGACTTAAAATGCTCAATATATCTTGTGTTTTAAAAAATTGAACTTGACTTATTTCATTATCTTTTGGATTCAAATCTGTTCTATCACCTATATATTCTACATAAAACATAGTTGTTTCTTGTTTTTCAAATCCAGTTTTCACTTTTAATTCTTCAGGAAACTCAAAGCAAATTTTATCTTCCATTTGTTTCATAACTATAAACTTTTTTGAACCGGTTTCTTCTTCAAGCTCTCTCAATATAGCACTTTCTAAGTCATTATCTGTATGTTTTAATCCGCCTTTAGGAAAATCCCACTCCCCCTTTGACAAATTGTATTCTCCTTCTATATCGCTTATTTTTACCTTATGTACCAATAAAAATTCACTATTTTGGAATATGATTGCGCCTACAGCTTGCCTAATCATTCTATTTCCCCTCCTAAAATAATGCTTTCATTCTATTAATAGAAAAGTACTATAATAACTGTTTTTCATTATAGTACTTTTTTAATGACACATTGCACAGTGTATTAATTAAAAGAAATCATAAATAAACGGCTTACGCACTGGTACTAAATTCTCAAATGACCGCATTGCCTCTTCGCTTCCGCTAATTAATTCAAGTTCGTTTAGTTCTAATGGACGTTTGTATCCAAACATTATTGTCGATAGTGCATTTATATCCAGTTTGATTCCTTTTTCCGTTGCTTCTTCTACAATTGTTAATTCATGATTTGCAAGTCTCACTACTACGTTATTCCACGGAGCAAATGAATCTGTAATATGTAAGATCACTTCTTGCTGTACATCGTTCCAGTTAAATTCATATTGTTTTAAGAACTGCTCTACATCTACAATTCTGCCCATAAAATATGGTTTCACTTCTGTCTTCACGCGTGGCTCTTGCAATGTATATAACAACGGTTCGTTTTCACTTACTGTCATTTCAAGTTCTTTAATCATAGAATCATGCTGGCAAATAAAGTTCCACAGACCATTTCGTGCTTCATTATGCAGTGGTACAAATTCTTCTACTGTCATTTTATAGTTTTCTATTTTATATAACATGTAACCAGCTGCCGTTTTATTTTCATCATAGTAAATCGCTAATGCTAAATCATCATAAACTACTTGTAACCACCAGTTCTTCTCTCGAACTAACATACCTGAAACACGTTCTGCAAAGGTTTCATATAGCTTCTCGACTTCTTCTGGATGATTTTCCTTATTGAAACGTTTCACGGTGCCATTTACTTGTTTTTTCATAACTAAATCGCTCTTAGTCATATGACATACGAGAAGATCCGCACAAAGTTCCCAGCCGTATTTACGGTAAAATGAAACAGAAAATGGATGTAACATCGATACTGTATATCCATCTTTTTTCATCGTTTGAAGAGAATGCTGAAGTAGCTCTTTTACATACCCACTTCTTCTATACTCAGGATACGTCGCTACCCCTGCAACGCCGCCCATTTTAAATGTTTCTTTTCCTATGTATATATGAAATGGAATAAGATGTAGTTTTGCTGCTAAGTCTTCCCCTTCCATAATGCCGTATATTTCATGACTTTCTTTCATTCGAGTGATTTGCTGCTGCAATCGTTCCTCATTTACTTTATATTGAAAAGCGTATTCTGATAAACGTAATGCTTCTCTAAATTTATCTTCTTGTAATTGTATGACATTCATATAATTCTCCTCCATTCCCTGATTGAATTGTATCATAATTCTTACTATTGTAGTTCTGTAAGTGAAATTACACAGACGTTTCAACAAAAAATATCGATTTTACAACAACTAACATAAAAAAGCAGATACATAATGTATCTGCTTCTCATCACCTTATTTTGCTAACTTTTGAAGTTCTTCAAAGAATGTAGGGTATGATACACCTACTGCTTCTGCATCTTCAATTGTTGTTTTTCCCTCTGCTAGACAGCCAGCAATCGCAAGCATCATTCCGATGCGGTGATCACCGTAACTATTTACTGTACTGCCTTTTAGAGCTGATTTTCCGTATATAATCATGCCATCATCAGTTGCTTCTATGCGAGCTCCTAGTTTCGTTAACTCCGCAACGACTGTATCAATACGGTTCGTTTCTTTTACTTTTAACTCGTGTGCATCTTTAATAACTGTAATACCTTCTGCTTGTGTTGCCGCTAAAGCGATAACTGGAATTTCATCGATTAGTCTTGGAATAATATCCCCACCAATTTCAATTCCTTTTAATGAAGATGTTTCAATCGTAATGTTTGCAGCTGGTTCTGATGCCCCTTCGTTAATCGGCTCTACAGTAAATGTAGCACCCATTGTCTCTAAAACATCAATAATACCTGTACGAGTTGGATTCATTCCTACATTTTGTAATACTAGTTTACTATTTGGAATAATTGCTCCCGCTACTAAGAAAAATGCTGCTGATGATACGTCACCTGGTACTTGAACGTCTGTCGCTGTTAACTTCTGTCCACCTGCAAGTTTCACTGTTTTTCCCTCACGAGTTACGTTAACACCGAATGCTTCAAGCATTCTTTCCGTGTGATCACGCGAAATATGTGGTTCTGTAACAGCTGTTACACCTTCTGCCCGAAGACCTGCAAGTAAAATAGCTGACTTTACTTGTGCACTTGCAACAGGAGAAATATACTCAATTGCTTTTAAATCTCCGCCACGTATTGTGAGCGGCGTAAACGTTCCTTCTTCTCGGCCATCAATTTTTGCGCCCATTTGTTTTAATGGATTTGTAACACGTTTCATCGGTCTTTTTGCGATAGACGCATCACCTTGTACGCAAGAGAAAAATGGTGTATTTGCTAATATTCCTGACATTAATCGTATCGTTGTACCAGAATTACCAACATCTAATACAGCTTTCGGTTCTTGTAAGCCTTCAATTCCTTTTCCAACTACAGTTACTTCATCACCATTTTGCGTGATTTCTACTCCCATTTCCTTAAAGCACGAAATCGTACTTAAACAGTCTGCACCGGGCAAGAAACCTTTAATTGTCGTTTTTCCTTCTGCAATTGCGCCGAACATAACAGCACGATGTGAAATGGACTTATCACCTGGAATTGTAATGTTGCCGTTCAATCCGCTATTTATAGGTTGTATCGTTCTTTCTTTCACGTTTTCACCTTCTCATTTAAATTGTTTCATAAGTTTGGTATTCTTCTTCTCCAAGCGCTAGTTTCGCTTTCATACGATCTTCTTCTCTTTGGAAGCTAATGCGTAATACGCCAAGCAATCCTTCTCGCGCTTCTAATATTTGCAAGTTCGTAATACTAATTTCTTCACGCGCCAAAATACTCGTAATATGAGCCAATGCCCCTACTTTATCTAAAACATCGACGTATAAGTCGTGATAGGCAGGAATTGCCCCTCTTTTTCGTACTGGTAAAGAATCACGGTATTCTTTCGCATCTGCAAAATAGTTTTGAATCTCGCCTGCATCTCCAGTAGAAACAGTATCATATAATTCTTCCATTTCAGAGATCCACTCTTTTAATAATACCATTAAATGCTCACGATTTTGCTTTACAATATCACTCCACATTTTCGGGCTACTAGATGCAATGCGTGTAATGTCTTTAAATCCGCCAGCAGCTAGCTGATGAATGAGCGGATTATCTCCTGCATGTTTCTCCACTTGCTTGACTAACCCTGCTGCGATAAGATGCGGAAAATGACTAACGATTCCTGTTACATAATCATGCTCTTCTGTATTTAAAACGAGAAAATGAGCCCCCGTTCCCTTTAACCAACCTTTTAGTTCTTCCACTTGTTCATTTGGCACATGGTTCATCGGTGTTAAAATGTAAAATGCATTTTCAAATAAATGTGCTTTTGCACTTTCAACCCCAGTTTTATGAGAACCTGCCATCGGATGTCCACCAATGAAAGAAATTTCCTTTGAAAATAAAGCTTCCGCTTCGTTCATAATTGTTCCTTTTGTACTACCAACATCGGTCACTATCACATCTTCTCGTAAACGAAATGACGCTAATTTGTGTAATAACTTCTTCGTTTCTTCAACTGGAGAAGCAAAAACAATTAAATGTGCCTCTTCACATGCACGCTGTAAATCTACTGCTACTTCATCTACTACGTGTAATTCTTTCGCACGCTCTACTTGCTCTTGAAATATGTCATAACCTGTTATCGTTACATCGTGCTCTTTCTTAATTGCTAATGCGAGAGAACCTCCTATTAAGCCTGTTCCAATTAATACAACCTTTTTACACATTTGCCTCATCTCGAGACTTATTTTTCTTATTTTCAAAGTGTTGTTTTAACACTGAAATCACTCCTTCATTTTGCTCCCTTGTGCCGACTGTAATACGGACACCATTCGGGAACGGACGAATAATAAACCCTGCGTGTGCACAAGCTTCATAAATCTCTCCACCATTCTCTACCGGTAAGAAGATGAAGTTTGTTTGTGACGGATAAAATGGAAATTCGTTTTCCTTACAAAAACTTTCGTATTGTTGTATTCCCTCTGTATTAACACGTACAATTTCTTCAATAAACGCTTCATCGTTAAAAGCAATCGTTGCTGCTTTTTGCGCTAATGAAGATACGTTAAATGGCAAACGTACGACATTTAATTTCTCGATTAACTCTTCCTGTCCAATCGCATAACCAACGCGGAAAGATGCTAATCCGTACGCTTTAGAAAACGTTCTAAGTACAAGAATGTTGTTATGTTTTTCTAGAAGCGGTAATGTCTCAGGGAAATCTTTTGCTGTTACGTATTCATAGTACGCTTCATCAATGACAATTAACGTATTTTCACTAATGCTTTCAATGAACTGAGTCAATTTTTGCTCATTCACATATGTGCCTGTAGGGTTGTTCGGATTACAAAGCCAAATGATTTTCGTATTGTTATCAACTGCTGACGAAATTTCATCTAAGTCGTATACACCGTTATTTAAAGCAACTTCTTTCACTTCACAACCTTCAATAATTGCATGATGACGGTACTGTGGGAATGTTGCACCTGCCGTTACGATGTTATCTCCAGCTCGAAGTACGGCGCGACTTATTATTTGAATGACCTCATCTAAACCACTACCGCAAAGTATTTGTTCCATTTGGACTTGTAATTTCTCTGCAATTGTTTGACGGAGCGTTGTAGCACCTCCGTCAGGATATAAAGCATGTTCTAACCACGATTTTTGCAACTCTTCTAACACTCGTGGCGAACAACCGAATGGATTTTCATTTGATGCTAATTTCACAAACGAATGATCTCCGTACACTTCTTTCATTTGTTCTGGTGATTTACCTGGTTTATATGGTTGTAAGGATGATAGTTGATCTTTTACTTGCATGTTAAACCCACCTTTTTTAAAATTCTTTTGCGTATTTGTTATGTTCTGTAATGTTTTGCTTTAATAATTCCATACGATCTTTTCCGAATTGTTCGACTAGTGCATCTGCAAGTTCCCATGCCACAACAGATTCAGCTACTACACCTGCTGCTGGTACTGCGCAACTATCAGATCTTTCAATACTCGCTTGGAATGCTTCTTTCGTATCAATATCAACGCTTGCTAACGGTTTGTATAATGTAGGAATCGGCTTCATAACACCTCTTACAACAATCGGCATTCCCGTTGTCATACCACCTTCTAAACCGCCGGCATTATTCGTTTTTCTCGTGTATCCTTTTTCTTCATCCCAAAGGATTTCATCGTGCACTTTACTTCCTGGCTGTCTTGCCGCTTCAAAACCAACACCAATTTCAGCACCTTTAAATGCATTAATACTCATAATAGCACCAGCGAGTTTTGCATCTAATTTACGATCGTAATGAACGTAACTACCAACACCAATTGGCATACCTTCTGCAATGACTTCGACAATACCACCGATTGAATCTCCACTACTTTTTGCATTATCGATCGCATCCATCATCTCTTGTTCTACTTCTTTATCTAAACATCGAACAGGTGAATTTTCAGTTATCGTTTGAATCTCTTCAATTGATAAGTTGGAAATATGCTTCGCTTGCACCCCACCAATTTCAAGCACATGCCCTGCAATTTCCACACCTAACTCTTTCAAAATTTGTTTCGCAACTGCTCCAGCAGCTACACGAACTGTCGTTTCTCTTGCAGATGAGCGCTCTAATACGTTTCTTATATCACGATGACCGTATTTAATAGCTCCGTTTAAATCTGCATGTCCTGGACGTGGTTTTGTAATTGTGCGTTTCATTTCTTTACTTTCTTGCTCTGAAATCGGGTCTGCACCCATTACTTTCGTCCAATGTTTGAAATCATCATTTTTTACGATTAACGTAATCGGTGAGCCAAGTGTCATCCCGTGACGAACACCACTTACAATTTCAACTGTATCTGTTTCAATTTGCATGCGTCTTCCGCGCCCATGTCCTTTTTGTCTTCTTAATAATTCCTTATTAATATGTTCCGCTGTTAATGTTAAACCTGCCGGTACACCTTCTAAAATAACTGTTAACTGCGGACCATGTGATTCTCCAGCTGTAATGTATCTCATTTCTTTTGCCCCTTTACTATTTTTTTGTACAAAAAAGTCCCTACTGAGCGCTCAGTAGGGACGATGTTTATCGCGGTACCACCCTAGTTGTAGACAACTATCGTCTACCTCTCTTCTTCTTTAACGATCGTTTGACCGTCCTCCCCTCCAAAAGTTGTCGGGAAAGATGCTCCAAGGCTGTAATTCATGCTTATCTTTGTACTGATTCACACCGACCATCAGCTCTCTTTAACAGTGAGATAAGCACTACTGTTTCCTCTTCAGCGCATATATGATATGGAATTAAGATAATTTATTTTTGAAACCTTTTAACTCATCCATGAATCTATGGAATTCTGGAATGTCCATTTGTTGTGCAGAATCTGATAATGCAACTGCTGGATCTGGATGAACTTCAGCCATTACTGCATCAGCTCCAATAGCAAGTGCCGCTTTCGCTGTTGGTAATAATAAATCTCTACGTCCAGTTGAATGTGTTACGTCAACGATAACTGGTAAATGTGTTTCTTTCTTTAAAATCGGTACTGCAGAAATGTCTAATGTGTTACGTGTTGCTCTTTCGTATGTGCGGATACCGCGCTCACAAAGAATAATTTGGTCATTACCTTGCGCAATAATGTATTCTGCTGCATTAATGAACTCATCAATTGTTGCTGCTAATCCACGTTTTAGTAATACTGGTTTATTAACTTTACCTACAGCTCGTAGTAAATCGAAGTTTTGCATGTTACGTGCGCCAACTTGAATTACATCAACGTATTCTAATGCCATTTCAACATCGTTCGGATTTAAAATTTCACTAATAATCGCTAAGTCGAACTCATCTGCTACTTGGCGTAAAATTTGTAACCCTTCTACTCCTAAACCTTGGAAATCATATGGAGATGTTCTCGGTTTGAAAGCACCACCGCGCATTAATTTTAAGCCTTGGTCTTTCATAGCTTGCCCTACTTGGCGAACTTGCTCTAAGCTTTCTACTGCACAAGGCCCCATGATGAACGTTTGTGTTCCGTCCCCAATCAATTCACCTTTTACATTAACGATTGTATTTTCTTGTTTCTTTTTACGTGATACTAATAACGCCTTACGGTTATCATCTTCTTGTAATTCTAAGCTAGCTTTGAAGATTGTTTTGAAAATATGTTGAACTGTTGACGTTTCGAATGGTCCTTCGTTGTGCTCTGCGATCATATCAAGTACTTCACGCTCACGTACTGGATCAAAGCGTTTCGTACCTTGTACTTGCTTTTGCTCCCCGATTTTTTGAACGATTTCACCACGTTTGTTTAAAAGGTGTAATAGTTGTAAGTTAATTTCATCTACCTGTTTACGTAATTGATCTAATTCATGATTTGCCATTTGGAAATCCTCCTCTAATGTTTTAAAAGTATAGTAAGAGAATGAAAAATTCTCTATTTTCTGAACTGGTTAATTATACAAATTTAAAGTGGAATCGATACCTCTTCTTATCTTAAACTAATAATTACCACAAAGACACTAGCTACTAGCTGAAAATCACTTTTTTTGTACAAAAAAGCCCTACTGATCCAATCAGTAGGGACGATATTTATCGCGGTACCACCCTAGTTGTAGACTTCTTTCGTCTACCTCTCTTCCTTGTTAACGATCAATGTGACCGTCTTTCCCTTCATAAAGACAATACTATCTTTACTACGAAAAAGATGCTCCAGGACTGTAATTCGCTCTTGTTTTTGTACTGGTTCGCACCAACCACCAGCTCTCTGTTACAGGGAAACAACAACTACTGCTTTTCCTTTCAATGCATGACTATTTTATTTTCAAGTTGGACCACTAAAATACAAAAAGTCCCTACTGAATAAATCAGTAGGGACGATATTTATCGCGGTACCACCCTAGTTGTAGACTAACTTTCCGTCTACCTCTCTTCACTGTTAACGATCAATTGACCGCTCTTTCTTCATAAAGACAATCCTATCTTTACTACGAAAAAGATGCTCCAAGACTGTAATTCATGATTATCCCTGTACTGGTTCACACCAACCACCAGCTCTCTGTTACAGTAAGACTAACCACTACTGTGATCTCTTCATTGCACTTTGTTTATTCAAATGTTTTTGAAATTGAATAAGTATGATTCGTATTATAGAACGCTTTTCAAAACACTGTCAATATGTTTTTTATATATTTTTTAAAATTCCACTTTCGTCCTATATTTCTTCTTGTAAATTCCCCATTACAATTCCGATGCGAATCATCTCATTTTCTATTAAGTTTAATACGTGTTTTTCTATTCCAAACTGGGCTAATCGTTTTTTTATTTGTATGATTTCATTTTCAAGAAAATCAGCTTCCTGACGTGTTTGCAGTAAAGTGAAAAACACATTTGCATACATTTCTTTATACGCTTTCATACTCTCTTTCTTTTCAAGCATTTCAATAAATAACTGTTTCATTTCCTCTCCTGCACATTCTCCATTTACATCTATAAATGTACGCGACAAAATACGTAATCCTTTTTCTAAAATCTCATCCATGTATAAAATAATACGTAAAATCATTACATATTCTCTCGTTGTTATCTCACCCATTTTTGGTCGTTCTCGTAAAAATATACTGAGCCAAGCTGTCCAAAATTTTTGTTGTTCTTTTACACTTAATGTTTTAACGTAATAGCATAAATGTTGCATAAATTTAATTTTATTCTCTTCATTTTCTCGTATAAGCAACGGATATAGCCAATCTGTTTTTTGTTCCCAATACAGCACACATTTTATAAATACAAAACTAAGCCACTTCAAGAAAGCTTCCCTCGTATGCGGGTGTAAAACTTCTAAATGCTCTACTGCATACTTAATAAACCTCTTCATTTCAGTAAATAAAGGTAAATTTATTTGCGTATAACATAGACCTGCCCAAGCATATTTCGTAATCTCATTTTCTTTCTTTAATTCTAAGTAAGGTAACAAATATTTTCGGCACCATTGTTTCTCAATATGATATAAAAATGTAATATCTGCTATTAAACGCGCAAACATAAAGTTTGTCCGTTCAGAACTTACTCTTACTTGTTCTTCAAATAAAAATAAATATTCATACACATTGCGATCGTATAAATGATCATATGATAACAGTTTTAATAATACAGCTGTCATTTTTCCAACAGGATGCTGAATCGACTCATTATAAAAGTCTTGTTTTCCAATCTTAAAATCTGTATCGCTTTTCATAACTTGAGGAAATACCGAAAAAGCAAAACGTTTTACAAACCGTATACTATTCTCCTCTAACTCTTCTAATCGATTACTAATCTCATATAGAAAACTACTAATTAACCAATGAAACGCAGTGTTTCTAACAAATTTCTGTAACAGCGGAATAATTTTTTGGATTTGCCCATTTGTCAGTCTCCGGTTATTTCGCCACTCTCTAATACAAACAAACCACACTTCGTTACTTATTTCATGCATGCCTACTAATTGGTACGCAAATGAAATACTCCACTCTGTATTCAATTTACATGCCTTTGATAACATCTCTAAAAAATGACGTTGTTCAAAAACACCGTCATTCGAAAATTGCCGAATTTGGTTCATGATTTCATCGTCTTTCAGCTGCAGTAATCCATCGGCAGTTACATTACAAGTAATACTTTGTTCGATAGCCTTTTTTTTAGGTACACTGTATAGAACAGAATGAAAATGCGGATGTTTCTGTTTCATTAGCTCGTATCCTTGTGCTGTTGATGGACTATTTGAATCACAAGTGAATAATAAATCTAAGACTAAACAAACATCAAATGCCCTCTCCTCTGCAAGGTGCTTCGTTGCAGTTTGAATGACTTCTTCCTTTGTTTTTTCTAAAGAATGTGCGTAATGATTTTTTAAAAGTTGAAACACCTCATGTTTATATGTGACATCTAAAAGAAGCCCTTCCTGTAACAACCATTTCATTTTATCATCTACGCTAACAAATAAATTTTTATTCATCGCATCAATTGCAATTCGCTTTTGAAGCAAACTATTTGCTTCTATCATTTCTGTAATATAATAATTCGCTTTTTTCTCATTGTTTTCACATAAATAGATTAGACACTCTTTTACAATTTGAATTAAAAATGCAAGGTCATTTTGATGAAACTCTTTTTCTACATTTTCCTTATTTCTTTTTTTCAGTGCCGTTTGTCTTAATGACAACATTCGCATCTTCTCTAATCCCATCATCAAAATGGGAACTGCGTAATAAGAAATATGCGGTCTCATCTTCTCATTCCAAATTTGCTCCACATGAGAAAATGTAGACACCGGTAACCGACTCGATTCCTCGAGTTCAATGGATTCTTGCGTATCATTTCCTAACTTTCTTTCACGCTTCAACTTAAGTTTTCCGTCCAAAATAAACGTTAGTAACAATAAAGCAATTTCTTTATGCTCAGGAAAAGAACACTTTTGCAATAAGTAAGAGATTTTTTCTATAGATTTACTATCTTTTTCAGCTGTTTCTAATAAAAGGAGTGTCCATCTTGCAAACAACAATGGGTCCATTTTGATCTTCGTCTCGTTTAAATAGCTGCAAATTGTTCTCCATAATAACGGGGATATTTTAGAATGATTTTTAAAAATCAATTGAAATAATTCTTTCTGATGACTAAAAAGAAATTGTTCCACCAACCATTCTGCAAGCAATTCATCTACTTCATCATAGGTTGACGTAAGCAAAAATAAATTTCGTAATTTCCCCTCTGCTTCAAGCCATTCCACCCATTCATAATCTCGGGCAAATTCAACAAAATATCGAACAGTTTCAATTTTTTTAATGGACTGTTTTATGTAGGATAATTGTTCCTGCTCTACTGATGGTGGCACTGTTACAATGTCACGAATACGCATTCTTTTTGTAATATAATTATCCCCCATTAATTCCGCCCAGCGTTTTACCGCTTTGACGAGGGACTGGTGATTATTTGATTTATTCGGATACACAATCGGCCTTATCCCTAAATGTTCCCAGTGATACGTATTTTCTCCTTGTGCGACAAATGCATAGCGCCTTGTACTTGGTGGTAAACCAGTTGCTAAATATTTCATTACTGGGTCATTATGGCTATACCCAACGAATAAAACGGTGTAATTGGAGAATAAATCAACTAAAAATCTTCTCGCCCATCCTTCCGTTAAGTAAGCCCTTCCAAAATCACCATCTGTTAAAATTAAAGCTTCCTTTTCTTGTTCTATATTTCCATGTATGTAAGCAAGCCCTTTAAACGCTCTACCTGTAGGTAAAGCAGGTGCATAATAAACATTTAATTCTCTATTCATTTCGTTCATCGCAGTTGTAAAATGTCGATCAAAATTCGTCGTTACAATGCGAACTTCTGTATCTAAAGGAAACAACCTCGGAATTGCAAAATGAAGCGGATTTGGTTTTGACGTTTCTATATGAACTAGGTCTTTTGCAACTTGATGTACATCTTTTGTTTTCGCAATTTTACCAAGATAATAATCATGAGGTTCTGTTATTTCACGCTTTTCGACATATAAAGTTTTTGCAATTTCATCAACTAAATCATCAAAATTCGGTAAGTTTGATTTCCCTTTCATAGAAACTCCCGCTCCAACAAACAATACTAACTTTCCTTGTTCAAGATGATCGATTAGCTCATCTGGAATTTCTACTTCTGAAGTAATCCACATTTGGATTCACCCCTTACCTAAAAATGTCATATACTCTCATTTTACTATAACATTTTTTTGTTATTTTTTTAATATTTAGACATAAATTCGAACATGAAAAAGTTTTATTTAAATATATTAGTTACAATGTATGAACTCCTGAGTTTATTGCAAAACTATGTATAAATCGGAGGTGTAACTATTGAATGGTTTTACTGTAGTACTTATCAAATTCATATCATGCATTATCGCATTTAGTATCGGACTAGCTTTATTTTTCCCTGCAACGTTCGTCCAAATTATTTCATTCAGTCTTTTTGTGACAATCGTATCTTATATGTTCGTTGATAAAATTATTTTAAATCGCATTGGCAATACTGGTGCCATTATGACAGATTTCTTATTAGCGTATTTAAGCGTTTGGATTTTCGGTAATATTTTATTAGACAACTACATGCAAATTGCATGGGGAAGTATCCTTTCAGCGATTGTTTTCACATTATCAGAAGTAATTGTACATCGCTTCTCTAACTCACACACAAGACATCACAACGATAATATTCATATTAATCGCCGATTTGCATATGGTACGGAGTTTGCTGAAGAACAGAATGTATTGGATAAAGATAAGAAGAAGTAACATCTTGATGAAGGAGCTCCCTTTTTAATCATGTGGGCTCCTTTTTCTGTACTATCATTTCGGTACATGAAATTATATAGACTTACCAACAATATTTGATATGTTATCTTCAAATAAAAAACTGCCTCTTATTTAGAGGCAGCCACTTTCAAATCTTTTAACGTCACAACATCAGCAAACGCTCCAAACACTACGTTATGATGCTTCACAATATCTTCAGCACGTAACACATCTGTATCAAATGTACTATGTGCATCACTTACTAACGTTACTTTATACCCTTCACTACATGCTCTGCGCGTTGTCGTATCCACACAGTACTCTGTTTGCATGCCTGAAATAATAACATGTTCAATTCCTTTTTCTTGTAACACTTCGTTTAAGTTTGTTTTATGGAATGAATCTGGCGTCGTCTTTTCAACGATACTATCACCCTCTTTTGGTGCAATTGCCGCATGCACCTCCCAGCCATCTGTCCCTTTTTCTAACGGGTGATCTTTTGGCCCGTTATGTTGGACATACATAACCGGAATATCATTTGAGCGACATTCCCCAATGAGTTCTTGTAATGTTTCTAAAAACTTTTCCCCATTATGTACTGGTATTCCTGCTGTATACATACCTGCTTGTACATCAATTACTATTAATGCTTTTTTCATTTCGCTCATCCCCTTTGTTTGTATAAGCCATTGGATATTCACTATAGTTGTTTATATTCTATCATCCAACAATCTTCTAATTTCCCCTCATGCAGTTCATGTTCCTTTAAAATCTTCACTTTTTTAAATCCGCATTTTTCATAACACTTTATCGCACGTTCATTATTTACTTTTGGATCCATTGCGATTGCTTCCGCCCCCACGTTCTCTACAATATATGTAATCGCTGCTTGAACGAGTTTTGTTCCGATTCCCTTTCCCCAAAAGGTCGGTTCTCCGATAAATTGATCCATCCCCCATATATTTTGCGATTCTTCATATCCATATAACGCTTTCCATTCAGAATCAACTTGGTACATTTGAATGTATCCGATCGGCACTTCATCAAATTCTATTAAACATCTTTTTTCATGGCTGTTTGGATTATGTATAAAATGAGTAAGCACCATTTCTACAGATTGCGGATTATCGCGTCCTTCGTAATACTGCAAAACTTCTGGGTCTGTTAACCATTTAGACATGATAGGTGCGTCATCTTCTATTACGTACCTAACCAATAAATCTCCTTTTTGAAAAAGCATGTGACACCTCTATTGTTCCTGTATATTTTTCTTTACTATTACATCTTTACTTGCACCTACTAGTGCATATGGTAGTAATGTTATCGCAAAAAATATTGTAAATACATTCAATTGCGAGATTTTATATGGTGTGAACCATTCCGTGAAAAATTGAGAATGTAAAACTCTATTAAAAAACTCTCCGCCCAGTCTAAAGTTTGGTTTCCATTCAGTAACATCACAAATAATAAAAATGAATTGTACAATTAAAAATGCCCCTAAATACCGAAACCAAATTCAATTCCAAATCGGCTGCACTTTATTTAATGTATCTTCCATCTAGCTCTCACCTTTTTTATTTCTATCATATTGATTATACACTTTCCTCACTTTATTTGTTAAAATTTTCTATACAATCAAAGATGTTGGGGGAAATATATGATGTCTAATCCTATACAAAAATCAACTTTAATTATCCTTCGGGGAAACTCCGCAAGTGGCAAAACAACAATCGCAAAGGAACTGCAAGAACATTTCGGGCAAGGTACACTATTAGTCTCACAAGATGTCGTGCGTAGAGATATGCTAAAAGTACACGACACAATGGGTAACTTATCTCATGATTTACTATTTGAAATTACAAAGTATGGAAAAGGAAAATGTGAATTTGTTATTTTAGAAGGTATTTTAAACAGTCGTAGATACGGTAATATGCTGAAAGAATTAATACACCACTTTGATGGAAACGCGTATACATACTACTTCGATTTATCATTAGAGGAAACGATCAGACGCCATAATACAAGAGAAAAACGAATTGAGTTTGGAGAGGATTCATTACGAAAATGGTACAATCCTCACGATACAATTGTAGTGAATAGGGAGACTGTTTTTACAGATGCTTTTACGCAAAAAGATATATTTCATGCGATTCTTAATGATGTAACGATACAAAAATAAGACCGACAGAATATGTCAGTCTTATTTTCGTTATGTACTTTATATTTTGGTTTTTATAATTGAACAATCTTTACATAAATAAAAATATATATTCATTTCCCCGAACTGGAAATCAACTACTGAAATAAGTTTCCGTTCCTTAATATCTTGTGTAATTGTAGCAACATACTTCATTTCTTTAGAGCAAGTTGGACATGCAAAATCCTCTGGAAGATCTTCATATAATGGTGCCCCTAATAATCTACAAACATATTCTGAACCGAACAAGTCAAAAGCTTCCCAGTAACTATTCTCATCAGTAGGTATATCTTCATTTTTCATATTTATAAGCTTTACAGTTGTTTTTGGTAATGAAACTGGAAGCTTATCTTCCTCTTCCATTACCCATTCTTCTGTATTTTCTTGCCGTATAATTTGAACTGTTTTACCTCCATTACTTAATTGGAAATATTGTGGCTCCCACACCATTGCACAATTCAAGCATGAAACTAATGGTAAAATATTTAGTTCTCCACTTTTAAGTTCAGCAAGCCGCTCATCATTCAAATCAAAACAAATGATTTGGTGCATCTTCTCACCACATAACTTACATACTGGTAAATGACAATCTTGATCGCCGAAATAATGATTATACAAATCTTTCCCTTCGATTACTCTATACCCTTTCTTTTCATTGCAATATGCGCCATATAATTCCGTTGTCATATTCCATCCTCGCTTTATATAAATGTGATCCACCATATTATATTAATTAACACTAAAAAGCATCGTCTTCCTGCATAGTTTCTATAATAAATCCTTTTAAATTTCGGGCTATTTCTTCCCTTTCCGCATCTTCGTGATACCAAATATATATTTCATCACAAACTATTCCGTTATGTATTTTAAAGCACAATTTATCCCCTGAACCATCGTCACCAATTATCATAAGGTCTTCAGATATATATTCATCTCTCAACTCAATATTTTGTCTAACTACATCATCCCAAGTTTTTGCTACATTTTTATTATCTTTAATAGGATATAATATCCATTCCCCTATTTCAGCGTTATTTACTAATTTAAAAAGATCTCTATATTGTGCTGGGAAAACAACACCTAACTTTTCTTCGGTTTCTTTTATATACAATTCAAATACACCTTGTTTCTTTGTTTCAATAATTTCTCTTACTTCTTTCATACAATACACCTATCCTTTGAACTTAATTACACGAATATGAGTGAAAGTGCTTAGCAAATAATTTAATTTATATATTTCATTATATATTAACCCTTCGTTGCCATCATACTGTTCTTGTCAATTTCTCAATGAATCACACTAACTCAAAAAATAAAAGCCAGCCTCAATAAAGAGAACTGACTTCTATCTAGATAACTATATATATTATAGAATTTTCACTTTAACGGTTTGTCTTCCCCAATTCATAGCTTTACTTTTTGACCCCATTAAAACATCAATGCGATTACCTTTAATTGCACTTCCGGTATCTCCAGCGATAGCTTCTCCATAACCTTCTACCCATACTTTAGATCCTAAAGGAATTACTTTCGGATCAACTGCAATAATTCTCATATTCGGATTAGCCGTTAAATCATGCCCCATCGCAGTTAAAACGCGTCCACCATATGTACCATTTTCACTTGGATCAGCAGTATATGCTGTCGCTACTACCGTTAATTCACGTTTAGCAGACTGTGTGTTATTTTTAGATTCTTCTTTTGCTTTCGCTTCTTCTTTAGCCTTTTCTATTTCTCGAGCTTTCGCTTCTTCCTTAGCCCTTGCTATTTCTTGGGCTTTCGCTTCTTCCTTAGCCCTTGCTATTTCTTGGGCTTTTGCTTCTTCCTTAGCCTTTGCTATTTCTTGGGCTTTTGCTTCTTCCTTAGCCCTTGCTATTTCTTGGGCTTTTGCTTCTTCTTTAGCCTTTGCTATTTCTTGGGCTTTCGCTTCTTCTTTAGCCTTTGCTATTTCTTGGGCTTTCGCTTCTTCTTTAGCCTTTGCTATTTCTTGGGCTTTCGCTTCTTCTTTAGCCTTTGCTATTTCTTGGGCTTTCGCTTCTTCTTTAGCCTTTGCTATTTCTTGGGCTTTCGCTTCTTCCTTAACTTTTTCTACCTCTTTTACTTTTGCTTCTTCCTTAGCCTTTGCTATTTCTTGTACTTTTGTTTCTTCTTTAGGCTTCGCTATTTCTTGCACTTTCTTTTCTTCCTTACCTTTTGCTACTTCTTGTACTTTTACTTCTTCCAGCATTTTTGTTGTTTCTTTTGTTTTTGCTATTTCCTGTATTTTTGCTACTTTCTGCGTTTTGGCTTCTTCCTTAGCTTTTACCGCTTTTTGTACTTTCGCTACTTGCTTCGTTTTCTCTCCAGCTTTCTTTTCACTTGGTGCTGTACTTGATAGGAAAGAAACATTTGCATAAGCTGTTTTTCCTTTATACTCAAATTGTAGCCATCCGTCTTTTGCTTGATGCGTTGATTCAATTACATCATCTTTTTTCAGTCTACCAAGAATTTCTGATTCTGTGTTTGCTTCAGAGCGTACATTTAACAAGTTTGCTGTTACATGATAAATATCTTTTGTAAACTCCGAACTTACAAACAATTCTTTACCATTTAAATCAATTTTTGACCATCCTTCTTCGGTATTTATTACTTTTAACTTTTGTCCTTCTTTTACTTTTTCGATAACTTTTGATTCCGTAGTTGGCTTTTCACGTACGTTGAGTACATCCGCTGTTACGATCGTTTCTGCGATAGCAGATGTAGTAAAAGCCCCCAATCCAAAAACTGTTGCTGTTGCTGCGCCAATTATTTTTTTCATATTAGCCTCCATTGCTTTTTTTGGGTTTTATGAAATGCTCCCATAAAATTAGGTAATTTCACGGAATATCAAAACATTTGCAACGATATATTTATACTGCCTAATATACCGTTATTAAAACCCTTTACTCCAATAGTATCAAATTCTCATTTTTAATTCTATAAATTATCAATCTCTTTATCTTATATAAACGTTTCTAATCCTTTTTCTTTTTACTAAATAGTCGTTGCAATTCCTGCCAGAAATAAACTTACAATTGCTAAAAATGAAGTACCGACTATAGCCCCTCTTAAATGGAACATGTAATCTTTATATCCCTTCATCCCATCCGTACAAGGAATAACAACAAACCTCGGAGTAATCCAGCAAAAAATAAGCCAATCAATTATAATTAAATCTACTAAATTGAAGATCATTAAAATGCCTAAAGTATGTAAATAAGCTTCAATATACAATAATTTTTCTTGTTGATGTAGTATATATGTAGAAACGAAAGGAGTACCGAAAAGAATTATATTGTATGCAATATTAAAGTAAATCGTTTGCTTTTTTTCATGAATTGATTTCGGAAGAACTACCTTTTGAATATCTTTCGGATAATCATTTAATGATAGACGAGGATTATAATATACAGACCCCAATATCATTACGGAAAGTACAATAGACATAATGACACCAGCGTACATCATTTGCTCAAATTGACTCATAAGCCTCATTCACCCTTTTCTGTAATTCCTATGTAAGTCATTCACTTAATTACACATTGTATGTACGGACACAACTAAAAATTAAAAATTATCTTTTTTGCCAAATCAAATCCCTTGTAATATAAATACAGTTTTTATACAGTGAAAGCCTAATTAGTACAGATAGGATTGGTGGAACCTATGAAAATTGAACATATCGCAATTTGGGTAAATGATTTAGAATTAATGCGTGATTTTTATATAAAATACTTTAACGGTAAATCAAACTCTTTATATCATAATGAAGCGAAACAATTTGAATCTTATTTTATTACGTTCGAATCTGGAGCAAGGATCGAACTAATGCGTAAAAAAGGTATAGAAAACCAGCCTAACCTTCATATAACTGGCTATGCACATATGGCTTTTTCTGTCGGTAGTGAAGAACGTGTAAATACATTTACTACAACATTACAAGATGATGGTTACCCTTTATTAAGTGGACCTCGTTTCACTGGAGATGGATATTACGAAAGTGTGATAGGCGATCCGGAAGGTAATCAAATTGAAATTACGATTTAGCTTACTTTTTCTTTTCTGAAGAACAAATAAAAATTGGTTTGGAGGAATATTATGCAAAAGCTATATTTTACTAAATATGGAGCAACAGATTTCAATCAATATTTCCAACTCGTATCAAATGAAGAAGTGATGGCGCAAATTACCGAGCGTGCCATTCCGTTAGATGAGGCACAAAATGACTTTGAAAAATTGTTAAAGCGCAACGAAAAGCATCGGCTATTTGGCTCCTATAAAGTGTATGACTCTATTACAAATGAATATATCGGCCTTGGACACGTTACACTCAGTGAGGAAAATGAAAAAGAGGCTGAAATTGGTTATATGATTTTGCCAGGATACTGGGGAAAGAGATATGGTAGTGCGATTGCAAAGGAATTAATGCATATAGCGAAGCAAACAGAAGTAAACGTATTAAAAGCAATTATTGATCCGAATAATATCCCCTCTCGTAAAATATTATTAAACTTCGGTTTTACATCTGAAAAAGTTTGCGAGATTGATGGATTGCCTGGGGAGATTTTGAGTACATATATTTAACTATATAAAAAAGCAGTGCTACATTTGAACTAACCGTAGCATTGCTTTTATCTTTTATTATTATAAAAGTCCATTTTCACTTTAATACGAACTAAATCATTATTTCTTTATCTCGTCTACTACACTTTGAACTAAAGAGATAAGAGCTTCCTTTGTATCCTCATCTGTTACCTTTGCATCATTACTAAATTTAGTGCGCGCTGATGAGATTAATAGCGAACCATTTTGAACGACAATTGTATCTAGCATACCTAGCGTAAGTAATAATGATTCATGAGCTTTATCCCCTCCAGCAATCGACGGTGAAGCTGTTATAATAGCAACTGGCTTTTTATAAAGTTCCGCTGATGAAACAAGCCATTCTAATGCATTCTTCAAAACTCCTGGAATACTTTTTGCGTACTCTGGTGTACAAATAATAAGTGCATGTGCCTCACTTAATGTCTTTCGAAATTTTTCAACAACAATCGGTGCTCCAACTCGATCTACATCCGGATTAAAATGAGGTAGTTCCCCTATCCCATTATAAATAGTGTAATCTATACCTTCTGGAATAAATGCTGCTAAAGTTTTTAATACGTTTGTGTTGGATGACCCTTCCCTAATACTTCCTGAAATCGCTATGACCCTTTTGTATTTACACATATGATCCCCCTAAGAACATCATACTGATACAGCCATAGAAAAATCAAAAATATTGAATCATTTAACAAATGTACATCCGTTAAATTTGTTTACATAATAATATTATGAGTATAAAAAACGAATCAGTTATTACTTTCACCGTTTTTCATTTAGTCTCTACATACCACGCACTATTCCACCACCGAAAGTAAAACTTTCTCAAGCTCTTTTTTAGACAACATACTATCGTTTATATACACTTGGTATGCATTTCTTCCTTCTTTTGCAGGTACTACTATTTTTTTATTTTAACATGCTGGATATGCATTAGAACCCAAATAACGTTCTTTTATAATTTGACGATGATGAAGCTCATGACTAGCGATAATGTTTGCTAATGCAAGAACCGTGACTTCAGAATTGTTCGCGATTCCCCTTTGTAACCAGGCTTCTTTATCTAAACTTTTAAGCAAATGCACAGTAGATTGGCGAACAACTATTAAATTCTCAAGAAGATCTTGCATAGATTGCTTATCAAAAGCTGCTCTAAGAACATACATATCATCGTTATATCCAGGAAGTTCTGCTGTCTCGCCTCTTGCTATGGAAAGCAATCGATATGCCATAATACGTTCAGTATCCACAATATGACCGATTACTTCTTTTATACTCCATTTATTAGGAGCATATCGAAAATGTCCCTCACTATCAGAAATATCTTTCAATAAAAGATTTGTTTCCTTCATTTGTTGCTCTAGAATACGTATGATATCTCCATTTGGTATTAAATTTATGTACGTTGAATAATACGGATTATATTCATTTGCGTCTGGTCTCTTTTGCATGCTTATCATCCTTTTTATCTTATCTTTATATACAACTTATCATAAAGTATTATCATATTAATCAGATAATTTAAATTCTAAAACAAAAGGTCCCCTTCCTATAGAATTACATTAACAAAGCGACTCATCCCCAAGCTTCCAACTAAACCATCTCCCATGCCCTTCCGTTTCCCCAACAGTTTCACGATATTCGTTTCCGTTAATATAATAATCAATATGAAGATCACGATCCCACATGTTGTTATATAGGTGGAATACATCACGTTTTGCACCAATTTCTTTCATTTGTTTTTCTAGCGTATGTTTTACATTTTCAGGTATTTGGTTTGCCACATGTGTATGGAAAATACAAATAACAGCATCTTCCCTTATTTGATTTACAATGGCCGGAAGAAGCGCTACACCGTCCCCTTCAATTAATTGCACTGATTTTTCTTTTACAAGCGTCGCTGCTTGGTCAAACATTTCAAGCCTTTCTTTATGTTCTGGCCAAATGAGTGCACGTAGCCATAAATAATTTTCCTCATTATGTAAATCATTCACATGTAAATCAAGCCCGATTCTTTCTACGACAGGCGGACTTTGTTTTAGAAAACGCGGCACATTCTCCCCTCTTATTTCAGAAGTTACATGCACATTTGAATTTACATTTCCGTACATTTCATCCGTTCCGTACGAATAACGGTATTGGTCCCAGAACAATTGTAATCCAGAGCTTGTCCCAATTTCAATTAATGCTACTGGTTTATTCACTTTGTTAAATATGTAACAGAAACTTGGGTATAAGTATGCACACCTCCTTACTTCATTTGTTTGAACGAGTTTTGTTTGTAACAAAGTAATGATTTCTTCTCGGTATTCTTTACAGAAACCTTTAAAATAATCAAAAGCTTTATCTAAATTTGTTTCGGCATTTTCAACTAAACTACTATAATACGTTTTTAAATGATGTTCTTTCCCTGCAAGCAATAAATAATGTACTGCACCTAATAATAAGTTTGGGACTGGTTGACCTACCTGAGCATAGGACGATAGTGTAAGTACTTCCTCATCTTCAGCAATTTTCATTGATAAATATTCATATAAATCACTTGACCCTTTACATTCCTTTATTGAAAAGTTTCGAAATAAGTTTGAAATTTGCTCTTTTGTACGCATTAAAGTCCCTCCTTTTTTTCAGAATAATCTTACCATTACCGAGAGAAAAACCCCATAAAAAGGTACTCGATTTAGTCACTTAAGGATACGTAAGCTTTTTCGAGATAATTTCAAACTGTAATTTTTTTCTATTCATTAACTGAAAAGTGCTTGTTAAATAAGAATTTTGGCAAATAAAACGTTAAATAGTTTAAAATTATCAGATAACACTAGATATTTTAGTCTATTAATTATTATAATAGAGTATGAGATGGTTATATAATTGAGACAAAAAAGGTATACACCTAGGTGGGGCCTAGGCGGTGTTTCTCTTTTACGGCTTAGACATAGAAAACACCTACTCTTTTTTGCCAATATAGGGGATGGAGAGATTATCATGAGCAACATGCAGCAAAAAACAGACGTTATCTTAATTGGTGCAGGAATTATGAGTGCAACGTTAGGCTCATTACTAAAAGAATTAGCACCTGAATGGGAAATTAAAGTTTTTGAAAAACTCGCAAGTGCCGGGGAAGAAAGCTCTAACGAATGGAATAATGCAGGTACAGGGCATTCTGCGCTATGCGAACTGAACTATACTTCCGAAAAATCTGACGGATCTATAGATATTAGTAAGGCTGTAAAAGTGAATGAGCAATTCCAGCTTTCAAGACAATTTTGGGCATATCTTGTAAAAAGCAAATTAATTCGTAATCCACAAGATTTTATTATGCCACTTCCTCATATGAGTTTAGTAGAAGGGGAAAAAAATGTAGAGTTTCTAAAAAATCGTTTTGAAGCGCTTTCAAAAAATCCACTGTTTCAAGGAATGGAGTTTTCTGATGCTCCTGAAACATTAAAAAAATGGCTTCCTCTCATTATGGAAGGTCGTACATCTAATGAACCGATGGCTGCAACGAAGATTGACTCTGGAACAGATGTTAACTTCGGTGCATTAACACGTATGTTGTTTGATTACTTACAAACGAAAAATGTCGAGCTAAACTACAAACATAGTGTCGAAAATATTAAACGCACGAAAAATGGTTTGTGGGAAGTAAAAGTACACGATATGAATAGTGGTAAAATTGAGCATCATACTGCAAAATTTGTCTTTATCGGTGGCGGTGGCGGTAGCCTACCTCTACTACAAAAGACAGGTATTCCTGAATCAAAACATATCGGTGGATTCCCAGTAAGTGGACTATTTATGGTATGTAAAAATCAAAAAGTCATTGAGCAACATCATGCAAAAGTATACGGTAAAGCTAAAGTTGGTGCTCCGCCAATGTCTGTACCTCATCTGGATACGAGATATATAGATAATAAAAAAGCTTTACTGTTCGGACCGTTCGCAGGGTTCTCACCTAAATTCTTAAAAACTGGTTCAAATCTTGACTTAATCGGTTCTGTTAAACCGAATAACGTCTTAACGATGTTAGCTGCTGGTGTAAAAGAAATGGGACTTACAAAATACTTAATTCAGCAAGTTATGTTATCACATGAAAAACGTATGGAAGAATTACGCGAATTCATTCCGAACGCGAAAAGTGAAGATTGGGATATTGTAGTTGCTGGGCAACGTGTACAAGTAATTAAAGATACTGATGCTGGCGGTAAAGGTACACTTCAATTCGGCACAGAAGTTGTAAGTGCAGCTGACGGATCAATCGCTGCATTACTAGGTGCTTCACCAGGTGCTTCTACTGCCGTTCACGTCATGCTTGAAGTATTAGAAAAATGTTTCCCTGATCGTATATTAGGATGGGAAGAAAAAATAAAAGAAATGATTCCTTCTTATGGCATTTCTCTTACTGAAAATCCAAGACTATTCCAAGATTTACACACTTCAACTGGACGTACACTTGGATTAAACGAAAAAGAAACTGTTCATAATTAATGAATACATTCACAAAATGACATAATAAAAACGTCCGATATATTCGGACGTTTTTTCTTCATTAAAAATTATACTTATCAATATTATCTTTCGTAAAGACAACTCGCTCTGGTAATACGATAATTCCGTTTCCTTCTGCCTCATAGTCATATCCTTGTATGGAGTTAGGCTCTACTTTCACTTTTCCGATACCTTTTACTTCGAAGCTATCCCCTACTTTTAACTTCTTCCCTTTTACAACAATTTCATTTGCTACATATGTTGCGAGAGCCCCTTGCTGTTTTACATCCCATAATCCAAATTGTTGTACTGTTCCTCGTTTTACATAATCACGCATAACGTTCGGCGTAGAAAATCCAGTTACAACTACTTTTTTATCCATTTTTAAATTTTCTGCTGCTTGTGCCATTGCTGGAAGTGCTGTTGCATCTGGACAAATGACTGCGTTTATATCAGGATACGTTTTTAATATGTTCTCCCCTACTGACAAAGACTTTTGCGCATTATTTTCACCATACTGAGTCGTTACAATTTCCCAGTTCGGATATTTCTTTTTAATTATTTCTTTCGCCTTCGTTACCCATTGGTTTTGATCCGTTACAGTTGGACTTGAATAAAAGAATGCTACTTTTCCTTTATCTCCAATTTGCTTTGAAGTCATTTCAATCAATACATTAGCAAGTTGATCTGGTGTTCCTTGACTTATATAAAAAGAACGATCTTTCGGATTCACATCAGAATCCCACGTTAACACTGTCATCCCTTTTTTCTTAGCACGTTGCAGTGATTGTGATAGGCCGTCCACCGACGTAGAAGAAACCATTAGTGCATCATAGTTTTGGTTAATAAAATTGTTTATATATTTTACTTGTCCTGATACACTCGCTTCAGACGGTCCATCATATTTTACTTGTACACCTAGCTTATCCCCCATCTCTTTCGCGCCTTCACCACCTGATGTGAAGAAACCAACTCCAGTTAATTTCGGGATGAATGCAAATTTTACATCATCAGCCTTTTTCTTATCTGCTGTTTGACTAGAGCAAGCAATTAAACCGATTAAACAAATACATACAATAATAACAATCCCCAGTTTTCTCTTCATGACATTTCCCCCTTATGCAAATTTCTTCTTTTTCCCGCTAAGAATGGATGTACTTTGAAATGTCTCATAATAACTGAAAGAATAAGGATAATACCAATCACTACATTGGATTGTTCATTAGTTAAGCCTGTCATTTGCAAGCCATACTGCATTAGTCCTATAAATACACTCGCTAGTACAGTACCGATAATACTTCCTTTTCCCCCTGTAATAAGTGTCCCGCCTAATACGACTGCTGTAATGATCGGTAAAATTGTTTCACTTCCCATATCAGCACGTGCGGAACCAAAATATGCAGTTAAGAAAGCTCCCCCTAATCCACCTCCTAACCCAGAAATTATATAAGCGATGATGACTACTTTCTCCGTTTTGATTCCGGTGTATTTCGCTGCATTTTCGTTTGCGCCTGTTAATTTTACGTGGCGCCCATATATGGTACGATGAAACAATACAGTGCATAAAACAGTTAATACGATTAGGATCCATAATAGATTAGGTATTCCTACTAAACTACCATTTGCCAGTTGCACATACGCATCAGGTAAACCACTTATTCCTTCGTATCCAGAAGCGCCCGCACCTCCTGAAATGACGAGTGCAATTCCTCCGTATAAAAACATCGTTCCGAGTGTAACGACAAGTGGTTCTACACCTGTCATTTTTATAATGATTCCGTTTAAAGCGCCTGCTAAGCAACTTATTATTAGGGCGATTATGACAGCAAACAAAATAGGTATTCCGCTCATCCAAAGTACACCAATCAAAATCGAAGTGAGCCCCATTATTGAGCCGACCGATACATCAATTCCTCCTGTTACAATAACGAAAGTCATTGGTATCGCCGCGATTGCGATAAATAGGAAATCATTTGTACTAAAAAGGAGATTACTAACGTTGAAGAAATCACTATTTAGAAAACTAAAGAGAATGAATTCTATAAGAAGGAATACGATTAGAACACCTTCCCATCTGTAAACATGCTTCATATATTCATCCTCCTTTCTGCTCTCCACTTTTTCATTACACTGTCTAATATAATAATAAGTAATAGTAAAAATCCTGAAATAGCATTATTCCAAAATGCTGGTATTTTTAAAAAGACGAGTGAACTGCTTATTGCTTCTAAAAATAATGCACCTAATGCGGCCCCAAATATAGAACCTGTTCCCCCTTTTAAATGAATTCCTCCTAGCACAGCAGCTGCGATAACCTGTAGTTCTATTCCTGTACCTGTTTGATTTGGAACGAACCCGATATTCATAACAAAAATGCAACCAGCAAGTGCCGCACTTAAGCTCGATATAATAAACGCATTTATCTTCACTTTATTAACAGGTATCCCAATGAGTCTTGCACCATTTTCATTATCACCTACCGCATAAAAGTATCTTCCGTACGGCACTTTCATTAAAAAGAAATAGAGTAGTAGTAAAATAATAAGAACAATCCATACAGTTATCGGTAGACCAAGTATGACGATAGATGACAGCTGCTTAAAATCGTTTGGAATATCTTCAATCCACTTCCCGCCTGTGAAGATTAACGTTGCACCTCTAATAATTCCTAGCATGCCTAATGTCATAATAATGGCTGGTACCCGAAACTTCGCAACGCCAATCCCGTTTAAGAAACCGATAATAGTGCCAAGTATCATAGTAGCAACAATTGAAAAGAATGCACTATACCCGTTCGTTAACAACATTCCGCAAACCGCTGCGCTTAATCCCATAATCGAGCCAACTGATACGTCTATATTTTTCGTAAATAAGACGAAAGATTGGCCAATTGCTAGAACGACTAAAATAACGCTTGATTTCATCATTAAAGATAACGAGTTAAACTGAACAAAACTAGGATTTATCATTCCGACAATGGCTATATACATAAGTAGTAACAGTATGATAGACGTTTCGTGCATTTTATACATGCGTTTCATTCCGTTACACCCCCGTATGCAAGACGTGTAACTTCACCTACACTCATTTGTTCTTTCTCTAAATGAGAAACAAATTGACCATTTCGCATTACATATACACGGTTAGAAAATTGGACAATTTCCTCAATATCTGAAGAAATCATTAATATGGCGAGTCCTTCCCCTTTCATTTTTTCTATCGCCCCATACACTTCAAGTCTTGCTTTTGCATCAATTCCGCGCGTCGGTTCATCGAGAATAATAATTTTTGGGTTACATGCTAAATATTTCGCAAGCACGACTTTTTGCTGATTACCTCCTGATAAAGATGCCAGTTCTTCATTCATGTTTGGCACAACAATTCGAAACTGGTCTATATACGACTTCACTAAAGCGCTTTCTTTTTCTCGGCTAATAAAAAAACGATTATTTTGCTGTAAACATGCTGCTGTAATATTTTCTGTAACAGATGCGATTGAGAAAATCCCATTCCTCGCCCTATCCTCTGGCACATAAACGATTCCTTCGCCTAGCCTTTTATGCAAAGAAAATGTATCAATAGATTTTCCTTCTAATAAAATAGACCCTGTTTTTATAGATTTCAATCCAAATATCGCTTCTGCTAATTCAGTTCTACCTGATCCAACGATGCCAGCAATACCTACAATTTCTCCAGCGTGTACAGCGAATGATATATTTGAAAATGCGTGGCCAGTTACATTCGTTACTTCTAATATTTTTTTCGTCCTTTCTATCTCTTGAACTACTTCTCTTTTTTCTTCCTGTTTATATCCTTTTGGCAATAGTCCCTCCATCAGCATGTCATAAGTATAGTCACATACATCCCCTTGGCTTATAATCATTCCATCACGTAATATCGCTACTTTATTAGCAATTTCAAAGATTTCTGGAAAACGATGCGTAATGTATATCATCCCAATTCCTTTTTCTTGTAAACTTTTCATCAACACAAAAAGACTCTTCATTTCGTGAGTTGTTAATGTCGATGTTGGCTCATCTAAAATAAGAATCTCGGCTTCTCGTATTAATCCCCTAACGATTTCTACTAATTGTTGCTGCGCAATGGATAACGATGCTCCTAGCTCATAAAGGGCAATATCCCAACCTAAACTGTCCATTAATTGCTGAATCTTTACTTTCAGTTCCTTTTTCTTTCTGTTTAGCCCAATACATATATTTTCTTCAATAGTCATATGCGGAAAAATGAGTGGTTCTTGTGGTATTAAATACATACGTTCTCGATGTGCTTCTGACGGATTTGAAAATTGTTGCCTCTTTCCTTTTACATACATTTCTCCACTATCATACGAATATAACCCCGTTAATATTTTCATTAATGTTGATTTTCCAGCACCATTTCCCCCAACTAAAGCGTATATATCTCCACGCTCTACTTGTAAGTTCACTTCTTTTAGCACAAGTTGATTTGAAAACGCCTTACTCATTTTCTTTACTTGTAATAAGGGTATGTTCTCCACATGATGTCACCTGCCTTTATCCCGCTATTTACTACCCGTTCATGCCCGATTGGTGCGGGCTGAAAATCAGTGGAATGAATAAAACCCCCACTAATTACAGTTTCACTTTATGCAGAACATTTTTTGAGAAAATGATTATTTGTTCTACTTGTTTTGTAGCATTGTATATTCCTTTTTTCATATCTAGAACACTTTTTTCACCAGACGTTTCATCGTTTCAACTGGAATAAACAACATATGTGGCACATATGTTTAAGCATTGGTCAATTGTTGAAAGGGATGAAGAGTATGCCACAGCTGAACTTTGAAGAAAATTTGTTAACAAAAGTCGCTTGGTACTATTATAAAGATCAATTAACACAACAAGAAATCGCTTCACTTCTTCACATTTCAAGAAATAAAGTGGTTCGGTTATTAGATAAGGCGCGCAGTGAAGGAATCGTTACTTTTCACGTAAAAGGGACTGGTTTACACTGTTTGAGCATTGAGCGTGACCTAATGAAAAAATTCAACCTAAAAGATGCTTTCATTATCCCTACTCCAATAGACAATTATGCCACTTCTCTCGGAAAAGCTGCTGCACAATATTTAGAGACTCAGCTCCAGCAAGGCGATTTACTCGGTATTGGCTGGGGAGAAACGATTAGCAAAATGCTAGAAAACATTCATTTTGAAAGTTCTATTAATCTTTCAATCGTAACGCTAACAGGCGGAGTCAACCACTATCTCCCAAGAAAACAAAATTATTTACATTACATGCAAGGTGATCTTCATATTATCCCCACTCCTTTTCTTGCATCTACTACTGAAATGGCAAAAAGTATTTTATCAGAACCGAGTGTGAAAGATATGCTTCATGTCGCTTCACTTGCACAAACGGCAGTTGTCGGTATTGGAGGGTTATCTCAAGATGCTACCATTGTGAGAGAAGAAAAATTAACACTACGTGAAATGACATATATTCGTAGCCAAAACGGTACTGGCGATATTTTAGGACAGTTTTATAATACGAATGGCGATTTATTGGAGCTTCCGCATCACAATCGTCTTATTGGCACGCCGCTCTCTATTCTTCGCAATATGAAACATGTCATTGGTGTTGCTGGAGGTACAGAAAAGATAGATGCAATTTATGGTGCCTTAAAAGGAAAGTTCATTCATACATTAATTACAGATGAGGAAACAGCCCTCTCCTTATTACGAAAGGATGGTGATTGTTAATGTCTACTTTATTAGCTTTTGATGCTGGTACGGGAAGTATTCGAGCTGTACTTTTTGATTTACTCGGTAATCAAATTGCGGTCAGTCAAAAAGAATGGGTTCATAAAACCGACCCTCTTTACCCAGGCTCTATGAATTTTGATGTAATTGAAAACTGGGAGCTAGTACAACAGTGCACGAAAGAAGTTCTACAAAAAAGTAATGTCTCTCCTTCTTCTATTCAAGCTATTAGCGCTACTAGTATGCGAGAAGGTTTTGTTTTATATGATAAAGATGGGCAAGAAATATGGGCTTGTGCAAATGTTGATGGGCGCGCATCCGCTGAAGTTAGTGAACTAAAAGAAATTCGGTCACATCTTGAAGAAGATTTATATACAAGATCTGGGCAAACTTTTTCATTAGGGGCTTTACCTCGCCTACTTTGGATTAAAAAACATGAACCTGAAGTCTATAGCAATATTCATTCTTTTACGATGTTAAATGATTGGATTTTATATAAATTAAGCGGCGTACTGCAAATCGACCCTTCAAACGGTTGTACGTCCGGAATTTTTGATTTACACAATAGAACTTGGGATAACGATGTCGCTAAAGAGTGCGGGATAACTTTACCGTTTTCACCAAAAGTAAATGAAGCTGGCACCGTGATTGGTAATGTTACAAAAGAGTGTGCAGCATTAACTGGTTTACGCGAAGGAATTCCTGTAATCGCCGGGGGGGGAGATGCTCAAATGGCATCACTCGGAACTGGAGTCGTGAAGCCTAATCAAACATTAATATGCGGGGGCAGCTTTTGGCAACAAGAAGTGAATATTACTAAACCAATAACAGATCCGCATGCTGCGATTCGCGTAAATTGCCACGTCGTTCCAAACCTATGGCAATATGAAACGATTGCCTTTTTCCCAGGTCTCGTTATGCGCTGGTTTCGAGATGCCTTTTGCCAAGAAGAAAAGAAACTTGCAGAAAAACTCGGTGTAGATGCTTATGAATTGTTAGAAGAACAAGCGAAAGACGTACCGGTCGGTTCACATGGCATTATCCCTACTTTTTCAAACGTCATGAACTACATTTCTTGGCGTCATGCCGCACCTTCTTTTTTAAATTTAAGCTTAGATGCTGACAAATGTGGAAAAAAAGAAATGTTCCGCGCTATCGAAGAAAATGCCGCCTTCGTTACACTTGGTAACTTAAAGTTAATAGAAAATCTAACTGGTACGTTCCCTTCTGAAGTTATTTTTGCTGGCGGCGCCGCTAAAGGAAAACTTTGGCCACAAATTCTTTCAGACGTACTCGGAATTCCTGTTAAAGTACCTGTTGTGAAAGAAGCAGCTGCTTTAGGAACTGCGATTGCTGCTGGTGTTGGTGTTGGCATATATTCATCTATAGGAGAGACTGCCGAACAGTTTGTACAGTGGGAAAACACATTCGAACCAGTTACTGAAAATCACGAACTATATAAGGCGTTCTATGAAACTTGGAAAACTGTGTATGACAGTCAGCTCACTTTAGCTGATATAGGACTTACATCACATATGTGGATCGCACCAGGTGCACTGTAACACATTACATAAAGGAGTGAAATGTATGCGAAAAGCGAATGAAAATGATTTCTCCTATCGCTTCGGTGATAACGGGCCGAAATATTTAATACAAGGTCCAAATATTGATCTTGGCCTTGTTGTCATTCAGCCTGGGCAAGAGTTTCAAAATCATTACCATACAACATGCGAGGAAGTCTTTTATGCATTAGAAGGAGAAATAGACTTCTATGTAAATAATGAAAGAGTTCCAATTAAACAAGGTGATGTCTTACAAGTTCGTCCTCATGAATCTCATTATCTTATTAACCATTCTGACAAACCTTTTAAAGCTGTTTTTATAAAGTCACCACATTTACCAAATAAAGATACTGTACAAACAGAAAATCCAACTTTAACGAAGGAGTGATTTCGAATGACTTGGGGATTTAAAAATCGATTAAATACAATTTTACCTGATGGAAGAGCGGTTATGTTAGCGATCGACCATGGCTATTTTTTAGGACCGATTCACGGACTAGAACAACCATTAGAAACAGTTAAAAACTTACTTCCTTATACAGATTCCCTTTTTTTAACGCGAGGTGTACTTAGCTCTTGTATTCCTGAAAACTGCAGCACACCGATGGTTATGCGTGTATCTGGCGGAGCTACTGTCGTCGGTAAAGATTTAGCGAACGAAACTATTGTTACACCTGTGAAAGAAGCAGTAAAACAAAACGCAATTGGCGTCGGCGTTTCTGTCTTTGTTGGATCAGACTATGAAACACAAACGGTTTCAAATCTCGCAAACGTAGTTTCAGAAGCTCATGATTACGGATTACCAGTTCTCGGCATTACCGCGGTCGCAAAAGAACTACAAAAACGAGAGGCACGCTTCCTCGCACTCGCTTCCCGCGTATGTGTTGAAATGGGTGCTGACATTATTAAAACGTACTACTGCGAAGGATTCGAAAAAATAACGAGCACATGCCCTGCCCCAGTCGTCATCGCCGGTGGACCGAAACTAGATTCAATCGAAGACGCATTAAACATTACGTACAATGCACTGCAAGAAGGTGCAATTGGAGTAGACATGGGCCGAAACATATGGCAATCCGAACACCCCGCTGCGATGATTCAAGCGATTCATGGTATTGTGAAGAACGGATTGAATGTGAAAAAGGCGCTGGAATTATATGAT
The DNA here is from genome assembly GCF_008432245.1 of Bacillus sp. BS98. NCBI lineage: Bacteria > Bacillati > Bacillota > Bacilli > Caryophanales > Bacillaceae > Bacillus > Bacillus sp. BS98. The sequence goes on from NZ_CP043830.1 coordinate 2,833,620, forward strand.
GATGTAAAAAACTAAGGTAAAAGATAGACTATTACACTTAAATATATACAAAATCAATATTTACTATTAGGAAAAGCCCATATCTAACATATGGGCTTTCTTTTACATTTTTAATTGTTCCGAATCTAATCCGATTTCTACAGATCGCGTACGTTCCAAACAATCTCACCTCGTTCACCAAACGTACTGTGATGCCGCTTAAATCCTATCTTTTCTAATACCCGGAAGGACGCCGTATTCCAAGCACCTACAGTTGACCAAAGTCTTTTGCGACCCGTAGCAATCGCAGCCTCCAGTACTGCTGATGCCGCCTCTGTCGCATAACCCATGCGATGAGCACTGCGGAACAACTCATATGCAATCTCCGGCTCTTCAAGCGTGGAACGACCGATAATTAAGCCACAGTATCCGATGAAATCGTCTTCGTCTCGTCTACGAATCGTGAGAAGGGATATGCCATTTTCGGTTGCTTTCTTGCGCTTCTCAATAAGATCGTTACGAACAGATTCAACGGTTGGCATTTCCACTCCACGTTCACCAATTAGTTCTCTAAGCCAGACTGCATCGGATTCCTCCCACATATTCAGGTCGAGTCGTTCCGTTCTTAGATGGAACGCCATATCTTTAAATACAGATGTCATAGTAGTAACCTCCTATTTATATCACTGTACTACTTATAATAGTTTTGTACTGTACCATATGGGAAACCTGCTTGATTCTCTAGATCTTTTGCATTAAGAAACATTATTGCTATTTTATGCATAAGCAATTCCTTTGCAAAATAGACTTTGTTATGAAACTTTATTTCAAATCTATAATATTTAGTTTAAGAGGAATACCCTCTAGTTTATAAACATTTTGATGTTCACTTATCATACAAATAAAATGCTCAAGCCCCTTTCCAAACTGGATAAGGGGCTATATTCACAGCTTCAAAACAATTTCTCTTATTGCTATCGAACTTTCTTACCATCTTTATAGTCAAGGCACGATACTTCAATTAACAATCCATTAAACATTGTAAAATAAAAACCATAACTACTACCTCTCATCACATAAGGTGCCTTGTCTATTTCAATGCCCCCAGCTACTAAACGATTATATGATTTATCAACTTCATTTGTAGTTTCCACTAAAAAACCAATATGAAAAGCTTCTGGATACGTAACGTCCTTATTCCCCTTGAATGCTTTTGGATCACTTAATACAAGTATAAATCCACTCTCATCGCTCATCACTACAAGTGCCTTTCCTTTTTGCTCCAAAAATTGAAAATCAAAAAAAGTTTCAAAGAAATGTCTCGCTTCTAATAAATCATCAACACATAAATTCAAATGATTCAACTTCATTCACACATCTCCTTTTAAACAGGGGCTATACAGAAGTATATTGACCCATATTAATAACACCCGAATGTTTAAGGTTGTATTCAAGTGTTCATTTTTTAATAGTTTAATACTTTTTTCTATCGTCTAGAACGTTTTTTCAATGCAACTTTTAAAATACAGTGAATGAAATTATACGAACGATTCGAAACGGAATATCTATTTACCAATAAAATTTAACAATCGTATTCTATTGTTTATTCTCCAAATGAATTAAAATCCACTCAATCAAGAAAACTGCTGAAGAGATTCGCTCTGTCGTGTCACCTAAAAACAGTTTATTTATAAAATCTTCAAAGTGAGTTGGTACTTTGGATAATGTTTCAATATACTTCAAAACAGATCCAGCTGAAGGTACTGGCTTGTTATTAATAGCCCATATTCCCTCTAACAATGTCCAAGTTGATGTTTGAACTATGTATGATGCTTTTAACTCATCTTTTGCTTTCAGAGCAGTCTTAATTTTAATTAGCGAACTATGTAACCAATGAGAAATGCCCTTTACTTTATCACTAGCAACTCGATAGTTTTCAAATTTTTGTTTTGCTATTGCCTTTAATTCTTTCAATTCACCGCTTTTATCAAACAAAATTTTCCCTTCTAAAAATGAATATAGTTCCATCTGATTATTTTTAAAGTTTACTTGTATTTGATTAAAATCAGCATACTTATATTCAACTAAAATATCTTCTCTCATTTCAGAATAAAATCGCTTCTTTTTTCCGTCTTCTAAAAGAATATATAAGTCTAAATCCGAATCAGGATATGCATCACCTCTTGCGACAGAACCGATGAGCATAAATCCGGTTACTTTTTCTATAGATAAACATTCGTTTAAAATTATTTCCACTATTTCTTTATGTTTTTCATATGTAATAAATGAAAGGTTTTCTATCACTTACATCCCTCCAGTACTAAAAAAGAGGATACATGTTAATTTCTACAACATGTATCCTCTGCTTATATTTTACGACTGCTGATAAGCCGCTTTCGATGATTTCACATAATAAACACCGTGTTCAACGTTAATGATATGATCTGGTTTTGGTTTACCACGGCCCGCTCTATGTCCAGCTAAATGTTCTTCACTCGTTTCCCAGTTTTTCCATGCCTCTTCAGATTCCCAGCGAATCATAACGACAACTTCTTCATCGCCGCGTCTTACTTTTTTCACAAGAACACTTAAGTCAATGAAGCCTTCAAATTTTTCAATTATACCTTCTCCAGTGAAACGTTCTACAACTATATTTGATGTACCTTCTTTTACAGTAAATGTTTTCGTTTCGATAAACATATATCCCACTCCCTCTTTTTAATTCGAATACTAGTATTCTTCTATTATAGTTGATTATGATAATTATTTTCAATTATAAAGTTTTAAATCTTTTGAATTATGCTGTTTTCTCTTCAACTGCCTCATCTAAAAATTTAAAATATGGGAGTAATATTCCTATTAAAGAAGTGACACATATAATCGCACCGATGATAAGGTATAGTGCTCTAACTCCCCACATTTCACTTAGTATGCCTCCTACTAACACACCTAACGGCATAGCGGATCGTATGAAAAATAGTCGAACTGAAAATACTTTTCCTATCATATTGTTCGGGACAGTTTGTTGGCATATTGTTGTGTTATGAACATTGAAAAATGCGATGCAAACACCTGCAATCACTTCAGTTATTACCGCAATTATTATACTATGATTGAACCCTAGAGAAATGTATGTGAGCCCTCCTATAAACAATCCACCAAGCATAAGTATACGCCGGCTTTTATATGTTACTTTTCCGACTAGTATAGATCCAACTACATAGCCAAGCGGGAAACCAGCCATAAAATAACCAAACTCCGCATATCCTGCGGACAACTCGTCTTTTATATAAGGAAGATTTGTAACCATCGTTACCCCTACTCCAAACTGTACGAAAGTAAGAAATACACCGAGCCAAACGATGATTGGTTTTGTGAAAAAGTATGTAAAACCGTGAAGAAACTGTTCTAGCCACGTTTTTCTCAATTCTTGTTTTACTCTTTTTTCTTTTATGAAAAGTAACAATCCCCCACTAATGAATAGACAAACACAAACGAACAACATTGTTAATTTGATTCCAATGAATGTAATAACGATACCACCTAATAGTGGCGCAAGAAACATCATAAGACGAGTCATTCCATCAATATACGCATTTGCATCTTGAAGTTGTTCTTTACTTACAATGCTCGGTGTAATTGCTTGACTTGCAGGTGTATAAAGCGGTGTAATGAGCCCAATTATAATTTGAACGACATACACGTGCCAAACTTCTATATTACTAGTAGCTACCATGACTAAAGGTAGTAAGAAAACAGATGCCCGCATCCATTGCGAAAAAATCATAATCCACTTTCGGCTCCATTTATCAATAAATGGTCCGCTTATTAGTTGCAGTATGAGAGATGGGATAAAATATAATAACCACATACTACTTAATGCTGTTTTTGATCCCGTTAACTCATAAACAAGAATTGAATTACACAACGTCCCGAAAGCTCCGCCTAATTCCGAAATTGCGCTACCAATCCACATAAAAAAGAATGAACGATTTTTCAATACACTCTTCACTATAGCTCACCAACTTTTCTATTTAAATCCTCCCTTTATGTACATTCTCGTTGTATATTATCTATTTAAAAATACATCTAATTCTTTCGCTAACGACTGCACTGCTTTTTTTCTCAATACATATTTTCCGTCATGTATATCAACTAACTTAGCCGAACGTAATAATTTTAAATGATGATGCACTGTCGATTTACCAAGTTGCAGTCTTTCCGTAATTTCCTGCAATGTACGTTCTTTTTCAAACAACATTTTTACAATTCGTAATCTCGCTTCATCCCCAAGTGCTTTATGTTTTTGAACTAAAAAATAATTCGGCTCATACGGATCTTCTGGATGTATACTTTCATTTGCGACAGGATAATGCAACACTTTCGTATCTTCAATATCAGCTTCTATATTCCACGGCCTGTACGTCAGTTGCGGGATAAGAAGTACGTAATGAACACTTGGCTCTGGCATATAGTTAACGCCACCAGTCGCCCACTCGACAAACTCTTCCGGTTTCATCTTTTTATTCATTTCATTCTTTGCTTCATAGTCTCGCTTTAATATAGAAAGTAATTGCTCTTCCTCTTTTTTAATAACACTCTCATACCATCCTGTCATAACGGCGATAAAATGGTCCTTTAGTTCTTGTATATCACTATTACATATAAAGCTAATATACGTAGAGAAAAACTGATGATCCTGTGTCAGTTCCTTTAATTTTTGTATTGCAGTTACGTCTCCATTTCCTGCTAAACGTCTTTTTTCTTCATACTTCTCTCCTACAAAGGGTAAACATATATACTTTAAATCTTCTTCTGAAAGCGAATCGATATTCGTAATAAACTGTGATAGATTTTGAAAATCTCCTTCATACAACAACTGAAGCAGCGCTTTCCACGTATTATGCTCTTCTACAAACTGTAAGTGCTCCCTCATTTCTTCTGTTAATGATTGTCTAATTTCTTCCCATTCGCTTTTGGATTTTTCAAGTGTGTCTATTAACCTTTTATGAGTAATTGCCGCAATGCCAAGTGCACATTCAAAAAGTATCGAATACTTCATTTGAATATGGTACGTTTCCCTCTTTCTACTCGTTACATGAAAGACTTCCATTTGATCCCCTCCTTATTTGCTATATATTTAATTCTACAATTATCGAATAATACCTTCTATATTTTTAGAATTATATTACAATTACCGAAAACTAAAGACTATGATAATCTTTTTAATCCTTACTCCATTAAAACGCCGATTGTTAAATACCTTATTAATAATGGAGGTTCCTTTTTTTAGCTCTTTTATACGTTGCAGTTCATATTCTTGTTCTACTATAGGGCAGGCATATTGAAGAGAAAGGAGAATGTATTACATGGAGAAAAATAATGTAGAAGGCGTATGTTTATTTTTGCAATTACTAAAGTTAAGAGTACAAAAGATGTTTATTAAAAAAGAATTAAAAAAGTATACTTGGCAACAAACAGTAAAGCGAACGCTTCAAGTACATGATGCCTTACAATCTTCATTAACATCTCTTCAAGAAGCAGAACTGGATCAACCGATTCCTTCTCTACCTGTTTGGCAACAATATATGAATATCCTTTTGCACGATGCTTATCATACAGGACAAATTATACAACTTCGGAAACTCCAAGGTTCATGGCCAACTCATCGTTCTTATTTATAAATAATGATTAAAATTGCTTAAGTTTAACATGCCACCAAACAATGGAACGCAGTTAACTGTTACATCAATTTCTCTCCCGTAATTACTACTATTACCCAAGATAAAGTAATAAGAAAAATAGCATCGTAACAGAGGTAGTCTAGATACGAACCGAAAGAAGTGAAAACGTTAGATTTTATAAAATTACTTTTATTGCTACAGATAATAAGTGGGAATCTACCGAAGGACCTTTTTATATCAATGTCCCACATTACAAAGAACTAAATGGGCCTGCTATAGATAATGGACAATTATTTGATTTTACATTAGCTGAATAAATTCAAAAAAAGCAAATGAGATGCTAGCTCTCATTTGCTTTTTTGTAAATCTATGTTTATTAATAGTATAAAATATTAGCCCAAACCAATCGGGTATTTCCAGACCGTAATCCCCCATCTAACTTCTTCACATGCGCCGCTTATTGATTCATTTGCGCATCGTTCAATAGCTCAATTATTTCACTTAACATTTCTTCTGTAAATGCGCCTGCACTAAAGTTTACTAACGCTCGTAACGGCATGTAATTTAGCATAGCATCCATCATTTCAGAGGCATCACTATCCCCTTCAGCCATACTTGCAAACGGGCTGTCTTTTAATGCTTTTTCCATAAGCTCTTTTGCAATTGATGCTAACATTCGGTCCGCAAATATGTCCCCTAGTAACGTATTCCGATGCACTGTTTTTTTAATTATAGTCGTTGATTGAACGAATATGTTATCTTGTAAAACAATCTCTCTTGAAGACTTTCCTACTAAAATTTCGAATTCACCTGTTTCAACATGCCAGTCCTTCAATTCAACATTATAATAAGCAAATGACCTGTTATTTAAAGTAAAACTAACCGTTTTTTCTTCTCCCGGTTGCAACTCTACTTTTTCAAATCCTTTTAATTCTTTTTCAGGACGAATCATACTACTTTCAACATCTTTTATATACAGCTGAACAATTTCTTTCCCAGCTATACTACCAGCATTTTTCACGTTTACAAGAACAGAAACAGTATCCGTATCCTTTATCTCGTTTTTACTTATTGAAAGTTTACTATACTCAAAGTTTGTATAACTTAACCCAAAGCCAAATGGGAACAATGGTTCAATATTTTTTGCATCATAATAACGGTATCCAACGAACACACCTTCCTTATATTCTACTTTATCACCTTCACCTGGGAAGTTTAAGTAAGAAGGATTATCGCTTAAAACTTCCGGGAATGTTTCTGCTAGCTTCCCACTTGGATTCGCATCACCAAATAATAAATCAGCAATTGCTCCGCCTAATGCTTGGCCACCTAAATAGCCTTCAAGTATTCCTTTTACTTTACCTATCCATGGCATTTCAATTGGCGCACCATTACTTAAAACTACAACGATATTACTTTGAACTTCAGCAATAGCCTCAATTAATTGCACGTGATTTTCTGGCATTTGTAAATGTTTTCGATCAAAGCCTTCTGATTCATAACGATCTGGAAGCCCAACGAAAAGGACAGCTGTATCTGCGCTCTCAGCTATTTTTTTTGCTTCATTAATCAAGTTTTCATCTACGTCATCGCTTGCAAGATCATAGCCTTGTGCAAATAAAATGTTCGTTTTTTCACCTGATACCATTTCAAGTTCTTCAAAAATACTTGCAAGCTTTGTTGGATTAATATGAGAACTTCCGCCGCCTTGATAACGTGGTTGCTTTGCAAATTCTCCAATTACCGCTACCGTCCCCTCTTTTTTTAGCGGAAGAATGGAATCTTCATTTTGTAACATAACCATACTTTCACTTGCAACTTCCCTTGCAAGCTGATGATGCATGTCCTTACTATACGTAGCGTTTTCTAATTGATTATCATAAGCTTTAAAAATAATGTAAAGAAGACGCTCAACTGCTTGATCAAGCTTTTCTACACTTAGCTCACCACAATGAATTGCATCAATAATTTTCTTCTCACCAATTCCAAAGCTTGAAGGCATTTCTAACTCTAAACCGTTCGCTAAACTTGCAACACGTTCATTTACTGCGCCCCAATCAGATACGACAAAGCCTTCAAATCCCCATTCATCTTTTAAAATATCATGTAACAAATAGTTATTTTCCGAAGCGTATTCACCATTTACTTTATTGTAAGCACTCATTACTGTCCAAGGCTGTGCTTCCTTAATAACATCTTCAAAGCTTGCAAGGTAAATTTCACGTAAAGTTCTTTCATCAACAATTGCATCTACAGACATTCTGCGATGCTCTTGATTATTAGCTGCGAAATGCTTTAATGACGTTCCAATGCCTTGACTTTGGACGCCTTTAACATGATTTATAGCCATTTGCGATGATAAATACGGGTCCTCTGAAAAATATTCAAAATTTCTTCCGCATAGCGGTGAACGTTTAATATTTGCACCTGGTCCAAGGAGAACACCTACATGTTCAGCCTGACATTCTTCTCCTAATGCAACTCCTACTTCATGTATTAAGTCTTTATTCCATGTACTTGCTAACCCTACTGCTGAAGGGAAACAAGTCGATGGAATACTGTTATAAATCCCTAAGTGATCTGCTCCCTCTGCCTGTTTTCTTAGACCATGTGGTCCATCAGTTACCATAATTGATGGAATCCCTAATCGTTCAATCCCTTTTGTATTCCAAAAGTCTAATCCAGAACATAGACTTGCCTTTTCTTCTAGCGTCATTTCAGAAATGATTTTCTTAATATCTCTTTTCATGATAGCCCTCCTAAAAAACATATAAGTAAACGCTTTCTTAATGATATTATAGTTATTATCTTTCAGATATTATGGTATATTTTTTAGACTACTTGTAAAAATTTTAGCTGTTTTTTAAAGAATAGAGGTTAAAATAATGAATTGCTCCAAACGAGAAGATCTATATTATATTTGTAAGCTAGTCTTTGATCTACATAAAACACCTATCTATTTTCTTACTAACAAAGGAGATTTAGTATTTGAAATCTCGTCCAATATTCTGCATAACCCTATGTATTCTTCCAAAGAGGCAATACTGAATGAACTATATAAGGAACAGCCTTCCTATACTTTTCCGTCACTAGTAGAGACCGCCTTTCTCGAAAACTTTTTCGCAATTCATCTGCGTTTGAACGACCAAATTAGTGGGAATATAATTGTTGGACCAGTCCTTTATTCCAGGCTATCAGAAACATCAATTAATGGCATTGTTAATGATCTTCAACTAAAAATAAACAAAGAAGAAATGATTCGATATTATCGTTCTCTACCCGTATTAAATAATATGAGTTTTTTAAATGTAAGTTTAGTGCTTTATTACATGCTATATCAGAAACAGTTGGACATAGCTGATATACTGCAGAAAAACATGCTAATAAAAAAGGCGGAATTCGAAATTGAACAGCCTGATGTACATATATCAGAGCAACGACAAAGTACATTAACTCATATCGATCCACTAGCCGAGAGGAAAATATTTGAATGTATTAAGCAAGGGAAAAAGGAGGAGTTAATTAAAAATCTAAGGAGATTACCTGAATCAGGAGAACTTGGGGTGTTATCAAAGACAAGTCACCTGCGAAGCCAAAAGAATTCTGCCATTGCAGCTATTACACTTGCAACTAGATCTGCTATTGAAGGTGGAGTTTTCCCTGAAATCGCATATACTATTAGTGATTTATTTATACAAAAACTCGAAGAAATACATAAAAATGAAGCAATTCCCCCTTTTTTAGAGAATGCGTTACTTGAGTTTGCAGAACGTGTCAAAAATAGTACAGTGCAGCAACATTCAAAACATATAAACGTATGTCAGAATTATATATTCACTCATCTTTATGGTGATATTACACTAAATATCCTTGCAGAAATAGTCACATTAAACCCTAGTTATTTATCTTCCCTTTTCAAAAAAGAAGTTGGAATTTCTTTAAATGAATATATTCAGCGTGCGAAAGTCGATGAGTCAAAAAAGTTAATGACATATACGAGACATTCTATATCCGAAATTTCTACAGTACTAAATTTTCACGACCAAAGTCATTTTACAAAGGTATTTAAAAAACATACTGGTATTTCGCCTAAACAATTTAAAAATGGATGCAGTTATTAGTTATCCTCCGTTCCGTCAATAGATTTAATTTGTTGCTTTACATTCCTAATACATATACTTTATAAAGCGAAAACATTAATTGGTAGTACATTAATTGAAATAGATGAATGCTAAACATAATTCACATTCTTCATAACTCCTGATTATAATCCAAATTTGGAAGAATAGAGGCTTTTTTATATACAAATAATAAGCCTCAAGGAGTTGTTGACATGCATTTCATATTAAATATGTTAGGGATTTTTGTTGTAATATTAATCGTCTTCCTTTGTTCGCCTAATAAAAGAAAAATAAAATGGAGACCAATCGTTATTCTAATCATATTGGAGCTTTTTATTACGTGGTTTATGTTAGGCACCAAATTGGGCAGTATTATTATTAATAAAATTGCGTCATTTTTCAGTTGGCTACTATCGTGCGCGAATGAAGGTATTCGTTTTGCATTTCCTTCAGCTATGGAAAATCAAACAGTTGATTTCTTCTTTAGCGCCTTACTTCCTATCATTTTTGTTATCACTTTTTTTGATATCCTTTCCTACTTTGGAGTCTTAACTTGGATCATTGATAAAGTTGGTGCACTTATTTCTAAGATTTCTCGTTTACCAAAGTTAGAAAGTTTCTTTTCCATTCAAATGATGTTTTTAGGAAATACGGAAGCACTTGCGGTTGTTCGTGATCAATTATCTGTTTTAAAAGAAAATCGTTTGTTGACTTTTGGAATTATGAGTATGAGTAGTGTCAGCGGATCCATTCTTGGTGCTTATCTATCAATGGTTCCAGCAACATATATTTTCAGCGCTATTCCTTTAAACTGTATTAACGCATTAATTTTAGCTAATGTTTTAAATCCTATTGAAGTTACGAAAGAAGAAGATGTTGTTTATAAACCTTCAAAAAATGAAAAAAAAGATTTCTTTTCTACTATTTCAAACAGTATGTTAGTCGGAATGAATATGGTAATCGTTATTTTAGCTATGGTAATTGGATATGTAGCTTTAACAGCATGTTTAAATGGTATTTTAAGCTTTTTTGTAGCAGGTTTAACAATTCAAAAAATCTTCTCCATTATCTTTAGCCCCTTTGCTTTTTTACTCGGTTTAACAGGTAAAGATGCTATGTATGTAGCTGAATTAATGGGAATCAAAATCACAACGAATGAATTTGTTGCCATGATGGATTTAAAATCAAACTTAAAGTCTTTACAACCGCATACGATTGCTGTTGCAACTACATTTCTAGCCTCTTTTGCTAACTTTAGTACAGTAGGTATGATATACGGAACTTACAATTCATTATTTGGCGGAGAAAAATCATCAATAATCGGTAAAAATGTTTGGAAGCTTCTTGTTAGCGGAATGGCTGTTTCCTTGTTAAGCGCTATGCTCGTGGGGCTTTTTGTGTGGTAAATCAATACTTATAATAACGAAAGACACCTAAATGAAATTGGGTGTCTTTCGTTATTATTTCACTTTTTCTTTTATGATTTTTATCCCCGAATCTGTCCATTCCCACGAATCACATATTTTGTAGAAGTTAATGCAGGAAGCCCCATTGGTCCCCTTACGTGTAGCTTTTGCGTACTGATGCCAATTTCTGCGCCAAATCCGAATTCAGATCCATCCGTAAAACGAGTCGATGCATTATGATAAAGTGCTGCGGCATCAACGGATGTGAAAAACTTGCTGACGTTTTCCTCGTTTTCTGAAATAATCGCTTCAGAATGCATAGATCCATACGTATTTATGTGATGAATCGCTTCTTCTACTGTAGAAACGACTTTAACTGCTAGCGTGAGAGATAAAAACTCAGTTTCCCAATCCTCTTCTGAAGCGAATGCAATAGAAGAATCAATTGCCAATGCTTTCTTATCACCACGTAGCTCCACGCCTCTTTCCTTCAATAAAGAAAACAGTTCGCTACCAAATTGCTGCGCCCACTTTTCATGAAGTATAATCGTTTCAATTGCATTACATACAGATGGACGCTGCGTTTTTGCATTTATAATAATATTAAATGCCATTTGTTTATCCGCTGTTTCATCAATGAAAATATGACAATTTCCCGCACCTGTTTCAAGTACTGGAACAGACGCTTCTCTTACTACAGTATCGATTAATTGCTTGCCACCTCTTGGGATAAGAACATCCAAGTAGTCATTTAATGTAAATAACTGCTTCGCGCTATCTCGCGTCGTATCTTCTATGAGCTGTACACTTTCTTGAGGCAAGCTCGTTTGTTTGAGCGCTCGGTGAATTACAGCAACGATCGCTTTATTAGAATGGATAGCGGAAGAACTACCACGCAATATGACTGCATTTCCTGTTTTCAAACAAATTGTAGCAGCATCTACTGTCACATTCGGCCTTGCCTCGTAAATCATCCCGACAACACCAAGTGGTACTCGCATCTCCTGAATAGATAGTCCATTTGGTCTTTCCCATGCACTTACACATTCCCCAACAGGATCACGTAAATCAATTAGCTGCTTAATTCCCTCAGTCATATCAATGATACGTTGTTCATTCAGCATAAGACGATCAAGGAGTGACTCAGAAAATCCTTTTGCCTTACCTTCTTCAATATCCCGTTTGTTTTCCTCTACAATATAAGCTGTTTCTACTATCAACTGATCAGCAATTGCGGTAAGTGCTTCATTTTTTTGATTTGTAGATGTAAGCACAAGTTCTCTAGCAACCTCTTTCGCTTTTTTCCCCTTTGCCAACACTTCATTCATTTTTATTTCCTCCTTTTTAAAGGTTAATCAGTATATTATTTGAGAACCATTTAACACGAGTATCTAAAACTTACCTGCCCATTCAAATTTGCGTGCTCTCTTTTCTTAAAATGAAACCCAATGATCTCTATGGATGACTTCATAATTATGCCTTTCGCCTCTTGCTTGAATATCTTGGCTTTTCATACCTTTTAAATTCCTTAGTTCCTCCGCGCTATATGTGCATTGTCCTTTTCCTATTACGCGCCCTTGTTGCGTAATTACTTCCACGACTTCACCCACTTGGAAAAATCCTGACACATTTGTAACACCAGCAGGAAGAAGGCTCTTTCCATGTTGAATGATAGCAGTAGCTGCCCCGGCATCTACTTCAATTTGACCGCTAACAAGCGAATGCAAGGCGATCCATTGCTTGTTCATTTTAATTACTTTTTGAGGAGCATTACCGATATACGTTCCATCACCTTTGCCCTTCAAAACATCTAAAAACTTTTCCTGTCCACGTCCTGTTCCGATAAATACACTCACTCCAAGAGATAGTGCCGTCTTTGCAGCATCGATTTTTGATTTCATACCGCCAGTTCCAAGTTTTGAACCAGCATCTCCAGCAAGAGAAGCGATTTCTTCCGTAACTTCAGGAAGAAAATAATATTTTTTCGCATCCGTATTTTTTTGAGGATTTTTGTCATATAAACCGTTCACATCCGTAAAAATCATAAGCATATCTGCCGACACAAGTCCGCTTACTAAAGCTGACAGCATATCATTATCACCGAACGTCAGCTCCTCTAAAGAAATGGAATCATTTTCATTGATGATAGGAAGAGCGGAACGGTTTAGTAGCTCTCCTAAAGTAGCGTACGCGTTACTGTATTGTTCTTTTCTAGAAAAATCACTTCTCGTTAATAAAAGTTGTGCAGTAACAATATCATATTTACGGAACTCCTCTGTGTACGCCTGCATTAATAAACTTTGTCCGACAGCTGCTGCAGCCTGTTTCCCTTTAGTTGTCACTGGTCTGCTAGGATACCCAAGAGCAGAAAAACCTGCTGCGACGGCTCCAGATGTAATTAACAAAACTTCATGCCCTTCCTGTTTCAGTCGTGCCAATGCGGCAACGTGATCTGAAAGTTGTTCTTTAGAAATGCCTCCATGACTATCTGCCAAGGAACTACTCCCTATCTTTACAACAATTCGTTGTTTTTTCACTTTTGTAACCCCCAAGTCTAAAATCAAAGTTTTTATACATTACACTTCTATTCATTCAGTTTGCAGCTATATTTATTCTCATCCATGCTGCCCTGTAGTATGAAAGAGCAAAATAAAAATGACCGCTTCGCCCTTAATAAAATAATAAGGACGAAACGGTCATTGTTCCGCGGTACCACCTTGATTGATATACATAGATATCCACTTGACGCCTATAACGCAGGCGAACGCCTAAACTTTCATTTAAGACTCAGGGATAGGTTCGATACATTCTATACGAGGAATCTTTCAGCCGGTGAATTCCACTCTCTTTCGTAAGAAGACATATGTACTAATTCCCTTCAACGATTTTCGATCTGATTTTTTTATATTATGCGATATAGTTCGATTCGGTGTCAAGAGGTGTTTTTAAAAATAAATAGAGCCGCAAGTTACTTGTATGAAATTATCGCCCTACTGAATGAAAATAAAAATTGATATAAGTTTAACTCATATTCATAAGCATAAAACCTTAAATTATAGTGTATATATTTACATAATGTCGAATATAATTAATTTTTATCTTTTAGTGTTGCAAAAAGGAATATATTCTCTTAGAATGTTTCTTTATATTGCACAGGGATGTTATTCTTATTCTAAGATAATAATATCAAACCGATATAATTAATTATAAAAGGAGCAAGATCGAGTTATTATGAACAAACAAATTGGATTCATCGGATGCGGAAATATGGGGATGGCTATAATTGGCGGTATGATAAACAATAATATAGTATCTTCAAATAAAATCATGTGTTCAGATTTGAACACTATGAATTTAAAAAATGCTAGTGAAAAATACGGGATAACTACAACTACTGACAACAATGAAGTAGCTAAAAATGCTGATATTTTAATTTTATCAATCAAACCAGACTTATACTCCTCCGTAATTAATGAAATAAAAGAAGTAATCAAAAACGACGTTATCGTCGTAACAATCGCTGCAGGGAAAAGCATTAATAGTACTGAAGATGCCTTTGATAAAAAATTAAAGGTTGTGAGAGTAATGCCTAATACTCCTGCTCTTGTTGGAGAAGGAATGTCTGCTTTATGCCCTAACGAAATGGTTACAGAAAAAGATTTAGAAGATGTACTAAACATTTTCAATAGTTTTGGTCAAACAGAGATCGTAAGCGAAAAATTAATGGATGTTGTAACATCTGTAAGTGGTTCTTCGCCAGCATACGTATATATGATTATAGAAGCGATGGCAGATGCTGCTGTACTAGATGGTATGCCAAGAAATCAAGCATATAAATTCGCAGCTCAAGCTGTGTTAGGTTCTGCAAAAATGGTATTGGAAACAGGAATACATCCAGGTGCATTGAAAGATATGGTTTGTTCCCCAGGCGGAACGACAATAGAGGCTGTAGCAACATTAGAAGAAAAAGGCTTGCGAACAGCCATCATTTCAGCTATGCAACGTTGCACGCAAAAGTCTATTGAATTATCTAATCAAACTAAAAAGTAAACACTAATTACAAACTGTTTTTGACTATATACACATGTAGTTTACATACCCCTATTTTCGCCAAAAGATAAACGGACAAATTCATAAATGATTGAGTTTGCCCGTTTTGTTTTTATTATATTAAAATAATTATATTCAAATCCTCTTTTTGGCTTCTATTTCTATACCTTCTGAATGTTATGTTTTCCATTCATTCACTTTTATACACACCTAACTATGACTGAGTAATTTTATTAGATACAAGTAATTTTTCAATACATATCGGTAACATATCGAATAGCGTTTCAAATGCGTAATTTACGTCTAGACGCTCTGTCCATTGATGTGCATCTTTTCCTACCGGCCCCATATTTAATACTGGAACGTCAAACTCTTCTAATTCCTGAAGTGGAATTGAATAGCCTTTATCCCATAATGGCATATTGTCTACAAGAGAACTCATTGAATCCAATGGGTTCTGTAAGCCCACATAGCTTAAATCTGAAATTCCTCCAAAATAATTTTGATTTTCAAATGTAATGCTATGATTGTATTGGGCATACTTTTCCATTTCTACAACTACCTCTTTAATGAAAGGATTGTTGCGTGAACTCACAGCTGGATAGTACGGCGGAGCGAAGAAAAGTACAATCATCGGCGCTTTTTCTTTACATAATATAGCTAATTTATCAACTAAATCGATTGTTACTGCACGATCATCTTTATCTTCTCTATTTTTTATAATATTAGATTGAATATCATTTATTGTCTCTTTTCCATGTTGTTCAATTGCATACGCGATAAGCTCTTCATACGTTAATACATTTACTTTAAGATTAGGAGGTATGAACGGATTATATTTAGAAAAACGATATGCTTGCTTCTCGTAAGACTCTTCGATTTTCTCTGCTACTTTCGTTACTTTTTGACGCAGCAACGAAACGACATCTGTCATCGATTTTTCTAGTAAAAACAAATTAAATAGTGTGACTGCACGATGCGGAATTTGTACAGAATAGTCCTCTTTTAAGTCTCTTTGAAGCAAGTTAGTTGGTGGAGGACTCGCTTCACCATCTACAATATCACAAAGGTCCGTATTCAACTCTAATTCTGCTGTTAATAATGCAGCCATATAACTCCCATTTAAGCCTGCAAAAGGTTCACCTACATGTGTCTCTTTTCCATAGCAAAGGAAACCAGGTAACACCTTCCCAATAGAACCAGTATAAATATACTTATTTTGGTCCCCAGGATGCCTTGAAAACATAGGCTCTGAATTTAGAACCGTTTTAAATTCTAAATCATGTTCTCTTGCTAAATCTAATAATCTCGGAACAGCTGCTCTCATCCCTACGGAGTTCACTTCTTCATCTGGAACAGCTAATAAAAGAACATTCCCATCAAATCTTCCTTCACAAGCTTGCTCAACCATTGCCATTTGTAAAGCTAGACCACATTTCATATCCATTGTCCCTCTACCAAATAGCCAATCTCCCTGTTCTATATCTTCACGTACATGATCTGGTAGTTCATCTTTATGAGAGTAAAACATAGATGTTAACTTTTTAGGATGAAATGCATCTTCTTTCCACACTCCATAATCTTGTACATCTACAACATCAAAATGACTAACAAGAATTACAGTATTTTTCGTACTATCACTTTTCTTTACTAGGGCGGTAACAAAATATCGTCCATCCCCCGTCGGATTTTTTTGCAAATGATGCGGATTTTGTTTGAAATACTGTAAGTCAGATAATTGTTCTACAACAAAGTCTGGTAATATAACTTCAGCTTCTGAACCTGTAATACTAGGAATTTCAACAAGATTGCTTAATAACTGAATCAATTGTTCTTTTGATTGCCACTTTGACATAGTAACCCCCCTATTTTTCCGCATTATGAAAATCAATTCCAATATATGAATAAAAAATAACGACAGTTATCAAAATTATAATTCTGATGTACTGCCGATTTTTATTGAAATTTCATGAGCTGCTTCTTTTACCTTACTAATAAGAAAAGATAGTCGATCATCATTAATACGATGACTAATTAACCCAACACTTAATGCTCCTACTACTTTATGATTGAATCCGATAATAGGTGCAGCTACTGAAGCTGTCCCTTCTGTTTTTTCACCATAACTTACAGCATATCCTTCATTTTCTATTTGTTTTATTTGATTAAGAAGAATTTGCTTTTGTTCTGGTAAAGAAGAAAGTAATTGTTCTACAATGTATTCCATTTCATTCGTTTTCATATTGGCAAGCATCGTTTTATTTGCGGCGCCAATCGAAAGTGGAATCTGTTCCCCTAAGTTATCGATAACCCGAATTTTTAAAGGGCTATCAATTCTTTCAATAATAATAGAATGAGTTCCATTTGGAATGTTCAAATAGACACTTTCTTCCACTTCAGCGGCCAATCGCTTCATCACTTCCCTTGCAACAGATCTATAGTCTACCTTCTCCAATTGACGTAATCCTATTTCCATCCACATTGGCCCAATCTTGTACTGCTTTGTTTCTGAAATTTGTGTAACTAACCCATGCTCCATTAGAGAATTAAGTAATCTATGTACTGTACTAACCGGAAGATGTGTTCCATCAGCTATATCAGAAATAGCCCAATACTCTTTTTCATTTGTAGAATTTAATAGCTTAATAATACTTATCGCTCGATCAATGGACTGTACCATAATTCGCCTCAACTTTACTTGTAGTATGTTTAGCCTAATTAACTATCAATTTATCAAAAATTCAAACTGAAATCAATCAATTTATTTAATTTTCAAAATAAACAAAAGATACGCAATCAACATTTTGAAAACGCAAACAAAAAAATATTGACTTTTCTTTTTAATTATCTGAAAATTAGAACAATATTTCACATCACGGAATGCATTCCATAATACGGAAAAACGTCAATTTTCATACTACCAATTTTGAAAGTGAGGAAAACACTGACGCAAGTAAACAATACAAACAATGAATTAAAGCGCACAATGAAAAGTAGACATTTATTCATAATTGCACTCGGTGGTGTGATTGGAACGGGGTTATTTAACGGATCTGGTTTTATTATAAGTAAAGCTGGACCTGGCGGATCCGTACTTGCCTTTATGGCCGGTGGATTATTAATGTATCTCGTTATGCTATGTCTTGGTGAGCTTGCTGTAGCCATGCCTGTTTCAGGTTCTTTCCAGGAATATGCCACCAAGTTCATTAATCCTGCAACTGGGTTTACAATCGGATGGTTGTATTGGTTAAGCTGGGCGAATACGACCGGTCTTGAATTTACAACTGCCGGAATTACGATGCAGCGCTGGTTTCCTGATATTCCTGTCTGGGTTTGGTGTTTAATATTTGGTGTTACCATATTCACTATAAACGCATTATCTGCTCGTAGTTATGCAGAAACAGAGTTTTGGTTTTCAAGCATTAAAGTATCTGCCATTATCGCTTTCATTATTCTTGGCGGCGCCGCTATGTTCGGTTTTATTGATTTAAAAGGAAACGAACCAGCCCCGCTATTTTCAAATTTCATAAATCACGGTGGTTTATTCCCAAATGGACTTGCCGCTATCCTATTAACAATGGTTACAGTCAATTATTCCTTCCAAGGTACAGAACTTGTCGGAATCGCAGCTGGTGAAAGTGAAGATCCAGCAAAGACTTTGCCTCGTTCTATTAGAAATATTATATGGCGCACGATGTTTTTCTTCGTTTTAGCAATTTTTGTTCTCGTAGCTTTAATTCCTTGGGAAGAAGCAGGATTAACAAAGAGCCCATTCGTTGCTGTTTTTGATAATATCGGTATTCCGTATGCAGCTGATATTATGAACTTTGTTATTCTTACCGCTGTTCTTTCTGTCGCAAACTCAGGACTGTACGCCGCAACTCGCATGCTTTGGTCATTATCAAAAAATGAAATGGCGCCAGCCTTTTTAAAGAAATTATCATCACGAGGAATACCACTAAACGCTTTAATCTTGACGATAGCTATTTCTGCTTTTTCTCTTTTGACAAGCGTGGTAGCTGCTGAAACGGTTTATTTATGGCTTATTTCAATTTCTGGAGTCATTACAATCATTGTTTGGATGTCAATTTGTGTTTCTCAATTCTTTTTCCGTAAACGCTATTTAGCTGAAGGTGGAAAATTAGAAGACTTAAAATTCAAAACTCCACTTTATCCACTTGTACCCATTCTTGGTTTTGGATTGTATGGCATTATATTAGTAAGTCTTATCTTTATCCCCGATCAAAGACTAGGAATCTACTGTACTGTACCATTTATCATCTTTTGCTACACTTACTATCACTTTAAGATTAAGAAAAAAATCACCAGTAGCACTCATAAAGAAGGTAAAATTAGCGAACCTTTGTAGTACTGTACGATACAGAGAAGACCGCGCATGGATTTCACCTCATGTGCGGTCTTTTATCATTCCTTCATTCATTTTCTCAGGAACAATTCCCCTATTTCTTCTATACTATTGAAATGATTATTTATAGCACTTCGTGTTTTGAATTGTTCAGGAGGTTTTTGCGTTCAAGTGTTATCCTCAAACGGGTCAGTATTGCTACACTCCTTTCCTTTACTTTGGTTTCAAAGATGATGTCGGTATAATTAATGTAGGAAATGCTGTTAGCAATTATTATTTTTTTATTGTTCATAAGTTGATGCTTTTCCTTACTATTACCACTTTGTTTTGATATATTAAATTTATACTACGTCACATTAAAAATTTTAAAATAGACAGGAGTTATATAAGATGATCAAAGGATTCGGAGGAATATTTTGGAGAACTAAAAATATTGATGTTATAAAAAAATGGTACAGCGAAGTATTGAAGATTGAAATAGAAAATTGGAATGGGACTGTGATTAAACCCGAATCAGGAACTGAGACTATCTTTTCTTTCTTCAATGAAGATGACAATTATTTTCCAACAGAACAACAAGTGATGTTAAATTTCCAAGTACATAATCTACATGAGACTATTCACCATCTTGAACAAATTGGTATACCTCTTGAAAAGAAAGAAGCGGTTAGTGAATTTGGAAAGTTTATTTGGATTAAAGATCCTGAAGGACGACTCATCGAGCTTTGGGAGAAATAGTCGATTGTAATCATTCGCTATTAAGATAACGGATAATTTCGTTCAGCCGATGTCTTCGGCTATCCATAATAGATTCCTGTTGCAAATTTGTAGCAGGCTCTATTTTCACTTCATCATTTTCATTTAAACGAGAATCAATTATCCTTAACGACATTTCCTAATCCTTCGTAATTACAATTTGAAATCCCCTCCTCATCAATCATCTACTATTTAAACAAAAACTCCCCTTAAATCAAAAATGATTAAGGGGAGTTTTTCATATGCGATGAAGTTATAGTTCAGATTTCACTCGAACAGAAACATTATTTTTAATTATATTTTTGACATCTTTAAAGCTAACAAAATTGTTACTTTTCTCATCCCAAAGACGGAAACGTAGTGATTGTAAGCTTGTAGCAAGCGTAATCGTTGGTACATTTTTTAACGGAAGCGTATTATTATGTGCCTCTTCTAGTTTATAGTTAGGTACTCTTGGGCTTAAATGGTGAACATGATGGAATCCAATATTACCAGTTAAGAATTGCAAAATTTTTGGAAGCTTATAAAAAGAACTTCCTTCCACTGCCGCTTTCACATATTCCCAATCTTTATCCTCTTCAAAATAAGAATCCTCAAATGTGTGCTGTACGTAAAACAGCCAAATACCTATTGAGCCTGCTATTAAGAATATAGTACCATGTACGAAAAGGAACGATTGCCATCCGATTGCCCAGCAAAGTACCCCTATTAAAGCAACGATTAATATATTCGTCAAATAAGTATTCATACGTTCTTTCTGTCTTGCACCTTTTCGGTTAAATCTATTTTTAAGCAAGAAAACATAAATCGGACCTAATCCAAACATAACGAATGGATTGCGATATAAACGATATGCTAAACGAAGTCTAAATGGTGCAGCTACATATTCATCAACTGTAAGCGTCCAAATATCCCCTGTACCCCTCTTATCCAAATTACCACTCGTAGCGTGGTGAATAGAATGCTCATGCCCCCATTGATCAAATGGGAATAAAGTTAAAACACCCATACATGTTCCAACTATTCTATTTGCACGTCGACTTTTAAAAAAGGAATAATGGGTGCAATCATGAAAAATAATGAAAATTCGTGTCATAAATCCAGCGGCTAACAGAGATGGAACTAATGTTAACCAATAAGAAACTGACAAACTTTTATAAGCAAGGTACCATAAAATAATAAATGGAACTATTGTGTTGATAAGTTGCCAAACACTTTTTTTAATCGTTGATTTTTCAAAAGGAGCAACTTGTTTTTTTAAATTTTTAGTATTTTGTAAGGTCATTTTTCTAATTCCTTTCCTGTATGTTGCTAATTCATATTATAGCATACTATTAGTATCAGGTGTTATGTGTAGATATAATAAATATTTTATACAATGAAAATCTCTTTTTTCTTACTCATTTCTTACAAATTTCTTACGTCCAAAATAGCTTTTATAATAAGAAAGAAGGAGCATTTGTGCCGAGAATTCGAGTTTTTTTCCAATAAATACATAAAAAAAACACAGTGCTTTTTCACATCTGTGTTTCTTATTTTCATTCCAATGAAAACCAAGTAAATTTAGGATTTATACTTTTTTGATAAAAATAAGAATTACATACATGCTATACTATATAATCTATGCGTTTACCATATTACTCACTATTTTCATTTTTACAAACTAAAAATGGTTCGTACATCATTATAGCGTGATTCTCCGTTACATATTGATCTTCTATAAACTGCTTCTGTTGATTATATACTCTGCGTTGAATCACATTATGTCGTATATAACCACCCCAGTATGCAGGCTGAATGGCGTGTTCTTTTTCATAAACTTCATATTGATAAAGTTGCAGAAAGACTGTTCTACAAACGAAATTCTTTATTTTAAGAAAAAAATAAAATTTCCCTTTTGCATTTATATAAGTCTCATCCGGAAAATTTTGCGGCAGCATCCAAACATCACTATTTACAGGACAAAACACAAAAATATTGCCAACCAGTTCGCTTAGCAAGGTTAGCTAGTTGGCAATTTTTTAACGAGAATGCTTTACAAATAATTGAATTGCTTCTTCCGGTACATAGAACTTCCCATTACTCTCTACAATAATACTTCCTAATTCATACTCTTTATCATTAATACGAATTATATTTTTATTAACACTTAATTGAGCTTCCACTTTATTATGATTTACTACGAGCACTGGGTTTGCTACATCGGTTTTGTCGATTGATACAGTGGCACCAATTCTCTTAAAGGCTTGTTCACTCTCTAAAAATATTTTATTTGTTACTTCTTCTAAGTTAAAGCCCATTGCTTTCGCCATCGTCTTCGCAATGTCTATATTTTGGATTAAGCCTTCTGGTTTTTGTGGTCCATAAGAGTATAAGAATACATCCTCACCTGTATGTCCTCCTGTCGTAAAGCCAATATTTGCACGATTAGCCAATAACGTAGTAAGGATTCGACCTACATCCATTTTCTTTTTTGCCGCTTTTAATTTTTCTTTTTCATCATGAGTTAGATTGTCCAAACCGTATAGTTTAGCTACACCTTCTACATTTGATAAATCAGATTTCATTTTATTTGTAGTCCCTTCAAGTGTCATTTTCGCCTTTTTCAATGGGGCAATGTATGCAGATACAGGTTTAGTATTATATCCCTTTGTCGTATTCCTATTGCCAATAGAGATACCACTGTTGCCATGGTCAGCTACAGCAATGAGCATCGTATTACCGTCTTTCTTCGCAAATTTTAATGCTTCTGCAACCGCATTATCAAATGCCAATACATCACTAATAATCCCAATTGGATCATTCGCATGGGCTGCCCAATCTGGCTTACTTCCTTCTACAAATAAAAAGAAGCCATCTTTATCTTTTGATAATGTTTGAATTGCTTTTTCCGTCATTTGAGAAAGTGTTGGTTGCTCTGGATTTGTTACTTCACGATCCATATCGAACGCAAGGGCATTATGTGAGAAAGAGCCCCAAATTTTATCAGATTTAGAGTTCAATAATGCATCTTTTGTTTCAACTAAGTCGTATCCTTTATCTTGAATCACTTTAACTAAATCTTCACCATCTTTACGGATTCCATTTCTTTTCACAGGCTGTAGTGCTGCTTTTCCCCCGCCTAATACGACATCTATATTTTGATACACTTGCTGCTTCGCAATTATGTCAAAATGCTTGCGGTTAGCATGATGGGCAGAGAACCCAGCAGGAGTAGCATGTTGAATTTCAGATGTAGCAACAATTCCAGTTGCGCGACCAGAGCGCTTTGCACCTTCTAGAACGTTCGCAACTGGCCGCAGCTTCTCCTCTTCTTTAATTGGTTTTAAGCTAGGTGAATTCACAATTGATGGCAATACACCTACATATCCTGAATTTGATTTATTCCCTGTTGCTAAAGCTGTAGCTGCTGGGGCTGAGTCTGTAATAGCGGATTCTGCTGAATATGTGCGAACACCTCCCGTTATGATTTCATCTAATGCAAGCGGTGCCCCTTTATACAAGCGAGCTAACGTTGTTGCTGAAGAGCTCGTTCCATCCATAACCATCATAATTATATTTTTTGGTTGATGTTCTACTTGTTTCACCTTAGCTTCGGCCGCCTGATCATTCATCATGCTTTCAGTACTTAATACACTTAATGTTACAGTTGATACTAATAATATCCCCTTCACTTTTTTACTCAATTTCATCATTTTTGTTCCTCCATAAACTTCACATTCTTTTATATACAAGATCCAATTTTCCATTACGTTTATACAAACTTATATATGTTCTTTTTTATTAGTTCCCTATTGTCATAAAGCTAACAACAATTACCGTCACTTTCGTTCATTAATTAAATAATGTTATATGTCACAGCCCTAAATTCTCTACTATTAAAGTGTCATTATTCTCTTCATCATATAAAAATTTGTTTATCAATAAAAACACGATTAAATGAAATAAAAATTTATTGTTAAACAATAAATTACATGTTAAATTATATAGATAATAATTAAATGAGGTGCTTTTTATGAAACAAGGATCCACACTATTTTTAAAAACCGTTGTGATTATGATTGGAATCCCTGTTCTAGCTATGTGTATATTTTTGGTCCCTAAAATTGGGGATTTTGCAGCAGAATTATATCCTGATATTGCATATATTAAATATCTTGTATTTATCAACTTATACGCAACAGCAATACCTTACTATTTCGCACTGTACCAAACGTTTAAGCTGTTAAACTATATTGACAAAAACAACGCATTCTCAAAATTGTCTGTAAAAGCGTTAAAAAATATTAAGAACAGTGCATTAACAATTAGTGTATTATATGTATTAGGCATGCCACTTTTCTATCTCGTGGCAGAGAGAGATGACGCCCCGGGCATTATTATTATTGGAATGATTATGATTTTTGCTTCATTGGTTATCGCTGTCTTTGCTGCCGTTCTCCAAAGACTATTAAAAGATGCTATTAATATAAAATCAGAAAATGATTTAACGGTCTGAGGTGAATAATATGGCAATAATAATTAATATTGATGTAATGTTAGCGAAAAGAAAAATGAGTGTAACAGAGCTTTCGGAGAAGGTTGGAATTACAATGGCTAACCTTTCTATTTTGAAAAACGGAAAAGCAAAAGCGATTCGATTTTCAACTTTAGAAGCAATTTGTAAAGCATTAGAATGCCAACCAGGGGATATTTTAGAATATCAACCTGAAGATACCGAATAAAAAGAGTCCTTCTCACATGAAGGACTCTTTTTATTGCATATTACGGTGCGAAATTAATTTGACCAGTAAACAATAAGATAATCGTGATGATCCAAAATATAAAAAATGATGAGGACAGTATGAATGAAAGAATACCTATCCCCTTCTTCTCTGTTTTTTTCGTCATTATAATTATTGAAAGTATGATACCTACGCCTGTAAGAGCAATAGTAATATAATCTCCCACTATATTACCCGCATTCGCTATCCTCGTTGGAGTTATAAAAACGAATAAAAAACACAAAATTCCAATAAATAAAGATATATAGCTTATTATACTGTACTTCTTTTTGAGGACTATTTCGGTTTTCATCATAACCCACCCCTTCTGTATAGCTATGATTTCATACTAGCACGAATAACTATAATTTGGTTTTATTTTACCGCCTATAGCACTTTTATTGAGTTAATTTCTTTTTAATACTTTTTTTAAAAAATATATTGGACCTACTACCAAATATGCTGGGTTTGATAAGAAAGTCGGCTTCTTACCTTCAATTGCATGACCTACAAATTGAAAAATCCATCCTAATATAAATAATGATAGCCCTAATTTCCAATTCACGAATAAAATGAATATAGAAATGATAATTGTAGGAATACCAATAAAGTGAAAAAATTTATTCATTGGATGTTGATGGTCGTCTCGATATTTTTTAAACATTTTTTGAAAGTCCATATCTTAACCCCTCTCCATTATTAAAAATCTTATTTTAATTTGAAACTAACGAAAGTAAATTTTCTTCTACTAATATATATGCAGGTGTACCATGTATAACCTGTAAAGCCAATCCTTTTAAAGAAACTAATAAAGCTCTTGAAAAAGCTTCCCAAAATAATTAACCTACTACATATAAAATAACCTCTACTTTTTGTATGAAAAGTAAAGGTTATTTTCAAACCATTTATAAAGAAACCTCTCTATCAACCACTACCTTAAAAAATTCCGAGTAATGTGCCAAAGAATACTCCGCTACATCACAAATCCCTTGAAACATGCATGTTGAAATACCTAATTCCTTTGCAGGTAATAAATCTAACTCTCTATCTCCAATAGCTAAATCAATATTGTACTTCCTATGTAAATGATCATACGCTAAAGAATTCGGTTTTCGAGGGAAACCATCGTCAATTGTAACCATATCGACGAAGTATTTATCCCATCCGTAATATTTTAAAATTTCCATAACCCCTGCTTTATGTTTATGGGTCATGATTACATTTTTATCTGCAAATTTCAAAACCTTTTCGACACCAGCAAAAGGCTTCATATCTTTTGGAGTAAATTTCTTCTTCAAAATTTTAATCTTTTCTTCCTGCTCACATGAAATATTATAATAATGAATTGCGTGAGAATATGATATTTTCAAGTTTTTGTATATTTCTTGTTCATCTACTGTATCACCTAATATTTCAGAAAGCATCTTCGTATATGCAGGATACGTATCAAATAACGTCCCATCAAAATCCCACAAAATATTCATTGTATTCACCCTTCTATTTTCGAATCATTGTATGACTAAATCCGCCCTATCCTTCGGCAATTCCATTTCTAAATAATACTCCTCTGCTTTCCAATACCTGTTTTGAAACTTTGAAAGTTTCTTTTGTGTCTCTTCGCTTTCACGCTGAAACCTTGTTTCCCTTGGACAGTCCAAATACACCATATAATGAAAGAAATCTCTCCATTCTTTTCGCTGTAGAAAAACTCCTTCAATTACAATTACACCTACAATAGGGATCTGGACTTTTTTCATTTCACATGAATCTGTATCATCATAATAGAAAGGCAATTTCAATTTCGTTTCATGTTGTAACTTTTGAAAAAATTTCTGCCGCAAGTATGCAATATCCCACTGTAAATGATAGTACTCATACCATTCTTCATATCCTGTTTGATATCGTTTATTACGCTCCACTATATGATCATCAATATGGAAAATATGAAACGGAATGCCTTCTTGTTTCATATTTTCTTTTAATTTTGTTGCGAATGTTGTTTTTCCTGAACGACTTAAACCATCTATTCCGATAATGAATCGGTTTTCTTTATGTTTCTTCATTATACTTATAATTTCACTCGTACTCATTGCTTCTTCCACTCTTCTTTTAATAAAGAAAATAAAATGGTATCATGAGCAACTCCATTTTGGATCATATGTTTTCGAAGTAATCCCTCTTCTTGAAACCCTGCTTTTTTTAGCAATTTTTGAGAAGCTTCATTTTCCACATATACGACAGCAGCGATTCTTATGAGCTGTAACGTTTCAAATCCGTAAGTTAAAATGGCTTGTAATGCTTCGGATGCATATCCCATTCCCCAATATATATCATCTAATTCATAACCAATTTCAGCTCGTTTATGATGATTGTTAATTAAATGAAATCCGCACGTTCCGATTAATTGGTCCGTCCCTTTTTTCTCTATTCCCCAGCGAAACACATTGCCTTCTTCATAACGATTTTTAAACGTTTGAATCGTTGTTTTCGCTTGCTCAATATTTTCGAAAGAATCCATTCCGAAATATCGTATAACAGATTCTTTCGCAAAATATTGGAACATCATTTCTGCATCTAATAGTGTAAGTTCTCTTAAAAGTAAACGTTCTGTTTCTAGTTTCGGAAATCCCATCTCTTTTTCTCCCTCTATTCTAATGAACTGCAAATTTCAATATAATTTCCATCTGGATCAGCAATATAGGCAATTGTTTGTCCCCACGGTTTCACAATTGGCTCAACTAAAACTTTAATGCCTTGCTCTCTGAATTGCTCAATTTTTTCTTGTACATTCTCAACTACGAATCCTAATTCGAAGTGAGAAGATTGTAATTCACCTTCTGTAAGCGGTAGTCCTGTTAATTCTTTCACGTCTTCTCGTGTATTCATCGCTAATATTGTAGATCCAGTATTAAATTCAATATATGTACCATGCTCAGCTTTTATAGGTAACTGTAAAGTATCTTTATAGAATCTTAAACATTCTTCAAACTTTTCTACATATAAAATGATATATTTCATTTTTAAATTCATGTTACATCCCCCTTTTGTATTCATCCCTAAAAATTCGACAAAAACTACAAAAAACCTTGTTCTTCCTACAAATGAACATAAAAAAATGAGGCCGATTTCTCGGCCTCCCAGCTTATTGGCATAAAACAGGAGATTTGGTTTGGACATAACCAGTTCGTACTTTTATTATATTTTATTTTTTCTGAATTTTAAATACTTTAAACACCTATTTATATTGAGAAAGTTTTTTTACTTGCATAAAATTATACTGTTTAAGAAATGCTACAAATGGAGGTGTATACATATGGAACCAATGCTTTGTCCAAGCTGTAAAACAAATCGTACTCGCTTTAACATTCTTGAGCAACAAGTAAAACCAGTAAAGTTAAATCCTCAAACTGGTCAAGTAGAAGAAGAGTATACTAATGAAACGATGAATGCTTTTCATATGGCTTATCAAGGACCTACATACCGAGTCCAATGCGCTGTATGCGGACTTGTTGAAAACCCTGAACAATTTATTAAACCCGCGCAAAATCAGTCTTTCTAATAAAAACATGATTGTCCCTTGTAGAAATAGACTTTTCTATAAGGGATTTTTCCGTTTAATATGGTAACAAAAAACGTATTCCTTCCTTATTATATGTTAAACCTCATACCCTTTTAGTAATATTTACAGAAGAGAATTAAAACAAATGATTTTAAATAACAAGTGAATGATTCCATCTACATTTCTACTATTAACTTGTCACATAGTAATCTTTTACTTTTGGATCTTCGATTGGAAGAAAATAACGACTTCTTACGGTCTAACAATATGGATTCTTTCTACTATTTGTGGTCTTTTACTTTATTACCATTTTAAAAATCAAAAATCTAATAAAGTGATATTAATTGCTAGTTCGTTATTATTAATTATTTCTTCTTCATTTATGATTTTTTTAGGTATTGTTACTGGTAGTTATCTTTGTAACTTTTAATTCTATGACTTAAAAAGGTCGTCTTTTATTATGTAAAAAAGAATGAACAAAATAAATATATATAAAGATTTGAGAAGATGATTCCTAGACAATAATTATCTTCTCTAATAATATCACTCTTTGTTATAATATTTCCTTTTTCAACTTTTTAATCTTCCAATATAAATTAATAAGTATATATACATATACGAAACCAAAAAAGCCTACCATACCTTTATATAATCCAGATTCTGATATACCAAGAAAACATAAGTAAAGCGCTGGCATTAACGTTACAAACATAATCGCAACGAACTGTAACAACTCAGTAAGTTTTTGTACCCTCGTTTCCTTGTCTGAATATATGTCAGGCAACTTATTTTCCTCTTCTACTTCTTTACAAAAATAATTCCATTTCGCAAAACTCGTTACATGTTTCCACCCACACATTTCATATATTTCAATATATTCTTTTTGTTTTTCTTTTGTATCTTTATAATCTAATCTAAAATCTGCTTTATATATTACATCTTTCGGTTTTGTTTCCTTAAACGTATACATTATATTATATTTTTGTAATGCCCAACCTTGTTGATGCATTTTTCTTAAAAAGGCTTCCTCTTTTTCTAAACTCCATCCAGCGAAAAATTTAAATACCTTCTTTGTCTCCATCTTCCATTCACTCCCCTAATATCCTATTTCCATTCCTTACAGATCTCTGTAACCTGTTATATTCTAGCTCTAACACTTCTCTCCCAAACGACGTTAACTCATAGCACTTCTTTCTGTCTGTAGAGGCCACTTCAACAATTAACTTCTCTTTTAGTAACTTCGTCGTATTCCCATATAAAGTACCAGGACCGAGCTTTACTTCCCCTTTTGTCATCTCTTCAACCATTTGCATAATTCCATATCCGTGCATTGGTTTCACTAATGACAAAAGTATGTAATACGTCGCCTCTGTTAACGGAATATATTTTTGTGCTTTTGCATTCATTATACCTACCTCCGATACATCGTCTTATGATATATCGATTTACGATACATCGTATAACGATATTGTATAATCATATTCCAAAATATACAAGTATAATTTAATAATTAAATATCCATTTCTTTAAATTGAAAAATACTACCAATTTTCAGAATAATTTGTTAAAATGTAGAAACATTAACTCTTTTATACTGAAAGGAATGATACATATGATTCATAAATTAAAAGAAAATATAAGGTCTGTGTTTGTTGGTAAGGAAAATGTTATTGATCTACTACTCGTTTCTCTACTTGC
Source organism: Bacillus sp. BS98 (assembly GCF_008432245.1). NCBI lineage: Bacteria > Bacillati > Bacillota > Bacilli > Caryophanales > Bacillaceae > Bacillus > Bacillus sp. BS98. The sequence goes on from NZ_CP043830.1 coordinate 2,864,002, forward strand.
TGATGGACATGTACTGCTTGAAGATGTGCCTGGTACTGGGAAAACGTTACTTGCGAAAACAATTTCAAAAAGTATTGGTGGTAATTTCTCTCGTGTTCAATTTACCCCTGATGTACTTCCGAGTGATGTAACAGGTATTGAATATTTCAACCCAAAAACGAGCGAATTCGAATTAAGACTTGGACCAGTTATAACGAACATTTTACTAGCAGATGAAATTAACCGTGCTATGCCGAGAACACAGTCTAGTTTGTTAGAAGCGATGGAAGAACGACAAGTGACGCTTGAAAAGAAGTCCACTCCTCTTCCGAAACCGTTCTTTGTTATTGCGACGCAAAATCCAATTGAATCACAAGGAACTTTCCCTCTTCCTGATGCACAGCTCGATCGTTTTTTAATGACAATTTCAATCGGTTATCCGGCTCCAGAAGATGAGCTACAAATGATGCGACGTTTTCGTAACGATACACCATTAGAAAGTGTTACATCTGTTATCTCTTTAGAAGACATTTTAGAAGCGCAGAAACAAGTAAAAGAAATTTTCGTATCAGAACCGTTAGAACATTACATAATTAAACTTGCGCAAGCTACTCGAAATCACGATTACATTGCTAACGGTGTAAGCCCACGTGCCACTTTAGCTTTAGTGCGCGCAGTTCAAGCATTAGCCTTTTTACGTGGCAGAGAATATTGTACGCCTGAAGATATTCAATTTTTAGTTCCTTCTGTTTGGAATCACCGTATCGTCTTATCAATGGAAGGTGCATTACGCACGACAAAAAATGAAATTATGCAAAGGATTTTAAAAGAAGTTGATGTACCTGTGGAGATTGAACAAGCATGAATGGTCAACGAGTTGTAACTGTACCTTTATTTTTCCAGCTTCATATTATTCAATTAACTGTGCCAGTCGCGTTACTTTTCACATTCTTTTTCCCGCAACGAATGTTTATGTTTCTCTTTTTCTTCTATTATTTATTTGCGATTTTCATTTATAAATACGTCGCTTTCATAGAGAAAAAGTTTCAAGTTATAAATGAGAAACAGACGACTCGGCTATTTCCTGATGAAACTGGACAATTTTTTATTCATTTAAAAAATGGAGCAAGCATACCACTCGTGAACGGGGTTTGTTATTTTCATTTACATTCATCTCTTATACCGCATAAAGATCAAGGAATTGAACAAATTTCAAAGACATTATTCTCCTTTCCATTTTCACAACCTGCACATTCAGCGCAAAAATGGGATTTAACATTAACTGCGACGAAGCGTGGTGTGTTTCAAATTGAACAGTTCGAATGTGTATTAAAAGATCCATTTCATCAATTGAATGTACATTTACCTGTTTTTGATAAATTAAAGACCGAAATTATTGTGTATCCTTCTCCTAAAGAAGTAGCAGGTTTGCAAGAACTTCAGCAACTATTAAATGGTTCATATCGAACGAATTTTTCTTTTTACAATGATGAAACATCTATTATCGGTGTGAAACGATATGAACGTGAATCATTCCGCTCTATTCATTGGAAAGCATCTGCTAAAATGCAGGAATTACAAGCAAAACAATATGAACCAGTAAAAAATTATAGCTGGACGATTTGTCTTTCTTTAGCTGCTAATCGCGGGTTTGGTTGGAGAGATGATGTAGAAGAACTTATTTCATATGCAACATATATTTGCCAGTACGCAACGAAGCAGCAAATTCCGTTTGAATTGTTTATTAGTGTATTAGCAGAAGGTGGCCCTCTGCACTTACCATTAAACGAAGGACAAATACATTATGGGAAGGCATTAGAGGAATTGGCACGTATTTCAGATGATAGTACACTTCTTCCAAAACAAGGATTTCTTCACTATGTAACGAGAAAAAGAGAACGCTCGTCTACGATGATTTACATCGGTATACAGAAGAATGAGCTCCCTCTTCTAACGCAACCTACATTTCTCATAAATATTGAAGGGATGGTGGAAGCAGTTGAAAACTTGGCTCTATCACGTTAATGACTTTATTCTGCTACTTCTCCTTTCGTTATTAACGGAAAGAGACGAAATAGTTGGTATTGCTATATTTTTAGCGACCGGTTATGTAGGAGTACTTCTTATTAATAAATTAATGAAGAAAAAAACAACAGGATTTGTAATACTGTTAGTTGCTCAAATAGTCGGTTGTTCTTTCATCCTACCTTTTTCTCTTTTTGGCACAATTATGTTACCGCTTTTCTTCTTTATCGTACATGCAATTGGACCTGGGTATCCGGTGCAAAAGTCGTTAAGCGGTATTTTATGGTTTGTATTTTCAGCTATATTTCATGCCCCTTTTCCACCGTTATGGAAATTGTTATTATTAGTTTTACACATTATGATTACATTTTGGCAAACAGGTTCAAATCGTAATCAACAGCTATTACGTTTCACTTCTATTATTGCTATTGGAACAATTAGTGCTTTACTTATTCCGGTATTCCCTTATATTCGTCTTGTTTTTTCTTATATCGTTCAAGTAGTTGCGTTAGGATTCGGATACGCTATCAATCCGTTGTTTTCGGCAGCTGCATTAAAAGAAACAGATGATTTTTGGTCGAATAAAGGGAATCTAAAAGATCCTACTATTAAAGATGATCTGGAGCCACTTCCTTTTGATCCAACTCTTATAAATAGCATAACCATAATAGTCTGTACCACCATCGCCATTTATATCGTTTGGAAAATAATAAAACATCGAAAACATTTAAGTTTACCAAATATACCAGTCTTCGAATCTACAATCATTACTGATAAAGAAGGTATGAGCCAAAAACAAATGAAGCGAAATAAACCACCACATAATGAAATTCGAAAAGAAATTTTCAAACTTGAAAGTAAATTATCCCCTACTTTAAACCGGGAACGAGGAGAAACAGTTGAAGCGTGGTTAGAAAGAATTCATGATGATGAAGGTATACATATTCAGAGGGATATTATTATAGATGCGTATAATGCAGTACGTTATTCAAATGATGAAAACACTGTACTTCTGAATGAATTTAAGGAAGAGGTTCATAAGCTTTATGCGTATGAGAAGAGTTTGAAGAAAAAGAGAAAATGATGTATACAAAAAGACTCCTATTAATGAACTGAACCCCAAAAATTAGACAAATATATTAAGCAGCTACTAAGGATTGAACTCTGTATTGCACAGGGGACAATCCTTTTAGTTTTGTTTTAATTCTTTTGTGATTGTAGTAATGAATATAAGTTTCTAGTTCTTGCTTAAATTGTTCCATACTTTCAAACTCTTTAAGATAAAGTAATTCAGACTTTAATAAGCCAAAGAAATTTTCCATGACTGCATTATCTAAGCAATTTCCCTTACGGGACATACTTTGGATAACGCTATGTTTTTTAAGCGACTGATGATATTGTCGCATTTGATAATGCCAACCTTGATCCGAGTGTAAAATAGGAGTTTCCTTATCATTCAAACGTTGAAACGCCTTATTTAACATTTTAGAAACAAGGGAATAGGCAGGTCTATGTTCTATATTGTAAGCTATAATTTCTCCGTTATATAAGTCTAAAATGGGTGATAGATATAGTTTTTTACCATGTAAGTGAAACTCCGTCACATCTGTTACCCATTTTTCATTTGGTTTTGATGCGTGAAAATTACGTTTTAAAATATTAGGAGCGAATTTCCCGACAGTCCCTTTATATGAACGATATTTTTTTAATCGAACAAGACATTTTAATCCCAGGATATTCATTAAACGTCGAACGGTTTTATGATTTAATGCATGGCCTCGATTACGTAATTCCAATGTAATACGACGATAACCATACCTCCCAAAATTCTCACTAAAGATCTCTTTAATTAATTCTTTAACTTTCTTATATTTATCTGGACGTTTCGCTTGTTTCATCCAGTAATAATACGTACTACGAGCGATATTAGCGACTTTCACAAGGTCAACGACCTTGTATTTATGCCTTAATTCATAAATCAATTGCGCTTTGTCTTGGTCTGTGATGTTTTCTTCTTTTGAACTAAGGCATTTAACTTTTTTAAATAGTCATTTTCCATACGCAGACGTTCATTCTCTGCTTGTAGCGCTTCTATAGAACCTTCAAGAGATACTTCGTTTTGTTTTAAATGTTGTAGCTTAGCTTTTTCTTTGGCCATGGTTAGACGCCCCTTTTTCTTTGATTTTAGGGCATCTAATCCTTCTGTTTCATAAGCTACTTTCCATTTTCGGAGTGTTTCGCAAGAAGGAATATTAAAAAAAGCAGCTGTTTCTCTCAGAGATGTCCCATTTTCATTCATATAATGAATTACATCTAGTTTATACTCGAGAGAGTAAGTTGTATAGCGTTTTTCAAACGCCTTTTCCCCTGAAAATTCAAACCGTTTAATCCATTGATAAAGTTCTCTAGGATGAACCCCTTTAGAATTAGCAATGGTTTTTCCGCCTTCTGTACCTTCTAGATATCGTTTTACTGCTTGTATTTTATCTTTTGAAGAAAATTTAGCCATAAAAAGTGCACCTCCAATTGTTAATTATGTGTCTAACAATTGGGGTGCACTTCACTTTTCACAAATTATGCTTTTTTTCCTGCTTCAATTTCTAAAGATTCTTCATGCCACCAAAGTGTTTCTTCCGGATCCTCTTTAGCGATTTGGCGTGCTTCTTTTTTCGATTCTACTGTAGGATATGAACCTTTTAGCGCACGTCCTGATGTTGTAACGAATAGTACACTAAATACGACTAATCCAATTATACTTACACCTGCTAAATAAAATGCTGGTGCGAGCGGATTACCGGTTGCATGAACTAAGTATGAACATACGAGCGGTGTTGTTCCACCGAATATAGATACAGAAATATTAAAGGAAATCGAGAGTGCTCGATAACGTACATCGGTGAAAAAGAGTGATGGTAATAACGAAGGTAGTGTTCCTTCATACACACTTAGGAAGAAACCTAATACGAAAATACCTGCAAATATAGCTGCAATATGTCCGTTACCTATTAGTAAAAATGCTGGAATTGCAAATACGCTTAAACCAAGTAAACCAATTTGCACGACGCGTTTATTACCAATTTTATCACTTAATTTACCGAAATAAAGTGCTAATGGAATCATAAGTGCCATCGTAATTGAAATAATTAATAAGCCAGTTGTTTCTTTGACTTTAAGTACTTGAGTTAAATAAGAAGGAATATACGAAAGAATCATATAATTCGTAATATTAAAGAAGGCGACAATTACTGTGCTTAATAAGAAGTCTTTTTTGTGATATTTAATAATATCCATAAATGAAAATTGTTCATTGTCTTCAGATTCCTCTTGTGCTTTTTCCATCTCTTCAAAGATGGGAGATTCATCTAAATGACGGCGTAAATATAAACCGACCAAGCCTATTGGTGCAGCTATTAAGAAAGGAATACGCCAGCCCCAGCTGAGCATTTGCTCATCTGTTAACAATAACGTTAAAATGGTAACAATTACCGAAGCAGCAATGTAACCTGAGAGTGTTCCAATTTCAAGACCACTACCGAGTATACCACGCTTTTTATCTGGAGAAGATTCTGCGATATAAACCATTGCTCCTGAATATTCGCCGCCTGTAGAGAAGCCTTGAATCATTCGGGCAACTAAAAGTAGTATTGGTGCCCATACACCAATTTGTTCATAGGTTGGTAGTAATGCGATGAATAATGTAGAAAGTGCCATTAAAATAATAGTAGTACTTAATACGATTTTTCGGCCATACTTATCTCCTATTCTACCAAAGAATACACCTCCGATTGGTCGAACGAGAAAGGCCGCTGCAAATGTACCAAATGTAAGTACAAGCTGCAAACCACTATTATTAACACCTGAGAAGAATAATTGACTTAAAATTACCGCTAAATACGCGTATAATCCGAAGTCAAACCACTCCATTGCATTCCCTATACCAGTAGCAACCACTGCTTTCCTGGCTTGTTTAGGATTGACAATATTAACGTCTTGAGGTTCAAAATTTAAATCATTATTTTGTTGCATATAATAAAACAGCTCCTTGTTTAATTTAACTTCTTTAAGCACACCTTCTCTTATTGAATAAAATTAATTCGAAGCACTTAAGGAAAATTAATGTCTCCTTATCTGTTATTATTGTTTCACATAATTAATTATTTGTCCAATGAGATGCTCTCTATGTTAAGTAATTTACTATTTTAAAAAGCTGAAGAAGGCGCTAAAATAGCGCCTTCTTCAGCTTTTTATATTTTTTTATATTTTTTTAAATACTTGCTGTAGCTGCTATGCTATGAACACAGGAAATAAACTCATAAGTGAATGCGTCAATTTCCTCTTTCGTAATAATATACGGCGGAAGTAATCGAATAATATTCCCTTGTGTTACATCGACTAACATTCCTTTATTCATTAGCTCAATCTGTAATTTCTTCACATTTTCATTCGTGTCATTCACACTTATCCCAAACATCATCCCCACATGACGAACTTCCTGAATATAATAAGAATTTTCTTTCTGAATGTCTTGCAGTTTATCATTCAAATATAGTGACGTTTCATAAGCTTCTTGCATTAACCCATCATCAAGTAATGTATTTAATACCGTTAAACCTAAAGCTGTTCCCATTGATGAATGAGCAAATGTTGTGCCATGATCTCCTGGTGAAAATACATCGCATAGCTTTTCACCTACAATAATTCCCCCTAGCGGTATCCCTCCTCCTGCGCCTTTACCAATTTGAATAATATCCGGTGTAATATTAGAATTTTGATAAGCGAACAATTTCCCCGTTCTACCCATACCACTTTGTACTTCATCAACGATAAGCAGCACATTATACTTATCACAAAGATGTTGAACACCATATAAATATTCACTTGATAAAGGATATATCCCGCCACTTCCTAATACAGGCTCTAACATAATTGCAATAGGCTTTTCATTTAAAATTGTTTCTTCTAATTGCTCTATATTCTCACGCTCTACTTCGTATACAGGAATAGATGTTTTAGGGAAACTTTGATATACATTTTCTTGTCTCGTAAAATGAAGTGCCCCTAACGTTCGCCCGTGGAAACTACCTTTGAGCACAACGACACCTTCTCGCTCTTCATTCGTAATAGATCTATATTTATCAATTAATTTCAACGTTGTTTCTGTCGCTTCCGTACCAGAGTTTGTAAAAAATACTTTGCCGTTTTTTAAAGAGTACTCAACTAATTTCTTTGCATACTCAATCGCAACTGGGTTTAAAAAGTGAAATGGAAGATGCAACGATTTCGTAACTTGCTCCATTGTCGTTTGCACAATTTTAGGATGATTGTATCCTAATACGTTTACTCCTACGCCAGAAAACATATCTAAATACTCTTTTCCATTCACATCATACAGTTTACAACCTTCCCCTCTTTCTATTGCAACCTCCGTACGGCAATACGTAGGCATCATATATTCTTTATCTAATTGAAACCAATCCGACATGTTCATTTCCTCCTAGTTATTTTTACTATTTTTTTAATGGCCATTATCTATAAAGTTATTTATCAATTAATTTTTAAGATTAAAATTTTAATAGTGTGTTTTCTCTTTCCGATATTCATTTTTCCATAATTTCTTTTATTTCAACAGGTCCACTCTATATGCGTTTTTTTCATCTAGCGGTACGTTACTACTTTGAACTTTGTATGTAATACATAATCAAGGCTATAGAATCATATTTAGTAACAATCGAAGAAAAAATTTGGAGGCTATATCGATGAATGAAAAATATAATAAAAAGAGGCAACCCTTATTAGGAGAAGACCTTAATCAAAATCGAGAACTTAATGAACAAGCTACACTTCACTCTCAAACAGTCGGTTCACGTGGACCTGTTCTCAAGCAAGATAGTGTACTGCATGAAACGTTACAAGAATTTATACATGAAAAAATTGTAGAAAGACCTGTTCATGTAAAAGGTTTTGGGGCATTCGGTTATTTTCAAACGATCTATCCGATGTCTGAACATACAAAGCTAAGTTTTTTACAACATTCTAATGAGAAAGTTCCTGTTATGGTACGGTTTTCGTTAGCTGTTAGTACGAAAGGAACACCAGATACTTCTAGAAATGTACGCGGCTTTTCCACAAAATTTTATACAAAAGAAGGCGTTTTCGATCTTTTATGTAATCACATTCCTGTCTTTTCCGTTCGTGATCCGATACGTTTCCCTGAAACGATTAAAGCGTTGTTGCCTTCACCTAAAAATAACTTAATAGATCCGGATAGATTTTGGAATTTTGTCGCTAAAGCACCCGAATCCATTCATTTTGTTGTCCGTTTATACTCTAATGTCGGTACGGTAAAAAGTCTTCGTCACATCCCAGGACATAGTGTAAATACATACGTTTGGATAAATGCTGAAGGCAATCGAAAGTACGTAAAGTATCATTGGTATCCTTTTGAAGGTGTACAATTCATTACTAGTAAGGAAGCTACTAAACTAGCTGCTGAAAATCCAGATTATAGTGGGAAAGATTTATATGATGCAATTGAGGCTGGTAAATCAGTGGAGTATGGTTTATATGTCCAGCTCATGGATCCAAAAGATGAAGTACATCTTTCTTATGATCCGCTAGATGATACAAAAGTATGGGATGAAAAGATGTACCCTCTTATACCAGTAGGTAAAATGGTATTAAATAAAAACCCTGAAAATTATATGGAACAAGTAGAAAAAGTCGCCTTCTCCCCTTCTAATTTACTAGATGGTGCAGAACTATCTGATGATAAAATGTTGCAAGGGCGTGCTAACATTTATAGCGATTCTCAAAGAAGAAGAATTGGACCCGAATTTCGAAAATTAGCGATTAACCAACAGCAAAATTGGACACCTGCTAATCAAATAACAAGCGGTGATGGAAGGTATGTTGAAGGTAAACTTGAAAGAGCTCCTATAACGAAACAGGATGACTTTACGCAGGCTGGTGAATTTTATACGCAGTTAAAGCCAATAGAAAAAGAATATCTTGCTGAAAATTTAGCTAATGATTTGAAAGGTAGATCTGATGATATTAAAAAGTTGGTTATGGGGTATTTCGATAAGGTATCAACTAATTTGAAAGCAAGCATTGAGGCTAAAATGAAAGAGCATTAAGAAGATGAATTCATACATGGTTTACGGGCAGAAATTCAAATTTATATGCATTGTTTTCTTTTCAAAACCAAGTGAAGTTATGAAAATTAAAAAAATGAAAAATACATATACCCCCATTCTCAAATTAAAACGGGGTATATGTAAAGTAGTTTAATATTTAACATTACATGCTTTACTTCGCTAAAAAATACAACTAGCAGTCTCTTAAACTAGCTATAGTAAACTATTTTACTTCCACTGTATAATTCCCTGTTCCCCCGCCATATTTATATACACTTAAATAATATTTTCCTGGCTTCGCATTATAATTTCCAAGCAATTTGTTTCCATCACGTTTTGTTGCGTAAGTTACGTAATTGTTTAGATCTGATTCAGAATATAATACCCAGTTTAGTCCAATGTTTTGTTCGTTCGTAACAGAAATCTGTAAATCTTTTTGATCCTTTACATCGATAACAAATTTATCTCCCTGATCTTGATCACTTAAGTTTCCTCTTAATAACGTATTTAAAAATAGTGGATTGGCTGTTTCAAATGAATTATTCGGCTCTTTTTCTACAGCCGTACCTTCTTCCGTATTTACTCCGCTAAACACAACATCATATTCAAATTGTCCAGCATGATTAACACGGTAATTTATAAAATAAGCAGTCAATGTTTTATATCCAGTCCACTCTTTTCCTGAAATACGTTTCAACATATCATTTGTTGCTTCATTCATTACTTTCCAATCCTCAATCTCTCCTTTTGCTGAACTTCCAGTATATGTCCCCTGTAGTGTAAATGTATTAAAGAATTGTGATTTATTCTTTGTTACTTTCACATCTTTTAATTTCGCTTCATTCGTAATATCTGAAGTAATGTCCGAAAGCGATTTTCGATCATGCTGCGCTAAGTACTCATCTGATACTTGTGGGATTGTATACTTATCGCGATTATCTATAAGCATTTGCATATAAGATTGATATTCTTCATTTAAGTTATTATCTTTGCTTAATGCAGAACGGTATGCGTCGTAACTTGAAACATCATTTGCACGAATTAAATCATGCACTTTATCGAACATTTCAGGACGTTTATTATACATATATGATTGCAATGCAAACGAATAGTTATAAAAATCCCACGTTCCATATTTCGCATTTAATGTTTGTGATGCTGTATAACGTTTTGCAGGATCATTAGATAACCCACCAATTATACTTTTTCGCGGTACTACACTATTTAATCGCGTTGAACCTGCAAAGAACTCTGCATTTCCTTCTTCAAACCATGTTAAACGTTCATTTTGATACATTTCCCCTTGGCCCCATAATCCCTGAACCTCGTACCTTCCTTGTAAGTAGTGTGTAAATTCATGGCGGAACAATTCTTCCAAACTATAAATACTTTGCTCTGGTGTACGTTCATATGTAAAGAAAGTTCCCGTTCCTTCAATATAAATTCCACCATTATTCGTTTCATATCCGTACAGTTGACGATTAAATTGATACTCATCTGGACTATTATAAATAACCATCGTTAGCACATCATCCGCATGTCCATTTTCAAGTGGTTTATCGCTACCAACTGTACGATAAAATTGAGAACGTACTTCTTTCGCTGCCCAGTATAGTCGCTTAATTTTCTCTTCACTAACCTTATCCCCAGCTTTAAAGACAATTGCTCCATCATCAAACGTATATGTTTTCGGTAAATATTTCTTTTTACCATCGTCTCGAATTTGATCTAAATTTATTGTTTTTCCGTTCGCATCTACTCCTCCGTAATTTGTAGTAATTTGTTCTGCCGCAACAAAGTATTGCTCTCCTAAATATGGATAAATTCGCATTGCGTCTGTAACAACTTGCTGTCCTTTTGTCGGCGTACTATGAAGCTTGCCCAATCGGCCAGCATAGTAAATTCCGTTATTAATTAACCATCCATTTTTATCTGTTACAGTACCAATTAGTGCGAAACGACTTACTTCATTAATAAAGTTATCGATATTTCGATACCACATCGTATCTTTCGGCTCTTTTCCAGTCGTGTACATATCCGTCTGAATATCAAAGTCAATTCCCTTCATCAACTCATATATTGCGTCTCCTTTTGTTCGGTCTTCAATGAAAGTTGCAAGATTATCGTTATATTGTTTAAAAATTTCACCTGCATATAAAACCGTTTCAACATCAGCCGATGCATTTCCAATTAATTTTCCATATGATGAAATAACTTTATTTTGTTCCGATGTACCAAGTTTGAAATTTGGATTTTTTGCAATTGTTTTTAAAGCCGGTAAACATTTATCATGGTAGCTACGCTCATTTAGTTTGCTTAATTCATCATGGTAAAAACCTAAATAAAATGCTGCACGTAGAGCTTCTACTAATGTTTCAATCCCTTTTGAATCATCTTTCGTATAAGCTTGTCCTTGTTCTGCTAGTTTATTAATAATCGCTTGCATTCGACTATCATCTTGATAGAATTTAAGACTATCACTATTAAACTGAAATAATTCTGGAATTTGATACCATTTAATTGTCACAAGAAGATCAGTTAATTGTTTGTTATTTAATTGATTTAACTCAGCCATCGAATACTTTTTTTCTTCAGCTAACGGTTTAATATTATCGGTTGGTGCTAGTGGACGCTGCGATAAATCCGCTAATTTTAACCGTTTTGTAAAAGATGCATTTTCTTTTACTTTTGAAGGATGCGCCAATTCATCAACAGATTTCTGTATTCCTACCGGCTCCATTTGTAATACTTTCTTCACATTTTTCTCTTTTGTCTCTGCTTGAATTTGCAAACCATTACATGTTATTGTCACTAATCCAACACCAAGAATCCACTTAGAAATTTTCGAATATTTAACCATATCATTGCCCCCTAATAATTTAAAAGAAAATTCTGAATTTTAAAATCAAAAAAACACTTATTTGTATGTATTTACAGTTCCGCTATAAATACAACTATGATCAATAATGCAATAGTAGCTTGTTTTATACTATTACGAGTACAGATTCCTTACATACAATCTCCCTTCCTTACATGTAATACAAGCAAAAACTGTGCCAATCATATTTCTTATGAATAGCCAATATTCTTTTATAAATACTGTAGAATAAAATATACATAGGTGGTTCGACAATGTATAAATCATTTGACACAAAATCTAATTTTTATGAAGAACAAATTCATTGAATGTTATAAGTTCATTAGCAAGTACATAATTTTCAACTAACAACATCGCAAATTTTTAAATCTCTCAAAAAAGGTAAACAAACATATTCCATAAAGCTAATATGTTTGTTTACCTTTTCCGATTTCAAATCAACAGCAAGATATCGTTGAATAAAAGCAGCATTAATACGTATTTTGTTATTCATTTCTCTTTTTCATATAATCTTTTTCACATTGTAACGGTTTGAATTTCACTTTTTTCCCTTTCTTCTTTTTCGTTTTTATAACGAGCCATTCCCCTTTTTCAACGTCTAGTTTTAGGCGTTTCATTACATTGATATTATCGTTTTCTTTATAAAGTAAAAATGCCTCTTGCGCCCTTACAAATAAGCTCGGCTGCTCGCTAAATCCACCACTATCATAAATTTTAGTTAGCGAATTATAATAAGAATCATTTTCCTTTCCACCATACATCAAATGGGCAGCCTCCAAATCTCTTTTACTTACTTCCCAAAAACTATGTTCATCAATATTTAAATTAAATGTGGATTTAATGTCCTGTATTATATTCTTCACATACTTTTCATCTCGAATTTTCCTTTCTTCAAGACAATCCGAAGATAACCTTGGTGCATCTGATTGGGAATGTACAACGTGTTGTATCGATACACACAGAATAAATATGCTTAAAATGTAAAATATTTTTTTCATATTTACATATCACCTCAAATGATTTAGATACTATATCATTTGAGGCTTACAATATTCTTATGCTAATAATAAGAAAGATCCTATAAAATAAAATTTTTATAGGATCTTTCCTTTTAATATTGCTTTATCAAATTCACGGGCGGGGCAACTACCTTACTACTTTTCACATCATATAATCCTATAGGTGTTACTCGTATAAAAGGTAAGTGCGTCGCAGAAAAGAATAAAATGGTAAATGCCGGATCGTTATAAACATAGCCTCGCTCTTGTAGTAATTTCACCATCTTTTTCTCTTCTTGTATTAATTCGCTCATTTTTAAATCGGACATAATCCCGAGTAAAGGTAATGCAATTTCGTGTAACACTTCATTGTTTTCTGCTATGACCATTCCACCACCGAGCTCTTTTACTCTACGAAAAGCTGTAAACATATCTTCTTTCCTTTTTCCGATAAGAATGATGTCGCCTGTACCAGAATAAGAACTTGCAAGACCTCCTAATTCATTTACAAAACCTTTCACAACTGTATTCACTCGCCAAGTACCATCGCGGGCAATCATCATTAGAAAACATTCATCATGTTCCATGGAAAGTTCATCACAGTCTAAGTCGATTTCGCTAACATATGGTTTTGTTATAACATTGTTTAACAAGTGTATACCCGTTTTATTAGAAAAAATCATATGTTCTTTTTCTATAGACCAGTCTAATGATAATGGGGTTACTTTAAATTCACTCCAGTTTATATGTAATGATTTATTTTTGTTTACTCCGTCACGCTTCACCCATTTTCCCTTTGCAATTACACTAATTGGCACCGGATTTTCTTTACTTTCCAAAATATTAATATTGGCGATTCTCCCTGTCGCAATGGAGCCATGTAAATGCTCCATATTATAATAACGAGCAATGTTATAACTTGCCATATGGTAAGCATCTATTGCCGGAATTCCTTGCTCAATCGCTATTTCTATCAATCTATTCGTCATTCCGTTTTCATAAAATGACGGATGTGAACCATCTGTTGTAAAAATGAATCTATCAAATTGCTTAACACCTAATTCTAGTAATTCTTTCAATAAAACTTCTAAATCTGGACGGATTGAAGAATTTCTAAGGGAAACAGTGTAACCTTGCATAAGACGAGTGAAAGCTTCCTGTCCTGTCATCGCTTCATGATCGCAATCCGTACCTAACAACTTTAACTTCGCTAAAGTCGTTTCAGATGCCCCTGGAAAATGTCCTTCTACTTTTTTCTGTAACCGCTTCGTTTCCTGCACCCAAGTTAACATTTCATCATCGCCATGTAATAGTTTTGGCCATGCTGTTAACTCACCGCCTTGAAGAACTGCTTCATGCTTTAGCCACTCTATTATTTCTTCACTATTAAATACAGATTCCCCGTTTTGCAGCTCAGTTTGTCCATCAAAACGACACCACCAATACATACTTGCCGGAATCTTTTTAAATTCATCTAATAAACGAAATGCTTCTTCACGTTGTAATGTGAAAAATAAAGTTAAATTATCATTAATAAAAGTTGTCGTCCCAAATTGCATCGCATGATTCGCTAACGTCTCTGGATTATACAATTGATATGGATGTGCATGTGGTTCTATGTAACTAGGAACTACATACTTTCCATCGCAATCAATCACTTCACATTCACTTAGTTGCTTTGGCAGCTGCTCTCCTACGTATACAATTCGATTATTATATATCCAAATATTCGCTGTCATCCACTCGCGCATATAGGAATTTAAATATGTTGCATTCTTTAATAATATGTGTGGACTTCTCTTATCATCTAGTACTTCAACATGTTCTCGTAATTGCTTATTAGTCCATTTAAAATGATTTTGTTCCATTTTATTCAACTCCAAATCAACTCATAATTATTTTGATTAAAACGAGAAATACTTAACTAACTAAAGTATTTTCTATTCATAACTCCCCTATTGGTGCCCCTATATCCTTCATTATATGGAATGATTTCAAAAATAACAATTTTCAGAATCATACACATACCTCTTTTATCCAAAATAAAAAGAATGTCATGTAACTGACATCCTTTTTATTTTTATCGTAAGCTATACGATTGATTTTCACTTTGAAATATACTTGATGCCCTATCATAAATGCTACTACTGTCCATAGTTGCGCATTTAACAAAGTACCTCTTTTATATACAACTATAACAAAATTCCATTCATTTTCTTTTCATCTATTTATTAAATTCAATTTGCATCATTTTATTAAACTGCGAAACAATATCGACCTCATCTAAAGAGTTAATACTGACAGCCAATGTATGTTTACCACCAATTACTCCGCCAGCAAAAGTTGTAAATCCGGGAATTCCTCCTCCGTGACCCCAAACTGAAACACCGTTTGGAAGTTTAGTCTCATAGATTCCAAGACCATACCCATCACCAACCGCTTTTCCTTCTACAGGAACTGTAGTAAGCATTTCTTTTAGCTCTCGTTCCTTCAATAACTTACCACTGAGTAAAGATGAAAAGAATTTATTTAAATCATCCGCATTAGAAATCATATCTCCAGCTGAATTAGCTAAACTCGGATTATAATACGTAATGTCTTTCAACTCGCTCGTTCCTTCGGTTTTCACATACCCACGAGCATGATTCTTTCCTGGGATGACAGGTGAATTACCTGGTAAAAACGTATTTGACAAGTCCAAAGGTTCAATAATTCGCTTTTCGATTTCTTCCGCATAACTATTACCAGTTATTTTTTCAATAAGCATTCCTAGTATTACGTATCCTGTGTTTGAATACGACCAGCCTTTACCTGGCGAAAAATCTGGAGGCAGAGAAAGGCCTATTTTCACTATTTCTTCTGCTGTATACGTTTTTTTCGAATTCATTATGTCAGCATCTTTTGACTTTAAATATTCAGCTATACCACTCGTATGATTCAAAAGTTGGCGTATCGTAATTTGATTACCATCATACCCATTTCCTTGAATGAGGCCCGGTAGCCACTTTTCAATTGAATCGTCAAGTTGAACGCGATTTTCTCCAACTAATTGTAGAACAGTCGTGGCAGTAAAAGTTTTCGTCACACTACCAATCCGAAAGCGATAATCTGATTTCACCGGTTTCTTTGTACTTAAATCTGCTACGCCAGCAGTATAACTACTCGTTTTTCCGTTATTATACGCCTTAGCTAATATCCCTGGAGCGCCAAGCTGTACTGTTTCCTGCATTACTTGTTTCCAGCCATTACGATTCTTTTGATCATGTACTTGTGACGAACTAGAAATATTTTGAGTTGACTCTGCAGTCACAGTAAAATCAGGTGTGAATAGAGCAGTACCCGCTAATAAAACTGCAAAACTTGCTAACTTAATTGAATTACATTTTTTCATAAGGCTTTCTCTCCTCCATTAATATCGGATTGATTCAAGCTATACTTTCATCCTATATGATAAATCTCTCTTTTTTCTTATCCATTCCTTACGAAATACTTACGTTTAAATTTAAATACGGTAAACTGAGGAAGAGTTATGCATGCAAATAAAAAGAGAACATGTTTTCATTTTTTATGTAAACATGTTCTCATAAACATTTAAAATTCTATATCAACTTTTTATTCTATTCTTTAAACAACTAATCTTTTTTCACTTTTACCATCCTGCACTGGCGTTCATACCATTTCCGATAATAGTAAGAAATAATGGCCACAGTACTGGCCCTAACGTAAGAAATATATTTAGAAGTATAAGTATTCTATATCCCACGGTAAAATTATTATTTTTACGATTTACCAATACTAAAATAAATAATAATATTATGGTCGTTAAAAATAAAAATAGAATTAGCAACCAATACCAAACCATTAAACTGAGACTCCATGGTGTTAATAGCTCGTGTATTATACCAAATATGATTCCTAATACCCCAAAACTAAAGGTAGTAACTGTTGATTTTATAAGCAATTTATTTAATGTTTTTTCATATGTATTTTTACAATATAAATCTATTAAAGTGAATAAAGATAAATATGCCATTAATACACCTACCCAAGACAATAACCAGTCCCCGCCACCTCTAAATAACAAGAACATCAACCAACACATACCTACTGCAGAAAAAATAAAGGAAATAAGTATGCTTTTTAATACCAGTTTCATTATATTTTCACATCCTTAAAAATAAATTGTAAGTTTTTACTAAACTCATGTAATTTTTTTATTAACATGCTACCCATTAATTGTTTAGTTTTAGTGCATCTTTTTTTCATTTTATATTAATAAAACAAAGATACACTCATAAATAATTTAAGAAGCAATACTATACAAAGAGTTACATATAGCTTATATATTCTTCCATTGGTAGAGATATAAAAAATTAAGTATACATTAACATGCAATTAAATATAAGTAAATAAAATTAATTTACAATTAATTTCATTCACTTATATAATTTTTATATTTAGATTAATTACGCCATCTTTTTTATTTTGAAATAGTACATTCTGCTATTCATACCGCCCTTTTCCATCCCGTTCTATCCACTGTATAGTCTTCTCTATATCTAACTCCGTATACGCCTTTTCCCCATACCGAACTGACTCATATAACGGAATAATATCTCTCGATCTACAAATTCTCTCTAGCCATTGTTGCATCGTTTCATAGGACCTTCTCTGTTCATGAAATGGTAAAGTTCTTTCCCATTTAACTAAGCTTTTCCTTATTTTATCTGTAGGTAACGAATGCTCTGACCGATGAATGACTTTTTCATTCTTTACGTTTCTTACCGTATCTTCTTTTGTTACCGATTGTTTCTCCTGTTCTATTTCTGATTTCGTTAACTTTTTCCTAATAGATTTGTAGAGAAAATATATAATTACCACTGCAATAACTACATAAAAAACTATACTAATCCATGAATTTGAAAGCACCGAAAATACGTTTCTCCATGAACTTTCCTTTTCAAAACCTTTAAATTTTTTACCCGTTGTCGTTCTCTCACCATTATCTCCTACTTTTTTCTCTTCTAAAGGTGTTCCATAACCTTCAGTATCACCGTAGTTTATAGTTTCCTTATAAATTTTTTCAGGTTTCTTTTCACTAAAAAAACGCTCTTTTACTATATCTTGTACATACACAACACCTTGTGATAACGTTATCGCACTAATCGCAAAGAAAAGTATGATTAAGGTTCTTACACTCCATAACTTCACTTTCATATGCCGCTTTTTATTTACCATGACATAAGCCCCTTCTTATTCTTTCATTACAATCCATTTATTCGTTCTACTGCATTTCTTTGGTGAAGTACCAATAATTAAAGGAACCGCATCCAGTTCCTTTCGACGAAAACCAGCTGTGTAAAAGTAAGAAGAAGATATAGGCGTATCTTGGTCTGATATCGAGGCAAGTATCCTTAATACATTTTGCAAATGTTTCCGATTATCCCCATTTTTTATATGTAGCAAACCGTTATCTTTTACACTATTGATCCATACTTCAAATGAACAGTTTTGCATGAGCAATTGTTTACATATACCCGCCGTTAATTCAATTAGTTCCTCTGTATCATTTCGCAAAGAAACACCACTTTTATTTTGCAAGTTGAGATAAATCGCGTATTTATCACATTGTGTTCGCTCATACTTTTTCGCAGTTATCGTCCCTGTTTTCGCCGTTGCACTCCAGTGGATGGAACGAAAATCTTCATTTTCATAAGACTTTACTCCCATTACTTTCGTTTCATCATATAAGGGTGAAGACATCGCTTTTCGAAATCCTCGTGACCATTCTTGTAATTCAGGAACTTGTATTTTCGGAACAGCTGGTAAAACTAAATAAGACGGCGTATCAACTTGTTTATATGTTATATTGTTCGTTATAAATCCAAAGAGATCGGTAATCACAATTTCAACTTCTTCCCATTTCGCGATGCCTCTTTTTAACGCTACAGCTTGCAAATCAAATGAAACTGACTCCTTTCCTTTTAAATTAAAATTCATATAATAATTTGAACCTGTACTATGATTTTTGTTTATTTCATCATGATTCCAAGTTAGCTTATTTTCACATTTAAATCGAAATACGATATTAAGAATAGGAAATATCGACTTGTTTGAAATTTTCATTTTGCACATATTCGTTTCACCTATAAAAACGTTCGAATTCCCTTGACTGTATTCCCATTGAACACGAGATACTTTACGTATATATACATGCATAGCACCTATTAAAATTACATATAAAAATACGAGAGATAAAAACAGTAGATTACTTGAAAATACACTTAAAATAACGGCTACAACTGACATAACCCCCATTACGAAAGGCTCCGCTAAAGGTGTATACACAAGCTGTTGATTCATCGTACATTCTCCACTGGCACACTAATCGTATGAAGAATTTCTTTCATGATTTGTTCTTTCGTCGTTTTCATCTCTCCTTCAATCGTTAACGTTAAACGATGAGCACAGACAGATGCAGCGAGTAGTTTTATATCATCTGGCGTACAATAATCTCTTTCATTTAAAATTGCCCGTGCTTGAATCGCCCTCATAAATGCCAACGTTCCCCGAGGGCTTACACCAATTTCAATTAACTCATGGTTACGAGTTACTTCAATAATTTCAAGGAGATAATCTTGCACATCATTCCCTACTAACACTTCTCTTGCACGCTTTTGCATCGTAATAATTTCTTCACTTGAAATAATAGAATGTAACGTTTCTAACGGATCATTCATTTGAAACCGATTCATCATTTCCTTTTCAGCTTCTCTCGTAGGATAACCTTGGCGTATTGTGAGTAAAAACCGGTCTAACTGAGCATCTGGTAACGGAAATGTGCCCGCTGATTCGAGTGGATTTTGCGTTGCTATAACTAAAAAAGGTTCTGGTAATGAATGTGTCTGTTTCGCAATTGTAACAGTACGCTCTTCCATAACTTCAAGTAACGAAGATTGTGTTCTCGGTACAGCTCGATTAATTTCATCCACTAATACGATATTTGCAAAAATGGGGCCTAACCTCGTTTTAAAATCCGATTCCTTCACATCAAAATATTCAAGACCAATAACATCTCCAGGCAAAGTATCCGCTGTAAATTGTATTCTTTGAAATTTAGCGTCCACACTTTTAGCCAAACTTTTCGCTAACGTTGTTTTTCCTGTCCCAGGTACATCCTCTAATAAAATGTGTCCTCTTGCTATTAGAGCAATGGCTGCTAGTTCTATCGATTCGTCTTTTCCTATAATAACTTTCGAAATATTGTTAGTAATTTTCTTTAATGTACTCATATAGTAATCTACCACCTTTTAATTATCTAAAAATTAAGAATATATTTTTTCCAAATTATAACATGTATTTCAAAGATGAAATAGAGTGAAAATGAATCTTTTATTTTTTCTTCATTGCACGCAAAAAAGCACCTATTGTCGTATATTGACAATGAGGTGCTTAACTCAATCCAACAGCTTTCTTTCCCTCTAATTTTTAGTAACAATACATCCTTTTTTCTCCCACGCATGCATTGTTTTCAATTAACTAGTAAAATGCATTCTAATATTACATATAATGAAAACCATTTCTATTTTATCGTTATAGAACTTCCTCTACATCGACACTCTCTATCTTTACTTCATACATATTTGGGATGTTTGCTTCTTTTGGTACCCATGCATAATAATTTTGATCATTTTCTAACATAAATTGAACTAACTTTGTTTCTGAAACATTCCAGAAATTTTTAAGATTATCAATGTAGTCCTCTAAATCTTCTTTATAGTCCAATTGTAATATATAATCTCTTAATGTCAGGGCAAACACAATTAAACTTCCTAATAGATTTTTTTGCTCGTTTTCTTCTTCATACTCTTGTGGTAAGAACCACACTTGACCTATTCCTATCGTTTTTTTGTATTTTTCATAAAAACTACTATCACCCATATTCTCATAGTCATGGATCAATTCATTGACCAATGAATGCCATTTTGGAGGAATAATGTTTTCCAATGCAGGATTATTTTCAATTCCTTCTACTATATCCTCGATTTCTTCTGTCTCATCTTCATAGTGATATTCACTTAGGTCTATATGCTTGTATTTCATTTCATTTTTATAATGTGCCAAATCATATGGATAATGGTTATTATCTTTTAAACTTGTATCATCAAGTTCGAGTATCTTTACTAGTGCAGCTGTCTCAAAGCTCCAGTACCCTACATATCCAGGTTCTTTATGTGCATTTTTCCATTCATAATCATAATGGCCTTTAAACCATTCTTTCTCCATATACGTTTGTAATCTTTTAGACGCTTCTTTTTTATCTGTTTGTGCAAGTTCTATAATCTCTCTCGTTTTTGCATATGGATTTTCTTTATAATATCTGTTCGTCATTTTTATGTATCCGATATCACTAGCGCATAAGAGGAAATCAATTACTGCGTCGTTCATATTTTTTGTATCAACTATCTTTTTTAATCTTTCTATATTCTTTTTATCCGTTTCTAACAAAATTCCTAAGGAAATCATCCAAATTAGACTTAAATATCCAATTTCCCTACTCCCTGTATTCTCTAAATCATAAATTGCATTATGAAAATATTCTTCTATTACACTAATTTCTTCCCCTAAAGAATACTTTGCCCTAATATCCTCCATCTCATATCTAAAATTGGCTAGATAGGTCCCTTCTATAATACTCTTATTATCTTTAGAATATCTTTGAATTCCATTTTTAGTATCTTCTTCTAAACTTTTAATATCTTCTCTATTTTCCTCTATAAACTCTTTATTATATTCAATTCCTTCTCTACATTTTTCTTCTATACATAAATAATTTCTCATATCATTCAATTCCTCCTCGCTTCTAAATTATGGCCACTCTCCAACGATGTTACCCTTTGCATCTATCTTAAATGTTTTAACCTTTCCACTACTATCGACTTTTGATAATACTCTTTCTACCTTATCTCTCTCCAACGCTTTCGTAATCTTATCTGCTAATCTTTTATCTCCATCAACAGCTTTCAATATTCTACTTTTTTCAGTCTTCACACCTGTCAACCAATCATCCGACATTTGTCGTCCATCTTTAGTTTCCCTAATTGTGAACTGCCAAATTTAGCTTCATCAATAACATATTTGATCTTTGATTCTGCATTTGTATTTTCGTATAATCCATCAATTCCTTTTACTATTTTATCATTTATGCCTGATGTTGCACTTTTTCCGACTGGCTTTAAATCAAATCCAGCATCTTTTAAACTTTGATTATTCAATAAATTGTCACTTGATTTTATTTCACCATAATTACCTTTTTGCTTATTTGTAGCTGTTTTTGCATCAAAATTATCTACAGTTGTATTTTTACTACTGCTAGGTTTACCGTTAGCCGTATCCTAAGTATCATCCTTAGCCCCTTTAACTCAACCAATTTCTTCCTAAAGCTTTGAAATCTTACTTTGAGTATAGGCTTTCGTGTCTTTATGACTTAGGGTGATTGCCTCTTCAAATATTAACTACTATAATTACAAGTAAATTAAAACAAACTTAAAAGGAATGAATTCTTTACTATACAGAATTCATTCCTCACTAGTTGCTTAAAATATTTATCTAACTCTTTAGTTTCAATTCACATTCAATATCCCCTAAACATACATTAAATTTAAATTTCCCTCCATATTTTTAAATTCCTAAAAATGATGGAAAGCTAGCATACCCTGCAAGCTTATGCTGAATACCACTCTTCCGTAGAAAAATTATCAGCATTTGAATTTCCTTCTAACTCCCATTCGCTAATAAAATTAATTATTTCTCCTAAAATTAGATTTATATCATGATTTTTTATAATCAAACCTCTATGATTATTCCAAGTCAAATCAATTTCGATATTTATATTCAACTCATCCTCACATTTACTTAAAAAGTCATTCATTACTAAGGTAAAACATAAATTTACAAAATTATCAGAAACCCAAATTACGGATGAATCATCATTAACCTTCTCTATTCTAAATCTTAAATTATTGTATGCAATCCACTTTATATTACCTTGTATTTTTTCTTCTTTCATAATTAATTTCCTCCCATACTATGAAATAATCCTGTCAAGACATCCATTGCTGGATTTGTTTTTAAACTGCCATATATCACATCTTCCCATGAACCATACTTTTTATAAAGTTGTTCAGGTGTAGGTCCTTCTGCCCTGCCATATTCAAGAATATTTCTTTCTTTCATTGCATTCAATCCATCTAAATTATTAGATTTTATATACGTTTCCATTCTTCCTTGATTTCGCTCTTCAACTTTCAATCTAGCAATTTCCTCCATAGATAGTCCATCATTTTGAAGATTTTTAATATCTTGTTCTAGTTGTATTCTTTTTTGTTGTATTTTTTCATGATACTTTATTCTTTCGCTTCTTGCATAACCTACTTCATCACCATTTGTCCAGTCTACCCCAAACTTATTTAAGGCAGATTCCTTCTTAGGTGAATATCCATATACAGCTTCAGTATTTCCCTCAATCTCCTTTGCTATCTTAGGATTATCTAATGGATTTCGAAGTTTAGAATTTATTTCTATTCTGGTACCACCAGCCTCGACTATATCATCAAGATAATTGCTTACAGTTTTACCCGTACCCTTACCACCATCTTTAGACTTCGCAAACTTATAATAAGCTTCTATTAATTCGCCTTGAGGTATTTTGGTTACAATAGTTCCACCAACACTAGAGAATGCATAGGAAGCATTTCTCTTAAATGATTGTAACATTTCAAACGTAGGCTTCAATTCTTTTGCCAGTTTTACTGCATTAGCAAATGTACTTACTCCACTTGATGCTTTTGCTCCTTTTGTGATATGGCCTACTTTATTTAGTGCCCTATCGCCTAATATTGTGGTAGCTATTTGTGTTAATCCATAGGTAGTCAATTCTGTACGACTCTCTGCATCTCCCTCTATCATATCTCGTTTTATTTTATTTGAAAATGCATGCCACATATTTTTTGCAGTTTCATCCAAATGGAAAAGTGCATAGGTTACATTAATAAAAGTTCCTATGTCCATATTACTTAAAGCTATTGCGGACTCGATTTCATCACCAATAGCTTTCCCCGCTCCTCTTTGAATAGCTTCCCACATCTTTTTCGCTGTTTCAAACGTGCCAACTATACTGTCTGCCGCATCGTCCCAAGCATTTCTAACCGGAGATTTCTCCTCAATTATGTTATTTGTTTCTATATCTTTAATTGACTGATCATTTTTTCGGGCTGTTTCTTCTATAATCCCCTGAATAGAACTCACCCAATCCATATTCAACCCTTGTGTACTAAACGTACCACTCACAGGACTAAATCCTTTCCCGCTTTGCACTTCAGCGAGTCCGGCTGTGATGCTAGCTGCTAATTGGAGGGCGGTACTGTAGTTGTTGCTGGATGAATGATTGAATTCATATAAATGCTCAAGTTTTTCTTCCAGTTTTTTTCTCATTGCACCAAATACCGTTACACTCGCATTTACTCCGGGCATTGGTGTAAGTACTTCTATTGCTTCTATACTTGTAATCGATTGATTAATTCCCCGTATTTGTTCTCTTATTTCTTGTTCGATCACATCTGTCGAAGCAACTTTTGCTTGAAAATCATTTGGAAATGCTTCGTTTTGGCGAATTAATTCTTCACATAAGCATATGATTCCTTGTGCTAATGGCCGAAATGTTTGGACAAGGTAGGCTTTTGCACTACTGTATGTTTGTCCTTGTAGTACTGTATCTACCGCAAATGCATCAATAGATTGAATGGCTTGTTCCATACTTTCAATCGTAGCATTACATATAGCGTTCATACTTTGAGTTTGACTTTGTACTTCTCCCAAATACATGTTTAAACTCATGTATTGGCCTCCCTTTGTAGTTGCTGCTGTTCATAGGAAAGGTCGTTTTCTTTCTCACTGAGATGCCGTTTTTCTTTAAGCAACGTCTCTTTTTCATTTTCTAATTCGAATGTAAGTTTTCTTTCATACTGTCCGATTTCTTGCCGCATATTCGTAAAAAGATGAAACACTTCTTTGTCGCCGTGCCAAGTTTCTAGTATTCGGTTAAATAAACGATTGCTTCTATTTTTCCATTCATGAAAACTAGCCTCAGCTCGTTCTTGATTTTGCAGCGCAATTCGGTTTTCATTTTGTTCTTCAAATATAATTCGTAATTTTTGATTACATTGACTCATTCTCGTTTCAATTTCTTGACTCATCTTTTCTCCCTACCTTTTCCCCTTTACGTAGGCTGTTACATTATTGAAAAGTCTTTTGAAGTCCTGTATCCATTTTCTCAAATTCATTTGCTACGGAATGGATATTATCAATTGTTTGTTGAAAAGCAGCACAAAATTGTTTCGTGATCTGCAAATTTTGTTGATTTGCTTCTTGTGCTTTGAAGTTCACAGATAGTGTAGTACGCGTTGCCTTATTTATAGAGCGACTAGTAGCACTTTGCATTCTATTTGAAGCAGTTCTCATTTTCGTTGCAAGTTGCGTTGCTCTATGCAAATTACTTTGAAATTCTCCCATCACTTACTCTCCTCTACCTTTTATCCACAAGAAAATTATACCATGGAAAAATATTCTAATAAACTGAATGTTCGAACTTGACATTCAATTCATCGATGTTAGTAAGGAGAAAAGCAACACTTATCTTTCAACATAACTGTTTCGAGAGTCGCTTCCACTTATACAAAAAAAGATGACCTCAGCCATTCGCTAAAGTCATCTTTTTCTAACTTATTATTTCACTAACTCTCCATTATAAGCTTTTATATCAAGCGGAGCAGTTAAAAATTGTGCTGCTTTACTAACGAAAGATGTGAAGTGTTCACTCGTATTATGGCTCGCAACTGCCGCTTCATTTTTCCATACTTCTACCATCGTATAAACACTTTCTTTTTCTGAATCTTTATATAAGTCATAAGATTCATTTCCACTTTCTTCTCTTGAACCGTGAATGAGTGGCTGAATTTCTTCTAAAAATGCTTGTTGTTTCGCTGGATCTACTTGAAATATTGCGTGAATAATAATCATGGTGCTTCCCCTCTCATCTTTCACTTATTGAAGTTCTTTTATAAAATTATTTCCACTCTGCAACTTTTTCAATTGGAAGACGCACTGATTGGTAACCACTGTCAGCAGCTTTCCCGATTGAAATTAGCATTACTGGTACGTAGCGTTCTTTATCTAATCCGAAAGCTTCTGCAATTTGGTCTTTTTCAAATCCACCAATTGGACAAGTGTCATAACCGTGCGCACGAGCTGCTAGCATAAATTGCATCGCTACAAGACCACCATCAATTAATACTGTATCTTTCATTACTTCTGGTGTAACCATAGAGAAGTAAGCTGAAAGTTTTTTCATTTGATCTTCTTTTACTTCTGCTGGCATAAGTCCACGCTCTACTGCTGTACCGTAAATTTCTTCTGCGTTATCGAAGTTGTTTAAATCACCAAATAAAGCGATCATTGCTGAAGATGTTTCTACTTGAGATTGATTGAATTTCGCAAGTGGCGCAAGTGTTGCTTTCGCTTCGTCACTTTCAATCACTACGAATCTCCATGGTTGCATGTTTACTGAAGATGGTGCAAGTGTTGCTTCTGTAAGAATTTCTGTCATTTCTTCTTTGCTAATTTTCACTGAAGGGTCGTACTTACGAATTGAACGACGTCCTGTTAAAATTTCGTTAAAATCATTTGTTTTTACTGAGTTAGTCATAGTTGTATTCTCCCTTTTTTATAATTCTTTTATATTTTCTTGAATGTGATTTAAAATATTTAAAAGATTATCGCGTTCTTCCTCACTTAATCCTTTAAATGCAGATGCTGCAAAACGTTCTTTTTCCTCTTGAAACGCCTGAATTTTATTTCGTCCCTCTTCAGTAAGAGAAACTAACGTAATTCTGTTATCATCTGGATTTTTACGTCTTACAATCATTTCATTGGCCTCAAGCTGCTTTAAATGCCTTGTTATCGCAGCATTATCAATATTCACTTCTTGTTGAAGCGCTTTTTGACTAATTTCACCTACTTCATATAACTGAAGTATAAGCTCTAATCGAGACTGGCTCATACCCGTACACCCTTCAAACTTCGAACTTACTTCTTTATTTAGAAAGTGTAATTTATATAAAATAATCGCTTCTTTTGAGCATGAACTTGTCAAATTACCCCTCCTTTACATCCAAATCAAAAACATTTGATGTATCAATAGTTGATATGTCAATTAATATAATCTATATCGATTTAGAATGCAAGCATTTTGTTTTCATTCTATTTTTTCCAAAATAAGGCGCTTTGTAGCGTTACAAAAAATGTAAATTACATTATAATAGTAATAATTTAAATGACTGGAGTGTGATTGTAATGCGGCAATACACAAATAGAAATGAGGAAATGAAAATGGAAAATGAAATGAGGATATTTATATATGACAACAATAAATATAGGGATTGTCGCGCACGTAGACGCTGGCAAGACGAGTTTGACTGAGCGTATTCTTTATGAAACGAATGTGATTAAAGAAATTGGCCGAGTTGATAGTGGTAATACGCAAACTGACTCAATGGAATTAGAAAGACAGCGCGGAATTACAATTAAAGCATCTGTCGTTTCTTTCTGTATTGATGATGTAAAAGTAAATGTCATTGATACACCTGGACACGCTGATTTTATCGCTGAAGTGGAGCGATCATTCCGCGTTCTAGACGGTGCGATTTTAGTTATCTCTGCCGTTGAAGGTGTGCAAGCACAAACAAAAATTTTAATGCGAACATTACAGAAACTAAACATACCGACAATTTTATTCGTTAATAAAATTGATCGTAGTGGCGCAAACACTGAAAAAGTTATGAAACAAATAAAAGAGGTTCTTTCAAATGAAGCATTCCCCTTCTACTCTGTTCTAAACGAAGGAACGAAAGAAGCCCGGATCATTGAATACAAATCATATGACGATTGTATGGAACGAGTAGCACCATATAATGAAACGTTGCTTGAATCATATGTAAATAATGAAGTAGTACCCGACGTGCGATTAAGAAAAGAACTAGAAAAACAAATACAGCAAGCAAATGTGTATCCAATCTTTTTCGGCTCAGCAATGACAGGTATGGGAGTAACTGAACTACTTGAAAATATTTCAGCCCTAATTCCAGCTGAAATATCGGCACAAGATGGAACATTATCTGGTGTTGTGTTTAAAATCGAACGTGAATCTTCTGGTGAAAAAATCGCTTATGTAAGAGTTTTTTCTGGTAGTCTACACGTTAGAAAATATGTTGATATTCAGCGAAGTAAGTCTCAATCACATAAAGAAAAAATTAAAAAAATGTGCATGTTTCATAACGGAAATGCAGTTCAAGCTTCTACCGTTCCTAGCGGAGAATTTTGTAAAGTGTGGGGACTGAGTGATATTAAAATTGGTGATATTATTGGTGAACGGACGGATTATATAAAAGATATTCACTTTGCCGAACCGCAAATGGAAACTGCCATTGATGCAGTACCAAAAGAACGAATTCATGATTTATACGCTGCACTTATGGAACTATGCGAAGAAGATCCGCTCATTAAAGTGTGGAAAGACGATGTTCATAATGAACTATACATTCGCCTTTTCGGTGAGGTGCAAAAAGAAGTGATTGAAACGACACTTCATGAGAAATATAATTTACAGGTTACTTTTTCAAATACACGAGTTGTGTGTATTGAAAAACCAATTGGCATAGGAAATAGTGTTGAAGTAATGGGTGAAAAAGAGAATCCATTTTACGCAACAATCGGTTTCAAAGTTGAACGTGGGAAGCATAACTCTGGCATAACGTACAACTTAGGTGTTGAACTTGGATCACTACCTTTAGCATTTCATAAAGCGATTGAAGATACGGTATTTCAAACGTTAAAACAAGGTTTATACGGATGGGAAGTTACGGACATTATCGTCACGTTAACACATACTGGTTATGCAAGCCCTGTTACAACAGCGAGTGACTTTAGAAACTTAACACCGCTCGTTTTAATGGATGCTTTACAGCTAGCTGAAACATGTGTATTTGAGCCATTAAACGAATTTGAATTAACTGTACCAGAGCACGCAATTAGTACCGCAATGTATAAGCTCGCAGCCATTCCAGCAACTTTCACAGAACTTATATTGCATAATGATTCTTATCACTTAACTGGATCGTTACCTATTGCGAAAACAGAAAATTTTAAACAAATGCTCCATTCATTTACAGAAGGAGAAGGAATCTTTACAACGAAGCCAGCTGGTTTCACAAAGCTTACGGCCCCCTTCCCTACTCGAAAACGCGTTGACTTTAATCCGCTGAATCGAAAGGATTATTTGCTTCATGTGTTGAAGGCTTATTAAATAAAAAAGAGGTGCAAATTGCACCTCTTTTTGCATGTATTGAAACTTAAATTAGTTTGTCCTAACAACTTCTTTAAGTGTTTCTATTACTTTCGCTATAGCTTCAATTGAATTCTCTGTTTCATATTCCCCAACATGTAAAGAATGGTTTGCATTATTGACAATTTCAATCTTTAGATTCGAATGATCTAATTGCTCAATTTGATCTGCATTGTATTGATGATCTCTATCCCCAATTACCAACAGCCCTTCGTGTCGACTATGTAAGATAGAATCAAAAATCGAATTAAAAGTTAACAATGGTGTAAGTAATATCATTTTTGACTGTGAAAATTCTTCTCTCTTCATTAAATCATTCGCAATTGGAATTGTTCCAAGTGATTTTCCTAAAAACATCGAATCGTTGTATTGTCCACTTTTTAGCACTTCATTAATGATAGGGTTAATATCATCCATCATTACTTTCGTTACTACTTCCATTGGTTTTTCCATTAATTGTCCATCGTAGGAATAATGAATATATACTACATCTATTTTATGTTCAAGCATTAACATTGTTGCATAATAAAATAAAGGCTTGTCATAATTATAGCCTGAACCTGAGAACATAAAGCATACCGCACTGGAACCCTTTTCGATATGTGTGTAACGAATGACTTTATCATCTATATGTATCTCTTTTTTAGTCCCCTTCACCGTTTTCCCTCCAGATACGTTTACTTTTGTAAAACGATATGTTCTGTCTGAACTGGTAAATCCTTTACTTTCTCTTTTATAAACGCTGGCTGTAAGTTGTATGCATCTAACTCTTCTATCGGCACCCACTTAAACATATATGTTCTATCCTCTTCATTCAGAATATATTGATCTGCCCCATTTGCAGGTAATTCTTTCAGCTCTACTTCATAGTAAAAACTAATTTCATGGAACTTTCGCTCAGAAAGTGTAAAGAAATTTTCTACTGACCATATTAATCTCTTTACTTCAATTGGAACAGCTAGTTCTTCAGCAAGCTCTCGTTTTAACGCATCTTCACTATTTTCTAGCATTTTCACTCTTCCGCCTGGTACATACCAAAAATCTTCACCGTCACCTTGCAGAATGAGTATTTTATTATCATGTTTACAAATTGCTCCGACTCGGTAATTAAAACATGTTTCCTCTACTTTAAACGTAAGGTCCATCCCGAATTCCCCCTATTTATTAAATATCGAATTATTGCAAAACAATTATGTAATTACTGTAAAGATAAGGTTACTAAATTTATCCACTTCATTCAATCATTTTCGAATTTTCCAAACGCTTATTTTTCATCATTACAAGTGTATATACATATGTTACAATCACATTGCATACTAGAAAAATATGATGGGGGTACGAATGGAAACGTTATTAATCCAGCAAACTGAGAAATCAAATAAGTTTTGGAAAATCGTTGTGAAAGAAAGCGACTACGTTGTGTTTTACGGGAAAATTGGCACAGCTGGTAGCGTGAAAGCGAAAGAGTTTGAAACAGAAGAAGAGTGCATAAAAGAAGCTAACAAACTAGTTGCTTCCAAACGTAAAAAAGGATATACAGACCCGTGCCCTGGGGAAGATTATATAAAAGAAAAAACGATAACAGAAGAAGAATTTTGGGGGCTACTCGCTCGCGCTAAAACGAAAGGTGAAGACCAGGAAGAACAAATAGGATGGCTTACTTCTCATCTCTCTAAGCGTACAGTACATGAAATTGTTGCTTTTGATACACATATGCATCATATATTAAAAGCTTCCTATACATCTCGCTTATGGGCAGCAGCCTATATTATTTTAGGCGGTTGTTCGGATGATTGTTTTGATTATTTCCGCGGGTGGTTATTATATCAAGGAAAAGAAACTTACGAAGCGTGTATTGAAGATCCAGAACGGTTAATACATGTATTAGAAAATTTGAGTGAGTATGACGTACCAAACATTGAAGAACTTTCTCTATATTTCGGTTTCACTGTATATGCAGAAAAAACTGGAGATGAAGAAGACACTTACTTTACACTTTACCATGTACTAACTGATGAAAGAGCTCATAATGACGACATTGAATTCGACTGGGATCAAGATGACGAAGAAGGTCTGAAAAAGATGTTTCCTAAGCTGTGGGAACTGTACGGAGAAGAACCGATTGAGTGGTAGATTTACATACGAAAAACGCCTTGTTTTTTTAGTAACAAGGCGTTTTTTATTGATACTATGTTTAAATTGTTATCTTCCCACTCTCCCACCACTCCATAAAAGGCTTTAAAGAAGGAGCAATCCACGTTCTACTATCATTTTCATGATTCCACACATATATATCATCTCTTTGTACCATTCCATTCAAAATAGAATAGCCAAACAAATCACCATTTCCGCCATCAGCAAAAAATAATAAACAGTCAAAAGGCATATATAAATCTTTAAAATCCACTATATTTCTCATATTCATATTTTCAGTTTTAATTTTTGAAGCTGACCATATAAAGTCCCCGTACTCACCTTCTATACCGTTTGTTTCCTGTAATAATTGATATAACTCATTAGGTAACTCCACGTGTAACCATTTTTGTATATCAGCAAGTTCATCCTTCGTTGCTGGGTTTTTCATACTTAAGTTTAAAGAAATACTTCGAATGATATTTTTCCACATAACCTTTTATCCTTCCTATAGTCCTTCATGTTCAATCAAGTTTATACCAATAATCAAATTGGGTATGTACTTGGATTATATATGTTATTATCTCTGGATCACTAGGTTGTTTTTCCTTCTTTTTATCTCTAATATCATATTCATTTACATAACGAGTATCTCCTATCTTATCTCGGTAATAATTCCCCTTTTCGGTTTCTACTACTGTACTATCATCTAAAAAATAGAGCTGAATTTCTACACCAGCCTCGTTAGAATTTGGATACTTTAACTTCCCTTTTTTTTGATAGAATGAGATTACTTCTGCCTTCGATTGCTTCGTTTCTATAACACGATTCGCTACCACTTCCCAATATCCGCCATTTGCTAATTCAATCCAATTCTTCTCATCTGCTTCATAATCTTTAATTAGCTTACTATCCAAAGGCATCGGCAATTGAAAAAATTCAGAAGAAAAGGAATGAGAGATATACCACGTACTATTTCCTACGAGAATGACCGTTAGCAAGAGCATTATAACTGTTGAAATTGTCGTCCTTTTTCTAACCTTTTTTAATTGACGTATCATATTTCTCTCCATTCCTATTATCTATAAAAACTATCCATTCCACTTTTCTAATAATTCTTTCTCCCTTTCAACTGAAATACCTGCCTTTAATCCCCTCTCTTTCATTTCATTCACCCAGTCATACACATCTGTAACAGTATCTTCTAATCTTCTAAAAGTAAGCCCTGCTTTAACAGCATTCTCAATACTAATAGAAAATCCACCTTTCCACGGCTTCGTTTCCCCTTCTAATGGAAAAGTTTCCGGAAGCCATAAAGGCATCTCTGTCCAAGGCTGTACTTTATGTTCCTTCATAAAAGATTCATCGACCCAAACGAATTCAGCATCACTATTCGTAACCTTTTTACACGTATTTAATAGCTCTTCCATCGTCAATTCATCATTTGGACCTGTTATATTGAATGTACCGGCTTTATTATTTTCTACCATGTTTAGTCCAAAGCTTGCGACGTCTTTTATATCAACTAATTGCACTGGACGATCTTTTCTTCCTGGTACTAACACTTTCCCGCCCTTTGCTACACGCTGAACCCAGTATGGAAGGCGATCTGTATAATCAAACATTCCCGAAAGAAGTCCTGCTCTTACATGTAAAACACGCCCCGGCCAATACTTCTCTGCTTCTTTTTCACATAATACCTTTAGCGCACCATAATGCTCATAAGGCGATATTTCACCATTCTCTACAGCCTTTATCCGATCACTTGTTGGTTCAGGTTGTAATATATAGTCTTCTTTTATATGATGCAGAATCCAATCTTTATATACGGAAAGGCTTGAGATGAATATATAATGCTTTACATTATCTTTTAATACTTCGCCAACATTCCGAATATGGTGCGGAGAAAACCCACACGTATCTATGACAACGTCCCATTTTCGATTTTCTAAACTTGAGACATCATTATTTCTGTCACCGATTAACTGCTCTACTTCAGGAAAAATTTCTTTATTTGTTCCGCGATTAAATAATGTAACTTCATGCCCTCTTTTTAAAGCCTCTTCTACAAAAGCTCTTCCTAAAAATCGCGTACCACCTAGAATTAAAATCTTCATAGTTCTCCCCCATTCGTGATTGAAAATCCTTTCTTTTGTTAAACGAATTTTTGTTGTGAAAAGTTACGGGATTGGTCTAACTTTTTCCACAAGTTCAACATATGTAATTTCCATTTCATATATAATTAAAATATCGGATATTTGATTAATCACTTATACATGTAAGTAGGTGAAAAATATAAATAGAAATATAGTTTATCATTCAACTCTATGTATTTATTTTCTTACATCGTTTGTATATATCATCTTACTGAACATAGAAAATGGTCGTAATTATTTAGGGTTTACGATGGTTATTCCGCTTTTAGCTGCTATTTTATATCAGAAATTATATAAGAAACAAAAAATGGTTCATACATTTGGAATTTCACGTCCAAAAATAAAACCATTAATTTTCTCCATATTATTGCCACTACTTCTAGGGCTATGTCTACATTTCTATTTTTATATTTATAATATAAAATTCTTATTTAATCATTGTAATGAATTGGGATTTCTCCTACTCATTGGTCTTACAATTGCTGCTTTGTCTGCATTTTTAGAAGAAATCATATGGCGCGGAAATTTTCATTACCATTTACGAAAAAAATATTCATTAAAACAAACAGCAATCATTACTGCATCGCTTTGGTCTTTATGGCATTTACCAGTATCAATCTTTTATAAAAACTATGAATTATGGTTTGTAGGAATATTAAGCTATCTCTCGTTATTATTTATTTTATCTATAATTTTGACGTATACGAGAGAGTATAGCCATTCTGTGATAACACCTGCAATTTTACATGGCATGTTCAATGTATTTTATTTAACAGATGGAGTAGAAACAAAATGCGATATTAGCCTAATGGAATTAGTTAAATTTAGCTTGCTGGCAATTATGTTTTGCATGATTTATCTAATACATCGAAAAGTTAAAAAATAGTTAAAAGTGCCTAAACAAATTATAAAGCACTTCAACACCTTGCAATTATTCAATAATCGTATAGGTGTTGAAGTTTTCTAACTATAGTTGAACAACTTTTTTCTCACAACACTTATTTCAATCATGGAGAATATAACAAGTATAACTTAACCTTTTATTCTTATTTTTATAAAAATAACCATATTAATCTTTTAAATAAGGAAATATGGACTCTTTAATTAACTTCCATCTATCCTCTGCATTCGGTATGACTTCAGAAGCAATCACCACAACCAATTCCTTCTCCGGTACACAACAAATCACATTTCCACCATCGCCCATGG
This sequence comes from Bacillus sp. BS98, assembly GCF_008432245.1. Taxonomy (NCBI): domain Bacteria; kingdom Bacillati; phylum Bacillota; class Bacilli; order Caryophanales; family Bacillaceae; genus Bacillus; species Bacillus sp. BS98. The sequence continues at coordinate 2,898,972 of NZ_CP043830.1, forward strand.
CACAGTATGAAAAGATACCACCCTCTTCTCGTAACCACCATAAGTAACCATATCGATTTGGATTCATCGCCGTTGATTCTTGTATCCACGACTTTGAAAGAATTTGCTTTCTATTATAAGTACCTTCATTCAAATACAAACGTCCAAACTTAGCCATATCCCTAACCGTTAACGTCAGTCCCCATCCGCCAGTTGTAATATCGTTTGGATCGTGAACCCATCCTTTTACATCTTTTCCGAATAAGTCATCAAATCCAAATGCTTTCATATTGTAGTTTGGAATTTCTCTCATACCGAGTGGCTGAAATAGCTGTTCATTCGCAAATTCACGCGCACTTTTTCCTGTTGCACTCGAAATAATTGCTGATAGTACATGTGCTCCTGCAGAAGAATATTTAAAAGATCCAATTTCTCCGCCGTTCCCCATTCTATTAAGTGTATACTGTACCCAATTCTGTTGTGTGCATAGTTCTTCTAACGGTTCCTGCCAGTCTACAAAAGGATATGGAGCTGTCATTGTAAGTAGGTGTCGCACTGTTACTTCTGATGACTTAACGTTATATTCAGGAAAAAACTCTATTACTTTTTGATCAACACTTTTTATATAGCCTTTATCTATACATATCCCAATGAGCGCAGAGATTACCGTTTTTGTGACAGACGCTACATGGTATGCATCATCTGGACCGTAACCATTATAATAGTTTTCAAAAACAACATTACCTTTATGCACTACTAACATACCGTTTATATTTTTATAGTCTTCTTTTATCTTGTAATCCAACTCTTCAAAAGTTTTCATCATTTTTCCCCCTTAATCTATGATTAAAAAGGTTCGATCGGTACATATATATCCACTATATGTTTATGTTCTGGATGCTTTCTTGGATCATTTCTATATACTTCAAAAGGATACGCATCTCTCGGTTTATATCCGCTATTTGGGAGCCATTCGCCGTATAAAAAGTCCCATGCACCTTTATATTCATCTTGACGTATTTCAAAATGGCCTACCGCATATTTCCCTGAAGGTATTACCATTATTCCAATATCACTCGTTCCTACTGCGGATTCATCTGGAATTGTTATACATAAACTTGTTCTTAAATGATAGTCCTCAGTAAATTCATGATGGTCATGGTAAATTGTTAATACTTTCGTATCCCCAAATATATGATAGTTTTGCTCCGCTGCATAACGAAATAATTTCTCTATCATTTTTGGAAAAACTATAGTTAACTCTTCATATGTACCGATATGTCTTATGTATGCGACGTTTCTATCGTCCGCTGTTACAATTTCAACATTTCCTCGAACCTTCTTACATTCATTGTATTGAGAAGGTTCACTTACGTCTTTGCAATTCTTGCTATTGTAGTTTCGATATTGAGATGGACTTACTCCGTAATAATTTTTAAATGTACGGGAGAAAACTGCTGAATCTGTGAAACCGAAGTGATACGCAATGTCTGTGATCGTCATATCCGGACGATATGTAATAAGGTGAGTTGCCCTTTCTAGTTTCAAGCGATTTACATACCGAGATAACGGCTCATCTACTATCCCTTTAAAAATTCTATGAAAATGAAACTTTGAAAATCCTGCTACATCGGCTAACGCTTCAATTGAAAGTGCATCATTTATATGTAATTCTATATAATCTTGCACTTTATAGATGCGACGTAAGTACTCATCTTTACTTTGAACACTCTCCATATACTTTCCTCCTCACAACAAAAAGGCTAACTTCGCGCTAGCCTACTTTACACATGTTTTAAAAATAAAACTCTACTCCCGCCATTCCCATCATAATTTGTATGTACGGATACACCTTCTATTTCATCATCCCCAGCCTCAATTCGAAAGCCGATTTCTTGATGAAATAGTATCGATTTTTTATTTACTGGTGACGTGATTGCTTTTACAACTTTACGGTTGCTTGCACGAGTGACATCAAAGAAATAAGAATACAATGTCGATGCAATTCCTTTTCTTCTATATTTCGGATTGACACCGATAAAATGAACGTACGCTTCCTCTTTATGTGTTTGTGAAAAGAATCCGCATAAGAAACCTAACGTTTCGCCATCTTCTTCAATGATAAAACTCGTTTCTTGAAAATGAACGAAAAATAATTTTGGCAACATAGCAGCCATGTCTCTCCCGCCCCACCATTCATTTAAAACAGAATGAATCTTTACATAATCTTCCCCTTGGATGTTTCTTACTCGCATATGTTTCTCCCTCTCACTCACTTCATTTTTTCATAAATTTTAATGACTGTTTCTACTAATAGGATGAATACCCATATCCCGCAAAATACAAGAACAGACTGGAATATCGATCCAATTATCATAACACCAACTGCACCTGTTATTGAAAATGTTATTCCGCCAAGTCCTGGATCCTGTATAAGTGCTCCGGCAGAAAAAGCTGTTATAATAGATACGATTAAATAAATAACACTCATTATTTTTAATATTTTTATAGAAAGATAAGAATTTTGTCCTTTCTCCACTTGTGATAATTCGATTTCCCCGCTCGCAATTCCTTTTTGAAGACAATCTTCACACAAAAATTCTTCCTTAATTTTTTTACCCCCATGTATTGTACCCGTTATATCTTTACACCTTGAACATTTTCGATTTATCATTTTGATATCACTCCAATCAACAAGGATTACCTTAATACAATTCGTCATTTACCTTATTATCCCTTTTATGTATTTTATAGAGAAAGGTCGTGTTTTATGATTTCAAAGCTTACATTTGGTTCTAAAAATCCCACTGTTCATTATGTATTACAGCCTAGTTGCTATGCGGTTATTTTCCATTCATCTTCTTTAATGATTGCTGTTATCCAAAAAGGAGACCGTTACTTTTTACCTGGTGGCGGTATGGAAGGTAATGAAACAAAAGAAGAATGTTTGCACCGCGAACTACTAGAGGAATTAGGATGGACAATTGAAATTAATCAATATATTGGTAATGCAGCTCGATATTTTTATGCAGAAAAGGAAGATACATATTATTTGAATGATGGGTTCTTTTATATTACAAACATGGTGCAGAAACAAACTGAAAACTGTGAGGAGGATCATGTTCTAAGGTGGATATCTCCATTGCATGCTGTAGAATTTCTACTTCATGATCATCAAAAATGGGCCATTGAACAAGCTCTTTTATTACGAAAACAAAAATGATCTCCTTCTATATGAAAGAGATCATTTTTACTGTTAACTTACTTTTTTCAAATTGAGAGCTGGCTTTTTGATTCCGCCTTTTTTTACAACATATAAACCCACAAATATTATAAGTCCGCCAACAAGTTGCATCATATTGATTTGCTCTCCAATTGTTACAGCTGCAAAGATCACTGCGAATAATGGTACGAGATACATATAAACCATTACTTTTGTTGAGCCTATTTTACTAATGCCGACATACCACATCGCAAGTCCGAAGATTGTCGCAAAGATGATTGAATATGCTAGTGAACCCCAGCTTGGCATGTCTACTGGCCACGTTAATGTGTTTACGTTGAATAAACAATATATAACTAGTGGTACAATTCCAATTAATGTAGACCATGATGTAACTCTCATTGCAGAGTATTTTGTAATAAGAGGTTGTGCTAAAATTGGATACCATCCCCACGCAATTGCTGCGACTAATCCAATTATATTTCCAAGCCACGCATACTCGTAAGTAGCTCCTCCTGTATGCCCTGTTAATAAAACGAATGCTGCACCAATAAACGCTACTATTGAACCAATTTGTACTTTCATCGAAAAACGTTCTTGTTTGTGTAATACCGCTAATATCCCTGTAAAAATAGGTGACATCGCAATTAATAATGAGGCGTTCGTTGCTGAAGTATATTTCACAGATAACATAAACATCGTTTGATACATTGTCGTTCCAACGATGCCGACTGCTACTAATCGTAACCAATCATTTCTTTCAATACGTAATGAGCGTTCCATTAAAAATGTAATAAGTAATAATACCGGTGATGCTACTAAAAATCGTAAACTATTAAATTGAATGGATGACATAAATGCCACGCCATACTTTCCAATTGTATAATTTGCTCCCCATACTAATGCTACTGATACTAGGAGCCATTCCATTTGCCATCTTTTCATCCGAATCTCCCCTTCCATATTTAGCATAGTAAAATTGGCTGGATATAACACCGTCCAATTGGCTGTTTTTTTACCCAGCCAATTTGCTATACTGGATTTATATAAAAGATACGGAGGCATTTTTATGGAATGGAAGCTAGATAGTGACAGTAAAATCCCTATTTATCAGCAAGTTGTTGACTTTATTGAAAAACGTATTACATATGGAGAACTTCCTCCAGGTAGCTTCCTCCCTTCCGAACGGAAATTAGCTACACAGTTAAATGTAAACCGAAGTACAGTAACGACTGCTTATAATGAACTACGTGCTATGGGAATTGTAGAAAGTACAACTGGTAAAGGTACACGTGTAAGTACACATATGTGGGGTGTTTCTCCAACATTAACACCAAACTGGAGAAACTTCGTAGAAGGTGGTACGTTTTTACCAAACTTACCGTTACTTCGCCATATTCGGGCAGAAGTACAACAAAATGAAAATATTATAGATTTTGCAAACGGAGAACTCGGTTGTAATCTCTATCCTCATGATCAACTACAAGCGATTTTGCGAGAACAACCGTTAACGCATTCATTAAGTTATGATCACCCGCAAGGTTATCTCCCATTGAGACAAGCGGTAGTAAAATATATGAAGGAATATTTAAAAGTGGAAGCGACTGAACAATCCATTATGATTACATCCGGCGCTCAACAAGCACTTCATCTTATCGTACAATGTTTATTAAATCCAGGTGATGCTGTTGCTTTCGAAAGTCCTTCACACTGTTATTCCCTGCCTCTATTCCAATCAGCAGGTATTCGTATTTTCCCATTACCTGTCGATGAACATGGGATTAACCCAGATGATGTACAGGAGTTATATAGAAAACACCGTATTAAAATGATCTTTTTAAATCCAAATTTCCAAAACCCTACGGGAACGATGCTTCATCCAAACCGTAGAAAAAAACTATTATCACTTTGCGCAGATTTACGAATTGCAATCGTTGAAGATGATCCATCCAGCTTGCTTACGTTAGAAAAGAAACAACCTTGCCCTACTTTGAAATCGATTGATGAAAATGGAACAGTCATTTATGTACATTCCTTATCAAAGATGATTGCACCAGGATTACGAGTCGGCTGGCTCGTCGCCCCGCAGTCTGTAGTAGAAAGGTTATCCGACGCAAGGCATCAAATGGAATTAGGTATGAGCATTTTCCCGCAGTGGCTTATGCAGCAATTTTTCGAAACCGTACCATTTCAGTCTCATATCGTACCGTTACGAAAACAATTATTGGAAAAAAGAGACGTTATCGTTCGCGCCTTAAATGAGCAACTTCACGACAAAATCTCTTTTTCTAATCCTACTGGTGGTATATACATATGGGGAAAATTAAAAGAATCGATAAACGAAAAACAACTTATTATGCAAAGTTTAAAACAAGAAATCGCCTTTATGCCCGGTAGTATTTTCGGTGCGAAAGATGGTTATATTCGTTTATCTTATGGAAAAGTGAATATTAATCAAATTGAGGAAGGTATTTCTCGTTTGCGAGAAGCTATTTTAGTTTGTGGAAAATGACTTTACATAAAGCTTTATCGTTTGACAAAAGAAAAATCTACCATTATTATCAACACGAACCTAGTTATAGGAGTGATAAAAATGAAAATTTACGTTGATGCAGATGCTTGTCCTGTAAAAGATGTAATTATTTTTGAAGCTACGAATGCAGAAATCCCTGTAACCCTCGTTACTAGCTTTTCTCATTATTCTAATGCGGAACAACCAAAAGGTGTGGAAACAATATATGTTGATTCCGGAGCAGATGCTGCAGATTACCGAATTATGCAATTAGCAAAAAAAGAAGATTTAATCGTAACACAAGATTATGGTCTTGCTTCGCTTGCATTAGCAAAAGGCTGTATCGTTCTACACCATAAAGGCTATAAGTATACGAATGATAACATTGAACAATTGTTACAAACACGATATTTAAGTGCAATGGTTCGAAAAAGTGGTAAGCGTACAAAGGGACCGAAACCATTTACAGCAGAAGATAAAGAGAAATTTAGAGAGCTCTTTAAAAGTATAATTTCACTTTAGAAATGAACCTTCTATTTGTAGGGAAAGCTTTGTAACAAAAAGAAGAGAATATCAAAATGAACATTCTCTTCTTGGAGTTTACCCGTTTAAAATGATGGTAAATTATCTAAGTTATTTTCCTTTATACCATCAGGTTCACTACGTATAATATCTCTGCCATACTTATGAAATACGTCCACATGAGCTAACTTCCCTGATTTTGCTTCACTAAGAGCAGTCATATAATCTAACTCTCTCCCGCTACTTGTTTTAAACGCTATTAAATCACCATCATCATTTTTACGAACGGCAACAATTTGTTCTGCTCCTGAATTGACTTCATTGTCTACTTCAAATTGAGCTTGCTCTTCTCCTTGATGTAAGTAATCATTATAAACTTTTTCAAAGTCTTTATTGTCCATAACATTCACCTCCAACACATTTTTTAGTATGGTTGGGAGGTGTTGGTTTTATGTAATTTGCTCTAAACTTTTGTATTTTCAAATGAAAACATAGTACCCTCACTATTTGATTGTAAAGTGTATTTTATATCGAACATCTTTGATATATCTTCAATATTTTTCAAACCAAGTCCTGTACCTTTACTATTTATATCAAACCCAATCCCATTATCTCTAAAGGAAACAATATCTTCATCTATAATAATTTTGAGTTTTTTAGCTTTTGAATGTTTAAGGACATTTTGAAAAATATTATCAAATAACCTTTGAATCCATAACTCATTACTATTCCATATCAACTCTTTATCTTGTGGATTATATACTAATTCAATTTTATGAATGCTATACAAATAGCTCCATTTTTTAATCATATTTTCTATTAAATTATGTATATTCACTTCATCATTCACAATATAAGTATTCTCTAAGGTCTCTGTAGATTGAATATTAAATTCGTTAGTTAAATCACTTATATATTGTATCTGCTCATACAGTGATTCAAGTACTGGCGCTTGTGCTTTGTATTCGCCTTCTAAATAATATAATTGTAATCTAACTGCAGTTAAGGGTGTATTAATATCATGCCGTAATTTATTTAATAGCTCTTTTTTTATTTGTTCCTGTTGTTGTAGTTCTAATTCTCGATAAGTTGTTCTTTCTATAAGCAGGTTTACTGACCTAATCAGTTCTCCCATCTCATCATCACTTTTGACATCTATTATATTAGGGATTTTTTTATCACTAGCTAAATCTCGAATCGTTTGATTTAATACATTAATTTTATTTAATAATGAGTTTATCGATTTTGAAAATACAAAAGCTAATACTAATAGTAATAATAAAAATATGATTAACATAGTAGGATATGCAAAGGATTCGTGAAAAGGAATGTTCTGATTTTTAGTTTTAAAGGCAACATTATAAATAACTGATACAAAAATACTAATCGACAACAATAACAGAGGTACGCTAACAATAGCGGAGAATAGTAGTAACTGATATTTTTTCTTTAAGTTCATTTCTTCATATAGGTATTTAGTCTATACCCTTCTCCATAAATATTTTGAATAATATCACCTGTTTTATCATCAATTTTGGTTCTGATTTTCTTTATATGTACGTTCATGATATTTTGATTTCTATCTTCGAGTTGCCATAGGTAATCATAGAAGTGTTCTTTAGATAAAGTTCTATCTCTATTTTCATATAAATAGAAGAATATTTTTCGTTCAATTGCTGTAAAAGCAACTTCATTACGCAAATCATTAATAAAAACTCTTTTATATTCTGCATCTATAAATAAATGGTTAATTTGCGTGAACGTACCATATTGATTATCTAACATTTTCTGAATCCTTAACAACAACTCTCTAGGGTCAAAAGGTTTTATCATGTATTCTTCTCCAATAGTCAAACCTTTTAGTTTACTATCCATATCATTCCTTGCTGATAGAAATATAATTGGAATATTTAATCCTAGATTTTTTATTTTCTTTGTAATTTGATAACCATCTTCGCCTGGTAACATAACATCCATTACGACTAAATCTATTTCATGAATTATATCAAGAACTTTCCTTCCCTCTTTCTCCCAACACACATTATACTTCTCACGCTGTAAAATTTTTTGTAATAAATCTCCTATAATCAAATCGTCTTCAACAATTAATATGTTATATACTTTCATTATGTAAGCCTTTCATCGCTAAAGTTACAATTGTTTAGTTCTTCACTACTTTATTCTTAACAAAATCCATAGCAATTTTGTATATTTCATCAGGAGCGTATAAATAAATACTATGCGTACCTTCAATTATTTTTACATCAGCTATTAATAACTTGCTAGCAAACTCCTTATAATCTTCGTTTTTTTGCTTTGTATACTTCGAATCTTTATATTGCCTAGCAATCGCATCTATAAATAACATAGGTGTTTCTTTTGGGATCGATAAAGAATTTGATTTTTTACCGTTATTGTAGCTTTGTAAAAGTTCTTGCTTCATATCATCATTAAAAGCCCTCTTATACGTAAGCGCTTTATAAATATCTTTTTCCTGTTCGTTTAAAAAGGATTGACGAATGACTTCGGGATTATAAGTAATAGAGGGAGCTAATCTCTGAAAACCAATTTTCGTTAAAATATTCATCCCTTTTATTTTTAATGAATCAACCATACCTATTTTATGAGTTACGTACTGTTTAGGTAAACCAATATCTAACGCAATAATCCCTTTTACTTCACTTGGATATTTTTGTGCCCAATAAATAGCCTCTATACCCGATAGAGAGTGTGGTATTAAAATGTAAGGTGGTTTATTTCCACTTCGAATAAGCGCTTCTCTCGTTTGTTCTAATATCGTATCAATATCTCTATCATCTTGAAAAACATCACTGTATCCATAACCAGCTCTCTCAATTACAGAAATCTTGTTTTCTTTTGAAAATTCACTATATAAGCCTTTCAATTCATACACAGGAGCGGCAATTCCAGATCCGGCCATAAATACAAACGTCTCCTCCCCGCTCCCCTCATTATAAACATTCACTTTTTTATTATTGAAATTAATAAGTTCACCTTTATTGTTCATTAATTTCGATTCCATTTTTAATTGATAGTTATGATATATGAATACAGCGCCAGTTCCAAGAAAAATCATACTAATACAAACAAAAAATATTATCTTTCCTATCTTCAATATTTTTTTCATTTGACACCCCTTTCAGCCTATACTGAAAGGGTACAATGTAAAAATAAATTTCTAATAAATTTTTCAATATTAATATCTACTTATTTTTTCTAAGTATGGACCTTTTTAATACCTACGTGCTTCCTTCAAAGTCTCCAATATATCATCTGTAAAGGCATTGCTTCCCTCCTTCTCTAAAGCTATGAAATATAAACTTCTTAGGAAAGTTCTAATATTTTGTACTAAAATAGCATGCTGTGGATGTCGGATGTCTTCAACAGTTGCTATACTATGTAGCCAATTGCTCCACTCTTCTTCAGTTAATAGATTTTGGCTACGTAAAGACATAATTGGCTTTACTAATCTCTCATCCTCAAAGTGTACATATACGTAATCATTCAATCGTACCTTCTGACGAACGGCAGCTAGTATTGCATATGAAAACTCACGATTTCGTATTGTACGTGCTAAAGCATCTAGCGCATCAGCCGCATGCGCTGTAGAATGTGCCCAGCCTTTTCCTTCTATGTAGCCTCTTACATCTTCTTCTAAATATACATATTCCAGTACTTGTTCTGCCACACTGTACAGTTGTTCTTCAGATAACAGCGGTTCTCTTTCATGAACAGATAAAATAAGTGGTGGAATTAAAACGGAGAACGCGCGTTTAAACACAGAGTCTGTTCCTTTTTCTCCAATTTTATAAAATAAATAATCAGGACTAATTGCTTGTAGCATTAATCCTCGTAACTCTTTTTGTCTAAATACATCATTTGTAATCCATGTGTGAAGCGTACTATAAATCAAATCATCGCGTAATTCAGCATCTGGTGATCCGATATAATCTAGCATCCACTGTGCATATGGATATGCGTCCACATCCTCTGGTACAGCATAATTATTATGTTTAATTTGTTGTAGTTCTTCTTTTAATTCTAGTATTTCATTCATTATATTTCCTGTCCCCTTTTTACGTTTTTTAATTGCCTTATCCCCTATTGTTCACTTCATAAAATTAATTTCATTATACAAGAATTATAACAACAAATATAAGGCTATACATATATTTGTTGTTATGTATTACGCCCTTTCATGAAATATAACTTCTGGATTTCCTAAATCACTATTCTGAAATATAACATCCGTACACTCTTTCGGATTATGCTCATCTATATACATCTTACAGGCCGCATGATATCTGTTTAAAAACATCTTCTCTGCTTCTTCATAACCTCCAAAAGCTTCAGTTTCCCGCTTAGCACCACGTTTTCTCGCAATCTCAAAATCTGTATCTACAAAGATTTTGTAATCAAATAAATGTGCAACGTCTTTTTTCAATAGAAACGTTCCATCTACTATTAATATCATATTTTGTGTGGCCAATAGCGGCTCATTATGTACAGGCATATCCGTTATTAAGTTATGAGAAATCGTTTCATACTGTAAATTCCCGTTAGGTCCTAAAGGCATTAATAATCTTTCTTTGAAAGCTGTATAATCGTGTGCATCTTCATAATACCCTCTTGCAGATTCTTTTCCTTTTGCATAGCGAATCACTCTTGGATTATGAAAATCATCAATGCTGGCGCGTGTTACTGGTAATCCTCGTTTTTTTATTTCTTCCGCTAGTTCGTTTGCAAATGTTGTTTTTCCTGATGCTGTAATACCACTTACTCCAACTCTTGTTGGATAGGTTAAGTTTAGCTTTACAATATGATCTGCAATTTCTTTGATTCGTTGTTTTCGGTTCATGATATCTCCCTTTATAATTAGTTTACATAATATAATTATAAGTAATAATCCGTGTCACTATTTGTCGGTAAATCGATATCCTTTGTCGAATCGTTGATATATTTTAAGTTATGATAGATATATTTGAAAAATCGTTGATATATTATTAGCTTACTTCCCCTTAAACCCTCGATATAAAGCAGTCCGTAATTCTTGTTTGTATTCTTCAATTTCTGGCATATCGAGTTCTTCTGCTAGTCTGATAGCTAATTCAATATCATACGGTACACGTACGAGTTGAATAGAAAAGCTTGCGGCTTCTTTTTCATTGTACGTTCCTTCAAAGATTAAATAGGATGCTTGTGTAATTTCAAGAGGATTTCCTACACTACCAGCGTTACATAACGTTTTCCCTCTGAAATTTTGAACGAACGCTTGGTGAACGTCACCGTAGCAAACGACATCTGGTGTTCTTTCCCCTTCTATATTCTCTGTGAGATCACTATTTTCGAACATACTAATACGTTCTTCTCTTGAAGCGTGTGGTTGAATTCTTTCATATAAACTTCTTGGTGAGGCGTGGAACATACGAATGAGTTTTCCGCTCATAAAAAATTCGATCGAAAATGGTAAGCTTCTTAAATATTCATTTTGTTCTTCCGATAATTGTTTTTGATGCCATTTTAACGCTTCAAATTCAGTCGGTTTTGTAATGAAATCATCCCAATTCCCCATTACAACGCCTTCGCATTCTTTACGAATGATTTCAATTACTTCGCTTGAATGAGGGCCTTTTCCTACTAAATCTCCAAGACAAATAATGCGCTCGATTCCTCTTAATTTAATATCTTTCAGCACAGATTCTAATGCCGGAATATTACCATGAATATCTGAAATTACCGCTATTTTATCCAAATGAATCCCTCCGTTATTTATTTTTCATTATATCCATATGATAGGATTGATACCATCTTGGAACATAGGACGAAAAATGATTATGTTCTTCTAAAATTCCATTTAGTCTTTCCTTCATATCATCTACTAGGTGCGGTGTGCTTCGGTTTGTCCAAACGATATCAGCCGGGAATGTCATTGCTGCATATAAGGAGTACAGCTGCCAAAAGTGAAGTGACGGTTCGCCTCCGCAATAACCGTGAACTTGTCCAACCGCAAATGGTTTGCTTATTCTTGTAGTAAAAATCGCTACATTATAAAAATCGTGTATTGGATCGCCAAAATCATATCCACCAAAATCGATAACGATAAACTCCTTGTTATGAATCATACTATTTGCTGGATGGAAATCATCGTGTAAAAATGTGATTGGACGATTTTTTAATAAGTCTTTATGGTTTTCTACAAAGGTTAATACTGGCTTCAAATCCAGAAAATTCACCTCGTAGTCTGCTAGTGCCTCTATGTATCTTTCGTATTTATTCCATCTAAATGTTTCCCATTTATTACTTGCACTTTCTCTTTCAATTGAGTGAATTCTCCTTAATACTTCTCCTGCTTTTCTTCCTACATCATACTGTTCTTCCACCGATAACTTCCGTAAGCTCTCTTCACCATTTACTCCGTCAATCCATTCAAATACTTGAACACATTTATTTAATTCTTCAAGTTTTATAAAATGAATTAACTTGGGCGTTGGAATATGTAATAACTCTATTTGTTTCATATACGTATATTCTTCTAGTTTTCGTTCATAATTAGCAGAATCACACACTTTTACAAAATACGTTTCACGATTCTCTAGTTCAATTTTATATTTTTCCTCATGCGAAAAACCTTTTGTAATGGCTATACATTTTACAATACAGGGCCACTCTAGTTTTCTTTCTATCTCTCTTACTATTTCTTCCAAAACATCCCCTCTATTCATATATGTACAAACTACCTAACACTTCATACTCTCGTTTATTCTCCCCTTTAAACTCCACTGCAAAAGGATATTCACCATTCCTAATCAAGTGTTCTTTCACTAGCCCTTCCCCAATCGGTTCACAAAACTGTACATGAATGTCACCAAACGCTACACTTTGGCACTCAGCATTCCATTTTTCATTTTTTGTGACTGAACTTGCAGTTAGCCCCATTACTTCTTTCCACTTTCGCACTGTGTCTCGAACATTTTTCACTGCATAATGGATCACTTCAATGTGTTGCACTTTGTTTTTATGTTCCGTGATCGTCCCTATGTTGCGTAAGTCGTTTCTTCTTTCTTCATCGGTTTCATTCCACTGTATAAAAAAAGGTAATCTCGGCCCGCTTTCTTCTTGCTTTACAAATAACATTTTCCATTCTAAAAGCCGACCATCTTTTCTCATACGTTTCCCTTCAAATGGTCCTATTGTTTGTAAACCGTATTTACTAAATTTATCTGCTAATTCTTCAATGGCATCTGTTCGAATTGCAATTTGTAGCATTCCTTCTCCATTTTGTAATTTCACCACCGTTTCTTGTACTAATGGATTTTCTGCTTCTTTCGCTTTTTCTTCATGCTGCACAGCTAAAAATTCTATGTATGATAAATCAAAATAACATAAACTATTCCAAGTTCCCCAAGTAGTATGCTCTCCGCCTAATACAGTATGAAATCCACTCGCTTGCATTTGTTTTGCTGCTTCCTTCGGTGTACAAGGCACTGCGTGAACGAGATGATCAAATCGTAACATAGTCCTTCTCCCCTTTCTCTCCATCCTTTTATTGTATATTTTATTTTTCTTTCATTCAATTCAAAAAACTTCAAAACCTAGTTGATTTATATGATTAATATGTATTATAATGAAACAAATTTAATTATTGCTGATTGGAAAAACCAAAGGCACTTTTCTCATACGGGAAAAGTGCTTTTTTCATTTATTATTACAGGGGGATTATTTATGCAGAAATTAATTGTCTTTGCTATTATTGGATTTTTCGCTCAATTGATTGATGGGGCACTTGGAATGGCGTATGGGGTAACATCTACCTCACTATTATTAATGTTTGGTATTGCACCAGCTGTAGCATCCGCATCTGTTCACTTAGCTGAAGTCGTTACAACCGCAGCTTCTGGTGCATCGCACATCAAATTTGGAAACGTTGATAAATATACAGTTTCCAGATTAACATTACCCGGAGCAATTGGGGCATTTGTTGGGGCATGTTTTTTAAGTAATTTACCTGGCGATGTGATTAAACCGTACATTTCAATATTTTTATTCACTTTAGGCGTTTATATTTTATTACGATTCATTATTCAAAAACAAATTGTTACTTCCAAAAAGCGTATGTCTGCCAAACAACTTGTGCCACTCGGCTTATTCGCTGGATTCGTCGATTCAACTGGTGGCGGTGGCTGGGGTCCAATTACGACACCTGTACTGCTAGCAAGAGGAAATGAAGCTAGAAAAGTTATTGGATCTGTAGATACGAGTGAGTTTCCTGTTTCGCTCGCTGCAACAATTGGTTTCTTCATCTCACTTGGCTGGGAACAAGTAAGCTGGGTTTGGGTATTCGCCTTAATGCTTGGCGGTATTTTCGCAGCTCCAATTGCCGCATGGTTAGTACGTATCGTTCCACCTCATTTACTTGGGGTATTAGTTGGTGGCCTTATTATCTTTACGAATATTCGTACACTACTTACAACATTTAAAGTGGATCCAACTATTATTTCACTTTCTTACGTGGCAGTTGGTCTTGTCGTTATTATTTCTATTTTCATTGCTGTCCGTAATCATTCCAATCGTTCTAACCCATCAACAGGCGGCTATCCGAAAGATCAAAAACAAATGCTACCATAATGATAAAAAATGCCGCTCGAACTATATCGAGCGGTATTTTTTATTTTTCTATTTTCCAATTAATCATCGTATCTGTTGTATCTACTCTCTTCATATGTAATTTCTCTAATACACGAATCGAACTAGCATTTTCAAGGAGTGTCTCCGCAATAATTGTATCTACCTTTCCTGTCTGGAAAGCCCACTTTATTAATTCATCTACAGATTCTGTAGCATACCCTTTATTCCAATATTTCTCAATAAAACCGTAACCAATTTCTACTGTACGTTTCTCGTTCGGTTTCCCTTTAAATCCTATATCCCCTAGTACGATGTCATCTTCTTTTCGAATGACATACCACGCACCCCAAGGTAATAAAGCTGCGTCTTGTTTTACACTTTCTACATGCCCTGCAATATGCGGGCCGCTATTGTATCCTTGATTCTTCGCAATCTGAACCCATTCTTCCGTACACGGGATAATATTTAATCTTTCTGTTTCTAATTTCATAACGATGTCCCCTTTTTAATTAAACAGTACTTCAATTTTACTACAAAAAAGAAAGAATATTCAATCTTTTAATTTGCACATATGTTTTTTCTTTAGAACAAAATAAAAGAAGTGATACCCTTCAATCGTTATGTCGAATTATATTTTCTGAATTTTCTTTTAATTTTAAAGGGTTTTTCATTATTTTTTGCGAAACATTTGTATAACAATTTTTTCTTTGTTTATTGCTACATAATAGTAGGTTCGGGTGGAGTTATGCAAGCGTTTCCTATACAATAACCGATATTTTTTGACTTTTCCTAACAAAATTCCTTGCAATATATTCAGAAACTCATTACAATTGCCATATGTTAAATATCTTAGCAATATATAAATCCTCATCAATCCGATGAGGTAGAGGTTGCGACTTTTAAAAGTAAAACGGACGAGACACAGAGAATGTCACTGACTCCGTTTGAAAGGAAAAGTTGCCGAAGTTTGTATTTCTTCTCTGGAAGTATGAGCTGGGGCTGTCTCCGAAAGGAACAGAACTGTCACGTTTACAAAATTACCGTGTAAACGTGGGGTGCTATCTTAACGGAAGGGTATGATGGGGTGGTTATTTGTGAAACGTTCCGCCTAATTCCTTTGGCGGTTTTTTGTATTTTTCTCCCCCGCTCCTTCCTAACCTACAAGAAAAGGAGTGTTGAACATGAATAGCGCAACAAATCAATCTACCTCTAAAACGCAAACTACACAAGGACAAGGTGAATTAAAACGCGGATTAAAATCTCGTCACCTTACGATGATTTCTCTCGGTGGTACAATCGGTACCGGACTATTTCTTGCCAGCGGTGGTGTAATCCATTCAGCTGGTCCTGGCGGTGCACTAATCGCATACGCCGCAATTGGAATTATGGTGTATTTCTTAATGACAAGCTTAGCTGAACTTGCAGCTTACATGCCTGTTACTGGATCTTTTAGCACGTATGCAACAAAATTTGTTGATCCATCACTTGGCTTTGCACTTGGATGGAACTATTGGTATAACTGGGCGATTACAATTGCGGCAGAACTAGCGGCCGTAACATTAATTATGAAATTTTGGTTCCCTGATACCCCTTCCCTCATTTGGAGTGGATTATGCTTAGCTATTATTTTTCTCTTAAACTATTTATCTGTTAAAGGTTTTGGTGAATCTGAATATTGGTTCGCACTTATTAAAGTAGTTACTATTATTATCTTCTTAGTTGTCGGCTTCATGATGATTTTTGGAATTATGGGCGGCGAATCTGTCGGCTTTAAAAACTTCACTGTTGCAGATGCTCCATTTAACGGCGGTATCATGGCAATTATCGGTGTATTTATGGCTGCTGGTTTCTCCTTCCAAGGAACTGAATTATTAGGTGTAGCTGCTGGTGAAACGTCTGATCCAGAACGCAATATCCCAAAAGCAATTCGTTCGATCTTTTGGCGCATTCTTTTATTCTATATCCTTGCAATTCTCGTTATCGGTTTATTAATTCCTTATACAACTGAAAGTCTTGCAGCAAGTGATGTTACAGTAAGTCCATTTACACTTGTATTTGAAAAAGCGGGCGTTGCCTTTGCTGCTTCTGTTATGAACGCTGTTATTTTAACGGCAGTTTTATCTGCTGGTAACTCTGGCATGTACGCATCAACTCGTATGCTTTGGGATTTAGCTCGTCAAGGAAAAGCACCGAAGTTTTTAGGCAAATTAGATAGCCGTGGTGTACCTGTTAACGCTCTAATCGCAACATCAGTAGTTGGTAGCGTCGCTTTCATCGCTTCTTTATTCGGTGACGGTGTTGTATATATTTGGTTATTAAACGCTTCTGGTATGTCTGGCTTTATCGCATGGGTTGGTATTGCAATTAGTCATTACCGCTTCCGTAAAGCATATATCGCACAAGGAAAAGATTTAAAAGACTTACCATATAGAGCAAAATGGTTCCCATTCGGTCCAATCTTCGCATTTACACTTTGCGTCATCGTAATTTTAGGACAAAACTACGGCGCATTTATGGGTGAATCAATCGATTGGAACGGCGTACTCGTTTCTTACATCGGTTTACCGCTCTTCTTAGTACTATGGTTAGGATATAAATTTACAAAGAAAACAAAAGTGATTCCACTTGATAAATGTGAACTAAAATAAAGTAGAGCGAGCAAACAATTTTGTTTGCTCGTTTTTTTTACAATTCTCTTTACTTCCCTATTTCTTTTGTTTTTGCAATAATAAAAGAAATAAAAATAAAGGTTGGGATACAATGAACATTCGTATTACTGATGAAGCAAAGGCAGCTATACATAGATTAGAACGTGCAGATAAAAAGATCATTCGCATTAGAGGAACAATGACAAACTCTTGTAGCATTTTCGTTGATGTTGATTTAGTTTGGGATACATACAATGCAGATGATATTGTATATGAGGATGAAATGCTTATTGTACAAATGGAATCATTCACGAAAGATTACACTGGTGATACAGTGAAACTTGATTATAAGACGACTGGTTTTAGTATTACGACTCCTAGTGAGACGTTAGTTTATGGATTGTCGATTAAAAAATAAAAATTATTTTCAACTGACCAATGAGGTGGAAAAATGGGTAAATACGTTCCATTAAAATTTTTATTTAATGATGAATTAGCAGAAAAAATGGCTGATTCTATTTGTAAACACGATTCTACTTTCTCTAAAAAAAACTTTATAGCCTCCGTAACATGTAAAGTTGAAGGTTTAGAGTTAAAGCAACGGATTGAAGTAATAGCAGATGAATTACACAATGCTTTACAAAAAGATTTTAATGAAGCAATACATATATTACTGAAAACATTGGGACCAGAAAATACAACAGAAGTAGGTACATTTACAAACGGCTATATGTACATGCCTATCGCAAAATACGTTGAAAAATATGGGCTTAACGATTTTGACTCCTCATTCCATGCAATGTATGAAATAACAAAAAGGAATACTGCTGAATATGCCATTCGGCCTTTTCTTGAAACGTACCATGAAGACACACTAAATATTTTACAACAGTGGATTCATGACGAAAACAGCCACATTAGGAGACTAATTTCTGAAGGTACAAGACCAAGACTTCCTTGGGCAAAAAAAACAGGAGCTCTAAAAGGTAACTTTAAGAACAATTTACAGCTTCTTGAACCATTAATGAATGACCCTTCTAAGTATGTTCAAAAATCTGTAGCCAATCATATTAACGATATTACGAAGGAAGATAAAGAACTCGTTTTTCAATGGTTGCAGCAATTACGTGATAAACAGCATCCTGTTAACCCTTGGATTATAAAACATGGGTTAAGAACGGTGATAAAAAATGGTACTTTACCAAAAGATTTTTATTTTTAAGTATTTTTAAATGAAAACGGCCAAAACAAAAACACTTATGCTTCAAGAATGAAGTATAAGCGTTTTTTCTCTTTAAAACATTATCCCTGCCTTAAAATATTTTGAAACATTTCCGGTTTATTTTGTTTAAAACTCTCTATTATTTCTTTTCCAAATATCGTTATACTCTTCTCCCAAGGATGGCCTAAATACCCCCACTTAAAGTCTTTCTGAATAAAGAAATAGTAATCACCATTCGGAAATATTGGTATACGCCACTCATAAAATTCATTTCTTTCAAACTCTAAGTGTGGATTTACCCAATAACACTCATGTTGCCAATCTAGTGCCATCATATATTCATTCAATGCTGTATTCTCTTTGAAAACTTTTAATGCTTTTTCTTCAAGTTCATCATATACATTTAAATCTACCGATTCTCCAAAATAATGAGAGATGTCATATGTGATAAACGGTCCTGGTACCTTAAACGATGGAAATATTGAAACACTTGGTGAAAATTCATAGTCACTATATACTTTATCCCAAATTCGATCGTACTCTTTATCTGTAAACTCAATCCAATTTTTCATTAAATATCTACCTTCTCTTTATATTTCAAAGGAATTCCACTCAAAAATCCCGAATATATAAATAATCATTCTCGCAAGGAGCGAATTTATATGCATCTATTCGAACACGAAACGTAAATCCGTTTCACTTTTATAAGAGGTCCTCCTTTTTACTTTTCTCATCATATCATTCATTTACAAAATAGGAGGGTACAATTATGAAACGTGATCCATTATTTTTAACTTTATTAGACAGTGCAAATACAAATTTTAGCGGCTGGGATTTTTCTTTCATTTCAGAAACGGGTCGAATGAAAAGTGAGCCTTTATCGTGGTCGTACGGTAGCACTGCTTTCCAGCTTATACAACACGCAAAATCAATGCTAGATATGGGCACTGGCGGTGGAGAGCTTTTATCTATGTTACAACCGTTCCCGCCAACTATTTATGCTACTGAGGGCTACGCTCCAAACGTGCCAATTGCCCGAAAGAAATTAGAGCCTTTAGGGGTTATTGTTGTAGAAGTAAAGGATGATGATGCCCTACCGCTTCAAGATGCTCAATTTGATTTAATTGTGAACCAACATGAATCCTATGCTGCTTCTGAGGTAAACCGAATCCTTTCTCCTAATGGAATATTTCTTACACAACAAGCTGGTGGTCTTGATTGCGCAGAACTTAATAAGCAGTTTGGCACACCACTAAATAGCGAATTTGCAAGTTGGTCACTCGAAACTGCCTGTAATGAGCTAAAGGAAAATGGATTTACTATTTTAGATGCAAAGGAAGAATTCCCTCTTCAACGCTTTTATGATATTGGCGCTATCGTCTATTATTTAAAAGCGATTCCGTGGCAAATTCCTGATTTTACTGTCGAAAGGTATTATGAGGAATTATATCGCATACATGAGATTATGTTGCAAAAAGGCTATTTTGATGTGAAGCAACATCGCTTTATCATTAAAGCGATTCGCAACTAATCATGGAGCATACGAAAACAAAAAAGAGATGGATATGCCATCTCTTTTTTGTTTTAATTTAAGTAACGAAAGTTTGTGTTACAACTTTGGCTAATAAAGTATATTTTTTCAGCATGTAATCACCTAACATATATATTTTTTCAACTAAAGTATAAGTGTAGTTTTTCATCCTATCTTCTATTGAGAAACGAGTTGTTTTTCATATCGTTTGTTCGCATCATCTTCTGTCAAAAATGCAGTTGTGTAATTAATAATATTCCGGTTATCGTACGTGAATATATGCTCTAACATATTTTCTTCTGTTAATATTAGCGGTAAGTATTTTGGTAAATTACTAACTACACCTCTATTATTCTCATCTAATATCCATCCAATTTCCTTCCACTCTAATATACCTTCATCAGTACTTAACGGTGTATCCATTTGTACTCCCTCTGGCAAATCAGCAAGGAATACATACATTCCTTCACTAGCCAGAGGCTCGTCTTTATCTTTAAAACCAACATTCCCCTTATACGTTACACTTTGGAGATCTATGCCCGTTTCCTCAAGCGTTTCTCTAATTATTCCTTCATATGGCGTTTCATTATCTTCAATTTTTCCCCCAACACCATTCCACATTCCCATATTCGGCTTTTTATTTCTATTTAGTAAGAGTATTTTATTTCCTTTTCTAATGAAGCAAATTGTGTATGTATACATACTATCATTTCCTTTCAATTACACCTTCTTTTGTAAGCAATTGATTTTCCACATGAGTTATTTTGCTTATTTTCAAGTGAAAACACTCGCCTTACAATTCCTTATCACATAATATATAGTACAACTTTCATACGTAAATACTTTACGTCAAACGAAAGAATCCTTTTTAGAAAGGAGCATTTAAAATCGATACTACAAGCAGTGAATTTTTAAAACAGTATTACGACAGCCACGTTTGGTTAAAAGATACCTACTGGTTCGGTGTTCCCATCTGCAAACTTCCCTCTGATCTCTTTTTGTATCAAGAAATCATTTATGAATTAAAGCCCGATTTAATTATTGAATGCGGGACTTTTCATGGTGGTAGTGCACTGTATTTAGCTTCTATGTTAGATTTAATCGGAAAAGGTCACGTACTTACTATCGATATAACTCCGCAGCCAAATCGGCCATCACATAATCGGATTACGTATTTAACAGCATCTTCTGTTTCTGTGCAGGCCGTCCAAACAATAGTAAGTATGCGCAAACCTGATGATGTGATTTTAGTTATTTTAGATTCTGATCATAGTAAAGAACATGTATCAAAAGAACTCTTACTTTATAAATCTATTGTAACCACTGGTAGTTACATTATTGTAGAGGATACATGTATTAACGGAAATCCTCTCCTTCCAGATTGGGGCCCTGGCCCGATGGAAGCCGTGGAAGAGTTTTTAGCTAAAAATAACAATTTCATAATCGATGAATCTAAACATAAATTTTTCATATCTTTTAATCCAAAAGGTTTTTTAAAGAAAATAAAGTGAAACTTTAATAAGTGGGGCTTTATGAATTCCCCACTTATTCTATAATTTTCATTTTTGAAAAAGGATAATACACAAATTCTACTTTTCCTATCACGTTATCTTCTTCAATATATCCTAAGCCATTGCGACTATCCCTACTAAGTTCACGGTTATCTCCCATGACAAATAGCTTATTTGGTGGAATCTTTGTCTTTTGGAAATTGTAAAATACTTGTGTATTGTTGAATAAATCTTTATTTGTATACGGCTCTACTTGTTTTTTATCATTTACATATACAGTTCCATTCGTTATGTTAATTACGTCACCAGGTAGCCCTATTACCCTTTTCACATAATATTTCGATTCGTCCTCTTCTTTAATAATGACAATTTCCCCGTGCTGTATGTTAGAAAAATGTACTGCTGCTTTATTTACAAATACGTAGTCTTCTTCATTTAAAGTCGGCTGCATGGATTTCCCTTCTACCTTACATAACGTAAAAGAATGATAGGCTATTACCATAACAAGTATAAATAGTATGTACTTCCCCCAACCTCTCTTAATCTCCTCTTTCATATCCATTCCCACCTTATAAAATAACTCAAAAAATATATCACTGCACAATATATTCCTGTGCAGTGATATTATTTTTACTGGGCCTTGTTCGGCTGTTCTACCGGGACTGAATTTGCATTTGATCTTTTCGCTTTCAAGTCAAAATACGCATCCAAAATTTCTTTACCAATCGCGGAATTAACCCCTGATTTATCATTATTCACCCATGGTACAACAACTGAAAAAGCTACTTCCGGATCAGCATCATATGGCGCATAGCCGGCAAGAGTTAAATTATAACATTTTTTTCGGTTATAGTTCTCATCTCTTCCAATATCACTTTCTCCACCATATACCGTCTCAGCTGTTCCTGTTTTTCCAGCTGGTTTATACGGTAAGCCTTTAAACGTTCCTGTACCTGTTCCGTCAGCTTCTTGAAAAACTCTTCTAAACCCTTCTTTTACATGATTAATGTATGACGTGTCCATATCCACTCGATTTAAAACAACCGGTTCAATTGATCGAATAACTTTTCCGACATCCTCTGGGCGGTTTGGCTGCTCTCTAATTTCTTGCACAATTTGTGGTTTCATTCGGTAACCGCCATTTGCAATTGTTGAAATATATTGAGCAAGCTGTAGCGGTGTATATGTATCATATTGTCCAATTGCATAATCAAGTAAAAAGCCTGGTATATTATCAGTTCTACCCATTTGACCAATTGATTCATTTGGCAAGTCAATACCAGTCGATACACCTAAACCAAATTGTCTAAAATAGTAACGCATTTTATTAAATGTCTCTTGTTTAATATCTAACGGATTGTTTGGCACATAATTAATCCCCGCCATTTTTAATGCTGTATTAAACATATAAACGTTCGACGAAACTTGTAAAGCTCTTAAATCATCAATATCACCAAAATCTTTCCATGATTTTTTCGGCTTAGTACTTCCTTTAAAGTACATTGGCGCATCAAAGAAATGCGTAAACGGTTTAATCGCTTCTGCTTGGTATCCAGATAATAAAGTAGCCCCTTTCACAGTTGATCCTAACTCATAGGAACTTGTCATCGTCCCTAATGCGTAGTCTTCTATTTGCATCACGCCATCTTTATTTACAATTTTCTTTCCTGCCATTGATAAAATTTGACCGTTTTTCGGATTCATCATTACAACGAAAGCACGATCCATCATCGGTTCTGAAGAATGAAACGCTCGTAAATTTTTTTCAAGACTTTCCTCTACCTTTTTTTGCAAATCCATATCAACCGTTAACATTAAGTTATTTCCACTTTTTCCTTCAGTCACTTTTTCAGTCCGAATAATATTCCCTGCTTTATCTGTAATATTTCTAGATTGTTCTTTCATTCCATGTAATGCATCTTCGTATTGCTTTTCGATGTAACTCTTACCAATACGATCATTTCGGTTGTAATCACGAACTAAATAATACTCTAATTGTTCTCTTGGCAATCCCTCATTTTCATTAGAAACGCTACCAAGTATAGAACGAAGGATTTTATCATTTGGATATTCACGTTCCCAATCTACTGTCGTATCTACCCCCGGCAAGCTTGCTAATCTTTCACTAACGATTGCATATTCATTTTGACTTACATCTTTTTTAACGATTTGCGGCGTCATTTTATATCCCGTATTCATTTTACTTTTAATTGCTAATACTTCTAAATCATCTTTTGAAAGCTCCTTTAATTCTTCTTGTGTAATTCTCTCCCGACGCAACTCTTCTACTTTTTTATCTAATTCTTTCCCTTCTATTTCCTGCTTCCTAAATTTACTCTCATCTGCTTTCGTTACTTTTTCTGCAGCCCTTTTTTCATTTAACTGCATCCAAAAATCTTTTTTATCTGTCTCTGTTAACTTATCCATATCCTCTTGCGACATTTCAATTAGCCCTGCTAACTCTCTCGCTACTTTTAAAACTTCTTTCGAGTCTACTCCTTTCATTTTCGTATATGTAACGGTTCGTAGTGGTTTGTTATTTACAATCACTTTGCCTTCTCGATCAAACATTTTCCCTCTAGGAACAGGCGTGCTCACCGTCACATCTTCCTTTTTATTCACTTCATTTCGATACGTTTCTCCATCAATGATTTGCACTTTACCTAGTTGAATAATAATAGCTGAAAATAAAAGAAAGACGATAAAAAATAGTACATTTAACCGAAATGGAATATGAGTCTTTTTCTTTTTCGGCTGTTTCTTTTTTTCCTTGTTCTGTCTCATTTCGCTCCCTCGCTTCATTCTATTAACTTCTACGCATAAATTGAAACTTTAAACAGAGTGGTTCTCTGTTTATTAGCCCACAGCAATCGGGCTTTTACAAGCAGGTAATCTTCCCTTCCACCTAACTTCTTCGCCTGTGCCGAATTTTTCAGATGGGAGTCTTACTGCTCGCAAATAACGGGATAACTCATTATGTATCAAATTTATTTATATGATATATATAGAATTTTATATTAGTTACAAAAGAAAGAAAAGATTTAATTTTCAGTTTTCGGATTTTACATCCTATTTATTACCATTCCCCTTACAATACAATATCATGAATACAAAAAACTGAGGTAGATACATTGCACCTCAGTTTTTTTACGATAACTTATTTATTTGAAGATAACCCTTCAACAAATTCACCAATCTTTTGTCGAAAAACAAAATCAAAGTTATATTCCTGCCCTGTTAACTCTTCATTTACTAAAATGGTTGTTGCTCCAATTTCCCTCTTTGCAATTTCCGGGAAAGATGCGACAGGCTGTACTTTTAATGACGTTCCCATAACGAGAAACACATCTGTTTCATATAAACGTGTAATCGCATTTTGATATTGCGGCAGTGTATCTCCGTATAAAACAACATCTGGATTTAAAATGAAATTACACTTCTCGCAGCGCGGTACTTCATGATCAATCATATATTGTAAATCATAACCCGTTTTACACTTCGGACAATGTGCTGTTTGAAGTGTTCCGTGTAAATCAATGACATGTTTACTACCACCTAATTGATGTAAACCGTCGATATTTTGCGTTAAAATTGTTATATCTTTTCCTTGTTCTTCTAGCTCAGCTAAAAAGCGATGTCCACGATTAGCTTTATATTGATGAAACGTATTAATTTGAAATATTTCTTTATAATGCTTCCAAAACTCTTTCGGACTTCTGTTATAGTACCCTCTCGATAAGTACATCTCCACATTCACATCAGCATACAACCCATTTGCTGAACGGAAATCTGGGATGCCACTTTCTGTACTGGCTCCTGCGCCTGTTAATACAGTAATTTTCTTCGCTTTTTCTAAAATTGAACGAACTTCTTCAAATTGCACAAAAATCACCTCTATGTATATTCCTATACTTATTATACCAGTTGTTTACAGGAGGTGTTGTACATTTCACTTTACTTAATGCGTCGCGCCCCCAATTTCTACAATATCTACCTCTACTTCCGTCGTTACTTCGATTGCCAACTCTACCCCTTTACTAATAGTAGAAAGTGACATACTCGGTTGCCCTGGGTAGCTACTCGCTTGTTCTGGTAAGAACGGAATGTGAATGAATCCGCCTTTTATTTTCATATCATGTTTTTCTAGTTCATACATAAGTCCATAGAATAAGTGATTACAAACGAATGTACCTGCCGTTTGTGAAACAGATGACGGTATGCCTTCTTCGCGAAGTTTTTTTACGATTGCTTTCATTGGGAGCGTGGACCAATAGGCAGCAGGTCCTTCCTCAACAACCGGTACATCCACCGGCTGATTCCCTTCATTGTCAGCAATTCTTGCATCATCAATATTAATTGCGACACGCTCTATCGTAATATCTGGTCTACCCCCAGCTTGTCCGATACATATAATCATTTCCGGCGACAGTTCTTCTATATATTCTTTTAAAACTTTTATTGATTTATGAAATACAGTTGGAACTTGTTTACTTATAATCTTGTACTCTCCGATTGTTTTTTCATGTAAGCTTTTTGCGACTTCCCAAGCTGGATTGATACTTTCTCCGCCGAACGGATCGAACCCTGTTAATAATACTGTTTTCATCGTTTTCCCTCCTAATTAGAAACGATATACTAAGCCGTACATAATAAACATATTTATGATAAAGATTGAAAGCGCGATGGGTACTTGCGCTTTAATAACAGCATTTTTATCTTTTAACTCTAAAAGCATTGCTGGAACGATATTAAAGTTTGCTGCCATTGGCGTAAGCAGTGTTCCGCAATATCCAGCAAACATGCCGAGTGCGGCCATAATCGCTGGATTCCCGCCGTGCATTTGAACAATTAAAGGTAATCCGATTCCGCCAGTGATTACTGCAAACGCTGCGAATGCATTCCCCATTACAACTGTGAAAAGCATCATTCCTAAACAGTACGCCATAACAGCAACGAATGGATATTCTGTCGGTAACACTTTTCCAACTAAATCAGAAACGACTTGTCCAACACCAGACTTCGCAAAAATGCCGCCAAGTGCTGCTAACATTTGTGGTAAAATAACTGCCCAACCAACAGCTTGTAATAATCTACTTCCTTCTTGAACAGGCGTCGTTATTTTCGATTTTGTAATACGCATCGCCGCAACGAATGCGAGTAATGCTCCTAACGCTAATGCAACTAACGTTACTTTATCTGGATCTACAAGGGATACATTTCCCCATTTGATTTTCCCTAACGTTAACGTACCGATAATTGTAAAAATAGGAATTAAAAGTGCAGGCATGAAAATTTTATTTTTTAATTTCTCAGCATGTTTCACACGTTCTTGTACAGGTACTTCTTTCTCCTCGGATTTTGTTACTTTATTCAATGAAGCTAACACGACCATAGCGAGCACGATACACCCAACGTAAAACGAAGGTATTACATTTCCGAATAAAAATGTAACTGCGAATAATGCCCAAAATAAGCTAGAACCGAATCGGTTTGGATGTTCACGATCGAATGCGATACGCACAGCGATAAAGGCAACGATTATACCTAATACATAATAAATTGTATCCATAGTTATGATGTTCATCTTATATAGCCTCCTTCTCTTGTTTTCCTTCTGCCTTCATTGTTTTCGCTATATATTTATCAAACCTTCTGAATCTAATCCAACTTACGATTAGTGCGGATATTGCTGTTGGAATACCCCAAAGCGCCATATCCCATACTCCGACATGCATACCTACTGAATCGAAGAATCCTTTCATTAATAAAATCGCACCAGTTGCGATAAAAATATCTTCTCCGAAAAACCAAGCTGTATTTTCTGCAGCAGCTGCGTTTGCTTTAATCTTTTCTCTTAATTTTTCCGGAAGTTTACCGTATTTACCTTGTGCCGCTCCTTCTGCCATTGGTGCAACGAGCGGTCTTACTGTTTGCGCATGACCACCAATATTCAGCCCTAGTGCCGCTGATGATTCTCTTATTGTAAAATATGACATTAATACTCTTCCAGTTGTTGCCCCTTTTGATTTCGTTATAAGTGCTTCTGCTCTTTCTTTTAAACCATAACGCTCTAAAATTCCGATTACAGGTAAAGTTAGTATAATAGGCATAGACATATATCTATTTTCTATAAAAAATTTACCGAACATGCTGATGACGTCATAAAAACTTAATCCTGAAACCATACCAGTAACAATTCCTGCAACCATTACTACTAATAGTGTATTTAACCTAAATAGAAAGCCAACTGCAACAAGTAGTATCCCAATTAATTTAATCATTTCCAGCACTTCCTCTCATTTTTTATTTCGGTGCACATATAGAAACACCATTAAGTTCGAATGTTCTGTATATTCTCTCCGCAAATTGTACCGCTTTCTCTCCATCGCCATGCAAACAAATTGTTTGCGCCTGAACTGTTACTTTCTCTCCATTCACCGTTTCTACATATCCTTCTTTTACCATTTGAAGCACTTGTTTTATCGCTTCGCCTTCATCTGTTATAAGTGCATTTTTTTCTGTACGACTTGTTAATGTCCCATCTTGCTTATACGTACGATCAGCAAAAACTTCTTGCATGAATGTTACTTTATATTTTTCTGCAGCTTGTATAAACGCCTCGCTATTTGCTAATCCGTAAAGTAATAGATCCGGGTTCATATGAGAAATTGCCTTTACGATTGCATCTGCAATTACTGGGTCAGTTGCCGCCATATTATATAGGGCACCGTGCGGTTTCACATGATGCATCTTCGCCCCTGCCGCTTTCACAAACCCGTCTAATGCACCAATTTGATATAAAACGTAATCATATACTTCACTTGCTGAAACATTCATGTTTCTTCTTCCAAATCCAATTAAATCAGGAAATCCAGGATGCGCCCCTATTGCTACGTTATGTTTCAAAGCTTTTTCAACTGTTTGACGCATAACGAACGGATCACCCGCATGAAAACCACAAGCAACATTTATAGAGGAAACGAACGGAAGAATCTCATCATCATTCCCCATTTTATAAGCTCCAAAACTTTCTCCTAAATCACAATTCAAATCGATTGTCGTCACGATATTTCCCTCCTACTCTCAGCTTCGTAAAGCGATGAACTTCTTTAATAGTTTCACATTTTCTTCCTGCTCTATGTACAATCGCTCCGCTTCTTCTATAGAAACTTTTTCAAAAGTTACATAGTCCCCTGGTTTCAGCTGGGCAAGCAGAGGTAAATCGACTGAAATGACATTTCCGATTCTCGGATAGCCACCTGTCGTTTGCCTATCTGCCATTAATATAATAGGCTGCCCACCATTTGGAACTTGAATGGTTCCAAATGTAACAGGACTTGATAGAATTTCTTGTTCTATTTCTCTATTTAAAACTTCCCCATCAAACCTATATCCCATGCGATCAGCATAATTGGACACTTTATACTCTTTCATAAAAAATGACTCTTTACTTTTTTCTGTAAACTGATTATATTCAAAATCTGTTATGACGCGAAGCGTAGGATGCTTCTTATATTTTGGTAAGACGTTATTTCGAATTGCCCATTTTGTTTTTATTCTCTCTTCCTTTTGTAAGTTCTGAATGAAACGACTCGCCATTTCTGCGTGCGTACCAATTTGAAAATAGTCACCCTTTTTGAGCATCCTTCCTTCAATCCCGCCAATAGCAGCTCGCATATATGTACTTTTACTTCCCATTGTATGATCAATATGAATACCACCAGCAAATGTTACATATGCTCTGCACCCACGTTTCGCTTTTCCAAAACAAAGCATGCTGCCTTCTTCTGCTAAAATAGGACGCCATAACGGAATTCGTTCTCCATTCAATAACGGTTCCAAATCCGCTCCGCCAATCGCGAGCAAAGTCGTTTTCTTTAGTAACAATTTAGGTCCCATTATCGTCATTTCTAAACCTGCTTCATTTTCTTCATTACCGACTAACATATTGATTAGCCTAAGTGCATTTTTATCCATCGCACCGCCAACTGGTACACCATACTGTTGATAATGAAATCGTCCTAAATCTTGGACTGTTGTAAGCATCCCCGCATGTAAAACCTCTACATCCATTCTTTAGCCCCCTCTAGCGATAAGTATTCTTCCTTTGTTACCGGGATAAAACGTAAATACATACCACTTTGAATATAGGTAGGTGATTCTTCTCTTGGATTAAATAATGAAATCGGTGTTCGGCCGATAATATTCCATCCACCCGGTGTTTCAAGCGGATAAATACCTGTTTGCTTTCCACCAATCCCTACCGAACCAGGAGCAATTTGTAACCGTGGTGTTTCTTTTCTAGGTGTTTCTAATTGTTTTGATAGTCCCCCTAAATATGGGAATCCTGGTGTGAAACCTAACATATACACAAAATATGTTGTTTCGCTATGTATACGAATAACATCCTCTACTTGCAAACCTTGATAATGTGCGACCTCTTCTAAATCCGGCCCATATTCGCCTCCGTAGCAAACTGGTATAGAAATATGTTTCACTTTCTGGTTCACTTCTTCTTTATATGAATCACACAGCTCCTGTATATATTGGCAAACGTAATCATATGACCTTTCACCTCTCTCATTTTGCATCCATACTTCGTACAAATTATAGTAAATTGCTAATGAAGTAAACGATGGCACACATTCAACCATTCCTGTAAATGGATGTTGTTTCAACGCTTGAAATAATCGCTGCACTTTTCCGTATATATCCATCCTAATTTCTTCACCAAACGTAACAATAATTGCTTGATCCCCTAACGCAGAAAATTTCATCCCATTCCCTCTTTCTATGCCAAAAAGCCGAGTTCTTTCGAAATGCGGTATGCTGTTTCTTTCACCTTCGCAGTAAAATATGAAATGTTACTTTCGCCATACTCAATTGCTAAACCTGAAACACTAATACCTGCTACAACCGTTCCATCATTCGCAAAAATCGGAGCTGCTATAGCTGCTGTATGATTTTCTAATTCAGAATAACTAATTGTGTAACCTTCCTTTTTCGCTAGTTGTAATACTTCTAGCAAATGTTCCTTATTCACAATTGTTCCATCCGCAAACTGTTTTAAATCGGTTTCCTCTATGTACTTCCTTTTCTCTTCCTCAGAAAAATAAGATAGTAAAATTCTCGGACATGCCCCCGCATAAAGAGGTGCTCTTCTTCCAACCGCTGTATAAACACGTACCGGCTGAACTCCTTCCATCTTTTCAACGTAAATTGCATCATTACCATCTTGAATAATTAAATTAACTGCCTGCCCTAAACTATCTCTAAGCTCTTTCATATATGGAATCGCAATATTTCTTACTGATAATCTTTGTGAAACAAGTTGCCCAAACCTTAAAAAAACGACTCCAAGACAATATTTCCCCTTCTCATTTTTTTGTAAAAGCTCCATTTCTTCTAGCGAACCGATTAAACGATAAACAGATGTTTTTGGCATATTTGTAAGCTGAACCATCTCTGTTAAACTTAACTCTTCATGCTCATAAAATAACTCTAAAATATCCATTGTCTTCACTGCCGTTTTATTTATACTCATCCTATCTCCTTTTTGTTCCGAATTTCGGAACTTTAATTCCATTTTTCGAAACAAAGATATAATTTAAAATTATAAAATATTCTTTCAATTCTATCAATATTTTTTTCACGTACATAATCCGATATATTTTGTCCGCTATTAAAAAAACACAAATAATAAGTGATTTATATAAAATAAAAGGCTCTTGAATGATTGACAAAACTTTAACACTTGAAGAACGAACTATTAGAATAAAAGTTACAATAAAAAAGTACGGAAGTTTAGATTTGAAATAAAATTTGATCACTTTTCATTAATAACACTGCTATAAAAGAAAATATAAAGAGCATGTTTGAATCAATTTTTGATCAAAACATGCTCTTCTCATTGTTATTCACAGTATTCTTTTTTAACTTGATTGATTGATTGTTCCTTCGTTCAACTAACAAGTCTATTAGGTACATATTACTTATTTTTCAAAATCGTTCTTTTAGCTTTTTTAATAATTCTACTAGTTGATTTTATATCAGTATCCTTTTCCCATTCTTCACACAGGTTCATTACCCAATCCGGTTTCGTTTTACTTGTATCATTTAACCAGTTTCCAACCGAATCTTGGACATATTTTGATGGATCTGATTTAAGTAAATTAAGAATAGGAAGTGCTTTTTCAGGTTCTTGTTTTAATATTTCAATATGTTTACTCCATACACCTCGAGGACGAATAGATTCTACAGAGAACCTACGAATATTCTCATCTTCACTTTTTGCCCATTCTACTAACAACTCCACACTTTTTTCTATATTCTGTGAAAGATCTTCTCTAATAGACATCCAAGCAATTTCTCGAACACCAAAATGATGATCCGCTGCAAAAGGTCGAATGTACGTTAATGTATCTTTTAATGTGTTATTTGATTTTTTATTCATAAACGCTGCCCAACATCGTACACTATCTGAAATATGATTAGATAATTTTAACAATAAATCTTCCTTGTTTCCTTCATTCTCTTTGAGTATAATTTCATCCAATAAAGTTCCTGTTATTCGTATGACTTTCATTCCTGTTTCCACGTTCTGTTTTTCTAATTCAGCTACTATGCTTTCCAAACTATTCTTGAGTCCTATTGAAGGTAAGACATTTTTGAGTAGTTCAATATGATTTATAGCTAGCCATTCTGTTAGATTAATACTTTCTAATTTCCCTTGCTGTAGTAATTGTAAGACCTCTTTAGGAATTTCGTTTACTTTCCTGGCTCCTTTCCTGTTTAAGATAACTTCTGCTTCTTTCGTTATCATTTAAATTCCCTCCTTGCAACACTATTTTCAAATAAACAGAGGTCATTTTGAAAAATAATAATCAAAATGACCTCTGTCTTTCTTAAATGAACATTCAGTTTTACAAAAAATGTGATTTAAATCCACAAGAAGAACATTTCTCCCATACTTGCTTTATAACGCTCTTACTTGTTTCAATGGCCAGAAAACAGCTTGTCCTTTTCCAACAATTTCATCTTCTGAAATAAAGCCAAACATGCGACCGTCCTTAGAAACTTCACGATTATCTCCTAAAACAAATACTTGGCCTTCTGGCACTTTCGTTTTCCCTGTGATTTGTTCTAATGTAAAGTCTGGAGTTAATACACGGCCAGCTGCTTTTTCTTTAAACTCTTTTAAATACGGTTCTTCCATCGCTTTTCCGTTTACGTATAAAACATCGTTTTTATACTCAACTGTATCACCTGGTAAACCAATTACTCGTTTTACTAAGTCGTACCCTTCTTTTCCGTGGAAGACGATAACATCGAAGCGATCTAATCCACTTATACTATAACCAATCTTATTCACGAGAACGCGCTCATTATTTTCTAACGTTGGCATCATCGATTCACCTTGCACTAAAGAAGGTGTAAATAAAACACCGCGAATAATTACAATTAGTACAAGGGTAAACCCTATTGTTTTAACCCAAGAGAATAATTCTTTCTTCGTATTTTCCTTCATCGTTTCTCCTCTTTCTTATGCACTTATTTTATTATTTCAACTAATTCTCGCACTAAACTTCGATCAATTTCAGAAAAACATGATTTACCTTCTCTTACCGCTGTACCGACATGAGCTTGCGAAATTCCAGTTTCATCTAATAACTGCTTTATATTTTCTTTCGTTACACCACTTCCAGCTACAAGTTGAATTTGACCATCGCTTACCTTTTGCATATCTTTAAGCACTGGAATATTATCTACTATATTTCCTTGTCCACCTGAAGTTAACACGTGAGTCACTTTATGGAATTCCTTTAAAGTTCTCATCGCTTCTACTAGGTTTTCTATATCATCTATCGCACGGTGATACGTTACATTTATTCCATCTACAACAGATAACAAATCTGCTAGCTTCTCTTTATCAACTTCTTTTTGTTCGTTTAATACGCCTAATACAACGCCTGCTGCACCTAACTTCTGCGCAACGCTAATGTCTTCTTTCATCATTTCAATTTCTTCTTCCGTATATGTAAAAGACTTCGCATGCGGACGAATCATAACGTGAATCGGTATATTTACTGCTTCTACCGCTTTTTTAATAAATGCATAACTCGGCGTTAATCCACCTTCTGTATAAGATGAAATTAATTCAATCCGCTTCCCACCCGCGCTTTCAATTCGTTTCACATCTTCTAAACATGTTGCAATAACCTCTAGCATGAGATAACCTCTTTTCGTGCTTTTTTCTTATTATACATTAGTAAAAATAAGAAACCTAGCTTTCTCCTATAAAACTATAAAAAGAAGAATGAAAAGAAAGATTTTTTCAATTGATAACACTTATTTGTAATGTGCTATTTTTCATGAACAATACTACTAAAAAGAGAAAAAGATATACATCTTACAAAAGAACATTCCATTATCTCTCGTTCAGATGTATTTTTTAGAATTGAGTTCTTCGAAGCTATTCAAGGGATGCTGCCCATTGCTATCAAGCTAATATTTTGGAGCATCCTCAAAACAAAAAATTGTACATCCTCATCTGGAGATGTCAATTTTCTCGCTTTGGAGTAGTTGCTCTTCTTAGTTTGATGAGCATAGGGTAGCTCAGGAAAATACGAATTTACAACGTTAAAGAAATTCCAAAATTAAAAGCCAAATTTCTCAATATTAAAATTAAGGAAATTGGCTTTTTTGTCGCTCTGGAGAAGAGCCCTTTTATTGAATAATAAATTTCTTCAAATTGAGAAGAATTAGCATATAACGTTTTCACAGAGATGTTGCCTGAATCTCTTCCCTGCTTCTTCCCCGGCGACCAAGTGGTTCGGAGAGTCCTTTCGCTTGCATGTTATGTTATATGACGTACCCTACTTCTTAAAGTTACTTTCACACTACTATTCTGTTTCAATTTTCACTTCAGTAATATATTTCAGTAAAGTTTTTTTATAAAACGTCACTTTCTTATTTGTTACCGAGTTGTTCCGCCAAACCGATTAGAAGCCCTTCGGTTCCACGAATGTAACAGAGTCGATACGAGTCCTCGTACTGAACCACTTCGCCAACGAGCTGAGCACCACACTTAGTCGTGAGTCTGTATACCATTTCGTCAATGTCTTCAACAGTGAACATGACGCGTAAATAACCGAGGGCGTTTACAGGAGCAGTCCGGTGATCTGATATAGTAGGTGGGGTGAGAAATCGCGAAAGTTCAATTCGGCTGTGGCCATCTGGCGTAACCATCATAGCAATCTCTACGCACTGGGAGCCCAGTCCGGTTACGCGACCAGCCCATTCACCTTCGACAGTAGCTCGCCCTTCTAGTTTCAAGCCAATCTCCTCGAAGAAAGAGATTGCGTCATCAAGAGATTCTACAACGATACTGACATTGTCCATTCTTAGTAATTTGTTCTTTTCCATAGTTTTATCTCCTTATGTGTAAACATTTATTATCTAATCATCTTCATAAATTATTCTATTAAAAGTTACAAATTCCTTCCCAACAAAAAACACCTTATCACCGTTTACATCCAAACTGGCATTACAATAAATATTTTTCATCTAGGAACATTCATCAAATCATGATAATCATTTATATGAAAACACTACATTTCAAACTAGGATGGCAAACAAATAAAAAGCACGTGTTCGATTACTAATCAAACACGTGCTTTCAAAACAACTATATTGTCCATAAACAATAACATTTAAATTCATAAGCTCTATTCCTAAAACATCACGACCGAAATGCTACATCCGCCAGTATAGACAATGTTGCATCATCCATCGGCGGATTGTGTAAACCCGCTCTGACATTTAAGTAATAACGATGAAGTGGATTTTTTTCTGATAAACTTTTTGCCCCTACGATACGCATTGCTTTATCTACTATAGATATCGCCGCATTTGTTACTGCGTATTTCACTGCCGCTAGTTCTGCTTGTAGTGATAGTTTATCTTCTGCCTCATCGTACTTTTTCGCAATTTGATATAAAAAGACGCGAGCTTGCATAAGCTCAAGCTCTATTTCTCCAACTAATCTTCTAACACTCGGTAATAAACTAATAGAATGGTTTAAACTATTTGGCTTGTATGATTCCGCAAACTGAACTGCATAATTTCTTGCTGATTGTGCGATTCCTAAATAACATGCTGGTATATGTAGCAACCAGCCAATACCCTTTTGTTTCACTTTCCCGCCCAATACATTCGTAAAGAAGCGGTTTTCTATCTCCACATTTTGTAAGACAAGGTCGTGGCTAGCAGTTCCTCGCATCGCAACGCTATCCCATGTTTCTTCAATTGATACACCGAGCGTATTTCTTGGAATGACAAACTCACCAACTTCTTCTCGGCCTTCCATACTTGCTGAAATAATAAAATAATCAAGTACTGGTGCCATCGTTGTAAAAGTTTTCCTTCCATTTATAATCCACTTCTCGCCTTGTTGCACCGCGATTGTTTCTGGTTTACCACCACGCGTCGGACTTCCTGTTTTCGGTTCTGTTGCTGCCCGATTAAAGAGTGCACCATTACGCACTTCTTCGCAAAACCATTTGAACATTCCATCATTCCAAGAGCGATTTTCAGCTAGCTCTTTTACAATACCGATATGCCATCCAATCGATAATGCAGTAGCTCCACAGCCTTCTGCAATTTTCCCTTGAAATAAAACGAAGTCATATAAAGAAATCGCACTACCACCAAATTCCTTCGGTAACGTTATTTTCGTATATCCGATATCTTTTAAATTATTAATATTTTCATACGGAAATGATCCTAATTCACTTAATTGATGCTCCCTTTCCATGAACTTCGGAATCAATTTATTTATTTGTTCAATAATGAAAGATTGTTCTTCTGTTTCAACAAATGAGAGTGCCATACTATAATCTCCTTTATCCCGCTATTTGCGGGCAGTAAAACTCCCACCTCAAAATTCAGGTGGAGCAAAGAAGTTCAATGGGAGTCGGGCTGCCCGTAAATGCTCGATTCATAAACCGTTCATTTTGTCATTATGATTATATGAAGCTACCTCTCTATTGTTTCACTATTCCGATAAAAATACAATGTTTTTGGATTATAAGAAAAATACCTATAGAAAAACAGGTCCTTTTCTTATATTAATCCCCCTTCAATGCCTTTAGCGGCAAAGAGGTTACATATCCGATATACGAGAATAATTCTTTAAAAAAGAATGGAATTTCTGTATCTAACGTTTTATATGCTGATGTTGGAGTCGGTGAAGCATATGCCTCAATGTTAATATGTTTTGCGATTCTCATTGCGCGTTTCATATGAAGTGGATCACTTACAATCGTGTATGAGTGTATTCCGTTCTCTATTCCAACTTCCTTCGCATTCTTTAAATTTTCTTCAGTGAAAAGGGATTTTGTTTCAATTAAAATATCCTCCTCTTTTACACCTTGTTTCAATGCATATACTCTAGCAGTGCGAGCTTCCTCAAGCTCGGCTTCAAACTTTGTACCACCTGTAAAAATAATTTTCTTAATGTTTCCGTTTTTATATAGAGAAATCGCGTGATTAATTCTTTCCTTAAATACAGGAGATGGTTTTCCGTTCCATGAAGCTGCTCCTAGCACGATACCAGCATCTGTCTTCACATCATCATCCGTTTTAAAGCGATAACTCCAAATATCGTAAGCTGCATAGCTCACATACAAAATAGCAGAACAAATCATTAATAAAAACACTTGAAAGATTCGTCTTTTTTTACTCTTCTTATTTTCTTTCATTTGTAATTGCCTCCGTACATCATCCATACTTCTATAAAAAAACATTTATATCAAATCGTTTTGTTTGAGTTTGTTTAAAAGAAGGTATTTTACTTATTATATATAAAAGGGTTTTCATTTAAAATTGAGGATTATCAATTCATTTTTCATTTGCGGTTTTCATTACAATTTTAATTCATTAGTTTATTACCATACAACTACATTGTAACGAATTTTTTCTCAGAAGGGAATGATGAAACAAAAGTAAATTAAATAAGTTAGTGTTTTGTAAGAAAAAAAGGTATATTATTCGCAAATTACGATCATATACCTTACAAAATACGAATTATAGCTTTTCTTTGTATAACTCTAATTTTTCTAACAATTCTCCTTTCACGCCTGACCATTCACTCGCAATAATACTGTACACAACTGCATCTCTCACATGACCGCTCGGCAATCTTCTTTCATTTCTTAGCACACCTTCTTTTACCGCGCCTAACCTTTCAATTGCTCGTTGTGCTTTTTCATTTCTTACATCCGTCTTAATTTGCACTCGTAGCATATGCAGTTTTTCAAAAGCATACTGGAGAAGCATATACTTACATTCTGTATTTATACTCGTACGTTGCACAATTGGATGGTACCACGTCTGCCCTAACTCCACTGTTTTATCTTCTACTGAAATATTATATAAACGTGTACTCCCTACAATCTTGTTCGTCTGTTGATCCACTACAGCGCAAGGGATTTGTGTACCCTTTCCATAACTCTTTATCGCTTTTTGAACATATTGCTGCATATCTTGAACAGTTTCCATTTTAGAGATTAAATACGCCCAAATTTGCCTATTTCCTTCTACAATCGAAAACAAAGTTT
This sequence comes from Bacillus sp. BS98, assembly GCF_008432245.1. NCBI lineage: Bacteria > Bacillati > Bacillota > Bacilli > Caryophanales > Bacillaceae > Bacillus > Bacillus sp. BS98. Next base: position 2,937,385 of record NZ_CP043830.1, read on the forward strand.
CGACATCACCACTATCCATTAACCGTAACTTCGCTCTTTCGTGAATGATTTCCATTTGTAAGCCCCCTTCTTTTGTTACTATAACATATGAATAAATATCTCAAAATTTATATATAATGATTTTAACAACAAAAATCCTCGCTCACATAGAAAGCGAGGGTTTCCTATTAAAGCACCAAATAAGCAATCGGCGTAATAATAAGCAACGTTAATATCGTTCTCTGCACGTACAAAATAATAAGTTCAGATACTTTTAACGGAATATCTGTCGATAATATACAAGGGATTGAAGCGGAGAAAAACAAAATAGATGATACCGAAATAACCGCAATGACAAACTTTGTCACGAGCGGCGCACTTACAACTAATAATGATGGTAAAAACATTTCTGCAATACCAACTGATACCGCTTTAGCAGCTAAGTCTGCTTCTGGTAATTGTAAAACCCATGTAAATGGATAAAAAATATAACTGATCCAATCAAATATTGGCGTGAACTTCGCTAAGACGATACCAATTAACCCTACTGACATAATAGATGGTAAAATTCCCATCGTCATAATAAAACCGTCTTTTAAGTTCACTGCAATATTTTTCATAATGCTCGGTGCAGATCTTGATACTTCTAATGCATCTTCCCAAGCACGTTCTAACATTTTTTCCTTATAAACGGGCTCTGGGAACCCTTCTTTCGTAATATATGTATCGGGCTTTCTACTAAGAGGTGGGATTCTTACGGTGATAGCAGTCACGATGAATGTTACTACAAGTGTAGTCCAAAAATAAACATTCCATAAATGCATAATGTCTAATGTTTTTGCGATGATGATCATAAATGTTGCGGATACTGTAGAAAATCCTGTAGCGATAATGGCTGCTTCTTTTGTCGTATACTTTCCTTCTTTATATACGCGGTTCGTAATTAATAAGGCTAGTGAATAACTTCCAACGAAGGAAGCAACCGCATCAATTGCCGATCGTCCCGGCGTATTCCATAAAGGTCTCATAATCGGACGGCAAAATGTACCGATAAATTCAAGCAACCCATATCCGACTAATAACGCTAAAAACGCCGAACCAATCGGAACGAGTAAACTTACCGATATAACTAGTTTCTCATACAAAAACGGCCCAACATCTGGTGCAAAAAACCAAGCTGGTCCCACTTTAAAACAATATAATACGCCAAAAACAACACCAACTACTTTTAAAATAGAAAAACAAATGTCTACGATAGATGCATTCCATTTCTTCGTATAAAATGGATAAATCGCACCAATCACCATAACAAACAATGCATAATAAGGTACTACGCCCGGAACTGAAGTACGGATCCACGATACGATATGATCAATCATAATAGAAGAAGCTCCATTTATCGTAACAGGTACGAAAAACATAAACACCCCAACGAGACTAGCGAGTATAAACCGAAGAATCATACTCCTCTCTCTTCCTGTCTTAATTACATTACTTTTTAATTCAATTTCACTCAAAATCCGACACCTCCTATTATCTAAATATTCTGTATAATATAGTTTTATTCCTTCTTTTGATCTTGAATATTTAATCATATAAAAAAGCCTAATTTGAAACATTTAGATCAAATTAGGCTTTTTATATACTTTTTAGATATTCTCACTTAAAGCACAAAGTAGAGTTTAAAATCATTGCTCGAAGTAGGAGTCTTTCTTACTATTCTTCAATATAAAACTCCCCATCTCAATCGCTAAATCTTCACTTTGAGGATAGACACCTACATTATCTCCATACGCGTGCCCTAAACCACGATAGAGAATCGTTTCAGTATCCACTCCTTGTTTCTTCAATTTAGCTGCATACGCTAAACATTCAATCATTAAAAAATCATGTTCTCCTACCGTAATAAATGTACTTGGATAATCTGAAGATACATCAACGTATGGACTTAAATACTTCGAATGAATGTCTTCCGTACCAAGTATTTCTGCCATCCCTCCGACCATTGCATGCATCATATTAAGCATTTTTTCTAATCCTTTTTTATATTTCGGAGCAATCTCATATTTATCTATACTCCAAGAATAAAACTCGTCTTCATAGTCACACATGTTAAGTGTAGGGTACAGAAGTAATTGCCCTTTAACGAAGTTTCTACCATCTTCCATATCTCTCGTTGTACAATACTGTGCTAAGTTCCCTCCAGCACTATCACCCGCAACAAAAATATTATTCTTATCACCGCCGAATGCTTCAGCATTCTCATAAATCCATTTTAAAGTAGTGTAACAATCTGTATGTCCATTTGGAAAAGGATGTTCTGGAGCTAATCGATAATCTACAGAAAAGGCTAGTATATCTGTTTTTTCTACTATTAATTTCACAAGTTCTTCTACCACATCTGGTGATCCTGCCATGAATCCGCCACCATGAATAAAATATAAAATTGGCGCGTTTTCTTGTTTTGAAATACTATTATAAATCCTTATCGGAATGTCATATCCATCTTCCGCTTTAACCGTTTCATTCGTAATATTTATATCTTTCGTTACGATTGGAACGCTTTTAATACCATTAAACTGCTTTCTCATATTCTTTACCGATTTTTCAGAAGCGTCCATTTTCATCATATTTTTAGGCATAAACCTCATTATATTCATTTGAACCTTCATATCTTTATAAAGACGTGGATCCATTGCTCCCTTTTCATCGCAATCTGGTATGTTTTTCACTATTACTTCTGCGCCTTGTACATTGATGGTTTCTTGTTTTTCTTGAATCTTTTCTAATAAATCTAAGCTATATTTTCTAGACATTCACTATTCCCCCATCTCTTTTTTAACGCTTTCATTTTCCGAAAAATTATATAACCGTATACATTTCCATTTACTAAATAAAAATACGTTCCATGTACAAAATGTAACATGGAACGTATTTTTATTGTTGTTCATATTTGATTCAATTATTGTCATTTTTTGATATGATATTTTTTCTATACTGTAATGGTGTATCCCCATATTTCCCTTTAAACTGCGAAATGAATGACTTCACATTGGGAAATCCATGTTTCACTGCTATATCTTGTATAGAATTCGTACTGCTAATAATATCTTCATACGCTTTATGAAGCCTGTATCTCGTTAAAAAAGAGGTGAAATTTGATCCGAAAGATTTTTTGAACATCCGAGAAAAATGTTCCTCACTTACAAAAAAGTGTTTCGCTACATCTTTCATTTTAAGCTTTTCATCATAATGTTCATACATATATGTAATTATCTCTTTTTGTTTATTTCCAAATTGAAAATCATTATCTTCTTTTTTTCTATCTTTACAGTGGCGCAATAGAATATAAACAATCTCATAAATTAAACTATTCATTTTTATATAACTTAACTCATCAAAATTTGTGACTAACTCCTTTAATTCATAAAATATTTGTTGGAGCTTTTCTTTCTGCACAAATGATGCTTGTAGAGTAAATCTATATTTATCAAAATCAGCATTTAGCTCTTTAAGAAATTCATACGAAACTATTAACATCATTACTGCACAACTTGCATTCTCAACTTTTTCAAATTCGTGCACATCTCCACTGTTTACAAAAATAAACTCGCCAGCTGATACTTTCTTTTTTTGCCCATTTACATACAAAAAAACGTCTCCATATATTACTAAACTAATTTCAATACTTCTATGCCAGTGTGGAGGGATATAGTAGTGAAAATCAGCCGGAAGTCTTGTGCTATCTATATATTCAACCATACCTGGAATTCTATCACGCAATTTTATTTCTTCATATTTCCCTTGCCTGACTTTCAATTATATTCCCTCCTTTTTATTGCATAGTAAACGTCAAATAACTTCAATCAAAACTTGTGCTACACATTACTATTTTCATCTCATTTTATAATCATCCACAATCACTTGGATTACACGATATGCTTCCTCAGCTACTTTTTCATTACTATTTCTATTCGCATCATATGTAATTAACGCCTTCCAAAGCGCCCATCCTCTCGCTCTATCCCACGTTTCCTCATCCATCCTCAACACTTCTTTAAATACATTTCTACTATTTTCATCAAAAAATGTCCATGCCATCGCCGCGTCACACGACGGATCACCTACTCCTAGTATACCAAAATCAATTACGGCACAAAGCTTTCCATCTTTAACGAGTAAATTCCCTGGCGCAACATCTCCATGAATCCAAACTGGTGTGCGTTCCCATTTTGATCGGAGCGCTAAATCCCAAAGGTGCTTTAACAATGACTCATCAAAAGCGTCTTTATTGTTTTCAATAGCTACTCTCGCTTCTTCATCGTATACAGATATAAACCCGCCTCGGTAAAAGTTATGCGCTCCAGCTATTGGTCCGTTACTAGAATCAATGGATTGCAATTCTAGTAGAAATGATCCTAAGTCCGCTGCGAATTCATGTAAGTCACGAACATTTTCTTTCTTAACTGTCTCTCCCTCTATCCACTTATTAATAGACCATGGCCACGGATACTCTTCAGACGAATGCCCTTTTGCAATTGGTGCAGAAATTGGTAAAGAAAGTTCCTTATTTAATATAGGAAGCCACTTGTTTTCTTTCTCTACTTGCGGTGCATATGCTGCATCACTTGGTAATCTAACACTCATCTGATCTCCTAAGTGAAACGTTCTATTATCATGCCCACTAAACTTTACAGGTTTCACTTCTAAATGTGCCCATTCAGGAAACTGTTTCTGTATTAACTTCTTAACTAAACTTACGTTAATTGGATTCATTTATTTGCTCCTTTTCTTTTGAAACTTACTAAGCCCATCCGTACTGCCCACATACTCAAAATCATTTTTCTTATAAAAATCATTCAACGTACGATTATGTCCCACACAATCTAACTTCAAGTACTCTTTATCACACTGTACATTTTCTTCTACCCACTGCAAAATCGATTCTCCTATTCCATTCCCCTTATACTTCCGTCTCACCGCAAATCTATGAATATATACTGAATCCGAAACTTCCTCTTTACCAAAAATATGTTCATCCCATTCATTTTGTTTAGGAGATGCTGTAATCGTACCAACAATTTCATCTTCTTTCATAACAATATACGTATATTTATTTCTTATACATTCTAATATTTCAGCTGTAGCCTCTCCTCCTAACAGATACTGCCATTGATCTACTTCTTTATGTTGTAACCACTCTGCTACTTCTCTTAATAGAGTAATAATAGTATCGCTCTCCTCTTCAGTAGCAGTTCGTATTGTATATTCTTTAACTGTATTTCTCTCCATATTGCCGTTCCCCTTTCAAATTACTACTATACTGACAAACGCGTTCTACCGTCATTTTCGTCTGTAACGTATTCAACATAAAAACCTTGATTCAGTGCGTTTTCATACATCAATTCAATCGCTTTTGGGTCTTTAGCGTAAATGTGTATATAATCACCGTCCGCTACTAATACGACTACTTCACACTTGCTCTCTGTGAACTCTTCATATGTTTCAATCTCTTCTAATACTTCTCCTTTTGGATACGCTTTTAAATCTGCAAAAATGAGATAATATATGTTGTCTTTTATTGATTTTTTCAATTCTAATCCACTCATTACCTTGTTATCTTCTGAGAATAATTCTGATCCTAATCCATCAGGTAATCTGAAATAAGATTCCTCATTTTCCACTCGCCAATCAAATAACGTAATATCGATCGGCTTTAACACTTTCCAAAGTAGATTATCATATTCATTTGGAATATCTACAATAATTCCTCTTTTCATTTATTTGCTCCTAGCTTATTTATTTTCGCTTTCATTTCATACATTATATACCAAATTCAACTACTATATTTTGTCGATACCTATGTAACTTGTATTTCACCGCGAAAAACCGTCCCACTACTTATGAAACGGTTTCTTTCTGCTTATATTTAAGTTTTTCATTCAATTGTTGCACTACGCTTTAAAACAATTTCTAATATATTCATCACATCAGCCACTCATTCTTTATACTCACTTCGACTTCACAAAATAATATAAAAACCAAACCGCATGATTTTGTTCATCTGCAGCTATTCTCCGTAACAAATCTTTCACAGATGCATCCGATGTTTCATCTGAAATTTCCAAATAAAAATCTACTGTCCTTTGCTCATCCTGTATAGCGAATTCTAATCCTTGTAAGTACGTATTCGGGCATTCTTCGGTAATCTGTGGTTTAGGCTGCCTGCCAGTTAAGTTCGTATAAATTTGGACAAAGTTTTGGAAATGCTTTATTTCATCATTACGAATTTCAAGAATCTGATTTCGTTCTACTTGATTTGGAGCCATGTTAGCTAACTTTGCGTAGCAGCTTATAGCGCTATATTCTCCGTTTATAGCTTTTTCAATATCACTTATCAACTTATCATTTTGCCTATACCAATCATGATAATTCGAATTATACATCGTATCCCCTCCATAATTTCGCATAACATTTTATGCACTTTGAAATAGTAGGAGCATGTATACAAAAAAATTACTGCAAACACGAATACTTCAATCACGTATAACATATTGTAAAACCCTATCTATCGCTGCTTAATTTCCTTAACGATTCCTAATGATTTCATCAAAAAACGCTTCACTACGAGTGAAACGTTTTTTATCTTTTAAGCATTCAATTCCATTTTATGTCCCTTTACTGCACTACGCTTCAATGCAGTTGCTAGTATAACAACCATACTTACCACACCAATCCAAACGAGCACAGTAACAGGTGTATTCCAGCTTAACCCTTTTCCGAAGAAGAAGATCTCCCTGAGTCCTTCGATCATAAATTTCATTGGTAACCAAGAATAAACCCAATTTTGATAAAATGGCGACAACATTTCAGGTGCTAATGATAATAACGGTGCCCCGAAGAATAGTAAGAGTGCGAATAAACCGATACCTTTTAGCCCAACTAATGAAAGTACCGCCGATATCATTAAGAAGAAGCTAAAAGACGTGATGGATAAGAACAACGCTGTCTCCGTGAAATTCGAAATATTTAATCCTACCATCCCATCTGCAATCCACGTAAGGCCAAAACCAATTACAAGTGTCGCAACTGCTCCAGCTACTATTTGTTTTAGTTTTAATCCAAAGTTTTCTTTTCTTGTACGTACCGGCATTTTACTAAGCGCAATAAAAATAATTGCTGCGTTAGCTAAACTTGCAATCCATAACGGCTGAAATAATGACATTGGTGAGTTACCGTTCGCACTGTTTTTTCCGACCTCATTCACATTTTTCACGTGCTTTACAATAGGTGTTACTAATTTCGAAGCTTGATCTGTTGTTAAAGTAGCTCCCCTTGCTTTCAATCCATCTAATATTTGTGTGCGAACATTGTTGCTCATATTATCCACTACACCATTTAACATTTGCCCTGCCATAGTTGATGCAGCCATATTCATTCCTTGATTAATTAATATTTCTACTTCTGGTGAAGATGGCTGCGGTGTTCGTAATGAAGCCTGTTTCATACTAAATTCTTTCGGAATGACGAATGCGGCATAATACTCTTGATTATTTAAACCTTTTTGAACTGCTTCCTTATTTTTCACTTCTACCCACTTCACCGCAGGTTCTTCATCTGATTTCGCTGTTTTTTTGATATTATCAACAATTGTTTGCCCCATATTCATTTTCGGTTGATTTGGAACTTCTACACCTTGATCCTCATTTACAATTGCTATTGGCAAGTTTTTTGGCTTTGGTTGAACAGTTGGGAATAATGTTAATGAAAAAATAAAAACAACAAGTAGTGCAATAACTGGTGCTAACAATAAAAGTTTGTTTTTAAACATTTTCTTTTCTCCTCCTTTAATTTTCGTTACAATAAATGAACAACGTGTTGTTTATTTATATTTTGAATTATATGTTTGAGCTAAATCTTATTCAATAATCAAAAATCGTGAATGTGTCGGTTATAAGACACTTTTTCTAAATGTGTTGAGTAAAATTAAGGAGGGACATGCTTTGCGTGATAGTAATTTAGATTTACGTGTTATTCGTACGAAAACGGCCATACGAAATGCACTAGTGGAGCTTATTGAAGAAAAAGGTTTTGACGCCATTACAGTAAAAGATATTACAACGAAAGCGAACATAAATCGCGGTACATTTTATGCACACTATCAAGATAAATTTGATTTAATGACGAAATGCCAAGAAGAAATTATGCATGAGTTTTCTAGCATTGCCAAACAAAAATTCCCTGAAGTGATTGCCGATCTTGGCTCAAACCCTTCCCCAACGACGCCATTTGTACTTATCGCTTCTATTCTTGAATTTCTAAATGAAAATAGTGATTTTATGAAAGCTGTGTTAAGTCCAAAAGGAGATTTATCTTTCCAAACAAAACTGAAAGACTTTATGTGGAAAACACTATTTGAAGATACGAATGGGGCTCTTATTGATAAAGAGAGTTTGCTTGTTCCAAGCGAATACCTAACTTCTTATATGGCATCTGCTCATATAGGTGTCATTCAGCAATGGTTAAATAATGGCCAAAAAGAAACACCTAAGGAAATTGCTCGTATTTTATCAACTATCGCAGTTCACGGCCCGTTTTATGCGGCTGGTTTAAAGAAGTAAGCCAACCTGTATAGAAATATATTTTAATCAATCTGGACATCAACTAATTGCTTAATGAAATTTATGTTTCTATGAAAAAAGCTGTTGAAAGGAATCCCCTTCAACAGCTTCTCCATTATTAACGATATAAACGAACTGCACCTGCAGAATTATCATCTGCTTGTCCAACTACTTCAAATTTCAATCCAAACTTCGGTAATTTACGTCCTGCATCTGGGATTAAATCATTTATATACAATTTAGAATCATCAAACTTCGTTACACCTGGTAATCCTTTGTAATCATATGTTCCGCGTGTTGGAGATACAACTTTCCATGCTGGCGTCTGGTTAAAGGAGAATGCAGCATCTGCGATTTGGTATCGTGTACTACCTTGAACAGTTGGTTTGCCGTTTAGCGTTCCAACAATTGCCTCTGGGTGAGAGTCAACAACCCCTAAGAAACCTTCGCCTGGATGAATACCAACCCAATTATCTGTAAAGCTAGAGTCTGCATACCATACAACAAGACCTGTATTATACGGTACACCGCTGCTATATTTTAATGCTTGGTCAGCACCAGCGTAGTTTCTCCACTCTAAATAGTAGTTATGTTTCTTCTTATCAAAACCGTTTGCTACAACGAAACCATTTAATTTTAATTTCGATTCGCCTTCTGCATCATCAGAGAAGACAACATTTCCATCTACAGTTAATGTAGCGTTATCAAAAGTAAAACCGTTCGGTGCTAAGCCACCATCTGTAATGTATTCAAATACTAGTTTTACTTTTTGACCTTTAAATTTGCTTAAGTCATATGACTTATCTACCCATTTACCATCCGTTGTATCTAGACCATTTTTCACATTCTTTTCGCCAATTCGATCGACTAACGTTTTCTTATTATCCTCTGTCACTGCATATACTTCAAGGAAGTCATAATCTGTTTCAATTTCATACAATGACTTGTAATCAAACTTCGCCAGTGTTGCATTTGTTAAATCAAACACTGGTGTTTCTAATGTTGTATGAAGATTATCGCCTTTTGTACTATAGTAATATTTCTTACCGAATGCAGGCTGAATACCTTTCACTTCTTTATCTGGTAAGTTAACGCGAATTAGACCAGGACGAGCTGATTTCGTTACACTTTGGTCTAAGTACGTTGCAAAACCGATACCACGATTTAATTTATCATAGTCTACCTCTACAATATTTGCCCAGTTTCCACCCATGTTCTTTTGAAAGAACTCTTTGTTTTGCGGAGAGAAACTTGGTGGCGTTGTACCTGCAATTTTACCAGCCCAGCTGCCGCCACTCATAACAGACCAAGAGTTAATTGGCTCCCCTGCTCCTGAATACTTCGTATCATACTCATCCGGAAGGCCTAAATCATGACCAAATTCATGTGCGAATACACCAACTGCTCCGTCTTCTGGCTCAATTGTGTAATCGTACGCTGCCATTTTACCGCCCCAGTTATCAACTTTTGCTTTTGTTCCTTCAATTGGATATGGTGTTCCAAGGTGCCAACGATGCGACCAAATTGCATCATCACCTAGTCTACCACCGCCTCCATCTTGCCCAACTCCAGCGTGAATGACCATTAAGTGATCAATCAGACCATCTGGTTCATTTTTATTGCCATCACCATTATTGTCATATTGATCGTATTCGTCAAATTCAGATAAATCAATACCACTTTCTACAGCCGCATTTAATGCTTCTTTTACAAAATCACGAGGTCCTTTTGGTCCTTTATTATCATGGCCGCCATCTCCTGCATCTGCGCCATAATCTGCCGCATTACCAGGAACTGTCAACCACTTTGTTACTGTGCCATCTACTGTATAACTACCACCAGATTGCTCTTCATAATATTGTTTAAATGTTGGTACTTTTGAACCATCAAAGAGTGTAAATGGCTCATTACCAAATAACATTTTTTGATAATGTTCTGGATTAAAATCATTTGAATACATATAACCTGGTACTTGATCAATATTGTTATGCTTAAAGTCAGCAAACTCCACCAACAATACAAGCACTTTATCTTTACGGACATCACCATTATATTGTTTTTGCTTTGCTGAAGTAGTTGGTACTTTGCCGTTTAATCCCCCTTTAACCGGCTCTTGTCCAACTACCGGGCCACTAGCAGGTTGATCAGCTTTTTCTTTCGCATCTGCTTTTGCATCTTTCACTTTTTTCAAAAAGTCAAACGCTTCTCTCGAGACACTATCCCCTGTTGCTGGTTCTTTCCCAGCATTTTCGCCTTTTTTCTTCTCTACGTATTTTTCAACAGCTTTTAATGTGTCTTCTTTCGACGCAGAATTATTAATTACACCGCGTTTCTTGAGCGCATCTGCTAGACGGTCCTCTTGAATTAAATTTTCATCAATCGGACTTAAAGATCCTACATTAGACGGCGTTGCCGCATAAACAGATTGACTACCTACCCCAAATGTGCAACTAAGCACTGCTGCCGCCGCAAGCGTAGACAGCACTTTAAAAGGCTTTTTCTTCATCCCTATTCCTCCCCAATATTAAATACGTTATAACGCTTATATAATAATGAAAATTCAGATAATTTACAATATGTTGTCTGAATTTGTAATATTTTTGAAAATATTCTTTGTTTTAGATTGATGTACATTCTAATTCATCAATCTTCATGGTTGCTTCTTGCATGTGAATGAGTATCGTAGCATGTATGTCTCCTTCTACGACAGGGGCATTCAAAGAAATCCAATTCATATGCTCATTTTTATTTTAATTTTCAGTTTCAGATGGGTGATAGCAGCAAGCTTACAATCATAAAAAGATCGTCCGCTATATTTAGTGGACGATCTTTTTATTTAAAATATAACTACACTATCTCAATATATCCTTCTGTTCCATGTACCCGAATTCGTTGCCCGTCTTTTATTCGTTTCGTAGCATTCTCTACCCCGACGACTGCTGGTAATCCATATTCACGCGCAATCACTGCCCCGTGTGTCATGAGTCCGCCAACTTCCGTAACTAACCCTTTTATAGACACAAACAATGGCGTCCAGCCAGGATCAGTAAATGCCGTAACTAATATATCTCCATCTTCTAAACTTGCATCTTCCATGTTTAAAATAACACGAGCTCTCCCTTCTACCACTCCAGAAGAAACAGGCAAACCTACTATTGCTTCGGTAGGGAGATTTTCTCGTTTATATTTACCTATAATAATTTCACCATCAGAAGTAATAACACGCGGAGGTGTTAGTTTTTCATATAATTTGTACTCATTTTTTCGTTTATGAATAACTTTGTAATCTAGTTTATTCGTGCGGACGACTTCGTGAAGTTCTTCAAAAGTAAGATAGTATATATCTTCTATTTCAGTAATAACGTTATTTCGCACGAGTTGCTCGGCTTCTTTTAGTAATGCCTGCTTATATATGAAATAGCGATTAATCATTCCGTATTTTGGGTATTCACGATAGCCAGCGAAATTCCGAATTATACTGATCATTCGCTTCGTCTCTTCTACTTTTTGTTTGCCATCTGCTAAATACTGCAATTTGTCTAATAACTCTTCTTCTCTTTTTAAAGCCTCCTGCAGCCCTTCTTCAAACTTCCGCTTACTAGCACCAGCTTCAAAATCTCTTATATTATTTAAAATCATCGGGATAATTGTAGTTGGTTTTTCACTCCAGCGCGTTTTCGTAATATCGATTTCGCCGCTGCATCTCATTCCGTATTTATTTAGAAACGCCTCGATTGCATCTCGAACTTTTTCCCCGTCTTTAAACTGAACTAGTTCATCTAAAAAGCTGTCATCTTCTATATGCTGTAAATACGCAATGACTTCTGGATACGGACGAATCACATCTGCGACATCCAATAATGCTAAACCCATTTCTGAAGTAATATTATTTTGTACAGATTGAGAAAGTGTGTCTGCTGCATTTTTTTCTCCTAGCCATTGCTCCATCTTTTCATTGATCCATGATAAAGCATTCATACCTGCCATAATGACAGCCATACTTTGCGGGTGAAATAATATTTTCTTTAATTGCTGAATATCTTCTAAAATAAAATCAAGTACATCTGATCCTGATTTCGTTTGAATACTTTGTTTTAACTCTTCTATCGATGCTTGACTGTTCTTGATTAAATCCGTAACGATTGCTGGGTCGTTTTCGATTTGTGGTTGCGAGCTTGCAGGTGGCATACTTTTTCCAAGACTTTTTTCTTCTTCATCCGGTAACAATTTAATAAAATTATCTCGCTCTATTACAGTCATTAATGCATCTTTAATAAGCGGCTCTGATTCTCCTATTGTATTTAATAAAAATTCTCTACTAGCAGGTGAGGCCAATCTTTGTGCAACATCAACAAACAGCCTTCCCCCAGCTTGAAACCTCGGTCCAAAGGATGTTAACTGGAATAAAGACATTCCTAATGGCTTCAAAGGATCCGTCATCATTTGCTGGTGACCGACCGATACATACACATGATTTTCCTGATCATTCGCTTCTGGAATTGGATACAAAGTCGTTATCGGCCTACTTTGAACAATATAAAATGTATCATCAACTAAACACCATTCAATATCTTGCGGACAACCAAAATAAGCTTCAATCTGTCTTCCGATGCGTGCTAATTGTAAAATTTGTTGTTCAATAAGTGTTTGAACTTTTTGCTGATTAGGAGCAATTTTCTTTGTCTCTGTTCCGCCTTCTTTTCGTCCATAGATGGCTAATTTTTTCGTTGCGATGACCTTTTCGACGATTTCGTCTTCTTTTACCTTATAATTATCGGCAGAAACCAATCCAGATACTAGCGCCTCGCCAAGTCCAAAGCTGGCATCGATTGATAACACCTTCCTATTAGAAGTAATCGGATCCGCAGTAAATAAAATCCCTGAAGCCACAGGGAAAACCATTTTTTGAACGACAACACCTATAGAAACTTGATTATGATCAAAGCCGTTTTGCATTCGGTATATAACCGCTCGATCTGTAAATAAAGAAGCCCAACACTTTCTTACATGCTGCAAAACCGCTTCTTTTCCGATGATATTTAAATACGTATCTTGCTGACCAGCAAACGAGGCATACGGTAAATCTTCAGCAGTAGCACTAGAACGCACTGCATATGCATGTTCATTTCCAAAACGCGAGAGATAATGAGCTACTGATTCCACTACATCAACTGGAATTTCCACTGCCATAATGGCTTCTCTAATTTTCTTACTAATTTCACTAATTTGATCTCGGTCCTCAATTTTTAGTATGGCTAGTTGATTCAACAAAGTATGAAACACTTCAATTTGTTCAATGGCTTTTTCATACCCTACTGTTGTAACACAAAATCCTTCTGGCACTTGTATACCTTGAATGTTTGATAACTCCCCTAAATTCAATCCTTTTCCACCAACGAGAAAAAGCTGCGTTTTTTCTATTTCCTGAAAATCGAGAACGAAAGAACTCATTTAACATCTCTCCTTACTAGTCATGTGTTCTTGATTTTAGCAGTAGTAAATAAGAATAAACAGTCTATTTCGAACGTTAATTACATGATATAATTAAGTTAGGAAGAGATATAGAAAATAAAAATGGATTCACCTAAGCTGACTTACTATTATTTATTTAAGAAGCTTCTTATTAAAATATAAAGTTACTAAAAGAAAAAAGACAATCCAGACAGATTGATAATGTAAAAATATCTATTGAAATAAAAATAAGAACAGCCTTCTTCGTTGAATGGCTGTTCTTATTTTTGTTACCATTATTAAAAATTCAGGATAGCACATCTAATTTTGCTCAAAGAAAGAATCCTATATTTAGGATAATCCCTTCAAATAACTGTATCGCACAGATTACTTCGATTTTTCAATTCATTAGTTAGCAAAAAGGTTTTTATTTTAGTTAACTCTCTTTAACCTTCTATATAAATAAGCTCCTATCAACATTAATCCCCCACCAAAAACGGATAACCAATTCGTATCATGTCCTGTAGCAGGTAATATCTGTTCCTTCTTAACAATTTGTTTATTCAATGCGTTATTTTTAGTAATTTGCGAATTCACTCGATCTATTCCTTCACCTTTTGGATCTGTCACTTCACTTTTTGGTTTTGTCACTTCTCCTTTTGGTTCTGTCACTTCACTTTTTGGTTCTGTCACTTCTCCTTTTGGTTCTGTCACTTCTCCTTTTGGTTCTGTCACTTCTCCTTTTGGTTCTGTTACTTCTCCTTTTGGATCTGTTACTTCTCCTTTTGGATCTGTTACTTCTCCTTTTGGATCTGTTACTTCTCCTTTTGGATCTGTTCCTTCACCTTTTGGATCTGTTACTTCTCCCGATACTTTATCCACAACATTTTGTATTACTGTACCAGTGTAAAAGATGCCTGTATCAGCAAATGGATCTTTTACTCCAAACTCATATACTTTCTCACCTAACGTATTCCATGTAATTACACCATTATTGTAAGTGCCGCCATCACTTTTTAAACGGATTTTTGTAGAGATTTCACCGTCTTTTTCATAAATAGGTACTTTCACTTCTTTATGTACTTCTACGTCCTCTAAAAAGACTTTTTGATTTTGAATATTAATGTATGCTTGCTTACTTAATTCGATAACAGGTCTAACGTCACGAATTTCATTCGCTACAAGGCTTAAAAACGTTAGTTTTTTCAACTGACTAATTGGTGATAAATCAGAAATATAATTTGCCTCTAAATCAAGTTTTTGCAAGTTTACTAAATTTGATAATGGAGTAATATCCTTTAACTCATTATTAGGTACATCTAATACTTTAAGATGAGTCATTTTAGTAAGTGGTGTCACGTCTTCAATTTGATTTTTCCCAATCCATAATTCATCTAATTGATTCAATTGGTCAATGCCCGATACATCTTTAACCTTATTACGCGTTAATACTAAATCTTTTAAAGGTAATGCATATAACGGTGTAATATCTTCAACTTGATTACCCGCTAAAGTTAAGTATGTTACATTTTTTAACGAGCTTAATGGAGCAACGTTCGTAATTTTATTATTTGCTAAATTCAAGTAATCTAATTGTCCCATTTTTGCTAATGCTGTTACATCTTCAATTTGATTGCCTGCTACATATAAACTTTTCACATTCTTCATTTCAGTTAGTGGTGCAACGTTCGTAATTTTATTATTGCTTAAATCAAGAGATTCTAAATTATCCATTTTAATAAGCGGTGTTACATCTACAATTTCATTACCGCGCAAAGCTAAATGGTTCAATTGTTTTAAGTTCGCAAAGAACGACGGATCTGTTATCTTTGCATTAGCAACTGTTAAAGACTTTAAATTAGGCATATATTTCAATCCACTATAGTCGAGGATCTCATTCGTATTTAAAAATAAGTTTTTTACTTGTAATAACTCTTCTTTCGTAATTGGTGTATTTAAATCTTTTCTATTAAATACTTTTTTATTAACAAGTTCCCTTAATTTTTTGTCCGTTATCATATTTTGACTATCAATTTGATGATCCGTTTCCTTATCACCTGCATTAGAATTATCATCTGGTTTCTCAGTTTCTTTGTTATTTGCTGTCGGATCTGAAATTTCAAATTGAACTTGATATTTATGATCATATCCAATAGCAGGAATGCGAATATGCATTTGCATATTATATCTCTTCGAAAATTCTCCTATTTCAAACTGAACTACTTTCGTCCCATTTTTCCTCTTATCTTCTGACAATACTTTCACATCGTGAAATACACCTGGTTGATTTCTATCTTCTATTCTAAGATATTGGAAATAATCGCTATCTTGTACTGTTGCAGTAACAACTTTTTTCCCATTTTCAATCTTAACTTTGGGATCTTTTATGTATTGAGACACCATGGATGGCTCATCTTTTTGATCTTTATATATTTTGATTTCAACATTATATACACGATCTGTTACCATAACTCCTGCTTTATTTTCTGCTATTTTTTCCGCTGCTTGCACTGGGCTAGAATAAACAGCAAAAGGAATAGCTAATGTTGTAGCTACTACTAACGCTCTCATATTATTTTTTTTCAAAGCAATATCTCCCTTTATACAAATAAATTATCTCTCAAATAAATGATAATGATTTTCATTATCATTGTCAATGGGATTTTTTCTTTTTATTTCTTGAAGTCCACACTTTAAACAAACCGTTAGAGTGTTTAAAGTGTGACCCTCCATGCTAAAAAAGCTATTCTATTCCATTTCAATTAAATCACCGAATTTAAAAGTACGTTTATGCCCAAAAGCATCTGTACAAATAATCGTCTCATTTAATGGATTAATATCAACTACTGTTATGTAATTTTTATATAAGTAGCCACCTTTATAATATGTAAGTAAAATCTCTTCCTCACCTAAATAGGAACATAACAACTTATTTTCAAGCACTTCTTTTGCATCCTCTGTTAAGATCGGACGCGTGACTTTCGTTTTCACATGTATCATTTCTTTAATAACTGCGAATTGCTCTGGCATACTAGCGAACGGTTGCCACTTTACCATCCCTCTTCCTTTTGGCATATTAGCATTCTTCACGATTTATGTCCTCCTAATAATGTGTTTCTATATCTTGATGTTGCGACGCTTGTGTAGGAAATCCCACGTAAAATACTGTTCTTACCAAACCGTGTTCGAATTTCATCCATAACTTTCGTTAATCGGATTTCTTTTTCCCTTTGTACAATGTTATCGAAAAGCGAAATTTGCTCTTCACCTTCATTAATAAGGTTTGTTAATGAGACACTTAACGATCTAATCGGTTCTCCTGTATAGCGCTCATATAAAAAATATGTACAAATATTGTAAATATCCATCGTTACATTTGTTGCCCGATTTAACGTATGCGCCTTTTTTATTCCCCCACCGTATTCCTTGCTATACCCAATTGAAAAATGAATTGTTTGTGCATATTTCTCTTCTCTTCTCAACCTATAACAAACTTCTTCTATATGCTCTAATAAAATAACTACGAACTCTCCTATCGAATAATCCCGTAATAATATTTGGCTTTTCGCTATAGATGTTGTCGCTGGAACGTATTTCTCTGCTATTCTGCTAAAATCAATCCCGTTACTATGTAAATGCAATTCTTCCCCTATTACACCGAAAGATTGCTTTAAATATTTCAAAGGATACTGAGCTAATTCTCCAATTGTATGTATACCTTTTCGATTCAATTTCATTTCAGTTTTGTACGATATACCCCAAAATTTACTGATTGGTCTAATACTCCATAACTTCTCGGGTATATCGTCATACGTCCAGTGTGCTATTCCATCTTTACTCTTTTTCGCTTCAATATCCATCGCTACTTTACTCAATAATAAATTAGGCCCTATACCAATCGTACTTTCAATCCGTGTACGTTCATATATTTCTCGCTTGAGCTTTAATGCGAATTCGAGCGGATTACTCGCAAACAAATGAATACTTGCAGTCATATCCATGAAAAACTCATCGATACTATATTGATGAAAATCTTCCGGCGCAACATATTGCAAAGCTAAACTAGTTATGAAAGTTGAACATTTCATATACGTATGCATAATCGGATTTGCAATAATAATATCTGGCCGCTTCGGTATTTCGTACAACCTTGCCATTTTCTTAATCCCTAACGCTTTTAATGGCGGTGTTACTGCTAATACGATTGATCCACTCCGATTTACATCTCCTACGACAGCCAATTTTGTATAACGTGGATCCAGTCCTTTTTTAATACATGACACACTTGCATAGAAGCTACGAAGGTCTACACAAAGAATAATACGATTCGGTAAAAGAGAATAATCATACAAGGTTATCACCCCTAATAAGGAACATTTGTTCTTATTATATACGAACTAATGTTCTTTTAAAAGATATTTCTATGAAAATTTTGGTTAAAATAACCGTAATTTAATAATTTGTTTAAGAAAAACATAAGGAATTCCCTTCTATATTCATAAGAGGTTTTTTCTATACTTAAAAATATAAATAGATACAAGGAGAAACAACTGAATTCTTCTTGTATAAGCAGGGTATTTTAGAACCCATTCTTTTGTATTCAAAAAAGTCTTGTTTTTAAATAGATATGTTCATAGTAGCAATATACTTATATAAGAAAGACTTATTTCGAAAAAAATACTATTTAGCAGTACTTTTTATAGAAAATAAAATATTATTGGTTATTTTCTCACCGTTGTTTTTCTAGTTTTATCATTCAAATTTAGACACATATTTATCTTACCTACATAGACTAAAAGCGTATAATTACATACTTTATAGATTTTTTATAACAATATCTCGAACGGACTATCATGAATCATAAATTTAATAACTCGAATATACTAATCATTTTCGAATAAATTCTAAATATTTAAATAATATAGCGTGCATTTCTTTTAAAATAAACATTGAATAAATTAAAATTACAGCCTGTTTTTTTAATGTTGAAGAAAGATTGTTTATCTGTATTTCATCAATCAAATCTCTAATTACATAATTTTGTACGAGAAAGGGATTGAATTTATGCAAAATTTTAATTTCATTTGTGAACAATTTGCTACAATACTTAAAGGGAAAAGTAAAATAAGTCAAGGTGGTTGTTCGGTGTCTTTTCACCGCGATTTTAGGGTGCTTGTTCAAGGAAAACCGAGTACCTATGTAGTACCCGTCGGAGTAAGTTTTGAATCGTTGGATCAAAATGGTAATGCATTAAATTTAGGCGAAATCGCTATTCTACAAGAAGAGACTCCTGCATTTATGAAATCAATTGTACAACAAGGAATTATTGTAAGTGCTTTACATAATCACTGGCTTTACATGAATCCCTTAATTATGTATATTCATATCCAATCTGTAGAGCCTCCATTACATTTTGCACAAAAGTTAGCCAATTCTTTTTTGTCCTTAAGTAGCTATCCTATCGCTAATAATGAGGGGCAATAATTGGTGTTTAGGATATATTTACACATTACACTTTTCATATGTGCGAACATAATAAACTCATTTCACTTAGTGCTCAAAAGAAAAAACTGCCTATCAAATTTTTAGATAGGCAGTTTTTCAATCTATTAAAATAAAGTACCCTACTATTTTATAAAATACTATTCTCCAAACAAAAAATACAGATTTCCAATTCACTTTAGCCTTCTTATCTCATATATTCCCCTAAAGTTAGTTTTTCCTTGTATATTTTTTCAGCATCATCCCCTACATAGCGAATGTGCCAAGGTTCATACGCATAACCAATTACATTCTCTTTTTCCTTTGGATAGCGAATAATAAATCCTGCACGATGCACATTTTCTTTCAGCCATTTCCCTTCCTTCGTCTTAGCAAATGATAACTCTAGTTCATTATTTATACTTTTAACATCCATCGTTAAGCCTGTTTGATGTTCGCTATGTCCCGTTTTTTCAAAAAAGACTCCCTGTACGTCCAGGATATCAACTTTTGTTTATTTCAATTTTTTTCGGCACTCTGCATCTAGACGGTATACCCATTGGCCACAGTTAGACTATTCAAATCAAAAAAATAGATTACCTGTACACTAAAAAGTATAACGCACAGGTAATCTAGTTGTTTTTGAGATTAATAAAAAACTAATTTATTTTTTGAATTCTTCCATCAATAATAGACTGAATTGGTTCTTTTGATTTTTTTATATAATCTACTAGTGCTTCAAAATCGGTTGGTCCTGTTTCAGCATCTTTACCGTTTTTAAAGGATACAAATCCATCTCCACCTGAAGCTAGAAATGCGTTCGCAACGACGCTGTAAGTTTTAGAAGGAATGATTTCTTCTCCATTTGTTAAGCGAATACTTTTTACTTTTTCTCCATTAGGCTTATTCGCATCCCAAGTGTATTGGATCCCTGAAATTTGAAGCATTCTTGTTATATCTTTTTGCCATTGTTGATTTAAAATATCACGAATGTCTTGACCTGTTAAATTTACTTTTATTAATTGATTTCCGAATGGTTGAATACCATATATCTCTCCCCATGTAATATCACCAGCATCTAAGTCATTACGAATACCACCAGGATTCATAAGTGCAATTTGGGATTGCATTGTTGCACGCTGGGCATCAGCAACCAAATTTCCAAGAGTAGATTCACCAGCCTTATTGAGTTTGCGATCTAGTGGAGCAATAGACTTACCTACAACTTCATTAACAAGAGGTGCGATTTTTGCTTGATATTTCTCCATCTTCTTCTTTATTTTTTTATCAGGCTCCATGCCTTCATGGTAAGTTGTAACAATTTCTGCTTTTTTCTCAACAATATCTTGTGTCTTACGATCAATCTTTACATCAACATCAGCAAAAGCCATACCATAAGAATTTGCTTGTACGACAAGTTTATTATTGACAGTTCCATTTACATAGGTGTGGCTATGCCCACCAAAAATAACATCGACTTCTGGATCAGTCTCATTTGCTAATCGAACGATATCACCATTTGTTACGCCGTTTCCATCTGTTGTACCTCCGTTATGCGCAAGAACAACGATAGATTTAACGCCAAGTTTTTTTAATTGCTTTACGGATTTGTTAATAGCTTCAACTTCATCTGTAATTTCAACATTCTTTAGCATAGTAGGCATAACAAGGTTAGGAACATCCGTTGTTACGACTCCGATAAATCCAACAGGAACTCCTTGCACCTTTTTTATAGTGAATGGTGGTAAAAATAAACGACCAGTGGATTTATTATAAAAATTTGCGGCAACATATGGGAATTTTGCTCCTTTAAAATTGCCTGTTTTCTCATGGTATCCACCATAAATAAGGCGGTTCATTTCCTCAACACCTTCATCAAATTCATGATTTCCTATAGTTCCAACATCGAATTTCAAATCATTTAGAAATTCAATCGTAGGTTCGTCTTGTAATAATGCTGAAACAGGAGTACTTGCTCCAACAACATCGCCAGCATGTACCTTTAATGTATTCGGATTTTGTTTTTCACGATCACGTAAATAAGCCCCTAAGTACTCGATTCCCCCTGCATCTTTATTGTTAATTTTTTTTACAGTGTCTAGTTGCCCATGAAAATCGTTAATACCGAGCATTTGCACATCTATGTAGCGGTTTTGTTCTGTACTTGCTTGGGCTGAAGGCGCAGCAAATACACTAGTAAAAGTAACTGTACTTAATGCTAAAGCAACTGGAATGATTTTTTTCAACATAAAATTTCTCTCCCCTAATTAAAATCTGACATAATACGATGTTATTTTAATATATTAAGAGGATTATTTCTATAAAATTCTACTAATTATAAAAAATAATAAGATTTTATTGTTTTCTGATAAAATACTCCTTCCTCAAAAATGTGAAGGTGTAAAACGACAATTTTAAGTGGGAGATGAATATTTGTAGGCTTAAGCCTACACTTTTTGATTAAGATATAGGGGCCCCCACTCAACTTAAGAGGCTTCACTACCCAAAACAATAAAATGTACGTTTCTTTGTTTTGAGGATTATTCAAAATATTATCTTGATAGTAATATATCAATGCATTTAAGAGACCTAAAAAACTCTAATCAATACATTTTAGCTGTTAAGAAGATTATTCAATTCGAAATTAATGAGTATTTTTCATGCTAACGTCTCAATATCAAAATTTAAAAATAAGTAGAAATTTCGTAATGGATGTTTACAGTGGTGCACTACTCCCGCATTTAAAAAGATGCTCCTGGATTTATCCAAGAGCATCTTTTATAAAACTTTATTTTAACTTGTTTATAATTTATCAATTAACAATTATATAGTTGTAATCAGTCCTTTAAAAATGATAGGAGTGCTTCATTAAATTCTTTGGCATGCGTTGCATTTAGCCCATGTGGACCACCCTTTATTAACGTTACTTTAGAATTAGGAATTGCTTCGTGTGTTAATTTCCCACTATATTCAAATGGTACAGTTGCATCTGAATCACCATGAATAATAAGGGTAGGTATATTAACCTTAGCTAAATCGCCTCTGAAGTCTGTTTTGCTGAAAGCAGCGATACAATCTAGTGTTCCTTTAGGCGATGCACCCGCAGCGATATCCCTATTGTAAATTCGAAATGGTTCACTAACTAAGTCAGTTCGATCTCCAGCAGCAAAAAATCCTTTCGTAAACTCATCAAGGAATGCTAGGCGATCACTTTTTACTCCATTTTCAAAACTTTGAATTGCTACATCATCTAATACACCCTCAGGATGGTCTGCTGACTTGTAAAGGAATGGTGGTACAGCTCCTGCAAATACAGCCTTCTCTACTCTATTAGTTCCATATTTCCCAATATACCGGGCTACCTCGCCTCCACCCATAGAAAAACCAACAAGTGTGACATTTTGAAGCTCTAACTGTTCTAATAGTTGATGTAAATCAGAAGTAAAGGTATCATATTCATACCCTTCCCACGGCTGAGATGATTTTCCAAAACCCCGACGATCATATGTTATAACTCTGTATCCAGCCTCAACAAGAGCGGGAACTTGGTATTCCCAAGATCGACCGCTTAACGGCCAACCATGAATTAGTACAACTGGTTTTCCTGTGCCATGATCCTCATAATATATCTCAATTGGTGCTTGATTTTCGGTTCCTACAGTAATTTTCGCCATTCTTCTACCTCCAAAAATATTCTAATATATATCCTTTTCTTCAATAATCCGGATGAATCTCATAGCCTATTTATGCATGTTTATGTTGTGAACTCTACTGTTCCGATGAATTCATTTTCTGTTTATGGACAATTCCCCATCTCCTACCTTTTTCATCACGAAGTATTTGCTGAAAATTCCTCCTATTCAATTCTAATAACAAAAATAGGTGACTATCAATATCGTTCTATCTATAGAATGTATAGGTAAAATCAATCTATTTTATAGTGAAAACAACTATAGTTACGACCTATACGAATTATAGATAATTTAGAATTGATCAACGAATCAGTTTTCAAATACTATAAATTTGTATAGCACTTCATGTTCTGTGAATGCTGCTATAACTAATATTATTGGTCAGCTTAGTTATAAACGAATCGTAACAAACGAAGAAACTTATGATAGTATTCGACTATTTAACTTTTCTTCGATTACTTAATTTTTAGGAGGAATACATAATGACTGATCTCTATTCTCGTATTAACAAAGATGATGCTGTCTTGCTTTTAGTAGATCATCAAACTGGTCTTATGTCCGGACTAGTACGTGACTATGGTGTTGATGAATTTAAGAACAATGTTTTAGCTCTTGCTCATACTGCTAAGTTTTTTGATTTACCGGTTATTTTAACAACAAGCTTTGAAAACGGACCTAACGGACCTTTAATGCAAGAATTGGTTGATCTCTTTCCTCACGCACAAAAAATAGCTCGCCCTGGACAAATTAACGCATGGGATAATGATGATTTTGTAAAAGCAATCGAAGAAACTGGAAAGAAGCAACTTATCATCGCGGGCGTAGTTACGGACGTTTGTGTTACTTTCCCAGCACTTTCCGCTATAAAAGCTGGATATGAAGTATTTGCTGTTACTGATGCTTCGGGAACTTTCAGTAAACAAGTTGCAGATGCTGCAAATACTCGCATGGCACATAGTGGCGTACAACTTATGAACTGGTTTAGCGTAGCTTGCGAATTACAACGCGATTGGCGCAACGATGTCGAAGGTTTTGGCAATTTGCTTGCTAGTAATCTTCCAGGCTATCAAAATATAATTGGAAGCTATATGGGCGCGCAGCGAGATCTTAGTAAACAAAATGCATAAATGTATTTCAAAGAAATGACTTTAAATCACTTTCAAAAAAATGGATAGTATACATTTAGTGCTGATTAAATCAGCACTCTCTTTTAAATTAAAAGGTATAGCAATTTTTTTTTTACGATTACAGTTTTAATTGTTGAAAATATATTATTTTCAACAATTAAAAAAAGGAGCGTTTTATTATGAGTAATTTAGAATTGTTAAATCCAGAGAACAGTGCCTTAATTTTAATTGATTTTCAGCCTCAAATGACTTTTGGAGTTGCAAGTATTGATAGACAAACATTGATTAATAACGTTATGTTACTTGCTAAATCAGCAAAAACTTTTAACGTACCTACTATTCTTACTACAGTTGAGACACGTAGCTTTTCTGGTTATTTTTGGCCACAAATTCTTGACATATTCCCAAACCATGAAATTATAGAACGCAGTTCAATGAACTCTTGGGAAGATCCAAAATTTGTTGAAGCAGTTAAAGCAACAGGTAGAAAGAAATTAATATTTGCAGCACTTTGGACTGAAGTTTGCCTTGCATTCCCTGTGCTTGAAGCAATTAAAGCTGGCTATGAGGTGTATGCAGTTGATGATGCTTCAGGTGGTACTAGTTTGACAGCACATAACGCTGCTATGCGTCGTGTAGAACAAGCTGGTGCAATTCCAGTGACAGCAATTCAAGTTTTACTTGAATACCAACGCGACTGGGCACACAAAGATACTTATGATGCTGTAATGGAGATTGTAAAGGAACACACTGGTGCTTATGGTCAAGGTGTAGAATACGCATATACTATGGTGCATGGTGCGCTTCCAAGCAGGAAAATATGAAACAAGAAGGAGTAGCTGTCGAAGAGACTTATACAGGGAACGCGATGGATGCTGCCGATCCAGTAACAACGATTGTTACATGGGAAATTCAACAGGGTAAAGAAAAACAGTTTGAAACATGGAGACATGAAATCGAAGCTGCCGCTACTAAATTTCCAGGGCATTTAGGTGTAAATCTAATAGTCCCAAATAACGAATTCAGAGAGTATACTGTTATTTTTCGCTTTGATACGTATGAGCATCTACGTGCTTGGCAAGAATCAGATGTTCGCCGAGATTTGTTAAAAACGGCAGAACAATTTCAAGTTACTAATCCAAGTTATAAAACTGAAAGCAGTTTGGCTTATTGGTTTGTTACTCCGAAAACGCCAGTCCCACCGCAAAAATGGAAAATGTCTATCGTTACCCTTCTGGGTGTATGGCCTCTTAGCATGTTAGTTCCTAAATTGATAGGACCTATCATAAAACATATGAACCCTATTATGTCCGCTTTTTTTGTTTCTGTATGTATAGTGTCCTTGCTATCATGGGTAGTTATGCCGATTTTCGGTAAATTATTTCATCCATGGTTACAAAATAATAGGAAGTAGACGAGGTGTGAATATGAATTTACCGGATATGATCTTATATAACGGAAAAATTACTACCCTTGATCCCTCTCAACCTAAGGTATCTGCTATCGCCATAACTGATGGTTTAATAACTGCAATAGGTGGAGATGAGCTTCTTGATAGCGCCACAGAAAAAACAAAAAAAATAGACCTTAAAAGAAAAAGAGCTATTCCAGGTCTGAATGACTCTCATATACACGTTATTCGTGGCGGTCTTCATTATAATATGGAATTACGATGGGAAGGTGTGCCTTCAATTGCCATTGCTCTCGAAATGCTCAAAGAACAGGCAAGGCGTACACCTGCTCCTCAGTGGGTAAGAGTAGTTGGAGGTTGGTCTGAATTTCAATTTAAAGAGAGACGGATGCCAACTTTGGAAGAGATTAATGCTGTTTCTGAAGACACACCTGTCTTTGTGCTACATCTTTACAATAGAGCACTTGTAAATCGTGCAGGGCTGCGTGCACTGGGATACACAAAAGATACCCCAGACCCTCCAGGTTGTTTAATTGAACGGGATAAACGAGGTAATCCAACGGGCCTTTTAATTGCAAATCCTAACGCTTCTATTCTTTATTCAAGTTTGGGTAAAGCTCCAATACTTAATTTTGACGACCAGATTAATTCAACTCGCCATTTTATGCGCGAATTAAATAGATTAGGTATTACAAGTGCCATTGACGCAGGTGGTGGTTTCCAAAATTATCCTGATGACTACAAAGTTGTTGAACATTTAGCCGAGAAGGAACAATTAACTTTGCGTATTGCTTATAATCTATTTACACAAAATCCAAATCATGAATATGAAGACTTTGCTTCATGGACAAAAATTGTTTCTCCAGGTCAAGGAAATGATAAGTATAAAATGAATGGTGCCGGAGAAATGTTAGTATTCTCGGCAGCCGATTTTGAAAAATTTCAAATGCCACAGCCCGAACTAGCTACGATGATGGAAGCTGACTTAAAGAAAGTAATTTCTCTATTGGTAGAAAACCGTTGGCCATTCCGTTTACATGCAACTTATGACGAGTCAATCACACGATTCTTAAATGTATTTGAGGAAGTCAACAAAGAAATTCCTTTTAATGGTCTACGATGGTGGTTTGACCATGCAGAAACAATCTCAGATCGTAGTATGGAACGTGTTAAGGCTTTAAATGGCGGTATTGCTATCCAAGACCGCATGGCTTTTCAAGGTGAATACTTTGTTGATTTATACGGAAAGGAAGCTGCAAAGCGTACTCCTCCGATTTATCGTATGTTAGACCTAGGTATACCTGTTGGCGCAGGTAGTGATGCAACTAGGGTTTCCAGCTATAACCCTTGGGTCGCTCTTTACTGGATGGTTGCCGGAAAAACCATTGGTGGTCTTTCGATATACGACGAAAAAAATAAACTTGATAGAAAAGTAGCCCTGGAATTATATTCAAAAGGAAGTGCGTGGTTCTCTGGTGATGAAGGTAAAAAGGGAATCCTTGCAGTAGGTCAATTTGCTGATATTGCTGTATTGTCTGCTGACTACTTTACTGTGCCAGAAGAAGAAATCAAGAACCTTGAATCATTACTCACTATTATGGGTGGGCAGGTTGTTTATGGAAATGATGAATTTAAAAGGCTATCACCTGAATTGCCGCCAGCATCACCTAATTGGTCACCGACGGGAGTTTATGGTTATGGTGGTGCTAACCTAGCCCACACTCTACTTTCTCACGATGCCCATGATCACAAGTTACATAGTTGCAGTAACCCTCTCCATCAACACACTCATACCATAATAGGAAAAGATGGAACTAAATGGGGTATTGGTTGTACTTGCTTTGCTTTCTAAGTCAAAACCACCGGTATAATGCCCGGTGGTTTTCTTTATGCAATAAGAATATGTAAAAAGAAATAGCAGTATATCCCTAATGGAATCTATTACTATGCGATAAGACCGAAGAGTTAATTGATTAACTTGACTTGTTTTTAACAGCCTTCTCCCCTTAAGTAAAATTCCATGGTATTCCCTTTTGAAGCGACTACACCACACATATAAATCTACTTGCCCTTTAACTGTAATTTAGGTCTTATCCTAAGAATTATGTATCATTTTTAATTCCCACACTATAATCATTATTATTTCTATTATACTAATACTTTTTTAGGTTCATTTAACTTCTGCATAAAGATACGTGCTGCAAAACTTAAAAATTTATCATCAAAGTGAATAAGATTAATATCTTGACTTGGTGTTGGTTCAATAATACGAACTATGCTCAAAGTATCATTATTAACGAAGTTAACCAGTGAAAGAGGTATTATGGCAACCCCATGTCCATTGTATACAAGACTCAATAGAGAAATAGAAGATTTTGTTTCTATATTTGCTTCAGATAAAGATAACCCTAAACTCTCACAATATATTTTAATAGATTCACGACAACTACATGAAACCATTATTCTACTCAGTCCTACTAATTCTCGAAAAGAAACAAATGATGTTTCATTCAAAGGATGATTTTTTGGAATGGCAAGGACAAGCTCTTCGCTATACAAAAGGGTGCTTGTTAATGTGTCTGGAATTTGAGCACTACGCGTGATGCC
This sequence comes from Bacillus sp. BS98, assembly GCF_008432245.1. Lineage (NCBI taxonomy): Bacteria > Bacillati > Bacillota > Bacilli > Caryophanales > Bacillaceae > Bacillus > Bacillus sp. BS98. The sequence continues at coordinate 2,965,754 of NZ_CP043830.1, forward strand.
TATATCAATATTTTTATCAACGATTTGATTTACAGCAACTTCAGATTCTATAATTTTTACTACGATGTTGGGATAATGTTGTTGAAACTTCATAATATAAGGTGTTAAATAGGTGAGATCCTCTAATAAACCTCCTATAGTAATTACACCTCTTTGTACACCCTTTAATTCAAAAATTTCATTATAAACGTCATCAAATTGTTGCATGATAAATTTTCCTTTATCAAATAGCAGCTTACCCGCTTCTGTCATTTTGATACCTCTTCCAACTCGATGAAACAAAGGTGTATCAAGTTCACCTTCTAACACACGGATTTGTTGACTTAAAGTCGGCTGTGAAATACCTAGAACTTCCGCAGCTTTAGTAAAACTATTATTATTACAAACTTGAATAAAATACTCTAAATGACGTAATTCCATTCTTGATACCCACTCTCCGCTTTATGAAAGATTTATAATGAAAAGGACGATATGTATACGTTAATATAACAACTTTATTCCATACTGTACTGATTGAAATAATATGATTTATTCATTTTGTATTATAATACATTTACTACCACTTATTAATTTTTCCTCCTATTTATTTAATTTATATGTAATTAGGATATTACTAAACAGAAATAGCCTCTACAAACTTACAATTTCTGTGCGTAATATCCTAACTTTTTCAACCGTTTCATTATCATTTTTTTCTCAATATAGTCCAAACTACCAAATATTTGCCGAATCCCCTCTTTATGCTGAGGAAAAATAGTATCCATCAATCCAATACCTTCTGAAGTAATTGATGCATACGTGACACGGCGGTCTTTAGGACATAGTTTTCATCTCTTCTTTTCCCACCTATCCACTACATACGTGATACTACTACTTGCAAGTAATATTTTGTCTCCAATTTTTTGTATAGGCTGATCGCCTTTACTGTATAGTAGCTTAAGCACTGCAAATTCAGTTGGATTAAGTCCATAACTTTTTATATCCTCTTCAATACGCTTAGTGATTGACTGTAAATCCCTTGATAATATAACAAATAGCTTTAAAGATAAGCTCTCATCGTTAATCACGCTTGTAATTACCAATCCTTTACAACTTATCTTGAATTCGAGATTCATTATATTATCGTCAAAATATTATGTCAATAATTCATTTTAGCTATATCAAGCCACTTATAATTTATTTCTCAACATAAGACATATGGAATTTGAAGAAAACAATTGTTACTATATAAGTATCTCAATTACGTTATTTCTTTTAAAGAGAGCTTGTTTTCTAACGCAAGTTCTCTTTTGTTATATTCTAAATTGAATCCGGACAAATTTCAGATAATGATTCTGCCCATGTGTATGATATAGTTTTTAAACAAAGATTAGAGCCCTCCTACAAGAAGAAGAGCTCTAATCTTTCATATAAATATTCACCATTTTTATCATTGCGTGAACATCAAAACTTTAACTTGATGGGGATATGATACTACCTCAATTAATAAATATTACTAAACATATATCTAGGTTAATATCTATCATATTTTTTATAAAAAGGATTAATTGGATTTAAAAAAAGATTTCTTTTTCTTTACTCGTAATAAATCACCTGTCCATCCCTTCACTCGCATATACAAATACATACCTCCTGTTGTGAAAATAATAAATAAGAGAGCGATTAAATAGCTATATTTCCATTCTAGTTCAGGCATGTATTTAAAATTCATCCCCCACAATGCTCCTAAGGCTGTCAAAGGCGTACTCACAGCAGTTAATACAGTAAGAGCTTTCATAATTTCATTCCCACGATGAGAAGAAACAACTTCTTGTAAATGAATCATCGTGTCTAATTCTTCTTGGTACTCTTTAACAAGTTGTAATCCACGCTCTAATTTTACGTGTGTTTGTTTATAACAAAGGGTGTTTGTTAGGTTTTCTAACCAAGCTTCTTTCAGGCCTTGTAACACTTCTTGTATTAAGCGGAACACGTGTGTGTTCATAAATAATTCATGACGAATATGATAAATTTTTTCTAAAACTGCTATGTTATTATAATGATAAAAATCCCATAATACATTTCTGAAATTGTTTTCGAAATAGTCAACCTTTCGTAAGTAGTGAGATATAAACATTGATAAGATAGCACATAATCCTTCAGCGGAACTATTACAATTTTTTACACTAAAAGAGGAATTATGTATTAATTTTTGAAAATCCTCTTCCTCTTTTTCTTGGACCGTTATCAGTATTCCATGAGCTACGAAATAATGAAGAAAGTTTTGAATTTTGGCGTCCTTTTTATCTTGATCATATAAAAATGAACCATATACACAAGTTTGACTTGGTGATAACGTATAAACATATAATCCATTTTCACAGGGAGAACTTATTTTCTTTACAAATTGAGAGAAATGAGATGTTACATCACGAGGGATTATAGAAGAAAGATTTTCAAGCTCACTAGTTTTCACATGATACCAACTCCATTTCGGCATTTTTAGGCATTCCATATTATTCTTCCTTTCTAAATAGTTTTATGTTTGATCGAATCATATCCGTAATATGAAATTTGTATGTAGGTATTCATGTCTTGGAGGAAAAGTTTTTTGATCAACTAAATTACAAAATAAATGGCATAGGAGGTCTTATTCTGTTAAAAGGAAGACCCCCTATATATTAGCTATTTTTATTCTCAATTTTAAACATTTCCTCTATACAAGCACTTTTTATCTTTTCTTATAAAGAATTTATTATATGTGGAAAAGAAGCAACATAATTTGGCACGTCCATTCAACGAACTCCATTTCGGTCGTTATTATAATTTAGATTCATATGCAGATTGATTGGTGATGTCCTCAAATACTTGACTTCCAATAATATAGTATCCATGAAGTGCAGCCTCTTTCGAAGCGTCTACCATACGGAAAGAAGAAATTTCACCTTGCATTTTTTCAATTCGTTTTTTGTGGAGATCTACTATTCCTCCTGTCCAAATAATAGTATCGTACTGTTCTAACTTAAATTGTTCTTGTAATACACGCATGACGTCTTGGAAGTGTGCATCCAACTCTTTTTGAATCAAAGTATGAACCTGTTTTGTCTGAGGATTTTCTTCTCGACATTCATATCTTTTTTCTAATATTTTTGGCATGTCGTTAATATGCAAGTGATTACTTTCACCCCCATGATTCTGCATGATATTCTTAATGTTTTTCAAAGGCTTGCTACATCCTAGTTCTGTCTCATAATGATTTAAAATGACATTCTGTTTCATATCTGTCATTTCTAATGTACGAAATCCACCATCAATAATTAAGATACGATCTCGTTCCTGAATGATTCCCTCTTTTAAGAAATAGGCATGTAAAGCGACTGGTTGCTGAAGAATCAAAGCATTTTCCACCGTAATATTAATAAATTTCCCATCAATTTGCACGGAAGTTTCTTTTTTTAGTGCACGTTGTAATTGCTCATGCTGACTACCAAAACAAGTAACGGGAAGCCCAGTAACAACTAAAGGTAACACGACATTTTCTTTATAATCCTTTGCAATGCAACCAAATATTTGTTGTTTAAACCGTTCGCTTTCATAATAATTTTCTATTTCTTCGTCAAATGGAGGAAGAAATGATGCGTCAGATTGATGTGCTTCATTTCCCATGTAGTATGCAAAGTCTAAGTCTATAAAACTTACCTTTGTTAAATCTTCACTTTCAGCATGATTAGGTACAGGGGCTAGTGTGGAAGCTTCACTCTTAATCGTCACCTCAGAATCTACATCCTGTCGATATGCCCGCTTGGTAAAACCAATTCCTACATCAATCGCATACAGAGATCTCATACTTTTTTCCTCACTTTCTCTTTTTAGAATTAAATCTAAGCACTCTCTTCTTTCCCTTCTTTCATATATTTCTTTTCATTTTTCGTTTTTTCTCCATCTATGTCCTTACTATTTTCATTTATTTCGTAATCCTTCTCATCTTTTTTCTTTTTGTTATTTTCGTTTTCTGTTAAATCTTTAATGGTAGAAATGACAACCGGTGTGGCTGTAAGCAGTTGTGGTAATGTTTGTTTTGCAACATTAGCTGCAGTTACAGAGAATTTTTTACTTGTCTCAGTTACCTTCTCTAATGTTTCCTTTATGTTTCCTTCTTGTAGTTTGTCTTTTACGCTTTTTCCTGTTGTTTGTATAGCTTTCCGGTTTTCTTTTTTTAATAGGGAGACCATGACTCCGGTCGTAATCCCAATCACAGCATATTTAAATATCGTATGTTTCATTTTCCTCATCCTTCTCTACTTTTATTTTTTTCAATGCTACAACCTAAAATAATTATCTTACCTATTTATCAGATGTTGCAATCTATTAGAGAGAATGATAGTTTTGCGGCTGCCTATCACTCGCCGTTGGTGTTTCAGCTGTTACTAGGAGTAAAATTCTCCCTTGATCTAGTTTTTCTTCATATAAGTTAACTTCCTCCTTCGACAACCCTATTTCCTCCATTTGATTTCGGAGTTCGTCCCCTTTTTGGGAGAAAAAGTTAATAATACTTATGCCCAATCCTTGTTCTTTTACTCCAATCGTATTTGTGTTTGTATCATCCGCAATCTTTTTTGTTAGATGTTTTTCATGTGTTAAGACGTAAATATCATCTTGGCGAATCCCTTGCAATTCTAGCTCTTTTACTTTCATAACTACTTCCTGTTCATTTTCAAATTCATGAACCACCGGTTTTCGTTCATTCTTATGCATGGTATTTTTCCTCCTTTAGATTTTTATTTTTTTATTTAGTTGTTATGTAATATGTAATACACCTATTTTAAAGATGTTAAACCTAAATTTTCGAAAAATTTCATACAATAGGTTATTAATGTTTTTGAATATCAAAGTGATGTCACGAGAACTTTGCTTTGATAAAAGTGTTACAAATAACGATTTATTTGGAAGGCAAGCCCTTTATTTTATAGAAAATTTCTATATAGAAAAAGTTACAAAAGGAGTACAAGATACTTTTTTCGGTAATTAAATCAAAAGAAAAATAAAAAACCAAATAACCTACCATCAAAAAATAAAGAAAACAGGTTATTTGGTTATTCATTCCGTAAGCTTAATGCTCAAGTTAGTCTTTTTTCACACGGTCAAACTTTATTAAGAAAATATTAAGGAATTTCCCTCTATATTCATAAGAATTTTTTCCTATACTTAAAAATAAGTAAATTAACAAAAGGAGAAACAATCATGAAGAAATTTTTACTCTGCATATTAGGAATAGGCCTCCTTATATACTTACTACTGTTCATATTACGCGGGGATGTGGACCGATTTAATCCACTTGCTGAAGAAAAACATGTATATGCCGTTGCGAAAGGGTATGGTGTTCCCGATTATCATACGAACGGTAGAGCTATGTACTCGTTAAAAGGCATTGATGAATCTGGCAATGAAGAAGAGTATACAGTAGGAACGAATACTCCTAATGATTTTATAAGAAAAACTTACTTGAAAATTCATGTGAAAGGTAGGTATGTTTACTCGTACGAGGCTATTTCTGACAAGGATATTCCGGAGAAAATAAGAGGGAAATTGGAGATAGAAGTTAAATAAAAGAGCCCACTCGTATGAGTTGGCTCTTTATTACCTCTCCCGTCTATCATTGTTTTAACAACCATTCTTCCATTACTTTAACTGTTTCATCTTGTTGTGCTTTTGACGTAATTAAGCTAGCATTATCACCTTTTTGCTCGCCATACATGCCGAAATTAGCATGATTCCCCCCTTTTATCATGTGCATAGTTGTATTCTTTGACATTAACTTTTTATTGTTCTCTATTTTTTCTACAGTTGCTAAAGCATCTACTTCTCCATAAATAGATAACATTGGAATCGATTTGGTAGAGAAATCATCTGCGGGATAAGAACCTAAGAAAATGATTCCGTCTACCTTTTCTTCATGCTGAAAAGCATATTTAGAAATCATAGCTCCGCCCATTGAATGCCCTGCAACATACCATTTCTGAACTTCAGGATACTGTTCCATTACACTGTCTACTGCATTGATTCCAAGTATCGCTAAATTTAATGGTAACTTAGGCATTACTACAAAATGCCCATCTTTTGCAAGAGCTTCTCCTAAATAACTATAAGCTTCAGCTTCTACTTTAGCTCCTTGATAAAAAATAACTCCTATTTTAGCATCTTTCTCTCCAAAAACTATATTCTCTTCATCTTTTTTATTATCTACTAGAGACAAAGCCTCTTTCGTTGGTTTATAAGTAAACTGAGACCAAGTCAAAAAAGTAATACTTCCGATAATTAAAATACCTAATACAGAGTACAGAACAATTTTTATCCATTTCTTCACATATATGACCTCCCTAAGATGTGTATATTCTATACTTTAGATTATCATTAATAAAGTGAAAATTTAATCAGTGGGGGTTTTATTCATCCCCCACTGATTATCAGCCCTCACCAATCGGGCTTTTACAGGCAGCCCGATCCCCACCTAACTTCTTTGCTTTCGCTGAATTTTGAGGTGGAGGTCTTACTGCCCGTTAATGCGGGATAAACATAAAAACTCGAGCATTTTTATTATGCTCAAGTTTTCATTTACGTCTTTAATTTATACTATAAATTGTCCAAGATAAATATGTAGCAAATGCAGCCCATAAAAAATATGGGATTAGCAACCATGCCGATACTTTAGATAAATTGGAAGAAAACATAATGAGAAGTAACGTAGTAATAGCGACTAGTAAACAATCTACTGTTGCTAAAAACAAATTCTTTTGGCTAAATTGAAAGTAGCTGAACGCTTGATTGAATATATAATTTAAAAAGAATAAAAACCAAAATGTTTTTGGCTTGAATCCATAGTTGTTGTAAATAATTGCAACTGATAATGCAATAAGTCCAAATAATACAGCCCATATCATTCCGATTGTCATACCAGGAGGTGTCCAAGACGGCTTTTCTAACGCATTATACCAAGTACGATCAATAGGGAATAAAACACTAGAAACATAAAACAAACCATATGTTAGTAAGAACACTATAATACTAGATTTTTTCATAAACATTCTCCTTTTTTACTAGAAGGTTTTAGAAACTCTATATGATTCGTATGTTCTTTCAATGAATACAACTTTAATACACAAATAGACATTCTTATACTTTTCATTATACCCTTTACATATCAAATTCATATTGACTCGTGTATTTTATATAAATTCTTTCATACTTTTATATGCACAAAGTGCTCTCTCCCGCGCTGCCTTATGATCAACAACTGGCAAAGGATATGTATGACCAAGCTGTATATTGGCCTTTTGTAAAATATGCTCAGGTGCTTCCCACGGCTTATGTATATATTTATTCGGTATATCTCTTAATTCTGGCACCCATCTTCTTATATACTCCCCATTTTTATCAAACTTTTCTCCTTGTGTAATCGGGTTAAAAATACGAAAGTATGGTGATGCATCCGCTCCACTTCCAGCAACCCATTGCCACCCCATTGTATTATTTGCAATATCAGCATCTAATAGTGTATCCATAAACCATTTTGCTCCTTCTTGCCATGGGATTAATAAATGCTTTACAAGAAAAGAAGCTACAGCCATTCTTGCTCGATTATGCATAAAACCTGTTTGCCACAGTTCCCGCATTCCCGCATCAATAAACGGATAACCAGTTTCACCTTTCTGCCATACTGTTAATAACTCCTCTTCATTATTCCACGGAAAATGTTCAAAGCTCTTATTAAGAGGTTTATATACTGTAAATGGATAATGATATAGTAAATAATAAGAAAACTCTCGCCAAATTAATTGACGTATAAAGCTATTCACTTGTTTTTCAAAAAGACTACATTGTCTTTCGGTACTTTTATTTATTAAGTAATGATACATCAACCTCACTGATATTTGACCAAATGAAAGATACGGTGCCAACATCGAATGTACATTTTGATCTGGAAAATCTCTTCCTTCACTATAAAAGACTAATTTGCTAGAGAAAAATTTCTTGAATGTTTTGTATGCCCCTTCTTCTGTCGGATCCCATATTGCTTCCATATGAGATGTCCACGGTATAGTCGGCAACAAGTGTAATTCTGAAACAGATAAGCTTGCTGGTAAAGAGTTTCCCCACTTTATACTCTGCACTTTACTAATAGGTTTAGGTATTATCTGCTTTTGAAATGCATTGTAAAAAGGCGTAAACACCTTATATTCAGTGTTATCTTTCTTTTTAATAATCCACGGTTCTAATAATAAATGCGAATTAAATTCCTTACAAATAATGCCTTTACCTTCTAACATCATTTTCATTTTTTGATTAGATTGTAATCTGTCCGGATCATAGCAAATATTCCAATATACAGCCGTTATACGTAATTGTTCTATGAGAGAACGTATTTCTTCCTCCGTACGTCCTTTACGAATTATTAAAGTAGAGCCCAATGCCTCAAGTTGCTTCTTTACATCTATTACAGCATGGTGCAACCACCACTTTGATGCACTTCCCATTGAAAAAGTTTCGTCATGTACATATACCGGAACAACCTCACCGGACTGAGCAGCTTCAAATAAAGCTGGGTTATCATATAAGCGAAAATCTTTTTGAAACATAACAATAATTTTGTTTTGCATAACTATCCCTTCTAATTCTTAAAACATATTAAATTTTATTATATAACAGTAATTTATACCTAAGAATTTATTTGTCCCTAATAGATTAGTTAATGTATTCAACTACTTTATTAGCAGAAACTTTTGCAACCGTTTCTTTTCCACCTGTTCTATCAATCATGAAACCATGAACTTTAATATCAGAAGGTACTAACGGATGCTGACGAATCATATCTATACTCTTCTTAATATTTTCACTAACATTTTCTTGTCCACTTAGCCATGCATTCAGGCTACCACTTGAAAATTCAGGCATGCAATGTTTAAAGAGATAGTCTAATTCTATATTATCTTTTATGAAATCATGTTGAGTTTGTAGATTAACTGAAGAAGTTTCTTTATCCTCTATTCCTACAACAAAAATTTCTTCAACATTTTCTTGATAAATAGCAATAATAATAGATCTCATTATATCTCCATAAGGATGTACAATTACAGAATCGTAGCTGTGTATAGTCAACATGTTTTCTTGTTGAATGTTAGTTACTTGTTGGATAATAGGCTCTATTCCATGTTCAATGTCTGTTAACCATAAAACTTTTTTATTCTTTGAATTCATATGGAGCACTCCTTCTTCATTATTGTATTTATGAAATTTTTAAGCTAGTAACAATAGTTGATTATGCATTGCATGATTGTTACCAGTTTTTCCAGCGTCCCTCTGGATCAATACTTGCAAGTCTAACCCATCTATTTTGAACTTTTTCTCGAAATGCGAAATCATTATTTAGCAAACGCTCTATATATTCAATAGGCGCTTGAATTACAATTAGTAAACGAAGTGGTGAATGATACGTCTCACTATCTGACTGCATAACGGATTGCCAAGGTAAGCCTGGCAACAAATCACTTGCATTTCCCTGCATAACACCGAGACCTGCCGTTACGGTTTGTGTTGTTTTGTTTCCACTACCATAATAATGTGGAGCTACAGTTGAAGCGTAATATTGTAGATTTATCCACTGAGCTACTGTTCCTGGTCCTGCAATAATGTTAGCTAATATATCGCCACTTTCATCCTGTTTCCAATCATAATTATGGAGGAAAGCCCTACCTTCTAAATCACAATCCTGAGTTAATTCTCGTTGCCCGATAATAAAAGATGCATTACGGGCTAATCCCCATTCTGGACGTATTTCACTCCAATCTTCTGCAAATCGATGTGCCTCTTTACTCGCATTTTTTATTTTCGTTTTAAAATTTGGTAATTGTGTTAAACGCTCTCTATTTGCATGTTGGCTCACATTTGGCATAATCGACTCGATACAATCAAATGCTTCTTGTGCAGTTTCCGAAAGTTCTGGGACGTAAATCCATTCCAATTCGTCCACTGTTGTTTTATGTTCAGCTGCTGCAAAAATGGTATCCTCAGGAATTTTAATACCTTCAGCAAACAACGCCTCTCGCACTTCTGGCAGATTGCATAAAGTAGCAAAAACTCTTGCATTGAATCCTCCTGCTGCTCCGCCACAAGCACCACACTCAAGTGCTGCAGCATAAGGGTTGTTCGTACTTTGACTACTGTGTCCGCACATTACAACTAAAGGAGCAAATTTTTCTGTCAGTCCCACCATTTTTAAAGCTTGACGCACATAGTTCACTTTTTCTTCTTTCGTAAAACCGATAGGTATCTCACCTTTTGTGTCATGAACATGATTAAGCGAGAATGTTGTATCAGGTTTTTGTAACATAGTTTTACGAAGGTTACGAATGAAACCACCAACTCCTCTTGGGACAAAGCTTCTTGTCACCATCTGTAGACCAAGTAATGGACCACTTAACTCAGGTAGCGCCATACTTGTTAGTACGTTCTGTTTCATCGTTTTAAATGTATAACGCACCGAACTACCTATCCTCTTACGTTGCTCATAAGATTTAAGTTCATTTTCATTTGTGAGCTCCTTTATTTGATGTTTCGGTTTGAGTATAACTGGCAAAGAAGGATGGTTGTTATTACTACCTAATTCACTAGTTGCAATTGGTAATCCAAAGAAACCAGCTATTCCAAATGTTTCAAACGGACCTAATTTTTCAAGGTGGCGACGAAACGGTTCTGAACGTACATCAATACAGAAGGCTAATTGAGCTAATACACGCTTTTTATCATTAGTTGCACATTGTTTAGAAGCAATCTTCTCCCTTAATTGCTCTGCATGCGTCTGTTCCCAAGCTTCGAGCCAAAGTTTCCTGCGAATATTTTCATCAAAACGATAAGCGAATACTAATAATTCACTTTGTTCAGCAGCAGACATTTGTAACCATTCCTCTATTGAAATATTCCCCCAATAGATCCAAGAAGCTATAAGTGGGACGATCGAAACTTTTTTCTCAACCTTTTGATTTTTTAAAGGTAAATAAGGTTTTGCAATAGCCAGCTCCATAGAAATTCGAACTGCTAAATATTCTATGAGAAGTTCCTGTTCCTGAATTGATTGTTGTGAGCGCCATCGTATCATTCCTGCCCACCCAGGCAAAGAAAGTAAGTGCCCTTCAAGGTAAGCTTGTATATTAGATTCAGAAATTCCTAGTTCAGATAATGCTCTCGCTAAAGCTACTTCGGCATCTTGTGGCCAATCTTTTACAACTTTACGCTCATTTTTACTGAGCGCTGGATCAAATTTAATAAGGTGGTGCCATGCACGATAAAAACCTTTCTCTCGATTTGGCATCGTCCAACTTGATCCGGAGTCATCAAGATATAATTTACACCATTTAATGATATGATAATTAAGAATATCAGATAGGTTTTCACTATTTTGATTCTCTATAAGCAAACTTATTGGCTGCATAACAGAGGCTTTCATACTTCCTGTATTTATATAACTCATTTCTTCTGCCAATTTATTTAATTCTGGCGATGATAATAGACTAGAAGGTAATTTTTCTAACTTTAAAGCTGCTTGGCAAAATCGCTCTGCTTTCTCTCGCGGAATATGAAAAGATTGTGAATCCAGCCAACGAGACAAACTCATTTGTAAAAATGATTCCTCAATCTCACCTTTCGCTTTTGCCGAATGAATCATGGAGGCACTAGGATAAATATCCACATTACGAGCTTCTTTTAACCAATTTGCGACTTGTTCAAATGATTGCTTTTCAAGTCCCATCCAAGGGTGATGAGCTGCAAACGTAGAGATAGGCCAAAGTGGCGCAATAACACGGCTAGCAGATGCAACTAAATCATTTATAGTATTTTCTTGCATATCAATGTTTGTATCTTTCTTTAATATTGACGGTATGCTCATCACGAATTACCTCCCTTTGATACATAATGTTTAAGATAGCTTGGGTGACTTTCTACTGACTTTCTTCTCGCCTCACCTACTCGAACTAACCAAAGATAAAGTACAGCGAATAAAGTAGAAGATTGATTACGAGTAACGAAAGTACTAATAGCACTACTAAATAGTAAAATACATATAACAAAGATAACGGCTGGAGCTGAAGGTTGAACACTTTGATAAATATCAGTATGCAACCATTTATAAAGAGAATTATGAACGGTAAAGTAAATGAGAGAAAATCCAATCAAAACAATTAAGCCAGCAATTCGTCCCATTCTTCCCTCTCCAAAAACAACAAGTTGTTTCCACGAAAAGTATAGTGACCATCCTAAGATTAACGCACTAACTAGTTGATACCCCTCTCCAGAAGTCATAAACCAGAAAGTAATTGCTATAAATAATCCTAAACCACGCCCGACTATCATCCATAAATTGGACATCTTTTCATTAGACTGCTTCACTACCCCAAAACGTTCTACTGAAGAACCAGCTTGTAAAAACAGTGTAGCTTTAAACAAACCATGTAAAATTAAATGAATAACAGCCGCTAAATAGGCTCCTAATGCACATTGAATAAGCATAAAACCCATTTGGGCAATAGTTGATCCCACTAGCTGACGTTTATAATCAACTTGAACTAGGCTAATTCCTGTTCCTATGAAAACAGAAATACTAGAGAAAATAAGTAAAATGATTTGTGCAATATCATCATGAAAAAGAGGTGAAAATCTGGTTAACATGATACCGCCAGCATTTACTAACCCCGCATGCATAATAGCAGAAACAGGAGTTGGAGCAACAGCAGACTCAATTAACCACCTTTGAAAAGGCCATTGTGCTGCTGGAATCATCACAGCCAATATAATTAATAAATTGATTGCTGTTCTTTCCAATGTTCCATGTTGCACTACATTTTCATTCGCTAAAACTGATGTTAACTGCCACTGTCCAGTTATTTGAAACAGCCAAATGATAGCTGATAGCAAAGCAATCCAACTTATTGTAAATAAATAGCCAGAGATTTTAGTTGCTTCACTAACTACTTTCCACCCTTTATTTAGCCCTATGAGTAGAACCAATCCTATAAGAGTTGCGCCCCAACAAATAATCATGAAGCGAAGATCATCACTTAACCATGCAACCGAAGATACACCTGTAGTAAATGTAAAAAGTGCAAAGTATTTTCGATATGAGCGATCTCCCATTAAGTAACGTACAGAAAAACGCTGAATGATTAAACCAATTGTAAGAACAAAGAAAGCCATTAACCAAGCTAAAGTATCTAGATGCCAAGGCCCCACAGCTCTATCTCCATTGTTATTAACAAGTGCGAGTAAAGAAACCAATGAAGGCAAAGCAGCGATACCAATATGGATATGAACAAAACGTAAAGGTATCCTTGCATTTAAAAACAATAATCCACTTAGCCAAGAAGCACTAAGTGCCATAAAAAATAAAGTTAACAGTGTTGATGAACTTAGCGAAATTAACATGTAAAATACTCCCTTCCAAACGAAAATAACCTATAAAAATTCCTTTTAATTACGATAGTTTTTTAATTTCAATTTTTATTCACTCTTTTTAGTACATCGTTTTTTCCATAAAAAAAACCGACAACTTCCATAATTCAATGATTTTATATCATCATTGAATTATGGAGATTGTCGGTTTCACTTCAACTAACTTCAATAAAGTTTTTTGAAGAGCTCCCATTTTATAGAGGATAGTAATGTATGTATTACTCCTATTAAAAATAACAGTATATCTCTGATCTCTTAGATTATGCAATCAATATATCAATTTATGTTATGCGCTATCTTTCAATTAAGAAACTTTTTCATTTAGTCAATATTACATATTAAAAAAATGCTAAAGCCTTAATTATAGCAAACAGTTAAAATAAGCATCTATTAATTTTTTAAAACAATTATAAGATAAACTATATTAAGCAGGTTGTCAATTTATTTATCCATTTTTTCAAGCGTTATTTCAATCAAAATTCATTATACGTAAATAATTTCAAGTTTTTAATTATTATCATGTTAATAAATATAAATAAAGTGCAAAACTTTTAGGTTTCTTAATTATCTCCCACTAACACTACGGTGGTTTTAATTTTTAAAACTTTTCCTCAAGATTATGAAACAATTTAAAAATCATTACTCGTTCACCTGTACGGGAGCTTATATCTGTATGAAAACTCTTCACTTTTTCTCCAGTTAATTCCAGTATAATCTCTTTAAGATCTTCAATTCCAGATTCAACTAGCTCCGAACGATTTTTCTTTATCGTTAGCATACCTTCTTTTGTTTCGCAAACAGTATATTCAGCTGGCGTTAAAATACCTTGTAAATTTACGATAATCATATCCCGTAATATATCTGTCTTAACGGATATAGACCCGCGTCCTAGGTAGTCCTTTTCCCAATGAGTAATTGCTTTGCTTATCTCTGATTCAATAGAGCCTTTTGAGTTTTTCATCTATGTATCCTCCTTCAATAAAATGTAATTACATTTATAATTACAATAACAATATAATAATCTGGATTGATTTTATTTTCAATTATTGAGAAGAATTTATAGGAATTGTAGTCAGGAATTCTTTAATATTATAGTGTAATTTTAATATAGTATTTTTCAATTATCCTCAACAAGTTACTCCTACTAAAAAGGCTCTGTTGCACAGATTTCTAAAAAACATTCCGGAGAAAATAAGAAATCTCTTGTAACGTAATACATAAACGAAAGGGCCGATTTCTTTATAAAATAGTAAATCGACTTTTGTCTTAGTTATTGATTTAGTAATAAAAACACTTTTAAAAGAAATAAGCTTATACTATAGATGTTGATTTTTCTGAAAGTTAAAACGAAAATGCCCCTCATCATTGTATACCCTAAATTCATACCCTTTCTCTTTATAAAATTTAATGATTTCAGGAAGAACTTGTAATGATAGCCTTACTAATGAAATTCTATTATAATTTTGTAATTGGAATGAATTTGAATTACATAAAGAACCAGAAGAAATAATATAATTTGGAGGTATCACGATGAGCCTTTTAATTAGAGAGTTAAAGACAAATGATTTAGACAATTTCCCAGAGATTGATGACAGTTTTATAGTGAATGCTCGGTTAATTCTTTCTCTTTCAAAAGTAAATAGACGCATAGAATATACAATAGAAGACGTTCCGAGTTATGAAAAAAGTTATTTACAAAATGATAATGAAGAACTGGCGTACAATGAGTATATAAATAAGCCTAATCAAGTAATTTACATAGCACTGTTACATAACCAAATCATCGGATTCATAGTATTGAAAAAAAATTGGAATCACTATGCTTACATAGAAGATATAACGGTGGATAAAAAATATCGTACACTCGGAGTTGGTAAAAGATTAGTTGATCAAGCAAAGCAATGGGCAAAAGAAAGCAACATGCCCGGGATCATGCTTGAAACGCAAAATAATAATGTTACAGCATGTAAATTTTATGAAAAATGCGGATTTGTAATTGGTGGGTTTGATTTTCTTGTTTATAAAGGTTTGGATATGACAAATGATGAAGTTGCAATTTATTGGTATTTTCACTTCGAATGAAAATGTTCTTAACGTTAAACAAACTCAAAATAAAACCCCAATCTCTCCATATTAAAATTAAGAAATTGGGGTTAAGTTATTTAGAACAAGTAACTAATTAATAATCCTGCTGATAATAAGAAGCCGAAAATCGTATTTGTCACCGCTGTTGATTTCATTGCGATGCGCATATACCCGGGATCCTTTGCCCCTTTTTGGAAACTTTGAATTGCAGAGATTGGCTTTCTCAAACCTAAGAACATCACTAATGCCCAAGGGCTTATATAACCCATCAATACAATTATAGCGATCCATAAATAAGCAATGAAAAAGGCTACCGCTAGTGTTACTATTGCTTTTTCTCTCCCAAGGAGGATTACTAATGTCTTTCTTCCACCTTTAATATCTTCTTCGATATCTCGGATGTTATTCGACATGTTGATTGCACCGACTAAAATTCCAATTGGAATGGAAATCAATATACTTTCAACTGTTACAGTATTCGTTTGAATAAAGAAAGCAATGAGTACAAAACATGTCCCCATTAATAACCCAGAAACTAATTCTCCAAACGGGGTGTACGCAATAGGTAATGGACCACCTGTATATAAATAGCCAACCGCCATCCCAATTAAACCAATGACCACTAACCACCAGCTACTATTCATACAAATATAAATACCAATAAAAGCTGCTACTACGTACAATAAAAGCGCAACTGTTAAAACATTTTTCGGCTTCAATCCATGACGGACAATCCCGCCACCAATTCCAACAGAATCAGCTGTATCTAATCCACGTTTGAAATCATAGTACTCATTAAATAAGTTCGTTGCGATTTGCAATGCTAAACATGCAACCATCATCGCAATAAATAAAAGCCAATCAATTTCGGCAACATAAAGTGATGCCACCGTCCCTAAAATTACAGGAGAAAACGTCGCCGTTAATGTATGCGGGCGCGTCATCTTCCATATTAATTTAGCGGAACTAATTTCTTTTTCTGTCCCCATAACTCTGTTCAATCTCCCTACATTATAAGTATAAAATTGCTAGAAGTATCTTTCTATCTATTGCCTACTTCACATCCATTAATTATATCAAACAAATGATTATCCTTTCTAATAAATTCTACTATTAATAAAGTGAAAGATTATGAAATAAAACTTTAATCAGTAGGAGTCCATCCCCCACTGATTAATAGCCCACACCAATCATGCTTTTTCGTGCATCCCGATTTCCACTTAACTCCCTCGCATTCGCCTAATTTTAAGGTGAGATTCTTATCATCCAGCAGCAAAGGGCGGGATGAATAAAAGAGCCTACTCGTATGAGTTGGCTCTTTCTTTTCTTATTTTATAAAACTTCAATAGTTATGCTACATAAAAAAACAAATTTTACTTTTGTAACCCATTAATAATTGTATCTATATTCCATTTCATCATTTTTAAATAAGTATCTCCATCCTCACCTGATTTACCTAGTGAGTCTGTAAAAATTGTACCGGCAATCGGTACGTTTGTTTCTTTTGAAACAGTTTCCATGCTACGTCGATCTACACTTGTTTCCACAAATAAAGCTGGCACTTTGTTTGTTTGAATTACACTTACAACATCTCTAATTTGATCTGGAGTACCTTGGTTTTCTGAGTTAATTTCCCAAATGTATCCCGTCTTAATATCATATGCTTTTCCAAAGTATTTAAAAGCACCTTCACTAGAGATTAAGAAACGTTTTTCCTCAGGGATTTGATGAATTCTGTTCACTGTCTCATCGTGTAACTTTTGAAGTTCTGCTACATACTTGTCGGCATTTTTAGTATAGAATTCTTTATTTTTAGGGTCTTCTTTAATTAATGCCTTTTTCACATTTTCAGCATATAAAATGCCATTTTTAATATT
Source organism: Bacillus sp. BS98 (assembly GCF_008432245.1). Classification (NCBI taxonomy): domain Bacteria; kingdom Bacillati; phylum Bacillota; class Bacilli; order Caryophanales; family Bacillaceae; genus Bacillus; species Bacillus sp. BS98. The sequence continues at coordinate 2,983,192 of NZ_CP043830.1, forward strand.
CATCCATGCATGTGGATCTGGCTCTTTTTCTAATCCTTTTGTCTCTAAATAAATAGCTTCTACACCTTCACTTACTTTATACACAGGTGCATCTTTCTCTGATTTATTTGCCGTTTTTAATAGCTTTTTAAACCACGCTCCACCTTCTTCTAGGTTTAATCCATTGTAAAGTACCATATCTGCATCTGTCATTTTCATAACATCTTTTGGTAGTGGATCATATTCATGCGGGTTAGCCCCAATTGGAACAAGACTATGAATCTCAACTTTATCCCCGCCAATTTGCTTCACCATATCATATATAATGGAGTATGTAGTTACAACTTTTAATTTTTCACTGCCCTCTTCTTTTCCATTTGTGTTACTAGAACACGCTGTTAATGCAAATACGAAAATACAAAGTATTGAAAGTATAACATTTTTAAATTTCATTTTTATCCTCCAATCAATTATGACAACTTTGCTCTATTTTTTCTAATTTTGATAGCTCTCCAAAACAAACCTTGTGACGGTGAGAAAAAGAATGCCAATGCGAACAAGAATGTTGCAACGAGAACAATTGTTGCACCTGAAGCAAGATTATAAGAGAAACTAAAATATAGCCCTACTACAGATGAAAGTGCACCAATACCTGCTGCTAAATAAATCATGACCCATAAACGGTTTGTTAATAAATACGCTGTAGCCGCCGGTGTAATAAGCATAGCGACAACTAGAATAATTCCTACAGTTTGAAGTGAAGCAACTGTAACCATTGTAAGAAGAATCATTAAGCCGTAATGAATCCACTTATTTGGCAACCCATAACTTTGCGCCATCGTTGGATCAAAAGTGGATACGAGTAGTTCTTTATAAAACAAAATCACAAGACCAATAATGACAACTCCGATAATAAGTGTCATCCACATATCGGAAGAGCGAACTGATAGAACATTGCCGAATAAAATATGATACAAATCCGAACTACTCTTCATAAAAGTAATTAAAATAATCCCTACGGCAAAAACAGATGTAAACATAATCCCTATTGCCATATCATGTTTAATTCGACTGTTTTGACTTACAAACCCAATTCCAACTGCAGTAATAACACCAGTTAAAACAGCCCCTATGAAATAGTTCATCCCAATCATATAAGAAAGCGCTACTCCGGGAAGAACAGCATGTGAAATAGCATCTCCCATTAAAGCCATACCTCGTAAAATAATAAAACAGCCAATTACGCCACAAATAACGCCTACCATAACGGAAGTTAATAACGCTTTCTGCAGAAAACTGTACTGCATTAATGCATCTATAAATTCTACAATCTTCATGATGAATGTACCTCCGCTGCATTATTAAACAATATGCCGTGATTCACATATGCTTTTGACATAACAGTTGGTTCTAATACTTGCCTTACTTCTCCGTAATGAATTAAGCTCTTATTCAATAATAGTAATTTATCAAAATAGGACTCTGCTTTACTTAGGTCGTGATGTACAACAACAATCGTTTTTCCTTCTTTGCGTAATTCTCTAAGAATTTTAATAATTGTCTCTTCACTTGTCACATCAATTCCAACAAACGGTTCATCTAAGAAGAAGATTTCCGCCTTTTGCGCTAAAGCTCTCGCTAAAAAGACACGTTGTTGTTGCCCTCCTGAAAGCTCACCAATTTGACGATTCTTAAATTCCTCCATACCGACTTTTTTTAGACATTCAAAAGCCCAATCTCGATGCTCTTTCTTCGGTCTTTTCATCATCCCTAAAGATGGATACGTTCCGATTAGCACCACATCTAAAACTGTAATCGGGAAATCCCAATCTATATCACTTCTTTGTGGTACATAAGCAACATGTTTTCTAGCGCTCCGAATATCCTCTCCAAGAACTTGAACGTATCCCTTATCATTTGGGATTAAATCTAGAACAGCTTTCATTAAAGTAGATTTTCCCGCTCCGTTTGGACCAATAATTCCAACGAGTTTCCCTTTTTCAATATCGAAGGAAACATTTTGAACTACTTGATTCCCTTGATAAGATACAAACAAATCTTTGACAATTATAGCCTCATCCATTTTTTATGCATTCCCCTTTATTTTTTTCATCTATATAATTATTTTGCACTAAGGCAACTTTTAAACAAAAAAATATAATGCGAATGGAAATCCACACTTAAGTTGCCTTAAGGAAACTTTTTTATACGAGTCAAATTATATAAGCTGTACACAAATTTGTAAACCGCTTTTTATTACTTTATGAATATATCGTGAAAACTTGCCTCTAAAAAACAAAAATATCAAACTTTTCTCAATTCATTTTGACACACATATTAGCCAATGCTAATATGATTAAAGAATAACATATTAGTAATTACTAATACGAATGGAGAGGATACAATTGTGCAACTCAAATGATTCAGATGTAAAAGCCAAGTTCATCCGTGGCTTTGCTGATAAAACAAGATTACAAATTCTTCAATGTATGATGGATGGTGAAAAAACAGTATCTGAAATTGTGGAAATCACGCAAGGAAATCAGTCAAATATATCTCAGCACTTAAACTGTTTAAAAGGATGCGGAATCATTCTAGGTAGACAGGAAGGAAAATACGTCCACTATTCCTTACGCAATAAGCAAATTGAACAGTTACTCACTATGTTTGATGTCGTTTTTCATGAAGTACAAAATGAAGTAGCGTCATGTGATAAAAACGATGCTTGTTTATCTCAAAAAGGAGAAAACTGTCATGACAAATAAGAACGGGAAGGAAAAACAAACTTCATCATGTTGTTCTTCAAAAAAAGAGATTCTGATTGTTCCTATTGCTAAGGAAACCTCTTGTTGTAGTACTGAAAAAGAAATAGAAGATTCGTCATGTTGCTCCTCTAAAAAAGAGATTCCAATTATCCCTATCACGAAGGAAACCTCTTGTTGTAGTAGTAACAATGATTCTATAAAAACAGAAAATAGCTCTTCCTGCTGTTCATCTGAATTAGCTCTAGAAAAAGAACAAACGACATCAAAGTCTTCTTGCTGTAGTGACAACTCATGCGAAGATCCATCTCCTCCTCGTGCTACTCAGAAAATAGTAGGAGACGGTGTACAAACATACGTAGTGGACGGAATGGATTGCGGTGCGTGTGCCTTAACAATCGAAAAGCATCTACAAAATGTTTCAGGCGTAGAAGAAGTTCGAGTAAACTTTGCTACTGGAAAAATGCATATTCGTCATGACCGCGATGTGGATGACATTATAAAAGAAGTGTCTAATGCAGGGTTTGGGGCTTCCTTAGCAGGAGCCCGCAGAGGGTCCGCTCCTGTTCAAAAAGCTAAAAATACAACTTTAATTCTTTCAGGATTATTTTTAGCTTTAGGGTTTGGAGGAAGTTTTACAAACATATCACCTCTTCTTATTACACTTCTCTATGCGGCGAGTATCGGTATCGGTGGTTATAAACCTGCTAAAAGCGCCTTTTATGCAATTAGAAGTAAATCACTTGATATGAATGTTCTTATGATATCAGCTACAATTGGTGCTGCATTAATTGGTCAATGGCTAGAAGGTGCAACCGTTGTTTGGTTATTTGCATTAGGTGCAACTTTGCAAAATAAATCAATTGAACGTACACGAGAATCTATTCGCGGATTAATTGATTTAGCACCGTCAGAAGCTTGGGTACAAGTTGGAACTGAACTTATAAAAAAATCTGTAGATGATATTGCAGTGCGTACAACAATTGTTGTAAAACCTGGTGAAAAGATCCCATTAGACGGCACAGTTACAGGCGGTACTTCTACTGTAAACCAAGCTCCGATAACTGGTGAATCTATCCCAATTGATAAACAAATTGGTGATTCCGTATATGCGGGGACGATTAATGAAGAAGGTTCACTTGAGATTACAGTAACTAAACTCGTTAAGGATACTACGTTATCTCGAATTATCCACCTTGTAGAGGAAGCACAGGAAAAGAAAGCACCGACAGAAGCATTTGTGGATCGTTTCGCAAAAATCTATACACCTATCGTTTTTGTATTAGCAATCGGTGTCATGATCATCCCTCCCCTTCTTGGTATGGGCGAATGGATGGAATGGATTTATAAAGGGTTAGAACTTCTTGTTGTTGCGTGTCCTTGTGCTTTAGTTATCTCAACTCCTGTTGCAATCGTATCTGCAATAGGAAATGCCGCAAGAAACGGTGTACTCATTAAAGGTGGTACTGCACTAGAAATTGCAGGTGCATTAAATGCTATTGCGTTTGATAAAACAGGTACATTGACTGAAGGAAAACCAAAAGTAATGCATGTGCGAAGCTTACATTGTACGGAAGATGAATTATTATCAATTGCCGCAACAATTGAAGAATATTCTAATCATCCCATTGCAAAAGCCATTACAGCATATGCTAAGGAGCATCAAACTTCTATCCAAAGTGGAACGGACTTCCGCGCTATTGTAGGGAAAGGTGCGCAAGTCACAATAGATGGCGAAACATACTACGCTGGAAATAAAGCATTATATGAAGAGTTTGGAATTTCGCTTCAAATGTGGAATGAACCAGTTCGAGAGATGCAAAGAATTGGTCAAACCGTGATACTTGTTGGAACGAACAAAGTTATTTTAGGAATGATTTCAGTAGCAGATTCCATTCGCTCTACTACTTATGAAACGATTCAAGAATTAAAACGAGCAGGTATTCAGGAAACTGTTATGTTAACAGGAGACAACGAAGGAACAGCTGAACATATTGCACAGAAAGCAAAAATAGATCGTTATTTTGCTAACTTACTTCCAGAAGACAAAGTGCATGCTGTAAAACAACTTCAATCTGAAGGAAAAACAGTAGCTATGATTGGGGACGGTATTAATGATGCCCCTGCCCTCGCTACTGCAAATCTAGGAATTGCTATGGGCGGTGCTGGAACTGATACAGCAATGGAAACGGCAGATATTGTATTAATGGCAGATAATCTTGAAAAACTTCCGTATACGATGAAACTTAGCCGGAAAGCATTGTACATTATTAAACAAAATATATGGTTCTCATTGATTATTAAATTTATTGCCCTTTCCTTTATCTTCCCAGGCTGGCTTACTCTTTGGATGGCTGTACTAAGTGATACAGGCGCTGCGCTTATTGTAATCCTAAACAGTATGCGTTTATTACGAAACAAATAATAAGATGCGGGGCTACCTAGTAGCTCCGTACCTTAAATAAATTTTGAAAGGATGTACATATGAAAAAAATGCGTGTCATTACATTACTCATGCTTATTTCTATCATTACGATTTTAGGAGCATGTAGTGATAGTAAATTAAGAGATTCACTCGATTGGGATGTAGAAAAGTTTACATTTACAGATCAAAATGGCAAAAAGTTTGGTTCATCTGAATTGAAGGATAAAGTTTGGGTAGCCGATTTTATTTTTACAAGTTGTGAAACCGTTTGCCCTCCTATGACAGCTAATATGGCAAAACTTCAAAACATGTTGCAAAAAGAAGGTATTAAAGATGTAGAGTTTGTATCGTTTAGTGTAGATCCTGAAGTGGACACACCTGAAAAAATAACAGAGTTTATGAAAGTATATGAAATGGATGCGAAGCGAACTCATTTTTTAATAGGGTATACACGACCAGAAATTGAAAAGTTTGCAAAAGATAACTTCCAAACACTTGTAACGAAACCAGAAAACAATACACAAGTTATACATGGTACAAGCTTTTATCTTGTAGATAAAGATGGGAAAGTTGTAAAGAAGTATTCAGGTCTTCAAAACACACCGTATGAAGATATGATCCGTGATATTAAAAGAATTCGCTAATTAAAAACTACTTATTATGTTTCTATTAAACTTAAAAAATCCGAGGTGTTTATATGAAAAAAAGCAAAGTTCTCACATCAAATTATTGTTCGTTGCCACATTGATCATTTTCGCTGCTGTTACAGCTTTCGTCGTGTTAAATAAAGAAGATAAAGTTGCGACAAATAAAGTAATAAAAGATTTACCCCCTATTGGCAAGCAACCTACTTTAGGAAAAGAAGATGCACCAGTCTCTATTATCGAGTTTGGCGACTTTAAGTGTCCTGCTTGTAAAGCATGGGGTGAGCGCATCTTCCCTCAGCTTCAAAAAGACTATATCGATACAGGGAAAGTTAAATTTTCATATGTAAATGTTTTATTCCACGGAACGGAATCTAAATTGTCTGCTTTAGCTGCTGAATCTGTTTATAAACAAGACCCACAAGCCTATTGGAGCTTCCATAAAGAATTATTTAACGCACAGCCAGCAAATCACGATGATCCATGGATTACTCCTGAAAAACTATTAGAAATTGCGAAAACATATACACCAAGTATTAATACCGTTCAACTTGAAGAAGATTTGAAAAAACAAACAGCGCAAGAAGAAGTAAATAAAGATGAAAAGCTAACGCAAGATTACGGTGTAGAACAAACACCCAGCATTGTCATTAATGGAACGATGTTGTCTGATCCTTATGATTATGAACAAATCAAAAATTTAATTGAAAAAGCATTAAAGGACAAGAAATGATGAATACAACAAATAAGCATTTTGAATGGCGTAATTACACTTTATATTTTGCATGGATTGTATCAATGATAGCGACACTAGGTAGTCTATTTTCCAGTGAGATTCTTGGGTTCATACCGTGTGAATTGTGCTGGTACCAACGAATTATGATGTATCCGCTCTGTATTATTTTAGGCATTGCAACGTTCTATAATGAAAAGAATATGAAAAAATATGTATTACCAATTTCTATTATCGGCGGGAGTATTTCACTTTATCACTATGCAATACAAAAAATCCCTGGCATTTCAGAGATTAACCCGTGCGTGCAAGGTGTCCCTTGTAATGTCGATTATATTAATTGGTTAGGTTTTATAACGATCCCCTTCTTAGCGTTAATTGCTTTTTCTTTCATTACTTTGTTTATGTTGTTAACGAGATCGAATTAATAAAAACATTATGTAAAGGTAGCTCTACAGAGAGGAGACCGTATGATGTCAAAGATCGTACCGATATTTTTATTAGTAAGTCTATTAATTGGCTGTATTTCCATTAATGATTCATCACCTACTAAGAACAACAACACACAAAATCAATTACAAGAAACAAAAAATAATGATACACATTTTAAAGGTGATACGCTAGAAACGACAGCTACTGTAGAAGCTCTTCCTTCTTTCTTATCATCAACTAAAAACGGACAAGTCTCACAAATTTATGGAATGGTAGGAAAAGATATCGAACTCTTACAATGGATTCCTTGTTATTGTGGGTGTGCTGAAAACTCAGGACATACAAGTAATAAAGATTGTTTTATCCGGGAGATGAAAGAAAATGGTCAAGTTACATGGAATTCACACGCTATGAATCACGCAGAGTGTGTAGATATCGCTTTCCAAGCTGTTTTAATGAAACAAAACGGAGCGTCTCCTTTAAAAATTCGAAAAAACATCGATAAACAATATAAAAAAGACGGTGTAAAAGCTACTCCAACGCCGATGCCAAGTGCTTAACATAATAAAATTATTTATTACTAAAAAACAGCCATCAATATGGCTGTTTTTTAGTAATTGATTGTTGTTATTTTCCCAAACGATAAAGAGACTTCTCTAGTCAGGTACATAAAGTTTATTTGTTTCATATTCAATTCGTATTATGCAACAACCTCAAATTTCAATGTGTTTCGATTTACTACGATATATTCACCTTTTGATTTATTCATTACTAGAGAGACTTCGTTAGTATGTGTTATTTCAAAACTATCATTTTGTATATCCACCAATAATTTTACTTCCATATCACTATTTCCATATTTCAAGCCACTATAAGATAATTTCGTCATTGTTATCCTCCCTTTTTTATATTAACCTATCTCTATAATACTATAAATTATAACCTTTACGAAAATAGTCTGTTATTACGAATGCATTTGTGCAAAAGACATTCCCGAAAAAATAATTGGTATATAACAAAAAAACCTACTTATATGAATTGGCTCTTTCTCTACTTACTAATACAGATAGATTTTCTCCTCTTATTTTATAAACTCTCAAATGTTTCTCTAATTCACTCTCATCACCTAATAGACTCATTGTCTTTTTAACAAAGTTCCAATTTAGACTGCCGGATAACCATAGTAGTGAAGAAAGTCTTTTATAATCATTTATAGTTAAAATGTTATTATCTCCATACCCTTTTAAAAATGCTCTAGTAACTTCCGAACATACTACATGTGACCCTATTCCTTCTGTCCGGGAATACCACTTTATTAAAAAGGCTAGTCCTTCCATACGATCAACATATCCAATCGATTCAAAATCTATAATTCCTTTTACACATTGATTTGCATCCCATATGACATTTAAAGGATTTAAATCTGTTTGTACTATAAACTCTAAATCGCTAGTATGTGCGCATTCTATATGGTACTTAGCGAGATCTATATACCCTCTTAATTTCTTACATGTACCACCCTTATTTTCTAATAGCTTTATAAACTCACCATATCCATCTAAATGTGATTTCTTTTGAAAAGTCGAGCTTTGAAACATACTAGAAATATCATGTATCTTTCTTGCTTCCTTTCCAAAGACTTCTGCCATCGTTTCTGTACAATAAGTAACATGCTCCCCTTCCATCCAAGTAGACAATACAAACCGGTACTGTTCCTCATTCCAAGTGAGTAATGTAAAGCAATCCCCCGCCATATTCTCCTTAATCTGCATAAACGGAATTCCATGCTCTCGTAAATAATACGTAAACCGTACTTGCTCTTTCAATTGTTCATTTGATAACGCCCCAAAGGCCGAATTGATTATTCGATCGCTATTTATAAACCGTGCGGAATACCGATTCCCATTCACCATGATTTTATAGTGTAGATCTGTATGCCAACTGTTCTTATGTAGTTCTTCTTCTACTACTAATGCATGAATTTCTTTAAAATAATTTATTACTACGTCTTTTATTATATGTTTCATCCTATTCTCCTTACATGTAAAAACTTTTGATGATAGGTTTGTAACATACACTTAATTTACTCAAAAGGAAAATAATATCCTACATAATTAAACACATTTGTAAAACCTACATTTTCTACAACGGCCACAGAAGGCTTATTTAATTCCATGCAGTCCCAATATGGAATGATCTTATTCTCCAAACACTCTTTTACGAAACTATGAACTATCGTTTGCGCTAATTTTCTACCTTGGTGACCTTCTATCGTTTCAATATCTATGCAATGTATATTTTCAAAAACGAACCCTGAAAAACATACACTTACAATCAGGTTGTCAAAAACTATACAATAGCCTATTCCCTCATTAAAAAATTCATCAAGCGAGGACCAAAACTCTAAAATTTTTGATTGTAAAAATTCAATATTCTTCAATACATTCCCCTGATTTTCATAGAGAGCTTTACTCATTTTTATCACTGTATACCCTTGTTCAATTTTAGGTTCATAATTACCCTCATAATCCTCTTCCTTTAGCGTATACACCCTTTGATTCCAACTCTTTAATTTACGATATTGAAATATTTTTTCGATTGTTTTATTCCACTTTGAATGATTACCAATTGCTTCAAAGCAATCTAGTCCAGCCTTTCTCGCCTCAGGTTCTATCACATTATCAATAAAACTATTCATTTCATTATTAAACTTTTCATTTTCTGCACTTCCTATAAAAAGAAGCCATCATTATTCCCTAACCAGATAAGTCCTGAATTAGGAGAATAGATGTTATCTACAAATATACGACCAGGGTTCACCCCTGCAATTACAGCCTTTACTTCTAATTGACCTTTTTCATTTACTAAACCGTTACATTTATAAAAATCATTCATGTTTAATTCAGAAATCATATGTTAAACCACCTTCCTGAAACCGCTCTATTCTAACTTTACCACCATGACAGAATATTCTCTATTCATTTTAACAGTTGTTTAAATCAATAAAAAAGAGCCAATCCCTATAAAATAGAAGATTGGCTCTTTCCTTTATTTACTCCCCTGTATCAGAAAATCGCTTTATACGTTCTCCAATTTCATCGCGAACACGTTGAAATTCAGACCACTCTTTTCCTGCTGGATCATCGAATCCCCAGTGAACACGATTTACGTGCGGAGGTGTCGAAGGACAAACAGAATCTGCATGACTACAAAGGGTAACGACTAAATCAGCGTTATTTAAAATATTTACATCAATTATATCCGAAGTTTGATTTGTTATGTCGATATTTACTTCTTTCATCGCTTTAATAGCATTTGGATTTACTCCGTGTGCTTCAATACCTGCAGAATATACATTCCACTTATCACCTACATATTGTTTGCCCCATGCTTCTGCCATTTGGCTTCGGCATGAATTTCCTGTGCATAAGAAATAAATTGTCTTTTTGTTTTCCATGTTGTTTTCCGCCTTTGTTTTTAAATTATACTGGCTGATCACTAAAATATTTTCTCTTAAACCAAAAAGCGACGTTTACAAGTGCAATCATTACAGGTACTTCCACTAACGGCCCGATAACAGCTGCAAATGCTGCGCCTGAATGAATACCAAACACACCAACTGCTACAGCAATCGCTAACTCAAAGTTATTACTACCTGCTGTAAATGCTAACGTTGTCGTTACCGGATAGTTTGCACCAATTTTTCTTCCCATAAAGAAAGAAACAAAAAACATCACAATAAAATAGATTAATAACGGAATTGCTATTCTTACCACATCTAATGGTACGCTAACAATCATTTCCCCTTTTAAAGAGAACATAATGATAATCGTAAATAGCAATGCAATCAATGTAAGTGGACTAATTTTAGGTATAAACACCTTTTCATACCACTGTCTTCCTTTTAACTTAACGAGTACAAAGCGTGTCAACATGCCTGCTATAAAAGGAATTCCTAAGTAGATAAATACTGATTTCGCTACTTCTATCATTGTAATATCGACAATAGCTCCTTCAATCCCTAACCATTCTGGAATGACTGTTACAAACACGTATGCATAAACGGAGAAGAATAACATTTGGAATACTGAATTAAAAGCCACTAAACCTGCCGCATACTCTTTATCCCCATCTGCAAGATCGTTCCAAACAATCACCATTGCAATACAACGTGCTAAACCAATCATAATGAGCCCGACCATATACTCTGGCTTATCAGGAAGAAAAATAATTGCTAAAACAAACATAAGTACAGGTCCAATAATCCAGTTTTGTACTAAAGATAAAACCAATACTTTTACGTCTTTAAACACTCGGCCCATTTTCTCGTAACGAACTTTCGCTAATGGTGGATACATCATGACAATTAAACCAACAGCAAGCGGGATAGACGTTGTTCCAACTTGTAATGTATTCAGTCCGTCTACTACACTAGGAAACACAAACCCTAAACCAATCCCAACAGCCATAGCTAGAAAAATCCATAGTGTTAAATATCGATCTAGAAAAGATAAACGTTTCATTTTATTTTCCATCTCCTATTAACAACAAGAATTTTTAGCTACCTCATTTGAAGTCGTGCAACAAGATGCCTCTTCTATTGTATGAACATCACTCTGTGCTTTCGTATAAAAGAATTCCCACTCGTTCCCATCAGGATCTGTTACCCAAAACTTATCCTGAACCGCATAGCAACAAGTCGTATCCATCTCATCACGCGCAAAGAAACCTTCTTTTTCTAATCTTTCTTTATGCAATGTAATTTCTTCAGCTGTATCCACTTGGAAACCGAAATGATTTACTTGATTTCCCTTCACTTCATCTCTTACGTTCAGTGTAAAATTAAGTCCTGGCGTCTCTAATAAAAATTTTGCATAATCCACTTTCACCTTAACTGGTGACACACCAAATACCTTTTCGTAGAATTCGATAGACTTCTCTAAATCCGTAACATTTATACCGACGTGAACATATCTCATAGCTTATTCCTCCTCTTATATATTATTAATCAATTTTTTTTGATTAATAACGCAAAATTTTAACAGCAACTACCTTTGCCTGTTTTTCTAAAGATACAGCACAATTCTTCTGATAATAAATTATTTACTTCCACATCATTTAAATCATAATAACTCCACGTACCTTTTGTTTCTTTTATAATTAAACCTGCATCTAATAAAATCTTTAAATGATAGGACAACTTAGATTGCGTCATTTCAAAAACCTCCGTTAAATCACATACACACGTCTGGCCTCGCTGACAAAGCTCATACATAATCTCTAAACGCTTTTGATCCGCCAACGCTTTAAACTTTTTCTCATAGAGCTGAAAATCTTGCGCCACTGTAGTTCACTCTCTCTTCATCAATTTTTTTTGATGTTTATAGTATATATGCTGATTAATTTATTATGCAACTAATTAATCAAATTTTTTCGATTTATAAAAACTTCCTCACGTCATATCTTTGCTACAACTAAAAAGGACCATAGCCTTTTCAAAAATAAAAAACTACGGTTCTTTTTACAACTTAATAGTTACAATATTTCCGAGGAATGGAGTCTCTATAACCGTTTTAAATTTTAATTTGACCATTATAGAGTAGTGCTTCATCACTATCAAGCTAAGAAAAACAAATACCCCCAAATGAAAAAAATCGATATAACGCTTCGGCAAATAAAGATAACTCTTGTTTTTGTTGCATATTCATAAAAAGCACATTACTATTCTCATTAACATAAGAGAATAGTAATGTGCTTTTAATTTCAAAAATAGTCTAAATCCTTAAGTTGATGGTTGTGGGGCGGGCCCCCAATAAGAACGGTATCTAAGGTTGTATGAGAGGTGTTAGTTCCATTCCAAAGGCCTCAGCCGATGATTAACTCAAGTACCGATTTCGGATGACCCCCATGTGATGAAGTTCGTGTCCTGCGATGCCGTACGCGAGGGCGCGCACCGTAATGCTTAGGTTGTTGGCTGTGCCCTTGCGGGTCCACTCCTCCGCCGGTAGCCCGCGCAGCAATGTGATCGTTGATTGCCGTACGGCCCGGTAGTCTTCGGCCAATTGCTCGGTTGTCCAGCTTCCGAAAGGAGGTATGAACAATTCCTGATCGAAACCGGTCAGAGGCGTCTGGTCCCCTCTTGCGAACCGGAGCAGGCGGTAGGTCATGACGCGTTCCGCGTCTGCAATGTGGCCCACGACTTCTTTCAGCGTCCATTTTCCTTCCGCATACCGATATGCGGCCTGGCTTTCGGTCAACGATGCCAGGAGCTCGGTCATTTGCTTTTCCTGGGCGAGCAGAATATCGATGATGTTACCGTCCGGTACCAAACGGATATATTCGCCAGAGTTCCCGGCGTACTCTTCTTCTGACGGTCTTTGATTCATGCGTAGTCACCTCTTTATGTATATATAGAAAATTATAGCACTCGTCTATGTCTAATAAATTCTCGAAATGATAGAGCTTTCCTTCTAATAATTGAGGATAAGCAACTATTTAGTTTGTCGGTCGCCACACTATCCTGATTCGTTAGCACCATAAGCAATGCTAATCAATAATGCATAAAGTGAAACTTTAATCAGTGGGGGTTTTCTTCATCCCCCACTGATTATTAGCCCTCACCAATCGGACTTTTATGGGCAGTTGATCCCCCACCTAACTTCTTTGCTTTCGCTGCATTTTGAGGTGGGGGTCTTACTGCCCATTAAAGCGGGATAAAAATTATCTGTTATACAATATTTCGAAGTTATTTATATATAAAGGTAACACCTTCTTTTTTAATTTAAAGGTGGATTTTCAATTATATTTTGAAATGAATCGGAGTAAAACACACTAGTATAACTACTTTTTTATACAAGATTTTATGCAAAAAAGAATAGCGAAGATCCCTAGAATCTCCGCTATATCAATGATGTATAAAATCTTGTATAAGTGATAGATAGACATAGAGACAAAAGATTTAGTAAAAACAAGGATTCTATGAAAAACTTGCTACCGATAATGAGACGTTATGTTAACCGAATATGTATATCATATACAAAAAAATCACACGATGTATTACTCCTCGCTAATGGTATAATAAGGAAAGACGGAAGGAGAATCTCAATGAATTTCATACAATTTTTTGATGTTACATTTAATATGCTGTATACGTTTTTTTCAAAAGGAATTTGGATAGTCCTCTTCTTCTTTTTCTTGAATAAGTTATACGAGAACCAAAAATTGATGGCAACATCACGTGTAATTACTGCCGTTCTTCTTGGGCTTTATCTCTTATACATTATTTTAGGACCCCTATTCTACTTCCAATAACGAGAATTATGTAAATAAGCTGTCCATGTGGACAGCTTATTGTTTTTTTGCTTAGCATGCAAAATTCGTGTCTTGTTGGCGGTACCACATTGCCATCAACCTAAGCTTTTGAGATACCCCCTATAACGAAATTTCCACCTTTTTACAGTTATTTATGAGAATTCAGCTCATTTTTTCGTTTTGGGGAACAATCAATTTCTTAAGTTGATGGGTATGTGATAATGCTTCCATTTGAACAAATTTTCCTTTTCCATACCGATCACACATCTTTTGTAGAGTAATAGTATCAGCATATCCCAGTTTAAGAGGTTACTTACAAAATATTCGAAATTTTTTTGCGAGAATCCTCCGAAATGTAATACGGACTTTAAATATTTTCATTTATAATTCTCTATTTGTCTATACTTTTCATACCGCTGTTGTATAAGCTCTTCCGAGGATAATAGTATCAATTTTTTTAGAGATGATTCGATTACAGATTCAATCATTTTTGCCTGTGATTTTATATCATTTTGTGCTCCACCTTTAATTTCAGGAATGATTTCATCAATAATTCCTAAATGTTTTAAATCTTTTGCTGAAATTTTCATATGTTCAGCAGCTTCTGGAGCATACTTAGCGTCCTTCCATAGGATAGATGCTGCTCCTTCTGGCGAAATTACCGAGTACCATGAATACTCTAACATATGGATATGGTTACCGACACTAATGCCAAGAGCTCCACCACTTGATGCCTCTCCAATTACAATACAAACAATCGGCACTTTAAGTGTAGTCATTTCAAATAGATTTCGAGCTATCGCTTCAGAAATTCCACGTTCTTCAGACCCTATCCCTGGATAGGCGCCTATTGTATCAATAAATGTAATAATAGGGCGATTAAATTTATCAGCTTGTTTCATAAGTCTTAGCGCTTTTCTATAACCTTCTGGATGTGCCATTCCAAAATTTCTTTCTATACTTTCCTTTGTATTTCTACCTCTTTGATGACCAATAACCGTAACGGGCATTCCTTTAAATTTTGCAATACCACCCATCATTGCTTTATCATCACCATATAATCGATCACCATGAAGTTCGAGAAAGTTTGTAAACAATAAAGGTATATAGTCCAATGTCGTGGGTCGGTTACGTAGCCTTGCAATTTGAACTCGTTGAAAAGGTGTAATATTAGAATAAATTTTATCTTGCATTTTATTTAAACGTTTTTCTAATTCATGAATTTCTGACGATAAATCTACATTATTTTCTTTCATAATTTTCTTTAATTCATCAAATTTCTCTTTTAATTCAATAATAGGACGTTCAAAATGCAAACTCATTTTATCCTCCAAATGTTATGACTTACCTCACTCTAATCAAAAGGCTTAGAAATAGAATCAATAAATAATTCAAAACCATCCACAACTATTTTTTGTTCTGATTCTGATAAATTATTGAGAATACTTTGATAAAATGTAATGGATTGCTCTCTTAAGCAATTAACAGTTATGTGACCTTTTTCTGTGAGGTGCAGAAAAAGTTCTCTTCTATTTTTTTCATTTACTTCACGATAAATAAGCCCCTTTTTTACTAACTTATCTACCAATCTACTTACAGTTGAAGTCTCTAATCTAAGTTTATTGGATAGTTGCCAAACAGTTAGTTTTTCCACCTCTAGTTCCTCTAACGCCATCATTTGAGAAGTTGGTAAAGGTTTTTCAAATGGTCCATTGGGCAAATTTTGAGATTCAAAAACCCCAGTTATTATAATCATTTTCTTAATATCTGTCCTTAGTTTTAAGGCATCTTCTCTTTTCAAAAAGGTCACCCTCCTACAACTAATGTATCATACATCAATTGTATTATACATGAATATGATTTTTTCACAAGCTTAACGTAAGCCAATATTACAACATGGACGAGATATTTCTTCTTGTTAAAATGGTATAAGTGGATTGTTTTCTACAAATGGCAGAACATCAATTATGTATCAGGGGCCTTTATGGGGTACCGCTCATCGCAATCAAGCCAAGAAAATAAAACTACCCCAAAAACGAAACTTTGTGATAACTTGTAACAAAAAAATCATAATTTTTTGGGGAGTTCTAAATTCTTAAGTTGATGGGCATGGGGTAGCACCACATCGCCATCAAGCTAAAATTTTATAGCACCCCCAGAACGAAATTTTGTACTATCTTGTAACAAAATGCTCATTTTTTCGTTTTGAGGTATTTGCGTTTCTTAGTCTGATGGTGATGGGGTGGGGCCCTAAACAGTACAATTTTATTTCAAAGACACAACGATCTTACTACACACTTTTTATTTATCCCACACTCTCATCTGCTAGTATTACTATTTTTTATTACTAATGTTGCCGTTTCACTCGGATGGCTAAGAGGAAAATGATGGCCATATGGAACAAAATCAACCTTACCAAGATGCGATGGAGCAGAATAGCCTCTGTCATAATCCCCCCAAATAATGTGAAGATTATACTTTGTTACTTCACTGAAATCACCTTGATTGTTTTTCAGTAGTAAACTATTAAGCTGAACCGTAGTATTTAAAATTCTAGGAGAAGTAAAACTGTTACTTATTTTTTCGATATAATGTTCAGGGATGCTCTCCATACTTTCAAACAAACCATTACTTAATAAATAACGCCCTATCAAATTAGTAGTTGCCAATTTTAATGTCCATTTGTTCATAAATTGGGGAACATTTAGCGATGTAGCATTTTTTTTAGCAACAGGTGGCTGAAGTAAAGTGATTGAATACTTCTTATCTATGTACTTTTGTACCAATGCTTCCAGAAGAATAAACGCACCGAATGAATGGCCAATTAGATGTGCACCATTAGTAGCTTTCTCCAATAACTTTTTCACTACATTCAAATAGATATCTAGAAGATTTTTCTCTTGTTTAAAAGGAGAACGTCCCAAACCTGGAAGATCCAAGATCCATACAGGTTGACCAGTTTTTTCATGAAGCTCTTGTGCTAAAGGAAATAAATCCTCTCCATCACTCAATAAACCATGTAATAAAATAAACGGTTTACCCTCTCCTTGTAATTGATAAAGGGTAGTGTTATCGCATAATGTTCGTTCAAATAAATGATTATGCTGGCCATTTTGATGCATCATTCGATAATCCAAATCAGCTACTACGGCAGGGAAAAATTTCGTTACACTCGTCTTCTTAAACCAATCTCCTCCCATAATTTTTTTCGCTGGAACATTTGAAAATTTTCGTCTTGTAATAAAATTCAGTCCATCCGAAGGGATTTTTGTTATTTTACTTACTCCACTATTCATAATTGCTTTCATAAGTGGCATTGGGACAGAGATTTTTGGTGCCCTCATATTCATACTTTCCGACATAATACTTAATAATTCAGCAATGTTCTGATCGTGCTGTTTGTCTTCAACAAGTGTATATGTTTGAATAGTCGGTTGTTCCAATCTGAAAACCTGCACAATAAACTTCGCAAGCTCATCGTTTGAAATAAGTGGTAACCTATATCCCTTATCCCCAGGAATCACTGGCATGAGCCCTCTTCGCATGCTCATCACAAGCAAACCTAATCCTGCTATCTGCTCTGTACTCCCTGTTTTACTACTACCGACTACAGTTGGCGGATTAATTACAGAAAGCGGATAACCTACTGCTGATGCCTGGTGACGGATATAAAGATCTGCTAAAAATTTTGTTCTCTCATATGGATTTTTTATTTTCAAATAATTGTTTCCTTCTTTAAACACATCAATTGCAATCTTGCTATTTTTATCATCAAAGGGGCTCATATAACCTACAACATGAATAAATTGTTGCAAGCCCTTCAATTGATGAATACTTTTAGCTAATTCACTAATATGTTTGGCGCCATTTAAAAATACGGAAGCTGCCTCTTTACTTGTCGCTTGAATATCCATGGGGCCTCCTGCGTGAATAATCACATCCGTTTTCAATACCCTCTCCTTATCTTCAGCACTTAGACCTAAATCTATTTTCGTCAAATCACCTTCAATAAAGTGCATAACTGCCTTTTTTAAGATGCCTCTTTCTTGAAAAATGCGTATTGCTTTACTTTTCGACCTTACTAAAAGAAGAATTTTAACATCCTCTTTGGCTAATTCTTTTACTAATTGCTTTCCAATAAAGCCTGTTCCACCAGTTAAAAATACTGTTCTCATATAAAATCCCCCCTTTTTAGTACTACTCAGTACTAATTTGATGTAAAAAAAATGCTTCTTTTATCGAAGCAATTTTAAAAAATGATCTGCTGTTTTCGTGATTACAGTTGCATCTTTCAATGTTTCTGAAATAAATAACGCTCCTTCAAGATTTGTAATAAACAGTGATGCAACCTCATCAATATGAATCGTATTTCTGAATTCTCCATTCTCTACCCCTTGTTTAAGTAATAGAGAAACTTTCTTTTGTAATCCTGTAAAAAAAAGAACTATTTTTTCTTTTATTTGCGTGGCCTGTTTAGGACTTTGAATATAAAGAGTAATAAATGGACAGCTCCCCTTATACTCTCTCGATTGAACTCCTTGTGATAATTGCTTTAAAAACAGTTGGATACGATCTTCAACTAAAAATTGGTTCTGAGAAAGTACGTCATCAATTGCAGATTGATACATTTCAATCCAATAATCAACGACCCCTTCTAATAATACTTCCTTATTAGAAAAGTGATAATACACATTAGACTTTGAAACTTTGCTTACACGTACTAATTCATCCATACTTGTATAAGCAAACCCTTTTTCTAAAAATAATGTTGCAGCTACTTCAATCACACGTTTTTGATTCATTAATTTTACCTTTGTCATAACTAGAACTATATAGTACTAATTTAAACATTGCAAGTATTTATGTTAATTTAGAAAAAAATTTGATAAAAAATTTCCACTAACATTGATTTTACTGCAAAAAAATCTTATTTTGAATAAAGTTGAACTGAACCCCGAAATTGTTAATTCACTATCGTCTAATAGAGGTTGCAATACATACCCATCAACTTAAGAAAAAGAAATGCCCCCAAAATAAAAAAATGAGCGGCTTCTCAGAATAGCTATCTGTAGAGAAAGAAAATTTTAATTAGGGGGATATGAAAATATTAGCTTGATGGTGATGGGGTGCTCCCCCATCGCTATCAAGCTAATATTCTGAAGTACGCCCAAAATGGGAATTTTATATTTCTATGGTTAATTAGATCTTAGTTATTTTAGGAATCCTAAATTTCCTCAGTCCAATTTAGAAGTTCTTTTCAAAAAATAGGGTTCTTAAGATACTTATCTTAAGAACCCTATTTTTTGATTTAGCATGGAAAGTATAATCTTTTCTAATTCAGCTTTATTTAAAACATCCTCAATAATTACAACTTGATAGGCATTGTCCTTTCCTTTTGCAGGAACAATCATTTTCATCCCCTTTATATTCCTTCCAGTTCATAATTTTCTATCTTGTCATTGTCATTAATCATAAATAAAATGGATCTTCTCCTCGTTCTATAGTGATGGTTTTTTCCTTTTTCTAAAATAGCGGATTGATAAATAAATTTTCTTAAAATTAAAGAAGTTGAGTGCGAAAGCAATGAAAATAAACTATTCTTTTCATAGAAATATATAGAAAGTTCGACAATCCTAATTATAAAAATTCACTCCTTTATCATTGACAGAAAATTCAAATTCAATATATAATTTTGGTATTACCAATGTCTTGAACATGTATTACCATTAAATAAAGGAGACGATGACTTGAAAGAAAAGGAACGCACCTCAGATAAAATTGTGAACGAATTAATTAAATCCATATTGGCCGGTGTTTATTCTATAGGAAGCACTTTACCGCCGGAAAGAGAGCTTGCGAAAGAATTTGGTGTTGGTCGCCCAACTATTCGTGAGGCGCTTCAACGTTTAGGAAGAAGTGGCTGGATAACAGGAAGAAAAGGAATGCCATCGATCATTAATGATTATTGGAGCAATGGTAATCTAACGACACTTATTAATATTGTTGAGAATCATCATACCATTACAGATGAATTCATTATGTATTTATTAGAATTTAGAAGTTCGTTGACTCCGACTTATATTCGTAATGCTGTTACGTTTAATCAACCTAAAGTGGTTGCTCTCCTTGCTAATCTTGAGCAACTTGAAGATAGTGCAGAAAGCTATGCAGCATTTGATTGGGATTTGCAAAAAAGGTGTGCTGGGCTTGCTGCCAATCCAATCTTTCTACTCATTTTAAATAGCTTTGATTCCATTTATGTAGATATGGCAAAAAGGTATTTTTCTGTAAAAGATCATCGTGAGTTATCCTTCAACTATTATCACGACTTATTAAAAGCTGCATTAAAGGGAGATGCGATTGAAGCAGAAAGATTGTGTAAGACAACATTGGAGAAAAGCTTGGCTCTTTGGAAAGATAGAAAAAAATAAAGAAAGCTGGAGGCGTGATAAATGAAACTAAAATATTTTAAAGAATATTTTTCCTATCCTGATATTTTGATTATGAGCTGTCTTTTCCTCACTAGCTTTGGATTTATGATTTTACATTTAACCTCTATCGGAATTTGGGGTGCTTTTATTTTGGGAATGATTATGTATTCCTTAGCTGAGTACGCTACTCACAGATTTATTTTTCATCTAAAGCCACCAAAGAATGCATTTTTATTAAAAACGCTTAAGCGCCTACATTATGACCATCATACAAATCCGAATGAATTACATTTATTATTTTTACCCTTATGGTATAGTGTGCCAAACATTGCAATTTCAGGAACGATTTTTTATTTTCTTTCATCCAGCTTTGTCATGACAAACGCATTTATTGCAGGTATTATGCTCTTTTTATTATTTTATGAGTGGAAGCATTATATCGCGCATCGCCCCATTCAACCAATATCACCATGGGGGCGATGGATGAAAAAAGTTCATTTATGGCATCACTTCAAAAATGAAAATTACTGGTATGGTGTTACGAATCCAGCCTATGATTTTCTCATGGGAACCTTTAAAGACCAAAAAGATGTTGCCCAAAGTAAAACTGCTAAAAACCTAGAGAAACGTGGTGACCAGAAAATAGAATTATAAAAATAATCTATTGTCATCATCCTGGAAATGTTGAATGAATTTTGCAGATTCGACATTTCTCAGGGAGTGGCAGGCATTTTTTCCTATTGAGTAGTACGCATGGTAATAGATTGCGTAAGGATCTTTTGAAAGTTTGTTCTGATCATTTACGAATTTATGTTCTTTTTAGAGGTATTTGTTGGAATGTCTATTAATCAATGAAAGATGAAAAATGAATGTGAAAATAAAAAAGAACTCTTTCATCTGTTGAGGAGTTCTTTTCATATAAATTACGATTGGGGTACCGTCACATCACCATCAAGCTAAGAAATGCAAATACCCCAAAACGAAAAATAAGCTGCCTTCTGTCAAAAATACACGAAATTTTTAGCTTGAGGTGTTATAAAATTTTTAAGTTGATAGGTAGGGTCAATACCCCATCGCCATCACCTTAAGAATTCAGAATTACCCCAAGACGAAAAAATGAGCGTTTTTGTTACAAGTTAACACAAAATTTCGTTCTGGGGGTACTATAAAATTTAAGGTTCATAGCGATGTGACGGTACTCCTATTAAAGACATTTCTCCTTCTAAAGTAGACAGTACTTGCAATCTTAGTACGAATCACAGTTGAATTCATGTTACTTAATCGTACCCATTCCGGAAATTTTAATGTTAACCTTGACGTTTACATCGCCTTTTGCTAATTCGTTATTCCATTTATTTTGGACTTTTTTCCATTCTGGATATGTGTAAGTTCTTGCATATCTCCCAAGCCCAATAGGATCAATATTGGCAGTTTGTATTTTCTTTATTAATTGTTTGAAATCAGCTTCCAGCTTAGTTTCGATCGCCTTTTGTAATTTTGCTGCATCCTTTCTTGTATTGAACGAAAAAAGCCGTTCTGTAATGCCGACCCTCATCTTTATATCTGTATTAAATATAAACTTATTATCATATCTTACCTTTGTCTTTACTTTAATATTATATGCAGTAAAACTTATCCAATCTTTATCCTGGCTATTAGACTTTAGTTTAATTGCAATTGTAAATGGAAAATCGCCTGCAGTTCTTTGTTGCAGAATGCGTAATAATTTATTTTCATCGTATTTTAGTGTTAATTTATACCGTCCTTTTTCATCTAGCAAAGCTGTACCTGTCACAAATATTTTTTTCGTTTTTTTCATCTCAGTCATATTTGCTGTTAACCCTTTGTCTGCTATTTGTTCATGTAGTTCTTGAAGATTTGTTTTTACTGTTATATTTCTTAAAGAGGCGGTATCAACTAGTTTTGTTAAATATAGAGGAAGACGCGGCTTATCTTTTGGATTGTAATAGATGACGTCTGAAACAGGTCCATCTACAGCAACAACCCTTGTGGTAACTGTATTTTTGGGATCTCGGTAAAATGGATCGAGATATTTCATCCAATTTTTTTGTTTCAGTAACCGTTTTCCAACTAAAATAACCTGTGTTTTGCTTCCCGAGGTAAGTGCCATAACAGTAGCATCAAATTGGTCTCTAGATTTTCGAACCGTAGCAGATTTTACAACAGTAGTTTCTTCTTTTACTTTTGCTTCTTTATTAAAAACAGGGCTTGATATATACACTAATAAATTATCATTACGATCTAAATCAATACCAAGAACAAGAGTAAGAGAAACGTCTTCAACATTTGTTTGATCAAAGCATCCAGTCATCATGAATACCGATAACAAAATACAACACAGTACTTTTCTTTTCAATGTATCCTCCCCTGGCGAAATTTCTCATATAGACAGCAGTACAGCCATAAAATGATAGGTAATATATAGGTTAATCCTAATCCAGCATTCGATAATACCTGTTGCCAAATTTCGGCTTCATTCCAACTAGGATGAGTCCAAAATATGAATCCGATAATGAGCAATAAGAGAATAACTACATGAGGGCTATGGTCTTGTTTTCCAAGTAATTGGCTTGAACAAAATACAGCGCAATATATGGTGGGAATCCATGCTGTGGAAACAACGGGTAAGTAAAGAGCCAATAAAATCATGTCAAAACGTTCTAAAAAACGAAACTCAATTACTTTCAGTAAATTTAGTACTGGTTGGTTAAATTGCGTAATGCTATCAGGGCTAAAATAGGCAAAGCAAACAAAAGTAGCAAATAAATAAAATAACATCGTTAAAGTATTTGCAATAACCATTCCATGGACTGCATACTGTTTTTTTTGTAAAAAGGGATATAAAAAGAACGCAATATCAAATCCTAAATAAGCAAAAATAGTGGTCGGTACAGCTGTAAATATAGGTTTCCACCCATCTTTTAAGAGAGGAAAGAATGGCATCCAACTTCCGTTCTCTTTAAGAGGTATCAAAAAAAATAACGGAATCCAAAGCATCGTATAAAAAGTAAGTTCGGAGTACCGCCCTATAATACGAGGGCCGTTACGCGCGACAAGAAAGGTAGGAATCGAAAACAAAAAGATAACGAGATAGTCAGGCGTTTTTGGAAGAAGCCATCCCTTAAGATAAAGCATAGCGTTCACAAGAACTACACAAGAATAAAAAGCGAAGTACATCATGTAAATAACAACGAATGCTTTCCCTACTATTTTTCCAAACAATCGTATAAGAATATCATAAATCGTATCCTCAGGATATCTTGCAGCTGTTTTCACTATAAACACACCTGATATTGTGGAGAAAATCCAACCAATCAATATAGCTATCCATCCATCTGTTCCAGCCTTTTCTGCAAGCACACGTGGAAGCGATAAAACGCCAGTGGCCACCTGCATTCCATTGATTAAAACAATATACTGCATAAGAGAGATTTCATTATAAGCATACTTTTTCATAATTTCACCTTTTATTATGATTCTTTCCTTGTCGAATAGATTGAATGGCTCTTTTTCCCTTAGGACGTCTTCTTATTGCCCATAAAGGAAAGCGTACAAAAGCATCTTTCATATCTGCAAAGCGAAACGGTGCTAATGGCATTCCATAAGGGGTACCTAGCGATTCAAGGCTGATTAGATGTCCAATTAATGTCATCCATCCGATAACAAGTCCAACAATTCCAAATAAGGCAGCTGCTAGCATCATCGGAAAACGTAAAAATCTTACTGCCGCTCCCATATCATAATTAGGGATAACAAAAGAAGAGATGGCGGTAACAGCAACAACAATAATCATAATATTGCTTACAATTCCCGCTTGAACAGCCGCTTGTCCAATAACAATACCACCTACAATTCCAACTGTCTGACCGATCGGAGTAGGTATCCGTAAAGCCCCTTCTCTCATCGTTTCCAATGTTATTTCCATAAGTAATGCTTCCATAACTGGAGAAAAGGGTACGCGCGTTCTTGATTCTGCAATAGATAAATACAGCTCTACAGGAATAACTTCAAAATTAAAGGAAATAAACGCAACATAACTCGCAGGTAAAAATAAAGCAATCATAAAGGCGATAAAACGAAGCACCCGAATAGACGAAGCAACTAACCACCTTGTACCGTAATCATCCACTCCTTGAAAAAAGGAAATAAAATTTGTTGGAGTAATTAACACATTAGGCGAATGATCCATTACAGTTACAAATCTGCCCTGTAAAATGTGAGATACTGCCAAATCAGGTCTTTCAGTTAATATAAATTGCGGAAACGGTGAGTAAGGGTTATCTTCAATGAATTCTATAAGTTCGCCATTACTAGCAACAGCGTCGACTGTAATATTTTGAATTCGTGTTTCTAATTCCTTCAGCACATTTTCAGAAGCTACATCTTTCAAATATAAAATAGAAATTCTGGTTTTGCTTCGTACACCAATTGCCATTTCTTTTATCGTTAATTCTCGATAAGGAATATACCTTCGAATCATTGCGATATTTTGACTTCCAGTTTCTATGAATGCTTGATGTGCACCTTTTAGAGCTATTTCGTTATGAGCGTCTTCAACACTCCTTTGTGGCCATCCTTTTGTATCCAGTTGATGTGCTGTTGTTCGACTGTGAATTAATAAAACACTATCTCCCCCAAAAATAGCATTTTCAATCTGACTCAATGTATTAATAATCTTAATTTGTCCTAATGGAATTGGAAGTTCTGTATTGGTATTAAAGTCACTATTCATCAAAGGACTTAGAACATGATTTTGAATCAATTCTTTATCTGTTAATCCAGATAAATATACTAAAGCTGCTTCTAATCCATCTACTGTTATTTGAAACCGCCGAATTACTAAATCAGGCGCTTGACGAAATATATTCTGAATATTAGCTATGTTTTTGGTTAAATCAGCGTCTAAGAGGGCGTCTTCAATATTTTTTTCCTGAAAATGAGTATTGTCTCGTATTGGAAATGACTTAGGATTATCTCTATATTTTAAACGCCTCAAAAATTTAGCCATGATTCTCTCACTTTCTATGTACTTTTTATAATATGTTTAGTATGCATATATTAAGAAAAAATATCCTACTAACTAGAGAGGTAACATTAGAATTATTTCTATAAATTTTCGGGTGCATATTTCATAAAAATCAAGTTCAAAAATAGTCCTTTAAGTTGATGGATGTGTGATACTACCAAGCTAGTAAAACTAAATTTCCTTAAAATGAAAAAATACGCTATTCTTTCTGTAGAATCATAGGAAAGGATGGCGTACTTGCACTTGAAAAGCCTGTGACATTTGTAAAGATCGGAGTGAAATAACTAAATGCTGCAAACGTACCACCAATAATGAACATACTTGTTACGTACGCTGCCCAAAGATGGATATTCTTAAATCGCAGAAGTTCGTCTTTCCAATTTAATTGCTCTTTATTTGAAGATGATGGTAACAACCGTTGAATCATAATCCCTGATACTAGCACAAGAACCGAAACTGCCCCAAAACTAATACGCCAGCCAAAATATTGCGAAATAACGGTTGTTATAGGTAAACCTAATACAGTTGAGAACATTAAACCTGCAAGTACAATTGATGCAGCTTTTCCCCTTGAATCAGAGTGAACCAATGTTGCAGAAAAGGAAATCGCAACTCCAAAAGCTGAAGCAATACCAGTTATAATACGTGAAATCATCATAATATTATAGTTCCAAGCAATAGCTCCGAGCGATTGACCAATTAAAAATACGAACATTAAAAACAATAATGCTTGTTTGCTGCGCATCCGTAAGAGGATTGCAGTTAAAATGGGGCCTCCTATTACCATTGCTCCTGCATAAGCTGAAATTAAATACCAATAGATGATACAGAAACCTGGAATGCAAGAGCAAGTTCATTCATCATACCTGCAACCATAAATTCTGATGTAGTCATACAAAAGATTGCTAAAGCTAATAAATAATCGATGGCATAAAAACACTCCTTATTCATAATTGTAATGATTGGTACAAAAATAATGCGAAAAAAGAGCGCACTAAGCGCCACAAATAGACTCTACTGTTCCTTTGATAACTTGTTCAGACTGAAACAAGGATCGTTTCATATCTAGTAATTTACTTGATTAGCTTGATGGGTATGGAGTAGTGCCCCTATAAACAAAACCCTCCAGAAACATCTATAATCTGCCCCGTTACCCAGCGGCTATCAGAAGAAGCAAGGAATGCTACTGCATCTGCAATATCTTCAACTTGCCCTATTCGTCCAAACACAGATGAATTCGTAGCAAAATTTCGTATTTCCGGATTATCTAGCAATTTCACATTCATATCAGTCTTCGTATATCCAGGCATAATTGTATTCACTGTTATACCTCTTTCTCCAAGTTGTTTAGCTAGAGGAAGTGTCATCGTATTTAGTGCACCTTTACTTAAACCGTATGCAATGGATCCTGTAAAACCAAGTCTTACTTCAGCTGATGAAATGTTAATAACGCGCCCCTCTGCTCGTAGTAACGGTAATGTTTGCTGAATTAAAAAGAATGGCGCCTTAATATTTACGGCCATAATTTCATCAAAAACTTCTTCTGTCGTATTTTCAATCGTTCCTTGTGTACCTATCCCTGCATTGTTTACTAAAATATCAATCTCTGATGTACCAACTCTTATTTGTAATTCATTTTTTAATTGTTCTACTAGCTTTTTGACACCATCCATTGAATTGAGCTCAGCTTCAATTATGAACGCTTTTCCTCCATTGGATTCAATCTCACTAATCGTTTCATCTGCAGCTGTTTTATTTCGGCCGTAGTGAATCGCAACTAATGCACCATCTTTCGCCAATCTCATTGCAATGGCACGGCCAATGCCGCGACTCGCTCCTGTTACTAACGCTACTTTCCCATCAAGATTCTTCATTTTTTCCATCCTTCCTAAATTTCCGTTTGATAAAAACCTATACTTATATTTTCATGCAAACACCAATCATTTTAAATATAGATTTATAGGTAATTTAGTTCGTTCACTTATGATATTATAGTTATAATTTGTGATTCACTTAAAAAATATAATAAGGAGGCTACACAATGCAAAACGCAGTAAAATTGGATGAAATCGACCATAAAATTATGAACTTGTTGTATGAAAATGCAAGAATTTCTGTTTCAGAAATAGGACGGATTATATCCATGACGCAGCCTGCTGTAAAGGAACGTATGAATAAACTTGAAGATCAAGGAGTTATCGCAGCTTACCGAACAAAATTTGAGCCTTCCAAAATTAATAAAAACATTCAAGCATTCATCATGTTTAAAACGAGCCAATGCTCTGATTTTATCCAATATTGTAATGCCGCTCCTGAAGTAACAGATTTATACCGAATTAGCGGGGAATTTAATTATATGATGAAGGTCATGAGCGATTCGATGGATTCTCTCGCTACATTTTTAGACTCGTTAATGCAATTCGGATTATCATCTCCTTTAATTGTTTTAAAGAGTGAGTTTGAGGAGAAATTGTCGTTCTGATAAAGGGATACGTATTATCTCCTGCTAACAGTAAAAGTTTTTCCTTTATGAGAAAAACCAACAAAATCAATGATTAGTAAACAAAAAAGAACATTGATATTTCAATGTTCTTTTTTGATATCTCTACTTATTAATTAGATTGCTATTCGAAAAGAGCACCTTAATCCCCTTATCCCTGATTCCTCTGCGCCTCTCTAAACTCTTCCTTCACCTTCTCTAACAACCCTTCTTCCGTAATTAATCGATACGCCGTATTTGCTAATGCTTTTGCAGATGTAATTAGCGCTTTGTCTCCTAATTCTGAACGGGCTGCTTCTCTAAATTCATTCGTATGCGCAATTAAGTCATCTGGACCTATTTTAATGTACGGGTGAATGGTCGGTACGACTTGGCTGACGTTTCCGGCGTCGGTTGAGCCGATGCCGATTCTTTCTTTACGATTTACTTCTTCACCTAGTAGTTCTAGTTCTTCCGCTACGATGTCGTTATATGTTTTTGTTACGAGTAGTTCATCAATTTCATTTTGGAATTGATGAATTTTTACTTTTGCACCTGTTGCTAACGCTGCTCCTTGTGCTATATTTCTTACTTTTTCTGTTACTTCCGCACATCTTTTTCGCGTAGCTGCACGGATGAAGAACCTTGCTGCGGCATAGTCAGGAATAATGTTAGGTGCTTTTCCGCCTTCTGTAATGACGCCATGAATTTTCACGTCTAAGGGAAGTTGTTGGCGAAGTGCATTAATACTGTTGTAAAGCTGAATCACCGCATCTAATGCGTTAATCCCTTCTTCAGGTGAAGCTGCGGCATGAGCTGTTTTTCCGTAAAAATGAAAATCAAGTGGATCGACTGCTAGTGAAGGGTTCGTCGTCGCTGTCTTTCCGCTCGGATGAATCATAAGCGCCGCATCAATGTTTTTAAATAACCCAGCTTTTACATAACTCGACTTTGCGCTACCATTAGGCCCGCCCTCTTCTGCTGGTGTTCCAAACACGACAACTTCTCCGCCGATTTCTTCAAGCGTTTCTGATAATGCGATTGCTGCTGCAACGCTAATTGTGCCAATTAAATTGTGACCACACGCATGACCGAGTCCTGGTAAAGCATCATATTCCGCTAAAAATGCGATAACTGGTCCTTGTTTTCCTGAACTTTTTCGTGCGATAAAACCTGTTTCATGCCCAGCTATATTATGCTGCAGCTGAAAACCAGCACTACCTAGTAATAAACTTAACGTTCTTGATGCATAAAATTCTTGATTACCAATCTCTGGATTCGCATGAATATCATGACTTGTTTTTATGTACTTTTCCTTATTTCTTTCTATGCTCTCTTCAATTGTTTTTCTTTGTGACGTTACTCTTGTCGCTCCCATTTTTCTTCCTCCTTTTATTTTCACGTAAAAAAGCCTCTTTCTAAAGGATAGAAAGAGGCTTCTGTATATACAGTCAAAATGAGCTTCTTTCTTATCTTTCAAGTTACCTTGCTGGAATTGGCACAGTATTCGTAAAGAATCCGCTGCCGAGGTGTCATAGGGCCAGTCCCTCAACCTCTCGTGATAAGAATTTTCATAAAATTGTATTAAATTATTTTCATTCTAAGTTCATTCCAAGCAAAAGTCAAGGAATTCCTATCCGAATTTACCGAATATCTAAAAATCCTTTTAATACACCAATTGTCTCAGGTGCTTGTAGTCTTGCACATATGTACGGAAATTCCGTACTACCTTCAAACATCATTTGAGATGTGAGTGGTGCCCCTGCCCAAAAGATTTCATCATCGATTAATACAAATGGGAATGCTTTATTTTGTCTTTGTAACTTTACGTTTTTTAACGGAACTGGTCCATCACTATAAACCGTTATTTGTGCATTTGTACGCATTAACGCTTGCCATACTCGTTTATCTACTTGCTTCGTACTTGGAAGTGAAATAATGATTTTTCGTTTTGCAGCTAAAATATCTTTTAATAGCCCTTTCGTTTCCTCCAGATTCATTTCCATAAACCAGCGTAATCGTTTCGATATTTTCCGCTCCCATAATTGTCTGGATGTCGTGCGATCATACACATCCCCGTGACGTTCTATATGAGCTGTTAATTGTGATAAGGCTTGTTTTCTCGAAAGATTTTTACGCATATAATGGCAATCCGATAATTGAATGAACTTCCCTCTCGCTCTCGTTACTGCTACATTGACGAGGCGATGGTTTTTATGGTCAAAGAATAACACACCAGGTCGTTCTTGTGGATAACTATCAACAGTATCAAAGATCATCATATCTCTTTCAGAACCTTGAAACTTATGAACTGTCGCCGCTAATACTGGTATGTTTTGATATTTCGTTCTCTGCAACATTTCCCTGATACACGTTGATAAAAAGCGTGACTGCGCCCTGTAAGGCGTAACCACACCGATCGATTGCACACCATCTAGCAGTCCGATTAACATCATTTGCATCGCTACTAAACCAGACATAATATTAAAACGAGAACCCGAAGCAGCATCTTTTAACGAAAATGCTCCCATTAAACTCGTATCAAATAAAACACTCGCCTCATTTGCGAACGGCTGTAACTGTGCAAGTTCTTTACGCTCTGAAACAGACGGATGATCGTATACTCTATTTTTATAAATAAATGAATTCGTAAACTTCGATATGTCCGCATGCATACGTCTTTGTTCCTGCAACATAAAAAGGTTGGGATGTGCTTCTGATTTATTTACAGAATCAACAATGCCGGCATGATAAAACATATCTTCGCCGAGCCATTTGCGAACGAGTTCATGGTTCGCCATCGCAATCGGAGGTAACTGTAAAAAGTCACCACAAACGACGATACGTTTTCCGAGTGAAGCAGCTAATGCGATTTGCGGAACGAACGCCATACTCACTTCATCTACGACAACTAAATCAAATGTACGCTCATAAATAAGTGAATCAATTGCACATTTTGATAAAGTCGCACCAATTACTTTCGCATTTTCAATATATTCTTTTTCTACTTCTTTAATTTTCGCTTTTTGCTTTCGAAGATCACTTTCAATCTCTTGTATACGCTTCTTATCAGCAGATGTTGCTTTATACGATAAAATTTTTTCACGAAGTTCTTGGCGTGTTTCTTCTAAGTAGAGTCTTTCCTCACCCCATGATCCGTTCGTCGTTTCAACTAACTTCGACGCAAGTAACGTTTCATGATTTCGTATATGTTCATGTTGACTATAACCGTAACGAACAATTTCGCCAGGCGTCCATTTCTTTTTCTTTTCAATTTGCTTCGTTACTTCACTCATTAATACGTCCACTGCCGCATTACTATGAGCTAACACAAGTACCGATTTTCCTTTTTGGTAATGAGCCGAAATAATACGTGATAAATTGTACGACTTCCCTGTTCCAGGCGGTCCCCATACGTACGTTGTCGGATTGTAAAATGAACGATACGCCAATTCATTTTTCGGATTTTTCATCTTCTCAATATGTTTCGGACTGCTCGTCCCATCAACAAGACGCTTTATACGATTACGTTTTAGCTTATCTTTATGTGCCTCTTTCAATCGCTCTTGCAGTTGCTCTAACAATTGCCACGGTTCACTATATAAAACCGCTTCTCTTATTTCACCTTGTATATAATCATTTAATTTCAGTTCTATTTCTAATCCATGTACAGATAATACTTCCCCTGTCGCTTCCTCACCATCGAACTCAATTCGAATTGGTGAACCTTCAGGTAAGCTTACTTCCGAAATAAGCTGAAATACATACACTGTATTTTCATAATCTGTATATAAAAAACGACCGTTCATAATAGAAATTTTACTACCACCTATCGTTTTCCAATGTTTAATTTCATATGCTAATGCATAATGCCACTCTTTCATCGTTTCCGATAATGAAGGAGTTTGAGTAGGTGTATTCATCGTATAATCTCCTTCCTTCTCCCCAAACATACTTTCTCACTATACCATATAACACGCTAAAATTTGTAAGGTTTTTATCTTGATTATTTTCTTAATTTTCAATATCATTTTACATATAAAATTTTCAGAAAGAAGGAATCTACATGCCAGTTAGAAGAATAGAACACGTTGGACTTATGGTTGCAAACTTAGAAACATCTATTACTTTTTATGAAAAAGTAGTCGGCTTACAGCTCATTAAACGTATGGGGCACCCGAATCCAGATTTAAAACTCGCCTTTTTAGGTGTGGAAGAATCGAAGGAAACGATACTGGAACTCATCGAAGGTTATAACTCTTCTCTTCCAGCAGAAGGAAAAGTACATCATATTTGCTTTAAAGTGGATTCATTAGAAGATGAAATTGAAAGAATTCAAAAACACAGCGTAACATTTTTACTAGGAGAAGAAATCGAAACATTACCAGATGGAACACGTTACATATTCTTCGCTGGCCCTGATGGGGAGTGGATTGAGTTTTTTGAGACGGAGAGATAGAAAAGGAAAAGGAGCCGGAATTCTGTCTCCTTTTTTCCCAAGTGCAGAAACGGTTTGAACACCATTAACTTTCACCCTGAAAATTCACCAAGATTAAGAAAAAATCGTTTTGTTAGGAGTATAGAGAATGATCAATGCTGTTTACATTCTTATTTTTTGGGTGCTTATACTATTTCCAACCCTTTATATAATAAAGATAAAGAAGTGGACTATAAAAGCAACTGCCTTATTTCTTGGAAGAATCCTATTAAGCATTGTCTATTTCATAAATGGAATGGTGTTAGGACTGCAACGAAATTGGGTAGAGCCTCCCTATGAAACAGAATGGGATTTCTTTGTAAAGTCTTTACTAAACGGAAAAACTGATGCACTTATACACTTGTTACTTCTAATTATTATCATTACTTTGGATCTATTCATTACATTTTATTATATTAATAAAAAGAAATAGGATATTCTCTCCTATTTCTTTTTTTATGAGTAGCGCCATATCGCTATCAAACTAAGGTTTTATGCTGCCCCTAAACAATAATTTTTTACATTTTTACTCTGGGGATGTCAATTTTACTATTTTTAGGGTATTTATTTTTACTAGCTTGATGGACATGGGGTTGATTTATTTTCTTAGGTTGATAGGCATGTGGTGCTATCCCATTGCTATTAAGCTAAGAATTTAAGTGTAATATCATTTAAGGTAATACTTAAGATACAAATAAAATATCTGTTCCATGTCGCACTGTTTTATTGAAGTCTATCCCGAGTTGTAGCTAGTTCAATGCAACTGTAAATTCAGAGTTCGGTGCGCCAGCAAATACAACCGTTCCGTTCTCTGGTAGTTTCACTTTGTTATTGTCACTAACGACGGTAAAATTGACGCATACTCCATTCTCATCATACACCGCGAATGAACTTCCTGATGGCAACTCCACAGTCATCGTTTTCCCTGCTGCCGTTTGCGGAATCGTAAACCATTTGGCATGCCCATTTTCTTGCAGTGTAACTTTCGATAATTGACCTGCATCAAGGGATTTTACGTTAGATTCACTGACGTATAAAAAGCTGGCCATCTCCATATATTCATTACCATTCTCTGTATAGAAATGAGCTTCCGTCGTATCCCGCCCATTTATCACGGGAATCTGAATTTGATGCGTCGCCGAATTTGGACCTGTAATTTTTTTGCCGTCCCAATACCCATCCTTGAGCGTAATTTGTGTGTTTAGAGGCATTAGTAGTCCTAGATAGTTCATTGAATTAAATTTTTCGTTAACGAGGTAGAACTTGCTACCCTCACGCTTCGCCCATGCAGCAGCTGTTTTCTTCGGTAACACATTGTTTTCTAATTTTTGGGCTAAATATTGAGTCAACACATTTTGCCCCAATCCCGGCGATAATTCATATGTGCTCTCTCTCAAATAAACTTTTCCATTCTTCTCAGTAACGAAGTTAAGCTTGGAGGTACCCTTCTCATTTATAAAGCTTCCATCCGCCGTATATACATATTTTTCTTCCGGTTTAGTTGGTAAAAACAGTTCTCCCTTCTTCGTAATTTCTATTTTGAAATGGCTGCGGCTATTTCCATAAAAACCCGCTTTTTTTACCACGTCTTGAGGTACTTTAGCCTTGACTGGCTTGCCGAAGGATTTATCTGCTTTTATATCCTTAATTGTCCCTTTCTCTTTAAGCCTAGCTAGCAGTAATTTGTTTGCCAACAGTTGATTTGTCGTGCTGCTGCCGCCGGAGGATAATACAGCTGCTGCCATCTTCTGTTCTGGAAGCACGACCAATGTAGCATGTTGCAGTACCGTATCCCCACCCTTAGTCAACGCTTTTATCCCATATTCACTGAATGGGTATAGTTTCACACTATCCCAGCCAAGACCATAGTTGAACATGTTTTCGCTATCTTCCGGCCACATGCCTCTTTTATATTCTTCTTGTTCCATCGCCTTGACTGCTCTATTAGAGAGAATTTCTTTTCCCTGTCCCATAAATATTTGTGAGAATCGCACCACATCTTCTGCAGTAGAAGAGATTCCTCCCGTA
The DNA here is from genome assembly GCF_008432245.1 of Bacillus sp. BS98. Lineage (NCBI taxonomy): Bacteria > Bacillati > Bacillota > Bacilli > Caryophanales > Bacillaceae > Bacillus > Bacillus sp. BS98. Next base: position 3,017,940 of record NZ_CP043830.1, read on the forward strand.
CCAATCGCATTTACCATTTCACTTGGAAGCTGTCCCTGGTATTTTGGAGAATACTGTCCAGCCCGCTTTTCGTCTTCCCATTTGTCTTGCGATGTTATCGTATGATTCAGTTTTAATGGCTCTGTAAACTTTTGATGTAGAAATTCAGTAAAACTCATACCACTGACTCTCTCTACCAAGATCTCAGCTAGCGTAAAACCATCATTACAGTATACTGAGAACGCACCAGGGTCTGCCTTCAAGTTTTGGTTGGACAATTGCTGCAACAAGATATCATGGGCATAAGCATCATTATCTTTAAATAAAAATACATTATTGTACGAGGAACCTTGCAAACCCGAGGAGTGATTCAACAGCATACGCGGTGTAATGCGCTTGTATCGTTTATCTTTCATTTTGAACTCAGGAATATAGCGGGCAACAGGAGCATCCAAATCAACTTTTCCTTCGTCTACCAGTTTCATAACAGCCGCAGCTGTATATACTTTACTGGTTGAACCAATTCCGTATAGAGTATCTTTGGTTAGTGGCTCTTTCCCTTCTATGTCGTTCTTGCCTGTCTGCCCCGACAAAATAAGTTTACCATTATCAATCAGCGCATACTGCACGCTAGTAGTCTCATAGGACTTCGTGAGTAGTTCAGCGTTCTCTGCAGCAATCTTCTCCAAATCTTGGCTAGCAACTTCTTGACTAGATACAACTGGAGCCTTACTGCTAGAAGACGCTAGCGCTCCTGTTGGTAGGCTCATCGTTAGAGCCAAGGTAGCGGCTAACACCCCAGATAATTTATTTTCCATAAGAAAAATACCTCCTTAGATAAATGATCGATTTCATCTTTTATTTGTACAATTACAAACATCACATAAACTACTATTCCGCCTTTATCCCTACTGTCTAAATTCAACAAGTAAAATACTTTTAAAAAGACCAGGATTTTCGGCTCTACCCATACTGTTCAAATTGCCGTCAACATATGCCTCCCTCCATGTGTCCCTCCAGCAAAAGTATTAAATCCTGGAATAACACCTGTATGTCCCCCTATCGAGACAACGTTAGGAAGTTTTATTTCATAGATTCCTAGACCATATCCATTGATTCCTCCCTTTCCTGTAGAAACTGTAGTGAATATTTGTTTTAGTTGCTGTTCTTTCAGTAATTGCCACCAAGCAAATAAGAAAAAAATTTGTTTAAGTCGTTACACTTCCAATGCGAAAGTAAAAATCTGTTTTCATCGGTTCTTAGTTCTTATATCCTATACACCAGCTGCATACCCCTACGTTTTTCTACCCTGGGAAGTTTTAGCGAGTACCCCGGGGTATCCAAGTTGCAATGTATCTCGCATTACTTGTTCGACGGAAGTACGATCTCGTTGAGTACTTATTTGTAATGAACTAAGTATATTTTGAGTGGAGCCTGTTTTTATCATTGCGGTTGGTGTTAGGTATAATAAAGAGTATCGGCGGTTGTATATTATTTCTTACTAATTACACAGAAATCATCTTCATATTGTTTATTTTTACAAACACCATACTGTCGTAACAAACGGTAAAACCTCTCTTTTTCACATGTATGTTAGTACCATAAATGATTTTTTTATTTAGAATGTGCTTATTACTAGTTTGGTTTTCGTATAAATAAATCCTATTTATCCTCCCTCTTTTGTGCTTCTCTATATTTGTATCCTACATAATAAATATTTCTTTTTTCTTATGCATTTCTTACAATTTCCTTACGTTCAAATCACTTCTATAATTAGGTAGGTTTTATTTTAAAATCTCCAGGATAATAAATGCTTATATAATCCCACGATTTCATAGAAGATGGATTAATAACCCTGCGCCAAATCATCATGCACATCTCTGATATTTCCTTGGATTCCCCCTCAACCTTTACAACAGTTCCAAACGGCATCAACACTTCTTCACGTTCTTATAACTAGTAATAACTAATCAACTCCTTACCTGAAAATAAATTAATATAGAAAAAGAGAGATAAGGTTAAAATACCTTTATCTCTCTTTTTCTCTCACAAATTTTGCGAAGGATTTTTTTGTTTTTGGGTTCATCTGTTTTCTTAGCTTGATGGGCATGAGACGTTAAGGAAAAGCAGACTGAAAGAATTAAAGGAGAAGAAATTATTTCAATAAAATTTCTTTAAAGTACTTTTACGTCACTTTCACAAATGTAAGAACTCTCATATATTACACTTCATACATCCTTTTCCAAGGAACAATATACCGATACACAAATCCCTATTTATATAGGGATTTGTGCAAGTCCCCTCACCATCAATTTAAGAATTCAAAAAAAGAAGGGGATTATCCCCTCCTTTTTACGCTTGCTCCGACTGTCGAAATTATTTAATATACCCACGATTCAGTTCCGTTAACTTTTCATTGATGTTAAAAATTCTTACTCTAATATCTTTAACACCAACTGCTTCAAGTCTGTTCTTGTGCATTTCAGCGTATTTTTCAGCATCTTGTTTTTCCTCAAATACATAAATGCCTCCAGCTTCTTTTGTTTCTTCATTCTCAGTCCATATTTTCCAGTGGAATCCTTCTTCTTCGTTAATACTATTTGCTAAATCCCAAAATGCTTTTTCCATTTCTTCACCAAAAGGACCTTCAAACGGAAAATCAACTTGTAATAAATACGCCATTTTCACTCACTCCTATTTTTAATATAAAATTCATCAGGAATTCCTTTGTATAAAAATCCTTCCCATTCTTTTACTGATTATGATTCGAATGATAGTAATGTCTAAATTCGTATTGCTATTATTATTCAAGCATTAATTTGAGAATCCCCCTATTTGTAAAAAAACTACAAAATGTTAGCAACTTGAACGCATACAGTTTAACGGCTTCAGGTTATGTTTAAAAAATATGATAACAACTTATTCCTATACTAAGGACAAACAAAACAAGCGCAGGTATTGCTTTCTTAAAAGGATCTCTCGCTAATACAATAAGAGTTAATGCAGCTGCAAGCATCGTACCACCTAACAACAATCCTGCTAATAAAGCTACTATTGGAATCCAAATTCCTATCAACATTCCAATTGCTCCTACAATCTCAAAAGCTCCAGTTAAGAAATTAAAAAACGAAGGTAAACCAAATCGTTTGAACTCCTCTGCCATTTTCCCAGATATAATTTTCGTACCTGTCATTAAAAAGAACACAAACAACAAAACGTTTACAATATTGATGAAAATTAAAATAGTAATCACACCTTTCATATTATTTGATAAAAACTCAGTATTGTTCAGGTAGTAGTCACTACCTATACCCTATTTCCTGAGATTGATCATAGGGAAATTGCTTCAATATTTAAAGGGGTAAAAATTATATGCTATAGCATATATGATACAGAAATTTGACTGGTACTAGGTAAAAAAGTGATCCTGGATCAGATATCATAGAAAATAAAGCTACCTTCTCCTTCCTCTAAACAAACAAAATTATATGCTATAGCATATATAATACATAAAACAAAGTTTGTTCCTTATGAATAGCATAGTATTAATAAGGAACAAGTATTAATAGCGTGTATCATACAATTTGTTTAATAATGATTGTAATACTTTAATCTCTTCCTCGCTCAAATTACTCGTAACGAAATGGTGAGCGTCTGTCACTACAGGCAAGATGGTTTTCTTTAACTCGTCACCTTTTTCAGTTAAAAAAAGGTTATGTGAACGCCTATCTTGGTCATTCAAAGCCTTCTTTACAATCCCTTTTCTCTCCATTGACTGTATCATTCTTACGACAGTAGTTTGATCTTTATCAATAGCTTCTGCTAACTCTTTTTGAGTAGTGCCCCTTTGGCTACAAAGAACACTAATAATTCCCCACTGCTCTGGTGTAACTCCATAAGGCTTTAATTTCTTAGTAAAATAATTAGTCATTTTCACATCAGTACGATGAACAAGATAGCCTATTAAATCATGTAAGTTCATGGATCACCTCTATAAATTAAGATATAAAAGGATATAGCATACCAGTCAATTATTCACAGTGAATGTATTTGTTTCACTATTTATATGCTATGACATATATATTAAATTAGGTCATTTTAATTGTCAAATGAATTACCTATTGTTTTCAAAGTCAAAATCTATTCCATACATTCCTCCGGTGTGATTTCTGCTGACTATTTCTTCTCCATTCTACAGAAGTTCCGTAGATCTCCCAGCTTAATATGACCACAGTAATTTTTAGCGCTTCATCCTCTTTCTTTTTATGATGTTCTTATAACATTTTATAAAATTTGATATCTACAGGCAGCCACACATTTTCCACCGACGAATCTTTCTTGTCCGCCGATAATTCTTGCAAACTGTTGACAAATTGATTCCTCATTAATCGCCATACCTTTCATCATCACCCCTTTTACTGTTAGGTTATGAATGAATACATAGGTCTGAAATGGTAATGAATCTATGCTATTATAAAAAAGATGATGGGAATCTAACGAAATCTATTAGCTCAATTATTCTTGATCATTTGTATTGTTACCAGAGTTTAAATGGTGCAGAATTTTTATTTTATCCCGCAGTAACGGGCAGTAACGCTCCCACCTCAAAATTTAGTGAAAACAAAGAAGTTAGGTGGGGTCGGGCTGCCCGTAACAGCCCGATTGGTGAGGGCTAATAATCAGTGAGAGATAAACACCCCACTGATTAAACTTTCACTTTATGAGGTGTTTTTCCTTTTATGCTTGCTGGGCGACTGAAGATAAAACTCGGCTATTATATGTTAAGATATTTTTAGAGGGCATAAAAAAACACCCTAAGGTGCCATCCTCTGACTTGAGAATCATATCTATGTATGGAAAAAATCAGAAAAAACAAATACAAAAGAGAAGCTTCTAACTATAATTTATAGAGTTCTTATGGCATTAATTACTTACATACATATTTCATTATTTACCGGAAGAAGAATCCCCGTTATATTACTTTCTAATCAGTCTCGTTAAAGCCATCCCAAGAAATCCAGTACCCATTCCTATTAGCCATCCAGTTTGAGTACTTCCTAACATAGATCCCACTCCTCCACCAAGAAACATGCAGCCAACGAATACTAATCCTCCAATTCCCCAATTCGGCCTTTCCATAATTCAAACACACCCTTTCAATAAAACATATGCTATTAGCTACCTAAACTTTCTTGCATAGGATATGTTAATTATTTCTCTAGAGAGGGTATAGTTATTTAGCTTAAGTTTAGCAACTTTCAGGAAATTCAAAAGACGCGGAGATTGACCGATTTGAAGGGATTACAGGAGAAGAATTTTTTGTATTATAATAACTTAATGGTTGTGGAACAAATTCTTCTTCAACTAACCAGCTAATAAAAATCTGGAGGTTTTCCACAATCGAAGCTCATCGCCATCAAGTTAACATACCTCACCCAGTTCTTATTGTTGCAAGATAAGCAGCATATAATCAATTAAAATAATGTAACAGCCGACATTAGCAGCAAAATTATTAAGAAAAGACATTCCAAATATGGAACGCCTTCTTTTTTATAAAATCATTCACTTAAATCTATTCCAAAAAATTCTAATTAATAAAGTCAAACATTTAACGAAAGAAATTTGTTACTTGCATAACGCTCTTCTAACTTTTTTTGCGAAAATTAGTGGATCATCAACGTCTTCGATATTAACGTAAATCAAATTCGGATCATCACATAACCATTCATTGTGTATAGACGAAACAATTATACCTTGTTTAATAATTGTAGCAACAAATTCAGTAACTTCCTTTTGCAAGAGTGCTACTCGGCCTAGACATAATGCCCGTCCAGTTTTATGATCTCTTGATTCAAATGAGAAGGAAGTTGTTACTCTAAAACGTTTTCCTAAGATTGTTGCTCGTATTTCCTCCCGATTTATTGTTGCTACACATTTTCCACCGGCGAATCCTTCTTGTCCACCGATAATTCTGGCAAACTGTCGACAAATTGATTCCTCATTACTCGCCATATTTTCAATCATCCCCCTTTTACTGTTAGGTTATGAATTCATACATAAGTCTGAAACGGTAATGAATCTATTCGGTTACAAAAAGATAATGGCACTCTAATAAAATCTGTTAGCCCAAGTATTCTTGGTTATATGAATTATTACTAGATTGTAAATGATGGGAGTTTTACTACCCGCAAATAGCGGGATGAATTTCCAAAAGTAAAACCCCAGAAATCCAAAGGTCTCTGGGGCTTCATTATATATTTAGCTCTTTTTGCTTTTTATTTTGTTTATGTCTATAAAGCAATTTTCGACTTATGAGAGAAATCAGTAATAAGATCAGTACTAGTACGAAAAGTTGCATATATGATAAATTAAAATATTTAGCACCCGTAACAAGTAAAAGTGTAGAAATCGTACCTTTTACAATGAAAAAAATAATAATCCATAATCCGCCTTTTTTCCAGTTCATTTTTACTTACCCTTTCCTACGTTTAAATTCATAAAAAAATTAGTGATAGTTCTTGAAAGTGACATTTTAATTGAAATCTATTACATTAATAAAAAAGTAGACTTTTTTTCACAAAAATCATATCCAATTACATGGGACGATTCCATAATAAATGCAAATGATATTCATTGTCAATTTTATTCAACATTTTTAATTCCGATCGTCTACATTGTTCTTTCAGATAGTGACATTTCTTTTTTGTTTCTACAACCGTGACACATCTTTGCAGAAGGAAATCACTTATCTATTTTCACAAGCTGTTTGCCTTGTTCTTGTAGCTTATACGCTAATTATACTTCATTACATTGCTTGGAAATATTAAAAATCACAAGAAAAAGAAGCTAACAATAAATTGTTAACTTCTCAGCTTAAGGAAAAATAGTATCTTTCCTTATTTTTTAATATCTAGGTTGTGATTTAATATTGGTAAGATGAGCATCAAACATATCAATGATTTCAAGAAATCTATCCGCTTCACGAAATACATGATCTGCTAATAATGGATGAATGATACTCTTTACTTTACATTGCTCAATTAAATCACGTGCCGTTTTCTTAAAATCCCGAAGAGATGTGACTGACACACGATTTTGATCTAAAAATTGATCTAAAAGAGGAACTGTTTGAGATTGTGGTTTCATAGATTCTAAGTCAATTGCTTGATACATTAATTCATCAAAATCATTGCTAAAATTCCGTGCTGTATCTACAAGCTTTCTTTCCGATGGATCAAGAAGATGACCAATAAATTTAGCATGGTCTGCCATAATCCTTAAAAAGAAAACATTTTCTTTAATAATAGCATCCGGAAGGGCATCTAATTTACCTTCATTTAATTCAATTAAACGTTTTCTAAAATAATCAGCTTCCCTACTTGTATGGTCAACTAACAGTGGAAAATTATTTTGCCCTGGCAATTTACACGTGAGAATTAATCCTAAAATTTTTCTTTTAAATCCCCAAATATTAGTTGCAGCTTGTTGTACTTCTGAATTAAATCTTTTTATTTGCTCAGGATCTGTTTCATTTGTATAGGAATACGCTATTTGTTCGATATGTTCAAACAATCGATAAAATTGATTAGCTTCTTCGATTAGTTGGGTATCCTCACATCTAAACCCCAATCGAAGAAAAAAAGAATGCTCCTTCATGATTCTAGACCAAAAACGAATTTCATTTAATGATCGTTCAACAAACATGACAGACGTAACACCCGTATCAGGATGTAATGAGGTCTCATCCCTATTCATTCTTAATCCCCCCAGTAAATACTAAGCTAGTTCTATTCTTATGAGTAAAAAAATATATAAATGCCATCAATAAAAATTCATGATGATATTGAGCAAGTCCTTTTGGAAATAAAGAAAAGATACCATCAGATGCCTTTCTCTGAATTGATAACCACATGTTATGTTTAAATGTACCTAGATAACAGTTCCCCCCGCACACGAGAAGTACATAGTATACATAATAAAAAAGAAGCAGAAAATCACTCACGATTTTCTGCTTCTTTTTTTAATTTAAGTTCTTCATACATACATCGCTTCACGCAAGATTGCTATTTTCTAGTACACAATAACTGGATCATACGTGTTCAAATTATCATACACAGTTTTTGCAACATTAGGAAGAAGGTTAACACACCCACCTGATCCCCCTGTTAAATAGGCATTATTCGCCCAATTTGTTCGCCAGCCAGCATCATGGAATCCTTGACCGCTATTTGTGAATGGTACCCAGTAATCTACTTTAACTGCATAATCAGCTTTACCTACTGCGCTTCCTTTCAACGTGTATGGTGTTCGTTTATACAGAACGTACCACACACCTGGTGATGTATCTTCACTCGTGCTATGTTTACCAGTTACTACATTTGTTGTGACTGCTAATTTGCCATCTTTATAAATCCAGATTTGTTGATCTGCAATTGAAACTTCCGCATACGTGTCTCCAATACCGTTATTCGCTGTTGTTTCATAACCGATACCTTCCTTCTCCCAACCATTTCCGTGAATATTAGAAGCAGATAGCGATTTTTCACCCTTTTCAAAAGCTTGTTGAACTTGTTTTGTTTCTTTTTCAACATCTAGTGCCCAGCCGTAGCCTTGTCCTTTTACTGATATAACCGAACCGGAATGGGTTTTAAAGCTGAAATTTTTATTTAATGTTGATTTAGCATTATTAATTTCAGTAATCTTTTTCTTAATGTCACTCGCATCGATTGTCACTTTCATATCCTTTGACATAGAGGCATTTTGAATTAAATCTTTCGCTTTTAAAGGATACACTTCATTCTGTACTTTATATTCAACGGACTGCCCAAGAAGATTCTGTAGTGCTTGCTCCTCTTTTTTGATAATTGGATCGTCTTCTTTAATAGGCTGTATGTATGTAGACTTCAGATGAATTTCGCTTTTATATTTCTGCTTGTCGTAATCTTTCAATAGACTAGTAACGTCATACTGTTTTCCATCAACGCTCTTCGAAATAACAATTTTTCCTTGTTCAAGCTTCGCCATAGCATCTTGAGGTGCTTTTAATTCTTTATTCATAGAAACGAGCTTTTCTTCTACAAGTTTTTTCATCGTTTCACTACGATACTGATCCGCCTTTTTCGGTAGCACTGAATAATTTTTTTCCTTTGAGGAAGGGAAAAATGTCCACTGGCTTTTTAATAGCTTCTTAACTTGAGGCAAATCTTTTTCCGTAAGTTCTGTTTTTGTCTCTTTTTCATCTAAAATTTGTTGTTGATCGACATAAACTTTATTTGCTAGTCCAGATGTTTTTAATTTCTGTATTGCCTGATCAGCACTCATACCACCAACTTTGGTGTCATTAATCGTAACATTCGAATTGAAGTGAGTTACCTGATAATAACTCACTCCCCCAACGAGAAGCGCAATTATACCAACACCCGCTGCGATAAATTTCCAATTTGGAAAACGTTTTCTTGATCTTACTCGTTTTTTATGAACTTCTTCAACTGATTCATTTACTGTATTGTTGTTCATCAATTTTTCCCCCATAGACATTAACGTCAATCGATTTTAAACCAAAACCATTGACTAGTGTACCTTATTTTTCCTGAAATTTCATTATTTTTGACAAGATTTTATCGCATTTATTTAATCAAACTTAGTTTTTTAATAGAACGGCCCTACTCTATGTGTAACACTCTAATTTAGTTTCATATGAGATTTTTTCTTTTTCTACAATATCAGTCCAGCTTATTAAAAAATAGAAAAATCCCGTATTCCATAAAAAATACGGGATTTTTATCAATACGTTTATTTTGTAAAGTAACACTTAGTCGAAAGAAGTTCATTCGTTACATATTACTTATCTAATTAAGGATAATTTATATTCCAGTCCAAACATCTTTCCCGTATCGTCCTTCATGTTGCAAATGATCCAACCAATTCCTTGCTTCTTGTTCACTAACTTCATGAATTTCTTCATATGCTTGACAAAGGGTATCTTCTACATCCGGAGCCATTTTACTTCCATCACCACATATATAAAGATGAGCTCCATTATCTAATAACGAAATTAAATTGATTCTATCTTGTTTTATTAAATGCTGTACATATGTTTTTGGATGTCCCTCTAGACGAGAAAAAGCTGTGTGTAAAGAGATTAATCCATCTCTTTCATCATTTTCTAGTTCTGTACGATAAAGATAATCTTTTTCAGGATGACGACAACCAAAATATAGATGCGCTTGTCCTAAGTTAATACCTTTTTGCTTTTGAACACGACGCGCTTGTAAGAATCCACGGAATGGTGCAATTCCAGTACCTGGCCCCACCATGATAATTGGTGTTTCTGGATTTTCAGGCAATTGAAAGTTTGATTGTGGCGTTCGAATGAAACAGATAATTTCATCTTTATTATGACGCTGAGCTAAATAATTAGAAGCGACTCCTTCATATGTCCCTTCCCCACTCCATGCAGGTGCATTAACAACACCAACCGTAATGCTCAGACGATCCTGTGCAACGAGTGGCGAGCTTGAAATAGAATAGTAACGCGGTTTGAGTGCAGGAAGAAGTTCTAAAAATCGTTCAAATCGGATTTCACAAGCCTCATACTTTTCAAGAAGATCCAACATTGAAATACGTTTCTTTAATATTCTTTCATGATAAACTCCTTCTTCCAATAATGATTCCAATTCCTTTTTATGAGGAGGGCATGCTGTGAATGTCACCATTTCTCGTATTTGTGCTCGAGTGGCTGCTTCTTGCACTTCGACACTATAACTAATAAGGTCAAACAAACTAACAGGACTGTCTAAAGGTATGTGATTTACACTGCGCCCACTTGCGCTCAGTATGACTTGATCCTTCCCATTTAATCCAAAGCGTTTTAAAATTCGGTTAACATTTTTCTCGCTATTAATTGGCAGCACTCCAAGGTGGTCTCCTTCTTGATACGTAGCCCCTTCTGGCAAGGATACCTCGATATGCCGCGTATTCCTATCACTGCTGGATGATTGGAGTTCACGATTTTCTAGTATAGATGCATAAACTGCTTCATATGTTCGGGCAAGAGGAGATCCTCCAAGACGACTAACAAATTGCAGACTCAAAGTACTGCGCTCTTTTTCCATATTTTTGTTAAGTTCTAGTCCAAATGCCCTCATCGCATCAGACCACATGCTTTGTTTCCATTGCTCGAGTTGTTCCTCAAAATCACCACTTGCATCTGCTTCTCCGCGTGTAGAAAATCTTGTTGCTCCTTTTTGAGCCATTTGCTCATCAATGTATCTTGGAATCCGCTGATAAGTACTAGCCCAATTGTGATCTCCACAACCAAAAACTGCGTATTGAACACCTTTTAGCTCATCCGGTTTTAATTCCTCCAACCACTGCACAAACTGCCCTGCATTACTTGGCGGCTTTCCATTATAAGAAGAAGTCACAATAAGAACTGCTCCTTCTTTTGGCAGACTTCCAATTCGCTCGTTAAGAGCTACCACTTCCGTTTGAACACCTTCTAAACTAGCTGTATCTGCTAGTTCTCTTGCAATACCTTCTGCTACCCCTGTATCCGAGCCATACAGAACAAGCAGCGAAAGATTATCAGCTCCAATAATAGAAGGAGTCTTCTGAACTTGCTGCTTGATTTCATGGTCTTTCTGCTTCTCTTCTATAGGTGCAAGGACAGTAGGATGGCTGATCGTTTGATTTCGGGCAAGGATCCTAATCTTAAAATCACCGGGCTTTAGCGTTAATGTTTGTTTTACGTCCAGCTGATAGTTTTGATAATCGATTAATTCAAAATGTTGAAGAAGCATTCCCATTACGAGAGTGGCTTCATGAAGTGCAAACTGCATACCGATACATGCTCGTTGACCATTTCCAAATGGCTTATAAGCATGATGAGGAACCTTATCCGGCTCTTCAAATCGTTCAGGTTGGAATTCTTCCACATCGTCTCCCCATGCGTCTTTATCCCTATGTAGCTGTGGAATAAGAACAGAAATACGATCTTCTCCTTTCTTAATTGGATATTTCCCACCAATTACTGTATCTTCTTTTGCATAGAGACTGAATGCTGGAGCAGTAGGCCATAGACGTAGCGATTCATTTAAAATCATCCGTATGTACTTAAGTTTCATAACTTGTTGATATGTTGGAGTAGGATCTGTCAATACCCGATCTACTTCTTCATAGGCTTTTTTCAACTTATCCGGATTCTTTAATAAAAAATAGATTGCAAAAGATAACAATCCACTTGTTGTCTCATGCCCAGCTATTAAAAAAGTGATAATTTGAAAACGAATATTTTCATCATCTAATTTTTCACCAGTTTCCGGATCCTGCACATTTAACATACGGGCAAGTAAATCATTTTCTTCTTGATTTCCATTACTTTTACGTTCAGCAATAATATTATCTACTAAAGAAAACATGGATTGGATATCATGCTGAAATTGACGTTTCGTTCTCCACATGAGTTTGTCTTCTATATCCAGTCGCTGTAATTGGTGCATCGCTTCATCTAGAGCACGGCTCATGCTAGTGATAAAAGGATGAGAGGTCTCACGATAAAAGCTATTAAATCGGTAATTAAAACCACATAGACCAATTGTATCCAATGTAAGGCGGGTCATATCCTCCGGAACATCTACGTTTTCATTCGGATTCAGTCTTGCCCATTTTTGAACGAGTTGTACAGCAATATCAACCATCATGCCATGATAATCTTTCATTGCCCGTTGGCTGAATGTAGGCATCAAAATATTATGAGCTTTTTTCCAGTTAGGCTCGTCAGTCTCACTTGTAAATAATCCGTCCCCAGCAAAGGCGCGAACTTTTGCTAAAGCACCATCTATACTTTTATCGAACCGTGTTTCGTCACAGACTTCTGCTACCAGTTCATGTCCAGAAACGACAATGATGGTATCACTTAAAGTTTGAATTTGAAAAATAGGACCATACTCTTCCGCTATCTTGATAAAAGATAAGGTCGGTTTATCTTTGTCGATTAATGGGAGATTCCCCAGCGGTCCATATGTTTTCGGCTGAGGAATGGCAGATACTTTTTTATCCATTAAAAACACCCTTTCAAAAAGCATGAAATAAAGTGAAACTTTAATCAGCCCTCACCAATCGGGCTTTTACGGGCAGCCCGACCCCCACCTAACTTCTTTGCTTCCGCTGAATTTTGAGGTGGGGGTCTTACTGCCCGGCAAATAGCGGGATAAAATATCCCATTCAATAAAGAGAAGATAGCAAGTAATCGCCTGGGATAAAGATATGTAATTGATTACCTTATTTTATCTTTTCCCTAACTATTCATGATTATGATATTGCTTATAAGGTTGGTAATCTAAGTTGTTTGTTGACATTAGATTTATAACTTGCAGAAAAAAATACTAACTTACAATGAAGCGAATTATTATAATTGGAGCATTATAATGTTGGTGTTAAAAGATAATCTAAAAACTCCCCACATATTTTGATCACACTTTATTTTACAGCTACAGTTGCACTACATATCCGTCAAGCTAAGAAAAGCGAATACCCAAAACAAAGAAGTTGATGAGCTTAAGATTGTAGTATTTGGAAAGCCCATAGTTTTTAATGTCCAGTCAAACAAATACGATAAGTAATGTTTGACTAGTGAAACTATTTCCAGAGAGTTCAGATGCTAAAAAATAGTTTGTCTCTTGCTTTATAGTAAATTTATCCAACAACATTTATACGTAGTGCTTTCCATGCTACAATTTACTATAAGTGAGGAAAGAAGGTGTCTTATGAAAATATCCGTTTATGTTGCAAGTGCATTTAGCAAGGATCATAAAGGCGGAAATAAAGCAGGAGTGGTATTTATGGAGAATACATTGACCACTACTCAAAAAATGGCAATAGCCAAACAACTGGGCTATGCGGAAACCGCATTTATATCAGAATCTGAAATTGCTGATTATAAAATTGAGTATTTTACACCAAAAGAAGAAGTTGATTTATGTGGGCATGCCACAATTGGCTCTTTCACGATACTGATGCATTTAAATAAACTTTTCAAGAATCGCTATACGATTGAAACGAACAGCGGTGTTCTTACTATTACCATAAAAGAGGACATCATATTCATGGAACAAAACGAACCGATATTCTATGATGTTATATCTCCAAATGAGTTTATCGACTGCTTTGACATTAAAGATATAGACAATAAATACCCAATTCAAATTGTCTCCACGGGCTTAAAAGATATTTTAATTCCTATAAAAAGCGAAACACAATTACATACAATGCAACCTAATTTTGAAAAAATTAAAGAAATCAGCAAGTATTATAATGTTGTCGGGATGCATCTATATACTTTTAATGACAATCGAATTATATGCAGAAACTTTGCTCCACTATACGATATCAATGAAGAAGCAGCGACTGGAACTTCAAACGGTGCATTAGCTTGCTACCTTTATAAACAGCACTACTTGCAAAAAGAAGTCTATGTATTTGAACAAGGTTATTCTTTACACTCGCCTTCCGAAATATTAGTTAAATTAGCAACCAATAGCAAGAATGAAATAGAAAAAGTTTATGTTGGCGGCAAAGGATATTACTGTGAAACTAAGTGTTTACATGTAGAAAATATTGAGTGAAAATAAAAAAACACCGCATAAAAAGCTTGAGAAGGATAGAGAAATAGATAAAAAGCAAACACATTATTTAATTGAACAATGTGTTTGTCTTCAATCTGAAAGGATCTGATATGAATATCAGATCTTTTTTACTATATGTAATTATTTCACTGGTTCTTTTCCAGCTTTAAATACCGGCGCCTTAGCAGCGGAAATTTAGATTTCTTCATATTCGAACTAATAAGCAAAAAAACTTGTAGGAATCATTAGCAAGAGTTTTGTTTTGCTCTAACGATTTAACCTATCGACTGCTTCCGCACTTGTATCTACACGTTTAACGAAAAAAACTAATAGCAGTGCAACAACATTCATGCCAAGCGCTACATAGAATGAATGCTGAATTCCGGACAATAAAGCCTTCTGAGTTACTATTGCCTTCGTAGCTGCTGTGAAGGTTGTTGGATCTACATCAGACATTAGACTTTCAGCTTTTGTTGTTGTTACAGAATTCATAATCGTAACAAGAATAGCAGTACCAATCGAACCGGACACTTGTTGAGCTGTATTATTAACAGCCGTACCGTGCGGATTTAAGCGAGTCGGCAATTGATTAAGACCATTTGTCATAAGTGGCATCATCACCATTGCCATCCCAAACATCCGCAGTGTGTAAATAAGAATAATATGTGTGTGACTAGAGTCAATTTGCAGGTTTGCCAACATATAAGTTGAAACAGCTGTAATGGAAAGTCCTACTATGCCAAGAATCCGAGGGCCATATTTATCAAATAGTTTACCTGTAATTGGTGACATAACCCCCATTATTACCGCACCCGGAAGCATCATCAGCCCAGAGTTCAGCGGCGAAATACCACGGACGTTTTGTACATAAGCTGGTGTTAAAATCATACCTGAAAACATGGCCACCGCATTGACAATTGCAATTACAGATGCAAGTGCAAACATTGGGTACTTGTAAACACGTAAATCCAATAACGGTTCATTCATTTTTAATTGACGGATAATGAAAGCAATTAGGGCAATAGCGCCTATGATTAAAGTTGTTACGACAACTGTATCCATCCAACCATCGGAGCTTGCAGAACTGAATCCATATAACAAACCGCCAAAACCGACAGAAGATAATAGCAATGAGAGATAATCAAGTTTTGCATTTTTATTTTGTTTCATGACATTTTCAGATTTCCAAACCCCTAATAGTAAGCTAATGATTGCTAATGGTAAAATCATTTCAAAAAGCAAACGCCAGTCATAATACTCTACAATATAACCTGATAGTGTCGGTCCAATTGCTGGAGCTGTAATCATAACTAGTCCAAAAATCCCCATTGCTGTTCCCCTTTTTTCTCTCGGAAAGCTTACTAGCATAATATTCATTAACAAAGGTCCCATAACTGAAGAGCCTGCCGCTTGAACCATCCGACCAGTAAGTAATAAACCAAAGTTCGGTGCTACAGCCGCTAAGGTAGTCCCAAGAATAAAAATCACCATAGATGTAATAAATAAGCTCCTATTTGAGAAGCGGGTTATTAAAAATGCTGATGCCGGAATTAATATACCACTAACAAGCATATATCCTGTAGAAAGCCACTGGATCGTTGAATAATCTTGAATGTCTAAATCTTTCATTATTGATGGCAAAGCTACATTTAAAAGCGAGTTATTTAGAAATGAAACAAAGGCCCCAATAAAAAGAATTACAAGCATTAAATATGGTGGTTTTCTTTTATGTAATGTTTCACTCATATATTTGTTTGCTCCCTCATTATAAATTTCATTGATTCGTTTAAATCGTTTGCATATCTGCACAAGAATACTTTATCCTTGCAGTATTTTGCCAAACTCTTCGAATAGATATTCTCTTTTTAGCAATTCCCTTTGCTCAACATAACATTTTAAAATCATTTTTATTGACTAAATCCTTTATACACATGTAAATAAGCTTTTGAATGAATATATAAATGAACTTTTTTTGAAAATGACAAAATATTTAAGTAGACCACATAAAACGATCAATCTTTTTTATAAAAATGTAAAGAATCTAAAATTAAAACCCAAACATTTTGATTAAATTGTTTGGGTTTCTTCTATTTATAAGGTCAATATTTGTAGCAATACTTTAATCAAACTAACACCTATAACTTTTTAAAATTTATTGAATTTATCCCTTGCTAATCTAGTAATAAAATACTGAACATCAAACAAAACAGTAGCAAGCAGAACGAACTTTATACATACTAGGGCCCATCTCATAATATTTTTAAACAATCGATTATAACGATATCCGAATCACTTTACATTTGAACCCATGTAATCCACTTCTCACCTTCTAACAATTCCGCTATATAACAAAAAAAAGCATTGGATACCCAATGCTTTTTACACTTACGCAAATAGAGATGTGTTCGCATATAAAGCTGGCGAGCCACCTGAATGTACGAATAAAATGTTATCTTCTTTATTAAATGTACCTTTTCTAATTAAGTCAATTAGTCCCGCTACTGCTTTACCTGTATACACTGGATCAAGTAAAATACCTTCAGTTTTCGCAAGTAACTGTACTGCTTCAACCATTTCTGGTGTTGGTAAAGCGTATCCTGGTCCTACATATTCATCAAAGCATGTAACGGCTTCGCGTGAAATAAAGTTTGGGATACCAACGTGAGCTGAAGTTTCATCTACAAGTTTTGCTACTTTCTCTTCTTGCTCAGCTTTTCCTCTACTTACGTTAATTCCGATTACAGGAATCTGGCTTTGCGTTCCAGAAAAACCAGTAATTAAACCAGCATGCATACCCGCGCTACCACTTACACAAACAACTGTACTGAAATCAATTCCTTGCTCGAATGATTGCGCCATAATTTCTTGCGCACAAGCAACGTATCCCATTGCGCCAGTAGGGTTTGATCCACCAACTGGTATTACATATGGTGTACTACCTTTTTCACTTACTTCTTTTGCTACTTTCTGCATCTCTTCCATAAGATCTGCTCCGTTTGGTACAACAATTACGTTTTCAGCACCTAATAAGTGATATAAGAAATAGTTTCCGTTAAAGTCTGGCTTCTCTTCTGGCTCAAGCCCTTCCTCTAATACAAGGATACATTTCATTTTCTCTTTTACCGCAGCTGCCAGTGTCAGGCGGCAATGATTAGACTGAATACCACCTGCTGTAATTAACGTATCTGCACCCTTTTCCTGTGCATCCGCAACTAGAAATTCTAACTTTCTCGTCTTATTACCGCCAGCTGTTAAACCAAGTAAATCATCTCGTTTAAAATAAATAGTCGGCCCACCAAGTACTTCAGAAAAATTGTTTAACTTTTCAATTGGTGTATATGATTCTGTATATTTTTTTCTCGGGAATTTAGCTAAATTCATTGTAACGCTCCTTTTGTACTTCTTTCACAATATATGTAACGATACTATTATTACATGTAAAAATGATGAAGTCACCTTTCTGGGTTAAAAATGTATTAGAATTTCATTTTGATAAGTAAAACCGTATTAATGATTTTAACTTAATTACGGTACATGAAATTTATATCAACGATTTTTTAAATATATCGTTCATTACTTACAATATATCAACGGTTTTTCAAATATATCGATCGTAACTTGCAATATATCAACGATTTTCTTAATATATCGATCGTAACTTGCAATATATCAACGATTTTCTTAATATATCGAGCTATCGACAAAAAACGACAGACAAGCACCCATTTCTCATCAACAAAAAAAGAGCCCACACATTCAAATGTGGACTCCCTCCAATCACTTATTTACCGAAAAACGAAGTAACTGCGTTAATCCCGGCTCTAAATTCATTTCACCTTTATGACGTACGTATACAGTTTTATCTCCATCAAAATTCGGAGGATTTGCTTTATTATACGTATACCACTCATTCGTTCCTTCTATAGAGTACTCCATGTATTCAGTTGCACCGGCAATTACGTTTTTACTATCATCAGCTGTTACATTTGGTGCCATTTGCGCAACTTTTGAATCACTAACTAATAATTTCTTAATATCCTTATCACGTTTATAATCGTAAGCCGTTACGACAACATCGTTACCGTATGCTTTCACTTGCAGTCCTTGTTTAAATGAATATCCATCAGGAGCAGTTTTCTCTCCACCATTTGGTCCTGCTGACATCCAGCCTGTTTCAATCCCGCCTGTATTTACAACAGTGAAACCTTTTTCATCTCCGCCTTTAATTTTCTTTTTACCAGCCCAGTCAGGTAAGTTTAAATCCCAATGCGTATGACTCGTGAAGAAAACAACTTGCGGATAGTCTTTTAATATATCATACAATTTATCCACGTTTAAATAATCTTGTAAATATGGTGATTGTTTCGATCCGGATACCGTATCAGGTAAAACGTGATGAGAGAAAATGAAAATTGGTTTATTTTTATCTTTTTGACTATACTCTTCTAAATTTTGTTTAAGCCAACCTAATTGCTCATCACTCATATATACTTCGTCCCACATTTTTGAATCGTGGTATTTCATATATTTTTCAGTTCCTAAAAATAAAAGCGGATAACCGTCTAATTCTTTTTTATGATATACCTTTTCTTGCCCACTGAACTTCAGATAACGGTTAAATAGCGTTTCCTCAGTTACACCATTTGGCCATGTATTTTGAGAAAGTTTCCCATCAGCTGTCCATTTCCCAGCATAAAACTCATGATTCCCAACAGTTGACCATACATTTTCCGGATGTTTATTTTTGTTTAACACACGCTTCACATCATCATATTGTGACTGCTGTCCAGTTGGCGTTATATCCCCATTCATAATAAGCGCTCTAGAAAGTGGCGTCACTTTGCTCATATCTTTTAACACGTGATCAAAGTCCCCTAAATCCCCTTGAATATCACTAATAACGTTAAAAGTTGTAGCTGATTTTCGGACTTGCTCTTTCCCTTCCGCATGCACTGAAAACGTCGGTAATAATGCTGCCATAACTGCTAACAAAGCAACTGTCTTTTTCATACAAATTCTCCCCCTAATAATAGAATGTACAAACTGACATGTTCTGCTTTCTCTTAGGTGCTTGTCCAATTCATATTATAGGGAGAGATTGTAAAGGCTAATGGAGTGAAAAATTAATTGTTTTTTAAGAGATTTTGTCTTTTCATTGCACTCCACAATTCGAGATTCGCGCCAATCTAACTTTCTAGCCTTTAACATTACATACATGTAAATTTTGATGTTAAATCTTTTCGTTTCATACGTTGTTTTTTATTACTTTTAATTTTCGGGAAAAATCCACTAATTAATAATGTTATAATCCATACCATTATTAGAATAAAATTTATTGTATTACCGGAATTCAAGCTGAAAACTCTCCACAAATAGGCAGCACAAAATACGAGGATAGCAGTAATAATAAGTAAAAATGTCCTAACTACTAATCCGATGTAGGATCTCTTCTCTTGCTTAAAAATGAAAGTTCTTCTACCTTTGTACAATCTAATCACAAATAGCAGCAAATATAAACCAAGTGTGGCTCCAATAACAATTGATGTAATAGAGTTGTTTTTTCTCTGCTCAGCTAGAGAGAAGTAACTTTCAGGTAATTTTCCCGTTTCATATTCAATCCATGCGTGGTAAATATCCTGTCGTAAGTCTATACCACCTTCACCATTTGTAAGGATTACCAATCCATCCTTTGTATTAGGAATGAAACCATAAAAAGAATGCCAGCCTCGATTGTCACCAGAATGATAAAGTAATTTCCATTGATTAGATAGTTTTTTTTCAAATATGCCTAAACCATTCTCCCCTAATACTAGCCTTTGCATTTCTTCAACATGTTCACTTTTGATGACACCATTCCCCTTATTATTTGCATCCATGCTTGCAAGTATCAATGTCATCATATCCGTAACATTTGTCTTAAGACCTGCAGCAGCCTGTTCGGTAAATTGGTAACTAGGGAGCTCCTCTCCAAAATATCCATAAGCTTTCGAAAGGTTATGGTTTTCAGGACGTTGTAAGAATGAACTAGATTTTATTCCTAAAGGTTTCATAATTTGTTCTTCCATATAACGATCAAACGGTATTCCGGTAACCTCTTCAATTACAAGTTGTAAAATTGTATATCCGCCACCAGAGTAAATTGTTTCTGAACCTGGTTTATTGGTAACCTCCACTGGTTCATTAAGCCATCCTTTTCCAGACAGAGATTCCTCAATAGAGTCAAGATGTTTCCCTGGTGCAACCCCGAGGTATCCTTTATGTGCAGACAGCCCTGCTGTATGACTTAACAATCTTCTTATCGTGACTTCATTATTATTAAACTCTGAATTAGGTAATTTCCATTTGGTCAGATATTTTCCAACGGGATCATCTAGTGATAAACGACCTTCATCTACAAGATGCAAGATTCCCCACGCTGTAAGGCTTTTAGATATAGAACCAGCTTGAAACAATGTATCATCACTCACCGCTTTTTTTGTCTTTTTGTCTACATAACCGTAGTTAAGTGTATAAGCAATACGCCCCTCATGTACGATACCTATTGCAGCCCCTGGTACCTCATAATTCTCCTGCCATTTTGGTACCTGTTCATCCATCTTTTTTTTGAAATTCTCTATACTCCTATCAGTCAACGTGCCCGCTTCTGCCCTCACCACATTTGTAAACCATGCTTCATTCATAATGAATATACAAATCATTAAACATAAAATACTTTTGCATATTATCGATGCTTTTTGCCTATTCTTCATTTGCTACACCCCTTTTTTTCAGAATATTCTACCCATCGATTAGAATATCCCATTCTAATATCCTATTCTATCGATTTTTATTACTTAACCTTACAAAATTGTAATAAAAATCAAAGTTCTACATACTTAAGGGTTTTACTGTTCTTTATTCGAGGGCAGGAAATTTAATACAAAAAAGACACAGAGATTCCTCCCCATGCCTACTAATTTCTTACCTTTTCACCACATGCACATAATGTACCGTCTCAAAAGCTTCTAAATAATCGTTTCTTCCTTCAAAATACAATTTATTTATGTCCACTGGTGATAAGTGCTCATAAATGAGTAAGCCCGACTTTTCTAACAGTGCTTCTATTTCGGTATAAGAAAAACATGATTTCATCGGTTCTCCGCCTACCGCAGCCATTTTCACCATGTTTTCAACTCGATTGGACAACCCTTTTTCTATAAATAAGTTTTCATCAGGATAATCGAAAACGATGGAACTCCCTGCTGGAACCAAATCGAATAAACATTCTATTAAACTGGAAAGTTCCTCTTTCGTTAAATAGTACGTAACACCTAAAAGGCTAAAGAAAGTCTTTTTATTTTCAAATCCTTCATTGCGTAACTGTTCATAGGAAAATCCTTTCGTAAAATCCATGGAAACAAAATGAAGGTTATTTGGAATTTCAAATTCTGCCTCTTTCACTCTTATTTTCTTAAACGCTTGCGTAGAAGGGTGATCCACTTCAAATATTTCTATTTTATTTTCTAATTCTCGGTGCCTAAAGCTAAACGTGTCCAAACCTGCACCGAGTATGACATATTGTTTTGCTCCTAGTGTAATTTCATGTAGTAATACCTTTTCACAATATGCTGCACGTGCTAAAGGTGTTGGTGATAACTGAACTTGTGTAATCCATTTTAATATTTCTTTCGGATTATCTTCAAACTGCTCTGCAATATCTTTATTGAAAAAATGTATTCCTTGAACCATATTCATTTCAATATTGTTACGTTCTTTTTGTGAAAGAAAATCTTTAGCTACATAATCATCAAAGATTTTAGGACTATCAAACTCACTATGATATGCCCTTCCAAAAGCTGATACTAACGACGTTACACTTGCTTCACCTTGTTTCACGCACATACACTCCTTCATTTTCACAACAAAAATAGGGTCCCCCTGGCCAGGAGAACCCTATTATACACTTTATTTTTATATTGGTAAATTATAGCATAAATAAGTTTTTTTGTCAAGTTTTTAGCTCACCTTCACTCTAGCAATTTGTGTATTTTCTAGCAGGAATACTCCTTCTTGCATAGAATATTCCAGTTTATAACAACACCAACGGAGGCCGTCATGAAAAGATTAGTTATCATTACAGTAGGAAAAACCCACAGCGGAAAAACTACATTTGCAAAAGTATTAGAAAAAGAGTTACCCCCTCTTTCGTTATGGACCAAGATAACCAAGCAGAATTTATTAACACACATTATGAGAAATTACAACCAACTGAAGGCCCTAATACATTTAAGCACGGTCTTTCGAAATTCATTGTTGATTATGCGAGAGAACATACAAGTTTACACCTTATTATTTGTAACTCTAATCGCAGTAAAAACGGAAGAGTATATTTACTAAATGAATTATTTCCACAAAACGAATATATACGCATATTAGTCCATTTTGACATTCCTGTTGATGTCCTATATAAAAGAGTGGCTCATAGTAAACGAAGTACAAATATTTTTAGGGGTAACTATTCTAGTTTCAAAGAAATGCTCAATCGCCAACAGGCTAAATCACTGCATGAGGATACAATAGATCCTATAGAAAACGAGGCTGATCATTTGTTTATTATTCGCAATAGTAAGGATGTAAACCTTAGTATAGAAGAAATTGTTCATCTTGCTGAAGATTTGTCCCCTCCCCCTAAATAAGAGATTTTAAAAATTACATATTCTTAGATTAATATGTAAATACTTCCTCTAGTCACCGCACATGGTATATAATAATAAAATAATCTACTTCTATATGCTCAATTCTACACAAAACAGCTCATGCATATGAAAGAAAAGAGGTACAAAAATATGAAAACAAAACAAACAATCGCTGCGTCTACACTAGCTTTAGCTATGATTGCAGGCGCAAACTCGGCCCATGCGGAAGTAAACGATACTACTCCACAGCAAAATACAGGAGATCGATTAGCTGAAATTAAGCAACATAGACAAGAGTTAGATGCGAAATTACAGCAGCACAAAGAAAATGTGGATCAAACATTAAATGAACTTAACCAAGTTAAGGAAAATGTTGATACTAAGGTGAATGAACTACATGAACGTAAGCAAGTTGCTGATGAAAAAATTAACGAAATGAAACAACATAAACAAGAGTTAGATGCAAAACTTCAACAAGACAAACAAATCGTCGATGAGAAAATCAATGAGATTAAAGAGCATAAGAAACAAGTAGATGATAAAGTTGCTGAAGTAAAAGAACATAAGCAAAATATCGATAACAAGGTTAATGAGATTAAAGAACATAAACAAACTGTCGATGAAAAAGTGAATGAAATTAAGCAACATAAAGAGAACATTGATCAAAAGGTTAATGAACTTAAGGAAGTTAAAAAACAAGTAGATGAAAAATTAGCTGAGTTAAAGAAAGCGAAACAAACTGCTGAGGACAAACTTGCTGAGTTAAAAGAAAACAAGCCGAATACTGGGAATACGTTAGAGGAACTTAAGAAAATTAAAGGCAATTTAGATAGTCTTTCCGCTAACTTAGAACTAGCTAAACAAGATGTGAAAAATAAGCTAGCTGAATTACAAAAGGCTAGACAAGACTTACTAAATAAAATTAACGAAATTAAACAAGCGAAACAAACTGTTTCAGACGATTTAACAAAGAAAAAACAAGACTTAGATATTAAAATCAACGACTTTAAACATACTGAGAAAAAAATTGATGACAAATTAGCTGAGGTACATACAACGAAGCAAAATGTTGATAACAAAATTAATGAAATATCACAATCGAAACAAACGCAAGCAGATAATAGTGCTAAAAACAATAACGCTAGAGAACTTCCTAACGCTGGTAGTGAGCAATCAAATAATATGGCTTTAGGTATGTTATCTGTATTAGGCAGCGTTTTATTAGTAACACGAAATAAAATTAAAACGTTATTCTCAAAATAAAGCCATTATACTTATTAAAAACAATTATACAAAGGCCAACCGCATGTGCGGTTGGCCTTTTTCTTTATATTAACTGTCCATCTCTAAGCGTCAATATACGATCACATACATCAAGCATTCTTTCATCATGTGTAATCATAATAGCTGCTTTTTGGCTCTCTTTCACTTCACGTTTCATCATTTCAACGACTTCACGTGCACGTTTTGAGTCTAAGCTTGCCGTTGGTTCATCTGCTAGTATTAAATCTGGGTTGTTCATGAACGCACGAGCGATTGCCACCCTTTGTTTTTCTCCACCAGATAGTTGATTTGGATAATGATTTTTTCTTTCTCCTAATCCAAATGCCGCTAATAGGTGATCCGCACGCTTTTCAGACTCTTGTTTGTTGTCTTTTTTCAGCTTTGCAATATAAAGTAACTGTTCTTTCACATTTAAATACGGAACAAGGTTTGCGAACTGGAAAATGAAACCGATCTTTTTCAAACGTATATCTGTCATTTCCTTTTCGGATAACTGCGTAATATTTTGTTCACGAATGTATATATCCCCTTTTGACGGCGATAATAAAGCACCCGCAATTGATAATAACGTACTTTTCCCTGATCCAGAAGGACCGACGATTCCGATAAATTCTCCAGCTTTCACATCAAGCGATATCGGATGAAGGGCTGTTACTTCTGTATTCCCTTCTCCGTACACTTTACTTACTTTGTCTAATTTTAATAATGAAGTCATTACATCCCGCCTCCAATCGCTTCTAATGCATCAACTTTTAATACTTGATATAACGAAATAAGTGTTCCTAAAATACTAATGACGATAAAGATTGCTGCATATTGTGCAATCATCGGTGTTGTTAATAAGAACGGCATACCTGCTGGTAAAATTTGTTCTAATCCTTGTACAAGAACAATACTGATTACCATCGCAACGACTGATAAGAATAACGCCTGCACGACTAAGCTATTTGCTAAATACGAGTTCTTAGTACCGATTGCTTTTAATACGCCTAATTGCTGTGTTTTTTGCAACGTAATGACGTAGAAGAATACACCGATTAATAACGCAGCGATAACAAGTAAGAATGCAATGATCATCGTTAATGTTCCTTGCTCTTCTTTAAATCCTGGAATACTTTGCAGTACTTCTTTTTTATCGATAACGTGAGCATTTTTAATCTCTTTATCTGTATTCAGCGCAATTGCACTATAATCTTTTTGGTTTGGTTGTGAAATAGATCCCCATACATCTTCATTTACATATACAACTGGTGTATGGCTAAACATTTGATCTTTCGTAAATCCAACGATTGTAAATTCTTTCTTTGAAACAGGATCAATAATTGTATCTCCGATATCGATTCCTTTTTCTTTAATCGATTCATCAGCAACCATTTCGTTATTTGCTGTGCCTAATTTCTCACCTTTTACAATGTTCGGCTCTAAAAATGAATCACGTTCACTTGAGAAAATAGCAACGTCCACTTTTTTCGAACTATCTTTCTTTTCATACGTTGAAACTTTCACACGAAACGGAACTGCCTCTTTCTCGCCTACTTGATTTACTACGTTATCTACATCATCTTTCTTAATTTGTGAACGAAGTAATTTATTTTCCGCATCATCTGCTAAAACGAACTTGTTTGCCTCCATATTTTGAATCGATGAAGCATTATCATATGATAGTCCATTTGCTAATCCTGAAATAACAAGAACTAAAAATGATAATAACACCATAATCAGTCCGATTAATCCGTATCTTAATTTTGATTGTTTTAATTCACGCAGAGCTAAAAACATTTCGCTCGCTCCTTCCTCTTTCTTTCTATGCACTTATCATAAAAAAGAAATATGAACGGAATATGAACAGAAGATTACAGAGATTAAGATTTAATTTTCAGAAAGTATTGAAAATATTTGGAATCCTTGATACAATTCAGTCAAATAATCTTGACCGAGTAATTTTATTAAAGGAGTTGATCATTTTGAAGCCCGTATTAACACTCACTACTTATAGCCAACTAAAAGCATTAAGCGATCCACTACGTGCCGAAATGATGATACGTCTATGCGAACGTCCTTATACTGGACAATTACTATCTGAGAAATTCGGCATTTCAAGGGCGAAAATTCATTATCATTTAAAAGAATTAGAAAAGAATGGTCTTATAGAGATTGTTTATACAGAAGAAAAGAATGGCATTGTTCAAAAGTTTTATCAATCTGTCGCTAAAGGCTTCACCCCTGCCACAGATCTATTACCTCATTTAGAAATATTAAGCGAATCAGGTCGCCAAATCTTTTTACAAATGATAGAAAGAACGAAAAGCCAAATTCTCGCTGCACCAGAGGAAGCTTTTACATTACGAAATGCAAGTGAAGACCCAGCTAAGTGGAATTACGTTTCATCTTGCTGGGAATTTGATGCTACGCCAGAACAATTTCAAGTGTGGGTAAAAAGGTTTTATGAATTGATGGCTGAATTAAGCGAAATTACAAAAAGTGCAGATAAAGATCCGAATAGTAAACCTTATTATATTTCTACTACTGCACTTCAAATTGCTGAGAGAACAATGCACCAATTTATTAAAGAAGAAGAAAAATCGTAATACGATTTTTTTTACTGAGACGGTCAAATTTATTTTACCGAATAAATTTATTATAAAGGAGTAGATTAAATGGACATATTAAAAAACCGGAATTTCCTCTTATTATTTTTAGGGAGAATTTTTACAAACATAGGAGATAGCTTGTATTATGTAGCAGCGATGTGGCTCGTATATAGGCTAAGTGGCAATCCTTTTTATTCTGGATTAGCTGGTTTCCTTACGTTATTACCTTCTGCATTACAATTTCTTACCGGTCCATTCGTTGATAGATGGTCAATAAAAAACACCCTCGTCATCACACAAGTTTTGCAATGCATTCTTATTTTAATCATTCCTATTACACACTACTTCGACCTATTAACAGTCCAATTACTACTCATCATCATGCCCATCGTAGCCTTTATCGAACAATTCGCCTATCCCGCACAATCGAAAGCTTTACCACTTCTACTGAATAAAACACAATTATTAAAAGGAAATTCACTCTTCTCATTTGCGTATCAAGGCATCGATTTAATTTGTACAACTCTTTCTGGCATATTAGTAGCACTACTAGGTGCCATTACTTTATATGTGATCGACTCTCTTACATTCGCGATTACTGCCCTTTTATTTTTTTCATTAAAAATGCCAAAACAAACCGAAACGGGCACATCACTATCAACTAAGCAATATTTCTCTGATTTAAAAGAAGGTTTTTCAATCGTCTTCCGTTCATTAATGAGCGTATTCTTAATCGGTTCAGTAGTCGCTAATTTTTCAATCGGTATGACGATGGCCATACTCCCTTCTTTCGCTGATTCTTTAGGAGGCGTGAAATCATATGGCTTCTTCTTAGCTGCTATATCAGCAGGTAGTCTCATTGGTGCATTATTCAGTTCCTGGGTTGGCAAACGTAATGTTGGCCATGTCTCTATTATTGGCTTTGCGACTGGCGCTATCTTTTGGTTTCTCTCTACAATCGTACCGTTTCAATGGCTATCTATTCTCTTATTCGGCCTAGCTTGGATTCCAATTGGAGCCACGAACATATTATTCGCGACAATTAGTCAAATTGTAATTCCAAATCAATATATTGGACGTATCAATTCAGTGATGCGAAGTATGGGCACAATCGCTATGCCGTTCGGTTCTCTAATTGGTGGATATACGGCAAATGTATTTAGTAGCCAACTCATTTTCGCACTCGCTAGTATCGGAATTTTATTCATTTCTCTTGTATGGCTGCTTCATCCGAAATTACGGGCTTTGCCGAAAGCTGATGAGATTACAACGGATACTTTTGGGGTTCGGTTTAAGGAAGAGCGCGGGAAAGGTGCGGCTTTATAGCAAACCAAACATAACCCCGTTCTAAATTGGGGACGGGGTTAAAAATATAGTTATTTCATTTTGGATGTAAAATACTTCACTAAAAATATAACAATAAAGTCGTTTGAATATCTAAATTTTATTCAACAATAGCACCAACTTAAAACGGCAGTTAACGCTTTGATGGCCAAGCACTCTGCATTTTCCTTAATTGAATAATTTGTCCTGTATGATAAGCATCGTGAAGCATAATATCCAGTAACTTACCCTCAAGTGAATTTTGTTCAAGTTCTTTTTCAGAAATTGCACTTAATACCTGTCTTAAATTACATTGAGCATTTTCAGAACGTTCAACGACCTCCTTCCATTCCTTATCACCATTAGATTGCTTAGTAAGATAAAAGGTTTCATCACCGTCGAGATTATGTGTCCATTCACGGCCTTCCAAGTTTGCAGCAAGTCTCTCTTTGTAATAAATAAGATGATTAACGTTCTCCCAAATGGTTTTCATTCCCTCTCCAGATGGTTTCCACATAGCCTGTTCGGCTGTAAGTCCTTCTATAGCATGTTTAAACGGTGCATACCAACTCTCTTTATCGAATGTTGAATCTAGTGCGTTTAATAACACGTCAACTCGTTTCAAAGTAATTTCCTCCCTAAATAGTTAAAGTTTCAATAAAATCCTTATAACTCTGTAGAGATTCTACATTTTCAAATAAACTTCCTCCTAATCTTATTCCACAAACAAGTCCAATTATAGAATAGGATTACTCATATTTTTTCACTTTACATGTAGAATAACGGACAAAAAAGAAGAGGCGTTCGCAAACAGCCTCTTCCATCTATTTCGGAAGTTCAACCCGAACAGTCGTCCCTTCCCCTTTCGTACTATACACCGAAACTGCCCCTTTATGCAGTTCAACAATTTTCTGCACGATTGATAATCCTAAGCCACTACCTTCTACATTTCTTGCCCTTGCCGTATCTACTTTATAGAAACGATCAAAAATACGATCCATTCCTTCTTTTTCCATACCGATTCCGTTATCGGATATAGAGATTATAACGCTAGACTCTAACTCTTCGACAAAAAACTCAACCGTCCCACCATCATTTGAAAACTTAATGCTATTCGTAAAAATATTACTCCATACTTGATGAAGTAAATTTTCATCACCTTGTATTGTAATGTCTGGTACATCAAATTCAACGGCAATATCTTTTTCACGCCATTTCCATTCGAGCATAAAAATGACGTCTTTAATTTGCTTTTGTAGATTGAATTCTTTTATTTGTAATACTTTTTCTTCTTTATCTAAAGAAGCTAGCGTAAGTAACTGTTTACATAAACTAGACATTCGCTTACTTTCGCCCTCGATAATTTGTAAGTAATGGTTTCTTTCTTCTTCACTCATCTTTTCTGTTTGCAATGTTTTCGAAAATCCTTGTATGGAAGAAAGCGGCGATTGAAATTCATGCGAAACGTTCGAAACGAATTCTTGTCTCATTTCATCTAATTCTTTTATACTTTTCGTCATCTTTTGGAAGCTTGTAGATAACGTTCCTATTTCATCTTTTCGTTTTACGTCTAATTCAATTTCATATTCGCCACTTGCAATTTTTTGCGTAGCTTTCGTAAATTTACGAATTGGGCGAACGATATATCCTGCTGCAATTGCAATAAAAATAATACTTAATAACACGATAAAACCAAGTAAAACCGCTAAGAAAATTCTCATTTCACCAAATTGTTGCTGAATGTCAGGACGAATAAATAAAGCGTATTGTTTATCACCGTGTTTTAACGGTACACCGACACTATTAATTAATTCATTATCGAAGAATCCTGTAATAAAGAGCCTCGTTGGATATGTGGAAACACCATTAAACGTTTCCCCCTGCAATACTTTACGAACCGTATCATCACTTATCGTTATTTTACGAAACGCGTTGCCGATACGCTTTCCATTCATTTGGTCGTCTACAATATAAATTTCATACCCTAACTTCGCAATAGATTGTAAATAATCATATTTATTTTCTTCATTTTGCTTTTCATATAACGATTTAACTTCCTCAGCATAGTTTAAAATCTTTTCACTATTATACGGTTTTAACTTCACTTGATAATATACATTCGTTAATAAAAAACCGATAATACTACTAAGAAGCATAATACCTACTGTCATAAAAACGAATCTAGAATATAGTGATTTCATTTTATTTCAACTCCAACTTATAGCCGAGTCCGCGCACTGTCGTAATTTGAAAATCATCTGTTCTTTTTGAGAAACGATCTCGTAGTCTCTTCACATGAACGTCAACCGTTCGTTCGTCCCCTTCGAAATCCATTCCCCATACTAATTCAATTAACTCTTCTCTTGAAAATGTTCTTCCAGGATAACTAGCTAATTGCGATAATAATTCAAATTCCTTCAGCGGAAGCAAAATCGTTTGACCGTTACACTTTACTTCAACACCTTTACGATCAATTGTCGTCCCGTGAAGTGTAATAATGTCTGCACTCAACATTTGATAACGGCGCAACAAAGCTTTCATTCGAAAAATGACTTCAGCTGGCTCAAACGGTTTTACAATATAATCGTCCGTACCAGAAATGAATCCTTTTTCTTTATCAACTAACTGATCTTTCGCAGTTAATAAAATAACCGGTATATCATGATACTTCCGGATTTCTTCACATAACGTATAGCCATCAACAAACGGCATCATAATGTCTACTATCGCAAGATGAATATTTTCCTTCTCTAAAACGTCTTGCGCTACCTTTCCATCTTCCGCTTCAAAAACTTTAAACCCCTCTTTTTGTAAATGGTAATGCAATAATTCTCTAATATGCTTATCATCATCAGCTAATAAAATATGTATCATCTTCATTAAACCCTCTCTCGTTCATCCTTCTACATCCTTACATTAAGAAACAATTGGATTTTTTGCAAGAAAAAGAAAAACAAACCAACATTTTAAGATAAATAAAAAAGAATCTATTTTGAAAAAAGATTATTCAAAATAAATTCTTACGTTTTAGTATTAAGATTATTTTAATGAAAAGTAATTTCTATGCTTTAGAAATATCAACAAATCCTTCTCCGAACACATCACGAACATCGTGTATAGCGATGAACGCAGCCGGATCTGTAGTTTGAACAATCCGTTTTAGCTTCACTACTTCTTGCTTATTAATAACAACATAAAGAATTTCCTTCGGAGTTTTCGTGTAATAGCCATGACCTGAGTACACAGTAACCCCTCTGCCCATTAAGGTAGTTACCTTCCCGGCAATTTCATTCGGGTTATCAGAAATAATCGTAATGGCTTTCTTCGGATTTAAACCTTCAATTACAAACTCCATCACTTTCGTTGCTACATATAGCATAATAATTGTTATCATCAGTTTTTCTGCACCAATGATGAAATAAGATGAAAACGCAACAATTAAATCGAAGAACAGTAAACCATAGCTAATGCTCCATCCTAAATATTTATGCGTCATCCTTGCTAAGATAGTAGTACCTGCAGTTGTTCCGCCAACGCGAATAATAAGGCCAATCCCGCACCCAATAAATATTCCTCCGAAAATGGCATTTACGAGCATTTCATCAGAAGCAATCGTCCAACCTTCTGTTAAATGAAGAAATAGCGAGTTCGTAACTACAGCGATAATCGTATAAATTGTTGTGATCTTGTTTAAAAATTTATAACCAGCTATTAACAAAATCGCATTTAAAATTAAGTTGACTAAACCTGGTGACCACTCAAATAAATAGTACGTAATAATCGTGATACCTGTTACCCCGCCCTCACCAAACTCGTTCGGGATAACAAACAAATTGACACCTAACGCAAAAAGAAATGCACCAATAATAATAAAAATAATGTCTGTCGTTCTTTTTTTCATACAGTACCTCACTTCTTATGTAAATATTTATTCTGCCATAAACTCTCACCATTATATCGTGGAATATTCAAATCGAACAGTGGTTTATTTTTATTTTAATATAGGGTAATAAATCAACTTTATCCTATATCCACATGTAATTTAAAAAGTAAAATAACTGTATTTATTATGTACTACAAATAAAGTTTTGATTTCACATGCAGTTCACCCTAAAAAATGTATATGAACACTCTCACTCGCACAAACTTCAAATACAAAGCAAATAGGCGAAGCTATAGAATAGACTTCGCACCAAGCGTGTAATCATAGAGATTTATATGAGATTTTATATTCATAAATTCCAGAAATAAATTTACTTATCTTTCTCCATATATTCTTTAATCTTTCGTTCTTCCCACTCTTTTCCGAATATCCCAAATGGAAAAGTCGTCAATCCGTGTATAACGATACCAATCCCCCAACCTGCAAGTGGATATAAAAACCATAATTTACTTGAATCAGAACTTATATTTATAATAAAAAGCATTAAGTTCACTAGTATATAAACCGTTAAATGAATGTAAAATGCTTTTAAATTCTCCATTCTTTTTTTAGCTCGTAAATAAACATCATCTCGCTCCACCCTTAAACACCTCTTTCAATATTGTATTTTTAACCTTCGCTCCAGTGTTAACATCATATTCTAATCGGAAATCCAGTATTCTCAAAAAAACATAAAACAAAAAAGTACCCATCGAATTATCATACATATGATGATTCGATGGGTACTGCATGATACATTTGTTATTTACAAGCGTCTAATTAAGACCAAATCCAAACATCATCATTATTTTCAACGTCGCTCTTTACCTCATGAACTTTTTCAATGTTGTCCGTTGTGTTCCAGTTAATAGAACTTCCGCCCCATCCTACAAACTTCATATCAATTTTTACTTTCTCACCAGTATGAAATACTTGTCCCTTTGTTAAGAAAACGTCAATACTATCTTTCTTCCCATTTAGTGATGGATACTCAACTACGACATACTTAGTAGAACCGTCTCCCTCATCTTCCATCGTTCCTATTTTTGATACTTCGCCAATTACATAATCAGGTGAGCCATCTTCTTTCATGTGCATACCTAACTTGTTTGTTGTATTTTCAAATGCAGTTGCAACCATATATTCTGTAAAATTACGCATCATAGATCCAGTCGCTTTTACTTCGTCTCCTATTTTCACATTTGAAAGTGAATCCATATACACACTAACAGGCTCCTCATATTGCTTAGATTTCACAACAATTACACCGTTATCTACTTCTACTACTCGCCCTTCTAACGTCGAGAAATTTGACTCAATAGAAGCGGCACTCGCTTTTGATAGTTCTAATCCTGGTACATTCGTTCCTGATAATGCTGCGATACCTAAAGCACCTGCTAAAATTAATTTTTTCATACCCATATGTAACCTCTCCATTCATGATGATTTTATTTGTTTGATTGGCTAAGACCAACCTGTAATCATTATAGTTACAGGTTATAAAAATAACAACCACTTTTCTCATGCAATGTTGCATACTGTAATTTTTAAATATAAATCGATTATTCCTATATTCAACACTACTGCTAAATTCTTGAATATCAGCAGGTAAACGGATTGATGATGAAGAAACTACTGTCATGCAGCATATTTTTCAATGCTACGGTTTGTATAATCGTAGTTCATTACATTATGTAGGGGCGGAATTCATATGTTAATAAAACCAAAGAGATTACAGGCAGGAGATATCGTAGCAACAGTAAGTGCTTCATGGGGAGGAGCGGGTGATTCTAAGCTAAGATGGCGTTATGAGCAAGGAGTAAAGAGATTAGAAGAAGTATTCGGGCTTACAGTTATCCCAATGCCAAATAGTTTAAAAGGTAGCGAATACCTTTATAACAATCCAGGGGCTCGTGCGGAAGATTTAATGACAGCATTTAAAGATACGCGTGTTAAAGCAATTATTACGAATATTGGTGGCGAAGATAGTATCCGTTTACTACCTTATATTGATTTTAATGTGATACGTGAAAATCCGAAAATCTTTATGGGGTACTCTGACGATACCGTGTCACACTTATTTTGTCATAAAGCAGAAATTTCCTCTTTTTACGGTCCAGCAATCTTAACCGATTTTGCTGAAAATATAGAGATGGATTCATATACGATTGAAACAGTGAATCGAACTCTCTTTTCAAATGAGATTATTGGTGAAATTCAACCAGCTAACGAATGGACGAATGAGCGTTTAGAATGGATAGAAATAAATAAGGATACAAGACGTACGATGCAGCAAAACAACGGATATGAGGTCCTTCAAGGATCTAGGACTGTACGAGGGCGTTTAATTGGTGGTTGTATTGAAGTATTGGAATTCGTAAAAGGAACGGAACTTTGGCCTGAGAAAAAGCATTGGGAGAATAGTATTCTATTCTTTGAAACATCTGAAGAACATCCAGAACCAAATTATATAAAGTATTGGTTGCGAAATTATGCAGCGCAAGGCATTCTGCAAAAAGCAAAGGGAATCATCTTCGGTAAACCGAAAGACGAAACATATTATGAAGAATATAAACAGGCAATACTTAAGATTATGAAGGAAAATAATTTAGAAGATTTGCCGATTCTTTACAATTTAAATTTCGGCCATACCGAACCGAAGTTTATTTTACCTTACGGTGCGATGGCAGAAATTGATTGTGAAAATGGATCTTTCTCTATTTTGGAAAGTGGAGTGGAGTGAAACTTTCAATAAGTAAAGCCATAAGTTTTATAATTATGTTTTCCTGATCCTAGCGTATTTTTATTTTATTAGCTTGATAGCGATATGGCAGGACTCAAATCAATAAAAACACTCCTATGAGATATGACTGGGAATTGTTACTTTTTAAATGATATGGAGATTACTTATCTAATGATAAAGGGGGATTTACGTGTATGGAAGTAACATTTACAGTAAGGAAATGGGATGAAAAACCAATTGATGATACTAGAAAAGATTTCCCTATTAATATTGCCCATGTTGAATATGATATTGATGGGGAATTAAAAGGAAAAGCTTTTGTTGAATACTTATTATATTATTTAGACTCAAATATAAATGATGGTCACTTGGCTACTGCTAAAATTTCTGGATTTTTACACTTTGAAGGAATTTATAAGGGGCAACAAGGAACATTTACAGCTATAGAGCAAGGAATATTTGATAAAGGAAATTTAGATTCCCCGGGAACAATTATTAAAGCTACTGGTAACTTAGAAAGTCTGAGAGGGTCCTATAACTATCAGTTTACAGGTCAAACTAGTAAACTAATTTTAGAATTTGAAATTTAGCAAAATACCCTATAATTTAGTGGAAAGGACATTTCTTGTAATACTAAGAATGTCCTTTTTATTGACGAGCTTATTCAACTATTTTCTAATCGTTAAGAAAAGAACAGAGTATAATACATAAAATTTTCGTTATGGGTGGGAATTAAAACTCTAAGCCTGAGAGGCATGGGCCCCCACTTATTCATTACTTCTCCTACCAATTAAAGAATAATCCCTGAAAAACTCCCCTTCAATACTTCTTTTTCAAGTTGATTCATACATGTAAACATCGCAATAATCTTCGTACGATTTTTTTCATCGGGTTCAAATTTTTCAATTGTTACGTCACATCGAATCGTATCCCCACTAAAAACGGGACGTAAAAATTCAAAATCCATCTTGCGAGCTAATACGTTATAATCACCGCCAACTTTCGTAGGCAGTGTTGATGTTAAAAGTCCTTGTACAACAAATCGCCCTTGTTCATCAGGTGTAACATGATGAACTCCCTCATCCTTAGATACCTCTGTAAATAAAACAACATCTTCTCTTGTAAACGTTCGCTCAAAGGTGATTTTTTCGCCTACTTGCAATTTCATTGATACCCCTCCTCGAAAACACTTTTAAAATAAGAAAAACCGAAACTAAAAATCATTTCGGTTTTTCAATCTAAAGAAGTCTATATTTACTTTAAAGAATGTACAAACAACCCACTGCGCAGTTTCGGTTCAAACCACGTTGATTTTGGCGGCATGACTTCCCCAGCGTCTGCGATTGCTAATAAATCTTCCATTGACGTTGGATATAATGAGAACGCTGCTTTATATGCACCGCTGTTCACAAGGCGCTCTAGTTCTTCTAACCCGCGTATTCCGCCTACAAAATCGACGCGTGAATCAGATCGCGGATCATGTATTTCAAGTACTTGGCTTAATAGATGGTCTTGCAGAATAGACACATCTAAACCTTTCACAAGGTCGTTCGCATCAAACGTTTCCTCTTTCACAGTGAGCTTATACCACTTCTCGTTTATATACATACCAAATGTTTTCGGCTCATTCGGTTTATACGGAGAAACATTTGCTTCTTCTACATAAAAATACTGCGTAATTTGCTTTAAAAACTGTTCCTCTGATAAGCCGTTTAAATCTTTCACAACTCGGTTATAGTCCCAAATTGATAATTCATCGTGAGGGAATAGAACGGATAAGAAGAAATTAAATTCCTCTTCTCCTGTATAATTCGGATTTTGTTCTCTTCGCATAAGTCCTACTTTTGCTGCTGATGCAGAGCGATGATGTCCATCTGCAATGTACAAGTTCGGAATATCTTCAAATGCGTTTACTAAAGTGGCAATTACACTTTCATCTGCAACCTTCCAAGCAACATGCTCAACGCCATCTTCTGCTGTAAATGTATAAATTGGCGCATGTTCTTCTTTCCAGCTGCTAATGAAACGTTTCACTTCATCTTTTGTACGGTACGTTAAAAAGATAGGGCCCGTATTTGCATCACACACATCAACGTGACGGATGCGATCTAATTCTTTTTCATGACGCGTTCTTTCGTGTTTTTTAATTGTATCATCATCATACTCATCAATAGATGTACAAACGACAAGTCCTGACTGCGTTCTTCCTTGCATCGTCAGCTCATAAATGTATAATGCTGGCTCCTCATCTTGAATGAACACTTCTTCTCGTATAAATTGCTTTAAATTTTCACCCGCTTTTTCATATACGCGATCATCGTACGGTGAAAGTGCCGGATCTAAATCGATTTCTGCTTTATCAACGTGTAAGAAAGAATACGGATTGCCTTTTACAACTTCTCTTGCCTCTTCACTATTTAATACGTCATACGGTAAAGCCGCAACTTGTGCTGCTTTTTCTTCTACTGGACGAATGGCCCGAAACGGTCGGATTTTTGCCAACTTCCTCTCTCCTTTACACAATCATTCGAACGGCTACAACACCTGAAATTTTGCTTATATTTTCCACAACATTCTCTTTAATTATATCATCAATTCCGTTATCAATATCAATCATTGTATACGCCCAAGAATGTTTACTACGATTAATCATATCCGCAATATTTATATGATGTTCTGCTAAACATCCTGTAATTTGTCCTACCATGTTCGGAACGTTTTGGTGCATAATTGTAATACGTTTCTTTCCGATATACGGAAGTTCTACGTTAGGATAGTTGACTGAATTACGAATATTTCCTGTCTCTAAATATTCACGTAATTGACGTGCAGCCATTACTGCACAATTTTCTTCCGATTCAGATGTAGATGCACCAAGATGGGGCGTCGCTGTTACATTTTTCATCTTAATCACATTTTCATTCGGGAAATCCGTTACGTAATGTGTAATAACATCTTCTTCTAATGCTTTTTGAAGAACATTTTCATCTACAAGTTCCCCTCTTGAGAAATTGAATAGACGTATTCCTTTTTTCATCGTCTCTATAGCATGTTCACCAATAAGCCCCTTCGTTTGATTCGTAAGAGGAATATGAAGTGTAATATAATCACACGTTGCAAAAATTTCATCTAGGCTAAACGCTCTTTGCACATGTGTAGAAAGGCGCCAAGCTGTTTCAACTGAAATGTAAGGATCATATCCGACAACGTCCATTCCTAAAGCTAGCGCATCATTCGCGACTAAAGCACCAATTGCACCAAGGCCAATAACCCCTAGACGTTTCCCCGCAATTTCTGATCCAACAAATTGTTTTTTCCCTGATTCAACAAGCTGAGGTACTTCTTCACCCTCTAGATTTTTCGTCCAGCTTACTCCATTAATAATGTTACGTGAAGACATAATAAGACTTGCGATAATAAGTTCCTTTACGGCATTCGCATTAGCCCCTGGCGTGTTAAATACTACAATTCCCTTTTCCGTACATCGATCGACAGGAATATTATTTACACCCGCACCAGCTCTTGCAATCGCCTTTAAATCTTTTGAAAACTCTTCTTGATGTAAAGAATAGCTGCGAAGTAAAATGCCGTCTGGATGATCCATTCTATCCCCTACTTCATAGCGCTCTCCGCCAAGAACTTGCAAACCTTTTTCTGCAATTTGATTTAACGTTTGAACACGAAACATATCCCCATCTCCCTATCTATTTTCAAGCTCAAATTCTTTCATATAATCTACTAATTGCTGTACACCTTCCACTGGCATCGCATTGTAAATACTAGCGCGCATGCCACCTACTGAACGATGTCCTTTTAACGTAACGAACCCGCGTTCCTTCGCTTTTTGTAAAAACTGATTATTTAATTCTTCTGACGGTGTTGTAAACGGAATGTTCATAAGTGATCGATACGTAGGATCAACTGGTGAAGTAAACAATTTAGATTCATCTAAGAAATGATAAAGAAGTGACGATTTCATTCTATTTTGTTCTTCAATCGCAGATACCCCGCCTTGTTCTTTTAACCACTCTAGTACAAGCTTCGTTACGTAAATACTAAAGGATGGCGGTGTATTATATAAGGAGTTATTTTTACTATAAGTTTCATAGTTTAACATTGTAGGACAAGAGCAATCTGCCCCGCCAATTAAATCTTTTTTTATAATAGCAATCGTTAAGCCCGCTGGCCCTAAATTCTTTTGTGCTCCCGCATATATGAGGCCAAACTTCGTAACATCATATCGTTCTGATAAAATATTTGAGGACATATCCGCAACTAGCGGCACTTCTTCGAGATGTGGAATATCCACATATTTTGTCCCCTCAATTGTATTATTCGTTGTTATATGTACATAATCTAGTTTTTCATTACCGAGTAAACCATCCAATTTAGGAATCGTAGTAAACTTCTCTTGTTCAGAAGAAGCAATCACTTGTACTTCCCCTACTTTTTCTGCTTCTTGCAGTGCCTTTTTAGACCATGAGCCAGTCAGTACATAACCTGCTTTTTTGTACGTATTCATTATATTTAACGGTATCATAGAAAATTGTAATGATGCACCGCCCTGTAAAAGTAAAACTTCATACCCATCAGGAATGTTCATTAATTCACGAAGCAGGCTACTCGCTTCATCAATAATACTTTGAAAACAAGAAGATCGATGACTCATTTCCATAATAGACATGCCTGTCCCGTTATAATTTAAAAGCTCCTTTTGCACCTTCTCTAAAACTGGCAAAGGGAGTATTGATGGTCCTGCAGAAAAATTATACACTCTCTCCATCACCCGGATGACCTCCCTATTTCTCATTTTGTTATTTTTTAAACTTTCTGAATTATACCCCACAATACAATATACGGTCAATTTCTTTTCTATTATTATGTCTCAAGACGCGATGGAATCGCTTGCACGTGCATACTATATGTAAACATATAAAAAAGTGTTAAGTACATAATCGTACTTAACACTTTAATAATAGAAGAATAATAGCTAATTGTCCGTAAAGAACCGATCAAAAATTTGATAAATAGCAGAAAGACCAAAGAGCCAATAAATAGTGTCCACAAGCGCCGGCATAGAACCAAACCATTTCTCAACTACATTGTAATCTAACGCTACAAACAACCAATTCAAACCGCCAAGAATCACCAAAATTACTGTAAGGTAAGACAAAAATTTCATTATGATTGCCCCCTAGGTGATAAGATGGTGAAAGGCCTTTCACTAGAAATATATGTAGGAAACTTCAAAACTTACCTATTTTATAAAATTTATTTTCGATACCATCCGTTAATAACTGCCTCTGCTTCTTTACTATGTATTTGATACGCATGTGTACTATCATTAGAGCCAATAAACCAAATTGAAAAACCTTTAAAATATGGTTTCGGTTCTAATACATCTCGGTAAGCGCGCCAGCCATTTAATTGTACATCTTTTGAAAATACATTTGAAACATCTGGATTCCATGGATTTTGTAGTCCTAGTTCACGCGCTGGTACGTTAAATCCACCAAAATAAACTGGCTTTCCTGTTGCATTATGTAATTGTTCCAGTTGTTGAACAACATTTTGTCCACGATTATATACTGTTGTCGCGAATAAACTTTGCTTCACTTCTTCGTATGATGGATTCCTTTTTCCTGAAACTTCAAACCAACTATCGATACTAACAATATCCACCTTTTTTAAATACGGACGATTTATTTTCTCTTTAAACTTCGCTTCATACGAAGGGTCCCAGCTTGCTGTTAACCACCAGTTCATTTGATACAAAACATTTCCTTTATACTGCTGACGGACAAAATTAATCGTATCGTTCCAATATCCTTCTGCATATTCCATATTAACGAAATTAGAAGCAATCTTTAGTCCATACACATTGTATTTACTTGTAATAGAATTAAAAATATCTTGTAGAATAACCGTTTTCCAATTCCAGAAGAAATCATTAATATTACTTGGATTCCATTCTGTTTCTCCAACATTCCCCTGCTGAATATATGGGAACGGTTCCACTATAACTTGAATATTACGCTTTAATAATTCTTGAATTAAAATGATAGCCTGTTTCTTTTGCGCCTGATTAATTACCATGTTAGTAGAAGTCACATTCGGAATATCTACTTGAATCGGTACATTTACTGTATTTAAATTTAAGCGCTCTACATCAGCTAACACTTTCGCTACATTTCCAACTTCCCATACCGTTACGTTTCCTGATTTTATTTTTCCAGGTTGAACAGTATTTACATCTGCCTGTACGTTTCCTTGAAAACAAAAAGAAAACAACATAATAAACACTCCTAAAAAACTTATTAAACTCTTATTTTTCTTCACAACTTTCCCCCTATAATTTTTGACTTTCTTGATTATTTTATACAATGTTTCACATATATTCCAGAAAAAATTACATGAAGTTTTCATTAATAAAAGCATTATTCATATAATTCTCCTGAAAATAGTAAGATAAATAAAAAAGAGCGGATTTCTGCTCTTTTTTATCCTTTTACAATTGAAATTATTGAATCCCTTCTGGTAACTTAATTGAATCAAACTTTTCATATGAATCAATCTTTATACTCACAACTGCATCCAACTTTTCCTTATCTGTACTAGCTTTTTTATCTGCGTTACTTTCACTCACTTTTATAGTTGTTCGCATCTCTTCAAATTTATAATCTTTTGTTATTATATATTCAATGTTAAAAGCATCCATATTAAACCCTTCCGTTAATTTTTTCATATCTCCATTAATTTTTTGTAACGTATCTACTGCTTCTTTTCCTTTTAATTCAAGTGTAAGTTTATATGTGTCCCCATCCTTCTTTGCTTTCATTTTCTTAGCCAAAGCTTCCGGTAAATCTAACTCATTCAGTAAATTTTTACTGACCATTACATCATTTACATTAAATTGATCATTAGGTATCGTAACTAACTCTCCTGTATCAGGGTTTTTCACTTGAGCAGCGACCTTTCCATCTACTTCATACGTTA
The DNA here is from genome assembly GCF_008432245.1 of Bacillus sp. BS98. Classification (NCBI taxonomy): domain Bacteria; kingdom Bacillati; phylum Bacillota; class Bacilli; order Caryophanales; family Bacillaceae; genus Bacillus; species Bacillus sp. BS98. The sequence goes on from NZ_CP043830.1 coordinate 3,060,077, forward strand.
CAATATCTGTACCACTTATTTTCATTTCAGCTCTAGAATTCTTCAGTTTCGGCTCCATCTGTATTTTCATTTTAATCTCTTCTGATTGGCTGCTCCCCTTCATTGACATAAGAGATGTCAATGTAAGATATTCCTCTTGTTTTAATCCGTCAGCTGCTTTTTTAAAAATATCCTTCGCTACTAACTCTTTTTCTTTTTTTACAGATACTGTTTTAGGTCCACTTGTTTTTTCACTGCTACAACCAGTTGTTAAACCTACTATTAGAGCCAAACTAGATATTACAACCATTTTCTTCATACTGATTCTCCCCATTTCCCGCTTAAAAATATTTTCATTTCATGTATAGTAAATCAACTGAAATAAATATATATACAATAATTATTTAACCTCTAAACTAAACCAGTTATTCAATCCGTATACTAACGTAACTAATGCTCCTATTACACCAAAAACAACAATATTTATACCAATTGATGAACCTAATAAAACAGCCATCATTGACACCATCAGTAATAGCATGGCGATACTATTTATCTTAATTTCTACTATGTCGCCATCCTTTACTTTCTTTTCTTTACTTCCAAAAAAAAATTGTTTTACTTTAATATTCGCTTCATCTAATTCAAAAGGAAACGTATATTCTTCGTTATTCTCAAGTTTCATTACTACTTCGTTATCTACCTTTACTGCAACTCTTGCTGCTCCGCCCATTATCCCTGTTGCTCTTATTACTTTAATGCTCATATTAAATCCCCCTATTAGATTTCACTGCAACTATTAAGAAATTCCCCTTGTTGCACACTACTTCATCCTCCGTTTAATAAACATAATATTCCAAAAGGTATTATAACAAGTCCCAGTACAATATTTTGTCAAAATTTGTCGTTTTTCTACAAAAAGGATATTTTATCCATTACCGTAGAAAAAAGACTCTTACAATAGTAAGAGTCTTTTTTCTAAAGTAACACTTTCATTAGCGGAAGGATTATTACTTCATAAAGCTGGGCCATCTGCACATAGGAACATACTATCACTTCGGCTGTAAAGTTAATACTTTCCCTTCAATTCCATCTGTATTTAAAGTAGTCATATGATACGTGCCATTTACCCAATCATCTATTTGATCATGATACCAATCGCTTCTAAAATGTCCTGACTGTCCTGGCCCTACGATATGATAACCGTTTGACATATCTTTCGTATCTATGACAAATCGCCAAGAAGCACCATGATTTACAATACCGTTATCTCCATAACTCGCTGCTTGAACGGTAACTTGGCTTCCGCCAATTGGAACTGGCTTCTCACGATTAAAAGCAAATAACGCTAACATACTAGATGATTTCGAAATTGGATGTGTAAAAGCAAGTTGATGGTAATCGCCCCACTTCCACTCTGCAACATCGGTTCCATACTCCTTCTGCAATTTTTTCATTACATTCTCGTACGATGTATGCACAACTTTTGTGAAGCCTCCATATTTAGAAAACCATACACTATTTTCCCCGGCTACTTGTTTCCGAATTAATTCATCAACAACTTGTGACTTTCCTTCAAATAACTCCATCACATCTTTCGGTATTTCTTTTGAAAATAACGTATTCGAAATCTCTTTCATTAACAAATGAAAAATTAATGGTGCCGCTTCATCTTTACTATCGTAAAAGTTCCACTTTGTTAATTGTTTTACGCCTTCTTTCTCTACTTCATTTAAAGTTGTTTTATGTAACTCTTTTAAAAATATTGAAGTAAACTCTTTCCCGTATAAATTCTTTTGGTCCATCTGTAATTCTTCTAAATCTTTCACCGTATACTTTTCCTTCTCTTGCAAAAACTCTTGAATACGCATTTGTCTATATGGCTGCGCCCACGTATTGCTAATATGGTATGGATAATTATCATCAACAATTTTATTATTCGCAGTTGAAATAAATCCTTCTTTCGGATTTATTACTTTTGGCAGCTGATCAAACGGGATATATCCTTCCCATTCATATTCATCTGTCCATCCTGGAACTGGCAAACTACCATCACCTTTTTTGCGCACTGGTATATTTCCATTCGCTTTATAAGCAATCGTGCCATCGTTTGATGCAAACACAAAGTTTTGAGTTGGTGTATGAAAATCTTGTAGAGCCGTTTCAAACTCATTCCAGTCTTTCGCTTTATTCATATTTAATACAGCCTTTAATTCAGCTGAAGGCTCCAAAGCAGTCCATTTCAAAGCGAATACTGTTTTCGTTTTTCCCTTCTCCTTATCCGCAAACTCTGAAATGACTGGACCATGCCTCGTAACAGTAACGTTATACGGAATGGTTCTCCCGCCTTTTACTTTAATAGATTCGTCAACAACAGTAGCCTTTTCCCACTTATCGTTATACAAAAATTCATTTTCATTATTAGGGTTTCTCTTTTCAATATATAAATCTTGCACATCAGGACCGGTATTCGTAACGCCCCATGCTATTTTGTCATTGTGTCCTAATATAACACCTGGCACTCCAGCGAAAATAACGCCACTCACATTTAAATCTCTCATTTCAAGTCTCGTTTGATACCATATAGAAGGTGTCGCAAGAGATAAATGAGGGTCATCCGCTAAAATTGGCTTACCTGACGCACTCTTCTCACCGCTCACAACCCAGTTATTACTACCGTTAAACTCCGGCGGAATTATTGTTTTTGAAAAACTTTGTGCTACGTCCACATTTGTATTTTTCAGTTCAGCGAGCAATCTAGGGGCATCTTTCGGATATGTAGGAAATAGCTCATTTGCTTGCTCTTTCGGAAGATTTTTCAGCGCCCAATAACGAAACGCTTGTCCGTGCCAATGTCCTCCTAAATCAAACGCCATATACTTCCCAATCGTTAAAGTATCAACAATTGACCATTCAGCAGGTTCATAACCTAATATAGTAAATTCAACTTGCAATCTCTTTTCCGCTTTCGCTTCACGTATAAAAGCGTTCACCCCATCAGCAAATGACTGCAAAGCAAATTTTGCTTCCCCATCATATTGACTAACAGACGCTTCTGCTGCTCGCCGTAAACCGAGCGTTCGAAACAATTTATCTCTATCAACGGCTGCTTCTCCAACAACTTCACTTAACATACCAGAAGCTTGCCTTCTACTTAAATCCATTTGAAATAAGCGATCTTGTGCTTGCACATACCCTTGCGAAAAATATAAATCATGTGCATTTTCCGCTTTAATATGCGGTACCCCGTTACTATCTCGTTTCACCGTAACAGCATGTTGTAAATCCTCTAGCTTTATCGTTCCATCTATCTTTGGCATAGATCTCAGCGTATATACGTTCAAAAAAATCACACTGCAAATAATCAATAAAAGAACGATACTACTAGACCAAATAAAAATTCTCTTACCTCTAGTTCGTTTCTTCTTTATAACAACTTCCATATAACCCCTCCTTTCTCAAACTATTCGCTTCTATTTTGAAAGAACCTTTTAAAATAGAAAAATCCTTATATGCTACGGATCATACAAAATGAATCCTTCCTTTTCTTCACTTAAATCTACTTGCCCTTTCTTACACCAATTCCTCAAAATCCCCTTCACATAAGCGAACGTTCGCTTATTATGTTCAAACGCAATTTTAAGTGCTTCTAGTACTACCTTTCCTGAAACTCTTTGTATCCAATCCTTCAATTCTTTCACGATATATGGGGATAAGCTACTAATATGTTGTTCATAAAACTTGTACACTTTACTATTGGGAACGGCCTCTTCTATACTTTCTACCTCTTCTACTTCTTTCTCTTCAATAACTTCTTGTAAACTACTAGTATCCTCTTCTTCAGGCATACCAAAATGCTGCAATAACAATGGGATCTTCCATTCTTCTTCAAGACATCTACGTAAATACATATGTATGAACTCTTTATTTTTCACAGTCTTCAACTCACGTAACACACATTTTTCTACATTCGTATTTAAAATAGGGTTATAACGTAGCCAATTTACTATGAATAACTCTTTCGTTTCCATATCATAAAAAATCTTCCCATATTCAACAAACCGGTTTAATAGCTTCTCAACAGTTGCCATACTGTAACCTGTTTCAAGCTCTGCCACTCGCTTCGGTAATATGTAAATACCACATTGCTTCGTTTTCGTTCCAGTTAACAAATATATGTAAAAATAACGCTCCTCTGGCGTTAAATCTAATATGAATTCATCTTGCCAAAAGTTCACCTGCACATTACGGTACACCGCCATCTATTTCCCTCCACTCTTTGCTAGCAAATAAGAAATCCCAATCCTTCAATATAAATATAGGAATGTGGGAGCCGTTTTGGCATTCGAATTACAATTTTTTTTACTACTTACTGTAAAGTAACAAAAAGGTTATTTAATCTTGCTACCAAAAATACAATAGACATCTGTCTATGTAAATGACAGATGTCTATTAAAGTCGTTTAAAAATCTAGTTGTTTCATAGACAATGGATTTTTAGGTGAATAATAAAGTTTCTTCATTTGAGAACCAAATAATGAAAATGAACCCTCATAATAAACATAACAAATAGAGTATTTGCATTTAAACTTTATAAAACTCAAATGTATTTTTTTCTAGACATATTGCTTCATCGGAACTTTTAATAATAATATCAAAACGTTGACTGTATGGATGCATAAACACTTTATACTGAATCCGACGTTCTGCATGAGACCGCCTTAAATAATTGATATCGGCTCCCCTTTCAGCAATATCTCGGCTAGACCTTCTCATTAATTCCGTTTCATCATCTGTATAGAAGTAAATTTTTAAATCAAATAGATTGGGATTAATAAATGCGACACACATTCCTTCTACAATTGTCACTTTGTTTTTTGAAGAAATTAACTCGCTTTTCATATAATGCGTATCTATCGTATAAAAATCTAAACCAGCCCTTACCATCTGAACATCTCTTTCTAAAGCAGACAAATGATGCGCTGATGGATGACAAGCCGTCATTTTATAATGATGATTTTCGTTTTGATATGTATAGTCAATAATTGCATGCTTTCGTATGTCTGAACTAACAATATATGGATCTGTATTAATATAATTCACTTCATTTTGATCTAGTAGGTCTACAAGCATATTAGCAAACGTTGTTTTTCCAGCAGCGCCATGTCCTGAAACACCAATAACAACCTGTTCATTAGTCCTACTAATCCAATTTATGATTTCTTGCAATAACTTATCCATCCTTCTCCCCCTTTTACTGATATACTGCCCTTATTTTAATTAGTTAAATATTGAGATGTCCTCTCATCTTATTATACATGAAAGAAAAAATAGCATAATGATCCATCGTACCATCTCTAATTTTATACAACTATATTATTTGTGAACACTTACAACGACGTTATTATGTTTTCGCGCTTGTTTTGTTCTTGTAGTTGTTTTTGTTTTTGTTTTGTTTTTTCTTAGTGATTTATTACTTGGTAGGTGCTTATGAGGGGCTTGGAAGGGGCTATATAGCGTTTTATTCCCGTCTAATTTTTAATTACACACGCCTCCTACAATCTTCTTATACTGTGTACACCCATAAAATTATATTCTTTCCGAAAATAAAAGTACTGAATTTTCTTCGTAGATAATCCAGTACTTGACGATTGAAAACTTATAAATGAAAGTGGCTACTATTAATAAGGTTAGTTGAAATACACTTCTACAAATCATTTTAGTAACGATACGATTATACATACCGAATTATCTATAACGGAACGTTCTGGGCGTGATTTCATTAATACTGTTAATCCTATTAAAGACGTAACTAATGTTTGCGCTACTGCTTTAGCGTTCAAATCACTTTCCAGTTCTCCGGACTGAATTCCTTTCATAATTAATTCTTGAAATATAACTGAGAGATACATTTGATGTTCTCTAGTTAGCACTTCAAACTTTTCATTATGAGGAGCAAGCTCAACCATTGTGTTAATACAAAAACAACCTTTACTTAATTCTTTTTTATATTCTTCTTCCACTATATTTTCAAACAATGTCCGAATTGCTTCTTTTACAGATTTTCCGCTTTGAAGTTTTGTTCGTATACGAGCCGCATGTAAATTTGTGTATCTCCTTAATGCCTCTTCAAATAAACCCTCTTTATCACCAAAGGCTGAATATAAACTCGGCTTTTGTATTTCCATTTTAGCAGTTAGATCACTTAATGAAGTAGCAGCGTACCCCTTCTCCCAAAAAAGTTGCATAGCAGCATCCAAAGCTTTTTCTTCATCAAATTCGCGTAGTCGAGCCATTTAAAACCCTCCCCTTCTCCATCTACTTTTTAAGATTATACATTATCACTTTATGTACCAATCAGTATATTATATATCGTATTAAATTATAAACGATGTGTCAAAAGAAAACGTTATTAATTCAAAATAAACTTGACATATCTATTTCTTCGAGATTATATTTTACTTACGAAATAACATACCGTTCGGTACGTTATTTCCAATCACACAAAAAGGAGCTGATTTTATGAGTAGCAAAGAAAAAATGATGACCACTCTAAAACATACTCATATACATTCACCTGTTCATGCAACCATGTCACGCTATATGACTCTATTATTCGCAATAGCTTGCGGGATGGCTGTGGCGAATATCTACTTCGCTCATCCACTACTTGATTCTTTATCAAATGAATTTAAGATTAGTCATTCAACTATCGGTATTGTGATTACGATTACTCAAGTTTGTTATGCACTCGGATTACTTTTATTCGTCCCACTTGGTGACTTATTAAACCAAAAGAGACTCATTATTGTTCAAATGCTTTTATCTGTTTTCGCTTTAATTGTAATCGGAATCGCTCCCTCCAGCACCATACTTTTTATAGGTATGGCCTTAGTAGGACTTCTTGCAACTGTGACGCAAACACTCGTCGCATACGCATCAATTTTAGCTAATCCAGCTGAACGTGGACGCATAGTAGGTTTCGTGACAAGCGGCGTTGTAATAGGTATTCTCCTTGCTCGTACATTTGCAGGCACATTAACAGATTTAGCTGGATGGCGGTCCGTTTATCTCACCTCCGCTACCCTTTTACTCTTCGTATCTTTTTTATTACATCGGAATTTACCTACTCTTGAACAGAAAAGAATGACAACTATGCCTTACCAAAAATTAATACGTTCTGTTCTCTTATTATTTGTAGAAGAACGACTCTTACGCATTCGCGGAATATTAGCATTGCTCATTTTCACTTCATTCAGTATTTTATGGACTTCTTTAGTATTACCTCTAAGTGCTACACCTCATAATCTATCACATACAGCTATTGGTGCATTCGGCCTTGCTGGAGTTGCAGGTGCATTAGCTGCTACGAAAGCGGGACAATTAGCTGATAAAGGATTAGGACAACGAACAACTGGCATAGCCTTATCTTTATTAGTACTTTCATGGCTCCTAATTAAATTTATTAACTACTCTCTATTGTTACTAATTTTCGGCATTATCCTTTTAGATTTAGCTGTGCAAGCTGTACATGTCACCAATCAAAGTATGCTTTTCACAGTGCGCCCTGAAGCAAGAAGTCGAATCACTGCCAGTTACATGATTTTTTATTCTATCGGTAGTGCAACGGGTGCAATTCTTTCAACAAATGTTTATGCAAAATACGGATGGAATGGAGTATGCCTATTAGGTGTATCTATTAGTGCTTTTGCTCTTTTATTTTGGGCAATGACCTTACGACGATCATCACAACTAAAAAAAGAATAATTCATTTATATATTTTCTAATATGCATTTTTCTACAAGACTATAGAATACCATTTACTTTTTAAAATAAATCAACGGCATTTTCATATTAAAAATGCCGTTGATTCCAAACTTTTATGTATGCGATTCGCCATGTCATGTTAATGGTTCCTATACTAACGAAATACCTCTATTACAAATTACCTTTAACTTGTCCAACAATCTCATTTATCGTATTTCGATCAAACTTATCACTAATTTCGTATGGCTTACGATCTTCTACTAATTGTACCCCTACGATGTCTTTTCGGTCTTTACCATATTGCACTTCAATAATAGATCCACGCTCTATTTGTTTCCAAATGTGGCTTGCTTCATCTTTATTATCTAAAATAATACAGTCCTCAATAGTTTCATCAATCCCAATTAACTTGTTATCATCCATATATCCTACCTCGTATTGTAGACGTTCTTTCGCTTTGCCACTTACTAATATACCTTTGCTACCATATGAGTAATCCGTATAATCCTTTTTCTCCACTTGTACCGCTTTCGGCTCTTTTGCTTCCGTTTTTTCAGCAGTTCCACAACCCGTAATAAGACCAATCGGCATAACCACCGTTAATACTACTCTAGTAAATTTCTTTATCATTTGTAACCAACCTCACATGTTTAACTTTAAATTCCATTTATCCCCTTACCAAATAATAACATAACACTACAGAGAAAATGCCAAAGATAAAATATTATTTACATTCTCCCACTTTAAAAACCGATGCGGAAAGTTATACATCTATTTTGTCTCTTTCCCGTTTACCTTAATGTAATATTCTCATGATTATAATTAGATGGAAGGTCAAAATCACAAACTGAATTGCCAAGGAATTATAGAAAGTAGACATCCTACTCACATACGATTAGTATTAAATTTGAGAGGTATGGAAAACTCGATAAAAAATATAAACTATATCATTAAAATTAAAATGGTCTTTATATTAAGGAAGGAAGTGCACAGCTATGGATTTTAAAACAGTTATGCAAGAGCTTGAATCCCTCGGTAAGGAAAGAACGAAAAAAATATACATATCTAACGGTGCACACGAGCCAGTTTTCGGCGTAGCTACGGGCGCTATGAAACCAATCGCTAAGAAAATAAAATTAAATCAAGAGTTGGCTGAGGAACTTTATGCCACAGGTAACTACGATGCTATGTACTTTGCAGGCATTATTGCAGATCCAAAATCTATGAGTGAGTCTGATTTTGATCGCTGGATGGACGGGGCATATTTTTATATGCTATCCGATTATGTAGTGGCAGTAACTTTATCAGAGGCAAATATTGCACAAGATGTTGCTGATAAATGGATTACAAGTGGGGATGAGCTTAAAATGTCTGCAGGCTGGAGTTGCTACTGCTGGCTTTTAGGGAATCGCAAAGACAATGAGTTTTCTGAAAGCAAAATTTCCGATATGCTTGAAATGGTGAAAAATACAATTCATGATTCACCAGAACGAACAAAATCCGCTATGAATAATTTCCTAAACACTGTGGCAATTTCATATGTACCGCTACACGAAAAGGCAGTTGAGACTGCAAAAGAAGTTGGTATAGTTGAAGTAAAACGTGATAAGAAAAAAAGCAGTTTACTAAATGCTTCAGAAAGTATTCAAAAAGAACTTGATAGTGGCAGACTTGGTTTCAAACGTAAATATGTAAGGTGTTAAAAGTATGAAGGTGTCAATCTAAGTGAGATTGACACCTTTTTTTATGGACATTACTAGATTAATCGGACTCAAAGTTAAAGAGAACCAATCATTCATTTCCCTCTATACATCTAAAACTTCTTCTTTCAATTTATATACTCTATCTCTTTTCTCATCATCTTTGATAAAAATAAGTTTTCCTTCTTTAACAAAACCTTCTAATATTAAGCATACTTGACCATATGCTTTAGGCTTATTTGTTGTGAATCTTTCATCGGGTATTTTACCAGATCGTATTAATCGTTCGCATAGCTCAAGTGCACTTATTTCTTCAGAATTAAGTAATTCCAAAATAGCTTTTTGCAATGGCGATAACGGTACGGGTATCTCAGCTACCTCCACCTTCTCTTTTTCTTCTTCAAATAAATCTTCAAATGAAATTTGATTCATTACATCTTTTCCTTTCTCACAATTGATTTATATAACATGAACTGAATCCTATATGTACTGGAACTTTAAATATTATGTATTGTTATGTAGTACTTACCTTATTACATGAATTTCAAACTCATGTCCGTAATTCCATATAGTATGTTTCGATTATACCAAATATACGTTCTGTCTTCTATTGTAGAATCTTTTATAACAGGAATGAAAGTAATAGTGAACATTTTTCTTCTCGTTAGTTGTATAAAAAACTATGTAAAAAAACAGAAATAAGTTTACATAATAAAATTATAGTTATTTATTAATTTTCTATGCTAAAACGCAAAAAGCACTTGTTTCCTTTAATTGACAATCAAGTGCTTTAAGTTCATCTGTTTTTAAGTTGCGTAAATTTGTAAGTTTTGTAGTAACAATATGACACCTTTTGTACATCATGACAAATACTATATTAAAACTTACGAGTTTGTACGAGTTCGTTAGTTTAATATACATTCTATGTGTTTATATTTATCACCCGGTAAAATGTCATCTCGCCTAAGCTCATACTTTGTTTTCTATTCTATCATTGCACATAATACTCTATGATGGGACAACCATCATGAAGTATCTATTTTTAAACACCCTATTATTTTTTCCTATCCACTTCACATAAACTTTATTTTTCATTCATCATTATATTTTTTAATCGTGCAATTCACTTAAAAAATTAGTAAATGTATCTGCAATGTAAAATACATTTTCTCTTGCCAGTTCTTCTACTTGTGCTTCTGTTAAACCTTCTTGACGCATTAACATTTCTTTTTCGCCAGCATTCTCATGTTCCCAAAATACCACAACAGGGTTATTTTTGGCATTTTTATAGTCAAAACATATTAAATTCCCTGCTGGGTCAAAAGCAAAAGGAACTAACTCTTTAGGTATAGTAGTGGCATAAGTACGATATACTTTAACAATATATTCGCTACTATCCGTATCATAAGAGAGCAATGTCCCAAACACTCTTGTTACTCCATCCACCTCAAACTTATATGGTAATACCGCTGAACCATTATTAGTAATAGCACACTCTACATAATCACTTGGAAATATAAAACCCATCTGCTTACCCACTTCATATATATATTCTGCTGAAACCGGCTCATCTGGTACTGGCCATGTTAAATCTTTTCTCATCTAATTACGGCCTCCCCATACGATTAAAAAAGCACCCGTTTCCTTTATTCAACAATCAAGTGCTTTAAGTTCATCTATTTGTAAGTAGCATAAATTTGTAAGTTTTGTAGTAATAGTATGACACCTTTTATATATCACAACAAATACTATGTTAAAACTTACGAGTTTGTACGAGTTCGTTAGTTTAATATACATTCCATGTGTTTATATTTATCGCCCGGTAAAATGTCATCTCGCCTAAGCTCGTACTTTGTTTTCTATTCTATCATTGCACATAGTACTCCATGATGGTACAACCATCATGGAGTATGCACTTTTAAACCACTTATTCTTTTTCTTTCCACTACAAATATACTTTATCTTTATTCATCTATATATACGTTTATGCATGTTTATCTTCAACACCATAATTGCTATTATTTTCTTCACTATTCAATACATAAAGTTGATAATGTATATTTCAATACCCTAATCTCTCTTAATCATCACCTAAAATTCTATCATCTAGCTTTTCTCTGTCTTCAGCAATTTGTTCATATGAACTAATAAGGTTACTTATATAATCAATTTGAACCTCTCGATTATCTTGAAACAAATGTACAGTAGCCCCCTTACTTATTAAAGCCTCTATTGTTTTTTTGAAGTCTTTTAATTCATCTGTATCAAAACAATCACATTCTAGTACCACATTATTATCTTCTATATTTCTTTTAATATCTTGAATACTTGCTCCATTATTCTGTCTGATAATCGATACATACTTTAATTTATTTGAATCATCATCAATTTTCAGTCTCATCTTCACCATAAATTCTTACCTCCTTAAAAGTCTTTAATTGGTATTATAGGCTCACCTGGAATACTATTCCTCCACTTTCTTCCATGCCATCCGTAAAAATGCTCACGAAAAGTTGCTGGATAGATTATTTCTCCCTTATCAGCGAGATGCGGATATTTTGCAGCACTATAACTATGATGCCCTGCAATTGGTTTACCATCAAATTTAGGAGTTTTACCAGCAAGAATATCTTTTAACTGTTCTTGAGACCACTCTCGAGTAAGCGGTTCATTATTTAATATTCTTTGTTGTTCTTGGTACCAAAATTCTTTAACTCCTTTATCCCGTCTTTTAGCAAATTTCTTATTCCAGATGTAGTCTGCATACTCTTGTTTTGTAATAGTTCTATTATCAATCTTATCTCTTAATGCTTTCATTTTCTTAGAACTCATTTGCTTTGTCGTAGTTGGATGCTGATTTAAATCTAATCCTTTTGTTCTCTCTGCTATAATATCTCTTGCTTCTTTTACATGAGGAACATCAGAGATTTTCTTACTACCTTTACCCGTACCCTATGTTGTAATCTTAAACCCTCACAATAAAAAAGCAAACCATGTAACCCCTTATTAAACTACTTCTTTTCCTTCCACTACCGGCAACTCATAAGCTGTTTTATATTTCATCATGCCATATATAATATTTACAAGCCTTCTCATAATACATACCAATGCTTGTCCCTTTGTTTTTCCTTCTTTTAGTTTCTTTTGATAGTATGCATGAAATACTGGATTCCGTGGCGTCTTACTTCCTTTCGCTACTTGCACTTGCTGTACAGCTAAATTATAAAATAAAGCGTGTAACGCTCTGTTCCCTTGTTTGCTTTTATGTGTCTTACCTTTCCCACCAGAACCAAAGTAAACAGGCGCAATCCCCGCAAATCGTGCTAATTTGTTGGCATTTGGAAATCGTCTTACATCTCCAATTTCTGCAATTAATGCTGATGCAGTCACAAGTTCTATTCCCGGCATCGTCTCTAATTGATAATCTAGTAGATTTACTAGCTGTTTTAATTCTCTTTCGATGTATTTCATTTCCTTCTTTTTAAACTCAATCTCCCGTACAATACTTCTTACTAAAAAGTTTCGCATTTCTTGATACTCTTTCATTGTTTGTCCATCTTCTTTTACAAGTTTTAATATGTCGCTTGCTTTCTTTACCGAACATGTATTGTTGCTAACATCTAATAAAAAAGCTGTTAATTTCTTTATACTAACACCTTCTAAACAGGACGGTGACGGATACTGCTGCCAAAACGCTAATGCTGTTTTCCCATCTAATTCTGAGAAAAACTTTTTATAACTTGGATAATGATGGTTTAATTGAATATGTAATTGGTTCTTTAATGCACTTTGTGCTTTTACTAATGCATTCCTTCTTGAAACCAGTTGTTGTATTGACCATAATAAATCGTTTGGCTTTGCATCTGGTAATTGATTAAATTTGTTTACCAATATGCGTGCCACACATTACGAATCCCAACTATCATTTTTGTGTATCATCACTTGGCTTTTTCGTTCTAAAAATGATAAAGCTGGATTTACTTCTTTTACTACCTGTTCGTGATCTACTAAATATTTCGCTAATGCTCTTCCGTAACCACCAACATCTTCTAAACCAAATACAACTGATAAACCATCACTCACATATGTCTCTACTTCTAATAAAAACTTCGAAAATGCAGATGGTTTATTCTCAAATTGTATTTCTCCTAATTTCTCTTGCCAACAATTAATCATAACAGCCGTATGATGCTACTTATGTAAATCTACTCCTACATACAAATAGTTCTGTCTATTATGCATAACTCATCCCTCTATTCAATGATTTAGTCATATATAAAAATGTCGGCAACCTTAGTTCGAGCGTTCATCCTCCGATGCGCATAGGTACGCAAGCCTATCCATTTTCATAATTTCATAAGTACATATAGTAAAATGAGCGATTTCTTTAAGTACGACTGTTATATAATTGCTGGATGTTTACCGTTTACTTGTATTTGCCCGTATGTATATATCCCTCGATAAAAACTCTCTCGGTCTAACATACGTTTCACTTGTACTTTCGTAAACAGCTTTCCTTTCTCTGTACGATAGCCTTCCGTATTCAGTCGTTCTGCCAATTGAGTAAGTGACCAATGCTTAAAAAAGTGTCGTAGCTCAAATAGCCTACGTACAACGATTGCTTTACTAGCATCTACTTCTAACACTTTTTGTCCTTTGTTTGCCCTATAACCAAACATCACACCGCCCCCTGCATATCCACCTTGTTCCGCTTTTTTCTTTCTGCCTCTACTTAGCTTCAACGCAATCTCGAGACGTTGATATTGGTCTAATAGCTCTAACATGCCATTTACTAAAAAATCATTTGGGTCATGTGTGTATATACTGTAATTGGGTTGTTCAATTGCTTTCACATCTACCTTGTATTTCTTTAGCTCTCGTTGTATTAACACTTTTGCCATATCAGAGCGCCATAACCTAGATGTATTTAGTACAATCACGTGGCTCACTTGATGATATGTCATATCTGACAATAATTCTTGTAAACCTTCACGTTCAACTGTTAATCCATCTTCATCTACTGTCGCTCCGCTAATTCCTTTATCTTCGTATATATGAAACAGTTGTAGTTTATTTTCAATGCAGTACCGTTCGATTTCTTCTACTTGATACGTTAGGCTGTACCCTTCACGCACTTGTCCTTCTGTTGAAACACGTACATAACCAACTACTTTCTCTTCCATATTGAGTCCTCTCCCGTTACAGCAATTAAAGTCCTTGTAACGTTTACCCGTTTTTTGCGGATAACGTATGCATAACGTCCATCCGTTAAAACGTACTTTACGATGACTTCAAAAAATAACACAACCCTTTATTTTTCCCTCTACTATCGTCGTACACTGTACATAGCCATTACAATCTATAAAACAACAATAAAAATTTAACACTTAATGCACTTATAAAATTATAATGCTCTTTTAAATTTCTACGCTAAAACGCAAAAAAGCACTTGTTGCCTCTAGTTGACAATCAAGCGCTTTAAGTTCATCTGTTTTTAAGTAGCATTAAATTTGTAAATTTTATGGCAACAGTATGACACCTTTTATATGTCGTGACAACTACTACATTAAAAATTACGAGCTTGTACGAGTTCGTTAGTTTTATGTCCATTCCATGTCTTTGTATTCGTCGCACAGTAAAATGTCATATCGCCTAAGCTCGTACTTCGTTTTCTATTCTATCATTGTACATAGTACTCTATGATGGTACAACCATCATGGAGTATATATTTTCAAACACCCTATTATTTTTTCTATCCATTTCACATAAACTTTATTTTTCATTCATCATTATATTTTTAATCGTGTAATTTACTTAAAAAATCAGTAAATGTATCTGCAATGTAAAATACATTCTCTCTTGCACGTTCTTCCACTTGTTCTTCTGTTAATCCTTCTTCTCGCATCAACATTTCTTTTTCACCAGCATTTTCATGTTCCCAAAATACCACAACAGGGTTATTTTTGTCATTTTTATAGTCAAAACATATTAAATTTCCCGCTGGATCAAAAGCAAAAGGAACTAATTCTGCCGGTAGTGTATCCTTGTAATCATCAAATACTTCTATAATATTTTCGTCATCATCCATATCGTAACTTAATAACGTTCCAAAAACCTTTCTTTTCCCTTCAACTTCAAATACCTCTGGACTAACATGCGCTCCATTATTTTTCATCACACATTCTATATAATCTAAAGGAAAATTAATGTTCAATTCCTGTTCAACATTCTTTACATCTTCTCGTATAATAGGTTCATCTGGTGATCTCCATTGTACCTTACTCATCTGATTCCATCCCCCCATAATGCATTTCCACCTAAATGGTTAACTTTATGCGTTTTAGACACTACTAACTGCATTTTACCAGGTACTTGATGATGATGCCAAGTCAATCCTTTTATTCTAGCTTCCTCATTATAAATATCCCGGAGCTGTTTCTCTGTAAAGATTTCTTTTGGTATATCTCCCTTCTCTATTGCTTCTTTTAAAGCCTTTGTACAGAACTTAAACTGTCTATCATCAGATGCTATAAACATCCCTTTATCCAACCTTGTTTGAAATTTAACAGCATCTCCTTTAAAAATAGGAAATCCTAGTACATCGTAGTCTACACCTTTCACATGTGTACCTCCCGCTAATGATTTATTTAAAATATTATTTTTAGGTGAGGCATTCAAATATTCATCAACATAACCTACCACTTCTTTAAACTCTTCAACACTATCATACCCAAATTCTTTGATAGTAGTATCATCTACTTGTTTTAAGAAATCTTCAACACTATTATATCCCTTAGGAACAATTGATCTATTAATCAAATTTCCGTCTTTATCGTAATTATTTTTAATTACTTCGTCAATTTCAGATCTATGAACAGTATTACCCGTACCCTTAGCAAGTTGATAAGCGTCATCCTTAGCTGCCGTACTTGCCTTTGAAAACTTTCCAGCTACTTCTCCAACAGTTGAAGATTCTATATAAGGAAGCTTCATTCCTATTCCAGTATCCACCGTCCTAACTGCTACTGGAATAGGAGTATTTTTCATAGCATCTAGTGCATTTTTTAAAGTCTTATTTTCCTTAAGCGATTGTACCACATTTTTACCCAAATTTGGATTAAAACCAGGCATTCCTTCTTTGAATTTTAATAATTTGGCTAAATCAGCTAATTCACTCGTTCCTTTGAATGCTTTTACTCCTTTTCCTACTGCTCCAACAAATGGGATTGCATCTAATCCGCCAAAAATGATGTTTCCTACCCGCTCTTCTTGGCTCAATTTCCGGTGTGTTCCCCAGTCTTCTCCGTCGATACCGCTTTTTATTTGTACAGCGCCGTATACAACTGCGGCAGCGGCCCCAAGTGGTGGACAAAGGATTGTTGTGATGATGATTCCTGCGCCTATTCCTATGTCTCGCACCATTTCTAGTTTTTTCTGTTCATCTTCTATCGATTTGTATTCAAATCCTCGTGTGGATGGGACTACTTTCTTGTATTCTTCATAATTTAGTTTTGCATCTGGGTTTTGTTTTTTTAGTTCTTTGTACTCCGCTTTCAGTACGTTATCAAATGCAGGTGAATCTTTAAAAATATCTTCTACAGTTATTTTATCTTTTTTTGTTTGTATTGTTTGCGGTACACTTCCGTATCCCGCGTGCTCATCTGGTAATACTGTCGTTGTTGTAGAGCCAATTCGGTTATTTGTTTCGAAGCTAAGAATAGATGTATCTCTCATTTTTTGAGCGAATTTATCCATTTCTACTAAAAAAGGTTTATCTATATGTTCAGACACCAATCGCCCTGCTTCTCCGCAATATTTTTGTAATGTCGAATAGCTATCAAGTAATTCCCCTATTTTTTGCGATTGATCTTTTGGGCTAAAATGTATACTACCATCTGAGTCTAAATCTCGTATTCTTCCATCAATTCTTTTTAATGATTCATTTGCGTCCCGTAATTTCATGAGTGCATCTTTTGTAATTCGATTCATACCATCTCCCATGTTTTGCCATGGTTCAGGTCTATATTTCACATCCATTTCGTTTTCATCCCCCAGCCGTATGGTGATTTCTACAACTTACTTAATCTTTCACGTAATTGTTCGTCCTTTTCAAGCATTTCTACACATACATTTCCTACAACTTTCGCCGACCTCAAATAGTGTTCAGACAATTCAAGTGTTTTGTGTAATATATCAGGATATTTTTCAATTACTCTCATCGCTTCACCTTTTTGATAAAAATCACTGCTTAATAAACTCTCAATATTTGTTCCAATGACGTCTAAATGGATTTTATATATATTTTCTAACTTCATTACTATATCAAGTAGTTCTTGAAAATTAACTAATACTTCTTCTCCACCACCAGAACCACTATCTCCCATTGATACTTGCATTATTGCATACCTCCTAACGAGAATTGTCTCGGGTCAATTAACTTTTTATATGGCATTTTTAACACGTCATACAATTTCTTATTAACCGCATAGAGGCTCACCCAGTCATATCGATTACGATCTACATCTATTTGAACGAAATCTTCTCCTTCAGTGAAATATAAGAAACATTCCCATTTTCCTCCTCTATTACTTCGAGGCCTCGTATACGTTTCTATCGCTATAACGTCTTTATTTGATAAATCTTTCCCCTCAAATGTTTGTTGTTCTGTTTCTGTCATTCTCTTTGAGAAAAATGTATCTTCTATTTCTCTCGGTTCTCTCAATAAGAAAGGGATGCGTGTTAATAATGAAAAATATACGTCTGGCTTTGGTATGTAGTCGATCTCGTATTTTTTATTTGGCTCTACTTCTGTTAATACAGCCACTCGGTCTTTATCATGTTTCAAAAAGCCAATTAATACATTATTAATTCTCGTGTATTCATGACAATTTTCATATTCCTTTAATAGCTCAATCATTTGAAAAGCTGCAGAGGTAATTCCATTTTCACTTGTAAGCAAGCCTTTTTCTTTTAAACTCATAGTTGCTTTCGTGACACATTCTTCATCAAGTAAAATAATTACGTCACGGTTTGGCAATCCAAATATATCCGTAACCCCGGCTGCACCTGCGAGAACATATAATTCAGCTGGTGCAAAATCCCTTTCTTTTCCCATTCTTTTATCCCTCATTTCTCCATCACAACTGTTTTATCGCCCTTACTTCCGATCTATCTCCGTACGTTTGAATACTTTTATCTAACTCTTTCAAAGCTTTCGTATGTCCTTCAAATGCATCTACCAGTTCTGAGTTATATTGAATGATTAAATCTAGATAACTTAAAAAGGCATCTCTCGTTTTTCCATTCCAGTTCGCACATGTAACGTATGCTTTTAAGTTTTTCGCTTCGTTTAAAGAATCCTTCATACCATTTTCTATGTTTTGTGCGTAAGAAATGGCACTTGCAGTGTTACTTCCTATAATTTCAACCTCTTTACCACTCATGTTGGTTCCCTCCATTCTTTGTATGCTTAATGGATAAGTTTTTCAATTTCCTTTTTCTTTTCTTCAAAAGCCTTAGTCGCTGCAGCGTATGCTGACGCTTTCTCCGCTTCTGCTTTAGCTTTATATTCCAAATACTTTGCATAAGCTGTACCTTTTGCAGATCCAACATCGCTTAATGCACTTTTAAAATAGGATACTAATGTATTTAATTCTTCATCCTTTTCATGACGTTTTTGTTCAAATTCAACTGCCGGAATTTTATTAGCTTCCAAGCCATTACTTTTACTCTCATAATCTCTCTTCGCTGATTCAGCCTCTTGAATGAATTGCTTTAACTCTCTTTCTTTATCTTTTAAATAATCATGTAAATCATCATACCGATCTCGTTTCCTCGCACTTTCTGTAAAACCAGACGCATTTAAAAAAGCATTGTACAATTCATCTAACATCTTTCTCCCCCTTTATTACAATAATTATGTAGTTAAATTCGTATATATAAACATAAATATTCATTACATTAAGAATTA
The DNA here is from genome assembly GCF_008432245.1 of Bacillus sp. BS98. Classification (NCBI taxonomy): domain Bacteria; kingdom Bacillati; phylum Bacillota; class Bacilli; order Caryophanales; family Bacillaceae; genus Bacillus; species Bacillus sp. BS98. The sequence continues at coordinate 3,079,492 of NZ_CP043830.1, forward strand.
ACAAATAATTATTTTTGCATATTGCTATTTTATCAAAGGGGTTTTAACATTTCCATATTTTATAAATAGCTTTCGCATTTTTCTTCAATTGTAATACCTGAAAAGCAGGCAGTCTTTAAGGCCTAATTAAGTAAGTATTCTATGTTACAAATGAAAAAGGATCTGATATAAATATCAGATCCTTTTTCACTGCTTCTTTTATAAATTTAATTTCTTGATACATACATCGTTTCATACGATAACTGGTTCATACGTGCTCAAATTATCATACACAGTTTTTACAATACTAGGCGGAAGGTTAACACATCCTCAGATCCACCTTTTCCTGTGGCAGTGCATAATTTTTAATAGAATCCAAGTGTATTTTTACTTGCCTGACTTAATTTTTTCGCTATACTCTTCTAAAGTTAACCCTGTTTCTTTTAGATACACAGCAACTTCTTTTCCTACATAACGATAATGCCATGGCTCATACTTAATACCAGTAATATTCTCTTTATCTTTCGGATAGCGGAGAGTAAACCCATACTCTGCAGCATTCTTATCTAACCATTTGAATGCATCAGTCGTTTCAAATTTTGCATTTAAATCTTCTACCGTATTCTGCCATTCAACTGAAATAATGTCTAACGCTAATCCCGTATGATGTTCACTTGCACCAGGATACTGAAGATATTCCAATGCCTTAGCACTAGCCTCTTTATCCGACAAACCTTGAGATTTATAGCTTTTAACTGAAGCATCATAATAAGTTTGTTGTAATTTTATAGCTCGATAACCTGATCTTAAATAAAGATTGATTCCCTCTTTTTTTGCAGCTGCTACCATATCCTGATAGGAAGTTGCAATTCTACTATCTATTTTCATATTTGGCTTCGCATTTTGGGTAATACTTGTTAATTCAATTCCTAGTTCCTTTGATAACATATGCTCTCTATTTACAAGGATAATTCTCCAATCATTAACATCAGAGATAGGTAAAACATCTTTTTTATTCGCATTTATCTCATTTTTATTTTTATCGTTATTATTAGTAGTTTCCTGAGATGTTTGCTTTCCACTACAAGCAGCAAGGCTCCATCCCATTGCCAATACCAATGCTAAAATTATAAATTTTTTAATTGTATCTCATTCCCTTTTTGTTTATTAGTCTTTATACCAATTTCCCAACACATCTCTAGGAATCTCCTTGAAATTCTCTAAAGAAACGGGGCCGACAAATTTTTTAATCCCATGATTTTTAGAATCTTCATCCGAATAATCTTTTAAAAATTGAATTTTAAATTGTTTCTTACCATCAGCATAGTCGGTTACTGTCGGTACGAGTGCCGCTTGTCGTATACCAAAAGTTTTATCTTCATACTTAACAAATTGTATATAAGATAATCCTCCTACCAATGTTTCTAATTTTTCTTGAGCAGAAATAAGATTTCCAAGAGAATAATAGATTAGCGTTTCATGTCCATCTTTATTTTGTTTCCACTCAATTGGTTGAATTACATGTGGATGATTTCCAATTACTACATCTACACCTAAATCTGTTAAATATTGAGCAACTTCTTTTTGTTGCTTTGAAGGTGTAGAGGTATATTCTACTCCCCAATGCACCATAACAATCACCATATCAGAGCTACTCTTTGCCTTTTCCACATCATTTTGTATCGCTTTTTTATCCATTACATTTAATGCCCAAGACTTATCAGCTGGAATTTTAATTCCATTCGTACCGTATGTATAATTTAGTAACGCAAAACGAATACCATTTTTTGTAATCGTTTTTATTTCATTACGCTCATTTTGATTCTCATTAATGCCTAATGAGATAACATCCGGATATTTCTTCCAGTATTCTCTTGTATTCGCAACACCTTTAATACCCATATCCATAGCGTGATTTGTCGCTTGCGTCACTATATTGAATCCAGTGTCCACTAAAGATTGACCTACTTCTTCAGGTGTATTGAAAGTCGGATATCCCTGTACTTTTAGATTATTTCCTGCTATTGGAGTCTCCTGGTTCACTATAGCAAGATCACTTGATTGAACAGCTTTTTTGATATTTTCATAAATATAGTGATAATCATATGAACCGTCTTTTTGTTTGCCATCTTTAATTACTGCATCATGATATAAATTATCACCCGTTGCCATTACATTCACAACCGATTTTACTTTTTTACCTTCAATAAAATTAGGAGACTGTTGAATAGGACTTTTCTCTACCCAATTTGGTGCTTTTAATGATGTATCTGTATTTGATTGAGCCGGTGGTGATGAAGCTTTAGATGACTTAACATCTGTATTATCACAAGCGGTTAAAAGTACTAAAAAAATAAGACATAATAAAAATTTATTTTTACTTCTCTGTAAATTATGTAACATGTAATCCTCTTTTCTGTTCTATTACTTATAACCAATTTTAACAAATAACTTTTTAAACAACGTATTTTGGTTTTACACTTCATTATGGAAGGACACTCTGTTACATCTGCTTCGGAATATACGGATAACCGTTTTCCACTTTCTAACAATCTATCGATTCTATTAGAATTGATAGATTGCTAAAAAAGCATTATCCACCAGGATGCCGACTAGATTCCAATCAACATCCTCCATATATTGAATTTGATATACCTGTTCCAATTGTAGTAGCTGGTTAATCTAAACAAGAGAGGAGATATAGCCTCTTCTCTTGCTTTACATTTGTGAGTGGCTCCAAAAAGAGGGAATCGTTGACGTCCCCTCTTTAGATAGTGCAAAATTTTTGTACCTATTTTCTTTAAGTCGAGCGACAATCATTATACGAATCACAATAAGTAAGACCCAAGAACTTATTTTACCAATATATTAAAAAAGTAGCAATATCACCTGCGATTCATATAAAGAAGACAATTAGGAGAAATGAAAAAGGAAGTCGTTATCTCTATCGTACAATTGATAAAGATGATGTAGCTCAAGTATTAAAAAAGTTAATCTGTACTATTAACAACAGTTAAAAGAAAAAAATAGTTATTTCCTATATCGAAAATTATGTAAATGAATACTGGTATGAAACGACTATACGATGGCACCGTTATATTTCCATAAAACTAACAAACTAAAATACCACGTAACATTACAAGAGTTACGTGGTATGTAAACGATGAAATATTAAATTTTCACTGATTGTTCTTCTTGATAAATAATTTCACCATCAATAATAGTTATTTCTACTTTTAAATCTTTAATTTGGTTTGGATTCACACTTAAAATGCTGTCATTTAATATAACTAAATCCGCCAACTTTCCGACCTCTATGCTTCCTTTTATCTCTTCTTCAAAACTCGCATAAGCGCCATTCCATGTGTATAGTTTAATAGCTTCCATTACACTTATAGATTGATTCACACCAACCTCTATTCCAGACTTCGTTTTTCTATTGACAGCAACATGAATTCCTAATAAAGGGTTATAGTCGGTAACTGGTGCATCCGAACTACCTGCTGCAATGATGCCTCGATCAATATAATCACGAGCAGCGTACATATGATTAACACGATCACCATAGTGCCGTAAATATATCTCTCCGAATTCATATGGAAATGGAGGGTTTGGAATTGGAACTATCTCAAGTTTTTTCATTCTCTCTTGTAAATCTGGTGAAGAAATTCCCGCGTGCTCGATTCGATGACGATGATTTTTTCTTGGTGATTCCTCTAACGCCCTTTCTACACAATTTAAATACATTTCAATAGCTTTATCACCTTGTGCATGCACAGTGATTTGATAACCTTTTTTGTGTGCTTCGCCTAACACTTGATAAATTTCTTCCTCATTATAATAAAGAATGCCATAATTGTTACGATCACTCGAATACGACTCACGGGTTGCAATTGTAGGTCCAGTACTACTTCCATCTGTAAACAGTTTAGCTGGTCCAACCTTGAACCTCTCATCTCCCGTACCAGTTATCACACCAGCTTCGACCATTTTATTAACAAATTCATGGGAGTTATTTATTTGACATATCATTGCATATATTCGGACACGAATATCCCTACTCTTCACAGCTCGTTGTAGTAAACGAAAACTCTCAGGTCCATCTCCACCTGCGTCATGTATACTCGTTATACCAGCTGCAACGAAATGATCTGATGCAATTTTCACAGCCTTCATCATTTCACTTTCTTTATAACTTGCAACTTCACTCATCTCCATATTTGCTGCTTCAATTAACCTTCCTGTAAGCTTTCCTGCCTGATCCTTTTCAATAACTCCCCCACTCGTGTTCGGTGTGTTCTCGTTAATTTGCGCAATTTCTAATGCTTTGCTGTTCACTACGCTTATGTGGTGACAAGTACGAGTTATAATAATAGGATGGTCAACTGAAATGTCATCCAGCTCAGTAATTGTTGGATAACGCTTTTCCTTCACAGCGGTTTCATTAAAGCCCCAAGCACGTATCCATTCACCTTTTGGCGTTTCTAATGCCTTCTTTTTTAGGTCATCTAACAAAGCTTCGATAGAATCAATATGTTCAGCTTTACAACTGACAGCCAACTGATTTTGTCCATAAGAAATGAGGTGAAGATGGGAATCAATGAATCCAGGAAGAAGCGTTTTTCCTTGCAAGTCAATTACATCCGTTTTTTCTCCTATAAAACTCTTAACCTCCTCATTTGAACCAACAAATGCGATACGATTATTTTGTATTGCCACAGCTTCGACTACTGTATTCTTTTGGTCGACTGTAATAACTTCTCCATTTAACAAGACAACATCAGCTTTCATAAACTCAACCCTTTCGGAATTACCCTTTTCGAGTAATTCATTCCGTATTTACAGTTACATCTCTCAATAGGATCTTCCGCCTTTTAACAAATTAAAGTTGAGCTAAACACTCTTTTATTGTTGTAACGATAAAAGTAAAGTCTTCCTCTGTAATGCTTAATGGCGGTGCAAGTTGCAAAATATTATTGTAACCGGCAACAGTGTCACCATTTTTACCGATAATTAGACCTTTTTCTTTACAAGCATTGATGACTTTGTTCATCTTTTCAATGGAAGCCGGTTCTTTTGTTTGCTTATCTTCCACTAGTTCAATACCTAAAAGAAGACCTTTTCCGCGAACATCTCCTACGTTTGGATGTTCTTTTACATCCTCTAGTTCATATAATAGTCGTTCACCCAATTCCTTGGAACGGTCAATGAGTTTCTCATTCTCCATAATTTCTAAATTTTTCAAAGCTAAGGCGCAAGCTGCAGGGTTTCCTCCGAACGTATTCACATGGCGAAATCGATTATAATCTTCGCTGCCTACGTACGCCTCATAAATCTCTCGTTTAACTGCTGTTGCCGACAAAGGAAGATACGCACTTGTAATACCTTTTGCCATCGTAATGATATCTGGTTTGACACCGTAATTCATAAATCCAAACGGCTTCCCTGTCCGCCCAAATCCACATATTACTTCATCACAAATGAGCAACGCACCGTGCTTCTCGCAAATTTCTTTTACTTTTGCCATATATTTATCAGGAGGCATCAAAATGCCGCCCCCAGTAATAATCGGCTCCATAATTACGCCGGCTACTGTTTGACTTAACTCCCATGTCATGACACGATCGATTTCATCAGCACTTGCCAGTGTACGAACATCTTCTGGATTACGATACGTATCAGGCGGTGCTACATGCAAGAATCCTTGCCCAAGTGGTTCATATTTATACTTTCTTTGTGCTTGTCCTGTTGCCGCAAGAGCCCCCATTGAGTTACCATGATAAGCACGATAGCGTGAAATAAACTTATAGCGTCCATGATCACCTTTTTGCTGATGATATTGACGAGCAATTTTAAACGCTGTTTCATTTGCTTCCGATCCACTGTTAGAGAAGAAAATAACGTATTCATCATCAAACCATTCATTCAATTTCTCTGCTAATTTAATAGCAGGAACATGACTTTGTGTCAGAGGAAAATATGGCATTTCTTCCAGTTGTTCAAAAGCCGCTCTTGCAAGCTCTTTACGGCCATATCCAACATTCACGCACCAAAGACCGGACATGCCGTCTAAATAACGGTTTCCATCAATATCCGTCACCCATGCTCCTTCTGCTTTTGTAATAATTAAATTCGTTGGATTAGGGGATGCTCCTTTCATTGCATGCCAAAGGTACTTTTCATCTGCTTGTTTCAAACTTTGTGTTTGCTCTGTCACTTGCACAATCACCAACTCCATTCTATCCGTTTATGATTTTCTATCACTCTATCAATAACGAGCCGTAAGCATTTTCTTGCGCGTATAAAATTCTACGCCATCTTTTCCATTTGCATGGAGATCACCATAGAAGGATTTCTTATAACCTGAGAACGGGAAGAATGCCATTGGAGCAGGAACCCCAAGATTGACCCCAAGCATACCTGCATCAATTTCTTCACGGAATTCACGAATTGCTTTCGCGCTATCGGTGTATAGGCATGCACCATTTGCGAACGGTGATGCATTAGCAACATGAATTGCTTGCGCCAAGTCTTTTACGCGTATAATAGAAAGAACCGGTGCGAAGATTTCATCTTGCCAGATTTTCATTTCCTGTGTCACATTGTCAAAAATCGTTGGACCGACAAAATAACCGTCACCGTTTGCTGCATCATCTTCACGTCCGTCACGAATAAGTGTCGCTCCCTGCTCTATACCAGATTGAATGTATCCGTGTGTACGCTCTTTATGGCCGTCACGAATAACGGGACCAAGAAAAACATCTTCTTCCAGACCATTACCAATCGTAATTGCATTCGCCTCTTGAAGCAGTCTATTAACGAGCTCATCTGCAACGTCTTCTTCCACGACAACAACAGCCGCCGCCATGCATCTTTCACCCGCTGAACCGAAGGCAGCACTTGTAATTTCTTTCACTGCAAAACTAAGGTCCGCATCTTTTAATACGATCGAATGATTTTTTGCACCTGCAAGAGCTTGTACACGTTTGCCGTTTGCTGCTGCTGTTTTATATATATACTCAGCGACAGGTTGAGAACCAACGAAAGATACAGCCTTCACATCCTCATTGTCAAGAATGCCATTCACGACGTCATGTGCACCATGTACAACATTTAGTACTCCATCTGGAAGACCTGCTTTTGTAAACAGTTCAGCTATGCGATTCGCCAGCAACGGTGTTCTTTCAGATGGTTTTAATACAAACGTATTTCCGCATGCAATCGCGAGTGGGAACATCCAGCATGGCACCATCATCGGAAAGTTAAATGGCGTTATTCCTGCGATTACTCCGATTGGATAACGATACATCCCTGATTCAACACCAGTAGCAATATCAGGAAGTTGCTCTCCCATCATTAAAGTAGGTGCACCTGCTGCAAATTCAACACATTCAATCCCTCGCTGTACTTCACCGTAAGCTTCTTTATAACTTTTTCCATTTTCCAAGGTAACGAGTTTCGCTAACTCCTCCCAGTTTTCAATCAAAAGCTGTTGGTAGCGAAATAGAATCCGAGCACGCCGAGGTACAGCAACCTTTTTCCATGTTTGGAATGCTTCTTTCGCAGTTGCTACAGCTCTATCCAAATCTTCTTTAGTCGAAAGCGGCACACGAGCAATAGTCTCTCCTGTTGCTGGATTTGGTACATCTTCTACTTGTTTACTTTTAGATTCTATCCATTGTCCACCAATATAATTTTTTAACGTTTGTACATTTTTGGTTACTACCATGGTGAAACCTCCTAATTTTAAGATAGCCGTCCTATGTATGTATTGCATTCACAAAAAAAGAAAGCGCATTCATTAGACGGTATATAAACTTATTTATATACATTTCTCTAACATTACTAATCTTACTCTTATCGATTGCATATGCAGGAGCAGTCATCTGCTTAGCATTTGTCCACTCTCCAGTTCACATTATTTCAGATTAATCTCATGGTTCATCTTATAATTCTTTTTCAAAAATACTGGGCAATCCCATTCACAAACAAGGTCCTTATCCAAGGAAACAACCCAGCCCTTTGTAACATGATACTTTTTTCCATCAACAGTAATAAACACTTCACCGTCTGTCACATAGAAAACTTCCTGTTCTTCTACATGCCACGTTCCTTTATTTGGTTCACCTACCCATGGTTCCCATGTGTTGGCACCTAGTTGCTCTGCTTCTTCTGCTGTAATTTTTTTCGCAAAAAACATGATGATACCCCTCTCTCTTATTAGTAATTTTGACGGAATACGTTCCTATACATCTACTGTTTTAACATTGGTATCTGTATTAACATTGGTAACCTTTAAACGTTTGAACTCTTTTCTCATAAAGTATATGGCAATGAGAACGCCTGGAATTTCGGCAGCAGGAGCAGCGTACCATACACCTTCTACACCCCAGAACTTCGGAAAAGCAAATAGAAACGGTATCATGAACAACAATATTTTGCTAACACTAATAAACGTTGCGGACCAGTTTCTCTCCTGTGATTCAAAATAACCAGAGACAAGCAAGCTAACTGCACTAAGTGTAAACAAACAATTGAATACAACCGTCGTCCAAATGCCCAGTTTTTGCAATTCAGGATTACCACCGGAAAAAAATGACACAATTGGATCTGCAAAAATGATTAATATAGCTGTCACAATTACAAAGAAGGAAACTGTAAAAATGAGTCCCATCTTAATTGCTTGTTTCACACGATCAAGGTTGCCTGCACCATAATTATAACTAATAATCGGTTGAAGCCCTGTCATTCCACCGAGCGCCGCTAAAGCGAGAAGATTTGTAATGTAACCATTTTGAATCGTGAAAGCTGCAACGTGCAGACCACCTCCGTAGCTTTGCAGTAAATTGTTGGTGAAAATAATTGCTATAAACATCATGAACTGACTAGAGAAAGATGCAAACCCCGTCCAAACTACTTCACCAATCTTCTTAAGATTAATCATCACATCTTTCATTTTTGGCTTCAGTTTTGTTTTACCAAACCAGAAATAAAAGATTAAGAGAACAGGAATCGATTGCGAAATCGTATTAGCCCATGAAGAACCCATCATCCCCATGTCATACTTCACTACCATAATCCATTCCATAACTCCAGCAACAACTGCTGCGACTAACCAACTGTTCATTGACAATATAGGTTTTTCATCGATATTAGCTAAAATACTTAATACAACGGCCAATATCGTTAATGGCAACGAAATCCATAGTAGTCGGCTATATTGCACCGCATACGGAAGTGCTTCATCACTTGCTCCAAATAGAATCATAATATCAGTTTCAAAGACCAATCCAAGTACAGCTATCAAAGTGGAAAGGAAAAGAGTAAACCATAAAGTTTGTCCCATAATACTTCTAGCTTCTTCTATCTTCCCTTTCCCCATTCGAAGTGAAATGACCGCTCCGGCTCCTATCCCCAAAAGAACCCCAATCATACGGGTAATAACCATGACCGTAAATCCAATTCCGATTCCTTCGATTTCTAGCTCCTGAAAGCCACTGACGAAATAGCCATCAATAACCGATACAACTCCTAGAATTACATTAGCCATAATTCCTGCCAAAGCAAACCGTAAATATAGTAACGGAATACTTTTGGTTCCGAGCACTGAATCATCCACCGACTTATTCATTCCTTCTGGCTTCTCTATGTTCGATGACGGACGGTTGTCCACTATTTTCATGAGCATATCCCCTTACAAATAATTTATATAGCAAGTTAAGCTCAATTAATTCACATACCAACCTACAGGCTTGGCATGCTGGTGGATATTGATTTGCTTCGTTTCCATAAAGTGCTCCAGCCCGGCAACACCTAAAGCCCTACCGATTCCACTTTGCTTATACCCGCCCCAAGGACCTTCAACATAAGCAAGATGATAACTATTAATCCAAGTAATTCCCGCACGCAATTTACTAATGACACGTTTTGCTCGGTCCATATCTTCAGTAAATACAGCACCGGCTAATCCATAAATGGAATCATTCGCTTTTTGGATCGCATCTTCCTCATCTTTAAATTTCTGTACAATAAGGACTGGTCCAAAAATCTCTTCCTTAACAATACGCATATCTGCATTTACATCAGCAAAGATTGTTGGTGCGATAAAAAAACCTCGATCAAGCCCATTTTCTGTTAAACGTTTACCACCACAAACTAATTTTGCACCTTCTTCCATTCCACTCTTTATATAATGTAAAACGTCATTCATATGAGACTCGGTTGTGAGAGCTCCCATTTCGATATTCTCGCTTTCTCCGTTTCCAACTACAATTTTGTTCGCACGTTCGGCCAATCTTTCAACAAACTTATCGTAAATGGTCTCTTGTACAAGTAAACGGGATGCAGCTGAACAAACTTGCCCAGCGTTGTGGAAAATACCAAACATCGCATTATCGACAGCAGTTTCAAAATCCACATCGTCGAACACAATAAGTGGAGATTTCCCCCCTAGTTCCAGTGTAATTTTTTTCATATTGCCCGCGGCTGCTCGCATAATACTTTGACCTGTTTTTGTTCCACCTGTAAAGGCAATTTTGTCAACATCATGGCTCTCTGCAAGCTCATTCCCAACCTTTGAACCAGGTCCCAACACTAAGTTTGCCACTCCGTCTGGAAGCCCAATCTCTTCGATAATTTCAAATAACTTGAATACGCTTACAGGAGTGACGTCAGCAGGTTTAATTACAATTGTATTCCCTGCGGCAAGTGCAGGAGCAATTTGCCAAACAGCTAGCATAAGCGGGAAGTTCCAAGGTACAATCAGTCCACAAACACCAATCGGTTCATGAATAACAATCGTTTCTGAAGAATCATCACGATTGTAAGATTCCTTTTTTATACCTTTAATCAAGTCAGCATAATAGCGGAAGCATTGAACCGATACTGGAATATCTACATAGGTTGTTGCACGAATAACCTTACCGTTATTTGCAGTTTCCAAACGGGCAATTTCAGCTGTCTTCTCTTCAAGACGATCTGCAATCTTATATAGATAATCAGCTCTTTCATCAGCCGATAAATCTGACCAAATTCCGCTGTCAAACGCTTTACGAGCCGCCTTTATTGCTAGTTTCGCATCATCTGCTGATCCATGAGCGGACGTTGCAATAACCTCTTCAGTTGCAGGATTGATAATATTTCGTCTCGCACCCGATAATGCTTCTACCCATTTTCCGTCAATGAACATGTTTATTTCCATAAACACCTCTCCTTTACGCAATAATATCTACCAACTTGAAACCAATATGTGCTATATTGACCAGCATCGTTTTCTGATTATAGAATGGAAATGATTTGAGACGTTCCTTTTCAAATCGATATCCACCTGCATTCCCCGTAACGATCCATTGTGCCAATAACTTACCAAACAATGTTGAGAGAGACGCGCCGTGGCCTGTATAACCAGTTGCAAAATATGCACCTTCTTTAGATTTACCGATAACCGGGAACGTATCAATTGTCACACCGATAAATCCACCCCACCTGTAATCTATCTTGCTTCCTTCTAGTTTTGGCATTATTTTAACCATAGCATCGTACACACTTTGATAAACGGCATCACCTAAGTTCGGACGAATATCACCACCGCCAAATACGATTCGATTATCTGGTGTACGCCTGAAATAGTAAAGGAAACTACTCGTATCAAAAACCATGCGATCTTTAGGAATAACGCTATTCAAAAGTGTTTCTGAAAGCTGTTCAGTAGCAATAATGCGTGCCGAAATTGGCAGTACGCCTTTATTCAGTTCAGCCATGATTTTTCCAGAGTAACCATCTGTAGCAACAATAATGTCTTTCGCTGTAACAGTACCTTTTTCTGTAACAACTTTCACACTATTTCGGCCGTACTCAATAGATAATGCTTTCGAATGCTCAAAGATTTTTGCACCAATTGATTTCGCTGCTTCTCCCAAACCAATTGCATAGTTCAGTGGTTGGAATGAGTAACTTGAGTTGTCGACTAAGCAACCATAATATTGAGGGGAATCAATTTCTTGATGCAACTGACTTCGATTAAGCACGCTACATTCATATCCAAAATTTTTGTTTAAGTACTCACTTTCATGTTTCAATCCTTCAAAATGTTTGGCTTTGTAAGCTGCCACAATGTGACCTGTCTTTCTAAAATTACAGTTGATTTGATGCTCGTCGATAATGTTTTTAACTAATTCAACACTAAGCAGAGAAAGATCGTTAAGCTGTCTCGCCTCTTCGGCACCATACTTTTTAGCAAGCTCCTGCATCGTTGACTTATAGCCCGGCAATACCATCCCGCCGTTGCGACCGCTTGCGCCATATCCGATTGTTTCCTGCTCAAGGACAATGACACTCTTTCCTAATTTTTGCAAATGATATGCAGAAGAAAGACCTGTGAAACCTGCGCCAATAATGACAACATCCGCCTCTTCATTTCCTTCAAGAGGTTTTCCTTTGTCATAGCTGTTTGCAGTCGCTGTCCACAGAGAGAGCGTATCCATTCGATCCATCTTTTCCATAGCTAATCCTTCTCCTTTCGTGACATGTATGTTACAATACAGTCAAAAATATTCGAAATATTCACTCTTATTGAATTAATAATATGATTTGGAGTTTCCTCCAAGTCAATAGTCATTTAAGAGTTTTTTGAATTCATTTTGCGAAAAAAGTGGAGTAACTCCACTTTTTTCATCGGAGGGACACATCTATGAAAATTGGTGCATTTGCAAAACTTTTTCATGTTACGACTGATACCGTTCGTTATTACATTGAACTTGGATTATTAATACCAGACAAAAAAAACACCCAGTATCAAATGAACCAATTGTGTTTCGACGACATGGCTTTTATTACCGAGTTGAAAAAATTTCATTTTTCATTGTTAGAAATCCAACGAATTTTATCGTATCGGCGTGTTACAAGCTTCTCGGACCATGAGGATATCGACTACTACAACAACTTGCTCACTGATAAAAAGAACGAACTGATCCAAAAAAAAGAAGACATATCAAAAGCTATCCAATTGATTGAAAAGGCGGTTCAAACCAGTTCGCCTTCATCCAAAGAAGAGAATATTACAGGAATTCCGCTTGACTTTGTAAATCTGCTCTATTGTCCGAAATGCCAAATTCCCCTTGAAATGAAAGATGTAACGATTAAAAAAGTTTACATTCACACGGGAAGTTTAACTTGTACCTGTGGATACGAAGCAGCTATCGAGGAAGGTATTATCATTACCGCGAACTTGTATGAGACGTCTCCTTATCCATCTTATTTTTACGATAAAGAAACGATTAAAGAGATTAATCCCAAAATGATTAACTTATTTGAAAAAATTAATTTTCAATTTCAAAAAGTTCTACAAAATATAGATTTGAAAAACAAATTAATTGTGGAAACAAACGTTGACGCTTTCGTGTCACTACCTAAATATATCGATGTTCTTGAAACGAGCGCATCCTATGTATTCAGTGGCTATTCACTTGAGATGCTCAAGAAGGTTCGAAACAGAATTGAGCGTATGAATCCGAAGCCACGCGTCCTTTATATTTTGAATTCCGATTTAAATTTGCCATTGAAACCGCTTAGCATCGATGTTTTTGTAGATAGTTTTTCAGTAACTGATTTTTCATTGCTCAATCCGCAATTCCCCATTCACGTTCTAAAAAACTATTTACATAACAGTTCAACAATTGTCGGCGGATACTCGTATTATGATAGCTCGGCCAAATCCTTGAAAAACATTTCAGGCTTATATCCAAATTCCAACGAGCATATTTTGTATCCCAAATACTTAGAAGAAAATTTATCAGTCAATGGATTTCAAATTACGCAAAGTGAAAATATCGGTTACTGTACAGATCCAGGACCTTATTTCGATTATCATGTAATAGACGAAAAATTCCACATGCTCATGTATTTGGCTAGTACGAACAAATAGCATACAAAAAGTATTTGTCCGAAAAATATGCTATTTCACAAATGAGTAGCACCTTTGTAGCTAAAATGGTAGTGCGGGTATCAGCATCCGCACTACCATTTTCGATTTGCCAATTTCATTCTACAACGTTTACATATCAATCTTATTTAAATGAATTATAGTCACGGCTCTATAGTTCCTGTCCCAACTCCAAAACTCTATACGTTTAGCATTCTTCGGACTACTATTAGATTTTTTTATTTAGTGAAGGTCTCACAGTACTATCTTTACTAACGAAGACAGCGCAACTCATTTTTATTCGTTCTTCCCAGAAAATATCTCTTCATTCTATCCCCCTCCTAAAATCCCTTTTCCTCCATTGACCAGTCGTAAAAAAAGCCATCCAACTCGAACGAATTGGATGGCCTTATACTAGAAAGAAAATGTTCTATTTGTATTACTTCAATTTTCCCTCAAAAACAATTTTTCTACCACACGGTTCAACTACTGTTTTTCCGTCTTTCTTCACTTCATGAAAGATTGGCTCTTCCATACGACGAGACGGGGCGTATCCTTCTTGTTCCATGCGAGCTAAGCAGTCTGTAATTGCTTCGTTTTCGAGTACTTCAAATTTCTTTTTATTAGGTTGTTTTGTCATGCCCTAACCTACTTTCTATTTTTCTTGATGCGAATTGATTCTTCATGTAGATCATATATACCATTGCGAGAATCCCTATTATAATCATAACCGCAATAAAAAAGCTTGTATACTGTATTTTTTCTATAAATACGCCTCCTAATACAGGCCCCATAATACTTCCTAAACTAAAGGCGATTCCAGATAATATATTACCTGCTGGTAGTAAGTGTCTCGGTAATAAATCTGTCATAAATCCAAGTCCTAAAGAGAAGCAAGATCCAATGACCATACCAGCTAACAGCATGCAGGCAAAGACTATCCAGTAATATTGATCAAATACGGCCGCAAGTAGAAAAATGCTCGTACCTATGCTGAACGTCCACGTTAATATACGGTCCCTTCCGTATTTATCACTTAATATACCGAGAGGAATTTGTGTAATAATGCCCCCAACTGCAAACGCTGGCAATAAGAAGGAAACTTCCGATACAGACCACCCTTTACGAAGTGCGTATACTGGTAAGTTACTATTTAACATTGCTTCAAGCACACCGTATGCAAGTGGTCCCAGTAATGCAATCCACCCTAATCCAACAACTTGTTTATAACGAGAAAATGATGATCCACTCTTCACTTCTCTTTCATCTTGTGCTGGGAATGCATTTTTCGTTGGGAGTAGTAAAAGCCAACCTATTAAACAAAGTATAGTAGATATGATAAATGGTGTTGCAAGACCGTACTGAACAGTGCTTGCTAAATACGGACCGACGGCAAAACCAATTCCGAAGAATACACCGTATATCGATACTTGTCTACCTATTTTACTCGGATCCGATGTTGTCGTAATCCACGTTTGCGTTCCAACATGAAGCATATGATCGCCGACTCCAACTAGAAATCTAAGGATAAACCATACCCAAAATGAAAATGTTTGTGTAAAAAAGAATAATGAAATAATGACGAGAAACCCACCAATGACGATAATTGGCTTCATTCCAAACTTTTGCATCGGTTTTTCAAGAAACGGTGAAATAACTAATATCCCAATGTATAATGCCGTCGCATGAATACCATTAATACTTGAACTAACCCCTTCTTGTTCAAAAATCATTGCAATGGCAGGTAAGAGCATCCCCTGTGATAAACCTGAGATTGCCACAATCCCAACCATAATCCAAAAAGTAAAACGCATCGACATCCTGTTCCCTCTCCTTCTCACGCTTTCCACTTTTCATTATAAACGGTTTCTTCAAATGCGTGTACGAATATTAACAATAAAAAGAAGCTAAAAGAATGAGCCTTTTAGCTTCTTATCCTTCCCAAACTTGTGCTTTCACATTGTAATGAAAATGTTTAAAATATGGATTTTCATAAAATGAAGGGCCATATAAGTACGGATGTGAATGAGCGATTGGTGGCTGCTGTATTTGTAAAGGAACTACAGCTGGTGAAACTTGCAAATACATCGGGCTTATCATTATTTTTGCATATAAGTGATGATTATATGGCGAATGCGCAATTAAAAACGGTTGATGCACTAGTAATCTCCCCTTTTACCTACAAATGTTATAGTATATGCAATACTTTTGCTTTCGGGGACTATTTCTGTTCTAACCAATTCTCTACATGATTTATAAATACATCTAAACAATCAATAAACGGTGAGTGCCCGCAATCTTCTAACACCTGCAACTTTGCATTTGGCAAATGTTTTGCTAATTCCTCACCGACTACTTGCGGTACGACGTAATCCCTGTCACCTTGTATGACGAGTGTAGGAGTTTTAATACGATGAATTTGTTTATTTCCCTCTACCACACCATTATGTTCATCCGAAATATTAAATGTGATGAGCGCATAATTCACATCTACGAAATTACGCTGCGTTAACATATCATCTAAATACTTCTCATAACGATCCGGTTCCGGTTGATTGTGTGTATATATTAATAGATTCCACACTGTACGATAATATAATTTATTCATATTTTTTATCGCATCTAGTACTGGAGCAATTTGTACGGGATCTTGCGCGATTTCTTCTTTCGTCTTTACTAAACTTGATACGATCGGTTCCCCGTTAATATCTTTTTTAAAGATTGGATAGCCTTTCATCCCTACTGATTCTACTAAAATTAACTTTTCTACAAAAGTTGGGTGATTCGCTGTAAATTGCATCGCAACACCACCGCCCATTGACCATCCCATTAACGAAAACTTCTCTAGCTTTAATTGATCGATAAATAATTTTACATCTTCTGCGAAGTCTTGTAATGAATCTATCGACTTATTATACGTCGATTGTCCAAATCCTCTTAAATCAAGAGCGTAAATATGGTATTGATTTTGCAGCTTTTCGATAACTAAATCAAAGTGTTGTGACGATGTCATGTTCCCGTGAATGAGTACGAGAGTTTCTGTATTTCGCCTTCCAACTTCCTGATACGCAATCGTTTCTCCATTCGATAGTGCAACAAACTCCATTGTTGCAGGCTTAATCATCACAAGTTCCCCCATTCTTTTTAATAGAAAGAAAATTCTTTATATAATTAAAGAATAACATACAGAATATATGTTCTCAACATAAAACCTATGCGAAATTTTCACATAAAACAACATGCCTATTACTAGACAACTATAATAAAAAAAGATATAGTTAGCTAGGTAACTAATTTGAAAGGATCAAAATATATGGACGAAAAACAACATTTTTTTCACATCGTCAGCCAGACTTCTCGAAAGTTTACGAAGAAATTTAATGAACGCGTATCTCCAACTGGGTTATTTAGTGCGCAGTGGGCTGTTATTTTTCGTATTAATCAAACCGGTTCTTGTACACAAACAGAATTATGCCAGTATTTAAATGTTGAATCACCAACGATGACTCGTACGTTGACACGTATGGAAACGATGGGCTGGATTATTCGTACAGAAGGAAAAGATCGCCGTGAGAAGCTTATTTCTTTATCCGAAACAGCTATAAAAATGATTCCAGTATGGCAAGAAGAAGTGGATACCTTCGAAGAAAAGACGCTAGATGGTATTAACGAAGATGACTTACATCAAGCATTTCAAGTGTTACAACAAATTATTAAAAACTTAGATTAAATTGGAGGGATGACGATGCAAAGTGAAAAACTTTGGACGAAGGATTTCCTCGGAACTTGTTTTAGTAGTCTATTTCTCTTTTTAACATTCTATATGCTTATGACTACTTTACCTGTCTATGTAATAGACGGCCTAAAAGGAAAACCTGAGGAAATTGGTTTAGTTGCAACTGTTTTTCTTATTTCTTCTGTTTTATGTAGACCATTTACAGGAAAATGGCTCGATGACTTAGGAAGAAAGAAAATATTATTTATTTCACTTTCATTATTTTTAGCCGCTACTGTTATGTATTTCGGTGCGCAAAGTTTATTTTTATTACTTGCCCTTCGCTTCTTACATGGTATTGGCTTTGGGATGGCGACGACAGCAACTGGTACGATTGTAACTGATGTTGCGCCAGCTCATAGACGAGGCGAAGCACTTGCTTATTTCGGCGTATTTATGAGTCTGCCGATGGTAATTGGTCCTTTTTTAGGTTTAACAATTATTTCTCATTTTTCGTTTACTGTACTATTTATCGTTTGTTCCGTATTTTCATTACTTGCATTTTTATTAGGATTACTTGTAAATATTCCACATGAAGCACCAGTGAAAAAACAAAAACGAGAAAAAATGAAGTGGAAAGATTTAATTGAACCATCTTCTATTCCAATCGCTCTGACAGGATTTGTTTTAGCCTTTTCTTATAGTGGTATTTTATCCTTTATTCCTATATATGCGAAAGAGCTCGGTTTAGCCGATATTGCAAGTTATTTCTTCATTGTATACGCACTTGTTGTTGTAATTTCTCGTCCATTTACAGGAAAGATTTTTGACCGCTACGGCGAAAACGTACTTGTTTATCCAGCTATTATTATTTTCACAATTGGGATGTTCGCATTAAGTCAAGCGCAAACTCCATTTTGGTTCCTAAGCGCAGGTGTATTAATCGGTTTAGGTTATGGAACATTAATTCCAAGTTTCCAAACGATTGCAATTTCTGCGGCGCCAAATCATCGACGTGGTTCTGCGACAGCTACGTACTTCTCATTCTTTGATAGTGGTATTGGTTTTGGTTCTTTCATTTTAGGTATCGTCGCAGCGAAATCAAGTTATCATAATATGTATTTTATCGCAGCTATTATCGTTGCGTTCACTTTACTTCTATATTATGGATTACACGGTCGAAAACAAAAATTCAAGAAACAACGTACAGACGGACAAATTTCCGCTTAACGTTAATAAGGAAAGTAAACTTCCCCGTTTACTTTCCTTATTTTGTATTTCTTTCAAGACGAGCGTATACTTATAGTAGCAAATAAAGGAGGGACCTATATGAAACTAAAAAAATCTCCCCTACTCTTACTTATACTAACATGCATATTTGTAATTACAGGGCTTGGTTTTACATACTTCAAACATAATAAAACAACCCCATCAAAAAATAACGTGACAAAGGAGAATTGGTTAGATGACCCTTACTTACGTTGGTCGTACACACATATGAAAGAATTCACTTTAATTAATGAAGTCAAAAACAACCCCGACCAAGTGGCTCACTTCCCTACTGCGTTACAAAAATTAGATGATTTTGCTGTGGAGCGTGGATTTGGAACTACGACTCCTTTAAGAAAACTTTTAGACGATAACAAAACAGATGCTTTTGTCGTTGTACATAATGGGCAACTTGTATATGAACGATATTTCAATGGATATAACGAGAGTGAACCGCATGGTATGGCTTCATTAGCAAAGGTCTTTACTGGGGTAATGATACAATCTCTCGCTAAAGAAAATCGTATCGATTTAGAGAAAACAGCTGACACTTATATAAAAGAATTAAACAATACACCGTTCGGTAAAGCGACACTTCAGCAATTAATGGACATGCAAGTTTCTGTAGAGTACCCTACTCATGGATATGAACATCCAGCGTTAGAAAATCAAGATGCACAACTATATTTAGCGAGCAATATTTTACCCCGAGGTAAAAACTACAACGGTCCGATGAAAATTTATGATATGTTACGAGAAGCAGAAGAAACTGCACCACCTGGTTCCGGTTTTTCTTACGATAACGGATCAGCGGAAACACTCGCTTGGGTTATTCGAACTATCACTGGTAAATCATTAGCTGAAAATGTTAGCGAACGAATATGGTCTCAAATTGGTATGGAAGAAAATGCGTATTACGTTACAGACGAAACAAAGGTAGAACAAGCAAGCGCTGGTTTAAATGCAACTACTAGAGATATGGCAAGATTCGGTCAACTACTATTAAATAACGGGGAATATAACGGAAAACAAATCATCCCTTCCTCCATTACAGAAAGTGTGGAAAATGTACAAGAAGGTGAACTCGCAATTGGCAATGGCGCTTCTATTTCTTATCATAATCAATGGTGGATTCCGCACAATGAACAAGGTGCTTTCGAAGTGTTAGGCAGTTACGGACAAACGCTTTATATCGATCCGAAAGCAAATATGGTAATCGTCCACTTCTCTTCTAATGCTACACCTAGTAATGAAATACATTCGGTTTATTCCGATATGTATGTTGATATTGCCCATCATTTGGAGAAGCTTTCACAGTAGTGGAAGCAGGAGTTTAAGCCTTACATGAATGACTATTTGGTTGAACAATCGATCTATTGTGCTGAAACGTCAATATAGTAAAAAAGGATCTCTCTTTATCAAGAGAGATCCTTTTTTTACTTCTTCTTCTTTTCTGTCGGTTGGCTTTGTTTAGCGAAATTAGATGAATCATCGAAATTTGGTTGCTTTTTACCAGCATTATTACTTCTACCTTTTCCCATATGTAATGCACCTCCCTCCTCCTTACTATTCCCAATAAAAAAATCCTCTTGCATCCAAGAGGATTTTTTGTTGTGCTATTATTAATAATGCTCAACTGTTACCGCAGTACTTCCAACACCGTCCTATCATAACTTTTAACCATGGTGTTGATCGTGGCCATCAGGCCTATGATTATCTATCCGTCTTGGCGTTTTCCTTTAAACGATACCCTAATCTTCGATCGCTTGGTAGGCCGTGGTCCAGAAGTCTTGGATAAGATGCGATGGGGCTGGAGTGGACATCCCAACCTGTGTGAACAGAATTCCAATAAACTGTTTATCTGGATCAGCGTAAGCTGAAGTGCCGGTTCCGCCATCCCAGCCGAATTGACCGATAGACGCGTAGTCTCCAAGATAGGTACGCACCGCCATCCCAAAGCCCCAGCCACCTTGGATCCCTTGTCCGAACGACAAATGGATGTTATTTTTGGCCAAATCGTCTCGGTATACTTGTTGTTCAGGAGTAAGACGGTTGGTGGTCATCAGCTGGACTGCGGGCCTAGACAGGATCCGTTTAGTACCGTGCATCCCTTTATTCAAAAGCATCTGCAAATACGCGTGATAATCGTCGACGGTTCCAAGCAGTCCACCACCGCCTGCTTGGAATGCTGGAGGTTTGCTGTAACGTCCGCCCACACCTTCATCCCACACGATGAATTCACCTGTCTGCGGATCGGGGTTGAAGGCTGGTGGAAGCCGGTCAATCTTGAGCTCAGGTACGTAGAATCCAGTGTCCTTCATTCCTAGCGGATCGAATATGCGTTCGTGCAAGAACGACTCGAACGTCTGACCCGTGACCCTGGCAACAAGAACGCCGATTACTTCTAAACTGATATGATACTGCCACCGCTCTCCGGGCTGATAGCTTAGCGGAAGTGCACCTAGGCGACGCATAAACTCATCTGGATCGGGCATATCCTGCCCTGGCGTGTCGAATATCCCACTCTCGAAGAACGCGTTCATGATGGGAGAACCCATCAACGTGAGATCCACTCCGAGCCCGAATGTGGAGGTCAACAAGTCTCGTACAGTGATAGGACGCCGTGCTGGGACGGTCTCTTCTAGTGGGCCATCGGGCTGTTTCAACACTTGCCGGTCGGCGAGTTCCGGTAGCCATTTGTCTACTGGGTCGTCTAAATGCAGTTTGCACTCATCGAGCAAAACCATTACTGGTGAAACTGCGATTGGCTTGCTAGTGGACGCCAATCGAAAAATCGTGTCCCGACGCATTGATGCACCGCCATCATGCCTCATTGTTCCAAGCGCTTCGACGTGCGTCTCGCCGTTTCGGCTGACTAAGGCGACGAGCCCAGGAATCTTTCCAGAATCGACATGCCGCGCCAATACATTGCGCATTTTGCGCAATCCTGTTTCAGAAAAGCCCTTATTGTTTTGTCCCATTTTGTTCTCCTTTAGTTTAGATTGAGATTTCTAATACATATTGACAATCAATTATTAGTTCTTCAAATAGAAAAATTCCCCTTTTTAATAATTTCGACAAAATGCATTTATATACATGGAGGCACCATGCATCACTATCAACCTAAGATAGGCTACATTTATGGGGATTTAATAATGGAGAATGCAATCATTAAAAACATTGATACATCCATTTAAAAATATGATTACAAGATTTGCGAATTGATTATGATACATCTAAAAACACCGATATACTTTCAAAAAAGTAAAAAAGCGCCCTGTACACAGGGCGCTTTGCTCCAACCTAATGACTAATATT
Organism: Bacillus sp. BS98; assembly: GCF_008432245.1. NCBI lineage: Bacteria > Bacillati > Bacillota > Bacilli > Caryophanales > Bacillaceae > Bacillus > Bacillus sp. BS98. Next base: position 3,101,691 of record NZ_CP043830.1, read on the forward strand.
AGCAGTTGGGTATAATGTCGTTCCTCCAATTGAAACCTTTATTTCATTTGTTAAAGGAACATTTTGCTCATTAATAATTGTTCTCCACCATTCCCATGCAAGACCTGTACATTCTCTCGCTACGACTTTTACATTTTTTGAATTCGGTGGAAGTGGTATAACTGTAGAAAAGTGAGCAGTTTTATCTCTGCCGCTTCCTTCCCAAGTTTTATGTGTTAGTACTTCTTTCCCATTTTGATCATATGAGAATTCATCCCAAGATACATCAAATTGAGCAACATATGCACCGTAATGATCAAGCGTCATTTTCGCACTTGAATATTCTGTAGTTGTAGTCTCAACATAATCTGTATTGTTATGAACAGCAGCAGTTGCATTATCTTTTAAGAAAGTGCTCGTATATGAAATTGGGTATGCTGGATTTTTTTTACTTAACTCTGCATTATCTTTAATGATATTTCGGATTTCATTAAAATCTTTTGTAACAACCTTGTTATGCTCTTTTGCATCTCCGCCTAATACTACAGCGGTAAAGGTACTTTCTTCAAAAATATCTTTGTACTGTCCACTCGTTTCGACGCTGTTATTTTTAAGTAACGCTTTAAAAGCAGCTTGTACATCTTTGCTCTTAGATGTTGTTTCTAATTTCACATAAATGGTTCTGCCATAGGCTACATTTGACACCATAACAGGCGGAGCCGCATTACTTATCCCTTTACGAGTTAACTCACCGAAAGTAACACTATTATCAAAAAGATCTGATGGATTGTTAGGTAGTTCAGCACTTACGGTATAAAATATTTGCTTATATGCCGCAACCATCACTTTTTTCTCTCCATTTGCAACTGCATTAAAGTCAATGTTTAGACTGTTATCAAGATATTTAGCGTTGACATTAAGAGCACTTGCGATTTGTGATTTACTATACACCATGGACTCTGTATACTGCATTCTTGCAGGTAACGAATGTGTTGATGCATACTTCTCATTCCAAGTAGATACTAAATCATCTACTGCTCCAGACACATTACCATATGTCGGATTCTGGACAGATATCGTATTTTCTTTCCTCATTCCAGGTAAGTCTATACTAATATTTAAAGGTTTTCTCTTAGCCACTAATAAACTAGGTTGATTATCGGCAAAAGCTTTATTTGCAAGTTGTACTGCTCCTGGATACGTACGATTAGCTACAGAATCAATAATCGAAATATCGACCGGTGACGTTGTAAGTGATTTTTTTTCACGCTCAACTACTACAAATTTACCATTTGAATTGATACTTTCTTTCGGAACAAAACTCTCTACTTTATCACCATTTACTGCTAAAATATCTCTACTATCATACTTTAAATTTGCTATACCATTATTAATGTCACTAGCATTTTTTACTGCATCAGTTGCATTACCTGTTTGCGTTTCCGCGAAAGAAATAGATGAATAATGAATAGTGCATAAACTAACTAACACACATGCTAGGAATTTTATTTTTTTATTACTTTTCTTAATTTTCAGAAAAATCACCCCGTTCTTTTTTTATATTAAATATGATAATGATTGCTAATTAATAAACTTACATAAATGCTTTTAAAAGTTCTTGAACTAACGGAATTACCCCACCTAAAAATTTCAAAACTGCCATTGCGATTTCCATATTGCTTCCTCCTCTTTGTTGTATTAAAGATGTGTTGAATATTTATGTCTTCATTATAATAAGCTTTTACATTTGCATCAATTCATTTTTATATGCAATATTACATATTGGAGGAAGAACATTTTTTTACTAGATTGATGATGGAATAGAACCATATGCCCATCACCCTGAAGTTTTGGTGTCCCCCACAACGATAAAAACAAATCACTTCATGTGACACCTAAATCCAACGTTAAGATTAGTGCACAATTTAATAGAACTTGGAGATAATAGTGTCTAGTATTCAGCAAATGATTTTGAAACAAACAGACGCACAATATTAGCCATTGTGGGATAAACAGCATAAGTGAATCACTTTATTTTGAAGTTCCTCTAGTTATGCTCCCTTTAATAAATGATCAGCACACAATCGCTGGACGAGTATACGAACTTGGTGCAGGGTTTATGTTACATATTCAGCAATTATCGGCCGAGGATTTAAAACATGCCGTCAATGGGGTGTTGCAGAGCCCTTTTTAACTAAGGTGCTAGTCTGACAAATTCATCTATAAATTCCATAATCAAAGCATAAATGATAAGACTTATAGGTAATACATTTACAACTAAAGCGAAAATTCTTTTACTTAATTTCTCTGTGCTGAACATTGAAAGAATGCTTACAGGTACATTAAATATAGAAAGATAGAATGTGAGTAATACTAACATTCTTATCATATAATTCCCACTATCGTCTACACTACTTAATAAATTGTAAATTGGTAAGATAATAATCGTAGCAATCGCTGGCAAAGAGGATATTTTAGTAAATACATTCAAATTTCTCCTTACCAATCCTTTCACCTCTCTTTTATATTCATTACAATGCTCCTATAAGTTCATTCATTTTTTTACAGGTAGAAATAAGCATTTGCTCCATTCGTTCCTCTTATATTGAAAGGCATGTAGTACTCCCCCTCTTAAAAATATTTCAAATCAAAATGAAAAAACGTTTTGAAATATAAATTCAATCTATCAATACATTACAACAAAAATCTATAAATATCAGAATTTTCTATTTATTAAAGGTTATCCTCCAAACAACCTCGAACATTGTAAGAAACATACATAAGGAGGTTGATCTATTTTGTTTCGTTCCTTTACAAATGGTTGCGTCGCCTTAGTGCAACGTTTCTTGCCAGAACCGTTTATTTTATCATGTTTATTAACTGTTTTTGTTATCTTCTTCGGCATGTTTGCAACTCACCAAACACCGGTCGAAATGATTAATCATTGGGGTAATGGGATTTGGGGACTTCTCGCCTTTTCTATGCAAATGGCACTAGTACTTGTCACTGGATCTGCTTTAGCGAACGCTCCTCTTATTAAAAAGGGGTTAACGAAAGCTGCCAGGCTACCGAAAACGAATGGCCAAGGTATTATTGCCATTTCAATTGTAAGTTTACTTGGTGCATACATAAACTGGGGATTTGGTATTGTTGTATCTGTTTTATATGCAAAAGAAGTTGCAAGACAACTTGAAGGATTAGATTACAGATTAGCAATTGCTTCTTCTTACTCTGGATTTCTCATTTGGCATGCGGGTCTTTCCGCTTCTATCCCTCTTACGTTAGCTACGGGCGGTGAAACGTTAATTAAAACGACAGCTGGAAGTATTAAAGAAGCGATTCCAATAACAGAAACGTTATTCTCACCATACGCTCTCGTTCCAGTTATTATCTTTCTCATTACGATGCCACTCATTAACAGGGCAATGCATCCCGATGAAAAACATACGGTAACAGTAGATCCTAGCGTATTTCATGAAGAAGCTGCTGCTATAGAAGTAGAGCCAAAAACAGTCGCTGAAAAAATGGAAAATAGCATCATTATTACACTTTGCGTTGGGTTATTAGGTCTCATTTATATTTTCAATTACTTTTATACGAAAGGTTTTAACCTTACACTCGATATCGTTATTTTTATATTATTAATTGCTGGTCTTATTTTTCACCGGACTCCGATTCAATATATTCGCGCTTTTTCAGACTCTACAAAAAGTGCTTCTGGCATTCTACTTCAGTTTCCGTTTTACGCAGGAATTATGGGTATGATGATTGGAGTAAATAGTGAAGGACTTTCTCTTGGAGGAGCTATTTCTAATTTCTTTATTAGTATTTCAAACGAAACGACTTTCCCACTCTTTACTTTTTTAAGTGCTGGCATCGTTAATATTTTTGTTCCATCTGGTGGCGGTCAATGGGCTGTACAAGCACCCATTATGATTCCAGCTGGTGCTGAACTTGGTGTACCTGCTGCAAAAACAGCGATGGCAATTGCGTGGGGCGATGCTTGGACGAATTTAATTCAACCTTTCTGGGCATTACCAGCGTTAGCGATAGCTGGTTTAGGTGCTCGTGATATTATGGGATTTTGCGTTGTGAACTTACTATATGCAGGTTTTATCATTAGTTTATGCTTCTTATTTATTTAAACGAAAAGCTAGTTTTATACTAGCTTTTTTACATAATAAATCACTTATTTCCCATGCAATTTACAATCGTTTCCCACTCTATATCGGTAAGATGTAATGCCTCAAATGCAAAAAAATCTTCACATATCTTTTCAATCAGATATGGATTTTCCCTCAAGAAATTCCACTGTAACGCTTTAGGAAGAAAATACGTTTCATACTCTTTACTTCCTCTTACTACCTCATCGACTTCTCTTTCACAAATCCCTCTTATTAAATAATCATTTCTTAATTGGATCTTCATTTGTTGAAACGTTTCACTATATTTCTTTAATTGGATTAAGCAATTAATATAGGTACGAAAAAGTTCGTTATCATACTGACAACAATTTATAATACGATCAATTTCATTCATAATGTACGAGCCTTTTCTTCTATTTGTAATAACCACTTTTCCCGCTTCTCTCGTTTACTCGTTTTCACAGATTGAAAAACAGATCGTTTTATATCGCGAATGCCGCAAAAACGTAACACACCTCTCTTCATCATAATCCAATCTGCTGATCGATATAATAGGGCGACGTACCATAACGGTGAATCTAACGTATTAATTACCCACGCCTTCTTTCCTTTCAATAAGCCCTTCGGCAAGGCACCTTCATATTTATAAGCAAATCCAGCTACGAAAATGCGATCAATAAACCCTTTTAAAATAGCAGGCATCCCCCACCACCATATCGGATATATGAATAAAAGAGTATCTGCTTCTGCCACTAACGTTCTGTACCAAGCTGTTTCTTCTTCATTTACTAAATCACGCCTTTTCTTCTCTTCATTAAATACGAGCACCGGATCAAATTGTTCCTTATATAAATCAAGTACTGTAACAGAATGATTTGTCCCCTGTAGTCCTTTTTGCACATGCTCTAAAATCGCCTCGTTAAAAATGGAAGGATTAGGATGAGCGTATATAATTAATACGTTCATTACAAAACAACTCCCTCTATAGTTAAAGTTTCCCCTTCTTTAACATCTTCTCTACAATTTGTACGTTTTTCGAACTTTGTAATAAACGGTTTAATACGGTAAGTAACTCTTCCTTGTCTAAATCTTTCAGTTTCTCTTTCACCTTACGCTCACCAGCACCTTGAATATCATAAACAACTGCCGCCATATGCTTGCAAAGATTCTCATAAGGACACTCGCAGCTACTTTCTGTAAAATCTTCAAGATCAATAATCACTTCATAATTTCCTGCATTTCCAGTAACGAAAGCAATTACTTTCTTGTCTTGTATTTCAACATCTTCTACATGTCCATCTTCATAATATTCATATCCCTTATCTATAATGTACTTTGGGATCCATTTCGTTATATCTTTTAATAAGTAAGTGTACATATTTGCACCTCTTCCTTTAATTCCCTTTTGACTTCAAAAAACCTGCATGTTATTCTAATAACTGTCAAGTAGCGAGTCTACGTGACAAAACGACTGACACCTATTCGGCGGAGGTGTCTCTTTTCATTTGCAGCCGATATGAATTGCCTCTTTCAGGCACATTCAATTTTTGACACTACACACTCAACACCATTCCCTGTATCAGGCTGCATTAGCAGTCTTTTACTCTACATACTTCGCTATTTCAAGAAAAAAAGAGAGACTAGCTCCCTTTTCTCGCCTTATAAAATACCCCTTTTTCAGTATAGAGATATTCATCATCAGCTAATGTAATTTTCCCATCCAGTTTGAGTTCATCTAATAGTCTTGATAAATAAAATTGATGTAACATTTTTTTCGTGAATTTTCCTTCATGATGCGAAACGATATGTTCTTGAATATCTAACAATGATATTGGCTTATCTTGCTCTATCATATATTCATAAACTGTACTACGCAGTTTTACGTATTTTTCGAGTGTCACAGTAATCCGCAACCCCTTTCTTCTTAATATAAATTTTCGTAATCGGTTTTTTTGCAACAAAAAAACCTCTCCGATAAGAAGAAGTTACGTATATATCTTCGTCTTATCTCCCAGAACAAATATGTTCTGCTGGAATTAGCACCTGCATCGCGGTTGCTGGGTTTCATCGGGCCAGTCCCTCCACCTCTCTGGATAAGAAAATATTCACTTAAATCTTACTATACGTAATTTCATTTCAATTGTCAAACAAATACAACAAATTATATTTTCTTTCTTCCTGTTCATACTATACATATATGAATATGCAAGGAGGATTATGAAATGCACGAAAATGCTCGCGGATATGTACAAGATTCTTTTCAATCATTACAAGAAGCAAAACATTGTTTAGAAGAAGCATTACAGACTGTCGAAAAAGATTTTAATCGTGCTCGTATTGAGCAATCTCTTTATGCGATCGAACAAGCTATTCAACGCTGTGATTACACGGTTCACATTTTAGAACAAGATTGAAAAAAACTTCCCATCATAAGGTGGGAAGTTTTTTCAAATGGCATACTTCATAATTATTGCCGTTATGATTAAAAAATATACAGAATTAACAATTTCTAAAATCCCTACTTTTATGATAGAAATTTTTTTGCCATACAACATAATTGCTCGAATGACACTTGGTATAAAAATAAGAGAGCACCATGGATTGATAGCAAATATAATTATCGTTAATACGATATGATAACCCCATGATATAATACGATACTTCGGATTATTTTTTTCACGAATCATTGTCTTCACATAAAACGTACTTCCTAAAAAATATAAAAATGAAATAAGCGCAATAAATAAAGCTGTTTTATCTATGAGTTTCATTGAAAAATAATAACTAACTAAACCACCTATACAGAAAACGATGATTGCGCAAATGTCATTTAGCAGTGCTCTTTCATTCTTTTGACGAGCGTAATACATATTTACTATAAATAATGGAATCATTGCTGCTACGAATAAAAGAACTCGCCATTCATATAATAGAGAAATCATCCCAAATACGAACGCAATAATAAAATATACAATTGCTGCATGTAAAAACTCTTTTTTTCGTTTTTGTTTTATGTATATGAGAAATGGATACGTAGCTAAATAGATAAAGAACCAAGCTAAAAACAATGGAATATGATAAAAAGTAGGTTTCCCAAGTATGACACTTAATAGAAATGGGATAACAAGCATGGCCCATGCACCATGTTGCTTCGGAATAACTAACTTCATTAACTATACACCTCCCTCTTGAAAGAAGTTCTCACCTACTATTATACAAATAATTTTATATAATAACGGATGTATATTGGATCTATTTTTTGACAATAAAAAATGCTTCTTACAATATGTAAGAAGCATGAAAGAGGCAAACGAATATGTAAGTCGCGACCCTACCTTATATAAGTATGCTTTTCTATGTCATGTTATGCTCATCTAATATACCGTATTTCTTTTTAAACCTTGTGAGAATCGTAATCCACGAAGTACTAAATAGTAGTAGGAAAATAACATTTGAAATCGCATGACTTAAGTCAAAGTAAAAACTCGCGACATAGTACGCAATGACGGTTTCCCACGTTGCTTCTCGTATAAAACCGAGAAGTCCCCAGAAGTTCATAATCCAACCAAATAAAAATCCAACAATTAATCCGTATAGGAGTCTTCCCCATAGCTTTTTCATGAAAAATGTATTACGTAATAGTCCAGCTATAAAACCAATCATACCCCACGAAAACATTTGCCACGGTGTCCACGGACCTTGTCCTAAAAAAATGTTCGATACGATAGCGGCTGTTGCCCCGATCATAAAACCAGTTTCACTCCCAAACACGATTGCAGAAACGATAATGACAAAGGAAGTTGGTTGTACACTTGGTAAAATAGAAAATGGTACGCGGCTAACCGCAGCAATTGCTGCTAACACGGCAACGAGAACAATTTCACGTGAAACAAACGCCTTCCTTTCAAAACGGATATAGAAAGGTAACATAATAACAGCTAATAAAAACAAACTACTTACCATGTAATAGCCGTCCATGAGGAGTGTAGTAAAGAGTAATGTGCCTATTATAAACGCAAAAATACATATTATGAATGCAATATATCGTTTGGACACGCTTCGTACACATCCTCCCACGTTAATGCATATGGCAATTCTTTTCGAATGAATCGATTAATAGATGTTGTATAAAAGAAGTTACCGCTAAAAAATTCTTTCGGTGCATCATTCATAATGACTGTTCCATCAAATAACATCATGCACTGATCAACATATTTCGCTGCGAACTCAATATCATGCGTTGCCATTACAATGGTTGTACCTTCTTTTTGTAATTTCCTAAATAGCTCCCCTACTCTTTCTTTCTTCCATGGGTCTAACCCTTTTGTCGGTTCATCAAGTAGTAATAGCGTTGGTTTTGATAATAACGTTGTACATAATGCAAGTAGTTGTTGCTCTCCCCCGCTACAATCATGTGGATGGCGCTCTTTAAGCGAATGTAACCAAAACTGTTTCAACATATCTTTTGCTATTTCTTTTCCTTGTTCTCCATATAATTCACGAGCACGTTCATAAACTTCTTGCCACACTGTATCAAATGTAAAATGATAATACGGATGCTGTGATACATACCCGATCCTTTTAAATCGTTCTTTCGAATCAATTTTATGTATCACTTTACCATGCCACTTTACTTTCCCTCTTCTCGCTTTTTGCAATCCTGCTAAAATCGTTAACAGTGTAGACTTCCCAGTACCATTTTTCCCAACGAGCGCTACCCATTTTCCTTTTTCAATCGCAACTGTTAAATCTCGTAAAATAAGCGGACTATTTTTTTCATATTGAAAAGAAATATGTTCTGCACTTAACATTACTTCTTGTTTTTCACGTTGTACCATCTGCTCATTCACATATGATATCGCTGAAAAGTCATTCATTTTCATTTGTGCTTCTCGCACTGTAAACGGAATATCTCTCGCATTCCATTCTAAAAACAACCTTGGAATTTGCGGAATAAATGGACGGAAGTTTTCTACTTTCCACATTTTCGCTATAACTGTTTTAGGACTACCATCATAAACAATTCGGCCGTTATCCATACAAACAACGCGTGTTGCAAGTGGTATCACTTCATCTAAACGATGTTCACTTAAAATAATCGTAATTCCAAGTTCTTCATTAATACGTTTTAACAATCCTAAAAACTCTTTCGCAGCAATTGGATCTAATTGCGCCGTTGGTTCATCTAATAATAATAGTTTCGGCTGCATAACTAATACCGCAGCTAAATTGACAAGTTGTTTTTGCCCACCAGATAACGTATGAACAGATTGATGCAATAAATCTTGAAATCCTAAGAAGCTAATGAGCTCGGCTATTCGTTTTTGAATAATATGTGATGGTAATCCGATATTTTCTAAAGAAAATGCTAATTCTTGAATCACTGTATCCATTACAAGCTGATTTTCTGGGTTTTGAAATACCATCCCAATTTCTTGGGCAGATAATAAGTCAGGTACTTCCTCTAATAATACATCTTCATAAAACATCTCTCCCGAACGCGTGCCAATTGGAAGTAACTCCTTTTTAAAATGTTTTAATAATGTCGTCTTCCCAGATCCGGATCCTCCAGCTAGCGCTATAAACTCTCCTTTTTGAATAGAAAGAGAAATATGCTGTAACGCTTTTTCATTTTCATCAGTATATACAAATGATAAATTGTTTATTTCTGCATGCGCCACCATATCCATTCCCTTCCTTCCATTATGATTGGTAAACTAATAAACAGCGTAAATGCTACAAACATCATTCCATCGTATTGGTGGAATAGAATAAATTCGACTTTCGGATAAATGATCAATTTTCCTCCGCCATACTTACTACATATGATAGCAGTTATAAATAAAATCATTAAATAACTGAGCGTATACCAATCACGTTTTTCCATTCTATACCGAATATACGTCGTACGTTTCGTTACACCAAATCCACGAGCTTGCATAGAATCTGCCGTTTGAAGTGCATCTTCTAACGAGCAAATTAATAATACTTGCAGTAACTGCATGCCATTTTTCACTCGTTCAACAATTGAACCTGAATCTACCTGCACACCTTTTGTCTTTTGGACGAGTGTTATTTTCTGTAATCGTCTAATAAACAAAGGCACAAACCTCACTGTAATCATCGTTAACAATGCAACTTTCGGTGAAATTCTCGAAAACAAATATAAAAATTTATGACTTGAAATAATATCATTATACGAAGCAAACGTAAACATAATCGCAACTAGTAATAACCCCATTACTAGTCCAAACATAATTGCCTCCAGCTTAATACGGCTATCACCTAACCAAAATAACGTAGTTCGACCTCTATGCGTTAATAACGAATTAAATAAAATTACCATAAAAAAGAATACGATTGTGCTCGGTAACATCTTTCTTATCTTTTCGCTATTCCCTTGTATCACATTTAAAATAACGATTAATAAAATTGCTCCAATTAAAAAAAGAGGATGAAGACACATCATACATAGTATCATCACCCCAATATAATAGAAAAAATTCACAAAAGGATGTAAAGAAGAAAAACTTATTTTCATAGTCCTTTACCGAATGCCTTTCTTATTTTAATACATATACCCACTCAATTGTATCTCCTGGTTTTACTGTAACTACACCAGCACTACGGTTCGGAAATGCACCATTCACACGATATTTCCATCCACTAGTATCGGCAATATCTTTTTCATATAAATCATTAATACCTTTTACATAAATACTATCTTTTGATCCACTTGCATCAACATCTAATCCTGTACGCTGCAACACTTTATAAACAGTATCACCTTCTTGTACATCAACCTTTTTCGCACCTAATAAGTACGCTTCATGTCCTTTTACGGAGATAGTAACTTGTTTTGCTTGTGGTTTAGGTACCGGTACTGGATCTGGTTTTGGTGGTACAGGAGTTGGTACGGGCGGAGTCGGTATCGTTTTATTCTCTTTATTCGGATCTACCTTTTGCTCCTGCTTTGGTGTTTCTTTCGGCTGATTGACAACCTTTGCTTCTTCTTTTACTTCCTGTGCTTTCGGTTGCTGTTGTTTCTCTTCTTGTGCTTTTTGTTGTTCTGGTTGTTTAGTAGCAGATTGCTCCTGAGGTTTCTCTTCTTTCTTTACTTCAGGTTGTTCCTGCGGCTTTTCCTCTTTCGGCTGCTCTGCTACTTTTTGTTCTTGTTTCTCTTCTTGTTGTTTCTGTTCCGGCTCAGCTTGTTTCTCTTCCGGTTTCACTTCTTCTTTCGGTTCTTCTTGTTTTGCTACCTCTTCTTGCTTTGGCTCTACTTTCTTCTCAGGCTTTACAGCCGCCTCTTCACATCCGGCAAGTAGCCCGAGTGAAAGCATTAAAGAAATGAACCACTTCATCTTACTCATGTTCTCTCTCACCTTTCATATAAAAATTAGGAGCAAATCATTGCTCCTAATTTTTGTTAAGCTGCTTTACGTCTCCATAATACATATGCAGAAGCAATACATAATACACCCATACCTACTTCTGTAGCTGTACTATGAGAAGATGCTCCTGTTTTCGGTAGCATGTTTTCATTTTTAACTGGTTTATTATCTACAACAACTTTTACATCTTCATCTTTTGTTTCTTGTTGTATTTGTTTTTGTTCTTTCGGTTCTTCAGTAATTTCTTTTTCTATTACCTTATTTTCTGGCTCTTCAATCGGTTTCGGCTTAATTACTTCATCATCGCCTACATTAGACCAGTCATAAATAGACTTTCCGATTTCTTTAAATTGAACTAACGCTAAAAGAGCTTGCTCTGTAGCCATTCCGTTACCATTTTGATCACTTGGTAACCATTTAAATTCACCATTTGGAAGTTGATATGACAGCAGACTTTGCACTGCCTTATGAAGACGATTTTGATCTACATCTTTAACAAGTGATAATCCAATAATTGCTTGCGCAGTACTATTAGAATTCTCTTGTCCATCAGCAGAAAAACCACCATTTTTTAGCTGTTCGGTATATAAATACGCAACAGCTTTTTGTACAGCTGGTTTCACATCTGATCGATCTTGATAAGGTGCTAACGCGGATAAAACCATACCTGTTACATCGACGCTACTAGCACTATCTTTACTACCTGAACTAGTATAAGTCCAGCCACCATCTGTATGTTGCGTGTTTAAAATTGCATCTACTAAAGCAACTCGATTCCACTTTGCTTCGACTGGAATTTCATATTTATTCGTATCAAAGGCAAGTAACGCAAATGTATAACCTGTAACAGAATTTACTTTATCAGATTCATACAATTTTTGAACTAAGTTATGTCCGCCTACCTTTTTAGGGTCTGCACTCATTGCATTCATCATAATAATCGTTCTAGCTAAATCTGTTGCTGAAAAACGATTTATACGCTTTTCCACTTTTTCTGTTACTGCCTTAACATAATTTAATTGCGCCTCAATTGGTACATTCTTTCCAGAACGAGAAAGCCCTAGAGCTACCCAATCACTCTCTATTCCATCTTGTAACATCTTTTCAGACGTTTTAGAAATTGCTTCGTTTACTTGCGCTGCTGGAACTTGAATGTTCTCTTGCTTTGGTTTTTCTGGTGTTTTTGTTCCATCTGGATTTTCCTGTTTTGGATCATCTGTTTTTGGCTCTTCTGGTTTCTCTTGTTTTGGATCATCCGTCTTTGGTTCTTCTGGTTTCTCTTGTTTTGGATCATCCGTCTTTGGTTCTTCTGGTTTTTCTTGTTTTGGATCATCTGTTTTTGGTTCTTCTACCGTTTTACAAGTACCAAATTTATCTAATGTTTGTTGTAATGTTTCTTGACTCATATTGCTCCAGTCTGAAACAAAACGGAAAACAACAACATCTCCAGATTTTAATTTATAACTATCCGCTCCAACTTCTGCAGATTTATCATTTACATCATACAGCCAGCCACTTGTAGCCCCGGCCATTAGCCCATCAATGCCTTTTACATACGTTCCAAACGACATCGTTTCAGCTTCTACTTTGTCCCCCATGACTTTTTGCAGCAAACTTAAAGCTGTTTCCCCATCTTTAATTTGCTCTTCTTTCGGACATAACATAATGCCATTTTGTGATTCACCAACAATTGCAAGTTTTGCTGTATTTCCTTCAGCAAACGTAATATGTACTGTATTCGCAAAAGAAACAAATACAAGTATAACTGCCATTAACGACGTAAGCAGCCATTTTTTCAACATTGCCATCCCAAAATTTCCTCCCTTACTACTATTCACACAAAAAAAGACCCTTCAAGGGCGTGCAATTGACACTCTTTTTTTGTAAGTGTCGAACAAACTGTGCAACACCTCCTACCCGCATCATTCGCCGCTATATTTGTATAGGAAAAATAATTTTGTTCATGAACGTATCATTGTGATAACATTCACTTTTTTAGGCACGACTTACTTCCATTTAAGTTATCGTAAAACGATAAACCTATACATTCTGTTAATTTTAAATTTCTGTATTATTTTACTATTGACAAAGAATTTTGTCCATGCTTTATCGGATTTATTTTCTAAGAATAGTAACTTACTAACCTTTAACGACGCAAACTTTTTTCACTAATAATGACTCCATCTTCATCCACATAAACATAATCATTTGGCTTCCATTCTACTTGTCCAAATTGCAATGAAATATTTCGTTCTCCTTTCCCTTCTTTTACACTTCTATTTGGCATCGTCCCTAACGCTAAAATACCAATATTAATATTCTTTAGTTCACTAGAATCACGAACATATCCATTTACAATAATTCCTGCCAGCTTTCTTTCCTCTGCAATAGCTGCCAAATTATCACCGAGTAACGCACAATTCGTAGACGCTCCACCATCAACAACTAATACCGTTCCTTCTGGTAATGTTTGTAATCCTTCCTTCACTAGTACATTATCATCCTTCACTTTCACCGTTGCAATTTTCCCGTGGAATTGTTCTTTCTTCCCAAAAGATCGAAAAGACTGGCGACATATTTGTAACTCCTTTTCAAACTCATCACATAGATCCGTAGTTTTCCACATCTTTTTCCCTCTTTTCCTTTTACTTTCTATTTAACATATTCTTGGATTATTTTCGTTTCCCTGTCTAATGTTGCAATAATTTGTATGTGCAGGAAAGGACAGAAAAACTATTGCCTTAAGAAGTCACCTTTATTATAATCTATTTCACAGATAAATTTCAGAATATTAAAAATTAACCAAGTGAAAAAGGAGGGATTTTATGCAATTACAAACTGAGATAAAAAAACAACCTAGTAAACGAAAGTTTAAAATGCCTGACGCGTACGTACTACTATTTTTTATTGCCTTACTTTGTGCCATAGCTACTTATTTCGTTCCTGCTGGAGAATTTAAAAGAGTAACAAACGGGACTGTTACAACGACAATACCAGGAAGTTACCATTCTGTTCCGCAATCACCGGTAGGGTTTGTTTCTTTTTTTACCGCTATTGAAAAAGGAATGACACTTGCTGCTCCTATCATCTTCTTAATTTTATTTACAGGTGGTGCCATTGCCATTCTTGAAAAAACAGGTGCTCTTGACGGTTTAATCTATCATGTGATTAACAAATTTCGGAATCAGCAATTACTTTTCATTTGTATTGTCGCCGCACTCTTTTCTCTTCTCGGAACGACTGGCATTATCGTTAACTCAGTTATCGGCTTTATCCCCATCGGCATCATCGTTGCACGCACATTGAAATGGGACGCTATCGTTGGCGTAGCAATTATTTATTTAGGCACTTATGCTGGTTTTAATGCTACTATATTATCTCCCTCACCTTTAGGTATTTCACAAAAAATCGCAGAACTTCCGATGTTTTCAGGGATTGGGTTACGTACAGCAATCTATATCTCTTTTTTAATTGCTACCATTTTGTATATTAATTGGTATATAAAACGTTTAAAAAAATCGAATAAAGGAAGCATACTCGGCGATAACTGGTTTCCAAGTAATGCTCTTTCAAGAGAGAGAGAAATAGAGAAAACTGAAGTTCCTTGGACAATACGTCACAAATTAATTTTACTCGTCTCAGCTTTATCATTAATTGTATTTTTAATAGGGGCTTTTCGACTACATTGGACAGATGCAGAAATGACCGCTACTTTTATTTTCATCGCAATTACAGCAGGAATAATAGGCGGTATGAAAGCGAACGATATCGCTTCTACTTTTCTAGCAGGCTGCCAAAATCTCATATACGGTGCTTTGATCGTCGGAATGGCTCGCTCTATTTCAGTCATTCTAGAACAAGGCAAATTACTTGATACAATTGTTAATCAACTCGCACAGTCTCTCGAAGGATATAGCCCTGTATTTGGCGTTATCGGTATGTATGTAAGTAGTGCCGCATTACATTTCCTCATTTCATCCGGGACAGGAGAATCTGTTATTTTCATTCCGATATTAGCTCCATTAGCTGATTTCATGCACATTACACGCCAAGTTACAGTACAAGCTGTTATGCTCGGCGAAGGTGTAGTGAACTGCTTAAATCCAACTTCCGGTGTTTTAATGGGCGTTCTCGCAGCTAGCGGCATTTCTTACGGAAAATGGATTCGATTTATGGCTCCTCTTGCATTCATTTGGTTTATCATTGGACTTATTTTTCTTATTATTGGAGTGAATATTGAGTGGGGACCGTACTAAAAGGTTTACAATATACTTAACTTGATGATACAAAAACATCTATTCTATTTTCATCTCCAATCCTATGAAAATTATTGATTCTAGTATAGATGTAAGAAGGGATTGATCATTATGATCAATCCCTTCTTACAAAATATAATACCTTTACAAATCTTAGTTCCAAATTTTATTTACCCATTCCGGATGATCAATAAAAGGATTACGATTATGTTGATATTTTGTAAAAATTATTTCATTACGCTTTCGCTCTAAATCATCGACCGGATCTTGTTCATTCCATTTTAGTAATACAGAGAGTTTCCCCATGTACGGATCTTTATTGTTATTCACCTTTTCATTTAGTTCCAAATCTATTTCACCGCTATCCCCTTCGTAACGAACAGCCATGTAAAACAGCATTCTAGCGATGTCTCCTTTTACGCTATCACGAGGTTCCCAAGAATCACTATCATATTTACATTCTGTCGCTTCCAAATGATTCACACCACCATTATCAAAATCCAGATTTCCACGTGAACTATTTACAGATACATCCGTCGCTCTTAAATGATGCAGATCTGTTCCAGGTCCTGCAGCCGTTCCAAAATCACCATGAGATTTTGCCCAAACATGCTCTCGGTTCCAGTTATTAACTCCTGAACCATTCGTAAGTTTCCCTTGCGAACGCCCAGTATATAAGAGTATTACATTGTTTTTATTATTTGGATCTTCATCCGTATCTCTTAGCGCTTCCCAAACCGCACTGTATGATAACTTTGTATGATCATCAATAATATTATGAAGTTCCTTCT
The DNA here is from genome assembly GCF_008432245.1 of Bacillus sp. BS98. Classification (NCBI taxonomy): domain Bacteria; kingdom Bacillati; phylum Bacillota; class Bacilli; order Caryophanales; family Bacillaceae; genus Bacillus; species Bacillus sp. BS98. Next base: position 3,118,253 of record NZ_CP043830.1, read on the forward strand.
TTAGTTCCAAACCCGTTTTTCCTATTGCATTATTATAATATGTATCGTCATAGCTTTTTACAATCATCTCTTGTGGTGATACAGAAGCTACTTCACCATGTATAGTATCTGTGAATGATAGAGATGCAGAACCTAAAATAAAGAATGAAGATAGTGTAACCATAGCAAGCTTTGTATTTCGAAACTTCATATACCCATTTCCCCTTTAAAATATAATTTGAAGTCATTTACTAAAAATGTTCTCCCTAAAACTACGAAAACGTTTAAAACTCCATTCCCCTTCTCTTTTTATTTAATACAAACCCCTATTCAGTCTGTATCATTTCCATACTTTTGGTTTATCTACTTTTCAAACAAATTCACTTTTCACAAGGAATATCCTTCCCTAGTAAAGATTATTAAACTATTCTTTACAATTAAAAAGTAGTTTAATGTTAACTTATAAATTTCAATTTTTTTATGCAATTATGCATATTTAATAAATTTTTCAAAAAAAACCGTGCAATAAAACAGATAGAGTCTAGGACAGCAATCGTACAAATCGAGATGATAGCTCGGCTCTTCCTTTTTCCATAACTGTCTTTATTTTTTGTGTAAAACTCTTCTTTCTCTGAAAAATAAGTACAAAAATAGATTGGATACCATGTAGGCACCAATCTATTTTTATTAAAGAAACTGTGTTAATTCTGCATTGACAACACGTTGTGCAGTAATGATAACACTTTCAGCTGTTATTCCATAAACACTATATAGTCCACCAGGTTGATTAGGAACAATTTGAACTTCATATTCTAATGCTTGTCCAAAAGCAGGATGAACTAAACTTAGAGTTTCAATAGTAGAAGCATTAGAATTCACATTGAAATTCACCTGTTCAATTAATACTATTGAACCGTCAAGTCTAAAAACTCTAGCTACTCCAGTAAGCGGGCCAGCAGTACGGTTAAGGATTTTCACCCTAACTCTATTTGCATTAGCAGGTTGATTTCCCAAGTTTTCAATAGGACCTGTAGTAAAAGCCATTTTACATTCACCTCCATTATATTATTACGATATTCAATGTTATATATTAACGCTATAAACTAATTACTCAATTTTTTTCTAAATAAAAAAGCTCATTTCTTATATTTTTCAATAAGAAACAAGCTTTTCTTTTTCAACTATCATTCCTAAGGTAAATCTATCTGTCTCGGAAACTTTTGGAGCTAATTGACATTTATGTTGAGCATACAACTACTTCTATTTATTTGGCATCGAAGCTATATACTTTTTAACTACTTCATATACATATTCTTGATTTGCCGCTGCTGTATTTGGATTGTATTTTCCGCCGTTTGTTTTATTGTTAGATAATACTCTAATTCCTAAAAATGGTACGTCATAAGCTTTTGCGATTTGCGCTGCAGCAGCGCCTTCCATTTCTTCTACAGATGTACCGTATTTTGTATGGAACCACTTAATTCTATCAACTTCATTATTCCAAACGTCTGCTGAACCTATCGTACCCTCAACCACTTTACCTTTTGTATATGTATCTTTCACTGCATTAGCTGCTGCAAGTAAATCCTTATCTCCCTCGTAGTATCGGATTTTCTCAGCATTTGGATCTTCTCCTGCACTTCCTTCAGAAGCCATTAAATCCATAGATATCCATTTTGTTGGCTCAATCCCTTGATTCTCATCCATATTTGTGGTTTTTAATGTACCTATATTTGCAACTTGTTTTCCTAACACAATATCAAATACGTTTAAATTAGGATCATGGCCACCCGATGTTCCTTGGTTAATAATCGCTATAGGCTTATATTTTTCAATAGCCACTGCTGTAGCAGCTGCTGTATTTTCCATTCCTTTACCTGTTTTCGCAACGATTACAGGATAATTGTCGACAGTTCCTTTATAAAATACAAATGTTCCAGATTTTTCTTCTTTCACATTTTTCAACCTTTTCGCAAAACTTTCAGCTTCTATCGGCATTGGCCCTTGAATTAAGATTGGTTTTTGATTGGTTTTTGCCTCAACTTGTTTCGGACTCGCATTACATCCCGCAAGTATCGAGAGTGACAATGCAGCAGTAGTTACTAGGGCAGCACATTTTTTCAACGTATTCTTCTTCATAAATAATCTCCTCTTTCTCTTGTTGTTTTCTATACTCGATACTTTTGGTCCAAACAAAAAAGTTCTAGAAATTGTAGAAGAATCTCTACTTTCTAGAACTACGGTAGTCAAAGTTAATGAAGCAAAAGACGAGGTCAATGCTTCATTATAGAACGGTAGCGGCTCCATACACAAACCGACCGAATACTTTAACCCGTAGTCCAGTTCTTTCATTGGGAACTAGGTAGAAACGCTCGGACCATATTACCGAGTATATACGAGTGATGTTATTCAAAATTATTATATGGATAATATAACAAACTATTAGTATAGAAGCAATATAAATATGAACATTATTTTATTTCACCCTAAAAATGTTCGTATTTAAAATGTTTTATACTGAAAAAATCTTTTTTTTTATGTTTTATACCGTAAAAAACATAATCCGTATACTTAATTAGATCATCCTACAACAACCGTTAAGAAACATCTATCTAAAATAAAAAGAAGTTCCATAATATTTAGAACTTCTTCCCCTATGTATATTTACTTCGTTATCTCACCAAACTGCGCTCTCGTTACTTTCGCCAAATCTTCCACTTTCAGCTCAATTTGTATACCAATTTTTCCGCCACTTACAATGATCGTTTCAAGTAATCGGGCGCTTTCATCGATACATGTAGAAAATAACTTCTTCATTCCGACTGGTGAACAACCACCGCGAATGTATCCTGACACTTTCGTAATATCTTTTACTGGAATCATTTCAATTTTCTTTTCACCAACTGCTTTTGCCGCTGCTTTTAAATTCAGTTCCTCATCTACCGGAATGATAAACACATGATAATTTTTACTATTCCCTTGAGCGACTAACGTTTTATATACTTCTCTCACTTCTCGTCCAATTTTCTCGGCTACTGACACGCCATCAATTTTCCCATCGTCTGGATCATATGACATCATCGAATATTCAATTTTTTCTTTATCTAATATTCGCATCGCATTCGTTTTATCTTTTTTCATGTGCTTCTCCTTAAAAGGTTATTTCATATTATTAAGTTTTCTTTTATTATACACCCTTTTCCATTTCTTCTACATAACTTCACGCATTTTTCAAAACTGAAAATATTGATATTTCAAAAATCATCTGATATAATTTGGAAAAACTTATGTTAAGGAGAGATTTGTAATGCGAAATTTTAATACTTCTTTCCAACTTCATCATCATACGTAACGCCGTGTATCCGAAGAAAATTTTTTCTTCGTGGGTACAGGGCTTTTCCTGTTTACCCACGAAGCGTTCATAAAGCTATGTGGGTATTTTTATACCCGCATAGCTTTTTTTAATTTAAAAAAGGAGTGATTACAGTGGAAATGAAAAATGTAAAAGGAACAAAGGACTATTTACCAGAGGAGCAAGTGCTGCGAAATAAAATTAAAAAAGCGTGTGAAGATACTTTTGAACGTTATGGCTGTAAACCGTTAGAGACACCTACGTTAAATATGTATGAACTTATGTCTTACAAGTATGGCGGTGGTGATGAAATTTTAAAGGAAATATATACACTTCAAGATCAAGGAAAACGTGAGCTTGCTTTACGTTACGATTTAACAATTCCATTCGCAAAAGTCGTGGCGATGAATCCAAATATTCGTCTACCTTTTAAACGGTATGAAATTGGGAAAGTATTTCGAGATGGTCCGATTAAACAAGGGAGATTTCGTGAGTTTATACAATGCGACGTTGATATAGTCGGTGTTGAGTCTGTCATGGCAGAAGCTGAACTTATGAGCATGGCGTTTGAACTGTTCCGAACGTTAAACTTAGAAGTAACGATCCAATATAATAACCGAAAATTATTAAACGGTATTCTTCAGGCGATTAACATCCCTACTGAATTAATGAGTGACGTAATATTATCATTAGACAAAATTGAAAAGATTGGGATTGATGGTGTACGGAAAGATATATTGGGGCGTGGAATTACTGAAGAAATGGCTGATACGATATGTAATACCGTATTATCTTGTCTAAAGCTTACAATTGCTGACTTTAAAGAAGCTTTCAATAATCAACTCGTTACCGATGGAATAAACGAATTACAACAATTACAGCAATATTTAATTGCTCTTCGAATAAACGAGAATGCTATATTCAATCCGTTTTTAGCACGAGGACTCACAATGTACACAGGTACCGTATATGAAATCTTTCTAAAAGATGGCTCGATTACATCTAGCATCGGTAGTGGTGGTCGTTACGATAATATTATCGGAGCATTCCGTGGTGATAATATGAACTATCCAACAGTCGGTATTTCATTCGGTTTAGACGTTATTTATACAGCACTCTCACAGAAAGAAACAAAACCCTCTACAGCGGACTTATTTATTATCCCACTCGGGACAGAATTACAATGCTTGCAAATTGCCCAGCAATTACGATCCACTACTTCATTGAAAATCGAACTTGAACTAGCAGGACGCAAACTAAAACGCGCCCTTAATTATGCCAATAAAGAGAACATCCCTTATGTACTTATTATTGGTGAAGAGGAACTTAGTGCAGAAACCGTTATGCTAAGAAATATGAAAGAAGGTAGTGGGGTGAAGGTTCCTCTTGCTTCTTTAAGTAATTATTTATAATAAAAACCACCCTCGTTTGGGTGGTTTTTCTATTTTATAGATAACCTATAATTAGTTTACATAAAATGATTATAATCTACTCAAAACTACAAATATATAATATCCAATTACCTATTATTTTTGGTAATATATAGATATATATTGTTTTAGGCTGATTAACTTTGAAAACCTACATCCAAGCACTAAAATGGACTACAGGGATCTATCATCTTTTATTACTTCCTTGTTATTATTTATTTCCAAGTCTTGTTAACCTATATGGGATACCTTTACTACTATTGATTGTTTTACATATCACTACTTTTTTATTAGCTAAAAAAGAAAGCATGAATACGTATCCTCATTATATCGGTATTATCGTTACTCTAGTTGCCTTCTTTCCTTATATAGCAATCGTTCTACATATTATAGCAGCAATCTTCCTTTTATTAGACGCTACTTCCACTACTAAAAATGAAGTTTTTAACTCATAGTAGGATAAATCGAAATTTTTATTACCGATGGTGTTGTCTATATTAGCACACACCAAAGTCTTTTTCACAAGTAGCACGCCTCCCGCTAACTCCTTTGCTTCAGTAAAGTTTTGAGGTGAATCGGCAAAGAGCAAAATCAGTAGCACACTCTAGCCTTATTGCTAATATCCAAAAAGGATTTACTTTTTAAGTAGATCCTTTTTTAATAGAAAAGCGAATTCCTTACTTTGGATTAATGAAAGAATATTCCGATTTATTTTTATAAAATTCTAAATATTTACAATAAACTCAAATTAACATACATTTTAGTTACACAAAAAAATCTAAGTTTAAAGGAGATGAATTCATGCTTAAAAAGTTGGTAGTAGGTGCAATGTTAGCTGCTTCATCATTAACTGTAGGATTGGGATCAGTATTAGCTAGTACCGAAAAGGATTATACGATTGCCTCTTTCGAATATGTAACTGTGGATGAAAAGGCTGTAGATTCGTTTCACAAATTGGGTGCTCCATCAAAGGAAGACGTAAAAATAACTTTAGTTCTACCGAAACAAAATCAAAATGGAGACTGGTTATCTTATGGATTTTCGAACAAAGAAAGTTTAGAGTCTTTTATTGAAAAAGATAAACAAAGGTTGAATCATACAATCACTCCCCTTGGTGTTGGAGGGAGCGGACCTGGTAGTACAGACTTCTATAAACGTACAGGTAGCGAGTATTTTTCTCTAAGTAGCGGTTATAAAAACTTGTCTCCTAGTTGGCAAAATCAAATTGTTTCTGTACGTACAGCAGCTCCTACTGCTAGCTATTCAACAACGCTATGGGAACGTACTTCAACTGAAGGATATGGAAAAGGTGTTGTTTTTAGACACGCTGATTGGTATGGTAAAACTGCAAACTTGAGTGACTTTTTAACTTCAGCAGTTGAAGTTAAAAAGTAAAAAAGTAAAAAACATAGAAATAAAGTGAAACTTTAATCAGTGGGGGGTTTGTTGATCCCCCACTGATTATTAGCCTTCACCAATCGGGCTTTTACGGGCAGCCCGATCCCCACCTAACTTCTTTGCTTCCACTGAATTTTGAGGTGGGGGGTCTTACTGCCCGTTAATGCGGGATAAAAGGTGTTTCCACATATGGAAACACCTTTTATTTCTACAACTATTTCACATATCTCTCCTATATCCATTTCAACTCTTAACTTTTATTTTGTGTATTTCTACTTTCCAAAACTTTCTCCATATTATGAGTTGCCCATTCCATCATTAATAGAATCATTGGACGAAGTGATTCACCAAGCTCAGTTAACGAATATTCTACTTTTGGAGGTACTTCGCGGTACACTTCGCGATGTATGATGCCATCTGCTTCAAGTTCTCTAAGCTGCAGTGTTAACATTCTTTGTGTGATATTAGGTTTTAATCTTTTTAATTCATTAAACCTCTTTGTACCATCTAATAAATGATACAAAATAACCCCTTTCCATTTCCCTCCAATGACCTCAACCATCGCTTCCACTGGACAAGAATATTTATTTAAAAATGGGTAATTTATATTATTTTCGTTTGAACAATCCATAATAAATCCCTTCCCTTAACATTAGTATCTTTTTTGATACTATACCACATAAATGTGCGTACTTGTTTCTATGTTACTTTAAAAATATAATTTGGTTACAAAATAAATTAATGAAAAGAGGAACTTTTATGACAAATATAAAAGAAATTACAAAAGAAAAAATTATGGAGGCTTTTCATTTCAGACATGCATGTAAAGCGTTCGATCCTATGCAAAAAATTTCAGAAGAGGATTTTAATTTCATTTTAGAAACAGGCAGATTATCTCCTTCTTCTTTTGGATATGAACCTTGGAAATTTGTTATCGTACAAAATAAAGAAGTAAGAGAAAAACTACAACCATATTCATGGGGTGCTGGTGGGCAACTTGCAACAGCTAGTCACTTTGTTATTGTTCTTTCAAGAAACATTAAAGATATGCATTATGATGCAGATTATATTAAATATATGATGAACGATATTATTGGATTGCCTGAAGACACTCAAAAAATTAGATATGAATTCTTCAAAAAGTTCCAGGAATCAGATTTTAACTTATTACAATCCGACCGTGCTGTATTTGATTGGGCATCAAAACAATCTTATATCGCTTTAGGTAATATGATGACGAGTGCAGCTCAAATTGGTATTGACTCTTGTCCAATAGAAGGATTTGATAAAGAGAAAGTAGATTCTTTACTTCGTCAAGAAGGCATTGTAAAAGACGATAATTTTGAAGTATCTGTTATGGTTGCCTTTGGTTACCGTAAAGAAGAGCCAAAGCGTGATAAAACAAGACAGACTACGGATATAATTGTTGAATGGATTTAGTAACATAGCACGCAAAAAATAATGCTCCTTATAGCTGTATACTCATACTAAAGAAGAATCAGTTGTTTTCTTACGTATGAATTTGTTTTTTCATGGAAAGATATGTTAGTATGTATACAGTTTGAGTACTCTATTTTTAGAGTCGAACAGGAGGAGAATGAATATGTCTGATATTGAAGTTGGCGAAGTGTTTACTCTTAGTGATGAGAATAATGAGGATCAGGAAGTAGAAGTACTTGGAGCGATGGATGTCGAAGGTGCAGAATATATTGCAGTTGCCTTCGTAGAAGACATTCAAACAGAAACTGAGGAAGACATTGATATCTTCTTTTTAAAAGTAGAAGAAGATAATGAGTTTTCATACATCGAAAATGACGAAGAGTTTGACAAAGTATCGGCTGCTTTTGATAAGATTTTGGATGAGCAAGAAGAGCAAGAGTAATATTCGTTAAAAACTCGAGGGGGATGCATATCCGCCCTCTTTTTTTTATTCATCACTTACCAAGCTACATGTATTAAAGAGACTTATGCAGCCATTCCAGTACATCTTTCATCGCAAAAGGACCATCTTTTTTAACTTGCTCCGCAAATTCCGAAACGAGACGTAGTGTTCTCACACTTTCGATTGGATGCTCTCCTGATGCACTTTCAGCAGAAAGCATCACTGCATTCGTCCCGTCTAGTACAGCTTGAAAAACATCGGTGACCTCTGCCCTTGTAGGAATAGAATGATCTACCATAGATTGAAGCATTTGTGTTGCTGTAATAACATATATATTCGTTCGATTACATTCACGAATCATCATTTTTTGTAAAAGCGGAATAATTTGATACGGCAATTCCACTCCTAAATCCCCCCTTGCAATCATAATTCCATCTGCTTCTTTACATATATCTTGAAAATTCTCGATTGCTTCCATCGTTTCTATTTTTGCAATTAAACTTGGGGACGTTTCTTTATGCTCTTGTATAAAATTTCGTATTTCCTTTATATGACTAGGTTTTCGTACGAAAGAACACGCAATAAAATTAACATCCTCTTCTAAAAGAAATTGAATGTCTTTTTTATCTTTCTCTGTAATAGCCGGTAAACTAACTGTCGCACCTGGTAAATTCACCCCCTTATGAGATGAGATATTACCACCTGTTTTGATCTTTGTTTCTATTTTTTCCTTACTTACCTTTTCAACAATTAATTCAACCTCTCCATCATTAATCAAAATTCTACTGTCTACTTTCACATCATTCGCAATACCTACATAATCCACACTTGCTTCTGTATTACTCCCTATGACTGGTTGCGTATGTAAAAGAAAAGAATCCCCGGCCTTAAGTGTAATTTGATCTTCCTTCATTTCACCTAATCTTATTTTAGGACCTTGCACATCACCTAAAATTTTAATAGAATCATCTAAAGATTTCACTAAACGAATGATGTCTTTATGACTTTCATGCGTGCCATGTGATAAATTTAGCCGAACAATTTTCATACCATTCTTTATTAACTGCACTAACGTTTCTTTATTATTACTTGCTGGTCCTATTGTACATACTCGATCAATTGTCATTCTTGCCACCATCCTTTTTCAGATAGGTTTCCCACAAAAATTTAAAAATAACATAGGGAATACAATAACAGCTTTAAACTTTACAAACGAAGTAATCCTACATACAAACGTAGAATTGCTTCGTACATGATTGATTTATACCGTGTTTCGTTTTTACCGTTAATACTCTCCTTTACTATCTTTTCTTTTTCCGCCGCTACAATTAATGAATACATAATCCGATTGTTTTGTATTACATTCTTCTAACTCTCTTTCATTACCACCCTACTTTTCATTCATGTGCTCTTCTATAAGTGTAAATCTACATTTACATGAATTTCATATTGGTAACCCTATTTCCATGTTCGCTAAGCAGTTAAAGCTATATTCAAATTATTAAAATGAAGATATGTTAAATCAAAAGTAAAAGAAAAGTTAAGTATCGGATAGGTTGTTGAGAGTTTCGAATTTTTCGTATATTGTATGAGTTGAGTTCGAACTCAAAAATTAAAAAAGGTGGGAAAATTAGTGAATATGAAAAAATCTTTAGCGGTGACAACTTTAGGGTTAGCGGTTTTAGGTTTTGGTTTTACTAATAACGCAAGTGCCTCAGAGGTGGGTGCTGCAGACAAGCAGCCTGTTTTAGTTGACTTTGATACAATTCAATCAGCAAAAACATCCAATGTTTCTAGTTTGACTGTTGCAGCTGCACCTAAGAATGATTCTAACATTAGCGTCTATACTCCCTTTTTTGGTAACCCATATGCAGTTGCTAAATCGAAATCAACTACGACCGAAGACTATATTTATGCAAAAGCAAGGACTTTCAATGGCGATGGCTCATTAGTGAATACGAAAAGTAATAATGCAAAAAAATCATCTTATGTAAGTGCTACAGCGACCAACACAAGCGTTTATTATGGAGATGATTACGCTATTGGTAATCATACCTATAAATTAAATGGTTATAATGATGTGAATCACGAAACAAAAGCTTCCTGGTAAGAAAGAGAAAAAAGATATGCATCTTGCATATCTTTTTTCTCTTATATTTTAAATATATTGAGGTGTTATTTATGAAAAATATATATATCATTATCGGTTTTTTACTTATTTCTTTCTTTACAATGTATGTTTTGTTCCATGCTTCAATTATACAACCTTATACACCTTCCAAAGAAAATAAGAGAGAGAAACAAACCAATACTATTTCATACGGCTTGAAGGATAATCAAGGCCAACATATTAACAACGGTAGTGAAATTACTAGTGAGAATAATACAATTAACGTATCGTTATCCTTTATACATAATATTGACGAAGACCGAAAGTATGGATTAATTGTTCTAGAAGATTACGTACAAAAACCTTTCAAAATAGAAAATACTGTAAATGAACTATCACACTACTCTTTCGATATGAAACCAAATAGTTCGATTACTACGAAAATCTCTTTACACACTTCTCCTAACGCAAGCGAATTAGCCTTTTTAATTATTAAAAAACCTGAATATAAGTTAAAAGATAATGACTTACATAAAGCGTCTATACTAGAAGAGATTTTAAGTATGCGATATTCAATACATCATCCTCATAAAGAAAGTGAAACATTAAAGTTTACCCCTATACAGCCACATACTATTTTAAAAGATGGTCTTTATGAGCCATTATTTGTTACGAGCAATGAAGAGAAATTACAAACGGTATTTTCTGAAAAGGAAGGTGAAACATTAACTTTATCGAACGGAAATGAAACAAAAGATGAAATAGCTTATGCAATCGTGGCCTTTAAAGATTGGGAACAAGTTGAATTATTCCATAATAAAAACGTCGCTTATACTACAGTGGCACCAGAAACGAGACAAACTTTTACTTTCACACTACCTACAGTGGAACAGGAAAGTAATTTTCAACTAGTCGCATTCCCATTTCCTTATAAAGTTAGTGAAGATCATTATGTCAGTCAACAAGCATACGGTTCATTTCGTATCGTAATTGAAAATAAAAAATAAATATGTTCCCACTTTATACAATTACAACAACGTAAAAAGCCTACTCACACAAGTAGGCTTTTTCATACTACGATAACTTCGTCAATAACTGATTTAAATCTTTTTTCGTTTTCGACGTTAACGACTTCATTTTCGTAATATCGATCTTTTCTTTTTCCGCGCCTACAATTAACGGATACATACTTTGACCGATTGTTTTAGAATCCGTCGGATGTGATGCTTCCAACTCTTTTTCAATGACATCCCACTTCTCATTAATTTGTTTTCCAAGTTTATTTACTGTTTCTAATTTAGGGTTAGCAGCTAATTGCTTGTCTAAGCTTTCAATTAATGCCACAACTTCTTTTACATTTGTTTTCACAGCTACACTTTTCTTCGGATCTTTAGTAGTCTTTCCACTTGTCGTTTGGTCTGTCGTTTTCCCGCTAGTAGTTTGATCGGTTGCTTTGCCACTTGTAGTTTGCTCATTCGTTTTTCCTGTCGTTTCTTTTTCTTTTGTCGTTTTGCCGTTATTTTCTGTTCCAGATGATTCTTTTGTATTTTTTGCATCCTTATCTGTTTTTTCATTTGAAGAAGTATTTGTTTCTTTTTCAGTATCTTTCGTTGTTTTTGACGCTTCATCTGTACTTGTCGTTTTTGTTTCTCCTTCATTTTGTGCTGTTACTTGCTCTTTCTTTTCTGCCTCTTTATCTGCTGATGGACTACAAGCTGCCATAGTAAGCATTGTACCAATTGTTATCGATGCGATAGCGACCTTTTTCATTTTCATATAAATCCCCCTATGTTTACTTAATTTATCCTCCCCTTTACGATTCTATTTCCCCTTAAAAAATCCCTTTTCATACGAATCACCATCTTTCCGACAGTAATCTTCATAATAATACGTACAAAAACTGATAAACCGATTTGAATATTCGAGTTTCTTCTACTTCATTTTTCCTCTCTGCTGTAAAAGAAAAAGAGTATATTGTCACATCAAGAATTACTATCCTCATATGACGATATACTCTCCTATCAAATTTTTCTCTTTCTTGACATTTTATTTATACAAAAAAATATAAATATCTTAATTTTTTTGTTTCTCAACTATTGTTAACATAATATTTTTATGAGAAACCACCATTCGAATGAATGACTTGCCCAGTAATCCACTTCGCTTCTTCACTTACTAAAAAAGATATTAGGCGCGCAGCATCCAATGATTCTCCAACTCTACCTTGCGGGAATTTCCATACTAAATAATGTTCTAATTCCTCTGTAATCCACCCCGTATTCGTCGGTCCTGGATCAACGGCATTAACGGTAATCCCCTTCTCCATCGCAACTGGTGCTACTGATTTTGTAAATGCTTCAATTGCCCCCTTCGTTGCCACATATGCTAGTTCATCTGGCATTGGATCTAATGACTGCCCTGAAGTAAGATTAATAATACTTCCACTCTTCTTGTATGCATAATGTTTTATAAATAATGAACTTAATAACATAGTTGCCCGAACATTCACTGTATAATGTTTATCTAACTGTTCTACATTTAATTCCTCAATTCTCGTATGAGTAGCATACGCTGCATTATTAATTAAAATAGATGGATCACCTAATCGTTCTGATACCATATAAAACAAACGATTTGGTGAATAAGACTGTGATAAATTGATTTCTGCCATTTCACATCGAACACCGTAACTTTCAATCTCCTTCTTCAACAAAAAGGGCTCTTGATCATTCATTCCCCATGGCATCGCTTTATCATACTGAGACCAGTATGTGAAAAAAATGTCTATCCCTTTTTGAGCAAGCACCTTGCATACAGCTGCACCAATTCCATTCAGACGAGTTGCCCCTGTTACAATTGCTATTTTCTTCACCTTTTCTCCCCCATCTATGGATAAATCCCCTGCACGAATACAGAGGATCTACCTTCTTAATTAATATTTGACAATATACGTTCTGCACCTAATTTTAAAATTTTAATAAAGATATAATTTACAATCGTAAACATTGCAAATAAAACGATAAACATAACCCAAAGTCCGACTTGAAGGAAGAAGTATAATACACTTACTCCGGCTACAATAATTAAAGCTATTAAAATATTAGCTAAAAAATTCCACAAAGTTGTATATCGACTTTTAAATAATTTCTGCTCTGTATCCCAATGAATATCTGCAGTTTGTGCGTCCCAGCGTGTTCCAATTAAATTAATTAATAACAACCCGTTCGCACTTAGTAAAAACCACAGTATCATGAAGACTGGAGAAATTCCAGCTACAACTGCCATCGTAATACCAAATACTGCTAAAATAATCACATTAATTAACCAAGCAGTGATCGCTTTCGCAAAAAAGATATCCGAAGCTTTTACTGGTAAATATCGATTCACAAACCATGAGTTTCCATCACGTGAAAATGACGTCGTTGCAATGACGTTACTACCCATCAAAAATAACGATGCACAAAGACCAACACCGATTGCAAACCCCGTTGTCTCTGGATTGTTAATATACTCTGTAATAAACTTTAAATTCCCATCTTGTACAAATAAAATAAAGAACAACATAATCGGCATAACGAAAGTTTGTACGATACAATTTAAGAAAAATTGTGGTGTACGGAATAACGTTTTAAATTCTTTTTTCACATACGCTTTCAAATGTGAACTTTGTACGGTTGATTTCTGTAAACCTTCTGCTGAAATGACCTCTTTTTTTGCTGTACTCGTTGAAAGTCCAATAACCCCTTTTAAATATGTACGCTCTGCAATGTAATAAAACAACACAAAGAAGACAAATGAAATAAGGGCAAAGATCATTACATATAAAGGTCCCTTCCAATTTGCACTTTCTACTAATGCCACTGCTCCAAAATATGTAGTTGGAAAATAATTTGTCATTTGTACTATAAGAGAAGATTGATTATTTACAAGATATTCCGCAGCCCCATCTCCAGAAAACGCACTTTTATTTCTCCACTGCATAAATACGTTAATTCCTACAATAAATAGTATACTTACGATTCCAATAAATATATTTCCTCGATCTTTATTTTTTGCTATATTTGTATACCTCATGATTACTGTCATCAGTAACGAAGCTAATACTAACGGAACGATCGGGAAAAGTAAGTAAATAAAAATCATATATATGTAATATGTAATAAATGCGCCACTTTTTAAACCGTACGTAATGAAGATTGGTAATAAAATGAATGAACTCATTACGTATTGTGTAATTAATACCGTTAAAAATTTTGCCGAAATAATTTGCGCTGGTTTTAATGGTAACGGCAGTAACATTTCAATATCATTGCTGTAGTAAAATACAGTTAAAATGTTCGTAATACTCATTAAAAATACCCATATACTCGCAATCGCAAGTCCCATTGCGATAATCATTCCTGGGTCTTGCCCTAATTGTTTCATACCTTCATACATTCCGTGCGTCATCGAACCAAATATTAAAAAACCAACAAATAAAATAGCTGCAAATGAAAATACATATGCCCATCGCTTCTTCTTATCTGTTATGAAATCTGCATAATTTAATTTCAATAATACTTTCGTTAACGTCCAAATTTTACTCATTGCCCGTCATCTCCAAGAACATTTTTTCAAGTGATTCATTGGATTTAAAATGATCTCTCATTTCATTTAAATTTCCTTTAAACTGCAAATTCCCCTTATTAATAATAGCAACCCGGTCACATATTTTTTCCGCGACTTCTAATACGTGTGTAGAGAAAAATACAATCTTTCCTTTATCCGCATGCTCTCTCATCATTTCTTTTAAAATATAGGCAGATTTCGGATCAAGCCCTGTTAACGGTTCATCTAAAATCCATACATCTGGCTCATGCACGAGCACACCAATAATAACAATCTTTTGTCTCATACCGTGTGAATAACTTTGAATTTGATCAGATAAAGCATTATAAAGGTCAAATTTCTTCGCTAAAGACTCTATTCGTTCTTGGCGTACTTCTTTCGGCACTTCATACATATCTGCCATAAAATTCAAATATTCAATTCCCTTTAATCGTAAAAACATATCTGGGCTATCTGGAACATAACCAAACGTCTTCTTCGCTTCCATCGGCTCTTCCATAATATTTTTGCCGTTAATCGTAATAGTCCCTTTGTCCACCCCATGAATACCAGTAATCATCTTAATTGTCGTTGATTTACCAGCACCATTCGGTCCTAAAAACCCAAAGATTTCTCCGCTAGGCACAGATAAACTTAAATCTTTTACTGCATAGGTAGACCCATTATAACTTTTTGACACATTCGTAATTTCAATCATTACATCCAATCCTTTCCTTAATTACCAAATAACTATATTGATATTATAGCATACTTCTATTTTAAGATTTTTACATTTTTCAGTTTATTTAACCTTTAAAATAAATGTACACCCCTAATCCAACAATTAAAACGACGGCTAATATAATATAAATCATCGTAAGACGTTTAATATTTCCTTTTGTCGCTTTACTATAATTCGCATCACCATTTCTCCCGATTAACACCGTCGCAATTACAGTAATCACTACAAGTAATACAACAATCATGATCCAAGTTAGCATTCCTTCCTCCCCCTCCTTACAATCATTTTACAATATTATCCTCTTTATTACGCAGTATATTTCCTCTTTTTACTATTATTATGAAAAGAATTGGAAAACTATTATAACCATACATCTCTACACGTGATATATTTATAATATAATGTGATTTATTTCTAACATAATAAGGAGGATGTATTTATGAAAACAACTTGGATTAAATATTTAGGATTCCTCGGTTTCTTCGGTTTTCTCGGATTTTTTTATGAAAAAGGATTGTTTACTATGTTCTGTTTCTTCTCCTTCTTCACATCGTATAGAACGGTTCAACACGATGAACTGTTTGAACAAATTGTCAATAAGTCGTGCCGCAATGCATTTATCGTTACATTACTAACTACCGCTATCATTATGTTTATTGAAATGTTATTTCCAAACCCTGCTTTACAAGAGATTGATATTGCTGTTATTTTCGCTACACTCATTCTTACGTTCGGTTTCTCTATGTTCTTTTACGATAAACCAGTTGATGAAATGGAAGATGCACCATGGCGTTCGTAACGAAAATAAAAGAATACCGCGCCAAATCGAATATGACACAAGAAGATTTAGCAAAGAGCGTTGGTGTACGCCGTGAAACAATTAGCCATCTTGAAAAAGGAAAGTACAACCCTTCCTTACAACTTGCTCACGATATAGCGAAGGCACTACATAGTACGATTGATGAGATTTTTATTTTTGAGGATTGATTAAAGGCATCCTGTCACCAGAATCACATAAAAAAATACCATCATTCTTTCCAAAAAGAATGACGGTATTTCTCATTGATTATCCATATAAAACTGCATGAAATACGCCTAACAGTAAGTATTGATCCTCTTTATAATCATCATCATACACATTCATCTCGATGTAATACATATCTTCCTCAAGACGAATATTCCAATCTGCGATTACATAGCCCTTTCGTAATAACTTTCCAAGCCCAATTGAAGTTTTGTGAACAACATATTCTTCTCTCTTATATGTAAAGGTAAATAAGAAATTTGCGTCTAATAACTTTCCGTCACATACAAGTATTTCATGCTCTGCATCATTATTATCTTTGTACGTTACTAAAATCTTTCTTTGGCGCTGCCTACTTACATCCTTTGCAATGACGCGAATATTATCCTTACTATCCTTTATTTCATAAATGATATTACTACCGATTTTTGGAATGAAGTCTAGTACTCTCATCAACGTATTTTTATAGTAGCCCCGTACTACGCCTACTTGTTTGCTTTCATTATAAACTTCTATTGATATTGTATCCGCTTTACTATCACACGGTCGTTTGTAAGAAAGCTGCATCATTCGCTCTCCTCTTAAGTACTGATCAAACGTCACAGGATATTCTATCGCACGCAGTTCCTTATTTAGCTCATATAAACAACGCCCAACGCTCTCTATTAATGCTGTAGTAGATATACGTTCCTGAAGTTCAAATTGTTGCCAACTGGAATAAATTCTCCACTGATTTTCCTCTTCATAGGAAAAACCAAGAATTATCTCATCACGGTCAGCCGTTTCATAATTCATATGTACGTTCTGCCCGTATTGAACTTGTTCCATCCACTGTCCTAAATAAATGCCGAGCTCTGCAACCTTCATGCATGACTTTTGAAAAAGTACTCTTTCACTCGCGCAAATCGTTACATCTCCTTCGATAAAGCCCTTTGAATAAGCATCATACCGTGACTCATCCTTCTGCGGGAGACTTTTGTCTAACTCAAATAAAAACGTTAACATCCTTTATTCACCTCTAGTTGTTACACTAATCATACATGACATCGCATTACTCTGAGAAACTATTTATATACGTATATTTAATTCACGCATTATAACACGTGAATGACCTTGTATAGTAGCGCTATTTTTTATTCTATATCTTAGTATATGAACTTATATGAGCGATTTTTCTAATATATCTATCGTAACTTACAATATATCAACGATTTTTTCAATATATCTATCGCAACTTACAATATATCAACGATTTTTCTAATATATCTATCACAACTTACAATATATCAACGATTTTTTCAATATATCGATTTTTCGACAAATATCAGCACAATTAAAATGAAGCTACCTTTTCTTCCGCCACTTCCCCAATTTCTAAAATTTGTAGCAGACTCTCCACTTCATAAGTCGGCTTAACACCCGTCATATTTTCTTTCAAACTCGGATTATACCAACACGTATCAATGCCGTAATCTTCTCCGCCTTTCATATCAGAAGTTAGCGAATCTCCAACCATTAGTACACTTGATTTATCCGTAATCCCAAACTTTTCAAACGCATAATCAAAAATCTCACGTGCTGGTTTTTGATGCCCCACTTCTTCAGAAATAATAATATGTTCAAAGAAGTTACGTAAAGGCGAATTTCCAATTCTCGATTGTTGCACCTTCGTATATCCATTCGTAATAATACCTAGCTTGCAATCTTGTAGATTTTCACATAATTGCACTGCACCTTCAATAAGATGTATTTCTTTCCCTAAGTTTTCAAGGTATACATCACTAAATTGCTGCGCATCTACTTCTATATGATGAAGTGCAAATAATTGTCTAAATCGATCTACCGCTAATTCACTTAGCGTAATCATTTTATTCTCTAAATCTCTCCATAACCCATTACTAATCTCTTTATAACTTGCAAGATAATCATTATACCCTGTAGGCATGCCGAACTGTACAAACGCGTTATGTAATGCGTTTCTTTCCGTTTCAGGGAAATCTAATAATGTATCGTCTACGTCGAATAATATAACGTTGTATTTCATGATGTTCTCCTCAATTCCTATTTTCAAAACTTCATTTTCATAGCTTCATTATAAACTTTTATATATTTCATTATAAAGTGCTTTGACTCGCTCTTTATAGAATACACCTTTATCCTTTATTTTCAAATGTGCTATAAATAAGTTTGCTAGCATGACCGCTGTATCTAGTCTATAAAATAAATTAACAATATGAGGGGTAGCATTAAAGATACTATCATTCTTATATCCATCTTTAAATTCATCCCAACTAACCTCATTTGTTTCAGCTATTCTCATAAGCTCCAATAACGGATGACCAATTAAAGCGTTATCCCAATCAACTATTGCTTTAACTTCTCCATTATACCCAATTAAATTGGCTGGTCGAATGTCCATATGTAATAAACACTTTACATGATTAGCTGTACTAAGAATATGTTCAATTGTTTGTGCATCTGGAAGTTTAATACCACAATTCGTAATTGTATTAAAACCTTCTACTCGTTTCACAATGCGTTCCGCTATATACTTACTAATTGGCTCTTTAATATTCTGCTCGTAATGTAAACCTTCAATTGGCATACTATGAAGCTTGCTGACTAACTTCCCTATTTCGTATGCCGAAATTGACATATGATCCGTAGCCACATAATCCGATATTAAAAAATCAAGTTCGGTAGAAAGATGCAATCTGTGTATACTTGGTACTGGAATACTTTTTGAATGACAATACTTAGAAAGCTCTGCTTCCTTTTGCAACGAAATCCGACTATTAAATAAATCTTCATTTATATTTTCTACTTCTCTTTCCCACGGCACTCGAAATGCTAAAGGTCCCTTTCCTGAATCTCCGCGAAAAACAATATTTTGCACTCCCGTTCCAATCACCTTTAAATCCTGCACAGCTAATTCCTTATATTCTTGACTTAATATTGTTGTTAAACTTTCCCTTAACTCCTCTGCTTTTAAACGTGTATGGATCATTTTATCCCCCGATTCGTAAGTTCTTTTCATCCATTTTCTCCTCGGTGCACAACATCCTCATAAACAAAATTATAGCAATAATAATAAAAGGAGGCTAATCCAAATCAGCCTCCCTTCTTCTTATTTTTCTTCTAACAATAACATTTTCATTTCCTCTAACGACTCTTTCGTAAAGCCAAGAGCTTTTTCAGCGTATGCTTCAACTGATCCGTATTGCTTATAGATTCCATCAATCGCAGCTTGTAAATATTCGGCGCGTGCTTCAAACATTGCACCTAATATCGCTCTACTCTCATCGTTTTGTAGTTTTGCACCTAAAAAGGCCATCATTTTTTCATTTAATTTTTCACGGAAACCGTTACTTAGTAAATAATCTTCCATTACTGTTTTTTCTGGCACACCTAATAGAAGTAGTAATAATGCTGATCCAAATCCAGTACGGTCTTTTCCAGCTGTACAGTGGTTTACTAATGGTAAGTTTTCCGGATTTTGTGCAAGTTGTAAGAAGCTCACGAACGCCTCGTTACCACTTACGAAATCTTGGTTCATTTTCACAAGATATTCACCTGGTTTCCCCAACAGAGAAAGGTCACCAACTTGGAAAAACTCATTTATATTTAAGTCTTTCGCCAAGTCTTGCATAACTGGTAAGCATACTTGACGAGCACCTGTAATCTCTGGATTTGGCTTATGCTTCACTTCAAAGTCTGTACGATAATCACAGATTAACTTTAATCCAGACTTCTGTAAATACGCAATATCCCACTCTGTTAGTCCCGCTAATTCTTCAGAACGGTACAATTTGCCCCATTTTACTTTACGGCCTTCTGTCGTTTCATATCCTCCCATATCACGGAAGTTAAACGCTCCTTGTAGTGGCAATCTACGCTCAGCTACTGTCACTGCTTGTCCATTATTTCCTACTAGTCTAAAATATGGGCGTTCATTTTCACTCGGGTTTTCAATAGTGCATGATGATTCCCCGTTTACAGTTACAAGTAATTCTCCATTTTCTTCAATATAATCTGGTGAAGTACTCCAATAAATGCGTACTTCTTCTATATTATTTTCCCACTTTATATGTAACATATTATCTTCATTTCGTTCTACAGTTGCTTGTAGCCAATTTTCTTGCTGCTCCATTCTTTCACCAACGCTTTCTCTTATAATCGAATCTTTCTCTATTGTATTATAGGAATATCTACTTTGTCGTTCTCATTTTTCTTTTTATCTTACAAACAGGCAAAAAGTTCTTTTACTTGTTCATAATTTGTACACGGATTGCCTCGAAATGAGTTCGAGAGAGTACATCATTCATCCTCCTAAAACTTCCTCACATATCGCTCAGTAGAACTAAGCAGCTGACATCCATTCTTCCCAAAAACATCCTTCATCCACTCATTTTGTACATTTGTCTCGCCAATATAATAAGATGCACCTATTTCCTTTAAGACAAACATTGCACCTGTAAAGAATGCTGCTTCGTACCCTTTATTTCGCATATTTGGAGCCATTACGAAATACATAAGTTTCCCTTCTTCTAACGTACCTTTCTCAATATGCGGGATTACAATTCCTATTGGCTCTTCGCTTGCAACTGCTGTTAAACAATGTTCTTTCCATTGCTCACCAATTTCTTGTTCCATCATATGTACAAATTGATTATAGTCGACTTGTTCTTCCGTCATTTCGTTCCAAAAAGAATAAAAAGTATCCTCTCCTACTTCTTCAATCAGCTTAAAATCAATTTCACTTTCTACATCTTCTACTTCATATATATCCTTAAATACAATCATGTTTTCAGTAACATATTCAAATGAATACGTTTCAAAACATTTCTTATACACATCATAATTTGGACTTTTTGAAGAGATCTCAAAATGTAATTTTTCTACCCCCTCTTTTTCAGCCTCAGCAACGCAATATTGCATGATCTCTTTTAATTGCTCTTCTGTAAAAGCCTCTGCATTATTTTCTTTTATCATGATAGAAGAAGCACTTCTTCTTATTTTAAAATGTTTTTCTAACTGTTCTATTGTCGTCATATTCTTCCCTCATCTATGTCATACTCGAATTTCTAATGGTTCTCCTTGCATGAGCAGGATTGTCCTTGAATATATAGAATACTAGAAAAGATCGCATCTTTAAAGTGCGGAGGAGGTTCTCCATTGGATATTACAGCATTGCAACAACAGTTAGAGCTTATACAACAAAATGACTATACGCAACTGCATCATATAAATGTAAATGAGTTAACTTTGAACATGCTTCAGTACATCGGAACGACTGATAGTTACGTTCGTTACCAACTTATATATAAATGTTTTGCGCATTTCATTCATCATGAATTCCTTATGGACGATCAGCTGAAATTACTGTTGCAAACATGTTTAAGTGATGAGTATTTATATTGTGACATTTACTCCCCACATACAGATGGGGTTTTCACACGTTCTTACACTGTTTCTTTAATTGCGTTAATACTTCAATTCGCTAACTCTCACTACTTTTTTACAGAAGAGGATATTGAAGAGATAAAAAATAAACTCATTACATATACAAACTTAGAAATGGACTTTCGAGGATATATCGAAAATAAAGGATGGGCTCATTGTATCGCCCACGTATCTGATGCTTTCACTGAAATTGTTCATAATTCACATACGACTTTTGAGTGGTATGAAGAGCTCATTCATTGTTTATTAAATAAAATCTTCATTCCATCTGATATTTTTCATAATAACGAAGATGAGCGTATTGTTACGCCATTAATATCCATGCTGTATCATGACTTCCAGCAAGATGAGTTAATTTCAATTATTTATAAAAAAATAAAAAGGCTTCCTCAAATTAGAAAACGCCTTTCGCTTAATGAGTATTGTATTTTATGTGCCAACATTAAAACCTTTTTACGTACATTATTTTTTAGAACAAAAGATGATCATAACTTAGCCTATACAGCACGTAAAACAGAAAAAATGTTAAAAGAACTTCCAAACTATTATTAAATACAAGGAGAAAAATTATGGGTTATATTGAAGACGTAAGAAATCTAGTAGGAAATCATCCACTTATATTAATAGGCTCACACGCCATTATATTAAATGAGAAAAATGAAGTATTACTACAGCTCCGAACAGACTTTAACCGTTGGGGTATTATTGGTGGTGCCTTAGAATATAACGAGACGTTAGAAGATGCTTTAAAACGAGAAGTATTTGAAGAAACTGGGCTTATCATTAAAAATCCAGAACTGTTCCGTACATACTCAGGACCAGATTTTTTTCAAATCTATCCAAACGGCGATCAAGTACACGGTGTACTCGTTATTTATATTTGCCGAGAATTCCACGGTGAACTTATATGTGATCAAGCTGAGTCAAAAGAATTACGCTTTTTTCCGCTTGATAGGTTGCCTATTACTCTTCATCCAGTCATTGAGCGGATTATTAAAGAGTTTCAGCACTCTAATTAAAAAACATTACAAAATAAGTACCTTATATTTTATATAAAAATATAACAACCTCATTTCTCGTCATTACAACGTGAAATGAGGTTGTTATCGTTCACCGTAAATCCCTATTTCCCCAAAAAATAATTAGATGATTTAACGTTCTTTTTCTACAGCTTTATATCCCTTTACAAATAAAATAGTTATATAAGAAATAATGAATGAAAAAACAGTATACATGCCCACCCAAAAGAAAAATGATGGATCGTACAATGTAACATTGAACATAAGAAAAATAAGAAATGTTACCATTGGCATCGCGTAAAATGTACCTATTTTATATGTCACAGCTATTGAAAACATACAAATAAGCAATGGATATATACAGAAAATAAAAATTAACTCACTCAATGTTATGTCCCCCTTTCTGAAGAAATAATAGCTTTCTCTTAAACATTTTGGGGAACAACAAAGTTTTATATTTTTTATTCGTTATTAGTAAATAAAATGTTAGATTGTTATCTCGATCTGATTTCCTTCAGGATCACTTACTACACTTTCATAATAACCATCTCCTGTAGTGCGTGGGCCATTTAACAGAGGATATCCTGCTTCTCTTAACCTATCCGTTAATTGGTCTACTTTTTCTTTGCTACCTACAGAAAATGCCATATGCGCATATCCTACTGTTTGTTTTTTTATTACATCGTCTATCCCTACCTGTCTCATAAGTTCTAGACGCGCACCACCTTCAAAAGTTATAAAGTAAGATTCAAACTTTTTTTTCGGATTGTGATACAATACATTCGCTTCACCATTGAAGTACTGTTTATAGAAATCACGCATGCCTTCTAAATCATTCACCCAAATTGCTACATGTTCAATTCTCATAATCGACACCTTTTCTTTTTATGGTATTCAACCAACAATTTGATATTTAATTTTCTTTGCTTGTTCTTGTAATCATAAGATCAAGTCCAAGGCTTTTTAATCCATATAAATAATCTTCTTCCCAATCGCTTACTGTTATTTTCGGAATATGTTCCGCCGGAATGTACTGTGGACAACTTTTTACAATTTGATCTATTACAAATTGATTCACTTCATCATCACAGAAAATAAACGCATGTGGATTAATAATAGCTATACATGTAGAAATTAATCGAGTAATAGCATCTATATTATATTCCTCTGGATTATTCGAATCTCTCACTTCATCTCCACTTCTCAAAGCTTGTAAGAAATTTTTATTATCATACTGCGGAACAAAAGATATCTCTCCCGAGAAAAATGTACTTCCTCGGACTACATCCCCATTTATCATAATACCCGCACCTGGACCATTTTGACCTGAATACAAATATACAAGAGAGGAATTGTCATGGTTTCCAGTGTTTTTATAATAACCAAGCACTGCGGCATTCATATCGTTCTCTATTACTACAGGTATAGAGAACAGATCCTCCAAATGACTTTTTAAATTAAAATTTTGGAACTTTTCATAACCAGGTATATAAAAAATACGACCATTATCTACCGAACCGGGCACACCAATTGATATAGAGCTTATTTTCGGGAATGTAGCGATAAGACTTTCAATATGTTTAGATAATAGGTTTACGCCAGTATCAATTAATACACTTGAAATACTTCCTTTTTCTTTTACTTCCCCTAAACAGTTAAAAATCGTATAGTTTGTCTCATTTTTTTCTAAAAATATCGCTAAACCTAACATATATTCCGGATTATAAGCATATCGTTTCGCTCTTCTTCCACCACTTGAATCATCTAAACCGACTAAAGTGACTTCACCGTCTTGTTTCATATTTTCTATAAATTTACTTATCGTTGGAAAACTGATTTCTAATGTATTACTAAGTTCAACTTTCGTTGCACTACCTCGCTCTAAAAGAGCTGTACGAATGCCGCGAAGGATCGTCTCTTTAATCGATTTTTGAGTAACAAATTGTTCACTCAAATCGCTCACCACCTTAATCAACATACTTATTAAACACTTTTAATAAGTTGCGTTGACAATATATCACACATCATTTTCTAAAGCAATAGAGATGATATATTTCCACTGCATGCACTCCTTGTTTAGCTCGATTTATTCTCTCTCGTAACAGACGATACAATTCCAGATAAGAGAACAAATAATAAAACAGCTAGCAAGGCATTACGTATTCCGAACGATTCCCCTAGTATACCTAAAAATGGTGGTCCGACTAAAAAAGCTGTATAACCGATGATAGAAACTGCAGCAACATTAGAAGTCGCATTTTCACGATCATCTCCAGCAGCAGAAAGACCAATTGGGAAACCTAGCGCCGCACCAATCCCCCACAGCACTACACCAACTGCTAGAAAATACGAGTTATTCCCAAATATTACGATTAAAATTCCTATAATCGCCACCATAATAGTAGCACGTACGACAGCGACACGACTGAATCGATCAAGGAAATAACTACTACACATACGAGCTAACGTCATTGCCAATACAAAAATTGTGTACATAATAGAACCTGTCACTACACTTTGCTGATGTCCATCTACCATCACGATAGGCAGCCAATCATTTGCACTTCCTTCTGCAAATGCCATTCCAAGCACAAAAAGACCAATTAAAAGCACCTTTTTTTCCATACGTAAGGAAGTACGCTTCGCTCGCTTTTTGTTCTGCGATTTCTCTTTCTTTCCTGTTCCGTGCGGAAGAAAACGATACACCATACATACAAGTAATAAAAACACGGCCGAAATCGCAAGAAACTGATACAGGATTGGGATGTGAAGCGAGGCGGCGACAGTGCCACTGAGCGCGCCTACTAAAGTTCCTACGCTAAAAAACCGTGGAATTTCGGTAGAAGTGCCATTCCTAATTTCTGCTCTATTGAAGAGCCTTCTACATTCAATGAGACTTCTGCCAACCCATATCCTACTCCAAATACTAGCAAGCTACCAAAAGCCCCTATGCTAGAAACAAAATAAATATTAATACTTAAACAAAGTAATCCAACAATTATTAAAAACATACTGCCTATAATAACGTCTCTAGCTCCCTTACAGTCAATAAAATGACTTGCACTCAGTAAACCAATTATTGAACCGACAGATAAACCGAACAAAATCCAGCCCATTTCTGCATTTGAAACTGCTAAAATATCTCGCGCCGCTGCTGTTCTAGAAATCCATGTAGCAAACGCGACACCTGGCAAAGCAAATAAGAGAAAAAGAGCGTTTCGAGAGGCAAGTAATGTCTTTGTATGATTGTCCGCACTATTTTTCTTCATATGAAACACCTTTAACATTGTCTATACAATACGACACCAGTTTATTCAATCATCCGTGAAAAACGATTTCTATAAGTCTATCATTTTCATAACTTTGGCTGGGTTACCACCAACAACTACATTACTAGGTACATCTTTTGTCACAACTGCTCCTGAAGCAATTACAGCATTGTCTCCAATTGAAATACCAGGGTTAATTATAGCTCCCCCGCCAACCCAAACATTGTTACCAATCTTTACAGGTTTCCCATATTCTTTGCCAGAATTCCGTTCTACTGGATGCAACGGATGCGTAGCAGTGTAAATGTGAACACCAGGTGCAAACATACAATTATCACCGATTCGAACTTCACAAACATCTAAAATCACACAATTAAAATTTGCGAAAAAGCTCTTTCCAACATGGATATTGTAACCATAATCACAACGAAAATCAGGATTAATGTGGGTTTTCCCATCAGCTGAAGAACCTAAAAGCTGATTTAATAACGTAAAACGTTGTTCATCTCCTGTCTCCATTGCCTCGTTATAAAGGCGTGTTAAACGTTTTGCCTCCACCCTATCAGCCACTAATTCTTCGTCATCTGCAATATACATTTCTCCCGCCAACATCTTTTCTTTTTCCGTTTTCATAGAATCATCTCCTTTGTAATCAAATGAGTCCTACTTATTAAACCTCTTTAATAAGCGACTTTAATTACACTTATTAAACACTTTTAATAAGCATCCCTATATTAACATACTTTTTAAAATGTGCAATTAATAAATTTAGAAAGACGATGCGAATTCCTCATTTTGCATGTAGATATAACGAATAAATAATTAAAATTCATATAGAAAAAACAAGGGAACGCTCAGCGTTCCCTCTCAAATCCAATCCGTTTTTTAATTTCCACCAAATTCACCTTCGCAATAGTCCCTGCCCTCTCAGCACCTTTTTCTAACGCTTCATATAGTAAATGCGGTTCATTCATATACGTTGCGTATTTTTCCCGAGGTCCTGCTAACTCACGATCTACAACGCGAAATAACTCTTTTTTTACATCGCCCCATCCGATTCCAGTTTCATATTTTTCACGCATTGACTGAATTTCATCTTTTGTCGCAAATTCTTTATAGATTGTAAATAACGTTTCTAGTTCTTTCGGTTCATTTGGAAGTGAAGAATCTGTTTTTATTTTTAAAATAAGCTTTCGTAGTTTTTCTCGCTCTGCAAATAACGGGATAACATTCCCATAACTTTTACTCATTTTTCTTCCATCAAGACCAGGTAAAATTGCCCCTTCTTCTTGCACTACATACTCTGGAAGCGTAAATGTCATGCCAAATGTATGATTAAAATACGTCGCAATATCACGAGCAATTTCAATATGCTGAATTTGATCTTTTCCAACAGGTACATGAGTAGCTTGAAATAATAATATATCAGCCGCCATTAAAATCGGGTACGTATATAACCCCATATTCACACCTGCATCAATTTCTAATCCCGCTTCTTTATTTTGCTCTACCTTCGCTTTATATGCATGGGCACGATTCATAAGCCCTTTCGGAGTTAGACAAGCTAATATCCAAGCTAATTCCAAAACCTCTGGCACTTCTGTTTGTCGATAGAAAATAACATCTTCTCCAAGTCCGAGTGATAACCATGTAGCTGCTACCTCTTTTGTATAACTACTGAACTTCTCTGGATTATGCACTGCATTTAACGCATGATAATCAGCTATAAAGTACAATGCTTTTCCTTCATTATTTTTTGACATTTGCAATGCAGGTTTAATTGCACCAATATAATTTCCTAAATGCGGATAACCCGTTGGTTTAATTCCTGTTAACATTATTTTTTCGCTCATACTAA
The DNA here is from genome assembly GCF_008432245.1 of Bacillus sp. BS98. Classification (NCBI taxonomy): domain Bacteria; kingdom Bacillati; phylum Bacillota; class Bacilli; order Caryophanales; family Bacillaceae; genus Bacillus; species Bacillus sp. BS98. Next base: position 3,146,366 of record NZ_CP043830.1, read on the forward strand.
CTCCTCCTTTCTCAAAATAAAAAACAAAAAGAGTCTCTCATCCTTAAAAAGGACGAGAGACTCCCGCGGTACCACCTTTATTAGCTATCATTAGCTCACTTCATACTTCGATAACGTGAAGTAACCGTCTTTACCTACTCATTTCAGTTAGAAGCTCCAGAGCCCATTCCATATTCATCCCTTACTGATTCCCACCACATATCAGCTCTCTGAAAAGTTTTGAACATGTACTCTTCTCTTTCATTGCTTTTTCGTTTTTTACAGTTTATCACATTCCCTTTCCAATTAAACCCTAATTTTCTGTTTTATATAGCAGGAATTTCCACCTTAATTGTCTAATAATATATAGGTTTGCAGAAGTAATCGAAACAACTTTGGAGGTTTTTTCATGGTAAAATATATATCCATTTTAGGTTCAACAGGATCCATTGGCACATCTGCATTAGATGTCGTTTCCGCTCATCCTGAACATTTTAAAATCGTCGGTTTAACCGCAAATTATAATATCGATCTTCTCGAAAAACAAATTGAATCGTTTCAGCCTCGTATTGTAAGCGTAGCGACAAAAGAATTAGCGGACACATTACGTTCTCGTATTTCAACAAATACAAAAATTACATATGGAACTGATGGTTTAAATGAAGTATCTACCCATCCTGATACAAATCTTGTATTAAGTTCAGTTGTCGGTGTTTCAGGTTTACTCCCAACAATTGAAGCATTAAAGGCGAAGAAAGATATCGCCATCGCTAACAAAGAAACTTTAGTTGCCGCTGGTCATATCGTAACTGAACTAGCGAAACAAAACGGATGCCGCCTAATTCCGGTCGATAGTGAGCATTCAGCTATTTTCCAATGTTTAAACGGAGAAAATAATAAAGAGATTGAGAAGTTAATTGTCACAGCTTCTGGCGGCGCTTTTCGTGATAAAACACGTGAAGAAATGAAAACATTACAAGCGAAAAATGCTTTAAAACACCCAAACTGGTTAATGGGAGCAAAACTAACGATAGATTCTGCCACGTTAATGAATAAAGGGTTTGAAGTGATGGAAGCTAAATGGCTGTTCAATATTCCTTATGAAAAAATTGATGTTATGATTCATAAAGAAAGTATCATTCACTCCTTAGTGGAATTTATTGATGGATCAGTCATGGCACAGCTCGGTGCTCCTGATATGAGAATGCCGATTCAATATGCGTTTCACTACCCTACTCGACTACCTTCATCCTATGAAAAATTAAATTTATTAGAAATTGGTAGTTTGCATTTTGAAAAACCAAATTTAGAGAAGTTCCCCTGTCTACAATACGCATTTGAATGTGGCAAAATTGGCGGTACAACTCCAGCCGTATTAAATGCAGCGAACGAAATTGCAAATGCACTATTTCTTAAAAATGAAATTGCATTTTTTGATATCGAAAAAACAATTTACAATACAGTTGAAGCTCATCATAACGTAAAAGATCCTTCACTCGATGCTATATTAGAAGCTGATCAATGGGCACGCCAATACGCAAATCAATTATTAATAAAAAAGAGCTAAAACAGTTTTCTCTGTTTTAGCTCTTTTTTTACGTATTCAATTTTACAAATCTATAACCATGTGTAACTAACACTTTTAATATCGCATATCCTGGAATTGCTAAAACTATCCCCATAATACCGAATAAATTACCAGCAGTTAAAATGATAAAGATTATTGTAATCGGATGGATATCTAGCTTTTTCCCCATTACTTGCGGGGAGATAAACTTACCTTCTGCTAATTGCACAACCATCATAACGATAATTACCTTTAAAACCATTCCTGGCGAGTCAATAAATGCGATAATTAACGCTGGAGTTATTGCAATAACTGGACCTACGTACGGAACGATATTTACAATCATCGCTAAAATAGCAAGTAATACCGCATATTTAATACCAATAATAAGATAGCCAATTAATAGCATGATACCGATAAACAAGCTAACGATAATTTGCCCTCTTATATACGAACTAATCGCATAATGCATATCATCTAGTATTCTCATTGCTGCCGGTTGTCTTTGCTCTGAAATAAACTTCAAAAAGTGATTCGGTAATTGTTCACCATCTTTTAATAGATAGAACAATATAAACGGAACCATGACAAATGTTAAAACAACTTCTGTAAGTGTACTTAAAAATCCAGTTACATTTCCAGTTACTGATGATAATGACTTTGTAAAATCAACTGTATAGTCTTTTACTATATTCGCTACATCAATATTTAAATTCTCCTGAATTTTACCAAGTAAATTACTTTCCCCAAATCTACGTGCTGCTCGTTCGATTTCATGACCGAAATACGGTAAGTTATCTATTAATGCATCAATTTGATCTTTAATAATAGGGATAACCGTTACAACTAAAAACACAAATAATCCTAGTACTATTAAATATATCGAGGCTATCGATACGATTCTTGAAACACCTTTCTTTTCTAAAAGTGAAACGAATGGGTGCAAGATATAAAATAGCACTCCGGCTAATAATACCGGGAAGAATATTGTTTTTAAAAAGACGATAAACGGAGTAAAAACGAAAGAAATTTTTGTTAGCAATAATATGTTAATGAACAATAATGCAAATCCAAGTAACACTGCTAAATAATTTTGTTCCCTAAAAAACTTTTTTAACTTGTCTCTTTTTCTTATATTTACTTTTTCCAATGAAACCACCTCTTTGAATGATGAAAAGCCCTTACTCAGGGCTTTTCATCATTATCTATATCTTTATTTCCTTGCAGCTTTCACTACAAATGATACAATAAGAATTAATACGATTGCTCCTAATAATGCTGGCACGACATGAATTCCACCAAATGATGGCCCAAAAGATCCAAATAATCTACCACCTAACGAAGCACCTAATAAACCTGCGATAATATTTCCGAACATACCACCTGGGAAATTTTTACCTGTTATAGAACTAGCAATTGCACCTATAATAGCACCAACTATTAATGTGATAATCCATCCCATTTTTAGTCCTCCATTTCTATTATAGTTTGTATGATCAAATACAAGAGTAACAAAACTCTCATATAAGATTACTAATTCATTTACACTAACCATATTCTGCTATAAAAATAAACGCAAGGACATTATATGTATGGAGATACATATATTATATGCAAAAAAGAAAATCATTGTCAAACTTACCCAAAAATCAATTATATTAATATACCATATTCAAAGGAGGCTTCATTATCTATGATTCTTAATTTAAATGCCACTTCTTTTGAAGTTGCATCATCCATTTTACAAGTTCAAATTCCATCTTATAAAGTTGAAGCAGATTATTTAAACAGTACTGCAATCCCCCGTTTATATGATACTGTAAACGATATTCAAAATTGCGGTGAAACATTCTATGGATATTTTTCTGAAAATAAACTTGTCGGCTTTATTTCTTTTATGCAAGAAGAACAGCTAATTGATATTCACCGACTAGTTGTATCGCCTGATTTTTTTCAAAAAGGAATTGCAACGAAACTCTTAAGTTATATATTTAACATGTTCCCTTCTTCCATGGCATATATTGTACAAACAGGTAAAGCGAATACCCCCGCTATTGCATTATATAAAAAACACGGCTTCATTGAAGTAACCGATATAACAATTACCGATCGTATGATTCTTACACAACTGAAGAGACGGAAAAAATAAAATAGTTTGACTTATTAGTTTATTTATGTTATCTTTTACTTTATAATACCTTTTGCTGAGTCCAAATTTTGGAGCGGGGGAACCATTTTTGTAGCAATGCTACTTGGGGCGAATCTTTTTTAAGTAGGGATACTCTCACTTCCCGAGTCCGACAGCTAACCTCGTAAGCGTAATGGGAGAGGAAGGTGCTTTTTGCCTATGTTACACAGTATACCTCCTTAACTATAAAATCTGGAATCGATATCATTTTAGAGACCTATATTTATAGAAAAGGAGAGATGTATTATGTTACGTTTATCTGATCACGCAATAAAAATGATGGAGCAAAGACTTCGACTCGAACAACACCGCACATATCAAGCAAATAAAGTTGTAGATAACTTACATCACAAATACTTTTTCCAACATATTTTTCAACCAAAAAGATAAGTACTGACCTTTAACAAAATACAGCGCACACTAAAAAAGCGTGCGCTGTATTTTTCATTTTCTTGCCTTCACAATAAAAGTAGTCGGCACCATTCTAGCTTTATATAAAGAATAATATTTCGTAGACGGCTCAGCTAGTTCTTCATCAAACGAGCTCGATGGTTCAGGCTCTTCTATTCTCTCAATTTTAAATCCCACTCTATTTAACTCATTTATGTATGTACTTATTTTTCTCTTATATAATGTCGCTTGTACATTTTCTCCTTTAAATGTTTCAAACGTAATAGGCGCTCATGATAAGAAGACTTTATAGCAACTTCTTCTGTACCATACTGTAAGTTTGAATATACTGGGTGCTCCCAACTAAAAATACAACTTCCTCTTGGCTTTACATATGAATAAATCAGTTCCAACGTTTTTCTTAAATCCGAAGTCCAACCTAATGCATAAATGGAATATACAATATCAAAATACCCTTTCGGAATATCTCCTTTCTCTTCCATTGCTCCGCATATTAACTTTGGATTCCAATCCTTTAACGTCTTATTCACTATTTCAATTTGTGCACTCGAAAGATCAAGCCCCCATAATTCCTCTGCCCCTTGTTCCGCCATATATTACAACGAATGCCCACTTCCACATCCAATATTAAGTACCTTTTTATCTTTAATTGAATCGAACAAATGAATCTCATCTTCAGACGCCGTATATGGTCCATATTTCGGTAAACAATCCACTTGAAAGAAATAAGGTGCAACTGTATCCCAACACTTTTTATTTAAAGCTAACATTTGCGTACCTTTCATATTCTACATTCCCCCATCCATTTTGCTTTCTCTAATATTAATTACATATCATAACCAGATCGCCCTTTTCTCTTCGCCCGGTAGTTTTTCACTTTCGCAATCGTACCGCATGCTCTTCCTCCTTCTTCTCCAGCATACATACCGCACCATCTTTTACTTCCATTTCGCGAATGATCATAAAATACCCAGCGACAATCCGGACATGCTTTTAACCTTCCCCACACATTTTCTTGAATTGACATTAACACAATGTTTAATACTTTTGTATACACATTCTCTTCATATACTGGTTCATATGTAATACCTTTCATATCTTCCTTTATATGTACATGAAATGGGTATTTTTCTAACCATTTTTGCAATGATCCTTCGCCTTCAATTGTCATCCGAATATCTTCTCGAAAACCTCTTAATTCCTCTATCGTATGAAACGGAAACTCTTCATGAAAATATTTATTCATAAATTGCTTTATATTATCTTCTGTTTGCAGCAAATCAATTGCTTCTCTCGTATCATTTGGTATTCTCCATGTATTTAAAAATTCTCGAATATATTCTAATTCATGTGGTGCGTTCTGATTCAATTCCATTCACCTTCTTCTTAAAATTTACTTTTTTCTGACTTTATGTATAATTATAATATAAAATAGTTAACCATTAAATGATTTTACCGGTTACAATATTAGGAGGAGTTTTATGAAAAGTTTCTCAATACCGATACGTTTCATGCTTATTTCTTCATTCTTTATGTCTTTTGGGTATTTTGCAGTATACGCATTTTTAGCTATTTATCTATTAACCTTTCTTCATTTTTCTGCTGTCCAAGTAGGAACAGTATTGACGGTTATGACCATCACATCACGAGTTATCCCATTATTCTCAGGGTTAATTGCTGACAAAATAGGCTATATCATCATGATGATAGCCGGATTATTTTTAAGAGGAATCGGATTTATCGCTTTAGGAATATGCTCTGATTTCTATACAATTTCTATTTCTTCTGCACTTATTGGCTTCGGAACCGCATTTTACGAACCTGCTGCTCGCGCCATATTCGGCTCACAACCAGCTCATATGAGAAAAAATTTATTTACATATTTAAACCTGAGTTTTAATTGCGGTGCAATAATTGGACCAATTGCAGGAGGATTCTTACTCTTACTCGATTCCATCTATGCTTTCTTTCTAACAGGATCACTTATGCTGTTATTCGCTTTTATCTTTTACTTACTTAAAAATCACTTCCAAGTCACTACTGAAAACACATCTATTACATTAGGAATACAGGCTATCTTACAAAACAAGCCTTTTCTTCTGTTTTCATTTATCATGATTTTCTTCTATATTATGTTTACTCAGCTTACTGTCGCACTTCCACTTCATATGAAAAACATTAGTAATAGCAACCAGCTTGCTACACTCGTTATTACGATAAATGCAATAACAGGCGTTATATTTATGGTGTTATTTCGAAAACTATTTCACAAATACAACACGCTGTCGATTATTAAATACGGTATTTTATTAATGGGCATTTCCTTTTTACTCATCCCTTTATTCCAGCACCCCTATTGGTTATTTATTTGTGTAATTTTATTTACAATTGGTGAAACACTCGTATTACCTAACGCTGATATCGCTATTGCAAATTACAGTAACGAATCATATACAGCTACTTACTTCGGATTCTATCAACTATCACTCGCATTTGGTTTTATCATCGGTAATTATACCGGTACATCTTTTACATCCAACTTAAACGGAATGTATACACCATGGCTTATTTTCAGCGGAATAGGACTTATTGGTTTTATTTCACTACATATTTTAAATATAAAAAAAGGATTACCTAAGGAGGATATATACCTATGTAATGATACGAAACATCTTTAACAAATTTCAGTCGAGATGGTACCTTTAGACAAGCAACCTATAATAAAAAAATTCGACCGTCATGTTTGACAGTCGAATCTCTTTATTCTTCATATTCAAGATGATTATGTCTTTTACAACCAAATAAATAGCCCCCCCTATATGACAAGTTTCAAATTCTAACCCTGGAACATATCCAGATTTGATACGTTCTATCATTGTTTTATAACAATTATTCTCTTCTGTATATTCCTCAATTAACTCTTTCTTATCTTTTTCTGTCCAGTTTTCTTCTACTTCTTCAGTCTGAACATCTTCTATTTCTGCTGTTTTCGCTTCGATAGATTCCCGTATCACTTCATTTATACGCGTGAAATTATTAGCTTTATATAGAGCATAAACAAATCTACCAATCCAATTGGGGCTTTTCCAAACTTCTTTGTATCCCCTTTCGAACCATTCAATTGCTTCTTTATAGCAATTCAACTCGACATATAAATCTGCTACATGAATTTCTCCTATAAGATCATCAGATTCCCTGTTAAAAGTATCTAACTTCTCTTTCGCTTCTGTCGTTCTCCCTAAATCAATTAAACATTTTACATAGCTATACATGATATAGTCCGAATCCCCTGCAACTCGCAAGAAAAATTCCGAAGTTTTTTCCAGCTCTCCAAGGTTATAATGAGCTACAGCTACATTGTGATATGCTTCATTGGATGGTTGAATGGAAATAGACTTTTGTAATACTTCTTTCGCTTCTTCCCACTTTTTTTATTTTATGTAAATTTCCCCTAAGATGTTATAAGGAAAGTATGAGGAAGGATTCAACTTAACAACTTCTTTTATTAATTCAAGAGCTCTAGCATCATCCTCTTCCTCATAAAAGTACATCCAAGCAAGATTATTGAGAGATTGCACACCTCTAGATTCATGTACCGCTCGTTGAAATAGTTCCATTGCTTTCTCATATTCATTTTGTTCAAACATTTCAATTGCCTTCTCGTTAATGTTCAAGTAACTACCTCCGAAGTGAATGAATTCATCTATTCCATATTATTATTTTAAAATGTAACAATTTTAATTTCCATAAAAAATAAGTTCACTTCGTATTAAGTTCTTTCTCCTATCTACATTTCATCATATATTTGGATATCCAATTCGTAATGATTTTAACAACACCGCTTTCGAAAGAAAATATATATCTACTGTAAAAATACTGATTTACAACAATAAGTAAACTTTTCAATCTCTCTTAAACTGGATATACACCCTGTTACATTTTACATATTATGGTACAATTGAAATGAGTACTAGCTAAACATTTACGCTCCACACTAGCAGTTTAGCAATGCCAAAATCAAAAATCACTTGAAATTGGGGGATGTTATGAAAAAGAAATTAATTGTTCTTCTATTCATCGGAATCATATTATCTGGATGTTCAACTATAGCAGAAAATTCTTTAGAAACCGGAAACGGAAGTATGGAATTATTAACACCAACGATTACAACAAAAGATAATGAATTAGAAATTAAGACGGAAGGTATTGATGAAAATAAAGTAACTTTTATTTATGTCGCTAATAAAAAAGTATTGGAACAAAAAATAAAGAATAGTGAATCCTACAAACTTGATATTACAGGTATCAATGATGCTCATAGGACAGACTATAAGCCAAAAGTTCAACTTTTGCAGACTAAGGATGATAATAAAGATGGAGAGATGATAACTTTTAAGCAAGTTAGATATACAGTTAAAAAAAATTAATTTTAGAGTTATTTCATTATAAATGTAACGTATGAAAATATACTTTTAACAGAGGGTAAATGTAAGGGGTGCTAACATGAAAAAACGATGGATTTCTTGGTGGATTGGTAACATATTTTGGATTATCCTTTTTGGAGTGTGGGCAGCTATTATTTGGCTACGAGATGTCGATGGTGCTGGTGTTACTCAAACATCCGAAATTAAATCAATATCACTTATTGTTTTATTAATCGCGTTTATCATACCGATATTTATTCAAGTTATATGGCTAATCATTAATTTGAGGGTTAGTAGAAAAAACAATTATACGATTTAGTTTTTTAAATTAACAGATACATACTTTTTATAAAAAAGAGAGGAATCTAATTCGATTCCTCTCTTTTACATATGTGATTATGCCGTGCTTTTAAAGCGGCACTATTCCCTTTTTACGATGCATGATCGTCTTTCTTCTTCTTCAACAACGCTCTCTTCTTCATCGCCTTCGTTAAATATCCGCCTTTAAACGAACGGATTTCATAAGAAGACATAAACGCTTTCGGTGCAATTTCATTAATAATTTCTAAAAGTTCTTTCTCTCTAGAGCGCTTTGCAACGATATCTAAGCGATAACGTATAGAATTAATTCCTTCACCTTCAAATACTGTAACGCCAAATCCACAGTGACGTAATTCATCTACTAATTCATTACAACGGTCTAGTAAACTAACTTGATACGTAATATATCCAATTGCTAATTTATTCTCTATATAACCGCCTAATAATAGTCCCGCACTAAAGCCGATGACATAGGCAACGATGTTCATCCAATTTGATAAATCTTGAAACACAATCCCTAAACTGACAATGTAAATAGCTCCTTCTAACAATCCTACACCAGCAGCGGATCTTGTTTGATTCTTTACAAGCAAAATCGTTCGGATTGTTAATACTGGAACATATATAATTTGAAGCACAAAAATAAGTAACGCTTGTAACATTGGTATCCACCTCTTTCAAAAAGTCTTTTGTCATGATAACATACATAAGCTTTAGAAATCGATGGGTTTTTAAATTTTTTAAAATTATTTTTCGTACTATTGAAAAACCGAAAAAAGAAGCGTATTATATTTGTCGTGAATTTGATTCCTGTCATTCACTCGCTTAAATAAAAAAAGGAACCCCCATTAGGCCCCTTTTATTATAGCTCTATGTTATTAGAAGCCTTTTCTCTTCGCTTCTCTTCTTCTTTTACTAACTGTATATTTGCATAAGCTAAATTCGCAATCATTAAAAAGTGACCACCTAAAATACCTGTACCAAATGCCCACATTTCCATTTCATGCTCAATTTCATACATAATGATAGCTCCTAAAATTGCAGCTGCAAATCGGTTTAAAACCCCTAATCCAGGAGCCTTTTCTTTCATTACAATACTTCTTCCTAGTTTCTCCACCCTGCGAGCTAATAACCAAAGACAGTATGCACTTACAGCTAATCCAATACCGAATCCTGTCACTTGTTTTCCAAACGGAGTAATCGTCCACATAAGTAGTAAACCACTAAAGATCGCATACAATTGTAATCGATATACACGTAAGGCTTCTTGAATCAAAATATCCGCTCCTAATTCCTCATTTTTTATGCTTTAGAAGAAAAGCAGCAACTTACACAGTTGCTGCTTTCTCTTCTTCTTGTTCTTGTTCCATTTTACGAATTTCAACACGTTTAATTTGGTAAGCGTCTTTTTCTAACACTTTAAATTCATAACCTTCTGCTTCAACATGTTGTCCTTCTTCAATTTCATGATTTTGCATCATAATCCATCCACCGATTGTATCCACATCTTCTTCTTCAATGTGTAATCCAAACAGATCTTTTACTTCTGAAATAAGCACTTTTCCATCAACAATTTTATGGTACTCGTTCACATGTTGAATTGGTGGTGCTTCATCTTCATCATATTCGTCACGAATTTCGCCGACGATTTCCTCCAAAATGTCTTCAAGCGTTACAATTCCAGCTGTTCCTCCGTACTCATCATATAAAACAGCCATCGGAATTCGCTTCTTCTGCATTTGCAGTAATAAATCGTGAATTGGAGTTGTTTCCATCACTTCAATAATCGGACGCATATACGAGCGAATTGACGATAAATCTTTTTGATCCTCGGTCATATATCGAATAAAGAAATCTTTTACATTGACCATACCGATAATATCATCTTTATCTTCTCCAAAAATCGGATAACGTGTATATCGCTCATTTTGGATTACTTTCATGTGTTGTTCTACTGAATCTTCAAGGTAGAAACCAACGATTTCTGTTCGCGGTACCATAATCTCTTTTGCAATGCGATTATCAAATTCAAATATATTATTTACATACTTGTATTCAGCTTGATTAATTTCGCCACTTTCATAGCTATCTGAAAGAATAAGACGCAATTCTTCTTCTGTATGAGCTACTTCATGTTCAGAAGCTGGTTTCAAACCGAATAAACCAGTTATAATACGAGCTGAACCGTTCAATACCCAAATAAATGGATACATGATTTTATAGAACATCATTAACGGCGTTGCCAATAACAACGTTACTTTTTCAGCCTTTTGAATTGCCAACGTTTTCGGAGCTAACTCCCCAACTACAACGTGTAAATATGTCATTAGCATAAAAGCAAGACCAAAAGTTAATACTGATGAGATAGAAGGGTTTATGTTCCATTTCTCAAATAACGGGTGTAATAACTTTTCGATTGTCGGTTCACCTAACCAACCTAATCCCATAGCTGTAACTGTAATACCTAATTGACAAGCAGATAAATATTCATCTAAATTTGTTGTTACCTTTTTCGCTGCTAAAGCACCGCGTTTCCCTTCCGCAACAAGCTGATCAATACGACTTGAACGTACTTTTACAATCGCAAACTCTGCTGCTACGAAAAATCCAGTAAATGCGATTAAAATCGCAACCATGACTAAATTAAATATTTCCAATGAATCCCCTTAGTTAAAAAACTAAGGTGTCCACCTCCTGTATACTATAATGTTTTCTTATTTGTTCGTTAGAAAACATAGCCCGATACAAAAATTAAAGAGGTCGGATTTCACTTATTCTATAATAATAGAGCAAGTGTCTGTATTAAAGCTGTCGTTTGACATGATAAAGATTTCGATATTTTTTCACGTTGTGAATCAGTCAATCCATCTAAAAGCGGCTTTAACTCTGTTAACTCTGCTTCTAATCGATGAATATGGTCTGTCACTTCATTCACTTGTTTCGAAACGTGTTCATTGATACCGAGCAGCTTCTTGTTCTCCTCGATTTTCTCTTTAATCTCACAAAGCGGCATATGCATTTCTTTGCACTTCTCAATAAATTGTAATGTCTCAAATGCTGTTTCGTCGTAATAGCGATAATTAGATTGAGATCGCTCCGCTTTCAAGATACCTAGATTCGTATAATAATCAATCGTTCGTTTCGACACGTGAGCCATGAGAGCCAACTGTCCGATTCGATACACCTTCCCAACGATCTTCCCCCCTTGTTTATATTACTACCATCATACAACACATAAACTGTACAGTCAAACGTGATGGTTTGTTGTTCACAATTTATACAAACTTACAAGATCAACCTACTATTACACCCGTAATTTACGGCTATACAATAAAATTACTAAACTATTACCTAATCAATATATAGCCCACACCTTTTAACCTTTCTTATTTAAAAGCATATCCTACTAATAACGATTGCCTGTATAGGAGGAGATTGACATAAAAAGGACTATCATTTCTCATTTTTATAACGAAGAGTATTTACTCCCATGGTGGCTTATGCATCACACAAAAATATTCGATCACGGTATTTTAATTAATAGAGGTTCTACTGATCGTTCCGTAGAGATTTGTAAACTACTCGCACCCCACTGGGAAGTGCGAGACTCCAGATTTCTTGAGTTTGATCCAACTAATACTGATATTGAAGTGATGGAAATTGAAAGAGAAGTTTCAGGTTGGAAAATCGTTTTAAATACTACAGAGTTCTTTTGTTGTAATAATAAAGAAGAGTTTTTCTCATCTCTTCATACACTAGGACAAAACATGTATGCGATTAGAATGATTTTAATGATAGATAGTCATATTTACAATTATTCAAAGCCAAGATATTCTATCCCATTAGTAGAACAACGATACCACGGTGTCTTCCCTTATAACCCAAAACTCGGGTGTGCTTGGAGATTTATTCATAATCATCTAGATGGTGCATATTTACCTGGTAGACATTATTCACGGCACGGGAATATAGTTTATGACTACCCTTCATTTATTTTAAAATTTTATTTTAGCCCTTGGAATGAACAGTCCAAGGCAAGAAAATTACAAATTACACCTACCCTTTCAAAAATGGGTATTCAAATGGGACTTCAAACACATTACGGTCAATCTCCTGAAGAATTGGAAACCCGTTTTTTAGAACTTAGTAACGTAACACAAGACCTCCGTAATAATCCTGAATATCAAGAATTATTTCCAAAGTTCAAACCTTAATGTTTTCTGCCTTGCCATCACCTCACACAATTTCATCCGTTTAATCAAAAACAATCTCATTTGCATAAAATATGAATACTGTATATATAATAAATTTTTATTTTAGGAGGAAAAAATGAAAGCTGTTATTCTTGCTGGTGGGTACGGTACAAGAATTGGGGAAGAAACACATTTAAAACCAAAACCTATGATTGAAATTGGAACGAAACCTATTCTATGGCACATTATGAGTTTGTATAGTCATTACGGGATTACTGAGTTTATTATTTGCTTAGGCTATAAAGGATATGCAATTAAAGAGTTCTTTCTAAATTACAACTTACACATGTCCGATTTCACAATACATTTAAGCGATAACACAATTACCAGCCACTCTCATCGTGTAGAACCATGGAAAGTTACATTAATCGATACTGGTCTTAATACCGAAACGGGTGGACGAGTGAAAAAGATTCAAAACTATGTCGGAGATGAACCTTTCTGCCTCACTTATGGCGATGGATTAAGTAATGTAAATATAAAAGAACTGATTGCATTTCATAAAAAACATGGAAAAATGGCTACTGTTACTGCCGTACAACCTCCTGGTAGATTTGGTTCTCTCATATTAGATAAACAGTCTGTAACATCTTTTCAAGAGAAACCACTAGGTGATGGTGGATGGATTAACGGTGGGTTTTTTGTTTTAAATCATGATATTTTCAATTACATTAGTGGAGATAAGTCTGTTTTTGAAACCGAAACTTTAGTTCAGTTAGTCAACAAAAATGAACTGGCAGCATTTCAACATACTGGTTTTTGGCATCCAATGGATACATTACGTGATAAGAATAAATTAGTCGAGCTATGGGAAAATAATAACGCTCCATGGAAGGTCTGGTAATATGACTTCATCATCTTTTTGGAATAAGAAAAAAGTATTTATTACAGGACATACTGGCTTTAAAGGCTCATGGCTCACCCTTTTTTTAACTTCTTTAGGCGCAGAAGTAATCGGCTATTCTTCTCATCCTCCATCCATCCCTAACCTTTTTGAACAATGTAACGTAGCGAAAGAGTGCACAACAATGAAAGGAGATATTACAGATTACGATTCTTTATTACATGCCATTGGGCACCATAAACCCGACATTATATTTCATTTAGCAGCTCAACCAATCGTCACCACTTCATACAAAGATCCTATTGAAACATTTAAAACGAATGTTTTAGGTACTGTTCATGTACTAGAAGTAGCAAAGTACGTCGAAAGCGTACGTCTCATTATTAATGTGACAAGCGATAAATGTTATGAGAATGATGGGAGCGGTAATCAAGCATTTGTAGAATCCGACCGTTTAGGGGGCTATGATCCATACAGTGCTAGTAAAGCTTGTGCTGAATTAGTTGCAACATCGTATCAAAAATCTTTTTTTCACACGAACACCCTTTCACTCGCCTCAGTAAGGGCAGGCAATGTCATCGGTGGTGGTGATTGGGCAGAAAATCGCTTATTCCCAGATATCATTCGTGCATATTTACAAGACCATCCTTTAAGTATTCGAAACAAAAATGCTATCCGACCGTGGCAACATGTTTTGGATCCTTTACATGGATATATCCTTTTAGCTGAGAAACTTTGGAAGCATAAAGAGTATGCAGAAGCATGGAATTTCGGACCAATTAACGAGGCTAACAGAACCGTCCATGATGTCATTCAATCTGTAATAAAATTATGGAATAAACCATTAACAATACTTTCTCCCACTATAAATACTCCTTATGAATCACCTATTTTAACACTCGATAGTACAAAAGCAGTAAATAAACTAGGCTGGACTCCTAAGCTATCAACAGAAACTGCTATCGCTTGGACCGTTGAATGGTACGAAAAACATGCATCCGGTGAAAATATAGAATCGTTCACACGACAACAAATCGAAGCATTCAAAAATTTATAAGGGGGCTATAAAATGGAACAGAAAAAATGCCGTTTTTGCCACTCATTACTAACAAATTCGTTTTTAGATTTAGGCGTCTCCCCTCTCGCCAACTCATTTATAGCTCCAAAAAACTCATATAAAATGGAACCTTTTTATCCGCTGCACACATTTGTTTGTAATTCTTGTTTACTTGTGCAATTAGATGAATTTGAATCACCTAATAATATTTTCCATGATTATTTATACTTCAGTTCTTATTCCTCAAGTTGGCTACAGCATGCCAAACAATACGTAGAAATGGCAATTGAGCGATTCCATTTAACGAAAAATTCGCAGGTAATTGAAATCGCAAGTAACGATGGGTATTTATTGCAATACTTTCTTAAAGAAAACATCAATACGTTAGGAATTGAGCCAGCAAAAAATGTAGCAGAAATCGCAATTCAAAAAGGAATTCCTACTGAAGTGAATTTTTTCAGTAACGACTTAGCAAACAATCTTCCACAAGCGGATTTAATCATTGCAAATAACGTATTAGCACACGTTCCGAACTTGCATGATTTTGTCGCTGGCCTAAAAACATTATTAAAACGAGATGGTACGATAACAATTGAATTCCCCCACCTATTAAACCTTATATCTTGTAAGCAGTTCGATACTATCTATCATGAGCACTTTTCCTACTTCTCACTTATAAGCCTTCAAAAAATTTTAGCTCATCATCATTTACAAATTGTTGATGTAGAAGAACTTTCAACTCACGGTGGTTCATTGCGTATTTTCATAAAACATCTAAGCGCCCAATCAACTATCCATTCCAATGTTACAAATTTAATCCAAAAAGAAATAGATCACGGGCTAGATACATTAGATTGCTATCTCCTTTTTTCTAAACGAGTGGAACAATTGAAAATAAATATTTTAAAGTTTTTTATTGAAGCGAAAGCTTTAAACAAACAAATTATCGGCTACGGCGCTCCAGCTAAAGGAAACACCCTTTTGAATTATTGCGGGATAGGTAAAGAATTTCTAGCATATACAGTAGATAAAAATCCTCACAAACAAAATCTCCTTTTACCAGGAACTCGTATTCCAATAAAGTCTCCAGAAGAAATTAAACGTACAAAACCAGATTACATTCTCATACTTCCTTGGAATTTGAAAGACGAAATTATGAAGGAATGCTCTTTCATTCGTGAATGGGGTGGCAAATTTTTAGTAACTGTTCCAGAAGTTGAGGTGATTGAACCATGAAGAAGATCCTTGTAACAGGTGGTAGTGGATGGATAGGTAAATATGTTGTACATTCCCTTATACAAAAAGGGTATGAAGTTCACGCCACATACAATAGAAATAAACCGTCTCACCTTTCCTGCCATTGGCATAAAGTAAACTTGCTTTGTGATGACGAAGTAAAACAATTTATTTCAGACATTAAGCCTAGCGACCTCATTCATTTAGCTTGGGAAGCGGTTCCTCCTGCATGCTACGTATCCATTAATAATTTCTATTGGCTAAAGTCCAGTATCTCATTGATTCAACACTTTACAGCATGCGGTGGAAAACGTATCGTTGTAGCAGGTACTGGCGCAGAGTACGAGTGGTTTAACGGTATTCTATTTGAAGATTCTCCGCTCCTTTCCTATAAAACCCCGTATTCATTATGTAAAAATGCACTACATTCCTGGTTACAGTCGTATGCACAACAAACCAGCCTCAGCGTATGTTGGGGACGAATTTTTCATATGTATGGCCCTCATGAGCACGGCAATCGACTCATTTCTAACATTATCACTTCTTTATTAAAAAACGAGGAAGCTCTATGTACACATGGAAAACAATCAAGAGATTTCCTCCATGTGGGTGACGTCGCTAACGCTCTTGTCACATTATTAAACTGCAACGTTACAGGCACAATCAATATCGCTTCTGGTCACTCTGTACAAATTAAAGAATTAGCTTCTATCATTGCTAAAAAAATAGGAAAAGAAAATTTAATTAAACTAGGCGCTATCCCTTTTCCTAAAGATGAACCTTTATTCGTCGGCGTGAATGTGGAACGTTTAACAACTGAAGTAAACTGGAAACCAACATACGATTTAAATACAGGAATTGAAGAAACAATTTTATGGTGGGAATCATCTATACAAAAACATACCGATATGCAGCACTAAAACGTAAATCTTGCGCTCCTCTCGCTAAATCCTTATACCATTCTTCTAATTTTTCCGGCGTAATAATATGGTGCGTACCCATTCCTCCATGCTTACTAGCTTCAGAAAGCGTCGGACCAATTTGTAACTTTCTCTTTCTCATCGCATCGTTCCACGGACTAAACCCAAACCATAATATACAAGCAAGAGGCGGATAGATCATAGATTCATGCGCTGATAAATGTCTTCCAACCGTATAACTTCCGTGTTCATGATTATGAATAAATCTACCTCTTCTCCATAACGGCCAATCTTCTGGTAAATAACCGTGAAATCGCTGTTTCATTAAAGGGATTCCAAAGTTAAGGTCCGGATAATTATAGTTAGGATCATCAACCATAATAAGCCCTTCCAGCCAATACATCCTCCCTCCCAATTCATTTAGCGATTTCCAAAACTGATTTTTATCTTGCACACAAAGAAACTCAGTCGTATTTAAAATCATTTTCCATCCTTTTACTTCTTGTTCTACCCTCATCACTTCATGATCTGTCGCAAATGCATCAAACTCTGGATTTACAGAATCTCGTACTTCCCAATGCGGTGCGAACTTCTTACAAATTTCGACTGAACGATCTGTAGAACCTTTATTAATTAAAATGCCATGATCAAACAGTTTCGTATGATGAATAAGCCACCATGGTAATAAATACTCTTCATTATAAAAATGAGAGATAACGGTTGTAGTAATGTAAATCTCCTCCTCTTTCTCTATCAATCTATTTTTTCATACTACTCTTAATATACTTACCAGTTATGTAATTGGTTTCTTTTATTTTAAAAATATGTTTTTCTACCATATACTATGCTTTCTTAGACAACCACCGTTTCCATTCTCTAAAGATTCCACTCCGTACAACAATAAACATCCAAATAAACTGAAAATTAAGTTATAATATCATTATAAAATATGAAGGAGGAATGCACTCATGTACTACAACACTTCATTCGAAAACGATCAACCTGTAGGCCGTCTATAAACTAAGACGGGCATTCATTTAACACATACACTTTGCCTCGTCTTAGGGAACTCATAATGCCCTAAAAATAGACGGAGGTACTTCAAATGAAACAAACAATTTTAGGAGCTATATGCTTATCACTAGCAGCAAGTATATGGGGCGGTATGTATGTTGTTAGCAAATACGTACTCGATTATATCCCACCGCTTACACTCGTTTGGCTACGCTTTATTATCGCTTTTGTTGTTTTGTATGGCATTTTGAAAATAGCAGAGAAAAAACAAAAGAAAAAAGTAACCATTCGCAAAAAAGATTGGCTACTCTTCGCTTGGATTGGATTTATCGGATATTTCATTTCAATCACATGTCAATTCATCGGAACAAAATTATCCGACGCCCATACAGGCTCTTTAGTAACATCCGCAACACCTGCATTTATGGTTATATTTGCAGCAATTATTTTAAAAGAAAAGCTAACCGCTCGTAGACTTTTATCTACTATAATAGCGACAATCGGTGTCATTATCGTAATCGGATGGGATATTGAAATTGGCTCCTATTTTATCGGTACCATCATATTAGTGGGAGCCGCTATTACGTGGGCTTTACTATCCATTTATGTAAAAATTGCTTCAGCTCGGTTTTCATCTTTAGTTATTACAACGTACGCCATATTCTTTTCACTCTTTTTTATTACACCTTTTATGATATGGGAACTACAAGTAGCCTCTATCGGAACCGTAAATACGTACGTAATACTAGGCGTATTATATTTAGGAGTCATATCAACGGCAGGTGCCTTTTTCCTTTGGAATAAAGGATTAGAACTAATGGATGCAAGCATCGGCTCCTTATTTTTCTTCTTCCAACCTATCGTCGGATCATTACTTGGCTGGCTCTTATTAAATGAGACATTAAATAATAATTTTTTTATTGGTGGTATTCTTATTATATGTAGCGTTTTAATTACTACTTTTGAAAAGAAATAAAAAAACAGGCAGAGATTCTTAGTCTCTGCCTGTTCGTATAAACTCACTGTTTACGCACTCCAATGCGCGGGACGGGATAACAATTCCGGCAATTTCGTATGTTTATCCCCTTTCGCCGCATTAATTTGAACTTGCGTAAGAAAAATACTATTTGTAAAGTCTGCACCGCGAATATCTGCATCTCTTAAATCTGCTCCGATGAGATCTGCTCCTCTTAAGTCTGCACCATTTAAGTTCGCTGCAATTAAATAAGCACCCCTTAAATTCGCGCCTTGTAAATTTTTCTTTTTCAGGTTTGCTCCCATAAGATCTGCTCCGCGGTGAATGATTCGTTTCTTACGCGTCGCATTCATTTCCTTCCAAACTAGCTCACTCGTTTCTAAAAGTAAAACATTTACTTCTGCACGGTGTAATGGAATATTTACTTTCATTAACTCGTCCGCATTTAAATTCGAAAGTCGCTCTGTCTCTTCAATCGCTTTACTTAGTTCTTTATGAATTGGCTGCGTCGCCTTTAATAGAATCGCCTCATTCAAATACCAAAGCATTTCATGGAGCTGATGCATAACCGGAAAAGCATCATACATTTTTCTCGCATGCTTAGCATCTTTCCGCCAATCAATCCCTTTAAAGATAACTTGAGAAATCTTCTGCCCAGCACCGAAACATTCAAATACTGTACAACCTTTATAACCTTTTCCTCTAAGATTTTTATGTATACTACATTTAAAATCTGATTGTAAATTGGAACATGGTTTACCACCATCTTTATTCACTGCAAAATCTACCGATGCTGCGAACGGTAACGCCACGCAACATAGACCGAAGCATTTTTCGCAGTTTGCTTTTAAATGATCGTTATGATTAGTCAAAATGTATACCCCCTGTTGTCTTTTGACTATTTCATAATATTCCAACTGCACAAAATAATCAATTTTAAAATAAATTGGCATCTTTCATTTCAAATCACAACTTTATCATTCGATTTCCTTTCAATTGAAAAAGACTAATTCTATCTAATGAATTATAATTAAATTATAAATTTTCAAACAAAAAGGAGAATTACTATGGCACTAGAAATGAAAACAAACTGTCAAATTTGTGATCAATTGCTGGAGCAAGATTCTGAAGCTTACATTTGCGTGTATGAATGTACG
Organism: Bacillus sp. BS98; assembly: GCF_008432245.1. Lineage (NCBI taxonomy): Bacteria > Bacillati > Bacillota > Bacilli > Caryophanales > Bacillaceae > Bacillus > Bacillus sp. BS98. The sequence goes on from NZ_CP043830.1 coordinate 3,166,713, forward strand.
TTTTGTGCACCATGTACAGAAGAAAGACATAACGTTTGTCCAAATTGCGGCGGCGAGTTAGTACGTAGACCGAAAAAGAAACAGTAAAAAGCAAAGCGATATCGCTTTGCTTTTTTTATTTTCTTGATATATAAAATTATATCAGCGATTTTTCAAATATATCGAACATAACTTAAACATTTAAAAATTTAACACAAACAGGCTCTGGCACAACAGCATCAGATTGTAAAAGAGTTAACTTTCCTGTAGATTCATTTCTTGAAAATAACACAAGATTATGCGACTTTTCATTTGTAGCAACAAGGAACTTTTCAGTAGGATCTAATACAAAGTCTCTTGGCCAATTTCCTTCTGTAGATGTATGTTCAACAAATGTAAGCTCACCTGAATTTTGATCCACACTGAAAACAGCAATACTATTATGACCACGATTACCTGCATATACAAAGCTGCCGTCAGAAGAAATATGAATCGCACTTCCTTGACTATTTTCATCAAACTCTGCTGGAATAGTAGAAATATACTGTAATTCTGTAAAGGTCCCTTCTTCCGTATTATATGTTAATACGATAACCTCTGAACTCAGCTCAGTCATCACATACGCATACTTTCCATTCGGATGAAAAGTAATATGTCTCGGCCCACTTCCTGGATTTACAGATAAGCTATTCACTTCTGTTAATGCACTACCTTTTATTTCATACGTAATTATTTTATCTATCCCTAAATCAACGCCCACTACATATTTTTCATCAGGAGTATATCCCGCGTAATGTGCATGTGGTTTTTCTTGTCTTTCTTTATTCGGACCTGAACCTTCATGCGCCATAATAGATGAAGCAGGATTTACAGTTCCATTTTCTTCATTTATTTCAAAAGACTCAATCGTTCCTTTATGGTAATTTGCTGTAACTACCGTATGATTCCCACTATCAACGCTCACATGACAAGGAGAAGCCCCTTCTACTACTTGTCTGTTTTCTGCCTTTAACTCTCCAGTTTTACTATCAATTGAATAAGCAGCTACACCACCAGATTCTCCTTCCTTAACAACGGAATAGAGATATTCATTATTTCGGTTAATCGTTACATATGTAGGGTTATCCAGCTTAGCCGCAAGTGTTACATTACTAATTTTTTTTGCTTCTGTGTCTAAAGTAAACTTATATATTCCCTCACTATTTTCTTTCGTATAAGTTCCAACATATCCAATAAACTCTTTGTTATCCTTCATTTTCATAACCCTCTCTCCCTATATTTTTCGTTCATCATACTTCTTAAAATATTTTATGTTGAAAGAGTATCCTAAAAAATCGGAGTATCTCTTTATACGTTACCATATTTTCTTAGTAAATAGCTTTTAAACCCACTTTTTTTGATACGCTGCTATACTTTCATATTCTTCTTCCAAGTGACGGGACAGACGAATATAGATTGGTGTTAAATCTTTATATTTTTCCACACTTTCAATGTTTGGTTCATGGTGGAAATTCGCACCTACCATTTCAGAAACTACATGTAACGTATCTACTTCACCTAAACTATATAAACCGAGGATTGCAGCTCCTAAGCAAGAGCTTTCAAAACTTTCAGGAACATATACGTCTTGATGAAAAATATCCGCCATCATCTGTCTCCAAAGTTCTGACCTTGCAAAACCGCCTGTTGCTTGAATTTTTTTCGGTTCGCCAATTAGCTCTTTTAAAGCGAGAAGAACGGTATATAAGTTATAAATTACTCCTTCTAATACAGCACGAATAAGATGTTCTTTCTTATGATGTAATCCGAGTCCAAAAAAAGATCCTCGCGCATTCGCATTCCATAAAGGAGCTCTTTCCCCTGCTAAATACGGATGAAATAATAAACCGTCAGATCCAGGATTTACTTTTGCTGCTATTTCAGTAAGCACTTCATATGGATCTTTCCCTAAACGCTTCGCAAGTTCAATCTCTGAAGTGCCTAATTGGTCACGAGCCCACCTAAAAATCATACCACCGTTATTAACTGGTCCACCGATTACCCAATGGTCTTCAGTTAAGGCATAACAAAAAATTCTACCTTTTGGATCTGTCACAGGACAATTTGTTACAGCGCGTATCGCACCGCTTGTACCAATTGTAACAGCCACAACCCCAGGATCTATTGCATTTACGCCTAAATTCGATAGCACTCCATCACTCGCTCCTACTACAAAGGGCGTAGAAACAAGTACATTCATCTCTTTTGCAAGTTCTTCATCTAATCCTATTAAGCTGTGCGTCGTTGGAACAAGTTTAGAAAGCTTTTCATCTGAAATCCCTGCAACACGAAGAGCTTCCTCATCCCATTTTAAAGATTTCAAATTGAACATTCCTGTTGCTGATGCTATAGAATAATCAATTACATATTCTTTATATAACTTATAAAACACATATTCTTTAATAGAAATGAATTTATAACTTTTTGCAAACAATTCTGCCTGCTCATTCTGTAACCAAACTAATTTCGAAAGTGGTGACATCGGATGAATTGGTGTTCCAGTATGCAAATAAATTTCATGACCATTCATATCACTCTTTATTTTCTCTGCCCAGCTTGCACTTCTATTATCTGCCCAAGTGATACATCTCGTTAACGGTTTTCCCTTCTCATCTACAGCAATGATACTATGCATTGCCGAACTAAAAGAGACACAAAGAATATCATTTGGCTGTACACTACTTGATCGTACAGTTTCTTTAATCGTATTTATTACTGCATGAAAAATTTCTTCTGGGTCTTGTTCTGCTATTTCAGGCGTAGGAGAATATAAAGGATATTCAATTCCATGACTTGCAATAACAGATCCATCAGTAGAAAATAGAACTGATTTTGTACTAGTTGTCCCAATGTCTACACCAATCATATATTTTGAGCTCACCATTTCTTCCTCCTAACAAAAAATTGCGACAGTATCCCACCATAAAAATACATTCCTTTTATCTACTGATAACGTTGTATGCCACAATTATCTAAATAGAAACATCTTTATTTTAAACAAACATATCGAGTAGTAAAACGCCTCCAAAAGCGATAAATGAAAGTAACGTTTCTAATACCGTCCATGTTTTAAATGTTTCTTTCACTGTTAAACCTAGGTATTCTTTTACCATCCAGAACCCAGCATCGTTTACGTGTGAAAACATGAGTGCTCCTGCACCTGTTGCAATGACGAGTAACTCTAAATTTACACCTGTCGTATTTTCAACGATTGGAGAGACTATGCCCGCTGCTGTTGTTAAGGCGACTGTCGCTGACCCTGTCGCAATTCGAATTAATCCAGCTACTATAAATGCTAATACAATTGGAGATAGAGCTAAATGTTCAGACATTTGAGCAATAGCATTCCCTACGCCACTATCGATAAGAATTTGCTTAAATCCGCCGCCAGCACCAATAATCGCAACAATAGAACCGATTGGTAATAAGCTATCTTCTGTTACCTTCTTAATAGCCTTTTTATCGATACCTTGACGAAATCCAAGAAAATAGAAAGCTGCAAAACATGCAATCAAAAGCGCAATGATAGGACTACCGATTAATGTGACAATCTTCATTAGAGTATTAGAAAGCGGAACATAAGGAGCTGCTGCTGCTAACACCATTAACATAACGGGTAACAATATAACTAAAAATGAAACTCCTATTCCTGGCAATTTCGTTGATTTTGTATTTACACGTATCAATTCTGGTTCATTTTCAGGAATTACACGTTTGTGAATCCATTTAGCGAATATAGGACCTGCAATAATCGCTGCAAAAAATGTAATAATGAGTGAATAAAGAAGTACCTTCCCAAGGTTCGCTTTATAAATACCAATTGCAACGATTGCCCCTGGATGCGGAGGAACAAGGCCGTGTACGACAGATAACCCAGCAATTGCTGGTAATGCTATCAATAAAATATTTTGTCTCGTTGTTTTATGAATAGAAATTACTAACGGCAATAATATTAAAATGCCTACTTCAAAAAACACCGGAATTCCAATAATAAAACCTGCAATTAACATCGCCCATGGTAAGTTTTTTATTCCAAAGGATTTAATAAAGAACTCTGCCACCTGCATTCCAGCACCTGACTCTGCCATCATTTTCCCTAGAATTGTACCTAATACTAAAATACCTACTAAATGCCCGAGAACACTTCCGACTCCCGTTTCATAAGCGCTCACTATTTTATCCATTGGCATTCCAGACATAATTGCTAAAAACAAACTTGCAATCGTTAAACTAATAAACGCATGCCATCTCCACCACGATACTCCTAAAATAACAATTACAATTGATAATAATGTAATCATTAAAAGGTACATATTCATACTCAGTTCCACCCTTTTATGTAAACCCTTTCAAAATTACTATACAATTAAGAGAACTTATATAGTTCTTTCTTGAGTAAGAGATATTTTCACATAATAATGATTTATATAAAAAGAATCTCCCTTATCAGAGATACACGTTAACTACTCTCTCTAATAAGGGGATTTCTCTTTAATAATTATAATGTTATTATGATAAACGCTTCGTGCGAGCAATTTGTCCTTTTTTTAAAGTGCATGACGCTTTCTTCTCTTGCTGTATTCACGTAGTAAGACTCCAAAAAGTTAAACGATGAAGTTACCTAGGAATCTGTCCTCTCATGAAAAGTAATTTTCGGAAAGTCTCCTCCACTTTCATATATTATAATTTAGGCGCTTTCGCCCAATCTGCAGCAAACTTTTCCATACCTTGATCTGTTAATGGATGCATAGCAAGTTGTTCAATTACTTTATAAGGGATTGTAGCAATGTGAGCACCTGCCATCGCTACACGAGTTACATGATCTGGGTGTCTGACAGAAGCTGCAATAATTTGTGTATCTAATTGATGAATATCGAATAGCTCAGCAATTTTCGCAACTAAGAGCACACCATCTTCAGAAATATCATCTAAACGTCCTAAAAATGGAGAAACGTACGTTGCACCTGCTCGAGCAGCTAAAAGTGCTTGGTTCACCGTGAAGATAAGTGTAACGTTCGTTTTCACACCTTTTTCAGTAAGATAGCGACAAGCTTCTAATCCTGCTAGCGTCATTGGAAGTTTTATCGTGACGTTTTTATCGCCACCGTTAATTTTAATTAATTCTTCTGCTTGAGCAATCATTTCTTCAGCTGTAACAGCATCTGGCGTTACTTCTGCCGAAACAGACTCAACTTTAGGTACTGTCTGACAAATTTCTGCGATACGGTCTTCAAACTTAACACCCTCTTTTGCTACTAAAGAAGGATTCGTTGTAACACCAGCTAAAACTCCAAGTTTATATGCTTTTTTTATGTCCTCAAGATTTGCAGTATCAATAAAAAATTTCATGATCAATTCCCTCCAGTTTTTAAACGTTGATGAGTTACATGTTTAGGATGTTTATCCCGCTATTTGCCGGGCAGTAAGACCCCACCTCAACATTCAGCGAAGCAAAGAAGTTAAGTTGGGGGGCGTGCTTCCCGTAAAAGCCCGATTGGTAAAGGCTAATGTGGAGGATGAAGAACCCCCACTAATTAAAGTTTCACTTTATTTCTTTTCTACTGCATGTCCGCCAAATTCATTACGCAGAGCTGCTACAACTTTTCCTGTAAATGTATCATTGTCTAATGAGCGGTAGCGCATTAATAGAGACATTGCGATAACAGGAGTTGCTGTTTGAAGGTCTAATGCTGTTTCTACTGTCCATTTTCCTTCACCAGAAGAATGCATTACTCCCTTAATTTCATCTAGTTTCGCATCTTTAGAAAATGCATTTTCAGTTAATTCCATTAACCAAGAGCGAATGACTGAACCGTTATTCCATACTCTTGATACTTTTTCATAATCGTAGTCAAATTCACTTTTCTCTAGAATCTCAAATCCTTCACCAATAGCAGCCATCATACCGTATTCAATTCCGTTGTGAACCATTTTTAAGAAGTGACCACTACCAGCTTTTCCGGCATATAAGAATCCATTTTCTACAGCTGTATCCCGGAAGATAGGTTCAACGATGTCCCAAGCTTCTTGATCTCCTCCGATCATGTAACAAGCACCATTACGAGCGCCTTCCATTCCGCCAGAAGTTCCTGCATCCATAAAGTGAATGCCATCTTTCTTTAGTTGCTCATATCGGCGAATAGACTCTTTATAATGTGAATTACCAGCTTCAATTAAAATATCTCCTTTTGAAAGCAATGGCGTAACCTCATCAATAACAGAATCAACAACAGCGTGTGGCACCATAACCCAAAGAATTCTTGGTGATTGTAATGACTGAACAAGATCACTTAAACTAGATACACCTGTAGCCCCGTACTCTTTCATTTCTTCCACAGCGCTCGTATTTAAATCAAATGCTACTACTTCATGTTTATGATCCATTAAATTTTTCCCTAAATTTAATCCCATTTTACCTAAACCAATTAATCCTACTCGCATAATATAATTCCTCCTCAAATCATCTTTTATTAAAAATCCATATCACTAGAATCTGGAATACCTTTCAGCACCGATAAATTAGTATGTACAGAAAGGTATTCACAGTCATAACTTAAGAATTCAACACATTTTTTGTAATTTGAACAACGTTTTCTGTCGTAAATCCAAATAGATTCATGACTTCAGCTCCAGTTCCTGAAGCTCCAAATGTTTCAATTGATAGTACTTTTCCTTCTTGTCCTACATAACGTTCCCAACCGAGAGATACACCCATCTCAAGCGATACTCGTTTCGTTACAGAAGACGGAAGAACCGATTCTTTATATTCTTTCGATTGGCGATCGAATAATTCCCAGCTCGGCATTGCAACGATGCGAACAGAAACATGATCCTCTTCTAATTTTGCTTTCGCACTAGCAGCTAAGGATACTTCAGAACCTGTCGCAATTAAAATCACATCCGGATTTTCATTTGTTTGCGTTAATACGTAAGCTCCTTTAGAAAGATTCTCTATGTTCGCTTTCGTTTCCTCAAATACCGGTAAATTTTGACGACTAAGTACTAAAACGACTGGACCATCCGCTTGCTGTAAAGCATAAGCCCATGCACTCGCTGTTTCATTCGCATCTGACGGGCGGATAACTGTTAAACCAGGAATTGCCCGAAGAGCTGCTAAATGTTCAACTGGTTCATGCGTTGGACCATCTTCTCCTACAGCGATCGAATCATGCGTAAATACGTAAGTAACTGGTAACTTTTGCAATGCAGCCAGTCGAATAGATGGACGAAGGTAATCATTAAATACAAAGAATGTACTAACGAAAGGTTTTACTCCTCCATGAAGTGCCAGTCCATTCGCTGCGGCGCCCATTGCATGTTCACGTACACCGAAGTATATATTTCGGCCAGCATACGATTCTACTGCATACACTGCTTCACCTTTTATATCTGTCATCGTAGAATGAGAAAGATCTGCACTTCCACCGAAAATAGAAGGAATCGATTTCACATAATGGTTAATAGCTTCCCCACTTGCAACACGAGTTGAAATCGTTTTTTCAGTATCGAAGGATAAAATGTCTTTCTCTTCGATTAAAACTTCACCTGTAATCGCTTTTTCTAATTCATCTGCTAGTGCAGGGTTTGACTCTCTGTATAAGTTGAACTGCTCATTCCAGCCATGTTCTTTTTCAATACCTTTTTGTTTCAGTTCATTAAAATGAGCTGTTACTTCTTCAGGTACAAAAAAGTCTTCTTCATAATGCCAACCATACACTTGTTTTGTCGCTGTCGCTTCTTCTAATCCAAGCGGGTTACCATGTGCTTTGTTCGTTCCAGCAACTTTTGGACTTCCGTAACCTATAATGGTTCTAATTTCTATAAGAGTAGGTTGGTCCGTATTGTCTTTCGCTAATTGAATCGCTTTTGTAATCGCATCAACATCGTTTCCATCTTCAACTCTTACATATTGCCAATGTGCAGATTCTACCCTTTTCTGCATATCTTCAGAGAAAGCAATGTTTAATTCACCATCAAGTGAAATTTCATTTGAATCATACAGCACAATTAACTTGCCAAGTTTCATGTGCCCTGCCATTGACATCGCTTCATAAGCGACACCCTCCATTAAATCACCGTCTCCAACTAAAGCATACGTATTGTGATCTATAATAGAGTGACCATCCTTATTAAACTTCGCTGCTAAATGCGCTTCTGCCATTGCCATTCCAACAGCATTGGCAATCCCTTGCCCTAACGGTCCTGTAGTTGCTTCAACTCCTGAAGTGTGACCAAACTCAGGATGTCCTGGCGTTTCACTATTTAATTTTCTGAAGTTTTTCAAGTCATCAATTGAAACGTCATATCCGGCTAAATGAAGTAGGCTATATAATAAGCTAGATCCATGTCCCGCCGATAAAACGAATCGATCACGGTTAAACCATTTTGGATGATTAGGATTATGATTTAAATGATTCGCCCATAATGCATAAGCCATTGGCGCTGCTCCCATCGGAAGACCTGGATGACCTGAATTTGCCGCATTAATAGCATCAATTGATAACGTACGAATTGTATTCACTGCTAATTGATTTATGTTTTGTGTCATAGTAATCGTCCCCCTAAATGCTTTCATGAAAGAAAGTACCTATTTTTTCGTTTCTTGATCTAACCACCATTTAAATTCACTTTCTTGCAATAGTTCATTAGACGCATCTGGACCATATGAACCCGACTCATATTCATGAAGTGGTAATAAGTTTTCTTCGAATGCTTCAAGAATTGGTTGTACCCATTCCCATGACAATTCAACTTCTCTCCAATGTGCAAAGAATGTAGCGTCTCCACTCACAGCATCATGAATGAGTCTTTCATACGCTTCAGGTACTCCCACATCCGCTTGCTCACAAGTAAAGTTAATACGCATCGGTTCAATTTCTCCATTTTTCAATGGATTTTTACTATTTAACTGTAATGAAACGTTCTCACCTGGGCTAATTTCAATTATTAACAAGTTAGGTGCTGCATTTGGATTACTATCTTGATATTGCTGTTTTAACGTATTTTTAAATTCGATTACAATACGAGTAGACTTTTCTTTCATTCGTTTGCCTGTTCGTATATAAAAGGGAACGCCAGTCCAAAATGGATTATCGATCCACAAGCGAGCAGCAACAAATGTGTCTATGTTAGAAGAAGGATTTACTCCTGGCTCCTCTTTATATGCTACAACTTGCCCGCCTTTTATCTCTCCTGCAGCGTATTGTCCGCGAATGATATGATTGTGAACGTCTTCTTTTTTCACTTTACGAAGCGTTTCCATTACCTTTCGCTTTTCCTCTCGAATTTCACATGCGTTAATTTTTTCCGGCAGATTCATAGCAGTCATCATTAATATTTGTAACATATGATTTTGAACCATATCACGAATGGCTCCTGCCTGATCATAATATCCTGCTCTTTCTTCAACCCCAACTGTTTCACTCGCTGTAATTTGCACATTCGCTATATGTTCTTTATTCCAAATCGATTGGAGAACAGGATTTGCAAATTCTAGTGCTTCAAGATTTTGAATCATCGGCTTACCTAAATAATGATCTATACGGTATATCTCGTCTTCTTCAAACGTTCGACTAAGCTTGTCATTCAGCTCACGCGCAGATGTAAGATCGTGCCCGAACGGTTTCTCAATCATCAGACGTTTCCATCCATCCGTTTTATCAAGTCCGCTTTCCTTAATATTTAAAGCAATTGTCTCGAAAAATTCAGGAGCCACTGAAAGATAGAACATTCTATTTCCTTTTATATGTAGTTCTTCTTCCCTTTCACGAACGACTTGTAATAATCTCTCATAGTCTTCCGGCTTACTCACATCTAATGGACAATAACGAAAATTATCTAAAAAACCTTCGAGTTCTGGAGTACCTTCTTCTCTATGACGGGAAAACGTCTCTATTGATTCTTTTATTCTTTTTTGAAAATCTATATGAGATACTTCACGTCTTCCAAGCCCAATAACGGATATTTGCTTTGGAAGCTTTTGATCTCTATATAAGTTATATAGTGCGGGGTAAATTTTGCGTTTCGCTAAGTCCCCTGTCGCTCCAAATAAAACAAAGGTCATTGATTCCAATTTTAGTCCCCCTCTTGTTGTATAATCCTGGTCAATATATTCAAAATGAATTGTACAGAAGCTCATGTTTTATAAAAAACAAAGAGTTATCAAATTCCAATTCTTTTTATACCTTTCGCTTTCTAATTGTCCCCAATATTAATAGTGGCAATTCAAAGCATTTCTACCACAACTTACTTATTTATCGAATTTAACGAAATAATGTATATTTGATTACTTTTAGTAATTAAATAATCTTACGTTTAGTATATTAACCACATAAATTATTATCGTCAATAAAAATGTCTTGGATTAAATACTATTTATTTCGTAATACTTTTCTAAGTGTATTCCTAGTTACCATCCATTTTCAAAGATAATGATCAATATAATAAATATCAGTTTCATCAAAATCTTCAATTAATTTTCTATTAAACTTGCGAGCAGACGTTACACTATAATCAAAAGGCTTCTCTATAATAAGACGGTTTAACCCTTTTGTAACCCACAATCCACTCTCTTTAATATTCAAAGCAACGATATCAAACACTTCTGGTATAACAGATAGGTAAAACATACGGTTTTCAGAAATGTTTAATTCTGTTTCACGCCTCTTTACAAGACGCAACAAACCTTGATAGTCCTCTATATTCGCTGTATTTACTTGACAATAACGAAATGTGCTAATAAATTCTTCTACTCCTGATTTGTCATCAGTAGATATTCTAGAAAATGTAGCAAGGGATTGTTCTACCTTTGTTTGAAATTCCACATCTGACATTACCCTTCTGCCAATACCGATAATCGAAATAGATTGCGGTATATGTTGATTACTAAATAGTTTGTATAAAGCAGGGTAAATTTTGCGTTTCGCTAAATCCCCTGTCGCTCCGAATAAAGTGAAACTTTAATCAGCCCTCACCAATCGGGCTTTTACGAGCAGCCCAACTCCCACCTAACTTCTTTGCTTTCGCTGAATTTTGAGGTGGGGGTCTTACTGCCTGTGAATGCGAGATAAACGTAATGAATAAATCATGCTGTAAAAATAACATCTACCCTTTCTTCAAAAAGCTTTACAGTAGTTTTTAGAAGTACGTTACATTATTTCATTTCATGCACTTTCCTCTTCTTTATATAAAATTCTCACTAACCAAATTCAAAATATTATACTTATTTTTCGTACTTTGCTATGCTATAACCACAAACAGGAGGTATAAACTATGAAAGCACAAATTATCCATTCTTTTGGGGATTCATCTGTATTTCAATTAGAAGAAGTTTCAAAACCAAAACTTTTACCAGGTCATGTTCTAATCGATGTAAAAGCAACAAGTGTAAATCCAATCGATACAAAAATGCGTAGTGGTGCCGTTTCAGCAGTCGCTCCTGAGTTTCCAGCTATATTACACGGCGATGTAGCTGGTATTGTTATTGAAGTAGGAGAAGGTGTTTCGAAATTCAAATCAGGGGATGAAGTATACGGATGTGCCGGAGGTTTTAAAGAAACTGGAGGTGCACTTGCAGAATTTATGCTTGCTGATGCACGATTAATTGCTCACAAACCTAACAATTTAACAATGGAAGAAGCTGCTGCTCTACCATTAGTTGCAATTACAGCTTGGGAATCTTTATTTGATCGTGCAAATATTAAACCTGGTCAAAATGTTCTCATTCATGGAGCTACTGGTGGCGTAGGACACGTAGCCATTCAACTAGCTAAATGGGCAGGCGTTAAAATTTTCACAACCGCTTCTCAGCAGAGCAAAATGGAAATAGCCCATCGTCTAGGAGCCGATATAGCTATTAATTATAAAGAAGTATCTGTTCAAGAATATGTGCAAAAACATACGAATGGAAACGGATTTGAAGTTATATTTGATACAGTAGGTGGCAAGAATCTTGATCATTCTTTTGAAGCTGCTGCGGTCAATGGCACTGTCGTAACAATTGCAGCTCGTTCAACCCATGACCTCTCTCCTTTACACGCAAAAGGACTCTCTCTGCACGTTACTTTTATGGCATTAAAAATATTACATACTGATAAGCGTAATGATTGCGGAGAAATCTTAACGAAAATAACGCAAATTGTAGAAGAAGGAAAACTTCGCCCATTGCTAGATTCGAAAACTTTCACGTTTGATGAAGTTGCCCAAGCACATGAATATTTGGAATCGAATAAAGCAATAGGAAAAATAGTGTTAAAAAACGTTTGGTAATTTTGACTCGATAAAAACAACTTATTAGTTATCCTAATTACCAATTAACATGAGATAATGATACATAAAATAAAATGCCATGCGTAACAAAAACCTTGCAGAGAAATTCTACAAGGTTTTTGTCTATATATTTAAATAAAGAATCATATTAAAATAAAAGGTTTACAATTCATCATAGTAGTCTTAAATATAAGCTGCTTTAAAGGCTTGTTGGACAGCTTGTACTTCTAATGAGTCTTTACCATATAAGTTCGTTGCTACACGAATACAAGCTTCTTTTAATTCTTTAAAGTCAGAAGTCATATTTAATTCATCCGTATTTGCATAATAGAAAATATCAAACATTTTATCTTCTCCAATGCCATGTACGTTTACTCCATTATGGTTTCCACCACTAGCAATCAAGTAAGCTACTTTATTAATAATGCTAGAGTTCGTGTGTACACCACCATGATCGTGGTCAGCATCAATAGGTAAGTTATTATAATGTCTATAGTCCTCCGGATATCTAGAAGAGATAGATGATGGGTTTTTCATATCTCTAAAAATACGACCTGATTGTTCTCCCATTGTCCAATTGAACTTTCCGTTATTGGCATACTTTTCAACTGCTACTCCTAAAATATCAGATAGGGCCTCATTAATTGCACCAGCTTCTCCTGCATACTCAAGTCCAGACTCATTTCTTGTAACCGCGTGTGTAAATTCATGTCCTGCCACATCAAATGCTCTAACAATTGGATCTCCGTATACTAGCATAGCTCCATTACTAAATGCATTAAACCACTGCTCAGGATTTCCTTTATTCGTACCATTTGTGTTCCAACCATGAACGACAGAAATTACTTTTTGTCCGTTATTATCAAAGCTGTTACGGCCATATTTTTCTTGATAAAAATCATATACTTTCGTTGCTAAATAATGGGCACTAACTGCTTTAGGATCAGTAAAATTTGTAGAATTACTTGTTATTAAATCATCGAGATAACCCCATACATTTCTTCTATAATTATTATAATCTTTATAATTAGCAGTATATGTTTCAATTCCCTTACCACGAGAATAATCTGCAAGCATGTACGTTCCATCACTTCGCTGCGTAATTCCAAACGTACGATTAATACCTAAGTCATCTTTTCCTGTACCTGTTAATTTCGAAGGATCTTGTGATTTATTTGCTGTCGCAGATTGGACAATACTACTATCTACTTGTATACCCAATTTTTGAACGAGTTCTTTTAATAGATTACCCCCAAAAGCATCAATTAATACCGTACCAGATACATATTCAGGTGTAGATGCACTAAAAGTAATTTGATATGCGTTTGTAGCTTTATTTGTATTTTCATCTACATATACCACTTGTTTAATTTCTGGTTCTTCAATAAATATAAGATCATTTCCATAGATGTTGAAAAGCTGTTTCTTTGCATCCTCTTCTGATAAAGTAATAGGTTGTTTCAAATCTTCCTGTTGTTGTAGATCTTGGGCACTATCCCCCGAAACGCTCGTAAGTACACCATCATCATTTATATGTGCTGTTAGTTGATATCCGTATACATCACGTCCTTCATACGTTTGTTGAAGACGTACCAATGTAGTACCATCATAAGATTTACGACTTTGCGTAACATTATAATTAACTTTGGATTCCGTATTAACTTGCTTTGATGATAATGCTTGTTCTGTTTTTCCTTTTAGTGCATCCTTTGCTACATTTTCTGCCGAATTTTGAGAAGGTGCTGTTAAATTACCTGTTCGGAACGTATCTTCCTTTGTTTCCACTTTTAAATCTTCTGTTTCCGCATGCACTCCTCCATAGGGCATAATCGCCGATAACACCACTCCTGTAGTTAAACCTACCTTTACGAAATTATTCATATTCTTACTCCTTTATAATCTTATTATTAAGTTAAATGAATGTTTTTTCAGAATTGGAAACATAGATATTTCAAACTATCTATGTTTATCTACTGTTTATAAATTGTGCTTCCTCATAATATGGATAGATTCCATTCATTTCTCAAAAATTACTCATTATATAAACTATCTTTATATTTATTCATATACAGTATTTTTTGTGGTTCTGATAACATATTTATTGCCATCCACACATTCTTTTTCATTTCTAATTTTTGCATTGGTATCTCTTTTAAAACAGGATTACTTATAATTGCTTCCATTTCTTCATCAATTCTTTGCATAAGATTTTCTTCCGGATTATTTTGCAAATAAGTATTTTTCAATCCCCATTTTGTCATTATAAATTCATTTGTTTTATTCATAGGATTCATAATAGTAGCTTTACTAGTTAATCGTTTTTTAATTTCATCATGATAGATTTTAATTCTATATCCTTCTTTTAGTGGAACTGTATCTTTTACAATCGTTACATTTGTTCCTTCCATTTCCTTCGTATAAATTTTTTCCCCCTTATTATTAAACACCTCTATTGATGCGTATTTTTCACCTGCATAATAGCTATGAGGCGTTTTAGTAGTAACCGTAAAAACAGCTTGATCTTGCTCTAAGTCTGTATTTAATTCGGCAAACTGGTCATCTCCTAATCCTAGGAATTGAATCGTTTCATTTACCAACTTACTCACTTTCATTTCGTTAATATCAATGGTTAGACTATTATCTTTTTCCTTTATATAGGCATAATACGAACTGAAATGGTACATACTATCCGTTTTTCCACCTGAAATCTCAACTGTATAAACTCCATTTGGTAAGTCTTGTAAATTGATATCTGTTGTTTCAATTGTTTTCTCTTGAATAACTTTATTCCCTTCTTTTAATTTAATTTTTCCTCCTTTCAATGTATCTATTTCATTTGTATTTAAATGGATATGTAAATTCCCTTTTAGCCCAAGTGAAGCAATTTGCTGATTTGTAACTATTTCAAAGTTGGAGTTTATCGGAATCTCAGGATCAACTAGTGCTCTTGCTTTAACTAATTGTGATTCAGGCACTATATAAGCTAAAGAAGTAACAGCCCGATAACCTTTCGCCCTATTAATCTCTATTTGTTTATTATTAAGTTTAAAGCCCCATCTTTCAAAGACAGGTGTAAAATCAACTTGTCCATTCTCACTATAATACTGATTCATTAAATCTGGTAAAGAATGGTCACCTTTTTTGAAAGCTGTATTGCTAGCTAGTTTTCGATAACCTTGATACATTTTCGCAAAAGCTTCATCGCCAGCTTTTTGTTTCGCCATCGTTAAAAGAATAAGTTTTTGTCGTAAATCTAAGTCATCATAATTTTTATTTTCTTTCATTAAAGAATTGTATAAATTCCGTTCTACTTGTTCCTTCTTCCCAAAATTAAACAACCAACCAACTTGATCTGCTTTTTTGCCGTATTTACTATATTGATATTGAACACCAAATAGATTATTAGAAACTTCTCCTGTAAATATTCCTTGATTATCAAAACCAGCTTGGTATCCATGAGCGATTTCATGTAAAGTTCCCCAACTTAGTTTATCTAACCACATCTTTGTACTATCTGTACTATTGGCTGTCCAATTTGCGCCATAATAGGCACCGCCAGCACCGGATATATCTGCTTTTAAGAAATAACGATTTTGACTTTTTTTATTTTCAATCGTTGAGCCATCTAAACCAATAATTGAATCATACATCACAAAAATATCCTCATAATATGCAATTAACTCATCCAACGATTGAAAATCTTTTAAAGATCTTACTAACTCTTTATCTTTTTTAGGTACAAATAATTGAAAACTCTCCCCTTGAATTAACGCATACTCCCCATCAAATTGATCCCATGTACTAAAAAATTGAGATACACTTCCTTGTTGTTTATAAATGGGAAGAGGCTTAGTAGCACTTTCATATCCTATTTGGTACTCAAGTGTAGCGTGCTCTTCACCATACGGAGTATCTATGAAAGGAACTAAAGGCGTATCACCTTGAATCGTAATCCATTCATTTCCTACTTGTATGGATTTTTCATTTTTTGAGTCATTAGACAATAAACGTACTGTTAATTTGTCTTTAAAATTAGGATTCGTTTGTCTTAACTTTAATGGTGTATTTCTCTGCAAAATAAATCCTAAATTTTGTCGATCATGATATTTCCCCTTACTTATGCCCGCCTGAAATATCCAAGTAGGCTCTTCTAAACTAGTAATTTCTTTTACATTTGTTCGTTCATCAGCATGTAAGTGTATATTTCCTATGTGGAAAAACATTGTATACATTATGCCTATAACAAGTAATCTTTTCATTTGCATATCTCCTTTTCTATTTTTTATATACAAAATACAATAAAACAAATTCCTCCTTCGTTACTTAAAACTGTAGTCCATAAGTTATTTCCCAGTGTAATTATTATAGTTACATTAATTCATGATTATCAATCATTATATATATGTAATTTTACATATAAAAATATTTAACATTTAATAATAAAATATCTTTGCCTATACTCCTTTATCACTTTCAAAAATTAATCAAAAAAACACGAAGACTTAAATGTCTTCGTGTTTTTTTTTAATATATATCGTTACACTTGTGATTGAATTAATAACTAGAATCTTTTTACTCATTCCTTATGAATAATGTTTATTATTTATGAAATTTCACACGCTCTTCAAGCGGTTGGAATTCTTTTTCACCTGGTGCAGCTGTTGGATTACCAAATGGCATTTGTGCAATTAGTTTCCAATTAGCAGGAACATTCCATTCTTGTTTTACCTCATCATCAATTAATGGATTATAATGTTGCAAAGATGCCCCTAATCCCTCTGCTTCTAAACCTGTCCACACGACTAATTGGTGCATACCTGATGCTTGGTGTGACCAAATTGGGAAGTTTTCAGCATATGCAGCAAATTTTTCTTGAAGCGATTTAACGATAGCCTCATCTTCAAAGAATAATACTGTTCCATAACCAGCTTTAAAAGAATCCATTTTTTGTTGCGTTCCTGAAAAATCTCCATCTCCAACTACTTTTCTTAATGTTTCAGTTGTAATATCCCATAATTTATCATGAGCTTCACCAAATAATACAACTAATCGCGCAGTTTGAGAATTGAAAGCTGATGGAGTATGTTTCACAGTAAACTCCACGATTTCTTTAATTTTTTCATCTGATACTTGTACCTCTTTATTAATTCCATAGTAAGTACGTCTTTCTTTCAGTGCGGTATAGAAATCTTTTGTCATAATTCATTTCCTCCTAATTTTTAATATTCTTCAAAATGATATATTGCGAAGATAATATGGGTTAAAATGAGTTCTTTTTTGAATCATTGAACTCCATAACACCAATTGCTAGTCATTCTGAATCTAACTAAACTGCTTCATTTAAACCACTTTAGTTTACTAAAAAAACATTTTATAACATCGTTGAGACAATCTAGTGATCATTCGGTACTATTTTACCCATTCTCTATTCATGTATCCTGCTTGTTTCATATTTACACAAATATGAAAATAACCTTAAATTGCTGGTCAAAAAAGCCAGGTAGCATGAATAACACATTACCTGGCTTTTTACAGTTTTAATTTAAATTCAGCTAAACATTACCAATGAATAGTATTAAAAACTATACCCGTCACTTATTTAATGATTAACATCTTATAAATTACATGTCAAACTTTAATACTGTTTTAACATCCATACTCTTACAGCAAACAAACAATAAAAAACACAAAAACGAACAGGAATGTGTTCGTTTTTGTCTCTATATTTAACAATTGAATTTACTTTTATTATTGATTCAAATGATGTTTAACTGCTCTTATTACCAATTCGTGATCTTCTTCTGGCGGCAATCCTGAAACTGTTATCATTCCAATAACTCCTACGTTTTTTACTCTGATAGGAAAGCACCCACCAAACGCAGCATACTCCGAAGTATCTAAAAGATATTTTTCATTATATGAGATTCCAGTTATTTCACTTTGTATCTGCATATAATAAGAGCTATGATCATGCAGGGAAACAACTCGTTTTTTACGCTCAATCCATTTCGTATTTTCCGCATTTGTCCCTGTCATCTTAAAATGAAATAATTGCACACCGTTTTTTGTTATATCAACAGCAATCAATTTCCCCTCTCGCTTTGCTGTTTCAACGATAAATAAACCTAGTTGCAAGGCATCTTCATTTGTAAAAGAGGAAAATTGAAGTGTTTCCTCCTCTTTTAAAATTTGTTTACTAATTTCATTCAAATTTGAAGTACTCATATCTTTAACCTCCATAATCGTTTTATGCCACTCTGGCATTTTTTCGAAATTATTAGGCCATATAGTACAACCTTTTAATCAATCTGATTCTAAATAAACTGCTGTAACATCGTTGGTAAATAGTAGTACCGTAAAGCTTGTTTTCTTCTTACTGGTGCTATTATGAATGATATTCAAAGTTATAAAAAGTACTATTCTACTTATCCCTATCTTACAGAGACTATTATGAAATATATTTAACATCTTAAAAATGTATGTACTAAAGAATAATATTTTTAATCACTAACTTTTTTGATCAATCGTTATAATCCAATGTCATCAAAATTTTTATCAATTATTACACTATCCAACAATAGGAGGAAACAAAGATGGATGAAAATGTATCCAAAAGTTGAAAAGCAGTTGAGTCCCTTGAGGGAATAGTTATAATTCACTACATATAGAAATAGACATACAAAAACGCCATCTTTTCCTATGATTCTACAGAAAGAATAGCGTATTTTTCAAAAATGAGTTCTTTTATTGAGAAACTTTGATTCTATATTATAGATAAAAGAGCAACTAGTGCTAAAACAGCTGGAAGTCCTTGTTTCACAATAATTGATTTATTAGATGTGAAACCTCCGAAAATAGCTGCTATCACCACACAAATCACGAAAAATAATTGGACCATATAACCAATTGGATTGAGCCCAAGTACAAGTCCCCAAATGAGACCAGCCGCTAAAAATCCATTATATAAGCCTTGGTTTGCAAACATAATGGCTACGTTTCGATCTCCTTCTAAATGCTTCCGTAATTTGAAAGCACGTTTCGCTACTTTTGAATCAATAAAAAACATTTCAAGGATCATGATAAACAAATGTTCTAATGCTACGATCCCGACTAAAATAGCTACGATTATTTCCACACTATTCTGCCCCCTACACTCTCTATTCTTTAATATTCTCTACATTTTTTTGCATCTGTAATAGAACATGAATAAGTATTTTGCGTTCTTCTCCACTGATATTTACGAACATTTCCTTCATAAAATGTTCCTTTTCTTTCTTGTCAAAATATTAATTGATATATCAATTATTGATACATCTCTCTTTTTATTTTTGCAAGTTCTTTTGTTCAATTGGTTTTATTTTGTTCCAGCAACTTTAAACCAATTCAAAACATCAGTTCGCATTTCTAGAAATCATAATTACTTTAAGTTCATTCTGACAATCATATTTAACTAAATATATAAAAGAATTGAGTTATATCTCCATCAATTTATAAAAATTAATTTTTTCTAAAAACAGATACTTTACGTTTTTTATAGTAATAAAAATCATTTTTTGTTTCAGAGGCAATCCATTTTGTTAGCTTGATGGGCATAGGATAGCACCATATGACGAACCAATTATCTTTCAAGAAGACGGCTAGAAATCTGGATTTGGTACAGGAGTTGCCTACTTCCCCGATCCAGATGGTACTAATTTAGAGCTAATTGCTCCAAAAGGGCCATTCAGACGTGAATAGTTAAAATAAATTAATACCGAAACAAGCCATCTTCTGCCTGGAAGATGGCTGTTTGTCGGCAAGTTGATGGAATGACTAAAAAAGGACAAACTCTCCAATGCGAGAAGTTTGTCCAAAAAGTTTTTCGTGTCCACTATTTTCACACTAAAATTAACAATCGTGAATTAGAATAATGACTTAATACTTGCTAAAACAGTAAGTACACCTACAATAATAACAAATACGTTACTCATTTTCCCTTTGTATTTAGCTAGTACTGGTACTTTATTGATTGCATACATCGGTAATAGACATAAGATAGCAGCAACTAATGGACCGCTTAGAGAATCAATAAGTCCAAGAATACTTGGATTTGTATAAGCAACAAACCAGCATGATAATACAACAAAAGTAAGGACGATTGTCTTAATTGTTTTTTCTTCTATATCTTTTCCACGTGATTTACCGAACTTAATAATCATGTCACGCATTACTTCAAATGCTCCGATATAATGGCCAAGGAAAGATTTTGTAATAGCCACAAAAGCAATGATTGGAGCTGCAATAGTGATTACAGGTGAATTAAGCTCATTAGCAAGATATGAAAGGATTGATAAGTTTTGCTCTTTTGCCATTTTTAAATCCTCTGGAGTCAAGCTTAATGTACTACTCCAAACGAAGAACATAACTACAGCGAATGTCATGATATAACAAACTTTTTGTATTTGCGCACATTTAGCATCAGTAGCTTCTATTCCATACGTAGCTCTCTGTTTCACAACAAATGATGAAATCATAGGTGAATGATTAAATGAGAATACGATGATTGGTAGAATCATTAATATCGTTCCAAAATAGCCTGTACCTGTTGAAGCAGTAGAAACAGCTGAAAAACTAAGCATTGACGTATTCCACTGTGGAATTAAAGATATTGCGATAAAAAGTAGAGAAGCTATGAAAGGATACACTAGCATACTCATTACCTTTACAGTAATATCTTGACCAAAATTCAGTATAGCGATAAGACCAAGAACTAATACAAGTGATAAAATAGCCCTTGGAGGTTCTGGCATGTGCAATTGATGCACGATAAAACTACTTGCAGTATTTGTAAGCGCAACCGAATACATTAGTACGATTGTATAAATTGAACCGAAATATACGATGTTAAAAATGATACTCGCTTTATTTCCGAAATACTCTCTAATTGTACCTGTGATCCCCTCATCAGCAGAATTAGAAGCGTATATCATTTTAGCAAGTGCCCTATGTGAGTAATACATAACTGGATATGCAAGCAATGTAATTAGTAGTAATGATAATAAACCACCTGAACCTGCATTAATCGGTAAAAAGAGCACCCCTGCTCCAATTGCAGTTCCAAATAGGCTCAATGCCCATGTAGTATCCTGCTTATGCCACTTTTTCGGATCTGCATATTGCTCATTTTTTAGTGCGGTATTTTCAGCTTGAACTTCTATTTTCTTTGCAGTATTCCCGTTCATATAATAACTCCCCCTTGTATCCTATTCTTACGTCTCTCTTTATAGCTAACGAATATCTTCCTTTTTTGGAAAATGAATTCCTTACAAGTTGCCCCACATTGCATGTCCTTCATCATAATGAATCCAAATTGAAACATTCGCTAGTTAGCGTCCTAATATAATTGTTAGCGTTAACAAAAAAGTTTACTCGTAGTATCCGCTCTTTATATAAAGAACCCTTAAGAGAACAATATAGAATAGACTTCATAAATACGTTGCAACATTTCTAATAACGGTGTATTACTTTAGTGGTTTCTCTTTTTTTACTTATAACAGTAATTTCAGCTAAACCGGCCTCTCTTCATTTATGAGGCATTTCTTTCTCAATTCTACACATCACTTTAATAACTTCGGCAGCATTTATGGTATTGATTACACAAGCCACTGAAGCACTTTACATACATTTCCGCCTCTAATCACACACCTTTCTTACTAGTAATCGCATTTTTTATATTTTCTCCAGAGATAATAAATTTTCTCTCGACGCCCTCATTATAACGTGTATATTTATAAAATTAATATTTTTATATTTTCAGATTTTTTTACCAGGAAAAATTTTCAATATATAATGAATTTCAGCCATAATGCAGTAATTTTTTCCATTATTTTAAGATATACCAGTTACTTAATGCATTCCACCTCATACACTAAAACTATTGTAATAAATAATTAATGAATATATTTCCAAAATAGAAAAATAAATTTTTGGGATATATATTATTAATACCGAATTTATATACATTTATTGGAAAGTGATATCTCTTTTCCACCAAAGTTTTCTATAAGAATTGAACTCATTTTTCGGACAATACGTTTTTTAACTTGATGACAATAAGGAAACCCGCTAGCATTTTACAAAAACTACGCTAAGCCGAAAAATATAATAAGCCCCCCATATGGAAGGCTTATTTACAAAATAATCATTGTCTATTTTTATTGATTCTCTTCGTCTCTTTTATACTCCAAAATATCACCTGGTTGACAATTCAAAGTCTTACATATCGCTTCTAATGTTGAAAAACGAACCGCTTTTGCTTTCCCGTTTTTCAAAATAGAAAGATTTGCCATCGTAATCCCAACCCTCTCTGAAAGCTCCGTTACGCTCATTTTTCGTTTTGCTAACATCACATCAATATTAATAATGATTGCCATATCCTCCACCTCAGACCGTTAAATCATTTTCTGATTTTATATTAATAGCTTCTTGTAAAAGTCTTTGTAGAACAGCAGCAAAAACGGCAATTACCATAGAGGCGAAAATAATAACCAATCCAATTGGTATAAAACTTGGAGGGTCAACTCTTGCCGCCATAAGATAGTAGAGTGGCATACCTAGCAAGTACAAGGTACTAATCGTGATGGCACTGTATTTAATATTCTTTAAAGCCTTTACCGATAATTCCGAGAACGCTTCGTTCTTATCAATATAGCTTAAAAGTTTAAATGCTTGATACAGAGCAAGGTAAAAAGGTATCGCTGCCGCGTACATATCGATTAAAACGAGAGATTTCATATAAGCAATATTCGGATACAATTCTCCAGCAAAATCCCCAATCTTAGGCACCAAAAATATGCACAATATAAGGACTAGGATTCCTATAAAAATAATAGCTAGCTTTAAAAAGAGTGTCGTAACTTGTTTCATAAAAGCACCTCGCTTATTTAATAACAAAATGATTTTATCACACCATTTATTGTTTAACAATAAATATTAGTTGTTTTTTATTATATTATTATTGTTAATATAATATCCTTTTCATTTCAACAAAAATAAAAAGCATTTCTCATTACAAAGAAATGCTTTTACTTTAAAATATTAATTTTATAAATCATGTTATTGAATTTCTCCTGAACTCCCTAATTTAATGGGTTTTTTTCACACAAAACAATTGATTTTATCACAACTAAAGATTTCAAAAAAAATTATATTTAATATAATTTTTAAACTCCCCCATTCACTAGCTCGTTTATCGAATTTAATTTTGAAGAAAGCTTGATAAACCATTCTTCATCCCCTGTTAATAATGCAAGATCTATAAGATAAAGGATTTGTTCCTTGTTTATTGCTTTTGATTCAGGGAGTTTTTTTACGTGTTTACTTAAAAAGGACATTGTTCTACTTATTGTATCTCTGTTGTCACATTTAACAACATTAACCTTAACTACTTCCCCTACATGATCAAATGATTCAATATAACCAAGTATTAATTCACCCTCTACTGATATTCCTCGAACCCAATCTCCTACTTTTAAAACAGGATTATTTGACATCATACTTTTTCACCTTCCTACAAATGATTTTAGAATTAATTTATTAGGATTCGTTCCTCGTTTTTTAGAGACGACAAACAAGATAGACAAAACAACTCGAACTGTAATATTTTCCATTACATTTAGATATTAAGAACTCCACGGCCATATAGAAATTAAGCCGTTTATCGTTCTTGATTGATTAGATCGACTACTTCTTTCATCGTATAGTTCTTTAAATATTCACCTAGATGTTCTTCAGCACCTAAGAAAATAGTGAAAAGAACTTTTCGCATATTCGAACCTACAATACACTGGTCATTCGATTCTGGACATTTAGGTTGCAAAGCACCTTCTGAGGTTATTTGATAAATATGCCAGAGATTAACTTCACTTAAATCTCGAGCGAAAATAAAACCTCCACCAATTCCCTCTTTTGATTGTATAAACTTATGTTTTTTTAACAAACTTAGCACTTTGCGAATGCGTACTGGATGAACACCTGCACTTTCTGAAATAGCATTGCTTGTTGACATCCGGTCTGGCTGTAGTGCTAAATAAGTTAAACTGTGAATGGCCAAGGTAAAGTCACTGTTCATGGTCTTCCTCCTACGATATAAATTGCTAATCACTTTCCAACTTACTGTAACTATAAATATTACAGATAGGTTTGTCAAACGTTAAGATTTATAAATAATTTTTACTATGAAGAAATACATTCATTTATATTCTATACGAGCTCACCGATGTCTATTAGTTACATTTATCTTTTTGAACTACCTATTATCATTTATGTTTTTTAAGTCTAAAAATAATTTTAAAAATCCCACTGTTTCTTGACTTGTTCTTCTGCCAACTGTTTAATTTTTGTCCAGATTGTATCTTTGCTCACAATAACATTTGTTTGATAATTTCTATTTTTATAATTCACTGTAACGCATACTTCAATCATCTCTTGCTTCCTCCTTTCAAAAAAATTTCACTTATTTATATTTAATCCCTGAAAAGTTTTGGATTTAGCTAGAATCTCTAACCTATAACTTCATTTTTTAAATAATCAAACTTAAAAACCCCACTGTTTCTTAACTTGATCTTCTGCCAATTGTTTAATTTTTGTCCAGATCGTATCTTTGCTCACAATAACATTTGTTTGATAGTTTCTATTTTTATAATTCACTGTAACGCATACTTCAATCATCTCTTGCTTCCTCCTTCCAAAAATTCCCTTTAAGAAATATTACTTATTAATTAGCCAACTTTTGCAATTCTATGTTCAGAACTGTTCGAACGCTACGTGGTAAAAATTTACGAATTTCTTCCTCGTTAAAACCAATCTGCAATCTTTTTTCATCCAACATTATTGGGCGGCGCAACATTTGAGGATACTCAATTATTAATTTATAAAATTCATTAAGCGATAGCGCCTCGATATTTATATTTAATTCCTGAAAAATTTTGGATCTAGTTGAAATAATTTCAGTAGCCCCTTCTTCAGTTAAACGAAGAATTGATTTAAGTTCATCGACTGTAAGAGAGTTTGATACGATATTTTTTTCGGTATAATCAATTTGATTCTCTTCAAGCCATGCTTTTGCTTTTCGGCATGAACCACAGCTTGCTGTCGTATATAAAATCACCATATTTTATTCACTCCTTTAATGTTCTTTATCAAACGTACAATTATTTTAAATATGGATTATTGAAATGTATTAAAAAAAATTACAGTTTAGAATCAAATTCACGTAATGTTATTTATTCGACAATGTTTAATTTATCTCAACTATCCGTTTCCTTTTAAAATGATGCTTTCATACAATTACTGTATCTACATTTTACAGACGATGACAACTTACTTCTTAAAACTATACTGTAATTTTAAACTTTACAGTTAGATTAATCAACTGTTAAGTCTTGGATTAAATCTATCAACGTAACAAATCGTTTTCTTTTGTGTGAATGTCCCCATAGTTATTATTCTCACCAATTTCAAATGCACTTCAAAGTATATTATACTCATTTCTTGCTTACATGTGCTATTATGGAATATATTTAGCACAATAAATAGTACGCACTTTAAAGTGTTATAGGCACTAAAAAGAAATAATTTTAGTATTCAAACGTATGTAGGCCCAAAACTGTCATCTAAATTCATCAAAGGAGTTTTTTTATGAAAACATATAATATTCCTGTAGAAGCGACTTTAGAAGTTATTGGTGGAAAGTGGAAAGTTGTTATCCTTTGTCATTTAAAAAAAGGAACAAAAAGAACGAGTGAATTAAAACGTTTAATGCCTGGTATTACACAAAAAATGTTAACACAGCAATTACGTGAACTGGAAGAAGACGATGTAATCCAAAGAAAAGTATATGATCAAGTACCACCGAAAGTAGAGTATTCTTTAACAGATTACGGTTCATCTTTAGGAGCCATACTCGATTCCCTCTGCGCTTGGGGAGAAGGTCATCTTGAAAAAAACGGGAACACATCCATGCTTATTACAGCTGATGAATAATAAAGTGAAACTTTAATCAGTGGGGGGTGTTCACCCCCCACTGATTATTAGCCTTCACCAATCGGGCTTTTATGGGCAGTGAGACTCCCACCTAACCTCTTTGCTTTCGCTGAATTTTGAGGTGGGAGTCTCACTGCCCTCAAATAGCGGGATACCTATTCCTCTATTTGTGTAAATTCTACCGAAGACATAAAAAAAGGTTGAGACACTACTTGCCTCAACCTTTTTTATGTCTCTTTATAACTTTTTGCGGTAATAACTGTTTCAAATTCAAAGGTTTCTGGTAGATGATCGGCATAAGAGTACTCGAATGTGCGTCCATCCGTTAAGTAGGCCACTTGTTCAACTCTCATTAGAAAATCTTGATTTGTTAAGTTCATAAACTGCTTTTCTCGATCATCTGGTCGAACTCCTTTAACCCTGACAACGGATGTCCCTACTTCAAAACCAAGTTTATTTTGAATGTGTGAGTATATCGATTCCTCTAAAACGGAAGCTTCAACACCTGGGATGACCGAAATCGGCATCCACGTATGCTCCATAATCGTCGGAATGCCGTGGATGATTCGAAGGCGGATGATTTTATAGACGAAATCACCGATTAAAACTCCCAATTTTTCAGCAACAATTTCATCGGCACCGACAATCGTAAACTCGATAATTTTACTTTCTACCTCACTGCCGTAAACAGCTTTCGTACCTGTTAAAGTTTGAATCATTCGTGCCTTTTCCTGTTGACGCCAATCTTGAACCACGGTTCCACTTCCACGCCTGCGGATGATGTAGCCATCTCTGACTAACAAATCCAGCGCTTTTTTAATAGTAAGTGCTGAAACGCTAAATTCTTCAGCAAGGACGGGGCTACTCGGGATTTTTTCGTTAATTTTATATTCGCTGTCTAAAATTTGCTGTTTAATTTTTTGGTAAATGCCGAGGTATTTTACTTGTGTTGATCCACTTGCCATTTCCATACCTCCTTTATACTGTATTCCCTCTTCTATTCATTCAAATGTAAAGCCTCAAGTTTGTAAACAGAAGGTGATGGAGCAGCAAATCCGTTTTCCAAGATTTCAATATTCGTTACTGCTTCTTCGTCTTTCACAAGTTTTGGTGCACCATTTACGATTGTTTCATACGCTGCATCATAGAAACGACCGTAATCACCAAGCGGCGTTTTAATTTGTTTTTCAATCCAATCACCGTTTGCGTTACGATATTTAGCAATTCCATAGTACATCGGCGAATCTTCACCAAATCCTGCACTCTCAGGCATAATACCCGCTTTCAGATCATTTTCCTGCTGATCTTCACCGTATTTAATAAATGAACCATTTGTTCCATGAACGATAAAGCGTGGATAATCTTTCGCTACGACATGGTTCGTTTTCAGCTTAATCTTCAACTGATTTCCGTAATGTAGACCAACATCGAAATAGTTATCAACCGCACCTTCCACTTCATTATTACGAATATCGTATGTCACCGTATTTGGACGGCCGAATAGTGAAATCATGCGGTCCATCGTATGAATACCTAAACTGTAAAATGAACCTTCTTCTTTTGGAGCTTCATGAGTGATTGAACCAGGACGGAAATAATCAATATGTGATTCAATCTCAATAATATCACCAAGGAATCCTTGTTCAACTACTTGCTTCACAGCTAAAAAATCACCATCAAAACGGCGGTTTTGATAAGGCATAACGACTACGCCTTTCTCTCGTCCTAATGCTAATAATTCTTTGGCGTGTTCTACTGTATCACAAAATGGTTTTTCAACGATAACTGATTTTCCAGCTAATATAACTTTTTTTGCTAATTCATAATGCGTATGTGCTGGCGTACAAATTGTCACAACTTGAATTTCTTTGTCATTCAACAATTCGTCTAAATCAGTAGTGAAGTAAACACCTTTTCCCTCATATGGAGCCGCTAATTTTTCATTTATTTGACGTACAAAAATTGTTTTTACTTTTATATTATTACGTGTCTTTAGATAAGGTAGGTGATAACGGTTAGCTGATTTTCCAAATCCAATAAAGCCCATTGTTAATGTCATGTTCTTCAACTTCCTTGCTCATAAATTTTCGTTTCTATATTTATTATATATTTTTATGATAAAAAGTATATAGTTTTATTTTTGAAATTATATATTAAATAAAAAGTCAGGATAAAAATCATTTCGATTTTCATCCTGACTTTTTACTATTTTTGTGTAATACCAAACATTAATTTTTTTAATTCGCACGTTCTCTATTTGTCTTTCTTTAAATGACAAAGAATAACTACTTTCCACGAATAATTTCTAAAGTTTCCTCCACAGGAATAGTGTGTGTCTTCATGTAAAAACCCCTTTAATAATTTTATAAAACAAATAAGCTAAAATATTTTAATATTACTTTTAAGTATCTATAGCACTTTAAAGTACGTACTTTTCATTATGTAAAATACATTTCATAATAGCATTTGTAAGAGTTGCATAAGTAATTCAGTAGTAAATATTACCTATGTTATCTTTTAGGTATCCATCGTACTTTAAAGTACTTACTTTTTTAACTGTTTCAATACTTTTATCATGCATTTTGCCGGACGATGAAATGGCATGTTTTAATTTTCACATCCATTCACAATGATTAATTAATTTTTAAATACATTTTAGGAGGATATCTATAATGAGTAAATTACTAAAAGAAAAAATCGGTTTTGGTACAGCTCCACTAGGGAATATGTACCGTAATATCCCAGAAGAAGAAGCAATCGCTACAGTGGATGCTGCTTGGGAGAATGGCGTTCGTTACTTTGATACAGCTCCACTTTATGGATCTGGATTAGCGGAAATCCGTCTTGGTGAAGCACTATCAAAAAGAAATCGTGATGATTACTTTTTAAGCACGAAAGTGGGTCGAACTATTTCGGATGAGCTAGAAGATCCATCTGCACGTGATTTAGGTGAAAAAGGCGGACTTTTCGAATTTGGTCGTAAAAATAAAATGATCAATGATTATAGCGCAGATGCAACACTTCGTTCTATCGAGCAAAGTTTGAAACGTTTAAAAACAGATCGTCTAGACTTTGTTTTCATTCATGATTTAGCACAAGACTTTTATGGCGACGAGTGGATTTCACAATTTGAAACGGCTCGAACAGGGGCATTCCGTGCGCTAACACGTTTACGTGAAGAAGGAGTCATTAAAGGTTGGGGACTTGGAGTAAACAAAGTAGAATCAATTGAACTTATGCTTGATTTGGAAGAAGCGAAGCCAAATATCTCCTTGTTAGCTGGTCGTTATTCACTATTAGACCACGGGCGTGCCTTGCAACGAGTAATGCCTGCAGCTGTTAAGCATAATATGGATATTGTTGTTGGTGGCCCATACAGCTCAGGTATTCTTGCTGGAGGTGCTCACTTCGAATATCAAAAAGCATCACCAGAAATTATTGCAAAAGTTGAGAAAATCAAAGCTCTTGCAAATCGTCATGAAATCAGCATTAAAGCTGCTGCTTTACAGTTTTCATTGGCTAACCCAGCGGTTGCTGCCGTTGTTCCTGGTGCAAGTAAACCGGAACGAATTGTAGAAGACCAAAATGCATTAAACACAGTAATTCCCGCAGCATTCTGGGAAGAAATGCGCGAACAAAAACTAGTAGCACCTAATGCACCACTACCAATCAACGTAAAATAAAGTGAAACTTTAATCAGTGGGAGCATCCCCCACTGATTATTTCCCCGCAAATAGCGAGTTAAAAAGGAGCATAATAAATATGGCACATACTACTACATCTATGACAATTTTCGGTTCCCTTGAACAAGTATGGCAATTAATCGGAGGTTTCAACTCCCTTCCAGACTGGTTACCTTATATACCTAGCAGTAAATTAACTGAAGGCGGTCGTGTACGTCACCTAGCTAATCCAGATGGTGATACGATTATAGAACGCTTAGAAGTATTCAATGAGAAAGAACGCTACTACACGTATTCAATCATGAATGCACCATTCCCAGTCACTAATTATCTATCTACAATCCAGGTGAAAGAAGGTACTGAAAGTAACACATCGTTAGTAGAGTGGTCTGGCACTTTCACCCCTGTAGAGGTTAGTGATGAAGAGGCAATAAATCTGTTTCATAGCATCTACAGCGATGGACTGAAAGCATTGCAGCAAGCATTTCTAGATTGAGCTACTAAAAACAATGAAAAGCAAAGCGATATCGCTTTGCTTTTTTATAAAATCCCTTTTAACTTTTCACCAATCAACTTCGCTACATACTCATACCCTTCTGGTCCAAAGTGTAGCCCATCTATTTCATCATTTTCTACAAATGTTTTATAATTCCGTTCTTGAATCATTTCAGCATACAAATTTAGAAAATAGCTTCCTGTTTCTTTCGCCACTTCCTCTACCACGTCTGCATACTGACCGAGCACTTTATTTGTTCTATTATGCTGTCTTTCTTCATCAACTGGTGCAGGACTAATAAGCAGTACTTTACCTGACGAAATATGGTTCACAATCTTCTCTAAATTTTCTTTGTATGCTTGTAATGACCCTTGTGAAAAAGAAACTGCATCATTCGTGCCAAGAAAAACTGTTACGAAATCTGGTTTATGTGATAATACATCTTCTTCAATCCTATTTAACGCATCGAATGTATTATCACCTGGAACACCTGCATTCACCACTTCCCAATTTGAGAATATCCTTTGTAACCTTGGTGTTAATCTAGGTGTACCATCAAAAAATACATCATCAGCTGTAATACTATCACCGAAGCATACTAACGTTTTCATTAGACTTGCTCTCCTTTTACGTATGAAATAACTTTCCTTCTACCGCCTTAATATATCTTTCAGCAGAACGTTCCACTGCCTCATTTGCATTCTCTTTTACTACGCGATGAAAAGCGTTGTATAAACGATTAAACTGTAACGGCTTCACTCGATTCACCATTTCTTCCACTTTTCTCGCTGGTAATGGAATTAAGTTGGGATAGCTGTACATAAAACTTACCCATCGCTCATCCGCTACAACTTGAATAATATCACCTGTTAACAAAATTCCTTTTCCATCATTACCTTCTTCCCAATGTAAGACAGATCCACCTTTAAAATGACCTCCTAAACGATGAATGACCAATCCATCAGCTAATTGTAAAGACTCACCAGACCAATAAATAATACGACTACTCGGGCGCATCACCCACTCTTTATCATCTTCGTGTACATAAATTGGTACATCAAATGTCTCTGCCCATTCTACTTGCGTTGAATAATAATGAGGATGAGACAATGCAATTGCATCTAATCCGCCAAGCTCTTTTATTTTCGCAATTGTCATTTCATCTAAATAAGTAATGCAGTCCCATAGTAATCGATATGATTCTATTTTCACTACAAATGCTGTTTGACCGATCGCAAACCCTGGTTTTGTCGTAATACTATAAAGCCCGTTTTCTTCTTCGATTATTTCATTTTTATATGTATCACTTATTTGCAAGTTTTCTAAAGTCTTCCAAGACTGCCCTTTCGGATTCACATATTGCCTTTCTTCATCACAAATATGACAACTCACCGGTTCCTCTACACTCGCTGCATACTGCACACCACACGTTGTACAAACGAAATTTTTCATCATAATTCCCCCTACCCCTATATTTTTATTAAGCTGATTTTTGTTGATACTGATCTACTTTTTTATTTTCAATTAATAAACTTATATAAGTAAGTAAATAAACAGCTGTAACCGACAATGGAATCACCGTAAATCCTTTTTCTGCAAACAGAATCCCGCAAACTGAC
The DNA here is from genome assembly GCF_008432245.1 of Bacillus sp. BS98. Classification (NCBI taxonomy): domain Bacteria; kingdom Bacillati; phylum Bacillota; class Bacilli; order Caryophanales; family Bacillaceae; genus Bacillus; species Bacillus sp. BS98. The sequence goes on from NZ_CP043830.1 coordinate 3,198,818, forward strand.
GTCACGAATACAGTCCCTACTGACAATAGACCATAACTTTTGCTTTCATAAATCCATACGTACGGGATAAAATGAACACCTATTAACATTGCTACTACAAAAGGTAACCATTCTGGAAATTGAAAATAGGCAAGTAATACAAGCGGAATATTCAATACATTTATCCCACCAATTAATCCTGCCAAAATCCCTAACGGATTTCCTTTCGCAAACATATCAATTTTCAATATAGCAGCTATCATTAAGCCGAAAGGAAACACACATCCCATACCGATTAAATATCCCCACACCACTTGTTTTTCAGAAAGAACAAAGCCCGTTATACTCATAACCATCCAAAATAAAACACCAGCTAATATAATCGGTAATCCTCTCTTCGTTTTGATTGCTAAATCCTTTTTCGCTTCTGCAATATTCATCTCACCATCTCCCCAAAAATATTTGTGCTATAAAGTAGTCTCAACCTCGCCCATCCAATAACGCCAAGCTGCTAAATAATCTTCTAAATCTTTCGGGTGGTGTCTTAAACACGTATCTATCCGCAAATATAAACCTATGACCATTTCTTCATATAAATTACGGTCTTCTCTATGAAATACACTTTGTTTCATCACATAATCAATTGCTTCTTTCGTTAAATCTTCCGGAGTTGAACAAAACGCGTAAATTAAATCGTATATAGGATCTCCTAATACTGGTAAAGGATCAATTACTCCATGTAACCTATTCTCTTGAACTATAAAATTATGGAATCCGAAATCGCCATGTAATAAAAATGGCTCATCTATTCCAGCCCCTCTATTCGGACTATTTGCTAACTTAAAAACAAGTCTACATTCTTCATCACTTATGTACGACTTTACATTTTCGTGAGCTTCCATCACAGTTACTGTTAAAAATTCATTCCAAGATTGAACCGTACTGTCCTTCCATCCCCAGCCACTCACCTTTGGAACTTTTTCATACTTATTGATAACGTCCTTTACAAGTTTGCACAGTATACTTCGTTTATGGCCAGATTTGCACGAAGTAGTCCCCTCAAGAAATGAATAAACAATATATCGACTTAACGGATCCTTATATAAAAGCTTTGGAAACGCATCATTCTTTTTATAAAACTGAAGAAAATAAGCTTCTTCACGTATTACATCCGATTCATTCAGTTTTACAACGTATTGTTCATCCAACAAATATATTGTACTTGTCGTTCCCCCGTTCAAACCTTTCATGTTTTTTGGATAATGTAAAATAACCTTCTCTTTAACTAGTTGTGCAGCGATTATTGAAATGTCCATTCCCTCACCCTTACACTCTGAATATTCCCTTAATTCAAAAGGAAACTTTACTATTATTTGACAGACATAAGGGGATTCCTCCCACCCATCTTAATATAACAAATTACACTTTCATTACTTCATCATATAATTCATTCCATTTATGATATTGCGATGCGATTTCTTTATTCCAAATGATCTTCATTTAATCTAGTAATTTCTATTGCACGATCTCTCTCTTGTAATTTACGAGCCAAACTTTCTACACCAAACACTTCTGTAAATGTGTGGCTACCTACTATTAAGTTGATACCTTTAAATTTTGCATGTTGCACTGTATATAATGTTTTTTCTCCTGTTATATACGTATCACAACCTTTTTCTAATGCTCGCTCAATCAAATTTGTATTGTTACCTGCACCAGTTAAAATCGCAATCCGTTTTATTGGTTTATCGTGATTCCTCCAGCTCTTCACTTTCTCTTCCATTCTTTCTTCAAGTTTTTCAACCAAGTTTGAAAATGCAATCGCTTCTTCAAATTCTCCTATTCCAGGTAATTCCTCTTCCTCATACGTAGAGTATTCTAGAATTGTATCTATCCCCATTTCATTAAATAATGACGTACACGTACCAAATTCAATAAAATCTAACGGCAAATGAATCCAAAAATGATTCATTTCATATTGTTTTAATTTCTCAATACAAGCCTCTTCCATGCCAAACAAAAAATTCCAAGGAGCATGATGTGTAACTATCATATCGACTCCATTTTTATACGCTTCCTCAATCGTCTCTAGTGTCAAATTTGTTGTGTAACCGATTTTGTGAAACTCCTCTTTACTTATATGAGTATAACCATATTCATCATCGCCGTATTTATGAAGATGCTCTCCAAATAGCGATTTTATATGTTCGTTAAACTGCGTTATATTCATTTTCATTTCTCCTTTCATTTACTTTTATATTTCATAAATAAGGAAATACTAAATAACAACGTTACATACATATAGGAGGACAATATGAAACCTGAATTTTTAAAAGCTGTACATGATGCGATTGGAAATGTCGAACACATTCATATAGAAGAAAGTGGCGCAGACAGTTTACTTATTCACCACGATGATGCGCAGCAATTAAAACAAGTTGCTGAGACTTTAGAAAATAATAATTTTCGCTCCGCTTTAAGAACAACGGGAAATGCTTCATATATTGAAGTGTTGAATAGATAAGGAGAAGTCCCGGTTATATGCCGGGCTTTTTCTAACCCTCATTAAAAATTTTATAATAAAGCTCTATCTCCGTTTTAAACAAACAATTATTTCTCCAAAATATCCTCTGCATCTTTTCATTCGACGTATGTGTGCTCCCAATATAATAGGTAGCACACATTTCCTTTAACATATGTAGAGATTGAAGATGCAGTTGGGAAGCAATTCCTTTCCCGCGACAATAAGGCATTACCCCAAAATAAAATAATCGCCCTTCACTTTCTGTTCCAGATTCTATATGCGGTATGGACATACCAATTGGCTCATTTTTATCATAAAAAACAATACATGACTTTTCCCTGCCCTTACCTAACTCTGTTTGCACTGAATAAAAATGCTCATCGATAGTTAAAATTGAAGTTTGATTTCCTGAATTCAACATACATTGCTTCCAAATGTATTTAAATTCTTTTTCTGATAAGGTTTCTTCTATTGAACAATATGTATATTGTTTTTCAAGCGCCTCTACATTGTTTAACCCTCTACACACTTCTATTTTTGCTGCGTGCAAAGAAAAACCTGCATCAAGTAACACTCTCGCACTTGAGCTATAACCATTAAACCTTTTGTTTAATACAATACTCGCTCTTTTTAACTCCCAGTTAAAACAAACCTCTTCAAATCTACATATCTTCTCTGTATAAGTTTGTACATCATAAAGTACATCCTCTTCTATTTCTTCAATTGTGACTGCATTTGGTAAGCCATTTAATACTTTTTTAGAAGAGCCAAATAAATTTTTGATAACTGTAAGATCGTTCTTCACCACTTCGTTTCCCCTACCCCTGGTTCAATACATTCACCTGAAGTTTCATTTATATCTCACCCTCGATTATTGATTGAATATTCTTTATTATCTTACACAAAATACAAAATTTAGTAAATTATTATGTTTTTTATAAACAAAAATCCAGTTATACATACTGCATAACTGGATTTCTCATTATTTAATACCCTTTTTATTTTGCAAAAAAAGCATCCCTTAATTCCCTCTTCAACACTTTCCCTAAAGCATTTTTCGGTAATTCTTCCATAAATACAACTTCTGGTATTTTATAGCTTGCCAATTTTTCTTTACAATGCTGCATAATCTCTTCTTCTGTTAAAGATGTTTGAATGTCTTTTACAATATACGCTGTTGGAACCTCTCCCCAAAAATCATTGGGAACTCCAACTACTGCAACTTCTAAAACACCATTGATTTCATGAATAACATCTTCTACTTGATCTGGATATACGTTGTCACCACCGCGTACGATAACATCTTTATATCTTCCCATAATATGTAGGAATCCATCATCATCTATCATGCCAGCATCACCCATGTTAAACCAATTATCTTTTACTACCTTTTTCGTCGCCATTTCATTATTCCAATATCCTTTAAACATGTACGGGCTTCTTACGTGAATCTCTCCAACTTCATTTGTTGTTAGTTCATCACCTGTTTCTGGATGAACAATTTTCAGCTCTACATGTCTAAGCGTTTTTCCTACAGAGGACATCTTTTCTTTTCCCATCATTGGATGCCATGAAGTTACGACCCAACCTTCTGTACTGCCATAACCTTGCACCATATATATTCCTTTTTCCATATATTTTTGAATGAGTGTTTCTGGCACCTTCGTACCACCACTTTGTGCTACTTTAAAGGTCGAAATGTTGCGCTCTTTTTTCTCTAATTCATCAAGCATGTAACTATAAACAGCTGGGAACGCAAGCATCGTAGTAATTTTCTCTTCTTCAATCTTATCCCAAATAAGAGTAGGATTCGAATCAGCTAAGAAGACCATCGTAACGCCATGATAAATGCAATTTAAAATAGAAAGCACGCCACTCATATGAAACAATGGATGCACGGATAAAAAGCGTTCCCCTGCTGGGATTTCTCTTTGCCCCGCAATCTCAGTAAAATAGTGATGTAAGTTTTTATGACCAATTACACATGCTTTTGCCTGTCCAGTCGTTCCTGAAGTAAATAAGTAAATTGCATCATCATCTTCATGAACGTCTACGGTCGGCTCTGTAATTGGCTGTTCTTGTAATTTTAATTCAAATGAACCAAAGCCTTCTTTTGTCGTTTCAATTACATAAGGAATTTCTTTAACAGCATCAACCTTTAATAAAACTTCACTAAACTCTTCATCAATAACTAGCACTTTTAATTTCGCTTCTTTTACAATCATTTCCAATTCATAAACAGTAAGCTGATGATTTAGCGGGATAAATATCGCTCCAATTTTTAAGCTTGCCATCATAACGCTTGGAAACGGGTGATTATTTTTGCATAAGATTCCTATACGATCCCCTCTTTGCACACCGTTATGTAACAAATAATGCGCAAACTGATTTACTCGTTCATTATACTGCTGAAATGAATATCTTTTTTCTCCGCCTACAAGCGCTTCCAAATTTGGTGATTGCATTGCTCTCTTTTGTAATAATTGTCGCATCGTTCTCAAATAAAACTCCCCTTTATATATGTTAGGGTTTTTATTTTACCAGATTAACTATTAATTTACTAAAGATTACACTTAGTGAATTTAAAACGAATAAAGTGAAACTTTAATCAGCCCTCACCAATCGGGCTTTTACAGGCAGCCCAAATCTCACCTAACTCCCTCGTATTCGCTGATTTTTGAGGTAGGAGTCCTGCTGTCCACAAATAGCGGGATTTAAAAATAGCCATCTACTTATCAAGTAAATGGCTATTTCTCCTTATATATTAGAATACTTCTTATTCATCACATATTGCACATACTCAGGCGCACTATTATTAATCTCTTCATCACTTAGCTTATATTCTGCACCATATAAATAAAACGAAGGTATAAACTCCATTCCCGTGTATAAGCTTGTAGCGTGAAATGGTTTCGTCAACTCAGCCATTGTGATCCCGCTATTTTCATAGTCTATTTCTAATCCACCTATAGAAATAGCTACACCAAACTCTTTTCCCTTCACTTTATCCCCTTTAGATCCGTAAGCAAATCCATATGTTAATACATCATCGAACCATTTTTTTAATAATGGTGGTGAGCTATACCAGTAAAGTGGAAATTGGAATATATATCGGTCTTGCTCTACTAACAGCTTTTGTTCTTCTTCAATATTAAACTCCCAATTTGGTGCCACTTTATATAATTCATGCACCGTAATTTCATCCGAATATTTCTCAAGTTCTTCTACCCATCTTTTATTAATTCGAGACTTTTCAATATCAGGATGTGCTACAATTACAAGTGTTTTCATATATTTTCTTCCCCCTTATAAATAATTCAAACGCTTTAGTATTAGTATGAATGAGTCACATATAATTGAAAAGTACGTACTTTCAGGTACTATAGGAACCTTGAGGTACCTTTGGAGGTGTTATATGAATCAAAATGATGACTGCCCAATTGCAACGACACTCGATGTAATTGGCGGAAAGTGGAAAGTTTATATTTTATGTGTTTTGATGGATGGAAAAATGCGAACAAATGAAATTAAACGAGAAATTCCAAACCTTACACAAAAAGTTCTTACACAGCAACTTCGGCAACTTGAAGCTGATGGGATTATCCATCGTACCGTATATCAAGAAGTACCACCAAAGGTTGAGTACACGATAAGTGAACACGGAAAATCTTTAATGCATATTATGAATGAACTATTTGAATGGGGAAAAGATCATCAGATGAAAAGATTAAATGACTAAAAGAACACTATCAATTTTGTTCAATCTTCTATGTCAAGAATTTTTCTAAAATTTTATAATAGGGTACCGTAACATGTGATTAACCTAAGGTTGAAAATTCTCCTAAAAATGGTAATTTTGTATTTTTATCGTTTTTTTGGGATAACTTGTTTTCTTAAGTTAATGGACATGGGACGTACCCACCATCTATCAATCCAAGAAGATTTAATTAGGAAAATGAAATTTTATAAAGTTTCGTATATACTTACTACATTTCCCTTATTAAACGCTCGCTCTATTTTTTCTAATCTCAATTGTACGTAAGCTATAAAGGAGCACCCCTAAACCAAGAATTTTTTCATTATTAGACGCATTAGAACCTAATGTAATAGTAGGTACATTTAAACCCATAAACCTTTCACTCCATTCTATAAGCATATATCCTTGTTTACCGATTGCTAATGTACGTCCTTCTATTGTACGGAGAGTGCTTTGAATAAAATCAAACTCAACTTCTACATCTGACAATTTTGTAGCTTTATCAGTCATCAAAGTACCACGTATCATAGTAAATCCTTGTATCATTTTTTCTTTAAACATACCAATCTGGTTATAATTCGAACCATAAGTTACCCAATCATATCCGTCCACTTCAGTATGAAAATATGCTATAATTTCCCCGCTACTTGTTTCTAATCCATAAACATCTTTATTATGTAAAAAAGGTATCACTGAAAAAAGAATATTAGATGAAACTATCTTTGTTCCTGCAATATATCCACCATCAGGATGATATAAACCAAATTGCTTGTTTCGTTTAGGTAATTCTAATACGACAAAAGTATCAACATCCCAAAATGTTGCATTACTTTTTATAGTATTTTTTTGTATCAGCTTCCCTTTTCTTAACTGCCAAAATCCAATTCCAAAAAAGATAGAAGAAGCGATAACAAAAAAGATAATCTGCCCCCAATTAACATGTCCCCAATCGTCATATACAGCGCATAACGCAAGAATAAAAATACCCGTTCCAATTAACAGTTTAAACTTCCCTTTTCTCTTATAGTAATCAAATAATTCCATTTCTATATTTCCACCCCTTATTTGTGTTCCCTGACTATTAATATATCAAAAATACAGAATGCCCTCTATCCAAAAATATGGGTTCCACTGCCCATGTCATTTGTTACTCTTCATAATTATCAACTTAATAAATTTTATTGCTGTCAATTGAGTTTTCATAAACTTTGTACATAAAGAACAGATAACTTAATGAACATGAAAGCCTTTTACCAACAAACTAAGATGAAATGTTATAATATATGTAAAAATCAAATATTCTTTAAAAATTACGTAAAGTGCTGCTTAAGATTATTAGTATGTTAGAGATTCCAAATAATTATAACGTTACCAGTTCAAATATTAATAGAGGTGAAATCATTGAAGAATCAATATATAGCAACACTTGTCGAAATCGTGTTAAAGCATATACCCAATGCAGCTGAGAAATCGATATTATTTGCATTTTACAATGGGGTCGTCACGACGTATAGTTACTTTCATTATGAATCTATGAAAGTATTTGAACATGGCTCAGAAGGACTTCCATCTAATGAAATTATGGACAATATTCAAAGAGTACGTCATACCGGGGAATCGAACTGGACTGCATTTGTTTTAACTGTCAAAACAAATGGTTTATATGAAGTTGATTATTATGACGATTTAAATCCTACTTTAGAGTGCAGTTCTGCACTACTTTTACTTGCATACAGCCATTATCATATTGAACCAACCTCTGATTTTGGTAAATCACAACTACAAAGCGCTATTAAAGCCGAAAGTTTTAAGAAAACGTTAAACTACGCGTGTATGAGAAATGACATAGAAACAGTTAAAGAAAAGTTAGTAAACATTAAATTATCTACATTAAATAAAAAAGGACCTGATAGAAAAACGCCACTTCACATCGCTTGTCTAAATGGCAATATTGAGATTGTTACATTACTAGTAGAAGCAGGAGCAGATTTGAAAATTAAATATCATGGAGAAACACCTTTTGCCCTAGCATGCGGAAAAGGTAACGTAGAAATTATTAAATATTTAATTTCTAAAGGTGAAAATGCAAATGATATCATGGTCGGAAAAGTCACTCCTCTTCATTTAATTAGTAGTTCTGGTAATCAAGAAATTGTTCAATATATTTTAGAGCGTATTACAAATATAAATGCGGTGACAAACAGGAAACGTTCAGCTCTCCACTACGCAGTGGAGGATAACAATCTTGAAGCAGCAAAGGTTTTAATAGACAACGGTATTGATATGGAATTACTAGAAGAATACAAAAGGGGTGCATTAAGCCTTGCTTGCGGCCGCAATAAACCAGAGATGGCAGCGCTGTTGTTAGAAAATGGAGCTAATATTCATAGTACAGGACAAGGAAAAATCACACCGTTACATAGTGCATGTGAACAAGGCTTTATTGAAGTAGTTCGAGTGTTACTACAACATCAACCGAACTTGCATGAGAAAGCAACATTATACAGTATGCCAAAGAATGAAAAATTAAAAGAAACCCCCATCGAAACAGCCGAACGCCTTGGATACGATGAGATAGTCGAACTTTTGAGCTCAAAATTATGAGAAAGAATGAAAGTAAAATCAATATTTTTGTATTTTAGAGATAATACCATATCACTATCAAGCTAATTAAAAAGATACTCCTTAAAAGTAAAAAACGCTATTCTCTCTGTAAAATCATAGAAAAGAATAGCGTTTTTCATTTTGAAATCGTTTCATTTTGCTACTTGCTAGCTTCACGTTAAGAGTAGCAAAAAAATTGTCCAACAGGATGCCTATATCATTTAAATAAATAGTGTTATGGATAGTTATATAATTTGTTACTGCGAAGTCTAGCAAGTCATCATTTATACTAAACATGCCAATATTGATTTTGTGCGATTGTCCGTTACCTCATAATAAATTTCTAATCCTTTTCGAGTACCTGTTACGATTTTAGCAGCCTTTAGTTTGGATAAATGTTGACTAATTGTACTTTGGGGCATTTGTAAATTTCCATACATTGTTGTTACATTTGTAGCGCCTTTTGCAAGCATTATTTTTACTAAGGATAAACGGACAGGATGTGCCAATACCTTTAATACTTCAGCGATTTCTACATACATTTCTTTTTTTTCTTTCATGTTTCTTTCTCCCCTTTTATATAAATATTAATGATATCCATATATATAATTCGTAAGCATATATGTTTTTGTGTCCGTCATTTTAAAAAAATATAAAAAAACTTTACCCCGAAAACAAAGGAGTGCCTTAACATAACGTTTCACTATCAGTAATAAATAGAAATTTCGTTATGGAAGCAGAAGGTTTTATGTTACTACTCTATATTCAACTAGCTAAAATCAATGAAAAAGAGAGCAGATAATCTGTTCTCTTATGATGCCTCCTTATGTTCCGTGGAATGTTTAACACTCCCCATTCTCTTTAGTTTATTCCACCCTACTGCTACTCCTCGAATCGATGAGAATATAGATTTAATGACAACATACGTCATAAATTGACGATAAATAAAGCGTTGTAAAATTAACCATGCTAATGGTTTTGGATTCTCTTTCTCTAATTTAAATGCAAATAGTGAAGCGAGAAGGTCTATGACAAAGAATACAAGATAAAATCCTAATACTTTTAGCGGATTGCTACCAAAAAGCCCCATAATCATTAATATATCTGCTAAAGGTGCAATAAATTGCAGAACATATTGGAATAACCACATATTGGGCAATGCAATAAATCCTAATGCTTTATGTTTGGAATGAAACAGCGCTTTTCGATGTTTCCAAAGACATTGGAGTGTACCGTATGACCAACGATATCGTTGTTTAATGAGACTTTTCACATCTTCAGGTGACTCCGTAAAAGCATATGCTTTTTCTTCATATACAATTCTATGTCCTTGACGTAAAAATGTAATAGTAAGATCCGTATCTTCTGCCAATGTGTCTTCGCTTAAATAACCAGATTCAACTACATTCTTTTTACGCCATGCTCCAATCGCTCCAGGAACAACTGTAATACAATTTAACTCATCAAAAGCTCTACGTTCTAAGTTAAATCCTGTAATATACTCAACATGTTGCCAAGTAGTCAATAAATTCCGTCTATTCCCAACTTTAACATTCCCTGAAACTGCCGCTACATTATGATCTTCAAAGTGTCTAATCATTAAAGAAATAGCATCTTGTGCAATAATAGTATCCGCATCTAACGTAACAATGATTTCTCCTCGTGATTGCTGAAACCCTAAATTCATTGCCGATGATTTTCCGCCGTTTTCTTTCTGAATTAAACGAACTTTAGGATGCTTATAAAATGTTTCTTCCATTACTTTTGACGTACCATCTTTCGATCCGTCATCCACAACAATAACTTCAAACTCTCTATAATCACTATCCAAAATGGAGCGAATCGTCTTAGCTATCACCTTTTCTTCATTATATGCTGCTATGACAACAGTAACGAAAGGTTGATAAGAAGAATTAGTAAATAAGCGGGCGCTTACTGTCTTTTTCTGCTTGTATGCAAAATAAATTAAAAATAGGAATCGAAAAATACCTAATCCAATAGCAATATAAAAAATCGTTGTTAATATATGCTTTGCATATCCCGCTCCTGAAAAGACAGCTTTATTGTAAAGTAAATATTGCTTACCCTCAGAAGAAACAGGTGGCATAATTTCATCTCGTTCTTTATTCATTAAATCTGAAATTGTTACAAAACTATATCCATGCTTTTTTAGGTCTTTAATAATGATCGGGAGCGCCTCTACTGTATGGGTACGATTCCCTCCCGCATCATGGAGAAGAATAATATTTCCCTCTCCCTTATAAATAGGATTAAGAGCACGTCTTACTAATTCATTTGTTGATGGTGTTGCCCAGTCTTCGGGATCAACTTTTTCCCCTACCATTGTATAGTTCATATTTTGTGCACGTAAAATAGGCAATATTTCATTTGATGAATCCGGGTTAGCATCCGCTTCATATGGTGGTCTAAATAAAACCGTAGAATGTCCAGTTACTTCCTGAATTAAACGTTGCGTCGTATTAAGTTCTACTTTCGTTCGTAGTAAAGACGTATCAGCTATGTTAGGATGCTTGAAAGTATGATTGCCAATTTCATGCCCTTCATCGTATATTCTTTTTACAATATTAGTATTTAGTTGCGCGTTTTCACCAAGTACAAAAAAAGCAGCATTTATTTTATTCTCTTTTAATATATCTAATATTTCTGGCGTATATTTCGGGTCTGGTCCATCATCAAATGTTAATACTACTTGTTTTCCATTTGGTTTTCCATATCGTTGCACTTCATACGCAGATGGTAAGGAGTGATATACTTCATCTGTAAGGTAACCATCTTTGCCTACTTTAAAATCTCTCATTCCATTTTTTCTTTCATTCTCAATCTGTAACATTTCACCTTGTCCAGAATAATTTACTTCATCTAAACTATTGATTTTATGTAATACATTAGGATTTTTTTGTACCTCAATAGGATTTTTTAAAACCTTCCATATTGTAGGGTCTTCTGCTCCTAGTCTCCATAATGCAAACCCCTTTGCATTGTTGTCCATTGCGATTTTTACTTGATTATAGAGAGTAACACCGTCTAAGAACCAAGCAGTATGTTCTTTCTCTCCTGTTTTATATCTAAAATAAGGGTTTCCACTCATCTTATCCCATTGTATTTTCATATTTGAATCATGAGCCATTGCCATAACTTCTGAGAAAGTTAAAGACTTCGCAGCTACTTTACTATTTACTTCCCAATCATATCCATAGTTACCGAAAGCAACTATAAGCTTATTAGACGGAATATTCAGTTCTTTCAATGTATGTTGGAACCATTTATTTGAAGCAATTGGTCCTGGTTCCCCAGCTCCATAGTGCTCATCGTACATCATTACAATCATTCGATCTATTATTTTTGCTAACGCACTATAATCAAAAGCCTTATCATTAGCTGGAACATCTTGTGTAGCGAGTAAATCATGTTCATGAAATTCCGTAGTAAGTTCTTTCATAAAATTTGTTAAGTTTTCTCTATCACTTTCAGGTACAGCCTCAAAGTCAATATTAATACCTGAAAACTGATTCTTTTTAACTTGGCTTACTAAATCATTAATAAACTTTGTCTTTACATCGTTTGAAGAATTCAGTAACTTATGAATTAGCCCACTATCAGGACCAGAAGCTTCCTCAGTATAGTTAGTAAGCAAAGGCATAATCTTCACTTGATTTTTTTCTGCCAACTTTACTATCTCAGGTTTTATCTCACTTCTAATCGTTAAATCTGCTTTTAAATGATACCACTCTGGTACTAACGTAGTTAATGAATCGATATTTTCTTTTAAAGAAGCGGTACTATTTTCATCCCAGTTTACATAAAAACCATACACTTCTTTAGGTTGTTTACTATCCTTCGGCGAATTCACCAAATTTTTATTATCCTTCGTTTCGGTATTTAGTTTAAATTCTTCCTTCTTTAACTGCTGATCACTAAGTTTTTGATTAATTGGTACAAGTTTAGTATCTTGTTGTACAGCGGTATTCATATTTGGAATTTCTGGTGTTGAAAAAATACTTTGAAAGAAAAAATAAAATACAACACTTACACTAACTATTGAGATACATAGAAACCAAATAAAGGCTATGTTTCTCCTTCCTTTCGGATCATAAAAAACAGGTTTTTCTTTATCTTTCTCTTGTTGAATGTTTTTCTCCATTATATTTTTCACATCCTCCTTCTTAATAGAACTATAAAATAATAAAGTGCAACTTTAATCAGCCCTCACCAATTGTGCATTTACAAGCAGCCCAACTCCCACCTAACTTCTTTGCCCCAGCCAAATTTTGAGATGGGAGTTTTACTGCCCACAATAGCGAGATACATCCTTTTAGCTTTGAAATGACTCTCTCACTTCCAGATTCTATTGATTCTTCTTTTCATTCCCTTGCTGGTGGCCTCTATTTTCTTGTTGAGACCCCCTACTATTGTTCCCTTTCTCGTTTCCATCATTTTCTTTCTGGGATCCTCTTCCATTGTTCCCTTGCTGATTCCCATTATTTCCTTGTTGAGGATTTCTTCCATTGTTCCCTTGCTGATTTCCATTATTCTCTTGTTGAGATCCTCTTCCGTTGTTCCCTTGCTCATTTCCATTATCCCCTTGTTGGGATCCTCTTCCGTTGTTCCCTTGCTCATTCCCATTATTTCCTTGTTGAGATCCTCTTCCGTTGTTCCCTTGCCCATTTCCATTATTCCCTTGTTGTGATCCTCTTCCGTTGTTCCCTTGCCCATTTCCATTATTCCCTTGTTGTGACCCTCTTCCGTTGTTCCCTTGCTGATTCCCATTATTTCCTTGTTGAGATTCTCTACTGTTATTCTCCTGCTGATTCCCTCTATTTTCTTGCTGAGATCCTCTTCCATTGTTTTCTTTTATTTGCTTCGATGGCTGTTCCTCTGTTTTCTTTTGTTCTTTCTGCTCTTGCTTTTCATATTTTTTTTCGTCTACAGGAGACAAATCCAGTGATGCATTAGGAGATGACTCCGGCTGTGATTGCACCTCTTCTTCATTTTCCACCGGATTAGACGGCATGGCAGGGGGAGTAAGCGATTTGTTCTTTTCATTCTCTTGCTTTATATAGACACCTGTGCCAATTCCAGCTTTTCTAGCATTCTCTCGTACTTGCATCGTGCTACTTTGATATTCAACTGTAATATGTTTTAGCTCATATTCTTTCTTTAATTCTTTCATTGCCTTTTCCAACTGTGGTTCTAGTGCCTTGTCCTTTGCAACAGCTGTTAGCATAACTTGCTTATCATTCGTTAAATACTTATCCTCTTGGCTTTGCTTTATAATAGTACGTATTACTTCTTGCAATTGTTTATTTTCCCATTGCTTCAATTCTTTTAAAATACGCCTTCCATCATCATTACAAGCCTGTAAATCTATAACACGAAAATCCCTCGTTACGCTCACCTCTAAACTTGGATTTATATCAACTGAGACGTAAGCAAATACTTTTTCTTCTGGTTGGTTGTAGAAAAACAACACTGCAAATAGAAAACAAGCAACAAGTATTGATGCAGGCTTTAAAAAGGAAGGAATCGAAAAATGCGATGCTTTTTGTTCTTGCTCATCAAATGAGATTTCCTCCCCGATCATGCAAGAATCCCCTTTTCTTTTACACGTAATAAACTCTCCATTTGGTGTTAAAACAACTACGCTATGCTTTTTTATATCCATCACAATTCCTTTATTCATCATGCTTTTCCCCTCTTATGTAATCCAGAATATATGTATAGTTGTTTGCAAAAATAATACACATTGCAATAATGTATTTTCTATGTCGTTCCAACGTTTTACGACTTACCCTAACACGCGGTTCAATATGTTTAAGCGGTAACTTTTTCTTTCGGAACAGCTCTTCCATCATTTCCTCTTCTTTTATAATAATTTTCACAATTTCTATTAAGTGCTCACGCGTATCACGATGCTTAGGAGATTCTTTAGCAAGCTCTGAGAATGTGATTTTAAACTCAGCTAGCACACTTTGAAAATGAAGAATTTCCTCCTTACGGTTACTATTTTCCATCTCTTTCATATACTCCGTAAGCGACACTTGCATTTCTAACATTTCCTCTTGCTCATCTTCTTTTAAAAAGACAAAGTTATGTTTAGACTCTTTACGTATATAGTCAATTACATCTCTTTTTATAAGAAGATCAGCAAACGCTAAAAAGGATTTTCCTTTTGTATATGAATACTGTTCAATTGCTTCGTTAAACGCAAACAATCCAATGCTATATTCATCATCCTGTTCTGTAATATATCGGCGGCAGACAGATGAAATTGATTTTCTAATAAAAGGCTGATACTGTACGATAAATGCTTCTTTATCTGCTTCGTTGTTTTGTATGTTACATACGATATCTTCTATTTTCGGTTTTCTTAAGATCTTCATTACTAAACTCAACACTTGTAATCTCCCAGCCTCCTTCAAATAGCAAAATGGCCACTACACAAGTGACCATTTAACCAGATTTTCTTGGTACTTTTCTTCGGTCTTGTTTTCTTGCTGTTAGTTATATTTTTAGAGTCTAACTTTTTCCAACGTTTTCTTAATGATTTTCCTTTTCTCTCGGCACTAAAGTTAAGTTTGTATTTTTATCTACTTTCTTATTTTCTACCGTTCGTTTTGCTTATTCTTTTTCTATTTTATCTGCAATCCTTGAATAACTCTCCTCTATACCATTGGTAATTTCATCCTTTTATTTTAGATGCCCACCTAATCTAGTAATTTTATTAATACTTCTATATTCTTTCATAGTCATTTTTCTTCTAATTATTTTCTTCACTATACATATTCGGAGGAATACATAGTTTTATGGGGGTCAAAAAATATTTTTATAAAAAATACATATTTATTTCAAAAATAAAAAACCATCAATTTGAAAAAGGATAATCAAATTGATGGTTTTCTTATAATATCTATTAAATTAAGTTGGATTCTCATTATATCTAAAAAAGTACTAGCTATCCTCTGCCGATTTTCTCCATTTTTATCTTTCTTGGTTATCATAATATGTCTTATCTGCGTATTTTCTATCATTTCCTTTTAGATAAGCTAAAATTACTTTTGGATTTTTAAGTAAAGTCCAGTCTCCATATGTATCAAATCTTCTGCATGAAGTTATCATTCCATTTTTAATAGTACCGAATTTCTTATTATTTTTCTTTCCCCATTCTTTTAACCGTTTAGCGAAATCTGCATCTTCTGCCATAAGCATGTTTTCATTAAATCCGTTGATTGCCATAAAGTCTTTTCTATAGCACCAAAAAATCCCTACAGATATAGCTCCGTACTTAAAAAGTAAGGGAATTATTATTAACATTGCGGAGAGAAATATTCCTAAAGATATTCTTTCAAACTTCCCATTTACCCCACCACCAATGTATTTACCTGAAGTTAAATATTTATCTACATTAGACAACATAGACTCTGTCATTATGGTATCAGCGTCTATAGTGACGATTATTTCTCCATTAGCTATTTTAGCCCCTGCATTTCGAATTTTAGATAAGTTTTTATCGTTATTTTTCAATGTAACACAATTATAAGATTTTGCTATTTCCTCTGTTTTATCTGTGCAACGATTTAAAACAACTATAACTTCCGTTTGCTCTTTATATGCCTCTGATGCCTTTGCAATTGAATCTAAACATTTTCTAATGTACTTTTCTTCATTATGTGCAGGAATTATAATAGAAAATTTCACATCTTTTTTCAAATTGACTCCTGAAAATTCGTTTGTCTCAGTCATAATATTCCCCCCTTATTTTATAAGGTAAATATCTGCTATACATAACTTATATTAATATTTATTAGGTTATATTATAGAAACTGCAGATAAAGAGGCTCTTACTGTCGACGTTCAAAAGCAAGACGTACAGCAAGCCCCGTTAAAACACTTGCCATAAGCCAACGCTGTACTCGTAGCCACGTTGGGCGTGTGCCAAACCATTTTGCAATTTTACTTGCTGTACATACAATTACAAGGTTAACTATAAAGCTAACAGTGATTTGCGTAAGCCCCAAAACTGCACCTTGAAAAAGCAACGATCCCTTCTCTGGATCTTCAAATTGAGGTAGAAGTGATACATACAAAATAGCAATCTTTGGATTCAGAAGATTCGTCATGAGTCCCATCAGAAATAATTTCCGTGGTGGCTCATTAGAAATCATACGAGGTTCCATAATAGATGTAGCACCCGGTTTTATCGAATTCCAGGCGAGCCAGAGCAAGTAAGCAGCACCTGCCCACTTTACTGCTTCATATACAGCGGGAACAGCAACGAATAGAACTGTAAGTCCAAACATAGTTGCGATTATATAGATTACAAATCCGAGCATGATGCCCAATAAAGAAATGAATCCCGCCATACGTCCCTGCGTAACGGAACGGGAAATGAGGTAAATCATATTAGGCCCAGGTGAACAAACCATGCTAAGCGAAACAATTGCAAAAGCTACCAAGGTACTCAAGCTGACCATAAACCTTCCCCCTTTATGTTACATAAAATTTCCTATTGTACATTTTATCATGATTGAGGAGAGAAAAGATTCATACTTCTCGCTCCCTTAAGTAAAACTTTAAAATCTCCTTGAATAAATCTATTTTTTAAAATGAAATATCAACGGCATTTTATGTCTAATTCGTATAGGTGTTAGCAAGTTCGTTTGCAAACTTGTTAGCACTTTTTATTTGATCGAATACCAATGGTTATTTACTACACCGTTTAACTCATCCGCTAATGCATCCAATCTTCCCCCTTCCCCTTCACCAAGTTCTTTCAAATAATTTCCATGGTAATTTCTTTAAATCATTTTATTACATCCTATTCTTGTAAATCTAATTATTTGAATGTAAAATTATAAATAAGTTTTAACATTTTGAATCGAGGTGAAAATCATGAGAAGTTTTGGCTCATTAATGATCTCTACTGTTTGTTCAGTACTTCTTATAATTTGGAATGTCTATTCTTTCTATAACGGATTCACAACAGGACGCACATACTACTGGATTAATGGCATCGCAGCTGTTATCTTCCTTTTATTCTTTTTCCTCAACATGCGTGATTTTAAAAAGAAAAACTACAGAGCCTCATGACAATAAGAGTTGATACATATGTGGAAAAGAATTAAGAATTATAGATTGAGCTTAAAAGATTTAAAGTTCATGTTATGGTTGTTCAGTATAACTTGTTTTATATACAGCTACAATTTCATTACAGGATTAGCTTTTGACCACAAATTCCAAGTCTATTATTTAGGTGGTGCTATAGCTACATACGCCGCATTTATAGATACTAAAAATAGGATTAAAAATAAAATTTATAAGACAGCGTAATTTAAAAGGAATCCTTTATGGTTTCCTTTTTTCTATGCAAAATAAAAAAGAAGCGGATTCGCTACTTTTACTTGTTCCAATCTTTAAAATCGGTATATTTACTATAAGCTGTTTTGGTTGCATTTCCTTGCCAACGATTCTTAGCGTTTTCTCTTTTATCTTTCACATTAAGTTCGCTTATATCTTCATTTTCGCTTAGCCATTCTGGATTATCATAGCGTATTTATTGTTGAACATCCCTGTTTTAACGTTTTGAATCGTTCGCCTAAAATTTATTATACAAAATAAAAATAGCTACTCTTGAAAAGTTTCACATTTTATTTTAAATTAAATGCAATTTAATAAAATACACCTCTCATACATCACTGTTTTTTCGTTTATTGAGTCCGTTTGTTTTGTACAAAAAAAGCACCTAAATGGGCGCTTTTCACCGAATCATCTTTTTTTATATCTTTTTCTTCTGCTTCTTTTTACTTCCTTCATTTCTTCTTGCATAACTAGTTTTTCAAGGTATAAACGTACTAGCTTATAATCACTCTCTTTTCGCTGCTTTTCTTTCTCTTCTTTTTCTCTCTGCTCTCTTCTCTTTTCCTGCTCTTCCTGCTCTTCCTGTTCTTTCTCTTTCTGCTCTCTTCTCTTTTCTTCTTGCTCTTTTTTCTGTTCTTTCTCTTCAATACATATGTCAACCAGTTTACTAAAGAAAATAATCTTACTATGCTTCTTTTTACCAGGTCTCAATACGAAAAGAATAAAAGTTATGATTGTAAAAATCCAGAAACCTGTTACGGTAAATCCACTAATCTGCATAGAATTAGTGGATCCATTAATCATCTTTGCATTAACGAAAAATCCAGTCGCAAGTACAGAAAATAAAACCGTAACAGCTGGTAGAATCATTGAATCCATTTTAAGTGGATCATGGTACTCAGATAAACTTTCTATTCTTGCTTTCACATACTTTAAATCATTTTTTTCTAACTCCATTAATTTATCCTTATTAGATAAACTATCAGTATCATTAGAAAACTCCTTGGTATGTACATAACTATCCACGATAAATTCAACAAATTTCTTATCTTTTTTATAAAGCAGATTTTTTTTAAAATCCTCTTGGTCCTGTTGTGTAAATTTAGACACTAGCATTCACCCTCAATTTCGACATTTAAAATTAATCAAAAGTAATACTATCTTTTTATCTAAATTTTAAAGTAATATTCAAAAAATGAATAGCAAAATCTTCACTATTACACTATCCTTGTATCTAAAGTTAATGAGAAGTAACCTTTTTTATAAATTCCTTTATATCACTTATGAATCTAGTATAGAAAACACTAAACTCAATAAGAAACACAAAAGCCACGACACTCACGCACCGTGGCTAAATATTTAAATGTAATTGGTCTTTTAGTCCTTATTGCGGATTCTTACCGCCCATGCCAGTTCTCCAGTAACATTTTGATAAAGCGGCTATGATCATTGATTATGAGCGCATAGATACGTTATCCCCACGTTATGCTCTTTTCAAAGAACGAGTAACTGTAGGAATATCGTATCATCGATTCCAATGTAAAAAGGCACCTGATTTAGTGCCCTAAAGGGCGATACTGGGCCGCCTGGCATTATTTCACTGACATTTAACCAAAGTGATAATACTGCAACTAGCCCAACTACCCTCGTATTACCAGCTATTAGTGTAGGCGTTAATGAAATAGTAAAGTTAGAAGGGGTTTTCCGAACTAATTATACTTCTCTAATTCCTCTCACAGAATTTAGTGTATCTTCAATTCTTATTCTGAAAAGAGATGCCTTTATTATTACGGTTCAGTCAGAATCTCAAGATAATATTCAAAAACCAGCGAATGTTTCAACTAATTGAACACACAATGTTTCAGTAGTCTGGATAGATACCCCTCCCCCGGCACTTATATATACAGTCTAAATCTGAATGCCTCGGGAATTGGTACATCAACTAACACTATTAATGAAAGTAATTTAACTGCTACAGTAATTAACATTTAAAGTTTAATTACAACGTTAATTTATTTTATCTTTTACGACTTTAAGTTGTACCCTTATGCTAGAAGAACTCCTAGCTTTTTTGTTCACCCAACACAATCTTACAGTAATTCCCTTTTATCAGAATATAGTGTGTAGCTGACTATAAATATTATGTTCACAGAAAAAAGGCCAACAATACAAGATCGTTAGCCTCTACTTTCCATATTCGCACCTTTTATCACTTTACTTCCTAACAACCGGAATCCACATTTCACCAAATAATAAGCCATTTCTCTGCCCCATCTCAACCGTTGTATTCGGTCCACCAACATAGGCAAAATCCTTTGCTTCTGGTAAAGCTTGACCGAAGGCGATGCCAGTAAGCTTATTACTTAGCTCTTCAGCCGTCTTACCTTCACCTTTCACTACTACATATTCCCCCTTAGGAAACTGAATCACTCTAGATTCTTCTTCTATTTGTGCTTCTGTCATGACACCCGCATAATACATCATTTTGTTATTCACCGCTTCGCTCACGGAAAAAATGTATTCATTTGTAGCTAAAGCTTTTAAAGTGTCCAGCCTTCCATCTTCTTTAACAGCCGACCAAAAGTCTTCCTTTTCTTTATTTATTCCAGCAAAGTCTGTGTATTCACTCTTAATTTCAGTTCCAATACCTAACACGATAAAGCTATCTTTTTCTTCTATAGTATAATTTTTCATATACAAAACCTGCCTCTTTTTTTATTAATCAAACGATTTATCTTTTCATCTGATACGTTTATAATACCTTTAAACCATGTCAAAAAATGATACTGTTTAGGAGACCAAAATGAAAAAAGTCGAACGGATTAATACAATTATGCGGTATATCAACAACCGCTCCCACTTTACAATTTCTGAAATCATACGAGAATTTAACATCTCACGATCGACAGCTATTAGAGACATTAGAGAAATTGAAGCTATGGGGATGCCACTTGTCGCTGAAGTTGGAAGGACCGGAGGATATTTTGTTATGCATAACTCTATCCTGCCCGTTGTTCGCTTTACTGATAATGAAGTGAAAGCTCTTTTTATTGCCTTTATGGCTACGAGGAATCAACAACTTCCCTATCTAAAAAGTCGTCAGTCATTAGCAGAAAAACTACTAGGACTCATTTCAGAAACCCAGCAAGATGACCTTGTTCTTTTAAATCAACTCTTGCTGTTTGAAGGGACTAACCCTCATAATCCCGATCTACTTGAGCTTTCTGACCTCCCCCATCCTATGTTAGAAAAACTCATTCAACTCCTTCTTTTGGATAACCATTTATTGATTACCATCAAAGAAGAAAAGGAAATCAAATCTTATCCAATTTATCTACTACACCTTTATCAAGAAAAAAGCCATTGGATCATTGAAGGGTTTGACTTAAAAGAAGAAAAGAAGATAATGTTTCCTGTCGATGACCTCACCAATATCGAACCATACACGACGAAAAAAAGGCTAAATAAGAAAAAGATTTTAGAAAAACTAAGTAAGAAGGACGAAATAATCAACTTGGTACTTGAACTTGGACCAAAAGCGATTGCCCAGTTCAAAAAATACCATCCTTTAAAAGGATCAATATCTTATACAAATCCTTACCAGTCTACAGCCATTTTAAAAACTTTTATCAATGTTAACAATCCCGATGAAGTGACGGAAATAACAAATTGGCTACTTTTCCTAGGGAAGGATATTAAAATCAGGGAAATACCCGATGAAGTATTAGCAGATTTACAAAAACGAGTGTGCTTATATATTCCATAAGCAGTGAGCCTCAAATATTAAGCTTTATCACTGGACAATCATCCTATTTTTAAATACCATTTCATTTACTACAATGAGAGCATGAAAAATAATAAAAGCACGGAAAATCTCCCGTGCTTTTCTAAACGTATATATTATTCCTGAAGGTTTCGTTTATCTCGTTTCTTACCCTAACTGACGTTTAAATGCTTTACTAGCAAAGAAGTAAGCAATAACCATGATTCCGACGCACCAAGCGAGGGCAATCCAAATATCGTTTCCAACAGTTCCTTCATATAATAGAGCACGAATCGCATTCACAATTGAAGTCACAGGCTGGTTCTCAGCGAACGCACGAACAATTTTTGGCATCGTTTCGGTAGGGACAAAGGCCGAACTAATAAATGGAAGAAAAACTAGCGGGTACGAGTAAGCAGTCGCCCCTTCCATAGACTTCGCTTTCAATCCTGGAATGATAGCTAGCCATGTTAGCGCCAACGTAAACATCCCTAGTATCCCAGCTACTGCAAGCCAATCTAGAATATTAGCGCTGGAACGAAAGCCCATTAAGAGTGCAACAAGAATAACCACCACGATAGTAAGTACATTAGCAACAAGAGAGGTTAAAACGTGGGCCCACAATATAGATGAGCGCTTAATAGGCATCGTAATGAAACGTGCCATCAGCCCACTCTTTACATCCGTAAATAGTCGCACGGAAGTGTAAGCTACACCGGATGCGATAGCCATTAGCAAAATTCCCGGCAATAAATAATTGACGTAATTTTCCGTTCCTGTTTTTATTGCGCCGCCAAACACGTAGACAAATAATAGCATCATCATAATCGGTGTAATCGCTACCGTAATAATTGTATCCGGACTGCGCATAATGTTACGCATTAAACGACCTAGTAATACACCAGTTTTACTTTTCATTTACATCTCCTCCTTTTTACCGATAATCGCAAGGAAGATTTCTTCCAATGTCGGTTGCTTTTCGATATACTCCACTTTTGCCGGTGGGAACATCTCTTTTAGTTCAGCAAGAGTACCTGTCGTAATAATTTTTCCGCCATGCAAAATAGCGATACGGTCTGCCAGTTGTTCTGCTTCCTCCAAGTACTGAGTCGTAAGCAAAATAGTTGTACCGCTACTGGCAAGTTCCTTAACTGTATCCCACACTTCGATTCGCGCTTCAGGATCAAGTCCAGTCGTTGGTTCGTCAAGAAAAATAATTGCTGGCGCTCCAATCAAATTCATCGCGATATCAAGCCGGCGCTTCATTCCGCCTGAATACTGATCTGCCCTTTGGTTTGCCGCATCAGTCAGGCTAAATCTTGCAAGTAGATTGTCAGCAACTTGAGCGGGATTGGAAACACCACGTAACTTGGCGATCATTATCAAGTTTTCCCTCCCAGTAAGCATACCGTCTAAAGCTGCGAACTGCCCTGTCAAACTGATACTTTGACGAACATGATCTGGTTGACGCTGTACATCAAATCCGCAAATGCTTACTTCACCGCCATCTTGCTTCATTAGCGTCGAAAGGATGTTGACCGTTGTTGTCTTTCCCGCTCCATTTGAGCCTAGCAGCGCGAAAATTTCTCCACGCTGCACCTCAAAATCTACCCCTTTTAAAACTTCCTTGTCTTTAAAGGATTTTTTCAAGCCTTTTATAGAAATCGCTGCATTACTCATACTTTTTTCCTCCCTATAAAGTGAAACTTTAATCAGTGGGGGTTTTGTTCATCCCCCACTGATTATTAGTTGAATCAATCGGGCTTTTACGGGCAATTGATCCCCGACCTAACTTCTTTGCTTACGCTGAATTTTGAGGTGGGGGTCTTACTGCCCGTTAATGCGGGATAAAAATGTTTTGCGAAGATAATTTATTTACCTCTACCTATTTAGTATCACTGATATTCTGTATTACTTAGTACTGAGTTAAAAATATAACTGAATAGCTATGGTGGCAATTCATATGTGTAACCAGCTAATCAGTCGGTATTACTTATTCCATTTATTTTTTTCTCAATTTCGTCATAATACTTTCATTCAAATCTTCACGATACTTGGAGACGTAAGTTTTAGCGTTTGCCACTAGTTCGTCAGCAAAGGATGCCACGTCATCCCCAGTAATGTCAAGCACTTGTCTTCCTTCCGCTGCACCCGCTTCGAACAAATCGATTAATTCATACTGTATGTGTAACATATCCATCCCGTTACCCGCTGAGAAATTCCACATGTAGTTTTGAATTTTCTTAAATACAAATTGGTAGTCCTCTGGCAGAGCCTCAACTCGTGCCATCATCATTTTGTACTCTTTTTTATCACCAATTAACTTTTTAAACATTTCTAACATCTTATTTTCCTCCTTTTTTATAAAACCGAGCAAGAAATTCCCAAAGTATCGGCCGGAACATTTTATCTTATGAACCTATTTTGACTTCAAGACGTTAATTTTTGACGATACAAAATCCCATTTTTTCCAAAACAATTCAAGCTCCTGGCGGCCTTCTTCATTTAATGAATAAAACTTACGAGGCGGTCCCATATCTGATGGTTTCTTTTCAATATTCACAAGCTTTTTCTTCTCTAATCGTACGAGGATGGTATACACCGTACCTTCCACAACTTCGGTAAACCCAAGATCATTCAGGTGGCGGGTAATCTCATAGCCATACGTTTCACGGCGACTAATGATTTCCAGTACACACCCTTCCAGTGAACCTTTCAGCATTTCAGTTAAATTTTCCATGTCCTGATCCTCCTTTACCCCCTATTCTGTCTGACTTATATTCAGTATTACAGAGTACTAAGGCGAATTTTTTACTGAGTGGTTTTTTTGAATTCATACTATTCAGTATCACTTATTACATCTACATTGTATGACTAAGTAGTGATAGATGTCAACTGATTTTCAAATTTTTTCTAAAATCCGCTATTACCTATTGTCTACTGCAAATATTTTGAGAAACAACACTACTCAGTATTGCTTATTACAAGTACATTGTATGACTAAGTAGTGATGAATGTCAACTCGATTTTTATATTTTTTCTAAAATCAACTATTACCTATTCGATACAGCCTATTTTCTTTTTTTATTTTGCCCCATACCTATCCCACTAAGAAAAGAAAATACCCCAAAACAAAAATTCTACATTTTTATTTTGGGGCGCTATACTATACCAAAGTTAATGAATATGGCTAGCTCTTCTTATTAATAAGACAGATCATTTTTTATTACGATAACATCATAGCCATATCTTCTGCTGCATTTGTAATCAGTTTTAAACCGAATGTTTCTTGTAATACATCAAGTACGCCAGGTGAAATAAATTCAGGAGCCTTTGGACCGATGCGAATATCTTGAATTCCAAGACTAAATAGCCCGAGCAAAATGGCAACTGCTTTTTGTTCAAACCATGATAGGACAATACTTACTGGCAATTCGTTCACTTCACATTGAAAAGCATCTGCTAAAGCAGCCGCTATTTTCACTGTAGAAATGGAGTTGTTACATTGTCCTAAGTCAATGTAACGCGGAATTTCCGTGCCAGGTACAACACCGTAATCCACATCATTAAAGCGGAATTTCCCACAAGAAGTTGTTAAAATAACCGTTTCTGGCGGAAGTGACGTTGCTAATTCACGATAATATTCTCCGCCTTTTCCCGGTGCATCACAACCGGCGATAACAAAGAAACGCTTTATTTTCCCTTCTTTTACTGCATCAATAATTTCTGGAGCTAATGATAATACTGTATTATGATGAAACCCTGTAACTAACTGTTCATCCGACTCCATATGTACTTCTGGAAGTTCTAGCGTTTTTTGAATTAATGGTGTAAAATCATCATTTTCAATTTTTTGTATACCCTCTAAGCCTGCAATGTCATATGAAAAGAATCGATCAGAGTACGAGCCTTTAATTGGCATAACACAGTTCGTTGTAGCTAATATGGCACCAGTAAATTTTTCAAAAAGGCGTCTTTGATCATACCATGCCTTACCGATGTTTCCTTTTAAATGTTTATATTTTTTCAGCTGCGGGTATCCGTGTGCTGGTAGCATTTCAGAATGCGTATAAATATTAATGTCTTTTCCTTCTGTTTGCTTTAATAGTTCTTCTAATGCAAATAAATTATGACCCGTAACTACAATTGCTTTACCTTCTACACGATTTTGTGTAATTTGTACAGGCTCTGGCACACCAAAATGATTCGTATGTGCCTCATCCAATAACTCCATCACCCGTAAAGCTGATTTCCCAACTTTCATAGCCATATCAATATGCTCTTGTTCGTTAAAATTAGAATTTGTTAATGTCATATATAAAGCTTCTTGTGTTGTAGCATCTACAAATGCATCCGTATACCCTAGCTGAGCAGCATGAGTACGATAAGCCGCAATTCCTTTTAGCCCAAACACAATCGTGTCTTGTAAACTAGCAATCGTTTCATTCTTTCCACAAACACCCATTACTTTACATCCGCCTGTTGGCGTTTGTTCACATTGATAACAAAACATATCATCCCACCCTCTCCCAATCATTCATTACACCTTAAGCATAATACCCATTGAAAAAAAGTGATGTGATATCAATCACAATAATATATAAAGATTTGTGACAGTTCATATTGTTGACATAATATTTTTATTGACACTAAAAAATATACATTAGTGTGTCCACATCTTTCGATACTTTTAAATAGCTAAATAATTAATTTGGAGAAATATATACAACGAAAAAAATTTTTGAATCCCTTGTACAAATAGTTGCAATTCATCACATATGAAAATAGATATAAAAATACGCTCTTCTTTCTATCATTCAATAGAAAGAAGAGCGTATTTTTAATTTTAAGGAACTGTCATTTTTTATTAAAGTCTTTATTGTAAACCTTTTTATTTACAATACATTTACACTATCTTAACATTATTTACATTATTTATATGATATATTTAAATAGAACCTACTTAAGAAATTTCATGTATATTGTATCTTTGTGATCTCTTATCTGATTGATAAAAAGATCATGTTATATTTTTATAGCAGGGGTGAATTAGGATGACTGAAACTTTAAAAACACTTATAATGCTTGATGCTACTTACGTTGTTATTGCAATTATGACGGTACTAGTATTTGTATACTTGGAATTAAAATCTCAGTAATATATGCTGGCATAATCGACAAATTCAGCATTTAAATATAGTTAGAAGAAAGAGAGGAGAAAATTATTTCTCCTCTCTTTCTTCTAACTATGTCTTATTTTAGTAAATCCAATGTATGTAAAAGTAACCCTTTGTCCCCTACATCACCATGACCAGGTACGACAGAATTCATATTTTTATATCGTTTCAATACATTTCCAATCGATACAGACCATTCATTTACGTACGCATCCGCCACATTTCCTAAATCTTTTGCTTCCGCAGATTTTACTAAACAGCCTCCAGCTAAAATTTGATATTGTGGCAACCAAACAACAATATTATCTTCTGTATGTCCTTTCCCTGGATAGAACGTTTCTACTTTTGTATTGCCAAACTTCAAACTCGTAATTGTTTGTAAATCTCCAAGTGGCTCTTCATATCCACTTTTCTTTGCTAGTTCCGCAGTTAATGCTGTACTATGTGCTTTAATGCCTCTTTCTTTCAACGTTGTTATTCCGCCAATTCGATCAGCGTGCGCATGTGTAATAATGACATCCGTTACCCGCTTCTTAAATTTCTTTTCTACCATCTCGATCAATTCCTTCGTTAATTTGTCATCCCAAGAAGAATCAACAAGTACTAATCCTTTAGAAGTAGTAAGAACTAGACCGTTCGAAGGAACCGCTTCTCCATTAAAATAACCTAACTCCGTATGAACCCATACATTTTTGTTTAACTGAGATATTGAAATAGTTCCCGTCTCATTTTTTATTACTTTTTGCTCTAGCTTTTGTTCTGCTTTCACAGAAGAAATTGTACTAATAAATTGAGTTATTCCTAGTAAACTAACACATACCCCTAATTTTAATAATGTATTCTTTTTCATTTTCTCCATCCTTCCTTTCAAACTAAATAGTTATTACCTATATTAGACAATTCATCTCCAATCTTTGTTCCATCATGTCTTACATATTTTTTTAGAAATAATAAAAAAGCGTACAAAATGTTGTACGCTTTAAAACTTAACCTTTCACTCCATAATTCTCAAACTCTTCCTCATTCCCATAAAATACATTCAAATCAATATACTTTTCTTTTCCATTATAACCGCTTAATTTCCCACGATTCGTGTATTGCCAAAACGTCCATTTTCTCTCATCAGATAAACTTGTTTTTGTAAGAACACTACGAATCCATATATCACATTTGGGATACCCATCCTTTATATACAAATCATATGCCTCTTGAGTTGCATACAATATTACTTTCTTACCGTAATGTTTTTCTAGCATTTCAATCATGACCGACAACTCTTTCGCAACATCTTCACGCTTAGGCGGATTATCTTTTTTGTTAGCGTAAAACTCAACATCAATTACGGGTGGCAGTGCTTGTTTATATTTTGGAACAGTTCGTATAAATTGCTCTGCTTGTGTTTCACCCTTACTATCGAAACTAAAAAAATGATACGCTCCGATGCGCATATCTGTCTTATTCGCATTCGTCCAATTTTTCGAAAAGTACTCATCCACAAACGAGCTTCCTTCAGTCGCCTTTATAAACGCAAACTTCATATTTTGCTTTTCCAACTCTCTCCAATCTATATCCCCTTGATACGATGCGACATCTACACCTTTTATTTCATACTTATCAGCACTTATTTGATTCGGAATGAATATGCCTTGAAAAACTAAGTAAACGACAACACTTATTACACTAATTAAAGTAAAGATTCCTCCTATAAAAAGATTCTTTTTCATTCATATCACCCATCTTTACAAATTAAAATTCTACTTACCATTCACGCTTTTTATTAATTTTCATTTTTTCTTCAAACGCCTTCTCTAAATCAACATTTAATTTATTTGCTAAATCACATACATTCCAAATTACATCAAACATTTCTAAACCGATCTCTCTTTTCGCATCTTGTATTGTATCACGCTTTAATATGACTTCCGCTAATTCACCTAATTCCGCCATCGTATATATGGTGCGCTCTTCAATTGTTGTATCTTGAAATCCTTTTTCTTTACTGAAATTTGATACATACCTCTGAAACTCCACAATATTCATACTTAATCTCCCCTCATTACCAATACTCCATTTTTCTATTATACTTAAAACCAAAATTATATTTTGTTAAATTATAACATTCGGACTATAATTTATTTATAGCCCATTAACGGAGGTGTTTGCAATGACTCTCTTCGCTTCCCCATCATTATTCATAGTGGCAATCCTTTCATTTGCACTAGCTTATTTCATTGGAGTAAAACAATACACTTGGCTCTTATCAGGATTCAACGAACGCCGCGTGCCTGATAAAGTGAAGTTATCAAAAATAGTTGGTCTTTATAATTTAGTTGCTGGTGTCATTGCCACAATCGGTAGTGTCTTCACTACTCCTAATGTCACGATCGTTATTCCTATCATTATAATTGGACACTTTATTATCGCCGCTTATGTAAATACACGCATGGTGCAGTGAAAAAAGATCACCCAAATGGATGATCTTTTTTATAATTTATCAACATATTGCTTCGCTTCTAGTAAGGAAAAACCAAAAGCTTCTCTTACTCTCTTAACTGCTGTAATTTTTTTGCCTTCTTCTACAAGCTGGCGTAGTTCTTTATTAATTTCAGGTTCTCTTTCTATAATTCCCATTTCTTTCGTAATTAATTGTAATCTATCTTCAATTCTCTTTAAACGCGCATCATTTTTCTTTTCAATTGTAGTTAATTTTTCAGCGATATAAATGAAACCAAAGGCTACTATCGGTATAACCATCCAGAATTCCATGAATGTTCCCCCTTACTAACTTTCATTTGTTTTATTTCACTAAATTATGTAAATTTTACCATACCAAACATTTAATGTATAATACTACTATATCAAACTGTTAATAAAACCTATTATTTTAGGGGGACACTTTATGAAAAGATTTTTAAATACGTTACTTCAATTTGTAGTTCTTTCAATCGTGCTACATTTATTATTTGATATAGTTGGTTGGCTTGTTTTCAATGCACCAATTAAAAACAAACAAATCATTATTTTTTTAATAACAATCTCATGGGTTATGTACATGTACCGAGACAAATTTTTTCAAAAGTTCACTTCAAACTAACTAAAAAAGAAAACACTTCATTGGTGAATGACGAAGTGTTTTCTTTTTTTTACTACTGTATAATAAAAATAATATTCTGTCTTTAAAGAAAGGAGTCACCATGAACTTAAAAAGTAGCAATATATACGAAAAAATGAATCAATATTCCGTTGCAGGTTTAAGCCTCGCTGTTATACGTAATGGCAAACTAGATGAAGCGACTGCCTTTGGAACACTTGAAGCTGGAACAACTAGAGCTGTTACTACAAATTCTCTCTTTAATTCTTGCTCTATCAGCAAATTCATCACTACAATGCTCGTACTAACATTATCAGAGCAAGGTATCGTATATTTAGATGAAGACGTAAATGATAAACTCACATCTTGGAACATTCCTACCAATCTATTTACTTCACAAAAAAGCATCACTTCGAGAAACTTATTAAGCCATCAATCTGGACTCATTGATCCACCTAATAGTTTTGAACATTATACACCTGCAAAAGGATTACCTAATATGTCTGAGCTCCTTTCCGGTAAAACACTATATTGCCCCGTACCTATAGAAGTAGCTTATAAACCAGAAAGTGAATTTCATTACTCGGACGCAAACTTTTGTATAATCGAGCTACTACTAGAAGATATTACAGGAAAATCATTTAATCAGTTATTAGAAGAACATATCTTCCAGCCACTACAAATGAAAAATAGTACACTCTTCTCTCCAAAAGACATAGATAAAACTGATGTTTTTGCTTGCGGCCATAATAAAGATGGAACTGTAGCAAATGAGAGATTTCCATTTTATCCATTCGCAGCTGCTTCAGGCATTTGGACAACACCAACTGACTTATCAGCTTTAGTTATTGAAATCATTCATTCCTTACAAGGAAAGGGCAAACTAAAACTTTCTCAAAAATTAGTAATAGACATGATTTCTCCTCAAGGTTGCTCAAAATGGACTGGATTAGGTGTTTTTCTAGATGATTCTAATGGAAAATTACAGGTTTATTCACTCGGATGGGGCGTTGGATTTCAATGTATGATGGTTTGTTATCCATACTGCGGGAATGGTGCTGTTATTATGACTAATTCCGATTTAGGTGTTCATCAAATGGAAGGGATCATTGGTGAGGTTGTGAAAACGTTATCCTTATAATGAAAATAAAGAAGCTGTTCCTTCCAGCTTCTTTATCTATATAACATTTTTCGCAACAATTTTTATATGTTCTGGTGCGATAATCTCCGTTATACTTTCTTGGAAATCTTCCCGCAACATTTCTTCCAAATGTTCTAACTGCACTTCAACATGTGTGCATTCTAAATTATGTATATTTAACAGTGCATAATGATCTTTTTTCTTAATTACTAAATATTGATTTTCCTCTGTCACAAGTACAGAACCTAATCGGACTCCTAGTAAGCGTTGATCATCAAACTTCATAATTACTTCTCCTTCCCTCATATAAACAAAACTACAATGAAAATAATTACATTTATGGAAAAACACGCTTATTTAGACTATATCATAATTTACTAAAATAGAAATATCTTTTTCTGTTTTAATAAAAATCCCTATTTTTTCATATATTTCGATACAAAAAACTTTCTCAACATTAAATTTGAATTTTCAGTTTTTAATTCTATGAAAATCTATTATAATAAAGTTAATAAATGTTTGACCTCTCCTAATTCATGTACATATGGATGATCAGTAGTTGCTGCTACTGATCTATTTTTTTGATTTCAGAAAGTACATACGCTGCATCCTTTCCTACACCACAAATAAGTGCGGACCCCCTTTGAGATTGCCATGGTAAACCGATATAATACAATCCTTTTACTGGACTGATTCCCTTTATATGATTAGGAAATCCTTTCTCATTCACTGCCTGTTCAATTTCAATCCAATTATAATTTTGTACAAAACCAGTTGACCATATAACGCTTTCTGCACTATAAGTATCACCATTCTGAAACATAATGTTATTTCCTGATGCACTTACTACTTTTTCTTGCAGTTTGATTGCTCCATTACGAATAAGTTTCTTACCTTCAAAACCGAAAATAGGGTCCTTTCTCTTCTGAAACCATCTTCCCCTCTTTGTATTTATTTCAGCGTACAATAAACCCACTTTTTCTAGCAGATTAAAAATACTTTTTCCAAAAAGTTGTAACGGTAAAAACGTTATAGGATGACTAATAGATACCGTAACTTCATGCGTTTTTGCAAGTTCTACTGCTATTTGCATTCCTGAATTTCCGCCACCTACTACAAGTGCCTTCCCCTGTGGAATTTGCGATGATGATCTATATTGTGATGAATGTATTTGAAAAATATGTGATGATAGATTTGCTGAAACTGAGGGAATAAATGGTTGCTGAAAACCACCTGATGCAATAATAACTTTTTTCGTTTGTAAAATTTCTGTAGGAGTATGTAATTCAAATATTTCTTTTTCTTTCTTTATTTTTAGAACTTCCGTTTGTAATTGTACCGGTAATTGAAAATGTCTTGCATATTCTTCTAAATAAGTTGCAATTTCATCTTTACATGGAAATTCATTTTTTTCACCTATTAACGTCATGCCCGGCAAGCTGCTGTAAGACCTTGAGGTAAAAAGCTGCAAAGAATCATATCGATTTCTCCATGAATCACCAACTCGTTTTCCTGCCTCAAGTAATAAAAAATTATACCCTTCTTGCTTCAAGTAATATCCCATTGTTAATCCAGCTTGACCCGCCCCAATAATAATTAGATCTTTCATTCTAATCCCTCCTCTTCTTAAACATATGAATACTTGTTCATATATTCATACGTTTCCATAATCATAACATTTTCTTTTTATATGATTCAATATCTACTCAAAATAAAAAAGAGCAGTTCACTGCTCTATGAACTACTCTTCATTCCATTTCTACAATTTTTCCTCGTACAGTGTAATTCTATTTGAAAACGGATCAATTACAGTTAATTCAATTGTACCCCAAGGTGTTTTTTCTATATTCGGCTTCGAATAAGCATATTCTTTACTTAATAATACAGAATGATAATCCTTTACATCATCTATTTTGATCCGAATCGCACCACCTGGTGAGGCATCACCATGATGTTCTGATAAATGTATCACAGCATCCTGTAACGAAATTTGCAAATATAATGGCCTATTTTCCTCATACCGATGTTCCCAATCCAGTTTAAATCCTAAAAAACCTAAGTAAAATAGTTTTGCTTTTTCAATATCAAAAATTCTAAATATAGGTGTTATCATTTATACTCTCCTCCTATTTATAAACATCTGCTGCCAATTCTCTCAAAACATCCACGTTTACTACTTCATAGCATCCATCGTTCTTCTTTATTATCTCTTTATCACAAAAAATATTTAATGTTCGCAACAAATGCCGATAGCTCGTTCCTAACAATTCCGCTATTTCCGTTAAATTCCCACTAAATACAATTCTATTTTCATGCTGAACTGCTCGTTCCCCTGCTGCTAACATGTAACTCGCAAGTCTATTTTCAAGCGGATACAATAAATTAATTGTACTGTTTTTTGAAAGTCGGTTTAATTTATGTGCTAATGATCCGCAAATACATCTTAAAAATTTCGCATCATGAAATAGCTTATTTCTCACTTTTCCTAAAGGTAACCCCACACAATACGAATCTGCCATCACTTGTACGTTTGAAGTGATTCTTTGAGAATGAATTAACTCCACATCTCCAAGTAACTGCAAACTATCGTAAAAACATAATAATACCGATTTCCCGTTACTTAATGTGTTAAACGCTTTTGCTTTTCCTTCAACAAAGAAATATAAATAATCTATCTCTTCATTTTCTCTACAAATAAACTCATTCTTTTTAAAAAATATAAGTTCCATATATGGCTTCATATCATGACTAAAAAATGAATCAATATTATTTTGCTTCATATACTCTGCTAATTTAATAGAATTACATACTTTCTTCATAGTCCCCCACCTTTACAACTCATCCCCATTGTAATCAAAATTTTCTTCTTCCACTATGACATATGTCATAACAATACACAATTTCAGCATGATACAGTCATTACAAATATGAAAATTAAAGGGGATATTACATTGTATAACTTTCTTTCTGTCTTTATTGGTGTGCTCATCGCCGTTATGCTTCCACTGAACGGGATTTTATCTGAATTAATTGGCAAGTACACAGCGAGCGTTGTCATTCACCTTGTCGGTTTAATTGCAGTTATCTTCATTTTAATCATAAACAAAAATAAAATTCATTTTAATAAAAGTATTCCACTTTTTTTATATAGTGCTGGAGCGATTGGGGTATTCACTGTTCTTTTTAATAATATAAGTTTCTCCGTCCTTGGTGCCTCTATTACGATCGCATTAAGTTTACTCGGTCAATCTATTGCTTCCATCGTTATTGACCATTTCGGTTTATTAGGAATGAAGGTTGCAAAGTTTGAAAAGAAAAAACTAATTGGATTATGCTTCATCTCTTCCGGAATTATAATCATGACAATTTATTAATGGAGGCAAGAAAATGTTATATATTACTATCGCTATTTTAGCTGGTGTTTCTATCGTTGTTGCTAGAATTATTAACGCGAATTTAGCAAAGGAAATTGGCAATTGGGAAGGGACCTTTTTCAATTATATTACTGGATTATTTTTCTCCGCTCTATTTTTAATTTTCAGTTCAGATTCATTTTATATTCCAATTCATACGTTGCAATCCATTCCTATCGCTGTATACTTAGGCGGATTAGTAGGCGTTATCGTTATTTCATTATCCAACTATATTACTCCTAAAATATCAGCCTTTTATTTAACATTACTCATCTTTATCGGACAATTATTTGCGGGGACTATTATTGATTTCTTCCTGACAAATGAACTCTCAATCGGTAAAGTTATCGGTGGCATTTTCGTATTAATTGGGCTCACTTACAATTTACTCATAGATCGCCCGATAAAAACTGTGAAGCATAACCAAGTTCAACTATAATACTTTACGCTTACCTATCATATATTAATAGAAAAGCTCTTCACACGAAATAATAGAGAGGAGAAAACCCTATTAAAAAAGTTATTTTATTGCTAGGTAGCGTATTAATTATTTGTGGAATTGTATGGTTTATAAACTCGGGGAAATCTATTCAAGATCTCTATACTGCAAATAAACCGAAAAAGAAAGCTACTATCATTTCAACTCAAAGGGACCCAAATGAGCCCCCTGTCTTTTTAGGAAAACAGGAAATAAAAGATATACATGTCGAGTCAATTAAAACAAAAAAGGATATCTTTCTTACAAAAACAGATGAAGTAAAAACGTTTATTAACAGTATGGATACCGCCAAAAAAGGAAAATTAACATTAGATGAAGAAGGATCAGATTTAATAGATTGTGATATGTGGATTACTTTCGAAGATGGAACTTATAAAAAATATTTCATATGGGTAGTTGACCATCATAGTAACGAAGTGATGATTGCTCGGCAAGATACTCCTGATGATGTAAACCTTACGTACTATCAATTAAATGAAGGTAGTTCAAAAAAGGTTTATAACTTATTTAAAAAAATTATTTAAACAAAAAAGTCATGAGCACGTAAGCTCATGACTTTTTGCACTATATATATTCCGGGAACACTTTACAGCTCTTTTCCTGTTCTATATCATGTCCAAAGAAAACAATTGGATTCTCTTTCCTAACAATTTCTTTTAAACGCTTAATTGAAGATAAAGCTAATTCCGAATCAACCCCCGCGAACGGCACTTCATCTTCAAAATTCTCTTTCGTATACGATGCATCAATCGTTAATAACACTGGGCCAGAGTTTTCCGTCTCAATGAATAGTGACTGATGTCCTGGAGTATGTCCTGGCGTATACAATAATTGAACACCTGGTACGACTTCATAATCCCCTTCAATGATTTTGTAGTTTAAATTCGGCAATATACATTCTTTCAAATATTCTTCACTATGTTGTGCCGTCTCATATTCAGCACGTTGCACAAGAATCGGTGTATTTGTAAAAGCACCATTTCCCCCTGCATGATCAAAATGCAAGTGAGAACTAATAATATAAAGAAGGTCTTCCGGCTCATAACCAACGCGTTTTAAAATATTCACGATCCTATCTTCTTCAGTCATTTTCGGTAAAATCTGCCCTTCAACAAATGTACCGTCAAATAAATTTTCATTATTAACCGCACTTTCTGGCATACCTGTATCTACTAAAATTAGCCCTTCTTCTGTCTCCAATAAATAACACCATACTGGTAAGTTTAATAAATCCCCCGGTGTGAGCGTACTATTAACAGAAGAATGATCTAACATACAACGACCAGCTGGCACGAAATAAAGCTTCTTTACCGTCATTATGTATCCACCTTTACATTTCGTTTTGAATAAAACAATACAGTAAAAAATTCTACTTTTTAGAAATAAACTCCTTCTACTCTTTCATTCCAGCATACAAAAAAATGTACTTTTTACATAACAGCATTTCACCATCTATAATAAAGGAGTAAATGATTCTTACTTTAATGGAGGGACTACAAATGAAAGCAATTGGTTTACATGAATACTTACCTATTGAAGAAGAAAACAGTTTAATTGATATTGAAGTTGAAAGACCTGTTGCCGTAGGAAGAGATATACTTGTTAAAATTAACGCGATTTCCGTTAATCCAGTTGATGCAAAAGTTCGCTCTCCGAAAGATAAAAAAGAAGATGTAGCGAAAATACTTGGCTGGGATGCTAGTGGTGTTGTCGTACAAACTGGCGAAGGTTGTACGTTATTTAAAGAAGGCGATGAAGTGTTTTACGCTGGAAGTATTACGAGACAAGGTACATATAGTGAATACCACCTAGTCGATGAAAGAATCGTTGGTAAAAAACCTAAAACTTTAAGTGATACTGAATCTGCCGCAATTCCTTTAACAGCTATTACGGCGTGGGAAGGTTTATTCGAGCGTTTAGGCATTAATTACGCTAAGAAAAGCGAAAATACATTTAAAAACATTTTAATTATCGGCGGAGCTGGTGGTGTCGGTTCAATCGCAATTCAGCTTGCGAAATGGGCTGGATTAAATGTAATCGCAACTGCGTCTCGCGATGAAACGATAGAATGGGTGAAAAACTTTGGAGCTGACCATACAATTAACCATCATAAACCTTTAAAAGAGCAACTACAAAGCCTTGGATTCAACGATGTAGATTATATTTTCTGCTTAAATAATACAGATCAGCATTGGCATGGTATAGGTGAAGTAATTAAACCACAAGGTAAAATTTGCTCTATCGTAGAAAATGAACATCCTCTTGAAATGGGCATTCTAAAAAGTAAAAGTGCGACCTTTGTTTGGGAGTTTATGTTCACAAAGCCGATGTATGAAACTGGTGATATGATTACGCAGCATGAACTATTAAATAAAGTGAGCGAATTATTAGATGAAGGTATTTTAAAGACCACTTTAAATGAAACATTAGCACCAATTAACGCTGAAAACTTAAAGAAAGCACATGCATTACTTGAGAGTGGACGTACAATTGGGAAGATTGTATTAGAGAAGTTTTAATAAAAAAGTCCGATTTCTAAAGAAGAAATCGGACTTTTTTTACCTTTATTTACTTGAAATCTCTTGATCATTTTGAGTATCTAATGGCGCTCGCTTCCCTATTCCGAAAGCATAGAAACTAATTGTAACGATAGCTAAGAAAACAATACCTACAACTAGTGAGATACGAGTATCATCGTTAAACCACATTCCGATTAATACCATAATTAAAAAGGCAATCGTTAAATAGTTTGTAACAGGAGCAAATGGCATTTTGAACGGATGATCTTTCATCTCTGCCCCTTTTTCTTTTCTAAAACGAATTTGACTAATTAAAATGACGAACCATGGTACCATACCTGGAAGTACACTCGCACTATACACATATACAAATAAGTTTTTTGGCGCAATATAACTTAAAACTACACCAACCGCTAAACCAATTATTACACCAACTGTACCAAATAATGGAACACCGTTACTAGAAATTTTCGTAAAGTATTTCGGTGCTTGTCCATTTACACCTAACGTATACAGCATACGTCCAGCACTATAAATACCACTATTACAGCCAGACATCGCCGCTGTAATAACAACGAAGTTAATAAGTCCAGCTGCTGCCGTAATACCAACCTTCGCAAAAGTTGCCACGAACGGACTACCAATTGTACTTAATTGATCCCACGGATACACAGTTACAATAACGAAAATAGCACCAATATAGAATATTAAAATACGCCAAATTGTACTTTGAATCGCTCTTGTAAGTGTCTTCTTCGGATCTTTCGCTTCACCAGCAGTGATCCCAATTAATTCCACACCTTGATATGCTCCAACTACAAGTGATAATGCAAAGAAGAATCCTGAAAAACCACCTGTAAAGAAACCGCCATTTGACCAAAGATTAGATATGCCAATCGCTTCTCCGCCGTTACCAATTCCGAAGAAAATAAGGCCAAATCCAGCAATAATCATTAATAAAATCGTAACGATTTTAATCATCGCAAACCAAAATTCAAATTCACCAAATGACTTAACAGAAATTAAGTTAGCTGCACCAAGAATAACCATTGCAATCACACCTGGTATCCAAGCCGGTAGACCTGGGAACCAATATTGCATATACGCTCCAACTGCGATAATCTCTGACATCCCAACGATAACCCACTGGAACCAGTTACTCCACGCTGTCATATAACCAGCTAACGGGTGAATATACTTATGACCGAACGTCGCAAATGAACCTGTACTTGGCTCCATATACAACATTTCTCCCATGGCACGCATGATGAAGAAGATAAAAATACCTGCAATTGCATAGGCAAGCATTACTGACGGACCTGTCCACTTAATCGTGCTAGCTGAACCCATAAACAAACCAACACCAATTGTTCCGCCTAAAGCAATCATTTGAATATGACGTGCTTCTAAACCTCTTTTCAATTCTTTGTTTGCCACTTCACTTCCCCCTCTTAGATGATTCATAGCCGCATTTTAAAATAAGATGCTTTCCCCTAATTCCTTTTGGCCTGAAAATGATGAAGCAAACGTCATTTTACACTAGCTTTAAAGCTATCCTAAAATCGTTTTTTGCCTCTTACAAAATTCTCAAAACCTTTCATCTTCCAATATTCTATAAATCTTAAAATTACTTATTTTATATTAATTCATTTATCTGAAAAATTCAATTATTTTTTCAATAAATTAATATGCATAATTATGTTTAATTTTTAACTGAATTAGCAATAAAATACATCTATTCAAAATGGTTCCGATATGAATATTATTACAATATAAATAACCGAGGAGAGCATATCTTCCTCGGTTTCACATCTCATGTACTTCAATCTTTATAGTTGATAACGTATTTTAAAAGAATTTCATTCCTATTGCTACTACCATTTTCAAAATTTATTTTCATACTTTTTAAACACTCTATTAACATCTCAAACAAGAATACAATATATTAGTAAAGTTACATACCATATACACCCTTAGCAAGGACCTCCTTATCAAAGCGAACAAATTTACTCTGTACTTCCATTCCAGCTGCTTCATATACGCGAGGTGCGCCTGTAATATTTTCAGAATCTACATTCAGTTGAACTTTTAAAGTCCCTTCTTCGTACAATTGACTAAATGCATGGTTTAATAGTGATAATCCTAACCCTTGTTTCCGCTTAGAACATCTTACACCTAGATGCGTAATT
The DNA here is from genome assembly GCF_008432245.1 of Bacillus sp. BS98. Taxonomy (NCBI): domain Bacteria; kingdom Bacillati; phylum Bacillota; class Bacilli; order Caryophanales; family Bacillaceae; genus Bacillus; species Bacillus sp. BS98. The sequence goes on from NZ_CP043830.1 coordinate 3,238,849, forward strand.
TCAGTGCTCCGCAAAGGCTTCATTAAAAGCTTGATGTAATCTCCCATCATCCACCAAATACGAGTTGGAATAAAACCAGCGTCTTCTAACATTTTTTCCTCATAGAAATTATTTGCTTGTGTTACAATCTTGCCATTCAAGCGAGACGAATTACTAACAAGCTCCTTAGCCCGCCCTTCAAGCTTTGACCATATTATTTGTTCAATACCTTGATTCATATAATTAGAATGAATAAGTACAGCAGATGGAAACTGTCTTTCACTCCCTGTCAAAATACCATAAGCAATTATTTCTTCTTCATTCATAACAACGTAAGAACTTTTACTAACATCAATACCTTTCCATGAGTTCGTAATATCCTCTACCGTTGTATCAACTTCACCGTAAATGGCTTGATCATAAATTGTACATAGTTTTAAAATTTGTTGTAAATCTTCTTGTGTAGTTGCTTTAACATTTAGACCGTTCATATTGTACCTTCTTTCTTTTTAATTAATTTAATTTTAACACTATTCTAATAACTTATTAAAAAATAATAAAAAAGAGCCTCATTTTCCAATGAGACTCTTTTCCTAATACATAATTAAACTGCTTTTTCAACTCGTTTACCAACAATAAACACCTTAGTAAACACCAACATGATAGCTACAATAGCTAGAAAATAAAGTGGCATCACCAGTAACGAGCCCGTATGAAGTTGACTCATTCCCCAAATTGTCACCGTCACTATTATATAGTACCCTAAGCTAAACAATGCTCCAGCTGTACCAATGACATCTTGAAAATCTACTAATGCTAAACTTAAACAGTTAGGTAATGCTACCCCAATTCCTAATAGCAATATAAACATCGCTACTAAAAATCCAATCATATATATTATGTTTGGATTTGATCCAACTGAAGTAATAATAGATAAAGCGACTGCTCCACCTGTCATTACAAAACAACCGATATATATAATTTTCTCTGGTTTATAAGTGGTAAGTAACCGCTTTGAAAATTTCGCCCCAATAATAGAAGCGGAAGCAACAACAATTCCTAGAAATCCGTACATACTAGGCGATAACTTAAAGTATTCAATAAAGATAAACGGCGCTTCTGCATAATAGCTAAATAAAACGCCATTCGCTCCTCCAATTAATAGCCCATATGTTACTACTTTCGGATTTGTAATCAACCGTTTTAAAACAGAAAACACATTTATTTTATCCGTTACTGCACCCGTTTTTGTTTCTGGAAGAGAAACAAACGTATACAGCAAAATTCCGATACTCATAACTACTAAACTTAAAAATACTATTTTAAATCCAAACATTTGATCAAGAAAGCCACCAATTAACGGTCCTATTGCTGGTGTAAAAGCAATGACTGCCGAAATTTGAGCAAACATAACGTGACGTTTATGCCCTTCTACACTTTCACGAAGAATCGTTTGCGTCACAACTGATCCTGCACTTGCTCCAAACGCCTGAATAAAACGACTTAACAATAAAAATTCAATGGAACTTGCAATAAAGCATAAGAAGCTCCCCGCGCCATATATGACAATTCCAAGTAACATCGCCGGGCGACGACCAATTATATCGGATAACCATCCAATAAAAAATACACCTAAAGCAAATCCAGCAAAATAAACACTAAGCGTTAACTGCACCTCATTATTACTTACATGTAACGCCTTTGAAATGTCTGGTAAAGACGGTGTATAAATTGTTTCACTAATTTGCGGAAATGCCACAAGAATAATCATTAACCAAAGTGATGGTACTGAGACTTTTTTCATTTTTCATACCCTCCTATAACTTTGAAAATCTCAGAAATAAAAAGACTTTCCTAAGCTACGGAACAGGAGGGGCCATTATAGAAATCCGATCATAAAACAACAAAGAAAACACCTCAATTACGTATGTTAATACTTATAGGAGGGTAATATTAACATTGATTTTTAAATATACTTTTTCAATTATATTACATATTATCTCTACTTTTCTATTGTTGATGCCTTGATTATTTGTTAGAAGATTATCATTTTTATATTATCTGAAAACTAATTCATTTCAAAAAACAGTAAAAAGAGCTGATTAATAACACATTCTAAAAATTTGTCTACCTTTTCTTTTGATGTATCCGGCGCATGATAACCAATCGTAAATGTAAGTCTTCCATTATAAGTGCTTGCTCCCATTGAAAAGAATGGTGCATACATAATGGGTGATGTCATATACCCGTCCTCAGCTTGAATTTCACCAAACTGAATAGGTTCATCAGCGATTACCCCGAAATTTGTCATTAATGGCAACGCCATCCCCATCTGTACAGCCTGCTCGTATTGCTGATTATACATTTCCTTCACCGTAGATAGCTTCATACCTGCCAGTATCTCCATTCCTGCCGCTGAAGAAAGACCTGGATTTTGGCCCTTTATTTTATCCATTGATTGTTTAACTCGAACAAGAGTCTGATTAAATGATTCACCATCTTCCATTTTAATCACTGGCATTTCCATTCCGGATAAGTTGCAAATAGCACCAGTCGTATAATTAGGCAGATATCGACGTAAATCAATTGTCAAACCGATCATTTTTTCTGCGGTGCGAGGTTCTGCATACACAGTGAAATGTGATAAAGCACGGAAGTATGCAGTCATGATTACATCATTCAAGGTAGCCTGTTGTGCTTTTGTCCATTTGGTTAGACATAGAGTTTGTTCACGGCTCAACCGCCCTACAGACATTTTGGGGGATTTATTTTTGTTGGGTTGAGATGGAAAAGACCATAACGATGCCTGCTGTTCTTGGTTAGGACGATACGCACTTTTTACGTCCGATATTCCAGCATATTTGAATACATGTGATTGATCTCGAAAACTCTCATTTCCCTCACCAAATTCCTTTATAATTTGATCCTTAGATCCTCCTAAGGAAAGGTGCGTATAAATTGCTCCAAGCAAATTAATATATTCCTTGACTCCTGCACCATCTGAACATAGATGAGATAATTTCACAACTAACATATCTGTTGTAGTTCCTCGTAATAATATTGTTTGAACCATAGGCCCCTGAATACGATCACCAGGTTCCTTAATAAAATCTATTGCCATTATTTCAAGTTCTTGATCATTTCCTTCTGCAAAAAAGCAAATAGATGAGTTAGTGCCAGATGAATGTTCCTCCCAGTAAGGAGTATCATTTTCTACAAATCGACTATTCAAAACTGGCTGCAATTGTAATGTTATCCTTACTGATTGTTCAAGTATTTCCTTTGATAGACCTACAGGAAAATAAAGAACCGCATTAATTTGTTGATCTGCAGAATAAAGACCTAATAAATAATTCATTCGATCTTGAGGTGTTACTGAATACTTTCCTTGTTCCATAATTTTGTCCCCCTTTTAAGATTTTTTGTATAACCTTATGCTCCATCTAGTTGTAACTTTTCTAGTCATTTTTCTTCAAGAGCTAATACTGCTTATTTTTCGAATTTTTTCACGAAAGCACCTTTTCCATACTGCTTCCATTCCTTTTGCAGCTTTTTGTAGGTGATATACCCATTATTTTATTGTTATCGATATCCCCCATCTTTTAATAAAATCAAACAAAAACACTTTTAGTCTAATCATATACAAACATATTATAATAATGTTTACGAATTATCAATAAAACAAATAAATCATTTTTTATATCTGTTAATTAAAAACAATAATATAATACGTTTAGGGATTACTTCATAAACAACAAACAAGACGCCACCCAAATCATGGGAACGCCTAGAATAATGCTACAAACTTAATGAAATCTATTTATCCTCACGTCATTTATTTCTTTGCTTCCATACCCCATTCTCTTTACGATAAGTATGCTTTCCATTCATGAATCCAGCTGTATTACCAGGAATGCTATATTTCTTATTTTTAGCCTTCTTCTTCATCCTCTTCTCTTCTTGAATAGCCTGTAAATCCACCTTCCATTGTTTCAACAAATCCTTTTTACGTCGCATCGAATTTGTACCCCTCAGATTCAAATATAAATCTATTAATTATATTATATACATTTTATTATTCCTTCGATAAAAAGAGAGCACCCTCGCCCAGGTGCCAAGAGATACATATATATTGAGATAACTAACACGCTAGAAAAGACTTCAACCGAATCACACGGCAACACCTATTGATAATTGCTATTAATTTAATCATTAACAAATATATCTGGCCCCTTCTTCAACATGTACGAGAAGCCCGAAATAAATACAACACTAAATATAATAATAGAAGACCACATATTAAAATGATACTCTTTACCTGCAACCAAATTATATATGTTATGGACCAAGAAATTAGCACCTATAATAATTCCACCTAACATTGAACTAATTAAAATGCTCATTAAATAAAACTTAAGCTTTTGAAACATTTCCCCTCTACCTCTTTTCTAAAATAAACTTTATTTAGGTTATCCTAGAAAATTATACCATTTAATTCCCAAATGTTATTAAAGCTATATTTTAATTAAGGTTATTTTAAGGAAGGCATCATTTATTCCAATATCTAGTTTGTTCAAATTTTCGTTTAACATGTACCAAATTATGTTTTTCCTTCTAAATAGACCAACAATATATTAAAATACTTTATATATCAAGGAGGTTTATCATGATCAACTTTCATAAAACATTCCCCATCTTAGGATTCTTTTTATTTTTATACAGTTTTATCAGCATCATTTTTTTATTACTATTCCTTAGCGTTTAGTAACAACACGTATAAATATATGTTTAATGTGTAATTTCTATATTAAAAAAGAAAAAACAATAGTTTTGGATGCTTTTCTAGTTTTATTTTAAGATACCTCTTTGTAATCTGTAATAATTTGCTGACTCTCATCATCATCATTATCAATTTCTTTTCTTAAGTATTCAAAGGTAATTTCGATTTCTTCCTTATTCTCATAATAAATCCCTTTTGTACTTTTAATTTCTTGGTCTAGTTGTTTTCCTCTGTCTTGAAGCGGGTTTATTTCTGCTCTTACGAAAAGGCTTTTTAGAATTTCAAAAGCCAGAAAAAAAGTTTTGGATTACACTCAAATCTTTAATTCTAATCGGAATAGCCTGAATGTTAATAGGACTTTTTATGTAACCTACATAATCAGTAAATCCCCTGAATAAAACTCCATATTCCGTCAACACTGTAGATGACATTAGATTTTTCTCCTTGCTCCCCCTTGGAGATGAGCAGTTAGCTTTTGCTAACTGCTCCTTTATTTATAACAAAAAGTAAGGTAAAAGTTACTCTTTACCATTTTAATTAAACAACTTACTATCAATCCCCCTTTCTTTAAACCCTTGTTGCTAATGTAGTCATTCTTTTCTTATAAATTAAGCTTGCCACTGTTAAGTAATATTTGGTCATTGAGAAAAAATAAAAAGATGATGAATCGTAATTTTTTTACAAATCATCATCTTTTATTTTCCGTATTTTAACATTCTGTAAATGCATTAGCCCCAAAATAACGTACTTTTATAATTTGCCGATGATGAAGCTCATGACCAGCAATAATGTTTGCTAATGCACGAACCGTGACTTCAGAATTGTTCGCAATTCCCCTTTGCAACCAGGCATCTTTATCTAAACTTTTAAGTAAATGCACAGTAGATTGGCGAACAACTGTTAAATTCGTAAGAAGATCTTGCATAGATTGCTTATCAAAAGCTGCTCTAAGAACATACATATCGTCATTATAGCCAGGAAGTTCTGCTGTCTCACCTCTTGCTATGGACAGCAAACGATATGCCATAATACGTTCAGTATCTGCAATATGACCGATTACTTCTTTTATACTCCATTTATTAGGGGCATATCGAAAATGTCCTTCACTATCAGAAATATCCTTCAATAAAAGATTCGTTTCCTTCATTTGTTGCTCTAGAATATGTATGATATCTCCATCTGGTACTAATTTTATGTACGTTGAGTAGTATGGATTATATTCATTTGTTCCTGGTCTCTTTTGCATACTTATCCTCCTCAGTATTTCATTTACACCCTACCTCAAAATGTTATCACATTAATCTAATTATTTAAATTACAAAACAAACGGTCTCCATATATGTTCATCAACTTAAGGTAAGCGGTTTGATTCTATTACAAAGTTTTCTACATGAGGCTACAATCTAGAACATTTTTCAATAGATCCATATTGTTCTAGTAGTAATTAAAAATTTTAAAACTAAAAAAGGACTCTATTTATGTAGGTCTATTTTTCAGTATTTATAATTGATTTGTATCTAAAAATAAACATTTTATACGTATACATGCATAGTATGTTTTATCTAACTGCTATATGCTTTGTGCCAAGTATAATGTGAAGGACCTAAATACTCTTTTCGTTGACAAATAATGCTCGGTTCTTATAGTATCCATTCCTAATTGGATTCAGTTTATAAAACTCGTTTAGCACATTGTTTCAGTTTTTTTGCAAAAAATAGGTTCGTCCTCCACCTTCATTTAACGCTTGGAGGAAAGCCATTTCTCATTCGTATAATAAAAAGAGGGAGAATTGCCCCTCTTTCGTTTATATTGAGCCATTTTACAAGGTTAAATAATCCCTTTTAATATCAATCCTAAAACTGACATTACTATCGCACTAATAATAATTCGCAAAATCCAAGTTGTGTTTGTACTTATTTTCTCTAATTGCTTATTGATTGTTGCTATGTCTTTCTCATTAATAGTGGTACGCGTTTCTAAAGTACGAATGTCTCTCATAATTTCTTTTTGCTCTGCTTTTAGGCTGTCAATTTTCGCGTAAACATCTTCCATATATTCACACCCTCTGTTCATCTTAATAGAAAAATCTATATATATATATATATATTATGAGACAACCCTTTTACCCGTGAATACATTCCGTATATTCGCGCACCAAATTATTTGTACAATCTAATTGAATTATTTACACATTTCCATTTTTCTGTATAAACAAGCATTTAAATAACATGCGATATGAATAAGCATTGAATTATTCTACTTTCATAACGTATCCTGAACACTCTTTATATGCCGTTTCATAAAGACTTTCATCTTATTTAAAGGCTTTTTTATTTCTTTAATAACAAACAAGGTGCAATCCAACATACGGGAGCACCTACAATAATTACTATTATTTAAATCACCATTCTCATATTTACAACTCATTATAGTCAGTATAATTTTCTGAAGAAATTCTCTTTTTTAGCTGCTTAATGTAAACTAATATTAATTTGAAATAACTGTAATGATAAACTTTCTAGAACAATAAATATACTAGCTGAAACGGACCTATAGCCGATATTTTTTCCAGTAACATTAATGGTGATTTCAGCTAAATTCGTTTGAATATTATTTCCCTCAAAAATCTTATCTTCAACCTTTACAATATCTGCTTCAAAATCTACTTCTTTAAAGGTTTTCAATAATTTTGTTTCTAATAAACTAAAATCAAAGTTTTCATCTTTTATTACGGCAAATTTAATCTTCATATTGATTTCCTCATTTTTAATAAATTAAAATCATTAAATCAATATAAATATATATTATTCTATTAGTTAATTCAAAATATACGCTTCATATGTATCATTACTAAATATCATTTCTAATGAATTAAGTGAAAAAGAAACGAAATAAACAAAGTCTCTCTTTCAACCACTTAACCAATTAATATAGAATCCCCCTTGTGTCCAATGACTAAAATTTTTTCATTTTAAACCCGTAGATTCTGAGAATTTCTTGTTTTAACATTACTAAACCACTTCACGCATTCTGTAGCATTGGTAATAACAATATAATGAAGCAGATTAATATTAGAAGTACCACTTATGTTTAATATAATGCGGCTCTAAATTATTTTGCTCATTGCTGCTTTTTTATTTCTCACTTGAAAATTATGTAATATATTTCAAATAAATTATCATCTTCCCCGTATTTTTATGATTGATTTTTTGTTCATAAATTCGTAACACATATACATGAGTTATCATGCTAAAATTAGTTTATTCGAAAAAGTTATTCTTAATGAATCGATAATTTTTAATACCCTGTTTAAAGCCTCGCCCCCCTGCGAGGCTTTTCCTATTTAACTAGAGTAGTAGTTGTGCTGTTACGCATTCCTATCTTTAGCTATATACTATAAATAACACTGCATGTTCATTTTAACTTTTCAGCATCAGCACACGTAAAATTCTCTCCTGCATCATTTGATTTACAAATTTTATTTATCGATTTTTCGGTTATTTTTTCATTTTCATTAGAAACTCGGTCTAAATCCATTCGAAATACTTGTTCCGGATTCTCCTTTGAATTTCCTTCAATATGAATTGTACGATCGAACATCTCAGCCGTGAAGCTGCTAGATGTATTTATCATTTCCACTCCATTATTTTCACCTACATAGCGTTCAACTACTTTTTCGGCTGCCTTTAATTGCTGAGATGTAGGATACGGTATAGATTCCGCTAAAATAACTACACCTACTAAATAAGTAATATACAAACCACCTGCAAACAAGATAACTTTTTTTACTGTTTTATTAATCATGCTCTAACTCCTTTTTCTTCTTTTGCTATTAAGATATATAACTTTCCTAATTTCTATCAATTTCTTTTAGTACATAACATTCGTTTTACATTTTATAAAAAGCACCTCTCTTACTAATTTTCAATTTGATATTAACACGATATTTATCGTTTTTTAATAAATAATTATTATATAACATTTTATTTTTACTGTTTTTTAGTTTTAGTTAATCTAAAAACAACCCATTTATTTAATTGCACTACATCATCAGCAAGTTTAAAAATTTGTTAATTACTAAAATAAAAAAGAGAAACTATATGTAAATACCCCTCGTTATATCTATGTAGGTTAGTCGTTAAACTTCAGCAGTCACTTTATTCGAGAACACTTTACCGAATATTCAATCTAATGATAAAATTGACCCAATTAATATTTTCGTTCATCACTGTATAAAAAAGTACAATAAAGAAAAATTCAGTACTTTCACAGTTAAGTAAACGCGAACTTTTTCTTCTATCTACTTACTATTTAAGGTTAATAGTGACATAACCAGCTCAAAAAATTCGACTTAAATTCATTAATGAATGGAGAGGTTTATATGAAATTAAAAGACAAAGTAGCAATCATAACTGGTGGTGCAAGCGGGATTGGCGAATCCACCGTTCGTCTTTTTATTGAAGAAGGTGCAAAAGTAGTTATCGCTGACTTTTCTGAACGTGGAAAAGACCTATCAGATGAATTGAACGCAAATGGATATGATACGTTATTTATTAAAACTGATGTAACAAAAGAGGCAGATATTAAACAGCTCATTCATGAGACAGTAAGTACATACGGTAAATTAGATATTATGTATGCAAATGCCGGCGTTGCTGATGATGCACCGGCAAACGAATTATCCTATGAAAAGTGGAAAAGAACTATTGATATTAATTTGTCTGGGGTATTCCTTTCTGATAAATATTCGATTGAACAATTTCTTAAACAAGGTACAGGTGGTGTCATCGTTAACGCTGGTTCGATTCATAGTTTTGTTTCATTACCTACCCCAACAGCATACTCCTCTGCAAAAGGTGGTGTGAAACTATTAACTCAAAATTTATGTACTGCCTACGCTAAATATGGAATACGTATTAATGCGGTGTGCCCTGGTTATATTGACACCCCTTTACTAGGTAGTGTTAATCCTCAACAGAAAGAATATTTAGCTTCCCTTCATCCACAAGGCAGACTTGGAACACCAGAAGAAGTGGCTAAAGCTGTCTTATTTTTAGCAAGTGATGATGCTAGTTTTGTTAATGGTACAACACTTCTTGTTGACGGAGGCTATACTGCACGTTAATGAAAAAATTTCAATGCACATCTCTAAGAAATATAGTCTTTAACAAGAAAAAGCGCCATCGCAAGTGACGGCGCTTTTTCTATGTAAGAGCAACTAGAAGATATACTTCTAGCCTACTCCCATTTATAGGTCCAAAATTGTTCAAGTTGCAGCCATTTCAATGTTGCTGCATCTTTGTTTTTTATTTTTGCATGTGTTTCTTCAAGCATTGCTTCTGTTTGTGAACGATGCGCGCCTAGTGCAGCTAATTTATGTTCAAATACTTCACTAATATTATTTACAACATCCGGTTCACCGAGCACTGCTTCACGATTTCTCGTAATCGCAACCGCATGAATAACTGGACGTTCTTCTTTTGGCATACGTGATACAGCGCGAACGACAGCGCGGCCAAATGCATCATGATCTGGATGTACGCCGTGTTCTGGATAAAATGTAATAATTCGAGATGGATTTACTTCTTGAATTATCGCTTCGATTTTATCTGCAACGAAATCAACATCTTCAAATTCTAACGTTTTATCATGGAAACCGAGCATTCTTAAATCTTGAATCCCCATCGCTTCACATGCATCTTTTAATTCTTTTTCACGGATATTTGGAATCGTTTCACGGTTAGCGAATACATTCTTCCCCATGTTACGTCCCATTTGTCCAAGAGTACCACATGCATACGTTACAGGTACTCCTTGATCTGTTAATAAGCGAATTGTCCCTCCCGCAGCAAATGCTTCATCATCTGGATGCGGAAATACAACAAGTACATGTCTCTCCATAAGTTTCCCTCCTTCTTACTTAAATGGCGTTAAGCTTAACTCAAGTGCTACCGCTAAGCGACCTTGGTTATCATGCCCTGCTAGTAATAAACGCTCTTTATCGTCTACTTCCCAGTGCGTAATACCTTCTGCATATACCCAGCCATGATCCATTTTCAAACCAACTCGGTATGGGTTTGTTCCAGTTATTTTCCCGCGCTCAAAGCGAATAATTGCATTTCGAATGAATGCTCCAACTGTCATCATCTTTTCATTAAAGTGTGACGCATACGCTCCGTTCGTTGTTTCTAAATGAATATATACATCTTTATTTACAAAACGTTCAATTTCATTTTGAATAAGAGAACTATCTTTTACTATTTCCATCGGAATTCACCTCTTTAAACCATTTTACGCAAAAATAATGTAAATTGCTATCTCTATATTAGAGGACAACGCTCACTTTTCCTAATAATTTGCACTGTGTTTTGTTATTTTTTTTATCATATGTGGAATTCAGAACTTTTCCTTCACTTCATTAAATAGTTTTCTTTCTTTTTTGAATTTGCTACAATATATTTTATCCCGTATGAATGCATCGGGATACGTTTTGACGATTGAATACATATTTTAAAGAAGGTGACTCGCTTGGAACAATCAGCACATGAAGTAGCAAATTGGCAATATTATTTTGCAATTGCCGTATTTTTAGTCACGTATGGTTTTATTATTTCTGAAAAATTGAATCGTGCTGTAATTGCACTATTCGGTGCTGCTATTATGATTATTTTTGGAATTGTAGATTTACACACTGCTTTCACATCACATATTCAATGGGAAACGATCACCCTTTTAATCGGGATGATGATTCTCGTACATATTACGAGTCAATCAGGCGTATTTGAATTTGTAGCTATTAAAGCAGCAAAAGCAGCTGACGGAAAACCGATTCGCATTTTATTATTACTATCCTTATTAACCGCCGTCGGTTCTGCATTTTTGGATAATGTAACGACTGTTTTATTAATCGTTCCTGTTACACTATCCATTACACGTATTTTAAAAGTTAACCCTGTTCCTTATTTGATTTCAGAAGTACTGTTTTCAAATATAGGTGGAACAGCAACTTTAATCGGTGATCCACCTAACATTATGATTGGATCAGCTAATAAGCATTTAGAATTTAATGCCTTTTTACTAAATTTAGCTCCAATCGTAATTATTATTTCTATCGTTACACTTGGCATTATTTACTTCATGTATCGTAACAAACTAAAAACAACGCCTGAACAAATCGAAAAACTAATGGCGTTAAACGAAAAAGATTATATTAAAGATCAAAGCCTCCTTTTAAAATCGATTACAATTTTAGGACTAACTATTTTAGGCTTTGTACTTCATTCTATTATTCATGTAGATGCTGCCGTTATCGCAATGACAGGCGCTACACTTCTTATGTTAATCGGCGTAAAAGAACATGAAATAGAAGATATATTTGCCCACGTTGAATGGGTAACCATTTTCTTCTTCGCCGGACTATTCGTTCTCGTTGGCGGATTAATTGATATCGGACTTATTTCTTCACTCGCAAAAGAAGTAATCGACGTAACAAATGGTGATATCGGTTTCGCTGCGATACTTATTTTATGGGTATCTGGCATCGCATCTGCGACAATTGACAATATTCCATTTGTCGCAACGATGATTCCTCTTATTCAAGATTTAGCTACTGGCCTCGGATTATCTGTTGATTCGCCGCAAATCGAAGTGCTATGGTGGGCGTTATCTCTTGGAGCTTGCTTAGGAGGAAACGGAACATTAATCGGAGCATCAGCAAACGTAGTTGTTGCTGGTATTGCAAAACGTGAAGGACATGGATTTTCTTATATGGACTTCTTAAAAATCGGTTTACCGTTAACAATCATTGCACTATTGTTATCACATGCTTACATTTATTTACGTTATTTAATGTAGAAGTTGTACTGTATGAAATTCTATCGTCAAATACAAAAGGTTTGCAGCATAGTGCTGCAAACCTTTTTTCATCACCAAAATATACCGATAATTGCTAATCCACCTAAAATCATACCACCAATTTGCCCGACAATTGTCGGTGATAGTTGAACACCTTTTCTCACTTCAACAACTGGTCTTTCGTGCCTTAGTTGCTGCACCTCACTTTCAAGTTGGTGCACACTTCCGTGTAACTCTTTAATAAGTTCTTTTAATTCGGCGACCTCTTCATTTACTGGTTTTGCCTTTTCCAAATTCATTTTGCATGACTCCTTATAAATTCAATCAGTACACTGTAAATTTTCGCCAATTACAATTATATCTCCTGCATACTACATATATAATTTCGAATGTACTTTCTAACCTTGCAGCTCTATCCATTCATCCCGCAATATCCCCATAATGATACGATCAAAACACTTTCCATCTCTTTGAACCGCTTCTCTCATACAGCCTTCCATTTGAAAACCTATCTTTTTATACAATGCAATGGCAGGTTTATTATACGAAATAACATCGAGACCGATGCGGTGTAAATTCAATTCATAGAAAGCATACTTTAGAATAAGATGTATTGTTTCTTTTCCATATCCTTTTCCTCTATCATTCGCATCTCCTATACCAATAGCTAATACACCTGTTCTGTTATTCCACTCTATACCATGAATCGCCACAAAACCAATTAAGCGATCTTCTTGAACTGTCCTTACCATGAAAGAAACACTATTCGATCTCCGTCCTTTTAATAGCCCATCACTTGCTATTTCATTTAAAGATTGCGGGAATGCTACATCTGTATCTACATTTCTTAAATACTCACTATCTTCTTGCCACATAGCCATTACTTCAACATCTTTTTCTCTACTAGCTGATAATTTGATCGTTTTATTTTGAAAAAGATTCATTGTCATTTCAAACTCCCCTTTATTAAATAATGGGGATAATTATTCTAGCCTATTTATCCCCTATTTCCATAAACTGCTTTATAAACGGGATACTTACAATAAGTGCTGACATCGGCACATCTCCTCTGCATTAAATTAAATTTATTGTATAATTTTTTATTTATTCTAACAATAAAAAAGACCCTCAAAATTCAGAGGATCTTCCTAACATCGAATCGATATTATTTCGTAAACATTTTCTCCGCTTCATCCATTGCCATTTTGTTACCTAAAGCAGAATAGTCTAGCCATGGTTGGTCATTAATAATGTATATGTGCTTTTCTTTAACAGCTTTTAAGTCTTTCCAAATTGGTGTTTCTTGAAGTTGTTTAAATGCAGCTTTTGCCTTATCGTCTCTATTTACAACAACGAAAATAGCATCTGCATCAAAGTCAGGTAATACTTCTTGTGAAATCACTTCGAAAGGACGGTTTCCATCAATTTTCTCTACACCATTTGCAGGTTGTAATCCTAAGTCTTCGAATAAAATTGGTCCCATCGGTCTTTTCGTACTAAATACACGTAATTCTTTTGCAGTAACGCGAATTGCCATTACTTTTTCGTTATTACCCAGCTCTTTATCTATTAAATTTTTCACTCGTTTTGATTGTTCTTCATAGTCTTGAATATATTTATCTGCTTCTTTCTCACGGTTTACAAGTTTACCTACTTCTTTTAAATGATCTCTCCACGTACCTTCATCTAAATTAAAAGTATGTGTTTTTGCAATTTTTTCGTATTTCGCTAAATCTTTGCCAGCATATTTTTCATCCACATAAATTTCAGATGGCTTTAATTGTAGTAATGCTTCCATATTCGGATCTGTTACAACCCCAAGTTTCTTCGTATCTTTCAACTGCTCTTTTGCGTGTGGTAAGAAATCTTTTAAATCTCCACCAATTACAGAACCTACTGGTGTAATTCCTAATGCAAGTAAATTATTCGTTAAGTGAATAGACATAGAGGCGATTTTTGGCTCATTACTTTTTTTCGTTGCCTCTTCATTAGCTTTCGTTTGACCACATGCTGCTAGTACTAAAATACACATGATGCTAAATAAAATAGTAAGTTTCTTTTTCATATGTTCTCCTCTTTGAAGTAGTTATTTTGTTTTTGTAAGTAAATAAAGAAAATACGGTGCTCCTAAAGCCGCTACTACTACACCAGCCGGAATAGAATTCGGCTCAAATATAGAGCGTCCTATCGTATCTGCGAGCACTAAAATAATCATTCCGATTATGCCAGCTAACGGAAGGAAGTGTTGATAGGTAGTACCTACTAACTTTCTTGCGATATGCGGAGCAACTAAGCCGATAAAGCCAATCCCCCCTGCCATCGATACACTTGCGCAAGATAATCCAACCGCTGTAGCTAAAAGTAATAACCGTTCTTTTTGCACAGAAACACCAAGTCCTGCTGCTACACTATCACCTAGTGACAATGCATTTAACGTTTTAGATTTTAGCCACGCATAAGGGGTTAGTATGAAAATCCAAGGTAATAATGCCAGGACATGAATCCAATCCCTTCCCCACACGTTACCAACTAGCCATCTAGAAGCGAATGTATACGTCTCATCATTTAACTTGAGAGAGAAAAATAGCGAAATTGCACTAAAGCCAGCTGAAACTGCAATACCAATGAGAATAAGTCTAATGGGAAGTAAACCTTTTGACCGATCACTCGCAAGTAAAATAATAAGAAATGCAGCTAATACTCCTCCGCCAAATGTAAATAACGGTATTAAAATGGATGCACTCTCATTAATAGAATGAAAGAGAGTAACAAATACGATAAGACCGAAAGATGCACCTGAATGCAACCCTAAAATACCAGGATCTGCAAGTGCATTACGGGATAACCCTTGCAAAATCGCACCGGAAATACCAAGACCAATACCGGCTAACATCGTGATTATTATTCTTGGCATACGATAATCATATAGCACGGTTGCACTCTCAAAATCACCATAACCCAAAAGTGTTTCAATTACTCTAAGTGGCGCTATACTCAGTGTCCCTGTATTTAAACTAATTAAAATTACAGCGATACTTATACATCCGAAGATTGTAGTTACAGTAATAGCTCTCTTTTTATCCGTGTTAAAAAGATCCTTCACTTATAATTCCCTCCCAACTTTACGTGCTATATAGAGGAAGAACGGAACTCCAACAAGAGCTACCATAATCCCTATCGCAAGTTCCTTAGGAGGATTTACTGTTCTTGCCCCTAAATCAGCTACAACTAATAACATAGCTCCTAATAATGCTGACATAGGAATAATGAGTCTATAATTAACACCAACTAATTTTCTAGCAATGTGCGGGATAACTAGTCCTACAAATCCAATAGAACCAACAGCTGAAACAGAAACACCTGCCAGAATAACTACTATAATCATCCCTAGTATTCTCGTTCGGTTCGTTTTCACTCCTAAATTTGTAGCAACATCATCTCCCATTGATATGAGTGAAATAGATCGCCCTAACACTATCGCAAAAATAATCGTTATAAGAATAATAGGGACTAAAAATTTCAAGTGTTCCCACTTAACCCCTGCAACACCACCAGCATACCAAAACGCTAAATCTTGGCTTAAATCATAATAAATCGCAACACCTGAACTTAATGAATGTAAAAGCGCTGCCATAACCGCTCCAGCAATCGTTAACCTCATTGGTGTTAACCCGCCTGATGTTGCTGATCCAATAACAAAAATAAGTACTGTACTTAAGACAGCTCCAATAAAGGAAACAATCATTAAATAGGAATACGGCATATGTGGGAAAAAAGCAAAACTAAGTGCTACTACAAACATCGCACCTGCATTTATTCCGAGTACACCTGCATCAGCTAAAGGATTTCGTGTTACACCTTGCATAACAGCACCAGCAACCGCAAAAGCTGCCCCTACAACTGCTGCACCAATTACTCTCGGGAGCCTTAATTCATAAATAATTTGGTGCTGTGTTAGTTTCGGATTGTAATCCAAAACCGCTACCCACACCGTTTGTAAATGAATATCCTTTGCACCAAATGAAATGGCTAAAAATATAGATCCAATTAAACATAAAATTGTTAAGCTCATGAAACATATGAACTTAATATGTATCCAGCGGTTATTACCAGCATGTACAGTAGACTTATGTAACATGTTTCATTTCATCCTTTATATTCAGTTGTTTTTTATAATTATTTTTTATTTATAATTAATATTGATAATAATTATCATTTTCATTTAGATATTATATCCCCACTTTTTTTAAATAGCAAACTATTTTTTACTTTGTTAAAATATTAAAATACTTATTACAATTCCCTTCTAAAACTTACAAATACATGCAAAATAGACTACTAGCTTATTTTTAAAATCGTAGTATACTTAGTCATTATTTCGAGTTTTCTAACAAACTTATCAAAGGAGACCCAATGTTCTATATAAAACAATTACTACATTTCACTTACGAACAAGCATTATCTTGTTTATTCCCAGTCACTATTTTTTTAACACTAGCCCTTTCAAAAATCATTTCTATCCCAGGGTTATATCGCTATGATTTCATACTCATCGTATGCCTTCTTATGCAGTGGATTATGTACAAGACTGGTCTTGAAACAAAAGACGAACTAAAAGTAATTACCATCTTCCACCTCATCGGCCTTTTACTAGAAATATATAAAGTACATTTCGGTTCATGGAGTTATCCCGAAGAGGCATATTCGAAGGTTTTTGGAGTTCCGCTTTACAGCGGTTTTATGTATGCGAGTGTCGCGAGTTACATATGTCAAGCGTGGAGAAGGTTGCATTTAAAAATGCATCATTGGCCGAAAGCTATTTTTGCCGTGCCGTTAGGAGCTATGATTTACTTCAATTTTTTCACACACCACTTTACATACGATTTTAGATGGATATTAACTTTACTACTATTCATTGTTTTCTCTCGCACATTTGTACAATTTTCATTACAAGGCGTTACATATAAAATGCCACTCGTTCTCTCCTTTTTCCTTATCGGATTTTTCATTTGGATTGCAGAGAACATCGCAACATTTTTCGGAGCATGGCAATATCCAAATCAACGGGAAGCATGGAGTCTCGTTCACTTAAGCAAAATTAGTTCATGGTTTTTACTCGTTGTTATTAGCATTATGATTGTCACGCAGCTCAAACATTTGAAGGAATCAAAAAGATAATGCTGATTATGTAAAAACAGTTAGCCCATCACTCATTAGAGAGTGATGAGCTAACTGTTTTTAGTAATATTTTTTAAACCGTCCTTATCAAGGAAGTTATAATTTACAAGAGTATAAGCAATTACACATTATGAACTGCTACTAGCAGAAGATGTTGCTACAGATGAAGCGGCAATCGTTGCCATCATGGCTGCCTGTTGTGCTTGTATGAGGACTTCTATCATTGTTTGTAAACCTGTGTTAGTAGCTTTACTTTCCTCACCTTTCTGACTTACGAACAGTTGAATAGCAATAAGAATAGTTGTATCTGTATGCCAACGGAACAATTTATCCCCCTGCAATTTTTCAATAAATGCTCGAATAGAATGAATCTCTTTTTCTCCGTCCTCGAGTAACGCTAGTAGCCCGATAGCTGGGTAATGCATCTGTTTTACTTTTACCTTTTCTTGCTTTAACAAATTCCATATATTTGTACATTTTGCAACTAATAGTTCTTCCCTGACATCCTTCTTTAGTGAAAGAATATGACTCAAAAATTGAAGATCATTCCCTTTACGCAAACCAGCTGTCGCTAGTTTCTGATAAAGACGTTCCACTCGGTCCATAAGTGTTTCTACATGCTCTGATTGTCCTGCTAATAAAACTGCGAGCGGATAATCATTTGTACTTGTAAGAAAGAGGTGATCCTTTTTCATGCGTTTATATACTTGCATCGAACGCTGAATATGTGTGCCATGCTGTTCATTTTCTTCTGTTAAAAGCACAGCTGCTGCGAGATAAGTAAATATACTCCGGCTAAAGCCACCAGTGACCAATTGTTCATATAAATCTAAAAACTTCTGAAAAGCTTTCTTATAATCTGTAAAGTGAATATCTAATGTTGCGGCCACTACAAAACGATGATAAGACTTTAAGTATGAAAACATCCCTACCTGATTCTTAATATAACTACTAATTTCTAAAAAACGTCCGAGATCAAACAACTTATCACTACCTGCATACATAGCAGCAATCATCATTGCTGTTCGAGAATCACTCGTTTTCCATTTTAGTTCTCCCTTTAACTGTACATATGTATGTTTATATTGCTCCAACTTTTGCTCTAATGTAATCATAGTATTCACCCCTATTTCTAGTTCTTCTCTATCATTATACGTATATTCCATATTTAGGAATACTATAATTAATAATCACACCATAAAAATTATAAAATTCTCTTATCCTTCTTCATCAGCATCACGATGATAATCCCTAATCCTTCAAGAAGTTATACAAAAAAGGTAGATAATAATTTATCTACCTTTTTTGTATATATTATTTAACATTACACCTGTATTGCTTGTTATATGCAATTAAGACTAAAGAGCTTTAATAATACGTTCCATCGCTTTCATTTGCCCAATATGATCAGCTTCATGATAAAGCATCATACCGTAAAGCTCCCCTACTGTTTCCAATCCTAGGAATGGCTCTGGCAGTTTATTTTCAAATGCTTCTGCTGGAATTTCGTTAATACGTTTTGCTTGTTCTTTTAATTGAGCCGTTAACACTTCTAACGATGGTCCTTCTGTTTTCCATTTAGATGGTCGTGATCCATACCCAAACATACCTGGATATTCAGTTGGTAATTGTTTGAATTCTTTTCCAAACATGAAAACTTCTGCTGCTGTTAACACGTGACCGATATGCCAACGAATTGTATTGTTAAAACCCTCTGGCTGCGTATCCGCAGTTTTATCATCTAACGTTTCCATAAATTTAAGTAACGCCCCGCGCGTTATTTCAAATTGTTTTAAACCCACTAGTCTATTCATTTTATCGTTCTCCTTCTTGATGTACAATTTATTATGAACTAAGAATGTTCAACTTATTAATGTTTCACCTTGTTTAATCTATCAGAAACAAATAAGAAATACATCTAATATGCTTATTAAAAATAATAAAAAGGTTCACTCCTCGTAAATATAGAATTACTTACTATGTAAATAAAAGAGGAGTGTACTTGCATGTTGCATATTTTAAAACAACAATATAATCTTATTAGCTCTACAAGAGAAACTCTATTTTCGTTTTTGGAAGAAATCCCAGTAGAAAAATTACATAGCACAGTTCCTAATTTCGGAAGCGGTAGCATTATAAAGACTCATATTCATGTAGCCGATTGCTATCGATACTGGCTTGGATCATTCGCATTCAAGCAAAAAAGAGCAGATTTTTCATTTGCCAGCGATTATGAAGTTGAGCATGCCGATGTCGAAAAAGTTCGTACTAGATTTAAGTTAGTAGATGAGGTTGTACTACGTTTTTTAGATGAATATAATGACCGATGGCTCGAAAATATAGCAAATGAAGTTAAATGGCAAAAAGAACCTTGGAGCACAACTCCGCTCTGGCTTTTAACTCATACGGAGACACATGAGTTTCATCATAAAGGACAAATTGTATCAATGGCTAGGCACCTTGGATATACTCCTCCTGATACAGATCTTAGTTAATTCAATGGTCCATGATTACTGAAAAAATTAGAATGAATACAAATCGAGCATGTTTTGAAATCCAATCAAAACATGCTCTTACAATATTCTACCTTACAATTTTCATATTCCTATCAATACCAAATAGTCTCCGCGTAATTATAAGCATCACTATTCGGAATGGCATGTTTCCCCTGCGCTTGTGCCTTTCTTGGATCTAAGTCATATACCATTGGCGTATAGCATGATGTTTGCCCTTTATTTACAACACCATTTCCTCCAGCACTTCCGCAAGTGTAGGCCTTTCCATCTGTTTTTCTAACAATCCTTGCATCAGCTTCGTTATTATAAACTGCCGGGCGGGTTACAGTAACTTTTGCCCATGCTGTTTTACACGTCGTGCTAAATTTTAATTCTACATAAGAATTTGAATCAATCCACTTCTTTTCTTTCGTTACTGCGGATTGATCACAGCTGTTATAGTAAGGACTTTTCCCATCATATGAATGATCTTCTGCGTATACTTTATCGCTATTAGTCGTGCTAAACATACTAGTTACAATGAGTAAAGATAGCAATAAACATGCACTCGTCTTTTTTAAAAGTTTCATATAATTTCACTCCTTTCTTAATAACGTGCTGTTTTTCCGTAACCGTTATTAAACGTAACTGCTTCAGCATCTGCTGTGTATCCGAAATCAGCAGTTAAATCAAATACCATTCCTGTATAAGTGCTCGTTTGACCTGTTTTTATTGTGCCGTTCCCCTGATTAGAAGTAACTGATTTTTGGAATACACCATTTTTGTATTTATTCACAACAGCGTACGCGTACACTCCTCCCGAAACAGCTGGTGCTGGTTGATCTAAAACAAACTTAGCCCATGCTGCATGACATTTATTACTGTAACGTAAATACACTGTCCCTACTTTTTTACTACCTTCATATACAGCTGTAGATTTTGCATTAAATCCATCTGCATCACACGTTGTACTTCCCCCGTATACTTTCGTTGTTGCTGGATTTTTCCCGTCATAATAACTACTTAAATCAGTAGCTGCAAATGTACTTCCTTGAAAACTAAATAATACACCTATACTTGCCGCACTTAACACGCATACTTTCATTAACTTTTTAAACATTTTAAATTCCTCCTCACAATAAGTACGTATACTAAAGACAAGCTATACTGCTATGTAAGTCCTCCTTTCACGCTTCCTAGAGGCATCTTACAGAAACGAATAAACGTTGTAAATTCCCTTATGATTATTGGAATATACGAAAAATTTTACTTATCCTTTTAAGAAAAAAATTGAGAAATACACATTTTATAGCATTCTATATTTAAAACATAAAAGAACCGATACTTGTTATATTCAAGCATCGGTTCTTTATACAAAATTGCCATTTTTTCTTTTATATAAAATAAATATTTCTCCACTTAATCCGTTACAAAAAACTCCCTCGTTACATCAATAAATTGTCGCAGTGGCACTGTCATCCATTTATCTTTATGCCAAGCAATTTGTGTATAAATCGGAGCTATTGTTTCTTTTAACACTAACTCCTTTAACGTCCCTTCCCGTATATCTTTTTCTACTACTATTGCTGGCAAAACTGCTATACCTAAATCCGCAATGACACATTGTTTAATTGCCTCGACACTAACAAACTCAATCTTATTTGCTGGATATACGTCTTCCGCACGAAATAACTCTTCAAATAAAGTCCGATATGAGCATCCTAGTTCAGTTAACAAAAGTGTTTCACTCTCTAAATCTTTTATAGAAACGGAAGCCTGTTCGAGTAAACAATGCCCTGGAGCCGCTACTACTTTTAATTCTTCTTTCATAAGTGGATTCACATGCAAAGCATCTTCTGTTTTACATTCGTCCAAAATAAATGCAAGATCGACTTTCCCCTCCATCAATTGTTCCTTCGCATCTTTATTGGAATGCGCTGGTTTAAATATAAGCTTTATTTTGGGGAATTGTATTTTAAACCTCTTTAATATAGACGGAAGCCTATATGTACATTGACTTTCTTGTGCACCAATTATTAACGTACCTGCTATTTCCTCATCATCTTTCACAGCCGTCTTCGCTTCGTTACTAAGTGCGATTATCTTGTCCGCATATAGTTGAAACTTTCTTCCTGCTTCAGTTAAGAAAAGACGTTTCCCTAACCTCTCAAATAGTGGTGTACCGAGCTCAGCCTCTAACGTTTTAATTTGTGCTGTAACACTCGATTGGGCAAAGTTTAATTTCTTCGCAGTTTGTGTAAAGTTCAAAGTTTCCGCGGCTATTTTAAATGTAATTAATTGTTTTATCTCCATTTATCATCCCTCTTTTCAATCGATATTTTCGATTGATCCCATCGAAATAATCCTCTTTGCCTATCGATGTTTATATTGTATGATAAAGAGCATCGACAAACAATATAAATGGAGGTATTCCATATGAAAGCACTTTGTTTCGAACAGTTCGGAAATCCGGATGTACTACAATATAAAGAAATACATGATCCAATCATAAATTCAAATGAAATTCTTGTCCGCACGAAAGCAATCGGTTTAAACTTTGCTGATATTTATAGACGCCGCGGTGATTATCATCTCGCTGGTAACCCGCCATATATATTAGGTTATGAAGGGGCTGGTATTGTTGAACAAGTAGGAGCTGACGTTACTACTATCAATCCTGGAGACCGTATTGCATTTGCTGACGTCCCATTTGCAAATGCAGAATTAGTTGCCGTTCCATCAGAGAAAGCAATTCCACTTCCAGATTCTATCCCGTTTGAAACAGCCGCTTCTGTCTTATTGCAGGGCTTAACAGCACATTATTTAACGAAAGATAGCTATCAAATAAAACAAGGTGATGTTGCTTTAGTACATGCTTCGGCTGGTGGTGTTGGTCAACTTCTTATACAAATAATTAAACTACTGGGCGGAAAAGTAATCGGCCTCACATCATCAAAAGAAAAAGCAAAAGTAGCCACGTTAGCTGGTGCTGATCGCGTATTTTTATATACTGAAGAATGGCATACGAAAGTACTTGAAGTGACTAATGATGCCGGAGTAAATGTTGTATATGAATCAGTAGGTTCTACATTAGAGGAAAGTTTTAAAGTTACTAAAGTTGGTGGTACCGTTGTATTCTACGGAATGGCTGGTGGTAATCCCGTGCCTGTTGATCCGCGTATGCTTATGGATACTTCAAAAACTTTAACTGGCGGAGACCTTTGGAACGTGCTTACTACTTTTGAAGAACGTAAGCAGCGCTCTACTCAATTATTTGATTGGATCACTACTGGAAAATTAAACATTGCGAGTCCTACTACATTCTCTTTACAAAACGGTGCCCGCGCCCATGAATTATTAGAGAGCCGTAAAAGCACAGGGAAGATTTTATTGATACCATAATCGTTCATATTTAAAAAGGAAGCTAGATTTTCTAGCCTCCTTTTCTTATCTCTATTTGAGATTTAATTATATTTCCACACTTTCTTTCCCTTTTGCAACATACCTCATATCTCCAACCGACTCGACTGTGTATGTTCCACCTTGATATACAATCTTCGTCACACTAGCATTTTCCACTCCAAGTTTTGTTTTACTACTATCTATCATTTCTATTAAGGCAGTAATCAAAAGCCCATGAACGACAACTAAAACGGTACCGTCTCCATTTGCAGCAGCTTCTTCACTAATTTTATCAATCTCTGTTTTTATACGAGTAGAAAATAATTCCCAATCTTCCGCTTGTTTCGTAGGGTCTGCTGCTCTAATAAGATTAATTACTTCTTGAATAGAAAGCTTCATAAGTTCTTCTGGTGCTGCAACACCCGCAGCTTTTCCAACCGCATCCCACATATTTTCAAGTTTTTCACCTTCAAAAATACCAAAATTTAATTCTCGCAAATTTTTTCTTTTCTCAAGTTTCAATTTTGATTGCTCACTATATTTTAATACTAAATTAGCAGTTTCAATCGCTCGGCCGCTATCGCTACTATACACATTCGTAAAATGAACATCTTTTAATCCTGTTCCTAAATTTGAGGCAACTTCCACACCTTTTTCTACTAACGGAGAGTCTGCCCAACCTTGCGCGCGATGGTTCGTATTTAATATTGTTTTACCATGTCTTGTAACATATAACGTAACTACATTCTCATTGCTATTTGTTTCTCGCTTATTCATTCTATTCTCTCCCTTTACGTTTCTATATCAATTTTACCACCTCAATTATTCATTGAGCAAAATATACGTCAGTAGATCTGCTGAATAAAAAAAGCTATCTTTCTGTATATCTCTACAAAAAGATAGCATCTTTTATGATTACATTTCTTAGCCAATACTTCTACTCAGCAAAAGCACTCGAATATTGTACAATTCCTTCTACACCTTGAAGAGTGTTCTCTCTTAGCTCCATCACCATAAACACTTCATCTGGCACTTCAAATGGCGCTTTTATATTCCACTGACTTGCGCGTTCAAAACCGAATTTCGGATAGTACTCTGGATGCCCTAATACTACAACTGACCCGTATCCTAATTCTTTCGCTTTTTCTAAAGCAGCCGTGATAAGTTTTCCACCAATTCCTTTCTTCTGATGGCTTGGCGCTATTGACACTGGTGCAAGTGCTAATGAATCTACAGTAGTCCCACCTTGTTCTATTGTAATTTTCGATAACATAATGTGACCGACTATTTCCTTATCTACTGCAACGATGGATAACTCCGGAATAAATGCGTCACATTCTCTAATACGTTTTACAAGTTCATGCTCTTTTTTATCACTAAATTCTTCATTTAAAAATGCCTCTTTTACAACTTCTTCTGTCTTTCTATAATCATTTTTTTGTTCTTGTCTAATCGTTACCATTCTATATTATCCTCTATTCTTTCTTATTTCTTTTTGGATTTTACGAAGTGCTTTTTTCGATCCACGCTCTATATCATGTTGCATTTTTCTTTCTTTATAATCAACAAATAGTGTACTTAAATCGTACCCTTCTGGATATAATTCTTTCGCTGCTACCTCTAAAGTAATGCGTTTTACATTCACTTCAACGAATTCACCGTTATAATATACAACGACGTTATAGAAATTATCTTTTTCCTTATAAAGGATACCAAAATCATCATAATCCAATAAATTCACACGGTCGCCGACTTTGTACTCATAATGAGATTCTCTTTTCGCTTGCACAAATTTCGGTTTTCTAATTTTACTTTCATTCACTTTTTCTATAGCGTATTCTTTATTTCCCATATACTCTTTCGCTCTTTGCAGTACATGTTCTTTTACGTTCATTTTATTCGCAATCCAAAGCGCATTACTTTCACCTGATTTACCGATAACTAATTTATAAAGTGGCTCTAGTGTTTCACTATTAAATTGCATTGCTGCGTTCATAAAATCACCATGCATTTCTGAAAAGCGTTTAATTTCACCGTAATGCGTACTCGCAATTGTAATACATCCCGCAAGGTAAAATTCTTCTAAAATAGATATCGCAAGCGCCGCACCTTCATTCGGTTCTGTACCGCTCCCTATTTCGTCAAATAGTAGTAACGTATTATTATTTGACATCCTCATAATTTCAGACAGATTTTTCATATGAGATGAAAAAGTGCTTAGTGCATTTTCGATACTTTGATTATCACCAATGTCTACAAATACATTTTCGAAAATAGCAATTTCCGTTTCTTTATCTCCCGCAATATGAAAGCCTGACATTGTCGCTAATGTTAATAGTCCGATTGTTTTTAACACAATTGTTTTGCCGCCTGCATTTGGTCCTGTAATAATTAAACTACGGTACTCTTGACCAATTTCAAAGTTTAACGGTACAACTTGCCCCGTTAAAAGCGGATGCTTACAATTCATTAAATGAATGTTTCCGTGATCGTTTAGCTTCGGTTCTATTCCATCGATTGATTTACTAAACTTCGCTTTCGCAAATACCATGTCATATTGACTTATCAGTTCCATATTAATTTTTATACTATAAATATTTTCTACTACCATTCCTGATAGTGTCGCTAATATTTGATACTCTTCCATTGCTTCTTCTGCTTTCAAACTTGCTAGTTCCACATTTAGCTTTGTAACCGTATGTGGTTCTATAAATACAGTAGAACCTTTTGCAGAAGCTTCAACAATACTCCCAGCAACTTGATTTTTATAGGAAGATTTAATTGGAATCGTATAACGGTCATCCTTTTTACTAATAAAGAATTCCTGAATAAATTTCTTATTTGCACTACTATTTAAAAACTTCGTTAAACGCTCTTTTATTTTTCCATCTACAGAATCGATATTATTTCGAATTCGTTTTAACTCTTTACTTGCAGCTGCATCAATACTATTTCCTTTAATTGAAAAGTTAATTTCCTCTTCAATGCTTTTATATTCAGTCATTGAATTTGCATAGGAAGCTAATACTGGTGCAAAAAATTCTTTATCTAACATAAACTTTTTAATCTTTCTACATCCACGTAAAAAGTCTGAAACACTTACTAATTCCTCTGGATCTAAAATCATCCCTTTTTCTAATTTTTGAATTGTACTCGCGATATTTGAAATTCCGAAAAAAGGCACATGTCCTTCTGCATCTAATATAGTCCTTGCTTCTGTCGTTTCATTTAAACGATTTCTCACTACTTTTATACTTGTACTCGGCTCTAATTTATTTAATAATTCCTTACCTAATCCACTTACACAATAAGATTTCACTATTTCCTTTAATTCGTTATATTGTAACTTTTCAAAAGTCATCGTATTCATTTTGTTTCTCCTCACTATGATTGATGTTTATCATAAATGAAGATACCTACTCATTAGATCCCAATGAGTTTTACATTATTCAATTACCATTTTTATACATTTAAAACGTATACAAAAAAGCTGCGGGGATACCGCAGCTTTTACATTTACAAGGCATGTGTAATAACATATGAGGAAATAAACCATAAAAAACGAATGGCAATCCTCTCATTACACGCTTTATAAAGTATTGTAGGTATCTTCATAGGTTTCGAAATAAACGCATGACAAAATTAGGGGTATGATATACATAAAAATCCCCTGGTCTTATCCGATTTATTTCATTAAATTTTTCCTATTTAATACCTACCGCACTCACAAAAAGCACCTCTCATTAATTTATATTTTATGGTCATTGAAATCTAATTTATTGAAATCATCATACTATATGTTTTGCAAGAAGTAAAGGTGTCATACTTTTATAACTATACAGAATGTAAAAAGAAGAGGAAACTTATATTTCAGTCTACCTCTTCTTTTTCATCACCAATTTACTGTTGAACATATATAGAAACAGAGCCTCCACTTACATGGAATTGCCCCGATCCATCTTTATTAATTGTTACAGTATTTGTTTGATTACCCGTAATATCGTACCATACTTCCCCAGCGTTATTCTTTCCAACATCCATCCACTTTGATCCTCCTGGTCCATCGGAGATTAATGCCGCTAAACCAGACTTAGCATGTACACTATCTCCTTCTCTTGTCCAGCCAATCACATCTGGATGGTCTAAATAATCACGCTGCGTACCATATGCAAAGTTTTTTCGTGCCGTCAAAATTGGATCAATTTTATCTTTTAACGCTGGAATTTCATAACTACTATTTCCGCTTGTCCCATAGTAATCACCATAAAAAACTGAAGGATAGCCCTCTGCACGAGTTAAAATAAATGCATATGCCAGCGGCTTAAACCACGGACTTACTACAGATTCCAATGATTGCCCAGGTTGAGAATCATGATTCTCAACGAGAGTAACTGCGAGTGCAGGATGATTTTTCATTACTGTTCCATTTAAAATATTTCTCATATCATAATTCCCATTTCCTGTTGAAGCATAATGAAAATTGTAATGAAGCGGTGCATCAAATACAGATTGATTATAATTGACTTTCGCCAAATAATTGTTTAAAGTCTGGATATCATTTTGCCAATATTCAGCCACCGTAAACATTTCTTTCCCCGTTTGCTGTCTGACATGATTTACCCAATCGCGTAAATATTCATGATCAATATGTTTAACAGCATCTAAACGAAATCCATCTAAATTTAATTCATTCGCATACCACGTTCCCCAGCTTTTCATTTCATTCGCAACATCTGGATGATCAAAATCAAGATCTGCATACATCAAATAATCATAATTTCCATTTTCGCTAGACACTTCCCAGTCCCACGCTTTACCTATACCCCTAAATTTATAAATTCGGTTTAATTTCCTTCCTTCATCCCAATCCGTTCCGTCAAAATGATACCATTTCCATTTGAAATTAGAATAAGCATCTCTGCGCCCTGGAAAGTTAAAACCCGTCCACGCACTAATTTCATAATCACCTGATACTTCAATATTTCGATTGTTACGGTCTACCTCAACAGCTGTTACGGTTTCAGTATAATCAGCCCCACCTTTATGATTCATAACTACATCACCGTATACGTCGATGTTTTGCTTATGTAAAGCGTCAATTGCAGATTTCAACTGTGCCTTTGTCCCATATTTCGTCCGCACCGTTCCTTTTTGATTGAACTCCCCTAAATCGTATAAATCATAGGCCCCATACCCTACATCATTTTGCGAAGTCCCTTTATATGCAGGTGGTATCCATACAGATGTGATTCCCTTATGAGCTAAACTTTCAGCATCATAACGCAAACGATTCCAATGATTCCCATCATTCGGAGCGTACCACTCAAAATACTGCATTAATGTTCCATTATTTATCGTTGCTGCTTCCGCCTTATTCCTCCCATATATATTAGGAAAAAGCAAAATAAATAATAAACAGACTACCGTAATCCTTTTCAACATATTTACACCATCCCCTTTAAGAAAACGTTTGCATAACTCATTAAAATTATTATAATATTCGTTCTACAGTTAGTAAAGTAACAATCTTTTAATCTCTCACATTATTTTTCAAAATATGAATTTAACTATTCCACAAGTACCCCCACATAGTTTAAAATTCACATCGTATTCAAAATTGTATACAATTTATCTATAAAAGTATGACGGAGGGATTTCTATGACAGACTTTCAAAAACAATTTTTCGCACGTTTACATATAGAAGAAAAAGAAACCATATCATTTGAAGATTTATCTCAACTTATGTATGGAATGGCGCAAACTGTTCCATTTGAAAATTTAAATGTTCTCGAAAATAACTTTAAAGAAATATCAAAAGAGAATTTAAAAGAAAAAATTTTAGTAAACAACCGTGGCGGTCTTTGTTATGAACTAAATCCTACTATGTATTACTTTCTTAAAGACTTTGGATTGGATGTTTATTTAGTTTCAGGAACAGTTTACAATGCTGCGAACTCTATATGGGCTGTCGATTCCGGACATATCGCAACTGTTTTAAAACATCATCATGAACTTTATTTAATTGAAGTGGGGTTCGGATCATACTTACCTCTTGCACCTGTTCCTTTCTCAGGTGAAGTCGTTCACTCAGTAACAGGAGATTATCGTATTCGCAAAGAAACAACTGAAAAAGGAAATTACATTTTAGAAATGCGTAAAAACAATGAGTTTCTAGATCAATCTTCTGCTGATGATTGGACATTAGGCTATGCATTTTATATAGAAGAAGTGGATGAAACGAAAGCGAATACAGCACAAAAAATCATCGTTGAACATGAGGGCTCACCATTTAACAAAGTACCTCTTATTGTAAAACTTACACATGACGGACACGTTTCTTTAACAAAAGATCGTCTTACAATAACAAAGGACGGTACAAAATCTAAAGAAGAAGTTACAGACGAGCAATATGCAAACCTTTTACATTCGAAGTTCGGAATTACACTATAACTGTTTAAGCCTTGCTATTTACAGCAGGGATTTTTTGCAATTTGTTGTATTTCATAGTTATATAGGAATATGACTACACGTTTAGAAAGGAAATGATTATGACAGAACTTAAAGATCGATTACAAGTACCCGATAATGAAAAATGGAAGTTAACAGATATTTACGATACGATTGATGATTGGGAAAATGATTATAAAAAAATAGAAATGTTAACAATTGAACTAAAAGAATTTAATGGAGATATTCACGATGGCAATCGTTTATTAGCTTATTTAACAAAGAGTGAAGAAATATCTAGCATATTATCTTTAATGTTCGCTTATGCGCGATTACAATCTGATCTTGATACACGCGATACTGACGCCCAATCCCTTGTCGATAAAGTATCACAATTACATGTAAAGGTAAGCGCAGCGAAATCATTCTTCTCCCCATTCTTACTTAGCGTAGAAGAAAACACTTTACACTCTTACATAGAAGAAACGGAAGGGTTACTATACTATAAAGAAGACTTATTTGAATTATACCGTTATAAAAAACACGTATTGAATACGGATCAAGAAGAAATTTTATCCCAAATGGGTGAAGCACTTTCCTCTCCGCAACATACATTTGGTATGCTAAATAATGCAGATATATCATTTGGTGAAGTGACGAATGATGATGGAAAGAAAGTGAACTTAACACGTGGAATGTATTCGAAGTTAATAGAAGATGAGAATCGTGAGAAACGTAAAGAAGCTTATAAGGCATATTACAAACCGTATGTTCAGTTAAAGAACTCAATCGCTTCTACATTATCTTCTGCTATTAAAAATAATGTTACTGTTTCAAAGCTAAGAAAATATCCATCAGCTTTAGAGAAATCATTATTTGGCGATATGGTTCCGAAAGAGGTATATGAAAACCTAATTGATACAACGAAAAAAAACATTCAAACATTACATACATACAATGAAATTCGTAAAGAAAAATTAAATGTAGACGAACTAAGACAATACGACTTAAGCGTCGATTTAGTACAAGGTGTAAAACAAGACATTCCATATGACGAAGCGTTTGATACTATGATTGCATCACTTGCTCCTTTAGGAGAAAAGTATATTGAAACATTAAAAGGTTTTAAAGATAAACGATATATAGATGTGAGAGAAACACCTGGAAAACGTTCGGGTGCTTATAACTTTGGGGTATATGGCGTTCACCCATTCATTCTTTTAAATCATCACGATGATCTAAATAGCCTTTTCACACTTACTCATGAGTGTGGTCACGGTATGCATACGCATTATTCACACGGATACCAACCAAGAATTTCTGCACACTATTCCATTTTTGTTGCAGAAGTCGCCTCTACAGTAAATGAAGTGTTATTAATTCACTACTTATTAAAAGAAGCGAAAGAAACGAACGTACGTAATCATTTAATTAACTACTTTATCGATAGCTTTAAAGGTACTTTCTTTACACAAATCATGTTTGCAGAATTTGAAAAAATCACACATGAAATGGCCGAACAAGGTAAACCATTAAACGCCCAAGTCTTTAGCGAAATTTATGAAAAGCTATTTAGAGAATATAACGGTGATTCACTTGTATTTGATGAAGAAGTAAAATATGGATGGTCTAGAATCCCTCATTTCTATCGTCCATTTTACGTGTACAAATACGCAACTGGATTCGCCTCTGCCATTCAAATTGCCGATAAATTATTAAGCGGTGATCCAAATGCACAAAAAAACTATATCGAATTCCTTAAAGGCGGAAGTTCTGACTATCCATTAAACCTACTGAAAAAAGCTGGTGTTGATTTAACTACGCCAGAACCGATTGAAAGTGCATTAAATCGCTTTACTCAACTTGTTGAAGAGTTTTCAGCATTATAAAAAAAGCATGCAGAGTATATACTCTGCATGCTTTTTTCATTCGAATCACTTTATTCTACATGTTGCTGCGTCACACAATGAATCATACCACCATACGCATACAGTGCATTTACATGAATACCAACGATTCTTCTTCCTGGAAACTGCCCTTCAATGATTTGCAGTCCTAACTTATCATGTTCATCACCGTATATAGGAACCAATACAACTTCATTTCCAATATAGAAATTCAAATACGAACCTTTACAGTCTGCCTCTTTTACCACTTTTCTTGTTACTGGTACTGGGAGGAGTTGAAATGGACTTCCATCTATATTTCTCGCTTGTCGCAATTCTTGATAATGCTTTTCTTGCGCATCCAAAAGGTACGCCTCTCCTTCCCCGAAAGGATCATATTCATAAAGAATCGTATTTTCATTTACAAAACGTGCTGCCCCATCAATATGATAATCCGTATCTTCATCATAATTATCTTCACCACGAATACCCGTTATCCATATAAAATTCGTTACCCCTAAATACTTCGTTAACTCCATTTCAATCTCTTCCTGACTTAGTGTAGGATTTCGATTTTCATTTATAATAGAAGTTTTTGCCGCCATTAAGGTCCCGTTTCCGTTTATCTCTATTCCTCCACCTTCTAGACAAACACTTGCTGCAACTTTTGGGATACTATACATTTCACTTATTTCGTCCGGAATAACAGCATCATTTTCATACGGATATTTATCCCCCCAACCATTAAAAATCCAGTGCGTTAAGCAGAGATTTTCTTCCTTATCTTTTACAAATATCGGTCCATTATCTCTTATCCATATATCATCAGTTTCTTGAACTAAAAAATCAATTTTATCCATATTTACGTTCTCTTCAATTAGCTTCGATTGGACATGTGTTTTTTCTTCTTCATCATATACAACAATATGCACATTCTCTCCGTAATGAAGCTCCTTCGCCATCGTTACCCAAATATCATCTAACTTAGCTCTGTAACCTTCACCTCTATGCGTTTTATCATGAGGCCATTGGAGCCATGTCCCCTCATGTTTCTCCCATTCTGCAGGCATATAAAACAAACTATTTTCTATATTTCTCATACATGTTCACCCCTTCTCTAAATGTAAGTCCAGTCTATACTTTGACATCGTGTTAAGGTCAACAACAATATATTCATTTGCTTGTAACTACTTCATAACGTTACTCTTTATTCTCCCTTGTGATACACTACTTCTCCTTGTAAAACTGTCATTAATACTTTCACACTCGGAATCTTATCGACACTCATTTTAGTAATATCCTCATTTAGTATTACGATATCAGCCGATTTTCCTACTTCAATTGAGCCAGTAATCTTATCAAGTCCTAGTGCCTTAGCTGGCTTAATTGTATAAGCATCAATAGCAGCCTGTACATTAGACAAGCCTTTCTCATCAATACTTAATGCGTTCGAAATCGTCACAAGTGGATTCAATTCATTTACATCCCAATCACTACTAAGTGATACATTTGCACCTGTTTTCCAAATTTGTCCTAACGGCATAATTCGTTTCATTTGCTGGGCTGTAAAATACGTACTTGCCCAGCTTTGTTTAGGATCTTCCGCAAAATCATGACCGACTTGAAAATCAGCGCTAACTCCTAAATGAGCAAAACGCTTCATATCACTATCTTCTACCATTTCCACGTGCGTAAGCGTATACGGCTGTTTTGCCCCTTCTTTTTTCGCTGCTTCAATTGCATTTAAGCTCTCTCTTACTCCACTATCTCCAATTGTGTGAATA
This sequence comes from Bacillus sp. BS98, assembly GCF_008432245.1. Taxonomy (NCBI): domain Bacteria; kingdom Bacillati; phylum Bacillota; class Bacilli; order Caryophanales; family Bacillaceae; genus Bacillus; species Bacillus sp. BS98. Next base: position 3,272,655 of record NZ_CP043830.1, read on the forward strand.
AGTGCACCGTAACCAAGTTTATTAAGTTCAGTTAACCACCATTTCATTTTTTCTTCTGGAATATAGTTCAAACCATACGGGGTTCCTTTAAACCACTCAAATTTATATTTTTCAAGCGTTTTCGCTGTACTGTTAATACTAATTCCATCACTATACATCTTCACTTGATTAATAAGCATGCGTGATGACAAATCATCTCGCTTAATCTTTTGGAAATACTCGATTTGTTCTGCTTCATTTAAGTTCGGATACACCCACGGACGAAGTACTACCCGTGACGTTAACTTTTTCTCATCATTTACTTTATTCCAAACATCTAACCAGCCTCGTTTCCAATAGAGACGTCCATCCCCCACTGTAGTAATACCATTCTTCGCAACTTCATCTAAGCCGTCCAGCAAACCTTCATAATTTTTTTCGAACAAATTCGGTTGGGCATTCCATGCTTTTTCCATTACGATATCTCCAGCTGTATCATAAAGAATACCAAACGGTTCTCCTGTTTCTGGATCCCGAATAATTCTTCCACCTTGTGGATCTTTCGTATCTTTATTTATCCCAGCCAACTCCAATGCTTTCGAGTTAACCCATACAGAATGAGAGGTTCTTTCCATAATTATTACTGGGTTATTAGGAAATAGCTCATCAAGAACTTGTAATGGCGTTTGTTGTTCTGACTTTTCATCCATATTTTTTAACAGCTCTTCCAAACTAAATCCTGTTCCACTTATCCATTCCCCATCTTTCACATCTTTTTTACAAGCATTTAAATACGAGCGTTGTTCTTGCAACGCAGCATCTGGTGAGACACTACAATTCCCTGCTGCTGGTGATTTCGCTTCAAAAATATGATTATGATTATCCACAAAACCAGGAAGAAGTTGACGTCCTTGTAGATTTATCACTTTCGTATCTTTATTAATCAATTTTTCTACATCCTTATTTGAACCGACAAAAGTAATTTTCCCATCTTTAATCTCTATAGCTTCTGCCATTTCTTGCTTTTCATTAGAAGTGTAAATTGTACCATTTTTAAACACTACATTCTTGGGCAACTGACTAGGTAGAGCAGAGCTACCATTCTCACCTTCTCCTACTTCAGGCGTACACGCTGAAATCCATACCATACTTAGAATCAAACAAATAATCATGATTTTTCTTTTCATATTCTTTCTCCTTTTTATTATGATAAAATGAAACGTTAATCAGTGGTGGACTCCATCCCTCACTAATTATTTGCCCACATCCATCAGGCTTTTACGGACAGCCTGACTCCCAAAAAATAGCGGGATAAATTGCTTTCGTATATAGAATAAGGATTGACATAATGTTAATGTCAATCCTTATTCTCATTCTATTTTCGTAACTAAAAAACAAATTTGTGTCACATACTCTTCTGTTAAACAATCACATTCTGGTCCCTTTATATAGACTTCATATGGATGACTCTCTAGTATATAGCCATTCCTTTCAACCCACTCTTCTAACGCCATATAAGCATAACCTATATAGTCATAGCTGCCATAATGCAAAGTGGTAACAATTTGATGCTGCTTTAACCTTTTTATGTCGCACTCTTGTAATACACCTTTATTATCTTCATCCATAATCGGAATTCTTAATTCTATATAGCTGCGATTTGGAATATACTCTTCATCATAAAAAACTGTAGATGGAGAACCGACTATTTGAAAGCTATTTTTTTGTACTTGTTCATATAAGTCATAAAAATAATCATCCATATCGTCTATATCTATTTGTAACTTTTGAGCAATTACTGTTATTTCATTTCTCATTCCAATTAATATATCGTAACTTCTATGGCGAGCAATATTTAGACCTTTATTCATATTTACTATTTCATTCATTTCTGAAATAACCTGTAAATTTTGTTTCACTTCATGAGATAACTCCATAATTTGAGATTGCATATGTTCAACAAACGAATCTTGATCTGCTGACTGGAGAATGATTTTAATTTTTGGTAAAGGAAACTTGTACTCCCTCAGCTTTTTAATTTTTAACGCTACTTCCAGCTGCCCTTGTTCATAATATCTATATCCATTTACCGGATTCACATATGCTGGTTTTAATATCTCTTCTTTGTCATAATGCCTTAGCATCCGTGTACTCATTTTACAAATTCGTGAAAATTCAGTAATTGTATACATATAAATACCCCTTGAATACATTTTCTTATAAACTTATTCATCCCGATTGGTATGGGCTAATAATTAGAGGGGATGACCTCCTCTAATTAAAGTTTCACCTTATTAAAACCAATCAAAAATTTTTCTAATTGAAGAACTTTCACCCTGACTGCTCAATCTTTTCATTTTTGAAGGCAATAAATGACTCGGACAATACCACGTTAAACAATTCATTGCACCTCCCATAGTCGATATTTCTCCTACATGAATTTGAATGACTTGTTTTTCCGTATGCTGTTGAATATATCGTAAAACTTCCCCGTCTTTTACTAATCCAAACTTAGGAACATAAAGGGCGTCACATGTTTCTAACATATTTATATATAAACCTTTTGCCGATGCAATTTCTTGATCATATTGCCCTTTCTCTGTATATGACGAAGGAACAACGATAAATTCAGCTTCTGGCATTTGCTCTTGAATAATCTCTTGCACATGATATCTAAATTCATTATCACCTAGAAAATCACTAATAAACATTGTGTGTTCATCAATAAATTTAACCATTCCGTCCGCGTGCGCAAGTACATCTCCTTCTTCAGCAGGAATAATAATAACCCGGCTTACATCTAAATCCCACTCTAATTGCTCAATTATTTCCTCTTCCGTCCAATCATCGTTGTCATCAAATATGCGTTCTGTTAATATAACAGTATCTTTTTTATTCCAAATAAGATTGCCACCATCCAATATTAATGGTGATTTCACATACTCAAATTCATTTTTCTTCAACCATTTATTAAATTGTTGATCTAAATATCGCCCTTGATCCTCTGGTAAATAGTTTGGGTAATATTTAAATTTAACAAGATGATTCGTTATAACTGGCGCAACATCTCTTAGCCAAATATCATCATACTCAAAGAAGTTTGTATGAAAGTCTTGCTCTTCAACAGATAAAGATATAAGTTGATCGGTAAATGATTTTTTTTCATTTAAGTATTCATTAAAGTAAATAATGTCTTCATACAATGGTTGATAATATTCATTCGATTCGTCTGGTATTGCAGTAAAAATAATGCCACTATGTTTTTGTTCCATTTTATTTACCTCGCTTTTTAATAATGATTACATAACTGATTTCAATCAGCCAACTATTCCCCAATCCATTTCTCTTTTCATTACAATTTTTGAAACGTGCACATTTCATGAATGGATTATAGCACGGAGAAATATTATATATTTATATAAAAATATATAGCTGTCGTTAAGCCGTAAAGTAACTCTTGACAAGATTTGAAAATAACGCTTTTCATACAACATTAAAAATATAATCATCATACCCAATGAATGATTAGCTGATTTTTCTATCAAGATTCATATCCATTACTTCGAGCAAACCGTTTTGATTACATAAATCTAATACATGTGTTTCTACTCCTATACAAATCCCTTCTAATGGAAGATCGTTTGGGTCCTGGCCAAATGGATCTTCAATTTCAACCCCTATTGCTTCAATCCCTATAAATGCAAAACTTATAAACGTAGTTGCAAGTACTGTAAACCATCCAAGACTATCAACAAGCCCGATCGGTAAAGTCCCGCAAAATATGAGCAGTAAAATTTTAATATGAGCAAAATATGCAAATGGGATAGGCGTTGTTTTAATACGATCACATCCACCCACAGCCGTAAGCAAATTATTCAAATCAGCTTCCATATTAATTATTACATTTGGATGAATTCGACCCGTTTTTAAACCTTTTGATAGTATAGTTTTTAACATAAAAACTATACTAATTGGTAAATGAATAGACTCCGCCAATATTTCCTTTTCCTTCTCGGAACAAATATTAAGCAATGCTTTTATTTCAGTTAGATCTTTATCGTCTCTCAAATGCCCTTTCGCTATCTTAGGAAAAGCAATTAATAAATGTAAAAATTTTAGCTTTTCCTGATCCGTCTTTTTCTCTTCAGACTCCCAATGACATAAAAAACTAACTGCTAAGTTTCTAGTAGAAGCACCAATCGTGCCAAATAACTTTCTACCTTCCCAGTACCGATCATAGGCAGTGTTCGTACGAAAAACTAACAGTAGACCTAAAGCTCCTCCAACAATTACCCAAGGAGTTTGATTAATTTTTATTTCTGCATAATAGTAATTAATCACAGTGATTACTGTTGAAATGCACATATATAATAAAATTTGTGGGAAAATATCTCTTATAACTGTTCCCTTTAATGTAAATATTCGATGTAAACTATTTTGATTATTGTAATGTACCATATTTACAAAAGCCTCTTCCCTTTTTAACTTTTTATCCTTAAAAATTACGAAAGTATACAATTAAATAGTAGAATCATAAACCCTATCATTACGAAACTGGTGAAAATTATTTCTTTCAATACTCTTACTCCTTTTTGAGCCAAAAGATATACCACTTTTAAAATTTAGACAACAAATGTTCACTATTCTAAATCACGACGCATTATTTTAGAGTTCGCAATGAATAAAGCACTAATTAATACAAGAATCGCGCAGGCGTATAACAATATATCTATTGGACTATCATGATTTATAATAATGAGACGAACGATAGCTGTTATACCTATATATATAAAATATCGTAATGGAAAATGAAAATTCATTTGAAAATACTTTATAATCATTACGATGAATTCAAAATATAAAAAGAATACGACGATACTATCGATCAAATGATAACTAGATTCCTCACCATTTAATTTCAGTTCTTGTATAAATTGAATGACTTCTTTCACAAGAAACACACTTAGAACAACCCCTAAACAAATCAAAGCTACATTTAAAATGTACTGTAGAACGATAGGGAAAAACGAAAATACTATTTTTAAGTTCTTTAACACAAACATTTTCTCCTTTTCCATATAAAGTGAAACTTTAATCAGTAGGGGGGTTGTTCACCCCCTACTGATTATTAGCCCACACTAATCGGGCGTTTATGGACAGCCCGACTCCCACCTAACTTCTTTTTTCGAGTCGAGTTTTAAGGTGAGAGTCTTACTACCCGCAAATAGCGGGATAAAACGAAAAGCGACAATACACTATACTCCGATTATCATTATATTAAAACGTTTTATTTTTACGAATAATAAAGCATGACAAAATAGGTAAAGATAGTATTTCATCTATTTTGTCTATACAGCAGTATAACGAAACTCCAAACGACTATTTCAATTGAATTGGTTGTTGTTGTGTCACACAATGAATCATACCGCCATTTTTATAAAGCTCTCTCACATCAATACCTACTACTTTACGATCCGGGTATAACTTCTGAATCGCGTCGTTTGCGATTTTATCATTTGGATCATTATAATTAGGCACCAATACCACTTTATTCCCAATATAATAATTGATATATGATCCCTTATAATCAAGAGTTTTCCCATTTTCTAAAGCAACCTTGTCTTTACTAAGTGGTAAGTATTCATACTTATACTTATTTCCTGAAGCATTTTTTGCATCTAACAATGTATCCATATCTTTGTTAGACAAACCCCATTCGGCTAGGTCGTCTTCTTTCATCGTTACAATAGTAGATTTATTATGGAATTTAGCAAATCCATCAATATGAAAGTCCGTAATATCTAAATTAGGTACTCCATCTAACCAAATAATGTTTGACACCCCAAGGTCACTTATATATTTTTCAATTTCCTTTTCCGATAAATCAGGATTTCTATTTTTATTCGTTACAGAACTTCGAGTTAATAAAGCAGTCCCATTGCTATCTAATTCAATTGCGCCACCTTCAAGGACAAATTTCCCCCAATCAATTCTTTCAATCCCTAATTGCTTACTAACGTTCTCACGAATACGAGCATCATTTTTGTAAGGTGTTTTATTCCCCCAACCATTAAATGCTGGATCTAATATTTTTAGATTTTTATCATTGTCATAAACAAAAATTGGTCCACTATCTCTTGCCCATACATCATCCGTAGGTGCTATAATGAAATCAATCTTCTCCATATTTAGCCCTTCATCTGTTAAAAGCTTATTGATTCTCTCTTTTTCTTCCTGGTCATATGCAACAATGTGGACTTTTTCACCCGTAGTTAAAGCACTTGCCATCTTAACCCAAATAGGTTCAACTTCTTTTTGATACTCTTGACCATATGTGTATTCATGTGGCCATTGTAGCCATGTACCTTCATGTTTATCTGTTTCATCCGGCATCGTGTATTTTCCAATCTTTTTCTGTACCTCTACCTTCTCATTCTCTTTCCCTTTTGCATTTTCATTTCCACCTTCATAAGAACATCCACTTATAATCGTTGTAGCTAATGTAGCTATCAAACAAAACTTCACTACTTTTTTCATTTTCTGCCCCTCCTGTTCTTGTCTTCAATAATGTAAAGCTTCACATAGTGTGAAGCTCAAGATTTTTCATCGATGTAAAAATTACCAATTATTCTCCCACGTGATAATCGTAAAATTCCAATAAAAATAGAGGGCATTCACAAAGTAACCCCCTCTATTTAACATTACTATTTTTTAACTTCCTTCATAAATTTATTCTAATCTTACTCCCTTCTCATACTTGCTTGTTCACTAAATAAAACATTATTAAATAAAAAAATCGGTATTGATCATTTCATATCAATACCGATTTTTAAACATTTATTTTTCTTCTATTAAATCATTCGCCATTTTTCTAAACTCTTGATTAAACGTATCATTCATACCATTCTGTACGTTAGAGAATAATATAACAAACGTTCGTTTATCCCAGTTAAAATTATTAAATGGGTTCCAACCAGCTAATACCCCATGATTATGATAATAGTCTGGGTAAATATAGAAACTAAATCCATATTTTCTTGCAGGTGATACAGTAAACATATCAGATAAGCCTTGCTTAGAAAGCAATTTCCCATCCATAATAGCCTCATCTAATTTTTTCATATCTTCAACAGTCGTATACATTTCACCACAACCATATAGCCAGTTCATTTTTAAGCGAGGCGCATCTATTAATTCATTATCTTTTTTCGTATAACCTTCTGCTAAGAAAATATCTTCCGGTAGAGTTGCCCCCATTCCAGATTCATGCATTCCAACAGGATTAAAAATATTTTCTTTCACATATTCAGCAAGCGGTTTATTCGTAATCTTTTCGACAATATACGCTAACACCATATAATTATAATCTGTATATTTCCATCCTGTCCCTGCAGGAAATTGTAACGTTTGCGCACCAATCCACGTTACTAACTTTAAACGTGACGCTGCATCAACACTCCCTTGCCCCTGTTCTGGTAACCCGGACGTATGTGTTAACAAATTTCGTAACGTAATGTTTTTATCTGCCGGAAACGATGGAATATACTTATTGACATTGTCTTCAATATTTAATTTCCCTTTTTCTCTTAGTTGCATAATAGATATCGCAACGACTGTTTTCGTAATGGAACCGATACGATACTTCGTTCTTGGCGTTGTTAACATTTTATCTTTCACATTCGCATAGCCGTAACCTTTTCGTAAAATCACATGACCTTTGCTAGCTACTAGAACACTCCCATTAAACCCTTTATCTTTTAAATATTGATTTAGTTTTCCCGCTGCACTTTCATAGCGTTTTTTCTCGTTTATACTAACTTCTTGCTGCTCGTCCTTTTGCTTATCAATTATATTCGAAAATGCCTTTATATCATATTTTTTATCTTTCTTTGCATGTATTAGTGCAACGACACTCCCACAAAAAACAGCAAAAATAAAGAAAACGATTAACCATTTCTTTAACATAATAGGAACCCTCTTTTTCTAGTTTCACTTAACGTGCATCCATTCTATTCTATATCTTTTAATTTTCAGATATTTTATAATATTACTTGCTATTCTCTTTATTTAAATTAGATTCCTTTTTATCACATTCAACTTTCAACTACTCTCTATTGTATTTCTTTCTTAAAAAATATCCAGCATACAATCGGATGCGCCTGACTATAATTTCAATTTCTTATGTAACATTTATTACACATCATACAGAATGGAGATGTAATATGAAAAATACCGATAGACGCAATCGTTTAGATGATAGAATGTTTCATTATCGGATAACAAAGAACAATATAGTTTTCATTGAATATTACGGAAAACAAATTATGATTTTAAAAGGAAATGACGCTGAAAAATTTTTAAACAAAATAAATCATGCAAATAACGATAAAGAACAACAACTGATTATGGCTAAAATTACAGGTAATTTCAAAAGAGGAAATGAACGTAATTGAAAACGAATCTCATTTTCTTTTTTTGATTATACAGCATATTCAATAAGAAATGTCGCTCATATGGCATTTCTTTATATTTTCTTCACCAAAAATTCACATTGCTAACTTTCCTTTATTTTTTATTCTCCCTATATAAGCTGAGTACTGAAATACTTAGTAATACAACTATACACAACCACGCATACGTATACCCTTTCTGATCTACAATATACCCAAATAAGACAGGTGCAACAATAATAGCAATTTGATTTAATGTAAGAGCAAAACTCACTGTCATCCCTACAGATTCTTCACTTGCCGTTTCTGCAACTTCAATTATAAAAAGACTGAACCAGCCAATCGAAAAGAACCCTAACAATGCACTTACAACATACAAGAACTCACTCCTTATTGTATGTATATTCATTACTAACATAAGAATAAAACAGATAGAAGTACAGACCGATATAAATAAAGGGATGCGCCGGTTTCCCTTATAACACAAATCACTAACAGCTGCCAATGTAATACGGCCAATCATTCCAGAAAAGAACATAACTGAAAATACTTTTCCGGCTAAAATAGGTGTAATTGATTGTTCCATTACTAAAAAATTTATAAAATGTCCAACTAACAACATTTGTAATGAAATCATGCAAATACCAGTTATATAAATTGGATACAACGCTTTTTTATGCATCACTGATTTTAACTGCACCCAAAAAGAGGTTTTTATACGTTCTTCTTTCCCTTCCTTCCGAACACATGAATCTCGATAAAATATAGAAAATAAAAGACCACCTATTATACAAATGCTTCCTATTACATGTATCGCATAAGACAAATTATATTTTATTACAAGTAACGGAATTAATACTCCCGCTAGTACACCACCAATCGGTATACCGGCTTGCCTGATCCCCATTGCTAACCCACGATTTTCTTTTGAGAACCATTTTAGTATCACTTTACTTCCTCCCGGCTGGGAAACACTATAAAACATTCCTACTAACAAAAGGACAAAGAGTAACCCTTTAAATCCATTTACTATATTAGTCAGTAAGAGCGAACCACCGAGTAAAAATGAACTGATAGTAATTAACCACTTTTCATTATATTGATCAAGTAGCTTCCCAACAAAAAGCATGCAAAATAGCGGTCCAATATTTACAACACTTACTAATAACCCACTCTCCATATTCGTAAGTGCGTATTCTTCCTTCCAAAATAAAGCGAAAGCTCCGACACCATACGTTATAAGTGTCGCTGTCGTTTGAGCAATCGTCGCAAAAATTAACATCATCCACTTATAAGTACTGTTCACATTCTCTTTCATTAGCATTAAGATCCCTCCATCCCCTTCCATTGTATGAAATTTTTGATATCATATAAAATAAATATTAATCATATAATCCATCAAAAAAATTGATACCTTTTTCGGAGGGATGATACGTGGACATAAAAGATTTAACTGTTTTTTACGAAGTTGCAAAAGAAAGAAATATATCTCATGCAGCAAAAAATTTAAACTATGTGCAATCTGGCGTAACGATGCGTATGAAACAACTAGAAAACGAATTAGGTGTGCCTTTATTTTATCGAAATGGAAAAGGTGTTACTTTAACTTCTAACGGCGAGATTTTATTAACATACGCAAAACAAATCATCCACTTAATGGAGCAATCTGTTAAAGCGGTCCAAAGTAATGGAACCGAACCAAAAGGCACTTTAAAAATCGGATGTACAGAATCCACAACAGCTGTTCGGATTCCTTCCATATTAGCGAACTACTATGAGAATTACCCACAAGTCGAATTAGTTTTAGAAACAAATACGACGGAACAGCTAACCCATCTCGTATTAGACCGAAAACTAGACGGAGCATTTATCGCTGGAACTACTCAGCACGCTGAACTTCGTGCAAATGTATTTCGTGAAGAAGAATTAGTTCTCATTAGCAAAAATCCTTTATCCTCTTTCCAAGACATAGGAGACATGAATTTACTTACCTTTAGTCACGGGTGCTATTATAGAAGGTTATTAGAAGACTGGCTTCAAGAAGAAGGAATTTCACCTAAACGAGTTTTAGAGTTTGGAACGATTGAAGCGATACTCGCATGTGTAAAATCAGGTATGGGCATAGCAATTATGATGAAATCTATTTTAAATGGTCATAAACATGACGTATCATTCAACCCTTTACCAAATAGCTTCAAAAAAATCCCTACTACTTTTATTACTAGAAAAGATATTTTTCACTCAGCTGCATTACAAAAATTTATGGAGATGACCCACAATGCGTGAAAAGAAAATACGTGGTATGAAACGAAAAACAAACACTATGATAAAACGAATTGAGGAATATACGAATACATTCCCTTCTACTTTCTATCATGATGAATATTGGTATATGCCTTTACCTGTTTCACAAGCTTTTATTAACTCTCAAAAAAACACCTAGGAAAGTAAAGAGATTGTGTATTCAAACTTTATTAAATCAAGCAAACCAATTATTGAAAATGAAACCGAACGACACAAATACATATCGAGTTGTAGTTATGATTTCCATTGCAGATTTATGGCGCTCTCAAATTATCATATTTAAAAACGATGACTACTTTCATACTTTTTTCCATAGAAATAGTGAATTACAAAAATGGATTCCGCTTTCAAATGAATCTGTTTTTTTGGAAAAATGGGGAATTAAAATTTGGCATACCGTCAAAACATTGCACTTTCAAGAAATCATTCATGACGAAGATGAATGCTCTAAAAAAGAGATTTGGTTTATTGGAGAATTAGCGTGAAGAATGCACTGAACTCTATTATTTGAATCTACCCTGAAACAGTAACCACTCATTTTACATCATAGAAAAAGGTATACCTAAAATATTGGTATACCTTTTTCCCTATTTATTTTCCTTTTAAAACACTATGTAACCGATCCGGATAATTTGTAAACATTCCTGTAGCACCCCATTTAATTAACAATCTCATATCTGGTTTCTCATTAATTGTATACGGATGAATAAGCAGGTGATTTTCCCTAGCCTTTTTCATATATGACTCATCAATAATTAACTCTCCATTATCATTACGTAAGTTTGGCCCAATACCGACTGCATACTTTTTAATTTCTTGAAAATCATCATGCGTTACACTTTTCGGCTCATGTGTAATGCCAGACCATTCAACAATCTCGTTGTTATCATTTGGATAATACCAAAGTAGTTGGACTAACGGAATATTTTCATTCATACTATGAATCTTTTTTAAGCTATCTTTACTAAATGATTGAATCATAACACGACTAGAAGACATGTTCTGACCTATTAAATTATATTTTTTTAATAACGCTAATAATTTCTCTTCCATTCCTGGATACACATCTGGCGATTTTGTTTCAATATAATACTTCATACTTCTTCCGTACTTCTGAAAGATTTCTTCAAGAGTCGGAACTTTTTGACCAATATACTCTTGCTTAGCCTTTTCTGGATAAGCTTTATTGAACCATGACCCTGCATCTAAACTCTTTATTTCACTTAACGTTTTATCTCGTACTTCACCTGTACCATTTGTAGTTCGATCAACTGCTGTATCATGCATTGCAATTAATTGGCCATCCTTTGTTAATTGAATATCTAACTCCAAATAATCCGCTTTCATTTTTTTCACAAGATCATAAGAAGTAAAAGTATGCTCAGGTGCATGTCCACTTGCTCCGCGATGTGCAATATTTAAAAACTTATTCGTATTCCATTCATGCTTCCCTTCTGATTTCGCATGAACAGCTCCCCCAGCAAAGATACTTCCCGTCATAAAGAAAATAACTAAAACGCTAATAATTTTTCTCATCCTTCTAACCCTTCCTACGTTGCAAATTTCAACAAGCTAATGAGATTTACACGAAATAGAAGACATACTTTCATTATTTTTATAAGCCTATATTAAAATTCCAATCTTACAAATATATTTTCTCTATGTTATTAATAAAGAAAACTATTTCATTCCTATAGCCTCCTTTTCACATGTAACTCCCTATTGTGTACGGTTCATTCAATAAAAAAAGCCATAATTTATTTAGAGGACACTCCTGTATCCCTAAATAAATTTATGGCTTTTCTCAAATATCTCCGGCCTCTATTAACTTGTCGAAATTAATCATACCAAACCTATTAAATTTTGTGAATATGATTTTTTAATAAAGTAAAACTTCAATCAACCAAGTTTTATGCATCCTCCATTGAGTATTAGTCCACACTGATCAGACTTTTATGGACAATGATTAGCTATAATGTCTTTTTGTTTTTATCAACTATTTTATTTACATAATATTATTATCTTTTATAACAACTTTCATTTTTTACAATTCTTAGTTAAAAAGTGGATAATTTATATACAACCACACTTCCTTATTTATTTGAAAATTTCATAATAAATTGTTCATAACCTCTTCAAGTACTGTGTTTATTGGAGATATAACCTCTTTCCCTGAACGCCACCCTATAAAGCCATCAGGTCTAATCAATACAGCACCTCCATTCTCTATCCCATATAATTTGCTAAAAACATCTTCTTGAGCAATAAAGTCTCCACTTAGACCAACTCGATACACTTTTATATTTATTCCTAATTTAGATGAAGCATCATGTGCAGCTTCATCCCAAGAACAATTTTCTATTCCTGTAAGTAATACAAAATTGTTACCGAATAAGTCTAGTATAGAAGCTTCTTTCCCTTCATACACCCCAAAAAAATGTGGTGCTCGCGTGCCAGGTCTTCCGTTCAACTCTACTACATCCATTCTATGCGGAGTGTTGGAGTCATCTATAATCGCCTCTGAACAATACTGATACCCAACAGTTACAGCTAAACCATCCATATTATTCAAACTGCCTTCCTCTCTATTCGCAGCACGAAATAATAAACTACTCGCATAATCCGTCGTTAATTTTGCAACAGGGTATCTCTCATCATGGTATGTTTCTAACAATTTCGGTTTTGCTTTCCCTTTTATAACAGCAGCTAACTTCCAGGCTAAATTATGCGCATCTTGTATTCCCGTATTTGAACCAAATCCTCCTGTTGGCGGCATAATATGTGCAGAATCACCAACTAAAAAAATGCGATTATCTTGAAATTTTATTGCTGTACTTTCACTCGCTTCCCACGGTAGAACACTTAATATTTCTGATTCAACATTTGTACTTCCAATTGCTGTTTGAATAATTTGTTTACAACGTTCTATATTGAAATCCTCTGGCCCCTCTCCTTTTAATGGATCGTAGGCTACATGATAAATCCATTTTTTTACGTTATCAACCGGGATGAGTGCACCAAGAACCTCCGGATGAAGTACCATAGAAAAACCGAATGCGTCTCCTTGTATAAACTCACTTAAATCAGCTTCAAAATAAATATTCATATAATAGCCACCAATGGTTCCACGACCCTCAGTTTTAATCCCTAACTGCTCACGCATTTTACTTTTCGCCCCATCTGCTGCAATTACATAATCACAATGTATGACACTCTCTTTTTCTGTTTCACGATCTCGAATCGTTGCTTTTACCCCGTTCTCATTTTGTTCAAATAAAATTAATTCATGATAAAAAGATAGTTCTCCGCCTAATGTCTTCGCTTCTTGTAACATCATTTCTTCTAAAATAATTTGATAACAAGCAGTTTGTTTTGATGCGCTAATCTCTTCTATTTTTTGAAGTAACTTTTCATCGTTTCCATACTGAGTGGCTCTCATTTTTTCCAATTCTTCCTTATTCGCCTCAGCTATTGTACGGACCGCTATTCTTCCTCGGCAATTTTCTAGTGCTTTCCCCGCCAATTTAATTCTATTTTCTAAACCTAATTCTCGAAATAACTCCATTGTACGTAAAGTAAGCCCGCCTGCTTTCGGATGAATTGCAGTAGACGGATGTCTTTCAATAAGTAAGTACCTAATATTATGTTTTGCAAGAAATAACGCAGACGCTAATCCTGATAATCCCCCTCCAACAATTAAAACTGGTACATAATTTGGTTTCATATATTTATCCTCCACATCATTGTTCTGAGCTCAGTATCATAAATATAATTAAAAAAACCATTAAAATATAGACTTATATTTCATTTTGAATTATCATATAGATAGATTACGCCCCAAAATCCCTTTTACCTTTTCATACATCTATAATCCACCTGAATTGTGTGTGTATGAAAGAGTAAAACAAAAGAACTTACTTTACGTTGAGCCATGTTCTATCATAGAAATCAGAAATAATACAAAAATTATAAGCGATCATAACCTTATGGATTATATAAGGTTATGATTGCTTATTTTATTGTTAAATCATTTTTCATTTTTAAAACTTCATCTATTGAGTTATGTAGTCCTTCCAATCCCTTTTCTATCCCTCTATAATTTTCAACAATAAAAAATTCATTCGTCTCGATTTTCTTTCCCAATATTGCAGCTCATACAACAATCATGTAGCATTACCGTATCGATGCAATGGTTCATCATCTTAAACCTTTCGACTAATTTATTGGAGGCAAAGTGATTGAAATGAATAAACAAGAACAATTAAATGTTATAAAAAAAGATTTTATTGACTCTCAAAAAGTATTATTAGCAATTGGCGATGAAACAAGGCAAGCTATTTTGTTAGTTCTCATGGAAACGGAATGTCAAACCGGATTACGTGTAGGAGAAATTACGAAGCAAACACACCTTTCCCGCCCAGCAGTATCACATCACCTTAAGATTTTACGAGAAGCTGGTATTATTTTAATGCGAAAAGAAGGCACAAAAAACTTTTATTATATTGATATACGTACAAAATTAGGTTTATTAAAAAATCTTGTGTTAGATATTGAAAAGCTATTGCACAACTTTTATTGAAATAAAGATACGGTATTTGGAGGTATAAGAAATGAGAGCAATGATAATTGATAGATATGGAAAAGTCCCAATGCGTATGACAGAGGTACCTACTCCTAAAATAAATGAGTATGAAGTGCTCGCAGAAATTCATGCAGCTAGCATTAATCCAATTGATTTTAAAATACGCGACGGAAAAGTAAAAATGTTACTGAAATATGAAATGCCCCTAATACTTGGTAATGACTTTTCCGGTGTCATCGTAAAGGTTGGGGCAAAAGTGACTAACTTTAAAGTCGGTGATGAAATATATGCACGCCCAAGAAAAAATAAGATTGGTACTTTCGCGGAGTATATAGCCATTCATGAAAATGATATAGCTTTAAAACCTAATAATTTAAGTTTTGAGGAAGCTGCTTCGATTCCACTCGTTGGCTTAACATCATATCAAGCATTACATGACATCATACAATTACAAAAAGGACAAAAGATTTTAATTCACGCTGGATCCGGTGGTGTTGGTACTTTTGCTATTCAGTTAGCAAAAATAATGGGTGCCACTGTTACAACGACTGCTAGTGAAGCTGGTGTAAATTTAGTAACGTCTCTTGGCGCAGATGAAATTATTAATTATAAAACAGAGAAATTTGAAGATATACTAAAAAATTATGATGCGGTATTTGATACAATCGGCGGTGCAACACTTGAAAAATCATTCAATATTATAAAAAGCGGAGGAAACATTGTTTCCGTTTCAGGCATGCCGAATGCTCGCTTCGGTAAAGAATTTGGTTCAGGATTCTTTAAAACTCTCTTATTTTCATTAGCCAGCAAAAAACTTACCGCACTTGAAAAAAAGCATAATGCTCAATATTCATTTTTATTTATGAAGCCAAGCGGGGATCAATTACGTACTATTGCAAACTATATTAAAGCTGGACAAATCAAACCTGTAATCGATCGAGTTTTCCCTTTTGAAGATGCTCAAAAAGCAATGGAATATTCAGAGTCTGGAAGAGCAAAAGGAAAAATAATTGTAAAAATGAAATAATAATAAAACCTCCATTTTCTTAAAATGGAGGTTTTAAATTTGCTGTTAAATAGACATTGTGCAATGAAGTCCTTACAATAGATTGCAAGGGGAAATATTATATTATACTTTTAGTTAACTTTACAAAGAATACATACGTACAAATACATATCCTAATTACAAAAGAAGAGGAGATAAAATGACTAAAAATAATGAAGCTGGTTGGAATTTAGATAATAGTTATACGACTTTACCACAATCATTCTATACAGAAATCCCCCCTACTCCCGTAAGTTCACCGGAGCTAGTTAAACTAAATCATTCACTAGCAATATCTCTCGGCTTTAATCCTGAAGAATTGAAAAAAGAAGTTGAAATTGCTATTTTCGCTGGTAATGCATTCCCTGAAGGAGCTCATCCATTAGCTCAAGCGTATGCCGGTCATCAATTCGGACATTTTAATATGTTAGGCGACGGCCGTGCCCTTTTAATTGGCGAACAAATTACTCCTTCCGGTAAACGTTTTGACATTCAACTGAAAGGTTCTGGCCCTACTCCGTATTCACGCCGCGGTGATGGTCGTGCTGCACTCGGTCCGATGCTACGTGAGTATATTATTAGCGAAGCAATGTATGCACTTGATATTCCGACTACTCGAAGTTTAGCAGTTGTCTCAACTGGCGAACCAACATATCGTGAAACAAAGTTACCCGGAGCAATTTTAACTAGGGTTGCTAGTAGCCATATACGTGTTGGCACATTTCAATATGCTGCCGCTCGTGGTTCTACCGAGGATCTTCAATCACTAGCTGACTATACGATCAAAAGGCATTATCCAGAAATTGAATCTCATAAAAATCCATATACTGCATTACTACAAGAAGTCATTAAAAGACAAGCAAGTCTTATCGCTAAATGGCAACTTGTTGGATTTATCCATGGTGTAATGAACACTGACAATATAACGATTAGTGGGGAAACGATTGATTACGGTCCTTGTGCATTTATGGACAATTACGACCAAGGAACCGTATTTAGCTCTATTGACACACAAGGCCGTTATGCATATGGAAACCAACCATATATGGCTGCTTGGGATCTCGCTCGTTTAGCTGAATCTTTAATACCTATCCTACATGAAGATGAAGAAGCAGCATTAAAGATTGCACAAGACGAAATTTCAAAATTTAGCGTACAGTATGAAAACAATTGGTTCCTTGGAATGAAAAAGAAATTAGGACTATTTAGCAACGAGGAACAAGATCAATCACTTATTGAGCAACTTTTAAAAATGATGGAGAAATATAAAGCGGATTATACAAATACCTTCCGTTCTTTAACTCTTGATACTATCGAAAATACAGCTCTATTTGAAAGTCCTGCATTTAAAGAATGGTACAAACTGTGGCAATCTCGATTAGAAAAACAAGAAGAATCAAAAGAGAACGCCTATGAGATGATGAAAAATAATAACCCGTCGATCATCCCAAGGAACCACCGTGTGGAAGAAGCATTAGAAGCAGCTGTTACAGATGGAGATTATAGCGTAATGGAGAAACTTCTTGAAGCTTTATCAAATCCTTATGCTTATTCTGCAGAGCAAGAAGAATACTGCGTTCCACCTGCGCCGACGAATCGTCCTTATCGTACTTTTTGTGGGACTTGATTGTTTAATATGTAACAAGGTGTGTTCATACCAATTGTGTGAACGCACCCTTTTTATATCCCCCCACTCAACTAAAACTTTAAAATGCACATCCCCCGATGCCATTTCTTTAATCCAAAACAAATTCTACACTATTCCAATAGACTTACTCGTAAGCTTGTTAAACAAATATTGAGAAATATAAAACATCATTTCTAAATATTTTTATTTTTGATACTATATTTTATAAGAATATTCAAAAAGTGAGGGGATTTCATGAACGTTCAACTACAAGGTAATGAACAAATTACAAAATTATTTAATGACTGGTATTTTGCTATGCTAAAACAAGATGTATCCCAAGCGACAAACTTAAAGCATGAAATTGAGGAAAAGGAACTAAACTTCGAGGAAGATGAAAATTTAGCATTATATCATTCCTTACTAGAGTTTCGACATAAAGTTTTGACAGATAGTTTAAGTATTTCAAAAGATAGCTTTGATAAAATAGATTCTTACGTAATCTCATCCAATCATCCACTGTCTTACTACTATCACTTCTTTAAAGGCATTTATGCAACTTTAACCACAGACTATAACATAGCTAGCGAACATTATGAACAGGCTAAGTTATTATTAGTAAATAACACTGATAATCTAGAGCATGCTGAATTTTATTATCGAATGGCGATTTTCCATTATCACTTTTACCAACCAATTGAATCCATTGAATATGCAACTAAAGCTAAAGAGATTTTCGATAAACAAACTGGCTACGAAGTTAAAGTTGGATTATGTAAAAATACATTAGGTGCCTCATTTGTATATTTAAAACAATATGAACAAGCGGAAGAACAATATAATTCAGCAATACACCTTTTACAAAAATCTAATGAAAAAGAATTAATTTTAAGTGTACGTAATAATTTGGGTTGGTTATATGCGAGTCAAAACCTCTCCACACTCGCAATCCGTCACCTATCAGAAGTAACTGAAAAGAAGCCTACACATTTCAAAGCTCTCTTCTTGCAAGCAAGAGAACACTCTAAACTAGATGAAACAATTATCGCTGAAGGATTAATCCAAAAAGGGTTAAAAATTTGTACGGAATTAAATAATGAAGAATATATATATCATTTTAAAATTCTAAACGAACTAAATAATAATGTTGGTTCTGAAGAATTAGAAACAATTATTCTTAAAGGAATTACGTTTTTCGACAAAGAATTATTATATAACTACACTCAAGAATACTCAGAAAAATTAGCTGTTAAATTTTATAGTGAAAATAACCACATTAAGGCAAGTGAATATTTTCATAAAGCGTTACAAGCAAAAGAAAAAACGTTTGAGAAAGGGGCATTGAAATGATAAAAAAAATTAGCTCTGTTTTTTTAGGACTATCTGTTTTCGGTATTTTGGCTACTGGTATTCATAGTTCATTTACATACCAAGCGGGTCATGCTGATCTTCCTGCACCACAAAGACCTGACCTTGTTCAATCCGTTGGCGTAAGTACAGACTACAACTCAACAACAACTGAAAAAGCACTTTAAAAAATGAAAGACCTTCAATTAAGAAGGTCTTTTTAAATACGCTTATTTAGAATATTTCCCTTTCATGCAGGTTTTATTTTCTCATCAACTCCGCAATCCTCTTACTCCCCTCACTACCAACTTTCTCAAGTTTCTCCACAACTAAATTCCGTCTCTCTATAGAATGATTTTGACTTAACTTCGCTTTTCCTTCTATTTTATTTATCTTTATTTTAAACCCAACTATCCCCTTACTTAACCCTGCCATATAATCCGGGTCTACATCATCAAGTGAGTAGGTGCTCTGTGGATCTTCATATTTATGTACTAAGTCTTGAAGAGAATTTAATAATTCCTGTTTATCTTCAACAACTTCTAACTCTCCATATACATGTACTGCAACATAGTTCCATGTTGGTACAGCTTTGTTTGTTTCATACCATGACGGAGAGATGTAACTATGCGGCCCTTGAAATATAGCTAATACTTGCTGATTCTCACTATCTTTCCACTGTGCATTCGGACGTGCGAAGTGACCATATAACGTGAGCGTTTCCCTATTTAGCACCAACGGTAAATGCGTTGCATATGGTTCCCCGTTATGTTGAGAAAATAATGTCGCAAAGCTATTTTGTTCAATTGTTTCGTACTTCATCTCTTCATCTTGTATTGCAAAATATTTTGGTATGTACATTAGCTCCCTCTTTTCCGCTCTTTTCTATTTTCTTTCCTATTATATTTAGTAATCGCATCAATCAACAGG
The DNA here is from genome assembly GCF_008432245.1 of Bacillus sp. BS98. Classification (NCBI taxonomy): domain Bacteria; kingdom Bacillati; phylum Bacillota; class Bacilli; order Caryophanales; family Bacillaceae; genus Bacillus; species Bacillus sp. BS98. The sequence continues at coordinate 3,292,919 of NZ_CP043830.1, forward strand.
GCCAGTTTGTCATTATTTTATAGTGGCAGCATTCAATTTAATAAGAATAGGTCGCATGTACTTAATGCGACCTTAGTTTATTTTTCCAAATATATTTGTAATAAATGCTGTTTTACCTTCGCCATAGCTCGATCGATTTTTCGACTCTCTTGCTAACTCTTCCTTCAAGTTTCCATACTCATTAGCTACTTCAGTATGTTCACGCAGGTAATCTCGAAACGCTATATGCCTTCTCAACTCTTCACTATTTTTATCACACACATATAAATGATGTTCCATCCAAACTGTATTTCCCTCGTTCCATGGAACGAACGCATCCTTTCTTCCAAACGCTTCTCTTCCTTTAAAGCTCCATTCTAACTGATGATAGTACCCTATCTTCTCCAGTTTTTTTACTACCTCATGAAAAATTTCGTACTCTTCTATTACAACATCAATATCTAATATTGGTTTTGATGCAAGCCCTTTAACAGATGTACTCCCAACATGTTCAATAGATACAATGCTGTCTTCCATTACATTGTTAATAAGAGTGTGTATTTTATTAAATTCACTTTCCCATTTGACATCATATTCTTCGATAGCAATTCTCTGCTTCAACGTATCCCTCTTCTCAAAATAAATTATAAACGTTGAATATGAGTATCCTTAAAATCCGTCTCATATTTCAACCCATATCCAAACATTCGATCCATTCCAATATGTGCTATCCATATTAAACCAATCATAATAACTATATCTATCTTAAAATAAACACCTATGATAACAATTAATATCGATATGATATATGTGTGAAATAAATTATAAATGTTAGCACCAACGTGATTATTGATCCCATACGCTAACATGGATAAATCCGGCGCTAAAAGGAATACAAAAAATATAATCCAACTAAATTCATATATCGAATACATATAAATCGTGGCTAAAAATACAACCATTCCTTCAAAATGTACAATACGTTTTTGCATTATTTATCATTCCTCTATTTCAAATGAAATGCTTATCTCTTATTTTTCTATATTTATTGATAAATTTTCCCTTTGTATTTTTGACCAAACTGTCGCTAATATTGGCCCTGCAATGTTATGCCATACTGCCGCTAATACACTTGGGAGTGCAGCAGCCGGTCCAAAATGCAAAATACTTTCCAGCTATATTACTTATCGCTTCTAGTATTTTCATCCACTCAGCCCCTATCTTTTAATTGAAACACCTTATTCGGATTCAAAATATTTTGCGGATCAAGAGCTTTCTTTATTTTCTCCATTACAAATAATGCCGCCCCATGTTCTTCTTCTTGATACTTTCGTTTTCCGATTCCAACGCCATGTTCTCCTGTACACGTTCCTCCTCGTTTAAGAGCATACAGAACGATACTTTCGTTTATTTCGTCTGCCTTCTTCACTTCCTCTTTATCATTTGTGTCAATCATTAAGAGTACATGGAAATTCCCATCCCCAACATGACCGAGAATACCACCAATAAGGCCTACTTTATCTAATACCTCTTTCGCATGTTGAATTGCGCCAGCTAATTCCGAAATTGGCACACATACGTCTGTACTCATTAGCTTTTTACCAGGATAACTATGCACGTAAGAGTACGCTAAGTTATGTCTTGCATCCCACAGTTTATTTCTCGCTGCTGTTTCCGTCTCAAACGCAATTTCTATACATTTATGATCAAGAACGATTTCTTTCGTAAATTCAATATCTTGCTTTAACCCTGCTTCATTGCCGTGAAACTCTAAAAACAGCGTCGGTTCTTCTCTGTAACTTGTTTCATTGTAATGATTTACTTGTTTCATAGATAATTCATCAACGAGTTCAATTCTCGCGATTGGAATACCTGCTTGTAATATGTTAATTACAGCTTCTACTGCATCATTTATAGTTGGAAACGATGCCCTGGCAGCCATAACATGCTCTGGTATACCATATACTTTTAAAGTTAATTCTGTAAAACATCCAAGCGTCCCTTCTGAACCTACGAAAATACCATTTAAATGATAACCTGATGATGACTTCGCTGCTAAATTCCCCGTATGTATTATGCCTCCATCAGCTAGAACCACTTCTAAATCACGAACTTGATCACGCATTACGCCATACTTAACCGCTGTCGTTCCGCTTGCATTTGTAGCAGCCATTCCACCTAACGTTGCATCGGCTCCTGGGTCTACACTAAAAAACAAACCGTATTTCTTCAGTTCTTTATTGAGCTGAGAGCGGGTCACTCCTGGCTGTACTCTCACAAGAAAATCTTTCTCCCTTATTTCAAGTATTTTATTCATAAGAGAAAAATCCATTGTGATTCCCTTTTCATACGGAATTACATGTCCTTCTAAACTAGAGCCTACCCCAAATGGAACGACAGATCTTTTATGCTCACTCGCTACTTTCATTATCCCGCTAACCTCTTCGGTCGTTTTTGGAAAAACAACTACATCAGGTAAACTACTAGTATGGTAAGATTCATCTTTACTATGTAACTCTCTTACTGTTTCATTTATTACTACTCGCTCTTCAGGAAGTATATCCTTTAATTCATTTACTAAATGCTCAATTGTTATTTCCATAACTAACTCTCCTTTTTTAATTTTAAAATAAGTATACCATTTTTATACAAAATAATTAGAAAAATGAGATTTTTTAACTTTAAGCATACAAAAAAGAACTTGTAGCACTCGCTACAAGTTCTTTTTAAACTACATTTTATATGACTTCTTTATTAACAACATAAACCAAATTAAAGTAACTGCCATCAATGAATGAGAGAAACCTACAATATACGTTAACTCTTTAAAATCCGCTCCATTTAATTGAAGAAGCCCTCTCGCTGCCAGCGAACCTAACATTAAAGTTAATGCAATGTTATGTAAAACAAACCATTTATTAAATCCTTTCACTTCATGAAACGCGAATACTTTTGCTAATCCTAAAGCAATTAAAAAGAAGAAAAAACCAAGTACAAGTGTATGTGTATGTAAAAGATTTAATAAAGTAGAGCCTAAAATCCCTTTATACTTCCCATACTCCCTAGCAAATATTCCTGACAATAAACCGATAATTAAATACGTAAACGATGCATTATATAATTTTTTCATTATATACCTCCTTGAGTAGAATGTGTAGTGTGTCATATTTAGTAATAATGATAGTTATATAGTAAAAACTCCTAGTCACCTAGGAGTTATTGTATAAGCATCTCACTCTTTACAATCAAATCTAATTATAAAATATCCTTTTATACAAAACAAACGAACTTTATGTGAACAAGTAGAGCGTAATTAAAATATGTTGCACTTTTGTATTACGCAATCCATACTAATTGTTATAACATTTAAAGGTGGTGCAATAGATTGATAGTTCTTGAAACTGAACGACTCACTCTTCGTTGGCTCGATATAAAAGATGCTCCGTTTATTCTTGAATTAGTAAACGATCCTGCATGGATTCAGTTTATTGGCGATAAAGGGGTTAGAAACTTAGAAGACGCAAAAAATTATATCGTAAACGGACCAGTCGATATGTATAACAAACTCGGATTTGGCCTTTACTTAGTAGAGAGAAAAGAAGACCTCACGCCACTTGGCATGTGCGGTCTTATTAAAAGAGATTCATTAGAAGATGTTGATATCGGCTTTGCCTTTTTAGAAAAATTCCGTTCAAAAGGATATGGCCACGAGTCTGCTTCTGCGGTAATCGAATACGGTGTACAAAAATTTGGACTGAAACGAATTGTAGCAATTACTTCAATAGATAACACCGCCTCAGGAAAGCTTTTAGAAAAAGTAGGATTGCAGTTCGAAAAGATAATTTCAGACTCAGGAGAAGATTTAAAATTATTCGGGTATAACGTATAATACTTAAGACGCAATTCATTGAACCTCTTCCTATAACTGAAGGTTTTGGCAAGGAAAAGAACAGCCAATTACTTAAAAAGTATTTCTGGCATTTGTTCCACGAGCAGACAACCAAAATGGTGTCCTATATTTTATTGCAAGAATTCCTAAATCTCCCCAAAATTCATTGTAAATTTATAATGAGTGAGTTCATTTGCATATAAAAAAGACAGGGATAATTAGAATATTACTTCATTGAAAAAAACAAAAAGGAACCCTTTACGGATTCCTTTTTGTTTTTCACTCTTTTTCAAACAGTGCATTTTTGCACCTAACTTTAGTATAACCTATAATTTCTATAAAATAAATATGATTTATTATTATGTCCAGGAATTATTTTAAGCCACTAGATACTGCTGTCCAGAATTGTTTATTCTCCTGTCCTATTGCATAAACGGAAACCCCTGCAAGATTCTTTGTGATTGTATAGTGAGTTTTTTGTTTAATACTTGTTTCATCCTCATACCAAACTTCATGCTTATGATTATTTTTATCCGTATACGTAAACACCATCGAACCAGACGCTCCATCACGACGCGGTTTTGCATTTGTTTTTTGAATAAGTTCATTTGTGTCCTTCCAAGCAAGCATTTTGCTATTACTTTTATCACTCAAATCCCAATCATTTCCGTATGCAGGGATACCCATAATAATTTTTTTATTATCTACCACTCTAGTAGTGTAATTTAGATTTTCTTCTAACCATGGCTTACTAATAGTAGATCCTGGTTGACTCCATGTACCATGTTCATCGTAAGTCATTACTTGAAGAAAATCTACATTTTCACCTAATTGAGCATAATCAAATGGCCATGTCCATGTATTCTCACGATCATCCTCATTCTTGGCAGGAACCGATACCACAACAGAATGACCTGAACCATGGAATTTTTTTGATGTCTCTTTTACAAAAGTAGTAAGTAAGTCCCGATCTTCTGGCTTAATATTTTCTAAATCAATATTTACGCCATCATACTTATATTTAACAACTATATTATATATTTGATTTATTAATTTTGTTCTTTTCCCTGAATTAGAAAGAACGTTATGAGCTAAATTCTCGTCAAAGTAATTAATATCATTATTAAAGTTAGATAAAGCTGCATAAATTTTTATTTTATTTTTTTGCGAATAGGACAATACTTCTTTAGGTGCTTCCCCTTGCACAGTACCATCTGCATAAAAGAAAAAGTTATCTGTTGATACTTGATTCATTGCTGGTTGTGTTACCTTTAGAGAATCAGTGGATGTACCATATAAGGTATACCCGAGAACAATAGGTTGTTCTGTGCTATCGGCAGAAACTAACATAGTATTGTATGCTAGAATTGCAGATAGGCTGAAAGCGATTATGTACGGTTTTAACTTCATTTTTCTATCTCTCCTTTTTTGAGTAATATATATTCACGAATATAAATCTGATTATCTTTATAAAAAGATTATATAGATACAATATAAATTACTCTATAGTAAATTACCTCAACTGAAAAATTCTCTCCCTTCATCACTCCAAGTGTTTACACCGTGTAAACACCACAAACAAATAGTAACCCTAAGTATTTTTAATGTCAACACTCATTTTTATTGTGTGCAATAGACAATACTAAAAATTCTAGACCAGATATATAATCTTGCTTAAAATTAAGAATTTCACAAAAAGATAGTTACAACGTGTTAACACACATATATAATTCAAATCGCTAGGGTATTTACACGATGTTAATACCTTTATCCTCTCTAAAAATGATAGTTTGTACACTATACAAAAGCTCTAAGGAACTTGTTGAATGAAAAAATTCAGGAAATAACAAACATTACTTAGCAAGTACTTTCAGTTTAAAAGAAGGTATAGTTTTTACATTAGTAAATACAGACGCAGCTGAGAATTTGAACACTAAAACGAACATACGCACAAAAACCAAAATCACAAACTCGTTACTAAATAAGCAATTTGTTTAGTAAGGTAATAATATAAACTGATACTATATGTTTTTATATAACCTGATTACCATATGACTAATATTGATTTGTAATTTATTTCATATTAAAATGGTGAGTAATATTAATAAATAAAAACTATTTACAATATGGAGTGCAAATTAATGGTCTCAACACGGAAACAAGAATTAGAACAGATGCGTAATGCTAGAAGAATACAAATTTTAGATGTTGCATTGGAGTTGGCCTTAGAAAAGGGATTAATGGATATCACTATTGTGGATATCGTTAATAAAGCAAAAATTAGTAGAGTTACCCTTTACAAATACTATAAATCCATTCATGAAATTTTATTTAATATTCAAATCCGAATCTTAACAGAGTTACTAGAAGCTGAAAAAGAAGAAGTACAAAACGGAACTAACGCTTTCGAAAAGATGGAATCTATGTTTAAATTTATTAGTCATCAATATCAAACAAACTCCTCCCAATTCCGCTTCATAGGCTTGTTTGATCAATTGTATTCTAAATCGTATCCTACACCAGAGTTAGAAGAAAAATATACATCTATTACAGGGCAAGCTTTATTCACATTACAAGAATTAATCGAAGAAGGAATACAAGATGGTTCATTCCGTAAAGATATAGATCCTCGATTACTTGCCTTAACCATTACCCATATCTTATTGGGTACCTTATATCGAATGGCTACGAGAAGTGATGTGTATGAAAAAGAAAGTATTGACTGCTCTGATGAACTGTTACAAACTTTAATTAACTTTTTAATTACTTCTGTTTCTCACAGATAACTATCTAGGCTTCTTCACATTTAGAAAAGCTATTTATATTTTAGGTTGAAGGTCTAACTAATTATCTATTGATAAATAAGTATAAAAAAGAAGTTCTACTCAATATAGATAGAACTTCTTTTCACTTTACTTCACATATACGGAGTTCTCACTTATTCATTCCACATCGTGTTTAAAAACATGAGAAACTCATCTTCATTTACAGGTTTACTGTAATAATAGCCCTGAATTAGATAGCATGCATTTTGTTGTAACACTGTTAACTGTCCCTTCGTTTCCACCCCTTCTGCTATCACTTTCATATTTAAAGTATGCGCTAGTGAAACAATGGTTTGTATAATTTCATCTCCATCAGTAGAAGTTTCGATCCTATTAACAAATTCTCTCGGAATTTTCAAAGTATCAATTGGATACAGTGGCAGATACGCTAATGAAGAATAACCTGTACCAAAATCGTCAATTGATAAATGTACACCATATGATTTTAATGCTTTTAACTTCGATAAAGTTTCTTTTTCATCTACCATTGCTATTCGCTCTGTTAATTCCAAATCAATAGAACTAGCAGGTACTCCTATTTCTTCTATGGTCGATATAATTATTTGGACAAAGTCTTTCTGTTCAAACTCTATAGCTGATAAATTTATCCCCATCTTTAGATTTGAATAGCCCGCAGAATGCCATTCTTTCAGCTGTCGACACGCTTTCTGTAATGTCCATTTCCCAATTGAAATAATCTGCGACGTTTCTTCTGCGATAGGTATAAACTCAAAAGGAGAAATCAGCCCGAGCTTTGGATGTTGCCAACGTAGTAAAGCCTCTGAACCAATAACCTTACCTGCCTTACTATCAATCTGTGGTTGATACAATAAAAACAACTCATTATTTTCAATTGCATTTGGTAAATCCTGTTCTAATCGTAATCGACGGGTTATTTTTCGAGATAATGTCTCGTCATACATACAAACAGCATTGTTACCTTTTTCCTTTGCACTATACATAGCAATATCAGCATGTTGTAAAAGTGTAGTAGTATTTATTCCTCCAAACGGATACACTGCTATTCCTATACTAAGAGATAAGTAAAAACTATGCTGATTTACTACAAATGGTTCTTCAGTTATACGAAATAAAGTTTCACACAAATCCAATAGCTGTTGCTCTGTTTGGTTATGGATAATGATCGCAAACTCATCTCCCCCTATTCTTGCTAGAGGAATAGTCGGTGACAGACATGTCCTAAAACGGTTGGCAACTTCTTTTAAAACCCTGTCACCAATCGAATGACCCAGTGTATCATTAATAGTCTTAAAGCGATTCAAATCAATATACAAGAGCCCAAGCTTATCCTGTGTTTTTTGTGCACGCTTAATAGATTTTTCTAATTCCTGCTGGAAGAATATACGATTTCCAATCTCCGTCACCGTATCATGGAATGCAAGATAATTTATCTCATCCTGCTGTTGTTTCATCCTCGTTATGTCTTTTACCATTACATAACTCCCAAAGGTTTGTCCTTCTATCATAATAGGAACTATAGTGACATACCAAAAGAGTATATCCTTCTCATTGTTATTTTTCACACGTAACTGTAACGAAGATGAACTACATCGTTTTCCTTTTTTTATAGCCGATTCCAATTCAGATTTATCCTCATCTAAAAAAATAGAGAAGCACTCTTTCCCTATTAATACAGCACTGTCTTTTCCTAATAACATACTTCCAGCCTGGTTTATATTTAATACGGTACCATTTGAATCAATCGTTAATATAGGATCCGGATGATACTCATATAGTGACTTAAATCTCTCTTGATTTTTTACCAAATCATTAGATTTGTTTATTAAATCCATTGTTCTTTGAGATACTGTTTGTTCTAATTGATTATTAAACACTTTTAATGTTTCAGTTAAATCTTTGTTTTGCATTCGTACGATTGTATGACGAATCAGTACAAATACAAAAGCAATACAATTTCCCATAATCAGTGTAGATGAAGAAGTTTGCTCTTTCAAAGTAAAGCCAATTAAAACTGTAACTGCAAGATAAGGGAAAATGACAAGAATTTTCTTTCCAAATGTCGGATTAATAATAAAATAATTTCTTTTAGAAGATGCATTCTTTGGAATTGTAGCAGCAATAGCGATAAATAATAGGAAAACTCTATACAAACACCTTAATAATATAACTGAACGATCTGATAAATCGTCTTGTAAATAAAAATACAAGTAGTCCGTAATAGCCAATCCGGTTAATACTAGGATAAAAATAAACAATTTACTTTTTGTATTGAAAATAGCTGGTCGAAAGATTAGGGTAACTCCAAGTAATAGAAGCAATAAATCTAAAATCGGAAAAATAAATGAGAGAAAAACATCTCCAATTGATAAAAATAAGATATTTGCAGAAGGTTTATTAAATAGGTACCACTCTAATGTAAAAATAGCAGTAACAACAATACATAAATCACAAAGTAAATACGCTTTCTCCCACTTGTTACATTCCATCATGATTTTATAAAAGAACGCAAAGAGAAAGAAAAATAAGAAAAACAACAAAAATACATCAGAGATATTAAAATTTTGTATTGGCAATTCCACATTAAGTACTTGAAAAGCGGATATGAAATTCCCTATCAAGAAACACCCTATTGCAATAATAATGCAAACCCAGAATACTTCTAACTTAATTTTTCTAGCTAATATAGAATACAGTAATGAGATAAACACAGTAGTTTCAATGACTAAAGATGATAGTCGGATATTAAAATCTGATACGAAATAATGATTCGGAAAAACAAATAAAAATATAAAGCAAAAGCTTATATAAGCTATTAAAGCCAATATCAATACATAAAATTGCACATATGCATGTTTACGCAATGGACTCACCTTCTTGAGTTTTTTCTATACTTTTATTAAAAAATGTCTTGATAGTGGCACAACTCCTACTAATTAAAATGTGTGCCACCTATTATCCATATTATGACCTTTTTAAAAGATTTCTTTCTACATACAACAGTCTTGTTAATTTTTTGTATATGTTTACAATTTTTAATACCGAGGATTCCAAAAAGGATAAGTTGAAAAATGTAGTTTTTTAAGTGTTGTGCATAGTAAATTTGGATGGTACAACTTAACTACTCTTTAAATATGAGATAGAATATAATCCTCTATTGGATTATATTTAGTTGCTAACTATCACACTTAAAAGAAATGAAAATATACTATCATTAACATGGAAATTCGAATTAATTTACGAAACTAACTGTAACTATTATAGTTACAACCAAGATTGATGTCAATTTCAAATCTCTCCCCTTTTAATGGACAAAAGGCATGAAATATTGAACAATAATACGATATTTATAAAAAGAAGGTAATGTTTTATTTCCTTACTCAAAGAATTATAAATGATTTAGGATTAGGTGAAGCTGATTCTGATATTGCATCTCAAAAAAGAATGTTACTTTAAAAATAGAATTATGAAAGGAATGATGGATGAATAATGATTAACTAATTTATATTTTAAGTTGAATTTTATAACTTCAAACTATAAAATATAGGGTTAGTCTATCCATTTTTAAAATTCAGTTCATACTTTATTTGTCATGATTCAAATAATTAATAAGTACTTATTAATTATAGACGAAAGACTAATCTCTCCGATTACAAATTGGGGGATTTTTTTATTCCCGTTTTATGTTAGTTGAAACTTATTAATTGTTACATACACCTAACAAATAAAGGAGCGAAAAAAATGAGTACTTCAGACACTATTATTACACATGTAATGCTCTATATAAGTCGTTAATATCCATCAAACTTATATAGAGGAATTAAAAAATGGATGGATGTTCCTCCTTTATATGAAACGTTTCGATATATAAAGGAGGAATTATTATGTCAATGATAAAAGTCCAAGACTTAACTTTTTCATACCCACGTAGCTTTGATACTATTTTTGAAGGTGTAAACTTCCAAATAGATACGGATTGGAAACTGAGATTTATCGGTAGAAACGGACGAGGTAAAACGACATTCTTTAATTTATTGTTAGGGAATTATGAGTATAGTGGGAAAATCCTTGCTTCAGTAGAATTCAATTACTTCCCCTATCCTGTTGCAGATAAGAACAAACTTACTCATGAAATCCTTGAAGAAATTTGTCCCCAAGCAGAAGATCGGGAATTTCTACGTGAAATATTCTATAAAAAACTCATTTATATATATGGGACGAACCACTAAATTTTATAGATATCTATTCGCGTATGCAGATTGAAGAGCTTATTCAACAATTTAATCCCACAATGGTTATTGTTGAGCATGATAAGGTATTTCAACAAACAGTTGCAACAAAAACTATATCTATGTAGCTCAAAGCGAACACTTGAAAATATAATCAGTACATCGAATCATTAACTGAAAAATACTTTGATAAAATGATGAAAAAGGCCTAGTTTCTCTATAATACATTGAGAAATTAGGCCTTTTAATAAGAAAAGTAGGATTCTTAAACATTAAATACAGTTTAACTTTTCAATTCTATTTTCACAGATTCATATATTCTTCTAAAGTCAGGTTTTTCTTATATATATTTTCAGCAATATGTCCTACATAGCGAATATGCCAAGGTTCATATGCATAACCTGTAATACTTTCCTTCCCCTTAGAATAACGAATGATAAATCCTGCACGATGCGCATTTTCTTTCAACCATTTGCCTTCCTTCGTGTTCGCAAACGCTAGCTCTAGTTCATTATTTGCACTTTTAGATGAAACGTCCATCGTTAATCCTGTTTGATGTTCACTATGTCCAGGCTTTGCCGAGAAACGATCCGTATGCTCTTGTCCTTTCTTTTTAACATTGTTGGCATACAGAGTTTTTTGATATTCATAGGAACGAAACCCTGAAACAGCATTCAACTGGATCCCCTCTTGCTTAGCTAGAAGGAATAACTTTTCTAGCGCTTCAGCTGCTTCTTTACGCAGATAACTCTTTTCTACCGTTCCACTAAATGAGAATGGTACATTCGGTACTACTAAATCCTTTGGCTTATAGTCTTCGGGCAATCCATATTCCTTATTTACTACAGCCTGTATACTAGCAAAAGAACTTGCTATCTTATTTGAAGTCCCATTTTGCTTACTATTATTCTCATTATTTATGGAGTTTTCACGAGTTTCATAATTTGTCTTTTCTGGTTCTTTACCAATAGATTGATTGGTGTAAACGATAAAGACACCTAGTATCACAATCATACAAGTGAAAATCCCTACTAATTTAATTCTCATTATTCATTTCCTTCCTAACACGCTTACTGTTTCTCGTTCATCATACTTGAACCATATCAAATCCATATTAATTTGACGTGAACTTTTCTTCATACAGTATTCCTTACTAAAATGACAGTATATCTTCCTATTTCTTTGCCACAAATGACAGTATATCTTCCTATTTCTTTGCCACTCTTAAGATTCCAATATATAAAATCCATTCTATTCCTACATATAGAAAAACAATCTGAAAATTTGTATAATAAGATGAAAAGTGTAGCATTCTATTATAGAAAGGTCTTGGTATGATGCTAGGTATTCATGTAAAAAAAACAAAGGAAGAGTTAATTATTTCATGGCAGTTGGCGAAGGTTACGATTCCATTAGGTGATGTGATTGAGGTTATCGAAGATTCTACCTATGCTGGCGTTGAAGAATCAAATGTGATTCGTATTGGAACAGCATATGGTACAACGGATCGTATTTTAATTAAAACGGTAAAACAAAATTATGTATTATTTACTACGAATAAATTTTCGATTTTAAATGCTATTCACGCTTAAAATCGAATGTCCAAACTGACTCAAACAAAATCCGAGTTAAGTTCAAAAATGAAAGGTCTTCTAATTATTAGAAGACCTTCTTTGTAAAAATGATATAGTTATTATGCGTTTCTACGTTTGATAAATAATACAGTTCCAAGAGCTAATAATAAAAGGCCAACGCCCATTGAGATCCACATGGATAAATCTCCACCTGTAACTGGTAATATTCCTGATTTTAATGTCTTTTCTGCTTTTTGTTGTTCTGGTGTTGGAATGCTTTTATCTGGATGCGGCTGATCTGGTTTTGGTTGATTAGGTTTTGGTTGTTCCGGTTTTACTTCTTTAAATTTCACTGTTTGCCCCTTATCTTCGATGTCAACATGTATAGCTACCAAGACATTATCTTGATACAATTCTTCAAACACTACCACTTCTTTACCTTGTAATGCAGAAGCATTAAATGTGAAATCTAGTGTGATAGAACCATTTTTTTCTTTTGCTGTAAATTTAGATTCTACTGTTACTTCTTTACCATCAACTACTAATGGTTTTTTTGTTGCTTTATCCATTAGTTTGCCTTTTACAACGTACTCTTTACCTACGATTAAGTCTTTGTATTCCACTTTATCTTGGATTGTTACAGATTTAGAAGCATCTAACTCTTTAGAACCATCAGCTTTGTTTGTAGCTGTCGTTTTAATAGAAGGCTCTACAAATCGAACTGTTTGACCTACATCGTTAATGTCAGCGTGAGTTGCTATTACTTGACCTTCATGTAACAAGTCTTCAAACACGACTACTTCTCTTCCTTGCTGCTCAGCACCAACGAAAATAAAGTCTAATGTTACAAAACCATTCTTTTCTTTTGCAATAAATTTAGTCTCAGCTGTTACTTCTTTACCACCAATTAATAATGGTTCGTTAATAGCTTTGTTCATTAATTTCCCTTTTACAGTGTACTCTTTACCAACAACTAAGTTAGTATACTCCACTTTATCTTGGATAGTGATAGCATCCTTTGCATGAATCTCTTTTCCACCATCAGCTTTGTTTGTAGCAGTTGTTTTTACTAATGGCTTAACGAACTTAACTGTTTGACCTTTATCATTGATATCAGTATGTGTCGTAACAACTTTTCCGTCTTTCAGTAACTCTTCGAATACTACTACTTCCTTTTCTTCTAAACCAGTTGCATCAAAAGTGAAATCTAGTGTGATAGATCCGTTTGCTTCTTTTGATGTAAACTTAGTTTCAGCAGTTACTTCTTTACCATTTACAACTAATGGTTTATTAGTCTTTTTATCCATTAATTTACCTTTTAAAGTGTACTCTTTACCTACTTGTAGGTCTTTGTATTCCACTTTATCTTGGATTGTTACAGACTTAGAAGTGTGCATTTCTTTTGTGTCATCAGTTTTATCAGTAGCTGTTGTTTTTATTGAAGGAATCTTTTCATCTTTGACAATATGTTTAATGATTTGACCATTCTCTTTGATCTCAAAAGAGAACGTTTCTTCATTCAATACATAACCTTTTGGTGCAACAGTTTCTTTATATGTGTATTTTCCAAATGGTAACTTTTCAAACTTCGCGATACCTTTATCGTCTGTTTTTCCTTTTACTACTTCTTTTCCTGCTTCATTATAAATAGTAAACTCTGCATTTGGAAGTTTGTTGTTTCCATCAGCTACATCAACTTTTGTAATTTCTAGATCACCTTTGATAAGATGATTAACTGCTAATAACTCAATAATTTTCCCATGTTCCTTTATTTCGAACACAATTGGTTCTTTAATAAGAACATAACCATTTGGAGAAGCCTTTTCTACAAATGAATATTTACCATATGCTAAATTTTTGACGTTAACTTCACCATTTTTATCTGTCTTATATTCACCAATAACTTTCCCACTTGCATCTTTTAACTCGAATACTGCACCTTCTAATTTTTTGCTGATATCTTCATTATCTACTTTAAGTAATTTTACACTACCTTTTACTTCGGTATTTTCCACTGTAAAAGTAAGTGTTTTATTGTGCTCTTTAATTTCAAAAGGATACTTTGTTTTATTTTCAATATATCCATTAAGTGTTTTTGTCTCTAAGAAATAATACTTACCATACGTAAGACCTTCAACGTTTGCAATTCCATTTTCTTTTGTTACTACTTTTTTCACTTCTTTTCCATCTTCAGTGAAGACTGTGAATTCAACATTTGGTAAAACCTTTCCTGAATCACTAAGTTTTTTAATTTCGATGTTACCTTTTACTTTATTGTTTACTACTTGAACAGCTCCTGTTTCCCCTGTTTTAACTTCAATAGTTTGTGGTTTATCACCTGAAACATAACCTGTTGGTGCTTTAATTTCTTTTACTGTATATGTACCAATTTGTAGGTTATTTAATTCTGCAGTACCATCAGCACCAGTCGTGATTTTTCCAACTGATTCATTATTTGCATTAAAGACTTCAAATACTGCACCAGCTAGAACTTCCCCATTTTCTCCAACCTTTTTAATTTTTAAAGAACCAGTTGCTTCCCAATTTACTGCAAGATCACCACTAAGCTTTTCTTCATTTCTTTCTAATAATACTGTAGCATTCTGAACAGTATCCGTGCCGCGGTAAGCAATTGCTTGAACTTTAGTTAAATTAGCAGCAACACTTAAATTAAATTCACCTGTTTTTGTGTTCTTAGGAATTTGGATACGGAATTTTTCCCCAACTGAAAGCTGATCTCTCACTTCACCATTTTCACTAACAATTTTAACTCCATTAGGGGCATTTTTCGCTACTACCTTATAAGAACCACTCTTAGCATTTGTTTGCACTGTGTATAGATTCGTTTCAAAGAACTCACCCTTTAATTCTGCTTTTTGCTTTTCAGCAGGAATCACATTCATAAAAATATCTTGCGTCTCTTCACTATTATTAGCATTACTAATAATAGCCTTAGCTGCTTTTTCAACATTTTTATTCTCATGTTTTAATTCATTTACATCAAGTTGTCCTAATGCATTCCAGACCGCAAGCTGAGTTGCATAATGCGCTTCATTTTTATTAGCTACTCCCAGCTGTTCAGTACTTTTTTGTGGGAAACCATTTAATAAGACCTTATATACTACATTATCTGTTTTCCCCATTTCAGGAAGATCTTCACCATTTGGTGATTTTAATCCAAGAGTTAAGCAATAAGCAATTTGACCACTTGAATTTTTAATAATTTCAGTTCGAATGTACTTACCTAGACTATTACTATAACTCCAGTCCATTGAATATTTTTCATGCGTCATAACTTCTGCACTAGCCCTTGGTAAAAACACATTAAGGAATAATGCCAGTACTGATAATAATGTAAAAACTCTTATAATAACTCTCTTACTCAATTCTGAAACCTCCCTAAAATAAATTTATCTGAGTATATATCGCAATATCTAAAACATTCACGAGCAACCCGATTATCATTATAAAACAACAAATTACAAATATTAAACAAAATTGGCTAAATAGTCATAAAATTTACACATTTTAATATTTTTCAAGTTTTTAAATGAGTTTACTATATACAGATTCCAAAACACGACTGCAATTAACCAGATAAATATGTATGTTAAATATGTAACTAGTAGTTCTTTTGTTCAAGTTAGTAATCTTCTATTTTATCCAACCATTACTGTAAGAAAATCCACCCAATTGCTTTTACCTAATAAATAAAAAAAGGCATCAAAAGTTTCGCTTTGTAATCATATATTTTGGCATATTTAATTATCTTTAAAAGAGGCCACTATTTAAATTACTAGTTTACTTCTTTCCATTTTATTTATAAATATGTACAATTTGTTCAACAAAAAAAGTTCCCTATTTTATATGAGGAAACTTTTTACGTAGTATGAACCTAAAAACCTAAAATCCCTATAATCTGGCGGGCCTTAGCATTATCAATATAATAATGCATCTCTAATCCTCGTCTTTCTGCACGGAGTACGGTTCCCTTTAATTTTGATAGATGCTGTGAAACAGTGGATTGCGGGAGTTTTAATATTTTCGTTAACTGTGTAACATTACACATTTTATGGTGCATTAATTCATTTACAATTTGTAATCGAACGGGATGTGCCATTACCTTTAATACATCTACATCTTCTTCACTGATTTTAACTCGATTTCTATTAGATAGTAATGTTGTCATTTCACATTCTCCTTTATTATTTATTTCTATTTTCCTATTATCCTTATAAGTAGTACTTATAGATGATTACCATTTGTCCTGTTGAGAAAATATATTCTCTTTATTAAATAAAAAAAAGACCCCTATCCTGAAAAACAGTAATTACTACTTCATTGAATTAATGTCCTCTAATTTTCAGCCAAACTATATTTTAGAAAGATTATTTCATAGTCTATTACATGATTTTGAGCAAGGTTTAACATACTTTGTTAAGCGAAAAATCTATAAGAAATCTTCCTTCATTTCGCCTTATACAACTTATACTATTTATTTCTCAACACAAATAAACGAAATTAAATTCCCAATAACGATACCTTCAGCTGTTAATTCTCATTCCTTTGTGAAAGTCCCTCTCTTTAATAACAGGGACTTTTAACTTTCCCCAATTAAAAAATAGCCTTTTCATTTCATTTTCTTGTTACCTCGAATAATATGTACCCCTCTTTTAATCTATTAATTCCTTATTACACTCCTCCATTTAGATATAAGGGGAACTTCTCATTCAAAGAATAAATTATGCAACATTGCATTTGATAACCATTTTCATTGTAACTATAATGATTACAGGGTTGCTATTAATCCAAATATTCTACATGGAGGTTTTATTATGTTCAAAAAAATTATTGTATCTTCTATGGCGCTTACTATGTTCGGTGGAGCTACAACTATGCTAGAGGCACCTACTGCTCAAGCAGCTTCTTATAACTCAACATCATCCTCTTACTTTGATGTCACTCCTGAAGAGGCCGCGGCTTTCTATCAATCTCAAGACTATAAAAAATTAAAAGTATTTATGGATGACTTTGAAGCTAGAAATCCTTATACTCCTGGTGGGGGCTACGCTCAAGGTAGTGTACGTATGCAAAAATTCAACGATACTCTTAGAAATGCTAAATTAACAAATGTCTACCAAGAATTTATTAGAATCTCATACTACAATCATTATCCAGAACCAAAATAATAACAACGAATAAAATATTTATTATTTCTATAACTTAGCCTAATTTTAAATGTATAGCCTAAAAATAATGATTAGAAACCACTCCTATAAGAGTGGTTTTTCTATTTCCCAATATAATTTAGCTGCATGTTAAGTCACCTTTATTTTGAAATCTTTCATAATGGATATTCTCTCGTTTACACAAACTAGTAGATTAGCGAAGAAAATATCAAAATGTCTTTATAAGTGGTTGGAAGTAATTCTTTTCTGTTTCATAACAAAAAACGAGCACCCTCTCACAATTACATAAGGATGCTCGTTTTTACTTTTATGGGGGACTCTCGGGTCAATATCATCTCTTTCCAGAAGGTAAAAATTAAATCAGCTCATAAACAAGTTTTTTTAAATTTAATTCATAGATCTTACTGCAACTTGGAATTGTCCCTTAGAACCATCATCATTTGAAACGTAAATTTTATATGTTCCAATCGGTAATGGAGATAAAGCATTCCGTACATTTGTAACATTAATTTGTTGTTCTCCAGGTTTTATATAACCACCAACAATTAACTCCGTATTTGGGCCTTTTACACTATACCCCATTGTATTTTGGCCATTATTTTTCATAAAGAAGCTTAAATCAGTACTCCCATTATATACAAAAGAAGTGACAGCCTCTCCACTATAATCCATTGTTTGAGTTAATAATATGTCTGCAGGAACGTGTTCAACTATATTAATTGCATCATTCGTTTTGTGCACTTCTTCAGCATAAGTATTATTCCCTAACACACCAAGTGTTAATGCCGAAATCACTCCACAACTAAGCACTAGTTTATTTAACTTCATTTTAAGTTCCCCCTTGATGTTTGTATTCTATTACCATCATACATTCTTTTTTAAGTGCGTTTTTATGTAATAATTCATATCCTTAAATATACATATAATAACTTTACGTATTAATATTTATTGAGTAACTCACATAGATAAAGCTACAGTATTATGTTTTATAAAAAAGAACATGTTAATTTCAAAGGTTTTTTCACACAAAATGTATACGATTCATTACCACAATACTCGAGTGAACAGTGTTTTCATTTCATATAAATTATATGAATAAAAAAATTTTAAATTTTCACTTTGTAATTCGGTAAATTCCATGTTAATATAACGAAAGCTACAAAACAATGGTCGTCATATATATTGTTTTCACAGAATATTCACACTCAGAAACCCATTATTTTACCAGTAATTCAATCCCAATTTTATCTATACAAAAGTTATTTTCTAATTTCATATGTACATAAATTCAAGTAGATTTTTTATCTATTATTTTTTCTATCTTCCTCATCAATTCTAATACGAGTAATATAATAACATTTTTTCAAGTACCCTTCCTTTTTTAGATAGAAAGTCTACTAATACTAAACATCTAGGTCCAACTTATACATAATCCTACTTACAAACTATCGGAGATGCAAAACTATGGGAATTTCTACTCTCTTATTAAATACCTTTATTATAATAATTTGTATCCTTAGCTATCACGTATTTTGGCTAGAATTTAGAGAAAAAATAACATGTAATAATATGTTAATTTCTACTCTCTCCTCTATTGCTATTATTTTTTGTATGACTTTTCCTTTTCATTTACACGCTGGCTTTATTTATGATTTACGTTTTATTCCTATCATATTAGTTTTTCTGTATGGAAATACAAAAAACATTGTTCTTATAGGAATTTTATATCTTTCTTATCGCTTTTACTTAGGTGGAAATGGCGTTCTTCCATCATTTATTATCTTTACAATTATTTCTGGTATAACAATGCTCTTCCGTTACTTATTACCTATGCATTTTAAAGAAAAAAAGATATTATTAAGCTTACTCCTTATTTTAGTATGTACAGCTTCACTTTCTATCTGCGGTATTGTAACTCAAATAAATACAGGAGGTAAAATAGACGCTACTCTCATAGAATTTTTATTAAATTATATAATCATTAATATTTTCACATTATTATTATCAGTTTATTTAATAGAGGGAATGATTGAGAAATATAAAATGAAAGAAAAACTGCAACGGGCTGAAAAATTTTATATAGCTAGCGAACTAGCGGCGTCAATTGCACACGAAATCCACAATCCACTAACCACGGTTCATGGATTCACTCAATTATTAAATGAAAAACATGCCTCTAAGCTATCTCAGGATCAGTACTTAGAAATCATGTTAATTGAAATGCAGCAAATACAATCTACTATCAATAACTATTTATCTTTAACCAAACCAAAGAACACCCTAAAAGAGAAAATAGATATTAATTACATATTAAATCAGGTGAAAGAAACTATTTCACCACTCGCTCTATCATACAAAGTTGACATAAAACAAAATAGTACAGATTCCTTTTATATAAATGGGGACCCCGAAAAATTCAGACTCTGTCTAAACAACATCATACAAAACGGAATTGAGGCTATGAAAAATGGTGGAGTATTACAAATAAATATACAAAAAATAAAAGGTAATATTATAGTTGATATTATTGATTCAGGTGTTGGAATGTCATCTCAACAAATAAAACGAATTGCTTTGCCGTTTTATTCAACAACAGAAAAAGGGACTGGACTTGGTACTATGATTGCTTACAGTATTATTAAAGAATTAAACGGAGATATAGAGATAGAGAGTGAATTAGGTAAAGGGACACGCTTTTCTATTAGTATCCCCTGCTAATGTAATGAAAGTTATTTAGATGATAAAAATTTTCTACTTAACTTTTTAAATAAATGAATTTTAAAAATCCCGCTACCTTACGTATCAATTATCTTACTTTCAAATAATAAGGATCAGAGTTTATCTGTAAAAACAGATAAACTCTGATCCTTTAATTAAACGTACTTAAAATTCACTACTTTTCTTACATTTTGATGAACTAATAATTTATCGATTTCATCTCATTTACTGTTCAGATTTGTTTAATTTAAATATAAGATCTCTCGACACTTAATCTGTTAATGCCATTAGAGTCATTGTCTACAGTTGTTTTTTCATTAAAAGCATAGATCTTTTTGCTATTCATCGAAAAAACAATTTCCCTTTTACTACTTCACTTCTACCGTATAATTCCCTGTTCCCCCACCATACTGATACACATGTAAATAATATTTCCCTGGATACGTATAGTAGCTACCTACTAGTTGATTTCCTTGTTGCTGGGCATACGTAACATAATTATTTAAATCTGCTTCTGAATAAAGAACCCAGTTTACTCCAATATTATTTTCTTTCGTTACATTGATTTGAAGGTTTTTAGCTGTTTCTACATTTATTTCAAAGAAATCACTTGTATCACCATTTCCTAAACTAGCACGTAAAATTTGATTCAACTGCAGTTTATTTGCGGTTTGGAATGAATTGTTTGGCTCTTTTTCTACACTGTTATCTTCTTTCTTTTTAACTGTCACACTCGTTGTAGCAGTATTAGTTGCTCCCTTATCGTCTGTTACTGTTAATTTCGCTGTATATGTTCCTTCTTTTGTATAAATGTGCGTTGAGTTTTGTTCATTACTTACAGTACCGTCTCCAAACTCCCATTTATAAGAAGCGATTTTTCCATCTTCATCTTTTGAACCATCGCTTTTAAAAGAGATTGCTTCGTTCACATTTCCGCTATACGGACCATTTATAACTGCGACCGGCGCTTTATTCACAGCTCCTTCTTCTGTATTCATACCATGGAACACAACGTCATACTCAAATTGTCCTGATGCATTCACACGATAATTCACAAAATAAGCTGTTACTGTTTTATAGCCTGTCCATTCTTTTGTACTTAAACGTTTTAACGTATCATTCACCTTTTGTGTAATTGTTTTCCAGTCTTCATATTCTCCTTTTGCAGCAGTACCTGTATATGTTCCTTGTAGTGTAAATGTATTAAAGAACTGTGATTTATTTTTCTGTACAGATACATTTTTTACATTTGCTTCCGCCGTAATTTCTGCTGCAATATCTGAAACTGGTTTCGATGCGTGCGTTGCTAAATAATCCTCTGATACTAACGGAACATTATATTTATCACGATTATCAACTAACATTTGCATATAGTCTTGATACTCTTTATTTAAATTCGTATCTTTACTTAACGCAGAGCGATATGCATCATATGCTGTCACATCATTTTTCCTAATAAGGTCATGAACTTTATCAAACATATCATACCTCTTATTGTACATGTACGATTGTAAAGCGAAGGAATAATTATAGAAATCCCACGTTCCATACTTTGCATTTAACGTTCGCTCGGCCGTATAACGCTCTGCTGGATTTGAAGATAATCCTCCTATAATGCTCTTTCTCGGTACAACATTATCCGTTCTCGTTGCTCCTGCAAAAAATTCAGCATTTCCTTCTTCAAACCAAGATAATCTTTCATTTTCATACATCTTACCTTGTCCCCATAGTCCTGGCACTTCATATCTACCTTGTAAATAATGCGTGAACTCATGTCGGAATAACTCTTCTAAACTATAACTACTTTCTTGTGGTGTACGTTCATAAGTAAAGAATGTACCTGTTCCTTCTATATAAAGACCACCATTATTCGTTTCATACCCGTACAATTGACGATTAAATTGATATTCTGCTGGACTATTATAAATAACCATCGTCAATACATCATCTGGATTCCCTTTTTCTAATGGCTGGTCACTTTCAACGGTACGATGGAATTGTGCCTTCACTTCTTTCGCTGCCCAATATAGACGTTTTACTTTTTCCTCAGTCACTTTATCTCCAGCTTTTAAAACAATTGCACCATCATCAAACGTATACGTTTTCGGTAAATATTTTTTCTTACCATCTTCTCGTATTTGATCTAAATTAACCATATTTCCATTTGCATCTTTTCCGCCATAATTTGTCGCGATTTGCTCAGCTGCTACGAAATATTGCTCCCCTAAGTACGGGTATATATTCATCGCATCTGTTACAACTTGTAACCCTTTCGTCCCTGTACTATGGAACGTACCGAGTCTACCTGTATAATAAATGCCATTGTTAATAAGCCATCCGTTTTTCGCTGTAATCGTTCCCATTAATGCAAAACGACTTAGCTCATTAATATAACTATCTATTTTCTGATACCATACTGTATCTTTCGGTACTTTTCTCGTATCGTACAAATATGATTGAATATCGTAATCCACACCTTGCATAATATCGTAAATCGCATTTCCAGCTGAAAGATTATCTACCAATGTAGAAAAACTATCATTATATTGTTTAAAAATCTTCGCAGCCGATGTTATCGTTTCCACATCACTCGAAGCGTTTCCTATTAATTTTCCGTATGATGATACAACTCTATTTTGTTCTAATGTACCGAGCTTAAAATTCGGGTTGCTCGCAATCGTTTTTAATGCAGGTAAGCATTTATCATGATAGCTTCGTTCATTCAGTTTACTTAATTCTGTATTATAAAATCCTAAATAAAACCCGGATCGCAATACCTCTACTAATGTCTCAATCCCTTTTGAATCATCTTGCGTATAAGTTTGCCCTTGCTGCTTTAATTTATCAATAATCGCCTGCATCCTACTATCATTTTGATAGAATGCTAGACTGTCTTTATTAAACTGAAATAACCCCGTAATTTGCTCCCAGTCGATTGTTACAAGTAAATCTACTAATTGCTGATTGCTTAATTGATTTAATTCAGCAATTGTATAAGTTTTCGCTACAGCTAATTGTTTACTTTCTTTTTTGACTTCTGGCGGTCTTTGCGATAAATCAGCAAATTGTAGCCTTTTTTCAAAAGACTTATTTTCTAGCACTTTTGATGAATGAGCTAATTCTTGCACTGGCAATTGTACACCAACTGGCTCCATTTTGAGCACATTTCGATAAGAAACTTGCTCTTCCTTAGTATTTTCCGCCGATATGCTCCCTTGAAAACTCCCTAACAGTAAACTAGCAAAACTTACCCCTACTAAAACTTTTTTTGAATAGCCTTTCATACTCTCCCCTACCTTACATTTTTTAGTTTCCTACACTAATATCTTA
The DNA here is from genome assembly GCF_008432245.1 of Bacillus sp. BS98. Classification (NCBI taxonomy): domain Bacteria; kingdom Bacillati; phylum Bacillota; class Bacilli; order Caryophanales; family Bacillaceae; genus Bacillus; species Bacillus sp. BS98. The sequence continues at coordinate 3,316,631 of NZ_CP043830.1, forward strand.
CTATTCTGACTTTTTTTCTGTATTGAGAAAAAATAAGGTAACGTTCACATATGTATCCATTCATAGTAAAATTAACGCTTGACTCTCCATGCGATTTGTGTCAAAAAAGGATAGATAATAGCGAAATTTCTGCTACATCTAACCTCTTTTTCAACGCTATGAATTTAACTTTACAAATGTTATTTCTGGTAATGTTTGTATATATTGAATGAATGCATTCTTTTCTTCAGGTGATATATTTTTCAGCTGCATTCCTACCTTATAAACTACACCTGTATCTTGCTGTAAAGATTCCACTTCATATGAAAGTATTGGAATACCTTTCATATGAAGCTTCTCTAATATTTGTTGTATCGTTTCATGTTTATTCATACAAATTTGCACTGCTATATTTTGCGGAAATAAAAATCGCACTTTAAAAATACGACTTACAATCTCTAACCCAATTAAAACGAGAATCGTAGCTCCAATCCCTACTACATACATACCCGCTCCAATTGCTAATCCAATTCCTGCTGTAGCCCATAAACCAGCCGCTGTCGTTAATCCTTTCACTACCTGTTTTTGAATAATAATTGTACCTGCACCTAAAAAACCTACTCCACTAACAACTTGCGCTGCAATACGACTTGGATCAAGGGACATATGATTTTCAAACATAATATCTGAAAAGGCATATTTCGAAACAACCATTAGTAAAGCGCTCCCTACCGCTACGAGGAAATGAGTCTTTAATCCAGCTTCTTTTGATCGAATTTCCCTTTCAATACCAATCATTGCTCCTAATAAACCAGCAATACCAATTCGTAAAATAAAATCAATATGTAAGCTCACGAACACTTCCCCCTTTCATTCATTATAGATGGATAAAACAAAAATTATCACACACATCCATTTATCGATATAAAAACATTCCATCAAAATTCACTTACTATTCCAACTCTTTTATGCTAATATTTTAAATATTAGCATAAACAAGATAACCTATTTCTCATAAAAAAAAACCTTTAAGTTCAACACCTTACTTATCTTCAGTTAAAAATTGCATATGAAGTGCAAGAAATGAGGTTGAGAAAGTCGGAAAACGCTTTCATTTTCTACCTTGATTTTTGTGAAATAAAACATAAATAAAAGGAGCTTACTAGCAATGAATGTCTTTTTGATTACACCTACTACTGATTTACAAGAAGAATACTTAGATTTTTATAACGAATGGAAAGATAGCGGTGAAACGATGATTCCGTGGGTTATTTCAAAGGCCCCTTCTAACTTTCCGGCTATGATTCAAGAATTACTCGATGCACATAACGGAGTAAACCTTCCTGAATCTTGGGTACCAGACTCTACGTATTGGCTCGTTACAGATGAAAATAAAATTGTAGGAGTTGTTAATATACGTCATAGTTTAAACGAACATTTATTTAACGCTGGAGGTCATATCGGTTATGGCATTCGCCCTTCTGAAAGAAGAAAAGGTTATGCTACGAAGTTATTAGAGTTATCGCTAGAAAAAACGAAGGAATTAAACATCGAGAAAGTACTTGTCGTTTGTGACGAAGTGAATACAGGATCAGAAAAAACAATCTTACATAACGGCGGGCTTCGTGATGATGATTTCATTGAGGAAGATGGAAATATTGTAAGAAGGTATTGGATTGAACTATGAATAATTAAAAACAAGCCAGAAAGTGATTACACACTTTCTGGCTTGTTTTATGCTACTTCTATTTCAAACTGTACTGTAATACCACTTGGATCTACTACTGTAAATCCATTTGTAGTTTCATTTATTTCATGTTGTTTTTCTATTAATCTTTCTTTCACTTCATCTAACGCTTCTTTATGCGGTAGTACAATCGTATATACCTTTAGTCCAGTTGCATGTGTTGGTGGGTGCGGATTATTTACTCCGTTCCACGTATTTGCACCGATATGGTGATGATAGCCTCCTGCCGAAATAAATAAGCAATCCTCTTCACGCTGCTGTACCTCAAAGCCTACCGTCTTTACATAAAACTCATGTGACTTTTCTACATCAGCTATTCGTAAATGTACGTGTCCAACGACAGTATCAGCAGGTAAACCAGCAAACTCATAATCAACGAGCGTTGCCAATGCTTTTAAATCAAGCGGCGTACTTCCTCCTGGTCCTTCTCCCCATTGATCGCGCGGGCGGTCTGCATATATTTCAATTCCATTACCCTCTAAGTCTTGTAAATAAAACGCTTCGCTATACGTATGATCACTTGCACTATTAAACCTTGAAATTGGTAAAATTTCATTTGAATATGTATAACGCCCTTCTTGTTCAGCCGGGCTATCAATTACATTCTTATTACGAAGAACCCCAAATAGTGCCGAAGCAAAAGCTTCACGAGTCGGAACTAAAAAAGCAACATGATATATACCAGTCGTACGTGGTTCTTGTAGTGCCCCATCCTCCAACTTTTCAAGAACAAGCAGCGTATTCTTACCACCCTTTCCAGATAAATACGCTTTATTCCCCTCTTGTTTAATTACTTCTAAGCCTACTACATTCTCATAAAAAGCAATTTGACGTTCTAAATCTTTCACTTTAAATGCAACATGACCAATACGTGTTTTCGGATGAATTTGTACCATGGATAACTCCATCTCCTTATCCCAATATTTTTCCATTACATATAACCGTTACTATGAAGAATACAACCAAAATCACCCTATGTAAATAAGAAAAGTCAGAATTTATGCATATTTTTATTTTCTTAATAAAAAAGCCACCTCTTCTAACTTTCAGAAAAAGTGACTTTATAACTCTTATCTCATTTTATGTACTTCAGCAACTAACTTTCCGCCCTGAATGCCCATATAAAGCTTCACAGGTGCGTCGTTCGTATTTTCAAATACTAAGTCTAAGTATGGATATGCAATTGTAGCATCTCTTCCTTGTGGCACATAACCAACTGTTTTAGAATGCGTCGTTCTCTCTACCATTTTCAAACCAGCTTGATCTGCTGCATTGTATAAAGTCGAAGATGTTTGACAAACACCTCCACCATATCCATCTACTAATTTACCATCTACAATTTCTTTTCCTAATTGATATCCTTTATCTGGCGTTGTATCACCGATTAATGCATTAAAAGAGAAGCGGTCTCCTTTTGCTAATACAACTCCATCTATGCTCGCCGCTGACAAACGAATATTCTCAATACGGCCACCTGTTGATCCACCTAAATTCGTTTCATATCTACCAATTACCGTACCACTTCCTTGCGCATCACTTAATGTTGCCGTAGGCTTTTTCTCTGTGATTGGTAACTGATATGAAGAATCCCACATACCAACATTTAACAATTTATCTACTAATTCTTTTTCCATTAATTCATAAGAAGGTTTTCCTTCTTGCCAACTTCCATCAGGTGCTATACGTGATGGAACCATCTTTTTATCAACGGTTTTCCCAACCTCACTAGCAACCTTCGTTACCGATTTTTTAAATTTTGCTTCGTCTTCAAAATAGCCTAAACTAGACAAATCTATTTTTTTCACTTCAGTACCTGTTCGACTATCAACTAAACTAATAGAATCCTGCACTTCTGCTTTAGCCGCGACAGTGTGTCCACCAATATCACTTACTAATGCAACATCACTTACTTTTGTACCACAACCACTCACTACAGCTACGCATAGCACCCCAACTAAAATACCCTTTATTTTACGGAACAATATACTCTCTCCTTTTCCCCAACACTGCTTTTATGTATTATTTCATTTTTATGTATGTTTTGTTACAATCATTTTACAATATGTTTATAAAATGTTACAAGTTATTTTTTACTCTATTTAAATTACTCTTTTCTTTTGTAAATGTCTATACATATTTTTATGAAAATGTAAGTTTAGCAAATTTGTAACCTTTATGTAACCTCTCCCCTTCTATCCATTATATACCATTAAATAAATGAAAAACAAATGTAACAACTCCCTGTTCTTATTTATAAAAGTAAATCACGTAAATATATTTAGGTATTTGCCGTGCCACTGCTCCGCTTTTACACATACAGTATCGTGTATTTAACCTATTTTAAAGAAATGGAGGACGTTTTTATGTATCCCTACAATCCATATGATCCATATAACCAATACGGTTATCAGCCTCAATATGATCTACAAGCACAATACCAACAATATATAGATCAAACAGAACAAGTTAATCCATATGACCAAAATAGACAATTTCAACTTCCAATCTCTTTCCCTGGTACTGGAAACCGTCAACTAGAACGACGAGTAAATGAGCTTGAGCAAAGAGTACGTCAATTAGAAAATACTGTTGAGCGCCATACACGTAGACTAAATCGCTTAAACCAACGTTTACGTACAGTAGAAAACAGACTTAACATTCCATTTGCAGCGCTAGAAGACGGATTTTAATTTTGAAAATAAAAAATATATAAGGAAGGGTCTTCCCTTCCTTATATAAATTGACGAAAGTTTTCTCCATCTCTATACTGATAAGAGTTAATGAAATGAAACAAGGTGATAAATATGGATTTTGAAATAAATTATCTTTCTTTTTATGTTGTACAAGTAGAAGGAAAAGGTGAAGCAGTTGATAAACGCTATAAACATTTTCAAACATTAGACGCTGAAGAATATGAAGATAGCTCTTTAAAAGAATTTTTGAATGGTGAATTATTAAAAATTTCAAAGCGAAAAGTAGAACGTCATGCCAAAACGGAACAAGCCCCAACAAAGATTGGGCGCTTTATTGTAGAAGAAGGGCACGAACTCGATTCAAACCCTCATTACAACCTATTTAATCGTATTCGTTTTGCAGAAACAAAAGAAAACTTCAAAGATATGAGCGAGCCTCTCGTTTATACATATCTTGACACAAGCGCTGTTCGTGGTGGTGTATTTTTAATTGCTCAAGCAAAACTACGTAAATACTTTGATGACCCGTTCGTATTCGTTATGAAATGTGACTTTGAACCGAAAGTTGCCTCTATTTCAGATGAATCAACGCTTATTCGTAACGTTGAAATGGCCATCACAACGAAGAATATGAAATCTATCCAATATCCGTACATGCCTGAAGAAGGTATGGTTGAAGTAGGCGAACTAAAAATACACCAAGCATCACATGCCCGCTACTTCGAGGACTTCTTAAAATTCGTCGAATACGAACGCTCTATGCCTGAAATTATGAAAACACAAGTAATGGACATGGTATACGACCAAATTGAAGATGTATTTGAAGAAGGTACTGAAGAACGCGAACAATTCGACCAAGCAATGGAAGTATGGGCTGCCAGTCCGAAGCGGGAGATTATGGAACAATTTTCAACCGAAGAAGTAATGGAAGCTACCGCTCAAATCGTCGAGCACGCCCCAGAAGTGGAATTAAAGCTAAAAGCAGATCATATCTCTGTGAAGGCCCTGCTTGCTGATTTCGGAGATCAAATACATATCGCGAAGGTAAATGACCGATACGTATTAATGATTGAGGCTGATACACTTACGTTTGAAAAAGGCTTCTCTCCTATTGAGTTTCTGAAGCCAGATGAGTTGCAAGATGTGATTGAGCGGATTGAGAATAAGCAACAGTTTTCATATAATCCGAACGGGGTTGAATAAAGAAAATCAAGTAACCAATAAACATGTTTTAAATAACAACTATGTGTCTACAAATGAGACCACACAATACTAAAAATTTCGATTCTAACATTGAATAAATGCTTCCCTATAACTATTTTTTTACTGAGCGCTATTAACAAAGCGCTCTTTTATTTTGGACTTACTTGACGTTTACTTTAAAAACCGATTCTACTAAGAATCGGTTTCTCTGCTTTATAACAAGATGTGCTTATTTATTAAATTTTTTTGATTTAAGATAAAATTTGTTGCAGTATCTAAATAAATTCGTTCCTTGTTGTACAAACATATTTCCAGTTGAAATATCCTTTTCAATATGTTCTTGTATACAACGTACTACAATTTTTTCACTTTTTACTAATAGACCCAGTCCTTCTATAAGTTTTTGATGTTTTTCCTTATAGTCACTATGTATGTTATTAAAATAAAAATTTCACTTTACTACCTCAAATTTATTGTACTCGTAAAAAGATAATTGAAAACGATATTCTGGATGCTCTCTCACCCAATCGTAGGCTTCTTCTAAAATATCCATTTTATTTTGTAGGTCATTAAGTTCACTGCATTCGTCCCTTCTCTGTTTGCACAGAGGGCAGAACCCATTCACTATCGTGGCACTCATCGCACAAATAGTTTTATTTTCTAAGTCAACTAATATATGAAGAATAAGAGAATGTTCTGCTGTTGTAGTCACCATCATTTCAGCAATCCTATCCTCATTCCAAAAGACACCGTTTAATTCCATCTTTACGTTAATATCTTTGATATCCAAATTTATCATCATCGCATCTCCCATATATATAACGCTTATCTTACTCTTCAATTTTAATCTTTAATCCACCGCGGTTTAAAGATATATTAAGCTTTTTCTAACTCCTTTTTACTATAAGAGGAAGTGTAATAAAAATAAAAAGTGATGTGAATATAATATAAAAAATAAAACAGTTAAAATGTTAAAGATTGCTTCCATTTAACTGTACCCTCTTTCATTTTTATGAGCTCTTATTTTATTAATATATTTTAAAATTCTTACGACGCCTTAATTTTCAAAGCAATTATAATAGCCAAATTACAACAACAAATTGATTCCTAATTAAATTTGAATACTTTACTCATCCGTCAATACGATGACTTTAAATTTATATAGCTAGAAATGGAGGAGAATGTCACCTAGACTGTGCATTCTCCTCCATCTCAGCCAAATATTTAAGCTGCCGCTCCGCTTTTCTCACCGCTGTAGGGAAATGTTTTTTCAGAAGTTCTACTGTATTTTCACTTATATAATACCTTTCCGTTATACTTTCCCACGTTTCACTACTTTCAAATGTACTCCACACAAATGGTCGTTCTGCATGTTTCTTCAGTTCTTTAAACACCCATTTTCGCATCTTTTTTTTCGCTTTTTCTGTTAGTTTTCCGTTCTTTACAAGTTCAAGCTCACCATGTCTCTTGTATCGCTTATTAATATCTCTCTCGCTATATATTTTAAGAAGTATATTTGCTGTATTCTCAGCATCTGCTAAAGCGCGGTGCTGCTTTCCTTCCCACGTTAAACCGAGTTGTTCTACTGCAGATTGTAAACTTGGTGTATGCTCAAATAATTCTTCATACGCTTGGAAAACAAATTTTTGCAAATCAAATCTACTGTCTTTTTCCATACACGGGCATTCTAGGCCATGTAATGTACAATCATGAGATAGAAAATGATAATCTTCTTTTCCCCATGAAATAAATACAGAATCTTCTCCAATGAACTGAATAAATTTCTCTATAATTTGAGGGAATTTCTCTACACCAATTAAATCTTTTTTTGTAATTCCCGTTAATTTTGTCGTATGACGAGTAAGTCGTGCACCCGGTTTTACTAACTCCGAAAATTCTCCAATTACCTTCATTGTACTTGCTTCTATTTTTACAGCTCCGATATCAACTATCTCTGACGGATCTTCTGATTTATACGGTCTAAAATTTCTCTCTATATCAAACACAATAAAATGTGTAGCGTTTTTCAATTTATTTACCTCTTTCTAAAATCCTTTTCACACACATACTTTATTTTCAGTATCTATTTATTCATACACTTTATGCATGAAATACCTCGTATAAAAAACAAAAATTCAGTCTTATTATCATATGTACATTGGAGGATATTCAATAAGAACGCAAAAAAAAGAAGGGCGAGCCCTTCTTTTTTTCAAAAATTACTTCTTGTTAACGTTAGTAGCTTGTGGTCCACGGTTACCTTGTTCTACTTCGAAAGTAACTTCTTGACCTTCTTCTAAAGTTTTGAAGCCGTCGCCTTGGATAGCTGAGAAATGAACGAATACGTCTTCTCCGCCTTCAACTTCGATGAAACCGAAACCTTTTTCTGAGTTAAACCATTTTACTTTACCGTTTTGCATGAAAAAAATCCTCCTACAATGTACCTATATGTACATATTCATTTTCAACCACCTTACAATAATAAACCAGACATTAAAAAACTGCAACCCCTGAGGAGATTTAACATTGCTATCCTCCTCGGAAGTTACAGCTCATTTAAATCTCTATATTATTAAAAGTAAAATGGTTTAAACATACTATATCATATCAATATAATAAAAGCAAAGTTTTTTTTGCTAAACAACTTTTTTCTTCCACTGCATCGCTTTTGATTCACCTGATCCAGCTACAACATAGCCTTCTTTTTGATTAACAATGCGCCAACCATGCCCTTTAACCGAGTCACATACTGTAACAATCCCTTCATTAAGATGCACACGGCAAACCGTGCTAACGCCCGCCTTATTTTGCGTTGAAGTCGTATATAGCACATGTTGATCTACACTTAAGTCTAAATAGCTACTAGCTTTCTGCTCACTTTGACATGTATGCCAATATAGTTTTTCATTCTCAATACTTTCATCTATTTTACAAAAAGAAATATTACCACCAATTCCTTTACACGATCCACTTGCTGCTACTAGATAAGAATTATGTAGAGTCAACGCAGAAATCATTTGATTCATCGCTATTTTAATTCTTTTTAATTTACGTTTCTCTAAATCAAAAAGCCAAACACCACCATATTTCGCATGTATTTTCGTACCAATAAATAAGTAATGTTTATATAAGAATAACGAACGAATAGACGGTGCATCACTGCCATAATCAAGAAATGGATGAATGGTCTCCCATGTAGAACCGAAATTATTAGAAAGATACAATGTTTTATCTCCATGAGCAATGACAGTTCCTTGTACATTACTACACACATTCCAACTCGTTGCTTTTGTTGGAAAACGCTGAATTGTCCAGTTCTCTCCACCATTCATGCTACGAATAAAAGTCCCTTCGTCGCCTACACCATAAACTATATTATCTACGCTATGTAAATCCCGAATTCGTTTTTGAAAGCCATTTAAAATCTGTTTCCATTCTCCGTCTTGTTCAATAAATAAGCCATCATATGTAGTAGCTAACATAAGTTTTCCATCTCTTAATTTTGTAATAGCAGTTGCACTTAACATTGTCTCCACGTTGACACTCCCATTCTTAGAACTTCTCAGCAAATGCAATTGCAAAATTATTGCATTTTTCAATATCCTCTTCATCTTCTGGAGATAATTCAATTTTCAATCCTTCTTGTACAAGTTCTGCACCGCGTTCTACAAGACGTTCTTCAAATATCGTCACCGCTTCACAAAACAGTTCATATGCCGTATCACCTGATCCAAATACAGCTGCTTTTTTTCCTGACAAATCTATATTTTCTAAATCCTCGTGGAAATCTTCTGCCTCAAACGGCAATTCACCATCGCCCCACGTATAAGATCCTAAAATAATTCCATCATAAGCTAGCAATTCTTCAGCATCCATGCCTTCCATCTCTTGCAATACTACTTCATGATCAAAAGCATCCAAACTTACTTTTATTAAATCAGCAATACTCTCTGTATTTCCTGACATACTCGCATACGCAATTAAAATTTTCGCCACTTTGGCATCCCCCTCTTGCAATGAATGATTCTCATTCTCATTATATTAATAATGAGAATCAATTTCAATTATATTTTTCATTTTTATTTATTCCATACAAAAAAGCACAGATGACTATACAATCACCTGTGCTTTTTTATTACTTTTTAAAAATACCAAATGGCTTTCCAACTGGTAAAACAACTTTTCCGAAGTGTGTATTTAACACTGCTGCGGCTGAACCATAGAAAGATAATAATGAAATACATAGTTCAGAATATGCTGCTAAATTATGCATTGCGTGCGGCATAACACCTAAAGTACTTAATGAAAGACCAATAAATAAGAAATCAATAAGTACGAAAATCATAAATAATACTTTATGTGTTTCCATTGCACCAATCGTCATAAAGATTGTGAAAATTAAATATCCGATAAAGGCTACACCAAGCTGTTTTGAATCTGCAGTTTGGGCTAATTTTTCGCCGAATACTCCAAGTTGAATTAACCAAGTCATTCCAACACCTAACCAAAACAGGCCGTACGCACCAAATGCTGTCGTACCGAACGTGTTGTTATGCTTTGCATCGTGAATGCATGCAAAGATTTGTGCAAATCCCCCTAAAAAGATTGCCCATGGTAATACAAGTGAAACGCCATCTGTTAAACCTAACTTTTGAGATGATGCTACAAGTGTTACCATTGCTAATCCAAATAGACCGATTCCAGATGGATCTGCTGTTGTCATTTTCACATGATGTGTAGTAGTTTGATTGCTCATATAAACCTCCTGATTATAAACATACTCGAATACAATACTTAAATCAGCAGGCTATGTCAATGGTTTTTTTTGTATGTTGTCAGACCTTACATCTTATAATAATCGAATATACTTTCGACCACTTCGTAAGGTTTTATATTCACATTTTTCAACTCATTTATCGGTATCCATAACGGAATATAACAACCTCTATCTTTCTGCTTAAACTCCTCACCTTTTCCGCTTCCGAATACTCCGTCCGTAATATAGGCTTCATAATAATATTCGGTACCTTTATACTTTATCTTTGTAATAAGGTGCTTTACTTCTATATGTAACCCTAATTCTTCGTATATCTCTCGCTTCGTTGCCTCTTCCGATGTTTCTCCTTCTTCTATTCCACCGCCTGGAAAAACGTAATATACTTCATCGTCTCGAACACGTTTTATTAGAGCAATTTTTCCATCCTGTACAATAATAGCCACGCCGCGATTTCTCATCATTTTATTACCTCAATACGAACCGCAACTGTTCCCCACTTTTCTTCTTGTTCTTTCGTATATATTTTGTATGTACTTTCTAACATTTCCTCTAAACTATCATTTTCACAATCCAATAACTTTTTATCAATTTGCTCGTACATTTCTTTAAAGCTTTCGTATCGCTTTACTTCCGTTACTTTTACAACCATCGTTTCTGCTGTCGTAAGGTTCGTAAATACAATTTCATCGCCTTGTTTTATAAGTTGACGTTTTTTATCGTATAAGCGTACTTCATATACCTTTTTTCCTGATTGAATTGACTGAAAAGGTTTATTATATAACCCCATTTCGTATCTCATCCACTCCACTCCCCGTTATTCATTTTCTCTACTAACATACTTACATCTTACTAATTCATACAACACAGTTCGCCTTACTCCACCTTGCATATAATGTTCCATATCCATTACTTGCTTTAGAAAGGATGCTAAATTTGTTATGTTATATTTAAATCAAAAACCTGAATATAGTAAATATGATATTGGTGATTATACTTATAGTAAAGTAGGTCCAACTATTTTTTCTTGGAATGATGAAACGAAATTGAAAATAGGTAAGTTTTGTTCATTAGGAGAAGAAGTCGTTTTCATACTTGGCGGCGAGCATCGTGCTGATTGGATAACGACTTACCCATTTAATGCTCTCTTCGATGAAGGAGCACATATTACTGGTCATCCTTCATCAAAAGGTGATATCGTAGTCGGCAATGATGTATGGATTGGTTATCAATCCTGCGTTTTATCTGGTGTTACAATTGGTAACGGGGCCATTATCGGCGCAAAGAGTGTAGTTACAAAAGACGTACCTCCATATGCAATTGTAGCTGGGAACCCTGCCAAACTAGTTCGCTATCGTTTTTCACAAGAAACCATTGAAAAACTAGAAAAACTTGCATGGTGGGACTGGGATATTTCTGTCATAAAAGGAGCTATTCCATTTCTACTCTCCAACAAAACCAATGAATTTTTCACCTCACCCGAAAAAGAATCTACATGATTGATACACATAAAAAAGAGCATCCTATTCTTACAGGATGCTCTTTTGGTATTTATTTTTTATTTATTTGTAAGTGATTACATGGAGAACATTGAAATGGAATTTTATCTAAGCAATTAAAGTTCGTTTCGCAAATTTGTTCTATCGTTGGAACAAATGGGATGACTACCATGTTACTTTCTATTATTTGTGTAACAGGTGGCAATACTGTACCTACTTGATGTTCAAAGCGAATACTCGCTTGGTTAATATAATTTCCTGAACCACTTGGTGCGCTCTGAACTACTACTTGAAACGAAACTGTCCGCGCTTCACCCGGATTTAAATTTCCTATAAGAAACCCTGATACTGGACTTACATTTCGTAATGGAACACTATCGACTATTACGCTTCCAGGGATAAATCGAACACTACTATCTAACATGTCTTGAAAACGAATATTTTGCATGACAGTATCACCTGTATTTGTAATGACTGTCGTAAACGTAATGACATCTCCAATTGTTGCTGTTTGAAGATTTGCCGTTTTTACGACTGTCGTTGAGACATTTTGAGGGATAAACGGGATAACAACTGTATTACTATCACCTTCAACTACTACAGGCGGCTCATTCGGATTTACAGTTGCGAGCCCAGTCGCTGTAGCAGTATTTGTAACTAAATTATTTATTTGTCCTCCCGTTATTACAACTTGGAAATTAATAATTGCCGCATCATTTGGCTGAAAATCACCTAACGGAATACCCGTATTCGGATTGGCAAATGGAAGAGGTACATCATTTACCGTTACCGTGCCATTTATAAATAACGTATTTGGATCAATGATATCTGTTAAAACAATATTCGTCACAGGAACTGTACTATCATTTATGACGGCAATGCCGTAAGTGACAACATCTCCTACCATTGCTACTTCAAAGTTTGCTCCTTTTGCAACAAATAAGATTGCAGTATTTACCGTTACAATAACTGTATTACTCGTGTCCATCACTGTAACTGGCGGTTCACCTGGTACTAAAATATATTCTGCTGATGCCCCAGCAACGTTCACTACTGTACCACCATCTGGAAAACTCGTAATCGTAGCTTCATATGTTACAATCGCCGTCTCACCGACTGGAATGTCCAAAATCGTAAATCCAACCTGCGGATTTACTCCCGGACGCGCTACTCCATTTACCGTTACACTATTTGGTACAAAAACAGCTTCCGGAGATAGCACATCAATAAATTGAACATTCATTGCGTCAGCCGTACCAGTATTTAATATACGAACACGATACGTTACCGTTTCTCCTACTCCAACAATTGAATGATCTACTTCTTTCAGCATATCTAAACTGCCTCTATTTACTGGTGTGACTGTCGTATTACTTGAATTGGTAATTGTAAACGGTGGTTCTCCTGGAATCAATTCGAAATTACCAGTTACTCTCGCTGTATTCATAATGCTACTAGAAGGCGGAATTGAAATTACATTTACTTCAAATGTGATTAATACGCTATCCCCTACTGCAAGATCCGGTAATGAAAAGCCTACAAAAGGATCTAAACCTACTTGCGGAATCCCATTTATTTGTACACTTCCAGGAACAAATTCTAAACTAGGTGATGGAACATCGATAAACTGAACATTCGTCGCTGTTACCGTTCCCGTATTTGTAACTTGCACACTATACGTTAACGTATCTCCTAAACGTGTCGCTTCTTTATTTACAGATTTTATAATGCTGAAACGTCCTCTATTTATTCTTGTTATAGTCGTATTACTCGGATCTGTCACTATAACCGGTGGTTCTCCTGGCACTAAAGTAAAACTTCCTGTTATATTTGCAACGTTCGTAATTGTTCCTGATGACGGGATGGTTGTAACTGTCGCTTGAAACGTCACTATAACCGTTTCACCAACTGGTATATCTCCAACTCCAAAGCCAGTAATCGGATTTAAGTTTAGTTGCGAAACTCCATTTACCGTTACACTATTTGGTACAAATGACGCTCCTGCTGAAATCGTATCAACAAACTGAACATCGTTAGCTATTACTGTTCCTGTATTCGTTATTTGAACCGTATACGTTAATACATCTCCAACGAGAGTAGCCGCTCTATTTACTTGTTTAATAACATTAAATTGTCCTCTATTGACAGTTGTGAGTGTTGTATTGCTCGGTTGGTTTACTATAACTGGTGGTTCTCCTGGTACTAATACAAAGCTACCTGTTACATTTGCCGTATTGACAATTGTTCCGTTTGATGGAACACTAACAACTGTTACTTGAAATGTTACTTCTACACTTTCACCTGGATTTATATCTGGAAGCGGGAATCCATTATTCGGATTGAATCCAGGTTGTAACACACCGTCTATCGTTACACTGTTCGGCACGAATGCTATAGAAGAAGGTAATACATCACTATATTGAACATTCGTTGCTGTCACTGTCCCTGTATTTTGAACTACTGTTGTATAGGTGATTGTATCCCCTACTGCAACAATCGGCTGACTCACTGATTTTAATACATTCAAACCAGATTCATTTATTTCTGTTAATGTCGTGTTACTTGTCGTCGTTTCAGTAATAGGTGGTTCTGTTTCACTTACAGCAAATGTCGCGGTAACGTCTACAAAGTTAACAACTGTACCACCTTCTGGTATGCTCGTTACCGTCTCCTGATATGTGACAAGTACAAAATCATCTACAGGTATATCTGGAACTGTAAAACCAATGAAAGGATCTAATCCTGGTGCCGGTACCCCGTTTATGCTCACACTTCCTGGTACAAATGCTACACCCGCGGAAGTAGTATCTATAAATTGAACATTCGTCGCTGCCACTGTTCCAAAATTAAAAATCAATACATCATACGTTAAAATTTCTCCTACAGTCGCTACTTCTTTATCTACTAGTTTTAACGGAAAAATAAACGCTATATTAATTGTCGTAACGACTAAATTCGTTAATATCGTTTCCGTAATCGGTGGTTCCTGCGGATTCGGTTGTGAAGTAAATGTAACGTCAGCATCGTTTAATATGACTTCATTATCTGGAATCTCTGTAATTGTCACTTGGAATGTTACCGTAATACTTCCACCAGCAATTAATAATGGAGTAACAGTAAATCCTATTTCTGGATTTAAACCAAATTGCTGAACCCCACCTATCGTTACACTATTTTCGACAAATGTCGTTCCTTCCGGAATGACATCTTGGAAGAGTACATCTGTAACAGGTATAATTCCTACGTTCGTAATTAGCACGCTATACGTTAATACATCTCCAACAGCCCCAGTCGCAACGTCAACTGCTTTTGTTGCTGTTACTTCACCAGGAGGAGGTAACGGTATTGTAACTACTGTCGTATTACTTGAATTTGTCGTTGTTACAGGTGGTTGTAAAGGATTTAATAAGAAAGTGGCTGTAGCAGATGCCGTATTTAATACTGCTCCGCGTGGGGATGGCGTAACTACTGTAACTTGGAACGTTACTGTCACTGATGCCCCAGCTGCAATATTAGGAAGCGGGAAACCAATATTCGGATCTAAACCAAGCTGTGAAATTCCATTTATCGTCACACTGTTTGCGACAAATGCTGTTTCTGGAGCAATTGGATCGATGAAAGAAACATTCGTCGCTGGTACTGTGCCGTTATTTCGAATGACAACAGAATACGTATAAGTTTCTCCAAATGCCGCTTGTTGTACAGATGAAGATTTTTGTATATTTAACTGTGCTGTGTTTACTTGTGTCACGACAAAATTGCTATTCGTAACAGTCGTTATTGGAGGGTTTGCTGGATTTATAAGAAAACTTGCAGTAACGTTCGATTGGTTTCTAATATTTCCACCGCTCGGAACACTCGTCACTGTAACTTGAAACGTAATCGTAGCCGTTTGTCCGACCGGAATATTTGGTACTGGGAAACCTGCCATAGGATCCGCGCCTTGCTGAACAACTCCATTTATCGTCACACTATTTGCTACAAACGCAGTTCCAACAGGAATCGGATCTTGAAAAATAATATTCGTTGCAGGAACAGTTCCTGTATTTTGAATAAGAATTGTATACGTTAACGTATCTCCTACGCCTGCTTGCGGTGTGTTTACACTCTTTATTACATTAATTGATCCTACATTTACTCGCGTCACAACAATATTACTAATCGTTACAATTGTAATTGGTGGCTGCAGAGGACTTACTTGGAAATCAGCAGTTACATTCGCATTATTCGGAAGAACTCTATTTGGTGGTACACTCGTGATCGTCACTTGAAAAGTAACTGTTACCATCCCTCCTACTGGAATATTAGCAAGTGGAAATCCAGTTGTTGGGTTTAAACCTGGCTGAGGCGTTCCATTTATTGTTACACTATTTGCTACAAACGTTGTTCCAGATGGAATTGGATCAAGGAATGATACATTTGTCGCTGCTACTGTTCCACTATTTTGTATACGAACTGTATACGTTAACGTATCTCCTACACCTGCTTCAGTAGCACTTACACTTTTCATTACATTTAACCCTGAAGAATTCACGACTGTCATAACAGTATTACTTGGTACTGTTACAGTAATCGGTGGCTCTGTCGGATTTACAAGGAAATCTCCAGTTACATTCGCATTATTTACGACATTATTTCCTTGGGGAATTTCATCAATTAATACTTCAAAAGTAACAATTACACTCGCACCAGTAGGCAAATTATTTAATGGGAATCCAAGTTCTGGATCTGCCCCTTCTTGTAAAACACCATTAACAACTACACTATTTTCAATAAATAATGTCCCTTGTGGAATTGAATCTTGGAAAAATACATTTGTAGCTGGTACACTACCTGCATTTATAACTTCGATTGTATATACTAAAACATCCCCTACCGTTGCAACATCTGTATTCACTGCTTTCACAACTTCAAAATTCCCTGATTGTACAGTTGTATTCACAATATTACTCGGTACATTGATTGTTACTGGCGGTTCGCTCGGATTCACTTGAAAACTTGCTGTTACATTTGCTTGATTTAAAATATCTTCATTTTCTGGATCCTGTACAATTAATACGTCAAATGTGACTACAACTGTTTGAGCCGCAGGAATATTTGGAAGAGAAAATCCTGTATTCGGATTCAATCCACTTTGCGGTACTCCATTAATTGTTACAGAATTTGCAACGAAAGAAACAGCGGAAGAAATAATGTCTTGGAAAAGCACATTTGTTAACGGAACATTTCCTGTATTTTGGACGGCAATTGTGTATGTTAAAGTGTCCCCTACTGCCGCTTGCGTTGTATTCACTTCTTTTATTACATTTAAACCACCCGTATTAACTTGTGTCACTACAGTATTCGTTTGTCTATTAATCGTTACTGGCGGCTGATTTGGTTTAACGACGAAATTAGCAGATACATTTCCACGATTCGCAATCGTACCTCCTGATGGCGTAGATGTCACTCGTACTTGAAAAGTCACTGTCCTACTTCCGCCGGGAGATATATTTGCTACCGCAAACCCAGTCGCTGGATTTGCCCCAGGTTGCGAAACCCCATCTACAGTCACACTATTTGCAATAAAAGTCGTTCCAATTGGGATTGGATCTTGAAAAACAACATTCGTCGCAAGTACATTTCCTGTATTCTCAATTGTAACGGTGTACGTAAGAACGTCATTCACTGTCGCAAAAGCTCTATCCACTGTTTTTCTCGTTCTTATATCAGCTATATTAATTGTAGTAACTACGGTATTACTCGTCGCTTGACCTGAAATTGGTTGTTGACCAGGCACTGGGGTAAAGGTAAAGGTTGCACTTGCACGGTTCGGTATTGGATTGACAAGAGGGTTCGATGTCACTCGTACTTGAAAGCGTACTACAGTCGTTTGCGATGCATTAATACTTCCAAGATTAATACTACTTGATGGATTCGCTCCTGGACGTGCTACTCCATTAACCGTAACACTATTAGCTACAAATGTTGTTCCTGCAGGGATACTATCAACAAAAATAACATTGTTTGCAGCAACATTCCCATTATTCGTCACATTAACTGTGTACGTTAATACATCATTAAGAGTTGCCGTCTGTAGATCTACAGATTTTTGCATACTTATAGTCGCTTGATTCACTGTCGTTTGTACTGTGTTTGAAGAAGACGTACTTGTAATAGGGGCACTACCGACAAAAGGACGGAATTGATATGACACCATTGCACGATTTGGAATAGGATTTGGGTTCGGGAACGATGTTATTCGAACTTGAAATGTAACAATTCTTTGCGTGTTATTTGGGATTGTACCTAAATTAATTCCATTCGCGGGATTCGCACTCGGTTGCGTTACTCCACCTACCGTTACACTACCTGCTACGAATGTAGTTCCGTTCGGAATACTATCTTGTAATACAACGTTTTCTGCACTTCCTGTTCCTGTATTCGGGACCGTAATCGTATAGGTGAGAGTATCCCCTACCCCTGCAACGGTTCTATTTACCGATTTAACAGGATTAATGATTGGACCTGTTGCATCAATTTGAACACCAAAACCAGCTGCAGCGTATCCATCTCCATTTGTGACAAAGCGAACAGTTGCTGACGTCTGATTGTTTACTAAAGATGAGGAGGCATCTACATTCGTAATATCCCACCCTTGTCTTCGGATCGCTAAAGCTATTCCTAACGGCTGATTCAGATTTCCAAATGTTCCGCTCGTATCTAAATTTCCATTGTCATTACAAATTTGTGACTGAAAGAAATTATTTGCAGGATTTCTCGGTCCGAATAAAGTAACTGTAGCATTTGCATTCGGCCCAAAACGAAGTTGATCTCCAACAATGTTAGCATCACCTTCTTGGGCAGTTACAAGTACTCTTCCTGTAACTGTTCCCGTAGACGGCGTTGCAAAACCTGAAATAACAGCATCTACTGGTGGTGATGATGCCTCAATAATTTCTTGTCCTGCATACACCGATAAATTCCTTAGTGGTAAACTCACATTTTGATAAACTACCTCAAGCGTCCAGCCAACCGAACGACTAATTGTTGAATCAGCTGAAGTTCTTGCAGCTGGCACGGCACCTGTTGTATATGTGCCAGCCCCACCTGCACTAATAAGGTTCGTTACGTTAGCAGAACGACTATAATAAAACTGCTTCCCTACTGAACCTTGCTGGGCAGTTGCTGGGTCTGGTGTAACAGAAAATGTCCCCGCTGGTGTTGTAAAGGTAATATTATCATTTAAAAACGCAGTAACATCCTCCGTATCAGTCCGGTATGTGCCAGCCCACACAAGTTCTGCGTATAAGACACTACTCCCTGCTGGAAGGTTCAAAATTGCACTTGCAGAATTTAATCGCCAATCATTTGTCGTTCCTGCTGGGAATCCTGGCACTTGAAGCGATGTATTTACCGTAGTAAATACATCAATCGTACCGAAATTATTGCCTGGTGCAGGAGATGTAGGACTGAGTCCCAACGTGTTCCCAGTGAACGTGACGGCACCAGTAACTGTCGTTGTAAAGCGATTCATAAAAGGCACGTAATCATCTCATTTCATTTATAGTAAAAAGTGCTCTATACTATAAAATGTAGACAAACTATAGAGTGTACGTTGTCCAACAAAATTCCGCACATACGAGAGGAGTTTATAAAACTATGCGCTACGTTATCATAACAGGAACTTCACAAGGTTTAGGTGAGGCAATTGCCGCGCAATTATTAGAAGAAAGCACAACCATCATCTCTATTTCTAGAAGAGAAAATAAAGAGCTTACTAAACTTGCAGAACAATATAACAGCAATTGTATTTTCCATTCCTTAGATCTTCAAGATGTACATCATTTAGAAACTAACTTTAACGAAATCATTTCATCCATTAAAGAAGACAATGTATCTTCTATTCATTTAATTAATAATGCGGGTACAGTTGCACCTATGAAGCCGATTGAAAAAGCAGAAAGCGAACAATTCATTACGAACGTTCACATTAATTTACTTGCCCCTATGATTCTTACATCTATGTTCATGAAACATACGAAAGACTGGAAAGTAGATAAACGCGTTGTAAACATTTCATCTGGTGCAGGAAAAAAACCTTACTTTGGCTGGGGCGCTTATTGTACTACGAAAGCTGGTGTGAATATGTTTACACAATGCGTAGCGACTGAAGAAGAGGAAAAAGAATATCCAGTAAAAATCGTCGCTTTTGCACCTGGTGTTGTGGATACAAATATGCAAGTACAAATTCGTGAAACAAATAAAGAAGACTTCACAAATTTAGACCGATTCATCACACTAAAAGAAGAAGGAAAGCTATTATCACCTGAATATGTGGCAAAAGCTATTCGTAACTTACTAGAAACTGAGAACTTCCCGCAAGGCGAAGTTATTAGAATTGATGAATAATAAAAAGGCGTGCTAAAATAGCACGCCTTTTTATTCTACTTCTCTAAAAATATGAGCACAGACTCCGCAATTTGTTCATAACCAATTTCTTGATAAATTTTATTAGATGTCGGATTGGCTAAATCAGTATATAGTGTAGTCGTCTTGTACCCTTCGTCTAACATACGTTGACTGAGTGCCGCTACACAATTAGATGCGTACCCTTTTTTTCGTGCTTCTTTCGGGGTATAAACGAAATTTACTGTTATATTATTTGTAGTTGGTCTCGTTTTTGCAGCTACAGAAACGAGTTTCCCATCTACTTCTAGACCAAATAGACGATTATTAGTGATTAATGTATGTGCGGTTTGTTCCGCTTCTTCTTTCGTAGTTGGGAGCTTCACATCTTCACAAAATTGATATATCCATTTTTCTATTAATGGCAACTCATCATTAGTTATTTCTCGAAAAATTCCATCCTCGTTCCACTTCTTCTTAATTTGTTGTAATGCATATACACCTTGTTTCATTACAACATTCGTTTTCTTATTTTCTAACACCGCAAGCTCTTCAGCTAATTTCTGTACAATTTCCTTATTACCGATCAATCCAGGAATGTCCGGATATACTTTCGATAACTCTTTTGCAAGTTTCACTATATCTACTTCCGAATTTTCAGAAGTTGCAACAATCATTTGTATCTTCTCTTCTGTTTGAAGAAATACAACTGTAATTTCTTCTCCTCGTTTCGCTACCCCCATAAACGTCGGTTCTTGAGCTACTTGTAATATACCTAACATTAAATTATTTTCCTGCTCATTCTTTTCTAAAAATGGTGTAACATCTTCTTTAAAATGAAGAATCTCTTTATATACGTGTAATTGAATCATCGACAATCTCTTCTCTCCATTTATATTTTAATTAAGTATTGGCGATTAATTCATTAAATCCTTCTTTTACGATTCGATAATATTTGAAACTAATATGTTCAAATTATATTCAGCTCGTAATATTCTCCGTTTTTCCGTTTCAAATCGCTCTTCTTCATTTTTAAATGACTCTTTACGCTTTTGAATCATTCGTTCCATCTCTTTTTTACTCGGTCCTCCGTATACATTTCTTTTTTGAATAAAAGCTTCTGGCGATATAATTTCTTTCCACTCTTTTTCCAATAAATGTATTTTAAATTTTTCTTGTAAGTATATATTTACATCTTTGAAATGTAATTCATGAAGCTCCTTTTTCTGCACCAATGACATATTAGCAATCGTACTTGCTGCATGATGAGCATGCCGAAATGGAATTTTATAGTTTTTTGTTAAAACATCTGCAAAATCAGTTATCGTTATTGCATGTTTATAGGAACGACTTTTTAACGTTTCTTCTTCTACTTTCATCGTTCGAATGACTGCATTCATAATAGAAAATACGCGAATCGTCTTTTCGATTCCTTTATATAAATACGGCTGTAAGTCATCTTCCGTATCGACAATATCCCCAAATGGTGTATTATGAATCATTTGAAATACTGTAAATGCTTCTCCTAAAGCGCTACTCGTAATAGCACGAGCATGCTCAATTGAAACTGGATTTCGTTTTTGTGGCATAATACTACTAATTTGCACATATGGCTTCGCAACAGTAATACCATCATATTCTTTCGTCGCTAATAATAAGAAGTCATGAATCCATCTACTCGTATTTGTCATCATTATCATAAGTAACGAGCTAACATCTAATAAATAATCCGCTCCAGCGACAGCATCATATGAGTTCTCAATTACATTTGTAAATCCAAGTAAATGAGAAACTCGTTCTCGTTTAATCGGAAAACTTGTTGTTGAAAGTGCAGCTGCCCCCATCGGAGACTGATTTAAAATTTGGTACGTTTTTTTCATTCGTTCTAAGTCTCTTTGCATCGTATCATAAATTGCTAACATATAATGACCAAACGTTGTTGGCTGTGCTGGTTGTGTATGTGTATAAGCTGGCATAATTGTTCCCTTATGATCATCAGCAAGTTGCAATATACTTTCTTGCAATAATAAATGGTGTTCCATTAATCGTAATACATATCGTCTTAAGCTCATACGATACATCGTTACTCCCATATCATTTCTACTTCGACCGATATGCATATTACTTACAAAATCACACTTTGCTTCCTGAGAAATTAAATGTTCAACTAAAAAAAAGAGATCTTCATGTTGTTCTGTATATCGCAATTGATCTTTGGGCATTCCTTCTACCTTTTTTAGTGCTTTTAATATAACTGTAGCTTCTTCTTTTTTTATTAAACTTTCTTCAGTCAGCATCATAATATGCGCTTTATGCACTTGAAACATATCTTTTAATAAGTGGTTATACTGAAAATTAAATACATGTTGTAATACACAATCCACATATGTTTTCCCAGGGAAATCAGCGCCTTCATTCTTTATAAATTCTTCTTTACTCTGTTTCATCACCTTTTCCCCTTTCACCTAAGTATTACTACCCATCATACCCAGAGATAGTAAAAAAGTGCTTATACATAAAGTGAAACTTTAATTAGCCCTTACCAATCGGCCTTTTACAGGCAATTGTACTCCCACCTAACTCTCTCGCATTCGCCCAATTTTGAGATGGGAGTCTTACTGTCCACAAATAGCGGGACAAAAATAAACTCGGTGCTTTATGCACCGAGTTTATTTAATAAAAGTCGCATCATACTTATCACTTTGCAACACTTGGAAATGTAAATTTGCTAAATGTTTACGTATTTCTGCACTGTCATCTTCATTTAAATTATTCGCTAAGAATACAATTTCTGTACAGTTCCCGCGCTTATCCATAGCATAAACCGCTTTTGTAACCGTCCATGGCGTATACCCATTCTTTTGTCCTGCGTGTCTGAATGTTTTACGATATTTCTTGGCACTCATATCTGTTTCAACGATACTCGCCCACACTTTTTCTTCAGCTTCTGTCAGGCCACCTTTATGGTTTGCCTTTTGCAGCAATACCATATAATCGTTTGCGGACGCAGCTGGTAATCTATCTGACCAAATTTTATCATAACGTTCCTCTAAATAAAGAGGAATTTCTTTCTGTAATAATGACCCCTTCTTTTTTAAGCGCTCATGAATAATCATCGCATATTCACGATATTGCTCTTGAGTCATTTCTTTTAATTTTTTCTCTATTTTATATTTTGGAACATGTAATTCTTTATGCAAATATCCTGGGATATATAAAGATGAAACAATCGGAAATAGTGGTTGATGTGCAGGGAGCGATAAACTTTGTAAATTTCGATTAATATTATCTAATCCTAACACTTCCATTAAATATTCCGCATTAGCATTCGAACTAAACTTAACCATTCCTTTTGCCACGTCTTCTAAAGTAACGGCTCCTTCAGTTATCTTGCCTGTCTTCTCCAAATACCTTTGCCATCTATCTTGTGCACCACCATCTGTATTCGGTACATAATATCGATTGACATCATTAATTGAAACGAAACTAGCCGGGTCAATTTTCCCTTCTGTAACTTGTTTCGTATATTCAAGCGCCACAATTAATTTCATCGTACTAGCAACTGGCAATACAACATTTGGATTTACAGAATAAACAACTTTATCATTTCTCTTTACTAGAAGCGCACTATTTTTTTCATCTTTATGTTCTTCAATAAAAGATGCAATATACTGTGCATCATCATTATTTGAACTCCATACTTTTTTCACTAAAAAGTTACCCGATATTAGCAAAACGAAAATACCCACAATTACTGCGCATACTATAGTTTTTTTCAAGTAAAATTCCTCTCCTATTGTATAACTCTTCTCTCTATCTTTAAAAAACAAAATAATGGAGATGGTCATTTAAATAACCATCTCCATTATTTTAACTTGTATACTCCTATTATGTCTACGTCATGATTTTCACAAAATCCTCAAGAAATTTTTTATAATGTAATGACCAACCAATTCGTACCCAATTTTTCAAGGCTTTTGCATCAGGTTGAGGACGGAAATCTGCAATACTTTCTCCTTTTGCAATTCCAGCTGTATCTACATCGACACGACGATATACATAATCTAAAAGGGATGGATTTGCCGCAACCATCATTGTAACGACGTCATGTACTGGACTTCCTTTTATTTTCGGATTTAACTTTCTATAAGCTTTATAATAATACGTAAATATCGGCTCGATTAACTTATTAAAACTCGTTTTAGAATGTTTCGTAATATATTTTACCATCTCTGGCGTTATAATTGCCTCGGATGTAACATTAAGCGGCACTAATGTTACATTCTTCGCATTTTGCATAACTAACTGTGACGCAATCGGATCGCCATGAAAATTCGCCTCCGCCACTGGTGTAACATTGCCAGGCATTAAAAAAGCACCGCCCATTATATAATATTCTTTTACATATTTCATCATCGGCTTTTCTAAAATAAACGCTGTCGCTAATGTCGTTGACCTACCAGCATCAACAATGATTAATTCTCCTTTATATTTTTCAAGAATATCGAAAAACTCACAAAAAGGCTTTATATTTGGAGAAAGGTTTTTCGGAGGACGAATTGGCCCTAAACCTTCCGTCCCGTGAATTTCTGGATAATACGTTGTAATATCTCCAGATAAAGGGATTTTCGCACCATTAATAACTGGTATATCTTCCCTACCTGCTAACTGTAATAAATACGCTGCATTACTTGTCGCTTTTTCTTGTGTTACATTCCCATATCCAGTTACTACACCAACAATATCAATATCAGGATGCAACAATCCATACATAATTGCTAAAGAGTCATCTATTCCCGGGTCTCCTAAAAATAACACTTTTTTCATCGACCTCAACTCCATCCCCTCAGTTGTTATTAATTTATGAATAGCCCTACATATACAGAATAAAAAAGATGAAATTTATATAAAAAAAACGCAGTCCTATACGGACTACGTTCTTCATCTAGCCTATGCTGTTTTTTTCACAGCAATCATACTTCCCACTATGTAAGCGATAAACGCAAAGCAAATTGGGAAGACAACTGTATGTATACCGAACGGATTTGGGTAGAAAAGATGAATACACATATATGAGCCTACCCCAACTAAAATGGAAGCAAGCGCTCCAGTTGCATTCCCTTTTCTCCAATATAACCCTAAGACGATCGGCCAAATGAATGCTGCTTCTAATCCACCGAAAGAAAATAAATTTAA
Organism: Bacillus sp. BS98; assembly: GCF_008432245.1. Taxonomy (NCBI): domain Bacteria; kingdom Bacillati; phylum Bacillota; class Bacilli; order Caryophanales; family Bacillaceae; genus Bacillus; species Bacillus sp. BS98. The sequence goes on from NZ_CP043830.1 coordinate 3,342,110, forward strand.
CCATATTAAAAAATCTGGTGGTTTAATCGCCGCTGCATAAACGAGCAGTCCTACAATACCCGTAATCCACAAACTTCCTTTTTTTATCGTACTGTCTGCTGCATCTTTATTTATGTAATTTACATATATATCTTTAATAATCGATGAACTTACAAGTAACAATAGCGAATTTACTGTAGACATAATCGCTGCCATTGGTGCCGCTAAGAAAACACCAGCTAGCCAAGGCGGCAACACTTCCATCGCGAGTAGCGGCATGACTTTATCTGGTACCGTTATACCAGGAAGTACTACTCGTGCAAATACACCCGTTAAATGCATCCCGATCATAATTGTACCAACGACAACCGTTCCAATGATTAGAGCTTGATGCATAGCTTTTGAATTTTTATAAGACATAGCACGCACACTAATTTGTGGTAAACCGACAACGCCAATTCCAATTAAAATCCAAAACGATGTAACATATGATTTCGTTAAACTACCATCTGCTCCGAATGGTGTAATTAAATTCGGATTGATTTGAACAAGTTCCTGCATAATCTTTTCAATTCCACCACCAGCAATAACAGTAGCAACTAAAATGATTGTCGTTCCAACTAACATAATGATACCTAATAACGTATCTGATAACGCAACTGCGCGGAACCCACCAATTAATACGTACACAAGTACAGAAAAAGTAAATAAAAATAGTGCTGTTGTATAAGATAGACCTGTTAGCGACTCAATTAATCGTCCACCGCCGACCCACTGGGCTACTGTTGCTGAAAATAAAAAGATAATAATACATAACGCCGAAAGTATAACAACCGCTTTATTATTGTATCTTCCTTTTAAATAATCGATAAGCGTAATTGCTTCCATCTTCCTAGCAATAATTGCAAACTTTTTACCGATAACTGTTAAAACGATATACCCTGTTACAACTTGAATCGCAGATAATAATACCCATCCAAGTCCCATATTGTAAGCAATACCAGGGCCACCAATGAAACTACTTGCACTACCGTACGTAGCAATCATTGTCATCGCTAATAATAAACCGCCAAGCTCACGTCCACCAAGAAAATATTCTTGCAAAAATTTATTATGAGCAGTCGCTTGCACGCGTCTTGAAGCATATATACCAATTAAAAATACAACGATAAACGAAATTATCATTGGAATGATTACATACCAATTCATCTATTATTCCTCACTTTTTTCTTCCTCATCGAGTGAAATATCTTGAAATACAAAACGAACAACTAAACTAAGCAAAATAACCATTACGACAAATCCAACAATACAACTATAAAAAAACCATGCTGGAAAACCGAATACATATGTATATTCACTTGGATTTTTACTACCAAGCCCATAAGCAAATCCGTACCATATTATAAAATTGATAATAGCAAGTCCAAGACCAATTAACGCTTCTCTATGGGCGATTCGAAAGCGTGGATCATCATGATAATTCTTCATTTTCTCCCTCCTCTCACGATGTATTATTGTACCATTGTTCTTCTAGTTTTTCCTACTAGAAAGCAAAAACAAGCAGGATTTTTTATAATTATATAGAAGACTCTCTTACATTACATATTTTTTACAATTGTAACACAAATGAAATTTGAATTTTCAGTAATTGTTAATTATGATTTTAATTAGAGGCTTTCCATCTAGTTCCTACATCCTTGATTTCGGAATAAACGCCGTCTCGTACTGCGTTTACATTATATTTTCAAGGGGGTTATACAATGAGTCAACTAGCTGTAAATCTTCATGAAAAGGTAGAAAAGTTTCTTCAAGGCACGAAAAAGTTATATGTGAATGGATCTTTCGTTGAAAGCGCTTCCGGTAAAACGTTTAAAACGCCTAACCCTGCAACTGGCGAAACGCTTGCCATCGTTTCTGAAGCTGGTCGCGAAGATATTCATAAAGCTGTAGTCGCAGCTCGCATGGCTTTTGACGAAGGTCCTTGGTCTCGCATGAGCACTGCTGAACGAAGCCGCCTTATGTACAAGCTTGCCGATTTAATGGAAGAACATAAAGAAGAGCTTGCACAGCTCGAAACGTTAGATAACGGAAAGCCAATCCGTGAAACAATGGCAGCAGACATACCACTTGCAATTGAGCATATGCGCTATTATGCTGGCTGGGCGACGAAAATCGTTGGTCAAACAATTCCTGTTTCCGGTGATTACTTTAACTATACACGCCATGAAGCTGTTGGTGTCGTTGGTCAAATTATCCCTTGGAACTTCCCGCTTCTTATGGCAATGTGGAAAATGGGAGCGGCGCTTGCTACAGGATGTACAATCGTTTTAAAACCTGCAGAACAAACTCCACTATCCGCTCTATACTTAGCTGAATTAATTGAAGAAGCTGGATTCCCGAAAGGTGTTATTAATATCGTTCCTGGATTCGGTGAATCAGCTGGACAAGCTCTCGTTAATCATCCACTCGTTGATAAAATTGCATTTACTGGTTCTACTCCAGTTGGCAAACAAATTATGAGACAAGCATCCGAATCATTAAAACGTGTTACTTTAGAACTTGGTGGTAAATCACCAAATATTATTTTACCAGACGCCGACTTATCTCGCGCTATTCCTGGTGCACTTTCTGGTGTTATGTTTAACCAAGGACAAGTATGCTCTGCTGGATCACGCTTATTTATTCCGAAGAAAATGTATGATAATGTCATGGCTGATCTCGTCCTTTATTCTAAAAAATTAAATCAAGGTGCTGGTCTAAGTCCAGAAACTACAATCGGTCCTCTCGTTTCCGAAGAACAACAAAAACGTGTAATGGGCTTCATTGAAAAAGGGATTGAAGAAGGCGCTGAAGTACTTTGTGGAGGAAGTAATCCATTTGATCAAGGCTACTTCGTTTCTCCTACAGTATTCGCCGACGTCAATGATGAGATGACAATCGCAAAAGAAGAAATTTTCGGTCCAGTTATTTCTGCAATACCGTTTAACGATATTGATGAAGTAATTGAACGTGCGAATAAATCACAATTTGGCTTGGCAGCTGGTGTATGGACAGAAAATGTTAAGACAGCACACTATGTTGCAAGTAAAGTACGCGCAGGTACAGTATGGGTAAACTGTTATAACGTCTTTGATGCAGCATCTCCATTTGGAGGATTTAAACAATCTGGTCTTGGCCGTGAAATGGGATCTTACGCATTAAATAACTATACAGAAGTGAAGAGCGTTTGGTTAAACTTAAATTAAATCGAAAGAACCTGATCCACTCGGTCAGGTTCTTTTCATTATGTATTCCTTTAAACTTGCAGCCCTCCGCTCACATTTAATACTTCCCCTGTAATATAGGATGCGTATTCTGACGCTAAAAAGGCCGCCGCGTTCGCAATATCTTCTGGCGTTCCAATTCTACCAACCGGAATTGCTCCAACCATTTTTTCTTTTACTTTATCTGGTATTGTTTTTGTCATATCCGTATCCATAAATCCTGGACAAATTGCATTACAAGTAATACCGAAGCTTCCAACTTCTTTCGCTGCTGTTTTCGTTAAACCGACAACGCCAGCTTTCGTTGCCGCATAATTTGCTTGTCCAATATTCCCTTCTCTACTTATTGAAGAAATATTAATAATGCGCCCATATTGTTGTTGTCTCATATAAAGAAGAGCTGGCTGCATACAATAAAAAACGCCAGTTAAGTTTACTTGTAATACTTGTTCCCAAGCTGATTTCTCCATTTTATGTAACATTGCATCTTTTGTAATTCCAGCGTTATTTACTAAAATATGCAGTGTCCCAAATTTTTGAACTGCATACTCAATTAATGATTTCGCTTCATTTTGATTACTTACATCACATCGATATAAGCTTACTTCATATCCTTCGTCCGATAATTCACGTGTCGTTTTTTGTAGTTTTTCTTCATTTACATCACTAATTAAAACTTTAGCCCCAAGCCTAGCAAAAACTCGTGCAATTTCTTTTCCAATTCCTTGGGCGCCACCTGTTACAACAGCTGTTTTCCCATTTAAAAATCCCATCCCTATCCCCCATTTCTATTACTTATACTGTATATTTCGGCTTTTTGCTTTCCAAATCCTCTTTGTATAAAAAAGTCTATTTGTGTCAAACTAACTTTGCAACGTCGCATAAAGTGAAACTTTAATCAGTGGGAAGTTTGTTCATCCCCCACTGATTATCAGCCCTCACCAATCGGGCATTTACGGGCAGTTAATCTCCCACCTAGCTTCTTTGTTCCATCTGAATTTTGAGGTGGGAGTTTTACTACCCGCTATGCGGGATAAAGTGCAAGGAGATTGTGTCGAATGAACAAAAAAAATTTCAAACAAAGCAAAGCCACTGATGGTATTGATGTTGAGTTCTCTCGTGAACTCGCTGACCACAACGACTTAGAAGCAAACGCACGTGCAAATGCCGCTGATGCACGTCAAAAACGCCAGTCAACAGAAAAATAAGGGGAAATCATAACCTTATTCTTTTCAACAGGGACCTACTACCCAACAAAATAAACCGAGAAACATCTCTCGGTTTATTTTTTATATTTTTTTGCATAATGCGCCAAAGTAAGTAACGGATATATATGAGCGTAGCTATGGTAATGAATATAAAACCCACCTGGTAAAGCTGTTCCAGTAGGATATTTTTCATTTACATAAGGATTCGCAAGCAAATATGAAATACCTTTTCGAATAGCTGGTGTTTCTTTATCATAGTAAGAAATAAGAGCATCTAAAGCCCATGCTGTTTGCGATGGTGTACTAAATGGTAAAGTAGCAAATCTTTTTTCCACACTACTTTGACAAGATTCTCCCCAGCCACCATCTTCATGCTGTATATGTTCAAGCCATAAAGTTGCTCGTTTTAAAGAAGGGTGAGCAGAAGTAATTCCTAACGCCCGTAAGCCAGTCATCACTGCCCATGTACCATATATATAACAAATGCCCCATTTTCCATACCACGATCCATTTTCCTCCTGTTCATTCATTAACCAGTTGATTGCACTTTGTTTTTGTTTCTCGGGCAATTCATTTTGCGTATATGTCCCGAAAAACTCTAACACTCTGCCTGTAATATCTGGTGTAGAAGGATCCGTAATCATATCGCTTGCGTTTTCGATTGGTAAATTCGCTAATAACTTGCTTGTCACGCCTTTTTCAAATGCTCCCCAACCACCATCATTATTTTGTAATCCTTTAATCCAATTCGTCCCTTTCTTCCAAGCATCATCCACATTTCCGTTCCCTCTACTTTGTGCCAATGCTCTTAACACAGCTGTTGTATCATCAACATCAGGAACTGTCGTATTCACATCAGAAAAACCCCAACCGCCCGGAATAAGCGCGGGCGCATGCACACTCCAATCAGCTTTTTTCTTATGTTGTTTTTTTAATAAATATGCTGACGCATTTTGAATCATTTTACTTTCTTTCGAAACACGAGCCTCTTGCAACGCATAACTAAGTAATGCTGTATCCCATACAGTTGACGGGGAATTTTGTAAATGGTTCCCTCTTTCCATCTTCCATATATAAGATGTTATCCCCGTTATAGCCTTTTGAATCATTGGCGATTGAATAGAATGTCCTAGCGCAAGTAAAGCATAAATCATATAAAACGAAGCACTTGCGTAACTATATAACGTCCCATTCTCATCGATACGCTCTTTCATAAAACGTTCTACTTCCTCATTTCCTTTATGATGTAAGGAAAGCGGATAAGATATAATTTGTTTCACATTACCTAATAATGTTTGAAACATTGGAGATTGGTCCTCCCGAAACCATTCTCCGCCCCCGCCCGCAATATGATTTAAATTAGGCAGTAACTTTTTCACTACACGAAACCTTTTATTTAAACACAACATCATCGGAATTAAATGGATACGTGCCGAACTACTTAATTCAAATATACTGAGTGGGGAATCATTTTGCAGAAACATAATCGGTGTTGGCAAATGAAAGAGCGAAGGATATTCATACTCTCCATGAATTGCTAATAAAAACTTCGTCATAAAATGAGCACGCGCCACTCCCCCACGTTCTGTAATAAACATTTCCGCTCGCTTCATATTCGCATCTTCTTTTGTATACTTTTTCGAAGCAAGTAGGGCAGCATAAGATTGAATGGTAGCAGATAAATTGCCCCCCATTTCATCATCATACAATTTCCATGTCCCTTCATTCGTTTGGAGTGAAGCTAATCTTTTTACAAATGGTTCTACCTCTTTATCTCTACCTAATAATTTTAATAAAAATATCATATGGCAATCAGTTAATGGTGCTCCTTCAAAACAGAATCTCCACGTACCATCTTGCCTTTGCATCGTTTGAAGTGCAGTTGTCCTTCTCGCTATTTCTTCATGCACTTTTCCATATAATAACAAGGCATTCACCTACCCTTTCGAAATCCGTATAACGATATTCAAAAAAGCAACCGAATATGTGTAAAAACAAAGAAAAGCAGAACACATATTATGTTCTGCTCATAAGCAATATCCCACTCCGACAATAACCCCTAATAAAGCACCGACTACTACTTCATACGGTGTATGTCCGACAAGCTCATTTAACTTCTTATATTCTGTTTGTTTACCATGAAAAAATTCATTCAATATTTTCGCCTGTTTACTTACCGCAAGCCTTACTCCTGAAGCGTCATACATAACAATGATTGCAAAGATTGCAGCCACTGCAAATATGGTACTTTCCACACCTTCCACAACTCCAACACCTGTCGCAAGCGCTGTAACAGTTGAAGCATGAGAACTTGGCATCCCACCTGAAGCAAAAAATTTTGCAAAATCAAATTCACCCGTTTTAACTAATTTAAAGACTACTTTTGTTAACTGTGCTATAAACCACGAAATTACAGCAGCCATCAGCGGATCATTATGTAAAATTGTTTCCATGTTCTCAGCTCCCTACTAGCTATAATGGAAATTCTATATAGTATCAGTATAAAGAAAAATGCGTAGAAAATACTACGCATTATGATACTTTTGCTGATTTATTTTTTATAAATTTCGGTTGTTTCTGCACTAAAAATTTTGTCTTCGCTATTGAAAATACAAATAAAGCAACCCATATACAGAAAAATGCCATCATATGAGTAGTTGTAAAATGTTCACCAAATACAAATACACCTAAAATTAAACTAATCGTTGGCGCAATATATTGTAAAAAGCCTACCATATAAAGCGGAATAAGTTGTGCTCCTTTTGCAAAATAAAATAGTGGTAGCGCTGTAACAATACCTGCTCCTATTAAAAGTAACGTCGATAGCATTGAAATAGCTCCAAATGAACCGAAACCATGTACCCCTGTCATAACGAGATAAATGAACGCAAACGGCGTCACTAACATCGTTTCCATCGTAAGCCCAATCGTCGCATCATAGTTTAACAATTTTTTTGTTAATCCGTATAATCCAAATGAAAAGGCAAGTGATAAAGAAACCCACGGGATAGCCCCGAAACGTACTGTTAAAATGATAACCCCTACTCCAGCTAAACCTACTGCAACATATTGCCAAAAGTTTAACTTTTCCTTTAATACGACTGTACCAAGTAAAATACTAATAAGTGGATTAATATAATACCCAAGACTCGCTTCAATGACATGATTATGATTAACGGCCCATATGTAGACAAACCAGTTCCCACTAATCAAAATTGAAGCAATTGTTAATGACATTAATAATTTAGGTCGTTTAAAAAGATTCACAAATTCCCCAATAAACTGGCGAAACCTCTTCGTAACAGCTAATACGATTAACATAAAAACGAACGCCCAAACAATGCGGTGTGCTAATATTTCATCTGCTGGAACTTCCTCAACCCATTTCCAATAAATCGGTAGGATTCCCCACATCGTATAAGCACCAGCCGCATATATAATCCCTTTTTTTTGCTGTGCTGATTGACTCCCCATCTTCCTTTTTCTCCTCTTCTCATTTTTTCTCCATTATACGGTTTCTTATGCTCACTTTACCAATAATCAATCTGTAATTCTTTCGACATTTCTCATATAGCGAAAAATAAACATACCGTTATTACAACAAGTAACGGTATGCCGAAAACAAATTTCTTTTTATGCGTTTTATGGTGAAACATATACATACCGATCCAAGCTCCAACCGCTCCTCCAGCTGCCGCTGATAAAAACAACGTGCTTTCTGGCGTTCTCCACTGTTTCTTCTTGGCTTTTCGTTTATCAAGCCCCATAAGGCTAAAAGCTATAACATTAATAATAATAAAATAAATCCATTTCATCGCTTTCTCTCCCTATGAAAAATTCGCTTAATGGTAACATGAAAAAACGATAGAAACAACTGAAGAACACTTTTTAGCAAACTAGTTTCATTCCTTTATTTTAATTGATTATCTTTACATTTATATAATCAATATAAAGCGCGATTACAACTATTAAAAAGAAAGATGTTATGAACAGAACTTTATATTTCACTTCCTTCACCCACCACAACCACATCATCAAAAAAACTTCTCTCAATCTCTTTCTCATCAAAATGAAGAACAACAATTAACCCTACATATAAAGAAACGAAATTCAAAAACCATTCCCCATTATCATCTTGCTTAGCTAAACATTTAAATATCTCTTGAAATTGCATACGTTCATCAGAAGCAACGATCGGACGCACACCAAAATATTTCAACACAAGATTTAACTTAAGATTTATAGATAAAGACAAACTATATTTTAAGAGCTCTGTATAATTTGTAACATTTTTTTCGCTATACAGTTTCACAAGCATTTGATGTAAAGTATGAATCGATAATTCTACGTCAGTCACTTTTGTTGTTTCTATCGTTTCAATCATCTTTTTCATATCCATCACATTCACCCCTTCTGAAAAAACTTTAAAGCCAGAGAGTATTTAATTCATAATGTGCAATAATTGTGCATTTCTCTTCTCTCGTTCTTCTTCACTGACTAAGTCATACTTTTTTAATAAATGAAAGATGTCGTTTAATATTTCCTGTGAATGTTTATTTTGCAAAAATCCATTCAAATCTTTGAAAAGAATTTCAGATAAAAAATCCTTTTGACTTTCAAGCTTATTCATTACATCTTCAATAGAATGATCAATATTACATGCCATATTAAACTTCCTCCTCTATCCTCTATAAATAATATCTTCTGCTAATGCAGTAAATACTTCTCCAACGAGAGAGTCTTCATCATATACAGATGAATCGTTATTTTCTTCACGTTTTGCAAAAGGTATTTGTGCAATTACTTCCGTTTGCAATTGTTCTGCTAACATTTCGCCGCCCCCTTTTCCGAAGAGATAATTTTTAAATCCATCTTGCTCTTCGTAATAAGCCATATTTTCCACAATTCCTACAATCTCGTGTTTTGTATGTTTTGCCATTACACCTACTCTAGAAGCTACAAATGAAGCTACATTGTGCGGCGTTGTAACGATAATTTCTTTCGCTTGTGGGATCATCGCTGCAACATCAATGGCAACATCTCCTGTACCAGGTGGTAAATCGAGAAGTAAATAATCTAAATCTCCCCAGTGTGTATTCGCAAGGAAGTTTTGAATCCATTTATTTAACATCGGTCCACGCCACATGACTGGATTATTTCCTTCTGTAAAAAATCCCATTGACATAATTTTAACACCATGACTAACGACTGGAATTGCTGTTTGATCAATCATTGTTGGTTTTTGATTCGTTTCCATCATAGCCGGAATGCTAAAACCATATATGTCTGCATCTAAAATCCCAACCTTTTTACCCATTCTAGCTAAGGCAGTAGCAAGATTAATTGTCACCGTTGATTTTCCGACTCCGCCTTTCCCACTCGTTACAGTAATAAAATGTACACCTGAATCATGACGGAGCATGCTTGGCATACCTGTTTCTGTTCTACTATTTTTCTTTAATTTTTCTGTTAGCATAGCTCTTTCTTCTTGTGTCATCGAACCAAATGTTACATCCACTTTAGATGCACCAATTGCGTGAAGGGACTCTTCCACATCTTGTTGAATTTTCGCCTTTAACGGACAACCTTGAATGGTTAACACTACTTCAAGCTTAACCTCTGTTCCATGTATTTGTACATTTCTAACCATATTTAATTCTACAACACTTTTGTGTAACTCTGGATCCTCTACATGTTGTAATGCGTTCATTATTTGTTCTTGAGTAAGCATAGAGCTCATCCCTTCTCTTATTCTAATTTATATATAGCATCTTCTTATTACTTCAACTGATGAAAGTTTCCATCTATTTTTTAATGTCTTTAATAGTCATCGTTGCGAGAAAGCATTATTATCCCCCACTTACAGGCGGGATTAATGCGACGATATCTCCAGCTTTTATCATCTCTTCATTCGTTACAAACTCTTCATTAATTGCAACCATTACTGTATCCAAAGATTGCAAATGATAACTATCTTTCAACCATTCATTTAATTGTCCAACAGTCATTTCTTTTTTTTCTGAAATTATTAATTGATCCGATCCGACTTCCTCACGCAAATTTGCAAACAGTAAAATTGTAATCATTTTCTCATTCTTCCTTCTTCGGTTTTCCTTCTGGATATGATGTATTTTCAAGTTGATCTCCAATCCACATCGTTCCATCTTCCCAAAATTCTTTTTTCCAAATTGGAACGATGCGTTTTATGCGTTCAATCGCGTACTCATTCGCTTCATAAGCTACTTTACGATGCGGTGATGAAACTGCAATAACTACCGCAATATCCATTATTTCCAGCAGCCCTACACGGTGCGTAATGGCTACTTGTGCGTCCGGCCATTTCCCGTTAATTTCCTCACCAATTCTTGTAAGTTGTTTTACTGCCATCGGTTTATATGCTTCATACTTTAAATGTAGCGTTCGTTTTCCTTTTGTTAATTCTCTCACCGTACCAATAAATGTTGTAATCGCACCCGCTTCTCTTCTTGCGACTTTATTCGTTACTTCTTCCACTAAAATTGGTTTTTCTACAATCTCAAATAGTGATTGCCCCATTAGAAACACCTCTCTTATAAAATGTCCAAGGCCATTCACTACCTTCGTTATCTTCTAATAAAAGAACATCGACAAACATTTCTTTTTTATATCCTCTTGTCCCGCCTGGCAATACGATAAAAGCGTTCGATTCTGCTAATGAAGAAACCGAGCTAGACTTATCAAATCCTGATGGATATGCAATTAATTGCCCTTCATTACATGTCAGTTTTGCTCGTACAAATCTTGTAAATGGATTTGGTTTCAGAAAATCTTTTCCTAATAATGCTTTTTCTCTTTTCAAATGCGCTTTTTCACTAAACATATACGCACGAATACATGGTCTTACAAACAACTCAAATCCTACATAACATGCTGATGGATTTCCTGATAAACCAAATAATAGCTTGCCATTTAATTGTGCTACAGTCGTTACACTTCCTGGTCGCATTGCAACCTTATTGAAAAGAACGGATGCACCTAACCTTCCATATATAGCTGGTAAATAATCGTAATCTCCTACTGATACACCGCCCGTTGTAATGAGCATATCTACTTGACTTAACGCATCTTTCACAGCTGTAAAACACGTATCAAAATCATCACTAAACTTCCCAAAGTATTTTACTCTTCCGCCCACTCTTCGAATTTGAGACAGTATCATGTACGTATTACTATTTCGAATTTTCCCTGGCTCTAACGACTCATTTACATCAAGTAATTCACTACCAGTCGCTAATAGTCCAATTACTGGCTTTTTCGCAACTGGCACTTCACTATAACCGAATGTAGCAAGAAGAGCTGAAATACCTGGATTAATGTACGATCCTTTCTTTGCAAGCACCGTTCCTTTACGAGCATCTTCACCTTGAAAAGAAATATTATCACCCGTTTTGAATGAGCGTTTCACTTCCATATAATCGTTCCCATTATCCTCATATTGACGAGTCAGTTCTAACATAACAACCGCATCACAATCATTTGGAATTTGTGCTCCTGTCATAATTCGAACTGCTTGAAACGAACCTACTTTCTCATCGAATAGTGATCCTGCACCAATTTCACCAACTACTTCAAATACAATTGGCGTTTCATAACTTGCTAAATTCGTATCTTCTGCTCTAATAGCAAACCCATCATACGGTGAACGATTGAATGAAGGTACGTCATGATCAGCTACTAAATCCTCCGCTAACATACGTCCGTAAGCTAATTCAATAGGTAGTAGCTCTTTTAAGCCATTGTTAGCAAATCCCATCACTTTTCGAATAGCTTCTGCAACCGTAATTGGCACTCTTCTTCCCATTATTGACAATCCTTTCTATTAACCGAATAAGCGATAATATAGTTGTTTCGCTTTTGGAATTTCGTTTGTACCATGAATGAACACACGACCATCTTGAAAAATAACGACGCGATAATCCTCTAATTGACAAGATAGTAAATATGGATTCCGCTCTACTTCCCCAAGTTTTTTTAATACTTTTTCTACGTCATCAAAATTGTATTGCCTATTTTCTATTGATCTTATTTGAACTGTATTTCTTCCGCATAAAACAGCTACCTTCGTTTGGTTTTCGTATGATAAATAAGGATAAGCTCGATTTAAACCGCACGATGGACAATCGTCCGTTTTTATTTTTCCTAGTTTTATAAAATGATTTTGATTACTCCATATATCAAACATGAAAAACGTCTTTCTAATTACTGAGTAATCTTCCACTAAAATTTTGAGTGCTTCTGCCACTTGATATGCCGCAACGATTTGAACAGCTGGACTAATAATCCCAGCCGTGTCGCACGTCACACCTATAACGGGAACATTCTTCAGTACACAATGTAAACACGGCATTTTTTGCGGAATAATCGTATAACTCATACCGTACGATCCAACACAAGATCCATATACCCACGGAATATTATGTTTTTGTGATAAATCATTTATGATAAATCGAATATCAAAATTATCTGTAGCATCAATGATTACATCGACATTTTCTAATGGCCCTTCCATGTTTTCTACACTTGCATCCATTATGAAAGCATGTATTTGTACTTCTGAATTAATTTGTTCCAACCGTTTTTTAGCAGCAATTGCTTTCGGGATTTTCCCTCTTGCATCTTCTTCAGAGTAAAGTTGTTGTCTTTGTAAATTACTCCACTCTACGTAATCACGATCAATAATTGTCAACTTACCAATACCTGCACGCACGAGACTTTCTGCACTTGTACTTCCTAATGCACCTGCTCCTACAATTAACACATGCTTATTCCGAATTTTTTCTTGCCCTTTACTCCCGATTGGTTTGAACAACTGTTGCCGAGAATACCGCTCCTCCATTGCATACCCTTCCTTTCAAGAAATCTATTTCACATTAGAGTCTTGTTTTTGATAACAAGCAAAGTAAGCAAACCCTACAAATCCAGCTCCTCCAATGACATTTCCGATAAAAACAGGAACAAAGTTTTTAGCGAGGTCCAGCCACGTCAGATGACCTGCAAAAATAACCGCTGATATGACAAACATATTTGCTACTACTTGTTGAAATCCAATCACTACAAATGCCATAATTGGAATCCAAATCCCAATTATCTTTCCGACAAAATCACTCGTCCCGTAAGCGAGCCAAAGCGCAAGACAAACGAGCCAATTACAACCAATCGCCAAAATTAAAGTTCTCCCAAACGATTCGTGTAACTTTCCTTCCGCTATCGCTAACGTTTTATTTAAATAATCTCCCTCTGTTAATCCGCCAAGATGTCCAAAGCAATACGCAACGAAAATTGCACCAACAAAGTTCATTACAGTAATCCAAGCCCAATTATTCAGTACACTTATCAATGTAATTTTCTTTGCATAAAGCGCCATAGACAGTGACATCATATTTCCTGTAATCAATTCTCCTCCTGCTAACACTACGAGCATAAGCCCAATAGGAAACACTGCTCCTCCTAAAACATTCACTAAACTTCCCCAATGCTCCGGCAAATTACCTAATACTCGAATGTTAAGTAAAAACCCTAATGATATAAATGCTCCTCCTAAAAAACCGAGAATAAGCATTGCTGGCAGCGTCTGGCTTACTTTTTGAACACCGGCCTCGATTACGAGTTCAGCAATTTGTTCCGGTTTATGAAATGCCATTACCAATTCCTCCATTTTCTCCAAATAAAAAAGCAGCTTCAAAAAACCTCCTGAAAATAAAGGTTTTTGAATGCTGCTTAATGTCTCTGCACATCTTTTACAGAGAGATCAATCATCACTTTTACTATGAAATAGAAAGTCCACATCTCTTGCACACTTTCCATTTTCCACTATTATGTCAGCCTTATATATTAACCACCGATATGTGACATTTCAATTTTAGGCATTGTTTTCTTATTAGTATGACTTAAGCGTTCGTCTGAATATCGATCTTCTCGATTATTCCAAATGTCGTGAATTACAGCTGTAATTTCCTCATCCGTATCCCCCGATCGAAGCAATGCTCTCAAATCATTTCCTTTAGAAGCAAATAAACAAGTATACAATTTTCCTTCTGCAGAAATGCGAGCTCTCGTACATGATGAGCAGAAAGAATCAGTTACAGATGAAATGATACCTATTTCCTCATCACTGCCTATATAACGGTACCTAGTAGCTACTTCACCTGGATAATTTGCTTCTATCCGTTCTAACGGCATAACTTCACGAATTGTATTTACTATTTCTTGTTTGGAAATAACTTCACCTAACTCCCAACCGTTATAATTTCCAACGTCCATATACTCAATAAAACGAAGAATATGCTTATTTTCCTTAAAGTATTGCGCCATCTGCAAGATGTCCTGTTCGTTTTTCCCCTTTTGAACGACCATGTTTATTTTAATTTTCATACCAACTTCAGCCGCAGCCTGTATCCCCTCAAGAACCCTTTGCACTTTGCTTCTATTACCATTTAAATAGAAAAAGCGCTCTTCTTCTAAGGAATCCAGACTAACTGTCACACGTGATAACCCCGCTTTATATAAATCAGGTGCAAACTTTTTAAGTAACGATCCATTTGTTGTTAAACCGATATCCTCCACACCATCTATTTTATTAAGCCGCTCAATAAGCTCTGGAAGCCCTCTTCGAAGTAACGGCTCTCCGCCTGTAATCCGTAACTTTCTCACACCTAAAGAAACGAAAATACGTGTTATCCTTTCAATCTCATCAAAAGATAAAATTTTATCATTAGACAAAAACGAATAATCAGGACCAAATATTTCTTCTGGCATACAATATCGACAGCGAAAATTACAGCGATCAGTAACTGAAATACGTAAATCCTTTAACGGACGATGCAATTTGTCTAATGTAATTGATTTCATCTTCCTTGCCTCACTTTTACTTATTTTATATTTAAAACACGTTCTGGATGCGTATATATATTTAAAGACTGATTACGAATAAACCCTATCGTAGTAATCCCTAACTCTTCCGCTAACTGCAAAGCTAATTCAGTTGGCGCTGATTTTGACAGTATAATTTCACAGCCGATTTTTGCAACTTTCAATAATATTTCTGAAGAAATACGACCACTAAAAACAATGATTTTATCTTTTATAGAAATATTATTTTTTAAACAATAACCGTAAATTTTATCTAGCGCATTATGCCTACCAATATCCATTCGGCCTAAAATAATACCATTTACATCACATAAAGCTGCGTTATGCACTCCGCCAGTATGTCGAAATGTATCCGCAGATTGCTGCATTTCATTCATTAAACGAAAACAATCTTCGACAGCAACCTTTACATGGACACCATTCATTTTCTTTACGCTTAGTGCATCATTTGCAAAAACAAACCCTTGCCTACTCATACCACAGCACGAAGTAATATAACGTTTATTTTGCATTTGTTCGTAATACGGGTTTATTTTTGTTGTCGTCACATGTACAAATCCTTCTTTCTCCTGTACCCATATGTGATCAATATCTTCATACTTCCGAATAATTCCTTCAGATGCTAAGAAGCCTATTACCATATCTTCTATATATTCTGGAGTACTAACCATTGTAACAAACTCCTGTCCGTTCATTTTAATTGTGACTGGAAACTCTGTTACAATGCTGTCCTCTATATGCTTAAACACCCCTTGTTCATAACGGAAAACTTCTCTTTCTACCTGTATCGGTTTCACGATCAGCATCCTTCTCTCACGTTATATTTTTATCAAAAACAAATACCGAAACAGCAATATCTTCTTCTACTTTCATATCTGAAAATAAGTTCACTAAGTTCGCTCCAACAAGTTCCTCCAAATGTTCACGAGAATTCGCAGCGTAAACTTCTTGAATCATTTTCGTTCTAGCCATATGAACCATTTCCGCGCCATCCATCGTACTTGAAATGAATTTCTCAGTAGGTGTTAAGTTCCCATACAGTGTTGCAATCGCCATATTTTCAGCAAATACAGTATGAATTCGTTCTGGTCCTTTTCCGAATAGTTCCTTTCGGAGTTTTCGTATCATATCATTAAATTCATGTACCTTTTTCGTCATAAAATCATACCTCCTAAAAGCCTCATTTTACTTTATTATATATTTTACCAAAATGATCTTTTCGCCCAAACTATTTCGTACAAATATTTGGACGAAAAGGTTAACTTCATGAAGTTTATTCGTCTTTTAATCCTTTACCCATACCTTTTAGGAAATGAAGACCAAACCCGATAGCACGGTTAATATTTGGATCTTTTAATACTTTCATAAGATCGAATATCCCCACTTTTTTATTACTTTCTAGATGCTCATTACCTTCTTCCAGTCCTACTAATAAACTACCTATAAGTTTTTTCGTAAGTTCTGGGTCAAGTTCTGTTAAAGCACCTGCAGCACCCATCATATTATTAATTAAATTTGTAACAGGTTTACGAGTTACTTGACCGAGAACGATCTTTGCGATTGGTTCTTTCGCTTTCAGCATAGAATTTGCTGCTTCTAGCATGCCAATATCATTTAATTCCCCGACAATATGAAACATTTGATTTAAAGCTTCTTCATTATTAGCTAGAAGCTCCTTTAAATCCTCTAACTTTTGCTGTTTTATTTCTTCCTCAGTTAATTCATGTTTTTGAATCGTTTTAATAGGTGCAGCCATATTTTTTCTCCTCCCTACTTATCCGTTAAATGTACATACCCTGGACGTGCCCACTTACGATCTACCTCAATACCAGCTTGAGGATGACGTTTTTTATTACGCGGGTTCGCTTTTGGCATCGGATTTTCGCCATTAACTTCTAACACTTCCATGCGCACTTTCGTCTGTTTATAAGCAGGTGTATTCGTACGTACGTCAACAGCAGGGCCTGTTAAGAAATTAATTGCCGATTCATTATCTGTAGAGTTCATCGGTACATATAACTCATTCGCTTTTACACGATCCGTTACAAGTGCCCGTAATTTTAGTGCTCCAAAAGGAGAAACAAGGCGCACTAATGAACCTGTTTTCACGCCACGTTCTTTTGCAAGTTCTGGAGAAACTTCAACAAAAACGCCAGGTACTTTCGTTTGAATACCTGTTGATTTATTTGTCATATTTCCTTCATGGAAATGTTCTAACATACGACCGTTGTTAATGTGAAGGTCGAACTCCGCTGGGAATTCAGCTGGACGTACCCAGTCAGCAATCGCAAAACGCGCTTTTTTATCTGGGAAATTAAATCCATCTTGGAAAAGTAGCGGTGTATTCGTTCCATCAAAACTTCCCCAATGGAAACTATTCCATCCTTCAAGTACTTCATAGTTTGCTTGTGAGAATAGCGGTGATAAGCTTGCCATTTCAGCAAAAATTTCACTTGGGTGACTATAATTCCAGTTTGCACCTAATTTATTCGCAATCTCCTGCACGATCCACCAGTCTGGCTTCGCATCACCAAGCGTAGGAAGAACTTGATACAATCTTTGCACACGTCTCTCTGTATTTGTGAAAGTACCTTCTTTCTCAAGAGATGGTGCTGCCGGTAATACAACATCTGCGTATTGAGCAGTTTTAGAAAGGAAAACATCTTGTACAACGAAGAAATCAAGGCTTGATAACACTTCATGTACATGATTTGCATTCGAGTCTACAAGAGCCATATCCTCTCCGACAAGATACATAGCTTTCATCTTTCCTTCTTCAATTGCGTGAAGCATTTCAATATTATTAAGACCTGGTTCACTATCAATTTCCACTCCGTAAGCCATTTCAAATTTCGTACGTTCCATATCGTTCGTAACGTGCTGATATCCAGGAAGCCATCCTGGTAAAGTTCCCATATCACAAGCACCTTGTACGTTATTATGACCTCGAAGTGGGTAGGCACCTGCACCTGAACGACGATAATTCCCTGTTGCAAGAAGTAAGTTTGAAATTGCAGCGGAAGTATCAGAACCACCTGTATTTTGCGTTACCCCCATACCCCAAAGGATACATGTACCATCTGCATCACGAATCATTTCAGCCATTTGGATAAGTGTTTCTGTTGAAATACCTGTTACTTCTTCTGCATATTCAAGTGTATATTCTTTTAAGCTCTCTTTAAAATCTTCAAAGAAGTTTACATTTTCATTAATAAACTCCTGATCATGCCAACCTTGATCAATCATATATTTCGCAACAGCCATTAACCATACTTGGTCTGTTCCTTGTTTTGGACTAATAAAGACATCTGATCGCTCTGCCATTTCTGTTTTACGAAGATCCGCTACAATTAACTTTTGTCCGTGTAATTTATGTGCCCGTTTAATACGTGTAGCTAAAACAGGATGACCTTCTGTCGGATTACATCCTACAATAATAACAAGACCAGATTGCGCAATATCTTTAATCGTTCCTGCATCACCGCCCATACCAATTGTACGGAATAAACCATCCGTTGCTGGTGATTGGCAATAACGTGAGCAATTATCAATATTATTCGTTCCAAATACTTGCCGAGCTAATTTTTGAATGGCATAATTGTCTTCATTCGTAATTTTAGAGGAAGAGATAAATCCGATAGAACCTTTGCCGTACTCTTCTTTAATAGCGCCTAATTTATTTGCAACTACATTCAGTGCTTCTTCCCATGTAGATTCAACAAACGTTCCATTTTTACGAATTAATGGTTTCGTAATTCGTTCTTTAGAATTTACGAAGTCCCAACCAAATTTCCCTTTTACACAAGTTGAAATTGCGTTAACTGGCGCATCTGAAGATGGTTGTACTTTAAGGATTTTACGCCCTTTCGTCCACACTTCAAATGAACAACCGACACCGCAAAATGTACATACTGTTTTCGTTTTCTTCGTACGAGTCTCACGCATGGCCGCTTCCACTTCTGATACCGCAAAAATACCGCTATATCCAGGCTCAACTTCTTTAATTAAATCTACCATCGGTTCAAGAATATCCGGCTTTAATCCCGTCATAAATCCAGCTTCACCAAGCATTGATTTCTCCATTAAAGCATTACAAGGACAAATCGTTACACATTGCCCACAGCTCACGCATGAAGAATCATTGATATCTACACCATTATCCCAAATAACACGAGGACGCTCGGCTTCCCAGTCGATAGATATCGTTTCATTTACTTGTAAGTTTTGGCACACCTCTACACATTGACCACATGCGATACATTGATTAGGGTCGTAGCGATAAAACGGATGAGTCATATCAACTTCACTTACATCTATTTTTGGTTCGTAAGGATATTTTTGATGTTCAATCTCCATTAATTCTGCAGTATTATGCAGTTTACAGTTCCCATTATTGTTGTCACATACCGTACAATATAATAAATGGTTTTCTAATAATCGATCCATCGCCTCTGTTTGTGCTTCTTTCGCACGACCAGAACCGAGTTCAATGTCCATACCTTCCGTCGCCACTGTCGAACAAGATCTCATCAACTTTCCATCAACTTCTACAATACAAGTGTCACACGTTTGAATAGGGTCTACTTCTGGTACATAACAAATTTGCGGATGTTCAATCCCGTTGTCATTAATGATGCCTAATATCGTTGAACCGGGCTCCGCTGTATACTTTTTTCCGTCAATTGTAATATGAACCATGTTGTCATTCATGGTCTTTCCCCCTTTTTGAGAATAAAAAAACTCCACCACGAAAATATACGCACCACATTTTGGGCACGTTATCATCATGGTGGAGTAGTGTATTAGCACATCTTGCTAAAATACCAATCCATTTATTCATAAATAAAACGATAGATTCATAACAGGTCATATCACGATTCCATCTTTAACACTATTATTATAGCGTTAAAGTTAAAAATATACAATATGTAATTTAAACTACGCATATGTCTGCATGCAACTATCCATAATAACCCATATAAAGTGAAACTTTAATCAGCCTTAACCAATCGGGCTTTTACGGGCAGCCCGTTAATCCGGGATAAAACATAACAAGGAGAAAGTGAACAAATGGGGTCTTTTAACAAATGGATACGCGGTGAAAAATCTTTTTCTGCACAAGAGCAAGCTGATCATACATTACATAAGCCTATTTCTTCTTCTCTTCCACTTAATTTAAAACACTTGTCCAAGTTATTTAGTGGTATTCCAGAATTAATTACACGTACTTTTCCGTTAAAAAACGGCCAAGAGGTTGCTCTTATATATATGGAAGGACTTGTAGATAAAACTGTTATTAATGTAGATATTCTTCGTCCTCTTTTATTTAAAGAGTGGAATGAGGACGATTTTTGGGAATCTTCCGTTTCTATCGGAAATATAAAAAAGGTTCAGAAGTGGACAGACATTGAACAATCCCTTTTACATGGTAAAAGTATTTTATTTATAGATGGGCAACTATCAGCTTTAGAACTAGATACGCAAGCGGCACCAAAAAGAAGCATTGAAGAACCTACAACAGAGACATCAATAAAAAGCTCACATGAAGGATTTAATGAAGTAGCGAGCGACAGTTTCGCTCTTATTTGCCGATATATCCCAAATCGCGAATTAAAGGTGAAGGAATTCACCGTTGGCGAGCGAGCAAGTTCTAAAGTTTTTTTACTTTACCTAGCAGACATCGCAAACGAAGATGTCATACAAGAAATGACATGCCGCATTGAATCAATAAAAGTGGATGCTATTCTTACTACCGGTGAATTAGAAGGTTTTGTTGAAGATAATTCATACACGCTCTTTCCACAATTATCAATAACCGAACGTCCTGATACGACGGCCCATCACATTTTGAATGGGCGAATCGCTGTTGTTGTAGATCGCTCACCCGGCGTATTAATTGGACCTATGACCTTTTCAGCTTTTTTTCAAACAATAGATGATTACAGCTTCAGGCCAATGATTCCATCTTTTATACGTCTCCTTCGTTTCACAGGGTTATTTATTGCAATTTTTGCTCCTGCTCTTTATATTGCTATGATTTCCTTTCATTATGAAGTGATTCCGCTTAAATTATTGTTAACAATCGGCGAGTCTCGTGCTAAAATTCCTTTTCCACCTATATTAGAAGCACTTTTGATGGAATTAGTACTTGAAATGCTCCGTGAAGCTGCGGTTCGGCTTCCGGGTCCCGTTGGACAAACGATCGGCGTCGTAGGAGGAATTGTAATTGGACAGGCTGCAGTGAAATCGTTATGAAAGCGCACTTCTTCTATTACAAAAGAAGGCTAATACACCAGTTTCTCTTACAATGAAGATCCCTTCTACTCGAGTTGAAAGTAATAGTAATTTAAAAGATACAGAAGGCAACGATTTCGTAACTATAAATGTTCTTAGCATGAATCGTAACATTCGTTCAGGCTATAGCGATAACCGTTTCAAATTTAATATTAAAATGAATTTAAAAATTGCTATATCTGAGATTACATTCAATATGGATTTAGATAAAGATAAAAAGAAATTAACTTCATTTATCGCAAAACAACTAAACAAAGATTTAAACGAATTAATTCACAAAATTCAAAAACAGCAACTGGATCCATTCGGATTTGGTGATTATGCGAGGGCTTTTCAATATAAAGAATGGAAGAAGGTTGAAGACGATTGGCCTAATTCCTTTTCCAAAGCTAGCGCAAAAGTAACACCGACTATCAAAATTTTAGAAAGTGGGATTATTAAATAAAAAACACGCTATCTGTTCTTATAAGTATAAAGAACAGATAGCGTGTTTTCATTTACATGACAAGTATTATTTCAACAGACTATACTCTATTTCCGTTTCTAACATTACTATGTTTTTTTGCGTATATAAAATATATAAAAACACCGATTATAATCCATGCCACAAAACTAATTAAAGTAAGCTTAGAAAGGTTCAAAGCTAAATATATACAACTTACTATTGAAACGATAGGTAAAAAAGGTACTAGGGGAGCACGGAATGGTCTTTTCATATTAGGATGTGTCTTTCTTAGTACAATGACAGCTATAGATACAAAAACAAATGCTGTTATCGTTCCCATATTCACTAAATTAGCCAATAAGTTCAAATCCACTAATCCCGCTAATAAAGCTGCTAGTATACCTGTAACCCATGTATTAAAAAATGGCGTTTGTAAACGTTTATGAACACTGGAAAGTCTGTTTGGTAACAACCCATCTCGACTCATCGAGTAAGATACACGAACAAATGCAAACATAGCTACTAACAGAACTGTCGTTAGCCCCGCTATTGCCCCCACCGATAACAAGCCAGCAATTCTATCTTCTCCTACAGTGCGCAACGCATATGCAACTGGATCAGCAACATTCAATTCCGTAAACGGAACCATTCCAGTCAACACGAATGAAACTCCTACATATAGAACGGTACAAATGAATAAAGAAACAAGTAGCCCAATCGGTACGTTACGCTGTGGACGCTTCACTTCCTCTGCAGCTGTTGCAACTGCATCAAATCCTAAAAAAGCAAAGAATACAGTGGCTGCTCCTCCTACCACACCGTGAAAACCAAACGGTAGAAATGGTTGCCAATTTTCTGGTTTTACATATTGTGTCCCTACAATAATAAATCCTACAATAACAGCCAGTTTAATAATAACCATTATATTATTAATTCGGGCACTTTCTTTTACACCACGACTTAATAAAAATGTTACAACTAAAATAATCAGAACTGCTGGTAAATCAATAATTCCACCCTTCCCCATGCCAGGTGCTGATGCAAAGATTGTAGGGATGTGAATATTAAACCCTAGTAGCAATGACTGAAAATAAGCTGACCATCCTGCTGCCACCGCAGAAGTTGCTAATAAGTACTCCAACATCACACACCAACCAACTATAAATGCAAAAATCTCACCTAATGTCATATATGTATACGAATATACACTTCCTGAAACTGGGACTGCAGATGCAAATTCAGCATAACAGAAAGCTACACATGCACATACAATGGCCGCTAATATAAATGATAATACAATCGCTGGACCAGCATGTTTCGCCGCTACGATACCAGTTAATACAAAAATCCCTGTACCAATAATCGCTCCAATTCCTAAAAGAGTTAAATCAATCGCTCCTAAAGTTTGATTCAATACTTTTTTCTTTTCTTCATCCATTGTTTTCTTTATTAAAAGACTCATTCATTGAAACCTCTTTTTCAAGTTTATCTCTTACTAATTACAATCTTTATTACTGTTCTGTTTAGAAAATAAAATTATACACAATTTACTCCTTTTCTCTTATAGACTTAGCAAACTTAAAAACAGAAAAATCAATCTTTTTAACTCATAGTAAATTTTAAAAATAATTATTGCGAAAATACATCTCTAAGAATGCTGATTGAATTTATCATACAATTAATTATATTGTCAACAATATAATTAATTAAACAAAGACGGTTAATTATGTATCAAATGTTATTTTTAAACATAATTATTTTCTCGAAAACATTGTTTTTTTCTGTTTTCATGTTCATATTCATTTTCCCTCACTGATTTTCATACAATTTTCATTACATAGAATTCAAATGAAATCATCATACCTTTAATCAAAATACTATCTTTAAATAATAATTCATTTGAAGTTATGCAACCTTTTTAAGCGAATAAAAAAGTGCAGATTTTCATCTGCACTTTTTTTATTCTTTCATTTCAGCTTCTGCACTACTATTTTCAAGATTCTCTTTCTGAGCTTCTTCTTCTATCTCAGCTGAAATCATTCCATAATAAAGTTCTGGATACAATCCAAATATTTGATATACACTTCCTAAAAACGGCATCAGAATCCCTCTTTTCTAAAGTTGTATTGCCACTTTTAAGGATTCCCTTTTCATTCATTATACATTCGTTTTTGGCGTTTCTTCTTCATCTTGAACACTTAATAAATTTTGCCACTTTTTATAAGGAGCGCTATTTGGATCCACATACCCTTTCGCATACGAACGATCCCACAATTGTTTAATAAACATTTCTTTCTCTTTCTTCGCAACCATATCTGCACCTGTACCGTAATAGTTTTGGAAGTATAGTTCGATTTCATCAAGGAATAATCTTAATAATTCATCTGACGTTTCTTCTAACGTCGGATCATACTTCGCCTCACGGTCATACATTAAAATCATATCTAAAAGATTGTGAACATGTTCTTTTCTAAGCCATCTTACATCTTGAGCTCCTAATACGAACGGATGTGTATATAAATGTCCACCTTGAATCATTGCCTTTTCTTGCTCTTCTTCAAATCTGGACAAGATGTTTTCATAAATAAACGGATTATGAAGTAATGCTCTGTGTAATTTATAACTTTCACTTGAAATATTTTTCCCCATCGACTGAATTAAGAAGCTACGTCCAACGCCGTTATATTGATACACAAACTGCCCATCAACAGCAACTAAACTAATCCAGCGATACATATACGCATATAGAAGGGCACGATTACATTTATCGTAGTCTAACTTCGTTTGAGTCGCATTCAAGTCGGGCATAAAGGCTGGTAAGTGCCAATACTTATCTAAATGCGGCGTTAAACTAGATTTTTTACTATTTAATTTGTTCACACGGCGATAATATGATTGGAAGTAGTCACCTTTATCATTCATAAAACCGTTCGCAATGTGTCCTGATGATAATTTAGGAAAATCTTGCAATGATAAACCGTAATGTGCCCGGTAACAGATCACTTCAAATGGTGAAAAAGCTTCATGTACTGTATCTTTTTCTTTAAACATTTCTTGAATTAATTCTTCTTGCAGTTCTTTCTTTAAAGTTGGATGTATACCCCAATATTGTAATTCCCTATGGTGAGAAACTTTCGGCACGAATGGACTAGCTAAATGGAACAGATCTTCAATTTTTTCACGAACGTATTCATCACGATCACGCTTCTTATAATCCGCTTCTTTTCGCAATGCCTCTATAATATTAAGTTCTAATTTATCACGATAACGTACTTGTAATTCATCATAACAATAGCTCAATATATGTTCACGATAAAAATCTTCTACCTTTTTCGATTGAATCTCTTCCGTTTTCGCATCCCGACAATATTCCCCATACAAACTCATATAAATTTCTGCTGATATATCTTTCGGCAATACACCTAAATTTAAATGTTGCTGCATATCTTGCCATATTTTTTCTTGCAACTTCTCTTCCGCTAATACGTATACATTCGTTGGGTTTGTTTTCCCTTCAAACTCCTTACTTCTTTTTTGAATTTCAAACAATAAATTTTCACGTGTTTCATGTAAATTATCAAAAAACCTTTCCCAATATTGAATCATTTTATTAACTGCTTGATATAACGATTGATAAACGAGTTCTAACAGCATTTCTTTTCTGTACTCATTTAATTTGTGTACATATTGCGTTACGATATCTTCAAATTCTTTTTTAAATAAACGTTGTTGATTATTCACCATTTTTCCAAACCAACCTTGTTGCTGAGCGATTTCAACGCGGCGTACAGCAGTTACCGTTCCATCTATATTACCTACATTAAATTTTTTATCATAATTTTGAATTACATTACGCTTCTGTTCATTATTTTCATGTAGTCGATTCATTTTTTCTACTAACTGCTTTCGAATTTCATATAACATAAAACGCGCTGCTACTGGATGAACAGGGTCTGTTTTCTTTAAAAACCATGTATTTAATTGATAGGACTGTCCTTCAGACCCACTTGGTGAAAAACGGTCTGATTCAATCATGTCATATAAAAGTGTCGTTACATGTTCATGTACACGGCTCGGAATCGCATACGCATATAAACGAACCGCATGATCTACTCTCGCTACTTCTCCTTTCATTTGTTCCATCATTTTTAGTTTCGTAGCTGAAATTTTACACTCGTGCTGCAAACGATTTAATTCCTCATCTTTTTGCACTGTGCGCTGTACATAGCTTTCTACAGCTTCTAAAAACAGTTTAGATTTCGCAACTCCGAGCTTACCGCCCTCTGCTCCTTCACGCGTTTCATTGTACATTTGTCTATAGAAAATATGGGCTTGTTCTGGACGGGTAGCAAGATGTTCTAAATCCTCTAAATAACTTTTGCCACGCTCTGGCTTTTCACGCTGCATACCACGTTTTACATCTTGGTCGTACCTTTGCTTCTTTTCTTGAAAGAGTTGATCCAAATGAAGCCACGATTCGTCTAAACCTTGCACAGCCCATTTTAAAGCACAATATTTTAACACATGTTCATATGGATAAATGAGCTTTGCTGTTCCTGCCCCGCAATATCGTCCTTTCCCGCTTGATTCTGCCAATTGCTGAATTTGATTATCTTCCTGTGCAAAATGACTTGTGGACATCGGACTAAATAACTGTAAATAAATCGTATTTGCCATCTGCTCCATATAATCCGATAAATTGTGTAAATGGTGTCCATGTAAGTTTTCGTAATCGTATAAGAAACAATAATTGTACGGTAAATGATGTTGTTTAATCGTATGATTCGTTCTTCCATCCTCATCTACTTGATCCGGACGGTATTCTAATTCAATCGTTACACCACCGCGTTTTGATAATTCTCCAGTTGAACCGAGCGTAATGGCATGCAATTCTTTTAAAGACGCATAACCATTTGCTTGCACCGTTTCAAATTCTTTCGCACTAACCGTTCTCGTCTTCACTAACACATCAGGCATTAAAAATGCACCGCGTATTAAAATGTTATGATGCTGCAGTTTTTTCCGAAGCATTTCACGTAAATATAATGCAATTTGCAGAAACATCCCCGAACCTGTTCCGCCTGCTAGTGATGTTACAATAATAACTCGCACACCATATTCCGTTTGATCACTTGTAACCGGAAAAATCTTCTCAATTTCTTGCCAAAAGGACGTCAATTTATCTTCTTTCATCGCAGCACGTAACGCTAAACGTGAAATGACGCGTAACTGTCCTGCTCCTTCTGTTAATGGTTTATCAAGTATAGTTGGATCCATTGGAAACCACTCTGGAATCGTTGGATCTCCTGCAATATACTCTCTAGGCGTTTTACTTGAACTCGTTTGTGTCTTAAACTTTCGAATATGATCAAATTTACTCAATGTATTCACATCTGTATCAAATACGTGCATCGCTACCTTTTTTCGGCGCTCTTCAGGCAGTTTTTCATATATTTGATGCGTCACAGTACTACCGATTCCACCTAATCCAATTAATATCGTTGGAACTTGTAATGTCATGTGAACCACCTTCCTATTCTTGCTTGTTTAAAAAGAAAGGGAAAGAAAGCTAAGACTCCCCTCTTATCCCTACCTACTATTCACATTCATATTTGTAAATCTCCTTACCATATCCTCTATCAATTAATAAAAGTTCATTTGGATATAGTGTCTTATGCTCCATTCCTACTTCTTCCTCTGTTATAAACATCCCATCAATAATCATTCCTACTACTTGTGACTCTTTCGCTACAAAGACAGATTTCGAACCTTTCTTCGCTATAAACGTAACGGATTGCACAGTTTTTCTTTCTGCTCGAAATGGGATACCAAAATAATGTTTCCACCATTTATTTCGAAGTAATTCTGGTTCAGATTGATATAACCAATCTTTCGCTACTTCTTGATCCCATTCGTAATACAATAGTGCTTTCCGGTGAAATCTTGGACGAACAATCCATCCTAAAACGATTATGCCTACTACTAGCAGCAATAAAGTGATAGGAATGACAAACTTAAAAATAAGCGCATACTTTTCATAAAACGGCGCACTTTGAATATGGAGTGATATTTGCTTCTTTACTTCTTGTAATTTCGCATCTTGTATAACGATGGTAGCTTCTACGGTGCCAGTATCTGTGAAATTGAATGTGTCGGAGTAATAAGGACGAGGATAAACGTAAATTTGATTACCACGTTGTTTTATTTCATAGTTGATTGATTGTTTAGATGTGACACCAGTAGATTTTAATAGTTTCTTTACAGCCCCTTCTGTCATCGGCTTACCATCTAACTTTGGTTGTAAAATAAACGGTTTACTATTCTCTAAATTCGTTACTTTTTCTTCATAATCTTTCGTAACAGTTTGAAGTGATAATTTTGGCTTTTCTGTTGTTTCAATTTTGAATTCTTTCGTCTGTCTGTAAAATCCCTTTATATTCATATGAACTTTTCCACGTACTAACCCTTTACCAATCTTCGTTTCGTAATAAAACACATGCCTCTTATCGTTCCACTTCATCGGATATTGTTTTCCGTCTATTTCTACTTCTGCTTGAAAGTAAGAAGACTGAATTGGTAACTCAGTAGGCTTTGCTTCAATAACAGCAGTAACACCTTCGTACATTTGTTCAACATTTTTTTGACTATTATCATCTTTGTCATAAGTAGAAACCGTATAGTTAAGCGCTGGTTCAACAAGTACTTGCAATCCTTCTTTCTCAATATCCCGATCCACTTCTATCGTATATGTTCCTGGTTTAATGACTTCCTGATTTTCCGTGCTTATATGAACTATATTTCCGAATAATTTCGCTTCTCCGGGTGCATGTATGGAAAAAGAAGACTGTAACTGTAATGGTTTCGAAATTTGTGTGACCTGATAATTAGACAGCGAAGGCGATTGTCGTACAAGTGTCATACGCTTTAATGGGAACGGCGTTGTAATCTCTACTTTCTTTCCTACTACTTTCGTTTTTACAATCGATTCAACGGAGGAGAATGGATCACGATTCGCAACTAATGCTGCCACTTGATTTACACTTTTTACAATACCATCCTCTCCGCTTGACGGCATTGTAACTCCGTTTATCTCTTTCTTCCATATTTCTTTAAACGTATTTAATTGTTCTTTTTCTTGCTGCCCTAAATCCTCTTCCATCGTAATTAAGATAGGATGTAAAGATATCTTTTTTACATCCATTTCTTTCTTAAAGTCTGTTAGTTTCTTTGTAATTTGTTCTTTTCCGCCAACTTTATCTTTTTCTAGATCATTAAATGCCCCGTCAGTTAATACAATAAGCCAAAATTCACGTTTTCCATCTATATCTGCTTCCTTTTTTATAGATTGCATCGCCGTCTCTACTGCGCTAAAAGGAGTATTTAAATACGTTTTCCACGCTCCAATTCCTTCAATTTCTGTTTGCCTTTTATCCTTCGTTAACGAAATGTTTAACGGATTATTCGGCTTGCTCATTGGAACATAAGAAAATGTATCTTTTTCATCTAATAGCGCAACTAAACTTTGCAAAGCGTAATTGGCATATTTCCAGCGATCGTTATTTCTCATGCTGCCCGAATCATCATATACAAGTGAAACGACCCTTTCCTTTGCCTCCTCTCCTTTTGCAAAAGTCCAATAAGGATGTAACCATATAAATAGAAACAACATGAATGTGGCACAAATTCGAATTTTCATGATGAGGCTTCGCCACCTTTGTAGACAAATTCCTATGTTTAAATTTATGAGAGGAAACAAGATATATGACTTGTATTTTAGGACAACTAACCTACCATAACTTTATTATGTAAACATATATATACACTTGGTAATATTCTTTATAGCATTTTCTATCCAATTATATAGGCAAAAAAGCCTGTCTAAGCTTCATACTTAAAACAGACTTTTCCTACTTTTCATATTAAAAACACACAACAAAAAGTTTGATTTTTTAATTAGCACATTACTTCAATTGTAAATCCACCAGGCGCTTCAACATAAAACGTATACGCATGTGCATGTTTAGGAGGTTCAACCAAAAATCCATCTTCCTTCAATCTTTGATTCATTTTATTTATTAGTTCCTCATTTTCTTGCGGAAATCCTACATGAAATGTTTTAGGATACTGAACTTCTTTCCCTTTCATTAAATTTAGTATAAACCCATCCTTATCACGCATAACTGCAAAGCCATTTCCCCTCGTTCCACTTCAAATTAATCCAAAATATTTTTCTAAAAATTCTCTAGTAGCTACTACATCTGTAACCGTTAAATTAAGATGCCTAACTTTCTAATACTTTATCATACAAAGTAAAACTTTGATCAGTGGGGCGTTTACGGACAGTCTGGCTCCCCCTAACTTTTTTGCTCCAGCCAAATTTTTTGGTAGGAGTTTTACTGCCCAAAAATAGCGGAATAAATAAAAAACACGCCTTTCACAGCGTGTTTCATTGCTTCACATATACTTCAACAATTGGATTATCTTTGTTATCTGCATGTAAGCGTATATTCGCTTCACTCGTATTATAAATGCTGGCTAATAGCATAATCGTTAACAAATTAGGAGTCTTAGCATCACTTCCGTATTTTCTTTCAAGCGCTTCTTTATATTCAAACTCTAAATCCCCCTGTATATATGTATACACTTCAAATCCATCTTCTAAATTGCAAACTACTGTATCAATAATATCCGCTCCTACTTTTTTCTTCATTTCATCTCGCAATGCTTCTATAAATTCTTTCCACGGTACTTCGTATGTTTGAAACTGATCTGTAGATTTCATTGCCTTTCCCTCCTTACTATATCCTTTCTTTATATTTCCCCTTTCATATAACAATTATGATAGGTAGGTCATTCGTACAAGCCGCACTTGTCCCCCTTACATATCGTATTACTGTAAGGGGGAAGGAGGACAGAACATGCATAGACAAAGATGTTATGATACGTGCCGACGTTATTTCGGTAAAGTTGTTCGAATTGAAGATCGTGATGGTCGCATTCACTTAGGCAAAATAATCGATGTGACAAATGAATCTGTATGGATCGAACCAATGCAACAGCGCTCATCTTTTGATACAGGATTCGGATACTATGATGCATATACAAACGGTGGTTGTGATCTTTGCGGCGGCATTAGCAGATGTGATAGTTGCGGATTCGGTTGCGGTGGTGGATTCAGTAGCTGTGGATGTGGCGGTCGTGGTTGCGGTAATTGTGGTGGCGGCTGGGGTGGCGGTTGTGGCTGGGGCGTTGAACTTGGATTTGGTTTCATCTTCGGAATTACTTTAGCTGCATTATTTTTCATTTAACATAGTAAAGAGTTGACTACCTTTAGCCAACTCTTTTTCTCTACTTTTCACATATAAATATACGGTGTCCTAAAACATGTTGGTACATACGTCGTACGTTTTCATGTTGTACCCATGCCTCATATAACTCATTCGGAATATATGTTGATACATTCCATTCCGGCTCTTCTATATAGCTAGATATCGTTTCTGCAATTGTACCACCGCCAGCAATTGTAATTCTTTTGAAATTTGCTTTCTGAAATAGTTGTACCCACTCATTCTCAGTTAATAATTCTTTCATGCCATATAATTGGGCAATTTTTTCTTCCTCACTCTTCTCAATATGTGTATTAATAATCATTTCAATGACAACAAGCTTACCATCCTTCTGTAATACACGATAGCACTCTGATATAACCCTTTCTTTATCTGTAAAAGCGAGTATCGATTCCCCAAGCACAAACTCAAATGAATCATTTAAACAAGGTAATCGCTCTGCATCACCTTGAATCAATTGTACATTCAATCTTTCAAACAACCATCTATCTTTCGCTTTTTGAATCATAATTTCATTCTTTTCAATCGCTGTTACTTTATAACCGAATTCTTTTGTCATGTAAGCCGCTGTTTTCCCCGTACCACAACCTATCTCAAGGACATCCGCTCCTTGTCTAAGAGGCAGTTGTGCTAGCAATTGTTTTGTTAACGTAAAACCACCAGGATGAGCACTTCCTATTCCGTAATAAGCTAAGAAATCGATGTAAGTATTTCGTTCCATGGGATTCTCCCTTTTTTATTTTATATATTCAAGGAAGAATGAAAAGTGCATAAAAAAAGGGCGCATCACGCGCCCCCTCAGCTTATTTTTCCTCACCGATATATGCCCATTTGTAGCTGTAATCTCCACCAACTGGGTGGTGAACAATTCCTTTTACTTTCGCTCTTTGAACAATTGCATCACCACGTTGATATAATGGTGCAATTGCTGCATCTTCAAGTAACATTTTCTCAGCTTTCAGTAAGCTATCCCAACGCTCTTTCGTTTTCGTTAATAGCTCACCTTTACCTTTTTCTACAATTTCATCATATTTCTTATTTGAGTAACCAGTTTGGTTATGAGGTCCATCTGTAACGAACATATCAATGAATGTCATTGGATCTAAGTAGTCAGGTCCCCAACCAGCGTAAGATAAATCATAATCTAGATCTGATTCTAATTTTAATTTTTGTTTAAACGGCTGGTTTTTCAAGTTCACTGTTAAGCCTGGTAAGTTTTTCTCAAGCTCTCCTTTTAAGAACTCCCCTACTTTTTTCGCATTATCGCTATCATAGTTTAGCAGCTCAATTGTTACTTGATCTTTTCCAAGCTCTTTTTTCGCTTTGTCCCAATGCTCTTTTGCCTTTTTCACATCCGTTTTTAAAATATCTCCATTTTCTTTACGGAAGTCTTTTCCATCCGGACTCTTAGCAAATTCTTTTGGTACTAAGTAATCTGCAGGTGTAGATCCGTCATTTAAAATAACATTCGTTAAACCTTTTTTATCATACGCCTTTGCAATTGCTAAACGTAAATCTTTGTTCTTTAACACCGTATCTTGACCACCACGTTTTTGATTTAAACGTAAGAAGAACGTTGATGGTGTTTTTTGTGTATAGAAATCTGGATTCGATTTATATTTGTCAACAAATTCAGATACTAATCCTGAACGGTCAATCTGTCCACTTTCATATAAGTTGACACGTGTACCGCTATCTTTTACTACGTTAAAGTTGATTTCTTCTAACTTAACTGTTTTATTATCCCAGTACTGTGCGTTTTTCTTTAATTTCCAACCTTCTTCATGTTTCCAGTCTGTTAATGTAAATGGTCCGTTGTATAATGTTGTATCTGCTTCTAAACCGAATTTTGCACCTTTTTCATTTACGAATTTTTCATTTTGTGGATAGAATGTTCCGAATGAAGTTAATTCAACAAAGTAAGGAACTGCATTTTCTAATTCTACTTCTAACGTATAGTCATCTACAGCTTTTACACCTAACGTATCAAGCGCTGCTTTTCCTTCATTAATTGCTTTTGCATTTTTTACATCGAACATAATGTATGCATATTCCGCTGCTGTATTTTTATCTACAGCACGTTTCCAAGAAAATACGAAATCTTTCGCTGTTACAGGCTCTCCATTTGACCATTTTGCATTTTTATTTAATGTAAATGTATACTTCTTACCATCATCACTCTTTTTATATGATTCAGCAACCCCTGGTGTTGCTTTATTATCTTTATCCAGTCGATATAAACCTTCCATTACGTTGTTTAAAGCAAGAAACGATACTTGGTCTGTCGCTTTAACAGAATCCATAGATGGAATCTCTTGGCTCTCTGTTAAATTCAACACTTGCTTCGCTGCTAATTTTCCGCCTTCTTTTTCACCGCTTTTTGGTGTTGTGCTTGCCTTATCTTTTTCCCCTGATCCAGAGCAAGCTGTTAATGCCATACTCATTACTAAAACTGGTGCTACGACCGCTGTCAATTTTTTCATCTTTTTTCTCTTCATTTTCTTGTACCCTCCCCAATTATATGTACGATATTAACATTTAGAAATTCTCTATTAACTTTCGTTATCAGAAAATTCTTATTAATTAATATTCTACTATTTTTCTGAGTTTTGTAAAGTATTTTTGTAAATTTTCTAAATATTTATTTTTTTGTGATAGTAACTTGTTGTTTTAACTACTTTATGAATTATCCCCCGTCTACTATATGTAAACATCCCTCCCCTTATTCCACTCTATTACTACGTTCTATATTTTTCTTATTAGCATGAGATCTCTTACTATCATTCATCTGTCTTACTACTTACTGAACTCTCTCTAATGTCCTCCGATAGAATCTTCCTAATTCCCTACCCGTTTCTCAATAGGCTAACGAGATATATTTCCCTTATACATACTAAAAAGCATTTCAAAAGCAGCTCAGCCACTTTTGAAATGCTTTCACTTTATTTTTTTCCGCCATCCTCAGTTACATACGCCCACTTAAAGCTATATTCTGGACTGATGTTATGTTTCACGATTCCTTTTACATTCGGTTTCATTACGTACGATCTTC
Organism: Bacillus sp. BS98; assembly: GCF_008432245.1. Taxonomy (NCBI): domain Bacteria; kingdom Bacillati; phylum Bacillota; class Bacilli; order Caryophanales; family Bacillaceae; genus Bacillus; species Bacillus sp. BS98. The sequence goes on from NZ_CP043830.1 coordinate 3,376,609, forward strand.
CTGTTTGATATAAAGGAACTAATCCTGCATCTTCTTCAAGGAATAATTTTTCAGCTTTCCCTAACGTTTCCCAGCGTTTTTTCGCATCACTCATTAATTCATTACCTGCTTTTCCTACCATTTCATCGTATTTTGGATTTGAATAACTCATTTGGTTATACGGGCTCTTCGATTCAAACATATCAATAAATGTCATTGGATCCGCATAATCTGGACTCCAACCTGCATAAGAGATTTCATAATCTTGTGCAGTCTCTAATTTTAATTTTTGTTTGAACGGCTGAATTTTCGTATTAATCGTTACACCTTTTAAATTTTTCTCAATTTGATCTTTAACATAATCAGCAATCTTTTTCGCAGTTCCATCATCATAGCTTAGTAATTCAATTGTAACTTGATCTTTTCCAAGTTCTTTTTTCGCTTCTTCCCAAGCTGCTGCACCTTTTTTCGGATCATATTTCAGACCATTTTTAAATGTATCTTGATAATCTTTTCCATCAGGTCCTGTCGCAAGCCCTTTCGGAACCAATTGATCCGTTGCTTTTGATCCATTATTTAAAATTACATTCGCCAATCCTTTTTTATCGACTGATAATGCAATTGCTTCACGAAGCTTTTTGCTCTTTAATGGCGTATCTTGTCCGTTACGTTTTTGATTTAAACGTAAGAAGAATGTACTTGATTCTGCATACTCACCGTACTCATCTTTATTCGATTTATATTTATCTACAAATTCTCCTGATAGTAATGTAAAGTCAATTGATCCTGTATCATATAAATTTACTTTTGTAGCTACTTCTTTTACAACACTATAATTAATTTCTTCTAATTTCACAGTCTTTTTATCCCAGTACTTATCATTTTTCTTCAGCTGCCAACCTTGTTCATGTTTCCATGAAGACATAACAAATGGCCCGTTATATACAGTTGTATCTGCTTCTAAACCGTACTTATCGCCTTTTTCTTTTACGAATTTTTCATTTAATGGATAGTATGATGGGAATGCTAATAAATTTAAGAAATACGGTACCGGTTTTTCTAATTCTACTTCTAGCGTGTAATCATCTACCGCCTTCGCTCCTAATTCAGTTATAGGTTTTTCACCTTTATTAATCGCTTCTGCATTTTTAATATAGTAAGCAATAAATGCATATTCTGCCGCAGTATTCTTATCAAGTAAGCGCTGCCATGCGAAAACGAAATCTTTCGCTGTTACAGGATCTCCATTCGACCATTTTGCATCTTTTCGCAGTTTAAACGTATACTTTTTACCATCTTCACTTTTCGTACTAGATTCTGCCGCAGCAGGAATTGGCTTATTATCTTTATCAAGACGATATAGGCCTTCCATCGTGTTTCCTAAAATTTGTGCCCCTAACGTATCAGTAGATTTAGAAGTATCCATCGTCGGAATTTCTTGATTTTCCGTACGATTCAATACTTGCTTCGCTGCATATTTAATATCAGATGTTTTTTCTTCCCCACTATTAGATGTAGTAGTCGTTTTCTTTTCTCCACCTGAACTAGAGCACGCTGTCAATGCAACACTCATCGCTAAAACTGGTACTACAACTGCTGTTAATTTTTTCATTTTTTTTCTCTTCATTTTTTAACCCTCCCTAATTATATGTACATTACCAACCTTGAGAGACTCCTTGTTAAATATTTTTCAGAAAATTACAACTAATGTTATTCTACTCTTTTTTTCACATTTGTAAATAGTTTTATTTTAAATATTCTGATTTTAAACTTCGTAATTTAGTATGATTTATCCCCCATCTACCATATGTACATACTTTACTCCTTATTCTTCTCTATTTTGCTATACTACAAATTTACATTTTAATTTCCAATATACAAAAAAGCATTTCAAGGTAGCTAAGCTACTTTGAAATGCTTTTTCAACTCTTTTATTTTTCAGCAACATATGCCCATTTAAAGCTATATTCCGGACTGATATTATGTTTTACAATACCTTTAATATTTTGTTTTAGAACATATGCATCACCACGTTGGTATAAAGGTACAAGTGCTACATCTTGCTCAAGAAGTAATTTCTCAGCTTTCCCTAACTCTTCCCAACGTTTCTTCGCGTCACCCATTAATTCAGTGCCAGCTTTTTTGATCATATCATCATACTTCGGATCAGCGAAGCTCATTTGGTTATGAGAATGTTTAGACTGGAACATATCTAAGAATGTCATTGGGTCAGCATAGTCAGGTCCCCAACCAGCATATGATATATCATAATCTTGCTCTGTTTCTAGTTTTAGTTTTTGTTTGAATGGCTGAAGTTTAATATTAACTGTTACACCTTTTAAATTTTTCTCAATTTGGTCTTTTACATATTCCCCTACTTTTTTCGCATTACCAGTATCATAGTTTAATAGCTCAATTGTAACTTGGTCTTTACCAAGTTCTTTTTTCGCTTCTTCCCATGCAGCAGCAGCTTTTTTCGCATCTGGTTTGATACCATTTTTAAATGTTTCTTGGAAGTCTTTGCCGTCTGGTCCAGTCGCTAACCCTTTCGGTACTAAGAAGTCAGCTGGTTTAGATCCGTCATTTAAAATAACGTTTGCTAGGTTTTTCTTATCGATAGAAAGCGCGATTGCTTCACGTAATTTCTGACTCTTTAATGGTGTATCTTGTCCACCACGTTTTTGGTTCATACGTAAGAAGTATGTACTTACTTGTGAGTATGTGCCAAACTCCTCTTTGTTATTTCTATATTTATCAACGAATTCACCTGATAGAAGTGCGAAATCAATTGCACCTGTATCAAATAAGTTGACCTTTGTATTTATTTCTTTTACTACACTATAGTTGATTTCATCTAACTTTACAGTCTTTTTATCCCAATATTGATCATTTTTCTTTAGTTTCCAGCCTTGCTCGTGCTTCCAATCAGTAAGAACAAATGGTCCGTTATATACTGTTGTATCAGACTCTAAACCGAATTTATCCCCTTTTTCTTTTACAAACTTCTCATTTAATGGGTAGTACGATGGGAACGCAACTAAGTTTAAGAAGTATGGTACCGCTTGTTCTAATTCAACTTCTAATGTATAGTCATCTACCGCCTTAACTCCTAGTTCAGTTACTGGTTTTTCACCTTTATTAATTGCCTCTGCATTTTTAATCGGGAATGCGATAAACGCATATTCTGCAGTTGTTTTTGGATCTAATAATCGTTGCCAAGCGTACGCAAAGTCTTTTGCAGTTACAGGATCACCATTTGACCATTTTGCATCTTTACGTAGTTTAAATGTATATTTTTTACCATCTTCACTTTTTGTGCTAGATTCTGCTGCAGCTGGGATTGGTTTATTATCTTTATCTAATCGATATAACCCTTCCATTGTGTTCCCTAAAATTTGAGAACCTAATGTATCTGTATTTTTTGAAGTATCCATTGTTGGGATCTCATTTGTTTCTGTACGATTTAGCACTTGTTTCGCTGCTAGTTTTCCTTCAGATTTACTATCTCCACTAGAGCTAGAGTTTGTGCTTGTCTTCTTATCTCCACCTGATGTAGAACATGCTGTTAACGCCATGCTCATTGCTAAAACTGGTGCTACAACTGCTGTTAGTTTTTTCATTTGTTTCTTTTTCATTTTGTACCCTCCCTAATTCTTAACGATAGCTATTAAAGAATTTTCTGATAATTCTGTTTTTCTTTATATATTTATCAGACGATTCTTACTAATTCTTATTCTACTAATTTTTTAATTTTTGTAAAGTATTATTATTGAAAATTTTTAAAAAATTATTTTTTTACAGTAATATTCATAAAAATGCCATAAGTTGTTCAAACCTTACTTCTCCTTTATACACATTCATTGATTTAATCACTTTCATCTCATTTACCGCTTGAATACTTGTTAATTATTGCTAATAAATAATGCATATATCTAAAAACATCTTTTCTACAAAAATAAAAAAGTCAGCTAAACTGACTTTTTTACCCGGCAATTTTTTCTCTTTTCATTTCCTCTACCACTCTCTTATACTTCTCATCATCAAACTCATTTTCACTTTTTGCAACAACTACAGTCGCAATACCGTTACCAATTAAATTAACGATAGCACGTGCTTCTGACATGAAACGATCTCCCCCAAGTAGTAGCGCTAACCCTTCTAATGAGATAACATTCATTGCAGATAGAGTAGATGCTAATAAAAAAGCAGACATTTCGTCTGCTTTAATTCTCCTCAATCTGCTTCGCACTTAATCCTAGATGTGTTCTAAGAGTATCACTCAAACTTTGTAGGTCTTTTTTATTAGGATTATAGTAATAGACACGTTGTCCATTTGGGCCATTAGGTAAATAAAGATCATCACCAGCTAATTGAGTCTTTTCAACTGAACCATTTAAACCATATTTATAAAAAGATAAAATATCATCCATGGCTAAATTTGTTTTAAAATCACCATCAACCGCCTCAACCATTTTCTCTAGTTTTGTAATCGAACCCGCGCTTTTTAATTTATTTAACATCGCTTCAATAACAAGTTGTTGACGTTGCCCTCTCATTGCATCACTGTCAATATGACGCGTTCTTGCCAGCGCAAGTGCTTCTTCTCCTGTTAATTTTTGTAGTCCTTTTTTCAAATGAATCGCATCAGGTTCATCTTTACTATTTTGTTCTGTAAATTCAACTGGGACATCTATTTCAATACCATCTAATCCATCAACAATTTTAATAAATGAGCTAAAATTAAACTTCACAAAATAATCAACGGGGACTTGTAACAATTTTTCTACTGCTTCAACAGATGCTTGTGGCCCTCCATCTTTACCATTTTTAACAAGCCCTCTTCCATATGCATGCGTTATTTTATCCTTTTTCTTTTCAATCGGGACATATGTATACGTATCACGTGGTATACTTGTTAATTTCACTGTCTTATCATCTTTATTAAAAGTTGCCAGCAATAACGCATCTGTATGAAATGCACCACTATACTCCTTTTGACGTTCTTGATTTTCATCAATGCCCATAATTAAAAGTGAAACATTGTTTGCAATTGGTTTTACTGCTTTCTCACGTAAATTTGATTTTTCACCACGCGCTAAATTCAAATTAGATTTTTGTACAAGATTAGAAGTTTTCATATATACATAGGTGCCATATCCACCCCCGCCAAATAGTAATACTCCTAGTAGTAAACTTATTATCGTTGTCTTTTTATATTTCCGCTTATTTTTCTCTTCTCTTGAAGACGAATGATTCCCCATTTATTCTCCTCCTGTTTCTATTCATCCAATATATTTTTCATTTTTTCATATTTCGTGCTATCCTTTTGAAACATACTTTCTTTCAGCCCTTTATCTATTTGTATCCATTCGGTAGTAACTGAATATTGAATCATACCTTCATGAAAACTAAGAAACTTTAACATAACCCCTGTGTTTTTCTCCACAACCATTTCAAATTTCCCTCTTACATCTTCAGAGGCGCTAATAGGCATCTCTATATTAATTACCCCTTCAATTTTGTAACAATCGAGTCCTAGATATTTCGTTTCTTTATAATTCCAATCTTTATATCGAATTAACAAATCTGCGAATTCTGATTGAATACTATGCTTAGCCAATCCCACATATTCGCCATCATACCGTTTCCTCTCACCTGATTTTCTCAACAATCTTTCCGTAGGATTTAGTTTTAATAGTTCATTATTTCTTTCCTCTGGGCTCCATTTTGACTCTTTATATGTATAGTTCTCATCATCAAACTCTTTTTTTCTACCCTCGTTATATATAATCGTTCTTTTTTTCAATCGTTTATCTTCTTGAGATGCAATGCCTCTTTGTTTCTCCGTATCAATCGCATACTTGTATGTTGTAGCCATTCTTGTAGAGCTAGAATATTCCTCAAATTGTCCTGAAATATTTTTAAAATGATCAATTGAATCCAACATCTTTATATGAATTTTTTCCTTATCTGGATAATTTACATTCAATTTTATTTCTTCTTCATTTTCATAATCAGAAAACGCCTTTTTCTTCACATATTCAAATACTCCACCATTTTGTGCAAAGCTTTGTATAGAAAATTCAGACATAGAAACAATAGAAAGCGCTAGAACCGCGGCACTAATTACCATCATATGAACTCTGTAACTCTTCTTTTTTACTGGAAGATTATGCAGTGTATCATTAATCTTTCCATTTAACTTTGGCGGTAAAATAACATTTTCATCTTTTATTCTCTTTTTTAATTTCTCATCAAATGATTTTTCACTATCCATTCTATACACCCCCTATTCCATCTTTAATCGCTCTTCTAATAGTTCCCTTGCACGTGACAACCTTGACTTAACCGTCCCTTTTGGAATTTCTAAAAGGGACGCAATACTCTCTTGATTCATATCTTCATAATAATAAAGTACAGTTACAGCTCTTAATTCTTCCGTTAAAGACTGAATGGCATTACAAAGATCAATATCTTTATATCGGTCGAACGCTACCATACTACTATCATGATCCTCGATTATAATTAGTTTTTTATATGACTTAATTATATTGTTACACTCATTTATTAAAATTCGAATTAACCAAGTTTGAAAAAACGCTTCTTTTTTTAGTTTTTTTATATTTTCATAAGCTTTTAAAATTGTTGTCTGTATCGCATCCTCTATGTTTGTCTCATCATGTAACATCGCCTTTGCAATGCGATACATCTTCACTTTCTCCGTATGTATAAGCGCCATAAAGGCTTCATGATCACCTTTTTTCGCTAAGGAAACATCCGTTTCTTCTTTTACAATCATTTTATATAAAGGGATTACTTTCACAATTGCTCCTCCTGTTTCATCCTCACTTCAAATTTAACTTTACACGTATTAGACTGCGTAGCCTATAAAAAGGTTCATTTTTTCGAATATTTTTGTAAATAAAAAGATAAATATCCTTTTTATGGTGGCACACAATGAACATATCGGTTCAAATTTACAAACAAAAAAGTCCACTTTCACAGTGGACTTGCTACTTTATAACGGTAAATCTCTCTTTCTAAACATAACTATTGCTAACAAAAAGATGCAAACTGCCCCAACGGTTAAACCTAAACTTACCGGCCATATATTATATGTTCCTTCAGCAATTTCTTTCGGACGAAACAGCGTAAATAAAGATAGGCTTTTCATCCACTCTAACTTATCACTTAATTTCCCTACCATATCTAGTACGAAAAATAATATAGTTAAACTTGCTGAATAACTAAGTGCCTTTCTTTCATCATTACATATACAAGAAAAGAAAAATGAATATGCACTAACGACTAAAAATATGAGCCCTCCGACTACATTAATCTTCAAAAATAATTCTTTATTTAAATTATTATCTTTTAAAAACCATTCTGCTCCTACTATACCTGCTACATACGTGACAATTACAATGATAAGTAGCCCCAATATGAGAACAGTAGCTTGCGTAATAGCAATTTTCACTCTGGATACAGGCGTTGCTAGCAAGTATGCCATCGCTCCTTTATCTACATGACGCGCAATTAAATGTGTCGCAACTGTTACGCAAAAAATTGTTAAAATGATAATAAACAATAGACTGTAATACTCCCCAGCTAAAAAATCCATTACGTTTTGAATCGGACTTTCCATACCAACAATTTTTTTCACACTATCAGGCATAGCACTTATTAATTCATTTAATCCTTTCGCTGATACCATTGATGGGAATATCCAAATTAATAACCATAAATAGAGAGCCGCACCAATCGCATAACTAAAAATACTTTTTTGTGTTTCTTTCAAACTAGCTAAAAACAATTGCTTATTCATGCGTTACCCCTTCTTTCTTATCGTAATAATGCATAAATAAATGTTCTAAATCCATCGCTCTCGTTTGAAGTGCCGTTACATTATAGTTTGAAAGTGTTTGTAAAACAGTTTGATAGTTTCCTTGTACAATAATAGATGCCTCTCTGCCTTTTACCGCTTCAAATTGCAAATTACACTTTGTAAGAGATTCAATTTCTTCTTGCGATGATACAGTTACATCTATTACCTGTCGTCTCATACTTTGTAAATCATGAATATTTTCAACTGTTACGAGTCGACCATCTTTAATAATAGCTACTCTGTCACAAGTTCTCTCAATTTCAGTAAAAATATGTGAAGACATAAGAATCGTTTTTCCTCTTTGTTTTTCCTCTACTATTAGTTCTATAAATACTTGCTGCATCAGTGGATCAAGTCCAGATGTTGGTTCATCTAAAATTAACACCTCTGGATCGTGCATAAATGCAGCGACTATCCCTACTTTTTGCTTCATTCCTTTAGACATTTTGCGAATCGGTGTTTTCACATCAAATTGCAGACGATCTATCAGTTCATCTCGTCTTTTCGTATCCTTTAATCCACGCATTCCTTGCATTAATTTTAAAAACTCTAATCCGTTCATTCCGTCAATAAAAGAAATTTCACCCGGTAAATAACCAACTTCCCTTTGAATTTTCGCTGCTTCATTCCAACAATCTAATCCAAAAATTGTCGCTTTACCAGCTGTCGGTTTTATAAATCCCATTAAATTACGAATTGTCGTTGATTTTCCGGCACCATTCGGTCCTAAATAACCAAATACTTCTCCCTCTTTTACATCAAATGTAATATGAAACAAACCTTTTCCATTCGAAAACTGTTTTGTAACATCTTGAACTGAAATCATAAGTCCACCTCATTTTTTGAAATATTTAATATATGATATTTCAAAATTATTGTACTCCTCATCTTTCATATTCGCAACAACTTTTTGAAATATTTATTAGTCCATATTTCAAAAATATTGTTTTCCATTATTTTTTCTTGTATATTTTAAGTGAGGTGATTACATTGAACGGCTTTGAAAAAGTGAAAGAAAAGAAAAAACGCGCCATTAAAGAGGCGGCCTTCGTATTATTTTCAGAACGTGGATTTAATGAAGTAAAAATAGAACATATTGCAAAAGAAGCAAACGTTTCTCAAGTTACAATTTATAATCATTTCGGAAGTAAAGATGCGTTATTTAGGGAGCTTATACAAGAATTTATCATATCTGAATTTCAATATTATAAAGGGCTTGCAGAAGAAAAATTACCTTTTCATGATATGATGCAAAAAATGATTGTAAGAAAAATGAATACTGGCGGGTTATTTCAACCTGATATGTTACTACAAATGATGCAAAGGGACGAAGAACTCCGTAAGTTTATTTATAGTTATCAAAATGAAAAAATCCTTCCCTGGTATTTAGAAATATTAGAACGAGCTCAGCGTAAAAACGAAATTAATCCACACCTTACGAAAGAAATGATGTTACTTTACATTCAAATGTTTACTAAGTTAGGTGATGATTTCGGGGCACAGCTTCTTGAAGGAGATCGAGAAAAACATATACAAGATATCGTTACGATGTTCTTTTACGGCCTTTCTGTTCCAACAAAATAAAAAAGACACGAAATTCGTGTCTTTTTTATTTTACCGAAATGACTCTACCCGTTTCACTACTTTCAACCGCTAATTGAATTAGTTTAATAACATTTAAACCATCTTGCGCTGTTACAGGTAGTTTCTCACCATTTAATATACTATCTCTTACACCTTTATAGTACATGTCATAGCAACCGACTTCTGTTGAAATACGATTTAAAGTTTCTTCTGTTTCTAAAGTAGCAAAATTCTCTTCAGCATCTACCCCATAACCTATATCGCCTGGCTTCATTCCATTTTTTAATTGTTCTTCCTGCGAATCCATACCGTATTTCACGATAGAACCTTTGTCCCCATGTAATGTAAAATGCGGTCCTGCTTGTTTCACGTAACTGCTACTACGTAAAATGACACGCTTAACTCCATAATGAAGTATTACGTGGAAATAGTCATCAATCTCCGCACCTGGCCTTTGTTTTATTACATCTGCGCTTATCGCATCTGGTTTTCCGAATAATGATAGCGCTTGGTCAATTAAATGCGATCCTAAATCATATAATATACCTGAACCTGGTAAATTCTTTTCTCTCCATCGATCGCGTACATGTGGACGGAAACGATCAAAATGCGCTTCATATGCGTATACATTTCCTATTCTATTTTCTTCTAACAATTTCTTAATTGTTAGGAAATCATTATCAAAACGACGATTATGATATACACTTAACATCACATTATACTGCTTTGCTAATGAGATAAGTTCTTCCCCTTCTTCAATTGAAACAACAAATGGTTTTTCCACTACAACATGCTTACCATGTAAAATCGCTTCTTTTACATATGGAAAATGAGTTGTATTCGGTGAAGTAATGACAACTAGTTCAATATCAGATCGCTTTACTAATTCATCAACTGTGTCAACAACAGCAGCATTTGGTAAAGTTTGTTTCACTACTTCTTCTTTTGAAGATAAAATAGCTCGAATATCATATTCTTCTATCGTTTGTAATAGCGGGATGTGAAATGTTGTACTAGAAAATCCAAATCCTACAATCCCTACACCTATTTTTTTCATGTTGCCCCTCCAATTATCCCGCACTAACGGACAGTAAGATCCCTCCTCAAAATTCAGCGAAAACTAAAAAGTTAGGTGAGGGCCTTACTGTCCGTAAAAGCCCGATTAGTTCAACTAATAATCAGTAGGGAATAAAGCCCCTCACTGATTAAAGTTTCACTTTATGAGAACGATTTCATTTCACTATTATAACAAGATTATTTTCATATACATAATAATTCGCTTAGAAAAAAGCATCTCGCTATTATTCATAGCAAGATGCTTCCTTTATTCCGGTCTTTTCTTCGTCCACGTTTCTACTACTTCACCAGTATCATTAACATCTAGTACTAAACTACCATTACTATACCGGTCTTTGTTTCGATACGCTTTCGGATCAACCTCTTCTACAATATTTTTCTCTGTCTTCATGTAAACTAGTTCATCGTCTCGTACAATTTCAATACCTACAATACGGTATGGATTACGTTTTAACTCTTTGAAAATAACAAGACCTCGCTTCGCTCTCGTTGACTTTTCAATTTCTGATGCTTTTAAACGCTTTATAGCACCGCGTTGCGTTACGAGAATAAGTTGATCTTTGTCACCATTTAACGGTTTACCAGAAGCGACATAGTCATCTTCTTTTAAATTAATCGCTTTTACACCAGCAGCTCTTACACCAACTGGACTTACTTCATCTTCATGGAAAATCAGTGCATATGCACCATGTGTCGCAAGAACGATATCACTCGTTCCATCTGTCGCAAATATATCAACAACTTCATCATCTTTTTTCAAGTTTACAGCAACGAATGCCCTTGAATAGCGCTGAACTTTATATTGATTTAATTCCGTCTTCTTAATCATACCATTCCGCGTTACAAATACGATAAATCGTTTTTCTTCCTCAAAGTTCGGTATGACAGTTGCCCAAATAATTGTTTCATCTCGGTCAAGTGAAACAATATTTGCAACGTGCTGACCTAAATCTTTCCAACGAATTTCCGGCATTTCATATACAGGAAGATAAATATAATTTCCTTTGTTCGTAAATAAAAGAACGGTTTCTGTCGTGTTGGTATCGAAACGCTCAAGTAAGATGTCACCCTCTTTCATACCGAAGTCTTTCCCGTTCGATGCATTATGCGAACGCCAACCAGTTCGTTTCACATATCCTTCTTTCGTTACAGTAACGATGACATCTTCTTGCGGAATCATAACTTCCACATCGATTTTAATTTCTTCAATTTCCTCTTCAATTATCGCACGACGATCATCACTATATGTTTTCTTTACTCTCTTCAAATCTGTTTTAATAACTTGAAGAAGTCTTTTTTCACTTTGTAAAATCGCCTGTAACTCTATAATTTTCTTATTAAGTTCAGCTGCTTCTTGCTCTAGCGCTGTAATATCCGTATTCGTTAAACGATATAGTTGCAGTGAAACAATTGCTTCTGACTGAGCTTCTGTAAATCCAAATCGTGCGCTTAAATTATCTTTCGCATTACGTTTATCTTTAGACCCTCGAATCGTTTCAATCACTTCATCTAAAATTGATAATGCTTTCTTTAAACCTTCTACAATATGTTGGCGATTTTCTGCTTTTCTTAATTCATATTGTGAGCGTCTCGTAACAACTTCTTTTTGATGGCCAATATACGCATCCAAAATTTTAGGTAATGTCATAAGTGTTGGACGACGATTATTTATCGCTACCATATTAAAGTTATATGGAATTTGTAAATCTGTATTTTTATATAAATAGTTTAAAATACCTTCAGCATTTGCTTCTTTTTTTAATTCTACAACGATGCGGAGACCTGTACGATCTGTTTCATCACGCACTTCAGCAATGCCATCTAATTTTTTATCTAGACGTAATTCATCCATTTTTTTAACAAGATTTGCTTTATTTACTTCATACGGAATTTCTGTAATAACGATTTGTTGCTTTCCACCACGAATCGTTTCAACCTCTGCTTTTCCGCGAATAATAATTTTACCTTTACCTGTTTCATATGCTTTTTTAATGCCATCTATCCCTTGAATAATACCACCTGTAGGGAAATCTGGTCCTTTAATAACCGCTAACAAGTCATCCACAGAACTATTCGGTTGATCGATACGCATCATTGTAGCATCAATTACTTCTCCAAGATGATGCGGTGGAATTTCTGTTGCATAACCAGCAGAAATCCCTGTAGAACCGTTCACTAATAAGTTCGGGAACATTGCAGGTAATACAACTGGTTCTTCACTCGTATCATCAAAGTTTGAAACGAATTCTACTGTTTCTTTATCGAGATCACGTAATAACTCTGATGCGATTGGTGATAAACGGGCTTCTGTATAACGCATTGCCGCTGCTGGATCACCATCAACACTACCATTATTACCATGCATTTCAACTAAAACATTACGTACTTTCCAAGTTTGACTTAAACGTACCATCGCCTCATATACAGAGGAATCACCATGTGGATGGTAATTACCAATAACGTTACCAACTGTTTTAGCTGATTTACGAAACGCTTTATCATGTACGTTTCCTTCTACATACATAGAATATAATATACGTCTTTGTACTGGCTTTAAACCGTCACGCGCATCTGGAAGCGCGCGGTCTTGAATTATATATTTACTATAACGTGCAAAGCGGTCACCTAACACGTCTTCAAGCGGGAGGTCATGAAACTTCTCTGCCTGCATGTTATTCCACCTCCGTCTCCATAATCATTTCGTTTTCTAAAATATTTCCTTCTTCTTGCATACCAAATTGTACATTACGCTCAATCCATTTACGGCGCGGTTCTACTTTATCACCCATTAATGTCGTAACGCGGCGCTCTGCTCTTGCTGCATCATCAATTTTCACTCGGATTAATGTACGCGTTTCAGGGTTCATCGTCGTTTCCCATAACTGATCTGCATTCATTTCACCAAGTCCTTTATAGCGCTGCAACATATAACCTTTACCGACCTTTTTCGTTACACCATCTAATTCTTCATCAGACCATGCATATTCAATTACTTCACTTTTCCCTTTCCCTTTACTTACTTTATATAAAGGTGGAAGTGCAATAAATACTTTACCAGCTTCGATAAGTGGTTTCATATATCTGTAGAAGAAAGTTAATAACAATACTTGAATATGAGCTCCATCCGTATCTGCATCGGTCATAATAACAACTTTATCGTAGTTAATATCTTCAACAACGAATTCATTTCCTACTCCGCCGCCAATTGCATAAATAATTGTATTAATCTCTTCATTCTTAAAAATATCAGCAAGCTTTGCTTTCTCCGTGTTAATTACTTTACCACGCAACGGTAGTACCGCTTGAAAACGACGATCTCGCCCTTGCTTTGCTGAACCGCCGGCCGAGTCACCCTCTACTAAATACAATTCGTTTTTTTGAGGGTTACGTGATTGTGCAGGTGTTAACTTCCCGCTTAAAGTACCTTCTGATTTTTTCTTTTTCTTACCACTACGTGCTTCTTCTCTCGCTTTACGAGCAGCCTCACGTGCTTGCGCTGCTTTAACTGCCTTTCTTACAAGAAGTGTAGCTACATCCGGGTTTTCTTCTAAAAAGTAAGCTAAATGCTCTGATACAATTGCATCAATAGAAGAACGAGCTTCACTTGTACCCAGTTTCCCTTTCGTTTGTCCTTCAAACTGCAGTACTTCTTCTGGTACACGTACAGAAACGATAGCCGCTACACCTTCACGAATATCTGTACCTTCTAAGTTTTTATCTTTTTCTTTTAATAATGAAACTTTACGAGCATACTCATTAAACACACGTGTCATCGCTGTTTTAAATCCAGCTTCGTGTGTTCCACCATCTTTTGTACGTACGTTGTTTACAAACGAAAGAATATTTTCTGAGTAACCATCATTAAACTGGAATGCTAGTTCTGCTTCAATCCCATTTTGTTCACCAGTGAAATATACAACTGGATGAATTGAATCTTTTTCTTCGTTTAAGTATGAAACGAAAGCTTCAATTCCTGTTTCATAATGAAATATATCTTCTAAATCATTACGTTCGTCTTTTATCGAGATTTTCATTCCTTTTAATAAGAATGCAGATTCACGTAATCTCTCACATAATGTTTCATAATTGTAATTTGTCGTACTGAAAATCGTTGTATCTGGTTTGAAGTGCATTGTCGTACCAGACTCTTTTGTTTTCCCGATTTTCTCTAACGTCGTTGCAGGAACGCCACCATTTTCAAAGCGTTGTTCATAAATGTTACCATCACGTTTAATTGTTACTACTAACCATTCTGACAAGGCGTTTACAACTGATGCCCCAACACCATGTAAACCACCACTCGTTTTATAGCCACCTTGACCAAACTTACCACCTGCATGAAGTACAGTTAAAATAACTTCAGGTGTAGGTTTCCCAAGTTTATGCATTCCCGTAGGCATTCCTCGCCCTTTATCAATAACGCTAATACTATTATCTTTATGTATTACGACAGAAATTTCGTCGCCAAATCCCGCTAACGCTTCGTCAACGGAGTTATCTACTATTTCATATACTAAATGATGCAATCCACGGCTATCCGTACTCCCGATATACATACCCGGGCGTTTTCGAACGGCTTCAAGTCCTTCTAACACTTGAATTGCATCTTCATTGTATTGGAACTGATGCTTCGCCAAACTCCTTGCCCCTTTCCTAATCAAATCAGAACATATGTTTCTATTATAGAATAACGCCTCGACTATAGTTTTGGCAAGTTATCTTATCTCTTTTATATACCATTTTCAATAGAAAAATCCTTGTTTTTTCACAAGGATTCCTCTAGGCTACTATTTCAGAAAAATAATCGTTTGTCAACGAGAAATGGATATGTATTCCAAGATTACACATTCCAAACCTTTATCATGATCCAAATGATCAATATCCAAAACGGGATAACAAGTAACAATCCCCAAAAACAGCCTTTAAAAAATCTCATGATGAACACCTCGTTCATCGGCCCTACTTATCTATAACGAGGGCTGAATCAATCTTTCTATCTTTAAAATCTATACTATTTTGTCATCGCATGTTCTACTTTAATACAACGGTCCATTATTACAGTATAGTCTTTTTCTTTTAAAAGTTTATACGTATCTTCATCTTGTACTCCTAGTTGTGCCCAAAAAACATCTGCATCAATCTCTACAAACTCTTTCGCAACACCCATTAAAAATTCTGAACGGCGGAATACGTTTACGATATCAACATGTTCTTTAATATCCGCCAGTGAAGGAACTGCCTTTTCTCCAAGTACTTCATCAACTGTTGGATTTACCGGTATAATGCGGTACCCTGCATCTTGCATCGCTTTTGAAACCATATACGATGTACGTTCTGGTTTATCTGATAATCCAACAACCGCAATCGTTTTACTTTTCTTCAATACTTCACCAATTTCCGTACGAGTTGGGTTTTCAATTGTCATAATTAGTCCCTCCTATTCCTTTAGTATATCCGATAAAGAAAGTCTCTTTCAACATGAAAGAGACTTTCTTTTATTCCGATTATTGATTCTTAGTAGCTGAATTATCTGCTAACGTAGCTGATTTCGTCATTTTTTGACCATTGCGATAGAATGTAACTTCTACTTTCTCGCCAACTTTTTTCTTTTCATATAAATATTTACGGAATTGAAGAGCATTCTCTACCTTTTGATTATCTAATGCTACTACAAGATCATATTGCTCTAAACCTGCTTTTTCTGCCGGTGATATTGGATAGATTTTACCTAATACAACGCCATTTGTTACTTCTTTTGGCACTTTCAGCTGATTTACTGCATAAGTTTGCACATCTTCTAATGAAACGACACCTACTCCAAGCGCTGGACGTTTCACTACTCCATCTTTTTCAAGCGATTCGATGACTGGTTTTGCAATATTAATCGGAATTGCAAATCCGATTCCTTCAACTTCTTGCTGCGCAATTTTACTCGAATTAATACCGATTACTTCACCGTTTTGGTTAAATAATGCACCACCACTATTACCAGGGTTAATCGCTGCATCTGTTTGAATAACTTGTGCTTGCCAATCTGGGCGTTTGTCCCCATCAATATCAACTGGAATTTCGCGTTCTTTACTACTGATTATACCTTCCGTTACACTGCCATCAAATCCAAGTGGGTTTCCAATTGCAATCGCTTTTTCACCAGCACGAAGTTTACTGGAATCACCTAGACTTGCAACTTTATTTACATTAGATCCGTCAATTTCAACAACAGCTAAGTCTAACCAAGGATCCTTACCAACTAGTTTTGCATCAACTTGCTTTCCATCACTTAGTTTCACAGCAAGTTTATTCGCTCCATCTACTACGTGGTTGTTCGTTACGATATATGCTTTATTTCCTGCTTTTTTATAAATAACACCTGATCCTGAACCAGCTTGTTGTTCTTGACCTGTCGGTTGCATTGCAAATGGATCGACACTTTGTTGCATATTAATAACACCTACAACAACATCTTTCGCACCTTCAACCATACCTGGCAAATCAGTTTCGTTTTTTGATTTATTGACAACAGGAACTACAGTACCTTCTACTTGTTTATTAGAATTGAATGATGAAACTGCCGCTCCATTATTTTGCACCCATGGCATATAAGGTGCTGCAAAACTAATCGAAACCGCCCCGACTACAGCTCCCACTAAACCTGTGAAGAAATAACCTTTTTTACTTCCTGATTTTTTCACTTCTCTCGTTTCACTATGCTCTTCATTCAAATTTGGTCCGTCGTAATATCCCATTTTTATTTCCCCTCTCTGGTGAATTCGTATTTTCAGTATAGTCACGTTTTGTGTCCTTCTTGTGAACTCATCGTGAAATCCAATTAAAAAAATACTCCTATCTACCATTGTAGACAAGAAAATTATTTTTTGAACATTCTACCTTCAAAAAGAGGATATAAAATTGCTAAATTCCCAGGCTAAAGTGCACAAGTCATTCCAGATTATTCTTCGAATTTATAACCAACTCGAATAACAGTACCGATATGCTTCGCTTTATCTCCTAGCTTATTTCGCAATTTTTTAATATGCGTATCAACCGTTCGGTCATCACCGTAGTAATCATATCCCCATAACTGATCTAATAAATGTTGACGTGACAACA
The DNA here is from genome assembly GCF_008432245.1 of Bacillus sp. BS98. Lineage (NCBI taxonomy): Bacteria > Bacillati > Bacillota > Bacilli > Caryophanales > Bacillaceae > Bacillus > Bacillus sp. BS98. The sequence continues at coordinate 3,394,244 of NZ_CP043830.1, forward strand.
CAATTCCTTTGTTCTCCATTAAATAAACAAGAAGTTCAAATTCTTTATGCGTCAATATAATTTCTTCTCCATCTACTAAAACAGTTCTAGATAGACGATTCACTTCTATTCCGGCTAAAGACATAGCATTTTCCTCCGCTACTCCTACCGCACCATCCGCACGTTTCAATAACGTCTTCGCGCGAGCTACTAACACTTTCGGGCTAAATGGTTTCGTTACATACTCGTCTGCACCTAATTCGAAACCTAGCAATGTATCATCCTCATCCGAACGTGCTGTTAGCATAATAATTGGTACTGCTGATTCTTTTCTAATTCGTCTACAAACAGACCATCCATCTATTTCTGGTAACATAATATCTAACATAATTAAATCAATTTCATGCTCTGCAAATAACTCTAGCGCTTTTTTTCCATCTTCTGCTTCAATCACTTCAAAGCCTTCATTACGAAAATAATCACTAACAATTTCACGTAATCTTCTTTCGTCTTCAACAAGTAATACTGTTTTATTCATATAATCTATCCCGCCTTTTTACTCTTTCAATCGAATAATACGTTGATTGGAGCTTCCGCGAAATGGAAGTGTTAAATCTCTTTTCTCGATTTCAAATCTTCCATCGACTAAAACATCCCCATAGTGTAACAACTCTATCATATCATTATTTTGAGAACTCTGTATCTCTTCTAACGTATAACCTGTATACATCCATAGATTTTTTTTCAAATCTTTCACGGCTTTTGCTACTTTTTTCACTTCAACAGCTTGAAAAAACGGATCTCCACCTGAAAATGTTACATCAGTTAATGGATTACTTGCAATCTCTTTCACAACTTCTTCTACCGTCATTTCAGTTCCATTGCAAATATTCCAAGATTTCGGGTTATGACACCCGAAACAACGATGCGGACAGCCCGCAAAAAACACGACTGTCCGCAACCCTTCTCCATCTACTACACTATCATGAATGATATTCATCACTTTCATTTATGCTTCACCCGATCCATCTCTTCGCTACGTTTCGCACTATTCCACTTCGACATATCTCCCACAAGATAGCCAGTTATACGGCGAATTCTTTCTATATTGGTCTCGTCTTCATTTCCGCAGCTTGGACATTCATTTCCAATAACTCCGTGATAGCTGCAGCATGTACAACGATCAACAGGATGATTAATTGAACCGTACCCAACGCCATGCTCTGCCATCGCTTGTACAATTTGTTTTAACGCCTTTTGATTATGCATCGCTGCTCCGTCTAGCTCAATATACGTAATATGTCCCCCGTTACATAGAGCATGGAAAGGTCCTTCTAAACGAATTTTATTTATCGCTTGAATGCTATAGTAAACTGGGATATGGAATGAATTCGTATAATAATTATGGTTCGTTATACCGCTAATCACCCCAAATTCTTCTCTATCTTTTTTCACAAACTTCCCTGATAACCCTTCTGCAGGAGTTGCAATTACTGAGAAATTCAGTTCATGTTCTTCCGTTGCTTTATCCATTCTATCTCTCATAAAGGAAATGATTTCATACCCGAGTTTCCATGATTCTTCATCTTCTCCATGATGCTTTCCTGTTAAAGCTACTAAGCACTCCGCAAGACCGATAAAACCAAGACTTAACGTCCCTTGCTTTAAAATGGATGCTACAGAATCTTCAGGCTGTAACTTCTCTCCACCGCGCCATACACCTTGTGAATATAAAAATCGAAAATCTCTTGCTCGCTTCGTACATTGATACTCAAATCTCTCTAATAATTGCTTAATCCCTAAATCTAAGTAATAATTTAACGCTTCAAAAAATGCTTCTTTTGAACCACTAATTAACGCTAATTTCACTAAGTTGATAGACGTAAATGATAAATTTCCTCTCCCAATCGCTGTTTCTTCTCCATGTATGTTAGACATGACACGGGTACGACATCCCATATAACATACTTCACTTTCCGGTCGTCCGTCATAATGCACTGCATTAAATGGCGCATCTAAAAATGAAAAGTTAGGGAATAATCGTTCAGCCGTTGTCTCTAACGCTAATTCAAATAAATCATGGTTCGGATCACATTCTTCAAAGTTCACACCTTTTTTCATTTTAAAAATTTGAATCGGAAAAATTGGTGTTTCTCCTTTACCAAGACCAGCTTGTGTCGCTTTTAAAAGTTGTCTAACTAATAACCGTCCCTCTTTTGATGTGTCTGTTCCATAATTAATAGAAATAAACGGTACTTGTCCCCCGCCCCTACTGTGCATACTATTTGAATTATGAACGAAAGCTTCACACGCCTGATACGTATCATTTTCTGTTTCTTTCCATGCAAATTCTTCTATTTGTTCTTTCGTAAGCGAATATGACTGTAATCGTTTCTTATGTCTCGCTACTGTTTTTCTCACATATGGAGCTAAATCAATATCAAAGAGTGCAAACGATTGACCACCGTGCTGCATATTTTGATTCGCCTGAAAAATAATAGACGAAAGAGCCAATGCACTTTTAATATCCTGCGGTTGTCTCATATGCCCATGTCCGGTATGAAAACCGTTCGCAAGCATTTGCGCTAACGGAATTTGCGAACAAGTCGTCGTTCCTGTCGCATAAAAATCTAAATCATGTGGATATAATATATTTTCATTTATCGCTTTTTTCACTTGGTCTGACAATAAATTTTCAACTGCATAATATTTTGCACTCTCAGATGCGAACGTTCCCATTACTCCCATCGGAGAGCGCCCATCTACATTTGCATTCTCTTGCATTAAATCTTGTTCATTGCCGTGGACAATTGTCCCAAACACTTTCATTAATTCTTCTCCACGTGTATTTCGTTGTAACATTTATAACCCTCCATCAATATGTTGTTATCTTTTGATTAAAATGTTACAACATATAGTCTTGTTGTTTCTGTGAGAAATGTAACATTCCTGTGAATTTTTTTTCACGAAATAATGAATTTTTCATTTACAAAAAAGAAATGTGCTCTTTACAAATGTATGGTACAATAAACGGGAAAAACTCTTTTTACCCTTTATCAACACATTTGAATAAAGGAGACTGAACTTATGGTTACTACATATCTTTTATTTATCGTTGCCTACTTACTTGGCTCGATTCCATTTGCATTAGTCGTTGGAAAAATCGGCTATGGAATCGACATTCGTGAGCACGGAAGCGGTAATTTAGGCGGAACAAATACATTCCGCACATTAGGGAAAAAAGCAGGTTTTACCGTTACAATTGCTGACATTTTAAAAGGGACATTAGCAACAGGTCTACCGATAATTTTCGGATTAGATATTCACCCACTATGGTTCGGATTAGCAGCTGTTCTTGGACATGTATATCCGATTTTTGCAAAATTCCGTGGTGGTAAAGCAGTTGCAACTTCTGCCGGGGTGCTATTATGCTACTCACCAGTTGTTTTTGCAATATTAGCTGTTGTATTTTTCACCCTTTTATTTACAACAAGATACGTATCACTTTCTTCTATGGTAACAGCTGTCGTTGCTGTTATTGCATCCATTGTTAGCGGGGATAAAATCTTCATTATTGCGATGTGTTTATTAGCAGGTATGGTTATTTATAAACACCGTGCAAATATCGGACGAATTATAAATAAAACTGAACCGAAAGCAAACTTCTCAAAAAAGCAAAAATAAGGTTGTAACCCACATAACGCAAAAAGAAAACGTGAAGCATATTAATAGCGTCTTTTTGCGTTATTTTTTATACTAAAGAAAAGGCAACATAATTTGGAGGAACTATACATGAATCTTTCCGTAACAAAAGAAGCAGCACAATGGTATAAAAACGAATTAAATTTACAATCAGGTGAAACACTACGCCTTTTCGTACAATACGGCGGTTGCAGTACTGTGCAAAAAGGACTTTCTTTAGGTATTCGTAAAGATGACCCTGCACATCCTGCTGTTCAAACTCAAGAAGAAGGTATTAACTTCTTTATTGAAGGCGATGATGAGTGGTTCTTCGATGGACATAATTTATCTGTTACACTTAACGACGGTGATGATTTCCCTCAATTTAATTATGAGAAATAAAAAAAGCGTGGCTTCTGCCACGCTTTTTTTATTTCTTTTTAATTTCCTCATATTTCGCATACCACTCAGGATATAATTTTTTAAATGATACAGGGCGGAACCCTTCTTTTTTCGCACAAATATTCGTTGTACTTGCAGTAATGCAAAGCTCACCATCACCGTTATATATTTCATAACCATATACAACACGAAGCGGGCTCACAGTATCAATCCACGTTTTCACAATTGCTTTTTCTCCGTAACGCATCGCTTTACGATATGAAATTTGCAAGTCTAATACAGGAGAAATAATTCCCTCTTTCTCCATTTCAACATATGAAAATCCTAATTCTTGTATAAGTTTCGTGCGCCCAAGTTCCAGCCACACTAAATAGTTTGAATGGTAAACAACACCCATCTGGTCTGTTTCCGCATAGCGGATTTCAACTTCATATTCTGCTACAAACATTTCTATTCGCCTTCTTTCACTTCTGCTACCTTGCATACATTTAATCATAATACAGTGGAATCAAAAATAAAATAAAAACAGTGAATCTTTTACCGAAAGGGGCAAACACATGATCCAAATTGTAACTGTTCGTAGCGGTGATAGTGTTTATGGTTTAGCATCAAAGTACGGATCTACACCTGAAGAAATTGTAAAAGACAATGGACTAAATCCTGCTGAAACACTCGTTGTTGGTCAGGCACTTATCGTTAATACAAAAGGAAATAATTATTATGTACAGCCTGGTGACAGCTTATATCGAATTTCTCAAACGTATAACGTTCCTCTCGCTAGCTTAGCTAAAGTTAATAATCTTTCATTAAAATCTATTCTCCATGTCGGACAACAATTATATATACCAAAAGGTACAAAACGAGCAGTAGAATCCATCGCTTATTTACAGCCTTCAACAATACCGATAAAAGAAAGTTTAGTAAATGCTACACGTGCTATTAATCCATTTTTAACATATTTAGCCTACTTCAGCTTTGAAGCAAAAAGAGACGGCACTTTAAAAGAACCAACGGAAACAGCGAAAATCGCTAATATTGCAACGCAAGGTAAAACCATCCCTATGCTCGTTATTACAAATATTGAAAATGGAAATTTCAGTGCCGATCTGACATCGGTTATTTTACGCGATGCAACAATCCAAAACAAGTTTATTACTAACATTTTGCAAACAGCTGAAAAATATGGCATGCGAGACATTCATTTCGATTTCGAGAGTGTGGCACCCGAAGACCGCGAGGCATACAATCGCTTTTTACGAAATGTGAAAACACGCTTACCTAGCGGGTACACATTAAGTACAACGCTTGTACCGAAAACAAGTTCCAATCAAAAAGGGAAATTTTTTGAGGCTCACGATTATAAAGCACAAGGACAAATTGTTGATTTCGTCGTCATTATGACATACGACTGGGGTTGGCAAGGCGGGCCACCGATGGCGATTTCTCCTATTGGTCCTGTGAAAGAAGTACTTCAATATGCGAAATCTCAAATGCCACCACAAAAAATTATGATGGGGCAAAATTTATATGGTTTCGATTGGAAACTTCCGTTCAAACAAGGAAATCCACCTGCAAAAGCAATCAGCTCTGTTGCAGCTGTTGCACTAGCTCGTAAATATAATGTTCCTATCCGCTATGATTTCACGGCTCAAGCTCCTCATTTCAATTACTTTGACGAAAACGGCGTACAACACGAAGTTTGGTTTGAAGATTCACGGTCCGTACAAAGTAAATTTAATTTAATGAAAGAACAGGGCATCGGTGGTATTAGTTATTGGAAGATTGGTTTACCATTCCCGCAAAATTGGCGTTTACTCGTTGAAAACTTTACGATTACAAAAAAGGGCTGACTTTTGTCAGCCCTTTTTTCATATTACTGTTACAAAACGTCTTTCATTCCCTCATAAAAAAGAAGAATGATAACATTCTCCTTTTAACCGTTATCAACAATCGGTTGTTTACCAGTTTGGTCTTGCATTTGTTTTCCTTTATTGCCACCAGCTTTTTTCGATTGCGTTCCAATATGATTCGGTGCAAAATCTTTTGAATTCTTTTTCGGATTACCCATTACTATCGCCTCCTTAACACTAGTATCGTACTAGTGTTAAGAATTATTCAGCTTGCTTAAAAAGTTTCATTTCATAACGTTTCTCAATACGCTCTTCAATGCGATCAATTGCATCACGATCGCTTAATAATTGTTGTTTATTTTCATTTACAAGTTCTTCAAACGATTTGCGGCGACTTCTTCTCATGCTGTTCACCCTCTCTCTTTCTCATTCTTACTACATAGTATGAGCAAACAAAAAACTCTTTAATCAGATTTGCAAGAAAATTTTATGTTTTAGTACTCCTAAAAAAAAAACGCTATGTACAATAATTTGTACATAGCGTTTTTTATACCATAACATTTAAATACTCTTTGAGCTTCTCATCTGCATTCGTTTCATTTTCTCTATACGTATCAAGTGCTTGTAATACAAAATCATACTGTTCTAAAATATAACTTTCTAATTTCAAGACATCCGCTAAGCTATTAAGCATAACTCTTGTATTACCAACTTCACTTTTTAGAGCTGGTTCACATATTAAGCTCGTACATATTTCTTTCACATCATCTTCTACTATTTCTGTTAATACGTATTTCTTTCGTCCTTTTACTTTTAATCTCATAACTGGATAAAAAGCTTTTATATCTAAATAACTTCCTACGTTCATACAACGCAGCCATTCTACATTGCGTTTATTGCGGACAAGTATTTCTTTCACCGCTTCGTATACCGCAGTTTCATCAAGCACAGCCTTATTTACTTTTCGTTTCCCTTTTTCTTCAATAGATGTACATTTTTGATAAACAGCTGCACACGTAATACAGTCGTCAAATGCATTATGAGAACTTAGACGAATTCCAAGCATTCGCTTTAACGTCTCAAGTTTATGATTAGGTGCGTGCTTCATATATTTTTTTGCTAAAAACACAGTGTCAATCACCTTATTTTTAGGTTCAGGAAACCCAAGCATATTTACATTACTTTTCAAAAAGCGCATGTCAAAAGAAGCATTATGAGCCACAATAACATTTGTATGTAAAAATGCTAAAAATAAAGGTAAAACTTCTTCAATCGTGGGTGCATCTGAAACACGATAATTTGTAATACCTGTTAAACTCGTAATTCGGCTCGGAATCGGACGCTCTGGATTCACGTATGAAACAAATTGATCTACCAGTTCATGATTACGATATTTCACAGCTGCAACTTGAATAATTTTATCATTATAAGGGTTAAATCCTGTTGTTTCAAAATCAATTACAACATAATCTAACGGTAAGGATACATTCCCCACTCCATACACTCCTTTATCTCTAAACGTTTATATTTCTTACATCATATCATGAAGTTATTACTACTTGAAAAAGAAAAGGCAGAAATGGGAACTCTCCACCTCTACCTTTTCACCGTTATTTTAATTTAGCAATTCGTTTTTCCATCTCTTTTTGCGTCATCGGTCCAATGAACTTATCCTGAATGACGCCTTTCGTATCTATAAAATACGAAGTTGGGATCGTAATTACTTTATAAGCTGTTGTCACATCAATGTTCTTGTCCAATAAAATAGGAAAAGTAATCCCTTTTTCCTTAGCAAAATTGCTTACTTTTTCTTCTCCCCCACCTTTTTCTGAAGGCGTATAATTTATTGCTAAAATTTCTACGTTTTCTTTATGTTCTTTATAGAAAGCCTCCATATCAGGCATTTCTTGCTGACAAGGCCCACACCACGTTGCCCAAAAATTTAAAATAACTTTCTTTCCTTTTAAATCCGATAGCTTTACATTCGTTCCATCTAACTTAGTTAATTCAAAGTTTGGTGCACTCTTTCCTACTTCAATACCATTACTTGCAATCATCTCTTTCATAGCAGCTTCACTTTTTTCTTGCTTCCCTTGTACCGCCTGATCTTTATTACCGAACTGTTCATAAGCTGCATATCCCGCTAAACAAAGTAACACTACAATAATCGTAAGCTTCCGCCACATTTTATATCACCCTAACGTGTTTATGTACTTTTAACAAATTCATCAAAATACTATATACCTTATTTTAGCTTATACGGACGAGCTTGGAAATATTCACAGTCAAAATAATTAGAATATTCTCATTTAAAGTGAGTTTTTTTCCTTTTTATCATATAATTAGAAAAACAGATGAGGTATTTTATCTTCTTATTGACCCACTTACCTATTTACTCTCGTAGTTATATAACCTTCAACAAAAGGGGGATTGTTTATGAATTCATTCGAAAAAATAACATTATATATTCTTAGTTTTCTTTTATACCCAATCGGCATTATTACATGGATCATTTCACTCTTTAGTAAAGATCTTAAAAAAAAGAAAGTAGGGCGTATTTGTCTCTACATCTCTCTAGTCTCATTCGTCCTTTTCGTAATCCTTGGAATTACAACTTTCCTTATGACTGCTACTTTTAACATTGATCTAAATCACTCCGAATCTATCGAGTATCAAATAAATGACGCTGAATAAAGATAAGGGCATTGCTCTTATCTTTATTCATATCTTTGTAAAAACGAATGACTATTTATTAATTTTTCAGGACTTCCACCTGCAACAATACGTCCTTCCTTCATTATGACAACACGATCTGCTAATATCGCTTTCTCGACATCATGTGTTACCACAATTCTCGTGACCTCTCTTCCTAATCCTTCTATCATATTCCAAACAGTTTCTTGGTTGCTCGGATCTAATCCCGCAGTTGGTTCATCTAAAATAATAAGATTCGGATTTGAAACAATGGCACGTAATAATGCAAGACGTTTTCTTTCCCCTCCAGAAAATTCTACACCGCTTTTATGTAGTTCAGTTTCAATCCCTTCTGATAAATCTCTAATAATCGGTTTCACATTTACAAGTTCAATATTTTTTTCTAATTGATTTTCTAAATACTCTTCTCCGAAATGCACATTCTCTTTTACTGTCGTCCGAAAGAAACAAGGTTCTTGCCACACTGTAGTCATACGAGCCTCATTACCATAATAAACAATGCTACCGTTAGATGGTTTATACAAACCTGTCATTAATTTTAAAAGCGTCGTCTTTCCTGCGCCACTTTCTCCCACAATAATAACAAGTTCACCAGGGTGAATTTGCAAATCAATATTATGAATTCTGCATTTCTCTCCATCACTTTCCTGAAATGAAACATTTGTTATCGTCATCCCCATCGCTCTTTCTACCTTACTATCTGCCCCTCGTTTATCTAAAAAAGAAAAAACTCTATTTGCCGAAGCAGCTGCAACTTGTGTCATCATTAATAAATCGCCAACGTAACGAACTGGAAAAAAGAGCATTTCAATTGTAGCTAACACGGCAACAAGTGCGCCAACTTCCATTTCCCCCTTCATTATTTTTTGCGCGCCTATAATGAGAACAACGATATATGCCCCTGTTTCAATCACTGTTCCAACTACTCCAATACAGTGTTGCATCATCGTCTTCTTTACTTCTGTTTTATAGGATTGTGCTGTTACTCCTTTAAATAAGCGAATGGCCCACTTTTCTTTTTGCAAACTACGTAAATCTTGTACGCCTTTTACAAACTGCGACACCATCTCTACAACACTTGATTGATTGTTTTGAGCGATGCTTGCGATATTCCTGACCTTTTTCCCCATCAACATCGGAACCATTGCACTAAAAAATAAAAACGGAGTTACCCACAATATAAACTTCATATCTATATGTTGTAGTGCTATGAACGCACCTATAAATTGCGCAATAGCGTGTATATATTCTATTAATATAGAACCATATAATCTGACCCAATTCGGAATATCAGACACAACTAGCGTCTCTAACTCTCCTTGCTTAATCTTCTCACTCTCTTCAAATGGTAATAAGAAAAAATGACGCAATACATATATACGCTTCTTTCGCAATATTCGTTGACTCGCTTTTGAGCTTACATAATCAAATGAAAGATTGTTCACCCACATCAACAAGCGGCTCCCCGCAAACAATGCAATATATACATACGCAGCTTTTAACTCCCGCTGAATCAGGTTATCTACAATTAGCCCCATGAATAGTGGACGGGATAAGTTTAAAATAGCAGCAAAGCAGCAAAGCATCCACTACATACAGCTGCTATTACTAATAATTTTTCTTTCTGTAACGGTAACAGTATTCTTTTATATTCTTTCATGACGTTTCCTCCATTTTTTATAGTAAAAAGAAAGGGATGAAACCAAATGGTTTCATCCCTTTCCATAAAATAAGGAAGCTAACAGTTGTTAGCTTCCTTCTCGTTCATTTCAATTATTTAGTTCGACACTTTAGATTCTTCAATTTTCTCACGAAGAACCATTTGTAAGATACCACCGTGACGGTAGTAGTCAATTTCAACTTCACTATCGAAACGAGCTACTACTTCAAATTGTTTTTCGTTGCCATCTGCATCAGTTGCAACTACTTTTACAAGATCGCGTGGTCTAACTGTTTTGTCAATTTGAATTTCAAATGACTCGTTACCAACAAGACCTAACGTTTCAGCGCTTTCGCCATCTTTAAATTGAAGTGGTAACACACCCATTAACACTAAGTTACTACGGTGAATACGCTCGAAGCTTTCGGCGATTACTGCTTTAATACCTAATAAGTTTGTACCTTTCGCAGCCCAGTCACGAGAACTTCCCATACCGTAATCTTTACCAGCAACAACTAGAAGGCCTGTGCCATCTTCTTTATATTTCATAGCAGCATCATAGATAGATGTTACTTCACCAGTTGGCCAATATGTTGTATATCCGCCTTCTGTTCCTGGTGCGATTTGGTTTTTAATACGGATGTTCGCGAATGTACCACGCATCATAACTTCATGGTTACCACGACGAGAACCGTAAGAGTTAAAGTCAACTGGTTGTACGCCATTTTCTAATAAGTAGCGTCCAGCTGGTGTGTGCTTACCAATTGAACCTGCTGGTGAAATATGGTCTGTCGTTACAGAATCTCCAAATTTACCAACAATGCGTAAACCTGATAATGTTTCAACTTCACCTGGTTCTTTAGATAATCCTTCAAAGAATGGTGGGTTTTGAATGTATGTTGAATCATTATCCCAGGTATATAAAGCTTCATTTGAAGTTTGGATTTCATTCCAACGCTCATTGCTATTAAATACTTGTGCATATTCTTTCTTGAACAGTTCAGATGTAACAACACTTTGAACTACATCTTCAATTTCTTTAGCTGATGGCCAAATATCATTGAAGTATACAGCATTGCCATTTGCATCTTTACCAATTTCATCATTTTTCAGGTCAATATCAACAGTACCTGCAAGTGCATATGCCACAACAAGTGGTGGTGATGCTAAATAGTTTGCTTTTACAAGCGGGTGAATACGACCTTCAAAGTTACGGTTACCAGATAAAACAGATGTTACTAATAAATCGTTTGCTGCAATTGCTTCTTCTAATTCCTCTGCTAGTGGACCAGAGTTACCGATACAAGTCGTACAGCCGTAACCAACTGTTTGGAAACCTAATTGATCTAAATATGTTGTTAAACCTGATTTATCTAAGTACTCAGTAACAACTTTAGATCCTGGTGCTAATGATGTTTTTACGTACTCAGGTACTACAAGCCCTTTTTCAATTGCTTTCTTCGCAACTAGACCTGCCCCAATTAATACGTATGGGTTTGATGTATTTGTACAGCTTGTAATTGCAGCGATTGCAATTGCACCTGTTTTCATCGTTACTTCTTTATCTTCTAATGTAACCTTCACTTCTTTATCGAACTCTTGCGCATTAAATCCAAGTCCTTGTGTTCCAACTGGTGCTACAACAGCTTTGTGGAACGCATCTTTCATATCTGAAAGTGGAATTAAATCTTGTGGGCGTTTCGGTCCAGAAAGGTTAGATTCAATTGTATTTAAATCAATTTCAACAAGATCAGTGTAAATTGGATCTTTGCTGCCCGCTGTATAGAATAAGCCGTTCGCTTTACAATATTCTTCAACAACGCGAATTTGTTCTTCATCTCTACCTGTTAAACGTAAGTATTCTAATGAAATATCGTCAATTGGGAAGAATCCACAAGTTGCACCGTATTCTGGTGCCATGTTTGAAATTGTTGCACGGTCAGCTAAAGGCATGCTCTTTAGTCCATCACCGAAGAACTCAACGAATTTACCAACTACACCTTTTTGACGTAATACTTGTGTTACTTTTAATGCAACATCAGTTGCTGTAGTACCACTTGGAAGTGTGCCAGTTAATTTCACACCGATTACTTCAGGTACTGGGAAGTATGAAGGCTGTCCAAGCATTCCTGCTTCTGCTTCAATACCACCAACGCCCCATCCAAGAACGCCGATACCGTTAATCATCGTTGTATGTGAGTCTGTTCCAACCAATGAATCTGGGTATGCAACTAAATCGCCTTCAGCATTTTTCACCGCGTGAACAACTGGTGCTAAATATTCAAGGTTTACTTGGTGTACGATACCTGTTGCTGGTGGAACTGCACGATAGTTATCAAATGATTTTTGTGCCCAGCTTAAAAATTTATAACGTTCTTCATTACGTTTAAACTCTAAGTCCATGTTGAATGCAAGCGCATCTGCCGTACCCGCTCTATCAACCTGTACAGAGTGATCAATTACAAGGTCTACAGTAATTTCTGGATTAATTTTATCAGGATCTCCGCCCATGTCTGCCATTGCTTTACGAAGCGAAGCCAAATCTACAACAGCTGGAACACCTGTGAAGTCTTGTAAAATTACACGAGATGGTTTAAATGGAACATCGATATCTTGAACATCTTTCGTTCCCCATTTCGCTAAATTTGTAACATGTTCTTCTGTAATTACGCGTCCGTCTACTTGACGAAGTACAGATTCAAGTAAAACTTTCACGGAATATGGTAATTGAGATACGTTGCCAACCCCTGCGTTTTCAAGCGCTTTCAATTGATAATAATGATACGTTTTTCCATCTACTTCGAAAGTTGCGCGTGATTGAAATGGATTATGTTTGACCATTATGTTTCCCCCCTGTTAAACGTGACTAAGTTGTCTGAATATAAAATGTAGACAAACTTTTCAATACCTTACGATAATATCTTATTACAACTTTCTAAATAAGTAAATAATAAGAAACTTATGGATTATCATAAGTTTTCTTTATATTTCTAAATTTGAATAGTGTTCATGCTCCTTATGAATACTATTACCATAAAGTAAAGTACTCTTTCAGCGCTTTACTTTACGTTCATATATGTTATGAACAACTCATGTTTTATCTATAAAAAAACATTATAGAGGTGAGAAAAATGAGTAAACAAAAAGCAAATCATACTATTTCAGGAATGAATGTTGCATCCGCACAAGGACAAGGTGCTGGTTATAACGAAGAGTTTTCAAATGAGGCTTTAACTCCAGCAGAGCGACAAAATAATAAGAAACGTAAAAAGAATCAGTAACAAAAAAACCAAAAGGTATGTCTGCCTTTTGGTTTTTTTCTAATGCTTATAACGTAATAACTCCGAAACCGTTACAAATCGATATCCTTGCTTTTTAAGCTCAGGTAAAATTTTCGATAACGCTGCCACTGTTTGACTACGATCACTTCCTCCATCGTGCAACAGTACAATATCTCCACTTTTAGCATGTTTCACAACATGATTTACAATGGACTCAGTACCTGGATTCGCCCAATCACGAGGGTCTTGATGCCACGACCATAGAACAGTTTGATAACCAGCTTCTTTAGCTGTTTTAAATACAGCATCGTTAATATATCCGCCTGGAGGACGGAACAACAAAGGTTCTTTCACCCATTTTTTAAAGTATTTCTTTCCATCTAAAATATCATTTTCTAATTTTTCATCAGATGAATTACTCGCATACAAATGATTCATCGTATGATTTCCAATTTCATGCCCCTCTTTTAACACTTGCTTTACTAAATATGGATTACGCTGCACACGGAATCCAATCATAAAAAAAGTCGCTTCTGCTTTATATTGACGTAATAAATTTAATATTTGTGGTGTATAAGTTGGATCAGGTCCATCGTCAAATGTAATTGCGATAATTTTTTCACTATTAGGTACTTCCCACGTTACATAGCCAGTTGGTTCTAGCTCTTTTCTAAGCAACATTTTCGCTTCCACTTTTTCCACTTGAAATATATGTACTGCACATAGTAAAGAAAAAACTAATAGAAAAACCTTTTGTTTTAACATAGCGTTCGTTAAAGTAATAAGGTTGTCGAATACGCAACAACCTCTTTTACTTTTCTAGTTGATCTACATTTCGCATAATATTTTGAAGATTATTTTCGTATTGCTCAAGTTGTGGACGTTGTGTTTCCGAAGCTACTTCTAGTGCATTTTGAATTTGTTCATACGCTTCCTGAACCTCTTGACGTAACTCTTTTAAATCATGACCGTAGTTCGGATCATTTTTCACGATATTGTTAAATGAATTTTCTGCTTGTGTAACCCCTTGCTGCGCTGCTTGAAAAGCTTGTTGCTTATCTTTATGATATGGCATTATACAATCCCCTTTCCATAATAGTTAGTCCCATTTATCTTTACCCTTTTTTCTAAAAACATTCTCGTATAAATTTACAAACTTCTCTCATTCTAAATAGAAAGAGGAGGTGTCACATACAATGGGAAAAAACAATCGTGAATCGAAAGAAAAAAAAGGACAACCTGAACCATTAAGCGGATCTCATAAAGTAAAAAATCGTAACCATTCACGCCAAAAAAACCATGCGCATCATGATATGTAATAAGAAAATATTCACATACTGTGTATATTCGACATAAAATGTTTATATTTTGCCATTTATTCTTCACCTCTATTTCATTCATGCATAACATGATATGAATTGATATTTTACGGAGGGTGTCTTACATGGGCAAGAAAAAGAAGGATTGTCTTTTTCATGTTGATGGTTTCGAAGAATGGATGGATCAATTTTGTTCTGATACTTGTAGCAACTTTAGTTTTCCAAATGAAATTCATATCGATCTTTGTGAAACAGAGGAAGAATACATTTTGGAAACAGATGTACCAAATGTGACTGAACAAAATGTACGCATTAAAAAGATGGAGACAGGCCTAAATATATGCATACTTCATAAAAATACTTCTTTACAGCGAACAATCTCTTTACCTACTACTATCATTTATAAGAAGATGCTAGCCTGCTTAGAGAATGGATTTTTAGCCATTCATATTTCCAAAAATGAAGTTGCCAATAAGCATGAAAAGAAGGTTCTTTTTTCAAATTGAGAGTTAACGTAAATACAAAAATAAGCCCCAGCAAGTTGCTGGGGCTTATTTTATTTCACTTGTATTTCTATATTATAATTTCTATCGTACCTTTTTTTCAATAAACCTTTTGTAACTAAAAGTACAGGAAATGCTACAGTTGAAAATAGGGCTAGCGCTAAAAATACTACAAACCCATTTTGATACCCGTAATAATCGAGTAGTACTCCCCCAAACCAAGGACCAATTACTCCTCCAATTCCTGAAAAGCCCATCGCTCCGAAGTATGTTCCTTTCAGGTTGGAATCAGCGATCTCATCAATAAATACATCTGTCATTGAAAACATTAAAACTTCTCCAAATGTGAAAATAATGGTACAAATAGCTGCTCCTAACATAGATTCTACTAGTCCAAATCCAAATAATCCCCCACTCACAAATAACGTTCCAACCATAATTGATGCTAACGGTGTATACTTTTTACACATTTGAATGACAGGGTATTGAATAACCACTACTACAATTGCATTTAAAGCTAGCATATATGAGAACAACTTTACCCCATCCTGAAATATATGTGCATTAGCAAAATATTGAGATACTGTCGTCGTTAAATGTGAAAAACCACTATTACTCAAAATAATACCGACTAACGCAACTAAAAATACTACATCCTTTCGCAATATACGAATTGCATTTAGCATTGTAACAGGATTTTCTGTATTCATTTTCTTTTTATTAAGTGGATATTTCTTAAATTGCAGTGCTAATATAGCTGTATATAGAATGTAAACTCCAGCGGCTACTAAAAAAGGAATTGTTGATTTTGCACTTCCGAGCTGTAATCCAACAATTGGTCCAATCGCAACCCCAACATTTATTGCACCATATCGTAAGTTATAGACGAGTAACCGATACTCTGGCTTTGTTAAATCTGATAATAACGCTCTTGATGTCGGTTCAAAAAAAGAACGACATAATCCATTCAAAGCGTTTAATAAAAAGAAACTCAAAACATGATCTGCAACTGAAAATCCGATAAATACAAACACCCAAACAATCATGGACCATATTATAATCATCTTCCGACCAAATCGATCCGATAAATTGCCCCCAATAAAACTAGCAAACACTCCAACAAGCGCACTCGTTCCAATAATAGCACCCGTCATTCCAGCTGAAACGTCTTTAACAGTTGTTAAATAAATTGCTAAAAAAGGAATACTCATTGAAGTTGCAAACCTCGCAAATAATGTCCCTATTATAATTGTCATGCCAAGTGGATGAATATTTTGTAACTTCCCCTTCATCTTTAAACCTACTCTCCCTTTTCTTACATAAAAAAAGAAAGCAAAGGATCTGCTTTCTTTTTCCTTTTTATACTTGAGATGTTTGCACCCGAGCCGCTCTCGATATGTCCATATCAATTCCATATGTAAACTGTAATTCTTTACAAATATCTTTAATTAAAATTGCTACGTTATACTTTTCATTAAATTGTAAAACAATACTTTCTACTTCTTCATATGTATACTTATATTCGCCAGTAATTACACTTTTTAAATCAAAGCATTCATTCATACAAAGCTGCACAAGTAATTGATCATACTTCTCTATCACATCTTCTTTTTTCCACAGTAACTCTTTTACATATAACCGATCAAATTTCACGCTTTCTCGATTACACTCCGTTAAAATCCGGGTCATTTCATTTAATTCTCGGTATAATTCAGAAATATTTCTGTTTAAACTAAGCAGTTTATCTACGCCGTTTTCATATAGCATTTCATTCCACCCCCGCATTTTCTTTTTCTTATTATAGCAAGAAAATTCTAAAAATAGTTTCTTTCTTCTGAAATATTAGGAAACTTATTTCAATTGTTTTACAATGAAACTAGTGAATACGAAAGGGGAAAGAAAATTGGAGCAAAAATTATATTACATCGACGCTTATACGAAAGACTTTACTACGAAAATTATAAAGCAAGATTATGATAAAGAAGATAACTTATATGTTGTTTTAAATGAAACGGCATTTTACCCAACAGGCGGTGGACAACCATATGATACTGGCACACTAAATGGTACCTTAGTCACTAATGTTGAAGAAGTAAATGGAGAAATCCGCCACTTCATTGCAGAACAATTAGAAACAGCAGAAGTAGAAGGTAAAATTAATTGGGAGCGCCGTTTTGATCATATGCAGCAACATGCAGCTCAGCACATTTTATCTGCTGCTTTTTGGGATCATTTTAACATACCCACTATCGGATTCCATCTTGGAAAAGAAACGGTGACAATTGATTTAGAAACAGAAAATCTTCCTGCAGAAACGATTGAAAAAGCAGTGCAAATTGCCAACAATATTGTTTTTGAAAACCACCCAATCCGTATTCAGTGGATGAACTTAGAGGAAGCGAAAACGTTACCTCTTCGTAAAGAACCGACTTTAACCGAAAACATACGCGTTGTTATTATCGAAAACTTTGATTATAACGGCTGTGGTGGAACTCATCCGAGACGTACAGGTGAAGTAGGTCTTATTCAAGTACTTAATTGGGAGCGCAATAAAGGTGGTATTCGATTAACGTTTATCGCTGGCTGGCGCACACTGAAATTAATGGGACAACAGCAACAAATTATGAAAGATGTTTCTAAACAATTAAATAGTAGCGAAACTGATATTCCAGCAAAAGTAGCACAACTTCTTATCTCTCAAAAAGAAAACGAAAAAGCGATACAGACAATAAATGAAAAATTATTATTTGCAGAGGCAAATGAACTATTACAACAGCCTGCAGAAATACATGCTGGATTCCTTATTTCTAAAGTATTTACAAATCGTTCTATGCAAGAAGTTGCCAAACTATCTGCTATCATTATAGAACAACAAGAGCATGCAATTACATATTTCGTCATTGAAAATGATGACAAACTACAATGCATCCTCGCTTGTGGAAAAACAGTAACGCTCGATATGAATGCTCTTTTAAAAGATGCACTTCCTGCAATTGAAGGAAAAGGTGGCGGAAATAAAAAGAGCGCTCGCGGTGGTGGGAAAGCGATTATGAGCGGTGATGAGTTTTTACATCAGCTTATTTCTTCTTTACAATCTGCAGTGTAAAACATTTCTTAAGGAGATGTCTTCTAGCGAAATTTCAAACTAGGGACATCTCCTTATTTTTTGCTTCATACATAGTAATACGATAAATGAAATTTCAGGAACGACATTTTGACTTTATCAATCATAACTTACCATATATCGACGATTCGACAAGAAATATCGATTTACCGAAAAAAGCAATATTCAAAGTAGTTTATATTTACAAGCCAATATTTTGTTTTAAACCTTGGTAACTTCCTGCATTCAGAAATTTTTCAGATGCAAGTTTAGTAAATTTCTCAGAAAAACCATAACTACTTAATTCTTCTATTCGCACCATTTGTACATCCTGAATTGGATTATGATCAAACTCGTTAGAAGGTAAAGTGATTTCACCTTCCATCCTTTCAAGCAGAAATGTAATATGTAATAAAGACGGGAGAGCATCTGGTTTATCACAAACATACAATAAATTCTTAACCTTAACATCTAATCCCGTTTCTTCTTTCATTTCTCGAATCATCGCTTCTTCTAACGTTTCACCATTCTCTACCCTTCCCCCAGGTAAAGACCAATCTCGATTAGCAACTTTTTGCTTTACTAGCAATACCTTTTCGCTTTCAATTAAAATTCCAGTAACACGAACTTGCATTACATTTTCCATATGTAATCTCCTCTTCCTATTACATTTACAAATTAATCCTTCCACAAAAAGAACGTACGTTTTATAATTAAAGAAAATTATGGAAGAAAGAAGTTGTTACATTCATGCGTCCACCTTTAACAAAGTCTATATCTCTTGAAGATTTCCAAAACTATTATTGGTTGAAAGCTGAACTACAAATATTTTGTCGTGAGTATGATTTACCAGCTAGTGGCTCTAAGATCGAAATAAGCGGTCGTATCTCACATTATTTAACTACAGGTAAAGTATTAAAAAACAGTTCTCATCAAAAGGTGAGTAAAGCTTCCCTATCCAATAAAGATCTTTCCCTGCAAACGATTATCACTGAAAATCATCGATGTAGCGAAGATGTACGTGCTTTTTTTAAAGAAAAAATTGGAGAAAACTTCCGCTTTACAGTAGCTCTTCAAAAGTTTTTTAAAGAAAATATCGGAAGAACATATGAAGACGCTATAACGTTTTGGTATGAGGAAAACGAACGTAAAAAAGACCCTGCGTATAAAACAACTATTGGTACACAGTTTGAATACAATCGTTTTATTCGCGATTTTTTTGAAGATCCAAATAACAAAGGAAAATCAAAAGCTGACGTTATCGTTGCTTGGAACGAAATAAAAGTAAAACCTGGTAGCAATGCTTATATTCCTCAAAAAGTAGAAAACTAGTTATCTTGCTAGTCTTCTACTTTCTCAAATAATAGAGCAAGTCCTATTCCGCCCCCAATTCCTAATGTCGCCATTCCATATTTCATAGAATCTCTTTTTGTCTGATAAAACAAACGTGTCACAAGCATAGCGCCAGATGCACCGTACGGATGCCCGAGCGCAATTGCACCACCATTCACATTGAGCTTCTCATATGGAATTTGTAATTCCTTTGCACAAGCAACAATTTTCGAAGCGAACGCTTCATTCATCTCAATACAATCAATATCTTCTATTGCTAAATTCATTTCTCTAAGTAGTTTTTGCACGGCAAATATCGGACCAGTTCCCGGGAGGTTTGGATCCACTCCAACTACAGCACTGCGAACGAAACGAAGAACTGGCTTATATCCTAATTTTCGAGCTTGCCCCTCTTCCATTACAAGTACAGCACACGCCCCATCATTTACACCACACGAATTCCCTGCCGTCACCGTTCCATTTTGTAAAAATGCAGGTTTTGTTCTCTTAATCATTCTTTCATACTGCATTTCTCGCTTTATTACTTCATCTAGTAATCCATTAAGTGACAATACTTCATCTTGTATATATCCATTTTCTAATGCTTGTAGCGTCCGCTTATAACTTAAGCAAGCGTACTCATCTTGCATTTCTCTCGTTATGTTATAACGCTCTGCAACAAATTCAGCCGCTACTCCCATATCAGGATCACCTATTGTTTCAGGTGAAAATCGCGCTCTATTTTGAAAAGGTGACGTACTTGTACTCTCTACTCCCCCGGCGATATAGCACTTACCTGCCCCACCTTGAATGAGATGACACGCGGTACGAATCGCTTCTAAACCAGCACCACATTGCCGATCAATCGTTACACCAGGAATATGATAACTAAGTCCTGCTTCTAAAACAGATAATCTTGCAATATTACCCCCTGGTCCAACAACATTCCCTAATATAACATCGTCTATTTCCCTCTCAATTCCTTTACCTAGAAATGAAAGAAGTGGTGCTACTAATTGCTGAACTTCATAGTCTTTCAATATCCCATTCTTCTTACCAATGGGCGTTCTTTTCGCCTCTACAATAACTGCTCTATTCATGTATCTTCTCCTGATTTCTAACTATACTTTCGGCTGCAATGCGGGCTACTTTCCCGCTATTTGTATAAGGTATTTCATCTACAAAATACCATTCTTTCGGTATTTTAAAAGAGGATAATCTCTGTAAGCAAAAGCTCTTTAATTGTTGCTTCGTAGCACTTCCTTTTACGATAGCGACAGGCTTTTCACCCCAATAACTATCTTTTACACCAACAACAACAATTTCTTCAACAGCTTGATGCGTATATAACACACTTTCTATCTCTTCTGGATAAATATTAATTCCACCAAATAGAATCATATTTTTCTCTCTACCAACTATATATATAAACCCTTCCTCATCTTGATAGCCTACATCATGTACTGTCATCCAGCCCTCTTCAGTTAGCTCTGGAACTAAAACACCATCTAATATGTATCCCATAAAAAACTGATCACTTTTCACATAAACTGTTCCTATCTCACCTAGCTGTACTTCTTCTCCTGCTTCATTACATATTCGAACTTGCACATTATGACAGGGTTTCCCTACTGAATTTGGCTTTTTTTCACTCTCATCATCGACTAATGCTGTTACAAAACTTAGTTCCGATGCACCGTAAAATTCGTATTTTTTTGCATAAGGAAATATACTCTTTATTTTTTCTTTCGCTTCAGCTTCCCATTTTGCTCCTGACGAAATAATTTTCATCTTATTTTCTATTATTCTATTTTCTTTATATAAAGACTCCAGCATTGTTGGTACTGTATACATGACCGAAATATTTTCAGTCTCTAACTTATCCAACACTTGATCTGGAATAAACTTTCTCATAACGTGCACCGTTTGTCCTTCATATAATGCACTTATTGCGCCGTATAAGAAAAGAGAGTGAACGAGCGTTCCAGCTATTAAAATAGAATCCTCCTTTCTCATATGAAAGTCATATACATTACAATCAAAACTATGAACCCACGATTGTTGTGCACGCAAAAATGCTTTTGCCTTTCCAGTCGATCCTGATGTAAACCCCATATAAAAAGGGGCATTTTGTACATTTTCTCCGAGATAATCTCTAGGAAGGTAGTTCTCTATTATTTGTTTCCATTCATCAATTGCAAATACTCTTCTTTCTTCATCTAAAATATCATTTAACTTATACCCTTCCGTCACAACCATATCCGAATTACTAATTGCTAGTCTTTCTTTTAGCTCATCCTTTTTCCATTTCACATCTAATGGTACACAAACCCACCCAGCCATAGCAGCACCCGCAAATAGTTGTAAAAACTCCATACGATTTTCTAATACAATTGCTATTGTTTTATTCTTCGATTCTGTTACGCGCAACCAGTTTGCTACTTTACAAACTGATTCAAACCACTCTTTATATGTTAAAGCTCTATCATTTTCCTTTATCGCTATTTTATTCGGTTGTAAAGAGGCATGCTTTTTATATTCTTTTATAATCCCCATTTGAGATGTCCTTTCTTTACAAAATAACAAAAAGAAACACGTAATGAACGTGTTTCTTCTCTTTATCATCCCGCATTTGTATATTTTCCATTCTTTAAAGCGGGCGTAATAATGTGTTTCAATGAACGATGTAATTTTGTCACGAGAATTGCTGCAATAATTGCTTTTATGCAATCCCCTGGTAAAAACACAGCACTCACTTTCATTGTCTCCCATACAGAAACATCCATTAAGAAAGCTTGTACAGTAATGCCAAATACGTAAACTACGAAAATACCACCAATTATATTAATACATAATACTTTTATAATAGAAACTTCACGTAAACGCTCAATTAAATATCCAATTACAAACGCTCCAACGATATAACCAAGTAAATATCCTGCACTTGGTCCAACAAATACACCTGGACCCCCACGTCCACCCGCAAGTAATGGTGCTCCAACTCCAACTATAAGTAAGAAAACGAGCTGACTTAATGCCCCAAGACGTGATCCTAACAGGCCACCTGCAAGCATAACACCAAGTGATTGTAATGTAATCGGAACTGGTGTGATAGAAAGAGCAATTGGAGGTATTAACCCTAACACTCCCATAATAGAACTAAATAAAGCGACGAAAACTAAATTTTTTGTATTCATATTTGCTTCTCCTATTTGTAAACTTAAAATCGTTTTTAGATAACATATTATAGGAGTTATATTATCTTCCTATTTTTCTTTTGTCAACCATAAATTAATATAAGTTTACAAATGACAATTCTGTTATTTCTCTTTATGCAAATGCTCAAGTTCTTTTCGAAGTGCCTGTTTTAAAAACTTTCCAACAGATGTTTTCGGTATTTCTTCCATAAATACAATATCATCTGGTAACCACCACTTCGCAAACTGCGGTTTTAAAAACTCATATATTTCTTCTTTTGTAACCGTACTATTTTTCTTTTGAACAACGCAGGCAACTGGGCGTTCTTGCCACTGCGGATGAGGAATTGCAACGACAGCCGCTTCAAATATAGCATCATGTGCCATTAAAGCATTTTCAAGATCGACTGAAGAAATCCACTCGCCCCCGCTTTTAATAACATCCTTCGTACGATCAACAATTTTCACGCAGCCTTCCTCATCAACTGTAACGACATCGCCAGTATATAACCAACCGTCACGGAATCCTTCGACAGTACGATCATCGTTATAATAGCTTTCAGCGATCCAAGGTGCTCGTAAACATAATTCTCCCATCTCCGTACCATCCCACTTCACTTCACCATTTGTACCGGCTACTTTCATCTCTACACCAGGTACAAGATATCCTTGTTTGGAGCGGATTTCTAATTGCTCTTCATATGATAATTCTGTTTCATAACTTTTTAAACGTGCAAGCGTTACGAGTGGACTCGTTTCAGTCATACCATATGCATGTACGAAAGGAACATTATATTTTTGCTCAAATGCTTTAATAACGCTTTTCGGTGCAGCTGCACCACCGCATAATATTCTCGTTATACTAGATAAATCGTAACTATTATTTTCTAACTCTTGTAATACACCGAGCCAAATTGTCGGCACACCTGCTGCTATCGTTACTTTTTCAGCTTGAATCATTTCTAATAAAATTTTTGGCGTAAACATCGGTCCTGGGAGAACTTGTTTTGTTCCAAACCAAGTAGCAGCGAAAGGAAGCCCCCAAGCGTTCACATGGAACATCGGTACAATTGCCATCGCCGCATCACTTTCCGATAAAGCAGCTGTATCCGCTAAACCAAGTGCCATACAATGCAATACAGTACTACGATGCGTATATACAACACCTTTTGGGTTTCCTGTAGTCGCTGACGTATAACACATACCAGCAGGTGTATTTTCATCAATATCTTTTACAAATTGGAAATTTGGATCGCCTTCTTCTAATAACTTTTCATAATGATATACAGGTTCTAGCGTAGTATTTGGAAGTTCATCTTTATCAGTCATAATAATGTAGGCTTGTACAGTTGATAATTGTGATTGAATATTTTCAACGAGTGGTACGAGATCTTCATCTATAAGTAGAATGCGATCTTCTGCGTGCTGAATAATGTATGAAATATGTTGAGGAGATAAACGAATATTAATTGTGTGTAAAACGGAAGCAATACCTGGAATAGCAAAATACGCCTCCACATGTCGATGATGATTCCACGCTAACGTTCCTATACGCTCGCCTTCTTTTATTCCTAATTTTTTTAGCGCACTTGAAAGTCTTCTCGTCCTTTCCCCTAACTGCTTATACGTTAACGTTGTAACTGTATCATGTGTCCGTGAAACAATTTCTTTCTTCGAAAACAGTTTCTCTGCTCTTTCCATCATAGAACTAATTGTTAGCGGTACATTCATCATCATATTGTTTACAGCCTCCCTTTAAAGCGTTTTCATTTTCGTATATTATAACAGACTTCTACAAATAATTACGATATTTTTCTGTATTTTCTGAATTATTTCTTTGGAAATAATTCAGAACAATAAAAAACATGTTTTTCTCTTGCTTATAAACTATCTACCTTTTTTCTTACTTTCTTTTTGAGTTTAAAGATAAAACGATTACTATATTCTTTATTTTCTACTAAAATTCGATACGTCTCTAACACGCCTAACACACGAACAAAAAGATAAACTCCAATAGCAATAAGTACAACACAATAAGGGTAATACTGCACGAGCTCTCCTGACGTGATTCGTTTTTTCTCAAATAAAAATGGTATTGCTCCTGCTGCGATAAAACAAAATCCAACGATCACTACTGCTGCATACTTCTTCTTAATAGTCGCATATCTTTTTGTCAATTCTTTTAGAAAGTTTTGATCAAACAGTAATTCTTCCTTTTTTAATACATTGTATCGACTCTCTTCTAGTGTTACAGGTACCATCATTGCTCCAATTCCAAGGACCGCAATGATAATGACAAGAAATGTAGACAGTGTTGCATTTTCTTTAAATAATAAATACGGTATTGTAGATAAAATAAGCAAGCTAAATCCTAATGCGATATATTTAGAAATTTTTTGTCCATACACTACATACCCTTCCGCCATTTCCTTACTTACATAATAACCATTTTCCTTTTCATTACTTTGCTCGGCAGTTTCTTTTAATAAGTAATCAAGAGAGACTTCAAATACATTTCCAATCATTATTAACTTTTCAGTTTCAGGAAAACCTTGACCGTTTTCCCATTTACTAACTGCTTGCCTTGTCGTGTTTAGTTTCTCAGCTAACGCTTCTTGAGAAAGGCCCTTTTCCTTTCTTAATTTAAAAAGCTTTTCACCAAATCCCATATGTGTGTCCCCCTTTATTTTCTTAACTAAATTGTATGTAAACATTGTCTTTATCTCTATCTTCCTGCGGTTGCACTTTGTCAACTTACGGTTGCGATCATGTTATATAGAGGTTTTCTATACGATTTAGCTAGTTTTCTTCTATAATTGTGATATTAAGAAACACAATACCTTTCAATAACCAATTATAACAATTAAAGGTAATTATTGTTATAAAAAATAAAAACCCCCTTATTAAATTAAAGGAGTTTTCAATATAAAATATTTCATTGATTCATATATCTTTCCCTAGATATACAATATCTTTTCGTATCACGATACTTACCTTTAATGAACAAATCCTTTTGAATTGTACATTCGTATTCCATATTCAAACGTTTCATTAATTTTTCAGATGCTTCATTTTCTGAATTACATCCTGCTTCAATACTATTAAGACGTAACTCATTAAAACCATAGCTAAAAAAAGCTGACGCCGCCTCAGTAGCTAATCCTCTACCCCCATATTTTCGTGATAAGGCGTATGCAATTTCCGCTTTATGTTCAATTACATCATATTTTATAAATCCACAAGTCCCTATGAGTTTTTGTTCCTCTCTTAATACAATTCCAAGGGGGGCTACTTTTTCTTTTTCATATTGACTCACAATTTCTTCTATATATTTTTGTGTGTCATGTAACGATTGATGAGCATCCCATACAGTATACGTTGACATTTCTTTATCTGAGGCATACTCATATATATGTAAAATATCACTCATATTAATTCCCCGTAATATAAGATGTTTCGTATACAACGCTGGATATGACCACCTCTCAACAATCATAACGGCTTCTGCTTAAACTTTTCATAATTCCGTACCTTCAATGAAAGGATATTCCCGCAATCTGTACAAATATAAGCATCTACTGGTGAAGATGTGAACATCGTTTCCTTTTTCCGTATTTGTGCATAACCGATAAACTCACCTTCTCCTATGTTTTGAGAGCCGCAATTAGGGCATGTCTGCACGTCTTTCTGTTTCATGAGAGCACCACCTTTAATCTGTTTCCACTTCCCTTCGACAGTTCACTTCCATTTCCCTTCCAAAAAACCTCTTATTCTCTTACATTTCAACAGGAATCTCAGAATAAAAATCGTATATGTACTATGAACTATATTAATTGACGGAGGAATCTTATGAGTATGATTATGACATTCAATGTAGCACAAGAAATTGAAAACGCAGAAATAGATATGCTCTCTTCTAGATTAGCGCTACTACAAGCAATAAGCGGAAATCCAATGCAAATACAAATGAAAAATTTCGGGAGTGCCACTGCCTTTTCATCAAAAGTAATTACTGGTCCTGCTTTTAATACAGTAAAAGGCATTACATATACAAATACAGATGCGATAGATGAAATCATCTCTTATTATGAATCACTACAAATCCCTTGCCGTTTTGAAATTACACCAGCGCAAGGTACAGCTGAACTATTTCAATACTTATCAAAAAAAGGTTTTTATCAATCTAGCTTCCATACCGCTTTATATAGTATACCGAAAGAAGATCCATCCCTTATTCCTTCTAACATTTCAGTGCGCCAACTAAAAAAAAATGAATTTGATATTTTTGCAGACATATATGTACGCGGATTTAATATGCCTTCCTTTACAAAGGATGGTGTACGTCAAAATAACGAAATTCTTTACAATGAACCAGGCTGGTATTTTTTCATAGCAGAAGTTCAAAATATTCCTGCGGGCATTGGTGTCCTATATATAAATAAGGGAATTGCATCATTAGCTGCTTCTGCTACTTTGCCAGAATTTCAGCGTATAGGCTGTCACACTACATTAATTCAAAAAAGAATTGAGGCAGCTATTAAATCCGATTGTAATTTAATAATTGGACAAGCAAGGTTCGGTAGTAGTAGTCAAAATAATATGGAACGCGCTCATTTGAAAATCGCTTATACAAAATCAATATGGACTGCAAAAGACATGTAATTAACATTCTTTCTCTTTCCATTACAATTTTATACATTGTTTGACAATTCCTTTTCTATCCTATTAATCATTTGAATATTCAAACTAGATTTGTTACGCTATTATTAGATACATCATTCAACTTGCAATATGAAAAGAGAATTCTAATCAAACTACAAGGAGGAGAAATGTATGACAAAGCATAATCATGGTTTAAAAGAAAAAGTAGAAGGTGCCATTGATAAGGTAAAAGGTGAAGTAAAAGAAGTTGTCGGGAAAGTAACGGATAACAAAAAATTACAAGCCGAAGGAAAATGGGATAAAATAAAAGGCAATGCAAAAAGCACTGTCGGTAATGTAAAAGAAAAAGCACACGAGTATAAAGAACATAAAGAAGACAAATAAAAAAAGAGCCATTCGGCTCTTTTTTTATTTCCCTTCATTCTTCTCTAACACATACAAATCTTCTTCAATATTCGTTAATTTCTCGCTTACAAGCTTTCTTGCATCTCCAATTGCTTGATTATAGGCAAATGGACCAACTAATTTTATCATTTCTTCTATTAAACGTTCTGCTTGGAAACGTCCAATTTCATCTAAATCTTCTTCCATGAAGAATTGCTGAATTTGTGCTACAAGCTCTTCTTTTTTATCATTTGGTATTTTTATATTCATCATCATTTGTTACTCCTCTATATTTAAGATACTATTTTTCTTAACTCTACCATAGAAAAACGATTTCCAGGACAACTTTTTGTTACTCCTACTAGCTCCCTATGACCTAGTATATTTTCCTTCTTTATAGCAAACTGTTTCATAAACATTTTACATAAAGAATATAATGCATTCATTTGTGCAGTAGTTGGATCATACTTATCAAAATTACCCGTCATACATATTCCAATTGTATCTCGATTATTGTCTTTCGCATGTGCTCCAATATGTAACCCTCTTCCTTCAATTACCGTTCCGTCCTCTTCAATAAAATAATTGTAACCAATCCCGCTCCACCCTCTTACAGTTTGGTGAAATTCATGTGTTTTATACACATCCCATCCATCTTCTGACGTATGGTGAATAATAAGTTTATTTACTTTCCCTAAAGGAACTAACTCATCTTGAAATATTAAATTTACACATTTAATTTCCATATGAACTTCCTCCTCTTAAAAATCGATCATAATAATTGTCTTATCATCTGGCCTTATTCTCTTTTTCCCTTCTAACTCTTCAATGATTGCTACGTATTCGTTTATACTATTCTTTCTTATATATGCAACAGTTTGTTCGAGTGACCAATCTGGATGAAATAACCCATCTGAACAAATAAAAATCCCACTCACTTCATCTATATGTAATTCACCGTGTTGTAAATAATGGATGGCTTCTTTCATTCCGTTTGCAACGGAATACCCGCCCTCCATATTTGCAAGATAACGATTGTATTTTAACTGTTCTCGAACATCTTGAAAAACATGTTCTTCTGGCACAAATAAACCTTTTTTACGATCTTCTTCTCTCTTCTTTTTAGCTCGTTTACTAATTCCTTTAACTGTGTCTTTCGTTACTACTTGCATCGTTCCATTTTGAAGAATTGCAACGATCATACAGTCCCCTAACTGCGCATATTCAATTTTCTCACCATTTATTTGAACTGCTGCAATACATGTACACCACAAATGCTCTTTTTTTCTCGTATCAACCTTATATTCTAGCATCTTGTTCTGCAATAACTCATTTGCTCTTGCAACTGCGACTTGTAAACTAAGATTTTCCCGTAATGAAGTAAAATGTCTTGCAAATAAATGTGAAGCGATGTATGCTCCATTATGTTCCTTTTCGTCACGAAACGGAACGAGCGGTGTTGCACCATCACATACACCATAAATATTTTTGTCTTCATTACAAAAATAAGAATCCTCACACTCTTGCTTCAACGGGCTTTTTTGTTGATAAGTCGTTATCCTCATTTCTGTATCCCCTTTCAAATTACAAAACAATCAAATTGTTTCGATTAATCTAATTTTCCGAAATAAACTGTTTTTACCCAAAACTTTCAATATCATATATAATCTTGAAATAATATGAATTTTTTAGTGAAGGACGGGAAAAAGATGATCAGATTTCTCGGTGTTATTATTGGTTCTTTTATTATTGCGATTGCCTTTAATCTTTTCCTTATCCCCCACAAAATTTTAAGTAGTGGAATTGGCGGAATTGCTATTATTTTAGGGATTGTAACTCCTGTAAACACAGGTATTATTAACTTCGTATTAAACTTACCTATCCTTATTTTAGGATACATAGGTCTTGGAAAAAAAGTAATTTTTAACACAGTTATCTCTGTAATTGTATTATCTGTTGCATTATACTACGTTCCAGTAAAAATCGTAGCAACAGATCCACTTTTATCATCTATCTTCGGAGGTGTTATTGCCGGAGCTGGTATTGGTCTTGTTTTTAATTGTAATGGATCCACTGGTGGATTTGATATTATCGGTATGTTGTTATCTCGTAAGCGTGACATTAAACTTGGTGGATTCCTTATTGTTTTAAATGCAGTCGTTGTAGTAATTGCAGGATTCTTCTTCACTTGGGATGTTGCACTTACAAGTTTACTTTCAATTTATGTAACTGGTAAAGTAATTGATGCTGTTCATACGAAACATCGTAAAGTTACACTTATGATTGTAACAAATGAAGCGGAAAAAATGAAAAAACAGCTTCTTTCAACTGTTGTACGTGGTATTACATTACTTGATGGAGAAGGTGCTTATTCAAGCGAGAAAAAACGTGTACTTATGACAGTCGTTTCTCGTGAAGAATTAGCAAGTATGAAACTAACAATTTCTGAAATTGATCCGCATGCGTTCGTTAATATTACAGAAACTGTAGAAGTATTAGGGCTTTTCAGAAGAGGTTAAAGACTAGGTGGGAAGCCACCTAGTCTTTATTTTGCATAAATTCAATTCTATTTCCAAATGGATCAGACACATAAAATCTAATCACATCTGGCCGGGCATGATCATCAATCACTTCAATCCCTTGTTCTATAAGCATTTGCTTAAATTCATTAATTTGAGTCACATAAAAAGCTGGATGTGCCTTTTTAGCTGGTGTAAAATTCTGTTCCACACCAATATGGATTTCTTGATTCCCACACTTAAACCAACATCCACCTCGTTTTTTTAACTCTTCTGGCTTTGGAATTTCTTCCATACCAATTTTTTTACCATAAAATGCACGTGCCTCTTCTTCACACCCTACAGGTGCAGCTACTTGTACATGATCGATTCCTTGAATAAAACTTTTCATTTTCTCTCCCCCTCTTCTATTCTAATATTATAAAGAAAACACACCCCTGTAACTTACAAAAACTTTATAAAACAATATAAGCTTCCCTTATTACCACCTTATATTCCTTTTGCAAAAAATAAAGAAAACAAATTTTTTTCTGTAACTTCCATTTTTTATAGAAATACACATTACATCTATATTATAGTTATTATTAGACAAATCTTTTAGATGCTAGTTGTACGGAGGAAATATTATGAGTCGTAAAAAATATTCATCAACTCTAAGAAAACGTCATCCGAACATTTCTGGACGTTTGCGAAACCATATACAAGATCGTTCTTTAGCAGAAATGTACGCATCTCTGTTCGAACATAATCCTGATAGTATTATTTCATTGAATTTAGAGGGAACTATTCTACATATCAATCCTTCTGCAGAAAGAATACTAGGCTACACTTCTTTAGAATTAGAACGGAAAAACATTATCTCTATTTTAGAAGCTCATATTTCTGAGCAAGTATTACAGTATATAAAGAATACCGAAGCAGACAATCAGCAAGAGTATATCCTATCTATTTATCATAAAGAGGGCTATTTATTAGACGTCGTAACAAAACTAGTTCCTATTTTTGTCCAACATCGTCTAACAGGTGTCTATGCGATTATGAAACCTCTTGAAAAATCAGAAAGAATCGAAAAAATGTTACAAGAAAGCGAGAAAAGATTACGTACATTAATGAATGCAATGCCTGCGTTTGTTATATTTAAAGATCATGAAGGTCGCTGGCTTGAAGCAAATGACTATGCACTTTCCTGCTTTAATTTCCATCATGTACCTTATCACGGGAAAAAGGACAGTGAACTCATTCAATATAATGCAGCGTACCGAGAAGCTTTTTTACACTGTGAAGAAGTAGATGAACTAGCATGGCAACAAAGACAAATTCTTCACGGGGAGGAATTTATTATACACAGAGATGATTTCGACCTCATCTTAAGTATATCAAAAGTCCCTCTTTATCATCCTGACGGTTCCCGTAAAGGCCTTATCGTGATGGGAAGGGACGTTACCGAGCTAAAAGAGACTGAAAAATTATTACGGAAATCAGAAAAGCTCGCCGTAGTTGGACAACTGACAGCTGGAATTGCCCATGAAATTCGAAATCCACTCACTTCTCTAAAAGGTTTTTTAACATTGCTACTTCCTGAAATAAATGAGGAGAATAAATGGTATGTAGATGTTATGCTAAGTGAAATATCACAAATGGAATCCATTACGAGTCAATTTATGGCGATGTCTAAACCTCAAGTTTTATCCGTTCAAACTTACAACATACAAACTTTAATTGAAGAGGTAGTCACATTTCTTTTACCGACTGCCATCATGCATAGCGTCCATATTATTATGGATCATTTTAACCATAAACATGACATTCAATGCGACGGTAATCAATTAAAACAAGTTTTTATTAACATATTAAAAAACGCAATAGAAGCGATGCCAAATGGCGGTAATATTTTCATTCAAATCAAATCGTTAGACAATAATTTCATCGTAATTCGTATAATTGACGAAGGCTGTGGCATTCCAGAAGATCGTATATCACGTTTAGGTGAACCGTTT
This sequence comes from Bacillus sp. BS98, assembly GCF_008432245.1. Classification (NCBI taxonomy): domain Bacteria; kingdom Bacillati; phylum Bacillota; class Bacilli; order Caryophanales; family Bacillaceae; genus Bacillus; species Bacillus sp. BS98. Next base: position 3,426,828 of record NZ_CP043830.1, read on the forward strand.
TATAGTTTAAAAGAAAAAGGTACCGGCCTAGGACTCATGATGTGTTACAAAATAATTGAAGAGCACCATGGTAAATTACACATTTCAAGTGAACTAAACAAAGGTACCATCGTTGATATTCAATTACCACTTTCTTCATCCCATCTTGCAATCCAGTCTTAAATAAAAAAGAAGCATCTGCTAACGATTAGCAAATGCTTCTTTTTTATTTCCTTCTATAATACTGTATTGTCATACCATTCTTTTGCTTTTTCTACTTCACCCATTGTTAATTGATGCCCTCTATTTTCCCAATGCATTGTTACATTAGCGTTTGCATTTTCTAATAACGTCTTCAATTCTTCTGACTCAGAAGGCGCACAAATTGGATCATTTGTCCCAGCTGCGATAAATACCGCTGTTTCTGCTAAATTAGGCAATTGGATTCCTCTTCTAGGCACCATTGGATGATGAAGAACAGCAGCTTTTAACGCATCTTCATAATGGAATAATAAGCTCGCTGCAATGTTCGCTCCATTTGAATAACCGATAGCTATAATGTTATTTCTATCAAATTCATATGTTTTTGCCGCTTCGTTTAAAAATTCATTTAACTCCTTCGTACGGAAAATTAAATCTTCTTCATCAAAAATACCTTCTGCTAATCTACGGAAGAAACGTGGCATCCCATTCTCTAATACATTTCCACGAACACTTAATACCGAAGCTCCCGGATCAATTATTTCTGCAAGTGGTAATAAATCTAGTTCATTACCGCCCGTACCATGAAGTAATAACAACACTGGTTTTGAAGTATCTTTTCCTTTTTGAAAAACATGTTTCATCATAATCCTTTTCCCCTTTCAATTACTTTAATCTAAATTTCTCACTTCAAATGGTAAAAGTGTTTGTTCAATCTGTTTTCTATTTGGTTCATATCGCTCCGGTAACTTTAATTCCTCACCCATCGTCTCTAACGATTCGTCATGAGCAAAACCAGGAGGATCTGTTGCAATTTCAAATAAAATTTCACCGTGTTCTCTAAAATAAATTGCATTAAAATAATTTCGATCTTGTACAGGAGTTACACCGTACCCAAAGCGAGATACATGTTCTCTCCAATCTAGTTGATCAGCATCGTCGCTCGCTCTCCAAGCAATATGATGAACTGTACCAACGCCCATCTGACCGCGTCCAATTGTTGATAATTTTAAATCAATAATATTTCCAATATCAGCAGAAGAACGGAATCGGACAAATTCACCCTCTTCTCCAATTTTCTCAAGACCCATAACGTGTTCTAACAATTCAGCTGTTTTTTGAGGTTGTGCAGATAAAAGAACAGCACCGCCAAATCCTTTAATTGCTACTTCTGGCGTAACTTCTCCAAAAGTCCAATTATTTAATTCGCCTTCTTCTCTTTCAACTAATTCTATATGCAAACCATGTGGATCATCAAATTCTAAATATTGCTCCCCAAATCGAGTCATCTTTGTATATGAAACATCAAACTTTTCTAGTCTACTTTCCCAAAACTCCATTGCACCTTTTGGTACGACATATGAAGTAATGCCTACTTGACCGTCTCCAATAATTCCTTGGCGAGCACCTGCCCATGGGAAAAACGTAATAATTGTTCCAGGTTTTCCTCCTTCATTACCAAAATAAAGATGGTATGTACCTGGATCATCAAAATTCACTGTTTGTTTCACTAAACGTAATCCTAATACACCAGCATAAAAGTCTACATTTTCTTGTGGGTGCCCTACAATTGCTGTAATATGATGAATCCCCATTGTTTTCTTTTCCATTTCTGCCACTCCTTTTTTATTTCATTATAAAAATTTGTTTTACATTCAAATTCATTATTCATTTTGTCGATACTGCAAAGTAAAATCCGCTATTATAATTTTATCTCGAATCCGAGATAAACACTTTAAAATTACACATTAACATTCGATTCACTGGAATTATCTCGAATTCGAGATAATTCACAAAAATATATTTGTTCGATTTATAATCATAATAAGTCTTTATTTAGAATACGATTTATCTCGAACTCAAGATTTATTATAAGTTACTTATTTTTCATTGTCAATCTGTTCCTTATTTAAATTATTGTTCTCTTGATTAACTTTATTATCGAATAAAAAAGTCATACAAATGTATGACTTTTAACACATATATTTTATCTCCTATTTACTATAGGGAACAATTCTGACAGCGGTACAATTCCTCCTCTTTCATCCTTAAATATAATATGCTCCCTCGTTAAATGGCGCGGGCTTTTCACCCCCGCTGCTGCCGCTAATGAAAACAGACTATATCTCATACTAATAATGTAATTCATCACTCGCCATTTCTTCTCATACGGATCTAACGCTTTTTGGTAGTGCGGATTCGTCGTTGCAACCCCAGATGGACACTGTCCGGAATTACATTGAAGCGCCATAATACAGCCGCTCGCCATCATAAATCCGCGGGCTGAATTTACAGCATCCGCTCCAATTGCTAAAGCAATTGCCACCTTATCCGGTGTTATTAACTTCCCAGAAGCAAACACTTTGAATTTATCACGGACACTATAATGATTCGCTGTATCAATAAATGTAAGTAATGCTGGAATAAGCGGCAGTCCCATACTATCTGCCATCGATTTATACGTTGCCCCTGATCCGCCTTCTGAACCGTCTATTGTAATAAAATCTGGATAAATGTTTAATTCTTTCATTGTTTTTATTAAATCTTCCAAAGGCTCCTGCTGACCAATTACAATTTTCATCCCGACTGGTTTACCACCACTTTCTTGCAACTGCTGAATAAAAGAAAGTGTATCCACTGCATTATTTAAAAATGAAAATCGATTCGGCGAATTAATTGTCTCTCCTTCTCGTACATTCCGAACAGAGGCAATTTTCTCATTTACTTTTTGTCCCTCTAGATGACCACCACGTATTTTCGCACCTTGCCCAAATTTTAATTCGAATGCCTTGATATTACTTTCTTTCGCTTTCTCCATAAATTTCTCCATTGAAAAATTGCCATTCTCATCACGGTATCCAAATAATCCAGGGCCAATTTGTGCAACGATATTCGCACCTGTATGTAAATGTTCTGGAATTACGCCACCTTCTCCAGTATTAATCCACGATCCGCCTGCCATTTTCGCACCAAAACCGCTCGCTAAAATATAATTCTCTCCAATCGCACCGTAAGATGTCGCTGATGCTCCAAACATTCCATGTAATTCCCATTGGTATTTGCGATTTTCACCGACTATAATTGCATCGTCATCTTCATATAACCAAAGATTTGTTGTATCCGCTGTCAATTTCTCTCTTCTTGAAAATAACCCTTCTTTATGAATCACATATTTTTTCCCCTCACGTTCTTGCCTAAGATTCACACTTAATTCATCTGTTAAAATTGGAAACAATGTATTCGCAATATAATAGCCCGATGCATCAAAATCTCGTTTCGATCCAAAACCAAGTATTTCAGAACGATATTTCGCTAAAAACATAACACTTTGAAAATCGTAACGTGAAAAAGGTTTTCCATCCGTATCATGATCAAACCAATATTGCCGAAATTCCGGCCCTATTTTTTCAAGTAAATAGCGCATTCTCCCTAAGTATGGATGAAGTTTTAATATAGAGTGATGCGTTCTTTTTTTTATAAAAAATGTAATAATAAAAAATACGATTAAAAGCAACATCAAAAAAAGCAATATACTAATAATAACGAGTAGCGTTTCACTCATCCCGCTTCCCCCTATGAAATTCCATAATAAAAGGAGAACACTTTATATGTTCTCCTTTTATCTTTATTCACACTAATGTAGCAAGATGCTCTTTCGCGTCATATTCAACTAAACTTTCAGCATGTTTAATTCGATGAACAAAATCTGGATTAGCGATCAATGGTCTTCCGAATGCCGCTACATCAATCGTTCCTTCTTGCAACGCTTCTTCAGCCTCTTTCGGATTTAAATTACCAACCCCAACAATCGTGCCATCCCAATATTTTCTTACTAATTGATGAAAATTTTTGCCATCAGCAATCACTTGCGTATAATTCATCGTTGAAGGGTGAATCATCGTTAATCCAACTTCTTTGAACATATTTACAAACGTTTCAATTGCAAGTTCTGGATTTCCCCACATATAAGTAGGATTATCACCTTTGAAAGCAGAGAAGCGCAGAAGTGTTTTATCAGCTCCAACTGCTTCTATTACAGCCTCAGTTACTTCTTTCATAAATGTTAACCTTTGCTTTAAATCACCGCCATATTTATCTGTTCGCTTATTCGCAAATTCATAAGTAAATTGATCTATTAAATATCCGTGCGCACCGTGAATCTCTACACCATCGAATCCTGCTTCAATCGCATTTTTCGCTGCTTGTGCGTATTGACCAATAACCTCTTTTATTTCTTCTATTGTCATTGCTTCTGGTGTATCAAACGTTTTACGGAAACGCGGAACATTTCCCTCTGCAGCGATTGCTGACGGTGCTTGTGGTAATTGACCGCCAATTATTTCGTGATGGCTCATACGTCCAACATGCCATATTTGAGCAATAATAGTCCCGCCTTCTTTATGTACTGCTTCCGTAACAGGTTTCCAAGAATCTATTTGTGCTTGTGTATACATACCTGGTACCCCTGGGTTCCCTTTTGCTCTTGGGCTAATGACAATTCCTTCTGTAATAATTAACCCAATGCTATCAGCAGCACGCTTGCGATAATACTCAACTACGTCAGCACCAACTACACCCGTTTCACTGTCTGCAAAGCATCTCGTCATCGGTGCCATCGCTATGCGATTACGAAGAGACCAAGACCCAATTTGTATCGGATTAAATAACTTCGTTTCTTCAACGTTTTCAAAAGTTCCACCAGCGTTTATATTCGTTCCTTCATAAATACTTGCGGTTTTATTATTTGAACTTGTCATTTTTCTTCCCCCTAAAAAATTCTTACTATAATTGCATCATACTTACTTTTAAATAGTAGCGTCAATTTATACGACTTTGCCATGAAACATTCGAATATCAAAAAAATAGAATGCTCTAAATAAAATTAAAAAGGTTTCCTTAGTAGGAAACCTTTTTAGTTGACCATATATGGCTATCAATTCGTCTATCTCCTTAACATAAAGAATCCCTTATCAATAGAAGTGAAAATGGTTCTGTATTCTTCTAAAAATAATAACTCATATACCTAAAACAATGAAAGCCCTACCTCTCTTTCATCCTTACGGCTCCTCGTCCGTGCCAGTGTGAATCAGGATTGCAAAAATCAAGTAACTATTTTATCGAAGTATTGAATTAAACTTCGAACATTCGTAAAAGAAATTTAAAATAAAAATGGATTTGATTGTAGTAATAACAAAAGAGGTTAATGCTTTAAAAGTGGTTTGAAAGAGTTGAATGTCTTTGAAATGATTAATTGCCTATAATTATGTTCCCAAAAAATTCAAGACCTTTTTTGGGATGCAATACATTATTTGTAATGAACCTTAACAAAAGCTTTTTATTTGATTTTCTGTGATACCTTCAATTAATCCAAGTTCACTAATCAAAAATTCATGTGCGTTATCTAACATTTTCTTTTCGCTTGCATTAAGTGCTTTTTCTTTTTGTATACGCATTAAATCACGCACAACTTCAGCACCTTCTTGCATTTTACCCGTTTTTATTTTATCAGTGTTCACTTTATACCTTTGTTTCCACGTAAGTAATCTATCTGATTCCCCATGCTGAAAAATATCTATTATGTGTATTAATGCCGTGATATCCGTAACTGGTCGTATATTTGAATTCAATATTTTCCCTTCAGGAATCATTATTTCCATATTATTAGCCGACATTTTTATAACATAATATTGTTGTTTTTTTCCTGCGATTTCTTTCTCTTCTATGGCTTTAATTATACCTGCTCCCTGCATTGGATACACAATGTTATCCCCAATTTGAAACAAATAATCCACCTCCATATATGGTAACCTTCTCAAGCTTAACATATATTCATTTTTTTAGCAAAATTTTTATTTTATCATAAAATTATTTCCCGTGTCAATTCATTCAAAACAATTTAATTAATCCACAAAATAACACTACAAAACCGCAATTCCTCCAACTTTTTCATAAGCACCCATTTTAATTTTACAAACCTCTTACAATACAAAAACACATTACTACAATATAAGTAGTAATGTGTTTTTATAAGACATAGCTAAAGATTCATTTTTAATTTCCAACCTATATACTAACTTGCTTACGAATCGTTTCTCGCGCTAAAAGAAAACTCATAATTACTTGCGCAGCTACTCTGCTCGTCATATCCCTGAAATCAAGAGTTGGATCAATTTCTACTATATCCATCCCTTGCACGAGGGGTTCTTTGCCAATAAATTCAATCGCATCAAGTAAAGTTGAGCTATCCATTCCTCCAGGGCCAATTGCTGGACAACCTGGCGCGAATGCTTGATCTAGTACATCCATATCAAGAGAAATGTAAATAGAAGTCACACCTTGTTTTCTTAATACTTCAATGCTTTCTGTCATAATATCTTTTATTTCTCGCTCTCGTACATCTTTCATTGTATACACTGTCACACCGTGCTCTTTTGCATATTCATGGTACGCACGTGCATTAGAAAAATTACGAATTCCAATTTGAACGAGTTGTTTTCCTGTAATGACACCATTTTCTAGTAAACTACGGAACGGTGTACCATTTGATGGACCACCATCATCTAAATTGCGCAAATCATGATGAGCATCAAATTGAATAATACCGATCTTTCCTTTACTATTTGCAAATCCTGTTATACTCGGAAAACTAATCGAATGGTCCCCACCAAGAACGATTGGTATCATGTTTGGATTTACTTTCGTTAGATGCCCAACCGTTTTCGCAATTCGGTCATGACTTTCTTTTATATTTGTCACATGCATCGTAATATCACCGCAATCATATAAAACACTTTCTTTCATATCGTGTTCTTCTGTAATTGCATACGTGCTATATGCATCTAACATCGCACGAATTGTTTTTGGAGCAAAACTTGCTCCTGAATGACTAATAGATGGTTTAGAAAGGGGTGCTCCAATTAAGGCAGCACCGAATATTTCCACGCCTTCCTCCCAATCTTTAATCATCTCACTCCATTTCGTCACTTCACGATCAATAAACTTTGCATTTTTCTTTAAATAGTGGCCGTGCCCCACGATTGTTCACCTCTTGTATATGCGATATTACCATTCTTCCATACTGTATTCACATGACTTACGCCGTAATGATACGGTACGTAAGCAAAATTGTAAGCATCCCATAAAACTAAATCTGCCTTGCGACCAACTCTAATTTTCCCAGCTACATCACCTCGATTAATAGCATACGAAGAGTTAACTGTTACCGCGTTCCAAACTTCTTCTGGTGTCATTTTCAGTTTGAGCATTGCGATGCTCATAATAAGCTGAATGTTTTCAGTTGGACAGCTGCCTGGATTAAAGTCTGTAGCTAACGCAACTGCAACACCTTCATCAATCATTTTACGACCGCGAGCAAAGCTTTCTTTATTTAAATAGAAAGTTGTTCCTGGTAATAGCGTTGCTACTGTATTAGAGTTTGCAAGCATTTCAATTCCTTTATCAGAAGCGCCAACTAAATGGTCCGCTGATGCTGCACCAATTTCAGCTGATGCTTCCGCACCACCAAGAGGGTCGATTTCATCTGCATGAATTTTCACGTCAAAGCCAAGTTCTTTCGCTTTTAATAAAAACTCTTTTGATTCTTCTACAGAGAACACACCTGTTTCGCAGAAAATATCAACGAATTCCGCTAATTGCTTCTCTTTCATTTCTGGCAGTAGGCCTAGCATCCATTGTAAAAATTCTTTTGATCTTCCTTTATACTCTTTCGGAACTGCATGGGCACCTAAAAATGTTGAAACTAAATCGATTGGATGCTCTTTTTGTAATTGTGCAGTTGCCTCTAATTGTTTCCATTCCGTCTCATCATCTAATCCGTAACCACTCTTCGCTTCTACAGTTGTCACACCGAAAGATAGCATACGGTCTAAATGGAATTTCGCTTTTTGAACAAGTTCTTCTTTCGATGCTTGTTTCGTTGCATTTACAGTCGAAAGAATGCCTCCACCTTGTTCTAAAATTTCTAAGTACGGAACTCCTTGTAATTTTAGCGCGATTTCATTTTCACGAGATCCACCAAATACAAGATGAGTATGCGGGTCAACAAGACCAGGAGAAACCATTTTACCGCCGCAATCAATAACTTCTTTCGCTTGTATTCCTTTTGCTTCTTCCGCTGTTCCAACGAAAGTGATTACGCCATTTTCAATTCCAACCACACCGTTTTCAATAACAGGAAGCGTGTTCATCGCTTCCCGTCTTAACAAGCCATCTTCTTGATCCATTGTTAGTAATTGACCGATATTTATTAGTAAAGTGTCCAGCATGTTTTCTCCTCCTTATTTCATCATTGGAATGTTAACGCCTTTTTCTTTCGCTGTTTCAACAGCTAAGTCATATCCAGCATCTACGTGACGAACAACACCCATTCCAGGGTCAGAAGTTAATACGCGCTCAATACGTTTTGCTGCCGCCTCTGTTCCATCTGCAACGATAACCATTCCAGCGTGAAGTGAATACCCCATGCCAACGCCACCACCGTGGTGAACAGATACCCAGCTTGCACCGTTTACACTGTTAATTAATGCATTTAAAATTGGCCAATCTGCTACTGCATCACTACCGTCTTTCATCGATTCCGTTTCACGGTTTGGAGATGCTACTGATCCGCAATCTAAATGGTCACGGCCGATAACGATCGGTGCTGATAATTCACCATTCGCCACCATTTCATTAATAATGCGGCCAAACTTCGCACGCTCACCGTAACCTAACCAACAAATACGTGATGGAAGACCTTGGAACTCAACTTGCTGACGAGCCATACGAATCCAGTTACATAAATGTTCATTATCAGCGAACTCACGTAAAATTACTTCGTCTGTTTTATAAATATCTTCTGGATCACCAGAAAGTGCTACCCAGCGGAATGGTCCTTTTCCTTCACAGAATAATGGACGAATAAATGCTGGAACGAATCCCGGGAAATCAAAAGCATTTTTCAAACCTTCATCGAAAGCAACTTGGCGAATGTTATTTCCATAATCAAATGTAATTGCGCCTTTTTCTTGCATCGCAAGCATTGCTTCCACATGTTTTGTCATGCTTTCTTTTGATAATTGTACGTAACGTTCTGGATCTTCTTCACGAAGTTTCGCTGCTTCTTCTAATGTGTAACCTACTGGAATATAACCGTTTAATGGATCATGAGCAGATGTTTGATCCGTAACTAAATCTGGCGTAATATTACGCTTCACTAGTTCTGGTAAAATTTCTGCCGCATTTCCTAATAAACCAATAGAAATCGGTTCTTTCTTCTCTTTATACTCGTTCGCAACAGTTAACGCTTCTTCTAATGATTCTGTATACATATCACAGTATCTCTTTTCAATACGACGATCAATGCTGCGCTTATCAACATCAATAGCAATGACAACACCGCCGTTCATCGTTACAGCAAGAGGCTGTGCACCACCCATCCCACCTAAACCAGCAGTAAGTGTTAATGTACCTTTTAATGAACCACCGAAATGTTGACGAGCCGCTTCACCAAACGTTTCATATGTTCCTTGTAAAATCCCTTGAGTTCCAATGTAAATCCAACTACCCGCTGTCATTTGTCCGTACATCATAAGACCTTTTTTCTCTAATTCACGGAAGTGATCCCAGTTCGCCCATTTTGGTACTAAGTTTGAGTTCGCTAACAGAACGCGAGGTGCATCTTCATGTGATTTGAAGATTGCTACTGGTTTCCCTGATTGAACAAGTAACGTTTCATCGCTTTCTAACGTTTTTAATGAATCTACAATTGCCTGATAGCTTTCCCAGTTACGAGCTGCACGGCCAATTCCGCCATATACAACTAATTCTTCTGGTTTTTCAGCAACTTCAGGATCTAAATTGTTCATTAACATACGAAGTGCAGCTTCTTGAACCCACCCTTTCGTTTGTAACTCCGTACCTCTTGGCGCGCGAATTGTTTGTTTTACTTTTTCCATTTCAATCTCTCCCTTTTCTCATTTTATAGTGCTGCGTTTACATCTAATCTTTCTTTTATCAAATCATTCGTTTTTAACCAATGCGTAATATTTTCAATATCTGTTGAGAATATACGGTCATTTGTAATAGAAGGTACTTGCTGACGGCCTTGATGGTAGAAGCTCTTCGTCACTGTACTCATGTTTTCAATTCCGCGATATTCCGCTGCTTGCATCGCACAAATCATCTCAATTGAAAGAACACGTCTTACATTTTGAATAATTTGATGTGCATGGCGTGAAGCGATTGTTCCCATACTTACGTGATCTTCTTGGTTAGCTGATGACGGGATTGAATCAACACTCGCCGGATGTGCTAACGTTTTATTTTCAGAAACAAGTGACGCAGCTGCGTATTGCATAATCATTGCACCAGACTGCAGTCCTGGTTCTGGACTTAAAAATGGAGGTAAATCATTTAATTGCGGATTTACTAAACGCTCAATACGACGTTCTGAAATATTTGCAAGTTCCGCCATTCCTACTTTTAAGAAGTCCATCGCAAACGCAATCGGTTGACCATGGAAATTACCACCCGAAATTACTTTTTCTCCGCCATCAAAGATAAGCGGATTATCTGTTGCTGCATTCATTTCAATTTCTAATTTTTCTTTCACATAATTTAAAACTTGCCAAGAAGCACCGTGTACTTGCGGGATACAGCGAAGTGAATATGCATCCTGTACACGTAGTTCTCCTTGTTTTGTTGTTAACTTACTATCTTGAAGGATGTCACGAATTCTGCTCGCGACTTCCACTTGCTCTTTATAACCACGTGCTTTATGAACATTTTCATCAAATGCATCAATAATGCCTTGTAATCCTTCAATTGTCATCGAAGCAATTAATTCCGCTTGATATGCAGTTGCTTCTGCTTCTATATAAGAAAGAACTCCTTGCGCTGTCATCGCCTGTGTACCATTGATTAATGCAAGCCCTTCTTTCGCTTCAAGTTCAATCGGTTCAAGACCTTCTTCTGTAAGAGCAACCATTGCATGGACTCTTTTCCCTTTATAGAACACTTCACCTTCGCCTAATAATACGAGCGCAAGATGAGATAAAGGTGCTAAGTCTCCACTCGCACCAAGTGAACCTTGTTGCGGAACGACTGGGTGAATTTTGCGATTTACAAACTCAAGAAGCATATTTACAACAAGCGGTCTAACGCCAGATACTCCTTTAAGCATCGTGTTCGCTCGTAAAATTAACATACCGCGTGATACTTCTTCAGGGAATGGATCGCCTATCCCGCATGCATGTGACTGAATTAAATTGTGTTGAAGTGCCTTTACATCCTCCTTTTGAATAAACACATCACTAAACTTTCCAAATCCAGTTGTAATACCGTAAACAACTTTCCCGTCTTCTACGATTTTCTCAACTACTTCGCGGCACTCCGCCACCTTTTGCATACTAGTTGGGCAAGCTGTTACACCTTCCCCTTCAAGTAATAACTTCTTCATTTCTTCAACTGTCAATGTATGTCCTGTTAACGTAATCATTCTTTTTTCCTCCTTAAAAAGGCAAAAGGGGACCTTATCTTTTTAAGACAGACTTCTGTCCTAAAAAGTAAGGCCCCCTTCTAACTAATAGACTATGGGCAAATCATATGTGATTAATTCCTAAACCAATCGCCTCATGCTCAGATCCTTTTACAGGTGCACCAATCGTTCCATAAAGTGCAACAGCAACCCATTCGCCTTCTTTTTTTCCGTCGTATGGTGTACCGCGCACAATTGCAAAACGAAGTCCTACTGTACGAAGAACGTCTGCTAACTGAATTTGACCTCTCGTCACTCCGTACAAAGCTTCCATTATTGCATGATAAAGTGCATGTGTTTCTCTGTAAACATCCGTTTCAATAACTCGGTTGCTTTTAGCCGCTGTTTCCATTGCCGCTACGACCTTTTGCGAATTCATAGAACCCACTTTCCCTGTACAATATTTCCAACCTTTTGGAATAGATAATACAGGGCTTTCATTCTCATCCGCAAGTGCCAACAGCATGGCCATACGACCAATTCGATGTGTTCCTTGAAGAAGCATGTGACTCTCTCATTTCTTTTAATTATTTGAATATTTCTTAATTTAAGAATAAATGAAAACGGTTAAATCGTCAATAGTTTAAACTCATATTCAAACATTTTTTCACCTCCCCTAATTTTGTGTACACAAATTATTTACACAAAATTTCCAGGCATGCTATATTTTCACTAACAGATGAAAAGAGGCGAGTTTTCAGTGGCGAAACGAAAAGATATTCATTTTCGAATTGAAGAAAATTTACTTGAAAGGTTTGAAGCAGCACTCCATTACGAAGGCTTAAAGAAGACAGATGTATTAACACATGCGATTCAGCAATTTTGCACGAAGGTGGAATCCGAAAAAATGAATGATGTAAAACGCCAATACAGCGTCAGCAACCATTTACAAACACGTATCCATACGCATAAACGTTTCGAAGAGAAACAAGTGAATTTAGATGAAGTCGTCCTTGAACATTTACAACTTCAAGGAAAAGAAAACATATTAGAAGTTGGGTGCGCGAGTGGAAAATTCCTTTCCCTTTTACAAACTAACGGTCATAAAGGCCAATTAACCGGATTTGATCAATCGAAAGCCATGCTTTCTGAAGCCGCTAAAAAAAGTAATAGAATTGAATGGAAACAGGGTGATGCTAGTAAACTTCCATTCGAAGATAATTGTTATGACTGGATAATCGCAAGACATATGTTATACCACGTGAAAGATGTAAAAAGAACCATTCAAGACTTTTATAAAGTCATTCGTCCTGGCGGTACACTTTTAGCTACAACAAATTCTAACGTTTCATTACCTCGTATAGTTGAAATGTGTAACAAGATGTTAGCCGCATTTGATTTACCGCAAACATCAGCAGCGGTTGCTCCATTTTGTTTAGAAAATGGTAAGGAGATATTACAATCTGTTTTTCCAACTGTTGCAGAAACAGTTATTCATAATGCACTCGTTTTTCATCACGCTACTCCGATCGTAAACTATATTTCTAGCATGTTCCCATCACTGAATATACCAGACAATATGTATCTTCACGCCGAAATGAAGGAATGGCTACAAAAAGAAATAGAAAATGAATTATCACTTCATAACGGTATATGGCATGATCCGAAAACGGTAGCGATTTATCGATGTAAAAAAGAAAAAAGCTAGCAAATGCTAGCTTTTACACGTTTTCTCATAAAAGTTTCTCCATCACTACATTGCCTTTACCACAATAAAAATTTGTATTATGTTCGTCTGCTACTCCAAAATAAGAAGCAATCGCTATTCCGAATGGTACAAATGCATGCCCTTGTGCTGTAATTATATTTGAGTGCTGCACAACTTCTTTATACACGAAATTTTCTACTGGAAAACAATCGAATCTTTTATAATCTATGGTCGCTGTATAAGATCCCCCTTTCAATAAGCCTGCCTTTGCCAACGCATACGGTCCAGCACAAATTGCTGCCACTAATTTTTCTTGTTCATAAAATTGATGAATGATTGAAAAAAGAGGTTTTGCATCTTTCAACTGTACTTCTTCTCCACCTGGAATAAGTATCCCTTCATACTCATCTACACGCACTTCACTTAATTCTATATGCGGCTGCACTTGCAACCCCGTTTCACTTATAACCAATTCCTTAGTTAAACCTGCTGTAATGATTTCATATTTATTTCTCAGCAATGCCGTTGCTACCGTTATTTCAAACTCCGCAAATGTTGGGTATACGAATAATACTATTTTCTTCATAGCCCTCTCTCCTTTAGCCATCGTATAAAATATGCTTCTAATTCGTCCACTGATAATGCATTCGTGTCCACATAAGTTACAGGAAATTGTTTATACCATTCTTTTTCAGTTTCTACTAATTTAAGTTGTTCTTCAAATGTACTTCGGTTTCTTACCCTATCATTATTTTTTCTATCATATACATTCTCTTTCGAAACGTCTAAATAAAAAATTGCATCCGAACGGCATTTTCTTAGTTCACATAAATCATCTTGCAATTCTGTTTCTATATCCCACTCTTTTCCTATTAATTTCGGATAAAAAAGTGTATAGAACTCAATATCTTCTGGCCCACGATCAAAAATCACCGTTGATTCCTGGATATTTTGAAACTCTTTTATTTTTGCTCCAATGAACATTTTTTGATTTGTTATAAAACCATCTTTTGAATTCATATCTAAATTTAATTCTATTCGCTTTTCTACAATTCGATATGGATTTTCATATATAACCGATAACCCATGTTGCTCTAGCCTTTTAGCTACTGTTGTTTTCCCACTTGCCATCGGTCCTTGTAGTGAAATTACATATGCCATCCCACTCATTCCCTTTCCATATAATATATTGATAATATACATAATTTTGAAAACTATCAACAAAATATATATCATCTTGTTTCTTATTCTTATGTAACTTATAATAAAAGATAGAGATTATGACGAACGCAAAAATAATGTAAGCTTGGAAATCCAAGCTTACATTATTTTTTGCTTTCCCTTTTCTAATAAAAAGAGTATACTAAATTAGAACGTATGTTCTTAACGATTACATACAGTAAGGAGATAGAACAATGGTATACGACACAAAAGCAATTTCTTGGAATGAATCTTTAAAACAACTTCAACGCCGCTATACAAACAAACAAGTTGACCGAAAAGAATTTGAAGATATTGAACTAATGGAATTCTTCCGCGATAACGACTACATTTCTTTACCTACACATATAAGCGGCCTATCAACAGCACGTTTTACTTCTTACTCTATTTTCACAACTGAAGATAAAGATCGTAAAGTTGGCACACTTATTATTGAGTATGTTGAAGACGATAATAATAATTTATGTGTTGAACAACTATACTTTGTTTAAATGATTACGCTTGGTCAAAATGACCAAGCGTTCTTGCTTTCTATGAATCTCAATGTTTATAATATGAATAAAAGAAAATCGAAATCATTTAAGGGGGGGGATATACTTGCTCGAAGGATGGTTCAGTTGGTTCATTGTATTATGGACTGTCATTTTATTAGGACTTATGTCTATCGGTGGATACTTTATGTTCAGAAAATTTTTAAAACGATTACCAAAAGAAGATGGTATGTCCATTTTAGATTGGGAAGAACACTACATAAATAAAACGAGACATTTATGGGCTGACGAACAAAAACAATTGCTAGAAGAGCTTGTAAGTCCTGTTCCAGAACTATTTCGCGACGTTGCCAAATCCAAAATCGCTGGTAAAATTGGAGAACTTGCATTACAAGAAAATGCCTCTCAAATTACACAAGACTTAATTATTAAAGGATATATTATTGCCACACCAAAGCGTGATCATAAATTTTTAGTAAAAAAACTACAAGAAAAAGAGATTGATTATTCAAACTACAAGTCTTTACTCGCAAAATAACTTCACATTATTTTCGATAAAAAAGACAGCGCCTTTGACGCTGTCTTTTTTATTTTATACATATACAGTTTTAAGTTAGCTTCATATCTTTTTCATTATAAAAACCATCTTCTTTTTCCATTTCCTTCTGTAATTTCGTAAAGGAACGGTACATCGCAATTCTCCATGATACAATCATCGCAAACGCAAGTAAGAAGAACATGCCGCTAAGTTGTCCTAAATCAAGAGATTGACTTAAGTATGTTTTAAATACAATCCGTACTACAAGTAATCCAATTAATATAAAAACAAATGCTTTTGAACGCTTCAAGTAAATCTCTTGTCCTCTAATTTCAAATTTAGATGTTTTAATAAGAAAAATAGAGAAAATCAAACCAACACCAATTGCTTCTAACATTTCTGCTGGAGTTAATCGAAATTCAGGAAAAACATACATCAATGCTCCCGTACTCATAAAAAATGGCGGAAGTATAATTTTTTTCAATGTTGCAGGTTTCTTAGCTGCTTTTAAACGAATAAACATCGCACCGACAGCCATACAAACAGCAACGATACTTGATAAAAGAACTATGTTCATATTTTCTCATCCTTTTTTGTGGCTATATGCAAAATATACTTTCATTATATGCTTTTCCGTTAGTATTTCCAACATTTTCACAGAATAATACTAAAAACCGGTAAAACCACCAAATAAACTTGAGAAATATACGATAATTTTCGTCATCCAATTAAAGTATAAGAAGATACCCATGACAATCATAATGTATCCTCCGACTTTCATAAAGGCCATACTATTTCTTTTAATCCAAGACATTTTCGTAATAAAGAATGAAAGCACGAAAAATGGGATAGCAAATCCAAGTATGTAAGCAATCATATAAATCATTGCTGATTCTGGGTTTGTTGCTGCTAATCCAATTACGGACACTAAAATAGGTCCAGTACATGGCGTCCATCCTGCAGCAAAGGCCAATCCAATTAGAACTGATCCAAAATAGCCACTCGGACGATTTTTAAATGTAAATTTGCGATCTTGCATTAAAAACTTCGGCTTAAATACCCCAACAATAATAAGACCGAACACGATGATAAATATACCACCTAGCTGTCTAATTAAATCTTTATAATCTGTAAAGATTCCTCCAATAAAACTTGTACCAAATCCAATTGCAATAAATATAATTGAAAATCCAAGTAAGAAAAACGCTGTATGTATCATACTTCTTTTGCGAAGCATTGCATTTTCTTCTTTCAATTCAGAAACCGACATACCTGTTATGTACGATAAAAATGCCGGATAAAGCGGTAAGCAACATGGGGAAATAAATGATAAGAACCCAGCGCCAAACGCTAAAAAAATACTAATATCTTGCATAATTCCACTCCTCTCCTTACATATTGTAGCAAAAACACATAAAAATACTATGAACAATTCGTGAACTCACTTTTACAACGTGGTAATAAGAAAAACCACTCTTTCTCACAGTTTCTAATAAAACGTTTTCATTTCCTTCTATTATATAGAAAAATCTCAATTGGATTAGGAAACCCTTTAATTGTTATTAACATAACAAAGGTAACATAGTTTCTCAAATGATTAGCACGTATACGTACGTTTATATACATATTGATTTAAAAAATATTTTTTCAAATGCTGTCTTTATACAATACAAAGCTGATTTTACAATACTTTTATAATTAACAATTTCAAGATTATGCATAAATATCATACTTTTATTATTATTCTATAAAATGTCGCACTTTTCTTTTATTTGACCCTACATTTTTAATTTTGTATACTTCCCTCTAGATATATTTTCGTTACGG
Source organism: Bacillus sp. BS98 (assembly GCF_008432245.1). Lineage (NCBI taxonomy): Bacteria > Bacillati > Bacillota > Bacilli > Caryophanales > Bacillaceae > Bacillus > Bacillus sp. BS98. Next base: position 3,444,269 of record NZ_CP043830.1, read on the forward strand.
AACAACTTCACATAGATGGGAGGAATTTTTCATGCTTCGTTATTCTCTTTTAGTTTTATTAGGAGCGTGTAGTTATGGAATTTTAGCTATTTTTGTTAAACTTGCATATGCAGAAGGATTTTCACTTGGAGAGGTAATTGGCAGCCAATATTTGTTCGGTTGGATTATTTTGCTGGCTATTACACTTCTATTTTCTAGACACCGCGTTCCATTAAAACAAGCATTAATTTTATTCGTTGCAGGAACATCTGCAAGTTTTACTGGAATTTTTTATTATGCTTCATTAAAAACTGTACCAGCTTCTATCGCAATTATTCTTTTGTTCCAATTCGTTTGGGTCGGTATTATTATTGAAGCTATTGTAACAAAAACATTACCTTCAAGGGAAAAAGTTATTTCGGTTATTTTCTTACTTGTAGGTACATTTTTATCAAGTGGTTTACTGGAAAAATCGGCAGGTACTTTCGATACAACAGGAATCATTTTAGGGCTATTATCTGCTATTACATTTGCAACATACATTTTTGTGAGCGGAAAAGTTGCTGTTGAAGTACCTTCATTACCACGTGGTGTCCTGTTAATGGCTGGCGCTTTAACTTTAGTTATGATCGTATTCCCACCAACATTTATTATGAACGGTGCCATTTCTCAAGGACTTTGGAAATACGGCTTAGGATTAGGAATATTTAGTATCGTTATTCCGTCTATTGCCTTTACAATTGGTATTCCAAAAATCGGTTCTGGCTTAGCGACTATTCTTGGTGCAGCAGAGCTACCAGTTACAACAATTATGTCTGTATTCGTTTTAAAAGAAGCTGTACTATCTTCACAGTGGATAGGTGTATCACTTATTTTAATCGGTATTGCAATTCCGCAAATTGCATATGCAAGGCGTGGACGTTATCAAAAACATCATACACATAAAAAAGTGGCAGCATAAAGTAAAACTTTAATCAGTGGGGATTTTGTTCATCCCCACTGATTATTAGCTCACACCACTCGGGCATTAACGAGAGAGGATTTTCATTTGAGAATCCTCTCTTTTATTGTTGTATACTTATAGTAAATACTTCGCTTAAGAAAGAGGGCATAATACGTGGCATCTATTCCAAATCAACTAACAGAAAAACTTATTTCCATTCGCCGACATTTACATGAGTATCCAGAACTATCATATGAAGAGTTTGAAACAACAAAAGCGATAAAAACTTGGTTAGAAGAAGCAAATATTACTATTATTGATTCCAATTTAGAAACAGGAATTATCGCAGAAATTTCTGGTAATCAAAATGGTCCAATTATAGCAATTCGTGCTGATATTGATGCCCTTCCTATTCAAGAAGAAACAAACTTACCATACACTTCAAAAATTCAAGGTAAAATGCATGCTTGCGGACATGATTTTCATACAGCAGCTATTTTAGGTACAGCTTTCTTATTAAAAGAAAAGGAATCTTCCCTAAATGGAACGGTTCGCTTTATATTCCAACCAGCTGAAGAAAGTAGCAACGGTGCTTGCAAAGTTATTGAAGCTGGACATTTACATGATGTACAAGCTATTTTCGGTATGCATAATAAACCTGATTTACCAGTAGGTACAATTGGCATTAAAGATGGTCCACTAATGGCTGGAGTAGATCGATTTGAAATTGAAATTCACGGTGTCGGGACGCACGCAGCTGTACCAGATGCTGGTGTTGACCCTATCGTCGCATCCTCTCAAATTGTTATGGCACTACAAACAATTGTAAGTCGAAATATTAGCTCTTCACATAATGCCGTTGTAAGTGTTACAAACATTCATTCAGGAAATACGTGGAACGTTATTCCTGAAAAAGCAACATTAGAAGGAACAGTTCGTACATTCCAAAATGAAACACGAGAAAAGATACCAGCTTTAATGGAACGTATTATTAAAGGAGTTTCTGATGCATTAGGCGTAAAAACAGAATTCCGTTTTTATTCAGGTCCTCCTGCTGTTCATAACGATACATCTCTAACCGACTTATCTACTCAAGTTGCCGAAAAAATGAATTTAAATATTATTTCTCCTAACCCATCAATGGCCGGAGAAGACTTCTCCTTTTACCAACAAGAAATACCAGGTTCATTCGTCTTTATGGGAACGAGCGGTACACATGAGTGGCATCATCCTTCTTTTACAATTGATGAACGAGCACTCCCTATAAGTGCAAAATACTTTGCTTTGCTAGCTGAAAAAGCTCTTAAACAATTCTCATAGAAAAAAGCCGTTAAGGGGTACTTAACGGCTTTTCTTATTAAGTTAAATCGCGTTTTAAAAATACTGTATAGGAAATACTTAAAAATACAAATAAATACAGCAATAACATACATGAAGCAAATGGGAAGGTTACTCCTTCAATAAAACTTCCATTCTTGGCAATACCGTATAAATCTGTGTTTGCCGGCAATAAATATTTCACCCAATTATATCTAGTTGCTGCTAGTAACGCAATATTTCCTGATAAAGCAAGAAACAGTGAAATACCGATTGCGCCCCCACTAGATCTTGTTAACACAGAAATCATAAATGCAAACGCTGCGTACACAAGAGTTGGCAACCACGATAAAATGTAATATTTACTTACTTCCACAAAAATATTTTGTTTTATAATATTTCCATCTTGAAAAATAAATTCACTCCATGCAGGCTGTTGGAATTTATAAATAACAAGTCCACTTAAAGCGGAGAAAATCATATTAAATATAAACAATAAAGCTGCAAATATAACGATTGCTAAAAATTTTGCTGTTAAAATTTTAAATCGACTTGCCGGACGGATTGTTAAAAATTTATATGTTCCCCAGCTATATTCATTCGCAAAAATTGTACTTGCATACACGAGGATAAATGGAAGCAAAATTGGAAATACGATAAAACCTGTATCTCTCATGAAAGAAAGTGGAGAACTGCTTGCTGGTGCTATATCCGTATCTAAATGCTTCATTTTAAGCTGATATTCCTTTACAAGCTCGTCCCCCGACCTTTCTGCTAAAATAGCTTCTTTTTTCATACCAAGCTTTTTCTCAATTTCTACCGTACGTTCTATATAATCTGCTTTCCAACCCTTTGTTTCTGGTTCTAAATACTTTACCGTAACCCATCCTAATCCAATTATTAATACTGCAATAACCGCAAAAGGAATAATCGTTCTTTTACGCTTAAATATTTTATACAGCTCGTTATACACTAAATTAAACAATATCTTTTCCCCCTGTTAATTCTAAAAATTGCTCTTCTAACGTTTTTCTTTCTTCATATACACGATAAACTTGAATATTTTTCTCAAGCAAAGTACGAATAACATTTGGGATTTCTTCATCTTTTACATTGATAAGTAGATCATTACCTTTTATTACAACATCACATTCTAACATTTCCGCTGCTTTATTTGCATCATCTACACGTATACGGATCGTCTCCATCTCTTCACTATGACTATGCTGAATATTTTGCGTCGCTACATATTCTCCGTGTTGAATAATAATAACTCTGTCACACATTAATTCAACTTCTGAAAGTAAGTGACTAGATACAAGTACTGCTTTTCCTTGTTCATGTGCAATTTTCTTTATGTACATTCTCATTTCATGTATTCCACTTGGATCTAGTCCATTCGTTGGTTCATCTAGTACCAATACATCTGGATTATGAATAAGCGCCTGAGCAATCCCTAAACGTTGTCTCATACCGAGTGAATATGCTTTTACTTTACGGTCAATTACTTGTCCCATTCCTAACAATTTCACTACTTCATCGATACGTTCTTCTGTCACATTCCCATTCATTCGGCCGAAATATGTTAAATTTTCGTAGCCGCTCAAAAAAGGATAAAATTCCGGTGTCTCAATTACTGCACCAATTTTCGCAGCAGTTTTTTCAAATTGCTGTTTTACAGATTGACCATCAATCCATACTTCACCTTCTGTCATACGGATCATACCGACCATCATTCTCATTAAAGTCGTTTTTCCAGCACCATTTGGTCCTAGCAGGCCAACAACTTCACCTTTTTTAACTTCGAAACTAATATTTTCTACAAGTGTCTTTGAACCGATTCGCTTCGTTAACCGCTCAACTTTTACAATTGATTGTTCATTTGTCATTCTATACAACCTTTCCTTCCCATTCTTTGTCAGGTCTTTTCACTCTAACACGATTATTTTCATGTGTAAAATAGAAAAAGGCATGATTTCTCATGCCTTTTTCTCAAACTGAAACAAATTTCCGTCTTTTAAACTTCGAACAAATCGACAACATTGCATCATCGATAATACGACGACAGCCATCATAATTATACTAACAACTGCTATTGCATATATTGTAATTGGTGCACTATTTATCCCTTGTATCCCTGCTATTTTCATAAAGATAATCGTGAATAATTTCAAAAATAACATCCCATGAACTAGACCGAAAACAGACGCTGCTCCATAAATGAATAATTGCTCCTGACATAATAAACATAGTATTTCATTTTTTTTCATATTCCCTACTACATAAGATTTAAATTCCTCTCTCCTCACTTGCAGAAGAGAATTCGTCATTTTATACGCAATAAAAATACATATAAAAATCAATAAAATAAACAGCGTGTAAAAACACATTTGAAACAAAAATGTTGCCCCTACTTTCCCAGTCGCTAGTTCATTAAATTGTAGCGACATCATAAAAAACAAAATTGCAGTACACATGGCAATCCACATGAATTGCTTCATCCTTTTGACAGCAAATGTTCTTATATTTTTTCTCGCTAACCGACATAAAGACATAAATTTCTTCCCCTACCTTATAACATACGCATTCTATACTACTAGTGTATAAAAATATGACATTACAAACATCGCACTACAATCTGAATCTTTTCTAAGTCTTTAGTCCTAGAAAGGAAAATGGGAATTTATTCATATTTAAATTATAATTGTAAAAAGAGGAGGGTTTATACTATGCGTATAAACGTATTATTTATCTTATCTTTACTTTTCTTTACTAGTTGTAACCAAATACAAAATAATGAAGTTGCTTCTGTAGAAGCTTACAAGTTAACAAAAGAACAGTCTTCTATTTTACAAATGACGCCTATTCAAGAAGGAAATAGTATGTTTTATAACGTTACACTTAATAATGATAAAGATGAAATAAATGCTACGATTGATTATTATCAAAATGGTAAAAAAGTAAAAGAGATTACTAACATCGCTTCATCACATTTTCTAGAAAAGAAAATAAAACTCTCTTTCATACCACCACATTTCCAATTTGATAAAGATGTAAAAGAAAAAGGTCAATGGTATATTAATATTGACGGTGGTTCAACGCTTGCTCCTGAAGAAGCACCTCTAGGTGTAAATAGTTCTGCAACTATTACAATTCAATCTGCAAAAAATTTAAGATATAATCAGAAAACAATTTTAGCTGCTGTAATCCAAACAAGTAAAGAAACTGTAAGCGTCCCTACAATTGATGAAGAAACAGGTATTGATCTACTCTTAAAAGAAAATGAACACGTTTATCTTTTCAGTATCGAGCTAAAAAAAGAAAAATAAAACAGAAATGCACTTAAGCTGCATTTCCGCTTTATTGTTTAATAAGGTGTACTTTTATATATTCGAATTAAATCTATTTACCGTTACTAATATTACTCATCTTCTACTTCTATTCGTTTCTTCTCTCTTGCAATTTTTAAAAACTCTAACAGCTCTGGATTACTATTCATTTTTTTATAAGCTACCGACATTTCTGCAACAAAATTAGAATCATATAATTCTTTATATACAACTTCTGTTTTATATAATTTATTTGCCGATACAGGGATTACTGTAATCCCAATCCCTGCTGCTACAAGCCCCATAACTGTTTGATATTCTGTTGCTTCTTGTACAATTTGAGGACTAAAGCCAACCTCTCGACAAAGAGATAAAATTGTATCATACAACGCCGGCCATACTGGTCTCGTAATAAAAACAAACGGTTCATCGCGTAAATCTTCTATATGTATTTCATCTTTCTCTGCAAGTGGATGTGCCTTTGGCAAACATAAAGTACAAGATAACCTTTGAATTGGTTCTAACTCTAATAATTGTGTTGAAATTGGCGGCCGTAAAAATCCAATATCAATACGATTATCATGAAGTGCATGCACTTGATCTGGTGTAGATAATTCATGTAATGCGACAGACACTCTCGGAAATTTCTTTCTATACTCCCTGACGATAGACGGTAAAATATCATATATCGCCGCACCTACAAAACCAATTGAGAGTGATCCAACTTCTCCCCTTTGCGCACTTTGTGCAACTTCTACTGCTTTTTCAATTTGCTCAAACGCTTTTTTTACTTCTTTTAAAAACATTTCTCCTGCTTCTGTTAATTCAACCTTTCTCTTCGTTCTTGAAAATAACAGAACTCCCATTTCTTTTTCTAATTGCTGAATTTGTTGACTAAGTGGCGGTTGTGTCATTTGTAAACGAGCAGCCGCTCGTCCAAAGTGTAACTCTTCTGCCACAACAACAAAATATTGCAAATGCCGTAATTCCATTTTGGACACCCTTTTCAATTTCAATTAATACGTCTAATATATTAATAACATATAATTTATATATTAGACAAATATTTTGAATGAACGTATAGTAGAAATTGTTAATTCTTTTTTACAATTTTTATGTAAAAAAAGAAAGAGGTGGTTACTGTATGAAATGGTGGAAGTTAAGTGGACAAATTTTATTATTATTTTGTTTCGCTTGGACAGGTGAATGGATCGCAAAACAGGCACACCTCCCAGTTCCAGGAAGTATAATCGGTATTTTTTTATTATTAATTTCATTAAAATTTAACCTAGTTAAAAAAGAGTGGATACAGGACGGAGCAGACTTTTTATTAAAAGAACTTATTTTATTTTTTATTCCTTCTGCAGTCGCTGTTATTCGTTACAAAGATACACTATCACAATATGGAATCGATCTCATTTTAATTATTATGATTAGTACACTTTGTGTTACTCTCGTAACAGGACTATTAACAGAATTGCTACTTAAGCGGAAAGGATCAACGCAATGATCGGCTTTCTTTGTTTACTATTAACACTATTGACATATTGGATATCTAAAAAAATATATCAACGTTGGAATTGGAGCTTACTTTCTCCTCTCCTTGTCTGTCCCATTATTTTAATCGCTTTATTGCTTGGACTAGACACACCTTATGAAACATATGAATCTGGTGGTCAATGGCTAACAGAATTATTAAAACCTGCAACAGTTGCTTTTGCATGGCCAATCTATAAATACTTTGATTTATTAAAGAAACACGGAATCGCCATCTTACTTAACGTCATCGTTGGTTCATTTTTATCAGTTATTACTTCGGCACTACTAGCAAATTATTTTCAAATTGATTCGTCACTAGAACATAGTTTAGCACCGCATATTGTAACGACACCAATCGCAATGGCTATTTCAGAAATGATTGGTGGCATGTCACAATTAACAGCTGTATTTGTCGTTTTAACTGCCTTAACAGGAGCATTACTCGGCCCTTCCCTTATACGTATTTGCCGCATTAAAACCGCGCTCGCAAAAGGTATTATGTTAGGAACGAGCGCAAATGGAACTGGTACATCAAAAGCATTCGAAATCGGCCCTGTTGAAGGAACAATCGCAAGTTTATCCATGCTTTTAACAGCGGGTGCTAGTTTAGTTATCGTTCCGCTTTTCTTATCTTGGATACATTAAAAAGCAAGTATTTACATACTTGCTTTTTCATTTATATATTGACATATTAACTCGTAATCCTCCGGAAAAGCTAGCGATAATTTTTCAACTTCCTGTATCCCTTTCCAGTCAATTTCATGTATTAACTCATCAGGATCTTGAATTTTCATACTACCGCCTATTTTTTTAACAAAGTAATAATGAACATACACTGGAATTCCGTATGTAATACCTTCTTTTTCGTATATTTTATTTACAACTTCCACATTGTAGCCTGTTTCCTCCCAAACTTCCCTGATACAACATTCTTCTAGTGTTTCTCCCTTTTCAAGTCCTCCACTTGGTACAGACCACCTTTTTTCTTCCCCTTCTTTGCCTTGCAGCACCATTAAAATTTCATTTCTGTCATTCATACATATAGCTGCCGTACCTATCCATCTCTCCATAAACATCCCTCCCCTACTAAAATTCGCCTTCTTTTTTATTTTCCCCTTGAAAAAAGAGGAAAAAAATAAACGGTGACGAAAGAATACATCAACTTCATAGGCAGTCCCTTCTTAGAAATTAAAAACGGAAGGATGAAATTATGATTTCTAAATATGTTGTGGAATGTGTCTTTTGTGAAGAAAATCGAAAACCTCGCCAAGCTACCGTCACAGTTCCCGCCACTTCTCAACTACTAGCTATTCAAAAAGTTCGAGCTGAATGTAAACGTCGCTTTGGAAAAACGTTATTATTGCAAACAGAGGTTAAAGAAGAAATAGTTTTGGAACAAAAAGAAAGCTGACCATCAATTGGCCAGCTTTCTTGTCCGATCATATTTTCACATGAAGATTAGGGGCATCCTCTTTAAGGATCGGGATTTTCCCATTATGTACGTTCCATAATGGTCATCGAACAATATATTTCTATGCAATTAAGTATTGAATAGAATAGGGCAAAACTTGTTCGCATTTTTAGAAAAGGGATAGGGATATAATTCAAGTAGTACTTCGAATACTCGAACTTTATACTCATAATATTAATGCAAATTCTTTTATATGGGAAATATGAATTACTTATATAATTCATTCGTAAAATATATTAATATCTTGCTATAGTAGTTTTATTCCATCAATAACATACATCCGGCTAAAACTGGCGTCATAATCATTGAAAATCTCAACAGCATGCGTGGTGCATAATTTGTAAACTTCGCACCGATATATGCTCCTAACATCGTCCCAATTAATACTTGCAATAACAATATATAATCTAAATACCCTTCCGAACTATATCCAATCCCGCCTCCAATTGCAATGGGTAATATAACAAGCATAGTCGTTCCTACAGATTGCTGTATCGTTAATCCTAAAAGAACCATTAGTCCAAGTTGTATAAAAGGGGCTGAACCAATCCCGAATGAACCAGCCAACATTCCAGTAACTAATCCTAAACATATACATTTCATCAAGTTGTTTTTTGAAAGTTTTTTCTGTCCACATAAGGGTGGCTGTTGCTTATTTAGAGACATAATCAATTTAATAAACATAAAAATTGCTGATAAAAATAACATCCCAGCTGTAAACCAATGGAGAAGATGTGCTGGTATAAGCGAACCAAACTTTGAACCGATATAAGAACCAAGCGCTCCAAATCCACCAACAATCCCGCCTATCATAAGTACAACATTTCCTTCACGATAATGACTTATAACTCCAGATAACGTCGTAAATGCCATAGCAGTTAAAGATGTTGCAAGTGCAACGTGAATAGGAATATGAAATACTAAAGTGAGTATCGCGATAATAAATCCAGCTCCCCCTGCTCCAACAAATCCTAATAAAATACCCATTAATAACATCGTTATAATAATTGCCACATACTCTCCCTCCAGTATCCCAATTATCTACTATACGCCCTCTTCCATACAAATAAAAAGCATCCTATCCGGATGCTTTCACTACTTTTCTATATTGAAAATATGTAATCAATCTTGATTAATTAAAATAACAGCAGGACCAGCAACGACTACTCCAGCTACTTCTATCTTTTCAAATTCCTTTACTGTAATAGATATAACACCTTCTCTTTCCATCAATTCTTTACTCAGGACTTCAGTCGGTATCGTCTTCACCGTCTTACCTCCTTTTCATTTATACAATATGATAAAGCGACACTTTAATCAGTGGGGGTTTTGGCCACCCCCACTGATTATTAGCCCTCATCAACCAGGCTTTTGCGAGATAAAAACAACCCAATACATCCATATATATGCATCACCTCCACTTTCATTCCTTATTCCATCCAAAATTCATATTCCCTTTCTATAACATATTGAAAAATAAAAAGAAGCTATAACATATAGCTTCTCTCTAAGTTTCTTTACCCTCTCTGTACCTTATATGTCAAAACTCTACCATCTCTATCAAATTGGAAAATAAGCTGTTCACTATCTATTGGAATGAAGCCACGTTCTGTCCCAAGATAGTACAAAGTGATGACCCCTTCTTCCTCATTTCTCGTTTCAGTAGGCGTTCCTAACAATTGTGTAATTTCTTCATTTGATTTCCCTATTAATTTATATTTTTGCATGAAATCATCTACCATATGTACCCGCTTCTCTTCGTCATTTAACCACCGATCTCGATTAAAATTGGAAGTGTACTCATTCATACTTAATTGTACAGCACACACTATTAATGGAATGATCCCTACTATCATTACACGTAACATTTGTTTCTTTTCTTTATTACGACTTGTAGAAGCACGTAAGATGACTCTTTGAATCATGACTAATAAAATAAATGGCATAACTACTACAAAAATACTCTTTACACTTAATGACATATGAACTATATCGATAACGAAAATAAACGCAATGTACATGACTATATACAAACAAAAATAAACATACAAAATCCCATGTAATAGAGCACCCAGAAAAATCTCCCCCTTTTTAATTCACCTGGCAAAGCATTTCTCTTATCTTTTGTAACTCTTGCGCTGTATATATTACTTCCCCTGTTAAAACTTCATTTTTGAAAAACGCTACGATTTGCTCCCTATCTTTTAATCTAGGTGTGTCCTCATTAGAAAGATCTAGTACTTCTTTACCACTCTCATTATAAAAATATACAATTGGCTTTACGTTTTCTTTTACAATATCAACTTGCAATTCTTTCAAACAATTGTATAAAATTTGAGATTGTTTCTTCGCTTTATATACTGGATTCCCTTCATTTTTCACTTGTATAGTTAACGAATCTTCACCTGTAATACATTCAAGCGTCTCTTCTTTTTTAATTTCTTGTTGATACTTACCTATTTCATCAAGCATAAATGAATATATACTAGCATTCTCTTTCGTTACACCATGAATTAATTTTCCTGTCCACTCTCTCGTCTCAAGTAAATACATACCAGTTTTATATAAGATAAGATGATGGATTCGAATATCGTTTATTCCAAGTTTATCTCTAATAAAAACATTCGGCATAATATGAAATTCATCTTCTTGTATGATTTCTTGTTCTAAAAATCCTTGCTTCATATAATGTAATGTTTCATGCGTATTTACTTCAGCGCTATTTTTAGTATACTCTCGTAAATCTGCAATTAACTTTTGAAACATATGTATTTCATTACTATGTTTATCTTGCATTTCACTACGTTCTTTACTATGTTGCATAGCTAATTGATTTTTCATCATACGCATATTTTCAAGTTCTCTAGCTGTACTAACTTGTAAATCATTATACTTTTTCTGTTCCATATTTTTTAACGTATTTTGTTGCTCTTTATGTTCTGTAACCGTGGCTGCAATTTCACTTTCATACGTTTCAATCGCTTGCTTTTTTTCAAATTCCACCTGCTGGCTCTCTGATTCCAACTGTTTATTTTTATAAAACAGTACGAATACTGCAGCTAATAATATTAAAATTACACCTATTAGCACATAATCCATATTTTTACTCCTTTATTTCAATTTTTGATTATTTTTTATAAATATCCCCATTGTATTATACTATGCTTTTAATATACAACTTGTGAAAATTACTTTTTTCATAGAGTGACACTTTAATCAGTGTTTTGTTCTATCACCCACTCATTATTAGCCCTCACCAATCGGCCTTTTACGGGCAACTCCCACCTATCTTCCTCGCATTCGCCGAGATTCTTACTGCCTGCAAATCGCGGGATAAAAGGTATCTCAGGCGAGATACCTTTTACGTTGACTTTATTATACACCATACTGAATATAACTCGAATCATAATATATCCATTCATTTCCACCTAATCCGAGCCAGCCATCTTGCTTACACCATACTCGATATGCCTCACCATGATGTAACTGTCTTATAACATTTCCACTTAATGATGGAGCATCCCGTAGATTCACATTGTCACCAGTAATAGTCGCCACATAATGTTTATACTGAATATAACTCGAATCATAGTATATCCATTCATTTCCACCCAAAGCAAGCCAACCATCTTGTTCGCTCAAAACTTCATATGATTCACCTCGATTTAGCTGGCGAATTACACTAGATTGTAAAGATGGTCCAGTCCGTAAATTTACATTATCGCCATTAATTACAGCAACACCGTAAACTGGAGTTGCATTATTAGGCGGAGAAACATTCCCTCCACCACTCGATCCATTCCCTTGCAAAGCTTCTAATGAAACTGCTGCTGATACATCACAATTTCCTACACCTGAAATTTGACCAGAATCAGTGTATTGCCACGCTGTCCACTCTGTCCATCCACCAGCATCAGCAGGCGGTGTACTAGAATATCTAGCAATCCAAAGTGGAATATCACTTAACCCGTTAATTCCAAACTCATTAATATACCAAACTCCTGTATATAACATTACATTTTTTCCAGTAGCCTGTTTCACATAATTTATGAAACTTCTTGCCCAATTAGATATAGCGGTACCAGTTAAATTACTATTACTCGGATCTGTTGGTGACTCTAAATCTAGAACTGGCATTAAGTCTGTTTGATTGCTTTGTAATATACTCACAAAATATTTCGCTTCTGAAATTGCATCATTTTGTTCTGGATGTGCAAAATGGTATGCACCGATTAATACATTCGCATTTCGTGCCGCTTGTACATTTTGAACAAAAGTAGGATCAAGATACTTTACACCTTCTGTCGCTTTTGCATATGCTGCTGGAATGCCAGATGCCTTCACTGCATTCCAATCAATACTCCCTTCCCAATGAGACACATCGATAAACGTAACATTTGAACTCGATCTGTTTTGCATATAAAATCTCCTATCAAATTTTTTCATTCCGTATACATACAATATGTACAACTTTACTAAATGGACACGACATGTATGCTATAAAAACAAAGAGTAAATATATTTTATATACAAAGTAAAAAAGACCTTGTATATTACAAGGCCTTTTGCAAGCTTCCTTTATTTTGTAGTAAATACATATTATAATACAACCCTTGCTCACTCAGTAACTCTTGATGTGTTCCCCTTTCTACTATCTCTCCATCATGCATAACGAATATTTGATCTGCATCTTGAATTGTAGATAACCTGTGAGCAATCGCTATCGTCGTTCTACCTTTTCTCATTTGCTGCAACGCTGTTTGAATAGCCTCTTCTGTTTCTGTATCGATATTAGCTGTTGCCTCATCTAATACTAACACTTTCGGATTAGTTGCTATCGTTCTAGCAAAAGCAATTAATTGTCGTTGACCACTAGAAAATTCAGCTCCTCTTTCTACTACTTCTGTTTCATACTGCTTTGGTAATTTTTCAATAAACGTATTGGCTTGCACAAATTGCGCAGCTTCTTTTACTTCTTCATCTGTAATTTCTTCATTGTACATACGAATATTTTGCTTTACATTTCCTGCAAATAAAAATGCATCTTGCAATACGAGTCCTATTCTCTTTCTAATTTCTCGTTCTTCAAATTTCTCTAAATCTACACCGTCTATTACAATGTTTCCCGACTTAATATTATAAAATCGCATTAGTAAATTCATAATGGTACTTTTTCCGCTACCAGTATGCCCAACAAAAGCAACCGTTTGCCCTTGTTTCACATGAAAAGATACATTTTTTAAAACATCACGCTTTCCATCATACGAAAAAGTAACATTTTTAAATTCAATATCTCCATTAACTACTTGAGGATTCCCATCCCCTTTTTGAACCGGCGCTAAATCTTTCTCATCTATTAAATGAAATACACGTGATGATGAAACAAGTGCCTGTTGGAAAAATGATAATTTCATCATCATCTCATTTACAGGTTGGAAGAAACGATGAATATAGTTAACAAACGCATATAAAACTCCTACTTCAACGGGACTCTTTAAAGCGTCAATTCCGAATAAACCAAGTACTAATGCAATTGCTACAATATGAACTAAATCCGTTGCTGGACGTAAAAGTAATGCGTCTAACTTTAACGTGCGTCGTCCTGCACTATAATGTTTATTATTCACCTCTTCAAATTCTTTTCTCATACGTTTTTCTTGTCTGAATACTTGAACAATATTCATTCCTTGAATGGACTCATTTAACTTCGCATTTAATACGCTTAATTGATTACGTACTTCTAAATAAAAAGCTGCACTTTTCCGGCGATATAGCACCATAATAGCAAACATAATTGGAATTAATATAAGAGAAAATAGTGCTAATTTTACATCTAATAAAAACATCGCCACTAAAATCCCTACTAAAAACACTACATTTTTTACGAATGTTGATAGTACACTTACATAAAAATCCTTAATCGCTTCCGTATCATTTGTTATGCGAGATACGAGTGTACCTATCGGCGTACGATCAAAGAAACTTAATGACAATTTTTGAACGTGTTCATACACTTCAACTCGCATATCTTGAACAATCTTAAAAGCTATATTTTGAAAGTACAATAAATCTAAATACGTAAATAATACTTTTAATAAATGTGCAATTATATACACTACAAATAGAGTAACAAGTGCTGATTGATCAAAGTTACGCGGTACTAAATGTTCATCAAGAAATTGTTTAATTAAAAAAGGACCCATCATTTCAGTTACAGTTGCACCAACTAGGAATAAAAATGCTAATGCTAATAACCTTTTATATGGTCTCATATAAGAAAGTAATCTTCTTAAATCACTCCGCTTTTTCTCAGCCATCATACGCCTCCTTTCTCTACTAACGCCTCTAGTTGCTGGCTTTCGTACATTTCTTTATACCAACCATTTTCTCCCATCAATTGTTCATGTGTTCCTCGTTGCACTACCGCTCCTTCATCAATCACAAGAATAATGTTTGCATGCTGAATTGCACTTAAACGGTGTGCAGTAATAATCGTCGTTTTTTCTGCTCTTTCCCGTTTCAATGCGGATAATATAGTTTCTTCTGTTTTTGCATCGACAGCTGATAAACAATCATCTAAAATTAAAATTTCAGCATTCGTTAATAAAGCACGCGCAATTGAAATCCGCTGTTTTTGACCTCCCGATAGTGAAACACCTCTTTCACCTACTACCGTATCATACCCTTCTGAAAATTGAACGATATCATTATGAATACAAGCAATTTCAGCAGCACGCGCAATTTCTTTATATGTAGCATCGACCTTTCCGAATGCAATGTTCTCTCCAATACTCGCTGAAAATAAAAAATGATCTTGCGGCACGTATGAAATTGCAGAACGTACACCATGAAGTGTTACATCTCGAATATCCCGCTCACCAACTTTTAATTCACCATTAAAATGATCATATTCTCGAATTAAACATTTTAACAACGTCGTCTTCCCTGCACCGGTACGTCCCACAATACCTAGCGTTTCACCTTTTCTTAAATTAACATAAATATCTTTTAAGTTTAATAGTTCATTTTTCTTATAAGAAAATGAATCAATAGCAAATGAAACATCACCACTTGCTATAGTATTTATAGCGTTTTCCTTATTTACTACATCTGAAGTTTGTGAAAGTATTTTCTCCACACGATCATACGAAGCGCGTCCACGTTCCATAATATTAAACAACCATCCAAAAGCTAACATTGGCCATACAAGAGTCCCTAAGTATGTTGTAAACGTTACTAGCTCTCCTACAGTTAATTCGCCCCGTACTACTAATAAAGATCCGTAACAAACTGCGATTAAAAACGAAAACCCGACAATAAGTGCAATCGTTGGATCGAATAACGAGTCAATACGTGCGACTAACATATTTTTATGTACGACATCTTCTGATTTCTTCCGAAATGCTTCCAAATCCTCTTTCTCTTGTCCAAGCGAGCGAATCACCTTCATCCCACTCATACTTTCTTGTACTTTATCATTGATTTCAGAAAACGATTGCTGCGCTTTATGAAATCTTCTATGCAATAAAGTTCCATAATAATTTGTAGAAATCGCTACAATTGGCATCGGAATTAAACTTAATAATGTCAACTTCCAACTAATTGTAAACCCCATCGCCACAAGTACACATCCTCCAACTGCTAATGAGTCAACAAGTGTTAAAACACCCGATCCAGCAGTTTGCTGAATTGCCTGAATATCATTGGTCGCATGCGCCATCAAATCGCCTGTACGACGTGATTGATAGAAAGTTGGACTCATCTTTGTAAAATGTTCATATAAATTCTTTCGTAATTGACGGGCTAATTTTAAAGAAGATCCAAAAATCATAATACGCCACAAATAACGCAATATGTACATAGTAATTCCTACAACAACTAACAGAATAACCCACTTCAACAATTTTTCAGATGTTAATGTTCCATTATTAATTTCATCTACTACAATACCTAGTACTTTCGGGGCTACAAGTTCAAGAAGCGCGACACCAAATAACATAATAATCCCAATTATGTACGCTCGTTTTTCTTGTTTAAAAAACCAAGCTAAATTAAAAAATACTTTCATATTTATCCTCCTCCCTTAAAATGAGCGATGTTTTCAGTTTAACAAAAATACAGAATTTTTAAAAGTTTTAAATACTTTCAAAATCCAATAGGAAAGGGCACTCTTATCGAGTGCCCTTTAGCGCTTATTTTGTTTGTTGCTTGCTCATCGCGCTCATCATTTGATTGATTTTCTTTTGGGAAGGTTTTTGTCCCATTTGCATCATCATCATTTTTAACATTTGTTCATTAATTGGTGGATTTTTTTCTAAGTAGTTCATCATGTATTTGCGGGCAATGAAAAATCCTAACGCCACGCCTGCTACTAGTGCTACTACGCCCACTAGAATACCTAACCAAATTGGCATATATTTTCCTCCTTCATGTTGTCTACCTTACAGTGTACTAAAACCTTTTCAATAAGACAAGATAGAATTCGACATTTTTTACACATATGTTCGTACTTGTTTTAAAGGATTCAACCATCCGTACTTTGTATTTTCATAATCCATAGCTAAAAATGTTAGTTCACACTTTCTTAACACCTCAAAGAAAGTCGTTTCCATAGAGACATTTCCAGAGGTATCCATGCGAATATAGTGTGGTTTCACTATTATTTCGCCATATTCCGCTCCCGTAAAAAGTGTATGCGTATGATGTGTTCTATCATATTTACCAAGAACACGCAAAGCTTGCTCTAATTTATGATGAATTTTCATTACTTGTAATGGCATCGTTATATACATCATTTGTTTATATAACACTTTTTTCTCCGAAAGGGACCCAGATTCTGAAAATCGAGCAAATAAATCAAAAAACAAATATTCACGACCAAAATAAGCTTTCGCAATATCCTCTTGAATTAAATACAATTCATACGTTTTCATTTTCAGCCTCCCAATCTGGACAACCTTTTCTCTTCATTATATAGAAGAAAATTTGCAATGATTGTCTGACTGCGGAGAGATAAAAAACTTTTTCTGTCGAAAAAACTCATTTACATAGAAAAACCTCTCCATGCCGGAGAGATTTTTCTAAAATCATTAAAGCATTTCTTTTACTTTACGAACAACGTTCTCTACAGTAAATCCATACTCTTCCATAATCTTCTCACCAGGAGCAGAAGCACCGAATGTATCGATACCTAACACATCTCCTTCAAGACCTACGTAACGGTGCCATCCGAATGTAGCACCCATTTCGATTGCGAAACGTTTTGTTACTGCTTTTGGTAATACAGATTCTTTGTACTCAGCAGTTTGAGCTTCAAAGCGATCCATAGATGGCATGCTGACAACAGCTGCGTCAACGCCGTCTACTGCTAACGCTTTTTGTGCTTCAACAGCTAGACTTACTTCAGATCCAGATGCAAGTAAAATTACATCAGCTGTTTCTTTCTTGCTTGCAGAAACTACATATGCACCTTTTGCAACTTTTTCATACGTATCTTCTTTTGCGCCTTCTAATGTTGGAAGATCTTGACGAGTTAATACTAAAGCAGTTGGTGTTTTTGTAGATTCTAAAGCTAATCTCCAAGCCGCAACAGATTCGTTACCGTCAGCTGGACGAATAACAGATACATTTGGCATTGCACGAAGCGCTGCTAATTGCTCAACTGGCTCATGTGTTGGACCGTCTTCACCAACAGCGATACTGTCGTGTGTGAATACATACGTTACTGGCAATTGCATTAATGCTGCAAGACGAATTGCTGGACGTAAGTAGTCAGAGAATACGAAGAACGTACCACCGTAAGTTTTTAAACCACCATGTAGTGCAATACCGTTCATTGCTGCACCCATTGCGAATTCACGTACACCGTACCAAATGTTTTTACCGCTGTAATCTTCTCTTGTAAAGTCTTTTTCGTTATTCATATATGTTTTGTTAGAACCAGCAAGGTCAGCAGATCCACCGAAGAATGATGGTACAGACTCTGCAATTGCATTA
This sequence comes from Bacillus sp. BS98, assembly GCF_008432245.1. Lineage (NCBI taxonomy): Bacteria > Bacillati > Bacillota > Bacilli > Caryophanales > Bacillaceae > Bacillus > Bacillus sp. BS98. Next base: position 3,462,843 of record NZ_CP043830.1, read on the forward strand.
ATTACAGCACCTGAAGAATTACGTGTTGCTGCTTTTGATCCTAATTCATAAGTTGGTAAGCTTTGTTCCCAACCTTCTGGAAGAAGACCGTTCATTGCTGCTTGCAGTTCGTTTGCTAATTCTGGATATGCTTGTGCATATTCACCTAACATCGTGTTCCAAGCTGCTTGCGCTGTTTCACCAACATCTTGTACTGTTTTACGGAAGTTGTCATATACTTCTTCTGCTACATGGAAGTCTTGTTCAGCAGTCCAAGCGTATGCTTCTTTCGTTAATTTTGTTTCGTCTACACCAAGTGGAGAACCGTGTGAAGCTGATTTTCCTGATTTGTTTGGAGAACCGAAACCAATTGTCGTTCTTACTTCAATTAGCGTTGGGCGTTTTTCGTCAGCTTTCGCTTCTTCAATTGCTTTCGCGATTGCTTCAATATCGTTTCCATCCTCAACACGGATTACTTGCCATCCGTATGCTTTGTAACGATCTTCTACACTTTCAGAGAATGAACGATTTAAATCGCCATCTAATGAAATATCGTTTGAATCGTAAAGCACAACAAGACGCCCTAATTGTAAATGAGCAGCTAATGAAGATGCTTCAGCAGAAACGCCTTCCATTAAATCTCCATCACCACAAATAGCGTATGTATGATGATCTACTACATTATACGCATCACGGTTATATTTAGCCGCTAAATGTCTTTCAGCCATTGCCATACCTACAGCAGTTGCAATACCTTGTCCAAGTGGACCAGTAGTTGCGTCTACACCTGCAGTATGACCGTACTCAGGATGTCCTGGAGTTTTACTTCCCCATTGACGGAAGTTCTTTAAGTCATCCATTGTTACATCATAACCAGATAGGTGAAGTAGGCTGTATAATAACATTGAACCATGACCTGCAGATAATACGAAACGATCGCGGTTAAACCACGTTGGGTTGTTTGGATTATGTTTCATAAATTGAGTCCATAATGTATAAGCCATTGGTGCTGCACCCATTGGCATTCCTGGGTGACCAGAGTTTGCTTTTTCAATCGCATCGATGGATAATGTGCGAATCGTGTTGATAGAAAGTTGTTCGATTGAATGTGACATGCTATTCTTCCCTTCGCTTATATTAGTAAACGTTTTATACATTTATATGATAGCTTCCCACGCAAGATTATACAACATGTATCGACAAATATGTTGATGTTTTTTTGATTTTTTATAAAAAAACCAATGATTTCGGGAATGTATGGGTATTCAATATGACATACTTTTTTATTGTTTTTATTTTAAAAAGAAAGGGAATTATCTGTATATTTATACAAACGTACAGACTTCTTTTAATAAACACTTAAAAAGACAAAAAAGCATCTGACTTCGATGCTTTTAAAATCCGTTAAACAATCCGTTTTCGAATCGAACTTGAAATAAAATCGATTATAATTACCATTAGAATGATGCCCAATAAAATAATTCCCACACGAGACCAATTCCGTGAACTTAATGCAAAAATTAATGGCGTACCAATACCACCTGCTCCAATTACACCTAAAATCGCAGCGGATCGCACATTAATTTCGAACCTGTATAACGTATACGATAGAAAATCTGGTAACACTTGTGGTAATACCGCATACCAAAGTATTTGAAACCGATTTGCACCTGTTGATATTAACGCCTCGGTCGGTCCCTTATCTATATTTTCAATTCCTTCCGAATATAGTTTCCCTAACATTCCGATAGAGTGTAACCCTAAAGCTAGAACTCCGGCAAAAGAGCCTGGCCCAACAGCTTTTATAAATAAAAGAGCCATAACTAATTCAGGAAATGTACGAACAAAACTAAGTACAAATTTCCCAGCACCTGAAGTTAATTTTCCACTACTCATATTCGTTGCCGCCCAAAAAGCAAATGGAACAGATAAAAAGGCAGAAATAAATGTACCTAATATTGCAATTGCCAACGTATCAATCAAACCATGTAATAAATCTTCACCATCAGGCAAAGATACATATGACCAATCTGGGTTCAACACGCCTGTCATAATTGCTTTTGTAATTTCTCCCGCTGTATTTTTTATTCCCTCGAGTGGGACACCTGAAAAGGCCCATACATATATAACTGTTAGTGCTATAAAAATAATCCAGCGATTTACACTCGGTTTCTTCGGTTTTGGTACGATTATCGTCGTTTTACTCATTATAATTTCTCCCGCAACAATGTACTTATATAATCAATTAACAATACAACAACAAGGGTATAAATAATAATGGAAGCAGTTTGTTGATATTGTAAAAATCCAAGTGTACGATCATAATATAAACCAATGCCACCTGCTCCTACTAAACCTAGAACGGCTGCGGCACGTACATTCACCTCAAATGTATAAAGTACGTAGGAAACAAAGTGCGCTTTCACTTGCGGAATGACCCCATAAACAATCCATTGCACCTTATTCGCTCCTACAGCTGTCATCGCTTCTAATGGACCTGGATCAATTGATTCAATTGACTCATACAATAATTTCGCTACGAGCCCAACCGAGAAACAAGTAAGAGCCAAAATACCTGGAAGTGGTCCTATTCCAAAAATCGCTACAAAAATAGCCGCTAATAATAAATCTGGTATCGTTCGTATAAAATTTAAAATCAATCGAGCTGGACCGTACAAAAATACACTAGTAAATACATTACTTGCTGCAAATAGTGCAAGTGGAATGGCTAAAATCGCTCCTAAAGTCGTTCCAATAATCGCCATGCGTATTGTATCTAACATTGCTGTTGTAATAACTTGAAAATAACTCCAATCTGGTGGCACCATTTCCTTCAATAAATCCATCATATTTGGAAAACCAACTACTAGTTTTGAAAATGATGCGTCGACCTGTACACTACTACCCCACAACAGTAAAATAACTAGAATAACCGTTAACATATGTTTCAATTTACTCGGCGGCTTCGGTATCGATTTCGAATATATCGTCACGTCATTCATTTAGCTGCCACCTCTAATAGTGAGCTTTTCTGAGCTACGTCCCCATAAATTTCAGCAAATTTTTCATCCGTTGCCTCATCTACTACACCATCAAAAACAATTTCACCTGCATGTAATCCAATAATGCGTGTAGCATATTGCCTCGCTAAATCAATAGAATGTAAGTTTACAATTGTCGTAATTCCAAAATCTTCATTAATTTTTTTCAAATCATCCATTACTTGCTTTGTTGTCAGTGGGTCTAACGAAGCAACAGGCTCATCTGCCAATATAATTTTCGCTTCTTGTGCCAATGCTCTAGCAATCGATACACGTTGCTGTTGTCCTCCTGATAATTCATCTGCTCGTGCATATGCTTTTTCTAAAATATTTACCCTGTTCAAAGCCTGAAATGCAAGTTCCAAATCTTCCTTCGGAAACAAGCCTAACGTTGTACGTAATGTCGAATGATATCCAACACGCCCGGCTAATACATTCTTCAGTACCGTGGATCGCTTTACAAGGTTAAAGCTTTGAAAAATCATACCAATATCTCGGCGCATGCGTCGTAACTCTTTGCCTTTTGCAGCAGTAATAGACTCACCTTCAATAATAATTTCTCCTTCTGTAATCTCATGAAGGCGATTTACTGATCTGAGGAGTGTAGATTTTCCAGCCCCAGATAGCCCGACCATTACAACAAATTCACCTTTTTGAATTTTTAAATTTATGTTTTTCAATCCTTTCGTACCATTTGGATACACTTTGGAGACATTTTGAAACTCTATCACACATCTTACCTACCTTCTATGTATTATCAATAACTGAAAAACGGCAAACTAACTGAAATCACACACTTTCCAGTTAGTCGCCATTTCCATATGTATTATTGTGTTTTCACTTTCTTTCCATAGTCACGAACGATATCAAATTTACTATCATCAGATTTCACATATCCTTCGTGTGAGTATACCTCTTTAATGATTTTGTGCCCTTCTTCATTCTTTCCTATTTCAATGAAAGCATCTTGTAATTTCTTGCTCCACTCCGCATCTAAATCAGAACGTACAGAAATCGTATCGTTTGGAATTTTCTCCGTAAATTTTACTATTTTCGTTTGATCGAATATATTCGGATAATCTTTTTTTACAATATTACGAGCATCTTGGAATACAACAGCTGCATCAACATCACCATTTAAAAGAGCAATAAGTGACTGATCATGACCTTTTAATGTAACAGGTTTCACATCCTTTAGCGGATCGACTCCCTCTTTTAACAATACAGCTGCAGGCCATACATACCCTGCTGATGATGTTACATCTTGATAACCAATTTTTTTACCCTTTAATTCTTTTACACTGTTAATATTAGAATCTTTCTTAACAACAAACTCTGATTTATAAAAATCTACTAAGTCCTTTGTGGGAGCTCCAGTTTCATCATCTACCCCAAAACGTTGCGCCTGTAATATTACGTTTGCAGCCTTTTTCTCATGCGCTAACACATACGCTGTTGGAGGTAAAAATCCTACATCTACTTGTTTTGATGCCATAGCTTCTACAATTGTATTGTAATTCGTTGAAATACTAACTTTTACCGGAATGTTTAATTTATCACTTAATAGATTTTCCAATGGTTTTGCTTTTGCCTCTAACGTATCTGCATTTTGAGAAGGAACAAATTGAACATTTAACGTCTTCGGTACATAACCTTTTTTCGTATCCTCATTTTTACTTGCACTTGATTCCTTCGTTCCACAGCCACTTAATAACCCCGCTGCTAGTACAACTGTTGTGCTCATTGCAAAAACTTTTTTCAACATGTGAATGCCTCCATTTTTCGTTGTTATAAAATAACCTTCCGTAAACATGAAGAAATATATCACATATTTTTACAAACAATTACTTATTTACAGAATCTTTACACATTCTATACATTCTGATTAAAATTCTTTTCATATATTTGATATGATTAATTGAAAGATAACAATAGAAAAGGTGAATGGTATTGAATCAAAATCAAATTGTAACTTTAAATATTTTATTAACAAGCGATGTACATGGTACTGTGTATCCAATTCACTACCAAGATAACTCCAAAGCAGAAATTGGTTTAGCTAAAATTTCTACTCTTATAAAAAAAGAACGTTCCAAAAATACAAACGTTCTTTTAGTTGATAACGGTGATTTCATACAAGGAACACCTTTAACTTATCATTACGCTACATACGAAAAAGATAAGAAAAATCCAATGTCCTTATTGGCCAACTATTTAAATTATGATGCTGCAATTATCGGCAATCATGAATTTAATTATGGAATGGATATATTAAATCATGCTGTAGAAACTGCAAACTTCCCGTACTTATCAGCAAACATTTTAGATAAAAACATAAAAGAACCTTATTTCGGGAAACCCTATATAATAAAACATATTGAATCAAATATAAAAATTGCTATTTTAGGGGCAACAACACATTACATCCCGAATTGGGAACAGGCCCATCATATTAAAGATTTACTATTTGAAGATGCATTAGAAACAATAAAAAAGTGGGTTCCTTACATCCGTAAACATGAGCAGCCCGATTTACTAGTCGTAGCCTATCACGGGGGATTTGAACGCGATTTTCAAACAGGAGTACCGACTGAAGTTTTAACAGGTGAAAACCAAGGATACGCAATGTATGATGAAATTGATGGTATAGATATTTTACTAACAGGCCACCAACACCGAGAAATTGCTCAAACTTTAGATAATGGTGTAACAATTTTACAGACCGGATGCAATGGACACTCCGTTGGAAAGGTAAAAGTAATATTCGAAAAAACAGAACAAAAATGGGTAAAGAAAAATAGTTACGCACAATTATTGCCTGTGCAAGGAATCGAGGCCGACAAAGATGTTCTTTCCTTGGTCGCCGATTATGAAGAGAAAACACAAAAATGGCTTGATCAGCCTATTGGCATCATTCATGGAGACATGCGAATTTCAGATGCTATGCAAACTCGTTTGCAAGACCATCCTTTTATTGAATTCATAAATAAAATCCAGATGGATATAGCTAACGTTTCTATTTCTTGTACAAGTTTGTTTCATAATACATCTCCAGGATTCCCGAAACATGTCACAATGCGGGATATCGTTTCCAATTATATTTACCCAAACACATTAAAAGTTATTCGAGTGACTGGAGCCGATATAAAAGATGCTCTCGAACTTTCTGCTTCTTATTTCACATTAAATAAAGTTGGAGATATAATTGTTAATCCTGCATTCATAGAACCAAAACCTGCGCATTATAATTACGATATGTGGGAAGGGATTTCGTATGTATTAAACATTTCAAAACCAATTGGTGAAAGAGTAGAGTCTTTACAGTATAAAGGCGCTACACTCGATATAAATGAAGAATATGACGTTGTTATGAATAATTATCGAGCAAACGGCGGAGGGAACTTCTTCATGTTTCAAAATAAACCAGTAATAAAAGATATTCCAACAGATATGTCTGAACTTATTGCTAACTATATATTGAAGCATAAAAGAATAGAAGCAACGAGAAATAACAACTGGAAAGTTATTAAATAACAAATAAAAAAGATGGGCTTCGCCCATCTTTTAATTTAATTTTGCATTATCTTGCTTTTTTAAAGCTTTTAATTTCGCTGGTGTAACATCTGTACCTTCTTCGTTAACGACTTTAATTCCTTTAAGTTCGTTTAACATATTTTGACGAAATCCTTTTAAATATTGTTCTCGTAGCGATTGACGCTCACGTTGTTCTTCTTCAGTTAAACCTTCAGCTTTTGCTTTTTTCGCTAAGAAGTTAATGCGTTCAACGAGTTCGTGATTAAGCATCTCGAATCCCCCTTCTAATCAAAACTGATTATTATCATACAATAGTTACTCTTCTTTATCAAGCAATTGCTTTGTATACTCTACGTATCTACGATGTACAGTCGCTTTTGAAACATTATGACCAAATCCACGAAGCGTTGCCGCAATTTCTTCGAAAGTGAGTTCACTCTTGCGCAAACGTACAATTTCCTCAATTGGCACTTCTTTTTTCTCTCGCCCTACGCTTAAATGACGATTTTTCAAATTATTTTCTGGCCGATAGCCTTTTTCTACCGCGCGTTGCATACCACGTTTAATTTTCAAGTTATGAATCTTTCTTTGATATTCTTCAACAATACTAATTATATCTAATACCATCGAATCAGAATCCGACAATTGTAATTCACCATTATGCGTATGTGTATATACTTTTATTCCCTCTTTATGTAAACAATGCATTAACGCAATCTTCGCATTCCCTCTACCAAGACGTGTTTCATCTTGTATTAGAAGTGCATCAACTTGTTCATCTCGAATTGTATCTAATACTTCTAATATGCCATCACGTTCAATTGTATAGCCACTAGCCTGTTCCTCAATCACTTTTGTCACATTCATTTCATAGCGCTCAGCTAAATGCAATAATTCATCCTTTTGACGCAATAACGATGTTTCTTGTGCTTCTTTTGTTGTACTCACACGTGCATAAACAATTGCATTCATTTTGAACCCTTCTTTCTCGCTATATTTTCTCTCTAGTGTATCATAAATCTCCCTTTTGTTCGAACTTATGTTTGTAGAATGTTTTTTCGCATGTTATACTTATTAATAAGAAAAACGAAAGAAAACGAGGTGTTAGAAAACATGGAAAAGTTAACGAAACGCCAGCAAGACATTCTCGACTTTATTAAGCTAAAAGTACAAGAAAAAGGATATCCACCTTCCGTACGTGAAATCGGTCAAGCAGTCGGCCTCGCTTCTAGTTCTACAGTGCACGGACATTTATCACGACTAGAAGAAAAGGGCTATATCCGACGCGATCCAACAAAACCACGAGCAATCGAAATTTTAGGCGATGACCGAATGGATACAGAAACACAATCTGTTATTCAAGTTCCAATCGTCGGAAAAGTTACTGCCGGTTTACCGATTACAGCAGTCGAAAGTGTAGAAGAGCACTTCCCACTTCCAGCTAGTATCGTTTCTGGATCAGATCAAGTATTTATGTTACGTATTTCTGGAGATAGCATGATTGAAGCTGGTATCTTTGATGGAGATTTAGTTGTTGTCCGCCAACAACAATCTGCATACAACGGTGAAATTGTCGTTGCCTTAACAGAGGATAACGAAGCAACTGTTAAACGTTTCTATAAAGAAAAAGACCACTTCCGTCTACAGCCGGAAAACTCTTCATTAGAACCTATCATTTTAAAACAAGTGTCAGTTATTGGAAAAGTAATTGGCGTATATCGTGATTTACATTAAAAATAATAAAAGAAGATAATTCCCTTATTTATATAGGGAATTATCTTCTTTTATATATTGGTAGATTTTAATTCATTCCAAAAAACTCGAATGAATCTATCTTCTCATCTATTATTAACGTGTTTCTATAGTAACATCTCCAGCAGCCGTTTTGCCGCTAATCTTTTTACTCCCATTACCAATTGTTACGTTTTTATTTTCCTCATTAAAAATTGTCACATCTCCACCAGGAGTTTGCCCAGTTATTACTGCATCTTTTGGTTTTTCCGATAAAGTAATAGTTACATCTCCAGCAGTTGAGCTTGCCTCTACATCATACTTAGGATCATGATCCATAATATATACATCCCCACTAGTCGTTTTTGCTGTTACTTTCCCCATAACCTTTTTAAAGTTCACCTCACCAGCTTTTGTAGATCCCTCTACGTTCTTAGCTGTTACATACTTCAAATCCACTTCTCCTGCCAGCGTTCCAACATTTACGCGGTCACTTTTCACATCACTTATTTCTATTTGTCCAGCTGCTGAATTTACTTTGATCTCTTGGTAAGAACGTTCTGGTACAAATATAGTCAATGTAGACGTTTGAAATCCGAAATTGTAAAAGGAAAAATCAAACGAAACATCTTTTTTTCTTTCCCCAATAACTTTTAATGTGTCACCATCTTCAGTAATACGAATTTCTTGTTTACTTACATCTCCTGTTTGCTTTACATAAAAAGAGGCATCCGGAGATTTTTGGACGACAATATCCCCAGCCCCTAACTTAACTTCTATATTTTTTAACGTTTCGTTTTTAATTACGTCTTCTTTATCGCCTTTTTCTGCAGTTTGTACTGCTTTTTCATATGTTTGTGAAATCCCTATTACTCCAATAATGATACAAGCGATAGCTACTAACAATATTTTTTTCATCATCTACTCCCCTTTTATCATTTTGAAGTTCCATATCACATAACGTACGCACAATCTTTTAAACCACTTCGTACTATAATACGCTATCATACATAACAACAAACCTACTCCAACAAATGTTATACTAACGAAAAGATCCAACCATATAAAAGTGCCCATAAATACTTTTACGATAACGAAAAATGGTGTCACTACACTAGCAATCCCACCGACCCAAAAAGAAAATATAAAACCGATAATTGCAACTAAAGGGCCTAACACGATAATAAAATTAAATAAACTAAGTCCAATCGCCGCCATGACAGCTCTTGTAACATTTGAAGTCGATGGATCTTTTTTCATTTCATCGAAACGATACATCGCAAGTAATTCTTTTGCAATTACTTTAGGAGAACCAAGTCCTTTTATTATTTCTAATTCAGTTTTCCCTTCTTCTATCCCAAACTGAAAGTGCTCTTCATAATCAAATAAAATATCTTTCCTCTCTTCTTCCGGTAACTTTCTAAGCTGATTCGATAATTCTCTAAGGAATTGTTCTTTATTCATCCCAATTCACCCCTTCAATAATTTCTTGTACCCCTTTCGCAAAATCACTCCACTCTGTTACTAACAAATGAAGTTGCGTCTCTCCTTGCTCTGTTAGCTGATAATATTTACGAGGCGGTCCTTCCGTGGACTCTTTTAAATACGTTTGAAAATATCCCTCTTTCGTTAAACGACGTAATAATGGATATACTGAACCTTCCGATATTAAAAATTTATTTGAAATTTGCTGTACAAGTTCATAACCGTAACTATCTTTACGTTTCACAAGTGCCAAAACACATAGCTCTAACACACCTTTTTTAAACTGAACGTTCAAATGTAATCCTCCTTTCTTAGTTTAGTACTGTTCAATACACGGTACTAGATATATCCATAATATACCACTTGGTACTATTTATTGCAAGGTACTTGTTTATATGTATTCACTGACTTTAAAAACGCGCAAATAAAATCCCGAATAAGATTCTGTTGTAGTTCACCATTATTCGAGATTTTATTCGATTCGAACTGCATTCATACAAAGCTTCATTCAATTTTTCTCCTCTAAGAACCAACTTCCATTTGTGACCCTAGTAAATTTCGAAATACACCTTTTCTTTCTTTAGCTAGTTGATTAAATTCACCTTTTTGAACAATTTCACCTTTTCCTAAAACAATAACTTGATCTGCATTGCGTATAGTAGATAAGCGATGTGCAATAACAACAATAGTCATTGTTCCTTTCAATCTTTCTATTGCTGATTGGATTTTCACTTCATTTTCAGTATCTAACGCACTCGTAGCCTCATCTAATACTAAAATCGACGGTTTTCTTAAAATAGCTCGAGCCAATACAAGTCGCTGACGTTCACCACCTGAAAGCCTCACCCCACGATCTCCAATCAGTGTATCAAGTCCATTTGGAAGCATTCGTACAAATTCAGTTGCTGCCGCAAATTCTAATGCAGCCCAAATTTGTTCTTCATTTACATTCGAGTCAATCATCATTAAATTCTCTCTTATACTAGCATTAAATAAGAACGGATCTTGTGGTACATAGCTAATAGCCTGTCTTAATGATAATAAATTATCAGTTGTAAGAGGGGTACCATCTATTAACACTTGACCTTTTTCTGGTTGGATTAACCCCATTAACACATCAATTAATGTACTTTTCCCAGCACCAGAATGTCCTACAATTGCCGTCATACTATTTATTGGAATTTGTACATTAATGTTTTGAAGTGCATATAAAGCTTCTTGCTTATTATAACGAAAAGAAACATCCTTACACTCAATACCTTGTTTTATACAAATCGGCTTTATATGTTTTTGCATGTATATATCCTGCATTTCAACCGCTTCATTACACTCCTGTTGCAATTCCCATAATGACTTAAAGGCAGGAATGCTTGCAGCCAGTTGTTCTAAATTTGACTGAATCGTCATGAACCTTGGCCATAATCTTGAAAAAATGAGAATGATTAATAGTAACTGGGCCGTTTGCGCTTGAAACATATTTACTGACAAAAATATAAAAAATGCAATTAATATAGCCATTGAAATTTTATAAAACAATTGAGAGTTTGACCTTATTCTCATATACTCCATTTGTTCGCTACTCATCTTTTTTGTTATAGATTGAAACCACTCCAAACGTGATCCTTCCAAAGTATTGCTCTTTATATCTTTAATTCCATTGAAATGATCTGTTATACCAGAAAGATAGTCTTTTGCCAATTCTGAGGTCTTACCGCCTAGTATCCGTGCTTTTTTTATAAAAACACGAGAAGCTACCAAGAACAATAAGCCAAAGCCCAAAACAAATACAGTGACTTGGGGAGATAATAAAAACGCAAGCCCTACCTGTATGAATGTAAATAGAATAGTAGCTAGCAATTGTAAAATTAAATTAATCCCATAACTAACACGAGCTAATTCTGTAGTTAATATATTAATTAGATTTGTTTTCCTTTTTTCTAAAAAAAATCTCCACTTTGCTTTTAAAATCATACTATATGTTTCTACTCTTAACTTTCGTACAAAAACTTGTTGCGTTCTCGCATCTCTTAACGTTATATTTCTTTGCAGTATATTTTGACTTAACACTATTAATACATATATACCTAAAATAGAAATTAAACTTGTTGTTTTAGGGAAATTCTGCAAAATTCTATAGACAGGTGCAATAAAAGAAGTCTCCTCACCTGTATTAATTATTCCAGTCATACTTATCATAGGAAGTAATAAAATAATACCTATCCCTTCAAGTAAACTGATTAACACCATACCAAATAAATTCACATACAGTATTTTTCCTGCTGAAGAATATAATTTCTTCATAAAATATATAATATAATTCATCGATGTTCCCCCAATAACAAAGCAAACTTCTTCGTTTTTCTCCAAATACATAGAAACGGACGTAAAGGAAAATATAAAAAATGAAGAAATTTAGGTAACGGCAATGTTTTCGCATCAATTGGATAAGGATATAGTTGGCTCATAATAAATAAAGTTTTTTGCTGATTAGACATTAACGAAAATAAATGTCGACTATGATAAGCAAGTACTTCTTCAGGAACCGGATCGGTATGCAAGTTTATCATTTGCTTGAAATAAAACAAGGCTTCTTGCGCTAACTGTTTTGAATGTTTTTTAGCTACTAATTCCATCATTCTTTCATCCATCCGTACACCTAGCAATTGAGATGACAAAATTAATGCTTGTCCTCCTAAATGTAGCATTTGATATGTTTTCATTAGTTTATGAATCTCACTCCAATTAAGATCTTGATTGACAATTTTTTTTATATCTACTAACCAGCGTAATCTGGACCAACCATGTCTAGCACCATGAGATACAAGAAATAAAAATAAATCTTCCTTCCCTAGCATATATACGGAATTACTCGTAAGGGTGCTTTTTCTCTTTCGCTTCCAAAGCTCTTCAAACCCAGGTTCCTTACTAGGTCCGGGATTTAACCGCCAATGAATCTCAAGCTTAATCTGTTTTGTCGGATGAAAAAATGTTATATGATGATGCCTCCATTTCCAATCATTTAATATCGTTTGAATATAATCGTCTTTTACATACCCCTGCTCTAAAAGTAGCATTTCTACTTTTTCTAAATTTTGAATTGGAATAAGAACGTCCAAATCACAGGATGTTCGTAAAGAAATATCTCCATATAAATCCTGAGATAGTACAGGCCCTTTTAGAAAAATCATACGAATCTCATTTTCATTACATATTTTATTTATTCGTTCCATTTCAGCACTTAAATAAAGCATTTGAAATGTATTTTTTTTATATTTTCTATTCAAGGATTGTACAATATGTGAAGGAATTATTTCCTCATCTACCTGTTTAAGTTTTTGATATATCACCGGATAAACGCGATGATGCACAACCTGTTCAAGAAATAATTCCCAATCAATATCCGAAAACCATTCATTGCTGTAAGTTTGCATTGTTTCATCATCTTTTAACTTCAAAATTGCAAAAAGAAGTTTCAATTCCTTAGACATGAACTCTACATTAAGACCAAAATCTTTCTCCATTTTACTCTCCTTTAATAGTGTTCTCACTTAGCCTCTTTGCAAATGATCCAACGACAGTGAATTTCTCCATTCCTTCCGATCCAGTAACATAAAAAGAACCGCTACGTAACCATGCATGTGCAATTAGTGCCCCACTATTATCCTTAGCAGTTCCTAAATAAAGAGTACTCTCAATGTCACGTTTTTCAAGCATTTTCATCCCAGCTATCGCTTTAACGAGACATTGACTTTCCCAAAAAGTATAACGACTCATAATAGAAATTGCTTCGGACACCTCCTTTAGTGTATCCTCGTGTTGCTGAATTTGAGCAACTGATGTTTCGTTCATGTAATCCCCTAAAGAAGGTGCAACTTTGGAAAAGGTAATACTTTTTATTACACGCGCCCATCCTAAAAAAATAAAAGCCTCTAAAAATAAAAGCTTTGTTTCCATGTTCAGCAATAAAAATACCCTTAACCTTTTCACAATATTCATTAATCCCTTCCTAACAGTTCTTTTGAAATTACAAATCTATCTATTAGGCTGATCTTTTATTTGAATTAACCCTTCTTGAAATAAACACTCTAAAAAGGAAAGAACTTGCTCTTCACAATCTTTTCGTTCAATATCATAGTTGGATACTAGCATAGTAACAAGCTGATTAATTATTATTGGCTTTTCAATAAGCTCCCATATTTCTCCGCCTATTTCACCTAAGTTATAGTACTTTCCTTTCTGGACATTTAACATAACTTTTTCTCCATCCATATCGCTTACTATATTACCTTTACTTTGGACAACGTTATGTTTTAATGATATTTTTCTCGAGTGGACAACCATCAACCATACTCCCTTTCTGTATAGTATTTAAAATAACTTCCACAAGCTCATGAGCTGTAAATCTTGAAGTCGGGCGACTTACTTGAAACATTTCCATTCCACTTGCAATATGAGTTGAAGTTTCAAAATGCCATTCCATTAATCCTAATTTAGAAATCAAAGAACTCCTAAAAGTATGACGGTATAATTTATACAAGCGTGCGAGCCCTTCTATACGGGTCGTCTCAATATCTTCTCCCTGTGTTTTTACTAATTCAATAACACCAGCAAGAGGTAATGGATCTGGAAAGAATTGAGAATTCACAGGAACAGCATACTTCGTTTCTCTTTCAAACAAAGGGCTCAATTGCGCTACTTCCATCCCCAACTCATTTATGCTCTCTTGCCATAATTTTTGTTGTGCGTAAGAAGGATGAACTATTGCAGTATTTTTATTCAAAAGAGACACAGCAACTACATCATCACTTAAAAGCTGATATCCTTTATTCAAAAAAGCCGAGGCTAACGTTGATTTTCCAGCTCCTGAATCACCAATTAATGCGTATGCTTTTCCATCTATGGCAATTACACTCCCATGCAATGGGAGTGTTTTACGTTGCATTAAAAGCGCCCCCATACAAGTTCCTAGAATATATAAGCGAATTTTATCTTCTTCTGCGTCTGCCATAGGTGAAAAGGTGATTTTCTCGCCGGCCTGTATAGAAAATATTGCAGTTTGAGGAACATGAAACATAACTACATTATCCTCCACTACAATTGTTTTTTGCTTTTCCGCGCTATATTTACACCACTGTTCTGACAAATCCGTTATTTCAACTTGAACATCTGCCACCTCTTTTTTTTCATTCAGCTGAGACAATTCGGGTAATGGAATTTCACTTACTATTTTTAACCCGAAAGCTTGATATAACACATTCCCCATAGAATCAAACATCCTATCCCCCACATTGTCAATTTTTTGAAAGCTCTTATATAATAAAGCTATATAAGAGCTTTATTTTTCCAATGACTTAACTGTACTTAACTGGATCATCTGGGTCAGGTTGAACAGCATCTGGATATTTATGCCCAGGCCCAGCCATAGTCATATTAATATTAAGTACTTCTAATACAGGTTGTTTCCATTCCTTTTTCATACGTATCACCTCCTTTCATATTGCTTTTTTTATAAATCGATAGAAGATTAAGCTGCGCATTAAAACTCTAAAATCTAAATCAAATGCATATTCTGGTCGAGGTTCTTTACAAATTTTTGAGATAGCTTTCTTAATTACCTCTACATTTAGAAATTCAGAGATTACTGGATCTACACTAAGTTCTTCAACTTCCTCAATAAATTCATTCCAAAAAGGAGCCATACGGTAAACACCATCTGCACCTTGAATACCGCGAACCCGTTGATTCAATCGTACTTTATCAGGAAGGAAGCTCTTTGTGGCTCTCCGGATCAGGGCTCTATCTAAACCATTTTGAACATACTGTTCTTCTGGGACTGACAAACAAAATTGAATCAATCGTAAGTCATTTGTGGGATCACGATCCCATAAGGCATAACGTAATGATAATTTCGTTTCATACGTGCCATTTATGCTCCAATAATATGGTTTTTCAAACTGTTCTCTTTTCATTTCATATGCATTAGAAATAGCGGTGCCTGTTATATCGATTTCTTGTTCTCTAAGTCTGTCAAAAACATTCATTTCCCTTGCAAATTCCGGATTAATTATTACGGAATTTGCATCTTGTTTTCCTGAAAAAAGTAACTGATGCAAAAATGGAAATGCCTTTCGTCTTACCACTTCAAAAACACGTGATTTTTTTACTCCTATATTTCTACTATATAAATATAGTTCACGATAAAAACGAATCCAATGTAGCTTTTTCAATAACATTGCCTGGTAATCTAAAATAGGTCCCCATGATACTGTCCAATTACCTCTTTGACCACTAAGAAGTACTCCTATTCCCTGCTGAGATGCTTTTTCATAAACTCCACTCAACCAAAAAGTATTCTCAAAAAATTTATATGGCATCTCCATTGTTTCCAGCCAATCATCAATTTCCGATAGTGGGCTTCTCTCTGGCAATTCTAAATAATAATCCTGTATATTCCCTACATGCTCTACAGTCGATTGAATAAATGGTCTTTCGTCAGCTATCCTACCTTTGTGTGTCCAATCTTCAAATCCTTCTACTGGAACATAACTATACGTATGTAATTTTTTATTTTCAGTCCGTAAATCCCTTGCAGCAAAACTAACGACAGAACCTGAGTCTAACCCTCCACTCAAATGGGCTCCGACTTGGTGGTGTGTTCGCAAACGTGCCTTCACTGCACTTTTATACACCTCTCGAAACGCCTCTTCATACTCTTCATTTGATTTTAAATTAAGCATTTTCCCAACAGTTGGTGTATAGTATCGTGAAAACTTTACTTCGCCTTCCTTTACCAAAATAGTGTGTGATGGAGGCACTTGTTCTATATATTTGTAAACTGTTAACTGTGGATCTACCGATTCGAAATTTACAGGTATAGCTAAAAATTCAGCAAGCCACTGCTCATTCAATTTTTTCTCAATATACGGTAGAGTAAATAACGGATTTATAATGGTACAAAAAGCAAGTTTTTCCTCACCACGATAAAAATAAAGGGTCCGACTTCCTGAAAAATCTCTGGCACCAAAAAGAATTTGTTTTTTCTCATCCCAAATCATAAAGGCAAAATCGCCTACCAAATATTTTGGAGCCGCTTCCCCCCATTTCTGATAAGAGAGTAAAATCAACTCACTATCTGTCATGTTTTTTCTATCCGAATAATCCACTTTTAATTTTTCAAATAACTCATTACGATTATCAATAATAGCATCTGCTGTAATTGCCAATTGCTTTTCATAATTATAAAAGGGTAATTGTTCACCAACTGACTCTGGTGTAATCCATTGTGCATGACATCCTAGAAAAGCATTTTCTTTGTGCCATATTTGAATATCGTCAGCAGGGTACTTTTGTAATTCACTCATTAATCGTGTGCCATGTTCAATTGATATAGGTTCATTATTAAAGTGAATAATGCCAGTTATAGCGCTCATTTCTTCCTCCTAATATATGAAAAGTTACTACAATTACTATTTACATATTAAATTCGTTAAACATACCCCTTTATCATTCTTTTTAAAGAACGAAATTTTTTATTTTTATTACTTTCTCAATTACATGCTTTAATTTACTCTCAGACTTATATATTATAGACATTTCCAAATCTATACTCCTCCCTTTTTTTATGTAAATTGAAACTGAACACTAGAAAAGATTCATTATAAAGAACAATTAGTGGTACGTATACAAATCTAATTCAAATTCCATTTTCACTTACTTTTCTTTTAATTCTTCCATTCTACAGCTTTTAAAATGCTTTGAATTACCCTTTGTTGATCTTCTGCTAACATATTAGATCCTGAAGGCAAACAAATTCCACTTTGAAATAGGTACTGCGACACATCTTCATTTTTGCTATGCGGATAATACTTCATCTCTTTAAAGAGCGACTGCATATGAAGTGGCTTCCACATAGGACGCGCTTCAATGTTCTCTTCTGCTAAAATTCTCAACAATTTCCCAATAGAAATCCCAGATTCCTTTTCATCAATTGTCAATGTAGTAAGCCAACGATTTGGGCGAGTATGTTCTAATTCAGGCATAAAATAAAACCCTGGCATGTGAGATAGCGCTTCGTAATACCGTTTATATACAAATCTTCTAGCTCTCACCCTATCTTCTAACACTTCTAATTGTCCTCTACCAATACCAGCTAAAATATTACTCAGTCGATAATTATACCCTATCTCACTATGCTCATAATGTGGAGCTGGATCCTTTGCTTGTGTCGCTAAAAATCTCGCTCTTTCCAATGCTTCTACATCATTAGAAACTAGCATTCCACCACCTGAAGTTGTAATAATTTTATTTCCATTAAATGAATAAACACCAAATTTCCCGAATGTACCGCTTGCTTTTCCTTTATATGTAGAACCAAGAGATTCTGCTGCATCCTCAACTATAGGAACATTATATTGATGACAAAGTGAGAGAATTTCATCTAGTTTAGCACTCTGACCATATAAATGAACAAGAATGATAGCCTTAGGCAAATTCCCCATTTTATTAGCTTCATATAATGCATGTGCCAATGCACTCGGTGACATATTCCAGGTTTCCGGTTCTGAGTCAATAAATACCGGTTCCGCTCCCAAATAAACAATCGGATTTGCACTCGCTACAAAAGTAAAACTGGAACAAAATACTGTATCTCCCTTTTGAATACCTAATAACTGCAAAGCTAAATGAATAGCAGCAGTACCTGAACTAACTGCAGTACCTCCTCTAACTCCTACAAAAGATGCAAGTTCTCGTTCAAACCCATCGACATTTGGCCCAAGAGGAGCAACCCAGTTTGTATCAAATGCATTTTGGATATATTTTTGTTCATTCCCACTCATGTGCGGAGAGGAAAGGTAAATTCGCTTTTTATGCTGAACTGTGTGCATGTAAACACATCCTTTATACATATTTAAATACTATGTATCTAAAAACATATGCTTTAATACAGATATATCAGATAATCTCCTTAAATTATCAATTGTATAATGTGCTTTATAAGCTTGCTCAACTATAAGATTATGGTAAATTCCATCTTCTCTACTAATATGGATCGTTAACCATTTCAATTTCTTGGCCGTTATAAAATCCTTACTTAAATTATCTCCTATATAGACACATTGCTCATGAGGCACCTGTAATTCCTTACTTATTTTTTCATAAGGAATTTTGCTTGGTTTCCAACATTCTTTTCCTAGCTTATCAGTGAGAATTATTGAATGAACCCTCTCTTTTAACTTTAATGCATTTATTTTTCTTTTTTGAGCAACTAAATATCCATCTGAAATAAGTCCTATTTTAACGGTATTAACCAAATTATTTAGTACCCAATCCGCTTCATCCAACAATTGAATATCTGGTTTATGGAACCTATACTGTTCTATCAAATTACTAATCAATTTTTCATCATAATCAATGTCTAACTTTTTAAGTGTTTTATTAAACACAAACTTTCTTTCACCTGAATTGAATAATCGAATTGCGATATTATAAAAACCAATTTTTCCATAGTTATCTTTAATCCAATCATCCACTGCTTTAAAGCCACTTACGACATAATCTTTCTCTTTATATAAAGTATCATCCATATCAAAAACAATTGCTTGAATCACCATATTAAATACTCTCCATAAAAACCGCTTCGTCATATCTAAGCATTGTTAAATTTTCTCTCCAATTAAAGTCTTTATCTATAAAGACTTCCCCCTGACACATTTTAATTGTCCAAAGTGGAAAATTCGCTCCTGCTTCTATTGATAGTGGTATTCCTCCTCCAAAACGAGGGTTTATTTCAATAAACGTAATTTGCCCATCCTCCTTTTTAAAACATTGTAAAGTAATACATCCAATAGGATTAGGAAGAGCTTTTATTACAGTTTCTGCTGCTTGGATGATGTCAAAATCTTTCTTGGTCACACCTTTACTTACCTCACCTGCTCGTGTCTCTATACGCAATCTAGGAACGATCGTTTTTATATTCCCATAGAAATCTACCATGACATCTATAGTGTATTCCTCTCCTGAAACGTACTCTTGTATCATAGCGTTAGGTATATACTCCTTAAAAAATTCCAATTCCTTTTCATTCATTATTTTTGTTACACCTTTACTAGAACTGCCATCATAAGGTTTAATTAATAGTGGAAATTGATATTCCTTTCTTCCAATCTCTTCATCACTATACACTCTAGGAGTTGGTATATTATTAGAGACAAAAAAGTTATATGTGTATTTTTTGTTATTAGCAATTTTATTTAATTCCATACTAGAAACTAGTACTTTTACACCAATACCTTCAAAAACCTCCGAATTATTAGCCATAAGGATTAATTCCGTATCAATTAACGGAATTATTAGATTTATCATTTCAGATCTACATATTTTTAACAATTCATTTATATATCCTTCTTCATTTACACGCGGAACAATAAAATGCTTATCGCTAAAGTAAATGGTAGGAGCAGTTTCTTTTAAGTCTGCAGTAAAGATTTTCCCTTTGATTCCTACTTGTTCAAATACCTCCTTAAATTTTTTAATTAAAGTGACCCTCCTACCAGAGCTAGTAAACAAAATGTTCATTTTATTCCCCCCCATGCTCGATTCCCCCCTTAAAAACTGGCATAGTCACATGCTTATTATTTGTTATCCCTTCCGATTTTAAAACCTTACTAAAAGTTAGATATAAAATTTTCAAATCTAAAAGAAAACTTTGATTCTCAACATACCATACATCTAATTTAAATTTCTCATCCCATGAGATACTATTTCTTCCATTAATTTGAGCCCATCCAGTGATTCCGGGTTTAACATTATGCCTTTTAGCTTGCTCTTGCGAATATAAAGGCATATATTCCATTAATAATGGTCGAGGGCCCACCAAACTTAATTGACCTTTTAGCACATTTATTAATTGTGGTAATTCGTCCAAACTATATTTCCTCAGGAATTTTCCAACTTTAGTTAATCTAGCGTAATCTGGTAAGAGCTCCCCGCTATTATCTCGCTCATTGGTCATCGTACGAAATTTATAAAGATAAAAGGGTTTTCCATGTAACCCTGGACGTTGTTGTCTAAATAAAATAGGTGATCCTATCTGGGTTTTAACTATAATTGCTACTAAAAGAATAATGAAAAAAAAGCAAATTAATAATAATAAAGAAATAAAGATATCCAACAGTCTCTTCATTACCAATCATTCCCCCATCTTAAATTATTACAAATGCTTTTCCAAAGTGAAATAATATATAAAGTATTCATTACGGATTGAAATCAAGTATTTTCAAGTTGTAAGTAAAGAATTGTATTCAATTTTTCTTTACTTATCACCTGCAAACATTTTCTTTAGTACACAACTTTAAAACTTAATAAGTAGAAGAAAGCAATACACATAGGTGCAAAATATATTTTCCAAATGCTTATCCAAGAGACTATTACACACTGTAAAAATCTCAAAAAGTATATTCACAAAAACAATTTTATAAACAACGCTTAATAGTATAAAAAAACATTTATTATTAAAACATTCTCCTACTCACTATTTTTTAGTATGCAGTTAACGTAATAACAAAAAGCTATTATGTTTATAAAAAACATAATAGCTTTTCTCTTTTCTATAGTAGTAACTAAAAGTCAATAAGCATATTATCTATTAGGAATTAGACTATTTCGAATGATTACATTGGACAAAACCCTTCCATGTACCATTATATAATACTTTATAGACATATTTATTAAGAGCCACTCTACTTCATTTCTCATAACTTTTTGAAACTATTCAAATTTAATTATCACCATGCATTAATTTGAATCGATTACACCATTAACAATATTTCCTTGTAAAAATTCCCTCCCCGTAATTGTAATTTTCGCATTATTTAACACGTTATTTTGAATTACTACTTGAGGTGTACTACTCGTTGTTCTATTATCTATCCCAACTTGCATCAAATTTGTGGAATTTATAATATTATTTTGAATTATCACTTGCTTACCAGTAAACGCTGCATCCAAAACAATAATAGCTCTCTGAAGAGTATCATTTGTAATTTTTATAGTATTTCCCCTTAACACTATTTCATCAGATACATTTTGAATATTCAAGACCGTACCATTTGGTTTTTCTATATGACAATCTATCATCTTGAATGCTTTGAGGTTATTCACTGTAAATAACGTGTTATTTCTATCTATACTAAAGAACTTGCAACCTTTTAATTCTAAAGTGCTTCCTGTACTTGCTATCCCCAAAAAGATTACATCCTTAAAAAAGCAATTTGTATACGTCCCTGCAACTAGGGTTGGGGGTTTAACATTATTAAATATAATATTTTCAAATATCCATCCTGATTTAACTGTTCCTACTGGTACATAATTTAAATACAAAACGTCTTGTCCTTCAAATATACAATTTGAGATAGTTTGCGGTTCATTTTTCAGCTCTAATGTCCACTGATACAATGATGACAAGGAATTAAGTTTATCTGTATCGTTTATAAAACGACAGGAATCAACTTTAACCGCATATGGAAAGGGAGTATCAATAATCATTTTACTATTAGAAAAAACATTATCCGATATATTAATAGATCGATTTACATATACACCTTGAACATTTACTTGCGCTCCGTATACATAATTATTGGAAAAAATAACATCTCCTAACAAAGAGACCTTGGTTAATCGGATATTATTCCCTGTTACGATTACCCTATCTGCACCACCATTAATAGACAACCCAACATAAGCATTTGTAATGGTATTCATAATAGAATTATTCGATATATAGATAAATTTCCCATTTACAACAATAATATTATAATTTTTATTATCATGAAAATTATTTCTTTCAATATATATATATTGATTTAAATCATATCCATCTTCAATATCTAGTCCACTTTGTGGATTGGTACCTGCGATATGATGAATATCATTATCTCGAATATATACATTCTTTGCCCCACATACACTAATCCCTTGTCTACGGCAATCATGTAAATTACATTTTTCTATATAAGTATATTGCGAAAAAGAAGGTACCCGAACATTTATTAAACAATTTGCAGGAGCAGGAACATTCCCTTGATGCAAAACAACTTTAGCATAACTTGCTCCATTAGGGACTTCTACTTCATCAAAGAATTGTACATTGGTTTTTGAAGATAAAAATATATTGTTTGAAGTGTAAAAAATGACATCATAATAATCGCATTTTATTTCAGAACCCAATGCTCCAAATCCATTTCCATATAATCCAAAGTAACCATACTTTACAATAGCCACTTGGTTCATATCAATTTGCAAATTGGAACGTATCTTTGTTGTACTACTTACCAATGAACCATCTGTTGTATTAATTGCTCCCTGTTCAAATGAACTTGCTAATGCTGTAGGAAAAGGTGAAATCTGCCCAAAAGTACTGTTCAGTGTAATGGCATCTCCTGTACAATCTAAAATATCTAGATTATCTAAAGATACAAACCGTGTATTGTTCCCCCCATCAGCAGGTGGAGTAAAACTCCCCAATTCAATGCCGTACCCTGCCTCATGTGTTCCCCCACTAGAGTAATCATGTGTATATCTATCTCCTTGGATAATACCATTTGTTATCCTAGAATATACTTGATTTCTACGAAAACTTATAATTGCATATCCAGTCAAATTATTTGTTTCCATTTTTAATGTCGAACCGTTTAGATTCAAAGTTAAATGACTTGGTGGTTCGATGGGTGTTTGTTTATCAATCAAATATATTCCTCTAGGTAACACAACTTCCGTATAACCTTGTTGAGCCGCCCATACTAGAGCATTATTAATACCTTGGGAAGTATTGATAGCATCAGTCCCATCATTCTTAACATCCCATCTATCTAATTCTAATACATATATACTTGTAGAATTTGTAGCTTCAAATGATTTTGGAATCCATTTTAATTGCGTACTATCATAAGTTAAAATGTCATTATGAAAAGGAGGCTTGGACACCAAATCTAAATCATTCAAATTCCCAAGATTATCCCTTCTTCTCCACATCAATTCACACCTCTTTTTTGCTTTTCTACATCTTATGTTTCATAAGGTAAATTGATTGGATATAAGAGAAGTAATATCACTTTTTATTGTTTTTAGAGATCCATTATTTAGAAAGTCTTTTTACAATTCCTTTCTAAAAAGGTCTATTCTTACTAGCTGTTTTCATTTCAATACTCTTTTATTTATAACTATTTAAACTTACAATATTATTAAAAAGACACTATACTCTTTATACCTAACGCCCCTATTATTACCTACTATTATTTTCAGAACAACCTAAAATCTCTTCCGTAAATAAAGCATTTTTTACTGTGATATGGAAAAAATAAAATTATAATTTATGGATAATTATCATTCGGAAATTTCCGAGTTAATATTTTCGGCTTTATTTTTTTTATTAATATCCGGGTTAAATTAAGGAAATATCTATACTCTTCCGCCTCTTTAAATACCATCCAAAAGATCAGATTCGGAATAATCAGACACAAAATACTACGTATTGCCATGTCCATAAATATATTTATGTGAAAAATATAACCAATAAAATCCGTTGCTATAATAGAAAATAATACAAGCACTACAAACAAAATATATCTAATAAAATATACTTTTACAGATTTTTTGAAAATCATTTTAAATATAATATAAGGGTCATACCAAAAGTAAGTACATAATCTACTAATAACAGTCCCTAAAAGCACTCCTGCTATTCCTATTTGTTTCGCAAGAATTATAGAAACTACAATATTTATAATTGCCGCTATAATAGGTCTGTACTTCCCTTTTTTAAATAAACCTGTGGTTTCTCTAAACATTGTAGTTGTATTTTGCATTCCTGAAGTGAAAAAATTAAGTAATATGAAAAATAATACATACTTATTAAACACATATTCCTCACCTAACCAGATTGTTATAAAAGGATTTATCAAATTCCAAAGGCAAACTGTACAAAATCCATATATCCAAAAATTTAAAAAGTTAATTACACGAAAAATAAAATATTTTTTTTCTGCATTTTCTTTCACATTCAAATTTCCAACACTAGCAGTGATAGAATAAAACAAATAGCCTAATAAGGTATTTAATGTATTTAAGATCAACAAATAATTTGAATAAACCCCAACCCAAATAACCCCAATAAATTTCGATATAACTATATTATCTGTTGCATTAATTACTACACCACTAATTTTATATAGCAACAAGGAATACAAATTCTCAAAAAACTCACGTCTGTCTGTCTTAGATAATTTCGCATTATTTTTTTCTTTTAAAAATGGATATAATTTATTTGCCTTATTTGCAATATATACATTCTCAATTACTTTTAATGTTAATTGAGCTACCAGTACTACAATGTAATCACTAATAATTATTAATAAAACAATTTGTAATGCATTAGATATAATCATGAACAAAGTGTGTATTTTAGAAATAATATAGTTACTTTGATCAGCAATAATAATAGATTGCTTATATACAAAATAATATGATGACACTGAACTTATTAAAAATAAAAGATAGATAATGTTAATGTCTTTAATCGTAGTATCTGCATTCACTAAATGATCAAGAAATGGCAATAGAGATAACCCTATTAATAAAACTACTACTCCTATTAATCTGTATGCTTTTTGATATAAATTCATTAATGCCTGTATTTTATAAATATCCTTCTCAGCTAATGGCCTATATAAACTATATATTATAGCTGTATCAAATCCTAAATTAGCTAGGGAAAACATCAATAGTATACTTGTAAAAAGCCCATCCACACCTAAATATTCTATACCGAGTGTAAAAATAAAAACAGTTCGAACAACAAATCCCATACCAATACTAATTATTTGTCCAGACAAACCGAATAAAATATTTTTTAAGGAGTTTTGTATTCTCATCGTAATACCTTCTATATTTTAATTGTTTTGCGTACCCACTCTACTAAATTTGGCACTAATCTTCCTCTTTAAAATCGGGAAAAACTTTGTTATCCTGTATTTTAATAACGCTTTTCTTCGTTGCGCCTTGAAATCATAATCTAGAAACCAATTTAGTAAATTTTTATCTGTAATACAATCACAATTTTGTTTCATTCGCACTTGGATTAAATTCCAATACATTTCAATGAATGTATTAGTAAAAAACTTCACCTCATTATTTAAAGAAGTTTTAACGTACTGATAAAGATTACTTGGAATATTAAAACCATATTCACGAGGGTCTCTCCCTTCAGCAATAATTCCCATAATTGTTCTTAAACATTTTTCACATTTACAACAATTTTCTTCATTTTTAAAACATACCCTGATATTAACAGGTTCTTTACTAGCTGAATAATGGTCCACAACAACTTTAATCTTTTCTTGTCTAGTAAGTTCGTATCCATCATGAAAGACTGTTCCAGATGCATATTTTATTTCATTATCCACAGTTGGATCAGATGCACAAGTAACTTGATATAATGGGGAATTAGAACTTGCAATATATATACATTTTATCTTAAGTTTAAAAGCTATTGGAATAGCTGCAGATATTATTGCTAGACCATGATGCAATCCATGCCACCATGTATCGTTTAACTTTTCTCTAAAATCATGGTCAATGTTCCCTGCAATTATAAAGGTCCCATAGTTAGATTGTATAAAAATATTTTCTAGTCCATTATCCTTTACAAAATTTACGGCATTTTCTTTATCTGCCTCCCATACTTTACTACCCTCTATTTCATTTTCATGCCATCCATATTCAGTAACTAGCAAGGGGTGTTTATCTTTTATTCTTATAAATGTAGTAAGTGCATCCAATCCACCACTAAATAAAGATGCCGCTTCAAGTTCCGGAATGTAAACATTATCAATAATTTCTCCTACAACCATGGATCCTTTAAATTTCACACCAGGAAACATGTTTTGATATGCATTTTTTATATTATTTAAACAAATATAAAAAGATTTATCTAATTCATTTATTACTATTGTTGAATTAGTAATCCATACAAGAGGAACTACATTCGCAACAAACGGAATAGCCAAAATACTTAAAGAGATGTCAGATACATCATAGTTATATTCAAGAAACATATGATTACTTGTCTTAAAATACTTTTGTAAATCCCCCTTAATACTAAAATAATAATCAACTCTATTATTTCTTACGACAATTTTATCGAGAATTATACTATTCATTTGAGCCTCCTAATAAATCGCCATTTTTATCACAATACATTTGTTAATTAGAGAACTGTTTTAACCATTGATTTACTACATCAAAATTCACTTGAACATCCGTGATAAACTCTGCATTTATCATTTTTTCGAGATTATTTAAATCTTCTCTATCAATCAGATTTAAATTATACGTTTCCCCCATCCCCTTAGCTCTTTCATCTATAGAGATAATTATTGCACGTTTTTTATGACGCATAGCAAATATACCGCCATGTAAACGTGTTCCAATATAATCAACGGCTGTATTTAGGATTTTTTTATATGCCTCTATAGTAGGAGATATAATTTTTATACCTTGTATACCCTCTAAAGATTTTAAATATTCAAAATCATCAGCGTCTTGTATCCAAAAGTAGACATTTTCATAACTTTTGTTAAGTATATCTATCAGTAATTGATCTTTTTCACGATCTTTAGAATGATGAGTTAATGTAAAAACAACCGATTCCGATTTTCCACTCGGAATTCCCCTACAAAAATCAGGCGTAAAAGACCACAAAGTTGCACAACCAGTATTTAGAGCTTTAAACCCCATTTCTTCTAAAAATTTTTTTGTTCTTTCATCTCTAACGCTATGTATATATTCATGCGATAAAACTTTTCTATATAACATTTTTGTATAGGGATTTATTTTATTCCCTTTGCCTGCACCCACTCCAACCAGAATACTCCCCTTTAAAGGACCATAATTAAATATATTTATATTCCACTGTGGAAAATGAGTAAACATATCCATTGCTAGCAAATTCGAACCACCTACAAACTTATATTTCGCATCACTATAAATCTTTACCCTATTTGATTTTCTCGCTACTTGGTACCAATGAAAAGGTGAAACATGAGTAGGTAATGTTAAAACATATGCATTTTTAGTTATATCAGAAAGATGATGCTTTACACACTTCATTATTATATCGTCACCCTTGTTAAGAGAACCTACTGATGTATCTAATACTAAAACATTATCCATAAAAATAATTCCCCCAAGTATCTTTTATAAATAGTAAAAGATTTTTTAGTTTTATAGCTTAATCTATTCTAATTCAATTAACCTATATATCTTTTCCACTTCTATTTCATTACCATAATTTTTTTGGCTTACATTATTAACAATTTCATTTCTGAATTCAACATCATCAATCATTTTTTTTATTCCTTCGACAATTCCCTTTATACCCATTGGACAAATATATCCATCTACGCCGTTCTCCAACTGACTTTTGGCAGTTGAAAAATTAGTTATTAATACTGGTTTCTTAAGAATTTGCGCTTCCCGAACTGTTACTGCCTTCCCTTCGTATCTAGAAGGTTGTACATAAATATCACATGCTTTTATGTACGGGTACGGATTAATCTTCTTACCTAGTAAAACAAATTTATCTTGAAGTCCTAGTTTATCTATCAACAATTTAAGTTCCGCTTCTTGCGGCCCATATCCAACTATGTACCACTCGATATCATACCCTTGATCTAATAACTGTCTAAGCGCATATATAGCGTCATCAATTCCTTTAGCATGCGAAAGTCTAGCAACAGTAATTAACTTGATTCGCGCGCTATTTATTGATATTTCCTGAGTAATATCTCCTTCATTGGATTGTTCACAAACAAATTCAGAATCTATTATATTTTCTATCACTTGCACCTCTTTATTAATATAAGGTAGACTATTCAGGAATGTATCTCTACAACTTTCAGAAACCGCCACGATATCATCCATTTCCCTCCACATTTTACATTCCATTTCTTTGTTAAGTTGTATGTTCGAATAATCAGTATGAATCCACCCAATTTTTCTTTTCGCTCGAACTTTATCCCCTATAAAATAATGCGGCCATAAAAAACTTATCGCAACATCGTACTCTTCTCTCAATTTTGGAAGAAATGGAAGAGATATTCTCCATCCATATTGAATGACAAAGTATCCAGGTTCTTTACTATTTACAAACCTTCCATGCATAACACCCATAACTTTTCCTATCATCCTAGTAATTCCAATTGAGAAATGCCCTTCTTGTAATATCTGTTTAATTGATTTTCTAAAAGTAGTATATTGTTGCAATTCTTCTAATAAATTCGGCTCTTTGGGTAGTAAAGAGAAAAATCCTCCTTCATGTTTAAATAACATTAAATCTATATCATACTTACTGTAATCAATTGTATTTAATAAACCAATCAAACTTCTTTCTACTCCACCAATTTCCATATCAAAAGATGTAATTAATATTCTTTTCTTTTTCATAATAGGATACCTCACAAAATCTATTATTGATTTCCCTTCTTCATTTTATATTAGTATTTTGCTGTTACGCTTACCAATTTTCCTTATACATCAGACATATAAAATGAAAACAAATTAGATTACCCTACTTCTTCCTTGCACACAATTCCATATAACGATAGCCACTCGTAAATGTTATCGTTAATATCAAAGCCTAATTTCGATATATTGTTAATTATGAATTCCCTGTCTGGTCTTTCTTTTAACAAGGCTTTATAAATTTCTTTACACCATATTTCAATTTCTTCATCTAAGTCAACAAATGACATTATCCCTAACCCCATATCAGTATTATTAGGTAGTGTATCTGCTACAACACATGGTACACCTGCAGATTGCGCTTCTAAAGTTACAATACCAAACCCCTCAAACAAAGAAGGAAAAATAAAAACATCAAAGCTCTTCATGAGTCGTGGAATATCCTTCCTAACGCCCAAAAATCTAATGTTTTCAAAAATCCCTAATTGCTTTGCTTTTAATTCAATAGAAATCCTTAACGGACCATCTCCTACTAGAATAGCAACAAAATTTGAATCTCTTTTTAAAATTTGCTTTAAAACTTTTAGGATAAAAACATGATTCTTTGACTCTGAAAAACTTCCTATATGTCCTATTAATTTTGCTGTATTCGGTATATTAAGTTCCCTTCTTACGCTGACACTACTTCCAGCATCTATATCAGTAAATTGATTAATATCTATACCGTTTTTAAT
The DNA here is from genome assembly GCF_008432245.1 of Bacillus sp. BS98. Classification (NCBI taxonomy): domain Bacteria; kingdom Bacillati; phylum Bacillota; class Bacilli; order Caryophanales; family Bacillaceae; genus Bacillus; species Bacillus sp. BS98. Next base: position 3,492,862 of record NZ_CP043830.1, read on the forward strand.
CAGTTCTATCCTCTGACTTTGAAGCATCCTTTCACCAAATAAAAAACGTGCTGCTTCAACGCTACACGCACAATAATTAGTTCCAGCATATTTAATAATAGATTGCAAAACCTTTAGGATAACTCTTGCTTTTATTCCAGAGTCTTGTGGCCAATTATTACTATGGGAATGACAAATCCTCTTTTTTATACCAGCTATTTTTGCCGCTACAGCAACGAAACCACCTTGATAATCCGTATGTGCATGTACAACTTCATATTGATTATCCGACATAATTTTCACAAGTTCTTTAACATAGGCAAAAGGTCCTATTTGTCCTAAACTAGGTACCTTATATATTCTCCCACCTAAGGCCATTATTTCATCTTCGTAATCATTTTTCTCATTTCGATGGGATACAAAATCAAACTGAAGTTGCTCCCTATCTATTTTCCTATATATATTCATTAATAATGTTTCAGCTCCCCCGCGATTCAGAGCGCTGACAATGTGTAAAACCTTCTTTTTATTTATAGGTTCAGGCTTAGAATCTATCCCCATTCAACAATCCTCTCCTAGCATTTTGCACTTTATTATCAAAGTAGATTACTCTTATAGATAATTCCCAAAGTAATTACATGTTCATATACAAAATAAATAAAATAGCACACTAGAACTGCATAATACATCAACTTTTGATCTTTATCTGTAAATGACTTCACAACCCAAGAAATTAATATTAACTGATACAATCCAAAATATATGGAGAATCTAGCAAATATCCAATTCTGTGTTGAAATAATCATAAAAACAAGACCTAATATAGACATATTTACAATATAATCACTTTCAGGGAATAACGCCCTCATTTTATCTTTCCCAAGGTAAGCCAGTATAATTGGCACTATATTCACAGCAACCCTAAGTATATTGGCACCACCTTCATGAAATTCCTTATATTGACCATATTGAGTATTTCCAATAGCCGAAAATAAAATTTCCGAAAACTGATTAAAACCTATTACTACACATACCGCTAAAAAAAGGAGCAAATATGTCGTTCCTGACCAGGCTTTTTTTCTTACAAAAAAGTATATTGGCATTAAAACTAATGCACTTGCATGAAATGTTGATGCACATAATACAATTAATGTATATTTTTTCCATTTTCCTTCGAAAATATATTTTGTAGCAGCAAAAATAATTGCAGCGGCTAAATATTGCCTAATCCCATTCATTGATGTTAAATACATACCCGACGTAATATAAACATATAAACTCAATTCAATTAGTCTTGAATATTTATATAGTGTTGCTACAATGAGTACATTTGTTATCAATGCTGTAGTAAAAACCATTACTTGAGGATTATCCGTATATTTTTTCAAAACCATTTGAAAAATATTAAAGCCCATGTCTTTATTAGTTTGAACATATTCCCAATTAAACTCCGTTATTTTATATGCATGCATATAAAAATAAGTATCCCCAATATTATTTCGAAGCCCCGCCACCAACACAAGAGATAAAGCCGCCATTATAATCAACAGCCTATTGGGCTTTATCAATGTAAGACTATTAGTCACTGGTATAGCAAAATACCTTGCAAAAAATGCGAGCATGAATACTATAGCAAGATTCATCCAAAGTATGGTCATTATTCTGTCCTCTCATTTAATTACTAAATAAGTCTCTACATGTTTACTTTCATTTTTGTTTTCATTGTAATATAACTATAAAGGATAGCCCCAAATGGTAGTGCACAAAGTGTCAGTCCTTTACATGGCGATTCTTGTATAAACTTTCTATTTCTCGATATGAAACTACTAGATACATAATGTATAGCTTGCCTATACTTAAATAGTCGATTAGTAAATGGTAATTTCATAAGTTCCTTGCGATAAAAAGCAAAACCTTTTGGGTTTCTACGATATTGGTTTAGCATATTCATTGATGATCCATCAGCCATGTATTCCACATAACAAAGCGCTTCGTTCATTAGTAACATCTCATACTGTTGATCTAACATGTAATATTTGTATGCTAACCCTACATATTTTTCATTGTTAAAAATTGGGTATGGATATTTCTTAGTCAATTCTGTGCGATAGACCAATTTTTTATCACCTGTGACACCATGTTTATTGTAAAGATCAAAAAGCGTGGAGTGTTTAAGGTTCTCTGGTAACTTTGAGCCAATTATTTGTCCATTTGTATACAAATCCAATCCAATTATCCCGCTAACTTCTTCATTTCCATAGCTACTCCAAAAAGAAAGGATTTTTTCTACCGCTTCATCGGGCATATAATCATCAGAATCAATACAAACATTTAACTCCGTATCAATCATTTCATATGCTGTATTATGAGCACCATGCATCCCTTGATTTTGTTGCCAATGATACTTAATTTTGATATGTTTTTCAGCAATCCAGCTATCCACCAATTCTTTTGTGTTATCACTAGATCCATCATCTATTATTAACCATACAAAATCCTTACATGTTTGATGTTTTAAACTCTCATAACAATTTGCAAGACAATATGCTCTATTATAAGTAGGGGTGAAAATCGTTAAATTCTTCAAATTACTCACCTCGAAAGTACAGAATAATAGTCTTGAGTTAATTCAGCCGTATGTTTTATATCGTATCCTTTTGCGAATACTACTTGAGTTGGTGTTTTCCTCGAAAAATTACTAGTTTCTATATTTTTCATTTTTTCTATCCAAGCAAATTTATCTGTTAGAGAAACATGTTCAACTAAATTCATTCCCAAGTCCACCTCTTTCGTAATAGTATCAGATATAATACAAGGTAAACCAACTCCTTGCGCCTCTATGAGAGTGAGTGGCAATCCCTCATGTATGGATGGAAAAACAAATACATCAAATGCTTGAAGTATCCTTTCTATATCGTCTCGTATCCCGAGAAACCGTATATGCTTCTCCATATTCAATTCCCTTACTTTATTTTCAATTCCCACGCGAAGCGGCCCTTCGCCAGCTAATAAAAGAATTGAATCCGGCTTAAATCGAGTTAACTGCGCGAATAATTCTATAAGGTAAGCATGATTTTTTTGATGAGCAAATCTTCCAACATGACCTACAACAAGAGTATCTTTCTCAATTTGTAATTCTTCTCTTACTTGTTTTCGTATGTCTGGACAGAACAAAAATCTATCACAATCAATTCCATTTTTTAAGATTCTAGCTACATCGGCTTTATCCGCAAATAGCCATCTGGCAGCAGCATTTGAACATGCTAACAAATGTGTTGCACATATGGCTATTGATTTTCCCGCATACCATTTATAGATTTTTGCAGCAATACCACCCTCACTACTAGTATTATGACTATGCGCAATCCTAACTGGCACCCTTGCTTTTTTAGCTGAACGAAGTACAAATCCGCTCATTTTATCTATATGTGAATGAACGATTTTATATTGCGTATGGGTACTAAAGAAATTATCTAGCGCCTTTATATAGCCCCTATGACCAACATCTGTAACATATGGAATTCTATGAATTTCCCCGCCTAACTTTACTATTTCTTCATCAAACACTCCTTCTTTACAAGTTAAAAAATCAAATTGTACTTTTGAGCGGTCTATATTACGATACAAATTCATAATTAAAGTTTCGGCTCCGCCTCTATTCATATTTACGACTACATGTAGTACTCTCAATGGAGTGCCCAATTTAAATCCTCCATTTCATCCATATATGTTGTATAAATTTCTTTTTTCTCTTTTAACACTTCGTTAACTGAATATTTACTTGTAATAATAGTACGCCCACACCGTCCAAACTGAGCTTGTAATTTAATACTTTTAGAAATAGAATTTATTCTTTCAGACATCGTCTTTATATCATCACGATCTATAATCCAACCATTTTTATTATGAATAATTAACTCCCTATGTCCCCGATTGTCAGTGGCGATAACTGGAAGTCCACAAGCCATAGCTTCCATAATATTAACTGGTAAACCTTCCCGGTAACTCGATGCAACAGCTAGGTCACACATCTGCAGCAAAGGGGCTATATCATTTCTATAACCAAGAAAATGCACCATACTACTCACACCTAGTTGAGCCGCTATATTTTTGCACTCCTTCATTAAAGGCCCTTCACCAGCAAGTAGTAGCTTCGCATGCGGAATTTCATTTTTTAATTGTGCCAATGATTGAATTAAGAAGCTTTGGTTTTTGTTCTTATTAAATTCAGCTGCATAAAACATTAAAAAATCTTCAGAATTATAACCATTTTTATGTCTTAATTGCTCCTTTTCACTTTCATTAACAGGAATATATCGTTCTATATCTACTCCTACACCATGAACGAGTTTAATACTTCCCGCCTGAAATCGATGCTTTACTGCTAAACTGTAATCTTCTTGATTAATTGTTAGAAGACAATCCGTAGTAGTAGCTAAAATTCTTTCGATTGGATAGTATAAGAGCCAATTTATGAATGATGATCCTTTACAAAAATGAAATCCATGCGCTGTATATATAACCTTTGTGCCTTCTCTCCGCACTTTTCTAGCAGCTAGACGAGCAATTGCTCCTCCCATAGGCGTATGACAATGAATGATATTATATTTATTTTGATGAATAATTGATGTAAGTTTTTTATATGCATGAAAGTTTTGTACGCTAATCGGTGATCTTTGAAGAGGAATATTATATTTTTGAGTTACGTACGGAAGATGTATATTCCCATTCGCTGCAACATGCACTTCCCATCCTTGGTCTGCAAACCATTTCAAATACGGTAAATGAAAAGCTTTAAAATGATAATCCACAGTTGCACAAAACAGAATTTTTTTAGACACCATCCCACGCACCCGTCTTATAATAATTTTTTGCTATTAACCTGATACTGGTATTAATAGTTTTAAAGTTTTTCGCTGATTCACTAAATTTAACAATCGCTTTCTTAATTCCATCTCATCTAACTCTGTATATTCCAAAATTAACTTTTCTATTTCTTCTATACGAACATTCATTTCTTGCCCTACATAAATTCTCGGGTGAACTTGCTTCTCATTCATTTCATCTTCTTTTAGTAATTCTTCAAAAAGCTTCTCTCCTGGGCGTATACCGGTAAATTCTATTCCTATTTCATCCAAAGAGTTTCCTGATAATCGAATGAGATTTTTAGCAAGATCAACTATTTTTACTGGTTCTCCCATATCCAGCACAAAAATTTCTCCTCCTTTAGCTAGCGCCCCAGCTTGCACTACGAGTCTTGATGCCTCCGGAATTGTCATAAAATAACGAACCATATCAGGATGAGTAACTGTAATTGGTCCACCATTTTGAATTTGTTTCTTAAATAAAGGTATGACGCTTCCGCGGCTACCTAATACATTTCCAAAACGTACTGTAACAAACTTTGTATGACTTATTTTATCTTTGTGCTGAATGACCATCTCAGCTAATTTCTTTGTTGCACCCATAACACTCGTCGGGTTCACCGCTTTATCGGAAGAAATCATAACAAACGTTCCTACTCCATGTGTTCTCGCTGCCTCTGCTATATTCATAGTTCCAATCAAATTATTTTTAACAGCCTCTTCAGGATTGTTCTCCATTAATGGTACATGTTTATGTGCGGCTGCATGATATACAACATTTGGAAGATGTTTATTCATTATTAAATGCATCTTCTTTTCATCTTGTATATCCGCGATTTCTGGAATAAACACGCCTCTCATATCGTTATATTTTTCATTTAATTCCATTTCTATGGAATAAATACTGTTTTCTCCATGCCCTAATAAAATCAATTTTTTCGGTTTAAATTTCGCAACTTGTCTACAAATTTCCGAACCAATTGATCCACCTGCACCAGTAACTAAAATGACTTTATCCGTTATATAATCTGAAATAATTTCCACATCTAACTCTACAGGATCTCGCCCTAATAAATCTTCTACTTGAACATCTCTAAATTCATTTACTGAAACCTTACCTGTTACTAAGTCTTCTAACATGGGAAGGATTTGAGTTTTTACTTTTGTTTTTAAACAATCTTTTAAAATAACATTTCTCTCTCTCTTGTTTAACGAAGGAATTGCCAAGATAACTATCTCAATATTCAGTTTTTTAATAACATAATCAATTTGATTCATACCACCTATTACTGGAATCCCCCAAATATCAAGATTATGCTTTTTGACATTATCATCAATAAACGCGACTGGCATTAATTCAGCAGTATTATTCTTCAACAACTGCCTTGCAACCATCGTCCCAGCTGATCCAGCACCAACAATTAACGTTCTTTTTTTATCACCCTTCTTTACATAATAAATATCTCTGTACATTCTCCAAATAAAGCGGGAACCACCAATTAATAAAATATGAATCATCCAAGTTACAACTAACAATCGAAAATACATTTTTTGCATAATGATTTGCTGTACAACCGCTGTAGTAAGTATTGAAAATGTAACGACCTTGCATATAATTAGCAACTCTCCTATACTTGCATATTCCAAAGCTTTTTTATACAATTTATAAACAAAAGCAAATAAATGATGACTAACTAATAGAGTGATAGAGCTAATAACTGATGATAAAGTGATAACACTAAAGCTAGCATTTACAAAAAAATAACTAAAAAAAACTGCACTTAATACAATCAGTGAATCCATTAAAAGCAATAACGATATCCTCCGGCGATACGTCATATAACTTCCTCCTTTAATCAATTCCTTACTGAACTCTTTCAAAGTTAAAGTTTCTAACTATATACTCTTTATTAAAAGTACATAGCTAGAAACTTTAATAAAATATGGGCATCTAACCCTCCCTCACATTACACTTTTGATGACTCGCATCTAAGGTTGCTTTCACGACCCACAGCATAATCGAGTGCCTCCATTGATAGCGGTCAGGAGACATCACCACATCACAATTCTATTATTCTTTCTTTATAACGAACATTTTTATGTAAGAAGGTTAAATTTATTATTCTAATCCCCTTTATACTTTCCCATTCAAAATTGCACCCAATATTCTGCTTTTCGTAAAACTTAGCGCTCTTTTCGTTTCAAGCGCATCTTCGCTCACAGTACGATTATATCGGATCACCAAAAGTACTCCTTCACACTTATCAACTAATACACTCGTATCTGTTACTTCTAATACAGGGGAAGAATCAAATAATATGATGTCATACCGTTCCATTGCCTTTTGAATTAACATATCCATCTCACCTGAACCAAGTACTTCAGATGGATTGAATGGTACTGGACCGCTAGTTAATATATCAAGACGTTCCATCTCTGTTTTTTTTACAGCGCCTTCTAAATTTGTTTTTCCGTTCAATATATCAGTTAATCCAACTGTATTTTCTACTCCAAACATTTCCTGAATCGTGGGTTTTCGTAAATTTGCATCTACTATCAATACTTTTTCACCTTTTTGTGCTATTGAGACTGCTAAATTAACTGTAATCGTTGATTTTCCTTCACCATACCTTGGAGAAGTAATAACTATAGTTCTGCTTTTATGAATAGACGAAGATAATTGAAGGTTTGTTCGAAGCGAACGATACTGCTCCGAAATTTTCGATCTTGGAGCTGTATAAGCAATTATACTTTCTCCTTTAACTTTATTTGTTTTTCGTCTATTTTTGTAGGCCACTCCGTTCCATCCCCCAGTACCACTGTATTTTTTTTACTGAATTTGTCTTCCGTATTTTTCCTATTCATTTTAGAAATCCCGCCCAAAACAGGGACATCTAACAATTGCTCAATTCGTCGTTCCGATTTGATTCTATCATCAAATGAATCCAATAAAAAAATAAAACCGATACTGAGCACCATACCTACAGAGAACGCAATTAGTATCGTCTTAAGGTGATTTATATTTATAGGCATCGAATGTTTTTGAACTGGGTCTTCTGGTAATATACTCACATTATTAAAATTTAGTATATTTGCTACTTCTTTCTTATAAACAGCCGCTGTCGTATTTGCAATTTTATGTGCAAGTACAGGATCAATATCCACTACATTTATTCTCATAATCTGAGAGCCTTGTACACTTTCTATACTTATTTGTCCACTTAATGCACCTGCAGATCTGTTAATATTTAATTCAGCCGCTACTTTTTCTAATATTACAGGCTCCTTTACCATCGCTTTTAATGTATTCATCGTTTCAGCATTAGCTTGAACAATAACCCTTGCTGAGGAGGCATACAAAGGTGTTTTCATATACATACTATACATCGCTCCTCCTACGGTTGTGAGAGTCGTAAACAACAGTAGTATCCATACCCTTTTCCATATAACAGTAAATAGATTTTTTAAATTTATTTCCTTATTCATTACTTCTCCCCCTCATTTAATACCAATGAGATTCCAGTTGACATTCCCATAAAAAAACAGAAATAAAAGTAATATGTTTTATTTTTTAAATATACAAACATTTCTAATTAATGCCATTTTAGTTCTTTATACAGAACGAGTCAACATAAATTATTCTTGTTAAATGACTTCTTAATTACACCTCATAAATTACGACAATATTCACTGCAATTCATTGTAGATAAATGACGAAAAAGCCCTGATATCGTAGTATCAGGGCTTTTTTTCTTAGTATAGAGATGTATTTCGATTACGTTCTCATTAGTGAACTTGCTTGCGGAATAAATAGTTTAACATGATGCTTTATTTCATATCACCATGTCCCAAAATTTTTTGTTTAACATCTGATAAATCCTTCGCCAACGAACTAAACGCTTTTGCTTGTTCTTCAATGACTTGTTGGTTTTTTTCAATAACTTTTTGATATTGTTCTTCGCGCTGTTCATTCTTTTTTTGTGTAGTAATAAGCATCCACACAAATAACGCTGCGAATGCTCCTTGTTGAATCATTGAATTTAAGATCTGCTCTTCTATTATTCTCACTCCTTTTCTAATCTAAATAATTACTCATTCGAGTGACTCTAATCTTTTATCATCTTTTAACACCAATATGTCCTTATAGCTATCTCTGTCTTATAATTCTTGCTAAAGCTATCTTTTATGTCATAACTTTATAAAATACAAAAACAGTTACTACTGGAATTTTTATCGAATATCTACAATGTCAAAGTGTTCCTCAGGTGTCCAACGATTCCCACCAATATCAATCCAGCCTTCTTTACGGAAGAATACTGTAAGGGGTTCTTTTGAAGTAATACGTCCTTTGTATGAGCCGTTAATTCCATCATAAAAGTTTACTCCATATCCTTCTGGGTATTTTGATATTGCTTTGAAAGGTCTCCAATAATAATGCTCCGCTTTTACCCAACGGCTTCTACCTAAATCTAACCACACATCATTATCTTCTCCCCAGTACGCATTCCAGTACAATACTTCTGCTGCTGTTGTAAAGTTCCCCTGATAGTTGCCATGTGGTCTATCATGATAGTTAATACCATAACCTTCCCAGTATATTGACTTTGCGAAACCAATCCCTTCTGGTTGCGATGTACCAACAACGCCACCTTTACCTGTAAACCATTCAAGAGATTTTTCTCCGTTTAAGTAATTTAAATCTACATTACCAGATACGCCCGCAAGACTACCAGTTTCCGTATACTGCCATAAATCACAGTTATAGGATGGTTTATTTCCATAACGTGGAATCCAAAGGAAATCCGCATTCACAGTATTTAGTCCATAGCTTGTATACATGTGATGTGATACATATAGACCTACTTTCCAGCCTGCTGCACGGCATGTATCAATAAATGCCTGTGAAGCTTTCGCTAAGTTAGCTGCTCCACAACTTGCTAATGTATCATCTTCCACATCTAATACTAAAAATTTCGCTTCTTTGTCAGCGCGCGCCATAAAATCATTCGCTTCTACAATAGCATCCTGAACACTTACATAACATCCATAAGCATAGTGTGCAAATGGGACACCATAGTCTTTACAACCTTGTACATACTCTTTATAACGTGTATCAATTGTCCTTGATCCATATTGTACACGTATAATAGCAAGTTCAAGCTCTTTACTAGCTGCCGCCCAATTTATTGAACCATTGTGATGAGATAAATCTGCAATTTTCTTCATTTCTATTCCTCTTCTTTCCTATATCAAAATTTACGAATAAAAAAACAACTCTTAATAGAGTTGTTTTTTATCGAATATCTACAATGTCAAAGTGTTCCTCAGGTGCCCAACTATTCCCACCAATATCAATCCAGCCTTCTTTACGGAAGAATACTGTAAGAGGTTCTTTTGAAGTAATACGTCCTTTGTATGAACCGTTAATTCCATCATAAAAGTTTACCCCATATCCTTCTGGATATTTTGATATTGCTTTGAAAGGTCTCCAATAATAATGCTCCGCTTTTACCCAACGGCTTCTACCTAAATCTAACCACACATCATTATCTTCTCCCCAGTACGCACCCCAGTATAATACTTCTGCTGCTGTTGTAAAGCTTCCCTGATAGTTGCCATGTGGTCTATCATGATAGTTAATACCATAACCTTCCCAGTATATTGACTTTGCGAACCCAATTCCTTCTGGTTGCGGTGTACCAACAGCGCCACCTTTCCCCAAGTAGTCTAATGGATTCACAGCATTACTCTTATTAATATTCCAGCCGCCTTTATGCATTTCAAAATGTAAGTGCTGACCATAAGCCTGTCCCGTTTCTCCCATAACCCCAATTGTTTGTCCTTGTGTAACAGAATCGCCTTCTTTAACTGTACGAGAACCACTTCGCATGTGAGCGTATACAGTTTCCCATGTAACTCCATTAATATTATGAACAATCATAATACATTCACCGTAACTAGATGAAAAATACGAACGACTAACTTTCCCACTAGCCGCTGCATAAATCGGATGATAGCCTGCTTCAGCAAGATCTACCCCATGATGATCTGGTCTGTCACCTCTAAAACCACTTGTTACTCTCGTTGTATTTGTTGGATAAATAAATGTTGCCATATGAATCTTCCTTTCTATTTTATATTTTCTATATTTATTATTTTTAGATATATTGTAGGTTTTCCAACCTTAAAACGAACAAAACAGAGAATTTCTCCATTGTTATCTACCATCAAAATATTATTCTTTTAACCATAAGTTAAATATTATTAAGATTACCAAAAACTCTTGAAAGACTATTATTTTATATGACTAATTCTTCTTTCCTACATTACAGTTTAAGAATAAAAAACAACTCTTAGTAGAGTTGTTTTTTATCGAATATCTACAATATCAAAGTGTTCCTCAGGTGCCCAACTATTCCCACCAATATCAATCCAGCCTTCTTTACGGAAGAATACTGTAAGAGGTTCTTTTGAAGTAATACGTCCTTTGTATGAACCGTTAATTCCATCATAAAAGTTTACTCCATATCCTTCTGGATATTTTGATATTGCTTTGAAAGGTCTCCAATAATAATGCTCCGCTTTTACCCAACGGCTTCTACCTAAATCTAACCACACATCGTTATCTTCTCCCCAGTACGCACCCCAGTATAATACTTCTGCTGCTGTTGTAAAGTTTCCCTGATAGTTGCCATGTGGTCTATCATGATAGTTAATACCATAACCTTCCCAGTATATTGACTTTGCGAACCCAATTCCTTCTGGTTGCGGGACACCACCTGCATTAAAATCTACATATTGTTTAACAATTTCAGCGTAGAAAAAATTACCGCCATTTTTATATCGATAACCACCATTGTACGCCACGGCGATAGGGTGACTATATTTAACCATAGCGCCAGTTTTATTTCCAAGCGATGGTGCAACAACCGTCTTAGAATACAGATCTGCCACCGGTAATGAATGTTGTTTATTGTTAGAAGCTAACCAACGAAGGTAAGCTCGTCCAAAATTATATGATTGAACAATAGCACTTAAATCTGTAATACCATTCTTCTTTGCATCATCAAAGGCTCCTTTTAAATGCTTTACCCCGTAATACACTGAATCTTTAGGATTCTTGATTGTATTCATCGCCCACCCTTGTGATTCACTTGACTGCATAATATCCGGTGTTGTTTCAGAGTTCCCTCCACTTTCCACCATAATAATTCCAAGTACGTAAGGAACTAACTCAGAAACACCTTGTGCAGCACATTCACTTTCTACCATTGATTGCCAACGTAACACTTGTTGTGGCAGATTCTTTGTTTTAACTGAAGCAGCTAGTATACTCATTACTAATCATCTCCTTATTCCACTATTATTTTTGTCTAAAAAACTACTACTTTACTACATATGGTTATCAGCCCAATACTCATTAATTTATAAAATTACTTCATGTTGCTCACCTTCTTTCACAACAAAAAGAGCAGCCATAAAAATAGTTGCTCTTTCGTCGAAATCTTATATTACTACTATAAATCACTTTTTCAATACTTTCTGTACACCGCATGTACCCTACAAAAAGGTAACATTAAAATCCATCTAAAAACTTGACAATTTTTCTTATTTCAGCGTGTTTGCGTCGAATATAGCCTGTACTATAATGCAATTCAAATGCTATTTGTTCTAAGGTCATTCCATCAACATATTTCATTTTAAGTATTTGATGATCCAGTCCTGCAAACTTATTCATCAAAAGCTTTAAATCAAATTCTTCATTCATCTTATGAGCTAATTCATATTCAATTGCTTCAATCCGGTCTTCTACCTTAGCCCCTTCCGACTCAGCGGTTAATCGTACATTTTGCAAGTCCCCACTAGTCCAGCGCTTTAATTCCGCTTTTGATTTGTCTAAGTTGTATTCTAAATAAGCGATTTCTTCTTCTAACTTCTTATAATCTTTGAGCCATTCAAACATCTGACGATTCACCTACTTCCTTTTTGTAAATTTAAATACTACTAATTTAATAAAACTTATATCCTTATTGGCTTTTTCAATCTTTGTTATTTGTAGAACATCTTTCATTTAATAAACACAACCATTTCCTACTATTTATAAATTCATTTTCTCTTTAGAATTCCAATACTGTAATTAACTCCTGAATAGATAATGAAAAACACCCTTCGAACAATCCTTGTAAGACATTAATAATCAAACAGAAATCACAAATTGTTAATACTTGCTCCAAACATTCACGAATATCTTCAAAGATGTTTAATATACATCAAACATTTTTGAAGAATATAATCATTTAATCTTAGCATTAAGATAATACATTTTTAAACACCAAAGTCGTCGACCATTTTATCTTTTCTTAAGACTTATATTTATTTAATACCTCTTTTAATCTCTCACGCTCTTCCTCAGTGTACTGCGCGGGTTTTCTTTCCACTTCTTGATTCGTGTGTTCGTCATCTTTATATAACCAATCTGGGACAAGCTCTTTTCTAGTCGAATAATTTCTACCTGATTCATTAAATTTCTTATTCTTACTCATTTTGAAACGTCTATCTAGCGCGGTCACATCAGCAAATGTTTTAACTTTTTGCTCCTTCCAATTACTCAATATAGCTTTAACGTAGTTCCATCTTGGTGCATTCTCATCAATAGCTTTATTAGTTGCATACTGAATTAACTCACTACTAAACAAATCACAAAAATCGCCTAACTCCGTAAATGCAATTTCACTTAACGGAATGCCTCTCTCTTTTAAAAAATTATAATTTTTTTTAAACTCTCTACCGAATAATATATGAGATTCTAATTTATCCTTATCATCATGATTAGTATTTTGTATTTTAGTATTTAGTTTATTGATATTTAGTAGTGTCGGATTTTCCTCATATGGCTTTCCTACATCTTGCTTTTCCACTTGTGGAATTCTCTTTTGTGGTGTTTCATAAATTTCCGTATCCCATCTTTTAATTTTTTTTGTATGTTCATCACGAACGGGATAACGCTTTACATACCCTAATTCTTTTAGTTCTTTAAAACCTGTACGTAATGAATCTTCTCCATCCTTTGCATGTTGAGCTAATTCACTAATATGAAAAGTCCAATCATCTGGTAGTGTAAGTGTATAAGCCAAAATTCCTTTTGCCTTCCATGACAACCTTTTATCTTTTAAACCAGTATTATTTATGACGGAATAATTACTATCTTTTTTCACTCGAATAATCCCCATACTAGTCACCTCATAAATTCTCAAAATCGATATTCAATGTTATACTTATTCAGAGATATTTTTTTATAGAATCCGCTGCAACGGATTCTTTTTTTATGTACTCATTTAAATCCATCATGCTATCCATATTTTTTCTCCTAAATCTTTCTTATTCCTCAAATTCAACATCAACTTGAATTTCGATATTCATAGAAATTTCTTGTGTTATACGAATAACATTTGGACTTATTCCTTTTTGGATAAGCTTTTTAATCTGCTGTTTTGCGGCATCTTTTGTTTTAAATTCACTGACAGTTGGTAGACCTACTAAATTGCCAGTAATCACTAAAATTTTCCGTTGCATGTTTCTTCCTCCTATTGAAATTCTGCCATATTTATTTGTGAGTTTTTAACTTTAATTTCTTCATTTAAAACTGTTGGAATTGAATATTCTTCATTAATTATTTGTATAGCTCTATCCAAATGATTACGTTTAATAGCTTTATAACTATTCACACCAAACTCTCGATGTAATTGACTATAAATATCGCTATACAGCTTTTTTCTAAGACTGTTATCCTGATAAGAATTCGAATTTTTACCCCCCAATAACAAAAAACCTAACCTTTTTACAGCCTTTGTTATTTCGTCACATTCAATGGCGTATAGCGGAGCGTTTTCTCGTAACCCCTTCACTTCAGTCTTAATCTCTTGTATTTCTTGCGTATGTCCTTCTAAAGCTGCAAACGTTAACTTTAGGACTCCCATAGCATCCTTTGGTATTTTGTTCTGACTTTGTATATACCTCCTCATCCGTTTGAACTCTTCAATACATTTTATTTTCGTTTGCACAGCTTCTCTAGAGTTATACCCCATAGCAAGTAATACGAAAGCTTCTTCAGTTAAATTGTATTTAGACATGCGCTCACCCTGTGAATTGATATAAGTGGACTCGTAAGAATTTCCTTGCGCAAATTCTTCACCCGCATATACAATATTTTTACAATATCCTCCAAAACGTAGTAATGATCTTTCCCGAACGTTTTCGCAATTACCAAACTATCCGTTACTACCTCACCATTAACTTCAAATACTAGTTCACTATGTATTAATACTTCGGTTAAGTGATCCATTCTGATCTCCTCCTCATCTTTAATTTTCAATTACCTTCCTTACATTTACATACCCTTGCATCAATTGTTATTATTTACCAGTTTTCTTGGGCATTAACCAATCCTCAACATTCAAATTATGTGATTTAATATAAAATATTTCCTTAACTCTCCAATAAAGCTTTGCTTAATAATTTCGTTATTGAGTTAAAAATTCAATATTTTATGTTCCAAAAAAGTAGGGTTTCTTTTCACACTACAATTCGGCTTGTTTTCTTCAAATTCAAAAAGATATTCTAAATTATGATCAGGAAAAAAGGTTTCCTTAATTTCAAGAGCCTCATCATAATAAAAACGAAATTTACCATTAATTTTGTCGCACACTGTTGCGTAGCGAAGATTCAGATGCGAAGAGATTTGGGTAATTACAATCCCTTTTCTCGCCATCTCTGCACGCAGATTCGGATACATTAGCTCACCTCCTTAATTTTTATACGAAATTGCGTTTATTTCCACTTTAATATATACGCATTTCCGTACAAAGTCAATGATACAATAGGGAAATACACTCAATATCGTACAAAACACTATTTACTTATAAATTCAGCTAAGTTATGATAGTAACAAACATACTCAATATCGTATACATTTTATAAGAAGGATGGTGAAGTTTATGGAAAAAGCAAAGATTGTAACACGCTTAATAAAAGAAGCTGGATATAGCAAAAGAGCTTTCGCAGAAAAAATCGGGCTCCCTCCCACAACACTGCAATCAATGTTATCAAGAGGAATCGGTAAAGCATCTGTTGATAATGTAATAAAAGTTTGTAAGGGATTAGGGATCACTACTGATGATTTAGAGGTGCTCACAACTAAAGGGGATAATACAGTTAAAGAAGAAGTTTCTATTTATGAAACCATTCAAAACGACCAATCAAACATTATCCATATCCCAATCATTGGTTCTGTCGCAGCCGGTACACCTATATTCGCCGAAGAAAATATCGAGGGTTATTTACCAATGCTAAGTACATTTTTAAATAAACGTAAAAAGTATTTTTATCTTACTGTAAAAGGCACTAGCATGAATCTCGAATTCCCTGATGGTTCTTATGTTCTGGTAGAAGAAACTCCTTATGTTGAGAATGGGCAAATTGCTGTTGTAAAAGTCAATGGTTATGATGCAACTGTGAAAAAAATCTCAAAATCTGGAAGCATCATTACTTTAATACCATTGAGTAATGATCCTATCCATGAACCACAGACTTACGACCTTTCAGCTGAAGATGTAAAAATCATTGGTCGCGTTGTACAAGCAGTAAAAAATTATTAAATTTTTAGCGCTAGCAATTTATTGAAAAAAGAACCGATTCTAATAAAGGTTTATTGAAATTACCATCCCTATTATTAAGATACTCTTATACTGAAGATTTTTAGTGGCTGTTTTGTGGTTTCTTTTCATTTTGCGCCACTTGAAGTTAACTTTATAAAAAAGAAAAAAGCCCTGATACCGTAGTATCAGGGCTTTTTTCTCTCTTAGTATAGAGACATATATTGATCGCGTTCCCATTGGTGAACTTGTGTGCGGAAGATATCCCACTCAATTTCTTTTGCTTCGATGAAGTGCTCAAGTAAATGTTCTCCTAGTGCACTGCATACTACTTCATTAGATTGTAATGTAACTAACGCTTGCGCTAATGTTGCTGGTAAGTCAACGATACCTGCTTCTTCGCGCTCTTCTTTTGTCATTACATAGATGTTACGGTCTACTGCAGCTGGTGGAGTTAATTTATTTTTAATTCCGTCAAGACCTGCAGCTAATAATGTAGCCATTACTAAATATGGGTTTGCAGCTGGGTCAACACTACGTACTTCTACGCGTGTACTAATACCACGAGATGCAGGGATACGTACTAATGGGCTACGGTTTTGTGCAGACCATGCTACGTAACAAGGAGCTTCATATCCAGGTACTAAACGTTTGTAAGAGTTTACAGTTGGGTTTGCTACCGCTGTAAATGCTGGTGCATGTTTTAAAATACCTGCGATAAAGTGACGAGCATCATCACTTAATTGTAAATCACCGTTTTGATCGAAGAATACGTTCTCACCATTTTTAAATAGTGATAAGTTACAGTGCATACCTGAACCGTTCACACCGTATAATGGTTTTGGCATAAATGTTGCATGTAAACCATGTTTACGAGCAATTGTTTTTACAACAAGTTTGAATGTTTGAATGTCATCACATGAGCGAATTGCATTTGCATATTTAAAGTCAATTTCGTGTTGACCTGGTGCAACTTCATGGTGAGACGCTTCAATTTCAAAGCCCATTTCTTCAAGCTCAAGAACGATATCACGACGACAGTTTTCCCCTAGATCCATCGGCGCAAGGTCGAAGTATCCACCGTTATCGTTTAATTCTAATGTTGGATTTCCTTTTTCATCAACTTTGAATAGGAAGAATTCTGGCTCTGGTCCAAGATTGAAATCTGAGAATCCTAAAGCTTCCATTTCTTTTAATACACGTTTTAAATTGTTACGTGGATCTCCGTCAAATGGAGCACCATCTGCAGTATAAATATCACAGATTAAACGAGCTACTTTACCTTTTTCAGCTGTCCAAGGGAAAATTACCCAAGTATCTAAATCCGGATATAAATACATATCAGATTCTTCAATACGTACGAAACCTTCAATAGAAGATCCATCAAACATCATTTTGTTATCAAGAGCTTTTGTTAATTGGCTCACTGGAATTTCTACGTTTTTAATTACTCCTAAAAGGTCCGTAAATTGCAGACGGATATACTTTACATTCTCTTCTTTCGCCAAACGGAAAATATCTTCTTTTGTGTACCTAGCCATTATAAATTCCTCCTTAGTCCCTCTAAACACCTTCAGAATCAGTTATCTTTAGTGAAAAAACCTTGAAATGTCACCTTGTCGCAATGAAGTTCGATTAAATCTACCTGTATGTTGTAGTTCATCTCGAAGTATTTTGCGAAGCTCCGTTTTTGAAATTTCTTTCGTTTCTTCTTTTACTTTCACTGCTTCTGTTTGATTTTCTTTCATTAGTAACACTTGCTTAATACCAGCCATATTTAAGCCTTGATCTAATAAATCTTTAATCTCTAACAACTTATCTACATCGTTAAATGAAAATAATCTACGATTCCCCTTTGTACGGGTTGGAGAAACAAGATTGTGCTCTTCATAGTAGCGAATTTGACGTGCAGACAATTGTGTTAAATCCATAACAATACCAATAGGAAACAGCGGGGCAGAACGTCTATCTTCTTTCATTGTTTCAGTTCCTCCTTCGCCTTAACTGCTTCTCATTTTATATTATGTTATGTTTAGTGTCAATAGATGTTAGCTTTTCTTACATGATTTTTTAAAGTTTTTTTTCATTCTTTTTTCTAATGGCACAAATCATTACTTTTACACGAAAAAAGCTGCCGAAATCGACAGCTTCCCTTTAAGAAATTGTTAATAATTTTTTTTCGATTAACGCATCAATCGCAGAACAAATTGCAATCTTCACATGAGAATACGTTAATCCACCCTGTACATAAGCAACGTAAGGCGGACGAATTGGGCCATCAGCCGACAATTCAATACTTGCACCTTGAATAAACGTTCCCGCAGCCATAATTACATCATCTTCATAACCCGGCATATAGTTTGCGTACGGAGTGAAATGAGAATTAATCGGAGATGCATATTGAATCGCTTGACAAAAGGCAATCATACGATCTTTATCATCGAATTGAACAGATTGAATTAAGTCCGTTCTTGGCGCATTCCACGCTGGTGACGTGTTCATTCCTAACTTTTCTAAAAATGCCGCTGTAAAGATTGCACCTTTTAGTGCTTGTCCCGCTACATGCGGCGCTAAGAAGAACCCTTGGTACATTTCTTGTAAACTGTATAAAGATGCCCCTGCTTCAGCACCAATCCCTGGAGATGTTAAACGATATGCACATGCTTCAACATATTGTTCTTTCCCAACAATGTAACCACCAGTTTTAACGATTCCACCGCCTGGGTTTTTAATAAGCGAGCCCGCCATTAAATCTGCACCTACATGGCACGGCTCTTGTTCTTCAATAAACTCGCCATAACAGTTGTCAACAAATACAACTACATCAGGTTTAATTTCCTTAACAAACGAAATCATCTCTTTAATTTGAGAAATAGTAAACGACGGACGAGTAGCATATCCCTTTGAGCGCTGAATACCAATCATCTTCGTATTACTATGAATCGCAGCCGCAACAGCTTCAAAGTCCACAAGCCCCTCTTCCGTTAACGAAACTGCGTTATAACCGATATTATATTCTTTAAATGACCCTACACCTTTTCCGCGTACACCAACGATTTCCTCTAACGTATCATACGGTTTCCCCGTTATGTATAGTAGCTCATCTCCCGGACGTAAAATACCAAATAAAGCTGTTGAAATCGCATGAGTCCCCGAAATAATTTGCGGACGAACAAGACCCGCTTCCGCTCCAAATACATCAGCATACACTTTTTCTAATGTGTCACGACCAATATCGTCATATCCATAGCCAGTCGTTGGAATAAAATGCGAGTCACTAATTTTATGTTTACGAAAATTTTCTAATACACGAAATTGATTACTTTCAATCACTTCATCTGCACGTTTATGCACTTCTGTAATTTGACTTTCTACTTCTTTTACAATAGGAGCCATTTTTTCTCCATTTTTTAAACGATCAAACATTATCATTTTCTCCTTCTTCCACTAAAAATCTCTTTAACTGCCCATTATATGGCGAATAGGCAAATATATATCCTGTACAACTATATACAAATTTATCTTCCAGAAATTCCATCTTTGTTAATAGAGTTTCCGTCTTTAATAACGTTAACAACTTACCTTCACTCGGAGGAATCTCCACTTGATATGGATCCATTTCTTCCTTCATTTTCGTTTCTATCGCTTCTTTTATATGTAATAAATCGATTTCTTCAAAAGCACTAGTCATTAAGAAGTCGCTTTTCGGAAACGGAATAAAATTTTGATGTAATGCATCTTTTTTATTGTATAACGTAATAATCGGAATATGATTAATTTCAAGTTCTGACAATAACTTCTTTACCGTTTTCTCATGCCCTACATAGTTTGGATCTGCAGAATCAACAACATGTAAAATAACATCTGCTTCACCAGCTTCTTCTAGTGTTGAACGAAAAGCTGCAATTAACGACGTAGGTAAATCTTGTATAAAACCAACCGTATCAGTTAGCAACACTGTATAACCATAAGGTAACGGCATCTTCCTTGTTGTCGGATCTAACGTTGCAAACAATAAGTTTTCTTCAAACGTATCCGCTTCCGTTAATCTATTAAATAGCGTCGATTTCCCTGCATTTGTATATCCTATTAATGAAACTTGAAATACTTTATTGTCTTTTCTTCTCTCACGGTATCTTTTTCGATGTTCCACAACAACCGCAAGTTGTTTCTTTATTTCATCAATACGCGATCGAATATGACGACGATCCGTCTCAAGTTTCGTCTCACCCGGCCCTCTTGTTCCAATACCACCACCAAGACGTGATAAAGACAAACCTTGCCCCATTAGACGCGGCATTGTATATTGCAACTGGGCTAACTCCACTTGAAGCTTACCCTCTCTCGACTTCGCACGTTGCGCAAAAATATCTAATATGAGTTGCGTTCGATCGATTACTCTTGCATCTAATACTGAGGATAAATTCCGAATTTGACTCGGCGTTAACTCGTTATTAAATATAATAACATCCGGCTCTAATTCTTCTGTTAACATTGTAAGCTCTTCTAATTTACCTTTACCTATATAAGTCACTGGATGAAACTTCGGTCGTTTTTGCGTTGTTGACACTAACACTTTCGCTCGCGCAGTCTTTGCTAACGATGCAAGTTCTTTCATGGAATGCATAAACTGTTCATCGTCATCTTGCTGTAATTGACAGCCTACTAATATGACTTTTTCTTTTTCTTCCATCAAATATGTTCACTCATCCTTTTCGAAATTTAAACCTTCTAATATAATAGCAGAGGAAGCACATTTCATCTAGTTAGCGGGGGAGAAAATTCATGGCATGGGAGATTTTTAGCATCATAGGCACAATCGCATTCGCACTAAGCGGAGCCATTGTTGCAATGGAAGAGGATTATGACATTTTCGGGGTGTATATTTTAGGAATGGCAACCGCATTTGGGGGAGGTGCCCTTCGTAATTTACTAATCGGTTATCCGATTGTCGCGTTTTGGCAACAAGACATGTTATTCCAAATCGCACTTTTATCAATGACAATTATTTTTCTTTTTCCAAATAAATTAATTAAACATTGGAAAAAATGGGAAAACATTACTGACGCTATCGGCTTATCAGCATTCGCCATACAAGGGGCATTATATGCTCAAAAACTAAATTTACCCATTAGCGCTACAATCGTAGCAGCTGTTTTAACCGGTATTGGCGGCGGGATTATTCGCGATCTTTTAGCCCGTAGAAAACCTCTCGTCCTTCGAGCTGAAGTATATGCTTTTTGGACGATTCTAGCAGGCTTCTTAATTGGGGCTCAAATTATTGTTAGTGATTGGGCTCTTTACACCTTATTCATTTTAATTGTTTGCTTCCGCATGCTTTCTATTCATTACAAATGGCATTTACCGCATCGACGTATCGACACAAACGAACGTTCAATGCATAAATAGCAATTCTAACCTCTTTACATATCGTAAAGAGGTTTTTCTTTTCTAACGATTTTTTCTTTACTTAATGTTTATACTAATTTTTAAAGTGAGGTGAATACAAATGACAAACCACGTTAATAAAGGAGCTCAAAAAAGCTCAGTAAACCAATTTGGGCACGATTCTAATTCAGCACACGAAAAGAGCGCTAAAATGGAACGTTTCCATAAATCTCACCAAGAAAAAGAAAAAAAAGAATAAACGAACATATGCACAAAAAACAGACGCACAGTTTATGTACTGTGCGTCTCCTCTTCCAACATTAAATCAACACTTGATATTCCAATTAAATCATACTTATCATACGTATCTTCTTGCAACAACCGCATAGCCTGTGTACGAATCGATTTTTCAACAATATTCCGTACGTATCGGCCATTACTAAACGATGTAATTTGCGACGAATACTTTACAGCATGTAAATGATCTCTAAATTTCCATTCCGCTTCCTTTGATAACTGGTATTCACGCTCTTCATACATTCTCTTCCCAATTTCCAACAACTGATTTACCGAATAATCCGCAAACTCAATAATAAACGGAAAACGAGATTGCAGTCCTGGATTTAATGAAAGGAAGTGATTCATCTCTCTTGAATACCCAGCCAAAATCAATACAAAACCATGTTGTTTATCCTCCATATGCTTTACGAGCGTATCAATTGCTTCCTTTCCAAAATCCTTCTCTCCACCTCGAGCTAAAGAATACGCCTCATCAATAAACAAAATACCTCCCATTGCTTTTTTTATTAAATCTCTTGTTTTTTGAGCCGTATGGCCAATGTATTCTCCTACAAGATCAGCACGTTCCGCTTCAACTAAATGCCCTTTTGATAGAATATTCATCTCAAACAACAATTTCCCTATCATTCTAGCAACAGTTGTCTTTCCTGTACCTGGATTCCCTTTAAACAACATATGGAGTACTTGCTTCTCAGATTTCAATCCCATTTCTTGTCTTTTTTTATTTACATAAATCCAAGCATATATTTCTTTTATTATCTTTTTTATATCATCCATCCCAACGAGTTTCCCCATCTCTTCTTCAATTCTTTGCAGCATCTCATGTTTAATTGTAGTTTCATTTGAAATTTCCGTTTTATTTTCTGATGCTGGTAAAGAAATTTTCTTTCGATGGTTTAACACAATATTAATTTGATTATTATTTTTCTTTCGCATCGATTGTTCCATACAATCACCTCATTTTATCCCGCAATTTGCAGGCAGTAAGACTCCCACCTCAAAATTCAGCGAATGCGAGGAAGTTAGGCGGGGGATAACTGCCCGTAAATGCCCGATTGGTGTGGGCTGATAATCAGCGGAGGATGAACACCCCCCCACTGATTAAAGTTTCACTTTATCCACTCAACACATATTATTATTCCCGTCCTTCTTACAAATGCCTATTTTCAGAAAAATTTGCTATAATATAAGAAATAATTAAGGTGGTGGGACTATGGAGACAACGGAATTCCATGATACAATACAAGCCTTTTCTATTTTTTTATTGAATAAAGGCCGAAAAACCTCAACCATTAAACGTTATGTTTATGACATTGAAGATTTCGGACATTGGTTAGAAAAAAACAAAAAGCTCCCTTCCAGTAATATATGGGCTACACTTTGTACAAAAGACTACGAAGATTACTTTTCTGACTTAAAAACGAATCGAAACTACTCAGAAAAGACGATGCATCGTGTATTTATTGTACTAAATAGAATGAATCATTTCCTAAACATCCCTAATCCATTAAAGAATATGGAAATTTCCATTCAACCAGATCGCGCACTACGAAATGAAGATTTTATTTCATCTAATGAAGAAAAAAAATTAAAGCGTATCGTCACTTCATTGGAAGGACTATCAGAAAAACAACGTCCTGTACGACCTTTATTGATGGATCGTAATATCACTATTTTAAACCTATTAATTGACTATGGTTTATCCCTACAAGAGCTTACAGCATTAACTATGTATCATGTTCACTTTGAAACTAATACATTATCTATCCCAGCAACCGCAGGAGTAGAAAGAACGATTACATTAACAAAAGAAGACAAAAAGCAATTATACACATACTACAAAAGCATCCCTGAACCCGTTCGTCCAAAATACCATAGTAATGACCCACTGTTTGTCGCATTCGATTTTAACCGCGGAACATACAGATGGGTATACGAAAATGATTCACCGAAGGGATTAACAGAAATCGCTATCCAAAAAATGATTCGCCTTGAAGTAGCTAGAGCTAATTTACGCAAAGGAATCTCAGGGCAACACTTTCGTAACACCTATATTTTAAACTTAATAAAAAAAGAAACGCCGGAATCAGAAATTATAAAACTAGCTGGATTCAAATCAAAAGTTTCACTAAAACGATATTATAAATACGCAGAAAATAGAAAAAACGCCTTATTGTAAGGCGTTTTTTCTATTTTTTCTTTAAACAAACGATTTTATTATGACCATTTAACTAATTTTTGCATCTACTATGATGAGTTTCATTCACATTCTCATTAGAAAGGAGCGATTTAATGTCTCGTTATGACGACAGTCAAAACAAATTCTCCAAACCATGCTTTCCAAGTAGTGCCGGACGAATCTCAAACACACCATCCATCCCAATTTCTAAAGCACAAATTAGAACATTTCGAGCGATTATTAACGATTTAATTAAAATAATTCCAAAACTTTTCGCTAATCCATCCCCTAAAAACATCGAAGATTTAATTGATACATTAAACCTACTAAGTAAGTTCATCTGTTCGCTAGACGCTACTTCCTCCCTGAAAGCGCAAGGATTAGCTATTATAAAAAACTTAATAACTATATTAAGAAATCCAACCTTCGTAGCAAGTGCTGTATTTGTTGAACTCCAAATTTTAATTAATTATTTACTTTACATTACAAAGTTATTCCGAATCGATCATTGTACACTCCAAGAACTCCTTAAATTAATTGCAGAGTTACAAACTACTCTAGTTAATTCAGCTTCGTTCGGCAGAGGGCCTACTGGACCTACTGGACCTCGAGGTAACACGGGCGCTACTGGTGCTACTGGGCCTACTGGACCTCGAGGTAACACGGGCGCTACTGGTGCTACTGGGCCTACTGGACCTCGAGGTAACACGGGCGCTACCGGTGCTACTGGACCTACTGGACCTCGAGGTAACACGGGCGCTACCGGTGCTACTGGACCTACTGGACCTCGAGGTAACACGGGCGCTACTGGTGCTACTGGACCTACTGGACCTCGAGGTAACACGGGCGCTACCGGTGCTACTGGACCTACTGGACCTCGAGGTAACACGGGCGCTACCGGTGCTACTGGACCTACTGGACCTCGAGGTAACACGGGCGCTACCGGTGCTACTGGACCTACTGGACCTCGAGGTAACACGGGCGCTACCGGTGCTACTGGACCTACTGGACCTCGAGGTAACACGGGCGCTACCGGTGCTACTGGACCTACTGGACCTCGAGGTAACACTGGCGCTACTGGACCTCAAGGCGTTCAAGGTAACACTGGTGCTACCGGTGCCACGGGACCTCAAGGTGCTCAAGGTAACACTGGCGCTACTGGACCTCAAGGCGTTCAAGGTAACACTGGCGCTACCGGTGCTACTGGACCTCAAGGTAACACTGGGGCTACTGGCGCTACTGGTGCCACTGGACCTCAAGGTGTTCAAGGTAACACTGGGGCTACTGGTGCCACGGGCGCTACTGGACCTCAAGGCGTTCAAGGTAACACTGGGGCTACCGGTGCCACGGGACCTCAAGGTGCTCAAGGTAACACTGGCGCTACTGGACCTCAAGGTGTTCAAGGTAACACTGGGGCTACTGGTGCCACGGGACCTCAAGGTATTCAAGGTAACACAGGGGCTACTGGTGCCACGGGACCTCAAGGTATTCAAGGTAACACGGGGGCTACCGGTGCCACTGGCGCTACTGGACCTCAAGGCGTTCAAGGTAACACAGGGGCTACTGGGGCTACCGGTGCCACTGGCGCTACTGGACCTCAAGGCGTTCAAGGTAACACAGGTGCCACGGGTGCTACTGGACCTCAAGGTAACACAGGGGCTACTGGCGCTACTGGTGCCACTGGACCTCAAGGTGTTCAAGGTAACACAGGGGCTACTGGGGCTACCGGTGCCACTGGCGCTACTGGACCTCAAGGCGTTCAAGGTAACACAGGGGCTACTGGGGCTACCGGTGCCACTGGCGCTACTGGACCTCAAGGCGTTCAAGGTAACACAGGGGCTACTGGGGCTACCGGTGCCACTGGCGCTACTGGACCTCAAGGCGTTCAAGGTAACACAGGGGCTACTGGGGCTACTGGGGCTACCGGTGCCACTGGCGCTACTGGCGCTACTGGACCTCAAGGCGTTCAAGGTAACACAGGGGCTACCGGTGCCACTGGCGCTACTGGACCTCAAGGCGTTCAAGGTAACACAGGGGCTACTGGGGCTACCGGTGCCACTGGCGCTACTGGACCTCAAGGCGTTCAAGGTAACACAGGTGCCACGGGTGCTACTGGACCTCAAGGTAACACAGGTGCTACTGGTGCTACTGGGGCTACCGGTGCCACTGGCGCTACTGGACCTCAAGGTGTTCAAGGTAACACAGGTGCCACGGGTGCTACTGGACCTCAAGGCGTTCAAGGTAACACAGGTGCTACTGGTGCTACTGGTGCTACCGGTGCCACTGGCGCTACTGGACCTCAAGGTGTTCAAGGTAACACAGGTGCTACTGGTGCCACTGGCGCTACTGGACCTCAAGGCGTTCAAGGTAACACAGGTGCTACTGGTGCCACTGGCGCTACTGGACCTCAAGGTGTTCAAGGTAACACAGGTGCCACGGGTGCTACTGGACCTCAAGGCGTTCAAGGTAACACAGGTGCTACTGGTGCTACTGGTGCTACCGGTGCCACTGGCGCTACTGGACCTCAAGGTGTTCAAGGTAACACAGGTGCTACTGGTGCCACTGGCGCTACTGGACCTCAAGGCGTTCAAGGTAACACAGGTGCTACTGGTGCCACTGGCGCTACTGGACCTCAAGGTGTTCAAGGTAACACAGGTGCCACGGGTGCTACTGGACCTCAAGGTAACACAGGTGCTACTGGTGCTACCGGACCTCAAGGCGCTCAAGGTAACACAGGCGCTACTGGCGCTACCGGACCTCAAGGTAACACAGGTGCTACTGGCGCTACTGGTGCCACTGGACCTCAAGGCGTTCAAGGTAACACAGGTGCTACTGGCGCTACTGGTGCCACTGGACCTCAAGGTAACACAGGTGCTACTGGCGCTACTGGTGCCACTGGACCTCAAGGTAACACAGGTGCTACTGGCGCTACTGGTGCCACTGGACCTCAAGGTAACACAGGTGCTACTGGCGCTACTGGTGCCACTGGACCTCAAGGTAACACAGGTGCTACTGGCGCTACTGGTGCCACTGGACCTCAAGGTAACACAGGTGCTACTGGTGCTACTGGTGCTACCGGTGCCACTGGCGCTACTGGACCTCAAGGTGTTCAAGGTAACACAGGTGCTACTGGTGCCACTGGCGCTACTGGACCTCAAGGCGTTCAAGGTAACACAGGTGCTACTGGTGCCACTGGCGCTACTGGACCTCAAGGTGTTCAAGGTAACACAGGTGCCACGGGTGCTACTGGACCTCAAGGTAACACAGGTGCTACTGGTGCTACCGGACCTCAAGGCGCTCAAGGTAACACAGGCGCTACTGGCGCTACCGGACCTCAAGGTAACACAGGTGCTACTGGTGCTACTGGTGCCACTGGACCTCAAGGCGTTCAAGGTAACACAGGTGCTACTGGCGCTACTGGTGCCACTGGACCTCAAGGTAACACAGGTGCTACTGGCGCTACTGGTGCCACTGGACCTCAAGGTAACACAGGTGCTACTGGCGCTACTGGTGCCACTGGACCTCAAGGCGTTCAAGGTAACACAGGTGCTACTGGCGCTACTGGTGCCACTGGACCTCAAGGCGTTCAAGGTAACACAGGTGCTACTGGCGCTACTGGTGCCACTGGACCTCAAGGTAACACAGGTGCTACTGGCGCTACTGGTGCCACTGGACCTCAAGGTAACACAGGTGCTACTGGTGCTACCGGACCTCAAGGCGCTCAAGGTAACACAGGCGCTACTGGCGCTACCGGACCTCAAGGCGTTCAAGGTAACACAGGTGCTACTGGTGCTACCGGACCTCAAGGCGTTCAAGGTAACACAGGTGCTACTGGTGCTACCGGACCTCAAGGTGTTCAAGGTATCCAAGGACCAACGGGTGCCACTGGCGCTACTGGTATAGGAGTTACTGGACCAACCGGACCTTCTGGCGGACCTACTGGGCCTACTGGACCTACTGGACCTAGCTTCCCTGTAGCAACAATTGTTGTAACAAATAACATTCAACAAACAGTACTGCAATTTAATAACTTTATTTTTAGTACTGCAATTAACGTAAACAATATGATCTTTAACGGCACAAATACAGTTACTGTTATTAACGCTGGCATTTATGTAATTAGCGTATCCATCGCTACAACTGCGCCAGGATGTGCTCCACTTGGAGTAGGAATTTCAATTAATGGAGCAGTCGCAACTGACAACTTCTCTTCAAGTTTAATAGGTGACTCACTTTCATTTACTACAATTGAAACGTTAGCAGCTGGTGCAAACATCTCTGTCCAATCTACTCTTAACGAGATTACGATCCCTGCAACAGGAAATACTAACATTCGCCTTACTGTATTTAGAATCGCTTAAATTTCACTATGTATTGTTTATGACAAATAAAAAAAGAGCGAGAAACTCGCTCTTTTTTTGTTATGTACAATAATTCATTACTACTCTAATTCAATCGAAACATTTTTTTGTGGTACGAATGTAGAAATTGCATGTTTATAAATAAGCTGTTGCTTACCTTCTGTTTCCAGTAGGACTGTAAAATTATCAAATCCTTTAATTAATCCACGAAGCTGGAAACCATTTAATAAGTACAGCGTAACAAACGTATTTTCTTTACGGAGTTGATTTAAAAACTGATCTTGAATATTGATTGATTGCTTCATGTCGAATCCTCCTCTTTTTCTCTACTTACTATTATTCGACTTTAGTTGTAACTTTCCTTCTATGTATCGTAAAATTTCTGACGTTTTTTCACCATCTGTAACATCAAACCATGTGACATCCATTTTATTACGGAACCACGTTAATTGACGTTTTGCATAACGACGTGAATTCGTCTTTAATTGTGATACCGCTTCTTCTAAAGAGACACGATTCTCAAAATAATCATATACCTCTTTATACCCAATCGCTTGAATAGATTGACAATCTCTTATCCCACGATTATACAGCCCTTCTACTTCCTCTAATAAACCTTGTTCCATCATTAAATCCACTCGTAAGTTAATGCGATCGTATAGCATTTCTCGATCCATTGTCAAGCCAATTAATGAAACATCATATAATAACTCGTTTTCTTGTTTTTCGAGTTGATCACTCATTTTTTCGCCCGTCGTGTGGAAAATTTCTAACGCCCGAATGACACGACGCACATTATTAGCATGAATACGCTCCGCGCTTTCTGGATCTACTTCTTGCAATTTTTCATGTACATATTCCACACCACGTTCTTGAGCTAGCTTTTCCATTTGCTCTCGGTATATAGCATCACCAGCATCATCTGTAAACTGATAATCGAATAAAACTGATTGTATATAAAGACCGGTTCCACCAACAATAATCGGTAATTTACCCCGCTCTGTAATTTCTCGAATATGTTTACGAACACGTTCTTGAAATTCTGCGACAGAAAATGAATCTTCCGGATCTTTTATATCGACCATATAATGTGGAATTCCGTCCATCTCTTCTTTTGTCACCTTTGCTGTTCCAATGTCCATCGTGCGATAAATCTGCATGGAATCTCCACTTATAATTTCACCATTCAACGCTTTGGCAAGGTCAATACTTAACTTCGTCTTTCCAACAGCAGTTGGTCCAATGATGACAGCAACCTTTTCGCGTTGCATTTCTCCCATATCATTCAACTCTCTTTATGTAATATACTCCATCTATTGATTATATCCAATCTTAACAATTTTAACGGTACGATTGCAAGTTCTTTCATTCTGGTACATGAAATTTCATATAAAAAAGAACATAGTTTGTCCAATTCTGCATACACATGATAAAAATAGCTTTGAGAGGATGAGTTGACTATGAAACAATCTACCATCAATTTTTCATCTTTAACAAAAGACCTTATTTTAGCCACTGCTACAAAAGAACAAAACTGTTCACAAGAAGAATTATACTTCGCTCTAAATTGTTTGCTACGTTCTTTTCATTCTACGCTCCAAGAAACAACATTACATCCAGAAAATAAAAATACAGAGTATATGCAGACTCAATTTTGCAGTGCATATAAAATTCTTACAGGTACAACTATTTATCCCTTTCAATAATCCATAAAAAGCGGTTGCTTGAAAATATGTAAGCAACCGCTTTTTAAATTAATACATATACACTATTGTATAACTTTCACTTTTACAGACTTACGGCCCCAGCTATTAGCACTACCATCTGAGCCCACTAATACATCAATACGATTTCCTTTAATAGCACCACCAGTATCTCCAGCAATCGCTTCTCCATATCCTTCTACCCATACTTTCGATCCAAGTGGAATTACCTTTGGATCAACAGCAATTACTTTCATATTTGGATTCGCTGTTAAATCATGCCCCATTGCAGTTAATACACGACCACCATACGTACCATTCTCACTTGGATTTGCTGTATACGCCGTCGCTTCTACTGTTATTTCACGTCCACCAGCAGGGGCACTTGTTTGAGTAGATTTCGCAACTTGTTTCGTAGTTGACTGCTGTTTTACCACAGGTTTATTTGATTCTACATTCTTAACAGACTCTTTGCTCTTAACTGCTTTATTATTTTTAACCGGCGTATTTACTCTTTCCGGCACTTCTTCTTGCGTTACAACTTCTTTCTTTTCAATTACCGGTGCCGTCCCTGTTAAAAATGGCACGTGAACATATGCAACTTTTCCATTGTAGTCGAATTGTAACCATTCATTTTGAACTTGATTTGTCGTTTCAATCAAATCATTTTTATTAAATTTACCAAGAATTTCAGAGTCAGTATTCGCTCCAGCACGAATATTTAATACATTCGCAGTTACATAATACGTACTTTTAGTAAATTCAGCACTTACAAATGCTTCTTTACCGTCTAATTTAATTTTCGACCATCCGTTTTCTGTATTTATAACATCTAATTTATTTCCACTTAACATTTTACCTACAAGCTTTGACTCTACATTTGGGTTTTCTCTCACATTTAATACGTCTGTTGTTACAATCGTTTCTGCTTTCGCAGAACCTGCAAAAATCCCAAGACCAAAAACTGCCGCTGTTGCTATACCTAATAATTTTTTCATGAATAGCCTCCATTTGCTTTGTTTTCGTATTTTCATTATAGCAACAAATTTTTTAGTTTTTTAGAAATCACACAATTACAAAGCATTCGTAATATACGATTAACGAGTTGTAACATAAATTTCCATATTAATAAAATGCCTTTTCAATAGAAACCCCAATATTTTTCATATATTTTCCACATACAAGCATGAAAATTTTTTTCCAAAAAAAATTACAGTATTACTGTTTTGTTACAAAAAAACCATATTCCATTACATCTTTACCATAAAACATCATTCTCCAATTATTAATCTCTTTTTTTGTAATAAAAAAGAGTAACTTATAGTAGCTACTCCTTTTTCATTTGTTATTTAACTTTCTTTTTCCAAATTCCCATCATAAGAGCAGAAATAGCTGTCCCTACTAGTATAGAGAAAATATATAGCAACGGTTTATTTACTAATGCTATAACAAATAACCCACCATGTGGTGCCGGTAATGTAATTTGGAATAACATAGATAACGCGCCTGCAATACTTGAACCAACAACACAACTTACAATTACTCGAATCGGATCTGCAGCTGCAAATGGAATTGCACCTTCTGTAATAAACGATGCTCCCATAATATAATTTGTTAAACCAGATTTACGTTCCGCTTCTGTAAACTTTGTTTTAAAGAATGTAGTTGCAAATGCAATTGCAAGTGGCGGTACCATACCACCAGCCATAACAGCAGAGTGAACTCCAAAGTTCTGCGCTTCTATTGCAGCAATACCAAATGTAAATGCGGCTTTATTAATTGGACCACCCATATCGATTGCCATCATACCACCTAAAATAAGACCTAGTAATATAGCATTTGTACCGTTCAAACCATTTAACCATCCTGTTAACATTTCATTCAATGCTACTACAGGTGGATTTACTACTTTTTGCATTACAACTCCTGTAATTAACAATCCAAAGACTGGATATAACAAAACAGGTTTAATTCCTTCTAACTGCGCTGGTAATCCTGAAAATAATCTTTTCAATCCTAAAACAACATATCCAGCTAAGAAACCAGCAATTAATCCACCTAAAAACCCAGCATTCGCATGTGCCGCTAAAAATCCTCCGACAACACCAGGCATAAAACCAGGACGATCAGCAATAGAACTCGCAATAAATCCAGCTAAAATTGGTACAAGGAATAAAAACGCCCCTGTTTTTCCTCCACCAATAGACATGAACAATTCAGCTAATGGACCTTCCGCCTTTATACCACCAAACGAAAACGCTAGCGCTATTAAAATTCCACCGCCAACAACAAACGGAAGCATATTACTTACACCGCTCATTAAATGCTTATAAATTCCTAATCCTTTTTCCTTCTCTATACTCTCTGACTTCCCATTCTCTTTTACACCTTTAAAGATTGGTGCATCTTGTTTGACAGCTCGATTAAGAAGCTTTTCCGTTTTTCTAATCCCATCAGCTACTGGCACTTGAATGACATGTTTTCCAGCAAAACGATTCACTTCTACTTGTTTATCTGCCGCAACGATAATGGCCGTTGCACGTTCAATGTCCTCTTTCGTTAAACCGTTTTTTATACCTGTTGATCCGTTCGTTTCAACTTTAATCGCAATCCCTAACTCTGCCGCTTTCGCTTTCAAACTATCAGCAGCCATATATGTGTGAGCGATTCCAGTCGGACAAGCTGTAACAGCTAATACGTATGGTTCATCCCCTTCTGGTTTCGCTACTTCAACTTCTTCTTCTTTTTCATTCTCTTTTTCATCAAATAAGCGAAGAAGCTCCTCTTCATCCTTCGCTTCTAATAATTGCTTGCGAAAGCCTTCATCCATTAATAATGTAGAAAGACGGGACAACGTTTCTAAATGTGTATTATTCGCTCCTTCACTTGCAGCAATCATAAAGAATAAATGTGCAGGCTGTCCGTCAAG
Organism: Bacillus sp. BS98; assembly: GCF_008432245.1. Lineage (NCBI taxonomy): Bacteria > Bacillati > Bacillota > Bacilli > Caryophanales > Bacillaceae > Bacillus > Bacillus sp. BS98. The sequence continues at coordinate 3,526,217 of NZ_CP043830.1, forward strand.
CGATTCATAATTGATACCGCTTACACTTCTACCAAAACAAATCGCCGGTTGCTTAACAGCCTTCGTCTTCGCATGAGGTATGGCAATGCCTTCCCCAATTCCAGTCGTACTTTGGGACTCCCGCTTTAAAATAGCTTCTTTAAATTCCGTTTTACTATTTAAACGATTTGCCCCACTTAATTTCTCAACTAATTCATCTATGACAGCTTCTTTATTTGAAGCTGTCAAATTCATAATGACTGTATCCCTTTTTAATAGTTCTGTAATTTTCATATGTTACTTCCCCCTATCGCTTAACTACAATTACTTGCGACAATAATTCTTCTACTTTTTCCTTTTTACATAAATCTGCCGAAAATGCTGTTGCACTCCCTGTTGCAACGCCATATTGGAATGCCTTTTCAATTTCTTTTGTCTGTTCGTATTTACCTACAAATCCAGCAACGAGAGAATCTCCTGCCCCAACTGAATTAATAACAACACCTTTTGGAACAGTTGCTTCATATATACCTTCTGCCGTAAATAATAAAGCTCCATCTCCGGCCATTGATACAATAACGTTCTCTACACCTTGTTCGACTAATTTTCTTCCATACGGTAAAATCTCTTCTACCGTTGAAAGCTCCACTCCAAATAACTCACCAAGTTCATGATGATTTGGCTTTATTAAAAATGGCTTATTTTTAATTACATGTTGCAGTGCACTTCCACTTGCATCTACTACTACACGAATACCTTTTTCAGCTCCAAACGCAGCAATTGATTCATAAAAGGTATTTTGAATAGAAGCCGGTATACTTCCAGCAAGTACAACACAATCTTCACGTTGCATACTTTCAATTTTTTTCATCAATTGTCCAAACTGTTCTTTTGTCACAATAGGACCTTGTCCATTTAATTCTGTTTCTTCTTCCCCTTTTATTTTTACATTAATTCTAGTATCTTCATCTACTTGGACGAAATTTGTTGTTACACCTTCATCATGTAATACATCTTGAATAAACTGACCAGTAAATCCACCAGTAAATCCAAGTGCAACATTTTCAACACCTAAACGATGAAGAACGCGAGAAACATTAATCCCTTTTCCTCCAGGGAACTTCATATCTTTCTCTGCCCGATTTACTGTGCCTAAATCGAAAGAATTAACTTGTACTACATAATCAATAGATGGGTTTAAAGTAACTGTATAGATCATTGTTTATCAGCCTCAATTACATTGGTTTGTCTTTTATATTTTTCTAAATCCATTTCTAAATGGTTTGTAATAATATTTGCATCTTCAACATTGGCAATTTTCGCAAACGCAACTTCTGAAAACTTACTTTCATCAATTAAGAAATACCCTTCGTTCGCTAATGTTAATGCCATTTGTTTTAAAAGCGCTTCTTCTGGATCTGGTGTTGTAAAACCAAACTGTTCATGTACGCCATTCGCTCCTAAAAAACATTTATCAAAGCGATACTTCTGCATACTTTCCTGTGCCATCGCACCAATTAAAGCCTTCGTCCTACTCTTCATCATTCCGCCTAGTAAATACGCACGAATATTATTTTCAACTAAAGCTTCAATATGCATAAGTCCATTCGTCACGACAGTAACATCTTTATTTATTAGAAATGGAATCATTTCAAATGTTGTACTTCCTGCATCTAAATAAATACAATCCCCTTGTTCCACAATAGTAGCTGCATACTTAGCAATTTGATGTTTTATTTGAATGTTTTTGGATGATTTTTCAGTCATCGTTGGCTCCTGTCCCTTTGCTGTTAAAACAGAGGCACCACCATGAACTCTTTTTAATAACCTTTGTTTTTCTAATTGTGCTAAATCACGACGAATTGTTGATTCAGAGCTTTCTGTTCTTTCAACTAATTGCTGTAATTTAACTACTTTCTGTTCTTTTACAAGTTGCAATATCATTTGATGACGTTCAGGAGTTAACATTTTACTCACCTCTTCTTTGATTACAGTATAATGAAAACGATCACAAAAATCAACCATATACATTCATAAATAATCAAAAACAATCAAAAACAGTTATAGACAACAAAAAAGAAACCCATTTGATTGTTATATCAAATGGGTTTCTTTTCTCGATTCACTTATAAAGAAGCTTTATATATGTTTAAAACATCATCTTTATTTAATTTTTTAAAGTTACCAAATTCACCATAAGCCATCGCTTTATCCGCCATTAAATCAATTTCATTTTCTCCAATAGTATAATCAGATAATGCTACTGGCGCCTCAATTGAAGTCCAAAATTGACGCAGTGCCTCAATTCCTTCTAACGCCACTTCTTTATCTGTTTTGCCATCTGTTTCTATATCAAATACACGAATAGCGAACTGTTTAAAACGACTTACATTTTCATCTATAACATGCTTCATCCAATTCGGGAATAGAATTGCAAGGCCGCCGCCGTGTGGTATGTCATGAACAGCAGAAACTGCATGCTCAATATTATGAGTTGCCCAGTCTCCTTTTACTCCCATTGCTAAAATGCCGTTTAACGCCATAGTACCGCAATATAAAATTGTTTCCCTATGCTCATAATTTTCTAGATCACTTAAAAGCTTAGGAGCTGTTTCAATTACTGTTCTTAAAACAGATTCACAATAACGATCTTGTAGTTCTGTATTTGTTCCATGATGGAAATATTGCTCTAATACGTGTGACATAATATCTACCATACCGTAAATTGTTTGATCTTTCGGTACAGACGCAGTATGAACTGGATCTAAGATTGAAAACTGCGGGAAAGTAACCGGGCTACCCCAGCCGTATTTTTCATTCGTTTCCCAGTTTGTAATTACCGAGCCTGCATTCATTTCAGATCCTGTTGCTGCAAGAGTAAGTACAGTACCAAATGGTAATGCCTCGCTAGCAAATGCTTTTTTCGTTACAATATCCCATACATCTCCATCGTACTTACTACCAGCGGCAATCGCTTTCGTACAGTCGATTACACTTCCTCCACCAACTGCTAAAATAAATTCGACACCATTTTCTTTACAAATTTGAATCCCTTTTTTTACTGTTGATACACGAGGATTCGGTTCAACACCAGTCAATTCAAATACTTCCGCATTTATATCTTTTAAAATAGAAATTACATTATCATATATACCGTTTCTTTTAATGCTGCCTCCTCCATATACGAGAAGAACTTTTTTACCGAACTGTGGAATTTCAGTTTTTAACTGCTCTAATTGTCCTTTACCGAAAATAAGTTTTGTCGGATTACGAAATACAAAATTTTGCATATCTTTTTACCATCCCTTCTATTTAAAAAGCAACTATACTTTTGTATACCATATTTTTTTCATTTCACAAAAATATTTGCTTAACAAAAAAATCCCAGCCTTTAGGGCTGAGATTTTTTATTGATAATAAGGTGAGATCATTAAGTAAACAATAACACCAGATAGACTTACATATAGCCAAATTGGCATCGTCCATCGTACAATTTTACGGTGACGTGTTAATTGATTCGTAAAACCAAATACAAGTGCGAACAATGCAAGTGGTACAATAATTGCCGCAAGGATAATATGTGTAATTAAAATGATGAAGTACACATATTTAATAAATCCTTCCCCGCCAAAATGTGTTGCTGGCGCCAAGTAATGATACGATAAATACGAAACACAGAATAGCAAAGTCGTCGTGAATGCCGCAAGAATGAAACCACGGTGCATTTTCACATTCTTTTTAATAATAGAGTATAAAGCTGCTAATAAGAATACGAACGTAAAGCTATTAAAAATTGCATTTAACATTGGTAAAATCGTTACATCAAAATGTACTTCTCCTTCATAGCCAACAGGCCCAAAGAACAAAAATAAAATAATCGCATTTACAATTACAGAAAGCGTTATCACAATAGGAGCATAGCTTTTCTGATTTGTTGATTGATCCACCAAAATGGTCACTCCCTCTTCCTTCAAATATGTATACGTAACCTCACTATTTTAACATATTATTCACAGTGTAAATGTGACAATAGTTTGACACAGTAAGACAAGACAAAGAAAAAAATCCTTCTTAATAAAACTTCTTAAGAAGGATTTTATCGCTTTATTATTCAAATAGCAATGCAATTAGTTTTTGTTAAAAAACGTATTGCTATATGCTTGAAAAATTTCAGATACTTGATATCCCATTAATGAAATTGCTGTTAATGAAAAGAAACCAATCATAAGAAATCGAAACCACATATAAATCTCCTCCTTGTATTTAGCTTAAAAAACGTTAGCTATATTACAAGTTACGTGGCACTCTTCATCATCACTTTCTTTCTTCTTTACAATTGCTGTTATAAATCGAATCATAAAGAATAGAACAAAAGGAATTTGTTCGTAATTCACCTTGGCATAGTTCAGCAACGGCTCGCGCTGCACATCGAACGGGGATGAGAAGGAATAGAACATACCTTGCTCTTCCATATATACAATTACAATTTTCATGCAAAATACTATTCCTAGAAACGAAACAATATCTTGCCATTCTGTCGTATATAACAGGTTATACAGCTCTAATACGTACTCTTCCATCATCATCCCCCCTTCCTTTTTTACCATTTTGCTCGCCTTCGTATAAAAAGTCAAGAAAAAAGTTTATATTCACTATGACAATAGTAATTACTCGTTTCTATGTTTATATATGATTCTTTTATAGCAATGATTGGGTGTAACTCTATTCCAAAACAATAAATTAGAATCGAACGGATTCTTCATTTCTACTTTTAGGTTTCAAAACTGTGCTATTTTTATTTCTATTAAAAATAAAATAAGAAAGTATTATAAGAACAGTAACAAGCATCGTTAAAAGTGCTTGTGGACGCAAAGATTCAATTGCAAGCATTGCAACTAAAACTGCTATAATAGCAGCAATTGTAACATACGTTACATATGGGAAAAGCCACATTTTCACTTTCAAATTTCTTTGTTCTACTTTTCCCATTTTTTTACGCATCTTTAAATGCGAAACTGCAATAACGAGATAAACGAGTAACGCGATCCCACCAGAAGCATTCACTAAAAATAAAAATACTTTATCTGGAGATATGTAACTAAAAACAACTCCAATATAAGCGAAGAAAGTTCCAAATAAAACTGCTCGAACTGGAACACCACTACTGTTCAATTTTAAAAACACCTTTGGAGCATCTCCTCTTTCTGCCATCGAAAAAAGCATTCTTGAGTTTGTATATAAGCCCGAATTTAAACAAGAGAGTACAGCTGTTAAAACGATAAAATTCATAATTTGTGCTGCCGCTGGTATTCCTATATGTTCAAGTACCGCTACAAATGGACTTTTTAGTATGTTTGCTGAATTCCACGGAAGGAGTGTAACGACTATAGCAATAGATCCAATGAAAAATACGAGAATACGCCAAATTACACTATTTGTTGCTGTTTTTACTGCTTTTACAGGCTCAGCAGACTCACCAGCCGCTACTGCTACAATCTCTGACCCCATAAATGAAAATATAACGACGGTAATTCCAAGCAGCACCGAACTTATCCCATTTGGCATAAATCCCCCTTGTCCTACTAAATTTGAAGTGCCAGGTGCTTCCGTTCCTGGTACAAATCCTAAAATAACAGCAAGTCCAAGACAAAGGAATAAGACGATACTTATTACTTTAATAAAAGAAAACCAATATTCAAACTCTCCAAATGATTTCACTGAAAAAACATTCGTCAACGTTAATAAAATCGTTAATATTAGGCTTAATAACCAGAGTGGGATGTCTGGAATCCAGTATTGAATAATACCAGCACCTGCTGTGGCTTCTATTGCAATAACAATTACCCAGAAAAACCAATATAGCCACCCAATTGTATACCCGGCCCATGGACCAATAGCTTCTCGTGCATATGTTGCAAATGAACCACTTGTCGGGTTAATAGCTGCCATTTCCCCCAACATTCTCATGACGAAAATGACTAAAAGTCCTGCTAATGCATATGAAACGATAGAACCTGGCCCGGCCGAATGTACAACTGCACCACTTCCAACAAACAAACCAGCCCCTATTACACCACCAATTGAGATCATCGTAATGTGGCGTATTTTTAGGTCTTTCTTAAGATTTTTATCCAAATCTTGTACATCCCCTTCCAAACTTTATTTTGAAATTTATGTAAGAGTATTATGCAAAAAACCTTGTCTTACATTTCTTAATATATCAAAATATTCTGAATTTAAAAATTATAAATCCACCTCCTTCATAAATTATTACATTAGGTTTAATAATTTTCCATACACAATTGTTGAGAAAATTATTAAACCTAACAAAAGATAAAATTTTCAGATATCATTAAAGAAACAAGATTATACATCTAGACAACTTTTTGTATAGGAGTGTTGATATGTTAAACAAGTTCAAATTCATTTGTTGTATGTTAGTAATTTTCTTACTGCTACCGCTAGCCCCCTTCCAAACAAAAGCAGCAAACAATTTAGGATCAAAATTACTCGTTGGATATTGGCATAACTTTGATAACGGTACTGGCATTATTAAATTAAAAGATGTTTCACCAAAATGGGATGTAATAAATGTATCTTTCGGTGAAACTGGTGGTGATCGTTCCACTGTTGAATTTTCCCCTGTGTATGGTACAGATGCAGAGTTCAAATCTGATATTTCCTATTTAAAAAGTAAAGGAAAAAAAGTAGTTCTTTCAATAGGTGGACAAAATGGAGTCGTTTTACTTCCTGACAATGCCGCTAAACAACGTTTTATTAATTCCATACAATCTCTAATCGATAAATACGGTTTTGATGGAATGGATATTGACCTTGAATCAGGTATTTACTTAAACGGCAATGACACTAATTTTAAAAACCCAACAACTCCTCAAATCGTGAATCTTATCTCAGCAATTCGAACGATTTCAGACCATTACGGCCCAGATTTCCTACTAAGCATGGCCCCTGAAACAGCTTATGTTCAAGGCGGGTATAGCGCATATGGAAGCATATGGGGTGCATATTTACCAATTATTTACGGAGTGAAAGACAAACTAACTTATATTCACGTTCAACACTATAATGCTGGTAGCGGCATTGGGATGGACGGTAATAATTATAATCAAGGAGCCGCAGACTACGAGGTCGCGATGGCAGATATGCTCTTACATGGCTTTCCTGTAGGCGGTAATCCAAATAATATTTTCCCCGCTCTTCGTTCAGATCAAGTAATGATTGGACTTCCGGCGGCACCAGCAGCAGCTCCAAGTGGCGGGTATATTTCTCCAACTGAAATGAAAAAAGCTTTAAATTATATCATTAAAGGCGTTCCTTTCGGAGGAAAGTATAAGCTTTCTAATCAAAATGGCTACCCTGCATTTCGTGGTCTAATGTCTTGGTCCATTAATTGGGATGCAAAAAACAACTTTGAATTCTCCAATAACTACAGAACATATTTTGATGCTATTCCTTTGCAAAAATAATAAAAAACAGCACTAGGTTATATAAAGTAACCTAGTGCTGTTTTTTATTTATGTAAATTACTTTTTCACATCCATATCTACAGTACTAAGAGATTCATCTCCATTTCGTAAATAGCTATTTACGAGACTTAAAAGTAACTTCCCACCAACTAACATTGCACGTTCATCAAAATCAAATTGAGGATGATGATGCGGATATGTTGCTCCTATTTCTTCATTACCCGCACCTGTGAAGAAAAATGCTCCTGGAACATGTTCTAAGTAGTATGCAAAATCTTCACCACCCATAATAGGCGGCACTTCAATGACCCTTTCTCTTCCAAGATCACGTTCTGCAACCTCCATAAAATGACTCGTTTCCTCTACATGATTTATTAATATTGGATAGCCACGTTTATATTGAATATTAACTTCAGCCTGAAGAGACTGACAAATCCCCTCAACAACTCGTCTAAATTCCTTCTCCATATATTCTCTTACTTCAGGATCTAACGTTCGAATGGTTCCTGTAAACGTAGCAGTATCCGCAATAATATTATCCGCTTGACCAGCATGGAATGTACCAACTGTTAAAACTACGGATTGAAGTGGATCGACTTTTCTACTAACTAACAGTTGCAACTGGTTAATAATTTGTGTTGCAACAATAATAGCATCTACAGTATGATGTGGCATACCTCCGTGACCACCTCGCCCTTGAACCTTCACCTCAAAAGAATCAGCTGCCGCCATCATTGCTCCTGCTTTCGCACCAACAATTCCTACAGGCATTTGAGAAGATACATGCGTACCAAAAACAACATCTACTCCTTCTAAACAACCATCCTCAATCATAGCGATAGCCCCGCCAGGCTCTTTCTCTTCTGCATGTTGGTGTATAAGAACTATTTTTCCAGAAAGTTGGTCTCTATGATCACTTAATATTTTTGCAACTCCTAAAAGTGTTGCTGTATGTCCATCATGGCCACAAGCGTGCATTACGCCCGGAACCTTTGATTTATATGAAACTTTCTTTTCATCTTGAATAGGTAGTGCATCAAAATCAGCACGCAACGCGATTGTCTTCCCAGATTTCCCACCTTCAATTACGCCGATGATTCCTCTTTCCCCGACATCTGTTTTCACATCAATATGAAAACTTTTTAAGATTGCAGCTATTTTTTTCGGTGTTTCTATTTCTTGAAACGATAGCTCTGGGTATTGATGAAAATCTCTTCGCCACGAAACCATTTGGTTATACAAACTTTCCAACTCTTTATGCCATGTTTCTATCATAGAAATTCCCCTTTCTTTTTTAACACTTTAAATTTAATTTACATAACATTCTGTATTTAATCAATAAAAAGGAGAACTTTCTCTGAAAGTCCTCCTACTATTCTAGAATCGTCTAATTACTATTTTGCTTCAACACAAATACTGAAAGTTCAGGTACACTCCAAAATCTAACCGGCATTCGGGTTGTCCCAATACCTCGATTTACATATAAATGTAACGGCTTATTCTTCCCTTCTAATTCATACATACCTTCAACATAGCTCTCAGCTAATTTTGTAGTAATTAATGGACCTATAAAAGGAATTTGAACTTGTCCTCCGTGACTATGCCCTGAAACTTGAAAATCAACTGGATAACAAGCTACTTTGTCTACAACATCCGGCTCATGTACTAATAGCATATTGAAATCTTGTTGCCTTACATGTTTTAAAGTCGCGTCTATTTGTGGCTTCCCTAATAAGAAATCATCCAAGCCTGATATTGTAATATATTTGCCGTTTCCCACTTTAATTTTCTGCACTTCATTTACTAATACAGAAAAACCAGCTTCCTCCATATACTTTTTATAAAACACACTACCACCCCCGCCCCTATCATGATTCCCAAACACAGCATATTTCCCTAAGGGAGCATTAATTTTCTGCAAAATAACCTTCGCTTCATCTTTTTCCGCACTATAAGATCCAAACTTATCTATTAAATCTCCTGTGAAAACAACTATATCTGGATGCAATTCATTCATTTTCTCCACCAAATTTTCTAGTTGTTTCAATGTAAACTCTGGTCCTAAATGTACATCTGAGAATTGCAATATTTTTTTATTATTAAACTCTTTAGGAATCGTCGGGGCTTCTATTTCATTCCACGTAACTGTTATTAGTTTTCGTTCTATTTCTGTCGCATAGAAATACAAGCTTACTGGAATCATTACTATACTTATGAAACTTATAATAAGTTTCTTTAAGATTGATTTTTTTTGTTCTTTTTTTACATGATGCGTATTCATGTTTTCACCTCTAGATGTAGTTTAAAATCCTTTTGTTACATTGATGTGACAACATGAAAAAAATTGGGGTTTCAACACGTTGTAGCAAATATGTTTGTTATCCCAGCTGCAATTTTTACCGGTCATGTAACTTGGATTGAATATTTCCCAAACTTCTTGTTTTCTTTGGGAATTTAGTAGGCGGTTTGTATTTTGTAGAACTACCTTATTTCATATCTTATAATAAGAAACTACCTACAAATAAAGAGAAGACTGAAATACAGAACAAATCTATATCCGCTTAAATGGAATGGTTATAAAGTAGGCTAAAAAATATTACAAATTTCATTTTTTTCGTGAATATATCTACGTACACTTGTTCTCGAATGTTTTATACGTTATAATAACAACTTAAATAGCATTATTTACATATGAGGTGAAAAACATGAATAAAACAGAATTAATTAAAAACGTAGCACAAAATGCTGAGATTTCTCAAAAAGAAGCTACTGTAGTTGTACAAACTGTAGTAGAATCAATCACTAACGCTTTAGCTGCTGGTGAAAAAGTACAACTTATCGGATTCGGTACATTCGAAGTTCGTGAAAGAGCTGCTCGTACAGGCCGTAACCCACAAACTGGTGAAGAAATGCAAATCGCAGCTTCTAAAGTACCTGCTTTCAAAGCTGGTAAAGAACTAAAAGAAGCTGTAAAATAATGAAAAAATAGCCTTCTCGTTTATGAGAAGGCTATTTTTTCATAACATAATTAATAAAAATCTGACCATTGTGCTGTTTTTTTTGTTCCTTTATGCAAATAAAACCTTTCCTTTCAAAGAAAGATTTTGCTGTAATACTCGCCTCTGTATATATATCCCCGTGCCCTAAGTTCACTGCTTCTTTTTCTAACTTCTGTAATATGTATGAAGCTACCCCTTTTCCTTGATAATCTTTATGCGTAAATAAGCGATCTATGTAATGCTCATCATTATAATCCCCAAACCCCACTATCACACCTCTATACTCAGCAACGTAACAAATATTCTTTTCTAAAGACTGTAGCCATCTTTCTCTATCTAGTCGCTTTGGCGCCCATGCCTGTAGCTGTAACTCGTTATAATCTCTTGCATTCACCGTATGAACTGTTTCATAGAACAATTGTAATACTGTTTCTAAATCCTCTTTCTGGAATGTCCTAATTATAATATCCGTTAACATATATGAGTCTCCTTACTAAACTAACACTCGGCTTTCTACTATAATAAGATTCAATATTGCTGCTTTATTATACCTTTTTTCTTTTTATACAAACAAAAAAACAACACTTATTCAAAGTATTGTTTTTTTGTATAAAAGCATTTTCAATTACTCTATAAATTAAAATTTTTATTATTTTAATTTCACTCTTTGCAATCTTAATGCATTTAATACGACTGATACCGAGCTAAATGCCATCGCCGCCCCTGCAACCCAAGGTGCTAAGAAACCTAATGCTGCAATTGGGATCCCTAAGCCATTATAAGCTAACGCCCAGAATAGGTTTTGCTTAATATTTCTAATCGTCATTTTACTCATAAAAATTGCATCGGCAATACTATTTAAATCACCACGGATTAACGTAATATCCGCTGCTTCCATCGCTACATCCGTTCCTGTTCCAATTGCCATACCAATGTCTGCTGTAGCAAGAGCAGGAGCATCATTTATTCCATCTCCAACCATCGCTACTTTCTTACCTTGCGCTTGCAGTTTTTTCACTTCTTCTGCTTTTCCTTCTGGCAATACTTCTGCAATTACGTGATCAATACCAACTTGCCCTGCAATTGCCTGAGCAGTTTGTGTATTATCCCCTGTAATCATAACAACGTCTAGACCCATTTTCTTAAGTCGTGCGATAGCTGCTTTTGAAGTATCTTTTACAGTATCCGCAACAGCAACTATTCCAGCATACTCCTTATCTATCGCTATTAACATTGCTGTTTTTCCTTCTCGCTCTAGCTCTTCCATCGATTTAGAAACTTCTTCAATATCAATATTAAACTTCGTCATTAATCGACGTGTACCAATTAATAATTGTTTCCCTTCAACAATCGATTCAATACCGAACCCAGGAATTGCTTCAAATGTTTCCGAACTTGGTATATCAATTTTCTTTTCTTTAATTCCTTCTACTATCGCTTCTGCAAGTGGGTGTTCAGAATTTTTTTCTGCCGCTCCTACTAAACGTAGTATTTCTTCTTCATGGAATCCATCTGCTACAATTATATCTGTTAATACTGGCTTCCCATTTGTCACAGTACCCGTTTTGTCTAAAATAACCGTATCTAATCGGTGCGTTGCTTCTAAATGCTCTCCACCTTTAAATAAAATACCATACTCAGCTGATCTTCCTGATCCAGCCATAATAGATGTAGGTGTCGCAAGACCTAACGCACATGGGCAGGCGATAACAAGTACTGCTATCATTTTCTCAAGCGCTCCGCCAAAATCACCAGGTGTAACAAATATCATCCACACTGCAAATGTAATAATAGCAATCACAACTACAACCGGTACGAAAATACCAGAAATTTGATCAGCTACCCGTTGAATAGGCGCTTTCGATCCTTGCGCTTCTTCTACTACTTTAATAATTTGAGCTAATGCCGTATCTCTACCTACCTTAGTTGCTTTAACTTTTAAAAATCCATTTTTATTTATTGTAGAACCAATTACTACATCTCCAATTGTTTTATCAACTGGAATACTTTCACCCGTTAACATCGATTCATCAATCGCAGATTTTCCTTCTACAATTTCTCCATCAACTGGTATTTTTTCACCAGGTTTTACATAAACGATATCACCAGCTACCACTTCTTCGATTAAAATCTTCATTTCTGTTCCATCTCGTACAACTGTAGCTGTTTTCGCTTGTAATCCCATTAACTTTTTAATTGCTTCTGATGAACGTCCCTTTGCCTTTGCTTCAAATAATTTACCTAAAATAATTAATGTAATAAGTACCGCACTCGTTTCAAAATATAAATCTGTCATATGTTCCGAAGAACCAATAGATTGAATACTTAAATATACACTATAGAAATAAGCGGCCGACGTTCCAAGTGCCACGAGAACATCCATATTCGCACTTTTATTACGTAACGCTTTATAAGCTCCAATATAAAACTGTCCACCAATGATAAATTGAACAGGAGTTGCAAGAGCTAGCTGTACCCAAGGGTTCATTAGCATATCAGGTAAATAAATAAACGATGTAAATGAGAAATGACTCACCATTGCCCACAATAACGGGAATGATAAAATAAACGAAATAATAAATTTTTTCTTTTGTCGTTTAATTTCTTGTAAGCGATGATCTGTTGATCCATCTCGCTCATCTGATTTCACTTCTAATTTATATCCTAACTTTGTAATCGTACTCTTCATTTCATTTACACTGACTTCATCAGGATTAAAGTCTACCGTTGCCGACTCTAAAGCGAAATTAACCGTCGCTTTGTTCACACCATCTAACTTATTTAAACGCTTTTCAACTCTATTCGCACATGCTGCACATGTCATTCCTGAAACAGTAAATTCAGCTTTATCACTTACAATTCCATATCCTAACGATTCAACTTTTTCTTTAAAGTGTTGCGGAGTTGTTTTAGTTGGATCGTACATTATTTTTGTTTTTTCAAGTGCAAAATTTACATTTGCATCATGAACACCTTCTACTTTTTTCAGACCTTTTTCAATTCTATTGGCACATGCTGCACATGTCATTCCTGATATTTGAAGATTGGCCTCTTTTTGTTCATTCATGTCTCTCACCTCTATATACCCTTGTGAGGTATAATTATTAGCAAAATAAATCGTACTTCGTTTAAAGTACGATTTATTTCCATATCTAAAAATAATTATTGAACATCGTATCCTTGATCTTCAATTACAGCAACGATATCTTTTAATGTTATAGCAGACGAGTCGATAGTAACTTCAACAGTTCCTTCTGCTAATTGAACCTTCACTTTTTCAACACCGTTTAGCTCTTTCACACTGCTTTCGATAGAGTTTACACAATGTCCACAAGACATACCTTCAACTTTTAATGTTAACTGTTCCATTTAAAATCCTCCTCTTGTTTCTTCATTGTTTGTTAATCACAACTACATTTTACCATACCCCCCTAAGGTAATCAATGGTTTTGTATCATGATTTTTCAATTATTTTCTAAACGTTTATTTTACACACACTTTTTCACTACAATACACCTAAATCCAATATACGGGTAAACAAAAAAACAAGCCAGTTACATACTAGCTTGTTTTTACGCTTTTGAAAAACGTTCAAATACTGTCATTAATTCTTCAATTGCTTCGTCACCATTTCCATTTTTAATAGCTCCTGAAACACAATGACTCGTATGATTTTTTAAGACACCCATTCCTACTTTTTTCATCGCTGCATTAATCGCTGAAATTTGCACTAAAATATCAACGCAATAACGATCATTTTCAATCATATTTTGAATACCACGAACTTGTCCTTCGATTCTCTTCAATCTATTTATAATTTGCTCTTTTTCTTTTTCTGATCTATGTGTTACTGATTCATGCTCTTTATGATCCATATTATCACCTTCTTAAAATTTCTCTTCATCCAATAAAACAATTGCTTTTATGAGTATACCAATTATAGCATTAAATATCTATGTATGATACCCCATATGAGTATATTTCCACTTTATGATTATTCTTAACACATTATTAGCTTCTCAGTCTCAATTTTTATTATACCCTTTCCTTTTTGTAAAAAAATCATTATATCTCCAATCAAAATCCAATAAAGTGAAATTTTAATTAGCCCTCACCAATCGAGCTTTTATGGGCAGCCCGACCTTCACCTACCTTCTTTGCTTTCGCTGAATTTTGAGGTGGGGGTCTTACTGCCTGGCAAATAGCGGGATAAATTGAAACAATAATAAGCGGGGATTGTCCATCCCCGCTTATTATTCGCCTACAAATATAAAAGCCTCAATCTTCACACGTTTAAATTGAGACTTTTTTCTTCCTATATATAGTTATTGCTGATCACATACTTTTGTATCATTCACTACTGAAGTTCCTTCAACGGTCACCGTATGAAAACAATCATTCACTCGAACTGTCACAACATTATCTTGCCGATCAATGATATGATATTCATTAAAATTTTTATTCAGAGCACTGCGAATTTGTTCTCCTTCATAAATTGGGATGCCATGTGATAGAACCCAAATCAGTCCAGCGATAGCAAGAATAGTTTTCATACGATCTACCTCCTTGAGAATATAGTGAACTTTTAATCCGCGCTTTTTCAGCTCTATTCCTCTTGATTTGAATGAATCAAGACTTTTTGGAAATAAGTTCATTTCGTCTATTTTATGTTTATGCTAATTGTGACGGAAATGTGACAACTTTTTGTCTCTTTAGACGAAAAGTTGAAACAAAACTTTCAAAAAGGACAATTCTACTTATGAAAAAAGGTTACGGAATGTTTCATCCATAACCTTTTTTCAGCCCTATTTTACAACTCAGCCACCGTACTTCATGTGATTTTAGTAGACTTGTTTTATTTTTATTTATCAACATCAAAGCAAAATCTCGAAAAAACTTCCCACACAAGTTCATTTCTACTACTTACCCCAGTCTTTTCAAAAATGGATTTTAAATGATCTTGTACTGTGTATATAGATATACACAGTTCTTGGGCTAATTCCTTTGTCGACATACCTGTAAGAATTTTACGTACTACTTGCTTCTCACGTGTTGTAAAACTATAAACTTCCATAATAAGCGGAAAGATTTCTTCTGGTCTTGCTCTTTCGAAAAGAACAACATAACCAGCCTGAAAACTACTTGTACATTCTAACTTACTGGCCCGAATGATTAGAAAATGTCCATAGGCTAAAGGTATACAAACTTTTTCTTCTCTCCGTATGCAATCTACATTATATTCGTTAGCCTTTACTTTCGAACAAACTGCTCGTATTGGTCTTGGTATTTCTTTTATATTTAACTGTTCATACTTTCTAAGATTTGAGAGCCAATCGCTACCATCTTGATTCCAATATAATAAATTAAAATCCTCACTTAATATAATCGTGCCTGTCCCTATCACCTTCTCTTCTGAAAAAGGTATAGGAAATGCCTTTTTTAAAGCCTCTCCAGCAATTGGGACTATCGTTGCTAAGTACTTACAATCATCGATATGAAAAACGGGACTGGTACTCCCTCGAAATAAACTAAGATGCCCAAAACATTTCCCCTTACTTATACAAACGCCCCTTAATTCATCTCCAAAACTTGCTGGTTTTAAAATATTTCGGTATCTAGAACTTTTCTTTTGCTCACCATTTGTCGCCATACTAAGAGCAGCAACATGAGGTGAGTGTTCTGATAAATATTTAAATTTATTAAAATCATCATCTAGAAATTCATTCATAAACAATTGTGGATGAATCTTTTCAACACTTGCATCCGTAAATGCCCCAGTAGATAAAAAAGAAATTGGGTCTATAATTGTAAAACAAGCGGCTTCAAAATCAATAACTTTACGAATCAAGTGGAGAAATGACTTTTGAAATGTCCTTATAGAACTTATACGATTCGCTAGCATTGTAATTTCTTTCGTTGTTTTTTCATACATCCTCTTCCCCCCAGATTTATGGGATTGTTCACCTTCATACATTTATTTCATAATAAAGCTATAGTACATATACTTAGGAGGTCAAAAATGAATTGGAATGATACTACCGTAAGTTCATATGAACAAAGAATTCCATTAAAAATCCCAAGCTATTACACCCTATACGACATGATAAATCATTTCTTGTTTACTACACTCCCTAAAGAACATATCAATCCGAATTTACTAGTTATAGGTGCTGGAGGTGGACAAGAGATCCTCTCAATAGGTAAACAAAATAGCAATTTATCTTTTACAGGTGTTGATCCATCTGAAAGCATGCTACAGTTAGCTAAAAAAAGAATTGAAAACGAAGGCGTACAGAACCAAATTCACTTCGTACATGGAACTGTCCATTCATTATTACCAAATTCGTTATTTGACACCGCTACCTGTATGCTTGTTCTTCATTTCATCCCAACTATTGAGGAGAAAAAAGAGCTTCTTCATGAAATTAGTAGGCGCTTAAAACCTGACGCTCCATTCTTTCTCTCTACAATAAATGGTGTACCCCATACAAGTATGTTTTCTGCGCAATTGAATGCTTGGCAAAACTACATGATACAAAATCAAATTCCATTAGAAGATTGGGACCGGTTTGAAAATTCTTTTGAAACAGACATATTTCCTATTTCCGAAAATAATCTACTTGCTATTATGGAAGAATGTGGATTTACTCAAATCAATCGCTTTTTCACTAGCTTTTTAATTGATGGATACGTAGCAATAAAACAATAATGAAAAAAGGTAAGCAATCGCTTACCTTTTTTCATATACTTCTTCTACACTTGACTAATAAATCGCAATCCTTTACTTAAAGACGTTGGGACAACAGATGCGTGATTCTCCCCTTCCGCTTCATAAAACTTAAATTTAAGTTTATCATGTGTTACTTGGAGAAGTCGCTCTGATAATTCATTTGCACCTACAACCATATGCTCTCGTTCTAGTGACCCAACTGTAAGGAATACCCCTGTTTCAAACTTAGCATTGTTTAATTCATTTATAAGGTTCTCTTCTTTTTCAAGTACAGATCGGTTATTCCACCAAATAGATGGACTACTAATAAAATAATTTTGAAAGGCATTTACGTTTGTAAATAGTATGTGTAAAGCAAATAGGCCACCTAGCGAATGCCCAAATAACGTTTGTTTTCCTTTATCAATCGCAAAACTTTTTTCAATTTGCGGTTTAACTTCTTCTTCAATAAAAGTAAAGAAGTTATGTGCTCCTCCTGTTTTAGGCCACGGTTTACCGTCTGGTTTTAAAGGAGCATCTTTTGAAATTACGCTAGGTGTAAAATCATAGCATCTTTCTTCTCCTGAAAATGCTCCTTCAATTGGATAACCGATACCTACTATAACGGCTGGTGAAACACCTGTTTTTTCAGCCCTTACTGATTGTATTTTAACCGCTTCATGAAATGTTTGAAAAAAGGCATTGCCATCTAATACGTATATGACAGGGTATCCTGAATCCGGTGCTGGTTGCCTCGGCTTTGAAATATGAATTTGATATTCCTTACCCTCTACTTTTGAATACATTTTCCACTGTTCTGTATTAGATGTAATAATCTGCTGTTTTTCAATAGTAGTATTCACCCTATCTCCCCCTTTTAACTCGTTACATATATTTCTACTTTTTCTTCTTGAGATACAACACTATCATAACCGAAACAAACAGGAGCCCCATTATACGGGTCAATCATGACACGCGCATCAATATGAAATACTTCTTTTAATACTTCATTTGTAATAATTTCTTCTGGACTACCAGTTGTAACAATTTCCCCATCTTTCATTGCAATAATTTCATCGGAAAACCTTGCTGCGTGGTTAATATCATGCAATACCATTACAATCGTACAATTATGTTCTCTATTTAACTTTTCTACAATTTGCAATACATCTAATTGGTGAGACATATCAAGATATGTAGTCGGTTCATCTAATAGCAACACTTCTGTCTCTTGCGCTAAAGCCATCGCTAGCCATACCTTTTGTCGTTGACCACCTGATAAATTTGCAATTTGTCTCGTTCTAAATTCTGAAGTTTTCGTTATATCTAATGCCCAATCAATCATTTCTTTATCTTTTGAGGTTAACTTGTTTACGTTATTTCGATGTGGATAGCGTCCATAAGAAATTAATTCTTCTACTTTAAGCTCTCCTGGTGCAATCGGAGTTTGCGGAAGTAAGGCTAACAGCTTGGCAATTTCTTTCGTTGGAATTGTATTTAAATCCTGTCCTTGCAAATAAACTTTTCCGCTTTTTTGCTTTAAAATTCGTCCCATCGTTTTTAATAGTGTTGATTTACCGCACCCGTTTGGCCCTATAATTGTCGTTACTTTTCCTTCTTGTATTTCCACATTTAAATCGCGAAACACTGTAAGTTTTTCATAACTCGTTTCTAAATTTTTTGCACTTAAAATACTCACTTTTATTCCTCCTCTTACGCTTTCGCCTTATAAAGTAAATATAAGAAATACGGTACACCGACAATAGAAATAACGATTCCAACTGGTAACTCTACAGGTGTGAAAACTGTTTTTGCAATAAAGTCTGAAGCAATTACAAGAAACATTCCGATTACTCCGCACGTAGGAATGATATGCTTATGCTGAATACCAACAAGTCTTTTCGCTATATGCGGTGCCATTAGTCCGATGAAACCAATACTTCCTGAAACAGCAACACATGCGCTCACAAGTCCGATACTACTTAATAGTAAAATTGATTTCTCTCTTTCTACTGAAACACCTAAACTCGTAATACTCGTTTCTTCCAATTGAAATAAATCTAATAAATAAGCTTTCTTCTGTATAAGTGGAATTAAAATGATAAGCCACGGTAACATAGCAATAATATACTTCCAGTTTGCACTATATATGCTTCCAGACACCCAAACTGCAGCCATCTCAAAATCAGATGATTTCATTTTGAGTGATAAATACATAGAGAATGCGCCAAACCCTGAACCGATTGCAATCCCTGTTAACAAAAGTCGCTGCGAATCTAACTTACCGTTTTTCCAAGAAAACAGATAGATTATAATGGCTGCACCTAATCCACCAACTAGGCCAAACATCGGCATCATCATTATAGAAATCCAGTCTGTGCTCTTTAATTGTCCTTGAAAGAAAAACATAAAAATGACGATAGCTGTACCTGCTCCGGCATTTACTCCTAAAATACCTGGGTCCGCCAAACCATTTCTCGTAATCCCTTGAATTACAGCACCCGCAACGCCTAATCCTAATCCTACTAATCCAGCAATTACAATGCGCGGAAGACGAAACTCAAAAATAACTAAATCATGCTCTGGTAACGGATCTATTCTAAAAAGTGTTTTAAATACATCTGTAATCGTAATATCAAACGTTCCATTCGTTAAACTAATATAAATGGCACATAGTATTAAAAATATAATAATCCCCATCGTCATTCCAAAACGTTGACTTGAACTTTTAAGCATGTCTCTCTCCTCCTCTTGTACGGATTAAATAAAGGAAGAAAGGAATCCCAATTAAAGATGTAACGACTCCAATTGGCGTTTCAAATGGATAGTTTACAAATCTACTTAATACATCACATAAAGCTAAGAAAACTCCACCAATAACACCCGCACATGGTAAAATCCACTTATAATCTACCCCAATAATAAAGCGAGTAATGTGTGGAATAATTAAGCCTACAAAACCAACTTTTCCTACTAAAGCAACTGCTGTTCCTGTTAAAAAAATTACTGATAAAATTGCCATCGCTTTTACTAGTTTTGTACGCTGCCCTAGATTAATAGAAACTTCTTCTCCTAAAGAAAGAATGGTAATAGATTTCGCTATTAACAGCGCTAAAACTATCCCAATTATCCCAAAAGGTATCGTGATTTTAATTATATTAGGGTCCACTTGGTCTAACTTTGCATTAAACCAAAAACTAACATTTTGAGAGATTTGGAAATACGAAGCCATCGCAGCTGATACACTGCTTAAAAATGTTCCAATAACTGTCCCTATAATTGCTAACCTAACAGGAGATAAGCCATTTTGAAGAAGTGAGCCAAAACCAAACACGATACCGGCCCCTAGTGCAGAACCAATCATTGAACATAAAACCATACCGATTGATGACATTCCTGGAAGAAAAATCATACATAGTGTAATAACAAAGGCTGCACCATCCGTCACACCCATAATAGAAGGGGATGCAAGATAGTTTCTTGTCATCCCCTGCATAAGTGCTCCTGATATGGCTAGAAATGCTCCGACTAAAAGAGCTGCAACTACCCTTGGTAAACGTGAAGTAATAATAATATTATGATTTACATCGCTTGAATCAAAATGAAATAATGCGTTCCACACTGTTTCAGCATCAATACTTTTCGCACCATACAAAATAGAAAGTATAACTGTAGCTAAGATGAGTATGGGTGCTATACATAATATAGTTACTGGTACTGCATTTGTTTTCTGCATATCATTCAACGCACCTTACTTATTGTATTATTTAGATAAATTTTTCACTGCTTCTTTTAAGAATGCTGTTTTACTCCAAGCTGTACCACCTTGTGCCATTGGATCCACAACGTTTACAAATACTTTCTTTTCTTTCGCAGCATTCATACTTTGCCAAATTGGATTGCTTTCAATTTCTTCTAGTACTTTCGGGTTTTTATTTTCACTTGCCTCGTATTGTAAGAAAATATAATCCGGGTTAAGTTCAGCAAGTTTTTCAAATGAAATTTTCTCTTGTGCTTTTACAGTTTTCAATTGTTCTGGAGCAGTTAGTCCAAGATCTTTATAAATGACAGGGTTAAAGTATACACCTTCAGGATATAGGAATAATTCGTTTGCTCTTAGTCTAACGACAAGTACTTTTTTGTCTTTTAACTTATCTCCTAGTTTTGCTTTTGCTTTTTCAGCGTCCGCATTGTAATCTTTAATAATCTTTTCTGCTTTATCTTTTTTACCAGTTAATTCTCCCATTAACTTTAAGTTATCCTCCCAATTTGTTGAAACGTGTGATACCGGGAACGTCGGAGCTACTTTTGTAAACTTTTCAGCTGTTTCTGCTGGGAATTTCGTACTTGATGTAATAACATCTGGTTTTAATTGAAGTAATGTTTCAAAATTCGGTTGCATTTTCTCACCAACAGATTTTGCACCCTCTAAATCTTTTTCAAGATACTTTGGTAATTTACCACCTACAGTAATCGCACCAACTGGTTTAATTCCAAGTACGGCCGCATCTTCCATTGACTCTAAACTAGCTGTCGCAATTTTATCTACTTTTGCTGGCACTGTATATTCTTTACCTAAATATGTAATTTTTCGCTTTTCGTCTTTTTTCGTTTCCGTAGCTTTTGTCTGTTGCTTTTGCTCACCTGAAGTTTTATCCGCACTATTACATGCCGCTAACCCTACACTTAAAACTGTAACCATCCCTAACGTAAATAACTTCTTGTTCATCTTTATATATCTCCTCTCGAAACCTGTAAATAGATTATTTTTATATAAAAACTTAACTACATGAAACTTGTTCCATGCATATAATTCATTAGATTAATAATTTTATCCGGAACTCATTCTCGTTCACTTCCCCTAAACTATAATTCTTTCACACTTCATCCATTGATAACCCTTTTCACTGATAATGATTATCGTTACTAAGTATATATTTAATATGCAATTATTTCAAGAATGATTTGAAAAATTTTAACAAACTGAATTAAAAAGAAGTATCCGCCTATTATTAGCGAGATACTTCTTTTTTTAGAAATTTATATGTAATTCAACTGGGCAATGGTCTGATCCCATTATTTCACTGTTAATTTTCGCATCTGTTATTTGCCCTTTTATTCTTTCAGAGACAACAAAATAATCTAAACGCCATCCGATATTTTTCGCTCTTGCTCCCATACGATAGGACCACCAAGAGTATGCGCCTTCCTGATTAGGATAAAGGTGACGATACGTATCAACAAATCCTTCTTCTAAAATACGTGTAAACTTCTCCCTTTCCTCATCAGAAAATCCAGGGTTTTTACGGTTACTTTTTGGATTTTTTAAATCTATTTCTTTATGAGCAACATTTAAATCTCCACAGAAAACAACTGGTTTCTTTTCATCTAATTGCTTTATATAAGTCCTGAAATCATCTTCCCATTCCATTCTGTAATCTAAACGCTCTAATCCTCGTTTTGAGTTTGGCGTGTATAACGTTATCATGTAAAAATCTTCGAATTCTAAAGTAATGACTCTTCCTTCTTGATCATGCTCTTCAATGCCTAAACCGTACGTAACAGAAAGCGGTTCTTTTTTCGTAAAAATTGCCGTTCCTGAATAGCCTTTTTTCACAGCATAATTCCAATATGTATAATATCCCTCTGGATTTAAATCAATTTGTCCACTCTGTAATTTAATTTCTTGTAGACAAAATATATCTGCATTAGATTCCTCAAGGTATTCTAAAAATCCACCTTTTGCGATAACTGCACGTAAACCATTTACATTCCATGAAATTAACTTCACTTATAATCCTCCTCTTGCTGTTCACTTTCAAAGTTCATGCTATCACAAAATAGAAAAACAATCATATTTTCATCTTTGTAATCTTGCTCTTACATTTTTGAATACGTACATACGCACTTTATTCAGGTTATACTAATTTCAGAGGTGATGTTCTTTGCACAATGAAGGATTTACGTTAACAAGTGAGTATTGGCAAGCAATTATTCATAATGATTCTTCCTATGACAACAAATTCTTTTATGCTGTGAAATCAACTGGTATCTTTTGCCGACCATCGTGTAAATCAAGAATACCGAATCAAAACAATGTACGAATTTTTCTTCATGCAGAACAAGCATTGCATGAAAATTTTCGTCCGTGCAAACGTTGTAAACCAAATGGGATCACTTTACCAAATGAAGAGTGGGTAGTACAAATTAAAGAGTATATTGCAAAGCATTTTGACGAAGCATTAACTCTCGACATACTGGCGGAAATGTGCCACGGTAGTCCCTTTCATTTACAACGCACTTTCAAAAGAATAACAGGAATTAGCCCAATGGAATATATACAGCAATTCAGGATTGTGAAAGCGACGGAATATCTTTCACATACAAAGCAATCCGTTAAGGAAATTAGTACTGCTGTCGGGATAGAAAACCAAGAGTATTTCGCAACTTTATTTAAAACGAAAACTGGATTTACTCCTACTGAATATCGAAAAAAGAACGTAATGAAAGAGGGAGACAATAATGAATTCCTACAAAAATAAATCTATATATTGGACGCTACTTACACATAAAAATTGGTGCTTTCATATTGCGGCAACTGAAAATGGAATTTGTTTTATTGGATCACAAGACGCAAACTTTGAAGAACTAAATATATGGGCTAGAAAAAAAAAGCCCCAACATATATTGACTTGCAATCCAGATTACATGCAAACATATACGAAAGAAATTATCGAGTATTTAGAAAACAAGCGTGAAACTTTTACTTTCCCTATCGATGCTTACGGAACTGCTTTTCAATTATCCGTTTGGAATACGGTACGTGAAATTCCTTACGGGAAGACCTATTCTTATTCAGAAATTGCAGAAAGAATTCAAAAACCTACAGCTGTGCGTGCCGTTGCTTCTGCTATTGCCGCCAACCCTCTTCTCATTACGATTCCTTGCCATCGCGTTATAGGAAAAGATGGAAAACTAACTGGTTTTAGAGGCGGATTAGAAATGAAAAAAGAATTGCTCACATTAGAAAAATTACAGGTGGAATTCATATGACAGCAGAATATAATAACGCATTGACTTTAGCAGCTCCAAAAGAATTTAATTTCCAAGAAAACTTACGCTATCTATCACGTTCTAACAATGAATGTATGTTTCACATTGAAGATAACAAAATTTATAAAGTCATTCCTGTTGAACATGTAAACCCTTTAGTTGAAATTAGTATAAATACTGACGGAAATATTCAAATACGTTTTTTAGGAGAATCCTATAACTCTGAAAAATGGGTATGTGATGCTGTAGCTAACTATGTAATAGAGTGGTTTGATTTCACTACCGATTTAGCTCCTTTTTATACATTAGCTAAACATGATCCACTCCTTCAAGGCCCTATTCAAGATTATTATGGGCTTCGCACATTAGGTATTCCAGATTTATTTGAAGCACTTTCCTGGGGAATTATCGGTCAACAAATTAACCTCGCATATGCTTATACGCTAAAAAGAAGATTAGTTGAACAATTTGGAAGTTACGTAGAATGGAACGATAGAAAACATAGGATATTCCCATCACCTGAAACAATTGCAAATTTACATGTAGAGGATCTTAAAAAATTAAAAATGACGACTAGAAAATGTGAATATTTAATCGGTATTGCGAAGCTTATTACAGAAGGGAAACTATCAAAAGAATCGTTACTACAAACACAAGATGTAAAAATTGCTGAAAAACAATTAACCGCTATCCATGGTATAGGACCGTGGACTGCCCACTATGTTTTAATGCGCTGTTTACGCTTCCCTTCAGCCTTTCCAATTGATGATGTTGGTCTGCATAATGCAATTAAATTTATTACAGGTTCCCAAAATAAACCGACTAAAAATGAAATAAAAGACTTTGCGGCAAACTGGACAAATTGGGAATCTTATGCAACTTTTTATTTGTGGCGAGTGCTATATTAAAAAGAACCAAGTAGCACATTCGTACTACTTGGTTCTTTTCTAAGCTTGTTCTTCAAATCGTCTTGCGATTTCTACAATAACTTGAACAGCTTTTTCCATAGTATCTACCGAAACATACTCAAATTTACCATGGTAGTTTTCACCACCAGTGAAAATATTTGGCGTCGGTAATCCCATATATGATAATTGTGATCCATCTGTTCCACCGCGAATCGGGTGAATGTTCGGTTCGATATTTAAACTTTTCATCGCTTCATATGCAATATCAACAATTTCTCTTACCGGTTCAATTTTTTCAAGCATGTTATAATATTGATCATTCATTTCTAAAACGACCGCATCTTGCCCATACTTCTCTTGCATTTGCTTCACAATATTTTCAACGTTATTTTTACGTGTCTCAAAATTTTCACGATCAAAATCTCGAATAATGTAATACGCCTTACTTTGCTCAACATCACCATTTAAAGAAAGTAAATGATAGAACCCTTCATAACCTTCCGTATATTCTGGTGCATCTTCTACCGGTAGATGCCCATTAAACTCCATAGCAAGTTTAGTTGCGTTACGCATTTTATTTTTCGCTGTTCCAGGATGTGTATTCGTTCCGTTAAACGTTAACTTAGCACCTGCAGCATTAAAACTTTCATACTCTAAACCACCTAATGGACCTCCATCCATCGTGTAAGCAAATGATGCACCAAACGCTTCTACATCAAAATGCGCTGGCCCACGACCAATTTCTTCATCCGGTGTAAATGCTACTCTTATTTTCCCGTGCTTAATTTGCGGATTATGTATTAAATAGTTCATTGCAACCATAATTTCTGTAAGACCAGCTTTATCATCTGCTCCTAGAAGTGTTGTACCATCAGTTGTAATAATCGTATGACCTTTATATGATGGTAATTCCGGGAACTGCTCTGGTGTTAATACAACATTTAACTCTTCATTTAACGTAATTGCATGACCATCAAAATTTTCATGAATTTGTGGTTTTACGTTTTTCCCTGTAAAGTCTGTTGCCGTATCTAAATGGGCTAAAAATCCGATTACAGGCACATCCTTGTCCGTATTAGCGGGAAGTGTTGCCATCACATAACCATTGTCATCCATCGTTACTTCTGTTAACCCAATTTCTTTTAACTCTTCAACTAATAACTTACCAAATTCAATTTGTCCGGGTGTTGTTGGTACTGTATGGCTTTCTTCATTTGATTGGGTATCAATTTTTACATATCTCGTAAATCTTTCAATAAGTTCTTGTTTCAAGTTCGTTCACTCCCTTTTCTGTTTCTTTCTCCATTATAATCCTTAAAACGAAATATTTTAACTTTTTTGACTGTGAAGATGTATATTTCATTTACATTGTTAACAATTTTAAACGAATGATAAAAAGACATAATATTTGTACATTAAAACCGTAACAGGTAACATACATAATTATAAAATATGGGAGGTTTTAAAGATGAGGCTAACTCTCTTTCGCTATTTTCTTTTTTTCTTAGGATTAATTTTCTTTGGCCTTGGAAACGCTCTTGCAGTCAAAGTTAAATTTCTCGGTTTGCATCCGTGGGAAGTTTTAAATATGGCCCTCTACCAAAGATTTGGATGGACCATTGGTACGTGGAGTGTCATATGTGGATTATGTCTCGTTCTCATTTCTTTACTAGTAGATCGAAAATATATAAACGTGGGCACATTTTTAAATGCACTACTTATCGGTCCTATTATGGACTTTTTCTTACAATCAAATATCCTTCCAAACGCTACTCATTATTTATGGATAAACTTACTCATCTTATTTTCCGGTATTGCAATCACAGGTATTGGGGGAGGTATGTATGTTGCGGCTGGAATTGGCGCTGGACCTCGCGATGGATTCATGCTTACTATTTCCGACAAAACGGGACTGTCTATTAGTCGTGCTAGAATCATAGTAGAATGCGTTGTATTAGTTATTGGATATATGCTAGGAGGTCCTGTTTTCATCGTAACGTTTCTATACACTTTTATTCAAAGTCCAATCTTTCAGCAATCATTTACAGTATTTCAAACACTTTTACATACTTTACATAACAAAAATAAAGAGCAAATTAATGAAAATATATAAAATACAACTGAATACCTATTGCTCTTTTCATTAACTTTCTAACAAATAATTCACCCTATTTACGATTCCCACCGCAAATAGGGTGTTTCTTTTTTTATCTCACAATATAAAAATATATACTACTCACTCACAGTAAAAGTATAGATATCGTCATAAACACAACCATTTACCCTAATCACATACTCGCCAGGTTTACTAAAACTAATTGTATATTTATTTAGCTGAATTGCTTCTTTATCTCCCGAAAGAACATCAATACTTCTACCACTCAATAAATAATGCTCACTTTGATTCATCTTTACATGAATCGCATTAACATTCTCCTCTTGCACTTGCGATGTTTCTGCAGCACTTATACTCGGTTCTAAAAAAAGTAGTCCGCTTAATCCAATTGTCCCCGCTAAAGCTACTCCCGCAAATTTCTTCATCTTTTTCATCACAATGACCTCCTTCTAAATTTAGCGCAAAGGCGATGTCTCCCCCTTACACCACAAAGCCTATATGTAACGGAATAAAAAGTAAACACGTACAACAAGACAAAATTCTACATCTTTTTCTCCTAATGCATATAAATCCAACGTTTGGAGTTTTGACACATTTAAAATTGTTTCCCTAAACCAATTCCCCCATAATTTATTCAAACACTGAATAATTACTTATTGATGTAACATTCTAAAAATAGTTGATAAAGATGCTTTCTATTCAAATAAAAAAGATTTTGCTATAAAAGTAACTTTTACAGCAAAATCCATGCAACCAATTTTATTCAGCTTTCCATAATCTCTCTACATTCATTAATTGTTCTTCTTTAAATTCCATCTTATATATATCCGGTTTTGCTGTATTCATTAAAAATTCAAGCCCATATTGCTTATCAAAATAGTTCATCATCAATGTCATGACAAGCCCATGTGTACCAATTACAATTTTGCGCCCTTGAAAACCCATTAAGATTTCTTTTAATACTTTCACTACTCTTTTCTGGCAATCCGCATATGACTCTCCTTCCGTTCGTGCAAAGTCCGGATTAGAGAACATCTTCTTTACAAGTGGATACACCTCTTTGTCTAATATAATCTGATCCTCACTTGCAAATCGACACTCTTTAAGATTTTCATATACTACTATTTCTTTTTCATAGAAATTAGCTGCCTCTTCTATCGTTAACATAGCTCTCTTATACGGACTTGAAATGAAAGTATCAATTCCCTCTGTTTTTAATATCTCAGTTACTCTATGAGTATCTAAATTTCCTTTCTCAGTTAATCCACGTGTTCTTTCATTCCCCTCTATTTTAAGTGATTCACCATGTCTAACCATGTAAATAAATGTACTCATAATTCCTCCTTAAGATTGTTTATACATCACGTTAATCTGTCCCATCCAAAAACTTAGGCGTAATCGCAATATTAATTTATTCTCCTTTAATATACTTTATACACTTTGCTAAGTTGTTCTTCTAATCCACTCTCCTACTAAACTCTCAAATAGTTCAGGCTGTTCAATTTGCAAATTATGTCCTGCCGTGTCTAACACAGCTAATGTCGCTCTTGGATAATTTTCAATCATTCCTATAATATCTTGATACCCTACTGTTATATCTTGTCTTCCAGCTAATAAAAGAACGGGTTTCTCATATTTCTTACGGTGAAAATCTATAGTAAGAGGGTAATTCTTTTGCAACCTTTCAATAAATTCATAATTAGCAACATCTAATCCTGGCTTAATTTCTTCTTTGAATCGTGTATATGTATATTCATTTGCTACCACTGCCAAATCGCAAAATTCTTCTCTTTCGATAGAAGTGAGCGTATTTAAAAACTCCTCGTCTCGTACAAGTACCTGTTTATCCGGTAAAAGTCTTTCTTTTGGTTGTGCTACAACAACAGGACATACTAACAATAATCCATTCACCTTCTCAGACATCTTTGAGAGTATCCCTCTAGCCAAATATCCTCCGTACGATTCTCCTACCAATAAGAATTTTTCAGTAGAAATAATCTCCTCAATAAATGCAATAAGTACTTCTAATATATGGTCTGAACTATTTATCCAATCTGGAGCGTTCGATTTTCCCATGCCAGGTAAATCAATATAAATTTTTTGATATCCTTCATATTTCTGAAATACTGATTCCATACATCTTTGCATTAACCTATGATCAGGGGCACACCCATGTATAATAAGGACTGGTTTCCCCTCTCCAACAATTTCGTAGTATATTTCTGCATCTTTAATTCGACATAACATTAAAAGTTCACCCTCTTTTTATAGTTTTAATGGCAACACTATCAAACCCACAAAATCATACTTTCTTATCATATTACTTCCCGGAACTTATTTTCAATTATAAATTTTCAGATTTTAAAACAGAAAGTCTTCCCTTTCGTTTTATAACTTAGAAGGAAGTCCCTTGTCATTTTATATGTAATGTTGCATCTCTGCTTGCAAATCACTAAAAAACCTTTAAAATCTAAAGGATGACTAAATATACAAATTCTATCTATATTCCTTATAAACTAAAAATTATTGAACGCAATACTTTTTCAATTTTAAGAAGTATTACACTCTTCAATTCTTTTCTTATTAGCATGCTTTTTATATGGAAATCTGATACAATCCTTAAGTAATATTATTATGTATAGATATTACGAATATGGTGCGTAATTAAAGAAGGTGATTTTATTGAAATTAAATAAAAATTTACAACTATGCATATTAATTACAACATTAGTATGCTATTCAATCTATTTTATGTTTTTCTTTCTGTTCCCTACTCATTTTTCAAATTTCAATGTACGCTTCGCTTCACTCATCATTGAAGCCATTACATTTGTATCACTAATTTACTCTATATATTCTAAAAAAGTTAGTTCAAATCCTTTTTGGATATGTATCACAATAGCAATTGGTAGTTTTTTATTAGGAAAAATAGTATATACGTATCAAGATAAGTTTTTTGAGATTCCAATACATCGTTTTACTGTTTCTGATGTGTTTTACATGTTTTTTCTAGTCTTCTGCCTTATCGCTTTCTGCTATAAAATCTTAAAAGAATGCAACAAATGGGAAAAGGCATTCTTTATTTGTGATCTATGCATAGTACTCATTTCCGTATTCACATTAGAATGGTATTTATTTAATCAGCCAGATTTAAATATATTTTCCCTTTCACTGGGAGATATTTTTCTTTCCTTTCTATATCCAATTGCAGACCTATTACTTCTTCTACTAAGTGTTAGTCTCTTTTTCCGCCCAACTGTTTTTAATTCCAAACGGAAAATTTATATTTTTATTTTTGTATTAATAAGTTCTGCAACTTTTAACTATATTTACTTCTACCTATATAGCCATTTAGCAAATGATACTATAACGCTATTACGTCTTTTATATAGAGTACCTATATTACTTATCGCAATAGCTGGTTCCATTTCAGACGATTATAATAGCAATAAAAATTATTTTACTGTACACCCTAAATTAGGGAAAAAAGTTTTAGTCGTATTCCCCTACCTTGCCGTCGCAATACTAATCGGGTTTACGTTAAAAGAACAAACATCATCTTCCACTCTCATTACAGGAAATTGTATCGCTTTTGTTTTTGTACTTATTCGACATTCTATTGTGGGTATGCAAAATGCTACTCTAACAAAACGTCTACAAGCATTTAATGCTCAACTTGAAGATAAAGTTACTTTAAGGACTTCTGATTTAGTCCATAAGTCAGAGGCTCTATCTGAGAAACAGCAAAAATTCGAATCATTATATGAATATCACCCTGACCCTATTTTTACAATTGATTTAAATGGAGTATTCTTAAATGTAAATAAGGCAGGAAGCGTCCTACTCGGAGCACCAACAAACGAGTTACTCGGTGAGACATGTTTCTCGATCATTTTAGATGAAGATAAACACAAACTGTTAACTGCATTAGAAAAAGTTAAACAACAAAAATCGGCATCCTTACAACTTAGTTCTCAATATAAAGATGGTTTTATTTATTTTTTATACGTTACCATCGTCCCTATTATGATAAATGGACAAATTTCAGGAAGCTATATTATGGTAAAGGATATTACCGCACAAAAAAAACAACAAGAAGAAATAAAATATTTAGCATTCCACGATGCTGTAACGAAAATTGGGAATCGAGCCTATTTCCATAAGAAATTAAGAAAAGTTATAAAGAATGCTCAAACAATAAATAGTGAGTTCGCATTATTATATTTAGATTTAGACCGCTTTAAAGCAATTAACGATACACTTGGGCATTCGTCAGGTGATTACATATTAGAAGAAGTGGCACAGCGATTCCAATCATGTCTTCCATCACATACTTATGTATCAAGAATCGGTGGCGATGAATTCACAATCTTAATTGAAAACTATACTGACCATGATTCCTTATTCCAGTTATGTAACGAATTATTTGAAAGTATGAAAAAACCATTTGTCATACATGAACAAAAATTAAATGTATCACTTAGTATTGGTATCGCTATTTATCCACATTCTGGAATCGATGCCTCTACACTTTTGAAAAATGCTAATGTCGCAATGTATGATGCGAAAGAAAAAGAGCTTAATTCAGTCTCTATTTATGACGATGTAATCGCTAAAAAAATTGAAAGACGATTACGATTAGAGAAAGATTTACCAAATGCACTTCAAAATGAAGAATTATTCCTTTTATATCAACCTCAAGTTGACAGTGAATCTAACAAAATTATCGGTGCTGAAGCTTTGATCAGATGGAACCATCCCGAATTAGGTGTTATTTCTCCATACGAATTTATTCCTATTGCTGAAGAAACACTACAAATTATTCCAATAGGAAAATGGACATTACAACAAGCTTGTGAGCAAATGAAACGTTGGCATGTACTCGGGTATTCTCATTTAAAAATAGGAGTAAATTTATCTGCTAAAGAATTTGAACAAGAAGATTTTGTAAAGTCTATTTCATTTACTTTAGCAACTACAGGCTTACCAGCAAGTTCTCTCGATCTTGAATTAACAGAACGAATTGCAATGATGGATGAAAGAGAAACATTAATAAAACTGCGTACACTAAAAAATTTAGGAATTCACATTTCAATCGACGACTTTGGTACAGGCTATTCTTCGCTTGCTTACTTACCTTTATATCCAATCGATACTTTAAAAATCCCGAGGGAATTTATGACAATGTCTGAAACGTGTGAAGATGGAATGGAAATCATTAAAACAATCATCACATTAGCACATACATTAGAGATGTCGGTTATCGCTGAAGGTGTAGAAACGAAAGAACACGTGAATTTCCTTCAAAAAAATAAATGTCAGTTTATTCAAGGTTACTATTACAGTAAACCTATTTATTCTAATGCATTTACTAAGCTGTTAAAAAACGGTATTCGTCTATAGTATATAGCTCTATACAGAATATAATAGGCTACATAATAATGAATTTGAAAAACAAAAGGAAAGAAGATACCTTCTTTCCTTTTGTTTTTCTATTTAACTTTCTATTATTTCACCACTTCATTTATTAAATCTATTAATTGATGAATCCCCTCATCATTTGTTTTCTTATATCCATTCATGTTTTGAACATATCTCTCCTTATTTGCATATAGCCGGTTTACTGCATGTGTAAATGCACTATTACTTGCTCTGTCTTGAAGTAAAACTTCCGCATACCCTTGCCTAGAAAAATAGTCAGCATTTAAAACTTGATCCCCTCTACTGGAACCGTTAGTTAACGGGATAAGCAACATCGGTTTCTTCAAAAATAACAATTCAGAAATAGCAGTAGAACCCGCTCTGGAAACGACAACACTTGCCATATTCAATATATGCGGCAATTCTTCCCCTATATATTCAAATTGCATATAACCTTCCATGCCAATAGATGAATCTACCTTTCCTTTACCGCACATATGAACAATATTAAAACTTAATAATAATGTATCTAAACTTTTCCTTACCATATCATTTATCCACTTAGCCCCTTGACTCCCACCCATAATTAACAATACTGGCTTATCTTGCTGAAATTCACAATAACTTCTTCCTCGTAATACGCTACCTCTCTCAATTTCTTCCCTTACAATTGGTCCTACATAAACTTTTTTCTCGTTACTTACATTCTCCCCTGTATGAGGAAATGTTGTGCATAGTTTTGTAGCAAAAGGCAATGCTATTTTATTTGCTAACCCTAACGTACTGTCTGGCTCACGTATTACGATTGGTACATGATTTAACCATGCCCCTATAACTACAGGAACCGAAACAAATCCTCCTGCCGAAAAGATAACGTCTGGCTTCACTTTCTTAATTAATTTATAACTTTGTAAGCAGCCTTTTATAATTTTAAAAGGATCTTTAAAGTTCTCCCAATCCCAATATCTCCGAAGCTTCCCCGTTGAAATACTATTGTACTTAACATTTTGAACTAATAACTTTTCAATTCCATTTTGAGATCCAATATACTCAACTCCCCATCCTTTTTCCATAAATTTAGGAATCAATACCATATTAATCATAACGTGTCCTGCTGTACCGCCCCCAGTAAAGAGAATCTTTTTATTCATAACTTATATCCACCTTTATCATTAAAAATCTTGCTTTATATCAATCTATTACATGTAAGTAAACTTACTATTATTTATATAAATATTTAACTCAAATCCTATATCTTGCAAAAGATCTTTGATGAGTTCATAAAAATCATTTCCATACTCACTACATTCACACTGAGTAAAGACTTGGATTACAGGCCTAATTCCCGTCTCTACTGCTGGATTTTTCCGATTAACCTTTTCCACGTATGCTCGACATTTATTTATCGCCTCATAGATGTGCAAAACATGCGCTTCTTCATCTTTCCAATCCAGCGTATCGACAATCGAAAGAAATAGTGTATTTTGATTATTTATTGCTTCATAACCATTCACATTCATATACTTCTTACACCCTTTTTTATTTTTCATTGCATGCAGATGTCACTGCACTTCGCATATTCAAGTACATCTTTTAATGATTGATGAAATTGAATTTCTGGGATCCAACCTAACTTTTTTATATCCTCTATTACTAAGCTCTCATTTGAGCTGCTTCCACTATTCTCTGTTTCTTTTATAGTAAAATGGAGCTGTGTTAATCTTTTATATTGTTCTAGTACATCTAATAAAGATCGTCTCACTCCTGATCCAATATTATATTGTTTCCCATTTATACCATTACGTAATAACACATGATACGCTTTAACCGCATCACGTACATCTAGAAAATCCCTACTATCTTTCAAACTGCTTACTTCAATAATCGCTTTACTCCTACCCGATTCTATATCTATCATTTTTTTTGCGAGAATCGAACAAATGCCATTCGATTCTCCTGGACCAATTAAGTTTGAGGGCTTTGCAATGATAATATTTGAATCCATTAATCCGCCCCAAGCCTCTGCAATAATGACTTGCATCGTTTTACTTAAACTATATGGATTTGAAACTTTTATGTTATTCATACTATCTGCTTGCAATGCAGATCCTATAACTAATGTTTTACAATGCGAAGCTTCCTGCTTAATCGCTTCTAATAAATACAAAGTCCCTATTACATTAATCTCCATGTATTCAAGAGAAGCTGTCCAAGACTCTATAACTGAATTTCTTCCTGCTAAATGCAATACATAGTCTGGTTTTATTTGTTTCATTACCTTCATTACTTCGCTCTTATTAGTTAAATCACAAGTAATACTATTTCCGATGTTTTCTCTATGTGGACGGTTTTGAAACATAGGAATTACATGAAAGCCCTGCTCTAAAAAATATTGGCAAGCATGTCTACCTGTGAAACCATTTGCACCAGTTATTAAAAGGCTTGCATTTTTTTTCATCGTAGAAATCCTCCCTTTAATAGCATTTGTTTCACCTCATCTTTTGCAAGTAAGTCTTGTTGAGAACTAAAACTCTTCACATCCACAAGCGGATAACTAGCATAATATTCTTGAAGTCCCTCTATAGGAATAGTCGGTAGTACCACAAAATAATTTTGATCAAAACTTATACTTGTTTTACTCTCTACTTCAGATAAAAGCATTTCACTTAATTTTTCACCTGGCCTTATCCCTACTTCTTTTATCTTCACGTATTCTTTTTTCGAATCTTCGATCAACACCTTTGCTAAATCTGTAATTTTACATGCCGGCATTTTCATGACAAAGATTTCCCCTCCTCTTCCGTCAAATGCTGCTTTAAATAACAACCGAACAGCATCTTCAATCGTTAAGAAAAATCTAGTCATATTTACATCGGTAATTCCTATTTGTGAAGACTTCTTAATTTGCTTTTTAAAAAGCGGCACTACACTTCCGCTCGTCCCTAAAACATTTCCACCACGAACACAAATGAATTTTGTTTTCTGCGTTTGCACATTCGCATGAACCATTAATTTTTCACCAATTGCTTTTGTCATCCCATACGTATTTGATGGATCCGCTGCTTTATCTGTTGAAACATATATAACTTTCTCAACTTGCATCTGGATAGATGCTTCAATTACATTTTGCGTACCATGTATATTTGTTTTTATAGCTTCATAAGGATAATACTCACATACTGGAACATGTTTTAAAGCTGCAAGATGGAATACATAATGTACATCTTGGCAAGCATAGACGAGTTGGTCTTTATCACGAATATCTCCAATGATAAATTTTAATCTAGTTTCATTTATAAACTGTTGCTGCATTTCAAACTGAACCGTTTCATTCCTTGAAAAAACTCTAATTTCTTTCGGTGATTTTTCTAATAATTGTTTTATAAGTTCATGTCCCCACGAACCTGTACCACCAGTAATTAAAATTATTTTATTAAGCATTTCTTTTCCTCCTGCTGTACATTTCATAAAAATTGTATTTATTAAAAGCTATTGAATTATTTTCAATTGATTCAAATCATAATTGTCATTTGTTACATTAAATTGACAAAATAAAAAAACAGAAACTATTAAGCATAGTTTCTGTTTTTTATTTCGCTTCATAACGGTAAGATTTTTTATACTATTTGCATGATAAATAAATTCCTTGTAAAAAACACCGCTCATTTATTTCTTATACTCGTAATAAAATAAAGTGAAACTTTATTTAGTGGGGGGACAGCCCGACCTCCACTGAACTTCTTTGCTTCCGCTGAATTTTGAGGTGGGGATCTTACTGCCCGGCAAATAGCGGGATAAATAGAATGATTCATAGCCAATAATTACGTTTAAACTTATGAAAAAGGGAGGTAACGGAATGGACCGAAGCAATTCAAATTATACATATAATGGACCTTCCAAAGCACTGCCTCTCTCCCTATTTGATGTAAAAAATGAATTGAAACAAAAAAGCAAACTCATTCATTCTGACACCATGTATACATTAACGAAAGAAGAGCAATTCATCATCAACAATATAAAAATACAGACAGAACAACTAAATAAAAATAATGTTACGAGAACACGCGCGTACTACCAATTTTACATTCGATATCCAGAAATACATTGGGCACTACTTGGACATATGGTATCACGTAACGGTGGTTGGAATATGACTGATTTAAAAGGAGACTTATATACGAAACTTTTATCAGAGAAAGATCAAATTACATTTTTTTCTTTTTTAGAAAGAGGGAATTGGCTCATTTTTCAAGATGTATATCCTCAATTTTTACTTTATGAACAAAGTGTTAAAAAAGCAAAAAAGCTATTTCATCTTCTCCCTCACCTAAATGTTTCTACATTTATGGAAACGATGTGGAACGATTTTTGGAAAACTGGGAACAAAAAAACATTAGCAATCGCAACTATTATTAATGAGCAAAACTACTTAGAAAAAAGAGTGATTCAAAATGCACACTTTCAAAAGACCGTACTCAATAGTATCGGATTTAAACTCTTTGATTTCTTTCAGTTTAATCATATCCTTTTCCCTTTCTACGAAAATAATACAAATCAAAAAACTTTATTAATTGGCGATACAATGAAACATTTTACTTCCTTGCATGAACGAATCTTAATTGGAAAAAGGTTGTATTCATTATTATTTCGAGATACACATATTTTATCTCAAATCATATATTGGGCCGAGCATCATCCACATACAGGCTCAAGGAAAGATTACTGGCCTCATTTATTTTCAAGTGTAAATGAATCTTTTTCCCGTGAGTTTTATAAACGCCGAATAAAGAAATGCCAGTTGCGTAGTGGCGCATATCGTATATACAGCCCTGCACTCATCTATGCATGGCGAGATATGAAGCATGAAGAAGTTGAAAGTGAAGATTGGTTTACGGACTGGCAAGTTGTAAATTACTTAGTGGATAAGGAGGAAAATATGAATGGAAAAATTACAGAAGACTACTGCAAAACACTCGAAAAAATTGAACTGGCAATTCTCGCAAAGAAAAATGTCCTCCTTCGAGAAGAAGAATAATTTTCTAGCATTAACAGTTACAATCTTACTCTCTTCAATTATCGGAACTTACTTAGATGCTTTCTTTGTCCATAAGCACATATATTTCTTTCCAGTTAGGCCCTTCCCATCCATATTTTCAGTTAACATTGGCTTTACGTTGTTTGTACTACCGATTTTAACAATCATTTTCATACAAATTTCAAAAACATTATCTGCCGTTTCTAGAACTATATTTATTATTTCCATAGGTATTTGTGCTAGCATTTTTGAACAAGTTGCTGAAGGTTTAGGTTTATTTATACATAGTGCAGACTGGAACCATACATATTCTTTATTTGGTTATATGGTGTTCCTTTCTTTTATTTGGAAAGTATATAATTGGATACAAAAATAAAGAGACCATTATAGGTCTCTTCTTAAGCATACTCTTCAGTTACTGCTAATGGTGCAAACGTTTGAAGACTTTTAGAACGTAAACGATAGGCAACAACTTTCTTCTTATATTGCCTTATTACATCAACATGTTCTTCATAACTATATATCGATAACGTAATTACTCTTTTTCCTTTTTTCGTTTCAATGATTATCGGCGTGCCTTCACCTTGTGGCGGAAAATAATGTTTATCTAAAAATAAAGCCTCGTTAAAATCATTTATAACTTGCAGTTTCATTTCGCCCTCTATATTCTTTCCATCTAGCGATACAGTCGTATGTTCTTCATCAAGTTTTTGATGTAATTCAAATCTACTAATAATGGATTCTACAACAGAAGTTGGCATACTAGAAACTAGAACTTTAATGGCACCAAAAATAAATAATGTAACTATAAACCATGTTGTCACTTTTATCATCTCCATACATTTTAAAATAAGTAGCATTATACTTCTTATTACAACTTTTAAAATATAAATTTCGTTCCATAAGGTATTAATATACTAATGAGTATTCCTGTTACAATCATCGTTACTGAACCGATAGTCGCTTCTTTCTCGCCTTCCTTCACGAGTCGACTCACACCGATAATATGTGATGCGCAACCCATCCCCACTCCTTTTCCAATCGTACTTGTTATCCGGAAAAACTTAAGTACTGTCGGTCCGATAATAGCACCTGTTATTCCTGCAACAACTACAAAACTAGAAGTCATAGTTGGAATACCACCAATTTGATCCGCTAATGAAATGGCAATTGGCATTGTCGCTAATTGCGGAAGAGTGGTTAGTATAAATTCCTTATCTATATTCAAAATCCCACCAATCACTACATTCATACTCGTTAAAGCCACTATACCTATCAATACGCCAATAAGTATCGATAAAAAGTTTTTCATAAGTATCTTTCGTTCTTTAAATAGAGGTATGGCTAACGCTACAATTGCAGGACTCAAAAAGCCTGAAAGAACGTCCCCACCATTTTCCTTATACTCATGATGAGAAATGCCAAACATCAGAAATAAGCAAATCATAGTTGCTGTAACTGTTAATACTGGTAACATAAATGGAAACGTATATTTTTTATACAGCTTTGTCGCAAATAAATATATGACTACAGTAATAAGTATTAAGACCATTTGAATCGTGCACCTTGTCGATTTTATTTTTTGAATGTTACTAATAATTGACTTACATACCCTGAAACAATCAATGTTACTACCGTACTTGCAACAACTAAAAGGAATATAATACTTCCTTTACTTAAAAGAAAAGATCCATATTCCATTAATCCTGTTGTCGAAGGAATTAAAAATAACGGTAAAAATACGATTAACTTTTCTGCCCCTAACTCAAACCACTTTAATGGAAAAATACGAGTAGAAAGGAGTAGAAACAGCATTAACATTCCTATTAAACTTCCTGGCATCGATAGATGGAATATTCCCTGAATCCACGTACCAGCTAAGCTAAACACATATAGCACGCCTACTTGAAGTAAAAGCGTCACATACTTCATTTCTTCCCCTCATTCCAATATTACACATCACTATTATGAAATTTCGTTTAGCGTTTCCGCAAACCTCGTAATTCCAAGTTGGATTTGTTCTACATTTACTCTCCCAAAAGTAAAACGAATATATTCACTTTTAGAACCTAAAACACTTCCAGGGACAAATGCTACACCATTCCGTATAGATTCACCTAATAAATGATATTCATCAAACGTTCCTTGTACTTTGCACCATACATGTATTCCACCCTCTGGAACAAAAAATTCAACGCGGTCCCCTAATATTTCTTCAAGCTTTCTAATTAACTCATCTCTTCTTTGTTTCAATTGTCCACGAAGCATTGTAATATGCGTATGAAAATCTTCTGATTCTAAAAATTGATTTGCTACCCACTGTGTAAATACACTATGACCAAAATCAACTTGTTGCTTCGCATCTGCTAAACGTTCTATTACGCGCGTAGGACCAATTACCCAGCCAATACGTAATCCTGACGCAACAATTTTTGATAATGAACTTATATAAAGAACATTCCCATTCTGATCCATTGATTTTAATGTTGGATTCACTTCTCCATTAAAAGAAGTTAAACTATATGGATCATCCTCTACAATCGGTATACCGAATTCAGAAGACAGTTCTAAAATCTTTTTACGCCTCGCTAACGAAAGCACAGTGCCCGTCGGATTTTGATAATCCGGATTCAAAAACACCATACGAATACGATGCTTTTTGTGCAAATCGATTAAGTCATCTGGATTCATTCCATGCTCATCAACAGGTAAATGGAATATATTTAAACCGGCCGATTTAAACATGGGAAGCGAGAAACAATACGAAGGATCTTCAATTGCAATGGCATCGCCCGGTTTTAATAAGCATTGAACGATAAGATTAAGTGCCTGTTGTGCTCCAGATGTAATCAGAATCGAGCTTGATTCTGATTCAATTTGTTTGTATTGCTGAACATGTACTGCAATTGTTTTTCTCAACATCTCATTTCCAAGTGGATGGTCATAACCGAGGTTTTCCATAAATGTTTTCTCCGACAAAATCGTTCGAAATCTATCGCTCGGAATTAATTCTGGTGACAATTCTCCACTCGCTAAATTAATTAAGTCATCTTTTTGTGTTTCCGTTCGAATTTGTTGAACAAGTGGTACGTTAGGTAAGAACGATCCATCCTCAACGTACCTCCCCCAGTTCGGTATTCGTTTATGTGACACACCCCATATGTCTGTATTCACCCGAGTTCCGCTTCCTTTTTGCCGTTCTACTACTCCAAGTGATTTTAACTCTTCATATGCAGCTACTATTGTGCTCCGGTTCACTTGTAATTCCTTTGCTAGCATACGCTCAGAAGGTAACTTGCTATCAGAAGGAAATTCACCTGAAGAAATACCCCTTTCAATATAATCAGCAATTTGTTTATATACGGGTGTCTTATCTGCACGATTTGGTTTCCATTCCATCTAGTTCCCTCCTCTCAAAACGAACTATCCTTTACTCATTAATAACAGTATTTACTGTAACAATCGTATTAATTAAGCGCATGATTTAAAAATGTTTCTACCGTCATATTAAAGCTAGTTGGCTGCTCTAAATAAGGTAAATGTCCACTATTTTCAAACTCAATGAAAGTCGTATTTTTTAAATGTATTTCAAACTCTCTTACATATTTCTCAGGGACAAAATCATCATTTCCCCCTCTTATTATTAAAACAGGACATGAAACATTTGCAAGAAACGGTCTCTGATCATAATCAACTAATTCAGCAAATAATCTTTGAATATGCAATGGGTTAATAGACTGTAAAGATTGATAAAATCCCCGGACAATCCCTTCATTATCTGCTACTCCCATCGCCTTCAATAATGTATCCGCCCATGTTTTTCCGTTATCCTGTAAGCTAAGTAAATCATATACTTCAAGTCGCTCTTTACGATCCTTTAGTTCCAAATAAGGAAATGCATTTACAACAATTAAGCTAGAAACAAAGCTTGGATATTGTATAGCAAAATCAATTCCTACTCTAGCCCCTTTTGAAAGACCACAAATGACTACTTTTTGTAGCTTTAAATAATTGCATAACTCATACAAAACATTTGCGTATTCTTTAAAGTTAATTTCTAGTCCTTCAGATTTCCCATGCCCAGGTAAATCTATTGAAATCACTGTCCAATTCCCCTTGAAATATCGCCTTTGATATAACCAATTATTTGCGTTTCCTCCAAGACCGTGTAAAAACAATATGACGGGACCCGATCCTTCTATATTATAAAAAACCTTTCGATTCTTATATTCAAAATACATATTCATCACCTTCAGCTATAGCATCACTTATTTTTATCTTTGAACGGGTATATCCAAAACGGTTCTCTCTCTAACCACTCGACTGTTTCCGGAACACCATCTTCATACTCTCTTTTCAGTTCCGCTACCTTAGTCGCAAATTGTGATGCATGTGCTTGCAATGCGTCCAACTTTTTTGGAACATATTCTTTTACTCCATTTTTAAAACTTGGTGGCCCTATTTCTGCTTCATGATTATTTGAAAAAGCTACAGCATAAAATATTGGCCTCTTATTTTCCGGAATATTAGCTAACGCCCTGGCTACTGCTTCTCCTGTTGCATTATGATCTGGATGAACTGCATATCCCGGATAAAAAGAAATG
Organism: Bacillus sp. BS98; assembly: GCF_008432245.1. Classification (NCBI taxonomy): domain Bacteria; kingdom Bacillati; phylum Bacillota; class Bacilli; order Caryophanales; family Bacillaceae; genus Bacillus; species Bacillus sp. BS98. The sequence goes on from NZ_CP043830.1 coordinate 3,568,528, forward strand.
ACTAACGAAGGATTCAATTCTTCCACACAATTTTGTATTACACTTCTTAATTCTCCAGGAGTTTCAAATTCAAGCGTCTTATCACGATATCCCATCATACGTAAATCTTTAATCCCTAAAATATTAGTTGCGCTCTTTAGTTCTTTCTCTCTTATAGCATATAATGATTCACGTGTTGCAAAAGGAGGGTTTCCCATCGCTCTCCCCATTTCGCCAAGCGTTAAACAAACATCCGTAAGAGAAACATTCTGCTGAGCATAAGCTAAAATTGTTCCAGCCACGCAATATGATTCATCATCTGGATGCGGAAAAACAATTAAAACGTGGCGCTCATTTTTTATCAAAGTGCTACTCCTCCATCATACACAATGTAAATGTGTTCCTTTAAAAAGTTATTAAATCACTACCGCATACCACGTTACCCCAACAAGTAGAACGAAAAGAAGGATAATATAGATAGTCGATAAGTTTTTCACATTTCTCTTTGTAGACTTGCCGTAATTCTCCTCCACATTTCGTGCAACTAGTACGGTCCCAAACAGCGATACAATTACAATAATAACTACTAGTGAAATTGCAAAACTCATTGTATTTTCACCTCTCTAAGGCTAGTCTATTTTAATTAAGAACTTCAATAAAAAACTTCCTCTTTAAAGCATCAATAAAATACTACCTTTCTTCTCCTATCATAATGGATGTTTGTAAAAAACGGACCAACCACTTTTATGTTTTTTTGCTCATCCACTTCAAAATAAAAAGCAACTAATCACTTAGATCAGTCGCTTTTTCAAAAGGTTATTTGTATTCATTTTTCACTTGAAATGAATTCGATTTAAAAGTTTCGTCTTTTCATAATGAAACATTGATTGCGATAGCTCGAAAATTGTTCCATTTACAAGAAAAACTGTATTTTCAATAAGAAGCGACGTATTTCACCGCTTCTTACTATGACCATATTTACTATTTTACAAGTGACTTATTCGCTCTTATAACTTCTTGATAAAGTAATGGTGACCATTTTTCATTTATATAATCTTGTATTATCCAGCCCACTCTCGTAGGATTCTTTTGCTTCATATAATTTGCAATTTCAGGATTTATGTAGGACGCATAATAATATGGACTATTCCATGCTGTACCACCAGAAGACAAGCTTATAAAATTAATATATAGATGATTAACATCTTCACTATTGTTAATCGTTTCATTTAATGTATCTTTAATAGCGTTTACTTTCTCATCATAACTCACTTTATATTTATCTTGTACTGTGACATTTACATTTTGATTTATAGTTGAGGTAAACGTCTCATTGTCTGGCCAATAGAAATTATTATATCCCCCAGATTCATTACTACCACTATATCGTTTTAGTAATATAATTTTCCCGCGAGCATCTCCAAGCTTTATATTCCCTTCTGTTTTTAAAAAGATTGGATCACGAAAATAATTTTTCTCAAACGTACTACTAAATGAGCTTTCCGCCCCTTTCATATCCTCATACTCTTTTTTTAAAGACATAATAATCGTTTCACTTGGATTATCTTTTAAAAATTGTTTCGCTTCGTTTATAAATTCGTGCAGTGTTACATAAAGATATAATGGCCCATGATGAAGAACTATCGTATTATCATCTGTTAAACGCCCTCTTATATCAAAAATTCTAGCTCCATGATCCATTTGATAACGAAAATCATATTCTTGCGTCATTCCCCACACTTGCTTTATCGGATTTTGCAACTTGAACGTTCCACTATCATGTGTTCCTGGAATTGAAATTCGTGCTAACGGTATGTCATCATTTATAGGTTTCATCCATCTAGACCAATTTTCAAGCTCATTAATAGAGCTAGCTGCAACGGTTTTCTTATCATTGAAAGCAAATACAAAGGCGCTAAGTACCATACTACATATGAATAACTTCAAAATAAACTTCTTATTGTTCATTATTATTCCTCCCTTTTCTGTTTTACATCAGACTTATTGAATATAATATAATCTGGTGAGTAAAAAATAAATGACATTTCATAAATATGAAATATTGCATAGAAGTAACGTTTAACTAATTGGACGAATACGAGGTGGAATTCTTACTGCCGACAAATTGCGAGATAAAGTAAAAAAACATTCACGTATCCTGAATTAAAATAATCGAAAGGAACTTCATCTGAAGTTCCTTTCGATTATTTTATATTTAATACATATGAACCATCTTTATTTTCATACTTATAGACATATAAATAATATTTACCTGGCTTTGCATTATAGGTTCCTTTAACTACATTTCCCTCATTTTCACCATATGCTACATAGTTATTTACATCCGATTCATGATGAAGTACCCATGTCATTCCAATATTTTTTTCATTTAGTAGAGAGATATTAATAGTTTCTGGCGAGTCAATTTGGAAAGTAAATACATCTACGTTATCACGATTATGTAGTGTCCCTTTCATTGGTGTATGAAAGTTAATTTTATTTGCCTGTTTAGGTTCATTATTTGGTTCATTTTCTGTTACTTGTAACTCATTCCCACCGTTTAGTTCTCTTCGTTCATACCCTAAATTTACTAGGATAGACTTCAAATCCGGTAAAATACCAATCTTATCTGAATATGGATCTTTAGACTTCGTTCCAGTGTTATGGTTACTTAATATCGTTCTCAATTCACTTGGTCTATATGGTTGTCCTACATTTTCTTTAGCAATACTTTGTACTAAAGTCGCTGCTCCAGCAATAATAGGCGAAGCACTAGACGTACCACTAAAGCTGGATGTATAAAGATTTACAGCACTTCTACTTTGCTCAGCTGTAGTTGTATCTACGTTTTCTCCCCAGCCATACACATCAATACGGCTTCCATAATTCGAAAACCACATACGTTCATGAGGGAAAGATGAAGAGCCCGCTCCTACCATAATTGCACCCGAATCTTTAAAATCTTTACTATTACGATTTAAAATTTGTTTACCATTTCTATCTTTAAATTGATCTAGATCATTCCAACCATTTGCTCCAGCCTCTATAATTACAACACCCTTATCTGTACCCGCACGAATTGCATCAAAGATATCTGGTTGTACTTCAACAGGTAAATATTTATCACCATATCCATCAAAAGAAGCTTGTGCCTCTAATAATAAAACATCCCCAGCTTCTAAATGATTTACAGCACTTAATATTGCATCAGCTGTATTATACTGTCCGTTATCTCTTATTTGAGAAATCACTTTTGCTTTCGCTTTTGGTGCAATCCCAATATTCCCTACTTCATTATCTTCAGATGATACAATTCCTAGTACAGACGTCCCATGACCGACATGTTGATCTATATTTCTTCCAGACATCAATTCAATATTTCGATGTACTAAATCCTCATGATTTAATAACCAACCATATTCCATATCAACAAAGGTTACATCATTTCCATTACCGCCTTGAACGCCCCAGGCGAAGGGTGCATTAATACCGTATGGTGCTGCTTCAAGATAACCTTGTTTATTAAATCTAGGATTATTATTAGGAGTAAGAGATACACTTAATTGTTTCACTTCAGGCGGTATTATTTTTTCTTGTTTCTTCATATACACATCTTCTATTAAAGAAGATGCTTTTAACTTATCTACTAGTGTTTCTTCACGCCCATCATTTTTGGTTTGAAGAATATAGTAGTTTAATAAGCTTGTAGATACATTATTAGGTGCTTTCACTTCAAGATTTTGTATTTCTTCCGGACTTACAGATGTGAATAGACGAGTAAATGTTACATCTGGATATTCTGCCAAAAAATCTTCTAATACTTTATCGTTCGTTTCAGATTGTATCTGCTTTTCAATACCATCTTCATATGGTAATTTCAAATCTGCACTGAATTTTACAATGATTTGTTTATCTGTTTCTTGTTCTATCCCTAATTTACTCTGCTGTTCTATAGAATCAGCAGTTACAATATTAACATTGTCCCCTATTCCTAAAAATGTTGAGACGATCACAGCTGAAACACCTATTCTTTGAAACATTTTCATTACATAAATCCTCCTAACTCATAACAATTAATAATCAATATATTAATCTATAATGATTTTATTTCTATAACATATTACCTTTCTACTAAATAGATTATAGTAAGCAGCAATATGAACTTCAATGTATTTTCATATGCAATATTTCATATTTGAATCCTATATGGATGTAAATAAAAAACTTATAATGATTATTTATTTTATATGTGCTAATATATTTACATTAAAATATTTATATTTTCATATTCTGAATTACATTACGCAACAGTTATACCTTACTTTTTTAGGAGGATTTACAATGAAATTATTAAAACTAAAACATATAATTCCTTTATCTGCAGTAGCACTTACATTCGTATGTAATCAAAGTACAGCTGAAGCTTCCACCATTCATACAGTAAAAAAGAATGATACACTTTGGGGCATTAGTAAACAATATGGAGTTTCCATACAAGCCATTAAACAAGCGAATAATAAAGGAAACGATCAAGCTTTTATTGGAGAACAGTTACATATTCCAAGATCTATGAAATCAAATGCGATTACAGTTCATCAAAACGAAAAAACTACGAACACTTCTGGACAAATTATTTACCAAGTACAACCGGGAGATTCATTAGAAACGATAGCAAAGCGCTACAACGTAACCGTTCAATCTATAAAACAAATTAACAACACAATCGGTAACAAGCTTTATACAGGGCAACATTTGAAAATTAATTCCAGTATTTCCGAAATAGAAAAAGACTTAATGGCACGCTTAGTTACCGCTGAAGCTGGTGGCGAATCATATAAAGGAAAAGTAGCTGTAGCAAAAGTTATCCTAAATCGAGTAAATGCAAAAGGGTTTCCAAATACAATAACAGGCGTTATTTATGAACCTATTAAATACGGATATGCATTTACTCCTGTTACAGATGGAAGAATTAATCAGCCTGCAAGCGCTGAAGCAAAAATGGCTGTAGAAGAGGCTATCTCCACAAAGGGAATACATTCTGATTGGCTTTATTTCTACAACCCAAAAACATCAACAGACAAATGGATTACGACACGTCAAACAGTAGCAGTAATCGGTAACCATGCCTTCGCTAAATAAAACTATACTTCCCTTCTAATTTATGCACTTAACAACTTTTTCAAATGATGAACAGACCTTTTTACTGAAAAGGTCTGTTCTTTTTATATGTAGACTTTTATGAATCATACGAAAAAGTGATTATTTAAAACGATATCTCCGTTCAAATAAAAACATTTATACTTCATCCACCACTTAGAGAAATTGAAAAAGTATAAAGTTCAAAAACTTTTTCTTTATTCATAAAAGCTATTTCTTAACTTCATAAAAGTGTTATACACTAGGAAAATAGTAAACAAACTATTCGTTAGCAGGTGAAAGAATATGTATGATGTTACAATTATCGGCGCTGGAGTAAGTAGCATTTTTATGGCTTATTCATTAGCCAAAAGTAACAAAAACATTTTAATTCTTGATAAAGGTAAACAGCTAGAACATCGAAATTGTCCTTTAGATCAAGGAAAAACGTGTGACTGTAACATATGTGATAAATATTTCGGTTTTGGTGGCTTAGGAAAGTCTGAAGGAAAATTTAATTATACAAATGGATTTGGAGGAGAACTCGAACAAAAAGTAGGTAAAGAAGGTTTTATGCAACTCATGGCTGAAGTAGATGAAATTCTATGTCAGTTTGGTGGAAATTCAGTTTCAAAATATTCTACAGAAAATGTAAATCTCACTAAGAAAGCTGCAACTTGTGGTTTACAAATGTTAACAACAGAAGTAAGGCATCTTGGTACTACAATTTCCAGTACCATTTTTCAGCAACTCTATGAATTTTTACTTACGAAAATAAATATCCAATTTCATATAGATGTAGAGCATATTATGAAACAGAAAGATCATTTTAATATAACTACAAATCAAGGAACAGTTCAATCTAAGCAACTCGTATTTGCAACGGGGCGCTCTGGGGCAGATTGGTTAAAAGAAATGTGCACTTCTCTAAATATTTCTCAGGAACAAACACGTGTAGACTTAGGGATTAGAGTAGAAATGAAAGAACATCAATTACGTTCTATATTAAAAGATACTTTTGAAACGAAACTTTCTTATCAAGGTGAAAATTTCACAGCAACTACTTACTGTATGAATCCAAAAGGACGCATTATTCGAAAGTACGAAGAAGGTTTAGTTATGCCTGACGGTCAAAATTTTCGAGAGCAAGGAACTGGCACTCCTAACTTAAATTTCACTTTGTTTATCCCGCGCTATTTCCCAACTCTTAAAGACGCCAATATATATGCAAACTCAATTATTAAAGGCATTAATCAAGGACGAGATCGGATTGTTATACAGCGCTTAGAGGACTTATTAAAGAAACAACCTACAATGGAAAAAGATATGAAACATAATCGTATACAACCTACACTACACGGAGATTATGGAGATTTGCATAAAGAAATTCCTCCATTATATATTGAAGGACTCAAAGAATTTTTATTACGCTTAGAACATTTTATCCAAGAACCTATCGATAAAGATACTTTATTATATGGAATAGATGGAAAGTTCTATGCCCCTACGATAAAAATCAATAACCATTTTGAAACAAGTATGAATGGGCTATTTTTAGTTGGAGATTGTTCAGGTGTTACTCATTCATTATCTCAAGCAGCTGCAAGTGGTCTATATGTTGGAAAATATTTATCTGATATGTGAACTCTTTCATTACACTACTAGTCAAACGTTTTACGTTTCACCACCACTTTACTTAATGAAATGATTATCCTACAAAGAAGCATGATTTTACAGAATATATGAAAAACTACATTCTATGTAGAATGTAGTTTTCTACTCATTCATATAACCGTTTACTTTAAACTCACCTTTTATTCAAATTCCAACTCATTGAATGTCAATAGTTTAAAAAGCGTCTATTCCTTTTCACTTTCATTTGTTCGATATTTTGTAACATCATCATAGTGTTTAATATGTTAGGATGTCTATAAGTCACTTACACTACAAATATGACTTTTTCTGCTTCGCATTTAAATTCCCCATTGTATGTATAGGAACACTGCAAATTATTACCATTAGAAAACATCATTTAAATGGTTCACCCTACTATAATAGTTATAAAAATATAACATATAACCTTAGTTAAATAAATTTTATAAAGAAGGTGTAAAAATGAAGAATAAAATAAATTTACAAATGCAAAATATAAGCTTTGTTATCATAATTGCTTTAGCAGTATGGTTAAAAACATATCTTATTACGCGATTCAGTTTTGATTTAAAAATTGAGTCTTCTACACAAGAGCTTATTTTGTTTATTAGTCCTCTCGCTGCATCGTTAGCATTTGTTGGATTAGCATTATTTGCAACTGGTGAAAAGCGCAATTATATAGCGCTATGTATTAATTTCTTATTAACGATCGTACTTGTCGGAAATGTAATGTTCTATGATTTTTATAGTGATTTCGTTACGTTACCAGTACTCGGACAAACATCAAACTTTGGCCAATTAGGCGGTAGTATTATAGAAATATTGAACTACAAAATTATACTCGCATTCGTAGACATTATTTTCTTCTTTATTTTATTAAAAAAGAAGACATTGGTCTTTAAAACAGAACGTGTAGCACATTCTACACGCTTACTATATTTCGTCTTAACAATTGCTGTATTTTCTGCAAATCTGCATCTTGCAGAAAAAGAACGCCCTGAATTATTAACGAGATCCTTCGACCGAGTAATGCTTGTCAAAAATTTAGGACTATACACTCACCAAATATATGATTTAACGCTGCAAGCAAAAGCAGGATCACAAAAGGCACTCGCTGATAGTAGTAAATTACAAGAAACTGAAAACTACGTAAAAGCAACCCAAAGTGAACCAAATCCTAATATGTTTGGCGCAGCGAAAGGAAAAAATGTAATTGTCGTTACTCTTGAATCCTTGCAAACCTTTTTAATAGGAGCATCCGTCAATGGTCAAGAAGTTACACCTTTCTTGAATGAATTCATAAATGAAAGCTATTACTTTGATAACTTTTTCCACCAAACTGGACAAGGAAAAACATCCGATTCTGAATTTCTAATAGATACATCGTTGTATCCATTAAACCGTGGAGCTGTATTCTTCACACACGGAAACAATGATTATACTGCAACTCCAGAAATTTTACGTGAACAAGGTTATTTCACTTCTGTATTCCATGCGAATAACGCAACATTTTGGAATCGTAACATTATGTACTCAGCTCTTGGTTATGATCGTTACTATAATGAACTTGATTACAAAATCACGCCCGAAACAAATTTAAATTGGGGATTAAAAGATATAGAATACTTTGATCAATCAGTAGATATGTTAAAAACGATTGATCAACCATTTTACGCTCGTTTCCTTACTTTAACAAACCATTATCCATTTACGTATGATGAAGACACAAAATTCATTGAACCATATAACTCTGGTAATGGCGTATTTGATCGTTACATCGTAACATCACGTTACTTAGACGAATCCATTAAAAACTTTATTGAGCGTTTAAAGGCCGAAGGGCTTTATGATGATTCTATTATTGTATTATACGGTGATCATTATGGCATTTCTGAAAAACATAACCGTGCAATGGCGCAGTTTTTAGAAAAAGATCAAATAACAGAATTTGATACTTTACATTTACAACGTACACCTTTATATATTCATATCCCTGGACAAACAAAAGGTCAAACGATTTCAAAGCCTACGGGACAAATTGATGTGAAACCTACTATTCTAAATTTATTAGGGATTGATACTACGAACGATATCCGTTTTGGTCACGATATGTTTTCAGATGAATATACAGGATTTGTTGTTTTACGTGATGGTAGCTTCGTTACAGACAAATATGCATACAAAAACAACACTTTTTATGACCGGATAACAGGTGAAATTTTAGATTTACCAAAAAAAGAAGCTCAAGCACTCATTAACCGTGCACAAAATGAATTACGTATGTCTGACAAAATTATTGAAGGCGATTTATTACGTTTCTCAGAAAGTAATAAAATTAAAACTGGCGAAGTAAAAACTAAAATTAAAGAAACTGAAAAATAATCTATATATGCGAAAGGAGCAACTCATTACGGTTGCTCCCTTTTTCCCCTCTTATAACAACGGATATAAACAAAAAAACAACTCCAAAATCCACTTTTGGAGTTGTTTTACGTTTATTCTATGCTTGTTTCTAAATTTAAATCTGTATAGGCATTATACTCACCTATATTTAAGATTACTTCACATTGACGTAATCTCAATTCAAAGAGCGTTATAGAATCATGATACACTTCAGGATTTGATTTCATTTTATGTAATATCTCTTGTTTTTCTTGTATTTCTAACTGCGTATTTTCTACAGCTTGTTTCAAGGAGTTAAATGGATTTCTAAAGAACATATTAATATCCCGCTCTTGTGTATTTTCAAACAGCTCAAATTGCAAGAAAAATTTCTTCATAATAGAAGCCGTTACTTCTGTATAATCTTCATTTTCTATATACTGTTTATATTTGTTATATAGCATAGATCTATTCTTTGGAAGAACCCCAAATAATTTACCGGCACTTTTCAGTAAAAATTGCGCTGGCGTAAATCGGCGTAAAATATTTACTTCTTCCATTTGTATTCTAGTCGTCATTCTATCAGTATCTCTGCGCCAGTCATCAAGCACTTTAAAGTCACATTCTAATTGTATTCGATTTTCTCCAAATAAAGAATTAAGTCCTTCACTGAGTTCTTCTAAGTGCGATTGACTTTGAAGTAACTCATTATTAGAAGTTTCAATCCAATTTTGCATAGAACGAGCAAAGTTAGGTAATACAGTTTGTTCTAAATATTTGTGTACTCTTTCGTTCATTGCTGTATTTAGTTCCATTTCAATGTTTCCAAAATCGCTTTCTTCACTGATTAAATCAGAACAACTCTGCAGTAGCTTCGGAATATGTTCAGTAAGACCATTCGTAATTTCTGTTTTCATTGTACGATACGATTGTGTAATGATATGAATTTTTTCCCTCTCAAAAGCAGTAAGGTTATTAATACTACCATTTAATTTAACTAACATATCTTCATTCCAATTCATAGCATCCACTAGATTGTTTTCTTTCTCAACGCGTTTATCTAAAAGGTATGTAATTGTTTTTCGAATGAAAAACAATAGCTTTTCAGTACGATCTGCATCGATATTTTTATAGTTAAAATTAAAACGAATAAACTCAGTTAAATCATTTAGTTGTTGATTACTTGTATATAACGAAGAGTAAGGGAAAAGTCTCGCTTGCGGGAAATACGCGTTTATTCTCGCTTGCGTATCATGTAAAACTCTTTTTACTTCTGCTTCACTGTAAATGTTATCGATTTTATTTAATAAGAAATGAATTTGTAGATTTGGTGTATGTTCTTGAATACTTAATAGAATGTCACGTTCTTTGTCAGTAAAAGGTGAATCCGCATTCAATACGAACAATAATTCGTCTACAGAATTCAGGTATTCAAATATCTCATCTCTAGTATCGTTATTTCTATTAAAGCCAGGTGTAACTACAAATGTAAGTTTATTTTCACTTAAAAATTTGCATGGTAGTTTAAATTCAACACACGCTCTATCTCTATACGTTTGGTGGTGTAAAGACATCATATCATGGTAATCAGAGAAATTCTCAGTTGTTGTAATTGCTGAGTCTGTTATAGCGTTAATTTCTGTATGAGCATCATTTTTTAAAACCACTACATTTGAAATTGAGTTTTCTAATATATTTTCTCCTACTATAGAGTTAATAAATGCAGTTTTTCCATTTCCTGAAGTGCCCGTTACTAAAATACGATTTGTTCTTAAATCTGCAAGTTCGCTAACTAACCATCTAAATCGGTGACCCATTTCTATATCATGCTTTTGTGCCCACTGTGTAATAGATTCAAAAAGATGTAAACTATACTCTAAGCCATCCACATGATTAATAGAATACAACAGTAGGTTTTCTGCATTTTTTATATTTGCTGCATCTATTTTGGAAGGGAAAATCTCATCCCATGCCAATACAGCTGCTGATGGAAATACAGCATAAGAAGAATTGACTACCTTTAACCAATTTGTTAACAGATTTGGAATGATATCATGTAATTGTCTAAGCGTATATTGGCCTTGAATTAATTCAAAATACGTTTCTTCGTAAAGAGAAGAAATTTTGTCCCATATATCGGACGAATGTATTTCGATATGTAAGAAAAACTCATTTATTGTGTTAAGCCATAATAAGTAATTTTGTTCATTTTTATAACTGTTCCAAAGTGATGATACAATTTGTGTAAATTGCACTTGATCTACATGATTTAATGTAACTAATACTTCATGAAAATAGTCTGGTGAAATATTTTTAGTAAATCCTTTATCGATATACCCTTTTAGCACCTCAAACCAAGGATAAGATTCTGTTCGAACCAGCTCATTCACAGCAAGCTCTACTGCACTATCAAAATCTTGCTGTTCTTCATAAAAAGAACGGGCAATTTTGGTGACATTCGGATAATCGGGATTTAAAGAAACCGCCTCTTTAATTACAGCGAAAGCTGAGTCAAAATTATTTTGCTCGATGTAAAGAGAAAGTAATTGCAGTCCAATTTCAGTCATCAATATTTTGTTATCAGTAGTAATGGAAGTATAAACCTCTTCAGCAACTGATAGTCGGTTTAGTTCAAAGTAAGCATCCGCAATGTTTTTTTGTGCCCATGGTGCTAGTTCGTTGCCAACTTTCTCCCATTTGAAAATAGCTGATTCAAAATCTTGATGGTGATAATAAAATTCACCTTGTGCAAAACGAATATAAGACCCATCGGAAATTTCATGTTTTTCTTCGTTTACATAAACTTCCCCAAGTACGTCAAGAGGTGGTTTTGTTTCATTCTCCATTAGGAATGTTTCATAATACATCTTTTTTATTAATTGTTTTTCTATTCTCATCTTTTCCCCCACTATATCTTGAAAACACACTTTTAAGATATGTCAATACTTTTTTTATGTATGCTTTTTATCTTAACAAAGAATTTCTTTTGGAAAATTTCATTTTCCTTTCATTTTTCAAGTAAGATTGAATTTTTATGAGAAAAGTTTCAGTTCTTTTTCAATTCGCTTTCAGTTGTGAAACAACATTAAGTGTTCCTAATAACCTAATAACACTATAATATTCCGCATTATATTATCAGGAAAACTATATATATATTACATTATAAAAACAATCTATAACGAATATATATGCATTGTTTGTTTCACCGATAAATAAAAAAACTCACCACATAATGGTTATTAGATAGACCAATATGCTACGTCCTTTCAGAATTTCAAACACACCACGATAACTTAAACAACAATAATAGTGAACGGCTATCATTACAATACCTCTCTCAAATTGTTTTCCTTTAAAATATTTCAGTAGTTATGTAATTAAATTGTTCTAACCTATATAAATAACTAGTCCAAAAAAACTCTATATGCATATCATGTTATAGTAAAGAATTCAGGAAATCCTAAAAAGGAGGCATTTTCATGTTTGAAGATAAATCTAAAATAAATTACCCATATGAATTTACTGAAACTACAACAGTCCCTCTAAAGAACCCCATTGATAAAAAATTCAAGAACGGCACAGGTACACATAACTTCCCAATTAAAAAGCATTATAAAGAGCAGGTTTTATATACTGAAAAAATTAATAATAATAATAAAAACAAATAATCCTATAAATCCTTATAACAATTAACCAAATAAGAATCAATATTTGGCCATGCATAGTTATATGTTTAATAATGTAGAAATCTTTATTATACAATTTACGTACCTTTAAAAAGTGCTGATATACGGCGCTTTTTTATACATAGATAAATTAAAGCTTACTTAGTCTAGAAATAAACTGTAAAATCAATCCACCTTATTTTCGTTTAACAATTAACTCTACATATTAAAAGGGAGCAACATTTACTGTTGCTCCCTTTTAATATCTAATTTTAGTATCCCTACATAACCCTCTTAAACATCTTCTCCAACTCATAAGTAGAATGATGTACAAGAATCGGTCTCCCGTGCGGGCATGTGTATGGATTTGTTGTTGTACGAAGTTCTTCAAGTAAAGCAAATATTTGATCGTTCGTTAAATATTGATTTGCCTTGATAGATGCTTTACAGCTCATCATAATGGCTGCTTCTTCACGCAACTTTTTAATATCAACTTTTTTTAGTTTGACAACTTGCTCCATCATCTCATCAATGATTTCTGTTTCTTGTCCTTTCGGGAACCACGTTGGATGCGAGCGAACAATAAAAGATTGATGGCCGAATTGTTCCAAAAATAGGCCGACTTTTTTAAGTTCTTCTAGTTGCTCTTCGACACGTAAAAATTCAGTAAGAGATAGGTCAATACGGTACGGTACAAGTAGTTCTTGTACTTCTTGCGCTACTCGTCCTACTTTATCACGGAAGTACTCATAATTAATACGTTCCTGTGCGGCATGTTGATCAATCATATATAACCCATTATCATTTTGAGCGAAAATATATGTTCCGTGCATTTGTCCAATTGGATAAAGCGGTGGTAAATCGTTACCGTTCATTTCAATCTCTTTTATTTCCCCGACCTCTTCTTCCAATTCCTCTAATTCAAAGTCGTCATCGTTACTGTTCCACGATTTCTCTTCTCGAATCGGTTCTTCGATTATCGGTTTAGAGGATGGCTGCCAACTTTGCTCTTCTCTTACGAGCGACTGTGGTGGTTGCCATTCTCGCTTCGCCGGTTGCCAAAGCTGCGCTGGTTGTTTCACAGTTGTTCGTTCTTCTTGTTTTTCATCCATGTCAGTCGGTAAAACGATGTTTGGCATCTGTGGTTCTTTCGGCTTTGTATGCTCAAACTGGAACTGTTCTTGCACACTTTCGTCTTTTTCTTTTTTCTTCGTTGTTACGCCTGCATCTGGAATGAGCTGTATTTTTTTAAATGCTGCTTGCAATGTTTCTTCGATAAGCTTTAGCAATTCTTGTTCTTTACTAAATCGAACTTCTAATTTTGCTGGATGTACGTTAACATCAACAAGCATTGGGTCCATTTCAATCGATAAGAAGCCGATTGGATATCGTCCAACTGGCAGTAATGTATGGTATCCTTGCTGAACTGCTTTCATTAATACGAAATTTCGCACGTAACGGCCATTTACGATCGTTGACATATAGTTACGAGACGCTCGCGTTACTTCTGGTAATGTTACATACCCTTTAATTGTGAAATCTAAAGATTCAGCTTCAATTGGAATAAGCTTCTTGGCAACTTGAATGCTATAAATTGATGCAAGTACTTGCCTTACATCACCATTTCCGGATGTATGAAGCAATTTCTTTTCATTATGAAACAGTTTTAACGATACTTCTGGATGTGACATTGCAATACGATACACGATATCTGTAATATTCCCAAGCTCTGTATGAATTGTTTTCATATATTTAAGACGCGCTGGTGTATTAAAGAATAAGTTTTGTACTGTAATATCCGTTCCTTTTCGGCTCGCTGTTTTTTCTTGTTTTATAATGTCTCCACCTTTAATGATAAGGTGGGTACCCGGCGCATCACCTGTGCTAGTGATTAATTCCAATTCACTAACTGAGGCAATACTTGGCAATGCCTCACCGCGGAATCCGAGCGTTCTTATACGGAACAGATCGTTTTCATCTTTAATTTTGCTCGTTGCGTGGCGTTCAAATGCAACGATACAATCTTCTTCGGCAATGCCATCTCCATTATCAATGATGCGAATTTTTGATAAACCAGCTTCTTCTAAGTGGATTTCAATAGATGTACTATTCGCATCGATAGAATTTTCCACAAGTTCTTTTACGACTGAGGCAGGGCGCTCTACTACTTCCCCTGCCGCAATTAAGTTAGAGAGTTGATCATCGAGTTTGCGAATTTTCCCCATCTACTTACTCATCCTTTCTTTAACTTTTTCTGTAAGCGATACAGTTCGTTCATCGCTTCTAAAGGCGTCATATCTAGTAAATCAATTTTTTTAATTTGTGCAAGTACTGCGCTTTCTTTTTGATCAAGCACAGGCTTGTCTTGTTTTTTTGAAGATTGGTCTCCTCCAAAGAAAGATAGTTGTGACTCTTCTTCAGTCTCTTCTTTCTTTTCTTGTATTTCTGCCGGTTCTTCTTTTACAACTACAGGTTCTGGAACAACTTCTTGCACCTTTACTTCTACACGCTTTGGAATAATAATTTCTTCTTGTCCTTCTAGTTGCGCTAACACTTCTTTTGCACGAGCGATTAAGCTATCTGGAAGCTCAGCAAGTTGCGCAACGTGAATTCCGTAACTTTTATCGGCTGCTCCATCTTGAATTTTATGAAGGAAGACTACTTTTCCATTCTCTTCAATAGCTGAAACATGTACATTTTTCAGTTGATCTAAACTTTCTTCTAGCACCGTTAATTCATGATAATGCGTAGAGAATAATGTTTTTGCACCAATTTGGTCATGAATATGTTCAATGATTGCTTGTGCAAGCGCCATACCATCATACGTTGATGTACCGCGTCCAATTTCATCAAATAAAATTAAACTTCTTTCTGACGCATTTGCAATCGCATTTTTCGCTTCTAACATTTCAACCATAAATGTACTTTGACCTGAAATTAAATCATCCGCTGCACCAATTCTCGTAAAGATTTGATCGAATACAGGTAATACCGCTTCTGTCGCTGGTACGAAACAACCAATTTGTGACATAACAGTAACAAGTGCTAATTGTCTCATATACGTACTTTTACCAGACATGTTCGGTCCTGTAATTAAAAAGACATCCATCTTCTCTGGCATAATACAATCATTTGGTACATACAATTTCCCGTTCAATACTTTTTCAACGACAGGATGGCGACCATCTTTAATAAAGATTTCACGCTTCGTTGTTAGCACGGGTTTTACAAACTGCTCTTCTTCACTTACAGTCGCAAAGCTTTGTAGTACATCTAATTCACTAATTACTTTCGCTAAATGTTGTAATTTCGGAATGAATACTTTTACTTCTTCACGAAGTGCTGTAAATAAATCATATTCCAGTTGTACAATTTTCTCTTCTGCTTCTAAAATTAACGTTTCTTTTTCTTTCAGTTCATCTGTAATGAAACGCTCAGCATTAGCAAGCGTCTGTTTTCGCTCATAGCGCCCTTCTGGAAGCGCTGCAAGATTCGCCTTCGTCACTTCAATGTAGTAGCCGAAAATACGGTTGTATCCAATTTTTAATGATTTAACCCCTGTAATATCACGCTCTCGTTTTTCAAGCTCCGCGATCCACGTTTTCCCATTTTTGCTCACGTAACGATATTGATCAAGCTTGTCATTATAACCGTCTTTAATAATATCCCCATCTTTAATAGAAAGTGGTGGGTTTTCCTGAATACTTCTTCCTAGTAATTCAGTTAAGCTCTCACATGGATCCGCACCTTGAATTAACCTTGCTGCATAAGCATTATCTAAAAGACTAATCGCTTCTAAAATAGCTGGTACTTGAAGTAAAGAACGTCTTAACTGTAATAAGTCCCGTGCATTTACATTACCAAATGCAACTTTCCCTGCTAAACGCTCTAAATCATATACTTCTTTTAGCTTTTCTTTTAAATCTTCACGTAAGAAGTAATCATTTACAAATGTTTCTACCATTTCTAAACGTTCTTCCACTTTCTCTTTCTGAATAAGCGGACGTTCCATCCACTGTTTTAACATACGGCCACCCATAGCTGTTTTCGTTTTATCTAATAGCCATAATAGTGAGCCTGTTTTTTCTTTCGTACGAAGAGTCTCAGTTAACTCTAAATTACGTTTTGAGTGCACATCAATTTTCATAAATTGATTTGTATAATAAATTTCTACTGGTTGCAAATGATCTAATGAACGTTTTTGTGTTCTTATCACATAGTTAAATAAGCGTCCAATCGCTTTAAGTAACTTTGCTTGTGAAACATTTTTCACAAGATGTTCTAACCCTTCCGGAATCGTTGTTGCATCTTCATACGAAATCGTCATTTTTAATGTTTCAGTCAATTTATTTAATTCATCTTTTGAAAATGTAGAATCTACAACAATTTCTTTCGAACCAGTTGCATACACCTCTAATAAAATATCTTCTACTGAACCTGTTAACAACGTCACTGTATTTTGTCCAGTCGTTAAGTCATTACAAGCTAGCGCATAAGATCCATCTTCGAAATGTGTTAATGCTGCTAAAAAGTTATTCTCTTTCTCGTCTATTGTACGCCCTTCCATCATCGTTCCTGGCGTAATTAGTTGTACTACTTCACGACGTACTACACCTTTAGCTGTTTTTGGATCTTCCACTTGCTCACAAACAGCTACTTTATATCCTTTTTCAACAAGTTGTTCAATATAATTTTTAGCTGCATGATGCGGTACACCGCACATCGGTATACGATCACTACTACCACCATCTCGGCTCGTTAATGTAATTTCAAGTTCATGAGCTGCTTTAACCGCATCTTCAAAGAACATTTCATAAAAATCACCTAATCGGAAAAATAAAAAGGCATCTTCATAGTCTGCCTTAACCTTTAAGTATTGCTGTATCATAGGCGTATATTGCGTCATGTCTTTCCTCCATAATTTTTACATAATAATCTATATTCATCCCGCATTAACGGGCAGTAAGATTCCCACCTCAAAAATCGGCTGGAACAAAGAAGTTAGGTGGGAGATCAACTGCCCGTAAAAGCCCGATTGGTTCAACTAATAATCAGTGGGGATGCCCCCACTGATTATTAGTTGAACTTTATATATGTCACACTTCACGGACATCCATCTCTCCTATTTCAGGAGTCTTTCTTCATTATAACATATTTCATAAAGATTCATGTTCATTCAGCACCACTTATGTAAAGTAAAAAGCTAGGAAGAACTTCTCCCTAGCTTTCTATTACTCTTCTTCTGCGTCAACGATAAAGTTCGGATCTAATTCTTCAAACTCATCATCATCGACTTGGAAATCCTCATCTGATTCTACACAACCTTCAGGATTTACACTTACACAAATTTTTGTTTCCCCAACTACTTCTGTTACAAATTCACGTTCTACAGTTACAACAATTTTATTCCCATTTGGCGATACAAGAGCTTCTAAACAATTTGGCGGTTGAATGACACGAGCAATAATTTCTAAATCGTCACCAGAGAAGTTCTTATCACGATAACCAATGCTTACTTCGTCAGTGTAGTTCACACGTTCTGTTACAACTTCAGTCTTTGTATTGCCATCAAACGAATACCAAGTGTTCACATCATAGAAACCTTCAATTTCTACATGTTTTCCATTCTTTCTCGCTTCGTACGAGTGGTTAATTACCCAGCACCCTAAAATACTTGTTGGCTCATTATTCGATTCACATGTATGCGTTGACTTTGTATACTTACGTCCTTTTCCAACCACTGCTTTTGTAATAATCTCTCTAAATTCGGACATTCGTAACCCTCCTCAATCACTATTCACTTAATCATATGCGTGACAATAGCGGAATGTGTCATTCTTTTTTTGAGAAGAACTTACGTTTAATCCACTAAAAAAAAGAGATGTCAATATGACATCTCTTTAACAACCACAATTTCCTTTTTTACTTTCTACCGCCGCACCAGTTTCACCCTTAAGTACATCGCCGCCAGTTGAAACTAATATTTCATCTGTAACATTATTAGAAATGGTACTCGCAACTAACTGTAGTAAGTCATTTACATATGTTTGTGAAGATTTAAACTCCTGCACAACTGGAATATTGTCTAACTTATCTTGAAGTGCGTCAATTTCAGCTTCTACTTTTTTCAAAGCTTCCCACTTCCCGTAATGTTGCAAGTTAACTGCTTGTTTTTGCAATGCTTTAATTTCATCAATTGCGTGCTTTACATTTTCATTTTTATGAATTTGCGCCTCTGCTTTCTTAAAAAAATCAACTTCTTCTGTTTCAGAAATCATTTTCGCTAATTCTTTCGCTTGCTCTACAATTTCGTCTTTCGTATATACTTTCATCTATTATTTCACCTCAATCGGTTCCTCAACTAATTCCCCGTTAAGAGACCAAGTTTTTGCTTCCGTTATTTTTACTTTCACAAGCTGACCAATTAAAGATTTTGAAGCGACGAAGTTTACAAGTTTATTCGTACGAGTATAACCTGCAAGTACTTCCGGATTATTTTTACTTTCCCCATCAACTAACACTTCTACAACTTGACCTTTATAACGATTATTCTTTTCAACTGCCAACCCATTTACGAGTGTGTTTAATCGTTGTAATCGTTCTTTCTTTACTTCCATAGGCACATTATCTTTCATTTTTGCAGCTGGTGTACCTTCTCGCGGGGAATAAATAAATGTAAATGCAGTATCAAATCCTACTTCACGATATAACGACATCGTTTCTTCAAATTGCTCATCTGTTTCATTTGGGAAACCGACGATAATATCAGTTGTTAATACTGCGCTTGGAATTGTTTCTTTAATTTTTCTTACAAGTTCTAAATAATGTTCACGTGAATATTTACGTGCCATAATTTTCAACATATCTGTGCTTCCAGATTGAACTGGTAAGTGAATATGTTCCACTAGATTTCCACCTTTTCCAAGCACTTCAATTAAGTGGTCATCGAAATCACGTGGATGACTCGTTGTAAAACGAATACGGGCAATATCAACTTTACGAAGTTCGTCCATTAAATCGCCAAGACCGTATTCTAAATCTTCAAAGTCTTTACCATATGCATTTACGTTCTGTCCAAGTAGCGTAATTTCTTTATAACCATTCGCAGCTAAATGACGAATCTCTTGAATAATATCTTCTGGACGCCTGCTTCGCTCTTTTCCGCGTGTATACGGTACAATACAATATGTACAGAATTTATCACAGCCATACATAATATTTACCCAAGCTTTAATATCGCCACGACGTACTTTCGGAAGGTTTTCAATTACGTCTCCTTCTTTTGACCAAACTTCAACTACCGTCTCCTTCGAGAACATTGCATCTTTTAGAATGTACGGTAATCTATGAATATTATGCGTGCCAAATACCATATCTACATGCTGATTTTTTTGCATGATTTTATTTACAACAGATTCCTCTTGAGACATACAACCACATACACCAATTAAAAGGTCCGGATTTCTACGTTTTAATGATTTTAAATGACCAAGTTCACCAAACACTTTATTTTCAGCGTTTTCACGAATTGCACAAGTGTTTAATAAAACTACATCTGCATCTTCAGTTGAAAATGTCGGTTCATATCCAAGTGTTGTGAAAATACCTGCCATTACTTCCGTATCATGCTCATTCATTTGACACCCATATGTACGAATATAAAACTTTCTTCCTGCACCAAAATTACGAAACTCTTCAGGTAAGCCAAAATCCCGTTCAATTTTAACTTCTTCTTTTCCACGCTTTTTGGCATCTTTTAAGGAAGGTGGTTGATATACGCTTTCAAAGTATTTGCTATAATCTTTCTCTTCTTTTTTCGTAGAGGAATTTGCTTGTTGACTTGCTAATCGTTGTTGCTCGTTCATCGGTAATCTCCTTTCACCCTTAACTATACACACTCTGTAGTCTATTTTAATGCGCTTAGACCCACCTTAAAAATGGTTAGATAGCTTGATTGAGAGATAACTTGTCCTTTGAAACTTGAGTAATCGATCTAATCATCCGTAAGAATGAAGTCTTCCCCACACAAATAGACATTCCCTTTTTATTATTTCATCTTGTACTACCCAAAAGCATATTGCTTTATCCCTATACACATTACCATAGTATGAAGCGTTTAGCCAATTTTGACAAGGAATAGGACCTGCCTTATCTTACATTTCATAAGCAATGAACTTGCCATTTCCATACAACGATCCTTATATTATTTTACCATTCTGAATTTTCTAAGTAAACAAAGCTATCCTATATTTTTTATTCAGTAAAAAAAGGTTGCCAAATGGCAACCTTTTAATCGTTACATAAATTCAGCAACAAGCTCATCAAACATTTTCTGATCCATATTTAAATCAGCTTGTACTAATGGCTTTTCACTATAGCCTTTTACAAGTTCTTGATATGATGGTTGCGCAGTATTTTGATAAATTAAACCTGTTACTAATCCGTTATTTTCCATTAATGTTTGCATAGCCATCATGCGATTAGATGGATCATATCCCTCTACTGTACTTAGTTTCGTTAAGTTCTCTTTGAACCAATCGTACGTATTTACTTTATTATAAGTAACACATGGACTAAATACATTAATTAATGAGAACCCTTTATGGTTAATACCAGCTTCAATAATTTGCGTTAATTCTTTTAAATCACTTGAAAAGCTTTGCGCCACAAATGTTGCACCAGCTGTTAATGCCATTTCCATAACATTTAATGATGGTTCAATCGAACCTTGTGGTGTACTTTTCGTTTTAAATCCAGCTTCACTACGTGGTGAAGTTTGGCCTTTTGTTAATCCGTAAATTTGGTTATCCATTACTATATACGTAATGTCAATGTTTCTACGAATAGAATGGATTGTATGTCCCATACCAATCGCAAATCCATCACCGTCACCACCTGATGCGATAACTTTTAAATCACGATTTGCCATTTTCACACCTTGTGCAATCGGAAGGGCACGTCCATGAATACTATGCACACCATATGAATTAATATAACCTGATATACGACCTGAACAACCAATACCAGAAACAACAGCAAGTTCATCTGGATTTAAGCCAACGTTAGCTGCCGCACGCTGAATTGCAGCTTGCACCGAAAAGTCTCCGCAACCTGGGCACCAGTTTGGTTTTACACTGTTACGAAAGTCCTTAAATGTTGCCATTTAATACAACCCCTTTTTTGCATTCGTTGTAAATCTCTTTTGGCAAGAATGGGTTTCCATCATATTTTAAAAGACTAGAAATTTTCTCACCACTACCAAGATTCATTTTCATAATGTTAGCAAGCTGACCAGTCGCGTTGTTTTCTACAACTACAACACGTTTTGCATTTTTCACAAGTGGATCGATTTCAGCTTTCGGGAACGGGTGAATTAAACGGATTTGAGCATGGTTTACTTTCATACCCTCTTGTTCTAAACGCTCCATTGCCTCTTCGATCGCACCACGAGTTGAGTTAAATCCAACAAGCAATACATCTGCTTCCTCATGCTTAACATTTTTATAAACAGGGGTATTAAACTTCAAGTTCTCCATTTTACGGAAACGTTTGTCCATTTGATCTTTACGGTTTATTGCCGATTCAGATGGTTTACCAGTTTCATCATGTTCTACACCTGTAACATGGTGAATACCATTTTTCATACCAGGTAAAACACGTGGTGAAACGCCATCTTCTGTTACTTCATAACGCTTGAAGTATGCTTTATTTTCACGTTCTGGTAATTCTGCTTCTAAATCCAGCTTACCGCGACGAATTTCCACTTTATCTAACGTAAGCGGTTCTACAGTTTGTTTACCTAAAGAAAGCTGTAAATCCGTTAAGAAAATAACAGGCACTTGATATTCTTCAGCTAAGTTAAACGCTTCTACAATATCATAGAAAGCTTCTTCCACTGTACTTGGCGCCATTACGATTTTTGGAATTTCACCATGCGTACCGTAAATCATCGCCATTAAATCAGACTGCTCTTGTTTCGTTGGTAACCCCGTACTTGGACCACCACGTTGCGTATCAACAATTACTAGCGGTGTTTCTGTAATACCTGCTAACCCAATCGCTTCCATCATTAAAGAAAGACCAGGCCCTGCAGATGCTGTTAATGTACGAACACCAGCATAGTTTGCGCCAATTGCCATTGTACAAGCTGCGATTTCATCCTCAGTTTGGATTACTGTTCCGCCGACTTTAGGCAATTTTTTAATTAAGTATTCCATAATTTCAGATGCAGGTGTGATTGGATATGCTGACATAAAACGAGCGCCACCAGCTACCGCACCAAATGCGATTGCATCGTTTCCAATCATAAACATGCGTTTCTTACCATCAGCTTTTTCAAGCTGCATCATGTTAACTTTCTCACCTAGCAATTCTTTCATATATTGAGAGCCGCGTTTAATTGCGTCCATATTCTTTTGAACGACTTGCTCTCCTTTACGACCAAAGATTTCTTCAACAACATCCAAATAAGCTGTTTCGTCTAAACCTAATACCGCACTTGATGCTCCAACAGCAACCATGTTTTTCATTAATGATGTGCCTAATTCTGAAGCAATATCTGTAAACGGTATCACATATAAATTTACATCTGTATTGTCAGGTATTGTTGGATTAAATTTCGCATCCGCAACGACAATTCCGCCTGGACGTAGTTCGTGGAAGTTAAAATCAATTGTTTCTTGATCAAAAGCAATTAAAATATCTAAGTCATCTGAGATCGCACGTACTTCTGTTGTACTTACGCGAATTTTATTATTTGTATGGCCGCCTTTTATACGTGATGAGAAGTGGCGGTAACCGTATAGGTAATATCCTAATCGGTTTAATGCTATACAGAAGATTTCCCCTGTACTTTCAATTCCTTCACCTTGTTGGCCTCCAACTTTCCATGAAAGTTGACTAATCATCTCCTACACCCCTTTTGGCTGCATTCATTGTAGTGTATTTTTTTACAGTATTAGTTTAGCATTTTTTATGCAAATAAACTACAACGGACGCAAATTATGCCTCTTCTGATTTCCCTGAATCTTAAGTATAAAGCTATTTCGTTTTTCATTCTAGTATTAGGTCCTAAAAAAAGCAATAATATCAATTGAATTTATTTTAATTTTTCTGAATTTTTAAAACAAAACACTTAAAAACTTATATGTTCAACAAAGTTATCATACAAAAATCGTTCTACAGTTGATGCAGCATAGTGTTTATATAGTTCATTAATTACATTTTCATAATCTTCATACACCGATACATTTGCAACTGTTTCTAAAATCCCATCAAAATCTGAACCAAACCCTATGTTGTTTTCTCCACCTAGCGAACAAATATAATCGATATGTTTTATTATATCTGTAATATTCGCTTGTTTTTCATTTGTAAGAAACTGAGGTACAAAAGTGACACCAATCATGCCATTTCGCTTTATAAGGAATTGAATTTGTTCCTCATTTAAATTACGTGGATGGTCACACAGTTTATAGCAATTTGAGTGAGATGCAATAGGATTATTTGCAATTTCTACCACATCCCAAAAACTTCTCTCATTTAAATGGGACAGATCGGTCCATAAATGCAACGTATTAAGTTCTTGTACAACTTGTCTACCGAAAGTAGTTAAGCCTGCTCCACGTGTCTCTAGCGCCCCATCAGCTAACAAATTCGCATAGTTCCATGTTAATCCAAAGGAACGTAAACCTAATTGATAAAACAAACGTAATTTCATCGCTTCTTTTCCAATTGCTTCGCATCCTTCTAATGTTAAAAGAGCTCCAATCTCGTCCTGTTTTAACATACTTATATCAGCTTTCGTTCGGATCAACTTCACACCTGGTAGCGATAAAATTTCATTATAAAAAATATCTATCATTTGTAATGCCGCTTCAAAACGTTTTTCATATGCTACTGTTTCTGGCACATATATAGCAAAACATTGTATACTTCCTTTTCTTTTCTTTAATTGTTCAAATGTAATATGTAATTGTGAATCATTTTTAAAATTCTTTTTCCCCTTTGCAATCCATAACTGTAAGAGTACATCACAATGAGCATCAAAAATTTTCATTTTCATTCCTCCACTATAAAAATAACCTGTTTGCATACTGCAAACAGGTTGTTTAAACTTAACGAGGTTCTACAATTAATTTTATTGCTGTACGCTCTTCCCCATCAATCATAATATCTGTAAACGCTGGGATACAAATCAGGTCCAAACCACTAGGCGCTACAAACCCTCTTGCAATTGCTACTGCCTTTACCGCTTGGTTCAATGCACCTGCACCAATAGCTTGAATTTCTGCTGTTCCGCGTTCGCGAATAACACCTGCAAGTGCACCAGCTACAGAATTAGGGACCGACGTTGCTTTAACTTTTAATATTTCCATTCCGCGTTTCCTCCTCGTTTCTTTAAAAAGTATTAGCAATTATATCACTTTAACTTATATTCACGAGGAATGGCGCGTATTCCTGCTAAATTTTCGTAATTTTTCTAAAAAATTAAAATATAATAACTTATCTAAATCTTTACGGAGATTTACTCAAAAAATGGTTGATCGTCATTAATTAAAATGCGCTCAATTTTCTTTGCTTTTCCTGTATTCGGATCCACATCAATTAGCACTGCACTTAATTGTGTTCTACCATTCGTCACTTCAAATCTTACCGGTAAGTTTGTTAAAAACTTCTTCAAGACCGCTTCTCTATCCATACCTAAAATTCCGTCATACGGGCCTGTCATACCAACATCTGTAATGTATGCTGTTCCGCTTGGTAAAATACGATTATCTGCTGTAGGAACATGAGTATGTGTACCTACTACCGCTGTAGCACGACCATCTACATACCAACCTAGCGCTTGTTTTTCACTTGTAGTTTCCGCATGAAAATCAACAAAGATAATATTCGTACGTTTTTTCGCAATGTTAATTAATTCATCCACTTTTCGAAATGGACAATCAATCGGAGGAAGGAACGTACGCCCTTGTAAGTTAATAACTGCAACTTCTGTTCCATTACAATTCACAAATATAAGACCTTTTCCCGGTGTTCCTTCTGGGAAGTTAGCTGGTCTTGCAAGATATTTTGCATCATCAATAAATTCAAATACCTCACGATTATCCCAAGCATGGTTTCCAAGTGTAACCGCTTGTGCGCCGCACTCTAAAAAGTTTCGATAAATTTTTTCTGTAATACCACGCCCACCTGCTGCGTTTTCTCCATTAATGATTGTTACTGTAGGTGTATATTTTTTCTTTAACGCCGGTACGTATTGTTGAATCATACTTCTACCAGGAGATCCTACTACATCCCCAACAAATAATATTCTCATATGTCTTACCCTTTCTATGTACTACATTTTTTATTACTATAACTTCAAGCAATTTCCTTACAACAAATTTATTATAAGTTTGTTTCACTTGATTTTCTTTATTTTATCCAATTCCAACACAAAAAAATAAAGTGGTGTTTCACCACTTTATTTTGCGTATTCCACTGCACGTGTTTCACGAATAACAGTTACTTTAATATGTCCTGGGTAATCCAGTTCATTTTCAATACGTTTTCGAATATCACGAGCTAAACGATGAGCTTCTAAGTCATCGATTGTATCTGGTTTTACCAGAATACGAACTTCACGTCCTGCTTGAATTGCGAATGATTTTTCAACGCCTTCATAAGACTCTGAAATCTCTTCTAACTTTTCAAGACGACGAATGTAGTTTTCAAGCGTTTCACTACGAGCTCCCGGTCTTGCAGCTGATAATGCATCTGCTGCTGCAACTAAAACTGCAATGATAGAAGTTGGTTCTGTGTCACCATGGTGAGATGCAATACTGTTTATAACTACAGGATGCTCTTTATATTTCGTCGCGAGTTCAACACCAATTTCAACGTGACTACCTTCTACTTCATGATCAATAGCTTTCCCGATATCATGTAATAGACCTGCACGTCTTGCTAGTTTTTCATCCTCACCAAGCTCTGCTGCCATAAGTCCAGTTAAATATGCAACTTCCATAGAGTGTTTTAAGACGTTTTGTCCGTAACTTGTACGGTATTTCAAACGACCTAAAATCTTAATTAAATCTGGATGTAATCCGTGAACACCCACTTCAAACGTTGTTTGCTCTCCGACTTCGCGAATATACTCGTCCACTTCACGTCTTGATTTTTCGACCATCTCTTCAATACGCGCTGGGTGAATACGTCCGTCCTGTACTAGTTTATCAAGAGCGATACGAGCTGTTTCACGACGAATTGGGTCGAATCCAGAAAGGATTACCGCCTCTGGTGTATCATCGATAATTAAGTCAATACCCGTTAACGTTTCTAACGTACGAATATTACGACCTTCACGCCCGATAATACGTCCCTTCATTTCGTCATTTGGAAGATTTACAACCGAAACGGTTGTTTCAGCAACATGATCAGCTGCACATCTTTGCATTGCAAGAGATAAAATCTCTTTTGCTTTCTTATCCGCTTCTTCTTTCGCGCGAATTTCACTTTCTTTTACCATAACGGCAATTTCATGAGAAACTTCACTTTCCACTTTACCAAGAATAATTGCTTTCGCTTGTTCGCGTGTCAGATTGGAAATGCGCTCTAATTCTGTTTGTTGCTTTTGAACTAACTCTCCCACTTTGCTTTCCAACTCTTCAATCTGTTGTTGTTTCGCTACAAGAGAATCCTCTTTCTTCTCTAACTGTTGCTCGCGCTTATCGAGCGTTTCGTCTTTACGATCAAGGTTCTCTTCTTTTTGCATTAAACGATTTTCTTGTTTTTGTAATTCGCTTCTACGGTCACGAATTTCTAATTCAGCTTCTGTACGAAGTGTATGAATTTCATCCTTTGCTTCTAAAAGCGCTTCTTTCTTAAGTGCTTCTGCATCACGATTCGCTTCGTCTAAAATACGTCTCGCTTCATTAGCTGCACCATTAATCTTCGCTTCAGCAATAGACTTTCGAACAAAAAAGCCAACAACTGCACCGACTGCTGTTGCAAGCAAAATGGAGATGAGTATCCAAAATGTACTCGTCATGATTTCACCTCCCCTTGCTATGAATGAAAAAAGACTGTCGGCATGTACATTGAATTACAACATACAGCAAAGACCGTCGTCCCGCTTTTTTAAGGGACTTTCTTCATTTCACAATTAAAATGTCATATTATTATTTCGGCAAGATTTAAACCTTACTCCGAATATTACTTCTCTTCTTGAGAAGAGTATATCGTATATAAGAAAAAATATACATTCTCATTGTATCTATCGGAATTTTCATTGTCAAGCGTTGTCTACTTTTACTTTCTTTACCTTCAGTCCTGAATGTTATCTGAATTTGAAAAATTGATAGCATATTATCCTGGAAAACCTTAGTAAATACCATTTTATTCCCTTAAAACATATGAATATCCCTCTTTACACATCCCGTTTGAGTCAAAAAAAATTTTTTTAACTACTGCGATATACACGATTTTAATAGAAGGTAAAAAAATAAAAGACACGGGACCGTGTCTTTTATTTTTTAATCTTGAAGAGTTGAATCTTCCGTGTCTTCCACACCTGAGTCTTCACCAATTCCGTGATGATCACGAACAAAGAAGGCAATTTCCTCTCTTAAATCCGTATTCTCTTTTAAGAATTGTTTTGAATTTTCACGACCTTGTCCTAAACGTTCTTCATTATACGAGTACCAAGCACCACTCTTTTGAACGATATCAAGTTCAGAAGCCATATCTAAGATTTCACCTTCTCTTGAAATACCTTCTCCGTACATAATATCAACTTCAGCAACACGGAATGGTGGTGCTACTTTATTTTTCACTACTTTTACTTTCGTTTTATTACCAACGATGTCGTTACCTTGTTTTAATTGCTCAGCACGACGTACTTCAAGACGAACTGTTGAATAGAATTTCAACGCACGACCACCTGGAGTTGTTTCTGGCACTATCTATAGATTTTCCATCTCTATAGTCCGGACTATCTCTTCATCTCTTTACAGAGAGCCTTGCACTTCCAGCAGTAGCCTATCATCTGCCGTACCCTACTCAGTTAACTAAAAGTCCTTTTCGGTAGTCTCTACACCTTCCCCATATCACTATGGAGCTTGGCACGGTATTACCCTAAATAATGGTGGGCTTCACCGTTAGCAACTATATGGATAGTTACACCCTTAGGCAATAAGGTTCACAAGGTTTTTTTACATGCTATCACTAGCAAGGGAAACCCATGGTAAACTCCTTAATCTTTTGCAAGACTTTTTCTTTATTTGCTAACTCTTCTTCATGTATAACAAGATATTTATAGCAGCCCTCTTCCATAAATAAAAGTTTTCTTTTATCTCGTTCTTTTATCTTTTTGAGTGAGTGTGCCCATTTCCCATGGACATCTAAACAATATTTTCTACCTAAGTAGAAATCAATAGACCACTTATCGATTCTTTTTTGCTTAATGAACGCCAGATCTAAACTTAACAACATCTGTTCAACCTGTTGTTCCAGTAAAGTATCATAATTTTTCTTTCTGACCTTTACATTAAGCTCTTTTCTCCTTTTAGCAACACATGTATCGGATACGCCATACTTAATAGCAATTTCAACATGTGATAAATATGGATTTTTCAATTCTTGTTCAACTTCTGCGGTTTTAGGCAAGTAAATCTTTCTATATCTGGTTCTTTTAATTCCGAGTAACTTTAATATTTCACCTACTCGCCTTTCATCAAGATTAATTTCTTTACCTATATCTTTCAATTTGCTATCCGCATGTGTCACAATAAAATCCACTTGCCATTGTTCTATGTTTCGATAAGTTCTATTTCCAATTGTCACTGCCACTTTAATCTCTCCCTATAAGAAATCCCTTATAAAGACTTAGTCGAAGAAGACAAATAAAGACTCAAGTACATTACTTTGATTAAGCAACTTGTAGTTGATTTCCGAACATAACCCCAACTTTTTCACGAATTTGGTTGATAAAGATTGCGATTGTTTTTGATTTATTGATTGCACCTGAAAGCTTACGAAGTGCTTGTGACATTAAACGTGCTTGTAAACCTACGTGTGAGTCACCCATGTCTCCTTCGATCTCTGCTTTCGGTACAAGAGCTGCTACAGAGTCAATTACGATAATGTCAACCGCGCCACTTCGTACAAGTGCTTCTGCGATTTCTAGTCCTTGTTCCCCTGTATCAGGCTGTGATAATAGTAATTCATCTATGTTAACGCCTAATTTTTGTGCATATACAGGATCCATTGCATGCTCCGCATCAATAAACGCTGCTTGTCCACCTTGACGCTGTACTTCAGCGATTGCATGTAATGAAACTGTTGTTTTACCTGAACTTTCAGGTCCGTAAATTTCAATAATACGGCCACGTGGGTATCCGCCTACCCCTAGTGCCACATCAAGTGCTAAAGAACCACTTGAAATTGTAGAAATTCTACGCTCAGCTTGTTCTCCTAATTTCATAATTGAACCTTTACCGAATTGCTTCTCTATTTGTTTTAACGCCATATCTAATGCCGCTTGACGATCACTCATTCAAAATTCCTCCTTAACTGAATTGCTAATCTTATTATACCTATTTTCAATTCAATTTGCCAACAAAAATCGAACATTTATTCGATTTTTTTATTTTCCATTACATAAAACTGCATTTAACCATTAAAAAAAGCTAAAAGAGACTTATATCTCTTCTAGCTTTTTATACAAATGATAAAACCCATATTTTGCTGAGCGTTCCCTAATTTGTTGACGACTTCCGCTTAAATTTAGAGGAAAGACTACAGTTGGTTCATCTTTAATCGCCAATCCAACAAATACTGTTCCCGGCTCTTTATGTTCTGAAGCATCTGGTCCTGCTACCCCAGTGAAACTAATTCCGATATCCGCTTTTAATAATTCTTTAACATTTTCAGCAAGATAACGAGCACATTCTTTACTAACTGCACCGTCAGTAGACAACACTTCCTCAGGTACATGTAAAACATGTTGCTTCACATCATTATGATAACAAATGACACCGCCTTTAAATACTGAAGACACACCAGCACTTTCTGTTACTTGATTACCGAAGAGACCACCTGATAAACTTTCTGCACACGCTAAAGTTAATCCTTTTTTCTTCAATAACTCTATCACCTTATAGTGCAGAAACTCTTGGTCATACCCGTAGAAAAATTCTCCTACTCTTTCTAAAATCAAATCTTCCATATGCTGAATGAGTTTCTCCGCTTCATGAGCATTTTGATGCTTCGCAGTTAAACGTAATGTCACTTCTCCATCATTCGCAAGCGGGGCGATTGTCGGGTTCGTTTGTCCATCAATTAAATCTTGAACTTTCACCTCTAATTGAGATTCCCCAATTCCGAAGAAGCGAAGTACGCGAGAATAAATGTTTTCTCCTGTTGTAAAGTTACGTAAAAAAGGCTCTACATAACTTACATACATTGGCCTCATTTCTTTCGGTGGTCCTGGTAATAAAATATAAACTTTTCCGTTCTTATTTAAACCCATACCAGGTGCCATACCGTGATCATTTGCAAATACAGTTGCTCCATTCAAAACGAGTGCCTGCTTTTTATTATTTTCAGTGAACTCACGACCTGTACGCTTAAAATAATCGCTTATTAATGCTAATGCATTTTTGTCATATACAAGCTCTTCCCCTAAGCTAGACGCAATTGTTTCCTTCGTCAAATCATCTTTTGTCGGGCCTAATCCACCTGTAAAAATAAGCATGTCCGCACGTTCTTCTGCAACTTCAATCGCCTGCTGTAATCGTTTGTTATTATCTCCAACTACAGTATGGTAGTACACATTAATGCCAATTGAAGCTAACTTTTCAGATAAAAACTGGGCGTTTGTATTTGCAATTTGTCCAAGTAATAATTCCGTTCCAACCGCAATAATTTCAGCATTCATCCCAATTCCCCCATAAACTTCTATTTTGAGTTTACAAAAGCAGCTCTATTTTTCCAGAAATAATCCCATCCTGAAATAACAGTAAAAATTAATGCAATCCATATAAAGATATCAGCAACTGGAATATGGATTAAATTTAACGGTACATCGTGTAATAAATACGCTGCAATCGCAATAATTTGTGTCCATGTTTTAATTTTCCCTAATTGATTCGCTGCAACGACTTCCCCTGTTCCAGCAAGTACAAGTCGTAAACCTGTCACAGCAAACTCACGACTTATAATTACTATAACGATCCAAGCTGGTACAAATCCCATCTCGACTAATGTGATAAGTGCTGCCGAAACAAGTAATTTATCTGCTAACGGGTCAAGGAATTTCCCTAAGTTTGTTACAAGATTATACTTTCTTGCGTAATGTCCATCAATCCAATCTGTAGCTGAGGCAATAATAAAGATAAGCGCCCCTACTAAGTGTTGAATTGGTAGATCTACATCACCAATTGTGTATGAACCCCAATCAAAGGGTGCTAACATAATTACCATAAAAACTGGGATTAAGAAGATTCTAGATATTGTAATTTTATTTGGTAAATTCACAGCTATTCCTCCATCATATCAAAAACATTTGTTCATTGAAAAAAGTCATCGAAGCGATGACTGTTATTGTGCAGGTTGCTCTACCCCTTGGTTTTTTATCACCAATCTTTGGTGAAGTTCTTTTTCTGGATCCAATGGGTAAGCGACCACTTGGCCATTCAGTTTAACTTCAACATTCGTTGCATTTCCAATATTAAGTCGCACTTCTTTTGCTGTTGATAAATCACGTTTTTCTGTTTGACCACTTTGTACTGTAGTGTTTAGAATTTCATTACCCGCATCGTCCTTAACATCTACATAACTTGTACCCTTCGCTGAAATTTCCAGTTCTAATGTTTTATTATTATGAATTTCCAAAGTAGATACCTTACCACTTGTTCCAACTACTTTTACTTCTTGTTGTCCAGTTGGTTCCTCTTTCTTTGGCTCTTCTTTTTTTGGCTCTTCTTTCTTTGGTTCTTCTTTCTTTGGTTCTTCCGCTTTCGCTTCATCTTTCTTCGTATCTAGCGGAGAATTTTCTGCTTTTTTAACTTCAATTTTCTCACTTTGAGTAGCCGGAACTCGTCCGTCATCTTTACCAGTCAGTGCTTGAATAACAAACCAAACTACGACTCCAAATGCGATTACTAACAATGCAATTAAGATTTTCGGCATATGATCTGCCATTGGCAATGATGAAGATTTTTGCATTGTTTCTTGTGTTTTTTGTCCAGTTGATACTTGTGGAACATCACGATTTTCAGATTGTGGTATCGTACTCTGATATTCTATAAGCAGTTCCTCTCCATTTAATCCAGCCGCATCTGCGTATTGTTTAATGAATGCACGTGCATAAAAAGCTCCTGGCAATACGTCATAATTGCCTTCTTCAATCGCTACTAAATGGCGTTTTTGAATTTTTGTAATCTCATGCAGCTGATCAATAGACAAGCCTTTTGCTTCTCTTGCTTCTTTCAGCTTTTGTCCTAATTCTGTCACTACTAACACCTCAATATTTCTTTAAAAGTCGAACATAGAGAAATTATTTTGCGTACCTTGCTCAATTTCATCTACTAAATTATATTGAATTTCTTCATCATAATCGTTACGTAACTCGATAATATAATCAAAATCATCCAATGTGTATTCTGACTGACTCACAAATACATCAGGATGTTCCACAACTTTCGTTGCAGGCAATCTCATAATTTCACGAACGAGTTGCCAATGCCTTTCATTGGCACGCTTTGTTGACACAATTCCATCTAGGATGAAAATATTGTCATCGCTATACTCATCTTCAATCAATTGACTACGAACAGTTTGCTTAATGAGAGTAGATGATACAAATAACCATCGTTTATTTGCACAAACACTTGCGGCAACAATGGATTCTGTTTTTCCGACACGAGGCATTCCTCGTATCCCAATTAGTTTATGGCCTTCTTTTTTCATGATTTCCGCCATAAAGTCTACAAGTAATCCTAATTCATCACGCACAAAACGAAATGTTTTCTTGTCATCTGCATCTCGTT
Organism: Bacillus sp. BS98; assembly: GCF_008432245.1. Taxonomy (NCBI): domain Bacteria; kingdom Bacillati; phylum Bacillota; class Bacilli; order Caryophanales; family Bacillaceae; genus Bacillus; species Bacillus sp. BS98. Next base: position 3,602,378 of record NZ_CP043830.1, read on the forward strand.
GTATGTACCTACCATGTCTAACCGCTAGTTTATCCCTTAGCTTTGGCGGACGATATTTCGTTACCGTTATGTTATCCATCGTATTTAAAATTGATTCAAGTCTAGAGATCTGCTCTTGATTATCACACATAAGGAGTAACCCACGTCGTGCATTATCAACACCATTAATTGTGACAATATTAATGCCGAGCATACCGATTAACGAAGAAACGTCACCAAGCAAGCCAGGTCGGTTTTTATGTATTTCATATTCAAAATACCATTCAATCATCCAAGATCACTCCCCTTGCTTACTTTACACCTACGTACTATATTATATGATTTCACCTTAATAGGGAAGCTAAATGTATAATCTCTCCCGTGTAATTATTATACAAAAAAAGTAGAGAGGAGAATCTCCTCTCTACTTTTACTTATGTTGTACAAACTTAACCATTAAATTTGCGATTGTATGCTGCTCTTGTTCATCAGCAACTTTCCAAAGCTCAGACAATAATTTTTCTTGATCGTTACGCGCTTCTACTTCATTTGCTAAATAATCGCCAACACGAAATGCCATATCTGATACGGCACCATTATTAAGCCCTTTTCCTTCCGCTTGTTCTAAACGTTCTCCTAAAAAGCTCTTCCACTGATCAAAATTATCTAACACTGACATAATTAAGCACCTCACTATTGAGTAATAAAATCATGCTTAATTTGTGCAACTTTTCATTTTTTATGTAAGAATTTTTTAACAATGCCAGCCACCATTCACACCGATAATTTGTCCAGTTATGTAAGATGCTCCTGGTGATACGAGAAATGAAACTGTCTTTGCTACCTCTTCTGGTAAACCTATTCTGCCTAATGGTATCTCTTCAGCAATGCCAATCTTATCTTCTTCAGAAAAGACACTTAACATTTCCGTTTCAATTGCACCTGGCGCTACTGCATTCACACGCAATCCACTTAAAGAAACCTCTTTTGCTAAAGCTTTCACATATGAATTTTGTGCTCCCTTTACCATTGAATATAACACTTCACAAGAAGCCCCTATTTGCCCCCATATAGATGAAACAACTACAATATTTCCACTTCTCCGCCCAATCATAGGTGGAAGTGCCTTTGATAGTAATTTATATACACTCTTAACTTGAAGTTCTACCATATAATTCAACTCATCATTTGTTACATCTGTCACTAATCCAAAGATACTCTTCCCAGCTGCGTATACGATAACATCAATAGGATGTTCAATTTGTCCCCACAACTGCTCTGCCCCATCATTAGAAGCTAAATCCGCTTGAACAGGAATCACTTCACCCCATTCCTTCTGTAACTCATTTACCTTGTCTTCACTGTTATTGTAATGAACATATACAGTATATCCATCTTGAATTAATTGTTTTGAAATAGCAGAGCCAATCCCTCCGCTCCCTCCAGTTACTAATGCATACTTTTTCATAATTACCCTCTCTTATCTCTACAAGCTCATTTTTCATATAACTAAATAATACCCTCATCTTACAATTTATCAATGATAAGATGAGGGTATCTTTTAAATTTTATTTTTTCGGTAAAACTTGACAAACGCTCATTTTTTCTTCTGATAATAATAATTTCGCTACTTCTTGTAAATCTTGAACAGTTAGACTTTCTAATTCAGTCAATGCATCAAACAAGCTAGATTCATTAAACGCATATCGCGTAAATTGATTTGCAATATATTCCGGTGAATTCAACGAGCGTAAAAAGCCACCAATTTTCTTTTTCTTTACTCGTTCTAATGCTGCCTCATCTAATTGATCATAATTTGTGTTTAATAAAATATCTTTCAAACGCTTTTCCAATTCATCCGGTTGCTTCGTATCACCGCCAACCATTGCAAAACCGAAGTTATTCTCTTCCGTATAATCATACGAGAACGAATCATCAATAAGCCCTTCATTATATAACGATTCGTAATGAACCGAGCTTTTTCCAAATAAATAATCTAAAAGTAACGTAAGCGCGATTTCTTGTTTTAAAAGAGCTTTCCCTTTTTCTTTTAAATTTGTCGCTTTAATACCGACTAAACATTTCGGTGTTTGTACAGGCATTGAAATGATTTTCTTCTTTTCATTTACCTCATTTGGTTCATCTTCAAATGAACGTACAATTTCCGGCTGATTTTTATAATCTTTTTTCGCTTGATTTTCACGCACTAAGTCCATTGTTTCCTCTGGATCAATTGCACCAACAACAAATAGTAACATATTGCTCGGATGATAAAATGTTTCGTAGCATTCATATAATAGGTCTTTCGTAATTTTACTAATAGACTCGATTGTCCCTGCAATATCAATTTTAATGGGGTGCTTTACAAACAAGCTATCAATTAATCCAAAGTATAAGCGCCAATCTGGATTATCTTGATACATTTGAATTTCCTGTCCGATAATCCCCTTTTCTTTTTCAACAGTTTTTTCAGAGAAGTAAGGCTCTTGTACGAAATTTAACAACGTATTTAAATTTTGTTCTACATTTGATGTGCATGAAAAAAGATAAGCTGTTCTTGTAAAGGATGTGAAAGCATTTGCCGATGCTCCTTGTTTACTAAACAATTGAAAAGCATCGTGATCTTCTTTTTCAAATAATTTATGCTCAAGAAAATGCGCAATTCCGTCAGGTACACGAATCATTTCTTCTTTACCTAATGGTACGAATGTATTATCCATAGAACCATACTTTGTCGTAAACGTTGCAAATGTTTTATTAAATCCTTGCTTCGGTAAAACATATACATCTAATCCATTCGGAAGTTTTTCATAATAGAGCGTCTCTTTTAATTGCTCATAAACAATCTTCTCCATTTATTCTCCCTCCGTTCCTTGTAAAAAGTAAATTGTATCTAGTTCAATATTTTTAGCAACTTTCACAATCTCTTCTTTCGTCACACTTTCTATACCTGTTAGCCATTCTTCAACTGGACGTGTACGATCTGAAATAATACCATGATATAGCATTTCCACAAATCCACGTGGCGTATCAATTGCTTCTAATATTTGATTTTGAATGACACTTTTCGTTTGATGCATCTCTTCTTCAGAAAAATCACCATTTTGCATCGCAAGCATTTGTTCTTTAATAATTTCAACTGCTTTTTCATAATTTTTTGCTTCAATCCCTGACATAACAAACAACAAGCCTTTATGACTTTCAAATCTTGATGCTGCATAGTACGCTAAACTATTCTTTTCGCGGACATTTACGAATAACTTCGAATGAGAAAAACCTCCAAATAGCCCATTGAACAATTGCAGTGCAAAATAATCTTCATCTTTATATGTGACAAACGTACGATAACCAATGTGTAATTTACTTTGTTTTAATTCTTGTTTTTCAACAACTTCTTTTTCTTCATTATTTCGCTTATGAAGGAGTACGTTTCTTTCTCTCACAGGACGCGCTGTAATAGAAAAATACTTACTTACAAGATCAACTGCGTTTTCTGAAATATCACCAATAATATATAGATCCATTTCATCTTCCGCTAACACCTTTTGATAATATTGATACAAACTTTCATTTGTAATAGAAGTAACACTCTCTTTTTTTCCATTTGCACTTAATCGATACGGTTCTACTTTGCACATTTCTTCGATTAAACGCTCATTTGCATAGCGCATTTTATCATCATAAGTAGCTTCAATTCTCTGCAAAAGCGCTCTTTTTTCACTTTCTACAATAGAAGGTAGGAAACTATTTCCCTCTGTTGCTGGATGTAAAACAATATCCGATAACATAGAAAGCGCTTTTTCAAATAACGGTGGTGCATCGTGTAAATATACTTCATTTGCAATGTCTACATAAATGGAGATGATATGGTCTTCCCCTTTTTTACTTACATCTACTCCCAAAGAAGATCCGTATAATTCTTCTAAATATTGACGTAGACGAATTACAGAAGGAAGTTTTTCTGTCGCACTTTGCAATACGTATGGCAATAGGGCACGCTCTGTCACCGTCTCCTCATTTAAAGGTGCTTTAAAACGAAATACAAAGGTATTTGTTTTATATTTATCAGTCGGAATAATATGTACTCGCAAACCACCTAACTCATGTAATTGTTGTTCCATTAGTTTCATTTATAGCCCTCCTTTACGTATATAGGAATATTCCTCTTCAATATACAGTTTTTAGAAATAAAAAACCAATTTTTCTTCCTTATTATGCTTACAAATGACTTTTTCTAAAAACTATAATATGTAAGGAACATAGTAAAATTTCGTATTACATATATTCTATGTAAAAAAGCTCACACTAATGTGCGAGCTTTTTTCTACTTACAAATTACTTATCGTTTTCCTTTTTCATAAGGAGTTCCTAATGCTTTCGGAGCTTCAGAACGACCTACAAAACCGACAAGTGCTAATATTGTGAATACATACGGTAATATCGTTAATAAAACACTTGGAATCTGGTCTAATACAGGAATTGTTCCACCCGTTACACTAAGAGACTGAGCAAAGCCAAAGAATAGAGCTGCACCCAGTGCGCCTAGCGGATTCCACTTCCCAAAGATCATAGCAGCTAAAGCTAAGAAACCTTGTCCTGTAATAGTTGCTCCTGAGAAGTTATTAGAAATGGACATTGCAAAAATCGCCCCACCAATTCCGGCAAACACCCCTGATATACAAACGCCGATATAGCGCATTTTATATACGTTAATCCCCATCGTATCCGCTGCCATTGGGTGTTCACCAACAGCACGCAATCGAAGACCAAACGGTGTTTTATAAATAACATACCAAACAACAAATGCTAAAACAATCGCAATATACGACGTTATTGGTACATTTGAAAAGAATATTTTCCCTATAACCGGAATATCCGAAAGACCTGGAATATCAATCTTTTCAATACGGTACTGAATAAAGTCAGTCTGCCCTTTATCAAAGATCTTCTTAATTGCAAATACTGTTAAACCAAGAGATAAGAAGTTAATTGCTACACCACTTACAACTTGATCCGCTCGGAATGTAATAGATGCTACTGCATGAAGTAATGCAAATAAACCACTACCAATTGCCGCAAACAATAACGCAATCCACGGAGTCATCGTTCCCCAAGTATCACCCATTAATAAGTTTGTAACAACTCCAATAAATGCACCAAATAGCATTAGTCCTTCTAATCCGATATTTACAACACCCGATCGTTCACTAAATACACCACCTAGTGCTGTGAAAATTATAGGTGCCGATGTATATAACGTACCCGTCACAAGAATGGCTAATATATCTAAAAAGCTCATTTATTTCCCCTCCTTGCTCATGCGTGTAAGCGCCCATCTTAACACATAACTACATGCAACAAAGAAGATGATACATGCAATAATTACGTTTATAAGCTCTGATGGCACATCTGCCTCAAAGTTCATTTGAGGGGAAGCACTTTTCAAACCACCAAATAATAAAGCTGAAAGGATAATACCAAACGGATTATTTCCTCCAAGTAAGGCTACGGCAATCCCGTCAAACCCTACCCCTGTAAAGGAGGACATCGCTGTCATGCTTTGGAATGTTCCTAATCCTTCCATCGCTCCACCAATCCCTGCGAACGCACCAGCAATTGTCATGGAAAATACTACATTACGAGAAACTTTCATCCCTGCATATTGAGAAGCATGTTGATTAAATCCTACTGACTTTAATTCATAACCTAAAGTTGTTCGATCTAATAAGAACCACATTAAAATAGCGATTAAAATTGCTACAATAATTCCCCAGTGAAGGCGTGAACCGTCAGTAATGGATGCAAGCCAGTCTGAAGATAATGACGCACTCTCTTTAATGTCGTACGTTTTATCATTACCCTCGTGTAAAAAGCGCTTAATAATATCATATGTTACATATAACGCGATATAGTTCATCATAATTGTTACAATAACTTCATTAACTTGAAACTTTCCCTTTAAATATCCAGGGATGAAACCCCAGATTCCGCCTACTAACGCTGCGAATAAAATAGATAATGGAATGTGAAGAACAGCTGGTAGCGAGACTGCATAACCGAACCAAACCGCTGCAAGCCAACCAACTAACAATTGACCCTCTACCCCGATATTAAATAAACCTGTACGAAATGCAAACGCCACCGATAAACCAGCAAGAATAAGCGGTATCATTGTACGAAGTGTTTCACCAATCGCACTTGGACTGCCGAACATGCCTGTCCAAAGTGCACTATAACCAACAATTGGGTCATAGCCACTAACTAGCATTACAATCGCTCCTACAAGTAAGCCAAAAATAACGGATAGTACTGGGACTAAAATATTTATCGTTCGTTCTGTTAAAAGTTTTTTAGCCATTTGTACCCACCTGCTCCTTCTTTGTTCCTCCAGCCATTAACAATCCAAGCTGTTGTTCATTCGTTTCTTTCGCATCAACTATTGCTACAATTGTTCCTTCATAAATAACAGCAATTCGATCGCTAACATTTAAAATTTCCTCTAACTCTAGTGATAAAAGTAATACACCTTTTCCTTTATCTCTTTGCTCTATTAATCTCTTATGAATAAATTCAATTGCCCCTACATCTAAACCACGTGTCGGCTGTGCTGCAATTAATAAATCTGGATCACGGTCTACTTCACGTGCAATAATTGCCTTTTGCTGATTTCCCCCAGATAGTGCACGAGCTAACGTTTGCTCACTAGGTGTACGTACATCAAACTGTTCAATAAGTGCCTTTGCTTTTTCTGTAATTTTGCTGAAATTTAAAATCCCTTTCTTTGAAAACGGATTTTTATAGTACGTTTGCAAAACTATATTATCTCTAACAGAAAAATCAAGAACGAGTCCGTGTTTATGACGATCTTCTGGAATATGACCAATTCCTTCTTCTGTTATTTTTCTAACAGGCCAATTTGTTATTTCTTTCCCTTTAATTGCAATAGAACCTGACTCAACTTTTCGTAAACCAGTAATTGCTTCTATTAATTCACTTTGTCCGTTTCCATCAATTCCTGCAATACCGACAATTTCCCCCGCACGAACAGTTAAGTCAAGGCCTTTTACAGCAGGTAGTTGACGTGCATCGTGAACAACAAGGTTTGCAATTGAAAGTACCTCTTCTTTTGGCTTCGCGTCTATTTTTTCTGTTTTAAAATTCACTTGACGTCCGACCATTAATTCTGCAAGTTTATTTTCATCCGTATTTGCAACGTCAACCGTTCCAATCCCTTTTCCTTTACGAATAATCGTACAACGATCGCAAACTTCCATAATTTCTTTCAACTTATGTGTAATAAGAACAATAGATTTCCCTTCTTGCACAAGCTTTTTCATAATTTGAATTAGCTCATGAATTTCTTGTGGTGTTAACACAGCTGTCGGTTCATCAAATATTAAAATTTCTGCCCCGCGGTAAAGTGTTTTTAAAATCTCAACACGCTGTTGCATACCGACAGAAATATCTTGTATTTTCGCATATGGATCTACAGCTAAACCGTATTGTTCAGACAGTTTTTGAATTTCTTTAGCAGCTTCCTCAACAGCAATTTTCCCTTTTTTCTTCGGTTCGTTTCCGAGAATAATATTCTCTGTAACTGTAAAATTATGAACAAGCATAAAGTGCTGATGTACCATTCCAATACCAAGGTCATTTGCTATATTCGGATTTGTAATCTTTACAGTTTTTCCTTTAATTTTAATTTCACCTTGTTCTGGCTGGTACAAACCAAATAGTACATTCATCAATGTGGATTTCCCTGCACCATTTTCTCCAAGTAAAGCATGTATTTCTCCCTGCTTTACTTGCAGCGTAATATCATCATTCGCTACAATGCCTGGGAATACTTTCGTAATGTTATTCATCTCAATTACGTATTCCATTGTGTTCCTCCTTTTAACAGGGAACATTCCCCTATTACACTATTAACTTATTAAGCAATTCGGAAGTTTTATACATACAAAGGTTAGTTCTATGAACTAACCTTTGCTATTTCTCTATTTATTTTTTTAGAGAAGCTTCATATTCTTTATACTCTTTATCTGTAGCTGGTACTTTAATTGCACCATCTGTAATTTTCTTTTCAAACTCTTCTACTTTTGTTAAAATTTCAGGGTTAACTTTTTTCACGTTGTCAGTTGTTTTTGCAATACCAACGCCGTCATCTTTTAAGCCAAACGCTTCTATTTTACCGCCTTTTAATTTACCGTCTTTCGCTTCTTGTGCTACTTTTTCAACAGCGATATCTACACGTTTTACCATTGAAGTTAATGTTACATTTTCAGGCATACCTTCTTGGTTTTGGTCACGGTCAACACCGATTACCCAAACGTTTTCACCTTTTTTCTTACGATTTTTCGCTTCAGTGAATACACCATTACCTGTACCACCAGCAGCATGATAAATTACATCTACGCCTTGACCATACATTGCTGAAGCAAGAACTGTACCTTTTTCAGGTTTATCAAATGCTTCTGCATATTCAGATACGATTTCAATATTTGGATTTACTGCCTTTGCACCAGCTTTAAATCCATTTTCGAATTTACTAATTAAATCACTCTTCATTCCACCAACAAATCCTACTTTATTCGATTTCGTTGACATAGCTGCTACCGCACCTACAAGGAATGAGCCTTCATGATCTTTAAATGTAATGCTTGTTACGTTTGGTGCATCTACAACAGTATCAACGATTGCGAATTGTTGTTTTGGAGATTCTTTTGCTACTTCTTTAATTGCACCTTCTAATTTATAACCAATTCCGAAAGATAAATCATACTTATCTTTTGAAAATTTCTTTAAGTTCGGAATATAATCTGCTTCTTTTTCAGACTGTAGGTAACGATAATTTGTCTTTTCTTTTAAATCGTTATCTTTACCAAACTTTTTTAGCCCTTCCCAAGAAGATTGGTTGAATGATTTATCATCAACGCCTCCAACATCTGTTACCATACCGACTTTGAAATCTTTATTGTCTTTACTGTCTTTCTTGTCACTGCTCGCTTTATCCGAGTTACCACATGCACCTAAAACTGTACTTGCTGCTAATGTTAATGATAATAAAAGACCTGCTTTTTTCTTCATACTAGAAACCCCTCCTAAAATGATATATATTTCTTCTTACGCTGCTGTCCCTTACTTCTTGCTGTCACCTCCCTAAAAAGGAACTTACTTACATACGTTTTCTTAATACGTGGAAGCTAAACTTATCAGCTCTAAAGTAATTAATAGAATATAAGATTGGCTCATCATTTTGATCATAGTGCATTTGTTTTAATACAAGCAGTGCTGTTTCAGGCTCACATTCTAAAATCGGTGAGATTTTCGGATGGTAACCAATCGGCTCAATATGAGCAACCGCATACGTTATGCGCTTATGCGTGTTATTATGTATCACTGTAAGTAATGATTCTTCATTGTAGCCCGATAAATCCGGCAATATTTCTTTTGCAAGTTTATCAATGCAATATACAACAGGTTCCCCATCCGCTGTACGCACACGCTCAATCATCACTGCATTAAAACCATCTTCACTATTAAACTTCTCTTTTTCTTCTTCGGTTAAAGTTGTTGTAGATGATGATAAAAAGATTGTTCCTGGTGTTTTCCCCACACTAGAAATCATATCTGTAATACTAGAAAGTTGTTCTATTCCAGAAGAAAATAATGGCTTTGCATTTACAAACGTCCCTACACCATGTCTACGAATGACAACATTTTCTTCTTCTAAAATACGCAATGCTTCCCTTAAAGTAGCTCTACTTACGCCAAGTTCTTTCGCTAAATCAAACTCTGATGGCAGCTTTTGTCTTTCTTTGTAAGCCCCATCTTTAATTTTTTCTTTGATGTGATCAATCACCCGTAAATATAGGTGACGACTATCGGATTTTACTGACATAAGACTCCCCCGCATTTCAATTATTCGACCTCTGATGTAAGACTTCTTTTCTCTTTTTTCAACTTACAACATAGTAAACATGACTAATCACTAAAAATAAACACAATTGTCGAATAAATATTAATAATTTTTTTAGATAAAATTTTCACTCTTTACTGCATAAAAAAAACTTTGCACCATAAACATTCCTCTTTTCGAGAAAAAGTTCGGCACAAAGATCCCTTACATCCTTTGTTACACACTTTTCCCCTCATAGTCTAGCAATTCATGGTTGCCAGGTAGAAACTTATGGACCTTATCTCCAAGATTATATGAGGCAGTGATTCTTTTCGAAGTAATCTTACCACTTGCTCTCATACGTGTCAACAAAATTTAACATTTTTCTACAATGAATATCGAACATTTATAAAAAGGCACACTCATAGCATTCGTATTCTAAAGAACCGACTTGAATGTAAGCCCTTTCTTTCTTGTTGAATATAGTATATAACAAAAACAGTATATAAAAAAGCCTAATTGCAAAAACAATTAGGCTTTTTTTAAGAACTTTTTTCTTGTACATCATTAATGAGCACTTCTCTCGGTTTACTACCCTCATATGGACCTACTACACCGTTCATTTCCATTGCATCAATTAGACGAGCAGCTCGCGTATAACCTACTCTAAATCTACGTTGCAACATAGAAACAGACGCTGTTTGCATTTCCACTACGAGCTGAACTGCTTCATCGTATAATTCATCTTCAACTTGCTGCTTTGTCTCAGGGACATCTTGTGGAATCATATCCTCTTGATATTGTGCTTTTTGCTGCCCAATAACATATTCTACAACTCTCTCAACTTCATCATCTGATAAAAATGCACCTTGTACACGAACAGGCTTTGATGCACCAATTGGTATAAATAGCATATCTCCACGACCTAGCAGCTTCTCTGCGCCACCACCATCAAGAATTGTACGAGAATCCGTTTGAGAAGATACAGCGAATGCAATACGTGATGGAATATTCGCTTTAATAACACCTGTAATAACGTCAACCGATGGGCGCTGCGTTGCAATAATTAAATGAATACCAGCCGCACGAGCCATTTGTGCCAAGCGCATTATCGCATCCTCTACATCCGACGAAGCAACCATCATTAAATCTGCTAACTCATCCACAATTACTACAATATACGGTAATTCAGGTTGTTTCGCTTCCGATTGATTATTATGCGCTTTAATATAATCGTTATACCCTTCAATATTCCGCGTACCACTATGAGCAAACAACTCATAACGGCGTTCCATCTCACTTACAACCTTTTTCAAAGCTTGCGATGCTTTTTTCGGATCAGTTACAACTGGTGTTAATAAATGGGGCACACCATTATATACATTTAACTCTACCATTTTCGGATCGATCATCATTAATTTTACTTCATGCGGTTTTGCACGCATTAAAATACTAACTATAATCCCGTTAATACACACACTTTTCCCACTACCTGTCGCACCGGCTACTAGTAAATGGGGCATTTTATTTAAACGGGCCAATACAGCTTCACCTGTAATATCTCGTCCAAGACCAATTAACAACTTCTCTTCTGGATGATTATTAGCCTTAGAGTCCAGCACTTCCCTAAGTGTTACCATAGAAACTTCTGAGTTCGGAACTTCAATCCCTACAGCTGATTTCCCGGGAATAGGCGCTTCAATACGAATGTCTTTCGCAGCTAAAGCAAGCGCTAAATCATCACTTAAACTAACAATTTTACTTACCTTTACTCCCATATCAGGATACACTTCATACTTCGTAACTGCAGGACCTCTGTGTACTTTTGTCACTTTCGCTTTCACACCAAAACTTTGGAATGTACGTTCCAATTTACGAGCATTTTCATAAATTTCCGCATTTTCATTTGTAACTTGCTTATTTTTTGGGAACTTTAATATATCAAGCGAAGGAAGCTTATAATCTTTATTTTCAACATTTGAAAATTGCATCGGTGGGGCACTTGTTTCCGCCTCTAAAGATTCCACAATTTTTTCTCCACGCTTTTTCTTAGGCTCTTCAATAGGTGGAGCTTCTTCAATAAACGGTGAAGTAATTGGATCTGTTACATGTTCTTCTTCCATCCGTTTATCCTCTTCTTCATTTACAGGATAATTCTCAGTGAAATTTGAAATAATGGGGGGATCAATTTGCATCTCTTCCATCGGCTCAATCACTTCTTCTTGCTCCACAGCACGTGCGTGTCTTGAACTTCTTGTTGTTTTTTTCTTTTCTGTTTGTTCAGCAATCCTTTTTGATCGCCAATCTTTATAATCCCCTTGCATAACTTGAAATTGACTTCTAAGAATTCTACCCACCGGGGCAAGAACTTCTCCAATATGCTTATTTGTTATACAAAGTATTCCAAGAATAACTAAAATAATTCCAATGATATAGGCTCCTACTTCATCAAATAAGAAGTAACATGTTGCGAACATGAGCGCACCAAACATCCCACCGCCTAAGTGAACGCTATCTGGCCCTTTTTTCATTTCAAGAAAGAAGTTATCTTTCGTACTCACAATAACAGAAGTATTTTGCACTGCTCCATCTTTCGTAAGAAGGTTAAATAATGTAATATGACTGAACATTAATATCGCCAATACAATTAAATAAAAACCGATTAACCGTTTATTTAAAAGGTTCGGCCATCCACGTTTTATAACAAACGAAACCGATAAAGCTATTACACCTAACACACCAATTATGTACCACTCACCAAAGAAGAAGCGAAAAAATAACACAAACGATTTCCCTACAACGCCTAGCTGTAAAATCGTAATGATTGAAAGTGCAAAAAGAGCCAAACCGACGATTTCATAATATAGAGTTGGCTTTATCGTACGTCTTGCCTTTGCCTTCGTCCCTCTTTGCTTTTGTTTTGCCATTTCTTCACCTCGTGTTCTACATATAAATAAGGACAACCTCTAAAAAAACTCTACTTATATGTCTGTTTTCTCTATTCTTTCAGGTCTTTATCTCTTCTATTTTTACACTTCTTGTAAAATGTTAAATAAACAGAAGAAAGCAGCCCCCTACTCATGGCTGCTCAACCGTCTTGTTTTTTATATTATACCATAGCTTCTGAACAAAATCCTTCTTTTTGCTAAAAGGTTATTTTCTGACCAGGCTCATACTCTAAGTAGTGAAATGGATTCGTACTTAACACACGCACAATAGAATAACACCCATGTTCCTCTTCAGAAACCATCAATTCAACACCATGTATATTTACAACTTTTTGACTTTCACATTGCGAATAATCGGCAGGGTATACAAGTTGCTCTGGCATAATTGTATATAGAATCATTGTAGCATCGTTCCTTCTGCATTATCATCTGCGCGAGCCTCTATTAATTCGTTTAGTTTTTGAAGTGCACTCCCAATGCCACCCACATCATCAATAAGACCATACTTCACTGCATCTCCACCAATTACATTCGTCCCAATATCTCGGGTCAAATTCCCTTTCGCAAACATAAGTTCTTTAAAACGATCTTCCGTTACTTTCGAATGTTTCGTCACAAATCGAATGACTCTTTCTTGCATTTTATCCAAATACTCAAATGTTTGCGGCACACCTATAACAAGACCGGTTAAACGAATTGGGTGAATCGTCATCGTCGCTGTTTCTGCAATAAATGAATAATCAGTCGAAACTGCAATTGGTACACCAATCGAATGCCCTCCGCCTAAAACAAGAGATACCGTCGGTTTCGAAAGCGAAGCTACCATCTCAGAAATCGCTAGCCCTGCTTCAACGTCTCCTCCAACTGTGTTTAATATTAAAAGCAAACCTTCAATTTTCGGATTTTGCTCAATCGCGACAATTTGCGGGATAATGTGCTCATATTTTGTTGTTTTATTTTGCGGTGGCAACTGAACATGACCTTCCACCTGTCCAATGATTGTTAAACAATGAATACGTGATTCATTCATTTGCGGCACATTCGTTTGTCCAAGCTGTTGAATTTTCTCCACTATTGAAGCTTCTTTCGGAACTTCTTTCGGCCCAGCTTCTTTTTCTTCATTTGTATAACGATCACGTTCTGTCATATCGCATCCCCTTTCACTCGTATATAACTATTATTTCTTAAGTTATAAATTTCATTCGATAGGGTTAAAAAAGAAAAAAGATCACCCGTAAAGGTGATCTTTTTTACACTTCCATAATAATCGGTAAAATCATAGGTTTTCTCTTTGTCTCTTCGTACAAGAACTGCCCTAATAATTCACGAATATTTTGTTTTAACATAGACCATTCAATTGAATATTCTTTAATTGATTGCTCAACAATCATGCGTACAATCTCTGTAGATCGCTCAATTAATGCTTCTGATTCACGAACATATACAAAACCACGTGAAATGATTTCTGGACCAGAGATAATTTTCTTTTCATCTTTACCAAGTGTTACAACAACTACTAATATTCCATCTTGAGATAACATCTTTCTATCTCGAAGAACGATATTACCAACGTCACCTACACCTAATCCATCAATTAAGACATTACCAGCTTGCACTTTACCAACTAAGTTTGCTTCATTATCACCAAAAGCAATTACATCGCCTTTTTCTACGATAAAAATATTTTCTCTTGTAATACCTACATCTTCAGCTAAATATGCATGTGCTTTTTGCATACGAAACTCACCATGTACGGGTACAAAATACTTAGGTTTCATTAAATTTAACATTAGTTTTAATTCTTCTTGACTACCATGACCTGAAACGTGAACTTTTCTTTCACCGTAATAAATAACTTCAGCTCCAGCTCTAAATAACAAATCAATAATTTTCGATACAGATATTTCATTCCCCGGAATTGGAGAAGCTGCAATAATAACAGTATCACCTTTACGAATTGAAATTTGTTTATGAGCTTGCTTCGCCATTCTAGAAAGTGCTGCCATCGGTTCCCCTTGACTACCTGTCGTTAAAATAGCTACCTTTTTCTCTGGGAAGTTGTCTACTTCTTGTAATGAAATAACCATACCTTCTGGAACATCTAAATAACCAAGACGTCTTGCAATGTCTACTACTTTCACCATACTACGTCCTACTACCGCTACTTTTCTTCCTGTTTCGGCAGCCGCGTCAAATACTTGTTGAATACGATGTACGTTCGATGCAAATGAAGCAACGATAATACGACCTTCTGCACCGTAGAACACTTTAGAAATTTCTACACCAACTTCTTTTTCCGAACCTGTATAGCCTGGACGCTCAGCGTTTGTACTATCAGATAATAAGCAAAGTACGCCTTCATTTCCGATTTGTGCCATTTTCCCAAGATCTGCTCCATTATTTCCAATTGGAGTTTGATCAAATTTAAAGTCTCCTGTATACACTACAGCACCTTTTGATGTATGGAAACAAACACCAACAGAATCCGGAATACTATGTGTCGTTCCAAAGAATGACACTGTTGTAGTATTAAACTCTACTGTTGAATTTGAATCGATTGTTTTTAAGTCCACACGGCCTAACATGCCCGCTTCACCAAGTTTTTCTTGTATAAGTCCTACCGTTAATTTCGTTGCATACACTGGAATAGATAATTTACGAAGTACATAAACAATTCCACCAATATGATCTTCATGACCGTGAGTAATAAATAAACCTTTTACTCGCTCTTGATTTTCCACTAAGTATGTAATATCAGGAATAACGATATCAATCCCAAACATTTCATCTCCTGGGAACATTAATCCTGCATCTACAATAAAGATTTCAGAATCAATTTCAACACAGTACATGTTTTTCCCGATTTCACCTACTCCACCAAGAGCAAATACTTTAACAGACTCATTCTCTTTTCTCTTCATGTTGTTGCCTGGTTTAAAAATCTTGCAAACACTGATTTCACTAAAATTGTAGAGACACCAGGGGAAACTCTACAACCACCATATATTCACCGTCCAAGACGAATGTCCTTACCGTTATGCGATATCATGTCCTTGTATATTTTTTAAACCAGGTTTCACCTCTCTTTCATTATATAAATCAAATATCTTATTCGATATGATATGAAAATTTAATTAAATTATAATTTCTTCCAATTTTGCTAAGCATACCCGTACTAAGCTACTTAGCCATATTATACCTGATACAAGAAATAGAACACAAGTTAAATTATATGAAAGACTATATAAGAAGCTAAATTGAGGTTGTAATTTGCGAGGTTTTTTTCCACATACTACCTATTATTTTTTCTACTTATATAAGATATTAATGGAAAAATATACATGTGTGTTCTGTATATAAATATAAAGCACTATTCACTAAAAACACATGATCTCTATAATCAATTTCTAACCAATATTATGCCGTCCCCTTCTTATTACACCTCATTAACTATGCTGTTTTTACCACTCACGTATATTTAATCTAAATAAAAATGACCTAGTTTCACACTAGGTCATTTCTTATTAACGAGGAATAGATTGCATTACAGATTGTAACGTTACTCTTTCTTCTTCTGTTAATGGAAGAAGCGGTAAACGTACAGAACCTACATCTAATCCAACCATTTGTAACGCTGTTTTTACTGGCGTTGGGCTTGGCGCCATAAATAATGAATCCGTTACTCTTACAAGTAATTGATGTAATTTTTGCGCCTTCTTAAACTCTCCCGCTTGGAATGCTGTAATCATTTCTTGCATTTCATCTCCGATAACATGAGATGCTACTGAAACGATACCTTTCGCTCCAACCGCCATAGCCGGTAACGTTAAACCGTCATCACCGCTGTATACTGCAAAGTCGTCCGCTGTTTTTTCAATGATTGCTGTCATTGTTAGTACATCGCCGCCTGCATCTTTAATCGCAACAATGTTTTCTATTTCTGATAAACGAACAACTGTATCAACGGAGATTTGTACAATAGATCGTCCTGGAACGTTATATAGCATAACCGGAAGTGGCGTGCTTTCAGCAATCGTTTTAAAGTGCTGATACATTCCTTCTTGACTCGGTTTGTTATAATACGGCGCTACTAGCATAACTGCATCAACACCAACTTCTGTTGCCTTTTTAGTTAAGTCAACAGAGGCATGTGTATTATTGCTACCTGTTCCAGCGATTACGGGCACCCTTTTATCGACAACAGATACGACATGGCGATATAACGCTACTTTTTCTTCTGAAGTTAATGTAGGAGATTCACCTGTCGTTCCTCCTACCACGATTGCTGTTGTACCGTTATCAATTAAATAATTTACCAATTTCGTTGTCTTTGCAAAATCGATATTCCCGTTTATATCAAACGGTGTTACCATCGCAGTTGCAATTGTCCCAAAATCTATCATGGTCTCACTCCTTATTGTTCCAGTTGCTTTTCTTTTGAAAGCTCAAACGCACTATGTAATGCATTTACAGCCTCCACTAAATCAGTTTCTTTTACAAGAACCCAAATTGTCGTATGACTATCTGCCGATTGCAGAATTTGAATACCTTTTTCTGCTAAAGCTGTAACGATTTTCGCAGTAACCCCTGGGATTCCTGCCATTCCAGCTCCAACGATAGATACTTTGGCACAATGCTCTGTCACAATTGGCTCATATCCAAGTTGTTTCAACACTTCGACAGCACGAGCTGATACATTATCATTTACTGTGTAAGCTACACCAGTAGGAGAAATGTTAATTAAATCAACACTAATGCCTTCGTTTGCCATTTCTTTAAATACATGTTGTTGCAAATCATATGCCGTTTCTTTTGCAAGTACTTTAATTTGCGTTACGTTTGATACGTGGGCAATACCTGTAACAGGACGTTCTTCTACATCCTGCCCTTTTGTAGCACCATCGTATGCTGCAATAAGCGTACCTTCGCTATCAGAATACGTAGAGCGTACACGAAGCGGTACTTTTGCATGCATCGCAATTTCAACCGCACGTGGATGAACGACTTTTGCACCTTGGTAAGCCATATTACAAATTTCGTTATACGTTACCGTTTGAAGATGACGTGCATCTTTTACAATACGAGGATCCGCAGTCATAACACCTTCTACATCTGTGAAGATATCAATAAATTCAGCATGAAGCGCAACACCTAATGCTGAAGCTGAAGTATCGCTACCTCCGCGTCCAAGTGTTGTCGTATCACCTTTTTTCGTTTGCCCTTGGAATCCTGTAACGACGATTACATCTAGATTTTCTAATTCTTCATGTATACGATCGCAATTCATTTCAACGATTTTCGCATTCGTAAAGTCATCATTTGTTACAAAACCAGCTTGTGCACCATTTAATGCCGCTGCTTTTATACCGTTCTCATTTAACATATTAGAGAAAACAATTGCAGAGATTAACTCTCCACATGATAATAATAAATCTTGCTCACGTTTAGAAATAGTAGATTCCTCTTGATTTACAAGACTTAATAACGTATCCGTTGCATACGGTTCACCTTTACGGCCCATAGCAGATACGACAGTAACTACTTTATATCCAGCAGCTAACGATTTTTTTATATGATGAAGCGCATGCTTACGTCCATTTTCATCACGTACTGATGTGCCACCAAATTTTTGAACAATTATTTTCATATTTTGCACCTTCTCTTAGCCGTTTACACTAATTGTAATTTTACTAAGCGCTCTGCAATTTGAACAGAATTCCATGCAGCGCCTTTTAATAAGTTATCAGATACGACCCAAAGATGGAATCCTTTATCGTTATTTAAATCTTTACGGATTCTTCCAACGAATACTTCGTTTTTACCTACTGCAGTAGCTGGCATTGGATATAACTGCTCTTCTGGATTATCTTGCAGAACAATACCTTCTGCATTTGCAAGTAAGCTCTTTAATTCTGCTACTGTTACGCCTTCTTTTTCTACTTCGATGTAAACAGACTCAGAATGCCCTGATACAACTGGTAAACGTACGCATGTTGCCGCTACTTCTAATTCAGGCATATGCATAATTTTTTTCGTTTCATTAATCATTTTCATTTCTTCAAATGTAAATCCATTATCTTGGAACTTATCAATCTGTGGAATCGCATTAAAAGCAATTTGGTAATGTTTTTTATCACCTGATACAGGTAAAACATTCGCCTTAGCTTCTTCGCCATTTAAGATTGCTTGTGATTGTTCATAAAGTTCTTCAATCGCTGCCGCACCAGCACCTGATACAGCTTGATATGTGGAAACGATTACTCGTTTTAAACCATATTGCTGACGAACTGGCTCAAGAGCTACTACCATTTGAATTGTAGAACAGTTTGGATTTGCAATAATACCATTATGTTCTTTTAAATCGTTTTCATTTACTTCAGGTACAACAAGTGGCACGTTTTCTGTCATACGGAATGCACTTGTATTATCAACAACAATCGCACCGCGCTTTGCTGCTTCTGGCGCTAATTGTTTCGATACAGATCCACCAGCACTAAATAGTGCGATATCTACTCCTTCAAAACTTTCAGGAGTCGCCTCTTGAACTGTAAATTCTTCGCCTTTAAATACAAGTTTCTTACCTGCAGATCGTTTAGATGAAAGTAACGTTAATTTCCCGATTGGAAATTCTCGTTTCTCTAAAGTATTTAACATTTGTTCACCAACTGCGCCGGTTGCTCCAACTACAGCGACATGAAAAGTTTTTTGCTTTTCCATCACTATGCCCCTTTCTAGATACCAATCCTTCTATAACTTAGAATTAGAAGGAGTATACAATACCCCTTCTAATCTTAATAACGTTAATTTTATCATATTCTACAGTAAGAATGATGGTTTCATCAAAAATTGTCCGTTTTTTTTCGTTTTTTAATTCATATATCTGAATTTTTCTACGACAACCGGTTGCAATTGTTTTCCTTGTAGCGCTTCTAATACTGTATCTTCCAGTAGCTCCATACGAGCTACCATTGAGTTCGGTTTTTTCTCTGGTGCGTCTTGGCCGAATGGGACGAAGTAGATGTTTTTTGTGGCCATTAGGCGCATGAGATTTACCCCGTTTAATCCTAAAGCATCATTCGTCGAAACCGCCAATACGACAGGCTTACCATTTCTCAGCGTCGCTTTTGCTGCCATTAATACTGGAGAATCTGTCATTGCATTTGCAAATTTACTCATCGAATTTCCTGTTAGTGGTGCAATTACCATACAGTCTAATGGAATTTTAGGTCCTAGCGGTTCTGCGCCAACGATTGAATTAATTGCTTTAAATCCTGTTGTTTCTTCAATCTTTTTAATCCACTCTGCTCCCTCACCAAATCTCGTATTTGTTGATTGAACAGTGTAAGAAACAACGGGACGTATTTCTGCTCCCTCAGCAATTAATTTCTCTAAATGAGGCATCACTTCTTCATACGTACAATGTGAACCTGTAAACCCAAATCCAATTCTTTTCCCTTTTAAATTCATTCCCCATTCTCCTTTCTTGCTATTACGTCTTCTGCTAATAACTGAGAAAGAACGTTCGCTAAAATTTGTCCTGCTGTTTTCGGAGCAACAATCCCTGGCAATCCAGGTGCTAATAGCGCTTTAACTCCTCTTTTTTCTGCGTATCTAAAGTCGGTACCACCTGGTTTAGAAGCTAAATCAATTACTAACGTATGAGCTGGCATTTTTGAAATAACATTCGCTGTCACAACGAGATGTGGAATTGTGTTAATCACAATATCCATATTTCCTACTTCTTTCTCAATGTTTTGCATATGAAAAGGAGAAAACATCATCTCTGTAATACGTGCAATATGTTCCGATCGTCTTGCTCCAACTTTGACGTGGGCTCCTAATGATTGAAATGCTCTGGCAACACTCATCCCTGTTCTACCAAATCCTAAAACCATTACATTGGACCCATGAATTGTATAGTCGGTATGTTGAATTACCATCATTAATGTGCCTTCTACAGTCGGAATAGAATTGTAGATTGCCACATCATCACGATCAAATAATTTAACAAGTTTTCGGTTTGTAGTAGATACGAGATTTTCCAAGTAAGGCGTACCAATACCTGAATATATAGTAAAGTGTTCTGGTGTATTTTCAATTTGTTCTTTCGTTATAGCAACTTTTTCATTTGAAAAAATAGTATCTACTTCTCCTTTGGCATTTGTACCTGCAACTGGCAAAATGATTGCATCTACAGAAGTAAAATCTAAATTTTGTATACTTTCTTTTGCTGCCCCTGTGAAGCCATGATCCAACTGATCAAACCCTATCAATGAAAGTTTCGCATCCAATTCAACTAGTTTACGAATTACTTCTAGCTGCCTTGCATCTCCTCCTATGACAGCAATATGCATCTCAGTCAACATTCCCTAATTCACCTTCTTTTTCTGTCATTTATAAGAAAAGTGCCTACTTTTTCTTTTTCCTCCACATCATATGTAATGTACGAGTTTGAGGTGATTGAAAAACAAAAAGCACATATGATTTATCAGCTTTATATATACAAAAAAAAGACGGCCGAAATGGCCATCTTTCACTCCGAATTTGAATGGTCAGATATATCACAAAGTATCATGTCATGCCCCACTTTCTTAATATCTCTCCATTCCACCCTTACCTCTTGTTGTCCTTTTTTAAAACCTCCCCATTTTGTAACAGGTATGATAAGCGCTTGTATTTGTCCATCGCTCTCATTAATTTCTAAATCTAGATGCCCTAAAACCCCCATTTTTTCCGCTCTTTCTAAATCTACAATTTCTTTACCACTTAATTCACTTAATCGCATACACTCTCCCCCTACCGAATTTTCAATTTAAGTTATCCATTATTAGTACCTATTCTGTATGTCTAAAAAAAATAACCGTATCTCATTTAAAAGAGATACGGTTATTTTCGAGTACATCACAAAAATCAATTATAGTTTTATTCCTTTTGGAAGTTTTCCATCTGGACTAATAAGTGCAGCAGAGAATTCATCCGTAAACATATTGCGAATTAACTCATCTACATTTTGTTTTGTTACAGTGTTTACACTTTCAATAATCTCATCAAGTGAACGATGCTTACGAAGCAGCAATTCATTTTTACCGTTACGGCTCATACGACTATTCGTACTTTCTAAACTTAACATTAAGTTTCCTTTTAATTGCTCTTTACTATTCATAAGCTCTTTTTCTGTAATACCTGTATTTTTCAATGTTTCTAGTGTTTCTTGCATCGTTTCATACAGTGTATCTAATTGTTGGCTACCTGTTCCACCGTACAGTGTTAACATACCTGTATCTTCATAAGAAGAGTGGTAAGAAAATACCGAGTAAGCTAACCCACGTTGCTCACGTACTTCTTGGAATAAACGGCTACTCATACTACCGCCTAAAACGTTATTTAATACGATTAAGTTATAAATATCTTCGTGTCCCATTTGTAAGCCTTTATATCCTAAACATAAATGAGCTTGTTCTGTTTCTTTTTTACGTGCTACCTTATTAAAATGGAAAATTGGGCTATGTACTTGTTCACGGTTTGTTGTTCCTTCATAACTACCGAAATATTGCTCTACTGTTTGTAAAAATGCTTCATCAATATTTCCTGCAACTGAAACAACTACATTTTCAGGTGTATAATGATCTTTTATATATTGACGTAGTGTATCACCTGTAAACGTATCAAGCGTTTCTTCTGTTCCTAAAATAGGATATCCAAGCGGATGCGTTTCATATGTCGCTTTCGTTAACATATCATGCACAATATCATCTGGAGCGTCTTCGTACATTTTAATTTCTTCACATACGACATTCTTCTCTTTTTTCAGTTCTTCCTCATCAAATGTTGAATTAAAGAACATATCTGCTAAAACATCTAAAGCATATTTAGCATGCTCATCTAACACTTTTGCATAGTAACATGTATATTCTTTTGAAGTAAAAGCATTTACTTGTCCACCAATGCTATCAAATGATTCCGCAATTTCGCGCGCACTACGTGTTTCCGTCCCTTTAAAGAACATATGCTCTAAAAAGTGGGAAATCCCGTTATTTTTTTCATTTTCATTTCTTGATCCTGCATGGATCCAAATACCAATCGCAACCGATCTTACAGTTGGTATGTTCTCCATAACTATTCTTACACCATTTTTACAAGTATATTTTTTAATCAAAAACTTTCCTCCTACTACCAGTTTCTCTAAATTAACGCTATTATTTAATGATAACAAGTTTAAGGATGAATGTCATGCAAATGTATTTAATCCACACGTTTTTCATCCAGTAATTCTGTTATATTCCCCACTCTATATCCTTGTTCCTTCAATTTTATAATCATTGTATCTAATGCTTCTGCTGTAGATGAAGTAGGGTGCATTAATACAATGGCACCTGAATGTATTTTTCTCATTACTCTCTGCAATAATACGTCTGGCTCTGGTCGCTTCCAATCAATTGTATCTACTGTCCACATAATCGTTCCCATTTGGAAATCATCTGCAATTTGTACGACTTCATCTCGAAAACTTCCACTAGGCGGGGCAAACCATCTTACTTTTTGATTCGTGGCTGCTTCTATCATTCGATTTGTTTTTTGTAACTGTTCTCGTATTTCATCAGACGATAATGTTTTCATATTAGGATGTGTGTAAGAGTGATTTCCAACTTCTTGATTTGCATCGACAATCATTTTTGCAAATCGTAAATTTTCTTTCACCCAACGTCCTTCCAAAAAGAAAGTTGCCTTCACATCATGTTTTTTCAATATCTCTAATATACGAGGCAAATACTCATTTCCCCATGCCACATTTATTGTTAATCCAACCATCTTTTTATTTGGATGTCCCCTGTAAATTGGGGCTGGTGATAAATCTGCTAAATGGACACTCGGTGATACTTCCTTGAATTCAAGATGTTTTTGATCAAATTTCTTTAGCTTCTTCATATTGTTATAGGATGCTTCAATATCGACTTGTCTTCCATTATATCCAGGTGTTGCTTTCCATATCTTATCAATGATCGCATTTTGAGGTGCAATCTCATATTGTTTTGCATGTTTTTGAATTTCTTCATACAAGTTATCCTGTGCAAAAACGGAATAAGAGCCTAAACTGACATATAAAAAAAATACACATATGTATGCCAATATACGAACTTTCATATAAACCCTCCCATTAACTAAATAAAAAATATTTTTCTTCTTATCTTTGTTAATTTGAGCGTTATAATGAAAACTATACCTATACTGACATAAAAATATGTGTACATCATGTTTTTTACATAACAAAAAAGCCAGTTGAACTGGCTTTTACTTATTGCTGCTCTTGTTTGTTTTCTTCTTTAGCAGCTTCTTTTTCTTGCTCTTCTTTTAGCAATACTTTTCTAGATAGATTTACGCGACCTTGCTTGTCAATCTCGATAACTTTAACTGTAATTACATCACCGATTTTCACAACGTCTTCTACTTTACCTACACGCTCAAGTGCAAGTTCAGAAATGTGAACTAATCCATCTTTACCGCTGAATAATTCAACGAAAGCACCGAATTTCTCAACACGTTTCACTTTTCCTTCGTAGATTTCACCTACTTGTACTTCGCGAACAATATCTTCGATAATTTTCTTAGCTTTGTCATTCATTTCTTGATTTATTGAAGAAATAAATACTGTACCATCTTGCTCGATGTCAATTTTAACTCCAGTTTCTTCAATAATTTTATTAATTTGTTTACCGCTCGGTCCAATAACGTCACGGATTTTATCTGGATTAATTGTCATTGTAATAATCTTTGGAGCGTAAGCTGATAATTCAGTACGTGGCTCTGCAATAACAGATAGCATATGATTTAGAATGTGCACACGACCAACTTTCGCTTGTTGTAATGCCTCTTCTAAAATTTCACGAGATAAACCATCGATTTTAATGTCCATTTGCAGTGCAGTTACACCTTGTGCTGTACCTGCTACTTTAAAGTCCATATCACCTAAATGATCTTCCATACCTTGAATATCAGATAAAATTGTGTAATGCTCACCAGATTTAACTAGACCCATTGCAATACCAGCAACTGGGGCTTTAAGTGGAACACCAGCATCCATCATTGCTAAAGTACTACCACAAATACTTGCCTGTGAAGTAGAACCATTTGATTCTAACACTTCAGATACAAGACGTACTGTATATGGGAAATCTTTTTCAGATGGAATTACAGGCTCAAGAGCACGTTCTCCTAGTGCACCGTGACCAATTTCACGACGACCTGGTCC
Source organism: Bacillus sp. BS98 (assembly GCF_008432245.1). NCBI lineage: Bacteria > Bacillati > Bacillota > Bacilli > Caryophanales > Bacillaceae > Bacillus > Bacillus sp. BS98. The sequence goes on from NZ_CP043830.1 coordinate 3,627,450, forward strand.
ACGCATCGGTCTTGTTTCACCAACACTAAACGATGGGAAATTGTAATGGTGCATGAATCTTTTTGATTCTTCTACACCAAGACCATCTAAAATTTGCACATCGCCTAAAGCGCCTAATGTACAAATACTTAATGCTTGTGTTTGTCCACGTGTGAATAAACCAGAACCGTGTGTACGAGATAAAATACCAACCTCTGATGCTAAAGGACGAATTTCATCACCTTTACGGCCATCTGGGCGGATTTTTTCAACTGTAATAAGACGACGTACTTCTTCTTTTACAATTTTATATAAAATCTCATTTACTTGTCCTAATGTGTCAGCGTCAGCTTCCTCAGCTTCGTAATGCTCAATTACACGCTTTTTCACTACGTTGATTGCATCTTCACGTGCATGTTTCTCATGTACTTGAATTGCAGAATGCATATCCTTCTCAGCCATCTCACGTACAGCTTGGTTAAGATCAGCATCAACTTCATATAGTTTTATTTCTAATTTCGCTTTACCTACAGCTTGTACAATCTCTTCTTGGAATGCAATTAGACGTTTAATTTCGTCATGTCCAAACATAATTGCTTCTAACATTGTTTCCTCAGGTACTTGATCTGCTCCTGCTTCAACCATGTTAATTGCATCTTTTGTACCAGCTACAACAAGGTGAATATCACTTTGTTCTTGCTGTTCTACTGTTGGATTAATAACGAATTCGCCATTAATACGACCAACTGTTGCACCAGCGATTGGGCCTTCAAATGGAATATCTGAAATCGATAACGCTAATGAAGAACCAAGCATAGCTGCCATTTCAGAAGAACAATCTTGATCAACACTCATTACAATGCTGACAACTTGTACTTCGTTACGGAAACCATCTGCGAAAAGCGGACGAATTGGACGGTCGATTAAACGACTTGCCAAAATTGCTTTTTCACTTGGACGACCTTCACGTTTAATAAAACCGCCTGGAATTTTTCCGACTGCATATAAACGCTCTTCATAGTTTACTGTAAGTGGGAAGAAATCTACATTTTTAGCCTCTTTTGATGCAGTTGCTGTAGATAGAACCGCTGTATCGCCATATCTTACTAATACTGCCCCGTTCGCTTGTTTTGCAAGCTGACCAGTTTCAACTGTTAGCTGGCGACCAGCTAAATCTATCGAGAAGACTTGCTTTTCTTGACTCATTTAAGTACCCCTCTCAATTTAAAGTATTCAATTCTTCTATGTAAATGGATAGTATATCACAATATTCTACCTCTAGTATTGCCGAAAATTAAGTAAGCTATAAAGCGTAGAAGATATATTTTTACCTAACAAAAAAGCGGGAATATTCCCGCTTCTTTGACTATCGACGTAAGCCAAGCTTTGTGATTAATTCACGGTAACGTGTGATATCGCTATTACGAAGGTAAGTTAGTAAGTTACGACGTTTACCAACCATCTTTAATAGACCACGACGTGAATGATGATCTTTCTTGTGAGTACGTAAGTGCTCGTTTAGAGTGTTAATTTGCTCCGTTAGGACAGCAATTTGAACCTCTGGAGAACCAGTATCAGTCTCATGAGTTCTAAATTGTGCAATGATTTCATTTTTACGTTCTTGTGTTAAAGCCATCCTATTTCACCTCCTATTAATTAAACCCCCAATTACCGAGCAAGCGTCGGTGAGTCGCAATGCCAAGCAATGGTTGTCATAAAGTACATAACATAGAATACTACTTTTCATTTGAAAAAGCAAGTATATTCTTTTCACTCGCAAAATATTCTTGTGCTGTTTTCTTATCTTTTGCGATTTGTTCAACTAGCTCATCAATACCATTGAATTTCTTCTCTTCTCTTATACGCATATGCCACTCAACTGTAACACTTTGATCATATATGTCTTTGTTGAATTCAAATAAGTGTACTTCAATAGATAATTGACGCTCATTTTCTTTAAAAGTTGGTTTATATCCAATATTACATACACCATCGTACCATTCATCGTGAACTTTTAATCTCACTGCATAAACACCTACAGGTGGCAATAAATACTCATCACTTAAACCTACATTAGCGGTTGGAAAACCAATTTGTCGTCCACGTTTATCGCCATGTACAACCGTTCCTCCCACTGTATAGGCTCTACCTAAAATAGATGGAATTTGTTCCATTTCACCATTTCGAATTAACTTTCGTAATGCTGTAGAACTTACCTTCTCTTCTTGAAATTCAACTTTTTCAATCACAGTTTGTGTAAACTCCCCTCTTGCATGAAATGGTAAAGTCTCCATCTTCCCTTTTCCTAAACGTCCATATGAATAATCAAACCCTGCTACTACATGCTTTACATTTAAACCAATAATATAATCATCTACAAATTGCTGTGGCAATAAACCTGCAAACGATTCATCAAATTTAATAACATATAATATATCGATTCCTAAGTTTTCGACTATTTTTTCTTTATCACGCATCGGTGTAATATACTCCACATGCGCTTCCTTTTTCCCTAAAATAACAGATGGATGGGGATGAAATGTCATAACTGCACTTTTATATCCGCGTTCATCCGCTATTTGTTTCGCAGTTCGAATCACACACTGATGCCCTAAATGAATGCCATCAAAAAATCCTAATGCCATTACAGTAGGTGGTAATTCTAATTTATTTTGTTCATGTGGATGAGTTAAATGAATAAGTTTCACGCTTGAATTCACCTTTTTCTGTAATAATCCTTCCAATAATTCATTATAGCTTTAGTTCTTGATTATTCACAAGTACTTTCATTGGCTTTAGCATACCAGGGTGTTTTGGATGATGCTCATAAATTGCTAAGCAACGGTCATTTTTATCAAATACTGTAATGAATGGTGCTGTTATTTCTAATTCATTCTTTAAGAACATACCATTTTTTATTTTTTCTGCTTGCTTTTCATCTACAACCATTTTTGGGAATTTACTTAACGCTTCATCAATTGAAATGAAGATAGACTCTACTGTTCCATTTTGCACGTTTTCTTCAATTTCTTCAAATGATATGCAATCTTCTAGTAAAAATTCACCAGATGCCGTTCTTACAAGATGGGACATGTGTGATGGAAAACCTAGTTTTTCACCAATCATTACTGCTAGCGTTCTTACATATGTCCCTTTACTACACGTTACACGGAAACGGAATGAAATGTTTTCCCCTTCAAACATTTCACGGTCATCAAGTAATATGAATTCATGAATTGTAATGGTACGAACTGGACGTTCAACTTCTTGTCCCGCTCTTGCATATTCATATAATTTTTTTCCGTTAACTTTTACAGCTGAAAACATTGGAGGCGTTTGTTCAATCGTACCTGTTAATGCTGCGAGAACTCCTTCTACTTCCTTACGACTAATACTACGATCGACATTTGTCGTTTCCACAACTTCACCAGAAGCATCTTCAGTTGTTGTTGAAAATCCTAATGTTACTTCACCTTCATATGTTTTTGTTTCACTCGTTAAAAACTGTGCAATCTTCGTTGCTCGTCCAACACAAATCGGTAATACCCCTGTTACATCTGGATCTAATGTTCCCGTATGACCAATTCGTTTCTCACGTAATATCTTTCTTAATTTAAATACACAATCATGTGATGTCATGCCTTTTGGCTTATGTAATAATACTACACCTTCCATATATGTTCACCTCATCATAATTCTTTCATAATAATTATCCAAACTTATTTTTCATTGAAAAAATGGATAGACAAATGTCTATCCATTATTCTTCACGTTTACCGTCTTTATTAATTTCATGTAAAAGTGTATCAATTCGATGACCATATCCGATAGACTCATCAAATTCGAAAGAAATTTCCGGTGTTTTACGAAGACGAATACGTTGGCCTATTTCTGAACGAATGAAGCCTTTTGCCTTCGCTAAACCTTTTAATGTACTTTCTTTCTGTTCATCGTCACCTAAAACAGAAATATACACTTTAGCGATTTGTAAATCTCCACTCACTTGCACATCTGTTACTGTAACAAATCCGACACGTGGATCTTTAATTTTACGACTGATAATGTCGCCTAATTCTTTTTTCATTTGCTCGCCTACACGGTTTGCACGTAATTTCATAACTCTTCACCTCATTCAGTACCATTCCAATTGTGTTATCGTACGTTCAATTTCAGGAAATGAATCGATGTACTCAAGTACACGATTCATTTCTTTTTCACAGATAACACGATTTGAGGATACGGAAACAATTGCAATTTCTGTACGTTGCCATACATCTTGATGCCCTACTTCTGAAACAGCTACGTTATAACGCTGCTTCACACGAGTGAGCACCCTTTGCAAAATTGCTCGTTTCTCTTTTAAAGAATGCACATCGTAAATCATACACTCGAATGAGAGTGAAGCGATAATCATCGCTTCACTTCTTCCATAATGTATGCTTCAATGATGTCCCCTTCTTTAAGATCATTATATCTCTCAATTGTAATACCACACTCATAGTTTTGTGCAACTTCTTTTACGTCGTCTTTGAAACGTTTTAACGTATCAAGTTGTCCTTCGAAGATTACTACGCCATCACGGATAATACGAACGCCACTATCACGTGTGATTTTACCATCTATTACGTAACAACCTGCGATTGTTCCAACTTTTGTTACTTTGAACGTTTGGCGTACTTCCGCTTGACCGATTACTTTTTCTTCGAATTCTGGATCCAGCATCCCTTGCATTGCTGATTCGATTTCTTCGATTACTTTATAGATAATACGGTGTAAACGAACATCAACGTTCTCTAATTCAGCTGTACGCTTCGCATTCACATCAGGGCGTACGTTAAATCCAATTACAATTGCATTAGATGCAGAAGCTAAAATAATATCAGATTCTGTAATCGCACCTACACCAGTGTGAATGATTTTTACTTTTACGCCTTCAACATCAATCTTACGAAGTGATGCAGCCATTGCTTCAACAGAACCTTGTACGTCTGCTTTCACAATTAAGTTAATTTCTTTTACATCGCCCTCTTGGATTTGTTGGAATAAATCTTCAAGGCTTAATTTAGATTTTTCACCACGTTGAGCAACTAACGCTTCTTGTGCACGTGATTCACCGATTTGACGAGCTTTCTTCTCATCAGCGAATGCCATGAAACGATCTCCCGCTTGTGGTACTTCATTTAAACCTGTAATTTCAACAGGAGTTGATGGACCAGCAACTTTTACTCGACGACCAATATCACTTACCATTGCACGAACACGACCGAATGATGTTCCAACAACAATTGGATCTCCAACTCGAAGTGTACCGTTTTGAACAAGTAATGTCGCGATAGTTCCTTTACCTTTATCAAGCTGCGCTTCAATTACAGTACCAGTTGCATAGCGATTTGGATTTGCTTTATATTCTTCTACTTCACTCACAAGAAGAATCATTTCTAGCAAGTTGTCAATTCCCTCGCCTTGAATTGCAGAGATTGGTACGAAAATTGTGTCTCCGCCCCATGCTTCTGGAACCAATTCATATTCTGTTAATTCTTGCATTACGCGATCAGGATTTGCCGCTGGTTTATCCATTTTATTCACAGCAACAATAATTGGTACTCCAGCTGCTTTCGCATGGCTAATTGCTTCCACTGTTTGTGGCATAACACCGTCATCAGCTGCAACAACAAGAATTGTAATATCCGTTACTTGTGCACCACGAGCACGCATCGTTGTAAATGCTGCGTGACCAGGCGTATCTAAGAATGTAATTTTCTTATCGTTTACTTCAACTTGGTATGCACCAATGTGCTGAGTAATCCCACCAGCTTCGCCAGCAGTTACTTTTGAATTACGAATAGAGTCAAGTAAAGTTGTTTTACCATGGTCAACGTGTCCCATAATTGTAACAACAGCTGGACGCTCTTTTAAGTTTTCTTCATCATCTTGCTCATCGATGAATGTTTCAAATTCAGTTTCACTTACAACTACTTCTTCTTCTACTTCAATACCGTAATCAGTAGCAATTAACTCAATTGTATCTTTATCTAAGTCTTGGTTAATTGTTGCCATAATTCCTAGCATGAAGAGCTTCTTAATAATTTCAGACGGCTCTTTGCTTAATTTTTTAGCAAGCTCACCCACTGTAAGGCTTCCAGAGAAAGTAATTTTATCTGGTGTTTCTACAATTTGCGTTTGTTGTCTTCCAGCAAAGTTATCTTGACGCTTGTCTTCGTTATCTTTGCCTTTTTTCTTCTTCTTATTACTGTTCTTTTTACTGCGAACAACTTTCTCTTCTACTTCAAACTCATCTGCAACAGAAGGTTTTTCTTCTTGGTACTCATTATCTAATTTGTTTACTACTTCATCGTCTAACATTGTCATATGATTCGAAACCTCGATATTCATTTCTTTTAGTTTTGTCATAAGATCTTTACTTGAGATATTATGTTGTTTTGCATATTCATGCACTCGAATTTTACTCATACCTTCACCCCCGGTAATTTGTATCGAGCATGCTACGCAGCTTTTTCGCAAAGCCTTCATCTAACACAGCTACAACGACTCGCTCATCTCTCCCAATCGCATGCCCTAATTGTTGTCGATTTTCGACCTTTCTCATTGGTACGTTGTAATACGTCGTTTTATCCGTCATGCGTTTTGTTGTATTCACTGACGCATCTTCAGATAGCAACACAAGCTTTGCTTTGCCACTTCGTACTTCTTTTAAAACAAGTTCTTCACCCGAAATAATTTTCCGAGCCCGGTTTGCTAGTCCTAAAAACGATTTCCAATCGGACACTTATTTCGACTCCTTCTCAACAAGCTCAAGAAGCTCTTCGTATAGAGAACCGTCGATTTTCGCTTTTAGATGATGTTCCAAAACATTTTTCTTTTGAGCTTGAAGAATACTTTCTTTATCTTTTGATAAATAAGCACCTCGTCCTGATTTCTTTCCAGTTAAATCAATGGACACTTCTCCCTCTTTGGAACGAACAATGCGAACGAGCTCTCGTTTTGATTTCATTTCTTGCGTTGCAACACATTTTCGTAACGGAACTTTTCGATTGCTCATACTCATCACCTCTATTCGATTTCGTCTTCAACTGAATCGAATCCGAATGCGATTACGCTATCTTCTTCTGTTACAATACCTAGTTGTTTCGCATCAGACTCACTCTTAATATCAATTTTCCAACCTGTTAATTTAGCTGCAAGACGTGCGTTTTGTCCACGCTTACCGATAGCTAATGAAAGTTGGTGGTCTGGAACAACAACAGTTGTTGCTTTTTCTTCTTCATCTACAAGTACTTTAACAACTTGTGATGGGCTTAAAGCATTTGCAACATATTCTACTGGATCATTTGACCAGCGAACGATGTCAATCTTTTCACCTTTTAATTCATCTACAATGCGTTGTACACGTTGTCCTTTCGGTCCTACACAAGAGCCTACTGGATCAACATCAATGTTCTCTGCATGTACAGAAATTTTAGAACGATCGCCTGCTTCACGTGCCACAGAACGAATTTCAACAGTTCCATCATAAATCTCAGGAACTTCCATTTCGAATAAACGTTTTAAAAGACCAGGATGTGTACGTGATACGTAAATTTGTGGTCCCTTCGTTGTTTTTTCTACTTTCGTAATGAATACGCGAATGCGATCATGTGGTTTGTATTGTTCGTTTGGCATTTGCTCACTTACAGGTAATAAAGCTTCTACTTTCCCTAAGCTTACATAGATGAAACGAGCATCTTGACGTTGTACAATACCAACCATGATGTCTTCTTCACGGTCACTAAACTCCGAGTAAATAACACCACGCTCTGCTTCACGCACTCGTTGTGTTACAACCTGTTTTGCAGTTTGTGCTGCAATGCGGCCGAAATCTTTTGGTGTTACTTCAATTTCTAGTACGTCACCATCTTGATAGTTTGGATTAATTTGTCTTGCTTCTTCAACAGAAATTTCAAGACGTGGATCAAACACATTATCAACAACGTCTTTACGTGCTAAAACTTGAATTGTTCCCACTTCTGGGTTAAAGCTCACACGAACGTTTTGTGCTTGGTTAAAATTGCGTTTATAAGCAGAGATTAATGCTGCTTCAATCGCATCAATAATAATATCTTTGCTAATTCCTTTTTCTGACTCTAATACGAGCAAGGCATCTAACAACTCAGTGCTCATGAAGATCCCCCTTCTAACTAAAACGTAACAGCAAGTCGCGCATTTGCAACTTTATCCATTGGAATTTGGATTTCTTTTTTACGTGTTTTAATTGTTAATAATAGTGTAATTGTAGTACCATCGTAGGAAAGTAGCTTTCCTTCAAACATTTTTTCACCATCAATCGGCTCATATGTTTTAATTGCCACTTGTTTTCCTACCGCTTGCTGGAAGTCTTTCTCTTTCTTTAATGGGCGTTCTGCTCCAGGAGATGATACATCCAAAAAGTAAAGATGAGGAATTGGATCCTCTTTATCTAAAGCTTCGCTTAAACGTTCACTTACCGCACCGCATTCTTCAATGTCGACTCCCTTTTCAGAATCGATGAATACGCGTAAGAACCAGTCCTGTCCTTCTTTCACATACTCTACATCTACAAGTTCAAGATTTAACTCTTCAACGATCGGCTGCGCAAATGCTTCTACAACTTCTGTGACTTTCTTATCCATAAACAGCCTCCTTCCTGCCGCCATGTACCATTTACAAGAAAAGATTCCGTCCATAAAAACGGTCTATCTTATTCTTTCTCGTTAGCTAACAAAAGCCCCTGCCGTTAAGCAGGGAATATCTGTCTTAGTATTACCAAATTTAAGAAGTAAAACTTGTAACAAAATATGTATATACGACAGAAATTTCTTACCTCTCTACATCAATAAAACGTAGATAGTAACACGAAAGAGTGGGTTTCCCCACTCTTTTTTTCACACAATATACATGACATGGTTATCTCGGTTAATAGTATACCATAGCAAATACTGATTTGCAAAGACTTTTCCTACCTGCTAGAACAGTGATAATTGGTTTTGATCAGGTAGATCACCTAAGCAACCTTGACTATCTAAATACTCAATAATCGTTTTAGAAACCTTACTGCGCTGCTGTAAATCTTCTTTTGATAAGAAATCTCCATTTTTACGAGCTTCTACGATACTTAAAGCTGCGTTTGTACCAAGACCAGGCACCGCATTAAATGGAGGAATTAATGAGTCTCCATCAATAATGAATTCTGTTGCATGCGAGCGATATAAATCAACCTTTTGGAATGAGTATCCACGCTCACACATTTCAAGTGTCATTTCTAGTACCGTTAATAAACTCTTCTCTTTCGGCGCTGCATCTAATCCTTTTTGCGCAATTTCATCAATCTTTACACGTATAGATGCTGAACCTTTTGCCATCGCCTCTACATCAAAGTCATCTGCACGAACCGTAAAGTATGCCGCATAGAATAAAAGTGCAAAATGTACTTTAAAATATGCGATACGTACAGCCATAAGTACGTAAGCAGCCGCATGGGCTTTAGGGAACATGTATTTAATCTTCTTACATGAATCAATATACCAACCTGGTACATTATTACTTTTCATGTCCTCTTCCCATTCTTCCGGTACACCTTTACCTTTACGAACCGACTCCATAATTTTGAAGGCTAATGATGGATCTAAACCTTGATAGATTAAATATACCATGATGTCATCACGACAACCGATAACTTCACTCAGCGTACATGTACCGTTATAAATTAACTCGTTTGCATTACCGAGCCATACGTCCGTACCATGTGATAGTCCAGAGATTTGGACTAACTCTGAGAATGTCGTTGGTTTTGTCTCTTCTAACATTTGTCTTACGAATTTCGTACCGAATTCCGGTATACCAAGTGTACCTGTTTTACAGTTAATTTGTTCTTCCGTTACTCCTAATGATTCCGGACCTGAGAAAATTTTCATTACTTCCGGATCATCTGTTGGGATTGTTTTCGGATCAATACCACTTAAATCTTGTAACATACGAATAACTGTCGGATCATCGTGTCCTAGTATATCAAGTTTCAATAAATTATCATGAATTGAGTGGAAATCAAAGTGTGTCGTTCTCCACTCAGCCCCTATTGAATCTGCCGGATACTGTATTGGTGAGAAATCAAAGATGTCCATGTAATCTGGCACAACGATAATACCACCTGGATGCTGTCCAGTTGTACGTTTTACACCGGTACACCCTGCTACTAAGCGGTCAATCTCTGCATTTCGTATCGTTAAATTATGATCATTTGCATAACCTTTTACATATCCATAAGCCGTTTTTTCTGCAACTGTACCAATCGTTCCTGCACGATATACATAATCTTCACCGAACAGTATTTTCGTATAGTTATGGGCACGTGGTTGGTATTCGCCGGAGAAGTTCAAATCGATATCGGGTACCTTATCTCCTTTAAATCCAAGGAACGTTTCGAACGGAATATCATGTCCATCTTTTACATATGAAACATTACATGTTGGACATTCTTTATCTGGTAAATCAAAACCAGAACCTACCGAGCCGTCATTAAAGAATTCTGATTGCTTACACTTCGGACATACATAATGTGGTGGTAATGGATTTACTTCTGTAATTTCCATCATCGTTGCAACGAATGATGAACCTACAGATCCACGCGAACCTACTAAATATCCGTCTACTAACGATTTTTTCACCAGCTTATGTGAAATTAAATAAATTACAGCAAATCCATGTCCGATAATACTTTTTAATTCTTTTTCCAATCGGGCTTCTACGATTTCTGGTAGCTCTTCCCCATAAATGCTACGCGCCATTTTATAACTCATATCACGCGTTTCATCATCAGCACCTTCAATTTTCGGTGTGTATAAATCATCTTTTACTGGATGAACATCACCAATTAATGACGCAACCTTTTGTGTATTCGTTACTACAATTTCTTTCGCTTTGTCTTCACCTAAAAATGAAAAACACTCTAACATCTCATCTGTTGTACGGAAATGTACCGGCGGTAATGAATGTCGATTTAACGGATTTGCTCCGCCCTGCGAACTCACTAAAATTTTACGATACATAGCATCCTCTTGATCTAAATAATGCACGTTCCCTGTAGCGACAACCGGTTTATCTAACGTCTCACCCAGTTTTACTAAGTTAGAAATAATTGTTTTTAATTGTCCTTCATCTCGAACAAGTTCACGTTCTACTAAATGACGTAACACCTCTGGAGGCATTACTTCAATGTAATCATAGAATTGCGCAATTTCTTCTACTTCTTCAGGTGCTTTTTGCATCATTGCCTCAAACACTTCACCTTTATCACAAGCCGTTCCTACTAAAATTCCTTCACGATATTTTTTTAATAGTGACCTTGGTACACGTGGCACACGGTAAAAATAATTCAGGTGAGAATATGAAACAAGTTTATATAAATTTTTCAATCCAACATCTGATGTAGCAAGTAATGTCATATGACTTGGACGCCCACGTTTATACGCATCCCCTTGTCCCATACTATCATTTAATTGATCATGATATTCAAATCCCTTTTCAATTACATCTTTTAGCATTTTCACAAGTAAGTATCCCGTTGCTTCAGTATCATAAATCGCACGGTGATGTTGCGTTAATTCAATATCAAGCTTTTTACACATCGTATTTAATCGATGGTTTTTCATTTCCGGGAATAAGAACCGCGCAAGTTCTAACGTATCAATAACAGGGTTATTCGTTTTTGCTAGCCCTGCCTTTTTAAAACCTACGTTAATAAAGCCCATATCAAAGCTTGCGTTATGAGCAACAAGTGTATGGTCACCCATCCATTCCTCAAACTTTTTAAACACTTCGTCCACTTCTGGTGCATCAGTTAACATATCATCTGTAATACCTGTTAATTCAATAATCGTCGCAGATAATGGTTGATGCGGATTTGCGAAAGATTCAAAACGATCAATGATTTCGCCACCTTTTATCTTTACGGCAGCTAACTCAATGACTGTATCGTATACAGCTGATAAACCTGTCGTCTCAACGTCGAAAACAACATACGTTTCCTCTGCAAGTAAACGATGCGCTTCGTTATATGCGATCGGTACACCATCATTAACTAAATTTGCCTCTACACCGTATATAACTTTAACCCCAGCCTTTTTACCCGCAGAGTATGCTTCTGGGAAAGACTGAGCAACAGCATGGTCTGTAACTGCAATAGCCTCATGTCCCCATTTACCAGCTTGAGCAACAAGCCTAGAGACAGGCGTAACAGCATCCATTTGACTCATTGGGGTATGAAGGTGAAGCTCTACACGTTTTTCACCTTCTGGCGCCTTATCTTTACGAGATGGTCCTGTTATTTCATTAATATCGTTTGCAATCATTACTAAATCTCGAACAAACGTATCATTTTGAACAGAACCACGTGCTTTCACCCACATTCCTTTTCTCAAGGATTGCAGCATTGGAATATCTTCTTTGTCACGCGAAAACATTTTGATCATAATAGAATCCGTATAGTCCGTTATTTTTAAAGTTAATAACGTACGCCCACTACGAAGCTCTTTTGTTTCTACATGGAATACATACCCTTGAACCGTTTTTCTTCGTTCTTCATCTTGAATTTCTCGCATCGGTGTAATCTCTTCATCTGGCTTAATAAGATATCCGAGTACAACCGGTCCTTCATGCACAACGCTACTTTCTTCAGCTTGCTTCTTCGCCATTTCTTCCATAGCTTGTATTACACGCTCACGGTCTTCTTGCTGAGTTTGCTCACGAAACTTTTGCATTTCTTCTGCATTTTGCTTTATATGTGTGTCTAACTGAAAACGTGGGAATCCAAAAGCTTCGTATTGATCACCTACTGGTTTCGTAACATTTTTCTTTAAAGCAGTAGATTCTAACTCGTTATTCACATTTATTAACAACTTCACTCCATTTACCTGAGGTAGTTGCTTCTTTAAGTAAGCAAACATAGGTGAAAATGTAATTCGCTCCGTACAAAGCGGCCAATATGCCTTCACTTCTTCTTCTGTAAATTGTTTATTCTCTGCTTGTAATGCAAATGTTGTTCTTGCAATATGAGAAAATGATTGCTTAAGCTTCACTTCTAGCAATTCATATAATTCTGTCGGCAAAATACGTGGCACTTGTAAGTCAAAATGCCAACCTTTATTCGCTTTATCAATAACTAGCTTTTCAATACCACCGCCCTGTAAATATTGATTTATAAGGTCTTCTGGTATTTGCAACTGCTGGAGCAAAATTTGAAATCGCTCTTGTTGTTCATTTGTTAATGACATAAGCACTCTCCTTCCATTTGCTATTATAAATTGAAACGTACTACAAAGAAAGATGTCTCCCTTCTTCTTTTACAAAATACGTTTACAAAGAAAGAGAAGGTACCTCATTACGAGGTACCTCTTCTTATTTTAAAATATTAGCAATATATGTTTGAAGTTCTTCTACTTTCACTTCTTCAGACTCGCCTGTAGCACGTACTTTCACTTCTACAATACCTTCATCTGCTTTTTTACCAACCGTAACGCGAACTGGAAGGCCAAATAAATCTGCATCTGCAAATTTAACACCTGCACGTTCTGCACGATCATCTAGTAATACTTCATATCCTTGCTCTTGTAATGAGTTGTAAATATTTTCACCCATTTCACGTTGTGCATCAGATTTCATATTTACTGGAATTACATGCACATGGAACGGTGCTACAGCTTTTGGCCAAACTAAGCCGTTCTCATCATTAAACTGCTCTGCAATTGCTGCCACTGTACGAGATACACCGATACCGTAACAACCCATAATAAGTGCTTGTGTTTTCCCGTTTTCATCTAGGAATGTTGCGTTCATCGCTTCACTATAGCGAGTTCCTAATTTAAATACATGACCAACTTCAATTCCGCGTGCGAAAAGAATTGTTCCGTTTCCATCTGGAGATTGGTCTCCTTCTTGGATGAAGCGTAAATCTGTATATTGACTTACTTTAAAGTCCCGTTCTGGATTTACATTTACATAATGGAACCCTTCTTCATTCGCTCCTGAACATCCGTTTACAATTGATGCTACAGCATGGTCAGCAATAATTTCGATATCACCTGTTACACCAATCGGTCCTAATGAACCAACTTCACAATTTAATAATTCTTTTACTTCTTCATGAGAAGCAAGCTCAACAACTGAAGCGCCGTATACATTTTTCACTTTTACATCGTTTACTTCATGATCACCACGAACAAGTACAACTACTAATTTCTCGTCTACTTTAAATACCATAGACTTAATACACTGTTCTGCTTCAATGTTTAAGAATGCAGATACTTCTTCAATTGCTTTTTGATCTGGCGTTGCTACTTTTTCAAGTGCCTTTTCTGCTTCGTCACTCTTCGTATACGTAGCTACAACAGGAGCCATTTCGATGTTCGCTGCATAATTGGATGTATCCGAGTATGCAATAGTATCTTCACCAACATCAGATAATACCATAAATTCATGTGTATCTTTTCCGCCCATTGCTCCAGAGTCAGCAATAACCGCACGGAAATTTAAGCCACAACGAGCAAAAATGTTAGAGTATGCTTTATATAAGCGATCATACACTTCATCTAAGCTCTCCTGCGTAGCGTGGAAAGAATAGGCATCTTTCATTAGAAACTCTCTTCCACGTAATAAACCGAAACGAGGTCTTTGTTCGTCACGGAACTTTGTTTGAATTTGGTATAGCGTTAACGGTAATTTTTTATATGATTTTACTTCATCACGTACAAGATCAGTAATTACTTCTTCATGTGTCGCCCCTAAAGCAAATTCACGAGCGTTACGATCTTTCATACGCATTAATTCAGATCCGTAAGAATACCAACGGCCTGATTCTTGCCATAATTCTGCAGCTTGCATCGCTGGCATTAATAATTCTACAGCTCCTGCGCGTTCCATTTCTTCTCGAACGATACGTTCTACTTTGTGTAGTACTTTTAAACCAAATGGTAGAAAACTATAAATACCAGAAGCATTTTGACGCATAAAACCTGCGCGAAGTAATAATTGATGACTCTTAATTTCAGCATCAGCTGGAACTTCACGTAATGTAGGACTGAATACCATACTTTGTTTCATTTATTCGCACCTCTTCATTTTACTCTTACACGCAGTAAAACCCCTCACCTCGGGTTAGGTGAGGGATTTTATTCTACGAGCTCTATTTCATTATAAGTTTCACTTTATTTTACAAGAAAAACTTACGAATGTCATTCCATGTTACAACTAACATTAGTAACATTAATAATGCAAAACCAATAAAGTGGACCATTCCTTCTTTTTGACGGTCAATCGGTTTTCCTCGTAACGCTTCGATTAGGAAGAAGAATAAACGTCCACCGTCTAAAGCAGGGACTGGTAATAGATTAAATAAACCAAGGTTTATACTTAAAACTGCCGCTAAACTTAGCACACGCGTAAATCCATAATCTACGACTTGATCTGTTAGATTATAAATTCCTACTGGACCTGACAACTCATTAATAGAAAATTGACCAGTTACTAATTTCACAAGAGACTCAAAAATTAGTTTCGTCCATTCGTACGTTTGTTCAAATCCTGATTTAATCGAACCCATCACTGTTTTCTCTACAGGAGAGTAAACACCAATTCTACCAACTTCTTCTTTACCTTCTTTATCGAGTGTTGGAGTTACTTTTACATTAAGCTGTTCATTATCACGCTTTACTTGTAACGTAATTTCTTTATTCGGGTTTTCACGTACAATGGCAACAACATCTTTCCATGTACTTGTACTTTTCCCATCAATTGCTTGAATTGTATCATTTTCTTTTAATCCAGCTTGCTGCGCTGCACTATTTTCCATTATTTTTCCGACCATTGGTTTGTCAATGGGAACCCCTTGTACAAATCCAAGAATCACAAAAATAACAAATGCTAAAATGAAGTTCATTGCAGGACCCGCAAAGATTGTTAAAGCACGTTGACCCAATTTTTTAGAGCCAAATTGCCTGTTATACGGAGCAATTTGAATTTCTTCTCCAGCAGTAATGATACGAGCCTTTTCATTCACTCGGAATGTTTGAAGCTCTTCCTCATACTCTTCATAGCCTGAAATCGTTAGATTATGCTCTAAATCGGCTTGTTCGACTTCAATAACACGAACATTTGGATATTTTTCATATCCATCAAAAACTAATTTCACAGCTTCGTCTTTTTCATTTAGCACAAGGCCAACCTTTTTCCCTGGCTTTAACTCAACTGTGTCCGCATCCTCGCCAGCCATTCTTACATAGCCACCAAGGGGCAGTAATCGAATCGTATACACCGTTTCATTCTTTTCAAATGAGAATATTTTCGGACCAAAACCAATCGCAAACTCGCGGCATAAAATGCCTGCTCTTTTCGCGAAATATAGATGCCCTAGCTCATGGAAAAATACGAGTGCACCGAAAATTAATATAAAGGCAATCGCTGTATTCAATTCCATAACCACCTTTGCTAAATTTGTTCCATCACAAACCGTCTTGTGGCTGCATCAATTTCCAGAATTTCCTCTAAGCTCGGACGTGCAATGACATTGTGATGGTTCATTGCTTTTTCAATGAGGTCTTCCACTGTTAAGAAACCAATTCTCTTTTGTAAAAAAGCTTCAACAGCTACTTCATTTGCAGCGTTCATTACAGCTGGCATACTTCCACCTGTTTTCCCAGCCTCATACGCAAAACGTAGACAACGGAAACGTTCTTGGTTCATTTTTTCAAAATGCAATGTTCCCATTTCCCATAAGTTTAACTGTTTTGTATCTGAAAGAGGTAATCTATCAGGATATGTAAGCGCGTATTGAATTGGTACTCGCATATCAGGTGAGCCAAGCTGCGCCATTACACTACGATCTTCAAATTCAACCATAGAATGAATAATACTTTCTTTATGTAAAACAACATCAATTTGCTCATAAGGGATACCAAAAAGCCAATGTGCTTCAATTACTTCTAGTCCCTTATTCATCATTGTAGCAGAATCAATTGTAATTTTCGAACCCATTGACCAGTTTGGATGTCGAAGCGCATCTTCTACGGTCACATGATGCAATTCATCTCTCGTTTTATCACGGAAACTTCCACCAGAAGCCGTTATAATGAGTCGAGAAATTCTTTTTTCATTTTCACCATTCAAGCATTGAAAAATAGCTGAATGTTCACTATCTACCGGAAGTAACGAAACATTATGTTTTCGCGCCGCTTCCATTACTAGATGCCCTGCAGTTACTAACGTTTCTTTATTTGCAATTCCAATTGTTTTTTTCGCCTCAATTGCACGAAGTGTTGGTAACAACCCTACGCTACCTACAACGGCATTTACTAAAATCTCCGCATCTGGATGTAATGCTACTTCTAAAAGACCTTCACTACCATACACAACTTTTGTATTACCAGAAACAGCTTGTAATTTTATAACATCTTCTGCTCTTTGCACAGAAACGATTTGCGGAGAAAATTCTTGAATTACTTTTACTGCGTAGTCAATATTTTTCCCTACAGAAAAAGCAACGAGACGGAATTGGTCTGGGTGCGAGCGTAACACATCTAAAGTTTGTGTACCAATTGATCCGCTTGCACCTAATAAACTAATGTTTTTCATGACTCCAACCCCTCGTTCATTTATTAATTGTATTGCAATAAGAAGTAGAGAATTGGTAACACAAATAACCAACTATCTGTTCGATCTAATATACCACCATGTCCAGGTAAAATTGTACCTGAATCTTTTACGCCATAATGACGTTTAAATGCAGATTGTACTAAATCACCAATTTGTCCAAAAATAGAAATGATAATTGTCAGCACAATTAAAATTACTACATTCGATTCAACTGGGAAGAACACGTTGTATACAAGTGCCACAATAATTCCACAAACGATGCCACCTACTGAACCTTCAATCGTTTTATTTGGACTAATTTCTGGCCATAATTTTCTTTTTCCTAATGCTTTTCCTACGAAATATGCACCTGAATCAGTAGCCCATATAACAAATAATGCGCAAAACACATATTTAATTCCTAATATTCTCGTTTCATTCAGATATAAGAATCCCATTGCAACATATGTTGTTGCCATAAGTAAAAATGAAGCATTATCAAAAGTAAATGTATTCTTAGAAAGGACTGTATATGATAAAAGTAATAAAACAATCACAAACGTAATTTCTAATTTACCTAATCCAATCCACCTAAATAGTTCTGATGCACTACTTGGAACTAAAATAGTCCATAATAATACCGCAGCTAAAACTGTTGGTACTGAAATAAGCGTAAGCTTATTCATTCGAATTAACTCATATAAACCTATAGAAGCAAGTGCATACACTAAAACCGTAAAAGGCACGCCACCGTAAATTACGATGGGAATGAATAGCGCGGCAGCAACCACTCCAGTAATAATTCTCTGTTTCACTACCAAACCCTCTCTTTCTACACGCCTCCGAATCTGCGCCCTCTATGTTGAAAGTCTGTAATCGCACTAAGCAAATGTTCTTCCGTAAAGTCTGGCCAATACACATCCGTAAACCAAAATTCCGAATATGCAATTTGCCATAACATGAAATTACTAATACGTAGCTCTCCGCTTGTACGAATTAACAACTCTGGATCAGGTAAAGAACCCGTCATTAAGTAGGAAGAAATCATTTCTTCACTTATCTCTTCAGCACGAATTTTTCCTTCCTCACTATCTTTCATCATATGTTGCACAGCAGAAACGATTTCATCTCGACTTCCATAGTTTAACGCGAAATTGAGAATTAATCCCGTATTCTCTTGCGTATCTTCCATGGCTTTTTCCATCGCTCTGCGTGTATGCGTAGGAAGACGATCTTTTTGCCCTATTACTCGGACTTGTACGTTTTCTTCAATCAATTCTGGTAAAAATGTACCTAGAAATTCTTCTGGAAGCCTCATTAAATAGTCAACTTCCTTTTTCGGTCTTTTCCAGTTCTCAGTTGAAAAAGCATAAAGAGTTAACACTTTCACATTAAGCTTACTTGCAAATTTTGTGATTTTCTTTACAACTTGCATACCTTCATGATGTCCCGCAATACGAGGCATAGCTCTCCTCTTTGCCCATCTTCCATTACCATCCATAATGATGGCAATATGTTCTGGTATATACCCTTTTTTCACTTCTTCAACGAGATGATCAAACGATGCGTCCTTTTTACTTTTAAAAAAAGGAAAGTTTTTAAACATCATTCATACCCTCCAGCAAGCAGACATATGCCTAAAAGTGTAAAAAGACCCCCTTAAGAAGAGGGTCATATTTGCGAAGTTATCGCTATTACACTTCCATGATTTCTTTTTCTTTGTTTTTTGCGATTTCGTCAACTTTTGCAATATATTTATCTGTTTCTTTTTGGATATCTTCAGTATATCCTCTTAAATCATCTTCCGTAATCTCGCCAGCTTTTTCAAGCTTCTTAAGATCATCGTTACCGTCACGACGTACGTTACGAACCGCAACTTTTGCTTCTTCAGCATATTTTTTCACAACTTTTACAAGATCACGACGACGCTCTTCTGTTAATGCAGGGAATGCAATACGAATTACAGTTCCGTCATTAGAAGGGTTTAAGCCTAAATCTGCTTTTAAAATTGCTTTTTCAATATCACCGATAGAAGTTTTATCATACGGTTGAATTACAAGCAAACGTGCTTCTGGAACTGTAATGTTCGCTAATTGCACAACTGGTGTTGGTGCACCATAGTAATCAACTTGTACCTTATCTAATACAGACGAGCTTGCACGACCAGCGCGAACTGTTGCTAATTCACGAGAATAAGCAGCAACTGCTTTTTCCATTTTTTCATTTGAAGACTTCAATACTTGTTGTCCCATAATTATTTCCCCCTTACGACTGTTCCGATATTTTCGCCTAAAACGGCACGTTTAATATTACCTTTTTCCATAACTGAGAATACAATTAATGGAATATCATTATCCATACATAGAGAAGAAGCTGTAGAATCCATTACACCTAAACCTTCTTTTAATACATCTAAGTAAGTAAGCGTTTCGTACTTCGTAGCAGTTGGATCAATAGATGGATCTGCACTATATACGCCATCCACATTATTTTTCGCCATTAAAATAACGTCCGCTTCGATTTCCGCTGCACGTAATGCTGCTGTCGTATCTGTAGAGAAGTATGGGTTACCAGTACCTGCGGCAAAGATAACAACACGTTTTTTCTCTAAGTGACGAATTGCTTTACGACGAATGTAAGGCTCTGCCACTTGACGCATCTCAATTGAAGTTTGAACGCGAGTTTGAATTCCAATATTCTCTAAACTATCTTGAAGAGCTAGTGAATTCATAACTGTCGCTAACATGCCCATGTAATCTGCTCCTGCACGATCCATGCCCATTTCGCTTCCAATTTTCCCACGCCAAATGTTACCGCCACCAACAACAACAGCAACCTCTACATCAAGTTCTGCAATTTCTTTCACTTGTTCCGCAACTGACTTGATAACAGCTGGGTTAATTCCAAATCCTTGCTCGCCAGCTAAAGCTTCTCCGCTCAGCTTTAAAACGACACGATTATATTTCGGTTTACTCATAATGAACCTCCAATTGCTTACATCTTTATTTTAAAAAAGGGAACACAATGTGTTCCCTAATCTGTATTAGTTGTTACCTTTTACTTGGTTCATTACTTCTTCAGCAAAGTTGTCTTCGCGTTTTTCGATACCTTCACCAACAGCGTAGCGAACGAATCCTTTTAATGTTCCGCCTTTAGACTCAACGAATTGACGAACTTTCATATCAGGGTTTTTAACGAATGCTTGGTCAAGTAAGCAAATTTCTTCGAAGAATTTGCCAAGACGGCCTTCTACCATTTTTGCAACGATTTTTTCAGGCTTGCCTTCGTTTAAAGCTTGTTGTGTTAATACTTGACGCTCATGCTCAACTTCTTCAGCTGTTACAGCATCACGGTCAATGTATTTAGGGTTAACTGCTGCAATGTGCATTGCTACATCTTTAGCAGCTGCTTCGTCAGTAGAACCTTCAAGAACTGTTAATACACCAATACGTCCACCCATGTGTAGGTAAGCGCCGAATGCATCAGCATCCGTTTTTGATACGATTTCGAAACGACGAAGTGTAAGTTTTTCACCAATTTTAGCAATTGCTTCATTGATGTGCTCTTCTACTGTTTTACCGCCTTCAATTGTTTGAGCCATAGCTTCTTCAACGTTAGCTGGTTTGTTAGCTAATAAGTGAGCAGCTAATTCTTTAATTAAAGCTTGGAAACCTTCGTTTTTCGCAACAAAATCAGTTTCAGAGTTTAATTCTAAGATTAAACCGTCGTTACCGTTTGTTTCGATGAAAGTTAAACCTTCAGCAGCGATGCGGTCAGCTTTTTTAGCAGCTTTCGCAATACCTTTTTCACGTAAGAAGTCAATTGCTTTCTCCATGTCGCCGTTTGTTTCAGTTAAAGCCTTTTTGCAGTCCATCATACCTGCGCCTGTTTTTTCACGAAGTTCTTTTACCATTTGTGCAGTGATTGCCATGTTTTTCATCCTCCTAAAATATGTATTTATACCTTTTAAAAAGGTTTTTATACCTTAAAAAAGGTGATAAAAGGCCGAACCCCTTATCACCTTTCCAAATTTGTTACGCAGTAACAGTTTCTTCACCTTGTTTTGCTTCAAGGATCGCGTCTGCCATTTTAGATGTAAGAAGTTTTACAGCACGAATTGCATCATCGTTTGCTGGGATAACGTGATCGATTTCGTCTGGATCACAGTTTGTATCAACGATACCGATGATTGGAATGTGTAATTTGCGTGCTTCAGCAACTGCAATACGCTCTTTACGAGGGTCTACTACGAATAATGCACTTGGAAGACCTTTCATATCTTTAATACCGCCTAAGAATTTCTCAAGACGCTCTAACTCTTTTTTAAGTTGAACAACTTCTTTCTTAGGAAGTACTTCGAAAGTACCATCTTCTTGCATTCTTTCGATGTCTTTAAGGCGCTTGATACGCTTTTGGATTGTTTGGAAGTTTGTTAAAGTTCCACCTAACCAACGTTGGTTAACGAAGTACATACCAGCACGAGTTGCTTCTTCTTTAATAGCTTCTTGTGCTTGTTTTTTAGTACCTACGAATAAAATGTCTCCGCCTTCAGCAGCGATGTCGCGCATCGTTCTGTAAGCTTCCTCAACTTTTTTCACAGTTTTTTGTAAGTCGATGATGTAGATACCGTTACGCTCTGTGAAAATGTAACGCTTCATTTTTGGGTTCCAACGACGTGTTTGATGTCCGAAATGAACACCAGCTTCAAGCAATTGCTTCATAGAAATTACTGACATAATATAGTTCCTCCTAAATGGTTTTTGATATCCTCCGTTTACTTCATCTCTAAGCGAAACTACAACCGTAGCACCAACACTTAAATCAGTAAACGTGTGTACTTTGTACTGACACCACTGCTTACTATATCATACTGAAATATTACAATCAAGTCGAAAATGCGAACAATGTAAAACTTTCTTTATTCACACTCGAATTCTAGTATTACCAACCTGTATTTCTTTTAAGCGAAAAAATAAAATTCAATTCATAGTTTTCCAAAGAACACGATTATGGCGCTTTTCACAAACAACATCAATCTCTTATATACAAAAAACTCTCCTCATTTGAGGAGAGTTTTTATAAATTAGTTTGTTTTTAATTTAGCAAGTTCATGTAAAAATTTGTCGTTTAATACTTTAATGTATGTTCCTTTCATACCTAAAGAACGAGACTCGATTACACCAGCACTTTCTAATTTACGTAGTGCATTTACAATCACAGAACGAGTGATTCCTACACGATCAGCAATTTTACTTGCAACAAGTAGACCTTCTGTTCCGTTTAACTCTTCGAAAATGTGCTCAATTGCTTCTAACTCACTGTAAGATAATGAGCTAATCGCCATTTGAACAACAGCTTTACTACGTGCTTCCTCTTCGATTTCTTCTGCTTTTTCACGTAAGATTTCCATACCTACTACAGTTGAACTGTATTCAGCAAGGATTAAATCATCATCTAAGAACTCTTGACCAAGACGAGCTAACACTAATGTACCTAGACGCTCACCGCCACCAACGATTGGTACGATTGTAGTTAAACCTTGACCGAATAATTCTCTATTTTCTACTGGGAATGCTGTGTAAGCACTGTTTACATCTAAGTTTGAAGATGTTTCCGTTACATTGAATAAGCTTTGCGTATATTCTTCTGGGAATTGACGCTCTGCAAGCATTTGTTTCATACGCTCGTTCTCGATTTGTTGGTGAATTGCATAACCTAGTAATTTACCACGACGACTTACTACGAATACGTTCGCTTCGATTACTTCACACATTGTATCAGACATTTCTCTAAAGTTTACAGGCTTTCCTGCTGCGCTCTGTAATAACGCATTTAATTTTCTTGTTTTTGCTAATAATTCCATTTCAAAAGTTCCTCCTACATGTTACTCACATATTTTTTCATCACTTGGAAACTAGGGCGAGTCACCTGATGACACTATTACAAAATAAACTGGCTCACATCTTTATTTTTAGCAATTGTTGCTAATTTCTCCTCAACGTATTGAGGTGTTATCGTTATTTTCTCTAACGTAATTTCAGATGCTTCAAACGATAAATCTTCAAGGAGCTTCTCCATAATCGTATGGAGTCTTCTGGCTCCAATATTATCTGTATCCTGATTAACTTGATAAGCAATCTCAGCAATCTTACGAATAGCTTCGTCTGAAAATTCAATTTCTATACCTTCAGTCGCTAATAATGCCATATACTGTTTAATTAACGCATTGTCAGGCTCGATTAATATTTTAACAAAATCATCTGTCGATAATTTTGTTAATTCTACTCGAATCGGAAATCTCCCTTGCAATTCCGGAATTAAATCCGACGGTTTAGACATATGAAACGCTCCAGCTGCAACGAATAAAATATAATCCGTTTTTACTGATCCGTATTTTGTCGCAACATTCGATCCTTCTACAATTGGTAAAATGTCACGTTGCACACCTTCACGTGATACATCTACGCTATTCGACTGCTTACCAGCAATTTTGTCAATTTCATCGATAAAAATAATCCCGAGCTGTTCAGCACGATAAACAGCCTCTTGTGTAACTTCATCCATATCAATTAAGCGCTGTGCTTCCTCATTTGTCAAGAGTTTTCTTGCTTCTTTTACAGAAAGTTTACGTTTTTTCGTTTTTTTCGGCATAAAACTTCCTAATGCATCTTGGAAATTCATTCCCATTTGTTCCATACCAGTTCCTTGTAACATATCAAACATTGAAGACTGTTGCTCAGTCACTTCAATCGATACAATTTCATCTTCAAGAAGTCCTGCAGCAAGCTTTCTTTCCACGTCTTGACGTTTCTTTTCGATTTCAACATCTTCTTGCTCATCGGATGTTTGATTCGAATTTTGAGCACCGCCAAAAAGCATTTCTAATGGATTTTTAAATCCAGATTGCTTCTCCGGACTTGGCACTAAAATTTCAACAAGACGTTGGTTCGCTTGCTCTTCTGCTTTATCTTGAACTTTAACTACCATTTCTTCTTTCACGATGCGTACTGACGTTTCTACAAGGTCACGTACCATCGACTCTACATCTCTACCTACATATCCAACTTCTGTGAATTTAGTAGCTTCAACCTTAATAAAAGGTGCTCCAACGAGTTTCGCCATTCGTCGTGCTACCTCTGTTTTACCAACACCTGTCGGTCCAATCATTAAAATATTTTTAGGTGCAATTTCATCACGTAAATTTTCAGCTAGTTTACTGCGACGATATCGATTTCTTAAAGCTACAGCAACCGCTTTCTTTGCATCTTTTTGACCGATGATGTATTGATCTAATTTTTCCACAATTTGGCGCGGAGTAAAATGTAAATGCATATAAAATGCCTCCCTTACGATTCTACAATTCTTCAACAATTATGTTGTGGTTCGTATAAACACAAATATCGCCTGCAATTTCTAGACTCGCTTTCGCAATCTGCTTCGCAGTTAAATGTTCACTTGCATATTGTTTTAAAGCACGACCTGCAGAAAGTGCATAATTTCCACCAGATCCAATTGCTAAAATACCATCATCCGGTTCAATTACTTCTCCTGTGCCCGAAACAAGGAGCATAGTTGTTTTATCCATGACAATGAGCATCGCTTCTAACTGACGCAGCATTTTATCCCCACGCCATTGTTTCGCCATTTCAACTGCAGCACGCTGCAAGTTCCCGTTATACTCTTCTAATTTCCCTTCAAACATTTCAAAAAGAGTAAATGCGTCCGCAACTGAACCTGCAAAACCAGCTAAAACTTTCCCTTGGAAAAGTCTACGAACTTTACGAGCTGTATGTTTCATTACAACAGCATTCCCCATCGTTACCTGGCCATCTCCAGCCATTGCACATTCTCCATTATGATGAACTGCAAATATCGTTGTAGCGTGGAAATTTCCCATAGAAAAAACTCCTTTATATGTTTTTATAGCTTTAAAAGCAATTTATGCCCGCGGGTGATGCTTCATGTAAACAGAACGCAATCTTTCTTTAGAGACATGCGTATAAATTTGTGTCGTCGACAAATTTTCATGACCTAACAGCTCCTGTACAGTACGTAAATCTGCCCCTTCATCTAACATGTGTGTAGCAAATGTATGCCTTAACATATGGGGACTTATCCGCATTGTCAATGAAGCCTTCTTAATGAGTTCGTTTAATACATAGCGCACACCACGACTTGTTAGCGGCGTACCTTTCGCATTTAAAAATACCATATGAGATTGTTCTTCAGTCTTGTTAGCTAACTGTTTTCTCCCGTTCTCCATATAAGTAATTAAAGCATCTTGTGCATAACTTCCGAACGGAATATACCTTTGTTTTTTTCCTTTTCCCATCACTAAAATTGTTCCCACTGCAAAGTCAATATCGGTAAGTTGTAGGTTGACACATTCACTCACACGGATCCCCGTCGCATACATCAACTCTAATAAAGCTTGATTCCTTTGACCTAGCGGCGTTTCCGTATCAGAAACTTCAAATAATTCCTCTAATTCTTCAGCATATAAAAACTTTGGGATTGACAATTCTTTTTTGGGGAGTGACGCAAGTGCAAACGGGTTATCTTTCCGATAACCTTCACGCATTAAAAAACGATATAAACTTCGTAAGCTTGACACTTTTCTTGCGACGGATTTACGGGCTAACTTTTCATCGTGCAACGTCGTTAAGTACAAACGAACATCCGCGTATGTAACATCTAAAAAAGAGGATATGCCTTCTCGCTCCATAAATTGCACAAAATGTTCTAAATCATTTTGATAACTTGCAATTGTATATTTTGAATAATTTCTTTCAATTTGTAAATATCCAACGAATAATTGTAACAATTTCTTCACATTCACATAACTCACCTCAATAAAGGCTACTAAATCGTATCACAACTTAGTAGCCTTTGCAAGAAATTTAACTAAATATTTACAAAATTTTGAATTGTTTCTAAAGCACGTGTAGCATACGCTTCATTTCGTTCTGCCTTCTTTTTGATCTTCTTCTCTAACGGTGCAAATAGACCGAAGTTTGCATTCATAGGCTGGAAGTTTTTCGCATTTGTCGCAGTAATATAATTTGCCATACTTCCCATTGCAGTTACAGGTGGTAATACAACTGGCTCTTCGCCTTTTACAAGTCGGGCAGCGTTAATACCTGCTAATAACCCTGATGCCGCCGATTCAACATATCCCTCTACTCCAGTCATTTGACCAGCAAAGAATAAATCATCACGTTGTTTATATTGATACGTCGGACGAAGTAAATTAGGCGAATTAATAAACGTATTACGATGCATTACACCGTAGCGTACAATTTCTGCGTTCTCCAGTCCTGGAATTAACTGTAACACTTCTTTTTGTGGTCCCCACTTTAAATGCGTTTGGAAACCTACGATATTGTATAACGTTCCCGCTGCATCATCTTGACGTAACTGAACAACAGCATATGGCGTTTTCCCTGTTTTCGGATCTTCTAATCCAACAGGTTTCATTGGTCCAAATACTAGCGTCTGTCTTCCTCTGCTTGCCATAACTTCCACTGGCATACAACCTTCAAAGAAAATTTCCTTTTCAAATTCTTTTAAAGGTACTGTCTCAGCAGCAATTAAAGCCTCATAAAAACGATCAAATTCTTCTTCTGTCATAGGACAGTTTAAATATGCCGCTTCTCCTTTATCATAACGAGACTTTAAATATACTTTGTTCATATCAATGCTGTCTTTTTCAACGATTGGTGCTGCTGCATCGTAGAAATAGAAATAATCTTCACCTGTTAGTTCTTTTAATTGTGCAGCAAGATCAGGAGATGTAAGTGGACCTGTTGCAATAATTGTTGGTCCTTCTGGAATTTCAGTAAGCTCTTCATTCACTACAGTTACATTCGGATGATTCTTTACGTATTCAGTCACTTTAGCTGCAAACTCATGACGGTCAACTGCTAAAGCTCCTCCAGCTGGCACAGAGCACTCATCAGCTGCACGAATAATGACAGAATCCATTAAACGCATTTCTTCTTTAATAACTCCAACGGCATTTGTTAATGTGTTTGCACGTAATGAGTTACTGCACACTAATTCAGCAAACTTATCTGTGTGATGAGCTGGCGTTTGCCTTACTGGTCTCATTTCATATAATTTTACTTGGACACCACGTTTTGCAATTTGGTAAGCTGCTTCACTTCCTGCAAGACCTGCGCCAATGACGTTTACTACTTGTGTTGTCATATATATCACCTTTCCTTTTCTTCCCGAAAAAAATGTGAGCAGTTACGCTCACATTTGTTGTTCTTCTTCATAATCACACGAAATACATTGTACTTGCACGCCTTTTTTCAACTTCTTCTCTACAA
The DNA here is from genome assembly GCF_008432245.1 of Bacillus sp. BS98. Taxonomy (NCBI): domain Bacteria; kingdom Bacillati; phylum Bacillota; class Bacilli; order Caryophanales; family Bacillaceae; genus Bacillus; species Bacillus sp. BS98. The sequence goes on from NZ_CP043830.1 coordinate 3,655,415, forward strand.
GCATCCCTTCACACTTCGGACATTTACGGCCAATCGGCTTATCCCAAGATACAAAGTCGCATTCTGGATACGTACCGCATCCGTAGAAAAGACGTTTCTTTTTGTTACTACGACGTTCAATAATTTGTCCTTCTTCACACTTCGGACAAATTACACCGATTTCTTTCACAATCGGTTTTGTATTACGACAATCAGGGAAATTCGAGCAAGCCATAAACTTCCCATATTTACCCATTTTAAAGACCATTGGATGACCACATAATTCACAGTCTTCCCCAGCTGGTTCATCTTTAATTTCCACTTCACGCATTTCTTTTTCCGCTTTTTCTAAGCGCGGTTCAAATCCTACGTAGAAATCATCAACAATTTTCACCCAATTCGCATTTCCTTCTTCCACTTCATCAAGGCTTTGCTCCATGTTAGCTGTGAATTCAATGTTAATAATTTCTGGGAAAAACTCTAAAATAAGTTCGATTACTATTCCACCCAATTCAGTTGGAACGAAACGTTTATTATCTAAAGCAACATAACCGCGTTTTTGAATTGTTTCAAGTGTCGGCACATAAGTGGATGGTCTTCCAATCCCAAGTTCTTCAAGTGTTCTTACTAAACGAGCCTCTGTATAACGTGGCGGTGGTTGGGTATAGTGTTGTTTCGGCTCTATATCTTTTGAAAATACCGTTTCTCCCACTTCTAACGGTGGCAACATCTTATCCTTTTCTTCCGCACCATCATCTTTTGACTCAACATACACTTTTATAAACCCCGGGAACTTTACAACCGAGCCACTTGCACGGAACTGAACATTGTTATTAATGAGTTTCGCTGTAACAGTATCCATTATAGCAGACGCCATTTGACTTGCAACAAATCGCTCCCAAATCAATTTATACAACCGAAGTTGGTCACGACCTAAGAAACTTTTTAGTTCCTCTGGCTTTCTCATTACCGAAGTAGGACGAATTGCCTCATGCGCATCTTGTGCATTTGATTTTTTCGTTTCTTTCTTCTTCTCTGTTCCTATGTATTCCGCACCATACGCCTCAGTAATGTAAGTACGAGCCTCTGTTTGAGCTGTTTCTGAGATACGCGTTGAGTCAGTTCTCATATACGTTATAAGACCCACAGTCCCTTGTTTCCCAAGATCTATCCCTTCATACAGTTGCTGTGCAAGCATCATTGTTTTCTTTGCTCGCATATTTAACTTACGTGCTGCTTCTTGTTGCAAGGAAGATGTTGTAAACGGTAAAGCGGGATTACGTTTTCGCTCTTTTCTCGTTACATTTTCAACTGAAAACGCATTATCTTTCATCTGTTCAATTATTTCATTCACTTGCGTTTCATTCGTTAATTGAACCTTTTCACCATCTACACCGTAAAAGCTTGCTTCAAATGTATCTTTCCCTTTTACAAACTCTGTTTTAATTGTCCAGAATTCTTCAGGCTCAAAGTTTTGAATCTCCCTTTCACGTTCGATAATTAAACGAACTGCTACAGATTGTACACGACCTGCACTTAATCCTTTTTTTACTTTCTTCCATAATAAAGGACTAATATTGTAACCAACTAGACGATCAAGTATACGTCTTGCTTGTTGTGCATCTACTAAATCCATATTAATTGCACGAGGATGTTTAAATGATTCTTTTATTGCATCTTTTGTAATTTCATTGAAGACAACTCGACAATCTGATTCAACATCCACATTTAACGTATTCGCTAAATGCCAAGCAATTGCTTCTCCTTCACGGTCTGGATCGGCCGCGAGATAGACTTTCTTTGCTTTTTTTGCCGCTGATTTTAAATCTTTTAAAACGGGACCTTTACCACGAATGGTAATATACTTCGGGGTGAAGTTGTTCTTTACTTCTATCCCCATTTGGCTTTTAGGTAAATCGCGAACATGTCCCATGGACGCAACGACTTTGTATTTTTTCCCTAAATATTTCTCAATGGTCTTCGCCTTAGAAGGCGACTCCACGATTACGAGGTAATCTGACATGCTAGTGCCTCCTTAAGAGGTGGATTCAAGTCTTCATTAATCTTATTGATTTCTCTTGTTTTTGTCAATCAAGAATGAATATACCATACAGTGCCAATCTACCATTTGTCAATAATTGTTTAATAAAAACATAAAAATATAAGGTTAATTTATTATTTCTTCAAAGATATCCTCTGCATTTCGTACTAGTTTTGCACCTTGTTGAATAAGCTGATTCGTTCCCGATGCACTATCAATAAATATTGGTCCAGGAAGCGCAAATACCTCTCTATTTTGCTCTAATGCAAGGTCTGCCGTAATAAGTGACCCACTTCTTGATTTTGCTTCTACAACTAAAACCCCTTTACTTATCCCGCTAATAATTCGATTTCTTTTTGGAAAATACCATTTTTTCGGTGCATAGTGCGGAGGATACTCTGTTAATAGCAATATATATTCCTCCCACTTTTCATATAAACGTCTATTCTCTTTCGGATACATATAAGATAATCCGTGTCCCAATATCGCAATAGTCGGACGATGTTTCTTTACTGTAACTTCATGAGATATTGTATCTATCCCTTTTGCAAATCCGCTCACAATAAGCCATTCTCTTTCTAATAAAGGATGTAAAATAAACTCCATACTCTCACGACTGTATAACGACGGTTCTCTCGTTCCAACAACCGCTAATTTATTTACTTTATTTAGAAAATTCTTCTCTCCTTTTCCATATAAAACAAAAGGAGGGTCTTGTATTTCACGTAATAATTGCGGGTAATTTTCATCCCATATAGTCACATAAAAGATTTGATTTCTCTCTAAATAAGATATATATTGCAAAAGGTTTGAATTTTGGAGGAAATGTACTAGTTCTGCAGATTTTTTCGGGGATATTCCAGTGTAGTTTTCCATTTGTTTTTGGTTAAAATTGTATATTACCTTCAATTCTGGATCGACATATAGCAGCCTCTCCATCGCCTTCCAATGATCCGCTAACACGTAATGAAGATGTAATAATCGCTCTCTTTTCATCCTAATTCTCCTTACCCATAATTTTTATTATGTAAACAGAAAAATTGTAAAAAGACACCCTCAAATAAGAAGGTGCCTTTCAAAAAGATTAATAGTTTTTACAAGTTTCAAATAATCCCTTTTCTTTTAAAACAGAGATTAACGTTTCACCCATAACAGCTGGTGTTTCAGCCACTTTAATACCACAAGCTTCCATTGTTTTAATCTTTTCAGCAGCAGTTCCTTTGCCGCCAGAAATGATTGCCCCCGCATGACCCATACGTTTGCCTTCAGGCGCTGTTTGGCCACCAATGAAGCCTACAACTGGTTTTGTCATATTAGCTTTTACCCATTCAGCTGCTTCTTCTTCTGCCGTACCTCCGATTTCACCAATCATAATTACAGCATGTGTTTCTTCATCTTCATTAAATGCTTTTAACGCATCAATAAAGTCTGTACCGTTAACAGGGTCCCCACCGATACCTACAGCAGTAGATTGGCCAATACCTTCTTGTGTTAACTGGTGTACAGCTTCATATGTTAATGTACCAGAACGAGATACGATACCTACATGACCTTTTTTGTGAATGTATCCTGGCATAATACCGATTTTACATTCATCAGGTGTAATGACACCTGGGCAGTTTGGTCCAAGTAAACGTGTATGTTTACCAGCCATATATCTCTTTACGTTAACCATATCTAATACAGGAATTCCTTCAGTAATACATACTACTAAATCAATCTTCGCATCAACTGCTTCCATAATTGCATCAGCAGCAAAAGCGGGTGGAACGTATACAACTGAAGCGTTTGCGCCTGTTGCTTTCACAGCATCTTCTACTGTATCAAATACTGGTACACCTTCAATATCAGTGCCGCCTTTACCAGGTGTTACACCACCGACAATTTTCGTACCGTATTCAATCATTTGTTTTGTATGGAATAATCCTTGAGAACCAGTAATACCTTGAACAATAACTTTTGTATCTTTATTAACTAATACGCTCATTTTTCTCCCCCGCTTTCTATTAGCCCACTAGTGAAACAATTTTCTGTGCACCGTCTGCCATAGATTCTGCTGCAACAATATTTAAGCCAGACTCATTTAAAATTTTCTTACCTAATTCTACGTTTGTACCTTCAAGACGTACAACTAAAGGTAATTCAAGACCTACTTGCTTCGTTGCTTCAATAACACCTTCTGCGATAACATCACACTTCATAATGCCACCAAAAATGTTAACGAAGATACCTTTTACATTTTTGTCAGAAAGGATAATTTTGAATGCTTCTGTTACTTTTTCAGCCGTTGCACCGCCACCAACATCTAAGAAGTTAGCTGGGTCACCATGGTAATGTTTAATGATATCCATTGTAGCCATCGCTAAACCTGCACCATTTACCATACAACCGATATTTCCATCTAAAGGAATGTAGTTTAAGTCATATTTAGATGCTTCAACTTCTTTTGAATCTTCTTCATCAAGATCACGAAGCTCTAAAATGTCTTTATGACGATATAATGCATTAGAATCAAAGTTTAATTTTGCATCTAACGCCATTACTTTACCGTCACCTGTTGTAACAAGTGGATTAATTTCAGCGATAGAGCAATCTTTTTCAATAAACGCACGATATAAGCCCATCATAAACTTCACAGCTTGTCCTACAAGCTCTTTTGGAATATTGATGTTAAATGCGATTCGACGCGCTTGGAAACCTTGTAAACCTACTGCTGGATCAATATATTCTTTAAAGATTTTTTCAGGTGTTTTTTCTGCTACTTCTTCAATTTCTGTTCCACCTTCTTCAGATGCCATTAAAACAACTTGAGAAGTTGCACGATCTAACACTAGACCTACATAATATTCTTTCTTAATATCGCAACCTTCTTCGATAAGTAAGCGTTTTACTTCCTTACCTTCAGGACCTGTTTGATGCGTTACAAGTGTAGTCCCTAAAATGCTTTCTGCATATGTACGAACTTCTTCTAAATTTTTCGCAACTTTTACACCGCCAGCTTTGCCGCGTCCACCAGCGTGAATTTGCGCTTTAACTACACATACATCCGTTCCTAATTCTTTCGCTGCTTCTACAGCTTCTTCTACTGTAAATGCAACTTTCCCGTTCGGAACGCTAACCCCATAGCTTTTAAGGACTGCCTTACCTTGGTACTCATGGATATTCATGGTCCCATCCTCCCCTGTTTTCCTGTTTTACTCGAAAAGTTTTTTAATGTTTAAAAAACATTACATTGCCATTGTATAAGATGATTGGCACGCTGTCTACAATAAAGTGTCAGAAAACTGAAATCGCTTTATTCTTTTTCGAAAATAATAATGTTCATATACCAAAATAAAAAAATAAGCTGTATATTCACAGCTTATTTTTGAATCATATCTTTAATTGGCGCAAATGATTTCCGGTGTTCCTCTAATACTCCATGCGCTTCAATCGCTTCTAAATGCTGTTTCGTTCCATACCCCATATGTTGTCCAAATCCATATGCAGGATACTTTTCCCCAAGCTCTTTCATCATACGATCTCTCGTCACCTTCGCAATAATAGATGCAGCTGAAATAGAAACACTTTTCGCATCACCTTTAATAATGGATGTTTGTGGAATTGATGTAGGAAGCTTCATCGCATCAATTAATAAATATTGTGGTGTACAAGATAAATTCGCAACAGCATCTAACATCGCTTGTTTCGTCGCTTGATAAATATTTATCTCATCTATGACTTGCGGTGATACAATTCCAACTCCAATCGCAATTGCTTGTGCTTTTATTTCATCATAAAAACGCTCTCGCTTCGCTTCACTCAGCTTTTTTGAGTCATCTAACCCTGGAATATAAAAATCATCTGGAAGAACGACAGCTGCCGTCACAACGGGCCCAGCTAATGGTCCACGCCCTACTTCATCAATGCCAGCAATATATGTGATTCCTTTTTCACGTAACGCATTTTCATACTTAGACATTTCTAGAAATTTTTCTTTTTCCTTTTGTGCTAACTCTTTTTGTTTGTACCATTTCAAAATAAGTCTTTGAATGCCCTTTCGTTCATCTTTCATTAACATTTGAAAGCGATCATCTTCTTCACTCATAATTTCTTGCAGTAAATTCTCCGCTTCTTGTATTGTCATTTTTTGCATATAAGTACACTCCTTTATAAACGTATACAAAAAGAAAAGACGTACAAACGCACGTCTTATACTTCTTCTATTTTCTCTACCTCTTCTACTTGCTCCACAAACTCTTCTGGTGTTTCAAACGTCATTTTACCAAGTTTTCCACCGCGAAGTTCACGAAGTACCAGTTCAGATGTTTTATCATAATCAATCATTCCGCCGCCCATTAAACAGCCTCTGTATTTTCCAATTGCATCAAATAACTCTACAATATCTTCTGGAATTTCATCTAAATTATATCGCTCTTTTAAACGTTCTGGATAGTGTTTCTCCATAAAACGTAATGCATAAACAGCTACATCTTGTAAATTTAAAATTGAATCTTTAATTGCACCCGTTGTCGCTAAACGAAGACCCACTAATTGATCTTCAAATTTAGGCCACAAAATACCTGGTGTATCTAACAGTTCCATTTCTTTCCCAACTTTAATCCATTGTTGAGCTGTTGTCACACCTGGACGATCTCCTGTTTTAGCAATGTTTTTCTTCGCCAATTTATTAATTAACGTAGATTTACCAACATTCGGTATACCGACAATTAAAGCACGAATTGCTCTCGGTCTAATCCCTTTCGCAACCATCTTATCAAACTTCTCTTTAACAAGCACTTTACAAGCCGCAGTAATTTCCTTCATACCTTGTCCAGCTTGCGCATTAATTGAAATTGCCATATGCCCTTTTTCTTTAAAATATGCAATCCATTCTTTCGTTAGACGATCATCTGCCATATCCGCTTTATTTAAAACAACAAGCCTTGGCTTATGTGTAATAATCTCATCAATCATCGGGTTTCGAGATGATAATGGTAATCGAGCATCTACAAGTTCAATTACAACATCAATTAATTTTAATTTTTCTGTTACTTGGCGTCTAGCCTTAGCCATATGCCCTGGAAACCATTGAATTACCATGTTGCCACCTTCTTTTTCATTTATTTCACAATACGTGCATCTTTTAACGGCCAATATAGCATATTGGCTTTACCAAGTACTTGATCCATTGAAATCGTACCAATCGAACGGCTATCTTTACTAAAACGACGATTATCCCCTAAAACAAATAATTGATCTTTTGGAACAGTTTTCTTTCCCGTCATTTCTTCAAGAGTAAAATCATATGTAAGTGGTCCATCAGCAAGCTGTTTTTTCTGCTTATCTAAATACGGCTCCTCATAAACCTTTCCGTTAACATATAGTTTGTCATTCCGATACTCTATTTCATCGCCTGGCAGGCCAATAATACGCTTAATATAATCTTTATCTTCCGTTGCGCGGAATACGATAATATCGAAGCGTTTTGGGTCTCCTATGTGATAACCAATTTTATTTACAATCATTCGATCTCGATCATGTAAAGTTGGCGCCATTGATACCCCATCTACGAGAATTGGTGCAAAGAAAAACTGTCTAATAACACCAGCTAATACAACAGCAATCAAAATTGCTTTGATCCATTCCCAAAGTGAACTCGTCTCTTTTTTCATGTATTTCCCCTCCACGGTTATGTAAGCTGCTCGTATTATACCAAAATTTTATATAGATTGGAAAAAGGGAGCTTGCGCATTTACAAGCTCCCATACATGTCTTATCGAATTTCTTTAATACGTGCTTTTTTACCGCGAAGGTTACGTAAGTAGTATAACTTAGCACGACGTACTTTACCACGGCGAAGTACTTCGATGTTCGCGATTCTTGGCGTGTGAACTGGGAATGTACGCTCAACACCTACACCGTAAGAAATCTTACGAACTGTGAATGTTTCACTGATTCCGCCACCACGACGTTTGATTACAACACCTTCGAAAAGCTGAATTCTTTCACGAGTTCCCTCAACTACTTTTACGTGTACACGTAAAGTGTCTCCAGGACGGAATGAAGGAAGGTCAGTTTTTAATTGGCCTTTTGTAATTTCTGCGATTAATTGTTGCATATTAAATTCTCTCCTTTAAACAGATGCTCTTATAAAGTCTTATTAAATTACAGCGGAACATCGTTAATACGGCTACTGATTTCAGTAGCACAAATGTTATAATAGCATATTGCTAGGACTGTTGCAATAGAAAATATATGAAGCCCTTATTGTTCTTCTTTAATCTGTTCCAACCATTTCTTTTCTTGCTTAGATAATTCTCTTTCTTCCAATAAATCCGGTCTACGTGTGTACGTACGACGCAAAGATTCTTTATGGCGCCATTCATCAATATTTTTATGATTTCCTGACATTAAAACATCTGGTACCTTCATACCACGAAAATCAGCAGGACGTGTATAATGTGGATGTTCCAATAACCCTGTACTAAACGAATCTTCCACTTGTGAAGCATGATTTCCTAGTACTCCTGGCAGGAGACGTACTACACTATCAGTAATAACCATAGAGGCTAATTCTCCACCTGTTAATACGTAGTCACCAATAGAAATCTCATCAGTTACGAGATGCTCACGAATCCGTTCATCATACCCTTCATAATGCCCACATACAAAGATTAAATGTTCTTCCTCTGCAAGCTCTTCCGCTTTCTTCTGAGTAAATCTTTCCCCTTGCGGACACATTAAGACAACTCTCGGCTTACGCTCTGTTTCTTTCGTTAAATCTTCCACCGCATCAAAAATAGGCTGAGGAGTAAGCACCATACCAGCACCTCCGCCGTAAGGGTAATCGTCTACACTATTATGCTTACTCGTTGTATAATCACGAAAGTTAACAACACGAAGGCTTACCGCTTCTTTTTCTTGCGCCTTCTTTAAGATGGAAGACCCAAATACACCGGTAAACATGTCTGGAAACAACGTTAAAATATCAATTTTCATTATAGTAGCCCTTCCATTACATGAATGGTTACTAATTTATTTTCAATATTAACTTGAAGTACAACATCATCAATGTAAGGAATTAAAAGATCTTGGCCCTTTGGACGTTTAATTACCCAAACATCATTTGCACCAGGAGATAGAATCTCTTTAATCGTTCCTAACGCTTCTCCTTCTTCCGTTACAACACTACAACCAATAATTTCATGGTAGTAGTATTCACCTTCAGCAAGTTCGCCTAACTGCTCTTCTGGTACTTTTATTAAAGAACCTTTAAACTTTTCTGCTTCATCTACATTGTTGTATCCTTCAAATGTTAATAAATCAAATGTCTTATGTTGACGATGAGAAGTTACCTTCACCGGAAGGAAGTCTGTACTTTTCTCATTCGATATGTATAGAGTGTTTCCTACTTTATATCGCTCTTCCGGAAAATCAGTACGAGAAATAACACGAATTTCTCCTCTTACGCCATGAGTATTTACAATTTTCCCTACATTAAACCATTTTGTCATAAATAGTATGTCACCCCTGGTTTCTATATAAATTAAGCATCTCCATTTCACATATGGAACATGCAACTTCTCTTTAAATGTTAAAAAAGGGAGAGGATATAACTCCTCGCCCTTTTTACGTTTATTGAATTTCCAGTGTTACTTTTTCATCATTATGATGTCCCACTGAATACAAGAGCATTCGAATCGCTTTCGCAACTCTCCCTTGCTTACCAATGACTTTTCCAACATCCTCAGGATGTACAGTTAATCGATACTTTATCTCTCCGTTGTAAAGTTCCTGTGTAACTTTTACATCTTCAGGATGATCGACAAGAGGCTTGACAATCGTCTCGACTAACTTCTTCATAGTCATTGCCTCAATTACTTACCTTGTTTAGATAAGTGGAATTTCTCCATGATACCTTGGTTAGAGAATAAGTTACGAACTGTATCAGATGGTTTAGCACCGTTTCCTAACCATTTTAATGCTGCTTCTTCGTTGATCTTAACTTCAGCTGGTTGAGCAACCGGATTATAAGTACCGATTTCCTCAATGAAACGTCCGTCACGAGGAGAACGAGAATCTGCAACAACTACACGATAGAAAGGAGTTTTTTTAGCTCCCATACGTTTTAAACGAATTTTAACTGCCATTTTATAAAGCACCTCCGAATTTATTTCACACAGATAATTATATTAGCAAAAAGACTATTGCTTTGTAAAGTATTTTTTCTTAACAGAGCCATCTTTTTTTCTTACATGAATGGAAACTTCATTCCACCTAGTCCTTTTTTCTTACCTTTTTGCATTCCAGTCATCGTTTTCATCATTTTCTTCATATCATCGAATTGCTTGATTAGACGATTGATTTCTTGTACGGTTGTACCGCTACCTTTGGCAATGCGTTTTTTTCGACTAGCGTTAATTATTTCCGGTTGTTCACGTTCTAATTTAGTCATAGAACGAATAATTGCCTCAATATGCCCAATTTGCTTTTCATCAACTTGCGCATTTTTCAGCCCTTTAATTTTATTTGCACCAGGAAGCATCCCTAACAATTCGTCAAGTGGTCCAAGTTGACGCACTTGTCCAAGTTGTTCTAGGAAATCGTCAAGTGTAAACGAAAGCGTACGCATTTTTTGCTCAAGTTCTTTTGCTTTCTCTTCATCAACTGTAGCTTGCGCTTTTTCAATTAATGTTAAGACGTCGCCCATCCCTAAAATGCGGGATGCCATACGTTCTGGATGGAACGCTTCAATCGCATCTAGTTTTTCACCCATACCAGCAAATTTAATTGGTGTATTTGTTACAGCCTTAATAGATAATGCCGCACCACCGCGCGTATCACCATCTAGTTTCGTTAATACAACACCCGTTAACCCTAACTGATCATGGAAACTTTGTGCAACATTTACCGCGTCTTGTCCTGTCATCGCATCGACAACAAGGAAAATTTCATCCGGATTCGCAACTTCTTTCACTTTCGCTAATTCATCCATTAGTTCTTCATCAATATGCAGGCGACCTGCTGTATCGATTAAAACATAATCGTGATGATCTTCTTTTGCCTTTGCAATCGCTTGTTTCGCAATTTCAACAGGACTTACTTGATCTCCTAAAGAGAAAACAGGCATGTCCAATTGCTTCCCTAATGTTTCAAGCTGTTTAATCGCTGCTGGACGGTAAATATCCGCTGCAACAAGCATCGGTTTACGATTATGCTTTTTACGAAGCAAATTCGCAAGCTTACCTGTTGTCGTCGTTTTACCCGCACCTTGCAGACCAACCATCATTATAACAGTCGGTGGCTTATTAGCAACAGCAATTTTGCTTTGCTCTCCGCCCATAAGTTCTGTAAGTTCTTCCTGTACAACTTTAATTACTTGTTGTCCAGGTGTCAAACTTTTCATTACATCTTGTCCGACAGCACGCTCAGACACACGCTTTACAAAATCTTTTACTACTTTAAAGTTAACATCCGCTTCTAAAAGAGCTAGACGAACTTCTCTCATCATTTCTTTCACATCGGCTTCAGAAACTTTTCCTTTGCCGCGGATTTTTTGCATTGTCTGTTGAAGTCGGTCGGCTAATCCTTCAAATGCCATATTGCCGCCCTCCTAATCTAATTTTTCGATAGCTTCAACAACTTGTTTCATTTCTTCATTCACATGCTCTTCTTCGCTGATTAGCTGTTTTAGCTTTGCAACAAGTCGCTGTCGCTCTTGAAACTTTTGAAGTAATACTAATTTATCTTCATATTCTTCAAGCATCGCTTCAGTCCGTTTAATGTTATCATACACGGCTTGGCGACTTACATCAAATTCTTCCGCAATTTCACCAAGAGATAAATCATCTAGATAATAAAGCGACATATAACTTCTTTGTTTTTGCGTTAACAACGATTGATAAAAATCAAATAAATAGTTCATTCTCGTTGTTTTCTCGAGCATGTTGGATCATCCTTTGTTAAGTGATTTCCCTTTACATCAATTAGTTTACATGGAGTATAAAAGAGTGTCAAGTTTTTTTCTTAACATCACTTATTTTTTATAGAAAAAGAAGCGGTAATACCGCTTCTTTCATTTATACTTCTTCTGTTTCCACTAAATTTGCAAATAAACCATACACATATTGTTCTGGATCAAACTGCTGCAGATCATCCATTTGCTCTCCTAAGCCAACAAATTTCACCGGTACATCCATTTCGTTACGAATTGCTAATACGATACCACCTTTAGCAGTTCCATCTAACTTCGTTAAAACAATACCAGTAACATTCGTTGCTTCACGGAATGTTTTCGCTTGACTTAAACCGTTTTGACCTGTTGTTGCATCAATAACTAGTAACACTTCATGAGGAGCTCCTGGTACTTCACGCTCAATTACACGCTTCACTTTCTCTAACTCTTTCATTAAGTTCACCTTATTTTGCAAACGTCCTGCTGTATCACATAGTAATACATCTACTTTACGCGCTTTTGCAGCTTGTACAGCGTCATACATTACCGCTGCAGGGTCAGAACCAGACCCTTGTTTAATGACTTCTACACCAACGCGATCGCCCCATACTTCTAATTGTTCAATCGCGCCAGCACGGAACGTATCTCCTGCTGCCAATAGGACTGACTTACCTTCTGATTTAAATCTATGTGCCAGTTTACCAATTGTCGTCGTTTTCCCTACACCGTTAACACCTACAAATAAAACAACTGTTAATTGATCTTCTTGCATATTGATTTCATTACTAAAGTCGCTGTCACCTTTATAAATGCCAACTAACTTTTCCGAAATAACAGCTTGTACTTCTTTTGGGTCCTGAATATTTCGGCGCTGCACTTCTTCTTTCAACTGATCAATTAATTCCATTACAGTCGAAACCCCTACGTCTGCGCCGATTAAAATCTCTTCTAACTCTTCAAAGAAATCTTCATCCACTTTACGGTAACGATAGACTAAATCATTTACTTTATCCGCAAATGAATTTCTCGTTTTTTCCAATCCGTGTTTAAATTTCTCTGTTACTGTATCCGTTTGTTTTGAAATTTTTTCTTTAAGTTTTTTTAAAAAGCTCATGCTTCCCATCCTTCCTATTTACTCGCCACAAGTTCTTCCCCGTCATCTAAACGAACAGAAACAAGCTTAGATACACCTGATTCTTGCATCGTTACACCATACAATACATCAGACTCTTCCATTGTACCTTTCCTGTGTGTAATTACAATAAACTGCGTCTCATCACTAAATTTCTTTAAATATTGCGCAAAACGAGCAACATTCGCTTCGTCTAGAGCCGCTTCTACTTCGTCTAGTACACAGAATGGTACTGGGCGTACTTTTAAAATACCAAATAAAAGCGCTATTGCCGTTAAAGCACGTTCTCCACCTGACAGTAAACCTAAGTTCTGCAATTTCTTTCCTGGTGGTTGTGCAACAATATCAATACCAGTATTTAATATGTCTCCAGGATCCGTCATTACTAAATCCGCTCTACCGCCTCCGAATAATTCAGTAAATACAGATTGAAACTCCGTTCGAATCCCTTCAAAAGTAGTGGAAAAACGTTTTTTCATTTCTTCATCCATCTCAGTAATAAGTTGGTGCAATGTCGCTTTCGCTTCTTCTAAATCATCTCGTTGCTCTAGTAAGAACGTATGACGTTCCGCTACTCGCTCGTATTCATCAATTGCACCCAAGTTTACTGTACCTAACTCTTCTATGGATAGTTTTATTAATTTCACCTTTTTACGCGCATCTTCTGCAGGCATCATCATTGTATACTTCAGTTTTGCTGCTTCAAATGAAATCGTATATGTTTCACGTAAATGTTGCAATCTATTTTCCAACTCAACATCAAGTCGGTTAATTTTCACTTCTTGATCTTTCAACAACTCAAGAATATATTTATGCTTGCCTAACGTTTCCTTCACATTACGTTCTAAATGCTCCACTCTCTCTTGTAATGATACACGTTGTTCACGGCGAGAGCGAATTAATTCTGAAGTTTGATTACGATCATATGCTTTTTTCTCAATCATATTCGTAATTTGTTCTTCACCACTTGAATTAGATGTCATTTCTTGCTTTAAGAATGCTAAATCTTCTTTTGTTTTTACAAGTGTTGTATCAGTTTCTTCTTTTTCCTTCGTTAATCGTTCAACTTTTTCTTTTTGATTAGACAAACGTTGTTGTTGTTCAGCCGCTTGTACTTTCAGCTCAGTCATTTCCTTCTGAACTTTTTCTTTTGAAGAATGTTGCTCACTTTTTTGTTTCGTTAACGCGACGATTTTGCTATCTAATTCCGAAATCTCTGCTTGAAGAGTTGCTAAAATCTTTTCTAACTCTCCTTTACGTCCTTGCATTTTCACTTGATCTTGTAAAAATCCTTCTATCTCTAAGTCGTATATAGATAAGCGATCATTAATTCGATGTTCTTCTAATTCTAATTGATTAATTTCTTCTCTTAATTTTTGTTCATCTGCACGCTCAGTTTCTACACCTTGGCGTAGTTCGCGTATTTGTACTTCTTTTTCTTGAATCTCTTGCTTTACTGCTTTAACAAAGTTTTCTAGCTTCGTTGTTTTTTCTTCCATATCAGTGAGCTTTTTAGTCCATTCTTCAAGTTCACGCTGACGTCCTAATAAAGAAGATTTCGCCTGTTTTACAGCTCCACCAGTCATTGAACCCCCAGGATTCACTACGTCACCTTCAAGTGTTACAATACGATAGCGATATTGTAATTGTTTCGCTAATTCATTTGCACCGCGTAAATCTTTCGCAACAACAACTGTACCTAATAGGCTCGAAACGACATTCTCGTATTTATTATTGTACTGCACAAGTTCTGCCGCTACTCCTACAAACGATGGATGTTGATTCACAACACGTAACTGTTCAAATGATAACGATCTACTTTTAATAACAGCTTGCGGTAAAAACGTTGCACGTCCATGTTTATTCTGCTTTAAAAATGCAATTGCATTACGAGCATGTTCCTCTGTTTGTACAACGATATGCTGCATTGCTGCACCTAGAGCAATTTCCATTGCAACTTCATATTCTTTCGGTACCGTTAACAGTTCCGCAACAGCACCCTCGATACCTTGCAACCTATTTTCTCTAGCTTTCAATACTTCACGTACACCTTGGTAGAAACCAGAATAGTCCTCTTGCATCTCTTCTAGCATTTCTTTTCGTGAGCGCGCCTGTTGTACAAATTGATATGCTTGATACAGTTTTGTTTCATTTTCACTATACTGCGCCTTACATTTCCCGAGCGCCGCTTCTGTTTTCTGTATGTTCGAAATGATACCAGCTATTTTTTCTTTCACTTGTTCATAACTTTCAACAAGTTTCGTCTTTTTCGCTGTGATTTCCATACGCATTTCTACATATTTCGCATTCTCTTCATCAAGACGTTCATTTTTAGAGTTTTGCTGTTTAGACTGTTCTTCAATCATAGATAATTCATTACGCTGACTAGCTTGTTGATTTAAAAGTTCAATATAATCCCCTTTTAAATTCTCAATCTGTTCCTCTAAATTATCCGCAAAAGTTGCAAGCAGTTGTTCATTATCAAGCAAATTTCTCTCCAATTCTTTTACTTGATCTACAAATTGCATTAACACTTCTGTACTTGATTCAATTTCACCATCATAACTTTTAGCTTTTTCTGTCAATTCAACAATTAACTGTTCAAGTTGTGCACAATGCGTCGTAGCATTTTGCTTCCTCTCTTTTAACAGCTCACGTTGTCCTTCTAATTTTTCTAGCTCTTTGCTAGAAAGAAGAAGAACTTCTTGCAAGGAATCTACAGACTCATCTACCGCTTGTAATTGTCCACGTAACTCCTCAAGCTCTTCTTCACTTTTTTGTAAATGCGTTGACATTTTAGCTTCTTCGTTTTTATTATGCCCAAACTGACTTCGAAGCGCTTCCCATTTCTCATGCAATTCTTCAATTTCATGTACAATAAGCGCAGCTTC
The DNA here is from genome assembly GCF_008432245.1 of Bacillus sp. BS98. Lineage (NCBI taxonomy): Bacteria > Bacillati > Bacillota > Bacilli > Caryophanales > Bacillaceae > Bacillus > Bacillus sp. BS98. Next base: position 3,671,395 of record NZ_CP043830.1, read on the forward strand.
TACTTTCTCTAACTCTTCTTTTTTCTCAAGATAATCTTTCGCAATAGAAGCTTGTCTCTCTAACGGTTCTACTTGAATACTCAATTCATGAATAATATCTTGTACACGATTTAAGTTTTCTTGTGTATCCGCTAATTTCCCTTCAGCTTTCTTTTTGCGAAGTTTGTATTTCAGCACACCTGCCGCTTCTTCAAATACACCGCGACGTTCTTCTGATTTACTACTTAAAATCTCTTCCACTTTCCCCTGACTAATAATTGAAAAGGCTTCTCTTCCCATGCCAGAGTCCATAAATAAATCGATAATGTCTTTCAATCTACAAGATTGTTTATTTATATAAAAGTCACTATCACCTGAACGAGATACACGGCGCGTTACACTCACCTCGTTATATTCAATCGGTAAACGTTGATCTTCATTATTTAAAGTTAATGTTACTTCAGCTACATTAACCGCTCTCCTCGTTTCACTACCGGCAAAAATAACATCCTCCATCTTTGCACCACGTAATGATTTTGCAGATTGTTCACCAAGTACCCAGCGAATTGCATCAGTAATATTACTTTTCCCGCTCCCATTAGGCCCTACTACAGACGTAACACCTGGAACAAAATCGACAGATACACGCTCAGCAAAAGATTTAAATCCTACTATTTCTAATCTTTTTAAAAACACGAAAGGTCTTCCTCCTATTCTCCGTTGTTATATACGTTGTCTGTACGAAACCAAGCTATAATACGGATTTACTTTCCTTTCATTTATCTACAAAAGAAAAGTTTCATTCTATGCATAAGGAATCCCCCTATTCAAAGGGGGATTCCTTATAGTTGTTCTTTTAATTTTTTCAATGCTTCTGCAGCAGCTTGTTGCTCTGCTTCTTTTTTCGACTTACCACTACCAAGACCTAACGCTACATTATTTAATGTAACACGTGACACAAATTCTCGATTATGGGCTGGTCCTTTTTCTTGCAAAATTTGATACTCAATGTTGCCACTACCATCACGCTGGATCAATTCTTGCAATTGACTCTTATAATCCATCACATGAGAAAAAGCACCTTCATTAATTTTCGGATACACAATTTCTTTTAAGAATCCCCAAACTGTTTCTAGCCCTTGATCAAGATAAAGGGCACCAATAAACGCTTCAAAGACATCCGCTAATAAAGCTGGTCGTTCACGTCCACCTGTCATTTCTTCACCTTTCCCTAATAAAACAAGGCTTCCAAATGACAGCTCATTTGCAAAACGAACAAGAGATGGCTCACATACAATAGCTGCACGTAGTTTTGTTAACTCTCCTTCGCTCATTGTCGGATATTTTTGAAACAGATACTGCGATACAGTAAGTTCCAATACTGCATCTCCAAGAAATTCGAGACGCTCATTGTCTTCATGCGGTTTTTTTCGATGCTCATTCACATACGATGAATGCGTAAATGCTTGAGTCAATAATTTTTCATCTGTAAACGTAATACCTATCTTTTCTTGAAACACTTTAAACGCTTCACGATATTTTGTTTCGTATTTTTTTTCTCTATATTTTCGGTACGGCATAGGTCCCTCCAGATATAAGCCGAGAAAGCCCCGCTAAATAACGGGACTTCACTTAAGCATTATAGATGACTCTCTATGTAAGTCACAGCATCGCCAACAGTAGCAATCTTTTCAGCATCTTCATCAGAAATTTCCATTTCGAATTCATCTTCTAATTGCATTACAAGTTCTACTACATCTAGGGAGTCTGCGCCTAAATCTTCTTTAAAGCTTGCAGCTGGTACTACTTCAGTTTCTTCTACACCTAAACGATCAACGATGATTTTTGTTACACGCTCTAAAACATCTGCCATTCCATTCACCTCCCCTCAAATATTATATTAAATATTGTCCAAAAAAACTAGATGAAATCGATTCTTTTATTACATTACCATTCCGCCATCAACATTTAACGTTTGTCCTGTAACATATTTGCTTTGATCCGAAGCAAAAAACGTTACAGCATTCGCGATATCTTGCGCTTCACCAAACTGTGCAGCCGGAATAACTTTTAACATTTCACCTTTTATATTTTCATCTAATACGTCCGTCATATCAGTTGCAATAAATCCAGGAGCAATTGCATTAACAGTTATATTTCGACTTGCTAATTCTTTTGCTGATGTTTTTGTTAATCCAATTACACCAGCTTTAGCAGCAACATAATTAGCCTGCCCTGGATTTCCTACAACACCAACAACAGAAGCAATATTTATTATTCTACCATGACGTTGGCGCATCATATAACGAGATACTGCTTTTGTACATAAGAATACACCTTTTAAGTTTGTATTAATAACTGTATCCCATTCTTCTTCTTTCATACGCATTAATAAATTATCTTTTGTTACGCCAGCGTTATTTACAAGAATATCGACTTGTCCAAATGTATCTACTGTTTGTTTCACCATATTTGTAACATCTTCAGCATTTGCAACATCTGCTCTTACCGCAATTGCATCTGAACCTAATTTCTTGATTTCATCTACTACTTCATTCGCCTTTTGTTCATTACCAGCATAATTTACTACTACATTTGCCCCTTGTTTCGCTAAATCGATTGCAATCGCGCGACCAATTCCACGTGAAGCACCAGTTACTAATGCTACTTTCCCTTTTAACATCAGTTTTCTCCTCTCAAATTTGAAATGGTATCTTTTAATGTCGCTTCATCATATATGGCATATGCTTTCACTGATGAATCAATCGACTTCATAAGCCCAGCAAGTACTTTTCCAGGTCCAATTTCAATAAATATATCCACACCTTGTTTCACCATAGTTTCAATAGATGGGTACCATAATACAGGTGAATACAGTTGTTCAATTAGCTTCTCTTGAATATCTGCACCACGTGTAATAACATCTGCTGTAACATTTGCTATAACAGGAATATTCGTATCCTGAATTGTAATTTCATCTAACACACTTTGAAACTTCTCAGCAGCTGGCTTCATAAGAGAGGAATGAAATGGTCCACTTACTTTAAGCGAAATTGCTCTTTTAGCACCATTTTCTTTCGCTCTTTGAGAAGCAAGTTCTACCCCTTGATTTGTTCCAGAAATTACAATTTGCTTCGTACTATTCATGTTTGCAATCTGTACTGCATACCCTTCACTTGTTACTTCTTCTGTAACTCGTTTCAGCATATCTGGATCAGCACCTAAAATAGCTGCCATTGCCCCTTCCCCACCAGGAACGGCTTCTTCCATATATTCGCCACGTTTTCTTACAGCATATACAGCATCTTCAAAAGTTATAGCACCAGCTGCCACAAGAGCGCTATATTCACCTAAACTATGTCCTGCTACAAAATCAGGTGTAATGTCATACTCTTTCAAAGCTGTCAAAATAGCAAAACTCGTTGTTAATAATGCAGGTTGTGCATTTGTCGTTAATGTAAGCTTTTCCTGCGGCCCTTCAAAAATCACCTCTGAAAGTGAATCGTGCAACACCTCATCTGCTTTCGCAAACACTTTCGCAACCTCGTTATTATTCTCCGCTAACTGTCTACCCATTCCAACTGCCTGTGAACCTTGGCCCGGAAAAAGAAATGCTATTTTTCCCATTTCAAATCCTCCTCTTATTGAAGCGGCTCCTTCTCCATTACACTTGAAATTGTAGGAATTACTTCTTTCGCTACCATTTCTCTCGTTTGACGAATCGCACTAAATATCGATTGGTCATTTGAAGAACCGTGAGCCTTAATGACAGGAGCTTTCAATCCAAACAATGCCGCTCCTCCATACTCCGAATAATCCATTTTATCTTTTAATACCATAAGTTTTGGTTTTAATACCGCTGCTGCTAATTTGCTCGTAAACGAACTCATTAATTGCTCTTTTAACATAGAGAATAGCGCAAGCGCGGTTCCTTCTAGTGATTTTAGAGCTACGTTCCCTGTAAAACCATCACACACAACAACATCTGCTACACCTTGCAATAAATCTCTTGATTCAACGTTTCCAACAAAATTAATTGGTGCATCTTTGAGCATAGCAAAGACCTGTTTTGAAAGCTCGTTTCCTTTTCCATCCTCTGTTCCAACATTTAAAAGTCCAACACGAGGGTTTTTAATTCCTCTTACCTTCTCTGCGTAAACAGAACCCATCACTGCATATTGATATAAATGAACTGGTTTTGCATCAACGTTTGCTCCAACATCTAACATAACAAAACCTTCTCCATCAACAGTTGGCATTGTCGGTGATAAAGCTGGTCGTTCAATTCCTTCCATACGACCGACAACAAATAATCCTGCTGCCATTAAAGCCCCTGTACTACCTGCTGATATACAAGCATCTGCAATACCATCTTTCACTTGCTGCGCTGCTAGTACCATTGAAGCTTGTTTTTTTCGACGAACCGCCCTTACTGGCTCATCTGTCGATTCAATTTTTTCGTCTGTATGAAGGATAGTAATTCGCTCTTCACTCGTTAAGTATTGACGGATTTCTGCTTCTTTCCCTACTAACGTAATATGTAAATCTGAATATTCCTTAATAGCTTTCATTGCTCCTAATACTACAGCCTTTGGAGCGTGATCTCCGCCCATTGCATCTATTGCGATTTTCATAAGTTGTTACCTTCCTCACTATTATTACTAGATCGATACATTTCAAAAGTGCCTGTAAAAACAAGTTCTTCTCCAACAAAGCTACGCACTTTGACAACCGTCCGTCCTTTATCATTCTCTACATCTTCAACGCGCGCTTTTGCAACTACACGTTCTCCTAATTTTACAGGACGAATGTATCGAATGGTAGACTTTGCAGTTAAAGCTAATTCTTCATCAATAACTGCAACAGCTAGTGAGTTTGCTTGCGCAAACAAATGATGCCCACGAGCAATTTGATTTCTTTTAAATACATGTTCTACCTTTACTTCAAAGATAGATATCGCATGTCTATCTAATTCTATATCGATAATTTCTCCGACAACCTCTTCTAACGGTAAAGATTTCACATCTTCTTCATGTTGTTTTGTAGCCACATGCTTAATTCGTTCTCTCAATTCAGGAATAGATAACTCCATACGATCCAGACGAACAGTCTGTATGCTCACTTGAAATTTTTCTGCTAAATCTTCATCCGTTATAAAAGGATTCGTTTCTATTGTTTGTTGTAATAATTCTTGTCTTTCTTTTTTACTTCTTCTCTTTTTCATACCGCACCATCCATTTTTATGACTAGGTACTAACAGTAGTATATAATCATTAAAAGTAGAATGCAACAAAAACTTTTGCAGACTACTTTTAATCGAGCTTCTCTCCCTGGAACACACCTGTTCCGTCAAGATAAGTACGCAACGAAGCATACTGATCATTATGCCAAAACGCTTCTGAATCAACTAGTATCGCCGCATCTTGTCTCGCTGTTTCTAACGCCCGATAATCATGTACCATATCAGCAACCTTAAATTCTGGTAGACCACTTTGCTTACTTCCAAAGAAATCCCCAGGACCTCGTAACTCTAAATCTTTTTCTGACAATACAAATCCATCATTTGTTTCAGTCATAATACGCATTCTTTCTTTTCCTGTTTCTGATTTCGGGTCTGCAATTAATAAGCAATATGATTGTTCACTACCACGCCCAACACGCCCCCTGAGCTGATGAAGCTGCGATAAACCGAAACGCTCCGCGTCATAAATAACCATAACAGTCGCATTTGGTACATTCACACCTACTTCAACAACTGTTGTCGAAACAAGAATTTGCACTTTATTTTCACTAAACTGTCCCATTATCTCTTCTTTTTCTTGAGATGATAGTCTCCCATGCATTAATCCAACTTGGCACTTACCTTGATAATGATGAGTCAGCATACTATGTAAATCGATAGCATTTTGTACATCAAGTTTCTCAGACTCTTCAATAAGAGGACAAATAACATATGCCTGTCTTCCTTTTTTTATCTCTTTCTCCACAAAGCCGAGAACACGGTCTAACATATCATGTTTTGCCCAATACGTTTCGATTACCTTTCTACCAGCTGGCATTTCATCGATAATAGAAACGTCCATCTCTCCAAATGCCGTAATAGCTAACGTTCGCGGAATTGGGGTTGCCGTCATAAACAATACATCTGGACTTTCACCTTTCTCACGTAAAACCCGGCGCTGCGCTACACCAAATCGATGCTGTTCATCGGTAATAACGAGACCTAACCTATGAAATATAACTTCATCTTGAATTAAAGCGTGCGTCCCAACAAGGATATCTACTTCTCCCTGCTCTAATCTCGCCAAAATTTCCCGACGTCTCGCACCCTTAACAGAACTCGTTAACAGTTCAACCGTCATACCGAAACGAGAAAACGTCTCCGCAAGCGACTGATAATGTTGTTCGGCTAAAATTTCTGTAGGAACCATTAAAGCACCTTGATAATGAGCTAATTTTGCGGCATAGAGACCAATCGCAGCAACAACTGTTTTCCCAGAACCAACGTCACCTTGCAACAGCCTGTTCATCCGATAAGGAGATGTCATATCCTTTAAAATTTCATCTACAACCCGGCGCTGTGCACCAGTTAACGGAAACGGAAGTGCATCGATAAATTCTTGTAATTCTGTTGACGGGATTTCCTTCTTCGTACCTTTTGAATTTTCTCTCTCCATTTTCCTTAGTGTTTGCATTTTTAGCTGAAATAAGAAAAACTCCTCATATACAAAACGGCGACGAGCTTGCTTTAAATCTTCTTGCCCTACCGGAAAATGCAACGCCCTGAGTGCTTCATAACGTGGTAATAATTTATACCGATTTAACAAACCATCTGGTAGCACTTCGACTATAGAATCTCCATACTCCTTTAGCGCTTGTGCAATAAAACGGCGCATCTGTTTTACTGTAAGCTTTCCTTTCACTGAATATACAGGCTCTACTTCTTGTTGACGAACAACCGATCCAAAATGAAGCTCTGATACAGCAATTGTTTGACGATGTTGATCCCATTTACCAGTAATCGTTACCGTTTCATCCAAATTTAACTTTTGCTTATAGTAAGGTCTATTAAAACATACAGCCGTAATTAAATAACGACCGACGAGAACACGAACTGTAAGACGTGATTTTTTCTTACCATAGTATTGTAGTAACGGAGCACTATGAACTTTCCCTTCAACTGTTACACGCTCATCATGCTTTACTTCAGCAAGATCTTTCATCGCATAATCTTCATAACGGTACGGAAAATGCTCTAATAGATGAGAAACTGTATAAATTCCCATCTCGTGTAGTAATTCAGATGTTTCTCCTCCGATTCCCTTTACATCTGTAACAGGAACTTGTACAACGTCATTCAAGATTCTCACACTCCGTCACATTATTTTCTTTGTTACACTCTATTTGAGTATCAATTAACATCTGCAATCGCTATCTTTCACCTTATATATTCTATCATAGGCATTCTAAGAGAAACTACTCAAATCCCTTATACACAACAAGTAAAAAAGAGCCTCACTATTAGCAGCAAGGCTCTTTTCTTTATTCCATATGCTAGCCTTTTGAATAAAAACTAGTAATAACGTTCACATTACTACTTCTGATCCATTAGCAAGTAAGTGATCCATTTATTTTCAAAACGAATCTTTTTTATTCTACAGAGAAGATGAAAGAATACACTGGTTGATTCCCAGCATGCACTTCTACTTCAGCATCTTCAAATTTCTCTTCTACAAATGCAACTAACTCAGCTACTTCTTCATCAGTTGCATCTTCACCTTGTAGAATCGTTACGATTTCAGACTCTTCATCAATCAATGTTTCTAATAATTGCTTTGCAGCTCCTACTTTTTCAGCATTTGTTGATACGATTTTTCCATCCGCAATGCACATGAAATCGTCTTTTTGAATTGCTACACCGTCAATTTCCGTATCACGAACAGCATACGTAATTTGACCCGTTTTCACATGAGATAAAGCTTCTTTCATGTTTTCTTCATTTTCTTCTAACGTTCCAACTGGATTAAATGCTAACATTGCAGCCATACCTTGAGGAACTGTTTTTGAACGAATAACAATAACTTCTTGATCAACAACTGACGCTGCTTGTTCTGCTGCCATCACGATGTTTCCGTTATTTGGTAAGATGATGATTTTTTCAGCATTCGCCTCTTCAATCGCCTTCACAATATCCTCCGTACTCGGATTCATCGTTTGGCCACCTTCGATTACTTTCGTTGCACCAATGCTCTCAAATAAAGTTTTAATACCAGATCCCATAGCTACAGTTACGATACCATATGGTTGTTTTTCTTTCGATTGAGTTGTTTGCTCAGGAACCATAGTAGGTTCATCTAATAAAGCGGTATGCTGTTCACGCATATTTTCTACTTTAATCTTAATTAAACTACCATAGCGTTGCCCATAATTCATAGGATCTCCAGGATGTTCCGCATGAATATGAACCTTAACAACCTCATCATCTGATACAACAAGTAGTGAATCTCCGTATACACTAATATCTTCACGGAATTTTTGTTCAGAGAAATTATGTTCCTTCATTTTTTCAGGCTCTAATTTCACCATGAATTCCGTGCAATATCCATACTTTATATCTTCTGTACTCAATTGGCTTTGTACACTACGGTGATGTTCTGCGCGTACCATGTCATTCATAGATGGTTGGACAGACACATCAGAAGAAATTGTTTCTCCTTTTAAGTCAGCTAAAAATCCTTCATATACAACAACAAGACCTTTACCACCGCTATCTACAACGCCAACTTGCTTTAATACAGGTAATAAATCTGGCGTACGATTTAACGATGCATTGGCTTCTTTCACAACGTCTTCCATAAACAAAACAAAGTCGCGCTGTTTTTTCGCAACTGTCACTGCATATTTACCCGTTTCTCTTGCAACCGTTAAAATCGTTCCTTCAATCGGTTTCATAACCGCTTTGTAAGCCGCTTCTACCCCAGCATCTAAAGCTGCAGCAAAATCAACTGTTGTTAATTCTTCTTTTTGTTCAATGGATTTTGAAAAACCACGGAATAACTGAGATAAAATAACACCAGAGTTACCACGAGCTCCCATTAATAATCCTTTGGCTAAACTTACACCGACTTTACCAGCGTGCTGTGAAGGATTTGCTTTCACTTCACGTGCGCCTGAAGTCATTGATAAGTTCATGTTTGTACCGGTATCGCCATCTGGAACTGGAAATACGTTTAATGCATCAACAAGCTGAACATTATTTGTTAAATTATTCGCTCCTTGCATGATCATTTGTGATAAACGTTTCCCATCAATTTTTTGAATTGACACAGATTTTCCTCCTTAATGCACATTACAAGTTTATTACTTTAACTCCTTGTACGTAGATGTTTACAGAATCTACTGCTAGTCCTACAGTTTGATCTAATGTATATTTCACTTTCGTCTGCACGTTATGTGCTACTTCTGAAATTTTCGTACCATAGCTCACAATAATATACATATCAATATGTACTTCATCTTCATCTTTACGAACAATAACACCTCTAGTGAAGTTTTCTTTTCGTAAAATGTCTGTTAATCCATCTTTTAACTGATTTTTTGATGCCATACCTACGATACCGTAGCAATCTACCGCGGCACCTCCAGCAATTGTTGCAATTACATCTGTACTAATATCAATTTGTCCGTACTTCGTTTTAATTTCAATTGACATCTCGTTTCCCCCTTCATAAATGGTGAAAGTGAGCTAGACTACTTTAGTTACTATCATATAATCTTTTCAAAGAAAATTCCATCGTTCTTTCTTTTCACTCTCATATTTTATGTTTTATACTACACTTTTCTATGATGAGCAAAATAGTCCATTGTTATTATACAACATGTACCACTATAATATGTCAAGCAAATTTTCTTGATTTCAACTTTTCTTCACTTACATATAGTGTCAAGTAATTTTTCTTGATTTCTTTTTTCTACAGTGTTGCATTCTCTTTTTAGTTGTGTTAAATTATAGTAGTGTTTTTAGCATCGCAAAAAAGACTAACATTGAAAAATTACGTATGGTAAGGTGTCAAGGGAGGGAAATATAAATGGCTCGTGTTTGTGCTATCACTGGAAGAAAAGCTCGTTCTGGTAACTCTCGTTCTCACGCAATGAACGCTACAAAACGTAAATGGGGCGCTAACCTTCAAAAAGTTCGCGTACGCATCGACGGTAAAGTTCAACGTGTTTACGTTTCTGCTAGAGCATTAAAATCTGGCAAAATCGAACGTGTTTAATAATAAAAAAAAGAGCCGCTAGGCTCTTTTTTTACTATACCAATGGAAAAAGCACCTATTATCGGTGCTTTTTTTAGTCTTTTTTGAAGGTGTTTAACATCGCACGAACAATTCCACCAAGAAATTTAGGTAACTTAATTGTATAAAATCTCATGGTTTCCCTCCTAATCCCCTTTACTCCACTTGCCCACTATATGATGCAAGGAGCAAAATTGTTTCTTCAATCAGTGCTTCTTATCATCATTAATATGCCAGATGCGAATGAAAAAGTACCTTTTTCCTCAATGAGTTCATTACTAATACAAAGTGTCGATCCCCACTCTATCGTTTTATTAGTAAGAGGGTACTTAAATCCTTGTAGTGTAATACCTTCTACACTTTCAGTAACTGGCACAAATGATACATAGGGGAAATTTTTATTTATTCCAATTGTATATGTACCAACTTTTTTCACCATTATTTCATTTTTATTATCCACAATACACATTTCCACTTTTGCTTCTAAACCCTTTAAAAGCATCTGTATATTTGCTAAACCATGATCCAACCGCCCACCAGTTGCACCAAAAATACGAATTAATTTGGGTTTCTGTTCTAAAGCCCAACTAATTGCAATCTCTAAATCCGTTTGATCTTTTTCTCGTGGAACAATATGTAATTCATCTGTTTGCTGTCCCATCCATACTAATTCTTCTTCAGTTACTGAATCGTAATCTCCGAACGCAACAGATGGAGTAATCCCTCTTTTTAGTAAATGGTACACTCCTCTATCAACCGCCGCCCACACTATTTCTTCATTTTCATATCGAGAAAAATCTGCGCAATATTCTGCAGGGCCTCCTGCTAAAATATGAATAATCATTTTTCCTTCCCCTTCTATTGTAAAAAGGCAATCTGCCATTCGGTAGATTGCCTTTTTACATATTTTTCGCTCTATCCTTTCTAAATAGTGAAGTCTTACTAAACCCGAAACTTCACTAGGATAGGGATCTGTTCATTCATTATCCACGAATGATACGGATCGCTTCACCGCGGTCTTTTTGATTGTATACCGCTGATCCAGCTACAAGTACATTTGCTCCTGCTTCAACACAAAGTCTTGCCGTTTCAGCGTTGACACCACCATCAACTTCAATTTCGACTTCTAGATTTCGCTCTTTAACCATTTCTGCAACTTGTTTAATTTTCGGTAATACAGAATGGATAAATTTCTGTCCACCAAATCCAGGATTCACCGTCATAAGTAATACCATATCTATATCTTCTAACACATGCTCAATCACCGAAACTGGCGTATGTGGATTTAATACAACCCCTGCTTTAATGCCATGAGATTTAATTAACTGAATTGTACGATGTAAATGAGGACACGCCTCTACATGAACAGTAATAATATCCGCTCCCGCTTTCGCGAAAGTTGGGATATAGTTATCAGGATTTTCAATCATTAAATGCACATCTAACGGTAATGATGTAATCGGACGGATCGCTTCTACAATTAATGGCCCAATCGTAATATTCGGTACAAAATGCCCGTCCATTACATCGACATGAATGTAATCAGCTCCGCCTTTTTCTACATCTTTAATTTCTTCCCCTAATTTTGAAAAATCTGCTGATAAGATCGATGGTGCAATTTTAATCATAACTAATACCTCGGCTTTCTCTCTCTAATTTCTTCTACGAATTGTTGGTAATTCTTATAACGATATTCTGTAATCTTTCCTTCTTCAACCGCAGCTTTCACCGCACATTTCGGTTCAGAAAGATGTGTACACCCTCTAAATTTACAGTATTGGCTCGCTTCTTTCAACTCAGGAAAACAATATGTAAGATCTTCTACCTCTATATCTATGAAATCAAGTGAACTAAAACCAGGTGTATCCGCAACAAGTCCACTTCCAACTGCAATTAATTCCACGTGTCTTGTCGTATGTTTTCCGCGTCCTAAATGTGAGGAAATATCATTTGTTTTTAGTTCTAAATCCGGACGTAATACGTTAAGCATCGAAGATTTCCCAACACCTGATTGGCCAGCAACGACAGAAACACAACCTTCTAAAAATGGTTTTAAAATAGCAATACTTTCCGATGTATTTATAGAAGTAAATAATACATCATAACCCATTTCACGATAATCATTTGCATAAGCTTCAACGGTTTCTCGCATCTTTTCATCCACTAAATCCATCTTACTAATACAAATAATCGGCTTAATGTTATGATATTCAATCAGCACTAAAAATCGATCTAACAGTCCAGGATTAAAATCTGGTTCTACTGCAGAGAAAACAAGGATTGCTTGATCCACATTAGCAATAGGAGGCCTAACAAGTTCATTTTTTCGATCAAATACTTCAAGCACGTAGCCTTCCGTTGGGTTATCTGCTTGAAAAACGACTTGGTCTCCTACAAGTGGTGTAATTTTATTTTTTCTAAATACACCACGCCCACGACATTGTGTAACCCCTTCTTCATGTTGTACATAATAAAATCCACTTAAAGCTTTTACAATTTTTCCTTCTGGCATATAATTCTCCTTTATTTTGTATAAAGTGAAGCTGTAATTAAAACGAATAGACTAGAGTTCTTTAAACAATTATTTTAAAACCCACCAATATATAACCAGGTTCATATATTTAATCTCTACCATCAATTCGAAATATTTTTTACAACAATATCACTTGTATAGCTTTTTGAATCATATATTTTTGCCTGTTATACAGTCCACCTTGTAGACAGCATAACAGGCAAGGGTAATGCATTCCATTCTCTATAAAAAGAAAATGGAATTCACTATTATTGAGTTGGATATGGTACTTCCTTATCGATAATCGTTACTCCATCCCGTACGATTTTATAGTGACCCTTTGAGCCTTCTTGAATTACAAATTCTAAAGAAATTGTTGCCGACTCTGAAATCGTTCTAGTTTCAATTGGTCTATCCATCTTTTGTTGCATATCTTCTTTATAAATTTCTATTGTTTGCGGTTTTTTCTCACCTATTATAGAAGACTCATATGGGATAGAAATGTTATCCACCTTCACTGTTTTTGTTACTTTCGGCTTAGGGCCATTCGAGATGATAAGTGTCACTTTATCTCCTTCTTTTAACGGAGTTCCTGGTTTTGGCGATTGCGAAATTACAAGACCTTTATCAACCGTATCTGAATACTCTCGTTTTATATCTGGAGTTAATTTTCTCTCATTCAAATCACCAGTTGCACTATTTTCAGTCCATCTTGAAAAATCACCTGGTCTATTTTGATAAGGACCTTTACTTATCCAAACTTTCAGTTCTTGCTCCGCCTCTACAACCATTTGATCAGGTGTCGGTATTTGTTCTACAATTTCACCTTTTGGTTTATCATTTTCAATATAATTTTCAGTAACCTGTTTATATCTTTCTTCTAACTCGGGTTTTACACTCTCAAAGTTTTGACCTGTAAAATCCTTCATCTTACTTTTCTTTTTTCCACCTGATTGATAGATAGTAATTTTAGAACTTTCCTTCACTACTCTTCCTGCTACAGGATCAGTTTTTATTACATCTCCAGCTTCCACATCATCTATATATACAATATTAGGTTCTGTCACTTCAAAACCTTTTTCTACCAACTTATTTACAGCTGTCGTATATTTCATACCAGCCACATCAGGAACTTTTACATCTTTCGGAATAAAGAATCCCGGAATAACAGTAAGAGCTAATGTTATTCCAATTGCTAAAAGTAAAAATGTCGTAATTAAAACCTTAATCCATTTATTACTTCGTTTTTTCTTCTTATCTAATTCAGTATGTTCTTTTCTTTTTGGTTCATCCACTTTACTTCCACTTAAAACAATCGTTTCATCAGTTACATTTTCAAATAATTGTTCTTGTTGGATAATTGGAATCGCTTTCGTCGCTTCCATATCTTCTGGTATGTAAAATGGCTGTTCATTAATTCGTTCTGGATATAAAGCCGTTTCAATATCTCGTTTCATCGCATTAGCAGATTGGTATCGATGGAACGGATCTTTAGCAGTTGCCTTTAATATAATATTCTCAACACTTTGCGGAATATTTTCATTCCATCTTCTTGGAGACGGTATTTCACTTTGTAAATGTTTTAAAGCTATTGCAACAGCAGATTCACCAGAAAACGGTTGTCTTCCTGTTAACAATTCGAACATAACAATACCAAGCGAATAAATATCTGATTGTTTATTTGCTATCCCGCCGCGCGCTTGTTCTGGTGATAAATAATGCACCGAACCAAGTACTGAATTTGTATGTGTAATAGTTGTTGCACTTGTAGCTGTCGCAATTCCAAAATCTGTTACTTTTACTACTCCATCAGCTCGAATTAAAATATTGTGCGGTTTTATATCACGATGCACAATTTCAAAATGATGAGCGTGTGCCATGGCGGATGTTAATTGCTCCATAATATCAAGAGCTTCCCCTATAGGTAACATCCCTTGCTCAATTATGTATTGCTTTAATGTTTGTCCAGGTACATACTCCATTACAAGATAATATATACCATCTTCTTCTCCAACATCATACATATTCACAATATTTGGATGCGACAACGTTGTAACAGATTGCGCTTCTCGATGGAAACGTTTAATAAACTCTTCGTTATTGGAATAGTCGAGTCTTAATATTTTCACCGCTACATCTCGGCCGAGTATGTCATCATGAGCTAAATATACATTGGCCATCCCTCCACCGCCAATCATTTTTAGCAGCTTATAACGGTCATTTAAGCGTTTTCCAATCAGCACGTTGCACTTCACCTACTTTCGTTTGTCGAATCCGCATAATCAATAAGAACAAGAGTAATATTATCCTCTCCACCACGATCATTCGCCAATTGAATGAGACTTTGCACCTTAGCTTCGAGCTGTTCATTTAACTGTAAAATTTGTTGCATATCAGTCATAGGGACTTTATTAGACAATCCATCAGAGCAAAGAAGCAATTGATCATCTTCTTCAAGTACCAATGTTTTAACATCTAATCCGACTTTTTCTTCTGTTCCTAGCGCTCTTAACAAAACATTTTTTTTCGGGTGGTATTCTGCATCTTCCTTTGAAATTTCACCATGTCTCACAAGTTCATTTACAAGTGAATGATCTTCCGTTACGAGCGACATTACTCCCTCTGATACCATATAACAACGACTATCTCCTATATGACCTATTGTTACAAAATTAGGCGTACAAATTGCTATGATAATCGTTGTTCCCATACCATCACACTCTACGTGTTGTTTAGAATATTCAAAAATGCGTTCATTAATAATTCCAACACTAGTATGTAACCACTCTTCTACTTTTTTAGGCTCATTCATATTATGCGTTTGCTTCCAATAATCATGGAATAATTGAATGGCCATCGAACTAGCTACATCGCCAGCTCGATGACCTCCCATTCCATCTGCTACTACCGCTAAAATATTTCCATCTAAATTGTGAAAAACTCCTGCACTATCTTCATTATGTTGACGAACTTTCCCTTTATCCGATAGAAACACGGCTTTCATCTCGTCACCTCGTCTCTTCTTTGCGCTCCTTCGCACGCAACTGACCGCAGGCAGCATCAATATCGTGACCTTGTTCACGGCGAATTGTTACATTCACTCCACGATCTTTAAGCGTTTTTTCAAATAAGAAAATTTGCTCACGTGGTGTTCGTACGTAATCACGTTCTGGTACGTAGTTAACCGGAATTAAGTTCACATGACACTTTACACCTTTTAAGAGCGCAGCAAGTTCTTCAGCGTGCTCAACTTGGTCATTTTCTCCTCCAAATAGTCCATATTCAAATGTAATACGACGCCCTGTTCTATTTACATAGTATTTAATAGCTTCCATTAAATCAGGTAGCTTATAAGCACGGTTAATCGGCATTAATTTTGAACGTAATTCTGAATTTGGAGCATGCAATGAAATCGCAAAATTAATTTGTAACTCTTCTTCAGCAAACTTGTAAATTTTCGGAATAATACCACTCGTCGAAACTGTCATATGTCTTGCACCAATATGAAGTCCTTTTTCATGGTTAGTGATGCGTAAAAATCCCATTAAATTATCATAGTTATCAAATGGTTCTCCAATTCCCATAACAACAAGAGAACTTACACGTTCTTCCGTTTCATCAAGCGCGCGTTGCACTTCTACTACTTGCGCTACAATTTCTCCAGCTTCTAGGTTTCGTTTTAACCCGCCAAGTGTAGAAGCACAGAACGTACAGCCAATACGACAACCAACTTGTGTTGTTACACAAATAGAATTTCCGTATTCATGTCGCATTAATACCGTTTCAATAGAGTATCCATCATATAACTGGAATAAGAATTTAATCGTTCCATCCGAAGACGTTTGTTTTACTAACGTGTTTAAAGTAGTAATATCAAAGGAATTCGACAATTTATCACGCAATCCTTTAGAAAGGTTTGACATATCCTCATAATTTTTTACACGTTTTTTATATAGCCAGTCAAAAATTTGTCCAGCACGGAACTTCGGTTCTCCTTGTTCCTTTAACCAATCTTGCATTTCATGAAGTTGTAAAGAGTAAATTGATGGTTTTTTCGTTTCTACATTTTTCTTTTGTTTTTTTACAGTCGTTTCCATGATGCTACACCTTCTTCCTTAAACAAGCAATATAAAAGCCATCCGTTGCAAAATAATGCGGTAAAATTTGTACTTGACCTTCATTAATATACGGACTTAATTTTTCTGGCATACGTTCTTTTATCGTAGTATCCCATTCAAATTCAGGATGTTCTTTTAAAAATTTATCTATTACTTGTTCATTTTCTATTTTCTCAATTGTGCACGTACTATAAACAAGACGACCGCCTTGTTTTAATAATGGTGCTATCTTTTCTAATATCGCAAGTTGAATCGTCGATAATCTTTCACTATCGCCTTTATCTTTTCCTAACTTAATATCAGGTTTACGTCTAATTACCCCAAATCCAGAACATGGTGCATCTACTAATATTTTATCAAAAGTTTCATTTGCAAAGTGCTCTTGCACTTTTCTAGCATCTAACGCTTTTGTTTCTATATTTTCTAGACCAAGTCGCTCTGCTTGTTGTTTAATTAAACGCACTTTATGCGCGTGTAAATCAAGAGACATTACTTTACCAGTTCCCTTTAAACGCTCAGCTATATGCGTAGTTTTACCACCAGGAGCAGCACAACTATCAAGAACTGTCTCTCCCTCATTCGGGTCTAAAGCACGTGCAACAAGCATAGAGCTTTCATCTTGAATAGAAAGGAACCCTTTTTTAAACGCTTCTGTATGCGCTACATTCCCTCTTTCAATTTGAATTGCATCATCTGACAAATCGCCAGACTTTGCTTCTATTCCTTCACTTGCCAACAACTCAATTGCTTCTTCTACCGTTACTTTATCAACGTTCACACGTGCTGTAGGTACTGGTGGTAACATGTTTACTTCACACATTTTCTCTGCTGTCTCTAAACCATATTCAGATGCCCAATCTTGTACTAACCAAACTGGGTGACTCGTTGCAATTGCAAGACGTTCCACTGGATCTTTGATTTCATCTAATGAAGGTACACCTTCTCGCTGAATTGAACGCAATACTCCGTTCACCATGCCTGAAATCCCTTTATGCCCACGACGCTTTGCTATTTCAACCGCTTCATGAATAGCCGCTCTTTCTGGCACTCGGTCCAAATATATCATTTGATATAAAGATAAGCGAAGCAATACTCTTACCCACGCCTCAACCTTCTTTTTTAAAAAAGGCTGTAAATAATAATCTAATGTGTCACGACGTTGAATCGTTCCATATACAATTTCAGTTAATAAACCAATATCTTTTCTATCAATTGCATTTTTTTCAATTAGATTATTTAAAAGTAAGTTACTATATGCACCACTTTTTTCTACTTGAATTAAACCATCAAGAGCTAATTCACGAACATTTTGTCTCATGCATTTTCTCCTAACTTCGTGCCAATTTCAGGTTTTGTCCCACGTAAAAATTGTGAACAACTCATACGCTTTTTACCCGACGGTTGCAATTCAGTAATTTTAACACCTATTTCATTCCCTGTTGCAACAACAAATCCATCTTCTTCAAGACCAACTATTGTACCTGGTTCAGCTTTCGCTTCTAGAGAAACTTTCTCTCCCCACCATACTTTAACAACTTGTTCTGCTAAAGTCGTATATGCAACTGGCCATGGGTTCAATCCGCGAATGTGATTGTATACTTCTTCACCTGTTTTTGTCCAATCAATTTTCTCTTGCTCACGTTTTATATTATATGCGAATGTCACTTCATCTTCATTTTGTTTAATCGGTTCTAACTTACCTTGAATTAATAAAGGTACTGTTTTAGATAGAAGATGTGCACCGGCTTCACTTAACTTATCAAATAACGAGCCCGTCGTTTCACGCTCTTCAATTTCCACTTCTACTTGCGTTAAAATATCACCAGCGTCTAATTTTTCTACCATATACATAATTGTAATTCCTGTTTTTTCTTTACCTTCCATAATTGCATAATGAATCGGTGCACCACCGCGTAGTTCTGGAAGTAAAGAGGCATGGACATTAATACATCCGTACTTTGGCGCTTCTAAAATTTCGTTTGGTACAATCTGACCGAACGCAGCTGTTACAATTAAATCCGCCTCTAATGCTAATACTTTTTCATATTCGTCTTTTTCACGAATTTTCAGTGGTTGTAACACCGGAATACCATGTTTCTCCGCTTCAACTTTAACAGGTGTAGGTGTTAATACTTTTTTTCTACCTACCGGACGATCTGGTTGCGTCACAACACCTACTACATCATAGCCATCTTCGATAAGACGACGAAGCACCGGCACTGAAAAGTCCGGTGTTCCCATAAATACTACTTTAATCATTTAAAAACCGCTCCTTTTAACACCTATTCTAATTCGTTTTCTTCATAATATCTTGTCACTTTCGATGTAAATAGAACACCGTGTAAATGATCGATTTCATGTTGAATTGCACGCGCTAAAAATCCTTCCGCTTCTAATAAAAACACTTTACCTCGGCGATTCTGTGCTCTTACTTTAATATAATCTGCACGTTCCACTTCACCATAAAGTCCCGGGAAGCTTAAACAGCCTTCGGGACCTACTTGTTCACCACGTTTTTCTAATATTGATGGATTGATTAACTCGATTTTCCCAGTATCATCATCGACATCAACAACTGCTACTTGCAAGCTTACCCCTACTTGAGGTGCAGCTAAACCGACTCCGTCCGCCATTAACATTGTTTCATGCATATCTTTCAACAATTTCACTAACTTTTTATCAAAGTTAATTACTCTTTCACATGGTGTTTCTAACACTTCATTTGGATGCTTTACTATTTCTAAAACTGCCATATTTCCCTCCGCTACATTAACATTGTTGGATTAAAATCAATTGAGATTTGTAGCTCTTTTTGCATTTCTGCTTGATAATGTTCATTTACCATTTTGAGCACGTTCTTTAA
The DNA here is from genome assembly GCF_008432245.1 of Bacillus sp. BS98. NCBI lineage: Bacteria > Bacillati > Bacillota > Bacilli > Caryophanales > Bacillaceae > Bacillus > Bacillus sp. BS98. Next base: position 3,691,162 of record NZ_CP043830.1, read on the forward strand.
GTTTGGTTCCCGTTTGTATTTTATCATGCATTGGTAACGATATCTATCTTTTATCCTTGGAATTGCTGAAGCAACTGGCCCTAACACCATCGTTTGCTGCGAACAATGCATTCGTAAATGACCGACAATTTTTTCCGTCACTTGCACTGCCTTTAATAATTCTGGATGAGATACCGTTACAAGTACAACATAGTAATAAGGTGGATATTGTCTTGTTCGTCTCATTTGCATTTCTTGGTCAAAAAACACATCATATTGCTGGTTCTTTGCTAACTCTATACTATAATGTTCTGGCGTATACGTTTGAATTACAACTTCCCCTGGCAATTCATGTCTACCTGCCCGTCCACTTACTTGCGTCAATAATTGATATGTTTTTTCACTCGCCCGAAAATCAGGTAAGTGAAGCATCGTATCTGCAGTTAAAACACCAACGAGCGTTACTTTCGGAAAATCAAGTCCTTTGGCGATCATTTGTGTCCCGAGTAATATATCTGCTTTCTCTTCACCAAATGCCTTTAATAACTTCTCATGCATTCCTTTGCGACTTGTCGTATCTACGTCCATTCGAATGACTCGCGCTTCTGGAAATAGTTTTGTAATTTCTTCTTCTACTTTTTGTGTGCCTGTACCAAAGAAACGAATATATGTACTTTGACAAGCTGGACACGCAGTTGGCATATTCTCCTCATAACTGCAATAATGACATTTTAAACGATGGTTCATTTTATGATACGTCAGCGAAATATCACAATGTGGACATTGTACAACATACCCGCAATCACGACACATCACAAATGTTGAATGACCTCTCCTATTTAAAAAGAGAACCATTTGTTCTTTCTTTTCTAGTCGATCTGCTATTTTTTCATGCAACGCCTTCGAAAACATTGATCGATTCCCGTCGCGAAGTTCTTCACGCATGTCAACAATTTCTACTGTTGGTAAAGCTTGTTCGTTCATACGTTTTTCCATCGTTAATAGTTCATAAACACCTTTTGTCGCTCTTGCAAATGATTCAAGTGTAGGCGTTGCACTTCCAAGAACGATTGGACATTTATGATATTGCCCTCTCCACACCGCTACATCTCTTGCATGATACTTCGGGTTATCTTCTTGCTTATAACTCGATTCATGCTCTTCATCAATAATAATAATCCCTAAATTTTCAAAAGGAGCAAAAATAGCTGAACGGGCACCAACTACCACTTTCACTTCTTTTCTTAAAATTTTACGCCATTCATCATATTTTTCACCAACAGACAGTGCACTATGAAGAACCGCTACTTGCGAGCCAAATCTACCTTTAAAACGATCTACCATTTGAGGCGTTAGCGCAATTTCAGGAACGAGTACAATAGCTTCTTTTTCCTTCTTCAGCACCGCTGCTATAGATTGTAAATATACTTCTGTCTTTCCGCTTCCTGTAACACCATATAGTAAAAATGGATTGTAAGTTTCATTTGTAATTGATGATAAAATAGGTGTAATAACTTGCTTTTGTTCCTCTGTAAGTGGAAATGGTTTCGTTTGTTCAAAATCATCATCGTCATACGGATTCCGGTATACTTCCACATATTTTTCTGAGATTAGCCCCTTTTTAACAAGTGATTTTATTGGAGCATCTGTTATTTGTAGCTCTTCTGTTAACAATTTCAACGGTACACTTTTATAATTTTCCACAAAATAATAGAGTACATCTTGTTGTTTTTTACTTTTCAATTCAAATGCAGCTAATTCTAATTTATCTTCCGGCAACTCTGGCTGAACGACTCTTTGTTTCTTCTTCTGCACTTTATCTTTCACTTGATATACGACTTCCATCGTACCATTTTTAATTTCTTGTTGAATAGCGCGGTATAAATGTGGCTGCGCCTCAATAACTTCCCAATCGATTGCTTCCTTATCCTGAAATAAATACAGTATTGCAGGTGCTACTTCTTCTTGTTTACGAAGTTGTAGACGCTTTTTATACGTTGCTTTTATCGCTGTCGGAAGCATGACTTGAAATGCTGAAATCATATAACATAACGTTTCACTTGTAAGCCAATATCCAAGCTTTAATAATTCATCATTTAAAACCGGTGTTACATCTAATATTTCATGGATTGTCTTTAATTTCTTACTTTCCACGTCAACCGAATCTTTAATCTCAATAATAAAACCTTGCAATTTTCTTGGACCAAATGGAACTACTACACGCATTCCTGTCTGTACAATATCTTCCCATTTTCTAGGGATAATGTAATCAAACGGTCTATCTGTCTGACGGGCAGGTACATCAACAATTACACTTGCAAATTTCATAAACGATCATCTTCTAACATCATTTCAATTTGCTTTAATATTTCGCGAGCTACCTCTTTCTTTGTTAAAAGTGGCAACTCAATAACTTTTCCATCTTTTCTATACATTGTTACAATGTTCGTATCTGTGCCAAATCCAGCTCCTTGCGCTTTTACATCATTCGCAACAATCATATTCGCATTTTTCTCACGTAACTTTTTCGTTGCGTATTCCTCTACGTTTGTCGTTTCAGCAGCAAAACCGATAAGTAACTGTTTACCCTTCTTCTCACCTAGCGTTTTTAAAATATCTACCGTTCTCTCTAATTCAATTACAGCATCACCATTCTGCTTTTTCATTTTATTATCATGAACATATTTCGGGCGATAATCTGCAACAGCTGCTGTTTTGATGACAACATCTACATTTTGATAATGTTGAAGGACTGCTTCTAACATACCCTGCGCTGAATCCACTTGTATCGTTGTTACATGTAGTGGCGGATTTAATGCCGTCGGCCCCGAAACAAGTATGACATCAGCCCCTAAGTTCGCTGCTACTTCTGCAATCGCATACCCCATTTTTCCAGAAGAAAAATTCGTCATAAAACGAACTGGATCAATCTTTTCACGCGTCGGGCCAGCAGTTATTAACATTTTCTTACCTTGTAGTGGTTTTTGTTCCGTGAATGCTTCTTCTAACCGCGCAATAATTGCTTCAGGTTCCTCTAGTCTTCCCTTCGCTACATAACCACACGCTAAAAAGCCTTCCCCAGGCTCAATAAATGTATATCCTAACGTTTTTAACTTCATCATATTTTTTTGAACAATTTTATTTTCGTACATATGCACATTCATAGCAGGTGCAATCCATACTGGAGCTGTAGTAGCTAACAAAGTAGTTGTAATCATATCATCCGCAATACCACCAGCTAACTTCCCGATACAATTGGCTGTAGCAGGTGCAACAAGTACTACATCTGCCCAATCTGCTAAATCGATATGAGCAATAACAGCTGAGTCTTTCTCATCGAATGTATCTGTATATACATCATGACGAGAAAGTGCTTGGAATGTAAGAGGCGTAACAAACTTTATTGCCGACTCACTCATGATCACCTTTACAATAGCACCAGCTTGTGTCAATTTACTAGTTAACGCAGCCGCTTTAAAGACCGCAATGCCTCCTGTTACACATAGGAGTATCTTTTTCCCTTTTAGCATATGGCTCGTCCTCTTTCTTTTTCAAACTTATAATACTGAAACAGGTTTCTCAGCTCTTCAGTACCAATATTTCATCCTATCGTAAAAAAATAACAACCTACTTGTAAATAGGTTGTTACCGTTACATAGAAAATTATAAAGTCTATGTTTTAATTTGTCGAAAATAATATCTTAATCAATTATTTTGCCTTCGCTTGGTACATATTTTAACACTTCTACATCGATTTCTTCTAATGCTTTACCTACACATTTATGAGAAACAGGTTGTTCAATAACACAGTTGTTAGCAAGTTGCATTTCACGTGCACGCTTTGCAGCTACTGTTACAAGTGTATATTTAGAATCGATTTTTGTTAGTAATGAATCAATTGATGGATTTAACATAATTATAGACCCTCCGTCATTTCTTTATAATATTTTGCTACTCTTTCGCGGCGGCAATGTTCACCAACCACAATTGCTTTAATTCTATCACAAGCTAATTCAACTTGATCATTTTCTACAACATAGTCGTAAGCGTCCATCATTTCGATTTCTTCTTTCGCTACAGTTAAGCGATTTTCAATAACATCTTCAGTTTCTGTACCACGGCCGACAATTCGGTTTTTTAGCTCAGATAAACTTGGGGGTGCTAAGAAAATAAATACACCTTCTGGGAAAGCTTTCTTAACTTGAATTGCTCCTTGCACTTCAATTTCTAAGAATACATCTTTTCCTTCTTGTAATGTTTTTTCAACATAGTCAATCGGTGTTCCGTAATAATTACCTACGAACTCAGCCCACTCAAGTAATTTTTCATTACGAATCATTTCCTCAAATTCTTCTCTCTCTTTAAAGAAATAATCCACACCATCTACTTCACCTTCACGCGGCTTACGTGTCGTTACTGAAATAGAGTATTGAAAACGTGTATCCTCATGGCTAAACAGCTCTTTTCGAACCGTTCCTTTACCAACCCCAGAAGGTCCTGAAAGAACGATGAGCAATCCTCTTCTACTTCTCATAAATATGTAAAACCTACCCTTCCTCACTTAAATCTTCTTTATTATTCAAACGATGTGCAATCGTCTCTGGCTGAATTGGACTTAATACAACATGCCCATCATCCATAACAATAACCGCCCTTGTTTTTCTCCCATACGTAGCATCTAGTAAAGCATTATGTTCACGTGCTTCCTGTACTGTTCGTTTAATAGGAGCTGACTCCGGACTTACAATAGCAATAATTCGATGAGCAGATACAATATTTCCGTATCCAATATTTAAAAACCGCATGGCCATAGTTTGCGCCTCCTAGTAAGTCTATCCGATTTCTCCACCACGTATAACTTTATATATTTTTTGAAAGCTACTCAATATTTTGTACTTGTTCACGAATTTTTTCAAGGTTATTTTTCATTTCTACAACATATTTTGAAATTGTTAAGTCATTTGCCTTCGAACCAATCGTATTAATTTCTCGATGCATCTCTTGCACGATGAAGTCCATTTTTCTTCCAACAGGCTCTTCAATCTGCAGTGTTTCACGAAATTGTTCTAAATGACTTTGTAAACGAACTAACTCTTCATGAATATCACAACGCTCTGCAAACATCGCGACTTCTGTTAGCAATCTTTGTTCGTCTAGATCTTGATTATGTAATTCCTTTAAGCGATTTTCTAATCGTTCACGATATTTTTGTGTAACAATCGGTGCATGTGGAATAATTGCATTTACACAATTGTGAATCTCTTGTAAACGATACGCCATATCTTTATGTAATCGTTCTCCTTCGCCATCTCTCATCGTTTTCAACATTTGAGCAGCTTGGCGAACAGCCTCATATAAACTATTCTCAAATTGTTCATTTACGTTTTCTATTTCTTCAATTGCCGTTACTTCTGGCATTGCCATTAATTGCCCAAGTGTAATAGAATCTTGCAATTGAAATTTTCCTTTTATATCTTCCATCATCGATTGGTACTGCTTGAGAAGCGACCAATTCACACTTAATTTTCTTTCAACAAGCCCTTCACCCGTTATACTAATAGACACTTCAATGCGCCCACGTCGAACTTGCTGTGCGATTATTTTACGAATTTTGTCTTCAAATACCATCATTTGCTTCGGAAGTCGAATACTCATCTCAAGAAAACGGTGGTTCACCGATTTCATTTCTACTGTAATCTGAAAAGTATCACTTTCTACTTTCGACCTTCCAAACCCTGTCATACTAGAAATCATTTTTATCACATCCAAGCCATGAAATAACTCAATGAAAAAGGTAATAGAGACAAGGCTCTACTACCTTCTGTAAATTATATCACATTTTCATATCATTGACTATTTCAAGTTTAATCCCTTCTTATATAAAAGTGGCTTTTTCTCCTTACCTTTTTTCCTTGTTAATAAAGAACCTACTAATAAGAAAGTCGGAATTGATGACAAACCTCCAATTAACAACCAATCTCTTGCTTGTATTGGCATTGTACTAAAAATTGGTTGTAACGGTGGATAATAAATAACAACGAGCATTAACAACAATGAAATGATAACAGCCCCTACTAAATACACGTTCCCAAATGGATTGCGATGAAAGACAGAATGTTCACTTCGGCAATCAAACACATGAATAAGTTGCGCAAGTACCAAAGTCGCAAATGCTACTGTCTGTGCATATTTCAGTTCATTCGGATGTTGATTATATGCGATAATAAACGCTACTAACGTCACTGCTCCAATGAGGAACCCTCGACTTATAATTTTCCAGGCAAGCCCTCTGGCGAATACTCCCTCTTTCGGATGCCGCGGCGTTCTCTTCATCACATCTCCTTCCGCCTTATCCAAACCTAATGCCATCGCTGGTAAACCGTCGGTAACTAAGTTCACCCATAATATTTGAATTGGAACCATCGGCAATGGCAGTGCCAGTAACATCGCAAATAACATAACTAAAATTTCGCCGACGTTTGATGCTAACAAATATCGAATAAACTTTCGAATATTTTCGTATATGTTTCTACCTTCTTTAATCGCTGATTTAATCGTCGCAAAGTTATCATCTAACAATACAAGCGAAGAAGCTTCTTTCGCAACGTCTGTTCCTGTAATACCCATCGCTATCCCAATATCCGCTGTTTTTATAGCTGGTGCATCGTTTACTCCATCTCCTGTCATCGCTACTATATGCCCTTTATTTTGCAATGATTTAACAATTTTTAATTTATGTTCTGGTGATACACGAGCAAATACGTAAGTATCTTCTACAACATTTTCTAGTTCCTCTATATCCATATTTGCTAGCTCAACACCTTCCACCACACGACCTCCTGGTGGTAAAACCCCTAATTGTTCCGCAATCGCCATCGCTGTTACTTTATGATCTCCTGTAATCATCACTGTTCGAATACCAGCTTCTTTACACTCTTTTACCGCCTGCGCTACCTCTGGTCTTGGCGGATCGATCATACCTTGTATCCCGATTAACATAAAATCTTTTTCAACATCTCTCTCATGTTCAGTGGAATCTGTTACTTTTAATGGCTTAAATGCAACCGCAATTGTTCGAAGCGCTTGGCTACCTAAACTATGAATAGCCGCCTGTACTTCTTTTCTATATAACTCACTCATCGGTTGCTGCTTATCACCCCATAAGATTGTTTGGCTCATTTGCAGGAGGACGTCTGGAGCTCCTTTCGTAACAACAAACTTTTTCCCATCTCGATCACGGACAATAACACTCATCATCTTTCGAGTCGAATCAAATGGGAACTCACGAATAATCTCGAACTTCCCTTTCAGTGCATCACGTGTTATTCCCGCTTTCATTGCTGCAGCTACAAGTGCTCCCTCTGTTGGATCCCCATCTAATACATACGCCTTTTTCTTTTGAATAATATTTGCATTGTTACATAGTGAACCGAATGTAAGTAGCTGATAAAGCGCTTTTGTCTTAGCTGGATTAACTTCTATTTCACCTTTCATAAAAGATCCATTAGGTTCATATCCTTGACCAGTCACTTTCCACAACTCTCCACCTGACCACATATGTGTTACCATCATTTTGTTTTGTGTCATTGTTCCTGTTTTATCAGAACAAATTACAGAAGCACAACCTAATGTTTCTACAGCTGGTAACTTTCTTACAATTGCTCTCTTTTTTATCATACGCTGTACACCAAGTGATAAAGCTACTGTAACGATTGCGGGCAATCCTTCTGGAATAGCAGCAACAGCTAAGGATACACCTGCTAAAAACATATGGTATACTTCATTCCCTTGATACACACCTGCTAATACAACGAGTGCTGTCAAAATAAGAGCTACAATAATTAATATTTTCCCGAGTTGCTCTAATCTTCTTTGCAGTGGTGTTTCCATTTGCTCTGCATTTTGCAACATATTTGCAATTTGGCCCATTGCGGTATTCATACCAGTCGCTACAACGACTCCTGTTCCAGATCCTCGCGTAATCATCGTACCCATAAAAGCCATATTTTTTTGATCACCAATTGAAACATCTTGCCCTTGCAATGCTTCTATCTTCTTTTGTACAGGTACTGACTCTCCTGTCAGGGCAGACTCTTCGATATATAAACTCGATGCCTCAACGAGACGGACGTCAGCCCCAATACGATCACCACTGGAAAATTTAATAACATCACCTAAAACAAGTGCTTTAGATGGTGCCTTTACCCACTTTCCATTCCTCATTACCGTAACTTGCGGGGCGGCTAGTTCTTTTAAAGCTTCCAATGATTTTTCAGCCTTTCTTTCTTGAAAAAAACCTAGAATACCATTGATAATGACAATGGCAACAATAGCTATAGAATCAATATATTCACCTAAAAATGCAGAAACAATTGTTGCTCCAAATAAAACAAGTACCATAAAATCTTTAAATTGTGCTAAAAATACCATTAGTGCAGAAGGCCTTTTTGCTTCTTCTAATTCATTTGTACCAAATTTCTTAATTCGCCCTTCTGCTTCTTTCTCTGTAAGTCCAACCTTTACATTCGTATTCGTTCTTTCTTCCACTTCATGTGCCCGCATTCCATACCAGTTCATCCTGCCATCGACCTCCTGATTCCAGACATACTCTATTGAAAGCTTATTCAGCCTCGTCCAAAAAAATGCTATAATTAACTTTTAGTTAGAAAGGAGTGTTCATTTATGGCATTCGATGGATTATTTACAAGAGCAATTACACATGAAATTGCAAATTCTCTTTACACAGGAAGAATTTCCAAAATATATCAACCTTCAAAATACGAGATTTTATTACATATTCGAGCAAACGGAAAGAACCAAAAACTAATTCTTTCGTCTCACCCTACATATGCGCGTATGCACTTAACGAATCAAAACTACGATTCACCAGCAATACCGCCGATGTTTTGTATGCTTCTTCGTAAACATTTAGAAGGCGGATTTATTGAAAAAATTGAACAAATTGACTTAGAACGTATTATTCAAATTACAGTTCGCAGTCGGAATGAAATCGGAGACGAATCATTAAAAACATTAGTAATCGAAATAATGGGACGACACAGTAACATTATCTTAGTAGATACGAAAACAAATGTTATTTTAGATAGCTTAAAACACATATCTTTAGCGGTAAACCGCCATCGTACTGTATATGCTGGAGCTGAATATGTTGCCCCTCCAGCACAACATAAGGTTAATCCGCTTCTTATCGAAACAGCAGCTGATTTTATTAGACCGCTAGACTTTTTATCCGGAAACATGGACAAACAACTTGTCGGAGCATTTATGGGAATTTCCCCATTATTCGCAAAAGAAGTTGTAAAAAAAGCAGGTATGGCAAATGAAAAAGCATTATCTGAAGCGTTTTTCTCCATACAAAAACCATTACTAACTCATGCATATTCACCAACAATGATTACTGCAAACGGAAAAGAATTCTTTTATCTTTTCCCTCTTACACACTTGCAAGGAGAAGAAAAAACATTCTCATCTGTTAGTGAATTGTTAGACCGTTTCTTTTTCGGAAAAGCGGAGCGAGACCGTGTAAAACAACAAGCTCATGATTTAGAACGCTTTATGCAAAACGAAAAAAACAAAAATGAGAAAAAACTTATTAAACTTGAAAAAACATTACAAGATGCTGGAAAAGCAGATAAATATCAACTATTTGGAGAGCTACTTACAGCCAATATGTACGCTTTGAAAAAAGGCGATAAAGATATTGAGGTCGTTAATTATTACGATGAAAATGGCGGTACTGTAAAAATCACATTAGATCCTTTAAAAACACCGTCTGACAATGCACAACGCTATTTCCAAAAATACCAAAAAGCAAAAAAATCAGTTGTTGTGGTAGAAGAACAAATCGAAAAAACCAATGAAGAAATTCTTTATTTTGATAGCTTACTTCAACAAATGGAAGCTGCTTCTTCAAAAGATATTGAAGAAATTCGTGAGGAATTAGCCGAAGAAGGATATGTGCGTAATCGTAAGACGAAAAATGCAAAGAAAAAGCCTACAAAACCAGTATTAGATAAATATGTAGCTAGTGACGGTACAGAGATTTTCGTTGGTAAAAACAATAAGCAAAATGATTATTTAACAACGAAATTTGCCCGTCGGGATGAAATTTGGTTACATACGAAAGACATACCTGGTTCTCACGTTGTCATTCGTTCTTTAGAACCTGCTGAAGAAACTTTACTAGAAGCTGCAAAAATTGCCGCTTATTACAGTAAAGCAAAAGAGTCTAGCTCTGTACCTGTTGATTTTACAAAAATACGCCATGTGAAAAAACCGAGTGGTGCAAAGCTTGGATTCGTTACGTACGATAACCAACAAACAGTATATGTAACACCAGATGCTGACATCGTAATGAAATTAAAAGCGTAAATATAAAAAATGCGTTGCTAGATAGCAACGCATTTTTTATATTCATTCACATTCGTTCCTATATCCATTAACTAATTCACACTATCTTTCTTTTGTCATTTTATATATTGTCAAAAAGATTGACAGTGTCATTACGCATTTGTATAAATTTTTTTACAGTATGTATATAAAGTTCAACTCAAGTCAATGTTTTTATCCCCTACTAATTGCAATCTGAATTTTATTAACGGCACGCCTCCCACAAAATAGCTGGATAATCGTTTATTTTCCCTAATATATATTTTGGCACGCTATTTGCTTTATTCAATACTGTGAAAAGGAGGAATTAACATGACTTTAAAAATTGATAAAATCCAAAATCAACTACATCATTATGGACTTGACGGATTACTTATTACAAAAAAAGAAAATCGCCAATATGCAACAGGCTTTACAGGTAGTGCTGGTGTCGTCTTACTCTCTGCAGATCAAGCTGTTTTCATAACTGATTTTCGCTATGTAGATCAAGCCAAAGTACAAATAAAAGACGCGGAAATCATTATGCATAAAGGGAATTTGGAAGAAGAAGTTGCCAATCAAGTATCCAGATTAAACATTCAAAAACTTGGAATTGAAGAAAATAACATGACATTGCAACAATATAAAAACTTACAAAAATACGTACATGCGGAAATGATTCAAGTGTGCGAAATCATCGAAAATATTCGTATTATTAAAGACACGCCTGAAATAGAAACAATGAAAATTGCAGCTACTATTGCTGACGAAGCATTTCACCACATCCTTACCTTTCTAAAACCAGGAATAAGTGAAACTGATGTACGAGATGAGTTAGAATTTTTCATGCGAAAAAGAGGAGCTACATCTTCATCATTCCAAATCATTGTAGCTTCTGGCGTTCGTTCTTCTCTTCCTCATGGCGTTGCATCAAATAAAATAATCGAACGAGGCGATATCGTTACATTAGACTTCGGTGCACTTTACGACGGATATTGTTCCGATATAACACGTACTGTAGCGATCGGAGAACCGTCAGAAGAATTCAAAAAAATATACAATGTTGTACGAGAAGCATTAAAACGTGGAACTGAAGCAATTAAGCCTGGAGAAACTGCGAAAAGTATCGATGATGTAACGAGAGATTACATTACAGAACATGGATACGGTCAATACTTTGGCCACTCTACCGGGCACGGTCTTGGGTTAGAAATACATGAACCGCTTCGCCTATCCCAAGAAAGTAAGGCAACTTTACAAGAAGGTATGGTTGTTACAGTTGAGCCGGGCATTTACATACCAAACTGGGGCGGTTGTAGAATTGAAGACGATATCGTCATTACAAAAGAAGGCTATGAAGTTATTACAAAATCAAATAGAGAACTAATTGTTATCCCTTGTTAAAATCATGGCCCTTTTTAAAAGGAGTTTTTCTCTACACATAGAATTCCTTCTCTGGAGTATTCGTTTAAAGAGGGGGAATTTAAATTGAATTTTGTAATCGATAAGATAGATGGTTTACAGCTTGAATTTTCAAAACTTGTTTCCATGATGAATTACGCCCGTTACACAACGATGCAAGCAGTGGAAGGTTTAACAATTGATGAACTTGATTATTTATATGACGAAGAAGCAAATTCAATTGGCATGCTATTATATCACATGGCTGCTATTGAATTTTATTACCAAATTCATACCTTTGAGGATCGTGAACCGACAGATGCCGAATTAGAACGTTGGTTACCTGCTGTAGAGTTAGGGGCTATTGGACGAGAAAAAATAAAAGGAAACTCCATCGAATTTTACATCCATACATTACAAGAAGTACGCTCTAAAACAATTGAAACTTTTCAATCCTTACCCGAGGAATGGTTATTTAAAACGACAGACTTTTGGCATGACAAACCAGCAAATAACTACTTTAAATGGTTCCACGTATTTGAAGATGAAATTAACCATCGTGGACAAATTCGTTTAATAAAAAAGATGCAAAAAGCTCATTCAGTAAAATAAGAAAGTGCCACCTTATCCGGTGGCACTTTCTTTTATTCATTTACAAATATTTTCCTGTTTGCTTTTTTAGCAATAGCTGTTACCACTATTAAAATGAATAGTAAGTATAACCATTTTGCAACAAGTAACCACCCTTGAAAAATTGCTATGTCATTCATTTGTTCATAACCTTTTTTTAGCAAGAACGGAATTGTACTAATTATAATAACAAACTCAATGCTATAAATAATTTTCTTTTTCCGACTATACGTTTTCCACTCTTTCCAGCGGTACAAGGGAGCAAAAATGAATATGCCTATACATAATATAAATGGTGTCCATTCACTTTTTAAAAATTGTGCTGAAATGATAGATACTATTAAACAACCGAGCACACCATAATACCCTACTTTCTCTCTCATTCGTACTACCCCCATTCTATTCGCTCTTTACTATATAACTCCCTATTCTTATCATGACTCTTAGGAAAATAACGACTACAATTACAAAATAAAGACCTTTCGCAGACGACATCCATTGTTGAAAAATAGACATTTGCTTCTGACCTTCTATTAAAATAAAACCTACTACAAATGAACTAACAACAATGATATCTATCATAATTCCAATACTTTTCTTACTATGCTGTTTCATGTCATCCCAGCGAGATAAAAGCAAAAACACAAACCCGAGAACAGGCATAATACTTATCCATTCATTGTTTGTAAATAGATCTAAAATGATTAATAGACTACAAGAAATGATAAAGTGAAACTTTAATCCGTGGGGGTGTCCCCCACGGATTATTAGTTGAACCAATCGGGCTTTTACGGGCAGTTGATTTCCTACCTAACTCCCTCGCATTCGCCAACTTTTGAGGTGGGAATCTTACTGCCCGTTAATGCGGGATAAATCCCCAAAAACCAACTTTTTTTGCGCATACGCCCTCCTCCAGTTCCATTTTTAGGATTAATTGTATTGTAACATCCATTTTATACCCTTACCATTACAGTACATGAAATTTTATTTTTCCCTATACTCACATACATTCACCGCTTTCATACAATGAACTACACGAACGCCTAAAGGATGTGAATGTTGTGGGAGTTGAATTAACGCTTTTACATGCTCTCTATATTCTTTGTTTACTCACTATTATTACCTTTTTTATTTTTAGAAAAGATACAACGATCATTTGTATCATTTTTATCCTTTTATTAGCATTAACCGCTACAAGTTCTATCCCTCTTGCCGTTAGCAGTATTTTTCAAAGTTTTATTTATGCCATAACTGAACTATTACCAACTATATTGATCATCTCCATTATCGTATCGATGAGTAACCTACTCGTTCATACTGGCATAAATGATACGATGATTTTACCATTTACAAAGATGATTCGTACACCTACACTTGCCTACTGGATTATCGGCCTTTTAATGATGACAATTTCTTTCTTCTTTTGGCCTTCCCCAGCTGTCGCGTTAATGGGGGCTATTTTATTACCCGTCGCTGTACGCGTCGGCCTGCCACCAATTGGGGTTGCAATTGCTATGAACTTATTTGGACACGGAATTGCTTTATCCGGCGACTTCGTTATTCAAGGTGCCCCGAAATTAACAGCGGATGCAGCTGGTTTACCAGTTTCTAGCGTCGTATCCGCAAGTGTCCCCCTCGTTATCGTTATGGGCGTTGTTACAACTTCTGTTGCTTTTTTCTTCTTACGAAAAGAATTTCATACAGGCTTATCGTTGCAAGACTCTTCTTCAGCAACTGAACCATCCAAAACTATCATTTTATTATCTCCTCACATAAAGAAATGGCTCGCCATATGTATCCCTATCGTATATATCATTGATATCCTTTGCATGATTCAATTTAAACTACAAGGAAGCGATGCAACAGCACTTATTGGCGGGACGACTGTTATTATGATTATCATTATTGCTCTCATCGCCTACAAAGGAAATGGCCTGAATAAAACGACCGATTATTTTATAGAAGGGCTCCAATTTGGATTTAAAATCTTTGGTCCAGTTATCCCAATTGCTGCACTTTTTTATTTAGGGGATAGCGGATTTGTAAAAATTATCGGGGACTATTTACCGAAAGGTTCACACGGAATCATTAACGACTTAGGAATCGCCTTATCTCAAACTGTTCCTTTAAACCAATATGTATCAGCGGGAACACTAACTATCGTTGGTGTCATAACAGGGTTAGATGGATCTGGCTTTTCCGGTATATCACTTGCTGGTTCGATTGCCAATCTTTTCGGCACAGCACTGGGGAATGGAATAGCTACATTAACAGCACTTGGGCAAATTGCTGCAATCTGGACCGGAGGCGGGACTTTAATTCCTTGGGCGCTTATTCCTGCCGCTGCCATTTGTAAAGTAGATCCATTTGAACTTGCACGCCGAAACTTTTTACCAGTTATAATTGGCTTAATTGTCACCACAATCGTTGCGATGTTTATTCTATAAAGTAAGCAGGTGTTCTCTTGCTTACTTTTTTATTGTGAAATCAATCATTTATTACGGACTTTCAAAAGGGATTATGTATATGTTAGCGAAGTTATATTAGGAGAGTATTTATTTCAAAACGTTTACGAGAAACAGATTACTTCCATTCGAAAAGGGGACATAACTATGAATGAATTGATTTTCGTCTTATTAATTTGTCCATTACTTATCTTTATCGTTTCTGTTATTGGAACCCGCAAGACGCAAACATATTACGTAATGCCGATTGTAACGTTTGCTAGTTTTTTAATACTAGGTGTCATCGCCTTTACTCCAAAATTTTTCTTTTGGATTGGCATGTATAGCATTTTCTCATTTATTGTTTCTTATATGACTCTCTTGTTTGTGAAAGGATATGAATTTGTAGAAAGCACTAAGTAGTTAGTAGTAAGGGGCTTTGATATTGATGGGAATTTGCTTGAATTTATATAAAAAGACGACCGCGTTCCCCCGCAGTCGTCTTTTTTCATATTACGCTGTGATCCAAGCTTCGTTAGCTGGATTTTTACGCCACTCTTGTAATTTTTTCGTTTCAGCTTGTCCGATCATACCTTTTTCTGCTGCTACTTCAGTTAATGCACTGTAGTCGCTTAAAGAGTATGATGCTACGTTAGCTGCTTCTAGTTTTTCTTTTCCTGCTTCTAACTCGTATGTGAAGATTGATACGATTCCTAATACTTCACAGCCTGCTTCGCGAAGTGCTTCTACACATGTAATTGCACTACCACCAGTTGAAATTAAGTCTTCTACTACTACAACTTTTTGACCTTTTTCAGCTTTTCCTTCAATTTGATTCCCTTTACCGTGGCCTTTTGCTTTACTACGTACGTAGCACATTGGTAAATTCATACGATCGCTTACCCATGCAGCGTGCGCAATACCAGCAGTTGCTGTTCCTGCAATAACTTCTACAGTTGGGAAGTGCTCTTTAATTAACTCTTCTAATCCAGCTGCAATCGCTTGACGTACTTTTGGATAAGATAAAGTTAAACGGTTATCACAATAAATTGGTGATTTCATACCTGAAGACCAAGTGAATGGATCATTCGGTTGTAAAAATACTGCTCCAATTTCTAATAAATGCGATGCGATTTCTTTTTTCATACTGTTACACCTTCCCACTGTTGTTTTACTGTTTTATACGCTTCAAGCGGATTTTCTGCTTTTGTAATACTACGCCCAACTACGATGTAGCTTGAGCCAAGTTCCCTCGCACGTTTCGGTGTTGCTACGCGCACCTGATCATTCACATCATCGCTTGCAAGACGGATCCCCGGTGTTACTGTTACAAATTCATTCCCGCATACTTCACGTAATTTTGGAACTTCAAGCGTTGAGCAAACAACGCCATCAAGTCCACTTTCTTTCGTTAATTTTGCATAATGAGCAACCGCTTCTTCTAACGTTTTCTCAATGCCGATCTCTTTTTTCATCATAGCTTCCGAAGTGCTTGTTAGTTGTGTAACTGCAATACAAATCGGTCTCTCTTTTCCTTCTTGCTTACCTTCCTCTAATCCCTCAATCGCAGCTTTCATCATACTGCTTCCCCCAGCAGCATGAACATTTACCATATCAACATCTAGACTAGCTAGGCTACGCATAGCGCTTTTTACTGTATTCGAAATATCATGAAGTTTTAAATCTAGAAAGATTTTATGTCCTTTTTCTTTTAAGTACGTAATAATCGCAGGGCCTTCTTTGTAAAATAACTCCATACCAACTTTGACAAATAACTCTTCCCCTTCAAAGTGGCGCAAGAATTGTTCTACATCTTGTTTCCCCGGAAAATCTAGTGCAACGATTAACGACTGTGACATGTTTGCTTCCAGCTCCTTCCTTGACATTCCGAAATGTGATCAAATCCTAATTCATCTAGTAATGCTGGTAACTCTTCAATAATTGTCGGACATACGAACGGATCTATGAAGTTCGCTGTACCTACTGCAACTGCGCTTGCACCAGCGTAGAAGAACTCAATTACATCTTCTGCTGACTCAATACCACCCATTCCGATAATTGGAATGTTAACCGCTTGGCTTACTTCATGTACCATACGAATTGCTACTGGCTTAATCGCAGGACCTGATAGTCCGCCCGTACGGTTTGCTAAAATTGGTTGGGCTGTTTTTAAATCTAGACGCATACCAAGCAATGTATTAATCATCGTTAAACCATCTGCACCTGCATTTTCAATCGCTTTTGCAATTTCCACAATGTTTGCCACGTTCGGTGACAATTTCACGTATACAGGTACTTCAGAAACCTCTTTTACTCGCTTCGTTAAATCAGCAGCAATTTCAGGATTTGTACCAAAAGCGATACCACCTGTTTTTACGTTCGGACAAGAAATATTTAATTCTAGTGCATGGACATTAGGCGCTTTAGAAATTTCCTTTGCAACTGCTACGTAATCCTCAGCTTGTGAGCCCGCAACATTCGCAATGATTGGAAGATCAAATTGTTCTAACCATGGTAATTCAGAATTCATTACTTTTTCTAAACCTGGGTTTTGAAGTCCGATTGCATTTAACATGCCGCCTGGTGTTTCAGCAACACGAGGCGTCGGATTTCCATAACGTGGTTGTTCTGTCGTCGCTTTAATCATGATTGATCCTAGTACACTTAAATCGTAAAACTGTGCATATTCACGACCAAATCCAAAGCATCCAGATGCTGGTATAATTGGATTTTTTAATGACAATCCTGGTAATTCAACTTGCAATCTGTTCATAGTACAACCTCCCCAATTGGAAATACCGGTCCGTCGCTACACACCTTCTTATAAGAATGTCCACTTGGATCTTCTTGTAAGTGGCATACACATGCGAAACAAGCTCCAATACCACAACCCATACGTTCTTCTAATGAAATATAGGCTTTTTTCTCTTTGTAACGTCCTTCTAATGCACGAAGCATCGCTAACGGGCCACATGAATAAAGAATGTCAAAGTCGATTCCGTAATTATCAATTACATCTGTAACAAATCCCTTTGTACCGTGTGTGCCGTCTACTGTTGCAACGTACGTATCACCAAGTTCTGCAAATTTTTCTTCATAGAAAACAACTTCTTTCGTTTGAAAACCTAAGATGTGAATCACACGTACACCTTTTGCAACGAGGCGCTGTGATAATTCATAAAGTGGTGGTACCCCAATTCCCCCGCCTACTAATAAAGCCGTTTGTCCTGTTTCTGCTTCTTCTACAGGAAAACCGTGTCCTAGTGGTCCTAGTACATCTACCATTTCACCTTGTTTTCTAGTTGCTAATGTTTTTGTCCCTTGTCCTTCCGTACGATATAGCATTGTAAACTCGTTCTTCTCTTGATCTACATTACAAATACTAATCGGGCGGCGCAGAAGGGGCGCAATGCCCTCTGCTACCTTAATGTGTACAAACTGCCCTGGTTCGTTCATTTGCTGTACTAACGTTCCTTGAAGCACTAATTCGTAAATGTTTTTTGCGATTTCTTTTTGGTTAACGACGATCATATTTTGCTTTTGCATCATGCATGTACCACCTCGTGACGCTTTGTTTGCGTAATTTCTTTCATTGAATGAGCTGAGAATGTCATAGATTCTAATACTCGTAAGATTGCTCTCGTTGTATCAAGTGATGTTAAGCAAGCCACACCGTTTTCTACTGATTCACGGCGAATGCGGAAACCATCACGCGCTGGTTGTTTTCCTTTTGTTAATGTATTGATTACAAACTGTGCTTTTCCTTGGCGGATAATATCTAGTAAGTTGTAGTCTTCAGAATCAATTTTGTTTACAACTTGTACTGGGATATTTTGCTCTGCTAATGTTTGTGCCGTTCCAGCTGTTGCTAATAAGTTATAGCCGATTTCATGGAAACGTTTTGCAATTTCCATCGCCTCTTCTTTATCTTTATCCGCTACAGTGATGATTACGGATCCGTGCGTTGGGATGTTAATTCCTGAGGCAACTAGCCCTTTGTATAATGCTTTTTCAAGCGTTAAGTCTTTCCCCATTACTTCCCCTGTTGATTTCATTTCAGGTCCTAATGTTGTATCAACTGAGCGTAGTTTCGCAAATGAGAATACTGGTGCTTTTACATACACTTCTTTCTCTTCTGGGTGATAGCCCGTTCCGTATCCTTGCTCTATTAGGTTTTGACCTAAAATAACTTTCGTTGCAACATTCGCCATCGGTACGCCTGTAATTTTACTTAAGAATGGTACTGTACGGCTCGCACGTGGGTTTACTTCAATTACATACACTTGATCTTTGAATACTACAAACTGGATATTTAGTAACCCAACAATGTTTAATCCTTTTCCAAGTGCAATTGTATGTTCAATAATTTGTTCTTTTAGTTCGTCAGATAAGCTTTGTGGTGGATATACTCCAATTGAATCCCCAGAGTGAACTCCAGCGCGTTCAATATGTTCCATAATACCTGGAATGAACACATTCTCACCGTCTGAAATTGCATCTACTTCAATTTCTTTACCAACCATGTAACGGTCGATTAATACCGGATGCTCTGCATGAACTTTAACTGCATTTTTCATGTAGTGCAGTAGTTCTTCTTGACGATATACGATTTCCATCGCACGTCCACCTAGTACGTAAGATGGTCTTACTAATACTGGGTAACCAATTTCTTCAGCGATTGCTACCGCTTGTTCTACAGTTGTTGCTGTTTTACCAACTGGTTGCGGGATTCCTAATTTTGTTAATGCAGCTTCGAATTTATCTCGATCTTCTGCGCGGTCTAAATCTTCAAGTGATGTTCCTAAAATTTTCACACCGTGTTCTTCTAATTTCGCCGCTAAGTTAATTGCCGTTTGTCCACCGAATTGTACGATAACACCTTCTGGCTTTTCTAAATCGATAATGTGCATTACATCTTCAATCGTTAATGGTTCAAAGTATAATTTGTCAGAAATACTGAAGTCTGTTGAAACTGTTTCTGGGTTGTTATTTACAATGATTGCCTCATATCCAGCTTCTTTAATTGCCCATACAGAGTGAACTGTTGCGTAGTCAAACTCAACACCTTGACCGATACGGATTGGACCAGACCCTAGTACAACCACACTCTTACGATCTGTTATAACCGATTCATTCTCGTCACCGTATGTGCTGTAGTAGTAAGGTGTTGCAGATTCAAACTCTGCCGCACAAGTATCTACCATTTTATAAACAGGAGTCATATTACTTTCTTTACGCATATCGTAAATTTCACGCTCTGTTTTGTTCCAAGCATTGGCGATGTAATGATCACTGAATCCCATTTCTTTTGCAGATTGTAACACTTCCATATTTCCTGCATTTTCTTTTACTTCGTGTTCCATGTTTACGATGTTTTCAATTTTTTGTAAGAAGAAGAAGTCCATTTCACACCATGAATTAATTTCTTCTTTCGTTACACCTTGACGGATTGCTTCTGCTACAACGAACAGACGCTCATCGTCAGCTTTTATAATACGTTTTTTCATTGTTTCTTTATCAAGTTCTTTTAAATGGTCTAATTCTAAGTGATAAATCCCTAGCTCTAAAGAACGAACCGCTTTTAATAATGATTGCTCTAAGTTACGTCCAATTGACATAACTTCACCAGTTGCCTTCATTTGTGTACCAAGCGTTCTGTTTGCTGATTCGAACTTATCAAATGGCCAACGTGGAATTTTTGAAACGACATAGTCTAATGCTGGCTCGAAGCAAGCGTATGTTTTTTGTGTTACTGGATTTACAATTTCATCTAATGTTAAACCGACTGCAATTTTCGCTGCTAACTTCGCAATTGGATATCCAGTTGCTTTAGATGCTAGTGCAGATGAACGACTCACACGCGGATTTACTTCGATTACATAGTATTGGAAGCTATGCGGATCTAGTGCGAGCTGTACGTTACAGCCACCTTCGATTCCTAATGCACGAATAATTCGTAATGAAGTGTTTCGTAACATTTGATACTCACGGTCACTTAATGTTTGACTCGGTGCTACAACGATTGAATCACCTGTGTGAACCCCAACTGGATCGATATTTTCCATGTTACATACTACAATCGCGTTATCATTCGAATCACGCATTACTTCATATTCAATTTCCTTACAACCAGCAATGCTCTTTTCTAATAAACATTGTGTCACTGGACTATGTTTTAATCCACCTGATACGATTTCAATTAGTTCTTCTTCATTACTACAGATTCCGCCACCTGTTCCCCCCATTGTAAATGCTGGGCGAACAATAACTGGATAACCAATTTCTTTTACAAATTCATGTGCTTCTTCTAGCGTATGAATAATGGTACTAGATGGAATTGGTTCATTTAATTCCTGCATTAATGTACGGAATAAATCACGATCTTCCGCTTGCTCAATTGCTGATAATTTTGTTCCTAAAATTTCAACTCCGCATTCTTCAAGTATGCCTGATTTCGCAAGTTCAACAGCCATATTTAGGCCTGTTTGACCACCTAATGTTGGTAGGATTGCATCTGGACGTTCTTTACGAATGATACGGCTTACGAATTCTAATGTTAATGGTTCTATATATACTTTATCTGCTGTTGCAGTATCTGTCATAATTGTTGCTGGGTTAGAGTTAACAAGGATTACTTTGTAACCTTCTTCTCTAAGAGATTGACAAGCTTGTGTACCAGAGTAATCAAACTCTGCTGCTTGCCCAATTACAATTGGTCCTGATCCGATTACTAAAATTGTGTTAATGTCTAGGCGTTTTGGCATAACTCTTCCCCTTCTTTCTTGAAGTTTTCAATCATTTCTAAGAAATCTTCGAATAAATCATTTGCATCTTCTGGTCCCGCTGAAGCTTCTGGATGGTATTGTACTGTAAATGCTGGAAACTTCGTATGACGAAGACCTTCTACTGTTCCATCATTTAAAGCAACATGTGTAATTTCAAGATTTGTATTTTCAACTGACTCTTCTTCTACTGCGTATCCATGGTTTTGGGAAGTAATTGCTACTTTTCCAGTTGCAAGATTTTTTACTGGATGATTTAAACCACGATGACCGAACTTCAACTTACTTGTATTTGCACCAGATGCTAATGCGAATAACTGATGTCCTAAGCAAATCCCGAATAAAGGAACTTTACCGATAATGTCTTTTAACATTTCAATTGCTTCTGGTACATCTTTTGGATCCCCAGGTCCATTACTTAACATAATTCCATCTGGGCTAAGGCGTAAAATCTCTTCTGCTGTTGTATTGTAAGGTACTACAATTACATCACAGTCACGCTTATTTAATTCTCTTAAAATACCATGTTTCATTCCGAAGTCTACAAGTACAACTCGATGACCACGGCCTGGGCTTGGGTATGGGTCTTTCGTTGATACGCGTTTTACATGATCTGTAAATACTGTCGCTTTTAATTGGCCCACAATGTACTCTACATCTGCATCCATGTTACAAAGTCGTCCGCGTAATGTACCGTATTGACGAATTTTTCTCGTTAATTTTCTCGTATCAATTCCTGCTAATCCTGGAATTTTTCTTTCTTTTAAGTAATCATTTAACGAAATTTCATTACGGAAGTTTGATGGATGATCACAAATTTCATTTACGATTAAACCATTTACAGATGGGTGAATGGATTCAAAATCGTCACGGTTAATGCCGTAGTTTCCGATTAATGGGTACGTAAATGTTACGATTTGACCGCAATATGATGGATCAGATAATGTTTCTTGATATCCAGTCATTCCTGTTGTAAATACAACCTCACCTGACTTTTCGATTTCGCCTCCGAAACCTTTTCCAATTAATACTGTTCCATCTTCTAAGATAAGTTGTCTTTTCATACTAATGCACTCTCCTTTTGCCATGCGATCTTACCGCCAACGATTGTCATTACCGGCCATCCTTGGCATTTCCAACCTGCGAATGGTGTATTTTTTCCTTTTGATAAGAATGTTGTTGGATCAATCTCTTCTTCTTGTTCTAAATCAATGATTGTAATATCAGCTACTCTACCTTCTTTCAGGCGACCTGCTTCTAAACCGAATGTATCAGCTGGTTTTTCTGTTAAGAATTGAATTAACTGTTCTAATGTAATAATTCCTTTTTTCACAAGGTTTGTGTATAGAAGTGGGAATGCTGTTTCAAAACCAGTAATTCCGAATGGTGCTCTTTCAATTCCTTGTGCTTTCTCTTCCGCTGTATGCGGTGCATGGTCAGTTGCGATCATATCGATCGTTCCATCTAATAGCCCTTCAATTAACGCTGCGTGGTCTTCTTTTCCACGAAGCGGTGGGTTCATTTTAAAGTTAGGATCAGCTGATGGGATATCATCTTCACATAACACTAAGTGATGCGGTGTTACTTCTGCTGTTACTTTAATTCCAGCACGTTTTGCATCACGGATTACACGTACAGACCCTTTCGTACTTACGTGACATACGTGATAGTGACAATCTGCCGCCTCAGCAAGCAGTATATCCCTTGCAATATGTACAGATTCACATACTGATGGGATACCGTTTAATCCGTGTTTCTCAGAAAACTTCCCTTCATGTACACAACCTTTATTAATAAGTGTATTTTCTTCACAGTGTGCAACTACTGCCATATTCAACTTCGCTGCACGCTTCATAGCAGCTAGCATCATGCTCGCATCTTGTACGCCTACTCCATCATCAGTGAAAGCGAATGCTCCAAGCTCTTTTAACGTTTCGAAATCTGTCATTTCAGAACCTGCTTGACGTACTGTAATTGCTCCATATGGTAATACATTTACGTGTGCTTTTTCTTTAATACGTTTTTGTAAGTCTTCCATATGTTCCCTGCAATCTGGTACTGGACGTGTATTTGGCATTGCGCAAATTGTAGTGAATCCACCTTTTGCCGCTGCTAGTGTGCCTGTTGCAATTGTTTCTTTATGTTCACCACCTGGCTCACGAAGATGTACATGTACATCTACTAATCCAGGTGCGATTAACTTTCCGTTCACATCGATTACTTCAGCATTATCTGCCGTAATATTTTCTGCTACTTTCGCAATTTTACCGTCTTGTACGAGAAGATCTGTTGCTACGATTATTCCTTCTTCATTCATATAACGACCATTTTTAAACAAATAATTCATGTTTCATTCCTCCTAATACATTTGGTAAGGCGCGTTTTAGTACAGCCATTCTTACGTAAACTCCATTTTCCATTTGTTTAAATATGCGTGAACGCTCACACTCAACAAGTTCACTTGCAATTTCCACATCCCGGTTGAAAGGAGCTGGATGCATAATAATGCTTCCTTCTTTCATACGTTTTTCTCTTTCAAGCGTTAATCCGTGTTTTTCATGATACTCTTTCATAATGTCTGTTTCATAATGATCATGACGCTCATGCTGTACACGAAGTAACATCATTACATCAACTTCTGGAACTAGCTCATCTAAGTTTTTGTACGTTCCAAATGTGTTTTTTTCATCTTTCCACTCTTCTGGGCTTGCAAAATAAATCGTTGCCCCAAGCTTCGTTAATGTTTCAGCATTGGATCGTGCTACTCGGCTATGGCGAATATCTCCAACAATTGCAATCTTTAAACCTTCAAAACTTCCAAACTCTTGTTTAATTGTTAGAAGGTCGAGCAGACATTGCGTTGGATGATTTCCGCATCCATCTCCAGCATTTAAGATTGGAATGTTTACTTGATCTTTTAGCTCATCGAAGTAACGATCTTGCTCGTGGCGGATGACTACCGCTTTTGTTCCGATTGATTCCAGTGTTTTTATCGTGTCGTATAACGTTTCTCCTTTTTGTACGCTAGATGAATCTGCTGAAAAGTTTAATACGTCAAGTCCTAATCTCTTCTCAGCAACTTCGAAGCTAAATCTCGTTCTCGTACTATTCTCAAAGAACAAGTTCGCAACAAAAGTTTGCTCTGTTGTTTTGCTCTCTTTCCCATTCGCGAAATCTTCTGCGTCTTTTAGGATTTCTGAAATTTCTAGTTCCGATAATTCACTCATCGTTAACAAATGGCTCATCGTCATCCCTCGTCTTTCTAATTTTTATGATAGCATTTATGGATATTTATAACAACATTTGAATAAAAATACCCTAGTCATGTGAGACTAGGGTGCAAGGAAGAAGCCACCCTTTTCTGTCTCACAGGACTGAATTAAAAGGTTGTTTTTATGAAGCAATCTGCTTAGATTGTTTTATTTGTTTCGTTTCTGGTAGTAGTAGATTTAACAGTACACCTACAATTGCTGCTAGTGCCATTCCTTCTACTTGGAACGATTCTCCTACGTGAAGTACCGCTCCGCCAATACCAATTACTAGTATAACTGATGCAATCATTAAGTTTCGTTTGTCACTTAAATCTGTTCTATCATCTACCATCATGCGTAAACCACTTGATGCGATTACACCGAATAGTAAGATTGATACACCACCCATAACTGGTGTTGGAATCGAGTGGATCAGTGCTGAAATCTTCCCGATAAATCCAAACATGATTGCGAATACTGCTGAACCGATGAATAAGTATACACTATACGCTCTCGTAATTGCTAGCACACCGATGTTTTCACCGTATGTTGTATTCGGTGGTCCACCGATTAGTGATGCGATTAATGTTGCTACCCCATCCCCAAAGATTGAACGGTGTAAACCTGGTTTTTCAATTAAATCTCTTTTAATAACATTTCCAAGTACAATTTGATGTCCGATATGTTCTGAAATTGTTACTAGTGCTACTGGCACCATTAAGAGTACAATCTTCCACGAAAACTCTGGTGTGTATGTTACAAACGGTACTGTGAAATCAGGTACGACAAACCATTTCGCCTCAGCTACCGGTTTTAAATCTACTAGCCCTTGGAAGTAAGCGAAGATATATCCGCCGATGATTCCAAGTAACACCGGTATGATGCTGAAAAATCCTCTTCCAAATATGGAGCAAATGATTGTAATTGCTAATGTTACTAGTGCTACTGAAAAGTGTGTAATGCTATATTTACCATCCGCACCGTTCATCGCCATGTTCACTGCTGTATGTGCTAAAGCTAAACCGATTACCATTACTACCGGACCAACTACGATTGGCGGCAGTAATTTCATAATCCACGCTGATCCAGATTTCTTAATTCCGATTGAAATTAAGATGTACACCATTCCTGCAAGTAAGCCACCAAGCATCGCTGCTCCGGGGCCACCTGCTGTTTTTGCTGCAATAATCGGTGCGATAAAGGCGAATGATGATCCTAAATACGCAGGTACTTGACCTTTCGTTATAAGAAGAAACGCTAGCGTTCCTAATCCACTTGATATTAACGCTACTGACGGATTCAATCCTGTTAAAAATGGAACAAGCACTGTTGATCCAAACATCGCGAACAAATGTTGTATACTTAAAAATAACCATTTTCCCGGTTTCGGTACTTCATTAACGTCTAACACTGGCTTTTGTTCCATTGTTACATCCTCCTTCAGTTTAAATCTTTGCAATAAAAAAACTCTTTGTGCCTGTGCACAAAGAGTCCTATACTTTCGTATGCCAAATTCGACATATGAAAGCCAAGACCCTTTGGCAGCCTCACAGGACTACATTTAAAAGGGCTTTACTTATCGTATATACTTACTCGATCTTGTTGATCTGTCTCTTGCAAATCAACTTCGATACGCTCTTCACTTGATGTTGGAATGTTCTTTCCTACATAATCAGCGCGAATTGGTAATTCACGATGTCCTCTATCTACAAGAACAGCTAATTGAATTTGTGATGGTCTTCCTAAATCCATAAGAGCATCCATCGCAGCTCGAACTGTTCTTCCTGTATACAATACATCATCTACAAGGATTACTTTTTTCTTCGTAATATCTACTGGAATATCTGAACCTTTTACTAGTGGTTCTTTATTCTTTGATTGAAGTGTTAAGTCATCACGATATAAAGTTATATCTAACTCTCCTACTTCCATCTCTTTTCCTTCAATTTGACCAATTCGTTCTGCCAAACGTTGTGCAATAAAAATTCCACGTGTTTTAATTCCGACAAGAACACAATTATCCACACCTTTATTTCGTTCCACGATTTCATGACTAATTCGTGTTAAAGCGCGGCGAATCATTTGGTCATCTAAAACGACAGCTTTTTCCTGCATGCTCTACACCTCCAAGCTATTTTTCTTGCGTGAGAGTAATGGTATAAAAAAAGTCCTCTCAGCGTGTGCGAGAGGACTTTTGAAAAAAGGGTACAACATACCCTAAGTATTTCAAACCGTTACCTTCTCAACCTCACGGGGCTGTGTTAAAGGATCATTATTTAACTGTTGTCAGTATCTCAGTTTTCTCATGATTTGTCAATACTATTTCCGTAAAATATTTAAAGTCTCTTCAAACACTTCTGGAATCGGTGCCTCAAACTGAATATATTCACCAGTACGAGGGTGGTCAAATCCTAAAATACCTGCATGAAGTGCCTGTCCATTCATGTCTAATGTTTTCTTTGGTCCATACTTTGGATCTCCTGCAAGTGGATAGCCAATATATTTCATATGAACACGAATTTGGTGTGTACGTCCTGTTTCTAAGCGACATTCTACAAGTGTGAAATCTTTGAAACGATCTAACACTTGGAAATGCGTAACAGCATGCTTACCATTTTCATCAACTGTCATACTTTGACGTTCTTTCTTATCACGAGCAATCGGAGCATCAATCGTTCCCTTATCATGCGGAATAACACCGTGTACAATCGCTTTGTAACGTCTTGTTACTGTTTTTGCTACAAGTTGATTTACAAGTGATTCGTGTGCCATATCATTTTTAGCAACCATTAATAGGCCAGATGTATCTTTATCAATACGATGCACGATACCAGGACGCATTACACCGTTAATGCCTGATAAATCTGTACAATGATGCATAAGACCATTCACAAGTGTGCCACTTGTATGACCTGGTGCTGGATGTACAACCATACCACGTGGCTTATTTACAACAAGTACATCTGCATCTTCATAATAAATTTCTAAGTTCATATCTTCCGCTTGAATATCTAACTCTTCCGGATCAGGAATCGTTACTGTAATTTCATCATTTTCTTTAACTTTATAATTTACTTTTACCGATTTCCCATTCACTGTTACAACATCATCTTTAATCCATTGCTGTACTTGTGAACGTGACCATTCACTGTTAATTTCTGCAACGAATTTATCGATTCGCTCACTTTTTTGTTCTTCTGCAACTGTTACCTGTACTACTTCACTCATTCAATTACTCCTTCGTTTTCTTGCCTTCTAATAATGTTTGAATAATAATTAATACAACACCAATACATAACGCTGAATCAGCTACATTGAATACTGGATAGTTGTACGAGAAAATATACACGTGAATAAAATCCACTACTTCTTGTCTAAATACACGATCAATAAAGTTACCAATTGCTCCACCTAAAATTAGACCTAATGAAATTCCTAGAAGCTTGTCTGTTTTTGCATATTTTTTCATATACATTACGATAAATACTACAAAGACAACCGTAATAATGTAGAAAAACCACATTTTATTTTCTAAAATCCCCCAGGCAGCTCCTCTATTTCGATGTGATGTTATGTATAATACATTATCGATTATCGGAATGCTCATACCCAATTCCAAGTTCTTTACAATTAGCCACTTCGATATTTGATCGATGGCAATGACAAATAACGCTATTACATAATATATCATTTTCATTTCCCCCACAAAGACAGTGTACCTCAAAATTTTAGCATAGCTGCTACCTTTTCACAATGAACCTTTATAGAAGAATAAAATAAATTAAAAAAAGGTAATATAATATCGTTGTGCGTATTCATACATTTACCTTTTCATAGAAAAATTCATGAATCGTACGGGCAGTCGGCATTGTTTTCATTTGCTTTGTCGAAATTACTCTCCCCGTCTCTTCACAAATACCGTACATATCTATTTCCATTTTAAATAATGCGCGTTCTACATCCTTTAAGTCCTCTTTTATATCATGTAATAGCAATTTTTTCTTTATCTCTTCCTTAATTTCATATCCAAGCTCTTGGCTGAACTCAGCATCATATTTGTGCATTACTTCTTTAGCTAGTCTCTCTTGCAACTCTTTTCTCATCAATTGCAATTCTTCTTTTATTTCCATGTAAATTTCATTCACGTGTACATTCCTCCTAGCTGTAATGTACAGTTAGTGTGTCCGAAATTTATTTGCTTACCTCACACACATTTTTCCTTCACAGGAAAGAGCCTGAAAGTTATTTCGATATACCATCAATAAAAAAACTGACTGCATCAATAGCAGTCAGTTTTTTTATTATTTTACATAGTTTTCTTTAACAACTGATGCACAACGCTCACATAATGTTTCATGTTCAGCATCTTTACCAATTGTTTCTGAAACTACCCAACAACGTTCGCATGTTTCACCAGTTGCTTGAGAAACGACAACCGCTGTATGCTCATACTTAGGCGCATCTGCTGGAGCTTCTTCCATCATACCACCAAGTTTATATTCAGAAACGATGAATAATTGCTTCAAGTCTTCGCTAATAGACTCTAACATTACTTTCATTTCTGCAGTTGGATAAAGAGTAATGCTCGCATTTAATGACTTACCAATTACTTTCTCATTACGAGCTACTTCTAACGCTTTTAATACGTCATCACGTAATGTCATAAATGCATCCCATTTCGCTTTTAACGCTTCCGAACCCTCTACTTCTGTAGCTTCCGGCATGTTAGTTAACTGTACGCTTTCTTCTGTTACACCTGGAACATATGGCCATACTTCATCAGCTGTATGAGGTAAGATTGGTGTTACAAGTTTCGTTAATGCAACAAGAACGTCATATAATACAGTTTGAATTGCACGACGATCCGCGTGATTTGCACCTTCAATGTATAAAATGTCTTTTGCAAAGTCTAAGTAGAATGAACTTAGATCAATTGTACAGAAGTTGTGAATAGCATGATATACAGCAGCAAAGTCATATGTTTCATATGCTTCTTTTACTTTTGTAATTAAGTCATTTAACTTCACTAACATGTAACGATCTACTTCACGAAGTTCAGCTACCGCTACTGTGTTTTCACTTGGCTTAAAGTCATCTAAGTTGCCTAATAAGAAACGGAATGTGTTACGGATTTTACGATACACTTCTGCTACTTGTTTTAAAATATCATCTGAAATACGTACGTCAGATTGATAGTCAACAGATGATACCCATAAACGTAAAATATCTCCGCCTAATTGATCCATAATTTTCTTCGGTACGACGATGTTTCCAATCGACTTACTCATTTTACGTCCTTCACCATCTAGTACGAAACCATGGCTTAGTACGCCTTTATATGGAGCTTTACCTGTTACAGCAACTGCTGTTGATAATGAAGAGTTAAACCAACCACGATATTGGTCAGATCCTTCTAAATATAAATCAGCTGGACGTTGTAAGTCATCGCGCTCTTCTAATACCGCTTGGTGAGATGAACCTGAGTCGAACCATACATCCATGATATCTGTTTCTTTACGGAATTCACCATTTGGGCTACCTGGATGTGTAAATCCTTCTGGTAATAAATCTTTCGCTTCACGCTCAAACCATACGTTAGAACCGTGTTCACGGAATAAATCTGCTACATGGTTAATTGTTTCATCTGTAATAATTGGATCACCATTCTCAGCATAGAATACAGGAATTGGCACACCCCATGCACGCTGACGAGAAATACACCAGTCACCACGGTCACGAACCATGTTATGAAGACGAGTTTCGCCCCATGCTGGTACCCATTTCGTTTCCGCAACAGCTTCTAATAACTCTTTACGAAATGCTTCAATAGATGCAAACCACTGTGCTGTCGCACGGAAAATAATTGGTTTTTTCGTTCTCCAATCATGTGGGTATGAATGCGTAATGAATGTTAGTTTCAGTAACGCGCCTACTTCTTCTAATTTTTCTGTAATTGGCTTGTTAGCTTTATCATAGAATAAGCCTTCAAATCCAGGTGCTTCATTTGTTAATACACCTTTATCATCAACTGGGCAAAGTACTTCTAATCCATACTTTTTACCAACAACGAAGTCATCTTCCCCATGTCCTGGTGCTGTATGAACACAACCTGTACCTGCATCTGTTGTTACGTGATCTCCTAGCATAACTAATGAATCACGCTCGTAGAATGGGTGTTTTGCAACTGTATACTCAAGTTCGCTACCTTTTACCGTTTTCACAACTTCAGCTTTTTCCCACTCTAACGTTTTTGCAGCTGTCTCAAATAATTCAGAAGCGATAATATATTTCTCGTCATTTACTTTTACAATGCTATATTCAAGCTCTGGATGAACAGAAATACCTAAGTTCGCAGGTAATGTCCAAGGAGTTGTTGTCCAAATGATAAATTTCTCATCACCTTCTAATACGTTCTTTCCGTCTTTTACAGGGAACGCTACATAAATAGATGCTGATTTTTTATCTTGGTATTCAATTTCAGCTTCTGCTAAAGCAGACTCACTTGTTGGAGACCAGTAAACTGGTTTTTGCCCTTTATAGATGTAACCTTTTTTCGCCATATCACCAAACACTTTAATTTGTTGTGCTTCATAAGCTGGCTCTAAAGTAATATATGGATTATCCCAATCTGCACGTACACCTAGGCGCTTAAATTGTTCACGTTGACGTTCTACTTGTTCATATGCATACTCTGCACATAACTTACGGAACTCAGCAACTGTCATTTCTTTACGTTTTACACCTTTATTCGTTAACGCTTGTTCGATTGGTAAACCGTGCGTATCCCAACCTGGAACATATGGTGCACTGAAACCAGTCATTGACTTATAGCGAACAATAAAGTCTTTTAACACTTTATTTAATGCATGTCCCATATGAATGTCACCATTCGCATATGGAGGTCCATCATGCAACACAAATAAAGGACGGCCTTTTGTATGTTCTTGTACTTTTTCATAAATATTCATTTCAGCCCATTTTTCTTGCATTGCAGGCTCACGTTTTGGTAAATTCCCACGCATTGGGAACTCTGTTTTTGGCATCAGTAATGTATTTTTGTACTCCATGCTCAATTCCTCCTTACATGTATAAAAGAAATACTTAAAAAACGGAATAAAAAAGAGACCTTCTCATCCCAAAAAGGGACGAGAAAGTCTCCCGCGGTACCACCCTAGTAGATTCTATACATATGTATAAAACCCTCTTTATATTCTTAACGCGAATACACGCCTACGCTTACTCTATTTGTTCAGCGCGGAACTCCAGGGTGATATTCCCACTAATCTCCTTATCCTGAGCTTACACCGTCCTCAGTTCGCTATATAAGGTTTGAAAAGGTACTTATCCCTATCTTCGTTTTTCTTAATAAATATGTTGTTTAAAATTATATGTAATAATGAGAAAAACGTCAAGCTTACACTGTTTCTTCTTTTTTCAACAGCTCATCTACTTCGTCTTCTAACTCAATTAGTTTATCCCAATCATCGTTGTTTAGCATTTCAAGCTGTGTCTCTAATAACATACGGAAACGAGTTCGGAATACTTTCGCTTGTTTCTTTAGCTCTTCAATATCAAAAGCAACTTTTCTTGATTTTACTAAAGCTTCGTTAATGATACGATCTGCATTTTTTTCAGCTTCACGTACGATTAATTTCGCTTCTTTTTGCGCATTACGTTTTACTTCTTCCGCTGCTTCTTGTGCAACAACGATAGATTTGTTTAAC
This sequence comes from Bacillus sp. BS98, assembly GCF_008432245.1. NCBI lineage: Bacteria > Bacillati > Bacillota > Bacilli > Caryophanales > Bacillaceae > Bacillus > Bacillus sp. BS98. The sequence continues at coordinate 3,723,762 of NZ_CP043830.1, forward strand.
GTATCTTCAATGTTAGAAAAATGATCTAACTTTCCTTCTAATTGCGCAACTTTTTCTTCTAAAGCTTTTTTCTCACGAATGACTAATTCATAATCTTTGATAATTTGATCAAGAAACTCATTTACTTGATCTTCATCATAGCCACGGAATCCGCGACCAAATTCTTTGTTATGAATATCTAATGGTGTTAACGGCACAACGCCACCTCCAAGTAGTTATCTAAATTTCCTCTTTCAATTATATCTTTTCTTCGACAAAATAGGAGGATTTCCTTCTAAAAAACCAATCATTTTAGTATACCATACAAAATTCTCCATTTGTCGCGTTTTGTTCTACCTTCTACAGAAAACAATTTACTTCGCCCATATCCTCTCACCGAAAACACATCTCCTGGATAACATTCATAAGAAGTTTGCTCTACTGTTTTCCAATTGACTTTTACTAAACCATTTTTTATGAAAGGTTGCACTTTCTGTCTGGATATATGTAACATTTCAGCCAACATAACATCTAAGCGAAGTGAAGAAACCGTTCCAGATTTCTCTCCCCACGTTTCATGAGTCTGTAGAATTTGTTCTCCTTGTACTGCTGATAAGGAGACTTTTACTTTCCCTATTGCTTGTAAGTTCATCTCAATGTAAGATACGATTTCTTTCGCAACTACAATTTGGGCACGATTTTCTTGAAGCAAAATATCACCACATTTTTCTCTCGTTAAACCAAGTGACATAAATGTACCTAATATTTGCCTATGTTCTAGCGTATAAAACTTGGAAGGATAGTCAATTTCTAATACTTCTACTTGAAATTCTTCTTCATTTAATTCTAGATAGTCTGGATAAATAAGTGCTCTTCTACGCTCTGCGTAAGGCGTTGCACCATCAAATTGCACAGCAACATCTCCTTGTCCAATTACCATAGAAACAATTTGTTGCTGTCTTGGATCAAGGAAATCTGTTAGTTTCACTTGATGGTACTCTGCTGCTCGCTTCCACTCTAGCACTTTATCTACAAAGACCTCTTCATCAGGTCTGAAATGTTCGTAAATGCTCATGTATTTAGCCTCTTATTACAAGAAATAGCTGAACAAACTGAACAAACCACTTTTAGCAAGTTTTAACGCAAAAATCGCAACGAGTGGAGAGATATCAATCATACCAAACGGCGGAATAAATCTGCGAAATGGTTCTAAATACGGTTCACAAATACGTGCAAGAAAATCTCCAAAAGTTGATTCCTTTGCACCAGGAAACCATGATAGGAGGATGTAAATGATAAGTGCCCACGAGTAAATCTCGATAGCAGTAAGTAAAACATTTAAAACGGTTGTCATGGCGTATTACCACCTCTTTATATTTGTTTCTTCTTCTTCGCCGAATAATTCTGAAATTGCACCAACAATATCTACATTTTCAGGTGTACACATAAATGTTTTCGGTCCTATTTTTTGAATGTCCCCGCCTATAGCGTATACAGTACCACTTAAAAAGTCAACGATACGTACTGCTTGATCAGTAGACATTCTTTGCAAATTAATTACAACAGCTCGTCTACCTTTCAAATGGTCCGCAATACCTTGCGCTTCCGAATACGTGCGTGGTTCTAATAAAACAACTTTTGAAGATTGCTTTGCCGTTTCAATGCTCACAACATTTTGTTTCGGTTGTGCTTTCGGAAACGTAACATCTTGTTGTTCCGGCGGATCTTGCTGCTTCTTCATATCCGTTTGCTCCTTTTCATAGCTATATTGAGCTGCTTCTTTTTCTTCTGGTGTATCAAAAAAGAAGTATTTTACTTTTGACCAACTCATAATAAGATTCTCCTTCCTTTTACGCTTTTCCTACTAAAATCGTTCCCAAACGAATATATGTAGCACCTTCTTCAATTGCAATCGTGTAATCATTGGACATTCCCATTGATAATTCTTTACATGGCGCATGTAATAGATTTAGCTCCTGCACCTCTATTTGTAGCTTGCGCAAGTCCTTAAAGCAGCGACGAACTTCTTCCTCTTCTTCTGTAAATGGCGCCATCGTCATTAGTCCAACCACTTCAATCTTATCCAATTCTTGCAAACTTTGAATAAAAGAAACTGTTTCTTCTATTGCCAATCCTTGCTTTGATTCTTCAGATGAGGTTTTCACTTGAATAAAGCATTTCACTTTCTTATCAGCACGTTTCTGAATTTCTTTCGCCAGAGAAAGACGATCTAACGAATGTAAATAATCAATTTCATTAATGATTTCTTTTACTTTTCTCGTTTGTAATGAGCCAATAAAGTGCCAATTAACTTTTGAGCCAAAATGCTCGTATTTCTGTAAGAAACCTTCATTTCTATTTTCACCTAAATCGATAATTCCAGCTTCCATTACTTCGTTTGTTTTTTCAATCCCTACAGTTTTTGTAACTGCAACAAGTTTAATATCTTGCAACGAACGTCCAGCTCGTGTGCAAGATTCTTTAATAGCTTCGTTTACAATTATTAAATTTTCCTGTACTGTCACTTGTTTTCTTCCTCCTTAAAACCTATGAAACTCAACATTCTCCCTGTCTTCCCTTGATCACGACGATGAGAGAAAAATAGTTGTTCTTCACAGCTTGTACAAAGAGATGACATTACAATATGTTCTTCTTTTATGCCTGCTTGTACACATAATACACGATTAATTTCTTTTAAATTAATTGCGTACTGTCCATCAGAAATTTTTTTATATGGGACAGAACCGTTTACTACTTGCTGTGCCGCTGTTAACACTCTATCATCAACAACATAACAACAAGATCCGATTGCCGGTCCAATTGCAACATGAATTTCATCACTTGAAATCCCTTCTGCACTCCATTTTTGAATCATTTCATTTGCAATCTCTTTTACAGTCCCTTTCCACCCAGCATGCGCAAGTCCTATCATACCATGTGATGGTGCATAAAAATAGAGTGGGACACAATCCGCGTAACAAGACGTTAAAAGAACATCGTTATTAGTCGTATAAATGCCATCTGTTTTTGAAATGCCATCCTCATATGAATAGACGCCACTTCCTTTTTCTTGTTGTCCTACTTTTTCAACCTGGTGATCATGAACTTGTTCAGAGCAAATCCAGTTTTCCAATGGTTTTTGTAACTTATTTGCTAAAATGCGTCTGTTTTCATGAACGTTCTCCACGATATCATTCACATGTAATCCTAAATTCATCGCATGAAAGGAGCCCGTACTTATCCCACCATCTTTTGTCGTAAATCCAGCAGTAATGTTTCCAAGTTCTTTCCACGCTTGTAAATACAGTATACCGTCCACATATTTAAATGGTTCTCTCATAAAGCGGCTCCTTTTTAATTAAAATAACAGAAAAAAGCATGGTACTTCCTGTCTATTTTACCATACTTTTATTTTTTCATAATACCAACAGAAAAAAAAGAGGAATTTGTAATATTCTTTATGAAATTGTCGTTGTTTGTATTGATTCTGTTACAGAATTAACAGGATTTACTCTTACAAGTATGACATCTTCCCCGATTTTCATAACTTCCTCCCAAGGAACTATAATTTCTACGTCTTTCCCAAAAATCCCAAGCATACGTGCCTGTTTGGAAATAATAATAGAGCAAATCTTCCCTGTATCGATATCAATCTCAATATCTCCAATATTTCCAAGCCTTTTCCCATCTGAAATATTTATAACATCCTTCATCTGTAACTCTGAAATCCGTATCACTCTCATCCTCTCCCTTATATGGCGAATTGGAAGTACACAGACTACTGTATTTCATATTAACAGGAAGTAACCGCTACTAAGGTTCATATTATTTTCATTATATGAACACGACCTCATTGCTATGAACGCAAACTATAATAGTACATATAAAAAGGCCTCACCATAAATGGTGAGACCTTATCCTTGAATCGTTTTATTCATTTGTTTAATAGCCGATTTCTCTAAGCGTGATACTTGAGCTTGAGAAATCCCGATTTCTTCTGCAACTTCCATTTGTGTTTTTCCTTGAAAGAACCGTTTTCGAATAATCATCTTTTCACGATCATTTAAACGCTTCATGCCTTCTTTCAGCGCTAACTCTTCAACCCACTGCTCGTCCTTTTGTTTTTCATCACTTAATTGATCCATAACAAAGATAGGATCTCCCCCATCGTTATAAATCGGCTCAAATAATGACACTGGATCTTGAATCGCATCTAAAGCAAATACAATCTCTTCGTGAGTCACTTCTAGCACTTTTGCAATATCCATTGCTGTTGGTTCTTTTGAATTTTCTGCGATCAATTTTTCTCTTACTTGCAACGCTTTATACGCAATATCTCGTAACGAGCGAGATACGCGAATCGGATTGTTGTCACGCAAATATCTGCGTATTTCTCCAATAATCATCGGCACAGCATACGTTGAAAATTTTACATTTTGGCCTAAATCAAAGTTATCAATGGATTTCATAAGTCCGATGCAACCAACTTGAAATAAATCGTCAACATATTCTCCTCTGTTATTAAATCTTTGGATGACGCTCAATACAAGACGTAAGTTTCCATTCACTAATTTCTCTCTTGCGCTTATCTCTCCACTTTGCATTTCACGAAATAATTTACGCATTTCTTCATTTTTTAGTACTGGAAGTTTTGCTGTATCAACACCGCAAATTTCTACTTTGTTTCTCGTCAAAGTGTTCCCTCCTATCGGGAGTTGCTGTACAGTGTAAAGTATTTCCTTTGAAGGGGATTTTATGCATGTGGTTTTCTCTTCATTTTTCATTTTAATTCCCCCTTCTTCTACAACTAAACAAAATAAGACCAGCCTACATAAAGGCTGGTCTTATTCTTTACACCATTTTATTAAATTCTTTTCGTAACCTTTTTATGATTCTTTTTTCTAAACGTGAAATGTATGACTGTGAAATCCCAAGCATATCCGCCACATCTTTTTGCGTCTTTTCCTCTTCTCCAGCAAGCCCAAATCGAAGCTCCATAATTTGTTTTTCCCGATCATTTAATTGGTGCAATGCTTTCATTAGAAGATGACGATCTACAGTAGCCTCTAAATCTTTTGTAATAATATCATCATCTGTACCTAATACATCTGATAACAACAGTTCATTCCCATCCCAATCAATGTTAAGCGGTTCATCAAAAGACACTTCCGAACGATTTTTATTATTTCGGCGCAAATGCATTAAAATCTCATTTTCTATACAACGAGATGCATATGTTGCTAATTTTATTTTCTTTTCTGGATTAAATGTATTTACCGCTTTAATAAGGCCAATTGTTCCTATACTGATTAAATCTTCAATATTTATCCCTGTATTTTCAAATTTCCTTGCTATATATACAACTAGCCGTAAGTTGCGTTCAATAAGTAATGACCTTGCCGCTTGATCGCCTTTTGGCAATTTATTCAAAAGAACTTCTTCTTCTTCTTTCGTTAACGGCGGTGGCAACGCTTCACTTCCACCAATATAATAAATTTCATCGGTCTTAATTCCTAGTTTCAGCAATACTTTATACCAAAGGTATACTAAATAAAATTTTAATTTCATCATATTATCCCGCCTCTCATAATTAAGCAATTACCATTTTTTGCGAAATCAACATTTTTGGATGTACAATGCATTGATACTCTCCATTGGTAGACAGTTGTTGTGTATTTAACCCAATCAATACTTTGTTTACAACGATTGAACTACCTTCATGATCAACTTGCACACTATCAGGCTTAATTGCCCACAAAAATTGACTCTCTACTCCTACTGCTCGGAAAGGAATTAAGCGTAATTTTGTCGCCCATCCAGAATCTTTTTCTGGTATTTGAGGAATTTCTGTTTTGGAATAAATTTGTTCTGTTAACCAAGATGGCAAACAATGTTCTAATGATGAAATATGCATAATCATTACGGGTGTTTTTGTTAACGGGTCGTAAAGTTGATTCCCACTGTCAATTAAACCTGCTAGTTCCAATTCTTCTTCAGCTAATTGAATTTTCACTTTCACGATTTGGTCATAGTGTATTTTCGTGATTTCTACGCTTTCAATACGCTTTTTAGAAAAATAATAAATTACTGGAAAACCTAAAATAACAAACAACCAACTAATTGGATCACCGTAAGAAATCGATTGAGATTGAACCAATCCATTTACCATCTCATTCGTTTGCAAAAAGAAATGAGTTCCCATTAATCCTCCACCAACCATAAAAGTGACAAAGTAAAAAGTAAAAACAGTTTGTGTATAATTTCTAAACGTTGTAAACCCAAAGGCTGTATACACAATAAGTAACGAGTACAGTAGTTTCATAATCGGATGTGTCATCATAGAAGCAAAAGGAGTAAAGGCAAAAATAACAATGGTGGAACCTATAAATGCCCCTAACACAAGCCTCCATTTTTTGATCTTCTTTTTTAACACGGTAGCTGTTAATAAAAGTAAAAGAAAATCAATGCAGGCGTTTAACAACCAAACAACGTCGGCGTAAACAACCAAACAATTCACCTCTTTTTTTAAGTTGAGACTAGTATAATGCATATCCAATGGGAAAGTGTGTCAATTTGCGGAGGTGTTTTTTTGTTATTTTGTGATTTCTAGACATAATCTGTCGGTAAAAAATAAAAGTATAGTTTCATAGAATGATATGTTTTTATTTTTTACCGACAGATGGGCTGAACTATATGTAACGAAAATTAAAAATCCTGTACTACAACTTTAACGCGCAATTTTAATCAGTAGAATCGGTTCCTTTTAACCCACATAAACCGAGCTTTTACGGGCCGTTAATGCGAGATAAATTTAAATATACAAAATAAAAAAAGACCTGCTTAGCAGGTCTTTTCCATTCAGAAACAAAAAAGGAGCATGAATGCCCCTTTTTTTATCGTCTACGACGGTTACGTAAAAATGCTGGAATATCGATATCATCTGAATCTGAATGACGCTCATGTACAACCGGCTCTTCACGCTTCATTTCACGTTTTACTTCACGTTGTTTTGAAGGCTGAGCTACTGGTTGTTGCTGTTGTTGCGTGTGATTCGCATTCGGACGAATCATTGGTTTTGGTGGTTGAGTTGCAATACTATCATCAAAACCAGTTGCAATTACAGTTACAATGATATCATCTTTTAATCCTTCATTAATAACAGAACCGAAGATCATATTTACTTCTGGATCCGAAGCTGAAGCTACAATGTCTGCTGCTTCTTGTACTTCGTATAAGCTTAAGTTAGCTCCACCCGTAATATTCATAATAACACCTTGAGCTCCATCAATAGATGTTTCTAGTAATGGACTAGAAATCGCTTTTTTCGCAGCTTCAGCAGCACGATTTTCCCCATTACCAGAACCGATACCCATTAAAGCAGAACCTCTATTAGACATAATTGTTTTTACGTCTGCGAAATCTAAGTTAATTAGACCTGGTGTAGCAATTAAATCAGAAATACCTTGTACACCTTGACGTAATACGTTATCTGCTTCACGGAACGCTTCTAACATTGGCGTATTTTTATCAACAATTTCTAATAAGCGATCGTTTGGAATTACAATAAGTGTATCTACATTTTCTTTAAATGCCGCAATACCAGATGCAGCTTGTGTTGCACGCTTACGTCCTTCAAACGTAAATGGACGTGTTACAACACCAACTGTTAATGCACCTAGTTCTTTTGCAACTTGAGCAACAACTGGAGCTGCACCAGTTCCAGTTCCGCCACCCATACCAGCAGTTACGAATACCATATCTGCACCACGAAGTGCTTCTTGGATCTGTTCTTTACTTTCTTCTGCCGCTTTTTTCCCTACTTCAGGGTTTGCGCCTGCACCAAGTCCACGCGTTAATTTTCCACCAATTTGCATTTTTGTTTCAGCTTTTGATAGATTTAACGCTTGTGCATCAGTATTCACAGCGATAAAGTCAACACCTTGTACACCGTGCTCAATCATACGGTTTACAGCATTGTTTCCGCCACCGCCGACACCGATAACTTTTATATTCGCTAATTGATCTTGAGTAGTATCAAACTCTAACATGTCGAAATCCCCCTAGAACCTCATTTTTCGTGTCCAATTTTAATCCCATAAATAACGGAATACACGTTTTACTTTTGACATCATACGGTCATCATTTTGATTATTATTGTTTTGATTACGGGTTTTTTGTTTCGCAGGTTGTTGTTGTACCGGCATTGGTGCTGGTGCTGGTACTGGTTCAAAATGTTCTTGCTTTTCCTGCACATTTTTCCCACGTAATTTAGCTTTTTGATATGAATGTTTAATTAATCCAACTCCACTTGTATATTGGGGCTCACGCACACCAATATAGTCAGGAGTTGCTACACGAACATTTTCATGTAAAATATCATATGCAAGATCAAGAACACCTGGCATAGAAGCTATTCCACCAGTTAGTACATACCCAGAAGCTACTTGCTTTACTCCTAACTTACGTACTTCATCTTGAACAAACATTAAAATTTCCTCTACACGAGCCTCGATAATATCCGATAACTCCAACTGAGAATATTGTTCTGTTTGATCGCTTCCCATAATAGGAACCGTAAACATTTCTTCTTCCGATGCTGTATCATAAAAAGCATGTCCATATTTCAACTTAATTTGATCTGCATTTTCTGTTGAAGTTTTCAACCCAATCGCAATATCCTTCGTTATATGGTCTCCACCTAATGGTAATACGCTTGTCGCTTGTAACTCTCCATCTTTAAAAATAGATAAAGTCGTAGATCCTCCCCCCATATCAACAAGGGCTACTCCTCTATTTTTTTCATCCGAAGATATAGCAACTGTTGCAGCCGCTAAAGGTTGAAGACAAATATCAACAATTTCAAGACCTGCTTTTTCTACACAACGAAGTAAGTTATGTAGTAAAGTTCTCGATCCTGTAATAAGTGTACCTTCCATTTCTAATCTTACACCGATCATTCCACGTGGATCGTTAATCTCGTCAAGACCGTCTACGATGAACTGTCGAGGTACCACATCAATAAACTCACGTTCTGGAGCAATTGACACAACTTGTGCTGCATCTAGAACGCGTAAGACATCTTCATTCCCGATTTCACGATCTTCATTTGAAACAGCGACTACTCCATGACAAGGAAGTAGCTGTACCTGGTTTGCATTGACACCTACTACAACTTGCTCAATGTGGATTCCCACCATGCGCTCAGCTTGTTCAATTGCTTTTTTAATTGATCGAACAGTCTCATCTATATCGACTATCGATCCCTTCTTTAAACCATTCGATTTTACATTTCCAACACCAATAATGTTTAAGCTGTCATTAACCATTTCACCAATGATGACTTTAACATTGGATGTACCGATGTCAAGACTAACATATATTTCATTGCTGTTCATTCTTTGGCACCTCCTTCTTTATTTATACCATACAACTCAATATATGGAACAACAATCGCAACTTTACTATTTATAAGAAAAATATTCAACGTCTTTATACGTTTCCCTTTTTTAACCCTATATTTTTCTTATTTTTATTTAACATTCATTTAAGAATATCGCAGTAACCTGTGAAGAACTGCTTATCTTGAAATAATTTTATTTCAAGTGTAAAAATTACCGCCAAGTATAAGTCTACACTAAGATGTACTCATAGAAAAGTGAAACTTGTACCAATCCTAGTATGAATCTAAGAATTTTTACATATTTTTCATCAAATGAACCATTCTAGTAAATTCGTATGCATATGATAGAACATTCGTTTCTCTTTTTTCTATATTAATGCAGTGAATACTACCGTTCTATTCTTTTTTTTCTTCTACACCTAACTCTTTCGTATATGCACCTACTTCTAAGTCAATTAACACCTTCTTACCTGGCTCAATTGTTTTTAAAATAAGTGGATAAGTTTCCATACGCTTTGCGAAATTTTGAATCGTAGTGCTCACTTCATATCCTTCATTCATATATAAAGTAAGATGGTCTTCATTCGCATTCGTCGGTGAATAACGAATTTCAGAAATAGACCTTAAAATAGTCGGAGTTAACTTTTCTAGTTCAGCAATTAGTCCCTTCATTTTCTCCTCTTTAAAAGGTTCAAAAATTGGTGCTGCAACAGGAAGTTTTCCATTCGGGAGTACATCAAGTGTTTTCCCATTTTCTAATAACGGTTGTAATTTTCCATCTTTGTTTATATAACCAATCGTTACATATTCTTTAATATGAACATCAATTTTGTTTGGAAAACGTTTTTTTACATTTACTGCTTTAATTTCTTTTCGTTTCGTTAAATTTTCTTCCGCTTTATGTGCTGTCACTCGGAAATAACTTGTATCATATGTCACACCTGATTCCTTCATTACTTGGTCATCTGTCATATAATGATTTCCATACACACTTATCTTTTTTATATTACTAAGCGGAGACCGAAAATAAATTAAAAAGAGTACTAATAAAAATAAAATTGATATGTATAAAATCAACCGATGATTAACATTTTTTTTGTTTTTTTTCTTTTGATTTTTTAATTTTGGTACACGATCTTGTAGTTTAATCACTTTACTATTTTTCATGTACGATCCCCCTATGTAACATAAAGAACGGCATGTTCCTCATGCCGTTCTTATCTTCTTATTATAACATAAATGATAATGAGCGGAATGAATAACCGTTATCTTCCAATGATTTCTACTTCTGTGTGCATTTCTACACCAAATTTATCCTTAATTGTATGCTTTATTAATGAAATCAAATCTAATACATCTTGCGCTGAGGCTCCCCCAGTATTAATAATAAAATTCCCATGCATTTCAGAAATTTGAGCTCCACCTATTTGATAGCCACGAAGCCCAGCTTTCTCTACTAAATCTCCTGCAAAATACGGGATTGGATTCCGAAACACACTTCCAGCACAAGGATGATTCCACGGTTGTGTTTCACGGCGGTAATCTTTATTCTTTTGCATGTTTCTTACGATTTTCTCACGCTCTCCTACCTGTAATTGAAACTCCGCCTCCAAAACAATACCAGGACGTTTCGTTTGCAATACAGATGTACGATATGAAAACTCCATTCCTCTATTCGTTAACCATTCAATTGTTCCGTTTTCAAATAGAATTAGAGCCTTTGACAATATGTTTGATATGTCTGATTTATGTGCTCCAGCATTCATATACACTGCACCACCGACACTCCCTGGAATACCACTTGCAAATTCCAATCCAGCCAACCCTTGGCGACTAAGTAATGTTGACAATTTAATAAGGGGATATCCGCCACCAACTCTTACCCTATGTTTTTCGACCTCTAAGTGGTCTAATCCTTCTCCTAAACGAATAACAACGCCTTCTATCCCTTTATCAGATACAAGAAGGTTTGAACCTCGACCAATTACAGTCCACTTTATTTTATATTTCTTTACTAACTGCAATATTGTCTCAATACCGGCAACATGCTTTGGCACAATTAAAATATCAGCTGGTCCACCTATCTTCATAGTTGTATAACGTGCTAACGGCTCGTTAACTAACACGCGACCAACATTTGCTTCTATAAGCTCATTTACTAATTGTTCCATAGACGCTCTCCCCCAATATTAAGTTTCCTTATTACAGTAATATGCAGGGCGTTCACCTAACGTTATTTTTTCACAAGCTTATTCATTACTCCATACAACTTATTTGCTGCATCAGGAATACCTAGTTGCTTAGCAGCTAGCTTCATATTTTGTAATGTTTGTGTATCTAATAAAATCTCATCAATATCACGAATAAGCGTTTCAGCTGTTAATTCTTTTTCAAGTAACATTTTCGCCGCTCCTTTATCAACAACTGAAAGTGCATTCTTCTCCTGATGGTTATTTGTTACGTACGGACTCGGAATTAACACACTCGGCTTACCTAATGCTGTTAATTCTGCAAGTGTTGTTGCTCCGGCTCTTGAAACAACAAGATCAACGCCAGTTAGTACCTCTGGCATATTATGAATGAAAGGTTTAATAATAACATTATTCGGATTGCCTTTTTCCTTCACAGCATCCATCACTTTGTCATAATGCACTTCACCTGTTACGTACAATACTTCGTAACTTTTATTTCCAAACTGTTCAATTGCTTCTACGAAAGCATCGTTAATCGGTCTAGCTCCGCGACTTCCCCCAAAAATAAGTACGGACTTTTTAGGAAGAGATAGACCAACTGAACGTTTCCCTTTCATTCCGTTTTGATCCATTACCTCTGATGCTCGCGGATTACCTGTCATTACCACTTTTGACTGTGGAAAATGTTCTGTAGCTGCTTCAAAACAAACCGCAACTTTATCAACGTAACGACTTAAAAATTTATTCGTTACACCTGGTACACTATTTTGTTCATGTACAATAGTTGGAATACCTAGTTTTGCTGCCGCATACACAACAGGTCCACATACGTATCCACCCGTTCCAATCACTATATCCGGATTAAAACGACGAATATATCGTTTACTATCTTGTACACCCTTTAGAAAACGCATAACCGTTTTCACATTATCTAACGATATTTTTCGTTTAAATCCACTTATAACAATAGATTGGAACGGAATACCAGCTTTTGGAACGATGGTACTCTCTAATCCATTTTCTGTACCAATGTATAAAAATCTTGCTTCCGGATTTAATTTTTTTATTTCTCTAATTAAAGCAAGAGCTGGATAAATATGGCCTCCAGTACCCCCACCACTTACTAATACTCGCACTACTAATTCCTCCACTTCCCTGTTCTTATTCAATTGTATTTATTTCCATATACATATTGTATTTTCCACACATACGAAAAACCCTGTCTTTTAAACAGGGTTTAATAGCGAGAATGGCGACTTATATTCAATAATACACCTACTGCCATTAACATTAAGGTCAAACTTGATCCACCATAACTTAAAAATGGCAAAGTAATACCCGTAACAGGCATTAGTCCCGTTACAACACCAACATTAATCATTACTTGAATCGCAATCATCGCCACAATACCTACTGCTAAAAACGTACCATATAAATCTGGCGCTCCTAATGCTATACGAATCCCGCGCCATAGTAATAGACTAAATAATAATAACACAAATGAACCGCCAATAAAACCTAATTCCTCGGATAAAATTGCAAATATAAAGTCTGTTTGTGGTTCAGGTAAATAAAGAAATTTTTGTCTACTTTGCCCAAGTCCAAGCCCAAATAAACCACCAGGTCCAATTGCGAGTAACGATTGAATAATTTGAAATCCACTTCCGAGCGGATCTGACCACGGATCTAAATATGATGTGATGCGTTTCATTCGATATGGTGCTGATGCAATTAACCCTACAAATCCTGCTACACCAAGCAAACCAAACATTGCAAAATGAAAGACCCTTGCTCCCGAGATAAATATCATAATAATACATGTCCCAACCATTACCGTTCCCGTACCAAGATCTGGCTGTAACATAATCATCCCAAAAGCAAGAAATACAAAACTAAGAGCAGGTAGTAATCCACGTTTAAACGATGTAATTAACTTTTGTCGTTCCGCTAAAAATTTCGCTAAAAAAATAATCATCGCGAATTTCATAAACTCTGACGGTTGAATGGAAAATGCACCGATTCCAATCCAACTTCGTGCTCCCCCACGGACAAGACCTACTCCTGGAATTAGAACGAGAATGAGAAGAACGAAACAAACTAGCAAAATTACTTTTGAATATGTCCGCCACACCCAATAATCAATTTTCATGATAAAAAACATAGCCACTACACCAATACTCGCAAACAACAATTGTCTTTTTGCAAAAAAGAATGAATCCCCCATTTTATAAGAGGCCCAAACCGCACTCGCACTATAAACCATAATCATTCCGATTGTTAACAACGCAAGTGTAACGATAATAAGAATATAATCAGGCGTCTTCTTCATTAGCCATGAACACCACCTCTTTAGGCAGAATCTTTTGCCCTATGTAACAAAACATCAGCAGGTGTTAGCCTACTGATGTTTTGATTTACTTTATATAAGTTTATGCACAGCTTGTATAAAAATGTCTCCTCTTTCTTCAAATGTTTTAAATTGATCCCAGCTTGCACATGCTGGGGAAAGAAGAATTACATCGCCCTCCGTAGAATGAGCGTAAGCTTTCACTACTGCTTCATCTAAAGTGTCGACACTTTCAATTATATCTAATCCCACTTTTTCTGCTGCTCTTACTAATTTTGGTGCTGTTTGTCCAAATGTTACAAGCGCTTTTACATTTTTGAAATATGGAATTAAATCATCGAATTCATTTCCACGATCAAGCCCACCTGCTAATAACACAATTGGTTGTGTAAACGCAGATAAAGCTTTCTCAGTCGCTAACATATTCGTCGCTTTTGAGTCATTATAAAACTTACGGTTGTTAATAGTTGTTACATATTCTAATCGATGTTTTACACCTGTAAAACGTTTTAACACAACCGTAATAGCTTCATTAGAAACACCTAATAGTTTCGCAATACTCATCGCAGCTAAAATATTCTCTAAATTATGCTGACCAGGTAAAACAATATCGCTTACTTCAACAACTTTTTCACCTTTGAAATAAAGAGCGTTATCCTTTATACACGCACCATCTTCATTTTCTTTCGCTGTCGAGAATAGTATTTTTTGACCTTTACTATAAGCAGATAAAGCCATCACATCTGCATCATCTGCATTTATTACACTATAATCGTTTTCTGTTTGGTTTTTAAAAATATTAGCTTTTGCTAAACCATATTCTTTTTTCGTCCCATGATAATCTAAGTGAGCCTCAAATAAGTTTAAAAACACAGCGATTTTAGGCTGGAAAGATTCTACTCCCATCAGTTGGAACGATGAAAGTTCTGTAACTACAACTTCATTCTCTTTTGCATCCTGTGCTACTTCACAAGCTACAGTGCCTATGTTCCCTGCAATAATAGGATGCTTTCGTCCTTCTTTTAGCATTTCAAACGTAAGCATTGTCGTCGTCGTTTTACCGTTAGACCCCGTAATGCCAACAAATGGCGCTTCTGAAATACGGTATGCTAATTCAACTTCCGTAACGATTGGAATCTGCTTTTCTTTCGCAGCAACTAATATTGGGTTAGAATACGGAATCCCTGGATTTTTTACTACAAGAGAAATATTTCTCTCTAATAATTCCAAAGGATGCCCCCCGCATACAACGTCCATTCCTTTTGCTTGTAATTCTGCAGCAAGCGTATTTTCTGCTAAAGGCTTTCCGTCATTTACAATAACATTTGCCCCTAATTTTTGTAACAAGGTAGCTGCTGCATAACCACTTTTTGCAATGCCTAATACAAGAATATTTTTATTTTGAAATTCAGTTACAGTTTTCAATTACATCCACACCCCGATATAAATTCCTAACATAGCTAATAAAAATCCTACAGACCAAAACGTCACAACGACGCGCCATTCTGACCAACCACATAATTCATAATGATGGTGTAATGGACTCATTTTAAAGACACGCTTTCCGGTTGTTTTAAACGAAATGACTTGAATAATAACAGATAAAGTTTCCATTACGAATACTCCACCAATAATTACAAGTAACAATTCTTGTTTTAGTAAAATTGCTACAGCTGCGATCGCTCCACCTAAAGCTAAGGAACCCGTATCTCCCATAAATACTTTCGCTGGATTCGCATTGAATACTAAAAATCCAAGTACAGCTCCTACAACTGCCATACAGAATATTGCTACTCCGAATTGCTCTTGTGCCACAGCAATAATACTAAACGCTCCAAATGCAATAGCGGCTGTTCCCGATAATAAACCATCTAAACCATCAGTTAAGTTAACTGCATTCGACCCACCAATAAGCATAAATAATACAAGAACAAAATACGCCCAGCTTAGTTCAAACTTAACATCCGTCCCTGGAATCATAATGTATGTGTGAAATGCTTGCCCTTTTCCAATTAAAAAGAACGCAATTGCAATAATAAGCTGTCCTAGTAATTTTTGTTTCGATGTTAAACCAAGATTTCTTTTCTTAACTACCTTTATGTAGTCATCTAAAAAACCAATTAATCCATAACCAAATGTCACCAATAATAGTAACGAAACCTCTGCACCTAAATGATTAAACTTAATTGCCATAATTAAGGTCGTTACCATCATAGATACATATATGACAATACCGCCCATCGTTGGTGTCCCTGATTTTTTTTGATGTGACTTCGGTCCCTCATCACGAATACTCTGTCCGAACTTTAATTTTCTTAAAAATGGAATAAACAGTGGCGAAAGGGCAACAGAAATTAAGAATGCTACCCCTGCCGTTACTAATAAACCTTGCTCAAGCACATGTAGTCCTCCTCTCACGTTGTTACTCTTCGTTGTTTAGACGCCCTGTAATTGCTTCTTTAGCAACTTCACGATCGTCAAAATGATGAACTTCTTTACCAATAATTTGATACGTTTCATGCCCTTTACCAGCAATAATAATAATATCTTCTGCTTTGGCTTTCGAAATAGCATAACGTATCGCTTCTTTTCGATCAACAATTACTTCATAATTATTCCCTTTTGCACCTTTTATCATATCATCTAGAATAGCCACTGGATCTTCGCTTCTTGGATTGTCTGATGTATAAATCGCTTGAGTTGCATATTCTACCGCGACACTTGCCATCACTGGCCTTTTCGTGCGATCTCTATCACCACCACAACCAACGATACAATACACATCACCGTTCGCAAACTGTTTCGCTGTTTTTAGAACGTTCTCTAAGCTATCAGGTGTATGTGCATAATCCACAATAACTGTGTAATTTTGTCCACCATCAACAACTTCAAAACGTCCAGGCACACCAGCAAGCTCTTTAATTACATCAATAATTGTTTGTAAGCTTACGCCTGAAACAAGCCCTGCTGCTGTTGCAGCCAACACATTGTATACATTAAACTTACCAATTAATTTCATCGTAACATCTACACTTTCATACGGTGTTACAAGTGTAAATGTCGTACCACCGCTCGTCATAACGATATCTTTCGCCATAATGTCACTTGAAACATCTATACCGTAAGTTACAACAGTTGCCGCTGTGCTTCTCATATACTCTTCCGCAACTGGATCATCGCTGTTTAATACAGCGTATTTTTTACGATTATGATTATAACTATTGCCCAGCTGTGCAAAAAGCAAGCCCTTCGCATGTTTATATTCTTCCATCGTTTTATGATAGTCTAAATGATCTTGTGTTAAATTCGTAAATACTGCAACATCATAATCGCATCCGTGTACACGCCCAAGATCTAAAGCATGAGATGAAACTTCCATTACTGTGCTATCTACACCTTGTTCAACCATTTTTGAAAACGTCTGTTGAAGTGTTAGT
This sequence comes from Bacillus sp. BS98, assembly GCF_008432245.1. NCBI lineage: Bacteria > Bacillati > Bacillota > Bacilli > Caryophanales > Bacillaceae > Bacillus > Bacillus sp. BS98. The sequence goes on from NZ_CP043830.1 coordinate 3,741,117, forward strand.
GCATCTGGCGTTGTATTTTTCACCTCAAATGTTTCATCACCGATTTTCATATTAATCGTTCCAATTAGCCCTGTTTTATGACCATGTGCGCGCATAATTTCATCCATAATATGCGATGTTGTTGTCTTTCCATTTGTACCTGTAATACCAATTAAATGTAACTTGTGTGTTGGTTGACCATAAAAATAATCAGCTAAAACCGCTAACGAACGAAAAGTATTTTTCACAAGTACAACTGGAACGTCAACATCAATTGGTCTTTCCGCAACAATAGCAGCCGCTCCTTGTGCCGCTGCTTGCTTAGCAAAATCATGGCTATCAACCGTATACCCTTTCATACATATAAATAAGCTTCCCTCTTTCACTTTACGTGAATCAGCTTCAATAGATGTGATTTCTGGATTTTCTTTTGGAACAACTGGAAAATCATGCAAACATGATACAAGTGTATGCAACTTCATTTCACTAAACCCTCTCTACATTGTTTATTTATCTCTTTTTTAGTAAGCAACACATTACCTCCTAGTTAATTTAAATAGGAGGTACGTGCTACTATCGTCTAATACATAGACCTATTTATTAATGAGACACTTGCTGTCTCAAATTAAGTAACTCTTCTATAAAGAACTCACTTCCACCAATTGTAACATAAAACGCACTATGTTACCTTTAATTCCCGAAGTAAATTCTAATTTTTGAGCCTTCTTTTACCTTGGCCCCAGCTTCTGGTGATTGTTTAATTACTCTCTCTCCATCTCCGCTTATATCAAGCTTCAAATCAACAAGTTGAGTTTGTAAATCCTTCTTTTTCATGCCAATTAAATTCGGAACTTCTACAGTTGGTGTGTCGCCCCATTTATATTCTTTCTCAACTTGTTCTTTTCTCGGTTTCACTCCCATAACAGGAAGTGCATCCCGAAGAATATTCCCAACAATTGGAGCCGCTACTACTCCACCAAATTGAGTGACTCCTTTTGGATTATCAACAGCTACATAAACAACAATTTGCGGATCATCCGCTGGAGCAAAGCCAATAAAAGACACTATATAATTATTCTCTAAATATTTACCATCTTTCACCTTTTGAGCAGTACCTGTTTTTCCACCTACACGATATCCGTCAATAAACGCACCTTTACCAGACCCCTTCGCTACAACATTCTCTAATGCATAACGAACTTTTTCTGAAGTTTCCTCGGAAATAACTTTCCTTTTATCAACAGGTGTTTTTTTACTAACAACTTGATTATTTTTCGGATCAATAAACTCCTTAGCTATATATGGTTGGTATAACGTTCCACCATTTACAGCCGCTGCTACAGCTGCTACTTGTTGAATTGGTGTAACAGAAACACCCTGACCAAATGAAGTTGTTGCTTGCTCAACTGGACCAACTTTATCTAACTTAAATAAAATCCCACTACCTTCACCTTGTAAGTCGATTCCAGTCTTCTGTCCAAAGCCGAAATTACGAATGTATTTAAACAATCTGTCTTTACCCAGTCGATCACCAAGTTCAATAAACCCTGGGTTACACGAGTTTTGAACGACCTCTAAAAACGTCTGGCTACCATGACCTCCAGCTTTCCAACATTTTAATCTAGCCCCACCAACTTCAGCTGCTCCATCATCATAAAACGTATCTTTCTCTAAGTCTACCAAATTTTCATTCAAAGCGGCCGCTAACGTAATGATCTTAAATGTTGAACCAGGCTCATACGTACTCCATACAGGTAAATTTCTATTATACACTTCTGGAGAAACACTTTGAAAATCTGCTGGATCAAAACTCGGTCGACTCGACATGCCTAAAATCTCACCATTTTTTGGATTCATTGCAATGGCAATCATACCATCGGGATTATACGTTGACTCTGCGATATTCATTTCTCTTTCCATAATTCTCGTAATACGCGCATCAATTGTTAAGCCTAAGTTCAGTCCAGCTTCTGGTTTTTTGAAATCATCACCAATGTTAGGCATTCTTTGTCCTTTTGCATCTGCAAAAAAACGGACATGACCTTTATCACCATTCAGCTCTTTATCATAATATTTTTCTAACCCCATAAGACCTTGATTATCACTACCTGCAAACCCTAATACGTGTGATAAAAAATTTCCAAATGGATAGTACCGGATAGAATCCTCTGCAATATAAACTCCCTTTAAACTTAATCCTCGTACCTCTTTCGCTTTGTCATGCGATATCTTCCTGCCACCCTTATCTAACCTTACAATTGATTCCTTTTTTGTAACCCTCTTATAAATCTCGTCTTTTTCCACACCTAATACTGCAGCTAACTTCTCTGCAGTCTCTGCTGGTTTTTCAATTTGCCTCGGCACTACAAATACCGTCGGGGCACTTTTATTTGTGGCAAGTTCCACACCGTTTCGGTCTAAAATTTTCCCTCTTTCAGGCTCAAAAGTAATATTACGACTCCACGAATCTTTCGCGCGATCCGTTAACATATTCCCAAGAAAAAACTGTACATATCCAAGACGAATATCGATGATAGTGAAAATAAGTATACCTGATATAAGTATAAAAATAAGTCGTTTTCTAACCGTTACATTTGATACACGCATATTGGAACAAGCCTCCCTTACGCCTAGCTTGTTCCAATATATGCTTGTACTTATTTAATTAGAACTCCTTGCTTCTTACCATTACGGTTTTTCTGCTTCTTGTTGCGGTTCAAGTGGTGGTACTAGTGTTACACCTAATTCTGTACCCGGTTGCAGTAACGTTCCTTCTGCTACACTTTGTTCAGTTACGTATCCGGTACCAGAAGGTTTTAAGTTAAGCTGTAATGTTTTCGCCAAATTCATAACATCACGCAGTGCCCACCCTTGTATATTTGGCATTGTTGGCTTATCTCCCACTAAAAAGACTCGATCACCTTTTAATGTTTGTTCAGTCGCTTTTGGTACTTGTTGCTGCACTTTTCCTTCACCTAGTATGATTGGACGGAGTTTTGCTTTTTCAATTGCTTTCCCCGCTTCAGTCATCGTTTTACCAGTTACATCTGGAACAGCAGTTTGTTGCTCTTTTAAATGCTTCTTCGGATCTTTCACTTCATTTGGCTTTATCTTTAAATACTCTAAACTATTTTTTGTTACATATTTAAAAATATCAGCTAACGGCTGTGCGCCGTTCTCATCATCTTTCAATTTCGGCTGTTTAACAGCTACATACACAACAAGTTGCGGATCCTCCATCGGCGCCATCCCTAAGAATGAGAATATATAATTCTCTCTTCCTGTCATATAGCCACCTTTCCCATCCGGCATTTGCGCTGTCCCTGTTTTACCACCAACTGAATATCCATCGACTTTATAAGCAGTTCCTGTTCCTTTCGGAGATGTAACAACACGTTCTAACAACTGTCTTACTTGCGCTGCTGTTTCTTTTGTAACAGGCTTTCCTACTTCTTCTGGTTTATGCTCTAATTTTACTTCCCCTGTTATCGGATCTACAATTTTGTCAATCGCATATGGTTTCATCATTTTCCCATCATTTGCAATAGACGTTGCAGCTTGTACAAGCTGAATTGGCGTTACAGTAGAACCTTGTCCAAAAGCCGTTGTTACTTGCTGTATTTGCTGATCAAATAAAATTGTATTAGAACCTTCACCAGGTAAATCAATATTTGTTTTCTCATCTAGCCCAAAAGCATTAATATATTTACGGAAACGTTCTGGACCAAGTTTTTGATCACCTAAAATAGCAAACGCTACGTTTGAAGATCTCTCCACCCCTTCATCGAATGTAATAGAGCCCCAGCCAGCACCGCCATTATGATCATTTATCTTCCGATTTCCAACTTGATATGTACCAGACTGATAATAATCTTGTCCTTTGTACACACCTTCATTAATAGCTGCCGCTAATGTGAAAATTTTCATTGTTGACCCCGGTTCAAATGCATTTGAAATCGCATCATTGAAGAAATATTTAATTTGACGATCATTAGGATCATAACTAGGTTTAGTAGACATCGCTAATATTTTTCCAGTTTTCGGATCCGCAACAATCCCTATTAAACTTTCTGGATCATATTGTTTACTTGCCGCTTTCATTGCATCTTCTAAATAACTTTGGATTCGTTGATCCATTGTTAAATACACATTATCTCCATTTTTAGGTGCCTTTACATTCACTTTTCCACCATCGAGAGATACACCTTTACGATCACCTGTATAAGCTACTTCTCCATTAGAAGCACTTAAATATTTATCCAAACTTTTTTCTAAGCCAAATTGTCCTACCGAAGTTCCCTTTTCATTTGGTTTCGCATGACCTATGACGTAAGACGCAAAATCACCGTTTGGATACACTCTTGCATTTTCTGTAATAAAAGATATTCCCGGCAAATTCAATGCCTCTATTTGTTTCTTCTGTTCTCTCGTCAAATCCTTGCCTAGTGTTCCAAATTCGACTTGACTTCTGCCTTCCTTATTTAATGCAGCTAAAATATCCTCTTCGCCTTTTCCTAGTACTCCTGCAATTTTCTTTGCAGTATCCTCTTTATTCTCAACAGGTTTCGCACCTTTTAATTCAGCTACAAGTTTATAAGAGTTTGCATCTTGCGCTAACACATGACCATTTTGGTCATAAATCGTTCCTCGATTCGCTTCGAGAACTCCTGTTTTACTATGTTTTTGCTTAGCAAGGTCATCCAAATCCTGATTATGCACTGTTCCTGTCGCTTGTATGTAAAAAAATCGGGCTAATAATAGCAAAAAGAGCAGGAGGAAAAATATCATAAAATAACCTGCTCCTTTATTGGTATGAAATTTAGTCATATTTTTCTTCATCTTTCCTTCACACCTATTGCCTTACTTGAGGCCTTTCACATTATTCGCATTAATTTCTAGCCCATGTTTTTTTGCAACTTCAGCGATTCGTTCATAGCGACTTAGCTTCTCTACTTCAGCTTGCAATTCTTGATTTTCTTTTTGCTGCTGTACAATTTTTTCTTCGATCGTCGCTGCTTCTACATTAACTTGATAAAGCCCTGCTTTATTCCCAATAAACGCTACACAGGCATACAATAAGAAGCCAATAAACGCTACATACATCAGTTTTTCGACCCTTGTGATCTTTGCTTTAACCTTCGGCTTAACCATCTGCTGTGGGGGCGTTTGAATTTGTACCTCTTCTTGCGCTTGTTGTTTGTACTTTACAGCTAAATTAGTCATACCTCTCTCTCCTTTTTATCGTTTTTCAGCGATTCTCAACTTCGCAGAACGCGCTCGATTATTTTCTTCCAGCTCTATATCAGAAGGTAAAATCGGTTTTCTTGTAATAAGCTTTAATTTCGGCTTAAATTCATCTGGGATAATTGGTAACCCTGGCGGCAATTGCGGCGTTGTACTATTTCGCTTAAATGTTGTTTTACAAATACGGTCTTCTAATGAATGGAATGTTATAACACTAACTCTTCCACCAGGCTTGACCATCTCAATAGCAGATTCCAACGCTTCTTCAAATACTTTCAATTCATCATTTACAGCAATACGGATTGCCTGGAAAACTCGCTTCGCAGGATGTCCACCAGTTCTACGCGCAGGAGCCGGAATACCTTCTTTTATTAGTTCCACTAATTCTCCTGTCGTTTCAATAGCTTTATTTTCACGATACGCTTCAATTTTTCTTGCTATTTGCTTTGAAAATTTCTCTTCACCATACTGGAAGAAAATTCTTACAAGTTGTTCATATGACCAGCTATTTATAACATCATATGCTGTTAATGGGGCATCTTGATCCATCCGCATATCTAACGGTGCATCATGATGATAACTAAAGCCTCGCTCTGGTGTATCTAATTGTGGGGATGAAACACCTAAATCGAATAAAATACCGTCTACCTCTGTTATGCCTAATTCCTGTAGTTTTTCAGATAAGTAACGGAAATTGCTCTTTACCGTTATAAACTGCTCACCGTATGAAGAAAATTTTTCTTTTGCATTTTGAATCGCTATCTCATCTTGATCAAAAGCAATTAATTTTCCCCCATCAGTCAATTGGGATAATAAATAAGAACTATGTCCTCCTCCCCCCAGTGTACAATCTACATATGTACCATCTGGCTTTATATCTAAGCCGTCTACTGTTTCTTTCAAAAGCACTGTTACGTGTTTAAACATTGTTGCACCTACTCTTTTTCCAATTAATTTATGTTAAATGTATTTCTTCCTCTAAACGTATTTCTCACGATCAGAGAATGAAATACTACTAAAGAACGACTCAGTTAACTTACCAACAAAGGCAGCATACTATACAAATCGCTATTTTCTTTTATTATATACTAAATTTTATCATTTTTTACGGGAATTTAAATAAAAAACTGTCGAAAAAGAGAATAATACGTTTACATTTTGTGTGATTTTGTCATATATTTAAGTATCCTACATATATACAATCTCTACCAGTTACAAAATGATAATTCAGAAAAATTTCACTTCACAGTAAATTCAACAGAATAAAAATAAAATCCTGCTCCAAAGAGCAAGATTCTATAGTTTTATAACATGATGTTTTCCATCCCAAGAAAATGAATTCTCCATCACTCGATCAACGAAATCCAAACCGAACTGATTTAAATAATAACATACATTCCACACGCGCTCTTGCGGAGCTCCTAATGGACGAATTGCACATTGTATACGGCGGAATTTATTTAGTTGAACTTCATGTTTTTTCTCAACATTTCTTTTCAACATTCTTTCTAACAGTTCAATTTGTTCATTAATTTTCAACTCATTCTTCCCTGCGAATTCACTTAATCCTGGATCTATTTTTTTCACAAACTGTTGTAATGATGTATGAATATCAATAATTTCTTTTTTCGCCTCTATAAATCGATCGTCGATTGGTTCCTCTATTTGATCAGACAACCAGTTTTCACGTAATTTATCTACATCATGTAAAAACGGATCATTTTCTTGCAACTGTAAATCATTTAAATCTGTCGCTATATCTCTCTCTATATAAGTCATTGTAAGACGAGGAACGACAGGCGGCATTTGGAAACCAACAGTATGGAATACTTGTTGCAGTTCACTCCAATAAGCTATCTCCCCTGGACCTCCAATAAACGCTAGCGTAGGAAATACATACTCTTGCATAAGAGGACGTGTTACAACATTATTACTAAAACGCTCTGGACTTCTCTCCAACTCTTCAATCAATTCTTCATATGAAAAAGAATGTGTCCCATCTTTTCCGACAAACTTTCCTTGATTGTCTTCAAGCAGCACTCGCTCATTATCGATTTCCATGAATATATGCACTGCATTAGACTTTGTTTCAATAATTGGCTTATACCCTAATTCTTTAATTACTTCCTGCTGATTGTGAAGCCCCTCTTGCACTTCTTTATACTTGCTTATAATACGTTTGAAGAATGGAACCTCTAACTTCCTTAATTCAGGATGATGCGAATCAACAAGAATTAAACCAGAATTAGCAAACATTTTTGTAATAAGGTAAGCAAAGAAATCTACATACGTATTCGATTTATTCAAAGCATCATCTACAAATCGTAATACATCCTTTGTAAAATTCGTTTCTGGGTATGTTTTAAAAATCTCTTCCATCCATTTTCTACAATCTTCAACAGACAGTTCAGACTCAGAAGCACTCGCCTTTTTCGGATTACGGTCATGAAAAATAGTCTTTTTTATTTTTTTATTTTTCGTTACAAAAGTATGATTAATCTCATCCATATCATGATCTTCACCAGCAATCCAGAATACAGGAACGACTTTAACGCCTAAACTTTCTTCCTTTTCCTTTGCAAGCTGTAAAATTGAAATAACTTTATGAATTGTATAAAGCGGTCCAGTTAATAACCCCGCTTGTTGTCCAGCTATAACAACATATGTATTTTCATCTCCAAGCGCTTTTACATTTTGAATTGTAGATTCTCCCGCTTGCAATTTTGTATTATATTCTAATAAATGCGCTACTAACTCTTGGCGGAAAAACTTCCTTTCACGCAAATCATGTAAACGTTGTTTAAAAGCAACTTCTGTTAACATATAATCAAAACACGACTGTATCTCTTTTTTACCGTTCATATAGTCCGCTACAATACCTTGTTGCGGAACAGAGATTTCGTTTATCTCCATATAATTCTTCCTTTCGTATCCAGTTCTCTCACCAATCCACATTGTAGTCAATGTTTCACGTAAAAGCAAAGAATAACACTTATTCTTTTACTTCTAAGCCTTTTATTGCATCGAACAAAAATTGAAGTGTCGGAACTGGTCGTTGCTGTTTCTTAGCTTCCTCTAACACATATCCAACAATTGCATCGATTTCCGTTTGTCTATTCGCTCTTACATCTGCTAGCATAGATGATGTATTATGAGACGTTCTTTCACATATACCTCGTACCATTTCCCATACCATTTCTTGTTCTTCACTAACAAGAAATGCAACTTCCCTAAATACTTGCTCCATCATTTGATAAAAAAAAGGATTCGTAATTAACTCACCGTTCTGAACCCGCAATAACGCTGTCAATGGATTAATACATACATTTACTACTAATTTTTTGTACATAATACCTTTCCAATCAGCCTCTATTTGAATTGGAAAATGAGCAAAAGGAAAATAATCGAATACTTTTTTAAAATATAAAAATGGACCGCGCACTACCCCAAACTTCGTTATACCTATTCCAGTATGATGGACCGTATACCTTTCTTCTTTTTTCGCACCGTGTTCTACAATACCAACAGCTATATTCTCATTTCTTATTTTCTGTATAGCATGAAGATGCGACATTCCGTTTTGCAAAAAGATTAATGATGATTCTCCTTGCACAAACGGTAATATGTCATTTATATGGTATTGCTTCACAGCAATAAATGTATAATCTAACTTCTGATCTAACATATATTCTATCGGTAAAATGGATGGAAATACCGTTTCACGTTTCCCATCTCTAATACAAGTTACACCTGTTTTATTCAATTCTTCAGCCTGCTTAGCCGTCCTTGTAAACAACGTGACATCTTGATTACTTTTTTGTAAATAAAATGTATACAATAGACCAATAGCACCTGATCCTACAATTCCAATTTTCATTTTCACCCAAGGAATTCATATTAAATTTCCTTGCCTTCCCTCCCTTTATATCTTTCTAATTCACATGCATACATCCTACGCTTGCACTGACTCCTAACAGATAAATGCAACCTCTTCTTTCACTATGTATATACTACCTATTAACGTGCTTCTATTCTTAGTTTAGCAAATCCTCAAAAAAATAATAAAAGAAATATACTATCTTCTTCATAAAAATAAAAAAATAAGTTATAATATTATTATAAATATTTTTACTTTTCTGGATTCAACAAGATAAGAAAAGGATGTGATGTAATGAGATTCCCAAAAGTTGAGCGCTTGCTCATCAATTATAAAACATTAGATGAATTTAAAAAATTTAAAGGTTGCGGAGCTCTAGAACTATCTATGTTGGAAGAGTTACAAGCAAACATTATTGAAAACAATAGCGAATCACCATTTTATGGTATTTATTATGGCGGATCACTAATCGCACGTATGAGTCTATATATGAAAAGGGATGGTGGCGAACCATTTGACATTACTGGCCCTTACCTAGAACTTTATAAACTTGAAGTGTTACCAACTTTTCAAAAACAAGGATTTGGACAAATGCTTGTGAATTATGCAAAACAACTACAGTTCCCAGTTAAAACGATAGCACGTATCCATTCAGCTGGTTTTTGGGATAAATTAAATTTCCAACCTGTATCAGTAACTAATGGTGATTTTTATATTTGGCATCCAGAAACAAATATGAATGCGATTACAAACGAGGAATCTGCATAAGAAATAAAAAAAACAGCTGCGTAACAGCTGTTTTTATTTCTTTAACTTCTCTAACTTTCCATTCGAACGAACACTATTTCTTTCCGCTACCATTACACTTCTTTTTTGATCGATATAATCAAGTAATGTTCTATACTCTTCCTCATATACTGATAATCGCTCTAGAAGTCGTTCTCTCTCTGTCTGTAGCGATTCAACTTGTTTTTGCAACACCATTAAAGAGTTTTCATCTTTATAATTTTGCAAGAAATCAATAACATCATTCAGTGTAATTGACGTAGGCTCTAATACCTCCGTCTCTTTCACTTCATAATTTTCTACTTTACGAAGTTGTTTCGCTTCTTCAATACGTTCTTTATATTGCTTTCTCACGTAAGAATTCCATCTAAATCCACATGCTGCTGGTGTACGAGACAAATGTCTTCCCACTTCTTTAAAGGCAGAAAGTTGCGTTCCACCTTCTTGAATATGCCGGAGTACTACTTCTGCCAGAAGCAAATCTTCATCATCAGTCCAAGCATCTTGTCTTGTTGTCGCCATCTCTCTAGTCCTCCCTATGCATTTTTTATTAAGCATATGCAGTTACTAGAAAAGATAGAATACAACAACTAAAGAATAAAACAAAAAAAATAAACGCAGAAGATATCTTCTACGTTTATTTTCCCGCAATTACTTGCTGATTACTTCTTTACCTTTGTAAGTACCGCATGCTTTACATACACGGTGAGCTAATTTCGCTTCACCACAGCTTGGGCACTCTACCATACCAGGTACTGATAATTTGAAATGCGTACGACGCTTTCTTTTTACTGTTTTAGAAGTTCTTCTAAAAGGTACAGCCATTCTTCCCACCTCCTTAAAAGAAATAATTATTTTCATATGAAGGCCTAAACCAGTCTTCCGATTATTTGTCAAAAAACTTTGCAAGTCCTGCCAATCTTGGATCAACAGCCTTTTCTTTGTTTTCTTCCGAAATCACTTGCCAGTCTTGACCTTGCATCGGTGCTCCACCAGAAACATCATCACTGAAAATTTGCATTGGAATCTCCAAAAGTATATTTTCCTTGATTACGGGCAGTAAGTCAAGTACTTCTCCTTCTAAACAATGAATTTCAGCTTCTGTTTCAAACTCTTCTTCTGAAGTTTGGAACACCTCAGTTGTTTTAATGTCAAATGGTAATGTCACATCTACTAAAGAGCGAGAACATGGTAAAACCATGCTTCCAGTTATATGTAGATGGAACGTAAACTTCCCGGAGCCAAAATCAACTCTTCCTGTTACATGAACAGGATTAATTTCACGAATATCTTTCTCGACCTCTTTTAGCTCACTTACATCTACCATCTCATCCAATGTCAATCCTTTATTTCTCAATTTATTCAATTGATGGATGGACCATTTCATATCATATCACCTCAAGGCAACAAACAAAATTATAGCTAGCCATTTTATATTTGTCAATGTTTTTTCTTTACACTATAATGAAGTCATCATAGTAAATAATATATAGAGTATCATGTTTTCCAAAAAGATGCTACATCGAAAGGAGAGATTATCATAAAAGCCAGTGGTATTGTCGTTGAATATAACCCTTTTCATAACGGTCATGATTATCATGTGCAACAAACAAAAAAGTTAACACACTCTGATATTATAATTGCCGTTATGAGTGGCCCTTTTTTGCAGCGTGGTGAGCCCGCACTCATTTCCAAATGGTATCGCACTAAAATGGGCTTAGCAAGCGGTGTAGACCTTATTGTAGAGCTTCCATACGCATTCGCAACACAAAAAGCTGAAACTTTTGCAAATGGTGCTATTTCCATCTTAAATGCCTTACGCGTTTCTGAAATTTGTTTTGGCAGTGAAGATGGACAAATCGAAAATTTTTATAATACCATCTCTGTACAAAAAAACGAAGAAGCGACTTTTAATCGTCTCGTAAAGCAATTTATGAGCGCAGGTAATAGTTACGCCAAAGCTACATCTGAAGCCTTTCTACACATTTTACCATCCAAAAAAAACATCGATATGTCACAACCAAATAACATTTTAGGCTTTCAATACATAAAAGCAATTCTGGCGCAAAATAGTTCTATGCAAGCACAAACTATAAAAAGATACGCATCTCATTATCACGATGAAACATTTAGTAACCAACATATCGCAAGTGCAACGAGTATTCGTAAACAACTCTTTAGCGAAAATGGTTCATTTACAGAAATTGAGCCTTTTATCCCGAAAGCAACCGCTTCTCTTTTAGCAACTTATAAACAAAACTTCGGGATATTACATAATTGGGAACAATACTTTTCATTTTTTAAATACAAACTTATGACGATGTCTCCAGGGGACTTACGACATATATATGAAATCGAAGAAGGTTTAGAGCATCGTATTTTATCAAAAATACAAAACAGCTCTTCCTTCCACTCATTCATGGAAGCATTAAAAACAAAACGTTATACATGGACTAGATTACAAAGAGCCTGTACACATATTTTAACAAACACGACAAAAGAAGAGATGCATATGGCAAATATAGAACAACATGCACCGTATATTCGTCTACTCGGCATGTCACAAAAAGGACAAACTTATATTTCAAAAAACAAGAAAAAAATAGAACTTCCAATCCTTACTCATACAAAAAGTTTTGACCATCCTACTTTACATATAGAGCGAAAAGCAAATTCTGTATATTTCTCTATCATGCAAGAACCATTACGGACACAACTACTAAAACAAGACGTAATACACCATCCAATTCGTTACGATGAAACAACTACAACGTTTCTATAAGAAAAACCTCTCTATTTCAGAGAGGTTTATTTTTTCTCACCCATTTTTTCCAAATACTTCAACGCATCATCCAGCGTATCCACTGGTACAACCTTCATTTTTGTTTTAATATCTTTCGCAGCCTCAAGTGCATCTTTATAGTTGGATTTCTCCGCACCTTTTTCATTTGGCGCAAAAAACACCTCAGCACCCGCATCACTAGCAGCTACCACTTTTTGCTGTATACCACCAATTGGGCCAATTTCTCCCTTTTCATTAATTGTACCTGTTCCAGCAATTTCATGTCCTTTTGTTAAATCTTCTTCCACAAGTTGATTATATATTTCTAATGTAAACATTAAGCCTGCTGATGGCCCACCTATTTCATGGGAATCAATTTTCACTTTCGGATCTACTACTAACTCTCTTTCCGTCACGATAGAGACACCTATACCTACGCGGCCATTTCCATTAGGAATTGTCTTTACATTTAAATTTTCTTTTAACTGTTTTCCGCCTCGCATGTACTCAATATTTACTGTATCTCCTTCTTTTTTCCCTGTCATATACTCAATAAATTGATCCGTCTTTTCGAATGTTTTTCCGTCGACAGCTATGATGATATCTCCAAGCTTAAGCTTCCCCTCTGACGGCATACCCTTCGCTACACCAGCAACTAATACACCTTTATTTTCAAAAGAAACAGTACGATTCGCTTGTTTATACGCATTATAAATTGCTGCATTTTGCGAGTCTTTCATTGCATAATTTTGGCGGAATTGATATTCTTCATCACTCTCGCCCCTTTGCAATATTTCTTCCGCCTTCGAAACATGTGTATATTTATTAAATTGTGCCGCTATTAAATTCACCACATTTGCCGGCCCCATCGAAACCGTTACAAGCATAAAATCACCAGATTCTTTTGTTCCACCCTCAACTTGGACATACGGCTCTAATTTCGCAGCCATTCCTGGTTTTGTTACATAGTACGGTAAACGCACATAAACAAGTAACATCGCCAATATCACACCTATTAAGATTGCATATATAAACCGAAAACGCTTAAACATTATGTTTCTCCTTCCACTGCTCAATTAATAAATAAATATTTGAAACATGTTTTTCTGCTTCTACTTCTCCGACTCGAATAATGTCTTCAATGTTTGTAAAAGCACGTGAACTAAATTGTTCCACAGCTGGTCGCATCATTAAATCTGATGCAATTTGCCGATTCATTACAAGCTCATGCTGCATAATTTCAATACTTTGCATAATTACATCATAAATAGATGTAACCTCACCATTCACCTTAATCGGAGATACATCAACAGCAATAACAATATCGGCACCTAACTCTTTTACAACCGAAACTGGGATGCGATCAATCACTCCACCATCTACTAATAATCGTCCATTTACCTTTTCTGGCACAAACACTCCAGGGACAGATATACTAGCCCTCACCGCATCTGCAACAGGACCACTTGTAAAAACCACTTTCTCCCCCTTCAATATGTCAGTAGCCACAACAGCTGTCGGGATATCTAACTCTTCTAAATTTTTATTATATGTAAACATTTTAATCATATCTTTGACACGTTTACCAGCAATAAACCCCATTTTTGGTACCGTGAAATCTAAATAGTATTTCCTCTTAAAAACAGTCGCCAATTTATACAATCGTTCAACGTTACAGCCAGCCGCATAAAATGTACCTATTAAGGCCCCCATACTACTCCCTGCAATCATATGAATCGGGATACCCGCTTCCCTTAAAACTTTTATAACGCCAATATGAGCAAATCCTTTCGCTCCCCCAGATCCAAGCGCTAAACCAATCTTCGGTTCTTTCATTTTTCTCACCCTTTAATTTTTTTCATCCCTTTTTCATACTTATGGTCTAAATTCACCACGTATCCACGTATACTGAAATGAACGTTTTTTGGGACAAAGGGGGATTTACTTACATGTATGAAAAATGGAAAACCGCTTTCCTTACCATATCAACACTATTTTTAACCTTTTCTCTTGTACTCCACCCCCAAGCTGCTTTGCAAGCTTCCATTCGAGGGTTAAATATATGGTGGGAAGTTGTATTCCCTTCACTATTACCGTTTTTCATCATTGCGGAACTTCTAATTAGTATCGGTGTTGTAAAATTTATAGGCGTTATATTAGAACCACTCATGCGACCACTTTTTCGCGTTCCAGGAATAGGTGGATTTGTTTGGGCAATGGGCATGGCCTCAGGGTTCCCTGCTGGCGCCAAATTAAGCGCTAGACTGCGAAAAAGCGATCAAATAACACAAATTGAAGCCGAGCGCCTCGTATCTTTCACAAACTCTTCTAATCCACTTTTTATTTTTGGAGCTGTTTCTATCGGTTTTTTCAATAATCCGAAATTAGGAATCGTACTAGCTGCTGCACATTATTTAAGCAACTTTGCCGTCGGATTAATAATGCGTTTTTACGGGCATAACACATCTTACACAAATGATAAACAAACTACTAAAAAACGTCCTTTTCAAAACCCTTTTTCAATCCTTCACCAAACACGCTTGCAAGAAAAAAGACCAATAGGAAAATTACTTGGGGACGCTATCGTTTCTTCCATTCAAACATTACTTATGATTGGCGGATTTATTATTTTATTTTCTGTGTTAAACAAAATGATTACTGTATTCCATATTACAGCAACTCTTTCTTTTATTATGCAACATATTTTATCATTCTTCCAACTAAGTACTGATTTTAGTATTCCGATATTATCAGGTATTTTTGAAATGACACTCGGAAGCCAAATGATTAGTCAAATAAATGAAACACCCCTTCTGCAACAAGCGATGGTAACAAGCTTCATTTTAGCATTTAGCGGCCTTTCAATTCAGGCACAAGTTGCTAGCATACTAGCTGAAACGGATATCCGATTTAAGCCATATTTTTTCGCACGACTTATCCAAAGTATTCTTGCTCCTATTTTTACGTTTATATTTTGGAAACCTTTTTATGAGAAAGTAAGTTCTTTCTCACCTATGGAAAAAGATATTCCCGTATTTTTATCCAATCATTCTTCTACACTACTTGAAATTTGGACATCTTTTGTACACTACGGACCGATTTTCACATTATTTTGTTTATACTTATATGTTATCTTATTGTTTTTACGCATGAATAAAGAAAAACCCCGTTCACTTTAACGGGGTTTGAAACTTTTCTTTTAAAGCACGCTCTACAATAGGAGGCACAAGATCTACTACACTTCCTCCATACCTCGCAACTTCTTTCACAATACTCGAACTTAAAAATGAATATTGGTTGTTTGTCATTATAAAAAAGGTTTCAATATTTTCATCTAATTTTCGATTCATAGAAGTAATTTGCATCTCATATTCAAAGTCAGAAACCGCTCGTAAACCACGTAAAATTGCATTTGCATTACGCATTTTTGCATACTCCACTAATAGCCCGCTATGCGAATCCACTTTTACATTTGGGATATCCTTTGTTGCTTCTCGAATTAAATCTAGACGTTCTTCAACTGAAAAGAATGGTTTTTTTGATGAATTGTTTAAAACAACTACGTACACTTCATCAAACACTTTTGCTCCCCTTTTAATAATATCAAGATGCCCAAGGGTAATTGGATCAAAACTCCCTGAAGAAATAGCTATACTTGTCATTCTGTCTCCTCACCTTCATACTTATAAATCGATATTGCTGTAATCCCATAATTTTCAGCTCTTACTTTTACAAGATTCCCTATAGAATCAGGTAAAACAACATCATTACCATGCTCTGACATAATTAATCCATCTCTATGTAGCAATCCATGTTGATCCATCACACTAATCAAAGATACAATTTTTTGATCTTTGTATGGAGGATCTATTAGTATAAGATCGAATGACATTTCACGCTTTATGAGCGCTTTCACCGCACGCTCTGCATCATTTCGATACACTTCAGCTTGTTCATGTATTCTACAACTTTCTAAATTTTGATGAATGACTTTTATCGCTTTACTATCTCGATCAACAAAAATCGCTTTTTCAATCCCTCTACTTATAGCCTCAATTCCAAGGCCACCACTACCGCCAAATAAATCAAGAGCGGTACCACCATCAAAATAAGGGCCTATCATATTAAAAATAGATTCTTTTACTTTATCCGTCGTTGGACGTGTTGTATTGCCGGGAACCGCTTTAAGTGGGTGCCCTTTACATTTTCCTGAAACTACTCTCATCTGTTGTCACTACCTTTATTTCAATCTATCGAGCGCTTATAAAATAATTTCCCACTTCAGTAACCGCTGCAAAACTATATGTAACTTTCACCTATCCATAAGAAACTTTCTCTAAAAATAACCGCTCGTCATTTTTTATGTATTTATCTCGCCATTCGCTAACACAAACCCATTATGTACATTAATTCCACTTTCCCCCGCATTAACGGGCAGTAAAACTCCCAACTCAAAATTCGGTTAGAACAAAAAGTGAGGTGGGAAATTAACTGCCCGTAAACGCCCGATTAGTGAAGGCTAATAATCAGCGGGGATGCCCCACTGATTAAAGTTTCACTTTATCTTTTTTTATCCTATCATAAAATAAAAAAAAGAAAAATAAAAAGCCAAACATAAAATTTAAATTCATTATGTATATCTTCATTTAGATTGGACATAAATAATTATAACAACATCACCTTCGATGTTGTTGCCAACCGCGGAGAAGACTTACGTTTCCCCATAAGTTCTTCCTCCGGTTTCTCCTCTCCCTTTGCCTTCTTACTAGTACATACTAGTATAAGAAGGGCCCTGCTTTGCAGGGTTTTTTTTCTTTGTCTACTTTTCATTTAAAAAGTGAGATGGTACAGTAAAAGAAAGAGGAGGAAAAGATATGATTCAACGCTTTATAGAACTTGGAGAAGGCTACTCTGATTTATATGAATTACTTGAAATTGCCAAAGCAAACCAAGAACGTATAACACATATGTTACAATTTGAAACAATTAAAAACGAAAAGAAAGTATGCTCGCTTGTTGTAATATTAAAACCGACCACTACTGGTGATTTCCAGCCATTATACATATGTCGTGAAGGTATTCCTATGCCTGAAAATAAAAAAAGTAAACGTGTCATTTTATTTGAAGAAATGGCAGAAAAACTAGGAAAAAAAGTGACCACATTTACTGTAAAACCGTCCACAACTTTCCCAGAAAAAGAACTATTTTTCAATCATCTAATTGGTATTTTACGAATGAATAATTTCATTCCTCCAATGAAATAACACTTTATTTAAAGTAAAAAAATCCCACGCTAAACGTAGCAGGGGATTTTTTTACTTTAACTATAATCGTATTCTTTTGCCCGATCAGGACGGGAATTTTCAAATTCCGTTTTTAAAAACGGACGGTACGACTGTTCTATCTTTTTCACAAAAGGAAGTTTATTCAACTTATGCATCATATGCTCAATTTGTTCCATATCACAATATACAACGGCATATTTTAATCGTTTTGATATGTAATGTATGTTACCATATTTTCTTAAAATCTTGGCATGTTTCAATGAATGTAAATAAACAATCATACTTTGTCGTTGCCCGAACATAATCTTCTCCATCTTCTCCTTTTAAAAACTTATATTTTATATTTTTGAAAACTAACCAGAAATTTATGACATAATGAAACAAACTCTGTATACGTTTTCTTACATCTTCTAAAAAACGGGGTACATCACCCCGTTTTTTTACAACCGCAACCTCCGCCAGTACCGCAACCTCCGCCACAGCCACCAGCATCGAAAAATGGATTTCCTGTTGGAACTTTAATAGAAGAGGATACCTCAGAACCAATTGCTACACTAACTTCATCTAATAACTTTTGTAAAGCAGTTTCTGCTCGTTTAAAGGTTGCAATCTTATCATGCAAGTCTACAGAACGCTTTAATTCCCTCATTTTTGTTGACACGATAGTATAGTCAGGATGGTATTTCCCAAAACGCTGCACTTCCTCATATCGTTCCTTCATCGCTGTAAATTGCTGAATTAATGTCTGAACTTCCACATCCTCATGCAATTCTTTATAACACTTACGATAATCTTCTGCTATATCTGAACAGATGATCGCTTTTGCAAGCTGCTCTGCCTTATCTAATATTAATACGCTTTCTAGCGTCGCTACAATCATGAGAGACACCTCCGAGTATTCATCATACCACATTTAGAATAGAACTACTAATTGAAGTGACTCACTTAAAAGAAAGATATGACTCTAACTATTTTCAAACAATCTCAGATACGCTTATACATTAATATGTTCCGCAATATTATATTTAAGAACATCCCATTCTCCGCCGTTTTCTTTCACATAACTAATACATGCATTTTTTAACGGGGTCTTAAACGTAATTTCATCTGGTGCAATTGCATGTAAAATAGCTTTTATCGCATGTGAATGAGCAACAATAATAATACGTTTACCAGAATGAGTTACTGCAACATCTTCTAAAGCAGCAAAGCAACGAGCTACAATTTCTTTATCTAACTCCATACCTTCTACTTTACCCTCCGCAATTAACTCTCTAACAGTCGCAACCGGCTTCCCTGAAGCTTCTCCAAAATTCCGTTCAACAAATCGTTCATCTAATAAAATGGATTGTAATCCAGCTGCCTCTGCGATTGCCTTAGCCGTTTCTTGTGCTCTAATTAACGGACTACTTATAATAATATCCCACGATTCTACTTGCAAAGCAGCCGCACTTTGACTCGCTTGCTTTTTCCCAACTTCATTAAGTGGAATATCTTCACGCCCCTGAATAATCTCTTGAAAATTCCAATCAGTTTGTCCATGTCGTACTAAACAAATTTCCGTCATGCTGCAACTCCTTTTTTAAATAATCCGCTTCTATTGTAACAAAAGTTCTGCATGACGGACATAGTTTTCCCTTCCAATTATGTCGTATTTTGCTGCTTCATATACTGAAACATATCAATCATGATCGAAGCAACCGCCAATTGATTTTGAAATTTTTCTACTTTATCTGGTATCGTTTTTTTGAAATGTTGCATAGCAGCCAGCTCAAAAGCTTCTTTTTCTTCAGGATTTCGGGTTAACTTCCTATACCAGTATGGCTGCTCCCTAATATAACGCGATAAGTCCTCATCAGCCTTTATAAACTCCATAAGTTCTTCTCTCATCATCTTTCCCCCTAATCCTTTTGAAAGAAAAATGGATTATTTTCTTTGGAAGTACTTTGTTCTTGTTGCGTGCGACTTCCTTGAAACTGTTGAATAACTTGTTGCACACTCCCGATAGCACTCGTCACATTAGCTAAATGATGCTGCATTTGTTCCACATCTAGCTTTTTAAAAAAAGAAAGCATTTGTTCCATCACATCAGCAGTTTTTTCCTCTTCAGTTCGATTGTCTTTTTCCTTCTCTTTTTTATTTTCTTTTACTGAAGAAAAGGCAGGCGCTCCATCAGGTCTATAAGTTGCCCATATTGGATCTTCCTCACCAAGTAAGTACCATTCTTCATAAAATTGCTGCCAAGTTTTTTGACCACTTCTAACGTCATGAACCATTTTAGGGTGATGGTTTACAAATTCTTTAAACTGTTGAACCGATGGATGTAACGGTCCTTTTGTTGTTGGCATAATCCTCACCTCTTCATGTATATCTACTTATATTGTAAGAAAAAAAAGGCGCATGGTTCGCCTATTTTTAGACGATTCATGCACCTTTTTTACACTACTTAAAGTTTCACTTTATTTTCGAATAAAGTTTTGCGTATAAAATTTATCATATACCCCAACACCTAATCCGGTAAATTGTTCATTAAATAAATTTTTTCTATGCCCCTCACTATTTAACCAACCTTGTACCGCCGCAATTCCATCACTATGTTGTGCCGCTATATTCTCACCAGCAAGCTGAAACCCTACTCGTCCTCGTTGTAAACGATCTCCTAACGTACCTAATGTAGGTGAATCATGTGAAAAGTAATTATTGTCTTTCATATCTTTGCTATGTCCAATAGCAACATCTGCTGTTTGTTGATCCCACGTTAACAATGGTAGTTCATGACGACTTCGAATAATATTTGTTAAATCAAAAATTTGTTGCATATTCCCATTCTCTACTTGTTTCATCTTTTCTGGTGTTAATGGTTGTTCTGCTATTAATTCACCTGAATAAACAAGCTGATACGGTCTTTGGCGCAATAACGTTTCATCATCCATATAACGAACACCAACGAGTTCATGTGTGAAATGATCAAAATATAATTGTGCCCATCCATCTTCTACAGGTACTAACGGCTGTTCCATTACTTCCGTATCAGATAACTCAAATTGATAACTATTCTTCCCTCTTTTTAATGAAATCTCATGCGAGAGCGGATTCTTTTTGTATACATCTTCATATTTTTCATTTATATAATAAGGCGGTACCTTAACTTGTTCACCAGCAACATACGCTGTTACAATTTTACGTTCAGCAACTCCAAATTGAACGTACTGATTTAAATCTTGATTGTACACCCACCATTCATAACCGTAAGCAGATGGCTCTATTCGAGCTGGTTCTCCCCACTTTGCCAATAGATTTTCAGAATCTCCACCAATCATATTTAAAACAGTGTCTGAGGAGTCCTCATCGACTTGTTTTTTCTTTTTCACAATTTTATTTTCTTGTTTTGATTGAGATGGGGTTAATATATATTGTGAAACGAGTAATTTCCCGTATAAATCAACAGCTAAAATTAAAAATGTAATCATTACGATACGCAATAATTTCTTCAAACGATATACCTCCTGCACAAAACATAAAATTGAGATATACACAAATCCTTTTATTTCCTTTTTTGTGTGTACCGTACTCTTTTCACTATATCATATTTTCACAAAAAAAGTCTGGATTATCCCTTTTCTCTCAATATGAATTGCACTTTCTTATTATTCATACTATTATAAAAATAATGATGTAACATTAAAAAAGGAGGTATTATATGCAATTTACAAATACGAAATTTAATGGGGCCGTCGTTGATTTATCCCTTTTAACTGAGATTATGGAAAAGAACCATTTTGTACTAGCTGGACAGTGGGATTACGAAAGAGTTACATACGATTATAAATTTGAAATATTAAAGGATATTTATTACTTACGAGTGCGCGGAGTTGCTGTTGAAGGCGACATTGGCAGCAGACACGCTGAAGTAAAACTACTCCCTCCCTTATTAGGAAAACATTATTATCCTCACGGTGTTGAATATGGTGATGATGAGACTTTCCCAACAAATGTACTCCAAAAAAGCGAACAACTCCTACAAAATGTCGAAAAAGAGTTAAAAGCATTTCAAATTATTGAGTAAACCGAACAAGCGCATCAATATGATGCGCTTGTTCTATTTATCTTCCTTAAGAATGAATCGTCTTTTTAACTGGATACCCATAAATGGATCCATCTTTCACTTTAATCTCATCTTCCCAGGGAACTTTATACTTACCTTCAGCTAAATCTTTTACAAACGTATACGGGTTCTCTTTCACTCCACCAGGAGTCGCTACATATCCCCTTGAGCCTAAATTATATATATTATTTTCGAGCCCCCATCCTAATCTAGCCTGATCTGCTAGCTCTGGATATACTTCGGCAGTAACAATCTCCCAAGGGTTTCGGTGCCCCTGCACTAAAGTAGTCCCATCAAAATTACATACTTGTCCTTCACCAAAGTAATAAAATACACCATCATAACCCGCTAAGTTCACTGACAATGTATACATTAAATTTTGCCATGCATTTGAACGATTGGTTAACATCCATTGTTCACTAACTTGTGTGCTATATCCAGAAATACGGATCAAGACATTCGCGCCTTTATAGGCTGCTTCACGGGCTACTTCAGGGAACATGCCATCATGACAAATACAAACAGCTAATTTACTCCCTCCAGGTCCATCACAAACAGGTAAGCCTAAATCTCCAGCTTTCCAAGGCTCGACCGGCACCCAAGGATTTAACTTACGATACTTCAAAATCATTTCACCCTGTGGATCAATAATAATCGCTGTATTATAAGGTTCTCCACCATCAGGATTTCTTTCCATTATAGAAAAAACACCATACACTTCAGATTCTTTACATGCCTCAGCAAATAAGTCTGTTTCTGGCCCAGGCACTGTACATAAAAACTCTTCTGTAGTCCATTTTTTTGTATTGAGCCCTTGTGTACTATATTCGGGAAATACTATTAATTCTAATCCAGGATAACCTGATTTAGTTGAATGAATTGTTTTTATGATTTGTTTAATTTGTTTATCAATGTCTGCACGTGACTCTACTACCGGTACTGGATATTGAATTAACGCTGTTAAAAAACCACTAATCGGCTTTACCATACTTCCGCTACTACCCATTTAAATTCCCCCTTAAAATAGTTCGTGTTTATTAAAGATAACAATATAAATTTGTAACTCTCTAAAAAACTTGCACTACATATGGAATTATTACGCATGAAAGCTAGTAGTAAATTTTATATCCACTTTTAGTACACGCCAACACTAACTTAACACAAAAAGATTGAAAATTCAATCTTTTATAAATACCTAAAGCTAAAACTAAAAAAAAGAAAAAGCATATGGAATCCCATACACTTTTTTACTTAGTCTGTAAATATGGCGGCAATTGTTGCAACTGCTCCTTATCCTTTTCGCGTTCTCTACGCGCCCATTTAAAGAATACATAGCCGATAATCGTACCGTACACTATTTCCTGGACAATTTTCATAATGATACCGCCCGTTTGTTGGTCTTGTACTACTGGCATCCAGTGCAAAAATTCTGGTCCAGTTATATTTAATTCTGATAAAGTTCCCGCAGGTACGCATAGTTCCATCGCTTTCATCCAAGCAGCTGAATCCGTATACGTTGCAAATAACGGTGCAGTTGCAAAAATTATTAATGCACAAGCTGGCGTTAATAATATACCGTTAGCAAACATATAACCAAGTTTCTTTATATCACTTAACGTTTGATATTCTGGTAACGGATTTAACATCGGCCACCACATCATGATTGCCGCAAAAAATAATATAGCGAGGCAAATCGGATGGGCAATTTGACTTTGTTTTACTGCATCAAAAACAACTGGCAAATGATAAAAAGAAAACAGTCCATTAAATACAAACAATGCAATAAGCGGTTTAGCAAAAATTTTCAACACAATCTGAACTAGCTTAAAAGAAGTAATATAACGATATAACCAAACTGGTATACCAAGTAATAATAAAGGCGGAACTGCAATATACATGACTGCCATTTCAAACATATGTGCACTAAATATAATATGGCCAATTAAATCAATAGGTCCACCCTTTACAAAATACAAAAGAACAATTCCAGACGTAAAATAAAAAATTTGCTTTTTACTTACCTTCGTCGCATTTTCAAATCGAGTTCTATATGGTCCAATAATTAAGAAGTATCCAATAAGAATCGAAAGCATAAATAATAAAAAGAATGGACTCCATAAAGCTTGAAAGCCAAATATCCATAAGTTACTCATTGTCACCCCCACCTTCCTAATGGTTATCCTTCCACATAATGTGAAGAGGGGGCTGTGACAACACAAGCCCCCTTATTCTTCACTTTTCAAATCCACACGATTGTCATAAAAGCTAAAATTGTAATTAATCCTATTAACAGGCCAGAATACAGAAAGAAACTTGCAGCCTCATGCCCTTTATGGCTCATATGCATAAAATAATACAATTGAAAAATCACTTGCACCACTGCTAATAGTAAAATAAACGGAACAGAGAAGGTTGGACTAAAAGTTTTTGGATATGCTACCGCTACAAATGCAACTAATGTCAGGAAAATCATTAGCGCAAACGTAATAACTTGGTGCTTCATCTCCTCTGCACTTTTTCTCTTCCGATAAACAAGATCCACCTTAGGATTATTTGTTTGTCTTATCGCCATTGTTTATCCCACCATTCCCATTAAATATACTACAGTGAAAATAAACACCCAAACTACGTCAATAAAGTGCCAATAAATTGATGCAACATAAAACTTTGGTGCGTTGTATAAATTTAAACCACGCTTCGCATTTCTAAAAATTAATGTTAAAATCCAACACAATCCAAACAATACGTGAAGTCCATGTGTACCAACAAGAGCATAAAATGCAGAGCCAAATGCACTACTTCTCATAGTATGCTTAAATTCATGTGTATAATGATAAAACTCATATATTTCAAATCCCAAAAACCCTAAGCCAAGCAACACTGTTACAAGTAGCCAAAGTTGCATTTTCTTAAAATTAAAGTTTTTCATATGGTACATCGCATATACACTCGTTAAACTACTCGTTAATAAAAGCATCGTCATAATGAAAACGAGCGGCATTTGAAACATCTCTTGAGATGTTGGTCCACCATTTGTAGAGTTTTTTAATGCTAAATATGTGCCAAACAAGGAAGCGAACAATACTGTTTCGCCTCCAAGAAATAACCAAAAACCGACAAACTTATTTTTCCCCTCAAGGGTTGCTTTTTCAGGCTCTGCTGGAAATGTTTCATTCGTTAATTTTTCATCTACATGCATTATGCCTTGCCCCCCTTATCCTCTAAATCTTCCTTATGAATATGATATCCATGATCATCGACTACTGAACGAAGGAACATTGCGCCAAATGTAATGATTAAACCAATAATTGCTACTAATAACCAGAACTTATCTTTTCCACCTTGCATATACATTGCACCGAATGCCGCTATGAATAAGCCTAGAGAAATGATAAATGGTGAAAATGAAGCATTTGGCATATGAATATCACCAACTGGTTCCGCCGCCGTCATCTCTTTATTACCTTCACGTTTTTCAATCCAAAACGGATCTAACCCGCGAACAAATGGTAATTGTTTGAAATTATATTCCGGTGTAGGTGCTGGCATTGTCCATTCTAGTGTACGTCCATCCCATGGATCACGACCAGCCTTCTCTTTTGATACAGTTGTTTTTATTACATTGAATAGAAGAACAATCGTTCCAAGAGCCATAAACACAGCTCCAATAGAACTAATCATATTCCCCATTTCCAATCCTTGCCCCTCAAGATATGTGTAGTAACGACGTGGCATACCAATCAATCCAAGGAAATGCTGAATAAAGAATGTTAAATGGAAACCGATAAAGAATAACCAAAATGTTATCTTACCTAATGTTTCATTTAATATTTTATTAAACATCAGTGGCCAATAATAATGAGCCCCTGCAAGTAAACCAAATACAACACCACCGACGATTACATAATGAAAGTGCGCTACTACGAAATAGTTATCATGAAATTGATAATCAGCTGGTGCAGATGCAAGCATAACGCCTGTAACTCCACCCATTACGAATGATGGAATAAAAGCTACCGCCCACATCATCGGTGTTGTAAAACGAATACTTCCGCCCCACATTGTAAAGAGCCAGTTAAATATTTTAATACCTGTCGGAACCGCAATTGCCATTGTCGCAACTGAGAAAATAGCATTTGCAACTGGACCAAGGCCAACAGTAAACATGTGATGCGCCCATACCATGAATCCTAAAAATCCAATTAATACTGTCGCAAACACCATCGATGAATAACCAAATAATCGTTTTTTCGAAAATGTCGCGAAGATTTCTGAGAATATTCCGAAAGCTGGGAGTATAAGAATGTATACTTCCGGATGACCGAAAATCCAGAATAAATGCTCCCATATAATTGTGTTCCCACCTAATGCTGGATTAAAGAAACTTGTTCCAAATAAACGATCTAACATTAAAAGTCCTAATCCTACAGTTAACGGCGGAAAAGCAAATAATATAAGTGAAGATGTTACAAACGTTGTCCATGTAAACATCGGCATACGCATATACGTCATTCCTGGCGCACGCATATTAATGATTGTAACAAGGAAGTTAATACCTCCAATTAATGTACCAATACCTGAAATTTGCAAGCCGAGTACATAAAAATCAACACCATGGCCTTTAGAAGCTAAAGCTAATGATGCATAAGATGTCCATCCTGCATCAGGTGCTCCACCTAAAAACCAACTTAAATTTAAAAATACTCCACCAAAGAAAAATAACCAAAATCCGAGTGAATTCAAAAACGGGAACGCTACATCACGCGCACCAATTTGAAGTGGCACGGCGGCGTTCATAAATGCAAACACGAGTGGCATAGCTGCGAGGAAAATCATTGTTGTACCGTGCATCGTTAATACTTGATTATAAGCATCCCCAACAAGAAAAGCGTTGTTAGGAATCGCTAATTGAAGGCGAATAAATAGTGCTTCTATTCCGCCTATTATAAAAAACAATCCACCTGCAATTAAATAGAGAATGGCAATCTTTTTATGGTCTACTGTCGTTAAATAATCCCATATGACAGCACCCATCCCCTGTTTTTTTGCTACAGAGCTCACGTTTTCAACCTCCCCTTCGCGAATAATCCCTCTTTACTTTTCAATCTTTAACGTTTGTAAGTATGCATTTAATGCATCAATTTGATCATCC
The DNA here is from genome assembly GCF_008432245.1 of Bacillus sp. BS98. Classification (NCBI taxonomy): domain Bacteria; kingdom Bacillati; phylum Bacillota; class Bacilli; order Caryophanales; family Bacillaceae; genus Bacillus; species Bacillus sp. BS98. The sequence continues at coordinate 3,768,327 of NZ_CP043830.1, forward strand.
GTTAAGTTGCCATATTTACCAGTCATTTTATTTCCTGGCTTCATATTTTCAGGATCTTTCAGCCATTTTTTTAAGTTTTCTTCATTATTTTCGGCAATACCAGCAACCGTATCACGATCAGCAAAGTTCGCTAAGTTTGGTGCGATACGAGCGGAAGGTGGTCTACTATCATTAGATCCAACTGCATGACAACCAATACAGCTTTTATTAAATATTTCTTGGCCCTCTTGCGCCTTTGTTGAAGCTACTTCTTTTTTCCCATCAATCTTCTTCATATCAGCAAGCCATTTTTTGTACTCGCTTTCATCTAAAGCTTTCACTTTAAATTGCATTAAAGAATGTGACGGGCCGCAAAACTCTGTACAAAAACCATTATAAGTGCCCGATTTATCTGCCTTTAACCACATTTTGTTTACATTGTCTGTATTTGTATCCATTTTACCAGCTAAAGATGGAACCCAGAATGAATGTTTAATATCGGCACCCTTCAAATTCAAATACACTTTCTTACCTGTGGGGATAACTAAATCTTGAGAAGTTACTATTTTTTCTGATTTATAAGAAAATTCCCACCAATAAAGATTCGCTGTTACATCAACAACGATCGTATCTTTATCAATATTCTTTTTCTCCATCGCACTTACATCAGCAAGTTTGAATGTATATGTAACCGTCGGAACAGCTAAGATTAGTAAAAGAATAATCGGAATAACTGTCCATATAATTTCTAGTTTGTGATTCCCTTCAACTTGTTCTGGAATATAATCTTCCTGACCTTTCTTTTGTCGGAAACGCACAATTACATACAAGAAAATAATAGTAACTACTAGTACTACTCCTACCATGATCGCACTCGCTAGTAAGAGCAGATCATATTGCATTTTTGCTACTTCTCCTTGCGGAATTAAAGTAGATTGAAAGGCTTTACCGCATCCCCCTAACAGTAAAGCCAGCAGTGAAACGAACGAAAGCAGTCGCCACTGTTTCTTCATACAAACAACCCCCACTTTCCTTGTGAATTAGATTGTACTTTATAGTTAAGTAAAGTAAATCTCAACGTAAAGAAATCCAATTATGTCGTTGTCTTAGAAGAATGTAACTACAATCATTGATACAAATAAGATTGTTAAATAATTTAGGGAATAAACAAACATTTGTACGGACCATTTGATGTCATCCTTCTTACGGAAGCCATAAAATCCTAAAACGATCCATCCGATGTTAAGCAATGTTGCAAGTACCATAAATGTTATCCCAAGTCCACTCATATAAAATGGTAGTGGTAATAAACATACTGTCCAAATCATAATTTGGCGTTTCGTAATTTCAAATCCATGAACTACAGGAAGCATTGGAATTCCTGCATTTCGATATTCATCAACACGTTTCATCGCTAACGCAAGGAAATGTGGGATTTGCCAAATAAACATAATTAAAAATAACATCCAAGCAATTGGATGGCCTAAAGATGGATCAATTGCTGCCCATCCAATTAAAGGTGGAACTGCTCCAGAAATACTACCTACAACAGTATTTAGCGTATACTTTCTCTTTGTCCATAAAGTATATAAGACAACATATGTGAAGGCACCAATAAATCCCATTAATACTGCCATCGGTGTTGTTAATAATAAGAATACAAATCCAAGTAGTAATATAACTAGTCCAAATGTAAGTGCAAAACCTGGTTTATACTTTCCTGTAACCGTTGGACGGGTTTTTGTTCTTTCCATTAACGGATCGATGTCTCGATCAATGTAGTTATTTAAACAACATACCCCTGCCATAATTAATCCGGAACCAACGATTGTAAAAAATAGCTTATCCAGATTGTCCATCACACTTAATCCATTAAAGTGTAACGCCAACCAAAATCCTGTAAATACAGTAAGTGTATTTGAGTTTACAATCCCCATTTTAACGAGCGCTGATAAATCTTGTAACCGAGTTGTTTCGGGTACACTTGTTACAGCTGACTCATCATGCAGCTCACTTGTTGCATGGTTCATCACTTTAACCCCCTCTTAAAACTTTCATCTTTCTTTTTGCGCCTATTTCGAATGAAATAATTCGCTTCTATATAGCAATATTATTACAGTAGAAATATTGTTAACCCATTCTACTACTAATCTACGCCCATACTCCAATATATTAAATCATATTTCCCGAACATTTTGTGAAGAAAACATGAACTTTTTGTGTCGAATATAAAAAAGCTTACTTCTTACTTATCCTTATCATAACATGATGTTACTTTCTATAATAAACTATTTTGTCATATTTAACACGTATTCTCCCCATTTCTTTTCAAAACAGCCTATTTTCCTCCTAAAAATTCCCTTATAAATTCTATTTTCACACCCTTTTTCTCCCCTTTGTCTTCCCCCTCCATTTCTTTGCTATTTTATTATTTTTTATATATCATAGGAACTAGCGCGTTTTATTCTATACATAATGGAATGAAAATATTTCGCAATAACTTCATAGCAGAAAGATGGTGAAAGAGATTGCAACGCTTTATTAAATGGTTAGCAGTCATTACAAGTCTTGATTTATTAGTAGTATTATTAGGAGGCGCTTTAGTTACAAAAACAGGTTCTGGCCAAGGCTGCGGTAAATCATGGCCGCTTTGTAATGGTGAGTTAGTTCCATCTAATTTATCGATGGAAACTATTATTGAACTAAGTCACCGCCTTACATCAGGATCAGCAGGAATACTTGTCACTCTCCTTTGTATTTTATCCTGGAAGTATTATAAACATGTGCGCGAAACAAAAACGTTAGCAATTTTATCCTTCGTATTTTTAGTTGCACAAGCATTAATGGGAGCGGCAGCCGTTGTTTGGGGTCAAATGCCAGCTGTACTTGCTATCCATTTTGGTATTTCCTTAATTTCATTCGCTTCTGTTATTTTGTTAACGTGTCTTATTTTTGAAATTGATCAGAAATTTGATGCACGTTCACTTATTATGGATAAAAAAATGAAATTTCACATTTATGGTGTAACAATTTACAGTTATATCGTCGTCTACACAGGGGCTTTAGTACGTCACGAACGAGCTAGCTTAGCCTGTCCGGACTTTCCTTTATGTAGTAAAAATAGACCATGGCCGACTCAATTACATGAGTGGGTTCAAATGGGGCATAGAGCTGCAGCGATATTAATATTCCTTTGGATACTATACGCAATGATTATTGCTATTCGTCAATATAAGCAACAAAGCGTAGTATACTGGGGATGGATTATTTCCTTTATTCTTGTAACACTTCAAGCTATTGTTGGGATTTTAGTTGTATATACAAATGCTAGTTTAGCAATGGCATTATTACATTCCCTATTCATTTCTTGCTTGTTTGCTGTATTATGCTATTTAGTTATGTTAGGAACAAGAAGTAAAGTGAACGCAAAAGAATCCGAATCAACTTCTAAACAAACAAAATAATTTAAAACTGAAATCCCTTGCCGAATCGGCAAGGGATTTTTTGCAATAAAAAAAGAGCTGTATTTACACAGCTCTTTCCTTATTTTAGTGATCTAATTCAATAAGTAAATCACCCGTTTGAATTGCATCACCATCGTTAACATATACTTTCTTCACTTTACCATTGAACGGCGCTTGAACTGTCGTTTCCATTTTCATCGCTTCTGTAATTGCCATAGAATCGCCTTTTTTCACTTCATCGCCTTCTTTTACAACTACTTTAATAACCGTTCCTGGCATCGTTGCGCTAATATGGTTTGGATTTTCACGGTTTCCTTTCACACGTTGTGCAACTGTTGCTTTCACACTTTCGTCTTTCACAACAATCTCACGTGGTTGTCCGTTAAATTCTAAGTAAAGAATACGATTTCCATCCGGCTGAGGTTCTCCAATTGATACTAGTTTAACCATCAATGTTTTACCTTGCTCAATTTCCACATCAATTTCTTCACCAAGTCTCATACCATAGAAGAATGTCGGTGTATCAAGCACAGATACATTACCATACATCTCAGCAACTTTTTCGTAGTCCATAAATACTTTCGGATATAACGCGTACGCAACTACATCAAAAATCGTTACTTCGCGTCCAAGTTTATGGAATAACTCTTCTTTTAAAGCATCAAAATCTACTGGCTCTAACAATTCACCCGGTCTTACTGTTAACGGCTCTTTCCCTTTTAAAATAATCTTTTGTAATTCTTTCGGAAAACCACCGTACGGTTGACCTAAATCACCAGAGAACATTTCAACAACAGATCCTGGGAAATCCAAAGCATGTCCACGCTCTAAAATATCTTGTTCTGTCAAATGGTTTTGAACCATAAATAATGCCATATCACCAACAACTTTTGAAGATGGCGTTACTTTTACAATGTCTCCAAACATGTCATTCACACGACGGTACATTACTTTCACTTCATCGAAGCGATCTCCTAAACCAACCGCCTTTGCTTGTTGCTGAAGATTACTATACTGCCCACCCGGCATTTCGTGCATATATACCTCTGTGTGAGGTGCATTCATACCACTTTCAAACGGTGCATAGTATTTGCGTACATCTTCCCAGTAATGAGATAGTTTTTCTAATGAATCTATATTAACATCTGGTTGTCTTTCATTTCCGCCTAATGCGTAGTATAGTGTGTTCGCACTTGGTTGTGACGTTTGACCTGCCATTGAACTCACCGCTACATCGACAATATCAACACCCGCTTCAATTGCCTTCGTATACGTTAATATACCGTTTCCGCTCGTATCATGTGTGTGCAAGTGAATCGGAATCGATATTGTCTCTTTTAATGCAGAAACTAAATCGTATGCAGCATTAGGTTTTAATAAACCTGCCATATCTTTAATACCTAATATATGAGCACCTGATGCTTCTAATTCTTTCGCCAAGTTTTTATAATAATTCAAATCATATTTACTACGTAACGGATCATGAATATCTCCTGTATAACACATTGTCGCTTCTGCAATTTTGCCAGTATCTCGTACAGCATCAATCGCAACTCTCATACCTTCTACCCAGTTTAAACTATCAAAAATTCGGAATACATCAATGCCAGCTTGAGCAGAACATTCCACAAATTTTTGAATTAAATTATCTGGATAGTTTTTGTAACCAACTGCGTTTGAAGAGCGAAGTAACATTTGGAATAAAACATTCGGCATTTTTTCACGAAGATCTAGTAATCGTTCCCATGGATCTTCTTTTAAGAAACGATACGCAACATCGAACGTTGCACCGCCCCACATTTCCGCTGAGAATAAGTTCGGTAACATTCTCGCTGTCGGCTCTGCAATTTGATGTAAATCTTTTGTACGAATACGAGTTGCAAGTAGTGACTGATGCGCATCACGGAATGTTGTATCAGTTAAAAGTACACGTTTTTGATCTTGAACCCACTTTACTAATCCATCCGCTCCACGCTCATCCAAAATTTGTTTTGTTCCATTTTGTATCGGCTCTGAGTGTACTACATTTGGTATACGAGCATCCGGGAAAATTGGTTTCTCTTTTTTCCCTACTCCCGGGAAACCATTTACTGTTACTGAACCAATGTAATTTAACATTTTCGTTCCGCGGTCTTTACGTTTCGGGAATAAGAACAGTTCAGGTGACGCGTCAATAAACGACGTATCATATTCTCCTGATAAGAAGTTTTTATGTTTTACTACATTCTCTAGGAATGGAATATTTGTTTTAATACCACGAATACGGAATTCTTTTAAGTTACGTTCCATTTTTGCAGCAGCTTGTTCAAAAGTAAGAGCCCAAGTCGTAACTTTTACAAGTAAAGAATCGTAGTACGGTGTAATAACTGCACCTTGGAAACTATTACCTGTATCAAGACGAACACCAAAGCCACCGCCTGATCGGTACGCCATAATTTTTCCTGTATCCGGCATAAAATTATTTAGTGGGTCCTCAGTCGTTACACGAGATTGGATTGCAAATCCGTGCACAACCACTTCTTCTTGCTTCGGAACACCTACCATTTTACTATGTAATGCATGTCCATCAGCTATTAAAATTTGCGATTGAACGATATCCACTCCTGTAATCATCTCTGTAATCGTATGTTCAACTTGAACACGTGGGTTTACTTCTATGAAGTAAAACTCATCACCTTTTACAAGAAATTCTACCGTTCCTGCGTTTAAATAGTTTACATTTTTCGTTAACTTCACAGCAGCTTCACAAATACGTTGACGCAAATCATCTGAAAGCGAAACGCTTGGTGCGATTTCGACAACTTTTTGATGGCGACGTTGCACAGAACAGTCACGCTCGAATAAGTGAACAACATTGCCTTCTTCATCTGCTAAAATTTGTACTTCTATATGTTTAGGTTTTTCAACGAATTTTTCAACGTATACTTCATCATTACCAAAGGCTGCTTTTGCTTCTGATTTCGCGCGATTATACGATTCTCTTAATTCTTCACTAGCTCGTACTATACGCATACCTCGACCGCCACCACCAAGGGACGCTTTAATAATAATCGGGTAATCATACTTTTCAGCAAACTCTTCGACTTCTTCTATTGAATCTATTGGGCCATCACTACCAGGAATAACCGGAATTTGTGCTAGCTGCGCTTGTGTTCTTGCTTTCACTTTATCTCCAAACATATCTAAATGCTCACTTTTCGGACCAATAAAGATAATTCCTTCTTCTTCACAACGTTTTGCGAATTGGATATTTTCTGACAAGAAACCATATCCAGGGTGGATTGCATCTACATGATTGCTTTTCGCAATCTCAATAATGCCCTCAATATCTAGATAAGCATCAATTGGCTTTTTCCCTTCCCCAACTAAATAGGACTCATCGGCTTTATAGCGATGATAAGAACCGCTATCCTCTTTAGAATAGATTGCAACTGTTTTTAATCCAAGTTCCGAACAAGCTCGAAACACACGAATTGCAATCTCTCCACGGTTAGCTACCAATACTTTTTGAATACGTTGCAGCTTTGTCATGATTTTCCCCCTCTACTTTCCTACCACTCTAGAGATAAAATATATACACACCATAAAAAGCGTGAAGTTCTTCACTTTCCACATTATATTATACTTAGAAAGTTTCACTTTATTTTTATCCATCATACCTTATTTTTTAACAAATGATAAGTTTTCTGTGCAATTTGTTTCACAAAAATAGTATAGCATACCTCTTCCTTTTCGAACAACCTAATTGTATATCACATTTGTTTTAATGTGATATATCTTTTGGATATAAAAACAATTAATATATCACATTTGAAATTACTTTAAATAAAAAAACACATTGTGCTCTACAGCGCAATGTGTTTTTATTTTACAACTACAAGATGCGGTCCACCCTGTTCTCTTTCTTTAACTAACTCATTTTGTTGTTTTTCTTGTCTTTTCACATGACTAGCAATATTCAATAATATCCCCATCGCAAGTAGATTAGCTAACAAGGAACTTCCGCCGTAACTAACAAAAGGTAACGGTACCCCAGTAAGCGGTATTAATCCAGACATACCACCGACATTGATAAACGTTTGAACTCCAAACAAACTTGCAATTCCGATGGCTATTAAACTTCCAAATGGATCTGTACACTTTTGCGCCACTCTAAATGAGCGAATGATAATTAACAATAAACAGATTAAAATGATAGCTACACCTATAAAGCCTAGTTCTTCAGATATAATCGCCATAATAAAATCCGTTTGGGGCTCTGGTAAGTATCCATACTTTTGCACACTATTCCCTAACCCTCTACCATTTAACCCACCTGAAGCAATTCCAATAAATGAATTTACCAATTGGAATCCATCATTTTGAGGATCGTTAAACGGATCCAGAAAAACTGAAAATCGCGCTTTTTGGTATGAACTTAATTTATAATTCCCAATAAAATACAACATTGGGACCCATACTACAGACGTTAATAAGAATCTTTTTATCCATAAATTAACACTAACTCCTGAACAAAGAAACATGATTCCTACCGTTCCCGCAATTAACATATCGGTACCTAAGTCATTTTGCTTTAAAATTAAAAACATGATTAAACCAATACCTAAAAGTACCGGTCCCGATCCTTTGAAAACAGACGTATTTGTTTCTTGCCTTTTCGCAAAAAAATGAGCCAATACGAGAATAACTGTTATCTTTACAAATTCCGCAGGCTGTATTCCAAATATCCATCCATTTGCACCATTTACTTTCTTAGTGAAAAAGGCTGCTGCCGCTAATAAGGCAACACTAGCACCGTAACTTCCCAATAAGAAAATTCGTTTTCTCCACACTTTATATGGGATAATAGCCATAATTATTAATACCATTGTCCCAGCAGCTAAAGTAAGTAATTGTCTTTTAAAAAAGAAATTTGCTGGTTTATCAAACCGCGAAATCGCAACAATGGAACTAGAACTATATACCATTATGACTCCCAGCACACATAAAATAACAAGAGGAAGTAATAATGAATAATCCATTGATTTCCATATTCTTTTCATTTCATTTCCTCTCTCTGTTTCAAATTAATTATTGTTGTATTCCATATGTATATACGTTCTTCCTGCTTTATTATACAAATAAAAAGCTCAAACTGTTTTAGTTTGAGCCCCCTTATTTGAACCCGTTATTGTTGTTTGTTTGTAAATGCTTCATGAAGTGCAGATAACTCACGTTCGAGCTCTCCTAACATTGCTTTCCCTTGCTCTTCTGCAATAAGACCAAGGCGAACCGCAAAATCGACCTCGCGGGATAGTCCAAACATTTGTGTGTCTAAAACTTCTTCATATAATGGACATTGCGGCATTGTAAGATGGTCCATTTGCACCTTAATAAGTCTTAAAATCTTCTCTGCATCCGCTTGTAGAAGGGCTAGTGCCTTTTCCTGATGATTTGAAACTGTCTCAGACGCCAAATTGATTCCCTCCGTTTCCGTCCTACTCTCTCATATCTATTAATATTAGCGATAGTTTTAATAAATTGCAATAGAAACATTTTTTGTGACAACAGTGTCTAATACTATTATACTGAAAAGTGGGAGTATAACACAAATGGGGGAACAACAATGAGCGAAATTTTATTTATTAATGGAAAAGTACGTTTTCCAATCACTATTGATCCAACTGTTTGGATTTTTGACGATCGAAAAGTAGATTTGACAACTTACTTTGATGAAACTAGAGAAAACACGTCTGAACTAGAAGCTTACTTAAAGAACACTTCAGAACATTGGGATCGTGAAATCCGTGATGGTGCTGCCTTCCCGCCAATACAACAAAGTGTAAAGAAATATAAAAAAGAACAGCTGATTACTGGGACATTTGGTATACCATTTCATCCATTTCTTGCTAACGCCGAAATTTTAGAGGACGCTATGCAAGTTGAAATTGAAACAGTAGATACTACCATTACACTACCATTAGAAACGGTCAACAAGGCCATTCTTGGTTTTTCAAAAGAAGGAAAACCATTAAAAGAGGACGGACCTGTACATCTATATTTCAATGATGGATCTAATAGACAAAATCCAATCCGTAACATCCGTAAATTCACAATTATTTAACGAGTATACTAAAAAAAGGAGTGAGCTGAAGCTCACTCCTTTTTATAATAAATCCGCTGCTAGTTGAGCTAAATTCGAGCGCTCCCCTTTAACAAACTTTACATGACCACTAATACGTTGCTCTTTAAATTTCTCGACAACGTATGTTAAACCGTTATTATATTCATCTAAATATGGATGATCGATTTGCTGAGGATCTCCCATTAATACAATCTTACTTTTCTCTCCTACTCTCGTTAATATCGTCTTCACTTCATGCTTCGTTAAATTTTGTGCCTCATCAATAATAATGAATTGGTCTGGAATACTTCTGCCACGTATATAAGTAAGAGCCTCTACTTCAATCGAACCCATTCCAGCTAAAATAGCATCTAATTCCCCTGGCTTTTTCGTATTAAATAAATACTCTAGATTATCAAAAATCGGCTGCATCCATGGTCTTAACTTTTCTTCTTTTTCTCCTGGTAAATAACCGATATCTTTTCCGACTGGAACAATTGGTCTTGCAACAAGTAATTTTTTATATAACCCTAAATCTTCCGTTTGCATTAATCCCGAAGCTAACGCAAGTAACGTTTTTCCTGTACCAGCTTTCCCCGTTAACGTTACAAGCGGAATATCTTCGCGAAGCAACAATTCTAATCCCATTATTTGCTGCACGTTTCGTGGTCGTATCCCCCACACTTGCTCATTGTGAAAAATAAGTTTCTTCACCTTCTTACCTAAGTGATCTACAATGCCAAGTGCAGAACTAGAACCCCCAAGTGCATCCTTCATTACCACAAACTGATTTGGATAAAAAGGATGATTTGCAATTTCAGATAAAGGTAATTCACCTTTTTCATAAAAATAATCCAATTGTTCTTTTGATATATACCCTTCTAAAAAACCTGAATATATATTATCTACTTCAATTACGCGATCACTCAAATAATCTTCAGCCTTCAATCCAATTGCATCAGCTTTTACCCTTACGAGCACGTCTTTACTTACTAAAATAACAGACTTCCCGTCCTCTTTTTCTTGTTCTTCTAAAGATAGATTTTTTGCTACTGCTAAAATTCGATTATCATTTGTTTTTTCTACAAAAATATCTTGTAGTTGAACAAATGAACGATGATTTAATTCAATACGAAATGTACCGCCGTTTTCTAGCGGAATACTTTCATGCAGCTTTCCTATTTCACGAAATTTATCTATTAACTTAGATACATAACGAGCATTTCGTCCTACTTCGTCCATATAACGTTTCTTCGAATCAACCTCTTCTAATACAACTGCCGGAATCACTACTTCATTGGTTTCAAATGAAAAAATAGATAAAGGATCCTGCAAAAGTACATTCGTATCTAACACATAAATTTTATCCAACCTGTTACCCCCTGACTCCACTTTTAAATTTGTAGAACAAGGGTTTCATCCATAAAATATGGACGAACCATTGTTATAATTATATGTACCGTATAAACGAGGTAGAATCGAAAATTATAGCAATTAAACCTTTTCTTTATTTTTTATTCATTTCTATTCAATATATTACTTTTAATTTTAATTATTAACGTTAAACCACAATAACTGATTCCAAAAGTTAATGAACAATTTTCTTATTCATCTCACTTATAATTCTTTTATCCCTACCAACACTTGGTTATCCAGTTTTTTTGCTGCCCGAAGATCGTATGTTTTTTCATATTTTGGTTCAATTGCAAGTTTTGCTCCATAAAACATAACATCACGTACTTCTTGCACACTTACTTCTATTACAGCTAATTTTAGAGGAATGCCTTCCATTCTATCTGTCAAAATTTCACCTGCACCACTTATGGAAAATACGGATCCATTCGCCATTATAGTCAATACCACTCCCGGATTGCGCCTTATATTTTCCACAATACGTGAACGTTGATCTACCGCAAATCGAATACTAGTTTCACTCACTGCATACACCCAAGAAATAGCACTTACGTTAGGAACTTGTTTTTCGAAATCTGTTGTTGCTACCATAACAATACATTCTTTACGGAACGTTTGTACTAAATCATCTGTTAATGTAGGCTCTACTACATTCGCCATATTTCCACCTCCAAATATACTTAATATATCCTTATCATAACTTATTTTTCGAATTGCGAAAATATTATTTTTTCCTCCTATTATTCAAAAACATCATACTTCCATGATATACTTATACCGATAGAATTCGTATTGAGGTGACGAAATGAGAGTCAAATGTATGATCTGTGATAAAAAAGATATGTTAGATGACGAAAATCCTACGGCAAAAAAACTGCGTAATCGCCCTATTCATACATATATGTGCATGGAATGTTCGGAACGAATTGCAGAGCGTACGATGGAACGTCATGCAAGTGGTAATTTCCGATTATACCGTGATAAAAAAGTTGAAGACGATTGGTAAAATATAAATAAGTCCTTAATCATATCGATAAGGACTTATTTATATTTTTCAGGTTCACGATTCATCTGATCCAAAAAACAATCAATAGCTTCTAATGGAAATCTCACAGATTTTCTTTCCCCATCAATTTCATATGTAATCAAATACATTTCCTCATTCTTTTTAACTTCCACATCCCTTAATTTATGTTCTTCATATATCATATTTTGAAATAACAAATACGTTTCTTTCGCAGCACTATCATCGGGGCGTGCTTCCGCAACTGTTTTAATCGTTAACCAATTATATAGTGCATCTTGTACTGAACGCATGTCATTAATTCCCCCTCATCCTACTTTTTCTTGTTTTGCTTGACGTAAGCGCAATCTATAAATTCCTAGTACAATTGCTGCTACAACAAGCCCCTCCCCAACAGGTAAAAATACAGCAAAAAAGGTTAACACTGTACATCCAATTGCTAAAGAAATATATATCACGATATTTTTTAGTACAGATAATTTTCTAGCAAATCCTAAATTATAAACGAGAGCACTTAATATAATAATCGTTCCATAAAGTAACCACATTCCTAACTCTGGATTTTCATCCACCTTACATAATTTAGCAAAAAAAGACATCCTTTCTAACACACTCTTCCCCCCTAGCTATAAAAACAAGTTTTCTTTATACACTTAATACAAGAGTAACTCGCAAAAAAAATACTGTCCACAAAAAAGAATAAATATTCTAAAAATAAATAAAAACAAAAAAACAACTACCTTTTGGAAAGGTAGTTGTTTTTTGTTTTTACGCTTCTACAGATTTCTTTTTCTTAGCAGCTCTTTCGCGCTCGCTCTTATCAAGAATCTTTTTACGTAGACGAATTGATTCCGGAGTCACTTCACAGAACTCGTCATCGTTTAAGTACTCTAATGACTCTTCTAAAGTCATTAAGCGTGGTTTTTTCATTGTTGAAGTTTGGTCTTTCGTTGCAGAACGAATGTTAGTTTGTTGTTTCATTTTTACAACGTTAACTGTTAAATCATTTTCACGTGTATGTTCTCCAACAATCATACCAGCATATACTTCTGTACCTGGTTCAACGAAGATTACACCGCGATCTTCAACTTGCATAATACCGTATTGTGATGCTTTTCCTGTTTCAAGTGAAACTAGAACACCTTGACGACGTCCACCTACTTGTCCAGCGTGTACTGGTTGGTAGCAATCGAATGTATGGTTTAAAATACCGTAACCACGAGTTAATGTTAAGAATTCTGTTGTGTAACCAATTAAACCACGTGCTGGAACCATGAAAGTAAGGCGAACTTGACCGTTTCCGTTATTCACCATATCTAACATTTCACCTTTACGTGCACCCATTGATTCCATAATAGAACCAGTGTATTCTTCAGGCACATCGATTTGTACGCGCTCTACAGGCTCACATCTTACGCCATCAACATCTTTAATAATTACTTCAGGCTTAGATACTTGTAGTTCATAACCTTCACGACGCATGTTTTCAATTAGGATAGATAAATGTAACTCACCACGTCCAGATACGATCCACGCATCAGGAGAATCTGTATTATCTACACGTAAACTTACATCTGTTTCTAATTGTGAACGAAGACGCTCTTCAATTTTACGAGATGTAATGTATTTACCTTCACGACCTGCAAATGGGCTGTTATTTACAAGGAATGTCATTTGTAGTGTTGGCTCATCAATACGTAATAATGGTAAAGCCTCTTCATGCTCAACTGGGCATACTGTTTCACCAACGTTAATGTCTTCCATACCTGAAACAGCTACTAAATCTCCAGCTTTTGCTTCTTCAATTTCTTGACGTTTTAATCCAATGTAACCAAATAATTTCGTTACACGGAATTGTTTTACACTTCCATCAACCTTCATTAATGCAACTTGTTGTCCTACTTTCATAGTACCGCGGAATACGCGTCCAACTCCGATACGACCAACATAGTCATTGTAATCAAGAAGTGCTACTTGGAATTGAAGTGGCTCTTCACTGTTATCAACTGGTGCTGGAATATGTTCAATAATTGTGTCAAACAATGATTTCATATTCTCTTCTTGATTTGCTGGATTTGAATCTAAGCTTGCTGTTCCGTTCATTGCTGATGCAAATACAACTGGGAACTCTAATTGATCTTCGTTTGCACCAAGCTCGATGAATAAGTCAACAACTTCATCAACCACTTCGTCAGGGCGAGCAAAGTCACGGTCAATTTTGTTTACAACTACGATTGGTGTTAAGTTTTGCTCAAGAGCTTTCTTTAAAACAAATCGTGTTTGTGGCATACAACCTTCATATGCATCAACAACAAGTAGAACACCATCAACCATTTTCATGATACGTTCTACTTCTCCACCGAAGTCCGCATGACCAGGTGTATCTAAAATGTTAATTCTTTTATCTTCATAGTGAATCGCAGTATTTTTCGCTAAAATTGTAATACCGCGTTCTCTTTCTAGATCATTTGAGTCCATTGCGCGTTCTTCAATATGTTCATTCGCACGGAACGTCCCCGCTTGACGTAATAACTGGTCAACAAGTGTTGTTTTACCATGGTCAACGTGGGCAATAATTGCTATATTTCGTAAATCTTGTCGTTTTTTCAACATGTCCAACTCCTAATGTCTTTTTAATCCTTCTCTATTATAAGAGCGAAGGGGATACAATGGCAATCAAAATAAAATCAAGAATGAAAATATAGTTGTATTCTTACTTTTGTGAAAGTAAAATGAGATTGGAGGGTGAAGAAATGGAACACATTCAATATCGCTTTTTATTAACTGCAATTATCGGTGTTATTTTCTTAATCGGTATCGGCATTATGGTTGCTGAAAATAGTCCCATTGGTATTATTATTTGCATTATCGGCACATTTGTTACAGTTGGATATGGTTTTGTAACAAAAAGAAAAATGCGTAAATCGCAATAATGTTAAAAAGTAAGAAGCTTGTATATAGCCTCTTACTTTTTTTGTTACTGCGATATAAATGATAATACTTCCTCATATACTCCCGGTTTTGCAACTAATACACTGCTTTTCTCTATAATAGACAGCGGAGCTCCGGAGAATGTTGTCACCTTTCCTCCAACTTCCTCAACTATGATCTGCCCCCCACCAAAATCCCATGGTGATAATCTCGGCGTTACATATGCATCTATTCTTCCCGTTGCAACGTATACCATTTCTAATGCTGCACAGCCATATGATCTCGTACCCCTTGCTTTCTTAACAAGTGCCATCATACTTTCCATATTAAGCAATGGATTGTCGGTAAGCCATATCGCATTTAAAGCTATAATACCATTCTTTACTGTTCCTTTTTCCAATAGAGGAATTGGCGTATCATTACAAAACGCTCCAACTCCCTTTACCGCATGATATAATTCATCATGAACAGGATCATAAATAAGACCAATTTTTCCGATACCGTTCTCATAAATTCCAATTGAAATTGCGAAATTTCTTTTTTGATGTACAAAATTCATTGTACCATCAATTGGATCAATTAACCAAACAACCCCGTCAGAAGAAGTTATCTCATCTCCATAGCCTTCTTCTCCTAAAATATTATGGGTTGGGAATGTTTCTTTAATTTTCCCAATTAAATACTGTTCTATTTCCCGGTCCATGTTTGTTACTAAATCAGCTGCATTTGATTTCGTTTCTATAATAAGTGCTTGTTTCAGTGATGCCATTAAGCGCTCTCCTGCATCTCGAATCCACCGTTTGGCGTGTGCATCGATATCTTTCCATACCTCTTGCATGTTTAAACACTCCGATCTATACTGTTCACAGAAAAAACGAACCCTTTATAAGGTTCGCACCAACTAATTTTTTATACATATACTATTATTACGCTTCTAAACGAATCATTTCAAGTCTCAACACTTCTAATTTTTGTACGCACTCTTCTTTTTTCTGTTTGTCATCCTCCATCATTGCATCATATAAAGTTGCTAATTCATAATCTAGCTCCAAACGTAGCACCGGTATTCTCTTTTCAGCATCTGTTCTCTTTAACGCATTAATCACCTGTCTCATATTATTTGCCTCCTCCCAATATTCGTCTGCCCTCGGACTAGAATTAATTCAATTTTCTGATTTTTTGTTTTATACTATACTATGTTGGATAAATCATCTATGCAACAAAATTATATTTTTTTATTTAAATTTTTTTGTGCTGTTTTTTTTATGAATAGTACAAGCTATGCTAAAATAAAAACAAAATAGGAGTTGGAGGAACAATCATGACACTACAAACATTCAAATCAACTGATTTTGATGTCTTTACAGTTGATGGTCTCGAAGAACGAATGAGTACAATTAAAACGAACATTCATCCTAAGCTAGAAGCTTTAGGGGAACAGTTTGCAGAGTATTTATCCAAACAAACTGATGAGAACTTTTTTTATCATGTTGCAAAACATGCACGCCGCAAAGTCAATCCACCAAACGATACTTGGGTTGCTTTTTCAACAAATAAACGAGGATATAAAATGCTACCACATTTTCAAATTGGTTTATGGGGTACTCACGCCTTCATATACTTTGGTTTAATCTATGAGTGTCCACAAAAAGTGGAGACGGCTCACGCCTTCTTAGAACATTTAAATGATTTAAAAACAAATATTCCAAATGACTTCGTTTGGTCCATTGACCATACTAAACCAAGTGTAAAATTGCATAAAACGCTTGAAACAGAAGACTTACAAAAGATGATTGAACGTTTAGCTACTGTGAAAAAAGCAGAACTATTAGTTGGTATTCATATATCACCAGAGGAGTTTTCAGCAATGACCAACGAACAATTCCTTGCTAAGATTGAATCTACGATGCAATCACTCCTTCCTTTATATGCACTTTGTAATCGATAGTAGAAAACGGACAATTTATATTGTCCGTTTTTAGTTGTTATCACATTATATCACTTCAGTTTTTATTTTTCAAAATATTTTTACATTTTTACAAGCTTTTGTTCTTCGACTTCTTTCGCCCTTTGAATAGTACGATATATAGAATATCCACTTACGTCCTGAAACTCTTTATCAATTTTCTTTTCTTCTGCTTTTGATGGAACAATCTCTTTAAAACGACGATATAATCCCATTAATTCTTCTCTTCTAATTCCTTTTTCATATGCCTTCTCAATTGCTTCATAAAACTTCACAATGGCAACCATTTCTTCATTTGACCAATCGTAATCTAACGGATATTGATATTCCATTTTGCACCTCATTTATCATTTCTACGTGTTTCATTATGCTATCTTAAAGAGAATTTTTTATTCTTCATTATAGCCACTCTGCATTATACACTATTTATTCATTTTAATGGAATTGTCTTCCTCTATGAGTTGACTTGGAAATAACTATTACACATACTCACCATAAAAATATTTTTTTATATACATCTATAATTATTGGTGATATAATGCTTTTGTTTTATAGAAAATAAAGTGTGACTACCATCCAAAAGGATTTTGTGAATGGCAGGAAAACAAGTCTCGTTTTAAAAGTTAATTACCTTACTTTCCTTTTAGAATGAGATGAAATCATATAAAACAAATTCTAATAAATATTACAAAAAAGAAGGGGTGTATAGATTGTCCCAATACGAAACACCATTGTTTACCGCTTTAGTTGAGCACAGTAAGCGAAATCCAATCCAATTCCATATTCCTGGTCATAAAAAAGGACAGGGCATGGATCCTGAATTTCGCGAATTTATTGGGCATAACGCATTAGCAATTGATTTAATTAATATTGCGCCACTCGATGATTTACATCATCCAAAGGGTATGATTAAAGAAGCACAGGATTTAGCTGCTGCTGCATTTGGTGCAGATCATACTTTCTTTTCTATTCAAGGTACAAGTGGCGCTATTATGACAATGGTGATGAGCGTTTGCGGTCCTGGCGACAAAATCCTAGTACCACGAAACGTGCATAAATCAGTAATGTCAGCTATTATTTTCTCAGGTGCAAAACCTATTTTCATGCATCCTGAAATCGACCCAAAACTTGGTATTTCTCATGGAATTACAATTCAATCTGTCAAAAAAGCACTTGAAGAACACTCAGATGCCAAAGGCTTACTTGTTATTAATCCAACCTACTTTGGCTTTGCTGCAGACTTAGAACAGATTGTACAATTAGCACATTCGTACGATATCCCTGTACTAGTCGATGAGGCTCATGGTGTTCATATTCATTTTCACGATGAATTACCGATGTCAGCGATGCAAGCTGGTGCAGATATGGCAGCAACAAGTGTTCACAAATTAGGAGGCTCTTTAACTCAAAGTTCTATTCTTAATGTGAAAGAAGGTCTTGTGAACGTAAAACATGTTCAATCTATTATTAGCATGCTTACGACTACATCAACTTCTTACATCTTATTAGCATCTCTTGATGTTGCAAGAAAACGTCTTGCTACAGAAGGAACAGCGCTCATAGAACAAACAATACAATTAGCTGAACATGTTCGTGATGCTATAAATGCTATTGAGCACCTTTACTGTCCTGGAAAAGAAATGTTAGGTACAGACGCTACTTTTAACTATGATCCTACAAAGATAATTGTGTCTGTGAAAGATTTAGGTATTACCGGCCATCAGGCTGAAGTATGGCTTAGAGAGCAATATAACATTGAAGTAGAACTCTCCGATTTATACAACATACTATGTCTTATCACTTTTGGAGATACAGAAAGCGATACAAATACGCTTATTGCAGCATTACAAGATTTAGCGGAAACATTTAGAAATAGGGCAGATAAAGGTGTTCAAGTACAAGTAGAAATTCCAGAAATACCGGTGCTAGCACTTTCTCCACGAGATGCTTTTTATTCAGAAACAGAAGTCATTCCATTTGAAAATGCGGCAGGTCGTATTATAGCTGATTTTGTTATGGTTTATCCACCAGGGATTCCAATCTTTACTCCGGGGGAAATTATTACACAAGATAACTTAGAGTATATTCGTAAAAATTTAGAAGCAGGTTTACCTGTACAAGGTCCTGAAGATATGACATTACAAACATTACGTGTTATTAAAGAGTACAAGCCTATCAGTTGATAGGCTTTTCTTTCACCTTTTTTCCCTTTCTTCATACGCTACTAAAGAATGTAACGTATAGGTGGGGATACCATTATGATTGTAATAGGTCGTTCTATTGTACACCCTTATATCACAAATGAATATGAGCCATTTGCAGCTGAGAAGCAACAAATTTTATCCATAATGGCAGGAAATCAAGAAGTTTATTCCTTCCGAACTGCTGACGAACTCAGCTTTGATTTAAATTTGCGAGTTAATATTATTATTTCTGCATTAGAACTTTTTCAAAGTGGATTTCAGTTTCGTACGTTTCAACAATCCTTTTGCAACCCTCAGTTTTGGAAAAGAACATCTTTAGGGGGGTTCCAACTACTTCCAAATATACCACCTTCTATTGCCATACAAGATATTTTCAAAAACGGGAAACTATATGGGACTGAATGCGCAACCGCTATGATAATTATTTTTTACAAAGCTTTACTATCATTGTATGAGGAAGAAACCTTCAATCGCCTCTTTGCAAATCTTTTACTTTATACTTGGGACTACGATCAAGATTTAAAACTCATAACAAAAACAGGTGGCGACCTTGTTCCTGGCGATCTCGTTTACTTTAAAAACCCACAAGTGAATCCAGCTACGATTGAGTGGCAAGGAGAAAACACAATCTATCTAGGAAATTTCTTTTTTTACGGACATGGCGTAGGTGTAAAAACAAAAGAAGAAATTATCTACTCATTAAATGAACGACGCGTCCCTTACGCTTTTATTTCAGCTTTTTTGACCGATACTATTACTCGTATTGATAGCCGTATAATGAGTCAATACGCCTCTCCAAACACACCACAAACAGCCATAGGGTTTATTCCGATTAGAGATGATGCAATCGTTGCTACAGTTGGCCATACAACTACAATTTATTAAAAAAAGCGCCTACACATGTAGGCGCTTTTTTTAATAATTAAGCTTTTGTATGTTCTTTATGGTCACATTCGCAATGAGATCCACATTTCCCATATAATACTGTTGATTTTTCATCTTCAAAATGTGCGATTGTTCCTTCACATACTTGGCATACGATTGTTCCCATTTTTCATTTCCCCCTGATTTTTAATAGTAATCTACTTATTTATCATTAAGCTTTCGCATTATCTCTATTAGCACAATCACAATTTGTACCACATTTCCCGTAAAGTACTGTCGTTTTCTCATCTTCAAAATGTGCGATTGTTCCTTCGCATACTTGACATACGATTGTTCCCATTTTTCATTTCCCCCTAAGTTTATGGTCCTAAAAACTTTCAGTTGTCCATGTCCTATCAATTATTGGGCTTTTGTATGCTCTGTGTGATCACATCCGCAAGATCCACATTTCCCGTAAAGTACCGTTACTTTCTCATCCTCGAAGTGTGCAATTGTACCTTCACAATCTTGACATACGATTGTTCCCATTTTTCATTTCCCCCTAAGTTTATAATCCCAAAAACTTTTGTAACCGCTTAACTTTCTGTCTTTATTTTAATATGTTATACTTTTTACGTCAATAGGTTTTTAGTATAACACATTAAATATTTTAATTTTAAATTAGTATGCGATATTAACATAAAAAAACAGCCATATTTATACGTACGACTGTTTCAAATTAATTATTCTTCATATTCTGCATGCAATGAAGTAGATGGAACGAGAAATTTAAAAAACTGAGCTAACTCCGCTGCTTCCTCTTGAGATCCTAACTTGAAAATTTCCTGCATATATTGCACATTCTCTACATCATCTTGTCCCAGTAAAGTAGACCTTCCCGTTTGCATACAAACAATGAGTGGCTTTCCAAAAAACATATTTGTATAAACAATCCCAAAGTCATAACGAGTATCATGTGTCATAAATCCTAAAAATCGTACCTTCACACTTTCATGCTCATCATACAATTTTTCAAACATTGGTTTCCACCTCTCTACATCACCTTTCCTACTCATACATATATTAAACAAAAAAAGCAATACTCCTTTTAATTGTCAAAAAATTCAGTAGGTTGTAGAATGATATTATTCTACTAAGCTAGGGGGAACTTATATGCAACATGCCTTTATTACGCTTGTACCTAAATCCAATCAACACTCTGTTTCAACAGATGATATAAAACAACTTTTTCAGTACTATAAAACAGTTACTTCCCAAACCGGAGTTCAAATTAATTACGCTTATACAAATACCGCTTTTCCTTATGAAATTTTAGATACATCAGCAACAACATTAAAGCTTCAATCCAGTCATGATCGATATGACTCAATTTATGTCGGTGTTGGAATAGAAAATGAACAATCTTTCATTCAAATTTCTTTACCCTCTAATGCAACATTTGGTGATAAAGGAAAAGCAAATGAATTTTGCCGTTTTCTAGCGAAGAAATTAGAAGGAGAATTACAATTATTTAATGGAAGGATAATGTATTTCTATAAACGTTAGTTTAAAAACAAAAATAAACGATTAGAAAAATCATACTATTCGTGCAAGTAAGAAGCATTGCTTTTCTCCTTGCACTTAGTATGACATACGCTATCACATACGCTAAATAAAAAAATATGAGAAAAAGAAAAATTTTATAATGAAGTTTATCACGACTTGACAATAATAACACTGCTGAAAATCCACTCCATAAAACTAGATGTAAAAATGAAACTAGCGTAATTTTCATAGCGTTACCTCCTATTTCTTCTATTATATTGTGCAGCCCATCCCTCTCCTTATTTTAAAAACAAACTTCTACGTGTATAAAATATTTGAAGCTTCTACTTACTCTATGATTTATCTTCTACCATTTATGTAAGCTCTTAACTATTTTATATGCCAAAGCTTCCTCGTTTTTTACGTTACATTCTCTTTCTTTCCTTACAATATAGATTATTCCATTAGTAGCGTGGTATAATTCCTTTGGATTAACTATAGAAAGGAATCAATGATACATGGTATTTAGTAACCTATTTTTTTTATGTCTTTTTTTACCTGCAATTCTTCTAGTGTACTATTCAGTACGTAAAGAATAACAAAACATCGTTCTTTTGTTATTTAGTTTATTATTTTATGCCTGGGGAGAGCCTATATATGTCTTCCTTATGCTTTTTTCTATTTTCATTAACTATTGGTTCGGGTTATGGCTTAATAAAGGACAAATATCTAATACAAATAGAAAACTCATTCTTACTATAGCAATCGTTGTCAATATTGCTATACTAGGATATTTTAAATACGCTAATTTCTTAGTAGATAATATAAACGGGATTTTTCATACAAACATTGTACTCGAAAAAATCCCATTACCTATCGGGATTTCATTTTTCACTTTCCATGCAATGAGTTATATTATTGATATTTACAAAAGAAAAGTAGAGGCTCAGCGAAATCTGTTTGATTTGGCGCTATACTTTACTATTTTCCCTCAATTAGTTGCGGGACCAATTGTGCGGTATAACACAATAGCTCATCAATTACATGTTAGAACCGTTAATGCTGATATGTTTTCAGAAGGCATTCGTCGTTTTATCCTTGGATTAGGAAAAAAAGTTTTGATTGCAAATCAATTGGGAGCTATTGCCGATGAAATATTTGCAATGGACCCAGCAACAATGAGCGTATCTACTGCTTGGATTGGTGCGATCGCTTATACATTACAAATTTATTTCGATTTTTCAGGCTACAGTGATATGGCCATTGGATTAGGAAAAATGTTCGGGTTTGATTTCTTAGAAAACTTCAATTATCCGTATATATCAAAATCGATTTCTGAATTTTGGCGTCGCTGGCATATTTCCCTTGGTTCATGGTTCCGTGATTATGTCTATATCCCACTAGGTGGCAATCGAGTATCTAGCTGGAAAATCTATCGTAATCTCTTTATAGTATGGGCGCTAACAGGTTTTTGGCATGGGGCTAGTTGGACATTTATGATTTGGGGTATCTATTACGGATGTTTAATTGCTTTGGAAAAATCCGGGTTTGAGAAAATCTTGCAAAAATTATGGTGGCCAATTCAACATGTATACGTGCTGTTTTTAGTGATTATCGGTTGGGTTTTCTTCAGAGCTGACAACTTTAGCTACTGTTCTAAATTTTTACAAGCAATGTTCGGATTAAATGGATCGTTGACTGACATTACTAGTTATTTCTATGTAATGAATTATTGGGGAATCTTTATACTTGCAATAGTGACATCAGCTCCAATTTTCTCTTGGATTAAGACTCTATTTGTAAATAAAAAGATAGTAATTTTATCTCCACTTTACTATTTGAGTGTTTTAATCATTACTATGATGTACTTAACGAATGCAACTTACAATCCATTTATTTACTTCCGCTTCTAAAGGAGGGCTAACTATGAAAAATTTAACTAATCGTATATTAATCACTGGATTTCTCGCTATTATTTTCGGGATGTGTATATGGACAGCCAAAATAATATATTGGGATAAAAAAAGTTTTTCTAATTTTGAAAACAGAGAATTAGCTTTAGATCCAGTCCTAACTATGGATACTATAAAATCCGGAAAATATTTCAAAGATACTGAATTACACTTTACAGATCATATTGCCGCACGAGATAAATTTATTGAAACTTACACAAAGTTACAATTAAAATTCAATCGAACTTTTGTAAATAATAATTTCGTCGCAGATGACGGTTTCATTTTGTCTGCACCTACAAATATTGATATGCGTGATCAAATAAAGCAATCTGTAAGTGAACTAGACAACTTAAGAAATCAATTTACAAAAACAGAATTTTATTTCCTGTTAGCTCCAAGTAAACTAACGACATTTTCGTATAAGTACCCACCATATGTAGATCGTGGGTATGATCAAAAACATCGTGATTATTTTGTACAAGAATTACAGAAAATAAATTTCCCATTTATTGATGTTCTACCTGCTATTCAAAAAGAATTTACTCACGAACAATTAGAAGAACTATACTTTAAAACGGATCACCATTGGAATATGAAAGGTGCGTTTTATGCATATGAACAAACAATGAATTACATTGCTAATCACTCTAAAGTATTTACAGGAAATGTTGTTAATCGAGATGATTATAAAACCACTATAGAAGAACCTAATGGGCAATTTATCGGTAGTTGGAATAGACAATTATACAAATTAATAAAAACACCTGAAACAATTCCATATGTACAATTAAAAGAAAACCCAAATGTGTGGGATAATTATACTGTCTATCTCGGTCCAAAATCAGAAGAAACAAGTAAAATACCGATGAAAGAATTCTTTGCAGTGAACAAAAAGAAGCTTTCACCAGACTATGCATCGGTTTATCAAACAGACTATTCACAGATTAACATCTTAAATCCAAATGCAAAAAGTAAATTGCATGCTGTCATTATTAAAGATTCTTATGCAGATGCAACTTATCCTTTATTCGCACAAGAATTCGAACAAACAACTTTTATTGATCCACGATTTGGGGCAAGTAAAAATATTAAACAAGATCTTGAAAAACTAAATGCTGATATCGTCTTATTTCTTTATAATGACACTAGTACAAGTAAAGAAATGTATCAATTTGAAAATAAAGAATAAAAAACAAGAGGTGATTCATTCCGATTTACCTCTTGTTTTTCTATTCATATAACACATACATAAAAAAACGTCTTCTAAATTTAGAAGACGTTTTTTTATTATTTTACAATGTGAATTGGCATTCCAAGAGCAACTTCAGCTGCTTCCATTGTGATTTCACCTAATGTTGGGTGAGCGTGGATTGTTTGAGCGATATCTTCAGCTGTCATTCCAGCTTCGATAGCTAAACCAATCTCAGAGATAATATCAGAAGCACCTGCGCCTGCAACTTGAGCACCTACAAGAAGACCATCTTCTTTACGTGTTACAAGTTGTAGGAAACCGTCAGTGCTGTTTAATGATAACGCACGACCGTTTGCAGCGAATGGGAACTTAGATACAGTTACAGTCATTCCTGCTTCTTCAGCTTGTTTCTTAGTGTAACCAACAGATGCTAATTCTGGATCAGTGAAGCATACTGCAGGAATTCCGATGTAATCGATAGCTGATGCATGGCCACTAATTGCTTCAACAGCTACTTTACCTTCGTAAGAAGCTTTGTGAGCTAATGGTGGTCCAGGAACGATATCACCGATTGCATAGATGTTTGATACGTTTGTACGGCATTGCTCATCGATTTCGATGATACCGCGGTCAGTCATTTTAACTCCAACTTGCTCAAGACCGATTTCTTGAGTGTTTGGACGACGACCTACAGTTACTAATACGTAATCTGCTTCTACAGTTTGGATTTCACCTTTAACTTCAAAGCTAACTTTTACGCCAGTTTCTGTTTCTTCAACGCCTTTAGCCATAGCTTTTGTATGGATATTTACGTTACCTTTTTTCTGTAGAGCACGTTTAACAACAGAGCTCATAGCTTTTTCGAAACCAGCTAAGATTTCGTCGCCAGCTTCTACTACAGTAACTTCTGTACCGAAGTTAGCATATGCAGTACCTAATTCCATACCGATGTAACCGCCGCCGATTACAACAAGTTTTTTAGGAATTTCAGGTAAGCTTAAAGCACCTGTAGAGTTGATAACACGTTTAGAGTATTTGAATCCTGGAATTTCGATTGGTGTAGAACCAGTTGCAAGAACAGCATTTTTAAACGTATAAGTTTGAGCTGCATCTTCAGTCATAACGCGTAATGTGTTAGCATCTACGAAGTAAGCTTCACCGCGAATGATTTCAACTTTATTACCTTTAAGAAGGCCTTCAACACCGCCAGTTAATTTCTTAACTACGCCGTTTTTCCATTCTTGAACTTTTGTAAAGTCAACTTTTACGTTCTCTGCAGTGATACCCATGTCATCAGAATGCATTGCATTCTCATAACGATGACCTGCATTGATTAACGCTTTTGAAGGAATACATCCAACGTTTAAGCATACGCCACCAAGGTTAGCTTTTTCAATAATTGCTACCTTTTGACCTAATTGTGCTGCACGAATTGCCGCAACGTATCCACCAGGACCTGCACCAACAACGACTGTATCTAATTCAATTGGGAAATCTCCTACTACCATTGTTATTACGCCTCCATTACTAATAATTGTGGGTCATTCAATAGACGTTTAATTTGGTTTAATGCTTTTTGAGCAGTTGCGCCGTCAATTAAACGATGGTCAAAGCTTAGAGATAATGCTAATACTGGAGCTGCAACGATCTCACCATTTTTCACAACTGGCTTCTCAGCGATACGGCCGATACCAAGGATTGCTACTTCTGGGTGATTGATAACTGGAGTGAACCATTGTCCACCTGCAGAACCAATGTTTGTAATTGTGCAAGAAGCACCTTTCATTTCAGTTGGAGCTAAACGACCTTCACGTGCTTTACCAGCAAGATCATTGATCTCGTTAGAAATAGTGAAGATAGACTTGCGATCTGTATCTTTAACAACTGGTACTAATAGACCTTTGTCTGTATCAGCTGCGATACCGATGTTGAAGTAATGTTTGTGAACTACTTCTTGAGATGCATCGTCTAAAGAAGTGTTTAACATTGGGTATTCACGTAATGCAGATGTTAAAGCTTTAACAACGTACGGAAGGTAAGTTAATTTAATACCTTTGTCAGCTGCAACAGCTTTGAACTTCTTACGGTGAGCAACAAGCTCAGTTACATCAACTTCATCCATTAATGTTACGTGAGGAGCTGTATGCTTAGAGTTAACCATTGCTTTCGCAATCGCTTTACGGATACCACTCATTTTCTCACGAGTTTCTGGATATTCACCAGCTGGGATTGGTTGTGCTTTTGGTGCTTCTTCTTTCGCTGCTGCTGGAGTAGCTTCTACTGCTGCTGGAGCCTCAGTTGCTGCTACAGTTTGTCCACCATTTGCAAATGCATCGATGTCAGCTTTCACAACGCGACCGTTCTTACCAGATCCAGCTACTTTATGAATATCTACACCTTTTTCACGAGCATATTTACGAACAGATGGCATAGCGATAACGCGCTCATTTACTACTTCTGCAGTTGCTGCTGGAGTAGCTTCCGCTGCTGGAGCTTCTACTGCTGCTTCTTCAGCTTTTGGAGCTTCATCATGATCGTCACCTTTAAATTTAAGGTTTTCGTATCCAGGAGCATCAAATTTAATTAATGTATCTCCTACAATTGCAACTGTTCCTTCTTCTACAAGTACTTCAAGTACTTTACCTTTAACAGGAGAAGGGATTTCTACTACTGCTTTATCATTTTGTACTTCAAGAAGTACATCGTCTTCATTTACTTCATCGCCTGGTTTAATAAACCATTTTACGATTTCACCTTCGTGGATACCTTCACCGATATCTGGTAGTTTAAATTCAAATGCCACGGAATTCAGCCCCCTGATTCATTTCATTATTATGGAATATGTACAAAAGAAACCAGCATGTGCTGATTTCTTTTGCACATGAAAAGCTAAAAATTAGAAGTTCATTACTTTGTTAACAGCTTCAACAATATCTTTATGGTTTGGTAACCATACGCTCTCAGCTTGAGAGAATGGGAATACTGTATCAGCAGCTGCAACACGTACAACTGGAGCTTCTAAGTTTAAGATTGCACGGTCGTTAATTTCCGCTACAACGTTAGCTGCAATACCAGCTTGTTTTTGAGCTTCTTGAACTACAACTACGCGACCTGTTTTTTCAACAGAAGCGATGATTGTTTCGATATCTAATGGTTGAACTGTACGTAAGTCAACAACCTCTAAAGAGATACCTTCTTTTTCAAGTTCTTCAGCAGCTTTTAATGCAGCGTGAACCATAGCACCGTAAGCGATAACAGATACATCTGTACCTTCACGTTTGATATCAGCTTTGCCTAAATCAATTGTGTATTCGCCTTCTGGTACATCTTGGCGGAATGAACGATACAATTTCATATGCTCTAAGTAGATAACTGGATCGTTGTCACGAATCGCAGAGATTAAAAGACCTTTAGCATCGTATGGAGTAGATGGAATAACAACTTTTAGACCAGGTTGTTGAGCTACTAATCCTTCTAAGCTATCAGCGTGTAGTTCAGGAGTATGAACACCACCACCGAATGGAGAACGAACTGTTACTGGAGCAGTCCAACGTCCACCAGAACGGTAACGCATACGAGCTAATTGACCAGAAATTGAATCCATTACTTCAAATACGAAACCGAAGAATTGGATTTCTGGAACTGGACGGAATCCTTCAAGTGCAAGACCAACTGCAAGTCCACCAATACCAGACTCTGCAAGTGGAGTATCCATTACACGATCTTCACCAAATTCAGCTTGTAAACCTTCAGTAGCACGGAATACACCGCCGTTTACACCAACGTCTTCACCAAATACAAGTACGTTAGGGTCATTTTTCATTTCAACGCGTAAAGCATCAGTGATTGCTTGAATCATTGTCATTTGAGCCATGGCTTACTTCGACTCCTTTTCTTTGTAGATTTCATATTGTTCAGCTAAGTTGTAAGGCATTTTTTCGTACATGATTTCCATTAAATCAGTTACTTTTTGTTTTGGAGCTTGGTCAGCCTTAGCAATTGCTTGTTTGATATCTTCTTTTGCTTCTTCGATTACTGTCTCTTCAACTTCTTGAGACCATAGGCCTTTAGCTTCTAAGAACTTACGGAAGCGTACGATTGGGTCTTTTTGTTCCCATTCGTTTTCGATATCTTTTGTACGGTAACGAGTTGGGTCATCACCAGCCATTGTATGTGGACCATAACGGAATGTTAAAGTCTCGATTAAAGTAGGGCCTTCGCCATTTACTGCGCGCTCACGAGCGAAAGCAGTTGCTGCGTATACAGCTAATGGATCCATACCGTCTACTTGAATTCCGTAAATACCTGCTGCTACTGCTTTTTGTGCTACAGTTTTAGCTGCAGATTGCTTTTCTACTGGAGTAGAGATTGCATAACGGTTGTTTTGAACAACGAAGATTGCTGGAGCTTTGAATGCACCCGCAAAGTTCATACCTTCGTAGAAGTCACCTTGTGAAGCACCACCGTCACCAGTGTAAGTAATTGCAACAGATTTTTTACCACGTAGTTTCATACCTAACGCAACACCAGCAGTTTGGATGATTTGCGCACCGATAATGATTTGTGGAGCTAATGCATTTACATTCTCAGGCATTTGGTTACCCATGAAGTGTCCACGAGAGAATAAGAATGCTTGATATAATGGAAGTCCGTGCCATACTAATTGTGGTACATCACGGTATCCTGGTAAGATGAAGTCTTCTGCTTCAAGTGCGAAATGACTCGCTAATTGAGAAGCTTCTTGTCCAGCTGTAGGTGCGTAGAAACCTAAACGTCCTTGACGGTTTAAAGAAATAGAACGTTGATCTAATACGCGAGTATACACCATACGACGCATTAATTCTTTTAATTGATCATCAGATAATTCAGGCATAGCTGCTTCATTCACAACTTCACCGTTTTCATTTAAAATTTGTAATGTTTCAAATTGAGCTGCGATAGCTTTCATTTGCTCATCAACATTAAATAGGGTCTTTTTTGTTTTAGTACCCATTCCGTTCACCTCTTCCTCTCTTGAACCATATTCTGAAACGCTTTCACTGGCTATTTTCCAGTTTAAAAAGCGCAACGATGTAAACCAACATGTTTATCTGTCGGTTGAGAATAATTTTGTGTACCTAACAATCTGTACTAATGTTTTTTCAGAAACATATTAATACAATCTTGATCACGTTTTTTAGTTTACAACTATTCTAATTACGATGTCAATTACTTTGAATACGTTTTTTTATAAATAATATGCAGGTTTCTACTACACAAACGTGTTTTTATTTTTTACATCTGTATTAGTAAGCGTTGACCTACTGTTATATTATTCCCTTTTTCACTTATTTTTTCTCTTAGAATAATATGTAAACGATTTAATTCTCTTTAGTTTTTCTCTCTTCGTAACAAAAATATACAAACTATCCTTCCTTTTTTAGGTAAATACCTATACATTTCTCCCCTCTCTTCCATACATTATAGTAACCGCAGTATTAGCGGGAAATGATAAAGGAGGTCATCTCATGTACGGATACTCATATTGCTATCCAACTTGTTCATATCCTTCCTACGGTTATGGCGGTTCTTGTGGCGGGTCTGGACGCGGCTTCGCCTTAATCGTTGTGTTGTTTATTCTTTTAATTATCGTTGGTGCTGCTTGCATTCGCTAATGTAAAACGAAACAACTATGGAAAGAAAAAGACGGCTTTGCCGTCTTTTTCTGTTTATCACATACATAAATACTCTATAATAGAACGATTTCCAAAATGCCTTCCCTTTCTTGCCGATGACTTTTTCCATCTCCTTTGGTAGACTAAAGAGGAAAGGAGAGATTACATATGCTTACAATGAAAGATGTTATTCGCGAAGGAGATCCTATTTTGCGCAACGTTGCAGAAGAGGTGTCATTACCGGCAAGCGAAAAAGATACAACTACCTTAAAAGAAATGATTGAATTTGTAATAAATAGCCAAGATCCTGAAATGGCTGAAAAATATAGTTTACGCCCTGGAATCGGATTAGCGGCTCCGCAAATCGGTGTTTCAAAAAAAATGATTGCAGTTCATGTAACCGATGCGGACGGTACATTATATAGCCATGCATTATTCAATCCAAAAATCATTAGCCATTCTGTTGAACGTACATATTTACAGGGTGGTGAAGGCTGCCTATCTGTAGACCGCGAAGTACCTGGTTATGTTCCTCGTTATACAAGAATTACAGTAAAAGCGACTTCTATTAACGGAGAAGAAGTAAAATTACGTTTAAAAGGTTTACCAGCAATCGTATTCCAGCACGAGATTGACCATTTAAATGGTGTTATGTTCTATGACCATATCAATAAAGAAAATCCTTTTGCCGCTCCTGATGATTCAAAACCTTTAGAGCGCTAATAATAAAAAGGCGGGAATTAATCTCCCGCCCCTTTATTTTATGAAATGGGTTCCATATTTACTTATAACAAGCCAGCCCATTTTAATCCATGATATATACCGTCTTCACTTACATCCTTTGTCACATGATTTGCAAGTTTTTTCAAATCTTCATGACCATTCCCCATCACAATGCCTGTCCCAACTGCTTCAATCATTTCTAAATCGTTTAAACCATCCCCAAATGCATACACTTGTTCACGGCTAAATCCTAATTTTTCAATGAACTTCTCAATCCCTTTTGCCTTAGAACCACCATTAGGAATGATATCCATTGAATACGCATGCCAACGAATAAAATGAAAATCTGGATATTGATTAATAAACTTTTCCTCTTCATTTACTTCACAAAAAAGAAGCGTTTGATAAATATCGCGTTTTTCGTAAAAATCAGGTTCATATGCCGGATGCTCGAACTGCAAGCTTCCAAAACCTTCTTTCACATAATCATGATATTCCACTGTCGCTCTCATTTCTTGATGGTCAAGATATACAAGTGGATATCCTTCTTGTTTTGCAAACTGAGTAAACTTATGCAAGGCAGCTGGGTGTAACGGATTATTAAATACTACTTCATCTTCAAAGACAACATACTGTCCATTAAAACTAACATAATTATGTATATTGAGTTCCTTACGAATATCTTCAAACATAAACGGTGCGCGTCCTGTCGCAATTGCTACATGCACCCCTTTTTCCTGCAAATGTCTTACTGCATCTCGTGTAGATTGCGGAATTTTTTTATCGTGATCTAATAATGTTCCATCAATATCAAAAAAGACAATTTTATCATTCATTTGTCAAAACCCTTTCTGGCACTCTTTACTCCTATTTTGATAATCGCTTTTCAAATTCTAAAAAAAAGTATAACATATTAAACATCTGTGAAGAAAGCGTTCACTTTCTGACCTTATTTATGAAACATGCATATATATATTAGTAAAAAAGGTGAATACTTGTTCTAATGAATTTTCTTTTCCATTCTTCCTCATACTATATCTATAACTAACGGCTACTAATCGTTACTATAGAATAACTTTCACTGTATGAGAAAGGACAAGGTTTTCCATTCACTTTCCCCTCTTTCTTATGTCAGAGATAGAGTTTTCACTAGTAATATGCATGTTTAGAATAAGGAAAGGAAGGAGTAATCATGCTGAAGAAGCTGAAGAAAAAGCTTAAGCGTTATTTAAACGATTTAGTCCGGAAGAAGACAATCGCTTAAATTATGCCCATTTCGGGCTTTTTCTTCATTCTCATTCGAAAAAACATGAAAATCGTGACTGTTTGCTTTATAATAAGTAACAGATAATGCAAAACATAGACAAGGAGAGGTTTTCCAAATGATTTTTAAAGTATTTTATCAAGAAAAATTAACTGAGGTCCCAGTACGTGAAAATACAAAAGTTGTATATTTAGAGGCTACGTCTGAAAAGGATGTTCGTAAAAAATTAAATAAGTTCGCATATAATATCGAGTTTGTTCAGTCTGTTACTGGCGCTCATCTTGAATATGAAAAACAAAACGCTGATTTAGTATTAGCGGAGATTGTATAGCCATATGAAATTTCTAAAAAATGATCAAGTTGCCGTTTTTGCTCTCGGTGGTCTTGGTGAAATCGGTAAAAATACATATGCTGTTCAATTTCAAGATGAAATTATTATAATTGACGCTGGAATTAAATTTCCAGAAGACGAACTCCTCGGGATCGATTATGTAATACCTGATTACACTTATTTTGTGCGAAACGAAGATAAAATTAAAGGATTATTCATTACACATGGTCACGAAGATCATATCGGTGGAATCCCTTATCTATTACGTCAAGTAAACATTCCAATTTACGGTGGAAAATTAGCAATTGCACTAATAAAAAACAAATTAGAAGAGCACGGATTACTTCGTAAAGCGAAGCTTTATGAAATTCAAGAAGATGATGTTATTAAATTTAAAAAGACATCTGTTTCCTTCTTCCGTACAACTCACAGTATTCCGGATTCATACGGAGTTGTTGTGAAAACACCTCAAGGACAAGTCGTTCATACAGGTGATTTCAAATTCGATTTCACACCAGTCGGTGAGCCAGCAGATTTAACAAAAATGGCTGAAATCGGAAAAGACGGTGTACTTTGTCTCTTATCTGACAGTACAAACAGTGAGGTTCCAAACTTTACGATGTCTGAGCGCCGTGTTGGCGATAGTATTCAAGATATATTCCGCAAAGTAGAAGGTCGTATTATCTTCGCAACCTTTGCATCGAATATCCATCGCTT
Source organism: Bacillus sp. BS98 (assembly GCF_008432245.1). NCBI lineage: Bacteria > Bacillati > Bacillota > Bacilli > Caryophanales > Bacillaceae > Bacillus > Bacillus sp. BS98. Next base: position 3,801,656 of record NZ_CP043830.1, read on the forward strand.
ACAACAAGTTGTTGAGGCTGCTGTTGAAAATAATCGTAAAGTAGCTGTATTTGGTCGAAGTATGGAAGCAGCTATCGAGATTGGACAAAACCTTGGGTATATCCGATGTCCAAAAGATACATTCATAGACACATCTCAACTAAACCGCCTACCAGCTAATAAAGTGGTTATTTTATGTACTGGTAGTCAAGGTGAACCAATGGCAGCACTTTCCCGTATTGCGAATGGTACTCATCGTCAAATTCAAATTATTCCTGGCGACACAGTTGTTTTCTCTTCTTCACCAATCCCTGGTAACACAATTAGTGTAAGCCGTACAATTAACATGTTGTATCGTGCTGGTGCTAATGTAGTCCATGGCAAGCTGTCAAACATTCATACGAGTGGACATGGCGGACAAGAAGAGCAAAAACTAATGCTACGTCTAATTAAACCAAAGTATTTCATGCCAATTCATGGTGAATATCGTATGCAACGTATGCATATGAAATTAGCGAATGATTGCGGTATTCCAGAAGAGAACTGTTTCATCATGGATAACGGAGATGTTCTTGCCTTGCGTTCAGATGAAGCAAGTGTAGCTGGAAAAATTCCATCTGGTTCTGTCTATATCGATGGAAATGGTATTGGAGATATCGGTAATATCGTATTACGCGATCGTCGCATCCTTTCTGAAGAAGGGCTTGTAATTGTAGTTGTAAGCATTGATATGAAGGAATTTAAAGTTGCAGCAGGACCTGATATCATCTCGCGTGGTTTCGTTTATATGCGTGAAAGCAGCGATTTAATCAACGATGCTCAAACATTGATTACAACACATTTAGAAAAAGTAATGGAACGGAAAACAACACAATGGTCTGAAATTAAAAATGAGATTACAGACACATTAGCACCATTCCTATACGAAAAAACGAAACGTCGCCCAATGATTTTACCAATCATTATGGAAATATAAGAAAAAGGACAATGCCTTCATGGCATTGTCCTTTTCTCTTATCTTAAAAAGTGTTTAAAACGATCTACTTCGTCATCATGACCAATTACAATTAATATATCCCCCGCTTGAATATTTTCCGTAGCTCGAGGAGAGACGATAACTTCTTTACCACGTTTAATTGCTACAATATTCAATCCAAACTTCGCACGAATATCTAATTCAATTAAAGAGTGCCCATCAATTTTTTTATTTGCAATAATCTCTACAATACTATGCTCATCTGAAAGCTCAAGATAGTCTAATACATTACTTGATGCAATATTATTAGCAATCCGTTTTCCCATATCACGCTCTGGATGTACAATGTGATCTGCACCTATCTTACTTAATACTTTTTCATGATAGTCATTTTGAGCTTTTACAGTAATATTTTTTACACCTAACTCTTTCAAAATTAACGTTGTTAAAATACTTGAATTTAAATTATCTCCAATAGCAACGACTACATGATCAAAATTACGAATACCGAGACTTTTCAATACCATCTCATCTGTTGAATCTGCAATTACAGCATGTGAAGCTATATTTGCAAACTCATTAATTTTATCCTCATCTGAATCAATTGCCATTACTTCCATACCTAATTGAGCTAGTTCTCGGCAAATACTTCCACCGAAACGCCCAAGCCCGATGACAGCAAATTCTTTTTCTTTCTCACTCACAGGAATTCCTCCAATAACTTCAAGTACTATGTATTTTCATTGTAACATACTTTATATACGTCACAAAAACGTGTAAATCATACTTATTTTTGTTTTTGTATATAAAAATATTGTTGTAAATAAAAGGCGATACCAACAAGTAACATACCAAATACAAATATATTTCCAAACGAACTAAATGTTTCAAAAACGAACAATAACGTTTCTTGGCCGAAAAAAGCAAATAGAAGCTGCGTAAAAGCAAATACAAGCGCCCATATGTAATGATGTTGATGGAATAAATAATGCGTTGCGCCTAAAAAAGCAATAAATGAAACGATGAAAATCCACCAATTTTCTAACAACAGTTGCCAATTAGAAAATTGGTATCCATTCACTAATATCGCAATAATCCCGATAACCGCCATTGTTGGCACACTCCAGAATAGTGCTCGCCCTCTAAAGAAGCGGGTACCTTGAACATCTCCTTTTTCATATGCAATGTATGTTAGTACTACTGTACTTATATACAAAACAGAAAGAATCGTTAAAACGATAATAAGCCAAAAGTGTAATTGATAATATTCATGCTCTATATTTGTCACGATTGCAGCTAGCATACACGGGATTAACATTCCCGTCCAACCATCTACTTTTCTTTCATTCCAAAAGACCGTATTACCAATTCGTATACCTAGCAGCATAAAAATAATGATACCTAGTACAAATAATGTAGTTTTATTCCCTACTAAACTCGTTGAGAAAGCAATTAATCCAATAAATAAAAAGAGCACAAACCCATTCATAATTTCTAGTACAGGTGATAAATATCTCTTCACCCATTTGTATGTTTCGTCATATTCATTATTATCTACTAGACGATAGGCATAAAAACTTATCCCAAAATAAACCGCCGCAATAATAACATACGCATATAAGACGAAACATAAAATCGCACTGCTAATTTGCACGTAATTCCCCACCCTTTTTTCTATGTTTCACATTGATTTTACACACTTTTCATACTAAAAGTAAACATATATAAGTTAGTCAAATAATTAATAATGAGCAGTGGCTAAAACCCCCTGCTCATTATTAAAACAGTACAATTAACTTTAATTCTTTCATTTGTATGTAAATGTCTAAAATCAATCTATACGAGCGTTACTTACACCTCAGAACAAAAATTTTTTTGGAACCTTCAAGAGAGCGGAAGTTTTATTTTCTATTTCCTTTCCACTTTACATATTGGCTTAAAAATGTAATTGCCTTTTCAATCACTTCTTCGTCTGGTTTTAATTTCGCATGATGTAAACCATATTCTGAATTTACTCCAAGCCAAAACATAAATCCAGGGATTTCTCGAAGCATATAACCAAAATCTTCACCTGTCATTGCCTCAGTACATGTAATAACATTCATATCAGTTTGTTTATGTACAAATTGCATAAACTCTCTCGTTAACTCTTCGTGGTTATATACTTGATGATACATTGCTCCGTAATCTATAATCGCCTCACACTGGAAAGAAGCTTCGATACCTGCAACAATTGCCTCAATTCTGCTTTTCACACGCTTCATTGATTCCACTGATAATGTTCGAATCGTTCCTTCTAAACGAGATTTTTCTGCGATAATATTTTGAACTGTACCACCTGTTATTTTTCCAATTGTAATTACCGCACTGTCAAGAGGATTCACATTACGACTAATAACGGATTGAAGTTGTGTAACAAGGTGACTGGCTGCAACAATCATATCATTCGCAGTATGTGGATAAGCCGCATGTCCACCTTTTCCTTTTAAATCAACATATAATTCTGATGTATTCGCAAATAACAGACCTTCTTTTGTCGCAATTGTTCCTACAGCGTATTCTGGTGCAATATGAAGACCAAGAATTATATTAGGCTTCCATCCTTTTAGCTCTTCACTTTCTAACATAGGAAGAGCGCCACCTGGACCTTCTTCTGCCGGCTGGAATAGAAACACAAGGTCATCATCTATTCTTTCACTCACAGCTGCTGTTAGGAGGCCTAGACCAATTGTTGTATGCAAATCATGTCCACATGCATGCATCATTCCTTCATGTACAGAAGCAAATTCGTATCCAGTTTCCTCTGTTATTGGCAAACCATCTATATCTGCACGATAACCTATTATTTTCTCTGGGCTTTTCCCATTTACTTTAACAATTACACCTGTTTTCCATGTTCTCACTTCCAAATATTCGTTAGGAAGTGTTTCTATATACTCTAAAATGTACTGTTGTGTTTTCCACTCTTTAAATCCAATTTCCGGGATTTTGTGTAAATCTCTACGAACTTGGACAAATTTGCTTACTGTCATTTTTGCACCTCTATCTATAAAAAGCGTAAGAGCCTATTTATGCTCTTACGCTTTTTGTTTTTTATTTCTCTGGGTTTAATTGACGAAGCTCTTGTTTGATTTCAGTTTTCGCTTTTGTCTTCTCATCAATTTCTTTAATTACACGTGCTGGAGTTCCCGCAACAACTGTATATGGAGGCACATCTTCTGTTACAACAGCTCCTGCTGCTACAACTGCACCTTTACCTACTGTAACGCCCTCTAAAACAACTACATTTGCACCAATTACAACATCGTCTTCAACGATAACTGGTTTTGCAGAAGGTGGCTCAATAACACCCGCAAGTACAGCACCTGCACCTACATGACAGTTTTTGCCAACCGTTGCACGTCCACCAAGCACTGCGTTCATGTCGATCATAGTACCTTCGCCAATTACAGCACCGATGTTAATTGTTGCATTCATCATGATAACAGCGTTGTCACCAATTTCAACGTGGTCACGAATAATTGCGCCTGGCTCAATACGAGCTTTAATACCTTTTAAATCAAGCATTGGGATTGCAGAATTACGACGATCGTTCTCAACTACATAGTCAACAATGTGCTTGCTATTTTCATCAAGAATTGTCTTAATTTCAGACCATTCTCCGAATACTACACCAGATTTTTTATTTACAAATGCTTGTACTGTTTCAGGGAACGTTACTTCTTTTAAATCCCCTTTTATGTATACCTTTACAGGAGTTTTCTTTTCACTTTTTTGAATAAACGAAATAATTTCGTTAGCGTCCATCATTTTCATTCTTGTTGCCTCCTAAATCCATTTATATTGTTACTCTACCAAACGATAGAGCGAGTAGCAAGACAATAATCTTATTTTTCCCTTTGAATTTCTTCTATAATTTCTAAAAACGCTTGTACTTGCTTCAATTGTCTTGCTGATTCACTCGTTAACAACCATGTTTCTCTCGTTAATTGAACAGGTGTTTTATACATATTTTCCTGCACTTCTTTTAATACTGTAGAAGGCAATAATGCATAACCTATACCATTTAGAACAAGTTGTTTGCACGTCTCAATTTGATCAACTACAATTGTTCGCTTAGGTGGGTTAGAGAATAACCCATACCACCAATTTTGTATTTGACCATAATAAGTCGAATCACTTTTAAATTGAATAAATGGTCTATTTGTTTCTTTTAACATCGAAATATCTTTTATTTCTTTATCGACTAAATATAATTCATCTTCAAATAATTGTTGCTTTTGTCCTTTATATTCCTGTGATCCCCTTAATATAGCTACATGAACATCGCCCTCATAAAATTGCTTTTGCACTTCACTACTCCAGCCAGTAAACAGCGATATCTTCACAGAAGGATACTTTTGTACAAACTTTTTCAACACAGGAGGGAGCCAATATTGACCAATAACCGATGCAACAGCTATTTTTAACGTTCCATATGTTTCCGTTCTAAAAACTGCCAGTTCGCTCTTAATATTCTCTTCTCTTTGTAACATTTCTTTTGCATAATTTGCGACTTTTTCCCCTTCAGGTGTAATTGTCAATCCTTTTTGTGAACGAATAAAAAATTTCATTCCCCATTGTTTCTCCATAGATTGTAATCGTTGACTAAGCGCAGGTTGGGAAACAAATAAACGTTCCGCCGCTTTTCTCATATTTGATTCCTGGGCTAACACAACCATCATTTGAAAATCATCAATTTGCAACTTTCTCCCTCTTTCCTTAGCTTCCATACACCTTATTTCAATAAGCTTTTCATCCTGAATTTAACTGAATACTTTTATACAAAAAATACAATTTTTCAGTTCGAACTTTCCTTATGTTTTATGTCTTTTTAAATATAATACATACACAACTGATATGCACGAAAAAAAGTGACTTCTCCGTTTCTATGAAGTCACTTTCCTCCTATTGTCTATCGATTATGCTGCCGTACTTTTTTATTCAATAATTTTAAAATAGCTCTACGTGTTAAAATCCCCTCGAAATACCCTTCTTCATTTACAGCACAAATAAAAGGATGATCAATTGTCATTTCTAAAGCTTTTGCAAATGAATCTTCTAACTTAAGAACCGGAATATCTTCCTTCATCACTTGTTCTACTTTCATATCATCAAGTCTTTCAAACTCAATGCGCTCTAACCCTAACATACCATCTAAAATCATAGCAGTACTAATCAACCCATGTAATTTATACATTGGGTCTAAAACAGGTATTGCCGAATATCCAGATTTCACAAGAACGAGTAAAGCATGCTCTAATCCATTCCCAATTTGGACATGTGCTACTTTTTCTGATGAAATCATTAAATCTTTCACAAGAATTTGCTGAAACTCGTCTTTTGGAATACTAATCATGTTACATCCCCCATTTTCCCTTTTTCCTGCTTATATTCACCGATTCTATTCTTATTTTATGACAGCGTTTTCATATTATTATTTTGTCCTAACTTTATTTCAATAAAAATACAATTACACAGCTATTTTAGCATACAACACAAAAAAAAGACTACCATTACGGTAGCACTTAATACCCTTTATTTTTTAATCTGTAAAATAACCTTGTGATTTTTTTATATTGCGTCACATCTGTCTGTTTCAAACCATTCTCAATATCTGTAAGTTCTACAGCTAAAATTTCACTCGCATAATTTTGTTGAAATAAAATATCTAGTAACAAACTTTCTTCTTCTTTCGTTAAAACAAATTCCCTTTGCATATACCCCTCTCCTTATAATCCCATCGTTACTCTCATTATATAAAATTTCCAACTTATTTAGTAGATGTAATATTCAGTTTTTAATAAAAACATGTAACAATTGTAACCATATAAAAATTATTTCGTATATCGATTTGCATAACTAAATGCCGCATAAGCATCCGGCTTAATTTTTGCAGTTAATCCCATCGCTTGAATTTTCGCTGTCATATCTAAAATAAATTCTTTTGTTAAACCATCATTCCCTATGTCCAAATGAATTTCCATTATGAACCCAGCCCCATCTTGAGCATATGGATGCAATAAATCCCATATGGTTTGTATATGGTTAGGAGTAAATAGGCAAGCGATTTCTTGACTAAACTGTGTTTCTAAATATATTTTCTCCCGTAATGTTGCCGGCTTATCTTTTACTGACCTATGGTGTAAACATCCCCAAGCCCCTTTTCCAACACGGTGAATATGGATTGCCGTAATAAATCTCGTATCTTTTTGATGTGCCTGTGAGTCTGTCCCAATAGATAATCGATATAAATTTCGTGGATCCTTTTCAATGAAACTACAAATGCGGTTAAAGACCGTATCAAAATTCAAATGTCTCTCTGAAACATTATAGAATTTATGCCCACCGTCCACATAGTCACGTCCTTTCCATTAGACAGACTTTTCGTATTCTCATTGTATGGGACAAAAACAAAAATTATAACTTACTATCCTTTATTCGTCTCAATATTTCGCATTACAAAATGACAAACTTGGCAAGTATAAATTACATTTTGATTCGATTGAGCCGTTAATACATGAATAATCTCTGCAGAATTGTGGCAATTAGGACAGATCACAACTGGTAAACGTTCCACATAACACACCTCCTATTTATTTTTATCACGCTATTTTCGAGCAGTAAAACTCCTGATTGATGTAGGCCAATCATCAGTCGATAATAAGCACTTCCACTGATTAAAGTCTTACTTTATTACCATTGTAGGAAAAACGAAAAATTCCTATACATATATACTGGAAAGTAAAAGAACTAAAAAAGGTACTGCGATAGGCAGTACCTTTTTTATATGTATCAAGAAATGATATCGTAAATCTCAATTGCAACCATATCGATATTATCGAATTGATACACTTGAGGTTTTTCACCTTGTTGATACACTTCTAATTCATACATTTCACTTTTATCGAAAAATTTCACGCTACATTTGCGCTCACCGTTCACTTCAAAATAGCGTTGTGCTACTTCACCGCTTACAGCTTGTTCTTGTAGACTAACAAGTCGTGTTAAAATTCCTTGGAGTAGAGACATGAAATCTCTCCTTTCTCTAATCTTCCTACCAATAGGTTTTACAGCTATACTCATTCTATCCGTCATAACAGAAAAAATGTTCCACAGTCTAGGATAAAGGTTATTGGCCAGAAACTCAACTAAAAATTTGTCGAAATGCAAAGGAAAACACAGAAAGAACATCTTTTTCCTTCTTTATTGCGATTTCCATACTGGAATAATATAATAAAAAACAGAAAAAAGGAGGAATTACAATGAAAAAAATTGAGGTTTACACACAACCTGATTGTCCGCCATGTGTCATTGTGAAAGAATTTTTAAAGCATAATAACGTTTCATATGAAGAATTTGACGTAAAAAAAGACGCTGCTGCTCGAGATCGACTTTTATACGACTATGATTCCTATTCAACTCCAACAGTTGTAATCGACGGTGAAGTGGTTGCAGGTTTTCAAATCGAAAAATTACAACAGCTACTCAATATAGAATAGGAATAGGTAAATACCTATTCCTATTTTTATCTCGTTATTTATGGGCAGTAAAACTCCCGATTGATGAAAGCTAATAATCAGTGGGATATAAAGCCCCCACTGATTATTAGCTTTATAATTGTTGTAACCTTTTTATTTCAGTTAAAAGTTCTTGGCTTTCATGATACCCTGCTAATTTCCATTTATCTTGATCCCTTTTCAATGTTACAATTTGATATTGTCCACTTTTCGCCCGCTCATATACATATAAATTTTTATGCTCTTCATCATACGCCATTTTCGTTTCCGAATTAAAAGAAAACGGTGCTTCTTTTGCTGGAAGTAAATATTCACCACTTTGTTTATCACTTCTACTATTTTCATCTGTAAATACTTGAAGGAAATTATCTGTAAAATACGGTGATAACGTCTCTATCATCTTATTCATCGGCAAATGCTTCCCGCGAATTGAAAATTGGGTTTCATAGCCTTTTTGTATCGTTGTAAACACGTCTTTCCGATCGACTTTCAATTCCTCTTTTCCTAAAACAGTTGTAACACTATAACCAACTAGAAAGGCAACACATACAAATAGAACAAGCCATATTCCATATTTCCTCATTTTTTCACCTTCCTTTTAAAAGAACTTGTCTTTGTAGTATTCATTGTAACAATGATTATGCAAAGAAAGGGATGGTTTCGTTCGTAAAATCTTTACAACGATAGACAGCATTTTCATCACCATTTTCACTATTACCAATTTCTGATAAAAACAAACAAAAAAATGCACGAATCTCTTCGTGCATTAAAATAAAACATCTTCTTCATATAAATATTCATAAGATAAATCTATAAATAAAAAGTTTTCATCATCAATCGGGAAAGAAAATGTTCGTACCATTTCACCAGTTTCAATATCGGCATATAAATCTGAAAGTCTCGCCTTATTTTCAAAACGCATTTTCATAATATTCTCAAGAAAATACGGACGCCAACTCCAGTTCTTCATATAATACTCCGGCATCACAATCCATTCCCCATCTTTTTTCATAACATTACCTGATTGTTGAAAACCATCTTCATTGCAAATAAATATGCGAAAACTACATTGTGATATACTTTGGCTAAATTGTAATAACCAATCATTTATATCTTCATTCTTTTTTTGTTTTGACAGAACATCACCAATTCGATCACGTAACATCTCTGTTAAATGATAAATTTTTTGCAACTTCTTTTTCTCATGCTGAATAAATTGATGACATTCATTACCAAGTCTCTCTTTTAAAACATTCGTTTCAATAAAATCAGGTAAACATTCTTTTAAATAATTACCTTGATAGTATCTACCACCGTTTTTCCAAGCATATTGTAGTTGATAAAAAGCATCAATTTCTTCATATAACAACGTTGCACCAATTCTTCTTGCAAGTAAAGATAAGGAATATAAAATATCTTGATAAGATTGTATAAGTGCAGTTTGCCTTAAGTTTGTTAAATCTACTTTTAAAATATCAGGTGCTAACACGCTAATACGTTCTAAATTACTTGTACCCGTTCCAACTTTATTAATCGAAATCTGAATACCATATGTACGATAATACATAAGCAAATGATTAAATTGCTCAATATCTTCTTTACATTCATGCTCTGTTATCTCTAAAACAATGTGGTTCAAATTTAAACCTTGTTTTTCATACATCAATAAAAGTTGAAGTAAACTTTCATCTTCGTCATTCATTAATACGTTAGCATTTCGATGTATAAATAATAACAATTTTTGATTGCTTTCTAAATAACGGTTTAAAGCTTTTTCTACTATAATATTATCCGCTTCCAGTTGAAACTCACTTGGAATAGAATCATCATGAAAGAACGAAGCTAAACTTTGTATGCCCTCTTCTGTTTGAATACGTCCTACTACTTCATATCCAATTACTGTATGTTCATCAGCACTAAAAATAGCTTGATAATAAGGAAGGACTTTATCCAAGTTACTCATTACATCTAATGCATCTATCAACGTGCTTCCCTCCCTTTACTTTTCAAAAATTATAACACGATATTTACGGAAAAATAATAAAAAATCCCTTCAGTTTTCCTGAAGGGATTAGAGGGGTAAAATGCTAAGGGGAATTAGCAATTCTACTATGAAGAAAAAAGAGGTCTTAAATATACCGTATATATGACCTCTTGTAAATACCTTTCTTTCACATGTCACAATTCCGTCACATTTTACCACAAAAAAATGAATCAAACATTCATTTGGTCATCCCTCTTAAAATGGATATTGATGCAAGTGTTGTCCTCCATCCATTGTCATGCATGTTCCATTTATGTATGCAGCTTCATCTGAACATATATAATAAGCTAGACCCGCAATTTCTTCTGGCGTACCTAGTCTTCCAAGTGGCACACTTTGTAGTGTACGCTTAGCCATTTCTTCTGAAATCCATAATTTATCGGCACCGCCCGTACGTTCAATCGGCCCTGGTGCGATAGCGTTAACTCGTATTCCATATTTACGTCCCCACTCAACAGCAAGCGTTTTAGTCATTGCTAATACGCCAGCTTTTGCTGCAGCCGAATGAATAACTCCTGGACCTGCATCCCATGCATATGTCGCTACCATATTAATGATATTTCCTTTTATACCTTTCTCAATCCAATACTTCCCGACAGCTTGACTGCAATAAAATGTACCATTTAACACAATATTAATGACCGAATTCCAGCCATTCACAGATAAATCTTCTGCTGGACAAATAAAGTTGCCAGCTGCATTATTTATTAAAATATCAATTCGTCCGAACTTTTCATCAATATGTTCAATCATTTTCTGAATATCTTCAGTATTTCGTACATCCATTTGTACAGGCAATATTTGCCCTGGAAACTGTTCAATCTCTAACTTTGTTTCCTCCAGTTTTTCTTTTGTACGCCCTGTAATAACAACTCGTGCCCCTTCTTTTGCAAAACGAGTTGCCATTCCTTTTCCCATTCCACTCGATCCACCTGTTATAATTACTACCTTCTCTTTCATATATATCCCTCCCAAAAATGAATACACATTCATTTTATCATTTTATTTGATAGAAATCTTTATATTTTTAAACTTTTCTGATATTTTAACTTAAAGAGACTTCTTTTCATTCATTTTTCCGTAAGCTATACTACTTCTTTATTATTTTAAATATATTAAAAAAAACTGAAAGGAGATTTGAGTAGCCTGTATATGGAACGAAAACACATGATATAAATCAAATAGGTATACTCATACTTTTATGAAGCAAATTACACGAAGAGATTTTTTGAAAAATGGAATACGCACTTGTCTATATTCATTTATAACCACTAGTATCGGTTACTATTACGCTAAATACATAGAGCCGCATATGATCTCTTTTACAGAGCACACACTAAAATCACAGCTCATACCAAAAAGTTTTCATGGTATGAAGATTCTTCAATTTAGCGATTTACATCTCGGATACTATTTCTCGCTCCAACATTTATCTCAAATCATTTCTAAGATTAATGCTGCAAACCCAGATATTGTCCTTTTTACTGGTGATCTCATTGATAATTACCAAACATATACTGATACTCCTTTCGTTGCATCCATTTTAAAGAATATACAAGCACCCTTCGGTAAATTTGCTATTTATGGTAACCATGATCACGGCGGATATGGAACTGAATACTATGATCACATCATGCGTGAATCTGGATTTGAACTATTACAAAATAGCGAAAAACGAATTCGTCTACTGGATAATAGTGAAATTTCTATTTTCGGACTCGATGATATACTACTTGGCAAACCAAAAATAGCGGAAACACTACAACAAGCGCGGCAAAATACTTATAACATTGTTCTTGTTCACGAGCCAGATATTGCGCCACAAATTGCTACATATCCAATCAACTTGCAACTTTCTGGTCATAGCCACGGCGGACAAGTAAAAATCCCTTTTTTAGGTGCTATCGTTACCCCATCACTTGCCAAACACTACATTGAAGGCTTCTATTCCATTCAAGACTTATCTCTCTATGTCAATCGCGGACTTGGAAGAACACGTGTCCCATTCCGGTTTATGTCAAAACCTGAAATTACACTCTTCACCCTACAACATTCGTAATAATTCGCCTATTTTCTTACATATCCTTTCTTGTACGCGCTCATCCACGTTTCGTTTACCATATGATATAAGTGAGTCCAATAAAGGAGGTTTGTTCATGTATCCATATTATCAACCAATCCCAGTTCGTTCAGCACCTATTGGCCCAGTAGGCGACTCACGATTCTTTCCGTTTTTTGGCGTTCCATTTCTAGCTGGAATTGCTGGTGGATTGCTCGGCGGAGCATTAGCTTTCGGCCCTAGACCATTTTATCCACCTTATCCACCACCTTACCCGCCACCAGCACCTTATCCTTGTTATGGTGGACCTTGTCAACAACCATACTATTATTAATGTATGCCAACAATTCTACCAACGCTATTCTCTCTATTAGACAATCGATTAATATGCTTACAATAAAAACTATTCTCTCTACACATTCTTCTATTTTGAGAACGTATAATAAGTAGAGAACAAAGTAAAAAACCTCTTATTAATAAGAGGTTTTTTACTTTGTTCTTGCTATTCAGCATCTGTATTTTGATACGCCATCTTAAACAACTTCACTTGGCTATCAATCTCCTCTGCACTACTATTAATAACATAATAGTAGTCACCATCTTTATTTTGTTCGCGTGTTTTCACATTATCTGCTAAAGTAAGCTGTAAAATCGCCTTTATTCTTGCTTTCATTTCAATATCTAGAATTGGGAAGGATATTTCTACTCGTTTCTCCATATTTCGCGTCATCCAATCAGCTGAAGATAAATATATTTTCTCCTCTCCATTATGATGGAAATAATAAATACGGCTATGTTCTAGATATCTTCCTACAACACTAACTACACGAATATTTTCACTTACATTTGGAATACCAGGTCTTAAACAACATGTTCCTCGAACGATGAGCTCTACCTTTACTCCCGCTTGTGATGCTTCATACATTTTTTTTATTAATGGTTTATCCGTTAGTGAATTCATCTTAGCGATAATATAGCCATTTCCATATTGCCTATGATAACGAATTTCTTCATCTATTAAATCCATAAATTGCTCTCTTATATCAAATGGTGCAACTGATAAATGGTGAAAATGCGGTTTCGTTGTATAACCACTTAAATAATTAAAGAAATTTGTTGCATCGACCCCAAAGTCTTTTCGTGATGTAATATAGCCAAAATCGGTATATAACTTTGCTGTTGCATCATTATAATTTCCGGTTCCAAGATGTACGAATCTTTCGATTTTTCCGTTTTTTCTTCTTACAACTAGCGTAATTTTACTATGCGTTTTCAAGTGACTTACACCGTAAATAACGTGACACCCAGCCTGTTCTAATTCTTTAGCCCAATGAACATTATTCTCTTCATCAAACCTTGCTTTTAACTCCACCAACACTGTGACTTGTTTTCCTTTTTCAGCTGCTACTTTTAGCGCCTGAATAATCGGAGAATCACCACTTACTCGATATAATGTTTGTTTAATCGCAAGTACATTCGGATCGTCTGCCGCATCACGGACAAAATCAACTACTGGCTGAAACGATTCAAAAGGATGATGTAATAAAATATCATGCTCAATCGCCTTTTCAAATACATCTTCCTCATCACCTAAGTCTTGAGGTGGTTGCGGAATAAGGGCTGGATAAATGAGATGTTCATATAATGGTGCTAATTTTTTATATAAAGAGAATAAACATGTTAAATCTAACGGTCCATCCATTATATATACATCTTCATCTTTTACTTCCAACACCTCGTATAATAATGTTAATACTCTTTCATCAATGTGTTCTTTGCCAACTTCTAAACGTACAGCAGCTCCCCACTTACGCTTTTTCAACTCTTTTTCAATTACCTTTAATAAATCCCTCGCACCCTCTTCATGAATTGTTAAATCCGCATTACGTGTAATACGGAAACGAGTAACAGATGATACTTTATATCCTGTGAATAATTTATGAGTAAAACTACTAATTACGTCTTCTAATAAAATAAATTTATGCTTTTGCCCTTCACTCGGTAAAAATATGAAGCGTTCAAGTAATGAAGGAACTTGCACAATTCCTAACTTCGTACGGTTTTCTTCCTCCACTTGCTTCTCATCATATAAAAGAGTAGCTAAGTTCAAACTTTTATTTAATAACATCGGAAATGGACGGTATGCATCGATAGCTACAGGCGTTAAAACCGGAAAAATTTGCTCATCAAAATAATCTTCTATAAATTCTCTCTGTTCTTTCGTCAAATCATGGAATGTTAAACGCTCAATCCCCTCTAATTCAAGCGCTGGCAATACGTAATTTTTAAACGTATCATATTGTACGGTCATTAATTCATGGGCTTTTATCTCAATTTTATTTAATTGTTTTTTTGGTGTTAAGCCAGCTTTATTTTCTGGTTGATTAAACCCAGCACTCACTTGATCTTTCAAACCCGCTACACGTACCATAAAGAATTCATCTAAATTCGAGCTAAAAATACTAATAAACTTTAATCTTTCCAAGAGTGGATTATTTTCATCTTGCGCTTCTTGTAGTACACGTTCATTAAATGCTAACCAACTTAGCTCTCGGTTATTATAATATGCTGTATCATTTAAATTTACGATGTTCCCCTTCAACAATTCCATTCTCTTCACACTTCCCCTTGAAACTTTTTTACTATAATTTAGTTACTTTTATTTTAGCAAATTACAATATTATAAAGTGTAAATTTTTTGTAAAGACATCCGTACAACCTAACATTTTCATTCAAATGACAAGTTAATATTCGTTTTTAACACTCTTTCTAGCTGCTTTTTTTGTTTTTCAGCTTGTACTTTTTCTGCTAATGCCGATTGCTCACATAAAATTCTAAACGTTAATCCTTCTTTATTTTCTGTTATGGATATCGTATCGACAAGCGATCTTTGTCTTACATTTAAAGCAGCTGAAAATTGTAAAACAGCCCCTAATAGGCGGATTTTTTTTTGTTCGCTTTTATCAAACCAACCTTCAAATGGAGATAAATGTTGTTTAAATAGCATTTTTGATTTATAAGATGCAATAAGCGCTAACCTCACTCGATCTTTATGCATCATGCCATCAATTGTTTTATTCGCCAATAAATAAAACGTGTGTAAACGACTCGCTTCTTCGTCTATATATTTTCCAATGTTAAATACTTTCGCTGCTTGATGGAATGCTTCCCAGTCTTTTATCGAAACAGAAATCAGTCCCATTTCTTCGAGTTGTTTACAAATCAATCTTCCATGTTTAATAAGTTGAATGACAAATTCCATATCCATTTCATATTCGTGTGATAACAAATGTAAGCTTTCTTCAACTACATTCGGATAATATGAAATCCCTAAATCTTTCGTCAACTCTTCATAGAAAACACCTTCTCTTAATCCTTTTTTGCTTAATACAAATGCCGTTGCTTCTATAATATTTACAAGTTTATGAAATACTTCAACCGCTGGAATAATTGTATCAGCTCGATCTTTTGCCAATCCTTCCATTTTCTGAAGTTCGATAAACGATTGTTTTTCTAATGTACCTTTTACATTTTCAATATCTTCTTCTTTCATTTTGTATAAATGTACTCCCGCTATAGGATAGTTTATTAAATTTTGGTGGATTTTTGCTAAGTTTCTCGCACTACCACCAATTGCAATAAGAGGCAATTTCTTATCAATTAACCATGGTAACGTTCGAAATTGACACTCTAAATACTCTCGAATTTCCTCTAATTCATCTTTAGTAGGAATATCACCTTTAATAAATAGATGTTTTAAAGAAAGCGCACCAAAAGGAAAACTATGGTACTCTAAAATCTCTCTATTTTTAATATATGTAACTTCCGTACTTCCGCCACCAATATCTACTGTTATTCCTTCCGAAAACGAAGTAGAATTCATAACTGCTAAATAGCCGTAACGTGCTTCCTCATATTCTGATAACACTCTAAGAGTAAAGTCTGTTTGTCCTTCAACAAGTTTTTTAATCTCCTCTTGATTCTCAGCCTGTCTAATTGTTGCCGTTGCAACACAAAGTACATGATGCAGCTGATGGAATTTTGTACTTTCTTGAAATTGAAATAATGTTTGTAACAATACTTCCTTACCTTCTTCATTCAAAACACCATCGATTAAATAATTTCTTAACCGAGCAACCACTTTCGTATTTTCAATTTCTTTATAAAAACCTCCATTTTGCTTTTCATAAATAACTAAACGCATTGTATTAGATCCAATATCTATAATGGCATATTGTTGTTTTAATAGTTCTTTCAAACTTCTCACTCTTTCATTATCAAATTTCAAAACACATTCTATTACTATTATACAAAATAGTTGTTTTTTGTAACAATATTGCTTTAATATTGAAAATGTATACAATCACTTTTTGCATATAATAAAAACCTCTTTTATTTATGTTATAATAATGAAAAATTGAAAGGAGATTCAATATGAAACCTTCACAACCACAATCTCAATTACAAAACCAACATCCTATTAATCGACTAGCTCAATCTATTTTCGTTGTGAATCGTCATGCCAAAGCTGCAACTAACCCTAAATATTTATACTGGTTAAAAAAGACAGCTTTAGAGCGTTTAATCGCCGAAAAAAAAGCAATTAAAGAAGGATTACATTTCTCTAGAAATCCACGTTTTAGCCAACAACAATCTGATGTTCTTATACGGTTAGGCGATTATTATTTCCACATCCCTCCTACGAAAGAAGATTTTCGAAACCTACCACATCTTGGTCATCTTGAATCCTCCTACCGAAACCCGAAAACAACCTTGTCTTTAACAGTTTCCAAAAAAACACTTCAAGATTATATTGGTCCTGAAGCACTGAAACAAGAAAAAAAATTAAGTGAACCTGTTCCATGGTATAGCCGCACTTATACAAAAAAATAAAACAGTTTGGCCTATGTTAGGCCAAACTGTTTTATTTTTTCTCTTCTTTAATTTTAATATTGGCTTGCTTGTAAAATGCAACTTTTTCTGTATTATAAGATTTCGTGAATTCATTAAACTTATCTTTTTCTGACTCAATATCCTTATACGATTGATTTACTACTTTAACTTTCTCACTAATATCTTTTAATTTTGTACCTTTATCTTGTAACATTGTATATAATTCTTTTTCTTGTTTTAACGATTTATTATAGCTGTCATACATTTTGTTAAATGAATCATGTCGTTTCTCATATGTGCTTTTCACTTTATCCGCTTGCTCTTTCAATTTCTTATCTTCAATTTTCTTCACATATTTATCTGCTGATTTCACTTCTTCTTGCGCCTTATTTAAAGATTCTTTTTCTTTTTTAAGCACTTTTTCTCGTTCATCTGTATTTTTCACTGCTTGGTTCAGTTTTTCCTTAACAGTTTGATTATTATCTTTTCCTTCTTGAACAATCTGGTTATATAATTCTTGTCCCTCTTTTTCTAAAGTTTCAAGTTTCTTTGCATCTTCAAACATTGTTTTTTCTTGCTTGGCAGCATTTTCAAATGCTACATATAATTCCTCTTCTGGTTTTGGCCCAAAACAACCCGCTAATAAAACCATTGATAATGTGGCTACAATTGCTAATTTACTATATTTCAACATCTTTTCCTCCTACTTATAAACGATCCTTGTGTAAAAAAGCTATAAAAATCATATAATCCTTCTATACACTTCACACTCGCATCTTTTTTACGAAGATCATCAGTATTGTTTATCATGCTTGTACACATTTATTACTTGAAATTATTTTTCACGTTATTCTCTTTGAATTATGTAGCAGTTTCATGTCCATCTACTAAGTATATTTCACTTTGCACTTTTCATTCTCTACTCACACTATGTATTACCTTAAAATACAATGGAATTCACCAGAGCCATAATAATTAGAAGAACAACTATAATAATTCACCTGATAAAAGATGATTGTCGATCTCTCACATCTATCATTCCCTTTCCGCTTTCTATCAAATAATCTCTTTGTTCATTTTACACAGTACAAATACTACCTCGCAACAACTTACAAATATTCTTTTCCTTTCCTAAAAAGGAAAAGTGTAGAGCATGTTTTCCTCTACACTTTTAAAATGAAACACATTGTGCAAATGCATTGACACATCCATCATAATTATATGCCTATTTCATATATTTTTAAAGACTTTTATTACAATAAAAGTTGTTTTTGTAATAAAAGTCAAAAAAATGTTACAATCCGAATTTCTTCATATCATACTTCTTCAACTCAAAGTTTTACTCATTGTCTTTCAAATTTCTATACTGGTACAATTGATTCTGTGCCTTTCTTAACAATTCTTCAAAAGTTTTCCCTTCTACTGGATAACTAGCAGCCCCAAATAATAACGTCACACTTAATAAACCACTTTCTATTTCACTTTCAATATTTTTCATTAATCGTCGTGTTATTGTTGATTTTTCATGACCATTATCAATCGCTACAATAACATATTTATTTTCATCCCATTTTGTAACGACATCACCTTTTCGAATCGTCTTTACAATAGTAGACTCCACTCTCTGTACTAACGCTTCCAACTTTTTTTCTTGCACTGTTTCCTTTAATCCCTCCCATTCTTTAACGGAAAGAATGTACACTGTAATATTGCGAGAATCTCGTTCAGATAAAGCAGCTACTTTTTCAAAAAAATCAACAACAAAATCATTACTTGCCATTCCCCCTACTTCCATATTCATACGTCCGTTTTCTCTTTTATCATACCAATGGCCAAAGTAACAACTTAGCAACAGTTGCAAAATATAAATAATAAAGACAGTATAAAATGATCGCGAATCTAATTTTGCAATTACATCCTGAAGCGCAATCCATTCCGTAACAGCAACAGTATTCCCTAGTAATAATCCACTAATCTTCCCTTTATGTTTCATACTTCCTCTCCTTTCTATACCAATATATGTTTCTATAACAATAATGTTTTTCTACCAAATAAAAAATGTACATATTCTATGTACATTTCCGCTAGAGCTTGTATTCCTTTTTTATTCTATTTCATATATATACTATATATCGTTTATAGAAAGGAGTGACCTATATGCTACAAAAAGAAAATCTATCAGATGCTATACGTTTACTAGCTGGTTTTTTGTTATCATTAAAGCTACTATTTACCTCTTTCGGAATAAACTTTATTACGAACGATCAAATCGACGCTATTGTAAATGTTATTTCATTTCTATTCATTCTATATTTTGGTTATAAAAATAACTATGTAGGAAAAAAAGGAATCGAACAAAAGAAAATACTCAAGAAGCACAACCTCCATTAAAAAAGGAACCTTTCGCACAGGTTCCTTTTTATCATTGCCGCACCACAACTTCATTTGTTTGCAATGGGCCATATGAGACTGCTTTATGTTGAAATGTGTATGTAGCCTTAAACAATGCAGTTTTAACCGCTTTATCTTTATTTGCTTTTAATTTACAACTTAGTTCCACCTTCTCGTTCGGCAATAAATTATCGATTCTCCACCTTACAAGCTGGAATAAAAACTCGCTCATCCCCTTATTAACCTGCAGAGAATTCGGAATATACAAAAAGTAATCTCTAATCATATGACTTACAACGACTCGTGAAATCACTTCAATTCCTTTATTTTCAACTTCAATTCGCATAATAAGTATGTCGTTTACATCATAGATTAGTTCATATGAAAATTTTTCTTCATACATACTACGGATTTGTAATGTAACTGCTACATTAGGAAGTTCGCCTTCCTTTTTTGAGCCATCAATCCACAATACCGGCTGTAACGGTATTGTATCCCTTCCTTGATCCGAAATTCGCTTCCATATTTTCATAATATATATTCACCTCATTTCAGATGTACCATCCATACAATTCTATTCTTTCGCTTTACACAATAAACTACAAAAATGATGAACGCTTGTTACAAACGATATTTAATAGTTCCCTTCCTTTTATCCTATTCGACAATATAAAGAAAAAACCATTTTTCAACTGTTAACAGGAAGTATTCTTACTGAAATATTTTTTACAATTTACTTCATTGACTTTATAACAATATTCAGTATTGCTCACTCTTTTTCTTTCCATACAAAAGGATATTTTGGTGAAAGAAAAAGTTTGCCTTTTAGTCAAATTTGACTATAATATTCTTTATGGCATGTCAGTGCACTTATGTAAGAGAATTTAAGAGGAACTATGCTTTAGATTTTTATGCGTTGCATTTAAAACTTAATATAGTTTACTTATTATTAAAGGAGGGGCATATTTGGAAACTCAACTATCAAAAAAAGACTCCAACAATACAAAGTTTGTTGTTGCTGGTTTACTACTTGGTATTTTAATGGCAGCAATGGATAATACAATTGTTGCAACCGCAATGGCGACGATTGTCGGAGACTTAGGAGGATTTGACAAGTTTGTTTGGGTCACATCGGCATATATGGTAGCAACAATGGCAGGGATGCCTATTTTCGGAAAACTTTCTGATATGTACGGACGGAAACGTTTTTATATTGGTGGACTCATTCTTTTCTTATTCGGTTCTGCACTTTGCGGGACAGCATCTAGTATTGAACAATTAAGTATTTATAGAGCAATTCAAGGTATTGGTGGTGGCGCCCTTATGCCTATCGCCTTCACAATTATGTATGACATATTCCCGCCAGAAAAACGTGGGAAAATGACAGGGCTATTCGGTGCAGTTTTCGGGACATCAAGTGTATTTGGACCTTTATTAGGTGCCTATATTACGGACTATATAAGCTGGCATTGGGTCTTCTATATTAATATTCCATTAGGGCTTATCTCCTTCTTCTTCATTACTAAATACTACAGTGAATCTCTAGAATTTAGAAAACAAAAAATTGATTGGGCTGGTGCTATTACACTTGTCATTAGTATTATTTGCTTAATGTTCGCACTAGAACTTGGTGGTAAAACGTATGCATGGGGCTCTAATGTAATTATCGGTTTATTTGCAACTGTTGTTATTATGCTTATTATTTTCTTCTTCGTAGAACGAAAAGCAACTGAGCCTATCATTTCTTTCCATCTATTTAAAAAACCTTTATTTGCAGCTAGCCAAGGCGTTGCCTTTTTCTATGGTGCTGCTTTTATCATCTGTACAGTTTATATCCCAATCTTCGTTCAAGGTGTTCTCGGAGGTTCAGCCTCAAATGCTGGATTAATTTTAACACCAATGATGGTCGGCTCTGTAATCGGAAGTCAAACAGGTGGACAGTTAGCTTCACGAACAAGCTATCGTAACATTATGATGGTATCTGGCGTTTTCTTCGTTCTTGGTATTTATTTACTAAGCACCTTAACAATGGACACACCTCGTATGCTCGTAACGCTATTTATGGTCCTCGCTGGACTTGGGGTTGGTTTCTCATTCTCAGTTTTAAGTATGTCTTCTATCCATAAATTAGAAATGAGAGACCGTGGTTCTGCTACATCAACAAACTCATTCTTCCGTTCACTCGGTATGACTCTTGGTGTAACGATTTTCGGTACAATTCAAAATCATATTTTTATTAATAAATTAAACACTGTGTTCCCTCCTGAACTTGCAAAATTAGCTCCAAAAGGTGGAGACACAAGTTTCTTATTATCACCAGGTGCTACCGAGAAGATTCCAGCAGAAATATTAACTGGTATTAAAGAAGCTCTCGCTACATCTATTGCCAACACATTCTTCTGGGCACTGATCCCAGCTGTACTAAGTATTATTTGTATTTTACTTATGGGAAATGAACGCCTATTTACAGGACCGAAAGCGAAACAAAAGCAAAAACAAGTAAGTTAGTATAAAAAAAGGAACGGCATATCCCTTTATGAAAAAGGATATGCCGTTTATAATATGTATAAAATCAAACTTTAATTAGTAGGGATACAGTTTTTATGTACAGGAGTTGAGACAGAATGAGCATGAAATTAGTCATTCTCGGCTTGCTACTCGAAGGAGATAAACATCCATATGAAGTGCAGCACATAATGAAAGACAGACAGATGGATTATTATATTAAATATGCAAAAGGATCACTTTATTACGCCTTCGAGCAATTAGAAAAGCAAGGTGCAATTCGCATTACAACTATTGTTCGTGATACGAATAGACCAGATAAAACAATCTTTCATATAACAGAGGAAGGTAAACAACTATTTCACACGTTACTCTTAAAACAGTTCGAAGCAAAAAACCAAATATATAAACCAATTTATTCAGCACTTTCTTTCACTCATTTTGGTGATGATCAAGAATTGGTTCCAATTTTAGAAAAAAAGAAACATGATACCGTTCAATATTTACATAAAATGCAAACTATATATGATTGCAGTAAAGGAAAAATTCCACGTGCACAACTATATATTTTACAAAGTGTTATTGAGCATATTACCGTTGAATTACAATGGTTAAGCACCCTCCTTAACGATGCCATAGCAGGACGACTTTCAAAATTTGATGTAGATGAAAATTGAGCGAGTAAAGAAGACGTTCCCTCTTCTTTACTCGCTCAATTTTTCTATATTTTCACATTCCATTATATATCATTAATCTGAAAAACACCTAAATTATTCAGAATATCAAGAAATAAAACCTTTAGAATTTTCTTATTTTAAAACAGTAGACAAAATTCCAAAAATTGTGTTAGAATTTGTTTCAATATCATATCGCTTGTTAAATTCCTTTCAAAAGGAAAATAGGTACACGAAAATTTCGTTTCGTGTTTAAAAGGGAAGCTTGGTGAAACTCCAACACGGTCCCGCCACTGTAAATGCTGAGATTTCTTTGTTAGTGCCACTGTGAGAACGGGAAGGTGAAAGAAATTATATGAAGCATAAGTCAGGAGACCTGCCTGTTTTAACAACACTGATAGATTCACGGATGATGATGAGGTGTTAAAACAAAAAGGAAGGCTTATTTTCTATGTCTTTGTACTTTTTGTTATAAGTATTTCCTAGTAAACGGAAATGCTTACTTTCAATTAGGGAGGAATTTAAAATGGCAATTCAAACAAGTAACTTAGGTTATCCACGTATCGGACTACAACGAGAATGGAAAAAAACATTGGAAGCTTTTTGGTCCAATAAAATTGATGAAGAACAATTTTTAACAACGATGAAAGAAATTCGCCTTCAACACGTAAAAGTACAGCAAGAAAAAGGAATTGAACTCATTCCAGTCGGCGATTTTACATATTATGATCACGTTCTGGATACTGCTTATATGTTAGGTTTTATCCCGTCACGTTTTTCTGAGTTTACATCTTACCTTGATGTATATTTTGCAATGGCGCGTGGCTCTAAAGATCACGTAGCTTCCGAAATGACTAAATGGTTTAACACAAACTATCATTATATTGTTCCTGAATATGAAGAGGGATTACAAATCTCTTTAAAAGATAATCGTCCACTTCGCTTATACGAAGAGGCAAAACAAGAATTAGGCGTAGATGGAAAGCCTGTTATTTTAGGACCATATACTTTCTTAAAATTAGCAAAAGGCTATAAACAAGATCAATTTGCTACTATTTTAAAACAGTTAGTTACACCTTACGTACAACTACTTTCAGAACTACATGCGGCTGGTGCACAAATCATTCAAGTTGATGAACCGATTTTCGCTTCTTTAACTAAAGAAGAAATTCAGCATGCGAAAGAAATTTATGAAACTATTCGTAAAGAAGTTCCAAACGCGAATCTTCTTTTACAAACATATTTTGATAGTGTAGAAGAAAACTATGAAGAAATTATTACATTCCCTGTATCTAGTGTTGGTTTAGATTTCGTTCACGGTAAAGAAGGTAATTTAAATGCTATTGCGAAATACGGATTCCCAGCTGACAAAACTTTAGCAGTCGGTTGTATAGATGGCCGTAACATTTGGAGAGCGGACCTTGATGAAATTCTTACGTTATTTACAACGTTACAAAAACAAGTCCAAACAAAAGATTTCATCGTTCAGCCTTCTTGTAGTTTAATGCATTCACCAATTGATAAAACCGAAGAAACTCACTTATCGACTGAACTATTTGATGCGCTAGCATTTGCAAACCAAAAATTAGAAGAACTAGTTCTTATTCATTCTGCTTTGACTCAAGGTACAGAAAGCATTAGTAACGAACTTGAAACATATCGCAATGCGCACCATACAATACGTTCATCTGCTGCACGTAACCGAGAAGATGTCAAAGCAGCACGAACAGCACTAAAAGAAGAAGATTTTTCACGCCCTCTTCCATTTGAAAAACGATACGAATTACAACAAGTTGCTCTGCAGTTACCGTTGTTACCAACAACAACTATCGGTAGCTTCCCGCAAACAACTGAAGTTCGTCAAACGCGAAAAGAATGGCGTAACGGCGTTATCTCAAATGAACAATATGAGCAATTTATTGAAAAAGAAACAGAAAAATGGATTCGTTACCAAGAAGAAATCGGTCTTGATGTTCTTGTTCATGGTGAATTTGAAAGAACTGACATGGTCGAATACTTCGGTGAACGTCTTGCTGGTTTCTCCTTCACTAAAAACGGTTGGGTACAATCGTATGGTTCCCGTTGCGTGAAACCACCTGTTATTTATGGTGATGTTGCCTTTATAAATGGAATGACTATTAAAGAAACTGTATACGCACAAAGCTTAACAGAAAAAGTAGTAAAAGGTATGCTAACTGGACCTGTCACTATTTTAAATTGGTCATTCGTTCGAAATGATATTTCAAGAAAAGAAGTTTCCTATCAAATTGCATTAGCACTTCGTCATGAAATTGAATTACTTGAATCGTCTGGAATTAGAGTAATCCAAGTCGATGAGCCAGCGCTTCGTGAAGGAATGCCACTAAAAGAAAAAGATTGGGATGCATATATTACATGGGCAGTTCAATCCTTCCTTTTAGCAACATCTTCTGTAGCCAATGAAACGCAAATTCATACGCACATGTGTTACAGTAACTTCGAAGATATTGTAGATGCTATTCGTGCATTAGATGCGGATGTCATTTCTATCGAAACATCACGTAGTCACGGAGAATTTATTGATACATTAAAACATACAACATATGAAAAAGGGATCGGTCTAGGGGTATACGATATTCATAGCCCACGTGTACCGAGTAAAGATGAAATGTTTGAAATCGTAGAACAATCTTTACAAGTATGTGATCCTAAATATTTCTGGATTAATCCTGACTGTGGTTTAAAAACAAGAAAAACAGAAGAAGTTATTCCAGCTTTAGAACACATGGTGCAAGCAGCAAAAGATGCTCGTTCCCTTTTAAAAACAAATGCATAACAAAAATGGGTTATCCTTCCTTAGGATAACCCATTTTTTATTCTTTACTTTCAAAAAAGAATTCGTATTGTAGTTTATATAACTCATCATCCGTTGGTTCTTCAAGAGGAATTACCTGCAATACAACTGTATACTCACCATTTGGAATAGGAATTTGAAATTTATTTGAAAGAATACTCGTTACAACGATACATTCATTTTTAATTGTAAAAGGAACCGTAACTGTTCTAATTACTTCTTCTTTTTCAATATGTTTTCCACAAGTCACTTTTATTTCACAAGTATAATCAGAAAGTGCTTCAAAAATAACAGTTCCATCCGCCTTAGCATAACCTCTATCAAAATCTTCATCCGTCCAGTCTACGTAAGGCTGTTCACCGTCATAGTTCATCAACATTAATTGTGAATAAGAAATTGTTAACTCCATCGTTCCCCTTCTCCTTCATTATGAAATATGTAACACTACTTCACTTCAAATTTCACACGCGTACCATCTGGATATTTATCTAACTTATTTCCTACCCAAGAACCTGCTCCGCGATTATCCGCTGGACTTATATATTCAATATGCGCCCCTTTTCCGCCTTCTTTACACATCGCCATTGGCCATTCATCACGATCATAGCCTTTTTTTGATGGATATGGAGCTAACGATAATTTCCTTCTATCTCCAGCACCACCACGATCAATTGTACAAACTTCTGAATGTCCTTCTTTTATAGCATCCGTAATATGTTTCCCTGTCTCTGGATATCGCTCTTTCGGAAATTCTAGAACTTGATCATACGCATTCGTTTTTTTGATACTTGTTTCCTCTGGAACAAGTACTTCATACACCGCTACTACAATAGAAAGAATTGCAATAATTGAAATGATAATACCTTTTAATTGCTTCATGTATACCTCCATGATTCTACCAGTTTCTTTTCCTCCGTTATTATAACAAACTTCTCCTGTATATGTTTTCAGACATTATTTTAGCTCTTCTTCGCCATTCCGCCAAAAATCTCTCATTTTTCTTCATCTTTTCACTAATGCTGTAGAAAACTAATAACCTTCCGACATTCTTTTTCAAAGGAAGTCCTCATAAAAAGATTGAAATGATATATACGATACTTTTTGGGGAGGAAATAACATGGAAGCTATCTATAAAACAAAAGATGTCACGAATAAAACAGGCATCCCAAAACATATAGTCCGTAAATATAGTCAACTGTTAGAGGAACATGGGTATATCATTTCAAAAACAGCTGATGCTCGTATTTATAAACTGGATGATTTAAAACTATTGAAATCTATACATGAAAGAGCTGCTAAACTGCAAGAAGATATTTCAGAAACGATACCTATTATTTTAAAAGAAAAAGAGGCCCCGCCTGTACCCGCTATACAAGATAAGCAAGAAATACAAACGAAAGAAAAAGAAGATGGGCGTAACTTTGAGGAGTTCATGTTAAAACTCGAAATGCTCGCTCAATTAAATGAAGCAATTATTCATCAAAATTCTACTCTAATTACACAAAATCGTTTGAAAGATGAAAAATTAGATGAATTGATGCAACAAGTTTATGTAAAAGAAGGCTCTCAAGAAAAAATGCTACAAGAGTTAGTTGATCACGCCGCTCAAACAGATGCCTTGCAAAAAGAAAAGATGGACTTATTAATGAATCATATGTATAAACGAGAATCCAAGCAAGAAGAAAAAATGAATAAACTCGTTAATCAAATTTATCATAAAGACAGTAACCGTGATACACAACTTATGCAAGTTATTCGCGAAATTCAAGAAACAAAAAGAATGGTCGCCGCCTCAAAAGAACAAGGTTTCTTCCATTCATTTAAAAGTTTATTTAGCCGAACAAAACAAGAAAGAACAAACGAATAAACAATATACAATAAAAAGTTACCTTCCATCGGTAACTTTTATTCCTTACTTCTTACAGCTGGTAATATAATAATCGCTTCAGTACCTTTTCCGCTTTCGCTTTTATATTCCAGTGTACCATTATGCGCTTGTAAAATACTAAATGTCACCATAAGTCCTAATCCTGTCCCTTTTTCTTTTAAAGAATAATACGGTTGTCCAAGCCTTGCTAACTGTTCTTTTGTCATACCAACGCCACTATCTTTAACTCTTATTACGATTGTTTCGTCTTTTTGAACAGCCGTTACTTTTAAATATCCTTTATTTCCTTGAATTGCTTCAATACCATTTTTAACAACATTCATAATAGCTTGCTTCAATTTCGTCTTATCACCAATCGTATAAAGGCTCTCAGAAATCTCAACTTGCAAATATACACCTTGCATCGCTGCAAATGATGACATTAAAGTAGTCATTTCTATAAGTTGCGCGGATAAACAAATGTGTTCTTTTTTCTCAATTTGCGGTCTTGCTAAATTTAAATAATCTGAAATAATTTGTTCCGCCCGATCTAATTCAGCTAATACGAGACGCATATAGTCCTTATTCTTCATTTCTTCCGTACTTTCTAGCAATTGGATAAATCCACGAACAACAGTGAGCGGATTTCGAACCTCATGTGCAACACTTGCTGCTAATTCACTTACGATATTAAGTTTTTCTGATTTTTGCATCTCAGTACGTAGTAATGCGTTTTCATTTAAATATTCCGTTAAATACACCTGAAATACCATAGTCATAACCATAATAAGCGAGGCAAATATAAATCCGCTATATATTTGCGAAATATACGGTGTAAAACCTGTTTCTAACAGCACATTAATTATACCAAATACTAGAAAAACCAACACATAAAATGACGAAATCATAAATGCTAAAATTAGCTTCTTACCCCTTGAAAAAAGAGACCATTTCTTTGATAAGAACAATGGAACTATCAATAGAAATATTACTTCTACAACTGGAAGAATGCTCATTCCTTTTAGTGCCCATTCATATGTAACAAAAATAACTGCTGGGATTAAACCGACAATCCCACCATATAAAAAACCACTGACAATTGGGATTGGGTGAAAGTTATACCCGCAAACATTGTCAAAACAAATAGAATATGTCATGGAGAGAACGAGCGTAACGCTAGATAAAAACATAATAAAGTAACGATTCGGCTTCGGAGGCATTTCTTGATAGCGATTTAAACGAATCGCTTCATATAAAAATAATGGCAAAATAATGATGGCAATTTGGATCAATAAATCACGGATAAGCTCCATAGCCTCTCATCCCCTATATGTATTTTGATATGATTATATCATTTTATTAGTTTATTTGTTTTAAAATTTTGATTTTTCTTAACATATTTGTTAATTCTTTGTTAACAACACATATTAATTGTTACAGATTTTCGAAATGATTGTAAACCCTGTACCAAATTTCCTTCATGCAGTATACAATGAATACGGATTACAAAGAAAATATAAAAAATACTTCACTAGACGGACAACTATAGTAAAATACAGCATATAATCCATACTATCTATGTTTACAAATAAGTGATCATTACTTTAGTAGGAGGAAGATAAATATGGCAGGTACTACGCTTGTTTTAAAAGAAGAAAATTTGGTAGTTCTAGAAAATGTTGAAAAATCAGTGTATGAGGAATTACAGCATAAAACAGGAGAAGCAGATTGCACATGTGCTGTGAACGAATCAGTTGTTCACCTTGGCAAAGTATCCTCTGTACTTTGGAATGAAGATGAAATAGATTGGGAATACGGATACTAAAAAGCCGCTTATAGCGGCTTTTTTTCTGTTCTCTCTTTCTAAATTTCATATACAAAGCGCAATCATAGAAAGTATGATAAAATGAACTTAATTTTCAAACGGAAGAAAGGGAGATACAATGGAACAATTCATTAATCCTAGAGTAAAGGACATCCAAATTTCTGGAATCCGCCAATTCTCTAATATGATTCAAAACTATGATAATCTTATCTCTTTAACAATTGGGCAACCCGATTTCCCTACACCTTCTCTCGTAAAAGAAGCGGCAAAACGGGCCATTACAGAAAATTATACAAGCTACACACATAACGCTGGTTTACTAGAATTACGAAAGGCCGCTTGTAACTTTGTAAAAGATAACTACGATTTACATTATTCAGCTGAAAACGAAACCATCGTTACAATCGGTGCTAGTGAAGCAATTGACGTTGCATTCCGAACGATTTTAGAGCCCGGGACAGAAGTAATTTTGCCTGCTCCTATTTATCCAGGTTACGAGCCTATTATTCGACTATGCGGCGCAACGCCAATTTTTGTAGATGTTCGTGAAACTGGATTTCGTTTAACTGCTGCAGCACTAGAAAATGCTATTACAGAAAAAACGAGATGCGTCGTACTGCCATATCCTTCTAATCCAACTGGTGTAACTTTATCAAAAGAAGAATTAAAAGATATTGTATCAGTCTTAAAAGATAAAAATATTTTTGTTCTTTCAGATGAAATTTACAGCGAACTTGTATACGAAGAAAAACACACATCTATCGCCCATTTCCCAGAAATGCGTGAAAAGACGATCGTCATTAACGGTTTATCTAAATCACATTCTATGACTGGCTGGCGTGTTGGACTTTTATTCGCACCAAACTATTTAGCAGGACATATTTTAAAAGTTCATCAATACAATGTAACATGTGCTACTTCAATCGCCCAATATGCCGCAATCGAAGCATTAACTGCCGCTAAAGACGCACCGAAGATGATGCGCCACCAATACAAAAAACGCCGTGATTACGTATATAATAGACTCACTCAAATGGGGCTAACAGTTGAAAAACCAACAGGTGCATTTTACTTATTCCCATATGTTGGCCATTTAACATCTTCATCATTTGATTTTGCACTTGATCTAGTAAAAGAAGCTGGACTAGCCATCGTTCCTGGAACAGCATTTTCTGAGTATGGTGAAGGTTATCTTCGCCTTTCCTATGCATATAGTATCGAAACTTTAAAAGAAGGCTGTGATCGTTTAGAAGCCTTTCTACATAAAAAAGCTAAGAGTTAAACTCCTAGCTTTTTTATGCATAATGATCACATGTTTGACGCTTCAATAATTTATGCGGAATAATGATACACTTGGCAGTAGATTCAGCATTCTCCACTTTATCAACTAAAGCTTTTGCTGCTTCATATCCTAACTGATATATATTCACATCAACTGTTGAAAGCGGCGGACTCGCAATTTCTGATAATAAAGCATTATTAAAGCTTACAATTGAAACGTCTTTCGGTACAACGAATCCTTTTTTAGAAAGCGCACTTAACACACCAAGTCCAATTAAATCATCCGTAGCTATAATTGCTGTCGGTGGTTGTTTTAGTCCCATTAACTCTTCAACAGCTTGTTGACCACTTTCCCTTGAAAAATCAAAATGTAAAATATACTCTTTCGGTAATACAATGTCTGCTAATTTTAAAGCATCACTCATACCTGCTAAACGATCTCTTGTTACAAGTAAATCTGAGCCACCACCAATGAACGCGACCTGTTTATGTCCTAGTGAAATTAAATATTCTGCCACTTCTCTTGCAGCTGTATAATTGTCATTATCTACATATGTGATTTCATCTTTTCGATCATATGGTTTTCCAATTAAAACAAACGGGAAGTTTTGGTCATGCAAGTATTGAATAATCCGATCGTTCTCTCTTGAATATAAAAGAATAATACCACCAATTTGACGCCCTTGTACCATTTTTACAACACCATTAAAAATTTCATCTTCCGTTTCACCTGTCGACATATAAAGTGCATACCCTTCCACATGTGCAAATGAACTAATTCCTCTTATAACTTCCGGGAAAAACGGATTTTGAAAAGCTTTACTTGCAGAGCTTGGCATAACAAGACCAAGTGTCTTCGTCGTTTGGTTCGCAAGGTTTCTTGCATTTAAATTTGGATGATATCCTAATTCACTCATTACTTTTCGAACACGGCGCTTTGTCTTTTCACTTATACTTGGATTATCAGCAATTACACGAGAAACAGTTGATGGTGCTACGTTCGCCTTCTTCGCCACATCTTTAATTGTAACTGTCATAAAAAATCCCCTCCTCTCACTTCTCTGCCATTTTTCATATATTTTATCTTGCACTCGTTGCAAGTCATAGGAGAAGTCATAAACTTTCATTTATTTATTTTATCTTGCAAAACTTATCATATTCTCCCTCTCCATGTATTGTAAGGGATATAGCTCTTTTTTCCTATACTATAATATACTATTTATTTCACTTATTTTCACATGTGATGTCAAATCTCTTTTCATCTCCCTATAAAGCTTTTTATAGGGAGATGAAAAGAAAAATGGGACGTAATGTCCCATTTTTCATCCTTTCGTACCTCCAGCTGTTAAACCAGAGATAAAGTATTTTTGTAGTGATAGGAATAAAATTGAAATTGGGATTGCAATTAATACTGAACCCGCTGCAAACGTCGTAAATTCATTACCAAATTTCTTCGCTACCATTTCATATAATCCAACTGCTAAAGTATAATTTTCTGGTGTGCGCAAAATGATACTCGCTAAAATGAAATCTGTAAATGGACCGATGAAAGTGAATAACGCTACAACCGCTACGATTGGCTTTGCAAGCGGCATAATGATTTGCCAAAAAATACGAAAATGCCCTGCTCCATCCATACGAGCTGACTCATCCAATTCTTTCGGAATCGTATCAAAATACCCTTTCATAAGCCATGTATTCATAGGGATTGCCCCGCCTACATAAATTAAAATTAATGCAAGGTGTGTATCAATTAATCCTGTTAACTGCGCTAATACGTATAGAGCGATTAACGCTGCAAAGTTCGGAATCATTTGCAGAATTAAAAATGTTAGTAAGCCATTTTTTCTTCCAACAAAACGGTATCTCGAAAATGCATAAGCAGTAAAACTAATTGCTAACACTGAGAAAATCATCGTTAAAACACTTACTTTTAATGTGTTTTTATACCATAGTAAGTAATTACTATTCTCTAGATCTAATAACTTACGATAATGATCTAACGTTGCATTTTGCGGAATAATACTTGATCCAGATAAACTATCACCCGGATTAAACGATGAGCCAATAATCCATAATAATGGATAGAAAATTATGGCACACATTACAAAAATAACGAAATAGCTTAATGAGAGACGTAACATCTTCTGTCTTTTAATATTCATTTACATCATATCCTCTTCTTGGAATGATTTTGTTCTCTTAAATTGCCATAACGCAACTGTAATAACGATTAACGATAAAATCATTGTAAGAGCTGCTGCTTTCCCGTACTGCGCTGAAGTCATCGTCAACTTATAAATCCATGAAATTAAAATATCTGTTCCACCTGCATCTTGTCCAGCTACAGCAGGTCCTCCGCCGTTAAATAGATAGATAATACTAAAGTTATTAAAGTTAAACGTATATTGCGTAATTAATATTGGTGCTGTTGCATATAAAACAAGTGGCAATGTAATTTTACGAAACTGTTGCCAAGCTGTCGCTCCATCTACTGTAGCCGCTTCATATAATTCTCCTGGAATCGATTGCAAAATACCTGTTGTCATTGCAAAGACGAATGGGAACCCAAGCCACGTTTGAATCATAATTAAAGCTATCTTCGCCCAAAATGGATCTGTCATCCAAGCTATCTTTTCAATTCCGAATAACGCCAATACTTGATTGTTAATTGCTCCAAACGTTTCATTAAACATACCAGAGAAAACAAGAATAGATACGAATGCTGGAACAGCCCACGGTAAAATGAAGATTGTTCGAATAATTGCCTTCCCTTTAATACCAGGCTGATTTACGATAATCGCTAAAAAAATACCGAGTGCAACTTGTAATGTCGTTGCAACGAATGTCCAAATGACCGTCCAAGAGAATACACTTAAAAATGTCTCTCTCCACATCGGTAGTGTGAAAATATCAATAAAGTTTTTAAAGCCCACCCAATCTACTAATTTAGCTGGAGGAGAATGATATAAATCATAGTTCGTAAATCCAATTAAAATTACGAAAATGATTGGAAATACAACAACAAAGATAAGTAGTAGAAAACCTGGCGAAACCATTAAATACGGAAAGCCTTGATCTAATAAATTACGGTATTGCTCTTTTACAGAGTTTAAAGGTGTTCCGATATCACGTTTCTTTCCATTTTGATACGCATCATATAAATTAAATGCATATATTCCGAGTCCAAACCCGATAACGATAAGTGCTAAGATCCCTTCCACTAATAGAAAGACAGAATGATCACGTGGAACTTCTGTACCAAGCGTTACAATCCCCCATAATCCCATATTTAATAAATCAGCAAAGGCTACAATAAATGAACCTGTTAATACTAGAAAAATAAGACCTTTTACAAATTGTTTATTATACATTTGGCCCACGCCCGGAATGATTGATAACATGGTTGCCATTTTCCTATGTTTTGAACCGTTCATATCTTTCATTGGTTCCATAGATGTTTGCATATTCCTTCCCCCTTTTTTCTTCCTACTTGGAAGGGAGAGAATTCGTGCCCCTCATATTAGAGGCACGAACTTCACCTTATTTTTTCTTGTTATGATTTGCCTCAATATTACCTTTAATTTGCTTCACTGCACTATCAAGAGCTGCTTTTGGCGCCTCTTTATCTGTAACAACTAATTGAAGGGCATCTCCAGCTGGTTTCCATACTTCTTGCATTTCTGGAATGTTTGGCATTGGAATTCCATTTTCTGATTGCGTTGCAACCGCTTTTGCAGCTTCGTTATCTTTAATAATCGGATCTTCCATTACTGATTTTACTGGCGGAATTTCTTTCGTTTTCTCAAATCTAATTTTCGCGTTTTCTTCATTCGTTACCCATTCAGTGAATTTAGTAGCTAAATCATTTTGTTTAGAGAAGCTTGTTACATGCCATCCTTTTACCCCAACGAACGTTTTCATCGGTTGACCATTTGGTAATTTTGGCATTGGAGCAACACCATAATCAATTCCGTTCTTTTCCATCGCTTGGAACGCCCATGGTCCGTTCATGATAGAAGCTGCTTTTCCTTCATTAAATAATCCATCAGCAGCAGGTCCACCAGATTCACCGATAATACCTTTCGGGAATAGTTTTTCTTTGTACCATTTCTGAAGATATTCAGCACCTTGTACAGCACCACTATTATTTAACCCAACATCACTTGCATTTGGTTTTCCATCTTTTTCACCAAACACATAACCACCCATACCTGCCATGAATGCATTAGCAAAGTAGAAATTATCTCCTAATGTTAAAAATCCGTACTTGCCATCCTTTGTAAAATCTTTTGAGAAGTTAAACAATTCGTCCATTGTTTCTGGTGCTTTTTGCATAAACTTTTTATTGTAAATAAAGACTGGTGTTTCAATCGCTTTTGGTAAGCCATATAGTTTCCCGTTATATGTCTGTGCTTCTATTGATAAATCAGTAAACTTACTCTTAACAGCATCATCTGCTTTCACTTCAGAAAGTAAGCCCTCTGTTACTGCATTTCCGATTTGATCGTGTGGCAATGTTACAACATCCGGTCCAGTCCCCGCTGGTCCATCAAGACGTAACTTCTTCACTTGATCTGTCATTTGCATTTCAACAACTTTTACTTTTACTTTATATTTTTCCTCAAAGCTTTTCACTGCTGGTTCTAAACCAACGCCTTTTTTATCATCTTCCCAAACGAGAAGGTCATAGTCTTTCTTCGCTTTACTTTCCTCTTTTTTCCCTGAATCTTTCGGCCCACATGCAGATAACATACCAATTGATAATGCCGAAACCGTTAATAATGATAATGCTTTCTTCATCCCCAAAAACCTCCCTAAATTGTCTATGTACCTCACTAATTGAAAACGTTTGCATTTGAAAGTTTAATAGAAGCGCAAACCTTATCTCAAATCTATGAAAACGTTTGCGCTATTTGTCTATCATTATACATTCTTTTATTCATTTTGCAAATATTAATTTTAAAAATAATGTCATTATGCTCTTTATACATTGACTTTATATGAAATGAATACTACTCTTATAAGCAATATTAAAGCTAATAGAAAGGCAATCGTTTGCAATACAGGCTTTATTATTACATTTAAGGGAATAATATGTATAGAGATATTAAAGGGGGATTTTCTATATGCTTAAAGAAGCCGTTTACCATAGGCCGAAAGATAATTATGCATACGCTTACGATGAAAAAACAATTCACATCCGAATACGTACTAAGAGAAACGATGTTCAAATCGCCACTCTTATTTATGGTGACCCTTACGAATGGACAGATGGAAAATGGATTACGTCAAATACGCCGATGAACAAAACTGGTTCTACTGCATTATTTGATTATTGGTCCATTTCAATCGAACCAAAATTTAAGCGCTTACGTTATGGATTCGAATTAAAAACTGAGACAGAAACTCTTATTTATGCAGAACGAGGCTTTTTCTCAAACATTCCAGATGACGATGTCGGTAACTTTTTCTGCTTTCCATTCATTCATACAAAAGACGTTTTCATGGCACCACCTTGGATTAAGGACACAGTATGGTATCAAATCTTCCCAGAACGATTCGCTAACGGGGACAGCACATTAAATCCAGCAAACACCCTCCCTTGGGGAAGTACCGAACCAACTCCAACTAATTTTTTCGGAGGAGATTTTGCTGGTATTATTCAAAACCTTGATTACCTTGTTAAACTTGGGATTTCCGGAATATACTTCACACCTATTTTTAAAGCTCATTCAAACCATAAATATGACACTATTGACTACATGGAAATCGATCCGCAATTCGGGACGAAAGAAACTTTCAAAGAACTTGTTGGGGCATGTCATAAACACGGTATAAAAGTAATGCTCGATGCTGTGTTTAATCATAGTGGCTACTTTTTCGATAAATTCCAGGACGTACTAGAACATGGTGAAAAGTCAGCCTATAAAGAGTGGTTCCACATTCATGAATTCCCAATTATAACCGAGCCACTTCCTAATTATGATACTTTCGCATTTACACCGTATATGCCTAAATTAAATACTGCACACCCAGATGTAAAAGAATATTTACTTGAAGTAGGGCGTTATTGGGTAAGAGAATTCAATATAGACGGTTGGCGCCTTGATGTAGCAAATGAAGTTGACCACTGCTTTTGGAGAGAATTCCGAAGTGAGATAAAGGCGTTAAATCCTGAAGTATATATTTTAGGAGAAATTTGGCACGACGCCCTCCCATGGCTACACGGAGATCAATTTGATGCTGTCATGAGCTATCCTGTTACAAATGCTCTACTTTCTTACTTTGCTAACAATTCCATTAAAGCAAGTGAATTCATGAAACAAATTACAGAATCCCTACATTCCTACTCTATGAATATAAATGAAGCCGCATTTCATTTATTAGACAGCCATGATACACCAAGAATATTAACAACATGTAACGGAGATAAAAATAAGTTAAAGTTACTCTATGTATTCCATCTTTCTTACATCGGCTCTCCTTGTATTTATTATGGAGACGAAATCGGTATGGATGGCGGCATGGACCCGGATTGCCGCAAATGTATGATTTGGGATACAAAAGAACAAGACCATGTATTATTTACACATATACAAACATTACTTTCATTACGAAAACAATATAAAGCATTTGGAGGACATGGTACATTCCAATTCATCGAAGCAAATGATGAACATAATTACATTTCTTATACGAAAACATATGGAGATGAAACTATCTTTTTCGTTTTAAATCCTACTAACGATGAAATTACAGCTTCACTCCCTATCCATATTACAAGGAAGAAAATAGTCAATATATATACAAACGAAGAATTTTCAGCAGAAGCAAGTGTATTACAAGTTACACTTCCACCGCACGGATTCTCAATATTAAAATGGTAATAGAAAAAGCCTTATGCCGCTCGGACATAAGGCTTTTTCTTATTTCAATTTATACACCATTGCTTCATATGGACGCAATGTAACGTTTTCCATTAATCCATTTTCCGAGTCATAATTGTGTATTAACAGTTCTGATTCACTATAAACAATGTTCTCAGGCAATTCAAATACACATTGATCCGCAGTGAAGTTTGCAATCACAAGTAGCTTTTCTTCTCCATATGTTCTTACATAAGCAAAAATAGAAGGGCTATTATCTAGTATTAAATCATACGATCCATACACAACTATTTCATTATTTTTGCGTAACTCAATTAATTTCTTATAGTAATAAAAAATTGATCCTTCGTCTTGGATTGCTTGTTTCACATTAATCTCTTTGTAATTAGGGTTTACCGTAATCCAAGGTTCACCCGTTGTAAATCCAGCGTGATACTGATCATCCCACTGCATCGGAGTTCTAGCATTATCACGACCTTTTATATAAATAGATTCCATGACTTTTTCTTTATCTTCACCACGGTCTATCACTTTTTCTTTATACATATTTAGCGTTTCAATATCTCGATATTCATCAATTGATTCGAATCGAACGTTAGTCATTCCGATTTCTTCTCCTTGATAAATATATGGTGTTCCTTTCATCATATGAAGCACCGTCGCTAACATTTTCGCAGATTCAGTACGATACATCCCATCATTACCAAAACGAGATACAACGCGTGGCTGATCATGGTTATTCCAATACAGGCTATTCCATCCTGTATGCTCTAATGCTTTTTGCCACTTTGTTAAATTCTGTTTTAAAGTAAGAAGTGGACATGGTTTTACATCCCATTTTCCGCCTTCTCCTGAATCTAAATCCATATGTTCAAATTGAAATACCATTTGTAGTTCTTTTCTAGCTTCTCCTGTATACAATTTAGCTTCTTCTGTCGTTACACCAGGCATTTCACCAACCGTCATAATATCATAATGAGACAATACTTCTTCATTCATTTCATGCAAATATTTATGAATGTTTGGACCGTTCATAAAATGCTTATGACCTGAAACATACCCCTCTTCTTCTGTTTCAACAGTCGGTAAACCTTCTTCTTTAGAAATAAAATTGATAACATCCATGCGGAATCCATCAATTCCTTTTTCTAACCAAAACTTCATCATTTCATAAACATCTTGTCTTACCTGTTCATTATCCCAATTTAAATCCGGCTGTTTTTTAGAAAACAGATGTAAATAATACTCATCTGTCATTTCATCATATTGCCATGCAGATCCACTAAAAGCTGCTCCCCAGTTATTCGGCTCTTTCCCTTCTTTTCCAGAACGCCATATATAGTAATCTCTATATTTATTATCTGTTGATTTACGTGATTCAATAAACCAATTATGTTCATCAGAAGTATGATTAACAACTAAATCCATCATAAGTTTCATATTACGTTCATGCATTTCATGTAATAGCTCATCCCAATCTTCCATTGTTCCGAACTCGTTCATAATTTTACAATAATCACTTATATCATAACCATTATCATCATTTGGAGATTCATAGACTGGCGATAACCAAATTACATCAATCCCTAATTCTTTTAAGTAATCTAGCTTTGAAATAATACCACGAAGATCCCCTATACCATCACCATTACTATCCATAAAGCTACGAGGATAAATTTGATATACTACACTTTCTTTCCACCATTGTTTTTCCATTATGCTACCCCATTTCATTAGTAATTCATTCTTCTCTTTCTCCCAAGGCGCAAACGTTTTCACTAATGAATGATAACAGATTCTATCTTAATTTAAAATAGCGCTTACAATTTTTATCCTTCTTTTTCTAGGAAAACATATGAAAACTACTACATATCACTCGAATAAATGAAAACGTTTTATTTTTTTATTTATTTTTTGAATCTATTCGTTTATAATAAATTCAAAGAAAACGTTTGCATAATTTTTTCTAGGGGGAAATACCATGGCAGAACTGAAATTAGAAAACATTTATAAAATATATGATAATAACGTAACCGCTGTAACAGATTTTAATTTACACATTCAAGATAAAGAGTTTATCGTATTTGTTGGTCCTTCTGGATGCGGAAAATCTACAACATTACGAATGGTAGCTGGACTTGAAGATATTTCAAAAGGAGAATTTTCAATTGATGGTAAGCTAATGAATGATGTTCCTCCAAAAGATCGTGATATCGCAATGGTTTTCCAAAACTATGCTCTTTATCCACATATGAGTGTATATGATAATATGGCATTTGGATTAAAGCTTCGAAAAATACCAAAAGATGAAATCGATCGTCGTGTGAAAGATGCCGCACGAATTTTAGGGCTTGAACAATATTTAGATAGAAAACCAAAAGCGTTATCAGGTGGACAACGCCAACGTGTTGCGTTAGGTAGAGCAATCGTTCGAGACGCGAAAGTTTTCTTAATGGATGAGCCATTATCAAACTTAGATGCAAAACTCCGTGTTGCAATGCGCTCAGAAATTTCTAAGTTACACCATCGCCTTGGAACAACGACAATTTATGTAACACATGATCAAACAGAAGCAATGACAATGGCTTCCCGTCTTGTTGTTATGAAGGACGGAAAGATTCAACAAATTGGAACTCCAAAAGAAGTATATGAAACACCTGAAAACATTTTTGTTGGCGGATTTATTGGCTCTCCAGCTATGAATTTCTTCCGTGGTACATTAACTGAAACTGATTTCGTTATAGATAATTCATTGAA
The DNA here is from genome assembly GCF_008432245.1 of Bacillus sp. BS98. Lineage (NCBI taxonomy): Bacteria > Bacillati > Bacillota > Bacilli > Caryophanales > Bacillaceae > Bacillus > Bacillus sp. BS98. The sequence goes on from NZ_CP043830.1 coordinate 3,842,189, forward strand.
AATCAAAGTATCTGAAGGAAAAATGAAATTATTACGTGAACAAGGTTATGTAAATAAGGAAATCGTTTTAGGAATTCGTCCTGAAGATATTCATGATGAACTACTATTTTTAGAGGCTTCACAATCTACTACTTTCACATCAAAAATTGAAGTTGCTGAGTTGTTAGGTGCTGAATCCATTTTATATATGAAACTTGGAAATCAAGATTTTGCAGCACGTGTTGATGCAAGACATATATTCTCACCTGGAGACCAAATTAAATTAGCATTTGATTTAAATAAAGCGCATTTCTTTGATAGCCAAACCGAACAACGTATTCGCTAAAAAAATTTTCTTGTATATAACATACAAAAAAACCGTCCACATACATTGAGGGCGGTTTTCATTATTATACTAGGGCTTCTACTGTATGAAATGATTGTCCTTTCGTGCTAATAATACCGAAAATCGGTAAGTCACTAAGCACCACTTCTTCTTGCTGTTTCATAAAAGATGACGTTAATTGTTTTATCTCTATCCAAACGTCATTAATACAAAGTACATTGGAATCGTTCTCTTGTTGGCGAGAAAAAATAGAATCTATTTTATATAAACCAGCATTTTGAAAAAGCATATCAATGCGACTGAATGCATTCAAAGTAATACTGATAACACGTTGCCAATCTCCTTGTTTTTCCATATCATAGGATACAAAAAGGGCTTCTCCGCCTAGATTCGTAATTTCCTCCACTGTTGCTTGTCCACTATCTTGATCAATGTCCGTCACAATTACTTTTGCGCCTTGTTTAGCCAACAAAAGAGCTGTATTACGTCCAATACCGATGCCACCGCCAGTTACGATAGCAACTTTTCCTGCAAGCTTCATTTTCATTACCCCTTCTATAAGTCTTACCGTCATTCAGTATACTCCTTTATAAGATTAGTCTGCAAGCAAGAAAAGTTACTCTTTTATTTGTAAGCGATTACTTTTTTACTCCTTCTTTTTTCTTACTATTACACTGATCGAAAACGAGACCAACGAAAATTAAAATCCCCCAAAAGATTATGCTACCTCCCGTCATTACAACTTCCCCCTTCATTATATAAAGATATTATTTTCATTTATTATACAATTTTCTTAATTTTCAATCTATTGAAAAAGGACTTTCTACTTCGAAAAATATCCTTCCATAATAAAAAACCTTTTTATGTACAAGCATAAAAAGGTTTTTTATTATACTAGATTCATCACTTTTGTCTTTGTAATTAAATCATGAAAACCGCAATTATCTTTGCGGAACAACATCATATATACGTTGCATATTAACGGAATTCCAAGTAACAACATGTTCGGTAATAACAATACAAAAAATCGTAAAGTTAATGTTTGCAACGTTAATTTTTCACTCGTCAATGAAATCAATTTTGTTCTCGTTATTTTTTTCCCAAGTGTAACACCGTTCCAAATAAAAGGTAACAAAATAAAATATAGAACCATTAATATGAAAACTACTGCGAGATCATATCTATAGTCACCGAAACTTATATTAAACCGATTAAAAATAGCACTATAGTTTCCGGTCATAACAGCTACTACTGCACCATACATAACCGAGATTAAAAACATGTCAATTAGGGAAGCACCTATGCGATTCATTACAAGCGCTGGACGATGCATCTTCAACTTCATTTTATGTCGACTCCTTCGTATCCTTCTTTACCCGTTACATCGTACCACTTCTAAAAAACATTGTAAACTGGCGTTTCTCTTACTTTTCTTGTACAATGTGTTACAACAGCATTGTAAAGGAGGTTCCCATATTGAAAAAATGGATAATCCTATTCGTCACCGTCCTATTAACTGCTTGTACAGGAAATACAAACCATGTATCTTATACGATTAACGATGAATACGAACTCATACGTACTTCTGGAAATGCATTTGAACTGTTCCCTACGCAAGATGCTGTATATGCCACACAATACATCCCTGCCAAAATTACAGACATCGCTTGGGATGATAAATACATTATTGTAAAACAAACAGAGGAAAAGTCAGATCCAAATAACCCTGACGCAGCAATTGCAAATAAAAAAAGTGAACATTATTGGATTATTGACGTAAAGCACAATAAACGTTTCGGTCCCTATAATGAAAAACAATTTAATGAACAAAAAGATGCGTTTAAAATTAAAGTGCCTTTTCAAAATGTAGATTCATACATAAAAGAAATAAAAAAACAGTCAGCATAATATATAGAATGCTGACTGTTTTTCCTTATATCATTTTAAAAACATATTACTCAGAAAGTGAAATGTTAAAACTTTGTGATTCTTTAACAGTTTCTTGTGTTTCTGTGTCTCCTGCCATTAAATCATCCGTTGTAAATTTAATATCCTTTACCTTTTCTTTTCCATCATCAAGTATTAAACCGATAATTCCATCTCTTGTTTCACCAGGCTTATAATCTTCTCTTGATACATTTTTCGTACCAACGAGCGTATCTTCATCATATAAAAAGTTTTGAGTCGCTACTTTAAAATGTTGCTTATCATTAATCGTAACATCATTCATAGAGAAAAATTGCATATTTTTATTCCCGCTATTTTCCACCTTATATGTAATTTCAACGTAACGAATCGTATCACTAATCTCTGTTCCACTTAGCGATGCATATAATTCAGCATCTTCTTGACTTACCTTATCGCCCAATCTACGCTTTACTTCGTCAGGAGTTAATGCCGTATATGCTTTTAATGTATTTTTTGCGTCTTCACTCATTTGTGATAAAGAGATTACTTTCACATCTTGTACATGAATTTTCATTGGTGCTACTTCAAATGTTTGATTCACAGAATGTATCTGCTCTAACTTGAAAGTACCCCATCCTGTTTCTTTCACTTTTTGCCCAATTTTTTTTAGCTCACGCCCACCATATTCTTTTGTTTCAGGAATAGATTCTTTCTTCTTCGGTTCAGCTTTCTTTTCTTCTTGATGGAAGCAACCACTTAACATAAGAAGAAAACTACATAAAACAAAAATACTTTTCCATGCTTTCATCATTTAATTTCTCCTAACACTATCATTCATTAAAATAAATTAGTCCCTAGTCTTGTAAACTATAGAAACAATAAGAAGTCCACAAAACGAACTTGTCAGTCCAGATACTATTATACCCCCTATTTGGAAAATATGAAAATAGGGATTTACGAACGCGTGAACGATAAATATAATAGTTGCCACAATGATTGCCGAAACCCAATACTTCCTTTTTTCTGAAGCTATAATAATATCTTTCCCTGTTTCATCTTTATACTTCCATAGTACGTGTAATAGTAATAATAAACCAACACATGTACTCCCATGTTGCATATATTTATACACCGGAATACTATGTAATTCTCTTTGTAACAATGGTATTTCCATAACGAAGTAGCCTGTATTATGAGTAAACGCATCCCAAACAACATGCGTGAGCATACCAAATAAAGCAGAATAGCAAAATACAAAGAAATCCTTCCATGTATGAAGTCCCCACCTCTCATCTACTGCATATGTATAGTAGCCAGCAAATGGTTTAGCTAAATGTGTTATAAACGGCTTTTTTAAAATGTAATGATATATGTATGCTAATAGAAAGACAAGAGGTAAATTTAAATATAAGAACCCAAGCCACGTATGTCCAATCACGCCATACGGTCTAAAGTGTAAAAAATATTCAAAGTCAGGTGCCATACTACCTAATATAAGAGCCGTTACTGAAATATAATTAACCTGCTTTTTAGAAAAAGGGAGAACAGCTGCTGGATGCGCAAATGTAAACGGCATATTTTAACTCCTTTTCATATTTCCAATAGAATATCATCTATCATAACGAGAGAATTGACCTTCATGCAATGTTTATTTTCACATTGGAATATGATAGTTTCCATGTTATAATCCTCATGAAATATTCAGAAAATAAAATGGGAGTTCTCATGTCATTAACACTTTTCTTTTTTCTATGGAAGAACTTAAAAATTATAAAATATACGCCTGCTCTCGTTGGCTTTATAAGCGTTCTTTCCATTTTTATATTGCAGAGAATGACGTTCGGCTGGGAAAATCTCGGTTTTGGCGCACTTTATTAGCAAGTCGTCTTACACTTGTATTTTTTGCTTTTTTTAAATCAAAATCCGTTATGAATTGAGGTTTATATATTGATTGACGTACCCTTTTTAAAAAGTGTCACATTAAAAAAAGAAGATATCCCTAGCTTTTCCGCATATCCTTACTGTTTACCCGCTATTCGAACATTACAATCGCTCCTTTTCCATCCAAATGTAACATTCATTATTGGAGAAAACGGAACAGGTAAATCAACACTACTTGAAGCAATTGCAATTGCTTTAGGTTTTAATGCTGAAGGTGGAACGAAGAATTTCCGTTTTAGCACAAATAATTCACATTCATCTTTACATGAATATCTTCGAATTTCAAAAAGTTTTAATACACCAAGCGATGGTTTCTTTCTTCGCGCTGAATCATTTTATAACGTCGCTTCTTATATCGATGAAATGGATGCTGATCCAGAAGCACGCGGAAATCCAGTTATTGACTCATATGGTGGTATCTCACTACACAAACAATCACATGGCGAATCATTTTTCTCCTTATTTATGAACCGTTTTTCAGGACAAGGTTTATACATTTTAGATGAGCCTGAGGCAGCTTTATCCCCGATGAGACAACTTTCCATGCTCATTCGAATGCACGAACTAGCTGAACAAGGTTCACAATTTGTTATTGCCACGCATTCCCCTATATTAATGGCTTATCCTGAATCTACTATATATTCTTTAACACAAGAGGGGATTCACGAATCATCTTTAGAAGAAACGGAGCATTATCAAACGACGAAACTTTTCTTTGAAAATCGCGATCGATTATTCCATCATCTATTTGAGTCGTAAAAAAGAAGCAGCAAACGCTGCTTCTTTTTTATAATGCTTCTATAAATAAGGCAACCCCGATACCGCCACCGACGCATAAAGAGGCAATTCCTTTTTCTAATCCACGTCTTTTTAATTCATGAATTAAACTTACAGTGATACGAGCTCCTGTACAACCGATTGGGTGTCCAAGTCCTACACCACTACCGTTTACATTCACTTTTTCACGGTCTAAACCTAATTCTTTCTCTACAGCTAGGTATTGCGCAGCGAAAGCTTCATTAATTTCAAGTAAATCTGCATCTTCTAATGACCAATCTACTTTTTCTAATCCTTTACGAATTGCTGGTGCTGGTCCAATTCCCATAATTTTAGGATCTACTCCAGCTACTGAATAGCCAACAATTCTAGCTAACGGTTGTAAGCCTTTTTCTTTCGCTTTTTCTTCACTCATTAATACTAGAACTGCACTTCCGTCATTAAGACCAGATGCATTCCCTGCCGTTACAGATCCATCTTTACGGAAAGCTGGTTTTAATCCAGCTAATTTTTCCACTGTAATATCTGCACGCGGATGTTCATCCTTAGAAAATACAATTTCTTTTCTACGCTCTTTTATTGTAATAGGAACAATTTGATCGTCAAAGTATCCAGACTCGATTGCTTGTAGTGCCAATGTATGACTGCGAAGCGCAACTTCATCTTGTTCCTCTCTTGTAATTTCATATTGTTCAACTAAATTTTCCGCTGTTTCACCCATCATAATATGATGAATCGGATCTTCTAGCACTTCCCACACCGTATCACGAATTTCTCCGTGCTGTAGACGTTGTCCCCAGCGGTGCTGTTTCAATGCATAAGGGCTCGAACTCATCGCTTCTACTCCACCTGCAATAACAACATCACTCACACCTAATTGAATTTGCATTGCAGCTGACATAATTGCTTGCATACCTGAAGAACATTGGCGTTGGATTGTATAGCCCGTAACTGTGTCAGGAAATCCTGCCGCTAATGCAGCCGTTCTCGCCGTATTTGCTTCATCAGTTCTTTGAATACAATGACCTAAAATTACTTCATCAACTTCATGTGGTTCTACCCCGCCTCGTTTTACAGCTTCCTGAAGTACAGGAACAGCTAATTCTACTGGTGTTATATTTTTTAGTGCTCCTCCGAAAGTTCCAATTGGTGAACGAACTGCAGCTGTAATGACAACATTATGCATTTTGTACTTGCCCCTCTCTTATGTACCCTAGTCAGTTTTTAGGTGAAATTCCATAAGATGTATATCTAAAACTATCATACTATAAACATACTAAAAAATCAAAATATTTAATATAATAAAAATAGAAGGAATTAACCTTCTATTCTGTTAATGCGTATAGGAATTTTTGTAAAATCTTCTCTGTTGTTTTATTCAAATTCGGTAACTTATCTACCGGAAAATATTGAAGCTGTAATCCTTCATGATCAAGCTTAACTTCCCCACTCACATGATGCCCCTGATACAGATGAATGACATTAAAAATTTCATCTCCATTTGGATATTGGAAGTACACTTCTTTTCCCGAAAGAACCCCGATAAATTGCATAATTTTCGCGTTTAGTCCCGTCTCTTCAAATAGTTCTCTGCGAGCAGTTTCTTCTGTCGTTTCTCCTAGCTCCATCGCTCCGCCAGGTACACCCCAATCATATGTGTCTGAACGATATTGAAGCAATACTTCTTGCCTATCATTTAATATAATAATTGCTGATCCTACTAAAATAAGTGGCCTTGTACCAACGACTTTACGTAACTCTTCAATATACCCCAATATGTAAACTCTCCTTTCCTCACCCTCCCTTATCATAACAAAATTTTTCTCATTTTGTTGATGTAAATTTCAAGAAAAAAAGGAAGCTTTCGCTCCCTTTTTTCACTTTATTTCTTAAAACTTTCATATTTTACAGCTTCAAAAGCTTCTTCAATTTCATCATTACGATAATGAACGTATGTAAAACGCCCCAATTCTACTAATCTTGCTATTTCTTGTAACGCTTTATGTTGATCATATGTTTCCCCCAGCTTAATATGTACGTAAAACTTCATTAATGGATGTTCATATACAGGTTCTCCCACCTCTACATATACATCTTCAACCCCTTGCACAACTTTTACATAACTCGCAAATTGATAAAGAGCTTCTCTGTCTGAAACGATTTTTAATGTATACATATATTCTCCCCCTTTCCTTTACTATATCAAAAAGATGACCATACTACGTTATAGAACTATGAAATTTTTTCGACTTGTAGTCTATATATTCATGTAATAAACAAGGCGTTTATCCATACATAGCACCTTTTTCTCACATATATTATAGGAAGAATTTTTTCATTTGAGGTGTTCCCTATGGATCCATACGTCAATATATGTATTTGCATTACGCCAGGCGCCAACATTTCTGAAGACCGTATCGCAAAAGATTTAGCAGTCGCAGAATCAATTTGGCACCCCATTACATTTCAAATTCAAGAAGTAATTGTATTAAATGAGCTTTTTCGTTTTTCAGACCGTGAAATTAGTTATAAAAATTCTATTCAAAGTCAGGAAAAATTAGCATCCTTTTTCCAAACGTGTGTAAATGAAGCTCCAGAATGTGATCTTTATATTTGTTATATTGGCAGTGATTATTTTAAAGAAACAGCAGTAATTGCCTGTGCTTACTCTTTAGCTAAACAACAACAACTTACTGGTTATATCGTTTTAACAAATTCAGCCGCTCCTATGAAAAATATATATACGCTCGCTCACGAAATTGGCCATATTTTATTCACAAGGCGCGTTCACGGAAAACTTACACATGCAGATCCTCATTCTCCAACTGGCTCGGAACACCACCCTTCTCCATCAAATCTGATGTACCCTATAGTCCCCCGTCCAGAAAACGTCCATATTCATTCCTTATTAACAAACGAACAAAAAGAACTCTCTTTACAAAGCTCTTTATTACAAAGAAAAAAACAGTAACAATCTTATTACTGTTTAAAACAACTTATTTAATCAACAAACCAAGTCCCGGCTGCTAGAAATAAAAATAGACAACTAAACGTAAATGTAATCCCTCTAAAAATCCCTATATAATATTTCTTTGGAAATAATTTTTTGCATATCCAGAGCAGCCTTTTTCCTATTAACCCGAAGAACAAAATATATCCTGATGTGTCATCTAATAAAGTATCAAAATAGTTATCATGTACCTTTTTCGAAAAGGTAGTATATAGCCCGAAAATTGTTAAACCTAGAAATATAATAGATAATATACCTAGAAATATACTTTGCATATTTGTTCCCCTCTCAATAAAATATTCCGTTCGCTCAATATCAGTAAAACACTAGTTTACAGTTTTTTGCTCTTCATTTTTTAAAGACCATCGCATTAATACATATAAACTTCCATACAGAAGTAAAGGCTCTAGTATTCCCCAATATGGGTTTTGCTTTCCTAATTCTTTAAATACAAACATAATTAATAGCGGTATAATAACAACTAGCATTCCAATCCATCCAAGTATGTACGCTTCCCCAATTAACAATACTAATAAGACAATTCCAGCTAGTATGTAACTTTGTATAGTAGTTAATTGCAATACAGGTGTCCCATACCATTTATTCATAAACATTAATAATACTAGTAATAAAATTGGTAGCAAAGCTGCTACATAAATAATGCTAAATTCTTTTATTTTGCTTTTAAATGATGACATCTTAAAAGCAAAAATAATACCCACAATAGTAATCATTAAAACAATTGGGTATCCAATCAATTGTACATTCGTTAATGTAAATTCATGATTCGGACTTTCAAATAAAATATTTGTAACTAACCAGTATCCACCAATACCAATAATCATTCCTAAAATACTTTTTATACTCCCGCTTTTATCCTTCTCCATCTCTTTCACCAATTCTTCTGCATACTCTTTTGGTGAATCACCAAATATATCACTTACCGTCTTCCCCTTTTTTTCACCTTCTATTAAATGAAGTTCTGCATCTTCTAGAAAAGCGTCCACATCTTCTTCTTTAATCCCTTTTGTTATTAAATATACTTTCGTATCGATTAAAAACTCTTCTCCTTCTTTAGAAACCTTCATTATAACCCCTCCCTTAATTAACCGTTTCTCTTCTATTCGTCTTCATCATAATTTCAACGAAAATTAAAATAAATAAACTTCCGTATAAACATATAATCTGAAATAACATTGGCATGAGATCTTCTGATGTAAATGCTTGAAATACTAACATAATAGAAAGAGGAATAATTAAATATAAGTTTTTAAACCATCCTTCAAAATACATGTTTATAGCTACTGTCATGATAAAGATCCCACCAGCTAACATATAACTTTGCATTTGGGTGAATGTAACCATCTTTGTAGGATATATTACATCTAATATCGTAACAACTCCTAATAAAAACATTGGAGCAATCATGACTAAAGACCACATAGAAAACCACGTTTTTGTAAAGCTTGTTACAAAGGTCATTTTACGAAGCAAAAAATTAGGGCCTAACACAGCTAACATTAATGTGAAACTATAACCAATGCACTGAATAAGTGAAATTTGTAACTTTCCGTTATTCACTATTAAAATAGAAGCAATAATCCAAAATGCTACGATATTCATTACTGTAAAACCAATTTGCTTCCACGTTTCCTGTCTATCTCTTTCCATCACTTTTACAAGTTCATTAGCATATTCTTTCGGCGAACTTCCAAAAATTTCTTCTACACTTTTCCCGTCACTCTCACCTTCTATTAAATGCAACTCTGCATCTTCTAAAAAGCTTTCCATATCGCTTTCTTTCACACTCTTTGCGGTCAAAAACAATCTCATATCTAACAAAAACTTTTGTGCTTCACTTGATAGCATTATTTTCTTCCCTTCCCTTCAAGTAGACGTTCTACACTACTTTGCATCGCTTCCCAGCGACCCATAAATTCATCCAGTTCATCTTCTCCCTTTTCTGTTAACGTATAATACTTCCTTTTTGGACCAGATGGAGATTCCTTCATTACACTTGATATTAACCCCTCTTTTTGCATCCGTATTAACAACGGATAAATACTTCCCTCACTCGCCATTGTAAAACCATACTTCGCTAGCTTTTCACTCATTTCATAACCGTATATTTCACCTTCAGAAATAATAGCAAGTAAGCATCCTTCTAAAATCCCTTTCAGCATTTGACTTGTCGACATAATTGAAATCCTCCCACTATCTTGTTTTACAAGATAGATAAGCGTAAGTATCTTGCTTTACAAAATAGTATAGCAGAGACTATTTTGTAAAACAAGATAGCTAACGGATTTTTTCCAAATGTTTGCAGGAATTTCGTAGTTCCCCCTCTAAATAGAGCAATGAGGGAACTTTTATTATGAAGGAGTGTTTTCCATCATGGTTACAAATCGAGTTGTCTTTTTAACAGGTGCTGCGAGTGGTATTGGTTATGAAATGGGGAATACCTTTGCAAAAGAAGGCGCAAAAGTTGTTATTACTGATCGCCTTGAAGATCGTGCGAAAGAAGCTGCTGAGCAATTACAAAAAGAAGGCTTTCAAGCTATCGGTTTACAATGTGACGTTACATCTGAAGAAGAAATTACAGTAGCGCTTTCTCAAACAGTTAGTCATTTCGGTTCATTAGACGTATTAATTAACAATGCAGGAATGCAACATGTTTCACCGATTGAAGATTTTCCAACTGAGAAATTCGAGCTTCTTATTAAAATTATGCAAATCGCTCCATTTATCGCCATCAAACACGCTTTTCCTATTATGAAAAAACAAAAATACGGCCGGATTATTAACGTCGCTTCTATTAATGGCCTTGTCGGATTCGCCGGAAAAGCTGCCTACAATAGCGCAAAACATGGCGTAATTGGACTGACAAAAGTTGCCGCATTAGAAGGTGCTACCCATGGAATTACTGTTAATGCACTTTGCCCTGGTTATGTCGATACCCCTCTTGTACGTAATCAACTACAAGACTTAGCTACTACACGAAATGTACCGCTTGAAAATGTTTTAGAAGATGTCATTTATCCACTTGTACCACAAAAACGTTTATTACAAGTACAAGAAATTGCTGATTATGCTATGTTTTTAGCGAGTGAAAAAGCAAAAGGCATAACTGGTCAAGCTGTCGTTATCGATGGTGGTTATATTGCTCAATAAAGTGAAACTTTAATCAGTGGGGCTTCATCCCCCACTGATTCGTAGCCCTCACCAATCGGGCTTTTACGGGCAGTTAATGCGTGATAAAAAAATAAAGTTTGCTCACGAAGAGCAAACTTTATTTTTTATCACGAGGATCATCGTACTTTAGTAATTGCTGTGGCAGTTTCTCTATCGCAACAGTTATCCCATCTAATTTACTTTCAATCCGATGGAGTAAATATAATGTTACAACAATTGGAAAGCCTACATTACCTATCATCCCGATCCACTCTTCCATCCTTCTCTCCTCCTTTCATTATATAAATAAGGGGAAAAGGCACATTTAGGCATAAAAAACAAGCTATTATGTATTAGCTTGTTTTTCAAATAATGATGCAATTTCTCGCTCATAATCTCCACGTATAATACCTTTCTCAGTAATAATACCTGTAATTAATTCATGCGGTGTTACGTCAAATGCAGGATTATAAACATCTGTACCAATCGGTGCCACTTGTTTGCCAAAAATTTTCGTAACTTCTGTTTCATCTCTTTCTTCAATAACAATTTCGGTACCTGTTTGTTTCGTAATATCAAACGTAGATAACGGAGCTGCAACGTAAAATGGAATTTCGAAATACTTTGCTAATATAGCTAAATTCATTGTTCCGATTTTATTTGCCGTATCTCCATTTGCGACAATTCGATCTGCCCCTACGATAATTGCATCAATTTCTTTCGTACGAATTGCATGAGCTGCCGTATTATCTGTAATAAGCGTCACATCAATACCCGCTTGCTTTAACTCCCATGTCGTTAAACGGCCACCTTGTAAAACCGGTCTCGTTTCACATGCATACGCATGTAAGTGTACACCTTTTTCTTTCCCGATATAAAACGGCGCTAATGCAGTACCATACCTTGCAGTTGCAATACTTCCAGCATTACAAATTGTTAAAATGTTATCACCGTCTGTAAAGCATGTTAACGCATGTTCCCCAATACTCCGGCATACCTCTTCATCTTCCTGCTGAATGCGAAGCGCTTCTTCTTCTAATGTTTTTTGCGCTTCTTTTATTGTAATAATCTCTCGAATAGATTCTCTCATACGATCAATTGCCCAAAACAAATTCACTGCCGTCGGTCGTGATGTCCCTAAATAGTTACAATCTCTATTAAATATCTTCTGAAATTCTTCAATATGTATCGTGTTATATTTTTTTGATGCAAGCGCCAAACCAAATGCTGCTACAATTCCAATTGCGGGTGCTCCGCGTACTTCTAGCATTACAATACTTTTCCATACCTCTTCAATAGTCGTCAACGTTTTATATTCTGTACTATACGGCAACTTTGTTTGATTTAATACCGCAATTGCATCACCTTTCCAACTTACAGACCTCGGAACAGTTACAAATGTACTCATGCTTTTATGCCTCCTGAAACTGTCTGTTGAAATAATGTTCGAAACAGTTGAATATCAGCACACTTAGATTCATATTTTATTAGTTCTTTTCCTAAGTACAGCGCTTGCTTCTTAGCTTGAATTCTTCTTTCTTTATTTGCTATTTCATCTAAATCCGCTACATGAGCTAAACCAATTGTTCTACGAATCAGTTCACATCCGGCAAATCCGACGGCATCAGTAAAGATATTTTGCAAAATAATTGGTAACCATTGTTTTTCTTTCGTATATGCTTCTACCCCTTCTCCAATCCATAACTTCGTAAAAGTTTCTACAAAATAACTCCATGTCTTTTCTATATGGAAAAATAGTACACTTCTCTTTTCTTCTTCTCTCGATAAAGCATTTAATAATAGATTTGCGATAAATTGACCGATATCAAAGCCAAATGGACCGTACGTTGCAAATTCTGGATCAATCACTTTCGTTTCAGAAGGTGATGAAAAAATACTACCAGTATGTAAATCACCATGAATAAGCGCTTCTTTTCTCGTTAAAAACTTATATTTATATTGTGCTACTTTTAGTTTTAAAATTTTGTCACTCCAAAGTTCATCAATCACTGACTGTAAATCTGACTCATAATCATTCGTATCGTAATGTCCAAACGGATCCGTAAAAACTAAATCTTCTGTAATTTTACTAAGGTCTGGATTTACAAATGTACCTTCTAGCATCCTTTTCTCTTCTGACTGTAAACCGAAATCTGAAGTATAAAATAAAACATGTGCTAGAAAACGACCGATATGCTGGGATAAAAGTGGATATCCTTCTCCATCTATTAATCCTTTTCTTGTAATTGTTAGTCTTGATAAGTCTTCTATTACTGTAACTGCTAACTCTTCATCATGACTGTACACTACCGGAACATAATCTGGTACATACTTCGCGAAAATTTGTAATGCCTTGCTTTCAATCGTCGCTCTTTTTATAGACAACGGCCAGCTCTCACCAACTACTTTCGCATATGGAAGTGCTTGTTTTATTATAATTGATCTCTCTCCATCAACTAATTTGAACACGTAATTTAAATTTCCATCTCCTATTTCATGACAAACTACATTCGCCTTCTTGTCAAAATATCCATGTTCTTTCGCATATTGTACAGCTGTTACTTCTGTTAATGAATAATATCCCATCGTCTTTTCCTCCTTTTTAAATTCAGAGGTTTTTCTAACGCAGAAAAACCTCTTTCCACTAAGAAAGAGGTTTGAAGTTTATCTTCTCCCCTCTTATCTGCCAGAAATTTTACTTTCTGCTGGAATTAGCACCGTGCCTTTTGGCGTCATAAACGCCCCATTTCACAATGGTATTACGGTCGGTTGCTGGGCTTCATCGGGCCAAATCCCTCCACCTGCTCTTGATAAGAGTTATATAATTTTTTAGAATTTTTAACTTTATGTTGAAGACTATACCAAGAATAAAAATCACTTGTCAATATTTTATTTGTATAGTTCTGGACGGCGATCTGCAAAAACTGGAATTCCTTTACGTACCTCTTTAATCTTTTCGAATGTAAGTTCTCCAAATAAAATGGATTCCTCTTTATTTGCCTCTACCACGACTTCACCCCAAGGATCCACAATTAGAGAATGACCTGCAAACTCATTATTCGGATCCTTTCCTGACCTATTGCATGCAACAACATAACATTGATTTTCAACTGCTCTTGCTTGCAATAGCAAACGCCAATGTGCTAAACGAACTAATGGCCATTCTGCTACAACGAAGAAAACTTTTGCCCCTTTAGCAGTATGAACGCGCATCCATTCTGGAAAACGAATATCATAGCAAATTGTGCCAGCGCACTCGATATCATCTAGTTTAAATTCACCTGTTTTATTACCCGCCATTAAATATTTGTGTTCATCCATAAGCTGAAATAAATGTACTTTACTATATTCATTGACTAGATCTCCTTCGTTGTTTACGACATACATTGTATTGGTAACCCCTTGCTCTGTTTGCTTTGCTATAGAACCACCAACAATATGTACACCATATTGCTTCGACCATTCTTTCAACCTTTCTTTCGTTTCTAATCCATCTCTATCTGCAATTTCAGAAAGCCTCGTTAAATCATATCCTGTTGTCCATAGTTCTGGTAAGACGATAACATCTGGTCTTTCCTTCATCGCTTCGCTTATTTTGTTTTTAGCGTTCTCCATATTTTTTTCTACATCTCCAAATACAATATCCATTTGAATACATGCGACTTTCATTTTTTCAGCCCCATTCTTAATTTTCTCTTTACAAAATACTGGAAAGATTATATCATTTGTCACTAGAATTGTAACAACTTTCAAAAGAGGTGGAAAGTATGAAATTATTTCAACCTTCTGAGATAGTAACATCATTGCCAACACAATTTTTCGCTTCACTTGTTGCAAAAGTTAACAAAGTCGTTGCGGCTGGTTACGATGTTATTAATCTAGGTCAAGGTAATCCAGATCAACCAACACCGCAGCATATCGTAAAAGCTTTACAACATGCTGCAGAAAAGACCATTCATCATAAATATCCGCCATTTCGCGGACACGAAAGCTTAAAAGAAGCCGTGGCAACATTCTATCAACGTGAATATGATGTAGTAGTAAATCCAAAAACTGAAGTTGCTATTTTGTTTGGTGGAAAAGCTGGATTAGTAGAATTACCAATGTGTTTTACCAATCCTGGTGATACGATTCTCGTTCCCGATCCAGGCTATCCAGATTATTTATCCGGAGTTGCTTTAGCAAAAGCACAATTTGAAACAATGCCGCTTATTGCCGAAAATAAATTTTTACCAGATTATACAAAAATTGATGACGCTATTGCGAAACAAGCAAAGTTAATGTTTTTAAACTATCCAAACAATCCTACTGGTGCTACTGTATCAAAAGATTTCTTTGATGAAACCATTCATTTTGCTAATAAACATAATATATTAGTCGTTCACGATTTTGCTTACGGTGCGATCGGATTTGATGGTCAAAAACCGGTTAGTTTCTTGCAAGCAGACGGTGCAAAAGATATAGGAATTGAAATTTACACATTATCCAAAACTTTCAATATGGCTGGATGGCGTATTGCTTTTGCCATAGGGAATGAAAGTGTCATCGAAACAATTAACCTATTGCAAGATCATATGTATGTTAGTATTTTTGGTGCAGTTCAAGACGCTGCCCGCGAAGCGCTATTAAGTTCACAATCTTGCGTCGTAGATCTTGTAAATAGTTACGAATCTCGAAGAAATGCTCTTATTTCAGCTTGTCACTCTATCGGTTGGAATGTAGACATCCCAACCGGATCCTTCTTTGCATGGCTTCCTGTACCAGAAGGCTATACATCTGAGCAATTTTCTGATATTTTGCTAGAAAAAGCACACGTTGCAGTTGCTCCTGGTGTTGGATTTGGTGAACACGGTGAAGGATACGTCCGCGTTGGTCTCTTGCACACAGAAGAACGATTACGAGAAGCAATTAATCGAATTGATAAATTAAATTTTTTCAAAAAGTCGTTGACAACATGAAAAATATCTGACAAAATTCAGTTATCTTAAAAATTTAAACATTTCTAAATACTTCTTATCAAGAGCAGGTGGAGGGACGAGCCCGACGAAACCCGGCAACCGATCTACAATTGTAGACACGGTGCTAATTCTCGCAGCATTACGCTGACAGATAAGGAGCTGGTTGTAAAAAAACCTCTCCTTAGCTGAGAGGTTTTTTTATTTAACTAGGAGGTTATAACAATGAGCGGAATTATAGCGACGTATTTAATCCATGACGATTCACTTAACTTAGACAAAAAGGCTGAACAAATTGCACTCGGTTTAACAATTGGCTCTTGGACTCATTTGCCACATTTATTACAAGAACAATTAAAACAACATAAAGGCAACGTCATTCATATTGAGGAATTAGATGAACAAGAACATATCAATTCGTATCTACGCAAAAAAGTAAAACGTGGGATTATTAAAATCGAATACCCATTATTAAATTTCAGTCCAGATTTACCAGCGATTTTAACAACTACATTCGGAAAGTTATCACTTGATGGCGAAGTGAAATTAATTGACTTAACGTTTTCAGACGAATTAAAAAAGCACTTTCCTGGTCCAAAATTCGGTATAGACGGTATTCGAAATCGTGTACAAGTGTATAACCGTCCCCTTTTAATGAGCATTTTCAAAGGAATGATTGGACGAAATATTGGATACTTAAAAACTCAATTACGCGATCAAGCAATTGGTGGTGTGGATATCGTAAAAGATGATGAAATTTTATTCGAGAACTCCTTAACACCACTTGCGAAGCGAATTGTATCTGGAAAAGAAGTTTTACAATCCGTATATGAAACATACGGCCATAAAACATTATATGCCGTAAATTTAACAGGGCGAACTTTCGACTTAAAAGAAAATGCGAAACGCGCAGTGCAGGCTGGTGCTGATATTCTATTATTTAATGTATTTGCTTACGGACTAGATGTACTACAATCACTGGCAGAAGATGATGAAATCCCAGTTCCTATTATGGCACACCCTGCTGTAAGTGGTGCTTATTCAGCATCCAAGCTATATGGGGTCTCATCTCCATTATTACTTGGAAAGCTACTACGTTATGCTGGTGCTGATTTTTCTTTATTCCCGTCTCCATACGGAAGTGTTGCGTTAGAAAAGGAAGAGGCTTTCAACATTTCAAACTATCTAACTGAAGACGATGCGTTTTTCAAGAAAAGTTTCTCTGTCCCATCTGCTGGCATTCATCCTGGTTTCGTTCCCTTTATTCTACGAGACTTCGGTAAAGATGTTGTTATTAATGCGGGCGGCGGCATACATGGGCATCCGTATGGGGCGCAAGGTGGTGGAAAGGCTTTCCGCACTGCAATTGATGCTACTTTGCAAGGTAATCTACTCCATGAAGTAGATGACATAAATTTGCATAGCGCACTACAAATATGGGGAAATCCCTCTTATGAGGTGAAATTATGAGTATTCAAGTATTTTGTGATTTCGATGGTACGATTACAAATAACGATAACATTATGTCGATTATGGAAAAATTCGCACCACCAGAAGCAGAAGAAATAAAGCAAAGAATTTTATCACAAGAGCTTTCTATTCAAGAAGGTGTTTCTCAATTATTTCAATTGCTACCTACTAATTTGCATGATGATATAATTCAATTTTTAAAAGAAACTGCCGAAATTCGTAGTGGCTTTCGTGAATTTATACAATTTGTAAATGAAAATAATATTTCTTTTTACGTTGTATCAGGTGGAATGGATTTCTTCGTCTATCCACTCTTACAAGGAATCATTCCAAAAGAGCAAATTTACTGTAATGAAACAGACTTTTCAAATGAATACATTACAGTTAAGTGGCCTAACCCTTGTGATCATTACTGTCAAAATCATTGTGGATTATGTAAATCATCTTTAATCCGCAAATTAAGTGATACAAATAATTTCCATATTGTAATCGGAGATTCTATTACTGATTTACAAGCTGCGAAACAAGCAGATAAAGTATTCGCTCGCGATTTCCTTATTACAAAGTGTAAAGAAAATCATATTGTTTATACACCGTTTGAAACATTTCACGATGTTCAAGCTGAATTAAAACATTTGTTGGAGGTGAAATCATGAAACAACTGTTTCGTCAATGGTATGACTTAAGCGAGATTAAAAAAGAATTAACAACTCGAAATTGGTTTCCAGCAACAAGTGGCAATATTTCTATAAAAGTTAGTCATGAGCCGCTTACTTTCCTTATTACAGCAAGCGGTAAAGATAAAACAAAAACCACTCCAGATGATTTTCTATTAGTAGATCATGCAGGAGTTCCTGTTTTAGAGACTGAATTACGCCCTTCAGCAGAAACAATATTGCATACACATATTTATAACAATACGAATGCCGGGTGCGTACTTCATGTTCATACAACGGATAACAATGTCATCACAAATTTGTATAGCGATACAGTCACCCTTCAAAATCAAGAAATCATTAAAGCTCTTGATATTTGGGAGGAAGGTGCAACAATTCACATTCCTATTATCGAAAACCATGCTCATATCCCAACACTTGGGGAAAACTTCCGAAAACATATACAAGGAGATTCGGGAGCAGTATTAATTCGAAATCACGGCATCACTGTATGGGGCCGTGATAGCTTTGATGCAAAGAAAAGATTAGAAGCTTATGAGTTTTTATTCCAATTTCATATAAAACTATTATCAATTCAAGGAGGCGTTTCTAATGGCGCAAATTCGTATTCATGAAGTAAATACTCGCATTGAGAATGAAGTGGAAGTATCAAAATTTCTACAAGAGGAAGGCGTTTTATATGAGAAATGGAATATTTCTAAACTTCCTACTCATTTAAATGAAAATTATTCGTTAACAGATGATAACAAAGCTGAAATATTAACTGTTTTTTCAAAAGAAATCGCTGATGTTTCAGCACGCCGAGGTTATAAAGCGCATGATGTAATTTCACTTTCAAGTAGCACACCTAACCTTGACGAATTATTAATTAATTTCCAAAAAGAACACCATCATACTGATGATGAAGTTCGCTTTATTGTCAGTGGCCATGGCATCTTTGCTATTGAAGGCAAAGATGGAAAATTCTTTGACGTTGAACTTGAGCCAGGCGACCTAATCTCTGTTCCTGAAAATGCAAGACATTATTTTACTTTGCAGGATGATCGTCAAGTTGTAGCTATTCGTATTTTTGTTACAACTGAAGGCTGGGTTCCAATCTATTAAGGTAGCTAGTTGAATAAAAGGACTTGGCCCCCCTTTTCCAACCTTTTATTCACTCTACATATATACATCCTCCTATGGAACAGGCTTATTTCAAAAAATGAAATAGGCCTGATTTTTTATTTATTCAAAGCATCTTTCCTCTTCTTCCAAGAAACAATCTATCCACTCGATTTTTCAAGTGTATTTCTCAACCCTTTTTGAACATTTGTTGAACTTTTTTTGAATTTTTTCTGAAAATTCTGTTTTATATATGATATACTACAACTAATAAGAAGGAAAATAATATTGCAAACAGAGGGGGATAATCATGAGTTTACTTATCGCACTTATACTAGGAGTTTTATGCGGAGCTATTCCTGTTATTTTAGGAGCTATTATGGAAGAGTTAGAAGTTGGTGTTTTAGGTTTTGTCGCCTCTTGTGTAAGCGCTTTATTTTTTGGTTTATACGGCGCTATTCCTGTTGCTATTCTGTGCGCATTTTATATATTACGCCACGCTCGCTCAAAACAATTTGGCGCTAACCACATGGCGCAAGTTATCCCGTTCCCGGTTGAACGGTGCCGTCGAGCTTCTAGCTTATAATTATAAAAATGAAATATATTTACCTAAATAAATAAAAGTCCTCAAATGAGGACTTTTATTTATTTTCTTCTAGAAATTGAAACAATTCTTGTAGATGTAACGCATCTTCACTATAGCTAACAGACACATGACATATATCGTCAATCTCAGCTTGCATATAAAGATCCACTCCATCACGATCATATTTTAATGCCAAATAAAACTCCATTTCTTCTAACATCTTTTTTGAAGTTCGAATGACATAATGCCCTTTCTCATCTCTTCCATATTCAAAGTTTGGTTCAAAATCATATTTTTGTTTAAAGGCTTCCTTTTGTTTTTCATTGATTTGTATACAAGTTGCTCGCTGCACAGCATCAATCATCTCATCAAACTTTTGGAGATCCATCTCATTTACCCCCTTATATACTTTTTATATAACACTTGTGTTCCGCTATTTTCTTCTCCATCCATAATTAACTCTTCATACAATTCTTTCGCCAAGCTTAAACCTGGTACTGGTAATTGTAATTTTTCAGCCTCATCTAAAGCGATTTTCATATCTTTCATAAAATGCTTTACGTAAAACCCTGGCTCAAAGTCTCCTTTTAACATTCGAGGAGCTAAATTATTTAATGACCAACTACCTGCTGCACCTGTTGAAATACTCTCTAATACTTTATCTGGATTTAGTCCAGCCTTTTTCGCGTAAGCAACAGCTTCACATACTCCAATCATGTTGGATGCAATTGCAATTTGATTGCACATTTTCGTATGTTGTCCACTCCCAGCTGGTCCTTGTAACTGAATATTTGTTCCTAGTTTTTCAAATAACGGTAAACATCTATCATATATGTCTTTCTCTCCACCGACCATAATTGCAAGTCTTGCTTCTTTAGCACCAACATCTCCTCCAGATACTGGGGCATCTAACGTAAATACATTCTTTCTTTTACCAACTTCATTTATACGTTTTGCCAATGTTGGTGTAGATGTCGTAAAATCAATGGCTATCGTGCCTTCATTTGCATTCTCTATAATCCCTTCACTTCCAAAGTACACTTCTTCAACATCATGTGGATATCCAACCATAGTCATTACAACATCTACTTGCTTCACTAACTCTTTCGGTGTATCACACCAATTTGCACCATCTTGTACTAAAGAATCTGTCTTCGCTTTCGTTCTATTATATACATATACTTTATGACCTTCTTGCATTAAATGACGAACCATACTTTTTCCCATTACACCAATACCGATGAAACCTATTGATAAAATTTTGTTTTCCATATTCTCATCCCCTTTGTTCTAATAAATCATTTACCATCTTTCGAAACTCATTATTAAAATCATCATCCATACTATTTTTCACATTTGAAAATAAAATAACAAAAGTCCCTTTTTCTTTATTAAAATTATTGAAAGTGTTCCAACCAGATAGTACACCATGATTATGAAAATAATCTGGGTATATATAAAAACTAAATGCATATTTCCGTTCTTCTGAAGGTGAAAACATCGCTTGCATACTTTGTTCAGAAAGAAGTTTCCCATTTATAATTGCTTCGTCTAATTTCTTCATATCTCCAACTGTCGTATACATCTCGCCGCAACCGTATAACCAATCCATTGACAATTTTTGTGCAGGTTCAAGTACATTATCTTTCTTAACGTACCCTTTAGTAAAATGCTGATCTCCCGGCGCCATATTTCCCATACCAGATTCGTGCATTTCTGCTTTAATAAATATATTTTCTTTTATGTAATCTCCTAACGTTTTTTTTGATATGCTTTCTATAATATAAGCAAGCACCATATAATTATAATCTGTATATCTCCAACCTGCTCCTGGTGGAAACTCTACTTTTTGACTCCCAATCCAATTTACTAAGTTTATACGAGAAGCCGCATTCACTTTTCCTTTGCCGCTTTCCGGTAAACCCGATGTATGCGTTAATAAATGATATAAAGTGATATTTTTATCTGCTGGAAATGAAGGAATATATGTATTTACATTTTCCTGAATGTTTAATTTCCCTTGTTCTTGTAGCTGTAAAATAGATGTAGCAACTACTGTTTTCGTAATAGAACCGATACGATATTTTGTTTGAGGTGTATTTTCTATTTTATTTTGAACATCAGCATATCCATATCCTTTATTCAATATAACACGCTCTTTATCAGTCACCAAAACTGTCCCATTAAATTGCTTTCCTACTAAATATTGATCTAATTTTTGAGATATACTAGCATAATCAATTTGTCTCTCTTCTTTTTCTTCTATATTATCTTGCACTTCTGACCCAATAGCCGGGGCCACATTAGTAGTTAACACTGTTTGTTCCATTACACTGGGAGCATAGAAAGCATAGTATACTCCACCGCAAACAACAGTACATAGTGAAGCAACTACTATTATTTTTTTTATCATATTGTTCCTCCATAATTACTTCATTACATATGGTCTCCCTACTACTATTATCAGGCAATAAAAAAAAATCGCAACAATTAGTTGCGAAAAATCACATTTTTTCTTTTCTATATATACATACCTGATTTTTCCCATTTTTTTTCGCTTCATATAATGCAATGTCCGCTCGCTGCATTAATTCTTCTCTTGTAATTCCTTTCTCATATAACGCTACTCCAAAACTCGCTGTTAATTTCGAAATTCCAGAGAATTGTTTTGTTTCAATAAAAAAGCGCAATGATTCTGCAACTTGAAATGCTTCTTTTTCTACTGTATTTGTCACTAATATAATAAATTCTTCTCCTCCCCATCTTGCAAATACATGTTGTTGCTCTACTTTAGACTTCATAAGTTCTGCAAGTTGTATTAATGCTAAGTCTCCAAAATCATGACCATATGTGTCATTTACTGTTTTAAAATTATCTATATCAAATAATATAATTGCCATTTTTTCATCGTTACGTATTACATTATCCCACTCTACCTCTAATATTTGTTGGAACTTCAAACGATTATAAATCTCTGTCAATGAATCTATCATGGCAAGTCTTTCTTGTTCTTGATAGATTTCATCTAATTCTGTAATCTCTGTACACTTTACAATAAATCTCGATAAATCTTCTGGTAACGGCGTCGCACGTAATAAAAAAGTTGATACAATTCCTTCATAATTAGACATCTTAATTCTTCTATCATATGATAATGTATCATCTAACCATGTTATATCATGAGTCGTCGAATAATATCCATTTTCTCTAATAAAATGTTCGGCAAACACTAAATGTTGCTCACGATAATCAAACAAATTTTCATATCCAAAAAACTCTAAAAAATTCGTATTACAATCAACAATCTCATCATCTTCTACTATAAATAATAGATCATTGTGAAAATCAAACATCATCTGCAGTAGTTCTTGTTGCAAACTTACTTGCCGCACTAAAGAAAGTTGATACAAACTTTTATTTACTTCCTCTAACACTACTTGTGGAGTTACTGGGGCTATCACAATATTACGTATTCCTAACGTAAGCACCTCTGTAAACTCATTTGTTATTTGTTGATCCCAAATGACAATGAATGTACTATGTGGATTATACATATTCTTTATATATTTTATTTGAGAAAAATCTGTTACATACATAATTACAATATGCGGTTTAGTCTTATGAAACAATAGTTCTCCTTCTTCAAAACTATTTGCTATAAACATGCATTTGGGATGAATATTTTCAATCGTTTGTTGATGTGTGCATCCATTTTCTATATAAAGGACATTTAACTTAAGATCTTGTAATACATTTTGGAAAACCGTATTCTCTAATAAAAAATGTAGTATGTTCATCACTAGTCTTCACTCACTTCATATATCTTGTTCTACAGAATTCCTCACAAACGTTTTATAAATAGCTATTCCCAAAAACTTTAATGCGTGAGGGATACATAGTAACAAGCTAATTGAGAATGTAATCTTCGCTTTTTCACTCTATAAATTCCTTTTTTAGTGTATGATTATAGGAATTGTATCGTTTGTATGAATGCCCTAGCTTACTCTTTAAAACTTGACAATTAAAATAAAGATATTATATTCTTAAACTCGACAACTTACAAAATGTAAGTAGAAGATATTACATTTATTTTTAAATAATTTGATATGTAATTTGGAGGATATATAATGACAAACGATAACTTTTTTAACGTTCTATATGAACGCACGTCTACACGTGCATTCAACCCAGACAAAGAAATTTCATCGACAGAATTACATGAAATTTTAAAAGCAGCTGCACAAGCACCTTCTGCTTGGAACCTGCAACACTGGAAATTCCTTGTTTTCCAAGGAGAAGATGTACAAAAACGATTACATCCAATTGCTTATAACCAACAACAAATTCTCGATGCTTCTGCAGTAGTCGCTGTTTTAGGTGATTTAGAAGCTTATAAAAATGTTGAACCCGTTTATGGTCCAATTGTTGAACAAGGCTTTATGAAAGAAGAAGCAAAAGAGCGCTTAGCTAAAAACATTGAATCTGCATATACTCGTGAACAATTCCCAAGAGATGCTGCTTTTTCAAATGCATCTTTAGCAGCAATGCAACTTATGCTTGCAGCTAAAGCAACTGGCTGGGACACTTGCGCTATCGGTGGTTTCAATCCACAAGCACTTACAGAAGAATTCAATGTTTCATCTCGATACGTACCAATTATGCTTATTACAATTGGTGAATCAACTTTAAAAGGCCACCCTGCACCACGAATGAGCGTAGAGCAAGTGAGTGAATGGGCAAAATAGTAAAAACGAAGGTAATTTCATTACCTTCGTTTTTTTATACTCTGTCACACATCCGTAATATTACAATGTGTTATTCGATATCTACAGATAGATAAACAGTACAGTTTATGTTAATTCCATAAACAAATATGACGTTTTGTGTCGAAATTTGTTAAAACATCGAAATATAACCGTGTATTTTTGTTACAATTATGATACAATGATAACAAATAGATAACAAGAGAGGGATTTTCATTGAGTTCATACGGAAGCTTTATCGCACTTTTAAGTTACATAGTAACTGTACTACTTCTATATTTTATTGGCGATGCTGCAAACATATCAGTGTTACAATTCCCAAAAGAAGAAGCGTTCCAATTAGACGCAGAAAAACATACTGCGCGATCCATTGCACCATTACTCTTAGCTCTCCCAGTATATATCATTGTTTTATATAAAAGTAAAAAAGTGTAAAGCCTACCTATTTCATTCATTTTGGTGGTCTTTACACTTTTTTGTGATATTTCCCCTATTTTAAACATCATTCCGTACTAAACACCCAGCTAGTCTTTTAAAATGAGAAAATACCCTAGAAAAAATTCCACGCTCTGTCCAGTCACTAACTACCGAACTTACATAGATTATAAGTGTGAAGGGGGTGATGAGGATTATGTTTGGATCATTTGGATGCTGTGATAACTTTAGAGACTGTCATCATCGTGAAAGAGAGTGTGACCATCGCGACCATCGTGAGAAAGAGAGAGAGGTAAAACCACAACAACCAGCTGTATGTAACGTACTTGCTAGCATTTCAGTTGGAACAGAGCTTTCTCTTTTAAGCATTAGAGGTAATGGTACTTTCAACAATGTAATTTTTGAAGGTTTCGCTAACGGTGTTGCTCTTTTCTCTGCTTTAGCTCGTAATAACAAAGACGACAAAGATAACAATAAAGACGATAAGAACAATCAAAATCGAAATACTTTTACTGGTATTTTACGTGTATGCCCAACTGATATCGTTGCAATCGCTATCTAATTCTGTCTCTTATCCTCGATAGTAAGCAAATAAGATTTACTTTTCTCATAGAAAAAACCTGAGACCGATTTCAAATCGACTCAGGTTTTTTTATTGATTATATGCTTTTAACTAATTCAACAACTTCTTCAGCAGTTGACATTGTTAATGCTTTTTCTGCTAATGTTTCCATTTCTGCTTTTGACAACTTGCTTAGTTGTGTTCTTGCAGGAAGGATAGATGTTGCACTCATACTGAACTCATCTAAGCCTAATCCTAATAATAATGGGATAGCAAGTGAATCTCCCGCCATCTCACCACACATACCAGCCCATTTGCCCTCTTTATGAGCAGCATCGATAACCATTTTTACAAGACGTAAAATAGATGGGTTATATGGTTGATATAAGTAAGCTACACGTTCGTTCATACGGTCTGCAGCCATTGTGTATTGGATTAAGTCATTTGTTCCGATAGAGAAGAAATCAACTTCTTTTGCGAATTGATCTGCTAATACTGCTGAAGCTGGAATTTCAACCATCATACCCACTTCAATAGAATCAGAAACAGTTGTACCCGCTTCTACAAGCTTTGCTTTCTCTTCTAATAAAATCGCTTTCGCTTGACGGAACTCATCAAGAGTTGCAATCATTGGGAACATAATTTTTAAGTTACCGTATACGCTAGCACGAAGTAATGCACGAAGTTGTGTACGGAACACATCTTGCTCATCAAGACATAAGCGAATTGCACGGTATCCTAAGAATGGGTTCATTTCTTTTGGTAAATGTAAGTATGGAAGTTCTTTATCTCCACCGATGTCAAGTGTACGAACAACAACAGGTTGACCTTCTTTTACACCTTCAAGAACTGCTTTATACGCCTCGAACTGCTCTTCTTCTGTTGGAAGATTGTCACGGCCCATGTATAAGAATTCTGTACGGTATAAACCAACGCCTTCTCCGCCATTATCGATAATACCTTGTACATCATTTGGTGTTCCGATATTAGCAACAAGCTCAACGTGATGTCCATCGCTCGTTACAGTAGCTTGGTCTTTTAATTTTGCCCATATTGCTTTTTGCTCTTCAAATTTCGCTTTCTTTTCTTCAAAAGAACGAAGAGTTTCTTCCGATGGGTTTACAATTACTTCTCCATCTAAACCGTCAATGATTACGATATCGCCATTTTGGATTTTCTCCATAACAACTTTCGTACCAACAACTGCAGGAATTTCCATAGAACGAGCCATAATTGCAGAGTGAGATGTACGTCCACCGATATCAGTCGTGAAACCTTTTGCATACTTACGGTTTAACTGAGCTGTATCAGATGGTGTTAAATCTTCAGCAATAATGATTACTTCTTCAGAAATTGTACCAGGGTTTGAGAAGTTAATTCCTAGTAAATGTGCAAGAACGCGTTTTGTTACGTCACGAATGTCCGCAGCACGTTCTTTCATATATTCGTTATCCATGTTTTCAAACATAGAAATAAACATTGATGCAACTTCATCCATTGCAAATTCAGCATTTACTTTTTCGCTATTTACTTTATCTTTTACCGGGTTTACTAGTTCTGGATCATTTAATACTAATAAATGTGCTTCAAAGATCGCAGCTTTATCAGCACCCAGCTCAGCAAAAGCGTGGTCCTTAATTGCTTCTAATTCAGTTTTTGCTTTCTCAAGCGCAGCGTCTAAGCGTGCAATTTCAGCAGCTTCGTTTGTAATTGATTTCTTTTCAATGTTAAATTCAGGATTCTCAAGTCTGAAAGCCTTTGCAATAGCAATCCCACTTGATGCAGCGATCCCTTGAATATTAAGAGTCATTATTCTCCTAATCCTTCGTTTTTCATAGTTTCTTCGATAGCTGCTAGTGCTTGAGCTGCATCATCACCATTTGCAGTGATTTTAATTTCTGCGTTTTGTTGAATGCCTAAAGACATAACGCCCATGATTGATTTTAAGTTAACGTTTTTTCCGTTATACTCTAAGTTAATGTCAGAACCAAATTTGCTTGCAGTGTTTACAAGTAGAGTTGCTGGACGTGCATGAATTCCTGAGTCGCTTGTTACTTTAAAGATTTTTTCCATGATAATTTATCTCCTTTAAATTACAGTTTTTTTTAGTTGTATAGACGTGAGTACTACATCATCTATTGTATATAATAGGCGATGTTCGGTCAACCACATCGCCTATTATAATTATAAACATTTTGCGTCAAATTCCTACTGAATGTCAATAATAGCGTTTTCGCCCTTCTTAACATTTCCATCTTTTTTCAATTCGACTTGTTGCCCTTGTTGTAAATTTGTAAATACAATTGGCGTAATAATAGATGGTGCATTTTCTTTTATGAATGTAAGATCTACTTTTAATAATGGTTGTCCTTGTTTCACTTTGTCGCCTTGCGCTACAAGTGCCTCAAATCCTTCACCATTTAATTTTACAGTATCAATACCAAAGTGAATTAATATCTCTTTTCCACCCTCAGATTGAATACCAATCGCATGCTTTGTAGGGAATACATTGACGATCTCACCATTAACTGGAGAAACTACTGTTCCTTCTGTTGGCTCGATTGCAAATCCGTCTCCCATCATTTTTCCTGAGAATACTTGATCAGGTACTTCTGTAATCGGTAAGATTTTCCCTTCAATTGGTGATACGATTGTTTCATTTTCATCAACTTTTTGAGGAGTTTCTTCTACCTTTACAGGCTCTTCTTTTTCAACATGAGGTGTACGGCCTGACATAATATCATGAATTTGTGATTTTAATGTGTCAGATTTTGGTCCGAAAATAGCTTGAATGTTATTTCCAACTTCAAGTACACCAGCCGCTCCAAGTTCTTTTAAGCGGTCTTTGTTTACATTCTTTTGTTCGTTAACTTGAACACGTAAACGAGTAATACAAGCATCTAAAGAAGCAATGTTTTCTTTACCACCAAGTGCTACTAATACTTCTCGAGGAAGTTCACCTGCTTCTGTTTTTCCTGCGCCGTCATTCGCATTTGCTACTTCACGACCAGGTGTTTTTAAATTCCATTTACGGATTGCAAAGCGGAATCCGAAGTAGTAAATAACTGCTAGTACAAGACCAACAATAATTACCCACCACCATGCTGTACGGCCTGGTAATACACCGAATAACATAAAGTCGATTAAACCACCAGAGAATGTCATACCAATTTTAACACCTAAAATTTGCATTGTCATAAATGATAGACCAGCAAATACAGCGTGAATTCCGAATAATACTGGTGCTACGAATAAGAATGAAAATTCAAGTGGTTCTGTAATACCTGTTAAGAAAGATGTTAATGCAGCAGAACCTAAAATACCAGCTGCTAATTTTTTATTTTCTGGACGTGCTTCATGGTACATTGCTAAAGCTGCTGCTGGAAGACCGAACATCATGAACGGATACTTACCAGTTGTAAATGTACCTGCTGTTAATTCTACACCATCTTTTAACTGTGCCATAAAGATTTTTTGGTCACCGCGGATTAATTCGCCAGCCGCATTTGTGTACTGACCAAATTCGAACCAGAACGGTGAATAGAAAATGTGATGTAATCCAAATGGAATTAATGAACGTTCAATTAAACCAAAAATAAATGCTGCTAACGTTCTATTCGCATCAATCATTTGATGTGAGAACGTATTTAAGCCACCTTGAATGTATGGCCAAATGAAGCACATGATAATACCTACTACTAAAGAGAATGTTGCAGTTGCGATCGGTACGAAACGCTTACCTGCAAAGAAACCTAGGTATGAAGGTAATTCAATATTGAAGTATTTATTATAGCAATATGCCGCTACTATACCGACGATAATACCACCAAATACTCCTGTTTGTAGCGTTGGAATTCCTAATACATTCGCATATGCTGGATCTGCAAATCCAATTTTCACTGGGTCTGCTCCAGAACTTGTTACTTTTACTAACTTATCTACTTCTAAGAACACACTCATCGTTTTGTTCATAATTAGGTAGCCAACGAATGCTGCTAAACCAGCTACTCCGTCTCCACCTGCTAAACCAATTGCTACCCCAACTGCGAATAATAATGCAAGGTTAGCGAAAATAATATCACCAGATTGTTCCATAATTTTTGCAACCATTACGAACCAATCTGCTTTTAAAGCAGGAATAACATTTGTTAACTGTGGATTTTGAAATGCATTACCAAATCCAAGTAAAATACCTGCTGCCGGTAAAATCGCTACTGGAAGCATTAACGCTTTCCCGACTTTTTGAAGAACACCAAAGATCTTCTTAAACATGGAAACCCTTCCTCTCTTATCTATATTGATACCTTCCGACAAACGCCAAAAAGGCATGAGGAAAAAAAGATAGAACGATAGCTATACAAAGGGTAGTATATCCCTTTCTCTAGCTTACATTCCTGGCTTTTCTCCACTCATGCCTGATCGAATCAGTAACACGTGTCAAAAATAGGTTTACGTATAAGTTCACTATAATTAAGGCAAACGTTTTCGTTACTTACCTTAATGTGTTTGTCGAAATTTGTATAACTTTGCAATAGTTATTATACATAACTATTGTAAGCGATTCAATGATTTTTTTTAACGTTTTCATTTTAGACAAAAATATATGTCTTTTTACACATGCTCCGCTTTCACTAATCGTTGCAAGTGCATTGTTAAATAAATACTTTCAGCTTCATATACAGGCAATTGCAATTCTTTTTGCATGACCTTAACCAGCTTCCAGGCTAAATTATAACAGACGGGATATTCTGCCTTTAATAAATCAGCAAAGCTTTGTGATTCCTCAACTTTTTCTCCCTTTTTCACCCGTTCAATAGCATATTGTAAATGACGAATAAGGCGCAAATAGTGAATACTTTCTTGGTCTAATGTAATTTGTAAGCTTGTTTCAATTAAAGATACAAGTTGTGCAATGAGACGGGAGTTTTGATTAACTGAAGATAAATCTGAATTTGTAAGTGAACTGTAAATATGGAGTGCAATAAAACCAATTTCTCCTTCTGGCAATGTAATTTGCAAACGAGAATTTAAAAGGTCTACAACACCTTCAGCAATTTCGTATTCTTCTGGATATAGCATTTTCGTTTCAACCAGAAAAGGATTATCTATTGTAAGTCCTTGTTTTAACCGCTTAACTGCAAAAGAAATATGATCTGTTAAAGCGATGTGAATATGTTCATTTAATGGCGATTTTGCCTTTTCTTGAATGTAGAACATAATGTCATTCATTAATTCAATTAATTTTTCACTCACATGCGGCACTAACAGTTTGTATTGTTCTCGATCACGTTCATTTTTTAAAACAAACATTTTTTCAATTTGTAATTGCTCCAATACATCTTTCGCTTTTTTTCCAAATCCAATTCCTTTACCAATCACTACTACTTCCTCGTGTTCAGGATGGCTAGCAATGATGACATTATTATTTAAAACTTTTTTAATTTCTAGATAATTACTCATATAACACCACCCTCGTACTTAAATAGCCTGCTTTTATGTTACAGAATATTCTTCTTTGTCGTCAATGTAAAACATCTACCATTTAATAAAAATTCATTTTTTAGACATGTTTGTATATGATGCGTATAATGTAAGGGCAACTGTACATAGAAAGGAGATTGCAACATGATTAAAATGTTTGTAAGTGATATTGATGGAACAATGATGCAACACGGAGGTTTTATCGACGAACAAGATATTATCGCTTTGCGCAGCTTAGCTGAACAAAATGTAATTCTTTGTTTCGCTTCTGGAAGACTTGATAATGAAATTGCAGACTTAATGAGAGCGGTTAATACAAATTTCCATCGCATTAGTGTAAATGGTGTTTTTGTATATACACATGAAAATAAGAAGCTATTATCTGCAACTTTCGATTCCAGCATTCTTCCAGATTTGTTAGCTATGACAAATGAAGACCCTTATTTCCGTTATGTAAGTGATGAACATAGCTACTACATTGAAGAAAAAACACCGTTTATTCATGAACTTGAACAACAAGTAACGATGACTTCTGTTGAAGAACCTAATCTATTACAGAAAATTGATGATACAATTTTTCCAAATAAAATTTCTGTCGGTGGAACGAAGGAAAGCTTACAACTCCTTCAGAAAAAAATTGATGAAAAATTTCATGGGAAAGTTAGCACCTTCATTTCGGCAGAACAATGTTTAGATGTAATGCCACCTAATATTAGTAAAGGTTCTGCTATTTCTATTTTATTAAAAGAATTTCAAATACAACCAGAGGAAATTGCTTGCATAGGGGATTCTTATAATGATATTCCAATGTTCTCTTTAACTCCTCACAGTTTTGCTATGTCTCAAGCAGATGACGCAGTAAAAGAGCACGCTCACTATGTAGTAAATACGGTTAAAGATGCTGTTAACCACGTAATTACTCATAATAAAAATACGACTCACTCCTTATAAGGATGAGTCGTATTTTTATTTCTTTACATGTTAAACACTTTAAAATTTACTGTACTTTACAAACTGAAATATATTATTTGTTACGTGCGATGTTTGTAATAAATTTATAACGATCCCCACGATAAATACATTTCACATACTCTAACGGTATCTCACCTTCTGAATATGACCATTGGCGCATTACAAGCACAGGCGCCTTTTTAGGAATATGCAGATGTTCAGCTTCATTATCCGTTGCAATGGAAGCTTCAATTGATTGAGTAGCGCTAACAAGCTTAAAGCCCAGTTTTTTCTCTAAATGTTCATATAAAGATTGTTGCAATATTTCTTCGTTAATATCTTTTACAAGAGCTGGCGACAAATATGTCGTCTCAAAAGCAATCGGTTCATCATCAGCTAAGCGAATACGCCTCACTTCATAAACCGACTCCCCCTCCTGTATTCTCAACCGGTCTGCTATTTTCGCAGTAGCTGGAACTAGGCGGAAACTAAGTAATTGACTACTTGGGTTCATCCCGCGAGAAATCATATCTTCTGTGAATCCCGTCATTCCTTGCAATTTTTGTTCCACTTTCGGAAGTTGGACAAACGTTCCAATTCCACGTTTCCGATATAAATAGCCTTGTTCCACTAAATTATTAATCGCCTGTCTGATTGTCATACGACTCACTTCGAACTTATCACAAAGTTCATTCTCAGATGGGATTTTGTCTCCCGGCTTCCATTCGCCGTCCTCAATTAGCTGTTTCACCCACTCTTGAATCTGATAATAGATCGGAAATGGTGAATACTTGTCGATGTTCATCAGCAATCGCCTCACTGCATAAAGATAGAGCTTCTTGATCAGCGATTACGGTTACATTCGGATGACGTTGTAAAACTGTAGCAGGACACGCTTCACTATATTCACCTTGCAATAACTCTTTAAGTGCTTCTGCCTTTTTAGGCCCCATAG
The DNA here is from genome assembly GCF_008432245.1 of Bacillus sp. BS98. NCBI lineage: Bacteria > Bacillati > Bacillota > Bacilli > Caryophanales > Bacillaceae > Bacillus > Bacillus sp. BS98. The sequence continues at coordinate 3,875,257 of NZ_CP043830.1, forward strand.
CAACAAGTAGAATTTGTTTTGCTTTCATAATGCTTCCAATTCCCATTGTAATCGCATGAGTTGGCACATCTTCTTCTTTTTCGAAGAAACGAAGGTTTGCTTGGCGTGTAGATTCTGTTAATTCAACAATGTTAGTTGGAGAATTAAATGCTGTTCCTGGCTCGTTAAATCCGATGTGACCGTTTTCACCGATTCCAAGAATCTGTAGGTCAACTGGGTTAGCAGCTAGAATGCTCTCGTAACGTGTGCACTCTTCCTCTAAATCACTTGCCATCCCGTTTGGTACATAAGTTTGTTTAAATGGAAGATAATCAAACAACTGTTCTTGCATGAAATAGTGATAGCTGTTTTTATCTTCGTGTGGTAAATTTACGTACTCATCTAAGTTTACAGTGGTTGCATGACTTGTATCAAGTTTATTTTTTCGCATTTCTGCATAAATACCTAATGGAGAGCTTCCTGTAGCCATTCCTAATGTTGGATTTTCTTTTGATTTTACAACTTCTTCAATTAATTTATAACCTGCTTCTGCTAATTCTTCTGGAGTTTTTACAACAAGAATATTCATTTAATTACTTCCCTTCCTTCATATGAATTCCTAAACGAACGGTATCATATACATGTAAATTTTCAGTCATCACAACAAAGTCTGCATCTTTCCCTACCGCTAACGCACCTTTTTTATTTAATCCAAACTCTTCTGCCTGGTTAACTGATGTCATACGTACTGCGTCTTCGATTGAACATCCTGTAAATTCAATTACATTTCGGAAAGCTTGATCCATTTTTAGAATACTACCAGCTAACGTTCCATCTTCTAATCGAGCACTACCATCTTTTACATGTACTGGCTGTCCGCCAAGTTCATATAATCCATCTTCAAGACCTTTTGCTCGCATTGCGTCAGTAATGACACTTACTTTTTTCGGTCCTTTTAATTTATATGCTAATTTCACCATATCAGGGTGAATATGAATGCCATCTGTAATTACTTCAACCATTACATCTGGATTTAATAACACATGACCAACAACTCCTGGTTCACGGTGATGTAATCCACGCATTTGATTGTACAAATGTGTTGCATGTGTAATGTTTCTATTTTTTAGTTGCGCATCAATTGCATCTGTATGCCCCATTGTGCCAACAACACCAGTTTCAGCAAGATACTGTTCAAACTCTAATGCTCCTTCTTCCTCTGGTGCATATGTGACTAACTTAATTAAATTACCGCTTGCTTCCTGCCATTGTTTAAACTGTTCAATATTCGCAGGAACGATATGTTCTAGTGGTTGTGCACCTGCACGTTTTTTTGAAACATACGGTCCTTCTAAATGAATATATTCGAAATGTGCTCCTTTTTCTTTCGCTTCCTTTGCAGCACTTAGTGCCGCTTCTATCGCTTCTGGAGCTTGTGTCATTGTTGTCGGGAAGTAAGTTGTAACCCCTTCTTTTAACATTTCTTTACCTAGAGTTACTAATCCATCGCTATTTGCATCCATCGCATCAATATCGTATCCACCATGAATATGAACATCAATCATACCTGGAATTACAATCTTCCCTGTAGCATCAATAACAGTTTCATCTTCTTGTGGTACATATTGAGCCATCAAACCAATTTCTTTAATTGTTTCTGCGTAACGAATAAATCCGTTTTCCACTACTTCTTGACCTGTGTAAATTTTGGCATTGATGACAATTTGCGTTTTCATTTTCATCGACCCTTTCCCATGAACTTTCCTACTTGTTCTTATTACCTTATTCGCCTAATTCCATCTTAATATATGCACGAGTAGTTGTCTATACATTCTAATGAAATTTCCATTTTGTTTAACGAAACATATATTATAATTACGTCTCTCGTAATTATAATATATGTTATTCATTTTTTCCAAAAAGGGACGGTCTCCATCTCTAATGTATGAATTACTTCAATAATGGCATGAATCCACTAGACCCTATCATAATATGTTCCCCATCTGTATTCACTTCTACAGTGCGTTTATTTGTTCCATATATCATTATACCGTGCCGTTTCAATCTCCTTACTACACTTTGGTGAGGATGGCCATACGGATTGCTACTCCCATACGAAAGAATAGCGAACTGTGGTTCTACTTTTTTTATAAACGTTTCACTTGTTGAAGTATATGAGCCATGATGCCCAACTTTTAATATATCTGCATGTACATCAAATTGCTTTAATATCTCATGTTCCGTCCGTACATCAGCATCGCCCATCAATAAAAAGTCAGCCTTTCCATATCGAACCTTTAAAACAATTGAGGATTCATTATTTTCATCTTTCGATTTCCCATTGTTTAATACCTGTATAGAAACATGTGGATCTAGCGGTATATATTGTCCTTCCTTTACCGAAACAAAAGGTATTCCCCTTTTCTTAATATTATTTCGATACGTATGATATGTAAAAGAGCTATATGTTTTTCCACTATCTAGTATAAGTGAGACCGGCATTTGCTCTACAATCGGAATTAGTCCACCAATATGATCCATATCAGGATGCGTACTGACAATAACATCTAAATGGTTTATCCCTTTTTCGATTAGTTTTTGAATAATAACCTCTCCTGCTTCATAAGGTCCTCCATCAATTAACATTGTTTGTCCATTTGGCAATACAATAAGTGTTGCATCACCTTGTCCAACTTTTAAAAAGTTCACTTGCATTTTACTAAGATGTTGCCGCTGCATATGTAAAGGAGACGTAGCATGAATAGACATCATATATCTTTTAGCCGAGGTACTATTTAAAGAAAAACATAATAAAACAGAAATTAACAACAAAATACTTCGTATACCCTTCATAACTCGTCTCCTTTTTTTCACTTAGTATGGCACGGGATATAATTGATATACAAAAAAAGCTTAGCAAAATGCTAAGCTTTTATTTTGATATTTCTTGTAAAGAACCGAAGAATAAATCTGCTTCATTCATCTGTTCACTCTCTTCAGAAAGTAGCGGTAAATCATCTAATGTTTTCAATCCAAATGTGTCCAAAAATTCTTTTGTCGTTCCATATAAAATAGGACGCCCTGGACCTTCTGCTCGGCCAGTTTCTTTTATAAGTAAGTGTGAAACTAACGTTTGTAGTGCCTTGTCCGTTTTTACCCCTCGAATCTCTTCCATTTCTGTCCTTGTAATCGGTTGACGATATGCAACGATCGCTAACGTTTCAAGAGCAGCTTGAGAGAGTGAGGCAGCTGTTGGGATATCTATTAATTTCTGATAGTACGAAGCATGTTCTTTCTTTGTAGCAAAGCGATATACTTTTGCATATTGTACAATTTGCAAACCGCGATGTGCACCTTCATATTCTTTTTGCATTTCTTCTAAAATATCTATTACTTCATTCACTTCAATTTCAAGAACTTTCGCTATTTGTTCTGGATAAATCCCTTCATCACCAGAAACAAACAAAAGCCCTTCAATGATTGATTTTTGTTCTTTTCTATCCATTGTCCGAGCTCCTTCCTCCTATTTTCTCATTAAAAATACACATCAAAAAACCGAATCACAATCAATGCGTTCGGTTCAATATTTCTTTTCTTGTTCCAAACGATTCATTAAAACGTAACATGAGATAAACTGTTTCTCTATCCCATTTCCCATACAAGCTCTATGGGGATTTATTAGAACTCGATACAAAAATTTCATCAAAATTATGTTCTTGTTCTATGCTAATTTGTTGTTTTTTCATAAGCTCAAGAACCGCTAAAAATGTTACAACCATTATTTCACGTTCTTCATCAGCAAACAAATCATAAAAACTTTGACGGCCACCTTTTATTTCTAACTGTTTTAGAATATCAGCCATTCGTTGTTCAATTGGTATTTCTTGACGAGTAACTCGTGCTGTTACAGGTTTCTTTGCTTTTTTACGGCGCATTAATTTTTGAAATGCCGCTAGCATATCATATAACGTAACATCAAGAGGTAAGCTTGTCTCCTCTTCTTGTTGCAACGATGCAAAATCAATTGGCGGACGTGTATATAGCTGTGCTCTTTCTTGTTCTCTTTCTTTTAACTCAGTAGCAACTTGCTTATATTTCTTATATTCAATTAACCTCTCCATCAATTCTTGACGAGGGTCATCAATAAAGTCATCACCATTATCAAGTACATCTTCTTCATGTTTCGGCAACAACATTTTACTTTTAATTTGCAATAACGTTGCAGCCATTACTAAATACTCACTTGCAACATCTAATTGTAGTTCTTTCATCGTATGGACATAAGACAAATATTGTTCTGTAATATCCGCTACAGGAATATTATATATATCAATTTCATAACGATGTATTAAATGTAACAATAGATCTAAAGGCCCTTCAAAAGCCTCTACTTTAAAATTATACTGCACAAAGCATCCCACCACATTTTTTCTATAACAACATAAGTATAGAGCATACTCATGTTCTATCCAACCTTTTTAAGAAATTTAATTAAAAATAGACCTATGCCTATGTCATCATGCCCACAGCTTCATATGATAACAGTGTAGTAAGAACAATGTAGGAGGTCAAAAAACTATGGGTCACGTTGATTGCGGTTTTAGCGGTGGGTTCGCATTACTTGTTGTACTGTTTATTTTACTAATTATTGTAGGGGCAGCTTGCTTCTGCTAACATGAACAATAAACGACTAGGGAAAATCCCCTAGTCGTTTATTGTTCATATTTCTATGATACACTTGTATTTATAACCGTTAGATAGGGGCGAAAAATATGTATCCTACCGAATACATACAATTTTTAATTCATTTTCACGGAGACTATGACTATTTTGAATGTCACGAAATATTGGAAGAGTATTGGAAAACCAAACCGAGAGAAAATCGTGATGATTACTTAGTCGGTCTCATTCAAGTGGCAGTTTCTTTATACCACCAAAGACGCACTAACTGGAATGGCGCCACAAAGATGATGAAAAGTGCAATCACAATTTTAGAAAAAAACAGTGCACTTTTACAACGTTTAGGAATCAATCAAACGCAACTTCTACCCTTACTCAATGAAAGAGTGCAATCTATACAAAAAAAAGAAAGTTTTGTACCGTTATTTTTACCATTATCGGACACATCATTAGAAAAGAAATGTATGCAGTTATGTCAGAAACAAAACCTTCCGTGGAAAGATATGAACGCTACTCCTAGTGAATATATCCTACACAAGCACACATTACGTGATCGAACAGAAGTCATCACTGAACGCAAAGAACAATTACAAAAAAGAAAGCAGAGATAATAAACTACTTATCCCTGCTTTCATGAATGTATATTTTGTTCAAGCCCTTTACACTTTTCGCAAAAACTTGCTGTTTGCTCATTTCCGCAAATTGTAAACTCAAGAAATTTGCTCTTTAACTCTTGAACCATCATCGTCCCAATTCCCATATGACGATGAGACGGGTTCACACTCAAATGCTGAATTTCTAATACTTGATTCTCTTTTTTTACAATCCCCATTATTCCAACAAAATCTTCATTTTGCTTCCACAAATACAATTGCCAATCCTCTTTCGCTTCATACTCTTTCATTGTCAATTGTAATGTTTTCACATCTTTTTCAGTTGGCATAAACGAAAGAAGCCCCATTGCAATTTTTTCATAACTTTTTTTAAAACGAATTAACATAACCCTTATCCCTTCTTACAAAAGTTACAAACTATGAATCCCCTCAATCACTCTTTTCATATCACATTCATTTTACAATATTTTCAACAGAGTGAGAAGAGCCTAAAACAACTTGATAATCATACAAAGCGAAAAGAAGAAAGTCAAATATATGTTTCAGTACTATTTCTTTCTAAGTAGATTTTAAAAAAAGACAATGCTATATGATAGTTAAAAGTAACATCCGCTACTCATTACCGCTTCATTATTAGTCACCATAGAGCAACTTAATTCTAGCAAAATTAATATAATAAAAAATGTTTATTGAAACATATAATCTAGTGTATTCTATGTAATTTGTTAAAAGTTTGTTCTCATAAGTCATATATTTTAGCAACAATTACAGTACAGTTTGTATCATGTACTGTAAAGAAAATACTCATTCCTATTAAAAAAATAAAAAAGAGAGCAAAAGCTCCCTTTTTCCATAACTTACTCTTCCCAAACTTTAACTTCTTTCATTACATCGCCTTGACGCATGTTTAATACTGTTTCAATACCGCTTGTCGCTTTACCAAATACAGTATGTACGCCATCTAAATGCGGTTGTGGCTCATGAACAACAAAGAATTGGCTACCACCTGTGTTACGGCCAGCATGTGCCATAGAAAGTGATCCTACAAGGTGTCTATGAGGATTTCCATCAGTCTCACATGGGATAGAGTAACCTGGGCCACCTGCACCTGTTCCTGTTGGGTCTCCACCTTGGCTTACGAAGCCAGGAATAACGCGGTGGAATGTCACACCATCATAAAATCCTTGCTCTGCTAATTTTTTAAAGTTTTCTACTGTTTTCGGTGCTTCTTCTGGGAAAAATTCCAATTCGATTTTTTCACCATTTTCCATTAATATATATCCTAAAGTTTTCATATGTATATGTCTCCTTTCAAGTATCTCAGCACTATATTACCACATTCATGACTAGAAACAAAAAAGAATCCGACAATCTACATACTTCTTTTTCGAAATGTGGACAAAGCTAGGTGACAAATAAGAAATATATACTATAATAACTGTGTTGCCCGAAAATTTTAGAAAGAGAAAGGGAGCGATTTTTCGTGAAAACGAAATTACTAGCTCTGCTATTAGCTGTAACGGTATTTATGATGCCAACAGCTTCATTTGCAGACATCATTGAGGGAGAATCAATTGTTACACTAGGAGAAAACTTATCTGAACAACAAAAACAAGATCTGTTAAAAGAAATGAAAGCACCGAAAGATGCTACAATTATTACTGTGTCTAATGCGGAAGAACATAAATTTCTAGAAGGAATTGTTCCAAAAGCACAAATTGGTACGCGAGCAATTTCCTCTTCTATGATTACATACACAAAGCCAGGATCTGGTCTCATTGTACGTTCAAAAAACATTAATTCAATAACAGATGCAATGTACACAAACGCACTTATTACAGCAGGTGTGAAAGATGCAGAGATTCAAATTACTGCACCATTTAAAGTTTCAGGAACTGCTGCTTTAACAGGTTTAATGAAGGCCTATGAAACAACATCGAACAAAGCAATTCCTGAGGAAGTAAAAAAAGTAGCCAATGAAGAAATGGTGCAAACGGCCCAGCTCGGTGATAAAATTGGTGAAGAAAAAGCAGTTCAACTTGTTGCAAAAATTAAAGAAGAGATTGCAAAAGAGCAGCCAAAAACAACGGAAGATTTACGTTCATTAATTAAAAAAATTGCTGATCAACTCGGCATTACATTAACGGATGAACAGTTGGATAACTTAGTAGCGTTATTTGATAAAATGAAAAATCTTAATATCGATTGGAATCAAGTTGGCAGTCAGTTAAATAAAGCAAAAGAACACGTTTCTGCCTTTTTAGGGTCTGAAGAAGGGCAAAGTTTCCTAGATAAAGTGAAAGATTTCTTCTCAAGCATCATTGATTTTGTTAAATCTTTATTCAAGTAAAAAGAAGCTCGTCAGTGACGAGCTTCTTTTTTATACAAGTAACGGTAATTTCATAACAGCTTCTTCAACCGAACGAACAACATGATTTGCTTTCTTCTTCACATATGGATGAGCATGATGAAGAGTAAATGAATGCGGGGTTACTTCAAACATTGAAATGTCATTAAAAGAATCTCCAATGCAGGCAACTTCATTTGCTTCAATTTTTAAATGTTCCATTAGTCGCCTTAAAGCACTCCCCTTACTTACACCCCTTGGCATAATATCAACATAACGTTTACCTGATATAAAAACTTCCGCTTCACTGTGAAACGTATTTCGTAACTCTTGATCTAATGCTACAATTTTCTCTTCTTCTCCAAATACAAATAATTTCGCTGGATGTACAGTCTTACCAAATTCTTCTTCTAACGCTTCTATTTCAGCAATATGTACCCCCATATACTCTTCAAAAGTATGATGATTTTCATTTTTTCTTTTTGTATATCGCTGCTCATTTGCACAAACAATATCTGCTAGTCCTTTGTTATGTATATATCGATATATTTCCTGGGCAACACTATCTTCAAAACTTGATTCATGAAATATTTTACCGTCCGGCAGTAACATTGTCGCCCCATTTAAACCTGTTGTGTAATACGGGAATGAAAACTTTTTTACGACTTCATCAATTCGGTGAGTAAAGCGGCCAGAGGCAAAACAAATATTTGTCCCTTTTTCAGCTAGCCAACAAAGTGCACGTTCATCTTCTTTTTGCATATCATTCACATTGTAAACGAGCGTGTCATCTAAATCACTTACAAATAATTTAATCATGTCCTCTTCCCCTTTCATACACAATATCTACTCTAAGTGTACACAAAAAATGTTTGGTTTTTGTTAAAAAAAAATAAATTTTCAATAAAAAAATAAACGGGAGCATAATCCCGTTTATTTTTGTCTTCTTACATTTTGAGGTCGCACAATACTAGGACGCACTTTTAAACTAGACATAGTTGGTCGGAGTAAAATTTTCGTTAACGCGCCCCAATCAAATGGTAGAAACGGCCATAAATACGGTGTTTGTAAACTTTTTATAGACGTTAAAAATAAAATCAATATCGTCATTCCAATTACAAACCCTATCTCATGGAAGAGACCTGTTAAAATAATTACAAACAATTTCCCAACCTTATTTCCTAGTCCTAATTCATAGCTCGGTGTTGCATATGCCCCAATCATCGAAACAGCTACATATAAAATAACTTCTGGTACAAACAACCCTACATCAATGGCAATTTGACCAATTAATATAGCAGAAATTAACCCCGCCGCAGACGATAACGACGTCGGAGTGTGAATGGCAGCCATTCTTAAAAACTCAAGTCCGACCTCTGCCATTAACACTTGTAATAAAATTGGTAAATGCGTCATCTTAGTCGGTCCAATAAAAGCAAGATTCGGTGGCAAAAGAGTTGGATCAAATACAAATACTAACCAAAATGGTAATAAAAATAACGAGAAAATAACACCTAAAAAACGTACCCAACGTAAAAATGTACCTACAGCTGGATTTTGTCTAAATTCTTCTGCATGCTGTAAATGGTGGAAATATGTTGTTGGAGTGATCATAGCACTTGGTGATGTATCAGCAAGTACTAACACATGTCCTTCTAACAAATGGTTCGCTGCTACATCTGGCCTTTCTGTGTAGCGAATAAGCGGGAATGGATTATAACCTTGTTTGACTACAAATTCTTCCACCGTTTTATCCGCCATCGTAATCCCATCTACTTCAATATTATTTAATTCTTGTTTTATAATCTTCACTAAATCTGGATTTGCAACATCTTGTACATATGTAATACAAATATCGGTTTGTGATCTATCCCCTACTCGAACCATTTCATTTCGAAGACGTGGGTCGCGGATCCTTCTACGGATTAACGCTGTATTTACAACAATATTTTCAACAAAACCATCCCTTGCACCACGTACTACCTTTTCTGTATCTGGTTCTGTCGGTGTCCGCCCCGGATAACTACGAACATCAATTGCAAAAGCTTCCGTTTCACCTTCCACAAATATAACAATAAGCCCTGATAATACTTGGAGCATTACTTCATCCATCGTTTTTACTTTACTTACTTGTTGATGAATTAAACGATTCTCTAAAAGCTTTACTGTATCTTCTTCTACATCCCTTATTTCATTTGTATCCACCGCTTCTTCTAAAATAGGGATAATATAATTCGTATCACAAAGTCCATTTACAAATAACACACCAATTTCTTTGTTTAAAATTTGAAATTTACGAATACCAACATCATATGTGACACCCAATCCAACAGTTTGCTTTAAGTAATTTTCATTATCACTTAAAAAAGACGAAATCGGGATATTCACTTTTTTAGGCTTCGTCATAAAACCCACTCCTTTCCAAAATTAATTGAATTGCTTTTCTAGTAATAGGTGATCCTCGCTCCCATTCATCATTTCCACACATCTTGCCAATATCACCGACCCCCACAATGACTGGAACATTCAAATCATCTAAACAATAAATCGTATCCCCACTAATCCTGCCAATTTCACCATCTGGAAGTCCAAATTTATCAACACCGTATTCTGTTAAATTCCCATTCCGATCTACGCTTACATCTACACGCGCCCATTCCCAATGATGTGTATTAGATGCTACCGCTAAAATACCAAGTACATCAATTTGTTTATGTGTGGCTACATATTTTAAAGCCTTTTCACCAGATCCTTCTCCAATAAATCCACTGTCATCAAACATGACAAATACAGGGTCATATGGCGTTTGCATAATAAGCTCAACAACTTTCTTCCCTGTCAATTTGGTTGGATTACTTTGCGATGCTGAAATACACCTGCCCCCAAATTCCTTTGTTAACAGCTCAATTGTCCGCTTTGCATATTCATCTCCATCTGTTACCAAAACAACCCTTCGTCTCATTTGATTTATCCTTTCGGTTTACATATAAGTGCTACAAAAAATGAAAATAATATAGCTGCGGAAATGCCCGCAGACGTTAAACTAAACATGCCGATACCAATTCCTAAATACCCATGTTTTTCCGCCGCATGCATTGCTCCGTGTAATAGTGAATGTCCAAAACTTGTAATAGGGACTGTTGCTCCAGCACCTGAAAATTTTATAAGCTTATCATACAATCCGAATCCGTCTAAAATGGCTCCGACAACTACAAAACTTGCCATTAAATGGGCCGGTGTTAACTTTGCAAAATCTAACAATACTTGTCCAATTACACAAATCGCTCCTCCTACAAGAAATGCATATACAAAATCCACAATTCACTCTCCTTTAACTCTTTCAAACACAACACCATGCGCAATTGTTGGAATCGTTTCCTTTTGTTGCATCATCATTGGGCTCAATAAAGCCCCCGTTGCAACGACAAAAATGCGTTGTAAATTCCCTTTTTGCATTTCACGTAATAAGTGGCCGTATGTGACAACAGCGGAACAAGCACAACCACTGCCACCTGCAAACACTTCTTCTTGATTTGAATCATAAATCATTAATCCACAATCATTGTATATATGCCCAAGGTCATAACCTTCCTCAAGTAAAAGTTGTTTTGCAATTGGTGTCCCAACAGCCGATAAATCACCAGTAACAATCAAATCATAATCAGCTGCGATTCTTCCTAAATCTTCAAAATGCTGTTGGATTGTATGAGCAGCAGCTGGTGCCATTGCCGATCCCATATCTAAAGGGTTCATAATTCCTAAATCTTGCACTTTTCCAATCGTAGCTGCCGTAATTTTAATTGCACTTTTTTCTTTGCTAATTAATATGGACCCTGCACCTGTAACAGTTGAATTTGCGGTTTCTGGCTTTTGTCCCCCATACTCTGTTGGATAACGAAATTGCCTTTCAGCCGTTGCATTATGACTACTCACCGTAGCTAAGACACGATTCGCAAATCCACCGTCTATAAATGCTGATCCAACTGCTAAAGTTTCCATTGACGTCGCACAAGCGCTAAACATTCCTAAAAAAGGAATCCCCCACTGACGCGCAACATAATTCGCTGTCACTGTTTGATTTAATAAATCGCCCGCTAAAAAGAAATCAATTTGTGATGTTTTTATATTCCCTTTTTGCACTGCTTGTTGCATTGAGTCTGACATTAATTTTCGTTCAGCAAGTTCCCAGTTTTCCTCTCCACAATGCAAGTCATTATATGAAATATCAAAATATTTTCCAAGAGGGCCTTCAGCTTCTTTCGGACCGACAGCAGTACCCGTTGCATTTACGTAAATATCATTTTGAAATACCCACGTTTGTTTTCCTGTCAACCTCATACTCGCCCCTCCTTTAAGACATAAAAATTTTAAAAGTATATCTTATTAATCCGATAATATATGCTCCAACAACGCCAAACACGATAACACTTCCTGCAAGCTTAAACATGTTTGTAGCAATCCCTAGAACAATCCCCTCACTCTTATGTTCTAGCGCAGCGCTCGCCATAGAATTTGCAAATCCTGTAACTGGTACTGCCGATCCTGCTCCAGCAAATTGACCGATTTTATCATATACACCACATCCTGTTAAAATCGCCGACAATAAAACAAGAGTTGCAACTGTCGGATTTCCTGCCTCTTGTTCACTAAAGTGAAAATAATGTATATAAAATTTCATCAATATTTCTCCGACTGTACAAATGAGCCCACCTACAAGAAATGCCTTCACACAATTTAGTAAATAGTTTGGCTTTGGATGGTACTCCTTCACTTTATTTATGTAATCATCTTTCAGTTTTCGGTTTGTCATTTATATATTGCCTCCTACTTTACGAAATAAATCCAGTGAAACAATGAGCCTATTACTTTGCCAAGTACAAGAGCAACGAGTAAAACAACAATTTTCCCCTCTACCCCGACTCGTTTCGCTAAAATAGGTAAAACATTTAATACTTCCGTTAATGCCGCAGCAAGCATTCCAATGAATGTACCACAAAATAAACCTAATATTACAAGCCAATATTGCGATGTTTGAAATGTAATGTTTTTCAAACTACACCAAGCCCCAGTTAAAGTTCCCGCAATGACAGCCCACTCAAAATATTGAATATGCTTTCCACTTCTCGTTAATTGAGCTAAACGAGGGATTATACCAAGTACAGCCAAAAAGGCAACATATCCGCTACCTACTGCAATCCCGCCAGCTAAACCAATTAATATAACAAACCCACATTCAATCATCGGCAAGCTGTTTCGTGTTATCCTTGTTTTCATTAACAATTACATATTGATCAAGCGACTGTTGATATTGAAACATCTCAACTTCTAACGGACTCGGCTCTTCATTAATTCGCTTTTGAAATACATGATTAAAAAATAAAACCATACCTAATCCAAGACCTACTGAATAGGGAACTTGAAATAATAGTGGTTGCTCCTTAAACTCTCCAGTAATCATGTAATATAACCGCTGGTGTACTTGTTGCATACTTACATCCTCATGGAAATAAATGATCGCAAGGGCCGCCCCAATGAACAACAACAACCATACAAGCCCAAAGAAAATTGGGGGCACTTTCTTTTTTTCATATATAATTTCAACAAGAGTTTGTCCAGAACCTAGTAAATTAATTTGTACATGAGATGCTTTTTGTTGAATAATTTCAATTACTTTCATAACATCAATTACAACATGCGTCTTATCATGTGCTGTTACGTTGTAAACTATTTCATTTTGTAAAGACTCAACTACAAAAGAATCTCCTGCAAGTTGAGCGACATCACTCAGCTTTATTTCATACGCAGGAGAAATTTTTAAACGATTGCGCATTTTAATATAAATCGTTCCTTCCAATTTTCATTCACCCCTTCACTCTTCCTCGTAGTTGTAGTATGGTTATTGAATTTTTTTCTAATACAATTTTTTCATAAAAAAACATCTGTACCGTTTCGGTACAGATGTTTTTAGCTTATGCCTTTTTCTTAAATAAATTTGCGATACTTAATGCAAGTCCTCCCCAAATGACTACGATACCAATAACCATCATCATAATCGCTGATCCACTCATCATGAAACACCTCGATCTTTCCATTCTTTTTCAAGCTGGGCAGAATCTGAATGTATTTGTGCATTCCATTTTTTCAAACCAATGACTAGTGCGACTAGAAGGAATGCTGCCGCTATCGACCAACCATATGTTACAACAAATTCCGTCGGATAATCTCCGTAGTTCTTTTTAATATTTTGGATTACACCATCAATTAACATATACCCTAACATGAGTGGAGTAATAACGAGTAAGCTAACTCTCCAAAACGTTCCTAATTTTATATCAGATACAAAGTTAGCATGATTTTGGTAAATAGGTAGACGGCGCAAGATAAGACCTATCGTAACCACTTCAGCTAGTGCAATTGTAATTAATCCAAAATTATTAGCGAAATAATCAACAACATCTAGAAACATAAGCCCACCACGTGTTGCAAAAACAAGAGAAACTAACACGAGAAGTGTTCCCATAATTCCAATCGTCTTTTGACGACTCAAACTAAATTTTTCAGATACAGCCGCAAAACATACTTCCGCAAGTGAAATGAGTGATGTAATTCCAGCAACAGTTAACGATAAGAAAAATAATACTCCAAATAACGGTGACATCGGTAATTCATTAATAATTTGTGGGAATACTACAAACGCAAGCCCTACGCCAGCACTCGCAACTTTATCAACTGGTACCCCCATGTTATTTGCCATAAATCCAAGAGCAGCAAAAACTCCAATTCCGGCTAATAATTCAAATCCTGAATTTGCAAACCCTGTAATAAAAGCATTATTTGTTGTATCTGAGTTTTTCGGTAAATAACTAGAATACGTAATCATAATTCCGAATGCTAGAGATAAACTAAAGAAAATTTGTCCATAAGCAGCAAGCCATACTTTCCCATCAAAAATACGACTCCAGTCTGGTTTAAAGAATGCATCTAACCCTTGCATCGCACCTTCCATCGTCACTGCACGAACAACGATAATTAAAAACATAACAACTAATAAAGGAATAAAAATGCGGTTAACAACTTCGATTCCTTTTTTAACGCCTTTGAATGCAACGCCAAGCACAATAATCCAAACGAGAGCTAACGGAATTAATACTTCTGGCACAAGCCCCCCAAATTGCCCTGGTTTATCTGCAACATGTAAATATTCTTTAAATAAAAATGATTGCGTGTCTTTCCCCCACGCTCCAGTAATTGCAAAATACGTATACGAAATAGACCAAGCGATAATTACTGCATAATATGTTGAAACGATAAACGTTACACACATTTGCCACCATCCAATAAATTCAGCACGTGGATGAATACGGAAGAATGTAAGTGGTGCAGAACCACGATGACGATGCCCAAGAGCGAATTCGAATGCTAGCAATGAAATACCAGTCGTTAATAATGCAAATAAGTACGGTAAAAAGAATGCACCTCCTCCATTTTCATACGCTGTATAAGGAAAACGCCATATGTTTCCTAATCCAACGGCTGAGCCGACCGCTGCGAAAATAAATCCAGCCCTCGTTCCCCATTGTTGCCTCGTTTCCATGTTTCCTTCCCCCTTTATGACAAGTTCATACTTGGATTATATTTTAAATTAACTAAATTATCAATAAATTCTGTTAATTTTCGCGAAAATTAACAACTCCCTCCTATTAAAGTCATAAAAAAATCGAATAGACAGTTATTCATCTATTCGATCTTTCATCTGTTTTAATATTTTCTTTTCAAGTCTTGAAACTTGTACTTGCGAAATACCTATGCGCTCTGCTACTTCTGATTGGGTTTGATCTTTATAATAGCGCAAATATACAATAAGACGTTCTCGTTCATCTAATTCTCTAATTGCTTCTTTTAAAGCTATTTTATCAAACCATTTCGTTTCAGATTGATCTGCAATTTGATCTAAAATAGTAATAGGGTCTCCATCATTTTCATACACGGTTTCATGTATCGATGAAGGAGGACGACTCGCTTCTTGCGCCAGAACAACTTCTTCAGGTGTTAGTTCTAGCGCCTCTGCTACTTCATTAATCGTTGGAGCCCTTCCGAATTCTTTCGAAAGCTCGTCTCTCATCTTTCGAATTTTGTTGCCTGTTTCTTTTAAAGATCTACTTACTTTCACTGATCCATCGTCACGTAAAAATCGTTGAATTTCTCCAATAATCATTGGAACTGCATATGTTGAAAATTTCACGTCGAAAGATAAATCAAATTTATCTACCGATTTTAAGAGCCCAATACATCCAATTTGAAATAGATCGTCTGGTTCGTATCCTCGATTCAAAAAACGCTGTACAACCGACCATACTAGACGCATATTACTTTGAACAATCGTATCTCTTGCTTGTTGATCTCCACCTTGACTTTTTTGAATTAACGCTTTTAGCTCGTGGTCCTTTAACTGAGGTTTCTTCTTCTCATTTTTGACCTCTATGTCCATAGGCTATTCTCCTTAATTGCATAGAGCGTTACTATTTGATAAGTATTTTGTCAAATGGATTGTTGTCCCGAAAGATTCGTTTGAAATAACTTCTACTTCATCCATAAAATTTTCCATGATAGTAAATCCCATTCCGGAACGCTCTAATTCAGGTTTAGTTGTAAAAAGGGGTTGTCTTGCCTCATCTAAATTAAAAATGCCAATCCCTTCATCTCGAATCGTGAGTTTCACCATTGCCTCTTCCAAAATTACAGAAATATAAACAGTACCTTCTGCATTTCCTTCGTATCCATGAATAATTGCATTTGTAACCGCTTCTGACACAACAGTTTTAATCTCCGTTAGCTCATCCATCGTTGGATCTAGTTGCGCAATGAATGCTGCCACTGTAACGCGAGCGAATGATTCATTTTGACTTAATGCTGAAAATTGAAGGTTCATTTCATTTCTCATTTATGCCACCCCCAACGTCGCGAGCGCGTGCGCTTCACTTTCTTCTAAGCGAACAATTTTGAATAAGCCCGACATTTCAAATAAACGCTTAACAGGCGGTGAAATTGCACAAACAACCATTTCTCCACCTAATCCCTTTACATGCTTATATCGGCCTAATATCACACCTAAACCAGAACTATCCATAAATGATAAGTTCTCTAGGCTCAAAACAATGTGATGAACACCATGTGTCTCAATCATATCTGTCACTTTCGTTCGCAACTCTTCAGCAGTATGATGATCTAATTCACCCGCTAGTCTCACACATAGGACGTCACGTTTTACTTCTAATTGCATGGAAAGACTCACACGATTTCCTCCTTATGCTCAAACTTTACTCATTTACATACATAAAGATTTTCGTGATACAACATAAGAATCCTTCCTACTGACAAAAGAAGAACTATTTCGCCATAAAGTGAAACCATTCAACAATTATTTACTTACATACGAATAGAAAAGCGGCAAAATGTTTGCCGCTATTTTGATGTTGAAAACATCCCAAAACTTCTTTTAAATAACTCCCACCAGCTTGCTGCAGCAACATCTTCTTTTGCTACGATTGTTTGTTTTAATAAAACCTCTTTATCTTTTTTAATAACAAGCGTGCCAAGTGCATCACCTTTTTTAATCGGTGCTTTCACTTTCTTTTCAGCAATTACTTCTTGCTTTACTTTGTCCATATTTTCGCCCTTCTTCATAAGAAGAGACACATTATCTGATGCAACTAAATCTACTTTTTCTTTTTTACCTTTTCCTACTTGTACAGTCTTAATTTTTTCACCGCGCGTATACATTTTCTTCGTCATATATTGACCAAATGCATAATCAAGAAGCTTCGTCACTTGATTGTTCCGTTCTTTAGATGTAGGTGCTCCCATAACAACTGAAATAACACGCATGCCATTTTTTTCAGCCGATGCTGTTAAGCAATATTTTGCTTCTGTTGTAAAGCCCGTTTTTACACCATCTACTCCAGGATAAAAACGCACTAACTTATTCGTATTGACGAGCCAAAACTTCTTATCCGTATCTTCTCGTAAATAATCTTCGTATTTACCTGTGTATTTGCGAATAAGTGGATACTTCATCAATTCTCTCGCCATTATAGCCATATCATTTGCTGTAGAATAATGATCTTTAGCCGGGAGACCTGTCGGGTTTTGAAAATGTGTATTTTTCAACCCTAAATCTTTCGCTTTTTTGTTCATCATATTTACAAATCCTTCTTCTGAACCAGCGATATGCTCTGCTACTGCAACAGATGCATCATTTCCAGATGCAATGGCAATACCTTTTAGCATTTCATTTACGGTCATCTCTTCCCCAGGTTCTAAAAAGATTTGTGATCCACCCATTGAAGCTGCATGTTCACTTGCTCTAACTTTATCGTTTAGTTTTAGTTTTCCTTTTTCAACTTGTTCCATAATTAATAGCATTGTCATAATCTTTGTCATACTAGCAGGTGGTAACTTTTCATTCGGATTTTTATCAAATAAAACTTTACCTGTATCTTGCTCAATTACGATTGCTGACGATGCTTGCTCCGCTAACTTCGGCGCGGTTTCTTCTGTTTTCTCCTGCTTCGTTTTCTCAGATTGTGCAAAACTAACTGAAGTACCAGAAAGCAATAACATGAAACAAACAAGTATTCCAAAAACTCGCTTCATGACTAACCCTCCATTCTATATCAGACCTATTTTTTCCAATTTATTATTTTTTAATACCATATTTTTCTATTTTTTTCAGTTGACAAATACATTCATACCCTATATTGTATTAAGTGTATCACACACATTAGTACACTTAATACATATGAGGAAGGAGACATTGCTCTTGCATATTCAACTTGATCCAAGAAGCAACACTCCGATATGGGAACAAATTGTTCAAAATATAAAAGAACTCGTATTAAAAAACATGTTAGCTCCAAGTGATAAACTTCCTTCTGTACGCGAGCTCGCTTCATTACTTGTTATAAATCCAAATACAGTGAGTAAAGCGTATCAAGAATTAGAGCGACAAGGGATTATTGAAACGTTACGAGGAAAAGGAACATTTGTATCCCAATCGATTACCCCAACATTAGACGAAAGGAAAATCGCTATGGTTGAAAAGCAATTTCATCAATTATTACTAGAAGCCTCTTATCTTGGGATTACGAAAGATAAAATTCATGATTGGATAAATTCATACTATAAAGAGATTGGAGGAAATATGGATGCTGAAAGTGACAAGTTTGAAGAAAACAATTGATAATCAAACGATTTTAGACGATGTTTCTTTCACATTACAAAAAGGTAGTATCGTCGGATTACTCGGAAGAAACGGTGCGGGGAAAACAACTTTATTACGAACGATGATCGGCATTTTAGACCCAGATGAAGGCACGGTTACATATGAAGATACAGATATTCATATGCATCCTGAAATGAAACAAAAGGTCGTATATGTCCCAGATTCTACTAACATACTGAACGGATATACAGTAAAAGAAATCGTGAAATTTTATAAAGCAGTTTATACAGCATTTGATGAATCATATTTCTACGAACTGCTTGAACGTTTTAACTTACCAAACAAGCGGATTCGTAGTTACTCAAAAGGAATGAAAGCGCTGCTTGCGATCATTTTAGCCGTTGCTACAAAAGCAGAGTATATCATTTTAGATGAACCGACAAATGGGCTCGATCCTATCGTTAAAAGACAGATTTTGCAGTTTCTCGTTGGAGAAGTTGCAGAAAAAGAGATTACCATTTTCATCTCAACTCATCATTTAGATGAAGTGGAACAAATTGCAGATACAATCATTATGTTAAAAGGCCATACCGTGGCATCTATTACTTCACTTGATGATGCAAAATCACGATTTGCAAAAATACAAGTAGCTTATGAACGGTCATTACCTCAAAAACTAGAAAACTTAAGCAATATTAAAATATTAAATCAAACAGGAAAAGTATTTACGATTTTAATCGAAGGAAATGTTGCTACAACGCTTGAAAAGTTTTATAAAGAGCAACCAATACTTATTGAAGAGTTAACAATGTCACTTGAAGATGTCTTCGTTACGATACTTGAGGAGGATGGGTATGTTTCATAAGGCACTATGGATGTGGAATTGGAAACGCGGGAAATATGCTGTATTACTCTTTTTCTTGAGTACACTTTATCTTTTATCTTTCGGATACTATAAAGCAGCTCAGCAACAACTTGCTAATTATTATGAACTCTCAGAAAAGGGGACTTTCTATTACTATTATGCTTTTTTGTCAAATACAGGTAATAGTTTTTGGCTAACTATTCTTATTATTTGTTTAGCTTGTCTATTAATAGGTTGGGAACGTAGCAACCAATCTAATACCCTACTTATGGAAATGCCATTTACAAGAAAAGATATTTTCTTCTCTAAATGGGCTTTCGGTTCACTATGGATTATAGGGTCTCTCCTTGTAAACTGGATCCTTATGTACATTATTTATAGAACAACCATTCATTTTGAGTATCAAACATTCAGTCCATTTCATCGATACTTTCTTTATGCAATTGTTTCTTATGTTGCAGTCTATACAGCTGCATTATGTATCGGTACTTTTACTGGGAGCATTGTTTCACAAATCGCTTTTTGTATTCCATGGCTACTAATGGGACTTACATTTACTCCATTATTGTACAATTTTACAATAAACCATTTACAGGCTACAGATACTACAAATACCAACTTGTATCACCAGCTTGATGAAATCAATCGAAAAACAAATATAGTTGCACCAATATATAATTTCGCGATCTATTACCAATATAATCCTGAATCGCGCAAAAAAGAAAATGACCCAACTACTTTAAGAGATCCAGCATCTTATACGTATTATTCGGCTAAATCAGTGTTAGTCCCTATTTTGTATACAATATTTTACTTACTACTTGGCTCATTTTTATATACACGATCGCCTAATGAAAACACTCAAAAGATATTTATTTTCCAAAAACATTTACGAATATGGATATGGGGAACAACCATTTATTTTGCATTACTAGGTGGCTATAAAATAAATCAATTTAGTTTCTTATTTAACTACTATATCGGTTTGTTTCTCGCTGGAATCATTACTTATATTGTATTATCACGCCTAACAAATTATAAAGTTTTTTAAAGGAGAGATCCTATGTTTCAAAAAGCACTATGGCTAAGAACGTATCAACAAAGTAAATATGTTTTATGGCTCTTTTGGTTCGTTAGCTTATACAATTTGTCATACAAATACTATTTGGCATCGATTGAACAACAATACCTTCTAAAAATGCAAAAAGAAGGCGAATATGTATATCATTACAATTTCGGTTTATTACTTATGGACCCTGTCATCTTTCAAGGTGGTGCACTTATCATTCTAGCCTGTACGTTAATAGGTTGGGAAAGGCAAAATAACTCCATCGATTTTCTTTGGTCTATGCCTTTTAAACGTTCACACCTTTTTATGACAAAATGGTTGTTTGGTATTTGTAACATTGTAGCAGCTGTTAGTATAAACTGGGGACTATTTGCTATTATGAAAAAGTTAACTTTTCATAATAAATATCAAGTATTTTCCCCATTTCATTCTTATTTTATATACATGTTAATTGTATTAATTGCTATTTATACACTTGCCTTATGTATAGGGACAATAACTGGGAATCTTATCTCGCAAGGACTTCTCACTGCAGCTATATTCATATTCCCATTATTACTTCCAACACTTATCTCAGGAGTCATCGCTGTCCACTCAAATATTGACTTTCATGAGAACAATGGCAATATACATCGGGTTATGGAAAACATGCGGATTTCTGGTCCGGCAGAAAATTTTACTATTCGCTTTGATTACGATCCACAAAGTTCTTATATTGATGATGATGGAGTTCGTCATAACGAACCAAACTTTACAAAAATCCCTTCAGCAAAATTATTGATTGCACCTATTATATATATCATTATTTTGTTACCACTCAGTTTATATTTATATGTTCATTCAGTCAATGAGCGAAATGGAAGTTTCTTACTATATCCGAAGTTTCAAAAAATAGTTATGAGCCTTGCTATTTTCTTTATGGGAATAGTTGGTGGTTTAGTCTTGGGGAGAGACAAATCATTACTGAATTTTTACATTGGATTTTTCGTGACGAGCATAATTACCTACTTCCTTCTACCTAAAATATTAAAATGGAAAGTCTCTTGGAATTTCAAATAAAATAACCTCCTCTTATTGAGGAGGTTATTTCACATTCTCTCTTCTTTTCCCATACTCTTTTTCTTGCTTCGTTCCAAATCCGTCACCATTTGCTACGATTTGATCTGTTGGAGCAACTATACTTTCAGCAATTCTCCATTCTCCCCCTTGTTGAATAAACACTTGCATAAAATAATTCATTCCATTTAACTGATACGGATTTTCTTTTTTCACTTCATAACGAGCTGCAACATAATACACTTGAACATTTTCAGCCTCAAACTTAGAAATATATTGTGATAATCTCGGGATGTATTGTGATGCTTTCTGAAGTGGAATTTGTTTTACTTTTACAAGAGAAGACTTTGTCACATTGCTTATCGTATCTTCATGCCGCATGTTATCACTATGATGAAATAAAATGGCATTCTGCATAGAACGAATCCATAGTTTTGAATATAAAACAGGTTGCTTATTTGAAATATGTTGTAATTCTTTTTGAACGACATGAATTGGCGTTGCGGCATCCACGAACTTATTAAAGCAGAACATACTTCCAATCATAATGAAAAGCGTAAAAATACGTTTCATAATTTTTCACTCCGATTCTTTTTAATTAAAGTATTGGAGTTTCAAAATATTTTTATTCAAAAGAAAAAGGATAGGAAAGCTTTAGCTTCCTATCCTCATTTATTATAATACGCGGCCAAATAATTCTAATACCATTTCTATTTCTTGGTCGCTCCAACCTTTAAATCTCTCTTTATAGTATTCCTTACGCACAGCTTCAAGTTTTTCAGTTACTTCTCTTCCGTGTTCTGTAATTTCTAAGTACACGATACGACGGTCTGAATTTGAACGCTTTCTTTCTACAAACCCTTTTCGTACGAGACGATCTGTAACAGCTGTAATATGACTGGAGGTTACGTTTACTTCACTCGCAATTTGCGAAGCCATCTGTGGACTGTTTAAAAATAACGCACGTAATACAGAAAATTCATTATATGGCATATGTTCTGCAAAGCGTGTATTAATATCATTTTGTAATAAACGTATCATCTTTCGAAATGATGCGGATAAATCTAAAATCAGTGTTTCTCTTTTTTCGTTCACTAGCCTCGTCCCTTTTTTATCATATTTACACATATTATAATCTATAAATACCTATGTTGTATATGCTTTCTTTCCTCAACATTCTCATTTATGTAACTTTTTTCATATAAATTTCTTTTTTGTTCACACATATACATATAAAAAGGATGGTGATGGAAAATGCAGGGTGGAATGAATCCTTATTTACACAACGTACGCACAGCTAATACTGGTAAAGAAGCGACTATTACTGTACAAGGTGAAGGTGTTGTCAAAGCGAAACCAAATGTTGTTCTATTAACACTTGGCATTCGAACTGATAGTAAAAATGTGAAACAAGCGCAAGAAGAAAATGCAGTACAATCAAAACAATTGCTGGATGCACTTAAACAGCTTGGTATTGCTGATAAAGATATAGAAACGATTTCTTATACGATCACTCCTCAATACGAGTATGTAAATGATAAAGCGTTACTACAAGGATATCGTGTGGAACATTTGTATGAAATTACCGTTTTAAATGTACAAAAAGCAGGGGAAGTATATGATATAGCCGTTTCAAATGGAGCAAATTTAGCAAAAGGTTTACGTTTTCGAATATCTCATCCAAATAAATATTATGAGCAAGCTCTTATTCAGGCTCTGCATCAAGCGGTAGAAAAAGCTCGTGCTATTGCGAGTACATACAATTTAAATATTAATCCTGTCCCCCTCTCACTCGTTGAAGAATCTGCTCAATTACCACGGGAGATTGCTTCCTATGCTACTTTGCATGCGCAAACAGCTCCACCTATTCAATCGGGAGAATTAGAAATCATTTCAACTATACGGGCTATTTTTACGTATTTATAAATAATTTCGTTTATAAGTAAACGTTATCATTTTCGTTGTTGTAAAAACATGATGTTCTGATATAATAAAGGACGGTGAGCTCTTACAAAAGAGATATCACGGGTGGGAGAGGGATATGAAAAAGAAGGTTTAACATGAAAGGAATACTTGAAAGAACATTTAAATTAGGCTTACACGAAACATCACCAAAACAAGAAGTTTTAGCTGGAGTTACGTCATTTTTCACAATCGTATATATAATGATTGTAAATGCGTCAATCTTATCAGATGCCGGCATTCCACTTGAGGCTGGAATTTTAGCAACTGTTTTCAGTTCATTTGTCGGATGTCTGCTCATGGCATTTTGGGCAAATGCACCTGCTATTCTTGTCCCAGGTATGGGTGTAAATGCATTCTTCACGTACACAGCTGTGCATACGCTCGGTTTAACTTGGCAAGAAGCATTAGCAGCTGTCTTTATCTCTGGTATTATTTTTGCAATTGCTGCGTTTACACCAATTGCTCGCGTGCTTTCAGTATCGATTCCAAAGTCATTAAAGGAAGCTATTACTGTCGGTATCGGATTGTTTTTAGCATTTATCGGATTGCAAAAAGGTGGTTTAGTCGTTTCGAATCCAAATACTGCTGTTGCAATGGGGAAATTAAGTAATCCTGTCGTTCTTGCGACATTGCTTACTCTTATCGTTGCACTTGTATTATTTATTCGTAACGTACGTGGAAACTTTTTATGGACGATTGCAATAGGAACTGGTATTGCATGGCTATTTGGTCTTGTTGATACGAGTCAAATGGGAAATAGTTCATTCTCATTCGCTAATTACGGCGATGTGTTTGGAGCTATGTCATTTGGGAAACTTTCTTCCTTACCGTTTTGGATTGCAACATTCTCCT
This sequence comes from Bacillus sp. BS98, assembly GCF_008432245.1. NCBI lineage: Bacteria > Bacillati > Bacillota > Bacilli > Caryophanales > Bacillaceae > Bacillus > Bacillus sp. BS98. Next base: position 3,899,905 of record NZ_CP043830.1, read on the forward strand.
TAAGCATGGTGCTTATTTTTGAGAACATGGGACTTCTGCACGGTTTATTAGAAGATGACCGCAAATTCCCACGTGCTTACCAAGCCAATGCGATTTCAGCAATGACATGTGGTCTATTTGGCACAAGTCCTACCGTTTCAACAGTAGAGAGTGCCGCAGGTATTACTGCAGGCGGAAAAACAGGTCTGACGTCTATCGTTACTGGGATGTTATTCTTTGCATCACTGTTCGCTCTTCCGTTTGTCAAATTAATTCCTGATAGTGCCATTGCACCAATCTTAATTATTATTGGCGGTCTGATGATTACAAGCATTCAACAAATTCCTCTGAACGACTTTTCAGAAGGATTTCCAGCGTTTTTAATTATCGTTATGATCCCGCTCACATATAGTATCGCTGATGGCATTGCGTTCGGATTTATTGCTTACCCTATCTTAAAAGTTGCACTTGGAAAGCGTAAAGAAGTCGCACCATCTATGTATATCGTTACATGCTTATTCTTAGCCATGTTTGTATTACATGCTATTGGTTAAATAAAAAAACACCGAGGTGAATACCTCGGTGTTTTTTACTTAAACCATCCTTTTTTATAAAACCAGGCCATCATTCCGCCACCAATTAACGCCATTAACAATAAACAAATAAAATAACTATACTTCCCACCAAGCTCTGGCATATGTGAAAAGTTCATTCCATATACTCCTGCAATAAATGTTAGTGGCATGAAAATAGTAGAGAAAACAGTTAGTGTTTTCATAATGTTATTCATATGATGTGAGTTTAATGAAAAGTAGCTATCCCGAATATCTGCCGTCAACTCTCGGCTCGCTTCAATCATTTCAGTTAATTTAAGCAAATGGTCATGTATATCTTTAAAGTAAATCTCATGATCACTTATGCCGTAAAAACGAGTTGAATTTAAAATACGATACAATAAATCACGCATCGGAATAATTGTCCGCCTTAGCTTAGATAAATCCGCACGTATATCAAATACCTCTTCTAGCACGCTTCCTGCTGTCTCACCCGTTAAATTATCATCAATCGCATTTAAATGGTCTTCAATGTAATAAACAGGTGCGAAATAGTCATCTACAATTTGGTCAATAATTGTATGTGCCACATGCAAAGGACCTTTCTTAATACGTTTCTTTTCACCAAGTGTTTTCCATACTCTTTCGATTGCATTGTTATGAGAAAAATGGAAAGAAACAATATAACGATCACTAATAAATAAATCGATTTCATGCGGTTCTAATCCATCCTCACCAAATCCATGTAGAACTAAAAAATTATATCCATCATAAAAATCAACTTTTGGCCTCTGTACATATTCTATACAGTCTTCAATTGCAAGGGGATGGAACTTAAAATGGTCTTGCAAAATATATGTATACTCTTCTTTCGTTGGCTTATATAAATCTAGCCAATACCATACAATATGGTCTTTCGTTGTTTCTTCTAGCGAAACGTCATATAATACTTCATCTGTTTTTGTTACTGCACATATTCTAATCATAATTTCACCCACTATTATTATAAACAAAAAATAGTAAAAAAAGCCAAGGAGAAATCTCCTCAGCCTTTTTTTATCCCGTATTAACGTGCAGTAAGACCCCTACCTCAACATTCAGCGAAAGCAAAGAAGTTAGGTCTGGGATCAACTGCTCGTAAACGCCCGATTAGTGAAGGGTAATAATCAGTGGGGATAAAGCCCCCACTGATTAAAGTTTCACTTTATTACTTCGTTACAATTCCATGTACTAAAGTTGGTGCATCTACGTGTTCTTTAGAGATTTTCATGTTCTCATAAATTTTCGCTTTTACATCTTCAACATTTTCACGGTTTGCGTAAATCGTAACAAGGGAGTCACCTTTTTTCACGCTGTCCCCTACTTTTTTACGAAGCATTAAGCCAACTGCTAAATCAATTTCAGATTCTTTCGTTGCACGTCCTGCTCCTAAAAGCATTGCTGCTGTTCCGATTTCATCTGCAACGATTTCCGATACATAACCGTCCTCTTTCGCTTCTACTTCAATTTTAAATTGTGCTTGTGGCAATTTAGAAGGATCATCAACAACAGATGCATCTCCGCCTTGTGCTGATAAAAACGTTTTGAATGATTCTAACGCTTTACCGTTGTTCATTACTTCAATTAACTTTTCACGCGCATCTTCTAAAGATGAAGCTTGCCCAGCAAGGTATACCATTTGACTTCCAAGTGTTAAACATAACTCTTCTAAATCTTTCGGTCCCTTACCTTGTAATGTATCAATTGCTTCTTGTACTTCTAATGCGTTACCAATAGCCTCACCAAGTGGTTGACTCATATCAGAAATAACAGCCATCGTATTACGGCCAACGTTATTACCGATACGTACCATTGCTTCTGCTAAACGTTTTGCATCTTCATCTGTTTTCATAAATGCACCTGCTCCAGTTTTCACATCAAGAACAATTGCATCTGCACCAGCAGCAATTTTTTTACTCATAATCGAGCTTGCAATAAGCGGAATTGAGTTTACTGTTGCCGTTACATCACGAAGTGCATACAATTTTTTATCAGCAGGTGTTAAGTTTCCACTTTGACCGATAACAGCAATTTTATTTTCATTTACAAGACGCATGAATTCATCATTTTCAATTTCCACATGGAATCCTGGAACTGCTTCTAATTTATCAATTGTGCCACCAGTATGTCCTAAACCACGCCCAGACATTTTCGCAACTGGTACACCTAAAGCAGCTACTAATGGACCTAATACAAGTGTCGTTGTATCACCAACTCCACCTGTTGAATGCTTATCTACTTTTACCCCTTCAATGGCTGATAAGTCAATTGTATCACCGCTATTTACCATTGCCATCGTTAAATCTGCACGTTCTTGATCATTCATATCTTGGAAGAAAATTGCCATTGCAAGTGAACTTACTTGATAATCAGGAATATCACCATTTGTATATCCTTCAACAATAAAGTTAATTTCTTCTGTCGTTAATGCTTGTCCATCACGTTTTTTTGCAATTAGGTCCACCATTCTCATTGTGAGGTCACCCCTTCATTTGTTTTACGATAGCTTTTACTAATGCTAAGAAGTTTGCTTTAACACGTTCTGTCGTTTCAATTACTTCATCATGGTGAAGTGGCTGATCTAAAATACCAGCTGCCATGTTTGAAATACAAGAAATACCTAGTACTTTCATACCAGCATGACGAGCTACAATTACTTCAGGTACTGTTGACATACCAACTGCATCTCCGCCAAGTGTACGAAGCATACGAATTTCAGCAGGTGTTTCATATACAGGACCTGTCATTCCAACGTATACACCTTCTTGTACTTTAATGTTTAAGTCTGCTGCAACTTGTTTCGCCATTTCGCGAAGTTCTGTCGTATATGATGTAGACATATCAGGGAAACGTACACCCATTTCAGAATCATTTGGTCCGATTAATGGATTCGTACCCATGAAGTTAATGTGATCTGAAATTAACATAAGGTCACCTGGCTCGAACGATGTATTTACACCACCAGCCGCGTTCGTTACAACAACAGTTTCTACACCTAACTCTTTCATAACACGAACTGGGAATGTTACTTTTTGCATGTCATATCCTTCGTAGAAATGGAAACGTCCTTGCATTGCTACTACTGTTACACCTTGAAGTGTACCGAATACTAATTGACCTGCATGTCCTTCTACAGTTGATACTGGGAATTCAGGAATTTCGCTGTAAGGCACCGTTACCGCATTTTCGATTTCATCTGCTAATACGCCTAGTCCAGATCCAAGGATTAGTCCTACTTGTGGTGTTTCTTGAAATTTCTCTTTTAAGTATGAAGCTGATTTTGTAATAAGTTCACGATTCATTTGTTTATCCCCCTATTTCTTTAGCTCGTTTAAGAAGCTTGTTCCGTATTCTGGCATTTTCACACCGAAGTTTTCTGCTACAGTTGCACCAATATCAGCAAATGTTTGACGAAGTGGTAATTCTTGTCCGCCTTCTTTCATGCTTGGGCTATATGCTAATAACGGTACATATTCACGTGTATGATCAGTACCAGGATGTACTGGATCATTACCATGGTCTGCTGTAATTAATAATAAATCATCTTCTTTTAGTTTTTCGAATACTTCTGGAAGACGTGCATCATATTCTTGCAGTGCTTCTCCATATCCTTGTGGATCACGGCGGTGACCAAATAATGCATCAAAGTCAACTAAGTTTAAGAAGCTAAGACCTGTAAAGTCCATGTTTAATGTATCTACAAGCTTATCCATTCCATCCATATTAGACTTCGTACGAAGTGATTCCGTTACCCCTTCACCATCATAAATATCAGAGATTTTACCGATAGCAATAACATCATAGTCGCTATCTTTTAATTCATTCATTACTGTGCGACCAAATGGTTTTAATGCATAGTCATGACGATTTGGTGTACGTGTGAATTTCCCTGGTTCTCCAACGAATGGACGAGCGATAACACGACCTACCATGTACTTCTCATCTAGTGTTAATTCACGTGCAATTTTGCAAATTTCATATAACTCATCAAGTGGTACTACTTCTTCGTGTGCTGCAATTTGTAGTACGCTATCTGCAGAAGTGTAAACAATTAAAGAGCCTGTTTCCATTTGCTCTTGACCAAGTTCATCAAGAATCTCAGTTCCAGAAGCTGGCTTATTACCGATAATTTTACGGCCTGTTTTTTCTTCTAATTCATCAAGTAATTCTTTCGGGAATCCTTCAGGGAACACTTGGAATGGTGTATCAATGTAAAGGCCCATGATTTCCCAGTGTCCTGTCATTGTATCTTTACCAGTAGATTTTTCTTGCATCTTTGTGTAATATCCAAGTGGTTTCTCTACTTTAGAAATACCTTTCATTTCACGAATGTTACCAAGACCTAATTTCACCATGTTTGGCATTTGTAATCCATTCATATGTTCAGCAATGTGACCAATTGTGTCAGAACCTAGATCACCAAATTGTTCAGCATCTGGTGCTTCACCGATTCCTACAGAGTCCATTACGACTAGGAATATACGTTTATATTTATTCATAACTGCGACCTCCTATAAGTTCAGTTCTACTTCTTGTAGTATGTTCAAAACGCTATAAAGTGAAACTGTTATTCATAAGAATTCTCTTTCCTTCTCATTGTCAAACAGTACTTCTTTAAATCATTCTCTAACCTATTTCGTTTTACTTGAAACGACTCAAAAACATTTCTAGTTTTTTCTAAGTCAGATGTCAGACATCTGATATTGATATCATAACATGTTTACGCTTTCTTTTTAATACATTTTCGTAGAATTTCTTATTTTATTCACACTTCTATTGTAATCCATTCGGCGAAGAAGTGCTAATTATTTTATGATTTATTTCTTCATATAAAAATAAAAAGCAGCTCTAAAGAGCTACTTTTTATTTTACTTCTACTGTTTCTTCTTTATGTTCATGCAGTTCGCCTTTTCTTACATGTACTTTCACTTTGTAAGCACCGTTTTCTTTGAAAGTATGTTTACTTTCATACTCTCCTTTATTCCCTTCTTTTGCTGGAATAAATTCGTGCTTTTCAACGCCATCTTTCCAAATCTCAAGCTGCACTTCAGCACCAGTTAACGCTTCTTCTTTTTGCTTTAAATGAACTTTCATCGTTGATTCAGCATTTGCTTTTATGTCACCAGCCATAAGATGAATCATTGTGTCACTTTTATGATCACCATGTGCCTCTTCTTTTTTCGCATCTTCTACTTTTGCGTTTCCTACAGCGACTTTTACTTCTGGCATTACATGCATTTCACGTGCATTTGTATGAGCGATAATATGATATACGCCATCCGTTTCGAATGTTTTCTCTACTGCATAAACACCTTTTCCTTTATGCTTACCATTTAACATCTCGTGTTTTTCGTCACCAGTTTTCCAAATTTCAAACTTTACGTCATCAGCATCTGTTACTTTTTCTTTTCCTTGTGTAACAAGTGCTTGTACTTCTGTTTTTTCACCTGGTTTAATTTCTTTCGGATTTGTTTGGACTGCTACTTTTACAGCTTCAAGTTTCTGTTCTTTTTTCGGTTCTTCTTTGTTTGTATTACAGCCAGCCAACGCTAGCATCGCGATAAATAAAGTTATAATCAGTTTTTTCATCATCATTTCCTCCTTTATACTTTATCCCGCATTAACGGGCAGTAAGACTCCCACCTCAAAATTCCGCTGAAGCAAAGAAGTTAAGTGGTAGATCAACTGCCCGTAAAAGCCCGATTGGTTCAACTAATAATCAGTGGGAATGAACAAAAACCCCACTGATTAAAGTTTCACTTTATTTAGTATAGAGGAAATACATTGTAATATTCCAGTCTTCTGCTGAAAACAATATACGAAATGTTTGTGAAGTTTCTGTGAAACGGCTTACTCTTCTTAATCTATGAAAAAAGAGCATAGTAACTATGCTCTCGGATGAAACTGTTTATATACATCTTTTAATCTAGCTTTTGAAACGTGCGTATAAATTTGCGTCGTTGAAATATCTGCATGTCCAAGCATTTCTTGTACCGCACGTAAATCTGCCCCATTTTCTAATAAATGCGTAGCAAAAGAATGACGTAACGTATGAGGTGTAAGTTCTTTTTCAATATTCGCTTCTTTCGCTAATCGTTTTAATATTTTCCAAAAACCTTGCCTTGATAATCGATTACCGTGATGGTTTAAAAATAGTGCATCTACTACTTTTTTACCCATCAATTCTCTTCTTCCTTTTTCAATGTACTTTTGAATCGCTTCTGTCGCTAAACTTCCTAATGGAATAATTCTTTCTTTATTCCCTTTCCCAATGCAGCGAACAAATCCCATCGTTAAATGTACATCTTCTAAATTTAAAGCAATTAATTCTGAAACACGAAGTCCTGTTGCATACAATAACTCTAGCATTGCCTTATCACGAATCCCAAAAGCACTTGTCATTTTTGGTGTCTGCAGTAACGCCTCTACTTCATCGATTGATAATACTTTTGGTAACTTTCGTTCTCCTTGCGGCGTTTCGATATGTACTGATGGGTCGTGCTCTACCGCTCTTTCACGAAGTAAAAATTGGTGAAATGAACGAATTGATGCAATATGACGTGCTAATGTTTTCGAAGATTTTCCGTTTTCTTTTAAATACTGCAAAAAGTTAACAATATGCAAACGTGTCACTTCATGAAAGGTTTTCATCTGTTCTACATTTTGCAAATACTTTACATAGCTTTTTAAATCACGTTCATAAGATACTACTGTATTTTTCGCTAATCCCTTTTCGACAATCATATAATGAATAAAATCTTTTAATTGATCTTCCAATCTACACTACTCCCCATTTTCATAGAAAAACATCATTCTATTTACGAAAGCATCCTTTGCCGGTTCTTCATTCCCTGATACTTTTTCTACAGTCTCTTCTTTTGGCTTTTCATAACGATGATAGCTTTCGTATTCTTCATTTATCCATAGTATAGCGAAATAAAACAAAATCGTACAACTTGTAAATAATAAAAATACTTTTATTCCATCAAAAGTTAATTTTAAAGCTCGGCGCATTGTAAATTCCTCCAAAATATAAGTTATTACAACATATGCCAAGCTTTCACCAATTTATACCTTATTCAAATAAAAAACCTCTTCCTAGATAAATAGGAAAAGGTTATTTTTCATCCGTTTCATTTTCTTGACAGTTTTTACAAATCCCATGGAATGTTAAACGATGATCTTTCACCTTAAAGCTCCAATCTCGTTCTACTTTCCTTTCCACTTCACCAAGTAAATCTTCTTGTATTTCTTGTACAGCACCACATTGTGTACAAATCAAATGATGGTGGAAACGCTGCGCACCTTCTTGGCGTAAGTCATAGCGTGAAACACCGTCTCCGAAGTTAATCTTATCGACAACTTTTAACTCAGATAATAACTCTAAAGTTCGATAGACGGTTGCTAATCCGATCTCTGGCGACTTTTCTTTTACAAGGAGGTAAACATCTTCTGCGCTTAAATGATCTTCTTCATTTTCTAGCAGCACACGAACTGTTGCTTCACGTTGCGGTGTTAATTTATAGCTCGCTGCATGTAATTGCTTCTTAATTCGTTCAATTCTTTCTTCCATTCGGTACTACTCCCTCCTCGCCACTCTTACACCATTATATCAGAAGAAGGGCTTCTGTCAAAAGAAAAACAATAAAAACAAATTGATAATTATTCTCAAAAAATATTTATTTTTTATTAATAGCCTCAACAACTTCTTTCATTAAAACTGGTGATGCATATGCTTCAACGCTAGAAGCAAGAGCTAACACCACTCCGATCACTAGAAAGAAGCATGTATAACGAATTAATAATGGTAATAGTGGCTCGGTTATTTTCCTAATAAACTGATGCCTAATCATACGTAAGGAAAAGCTTGCAGCAATTGTTGTCATAACGAGAAAGACTGGAATGATAATTAAATTTTGCGGCAATACAGATACAAATGCTAATAATAATCCATTCCATCCGTGCTGACTTACTAAAAAACCTACTGTAAATCCAACAACTACTCCTTTTACAAATAATAAAATAAAAATGAGGGGCAACCCAATAATTGAAATCCCTAAAATCCAAATAAAGCCGATATATTTTAATTGCGAAAAGTAACTTTCTCGAAACATTTCGCCTGCAATAGCAAATTCTCCTTTAGAAACTTGTCCAAAAAAACGTTGTAAATAAAATGATAAATCTTGCTTTTGATTCATTTGTAAACTATTCACAAGAATAGCTCCAAATATTACTCCCATCAATAATAAAACAGCATTAAATATATATAATGAAGAGTTTTCCTGTATGTGAGACATTACGCGGTTTTGCCAAGTTTTTCGCCACATTTTTCTTCCCTCCGTTCACACTCTTACTAAAAATGTATGAAAGAAAGAAAAAAAGTATGACGAATTAACATTGAAATTCCGCTCTACTTTGCTAAACTAAAAAGTAGAGAATAGGAGGGATTTCTCTTGAAACCATTATTATTAGATTTTCCAACATTATTTCAAACTGAACGCTTACAAGTTCGCAAGCCGTTTCCAGGTGATGGTGCAGAAGTATATGAAGCAATCCAAGCTTCTCTAGAAGACTTAGTACCATGGATGCCAATTGACGCTGAAGCAGAAGAGAGTGCTGAAGAAATCGTTCGTAACGCTCACGGGCAGTTTTTACTTCGTGAAACACTTGATTTTCACTTATACGATAAAGTATCCGGTACATTCATTGGAGCTATTACGCTCAAGCCTGAAAACTGGGATATTCCAAAGTTTTCACTTCATTTTTGGCTCCATAGTGCTTATACAAAACAAGGCTATATGACTGAAGCTGTTAAAGGTGCCATTCAATTTGCCTTTGATAAGCTAGGTGCTAGAAGGATTGAAATTCGTACTGATGCAACAAATGCCAATGCATGTAACTTAGCAGAACGTTTAGAATTTATTCTAGAAGGTACAATGGAAAATGATTTCCTTGCGCCAGATGGTAGCTTACGTGATGCACGTGTATATGCAAAAATCAATTAAAAAACACTCGCCTTTGGCGAGTGTTTTATTTTTGTAATTGTAAATATTGCACAGCGAACATCGTCTTCGCATCATGGATACGAAGGTCTTTCATAAGATCAATCGCTTCTTCTAATGATACTTCCATTAATTCCACAAACTCATCTTCATCTAAAGCTGCTTTATTTTCTTTTTTTGTCAAACCTGTCGCTTTATATACATATAAAATTTCATCTGCAAATCCTGGAGATGTATAGAAAGAAGTAATGAGCTCCATATTTTCACATACATATCCTGTTTCTTCTTCTAATTCACGAACTGCTGTCACCTCTGGCTTTTCCCCAGGTTCTAATTTCCCAGCAGGAATTTCAATAATCGCCTTCTCAAGCGCTTTACGGTACTGCTCAACAAGCACAATTTTCCCCTCATCAGTAATAGCAATAATAGCAACTGCACCAGGGTGATTTACGATTTCACGTTTACTCATTTCTCCATTTGGTAATACTACATCATCAACACGAACTTTTATAACTCTACCATCAAAAATCGGCTCAGTTTTTACCGTTCTCTCTGCAAGATTACTCATACTATTTCATCTCCCTGTTCTATTTCCTATTCTTTCTTCATACATTTTACCACATTGAAAGGAGCGTGATAGAAATGAAAGTTTATATTTTACCAAATCGCATCACGTTAGTCGGCAAAGCATGGCAAATTCGCCATAAACTAAAACAATATGGCAAAGAGTATACAACCGTACAAGAATGGATTACAGCGAATAAAAAGTAAACGTTTGTCAACCTCTTTTCCCTTTCGTACAATAAAGGAAAGGAGGTTGACTTATGAAAAAACGTCAATTAGGAAACTCAGATTTATTTGTGACAGAAATGGGACTTGGCTGTATGTCTCTCGGCACATCTGAAACAGAAGCTATGCGCATTATCGATGAAGCAATCGATTTAGGAATCAATTTTTTTGACACAGCGGATTTATATGATTATGGATTAAACGAAGAATTTGTTGGAAAAGCATTGAAGGGAAAACGAGACCAAATTGTTCTTACAACAAAGGTTGGAAATCGATGGACAGAAGAAAAAAACGGCTGGGCTTGGGACCCTTCTAAAGCCTACATAAAAGCCGAAGTAAAAGAAAGTTTACGTAGACTTCAAACTGATTATATTGACCTTTATCAACTTCATGGCGGAACGCTGGAAGATCCGATAGATGAAACTATTGAAGCTTTTGAAGAATTGAAAAAAGAAGGTATTATTCGCCATTACGGTATTTCTTCTATACGTCCAAATGTCATCCGTGAGTATGCAAAACGCTCAAATATCGTTAGTGTACTAATGGAATATAGCCTTTTAAATCGTCGTCCAGAAGAATGGTTCCCACTTCTTAATGAACACCAAATTAGTGTCATTGCCCGCGGACCACTTGCGAAAGGGATTTTAACTGACAACAATGCAAGAAAGATAGAAAGAGTAAAAGAAAAGGACTATCTCTCTTATTCTTACGATGAATTAAACACTACACTCGGGAGTGTAAAAGAAGTTATCGGAGAAAAATCTTTAACAGGAACAGCTATTCACTATTGCTTACATAACGAAACTGTTGCAGCTGTTATACCTGGTGCAAGCTCTATTCAACAATTACAGATAAATGTACACGCTTGCCAACAGTTACCTGTAACAAAAGAAGAATATATACAACTTCAAAAAATCGTTAAGCATGATTCATATGCCTTGCACCGTTAAAATATCGATTTACTGATAAAAACAGATGACTGCCCCCAACATTAAACATTAGGAGGCAGTCTTTTTTATAACGTATCATATTTGTCCGGATTCGTTCCTACATGTAAATTGCGATTTAACGTATTAATTTGATTCATCTCTTCTTCAGTTAATGAGAAATCAAAGATAGTAAAATTCTCCTGAATACGAGATGGTGTCACAGATTTAGGAATCGTTACTATCCCACTTTGAATATCCCATCGTAATATAACTTGTGCGGGTGTTTTTTCATATTTGTTAGCAATCCCCTGAATAATTGGGTGCTCGAATACTTCGCCGCCCCTCATTAACGGACTCCACGCTTCCATTTGAATTTGCTCACCTTCACAGAAATTACGCAATTCAAATTGTGTTAACATCGGGTGAAGTTCCACTTGGTTTACCATAGGCTTCACTTTACAATTTGGTAATAACAGTTCTAAATGATGTTTATGAAAATTAGAAACACCAATCGCGCGTACTTTACCTTCTTCATACAATTTTTCTAAAGCTCGGTACGTTTCAATATACTTCCCTCTAATTGGCCAGTGGATTAAATATAAATCTACATAGTCCATCTGTAATTTCTTTAAGCTGTTTTCAAATGCTTCGAGTGTCTCCTCGTATCCTTGATCGTCGTTCCAAACTTTTGTTGTAATAAATATGTCTTCTCTCGAAATTCCTGATTCACGAACTGCCTCACCGACACCGCTTTCATTTTCATATACAGCTGCTGTATCAATCGAACGGTATCCAACTTCTAACGCTGTTTTTACTGCTTGCTTTACTTCGTCGCCTTCTTTCGCTTTATAGACGCCTAGACCAATCATCGGCATTTTCACGCCATTATGAAGTGTAGTTGTTGGAATATGCACAGTCGTTCTCCCTTTCATTGTTACATTTTATAAACCACTACTTTATTTCAACAAGATTCATCCAAAAAGTCAAAATATACGTATAGTTGACATAATAATTTTATACACTAAAAATACGAACTCAATTATTTACGTTTCCTTTTCTCCATTCTTTTGCTTTTTCATCAATATTACGTACAAACTCGTTTTTCCCTTCCGTATATAACGTGCCATCATATGTATATTTTTCGGCTAGTTCTCTCTTTAAAACTGCATACGCCTTTGCTTCTTCACAATGCGCCATCATATAATCACGAAACGCTAAATGCCTTACTATCTCAGGATTTCCTTTTTCAAACACGTGTAAGTGATACGAGCGTTTTTCCTCCGTTCCATGAATAAAATAACGGCGTCTTGAAATACCATTTTCTCCTTTTACGATGTAACCAAGCTCTTTAAATCTTTCATTCCAACGATCTACACGATCGATACTTTCTACCTCCATAATCATATCGATAATAGGTTTAGCTGCTAGTCCTGGCACTGATGTACTGCCAATATGATGAATCTCCACTGTTTCTGGCAGCACAGACTTCAATCTTTCAGCTTCCATTTGAAATTTTTCAATCCAATGATTTTCATATGGTACGACTACAATTTTTCTCATTTTAACTCCCCTTTTCTTACAAGCTCGTCAAAAAAATGACCAGCGATATACACTGATCATTTTCGTTATTATTTAAAGTCTTTCCAAGTAAGATTACTTTCACTTAACAGTTCTTCAAATGATTTATTCTTTTCACGTTCTTTTTGCTCTTGACGCTTTCTTTCTAGTTCTGCTGCCTCTTTTTTCTCTTCTCTCACTTGCAACTCTTTCTTCTTATTCTTTAATTGCTGCATAAGTGAATCATTTAATTGATCACCTAATGTAAGTGATTCTTTCTTCGGTTGGTTCATTTGAGATTGTCTTTGCACTTGCCTTTGTTTCTTTTTCTTCATACCGCTCACCTTTTACTTTTTTCTCCATTATAGAGGATACATGCTGAAATCGACAATAAAAAAGGTTCATTACTCTATTATTCATTATTTGTAAATTTGTTAATTTTTTTAAAAAACTAAATTTTTATATAGATATAATCCTATGAATCTATTAAAATTATGTCGTATGATGTCAGATTATAAAAAAAGGAGAAATGAATTATGTGGAAAAAAATTATTCCCGCTGTCGCAGTTTTAAGCACCATTACTTTTTCAAGTGTATTCGCCGCTCCCCCATCTCAGACTCCAGCCGAACAAAACCGTTACATAGACGTACAAATGCTTGGCATTAATGATTTCCATGGACAACTAGATACTGTTAAAAAAATTAATAATAAAGAAGCCGGTGGCGCTGATTACTTAGCCACTTATTTAAAAGAACGTAAAAAACAAAACCCTAATACACTTCTCGTACATGCTGGCGATATTGTCGGAGCTAGTCCACCAGTTTCAGCATTGTTACAAGACGAACCAACGATTGAATTTTTAAATGACTTAAAATTTGATGTAGGTACAATCGGAAACCATGAATTTGATGAAGGCATCGATGAAATGAAACGACTCATTTACGGTGGTTACCACGAAAAAACAGGGAATTTCAAAGGAGCAAACTTCCCTTATGTCGCTGCAAACTTCTATAACAAATCAACTGGTCGCTTATTCTTACCACCATTTACTGTAAAAATGGTAGATGGTGTTCCTGTAGGATTCATCGGTGTCGTTACAACTGATACACCAAATGTCGTTATGCCTACTATGCTTAAAAATGTACAGATCACTGACGAAGTGGAAGCGATTAATAAATCAACGCAACAATTAAAGCGTCTCGGTGTTAAATCCATCGTCGTCCTTGCACATGTTGGCGGAACGACAGATGAGTCTGGTATAACAAATGGCGACCTTAACCGAATTGCAAATGAAGCTGATCCAGAAGTTGATGTTATTTTCGGTGGGCATAGTCATACGTATGTAAATGGTACTGTTAATAATAAACTTATCGTACAAGCGAACTCTTACGGGATGGCTTTCTCAGACGTAGATGTAACAATTGACCGTAAAACAAAAGATATCGTAAAGAAAAAAGCTGAAGTTGTTACAACATACCATGAAGGTGTCGAACCTGATAAACAAGTAAAACAAAAGTTAGATCAATATAAAGAAAAAATCGCACCTCTTGTAAATGAAGTAGTCGGAAAATCTACAGCACCTATTGACCGTAAACAAAACGATGCTGGTGAATCTACACTTGGAAATTTAGTTGCCGATGCACAGCGCCAAACGATGCAAACTCAAATCGCACTTATGAATCCTGGTGGGATTCGTAATGACTTAGACGCTGGTGATATTACATGGGGCGAATTGTACGGCATTCAACCTTTTGGAAATCAGTTGATTAAAGCAGATTTAACAGGTCAAGATATTCGTGATATTTTAAATCAACAATGGCAAAAAGGAACAACGAGAATGCTGCAAATTTCAGGTATTCAATATACTTGGGATGCAAGCAAACCAAACGGTGAAAAGGTTACGAATATACGCTTAACAAATGGAGAAGAATTATCTCCATCTAAAACGTATAGCGTAGTTGCAAATGCTTTCTTAGCTTCTGGTGGTGATGGATTCGTATCATTTAAAAATGGTAAAAATGCAGAGACTGGTCCAAATGACTTTGAAGCACTAGTTGATTATGTAAAACAAGTAAAAGAGCCAATTCAACCAACTATTGATGGTAGAATTCAAAAAATAAATTAAGTACGCTCGAAATACGCACTCTGTACTTTTCATTGCAAAGGATATGCACTTATCCTTTATTCTAGCCGTAATATACATGAAACAAAGAAAAGGATACTCGTTCTTATAATGAACACAGTATCCTTTTCTTCAATTATCAAAATGTGATGTGTTGTTAAAGTCATATTGCTGTAAAAATTGTTGTAATGCCTCTTCTACAAGTTTAGATTTTTGAATCCCTTTTGATTCTGATATGATGTCTAATCTTGCTAATATTTCTTTATTAATAGAGAAGGTACGTTTCTTTTTTTCTGTACTTTTACTCATAATTGGTGCACTTACTTCTTCTCTCTTTCTTAATAATTCATAAATGCTTTGTAATTGCTCATAAATTAATACTTGATAATCTGTTTTCGCATATTGAAGGGCGGTCGCTTCTTGGAGTTGTAAGTGACGTGGTTCTTCTCCATCTCCTACAAAAATACGTTTCTTCCGTTCTCCATCATACTCGTATCCAATCCACCTTAATTTCTTCGATAATGTATACGGACTTATTTCAAGGCGCTTTGCTATAATAGCGATGGATTCACGCCTATTTAAACAATCTATAATTTCTCCAATCGTCACAATTTCCCCTCCTCCCATGTTGAAATGACACTAGCATGGTATGTTACAATGATTTTCTAACAGTATATGCAAAATAAATAGCCTGTGCGATTCATACGATTTCAGAAAAGGAGGTTTTCAATATGCTTTTTCGTAGCTGTACCCCACAGTTCTATAATGAAAATAAACAACTCATTCCTAATAGTATTGCTACGATGGAAAGCGTTATGATTAACAACCGAAAACAATTCCTCCTCATGCGTGGTCAAAACGTAGAACAGCCTATTTTATTATGCTGTCACGGCGGACCTGGCATGGCACAAATCGGATTTATTCGCCATTTCCAAAAAGAATTAGAGAAGCACTTTATCGTTATTAATTGGGATCAACGCGGGGCAGGTAAATCCTTTTCAATGAAAGATTTCGGAGCAAATTTCACAATCGAACAATTCGTTTCCGATGCAAAAGAAGTGATTCAATATGTACTTAAAAGGTTCAACAAACAAAAACTATTTCTCGCTGGTCATTCTTGGGGAAGTATTATTGGGCTTAACATAGCACATCAATATCCAAAATATATCGAGGCTTACATCGGTATAGGGCAAATTGTACATATGAAACAAAATGAAGAATTGCTATATCAACATTTAATTCATTCTGCCAAAAAACATGATCATAAAAAAGCATTAGCTTCCCTTTTAAAATTAGGCAAACCACCATTTTTAGATACGAGACGTCTTATTATTCAAAGAAAGTGGCTTGGCACATTTGGAGGCGCAATCCAAAACGGATCTTCCTTTTCTTTCATACGAAAAGGTTTCTTTTCTCCTGAGTATACGCTATTAGATTGGTTCAAGTTTCTCGCAGGAAATTTAAAATCTGGCGTTTTATGGGAAGAAATGCTGACAATCGATTTCTTTTCGTCTATTTCAAGTTTATCTATTCCGGTATATTTTTGTTCTGGTCGCTATGATTATCAAACTCCGTATGCACTCGTTCAAGAATATTGTGATGTTATTGAAGCACCCATAAAGAAAATGATTTGGTTTCCAAATTCAGCACATTCTCCTGATCTAGAAGAACCAGAACTATTTGCTAATTCTTTACAATCCATCAAACAAGAGCTATCTTTTCATCATTAAATACAAAAGGCTCTTTTACATTTCATAGAAAACATTTTATAATAATATGTCGCAAGTATTATGTATAAATATAGCAAACTGCTTCATATTCACTTGCCTTAACAGAATAAAAATTAGGGAGATTATATCTATTATGAACGCTGTACTCGTCGCAGTAGCAGTCATGCTATTGCTTAGTTTGTTACGTGTCCAAGTCATTGTCGCCATTATTATTGGAGCTCTAACAGGCGGACTTATCGGCGGACTCGGTATTTCAGAAACAATTAACACTTTTACAACTGGTCTTGGAAACAGTGCCCCTATCGCATTAAGCTATGCAATGCTTGGCGGTTTCGCTATTTCTCTTTCTAAAACAGGACTTCCAGATGCCATGATTCAAACCGCATTAAAATGGATTGGCAACGAACAAGACACAAAAAAACAAGTTTATTCTAAAATACTGATTTTATTCATCATTTTAACAATGGCTTGTTTCTCACAAAATGTTATCCCTGTTCATATCGCTTTCATCCCAATCTTAATTCCTGCACTTTTAAAAGTATTAAACGAGCTGAAAGTAGATCGTAGACTTGTCACATGTATTATTACATTCGGGTTAATTACACCTTATATGTGGATCCCTGCAGGATTCGGAAAAATTTATCATGACGTATTGCAAACAAATGCTGCCCAAAGCGGCCTTACATTTGATGTCGCGCTTATCCCAAAAGCGATGACTATTCCAGCAATCGGAATGATTATCGGATTATGTGTAGCGGTATTCATTACGTACCGAAAACCTCGTACATATGAAACAGAACAAATTCATACCGCTGAAAGTGAAATCGTTCCCTATACAAAGCGAAGCATCACTTTCGGATTATTATCTATCACAGCTACATTAACTGTTCAATTAGCAACAGAATCAATGATTTTCGGTGCCTTAGCGGGGATTATTGTCTTATCAATTAGTGGTAGTCTCCCCCTTAAAGAAGCAGATGCAATATTAACAAGTGGAATGCGTATGATGTCCTTTATCGGATTTGTCATGATTTCTGCCGCTGGATTTGGCGCTGTTCTTCGAAAAACAGGACATGTTGAATCACTTGTGCAAACGAGTGCACATTTCATCGGAAATAACAAACCGCTTGCTGCATTTCTTATGCTCGTTATCGGACTTCTCGTTACGATGGGAATTGGTTCATCCTTTTCAACCATTCCTATCTTAACAACAATTTTTGTACCCCTTTGCATTCAGCTTGGATTTAGTCCAATGGCTACAATTGCAATTATCGGTACAGCAGGAGCGCTAGGTGATGCAGGATCTCCAGCATCTGATAGTACACTTGGACCAACATCAGGTTTAAACGCTGACGGTCAACACCATCATATATGGGATACATGTGTACCGACTTTTCTGCATTATAATATACCGTTACTTATATTTGGCTTTATTGCCGCAATTACATTGTAAAAGGTGCGTATAAAACGCACCTTTTACTTTTTCATTTTCCCTTTTAATTGTTGAAAAGCTATTTTCGCTTCTTCTTCGACGTAATTTTCAATTGCTGGTAGTGATGGACCTATCCATTCACTCTCGATACTCCCATTCGGTCCAATAATTTTTAATTTTTCTGGTATATGTATATTTAGAAATTTGGCTGCTCGAATTAACTCGGTAGCAACCTTATCACTTGAAGCTACAATTCCATCTATATACGGATGAGTTTGCAATAACGTAATAAACTGTTTATTCGTATACCTTTGTACACATGCTTCTCGATAAGAGATCCCTTCATCCCAAACAGCGTCTAAAAATCCTGATATACGCTCTTCCATTTCTTCACTTTCTTCCCCCTCACCGAAATAAGCAAGAAAGTGACATGCTTTCTCTTTTAATAAAGAAACAGCCCTCTGTCCACTTTCATAATGATTTGTAAGAGGTTGTTTTTCCTCCATCACAACAAATGGGAATTCGATTTTCCCTAGACTTTTAAAAACTGATTTTGTCAAAATAACACCTGCAACGTTATTTTGCTTCAACATATGTATGTATCTATCTTTATTCTCTATATTACAAACGATTATTTGATAGCCTTCTTTATATGCTATTTCCTCAATACAATGTAGCAAAGTGATGTTTAATGGGTTACATAAATTCTCTACAAGTAATGCAATGATTGTTGAATTCTCTTTAAATAATGGCTTTGCTGCACTGTTTGGCCTATAACGTAATTCCTCAATTGCTTCCTTTACTTGTTTTACTGTTTCGTCATGAACGTATCCTTTTTCATTAATAACTCGTGAAACGGTTGCGACTGAAACACCTGCCAATTTTGCAACATCACGTATAGTTGCCACATCGTCACCCCTTAATATGGTAATAGATTACAATTTTAAGGTAACTTAAATTACAGTATTCGTCAAGAATAATAACTTATATTTCTGAAAATTGTTACATCATTTCAATAAACGATACTCCATCTGAATTTCATGTAAAATCGGGATATTATCATATCCAATGCGCGGAATTTCTTGCTTTATTTTTCGCGCCTCTTCTACTGCATTTACATATAAATTTGTCATCATGAAATTACGTTTTTGATAAAAGCGTAACGCGTTCATATTATCATTTGTTGTAATGAGCCAAACTCCTTGGCACTGTGCTTCTTGAGCAACTTGCAATACGCAATCCACAAGCTTCGTCCCGATCCCCTTCCTTTCTTGAAAACTATCTAACGATACAATTTCACACAAATTCCCAGTCACTTCATACGTTATAATTCCGATTATTCTGTCATCTAAAAACGCAACAAATCCTGGTAGCTCTTCTAACTGATGCCCCTTACCACGCGAAACCATCAATGAGCTCCCCCAGTTTTCACACATGAACATTCGGATTTTTTCTTTCATTGTTGATGTAAATTTTTTTATATGCACCATTTCCTATTTCTCTCCTTTTCTATCCTTGTGATACAATGTAAGTGTATCACATGTAACGGTATTTGGAGGATGAGGTAAAGTATGAAACGTTTTTTTGCAGCATTGTTTACTATACTAGGTGCGATAACTGCCCTTGGGATTTTCTTTACAAATAAAGTGATGTACTTGAAGAAAAAAACAGAGGAAGAAGTTCTAGAAAGAGAATCGAAAAAACATTTTCGTATAGAAGATTTTGACGCTCTTCATAAAGAAGAAATTCATATCCCTTCGCAATTCGGATATGATCTTCATGGATATTACATTCCTGCAGGTCATTCCAACAAGTTTATGGTTTTTTGTCACGGCGTAACTGTAAACAAAATGAACTCTGTAAAATATGCAAACTTATTTTTAAGCAGAGGATTTAATGTCCTTATTTATGATCATCGTCGTCATGGTAAAACCGGAGGAAAAACAACAAGCTATGGATACTATGAAAAACATGATTTAAAATCAGTAGTTGACTGGCTAAAAAGTCGTTTTGGCACAAATATAATACTCGGTATTCATGGTGAATCTATGGGCGCTGCAACACTACTTCAATACGCAGGACTTGTAGAAGATGGTGCTGATTTCTATATTGCAGATTGTCCTTTTTCTGATTTCTATGGGCAATTACAGCACCGCTTAAAGGTTGAATTCCATTTACCCAAATGGCCTTTATTACCATTAGCAAATGCTTTTTTAAAAGTTCGTGACGGGTATACAATTCGTGAAGTTTCACCAATCGACTGTATAAAAAACATTAACAATCCCGTTCTCTTTATTCATAGTAAAGATGACGATTATATTTTAGCCGATATGACAAAAGCTCTATATGAAGCAAAAGAAAATAATAAACAACTTTATATTGCAGAACACGGTGCACACGCTTGCTCTTATAACGAAAATAAAGAGGAGTATGAAGCAGCTCTTGATCAATTTTTGAACACATACGTAAAAGAAACAAAAAACAGGCTTGCATAAGCCTGTTTTTTTCATTGTGATAAAACGTCTGTAACTTGTTCCATGTTTTCAGAAATCCATTGCACAGCTTCATCTAGCGTTGGAAATTCTGTCGTTTGAAACGTTACCTCATCTTGAAGTAACCAAACATCCTTCGCTTCTTGTCCTACACCGGCAATCGACCAGTGCAATAAACTATATGGATGATTATCATTCAAAAATGATGCCCACGTGCGCTCATTTGCAATATTTCGTAATGTAAGTAATTGTTTATCCATCTTTCGTCACCTTACTCTAGTCAGTTATAAAAAACATTATAACACTCTCTTCTCTCCCAAAGAAAGTGCTCTTTTTATCCCGCGTTAACGGGCAGTGAGACTCCCATCTCAAAATTCAGCTGAAGCAAAGAAGTTAGGCGGGAGATTAACTGCCCGTAATCGCCCGATTGGTGAAGGCTAATAATCAGTGGAATGAACCCCCTCCACTAATTAAAGTTTCACTTTATATTGTCAAGTGCTTCCCTTGATTATATGATGAAATTAAGCGTTTGGGAAGGAGGGATAGCGTTGGCAAAAGTACAAATTAAAGTAAATGATAATGGCTCTTTTCGCGTTACAGGGGACGTGGAATTAGTCGACTCACAAGGGAATGTATTCCCAGCAAAACCAGCATTTTCTTTATGCCGTTGTGGTTTATCAAAAAATATGCCTTATTGCGATGCTTCGCATAAAGGTAAATTCGAATCTGTTGTTAGAGCACCAGAGGCAAAGTAATTTCGTATGTGACATGCACATTTTTTGTGCATGTTTTTTCTTTTAATCAAAGTCTGGATATTCCTTTTCCTAACAACATTTCTAACACTTTTGTCTCCATTTCAATCTCCATGTATTTTCACACAATTCTTCACATTCAAATATTTTTTGCTAGCCTTTTTTCTTTTTTGTGCTATAATTTGACCAAACAGCATCCTTCGGGGTCGGGTGAAATTCCCAACCGGCGGTGATGAAGTGAAAACTTCTAAGTCCGTGACCCGTTTTCAACTCGAAAACGGT
This sequence comes from Bacillus sp. BS98, assembly GCF_008432245.1. Classification (NCBI taxonomy): domain Bacteria; kingdom Bacillati; phylum Bacillota; class Bacilli; order Caryophanales; family Bacillaceae; genus Bacillus; species Bacillus sp. BS98. Next base: position 3,921,565 of record NZ_CP043830.1, read on the forward strand.
GGATCTAGTGAAACTCTAGGGCCGACAGTATAGTCTGGATGGGAGAAGGATATGTTTCTAGTTTTTTATATAGTGAATACACTTTTATTTCAGTATGCATATTTTTATACATTCATTTTGAATTTATATATATGTTTAGTTTTCTATACTCATTTTTTATACTGAAATAAAAAAGAGACAACTAGCGTTTAAAAAATTCGATATTTTGCTAGGTTTTTTCCTTATGCAAAAATGTCAATCATCGCTAGGTTTCTTTCCTGTACTTTCGTATTCGAACTATAATTCTAGAAATCACGTCTCCCAAACCCCAAGGATATTAAATCCTTGGGGTTTTTTGATTTTTTTAGGAGAGGTGAAGAGAATGACTGATCAAGAATATATGAGGATTGCCTTGCAATTAGCTAAGGGGACATCAGGACAAACGAGTCCGAATCCTATGGTTGGTGCTGTTGTTGTAAAAGATGGAAACATCGTCGGAATGGGCGCTCATTTACGTGCTGGTGAAGAACACGCGGAAGTTCATGCCCTTCATATGGCTGGTGAGAAAGCCAAAAACGCTACCGTCTATGTAACACTTGAGCCGTGTAGCCACTTTGGAAAAACACCACCTTGCTGTGAATTACTCATCGAAAAGGGAGTTAAGCGCATTGTCATTGCTACCCTTGATTGCAACCCGCTCGTTTCTGGTAATGGAAAAAAGAAATTAGAAGAGGCAGGAATCGAAGTAACTACGGGTGTTCTTGAAACGGAAGCAGTTTTATTAAATCGCTACTTTTTTCACTACATGAAAACGAAACGCCCATTTGTCACGATAAAGACCGCAATGAGCTTAGATGGCAAAACAGCCACTGTAACTGGTGAAAGTAAGTGGATTACTGGTGCAGAAGCACGCGCTGACGTTCACCAATATCGCCATACACATGATGCAATTCTTGTTGGAGTGAATACAGTTATAGCCGACAATCCACATTTAACAACAAGAATTCCAAATGGCGGGAAACATTCTATTCGCGTTATTTTAGATACCCATTTACGAACGCCACCATCTTCTCATGTCATAACAGATACTTTAGCACCGACATGGATTATTGTAGGTAAGGATGTAAATAAAGAGAAAATAGCTTCTTATGAATCTAAAAATATAGCGATATTCCAAATGAAAACGAAGCAAATTGAAATTCAAGATGTTTTAGATCTACTCGGTGAAAAACAAATCCTGTCTCTCTTCATCGAAGGTGGACAAACTGTTCATGCAAGTTTCTTACAAACAAACAATTTCAATGAAATTGTAACCTATATAAGCCCGAAATTAATTGGCGGGAAAGGTGCTCCTACTCTTTTTGGAGGAAACGGTTTTTCAAAATTACAAGATTCGCTTTCCTTGAAAATTCAAGAGATGAAACAAATTGGCGATGATATCAAAATTGTTGCGACTGCCCGAAATGAGGTGACGAAATGTTTACAGGAATTGTAGAAGAATTAGGAACGATCACAAACATGCAACAAAGCGGAGAAGCGATGAAATTAACGATCCATGCAAATAAAATTTTATCTGATGTCCATTTAGGTGATAGTATCGCGGTTAACGGGATTTGCTTAACTGTAACGAGCTTTACAACTACTTCATTTACAGTTGATGCAATGCCTGAAACGATGAAATCAACATCACTTCGCCTGCTTAAATCACACTCTAAAGTAAATTTAGAGCGGGCCATGGCTGCAAACGGGCGCTTTGGTGGACATTTCGTTTCAGGACATATCGATGGCATCGGGACAATTTTAACTAAAAAACAACATTACAATGCCGTCTATTACAAAATAGCAATTTCCGATGAATTGCTACGCTATTGTTTGCATAAAGGATCCGTTGCTGTTGATGGAACGAGTTTAACGATATTTGATATAGACGAATCTTCCATAACAATTTCACTCATCCCACACACAGTAAGCGAATCTGTCATCGGAGAAAAGAATGCCGGAGATATCGTAAACATTGAGTGTGACATGATTGGTAAATATATCGAACGCTTTATTTCTAAACCTGTAAAACGAACGGGGTCAATGTCCGAAAACTTTTTACAAGAAAACGGATTTCTATAAGGGGGAAACATAATGTTTCATCGTATTGAAGAAGCTCTAGAAGATTTAAAACAAGGAAAAGTCGTTATCGTATGCGACGATGAAAACCGAGAAAATGAAGGCGATTTTATCGCTTTAGCAGAGTATATTACGCCAGAAACAATTAATTTTATGATTACACATGGTCGCGGCCTCGTTTGCGTACCGATTACGGAAGGGTACGCAGAGCGCCTACAATTAGAACCAATGGTATCTCATAATACAGATTCACATCATACTGCGTTTACAGTGAGCATTGATCATGTTTCTACAACAACAGGGATTAGCGCTCACGAACGTGCAACTACGATACAAGAATTGTTAAACCCTGCATCTAAAGGTGCTGATTTCAATCGACCTGGACATATCTTTCCATTAATCGCAAAAGAAGGCGGTGTCCTTCGCCGTTCAGGTCATACAGAAGCTGCTGTCGATTTAGCAAAACTTTGCGGAGCAGAACCTGCTGGAGTCATTTGCGAGATTATTAATGAGGACGGTACGATGGCACGTGTACCTGATTTACTACAGTGCGCAAAACAATTTGATATAAAAATGATTACGATAGAAGATTTAATTGTTTATCGCCGCCATCATGAAACACTTGTGACAAGAGAAGTGGAAATTACCTTACCTACAGATTTCGGTACTTTCCAAGCAATTGGCTATTCTAACTCATTAGATACGAAAGAACATATTGCGCTCATAAAAGGTGATATTTCAACAGGTGAACCGGTGCTTGTACGTGTTCATTCTGAATGTTTAACAGGAGATGTATTCGGTTCATGTCGCTGTGATTGCGGACCACAACTCCATGCAGCACTTGCTCAAATTGAGCGTGAAGGAAAAGGTGTTCTTCTTTATATGAGACAAGAAGGACGAGGCATCGGGCTTCTTAATAAGCTTCGCGCTTATAAATTGCAGGAAGAAGGATTCGATACTGTAGAAGCAAATGAAAAACTCGGCTTCCCTGCTGACCTTCGTGATTATGGTATCGGCGCTCAAATATTAAAAGATTTAGGCTTACAAAGTTTACGATTATTAACGAATAATCCAAGAAAAATTGCTGGCTTACAAGGTTACGATTTAGAAATAGTCGAGCGTGTACCGTTGCAAATGCCAACAAAAGAAGAGAATAAAACATATTTACAAACGAAAGTAAACAAATTAGGACATTTATTAAACTTATAATCAAAGGAGAGATTTATTATGGTATTCGAAGGTCATTTAGTTGGTACAGGATTAAAAGTTGGGGTTGTTGTTGGACGTTTTAATGAATTTATTACAAGTAAATTACTTGGCGGCGCTTTAGACGGATTAAAACGTCACGGCGTAGAAGAAAATGATATTGATGTCGCTTGGGTTCCTGGTGCATTTGAAATTCCTTTAATCGCTAAAAAGATGGCCAGTAGCGGAAAGTATGATGCTGTTATTACTTTAGGTACTGTAATCCGTGGAGCTACTACACATTACGATTACGTTTGTAATGAAGTAGCAAAAGGTGTTGCATCTTTATCACTACAAACTGACATCCCTGTTATTTTCGGTGTATTAACGACAGAAACAATTGAACAAGCGATTGAACGTGCAGGTACGAAAGCTGGTAATAAAGGATATGAATCAGCCGTTGCTGCCATTGAAATGGCTCACTTATCAAAACAATGGGCATAAAAAAAGAGGCTGCGGCCTCTTTTTATTTTTTCGCTTTTTTTCGTACATCTTTTATTAATTCATTCATCGTTTTTCCTTCTGTCTTTATACGAAGTGCTTGCGCTGTTCTCCATACATTCTCTCTTTTTTTCGCTTCTTCTATAATAGTAATTTCTTTTCGTACTTCCTTTAAATCTTTCCCTTCCGTTTTCAATCCAAAATGTTCAGCTTTCGTTCGAAAATGTTGTTCAATTCTTTGTTGCATCTCTTTTTGTTCAGGATTTTCAGCGGCCTTAACTGGATCAGTACTTATTGCTTTTATTAAAATTAGACAGGTCATAATCGCTAATATGTATTTGTGCATGTAAAATCCTCCAACCCAATATAAAATACATATTTACTATGTACAACTAGGGCTTGGAAAATTCGTCCGCAAAAATTCTTTTTCTCACTCAAAACCCATTCGTATTAAGTGATAATAGCCTTTTATTACATTTTATTTACAAAAAAAGCAAACTCTTTTACAAGTTTGCTTTTTCCTCTATCTTATAGTGCACATTCCTCAATCTCAAATCCTAAATCTTCAATCATACCCCAGTCTGCAGTTGGCTCTTGTCCAGCTGTCGTTAAGTAATCCCCGACAAAAATAGAGTTTGCTGCAAATAAGCCGAGTGGCTGTACAGAACGTAAATTAATTTCGCGACCTCCTGAAATACGAATTTCTTTTGTTGGGTTTACGAAACGCATCATCGCCAATACTTTTAAACATTCTACAGGTGTTAACTCTTTTTGTCCTTCAAGCGGTGTGCCCTTTACAGCAACGAGGAAATTACACGGAATAGAATCTGCATCTATACGTTGTAATTCAAATGCTATTTCAGCACGTTCTTCAATTGTTTCTCCCATTCCAAAAATCGCCCCAGAGCATGGTGAAATACCAGCTTGTTTCGCTTTTTGAACCGTATCAACACGATCGTCATACGTATGAGTTGAGCAAATGCTTTCATAATTGTTTTCATGTGTATTTAAGTTGTGGTTATAACGATGAACACCAGCTTCTGCTAAGCGTCCTGCTTGATCTTCGTTTAAGAAACCTAAACAGCAACAAATCTTCAAATCTGTCGTTTCACGAATTTCCTTCACAGCCCCAATTACGTGATTTACTTCTTTATCTGTCGGGCGACGGCCAGATGCTACAATACAATATGTACCCGCTTTACGGCGAATTGCTTCATGTGCTCCTTCTACAATCTTCTCCTGCGTTAACCATGCATATTTATCAATTGGTGCTTCTGAAATAATAGACTGTGAACAATACCCACAATCTTCAGGACATAAGCCAGATTTCGTATTAATAATCATATTCAATTTTATTTTCTTACCAAAATGATGATGACGAATGATGTAGGCTGCATTCATAATTTCTAAAACTTCTGTATCATCAGCTTCTAATATTGCTATTGCATCTTCTTTCGTAATCATTTTCTCTTCTACTACGTCGTATGCAAGTTTTTTCCAATCCCTTTTTGTTTGTACTTGTTTCATTTCATCTCTTCCCCTCTTTTGTTATATACGTAAATAAAGCATGATACGTTGCCATTATCCCTTCATTTCCCGTGAAGTCTCTTTCGTATATACGAAGCATCGCACGAAAGAGTGAGGGACTTTGGCAATATGATTCTTCATTACTATTGGTCGCTCCTACTTTTCGAATAGAATGCAGAAACTCTCTAACTTCTGCAAAACTCTCTATGTAACATGTTTCAGAAACATGTACATCCCCTGTTTCTATCTTGCATATATGGCGTAACTGATCTTTCGAATAAAAACGTTGACCTATCGCTATTTCATTTCGTATATTTTTTTCTTCTTTCGCCCTCCGAAACGAATTGTGAAGCTCTTGAAAAGTTTCTTGTCCAAACGTTGAAAAGAGTAGTATCCCATCTGTAGACAAATGATGAAATAGATTTCTAATCACTTGTTTTAAATCATTTAGCCATTGAAATGTAGCATTTGAAATAATGACATCATATGATTCTTCTAATCGTAATCGTTCGATATCTTCACAGTGAAACGTTACATTTTTTACATTTGGTCTAGTTTTCGCAACCGCAATCATACTTTCAGCAAAATCAATAGCTGTAATATGCGCTTTTGGAAATAAGTTTGATAATTTCTCTGTGACATAACCTGTCCCGCATCCAAGTTCTAAAATACGTATCGATGAATTTGCACTATATCGTCGATTCAATGTAGAAAGTAATGAATGTGCCATCTTTTTTTGTACATTTGCATATTGATCGTAAGATACAGCTGCCACGTTAAACCGTTTTTGCAGTAACGTTTTGTTGATCATGTCGTATCCCCTCTACAAATTGAATTACCTCATTTGCACAATATTCAAAATTTGTTATACATAATGCGTGTCCTGCCTCACTTACTACCTTGAGTGTTACATTTGTATTGTCCGCCATACTATGAGCAGCAGACAATGGACATATTACATCCTGCTCTCCATGAATAAATAGTATAGGTGCTTGAATTTCTTTCAGCTCTCCTCTCATATCTGTTTCTATTAAATAATCCAAACCTAATTGTAAAGACTGAATAGAATCCCCTTTAAAATGTTTTACAATATCTTCAAAACATTTATTCTCTTTCAACTCATCTTTCGTAAACATATTTTCATAGAACCGCTTGAGCGTATCTTCTTTCTTCCCTACCAAATTCTTTTTCAGCCGTTCTACATGCAAAGAATTCCATCCACTTGTATAGTCACTCGTATTTGTAAATTTAGCAGTACCACCAATTAATACGATACCTTTCGCCTTAATCTTTTTATAGGCTTGAATTGCCGCTAAAGCTCCTAATGACCATCCAACTAAAATTACATTTTCATCATGCGCTACATCTATTATTCGTTCCGCAAACTCGCCTATCTCTTTCACGTTACGCCAATCTATGCATTGAACAGGATATTCTTTGAAATACGGAAGTACTAAATCCCAAACATTTTCTTCCATTCCCCATCCAGGGATAAAAATAATCTTTAGCTCTTTCATACGAAAAGCTCCTCTTCTTTCGCAATGTGAATAATTTGGTCAATGGCCCATTTTAAATCAGCTATTGTATGTTGTGACGTAACAGCAAAACGGACCCGGGAACTATTAATTGGAACCGTCGGTGGACGAATTGCAATTGCTGCGATGTCTACCTCTTGTAATCTTTTACTAAACCGTAAAGCATTTTCATTTGAACCGACTACAATCGGTACAATATGAGTTGAGCTATTCCCAATATCAAAACCAGCTTCTCGTAAATGGGTTCTGAAATATGCACCATTCGCTATAAGACTCTCTCTTCTTTCGTTATCTTCTTTCACAATTTCAATTGCTTTTCGTATCGCCCCTAATATTCCTGGTGGTAAGGCTGTAGTAAAAATAAAGCTTCTCATCATATTTCGTAAATACTCTATATAAATTGCATCGCCTGTCAAATACGCACCATAGCACCCTAAAGCTTTACTAAACGTCCCCATATGTATATCAATTTTTTGAGCAATGTCTTTTTCTATATGAGATAACCCAGCTCCATCGATTCCATATATTCCACTCGCATGCGCTTCATCAACTATAATGATTGCCCCGTATTTCTCCTTAAGCTGCACTAATTCTCTCAAGTATGCAGTATCACCATCCATACTAAAAACAGTATCAGTTACGATTAATTTCCTCTTTTCAGGTGACGCTATTTTCAATAACTTCTCTAAATGATCCAAATCATTATGACGATACCTTTTATGTTCTGCGCCGCTTAATATAATTCCATCAACAATACTTGCGTGATTTAATTTATCACTAAACACAATATCGTGACGACAGGCTAAAGCAGATATAGCACCTACATTTGCTGTATATCCACTATTTACAATTAGTGCTCTTTCAGTACCTTTCCAGTTGCATACACTTCTCTCAACCTCTTCATACAATGGATAATTTCCTACAACGAGGCGAGAGGCCGTCGCACCAGTTCCATATTTTTTTGTACACGCAATAGCAGCTTCTTTTAATCTTTCATCCCCAGCTAATCCTAAATAATTATTTGATGCTAAATTTAACAACCTTTTTTTATCTCGAATAAGCCACGTCTCTTCTGCTTGCTCTGTTACATGCAAATTACGATACTGTCCTTGCTCATGTAATTGTTGTAATTTAGATTGAAGATGTGTGCGCCACGTTTGATTCATTTTGAATGAACTCCTCTAATTTTGAAATCATAATATGTTCTTTTGCTGATTCCAATAATTTTTCCCTAGTAAATTCACCTTCAAGAAATGGTAATAAACCTAAAACTGGTACTCCACTTAACTCCTCAATCATTTCTTTATTTTCTTGCACTCTTTCTTTGTCACATTCTTTACAACTAGACAAAATTACACCTGCTACTGTTAAACCGTGTGCCTGTGCATAAGAAATTGTTAAGACAGTATGATTTACTGTCCCTAGCGTAGGGCGAGCTACTATAATAAGAGGCAACTGTAATTGTTTTGCGAAATCAATTACTAAACTATCTTCAGTATATGGGACTGCAAGCCCGCCTGCCCCTTCGACAAATACGCTATTAAACTCTTTTAATAGTTCTTCATAGTGCCTCATAATGTCTTTTAACTTTACGACTCTTCCAGCTCTTTTCATCGCAAGTCTCGGAGCAAGCGGTTCTTCAATGGAATAAGGACAAATTTCATCTTCTTTTGTCGGTACACCCGATAATGCTTTTAATCTTGCTGCATCTCCCTCAGGGTTTGATGCAACATGTCCACTTTGCAACGGTTTATATACACCTACGTTATATCCCAACTCTCTATATACACCTGCTAACGCACCTGCAACCACAGTTTTTCCAACTTCAGTATCTGTTGCTGTTATGAAAAAACCGCTCATTCTTCTCCCTCCGTAACATCTGAGATTGCTTTATATAAAATGCGTAACATATCATCTATCTCATCAATTGTAGAAGCAAGAGGAGGCATAAATACAATCGTGTTACCGAGCGGTCGTAAAATCATGCCAAGATCTCTTGAGCGTTTACATACTTGCACACCGACTCTTTCTGTCCATTCAAACGATTCTTTCGTTTCCTTATTCTTCACTAGTTCAATACCAATCATTAACCCGCACTGACGAATATCACCTACATGTTTATATGCAAAGAGCGCTTCTAATTGCTTGGCTACATATTCTGTTTTACGTGCAACATCTTCTATTAAATTTGTTTTTTCATATAATTCTAGATTCGCAATTGCTACTGCACACCCTAACGGATTACCTGTGTAACTATGACCATGGAAAAATGATTTTTGTTCCTCATATTCTCCTAAGAAGGCATTATATATTTCGTCTGTCGTTACCGTAACTGCAACCGGTAAATAACCACCTGTTAAACCTTTCCCAGCGGTTAAAATGTCTGGCGTCACATTTTCATGTTCACATGCAAACATTTTTCCAGTGCGCCCAAATCCCGTTGCTACTTCATCCGTAATAAATAAAACATTATATGTTGTACATAAATCCCTTAGCCCTTTTAAGTATCCTTTCGGCATTGTAATCATACCGCCAGCACCTTGCATTAAAGGTTCTACAATAATAGCTGCAATTTCTTCATGTTTTTCTTTCAGCATTTCTTCCATTTCTTCTAAATGTTTTTTTACAATTTGTTCCTTATTATCTCCATAAGGAGAACGATATGTATATGGATACGGCATTTTAATTGCTTCAAATAAGAGTGAACTATACACTTGGTGAAACAAGTCTATTGCTCCTACTGAAACAGCACCAATCGTATCACCGTGATATGCTTCTTTTAATGTAACAAATCTTTGTTTTCTCGGTTTCCCTTTATGTTGCCAATATTGGAAAGCCATCTTAATTGCAATTTCAACAGCTGTAGAACCAGAGTCTGAATAGAACACCTTCTTCAATCCTTCTGGTACAACCTCAATAATTTTTTCTGCTAATAAAATTGATGGAACGTTAGCAAGTCCTAACATAGTAGAATGAGCAATTTTATTTAATTGCTCACGAATTGCTTCATCTAATTCTGGCACTTGATGTCCGTGAACATTTAGCCAAATAGATGAAACCCCATCCCAATATTCATTTCCATTTACATCGTATAGCTTTCTTCCCTCTCCACGTTCAATAATGACAGGATCTTCTTCTAAATAACCTTTCATTTGTGTAAATGGGTGCCATACGTAAGCTTTATTTTTCTCTGATAATTCTTCATATGTATAAGATGATTTTTCAGTCGTATTACTATTCACAGTCACAATTGTCACCCCTAATGTTAACTAGTTTATAGATATAGTTAACATTAAATCCAAAAGACTGTCAATTATTTTTAAATTAAACAGTTCTTAAAAAAGAACAACTTATCATACGATAAGTTGTTCTACTTTCCATGCTGTATCTTTCCGATTTCTAAAATAATCTCTTCATCTTTTTTTCCTTCTGTATCAATTCCCAGTTGTTTTGCATGCTCAATTAATAAATCATGACGCTTCTCAAATCTAGCTGTGTTTACTTCTTTCGTAATTTCCTCTTTTGTTTTCTCATCAGTAGAAACTCCTAGTTTCGCAGCTGCTTTTTCCATCGACTTCTTCTCTTCCGTTTCTTTCACTTTCTTCACTTCTGATTGCTGGATTTGCTTTTGCTTCACCTGCTCTGATTCAGCTGCAAAAGCTGTGTAAATTCCAGCACTTCCGCCAATGACTAGTAAGGTGGTAAAAAGAATTAGTTTTTTCTTCACTCTTTTCTCCCCTTTCGAATTCATTATAACGCACATCTTTCAATGTTAAAACCTATCTCCTTTATTTCCCTAAAAAAATATTACACATTTTTATTGACATGTATGATGAATATATGATAAAAATTTAACTAACATCATATGAATCGGCGTTGATAGGATTTAGTAGTATTTCGATTTCTGATTTCAGAGAGCTGGTGGTCGGTGCGAACCAGTACAGAGCGAATTATGAATTACCCCCTGGAGCTTCTTTTACGAAACGTAAGGAGTAGTGAAAGACGGTTATAGACCGTTATGTCTAAAGAGTGGTGAAACGACACTGTTTCACAATTTAGGGTGGTACCGCGAATTTTTCGTCCCTGCATATATTGCAGGGGCGTTTTTTATTTTATTAACGCATATCATACGACCCTTTATTTTGTGATACATTCATTTTACAAGCTAGGGTGGTACCGCGATTTCTTCGTCCCTGCATAATTATATGCAGGGACGTTTTTTTATCCAATCATTTCCGTATCATATAGAAGTATTAACAAATTACCGGTAATTTGTCAAAAAATTCTAAAATTTAAAAGGAAATATACAATATTGGCGAATTTTATATAAAAAAGACTATTCTCGATTAATTAGGAGGGGAAAACAATGGTTTCAAAAATTGAATCTGTTCTTTTAACAATTTTTATCTTTTTCTGTATTGGTTTTAGTGTTATTCAATTAGAAGTTTCACCGCATATCCCGATTTTATTCGGTATCGTTATTTTATTAGCGTTTGGGTTTATGAAAAAAATCTCTTGGTCTACTATGGAAAAAGGGATGATCAGTAGTATTTCAGCGGGGATTCCATCTATTTTTATTTTCTTACTTGTAGGCGTATTAATTAGTGTATGGATCGCAGCTGGAACAATTCCAACTTTAATGGTATACGGCTTCCAACTTGTATCTCCGAAAATTTTCGTTCCAACTGTTTTTGTTGTTTGTGCGATTGTTGGAACGAGTATCGGTAGTGCATTTACAACTGCTGCAACTGTAGGACTTGCCTTTATGGGCATGGGTAGTGCTCTTGGATACGATCCAGCGCTTATCGCTGGTGCAATTATTTCTGGTGCATTCTTTGGGGATAAAATGTCTCCTTTATCTGATACAACAAACTTAGCTCCTGCTGTAACCGGTGTAGATTTATTTGAACATATTCGTAACATGCTTTGGACGACAGTTCCAGCTTTCATTATTGCTTTTATTGCATATTTCATTTTAGGCAGTGGATCTGGAGGCAATGTTGATTTCACATCCTTTATTAGCACGTTAGAAAAAAATGCAACAATTTCTATCGTTACACTTATTCCAATTTTATTACTGTTCCTATTCGCATTCAAAAAGGTTCCAGCAGTTCCAACATTACTTGCTGGAATCGTAGTAGGAATCATTATTCTCTTTATTTTCAAACCTAGTACATCTCTAACTGATTTAATGAAAATTATGCAGGACGGTTATGTTTCTAAAACTGGTATAAAAGATATTGATAGCTTATTATCTCGCGGCGGTTTACAAAGTATGATGATGTCCGTTGCCCTTATTTTCCTAGCTCTTTGCATGGGAGGATTACTACAAGGAATGGGTATTATCGCGCAGCTGATGAATATCATCTCTAGCTTTGTTAAAAATAGTACACGCTTAATTATTTCTACTGCTTCAACTGCAATTGGTGTAAACTTCTTACTTGGTGAACAGTACTTATCCATCGTTTTAACAGGACAAGCATTTGCTAATAAATACGATGAAGTCGGTTTAGAACGTCGTAATTTATCACGAGTACTAGAAGATGCTGGTACAGTAATTAATCCACTCGTACCATGGGGTGTAAGTGGCGTATTCTTAACAAACGTCCTTAGCGTTCCAACATTCGATTACCTGCCATACGCAATCTTCTGTTTAGCTTGTCCAGTTGTAACCATTATCGTCGGCTTTACTGGATTCGGTCTTTCATGGAAAAAAGAAAAAGCAGTACCAGTTTCATAATATACAAGTAAAAAAAGGATTACCGATTGCGGTAATCCTTTTTTTATACAACACTTTACTATCTATTTGCTTTCTTTCTTCTAAATAACATAAGTAATCCCGCTCCAACAAATGCAAGACCCGCTCCAATTGTAGAAGCAACACTTGCACCTGTTTTCGGTAAATCACGTTCATCTTTGTCAGCTTCTTTATTTTCACTTACAGTTGTCGTTGTTTCTTTTGTATTTTGATCATCTGTTGTAGTTTGTCCAGATCCTGCATTGTTTCCACTATTACCTTCATTTGTTGGTGGTGTCGTTGGATTCCCTCCATTATTACCTTCACCTGTTGGTGGTGTCGTTGGATTCCCTCCATTATTGCCTTCACCTGTTGGTGGTGTCGTTGGATTTCCTCCATTATTACCTTCACCTGTTGGTGGTGTTGTTGGTTTTTCTCCACCATCGTTCTTCTTCGTTATATCAATTGCATATTTAGCAAATTCATTTTCAGATGGTCCAACATATGATATTTTCCCATCTTTCTTTATATACTTTTGTGCATTTGGTGAAGAATCGAATGTTGTATTTAATTTATCTGCAACAATCGGCTTAAATGTCCAGTTTTGATCGGCTGCTGGATTAATAACTGGTGTTTCTTGCATATACTTCACAATGATTTGACGTGTTTCATCTTGTGATTGGTATACAACTTCCCCTTTACTTACACCTGGGAACGTTTGGCTACTTCCACGATAGTTATTTGTAGCGACGATAAATTCTTGATTGTCAGCTACTGGCTTACCTTCATACGTCATATTTACAATACGATTCGCATTCGCATTTTCCTTTATAACTTTTCCATCTTTATCATATTTTGCTGGTTGCGTCACATCAATTTCGTATTTTAAACCATCTAAAATATCAAAGTTATATGTAGGATAGCCTATATTTACTAACGGCTGTTCTTTTGTTTCCTTTGGATCAATTTTATTAAACTGACCTGCAGACATTTCAAGCCATTCTTTCACTTGTGCCCCATTTACTTTTACAGCATATAAAGTATTTGGATATACGTATAAATCTGCAACGTTTTTAATTGCTAACGTTCCAGCTGGAATATCCGTATAATATGTAGCACCGTTTCGGCCACCTGCTTTAAATGGTGCGCCTGCAGATAAAACTGGTATTCCTTTATATTTACTATATTGTCCATTTTCAGCAAACAACTTTTCGACATACCATTTTTGGGCATTTGTCACAAGTTGCACAGAAGGATCATCTTGTACTAATGAGAAATAACTATTAATTGGCGCTGTCGTTTTTCCTACAGCTGTATTCACATAATCAATTGTCGCTTGATGATCATCTTTAATTTCATTAACTAAATTTTGATCAGGTCCTACATTACCTTCATTATTAACAATCGGACGAAGTTGTGGCTTCGATTGCTCTTTTTGTACTTCCCATTTTCCGCTTACCTTTTTCAATTGCATATCAATAATACCTAAGTTACTTCCAAACACACCAGGCATTACAACTGGAACACCATTAAATACATCCTTCACTTCAGTATGTGAATGTCCCATTAATACTGCATCTACACCAGTAACTTCTGTTAAATAATACGATGCGTTTTCCATGCCAACGTTGTATCCACTCTTATCAACACCAGAATGCGCTAGTGCAACGATAACATCTGCACCTTCCGCTTTCATTTTCGGCACCATTTTCTTCGCTGTTTCAACTATATCTTTCGCTTTAACTTTTCCTTCTAAATTTGCTTTATCCCAGTTCATAACTTGAGGTGGAACAAATCCCATTACCCCAATTTTCACCTTCTGTTTTTGACCTGATTCATCTTCTACTTCTTTTTCAAAAATATGATATGGTTTAAAGTAATTTTGGTCGTTCTCTTCATTATTATCTTTATCATCTTTATAGACGTTCGAGTTAATAACCGGGAACTTTGTTTTACTAATCACTTTGTTTAAATAATCTAAACCATAGTTAAATTCATGATTCCCAAGAGAGATGACGTCATACTTCATTAAATTCATTACACGATATAATGGATGTGTATAACTAGGATCCACAGGATTTTTCGGATCGTTTATTTTATTCGCTACATAATCACCAAGCGGTGTCCCTTGTAATGCATCCCCATCATCAAACAGGACAGAGTTCTTCGCTTCTTCACGTGCTTTATTAACAAGTGTTGCCGTTTGCACGAGACCTACTTTATTATCTGTTTTCGTTTGATAATAATCGTAATTCATTAAGTTAACGTGAATATCTGATGTTTCTAGAATTCGTAAGTTAACTGTACTCTCCCCAGTATTCTCATCCGCATGAGCTGTTGTTGGCAGTACTTGCGGCGCTATTACACCTATAGCAAGAGTTGCTCCAGCTAGCATTTTTTTTGACTTTTTCACAAAAAATCCCCCTTATACAATTACCAGAAATAATGAAATGAATCCCTATCGGTCCATAATCACATACCTTTTTTCTTCTATTAGAGACACGATTTTCATTTCATCCTGCGCTAACGAGTAGTCCCCTTAAACGCTCGATTGATGAAGACTAACAATTAACGGGAGATAAAGCTCCCACTAAGTAGCATTTCACCTTATCTGACATTATCATATATAAAACTCTTTCGTATCGTCAATATTTTTTGACAAACTTCAACAAATTTTCTGTAAAGTTATTGTAAACTTTTCATAAACATATAATATGCCCTTACATTGCTAATATTGCTGAATATGATACAATTACCAATTACAAGGAGGATGAATTTATGAAAAAAGTCATCTTAATAGTTGTTTGTCTCCTCCTTCTAATCATTTCTTATTCTAATTTTGAAAAGAACGATGAGACAAAACAAAACGAACCTGAAGACAAAACAGAGAAAACCTCTGCTCCAAGTTGGATTGATAAGCAAACAAACGACTCCTTTTATCACCTCGTATTAGGTGATTCACTCGCTAAAGGATATGGATCGACACAAGGTGGATTTGCTGAATTAGCTTCCAGACAAATAGAAGCACAAATTCATAAACCAATTACAGTAGAAAATCTTGGGATAAACGGCCTTACTACAGATCGTCTCGCTAAAAAAGTTCAATCAGAAGATGTAAAGCAAAAAATTAGAGCTGCAAATATAATTACGATTAATATTGGAGGAAATAATTTATTTCGCTTAAATCGTGATGTCGGTGTTATAGATGGTATTAAAATGTTAAATAAAGAAAAAGCTCATTTTGAAGCGGATATAAAAACTATTGTAAAGACAGTTCGAGATCAAAATCCGAACGCTTTACTCATTCTCTCAGAACTCTATAACCCGTTACAACTCGATGACTCCATCGCAAGTTATGCAGACATGTTTTTAGACGGATGGAATGAATCCGTTTATTCCATTTCAAAAGCAAATCAACCGTCTATCGTTTTACCAATTCGTAAATTAATATCGAATGATAAAAAAGATTTACTATTTGACCAAGTGCACCCAAATGATAACGGCTATGCGATTATTGCTAATACATTTACAAAGCAAGTGTTATCCTACAAATATTAAAGCTGCTGTGAAACAATTCTATTTTTATACCATGTCTTTTTTGTTACAATGAAAGTGGAAGGGGGCCTTTATATGGAATCACGCGAGTGGGAACGTATTGTTGATCATCTTCTTTCGCTAGTGCCTCTTTTTTATCGCAAATTTATGCTTCCTGGAGAATTTTCTTCTCAAAGACATATGCCGCCATCACATACACAAGTATTACTACTTTTGCATGAAAATGGCACATTAGCAGTTTCCGAAATCGGCAAGCGGCTAGCGATTTCAAGGCCTAACATGACACCTCTATTAAACAAACTTATTCAAGAGGAACTAATAGAGCGTCATTATAGCGAAAAAGATCGACGGGTCATTTTAATTTCTCTAACAGCTGAAGGGAAATTATTAGTAAATCAGTATCAGCAATTCATTTTAGACAAACTAAAAGAAAATTTCCAAACATTATCTGAGGAAGAGCGCGAAAAGCTCATTCAATCTCTTCAAACCATTCAAAATTTAATTTTGAAAACAAACGCATAAAGCTGCTTCTAAATAGAAGCAGCTTTATGATTCATAATAATTACCGTAGTATACATTTGAATATGGCCATGTCGTTAAATATGGTTTTTGATCTTGCGTAGGTTGTTGTGGTGGTATTTGTGGCAATTGCTGAAATTGTTGCTGTTGATACACTCCAACTTGCTGTCTCATATCATTTACCGGATAATAATTTGTATATGGGTATACTTGAGGTACATAGTAATAATACATCCATTCTCTCCCCCTTTTTCTTAAACATATTCAAAGGAGAAAATGAATGTGCCATTCTTTATATTTGTACAAGTGGTTCTCTCACTTTTTTCTTTCTGTTCTTCAAACGTAACTTACGATTCTTTTCATATAAATAATGCACTACGAAATATGAAACTACACCGAACACAACTCCTAAAATCGTCATTCCAATTAATACATATACTTCACTCTGTAATAAGCTCTTTAACATCGTAAAAATGTGACTTGAAAACAAGTCCGATATCGTAAATGGTTCATGATGTATTTGTTGTACATGAAATGGATAAATCATTTTCCCTAGCGCATACGCAAGCGGAAATAAAAACACTGGGAGAAACGATATTTTCCCAATAATATTGCCAATAACTGCAGCAGGAAATGATCCTTTTGCTAATCGAACGATTGGATAAAATATTACATATACGAGCGATGCTGTATAAATTACTAACATTTCTAAACCAAAACCAATAGCAAAACCTAACGACACTTTCTTTGCTCCTTCTGGCGATCGAAGCAACTTATAATATTGAAACTTTAATATTCTCCACATCCGCTGAAAAAACGAATATGTTTGCTTAGTTGTTTTCACTCTCATCATCTCTTTAACTATATTTTATATGTAGTATGTCCTTACACGCACTGAATAACAAATTTAGTTTTCTCTTTCTATTATAAATGATATAAAAATGATTAACCAAATATACATCCGACATTTTAATATAAAAAACCTTCCTTTTAGGAAGGTTCTTCTACATTATTAAATAAACTTACTAATAATGCTTTTTGAGCATGTAATCGATTACCAGCTTGCTCAAAAACGATAGACTGTGGTCCATCAATAATTTCTCCTGTTACTTCTTCTTCACGATGAGCAGGTAAACAGTGTAAGAAACGATATGTTTGCTTTGCATGCATAACAAGTTCTTTATTGATTTGATAAGGTTGAAATAAAGTATATTTCTCTTCTTCTCCATCTTGCCCCATACTCATCCAAACATCAGTATAAATAAAATCTGCTTCCTGTACCGCTAATTCAGGATTATGCAAAATTTCAATTTCAGCGCCTGTTTCTTTAGCAATCGCTAACGCTTTTTTAACAATTTCCTCATTCGGTTCATACCCTACGGGTGTTGCCACAGTCATATTCATTCCGACTTTTGCACTCGCTAACAGTAACGAATGACACACATTATTCCCATCACCTACATAAGCCAATTTAATTCCTTTAAATGTATTCACTTCTTCATATATCGTCATTAAATCTGCTAATGCTTGACAAGGATGATGATCATCCGTTAATCCATTAATAACAGGAATGCTCGATTCTTTTGCCAACTCTTCTACATCCGCGTGTGAGAATGTACGTATCATAATCCCATCAATATAATGAGACAGTACTTTCGCAGTATCAGAAACGGTCTCTCCTCTTCCGATTTGCATCTCCTTCCCACTTAAAAACATTCCATGTCCTCCGAGCTGTACCATTCCTGCTTCAAAAGATACACGAGTACGAGTTGAATGTTTATCAAAGATAAGCCCTAATATTTTACCTTGTAATAAAGGCTCTTGCTTATTCTTTTTTAAATATATAGCGAACTCAATTAAAGAAATAATTTCTTCTTTCGTTAATTCTTCTAGTGTTAAAAGATCTTTCGTATTTAATTTCGGTACTTGTACAGTTGACATGAAATTTCCCCCTTATATGATTGATACGTTTTTTGTACAAACTACTTTTTTTATCATATATACTGCCTGTTCTAACTCTTCATTCGTTACAATGAGTGGCGGTAATAGTCTTATGACATTCGGCCCTGCTTGTAATACGAGTAGCCCGTCTTTTTCAAGTTGTTCTATAAAATTTGAAACTTCATGCTTATATTCGATTCCAATCATAAGCCCCTTGCCACGAATATTTTGAATACATTCGACATGACATAACTCTTCTTGCAATCTCTTTAATACGTATTCGCCCTTTTCCTGTACGTCTTTTAAAAAGGATGGTTCCTTGCTTACCTGTAACACTTCTTTCGCAGCAGTCATCGCAATATAATTCCCTCCAAAAGTTGAACCGTGTGATCCCGCATTAAAAGAAGAGCCCAGTTCTTTCCTACCAATTACTGCTCCAACGGGAATACCATTTCCAAGAGCCTTAGCGATAGTAACGATATCAGGTTTTATTCCCATTTGTTCGTAAGCGAATAGTGTTCCGGTTCTTCCTATACCCGTTTGTACTTCGTCTATAATAAATAGAGAACCGTACTTATTACATAATATTTCGATTTCTTTCAAAAAAAACGAATCAGCTAGTATGACCCCGCCCTCTCCTTGAACAACTTCTATCATTACTGCCGCAACTTCTTCATTCATTACTTCCTCTAATGCTTGTATATCGTTAAAAGGGATATGTAAAAAAGACGGAAGTAGTGGACCAAACCCTTCTTTCACCTTATCTTGACCTGTTGCACTCATCGTTCCAAATGTTCTACCGTGAAAAGACTGCTCACATGTTACGACTAGAGATTTTCCAGTATGCTTACGAGCTAGCTTTAAAGCTGCTTCATTCGCCTCTGCCCCGCTATTACAAAAAAACACATAATCTAATGCTGTATTTTCTGTTACTAACGATGCAACCTCTTCTTGTAAGGAGTTTGTAAATAAATTCGATATATGCCATATGTCTCCAAGTTGCTTTTCAACCGCCTTTACAACAGTAGGATGACAATGTCCTAAATTACATACTCCAATACCGGAAGTGAAATCTACATATTGCTTACCATGTTTATCAATAACTTTCGTTCCATTCCCCTTTACAAACTCAACGTTTCTTCTTCCATACGTTTGAAAAAGATGACTCGTCATACAATACTCACGCCTTTCGTTACCGTCGTTCCGATACACTCGCCTGTGACCTCAGTAAAATCCTTTGTACCATTCACAATACTTACCTTTTGTACTCCCATTTTTAATGATGTAAGTGCCGCCTGTACTTTCGGAATCATCCCGCCTGTAATAACACCTTTTTCTATAAAAGTTGCAATTTCAGACTCATCTGTTTTCTTTACCAATTTCCCTTCATTTAATATCCCATCTACATCTGTAATGAAAATAAGTTCTTTTGCGGATAGCGCATCCGCAATCCCAGCTGCAGCAGTATCCGCATTTATGTTATACACCTCATTACCATTTATTCCGATTGGGGCAATAACAGGAATATAATTCATATCTATTAATTTTTTTAATAAGGTTGTTTCTACATAACTTACCTCTCCTACATATCCTATTTCTTCGCTGGCAGGTTGAACTTGAAGTAAATTACCGTCACACCCTGAAAGCCCTACGGCCAGTAAATTATGCTTTTGTAAATTCATTACAAACTTTTTATTTGTACTACCACATAGCACCATTTGAACAACATCCATCACTTCTTTTGGTGTTACTCGTAATCCATCTCTTTTTTCCACTTTGATATGACACTCTTTTAATTTGGCATCAATTTCTGGGCCACCACCATGGACAATCACTATCTTATACTTCTGTTGCAATTTCTTTATACAATCAAAAAACACATCATTTAATTGATCCAACATGCTACCGCCGCATTTAATTACGATATAATCACTCATCTTCTCTCTCCTTATGTACGATAACAAGCGTTTATTTTTACATAATCATAACTTAAGTCGCATCCCCAAGCTGATCCGGTCTCTTTTCCTACATGTAAATACACATCAATAATAATTTCATGTTCTTTTAATTTCTTTTTCATTTCCTCTTCAGAAAATATTTGAGGTTCACTATTTTTTAGCACAACGATAGATTGAAGAGTAATATCAATTGTATTTGGATTAATCGTTACTTCACTTTGTCCAATACTGCTAATAATTCGCCCCCAATTTGGGTCTTCACCGTGTATTGCGGTTTTCACAAGACTTGAACCAACTATTTGCTTTGCAATTTTCTTTGCCTCTTCACTCGCTTTAGCCCCTAGCACATTTACTTCTATTAACTTCGTAGCACCTTCACCATCTTGTGCAATTTTTTTTGCTAAATCTTCACATACCTTCTGTAAAGTAAATACGAAAGTTTCCCAGTCTGTGTGTTCCATATTGATTGGTTTCGTTTCCGACAATCCACTTGCCATAACGATGACCATATCATTTGTAGAAGTATCTCCATCTACCGTAATTTGGTTAAATGTATGATTCGTAATTTGTGATAATGCTGTTTGCAATACTTCATGCTCTATATTGGCATCTGTTGTAATAAAACTAAGCATCGTTGCCATATTCGGATGAATCATTCCTGAACCTTTAGCAACACCAGCGATAGTCACTTCTTTTCCATCAATAATCATCTCATAACAAGTTTCTTTCGTTATAAGATCCGTCGTTAAAATTGCTTCACAAAAAGAATGAGCTTCACTTACCTCTTTTGTCGGTATAAGAGATGTAACTCCCTTGCGGATGCTATCCATCGGTAAAGGTACTCCAATTACACCAGTTGAACCGACCGCAACGTAATTTTCTTTTACACCAAAGTGTTCTGCCCCTAATGTTCGTATCTCGTAAGCATCTTGTAGCCCTTTCATTCCTGTACAAGCATTTGCATTTCCGCTATTAACGATAATTGCTTGTAATTTCCCTTCAGTTGCTATACTATCTTTCGTTACTTGCAGGGGTGCTGCTTGTATTTGATTTGTTGTATAAACAGCGGCGCACGATGCTGGTACGTCACAAACGATTGCACCTAAATCCTTTTTCTCCTTTTTCAAACCATTGCTAGTACCGATTGCCGAAAAGCCTTTCGGCGTTACAATTGAACCACTTTCTAATTTTGTAATAGACGCTACTTTAATCATCATGTCCCCCTTATGGATAAAGCGGCATATGCTGTAAACCTGTTGTCTCTTCCAATCCCGCTAATACATTTGCGTTTTGAATCGCTTGCCCAGCCGCACCTTTCATCATATTGTCTATAACAGAAACGACTGTAACTCTTTCTGTTCTTTCATCGTAAGCTACCCCAATATCACAATAATTTGAGCCCCTTACTTCTTTCGGACTTGGAAATTCTCCATGAGAGCGAACTCGAACGAAAGCTGAGTATTCATACGTTTCTTCATACAATTTTTGAAGCTGCTCTATTTTCATTTCCTTTTTCACTTTCGCATAAAGTGTAATCATAATCCCCCGTGATATCGGTATTAAATGTGTACTAAACGTGATTGGCTTCATTTCACTATTCCACTCTGCAAGCATTTGCTCAATCTCAGGAATATGCTGATGCTGATTAACTTTATAAATGTGTAAGTTATCATATAACTCAGGAAAGTGAGCCATTGTTGTTGGCGTTTTGCCCGCTCCAGATACTCCTGATTTCGCATCAATAATAATGGAATCTTCTTCAATTATGCCGCTACGCGTTAACGGCGCTATCGCTAATAATACAGCTGTAGCAAAACATCCTGGGTTTGCAATTAAATCTGCATTTTGAACCTCAGACCTTTTCCATTCACTTAGCCCATATACTGCTTTCCTAAGAATTTCTTCTTGTGCAGCTGGCCTTTTATACCACAGTTCATATGACGAGGGATCTATCATACGAAAGTCTCCAGATAGGTCAATTACTTTTAAACCTACCTGTAATAATTTTGGAGTTAATTCTGCCGATACACCTGCTGGGGTTGCTAAAAATACAATTTCTGCTTCCTTCTCTATTTCCTCCACATCAATTTCTTGTAACGTATGGACAAGGATATTTCGAAAATGTGGATATACATTCGCTATACATTCACCAACTTGCGAAAAAGAATGGAGAGATGCTATCGAAAAATACGGATGCTGCTCTAATAACCGAATTAATTCAATACCTCCATATCCAGTTGCTCCAATAATTGCGACTTTCATAAGTTCCTCCTCATATTGATTCTTTAAATTAAGTATGATTATAATATTGTATATTTATAGAGTCAATTAAATATTTATAAATTTTCCAAAACTAAAAAACTTAATTTTACTAGAAAAATAATATACTCAACCGAATTTTTATACAAAAATAGTGCATGGTAGTTTTTTTATTTCACTTCAAGTACAATAAAACAATACATACGTACATACAGGCGGGGAAAAATATGAACGAAAAGTTAATTGAGAAAATGATTATAAAAAGTTTTCAGCAATATCAATGCAATCCTGTATCAAAAGAGGATCAGGAAATGTTAGTGAAACATATTCAAGCGATTATTCATTCGAATAATGAAATTGACGTATACGAGGCAATTGAGGATACCGTTTACGATTATGTGACTGGAAAATAAAAAAATAGGAGATTTCCATATGGAAATCTCCTATTTTTTACTTAATGATTTTCCCGCTACACGTTCAAATAAACCAGGGAATAACGCATAGAGCTTAGGCCCCATTCCCATCCACTTCGGCAAATTCACTTCACGTTTTTTCGTTTGCATCGCCTTTACGATTTGTTCTGCTACATATGTTGGTTTTAACATGTAACGTCCCATATTTTTTACATATGTACCAGATTGATCAGCTATTTCAAAAAAGTTCGTATCTATCGGTCCTGGGTTAATTGCTGTTACATAAATATCTGTATTCGATAATTCCATGCGCAAACTATTCGTAAATCCTAATACGGCATGTTTCGTTGCTGCATAAGCACTCGATTTCGGAGTTGCAATTTTCCCAGCAAGTGAAGCTATATTAATTATATGTCCTTCGTTTCTTTTTACCATATAAGGTAATACCGCTTTCGTACAAGCTACTAGTCCAAATACATTTACTTGGAACATATCCTTTACTTCATCCATTGATGCCTCTTCAAACGTTTTAAAAATACCAAAACCCGCATTGTTTACCAATATATCAATACGTCCCACTTCTTGTAATACCTTTGAAAAAACAGATTGTACTTTCGTCTCTTCACTTACGTCTAATACATAATAATAGCAAGGCGTATTATAAGTTTTTTTTATTTTGTCTGCTAACGCTTGTAGTTTCTCCTCTGTTCGAGCCATTAATACTGGAGTCGCTCCCTGCTCTGCAACTTGCATTGCAACTTGCTCTCCAATTCCACTAGAAGCGCCTGTAATGACGATTACTTTTTCTTGTAAGCGTCCTGTCATTGCTGTCACCTACTTTGCATAATAAATCAATTGTTGCGAAGATTCATCAATCATCACTTGTTGATTATATGCTAAAAAGTCTAATTGTCCAACAGTTTCGGAGATAGTAAGCGGCAATTGTTCTTTATATAATACTGGAAATAGCTTCACACATACTTCAAATGCTGTCATCGGTTTTTCCTTTAATAACTCAAGTACTTTAAATGCACGTGTTTCTTGCTTTTGTAACCTCGTTTCAATAAGTTGTTTCACATTTAGAACATCTTCCCCATGCCCTGATAAAATACGTGAAATATTCATTTCACTTAAACGTTTTAACGTTTGATTGTATTGTAGCAATGGACGTGCTCTTTCCGTTTGCCCTTCATATGGTGGTTCTAATATTGGATTTGAAGAAATATGACTAATGAGAGCATCCCCACCAATTAATATCCCATCGGATTCTCTATATAAAGAAATATGAGTAGAAGCATGGCCTGGGGTTTCAATTACTGTAAACCCAGGTAAAGAATCAATACGATCCCCCTCTCTCACAGTATGTGTTAACGATCTATTACAAGAATATTTAAGTGTCCTTGTCGTCAATAATGCCTCATCATTCAAAAATGCTGCTGGAACACCGAACTGCAAGGCTGTCTCTCTAAAAAACTCATGATACCGCTTTAAAAACTCTGGATTTTGCGTGATCCACGGCTCATTCCAAGGGTGTCCAATAATATTCGTTTTCTCAGAAAATATATTTAAAAGTCCACAATGATCCGCATGATGATGCGTAATCACTACCGTTTCAATATCTTCTATCGTATAACCTAATGCACCTAATTGACTTTCTAACGCATTTTTTGCCTCTTCTGTATTCGTCCCTGTATCAATTAATGTTAATGTCTCCCCCTCAACTAAAAACACATTCACAGTCTCAACTGCAAATGGCACAGGAATCTCCATTCGGTGAATCGCCGTCATGCTTAGCCCCCCTGACTCTTTCCGGTTCAAAAATGAATACTTCTTCAGTTTACAACTTCTACATAAATTTGTCATTATTTTCAGATAAAAAGAGGTGTTTTCTATAAAAAACCGAATGTATGTACATTTATAAGTATTTCTAACCAAGTTTAAAGGAGGAACATCATGTCTATTCAAAACATATCCTTTCTCGGTGCAGGCTCTATTGCCGAAGCGATTATTGGTGGATTGTTACACGCAAATGTAGTTAAAGGAGAACAAATTACCGTAAGTAATCGTTCTAACGAGACAAGGTTACAAGAGCTACATACAAAATATGGTGTCAAAGGTACGCATAACAAAAAAGAACTACTTGCTAATACAAATATTCTTTTTCTAGCAATGAAACCAAAGGATGTTGCAGAAGCGCTTACCCCTCTTAAAGAATATATAAATAAGGATTTGCTTATTATTTCGCTATTAGCAGGTGTTTCTACTCACTCGATTAGAAACCTACTTCAAAAAAACGTTCCGATCATTCGTGCAATGCCAAATACATCTGCCGCTATTTTAAAATCAGCTACCGCTATTTCGCCTTCAAAACATACAACAGCGGAACATATTCAAACTGCAAAATCTTTATTTGAAACGGTCGGTCTCGTCTCTGTTGTAGAGGAAGAAGATATGCATGCTGTCACTGCATTGTCTGGAAGTGGACCAGCTTATATTTATTACGTAGTAGAGGCGATGGAAGACGCCGCAAAAAAAATTGGTTTAAAAGAAGATGTTGCAAAATCGCTTATTCTTCAGACGATGATTGGTGCTGCTGAAATGCTAAAAGCAAGCGAAAAACACCCTTCTGTTTTGCGAAAGGAAATTACATCTCCTGGCGGAACTACCGAAGCAGGCATTGAAGTATTACAGGAAAATAAATTTCAACAAGCACTCGTTTCTTGTATTACACAGGCAACGAAACGATCACATGATCTTGGAAAAACATTAGAACAACTCACAAAAGAAAAATAAAAATGGAGCTCAATCTTACTTGAGCTCCATTTTTTATCATCATATACTTTTAGTTATTACTCTTTCCAAAAATCTCTTCTTGTAGACGACGACCTGTCGGTGTTGCTGCAAGCCCGCCTTCAGCTGTTTCACGAAGTGCTACTGGCATCGTTTGTCCGATTCTAAACATTGCCTCAATCACTTCATCACATGGAATTGTACTCGTTACACCAGCTAATGATAAATCCGCTGAAATCATCGCATTTGAAGCACCCGCTGCATTACGCTTTACACAAGGTACTTCTACAAGTCCTGCAACAGGATCGCACACTAAACCAAGCATATTCTTTAACGAAATTGCCATCGCTGTAGCTGCTTGATCTGGTGTTCCACCAGCCATCTCAACTGCTGCTGCCGCTGCCATTCCACTTGCTGAACCAACTTCTGCTTGGCATCCTCCTGCCGCACCAGAAATACAAGCATTATTCGCAACTACCATACCGAAAGCTCCTGCTGTAAATAAAAATTCAATCATTTCTTCACGTGTAGGTTGTAATTTTTCTTTCAGTGCAAACAGTACACCTGGCACTGTTCCAGCAGAACCTGCTGTTGGTGTTGCACAAATAATCCCCATCGCCGCGTTTACTTCATTTGTTGCAACAGCTTTACTCACTGCGTCCAAAATCGTATCTCCAGATAAGCCTTTTCCGCTCTTCATATACGCTTGAACTTTTACAGCATCACCGCCAGTTAAACCAGTTGGTGATTTCACGCCGCGAATACCACGTTCTACTGCTTGTTCCATCACGACTAAGTTCTTTTCCATACCAGCAATTACTTCTTCACGTGAAATATGTCTTGTTTCCATTTCACATTGAATCATAATTTCTGCGATTTTTACATTTTGTTCTTTAGCTTGCGCCACTAGTTCCGCTGCGTTCCGAAACATGGTGTGTCCCCCCTGCAATTAATCCATAATAGTTACTTGACAAATATTTTGTTGCCCTTTTATTTCTTCAATCACTTCATCTGCTAACAATTCATCTGTTTCAATGACCATAAGCGCTCTTCTTCCTTTTTCTTTACGAGAAACGCTCATTGTACTAATGTTAATCTCGTGTTTCGCAAGAATGGAAGCTACAGCTGCGATAGCACCAAAGCGATCGTTATTTACAATAAGTAGTGCTGGACTCGTGCCTGTTAATTGAAGATCGAATCCGTTTAATTCTACAACTTCAATTTTACCGCCACCAATTGAGCAAGCAACAACTTCAATTTCCTCTTCACCTTTATACAGACGAATTTTCGCTGTATTTGGATGCGGAGCATTTGCATCTTCTTCAATGAATTCCACTTCAATCCCGCGTTCTTTTGCAATATCTAACGCACTTGGAATACGTAAATCATCTGTTTCAAATCCAAGTATTCCACCGATTAGCGCTACATCCGTACCGTGACCACGGTATGTTTTTGCAAATGAACCATATAATGAAATGCTAACTCTCTCTGGCTCATGACGAAACAGCTGACGAGCAACTTGCCCCATTCTTGCCGCGCCTGCTGTATGTGAACTTGATGGACCAATCATAACCGGACCAATAATATCAAACACTGAGCGGTACTTCATCATAACTCCCCCTAAACCTCTATGAAAAAAATTTATTCTACTATTTTATTAAGCTGCCACATTTGTTGCTGTTCCAGTTCTACCACGAATTTGTTCCGCTGTACGAATTGGATAGTTTTTGAATAAAATGAACCAATATCCTGAAATAATACCAGATACCATAATACATAAGAAATATAGCATTACTTTCATTTAAAACGATATAAGATAACCAGCAATAAATCCTGGTAGCAATCCAAAGTTTAACACAGAAGCCATTGCAAGCATAGCATAAACAGGTGATATAACCATTGTTAATACAACTAAATTTGCACCCGCTACTCAACCTAGACTACCTGCTGATGTTCTGAACTCTTTTAAAGAGTGGTATACCAATTAAATCCCCACCAACTTATTATTAAAAAAGCTTCTACTAAACCACTTGCAACAGCTACACTAGCTAATCATACCGTTTAGCTAAAAAGTAAAAAAGACTTAGTACAAATAATGATATCTTTCCTATTATAATCTCCATATTACTCTCTCATGTTTTAGTCAACTTCACTTGTTACGACAATGACTAATATGCATGTGACTTATAATAAATTGTAATCTGCCCTCATTATAGCTTGTTTTTTATAAAACGCTTACTTTTGTTGAATTTTAAAAGTTCTGAATAAAAGTCCCTTTCTGCTATTTGTATTACTTGTATGTCATCTGACTTATATAACAGTTTTTCTAAATAATCATTATTACGTATTTTTATCCTATATATTCAAACCATTCTAAGTTTCTGTATCATCCAAGTTTAAGTATAAAATAATAACAGTTTTATTTTTAAAATTTTTTAGACATAAAAAAATGGTAACCTAATGTTACCATTTTTCCAAAAATCATTATTTTTCTACTGGAAATGATTTTAAATCTGTCGCTATTTCTGTATTAGGAAATAACTCTCGTGCCTCTTTCAATAATTCCTTATATGTATCTCCTTGATAACGAGAACTAATGTGAGTTAATATTAATCGTTTCGCATTTGCATGAAGTGCAATGCTCGCAGCTTGCTTAGATGTGGAATGAAAATAATCATGCGCTTGTTGTTCATCGTCTGCCGCAAAAGTTGCTTCATGAACAAGTACATCAGCATTTTGTGCTAGCTCTCTACTCGCTTCGCAATATCGTGTATCACCTAAAATGGTAATAATTCTTCCCTTTTGAGGCGGACCGATAAAATCTTTTCCATTTAGTATCGTACCATTCTCTAATTCAACTACTTCTCCATCTTTTAAACGCTTAAAGATTGGCCCTGGTTTCACTCCCATTTCGAGCAATTTATCGACTAAAAGAACACCTTGTATATCTTTCTCTACAATACGATATCCAAAACATTCAATGCCATGTGACAATTTTTTCGTTTCTACATAAAACTCATTATCTTCAAACACAGTACCTTCTTCTGTTATCTCAACGATTTCAAGTGGATATTTCACATGTGTCGTACTTACTGATAATGCCACTTCAATAAATTGTTTAATTCCTTTTGGTCCGTACACTGTTAATTTTGTTGTTCCACCTTGAAACGAACGGCTACCCAATAAACCCGGCAATCCAAAAATATGATCGCCATGTAAATGCGTAATAAATATTTTTTCAATGCGGCGTGGACGTACAGACGTATGTAGTATTTGATGTTGCGTCGCCTCGCCACAGTCAAATAACCAAGTCTGTCCTCGTTCTTCTAACAACTGCAAAGCAATTGCTGAAACATTCCTTCCTTTTGAAGGAACACCTGCACCAGTTCCTAAAAATACAAATTCCACTTTCTTTCCTCCAGCTCTTTATATAATCTATCTTTCATCTTACGGAATGTTATTTCAAATGGCAAATTGAATTTACATAACCAATCATCTAGACAACTATATAACACGAACGTTATACTCAAAAAATTTAGCTATCGTTCGTGTTTTGTGGTAAAATAATTGTACTACATTTTAAGGGAGCGTTTTATTATGAAAGAAGTATTTCGTTTACAAACTGATTTTTCATCTTCATTTGATCGCTGGGTAAGTTCTTTCGTGTCTGATCACCCAGCACAATTAGAATGGACGACTTTAAAAGAATTAATCCATGAATATACAACATCACATACAAATGAGACATTACCAACATATATTTCTTCAGCTTTAACATATTACGCACAACGCGTTTCAACAACAAATAACTCAGAAATTGTTATTTTTGAAAATCCTACAATCTCATAATCTATTATAAAAAGCACTGTAATGAGTGCTTTTTATTTATATTCATTATTTTTTATTTTTCCAACTTATTCTCAAAAAATACAACTTATTTCATACTATATACCCTTCATAAATCTATTTGATTTTTCAAAAAAACAGATTAAAAAGATATTGACACTACGATTTTACAGTGCTAACATTCAACATGTAATTGAATATGGTCTCTGTTAGGTGAGGCTCCTGTATAGAGAAACGCTGCTGCCCAAAAATGTCGAGAGACGCCAATGGGTCAACAGGAAAGGTCGGAATGAAGGCCTTTTTTAACGTAGCTGGTTTCAGTACCTATGCTATACAGTGCTAAAACTCAACGAGGGAGAGGTGCATGTATTTTGTCATACACAAAAACTGTTTTTAGCTATGTTTACTAACAGGCTTTCGTGTGGACGTTTTTTAACTGTGAATTCAGACCTTTACTCGTTGTGAGTAAAGGTCTTTTTTATGTCTTTATGCACCTGACTATGAAACAAACATAGCATATTCAGAAACTATTAAATTGGACGGAGGTGAGGAACAGTGGCAAGTGATGATTCGGCCCAGATACCCATATGTTTTACGTTAATATTTCATCATGTAGGTAGGAAAGAAGCTGTTCCTCCTAATTTTAAATAGTCGAGTAACAGTTTGTTTCCTCCTTCATGCCAGAGGAGGAACTACCGATGTTTAATTTTCAAAGACAAGAAACAAAGCATGCTTACGATCAAGATAGCATGCAAACAAATAACAAAGTATTAGTGGAAGTTGCAACACAAGATATAAACTCTGCATTAAAACTTCTAGAAACTACAGAAAATGGACTCTCTAAACAAGAAGCGTCCCGTAGACTTTCTTTATATGGTCCGAACGAAATTGCTCATAATAAAACATTGCCGTGGTCCATTCAATTTCTGCTGGCATTTAAAAATCCATTTATTTTTGTTTTATTAGCTCTTGGAGCGCTCTCTTTTTTCACAGATGACATGCAAGGAACAATTGTCGTATCTGTAATGGTACTTCTAAGTTCAACGATTCGCTTTTTACAAGAATTCCGCTCTCAAAAAGCCGCGGATAAATTAAAGGCGATGGTTCGAACAACCGCGAGCGTCTTTAGAATAGATGGATTTGTACACGAAACAAAAAACGTAACGAATTTAAATCGAAATTATACAATAGAAATTCCAATTGAAGAACTTGTACCTGGCGATATTATTTCACTTTCAGCCGGTGACATCGTTCCAGCTGATGTGCGTATTTTATCGGCTAAAGATTTATTTGTTAATCAGTCTTCATTAACCGGGGAAGCACTTCCTGTAGAAAAATACGAAAACTGCTACCATACAGAAAACAAGCATATCTTACCAAAAAATATGAAAAAAAATTTCAATCCACTCGATATGGAAAACCTTTGCTTTATGGGTACGAATATTGTAAGTGGTAGCGCAAAAGCTGTTGTCGTTTCAACAAGTACCGATACGTATTTCGGCTCTTTAGCGAATAAAGTAATCGGGAAGCGCGCAGAAACAAGCTTTGATAAAGGTGTAAACAAAGTAAGCTGGCTCTTAATTACATTCATGCTTATTATGGCGCCCATTGTCCTTCTCATTAATGGATTCACAAAAGGTGATTGGCAAGAAGCTTTCTTCTTCGCTATCGCTATTGCAGTTGGTCTTACACCTGAAATGTTACCAATGATTGTAACTGCTAATTTAGCTAAAGGTGCTGTGAACATGTCTAAGCAAAAAGTTATTGTAAAACAGCTAAATTCTATTCAAAACTTAGGCGCGATGAACATTCTTTGTACAGATAAAACTGGGACATTGACAGAGGATAAAGTTGTTCTTGTTAGACATTTAGATCCTACTGGTAATCCATGCAATCGTGTATTACAGTTTGCATATTTAAATAGCTTCTATCAAACTGGATTGAAAAATTTAATAGATAAAGCTGTTATTGAGCATACAGAAGAAAAACAAACGTTCGACCCTTCAACGTTTCAAAAACTAGATGAAATTCCATTTGATTTTGCCCGCCGTCGCATGTCCGTCATCGTCAAAGACATCTCAGGTGAACATACAATGGTTTGTAAAGGTGCCGTGGAAGAAATTTTATCCATTTGTAACTACACTGAATCAAACGAAAAGATTGTTCAACTTACCGAGGAAATGCGCTCAAATGTCAAACAACTAAGTGAGACATTGAATGGCGAAGGTATGCGTGTAATTGCTGTAGCTTATAAAAAAAATAGAAAAATAAATGATAAAGAGTACGCGGTAAAAGATGAAACTAATATGATTCTCGCTGGATATATTGGCTTTTTAGATCCACCGAAACCATCTGCATCTGTTGCTATTCAAGCATTACAGAAACATGGTGTACAAGTAAAAATTTTAACTGGTGATAATGAAATTGTTACAAAAAAAGTTTGTAAAGAAGTTGGATTGGATATTGGTGAGCCTATCCTTGGCTACGAGATCGATTCTTTACCAGATAAAGCATTAGCAAAACTAGCCGAAGAAACAACAGTGTTCGCAAAAATAAATCCAATGCAAAAATCTCGCATTATTCGTGCCTTACAAGGGAACGGTCATACAGTAGGTTATATGGGGGATGGCATTAACGATGCCGTAGCATTACGTGATGCTGACGTTGGAATATCTGTTGATACTGCAACTGATATCGCAAAAGAGTCTTCCGATATTATTCTACTTGAAAAAAGTTTAACTATATTAGAAGCGGGTATTTTAGAAGGACGCACTACGTTCGGAAATATTTTAAAATATATTAAAATGACGGCTAGCTCTAACTTTGGAAATGTATTTAGTGTGTTAGTGGCCAGTGCTTTCATTCCCTTTTTACCGATGCTTGCCATTCACCTTTTAATTCAAAACTTGCTTTACGATATTTCACAGCTGTCTATTCCATGGGACAAAATGGATAAAGAATTTTTAGAAAAACCGAGAAAATGGGATACTGCAAACTTACGGAACTTCATTATTTGTATCGGCCCAATTAGTTCCATATTTGATATTATCACATACGTAGTCATGTGGAATGTCTTCGGTGCAAATACACCTAGCGAACAATCATTATTCCAATCTGGTTGGTTTGTCGTTGGACTGCTCACACAAACTTTAATCGTTCACATGATAAGAACACAGAAGATTCCATTCATTCAAAGTACTGCATCA
Source organism: Bacillus sp. BS98 (assembly GCF_008432245.1). Lineage (NCBI taxonomy): Bacteria > Bacillati > Bacillota > Bacilli > Caryophanales > Bacillaceae > Bacillus > Bacillus sp. BS98. The sequence continues at coordinate 3,954,634 of NZ_CP043830.1, forward strand.
GCACCGGTACTGTTATTAACCGCTTGTATTATGGCAATCGGAATTTATATTCCATTCTCACCACTTGGTGCGGCTGTTGGTTTACAAGCATTACCACTTAGCTATTTCCCTTGGCTAGTAGGAATACTATTAGGCTATGCTTTCTTAACACAATTCCTGAAAAAAGTTTATATTAAAAAGTTTCATAGCTGGTTATAAAGTGAAACTTTAATCAGTGGGGGTCTTACTGCCCGCAAATAGCGGGATAAAAACGAGAATGAGTGGTACTCCCCACTCATTCTTAAAAACATCACACGTACTTATATGTATGGAGGTGACCATGATGGTATGGTATGACATTGTATTAAGATTATTTATCGCAATTATTATAGGTGCTTGCATCGGAATGGAAAGGCAATGGAGACACCGGATGGCCGGTTTACGGACAAATGCTCTCGTATCACTTGGTGCCTGTATATTTGTTTTATTATCCGTCATGCTTGATCATGATGCTAGCCCCTCACGTATTGCTGCTCAAGTTGTTAGTGGGATTGGCTTTTTAGGAGGCGGTGTGATTATCCGTGACGGTTTTAGTATTAGAGGATTAAATACTGCGGCTACTTTATGGTGTGCTGCTGCTGTCGGTACTCTTACAGGCGCTGGTTTTCTCCTTGCAGCTATATTAGGTGCAGCCGGCGTTTTACTAGCAAATATACTACTTCGCCCGATCGCTCTCTTTATGAATAAAAAATCAAAAGAAGAATCACCTGAACAAACAAACTACTTCCTTTCTCTTACTTGTTCCGAAGAAAATGAAGCACATATTCGTTTTTTACTCATGCACATGGTAAGTACAGAAGGTCTCGGTTTAAAAGAGTTATATAGTGAAGATGTAGATTCTAAGCAAAAAGTCTGTATACAGGCTACATTACATTGCAAGACAAATGCGGCTATCTTAATTGAAAAAATAGTAAGTAGAATGTTATTAGAATCTGGCGTTACTGCTGCTGGGTGGAGGACTTCTTTAGATTTAGAAGCAAGTTAAATATGAAAGGTGTCATGCTATTTACTACTTCATGACACCTTCTACATAAACTTATTTTCTAACTTTTGTTGAAACGACTTCTCTTGCTTACGTAGTAGTTGACTACCTCGTTGTAAAAGCGGTGTTCCATACTTATCATTAATTTGATCAATGACAGCAAGTAGTGGTTCTTTTTTCGCATCCTCTTCAAATGAAAACAAATCTAATTGTTTCACCGATTCTGTCTTCCACTCTATTTCAGTAGCTGTAACACCTAATAAACGAACGGAATCACCGTCCCAATGTTGCTTCCATAAACGGGATGCTGCTTGAAAAATATCGCGTTCTTCCCAAATTGCATTTTTCAATTGCTTACTCCGTGTTACCGTTCGCCTATCATGGTATTTAATCATAATTTGAATATTATAGCTGACAAGAGTTCGCTTTTGTAATCTTTTACTCACTGATTTTGATAAACGTTCTAACATATCAAGTAACTCTTTCTCTTCATCCATATCCTTTGAAAAGGTCGTCGAATTACCGACACTTTTATGCTGTCCCATTTGACTCGGATCAACTTCTCTATCATCCATACCTTTTGCACGCCTTTGTAAATCAACACCGTGCTTTCCAATTTTAGCGCGAATGATATGCTCGTCTCCCTTTGCCAATTGTTCAATTGTCTGTATATGAATATCATTTAATTTTTCAGCTGTTTTCTCACCAATTCCATGCATGGCTCCAACTGGAAGTGGCCAAATCAATTCTGGAATATCACGTTTTCGAAGTACAGTAATACCAAGTGGCTTTTTCATATCTGAAGCGGTCTTTGCTAGAAAAAGATTTGGAGCAATTCCAATACTACACGGAAGCTGTAACTCTGTTAACAACGCTTGTTGAATCATCTTTGCTATTTCAAGAGGCGAACCGAGTGCATAGCAATCTGTAATATCTAAATATCCTTCATCTATAGAGACTGGTTGTATCTTTTCTGTAAAACGGGAAAGGATTTGAAACATTTGAAATGAAGCTTCACGATATAATGTAAAATTTGGATGCCTTACAACTAATTGTGGGCATAACCTTTTCGCTTCCCAAAGAGGCATCGTCGTACGTATTCCATATTCTCTCGCCTCATAACTACACGTTATAATAATTCCTTTTCTCTCTTTTTCATTTCCAGCAACCGCTAATGGCTTTCCTTGTAATGATGAATCATGAGCAATTTCAACAGATGCGAAAAAACAATTCATATCCACATGTAAAATAACACGGCCATTTTTCGGATACATTTCTCGCATAATACTCCCCCCTCAAAAGAACATTTGTTCCTTCATTATACCAAATTCATGTACAATATAATAATTACTTATTCTTTTTATCCTTATTTTTGCTATACTTAATACGAAATATGGATATTATTGTAAAATGAGTGACTTATTATGAAATCTAATAGTAAACTTAACTCTACCTTTCTCATTATTATATTAATCCTCTTAATTAATTACTTACTACTCCCCATTTTTAATATTAATACAGCTGGACTCCTCCCTCGTTTACTAAGTATCGTAACAACTTATATACTGCCATGGATTTTCTTATATTGGTTTATCCGCCTAGTGAAAGCAGTTGAATCAAAATAAAAAAGACGTGTAAACCATAATTGGTTCACACGTCTTTTTTATTTTATTACTTCGCTACTTCTTCAATAATTGCAACAACTAATTCTGCTGTTTTCACTAATTCTTCAACAGGAATCTTCTCGTTTGTTGTATGAATTTCTTCATAACCAACCGCTAAGTTAACTGTTGGAATACCGTGTCCTGCAATTACGTTTGCATCACTTCCGCCACCACTTTGGTGAAGAGAAGGTGTGCGACCAATTTTTTCAGCTGCACGTTTTGCAACTTCTACAACGTGGTCGCCATCAGCAAATTTAAATCCTGGGTACATAACGTTTATTTCAACGTCTGCTTGACCACCCATATCTTTTGCAGTTGTTTCAAATGCTTCTTTCATTTTCGCAACTTGTTCTTCCATTTTCTCGTTGATTAAAGAACGAGCCTCTGCAAAGATTTGTACATGATCACAAACGATATTTGTTTGTGTACCACCTTCAAAACGTCCAATATTTGCAGTCGTTTCAGAATCAATACGACCAAGTGGCATCTTCGCAATTGCTTTCGCTGCGATCGTAATTGCAGATACACCTTTTTCTGGTGCTACACCAGCATGAGCTGTTTTCCCGCGAATAATTGCGTTCACTTTCGCTTGTGTTGGAGCTGCAACAACGATTTCACCAACTTTTCCATCGCTATCTAATGCGTAACCATATTTCGCTGTAATGCGCTCACGGTCTAATGCTTTTGCACCAACAAGTCCAGATTCTTCTCCAACTGTAATAATAAATTCAATTTTACCATGAGGAATATTTTTCTCTTTTAACACACGAATTGCTTCAAACATTGACGCTAATCCTGCTTTATCATCCGCACCTAAAATTGTAGTACCATCTGATACGATATATCCATCTTTAATAGAAGGCTTAATTCCATTACCAGGAACTACTGTATCCATATGAGAAGTAAAGTAAATTGTATCCACGCCATCTTTTGTTGCTGGTAAAGTACAAATTAAGTTACCTGCACCATGACCAGTTACAGACATTGTGTCATCTTCAAATACTTCTACACCTAAATCTGTAAATTTCTTTGTTAATACTTTGCAGATTTCTGCTTCAAATTTCGTTTCAGAATCTACTTGTACTAATTCCATAAATTCATTTACTAAACGTTCTTGATTAATCATAAGACTGCGCCTCCTGCACTACCATTATGTATGTAACACTACTAATTATAACAGAATTCCGCAAAAGTTTCGAAATACAAGACAAAAAACAGACGGTTTATATGTCTAGATAACCATCTGCTTTCGATTACTCATTTAACAATACCCAGCGCATATGATCTTCCCACACTCCATTTACCATTAACATCTTCCTAGATACACCCTCATACTGGAAGCCTATTTTCGTCACTACTTGTATAGATGCTAAATTACGCGGCATAATTGGTGCTTCTATACGATGTAAATGAAATTCCTCAAAAGCAACTGCAATTGCTTTTCTAAGCGCTTCTGTCGTATAACCTTTATTTAACTCTTCCTTATCTAATTTATAACTGAGTACACAAGATTGATAAATACCACGAACGATTAAATTAAATGAAATACAGCCAATTATTTTCGTGTCATCACCTTTTTTAAAAATCCATAGCCTAATGATCTTACCTTCTGTAAACTCTTTTCTATCCTTTTGTAGCTTTTTCTTTTGATAATCTAACGTAAAAAAATCCTCCGGTCTATACTCTTCCCAAGCTTTTAAAAATTCACGATTTCTGTCGTAATATTGAAGAATTTTTTCAGCATACGACTCATCGATTTCCCTTAAATGTAAGCGGCCTGTCTCATATATTTTCATCATCGTATCTCCATTCCTCAGCTTGCAAAACAAAAACTCACAATCTATCTTTTAATATATTCTCTATGCATACTTAAATTTCCTGTTATATTTTGCAACCCCTTCCCGAAATTTGTCCTTTCTCTCCCCTTGTCCACAGTTTCATTTCTCGTTACAATGAAGGTGTACTGATTTGCAAGGAGGTTTAACGATGCATAAAAAAGCTCAAAAAGTTATGGTTTATATCATGCTAATTTCTATGCTTGTAACAACATTACTTGCTGGCGCAAGTATGTTTTGGTAAAAAGGGCGATGTGTTCGTCCTTTTTTTACGTTTTACACATAATAAAATAAACCATCTCGACATCGAGATGGTTTATTTTATATAAAGCACAACCGCTACAATACTAAAGGAAAATGCCATTACTAACGCTATCACAAAACTCGTGTACTGTTTGTGTTGAAACGCCCCAATAACAAAAGTAAGATTAAGTAATGCCATCAATACAATCGCTACAACGTAAGAGCATATATTAAAAGTTGCCAATATGAATGTAATCACAAATAGAAAGCCAATAAAAAACTGCATATACGAAATTTTTGGATTCAAGTACATATGAGCAACCCCTTTACCTATTTTTATCCCGCATTAACGGGGAATAACCTCGCACTGATTAAAGTTTCACTTTATCTTTCTATATTTTCATTAACGCATGGTTATGTACACATGTCAAGACAACTTATGATAAAAGAAAAAGCCAACCTTTGCGTTGGCTTTTTCATATGCAATGGCACCTTTTTCTTTTGCCAATTGCTGAAATGTTTTTTTCGACTTCACAATCCACACTTTTGTTCCAATTGGAATGCGATCAAATAAATATTCCACATCGTTTTTCTTCATTCTTATACATCCTTGTGAAATATACTTTCCAATTGAACTTGGTTGGTTTGTTCCATGTATTCCATATTTACTCCCATCAGTTCCTCTTGCATTAAACCCAATCCACCTTGATCCAAGTGGATTTTTTGGTGAACCACCTGGAATATCTTTTGCAATATAGTACGGGTCCTTCGCTTTCATTACAATATCAAAAGTTCCTTCTGGGGTTAATTCATTCGTTTTTCCTGTCGCTACGGGAAAAATCTTTTGAATTTTCCCATCGTCAATGTAAGCTAGTTTATTCGTCGCTTTATTTACAATAATGAAAGGATCTCCGGCACGTGGATTATCACCAAGAGGCCAAATCGGCGATAAAGAAAGACATAATATGAAAGAGAGAAGATACGGCATAAATAATTCCTACCTTCTATATAAGTTCTTTTATATTATCCTTTCCCTTAAAGCGACTTTTAATGAGTAAATATTGCTCCATTTCATATACAAGTTGAACAAGTTTTGCACGTATTTCAAATTCTTCACGTGTGACTGGTAACGGCATTTCTCTAAACAATTCTCTCATTTCTTGAAGCTGCCTTAAGGAAATAACACCTGTACTTTCAGGGCTAATTGCATTCCCAATATTTTCAACAACATCGGCAATCATATCAGCTTGTTCATATGTCCACGATAAAGAGGCTGCCAATGGTATCATTCGCTCTAAAATTTCGAATTGTTGCATGCGCATATTAAAGTAACGATAGTAATAATCATCTTCGCGCATAAATGCATTCTCAAGCTTCTTAAAAGATAAATCTCTTGCTTCATTTAGCATATTCTCGGTTTCAATGAGTTCTGCCCCGCTCCAACTACTTTCTCGATTTCGTAAATACACAACCATTTCAAACAATATCGTTTTAAAATTACTTTCTATTTTATTCCGATACTCTCTTAGCTTATTTTCACTACTTGGCATATACATGTTCACTAATAACGCCACACTAATTCCTATCGTTAATATAGCAATTTCATTTCCAACTATAAGCCATGTAATGTGTTTCAATGAATATAGATGCATAACAATAACTGAACTCGTGACGATGCCTTCTTGAATTTTCAACATAACTGCAGTCGGAATAAATGTAAGTAATAATACGCTAATTGCAAGTGGGGTATAGCCAATTGTTTCAAAAATGCAAAATGCGAATACCATTGATAATACACAAGCTAAAAATCGATGTACCGATACTTGAAGTGATTTACGCTTCGTATTTTGTACACATAATATAACTAAAATACCTGCTGAACTATAAAATTCTAACCCTAATAACTGAGCAATAAAAACTGCCGCTCCTGTCCCTATTGCTGTTTTTACTGTACGGTATCCAATTTTAAACATATCATTACTCCTATATGTATAAACGTATTTACAGTTAGTATAAAAAAAGGATGACACAATGTCATCCTTTTCTACTTATTATTCACATAACCTTTTCATATTACAATATTTTTTGTAAAAATTGTTGCGCACGTTCACTTTTTGGTGCTGCAAAAAATTGTGCTGGCGGACTGTCTTCTACAAGGTTTCCTCCGTCTAAGAAAAGAACGCGATCTGCCACCTCTTTTGCAAATCCCATTTCATGCGTAACAATCGCCATCGTCATTCCTGTCGTCACTAATGATTTCATAACTTCTAGCACTTCTTTCACCATCTCTGGGTCTAGCGCTGATGTTGGTTCATCGAACAGCATAACTTCCGGTTCCATCGCTAAAGCTCTCGCTATCGCTACACGTTGCTTTTGTCCCCCTGAAAGGCGATTCGGATACGTATCTTTTTTATTTAACAAGCCTATTTTTTCTAAAAGTTTCTCGGCTTTCTTTTCAGCCTCTTGTTTCGTTACTCCTTTTACATTGATAGGAGCATACGTAATATTTTCTAATACAGTCATATGAGGGAATAGGTGAAAATGCTGAAATACCATTCCTACATTTTCACGAACGTGCATTATATTCGTTTTCGGATTCGTTACTTCTTCCGTTCCAATCCAAATGCGACCATTTGTCGGTGCTTCTAACACATTCATACAGCGTAAAAATGTTGATTTCCCTGATCCGGACGGTCCGATAATTGCAACTACTTCCCCTTTTTCAATCGTTGTTGTAATGCCTTTTAATACTTCGTTTTTCCCGAATGATTTATGAAGGTTTTCAATTTTAATCACTTTTTTTCATTCTCCCTTCAATTGCCTTCCCGACTAATGTAAGAATAATGACTAGCGTATAGTAGATCAGACCAACAAATAGTAGCGGCTCAAGATATTTAAACGTTTCACCGCCTACAATGTAAGCGCGGCGCATTAAATCCGTCGCACCTATTACTGTGACTACAGCAGACTCTTTCGTAAGCGTCGCAAACTCGTTTACAAGTGCCGGTAATATATTTTTTAAAGCTTGGGGAAAAATAATATTTCGCATCATTTTTCCATATGGAATTCCTAAAGCCATCGCAGCTTCAGTTTGTCCTTTATCAACCGCTTGAATGCCGGCACGGATGACTTCTGACATATATGCACCTGAATTCAAACTAAATGCTAGTACAGCCGCTAAAAAGGCCGGTATCTCATAACCAATTATTTGCGGGACACCAAAATAAATAATCATTAATTGCAATACAAGTGGTGTACCACGGAAAATTGATGTATAAAGATCTGCCGCTATATTTAATGCTCGTATTCTAGCAATCTTACAAAGTGCTAATAACGTTCCTAAAATAAATCCTGCTAAAGCTGATACTGCTACAATTTTCAAAGTAACTTCTAGCCCTTTTAATATATACGGTATCGAAGGCGTAATCGCCGAAAAATCCAAGTTCATTCTTTTCATTCCCTTCACAGAAAAGTGAAAGGCAGCTTATTTTCCGCTGCCAAACCACTTCTTCACTAATTTATCCATTTCTCCGTTTTCTTGCATTTTTTTAATCACTTTATTAAATTCAGCTGTTTTATCACTGTTTTTCGGAAGGGCAATTGCTGCTCCTACTTCTTCTGGCGCTTCTTTAATTTCAATTCCTTGTAAATCTTTCATTTTCTCTAAATAATTTTTCGCTACTGTATCTTCTAAAATCGCCGCATCAAAACGACCCGCTTTAATTTCTTGTACAATTTCTGGTATACGGTCACGTCCCTCAGCTTTGAAATCAACTTGTTTTTTAAATTCCGCCGCCTTCTCTTCTTGAATAGATCCTGTTTGTACCCCTACTTTTTTCCCTTTTAAATCTTCTACTGATTTAATGTTAGAATCCTTTTTAGAAACAATCATGTTTTTCGCAACAAAATATATATCTGTAAAATCTACATTATTTTTACGCTCTGCCGTTGGCGTCATACCTGCCATTACAAAATCAACTTTTCCTGAGCTAAGAGACGCTAATAAACCACCAAAATCCATATCTTTCACTTTCACTTCATACCCAAGTTCTTTTCCGATATACTTTGCAATATCAATGTCAAAGCCAATAATTTCATCACTCTTTGAAGCTTCTACATATTCATAAGGTTTATAGTCTGCTGAAGTTCCCATTACAAGTACTTTCTTATTTCCTTTTTCTTCTTTTACGTCCCCATTACTACACGCACTAAACATACTTACAATTAAAATAAGTGCAAACGATATCGATAATAACTTCTTCATCTTTCTTCCCCCTAATAATGTATATTTAAAAGTTTAATAGAATATTTATTCGATGTTTGTATTGTATCAGCAGTTTTATTTTTATGCAATATATAAAATAAAAACAAATTAAATAACATTAAATAACGCATTCTTAATGCATAAAAAACTGCATAATAAAACAAGATGATGTATATTCCATCGCTTTGTATAATTAATAAAAAAAGGCGGTACACCCACTTAATCGTGGGCGTACCGCCTTTTCACTTATTTATAGTTCTTCACAATTCTCTTCAAAATACGATTGTAATTTCGCAATAACTTGCATCGGTTCATGACCTTCAATTTCATGACGTTCTACCATCGTTACAATTTTTCCATCTTTTAATAAAGCAAATGATGGAGAAGAAGGTGGATACCCTTCAAAATATTCACGAGCTCTTGCTGTTGCTTCTTTATCTTGACCTGCAAACACCGTTACAAGATGGTTAGGACGTTTATCATAATGTACGGAATGCGCAGCAGCAGGGCGAGCAATACCACCTGCACAACCACATACAGAGTTTACCATTACAAGTGTTGTACCATTTCTTTTAAACGCTTCTTCAACTGCTTCTGGTGTCGTTAATTCTGTATATCCAGCAGAAACGATCTCTTCACGCGCTTGACGAACAACATCATTCATAAAAAAGTTAAAATTAATCAATCTTTTCCCTCCTCTAAATCTACCTATTTGTATCTTACCAGTTAATGTTTATGAAATACAAGTAAGTTTACTTGTATTTAAGCATAGAAAAGGTGTTAGAGCTCTTGCTCTAACACCTTTTTGTCATTTTTCCATAATTTTCATATATTCAACAATCATTTTTTTATGCGATCCAACAATATAGTCAGGTAGCTCCGTTACTGGAAAGAATTTAAGCTGAACCGCCTCCTCTTTATTCATAACAAAATGTCCTTCGTATTCATCCGTATAATAAGCTGTCGTTACAGATTGAAATTCATCACCGTTTGCTAATTTTGTAAAGTAGTTCGCTCCAGAAAACACATTGATTAATCGTAAGTTCTTTACTTCTATACCTGTCTCTTCATATACTTCACGGTAAGCTGTTTCTTCTGGTGATTCACCAAGCTCCATGAGCCCGCCAGGCAGCCCCCATTTTCCATACGGTTCTGTTCGTTGTTGCAATAATACATCTCCATGTTCATTTATAACGAGTACAACAGCACCAACTAAAATTAAAGGGCGATGACCAACTATTTTTCGTAATTCTTCTACATATCCCATCGTATCGCCTCCTTTTTCGTTGTCCACACTATTGTATCATATGTATGAAACGACAAAATGCGTATATTTTTCATTTTTTTAACAAAATATTTATTTTATGTGCTTCATCTACTGTAGCTAACATAATAGATTCGACTTCTGTACTCTCCTCTAGAAATTCTCTCGCCCACGCTTCTGTTTTTCCTAATAAAGCAAGAACATCTTTCTGAATCCTCCCATCCTTTACTAATACAAAAGAAACTGGAGATTTTTTTCCCGCCACTTTAAGATCAAGTCGCGAAACTGCTTCATATTCTGGATATCTAAATATAGAAACGACACCGTTCGCTTCCCATAATGCTAATTTGATTGTTTGAATATCGCTCACATTTCGCATACGAAGTTCCGAAAATAAATATTCCACGGTAATTCTCGCTTTTTTCAAATTGCTAAAATCAATGGAACCATTGTGTATAAGAATGATAGGTGCTGGCTCTAAAAAACGTCTCCATCTATCCCATTTCAGCATTAAAACTGAGCTTATAATATGAAGTACAACGAGTATGAACGTTGTAATCATCGAACCGAGTAACCCTACTTTTTCATCAGACAATGCGTTAGAAATATTCCCACCAAGCAATAGCACTAATACAACATCTAAAAAACGAAGTTGTGCGATAGATCTTTGCCCCATCGCTTTCGTAACTAATATTAAAAATACGTATGCTATTATAGCCCGTACAACCCATTCCATATTTGAAAGGTGCCGTGCCCCTTCAAAAATATGCATATGCATCATTCGCACCCCATCTCAAACTGCTAGTCTGTTTTAGTTTGCAACGTTTAAGAGCATATATGTAAAAAAGCTAGTTCGTTTTTACACGAACTAGCTTTTTTACTTAACTGAAAACATATATTTTTTATACGTTTTCCGTACCGATAATATGAGACCCATCATAATCATATTCGAGAACAAGGAACTTCCCCCATACGATAAGAAAGGCAATGCAATCCCTTTTACAGGCATTAATCCAACGATCATACCGATGTTTTGGAATATTTGAACCGTTAATATCCCAATTGATCCAGCACATAATAATGTACCGAATAAATTATCAGCAGAATAACCAATAATAATTGTTCTATATAGTAGTAATAGGAACAAGAACACAACTAACGCTGCTACGATAAATCCACCTTCTTCGGCAATTGTAGCGAAAATAAAGTCAGTATGCTTCTCAGGGATATAGACGTTCCCTTCGCCAAATCCTTTCCCTTCCATACCGCCACTACCTACAGCTAAAATCGATTGCTGCGTTTGATAACCTTGATCTGTATGTTCAAATGGATCTAACCAACCTAAAATACGTGATTGTTGGTGAGGTTTTAGTAAAGTAACTAACTTATTAAAGAAGAAATCCTCATACCTTACGTAAATAAATATTAACGTAGTTAATATGGTGACTGGAATAACTGTACATAACGCTATCAATTTCTTCTGAATACCTGACATAAATAAAATACATGCAATGGCAGCAGCATATAAGAACACCATCCCTGTATCCGGTTGGCTATATACAACAGCCATAGGCGGGAGGGATACTAGCACGATTTTACCTACTAATTTTAAGTCCGTTTGGAATGTCCTTGCCATATACTGTGCATTATGTTTCACTGCTATACTTGCTACTACGAGAAGCAATGAAATTTTGAAAAACTCAGACGGCTGAATTTGTCCAACTAGCGGAAATACAAACCATCTTTTTGCACCTAATTTTTCAGGTGTGAAAGTGGAAACTGGTAGTATTTTCAAAAGAATAAGTGAAGCAAATCCAACGATATAAAGTGGCCAAGACAATTTTTGTAATTGATCTAGGTCAATGCTTGCAACAAGCAATAACAATACAACCCCAATTATGTAGTTCAAACCCTGTTTCATCGCAAAGTTTGCCTCTCCATATTGGCCAGTTTGCTGACTGCTATATATAGCAGCTATACTCGTAACACATAGTGCACACAAAATTAAAATTAATTTTACATCTAAACTTTTTAGAAACTCGGTACTTCTTTTCATGACATCCTCCTGAAACATTGTTACAGCAAAATAAAAAACCAGGAGTCAACATTCTTCATGTTTTGACGACTGATTACACATTATCTATAAAACACTTATATAGAATAACTCTCTTTTTCATACAATACAATATATTATACTACAGTTTCGTCAGTAAGATTTGCCAAAAAAATTATTCTTTTCTTATTTTATATCCATATACCATATATCAGCAATGTATTTTCATAAATTCCTAATACATAATCGTTCATTGTAAGATTACTGGGAAAGATATTATACATATAGTAGGTTGTAGATGAAGAAATAAGATGATAAAAAGCTCGCATAAGCGAGCTTTTTATTAATATACAGATGTATTATTTTCTGACGTATTTTCTAAAATTTCTTTTACACGTCCTAAGAACTTACCACAAATTAAGCCATCTAGTACACGGTGATCAAGTGATAAACATAAGTTAACCATGTCACGAGCACCGAACATACCGTTATCCATAATTACTGGGCGTTTTACAATTGATTCAACTTGTAAAATAGCCGCTTGAGGGTAATTAATAATACCCATAGATTGAACAGAACCAAATGATCCTGTGTTATTAATTGTAAATGTTCCACCTTGCATTTCGTCCGCTTTTAACGATTTCGTACGTACTTTTCCTGCAAGCTCTGTAATTTCACGAGCGATACCTTTAATCGTCTTCTCATCCGCGTGTTTAATTACTGGTACAAATAGTTCTTCCTCTGTTGCAACAGCGATAGAAAGGTTAATATCTTTCTTCTGAACGATTTTATCGCCAGCCCACATAGAATTGATTTGAGGATACTCTTTTAACGCTTGTGCTACTGCTTTTACGAAGAAAGCAAAGAACGTTAAGTTAAAGCCTTCGCGCTTCTTAAAGTCACCTTTAATTGAATTACGGTATGACACAAGGTTTGTCACATCTACTTCAATCATCATCCAAGCGTGTGGCGCCTCATGTTTACTACGTAACATATTCGCTGCAATTGCTTTACGCACACCTGTTACTGGAATTTCGATATCGCCAGGCATTGTCGGTACAGAAACTGGTTTCGCAGCTTCTACTTTTTGCGCTACTGGCGCTGCTTTTGATGCTTCTGGGCGCGCTTCTACTACTGCTACAGCTTCCTCTTTTTTCGCACCTACTTGCGGAATGTTTCCAGATTCCACTAGTTTTAAAATATCTTTACGAGTGATACGACCATTTGCTCCCGTACCTTCTACTAAATCTAAATCAACGTTATGCTCGCCCGCAAGTTTTAATACCGCTGGTGAAAAACGTGGTTTTCCATCAGTTGGTTGTTTTACTTTCGGCGCTTTTTCAGGCGTAGTTACTTCTGCCTTTGGTTCTTCTTTTGTTTTTTCTTCTACAGCTGTTGCTGCTACTTCATCCGCGCCTTCTACTTGAATGACACAAACTACTTCACCTACAGCTAACGTATCACCTTCACCAGCGATTAACTCTTTCACAATACCAGTGAAAGAAGATGGTACTTCTGCATTTACTTTGTCAGTCATTACTTCTGCAAGCGGATCATACTTATTTACGTGATCGCCAACATTAACGAGCCATTTACTAATTGTGCCCTCTGTAACGCTCTCCCCGAGCTGAGGCATTGTAATATTTTCTACAGCCATGTATAGTCCCCCCGATTAAAATTCCGCAAGTTCACGCATTGCTTTTTCAACTTTATCTGGATTTACCATAAAGAATTTTTCCATTGTTGGTGCATATGGCATTGCTGGAACATCTGGGCCTGCAAGACGTGCAACTGGTGCATCTAAATCAAACAGACAATTTTCAGCGATAATTGCCGCCACTTCACTCATAATGCTTCCTTCTTTATTATCTTCTGTTACAAGAAGAACTTTACCTGTTTTAGAAGCAGCTTCTATGATTGCTTCTTTATCTAATGGATACACAGTACGTAAATCAAGAATGTGTGCAGAAATGCCATCTTGCGCTAACTTCTCAGCTGCTTGAAGAGCAAAGTGAACACATAATCCGTAAGTGATAACAGTAATATCATCACCTTCACGTTTTACATCTGCTTTTCCGATTGGTAATACATAGTCATCTTCTGGCACTTCACCTTTAATTAAGCGATAGGCACGCTTATGCTCAAAGAATAGTACCGGATCTTCATCACGAATTGCAGCTTTTAATAAGCCTTTTGCATCATATGGTGTAGAAGGGATAACAATTTTTAAACCTGGTTGGTTTGCAAACATCGCTTCTACAGATTGTGAATGATACAATGCACCGTGAACCCCCCCGCCAAATGGCGCACGAATTGTAACTGGACAAGTCCAATCATTGTTAGAACGATAACGAATTTTTGCTGCCTCAGAAACAATTTGGTTTACTGCTGGCATGATGAAATCAGCAAACTGCATTTCAGCGATTGGGCGCATACCATACATTGCCGCACCAATTGCTACCCCAGCAATTGCAGATTCTGCAAGCGGTGCATCAAGTGCACGATCTTCACCAAATTGATCGTATAAACCGTGTGTCGCTTTAAACACGCCACCTTTTTTACCAACATCTTCTCCTAAAACGAATACTTTCTCATCGCGTTCCATTTCTTCGCGCATTGCTAATGTAATAGCATCAATATAAGACATTACAGCCATGAAACGTTCCCCCCTATTCTGCGTATACGTGCTTCAATGCATCTTCAGGTGCTGCATACGGAGCATTTTCTGCATATTCTGTTGCTTCATTTACGATATGCATAATTTCGTCTAACATTTGTTTTTCAAATTCCTCAGTTAACACGCCAGCTTCTTTTAAATAAGCTGCAAATGTTATAATTGAATCTTTTTTCTTTGCTTCTTCTACTTCTTCTTTATCACGATAAACACGATCATCATCGTCACTAGAATGTGCTGTTAAACGATATGATACTGTTTCAATTAAAGTTGGACCTTCACCACGTCGACCGCGGTCTGCTGCTTCTTTTACAGCTTTATATACTGCAAGCGGATCGTTTCCGTCTATTGTATATCCAGGCATACCGTAACCAATTGCACGATCTGATACGTTTTTACATGCTAATTGTTTTTCAACCGGAATAGAGATTGCATATTTGTTATTTTCACACATGAAAATAACAGGTAGTTTGTGTACACCAGCAAAGTTTGCCCCTTCATGGAAGTCACCTTGGTTTGAAGAACCTTCTCCAAATGTAACGAACGTTACTAAATCTTTCTTCTCCATTTTTCCAGCTAAAGCAATACCAACTGCATGTGGTACTTGTGTTGTTACTGGAGATGAACCTGTCACAATACGATTTTTCTTTTGACCGAAGTGACCAGGCATTTGACGACCACCAGAGTTTGGATCTCCAGCTTTCGCGAAAGCTGACAACATAAGCTCTTTAGCTGTCATACCAAACGCTAGTACAACACCCATATCACGGTAGTATGGTAATGCATAATCTTTCTCTCTATCAAGAGCGAACGCTGCTCCAACTTGTGCAGCCTCTTGTCCTTGACAAGAAATTACGAATGGAATTTTACCTGCACGGTTTAATAACCACATACGTTCGTCAATTTTACGTGCAAGTAACATCGTACGGAACATTTCTAATACTTGCTCATCACTTAAGCCAAGCTCTTCATGGCGCTTTTCTTTTACTTCTGCCATTTTTCATAACCTCCTAAATCCACATTTTTATGCGTGTAACGCTCTTCCATCTACAGCAAGTGCTGCTTCACCAATCGCCTCAGATAATGATGGATGCGGATGAATTGTATGTGCTACTTCCCAAGGTGTTGCATCAAGTACTCTTGCAAGACCAGCTTCAGAAATCATATCTGTTACGTGTGGTCCAATCATATGAACACCAAGAATGTCATTTGTTTCTTCATCAACTACAAGCTTTACAAAACCATCAGATTCTCCGTATACAAGCGCTTTTCCGATTGCGCGGAATGAGAACTTACCTACTTTTAACTTATAGCCTTTTTCTTTCGCTTCTTGTTCTGTTAAACCGACAGAAGCAACTTCTGGACTGCTATATACGCATTTTGATACCATAGAGTAATCAATTGGCGTAACTTCTTTCCCTGCAATATGTTCTACTGCAACAATTCCTTCGTGAGAAGCAACGTGAGCAAGTTGTAAGCCACCGATTACATCTCCAATTGCGTAAATATGAGATTCTTTCGTTTGATAAAACTCATTTGTTTGAATGTATCCTTTTTCCACAACGATATCCGTATTCTCTAAACCAATATTTTGCGTATTGGCTTGTCTTCCTACAGATACAAGCATTTTTTCTGCTTTAAATTCTTTATTCTCACCGTTATGTTCAGCTTGAATTGTTACTCCATTATCTTTTACCAATGTTTCTGGTAATACTTTTGCACCAGTCACCACTTTAATACCTTTTTTCTTGAACAGACGTTGCATTTCTTTTGAAACGTCCTGATCTTCTAGTGGTAAAATCGTTTTCGCATACTCTAACACTGTAACTTCTACACCGAAGTCAGCAAGCATAGATGCCCACTCAATACCAATTACACCGCCACCAACGATAATGATTGAACTAGGAAGCGTTTCCATTTTTAGGGCATGATCTGAAGACATTACATACTCTCCGTCTAACTCTAAACCTGGTAATGAATTTGGACGAGAACCCGTTGCAACAAGTACATTTTTTGGAATTAACATTTCATTCTCTTCTCCACTTGCAAGTTCAACTGAAATTGTCCCTGGCATCGGAGAAAAAATAGACGGGCCAAGAATACGGCCAATACCTTCAAACACATCAATTTTACCTTGTTTCATTAAATGTTGAACACCTTTATGAAGCTGCGTTACAATCTTCTCTTTACGCTCTTGTACTTTTGCAAAGTTTAGTTCTACATTACTTGCAATAACTCCGAACTCTTCGCTTTTTTTAGCAGTTGCGTATACTTCCGCACTACGTAAAAGAGCTTTACTAGGAATACATCCTTTATGCAAACAAGTACCACCAAGATTTTCTTTTTCAACAAGTGCTGTTTTTAATCCTAGTTGTGATGCGCGAATTGCAGCAACATATCCACCTGTACCGCCGCCAACGATGACTAAATCATATTCTCTTGCCATTATCTCAACCCCTAGCTACTGTTTGTTTTTCTCTTACCACATACTCTTTCGGCGCTTCTTCTTCACGTAATACACGAAGTGCTCCTTCTGCTAACGCTTCTAACTCATCTTCCCCTGGATGTACGATAACATCTGCAATCCAATCCACTCGTTCTTTTATTTCATCAACAAGTATTTTACTGTATGCAAGTCCACCAGTTAATACGATTGCATCGATTTTTCCGTGAAGTACAGCACTAGCTCCGCCAATCTCTTTCGCAACTTGATATGCCATTGCTTTATAAATAAGAGTTGCTTCAGGATCGCCTTTTTCAACCATTTGTTCTACTTTAATTGCATCATTTGTACCGATAAGACTTACAAGTCCACCTTGTCCGACAAGTTTTTTAACCATTTCGTCTCGGTAATACTCACCAGAGAAACACATCTCAACTAATTGTCCTACTGGTACTGTACCAGCACGCTCTGGACTAAATGGTCCTTCTCCGTTTAAGCCATTATTAACATCGATAACTTTTCCTTTTTTATGAGCACCAACTGTAATACCGCCGCCCATATGTGTAACTAATAAATTTAAATCCTCGTATTTGTGGTTTAATTCTACAGCCACTTTACGAGCAACTGCTTTTTGGTTTAATGCATGGAAAATACTTTTACGTTCCATACCAGCAATACCGCTTATACGAGCAATCGGTTCCATTTCATCTACAACGACAGGATCCACAATGAATGCTGGAATATTTAATCCAGAAGCGATTTCATATGCTAAAATGCCTCCAAGATTCGAAGCGTGATGACCGCTAAATCCATTTTTCAAATCTTCTAACATTGCATCGTTTACTGTGTATGTTCCGCCTTCTATTGGACGAAGTAATCCACCACGCCCACAAACAGCGTTCAATTTTGAAATGTTAATACCGTGAGAATGTAAAACTTCTAATATTGTTTCTTTTCGAAACTCATATTGGTCGATAATTCGTTTATATTTCCCAATCTTTTCTTCATCATGACGAATTGTTTCTTCTAAAACAGGTCTTTCATTATCAAAAACACCAATTTTTGTGGATGTACTACCCGGGTTAATAACAAGAATTCGATTTAAGGACAATGTTGCTACCTCCACTAATAAATTCAAAAGGACGTGGAAACCTCATAAGAGGTAACCACACCTTTTGTAAAAGTTATATATGAATGATTAGCGACGGCTAATAATGTCGTGACCGTTGCGTAAGTATGTGCTACGAGAGTTTTTCAAGCTTGCAATGCGCTCTTCAGCTAAACGATCTGCTGCTACATAAGTTGCTATGCCATCGCGTTTTGAAATTTCGATTACTTTTGCAATTGTGTCATAAATTGACTCAACACGTTTTAGCGCACGTTCTCTATTATATCCATATAATTCGTCTGCTACGTTAATTACGCCACCTGCATTAATTACATAGTCTGGTGCGTATACAATACCCATTTCATGAATGATGTCGCCGTGACGATCTTCTTTTAATTGGTTATTTGCAGAACCCGCGATTACTTTTGCTTTAAGTTGTGGAATAGTTTCATCATTAACTGTTGCGCCTAATGCACATGGTGCGTAAATATCACATTCAACACCGTAAATTTCATTTGGCTCAACTGCTGTTGCACCGAATTCTTCTACTGCACGTTGTACAGCTTCTTTATTAATATCTGTAACAATTAATTTTGCTCCTTCAGCGTGTAAATGTTTGCATAGATGATATGCTACGTTACCAACACCTTGAACAGAAATTACTTTTCCTTCTAGATTATCTGTACCGAACGCTTCTTTCGCAGCTGCTTTCATACCACGGTATACACCATATGCAGTTACTGGAGATGGGTTTCCAGAAGAACCGAATGAAGGTGAAATACCTGTTACAAAGTCAGTTTCTTCATGGATAATATCCATATCATCTACTGTAGTACCAACATCTTCAGCTGTAATGTAACGTCCGTTTAATCCTTGAATATAGCGTCCTAATGCACGGAACATCGCTTCACTCTTATCTTTACGTGGGTCACCGATAATTACTGTTTTCGCTCCACCTAGGTTTAAACCAGCTGCTGCGTTTTTGTATGTCATCCCTTTTGCAAGACGCAATGCATCTTCAATCGCCGCTTCTTCAGAATCATATGTCCACATTCTTGTTCCACCAAGAGCCGGTCCAAGTGTTGTATCATGAATTGCAATAATTGCTTTTAAACCTGATTCTTTATCTTGACAAAATACTACTTGCTCATAATCATATTTTTCTAAGTATTCGAAGATTTCTAATGTCATTGTCGTTTCCCCCTAATGTTTTACCCTTTTTGGTTTATTTTGAAGCAGTCGTAACTGCCAATGCTAATGAATATACTTTTGTTTCTGCTGAATCAGCACGAGATGTTAAAACTATCGGTGCTTTTGCACCAGCAATCATCGCTCCTACTTTTGCATCTGCAAAGTAAACGAGTGATTTATAGAGCACATTTCCAGCTTCAATCGTTGGGACGAGTAAAATGTCTGCCTTACCTGCTACATCACTTACTATGCCTTTATGCTCTGCTGCGATTTGTGATACTGCATTATCTAAAGCAAGTGGTCCATCAACGATACAATTTTTAATTTGTCCGCGGCGATTCATTTGTGTTAACATCGCTGCATCAATTGTCGCCTGCATCGCTGGATTCACAACCTCTACTGCTGCGATTGGTGCCACTTTTGGCAACTCGATTCCTATTGCCCGGGCAACTTCTACAGTATTTTGTATAATAGCAGTTTTTTGTGTTACATCAGGTGCGATGTTCATCGCTGCATCTGTAACGAAAATAAGACGATCGTAATTTGGAACTTCAAATGCTGCTACATGTGAAAGCACGCTACCTTTACGTAACCCCCACTCTTTATTTAACACAGCCTTTAAAATATTCGCTGTTGGGATGTTGCCCTTCATAAGCACATCTGCTTCACCGTTTCTCACAGATTTAACAGAAAGCTCTGCAGCCTCAGCACTTGACGCTGCTGCAATCACTTCAATGTGGTCTGAAGTTTGTAAACCATGTTCTTGTAGCATCCCCATTATTTTTTCTTGATTTCCATATAGACGAAATTGAGCTAGCTGTAATTTAATCGCTTTCGCTACAGCTTCAATTACTTCATGATCTTCAGCTACTGCTACAGCTACAGTTTTTTTAGGCTGTCCTGCTGCTTGATCAATTAAGTGTTCTAACTTCATATTTTGTAATCAACCCTTTCCATCGTCCCTCGTTTATTTATAAAGCAAATACCGTGCCAACTTTTTAAAGTGGTCTTACCAATAATGAAAACGCATTCAAAATGCAGTAAAATCAATACTTTGCAAAATAACGAAACATTCTGTCTTAATTTGTCGCTTTTTATATACCATGCAATAAATTGCACGGTACGCAATTTATTGCATGCTATTTTTTGCACACTCACACTTTTCTAGCTTGTAATATAGATTTCGAACTGAAATTCCTAATGCTTTTGCAGTTTTCGTTTTATTCCCATCAAATTTCTCTAGATATCCACGAATAATATTCCCTTCAAACTCTGTCACTAAATGTTCAAGTGGCTTTTCTTCTAATTCAGGTAATAAGTTATTTTGAGCTAACTCCGCCTGCTCTTCTTTATGCAAAGGGGGTAAATGCTGTACATCAATATATATCTCGTTATAATTCATAAAGATAATCGCTCGTCCTAAAATATTTTCAAGTTCCCTTACATTCCCTGGCCATTCATATGATTGTAGATAGGAAATAGCCGAATCAGTGAGCCCCTCTACATTCCGACCATAATCTTGGTTTATTTTTTGTATCAATCGTTCAGCAATTGCCGGTATATCTCCTTTTCGCTGACGAAGAGACGGAATTTGAATTGGAATTTTATTTAATCGATAATATAAATCCTCTCTAAACTCTCCTTCTAGAATAGCCTTTTCTAAATTCACATGTGTCGCTGCAATTACCCGAACATTAATAGGTATCGCTTTCGTTCCACCAACTTTTACAATTTCTTTTTCTTGCAACACGCGAAGGAGTTTCGCTTGCGTATTTGCAGACAACTCACCTATTTCATCTAAAAAGATACTACCGTTATTCGCTTCCTCAAAGAATCCGCGTTTCCCCCCTCTTTTCGCTCCAGAAAACGCACCCTCCTCATAACCGAATAATTCACTTTCTAACAACGTCTCCGAAATCGCCGCACAGTTTACACGGACGAACTTATTATATTTTCGATTACTTCCATTATGGATCGCATGTGCAAATAATTCTTTACCCGTCCCAGATTCTCCGCGTAACAATACTGTTGCCGGTGTATTCGCCCCAAGTTTCGCCTGCTCGATAGCTGCAGTTGTTTCATCTGAAATTCCGACAATATCATCAAATGAATATTTTGCTTCTAATGTACGAATAATCTGTCTCGCTCTATTCAACTCATTTGTTAACTTTTGAATTTCTGATACGTCACGAATTACACCGACGCTTCCTTTTAATATCCCATCAACAATAACGGGTGCTACGTTTACAATTACATCGCGCTTCTTTTGCCCAATCTTCATATGTATTCCGCGTACCGCCCTACGCGTTCGAAGTACTTTCATATGCATACTTTCACCTTCTACAATATCAGTTGTAGCCGGTTGTCCAAGAATATCTTCTTCTGTTAAACCCGTTAACTTCGTATAAGCAGGGTTTATAACTAATCCTCTTCCTTTCTCATCGACAACCGAAATTGCTTCTTCAGATGAGTTGATAATTGCCTCGAGTAACGTTTGAATTTCTTTTAAATCTGTAACTTCTTCCGCTAAATCTACAACTTCTGTAATATCTTTAAAAATCGCAAATGCCCCTTGAACCTCTCCTCCTTCTTTTAATATTGGAATACGTGTTGTAATAATTTTCTTTTCATTTTCTAACGTCAGTTCATAATTTACTTCTATTTGTTTCGTACGTATAATGCGAAGCAGCTTACTAGTTGGAATAACTTCTAAAATATATTTCCCTATCGCGTCTTCTTTTTTATATCCGATAATACGCTCTGCACTTTTATTAAAAAGACGGACTTGTCCCTCTTTATCAATTACAATCATACCGTCATGTGTAGAATTTAAAATTAATTCTCCTTGTTGCGTCTGTTCCTCTAACTGTCCAATTAAACCTTCCTTCTCATGCGCTAATTTTGTAACAATTTTCGCAATATCACCTGGAATGAGAAGAGTATCTTTATGCTTTTTCTCTAGTAAAACTTTATGTAAACCATCGTCACCTGTCATATCAAATATGACATCGATATGCATAGAAAGAAACGGAGTTACACTCTCTCCAATCACAATCCCATTTTCCTTAGCAATTTGTAATCCTTGCGCAGTCGGATTTATATCAATAACTCCTATAATTTGAAATATATTCGAACTTTGTAACAGATTCAGCAGTGTACTTCCACCTTCACCTGCACCAACAATTAAAACCTTTTGTTTCATACATTACACTTCCTCTCGAAGTATCTCTGCAAAATTTTTCACACCTTTATCTTACTCGCTCAGCCCCCTCTTGACAAACCCCCTTCTCATATAACATCATTGGAATATACTAAATAATCTGAAAAGGAGCGTTATGTATGCAGCGTTACCTTGCTCTACTATTAGCACTCATCCCTATTTCATTAGCTGTATTCGGCATTAAGTTAATGAGAGATACTGTGTTTGGGATTTTATTCCCCCCAATTTCTATACTATGGTTACAGTTTTTTATTGGCGCTCTCTGCTTCGCACTCGGGTTTTACATCTTTGGTGGCTTCGTCTTACACCGAGACCGTAAACGCAATAAAGTTCAAGCTCGCTTTAGAAGATAAAGTAAAACTTTAATCACTAGGGTTTTGTCCATTTCTAACTGATGATGAGTCCTACAACAAAGAGCTTGATAAATAAAAAATGAGACCTTTATATTAGGTCTCATTTTTTTATCGGCAATAAAGTTCTTGCTGTTTCAGGATAATCGGTAATAATCGCCGAAATATTCATATCAAAATATTTACGCATAAGAGTTTCTTCATTTATTGTATAGGGGCGAACCTCTACACCACTTTCCATTGTTAGTATAGCTATGGCATCTTGAAGGTAACGATAATTAGGATGTACTGCTGTTGCGCCCATTTTTTTTGCATATGCCCACGGACTATGCAAACCTTCACGATATAAAATAGCTGTTTGAATATCCGGAGCCATCATATGACATTTTTTCATACTGTAGTGATTAAACGAAGAAAATACAACACGATCTTCTAGACTAAACTTACGTACAAGTGTTATAACCTCTTCTTCTAAACCTCTGTATGGGATTTTATTATTTTTAAATTCAATATTGAGTAGCAATTTCGTTTTGGCGAGCCATTCTAATACTTCTTCTAGAAGAGGTATTTTACAAAAACCTACTTTATCACCGAATTTATAACTCGCATCCAACTTACATAAATCCTCATATAAATAATTTCGAACCGCACCTTTTCCATTTGTTGTCCGATCCACTGTTTCATCATGAATGACGACAACCTTTCCATCTTTCGTTAGTTGAACATCAAGCTCAATTCCGTCCGCTCTAAAAGCCTCCGCCGCTTCAAATGAAACCATTGTATTTTCCGGATACGTTCCCGCTGCACCACGATGTGCAAATATAAGAGTCATCCTCACTCCCCCAATCTTATGCTATACTATACGAAAAAGGAGGTACTTCTATGAGACCATTACAAATTTCTCCAGACACTGCAGTTCGCTTATCAAAAGCATTAGGTGTGCCGCTCGAACAGCTCATGCATATGCCACAACACATTTTAATTCAAAAGCTAGTTGAATTAGAAAAACAAAATAAAGACGAAGAATAATATGGTCCTGTTTTGCAGGACTTTTTAATTTATCCTTACTACATATACTATCACAAGTACATCTTCCATACAGTGAAACTTCCACCAGATAAGTTATCTTGTCTTATTCTCCTACTGATCCCACAACTAATCGCTTTCTTACAAGCATTCTTTGAACAAAAAAATGAAAGAGCGTTGCCTCATGGCACCGCTCTTTCATTTCTCTATTGGAAATATATTAAACCTTTATCATTTATCCACTTTATGATTTATCGTTGTCTTATTATGCTCTGTTTTCACCCATGTATGTTGTTGCTTCCATTTAATTAGACCAACAATTTGAGCATAAACAAACGTATATGCGTAATAAAAGATAGAAAAACTCATTTGGATAAGTTTATACTTTCTATTTGTATCTACCTTAACTGCATAATACATACAAACAACAAATTGATACAGGAATAATATTAAAGAAAGAATACTCGCACCTAAAATCATCGCAACTAAACGTTTCCCTATTGCAGGGATATCTTGATATGATTGCGTCGCAACAACATATCCTAAAGCAATTAAAATACCTATCAAGGTTATTGTCATTTGAACTGCACGAGTCATTCCGAATAGATAAAACAACTGGTCAATAATTCTTATTTTCCCTTTTTCAGTAAACAGTTTTTTTACCATAGGTTTAAAGTTTGTAAATGCAACATACCAATGCCCTTGAGACCAACGCGTACGTTGTTTAATACTAATTTTAAAGTTATCTGGTTTTTCATCGTATACTCGAACAAAGTGATTCCATAATACTCTTCCATTATCTTTAACAATTTCCATCTCTAATTCTAAATCCTCTGTTAGCGAATCAAAACGGAAACCACCATGTTTCATTAAGTACTCCATTTTAACAATGAACCCAGTTCCACCAATAGCATTCGGTAATCCCAGACGATATTTTGCCAGCTGGAAGAAACGATTTGTTAAGTAATAGCTCATAGCATAACCAAGCGATAAATTAGTCGCTGAGTTTTTTGAATCTAAATAAATTTGAATCGCTTCTGGCTTATCTTTAGCAATGTACTGTGAATTTAACTCTTGTAAAACATTCGAATCGACATGATTATCAGCATCTAAAATCATTAAACAGTCATATTTTTCAGTCAGTTTATCAAATCCTAAATGACGTAACGCATATTGTAAACCTGCTGGTTTCCCTACGCCTTCACGAGGAAATAGCTGTTCACTTGTATTAACATATTTCATTCCCTTTTCTTCACAAATAGCACCTGTTCTATCCGTACTATTATCATTTACAACATAAATATCATACAAATCATCTCGGTATTGAATTTTTCTTAAATTATCAATAGTTGAACCAATTACTTTCTCTTCATTATGTGCTGCAACTAATATTAAAAACTTTGTCTTATCTTCAATTATTTCATAATCACGTTTCGCTTTACCAAATCCAAAAAAGGAAATGATTACATAGTATACCGTATTAATATTAACATATACTGTAATGATAAAAAACAATGCTAATAACACGGTAACTACTTTTCCGCTCAAAAATTCCATGT
This sequence comes from Bacillus sp. BS98, assembly GCF_008432245.1. Taxonomy (NCBI): domain Bacteria; kingdom Bacillati; phylum Bacillota; class Bacilli; order Caryophanales; family Bacillaceae; genus Bacillus; species Bacillus sp. BS98. The sequence goes on from NZ_CP043830.1 coordinate 3,980,549, forward strand.
CCATCCTCCTAAAATCTTTCCAATATACACCATTATAGACTCTTAAATAATAATAATCTAGTTCGTTTCGTATTTCAAATAGTTTTTCTTACATAACGATGAAGATTAGTATCGTAAATAATCATAAAATACAGTGGAATTTTAGTCAGCTTTTTTTATCTATCTCCACTGACTATTATCCTCTATTAATTAAGCTTTTATTGTAATCTACCTTTCGCTAACCACCAAATCCCACTTACTAACATTACGTCTAAGCAAACTGTAAATAAAAATAAATGTTTAGCGAAATCCCCTTCTCCACTTCCAACAAATGGGACCACATAAGAAATCATGCCAATTATAGCTACCGCTGTAAATATGTCAGGAATAAGCCGCTCACTATGCGTCTTAGCTCTTCTGTATTCTAGCAAAATTCCTAGTCCATATAAAACGTATAAAAGAACAATCCATATGAATCCATTTGGATGATATTGCTCTTTCACATGACTCCATAAAGAAAATGTCTCCACTTGAGTAGCGGGAACTGGATTATCTTTTTTCTCATAATTACCAAGAAAAGCAACCCCATCAACGGACGGTCGGATAGTCCAAGCATATTCAGCTGTTGCCTCTAGTTTACTCCAAAATCTTTGTGGATGCGTCAAATAAAATTTGGCGATATCAGGAAATTTTATTTTATTATATAATTCTTTGTGCAATCTCGGGTCTTCCTGTGGTATCGCTGCATTAGACCAAAAATGAGTTCCTGCATTTACAGCAAGTTCTGGATCAACTCCAAGATCACGTAAATCTTGTTCTGGGTTTGGAGAATCTTTAAGAACCCCATAAAATACTGTTTGATATATATTAATTTTATCAATCCAGGCAGGTGAGCTTTTATAACAAATGAAAGATAAAATTAAAAGTAATGCCGTCATTGATACAATTACACTTCTCCATACTTTATCCTTGCGTATAAACCATAGTCTAATAGTAAGTAATGCTGCTATAAATCCTGCTGGTGTATACTGCGTTTTAGAACAAGCTAGCATTATTGCTGATATATAAAACAAAATAACTAACCAAATAGACGGATGTTTCTGACGCGCAAGTTGTATTCCTAATGCAATTGTTAAAAATAGAAACACATACGTTACAGCTTCACCATACATAGAATTAAAATATAGTATGTATCCAATATCTGCAAAAACAACAATTGTTAACGTTACAAGAAAACCATTCACGATTTTATTATTCGTTTTATTCAGTTTGACAATTAGATATAGTGCTAGAAGAAAAATCATAATATATTCGACCGCTAGAACTCGTATATCAAACCAAGGTCCTGGTAATATTTTACCAATCCATAAAGCTGGAACCATGAGAAACAACTGCGAAGAAACATAATCACCTGCAGCTGGATTCACATAAGCATATAAATGATGGATAAATGAAAAGTATTTATCTACCCTCGCTTCATTTGGATCTGGATAAGCCAATCCAATTTGAATCATAATACGTTCAAAGTCACCATTGTCAGCGAGACCAACAATAGGCTTAATAAGTAATAAACCAATCATTACTATTGCCGCAACAACAACTGCTATAACTTCCCATTTTAACCACTTTGTCTGCATTTTTTATCTCCTTTATATGCATGCCATTACGTCATCGTTTTTTGCCAGACAAACATGCAACTAGCATTATCCTTCCAGCTCTTTTTAAGTGTAAATTACAACCTATTTTGTCATATTTTTAAGAAAAGAATCTAGAAATACGAAAGCTTATAGTAAATATACCTCTTTATTTACTATAGCTTTCACAATATAAAAATCAACAAAATTTTACATCATCTACCTTAAACTGTCAATTGTTAATCTGATCTTTCAACATAATATTTTATTTATTAATTTAAATATTAGCTTCTTTCAGCAATAAAAAATTCAATTGGCCTCTTATTAGGACGTCGTTCGCACTAATAAGAGGCGAGGGATGGATACCTCCACTACTTATAGTTTCACTTTATTACACTTGTTTTGCATCGCTGTAGTTGCTTCGCTTTCAGTAGAATTTCCAGTAACATATAGATCCCCATCTCCCCTCTACCTACTACCTACTACCTACTACCTACTACCAGCGATTCTCCTTTTTATCTATTTCAGCACTTGCTTGTTTATCTACTGGATAATCTGCAAGTTTTAATATCCAAAAGGTCGCCACCACCACAAGCCCCTATAACCACTACTATCCCTAGCCAAGTTAATATTTTATTTTTCCGCTCTCGTCCCCCCATCTGTATTTATTAAAACCTCTCGCAAAATATTATATAAAAGACCGTGCCCTTATAAGTAATCCTTCTAAATATAGACTTTATATCCTAGGGAGTTGAATGAGCCTTTAATTTACAAAAAAATTTTACTTCTCTACAAAATAAAAAGGCAAATGAATCATAAAATTCATTTGCCTTTGAATGAAACTTTTATTTTTTTAAAATTAGTATTGTTTCTAGATTTCATCGTCAGCTTTGCTATTTATACTCTCAGCTAGCCTTATGTTCAAGTCTCAACTTATCCGCAACCATTGCGATAAACTCAGAATTCGTAGGTTTTGCTTTTGACATGGATACTGTATAACCAAATAAGGACGAAATAGAATCAATATTTCCACGGCTCCACGCTACTTCAATCGCGTGACGGATTGCACGCTCGACACGGCTCGCTGTTGTATTATATTTCTTTGCAATATCTGGATATAATACTTTCGTAATAGACCCTAGTAATTCGATATCATTGTACACCATAGAAATCGCTTCTCGTAAGTACATGTACCCTTTAATATGAGCAGGTACACCAATTTCATGAATAATACTCGTAATACTTGCATCTAAGTTTTTCGGTTTTCCATCTATTGTTGTTGCTGATCGGAAAGATGGTAATGGACGTTTAATAGTAGCATTTGCCTTGCCACTCACTTGACGAATATGACTAGTTAAATTCTCCATATCAAATGGTTTTAATATGAAATATGAAGCACCTAGGTCAACTGCTTTTTTCGTCACATCTTCTTGTCCAAATGCTGTTAACATAATTACGCTAGGCTGTCTTAACCTTTCAATATGTCGCATTTTCTCTAGTACAGCTAAACCATCTAAATGTGGCATAATAATGTCTAAAACGAGTACATCAGGCTGCTTATCTGTTAATAAGTTTAAACACTCTTGACCATTATAAGCAGTACCGATTACTTCCATATCATCTTGAGCAGCTACATAACTCTCTAGCATTGATACTAATTCTTTATTATCATCCACAAGACATACTTTAATTTTCTCCACAGCTTTTCCTCCCTTACCGAATCGATTCTCCGACATGTGTATCCTTCTAGGCTACATGAATTGTTCGACAATTGTGTGAAAATTCCCTTTTAAAGTTTGTTACTTTCCGATAAAATCACAAAAAAATATGTTTATCGTTCATTTATTCCCTTTCGCAACACATTCCATCATAGAAATACAACGAAACGTTCAACCCTTTGCTTATATTTTACAACAAAAAACATCTCTTGCGGAGCTTTTACAAAATTTCAACGAATTTTTCAATAGAAAAGCGAGCTAATGAATAAATTAGCTCGCTTTTTTTTCTTGATCATAAATATTAATTCCAGCCTCATGTAACATCCATTCAATATGAACACCATACCCTGATGTTGGATCATTGACAAATACATGTGTAACGGCTCCGATTACTTTCCCGTTTTGTACAATTGGACTTCCACTCATCCCTTGTACGATACCACCTGTTTTTGCTAATAAACGCTTATCTGTTACTTTTATTACCATACCTTTTGTAGCTGGAAATTTTTGCGGTACCGTACTAACAACTTCAATATCAAATGCTTCTACTTTATCTTGATCAATAACTGTTAATATTTTTGCCGGTCCTTCTTTTACTTGATGAGATAATGCGATAGGCATTGCTTTATCCATTACGCCGTTTGTCATATTTGTATTTAATTTTCCAAAAATACCATACGGACTATTTATTGTAATATTGCCAATCACTTCACGATCTGGTGAGAACCTTGCTAACTTCTCTCCTGGATTCCCATGACTACCTCTTTCAATCGATGTAACTGTCGAACGCATAATTTGTCCATCTTCAACTTGAATCGGCTTTTTCGTATCATTATCAGAAATGACATGACCCAGTGCTCCGTATTTCATAGAATCTGGATGAACAAATGTCATTGTTCCGATTCCAGCTGCCGAATCACGAATATATAAGCCAATACGATAAGACGATTCCCCACTGTCTTTTTGTGGTGTTAATTTCGTGCGAATGTATTTTCCATCTCTTAACAAAACAAGGTTAAGTGGTTCACCTGTTTCACCACTACTATGAATAAATGGTGCGACATCACTCATTCTTTCAATTGTTTTACCATTAATTTCAGTAATCATATCTCCAATTTGCACACCAGCTGTTTCACCAGGAGATATTTTACCTTTTTCAGTTTGAATTAAATGATGGCCTACAACAAGTACACCTTTTGTGTTTAATTTCACACCAATTGATTGTCCACCTGGAATAACTTTAAAATCTTTTAATACTTTCACATTTACTTTTTTTACTGGAAAACCAGCGATTTGGAACACCATGTCCGCTTCACCATTTTGATGAGAATTTACCATAAGTCCTTGTTTTTGTTCATTCGAACTCACTGTAAATACATGGCTATTTGTAGATGAAGCTTTAAAAACTGGTAATGAAGCTATTTCTGATTGTTGTCCTTCAAAAACAACAAGTTGCTTCGGGGATGAAATAAACGTCCGAAGCGGCTTAAAACATCCAATAAAAACTAAAGAAACAAGGAGACAAAGACCTATTATTTTTCGAAATCTTTCTAATTTCAATTTGTTCACTCTCCTCGCTCCTACCCCACATTCAGCCTCTTGGCTTCACTTTTTAATCTCTCCTTGCAGTGCTTTATTTATAACCGGAAGAATTAAGAAATCTTCATTTGAGAAAAAAAGCTATCCATTACTGGATAGCCTCTGCTGTCTGTTTAAAATGATGCGCTTGCGTAAGTAACTCTTTCGCATGTTCTGTCGTTAAATCTGTAATTTCCACACCAGAAATCATTCGAGCTATTTCTGTTACTTTATCCTCCATAGTTAAAACGGTAACTGATGTAATTGTCCGATCATTCGCTACCTGTTTTCGAATAAATAAATGCGAATCCGCCATTGAAGCTACTTGAGGTAAGTGCGTAATACAAAGCACTTGTGAGTTTACTGATACACGATAAATTTTTTCCGCAATAGCCTGTGCAACTCGACCACTCACACCAGTATCCACTTCATCAAAAATAACAGATGCAATACCTTGATGTTTAGAAAAAATACTTTTTAAAGCTAAAATAATACGAGATAACTCTCCACCTGAAGCGACCTTTGAAAGTGGTTTTAACGGTTCACCGGGATTCGTTGAAATATAAAACTCCACGTGATCATAGCCGTCCGCCGTAAGGCGCACCGGTGCGCCTTCCACAAGAGGTTCTTCTGCATTTCCTTCTCTCTTCATGATTCTCACTTCAAATTTCGTTTTTTCCATATATAGTTCTTTTAATTCTTGATGAATAGCATTTGTAAGATGCTCTGCAAGTTCATGACGCATATTACTTAACAACGTTGCTTCTTTCAGAATAACACTTTCTAATTCCTTTAACTGCTTCTTCGTCGTTTCAATATGAACGTCTTTATTTTCAATCGTAAAAATTTCTTGCTCAATTTTATCAGCATACGCTAAAATCTCTTCTACATTATTTCCATATTTTCTCTTTAGCATACGAATTTCATTTAAACGTGTTTCAATTTCATCTAGACGATTCGGATCATATTCCATCATATCGAGATTTTCTCTAAGTTGATACGCAACTTCTTCTAATAAGTAATAGCTATTTGCAATTGAATCATGATTTTCTTGATATACTTCATCTAAATGTGTAATACTCTCCATTTGTCCCATTGCACTTCTTACATTATCTAATCCTTGTCCGTCAGCACTTAACGAACGATATGCATCACCTAACGCTTTATAAATCTTTTCAAAATTAGAAATTTGCAATCGTTCCTCAGTTAATTCATTTTCTTCATCCTTCTTTAAATCAGCCTTACGGATTTCTTCATGCTGAAATTGAATTAAATCTAAGCGATGTGCCATTTGTTGTTCATTTTCACTTAACGATTTCAATTGTTTTTTTAATTTCTCATAGTCAGCGTAAACAGTTTGATATATATCCAACTGTTTAACAATACGCTCCCCATCAAAATGATCGAGCATAAACAGATGTCGCTCTTCATTCATTAAGTCTTGCGTTTCGTGCTGTCCATGAATATCAACAAGCGTTTTGCCAATCTCTTTTAATATACTAAGAGTGACAAGTTTCCCATTTACACGACATACACTTTTTCCGTTTGCAGCAATATCACGCTTCAAAATAATCATGCCGTCTTCTATTTCTATATCTAACTCTTCTGCCTTTTCAATACATGGATGCTTATCGTCTTCCACATAAAATAACCCTTCTATCTCAGCTTTTTCTGTTCCGTATCGAACAAATTCCGCTGAACCACGGCCACCTACAAGTAAACTAATCGCATCAATAATAATCGATTTTCCAGCTCCTGTTTCACCACTTAAAACTGTTAAACCTTTTTGAAAAGAAATATTTAATGCCTCAATAATAGCAAAGTTTCTAATCGATAATTCCGATAACAATGCCCCATTCACCTCGTTATAAACTAATCCCCTACTAAGGGCTTTTCTCAGTTCTTTATTCAAATAGTCATACTATATGTTTGTATGTACTCTTCTAACCCGCTCCATTGTACCAAACATTCGTTTTACGGGTCAATCCACCTATTTTCTAATTTTATTCAAACAAAATATTATATTACAATTAAAAATTCACATTTTTAACCGCTAAAAAAATCCTGTTCACTTTCCACTTTACAGAGGAAAGCAAACAAGATTTTTTTGTTACAACATATTTAAGAAACGATCAGAGACAACACCTGTATCCTCAGGTGTACGGCAAATAATTAAGCAAGTATCATCACCACAGATGGTTCCGATGATCTCATCCCACTCTAAATGATCAATAAGTGCTCCAAGTGAATGAGCGTTACCAGGCAATGTTTTTAGCACAAGCATATGTCCTGCCGTGTCTAATTTTACAAATGAATCCACTAGATTTCGTTTTAATTTTTGTAACGGGTTAAACCGTTGATCTGCTGGCAAGCTATATTTATAGCGACCATCATGTAATGGCACCTTCACTAAGTGCAGTTCTTTAATATCGCGCGATACTGTTGCTTGCGTTACATTAAATCCCTCATTACGTAAAATATCAACTAATTCATCTTGTGTTTCGATTTCTTTGTTCGCAATAATTTCCCTGATTTTAATATGGCGCTGACCTTTATTCATACATTTGCACCTCACACTATCTCTTACCATAGTTTAAACATTGGTATACTTCACTTATTTATGTTAACTTATAATTCGTTACTTGTACACAATTGTTTTTACAATCATTATACAATTACAGCAAAAAGAGGAACAACATATGTTATTCCCCTTTTCCTTTTTGTTTTAGAACGTCATGCGCTTCTGTAACAACTTGCTCAATAGAAATTGGAGAATGATTTTTGCCACTCTCATCACGTTCACCATGCCATTTTAAATGAATTAAGAATTCAATATTACCGTCTCCACCCGTAATCGGTGAGAATGTTAAACCTTCTACATCATAGCCTTCTTTTAAAGCAAAATCGACAATCATTTCTACGACAGCTTCATGCACTTTTCTATCACGAACAATGCCTTTTTTCCCAACTTGCTCTCTTCCAGCTTCAAACTGCGGTTTAATTAACGCTGCTACATCACCGTTAAGCATAAGCATTGTTTTTAAAACTGGCAGTATTAGTTTTAATGATATAAATGAAACATCTATACTAGCAAATTGTGGTAAACCACGCTCTAAGTCTGCTGGTGTCACGTAACGGAAATTTGTACGTTCCATTACGACAACACGCTCATCTTGACGCAATTTCCACGCCAATTGATTATATCCTACATCTAATGCATAAGATAGTTTCGCTCCATTTTGAAGCGCACAATCTGTAAAGCCACCAGTTGATGAACCAATATCTATCATAACTTTATCTTGTAAATCTAGATGAAATGTCTCCAGTGCCTTTTCAAGTTTATAACCACCACGGCTTACATACGGCATAACTTGTCCCTTTACCGTAATCTCTGTATCTTGTGGGATCTTCTCTCCTGGCTTATCGAGTCTCATCTCATTCGCATATACGAGTCCAGCCATAATAGCACGTTTCGCTTTCTCACGTGTTTCTATAAGCCCTCGCTCTACTAATAGTACATCTACTCTTTCTTTTTTTGCACTCATTTGTTACGCCCTTTTTTGTTTTGATGGAATCATTGTATGAATACGGTCTACAACAGCATCTGTCGTTAAACCAATTTCTTCTAATAATTTTGTTACACTACCGTGCTCTATGAAACGATCTGGAATACCCATTCTTTCAATTAATGCACTATGGTATCCGTTCTCAGATGCAAATTCAACTACTCCAGTTCCAAAACCACCGATTAAACAAGCTTCTTCAATCGTTAAAATCGGTATGTTTTTTCCTAAGAGATCATGTAAATACGCTTCATCCATTGGTTTAATAAAGCGAGCGTTCACTACTTTCACTGAAACTCCAGCCTTTTCAAGACGCTCTGCTGCTTCCATTGCCATTGGAATTGTCGTACCAAATGTTAAAATAGCTGCCTGCGTACCTTCTTTTAACGTTTCCCATGTGCCGATTGGAATTGCCTTTAATTCTTCGTCCATATGAACGCCAAGACCATTACCACGTGCATAACGTAAAGCGATTGGTCCATCTTCATATTGCATCGCCGTATACACTAAATGTTGCCCTTCATTTTCATCTTTTGGCATCATTATTACCATATTCGGTAAATGACGTAAAAACGAGATATCAAATACACCTTGATGTGTTTCACCGTCTGCTCCTACTAATCCAGAGCGATCTATTCCGATGAAAACATTTAAATTTTGACGACATATATCATGAACAACTTGGTCATATGCTCTTTGTAAAAACGTTGAATAAATTGCTAAGAATGGTTTCATCCCTTGCGTTGCCATACCTGCTGCCATTGTTGTAGCATGCTGTTCTGCAATACCTACATCGATCATACGATTCGGGAATTCCTTTTGGAATTTCTCAAGTTTCGATCCAACAGGCATTGCAGGCGTAATTGCAACAATACGCTCATCTTCTCTCGCCAACTTAAGTACTGTTTCACTAACAACAGCACTCCATGCTGGTGCAACTTCCTTCGGTTTAACGAAGTCACCTGACTCAATTTTATACGGGCCTGTTCCATGCCAAGTTCCAATTACGTCACTCTCAGCTGGTTTATAACCTTTTCCTTTTTTCGTAATCACATGAACAAGTACTGGACCTTTTGTTTTCTTTGCATATTGCAACGTTTCGAATAACTTTTCATAATCGTGCCCATCGACTGGACCTAAATATGTAAAGCCTAACTCTTCGAAAAATACGCCTGATACTAGTAAATATTTAAGACTATCTTTTATTTTCTCTGCTGTTGCAGCCACTTTCCCACCGACTGCCGGGATTTTTTTCAATATATACTCTAGTTCATCTTTTACCCAATGGTATTTTCCTGCGGTACGTAAACGACCAAGTACATTATGAAGCGCACCAACGTTTGGTGCAATTGACATTTCATTGTCATTCAAAATAACAATCATGTCTGTTTTTTCATGCCCAATATGGTTCAATGCCTCTAAGGCCATTCCACCTGTTAAAGCACCATCTCCAATGATTGGTATAACATATTCTTTCGTTTTCTTTAAATCACGTGCTAAAGCCATTCCCATTGCAGCAGATAGTGATGTCGAGCTATGACCTGTTTCCCATACATCGTGCTCACTCTCACAACGTTTTGGAAAACCACATAGACCTTGATATTGCCTTAATGTACCGAATTCCTTCGCACGTCCTGTTAAAATTTTATGTACATAGGATTGATGTCCTACATCCCATAAAAATTTATCTTTCGGACTATCAAATAATTTATGCAGAGCAATTGTGAGTTCTACTACACCTAAGTTAGGTGCAATATGTCCACCTGTTTGAGAGAGCTCTTCAATTAAAAATTTACGAATATCCTCACTCAATCCCTCTAGTTCACTGATAGACATATCTTTCAAAAAACTAGGGTTTTGAATTTGCGTTAGATCCACATGGATCACTCACTTTCATTTCATAATCTGTCAACATGTCAAATATTATAAAAAACATTTACACAACACAAGAAATTTTCTTTTCTATCCTTTATCTTACCCTGCTATCAACCAGTCTATTGTGCCCTAATCCTATTATAAACCATATTTCTTTATGCGTTGAAAAAAATAGCCGCTAACACGAAGTGATAACGGCAATGTAATCTACATATATTTTTGCCAATAACAAGAAAAGAAAAACCTTTTCCTACATTTATATCATAAAATGATGAATGACTCAACAAATGAAAACGCTGTTATATTAGTTATTACGTTTTGCAATCAAATCGCAAATAGATAGTAAATATTCATCTTGTAATTGCAAGGAGCTAATCGCATCTTTTGCTTTTGCAATTGTTTCTTCTAAAATATTCTTTGCTCTATCTACAGTAAATAACGTCGTATATGTGCTCTTTTCGTTGGAAACATCACTACCAATCGGTTTTCCAATCTCTTCTTCGGTTCCTTCTACATCTAAAATATCATCTCGAATTTGGAAAGCTAGGCCAATATTTTTTGCAAACTCAAGTAACTTTTCTTCCTGCTCTTTTGTAGCATTAGAAAGTATCGCTCCTGCAAGTACAGCGAATTCAAGTAGTTTCCCGGTCTTATGCTTATGAATATACTCTAACTCATCAATCGTAAGTTGTTTCCCTTCAGCTTCCATATCCGCCACTTGTCCGCCAACCATTCCTTCCGGCCCAGCTGCTTTTGCAAGCTCAAGTACAAGTCTTACTTTTTTTTCAGCAGAGATTTCTTTTTGCTCATATGCCATAACAATTTGAAAAGCATACGTCAACAAACCATCTCCTGCTAAAACTGCCATTGCTTCACCAAATACTTTATGATTCGTGGGCTTTCCTCTTCTTAAATCATCATCATCCATACAAGGTAAATCATCATGAACTAACGAGTATGTATGTATCATTTCAAGAGCACAAGCTGCACCTACTCCAAGATTTCTTTCTTTCCCAAACGCTTGTAATGTTGCAAATAAAAGTAACGGGCGGAGACGTTTTCCACCCGCTTCCAAAGAATATGCCATCGCTTCACGAAGTACATTTGGACATTGTAATTCATTTGCATAGCTTACAAGCTTCTCTTCTACGAAAGTTTTACTTTCTTTCAAAAAAGTATCAAAAGCGATTGTCACTATGCTTCATCTCCTAAAGCAGTAAACGGTTCAAGCTCTCCATCTTCTCCAAGAATAACTGCCATTTGTTCTTGTACGTTCTTCAACTTCTCATCGCAAAGCTTAGATAATTCCATACCCTCTTTAAAATAAGAAATCGCTTCTTCTAAAGGTACATCACCTTGCTCTAGCTTAGATACGAGATGCTCAAGTTGCGAAATTGCCTCTTCAAAACTCACTTTATTTTCCATTATTCAATTCACGCTCCTCTATGCCTGATACGCTACAATCTAGTATTCCATCTTGTAATTGAACTGAAACAGCATCTCCAAGGCTGATATCTTTCACACTTTTTAACACTTGCTTCTCTTCATCATATACAAGCCCGTACCCTCTCATCATTACTTTAAGCGGACTTAATGCTTCAAGTTTTTGAGCAGCTCTTACAAAGGCAAATTCTTTCGTTTGAAGTAAAGTTTGCATTTCACGTTGTAATTGCTTTTGCAACGTTTCAATCGCTACCTTTGTTTGTATAATTTTTTGAGATGGGTGGTGCTTCTCTAAATAAAATGAAAGCTGTTTTAACTGATTCACCTTTTTATCAATGTAGCGCTCTTTCGCTAAAACAAGCTGTTCTAACGCTCTATCTAATTGCTCTTCCTTTTGTTCATATACTTGTCTTGGATAACGGAATGCATAAGATTTTTGCAATACTTGTAATTTTTCTTCTTTTTTATGTACTAACTCTCTCATTGCTCTTTGCAATCTTAGAGTTCTTTGTAATACCTTTTCTTGTAACTCTATAACGTTCGGTGCTGCTAGTTCAGCTGCTGCAGTCGGTGTTGGTGCACGTAAATCGGCAACAAAATCTGCGATTGTAAAATCTGTTTCATGCCCTACTGCTGAAATAATAGGAATTTCGCTCTTAAAGATTGCTCTTGCAACCACTTCCTCATTGAAAGCCCATAATTCCTCAATAGAACCTCCCCCGCGCCCAACAATTAATACATCTATATCTCCCATTTCATTCGCTGTACGAATCGCTTGTACAATCGAGGGAGCTGCTGACTCCCCCTGTACAAGTACTGGAAATACAATAACATTCCCAATTGGATAACGACGTTTAATCGTTGTTATGATATCACGAATCGCAGCTCCTGTTGGCGACGTAATTACCCCTATTGTTTTAGCATAAGGAGGGATTATTTTTTTATAAACTTGAGAAAACAATCCTTCTTCCTCTAAACGAACTTTTAATTGTTCGTAAGCCAAATGCAAATTTCCGACTCCGTCAGGTTGCATGTCTTGAATATAAATTTGATAAGAACCACTCGCCTCGTAAACAGAGATTTTCCCTTTTACAAGTACCTTCATCCCATTTTCAGGTCTGAATTTAATATTACGATTATGACCCGCAAACATAACCGCTGCGATTCTGGCATTTTCGTCTTTCAATGTAAAATACATGTGACCACGACTATGATTTTTAAAGTTGGAAATTTCACCTTTTAACCAAACAGACTGTAAATGCGGGTCATATTCTATTTTTGTTTTTATATAGCGTGTTAATGCTGTAACGGTTAAATATTGTTTCTCCATTTCTCTCTCCTCATAGCCGACTCAAATTATTTACAAACGACACCTGCGCGTTTGGCAGATTCAACAGTATTATGAAGAAGCATTGTAATCGTCATTGGACCAACACCCTTTGGCACAGGCGTAATGTAACCCGCAACGTCTAACACGTTGTCAAAGTCAACATCACCACAAAGCTTGCCTGTTTCTAATCGATTCACACCAACGTCAATTACAACCGCGCCTTCTTTCATATAATCAGCTGTTACCATTTTAGGTCGTCCAACAGCTACGATTAAAATATCAGCTAACTTCGATAATTCTTTAATATTTTGCGTCTTAGAATGACAATATGTGACAGTTGCATTTTCATTTAAGAACAATTGCCCCACTGGTTTGCCGACAATATTACTTCTTCCAATTATTACAACATGTTTTCCCGAAATATCAAGATTCGTTTCTTTTACTAATTCTACAATACCATGCGGTGTACATGGAAGGAATGTATCTTGTCCCGTCATCATACGTCCCACGCTGATTGGGTGAAATCCATCTACATCCTTTTCTGGTGAAATTCTTTCAATGATAGCTTTTTCTTCAATATGTTTTGGTAAAGGTAATTGCACTAATATGCCATTAATGCGGTCATCGCCATTTAAGCGATCGATTTCAGCAAGCAAACGTTCCTCAGTAATCGTTTCAGGAAGTTCAATTAGCTCAGAATAAATTCCTACTTGTTCACAGCCTTTTTCTTTTCCTTTTACGTAAGAACGAGATGCTGGATCTTCTCCCACTAAAATCACTGCTAATCCTGGTACAATCCCTTGTTCTTTCAACTTCACAACTTCTTCTGTTAATTGTGCTCGTTTTTTCTCCGCAACTTCATTTCCTTTGATGATTACTGCTACCATTTTAAGATTCCCCCTTAAAGAAATTACAGTGTATCTTTTATATTAGATAAAACGCCGTTAATAAAACGACGAGATTCCTCATCCCCAAATGTTTTAGCAATTTCAATTGCCTCGTTAATTGTTACGTTGTGTGGAATTTCTTCCATGTACTTCATTTCATACACAGCTACACGTAAAATACTGCGATCAACAATACTAATACGCTCAAGCTTCCACTTTTTTAAGTTTTGACGAATTGCTGCGTCAATCTCTTCTTTATTGTCTACAAATCCTACAACAAGTGATTCTAAAAACTCATTTGTTTCTTCACCTTCATCTAGCGTATTTTCCACCGCTACCTTCGGTTCTAATTCACCTGTAATATCCATTTGGTATAATGCTTGCATAGCTCTTTCTCTAGCCGTCCTACGTTTCATTGTAACTCTCCTTTATGCTTCAAGTCTTTCCTTATGCTTTGTTATATTATTATAATTTATAAGCCGTCAATTCACTTACTCTTACAGTTTTCATTGATTTTCCAACCTTATAATACAATGATAATAACACAATTTATCGTTTCACACACGGGTTACAAGGCTGAAAAATAATAAAAAGATTAACTTCAAGTTCCATATCTTATCACAATGTACGTTTTTTGGAAAAACGAAACATTTTCTTTTTTATTTCTTATTTTTTGAAATAGTATAACAATTAGAGGATTGTAATTTGTGAAGAAATGAAACGATAAAAAAGATGCCTATGTTACTAGGCACCTTTTTCATTCTTACACTGGTTCAATTTCTGTTTTTTGTGTTTCGAATGTTACGCCAACGATGTGAACATTCACTTCTTTTGGCTCAAGTCCTGTCATTGTAAAGAGTGCTTGGCGAATATTGTCTTGAATCTTTTGTGCAACAACTGGAATTGCTACACCAAAATACATTACAACATAAAGGTCGACGATAATATCTTCGTTTGCTAATTCAACCTTTACACCTTTACCATGATTTTTCTTACCTAACTTCTCAACAACATCTGTAGCAAAATTACCACGCATTGCCGCCACACCTTCTACCTCAGCAGCTGCAATACCTGCAATTACTTCAATTACTTCTGGTGCAATTTCTACTTTACCAAGAGTTGTATCTTGACCCATATCTAACATATGTTCAGCCATGAAAAAAACCTCCTTTAATGTATCACTGCGTCACAAGTTCATGCTCTTCCAAAAACTTCGTATTAAACTCACCTTTTACAAAATCAGGATGATCTAACAATTGCAAATGGAACGGGATTGTTGTATGTACGCCTTCAATGACAAACTCACTGAGTGCACGCTTCATTTTTGCAATTGCCTCTTCACGTGTTTTTCCGTGAACAATTAATTTAGCAACCATCGAATCATAGAAAGGTGGGATTGAATATCCCGGATATACAGCTGAATCGACGCGAATACCAAATCCGCCTGGTGGTAAGTACATTTCTACTTTACCTGGAGATGGCATAAATTTTTTGGCAGGGTTTTCCGCATTAATTCGGCATTCAATTGCCCAACCATTAAATTGTACTTCTTCTTGCTGTAACGATAACTTTTCTCCAGAAGCAACAAGAATTTGCTCTTTAATTAAGTCCATTCCTGTCACCATTTCAGTAACCGGATGCTCAACTTGAATTCTCGTATTCATCTCCATGAAATAAAAGCTTTTCGTTTTATATTCATAAATAAACTCAACCGTACCAGCACCTGTATAATCAACCGCTACCGCCGCTTTAACTGCCGCTTCCCCCATCTGCTTGCGAACATTTTCATCAAGTGCAGGTGATGGACTTTCTTCTAATAGTTTCTGCAAACGGCGCTGAATTGTACAATCACGCTCTCCTAAATGAATGGCATTTCCGTGTGTATCTGCCATTATTTGAATCTCAACATGGCGGAAATCTTCAACGTACTTTTCTAAGTATACACCAGGGTTCCCAAAAGCGGTACTAGCTTCTTGCTGTGTAATTTGAATTCCTTTTACAAGCTCTTCTTCATAACGTGCAACACGAATACCTTTTCCGCCGCCACCTGCAGTCGCTTTAATAATAACTGGATATCCAATTTGATTTGCAAGCTCGATCGCTTCCTCGGTATTTTTTATAATCCCTTGTGAACCTGGTACAATCGGAACCCCTGCTTTTTCCATTGTATCACGAGCAACGTCTTTTGTGCCCATCTTTGAAATAGCTTCTGGACTTGGACCGATAAAAATTAAGTTACATTCACGGCATAACTCTGCGAAATCTGCATTCTCTGCTAAAAATCCGTATCCCGGATGGATAGCATCGCAGCCCGTTAACTTCGCAACGCTAATAATGTTCGTCAAATTTAAATAACTTTCTTTTGAAACTGTTGGTCCTACACAATACGCCTCATCTGCAATTTGTACGTGAAGTGACTCTTTATCTGCTTCTGAATAAATCGCAACTGTTTCAATATCCATTTCTTTACAAGCACGAATAATTCGTACAGCAATTTCCCCACGATTGGCTATTAATACTTTTTTTATCATCACAAAGACTCCCTTATTACGCTTTCACAAGAAATAGCGGTTGTCCATACTCAACAAGCTGTCCGTTATTAACAAGAATCTCAACAATTTCGCCCTCTACATCAGCGTCAATTTCGTTAAATAACTTCATAGCCTCGACAATACATACGATAGAATCTTTCGATACCCTGTCTCCAACACTTACATATGGAGGTGTATCAGGTGAAGATGAAGAATAGAATGTACCTACCATTGGTGAGGTAATCTTATGTAGGTTTTCATCTTGAACAGCTTTCTTCTCTTCTTGTTTTGGTGCTTCTACTTGCGCTGCCGCTACTGCTGTTTCAACTTCAACAGATGCTACTGGTTGCATAGCTTGTTTCGCTACAGGTGCTTGCATCGCAACAACTTCATTACCACGCTTTTTCATTTTGATTGTTGTACCGTCTTTTTTGTATTCAAATTCATCAATATTAGAGCTATCAATTAATTTAATTAATTCACGAACTTCTTGAATTTTAAACATGTAAAATCCACTCCCATACTCTTGTTTGTCCCGTTTTTACAGATTCTCATCACTAACACTAGATTGACTGTAAAAATACGATGTATTCTATTAGAAAATTTATTTTATTTACTAATAGAAATATTTACTATTTCCATCTTACGATAAATTTTTTAAACATTCCAATTTATATTTCTTTATAATAAATCGAAACTCCTGTAAAAATATTATTCCAATAAAAAATTTATTACCTAGTAATAATACCAAGTTTCACACGAAATTGGCAAGACCACTTCCTAAAAAACATTCCTTACCTTTTCAAAATGCTACACAGTAAACATATAATTGCCGCTCCACTCTTCACCACATCTATGGTTCATAACATATTTTTACCAAATATTATTTTTTTGTTTACACGCCGTTCATCATTCCTTCATATAAGAATAGTATGTTCAAAGTGTAGAAAATATATTGTATCGAGGTGTGGACATATGATATGGCTCATGCTCTTCTTACCTGCCGTAATGGTTTGGGCATTCGTTCTCTTCATCCACGTCAAATCTGGAAAAAGTAATCATCATCACCATGAACCGCTAATTTTTTATTCACAACGTATTTCTCCATTCCGAGTTGAACATAGTAAAAACACATACAAAGACGAAATAGAAAAAAGCTATCGAAAGTGATAGCTTTTTTCTATTATTATTTTTATCTAATTATTTTGAAGTACTCTATGTTCTTATTTACAAACAATGCGATTAGTAAAAATTAATAATCCGTGGGGGAAATCCCCCACGGATTAAAATTCTACTTATTTTGCTGATGGATCAAATTTCACACCTACATCTTTAGAACCGCCTTCACTTCTTACAAGCTGTATAATTTTATTCGCTTCTTTTTGTGAATGTTTCGCTGCCTTCACTGTTACTCTAATGTCAGTTCCATCAGCTCTTACAAGGGCATCTTTATATCCTCCTTGAGCTTTAATAACTGTTTCAAGTAAACCTTCTTTTGTTTCCATTGTAGCGATTGCATCCATACCATCTTTCGCCTTACTTCTTTCTTCAGCAGTAGCGTTAGAAGACTTTATTACATTTTGTAATTTTTCTCTTTCAGCACTACGCTTATCTTCCATTTGCATACGTAAAGCTGTGAAATTCTCATCACTCGATTGAACTGATACATTCCCCTCTTTTTTACTTGTTTCTTTTTTAGCATTTTCTTTTTTATCTGTCTCTTTATTTGTTGTCTCTTTATTTGGTGTTTCCTTGCTTGGAGTTTCTTTTGTTGTTTCTTTATTTGGCGTTTCGTTTGTTACTGCTTTGTCAGTACCTTGTTTTTCTTGTCCAATCTTTTCACCTGTTGCCGGCGATGCTGTATTCATTTTGTCAGGAGTTGTTACGTAATACACAGATAGTACAACAACTAAACTTAACATTGTTAATAGCCAAACCGTTTGTTTTTTTAACACTTTATTTCCTCCCTATCAATTTTTCGGTGAAACTGAAACACGATGGGCTGGTACATCTAGCAGCCTTATCACAGCTTCTTTTACCATTGCTTTAACTTGTATATTATCCACTCCTTTTGCTACGACGAGAACACCTCGTACTTTCGGTTTCTCTGTCCGTAAAACAACGGGAGTTTCTTTATCACCTTCACGTATAATGACAGTCTTTTCATCAAGAGACTCGTCCTCTACTTCCCTCTTACCGCCTGTTTTATCTGTTTCACCTGTTGTTTGTGAGCGTTTCACTGTATTTTTTTCTAAAATTTTTTCTTCAGATGAATCTAAATTCACCTTAATCGTTACGTCTTTTACTCCTGCTATTTCTTCTAAAGCAGCTTTTAATTCTTGTTCATACGCTTTTTCATATTTTTCTACATTTGACATACTATCATTACTTTTTTGTCCGAAAGTTGGTACGTCTTTTTCTTGGTTTTGAGTTTTTTGTTCTTTAAATACAGGTACTTCTTCTTTTTTACTTGAAAAGAGACTACTAGAAAACATAAGCAAAATTCCAAGTATGAGTAGGACAAGTAAAAACTTAGGTGTTACCTTTTTCCCCTTCTCGTTGCTTTCTTTTTGATCCCCATTCAATAAGTTTCGAAAAAATGAGAACTTCGAATTTTTATCTTTATTGTCCATTTACTCTACCTGTCCTCCCTTCCGTTTGAACTTGGATTTGTTTATTCTCTAGTTGCCACCTGCTTGAAAAGAAATCTTTCATTTCTACATTCGTTTCTTCTACCTTTTTTGGAGGTTCATTCGTATTAATTTCAATTGGCTTTACTGTTTCAATTGCGTCATTTTTACTGCGTTCTTTTTCTTTCAACGTCACAACAACAGATTGAATATCTTTGGCTGACTTTACTTCTTCTACCCTTTCCGTTGCGACTATTTGTATTTCAGAGACTGTCATACCATACTTTTTCTCAAACTCTTTTCCTACTTCTTTTTTCATTTTGGTAGCCATCTCTTCTAAACTATATGCACGTGTTAGAGCTTGTATTTCTTTTTTCTTCGAATCTATTGAATTTTTTACAGATCCCTCTGCTACATACTTTTCTTCATTAAAATTTGCGATTACTTCATTTACATCTGTTTGCAACAGTTTAAAAAGAGGTGTTAAAATTAATACAACTAATAGTAGACTTACGACGAATTTAACGTATTTTTGCAAATTCGAGTTTGGAAGAATAAGATGAAGCATTGTCGCTAAGAGTAAAAAAACGATAATATTTCTAATCCACTCTGTAACAAATTGCATACTCTTCACCTCCTATCGCATCATAAGCGTAATGTTCCCCGCAGCAATAATAATTGTGATACTTAAAAAGAACATAAATGATACGATAGCTAAGCAAGCAAACACGTAAATGATGCTTCGTCCAATGATATCTAAACATTGAATAATTGCTCCTCCGCCAACTGGTTGCAATACTGCTGCTGCGAATTTATAAATAAACGCGATACAAAAAATTTGAATCGCTGGAAAAGCGACAATTAAACATAAAATAACGAGCCCTATAATTCCGACTGTATTTTTTAATAACCCCGACGCACTAATAACAGTATCCGCTGCCTCTGTAAACATCCTTCCAACTACAGGAATAAAGTTCCCTGTTACAAATTTAGCAGTTTTCACAGCTATCCCATCAGCAACCGCTGTCGCTGTTCCTTGTACAGATAATACTCCTAAAAAAATCGTTAAAAAGATCCCGATAATCCCAACGCTAACGTTTTGCAGAAGCTTGGACAATTTCGTAACTTTATATTGATCACTCATCGTACTTACAATACTTAATATCGTTGCAAGTAATAAAAGTGGTAGAACGATGTAATTCATAAGAAGCCCACTCGTATTCATTAAGAAAATGATAATCGGATGAAAAAACGATACAGATACAACACCGCCTCCAGTTGCTATGAGTGCAAGCAAGATTGGTAATAGCGCTAATATGAAATCTACCATTGTTTGTATCGTTTCTCTTGCATATGTCATAACCACATAAAAACTATTTAAAGCAAAAATAATAAGCACCATATATACAACTGCATCGGCAATTTTACTTACACTACTCTTTGAAAAGGCAGATTGCAGTGATTGCAACAATGCACTAAAAATTGTGAGCATAATGAGTGTTCCAAGTAGCTTTCCATTTGCAGCAAGCTCGTGAAACAAATATTTTAATAAACCTAGCATCCATTCTTTTATAGAGAATTCTTTTTCTCCCTTTACAAACTCCATAAAGCTTCCTTTTTGACTCTCTGGTAAATAACCTCCATATTTTGTAACAAGCCCGTCCCAAAATTGCTTCACATCTTCAATTCCGAGCTTATCCAATTGTTGATCAACGACGTTTGTTTCTACAGGAGAAGCTTGTACAACAACCGGTAAAGAAAAGAAAAGGAAGCAAGCAAATAGCAGCTTAGCTCCAAACTTCCTCAACATTCACTCCCCCTTATCCCGTCGGTAAAAATCCGAGAATAGTTTCAATTACGACTGTCAAAATAGGAATTGCCATAACGAGAATTAAGATTTTACCAGCTAGTTCAATTTTCGAAGCGATTGCACCTTGCCCAGCATCTTTTGTAATTTGCGCTCCAAACTCAGCGATATAAGCAATCCCAATAATTTTCAGTAACGTTTCTACATAGACGTTGCTAACTTTCGCTTCACTCGCTACTCTCTCAATCATTTGTAAAATAGAGTGAATTTGATCGATTAAAATAAGAAACATTACGCTACCTACAAAAACAATAAATAACGATGTAATGCTAGATTTATGCTGATTCAAAACAGCTGCTAAAAACGTAGCAACGAGGCCTAATCCGACAATTTGTATAATTTCGATTCGAACCGCCTCCTTTACTGGAAGAGAAAGACACTTTTAATCTTGTCGAACAACGTATTAATTAAAAATGCAACATGGAATAGAATGACGACAAAACCGACAAGGATAACCCAATTTGCAATATCCTCTCGTTTTAATTCTTTTAATACGGTATGAATGAAAGCTAAAACAATGCCGATTCCGGCGATTTGAAATATTAATCCAACATCAATGGACATCGCCTTTCTCCCTCCTATAGCAGTAAAATTACGATAAGTAGCCCCGCTAGTACCCCTAAGCTCTTAATCATTTTTTCATATTGCAGTTGTAACGCTTTCGCTTCTTCTTCCTCTCTCTCTAAATGTGTAATACATAATCGAATATGTTTTTGTTGTGATTCACGATCATGTTGTCCAAGTGTTTCACCAAATTGCTGCAAGATTTCATACTCGGTTTGTTGAAATGCTGTTAACTTCCAATTCTCTTTCAAACTTTCTATCCAAGCTTCCCTTACTGTTTGTTCCCCGTTTTCTAGTTTTTTGGCGAAACTTTGAAATATCCAATTTAATGGCTTGGGCATTTGTTTAACTAATCGTTCGGCGGCTTCAGATAAAGGTGTGTGCCCATACATAATTTCTGCCTCTAATGATTGGAGTGCCGATTTTAATAGTCTAAGTTGCCGCGGCCTCTCACTATATCTTTTTGCGTATGAAAACCCGAAAAAAGTGCTGACCGCAACGATTAACACTGCACCAATTATTTTCACCATACGCCCCCAGCCTTTCGATTCGGTAGTACTGGTTTTCCATATCTATCTTTCACTTGCATAACTGTTCCTGGGCCTCTTGCTTTTGATAACTCCACAAACCTATCAAATATGCCAAGCTCCAGCACTGCCTGTAGCGATGGACGTTTCACAACATCATCATAAGAAAACCCGTGTGCACTTATAAAAAGCTGGACCCCTGCATGCACCGCCTCCATAATTGCTTCACTATCTTCTTTACGTCCAATCTCATCTACGATCAAAACATCTGGACTCATAGAACGAATCATCATCATCATTCCTTCAGCCTTTGGACATGCGTCTAACACATCTACTCGTGTACCAAATTCATACTGAGGGATTCCTTTCACACATCCAGCAATTTCTGACCGCTCATCAACAATCCCCACTTTGCAAGAAGGAATTTTCGACGTACCAACCCCTTGACTCATGCAACGTGCTACATCTCTTAAAAGTGTCGTTTTCCCCGTTTGCGGCGGGCCAATTACCATCGTGTTTAACCATCTTGATTCATACAAATACGGCAAAAGCGGCTCAGCTATTCCTATTTTTTGACGAGCAATACGAATATTAAATGAAGAGACATCACGAATCATTTTCACTGTACTTTTCTCTGTAATGACTTTTCCCGCTAGGCCAATTCTATGTCCTCCTCGAAGTGTCACATACCCACGTTTCAATTCCTCTTCCATCGTATAAATTGAGAATTGACTTAACTTATTCAATAAGTAACTTGCATCTTCTGCTGTAGCGATATAGTCATAAAAAAACACCTCTCCATGCGCAATACACTCTAGCGGTCTTCCAATTCGAACACGAATTTCCTCTAAAGTATTGTATTGCTTACAACTTTCAACTAACTGTTTCATCATTTTTGGTAAAACCTCTAATACTTCTTTCATAGGCTTCTCCCCACTATACTCGACTTACTATTTCAACAATGCGATAAAAATGCAGCCAATTCCAAGTGCCAGAAAAAAGAGTTTCAAGAAAGAAATTTCGCTCGCTACACTCGCTATGCCTATTGTCATTGTTAAAATTAATACGGTCGGTCCAACAAACGCCAACATACCATTTATAAACAATGCTTTCTTCGCATCATTCACGTAAAGCATAAGCAAAGCGGCGAATATTTCCGCGCTACCCGAAAACAACCGAAGTAACCCCATTACGAGCACGGATGTTTCCATTGCCGCTAGCCACTGTTTCATTCTCCCACCTTCTCCCGTAACGGTTACGAATTCTACATTCCAAAAAAGAATATATTTGTACAACCATATGCAGAGGTTGTCTATTTCAGAAGTAAAAACATAATTTTTCTCTAACACCTTTATTTAAATCTGAATATTCGTGTTTTTTAATGGTATATTATGGTATATTTAATTTAAAAGGGGTATAGACGATGCAGCACGTTACTTTATTACCACTTGATTTACGCTATGCAAATGTGCTTTTTGAGCTATCAAGTGAACCACACGTAAAAAATGCATTAGGAATACAGGTAGAAAAAGTCGAAGACACGAAAGCATTTCTTCTTTTTGCAATAGAAGAAGAGCGCCAAAAGAAGTCTTTATCGAGAATGATTGTAAATGAAGAGAATGAAATACTTGGCCTCACCACACTTAAACATATTAATTATGGGAAGAAACAATCTCACATTGGTAGTTGGCTTGGCTATCCATATTGGGGTAAAGGGTATAATGAGGCAGCTAAAAAAGAAATCTTTAAAATCGCTTTTTTAGACTTACAACTTACATACGTATTCACTGGTGCTAAAACGACTAACATTCGCTCGTTAAAAGCACAAGAAAAACTACCTTACATTTCATTGCATGTGAAAAACAAGTTTCCAGGCGAACATGCTGCACTGGAGAAAGAAGTAAAATCACCTTGCGTACTGCATGTCGTATCGCGTAAGAAATTTTTAAATTGGCTGGACGTACAAAATGAGGGGGAAAAATATGAAGGTTTTGAAAATTAGTTTAACAATTGTAGTAGAATTAGCTCTTATTTATCTTTTTTCATTATTGGTCGGTTGGTCATTTATAGAGACCTTTTTCCTTGGCAGTCTAGCAATATTTGCAATTATGTGGTTAATTATTATGAGTAACCATAGAAATAACATTACAGATCACGCAATAAGTAAAACATTAACTGGTGTTGAGACTGGTGAAATAAAACCATTTCAATTCATTTTCACACCATATATAGCGGGTACTCTTTCACTTGTTTTAGTTAGTTTTGTTGTCACCGCAATTTACTATATGCCCTATTTTCTATAAAAAAGCACTCGTGATAATCACGAGTGCTTTTTTACTATGCACGAGAAACGTATTTACCTTCACCAGTGTTGATGATAAGCATTTCGCCTTCGTTAATGAAGATTGGTACTTGTACAACAAGACCAGTTTCTAATGTAGCTGGTTTTGTTACGTTAGAAGCTGTGTCACCTTTAATACCAGGCTCTGTTTCTGTAACTTTTAATTCAACTGTGTTCGGAAGTTCAACACCAAGTACTTCACCTTGGTATGTCATAATAGATACTTCCATGTTTTCTTTTAGGAATTTTAATTCGCGCTCGATTTGGTTTTCACCAAGTTCGATTTGCTCATAAGTTCCGTTATCCATAAATACATGAGCCTCACCGCTCGCGTATAAGTATTGCATACGACGGTTTTCGATGTGTGCTTTTTCTACTTTTTCACCTGCACGGAATGTTTTCTCTTGAACAGAACCTGTGCGAAGGTTACGTAGTTTAGAACGAACGAATGCAGCACCTTTACCTGGCTTTACGTGTTGGAAATCAAGTACTTGCCAAAGGGCATTGTCCACTGAAATTGTTAAACCTGTACGAAAATCGTTTACTGAAATCATGTAAAAAAATCCTCCTGTGTATTACAAAATAATAAGTTCTTTTGGTGATTTCGTAATTACTTCATTACCTTCACTCGTTACAATGATATCATCTTCAATACGTACGCCGCCAATACCTGGAATATAAATACCTGGTTCTACTGTTACAGCCATACCTGGTTCAAGTACTGTATCAGAACGGAACGCTAAACCTGGCGCTTCATGGATTTCAAGGCCGATTCCATGACCAGTAGAGTGTCCAAAGTATTCACCATATCCTTTTTCCGTTATGTAATCACGCGTTAATGCATCTGCCTCGCGGCCTGTTAAACCAGCTTTAATACCGTTTACACCACGTAATTGTGCTTCTAAAACGACATTATAAATTTCTTTTAATTTATCAGATGGTTCACCGACTGCAATTGTACGAGTAATATCAGAACAATACCCTTTGTAATAAGCGCCGAAGTCTAATGTAACGAAATCTCCTGTTTCTATCACTTTTTCAGATGCCACGCCGTGCGGTAATGCCGAACGAAGACCTGAAGCAACGATAATATCAAACGAAGAAGATGTTGCTCCTTGTTTTCTCATGAAAAATTCAAGTTCATTTGACACTTCAATTTCAGATACTCCCGGGCGAATGAATGATAGAATATGCTCAAAGGCAGCATCTGCAATCTGTGCAGCTTCCTTTAATATCTTAATCTCTGAATCAGTCTTTATCAAGCGTAACTTTTCTACAAGCCCAGAAGTCGGGATAAATTCAGCTTCGATCGCCTCATTATGCGTTACGTAAGAGCTATATGTAAGAGTATCCTGCTCAAAGCCAAGCTTTTGAATTCCAAGTTCTTTCACTTGCTTTGCAACTTCATCAATAATTAATCCTGCATGCTGCACGATTTCATATCCAACAGCTTGTTTACTAGCCTGCTCTACATAACGAAAATCCGTAATAAATTGAGCACGCTCTTTTGAAATAAGTACAACCCCAGCTGTTCCAGTGAAGTTAGCCATGTATCTACGACTATGTTCATTTGTTAATAAAATACCGTCGATACCAGCCTCAGCAAATGCGCTTCTTAATCTTTCGATTTTCTCCATGACTTTATGCCTCCCTTAATTTCTCCATTAATGCAAATAACGCTAACTTATAGCCATAAAAACCAAATCCAACAATTTGTCCTGCACAAACAGCCGCCGTCACAGATTCGTGACGGAACGATTCACGCTGGTGAATGTTAGAGATATGTACTTCAATAACAGGAATCGAAATGCTCGCAATTGCATCTCGAATTGCATAGCTATAATGCGTAAATGCTCCAGGATTTAAAATGATCCCTTCATATATATCTTCAGCCTCATGAAGACGATCGATAATCGCACCTTCATGATTCGATTGGAAACATTCTAACTCCACTCCCATTGTTTTTGCTTCTTGCTTCATATCTGCTTCAAGTGTCGCTAACGTGCCCTTTCCATATACATTTACCTCACGAACACCGAGGCGATTTAAGTTAGGACCGTTTACGAGGAGTAACTTTTTCATATTCTTAAAACTCCTTAATATTAAATATCTATACAACATTTTAACATAGGAGTTACTTATTTGAATAGTTCGTCTTCTCTTCTCCTTCTTGCTCCGCTTTATTACTATTTACTGCGTAAGAAACAGAGTATGCAATAAACACACCATACAATATAAAAATACATATTGTCGTCACAATCGTCTCTTTCGGCAAATTGAACGCACTTTTAATAACAGGTGCCATTAAACCCATTCCGAAAAACAGTAACGCCCACCAAAATAGCCCATAAATAATCCCTGGAATGATTCCTTCAAATTTCGCCAAAAACGCTTTATACAAAAAGGAAATCAAGATTGAAAGAAGTCCCATGCAAACAATTCCTGACAGATTGCCCCATATCCCTTCTTTCCAACTCCCAAACGCAAATGGTAACAGTAAATAATTAGGTCCCGCTTCCGTGAATGAAAATATATGAAGGAAATACCATATTCCTCCCCAAAAAATTCCACCAAACAAACCGATTTGCACATAATTCCTTGTTCCTAATTGTTCTTGACTCACATCAACACCTCCGCTCAATAGTATGCCCGAAACTATTTTGAAGCATGTTTAAATACTGCGAAATTTGTCTATAAAAAGAATAAGAAATGTCCGACTCTCGTAACATTTTCTCTTGTCATATACTTGTATTTGTCGATAAAATAAAGGAAACTCGGTGATTGTCTTATTTCAAAACGACAGAACCCAGTATGACAATTGCCTCTTTTTCTACATAAGAGAGAAACAAATACAGGTTGGTGTTAACATGGCAGAAGAGTCAAAACAAATATATGGCGGGCAAGCAGTCATAGAAGGAGTTATGTTTGGCGGTAGAGAATATACTGTTACAGCGGTTCGTCGTAAAGATAAATCGATTGAATTTTATCGATTACCACGCGTTCGTAATAAAGCATTATCTATCCTAAAAAAAATTCCATTTTTACGAGGTATTGCCGCCATTGTGGACGCAAGTGCGAATGGAGCAAAGCATTTAAACTTCGCTTCAGAACGATTTGATGTCCACCCAGAAGATGATGAACAAATTGCAAATAAAAAAGAAGAACAATCAAAATTAACGATGGTATTAGGAGTTGCAGCAGTTGGCGTTTTATCTTTCATATTCGGTAAAGTCATTTTCACAGCAGTTCCTGCACTATTAGCTGAATTAACGAGACCGATTTTCCCATCTCATACAGGGCAAATCATTGTCGAAAGTGTCATTAAGCTCATGCTACTATTGAGCTATATATACTTTATTTCTTTAACCCCACTTATTAAACGGGTATTTCAGTATCACGGTGCAGAGCATAAAGTAATTAATGCTTATGAGAATAATCTTCCTATGACTGTAGAAAACGTCCAAAAGCAAACCCGCCTCCATTATAGATGTGGTAGTAGCTTTATTATATTTACAGTCATTATTGGAATGTTTGTTTATTTCCTCGTTCCTACAGATCCACTTTGGGCACGAGTAATAAACCGAATTTTATTAATTCCAGTCGTTCTCGGCATTTCGTTTGAAGTACTACAATTTACGAATCGATTGCGAGACATTCCTGTATTACGCATACTTGGATATCCCGGATTATGGCTGCAACTATTAACAACGAAAGAACCAACAGATGATCAAGTGGAAGTAGCTATTGCATCGTTTGAAGAATTATTACGTTTAGAAAACAAACAATAATTATTTAAAAATGGTGTTCAACTCCTCTCCTCATCGTTAATATACTAATTTTAATATATGTTTTTAGGAGGTGTTCCTTATGAACGGTCGTTCGTTTACTTTCGCTATATTTGTGCTTATAATCGGATTAGCAATATTCGGCCTTGTTTCATCTGTAATTACAAATCCAATGGGTGTATTAAGAAATATCGGGTATATGTTACTTGTTGTCGGTATCTTTTACTTGCTATACAAGATGTTTACTAATTCCAGTGGTTCTGCAAATTCGCAAAGCTCATATAAGCGCGCTGCAAAACAATCGAACCGCAAACATGGGAAACAAAATGTAGCACCCCTAAGCAATTCATTCTTGAAACGAAATACTTCTGATGACAAGGGCAAAAAGGGTAATTCTCCATCGTTGAAACGAAAAAGAAAACAATCTCATTTAACTGTCATTGAAGGTAAAAAGAACAAAAAGAAAGACCGTGCTTCCTTTTAGGAAATACGGTCTTTCTTTATACTTTCAAGCACTTCTTTCAAAGTTTTATCTATCATACTTTCAATTCGAAGGTGATGATTTTCAAATGGTAAATTTCTTGTCACATCATTTGGAACAACGACGCATTTTAATCCTGCCGCAACCGCTGCTTTCAATCCATTTAATGAGTCTTCAAATACAACAGCTTCTGATGGTTCAATTCCTAATTCCTCTATTGCAATTCGATAAAGTGCTGGATCTGGTTTTACCTTCTCAACATCTTCTCTCGTTTTAATTACTTCAAAATAATCTCGAATCTGTAGATCTTCTAAAAAACGAACAACCCATTCTCTAGATGAACTAGAAGCTAATGCGATTTTCAATCCCATTTCTTTCGCTTCTTCTAAATATTCTTTTACCCCATCACGCGCTTCTGGTATTTTCATTTTCTCTTTATGTAAAGTCGTCACCTTTTCTTTTAGTGCACGCTCATTAAACTTTTCTTTTAATTGTTCCTTTAAATATGCATAAAGTACATTATCTGTCGTTCCAATACATTTCGCAAATTCCTCTAAAGGTAACTCTCCGCCGTACTCACGAACAGCATCTCTGAAAGAGTGAAACCATATTGTTTCTGTGTCCACAATTAATCCATCAAAATCAAAAATAATTGCTTTCATAATTCTCCCGTCCTTTTCGATTGAAATAAAAAAGGAAACGCCATCCGTTCCCCTTAATTACTTTTCTCTTCATTTGCTTTTTGAACACCACGAAGTGTTTCTACTCGAACCTCATCTTGTTCAAAATATTGTACTAAATCACCGATACGGTCAATTGCTTCCCAACTTAAATGATGTTCAATCCCTTCAACATCATTGTAAATCTTGCTTTCATCCAAACCAATAATACGCATAAACTGCTCTAGCAAGTCATGACGATATACGAGACGTTCTCCGATTTTTTTACCTTTTGATGTTAATACAAGCCCTCTATATTTTTCATAAATTAGATATTCATCTTTGTCTAATTTTTGCACCATTTTTGTTACAGAGGATGGATGTACACTAAGCGCTTCAGCAATATCAGATACGCGGGCATAACCCTTTTCATCAATCAACAAATAAATTTGTTCAATATAATCTTCCATACTAGGGGTAGGCATCGGTTTCCTCCATCCAATTTCATTTTGCTTATTCCGAACGAAGCAATCAATAAAATGATACACCAGAAAGAATAACGTGACAAGGTAGAAACGAGCCTAAATCTGCAAAAGAGAAAAGAACCCGCATTCAAATACAAGTTCCTTTCATGTGAAATATTGAATTTCTGCGTCAGGAAAAAAGTGACGAATATATCCTCGAATCGTTTCCTCCAATACTTCTGCATCATCTTTTTTATAGACGTATTTCCCAATACCGTATCGTCCCCATTTATATTTCCGCTTCTCTTCGTCCATTTCAAGTTTCGTATTCGGATAACGCGCTTGAATGACCTTTTTTGCCGGCTTCGTAAAGCGATGCTGAATTAATTCAAACGTTAAATTTGGTATCACCATATCTTTCAAGGCATTGTATAATCTCTCAAACAATTCACGATACCCCTCTTCCCATCCTTCATGCATATAAAGTGGCGCAACTATAAAGCCAAGTGGATAATTAGCCCCCGCCACTTTACGAGCAGCCTCAATTCTCTCTTCGAACGGCGATGTCCCCGGTTCAAAATTTTTAATCACATAACGTGAATTAATGCTAAATCGAAAACGCGTTTTCCCATTATGCTTTGCATCTAATAAATGATCAACGTGCGAATATTTCGTAACGAAACGTAAACGCCCATGCTCACTTTCTCCCATAAATTCGATCGTTCGCTTTAAAGCATGCGTTAAATGATCAATTCCAACGATATCTGATGTACACGCCGCTTCAAATCTTGTTATTTCTGGTGCCCTTTCATCCATATATTGCTGTGCCTTCTCAAATATTTCATCTAGATTCACATATACACGAACGTAAGGTTTACTACCAAGGGTCGTTTGCAAATAACAATAATGGCAATGTCCCATACACCCTGTTGCAAGCGGAATTGCATATTCAGCTGACGGCTTTGACGTATCAAACTTTAATGTCTTCCTCACCCCAACGACAAGCGTTGCCTTTGCATTGCGATACTTTTGCAAATCATTTTCACCTGGCAAATTTCTAATTTGATTATGGGATGTCGTTTCACGAATTTCTAATCCCATCTTCGTAAACTTCTCATACAGCTCTTTTCCAAGTGGATATTCGAGTGCCTTCGGTTCAAAGTAAACAAGTTTTGGCATAAACGGTTTCATATACTTCCCTCCTCTCGTTAGTATGGAGAACACGGAAAAATTAAAACGCATTAAAGTTTTCCACTTCAGTAACTTGCGTTGCAAGTTACTGAATGTTATAATTTGGATAACAGCTACCTTGCAAGGCAAGTTACCTGAATAAAAGGTGGGGAAATCATGCATAGCCAAATGTTAAAAGGTGTACTCGAAGGTTGCATCCTATACATCATTTCGCAAGAAGAAGTGTATGGATATGAGCTGAGTACAAAATTAAATAAATACGGCTTTACATTTGTCAGCGAAGGAAGCATATATCCGTTATTGTTACGTATGCAAAAAGAGAGGCTAATTGAAGGAACATTAAAAGCTTCCTCACTCGGTCCAAAGCGAAAATATTATCATGTAACCGCTAAAGGAATAGAACAGCTTGAAGAATTTAAACAAAGCTGGGGAATGGTTTCGACAACGGTGAACAACTTATTACAGGGAGAGTGATAGGGATGAATGCGCAAGACATGATTGAATTGAACAACAAAAAACGCGAACTTCTAACATTTGAAAACGAAGCTTCTTATGGCGATATGCTAGTATATCTTCGGTTATCTAACGTACCTGAACAACAAGTAGAAGAACTATTATTAGAAATATTAGATCATCTCATCGAAGCACAAAGAGAAAATAAAAATGCTTATGATATTTTCGGCAATGACTTACAATCTTATTGTGATGAACTCATATCGGCTTTACCAGCTCAAACAAAGTTAGAAAAAACTTCTTTAATCGGTTTTGTTATTAGCTTACTTCTTGCTATACAGTTTGGAATGGATGCACTTGTTTCGACTTTCATTTTAATCTTCAGGAAAAATATCGAACAATTAAGCCCAGCTTTTAGCATCCCTGGAACCACTTTGTTCGTTTCACTTATTATACTAGGCATACTTTTCATTTTATATTTATTAAAGCGCTATTCCTTTGATCAAAAGATGAATTGGAAAAGAAGGATTCTATTTGGATTTGCATTTGCTACTCCATTTTGTTCAGCTGTATTTTTAAATGTCTATTTTAAAAAACAACCTTATCTCATTTACCACCTAACCTTTTGGCAAAACGCCTTAATTGCTATCTTATTTTTCATTTTATATAAATTACTATACAAAAAATCAAATTTTTAACAGCCTTTCAAAAGGCTGTTTTTCTTCTGTCTAATTTTACAAATTGAAAAATTTCATAAAGAAAATAAGAAAAATGCAAAATAATTAAAGTTAATTGTTGACGTGATGCTTTTATTATCGGTATCATAAATCTTCGTGAGCAATTATTTTTCGTTATACGATTTTTTTATTATTACTGAATTTTTGAGAGGAGAAATTAGATGTCAGTTAAGAAGAAAACGCAAGTACGCACCGGCAAAATGGTACGTGAACTAATGTTAGCAGACGAAGATGTAAATGCTTCGCTAATTATGGTATACAGTGAAAACGGTGTAAACGCAGAAATTAAAATCGAGGGCTTAACGCCGAAATGTAACGAAGAATTATTTTTGAGCGGAAACGTGGATTGGAACAAGAGTGTTATTTATAAAATTGTTGATTTCACTGGAAACGCTGAAGTTGGTAAAGTTACATTATCAGCGATGAACAAAAACAATGTTTCTCTAGAAATAGAACGCGTTATGTGGAGTAAAGAAAATAAAGAGGCTGCTGGTCAAGAAGAAACACCGGTAGAAGCCACACCGAAAAAAGAAGTAGTTGTAGAAGCTCCAAAAGCAGTTACACCTGCTCCTAAACCTATTACGCGTGTAGAAACACCTGCTATGGCCCCTAAGCCTACTCCGGTACCGACGCCGAAGCCAGTAAGCGTAGAAGCAGCTGTAGAACTAACTACTCCAGCACCTGTGAAAAAAGTAGTCCCTACTTCAGTTACAAAGCAAGAGACAGTACCGGTTGCTCCAGCAAAACCGAAACAACCTGCTTTGACTGAAACAAATTCAAAACTACAAGAAAATTATGTGAAACTCGTGAAAAAGACAATTGAAGTTTGTCAAGATTACGAGCTTGGCATCGACATAGATGATTCTATTGAAGGCTTAAAAGAAGAACTACAAAGCCAAGGTATTAGCGTTACATTTGACAAAGAAATTATGGACGTTGTAAATCGCCTTCGTTCTTTACAAGATAAAGGAATCAAAGTAGAAAAAGTACTTAATTTACTATAAAAAAATAAGAGATGGCAATTGCCATCTCTTATTTTTTATAATTCCATTCCTTACTTTCATACTTTTCTTTTGCTAACGTTTGAACTTCATGTAACTGTTCTTCTGTTAATTCATATGGCACAAGCTCTATATCCAATCCTTTTTCAAACCCAACCTCGAACGCTTTAATTAACTGTTCGATCGTAAATGTACGGTCTGTCAATTTATTAATTGCTACCGCTTTAGAAGAAAACATACTTTTCATACGTTCTTTCACACGTTCATTTGGGAATAAAAATAGGTCGTATAGTTCGTCTAAATCTATTTCTAACGGAATCGATCCGTGCTGTAAAATAACACCTTTTTGACGTGTTTGAGCACTACCTGCGATTTTTCTTCCTTCAACTACAATTTCATACCAAGATGGCGCATCAAAACATACTCCTGAACGCGGATTTTTTAAATTCTCACGATCCGCCTCTGTTTTCGGAACTGCATAATACGCTTCTAATCCTAATGCCTTAAAACCGTCCAATAAGCCTTGCGAAATAATGCGGTATGCTTCCGTAACTGTTTTTGGCATATTTGGATGATCTTCAGACACAATAACACTGTACGTTAATTCTTTGTCATGTAGTACACCCCTGCCGCCTGTTTGACGACGAACGAACCCATATTTCTTTTCGTTAACTACATCCATATTTATATCTTTTTCAACACGCTGGAAATACCCGACTGTTAATGTTGGTACTTCCCATTCATAAAAACGAATTGTTGGTTGCATCTTCTTTTCACTTTGCCAATTTAATAAACATTCGTCTAACGCCATATTAAACGCTGGTGAACATTGACCAGAGTTAATATAACACCATTTTTCTTTTCCCATCCTACACCTCATATAACCAATTATTTTTCACATTCTCTAGTCTACCAAATTCGACAAAATTTGTGAAAGAATACGAAATTTCTCCTTATATACAAATGAATCTGTTGCATAAATACATATGGGCATTATAATATTGAAAGTAGGATAAGAAAAAAGGGAGCGATAGAACCGTGTCAACAACTTGGATTATTTTATTAGCCGTAATCGTAGCGTTCATCGGTTACACTGTATGGATGTATTTCTATCAGAAAAAATTAATTAAAACTCTTACAGAAGAAGAATTTCGCGCTGGCTACCGTAAAGCACAGCTTATCGATATTCGCGAAGCAGACGAATATAACGCAGGGCACATTTTAGGTGCACGTAACATTCCGTTATCACAAATTCGCCTTCGTCATAAAGAACTTCGCCAAGATCAACCTGTTTACTTATACTGCCAAAGCGGATTCCGTACAGGCCGTGCAGCTCAATACTTAAAAAAACAAGGTTACAAAGATTTCTACCAATTACAAGGTGGATTTAAATCTTGGACAGGTAAAATTAAAAAGAAATAACATACAAAAACTAGCTGCATGCTGCAGTTAGTTTTTTATTTCATATTGTTTGCAATGTAATATAGATTCTTTTTTATTACATCTGCATCGTTCTCTTCTACATTACGATATAATAACTGATATTCAATCCCCTTTTCTTTCCATAGAAGCGTAGCAAATTCCTCTCCTCTCTCGAAGTCATCTTTATTTTTAAAATAAGCAGACGCTCCATTATTCAATTTCATTTGTTCTTGAAATCGCTTTTCTTCTACAAAATCCGGAAAACTGTAAGGGAAATTTGCAACAGTTAGCTCAATATACTCATGTCTACCTTGCTCCTGTTGTTTATATTTAATCGTTAAGACAGCATTCTTCTTTTCAATCGTTCTTACTTCACCCAACACATCACTCGTAATGTCATACGGTAAAAAGGTAGGAACTTTAAATTTCGCCGGAAAATATTTTGGAAGTTCTTTTAACGGAATCGGATCCGTAACGCGATCTGTAGCCCCACCTGTTGTTCCCACAAATGTTTTTTCTTCTTGCATCGTTTGCTGAAATGAACATGAGCTAAGTAATACACTAGAAAACACGAAACAAATGATTCCTTTTTTCAATTTGTTTCCGCCCTTTCATACCGCCCTCTTAACGAACAAAGCGTTTATATGTTGTTCATATTCGCTTGAATGCCACACTCCACCTTTGAAAACTTTCCTCGTTATTCTCACACATTTTGACAAAACTGCTTTCAAACAAACAGAAAGACTTCGCTATTCTTACGCCCAAACGAAATGGTTACGCGAATAATAGAAGTCCTATTTATAACATAGATTGTGAAAAGCTTTTCAGGTCAAGATTTTTTCATTCTACTTATTTTCCCTTTATAATAAGTAAAGAGGTGATCCATATGGCCAATATAAAACAAATCGCTAAAACTGCTGGTGTATCTATATCAACCGTTTCCCGTGTCTTAAACAATCACCCTTACGTAAAAGAAGACAAACGGAAACGAGTTCTAGAGGCGGTTGAAGAATTAAACTACGCAAAAAATATAAATGCTATTCATTTAATAAAGGGGAAAACATATACAATCGGGGTTATGCTCCCTTTCATTAATGTCCCTTACTTCAGTACCATTATTGAAGGAATCGGAAACGAAGCGTTAGCAGCTGGATATCACATTAATTTATGCCAAACAAATTACGATAGTATTGAAGAAATTCGTGTTCTTGAAATGATGAAAATGAAACAATTTGACGGGATGATTATTTGTTCTCGAACGAGTTCATGGGAACAAATCGAACCTTTCGCAAAATTCGCCCCTATTATTTCATGTGAAAAAATGAACCACCCCCTCATTTCATCTGTCTACGTAGATCATTATGAAGGATTCCGGCTCGGTACTGCATATTTACTAAGTAAAGGCCATGAAAAAATCGGAATTTGTTTAGCAAGAAAAACGAGTGTAAATTCTATGGAACGTGAAAAAGCGTTTGCTGATACACTTCATAACGAAGGTCAAACGTTACATCCTGAATGGATTTTTCATCAATGCTATACAATGCAGGACGGAGCACAAATACTCCACCGTATTTTACATATGAAAAATCGTCCAACTGCTATTTTCACAGCGAATGACCAAGTAGCTGCCGGTTTATTAACAGAAGCAAAGAAACATGGTGTTCGCGTCCCTGAAGATCTCGCTATTTTAGGATTCGATAACCATGAAATTTCAAAGGCGTTAGAAATTTCGACTATTGAACACCCTGGTCTTACGATGGGATCACGTGCTTTTACCTTATTCCATAAACAGATGCAGGACGAACAAATAACCGGGAACTCAGAAGAACTTCCATTCCATTTAATTGAGCGAAAAACAGTCTGAAAAGGAGCGTTAACTATAGCACTCTTTTTCAGCTTTTCACCTATTGACTTTGTGTTTTTTATCTCATATAATAATCCTAACGAACGGTAGGTAGGGGATGAAAATGACAGCAAATCGCATTAAAGCTGTAGCACTTTCTCATTTCGCACGCTACGGCTATGAAGGAACTTCATTGGCAAATATTGCCCAAGAAGTTGGGATTAAAAAACCATCGATTTACGCACACTTTAAAGGAAAAGAAGAGCTATATTTCATATGCTTAGAATCTGCTCTTCAAAAAGATTTGCAGAGCTTCACAGGCGATATCGAAAGCTTTTCCAATTCGTCCACTGAAGAATTGCTATTAAAATTATTAAAAGGCTACGCAAAACGATTTGGTGAAAGTGAAGAATCAATGTTTTGGTTACGAACTTCTTATTTTCCGCCTGATGCATTTCGCGAACAAATTATTAATAAAGCAAATGTACACATTGAAAACGTCGGAAAACTTTTATTCCCGGTATTTAAAAGAGCAAGCGAACAAGATGAGCTGCATAACATTGAAGTAAAAGACGCCTTAGAGGCTTTTCTATGCTTACTCGACGGTCTTATGGTTGAACTACTATACGCAGGTTTAAATCGTTTTGAGACACGTTTAGACGCTTCTTGGAAAGTATTTTGGCGCGGACTTTCAAACTGACGGATTGCTCCTTTGCAATGCGTCGTTTTTAAGCCCTTTACCTAACGACTGGTAGGAAGGAGAAATGACATATGGCATGGATTTATGTAATCATCGCTGGTATTATTGAAATCTTTTGGGTGATTGGACTAAAAAAAGCGGAGGCACCACTTGAGTGGGCTGGTGTTGCGCTATTAATTACAATTAGTTTCGTCTTATTATTTAGAGCTTATAAAGATTTACCTGTCGGCACTGTATACGCAGTCTTCACAGGAATCGGAGCGGGCGGAATCGTTCTTACAGAAATTTTCATCTTCGGAGAACCGTTCTCTATCGTAAAAGTTTTATTAATCGGTTTAATCTTCTTCGGAGTAATTGGTTTAAAACGAGTAACAGAAGAAAAAGAAACGAAGGAGGCCGCATAAAATGGCTTGGGTATTTTTAATTCTAGCTGGTATTTGTGAAATTATTGGTGTACTCTTTATGAAAGTAGCCACTGAAAAGAAAGGCTGGGCACCAAAAGTTATTTTAATCGCTAACTTCGGCGTAAGCTTCTTCTTCTTATCCCTTGCGATGGACACATTACCGATGGGAACTGCTTACGCGATTTGGACTGGAATCGGAACTGCCGGAAGTGCACTTCTAGGCATTCTTATTTTCCGAGAATCAGCGGATTGGCGTCGTCTTGCCTTCTTAAGCTGCATTCTATGCGGCGCTGTTGGCTTAAAACTATTAAGCTAACGTGAGGTGAATGTCATGTGGAGAGAAAAAGGAAAACAAATGTTAGCATGGATCACACTCGTGATCGCCATTCTACTGCAAGTAAGTTTTCATATAATAGAATGGTTGTTTCATAAAGTATTATCCATTCTTGCATTCCTTCCGAACATGACACTTGAAATTTTATCTATCGTTTGGTCCATTATCGCTTCCATTGCAATCGTAATTATATGGAGTATCGCCAAGCTATATAATAAGTTATTTAAAAAGGACAGTTACTCTGAAAAAGAGTAACTGTCCTTTTTTATATAGATTCAGACTTTCTATAGAAGTTTGATGTGATAAGACAAAGCAGACCAACTACGACAACACTCATACCAATTCCTTTATGCAAACTAGGAAATAGCATTGGTATATCCGAATAAAAGTTTGCTAATATGCAACCAATTGAAACTAAAAGTATTCCTATTCTATATAACCATTTTCTTTTGTTCATCATTCTCCCTCCTAAAATTTTTCATACACTCCTTCCTTTTGGACATACTACCTAAAAAAGGAGTGGATCCTATGCAAAATTCTATACATAAACAGATCCTATTTTTATTTTTCCTCTTTCTCATTCTCATTATCGTTTTCAGCTTTATATTACATACTCCAAAAGATGTTGTACCGAATAGCCTCTCTGTTTATAAACTATTACTTTCATATTGTCGATATTGAAGAAGGTGCCTTTTATGAGGCACCTTTTAAAATTCTCTCTTCTCATACAATTTCATTGAAACGAAGGCAGATACTATGAACATGCATATTGAACTAACGAATAATAAACTGTTATATAGTTGGATTTGTTCCAGGTTGATTTCAAAGAACATAGTACAAATGGCTGTCGGTG
Organism: Bacillus sp. BS98; assembly: GCF_008432245.1. Lineage (NCBI taxonomy): Bacteria > Bacillati > Bacillota > Bacilli > Caryophanales > Bacillaceae > Bacillus > Bacillus sp. BS98. Next base: position 4,019,343 of record NZ_CP043830.1, read on the forward strand.
CTATTAGCATGAAAAGCGTAATAAAAATAGCTTTTTTATATGCTAGCCAAAATGATATCGGTAAAACCAAGCTTAAATATATTAAAATAAAGCTAATACTAGCAACCATTGTCGTTTCAATAAATTCAAATAGGTTAACCCCATTCTTCATTCCCATCGTGAAACAACCGACTATTACACTTATAAAAAGAATAATAATTGCTACTATATATTTCGCATACACAATTTGTTTTCTCAATATTGGTAAACTATTTACTATCACTTCACTCTCATTTTTACTATCTGCTTCAAATGTTTTTACTGTTGCCCCAATTGTAATAATTACTGACATAATTATGAACAGATTTTCCGTATCTGTTAAGGCCATATAAAAGAAAATAGGATACAGTATGTACCAAATTAAAAATTTCCATTGAATGATGAAATCTTTTAAAATTAATTGCTTAATCATGTATTACACCTCCTAACATGAAAATGCCACTTCTATAACTCTGCCTCTTGAAACATTTTCATTGAGAGTAACATTGATATGACTATACTTACTAACACTCCGATACCAAGAACACTCATCGCTACTGTAGCATCCTCAGAGTGAAGTACTTTTAACATAATTGTTTTATCACCAAAAACATTACACATAAGGCCAATCATACCTATTAAAGGAAAAATCATAATTACATACAAGACAGTAGTAGCTTTATTTCCTCCGATGTAATTAGTAGGTATCATTATCACACAATAAATCAAAGTTGCTACTATTGCTGAAAACATTGCATATCCAGGAATAACTATATCTCTGTCCAACAAAATATTTCCTAATATTACGACTATAAAAGTTGTACTCAAACCGACTATAATAAATAATGTAGTTGAAATATATTTAGCTATAACTATCTCTTTTCTCGTTATAGGCAAACTCACTAATACTTTTTCTGTTTTACTTTTTTCTTCATAATAAAAAGAAATATATATAATCATACTACATGTCATAAATAATCCTATTGCAATCCCCATCGGTTCTACAGAATTCCTAAAAATCGATAAAACGGGTATTAAAAAATAGAAAGGAATCATCTTCTTCTGTAAGAAAAACTCCTTCAAAATTAACTGTTGCATATGAATTCTCCTCTCTATAAATCACGGGCTCCATAAATTTTAATTGTTAGAAACATAGAAGCGATATAAATACTAACTAATGTAATGAATCCAACTATAAATACACCAATATGCATAGGATTCATAATCCACTCAATGAATGAAGGTGCTATTCCATTGATCTCATCACTAATAAATATCCAAAGTATCCCTCCGACTCCTATTGAGGCTGCTGATACTATACTTCTTACTACCTTCGACTTTGTACCATAATAACTAGGGAAAAACGTGACAACCAAAAATACGGCGTAAACAGCTCCATTTATTATTTCATACCACGGAATTTCAATGTATAGATTAGGATGATATGCCCCGATATCACCGATGACCACAATGCCTCTTATAAGAAAAACAACTAACATCGTAGAGAGCATGCCACCTACAATAAATATTGCACAGGAAATATATCTAGCAATTATGATATCCTTTCGACTTAACGGTAAACTATTTATTACAATGTCACTTTTATTCCTTTCATCCATATAGATTAGCGTCATAACGGAGGAAAGGGTTATAAATAGACAACTCATCGGAAATAACAATTCACTCCCGGGCTCAAGTAAAAAGAACATAAGGGGCATAATAAGATTCACTAACCAAGTTACCCGAAAAAAGAACAAATCTTTATAGATGAGCTGACGCATAGGCACCTCTCCCTTTCGCAGTGTAAACGATAATATCATCTAATGTAGGCTTTTCTAGTACAACCTCATTTCCAAACCAATCGATAATTACTTGTTTATCCTTCGCTAAACCTTCAAAACCAAATTTATTTTTTCGTAATCCAACAAATAGCTCTTTTCCTTCTCGATCCAATAAATCATTACTTCCCTTTACGATTACGTAGCTCTCCATTAATTCATCTTTCTCACCAGTAAATATAATTTCCCCATCGTTGATAAAAGTAATATAATCTGCGATGCGCTCTAAGTCTGTTGTAATGTGCGTTGAGAATAATACAGATACTTCATCTTCCATTACAATTTCTTGCAATATATCAAGCAATTCACTTCGAACAACTGGGTCCAATCCTGCTGTTGGTTCATCCATAATAATAAACTCTGCATGATGCGAAAGCGCGATGGCAATCGCAAATTTCATTTTCATCCCTTTAGATAACTCTTTAATTTTTTTATACTTTGGAACTTGTAATCTCTCCATATACGATTGATACTGACATTCGTCCCACTTTTTATATAGCGGTGCAATAATACGCTTCATTTGTTCACACGTTAAATCTTCGTAGTAATGATTTTCATCATATACAAAGCCGATATTTTGTTTTATTTCCTTTTCTGCTTTCTTATTGTCCTTGCCAAAAATTTGTATATCGCCGCTCTCTTTTCTAATTAAATTCATAATCATTTTGATCGTCGTACTTTTCCCAGCACCATTCGGTCCGACAAATCCCATAATATATCCACGTGGCAGCGTAAAACTTATATTTTTCACTGCAAAATCTTGATATCTTTTACAAACGTTTTTTAGCTCTAACATTCCTTATTCCCCCTCATATAAACACGCAATCATCTGCTGTAAATCTTCAAGTGAAAGCTGCAACACTTTACTTTCTCTCACAATTTCTTCAGCCTTACTTTCCAATAAACGTAAGCGCTGTTCTTTTAATAGTTCATTGTTTTTACGTGAAACATAAGTCCCCTTCCCAGCAACAGTTTCTATATATCCTTCTTTTTCAAGTTCCTCGTACGCACGCTTCGTTGTAATTACACTAATTTGTAATTCCTTCGCTAAGCTACGAATAGACGGCAGTTGGTCTCCCCCCTTTAAACCACCATTTAAAATAAGCTGGCTTAATTGTTTCCTTATTTGTACATAAATAGGGTCTTGGGAAGAATTCGAAATAATAATATTCATGTTTTCCTCCAGTGTGTATATACTGTATATATCTTATATATACAGTATATGCACACCATCCTATTTTTGGCAAGAAAAAAAGACCAACATTTTCCTGTTGGTCTTTCGTATATGTATCACTTTTCAAAGCGATCTAACATTTCGTCTCTCATTCCGAAACTAACAACCGCAATTCCTACATACATAAACAGAAGGAATGCCGGATGAACTGTATTGTACCAGCTGCTATCAACAATTAAATAAATCGTTAACGCCACAACAAGAACAAACGCTAAAATAAACATATAAAAGTGTCTTGTACTACCCATGATAAACTCCTCTCTACTCTCTGCACCATTCAACAGTATATTTTATCGAATAATTCGATATGACTCAAGGTTAACTTTCTTTTATGTAATCAAGTTCTACCTTTACAATGTCCTCACATGCTATTGAAATGATTGTTCCTTGTTTATCAATCGCCGTCACTTCTCTATTATCCATTACACGATGTGCTACTCTTTCTAACACTTTTCCTTGGTCTCGATAGCAAAATTCTTTTACATCTTTAATTGTTTCTCCATTTTCTAAATGGTATACCATTCTATAACATCGATATCCCATACTTTCACCCCCGCCTTGCTCGTTTTTTCACATATACATAAAAATGAGTAATTTTTGCCTCATCACATCTTCTTAATTTCAATAAAATTCTAACAAAAATAAATACTTTTATCAAACCGACTTTTTCAACAAAACTACCTATAAAACTACATCTTTACACAATTATGAAACAAAAAATATAAAGTTTTAACATTTTCTTCACTATTTCTGCATAAAGTGAAACTTTAATCAGTGGGGATTTTTGTTCATCCCCACTGATTATTAGCCTTCACCAATCGGGCATTTACGGACAGTTTATCTCCCACCTGGCTTCTTTGCACCAGCTAAGTTTTGAGTTGGGAGTTTTACTGTCCACAAATAGCAGGACAAATTCTCCAAACAAAAAAAGAACCCGCATGTAGCGAGTTCTTTTTTATTCTAATCAAACTTGTACAGGAGCAAGCTTTTCATAACGTAAAACAGGTTTACGAGCAGCCATCGTTTCGTCTAAACGTTTAATAACTGTAGTGTGCGGTGCTTCTTGTACAACTTCTGGATTTTCTTCTACTTCTTTAGCGATTTGAATCATCTTATCAATGAAACCATCTAACGTTTCTTTTGATTCTGTTTCTGTCGGTTCAATCATAATACATTCTTCCACATTTAATGGGAAGTAAATTGTTGGTGGGTGGTAACCGAAATCAAGCAGACGTTTTGCAATATCTAATGTACGTACACCAAGTTTCTTTTGACGACGACCTGATAATACAAATTCATGCTTACAATGTCTATCGAACGGAAGATCATAGAACGGCGCTAATCTTCTCATCATATAATTCGCATTTAATACAGCATACTCAGTTACTGCACGTAGTCCATCTGGACCCATAGAACGAATGTATGTGTATGCACGAACGTTAATACCGAAGTTACCATAGAATGGTTTCACACGCCCAATTGCTTCTGGACGATCGTAATTGAAGTGGTAGCCATTTTCCGTTTTCTCTAAAATTGGTTTTGGTAAGTACGGAATTAAATCAGCTTTCACACCTACTGGACCAGAACCTGGACCACCGCCGCCATGCGGACCTGTAAATGTTTTATGAAGGTTTAAATGCACAACGTCAAATCCCATATCTCCTGGGCGCGCTTGGCTTAATACCGCATTTAAGTTTGCACCATCATAGTATAATTTACCGCCTGCATTATGGACGATTTCAGCCATTTCTAAAATATTTTCTTCGAATAGACCTAATGTATTTGGATTTGTTAACATAAGTGCTGCTGTTTCTTCGTTTACAACACGTTTTAAATCTTCTAAGTCAACAAGACCATGTTCATTCGATTTTACTGTAATTGTTTCAAAACCAGCTACAGTTGCAGATGCTGGATTCGTTCCGTGAGCAGAGTCAGGAACAATTACTTTCGTACGGTTAAAGTCACCATTTGCTTCATGGTAGGCACGAATTAACATTAAACCTGTCCATTCTCCGTGTGCACCTGCTGCTGGTTGTAATGTAACAGTATCCATACCTGTAATTTCAATTAAATGCTCTTGTAAGTCGTACATTAATTCCATTGCACCTTGTACTGTCTTTTCATCTTGAAGTGGATGAATATTTGCAAATCCTGCAAAACGAGCTACATTCTCATTAATTTTCGGATTATATTTCATCGTACAAGATCCAAGTGGATAGAATCCAGAATCCACGCCGTGGTTACGGTTTGAAAGTGCTGTATAGTGGCGCATAATGTCAAGTTCAGATACTTCTGGTAGCTCTGCATCTTCTACTCGAATATAATCGCTCTCAAATACATCTTCTAGTTTCACTTCTTCTACATCTAATTTGGGTAAGCTATATCCTACGCGTCCTTCTTTAGTCACTTCAAAAATAAGTGCTTGGTCTTGGTTCTTCATTGGATAGCCCCCATTTCGTTTACAAGTGTGTCAATTTCCTCTTTTGTACGAAGCTCAGTTACTGCTAACAGCATATGATTTTCTAATTCTTTATAATCACGGCCTAGATCATAACCACCGATAATATTCTTTTGTAGTAATGCGTCGTTTACTTCTTTCACTGGACGTTTGCAATCTACAACGAATTCATTGAAGAATGGTCCAGCAAATGTAGCTATGAAGCCTTTCGCTTCGAATTGACGTTTTGCATATTGTGCTTTAGAAATATTTTGACGTGCCATTTCTTTCACACCTTGTTTTCCAAGTGCCGTCATTGCAACAGAAGCTGCTAATGCATTTAACGCTTGGTTTGAACAAATGTTAGATGTCGCTTTGTCACGACGAATATGCTGTTCACGTGCTTGTAGCGTTAATACAAATCCACGTTTACCATCTGAATCTACCGTTTGTCCGACAAGACGTCCTGGAATTTTACGCATAAATGCTTTCGTTGTTGCAAAGTAACCACAGTGTGGTCCACCAAACTGTGTTGGAATACCGAATGGTTGTGCATCACCGATTACAATGTCAGCACCGAATTTCCCTGGTGGTGTTAATGCGCCTAATGATAACGGATTTGAAGAAACGATAAATAATGATTTTTGTTGATGAACGATTTTTTCAATATCAGCTAACTTTTCAACTTGTCCGAAGAAGTTTGGATATTGAACGATTACACAAGCAACTGTATCGTCTACTTCGCTTTGTAATACGTCTAAATCTGTTACACCATCTTTATGATTAATTTCAACAACTTCTAGATGTTGACCTTTTGCATAAGTTTCAAGTACTGCTCTTGATTCTGGGTGCACTGCACTAGATACAAGAATTTTCTTTTTACGAGTATGGCCAGCCGCTAACATTGCCGCTTCAGCTAAAGCTGTACCTCCGTCATACATAGAAGAGTTTGCTACATCCATTCCTGTTAATTCACAAATCATTGTTTGGAATTCAAAGATTGCTTGTAATTCCCCTTGTGAAATTTCTGGTTGGTATGGCGTGTAAGCAGTATAAAACTCTGAACGAGAAATAACATGATCAACAATTACTGGAGCATAATGATCGTATACGCCTGCTCCTAAGAAAGAAGCATATTCTTTTAAATTAGCATTTTTACCAGCCATTTGAGATAGCTCTTTTAAAAGCTCTGGCTCTGATTTTGCTTCTTTAATTTTTAAATCCCCTTTAAAACGAACACTCTCTGGAATATCAGAGAATAATTCGTCGATCGTTTGAACGCCGATCGTTTGTAACATTTCTTTTTTGTCTTCTTCTGTCATTGGAAGATAACGATGCAACATGAAATCTACCCCTCTCCCCGTTACTTTGAACGTTTATAAAATGGTGTTGGAACAACTACTGCTTTGACGCGTTTATTACGAATTTCAATTTCTACTTCTGTATCAACTGCTGCGTATTTTACATCAATTAGTGCTAAACCAATGCTTTTCTTTAACGTTGGAGATTGTGTACCACTCGTTACTTCCCCGATTTTTTCTTCTCCTACAAATACAGGGTAATGCGTACGAGGAATACCGCGTTCGATCACTTCGATGCCGACTAATTTACGAGATGCACCGTTTTCTTTTTGCTCTTTTAACGTTTCTTTTCCAAAGAAATCTGCTTCTTTGTTTGGTTTTACCGCAAAGCCAATTCCTGCTTCAATCGGTGTAATATCTTTTGATAATTCTTGTCCGTATAACGGAAGTGTTGCTTCAAAGCGAAGTGTATCACGAGCACCTAAACCACATGCTTTTAAGCCCTCTTCTGCTCCAACTTCAAGAAGTTTCTCCCAAAGTTTTGCAGCATCTTCACTCTTACAGTAAATTTCGAATCCGTCTTCACCTGTGTAACCTGTACGAGATACAAGTGCAGGAATTCCATCTACAAGAATATCGTTTTTAAATTTAAAGAACTTAATTTCTTTCAAATCTTCTGACACAACTTTTTGTAAAATGCCTTCTGCTTTTGGTCCTTGAATTGCAAGCTGCGCAACTTCACTAGAAACATTGACTACTTTCGCATCGCCAATTACATGACTTGCTAACCATTCGTAATCTTTCTCGATATTTGATGCATTGATTACTAATAAATAGTCTTCTTCACCACGTTTGTAGATTAATAAATCATCTACTGTACCACCATTTTCGTAGCACATAGCTGTATATTGTGCGCCTCCTACCTTTAAGGTAGATACGTCATTTGTAACAACACGTTGTAAAAATGCTAAACTATCTACACCTTTTACCTCAACTTCTCCCATATGAGACACATCGAACAAACCTGCCGCTGTACGTACAGCTTCGTGTTCTTCTTTAATGCTTGAAAATTGAACTGGTAATTCCCAGCCACCAAAGTCGATTGTTTTCCCACCATACTTCGCGTATACATCAAATAACGGTGTACGTTGTAATGTAATCATGCTCTTTCCCCCTTATGCTCTGACAAATCAATAAAAGTTGCTTCCCATATCTAAACATTTTCATTCTGAAAAGATAGGATATACGGAATCTCACTATATTTTTTTATGAAAGCGTAAATAAAAAAGTACTTTCTTGGATAAAATACGAAAGATTCCACACATTTCACACCATTATCCTAACATCATTCGCTATATTTCATCAATATTCTAGCATAAAAAATAATTTAGAATTTTTCATTCTTAATCTTACTAAATACAACTTTTGAGATTTAATGCTTATTATTGTCTATCATATAGCCTTTAATAACGATAACAAAGCCTTCTTTCAAGGCGAATCATTATACATGTAAAAAATAATTACTTTAACTTATAAAAGGTGGGAGAGTCGTAATGAATGTTGATATTTCCGTAGATCGGACGTGGCAAAACAATTTTTTAAATAGAATTGAAGAAGATGGTCCTTGGACAAACTGGGATTTATACCATTTAGCTTATGAAACAGAAAAATCGTTACTTGTTCCTACTTTCGATGGACTACAAGCACCGAAGCACTTATCCCATTTCACACCGCTTCCTCATCAATTAGAAGTCGCTCAAAATGTTATTGAACAAATGAACGGTAAAGCGATACTAGCCGACGAAGTAGGGCTTGGAAAAACAATTGAAGCTGGACTTATTTTAAAAGAATATATGGTGCGTGGGCTTGTGAAAAAAGTACTCATACTCGTCCCAGCCTCTCTCGTGTCACAATGGGCATACGAACTAAATACAAAGTTTTTCATTCCAGCTGTAGCTCAAAAGAAAAGCTACTCGTGGGAGCAAGCTGACGTGATCGTATCATCAATTGATACTGCAAAACGTTCACCACATCGCGATATCGTTTTGAACTTAGAATATGATCTTATTATTATCGATGAAGCACATAAACTAAAAAATAATAAAACAAAAAACTATGAATTTGCACAGCGATTAAAAAAGAAGTTTTGTTTATTACTAACAGCTACTCCTGTTCAAAACAAGATTGATGAAATTTTCAACCTTGTTTCTTTATTAAAACCAGGACATTTGGGCAATCAATCCAACTTTGAAGAATACTACGCTTCAAAAAATCGTTCAGCCGAATCAGATGAAGACTTAAAAGCTCTCATTAACAAAGTAATGGTCCGAAATAGACGTCATAATACCGGAATTGATTGGCCGAAGAGGCATGTACGTACAATTTTTGTAGAGTTTAATAAAGAAGAGCAAGCTTTATATAATGCAATTGAACACTGGGGAGGACGAGATGCCTTCACATCTGCTTTCTCATCCTTAACATTAAAACGCGAGGCATGTAGTAGCCGTGAAGCTGTGTACTATTCATTAAAAAAGCATGTAGAAAAACGTCAGAAAGAAAATGAACAATATATAAAAGATCCATATATTGATGTACTAATGGACAATATTAATCATATTCCATTCAACTCAAAAGCAAATAAAGCTCTTGAGCTTATAAAAGAAATTGACGATAAAGTCGTCATCTTCACGGAATATCGAGCGTCACAAATGTACTTACAATGGTTTTTACAGCAGCACGGCATTTCTTCCGTTCCGTTCCGCGGTGGATTTAAACGCGGGAAAAAAGATTGGATGAAGGAACTTTTCCAAAAACACGCGCAAGTATTAATTGCAACGGAAGCTGGCGGAGAAGGAATTAACTTACAGTTTTGTAGCCATATGATCAATTATGATTTGCCATGGAACCCAATGCGTCTTGAACAAAGAATTGGACGTATTCACCGTCTTGGTCAAAAAAATGATGTTCATATTTATAACTTAGCTACAAAGCATACTGTTGAAGAACACATTTTGAAACTGTTATATGAAAAAATAAATTTATTTGAGCGTGTTATCGGTGAACTCGATGAAATTTTAACAAGAATTAATATGAAAAACATCGATGCGCATATTCAAGAAATTTTTGCGCAATCAAAAAGCGAAGGAGAAATTCGAATTAAGATGGAAAACTTAACATCTATTATCGACTTTGCGAAGCGAAATGAAGCTGAGGTGCAAGGCTATGCAGCAACATGAAATCCATAATTACTTAAACAATTTCTTTGAAGCGAATAACTGCGAAATTTTAGGACGTTCCCCTCACCTATTAGATGTGCAGTTAACAATTGAGATGGATAAATTATTAATGAACCGCCCTTTCTATTGGCACTATCTTGAAAAAACAGGAGGCGTACCGAATCCGATGCGCCTTACTCTTATTACAAATCCAGAAAACGAAGAAAACGATGGCGAACTTATTCACTACGGTTCACCACGACTACATCAAATTTTCCAGACAACGAAAGAATTAGGCTCTTACATACGTTTATATGAGGAAATAAAGCATAACGGGGCAACGCATACACCGCTCCATCCTTGGCTCGGTGTAAATATAAAAGTGTCTTATCAATGTGATCGAAAAAAAGACATCCTTCATTCCATTGGTATTCATCTCATCTCTGGAACAATGATGGCAAATTTTCATGAAACATTAACTAACATTAAACTTACACCGAAAATACCTGATTTTTGTTTTACGCTCTCTCCTATCATTAAGCCTCAAAGCGGCTTACAACGTATAGAGGACGCTTTAAAAAATATAATTGCAGAAGATGATCATGCGTGGGCGAAAGAAGCGAGGGTACGTTGGAATCACGATTTAGATCTTTTAAATCGTTTTTATGAAGATAGTGATGAACTTCCTGAAAGCTATGAAATTGAAAAACAAGCCTTGCAAGAACAATATGAACCACGTATTACAGTGCAAATTATTAACGGTGGCCTCTTTTATGTTACCGCTAATCATTTTCTATCTTAAAAAAGCTCCTTCCGTTTTTAGAAGGAGCTTTTTTTTATTTATTTTCTATCCTACTCGCTATCGTCACTACGCTCTTGCTGTTTTTTCTGTGCCATACGTTTCTGCTGTGCACGATCCTTTGCGCTCACATGATTTGCATCAGTTGGAAGGTTTTCTTTCGAACGTCCAATTCCATTGCTCATCTTTCCCACTCCTTTTTACGTTTTTCAAAACACATGTTTATTTTCAGCTAGAGTTACAATCCTTATACAAAAAAATAAGAGCAGCCATTGGCTACTCTTACTCACTCACATATTTTTGAAACATATCATGGATGCCTTTATTTACGAGGTTCGAGATCTGTTCGTCAGATTTATTCGGATAACGATCGCGCAATCTGATAGATGCCTTCACCATTAAATTTTCTAATACAGAACGGCCACCTTCTCCATAAATAATTTCAGCATACTTAACAAGCCTTCCATCCTCTACTGTTGCTGGATTATGATTGAAGAAAAATTTACTCATTGTTTCCACCTCTCTCTTTGATAACGTTTACATTTATATATTTTATTTATGTTATTTATTTCACAATATTGTATGCACGTATATTTAATTAGTTTCATTATAAAGCAACATACCGATAGTACATATGTGATTTTCCGTCCATTTTGTGAACAAACCAAAAATGAAAGCGTTTCCTTTATTATATACTAAAAAAACTTACTACGCTAGGGGCAATTTTTTCAATCTACTAATCCCTCAAAAATTGATATATTTTTTCTTTTCCAATCAAACCTTATACAATTTTCAGAAATTATATTATAAAATATATGTATGACTTAAGGAGGATTTGTATGAATCAAAATAAAAAAGCTATATTAGATCTTGTCTTTTATCTCGTAATCCCATTCCTCATTTGGAAATTTGCAAAACCTTATATTGATCCTTATTACGCGATGTTAATTTCCTCTGTTCCGGGGATTATTTATACACTGTATACCTTTAAAAAAGAAAAGCAGTTTAACGTGACAGGATTCTTTATTTTAATTACACTCATTTCTAATACGACGGTAGATTTATTATCTGGATCAGCTGAACGAATGTTGTGGAACGATGCATATTATCACATCGTACTCGGTATTATCGTCATATGTACAATTTTTATAAAAAAACCACTTATGTTATATTTCGCAGCAGATATTGCAGCACTACAAGGGCATGACCGTGATAAAAGTCGTGAACTGTATCGTGATAGTCGTATATATCCAGCACTACAATATTTAACGCTATTTTTCGGGCTTCAATTTATATTAAAAAGCTTTTTAAAAATTTATTTCATCTCCGTTTTCGGTGTAGATGGCTACGGTGAAATGAGAGCGATTATGACTGCTGTCGGCTGGGGCATTTCAATTTGTATCGGAATAGGGTTCGTATGGGTGAACAATAAAATACATGCGGTTACTGAGGAAAAAGAGTCTGTACAGTAAATGAAAATCCCCTAGTATATAACGCTACTAGGGGATTTTCATTTTGCTAGACATATGACTAAAAGTTAACTTGATTTTTTCCTTTTATTTTTTACGTTTCGATAAAATAAAGCTGCACTAAGCGGCATAACACCAAACCATTTATTTAAAAATGGCTCTTTTTCAGAGCGGCGTTGTTCTTTCTTTTGTTTACGATCTTCTTTTGGTGCATCCATATATGACACAAACTGCTGCGTCACAAAGCGAACATAATCATTAGTAGACATATTATCATCACCTCTACTTGATTAGTATGTCCACTTTTTTATTCATTAATCTTTTCCTTTAATTCATTCATAATTTGCTTTACTGACTTATTTGTCGTGTCGATATGAATATGTGCCTCTTCATAATACGCTCGGCGCGATTCGAATTTCGTTACAAATGCCTCTATATCTTTCTTCTGAAATAGTGGTCGTGTCGTATCTTCACGAAGCCTTTCTGCAATTACATGCGGATCACAATATAAATACACGACAGTCCCGTTCTCTTTCATCCACTTTCGATTTTCCACTCGCTCAATAATCCCTCCACCAGTTGTAATGATTGCATTATGAACTGGTAGTGAACGTAACATCTCACTTTCATATTCTCGAAAAGTTATTTCGCCTTCTTCTGCAAAAATATTTCGAATTGCCTTCTCTTGCTTCTCTTCGATTTTTTGATCTGTATCTACAACATCCATTTGCAGTTCTTTACTTAACGCTTTTCCAATTGTTGTTTTCCCAGCTCCCATATAGCCGGTTATGTATATAGATTTCATTTTCTGTCCTCTCAATCGTCATGTATTAATTGTTATTATAACGAAAGATGCTACTTTGTTTAATAAAAAAACGTTTTGTTCTTCTTATACTAAGAAGAACAAAACGTAACATACTCGCTTTTACCTATAAGTACCTCTTCTCACCCACTGCGTTGCAATCCATTTCTCGCCTTTCGTTACAGATGCCCCTCCATGTAACGTAAGCTCATTTAGTGATTGATCTTGATAAAAATACTCAAAGTATACTGCCATTCCCTTTCTAGGATGTACAGAAAGATTTAATTTCGGGAAGAACGTTTCTCCGCCTTCTTCTACATCATTTAAGTACATTACAAGCGTGCTAATACGATTATTAGCAGCTGATCTACTATGTTCCGCAAAATAATCATAGTGCGCTTTATATTGTTGATCCACTTCATAATTTAAAATGTGCAATCCTTCTCCATGCGTCACCGGAACATTCATGATAGATGAAATACGTTTTTCAATCTTCGAAGTAAGTTCATTCTCTTCCAAAAATGCGCCGCTACTTGTTCGGATATCATTTACATCACGTGCTGAACCAATTGTAGAACGTTTTATTTTATTTTTAGACATTTCAATTAATTCGTTGCATTCTTCGTCACTTATTACATTTCCTAATACGACGATAAGAGGTTCTTCGAATTTCGAAATAATTTGTATTTCCCTATCTTCTGTCATAATCGTATTTCCTTTATGATCAAAAATAGTTTGTTCTTTATTTTCACCTATTTGATTGTTATTTGTCATTTCCCTATTCTCCCTAAAAAAAATGATTGGATAGCATGAATATATCATATTCTTTCTACCTTTCTCTTTTTTGAGAAAATTTAAACTTTTGATCGTTATATTTATCCATTTCCCAAAAGAAATTGAAGCTCTTCACAATGGAAATTCATGGTTTTACTCCGCATACTTTACCTGTCATCCTTCTATCCAATCAAATATTTTCTCATCATTTTTTCTATACCGAAAGCTCACCGTATAGAAAATTCTTTGTTTTGTCTCGCACTGCAAAGAAACGAGAATCATATCATTTTCAAATTCGTACTTTCCACTCACTTTTCCCTTTGTATATGGAAAGAAAAAGGTACCATCTCTTTCTGTTTTCTGTAAGTCTACTTTTATATCTGCAATAGCTCGATTAATCAACTCTTCCACTAAAAATTTTTTCTCTATTTCAGTATAAAATTTTTTATCAGAAAGCAACATATTCGTTTCGTATACAAAAAAAGAGGTTAATAAAATTAAAAAAATGATTGTTGCTGGCATTGTAAATCCATCTTGTTTTTTCATTCCTTTATTTCCATTTCGCTATATCTTACAACTACACCTTCATGTATTTCCCCACTAGTATCTTTCATATTTATAAAGAGCACATGAGGTGTTAGTTTGTACGAAACATTGCCAACCTTTTGTAATATAACTTCCCTTCCACGCATATTCACTTTTCTTATAAGATGATTATTCACTTTTTCATATATCACTTCATCCCCATTACGCAAACGGAAGCGTAAAATACTACCTTTATTTTCAAGGGCCATTATATGTTCCCCAAACGATACCTCACGAAACTCCAGTTGTACTTGGCCTAAAAACACATCCCACTCCCACTCATTTAATCCTTTTAAGTGTTTATTCTCCATTCCGATAAAATGAAGACTCGGTAAAAGTAAAAAGAACAGGGATACTAGAAACAAACATACGATCATTTCTATTAATGTAAATCCAACTTCTAATTTATTTTTCCTCCCACATAAAAACATTGTTCCATCATTCTTCCCTTCACATCTTTCCACATAGTACACACTTCACTTCCTCCCCAATATGTGTAATATACAAGTTCGTTTATAATTTTTTCTTTTACTCGCATTTCCTCATTCTCATACATATATAAAGCTGCTTCTTTTTTTAATAATACGAATGCCTTATAGCGGAGTTGTATATTTTTTCTTTCTTGCATGACCAATACTGTTTGCGGCAGCAGTACCGATACCGCCATCATTAGTATGCTTAACGATACAAGCATTTCAGCCATTATGGATCCTTTTTGATATTTCACGATACGTAAATCTCCCTCTTCCGAGCTGAAATACAATCTCATATTTATAACTTCGATACGAAAGTAAAATTGTACCACCTCTATTAATATTTCCGCTCGGATTATATGTCATCGGATTTGGAAATGTATGCAAATCAATTTGTATATCGTTACCGTAGTCTCTCGACACAATAAAATGATTCGTACCCGACTCCTCAATGTAATACGTGTTTTTCTCTTTATACCACCGTAGCGTATAGTATTTCTGACGATTTATCGCTAATTGTTGCATATACAAAATATCATTTGAAAATTGGCTCAAAAATTGTTCGACTTTTTGTTTTTCATATAATGAATGAACATTAAAATACGTAATCATACTTAAGACAGAAATTACAAATAAAACGAGCAACATTTCTAAAAGAGTAAATCCTTTTTGTTTCACAATGTCCCGATTGATACTGTGCCATCATCTGAAATATGAATAGATTCACCATTCGGACACTTATGAGTTGTAATATATTTTTCGTCACTTAGCTCTTTTAACGAAGGAATTTTATTATGCTGTAATTGATATACCTGTATTTGCGCTTCTATAGATTTCACATAGGCTGCGCATCCTTTTCCTTGAACTGATGAGCGCTGCTTCACTACATTCGGAATAATTAATAGTAATAATACAGTTATAACAACCATAACTAATAACATCTCTAACAGAGTAAATCCTTCCTCATTCTGCATGTAAATGCCTCCTAAATGGAATTCATCATTTGAAACATCGGCATAATCATCGCTAAATACATAAGAACAACTATTCCTCCAATGCATGTAAATAAAATCGGTTGAATGATAACTAACATACGTTTCATTTTTTGTTCCATCTTTTCTATAACAAGATCGCTATAGTCCTCTAATTCAACTGCCAAATTACCGTTTGCTTGTCCATGCCTAATAATATAAGAAAGTTCTTTTTCGTAATAACCACTTTTAGCAATGATAGATTGTAACGATTCTCCTGCAATTAATTGCCGTTCAATTCGGGCTGCTTCATACTGAAAAAATCGATTATATTTTTGCTCCATCATTATTGTGAGTGCTTCGAGCACCGATAGTCCGCCGTACAATAAACCACTCAATTGAGTGGAGAAATAATGCGAATGCTTTAAAATAAGAAATACTTTTATGAGAGGAATACGAAGCATGATTTTTACCTGTTCAATATGTGGGAGTTTCCGAAAATAAAACAAATATACGCTACATCCAATAATAAAGATAAGAATACCGCTAAAAATAATGTAAGGTATTCGTTTAATTGCACTTAAAATTTGTTCTGTAAATAGCGGCGCTGTAGAACCAAATGAACTATACACCATTTCAACCTGCGGTAATAAGATGAGATTGAAAACAGCAAGCATAATCATTAAAAAGAATGCTAATAACATAGGATACTGCATTATTTTCATCATATCTTTCCTATACTTATCCTTCTTATAAAGAAGTGCGCTCCCTTGTTGCAATGCAAAAGAAATATCACCATGTTTCTCAGCATAAAATAAATAACTTAACATCTCCTGATGAAACATTAATTGATGAAACGAATCGTGTAGACTTCTCCCCTCTTTTAATCCCTCAATCATATGCTGTAATTGTACTTTCTTTTCTAAGGGTAATTGAAACCGTAAAAATTCTAGTGCCTGCAAAAGGGAGTATCCTTTTTCTAATAGTTCTCCTAATCGTTTCAACAATACTAATTGCTCACTTAAACTCCATGTTTTCTTAAACATAAACATCTTCTTCTAAAAATCCTAAAGCATACCCTTTTCGTATCGAAGATTCTAATGTTTCATGTTTGTACGTAACACATTCTCCGTTCGCTTCTTTAATTGCTTGTTGCAAATCATATCCATCTAACAACTCGTAAACGCTTGCTTGTCTTACTTGCCGCATTGATTTACATAAAATTGAGCACTTTCCTCTGCAAAATGGACACTTTAATTCAACAAGTCGCTGTGCAGCGACAGCCAATAAAGCTTGTTCAATTTCTTGCCTCGTTATGCCATAATCCATAAATCTGAGTATCGCTCCTTTCGCATCATTCGTATGCAGGGTCGTCATTACTAAATGTCCAGTTAAACTTGCTCTTACAGCTATTTTTGCTGTTTCTTCATCCCGGATTTCACCAACTAATATAATATCTGGATCATGGCGTAAAATAGCCTTTAGTCCAGCCTCATAAGTGATACCTGCTTTTTCATTTATTTGAATTTGTAATAAATCGTCTTTTCTTTTTTCAACTGGGTCTTCAAGTGTTACAATTCGACGTGTTTTCCTTTTTCTAATTACCTCTAATAATGCATACATTGTCGTTGTCTTCCCAGAACCAGTCGGTCCAGTAAATACGAGTAGACCATGTGAATAACGTAAAAAAGAGAGGAGTTTTTCCGCCGTACTTGGAAATAACGAAAGATGAGATAACGGCTGCACAGATGCTTGTAAATGAAGGCGAATCACGAGACTTTCTCGATATACAGTCGGAAGTGTTGAAAGACGTAAATACACTTCTTGTCCATCAATTTGTAAATACAATGAACCATTTTGTGGCTTCCGCCTCTCTCCTATATCCATGGATGCCAAAAATTTAAAGTGCGAAACAAGTTTTTCTCCAAACTCCTTTTCAATACATTGTTTCGTAATTAAATCTTTTCCTATACGTAGCTGAACCGCTACATCCTTCTGCCGGGGCACAATATGTAAGTCCGATGCTTGTACCCTACACGCTTCTTTCAAAATTGTATTCGCAAAAATTTCAATTCCATTCATCATTTTCCCTCCTCACTATGTATATAGCATGAAAAAATGCACAATAAAAATTGGGACTTTTGTATTTTCATCAGAATAAAAAGGAAAATTATGTTTGTGAAATTATGAACAATTTCCGAATTATTGTCTGAAATTACCTATATGGAAGTTTATCTGTATTATAATGTTATTATCTTGGATAAAGTGATAAAGGTGGAGATCCTCATGGAACAAGCTTTAAAAATTACAGGTGTATTATCTGACCCAACTCGTTATTACATTTATAAATATATTTCTCAAAAACATAGTTACGTAACTGTACAAGAAATTGCAGATGAGTTTGACATTCATCCAAACGTAGCACGCTTACATTTATCTAAATTAGAAGATGTTCATATGCTTAAATCTGAAACAAAGAAAACTGGAAAGGGTGGAAGACCAAGCAGATTATATGTATTATCTGATGATGTTATCCAATTGCAATTTCCATTCCGTGATTATCAATTATTAGCAAAAATAGCGTTCAATTCTCTCCTTAGCCTTGGAGCTGCTGGTGAAAAAGCGCTATACGAAACAGGAAAACAATTCGGGGCAGAATTAATGCAACAACATATGCACCGCTTAAATGTGAGTGAAGAAGACTTAACAGTAGAACAAAAAATTCAAATTGCAAAAGAAGCTTTCTCAACAGCTGGTTTATCACCTGCATTTGAATTAAGTGCAGATGGAACAAAAATTTTCTATGATGTACACAATTGTCCATTTAAAGAAGTTGCTGTTCATCACCCAACTGAAATTTGTAATATGCATGGGGATATGATGAAAGGGATTTTTGAAATCCTATTCCCTAACATGGAATTAACACGAAATGATAGTCTACTAGATGGATGTAAATCTTGTAATTATAAATTAACAATTTAATTTCTCATATAAAAAGAAGCCAATTATAATTGGCTTCTTTTTATATGAACGAATATTTACAATAGTAAGAAAAATAAACTATAATGAGGAGAGGTTTACTTTTTCTAGAAAAGGAGGGAGATGGCATGGAGCGCATGTTTCGCGTTCTCGGCTTTTGGACTGGAATTTTCTCGGTTATGTTTTACGTAGGGGATATGCAACAGGCTGCACTACTATTTTTAGGACAAACAGGTTTCTTCGTACTTTTAAGTTATTTAAAATTAACAGAGCGTATGTATATATACGTATTTGGGGCCTACTTAACTGTTTTCTTCATAGGATTTACATACTACACGACGTTTTTACTTGTCCCTGGGGCTGGACATTAAAAGATGGCAATTTGCCATCTTTTTTTTAATCGCGGAATTTCCTAGTTGACTTATAGGTTTTATTACCTTATATTCTATATAACAGATTGGAATTAGGGGGAATCAACATGAATACACTGCTTGTCGGAATTAACGTTGTAGTCATGCTCATTTTAGTCGGCGTATTATATTATATGCAACGTAAGCATGTATCTTTTAATAAACGTGTATTTACTGCTTTAGGAGTCGGAATTTTATTTGGTCTTATATTACAATTTATTTATGAGCCTACTTCTAAAGTAATTATTGAATCAAATACTTGGTTTGGCTTAATCGGTAACGGTTATGTGAAATTGCTTCAAATGATCGTTATGCCACTTATTTTAGTATCTATTATTTCAGCCTTTACAAAATTACAATTAACGAAAAATCTTGGTAAAATCAGTGGCCTTATTATCGGAATTTTAATTCTTACTACAGGAATTGCTGCAGCTGTCGGAATCGCTGCAAGTGCAGGATTTGATGTATCAGCAACAGGCCTACAACAAGGTGATGCAGAATCTGCTCGTCTGAAACTAGTTGAAGAAAGATTTACTTCTATTGAAAAGACAACAATTCCAGACAAATTATTAGAGCTATTACCTACAAATCCATTTCTTGATTTAACAGGTGCTCGTCCAACATCAACAATTTCTGTCGTAATATTTGCAGCCTTTATCGG
Source organism: Bacillus sp. BS98 (assembly GCF_008432245.1). Taxonomy (NCBI): domain Bacteria; kingdom Bacillati; phylum Bacillota; class Bacilli; order Caryophanales; family Bacillaceae; genus Bacillus; species Bacillus sp. BS98. The sequence goes on from NZ_CP043830.1 coordinate 4,039,309, forward strand.
CATTGCCTTTATAGGTGTAAAACGAAAATATCCAGAACAAGCAGAGTTATTTAAGAAGATGCTTGATGCTGTATATGCAATCGTAATGCGTATGGTAACATTAATTTTACGCCTTACTCCATACGGCGTATTAGCTCTTATGGCAAAAACAGTTGCTGGTAGCGATATAAATGCTATTTTAAAACTTGGTAACTTCGTGTTAGCGTCTTACGTAGCACTTATCGTAATGTTCGTTATTCACTTATTATTAATTGCTCTATCTGGTTTAAATCCAATTCAATATTTGAAAAAGGTATTCCCTGTATTAACATTTGCATTCACATCTCGCTCTAGTGCTGGTGCAATGCCATTAAATATTGAAGCGCAAAAAGAAAAGCTTGGTATTTCCGAAGGGATTGCAAACTTCGCAGCTTCATTCGGGGTATCTATCGGTCAAAACGGTTGCGCAGGTATTTATCCAGCAATGCTTGCAATGATGGTCGCTCCAACTGTAGGAATTGATCCGTTACAACCACAATTTATTTTAACTTTAATCGCTGTCGTTGCTATTAGCTCATTCGGTGTTGCCGGTGTTGGTGGCGGTGCAACATTCGCAGCGTTAATCGTACTATCTACAATGAACTTACCAATTGGCATTGTCGCTCTTGTTATCTCGGTTGAACCATTAATCGATATGGGCCGTACAGCTCTTAACGTAAGTGGTTCTATGACAGCAGGTCTTATTTCTAGTAAATGGCTTGGTGAATTAGATCAAGATACGTACAATCAAGATGATACAAAAACTGGTGAAATTGCTTCATAATAAGAAAAAGACGCTAACATAAAACTGTTAGCGTCTTTTTTTACATCTCATCTTGAAAAGTATCACTCCAAGCATTCTTCTAGTTGCTCTTTTAACTCCTCCTCAATCTCATAATAAGAATCATCAACAAGTTTTCCTACTTTCTTACTCCCCCAAATTCTTGATTGAGTTAGCATTCCTAAAAGGATATTTTCACATTTCCAAATTGGAATGATATAAAAGTCAATCATCTCACCTTCTTCATCTACTATCGCCATAGAAACTGATGAATAATACCCCGTTTCAAAGGGATCCTCTTTTTCTCTTTCGAATCCAATGTCTAATTCCATATTTTTCTCAATATATAAATGCGCATACTCTCTAAAAAGTTTAAGTGATATTCGCTCTATCTCCTTTTCCATACATTGAATTTTCTCTTTCAATTCCAATGTAAAATCTCGTTCTTTATACTTCATTTCCGTCTCCTTACACATAGAAAAAGAGAATACAATAACATATTCTCTTTTCTCAAATATATTTCATTATCTCACAGCCCGTCCTTTTCACAAATAACCATTCTGCTCGCACCATTTATGAAATTGTCCTACGTCCACTCCAACTAACACGATATCCTTTAGCTCGACATCAATACTTTGTTCTCCAATTATAATAGCGAAGTGTGGTTTTAATTGTTCTTCGTTTTTCTTTACAATTCCAATTCGGTTCCGATGCGGGCCATCTTTTATATATGCTTTTTGCCCTACAATATCAAAGTTCAAGATTCTCACCTCTTTTACTGCGCTCAAATTGGAAATACAATCTCCACCTCGGAAAATTTCCTTTCATTGCACTATTTCTCTATATATATGACGAAACAATAAAAGAGTCCTTCCTTCTTTACAATTATTTTTTCTTTGTTTCATTTTTATGATTGAAACGTAAAGTTTATAATAAAATACACTTGGAAGCGCTTTCTATGTAATTTTTTATGTTATAATATAAAAGTAGAACTTCGTAAAGAGGGTTAAAAAATGAATACAAACATAATAAAAAAAGTAATTGACGCATTAAAAGTATATGGCTTTCAGGATGTATCATTCTGTGACAAAACGAAACAATTTTTATTTCATAACGAAACGGATATTATGAGCGGCTATGCAGAAATAACATATAGTAGTCAATTTGAAAAATTTAACGTACAAATTCATCCAATTGAAACACATCATCAAGCAGAGTTACAAGAGGTTGAAAGACATATACAAGCTTGTATAAGAAAAGTGGAATATTTAAACGCACTTCTTACTGGGCAGACAAAACTAGATGATAAAATTATTATTATGTAAAAAAAAGAACGTGATATCCTCACGTTCTTTTTTCATTATACGTTCATCTTTTCCTTCAGTTGTAATCCTGTAATGGATTCTAATACATCCATCGCTTCTCCAAACGTCATATCAAAAATCGTCTTATCCTCTATGTATGGAAACTGTCTGAAACGCTTTTCTAACATCTTCACAGCATCTGATGTAAAGTTTGCACTATCAACACCAAATTCTGTTTCAAGAAGCACGATCCAATCTAACACATGAAAACCTAATCCATTTACGAATGAAATCAGTTTCTCTTCTGGTTGTGAAGATAAGAATACGTATCGCTCCATCTCACTGAATAGTTCTTCGCCTAAAACTTCTGCTAATTCATCATCATGTTCGCGTTCAATAATCTCTTCATATCCGTAATCATCAGTAAGCTCTTCTACTTCTTCACTATCTGCAAAAAGCAATTGACTAAGAAGCGCATCTTTCTTAAATTCACTCTTTTGTACCACTTCTAAAAAACTTGTTTCCCAACCATTTTCTAATTTCATATTATATAGCTCCTTTATATACTTTCCTTATCATCACTGTACCCAAAAGATTATCTTTATAACCTTTTAAACATCCACATTATTCATAACGTGAGCTACAAACTCTTTTGCATCCCCTTCAAAAATATGTACTTCTGGCAAATGATAAAATGTTGTTTGCAGCGAATTTCCTTCATGATACATATATATTTTTTTCTCTAGTGCAATGGCCATTCCAAACTCTGTATGACTTCCATTTCCACCATCTAATATAAGTAAAAAGACATCGGCTTCCTTTATAGCATTCTTTTCCGCCTCACCAATTTCTCTTAATTGTTCTTGGTTAACTGCTCTTTCGTTTTTTGTCCAATCATATGTATGGTGCCATCCTGCTTCTTTTAACTGGCCTGATACAAAATGAACAATGTGTTTATTTTGAAATCCCGATGCTATATAAAATTTCATTTATGTTCATCCTTTAAATATGTATGGGGAAACTCCTTTTAGCGTTACTTGCTATAGATATAATAAAGAATGACATCAAAAAAAATCCCCATCTTTAGAACTTATTTGCGTTTAAATGATGGGTTGCTTCATGGTCTTCTTTTATTTTTTGTTTTTTATAACTTTCATCAGCTAACATTTCTAGTTCTGCTGTTATTTCTGATTTTTCAAGCTCTCGTTCTTGCGAAAATTTCCTTGAAATATAAACAATCACACTACCAACGTACAACACAAAGCATATAATAAGTGCAGTATTTTCATAGAGACTTAGCTCCAACACAGTCACTCCTAATCCATTCGTATTTTCACGCTTAATCAATTGGAATTTCCCTACTAACCATTTGTTATTGTAACATAAAAATATCAATTCTTGGAATCTTTCATCCTATTAAAAAAGACATGATTGTATAATCATGCCTCTGAAATATGTTTAATAATAGTTTTAATCGCTTCTTCTCCATTGTATTTCTTTAATGCCCTTTTATACACCTCATTATTTTGATCTAACTCTTCGACATGCTTTATAAGAGAATTCATAGTAACATCTTCTTCGTACAATACTGAGGCATAACCTTGTTTTTCGAAGGATTCTGCATTTAAAATTTGATCTCCACGACTAGCAAATTTTGATAAGGGAATTAAAACCATTGGCTTTTCTAATGTTAAAAACTCAAAGATTGCATTGGATCCCGCACGTGAAATAACAAAATCTGTTGCCGCTAATATGTCTGGTAACTCCTCATGGATATATTCAAATTGTTTATATCCTTCTTTATTTTGTAAGCTTTCATCAAGATTACCTTTTCCGCAAAGGTGAACAATTTGATACTTTTTAAGAAGTTTTGGTAACGCTTCTCGAACTGTTTCATTGATTTTCTTCGCACCCAAACTTCCACCCATAATTGTAATAATCGGCTTTTTACGTGAAAAACTTAAAAACGCTAAACCTTTTTCACGATTTCCCTTTAACACTTCTTCACGTACAGGAGCTCCCGTATATATTACTTTTTCTTTCGGTAAATGTTTCGCTGCTTCCTCAAATGTAACAAATATTTTCGAAGCAAAACGGAGCGCAATTTTGTTTGCTAGTCCTGGTGTCATATCGGATTCATGCAATAAAACTGGCACTCTATTTAACCATCCTCCAATTACGACTGGTACAGATACGAAACCACCTTTTGAAAAAATTACATCCGGTTTTAGTTTTCGAATCCTTACATACGCATCCATAACCCCCTTCATTACAAGAAAAGGATCTTTTATATTTTTCAAATCAAAATAACGACGTAGCTTTCCACTCGCAATACTATAGTACGGAATGCCCTCTTTTTCTATAATCGCTTTCTCAATCCCTTGATGAGAACCAATATAAGAGATATCCCAATGCTGTTCTTGTAAATATGGAATGATGGCTAAATTAGGTGTTACATGCCCTGCCGAACCGCCACCTGTAAAGACTATTTTCTTCATACGTCTCCCCCTTCTACACTATAGTACACTAAAATACCTTGCCTCAGGGTGAGAAAATACCATAGCCGTTACTGATGCTTCTGGTTCCATCATGAATCCTTCCGTTAATGAAATACCTATTTCCTCTGGATGAATTAGACGGAACAATTTTTCTTGATCCGCAAGTTCTGGGCATGCTGGGTAACCAAATGACACACGTATTCCTCTATATTTCGTACGGAAACGCTCTTCCATCGTCAGTTCAGGTGAATCTGGAATGCCCCAGCGGTCACGAATGAGCATATGTGTTTTTTCAGCAAGCCCCTCTGCTAATTCAAGCGCTAACGATTGAATTGCATGACTGCGTAAATAATCTCCCTTCGCCTTCCACTCCTCAGCAATATCCCGAACTCCTTCCCCAACAGTAACAGATAAGAAAGCGACATAGTCCATCTCATCTCCAATAGGGCGCAAATAATCACCTAAAGTACGGTATGGTGCTTTTCCTTGTCTAGGAAATGTGAAACGCTCTATTACGCGCGTATGATCTTCTGGATCATATATTACGATGTTTTGTCCATCGCTTTGCGCTGGGAAAAATTGATACACTGCTTTCGGTTTTAACCAAGATTGTCCTTCCACCAATAATTCGTCTATTAAATCATTTAATTCGCGCGCTCTTTTATCCCCCTCTTTCAAAAGCTTCTTCACATTTCCTTTTAATCCAAGGTGATGTCCAAGTAACATTTGTCTATTTAAAAATGGGGCAAGATGTGAGACAGGAACATCTCGTAATACAATTCGTTTTGTTGAATCAGGCACCATAACCTCTGATTTTGGTAATGGCTCAATTACTGCTGGAATTTCCACTTTCTTCTCTTCTTTTTTTACGATATGAAGATGACGTTCTTTTTTATCCTGTTTCATCTTCTCACGCTCTTCTTCTTTTTGAAGCTTATTAATAATATCAAGACCTGTCATCGCATCGCTCGCATAACATACGAGCCCTTTATACGATGGAGAAATACGATTATCTGTAAACTTTCTCGTTAACGCTGCACCACCAACAACAATTGGAATATCAATATTCGCCGCTTTTAAATCCTCAGCAGTTGTTACCATTTGTTGTGCTGATTTTACTAGCAAGCCAGAAAGACCTATAATATCAGGTTTTTTTTCTTGCACTTCTTGAACGATTCGATCCGAACGAACATTAATTCCTAAATTAATAATCTCATATCCGTTATTTGATAAAATAATTTCAACAAGATTTTTCCCAATATCATGTACGTCCCCTTTAACGGTCGCTAATAATACTTTTCCTTTTTTCGCACTATCGCTAGATTCCATATGCGGCTCCAAATAACTTACAGCAGCTTTCATACTTTCAGCACTTTGCAATACTTCAGCAACTATAAGTTCATTATTATTAAATAATCGTCCCACCTCATCCATTCCTGTCATAAGTGGACCATTAATAATATCCAAAGGTTTTCTTCCCTCTGTCAGCGCGAGACTTAAATCTTCATGTAATCCTTGCTTTGTACCTTCTACAATATAGTTGGCTAGTCGCTCATCAAGCGTTAATATTTCTTGAACAACAACCTCTTTCTTTTTAGCAACACGATAAAAATTCGTAAATTCTTCTAACGTCTCTTTCGTCGTTTCAAATAATAATGCATCTGCAAGACGTTTTTCTTCCTCTGGAATTGACGCATAGCGCTCTAATTTCTCAGTATTAACAATCGCATAATCTAATCCTGCTTTCGTTGCATGATATAAAAAGACAGAATTTAACACTTCACGTCCAGCTGGTGGTAAACCAAATGATATATTACTCACACCTAAAATCGTTAAACATTCTGGTAACGCTTCTTTAATAAGTCGAATTCCTTCGATCGTCGCTGCCGCTGAACCGATGTATTCTTCATCACCTGTCCCTACTGGAAATACAAGTGCATCAAAAATAATATCTGACGGGCGTATACCATATTTCGTCGTCAATAATTCATAACTTCTTTTCGCAATTTCTAGTTTTCTTTCAGCACTTACTGCCATACCATCTTCGTCGATTGTCCCAACTACAATTGCGGCACCATACTTGCGAAGCAGTGGCGTTACCTTTTCAAAACGCTCTTCTCCATCTTCTAAGTTAATAGAGTTAATAACAGCTTTCCCTTGAATATAAGTAAGTGCTCTCGCCATTACATTTTCATCTGTTGAATCAATCATAATCGGTACTTTTAACACTTTCGTAACTTCTGATAAGAATTTTTCCATATCTTCTATTTCATCACGGTCAGGGTCTGCCATACAAATATCAATAATATGAGCATTTTTCTTCACTTGTGCTCTTGCCACTTCAGCAGCCTCTTCAAATTTACCTTCTGCCACTAATCGTTTAAATTTACGTGACCCTATAACATTCGTTCTTTCACCTACAAATAACGGTCTCATAGACTCATCATATTGCAGCGCCTCTAATCCACTAATTCCATGTCCGGCTCGTTCATTTTGCGCACGCGGTGTAAGAGATGCTAGCGCTTCTTTCATTGCTCTTATATGTTCTGGTGTTGTGCCGCAACAACCACCAATAATATTAATCCATCCTTCTTCAGCAAATCGCTTCACTTTTTCAGCGAGAGAAGATGGAGATTCATGATAATGTCCATCTTCATCAGGAAGACCTGCATTTGGATAACAAGAAATGTAACACTCCGATAAATCAGATAAAGAACGAATATGGTCCCTCATAAACTCCGGACCAGTCGCGCAGTTTAATCCAACAGATAATGGCTTCATATGTTCTACGGATAAGTAAAAAGCCTCAATTGTTTGCCCAGCCAGAGTCGTCCCCATCGGCTCAATCGTCCCAGAGATCATAATAGGAACAATTTTATTTAGTTCTTCAAAAGCAGCTTGAATTCCAATATAAGCAGCTTTCACATTACGCATATCTTGACTCGTTTCAACGAGTAACACATCAACTTCGCCATTTAATAATCCCCTCGCCTGCCTAGTATAAGCTTCTATTAGTTCTTCAAATGTAACTCCTCCTGTAACACTAATTGCTTTCGTTGTCGGTCCCATCGCACCTGCAACATATACTTCATTCCCACTTTCTTTAACAGCTTGTTTCGCTAATCGTGCTGCCTTTTCATTTAGTTCTTCATCTAAATGAGACAGCTCATAATCACTTAATACGATATTTGTCGCCCCAAATGTATTTGTTTCAATAATGTCAGCTCCAGCTTCAATATAAGCTTTATGAATCTTTAAAATAACATCCGGCCTTGTTTCTACTAAATATTCATTACAGCCCTCGTACTCTTCTCCTCCGAAATCTTCCGCAGTTAAGTCCTCTTGTTGTATCATTGTCCCCATTGCACCGTCTAATATTAAAATGTTATTTTGTAATTTTTCTTCTATACACTTCATCAATTAATACCTTCTTTCACTTCTTGCTTTTCTCTCACATATTTAACAAGATGTTCTGTAATTTCATATTTTAGAAATGGTGTAATTAAATAGATACCGTTAAAATATTTCATCGCTGCATCGATCAACTCTTGTGAAATACGAATCCCTTCCTCGATAGCTGCCTCTTTCGTTTCGTGTCCATCCATTCTCTCTCTTATTTCTTCAGGAAGAGTAATACCCGGCACCTCAAAATGGAGAAAGTCTGCATTCCGCTTACTTACTAATGGCATAATTCCAATAAAAATAGGTTGTTCCAAATGTTTTGTTGCTTCATATACTTCTTCTATTAAAGCAACATCATATATCGGCTGTGTTAAGAAATATTCAGCCCCAGCATCTATTTTTCGTTCCATTCGCTTTACCGCTGCTTTTAAATGCCTTACGTGAGGATTAAAAGCACCTCCGACTGAAAACCTTGTTGCCGGTCCAATGGATTTCCCTAAAATGGAACGTCCATCGTTCATTTCTTTAATCATTTTAATTAACTCTATAGAGGACAGATCATATACAGAAGTTGCTCCCGGAAAATCACCAACGCGCGCTGGATCACCAGTTAAAGCTAATACTTCCTCCATACCTAACGCTGATAAACCTAGTAAATGAGATTGTAGTCCAATGACGTTATGGTCTCTACACGTTAAATGTGTCAATACTGGAATATCGTGCTTCGTTAATAATGCGCCCATTGCCATATTCGAAACACGAGGCGATGCTAATGAGTTATCTGCTAGAGTAATAGCGTCTGCTCCCGCTCTTTTTAACGCTCTTGCTCCTTCAAAAAACCGCTGTGTATCTAACGTTTTCGGCGGATCTAATTCCACTACAACTGTCGTTTGTTTTTTTGCCTTTTCCGCAAGAGTAACCTGTACCTTCGAACGCTTCTCGTGTGTATGAACTACTTTCGGTCTTTGAATCGTGTCTTTTTCTATTACAGGTGTAACATTCGCAACAGCGCGCTTCATACTTTGAATATGTTCTGGAGTCGTACCACAACAACCACCCAATAACCGAATACCTTGCTCAATAAATTTCGGTGTCATCGCTTCGAAATAAGCTGGGCTTCCCTCATATACGTAACGTCCCTCCACATAATTTGGGAGACCTGCATTTGGGTATGCTGATAAATAGCCATTCTGCGGAATCGATATCATTTTGAAAGCTTCCGTCATATGAAGTGGCCCTAGTTGACAGTTCAATCCAACAACATTTGCACCGTAATCTATAAGCTGTTTTAATATTTCATTGACATCATTTCCATTTTGAGTCGTACCTGCTTCATGTAACGCTACTTGAGCAACAATCGGAATATTCGTTTGCTTACGCAATACTTTAACGGCATGAAGTAATTCAAATTCATCGTAAAAAGTTTCTAATAGTAATCCATCAACCTGTTCTTCTAGTAAAGCACCTGCCTGTTCAAGTAGCATAAATTCTCGCTCCATATCAGTCGTTGTGACAGCTCCGATATGTTTCATACCACCGATTGTTCCTAAAATTGCATTTCTGTTTGTAACAGATGCTTTCGCAAGCTTCACTGCCGCTTTATTAATTTGAACAACTTGATTTTCTAAGCCATACATACGTAATTTCGCCTCATTTGCTCCATACGTATTTGTTTGAATCACATCTGCACCAGCAGCTACATATTGTTTATGAATCGATATAATTAGGTCTGGATCAGATACATTCAATTCTTCAAAACTACTTTGCAAACCATGTGAATGTAATAACGTTCCAACCGCACCATCACCTATTACAATTCCTTTTGATAATAAATCTAGTAATTTCACGAATCTCCCTCATTTCTATCAATATAAAAACCCCCTCTTCACTTTGAAGAGGGGGACATAATTGTTCCGCCTCTTATTATGCAAAACATTCGTTTTGCAGGTATTAGCACCGTTTCAAACATTTCGTTTGAAGGTTGCCGGGTTTCACAGGGCCTTTCCCTCCACCGCTCTCAATAAGAGTTGTCTTTATTATTTTATTTATGTAGCTAAAAGGAAATGCGTTCCCCTTTTAACAATGTTTGTTAATTTTTTATAAATTTAGCATGCACAAATATAAAAGTCAATGACACTTGCGGAAAAATAAAAATTATTTAAAATAAAGTTGCAATTCAATTAACTTTTGTTGTAAAGTTAAAAACATAATAAAAATTTCATACGAACATTCTTATCTAGAGAGGTAGAGGGACTGGCCCTATGACGCCTCAGCAACCATTAACATTTGTTAATAAGGTGCTAATTCCAGCAAATTGTGAAAGATTTGACAGATGAGAAGAAGACTCTATTCAATCCGAAAGCCTTCTTCTTAGAAGGCTTTTTTTTATTTTAAATTCAACTACTGGTTCAATTTAAAAAGGAGGAATTTTTACATGTCAACTATCGAAACAAAACTAGCACAAATCGGAAATCGTAGCGAAACTACAACAGGAACTGTTAATCCACCCGTTTATTTCTCAACCGCTTATCGTCACGAAGGACTTGGTAAATCTACCGGCTTTGACTATTCACGAACTGGAAATCCAACTCGTGGTCTTTTAGAACAGGCAATCGCAGATTTAGAATATGGCCAACAAGGTTATGCCTGTAGTTCAGGTATGGCAGCTGTTCTCCTCGTCCTTTCATTATTCCGTTCTGGAGATGAACTTATTGTATCCGAAGATTTATACGGGGGAACGTATCGCTTATTTTCCGAACACGAAAAAAAGTGGAATGTTCGATGTAGATACGTAAATACACAATCTATTAAACAGATTGAGCAAGCTATCACAACTGAAACGAAGGCTATTTTCATAGAAACTCCGACTAATCCATTAATGCAAGTTACTGATATTGCCGCTGTCGCAACTGTAGCGAAAAGACACAGACTACTTCTTATCGTAGACAATACATTCTACACGCCTTATATACAGCAGCCATTAACAGAAGGTGCTGACATCGTACTTCATAGTGCAACGAAATATTTAGGTGGGCATAATGATGTATTAAGCGGACTTGTCGTTGCAAAAGGAAAGGAACTTTGTGAGGAAATCGCTCATTATCATAATGCCTCCGGTGCTGTCTTAAGCCCATTTGACTCATGGCTATTAATTCGTGGTATGAAAACTTTAGCGCTTCGCATGAAACAACATGAAGAAAATGCGAAAGCAGTTGTTGCTTATTTAAATGATGAGGATGGTGTGACAGATGTCTTTTATCCAGGGAGAGGCGGTATGATTTCATTCCGACTTAAAGATGAAGCTTGGATTAATCCATTCTTACAATCTTTATCCTTAATCACATTTGCCGAAAGTCTTGGTGGTGTAGAAAGTTTAATGACTTATCCAGCAACGCAAACACATGCTGATATTCCAGAAGAAATCAGAACGGCGAACGGTGTATGTAATCGTCTTCTTCGATTCTCCGTCGGCATTGAAAACAGTAATGATTTAATTCAAGACTTAAATCAAGCCATTAAACTTGTAAAAGAAGGTGTGAGAATATGAGTTATTCTATAGATACACTCTTACTACACAACCAATATAAACACGATGCACAAACAGGAGCTGTTAACGTTCCCATTTATAACACATCAACATTTCACCAGTTTGATGTAGATACTTTTGGCAAATACGACTATAGCCGATCTGGAAATCCAACTCGTGAAGCTCTGGAAGATATCATTGCTTTATTAGAAGGCGGAACAAAAGGATTCGCCTTTGCCTCAGGCATTGCAGCGATTTCTACTGCTTTTCTCCTTCTTTCACAAGGCGATCACGTTCTCATTTCAGAAGACGTATACGGAGGCACTTATCGAATTATAACTGAAGTACTCTCCCGTTACGGTGTTTCACATACATTTGTTGATATGACCAATTTAGAAGAAATAAAGCAAAATATTAAATCGAATACGAAACTCTTTTATGTAGAAACACCATCTAACCCACTTTTAAAAGTAACAGATATTCGCGAGGTTTCTAAACTCGCAAAATCTATTGGTGCTCTTACATTTGTTGATAATACTTTTTTGACACCATTATTCCAGAAGCCACTTGATCTTGGCGCCGATGTCGTTCTTCATAGTGCTACAAAATTTATTGCTGGTCACAGTGATGTTACTGCCGGATTAACGGTCGTAAAAGATGCCGAACTCGCTCAAAAGCTTGGATTTTTACAAAATGCATTTGGCGCTATTTTAGGACCTCAAGATTGTTCTCTCGTACTTCGCGGTCTAAAAACATTACATGTACGTCTTGAGCACTCAGCTGCAAATGCCAATAAAATTGCACACTATTTACAAGAGCATGCTAAAGTACAAAATGTCTATTATCCGGGATTACAAACACATCTTGGATTTAATATTCAACAATCTCAAGCAACGTCAGCTGGAGCGGTCTTATCGTTTACTTTGCAGTCAGAAGATGCACTCCGCCAATTTTTATCAAAAGTAAAATTACCTGTTTTTGCAGTGAGTTTAGGAGCTGTCGAATCGATTCTTTCCTACCCAGCTAAAATGTCCCACGCCGCACTGTCGCAAAAAGCTCGTGATGAAAGAGGTATCTCTAATTCATTACTTCGCTTATCAGTCGGTCTTGAAAATGTTAACGATTTAATATCCGATTTTGAAAATGCCCTCTCTTATGTAGAAGAACCTGTAAATGCGTAGAGAGAAAAGAAGATATGAGATTAAGTTCTCATATCTTCTTTTTATGCGGTTTAGTATATTCTTTTTAGTGTTTTTTCTTTTTGTACTCAAATTTTTTTGTCTTCTTCAACCATCCTCCTCGTTAGTCTAATGAGGGGTAGCGTCAGGAAAATGCGGATTTACAACGCTAAGGAAATATCACTTATTAAAAAAAGCCGATTCCCCTCTCAAGGAATCGACTTTTTTATTTATTCTTAATGAACTAACGCATGCGTTAGTTCATTAAGAAAGATGTTTGAAAAAATAGCCTGTATATATTTGAACGATGAATAACTTACCTATTTCCTTTTGTTTACACCGAATACAAAACAATCAGACAAACAAAACATATTATTTATCTGTTTGTTTTTGCTTCTTTTTCAAATACTCCGCACGCAATTTTTCAAGTTGCTGCTTTTTATCAAATTTGGCAGGCGTCTGTTTTTCATGAAACTTTGCCACAGCTACCTGACTTTTGTAATCCAATTGATATTTGCCCACTTTGTTCACCTACTTTTCTTGTCTTTACAGAGAATCTATTCAACAAATATAATATACCTTATTTTACTGAAGCAAATCTTATTACTTTAGTAGTTTTTCTACTTACATCTATCTTAATCCAAATATCCCTTTATCTAACTAACCTGCCCCGTTAGTCTAAGTAGGAAACTTCACAATCTCAATAGAGTAAAACCTATCGGTACATAATCCAATCACCTTTCAATTAGACCTCATAATGTCTCATAAGACTTGTATCAAAATACTTATCGTTGTAAATGCGTATTTTCTTGACTCTACCCCAATTATAATAAAACAACTTTATTGTTTTTTAAAGAATTTTATTGTAAATGAAACTACTTTATTATCTCTGTACAAAAATTTAATCATTGGGGGTTTTGTTCATTCCCACTCATTATTAGCCTTCACCAATCGGGCGTTTACGGGCAGCCCGCCTCCCACAAATAGTGGGATAAAAGCACATCACTTATTTACAAATAATGGTTTTATCGATATATTAAGAAATACAAGGGGGTAAAAATAATGGATACTTGTTCTGATATTTTAATCGTTATCGATTTACAAAATGGGGTATGTTATAGCGGAGAGCATTTATTTGATTTACAAAACTTGCTTACAAAAGTAAATAAAAGAATTTCTTCATACAGAAAATCAAATAAACCAATCATTTTTGTTCAACATTGTGATGATGATTTAGTACCCGAAAAAGAACTTTGGGCTATTCATACTGATCTAGATGTTCAAGACCAAGATTTCTTTGTGAGAAAAACACATGCAAATTCATTTTATAAAACAAACTTAAAAGAAATTTTAGATCAATTATCTGTACATCGTATTGAATTTTGTGGCGCCCAAACAGAGTACTGTATGGATGCTACGATTAAATTTGCTCACGGACTAGGGTACGAAAACTTTATGGCACCTAAAATAACTTCTACATTAAACAATCCATTTATGTCCGCAAAAGAGACAATTGACTTTTATGAGAATATATGGAATCACAGATTTTTAAAGTTGCTAAAAGATGAGCTCTAGCATAAATGACGAATGACTTGATCATTCTAAGATTGATCAGCTACACTCAAGTGTCTCATTATCCTCATAAAAAAGCTGATTACATCGGGCTTCTTTTAACCTGTTTTATATTCTATATATAGCATTATAATTCCTTTGTCATATTATTTTAAAAATTTTGTATATTCATTTGAAAGAATAAGAAAATCATGATAAAATTGTGTTACAAATATATCTATATCTTTCAATTTTTAAAATGCATCAAAATTTTCGCCCAAAAGCGTCATTTTACAAAACTGTGCTAATTTATCCATTTTATTTACATCAGGGTCTCTTTTCTTACAATTTCTTTACTTTAGGAAATTTTTTCTGCAACAACTGTTTTCTTTTCTTTAATTTTTTGGTATGTATAGTATGGTATAACAGCTCACACGGAGGTGGAAAAGAACATGTTAGAAACCTTTCAAAAAGAAATAGAACTTTATGAAAGCAATGCAGAATTATTGAAAGTACTTGCTCACCCAGTTCGTTTATGTATCGTAAAAGGATTAATCGAGCGTGGTCCAAGCAACGTTTCTACAATGTACACTGGCTTAAACATGCCACAGTCTACAATTTCACAGCATTTAGCAAAATTAAAAAGTGCTAAAATCGTTTCTAGTGAAAGAAAAGGATTAGAAATTTACTACAAAGTAGAAAACGAAACAATTATTCAACTCGTTCGCGTATTATTAGGTTAGGGACTAATAAACAGAGAAAAAGAACGTATTCTATATTTTTCATCTCATATCTTTAATATAAATATATATCATGAGGGGAAATATATAATACTACATACGTCGTATTAAAAAACAAGACACAGAAATATGCTGTGTCTTGTTTTTTATATTGTTAAATACCGATTCAGATGTAAATTCTGTATGTCTTTCGTATGTATAACAACATCAAAGGCATTCCCTAATCCTCCGTTCAAAATCATAGAACGAATTGCTCGATTTTGTTTTTGAGTTTCAGAAAAAGGATTCGTATCTTGATGACTCGTAAGCTGTTCTAATATTCCTGCAGCTAACAAAAACTCAGATTGCTTCTTATGCCATACTGCACTCATTCCCTGAAAGTTAAAAATCTCCTTTAACTCATCCCAATGAATATGAGTAGTAAGATCCATTTCCCCTGGATACGCTAAAGGATTACGTATTAACTTATGCTTATAATACCCACGTAAACTTCCTTCCCGATGCGCAGGGTACGTCCATTCTGCTTTTGTGTATCCATAGTCAACTGTAATACATATACCTTTTTGAAACCATTTTGCAATTCCTTTTATATAATCTTCCATCGCAATTGGCACCTCAAAACGCTGCCCTTCTGCAATATGAATGTTATATTTCAGTAAGTAGCGACCGATTCTTTTATCTAACGGTCTACATACTTCAGCAAGGTTCCCTTCCTCTGTATACGTAATACGTACTTCATACAACATTCCATTTCTCTTCTCAATTACTTCAACAGGAAATGCATCAAATAACTCATTCGAAAAAAGAATTCCTTCGAATGACTCTCCCATTTTACTATAAGATGTATAATACGATACATTAGAAAATGAGCACAGATTCTCTTGTTGTAATTTTCTATGAAAAGGGCTCACTTCAATCATTGAATAGTTTAAATCAATAAAGGTTTCCGGAGATAATTGCTTCCATTCTTGTAAAACATCATAGGCAAACTTTCCTGTTCCCCCGCCAATCTCACAAATATTTGGAGCGACTTCATCATTCTCAACAAGACGAATAAAAAACTTAGCAAATGTTTTTGCAAAAGCAGAGGATACATTGCTACTTGTAAAAAAATCGCCTTGTCTTCCAATCTTTTCACGGTCCTTCATATAATAGCCATGCCCTTCTGCATACAATACGAGGTTCATATACGTACTATATGAAATCGAATAATCTTTCTCTTTCCCCATCCATTCTCTTAAAATGAGCTCCATCCCCATAATGACTCCTTATTGTAAAAATGGATTATTTTCTTTTTCAAAACCGATGCTTGTTTCTGGACCATGTCCACATAGCACCGCTGTTTCATCTGGCAATACGAATAATTTCTCTTCAATACTTCCAATTAATTCAGCAAAACTTCCACCAGGTAAATCAGTTCTTCCAATACTCATTTGGAATAATACATCTCCTGAGAACACTGCATTCGCCTCTTTACTATAATAAGAAATACTTCCTGGAGAGTGTCCTGGCGTCTCAAAAATTTCAAAATTAAATGAACCGACTGTTAATGTACCTTCTGCATCAATAATATGATCCGCTGGCTTAGCTGTAATACTACGGTTCATCATAAAAATTTGAGAGCCATTTACAGTTCCATCTCCTAACCAATCTGCTTCTTCTTTATGTACGTATACAGGAATATGGAAAGCGTCTCTTACCGCATCAACAGCACCAATATGATCAAAGTGGGCATGCGTTAATAAAACCGCCAGTGGTTTTAATTGTTCTTCTTGTAAATATGTAACGAGCTTCTCTCCTTCATGACCAGGATCAAAGATAATACACTCATTTTGATCATTCGTTAAAATATAAGCATTTGTTTGTAATGGTCCTAACGGCATTTGTGTCCATTTCATATGAAAATCTCCTCCAGTTATTAAACTTACTTTTAATGATACAACATTTCTTTCTCTTAGGAAAAGAAAGGATGCTATCTCGACAATCATTTTTAAAACATGTACAATGTAAAAGAGTAAATATTCTAAAAACTCATATTTAAGAATAGGTAGACAGAGGAGGATATTGTATGGGCCTTGTTATTATTTTTACGCTTGTCACTCTGTTAGCTGTTTTTGCTACGCTTAGAACACTTCGCGAAAAGAACTTTTTCGCAGGCGGCTTTGCAATTGCGACTGTACTCGTTTTCGGATGGTTTACGATCATGACTGTTCTATATAACGGGTATCCGCCAGCAGCTTAATTCACTTACATGTTATTCTTCATCAAGATTTTACGCAAAAAGAGGAAGGGTTTCCCCCTTCCTCTTTTCACATTTCACAACTTATATCATCTTCGCTTCGTATTTGTGCTTTTTTACAAGCCAAGCTCCTCCAATAACACCTGCATCATTACCAAGTATTGCAATGGCTAACTTCGTACTCTTTACAGCACGTGAGAAAGCATATTGCTCGAAATAACTTTGAATTGGTTCTAATAGTGCATCTCCAGCTTTAGAAACGCCTCCACCAATAACAATTTTCTCTGGGTTCAACGTACTAGAAAGATTCGCTACAGCTAATCCTAAATAAGAAGCTACTTTTTCTACTACTTCATTTGCTAGTTCATCACCTTGTCCGTGCGCTTCAAAAACATCTTTTGATGTAATACGTCCTTCTTCTGCTAACATAGAACGTAACATGCTTTCTTTATCAGTCTCTTGTATTTTCTGCATAGCAACACGCACAATACCCGTTGCAGAAGCTACTGTTTCTAAACAACCAGATTTTCCGCAATTACATGGGAAAGCATTTTCTGTAACGACTGTAATATGTCCAATCTCACCAGCAGCACCACTTACACCGTGTACAATCTCACCATTGGCGATTACACCACCACCGACACCAGTGCCAAGCGTCATACAAATTAAATCTTTTGCTCCTTCGCCAGCACCTTTCCACATTTCGCCAAGCGCTGCTAAGTTTGCATCGTTATCAATTACAACAGGTAACCCTGTTTCTACTTCTAGTAAATCTTTTAATGGATAGTTTTTCCACCCTAAATTAACCGCTTCATAAATCATTCCAGATGCCACATGCACAGGACCAGGAGCTCCCATACCAATACCAATTAACTTGCTTTTTAATTCGCCTAACTCTTCTAATTTTTTATCAATTGCCTTCGCTACGTCAAGTGTAATATGTTTTCCTTGCTCATTTGTATTCGTAGGGATTTCCCACTTATGTAAAATTTCACCGTATACATTAATAAATGCTAATTTAATCGTTGTACCACCAAGGTCAACACCAACTAACCATTTCTCTTCCATGTTGCTTACCTACCTTTATCTAATTCTTATTTAGCTCTTTTTGAATTTCTTGCTTCAATAAAAATAAAGCTGTTTGATAGTCTTGTGGATCGATTAGCTGTGACTGATTTAATTCACGTAGCTCATCTTGCATTAATTGCAAATCTGCAATTCGATCACCCGTATAAATAATCGTACCAAATTTCTTTAGCAATTGCTGAATATCATAAATAGATACCATTTCATCACCCTCTATGCTCACTTACTATAAAAAATTATAATAAGAAAACGTTCACATATTTTATTATAATCAAGAAGAAAAAGTCTCGTCAATTTTTATTTGTCTATACAAGCCCATTTATAACCATTGTTCCTTTTTCTGTAATAATTTTTTCTACATTTTTATCAAATGGTTCCACTGGAATTTGTTTTACCATTTGAAAATCATAAGCTAATGATAGCGTTTTCCCTTTATAACGCACGAGATAACGATCATAATAGCCCCCGCCGTATCCAATCCGTTCTCCTCGCTCTGTATAAGCTACACCTGGTACGATTTGAAGGTTAATTTCATCCGCATTCACTTCTTCAGTAAGCGATGGAATCGGTTCACGCAAATGCATATACACTGTTTCTAATTGATCAAAATTACTAATTTGCCGGAAGGACATTGTTCTTGTTCCTGTATTACACTTCGGAACTACAACTTTCTTTCCTTCTTCCCAAGCTTTTTCGATAATAGGATATGTATTCACTTCATTTTCCATTGAAAGAGTGATTCCAATTGTTTCAGCTTCAACCCACTCTTTTTGCGCATACAACGAAACTGCGATTTGCTCTGATAAAGTTGCATACTGTTCTTCCGATAAAGAATTCATGTGTTCTATTATTTGTTTACGTAAACGTATTTTCTCTTCTTTCACACATCTTCCCCCCTACAGTGACACTTTACTCTATGATGATAGTGTATCACTTTTAATATAGGAATCGAATAAAAAAAGAAACAGTAGGAAAATATTCCTACTGCTTACTTTGTTTCACGGTGTAACGTAGACTTCTTGTCACGCTTGCAATACTTTTTAAGCTCGATACGCTCAGCGTTGTTACGTTTATTTTTCTTTGAGATATAGTTACGATCTCCGCATTCTGTACATGCTAGAGTAATATTCACACGCATTCTTATTTCCCTCCAGTACTAATAACTTAAATCAGACTATACCATAATACCACTTTTAAAATAAAAATTCTACACCTTTTGATATTGTCTAATTTTTTCTATAAGATTTTTCATGTTTTCCCTTGCTATCACTGGATTTCTAGCATGTGAATACACCAAAAATTTTGGTTGTTTTGTATCAGAAACGATATAAGACCATTCTTTTTCGGTATATTTGAACTGCACTCCTTCAAATATACCTTCTTCCTTTCTTTCCATATCGGCCAATAATTTCCTCATCACTTTCCCTTTTTCGTTCCATGAACACACAACTTCATCATAAAGTAAATAAAGCGGCGGTGATTGCTCTACTATGCTAAGAAACGCCTTTTCTTGCAGTGCTATTAACTCGAATAACTTTCCAATTCGATATAAAATATCTCGTTTCCACTTTACTTGAAACGCCTTTTTTTCATCATGTATATAAAATAGAAGGTAACATTCTCCTAATTTCAAAGACATTGGGTAAATATTCCCTTTTGATTCCAGTAATAAGTCAGGAAGATCTATTTCTTCAAAATCTGTACCTTGGTAAATATTACTATGATTATCATATAACTCGAAATAATTTCCTTGCTCAGAAAACATAAGCGCCATATTCGCTTTACTTGATTTCATCAAAGCTTTCACATGATCTTTTTGTTCGCCCGCATAAATCCATGTAACTGTGCACCCAAGCCTTTGAAGAAAGAGCATAAGTAAATGTTGTAACATATCATTTCTCTTATTAATAAGAAGATGAAACTTTTGTTTTTGTATTTGTTCAATATCAATGCATTCTAATACAGCTTCTATATAGTCATTTAAAGAAACGTGGACTGGCGTATTTTGTCCCATTTCTTTCTCACATACGTAATAAAACGACTCGGACATATATACTTGTTCTATTGCTTTTTGCTGCTTATACGTTAACAGCATTCCATTCTTACCATACAGCTTTATAACAACTTCTTTTTCATTTTCCACTTGAACGAAAACCCCACCTGCACATTGCAAATTATGAATGCTATACTGAAAAAGTGACTCGTTCATCTCTTTACATTCCATCGTATGAATCCCGATACCATGAATAGCATGTAAAAATAAATTTTTATAAGAAGTTGTTTCTATATGTTCTTGACTCCCAATTAGTATGCTTTCCCCTTTTCCGAAAAGAGATCCATACGCCATCGCCACTTTTACAATAAATTGCGGAGTAATCTCAACATTCCCTCTCCCTACAATACGGCTTTTTTGTAACCAGCCAGCGCTTTTTTCACTTTCTTGAACACCAGCCGATCCTACTATCGAATGACTATCAATGGCCTTATAAGGCCATAATTTTCCTTTTTGCTTAATGACCGTACTCTTCCCTATATGACAATGATCCGCTACAATACTTTTTTGAAACAACGTAACGTCATCTTCAACCATTGTATGCTCTCCTATTGTCGTTTCTAATAGCTCACAATACTCCCCAATGTGAGCATTTGCAAAAACAATACTTTTTTGAAGATGAGAGTAACTTGAAACAATACTATTTTTCCCGATAATAGAGTACGGCTCAATTACAGCCCCCGCACCAATCTTTGCTCCTTCTCCAATAAAAGATGGGCCATGAATTTTCGTCCCTTTTCCAATCGTCACACCTTCTCCCATCCATACCATCGGTAACACTTCCGTATAAGGAATAGGTACTTGCAATTTTTTCGTTAACAAATCAAATTGTGCTTGTCGATATTGATCAAATGTACCAATATCTAACCAATAACCTTCTGACAAATATGCAAATAACGCGTTCTTATTTGCTAATAATGGAAACACATCTTGACTGAAATCAAAAAATTCTCGGGGTGGTATGTAAGAAAAGATTTCTGGCTCCATAATATAAATCCCTGTATTCACAATATTGGAGATTACCTCATTCCAACTCGGTTTTTCTATATATCGTGTAACCTCTTGTTCTTTGTTCATTACAACCAAACCGAATGAGAGTGGGTTTTCTACTTCCTTTACAAACATAGTTACCATTCTTTTCTTTTGTTCATGAAACGCAATTCCTTCTGATAATCGAAAATCAGTTAATGCATCTCCACTTATAACAACAAATGTTTCATCTAAAAAGTTTTCCGCTTGTTTAATACTTCCTGCCGTTCCAAGTGGAGGGGAGTCTTCAAAATAGTACAAGTTAACTCCCCATTTACTACCATCGCCAAAATATCGCTTAATGGCCGCACTCATATATTGAACTGTAATTGCAATTTCACGAATACCATGCTGACGTAACAATTCAATATTGTATTCCAAAACTGGTTTTTCTAATAATGGCAACATCGGCTTTGGAGTATTACATGTTAATGGTCTAAGGCGTCTTCCTTTTCCTCCAGCTAAAATAACCCCCTTCATATACTTCAGCCTCCACTTATATAATGTTCAATAAATCCATACACCATATGTATATTCTCTATCCCACATGAACTAGCAATATAAGCTTGATTGTTTCAACAAATCATTGTGCTATGGAAAATCTCTGCTTATAATCTTCTTCCATATAAAATGAAACTTTAATAAGAAGGGCTATTTTTATCACCCTCAAACAACAAAGAAAGCGCTTACTGTTAACTTAGTAAAAAAGCACTGAATAAAAACCAATAATACTAATTTTCCCATTATATTATGATACATCTTATCATCATAAACTAAAGGAAACAACGAGCTTTTTTTGTCATGTTTTGACTAAAAAAAGCAGGTGATTTCTCATCACCTACTTTCCTTCCTATTCATTCAATAAATAATGCTTTCCTTTTACTAAATAAAATACATTCTCAGCAATATTTGTAACATGATCTGCTACACGCTCAATATATCTTGCAACAAAGGATAATTGTGTAATTTGTGTAATAGCCTCTGGTTGTTCAGGGATCGAGGATATAAATTCACGAATTGCCTTCCCATATATTTCATCAACTGAATCATCCATCTCAGCAATTTGTTTAGCAAAAGTTAAATTTTCTTGTTCGTATGCTTCCAATGCTAAATTTAGCATCTTATGAGCAATCGCAAACATTTCATCAAGATTTTGCAAACTAACTGTTACTTCTTTTTCCCCAAGACGAATTGTGGATTTCGCAATATTAACAGCATGGTCTGCAATACGCTCTAAATCTGTCGCTGTTTTAATTGAAATAAAAATTCTTCTTAAATCACTTGCTACAGGCTGTTGCTTCGTAATAAGCATAAGAGCAAGATCGTTTATTTCCTCTTCTAAATTATCCATGCGGTAATCACCATCAATGACCTCTAACGCTTTCTCTACATCTCTTGTATGCAGACCTTCCATAGCAATTAATAAAGCTTCCTTTGCTAATTCACCAAGCTCAATTACCTTTTGCTGTAACGTTTTTAAATCACACTGAAACTGTTCTCTTACCATCGTTTCTTCCCCCTCAATATTATGTGCCATTTTATATAAATCTCCTATCTAACCTCTTATACTTGCCATAAGCAGTAAGATAGGAGAAGTTTTAATTCTCTATTAAAATGAGGTAAAAATAAGAAATGCCCTCTGTTAAGAGGGCATTTTCTCTTATCCTTGCTAGCGATATCAACCGAATCGTCCTGTGATATAGTCTTCTGTACGCTTATCTGAAGGGGTTGTGAATAATTTATTTGTATCTGTATACTCCACAACTTCCCCACTTAAGAAGAACGCTGTTTTGTCTGAAATACGCGCTGCTTGTTGCATGTTATGCGTTACAATTACAATACTAAAGTCTTTCTTTAACTCTTGAATTAATTCTTCTACTTTTAACGTCGAAATTGGATCTAACGCCGATGTTGGTTCATCCATTAAAATAACGTCTGGTTCAATCGCTAAGCAACGTGCAATACATAAGCGTTGTTGCTGTCCACCAGATAAACCGTATGCGTTATCATGCAAACGATCTTTTAATTCATCCCAAATTGCTGCCCCGCGTAAACTTTTTTCAACAATTTCGTCCAACGTTTTTTTATCACGAACACCGTGGATTTTCGGTCCATATGCTACATTTTCATAAATAGATTTTGGAAATGGATTTGGCTTTTGGAACACCATTCCTACATGTGTGCGTAATTCTTCAACTGGATACGATTTATCAAATATATTACGTTCTCTATATTCAATCACGCCTGTAGTTCGAACGATCGGTACTAACTCTACCATACGATTTAATGTTTTTAAGTACGTTGATTTACCGCAACCACTTGGTCCAATAATTGCTGTAACTTCATTCTCATGAATACTTAAGTTAATATCCTTTAAAGCATGGTCTTCTCCATACCATAAATTTAGGTTTTTCGTATCAAATACTACTTTTTTTGGAGCAGTCTGGATTTTCTCTTCGTTTTTCACCTGTACATTTACTACTGTTGCTACCATTTGAATTCCCCTTTCATCCACTTCCAACTTATTTTCGATTCCGTAACCATAAGACAAATATATTGATAAAGAGTAACAGACCTAGCAAAACAATCATCCCAGCTGCTGCTACATACTGAAATTCTTCTTGTGGTCTACTCATCCAATTAAAAATTTGAATTGGTAAAACTGTAAATCTATCAAACATACTAAATGGAACATAATTTGCAAACGCTAATGCTCCGATTACTAACAACGGTGCCGCTTCTCCAATTGCTCTTGATACCGCTAACGTACAACCCGTTATAATTCCTGGGAAAGCTACCGGCAATACAATTTGATACATCGTTTGCCACTTCGTAGCACCTAATCCGTAAGAAGCCTCTAATAATGAACTTGGTACAGATCGTATCGCTTCTTGACTAGCTACAACAACTGTCGGTAAGACGAGCAAACTCATCGTCAGCGCCGCTGCAACAATACTCTCGCCTAAATGAAGAGCATATACAAAAATAGTTAAGCCAAGTAATCCAAATACAACGGAAGGTACTCCTGCTAACGTTTGATTATTAATTTCTATTACCTTTTTAAATATAGATTCCTTCGCATATTGCTCTAAATAAAGGGCAGTCCCGACTCCAAATATAAATGAGACCGGTATAACAATACTCATAAATAATATTGTCCCCGACAAAGCTGCAGCAATCCCGGCTTCTTTCGGATTACGTGAAGCGAAGTTTGTAAAGAAATCTATTGAAAGATAGCTTAACCCTTTTTCAAAAATTTGAAAAAGCAAAATAAGCAAAATTACGATTGAAAACAAAATTGCTATATAAAATAACAATTTGTAAATTCGATCTTTAAAAAAACGTGATGCCATATTTTCTTGTATTTTTTTATGATTCAACATTCGCATATTATGTCACCCTCCTAAAACGGCGCACAATATACTGCGAAATGATGTTCATTATAAAAGTAAACAAGAATAACGTTGCGCCTACGGCATACATACTGTAATAAGCAATCGTTCCATGCGGAGCATCGCCTAAACTCACTTGCACAATATAGGCTGTTAACGTTTGAATAGAGTGCGTCGGATCCAGCGATACATTCGGTGTGGATCCCGCTGCAATTACAACTATCATTGTTTCACCGATTGCCCTAGAAGCCGCTAATATAATCGCTGCCATAATTCCTGTCAAAGCTGCGGGAAACACTACTTGTTTTACCATCTCAAACCGAGTCGCACCAAGCGCTAACGAGGCTTCTTTCGTCCCTTTCGCCACAGCTCTCATCGAGTCTTCAGATAAAGATGCAACTGTAGGTATCATCATAAATCCAATCACGATTCCTGGACTAATTGCATTAAAAAACTGTAAATCCGGTATCATTCGTTGTAAAAGTGGCGTGACAACTGTTAATGCAAAAAAACCATATACAATTGTCGGGATACCTGCTAATAGTTCTAACATCGGCTTTAATATTTTTCGCGCACCGTTTGAAGCGTATTCGCTCAAAAATACAGCACACGCTAAACCGATAGGAATTGCTACAAACATGGCGATTGCTGTTACAAGGACTGTTCCACATATAAGTGGTAATATACCGAATTTAGGATCTTCAAAAAACGGTAACCATTCTTTCTCCGTCAAAAAGGAGTATAATGATATTTTTTGAAAAAACATCATTGTTTCATTTGCCAACGTAAAAATAATTCCAATTGTCGTCACAATAGACACACTAGCAATTATTTTTAATAATAATGGAACTATTTGATTGATTCGCTGCGTTTTTTTTCTTTGTTTTGTATTTCTTTCAATCAAATGTTGTACAGAAAATGTAATTTGACTTTTGTCATTATGAGCCAAAGATGAAAACCCCTTTCCACCCTGACATTACCTTTTGATTTCTGTTAACATTCGCAGCTGTTCATTATATTTTTCTTTTCGTAATTTTACATATCCAACCTCTTCAGCGAGGTTACCAACATGTTTGATCATAAACTCAGCATAATTTGCTACATTTATTTTTTGTCGGATAGATGCATCATTCACATAAGTAAATAACGATCTAGATAACGGCTTATAATCACCTGATTGAATAGTCTCTTTCGTCGGAAATACACCGTTCACTTTTATCGCTTTCACCCTATCTCGATTGGCCATATAATAAGCATATCCTACAAAAGCAATGGCATTTTTATCATGCATTACTCCTTGCATAATAACTTGATCATCTTCAGACAAAGAGACTTTTTTTACAATGCGACGATTTTGTAAGATGACATTTTGAAAATAATCATAAGTACCAGAGTCTACACCTGGTGCATAAAACTTCACTTGTGCACGTGGCCATATTGAATGAACTTGCGACCATCGCTTCTCTCTTCCATCTTCACTCCATAAGAGACGTAACTCGTCTACTGTCATATTGTCTACCCAAGTATTGTGACGATTTACAACAATCGTAAGACCATCATAAGCAACCTCAAAGGGTGTAAACTGAATGGAGTTATTCTTCATTTCATTTTCTTCCACTTGTTTCATTACTCTCGAAGCATTATTTATATCCACTTCTCCTTTACTGAAACGATTAAATCCTCCTCCAGTTCCAGAAACACTAATAGAAATTTTCACGTTTGGATGCTCCTTTGTATATTCCTCCGCTACTGCTTCTATAATAGGAAAAACCGTTGAGGATCCATCAACTCTCACTTCTCCCATTTCGTTCACAGCAAATGCAGTAGACATGCCAAAACAAAGGAACCATGTCGATAATATAAAAACTTTAATCGATGCACTCATCCATTTCACGTGTTCTTCCTCCTAGAAGTAACCGGAAATAACAGGATTACAGATATAAGAATACTGCTAAACTATTAATTCGGTTTTAATTGTTTGTAAAAGTTTTGTAAAGTTCCACAGGAATCAACATAAGATAAAACTTTAATCAGTAGCCGCTATTCATTTCCACTGATAATTAATTAGTCCATAAAACAGTTATCCCCCTATACACAATATAAAATTATCATTTGTGAGACCGCGTGCTTTTTCCAATATTTTATACTTGTCCACATTTATTACACGATATGCATAAACCATAAAAAAAAGCACACTATCTTTTCAGATAGTGTGCTTTTTTTACAACTTTTTTATTCCTCATCTTGATCTTCTTTTTCATTTTTATTATCTTTTGCATCTTTTGGAGCTTCACCATTTATTTCTTGGTTTTTCAAATCATAGTAAGCATCCATAATTTCACGACTAATATATCCATTAATACCAGTCTTATCATCATGTACCCACGGAACAACAACAGAGAATGCCACTTCTGGATCTTCAAGTGGCGCATAACCTACTAATGTTAAGTTATAAGTCTCCACACGCTGACCATCTGCTTTTTTACCAATCGCTTTATCTCCACCATACACAGTTTGCGCTGTACCAGTTTTCCCTGCAGCTTTATATTTTGCACCAGTAAAGTATTTTGTAGCTGTACCGCCTGAATCGTTAAATACTTGTCTAAATCCTTCTTGAACACGTTTAATTTGTGATTCAGGCATATCAATACGATTTAGCACTTTCGGCTCCATCGAGTGAATAACTTTTCCAACTTCATCTGGTTTCGCTTCCGGTTGACGAATTTCTTTAACAACTTGCGGTTGCATACGATATCCACCATTGGCAATTGTCGAAATATATTGCGCTAATTGAAGTGGTGTATACGTATCATACTGTCCAATTGATAAATCTAATAAGAAACCTGGGATATTGTCTGTAGTACCTCTTTGTCCAGCAGATTCATTCGGTAAATCAATGCCTGTTTTTACACCAAGTCCAAACTGACCATAATAGTATCGCATCGTATCATATGCTTTTTGCGGTATATTTAACGTACCACCTCTAACATATGGAGCATTAGCGATATTCATCGCTGTTTTAAACATATATACGTTAGAAGACATTTTTAATGCTGTTAAATCATTAATATATCCCATCGTCTTCCAAGAAGATTTGCTCTTCGTCCCTTTTAATACGATTGGTTCATCCAGTTGAACTGAACCCGGTTGAATTGCACCTGTTTGATATCCTGTAAGTACTGTCGCACCTTTTACAGTCGATCCCATCGGATAAGAACTTGTCATCGTTCCTAATGCGAAATCTTGTACTTTCGTTTCGCCATTTTCATCCACTAATTGTTTCCCAGCCATAGATAATACTTCACCATTTTTCGGATTCATCATTACAACAAATGCTCGATCTAAAAGAGGTTCTGACCCTTTAAATTTCGTTAAATTTTTGGTAATAATATCTTCCACACGCTTTTGTAATTCCATATCAATTGTTAAGTTCAGATTATTACCACTTTGTCCTTGTGATACATTAATTGTTTCCAAAATATTACCGTTTTTATCTGTAATATTTTTCACTTCTGCTTTCGTACCGTGCAGGCTATCTTCATATTGCTGTTCAAGATAACTTTTCCCTACTCGGTCATTTCGATTATAATCACGAACAAGATAGTAATCTAGTCTTTCTCTCGGTAAACCTTCATCCGCCGTCGACACCCCACCAAGAACACTTCGGAATAAATCATCATACGTATATTTTCGATCCCAATCAACATTCGTATCTACACCTGGTAATGTTGCTAGGCTCTCACTAATAATCGCATATTCTTTTTCTGTAGCATCTTTTTTAATAACTTGAGGTGTCATTGCATATCCGCCGTCCATCTTACTTTTAATCGCTAGTATTTCTAAATCTTTTGCGGATAATTGATTAATCTCTTCTTCTGTTACACGACTTCGTTGACGCTCGTCTAATTCTTTATCGTCAATTTTGTTATCTTTCAATTCTTGACGATCTTTACTCGTAATTTTTGTTTTCGCTTCCTCTTTATGCATCGCAATCCAATAATCTTTTTTATCTCGATCTGTTAATTTATCTGTCGGTACTTCAATCAACTCTGCTAATTTTTTCGCTGTTTCTAAGCGATCTTCTGCAGTTGATCCTTTCATTTTTGTAAATGTAATAGTACGAACAGCTGTATTATCTACTACAGGTCGCCCATAGCGGTCAAAGATTTTCCCGCGCGGTACAGGATTACTTATCGTTGAATTCTCTTTCTTCTCTACTTCATTCTTATATTCCTCACCACGAACAATTTGTACATATCCGAGCCTTACAATAACCGCGGAGAACATTAAAAATACGCAAAAAAACAGCACGTTTAATCGAAAAGGAACGTGAGTTTTTTTCTTTTGTTGTTTCTGCTTCTTGCTCATACAAACCCCCTCTACCAACAGCTATGTAATGTGAAAGGGACACCTTCATACAGGTGTCCTCACTGCTGTCTTACATCTTTTTCTATTTTAGCATAAAACAAACGATAAGTTAACCTTCTGGTTCAGTTTGATTCTGAGTAGTTTCTTGCGCTACAACGCTGGTTTTCCCCACATTTCCCTCATCATATTTGACATTTTTAATTGCAAAATAAATAAGAAAATGTCCAGCACCTAAAATACATAGTAAGAAAGGTAAACTTTTTTCAGGCGGAAAGAATAACACAGCACATAAAAAACTTAAAACCGAACAAATCCTTCCAGCATTTAACCATAATTCCCGGACAACTACATACTCTACACGCCACTCTCTCGCATTTTTCGCTCTACCAATTACGTCATATGTCATTGACCCGTACGGAACGAGTAAAATAGGGTATGCGATCGCGATACATGCTGCATAAATAAGTAATTTTGTGTATGTAACATTGAATATAACTAAAAATACGACCGCATATAAAATAATGCCTCCAAGCAAAATCGCTTTTTTTCGCCACTCTTTCTTCAACATACGAGCAACTAAGTAGTAACATACAAATGATACAGCGGAGTTGACTAAGCTATATTTCCCTAATGCGAGCTCACTATCGGTTGCTAAGTACACATATACTGAAATAACAAAAATAAATGTTCCCTCTCTCAACCCTTGGAAAAAATGAGCACGTGTAATTCTCCCCCAATTTTTATCAATCCGTCGCTCCTTCAATACTTTTGTAATTTCATAACGCCCTTCACATTCTCTCTTAGATAAAAAAAAGCTTAAAACGACAGCAATTGCAAATAGCACTAATGAAAGAAAGAATATGACAGTATAACCACTCCATTTTGCCATACGTGAAATTGTGTATCCTGCCGCTATCGGTCCAATCATTCCAGAGAAGGATGTAAGAAGTCCAAGAAACCCATTAAAGAAATCTCTTGTTTCTGGTTCTGTAATCTCAAATGTCAATAAGTTAAACGCGAGCCAATAAAAACCATATCCGACTCCTAAAAGAGCCCCCATTAATAAAATATAGTGAGAAGCGCTTTTTCCCGCTACTAAAACAACGATAAAAAAAATTGCTAACGTGCCTACGCCTATTCGTAACAAGATTGAGCGGTCAATACGTTTCGCTAATTTCCCACCTATAAGAAATGTGAGAGGCTGCAATACAACGCTGGCCAAATTATACAAGCCAAGATTCACATAATTTTGTGTTTGTTTCCATAAATAAATATTAACAAACGTATTCGATAAAGAAATTGCGAGCGTGTATAAACCTCCAATAAGGAGCAATAACACTAAATCCCGATTCACTTCAACGTCACCAATTATATGTTTCCACTTCATACACAACTCTCCTTTACTTCATGTTCTAGTCTTCCAAAGACAAGCCCAATTATGTAAAAGGAAAGCATAGAAAAAAGCTAGGAGCATTCTCCTAGCTTTTTTCTATAATTATTATAATTATTTTGCTTCTTGGTAACGCTTTTCAGCAGCGTTCCAATCTACAACGTTCCAGAATGCACCGATGTAGTCTGGACGACGGTTTTGGTAATTTAAGTAGTAAGCATGCTCCCAAACATCTAAACCGATAACTGGAGTTTTACCTTCAGTTAGAGGAGAATCTTGGTTTGGCGTGCTTGTTACTTCTAACTCACCATTGTTTACTACTAACCAAGCCCAACCAGAACCGAAGCGAGTTGCGCCAGCTTTTGCGAATTCTTCTTTGAATGCATCGAAGCTACCGAATTTCGCTTCAATCGCAGTTGCAAGTTCGCCTACTGGTTGTCCCCCGCCGTTTGGAGAAAGAATTGTCCAGAAGAATGTATGGTTAGCATGTCCACCACCATTGTTACGTACTGCTGTACGGATTGCTTCTGGTACTTCGTTTAAGTTTGCAACTAATTCTTCAACGCTTTTGTCAGCTAGTTCTGCATGACCTTCTAAAGCAGCGTTTAAGTTTGTAATGTACGTGTTGTGATGTTTTGTATGATGGATGTTCATTGTTTCTTTGTCAAAGTGAGGCTCTAAAGCATCATACGCATAAGGTAAGTTTGGTAATTCGTGTTTTGCCATTGTTATATTCCTCCCAGTTTATGTATTGCCACCATATGTGTGACATACAACTTCATTCTACCCTAATTGCCATAGGGTGCAAACAAATAAATCACATTGTCTTGCTATCATTAAAGTAGCAAAATTCCCACTTCTTTTCAATTAAAATGCTCATATATTCCGTAAAAAAAGCTTCCTTCTACAAGGAAGCTTCCTGCTGACATAATAAACATGCGAAATGGGTATGGACCCTGTAGGACTCGAACCTACGACCGGACGGTTATGAGCCGTCTGCTCTAACCAGCTGAGCTAAGGGTCCATAATTATGTATGTAATAACATATTAAACAACTGAATTCCTATCGGATATATCCTTTAAGAAATGTAAGATAAATTTACCATATAAAAAAGAAAAGTGTCAATTGTATTTTTCTCATTTAAAAGAAGAAAATTATTAAAAAGAAATTTAGTTATCTCCACTATATGTAAATATAATATATCTTGAGATTCTCTAGATTCCTACGTTACAATGACTTTATACATACATAAAGGAAGTGAATCTATGTCCATTTTTAAACAGCTAGCAAAAAGCGTATATTCGCCTAAAGATATTGCGCTTTTCCGTTTTCAAAAAATCGGTAAAACCATTTTGTATATTATGCTTCTTTGCCTAATCACTACTATTCCAAGAACTTTCTTGTACGGTAGCGTTATTCAAGACGGTGTTAATATGGTAAATAAAGTAATCGAAAAAGATTTACCTGATTTTAAAATTGAAAATGGCGAACTAACAGCAGATATTGATCAACCTATCGAAAAAGAAGATGGAAATGCC
This sequence comes from Bacillus sp. BS98, assembly GCF_008432245.1. NCBI lineage: Bacteria > Bacillati > Bacillota > Bacilli > Caryophanales > Bacillaceae > Bacillus > Bacillus sp. BS98. The sequence goes on from NZ_CP043830.1 coordinate 4,071,403, forward strand.
CTTTTCGTATTTGATCCAAATTCAACAAACTTAGAAAAATATCAAAATAAAACGGGTTTATTTGTTTTAAAAGATAAAGTAGTCTCCATGGGAAATGGTCAAACACAAACGTATTCCTATAACGACTTATTAGGTGCATCTCTTGAGAAAAAAGATTTACAAGACTTTATTTCTCTATTCGATAGTATCTATCCAATTTTATTATTTGTTATCGGATTTTTAGTGTACCTATTCCAATTATTCATTACTTTTGTAGGCGTGACTTTACTTGCGTTCATCGGTTCTGCTATGAGCGGACAACGTAAATTATCCTACAAACAAGTTTGGACATTAACTGCTTACAGTTACACAATTCCAACAATCTTCTTTATGATTATGGATTTATTTAAAATCGTCGTACCTGGTTCAACATTCATTTATATCGCAGTTGTTTTAATTGTTCTATACTTAACACTTAAAGAAGTTCCACAACCGAAAGAAAAATAAGAACGATAAAAAATGCCTAAATAGGCATTTTTTTTTTGGACAAGCATATATTCCTAGCAAAGGAGTGAAGAATATGAAGAGATTAGGTATATTCTTATTCGTGCTTGTTCTCGGTTATATATTTTATTACGATATAAAAATCGGTACTTTACCGATGTTAAGTTCATACAAAAAAACAACAGCTGCTCAAACTATAAAAAAAGAAGAAACAACTACAAAACAAAGCAAAAAGGAAGAAACAGATGTTACTTATAAAGCAATTGAAGTAAAAACTGGTGAGACCGTTCTTTCGATTACAGAACAAATTAATAAGAAAAAAATCCCTTCTATTGAAAAGGTAATTGATGACTTTAAACAATTAAATAAAAGTACATCTGCTACAAAAATTCAAATTGGAAAGACTTATAAATTCCCGTTATATCAATAAGCGATCACTTAATCCTTGTCAATTACATAAAGGCGCTGATACAATAGTAAAAGTGAAACCGAGCACTTCGGTTTCTATAGCCCTATATCACGTATACTATCATTGATATGAGGGACTAAATAAGAAACTTCTTTTATAAGGAGAGCGATCTATTCGTGAATGAAATGACTCATCGTACAAAAACACGTCCAGTTAAAGTCGGTAATTTAACAATTGGCGGTAATAATGAATTAATTATACAAAGTATGACAACAACAAAAACACATGATGTTGAAGCAACAGTTGCTGAAATTAAACGTTTAGAAGAAGCTGGTTGTCAGGTTGTTCGTGTTGCCGTTCCAGATGAACGCGCAGCAAATGCTATTGCTGATATTAAAAAACAAATCAACATTCCACTTGTTGCTGATATTCATTTTGATTATCGCCTTGCTTTAAAAGCAATTGAAGGTGGCATTGATAAAGTACGTATCAATCCAGGTAACATTGGTCGTCGCCATAAAGTAGAAGCTGTTGTAAATGCAGCAAAAGAGCGTGGCATTCCAATCCGTATCGGTGTAAACGCTGGTTCATTAGAGCGTCACATTTTAGAAAAGTACGGATACCCAACTGCAGATGGCATGGTTGAGAGCGCACTACATCACATTAAAATTTTAGAGGACTTAGATTTCCACGATATTATCGTATCTATGAAAGCCTCTGATGTTAACTTAGCAATTGAAGCATATGAAAAAGCTGCTCGCGCTTTTGATTATCCATTACATTTAGGTATTACAGAATCTGGCACATTGTTTGCTGGAACTGTAAAAAGTGCCGCTGGTCTTGGAGCAATTTTAAGTAAAGGCATCGGAAACACACTTCGTATTTCATTAAGTGCTGATCCAGTTGAAGAAGTAAAAGTTGCACGTGAACTATTAAAGTCATTCGGTCTTGCATCTAATGCAGCAACACTTATCTCTTGTCCAACTTGCGGTCGTATTGAAATTGATTTAATTAGCATCGCTAACGAAGTGGAAGAATATATTTCTACACTGCAAGTACCAATTAAAGTTGCAGTACTTGGTTGCGCTGTAAACGGCCCTGGTGAAGCTCGTGAAGCTGATATCGGTATTGCCGGTGCACGTGGAGAAGGATTATTATTCCGTAAAGGGCAAGTTGTTCGTAAAGTACCAGAAGAAACAATGGTAGAAGAACTGAAAAAAGAAATCGATGTAATTGCTGCTGAAATGGCTGCTGAAAGAGATAAAGAAAAAGAAACACAAGAACAATAAAAAGAAGGTTGCCCACAATATTTGTGAGCAACCTTCTTTTTTATGCAAAAAAGCTCGTCAGTTATATAACCGACGAGTTTTTATTTTGCACACTTTGGACAACGGCCGTATATTTCAAATTTATGCCCTGTTACTTCATAACCGTTAAAATCTTTATTCATAAAATCCATTGGACAGGAAGTAATCTCTTTCGTTCCCCCGCAATCTAAACAAATAAAATGATGATGATGTTCCATAATGGAACATGTAAAACGAAAATGTTTTTCACCATTTAATTCTGTTTGTTCTAAAACGCCGATTTCAGCAAAAACCGTTAAGTTACGATAAATCGTATCAAAACTAAGACCTGGATAATCATCCTTCATATGCTCTAAAACATCTTTTGCTGTTAAATAACGATTGTGAGCTGCAAATAATCTGAGCATCTCTTCCCTTTTCCCAGTATGTTTGTATCCTTTTTCTTTCATTAGGCGTAAAGCTTCTGTTAGATTCATACCTATCCCTACTTTATGCAGTTTTTTTCTTCTTCCATAAAATCGCACCGATTAAAATAAGAACTGCTATCATAACAATTGTACCACCTGGTGCTAGATCAAGTTGATACGAAGCAAACATTCCACCAATTACTGCAATTTCACCAAATAAAATGGAAAAGAAAATTGTTTGTTTAAATCCTTTAGCAATACGAATACTTGCTGCAACTGGTAACGTCATTAATGAGGATACGAGAAGAACACCTACTACACGCATTGATACTGCAATGACAAGAGCAACTAATATAATGAAGATAAAGTGAATCCATTTTGCCCTTAGACCAGTTGATACTGCGTATTCCTCATCAAATGATAATAAAAACAGCTCTTTATATAATAAAATAATTGTCGCAATAACAACAATTGCTACAATCCCAATAATAATTAAATCCGTACTCGTTACAGCACTTACACTACCAAATAAATAACTAAATAAGTCTGTGTTAAATCCATTTGCAAGTGAAATGAAAATAACTCCAATTCCCATTCCTGCTGAAAGAATAATCGGAATTGCTAATTCTTGATAATGCTTATATACAGTTCGTAACTTTTCAATTAGTAACGCTCCCCCAATCGAGAAAATCATCCCCATATATAGGGGATTTAAAAAGCCACCTGTAAAAATTGTTTTTTCAAGTAGTAAACTTGCTGCAATACCTGATAACGTCACGTGACTTAATGCATCTGCAATAAGAGATAAACGACGAATAACAACAAACACACCGATAAGCGGTGCAACAAGTCCAATTAAAATACCTGCATATAAAGAATTACGTAAAAAGTCATATTGTAAAAAATCTTGTATCATTATATCCTCCCGTGATGCTCATGCTCGTGTTTTAAACGATGGACATGATGTCCATATAAGACGGACATTTCTGCATCTTCTAACTCTCGGAACTCCTTTACATTCCCATGAAAATGTAAATGTTGGTTTAGACATGCAACATGTGTTACTTTCTCGGTAACAGCCCCCATATCATGAGTAACAAGAATTAATGTAATCCCAAGCCTTTTGTTTAAATCCTCTAATATCTCATAAAAACTTTCCACATTTTTCACATCAATCCCAACAGTAGGCTCGTCCAAAATAAGTAATTCAGGATCACTAACGAGCGCACGAGCAATAAATACACGTTGTTGTTGTCCACCAGAAAGCTCTCCAATATTGCGACCTTGAAATTCACTCATCCCTACATCAGCAATCGCATTTTCTACCTTCGCCTTGTCGTCTTTCGTGAAAAAGCGAAAAAGACCTTTTTTCGAAACGAGCCCCATTGACACAACTTCAAAAACAGTTGCTGGAAAACCAGAGTTGAAACTATTTGCCTTTTGGGATACATAGCCAAGTTTGTTCCATTCTTTAAACTTCTTGCTATCAACACCAAACAAGCGAATACTCCCTTGTTTAGGCTTTAAAACGCCTAATAAACATTTTAGTAAAGTGGATTTCCCAGAACCATTTGGCCCAACTAAACCTAAAAAAGCTCCCTTCGGAACTTGCAAATTAATATTTTCTAACACATTTCGATCTTCATATCGAAACGTTAATCCTTCTATTTCCAATATATTATTCATAGCATCTCACCTATTTTAATTCAGAATGATTCCGATTTATATCTATTTGAATTATAGTACAGCTTATTATAGTTGTAAACCAATCTGCCTAAATTATATCTGTTTTTTCAAGAAACCTTACTATTATAACAAAAAGCAGAGAAAAATTCTCTGCTTTCGAAAAATATTCCAAGTAACTTTTTAGTGGATAGCTGATTTAAACTTACCACCATTTGTTTCTTGTGTACTCATAATCGTAACAAACGCATTTTCATCAATTTCATGCACAATTGATTTTAACTTCGTCACTTCCAAACGCGTTACAACTGCATAAATAACTTCTTTTTCTTTATCCGTGTAACCACCTTTGGCTACAAGCTTTGTAGTTCCACGACCGAGACGATGCAAAATGGCATTTGATACTTCCTCATACTGATCTGATACAATTAAAACTGCTTTCGTTTCATCTAAACCTTGAATTACCGTATCAATTGTTTTGAATGCAATATAGTACGTCATAACAGAATACATAGCTTGTTCGACACCAAATACAAATGCTGCCCATGCAAAAACAAATAAGTTCACAAACATTACGAATTCACCAACAGAAAACGGTAATTTCTTCGTTAATAAAATCCCCATAATTTCTGTTCCGTCCATTGATCCGCCATGACGAATAACAAGTCCTACACCAAGCCCCAAAATAAGGCCACCAAAAACTGTTGCTAAAATGGGCTCAGTTGTAAATGGTGGAACAGCATGTAATGTCGATTCAATAAATGCTAAAGCTACAATCCCAAATGCTGAGGATAACATAAATGTTTTTCCGATTTGCTTATACCCAGAGTACATAAACGGAATGTTGAGGATAACAACTAAAGTAGAAAAACTTAACCACCAAATATTAGGAGTAAGATAATCTAATATAAGAGAAATACCAATAATTCCACCATCAATAATTTTATTTGGCATTAAGAATAATTCAATCGCTACCGCCGCGCACGCTGCCCCAAAAATAATCATTACTAAACGATAAATGAGATGGATAACGCTTTCTTTTCGATGTTGCTTTTGTTCCATAAGTCCTCCATATATTCTTTTTCTGTAGTTTTGTCCTTACATTATAACATACGCTTCTTTTCCTCATGAAAAAAGAAACTCTATAAGAATATGTACAAGCTACGCACTCATATATTTCGATAGAAGAACGTATGAAGGAGGATAACTCGATGAATCTCATTAAACAAATTGTGAATAAAAAATTAAATCATATTTCTACAAAAGAGTTATTGAAATATAGTAAAGAATATGAAGTTTCAATTACAACTGCACAAGCTGATCAAATTGTTTTACTTATGAAAGGAAAGAATATTAACATTTATGATAATAATGAGCGACTAGAACTCTTAAAACAAATCGCAAAAGTAACTTCCCCTGCTACCGCGCAACAAGTAAACACTTTATTTCAGCAACTACTAAAATAAGGAGGGGATCCCCCCCCTCCTTATTGCGCTTTAATTTTTTCAAGAATCCCCTCATCAAAAGTACCGTTTTTCAGCATTTCGATTTCTAATTTATATGGTGGCTTCTTATCTTTTTTATCTTCACCTACATATGGTGTTTCAAGAATTTTTGGCACGTTCATTAACTGCGGATGATGTACAATATGATGCAATGCTTTATAACCGATATGACCAAAACCGATATTTTCGTGACGGTCCTTTCCGGCCCCACGCACATTTTTACTATCATTAATATGAAGCACTTGTAATCGATCTACACCAACAATCTTGTCAAATTCGTTCAATACACCGTCAAAATCATTTACAATATCATAACCCGCATCATGCGTATGACACGTATCAAAACATACAGATAGCTTTTCATTATATTTTACACCATCAATAATCTTTGCAATTTCCTCAAAGCTACGACCACACTCTGTTCCTTTTCCAGCCATCGTCTCTAGCGCAATGTTAACCGTCTGTTCAGGCGTTATTACTTCATTAAGCCCTTTAATAATTTGTTGAATACCTGCATCTGCTCCAGCACCAACGTGCGCTCCTGGGTGAAGAACAATTTGTTTCGCAACACCTAATGCCGCTGTTCTTTCAATTTCCATGCGCAGGAAGTCTACACCTAATTGGAATGTTTCTGGCTTCGTCGTATTACCAACGTTAATAATATATGGTGCATGGACGATAATTTCCTCAATACCATTCAGTTCCATATGTTTACGTCCTGCTTCTATGTTCAATTCTTCAATTGGTTTTCTTCGTGTATTTTGCGGTGCACCTGTATAAATCATAAACGTCGTTGCACCGTATGAAACAGCCTCTTCACTTGCTGCTAATAACATTTTCTTACCACTCATTGAGACATGAGATCCAATCTTTAACATACAATCACCTCTTCAATATACAATAGTTATAATGATAGCATAATTTGTAGAAATATGTAGTGAATTGTTTGTTCACAAAAAACGCACTACACAAATTTATATGACTATTTAAACAGACTATACTCTTCATTTAAATGAACTGGATTAAGTGAAGCTTTAATCCATATTTTTCTACCCATATTGATTACGACTCTCACAAATAGCTGGATAAAAAAAAGATAAGGGAAATCCCTTATCTTTTTTTATTGCTATATTTTTTCTTCACTTTGTCACGTTCTGTTGCAAGTTTTCGCTTATAGTTTGGTTTTACTTTTTTCGGCTTTTTAACAACTTTTGTTGCCATAACATCTAGTCCATCATTTGGTTTTTTACGACTCTTACGACGACGACGGTCACCTAAATCCGCCCACTCATCTCCGCGTAAATCTACATGCTTAAATTCGATATGACGTTGTTTTTCCAAACTATCTAACGCTTCTTCATTTGCTGGATCATAAATTGTCACTGCAATCCCTGAATGACCCGCACGTGCAGTTCTTCCAACGCGGTGAACGAAGAAATCTAAATCTGATGGAAGTTCATAGTTAATAACATGGCTAATTCCTTCAATATCAATACCGCGTGCCGCTAAATCTGTTGCGACAATGTATTGGAACTCTAAATCACGAACTTGTTTCATCATTTTTTTACGATCACGTGGTGATAAATCACCGTGTATACGCCCTACTTTTAACCCACGTTCAGCTAATCCATCGGCTACTTCATCAGCCTTCTTCTTCGTGTTTGTAAACACAATTGCTAAGTACGGTTTAAATTGAAGTAGCATATTTTTCACTAATTCAATTTTATTACGGTGTCTTGAAGGCACAAGGTAATGCTCAATATTTCCTGCTGCAACTTGTTTCGGATTAATATGAATATGTTCTGGATTCTCCATATATTTCTTCAAAAATGGTTTTAATTTTTGAGGAATTGTTGCAGAGAAAACTAGCATTTGCAAGTTTTTAGGCATACGTGCTGCAATTTTATCTACATCTTGAATGAATCCCATATCAAGCATTAAATCCGCTTCATCGACAATAATAGTATCCGCTTTATAAACAAATAGCGCCTTTTCTTCTACTAAGTCTTTAATACGTCCTGGTGTTCCAACTACAATATGTGGTTGTTTTTTCAACTTTTCAATCGATCGTTGTTTATCAGTTCCACCAATTAAACAACGTGCTGTAATCATTTGATCTTCTGCACAGAACTTTGTTAATTTCACGATTTCTTCGTAAATTTGTTGTGCTAACTCACGAGTAGGAGCTGTAATAACAAGCTGTACTTCTTCACGACTTGGATTAATTCTGTTTAATGTAGGAAGTAAGTATGCATGTGTTTTCCCAGAACCTGTTTGGGATTGTCCAATTACACTTACACCTTTTTTCACGACCGGGAAAATTTTCTGTTGAATTCCTGTCGGCTCTGTAAAGCGTAGTTCACGAATTGCATCTATTAAAAATGGTTTAAAATCATACTGTGTAAAAGTTTGTTGTGTCATAAGTTACACCTTCTTTCTAAATTTCTACTGCGCGCACAAATCAGTCAAGTCTACATTATATCGAAATCTACAAGTAAAATCCATCTTTAGTTTAGGTTTTTACTTCAAAAACTAACCTTCTTCACTCTTATTGCATATTGTATGTGTATATACCTAACTGAAGAAAGGAGGATTTCTCACATGTTTCCAAAATCTCCCGTAAGGCAAATGTATCCGAATCCAGGCCAACAACCTTATACACCATACCCCATTCCACAACTACCACCGATGGCACAAAAAAAGAAAGGGTTCCTTGCTAAACTCTTTAAAAAACACGATCCAACCGAACCTTTCATGCAAATGGTTCCGCCTTATCGACAAATAGCAGGACAGCCGCGAATGATGCACCAACAACAGCCACCCCAATATCAACAGCAACAGCAACAGCAATATCAACAGCAATACCAACAACAATACCAACAACAATACCCGCATCAATACTCACAGCAATATCAACCATACATGCAGCAGTATCCAGAGCAAATGATTCCCCCTCAAATGTATGAATCAAACGAAACGCGCGGCGGTGCAGCCACTACAGCAGCATCTAGCAGCGGCATCGGCAGTTTTTTTTCGAATTTAATTTCGAATCCAACTAATATGATAAACAATATCGAAAAAGTATCACAAGTCGTTCAATCTGTAAGCCCTGTCGTCGAACAGTACGGTCCCATTATGCGTAACCTACCAAGCATTGTTAAAATCCTCACCTCTGGAAAAAGTACGGAAGAAGATCAAACTGAAGATCTAACAGAAAAGGTTGAGGTAGCAACTCCCCCTCCTCCACAAAAAAAAAGAAAAAGAAAAAAAATAGTGATTGAGCCAGCCATAGAAACAGAAGTACGAGAGGAGCCTGTTCAAAAAATAGCAACAAAACCCAAACTATATGTGTAACAATCCTTTGTTTTCTATCCTCTCCTCCTTTATAATGTAAAGGACTATGCACAAAAGTATCCCTTGTTTAGAAGGAGAGGATTACTCATATGAAAATTGTTAAAATTTCCCCTCGTGGTTATTGCTACGGTGTTGTCGATGCAATGGTAATTGCACGTAACGCTGCATTAGATAAATCATTACCGAGACCTATTTATATTTTAGGTATGATTGTTCACAATAAACATGTTACAGACGCTTTTGAAGAAGATGGAATCATTACGTTAGACGGACCAAGTCGCTTAGATATTTTAGATCAAATCGATTCTGGTACTGTTATATTTACCGCTCACGGTGTTTCTCCTGAAGTTAAACAACGTGCAAAAGAAAAAGGTTTAACGACAATCGATGCAACTTGTCCAGATGTTACAAAAACACATGACCTTATTGAAGCAAAAAAAGCTGAAGGATATCATGTCATTTATATCGGCAAAAAAAACCATCCAGAACCAGAAGGCGCGGTTGGTATTGCACCTGATATCGTTCACCTTATCGAAAGAGCGGATGATTTAGAAACATTAGAAATCCCAACGGATAAAATTTTAGTTACGAATCAAACAACGATGAGTCAATGGGATGTTCAACATTTAATGGAGGACATTCAGAAAAAATTTCCAACAGCAGAATTCCATAAGGAAATTTGTTTAGCAACTCAAGTTCGTCAAGAAGCTGTAGCTAAACAAGCGGATGTTGCAGATTTAACAATCGTTGTTGGTGATCCAAAAAGTAACAATTCGAATCGCTTAGCGCAAGTATCACAAGAAATTGCTGGTACGAAAGCTTACCGTGTTGCGGATGTAAGTGAAATTCAATTAGAATGGCTACAAGGTGTAGAAAACGTAGCTGTTACAGCAGGTGCTTCTACTCCAACACCAATTACAAAAGAGGTTATCGCTTTCTTAGATCAATATGACCCAATGAATCCGGCTACGTGGGAAAGAATTCGAAAAGTACCACTTCAAAAAATCTTACCTCGTGTAAAAGTGAAAAAAGAACAATAATAAAAACCGTTGCCTACATGAGCAACGGTTTTTATTATTCTTATACAAATGTGAATGGATCTGTATGTAACTGCGAAGCATGAATTTGTACATTGAATTTTTTCGCATCTACTTTTTCTTGCAGTTGCTTTTGCACAGCTTGCTTCATTACCTTTTCAACGTTATGTCCTGGATCAACTATATTTAAACCGAGCATCATCGCATCATGAGCGACATGATAATACATGTCACCTGTTACATATACATCTGCCCCTTTAAATTTCGCTTGGTTTATATATTTATTACCGTCCCCACCAAGTACAGCAACTTTACGCACTTTATCACCTAACTTGCCGACAACTCTTGCGCCCTTCACGTCTAATGATTGTTTCACATGTTCAGCAAACTGGCCAAGTGTCATTTCTTCTTGTAAATAGCCTATTTTTCCAAGCCCTAACGTTTCACCTTTATTATCAAGAGGATATACATCATATGCCACTTCTTCGTATGGATGAGCTGCCAACATCTCTTTCATAACTTTTCTTTGTAGTGAAGCTGGAATTATCGTTTCGATACGTACCTCTTCCACACGTTCTAACCGCCCAGTTTCCCCGATATAAGGATTTGTTCCCTCCTGAGGTACAAACGCGCCTGCTCCCTCACTACTGAACGTACAGTGGCTATAATTGCCGATATGACCCGCACCTGCGTCTCCTAATGCTTTACGAACCTCTTCTGCATGAGTTACTGGCACAAACACAACAATTTTTTTCATTTCTTCTGCGTATGTTGGAGCTAATACTTCTGTATTTTGTAATCCTAACGCATCAGCGAGTAAATCGTTTACTCCACCTTTAGCAACGTCTACATTTGTATGAGCGGCATAAACGGCAATATCATTCTTAATACACTTTTCAATAATTTTCCCATACGCTTTCTCTGTATGAATCGCTTTTAACGGATTAAAAATTAAAGGGTGATGCGCAATAATGACATTCGCTCCTAATTGAATTGCTTCATCTACAACCTCCTCCGTTACATCTAAAGCAATCAATACGTGCTGCACGGGTTTATTAAGCGCCCCGATCTGCAGGCCAATCTTATCCCCTTCCATCGCTAAATGCTTCGGGTACATACTTTCAAATAAAGAAATAACCTCATGGCCATTTGGAATTTTACTCATGATAAAATCTCCCCTATCATTTTCATTTTCGCTTCTACTTCTACACGTTTCGTTTTTGTCTCTTCAGAATCTGCTGCACGTTCTAATTGTTTTAAGATATTTTGGAAGTTTTTCAATTCTCCTTCCCACTTTTCAACAAAAGCCTCACCTTTTTCTTTTATTAAAAATGGACCCATAAATAATTCAGCTTGTTTATTATCCGAGTAAGGTGCTGCAATATTTCCTCGTTCCCCAACTAAAATTTCGTAAATTTTCCCGTCTTCTTTTACGATTTTCTCACGGATAAGCTCCCAGCCATTTTCAATAAACCATTCACGTATGTGATGTGCTGCAATGTTCGGCTGTAAAATTAAACGTGTTACACCTTCTAACTTTTCTTTACCACTTTCTAAAATGTCACGAATTAGTGCTCCACCCATACCAGCAACTGTAATTACATCTACTTCCCCTGGTGTAATTACTTCTAATCCATTCCCTTTACGAACGTCCACTTTATCTTGTAAGCCACTTTCAGCTACAGTTGCTTGCGCAGAACGAAACGGCCCATCTACAACTTCTCCTGCAACTGCTTTTGTAGCAATATTATTTATAATTGTATAACACGGTAAATACGCATGATCCGATCCAATATCAGCTACTGTAGATCCTACTGGAATCTCGCGCACAACTTCTTCTAATCGTTTTGAAAGCTTTACTTCATTCATGTATTTCCATTACTCCTTCTCTTGTCAGTCTGTCTCCATGATAATGAATTTATAGTAGTTGTTGCAAGCCCATAACAACAATTCCATTCTCTATTACTCATCGTATTTTAGAAAGTATAGAAAAACAAGCCTTTTGCAAAAGCAAAAGGCTTGTTTTATGGAACCTTATTTTTTCTTAGATAGCCAATCAGCTACTTTAGCCGCTTGATCAGCTGGAACTAAATTGGCAGGCATGTTACCTTTTCCTTTCGAAAGAATTTCTTTAATTTCATCCTTTGAAAGTTTTCCACCAATTTTTTGTAAATTAGGTCCTACTGCCCCTTGTAACTGATCGCCATGGCAGCTCGTACAGCTTTGCTTCACAATATCCTCTGGCTTTGATGCTGTTTGCGCTGGCTTCCCGCCATTTTTTGTATCAGCTAACTCTTTAGATTTATTTAGCCCCTGAAATGAAAATACAAACATAACGATAATACCTAATGCTGCAATAAGAGCGAACGGAATCAGCGGATTACGTTTCATATCTCTTCTCCCCCCTCTATACCCCTAAATAGTTAGATGATTCAGTCATTTCCATTGTACTTGAAAACGCTCTATCCGAAAAGAGTAAACTATCACTTGTTGAAAATATTCCATAAATTCAGTTTATTGTTTTTTATTGTTATATCGCTTATTATTTCGATAATTATTAACGTTTCTCATCATATTTTTCGCTTTTCTACATATTTTTTTGTATAGAATAAACAAAATTAATCGAAAAATCGAAAAATGAGCATTTGCAAATCAAAAGACAATTCTGTAAAATAAATTACAAGAAATTGTAATCGTTGCCGATAGCTAAATTTTAACAAAAATTAACAAAATAAAAAAGTTTACTTCACAAAAGTGAAGTAAACTTAAAGTTAGCCTATTCTAAGAAATCCTTAAGACGCTTACTACGACTTGGATGTCTTAATTTGCGAAGTGCTTTCGCTTCAATTTGACGGATACGTTCTCTCGTTACGCCGAATACTTTCCCAACTTCTTCAAGCGTACGAGTTCGTCCATCATCTAAACCGAAACGAAGACGTAGAACATTTTCTTCACGATCTGTTAGTGTATCTAACACATCTTCTAATTGTTCTTTTAGCAATTCATACGCTGCATGGTCCGCAGGTGATGTTGCTTCTTGGTCTTCAATAAAGTCACCTAAATGGGAGTCGTCTTCTTCACCAATTGGTGTTTCAAGAGAAACTGGCTCCTGTGCAATTTTTAAGATTTCGCGTACTTTTTCTGGCGCAAGATCCATTTCTTCACCAATCTCTTCAGGAGATGGTTCACGTCCTAAATCTTGTAACAATTGACGTTGTACACGAATTAACTTATTAATCGTTTCAACCATATGAACTGGAATACGAATTGTTCGCGCTTGGTCTGCAATCGCACGTGTAATTGCTTGGCGAATCCACCAAGTTGCATACGTACTAAATTTGAAACCTTTACGATAATCGAACTTTTCAACCGCTTTAATTAGACCCATATTTCCTTCTTGGATTAAGTCTAAGAAAAGCATACCACGGCCCACGTAACGCTTTGCAATACTTACTACAAGACGTAAGTTCGCTTCCGCAAGACGGCGTTTTGCTTCTTCATCGCCTTCTTCAATACGCGTCGCAAGTCGAATTTCTTCTTCAGCGGATAGTAAGTCAACGCGACCAATTTCTTTTAAGTACATACGAACAGGATCATTGATTTTCACACCTGGTGGCACACTTAAATCATTAAGGTCGAATTCTTCTTCCGTTTTTGTAATTTGGCGATTATTAGGACCTTCTTCGTTGTCGTTATCGCCAACTAAGTCAATCCCTTGTTCACCTAAATATTCATAGTATTCATCCATTTGATCGGATTCAATTTCAAATCCATTCATGCGTTCTGCGATCTCTTCATATGTAAGAACGCCACGTTTTTTTCCGACCTCAGTGAGTTGTTCTTTCACTTGCTCAAGGGTCATTTCAGTTTCAATTTGTTTAGAACGAGCTGGTTTGTCAGCCATCTGTTCCCCTCCTTACGCGAGATACAAACATTCATTATACTAAATCTTTACCAAAAAAGCTATTTTCTCGCTTTTTGATTTTGTAAATATGCTACATAATATTTAGCAGCCTCTACAGGATCTGTTTTTTCCATCTGTTTTACTTTAAAGATGATTTCCATCTTTACAAGTTTTTCCTTATGACGTCTAAGCGTCTCTAAATGGCCTTGTAACACTTCTTCTGTGTATTCTGGATTAATAAATTCATCCGTCGAAATATCAGTGATAATGTTTTTCAACTTTTCATCAGAGAGCCAACTTAAAAATGTTCCGACTGAAGGTTCATTTCCCTTTTCATAATATGCGTATAGTTCATATAAAATCCCTTTATGTTCTTCTGTATGAAAATCTTCTATATGGGATTCCATGCGAACGGCTACTTCTGCACTTTGCAACATATGATAAATAATTTCTCTTTCTGCCCTTTCAAAACCTGTTAACTTCGGTTTTGTTTGAACAACTTGAGACGGCTTAGAAACCTGCTTTATTTGTTTTTGCTGTACCTTTTGTTCTTTGCGATATTGGTGCAATTGATTCAAAAGTGTTTCCATTGAATAAGAAAACTCTTGCGATAAGGACTTCAAATATGATTCTGCCTGCATCGCGTCTTGTAACAACGACAACTCTTTTAAAACACTTTTCACATATTCTTCTTTGCCAGACTCATCTTGCAAATTTTTCCCTAAACGCAAATAATTTATTTTAAAACCAACAAAACTTATACTTGATTTCACAAGATTTTCAAAAGCGGTAGTCCCATATTGTTGCACATATTCATCAGGATCAAGCTTATCTGGCAAGGATGTGACTTTCACTTGGCAACCAACTTTTAACAGTAATTGCCCTGCTTTCATCGTCGCTTCTCGTCCTGCTTTATCACCATCATAGCAAAGAACAACAGTTTCAACGTTACGTCGCAGAAGTTTTGCTTGTTCTTCAGTTAAAGCTGTTCCCATTGTCGCAACAGCTTCTTCCACACCACTCTTTACCGCAGCTAGTACATCGGCATACCCTTCAAAAAGGACTACTTGCCCACGCTTTCTAATAAACGGCCTTGCTTGGTGGAAGTTATACAACAATTTACTTTTGTGAAAAATCGGTGTTTCAGGGCTATTTAAATATTTCGGAGTGTCATCTCCTAAAGCCCTTCCACTAAACGCTATCACCTTACCTTGTAGCGTATGGATTGGAAACATAACTCTTCCACGGAAGCGATCATAATGACTACCATCCTTCTCACTTCTTATTAGAAGACCGGCTTGTTCCATACTAGACAGCGATAAACCTCTTTTTTGTAAAATTTTCGTTGCAGCATCCCAAGCAAGCGATGCATAACCAATTTCAAACTTCTCAATCATCTCTTTCGTAATACCACGGTTTAATAAATATGAAAGTGCTTCATTTCCCTCTTCCGTATTTACTAATAAATGATGATAATACTTTTTCAAAAGTTCGTGAGCCTGTTGCATGATGACAGTGTCATCAGATATGTCTTCTTGTTGTACTTGCCCTGATGTATACTCTGCAACCGCAATTCCATTTCTTTCACCTAACTTTTGAACAGCCTCGGTAAAAGCAAGTCCTTCCATTTTCATTAGAAAGGAAAATACATTTCCACCTTCTCCACATCCGAAGCAATGAAAAATTTGCTTATCAGATGAAACAGAGAATGAAGGAGAATTCTCACCATGAAATGGACAAAGGCCGAAATAGTTACGTCCCTGCTTTCTAAGTTGAACGTATTCACCAATCACTTCTACAATATCGGATGACGTCCGAATCTGTTCAACAACTTCTTCGGGAATTCTGTTGCCCATAACTCCATCTCCGTGTCGTATTTTGTATTCGATATAAATTAAAAAATTCCTTTATAATTCGACAATATTTTTTCTAAACTTGTTAGAAAGTATTGTCGATCACATTGTGTAAACGACTTCGGACCTCTTATATAGGCCCTTTGTCTGCGTAACTTCGCAGATACATACTACTATATAAAATTGTATTCATATGCTCATCTATTACAAATGCACCTCTTGAAGACAATACATATACACCTTTTTTACAAGAAGACTAGCAAGCCTCATATACTGTATGATCATGAGATCTGTTACCTTTGCAAGTTGATAGATATAAATCAACTTCATCTTGTCCAGAATCTACATAAATCCAATTGCCTTGCTGTTTTCTTGAACGATGAGTATACGATGCGACAAACACAATTTCGACATGAAATTCAGTTCCAACTTGCACAATCTCATCCTTCACGGGATATGCATCTGCATCAACTAATACGTTATTGATGTTTTGCATATTTCTGTATTCTACATCCCTTCTGTGAATCCTTCCATAATGTGCGTTTTCTTGTATAGATTTTGTCGATTTAATGTAATTACATGTCTTTTTTGTAAATCCTATCCCTAGTTTATTCTGAAAAATTAAAGTCTAAACGTAAAATATAGGTTTTTATCACAATTTTTTATTATAATATATTTTCTTCAACTACGCTACATATCCCTTTATTTTTTCATCTTCTACTTTAGGATAACTAAACCATGCTTTTCACATAATAAAAAAACAGAAGAATATAAGTATAACCACTCCGCTATAATCTATTACTAATCCAACAAGTATCGTATTTCATATGAGCGAAAAAAGCACATTCACCTTCGGTAAATGTGCTAAAACATTTTTTGGTTTTGCACTGCATTCACAATAATATTTGCTGTTTCTTCAATCGCTTTATTCGATACATCAATTACTTGACAATTTATTTTACTAATTACTGCTTCAAAGTGATCAATCTCTTCTTGAATACGATTAATATTGGCATATGTTGCGCCGTCACTTAATCCAAGTGATTTTAATCGTTCTTTTCGAATATGATTTAACTTATCCGGTGTAATTTTCAAACCGAAACATTTCTCTTTTGCCACTTGATATAATTCCTCAGGTGGATCCACTTCTGGTACAAGCGGCACATTGGCAACTTTCAACCGTTTGTTATGAGCTAAGTATTGAGAAAGTGGTGTTTTTGATGTACGTGAAATTCCAATTAACACGATATCCGCTTTTAAAATACCTCGTGCATCTCTACCATCATCGTACTTTACAGCAAACTCAATTGCTTCAATCTTTTTAAAGTACTCTTCATCTAATCTACGAACAACACCCGGCTCATATCTCGGCACTTGCCCTGTAATTTCTTCAATTTGATCGATAAGAGGTCCGATAATATCGTATGCCTCTACCCCTTCTTTTGCAGCCTCTTTCACTAAATACTGGCGCATTTCCGGCTTTACTAACGTAAAACAAATAAGCGCTTGATTACTCTTAGCAATCGAAATCACTTCTTTTAATGTCCCTGTATCTTCTACATACGGTACACGTCTAATATCAGGAGCAAATGGGAATTGCCCCATTGCTGCTCGAACAACTAAATCAGCCGTTTCTCCTACAGAGTCAGATACGACATATACGATTTTATTATCCATTACATTACCTCACTTTAAACAAATTACACTTATTCGTTATTTACTAGGTTTACAAACGCACGTGTAATATTTGTTTTTGTAATTCGTCCAATTACTTCTAAACCTTGCTTCGTATCTTTCACAACCGGCATCGCATCAATCTGTCTTTCTATTAATTCCATCGCAATATCATATAAAGAATCTTCTCTACGACACATGGCAATGTTTGGCATCCTTGTCATGATAATATTAACCGGAAGAGAGGTTAAATCCTGCTTCCCTAAGCTAGCTCTTAATAGATCTTTTCGAGACACAACACCAACTAATAGTGTAGATTGATCTACAACAAATAATGTACCAACATCCTCTAAAAACATCGTACAAATTGCATCGTATACTGATACATTTTTATCAATTACAGCCGGTCTAGATTGATAATCTTGCACTTTAATTTTCTTAACAGCTTCAGATAATAGCTGCCCCCCAGTTTTCCCCGTATAAAAATAACCTACGCGTGGACGCGCTTCTAAATAACCAGCCATCGTTAAAATTGCTAAGTCTGGTCTTAGCGTTGCACGTGTTAAACCCAATTGCGCAGCAATTGACTCCCCTGTAATAGGACCGTGATCTTTTACAATCTGAATGATATGTTCTTGCCGTTTATTCAGCTCTATGATAATCACCACCTTTAATGCACAACGAAAAAAGTTATACTATCTCTTAAATATTATATACTAAATATGCTATTCGAAAAAGAAAGTATGTAAAAAGGACCGTATACGGCCCCAAATTATATTTGAAACTTATCAAGTTGCTCTAGGAAACGTCTTGATTTCAAATAAATTCCGCAATATTCATCATAATATGTATTCAATACTAAGCGCATTTGTTTTTTTGTGCTATCCTTCACTGATACATTGCCGAGCCTATGTAAATCGAAATGGAAGAAAAGACGTAACAATTTATGTACAGCTTCTCCCACCGGTATACGATACGGATCTTGCTCCGCATGACGTGAGCACAGAAAACCGCCTTCCCTGACAGAGAAGGCGACAAAATCTGTTTCTTGATGACAAATCGCACATGTATCAAAATACGGGCGCATCCCTAATACCGGAAGCATTTTCGTTTGATAAATTAATGATAATACTTCTGGATCAACACCCTCACACATATAATGCAACGTTTGATATAACATTTCAAATAAGTACGGATTATGTTTTTTATCTTCTGTTGCTTTATCAGTTAACTCAACAACAAATGATGCATAAGCAGTTAAAAATATATCCTCGCGAATTTCTTTCATAGTTGAAATAATCTCGCCTTGTTGCAAAGTTCCAAGCCCAGATCCCACTTGAATAAGAAAATGCCCATGTGTCATAAGTTGCGAAACAGATGCTAACCGACTTTTCGGTTTTTTCGCTCCTCTTGCCATTGCACTTATCTTACCGAATTCTCTTGAGAATATTGTAACAATCTTATTCGTTTCTCCGTAATCTGTCGTACGGATAACGATGCCCTCAACTTTTTGAAACATGTTCGTCACCATCCAAGGTTTGAACAAAACGGGTCAAGAAATTGGAGAGTCTAGATGCGCTAGCTCCTCATCATGTTGATCCATCTCATCGTTTACGTCTTTTTCCATCTCTTTTAAAAGCAAATACGTTTCAATGCTTCCTGTTTTGGAGAAAAACTTCCAGGTAAAATCTAGCATAAGAATCCACCTTTCTCAATAAGCGTAGCCTATAAACCAATTTCCTTTGTTATTAAATTGACCCATTTTGTCCATTTTCATGTGAGAAAAATTTTTCCTAATTTATTAAAGTTTACAAAAACCAATAATCAGCGGATGAGCAAACATCCACTGATTACAGCCTTACTTTATTTTAGTACTCGTCTTCGCGGAAACCAAGATCACGAAGCTGAGACATCTTATTGCGCCAATCTTTTTGTACTTTTACCCATACCTCTAAAAATACTTTAGAACCAAGAAGTGCTTCAATATCAAAACGAGCTCGTTTCCCGATTTCTTTTAACATCTTCCCTTGTTTCCCAATAATAATTCCTTTTTGTGACGCACGTTCAACAACAATCGTTGCATTTATATAAACTGCACCGCCCTCACGCTTCTGAATTGCATCAATAACAACCGCTACAGAATGTGGCACTTCTTCACGTGTTAAATGTAGTACTTTTTCACGAATAAGCTCTGCAATAATAAATCGCTCCGGATGATCCGTTACTTGATTATCTGGGTAGTATTGCGGTCCTTCTGGTAAATATTTTTTAATTGCTCCAATTAACGCTTCTACATTATTACCGTCTAATGCAGAAATTGGTACAATTTCTGCAAACTCATGTAGTTTACGATATTGATCAATTAACTCTAATAATTGCTCTGGATGAACTTGGTCAATTTTATTAATTACCAAAAATACCGGTTGTTTCGTTTCTTGTAATTTCTCAATAATGAATTCCTCACCACGACCAAATCCTTCAGTTGCATTGACCATAAACAGCACAATATCAACTTCTTTCAATGTCGTTTGAGCCATCTTCACCATGAAGTCACCTAGTTTATGTTTCGGTTTATGTATTCCTGGTGTATCAATGAAAATTACTTGTGAATCATTTTCTGTATATACGCCTTGAATTTTATTACGAGTCGTTTGTGGCTTGTCACTCATAATGGCAATTTTTTGGCCGATAATACGATTTAAAAATGTAGATTTCCCAACATTCGGTCTGCCAATAATAGAGACAAAACCTGATTTATAACCTTTTCTATTCATGTAAATCCTCCGCTAAAAATGCTCCTGGTAACAATTCTCCGACTGTCGTCTCTTGAACGTCACCATGTAAATTTGATAGGTATACTTTCGTATCCTGTTTACATAATTCTACCATAACTTGTCGACATGCTCCACAAGGAGGTACTGGGCGTTTTGTATCTGCTACAACCGCAATAGCTACAAACTCTTTATCCCCTTCAGAAACTGCCTTAAATAAAGCAGTTCTTTCTGCACAGTTGCATAAGCCATATGATGCATTCTCAACATTACAGCCACGATATACTTTTCCATCGTGCGTTAATAATGCTGCACCTACTTGAAATTTTGAATATGGTACGTACGCTTGTTTACGCGCTTCGATTGCTTCTTGAATTAATTGTTTACTATTCATATCCCGCATCCTTCCTGTTCACAGCTGTGAATAGATACACTCTCTCACTAAAGGCCTTTATAGCACTTCCTAGGCTTAATAAAAGCTTCGGAATGCAACTATACCACATACGGTACAAAGATAATAGCACCAATTATAACGGCTATAACTGCAAAGAGTAAAACCGCTCCTGCTGCGACATCCTTTGCAATTTTCGCAAATGGATGTATATCAGCAGTCACTAAGTCTACTGTTTTTTCCACAGCCGTATTTACCATCTCTAAACCCATTACAATCCCTATCACAATAAGTAATACCACCCACTCTATTTTCGTAATATGGAAATAAAAGCCGCAGCATATAACAATGACTGCGGCTAAATAATGAATTCTCATATTTCTTTCATGACGAAGACAAAAGAATATACCAGCTATAGCATATCCAAAACTATCTAAAAGTTTTCCTTTTTTCATCGTCCTAATCCAAATGCTTCTAAAATTTCTTTTTGTCTTCCAAACATTTCTTTTTCATCTTCTTCTGTCATGTGATCATAACCAAGCAAATGTAAAAAGCCATGTAACGCTAAAAACCCAAGTTCCCTATCAAAAGAGTGTCCATATTCTTCAGCTTGCTCTTTCGCTCTTGGAATAGAAATAATAAGATCTCCTAACATACGTGGCATCTCCGCACCGACAATTTCCATTTCACCTTCTCCCATTTCTTCCATAGCGAAAGAAATAACATCCGTAGGCTGATCCTTATCTCGGTAATCACGGTTTATTTCACGAATACGTTCATTATCTACAAACGTAACCGATAATTCTGCCCCTTCTTCTATGTTTTCCATTTGAGCCGCTTTCTCTACCAGCTCTCGAATCAAACTTATATAATCGTCTTTCACTTCTTCTGTTTCATCAATAAAACCAATTAATAAACTCATTCTTTCTCCTTCTCTTCCGGTAGTTCCGGATATGTAATACGCGAATGGAAAATACCATTTAACGTCTCGCATAACGTTTTTTCAACGATTTGTAGCTCTTTAAATGTCAAATCACATTCACTAAATTGTCCATCTTGCAAACGATCTTTAATAATACTTTGCACTAAATTATTAATTTGATCTGGCGTTGGATGATTCATAGAACGCACCGCGGCCTCTACACTATCAGCAATACCAACAATCGCCGACTCTTTAGAAGTTGCTTTGGATCCTGGATAACGGAACATCTCTTCTGTATATTTTTCTTTATCTTCTTTAATCGCCTTATAGTAAAAATATTTAAGTAACGTTGTACCATGATGTTGTCCAGCAATATCAATAATTTCTTGCGGAATATGGTACTCTTCTAGCATCCTCACCCCGTCCGTTACATGAGCGATAATAATATCTTTACTCGTTACAGGGGCGAGTTTATCATGTGGGTTTTCAATCCCCATCTGATTTTCAATAAAGAACTGTGGTTGTACCGTTTTTCCTACATCATGATAATACGCCCCTACACGGGCTAATACACCATTTGCCCCGACTGCTTCACAAGCAGCTTCAGAAAGATTCGCTACCATTACACTATGGTGATATGTCCCTGGCGCTTCTAGCAAAATCTTACGCAAAAGCGGATGATTTGGACTTGATAGTTCCATAAGCTTCATACTTGATACAATGCCAAGTCCACTCTCTAAATATGGTAAAATCCCCATAGCTAACACCGAAGAGATAATCCCTGAAACAGAAGCCATCAATAATTGTGTACCAATTTCAAGAGGCGAAAAATTCCCATTACGCAACAATAATAACGCTGCCAATACGACCACATTTAACACAGAAACGAGTATACCCGCTTGTAAAATCATCGTACGACGATTTTTTTCTCTCAAGAAAATACTAACTGATAGTGAACTTAGTAACACATAGATCCCCACACTATAATTCAGGGTGCTCGTTACTCCTTCATTAAACATAATGCTTCCGCATACAGAAAAAATCATGCTTGTTAAAAAAACAAATCGATCACCAATCATTAGTTTTACAAGTATTGTTCCCATTGCAACTGGAACGACATACGCGATCCCTGCATATTCAAGCTTTTGGAACAAGCTAATGATTTTCATTAAAACGATCGTGATCGACAAAATGGTAATGTACGCTAAAATATACGGTCTATCTTCCCTTTTCCGTTGTAAAAATACTTCAAATTGCTTATGCATAAAGTACAATAGCACACCAATGAGTACCGCTAATCCAACATAGGGTTGAAAACTGTTCCCTTTTTCTAACAGACCAACTAATTTCAACTGATTGTACATATCACTTGAAATCGTTTCACCTTCTCTAACAAGGACTTGCCCTTGAAGAATATAAACAGGTGGAACTAAATCTTCTTCCGCTTTTCTCTTCTCTTTTGTTAAGGTCGGATCATAAAAATAGTTTGCAGAAATCGCATATTTCCCTAACGCCTTAATAGATTCCTTTAAACCATTATCAACATTAACACTATTCATCTCACTTACATATCGTTCCTTCGCATCCTTCAATTCGTCCATTTTAATATGCTCAGTCATGATACTATTAATAGCTGTAACTGCTGCATCTTTTGCTAATACTAATTGGTTCGAATCTGCATTAATTAAGTTTAGTAAGTTTAAATCAGATAATTCTTTCGTTAAATCAGTAGGCAATTTTTTTTTCAACTTGTCCACTTTTTCAGCATCAGTAATCTTTTTTTGCTCATCCGGCCCAACCGCTTTAATCTCTTGTATCACTTCATCTACTTTAGCAAAGACGTCATTCACAATATCCACTTTATTTTGTTTATACTCACTTTTATATGTATATTGATCTTCAACTTTTGTAGCGGCTTCTTTTTTCTTTTTGTCCGTTGTAACTTTATCTTCAATTTTAATAGGAGAATGGATTGTTTTTTTCGCAATAGAATATGTTGTAACATCTAATTGCTCTGGTTTTACATTATTCATAAGTGCAAAAAACAGCACTGCTCCTAATAAAACGTAAGAAATCCAACTTAGTTTTTTCGAATGTTGTAAATTACGAAACCACTTAGAAATTTCTTGAGATCTTGACATGATTTCAATACCTTCTCCTCTCCAGAAATAAAGTGAAACTATTTATAGCTTTCGTTTCTTCTAACAAGCGACACTTTTAGAATCATACGTCATTTATCGCTTATACTCTTCTTCTTTCATGATAGTAAAAAAATTGCTATTCGCCAACCTTATCATACAAAAAGAAATGATCCTGACAAATAGGATCATTCCATTTTATCATACGCCTCAATAATACGTTGCACTAACGGATGTCTCACAACGTCGCTTTGCTCTAATGTAATGAACGAAAGTCCTGATACACCAGATAAAACATTTGTAGCAATAGAAAGACCTGATTTTGCCCCTTTTGGCAAATCTACCTGCGAAGGATCCCCTGTTATAACCATTTTAGAACTAAAACCTAATCTTGTTAAAAACATTTTTATTTGGACACCAGTTGTATTTTGCGCTTCATCTAAAATAACAAATGAATCATCAAGCGTACGCCCTCTCATATAAGCAAGAGGCGCGATTTCAATTACACCTCGCTCCATCATACGCTGCGTATATTCTTGTCCAAGAATATCGTGCAGTGCATCATACAATGGACGTAAATATGGATCTACCTTCTCTTTTAAATCCCCTGGTAAAAAACCTAAACTCTCTCCAGCTTCTACAGCAGGCCTTGTTAGAATAATTTTCTTTACATACCCTTGTTTTAACGCTCTTACAGCCATTACTACAGCTAAGTACGTTTTTCCAGTTCCAGCAGGTCCTATCCCAAATACAATATCATTCTTCTTCATCGCATGAATATATCGTCTTTGTCCCATTGTTTTTACACGAATAGATTTACCCTTTGCCGTTTTAAAAATTTCTTCTTCATATAACTCTTCAAATTGAGCAATTTTCCCTTGTTGTGCGAGCTGAATTGCATACGCAACATCTCTTTCTGTAATGGATACACTTTTACGAATAACAACAAGTAATTGCTGTAAGATTTTTTCTACGAGTGTCACGTTTTCATCTGCCCCAGACACATGAACTGTTTCACCTCTAGTTACGATAGATACATTAAGTTCTCGTTCCATTACTTTTAAATGAGCATCATTGACTCCAAAAAGAGCGATTGCTTCGTTAGTATTTTCCAATTGTTGGTTCATTTCTACTAATTGTTCTGCCATTACTCAGTCTCCTTGAATATCGGATTCGGATATCGGTTGTGACTCTGCAATATTTTCAATTACAGTATAATGCAATGTAACTTTTAGTTGATCCGCCTCAACCTCTTTACTCAAAATCTTATCACTTACAATCATAGCATGTTCATCCAATTTTTTCTTTAGTTCTTTTTCGGCCATCTCTTTCGCTACTTTCAATGCCTGTTTTTCTGTGTATTCTCGATTCGCTTCTTCCTCTTCTCGTACAATATCTTTTTCATATGCAATCGGTAATGTAAAACCAAATAATTTCACATCATGTTTTACATGTTCAGTACGAGAGCGTTTATACTTATCATGTTGAAATCCCCATATTTTTATTTTTGCACTCCCAAACTTAAGAAAGTATTCATTATACGCATTACCAGTATACACTTGAAATTGTGTTTTCAGCGGCACACTCACCTCGGATGTATACCAAGTTTCTCCATATACAATGCCTTTCGCCGAAACAACTGACGGGTTTTCCTCATTACCATATACACCTGATACAAGAAGTTGTCCTTTTTCAACATGGTCATTTTTCATAACGACTGGTTTCCCAACCTCTACAAACGTTTTTGTAATAATTGCTTCTTTTTTTGCCACTAAATTTTGTGGATGCTGTTCCTTTTCTTTTTTCGGCTCGTTTTTTTCCACAATTTTAAAATGATAGGTGGTCCCTCTTACTTCCAGCCCCGCCCAAGTAATCGCATTAATATTGTCCGTCAAATGGCGTTGCACATCTTCTACACTAGGCATTTGAAACTGTAGTTTTCCTTTCTTAATACCCATTTTATCCAATTCTTTCATCAATATATATTCTGTTTCAGGTTTCGCTCCTGTAATCTCAATTTTCCAAACCATATTTGACATTGCAATCATACCAAAAAAGAAAATTAAAAAACCGATTAAAAATCCACTATTTTTAATTAAACGCTTATTCCAAAAAGGAAAACCGTAGCGTCCAATGAAATATAATTTACATTCATTTTTTCTATAAATTGGTTTTAATTTTTTCACATCGCGTAACAACATACAAAAAACTAACGTTTCATCAGCAATCTTCTTAACATCCCAAACTAATAATTTTCTACGTACGCATTCATTAACGAACCGTTCCGCTCCTCTACCTTCAATTCGTACTTTTACATATCCAAGCCACTTTATAAACCATTTATTTTTCATCTACTACCTCCACTACCTTTCCAAAAAGTAGACATACTACTTTTCACTTTAATTAGCAAAATAGCTCGTACGAAAATGAAATAAAGAGTTTTACTGCCCATAAATAGCGAGATAACTGAATAGTAAGGTCGAATCACGAGAATAAAGAAGAAAAACTTCACATACGGAAGTTTCCCTCACTCCTTTTGCTTTTCACTTTCTAAAAACATCACTTGCTCAATGATCCCTTCAAGCAAAAGCTCCTCTGGAAGGATTGTTTTAATAACGAAGGATTGCCCCTTAATTAATAATTGACCATGTTTTAGCAACAATCTTACTTCTTTATCTGAAAACACTAATAAACCTTGATGATTTTCTATATAGATATGCACTTGCCCAACAAGCGTGATCCGAGGTAGATCCATTAGCACATCCACTGGCAGGTCTATTTGCTTCGTTAACCAATTCTTCATTTGTTCTAATTTTTTCATCTTAAAAGACCTCCTCTCATCCCATATGTATGAAAAAAGAGCTTGTAATATCACGTCCAAACTGAAAAAAAGCATAAAAAAACGTCTCATACGAAATGAGACGTTTTTTTATGCTAATAGCTGGATAACCAGCTTATTCACAAGTGATCCGTCTGTTTTACCTTTTACTTTCGGCATAACAGCAGTCATCACCTTACCCATATCTGCTTTTGATGTCGCACCAACTTCAGAAATAACTTGCTTGATTACATCAATCAGGTCTTCTTCAGTTAATTGCTCCGGCAAATATGCGCTTAAAATCTGAATTTCACTTTGCAGTTTATCAACAAGGTCTTCACGACCAGCTTTTTTAAATTCAAGGAGGGAGTCCTTATACTGTTTTACTTCACGAGCTAAAACTGTTAATTCCTCTTCTTCAGTAAGAGTATGTTGCAGTTTAATACCTTCATTTTGTAAAGCAGCCTTAACCATACGAATAACGGTTAATTTTTCTTTTTGTTTATTCTTCATCGCTTGTTTCATATCATCGTTTAAACGACCGAGAAGACTCATAACTTACACCCTCTCTTAGAATTTACGCTTTCTTGCCGCTTCAGATTTCTTCTTACGTTTTACACTTGGTTTTTCATAAAACTCGCGCTTTCTTGCTTCAGCAAGTGTACCAGTTTTAGAAACCGATCTTTTAAAACGGCGAAGTGCATCCTCCAAAGACTCGTTTTTACGAACGACTGTTTTTGACATTCTCTTTCCCTCCCTCCGAAACATCACACTTACATACTAACTTCAGCATGCAAAAAGAAACACTTCTTCAGCATGTCTTTTACGATTATAATACATTTTATCACTTCAGGTCAACTATTTGACAGAATAAAAGAGGAATAGATGCTCTTCCTTTTTTAAAGCTATGCAAATAGCTATCATCCTTTTCCACTGAAAACAACTATATTTTTA
The DNA here is from genome assembly GCF_008432245.1 of Bacillus sp. BS98. Taxonomy (NCBI): domain Bacteria; kingdom Bacillati; phylum Bacillota; class Bacilli; order Caryophanales; family Bacillaceae; genus Bacillus; species Bacillus sp. BS98. The sequence continues at coordinate 4,099,013 of NZ_CP043830.1, forward strand.
TCATTGCACCTTTTCAACACTTAACTTTTCCATGAAAAAAGAAAGCATGCAAACCGTTTCCGTTTGCATGCTTTTTTTACGCGCTCGCTGATTCTTTTTTCACATCATCTTCAATAACACGAACAAATTGCGCTTCGTTATATGGATAACCAGCTTTCGTAATTTTCACTTTCACTAGCTTACCAATTAATTCTTCTGACCCTTCAAAGACAATTTTCAAATAGTTATCTGTATAACCTACATATAACCCTTCACGGTCGCCATCTTTAAATTGCTCTTCCGGGATAATTTCAAGCACTTCTCCTTCAAACCGTGAAGCATACTCTTTCGCTAATTGATTAGATAGTTCAATTAAACGGTGAACACGATCGTTCTTCACATCTTCAGGAACTTGATCTTCCATACGCGCTGCAGGTGTTCCCGTACGTTTTGAATAAGGGAATACGTGTAACTCAGAGAAGCGATTCTCTTTAATGAAATTGTACGTTTCCATAAATTCTTCTTCTGTTTCACCTGGGAAGCCAACAATTACGTCTGATGTAATCGCAAGACCTGGTAACGCTTCTTTCAAACGATCTAAACGCTCTTGGAAAAATTCCATCGTATACTTACGACGCATACGTTTTAATACAGTATTAGATCCTGATTGCAACGGAATGTGCAAGTGGCGTACAACTACTTCAGATTTGTCTAACACTTCTATTACTTCATCTGAAATTTGACTCGCTTCAATAGAAGAAATACGAAGACGTTTTAATCCACCTACTTCTGCTTCCATATCACGAAGTAATCCAGCTAAGTTATAATCTTTAATATCTTCACCGTATCCACCTGTATGAATACCAGTTAATACGATTTCTTTATAGCCTGCATCCACTAATTGCTGCGCTTGTTTAATAACTTCTTTTCCATCACGAGAACGCATTAAACCACGCGCCCAAGGAATAATACAGAACGTACAGAAGTTATTACAACCTTCTTGTATTTTTAATGAAGCACGTGTACGATCCGTGAAATATGGTACATCAAGTTCTTCGTATACACGTGTTTTCATAATGTTACGGACAGCATTAATTGGTTGACGCTCTTTACGGAATTCTTCGATGTATCCTAACATCTTTTCACGATCTTGTGTACCAACTACAATATCTACACCTGGAATTGCCATAATTTCAGCTGGAGATGTTTGCGCATAACATCCCGTTACACAAATAACCGCATCTGGATTTTGACGCACAGCACGTCTAATTACTTGACGGCTTTTTTTATCTCCAGTATTTGTTACTGTACATGTATTAATAACATATACATCAGATTTCTTTTCATATTCAGTTCTTTCATAACCACCTTGTTTAAACAATTGCCAAATAGCTTCTGTTTCATAGTGGTTTACTTTACAACCTAACGTGTGGAACGCAACAGTTGACATTGATCATCACCCCATCAATTCAAAATGATAAGAAGCAGCACTTAACGCATAAAGCGGTGCCGTTTCCGTTCTTAAAATCCTTGGTCCTAAACTACATAGTACAAATTTATGTTCACGAAGCGCTGTAATCTCTTCCTCAGCTAAACCGCCTTCTGGGCCAAATACAATTAATAGCTTTTGACCTGGTTTCATTGTCGTTAAAGCTTTCGCAAAATTAGATTTCTCGCCTTGTTTTGCTACTTCTTCATACGCAACAAGACAAACATCATACTCACCACTCATTGAAAGCAATTGCTTAAACGATGCTGGAGCATGTACTTCTGGAACTTCACTTCTATGCGATTGTTCCGCAGCTTCTTTCACAATTTTTCTTAAACGCTCAACTTTTTTATCAGCTTTTTTCGCATCCCATTTTACGATAGAGCGAGATGCTTGAAATGGTAAAAATGCGGCTGCCCCAAGCTCGGTTCCTTTTTGAAAAATTAACTCTAGCTTGTCTCCTTTTGGCAGTCCACTTGCAATCGTCACGAACACAGGAAGTTCACTCGATGCCTCTACCCATTCTACAATAGCTGTCTCAACAAATTCACTGGTAATTTCATCAATTGAACATACTGCTGTTTTTCCGTTTACACAGCAATAAATGTGATCACCAGCTGACATACGCATTACTCTCGCAATATGATGTACATCATCACCTACAATGCGAATCTTTGCTTCACTTACATATTTTTCTTCTACAAAATAACGTTGCATATAATCACCTTAGTAGAGTTTCGTTCCTTTCGTAAGTCAACACTTACGAAAAGAACGAAACGTTATCATTTTTCATATAACAAACGGCAAGTCCCTCACCTTATAGTGAGAGACTCCCCTTTTCATTATAAACTAAAATCTATATTACGCATTTCGTGCAATAATTGCTACCCAATCATCCATTCGTAATACTTCTTCAATTGTAAATCCAGCTTTTTCTAACGCCTCAGAAATTACTTTTTCTTTCGCTGCAATAATACCAGATGTAATGAATAATCCACCTGATTTTACAACTCGTGCTGCATCTTCAGGGAATAGAAGAATAATTTCTGCTAATAAATTCGCTACGATTAAATCAACAGGTCCTTCAATACCTTCTAAAAGACTATTTTGTCCAACAGATACGATATCATCTGTTTTATTTAAACGTACATTCATTTCCGCACTTTCCACTGCAACTGGATCTAAATCGTATGCTTGAACAGAAGACGCACCTAATTTTGCCGCTGCAATACTAAGTACACCTGAACCCGTTCCTACATCAATGACAGTATCACCTGATTGAACTGTTTTTTCTAAAGCACGAATACACATCGTTGTTGTTGGATGAGTTCCTGTACCAAACGCCATACCCGGGTCTAATTCAATGATTTTTTCATCTGGAGAAGATGGTGTGTACTCTTCCCATGTCGGTACGATTGTGAATGTATCAGAAATTTGTACTGGATGGTAATACTTTTTCCAAGCAGTAGCCCAATCTTCTTCATTGACTTCGTTAATGGTAATATTTCCAGTACCAATTTCAATGTCGTAAGATGGAAGCACATCAATAGATGATTTTACACCCGCAATCGTTTCCTGTAAAGAATCCGTTTGTGGGAAATATGCTTTTACTAATACACCCTCTGCCGGGTATTCATCTGGGTTCAATGCATAAATTTCACCATATTGTTGCTCGCGCTCTTTCGTCAACTCTGCTGGATCCTCAATCGCAACTCCACTAGCACCAGCTTCATGTAAAATATGAGAGACAGCTTCTACTGCTTCTTCTGTTGTATGAATACTAACTTCTGACCATTTCACAATTTACCAACTCCATTTTTTATTTCCATTATTCCCCTTTGAAAGCACGTTTAAGCTTTCCGAATAAACTATCATCCTGCTCTTCTTGCCCTGCAAATTCACGTAATAAATCTTTTTGATGTGAATTTAATTTTGTTGGTACAACAACACGAACGACTACATATTGATCTCCTTGACCGTATCCACGTACGTTTGGAGCACCTTTTCCTTTTAAGCGGAATTCTGTTCCTGTTTGTGTTCCTGCTGGAATTTTCAGCTTCACTTTCCCATGAACAGTAGGAACTTCTACTTCAGCACCAAGTGCCATTTGCGCAAATGTTAATGGCATTTCGCAAATAATATGATCACCTTCACGCTCGAAGAATTCATGATTTCTTACATGAACAACTACATATAAATCTCCTGCCGGTCCACCATTTACGCCCGCTTCACCTTTTCCAGATACACGAATTTGTTGGCCATTATCAATACCAGCTGGAATCTTAACGTTAATTTTTTTACGCTTACGTACTTTACCTGAACCATGACATGTCGTACATTTTTCTTTAATCATTTGACCAGTTCCTGAACAATGACCACAAGCTTGACGGTTTACAATACGACCAAACGGTGTATTTTGTTCTACACTTACTTGACCTGATCCTGAACAATGTTTACATGTTTCTTTTGAAGTTCCTGGTTTTGCCCCGCTACCTTTACAAGTATCACATGGATCTTCTACTGGAATTTCAACGTTTAACTCTTTACCAAAAATAGCTTCTTCAAAGTCTAAAGTGACTTGATATTGTAAGTCAGCACCTTGGCGCGGAGCATTTGGATCACGACGTCTGCCGCCACCGCCGCCAAAGAACGAACTAAAGATATCTTCAAAACCGAAGCCACCGCCGAAGTCTCCTCCGCCACCGAAGCCTTGATTTGCACCAGCATGACCAAATTGATCGTACTGCGCACGCTTTTGATCATCGCTCAACACTTCGTATGCCTCTTGTACTTCTTTAAACTTTTCAATTGCATTTTCTTCTTTACTCACGTCTGGATGGTATTTTTTAGCCAAACGACGATACGCTTTTTTAATTTCATCTTTTGAAGCGCCCTGGCTAAGTCCAAGGACCTCATAATAGTCTCGTTTACTCATAAATTTGCAACCCCCGAATCTTTCACATAAACGTAATTTTAACACCGAAAGAAAGTGCTTTGCAACAAAGTTTCCTCACTTACAGTATGCAAGGTAAAAAACTTAAGATCCTCACACATTTCTCCTCATTTATGAAAAAAGCCAAAGCCAAGGCACGCTTGACTTTGACTTTTTGTCATCTTACTTATTATGTTTGTACTTAAATTACTTGTCTTCTTTTACTTCTTCAAATTCAGCGTCTACTACATTATCTTTTTTCGCGCCAGCGTCTTGTGCTCCTTGTGCACCTTCTGCTTGCCCTGCAGCTGCTTGAGCTTGCTCGTATAATTTAACGCTTAATTGTTGTACGATTTCTTGTAAAGCATCTTTTTTCGCACGGATTTCATCAAGATCGTTTTTCTCAATTGCCGCTTGCAACGCTTCTTTCGCTTCTGTCGCTTTTGCAACCTCAGCCGCATCTACTTTACCTTCTAAATCTTTTACAACTTTATCTGTTTGGAATACAAGTTGGTCAGCTTCATTACGAAGTTCAACTTCTTCCTTACGTTTTTGGTCAGCGTCAGCATTTGCTTCTGCTTCTTGTACCATACGATCTACTTCTTCATCAGAAAGACCTGAAGAAGATTGAATTGTAATAGCTTGCTCTTTGCTTGTTCCTAAGTCTTTTGCACGTACGTTAACGATACCGTTCGCATCAATATCGAATGTTACTTCGATTTGTGGAATACCACGTGGTGCTGGTGGAAGATCCGTTAATTGGAAACGACCTAATGTTTTGTTGTCAGCTGACATTGGACGCTCACCTTGTAGTACATGAATGTCTACTGCCGGTTGGTTATCAGCAGCTGTTGAGAATACTTGTGACTTACTTGTTGGAATTGTAGTGTTACGCTCGATTAATTTCGTGAACACACCACCCATAGTTTCAATACCTAAAGAAAGTGGAGTTACGTCTAATAATAGTACGCCTTCTACATCACCAGTAAGTACGCCACCTTGAACCGCAGCACCTAATGCTACAACTTCATCAGGGTTTACGCCTTTGTATGGCTCTTTACCAGTTTCACGTTTAATAGCTTCTTGAACAGCTGGGATACGAGTAGATCCACCAACAAGGATAACTTTATCTAATTCACTTGGAGCAAAGCCAGCGTCTTTTAATGCACGACGAGTTGGCTCTAACGTTCTTTCAACAAGACCTGCTGAAATCTCTTCGAATTTCGCTCTTGTTAACGTTAATTCTAAGTGTAATGGGCCAGCAGCTCCAGCACTAATGAATGGTAATGAAATTTGTGTTTGTGTTACACCTGAAAGATCTTTTTTCGCTTTTTCAGCTGCATCTTTCAAACGTTGAAGTGCCATTTTATCTTGGCTTAAATCAATGTTATTTTCTTTTTTGAATTCAGCTACTAAGTGATCGATGATAACTTGGTCAAAGTCATCTCCACCAAGGCGGTTGTCACCAGCAGTTGAAATAACTTCGAATGTGCCGTCTGCTAACTCAAGGATAGATACGTCAAATGTACCGCCACCTAAGTCATATACTAAGATTTTTTGCTCTTCATCTTGTTTTTCTAAACCGTAAGCAAGTGCTGCTGCTGTTGGTTCGTTAATGATACGCTCAACTTCTAAACCAGCGATACGACCAGCATCTTTCGTTGCTTGACGCTCTGCATCGTTGAAGTATGCAGGTACTGTAATAACAGCTTTCGTTACTGTTTCACCTAAGTATGCTTCAGCAGAAGCTTTTAAGTTTTGTAAAATGATTGCAGAAATTTCTTGAGGTGTAAAATCTTTACCTTCAACTTCTACTTTGTAGTCTGTACCCATATGACGTTTAACAGACATGATTGTATTTGGGTTTGTAATTGCTTGACGCTTCGCAACTTCCCCAACTTGACGCTCTTCATTTTTGAAAGCTACAACAGAAGGTGTTGTACGGTTTCCTTCTGGATTTGGGATAACCTTTGGTTCTCCACCTTCCATAACAGCTACACAAGAGTTTGTTGTACCTAAGTCAATACCGATAATTTTACTCATGGCGAATCCTCCTACTTTTATGTAAATTATTGATTTACTTTTACCATTGATGGGCGAATCACACGGTCTTTTAGTTTATAACCTTTTTGGAATTCTTCAACTACCGCGTTTGATTCAAATTCACTGTCTTCCACTTGCATAATAGCTTGGTGTTCATTCGGATCAAACTGTTTACCAACAGCTTCAATCGCTTCCACACCTTCTTTAGTCAACGCTTCTAGCAATTGACGATGCACCATTTCCATACCTTGTAACAAGGATTTCGTTTGCTCGTCAGTCGCTTCCACTTGCATCGCTCTTTCAAAATTATCAAGAGCTGGCAAAATATCTGAAACTAGACTTTGTGCTCTATATTTGTCAGCAGCCTGTTTATCCATTTGGACACGGCGCTTATAATTTTCAAAATCAGCTTGTAGACGTAATGTGCGACCTTCCGTTTCCGTTAGTTTCGCTTGTAACTCATCTACTTTTTCTTGTAAAAGAGCAGCCTCACTTTTTTCTTCTACAGTTTTTTCACTGTTTTCTGGCGTGACAGCTTCTTCAACTTGCGCTTCTTTCACTTCTTCTACCACTTGTTCGTTACGCTCTTCCACAATTTTCACCTCCTTAAAAGGTATTAGGTATCATGCTTAGCATGATTACCTAAGCATTATATATTACACACAGCAATGAAAATTTCATCACTTGAGCGAATGTATTACTCCCATTTACTTTTTAAGTCCGTCTGTAAACTGTCTTGTAAATAACTGCAGTAAACTAATTACACGAGAGTATTGCATTCTCGTCGGACCTAAAATTGCAATTGTTCCAAGTTGCTCTTCTCCAATCGAATACGTTGCAGAAATCAAACTGCAATCCTCCATTGCCGTAGAAGAATTTTCTCTACCAATTTTCACTTGAATTCCGACTTGTTTATGACGCAAAATGTCATAAAACGCAGCCTCATTATCAATCATCGTCAGCAAAGATCTTACTTTATGAATGTCATGGAACTCCGGTTGCGAAAGCATATTCGCTTTCCCTCCAAAGTATATCTTTTCCGATAACGGAACTTGAAATGTACCATCTAACATTTTTATCGCACTATCGTAATTATGAACATACCCACGTAAAACTGTAACAATCTCTTTAAAGATTTTATTATGAAGTTCTGCCATCGGTACACCAGATAGCTTTTCATTTAAAATGTTAACCATTTTTTCTAAATCTGATAAATCAACAGATTCCGGAACGGTAATCGTTTTACTTTGTACATGCCCTGTATCCGTTACAATAATAGCGACTGCTGTTTGACGATCAAGCGGCACAATTTGTACGTTTTTAAGTTTATTTGTGCTTAACTTAGGCCCTAGAACAATCGCCGTATAGCTCGTAAGCTCTGATAAAATTTGAGCAGATTGCTGTGCAACTTTTTCTGCTTCAAAAATTCTTTCAGCAAATAAATCTTTAATTTGTACAATTTCATCGTTCGGTAAGTTTTGCGGCGCTAAAAGATGGTCTACATAAAATCGGTATCCTTTCTCAGAAGGAACCCGTCCAGAAGAACTATGTGTTTTTTCAATAAAACCCAATTCTTCTAAATCAGCCATTTCATTTCGAATAGTAGCTGAACTAAATGTGATTTCTTCTTTTTTAGCCAACGTTCTAGACCCAACGGGCTGCGCTGATCCAATAAAGTCATCAATAATTGTTTGTAAAATTAAGAGCTGACGTTCCGTAAGCATCTCATCATCACCTCTGTTAGCACTCTTTGTCTTCGAGTGCTAAATCTATTAATAACTTACCAAAATTGACATTCAATTGTCAACGGAAACGTCACGAAATAATGAATTTTTTTCACGTTTATGAAACATTTAATTAGTCAATCAAAAATGACTGGAACACTTCATTCCCTAATAATTTCCCTTTTCGTGTTAAACGCACATATCCATCTCTTTCTTCAAGCAACCCTTGTTCTTGATTGCCTTGTAACTGCTTCGCGAAAACTTGATCCATCTCTATATTGAATTTCTTTTGGAATGCTATTTTAGAAACACCTTTTGTTTTTCGAAGTCCTAAAAACAACTCTTCTTCCATTTTTTCCTTCTCAGTCACTTCATGAACATCTAAATAAGGAAATCCTGTTTCATCAATTTTATTAAAATATTGCTTCAGCGGACCTACATTTTGAATACGTTCCCCATTTACATAACTATGAGCTCCAGCTCCAAAACCATAATACTCTTCATTATTCCAGTATGTGAGATTATGTCTACTTTTATTGTCACCTTTTGAGAAATTACTAATTTCATACTGGTTATAACCGTGTTTCTCCATTTCATCCATTACCATTTCGTACATTTTCGCTTCATGGTCTTCACCTGGGAGTCTTAATTTCCCTTTATTCATTAAGTTATAAAACACTGTTTTCGGTTCCACAATTAATGAATATGCTGAGAAATGTTGCACACCGAGCGTAAAGGCAATGTCTAACGTTTCTTTTACATCTTCTATCGTCTGCCCTGGCAGGGCATAAATTATGTCTATATTAATATTTGTAAAGCCAACTTCCTGCGCTTCTCGAATTGCTACAAACGCATCCTCCCTCGTATGCTTGCGCCCGATTTTCTCAAGCAGTTCATCACGAAACGTTTGTACACCAAAACTAATTCTGTTCACGCCACCTTCTAACAGTAAGTTCAACTTCTCTTTCGGTAAGTCCCCTGGATTCGCTTCAAAAGTTAATTCACAATTCGGAGCAAATGGACGCAAACGACGATTAATGATATCGAGCAATTTTTTTGTCTGTTCCATATTTAATGCTGTCGGCGTTCCTCCACCAACAAAAATCGTTTTCATACTATCAAACGGTACTTTTTGAACCGTATTTATTATTTCTTTCTCTAAGTACTCTAAATATTGATCTACCGGTTGGCGTTCAATAAACACTTTATTAAAATCACAATAGTGACAAATATGCTGACAAAACGGAATATGAATATATGCAGCTTGTACCAAATATAACTCCTACCTTTCTAAAAAGAAAACCTCCGCACTCCGGAGGGTTCTCTACTTCTCTAACGTATTACGGATTTGTTCCATTCGCATTTTTCCCCAATCATACATCATTTCAACGATTGGTAAAAGTGACATGCCTAGTTCCGTCATATAATACTCAACACGAGGAGGAATTTCGGGATATACTGTTCGATCAACAATCCCATCTTCCATTAACTCTTTTAATTGGTTCGACAAAACTTTATGAGAAATGCTTGGGAATAACCGTTGTAATTCGCTAAAACGATGAGGCCCTTCCACACCAAGATGCCACAGTATCACAACTTTCCACTTTCCACTAATAATAGAAAGCGTCAATTCCTTTTCACAATTAAAATTACCATTTTGTAGTTTCTCTTGAATATCTTTTCGAATATTTTCGGACATTAATAATCTCCTAACTCTGTATGAACTAAAAAGCTCTCTCACTATTGTAAATGAGAGATACTAAGATGTCTAAAAAGTAATGATACAGAAAAAAAGAAGCCGCATAAACGACTCCTTCTTTATTTTATATTAGTTGTCATCCATTTTCAGTACAGCCATGAATGCCTCTTGCGGTACTTCTACAGAACCAACAGACTTCATACGTTTTTTACCTTCTTTTTGCTTATCAAGAAGTTTACGCTTACGAGAAATGTCACCACCGTAACATTTTGCAAGTACGTTTTTACGCATCGCCTTAATTGTAGAACGTGCTACAACCTTGTTTCCAATAGTAGCTTGAATTGGCACTTCGAACTGTTGTCTTGGAATCAATTCTTTTAATTTCTCTACGATTACTTTACCACGGTCATACGCTGAATCACGGTGCACAATGAATGATAAAGCATCCACTTGTTCATTATTTAAAAGAATATCCATTTTCACAAGTTTAGACGGTTTATAACCAATTAACTCGTAGTCAAATGATGCATATCCTTTCGTATTTGATTTCAATTGATCGAAGAAGTCATATACGATTTCTGATAACGGGATTTCATATGTTAATGTAACACGCGTTTCATCTAAATATTGCATATCAATAAACGTTCCACGTTTACCTTGGCAAATTTCCATTACAGCTCCAACATAGTCATTCGGAACCATAATTGAAGCTTTAACAAACGGCTCTTCTACACGATCGATAGACTGTGGATCTGGCATATTAGATGGATTATCAACAATAACATCTTCACCGTTTGTTAAATAAACTTTATAAATAACGCTTGGCGCTGTTGTAATTAAGTCAATCTTAAATTCACGTTCAATACGTTCTTGAATGATTTCCATGTGAAGTAAACCTAAGAATCCACAACGGAAACCAAATCCTAGCGCTTGAGATGTTTCTGGTTCAAACTCAAGAGCAGAATCGTTTAACTCTAATTTTTCTAACGCATCACGTAAATCGTTATAACGAGCAGAATCAATTGGATACAGCCCACAGAATACCATCGGGTTTAATTTACGGTAACCTGGTAACGCCTCTGCAGCCGGACGTTTCGCATGTGTAATCGTATCACCAACACGTGTATCACCTACGTTTTTAATAGATGCTGCTAAGAAACCTACATCACCTACAGTTAACTCATCACGCTGCGTTGTTTTCGGTGTAAATACACCTACTTCTGTTACTTCAAACTCTTTACCAGTTGCCATCATACGTACTTTATCGCCAACTTTTACCGTTCCGTTTACAACACGGATATATGCAATTACACCACGATATGGATCATATAAGGAATCGAAAATCATACATTGTAACGGCTCTTCTGAATCACCCGTCGGAGCTGGTACTTTTTCAACGATTTGTTCTAAAATGTCCTCAATACCAATGCCTGCTTTTGCCGAAGCAAGTACAGCTTCCGATGCATCTAAACCAATTACATCTTCTACCTCTTGACGTACGCGTTCTGGATCCGCACTTGGTAAATCGATTTTATTAATAACTGGTAAGATTTCTAAATTATTATCAAGCGCTAAATATACGTTTGCTAATGTTTGCGCCTCAATCCCTTGCGCTGCATCAACAACAAGAATTGCACCTTCACAAGCCGCTAAACTACGAGATACTTCGTACGTAAAATCGACGTGTCCTGGCGTATCGATCAAGTGAAGAATATACTCTTCACCGTCTTTCGCTTTATACGTTAATTGTACTGCATTTAATTTAATTGTAATACCGCGCTCACGCTCTAAATCCATAGAGTCAAGCAACTGAGCTTTCATTTCGCGCTGTGTTAACGCGTTTGTTTTCTCCAAAATACGGTCTGCCAACGTTGATTTCCCGTGGTCAATGTGAGCAATGATGGAGAAGTTACGAATTTTGGACTGTCTTTTTGCTCTTTCTTCTTTATTCATCTATGTTCTCAACTCCTAATAGTCTCGCCAATATACACTAGCACTGATTATATCAATAGAGCAGCAAAGATTCAATGAAAACTCGTGCTGCTTACAAGACAAATCATTCTATCTATATCTTATGCGAACAAACCATAAGAGACAAACCTTTTTCAAATTAAAAAACGGCTGTCGTACAAAACGATAAGACAACCGTTCTTCCTGCTACTCTTAGCTAAAAATCTCTTTCACTTTCCCAACAACTATATCCGTTCCAAACTTTGTTATTTCATAAGCAACACTTGCTATCGCCATACCAATTCCTTCTACGACATTAAAACTTCTTAAACTTTCTAATTGTTTTTGTTTCTCAATAGTTGAAAACGAACTTCCCAAAATTTCTGATTCAGCACTCGCACCCTCTGTCCCTGTCATATGAGCTATTTGTTCATACGACAGCTGCTGATAACCTTTCATACTTTTCAAACCATGATTAGCAAGCGCAACTCCTGCTATCATCATAAGTAAACATAAAACTGCACTACATATACACAGAAGTGCAAAACGACTTAAACTATCATCGTCTCTCCCCCTCAATGTGTATATGCTCCTGTATTATCTTGGTCAATTTGATGATGCAGCGCTGCATTTAACCCACTCGCTATTACATTTGCCATATCCTCTATAAAAGCATCTACTTCTTTTGGGGTCACCATTAAATTATGACCGAGAGGAGACAGTACTTCATAGATCAATTTTCTTTTTTCTTCTTCTTCCAATGTACCAATAGCACCTAAAAACATATTCCTACTTTTTTCATCCGGCATATCTTCTTCTGTTAATTTTTTCTTTTCTCCGAATGAAAATCCCGCTGGTAATAAAGACCGTGACGGCTTATGTCCCTCTTTCATCTCTCTTCCAAAGTGCTTCAAAATAAAATCGATCGTATCACTCGTAATAGAAACTGCGTCTACTACAGTTGGAACACCAATCGCAATAACAGGGATTCCTAATGTTTCTTTACTTAGCTCCTTACGTTTATTCCCAACACCAGATCCAGGATGAATCCCTGTATCCGAAATTTGTATCGTACTATTTACACGTTCAATAGAGCGTGCAGCTAACGCATCAATTGCAATTACAAAGTCTGGCTTCGTCTTCTCAATGATTCCATAAATAACATCGCTCGTTTCAATTCCTGTAATTCCCATTACTCCCGGACGAATTGCACTAACAGGCCTAAAACCTTCTTCTATACTTTCAGGCTGCAATTGAAACAAATGTCTCGTTACCAATACGTTTTCTACAACTATCGGTCCAAGTGCATCCGGTGTTACATTCCAATTCCCAAGACCAACAATTAAACAGCTCGCTTCTTTTGTAACGCCAACCTCTTCTAAGAAATAAGAAAATTCTTTCGCAAAAATACGCTCTACCTTTTGTTGCAGTTCCGTATCTTGTTGACGTATACCTTGCACTTCAAGCGTTAAATAATTTCCAGGTTTTTTACCCATCGATTCAGATGCAACTTCATCAATTGTGACTTTTGTAATTGTAATACCCTCTTCTTCCCTCTCTTTTACAATAACTCCTTGTACCCCTTCTTGTTCTTCTTGGCGTTCTTGCAACATTTGATGCGCTTCTACAGCAAGGTCAGTTCTAACACTATATTTACTTAAATCTAATGGTTCTTTCATCGTATCTCCTCCGTAATTCATAGTAAATATCGTTAGATTTCCCAAAGTTATATAAGGTCATTCTTTCCTTTACGTGAAATTTCATTGATATACTATTGCAATTCTCTTCACCGTTTGATAGAATATCACTTGTTCTATGTTAAGAATCGAGTCATTCGATTGCACCAGGGAGGTGAAAAGTATGGCAAACATCAAATCTGCTATCAAACGCGCTAAACTTAGCGAAGAGCGTCGTGCACATAACGCTTCTATCAAGTCTGACATGCGTTCTGCTGTTAAAACTGTAGAAGCTTTAGTTACTAATAACGATCTTGAAAATGCTAAAGAAGCTTTCAAAACTGCTTCTAAAAAACTTGACAAAGCAGCTCGTAAAGGTCTTATCCACCAAAACGCTGCAGCTCGTCAAAAATCTCGCTTAGCGAAACAAGTAAACGCGTAAGGCGTTTAAAAAACGATCCATTTGGATCGTTTTTTTATATACAAAAAAGTTCACGTAACAAGTACATGAACTTTTTTGTATCACTACATATGATTTAGCCGCAGCAGGAAAAACTCAAGCACAAGTTTCTTATCCATTTTCCCCGTCTTCATACTATAATCAGCTTCCGCTAATTCTATAATAACTTTTTTTAATTCTTCAAAAGAGAAAAACTTCGTTTGATTCATCGCCAACTTTACACGATACGGATGTACACCAATATGAGACGCGATTTGATTTTGTCCGTAACCACGTTGTTGCAACTCTTTCACTTGATGCAGCAAGCGGAATTGACTCACTAATAACGCAAGCAATTTAATCGGTTCTTCCTGCTGCGTAAATAATCCATCTAAAATTTGCATTGCACCCGCAATATCCTTTTTCACTACTTTTTCTGTCAAAGCAAATACATTTTGCTCCACAGACTTCGGCACAAGCTCTGTAACAAGTTTTGGTGTAATCTCTCCGCCCATACCAACGTATAACGTTAACTTGTCCATTTCCTTCGCCAACATCGTTACATTACTTCCCACAAGCTCTAATAACAAACTAACAGCTGCATTATCAATATGCACATGTACTTCATCAGCACGAGCACCAATCCATTTCTGAACATCTTGCACTTGCATCGCATTCGCTTCTACTACATCCGCTGTTTTCTTTAATAGTTTTGTAATTTTTTTTCGTTCATCGAGTTTTTCGTAAGGCGCAACAAAAACAAGAATAGAAAATGGAGAAGGTTCACCAATATATTCTTCTAAAATTTTTATATTTTGTTCTAACTTTTCTTTTTGTGAAGTTAAAAAAAGTGGTGATTTCATTAATAGTACTTTCCGTTCCCCAAAAAAAGGAAGTGTACGCGCATCCTCAACCACATCTTCTAAATAGGATTCTTCCAAATCGTATGTCACAACATTAAATTCTCGATCTTCCTCTTCAAGTGCTTCTGTTGTAATAAGCTTTATCGTTTCATTTATAAAAAACGCTTCCGTTCCATACAGTAAATATAACGGAGCAAACTGCTTCTTATTAATTTTTTTATGTATATCACTCATACTTTTTTCCTACTCCCTAACTTGGCAATATATATTTATACTAATGCCCTAGCTTTTGTTTTACAAGTACAAAGGAACAGGCTTTACAACCCGCCCCTTTATTTATATTAAACGCCACGCAATAAGTCCCGGGTTTCTTATTGGTGTGCGGTAATCACCTTCCCTTTATTATTCACAATAAAAATCCGAGTATAAGTGCCAACTCTTAACATGCTTGGAAACGAAAAACTCATGTCACTTAACGAACTAGAAAGTAGTAAAAATACTCGGTTCCTCTTCATATGGAAATTGTAGATTTTTTTCTGACAATATTTTATACTAAAGTGGAATGTTGGGGAGGGATTCTAAATGAATGATTTTGAACAAAATGTTCAAAGTAAACGCAATGACGCTATTGATTCAGGGGTAGGATTTATCGTCTCATTTGGTTTTTTCGCAACACTTTTCATTATTGCAACTGTTATTAAATTCATCGGTTCTTAAAGGCTGCCATTTCATGGCAGTCTTCTCTTTTTCATCTATTATGTATTTCATCATATGTGATTTTACTTTTAAAGGTTCCGGTTTCCCCTTTAAAAACATAGGAAATAGCACCTTGTTTATCCGTTCGCCATACTTCAGTACCCATCTTCTCAAAACGCTCTATCACCTCCTTATCCGGATGTCCATACCTATTCCGTTCTCCCACAGAAACAATCGCTATACTAGGCTGTATAAGCCTCAAAAAAGGTGCTGTAGATGACGTTTTACTCCCATGATGCGCAACTTTTAAAACATCCGCCCGTAAATATGGATATGTCGATGCTAAAAGTTCCTCTCCCTCTTCTTCTAAATCACCTGTAAACAGCCATGTTAATCCTCCTAATTTGGCCCACATTACAATTGAAGAGTTATTTTCACTTTTTTCTTTCCCTTTCGGAGCTAGTATAAAAAATTCCGCTCCATTTATACTCCAACACTCCCCTTCTTCCACTATACTTATTTTCACTTCTTTTTCTAATGCCTTTTTCTTTAACACCTTTTCTAATACTGTCTCTTGTTTCTTTTGACCAAATACAACTTCTTTTACAGTTATATACGATAATAAATCTGATGCGGCACCTATATGATCCGCATCTCCATGCGTTATGATTAATTTATCAATTGTTTTCACACCTTCCTTTTGCAAAAAAGGAACAAGAATATCGTGACCAACAGAAAATTCATGCTTTTTCCGTTGCCATTCTTCTTTATTTATCCGAAGTGTTCCACCTGTATCAATAAGATAAACCCCTTTATCATATGGAAGTCGAATTAATATTGCATCACCTTGTCCAACATCAATAAATGTCACACTCCCACTCTCGCGAAAATACGGGTATACATAATGACACGTGCTAATAAAAAGAAATCCACTCATGACTATGAATACAATTTTTTTCGGCAGCCCTCTTTCCAAGACGATCAATATACTAACAATCATCACACAATATACAACTATAAGAAGTATAGATGTTTGCCCGAAAACAAGGCGGGGAAACGGTAAGCTTTCACAATAACTTAGTAAATTATTAGAAATAATTAAACCTACTGACAGTATATTTGCAAGTCCTTTTGCGAGAAATGGGATAATTGGTATAAATACCAGAATAATAATACTACATGGTAATACAAGTATAGATAAAAATGGAACGTATATGAGGTTGAGGAAAATACTATATGGAGAAAAATAACCAAAATGATATAACAAAATCGGGGTACTAACGAGCTGCGAGATAATAGAAATATAAATAGCATTTCGAATTATTCCATTACTATGCCTTAGTAGTATCGGAGCAGATAAAATTAAAGCGAAACTACCTACAAATGAAAATTGAAATCCTATATTAAAAACAAGATATGGGTCGTATATAAGCATACATATAGCCGTTATACTTAAGGCATCTAAACTAGATAAGCGAACAGAACAAATGAAAGCAACCAACAATAAAACACCTGTTATAGAAGCTCTTATAACAGACGGTGATGCGCCTGCTATAATCATGTACACTGGAATACAAACAATTAGAAATACTGTCGCCATCTCCTTCGTCACACCACTTCTCAGTAAAACAAAGTAAACTATCACCATTAACAGAACAATATGCGACCCTGAAATCGCCAATAAATGCACAAGACCAAATTGCTGATACTGTTCTTCAACTTCAAACGTCATTTGTTGTCGGTCACCAAATAATAATGCATTCATAAAAGCACCTGATTGCTCTGGAAACATTTCTGTAACTTTAAAGATTATGTGCTGCCTATAAAAAAGAATCCATTGCACAAATGATAATGATGTTTTTTGGCACTCAGAAATATATGTAGCATGGAATATAAAATGAATATTTTGTTTATATAAATAATCTCGGTAATCAAAACCATGAAAATTCCGAGCAGTTTGCGGTTCTTTCCTCTCACCTTTGAATACACAGGATACTCCCGCATATAATTGTTGTAATTGTTTCTTTTCCAAGGCTGATTTCATTTTGTAACTTAACTGCACTGTATTTTTATTCTGATCTTCAAATTGAAAAGATAGGCGATCCCCATTAATAAGAGGTGTATTTTGTATCACCCCTCTTGTAGCTTCATAGGGCTCCCCTAGAGGCTTATTTTGTCCTTGAACATACGAAGTGTACATAGCACCACTAAAACACGCTATCATACAAAAAATGAAGGTTTTACGCGAAGTACGATATAAACAGAAGAAAACATATAAAACGAAACAACAAGCAATCCATAAAAATGACAAGGAAAAGGCGATTGCAATCCCCATTATAAAAGAGATTGCAATATAGCCCCATTGTTCATGCAACTTATACTCACTCCTTATAGCATCATTTTTGCTTTCGTGAATACATGCTGTAATTCTTCCATTGATAAATTATCTTTTTCGAAAGACCCAAATAATTCTTTTAACTCCGTATAACGTTTTTGCTCCTCTAATGCAGCAATATCATATTCTAGTGGAACGTGCTTCACTGTTACATTCGCTTGTTCAAATAACTCTATGGCGTATGGATGATTTTTATAATCCTGCGCATAATAAACCGCTGTAATACCACTTTGAATAATTGCCTTACAACATTGTAAACAAGGGAAATGCGTAACGTAAATTTCTGCTTCCTCTGTTTTCGCACCAAACTTGGCACATTGTAATAAAGCATTCATTTCTGCATGAATTGTACGAACACAATGATTATCAATGACATAGCATCCATCATCGATACAATGCACCCCACCTTTAATTGAACCATTATAGCCGCCAGCAATAATCCGCTTGTCACGAACGATTGTTGCCCCTACTGCAAGTCTTGTACATGTACTACGTAAAGATAACAAATGACTTTGCGTCATAAAATATTGATCCCACGAAATTCGTTCCATATTTTTCACCTTCTTTTTTGTCTACTTGTAGTGTAGCGAATGAAGAAAAACTTCGTCAATCTTTTACGGAATAATAATTTGATCTTTTATTTTTTCCAAAGACTTCACACCAATCCCATCAATCTTTAATAAATCTTCTATTTTCTGAAACGGACCATGTTCCTCTCGATATTTCAAAATACTTTCCGCTTTTCGAGAGCCAATGCCTGTGATTTTTTCAAGTTGCTCTTTAGAAGCTGCATTTATTTGAACTTTCCCTTCCCCCTTTGAAGAGGTAGCCAAATCTTGCACTTGCTCATTTTTATTGGGTACATAAAGAATCATTTGGTCTTGTACAATTTGTGCTAAATTCACCTTCTTTATATCTGCCTCAGGCAAAAAACCACCCGCCTTTTCAACGGCATCCTTGAACCGGTCCCCTTCCTTCATTTCATACACCCCCTCTTTAACAACGGCCCCTTTCATATCAATTAGTATTTTTTTCTGTTCCTTTGCATCTAATATTTTCGGTTTACTTTTTTTCTCTACATCTTTCGCCTGAACATCCGTTGCAATGACCGATCGCTCTGTATGCTGGTTTGTTTTCCAGAAAAAAAGAAAAAGTACAGTTACAATAATAACTACTAACCCCAACCATTTTTTCGGAAAATCCCACATCATTTTACACCTCTAATCATAAATTTATAACATCATTCATATTGTTTAGGAGAAAGCTGTTACGAAGGAGGGATGAAACATTGAACATAGGAATTATAGGGACAGGAAACATGGGGAACATACTAATCGATGCATTTTTAGAGACCCGTGCTGTCAAACCTTCGTGCCTTACAATCATTAATCGGACACCTGCCAAAGCATATCATATAAAAGAAAAATACCCTTCTATTCATATAGCCAAAACAATCCCAGAAGTACTCGAACAATCACAACTTATTTTTATTTGCGTTAAACCAAAAGATATATACCCTATCCTACAAAAATATGCTGAACATTTTTCTGATGAAAAGTGCTTAGTTTCTATCACAAGTCCAATATCTCCATCACAATTAGAGACACTTGTACCTTGCCACGTCGCACGTATCATTCCGAGCATTACAAACCGCGCCCTATCTGGCGCATCATTATTTACATTTGGAAGTAAATGCTCTGAAGAGTGGCAACAAAAACTACTTCGGCTATTCAAAAAAATTTCTACTCCACTTGTAATAGAAGAAGATATAACGCGCGTTTCATCTGATATAGCAAGCTGCGGCCCTGCATTCTTTAGTTATTTATTACAATGTTTCATTAACGCTGCTGTAGATAAAACAAATATTACACATGAAGAAGCTACTACTTTAGTAAGTGAAATGGTCGTTGGAATGGGGAAATTACTTGAAAAAGAGATTTTCACATTACCTACCTTACAAGAAAAGGTATGTGTCAAAGGCGGCGTTACAGGAGAAGGTATTCTAGTTTTAGAAGAACATGTTGGAGATATGTTTCATAAATTAATCGAACGGACACACGAGAAGTTTGATGAAGATTTAAAATGCGTTGATCAGCAATTCAATAAACACACATAATAAATACGCCATCGCCATTCCAAATCCTTTTTATTAATACGTATCTTTTTTATGCTACATTTTCACTAAAACTAGCATTTTTGTACTTTACATGTATCATCTTTTTAATATTCTAGAAATGAAATCAAATCTTTTCTAAAAAACAAAAGCAACCTTATCGGTTGCTTTTGTTTTATCCATTCTTCTTCGCCATAAAAAAGATGCGCTCTGTTTGTTCTGTCACTTCAATTCGTTCAAAGTCTCCTGTGACGCGAAGCACTGTAAATCCAGCCTCTTCAAGCCATTTCGTTAATTCTTCAACCGAATATGCTCGTTGCACGTGACATTCATCAAAACGATGATATACATCTTCTTCTGGATCTTGTACAAAGAATGTCAAATCATGTTCCACACTATTGGATTCTTCTCCAGGGAAACAGTTCCAAATAAGTGATATTTCCTCGCCATTCACTGTATATGTTTCATTTTGAAATACGTGATGTATTTTATATAAAGAGTGTACGTCGAATAAAAACAAGCCATCTTGACGTAAATGATGGAAGACTCTTCTAAACGTTTCTTGCACTCCATCTTCTTGCAATACATAGTTTAACGAATCACAAAAGATTGTTACACAATCAAATTCACCAGGAACATCAAGTTCTCTCATATCTTGTTGGTAAAAAGGAAGAAAATAACCTTCTCCTCCTAATTTCTGCTGTGCGACAGTTAACATTTCTTCTGAAAGATCTACACCAGTTAAATCATAACCTTTTCGCATAAGCGGTAGTGTTACGTTACCAGTTCCACATGCTACATCAAGAATTTTTGCCTCTTTCATGCCCGCATGCTGCAAACTTTCCTCTGTGAACTCTACCCATTTATCATACGGGACATCATTCATCAGTTCGTCATACAGTAATGCAAATTGTTCGTATTTCATTGATCTAACTCTTCAGTAATATCTTCACGTGGTACATCGCCCCATAGACGCTCTAAATTGTAGTGATCACGCTCATCTTTATGGAATACATGAGCAACCACATCACCAAGGTCTACTAATACCCAACGAGCCTCATCAAAACCTTCCATACGTTGTACATTAATTTCGAATTCATGCGCCTTCGCTTTAATTTCACGCGCAATTGCTTGCACCTGTTTATCAGAGTTTCCGTGACAAATAATGAAATAGTCTGCAATTGGTGAAATCCCTTGCATATTTAGTACAACCATATCTTCTGCTCTCTTATCATCAGCTGCTTTTGCTGCTAATACTAATAAATCTTTATCTTTCATTTAATAATTTCCTCCTTGATAACTGCATTGTATGTTTGGAATGTTAATGGATAAATCGTTTGATCTTTTTCCATTAAAAATTGAATTGTTCGCTTTAAAGCAAACAGTAACGCTTGATTTATATCTTTATATGCGAGTTTTCTCGCTTCTTCTACACCAGGAAACTTACGCCCCGGCTCAATGTAATCTGCTACATAAATCACTTTATCTAACATCGTCATTTTCTCATGACCACTTGTATGGTATGTAATAGCTTGCAAAATTTCAGGATCCGTAATGCCTACTTCTTTTTCTACTAAGTATGCCCCAACAGGTGCATGCCATAACTCTTTGTTATAGTGAAGTAGATCCTTCGGCAAACCTTCCCTCTTAATAATCTCTTCCATTTCTGAAATCGCTCTACATTTTGCATAATCATGAAAGATAGCAGCTGTTTCTGCCTTTTTCTCATCTACATCATATAAACGAGCCAGTTCAATCGCTGTTTCCATTACACCTATTGTGTGTACATAACGCTTTTCATGCATTTGTTGTTTCACAATATGAAGTGCTTCCTCACGATTCATACAACCCATTCCTCTCGATATATACCTGTACTTTTTCCGGAAGTAAATATTTGCACGTTTTCTTCTCCATATACCTCTCACGTAACAAAGAAGAAGAAACTGCAAACTCTGGAATTTCCACTTTTACAATATTATAAGGCGTATGCAATGTATAACCTGGTCTCGTAACTCCAACGAAAGTTACAAGTGTAAGTAACTTTTCAATGTTATACCACTTTGGCAAATACTCAACCATATCTCCACCAATAATAAAGTGGAACTGCACATCCGGATACTTTTCCGTTAATTGTAACATAGTGTCATACGTATAAGATGGGCCTTCTCTGTTTAGCTCTTCTAAACAAATTGAAAAGTATGCTTCTTCCTCAGTCGCAAGCTCTAACATCTTTAAACGACTTTCTACACTTGTAATATTCCGCCCTTGTTTATGTGGCGGAATTTGATTTGGCAGGAACCATACTTCTTCCAAGTCCAAAGCGTGATATACTTCATTTGCAATTAGCAAATGCCCATAATGAGGCGGATCAAATGTACCGCCAATGATGCCAATTTTTCTCAAAAGAAACGCCCCTTCCTTTTACATACAGCAACTCTCTTCCTATCAATTCGAAGAGAGTTCACTGTTAATAAAAGTTCAATTGGTTTCGCTCTCTACATCATTAAGCACTAGCAATAAAAGTACCGCATGCTAATCTTTTTATCGAGGAAGCTTAATTTGTTTATTTTCTCTTGATTCTTTATATAAAACAATTGTGCTTCCAATTACTTGAACGATTTCAGCACGTGCACCTTGTGCAAGTTCTTCTGCAACTTCACGACGATCGAATTCACAATTTTGTAGCACGCTCACTTTAAATAATTCACGAACCTCTAATGCTTCTCCAATTTGTTTCACCATATTTTCATTTACGCCGCCTTTTCCAACCTGAAAAATTGGTGTTAAATGATGTGCCTGTGCACGTAAAAATCTTTTTTGTTTTCCTGTTAACATATAATTAGCCTCCAAGCTTTCTCATTACTAATTGTTTCAT
Source organism: Bacillus sp. BS98 (assembly GCF_008432245.1). Lineage (NCBI taxonomy): Bacteria > Bacillati > Bacillota > Bacilli > Caryophanales > Bacillaceae > Bacillus > Bacillus sp. BS98. The sequence goes on from NZ_CP043830.1 coordinate 4,121,886, forward strand.
TCTATCAATATTTGGCACGCGTCCTGTCCACATTTCAAATGCAAGTGCCCCTTGATAAACAAACATATCAATACCATTTTGAATGATTGCACCTTGCTCTTTTGCCTCACATAAAATTTTCGTTTCAAATGGATTATAAATTATATCTGATACAATTGTTCCTTCTTTTAACGAACAAATTTGTAATGGCGTATGTTCGACATGCGGATGCATACCTCTTGTTGTCGTCTGAATGATAATATCATAATTCCCTTGTTCTTCTGTCGCTTTTTCTAACGATAAAGCAACAGAATGAACATCAGCCGCACATGCAGCAATAAGTTCTTTCGCCTTATCGACTGTACGATTTGCTACATCAATTTCTTTCACACCTACATCAGCAAGAGAAAAATAAATAGCTCGGCTAGCACCACCAGCGCCAAGTAATAAAATACGTTTCTCTTGAAGTGGTTCACTACTAATTGACTGTAAGGCTCGGACAAAACCGATTCCATCTGTATTGTAGCCAATTAATTTTCCATCCTTATGAACCACTGTATTTACTGCACCAATTTGCCTTGCTAGTGGGTCAATCTCATCCAAATAATCCATAATAGCAACTTTGTGCGGAGTTGTTACATTAAATCCTGAAATACCTAACGCTTTTAAACCTCTTACTGCTTCCCCTAGCCCTTCTTCTACAAGAAACGCATGATAATGGGCATCCATATTCAAGTGTTCAAATGCATCGTTATGCATAACGGGCGATAATGAATGTCCAATTGGATTTCCGATTACACCATATAATTGTTTCATAAATCCCTCTCCATATTAAATTAAAGATTTACGCAATGAAACACTTACTCCTTTTGGTACGTGAGCAACAATTTTTGCTCCTGATTCGTTTACAGTAACCCATCCTAATCCAGAGAATACAACGTCCGTTTTCGGTTCACGAATATTAAACTCGTATTTCACCAGCTCAGGCATATTTTCTAATTCTTCTGGTGTTGGCGGGCTTAGTAAATCTCCGGCATGATTTTTATACAATTCATCTGCTTTCTCAAGCTTTGTACGATGAATTGTTAAACGATTTGAGAAGTGACAAGTAAACGCACGACGACCACCACTTACATAATCAAAGCGTGCCAATCCACTAAAGAATAATGTTTGTTCCTCATTTAATTGGAATACCATCGGCTTAATTTCTTTTGTTGGTGTAATAAGCTTTAAGCTTTCCTTTCCAACATAATGAGCCATTTGATGGTGGTTAATAATACCTGGCGTATCATATAAAGAAGATTCTTCGTCTAATGGAATATCAATTAAGTCAAGTGTTGTTCCTGGGAAATGAGATGTTGTAATTACATTTTCAGTCTCATCACTAAATTCTTTAATCATACGATTAATAAATGTAGATTTTCCTACATTCGTACATCCAACAACGTAAACATCTTTGCCGTCGCGATAATACTCAATAGCATCCGCTAATTCAGCAATCCCTTGTCCCTTCGCTGCACTAATTAAAAAGACATCCTCTGGCTTTAATCCTAACTGCTTTGCACTATAGCGCATCCAATGCTTTACTTTATCATGTTTTACTGACTTAGGAATTAAATCCGCCTTATTTCCTACAAGTAATACTTTATTATTTCCTACGAAACGATGTAAGCCAGGTAACCAGCTACCACTAAAATCAAAAATATCTACAATCTTGACTACTAATGCATCTGACCTTCCAATTCCATTTAGAATGCGTAGGAAGTCATCATCTGTTAGCGATACATCTTGAATTTCATTGTAATGTTTCAAGCGAAAACAGCGTTGACAAATCACTTGCTCTTTTTCTAAAGATGAGGCAGGCGCATACCCAACTTCATTTTTATTTTCTGTTTGAATTTCTACACCGCAACCAATACATTTAATTGTTTCAGTCAAACTTTATTCCTCCCAGTTAATTAAACCTTTTTTCTTCATATTTTTCATAATTCTTCGTTCAATTTTTCGATTAAAGCGAGTCACCAATCCATCCGTTTGCGCTACTGGCACAACTAAGATTGTATGAAGTCCTACACGATTTCCACCAAGCACATCTGTAAGCAACTGATCCCCAATTACTACAACTTCATCCGGCTGCAGGTGCATCTCTTGTATCGCACGCTTAAATGCACGAACAAATGGTTTACGTGCACTATGAATAAATGGAATATTTAATGGATCAGCAAAGTCTTTCACACGTTGCTCATTATTATTCGAAACGACCGTTACTTGAATGCCTTGCTCTTTCATTTTTAAAAACCACTCTTCAAGTTGCGGCGTTGCATTTGGACGATCCCATTCAATTAACGTGTTATCTAAATCAGTAATAACTCCTTTAATTCCACGTTTTTTCAAATCTTCTGGTTGAACATGATATACATTTTTCACATATTCATTTGGTAAAAATAATTTCAATTTCTTTCACCTCTTTGAGGATTTTTCATAAAATTTTTCGACAACATTTTTCGATATACAACCTGTGGATAAAATTGTACACACTTTCCACATTAATTTTTCAGTCAATTTGGAATTTACTAACAATCTATACACAATTTATCCACTGTGGTATGTGGATAACCACTTGTTTGTGACTGTCATATTTTTTTGGTACATTAAATGCAACAACGAATCAATCCTTATATTATTAGGAGGTGACTCACCTTGAAAACAAAACATATGGAACAGTTATCTACTGAGTTACTCACTGAGTCTTATTATAAAGCAAAAGAACTAAAATTAAATCCCGACTTCATTTTACTTATAAAACAAGAAATTATTAGACGCTCATTAGAGGACAAGCTTGCCAAATCTTCTTGAGTACATATAGATTACTAATAACCTGTAAAAAGAGCCATCCTACGATGGCTCTCGAATAAACAAGTACTCCCATCTAGGGGATTTCATCATTAAGCATCTTTGTCCATAACTCTTATTTACGATTATAAAATCTTCTCTTTACTTGTGAGTTAATCGAGTAGCAATTTTTTCACCGAGACGAAGTTCTTGTCCGCTCTTCAAATTCTGCACTACTTCTATCATATCTTTTTCAAACAATAATACAACTGTTGAACCAAATGTAAAGTATGCCATTTCTTCACCTTTTTGAACAGTACTTCTTTCATGCAAAAGCTCAATACTATTAACAAACATAGCCCCTACTTTTACAAGTGCCATATGTTCGCCGTCACTATTCACTTCTGTAACAGAACGATAATTTTTTGACAGTGGTTCTTTACCGTATTCCATACCAGTTGCATTTACCGGATATGATTTTCTACCGAGTACAAATCTTTCAGTCACAGCCCCAGAAAGTGGACTATGAATGCGATGATAATGACTTGGACTCAAATAAATGACCATGTATGTACCGCCTGCATATCGCTTTGCACGTTCTTCATTACCTAGCATATCCACAATTGAATAACGCTTACCTTTAATATCAAATGTTTTTGTATCCTCAATAGGACCGTGGTCAGCAAAAACACCATCAACAGGGCTAACGATACTCGATGTATCTGTATCAATACTACGCTTTCCTTCTTTTAGCCTACGCGTAAATAAGTCATGCAATGTTCTATATTCCTTCAAACCCTTTTCCATCTCATCTTGATTAATTTGAAAAACTTTCGCATATGATGGAATTATGATGGAGCTCAAACGAGATTGTGCAAATTTACGTAATATATAAGAAGTAAAGCGACCATTTGTAAGTTCTATCATAAGTCGATATAATGTACGTCGCAAATTGCGAAACCTCCTAACCAGTCTATAACTTTAGTTTTCCCTTATTTTCTTTCTATATCATATGTAAAACTGGTTCTTATTCCCACATATCATATAGAACTGTTCATTATGCAAATCGAAAACTAAGTTAAGTATGGTATTATTCTTAAATTGTTTAGCACCCTCTAATATTACAGATAGAATCCGTCATTTTCAACAGTGAACATGTATTTCTTCTTAATACAACTCGTTTTCTTTCCTTATTTACAAAAAGAAAAGCAGCCCATTTTAAAATTTGGCTGCTTGCAATGCACATTATTCTTTCGCTTTTTTCTCTTTCTCTGCTCTTACAAATTCATGGAACATTTTCATTAACGCACGCTTTTCAATTCTTGATACGTAGCTCCTTGAAATACCAAGTGCCTTCGCAATCTCCCGCTGCGTTTTCTCCTTATCAAGCCCAAGTCCAAAGCGCTTTACGATAACTTCTTTCTCTCGTTCGTCTAAAATATCGATATACTCTTTAATCTTTTCTAACTCCATACTAAGCTGAATCATATCAATTACATCTTCAGACTCAGATTTTAATATATCAATAAGCGATATTTCATTCCCCTCTTTATCTTGCCCGATCGGATCATGAAGTGAAACGTCTTTTTTCGTTTTCTTTAGTACACGTAAATGCATCAAAATTTCGTTTTCAATACAGCGTGCTGCATACGTCGCAAGCTTTGTTCCTTTCCCTGCTGAATAACTCTCAATTGCTTTAATGAGCCCAATTGTACCAATTGAAATTAAATCTTCTGCATCTTCTCCTGTGTTTTCAAATTTTTTAACGATATGAGCTACAAGCCGTAAATTATGTTCAATTAAAAGATTTCTCGCTTGAGCATCACCTTGCTCCATTAACTCTAAGTACTTTCTCTCATCATCTGATGATAACGGCTGCGGGAACGCATTGTTCTTCACATAAGAAACAAAGACAAACACTTCTCGAACCATATATCCAATTGCGGCGAATAGACTCAAACCTTTCACCTCCGCCAAAATAGTGGTCTTTATTATGTGTATGTGGGCGTGAGGTTGTTTGTGTCTGTACGATATCATTCCAATATGTTTTTACGCATAATATTTGTCTCAAAAAGCTTTGCTACATATACTTAAACAAAAGATTGGAGAGTGGAATATGAAACATTTCATTACCCTCTTGTTCATAAGTAGCTGGTAAGAGATGAACTCCTTGTACGCTCTTGCAAGCTACTTGTACTACAAGGAGGGATTATACAAATATGAAATTTGAAAGAACACGTGCTTATACAAGGCACCAACGTCAGCGTACGATGCGCCGAAAGATGATTATCGTAAAACATGCATGGGGACATACACCTAAAACAGCTGGTATTTTTGCAAAAGGAAAAATTCACTGTTCCTGTGGAATGTGCACAACAAAGTGGAGAACAGAAGGACCACCTGCTAGTGTACAAAAGTGGTTATACAAAATCGATATATACGAAGAATAAATCGTTATTTCTAAAAAAAGGTCTTCTCTCGAAGACCTTTTCCTTATTCACTCCAAATTTTCTCCCCAGTATGCGCATCAATATAACGAATTTCTCGACTACAATCGAAGGATTCTTTATGATTTTCATCCGTTGTTTGTTTATACAGTAGTACGTAGTTCGTTTCCTCTACATCATTTTCTAAAAACCATTCTAAATTCACTCGCATGGCCCCTCTGTATATTTCTAGCGCTTTTTCTTTTGTTATTTTTATTGTTGTTTCATATGTAAGTAATTCTTTTATAAATTTGCTAGACTCTCCGGAGTAGTGCATCACAGCACCATTTTCTGCATTGATATTGACTCTAAATTGGTTATACTCTGCTGGAATACCATTCACATATACGGAAAAGGTAAACCTTTCAATCCCATCTTCTGCTTCTTCACGTTCTTCCCAAAGACGTAGATATTGTGTGACATCTGGAATAACTTGTTCCAAAAATTGAAGTGCTTTTTGTATGCATTCCTCTCTAGACAGTATTTGCTTTACTTCATTATCGTCTGTCAGTTTTATAAAACCAGTTAATTCATTGGTAGATTTATCAATCATAATGCCAACAAAATTATTATATTTTAACATCGGTAAATGCTTTTTAAAAAATTCATTCATTAAATATGGATTCTTTTCTTCTTTCTGTTTCTGTAATTCCTCTTTCGGAACAAATTTCATCCTTATTTCATAATCATTTTCCTTCTCAGCAACTTTTGTAAAATTTTCTTTATCCCAATCAAACAAATCGAATATATCATCTTGTCGAATACCTTTTTTCGGGTTTTCAACAGCTACAGTTAGAGGCAATTTATAATGATCTGTTCCAAACAAATCTTTACCTGTACTTGCATCAATAAACGCATGACTAGGTTCTGGTTCATATACGAGATGATACCCTTTTACTTCCTCACCATTTTCATATTTACATGAGGAATGTGTTAAATCTACAAATACAAGTCTCATATCTTGTCTAGCTTTCAGATTTTCTAAAACGACGTTCTCCTCAACAATTTCACTTGGCCATAACGGTTTTTTCTCAATAGCTTTTTGTCCATTATAACGAAAATGTACAACATTGCCTGAAGGATGAACTCGCACAACACACCCTGCATTCCGTAATGGGTAGCCATTCACTTCTTGCATATAATTTACTTCTTTCCACCCACGCCTGTCATCCTTAACCGTTATATATGTATAAAACTCATATCCTTCTTTTGTATATTTTTTTAAGAATGCATTTGCAATCTCTCTTGCTTTATTCTCATCTATCGCTTCCTTACCACTCGAAAAATAAATTTCATCATCTATACTAAATTCAATTAAATTACCAGTATGTCTATTCAACGTAATTTGTATCGTTCTCTCCTCATCCTCTTTATGCTCCCACCATACTAGATGATATGGGTCATCCACACCTTCTTGATCATCTACAACAAGCCTATATTCATCTGGAATGTCAATCATATGAGCCACTTGATCTTTTCTTTCTTTATCTTTTTGATTCATCATACCTCTCCCTGCGTTACAATTTAAGGTAATTATAACAAACAAATCCAAAACTTATTAATAAAAAAAGACTAGAGAAATCTCTAGTCTTTTACTTCGTTTCACGATGTAACGTTACTCGCTTTAATCGTGGACAATATTTTTTTAGTTCGATGCGCTCGGGATTGTTTCGTTTATTTTTTTTAGAAATGTAATTACGATCACCGCACTCCGTACAAGCTAATGTAATATTTACACGCATATGTAATTCTCCTCTCTTTCAAAGATTGCAACTAAAACGTAATGATTACGATTTATATATTATATAACTTCATTCTATTTGTCAATCACACAACAAAAGGATTCTAAATAGAACCCTTTTGTTTTTAGTAATCTATCATTTTGATTAAAACGATTCGTATGTAACGAACTCGCTAATTGGCTTTCGATATCCTCTAGGACGAATTTTAGTGGTATCACTTTTCCCTATCGTAACCATTAAAACAGGTACTATATGCCCTGGCATATTCAACTCATTTTGTACTGCTTTTTCATCAAAACCAATCATTGGACACGTATCATAGCCGTAATATTTAGCAGCGTACATAAAAGTCATTGCGCTTAACGAAGCATTTCTAATCGCTTCCTCTTCCATGAAGCGCTCTCCTTTTCTTTCATATAACCCTTTCGTTTGCCTAATTGTATCTTCATATTCACATTCATCAATCATTTTTAAAACCTTCATACCAAAATAAATATTTTCAACATTTTGATACGCTCTCTTATCACCACAAACAAGCACTACAGCAGATGCACTCGCTACTTTATATTGTCCGAAAGCTAATTCTTTTAATTTTTCTTTTCGCTCTTGATCACGAATTACGACATAATGTGCATGTTGCAAATTATAACAAGAGGGGGAAAGCTTTGTTAACTCAAATATTTTTTTAAAATCCTCATCAGGGATTTCTATGCCTTGTATAAATTTCATTGCGGAACGCCTAGCAGTTGCCAATTCTTCAAAGTTCAACATATATCCTCCTTAATAACTATAAATTTAAATATACATTAATTTATACAAATGAATAAATCAAATTAAAACACTTTAAATTACAGATAATAATTATGATTTACAAAAAAAAGACAAAAAGCTGAAACAATTAGTTCATACGAAATTCACATGAATCTATTACTATAGAAGTTGTACATAGTGAATTTATTAACAATCACGTTTACTCATATAGAATCTCACTCGAAAGGAGTTGAAAGTATGAAAACTAAATATCGTTTTATGATCTCATCATTTGCTGCTTGCGCTTATATGATTTGGTATTTAGTATAAATAACAACCTCACTTGTAAATAGGAAAAGGTGTGTATATAAATGGAATATAATCAATCAACAGTTAACTACTGGAAAGCTTTTGTATTACCGTATACATTTGCTTTAGAAGAGTTAAAAACAAAATTTGAAATTATGAACCGGGAAGCTCAATTTTTAGAGGATTACAACCCGTTTGAACATATAAAAACTAGACTAAAACAACCTGAAAGTATTATAAAAAAGCTAGAGCGAAAAAACTTATTGCCAACAATTGAAAATGCTCAAACAAATTTGCAAGATATCATTGGTATTCGTATTACATGTTGCTTCGTAGAAGACATCTATCATTTAAAAGAAGTAATTCAAAAGCGTGAGGATATGGAAGTCATAGAAGTAAAAGATTATATCGCTAACCCAAAAGGAAACGGATATAAAAGTTTACACATGATTATTAAGTATCCCTTATCACTAAATTCTGGTACAAAAGATGTATTTGCAGAAATTCAGTTACGTACACTTGCAATGGACTTTTGGGCAAGTTTAGAACATAAACTTTATTATAAATATGAAGGAAATATACCTGAATATTTAAAAGATGAACTACATGATGCAGCAATGAAAGCTGAAGATCTTGATAATAAAATGGCAACCATTCGCCAAGATATTGATGACATTGAAGCATGCTCAAATCAAATTCTGTTACCACTATAAAAAAGGTTCTCTTCAAGGAGAACCTTTTTTATTTCTTCTCTATCGTGCGGACCTCTTCGATCTTCCAGGTCTCATCTTCTTTTCCAAGCGCATACTGTACTTTCTTTTGAATAGCAATTTCCCCATCTAATTCTTTTTCCTTTGTTTCAACAATGATATATCCTGCTTTACTAGCTTTCATATCTATATGTTCCAATTCAATTTTTTTATTTCCTTTTTGAAAAGCTGCTTCTTTTTGTGTTTTTAAGTCTTCGGCACTAGGTAGCTTCTTTGAAAATAACTCCATATGTTCAGCAAATTTTCGTTCATTCGTCGTCCGTACAAATGCCTCAATAACATCTTGAATAGACTGTTCTTCCTCTTTCGTTATCTGTACTTTTTCTTCAGTTTTTTTCGTAGTAGGTTTTTGTTCTATATTATTCTCTTGAGGTTGACATCCAACTAGCAATAATACAAAGAATAGAAGAAAACTTAAATTCCGTAAAAAAAATCTCATCTGTCCATCTCCTAAAAAGAAAAGTGAGGCATTTTGCCTCACTTTCGTTCATAATTAGCGTCTTCCTTTATTCGGGTCGCCACCACCAACAATATCAAAGACACGTTTCGCTATATTTGTATTCTCTTGAACACCGGAGAATAAGTATTTACCTGGTCCAAATGCATATACGTTTACATCTTCACCTGTATGTCCACCTGTTGTCCACCCTGTAACCGAACGCTTATTGAAGATATCTTCAATCGCATTATCAATCTTCGTTACATCTTTTGATGGAGCTATATCATTTACAGCTTTAATTTCTTCTGGTGTTAATTGTAAATCGATATATTTTTTCAATGTTTCTTCTACATTTGCACCTTTTGCAATCTCATTTGCCATAAAGTCTGGTGTACGTTTTGCAGCTTTAATTGGATCTACTTTAAAGTTGTACTCACCATTCGCACCTAGAGATAATCCACCTGTAGCGTGGTCTGCGGTTGCAACGACTAACGTATTTTTATCTTTTTTCGCAAACTCAATCGCTGCTTTAAATGCTTTTTCAAAGTCCTCCATTTCACTCATTGCACCGACAATATCATTATCATGCCCAGCCCAGTCGATTTGACTTCCTTCAACCATTAAGAAGAAACCATCTTTGTTTTTGTTTAAACGTTCAATTGCTGCATTCGTCATTTCTTCTAGTGAAGGTGTTTTCTCATTGCGATCAATCATTTTATCTAAACCGCCTGGTGCAAATAAACCAAGGATTTGATCATTTTTATCATTTAACAATTGATCTCGATCTGTTACGTAGCTATAACCAGATTTCTTAAACTCTTCTGTAAGATTACGATCTTTTCTAACAAAGTTCTTTACACCGCCGCCAAGCATAACATCAACTTTATGCTTCCCTTTAATTTTTTCATCAAAATAATCATTTGCAATTGCGTCCATATTTTTACGGCTAATATCATGAGCACCGAAAGCAGCTGGTGTTGCATGTGTAATTTCAGAAGTCGCAACAAGTCCCGTTGATTTCCCTTTTTCTTTCGCTTGTTCAAGAACAGTTTTCACTTCTGCTTTATCATTATCAACCGCAATTGCCGCATTATATGTTTTAATCCCTGCTGACATAGCTGTTGCCGCTGATGCAGAGTCTGTAATATTTTCATGTTCATCTTCCGGATATGTTTTTTGTGTTCCTACAAGATGCTTATCAAATTCTGTAGATTCCATCTCGAATGTTTTTGGATTATCCTTCATATAACGATGAGCCGTCATATATGAAGGACCCATGCCATCTCCAATTAACACAATAACATTTTTAATCTTTGCATTGTTTCCGCTCTCATCTGCATTAACCTCACTAGAACGTGTAAAATTCCATGTTGCTACCGAAGTAACTGCTAACGACGCCACAACTGCAAATGGCCATGCTTTTTTTACAAACTTTTTCACTGTCTTGTCCCCCTAATTAGGTTATTCATTTCCCACTATCAAATTTAATAGAAGACTGTTAAGGGAAAATTAGTTATATGTAAATTTTTTGTTAACTTATGTAAATATAAGTTATAATTTGTATAAGTTTGTCTTTTCATATCAAGCATCGTTCCCTTTACAATCTAAATATAAACAAGTTGGATTCCCTTTAACGTAAACCTCTTATTTTACATTTCGAATCTATTTTTATGAAAACAAATAGAAATGTGGTGTACTTTTATGAAAATAGTAAAGCTAAATGAATCTTTCATTGTTGAATTACTCAATCTTTGCAAATCTGTTGGATGGTTACAAGATGAAATCTTTATGAAAAAACAATTCAAAATGTACCTCTCTATTGGCACACTTGTAGGTTATATTCATGAAAATAAACTCATTGCAACTGGAGGTGTATTTCCCTTTACAAGTAGCTTTTCTTCCATTGGCATGTTAATCGTTCATCCTCATTTTCAAGGACGAGGAATTGGACGTATGTTACTAGATAGCTGTTTGAAACACGCTCACTCAAAACAACCAATTGCACTTATTGCAACAAAAGCTGGCGAGCCCTTATACACATCATGCGGATTTCAAACAGTAACGACGATACATCGTTTTGAAAAACAAACTACTAAGACGAATACCGTTCAAACACAACAAGTGAAAGAAAAAGACCTTATCTCTATTACCTCTCTCGATGAAATTGTAACTGGTGCCAATCGCTCTCTACTCTACTCATTATTATTACCAAGAGCTGTACACTCTTTTAAAATTGAGAGAAATAACTGTATAGAAGCTTTTTCCTTCTGTATACAGAAAGGGAATATTTTATGTATCAATCCACTTATCGCAAAACAAGAGGAAGATGCTATTCGATTATTAAAAAAGATTTGTGAGTGTTGGCATGGTATCGTACGAATTGATGTCCCGCATTCACAATTTACATTTCGTAACTTTCTTCAAACAGACAATTTCCAAGAAACGCTCCTTTCACCTCTTATGATAAAAAATGGTAGCCAACTTCCTGGAAATCGTAATATGCTATTTGCTGTGATAGATACAGCATTATGTTAGAAAGGAGACAACTAATTGAAGCAGTTTAGCTATTTTATGGTAGGTTGTCTTACTCTTACACTATTAGTAGGATGTAGTGCAGCAGAAAAGCCAGTAGAACAAGTAAAACAAGTTAAAAATACAATTACAGCAAAACTAGCTACCGAGGAAAAAATGGTAGAAATAGACGGTCAAACGATTTACTTTAAAAAAATCGGTAATGAAAAACCACCTTTACTTATGATCCATGGATTTGGAGGATCATCAGATGGTTTCCAAAAGATTTATTCCGATTTAGCAAAAGATCATACGATTATTTCTGTAGATGCTTTAGGATTCGGGCGTTCATCTAAGCCGATGGATTTTTATTATTCTTTCCCAACTCATGCAAATTTGTATTATAAGTTAATGAAAAAACTAGGGTATGATTCATTCGCAATATTAGGGCATTCGATGGGTGGAGAAATTTCTCTTAATTTAACATATTTATACCCTGAAGCGGTTACCCACCTTATTTTAACTGACGCTACAGGTGGCCCTCATACATTCGTTCATAAACAAGGATCACCAAAGCCACAGTTGTCGACTGATTTAAGTGCCGTTTCTTCAATTGCAGATTATGATGAGAGCAAAGTGAAATTCAAGCGTAATGATGAAGAGCATTATAATAAAATGAAGTTATGGCCTAGACGACTTAAAATCAATGCAAATGAAATGAAACAACCAACTTTAATTATATGGGGAAGAAATGATAGTAGCGTTTCTTGGAAAGAAGGAGAAACGTATCACCAATTCTTAACAAACAGCACTTTACATATTATTGAAAAAGGTTATCACGCACCATTTCGCCAAGAACCACAAGAATTTGTAGGGTATGTAAAAGACTTCTTTAACAATAATCCGATCCAATTTGAAAAATAACATAAACGGGTATCTCATTTTGAGATACCCGTTTTCATATATTAAGCAGCTTGCTTTTGACGTTTTTGAGTTTTTGATCCCAATACTTTCGGGATAATGAAACCATCCATTCCAAATTTCCCAGCGTTCATACCGGAAACAAGAACAAACATAGATAAGATAACCATCTCAGGGTTCACACCGATTGACCCACTAAACATATAGGAAAAGTTCATTACAAGGCCAAAAAAGACCGCTGTTTTTGTTAAACAGCCTACAATTAAACCAATTCCAACTAAAATTTCTCCCCATGTTACAAGTGTATTAAACAAATCTACATTTGGAATTGCAAATTCTTGTAAAAATGATGCCCACCAAGATTGAACAGCCGGTTGTGCTCCTTTAGATTTTTCAATTGCACCTTGTAAATAACCCGTTGCATCGAATCCTTTTCCTTGTAGTTTACCAATTCCAGCCATTAACCATGTGTAACCAAGATATACTCGAATTACTGCTAATACAAAAGAAACTGCTTTGTTTTCTCTTAAAAATTGAATAACCATATCTTCCTCCTAAAGGTGTAATTAAGTCAGTTACAGATAATATAATAACATTAGTTACTTATTTTTCAAACGTTAATTATGAATAATTTGTGTCATACATATTAAACATTAAAAACTAACGTTTATATAGTAACTTTTATTACCTATAAAAACTTGAACATATCATACCACAGGTGATAATCATTTTCATTGAAAAAATTGTAAAAAAAATGTGTGCTAAATGTGAAACGTGTTTATTCTATATTTAAATAAACACGTCTCGCACTACTTATATAATCGAAAAGTATCGGTCTCTTCATCAATTAATCTCGCTTCTTGAAAGGCTTCTTCTAACGTTTTGTCATGGTTAATAACACTGTAAAATAAGCGTATTGTAAACATAAGCGCTGCATTCCCATCTACGTAATCTATCGACCCAATATACGATTTCGCGCCACTATATAAAAATGATTCTGCTAATTTCCCCTCCCCTAACGTGCACCCACTATTTACAATATGTGTATTATGCAATTTTGCATATTTATAAATTTCTTTCGCTCCAAAGTTCCCTCTCGGTTCATCTTGTTCGTAAATATCTTCACCTAACTCTTCCATGACAAACTTTCCTTCCTCACCATGAAAGCAAAAAACAACATAATTGATATCGTTATATAAGTTCTTTCCAGAAAGAATTTCCACGAAATCATTCGGCCTACCAATCCAATATGTCACAACTCTTGCCCCAAAATATTCAAGCGATGCTCGGATTGATTGTGCCTCTAAATCAGAATTAAAGCCAACTACTAGTGCAACATTCAACATACACCCTCCATCCTATAATTAGATCTCCTCAATCAAACTATTAAGGGATACATCCATTTTATATATACCCGTTTCTTTCAAAAAATCAGATCTAGTTAAAACGACTTTCTGTAAATATTGCCGATACGCTGTAATTGTCCCGTCGTGAGATACAATGCAAATTCTTTCCGCCCCCAGCTCATAACACCAAAGAAGAAATTCATCTACTATTTGCTGAAAACGATTCTCTGAAATAGTATTTATACCTTCCGTCCATAACTGCTTATTTGTACTTTTCGCAATCGAAAAATGTGGAAATAAATTTGTTATTATTCCTTGATCTACTATGTGATCACATGGTAATGTTTTCGCTCCTTCTCGATAAGGAAAAATACGTGGGGATGCATATGGATGAACGATTTTTTGACAAGCTACTTTCTCACTCCATATCGCCGCCGTTTGTAAAGTTCTAAGTGTAGGGCTAGCGATTAATATATCTGTTTTCTGTAATGGTACATTGAATTGAATGAATCCAGCCTGATTCCTTCCCTCATCCGTTAATGATGGATTCAACATTTGTAAACTTGCCGGCAAATCCTTTGTATGTTCTCCTTCACCGTGCCGAACAAAGACGAGTTTCATACCCATCCTCCTCTCTCCATGAAATCCTTCAACATAATTTCTTCCCTATCTCATTCATTATTCCTGCTATAAAAAAACAATATGTAAAAAGTATTTGACATAAATAACAGGAAAATATTACAATTGCATATGTAAAATACTTTTTACAAGGAAGAGGGGAATTATAAATATGAAATGGATAACCATCTTAATTGGAATGATTATATGGGGATATATAAACGGATTTTTTAGTAGTGATAAAACTGCTAATCCTTGGATTACAGATGATGAACGAGAAACAAAAATTAAACAGAAAGCAATTATTGCAAGCTGGTCCGGTGTTTTTATGTTTTGTACCATTAACCTCTTAAACAAATGGTTAGGTGTAGAAACAAACAATACATCACCTTACTTACCATCTTCTATCGCAACTATTTTAAAAGAAAATATAGAGTTACAAATTTTATTTATGCTATTTATTACGTATGGCATCTTTTACATATACTACCGAAGAAAATTAAGCGCTTAACTTTTTATCTCATGATTATCCTCCTAAATGGTTATAGTAATTAGGACGAAATGAAAGGAGCGATAGAAAAATGAGTAACTCGAATGATTTTTTAGATACACTGCATGAAAAACAAGCAAAAGATGAACAAAATAGAAAACGTCAGGGGAACGGAAACCCAGCGAAAAAGAAGCCAAATAAAACACATAAATAACAATAAAAAACCTGCCTAAAATTATCTTTTAGGCAGGTTTTTTATTCTTCTTTCACCGAGATAACATTTTCCCAATTCCATTTCTCATAATACCACTCTGGTACATCTATATTTTCAATCCACTTCATTTCATGCTTTCCATCTTTATGAGCAAGCCATACATCCGCTTTCTTACGGTCTGAACGTATCCATATTAATTGATTACTCTTATTCATGAAGAGCGGATGATAATCTCCTTGCCTATGAGGTGGCTTTGTGATTCGATGTTGTTCGTCGCTTGTACTATCGATTTCATATAAAGATGGTAGTGGTCTTTTTTCTGGTGGAGTTTCTATCCCCGCCTCTTTTGCTCGTGAAACGATAATTACGTTATCATTCTTCCATGTAAAATCCCAATCGACATATCCTTTCGGTGTAAATGTGTTCTGTTGAAGTGCTGGCAATTCTTTTACTTTTAAATGTTTATTCTCTAACGCAACTCTCCCGCTTCCTTCAATATAGGCCAATATATTGTTGGCTGGCGCCCATTTGAACCATTGTGTGTTTAATAACATTTGATCTACCTTTTCAAAACGACTACCATCTGCACGAACTAAGCAAAGCGTATTGCTATCAGCTGACCATGAAGCTGTCGGTACTGCTAAAAATGAAATCCACTTTTGATCTGGCGACCACCGAAAGCCACTTGCAACTAATGCTAGGAAATCATCATGTTCATTTGGTAATGCATACAAATGCTTCATTTTATGAGGATTCATATGTGCATCTTTTTGTACTTCATATAGCTGGGCTCCTGTCCACCCTGTTGGAAGTAAATGTGCTTCAGATGATACAAAAAACTTCTTTCCATCAGGATACCATGCATAATCTCCTACACCTGCCGATACATTTTCAAAATCTGTATTCTTTTTTTCTACATCAAATGTATTTAATGTACCTGTAAATATAAATGCAATTATATTTTCTGTTGGTGACCATTGATAATTCGATGCTTCTGAGTGAAACGGCGTAACTTTCTTTCCATCTTTCAGCCGATATAACTCAAGACTACCTTCTTTCTTTCCTTTTACATATGCCAGCCACTCTCCATCATGAGACCACTTTGGCCCTGTTATATACTCTCCTTTTGTAAGTTGTTTCTCTTTCCCCTCAACTTTAATCCAGAGGTCATGATGACGAATAAAAGCAATTTTCGCTTCATTATTTTCTGCGCTACTATTAATGATTGAACATAAAAATAAGACTAACATTGTACCAACGCTTACTATGAACCGTTTCATAATACCCCTCCATTTCCCTCATAGCATTCCTCAATGTCCACCTACAATATGTAAAAAATACCTATTCGACATAATCAGAAAAAATTTCCCAAGAAATTTTAAATTCATAGAGGATTGGTATGAATTATGTCGAAAATATAGTTTATCTAACATCCGATTATGTAATTTGAGATAAATTTGTAAGATTAATTTTCGGAATATTAGCACTTTTTATCAGGGGGCGTTTCTATGAAAAAAACTACATCTACACTACTGAGTATGGCGCTCGTCTTTTCCAGTTTTGGAGCTTTAAGCGCCCATGCTGAATCACTGCAAAAAGAGAAGCAATTTAGTCCACAGTTAAAAGCAAACATTACACAATGGGGAGAAAATAAAATTGCGCAAAATGTTGAAACAAAAACATCAAAAGAAATATCTGTCATTGTAGAATTGCAACATGCTCCACTCGCTTCACAAAGTAACATTCAACATGCTCCAGATTTACAAAATAATAATGCCCAGTCTTATCATGCGCAACTAAAAAAAGCACAAGAAGATACTACTAAGAAAATAAAAGAAAAAGCACCGAAAGCAACGATAAAAGAAACGTATAGTACGTTATTTTCTGGGTTTTCTATCTCTATTCCAGGGGATCAAATTACCGCTCTAGCTTCTTTACCTGAAGTAAAAGCAATTTATCCAAACTTAACATACAAATTACATGAAACGTCAAAAAGTCCGGCTAATCAAGAAACACCAAATATTGGAGGACCGACAGTTGGTGCGCCTGAAGCTTGGAATTCAAAAGATCCGACTGGCAAACCACTTGATGGAAAAGGAATGAAAGTCGCTATTATCGATTCAGGTGTAGACTATACACACCCTGATTTAAAAGCAAATTATATCGGCGGCTATGATACAGTCGATGAAGATAATGATCCGATGGACGGAAACGTACACGGTACTCATGTTGCTGGAATTATCGCTGGTAATGGAAAAATAAAAGGGATTGCTCCAAATGCCTCTATACTTGCTTACCGTGTCATGAATGATGGGGGTACTGGTACAACCGAAGATATTATTCAAGGTATTGAGCATGCTATTCAAGATGGTGCCGATGTTTTAAATCTATCTCTTGGTCAAGATTTAAATGTACCCGATCAACCTGTAACAATGACGCTAGAACGTGCGGCGAAACTTGGTGTTACTGCGGTCGTATCAAATGGAAATGATGGACCCAAACCTTGGTCTGTAGATGCACCTGGGAATGCAAGTAGTGTCATCTCTGTTGGAGCATCTATAGTTTCTATTCCATTTCCAACATTCCAAGTAGCTGGTTCCAATAAATCTTACCAAGGATTACCGTTATCAAAATCGGATTTCCAAGTAGGAAACGATGCCCAGCTTGTATATGTTGGATACGGTAATCCAAGTGATTACGCTAAACAAGATGTAAAAGGTAAGTTCGCGCTTGTCTTACAAGGGACTTCGAGCACGTTAGTAAAAGCAGAACAAGCAAAACAAGCTGGCGCTCTCGGCGTGCTACTAATTTCTAACGAAAAAGAAATTAATATTATGCCAGAATATTTTGGTCGTGAAGAAGTAGCTCTTCCTGTTATGCAGCTATCCAATACGAATGGCGAAGAGTTGAAAAGTTTAATTACAAAACGAAAGAAAAATATAAAAATTGGACAACCAAAACAAACAGAACTTATTGGTAATTTTAGTTCAAGGGGACCATCACAAGGAAGTTGGCTTATAAAGCCTGATGTTGTTGCACCTGGCGTACAAATTACAAGTACAGTACCAAGAGGTGGCTATGAATCTCACAATGGGACAAGTATGGCTGCGCCGCAAGTAGCTGGAGCCGTTGCTCTATTACGTCAAATGCATCCTGATTGGACGACAGAACAATTAAAATCATCTCTTGCCAATACAGCCGAAACATTAAAAGACGTAAATGAAAACACATATCCTGTTATGACACAAGGATCGGGCTTAATTAATATTCCAAAAGCAGTAAAAGCGGACGCATTAGTTACACCAAACAATGTAAGTTTCGGTCTAATTAAACCAAATAGCGGAAAAGTAAAATTAACACAAAATATTACATTACAAAATCTTTCTAGCAAAAAGAAAAACTTTTCAATTCGCATTGAACTATTAGATACAAAAACGAAAGTTCAAACTTCTTTCGCTTCTTCTGTGAGCGTAAAACCGAATAGTAACATAGAAAAACCTTTTACCATTACTGTGGATAGTTCTTTGCCACAAGGTGTATATACAGGGAATGTATATGTAAAAGAACAAGGTAAGACAGAAGAAATACGTATTCCATTTACATTTAGCATTGATCCAAAAGAATACAAACGTATTGATGGCCTTGAAATTGTTAATTCTACTTTCAGTCCAAATAATGACCAAATACTAGATGACAACCTTATCAATTACTATTTAGTTACACCCGTTGAGGATGTAACGTTTCACGCTAATTTAATTACGAAAGACCGAGTAACCTATCAAGGTATCGTTTATCAAGGTAAAAATGAAACACCAGGTTATAAATCTTTCAAATGGAATGGTACAAAAGTTGGTGGATCCCCTCTGCCTGACGGCTTATACCAAATTGAAGCTGTTGCTTCTAATTCTGGTGGAGAAACGAAACAAACAGGGGCTGTGTTTGTCGACCGCACTGCACCTAAATTAACACACGAAGTTGATCAAGAAAATCTCATAATTAGAGGGAAAGTAACTGATATACTGTTAGATTGGATGACAGAATCCGGATGGGTTGCTCCAGGGCATCCTGTCACGATACAGTATGAAATTAACGGGAATGGTACATGGGAAAATGCATTCCTGAACCATTGGGAGAAAAACTACGAAATTTATTTCGATCGTAGTCAATTACAGCAAGGAAAGAATACAATTCACATTGTAGCAACTGATGCCGCTGGAAATACATCTAATTTGAATGTTGATTTAGAAGTGAAATAATTAAATTATTGTTGACAATCTTTTAAAAATAGTTTTATAATACGAAACATAGTTTAGTTGAACGAATTATATATCGGCTTTGAAGGAATACTAGTAGCGACTTATATCCCTGTCTTAGAGAACTGATGGTTGGTGTAAATCAGTACATATACAAGCGTGAATTACAATTCTGGAGCTTCTTTCCCGTAGTGCACATAGTGCATGAAGAGGAAGACGGATCTTTCCGTTATCTTAAAGTGAGTGGTAAACAATTTTTATGTTTACAATTAGGGTGGTACCGCGATTTTTATCGTCCCTATCGGATTTTCCGATAGGGGCTTTTTTGCGTCCTTCCCTTTTATACAACTTCATATATACGCATTGAAAGAATCGCAGTAGTATATTATATCCCTGTTACAGAGAGCTAGTGGTCGGTGGAAATTAGCACATATATAAGTACGAATTACAATTCTGGAGCTTCTTTTTCGTAGTGCTTTTATGCATGAAGGAAAAGACGGAGTTTTTCCGTTATCATGAATTGAGATGTAAGTGTATTTTCACTTACAAATAGGGTGGTACCGCGATTCTTTCGCCCCTATCGGATGTTCCGATAGGGGCTTTTTCTATTTCTCAAAGAAACAAATGTTAAATAATTCCGAATCTTATGATAAAATTTTATAAGCGCTTACAATTTGAAAGGGGGTGATATAAGCTATACGAAACTCATATTCAATTTTATAGAAAACAAGGAGGATGTCTAAATGACAAAGAAAATAGAAATCCCATCGCATTTAAAACCATTCGTATCCACACAACATTATGATCAATACACACCGGTGAATCACGCTGTGTGGCGTTACATTATGAGACAAAATCATAGCTTCTTAAAAGACGTTGCCCATCCAGCCTATGTGAATGGACTACAATCATCTGGTATTAATATAGATGCAATTCCAAAGGTAGAAGAAATGAATGAATGCTTAGCACCAAGCGGCTGGGGAGCTGTAACAATTGATGGCCTTATTCCTGGCGTCGCATTTTTCGATTTTCAGGGGAACGGATTACTACCAATTGCAACAGATATTCGTAAAGTAGAAAATATCGAGTACACACCAGCTCCAGATATTGTACACGAAGCAGCAGGACACGCACCGATTTTACTTGATCCTACATATGCAAAATATGTGAAACGTTTTGGACAAATTGGTGCAAAAGCTTTCTCTACAAAAGAAGAACATGATGCATTTGAAGCTGTTCGTACATTAACGATTGTCAAAGAAAGCCCTACTTCTACTCCTGATGAAGTTAAGGCTGCTGAAAATGCTGTAATTGAAAAACAAAACTTAGTTTCTGGTTTATCAGAAGCTGAACAAATTTCACGTCTTTTCTGGTGGACAGTGGAGTACGGATTAATTGGAAATATTGACGATCCAAAAATTTACGGTGCTGGTCTTCTTTCCTCTGTCGGCGAAAGCAAACATTGCTTAACAGATGCTGTAGAAAAAGTTCCTTTCTCAATTGAAGCTTGCACAGGGACAACTTATGATGTGACAAAAATGCAACCACAGCTATTTGTTTGTCAATCATTTGAAGAGTTAACTGAGGCGCTTGAGACGTTCTCTGAAACGATGGCATTCAAAACAGGTGGCACAGAAGGATTAGAAAAAGCAATTCACTCCGAAAATCATGCCACAACTGAGTTAAGTAGCGGATTACAAATTACGGGCACATTTACAGAAACAATTAAAAATGATGCCGGCGAAGTCATTTACATGCGAACAAGCTCTCCAACTGCATTAGCAATTCATAATAAGCAGTTGGCAAATCATTCTACCTCTGTACACAGTGATGGATTCGGGACACCGATCGGATTACTAAATGGTAATATCGCACTAGAAGATTGTACAGAAGAAAAGTTACATTCATTAGGCATTACAATTGGAAACAGCGCAGATTTTACTTTTGCAAGTGACATTCATGTAAAAGGAACAGTAACTGATATTGTAAAGAATGATAATAAAATTGCCCTTATCTCGTTTATAGATTGTACAGTTACTTATAAAGATCGTTTACTATTTGATGCTTCATGGGGCGCATTTGATATGGCTGTTGGCTCACAAATCACTTCAGTATTCCCAGGTGCCGCAGATGCAGCAGCATTTTTCCCAATGGATGAAGAAGTTCAAGAAATTCCTGCTCCACTTGTACTGAATGAACTTGAACGTATGTATCAAACAGTTCGAGATATTCGAAGTGAGGGGATTTTACACGACGCGCATATCGATCAATTAGTAGCAATTCAAGAAGTATTAAATACATTTTATGCGAAAGAATGGCTGCTTCGCCTTGAAATATTAGAATTACTTTTAGAGCATAACAAAGGGCATGAAACATCTGCAGCATTACTACATCAACTTTCTACTTTCACAACTGACGAAGCTGTAACACGCCTTATTAACAATGGTCTTACGTTACTTCCAGTAAAGGGTGTGAGAAATGATGCTAAGATTAACTGAAGAAGAAGTTCGCGAGGAGTTATTGAAGGTAGATAAATGGATGGTAAAAGATGAGAAATGGATTGAACGAAAATATATGTTTTCCGACTACTTAAAAGGAGTCGAATTTGTCTCTGAAGCCGCCAAACTATCAGAAGAACATAATCACCATCCATTTATCCTTATCCAGTATAAAGCAGTTATTATTACTTTGTCATCTTGGAATGCAAAAGGTTTAACGAAACTAGATTTTGAGCTTGCAAAACAATTTGATGAACTATTTTTACAAAACGAAAATGCAATTATAAGAAAATAAAAAAAGAGAAGCCTTTTTAGGCTTCTCTTTTTATTTTGAAATGGATACAATGTCCAAATGGATCCTCGACTTGTAATATTCCATCTTTGTACGTAGCAATTTTGCCAATATTTTTTAAGCTTTCACATACTTGCTCTTTTTGTTTTTCATCCGCTAGTACAATTGTGAAATATTTCAAACCAACAGAACCTGGCATTTGCGGTGGTACCCCTTCACCTTGCCACGTATTTAAACCGATATGATGATGATAACCACCTGCTGATACGAACAACGCTCCATTACGAGCTGGGATCGTTATTTCAAAACCAAGACCATCAACATAGAAACGTTTCGCTTCCTCTAAATCAGCTACATGGAAATGAATATGCCCCATCACAGTACCATCTGGAAATCCATTCCATGTACTTCCTTGCTGTAATAATTCTTCACCAGCTAACGGGTTACTAACAAATGGGAGTTCTCCATTCTCATCACGCCAAACTTCTTTTTGTCGATCATGATAAATTTCAATCCCGTTTCCATCTGGATCAGCTAAATAAAGAGCTTCACTAAAGTAATGATCGGCTCCACCATGTAGTGGATATACCATCTCTACAAGATGACGAAGAACATTCGCTAAATCCTGCCTACTTGGTAATAAAATTGCGTAATGATATAACCCTGTTCTTGCTCTTTGCTTCGGAAAAGCTTCTTTCTTTTCTTCAATGATAAGAAGTGGTTCATCATTTTCATTCCCAAATGTAACGACTGCTTCTTCTTCTTTTAGCACCTTCATACTTAGTACTTCCGTATAAAACTCTAGTGATTTCTTTACATTAGATACGTATAAATGAACAACATCAAGTGTTGTATCGGGATGAAGTTGAAAACTCATCTTGTTAGCCCCCCCATTTAAATTAGTTCTTCTTTGACATTTTTTCTTTTAAGAAATTATCTACAAAACCATCAGCTTTTGCAACAAATAAGTATGCACCCATTGCTAATAATGCAAGTTCTAATTCGAAACCAGGATTTTTTCCATCTCCCAATAAACCAGCTGACCATTTCACTTTTACGATTGCCCCAACCATAACAAGTGCAAATAATAATCCAATATATCTTACACCTAAACCTAGAATTAATAATAGGCCTCCAACTAATTCAAATGTTGCTACACCGTATGCCAGTCCTCCTGGTAAACCAATGCTTGTAAACCATCCTGCAATATTGTCAATTCCTGATTGGAATTTTGTTAAACCGTGCATAAAGAACGTTACCCCTAACACGATACGAATAATTAAGTTACCAATATGTTGATTCATTTCTTTCTCTCCTTTATAGTTTTCTTATACAAAACTTTTATTCACATTACAAAACATACACTAATTTTTTTTATTCGTCAATTCATTTTCATTGGGAAAAAATATATTTTTTTTGCTATGATACAAATAGTTGTTTACAAAAAGGAGCTTGATTTTATGAATATTGGTTCTGCAATACGTGAAATTCGTCAACGTAGAGGCATAACAATTGCACAAATTTGTGAAGGAACAGGTCTTTCTAAAGGCTTTATGAGTCAGGTTGAAAATAATAAAACATCACCATCTATCTCAACGTTAGAAACGATCTCAAATTTTTTAAACGTTCCCCTTCCCTATTTATTGTTAGAACAAAAAGATCGATTGAAAATTGTTAAAAAAGAAGAACGAAAATACAGTGTATACGGCAAAGATGAGCAAAGAATTGAACATGTTGCGGAGCAAGGTGGCCTTCGCCTGAATCTCGTAGAAATTCCTGCCGGGTTTCCGAAAGAAAACTCACCAAATGCCCATGAAGGTGAAGAGTGTCATCTTGTACTACGCGGAAAGCTAGAAGTTCAACATGGTGAAGATATTGCAATTGTAGAAGAAGGTGATTCTTTCTCTTGGAATGCATGCGTTCCACATATTGTTCGTAATGTAGGAAAAGAATCCGCACTATTACTTATCTCTAGTCATGCGGAGAATCGAAAACGCGTTTACTAATCAATAAAAAAGAAGCCTGCTTCAAACAGGCTTCTTTTTTATTCTCGTATAATCCCGTAACTTGTCCCAACTAGCACCGTCTTTTCATGTTGATTGCGATAAACTGATTCGATTGAAACTTTTTTATACCCTTCCATTTGCTCTATATTTGTTAAAGTTAATTCACAAGTAATCGTATCCCCTGTAAAAACTGGTCTAATAAACTCACTTACTAATTCTCTTGCTATGTAATGTAACTCTTCGCCTACTTTCGTTCCAATACTAGCAGTCAATAAACCATGAACCATTAATCGGCCATTCTCATCATATTCCATATGATGTCTCCCTTTATCACCTGTAATATTTGCAAATTCGAAAACTTCTTCCTCAGTAAATCTTCTTTCATATTTAAATACTTCCCCAACTTTTATACTCATTTTTATCCCCCTAATAATAAACCGAATTTTCTTTCATTTTATCATGAAATGAGTCTTAATTCATTTTCTATTACAAAAAATAATTAGAAATACTTATAACTGTATTTCTTTACTTTTCACCCATTTACCGATGACCATCTCTTTTTGCGATTTGGTATCCATAATACGCACATGTACCATTTCTGGATAACTCTCTAACTTCAAATCCACAACTTCTATAAAAATCAAAATTGTTCGCAGATGTATGTGCAAACCAATCACCATGGGGAAGCTTTTGTAAACAAAGAGCTACAAGTTTCTTACCCAATCCTTTCCCCCTATACTCACACTTCACAACCAAATTTACTATGTTAGCAACCATCATTTGATCAGAAATCACTCTAACCATCGCAACCATTTCTTCTTCATCCCAAATTGTGAAAGCCCATGTTGAATTTTCAAATGCAAGCGTAAATTTTTCAATTTGCCAAGAAGGGATATTATCATTACTCCAACCGGCATCTTCAAATAAAGTTTTAATTGCATATGCTGGTACTCCATTCGTTCCTTCACGGATAATAAGCCCATTATGGTAAATATACATGTAATCCCCCCTTTATTTTTATATACCATTCTTCAAAAGATGCAATTTACCTTTTTTCATCCAACTCGCTTAATCGAATAAACAAGAACATCCATCCCCTGAAATGAAGTTGTTTTCTCATAACTAAGCCCTGTTTTTCTAGCAACAAATATTGAGGCGGGATGGTTCGGATTAATAAGAGAAATTAATTTATTCATTTGTAATGCTTGGAAACCGTAGTCTCGAAATGCCGCAGCTGCTTCTTTCGCATACCCTTTTCCCCAATACTGAGGAAGTAACCAATAACCAATTTCAATTTCCTCTTTTCCATCTATCTTCTGCTTTACTAGTCCCGCATGACCAATTCGTATTCCCGTTTCCCTTTCAATCATTACAAATAAACCGAGACCATTTTTATAATTAGGAATTACCCACTCCTCCAAGCTTTTTTTGCATTGCATATATGTTTTTAACGTTCCATTTCCAATATAGCGCATTACCTTCTCGTTTCCCCATAGTGAAGCGTAGAACTGTAAATCATCCATTGTATATTTGCGAACTTGTAAACGATCTGTATGAAACATTTCTGCACTCCTTCCCACTAATGTGTTCTTTATTTCACGACCATATTTTACATATATAATAAGTATTACTACCTATTATAAATGAACGAAACAAAAATGCAGAATGTTCATTCTTTTACCCGATAAAAAAAGCAGTAGACAAATATTGTCTACTGCATCCATATCATAACTAGTACAAAGAAAACTACAATTGAGGGGGGTGTAGGATTTTCAAATATACTAGATACTTATCCCGTTCTAACGGGCGGTAAACTTTTCAATTATTTGAAAGTGAAAAGTTTACCGCACATAAGAACTTTTGCGGTCATTAAGAGAGCACTGTTAAGTAATCAAACACACGCTGTGCTTTTTCTCCACCCATTCGCGCATGTTGAAGAAGGGAAATACCATGTGGGCCAGATGCACGTAATGCTTCTGGTTGTGCTACTAAAATAGCTTGTACAACTTCTAACTCTCCAAGCATAGCTGCAGCAAAAATATCCATGCGAGCACCCTTTTCCAGTAAATAAA
This sequence comes from Bacillus sp. BS98, assembly GCF_008432245.1. Taxonomy (NCBI): domain Bacteria; kingdom Bacillati; phylum Bacillota; class Bacilli; order Caryophanales; family Bacillaceae; genus Bacillus; species Bacillus sp. BS98. The sequence continues at coordinate 4,148,414 of NZ_CP043830.1, forward strand.
GAGCAATATCTTTACGACCTACATGTGCCGATGCTCCTAAGGCACTTTCCCAATCTGATCCGCCCCAATTGTAAGAGGCATGAAGTAAGCTGGGCGATTCAACCAACAGTTCCTGTACTTTTTCTAAATTTCCGTGAGCTGCCATAACAAATTCTCTTACTAACTCAGTGGTAATACGCTCTTCTGTATGCATCGCTCTTCTCCTTTTTTAGAAATTCGTTTCGGTGTAAAAAATGGTTTGTCACTTCCTTGAAAAATATCCACTTCTATACCAAATACATATTGAAACATTTCATGACATAATACTTCTTCTGGTACACCGTCATACTGAATCTCCCCTCGCTTTAATACGAGTAAACGATCACTATATTGAGTAGCTTGGTTAATGTCATGTAAAACCATTACAATTGTCATACCAAACTCCTCATTTAATCGTTTCACAAGTTCCATTACTTCCAACTGATGAACGATATCTAAAAAAGTTGTTGGCTCATCTAATAATAAAACATTCGTGCGTTGTGCTAGCGTCATTGCAATCCAAGCACGCTGCCTTTCTCCTCCTGATAAAGATTGTAAAAGACGATATTCATACCCTTCAAGATTTGTAACAGACAATGCCCAATTAACAATTTCTTCATCTTCTTTATTTAAGCGAACACTCCATGATTTATGGGGGCCTCTTCCAAATTCAATTAATTCTTTCACTGTTAAATCTAATTGATGATCATGCATTTGTGGTAACATCGCTAATTGCTTTGCTACATCGGCACTCTTCATCGTATGAATATTTTTCCCATCTAAAATGATTTCCCCTTCGCTTTGTTTAAGTAGCCTTGCCATTAAACGAAGCAAAGTAGATTTCCCCGATCCATTCGGTCCAATTAAACTAACAACTTCTCCAGCTTTAATATGTACATTCATATTTTGCATTTGAAATCTTTCAGAATGTGCGTAAAACACTTTTTCAACGGAAATCACGTTGTTTTCCTCCTCTATGAATTAAATATAAGAAGAACGGACCACCTAAGAAGGATAATAAAATACCAACAGGCAATTCGATTGGATCGAACCAGCTTCGAGCTATCGCATCCGCAAAAACAAGTAATACCCCGCCGCCAAGACATGATAGAGGCAGCAAATATTTATAATCATTTCCAACTAATAAACGTAGCATATGCGGTACAACAAGACCGACAAACCCAATAAGTCCAGAAACACTAACTGCTATTCCAGCTAATAATGTACTTACTACGATTAAATAAAAACGACTTTTTTCCACGTTATGTCCTAATAACTTTGCCATTTCATCTCCAAGCATTAATACTCGAATATGCTTAATACCAAAGAAGGCTAATATAATAGCAAATATCGCATAATAAATAATCATATTTAAATGTGCCCAGCTTACACCACCAATGCCACCAGCTAACCACGGTAAAACAGATTGTACTTTGTCACTATGTAATAACATTAATGCTGACGTTGCTGCACCAATCAATGCATTAATCGACACACCTACTAAGACAATTCTTGAAGGTGGTGCCCCTTTTTGCCATGATAAAGCATAGATGACCATTGCTGTGATGAAAGCTCCTAAAAACGCCCCTAGCGGTAAAAAAGCCATGTGCTGAGGAAATAAAATCATAATTATAATTGCTACAAGACCCGCTCCAGATGAAACCCCGATAATACCAGGGTCTGCAAGAGGGTTTCTCATAACCCCTTGCAATAATGCACCTGATGTCGCTAAACACGTTCCTACTATAAATCCAACGAGCACCCTTGGTATACGAAGATCCCATACAATTCGATGAACTATCGAACCTTCATCTTGCATCCCTGTTAGGATGTCTCGTAAAGAAAAGGATAAACTTCCCGCGAAAAGACCGTAAAAAAGACCTAGAATCGTTAATACAACTAAAATAACTGCTATTCCCCATCTTTTTTTCGCAAAAGGATGTTCCTTTTCTCTTACTACTTCATTACTCTCCATACTTATCATTTCCTTACATCTTGTATACTTTTATACATAAAGTCCATAGCTTCTGTTACTTTTGTTCCAGGATTTGATCCAAATAAGTCTGGTGGTAAAATAACTACACGATTTTGTTTTACTGCATCTAAATTTTTCCACGCTTCATTTTTCATCATTTCGCCTTCAAATGCTTTTTTCACGCTATTCGGGTCTCCGTGTGTAATTAAATAAATTACATCTGGATTCGCCTCAATAATACGTTCTACACTTAGCTGTGCATATTGCGGATATTCTTTCATTTCTGGAAAACCAGCTGCAATATTTTTTCCGCCCGTTTTCTCTAAAATGTCACCTGACAGAGATGTTGGTAATGCTGCTAAATAAGTTCCTGGTGCTCCATACACTAGCAATGCTTTCACATCACTCTTTTTCTCATATTTCTTCATTTGATCATTCATTTTTTGATTCAGTTCTTTTGCTTTATCTTCTTTCTTCATTACTGCTCCGTATATTTCAATATTCTTTTGAATATCTTGTACAGAATTTGCAGTAGAAATGACTACTTTCGTCCCTTGACCTTCAACCGTTGGAACATTCTTTTGGAATCCATTGTTAGCAACAAGTACATCTGGCTTTAAGCTAGCAATTTGCTCAAAATTCGGCTGATGTGCATTCCCAATTACTTGCGCTTTCTTTAACTCCTCCGGAAGAGTTAATTTCGTATCTGGACGACCTATAATCTTTCCGCCTAAAGCATGAATAATATCCATATCACCCATACTTAATGTTGCAAAGCTCTCTGGTGTTTTATCGAATGTTACCTTTCTTCCCGATAGGTCGGTAATTTCGATTTTTTCTTTTCCTTTTTCTGTTTTGGTTGCAGACGCTTTGTCGTTTCCCTTTGCATTGCAACCTATTAATAAGAAAAAAACAGATAAAATCGCTGTAAATAGCGTAATAGACTTTTTCATTCTTCCACCTCTAATTGATAATGATAATCATTAACTACTATTCTACTTTAATTGATAAGGATTATCATTGTCAACAAAAACGCATACATTTTCTTCAAAAAAAAAAAAACAAAAAGCGCTACAAAAAGATCCTTTCTTTTTGTAGCGCTCTATTTAATACTATTACTCACATTCATTTTCCTCCAACTGGTCACGCATCACTTTTACACGCTGAAAGAAAAAGAACGATAAACTTAAAAATATAACGATGCTCCCCATCATAACAAAAAATTGTATCGTTTCTTTTGCTCCATTCGGAATCAATAAGCCAACCATTAACAATGTGCTTACAGCGAGAAGGATCTGTCCGAACCGAGTATAATCTTCTATTTTCCCTTGTAATTCTTTCATCATATTCTCACTCCTCCATTTCACTGTATCATATTCTATGAAACTGAAAGACAAGTAAATGCAGCCATTCGGGGAGATGTTTTCCAAAAGAAAAAGAGCCGCTTAATTGCGACTCTTTCCTATCTATTCCACACCTTTATATGCTTCCATATAAATTTCTTTCAACTCTGAAATGAGCGGTAATTTCGGATTAGCTGTTGTACATTGGTCTTCAAAAGCCCGTTCTGCTAATACTCCAACAACCTCTTCAAATTTCTCTTTATCGACTCCTTGCCCCATAATACTCATATTAATATTCAAGCTTTTTCCAAGCTCAATAATTGCTTGGACAAGTGATTCCACCCCTTCTGCTGCCGAACTTGCTGGAAGCCCGAGCATTCTCGCTATATGTGCATATCTTTCATCTGCCACAAAGTACTCATATTTTGGGAACAATGCGTGTTTTCTTGGCTTAATAGCATTATAGCGGACTACGTGCGGCATTAGAATGGCATTTGCGCGTCCGTGCGGAATATGGAATTCTGGTCCAATCTTATGTGCTAAGCTGTGATTAATACCGAGGAAAGCATTTGCAAATGCCATCCCTGCAATTGCAGAAGCGTTATGCATTTTTTCTCTTGCTTCTTCATCATTTCCATCTTTATATGCTCTCGGTAAATATTTGAATACGAGATCAATAGCTTTTAATGCTAATCCATCTGTATAGTCATTTGCCATAACAGACACATACGCCTCAATTGCATGTGTTAAAACATCCATACCAGTATCTGCTGTTACATGTGGTGGTACTGTCATTACAAATTGCGGATCAACAATCGCTACATCTGGTGTTAATTCATAATCTGCAAGCGGATACTTTATATTATTTTTCTTATCTGTAATAACCGCAAATGGTGTCACTTCTGACCCTGTTCCTGATGTTGTTGGAATGGCAACAAACTGCGCTTTATTTCCTAATTCCGGATATTTACATGTACGTTTTCTTATATCTAAAAATTTCTGTTTAATGCCATAGAATGATGTTTCTGGATGCTCATAGAATAACCACATCCCTTTTGCCGCATCCATAGCTGAACCGCCACCAAGTGCAATAATTACATCAGGCTTAAAGCTTCTCATCATTTCCGCACCTTTAAAAACAGTTTCATCTGACGGATCTGGCTCGACCTCAAAGAACACTTCAACTTTCACATCATTTGCATGCTTACGTAAATAGTGCGTAACTGTGTCTACATAGCCGTGCTCAACCATTCCTGGATCCGTTACAATAAATGCACGTGAAATGTTAGGCATATTTGCTAAATACGCCGTAGCATGTTTTTCAAAATAAATTTTTGGTGGCAACTTGAACCACTGCATATTCTTTTTTCTATTTGCCAGCCTTTTTATATTTAATAAATGAGTCGCTGTTACGTTTTGAGAAACTGAGTTTTTCCCGTATGAACCACAACCAAGTGTAAGCGATGGAATAAACCCATTATATATGTCACCTATTCCGCCTTGTGATGAAGGTGCATTTACAATAAGACGGCAAGCTTTCATACGTAAACCAAATTGTTTTTGTACTTCTTTATTTGTAGAATGAATGACTGCTGAATGCCCTAAACCTCCAAGATTCAACATTTCTTCGCAATATGTAAATCCTTCTTCTAATGAATTCGCTTTTACACAAGCTAATACTGGGCTCAGTTTCTCACGAGATAGTGGATACGCTGCCCCAATTCCTTTAATTTCAGCTACAAGTATTTTTGTATGTTCAGGCACAGTCATCCCAACTAATTCGGCAATATACTGTGCAGATTTCCCTACAATATCACTATTTACTGCACATGTATTTTCATTTATAACGAGCTTTTCTAATTTCTTTCTCTCTTCCTCTGTTACAAAGTAACAATTATTTGCAATCATTTCTGTTTTAACATCATCATAAATTTCTTTATCGATAATGATTGCCTGTTCCGATGCACAAATCATACCGTTATCAAATGTTTTCGATAAAATTAAATCATTAGCAGCTCGTTTTACATGTGCTGATTTCTCTATATAACACGGTACATTACCAGGACCTACACCTAGTGCTGGTTTACCAGTAGAATAAGCCGATTTCACCATACCAGCGCCTCCAGTTGCTAGAACGAGTGCGACACCATCATGGTTCATTAATTGTTTCGTCGCTTCGACAGATGGTCTTTCAATCCATTGAATACAATGCTTTGGCGCACCCGCCTTCACCGCTGCATCATATACTGTTTTGGCCGCTGCAACGGAACAATTTTGTGCAGAAGGATGAAATGCGAAAATAATTGGATTTCTCGTTTTTATCGCGATTAATGCTTTAAACATTGTTGTTGACGTTGGATTCGTTACTGGCGTTACTCCAGCTACTACACCGACTGGTTCCGCAATTTCTATTATTTCTTCATGAGGATCTTCATGAATAACTCCTACCGTTTTATCTTGCTTTATACTATGCCAAATATATTCAGTGGCAAAAATATTTTTTATGCATTTGTCTTCATAGACACCACGGCCTGTTTCTTCAACAGCCAATTTTGCAAGCGACATATGTTGATCAACACCTGCTAGTGCCATTTCATGAACAATGTTGTCAATCTGTTCTTGTGTAAAACTTTCTAATGCTTGTAAAGCTTCTTGACCGTTATTTACTAACGTATCAATCATCTCTTTTACCTCTTGCATTTCATTTACAACTTTCTCTTTGACTACCATGTAAATTTCCTCCTATTCTGTTATCACGGTCTTTATAAGTCCCTATAGGTCATAATAAGTCCCGATTAGCGAAAAAAAATAGAGTTACCGTCCTACATGAATCCCATTGTTTGTGAAATATTTCACAAGTTTATTCGTGAATAACATTTCATGAATTCAATATACATGAAATCATTTCATTTGTGTATGTCTAATTTGTGAAATATTTCACAAATAAACATAATAAAAATGCACTGCTCCACATTAGCAGTGCATTTTTATTATGCTAGCGCTTGTGCTAAATCTTCAATTAAATCTTCACCATCTTCAATTCCGACAGAGATACGAATTAATGTATCTGTAATTCCTAATTCTTTACGACGATCTGCTGGGATTGATGCATGTGTCATTTGAGATGGGATAGAAATTAAACTTTCGACTGCTCCTAGGCTTTCAGCAAGTGTAAAGTATTGCAGTTTCTCAAGTACTTTATTTAATGTTTCCTCACTATCTACATCAAATGAGATGATAGCACCAAATCCGTTTGCTTGTTCTGTTGCTAATTCATGGTTTTGATGTGATTCAAGGCCTGGATAATATACTTTATTTACTTTTGGATGATTATTTAAGAATTCAGCAATTGCGCGTGAATTCGTTTCATGTTCTTCCATACGAATTCCTAACGTTTTTAAACCGCGAAGTAGTAAGAAGCTATCTTGTGGTCCAAGAATACCTCCCGTTGAGTTTTGTACAAAGTGAAGGTCTTCTGCTAGTTGTGGGCTATTTACCACTACTAGACCTGCAACTACGTCACTATGACCTCCTAAATATTTCGTTGCACTATGAAGTACAATGTCTGCTCCTAAAGAAATCGGCGACTGCCAATATGGCGTCATGAATGTATTATCAATAATTGTTAATAAATCTTTCTCTTTAGCAAGAGTAGATATTTTCTTAATATCAGTAATTTTTAGTAGTGGATTCGTTGGTGTTTCCACATAGATCGCTTTCGTATTTGGACGAATTGCTTCTACAACTTCCTCTAAGTTTGTTGTATCTACAAATGTATGCTCAATACCGAAGCGGTTTAATACTTTCGTAATAACACGATACGTTCCCCCATAAACATCATCTGTTAAAATAACGTGATCACCTTTTGAGAACAACATAATTGTTGCTGTAATAGCAGCCATTCCCGAACCAAATGCAAATCCAGCATGACCGTTTTCTAATACGGCAATCATTTCTTCTAAAGCTGCTCGTGTTGGGTTGCCTGTACGTGAATATTCATATCCTTGATGCTTACCAACTGCTTCTTGTTTATACGTACTTGTTTGATAAATCGGTACGTTTACAGATCCAGTTGAAGGTTCTCCTATGCGAATACCATGAATTAACTTTGTCTTTGCTCTCATTTTTTATTCCCATCCTTTGTATATGTCTTTACTTAAATAGCGCTCACTACTATCAGGAAAAATCGTTACAATATTTGTACCTGGTGTTGCTTTCTCTGCCTCCAGTAAACTTGCATGAAATGCTGCTCCTGAAGAGCTCCCAACTAAAAGTCCTTCTTTTTGCGCTAATTCTTTTACTCGTAAAAATGCATTTCGATCAGAAATCGTATGAATTTCATCAAAATAAGATGTTTTCAAAAATGGTGGAATAAATTCAAGACCAATTCCTTCTGTTTCATGTGAACCAGCTTTACCACCATTTAAAATAGATCCTTCTGGTTCTACAATAACTGTTTTAATATCTATATTTTTTTCTTTCAAATAAGATGCAGTTCCCATGAATGTACCGCCGGTTCCTGCTCCAGCAACAAATATGTTAATCTCTCCATTCAATGCATTCCAAAGTTCAGGACCTAATGTTTTGAAATAAGCACGTGGGTTTGCTTCATTCGCAAACTGACTTGGAGAGTATGAATTCGGTATTTCATTTACTAACTCTTTTGCTTTTGCAATTGCTCCGGTCATTCCTTGCTCAGTCGGTGTATGCACGACTGTTGCGCCTAGCGCTTTCATTAATTCTTGTTTCTCAATACTAAATTTCTCTGGTACACAAACAATAACGCGTAAATCATGTTCTAACGCTGCAAGTGCCAGTCCAATACCAGTATTTCCAGCAGTCGGTTCAATAATTGTTCCACCCTGCGTGACAAGCCCTTTTTCTAGCGCGTCTTCGATTAATTCTCTTCCTAAACGATCCTTAACGCTTCCGCCTGGGTTATAAAATTCAAGCTTCGCAAATAAACGGACCCCTTCTGGAAGTGAAAACCGAGTAATTTCTACAATTGGTGTATGACCAATTAACTCATGAACTCCACGATATACATTCATCGTGTTCTCCCCCTTATTTGCCAATAAAGAAAAGGCAACTGTATGTATTTTCTTTATATGAGACAGTTGCCTTTTTGTTACATTACTTTAACTCTTCTAGTACTTTTACGATAAAGTTTGTAGAATGAAGGGCTGCTTGATCTAAAAATTGATCAAATGAAACATTTGATTCTTTACCAGCAATATCAGAAAGTGCGCGGATGATAACAAATGGAACTTCGTATTGGTGGCACACTTGTGCAACAGCTGCCGCTTCCATTTCTACTGCATAAAGATTTTCAAATTTATCACGAATTGCTGCAACGCGGTTCGGATCACTCATAAATGAATCCCCTGTTGCAATCATACCTTTTACAACTTGAATATTCTCTTCAGCTTGCATACATTTCTCAGCTAATGCAACTAATGCCTCATCAGCTTTAAATCCAGGTGGCATTCCTGGTACTTGACCATATTCATAGTTAAATGCTGTTACATCTACGTCATGGTGACGAACTTCTGTTGAAATAACTACATCTCCAACATTTAGAGAATGATGGAATCCACCAGCTGAACCAGTATTAATTACTTTTTCAGGCTTATATTTTTCTAATAAAATTGTCGTTGACATCGCTGCATTTACTTTACCAATACCAGACTTTAACAAGATTACTTCATGTCCTGCTAATAGTCCTTTCGTAAATTCACAACCCGCAACCGTTTCTGTTTTTGCTTGTTCTAATTTGTCACGTAAAATACGTACTTCTTCTTCCATTGCTCCAATTACAGCAATTCTCAATCTAATCCCTCTTTCTATTGCTTAGTTGCCTCCATTACCCAAACGAAATGATTTAATCTCGTAAACGTTACATGGAAGCCATTGTTTTCAAATATAGTCTGCATGATCGGAATACGTGTATAGTATTCCGTTTGCAAATCGTTTGCTAACTGGTGAAAACCTCTTTGTTTTGCTGTTTCAACAGTTTTATCATATGCATCTTGATCTGCAAATATCGTATCAGCAAACACTATTTTACCACCTTTGTTTAGCAATTGACTATACTTCGCAACAGCTACATTTTTTTCATCATCTGTTAAATGATGAAATGCATAGGTGCTTACAATGGTATCAACTGAATTCGGAACTTCAAACGAAAGAAAATCACCTTCTGTAATAGAAAATTCCTTTGGCAATTTCTCTTTTGCAATCATGCGCATTTCACGCGACGGTTCTATACCGTAAACTGTACGACCGGCAAGTAATAATTTATTTGTTAAATTGCCAGTACCAACACCAAATTCTAATACGTTACCAAATGACTTGTTAACTACATCCTCTAAAATGTCCTCATAATGGGCGAAAACTTCTTTATATTGTATATCTTCGCCTTGTACGAATGAGTCGTACGTATGAGCCCACTCATCAAATAAACCATTAAATTCTGTGCCCATAAAAATTCCCCTTTTTCTTATCGGTTTTATCAGTATGATATTCCCTCTTTCTAAAAATGTCAATTGAAATGCACGTGGTATTTCCTTCTTTTCTTTGTTACACTGTAGTTGATTACATAGGAGAGGGGGCATCTTCATGTCATTTACCTTTGAAATGTTAGAAGATAAAATAGAATTTTTTGAAGCGGGAGACTTAGCTTCCTTAGAAAGAAAAATTAGTGAACAAATTGATAATAATAAAGCACTTATGCTTGAAGTTCATCACATCTCGCATCAAATGGTTATGGATCCCGAAAGCAAAAGACCGTATTACAGCGCGGTTGTTCATTTTAAATTAAAGAAATTATGCTAACTAAAAAAGAGAAGCTCCTAGGAGCTTCTCTTTTTTAGTTTAGAGTTTGAACAAGCACTGGTTTCCAGCCCTCATTTTCTACCCAATCAATATTTACATAATATTTTTTACCTGATTGCTTATCTTGTACGTTGCCGTAAGCTTTATTCTTACCGTTATTTCCGATTCTATGAATAACTAATTGCTCTACCGGAACGTCGATTGCAGCGGAAATCGCTTGATTCATCTCATTCCAATCTGCTGTACCTTTGTTAAACGTCATCGCAGGTGTTGCACCTTGCTCTGTACCTACTGGCTTCCAAGAAGGTTTCGTATAAGCATCTGTTGCCTTTGGCTGTGTTTTTTCAGCTGCCACTTTCTCATTAGCTTTCGCTTCTTCTTCAGCTTTTTGCTTTTCTTCTTCAGCCTTTTGCTTCTCTTCTTCTTCCTTCTTCTTAGCCTCTGCCTTCTCTTGTTCGTCCTTCTTCGTCTCTTCTTTACCTTTAGCTTTCTCAGCTTTATTTTCTTTTGTTGTTTGCTGAGCTACCTTTTTATCATTAGAAGACGCTTGCTCTTTTGTGTCAGGAACGAACAATTGATATGCTACAATAGCTACTGCCACTAATACAATAGCGATTGCAATATTTAAAACACCGTTTTGACGACGTTTTTGTTGTTTCTGTTGGAATCTAGATCCTCCTGCCATTCTTCAAACCTCCATGCAGTTTTTCATACTTGCTATTGTAACATTAAATCTAGAAAGGTTGAACATTTACAATAATATTTTCATGAAATGAAAACATTTCACTATGAATTGCAAGATTACTTTTCATTCTCTAATCGATGGATTTCTTCTACGATATCTTTGAAAATGGATGTGACTTTATTTACACTGCTGTCCGTTTCTATATCAACGACAACTAAAGCATATCTTGGATTTTCATATGGAAAATAACCTGCAAACCAGCGATTGACCTTCATCCCTTTTCCTGTTTGTGCTGTCCCAGATTTTCCAGCGACACTTAGTGGCAACGACCTGAATGCTGCTCCTGTTCCTTTCTCTGTTGTTACAACGCCTCTTAATAACTCTTGTAATGTTTTTACTGTTTCATAAGAAAGCTGTTTTCCATTTAATTTATGGTTTTCAAATGTAAAAAAGTCACTTCCATTTTTATACACTATTTTTTTAACAGCTTTCACTTCCATTTTTTCTCCATTCCTAGCAATCGTCGCCATCATATTAGCGATTGCTAGAGGTGATATACGTACATCTTTCTGTCCAATTGCTGTTTGCGCTACCGCTTTTTTACTAGTCTTATTTTCCTCACTCCCCCAGATAATAGCACTCTTCTCCTCTGGCATTTGCTCGAAACGCGATGTATGAAATACCGAACCGTTCCAACCAACCTTTCCAACTGCTCCTAAAGCCGCTACGTACGTTTCTAACACCATCTTATCCTTTTGTATTAGCTCGTTACCTAACTGTGAGAATGCCCTGTTACAGCTTCTAGCAAAGCTCCCTTTAAAACTAAGTGTTCCCATCAAAACTTGTGGGTCGTTTTCACCATATAAATCTTTATTACAATTAAATGTGCGATTCAATACATTTATATTTTGATCAATCGCTGCCGTTGCAACTACTGTTTTAAAAACAGAACCAGGAAAATGCGGTGTTAACATTTGATTTTCAAGTGTAGCTTTATATAATCTTTCGTTTTTAACCTGTAAAGATGGTTTGCTAACCATCGCTAGTATTTCATTTGTTTTTACATCAAGTAATACTAATCCCCCCTTCTTTATTTCACTTTTTTCAATTGTCTCTTCAGCTTTTTGCTGCAACTCTTTATGTAAAGTAGTTTGAATTGTAACTGGATAAAATGGATTTCCTGGCGAAGTGTATTTCGCCTGTTTTCCAAAAATCGGTTCTCCTTGCCGGTCCACTTGATACAATACTTTTGCCTCTCCATCAGTTAATAAAAATTCATCAAAAGATTGCTGTAATCCAGAAATACCAATTGGCGTTTGTTTTGAAATTTTTTCTACTTCTCCATATCGCTTTTGGAATTCTCGTTCATTCTCCCCCACTTCACCCACTAAATGATTTGTCCCTCCAGTTTGTTTTAATCGAACTTCAGCCGCTACAATGCCCAATACATTTAATTGATTAATCTTCTCCATCTGCTCTCGTACTAAAGGAAATGGCTCATTTCCTCTTTGGAGTATAAATGCATTTTTTTTATCTTTCATTTGTATTTTGATCTCTTGTCTCGACACACCAATGATATGCGCAATTTTCTTTAACATGTCATTTTTTATTTGTAAAAAAGGAAAAATAATTAAAACTGGGTATTTCTCTTCACCAATTTCTTTATCATTCCGATCTGTAAAATGTCCTCTTCCATTATCTACTGTAAGTGATTGTGTTCGTTGCGTAACGCTTCTTTCGATTAAATTAATATTTCGATCAGTAAAAGATTCAGTATCTATAATCTGTATTTGGAGTAAACGACAAAGTAATAAAAACATCACACATATAAAACAAATTAAAACAACTGTAATTCTCCGTCTTATTTTCATAAAAAAACACCTCGTCTATTATAGTTTGGACGAGGTGTTTAACCTTTTATACAAATAAAAAAACCACTCGTTTTTACACGAGTGATTTTTATTATTTAACAGAGATAATCTCTACTTGCATTTCTCCGCCTGGTGTTTGAATTGCTACCTTCTCACCAATTTGCTTACCTAATAAGCTCTTTGCGATTGGAGAATCGTTAGAAATTCTTCCTTCGAATGGGTCAGCTTCCGCGCTACCTACGATTGTGTAAGCTTCTTCATCTCCATTTGGTAATTCTTTAAATGTTACTGTTTTACCTAATGTAACGACAGTAGATTCTTCGCCATTATCTTCGATGATAACTGCGTTACGAATCATGTTTTCTAATTGTGTAATACGTCCTTCTACGAACGCTTGCTCATCTTTCGCTGCATCGTACTCAGAGTTCTCAGAAAGATCGCCGAAGCTACGCGCGATTTTAATACGCTCTACTACTTCTTTACGTCTTACTGTTTTTAATTGCTCAACTTCGTTCTCTAATTTTTGCTTACCCTCTTGCGTCATAGGGTATGTTTTTTCTGTTGACATATTTTCCACTCCTTTTATATACCAATCCCCCGAAAAAAGAGGAGTTCCATATGAAAACTCCTCCGCTTCCATTGTTAGCGGAGGTTTCTAGTACCCTTGCACTAGCGGAGTTGTCACATACAACCCCGTATTTCCAATTCTTCTTTTAAAGAAGATATGTATGGAAAGTTGATATAAATATGCCCTCACCTATATATAGATGAGGTTGCATGCTTCATTGTATTCGATAGGAAGGGAAAAAATCCCTTCCTATCGTATATCTTTTACTATGCTATTACAAATTTACTTTTTGTTCAAGAATTGTTGCAATTTTTGTCACCATAATATCAATTGCAACATGGTTTTGTCCACCTTCAGGGATAATAATATCCGCAAATTTCTTAGAAGGCTCAATAAATTGATTGTGCATTGGACGCACAACAGTTACGTATTGATCAATAACTGAATCCATCGTACGACCGCGCTCTTTAATATCACGCTGCATGCGGCGCAGGATACGAAGATCTGCATCTGTATCAACGAATAACTTAATGTCCATCAACTCACAAAGACGTGGGTCTTCTAAAATAAGAATTCCTTCTAAAATGATTACATCTTTCGGCTCAACTGGAATAATTTCTTCTGAACGCGTATGCAATGTATAGTCATATACAGGCTTATCAATTTGCTCATATGCAAGCAACTGCTGCAAATGTTCAATTAACAGATCATTATCAAACGCAAGCGGATGATCATAATTTGTTTTTAAACGCTCTTCCATCGGTAAATGGCTTTGATCTTTGTAATAATAATCTTGCTCCAAGATTAAAATGGAATGACCTTTAAAATGGTCAAAAATCGCTTTCGTTACACTTGTTTTTCCTGATCCTGAACCACCAGCGATTCCAATTACAACAGGCTTATTCGTCCCCATTCGACTACCACTCTTTCTTATTGAAGTATGTTTTTGCGCATCATATTATTCACATACACTGGTTGATCCACTTTGAATTTTACGATTTGCAACGGATGTCTCGCTGCATCTAATTCGTTTCCATCCTCATCCCAAATTTTCTCCACCGTCTGCGTAAAGTTTTCTATTTCTGGTCCAAAGAACTCCACTTCATGTCCTGGTTTGAAGTGATTACGTTGCTCAAGCGTTACGATGCCCGTTTCTTCATTATAATCTAACACTAAACCAGCAAAATCATACGTTGTTTTCTTACTATGATTTCCAAACATTTGCTCTTGATGTCCTGGAACCCCTTCAAAGAATGCAGGAGCTGTATCACGATTTGCACATTTATCAAGCTCATCTAACCATTGTTGTTTAAACTCAAAGTTATCCGGATCCGCACAATACGCATCAATTACTTTGCGATATACAGTTGCTACAGTCGCTACGTAATGGATAGATTTCATACGTCCTTCAACTTTTAAGCTATCAATTCCAATTTCAATCATTTTCGGAATTGACAAGATTAAATTTAAATCTTTTGGACTCATCGCAAAGTGAGCATCTTCTTTTTGGAATAAAGGAAGCTCTTTTGCATCTTTATGTTGTGATACCGTTTGAACTAAGTCATAGTCCCAGCGACAAGATTGACAACAACCACCACGGTTAGAGTCACGCGCTGTCATATGGTTACTTAATGTACATCTTCCTGAATATGCGATACACATTGCACCATGGACGAATGCTTCAATTTCAATGTCCACTTTGTCTTTAATTTCTTTCATTTCTTCATAGCTTGCTTCACGAGCTAATACAAGACGATGTAAACCTTCTTCTTTCCAATACTGTGCTGCTTTCCAGTTGGATAGCGATTGTTGTGTACTTAAATGCACCTCAACAGAAGGCGCTACACGTTTACACGTCTCAATAATAAGCGGATCTGCAACGATAATTCCCGTTACACCAGCCTTTTCAATCCCTTTTAAATATTCCTCTAGCCCGTCCATATTTTCATTATGTGCGAAAATATTTGTTGTTACGTATATTTTCGCTCCATATTTCTTTGCAAATTCAACGCCTTCTGCCATATCTTCTAGCGTAAAGTTACCTGCATTAGAACGAAGACCAAATTCTTGTCCACCTAAATATACAGCATCTGCCCCATAATGGATAGCTACTTTTAATTTTTCTAAGTTACCCGCAGGGATTAACAGTTCAGGTTTCTTCACAATAACGCGCTTGCCATCGATCACTCGTGAAATTTCTTGTACAGTCATTTCCTACACCCTCCTCGTTTAGTAAACCGTTTCTTTAAAGAAGAATCCTGTATCTAATGGACGATTTACTGGTTGCATTTCTTCTATTTCTTTATATAGATCATCTTTCACGTCATAATACGCATCACGATCTTCCACACACAAATCAATCGCTTGACGATATTTCTTCGTTACTTCAATAATGTATTCAGAGCTTTTTAGTACACCATCGATTTTTAAGCTATCAACTTCAGCCTCAATTAGTTCCTCTAATTCATCGATGAAACAAATATCATTCGGACTCATAATGTGAGTACCATTTTCATCTTCATAAATTGGATATTTATTGTTACGCTCTGGGTCATACAAGAACATATTCTCTTCATATTTTTTCTTTTCAATGTCAAGATTACGTCCTTGATACTCAAAGTAGTTTCCTACTAACGAACGCTTCGATTGGAACATACAAGTCATACCGTGAATTTGCACTTCAAGTTCCACTTCAGCATTTTCTTTTAAATCAACAATTTCATCTAAGCTAAGCTCACGAGCTAATACAGCACGCTTCGCTCCTCTTTGCCCCCAGTAGTTACAAGTGAACCAATTTGTTGCTGTCGTTTCTGTATTCCAGTGCAGTTGCATATTTGGTGCTACTTCACGAACAGCCATTAATACCGCTGGATCTCCGAAGACAATTGCATCTACATGTACTTCGTTTAAAAATGCAACGTAATCTGTTAATTCCTCTACTTTATCATTATGGAACATAGCATTCATTGCTACGTATACTTTCACACCATTTTCATGTGCAATTTTAACAGATTTTTTTACATCTTCACGTGAAAATTCCCCTGCTAAACGTAAACCAAACTTTTGTTCACCGATCATTACTGCATCTGCTCCTGCTTTCGCAAGAGGTTCGATATCCGCCACCGCTCTTGGCGTTACTAACAATTCAGGTTTCTTCATACCTTGGTCATCCTCTCTTTTTACTAACAGCTACTCCATCTCCAATTGGGAAAATCGTTGTATCATATCCTTCATGGTTCATAAGCCATTCATTGTACGTCTTAATACGACGGATTAAACCACGTGTACGTCTATTTTCAATTTTCTCTTTTGTCGTTACAAGACCATGGTACATAACATTATCTGAAATAATTACGCCACCAGGGTTTAATAACGGTTCATATAAGTCAAAAAAGCGACGATATTGTCCTTTTGCTGCATCAATAAAAATAACGTCAAATGTTCCGTGTTCTTTTACTTGTTCACCCGTCTCTAACGCATCACCGTATATAACTGAAATACGTTCTTTTACTGGGGAACGTTCTATATATTCAAGTGCTTTTTCATATCGTTCACGATTGCGCTCAACTGTCACAATGCGTGAATTTGGAATAGCTTGCATCATACGAATACTAGAATAGCCAATTGCTGTACCAAGCTCTAAAATGCTTTTCGGTCCAATTAAACGTAAAAATTGCAGCATAAATTCCATTCCAAGTCGATCCATAATCGGCACATGATTTTCTGTTGCATATTCTTCCATTTCAAGAATTAATTTATCTTTTGGATCAATAAATGATAATAGGTACTCGTTAACTGCATCCTCCATAAATGGTCCTCCTTATTTACATGGAGAAGTGCCTCTATGACGTCTTTTCACACATAGAATGCAATAAAAATACAAGCCAGCTTTACCCTTAGCTTGTACGTCCCGTTTTGATATTAAAAACGATTCTTCTGCCAGTTTTTAACCCGATATATTTTACCACAAAAAAGAGGGATGTGCGACCTTTTTCGCTATCCCTCCCCATTTCACTGTTTTTTCGTAATATATTTTTGCTTTAATGCATTATGCTCTTCTAATGTTTTCGCATAGTACACTTCACCACTTGGTGCAGCTAAGAAATAATAATAATCTGTTTGCGCAGGTTCTAACGCAGCTTCCACTGAATGTTTACCAGAGTTCGCAATCGGTCCAACTGGTAATCCTTTTACAACATACGTATTATACGGTGAATTCACCTTTAAATCCTCGTATAATACACGTTGCTTATGCTTTCCAAGCGCGTATAATACCGTTGGATCTGTTTGAAGGGGCATACCTTTTGCTAAGCGATTATAAAAAACACTAGAAATCTTTTGGCGATCTGTAAAACCAGTCGCCTCTTCTTCAATCAGTGAAGACAATGTTAAAAGCTGATGAACATCCCAGTTCTTCGCTTTCATTTTCGCCTCGTTTTGAACAATGATTGCATTTGTTTTCTCAAGCATTGGAATTACGATTTCTTCTAACGTTGTATCTTTCTTATAGAACGAATACGTCGCAGGATATAAATACCCTTCTAATGGATATTTAATATTACTATCAAAGATTTTATCCGTTAATAACTTCGGATACTTTTGCTGCATTTTTTGAATAAATGCTTTATCGTTTAATTGACGCGTAACATCATCTTTATTCCACTTTAATTCACTCGCAACCGTTTCTGCAATTTCAGTTACTTGCGCTCCTTCTTTTATCGTCACTTTATACAGAGCTGGACGATGTACATTACCAGATGACATTTGTTCAATGACATCTGAGGCACTCATTGAAGGATTTAATAAATATGTACCAGCTTGTAAGTTTTTTGATTTAGCCTTTGTATAAAAGCTAAAAACTGTACCGTTTTTCACAGCACCCTTTTCTTCTAAAATTTCACCAATTTTACTAGTAGATGATCCTTTCGGAATTTCTACTTCAATCTCTTTTTTATTCCCGCTATCAACTGGTCCTAATGCCGATGAAATATACGCATAGACTGAACCACAAACTAAAAGCAGTGCAATAATCGAAAATAAAAAAATGCGTCTACGCTTCTTTTTCACTTGATTCTCTATCAAAACTCTTCCTCCTTATTCAATTGTAGGCCATATGTACGTCTTTCTATACAACACGATGAAAAATCACAATAAACTTACCTATCATTTTTTGACAGATATTTTATTTTTCTACAATCCGTCTCATTATACTACAAAGGATTACACAGTTTCGACAAAAAATCTTTCATTTTACATATAAAAAAAGATGGACTATATATCGTCCATCTTCTCAGTACTTATTATTCAGCTTCTTGCTCATCAGCTAGAGTGTTGAACATTTCTTGTACCATTTCCCACTCTTCTTCAGATTCGATTGGAAGTAAAGTTCCGCCCTCTTCTTCATTTTGCTCATAAGCCATTGCATCATAAATTTGGTCTCCATCTTCGTCTACTTCACCGATTGGAGAGAAGACTACATATGATTTTTTGCCAAATTTTTCAGCATCAAAAGTGAAAACAATCTCACATAAATGTTCGTTACCTTTTTCGTCTACAATTGTAATTTGATTTTCTTCCATTTTGGTCACCTCTTATTTACTATCTAAAAATCCTTGTAAGATTACGACTGCAGCCATCTTATCGATTACTTGCTTTCGCTTCTTACGACTTACATCAGCTGAAATGAGTAGACGCTCCGCCGCCATCGTCGACAAACGCTCGTCCCACATTACAACGTCTAATTGTAACAGCTCTCGTAGGTTTTCTGCAAATTGCTGGCACGCTTCACCACGTGGGCCAATTGTACCATTCATATTTTTAGGTAAACCTACTACTATTTTGTCCACATTGTACTGCTTTACTAACTCAGAAATACGGTCAAAACCAAAGTGACCTCGTTCTTCGTTAATCTTGATTGTTTCCAATCCTTGTGCTGTCCAGCCCATTTCGTCGCTCATTGCAACTCCGACTGTTTTTGTACCTACATCTAAACCTAATATCCGCATAAACTACTCCTCACGATGATGTTTCAAGTAAGACTTCACAAGCTCTTCAATTATCTCATCACGTTCAAGTTTGCGAACAATGCTTCGTGCATCTTTATGGCGAGGTATGTATGCTGGATCTCCACTTAATAAATAACCGACGATTTGGTTAATCGGATTATAGCCTTTTTCTTGAAGTGCATCATACACAGTTAAAAGTACATCATTTACATGGACACTCTGTTTTTCATCTTGAATGCTAAACTTCATTGTTTTATCAAAACCGTCCATTTCAAGCACCTCACTTATATAGTAAGTATAGGGAGAAGAACTTCTCCTCTCCCTACCATTGTACACTACTATCTCTTTATTTTGAAACAGATTTAACGTACTCTTGTACAAATGCTAAAGCTTCTTCAACTTGTGCTGGGTTTTTACCGCCCGCTTGAGCCATATCAGGACGGCCACCACCGCCACCGCCACAACGAGAAGCTACTTCTTTCACAAGTTTACCAGCATGGTAACCTTGGCTAATTAAATCTTTCGTTACGCCAGCTAAAATGTTTACTTTATCGTCATTTACAGACACTAATACAACAACTGCAGACTCTAATTTATTTTTAAGGTCATCCATCATCGTACGTAAGTTGTTCATATCTGCAACATTTACTTTCGCTGCTAATACGTTTACGCCATCAACTGTCATTACTGAATCAGTTAAGTTTCCAGCTTCGATATTGCTTAATTTTGCAGCAAGAGATTCATTTTCTTTTTGAAGTTGTTTCACTTCAGCAAATAAGCCATCAACTCTCGTTAAAATATCTTTCGGATTTGTTTTCATTTTTCCTGCTGCTTCTTTTAATAAACCTACTTGATCGTTCATTAATTCGTATGCAGACTTACCAGTTACCGCCTCAATACGACGAGTTCCTGCACCGATACCAGACTCAGCAACGATTTTGAAAATACCGATAGAAGCTGTGTTATCAACGTGACAACCACCGCAAAGCTCTAAGCTGTAATCGCCTACTTGTACAACGCGTACAACATCACCGTATTTTTCACCGAATAATGCCATTGCACCCATTTCTTTCGCTTCTTCGATTGATTTTTGAGAAATCTCAACGTTAATACTTTCCCAAATTTTCTCGTTTACGATACGCTCAATTTTTTCTAATTCGTCAGCTTGTACTTGACCGAAGTGAGAGAAGTCAAAGCGTAAACGTTCAGAAGTTACAAGAGAACCTGCTTGGTTAACATGCGTTCCAAGTACATCTTTTAACGCTTGGTGTAGTAAGTGAGTTGCTGTATGGTTTTTCACAACGCTACTACGGTTTTTCGTATCGATAACAGCTTTTACAGCCGCACCTTTCGTTAATGTACCTTCTTCCACAACTACTTTGTGTAAGTTTTGACCATTTGGTGCTTTTTGTACATCTTTTACAACAACTTTCACGCCATCAGCAAGAAGGTAACCACGGTCTGCAATTTGTCCGCCGCTCTCAGCATAGAATGGTGTTACATCAAGCATTAACTGTCCTTCTTCACCTGCTTGTAAGCTATCTGTATACTCACCGTTTTTCACAAGTGCAACAATGTTACTTTCTGTTGCAACTGTACCGTAACCAACGAATTCGCTCGCTACTTTAACTTCACCAAGTACACCGCCTTGAACTTGCATAGAATCAACGTCTTGACGAGCAGCACGTGCACGCTCACGTTGTTTTTCCATTTCAGCTTCAAAACCTTTATGGTCAACTGTCATACCAGCTTCTTCTGCATATTCTTCTGTTAATTCAATTGGGAAACCGTACGTGTCGTATAAACGGAACGCATCTACGCCAGAAATAACAGTTGTTTTTTCTTCTTTCGCTTTTGCAATAACTTCAGCTAAAATTGCTTCACCATCATGAAGTGTTTCGTGGAAGCGTTCTTCTTCATTTTTCACAACTTTTGCGATGAAATCTTTCTTTTCCAGTACTTCTGGATAGAAGTCTTTCATTACTTCTCCAACAACCGGTACTAATTCAAACATGAATGGACGGTTGATGTTTAATTTCTTAGAATAACGAACAGCACGGCGTAATAAACGACGTAATACATAACCACGGCCTTCGTTAGATGGAAGAGCACCGTCACCAACAGCGAATGTTACTGTACGAATATGGTCAGCAATGACTTTAAACGCCATATCTTTTTCTAAGTCTCCATTACGATACTTCTCACCAGAAATTGATTCTGTTGCACCAATCATTGGCATGAATAGATCCGTATCAAAGTTCGTAGGTACATCTTGAACGATAGATGTCATACGCTCTAGACCCATCCCTGTATCAATGTTCTTCTTAGGAAGTGGTGTATATGAACCGTCTGGATTATGGTTAAATTGAGAGAATACAAGGTTCCATACTTCTAAGTAACGCTCGTTTTCTCCGCCCGGATATAATTCTGGGTCACTAAAGTCATTACCGTAAGCTTCCCCGCGATCATAGAAAATCTCTGTATTCGGTCCACTTGGTCCTTCACCGATATCCCAGAAGTTTTCTTCTAAGCGGATGATGCGCTCTTTTGGAACACCCATTTTCTCATTCCAAATTGTAAATGCTTCTTCATCTTCCGGATGGATTGTAACTGATAGTAATTCTTTATCGAATCCAATCCACTTGTCGCTCGTTAAAAATTCCCAAGCCCAAGTAATTGCTTCTTCTTTGAAGTAATCACCGATCGAGAAGTTCCCTAACATTTCAAAGAATGTATGGTGACGAGCTGTTTTCCCTACGTTTTCAATATCGTTTGTACGAATTGATTTTTGAGCATTTGTAATACGTGGATTTTGCGGGATTACGCGTCCATCAAAATATTTTTTTAATGTTGCTACACCACTGTTAATCCATAGAAGAGATGGATCTTCATGTGGAACTAGTGATGCACTAGGTTCTACTGCATGTCCTTTTTCTTGGAAAAAGTCTAAAAACATTTGACGAATTTGTGCGCCTGTTAGTTGTTTCATTGTATTTTCCTCCTTAAATATAAAAAACTCCCGCCCCTATAAAAGGGACGAGAGTTAACTCGCGATACCACCCTAATTATGAATTGATTATTATAACAATCAATTCATCACCTCATGGTGCCGTAACGTGGCAAGACGGCAGTGATTAGCTGCTCTCAGGATTAGCTTTCTGTTACCCTTCATTTAAAGCTCCTTTCAGCCAGTGGAAGCTTCTCTCTACAAATGGACTGTAACGTACTTGTTCCGTCATTGATTTAATGTATTATATGACTAAATATAATAGAATTCTCTTAAGTTTGTCAATGTAGATAATCATTTATATTGTATCAATTGTTTATTACTCATAGTTATTCTACTATTCATTCTTAACAGCCTTTCAATATATTATGCATTTATTACTAAATAGGAATCTCCTCACAAAAAATACTTTATACAAACTTCTAAATATTACATTATTTGTTATAATTAAATTATTAACAATAAAGGAGCGATTACAATGACAACTTTATTGAATCAAGCTAGAGAAATGTTAACAACTGATGAAAAAATTCTTTTTTATGCAGCATGTTCATTAGACATATTTATTTATCGTTCCGTCGCAAGGCCAGGCCTATTGATTTTAACGGACAAAAGGCTATTCTTTTATGGACCAGATGTAAGTAAGAATCCAATATTTGAAGAGTACTCTTTCGCAAAAATTTCTAATCTAAAAGAACAAAAGCGCCTTTTCAGCAATCAAATTGTATTTATGTATGATACGGAATGGAAAAGAATAAAACATATTCAAACAACTGATGTGAGCTCTTTTGTTCAAAAAATAAAAAATCAGCTCCCTAAATAATCATATGATTAGCCCTCTATTTTTTAAATAGAGGGCTTCATTTTAAACATCTTCTCTTTTCCAAAGAGGCCTCACATGAACAATCACTGTACGAATAACTGCTAAAATCGGAACCGATATTAGCAATCCTACAATCCCGGCTATCTCTCCTCCAACTAGTAAGGCAAGCATAATAATAACGGGGTGCATACGAAGCGACTTACCAACGATGTAAGGCGATAAAATGTTACTTTCCAAAAATTGCAAAATAACAATTGTAATCCCCGCCTTAATGAGTAAACTCGTTGATACCGTTGCCGCAATCATCAACGTGGGAATCGCCCCTAAAATAGGACCAAAGTATGGGATTATATCCGTTACCCCAATAATAATGCCGAGCAGCAATGGATACTTCATACCGATAAACCAAAAAGAAAGAACAGATACTCCCCCTAATACTAAGCAAACAAATAACTGTCCTCGAATATAACTTCCGAGTGATTTATCAATTTCTTTCGCAAGCATTTGACCCGTACTACGCCACTTACTCGGAACTAGTTTCCAAAAGATATGATAAAACTCACCGTAATCTTTTAATATGTAAAATACAATGAACGGAATCAAGAAAATAATGAGCAATGAATCCAGTACACCACGGGCTGTGCTCATAACTTTATTTAAAAGCGTTTGTATCTTCATTTCTACACCAACGAAAATTTGCTTTACCTTTTCATGAATAAATGATGGGAAATTCGCTGTTTGTTCTGTAACGCCATCCATCCAAGAATCATACATTTTTGTGAACTGCGGAAATTGTTCATTAATTTCTTGTAACTGTTTAATAACAACTGGCGTTCCTTTATAAATCCCATAGCCAATCCCGCCAAAGAACAGGATGTAAATGAGCAAAATAGCGAGTGTGCGCGGCATCCCTTCCTTATGAATTTTTTCAATTAAAGGATGCAATAAATACGCAATAAAACAAGCGATAAGAAACGGTGTAATCGCCACTTTACATACAAAAATAATCGGCGCCCATAGTGGCTTGATCTTTAAGAAGACAAGCAAACAAAGAAATACAAGTAACAATAATCCTAAACGGTATATCCAAATGATTTTAAGATTCTTCACACGAAAAACCTCCTCCACCTTTATTTTGAAAATAAATAGGGTAGGTTATGTGCAAAACTTTTAAAATCTTTTCATACAGACCATACTGTTTTGTAAAGACGTACATATACATAACATAACAAGGACAACCATCCCTGAGAATGCAGCATGAAACAATATAATCAGGAGGACTCATAATGGTTTTATTTATGCTCGTATTATCAGCACTTTTTATGATTCTTGAATGGGTTTGTATCGGATTTGGTATTTGGAAAGGTTTCTTTATTCGTTCCTCACGAAAAGAGAGGGCGAAGCAATTATTTCATTACGGAATGCTTGGTGTTGGGTGTTACGGTCTATCTTATCTCTTCTCTGAAATTGGACTTTTATATTTGCATACGAGCGCATAAAAAAACTCCCTTATCATGAAGGGAGTTTTTTACGTTTATAAATAAGATTTAATCATCTTACGTGCTTTTTTCATATTGCGTTTTGAAAATACATCTTGCTTGCGAGCATATTGATATGCTGCAGCTCCAACACCTAATGCGATTAATGAATTGCGTAGATTCAAAGTAAATCCCCCTTTTCGTTATCCGATCGTTCTTTCGTTCTCATCAAATAAATCATCAAGAGAGCTTAATGAACCATCTTCCTCTACTTGATGCGTATGGATTTTCCCCTTTGAAACCGATAATTCGATATAACAATTCCAGCAATAAAATTGGTTGACACCTATTTTTCCGATGTCTTTCCCTTTGCAATTTGGACAAATAAACATATGGCTTTCATCTCCTTACAGTCTCCCATATTCTATTCGCCATTATGTCCAAACCCCATTCATTTATACATTGCTGGAGCCTTTCAACGTTATACGTTTGAAAGTTTCACTATATAATTTCACCTCGTTACATGAAATCATACGGTGAAATGTTTTCCACGTCCATTTCCTCGCCATTAACCGTTACCATCTGCACCTCTCCTTGTGATTCTTGCAAACGACTAGCTAAAGTCGTTTGACGCATTGCATCGTCAAGGCGATTTACACCGGATTGAAAAGCCGCTTCCTCCCCACAAATAATAAGGAATTTCTTACTTCTTGTAATGCCCGTGTAAATTAAATTACGACGTAACATACGGTAGTAGCTCTTTACAATCGGCATAATAACTATTGGAAATTCACTACCTTGTGATTTATGAATCGAGCAGCAATATGCATGGGTAATTTGATTTAAATCCGGCTTTGTATACGTTACTTCGATTCCATCAAATGAAACGATAATCATGTCCTGTTGCTCAACATTTTCTTTTGCATAAAACACCGAAACAATTTCTCCAATATCACCATTAAATACTTGGCTTTCCGGCTGATTGACTAATTGAAGTACTTTATCACCTCTTCGATACACAACGTCACCGTAGGCAATTTCTTTACTTTTTTCTTTTTTCGGATTAAACACTTCTTGAAGAGCTTCATTTAACACATTAATACCTGCTGGTCCGCGGTACATAGGTGCCAACACTTGGACATCTCTTGCGCTAAACCCTTTCGTCTTCGCGTTTTCACATACTTTTTTTACAACTTCAACAATTTGAGCCCCTGCACAGCTGATAAATGAACGATCTTTTTTATTTTGAGCTAAATCCGGTGGAAGTGTTCCGTCTTTTATCGCATGGGCAAGCTGAATAACAGACGAACCTTCCGCCTGACGATAAATTTCTGTAAGTTTTACCGTTGGAATGGCTCCTGCATTTAATAAATCTTTTAACACTTGTCCAGGTCCTACAGATGGCAACTGATCTTCATCACCTACAACGATAACTTGAATATTTGTCGGAAGTGACTTGAATAGCTGATTTGCAAGCCAAATATCTACCATCGAAAACTCATCAATAATGAGTAACTTCCCTTGAACTGGATCGGTTTCATTACGCTGGAAAGACCCTTCTGGCGTCCAACCAAGCAGACGATGAATTGTACAAGCAGGGAGCCCGGTAGATTCACTCATTCGCTTCGCTGCTCTTCCTGTTGGAGCCGTTAATAATATTGGAAATGGATTATCATCACTGTATTCATTCGGATTTAATGATACCCCATGCAAGGACGCGTACATTTCAACAATTCCTTTAATAACTGTTGTTTTCCCCGTTCCTGGTCCACCTGTCAATAACATCATCGGCTTATGAAGTGCCGTTTGAATTGCTTCTTGCTGAAACGGTGCATACTGCACCTTCAGCTGTTCTTCAATTTCACCTAATGTTTTTAACATTTCTGCTTCAGGAAATGAAGGGGTTTCCTCTTGATTCATAAGCCTACGAATAGACTTTACAACACCTTTTTCAGAGTAAAATAACGATGCTAAGTACACTCGTTCTTCTTCAATGATGACTTTCCCTTCACTTTGCATCATTTCAACACAGCCTATAATGTCTTCCTCAGTCACTCTACCTTCTTGATTATTTAAAAGTGACATCGTTTCTCTTACAAGTTGATCTTTCCCCATATAAACGTGACCGAGCTGCAGTGAAACATTCTCTAACGTATAAAAACATCCCGCACGTACACGGTCATCATGATTACCCGATATACCTAACGCACGTCCTATATCATCTGCTCGTCCAAAACCAATCCCGTCCACTTCTTCAATAAGTTGATATGGATTATTACGAATCACTTCTAATGTCATTTCTTTATATTGCTGATAAATTTTAATAGAAAGCTTCGTTCCAAAACCGTAACCATTTAAAAAGCTCATTACTTTCTCTAACCCTTGATGCTCCACAATTGTCTCATATATTTCCTGTGCTTTTTGTTTGTTAACAACACCATTTAACGCATCAGGATCATCCATAATTTTAGAAATGGCATGCTCACCAAGGTGATCTACGATTTTTTCAGCCGTACGCTTTCCAATCCCTTTAAATAAATCGCTCGCTAAATATTGCACCATACCTGCTTTTGTTTGCGGCAATTCTTTCTTAAACGTTTCAACTAAATATTGTTTCCCATACTTCGGGTGGTCTTTAAAATGACCTGTTAATGTAAACACTTCATCTTCATGCATACGGGGAAAATGACCGTTTATCATTACTTTTTTTTCGTCGTATGTTTCATTCGTTTCAATGATTTTCATACTGACAACGGAATAGAGGTTTTCTTCGTTGTGGAAAATGGTATGAAGAACTTGCGCTTTTATAAATTTTTTCTCTTCCTCAAACAAATCCATGGCATGTTGATTTCCCATCTTTCCTCTCCTTCCCGAGTTCTTTTCACCTTAATGAGCAGTACATCCCCCACCTCTTTCACAATCTTTAGATGAGGGGTAACTGCGCATTAAACTATTATTTCACTTTATTCAGCTTCTTGCTCTAATAAACGAATACCATTACCAGCTAAAAAGTGGTCTGGCTGAATTTCAGTTGCTTTCTTAAATAAAGTAAGAGCTTTCTCGTTATTTTCTTCAAATACGTACGCAACACCTAAATTATAATACGCATCTGCATGCTCTTCATCCATTTCTAATACCTTTTCAAAATAAGGTTTTGCCTCTTGAATATGTTCTAGTCGCGCGAAGCAAAGTCCGCATTGGAAAACAGCTTCTACATCGTCTTCATCTAATTCCGTCGCTCTTTGTAAAAATGGTAATGCAAGACGATCATTTCCAAGTTGCACATGTGTAATACCTAACATAAATGTTACATCAGCTGACTGTAAGCCCGATTGCATTGCTTGTTCAAATACAGATTTTGCCTCTGCAAATTGCTCTTGACCGTAATATACGTTTCCTAAGCCATAATAAGCAGCCGCAGATTTATCATCTAACTCTAATGCACGCTTATAAAATAAAATTGCTCGTTCACTATCACCTAATACATCTAATAAATTCGCAAAGTTAATATATCCAAGCGCATCTTTCGGATTTTCTTCGATTGCTTCTGTAAAATTTTTAGCTGCTTCTTCCCAGTTTCCTTCTTGCATATATTGAATACCTGTTTCAAGTTTGTTTGACATGTCCTTCACCTCTACAACAAATTATAACAAAGAATGTATTTTCCAAGCGAACGAAAATTCGCTTTATATAAAAGAAACCTCTAACCGCTAATCGGCAGAGGCTTCTCGTTTTATCCTAAATAATCTAATTTCTTACCACTATGATATACTTCATCAATTGTAGCGCCGCCTAAGCACTCATCTCCATCATAGAAAACAACTGCTTGGCCTGGCGTAATCGCACGAATTGGCTCATCACAAAGAATACGAACTGTATTTTCATCAACAATTTGAACCGTTACTTTATTATCTGCTTGACGATAGCGGAATTTCGCTGTGCATTTAAATTCTGTTTCTTTTGCTTTGTTACTTACCCATCCTACATTCGTAGCGATAACTTCATCACCATATAGAAGTTCATTATGGAATCCTTGATCAACATATAAAATGTTGTCTTTTAAGTTTTTCCCAACAGCGAACCATGGATCACCGTTACCACCAATACCAAGGCCATGACGTTGTCCAATTGTATAGTACATTAAACCGTCATGTTTTCCTTTCACTTCACCAGATAACGTTTGCATCACACCTGGTTGCGCTGGTAAATAGTTACTTAAGAAATCTTTAAAGTTACGCTCGCCAATGAAGCAAATACCAGTACTATCTTTCTTCGCCGCTGTCGCTAAACCAGCTTCTGTCGCCATTTCGCGAATTTGCGGTTTCTTTAATTCACCTAATGGGAACATTGTTTTTGATAATTGCTCTTGGCTTAATTGATTTAAGAAATACGTTTGGTCTTTATTGTCATCAACGCCGCGAAGCATTTTATATTCGCCGTCCATATAAGCAACACGTGCATAATGGCCTGTCGCTACATAATCAGCACCAAGCGCAATTGCATGCTCTAAAAATGCTTTAAATTTAATTTCTTTGTTACACATTACATCTGGGTTTGGTGTACGACCAGCTCGGTACTCATCTAAGAAGTACGTAAATACTTTGTCCCAGTATTGTTTTTCAAAGTTTACTGCATAATACGGAATACCGATTTGGTTACACACTTCAATTACATCATTGTAATCTTCTGTTGCTGTGCAGACACCATTCTCATCTGTATCATCCCAGTTTTTCATAAAAATTCCGATCACATCATAACCTTGCTCTTTTAATAAAAGAGCTGCTACAGATGAATCGACGCCACCGGACATCCCGATGACAACGCGTGTTTCGTGAGGTAGTTTGTTCATCATGTCACCTCCCATGCTAATTTTGTGTTAATCGCTTCACGATTTTCACTGTTTCGTACGCCGCTTTTTCAATTTGCTCTTTCGTATTTCCAAGACCGAAACTAAAGCGTACGGATGAACGTATTTGATCGGAGTCTTTTCCGAACATCGCCACTAATACATGTGATGGATCAATCGAACCAGCTGTACAAGCAGAACCACTTGATACTGCAATGCCAGCTAAGTCTAAGTTCACAAGAAATGGTTCAATGTTCATTCCTGTAAAACTGATATTCAACACATGTGGTAAGCGATATTCCAAGTTTCCGTTTACCTCGAAAGTAATGCCTTCATTTTTGAAGACAGATACCATTATATCTTTAAACTCTTCATATTGGGCATTTTTTTGCTCACGAGTTTTTTCAGCTAAAAGAATTGCATGTTGAAGTCCGACAATACTAGGTACATTTTCAGTACCAGCACGGCGTTTTCTTTCTTGCTCTCCGCCTATTAATAACGGTTCAAATTTCAAATTTGCACTAGCGTATAAGAACCCTACGCCTTTTGGCCCGTTAATTTTGTGCGCTGAAATTGATAATAAATCAATCCCAAACTCTTTCACATTTATTTCTACTAAAC
Source organism: Bacillus sp. BS98 (assembly GCF_008432245.1). NCBI lineage: Bacteria > Bacillati > Bacillota > Bacilli > Caryophanales > Bacillaceae > Bacillus > Bacillus sp. BS98. The sequence continues at coordinate 4,178,488 of NZ_CP043830.1, forward strand.
CATAAGCTTGTACCGCATCTGTATGGAAATAAGCTTGATGCTCTTTTAGCAGTTTTCCTATTTCCGCAATCGATTGCATCGTCCCTACTTCATTATTCCCAAACATAATAGATACAAGAATTGTCTCTTCTGTTAATGCCTTTTGTATGTCAGAAAGTTGAACACGCCCCGTTTCATCGACAGGTAAATATGTCACTTCAAACCCTTCACGCTCAAGCAATTCACACGTATGCAAAATCGCATGATGTTCAATTTCCGTCGTTATAATGTGGTTACCTTTATGACGGTTTGCGCGTGCTACACCTATAAGCGCTAAATTATCAGCTTCTGTACCACCGCTCGTGAATATAATTTCATTCGGGTTCGCATGGATGCTTTTTGCACACACGCGTCTCGCCTCATCTACTGCATGGCGCGCTTGACGTCCATAAAAGTGAATACTAGACGGGTTTCCGAATGTTTCTGTCATATATGGAATCATCTTTTCGACCACTTCTGGGTGAGTCGGAGATGTCGCAGCATGATCTAAGTAAATGCGTTCCATTAAATCTCCTTCTTTCCAAATCGTTTCACAAGGAATTAAATGTAAAACATATAGCCCCCGTGATTTTCTTCCTCATAACGCACTAAATCTTCTAAAGTTGTACTATCTAACACTTCTTGCACCGCATCTCGAACACGCATCCATAATTGGCGCTGTGCTGGTTCTTCTTCTTCTATCATTTCTACAACACTAATTGGACCCTCTAGTACACGGATTACATCCCCAGCTGTAATGTTAGCCGGTTGATCAGATAATACATATCCGCCATATGCACCACGCGTACTCTTTACAAGACGAGCGTTACGAAGTGGTGAAATTAATTGTTCTAAGTAATGTTCCGATAAGTCATGTGCCTGTGCGATTGATTTTAATGAAATCGGACCTTCACCAAACTTTTTTGCAAGATCGATCATAATTGTTAAGCCGTAGCGGCCTTTTGTTGAAATCTTCATCTATTTTGCACCTCTTTTCAAATTTTCACTTCTATTGGTTATATCTTATTTATCCCGCTATTTGCGGGCAGTAAAACTCCCACCTCAAAATCCGGCTGGAGCAAAGAAGTTAGGTAGGGGATAAACAAAACCCCCACTGATTAAAGTTTCACTTTATAAAAGAACACAATTTAAAATCCTATGAAATTATAGCATAATATAGTATTATAAGAAATTTCAACTTGTGTATCAAAATGATAACATAAAATCACATTGAAAAACTCGGAAATTATTAAAATTGAAAGAAAAATGAAAATATTCATATTCATCTTTCCCATAAAACAGCATCCTATTTCAAATTCCACTAAAAAAAATGATACGATAAAATGAGATTATATAGTAAGGGAGACGGTAAAAATGAAACAACCACTCGCACATCGAATGCGCCCTACAAATATTCAAGAAATTATTGGACAACAGCATTTAGTTGGTGAAGGAAAGATTTTACGGCGAATGGTCCAAGCAAATCATTTTCAATCTATGATTTTATACGGTCCTCCAGGTACAGGAAAAACATCAATAGCTAGCGCAATTGCGGGAAGTACTGGAACACCGTTTCGCCTATTAAATGCTGTTACTCACAATAAAAAAGATATGGAAGTTGTCGTACAAGAAGCGAAGATGCATCAACACCTCGTTTTAATTTTAGATGAAGTTCACAGGTTAGATAAGGCGAAACAAGACTTTCTATTACCTCATTTAGAAAGTGGACTCCTTACTTTAATCGGTGCAACGACGAGTAATCCATTCCATGCGATAAACTCTGCTATCCGAAGCAGATGTCAAATCTTCGAGTTACACGCACTAACAGAAGATGATATTTTAATTGGTTTAAAACGAGCTCTTGAAGATAAAGAAAAAGGGCTTGGGGAATATGATGTAACTGTTACGGATGGAGCATTACATCACTTTGCAAATGCATCAGGCGGAGATATGCGTTCAGCTTATAATGCACTTGAATTAGCTGTTTTATCTAGCTTTACAACTGACGACAAAGCTACGGAAATCACGCTAGAAATCGCAGAAGAATGCTTACAAAAAAAGAGTTTCGTTCATGACAAAGGTGGAGATGCTCATTATGACGTATTATCGGCATTTCAAAAATCAGTGCGCGGAAGTGATGTAAATGCAGCACTTCATTATTTAGCACGCCTTATTGAAGCAGGTGATTTACAAAGTATCGGTAGACGCCTTCTTATTATGGCATATGAAGATATCGGACTTGCTAGCCCGCAAGCTGGACCGCGCACACTTGCAGCGATCGAGTCAGCTGAACGAGTTGGATTCCCAGAGGCACGCATACCACTTGCAAATGCCGTTATCGAGCTATGCTTATCACCAAAATCAAATTCAGCTTATAAAGCACTTGATGCTGCATTGCACGATTTACGTAACGGTCAAACAGGTGACATTCCAGGTCATTTAAAAGACAGTCACTATAAAGGCGCTGAATCGTTAGGTCGAGGCATTGGATACTTATATCCACATGACCATCCAAATGGCTGGGTACACCAACAATACTTACCTGATAAAATAAAAAACAAGCAATATTATAAACCGAAAACAACAGGGAAATTTGAGCAAGCACTTTCTACTGTTTATGAAAGATTACAAAGTTCGAATAAAACGAAAAATAAAGGGTAACATAAACGAAAACGTCACCATTACGGAGGCTTCGCTTATGAAAACACGTCAAGATGCATGGACAAGAGAAGACGATCTCCTTTTAGCAGAAACTGTTTTACGACATATTCGTAGCGGCAGTACACAAATCAAAGCATTCGATGAAGTTGGCGATGCTTTGAACCGCACTTCAGCAGCTTGCGGTTTTAGATGGAATGCTGAAGTACGAGCGAATTACGAAGATGCGGTACAGATTGCAAAAAAACAACGTAAAGAATTAAAACGTTCTGAAGCTAAAATAGAAAAAGAGCAGTTTACACAAACTCGGCAGCTCGTAATCGATGCCGAGTTTTCAGAAAATATCACGCCAAGTCAACAGGAACTTACAATGCAAAATGTCATCTCATTTTTGCAAAACATGGAACATAATAACCCTTCAACCGCAAAGTTGCAAACTGAAAATGAGGTATTACAAGATCAGCTTACTTCCTTGCAAAAAACGAATCATGAACTTGAAGCAAAATTAGCGGTACTCACAAAAAAACAACAAGCAATCGAAGAAGATTATGCAATGCTTGTTAGAATTATGGATCGTGCTCGAAAACTTGTTTCAGTTGAAGAACAAGAAGAACAGATTGCTCCCATTTTCAAAACCGATCAAAACGGGAATTTAGATATTATTTATTCTGCAGAGAATTAAAAACAGGGATGTCACTTTTTTGATTAAGTGACATCCTTGTTTGTTTTCGGTGAACCGTATATAGATATATCGGTAAATGAAATTATATCAACGATTTTTCGAATATATCTATCGTAACTTGCAATATATCAACGATTTTTCAAATATATCTATCACAACTTGCAATATATCAACGATTCGAAAAAGAATATCGATTTAACGACAAAAATTGACAATAATATTTCTCCCTGTCATACAAGGAAACTCCCAAAATATATTGGATAATTTTTACTGTAATGTCATTATAACTCTTGGCCTTCTCGTCCTGACTTTAGCTCTTTTCACCATTAACAGTCTAAAAAATACATCCGCCTATAAATCAGATAAATATCATCATTACTTACTAACCTTACTTACATTTGAATTATTAATATTGCAAATATCAATAATTCTTTAAAACATAGAAAAAGCATATATCCGAAATGGATATATGCTTTCCTTTTATTCTTGCCCTACACGCTTCACTTCTACGTTTTTAATACGCTCACGTACAACGTGACTTGCCATAATTAAGCCTGCCACAGATGGTACGAATGCATTTGAAGAAGGTGGTAATTTCGCCTTACGAATTTTTGCATTTTCGTCTGGTACGATTTCTTTACGTACTTCTTCACGAATTACGATTGGGTTTTCGTCAGAGAAGACAACTTTTACACCTTTTTTAATACCCTCTTTACGAAGCTTCGTACGAATTACTTTCGCAATCGGATCTGTATGTGTTTTAGAAATGTCCGCAATACGGAAACGAGTTGGGTCCATTTTATTTGCTGCACCCATACATGAGATAATTTTAATTTTACGACGTAAACATTGTTTAATTAAATGGATTTTGAACGTAATCGTATCAGATGCATCCACTACGAAATCTAAACCGTGTTTAAAGAACTCTTCATATGTTTCATCTGTATAAAACATTTCTAATCCAATTACTTCACATTCCGGATTAATGTCTGCAATACGCTCTTTCATTAATTCTACTTTTGAACGCCCTACAGTAGATACTAAAGCGTGAATTTGACGGTTTACGTTTGTAATATCTACAACGTCTTTATCAACTAATACGAGACGTCCTACACCAGAACGCGCTAACGCTTCAGCTGAAAATGATCCTACGCCGCCAATTCCTAAAATACCGATTGTACTATTTTTTAATATTTCAAGTCCTTCTTTACCGAAGGCTAATTCATTACGTGAAAATTGATGTAACATTCAGCTCTACACTCCTATTACAAAAATGGTCTACCATGTATTCTAGCGTTTTTCCGACTATTTGTATAGAAAAAGTTATAGAATTCCTAAAAATACATATTTCAAACAAAAACATAATATAAACCGGACTTTTATTTCTTCCTACATACACGTTTTAAAAGGAGGATTCAGAGGGCCGAGCAGATCGAGGCACGTATGCTAGGAAGAGCGCAGTGTAGCTTTACTACTCGAGCACCGGACTGGCGAAGCAACGACGAAATGCGACTGCCATCTGAACCGAACTTTTTTAAACTTCCTCTCAATATACGTTTAAAAAGGAGGATTTAGAGAACCGAGCAGATCGAGGCACGTATGCTAGGAGGAGCGCAGTGTAGCTTTACTACTCGAGCACCGAACTGGCGAAGCAACGACGAAATGCGACAGTTATCTAAACCGGACTTTTTAAACTTCCTCTCAAAAAAAGTCTAGACGGCTATAGTATAACCATCTAGACCCTATTCTTACTTCTCTTCTTTCAAGCTTAATTTTAAGTTCAGTTCTTCAAGCTGAGCTTCTGCAACTGGGCTTGGAGCTTCTGTTAATAAGCAACTTGCGCTTGCTGTTTTCGGGAATGCAATTGTATCACGAAGGTTCGTACGACCTGCAAGTAACATAACAAGACGGTCTAAACCTAATGCAATTCCGCCGTGTGGTGGTGTACCGTATTCGAATGCTTCTAATAAGAATCCGAATTGTTCTTGCGCTTCTTCTTGTGAGAATCCAAGCGCTTTAAACATTTTTTCTTGTACGTCACGCTCGTAAATACGAAGTGATCCGCCACCAAGCTCATAACCGTTTAATACAAGGTCATATGCTTGTGCACGTGCTTTTTCTGGTGCTGTTTCTAATAGCTCAACGTCTTCACGGAATGGCATTGTGAATGGGTGGTGAGCTGCGAAGTAACGATCTGCATCTTCATCGTACTCAAGAAGTGGCCAATCAGTTACCCATAGGAAGTTAAATTTACTTTCATCTATTAACTCAAGCTCTTTACCTAAACGTAAACGAAGTGCACCTAAGCTATCTGCAACAACGCTTTTCTTATCTGCTACGAATAGTAATAAATCGCCAGCAGTAGCTTCTAATGTACTCATTAACGCTTTTGCATCTTCTTCGCCGAAGAATTTCGCAATCGGTCCTTTTAAGCCGTCTTCTTCCACTTTAAGCCAAGCTAGACCTTTTGCACCGTATACTTTTACGAATTCAGTTAATGCATCAATGTCTTTACGAGAGTATTTGCTTGCGGCACCTTTTGCATTAATTGCTTTTACTTGTCCGCCGCTTTCTACAGCACTTGTAAATACTTTAAATCCACAATCTGCTGCAAATTCAGATAGGTCTGTTAGTTCCATTTCAAAGCGTGTATCTGGCTTATCAGAACCGTAGCGAGCCATTGCATCAGCATATTTCATACGAGGGAATGGTGCACTAACTTCTACACCTTTTGCATCCTTCATAACTTTCGTCATCATACGCTCCATCATATCTAAAATTTCATCTTGCGTTAAGAATGAAGCTTCGATATCGATTTGCGTGAATTCTGGTTGACGATCCGCACGTAAATCTTCGTCACGGAAACAACGTGCTACTTGATAGTAACGCTCAAATCCGCCGACCATAAGAAGTTGTTTAAATAATTGTGGTGACTGTGGTAATGCATAGAATTCACCGTCGTGTACACGGCTTGGTACTAAATAGTCACGAGCTCCTTCTGGTGTGCTCTTCGTTAAAATTGGAGTTTCAACTTCTAAGAAGTCTTCTGTATCTAGGAAGTTACGAATTGTTTTCGTTACGTCGTGACGCATTTTGAATGTATTAAACATTACAGGACGACGTAAGTCTAAGTAACGATATTTTAAACGCACATCTTCTGATGCATCTGTATCATCAGCGATAATGATTGGTGTTGTTTTCGCTGCGTTTAATACGTTTACTCTCGTTGCTTGTACTTCAATACGACCAGTTGCCATATTGTCATTAATTGCGCCTTCACCACGTTCAACAACTGTACCTTCTACGTGCAATACGTATTCACTACGAATCGTTTCTGCTACTTCTAGTGCTTCTTTTGATGTTTCTGGGTTAAATACGACTTGCACGATACCTGTACGGTCACGTAAATCGATGAAGATTAATCCACCTAAGTCACGACGTTTTTGTACCCAACCTTTTAATTGAACTGTTTGTCCAACAGCTTCTACTGTTACTTTTCCACATGCATGTGTTCTTTCAGCCACTGTAAGTTCCCCCTATATTAATTTCTCTGCTACGTATGAAGCAAATACATCTAATGCTACTTCTTCTTGTCCGCCTGTTGCCATATCTTTTAAGTTAATGATGCCTTTATCTAGCTCATCTTCCCCTAATACAGCTACAAATTTCGCATTTAAACGATCTGCTGATTTAAATTGTGCTTTCATTTTGCGATCTAAATAATCTTTTTCGACTGATAATCCAGCTTTACGAAGATCAAACGCAACTTTCGCAGCATGGTCTTTCGCTTTTTCACCAAGAGCTACAACGTAACAATCAATACTATGTTCAATTGGTAACTCAATGTTCTCAGCTTTTAGCGCCATAATTAGACGTTCAATACTCATCGCAAAACCGATACCTGGCATTTCTGGTCCACCGATTTCTTGTACAAGTCCATTATAACGGCCACCACCGCTTAATGTAGTGATAGCACCGAAACCTTCTGCCTCACTCATAATTTCAAAAACAGTGTGTTGATAGTAGTCTAAACCACGCACTAAGTTAGGATCTTTTTCAAATGGAACATCCATCATAGTTAATAGTTCTTGAACTTTATCGTAGTATACTGCTGAATCTTCGTTTAAGTATTCTGTAATAGATGGTGCTGTACCCATTAATTCATGGTTACGGTCCTTCTTACAGTCTAAAATACGAAGTGGATTCTTTTCTAAGCGAGATTGGCAATCAGAGCAGAACTCGCCGATGCGTGGCTCAAAATGAGCGATTAATGCATCGCGGTGCGCTTGACGGCTCGCTGCATCACCTAAGCTGTTTAATACAACTTTAATATTTTTTAAGCCCATGCCGCGGTAAAACTCTACAGCAAGTGCAATTACTTCTGCATCAATTGCAGGGTCGTTACTACCGATTGCTTCAATACCGAATTGTACGAATTGACGATAGCGACCTGCTTGTGGTCTTTCGTAACGGAACATTTGACCGATATAGTATAACTTTGTTGGTTGCGTTGCGTCACCGAACATTTTGTTTTCAACGTAAGAACGTACAACAGGTGCAGTACCTTCTGGACGTAATGTTAAACTGCGCTCACCACGATCTTGGAATGAATACATTTCTTTTTGTACGATATCTGTCGTATCACCAACACCACGTAAAAATAACTCAGTGTGTTCAAAAATTGGTGTGCGAATTTCTTTATAATTGTAACGACGGCAAATTTCGCGTGCTTGCCCTTCGATATACTGCCATAACTCAACAGTGCCTGGAAGAATATCTTGCGTTCCGCGTGGGATTTGAATAGACATATTCAGTTCCTCCTCAAATTGTTTTAATCTTAATAAAAATAAAAAAACTCCCGCCTCTACTGTTTGAACAGTAGGGACGAGAGTATTATACCCGTGGTGCCACCCTAATTGAAGCACGTATGCTTCCACTTTTTTAATAACGCTTAAATGTGCGTTCATCCCTACTAAGCATATATGCCGTTCAAGTTGAAACCTCTAGAGTGTCATTCAATCAGTCATCATGTAGAAATGTTTTCAGCCTAAGACATCTCCTCTCTTTCCATGTGTATCTCATTTACTCTTCTCTATCAACGGTTATATTCATATGTAAATATAAAATTACTATACGTTTGTTGAGTACGATTGTCAAGTGTTCTAAGAGCGTTCAATCTGCTTCTTAAGACGCTTTACATCTTGAAGAGAAATTCCAAACTCAGAAGCAAGCTCCATCGAAGTATTGTTTTGTTCTTTTGAAATAAAATCATGAAAATTCACGTTAAACAGTTGATTTGCACCGTTTGTAACAGAATGCCCTTTTTCATTCATACGCATACGTATATCCCTCACATTCAATATGGATGTTTTACTTTTTATTGTTCCATATTGATGAGGTAGTTATACGTATAAACGAATAACGTTATTCCATACCACTTTTATATAAATAATCCGCTCTTTGAATCATAAAGGTTGTTACAACCATTGCTGCTATTACAAATACTGCCCAAGTACTGTAACTTAGCACTGCGAAAGTAACTCCTAATGCATGTAAAAAAATAGCTAAGCTAAATCGCAATGAAAATTTCAAATCTTTAAAGATTGACCAATTCATATACTATCTCCCCTTTTCACACATACATCCGAATGTTTTTACCATTTTTTACATTATACTATATAATGGATAACCCAAGCTATTGATTCCAAATCAACATCAGCATTCGATTTATAACAATAATAGTTACCAATCCACTCGCCAGCATAGGATGCTTCAAATGATACAACGCTGCAACATCCGCTTCAAACATGATAATCTCTAACAATACATGCAATATACCTTGTACTTCTCATTCTGCATGCGGAGCTCCAAATAGCTCCCAAATGACTGCAACAACAATCGAAAAAATAATAGCAAGTGTAATTTTTATAGCCGTTATTGTTCCTACCCGAAATCCCCAGTATCCAACAATCCCAAGAACACATAACTCTAGCATAAAACGTAAAGTTATATTGAATTCTTGAAGCATGCTACACCTTCTTTTCCTTTTATTCCCCTTCGAATTAATCCTATGATAAAGTGAAACTTTAATCAGTGGGGGTTTTGTTCATCCCCCACTGATTATCAGCCCTCACCAATCGGGCTTTTACGGGCAGCCCGCCCCCTAACTTCTTTGCTTCCGCTGAATTTTGAGGTGGGGTTCTTACTGCCCACAAATAGCGGGATAAATGAACAAAACATACAACAAAGTATAAAAAAGAGAGGATTATATAATCCTCTCTTCTTAGGCCATACTATTTACTTTCTACAATTAAGGTCACCGGACCATCATTGATTAAAGAAACGTCCATCATTGCACCGAACTTCCCTGTTTCTACATGCAATCCTTGTTTACGAACTTCTTCATTAAAGAAATCGTATAAATGCTCTGCATAGTCAGGTTTCGCAGCATCCATAAAGTTTGGACGTCTTCCCTTGCGGCAATCGCCATATAATGTGAATTGCGAAATTGATAGAACTTGTCCTTCTACATCGAGTACAGAATGGTTCATCTTTCCGCTCTCATCTTCAAAGATGCGTAAGTTCGCGATTTTTTCCGCAATGTACGTTGCATCTTTTTCAGTATCTTCATGCGTAATGCCAACTAGTAATGTTAAACCGAATGGAATTTGTCCTACAATCTCACCATCTACTGTGACAGACGCCTCTTTTGATCGTTGTAAAACAACTCTCATCTTTTCTACACTCCCTATTAATGCATCATGCGTCGTACTGCATAAATTTCAGGAACACGTTTAATGCGTTCTACTACTTTTTTCAAGTGTTGTAAGTTACGAATCGAGATCGACATATTAATTGTTGCCATCTTATTACGATCACTTCTACCAGAAACAGCTGAAATGTATGTTTTCGTCTCTGTAACAGCTTGCAATACTTCATTTAATAAACCACGGCGATCATAGCCTGAAATTTCGATATCAACGTTGTATTCAATTTCTTTTTCAGGGCTACCTTCCCACTCTACTTCTAATAAGCGCTCTACAGCTTCTTCTGTATGAATATTTACACAATCACGACGGTGAATCGATACGCCCCGACCTTTCGTAATATACCCAACGATATCATCACCTGGAACTGGGTTACAGCATTTTGACAAACGAATTAATAAATTGTCAGCACCACTTACCTTTACACCAGAATCCCATTTTCGAATTTTCATCGGTTTACGAACTTCTTTAACTTCAACAATTTCTTCTTCTTCACGCTGCTTACGGAACTTGTCCGTTAGTCGCGTAACAATTTGCGACGCTGTAATTCCGCTATATCCAACTGCTGCAAACATATCTTCTTCATTTGCAAAATTAAACTTCTCGGCAACACGTTTTAAATTGTCAGGAGCTAACACTTCTTTCATCTCATACTCTAGACCACGTACTTCTTTTTCAACAAGTTCACGGCCTTTTTCAATATTTTCGTCTCTACGCTGTTTCTTAAAGAATTGACGTATTTTATTTTTCGCATGAGATGTTTGAGCAAGTTTCACCCAATCTTGGCTTGGGCCATACGAATGTTTCGATGTTAAAATTTCAATGATGTCACCCGTTTTTAATTTATAATCAAGGGTCACCATTTTCCCATTTACTTTTGCACCAATTGTTTTATTCCCGATTTCTGAATGGACACGATAAGAAAAGTCAATTGGAACAGATCCAAGTGGTAATTCCATTACATCGCCTTTCGGTGTGAAGACGAATACCATGTCAGAGAATAAATCAATTTTTAATGACTCCATAAACTCTTCTGCATTAGAAGCTTCATTTTGCCATTCTAATATTTGACGGAACCAAGTTAGTTTCTTCTCTAATGTACCTGTTGTTTCTGCGGTCTTTCCTTCTTTATACGCCCAATGTGCCGCGATACCGAATTCTGCAATTTCGTGCATTTCTTTCGTACGAATTTGCACTTCTAGCGGATCACCTTTCGGTCCAATTACCGTCGTATGAAGAGATTGATATAGATTTGCTTTCGGCATTGCAATATAATCTTTGAAACGACCTGGCATTGGCTTCCAGCAAGTATGAATAATTCCAAGCACCGCGTAACAATCTTTAATACTATTTACAACGACACGTACAGCTAGTAAATCGTAAATTTCATTAAACTGTTTATTTTGCAATGCCATTTTACGATAAATACTGTAAATATGTTTTGGTCTTCCAGAAATCTCAGGTTGAATGGAAACTTCTTTTAATTTCTCACGAATACCAGTCATTACTTCATCTAAATATTCTTCACGCTCTGCACGTTTACGCTTCATTAAATTTACAATACGATAATATTGTTGCGGATTTAAATAGCGAAGTGACGTATCCTCTAACTCCCATTTAATAGTACTAATTCCGAGTCTATGTGCTAAAGGTGCAAAGATTTCTAACGTTTCATTCGCAATGCGACGCTGCTTCTCTTGAGGCAAATGTTTCAATGTACGCATGTTATGAAGACGATCAGCTAGTTTAATTAAAATAACTCGAATATCTTGAGCCATTGCGATAAACATTTTGCGATGGTTTTCTGCTTGTTGCTGCTCATGAGATTTATATTTAATCTTTCCGAGCTTTGTAACACCATCGACAAGCATAGCGATTTCTTTATTAAATTCTCGCTCAATATCTTCTAATGTAATCTCTGTATCTTCCACTACATCATGTAAGAAACCTGCCGATACTGTAGCTGGATCCATGTGTAAATCAACTAAAATACCTGCAACTTGAATTGGGTGAATAATATATGGTTCACCCGATTTTCTATATTGTTCGCTATGTGCATCGCGTGCATATTCATAAGCACGTGCCACTAGCTCAATATCTTCAACCGCTAAATATTGACTTGCTTTCTCGAGTACCTGTTCAGCTGTTAGTACTTGCTCATTTGCCATCGAATCACCTTTTATTGAAAATTGACTTTGTATTTATTAAATAGAATAAATTATATTCTATCATTATAACCCAATGATTGTGAATTGTGAAAAGGAAAAGATTTTACTGACATTTCACCTTATTTTTTTGCTCAATTATACAAAAGTACCCGCTCCTCTCCAAGAGATTCACGGGTACTTTTTATCACCGTAGTTTTACCTATATAGTGATTAGTATTTTTCTAATACTAATACATCGTAACCATCTAACATTTTACGACCATCTAAGTAAGTAAGCTCTACTAAGAATGCAATCCCTGCTACAACTCCGCCAAGTTCTTCAACTAGCTTAATTGTTGCTTCAATTGTTCCACCTGTAGCTAATAGATCATCAGTAATTAATACGCGTTGACCTGGTTTAATTGCATCTTTATGGATTGTTAAAACATCTGTACCATATTCTTTGCCGTAGTCAACTGTAATTACTTCACGTGGTAATTTTCCTAATTTACGAACTGGCGCAAATCCTACTTCTAATGCATAAGAAACTGGGCAACCGATAATAAAACCACGAGCTTCTGGTCCTACTACAACATCGATATCTCTTTCTTTTGCATACTCAACGATTGCATCTGTTGCTGCTTTGTATGCTTTACCGTCGTTCATTAAAGGTGTAATGTCTTTAAACACAATACCTTCTTTCGGATAATCCGGTACAATTGCGATATGTTGCTTGAAATCCATATTTCTGAATCCTCCTCAGATATAAAAGGTTTGTAAATACAAATCCTTTACCCTAACTGTTCTACTTATTTATGATTACGAATCGTTTCAAACCATGTATATAGTTGCTGATATGTGCTATAAACCAATTCTTTTTCTAATTGTAAGTGGTTCATTTTCTCACGATATGTGTTCGATTCAATTAAATCACGCTTTTGTTTTTGTTCGGCCATAAAAATGACACCGTCTTTTATTGTAACAAATTCTAACTCAAAAAACACCTGTGTCATGAAATTTACTGTATCTTTTGACCAACCTTTATGGCGACATAGTTGTTCCCCATATTGTCTTAAAGAAAATGGTGATTTTTGGTTTAAGAAAGAATAGTACCATTTAAAATGTTCCCTCGTTGGGACTGTACTAAATAGATGATTGTTCTCTTGATAAAATAACGTATAGATTCTAGATGGGAATCCTACTTTAAATAAATCACGCAATTCATCTGTTCCTTTTGGCAAATCGAGTAACACGATGTATTGATCATCTAAATGAGTTACCTCTGATGCATGCACAAGATGTTCTTTATAGTCTTCTAAAGAAAACTTATTCAATACCTCTTCAGAAAAATACACCATTGTTATTTTTTCTTTCGGAAGTTCTGCTAAATTTGCTTCCACATTACGCATACTACGCCAATCAAATAATTGCCATGCCTCTACAGCAATATCTTGTACCATTAATTGTGGCTTCTTAAAATTATTCCATTCATTAATGGATGCCTCTCCTATTACAGATACCTTAGCAACTGGAGAAATTTCTTTTGCATACGCACCAAATCCGAATCCAATTGTATCCAGTGTTGCCTGTCCGTCACGAAGTGCCATTTTCAAATGTGAACCATCTGATCCGATTGCACGAATACTTTCTAATTCAGCATTTTTCACTGCAAGACGTGGTTTCGGATTTCCAACACCAAATGGCGCTAACTTTTGCATATCCTCAATTGCTGCAAGCGTTACATCTTCCACTTTACAAAATGTATCAACTGCTGTGATTGGAATAAAATCCGCTTCTGTTAAAATTGCATCCGCTTGCGCATTTAAGCGGCGACGTAACTCATCTACATCATTCATATGTAGCGTCATTCCTGCGGCCATCGGATGCCCTCCGAAGTGCGGTAATAACTCTCTACAATCCGACAAGTTTGCAAACAAATCAAATCCCGCGATACTACGTGCTGAACCCTTTGCTGTTTCTTTGACAGGATCAATGCTTAATACAATTGTTGGACGATAAAAACGTTCAACTAATTTAGAAGCGACAATTCCAATTACACCTGGATTCCAGCCTTCTTTTGCAAGCACTAACACTTTATTTTCTTCTGGCGGGAATTTATTTTCCACTTCAGCGATAGCCTCTTCTGTAATTTGCTTTACAATATCTTTTCGAAGTTTGTTCAGCTCATCAATTTCTTCAGCCAGTTCTTTCGCTTCCTCTGGGTCATCTGATAATAATAGGTGTACAGCCGGCGTAGCATCTTCTAAACGCCCAACTGCATTAATACGCGGTGCGATTGAGAATCCAATGCTTTCTTCTGTAATTTCACTTTGCGAAACGTTAGCAACTTTAAACAATGCCTTTAAACCAATATTTTTCGTCATTCGCATATGTTTTAAACCGCGCTTCACTAGCAATCTATTTTCGCCATGAAGTGATACTAAATCGGCTACCGTACCGATTACTGCAATTTCTAATAAATGTTCTGGTACACGACCTAATAGTGCATGTGCAACTTTAAACGCAACACCTACACCGGCTAAATAATGAAACGGATACACACCGCCATCTAGTTTTGGATGAATAATCGCGAGTGCTTCTGGTAATTCTGGCGGTGGCTCATGGTGATCCGTAATAATAAGATCTATTCCAAGTTCCTTCGCTACCTTCGCTTCATGTACCGCTGCGATACCAGTATCGACAGTAATAATAAGTGAGAACCCTGCACTATGCGCCCAACGAAACGCTTCTTCGTTCGGTCCATAACCTTCTGTAAAACGGTTTGGAATATAAAATTCTACCTCTGCACCTAATTCTTGCAGAGCAAGATATAAAACCGTTGTACTACTTACTCCGTCCGCATCATAATCACCAAATATTAATATTTGCTCTCCATTTTGAATCGCCTTATTTACACGTTCTACCGTTCTATCCATTCCTTCTAATAAAAACGGATCGTGAAATTCTTGATTTTCTGTATTTAAAAAATCTAAAATCTTATCTTCTGTATCTAATCCTCTACCGAGGAATAACGAAATGACAAGTGGTGATAGTTGTAACTTTTTTGCTAATTCACTCACTCGCTCTTCATTATATTCTTTTTCTTTCCAACGCGTCTTCGGTTGTAACACGAAATCACCCCTTAACCTGTTTATTATACAAGACAGATTAAGGGGTGACAATATAATGCAAACTACGATGCAATATCTATATACTAAAATGTTAATGATATTTAATTTGGAGAATACGGATTTATATGTACAAACACATTTTGTACATTATCTTGTTTCATAAGCATTTCTTTCACATGTTTTCCAATACGGTGTCCTTCTTCTACAGTAATGTATGGATCTACAGAAACTTTAATATCGACAATAACATAGTGACCATGTTCTCTCGCATATAAAGAACCGATTTTTTTCACACCATTTACTTGCAGGACAGCTTCTCTAAGCGGAATAACATCTTCCTCATGAAGTACATGATCAAGCGTTGCATGAATCGCTTCCGCCCCAATACTCCACGCCATCTTTGCAACAAGGAGTGAAACAAATAACCCCGCAACCGGATCCGCATATACAAGCCAATCTAAACCTAGCTTACCACCGATAATAGCTGCACAAATACCGATTAAAGCTGCAATTGAAGAAAATACATCCGAACGGTGCTCATATGCATTTGCAATAATTGCATCACTATTTACCCTCTTCCCTAATCGGAATTTATATTGAAACATTCCTTCTTTCACGACAATCGAAAGAATAACAGCAAAAATCGTAATTCCTTTCGGTGGTTCTAGTTCTTGCGAAAAAGCTTTTATAGACGAAATCGCTATCTCGATGCCCACAATAAATAATAATACTGCAACAATAATCGCTGAAATCGATTCCGCTTTACCATGACCGTACGGGTGATCTTCATCTGGTGGTTGCTTTGCTGCTCGCAATCCAAAAAGTACAGCTAGCGAACCAATTACATCTGATGCAGAATGCACAGCATCCGCTAATAGTGCTTTACTGTTCCCGATATAACCAATTACCGCCTTTACAATCGCTAATATAATATTACCAACGATTCCGACAATAGCACCAAACTCGGCCTGTTTAAAACGTTCATCTTTTTCCATAATTAAAATCCCTTCTTTTCTTAACCTATCTTGTTATCCCGATTTATTGTATCAAAAACAACGATAACATCACCACTTTCTTCCATCTTTCTTCTGTAAAAAGTTGCTATCTTATTGTATCCACAAACGAAAAAAGAGATGCCTCCTAATGAGGCATCACCTTTTTATACTTGTGGTTCAGATACTTCTTTCTCAACCTTCTTCTTGTTTTTGCCCTTTTTCAAACGACGGTTTTCAAGCATTAACCAAATTTGAGAAGCAACGAAAATAGAAGAGTACGTACCTACAACTAATCCAATTAATAACGCAAGCGAGAAGTTACGCAGTGATTCACTACCGAAAATAAGTAGTGCAATTACTGGGAACAACACTGTTAAAACAGTATTAATTGAACGACCAATTGTTTGACGAATACTTGAGTTTACGATTTCTTCTAAATCTTTTAAATCACGAACTCGTTTTTTCTGTTTGTATAATTCACGGTTTCTATCAAACGTAACGATTGAGTCATTGATAGAGTAACCAATAATGGTTAATACCGCAGCGATAAACGTTAAGTCTACCTCTATTCGGAAAAGACTAAATACAACAATCATAACGAAGGCATCATGTAATAATGCGATTACTGCAGATACTGCGTACGTAAGACGGAAACGAATACTTACGTATAAAACGATTACTGCAGAAGCAATCAATACTGCAATAAATGCATTTCGTGCAATCTCTTTACCGATTGTCGGTGAAACTGTACTTACATTCGGATCTGTACCGTATTTATCGTGGAAGAATGTTTTCGTTTTCGCAATTTCATCTTTTGATAGAACACCTAATGTACGAACTGCGAAACCTTTATTGTCATCTCCAGTCGGTACAATATTTTCTTCCTTCACATCGATTTTCAATTCTTTAAAATCTTTATGAACATCAGCAACAGTAACTGCTTGTTTTGATTGCAAGTCGATACGTGTACCACTTGCAAAGTCAATACCAAGATTCATTTTGAAAATCGGTAATATAATTGCCCCAGCAATTACGACTACAATTGAGAATAAGAAGAATTTATGACCGATATTTACGAAGTTAATACGATCAAATCTCGTTGGCGGATGTACTACACCTTTTGTTAATGGAATAATATCCTTTTCCTTAACACCAAAATAAGATGGTTTTTTATCGAAGTAACGGCTCTTTACAAGTAAACTTAGTAAGAAACGAGTACCGAATACGTTCGTAATGAAACCGACTAAAATACTAACAATTAAACTTGTTGCGAAACCTTTTACAGAACTATTACCGTAAGCAAATAATACACCGGCTGCTGCAATTGTTGTAATGTTCGCATCTAAAATTGTCGCTAATGAACGATGGTTACCAGCACGAAATGCTGACATCATTGACTTACCAATTTTCAGCTCTTCCTTTAACCTCTCGTACGTAATGATATTCGCATCAACTGCGATACCTACCCCGAGCACTAATGCCGCAATACCTGGCAACGTAAGAACCGCATGCATCCAGTTAAAGACAAGTAATGTAACGAAAATGTATAAACCTAACATAATAACCGCTACAAGCCCTGGTAAACGGTAGAATACAAGCATAAATAAGAAGATAATAGCAATACCGATTGCACTAGCGAAAATCGTTTGCTCTAATGCTTGTTGACCAAATTTCGCTCCAACAGATGTTGAATACATTTCTTTTAAATCAACAGGAAGTGCACCTGCATTTAATAAAGATGAAAGTTCTTTCGCACTTTCAACTGTAAAGTTTCCACCTACGATAGATACTTCAGCTTGGTTAAACACTTGGCTTACTGTTGCTGCTGATAAAAACTTCGGATTCGGTTTTGCAGATTCTGCTTTATACGAATCTTTTCCTTCTTCAAAATCAAGCCATATTACCATTAAATTCGTTGGTGGTGGCATCTTTGAAATTTTTTCAGTTACTGCACGGAATTTTTCAGCGCTTTTTAATGTAAGACCTACGCTCGCACGGCCTTGCTCATCAAATGTTTGCTTCGCTCCGCCGCCTTTTAAATCCGTACCATCCATAAGAAGATTGTCATCCACATCACGGAATGTTAATTTCGCTTGTGTTGATAACATTTCACGTGCTTTTTGCTGATCTTGTACACCAGCAAGCTGTACACGAATTCGATTTTCTCCTTCAATTTGGATGTTCGGCTCACTTACACCGAGAACATTGACACGATTTTCAAGAGCACCTACTGTACTTACAAGTGCCTCTCGGTCAATTTTATCGCCTTTTTTGGCTGGTTTTACTTCATACAGAACTTCAAAACCACCGCGAAGGTCTAGTCCTAGACTAATTCCTTTTGCTATGTCTTTTCCTGCCGCACCAATTACGCCACCGATTAATAAAACGATGAGGAAAAAGGCGGCAATTCTCGTACCACGCTTTGCCATATGTACCCTCTTTCTGCTACTAACACTTTCAATAAATCTCTTACGATTCACTGCTATACGTGTGCATACACCTAGTTAGTAGACTTCCTTTCTATAAAATACATTTGTTTTTTGCTAGTTCATCACTAGCTGTGTCGGTAAACCTTACGCAATACCTACACTTTCATTATTTATTTTTCTTCTTCACTACCTCCTTTACATATAATCTTAGACATCGTTATTTCCTCTTTATCAATACCTATCATTATACTGCAAAAGGAAGAACAAACCAATTGCAGTCAGTTATTTATTTTCATACTCATCAAATGACCAAAGTGGCGCTTGGTATGCTTCAACAGTTAAATATGTCATATATTCATTAGGTGTTATTCTTAATACATCGTTCACTAATTCATACAACCTAACATTACTGTCTATCTTTTTCCACTTTTTCACTTTAAGAAACTTCCAAATGTCATCATCTGTCACTCTGTCATAACCGAACATTTGAAACTCCTCTACTTTACTAACTAAAACGACTTGTAACTGTCCGCGGTATGATTCTACCAAATCTTCTTTTTCTAACATACGTAACATCTCCTTATAATTTCAGCACGAAAAGTCGCTTTTATTCCCGCTCTAATGGACAGCAATAACTACTTTCAAGAGCACTATCATACTTCACTCTCTTAAATGCTTGTCATTCTTGTCTCGTACGTGCATATAAATTATTGTAAATCATTCCACTGATTTTGAGAAGGTAGGAGAAGACCATGACGAGACAAAGCTTTTTAAAAGGCGCATTTATTTTAATGATTGCCGGCTTTATTACCAAAATTCTTGGATTTATTAACCGGATTGTAATGGCACGTATACTAGGAGAAGAAGGCGTTGGCCTTTATATGATGGCCGTTCCTACATTCATTTTAGCAATTACATTAACACAAATCGGTCTTCCTGTCGCAATCGCAAAATTTGTAGCAGAAGCGGAAGCGGTGAACGATAAACAAAAAATAAAAAAAATATTAACCGTATCACTAGCTGTCACTTCCTTTATTAGCATCATTTTAACAATGGGCATTATGCTCCTCACACCTATTTTAGCGAAAACATTATTAACCGATGAAAGAACGTACTATCCATTAATGGCCATTTTACCTGTCGTTCCTGTTATTGCTGTTTCTTCTGTTTTACGCGGTTATTTCCAAGGGAAACAAAATATGAAACCTAGCGCTTATGCTCAAGTGATCGAACAAGTTGTCCGCATTACAATTATCGCTGTATGTATTCGAATATTTTTACCTTATGGCGTAGAATATGCTGCAGCCGGCGCTATGTTATCAGCCGTTCTCGGCGAAGTTGCATCCTTATTATTCTTACTCACTTTATTCCAACGTGAAAAACACTTATCTATACGCTCTAGATTTTTCACTACCGTAAAGGAGAGCAAAGGTACATTTTATTCTCTTATGGATATCGCCCTTCCAACTACAGGAAGTCGTTTAATCGGTTCTGTTTCTTATTTTTTTGAACCTATCGTCGTTATGCAAAGTTTAGCGATTGCCGGAGTTGCCGCTTCTGTCGCAACCCAGCAATACGGTATATTAAACGGTTATGCATTCCCGCTCCTATCACTACCCGCCTTCATTACATACGCTCTTTCTACAGCGCTCGTTCCTTCAATTAGTGAAGCAATGGCAAAAAGGCAACATAAATTAGTGGAGCACCGTTTACAACAAGCACTTCGAATTTCATTAATTACTGGTGGGTGGTCTGTCGTTATATTATACGTATTCGCTTCCCCTGTTTTAACTCTTATGTACGGATCAGACAGCGCAACAGCATTCATTCAGCTACTTGCACCTTGCTTTTTATTTCATTATTTTCAAAGTCCACTTACATCTGTATTGCAAGCTTTAAATTTAGCACGCGCTGCTATGATGAACACATTTATTGGCGCCATCGTGAAATTAATCGTTATTTTTGTACTAGCTTCAAAGCCAGAATTTCAAATGATGGGAGTTGCTCTCGCTATTGCAGCAAATATAGTAACAGTAACA
Source organism: Bacillus sp. BS98 (assembly GCF_008432245.1). Classification (NCBI taxonomy): domain Bacteria; kingdom Bacillati; phylum Bacillota; class Bacilli; order Caryophanales; family Bacillaceae; genus Bacillus; species Bacillus sp. BS98. The sequence goes on from NZ_CP043830.1 coordinate 4,199,354, forward strand.
TTCCTTCACTACGCTACCGTTTTAAAAAAGATTACATTTACCATTTACGCAAAAGACTATATTTTCGGCGGACTTGCCATCGGTATCGCAGGTGCCTTCGGTTTTTACCTTCATAAGTATATTATTTTCTCTCATTCTCTTGGTATACAAACATTATGGGAAATCACTTTAACAACAATGGTTTATGTCGTTCTCCTCTTCATCTTTAAACTAATTCGAAAAGAGGAGTTAAGTCGCCTCCCTATCATTCGTAAACTTTCATTTTTGAAATAAAGTAAAACTTTCATTAGCGAGACTTTTCCGGGCTTACTATTTAAAATGGTAAGCTTTTAGTTTTCTTTCAAATCAACAAAAAATTGTCCATTTTGAAAACTACAGTATAAAATTTGTGTTATATCGTTATAACCTAAGTTTTTTAGTTTTTCAATGAGCCATTCGTCTGTATGTTCAATCATTTGCAAATGATTAGATTGAATTTCTCCATCAATAATTAATGGCAGAGTAAAAATAGGCGTATCATTTTTACTCTTTTTACTTTTTTGTTTTTGAAAAACGGATAACTTCCCTGATGGTTCCAAAATAGCGTATTCCACATCCCGCACGTCTCCGACCCCTTGCTCCCTTAATTGCATCATTAAATCATCTATGTTATAGCGCTGTTTTCTCATCTTTTTTTCATCAATTTTTCCCGCATTTATAAGAATAGCAGGCTCCCCTTCTATTAAATGCCGAAATCGTTGAAACTTCAAAGAAATAACCGACAAAATGATTTGTATGCACATAAGGAAAGTCATCGGAACTAATTGATGCCAAAGTGATTTATCTGTATTTTCAATCGCTACTACAGCCATTTCACCAAGCATAATGAATACGACTAAATCTAATACACTTAGCTCTCCAATTTCACGTTTACCCATAAGACGGAAAATAATTAAGATAATAATATACAAAAGCATCGTCCGGCCAATTATCGATACCCATTCCATTTCTACATCTCCTTTTTTACTTATAGATTCCCCTATAGAAAAGAAAATAGTCTAACTTAAGCAAAAGAGAAATATGCTTGTATTAAAAAGGGGGAATGCATAAATGGATGGAACGAAAAAATTATCAACTGCAATTGGTTTCGGTATTATTACCCTACTAATTCTCGCATCTATTACTAGCATGGTTATGGCTCTATTATTAAAGTTTACGAACATGAATGAAAGTACATTAACCGTCACTATTTTGATACTAGCTCTTTTATCTATGCTTATGTCTGGGTTTATTGCTGGTAAAAAAGCACAAGGGAAAGGTTGGCTAGTTGGTTTTACAACAGGACTCACATTCGCCATACTCGTTTTTCTAGTTAACTATTTAGGCTTCTCTCAAACTTTATCGAACTCACAGTTACTTTACCAATTGGCATTAATGGGCGCGAGTACACTCGGTGGTATTTTCGGTGTAAATATGTCAAAGCAAAATAATTAAAAAAAGGCCCTGCACATTTCATGCAGGGCCTTCCTCATTAGTTTTTCACAACTTCACGAATCGCATTGCGATCGAAAGTTAAGTGTGCACCACCAGATTTAACAACGATTTTCGTTTCATCTACTGATTCGATTGTACCGTGTAAGCCACCAATTGTTATGATAGCATCACCTTTTGCTAATTCGTTTTGCATTTGAGCAACTGCTTTTTGACGCTTTTGTTGCGGGCGAATTAATAAGAAATAGAAAATCGCAAACATCGCAACGATCATAACGATATTCATCATACCTGCATTCATCTTTTGTTCCTCCTTTTAAATTATGTATTAGAAGTTTTTAGCATTCGGTTTATTAAAGCCATACTGTTCAAAGAACTCTTCGCGGAAATCACCAAGACGGTCTTCACGAATAGCTTGTCTCACCTGCTCCATTAAGTTTAACAGAAAATGAAGGTTGTGATAAGACGTTAAACGAATTCCGAACGTTTCATCACATTTCATCAAGTGACGAATGTACGCACGAGAGTAATTTTTACATGTGTAGCAATCACAATTAGGATCAAGCGGACCGAAGTCTCTTGCGAATTTCGCATTTTTTACAACTAGACGGCCTTCACTTGTCATACATGTACCATTTCGAGCGATACGAGTTGGAAGTACGCAGTCAAACATATCAACGCCGCGAATTGCCCCATCAATTAACGAGTCAGGAGAACCTACTCCCATTAAGTAACGTGGCTTATCATCTGGAAGAAGTGGTGTTGTAAACTCAAGCACACGATTCATAATATCCTTCGGTTCACCAACAGATAAACCACCTATAGCATAACCAGGGAAGTCCATTGAAACAAGGTCTTTTGCACTTTGGCGACGAAGCTCTTCAAACTCTCCGCCCTGTACGATACCGAATAAACCTTGATCTTGTGGACGTTCATGCGCTTTTAAGCAACGTTCTGCCCAGCGGCTTGTACGTTCTACAGATTTCTTCATATATTCAAAAGTAGCTGGGAACGGTGGACACTCATCAAATGCCATCATAATATCTGAACCTAATGCATTTTGGATTTCCATCGCTTTTTCTGGTGATAAGAATAATTTATCTCCATTTAAGTGGTTACGGAAGTGAACGCCTTCCTCTTCAATACGGCGGAAGTCACTTAAACTGAATACTTGGAAACCACCAGAATCCGTTAAGATTGCACGGTCCCAGTTCATAAATTTATGCAAACCACCTGCTTCACGAACAATTTCGTGACCTGGACGTAGCCATAAATGATACGTATTACTTAAAATAATGCCAGAATCCATTGCTTTTAATTCTTCTGGTGACATTGTCTTAACTGTTGCAAGTGTACCAACTGGCATGAATGTTGGTGTATCAAATGAACCGTGCGGCGTGTGTACACGACCTAAACGTGCACCCGTTTGTTTACAAGTTTTAATAAATTCATAACGAATTGCTGTCATAATTTACTCCTTTTATTTGTTTCTCATTTTAGCGTGAGATGCAACGAACATTGCGTCACCGAAGCTAAAGAAACGATATTTTTCTTTTACTGCTTCATTATAAGCATGAAGTACATTATCTCTATTTGAAAATGCACTTACAAGCATAATTAATGTTGATTTCGGCAAATGGAAGTTTGTAATTAAACCATCAATTGCTTTAAATTTATATCCTGGGTACATAAAAATATCTGTCCAACCAGAAGCTGCGCAAAGCTTACCACTATGATCGGTCGCAATCGTTTCTAACGTACGAGTTGATGTCGTACCTACAGTGATAATACGTCCACCATTCTCTTTCACACGATTTAATAATGCCGCTGTCTCTTCAGACATATGGTAATATTCTGCGTGCATATGATGCTCTTCAATCGTATCTGCAGAAACTGGTCTAAATGTTCCAAGCCCTACGTGAAGTGTAATAAATGCTAACTGAACGCCTTTTTTCTTTAACTTCTCAAGTAACTCTTCTGTAAAGTGAAGTCCCGCTGTCGGCGCTGCTGCTGAACCGATTTCTTTCGCATATACTGTTTGATAGCGATCGCGATCTTCCAGTGTCTCTTTAATATATGGAGGAAGTGGCATTTCCCCAAGTTCATCTAAAATTTCATAGAAGATGCCGTCATATGAAAATTCAAGCTGACGCCCACCTTGATCTGCAGTCCCTGTGCAAGTTGCTTTTAATTTCCCTTCACCAAAAGAAATTACAGTTCCTTCTTTTACACGTTTCGCTGGCTTAACAAGCGTTTCCCACTTATCGCCTTCCTCTTGTTTCAAAAGAAGCACTTCAATGTGCGCGCCTGTATCTTCTTTCACACCGTGCAAGCGAGCAGGCATAACTTTCGTTTCATTTAAAACTAAGCAATCCCCCTCATGTAAGTAAGAAAGAATGTCCGTAAAATGTTTATGCTCAATATCACCAGTTTCACGGTCTAACACCATTAATCTTGATGTTTCACGATCCTCTAACGGGACTTGTGCAATAAGTTCTTCTGGTAAATGAAAATCAAACAGATTAATATCCATAACTGTATCCACCTATTTCTTATTTGAATCGATTTATTATATACATAATAAAAGATAATGCAATACTTAACACAATACATGTAATGATAGGAAAATAAAAGGTAACGTTACCTTTTTTCACAAAAATATCGCCTGGAAGCCTTCCAATGAACTTCCAAGCTAAGCCAACAACAATGAGTAAGATACCTGCTGTTATAAGCAATTTCGGTATCTCCGTCATACTTTTGGCATCTCCATTCCGAAATGTTCATACGCAAGTGGCGTTACGATTCGGCCTCTTGGCGTTCGTTGTAAAAAGCCAATTTGTAATAAATACGGCTCATACACATCTTCAATTGTATGAGATTCTTCTCCAATCGTTGCCGAAACTGTCTCTAATCCAACTGGGCCACCACGGAATTTCTCAATTATACCGAGCAATAATTTATGATCAATATGATCGAGTCCTAATTTATCTACCTGCAGTAGTTCTAATGCCATTTGTGTAATTTCCATTGCAATTGTTCCGTCGCTGCGAACTTGTGCGAAGTCACGTACACGTCGTAATAAACGATTCGCAATACGAGGTGTACCACGGGCACGTCTTGCAATTTCTAGTGCGGCTAACGAATCAATTTCCACTTCGAATACTTCCGCTGTACGTTCAACAATCGCAGAAAGCTGATCCACTGTATAATACTCTAATCTTGAAAGTACACCGAAACGGTCACGGAGCGGCGCTGATAATGCTCCGGCACGTGTTGTCGCTCCAACTAATGTAAATGGAGGTAAATCTAAACGTACAGACCGTGCTGACGGTCCTTTTCCAATTACGATATCAAGGCAAAAATCTTCCATCGCAGGATATAGTACTTCTTCAATTGATCTATGCAAACGATGAATTTCATCAATAAACAATACATCTCCAGGCTGAAGTGCTGTTAATACCGCTGCTAAATCTCCTGGTCTTTCAATTGCGGGACCTGACGTCGTTCGAATGTTAACACCCATTTCATTGGCAATAATATTCGCAAGCGTCGTTTTACCAAGTCCAGGTGGTCCATATAAAAGTACGTGATCTAACGTTTCTTCACGCATTTTCGCCGCTTCAATAAACACTTCTAAATTATGTTTCGCTTTATCTTGGCCAATATACTGACGGAGCGTCTGTGGCCGTAATGAATACTCTAAATCCGCATCTTCGTATCCAGATTCCCCTGAAAGGAGACGTTCGTCCATTATACTCACCTCTTACCATTTAGTAAAAGACTAAGTGCCTTTTTAATATATTGATCCGTCGTTAATGATTCTTTTAATAACTCTGGTACAACACGAGAAACTTCCCGTTCTGCATAACCAAGTGCACGCAGTGCTTCCAGTGCTTCATCAAGTTCAACTGAGGAACCTTTCTTCTCATCAAAACTTTCAACATCTGAGAACAAATCAACAAATGCATCTGGTACAACATCTGCTAGTTTTCCTTTTAAATCTAAAATCATTTGGCGCGCTGTTTTCTTTCCGACGCCCGGGAATTTCACTAAAAACTTCTCATCTTCATGTTCAATCGCTTGAACGACCTGTCCTGTTTGACCAGAAGCTAAAATCGCAAGAGCGCCTTTTGGCCCAATGCCAGACACACCTAACAATTTTGTAAATAATAAACGCTCTTCACGTGTTTTAAACCCGTAAAGTGCCATAATATCTTCTCTCACATAATGATATGTATAGACACGGATTTCTTGCTTACTTCTTTGAAATACATACGGATTTGGTGTGAAAATTTGGTACCCAATTCCATTATGGTCAATTACGACATATTCCGGTCCTACATACTCCACGTAACCTGTAACATATTCAAACAAAATACGATCTCTCCCTCTTAAATCATGTATTCCATTTTAACATATTTAATGATAGAAAAGCGAGACTACCCCAACAAATGTTCTCCGTTTAAAACTTCTGTTATTTTCCATTGACAGAAAAGATAAAGCACCTTAATATACAGGAGTCGATAATGATTATCAATACTAATTAAAGGGGTTACATCAGGATGAAACGTAAGTTATTTATTTTATTAACTATTATGCTAGTCGTTCTTTCTATCGTTGGCTGTTCTTCTCAAAAAGAAGCGTCAAAAGCAAAAGAACAACCGAAAACAAAAGTTGTGAAACACGCTAAAGGGGAAGCTACAATTCCAGTAAATCCAAAGAGAATTGTTGACTTATCTGGATCAACAGAAGAGTTATTACTTCTTGGACACAAACCTGTTGGTACAGCAAATACATATAAAGATAAAATCCAAAATCACTTAACAGACAAGCTAGATGGCGTAAAAGCAGTTGGCTGGTACTGGGCACCTAAAGTTGATTTAGAAGCTGTTACAGCTTTAAAACCGGACTTAATTATTTTAAATAATCGTCAATTAAAAATTTATGATCAATTAGAAAAGGTTGCACCGACTGTTGTTCTAGAAACAAACTTAGAAGACTGGCGCGGTAAGTTTAAAGAAGTAGGTAAACTATTTGATGAAGAAAAGAAAGCTGACAAATGGATTGCCGACTACGATAAAAAAGCAGACTCTTTATCTAAAAAAATTAAAGAAAAAACAAAAGATGAAAACTTTATGTTTGTCGCAGTTACACCACAAAACTTCCGTGTATACGGTAGCTTCGGATACGGTGACATCATCTTTAACGACTTAAAACTTCCAGCAACAAAAGGTACAGATTTAAAACAAACGATGGCGCAAGTATCATTAGAAGGGCTTGTTGCATTCCAACCTGATCAAATGTTTATTGTAAGCTTCGGCGGCGAGGCTGATAAAGTGTACGAAGACTATAAAAATAGTGCTGTTTGGAAAGACAATAAAGCAGTAAAAAACAATCACATATATGAAGTATCGAATGAAATCTTCAATACGAAAGCATTCAATCCAATCGGAAAAGATATGCTAATTGATGAAATCGCAAAAGAAATTTTAGCTAAAAACAAGTAAGAAAAAGCAGCTCACCATGAGCTGCTTTTTTTCTTATTTTGCACTGCATATTGCTTCATTTTTTCAATCGTCTTCACAAAACTTTCTTTTGATTTTATACGAATACCACGTTTCAATTTCGCACGCTCATAACTCTCAAGTTTTTTCATATCAATTTGAAAGAAAGAATGAATCGCATTATCACTTTTTGGTACACCCTTGAAAATTTGTAATATCCCTTCCTCTGAAACACCAAAATAGCCGCTCGTCTTCAATAACGGAGAAATATCGTCCACTTTCTTTTGCAATACAATTTGTACATCATCACGATCAACGAGTTGCCATTCTTTATATTGCTGTAAAAACTTTTCTAAATCCGCTACTTTTTCTGTAAATATTTCTTCACTTACTTCTCCATCAACATACATACGCTCTAATAAAATTGTAACTTCAGATTCTTTTTCTGTTACTTCTGGTACTGGTCCTTCCGCCCTCACACTCGTTTCATAGGCTAAACAAAACATCATCACGAAAGCTTGCACTGCAATCAGTATCCATTTCATTTCCGTTCACCTCTTTTAGGCAAAATCAAACTTTCATTAGTAGTTTTGCCGAAAGTGGAGGTTTTATCCATATAAACAACCACATTACATTTCTCTCAAAAATAAAAAAATGCAGATAAGGTTTTATCCTTATCTGCATTAGCATTTGTTTTTATATAAAATGAAAGACGCCTGCAAGCAGGCGTCTTGATGCGTTTACGGCGAGAGACCAGGCGACCACATTCGCGTGTTTAGCACTTAAGCATATCTCTCGTCTTACGTAAATTAGCTCATCGCTTTGCTAATATAACATTAATAACGTATAAGTGCAACATTTTTATAACAAATATTTTATTTTCTCTTTCACCCAAACGAACTTTATGTAAATTATAAATTGATAAATGTAATATATATATTACGATTAATGTAACAGCGAAATCATAATAAACAGGAGATGGATATTGTGAAAAAAATAAAGGATGAACGTCTCATTCTGAAAACATTAAAAAACATACGTATTGCCTTTCTTTTTCAATCACTTGGTATAATTGGCATTTTAGGCTATATCGGATTCACTGAAGGAATGGATCAAATTACGAAATCTCCATTATGGTTATTATTTATCCTTACAAGTATCGTACTTAGTTATTTACAGTTAAGCGTTTCTATCGATGTAGAAGAAGGCGAAAAGGATATAAAGTTAACTCCTTATTACAAAATTATTTTACGCTCTCTTATTGTAGGAACTATTATAGCCATTATTTATATCATTTTCAGTCCAGAAAGACCTCTGTTTGAAGCACTTCTAACAGGTAGTATTTTCTTCATATGCTTTTTAATTTCTTATTCCGTTAGTTATTTTATTAAAAAACGTCGTTTACAAGATAACGATGAATAAAGAGGAAGGGCAACCCCTTCCTCTTTTGTTTTTCTATCGCACTGTACCAGTTAAACCGTAACGAATGTCTCGGAACATATTTCCTATGTCACGATTAAAATCATTTGTAACTGTACCGTTACGTAGACGCGTACTCATTGCATCGACACGAGTAAACATATCATTTCTTACAGAAACATATACGTTTCTGTTTCCAACTTCATTTGAAACCGCTTGACGAATTTCGTTCGCCATCGCCGTTTCATTTGTCGCTGTGTTACGTGGTTTTACTGCAATCGCTACGTCGTTTCCATATACAACCGTAGACACGCGGTCTACGTTATTCATACGTTTCACACGATTTGTAATTCTTTCTGCAGTTTTACCATCATTGTTAATGTATGAATTGTTCATTGTAATATTACGAGTTGGATGCGGATTAGCAATTTGCCCGTTGTAATTTACATCACGGTAATAATTATTATATCCTGTATCGTTACGACCGTTTCTATATGTTACATAATCTGTATAACGATCGTTACGCGCTACATTATCACGATACTGATGTGTATCATTATAAGATGTACGCTCGTAATTGTAGTTACGTCCATCCATCGCATTGTTATCTTTTGGTGTACCACATGCAGCTAATGCACTGGTAACTAACAAAGAAGCAGCAATCACTTTTACTTTCGTATTCAATACAAAAACCCCCTCTGTTAGAATGAACTTCTCTTCTGAAAAGCTCCCTCTTATGATGAGTAACAGAGAAGGTTTTTACACTGTTAATATTTCACTGGGAATTTTCTAACACTTGATGTAAATCTTCCGTTTTCAAAACAATTCTACATACAAAAAAGGTGGGAATAATCCCACCTTTTTTTAAACTTCTTCTTCGTCCTCTTCTTCTGCGACTGGCTCTCCAAATACATTTGGTGGATCTGGTTGATAATACATCGTCCCTGGCTGTGGTGCATATGCAGACTGCGTTGGTTGATAATATAAAGGATTAGCGTATTGTGGTCCCCCAGGCTGCGGACTATATAACCTACTCTCTCCTCCGCATCCACAATCTTCCTCACCTTGTATGAGTGGCGGCATATTGTTATCCATTGGCATCATATTTGAATTTGGCATAGACGTATACTGTGGTCCAAAAGGTGCCCCTTGCTGATATGGCATATTGTAATATGGGTTTTGTTGTTGATAATATGGATTCGGCGGCATCATCGGCTGTTGATACGGCATTTGATATGGCATCATATTCGGTGGTTGATTGTTATCCATGATCGGCATCATATTTGGCATTTGATTGTTATCCATGATCGGCATCATATTCGGCATTTGATTGTTATCCATAATCGGCATCATATTCGGCATTTGGTTATTATCCATAATCGGCATCATATTCGGCATTTGATTGTTATCCATAATCGGCATCATATTCGGCATTTGGTTATTATCCATAATCGGCATCATATTCGGCATTTGATTGTTATCCATAATTGGCATCATATTCGGCATTTGGTTATTATCCATAATCGGCATCATATTCGGCATTTGATTGTTATCCATAATCGGCATCATATTCGGCATTTGGTTATTATCCATAATCGGCATCATATTCGGCATTTGATTGTTATCCATAATCGGCATCATATTCGGCATTTGGTTATTATCCATTATTGGCATTATATTTGGTGGTTGGTTGTTATCCATTATTGGCATTATGTTTGGTGGTTGATCGTTATCCATTATTGGCATTATATTTGGTGGTTGATTGTTATCCATTATTGGCATTATATTTGGTGGTTGATTGTTATCCAGCATTGGCATTATATTTGGTACTTGAATATTTGGCGGTATGACTTGTGGGATAACCACATTTTCTTTCGATACATTTGGTGATACTATGCTTCCTACATTTTCTTTCTTCACTTGCGGCGATACTATATTCCCTACATTTTCTTTCTTTACTTGCGGCGACACTATGTTTCCTACATTTTCTTTTTTCACTTGCGGCGATACTATATTCCCTACATTTTCTTTCTTTACTTGCGGCGATACTATGTTTCCTACATTTTCTTTCTTTACTTGCGGCGATACTATGTTTCCTACATTTTCTTTCTTTACTTGCGGCGATACTATGTTTCCTACATTTTCTTTTTTTACTTGCGGCGATACTATGTTTCCTACATTTTCTTTTTTTACTTGCGGTGATACTATATTATCCTTTTTCGTTTGCGGAGAAATGACGTTGTTAGGTTTCATTTTCGTAATTTGCGGAGCAATTAACTCGCTTCCTTTTTTAATTACATCTGAAATTTTATATTCTTTTTTCGTTTTTATTGGCGGTTGCGGCGGCTGTGGTAATACATTTATCGAAAACTTCGTATTTTCTTTTTCCGCTGGTTTTTGTTTTTCTATAACAGGTGGCTTTTGAATAACAGACGGTTTTTCAGCTGGTTTTTCTTTTTGAATTGGCTGTTCTTTTTGCACTTCTTTTTGTGGTTTCACCTGTACTTCTTTTTGCGGCTTCACTTGCATTTCCTTTTGTGGTTTTACTTGCACTTCTTTTTGTGGTTTTATCTGTACTTCTTTTTGCGGTTTTACTTGCACTTCTTTTTGTGTTTGTTGCATAGCGGGCTGCTGGGTAATTGGTGCCGATTGATACGTAACTTCTTCCTCATCTTCTATTCCAAGCGGCGTTGGTGTTGCTGCAAATTCTTTTTGTTGCACTTCTTTTACGTATTGCTTTGGAGGTGCTGATCCTGCTCCAGCTTGCTGTTTCACGTGGACGCCGTTTGATGGTACTTTAATTTTCATACCTGGCATGATTAAATCTGGATTACTAAGCTGTGTATTTGTTTTTTTCAGCGTGTCAAAATCCACTCCGTACTTTTTCGCAATTTTCCAAAGGGTATCCCCTTTTTGCACGATATGAATTTTCAAATTTTCCCCCTCCTGTATAACTTATCTATAAGTAACAAATCTCATGAAGTAACCCTTTCTAAATAACATTAACTTCTTTTCACTTTTATCACTTCTTCTATTTTCAATATAGTTGGAAGTGGAATAGGCATAAAAACCACAATGATTTCTTCAAAACAATGTATGCCCATTTCGCTCTCGTTATGATTATATGTATGAAAAAAAGCAACGGTATTCCCGTTGCTTTAAACACGCTCTAACATACGATTTAATGCGAGAACTGCTTCTTTCGTTACTTGTTTGTCTACGCCAATAACGTTAATCTCTTCTCCGCCTTCTATCGTTTCAAGCACCCATAGTAAGTGAGGGAGGTCAATTCGATTCATCGTTAAGCACGGACACATAAATGGATTAAGTGAAACAATTTCTTTATCTGGATGTTGCTGAATAATTCGGTTCACTAAATTCATTTCTGTACCAATTGCCCATTTACTTCCAACTGGAGCTGATTCAATCATATCAATAATGTATTTTGTTGAACCTGCATAGTCTGAAGCGGCTACAACTTCATAGCAACATTCTGGATGTACAATAATATTCATATCCGGATGATTTTTCCGCACACTTTCAATATTTTTCACTGTAAAGTTTTGATGAACTGAACAATGTCCTTTCCATAAAATCACTTGGATTTCTTCTATGTTTCCATCGTATTCTAATGAATCTGTATGTGGATCCCATACCGCCATTTTATCTAACGGAATACCTAAATCGTGCGCTGTATTTCTTCCTAAATGTTGGTCTGGTAAAAAGACAAGACGCTCTTTTTGTGTAAACGCCCAAGAAACCATTTGTTTTGCATTTGAAGAAGTTACTGTCGCTCCACCATTACGACCGCAAAACGCTTTAATTGCAGCTGTAGAATTTACATATGTTAACGGAATCATCGTATCTCCAAATAACTTCGTGAGCTCTTTCCACGCTCTTTCTGTTTGTTCAATATCTGCCATGTCCGCCATTGAACAACCTGCGCGCATATCTGGTAAGATGACAACTTGTTCATCTGTCGTTAACATATCTGCTGTTTCTGCCATAAAGTGCACACCACAAAACACAATGTATTTTGCTTCTTTATTACTCGCTGCAACTTGCGCAAGCTGAAGTGAGTCCCCTGCTGCATCAGAAAATTGTACAACTTCATCCTTTTGATAATGATGCCCTGGAATAAATAACGTTTTCCCCATTTTTTCTTTAATTTCACGAACACGCTTTTCCATATTTTCCATTGACATTGTGTAATAACGCTCTGGTAACATCGTTTCAATTGGCTGTACTTTTTCTAAAATACTCATATACCTTTCTCCCCCTCTAAGCCACTTTCCTTACGCTTCAATATTGAAACTAATATCAAGTGCTTTCACTGAATGTGTTAACAATCCAAGTGAAATATAATCTACCCCTGTTTTTCCATATTTCGATAAATCTTCAACTGTAATGCCACCTGACGCTTCCGTAACAATGGCGCTTGGCACAATCTTTGAAAACTCTCGAATTTCATCTGGCGTACGGTTATCAAACATAATAATATCCGCACCGGCTGCTACTGCCTCTCTCACTTGCTCCTCCGTTTCTGTTTCCACTTCTACTTTCACCATATGTCCTAATTTTTCTTTCACCGATGTAATAGCTTTTGTAATAGAACCAGCAAACGCAATATGATTGTCTTTAATCATGACACCGTCATATAAACCGAAGCGGTGGTTAAATCCACCTCCGCACACGACTGCATATTTATCAAACATACGTAGCCCAGGCATCGTTTTTCGCGTATCACAAATGCGAGTATGACTACTATCTAACGCAAGAACCGCTTTACGTGTCATCGTGGCTATCCCACTCATACGCTGAATAACGTTTAATATAACGCGCTCTGCTGTTAATAACGAGGCAATTGGACCTTGCACAGTTGCAATGATTTCGCCTTTTTCTACAAGATCCCCATCTTTTTTATGAAGCTCTACTTCAATTCTCTCATCAATTAATTTAAATCCTGATTCAATTACTAAACGTCCTGCAAAGACCCCTGTATCCTTCGCAAGAAACGCTCCTTTCGAAAGCAAGTTATCTGGAAAAATAAGCTGAGATGTTACATCTCTTTCCCCTATATCTTCTAAAAAAAATCGATTTAATGCTTCTTTAACTTTTATCGTGTTCATAAAGCCCCTCTTCCCCTCATCACACAATTTGTAGTTTTCTCTTTACTCGAACAATCTCTTTCTTTCCTATATTTCTATCTGGATAATCACTCCGGTAATGCCCGCCAATACTTTCTTCTCTTTGCAAGGCTGACACAACTATAAGCTCACAAACCGTTAACATATTAATAAGCGTTATCTCTTCATTCGTAAGAACATCATGTTGTAATATCATATTTCGAACACCATACTTACTAAGCCATCTCTTCGCATAAGATAAACTGTGCTCTGTTCGCACAATCCCAACATATTTCATCATGCATTTTTGTATTTCTTCTTTCGTCGGTAAATGATTCAGAACGATAAACTTTGCTTCCTTTTCGGCTAGCATGTTCACCTTTTCTTTTGTCTCTCTAGATAAAATGTGTCGTCCGATTCTTTTTCCAAACACAAGACCTTCTAATAATGAATTACTCGCTAATCTATTTGCACCATGAACCCCGTTACAAGCTACTTCACCGACTGCGTATAAGTTCAGAATAGACGTCTCTCCATCACAGTTCGTTTTCACGCCGCCCATGTGAAAATGAGTACCGGGCACGATCGGAATAAGTTTTTTATTTATATCGACTCCATTTGTTTTACATATCGATGACACGGTCGGAAAGCGTTGTTCAAAGTTTTGAATCATTTCGATGTTTAAGTACACTTTTTCACCCGCAAGTAGCTGTTCATGAATAGCCCTAGCCACTACATCACGCGGGGCTAGATCCTGTTCAGGATGTATCTCCATCATAAAACGCTGTCCTTTTCCATTTATAAGGACAGCTCCTTCTCCGCGAACAGCTTCGGACACGAGACCGGAACAACGCCCACCCGCGTATAACATCGTCGGATGAAATTGTATAAACTCTAAATCTACAAGTTCCCCACCTGCGCGGTACACCATTGCAAGTCCATCGCCTGTAATTGTCTCATCATTAGAAGTAAAGGCGTATAAACCGCCAATACCGCCTGAAGCTAACACCGTATAATCTGCATTGTAACGTTTCAGTTCTCCTTTATTGTTGCGAGTTAAAGCCCCAACACATTTATCTTTTTCTATAATAAAATCGAGCACCATTTCCTGTTCCACTACCGTAACGTATGGAGCTACTTCTTGAATAAGATGCTCTAATAAATTCTTTCCTGTTGCATCGCCACCTGCATGTAAAATACGACGTTTTCGATGCGCCCCTTCTTTTCCAAGATGAGGACCTGTTTCATCTCCATCAAATTTCATTCCTCTTTCAATAAGGTTATTAATTTCTTTCGGTCCTTCCTCGACTAAATAACGGACCACTTCTTCATTGTTATAATGACACCCTGCTACTAACGTATCTTCAAAATGATCATTAGGATTGTCATATGCCGCTACCGCTGCGGCAATTCCACCTTGAGCTAAATGTGTATTATTATTACGTTTCGTCTCCTTTGTGATAATAATCACATTCTTTTCGTGACAAATCTCTTTTGCAACACGAAGTGCCGCAACGCCACTTCCAATAATTAAGACATCTGCACTTGGCATAATTGTTGCCTCCTACTTTACACTTTTCAACTGTCTTGACACCTATATTTACATAGTTTTAAAATAATGACAAGAGTTTTTTTATAATTCTTATTTTCACTACTACCATTTAAAAAGTAAAAGAAATGTAACTCTTACTAGAGAGAGGAACTTACATGATGATATATCTTGACTATGCAGCTACTACACCTATGAGCGAGGAAGCGTTACAAACATATATGAAAGCAGCTTCGCAATACTTCGGAAATGAACAAAGTTTACATGATATTGGAGGAACGGCTTCTTCTTTATTACAAGTTTGCCGAAAAACATTTGCGGAAATGATTGGAGGCAAAGAACAAGGAGTATTTTTCACAAGCTGTGGATCGGAATCGAACTATCTTGCGATTCAATCACTTCTAAGTGCCCGAAATAAGAAGCATATTATTACGACACCTATGGAACATGCATCCATTCGAAGTTATTTTCAATCTCTAAAATCAAAAGGCTATACGATCACTGAAATTCCTGTTGATAAAAGCGGACTCATTTGTTTAGTAGATTTAGAGGCAGCTATTACAGAAGATACTGTGCTAGCAAGTATACAGCATGGTAACTCTGAAATTGGGACTGTTCAAAACATAGCAGAAATTGGGGCCCTTTTAAAAACATATAATATTTTATTTCATACGGATTGTGTGCAAACGTTTGGTAAACTGCCTATCCATGTTTTTGAGATGGGAATTGATAGTCTTTCTGTTTCAGCACACAAAATATACGGTCCAAAAGGTGTCGGCGCTTGCTATATAAATCCGCAAGTTCGCTGGGCACAAATATTCCCGGGAACTTCTCACGAAAAAGGATTTCGCCCAGGCACAGTGAACGTTCCTGGCATCGCATCTTTTTTAACAGCTGCTGAAAATATATTGAAAAATCAACAGGTAGAAAGTTTACGTTTTAAAGAGTTACGATCCTACTTTTTAGAGGAATTACAAACACTTCCGCTAGAAATTGAAGTAGAAGGTCATTCTACTTCTTGTTTACCACATATTATTGGGGTTACAATAAAAGGAATAGAAGGTCAATATACAATGCTAGAATGCAACCGCCGCGGTATTGCCATCTCGACCGGAAGTGCTTGCCAAGTTGGTAAACAAGAACCTTCGAAAACAATGCTTGCAATTGGAAGAACGTATGAAGAGGCTAAACAATATGTCCGCTTCTCTTTCGGACAACAAACAACGAAAGAACAAATTGATACTACTATTCATGCACTACACACAATTGGAAATCAATTTTATAGAGGTGTTAAATCATAATGAAACAAAATGAACAAAAAAAAATTTTAGGTGAAGAAAGACGACAACTTATCCTTCAGTGGCTACTTGCTGCAAATGAACCGTTATCTGGAAACGAACTATCTAAGAAGACAAACGTAAGTAGACAAGTTATTGTGCAAGATATCTCCTTACTAAAAGCAAGAAACGAGCCAATTATCGCAACTGCTCAAGGCTATTTATATTTAAAACCACAGGAGAAGCAACAGGCTTTTGAACGCGTGATTGTATGCCAACATAAACCAGCAGAAGTACGTCAAGAACTTACAATGCTTGTTGATCATGGCGTTACGATTAAAGACGTAAAAGTTGAGCACCCTGTATACGGCGACTTAACAGCATCAATTATGGTAAGTAATCGATTTGATGTAGAGCAATATTTACAAAAAATCGAAAATACAAATGCTTCCTATCTTTCGCAACTAACAGATGGTATTCACTTACATACAATTGAAGCAGATTCTAAAGAAAAATTAGACGCTGCTTGCGAGGCTTTAGATAAAGCAGGATTTCTCGTTTATTAATGTAAAGCACAGAGTTTTTATAATTCTCTGTGCTTTTTTAATGCTATAATATTGTAATCAATCGTAAAGGAGATCGAATATGGGAATTGAACTCGTTCACTTTAGTACTGGTAAACCGAAACAAATGAAATATGGCGAAGATAAAGAAATGATAACAGGTATATGTAAAGATCCTACAGAAGAGGCCTTTCTCTCAAAAGACGGATTTCGTGGTGATGACGTAGCGGATTTAAAACATCACGGCGGTCCTGATCGCGCTGTTTGTGTGTACCCACACGAGCATTACGCACTATGGGAAGAGGAATTTCAAACTACGCTTCCAGCTTCCACATTTGGCGAAAACATTACCGTAACAAATATGTTAGAGCGTGATGTTTGCATCGGAGATACATATCAGCTTGGTGAAGCAATCATTCAAGTGACACAAGCAAGAGTACCTTGTAGCACTATTTCAAAACGCCTCGGTATTCCTGGCATACTGCCGCGCATTGTAGCAACTGGATTTACTGGCTACCTATGCCGCGTTCTTCAAGAAGGTACTGTACGTAAAGATTCTAAAATCACATTGCTAAAACGTCCATCAAACAATGTATCTGTTTTGTTTTCTAACGAAATTTATTTTCATAATAGAAAAAATAAAGATGGCATTGAAAAGATTCTTGCTGTTCCTGAACTAGCCAATATTTGGCGTGGTCAGTTAGAGGATCGTCTTGCTAAGTTAAAGTAAAGAATCCCACCTATAAATGGTGGGATTTTATTTATCTATCAGACGGTATATTATCGACTGAAATTATATCGATTTAACTACAAAATACGACAAATACTCTCCCTTACCCTTTACAACCAATAAGAAGAATAGCTCCCCAGCACAGTAACAGAAAAACCGAGCGCTTCAAGTTCCATCGTTACGCCTGGCAATAATACGTCATCGTATGCTTTATCGACATCGATTAAGAAAAAGTAATTTCCGAGTCCTGTTTTCATCGGGCGCGATTCGATTTTTGATAAATTTAATTTTCTCCATGCAAAAGCTGATAACACTTGATATAGTGCCCCTGCATAATCTGCAGGTAACGTTATCATAAGCGTCGTTTTCTCCCCGCGGTTTTCTCCGTTATTTGAGAGTATTACTTTCTTTTTCTTATGGAGCACTAGGAAGCGTGTATGATTGTTTTTATGCGTATGAATGTCACGTCTTACAATTGTTAATCCGTATTTTTCTGCGGCTGCTTCATTTGCAATGGCAGCGATTTTTTCTTCAGGATGTTCTTTCACATATTGTGCAGCAGCACTTGTTGATGTCATGTCTCGAACAGTTACCCCTTTTAATTCTTCATTTAAAAACTTATGACATTGTGCGATAGCATGCGGATGTGAATGCACTGCATATACTTCTCCCCACACTTCTGCATACTGCGGATGTACGAGTAAATGTTGCTGAATTGGTACTGTAATTTCTCCTACAATAGAAAGTGGTCGCTCATGCACGAGGTAATCGACCGTTATATTTACTGAACCTTCTATTGCGTTTTCTAACGGTACGACTGCGAAATCTACACTTTCATTTGCGGCTGCATCTATACAATCCGGAATCGTTCGATACGGTACATGCTCTGCTTCCGGAAAAAAACGACTCACCGCCATATTTGTAAATGTTGCTTCTGGTCCTAAATATCCTACTCGAATCATCGTCTTTTCCCCTCTTTTTCGTTTTCTTACTGTTATACCATACTTTTTTATATTCTTCTATGTAAATTTCGAATATTAAAAAAAGACTAGCATCCGCTAGTCTAAATGTTTCTTATATTCTCTTTGAGCGAAGAAGAAATAAACGATGCATGCAGCGATATAATACAGAATAAACAAGCCTACTTTTCCTAATGATCCATCCATAAAGAAAGTATTATGAAACGTATATAACGCAACTGCACTATGCATACTCCCTACTATAATTGGCGCAAAAAATAGCATACATAATTGCCAGCGAGAAATTTCCCATACTTCTTCCTTCGTCATTCCAAGTTTAGAGAGTGCACCATAATGCTTTCGGTCCGATGCAATATTATGAAACCATTTAAAATATACGATACTACATGAAGTAAGAAAGAATAATATACTAATGAATGAGCCTACAAATAGAGTAATATCGCCGCCTTCTTTCATATTTACATATAACTCCATATTACTTCGAAACGCATTATTATTATCTTGTTTCATATGTTTCCGTAAATCTTCATTTAATTTCTTCGTCTTTTCGATATTTGGTAATGTGTAGCCTCTATATATCATTTTTTCAGAATCGAGAACCTGATTTGCTATACTGTCAAAATCTTCATCATTCATAACGAAGAACAGACCATTAATGTACGAAGGGTGATAGTTAAATTGAACCCCTTCTTTCTGACCGTTAAATACGAATGAATATGGTTGACTCATTACTTGCAATTGAATCTCTTTTTGATTATATACATTCGAATTATTGTATTTATTATAATAAACGAGTGTCACTGTACCTTTTTTAGGACGATACATTTTCTTTTTTTGTTTCCTCGCTTCTTGGTTATATTCACTTTCCTTTATAAGCGGTGCTATTGTTGTTTCTCCTTTATTAGACCGAAAGGATGCATACACTCCAACAAAACTCATATATTGAAAATCATCATACCCGTATTGATTCAGTAATTTTTCAACCGCACCTTCCTCAAAGACTTCATGAGTAGAAATACCTTTTTCTATGTATGAAAACGAGTGTACCCCTCCAGTTCGCCACATATCTTGCATGCTAGAAAAATATAAGAACACCGTACCTGTTGCCGTAACTACAAACGTCGTTGCCATAGACATCAGAAAGAAAAAGCGACCATTTTCTTTCATTCGATGTGACAATTGGTTTACTATAAATAAATACGGATATGTATACATAATCTTTTTATTTCGTTTTATTATTTCTAATATTTGAGCAGTTCCGTGTGTAAAAGAAAAATAAGTTCCGAAAAAGACAAGTATAGACACAGGAAAAAAATAGAATGCTATCGTTGGCATCGTCGCTTGTAACGCTAACGCATATCCTATACCTAAACAAATAAAACCGAATATACAAAGCCACATTGATGTTTTCTTCTCTTTTTTATCTGTTCGAAATTCTTTCAATAACCGAATGATTTTTATATTCCATATGCGTAAAGCACTTATAAAAGATAAGACAATAAAAACGACCATATATGTAACAAACGTTACCCCAATTGCTCTCACATCAAATATGACAGGGAGTTCTTTCGGAAGGCCCAGTAACATACTAAATACCATAAAAAAGAGTTTCAAAAAGATCATACCAAGCCCAACCCCGAAAATATTCGCGAAAATCCCGATTAATATTTGCTCGGTCATTATCACTCCTATTACGTTAGACTTCGTCGCTCCCATTAACATATATAACCCTAATTCTTTCTTACGTGCCTCTATGAAAATAGAAGTAGAGTACAAAATAAATATGACGAAAAAAGAAATGACTATAACATTACATATAATAAGTCCCCAGCGTACGTTTTGATACCACATCGTCTCCTGCATATACGGATGTACAATGACAGACATGTATGCAAAAGACGCAAATATCGCAAAACAACTGCTTAAGAAAAACACTTTATAATTACGCCAATTTCCTTTTATATTTTGCAGCGCTAGTTGCCGAATGTTCATCTATCGTCCCCCTATAACTTACTACATAAGCAAAAAGCTAGAGGTTTCTCTAGCTTTGCACGTGTTTCAAATATCCTCTTTGTGCAATCATAAAGTAAATCGCAGAAGCTATAACGTATGTTCCAATTACAATCGCACCTGATTTCCATAAATCAATATAAAGCATTTTTCCTAACGTATGAAGAGCAAATCCACTATGGATTGCACCGATTACAATTGGGATAAAGAAGATAACGCCCATTTGTCGAATTGCAATTTTACGAATTTCTTTATCTGTCATACCGATTCTCTTTAACGATTTAAATTGAATACGATCTTGTTCTTTATCGTTAAACCATTTAAAGTATGTCATACTACAAGCGAAGAAGAAGAACAGTACAGCTACAAAGAAGCCTATGAACATTGTAATTGCTCCTTGCTCTTTTATCGCTTTATACGCAAGGATGGAATTGTGGAAATTCTGTTGTTGTTCTTGCACAATTTCTTTCTTTAAGTCTAGTACAAGATTTTCTGTTTCTTTCCAATCTTCAATATAATACCCATAATATTTCGTCTTTTCTTCATCTGCTGTGAGCTGTGAATATTTTACAAAATCCTCATCATTCACAATTAAATAACTATCATCATTAAAAACAGACTTTGATACTGGATCATTTAGCTTAATATACTGTTTTTGTCCGTTCAATGTAAATTCAAATGGCTTCGTAAGATCCGGCTTGACAATATCATTCATCATATCAATTACAACCATCGTTGCACTTCCCGGCTTATTTTGCACTTCTGGCACGTTCTGTTTACGCGCTTCTTTATTATATTCCTTTTCAGATATAATCCCTAAAGGCATCTCATGTTCACCGTTAAACATCGTTACCTTTTGAGTTGCAGGAAGTTTTACATACGTTACTTCTCGCGCTTCTTCAAATCCGTGTTTTTTTATTAATTCTTTTGTTTTTCCTTCTTTTATAACATTATGCGTATTGATTCCCTTTTCCTCATACGAAATAGCATGCGGGGTACTAGTTACTGTCTTATAACTCATATCCTCAAAAAATACGTACAGTGTACCGACTGCTGAAGATACAACCGCCGTAATAATAGAAATTACAAATAGAAAGCGAGCATTATCTTTCATTTTATAAATAAGATTGCTAAGTACGAACATGTTTGGATATGTATAAAAAGATTTTTTTCGTTTTTGCAACGCCTTTAATACGACTGTACTACCTTGTGTAAACAGTAAATATGTTCCGCCTATCGTCAGCCCTACAATCGGTAAAAACAGCATGATAAAATTCATAAATGTCACTTGGAAGCTAAGCACATATGCGGCAATAATACATCCTATTCCTGCTACACATAACGATGTAAATGCAAAAGGTTCTACTTTTTGTTTTCTTGCTTCTCTTAATAAATCAATAATTTGCAAGCGTCCTACTGTCCAAACGCTAAACAATGATAGGATTAAAAATAGAATAAAGTATACACCCGCTGTAATAAAAACTGCTTTACTATTCCATACGAGTGGAAGTGTTTTATCTATTTTCAATATTACGCTTAATGCTTGGAAAAATAATTTTGAACAAAGCATACCAAGTCCAATACCTACTACAATTGCAATACTACCTAACATCAGTTGTTCTAATATAATCATTCGGCCAAGTTGATATTTCGTTCCGCCTATTAATGTTAATAGACCAAACTCTTTTTTTCTTGCTCGTAAAAATGTTGAATTTGCATATAAAATAAAGAGCGCTGAGAAGATGACTACAATATAATTCATCGATTCTAACCCTTTTGAAATCATCGTCTTCATACTAATATTACCGCTTACGACATCTGGATGATAAATGAAGGAAGCATACATGAAAAATACGACAATCGATAAACAACTACTAATAAGAAACGCTTTATAATTACGCCAATTTCCTTTTACGTTATTAAGCGCGAGCTGGCGAAAGTTCATGATATTCCCCTCCTAGCATCGCAAGTACGTCCAAAATTTCTTGGAAAAAGGCTTGTTTCGTTCTCCCTTTATGTATTTCTGAGAAAATTTCTCCATCACGTATGAAGAGAATGCGTTCACAATAACTAGCAGCTACTGGATCGTGCGTTACCATTGCAATTGTTACTTTCTTTTGCTCATGTAAATCTTGCAATGCACCCATTAATGATTTCGCTGACTTCGAGTCTAAATTCCCCGTTGGCTCATCTGCTAAAATTAACGTCGGTTCATGAATGATCGCTCTCGCAGCTGCTGCACGTTGTTGTTGTCCGCCTGATACTTCATATACCTTTTTATTTAATATTTCTTCGATGTTTAAAAACTTCGCAATTTCCAGTACTTTCGCATCGATTTCATTTACAGATTTTTTCGCCATTACAAGCGGTAAAATAATATTTTCTTTAATCGATAACGTATCAAGTAAGTTAAAATCTTGGAAGATGAATCCTAAATGTGTACGGCGAAACTCTGCTAATTTTGCAGCACGCATTTGATTAATTTCTTCACCATTTACAAGCACATGACCTGAAGTTTGCTTATCTATTGTTGCTAATAAATTTAAAAGCGTTGTTTTTCCGCTTCCTGAAGGACCCATAATTCCTACAAATTCGCCTTCTTCTATTTTAAAATTTATATCGTTTAAAGCAGTCGTCGCTACTGAACCTTTCGATTGGTACACCTTCGTTAATCCTTTTACTTCAAGAACACTCATTTCTAATCCCCCTATGTGTTTTCTTCTTACATTTACTATAAGAAAAATAAGAAAAAGAAACGAGTGATTTCCCTTACAAAACGTTTTGTTATCTTACAGTTTTGTCATTTTTCTCATCAATGTATGATATTCTTCATCTTTTGCAAATTGGAATGTGAATATCGTTCCTTCTCCTTCAGCCGATTGAACATACATTCCATGGTGTAAATTATCGCAAATTTCCTTCGTAATATATAAACCCATTCCAGTCGCTTCTCTCGTTTTACGGCCGTTTATCCCCGTAAAGAATGGATCAAATATACGTTTTATATCTTGCTCAGGAATACCAATTCCATTGTCCTTAATATGTAATAACACCTTTTGATCTTTCTCTTCAATTTGAAATTGAATTTCTTTTTTCTCTTCCTCTGAAATTTTTGTATACTTAATTGCATTTACAACAATTTGACCTATAGCAATACTTAGCCATTTTGTATCGGATGCAACCATACACGCCTCTTCTTCAAACATCACTTTCGGAAATACAGAAGATTGAATGAAAGATTTTCTATTTTCATTAATAATCCCTCGTACGACATCTATCACATTTACTACTTCTACTTTATAATCTTTCGCAAACTGCTCTAGCCTTGCCATATGTAACGCTAAATCTAAACCATTTAGTATGCGGTTATTTTCTTCACGAATACTTTCAACTGTCGCTCTCGCTTCACGATGCTCTTTACCAAATTTCTGCAATAACAATTCAATAACAGATACTGGTGTCTTCATTTGATGAATCCATTGGTTCATAAATATCATTTGCTGTTGCTCTTTCGCATGCTGTTTATGAACCTCATTCATATATTGCTGTCTTAATAGAGTAAAAGATTCAACGATCATCTCTTGTTCTGTCGTATACGAAGTATCAATAAGTAAAGAATCATGTAATGTATTTCCATCAGCAACATATTTTTCGATTCTCTTTAAAAAAACACTTCTTTTTCGGTAATCGTAAATGAGGTATACAGTAAACACAACTGTCCCTAATAAAAGTCCGTATAACCACGTACTCCAATCAATTGATCTTTTTTCTAAAAGACTTTGCAACTGCAATACGAGTCCAAATAAACAAAGACTTACAACATAAGAAAGAAGTAAAGCAAAGCGGTCTATGAGGTAACTTTTAACCTGCATGCCCTTCACTCCACTCTGTAAGAAGCGCATAACCGTATCCACGTTTCGTTACAATCGCATTTTT
Organism: Bacillus sp. BS98; assembly: GCF_008432245.1. Taxonomy (NCBI): domain Bacteria; kingdom Bacillati; phylum Bacillota; class Bacilli; order Caryophanales; family Bacillaceae; genus Bacillus; species Bacillus sp. BS98. The sequence goes on from NZ_CP043830.1 coordinate 4,223,918, forward strand.
AATACCTAGCTCCTCTAGTTTCTTCCTTACGCGCTTTACATTCACAGTCAGTGTATTATCATCAACAAAAGCTACTTCATCCCACAGAGCTTCTAACAATTCTTCACGCGTTACATATTGATTCGCTTGTTTCATTAAACACTCTAATAAGTAAAATTCATTTTTTGTCAGCTCTGTTTGTTGCCCTTGCCACTCAACAACGTGTTGGGACGGGAATAACAAAAGTCCATTCACACCTAAACAGTCACTTTCTGCCGCAGAAGCATACTCACCATACCCACGTCGAAGTGCACTTTTCACCTTAGCCATGACAATATCTAAATGGAATGGCTTTGTAATGTAATCATCTCCGCCATTTTCAATTGCCATTACTTGATCCATTTCCCCTGTTCTTGCAGAAACAAAAATAATCGGCGCATTCGATACAGTGCGGATTTGACGACACCAATAGAAACCATCAAAATATGGTAAATTGATATCCAGTAATACGAGATGTGGATTCACTTTTACGAATTCATCTTTTATATGACGTAAATCAATTGCTCTAAATGATTGATAGCCATACCTTTCTAAATGCTCCTCTAATATTCCCGCAATTTTCTCATCGTCTTCTACAATTAATATTTTATACATGTTCTCTTTCTCCCCATAAATATTCTTCTAAAATTACTTCTTTTTCTATTATAAATTGAAAATTTAATTAGTGGGGATTTTTTCCTATCTTCGTAATTTTTAACTAGCAGCCTGATTCACAGCTAACTTCTTTGCTTCAGCTGAATTTTGAGGCGGGAATCTTACTACTTGCAAATAGCAGAATAAAAAAAAGACCGCCATACTTTGGCAGTCTTAATCGATAAATTCAAATTCATATTCAAGAATTTTTACAATATCTCCGTCTTTTGCACCACGTGCACGAAGCGCTTCATCAATACCCATTCCGCGCATTTGGCGAGCGAAACGACGTATAGATTCATCACGTGAGAAGTCTGTCATTTTGAATGTCTTCTCGATATCATAACCAGAAATAACAAACGTGCCGTCACTTTCACGTGTAATTTCAAATTTAAGACTTTCAGCATCAAATTTATACATTACACTCGCTTCAGACTCTTCGACAACATCGTACATTGGGAATTCTGGTGTTGTTTCTAATAAGTTCGCTACTTCAAATAGTAAATCACGAACACCTTGTTTCGTTACAGCTGAGATTGGGAAGATTTTTACTTCGTCTCCCACTTTCTCTTTAAATGCTTGTAAGTTTTCTTCTGCATCTGGCATATCCATTTTGTTTGCTACAACAACTTGTGGACGCTCTGTTAAACGCATATTATATTCTTTTAATTCATTATTAATTGTGACATAATCTTCATATGGCTCACGGCCTTCTAAACCAGACATATCGATAACATGTACAATTACACGTGTACGTTCGATATGACGTAAGAATTGGTGTCCAAGTCCGACGCCAGCATGTGCGCCTTCAATTAGTCCAGGAAGGTCAGCCATAACGAAGCTGCGGTTATCACCAGTTTCAACAACACCAAGATTAGGAACGATTGTTGTAAAGTGATACTCTGCAATTTTCGGACGCGCTGATGATACAACAGATAATAATGTAGATTTACCTACACTTGGGAATCCAACAAGTCCAACGTCTGCTAGCACTTTAAGTTCTAGAATGACATCACGTTCTTGACCTGGTTCTCCGTTCTCAGCGATTTCAGGTGCTGGATTCGTAGCTGTTGCGAAACGTGAGTTACCACGGCCACCACGGCCACCTCTTGCGATTACAGCTGTTTGTTCATGCGTTACTAAATCGGCAAGAATTTGACCTGTTTTTTCATCTTTTACTATTGTTCCTGGTGGAACCTTTACGATTAAATCTTCAGATTTACGTCCGTGCTGACCTTTACTCATTCCGTGCTGACCACGATCAGCTTTGAAATGACGCTGGTAGCGGAAGTCCATTAATGTACGTAAGCCTTCCTCAACAACGAAAACAACATCTGCGCCTTTACCACCGTCGCCACCTGCTGGGCCACCTTTTGGAACATACTTCTCACGACGATACGCAACCATTCCGTTACCACCGTCGCCGCCTTTTACATATATCTTGACCTGATCTACAAACATTATTTCACCACACTTTTTTCGATTGGTTGTAATATAACTGAGACTTCTTCGTCTCGTACTGTATAAGAAATGGAATACCATTTATTGTTTTGGTTCGCAAGCCAATTCTGTAGTTCTTCTACACTCGTTAGCTTACCACGAAAATCAAAAAAGAAACGAGCATTCTCCGCGTCACATTCAATTGTGATACAAACATAATTTTCAACATATACGTCTAAACTATGCTGAAGCATTGAGAAGAATTGATTCGCCCATGTACATACAGTCTCATCTAAGTGAGATAAGTTATGTAATTCTCCTAATACTTCGTACTCCAATAAGCACGGCTGCTGTTTCCAATTATATGTTAAAATCCACTCTGAAAATAAAGGCATTGATAACCCCATCAGATTGGATTCTTGTCTCGCTTCTTGGACAAAACGATCGATGAGCCGATGAATCTCTTCCACTTTTCCAAGGGAAAGGTTTCCTTTAACCATCTGCATACGATTGAGCCAATCATGTCTTGAATGACGCAACGCATCTATAATTGTCCATTTTTCATTCATTTAGATACCCCTTAATATAGAAAAACTCTAACCTGCACTCAGGTTAGAGTTTTCCGTGAGTTCTTATGCTTCTTGAGCAACAGGATATACGCTCACTTGTTTGCGGTCACGGCCAAGACGCTCGAAGCGTACTACGCCGTCAACTTTCGCGTATAAAGTGTCATCGCCACCACGACCAACGTTAACACCTGGATAAATTTTTGTACCGCGTTGACGGTAAAGAATTGAACCACCTGAAACCGTTTGACCATCTGCGCGTTTAGCACCAAGACGTTTTGACTGAGAGTCACGACCGTTCTTTGTACTACCTACACCTTTCTTAGATGCGAAAAACTGAAGATCTAATCTTAACATACGTTACACCTCCTGCACTTTTTCTATTAAACGGATATACTTTCCGTAATCAAGTTCGATCGTCTTTAGCGAAACAACTAATCCTTCTAAAAGCGTTTGAGCTTTTTCTGCTGCATGAACGTCTAAATCATTAGGCAATTCATACGTTAAGAATCCACCATCGCTTCCGAGTTCAATAGTTGCCTGCACATTACAAAGCTCTTCCACTGCATTTATAGAACCAAACACAACCGCTGTAGTTCCAGCACAGACAAGGTCTTGTCCATGTGGCGCATAATCGGCATGTCCAGTCATTTTAAATGATTGGATACTTCCTAATTTCGTGCGACTTATCGTAATTTTAATCATGTTAACCTGAATTAAGCGTTGATAGCTTCAACAACTAGCTTAGTGTAAGGTTGACGATGACCTTGTTTCTTACGATTGTTCTTTTTCGCTTTGTATTTGAAAACGATGATTTTCTTAGCGCGACCTTGTTTTTCAACTTTAGCAGTCACTGTTGCGCCTTCTACAACTGGGCTACCAACTTTAACGTTTTCGCCACCAACGAAAAGAACTTTGTCAAAAGTAACAGTTTCACCAGCTTCAACATCTAATTTTTCAATGTAGATTGCTTGACCAGCTTCAACTTTAATTTGTTTTCCACCTGTTTCGATAATTGCGTACATACTTGCACCTCCTCTTAATTACTAAGACTCGCCAAAAACGAGGTAGACATAAATGCCTTTAGGGAACCTGTCTTGTGCGGTTGTAGCATATAGCCGTTTAGGTGCTATAAACTATAACATAAAGATGTTATCATGAATCATAGACGGTTGTCAATAAATGTTCTGCTAACTATTTTTTCCGTTCTACAATTTCTTTTTTACTTCCAAATCTTATAATAGTGTACTTTTCGATAGTATCATCTTTGAAATAAATTTCAAATGGAATATTTTTTTGTAATTCTTTTTGTAAAAATTGTTTTTGCAGATCTTGAGGTGCAGCAATTAATACTGCTTCATCCTCTATATTGCCATATGTAATGAGTTCTCGCTCTAACTCATAAGCAATCGTTTCATACGACATTACATACCCCGTCGCCTTACACGGTACACACTCTTCTAGCAATACGTCACGTAAAGAATGTTTTTTACGTTTACGTGTCATCTCCAAAATCCCTAACTCAGTAAACCCAAGTACTCTTGTATAAGTGCGATCATTTTGCATAGCAGCTATGAGACGTTCTCTTACCTTTTCTTTATCTTCTCGTTTTTTCATATTAATAAAGTCGATTAATATCATTCCACCAATATCACGAAGTCTTAATTGGCGAGCGATTTCGTCAGCGGCCATTTCATTTGTACGAAGTACTGTATCTTGTAAATTTTGTTTTCCAGTAAACTTCCCCGTATTCACATCTATTACAGTCATCGTCTCCATTTGTTCCACAATCAAATAAGCACCGTTTTGGAGCCACACAATTTTTTGAAGTGCTTTTTCAATTTCTCGCTCTATTCCGAAATGATTAAACATCGAAGATTTTTCATTATAAAAAGATACTTTTTCTTTTCCGACCTTGTCTTCTAATTCTTTTACTACACTTCTTGTATCTACAACTATTTTTTCGATCGTTTCAATTGGATTCTCTTGAAATACACGATCTAAAAAAGTCGCTGGTCGATGAAGTAATAGCGGTGCCTTTCCTTGACCCTCTTTTCTTTTTAACTCTTCATATAACTGCTGTAACCTTTGCATTTCAGTTTGTATTTCTTCAATTTCTCCTTTTTCAGAAGCGGAGCGGAAAATATACCCTCCTGTCCCTTCTACTTCAATTTCGAGTAACTGCTGTCTTCTTTTATTATTTTTTATTTTCCGAGAAACAGCGCGCATTTCATCATATGGCATATAAACGACATATTTCCCGGTAAATTCTATATTCGCTGTTAATTTCGGTCCTTTCGTATCAATTGCCTCTTTCACAACTTGTACGAGTACTGCTTGTCCTTCATGTATACGATAAGAAGACGGTACATCATCATATGAAAGGTACGCATGTTTTTCTAAACCGATGTTTACAAATGCTGCATTCATTCCAGCAATTGTTCTTACGATACGTCCAACGTAAATATGCCCAACAATCTCTTGTTCTTCATTACGTTTCCATAAAAATTCAACAATTTTGTTCTTCTCTTCAATTGCAACGCGCTTTTCCGATCCAGCATAGTTCATGTATAAGGTTTTCAAATTTCTTTCCTCACTTTATAATCTTCTTTGTTTTTACAATAATAAAAGGTTAGTGCTATCGTCAACACTAACCGATTAATTCTTCAACAGATGAAGTTGTTCGTTTTTCAGTAAAATACGCATAGAGTAATTCATTTTCATCCAATGTGTAATGCTCTTTATATTCTCCATGGACGATAATAGAATGCTTATATCCTCTACGAAATTTGGTGAAAATCGTATATAAACGATCTTCTGATTGCACCTCTATAGGTGCAATCTTTTCAATCCCTCTTTTATTTCCGTAATAACGCTCTAATAAAAAGCGCATAAACGCATAACGTCTTTGCTTCCATTCTTGATATAACGATATTGCTAAAAATATGAGTAGTACCCACATCATAATATTGTTACTATTCCAAAGTAACTGCCATCCTAATATGACACTAAAAAAAACACATGACAATTGCATCATTTTTTCATGTGCTTGTAAATAAGGAAAACGATATGATAATACATTAAACAACACTTTCCCGCCATCAAGTGGCCAAATAGGGAGTAAATTAAAGGCTAAAATAATTATATTATTCCACATAAAAAAATAATATAATTCCGCATTCAGCCAGCCAATCTCAAACAATATATACCCTACTAGCATCATCCAAATATGTTGAATAGGTCCTGCAATTACGACAACAAGTTCCTCTTTCAATGATTTATTTCCATGTTCCTCAAGCTCAGCCACACCACCAAACGGTAACAGTTGAATTTTTTTAATACGCCAATTATAATGCGCTGCTGCAAAAGCGTGACCGAGTTCATGAATGAGTACGATACAAAACAACAATAGTAACTCTTTAAAACGCGCCGTAAAAATACCAATAACTATAATAATCCAAAACAACGGATGCACTGAAATTTTCGTTAAAACTTCCTTATATTTAATCAAATGAAATCACCTGAATCGGATCAACAAATTTTTCATTCTTTTTTATTGCGAAATAAAATTTCCCATTTTTATTATTTGCATCATTACTCACCGTTCCAATTTTTTGTTTCTTTGAAACGTAATCATATAACTTTACTGACATATCATTTAAATTTGCATACCACGACTCCGTGCCATCTGCATGTTGAATTTGAACTGTATTTCCAAGTTCCTCTTTCTTACCCGCAAAAACAACTAATCCTTCATTTACTGACTCAACTGTTGCATTTGTAGCCGTTTGGACAAATACACCTTGGCCATTTTTTTGAAATCCTTGCATTACCTTTCCTGAAGCAGGAATTGCATAGTCTTTTTGCTGAATAGTCCCTTCCTTTTTCTCGTTAGGCGAATAGAAGACGAGAGGTTTTCCAAACTGTTTTTCATACCATTTCGCTACAGTAGCAAACTGAAACTCCTCTTTCATCACTTTTTCTGTAACAGCTTTAGCACCATCGAAAGAAGAGGGCGCATTCTTATACAAAATAGCAATTGAAAGAACTAAGATTGCTGATAATAAAACTTTGAAAAAAAAGACTTCCTTTCGAAACAAAGGATGAATTTCCTTTTCTCCCTCTTCAATAAATACCCCTTCACTATCAAAATTCCCCCCGGCAAAATACTGCTCTTCCTCCATTCTTTCTTGCTCTGCCTTCCTTTTCGCAATCCGCTTTTTAATTTCTTCTACACTTCTATTCTTCATACTGTCTCCCTTCTTTCGCTAACCTTATTTAAATAGAAACAGTTGTATACAGTTTGTACATATGTATGAGCTAGGAAAGAAAGATATTCGTATGAAGAAAAAAAGAAAGCACTTCGCATATGTGCGAAGTGCTCTTAACGGATGCCAAAGAAGTTTTTCATCTTTGTAAATACCGATACCTTTTCTTGTTCAAATGCTTGTAATGGTACATTCTCACCCAACAAGCGTCTTGCAATATTACGATAAGCTAACGCTGCTTTTCCACTAGGTTGCAACGCTACAGGTTCACCTGTATTTGTAGCACGAATAACTTCATCATCGTCTTCAACAACACCAAGAAGCTCGATTGATAATGTACGTACGATTTCATCAACATCTAACATATCCTGTTCATGAAGCATATGACTACGCACACGGTTAATAACAAGTTTCGGTGGTTCAATATCCTCTTTTTCTAAAAGCCCAATAATACGATCTGCATCACGCATTGAGGATACTTCTGGCGTCGTAACAACGATTGCTTTATCCGCACCAGCTACCGCATTTTTAAATCCCTGCTCAATCCCCGCAGGACAATCAATTAATATGTAATCATAATCTTGACGTAATACTTGTATTAATTCATCCATTTGTTCAGGTGTTACCGCTGATTTATCACTCGTTTGTGCTGCAGGTAATAAATAAAGATCATCAAAACGTTTATCTTTAATAAGAGCCTGAGGTAAACGACAACGCCCTTCAACGACATCAACAAGATCAAATACAATACGATTTTCCAGCCCCATTACTACGTCTAAATTTCGAAGACCAATATCTGTGTCAATTAAGCACACTTTCTTTCCAGATAAGGCTAGGGCTGTACCAATGTTCGCAGACGTTGTAGTTTTACCTACTCCGCCCTTTCCAGATGTAATTACTATTGCCTCTCCCACAGCTATACAATTCCCCTTTCTAACTTTGTTAAATTAGGTCTAAGATGAGTGAGAAGTTGCAGGCGATCGACAACAATGTGATTGTCCTCATTAATATACGCACATTCTGCCGTCTCCGCTCCGTCTTCTTTCTCTTCCGGAGCCCGCATTGCCACATCACTAATTCGAAGTTGCATCGGGTTCATAACAGATGCAGCGATTACAGCCTCTGAATCCCCATAATACCCAGCATGTGCAATCCCTCTTAATGATCCTACGACAAAAATATTCCCCCCAGCGATAACCGTTCCGCCTGGATTAACATCTCCAATTAACAATAAATTTCCTTTTACATGTAAAACCTGTCCAGAGCGAACAATTTTGGAAATAGGGACAATCTCTGTTTCTTCTTTCCATGCTATTGCTTCCGATTTAGTTATAACATCACTTTCAATTGAATCCACAACAAGATTCTTTTTATTACGAATTAACGTACGAAGCTCTTCTTGGTGGACTTCTGTTAAATAACGATTTCCCACTTTCACATGCACTTCAATTAAAGAACGCCCATCGCCATCATAGTAATGTGTAGATAGTTTTTCGTCCAATTCTTTCAGTAATTCAGAGAATGAACAGCAGTCATCTAAATGAAGCGTTATCCCGTCTTTTGTCCCTTTTATCGTTACATTTTGTTGCTTTTTTTCTTCCACTAAAGTTCACCCCACCGATTCAATTCGACATAAAATTAGAAAATCCTTTTTTCTTTTTCTTCCATCGCTCTTGAAAGACGCACTAAATATCGTCTCAGTGGGAAACAAGCTATCAATATGAAAATTCCATTCAGCAATAAAGTAGAAAGGAGACGATCCGTGAAAAAGACATACGCCGACATATGAGTACGTCCTAACAAAGTTAAAAATCCATACACATAATATTCTAATGCTGCAATGCTAGCTAATACGATAGACACAACAATGAATAAATTCAATTGTAGTACCTTCATCACACTATAAACTAAATAAGCTAAAATCGGATAAGCAAATATATATATACCGACAAGTTCTGTGTATACGGTATCAAATAAGAAACCAAATAATAGCCCGTAATAAATCCCTTGGACCGGACCATAGTACACAGTAACAAAACATAACACAATGATAAAGAAATGCGGCGCTGCTATACTGTCTTTCCAAAAAACTTCTGTTGGAACAATAGTAGCAAACATATTTTCAAACAGAAAAACAAAAAGGAGCAAAAGAGGAAGAGCTGCTCTTTTTAAAATCTTCATCATCTCTTCTCCTCCTCCTATTCTAATGGCGCTGATTTCATATCACGTTTAGCTACTATAATATGCTCTACGTCATTTAAATCAGCGGCAGGTTTTACATAAGCTGTTTTTGTTAAGCCGTATGCATCTGGTTGAACATCAACGATTTCCCCAATCTCAAGACCTTTCGGGAAAATCTCCCCACCAAGTCCAGACGTTACAACCATTTGACCTTTAGCTACTGGTGCATCAGAACCAATCTTTGTGAAAAGTAACAATTTTTTTTCTTTGTCATAACCTTCGATTAATCCGAAGATATTTTCATTTCCATGTACAACAGCAGAAACACGATTTGTTCGACTCATAGAACTTAACAACTCTACTGATGATGTAAACTGAGATACACTTTTCACGCGTCCAACTAAACCTTTTGAAGTCATAACAGCCATATCCTTTTTAATCCCTTGTTGTGCTCCTTTATCAATTCCAATTAAATCGTACCATTTATCTGGATTGCGAGAAACAACAGTAGCTGGAATTTCAGAAAAATCGCTCGGCAACTCTTTTTTTTCAGTTAGCTGTCTTAATTTATTGTTGTCGTCCTCTAATTGCTTCATTTTAACTGATAAACTCGCATAGTTATCTATTTTTGCTTTTAATTCTTTATTCTCTTCATACGTGCGCTTTACATCCTCTACATTTTCAAAGAATCCAGCTACATATTTCGCTGGCTTTTGGAATACACGTTCTACAACACCGACAGTGTCTTTAACAAACTGCTCTGGCCATGTTAAACTGTTCCGTTCTTTCAATGAGATTCCAATCAATGCCACGAGAAGAATAATACTAACTAACAAAACAATTAATCTTTTGTTTAAGAAAAACTGTGGCACGTTCACACCCTCTTAATTCCATTGATTTTTATTTTGCAATATTATCGAGCAGCCGTTTTGAAAAGATCGATATTATCTAATGCTTTTCCTGTTCCAATTGCTACGCAATCTAATGGATCTTCTGCAACAAGAACTGGCATATTTGTTTCTTCACTAATCACTTTATCTAAGTTACGTAGTAATGCACCACCGCCTGTTAATACAATACCGCGGTCCATAATATCTGCCGCTAATTCAGGTGGAGTTTTTTCCAACGTATTTTTAACTGATTCTACAATTGCATCTACTGTATCCTTTAATGCATCCGCAATTTCTTCTGGTTGAATTAGTACTGTTTTTGGTAAACCACTTACTAAATCACGACCACGAATTTCCATAGGCTCGATACCTTCTGGCTCGCCTGCAGAACCGATTTCTAATTTTAATGCCTCTGCTGTTCTTTCACCAATCATTAAGTTATAGCTTTTCTTAATGTACTGAATGATTGAATCATCCATATCATCACCAGCAACACGAACTGATTGACTTGTTACGATACCACCTAATGAGATGATTGCAACTTCTGTTGTACCACCACCGATATCAACAACCATACTACCAGTTGGTTCCCAAACAGGTAAGTTCGCACCAATTGCTGCTGCAAATGGTTCTTCGATTGGATATGCATCACGAGCACCCGCTTGACGAGTCGCATCAATTACTGCACGTCTTTCAACAGCTGTAATACCAGACGGTACACATACCATTACATACGGTTTACGTGAGAAGAAGCCGTTTGATTTTTGAGCTTGTTGAATGTAATATTTCATCATTGTTGCTGTTGTTTCGTAATCAGCAATTACACCATCTTTCATCGGACGAAGTGCTACTACGTTTCCTGGTGTACGACCAATCATTTGTTTTGCATCGCTACCTACAGCAACGATTTGTTTCGTATCAGTTTGTAATGCTACTACTGAAGGTTCACGTAAAACTACACCTTTTCCTTTTACATATACAAGCGTGTTCGCAGTTCCTAAATCTATTCCAAGATCGCGAGTAAAGCCACCAAATCCAAACATATTTTTTATCTTCCTTTCTTGTTTTCACGGACTCATTTTTTTCTTATTTTATATTATAAAAACAGTACGTTTTTTATATCTATATCCTTTTTGCAGATAATTTTCTACAAAAAACTCATAAATCACATTATAAAACAAAATAAGTAAAAAGCATAGTCTTAAATATGACCTTTTTCCTTTAAACTCACGAATTTATGGTCACCTATTATAATATGATCAAGCACTTCAATTCCGATAATCTGGCCGCATTCTACTAAACGTTTTGTTACTTCAATATCTTCTCGGCTCGGCGTAGGATCTCCTGAGGGATGGTTATGAAGACATATGATAGAGGCTGCTGCACGGCGGAACGCTTCTTTAAAGACTTCTCTTGGGTGTACAATTGACGTGTTTAGACTTCCAATGAATATCGTTTGCCTATGTATAACTTGATTTTTTGTATTTAAATATAAACAAACAAAATGCTCTTGTTGTAAAAAGCGCAGTTCTTCCATCATGTATTTCGCACAATCTTCTGGGCTTCGAATGCTATATCGATTTTGATACTCTAAACGTACCATTCTTCTACCTAGTTCAAAAGCAGCCATAAGCTGAGATGCCTTTGCAATCCCAACACCATGAATACTAATTAATTCTTCTAACGTTGCATCTTTCAACATACGTAAACCATCAAAGTGATGTAAAATTTTATCTGACAACTTTAAAACTGTCTCTTCTTTAGAACCTGTTCTGAGTAACACTGCAAGAAGCTCCCGATTTGATAAACTCCCTGTTCCTTCTAATAATAAACGCTCCCGTGGCTGTTCTTCTCTGACAACATCACGAATACCGTTCATCTCTCCACCCCTTTTACCTGTTCTCTCAAAGAAAACCCCATGCAATTTTACGCATGGGTTACATCAATATCAAATTGTTTTAATTCCCGAACAAGACGTGCAATTGGTAAGCCGACTACACTGTAGTAATCTCCTTGAATATGTTGAACAAAAATAGACCCTTTTCCTTGAATACCATAACTTCCTGCTTTATCAAGAGGTTCTTTCGATGCAACATATACGTCAATTTCCTCTTCTGTTAATTCCCAAAACGTAACTTCTGTACGCTCATAAAAAGTGACCGTTTTTTCTTTCGATATAATTGCCACACCTGTATATACTTCGTGTGTTTTTCCTGATAATAATTGTAACATTTCTTTCGCCTCAACCTCATTAGAAGGCTTTCCAAGAATACGCGACTCATATGTAACGATTGTGTCTGCACCTAACACAATGTGATCACTATTATTTTCTGCTACCGCAGATGCTTTTTGCAAGGCAAGGGACATAACAATATCAGGAGGTGATGAATACGCACCAATCGTTTCTTCTACTTCACTTACAACGATTTCAAATGGTACGCCAGCTAACTCCAGCAATTCCTTCCTCCGAGGTGATCCTGAAGCTAAAATAATTTTTCTCATATTTTCTCCTTCCTTTCTCACATGAAGCAGAACAATTTACATCAATCGTATCAAAGGAATAGTTTATCCACAAATGAAAGAAATATTATTTTCTCTAAACAAAATAATATTTCTTTACTGCATACGATTATATTCCAGCTATAGAGAAAGCACTTTGCTCTAAATTTAAAAGAAAAGAAAGAAGTATCTATACTTCTTTCTTCGTCATTTCATTATCTTATCATTTCACTTTTTGTGAAACAATTTTTTCATACGAAAGTATACCATCAATAACAACTTGATTTAATTTCGCCAAAGATTCTTTATCGCTCTTTCCGTCCTTCACTGTTTGCACAGCTATTGACGTATACATATACAGCTTTTTTACCTCCTCCTGCTTCATACTTTTCCCTACTTTTTCAATTGCTTTCCATTCTTTCTCAATTACTTCTATATCTTTTGCATTACTTTTCCCACCAGCTTGTACGCTAGAAGCATATTTTGCTAAATGAGTATATAATGGCTGTACTTTTGTTAAGAACGCTCCTATTTCTTTATCATCTTTAAGCAACGCTTTATCCGTAATATCCCAGTTCTTTTTTAAAACGGAGACATCATCATTTTTATACTGCGTCATTAATTGATTTATAGCCTGTTCATCGCTAGCAATACCAACAATTAGTGCATACTTATCACCGTTCGGTTTCAAAGCAGCGACCCCTCCGTTACCTTTCCATTCTTCAAGAGCGGCCTGTCCCGTTTCTTTGGAAGAATAAAGCCCACCTTGAACAAAAAATAATTTCATTGGCTCTAATGACGTTCCTGTCTGGGCTTTTTGTTTTTCCTCTTTTGATACTGGTGTTTGTTCTGCCGTTCCATCCACCTTTGATTCTTCATTTCCAGTCTGCTTCGAAGCCGTTACCGTACTTTCCCCTGTTGTCCCTTGTCCTGTAAGTAACTGCAGCATTCCCATTCCAAACGCCGTACCAATTATAATTGCAGTTGCAACAATTACAATTAATGTATTACTCCACTTCTTTCTGTATTTTTCCATGGGCGCTGATTTCTTTTTTTGAAACGGAACAACGTTTTTCGGTCTTTCACTTTCCACTACCATCCATTCAAACTCATCTTTCTTCTTCTCTTCATACTTCGCTTCTGTTCCATTTACTTTCACTGAGATCGTTCGTGATTGCTTGTCCATACACTCACACCTCACCTCTTGTCGTTGTCCGCATCATATCATATTCATTTCACAAAAAAACGAGATATTTGTCAGAGGAATTCGCCAAATAACCCTATATAATTATCTTATATGTATGCATTTGACTTCATTTGTAGAACAAAAAACTAGATAGCAAAGGCTATCTAGTTTTTCTCGCGAATATATTTTCTAACTTCAGAAATGAAATATAGAGAACCCGTTATGATAAAGACATCATTTCCCCCTATCATTTCAACCTTTGTATCAATTGCCTCTTTCCAATCTTCAAAGACTATTTTTGATTTTTTTTGCGAATGCGCTGCAAGTTTGTCAGCGGAAATGGCACGATCAAAGGCGAATGTTGTAAAAATAATTTCATCGGCAATTGTTTCTAATTGACCTACCATGTTATGCAACTGTTTATCACCAAGCGCAGTAAATAAAACTATTATATTTTTATCTTTATAATGTGCCTCTACTGTTTTTACAAGACTCTCAATACCTTCTGGATTATGAGCACCATCTATTATAATATCAGGATTACTTTTCAGCTTTTCAAATCGGCCAATCCAATACGCTTCATGTAATCCAGCTCTTATTTCCTCTTCCTCAATTAAAAATGATACATATGTTTTTAAATACATAATTGCCATAAGTGCTAGTGAGGCATTTCCTACTTGGTGAACACCTTTCATTGACATTCGAACATCTTCAAAAGATGCGAAAGGACAAGCAAAATCAAAACGTTCCCCATCTTCGTTAGACTGTTTATGTAACGCTGTAAAATGTTTGCCCAGTTCATATAAGTTTGCATGATTTTCCTTTGCAACCTTTTGAATGACCTGCAATGCTTCATCATCTTGCACGCCTGTAATAACCGGAACACCCGACTTAATAATTCCTGCCTTCTCATACGCAATTTCTCCTAGTGTATCCCCTAAAATATGCATATGATCGTGGCCGATATTTGTAATAATTGTGAGAATAGGATGAATCACATTCGTAGAGTCAAAGCGCCCTCCAAGCCCTGTTTCAAATAAAACAACATCACAGAAATTGATTTTACCGAAATAACAAATTGCCATAACAGTAATAATCTCAAACTCAGTCGCTTCCCCTAAATCCGTCTCGTCTAGTTTTTCAACGACTGGCTTTACCATGTTTACAAGTTCCGCAATCTCTTCATCTGCAATTGGTGTTCCGTTCACACTAATACGCTCATTAAATGTTTCAATGTAAGGAGAGGTAAATGTTCCAACCTTATATTTTGCGCCTTCTAGCATGTAGCGCATATACGTTAAAGTTGAACCTTTTCCATTTGTACCAGCAAGATGAACACATTTTATATGACGCTCTGGATTTCCGAGTTCTTCTAGCATCCAGCTCATTCTTTCTAATCCTGGTTTAATACCAAACTTCAATCGACTATGAATCCACCCTATCGCTTCTTCGTATGTATGTATCACGTATGTTTTCCCCTTTCAAAAGACAACCTTCATCATTCTATTATACGCAAAGAAAAGAGACTCACCAATATAGTGAGTCTCTAAAATACACTTTATTTCTCAAGATCTGCTAGACGTTGGCGAACTGCTTCGCGTTTTTCTAGGTAATCTTGCTCTTTCGCACGCTCTCCGTCAATAACTGCCGCAGGAGCTTTCGCTACGAAGCCTTGGTTTGAAAGTTTCTTCTGTACACGTTCTACCTCTTTATCGAACTTCTCAAGTTCTTTTTCAAGACGTGCTCTCTCTTCGTCAAGGTTGATAAGATCAGCTAACGGTAAGAATAACTCTGCACCTGATACGATTGCAGTCATCGCTTTTTCTGGCGCTTGTAAATTCGTTTGAATTGTTAATTCACTTGGGTTACAGAAACGCTCAATGTAAGAGCTGTTTTTCGTAAGTTGAGCAAGGATAGCCTCATCTTTTGCTTTAATTTGCATTTGAACTTTTTTGCTCATTGGCGTATTTACTTCTGCACGGATGTTACGAACAGAGCGAATGATATCAACTAGAAGGTGCATTTCTGCTGCCGCTTCTTTATCTTGTAAATCTTCGCGAACTGTTGGCCAAGCCGCTACTGTAATAGACTCGCCTTCATGCGGTAAATGTTGCCAAATCTTCTCTGTTACGAACGGCATGAATGGGTGTAATAGACGCATCGTTTGGTCTAATACGTAAGCTAAAATAGAACGAGTTGTTTTCTTAGCTGCTTCATCTTCACCGTATAGTGGAAGTTTCGCCATCTCAATGTACCAGTCACAGAAATCATCCCAAATGAAGTTGTATAATGAACGACCAGCTTCACCGAACTCATATTTATCCATGTTACGTGTTACACTTTCGATCGTTTCGTTTAAGCGAGTTAAAATCCACTTATCTGCAACTGATTTTTCACCAGTTAAATCGATTTCTTCATACTTCATATCATCCATGTTCATTAATACGAAACGTGATGCGTTCCAAATTTTATTAATGAAGTTCCAAGTAGATTCTACTTTTTCCATGCTGAAACGTAAATCTTGGCCTGGTGCACTTCCTGTTGATAAGAAGTAACGCATTGCATCTGCACCGTACTTCTCGATAACATCCATCGGGTCGATACCGTTACCAAGAGATTTACTCATTTTACGTCCCTGTTCATCACGAACTAAACCGTGAATTAATACATCTTTAAATGGACGCTCTCCTGTAAACTCTAAACCTTGGAAAATCATACGAGATACCCAGAAGAAGATGATGTCATAACCAGTTACTAAAGCATCTGTTGAATAGAACTTTTTAAAGTCTATTGCCTCTTCATTTGGCCAACCAAGTGTTGAGAACGGCCATAACGCTGAGCTAAACCATGTATCAAGTACGTCGTTATCTTGATTCCAGTTTTCAATATCCGCTGGCGCTTCAGTACCTACGTATACTTCACCAGTTTCTTTATGATACCAAGCTGGAATGCGGTGTCCCCACCATAATTGACGAGAAATACACCAGTCATGAATGTTTTCCATCCAGCGTAAGTATGTGTTTTCAAAACGCTCTGGTACGAACGTTACTTTTTCTTCTTCTTTTTGTTGAAGTGCTACTGCTTTTTCTGCAAGTGGAGCCATTTTTACGAACCATTGTGTTGATAAATAAGGCTCAACAACTGCACCGCTACGCTCACTATGACCTACTGAATGCATATGAGGCTCAATCTCTACTAATACGTCCGCTTCTTGTAAGTCTTTCACTAACGCTTTACGGCATTCGAAACGGTCCATACCGTTATACGTACCAGCTTTTTCGTTCATCGTTCCATCTTCGTTCATTACTAAGATGCGTGGTAAGTCATGACGGTTACCTACTTCAAAGTCATTCGGGTCATGAGCTGGTGTAATTTTTACAACGCCTGTTCCAAAGTCTTTTTCTACGTACTCATCGGCAATAATCGGAATCTCACGGCCTACGATTGGAAGGGTAACTGTTTTTCCGATTAAATGTTTGTAACGATCGTCTTCTGGATGAACTGCTACAGCTGTATCACCAAGCATCGTTTCTGGACGAGTAGTTGCAAGACGAATGTGACCAGAACCATCTGTTAACGGATAGTTCATATGGTAGAATGCACCTTGAACCTCTTTATGAATTACTTCGATATCAGAAAGAGCTGTACGTGTTGCTGGGTCCCAGTTAATAATATATTCACCGCGGTAAATTAAGCCTTTTTCGTATAATTGAACGAATACTTTATTAACTGCATCAGATAAACCTTCGTCTAATGTGAAACGTTCACGAGAATAATCTAGTCCTAAACCAACTTTCCCCCATTGTTGACGAATGTGAGAAGCGTACTCTTCTTTCCACTCCCAAGCTTTTTCAAGGAATTTCTCACGGCCAAGATCGTAACGTGAAATACCTTCTTCACGAAGTTTTCCTTCTACTTTCGCTTGTGTTGCGATACCCGCATGGTCCATTCCTGGAAGCCATAATACATCGTATCCTTGCATACGCTTCGTACGAGTTAAAATATCTTGAAGAGTTGTATCCCAAGCATGACCTAAGTGTAACTTACCAGTTACGTTCGGAGGTGGAATTACAATTGTATACGGTTGTTTCTTCTCGTCTCCTGTTGCTTCGAAATATTTGCCTTCAAGCCACCATTGATAAAGGCCTTCTTCAACGGACATATGATCATATTTAGTTGGTAAATTCTTTTCCGTGTTTGACATTATTTTCCCTCCTTAAAATAAAAAATGCCCCTCATCCAAAAAAGGACGAGGGACATCGCGGTACCACCTTTATTTACAAACAAATTCAGAATTTGCTTATACTCTTAATTTGA
Source organism: Bacillus sp. BS98 (assembly GCF_008432245.1). Classification (NCBI taxonomy): domain Bacteria; kingdom Bacillati; phylum Bacillota; class Bacilli; order Caryophanales; family Bacillaceae; genus Bacillus; species Bacillus sp. BS98. The sequence goes on from NZ_CP043830.1 coordinate 4,241,937, forward strand.
TAACGGACAAATCCGTCTTTTCCTAATGAGAACTATTCCGTTCAGAAAAGATGCTCCAGGGCTACCTTCTAACATAACTATCTAGAGAATCTCCCAGCTAATGATTCTCCTCTCTGAAGACGTTTCATGTTATACTCTTCCCCTTCAAGGCATTTATATGATTGTTAATTATTATATACAATAGTGTAAAAAACGAAACCTTATTCGTCAAGATAAATTTAAGACTATCACTTTCCGGGCGAATATAAAAAAGATAAGTAGCATCCTCCACTTATCTTCTTTACCCCTCTATTTACGGGCGGTAATACCCCCGCCACTGATTAAAGTTTCACTTTATCCGTTCCCTTGCTGGGCAGCTTGTAATTGTGACAGGAAATATTCTACATTGCTAACGAGCCAATGTGATTGTTGCAAGCTCTTTACTCCGCGAATCTCATTTTCCTTATTGCGACTCTGCCTTCTTTTTTTATAAGACTCAATTTGCCGAATAAATTGCGATGGATAAGTCATGTAAGCATACATAAGCAGTTGCTCTTCTTTCGTAAACGGGAAGTTTTTTTGGTACATTTGATACCATTCAAAACGATCACTTCGCGCAATTGGATATGTGTTTAAAGACCGCGAATAAAACCCTACAATATCTTGCACAGGCGTTGCAAACTTCGATTTTTCTAAACTAATAAAATAGCCATTCCGTTCATAGTCAAATAAAAAATGATTAAGTGACACGTTACCATGCACAAAAGTAATGCGTGTTTTATCTTTTTCTTTCATCGCATCGTTCCACTCATTTAATTGCTTCGTTGCAAATTCACGCGCCCTCATTACATGATGATAGTACGTACAATATTGTAATTCAAACGGAGACATATACCACTTCGCTTCAGATTCTACAAGAAACTCTTCTAACATCTCACCATCATTTTCCCAACGATCGGATATACTTGTGTAATGTTTTTCTAAATCCTCTTCTGTATATGTTTCTTCTTTCACCGTTTTTTGGTGCAACGTTCCAAGTGTTTGAAACATTTTATGGTATTGATCATTATCCTCGCCGTTTCCTTCCGCACGTTCTAACCAAGGCATTAAATAATAATTATAAGTCCCGTCACTTAAAATATAATTCCCATCCGTCGCATGGTATATAGGTACATAATTTGAAAAACCTTTCTCCTTCAAATATTGAATATGATGTAGAAAGTTATTCCGCTCTAACTTTCTATCTTCTATTTTCTTTAGCGCATATGGACCTTGATTCGTGTAAATTTTCGTTACACTTCCGTGCTCTTCCATATGCTGCGTATCCAATCTATATTGCCTTACAATGGGTTCATAGCGATTTCGTAATTCAATATCCATACGAATAACCCTTTCTATTCAAAACATAGCCTCTAGGACAATAGGGGAGTGAAAGCACTCACCCCCTTATTTCGCCTTTGCTTTTGAAACGGGAATATAAATAATTTGTCCCGTAGTTAAATATATATCTTCTGTTTGATTAACACGGTATAAGTTTTGTACAGACGTGTCATAACGTTCTGCAACAGATTCAATTGTATCCCCTTCTTGCACGAAATACATTCTTAACTTCGTAAATTCTTCTTCCGGTTCTTTCGTAAATAATTGTGTTAAATAAAGCGCATTTTCATCTCGCTGTGAGTATGCTTCTTCTTGCTCTTCCTGCTTTTTCGCCTTTTCTTTTTGATAATCTTTTCGTCCAAACAATTCAAATTGCAGCGTCGTTTCTTGCTCCTCTTCACGCTCCGCAAATTCATGTTCTGCCAATTCCTCTTCCGCTTCTTCTTGCTCTTTTCTTTCTTCTAGCTGGAACGGTTCAAATGCGTAATCTTCCCATTCATCCGATTCTTTATAGGTTGGTTCCGCTACATGCGGCGCGGGTCTATTTTCATCCTCTTCAGCTGAATCATCTTCTAACTCAGCATACGCCGTTTCTTCCTCTTCATCCTCGATTCTTTCCTCATCACATAAACCTGTAATAGATATATCCGCTAATAATTGTAAGCAACCATTTTCCTTCAATTCATAATCAAATTCCTCAATTGATACATATAATTCTTCAATTACTTTCACTCGATTTCTTGGAATTGATATTTCAAGTGGAAAGGAATGAACAAGTTCATTCACCCCATCTTCCCTTGTTTCTACATAATCAATTGACTTTGCTGGCGATAGTTCTCTTAATGAATAGGCCGAATCATCTTGCCTTGCAACATACTCCCCCGTTAAATCTAACTGCCCTCTCACGATAACTTCATGATCAAGCTCTTCTATCTCAACGTCTGGATCTAACGAAATTGACAAAAGTTCTTCGACTTCCTGTCCTTTTTGGAACCAAACAGATTCTTTTAATGAAAATCGTAACGAATGATCTGTTGTCACTTCTTTTCCCCCTCCCAAACTATATGTCATTACAGATTTATGTATGTAAAGCCCACTTTATGAATAAAAAAAATCGCTCCCCTTATGGAGAGCGATTTTCTCTAATATATTATGCTTGTAACTTTGACATTGCAATTTCAGCCGCTGCAATCGTCGCTTCAATATCTGCATCACTATGTGCTGTCGATAAGAACAAACCTTCAAATTGAGATGGTGGCAAGAATACACCTTGTTCTACCATTTCACGATAGTAAGCCGCGAAGAATTCTAAGTTTGAAGATTTCGCTGTATCGTAATTAATAACCGGCTCATCTGTAAAGAAAATACCAATCATAGAGCCTGCACGGTTAATATGATGAGGAATACCATGTTTTTCAGCCGCTTTACGTAGTCCCGCTTCTAACATTTCTGCTTTACGCTCAAACTCTACATATGATTCTGGCGTTAATTGTACTAACGTTTCATAACCTGCTGCCATTGCAAGTGGGTTACCTGATAAAGTACCAGCTTGATAAATCGGTCCGCTCGGCGCAACTTGACGCATAATTTCTGCTTTACCACCGTACGCCCCTACTGGTAAGCCACCACCAATTACTTTACCTAAACAAGTTAAATCAGGTGTTACACCGTAGTAACCTTGTCCACAGTTATAAGCAACACGGAATCCTGTCATTACTTCATCAAAAATAAGCAGTGCACCGTTTTGTTCTGTTACTTCACGAAGCCCTTCTAAAAATCCTGGTTGCGGAGGAACAACCCCCATATTCCCTGCTACTGGTTCTACAATTACACAAGCAATATCATCACCGAATTGTTCAAAAGCGTACTTCACACTTTCTAAATCATTATAAGCTACTGTAATCGTATTTTTCGCTACACCTTCTGGTACGCCAGGACTATCTGGTAAACCTAGAGTCGCCACACCAGAACCAGCTTTAATTAATAACGAATCACCATGACCGTGGTAACAACCAATAAATTTTAAAATTTTGTTACGGCCTGTATAACCACGAGCTAAACGTAGTGCACTCATTGTCGCTTCTGTTCCAGAGTTAACCATGCGGACAATTTCAATCGATGGTACACGCTCAATAACAAGTTTCGCTAATTTATTTTCGATTTCTGTCGGCGCACCGAAGCTTGTACCTCTTTCAGCAACAGATTTTAACGCTTCAACAACACGATCATTTGCATGACCATGAATTAAAGGACCCCATGATAATACGTAATCGATGTATTCATTCCCATCAATATCATATACTTTAGAGCCTTTTCCACGCTCCATAAACAATGGATTCATACCAACAGATTTAAAGGCACGAACAGGGCTATTTACGCCACCAGGCATTAAGTCTTGTGCCTCTTCAAACGCCGCAATCGATTTATCAAACTTTTTCATTATTTAGCGCCTCCTTCTTGTAACCATTTTGCTGCATCTTTTGCATGATACGTAATAATTAAGTCTGCTCCTGCACGTTTCATGCTAATTAATTTTTCAAGCACAACTTCTTTTTCATTAATCCAACCATTTTGCGCTGCCGCTTTAATCATTGAATATTCACCACTTACGTTGTAAGCAACGATTGGTAAATTAAAGTTATTTTTCACATCACGAATGATATCTAAGTAAGAAAGAGCTGGCTTTACAATTAAGAAATCAGCACCTTCCATTACATCTGATTCTGCTTCACGGAATGCCTCCATACGGTTCGCTGGGTCCATTTGATATGTTTTACGGTCACCAAATTGCGGCGCGCCGTGTGCAGCATCACGGAACGGTCCATAAAATGCTGATGAATATTTCACAGCGTACGACATAACCGGTACGTGTCCAAAACCATTCTCATCTAACGCATGGCGAATTGCTGTTACGAATCCGTCCATCATGTTTGATGGTGCAATAATGTCCGCTCCTGCTTTCGCTTGGCTTACAGCTATTTTCGCAAGTACTGCAAGAGACTCGTCATTCAAAATAATACCATCTTCAATTACACCGCAATGACCATGGCTTGTGAATTGACATAAACATGTATCTGCAACTACTACTAACTCAGGGAACTCACCTTTAATTTGCTTAATGGCACGCTGTACAATTCCATGATCACAATATGCTGATGATCCAACTTCATCCTTTTCAGCAGGTAAACCAAATACAATAACAGAACGAATACCTAAATCAACAACCTCTTGCATTTCAGCTTGCAATAAATCTAAAGAGATTTGATATACGCCCGGCATAGAAGGAACTTCATTACGAACATTCTCTCCTTCTAATACAAAAATAGGGTAAATAAAATCTTCCGTATGTAAAAACGTTTCACGCACAAGCGCACGCATGCCCCCGCTTTGTCTTAAGCGACGATGACGATTAAATTGTAAAGAGTTCATAAATTTCTATCCCCATTCTTTTATTTTGTCCCGCGTTAACGGGCAGTAAGACTTCCATCTCAAAATTCGGCTAGAGCAAAGAAGTTAGATGGGAAATCAACTGCCCATAAACACCCAATTGGTGAGGGCTAATAATTAGTGCGAAATGAACCTCCCACTAATTAAAATTTCACTTTATAGATTCACAAATGCATTGTAGTAATGCTTCTACAGTGTACTCTTTCGGCACAATAACATGCGGAAAATAAAGGTTCGCTTCTTTTTCCGTAATAGGCCCTATACAAGCAATTGTACATTTTTTTGTCCATTCTCTCCAGTTTGTGCCCTCCAGTAAACGAACAAAACTATCAACAGTTGAAGGACTCGTAAATGTAATAATATTTACTTTCCTTACTTTCAATGCTGTTATAAGTTCTTGTTTTTTCTCTACATTTACTTTCGTACCGTATACGATTAGCTCATCTAGAGAAACACCAATTCCCCGAAGTTTAACTGGAATTACATCTCTCGCTAAATTCCCTTTCGGAAATAAAATACGCTCGTTTCCACTTAATTCTTTTAGAAACTCTTCTGCAAACACTTCTGCAACAAATGAGGTTGGAACAAAATGAACTTGATAACCCCTTTTTTCTAACTCTAATTTTGTTTTCACGCCTACCGCAGCGATTTTAATAGTTAATGGTAGTTTCTTTTCTAAACCATCTAGAAAAAAAGTTACACCATTTTTACTCGTAAAAATAACCCAGTCATACGAATGTAGCTGCCTTGCTGTATGGTGAATTCGCCTATGAGATGTGCCTTCCATACGCAAAAGCGGAATTTCCAATGGAATTCCGCTCCGTTCTTTCACTGCTACACTCATTTGTTTCGCTTGATGCTGGGCACGTGTAATCAATACTGTTTTGCCAGCAAGAGCATTCATATTTATTGTTGTCCCTTATTTGCAGCAAGAATGAGTTCTTTTGCGCCTTGTTTAATTAAACGGTCCGCAGCCTCTAGCCCTACTTCCTTTGGTTCAACGCCTACCACTGTCTCTTTTAATAAAACAGAGCCGTCCATAGAACCGACAAGAGCTGTTAATTCGATTGCATCATCCTTTGTAAGAGTTGCATATCCAGCGATCGGAACTTGGCATCCACCTTCAAGTTTATGAAGAAATACTCGCTCCGCTGCCACTGTTCTCTCTGTTACAGCATCATTCATATGCGATAACAACTGTAATAAATCGTTATCGTCCTCACGACATTCAATCGCTAATGCACCTTGTCCTACAGCTGGTACACATAACGTTTCATCTAAATGTTCTGTAATCACTTCATCATCCCAGCCCATTCTTTGTAATCCAGCTGTAGCTAAAATAATTGCATCATAATCTTCTTCTTTTAATTTACGTAAACGTGTATCGATATTTCCGCGAATCCATTTCACTTGTAAATCTGGTCTCGCAGCTAATAACTGTGCACTACGTCTTAAACTACTCGTTCCTAAAATCGCACCTTCTGCTAAATCTTTAAATGATTCTCCGCTTTTAGAAATAAAAGCATCACGAGGGTCAACACGCTTTGGTGTACAGCCAATCATTAATCCTTCTGGAAGTACGGCTGGCATATCTTTCATACTATGTACAGCCATATCGATTTCTTTCGTAAGTAACGCATGTTCAATTTCTTTAACGAACAAACCTTTTCCGCCTACTTTTGAAAGAGTAACATCTAAAATCACATCACCTTTAGTGACAATTTCTTTCACTTCAAATTCATATGGTAAACCAAGTGCTTTTAACTGATCAATAAACCAGTTTGTTTGCGTCAATGCTAGCTTACTCTTTCGTGAACCTACAATAATTTTGCGCATAATTCTCTCTCCTCATTATAAATACCAAAAGTGGAAATTAGATAAACTACTTAATAGAAAAATGTTAACTAGCATTACGAGAAAGGCCCCTACATTCCACATTACAATTTTCTTCCCTTGCAACACATCTGCCGCTCGTAAATACAAGCCCGTACAATATACAAATAGAACGACAAACGAACCGATTACTTTCGTATCATACCAATGAAAATTGTCCAATTTTGTATATCCCCATATGCATCCTAATAAAATTGCTAGTAAGAAAAAGGGAACAGAAAATAAATTTAACCCGTAAGACGTAGATTCAAGCTTCGGCAAATTCCCTAACCTTCTTAATCTCGCATTCCACTTTTTCTTTTTTAATAGGCGATATTGCAGTAAATACATAATAGAAAAAATAAACGATACCGTAAACGTTGCATAAGAAATAATCGCCATTCCAACATGCACGTATACAAGTTCTGAAACTAATTGCTCTGCAAGTACTGGCGACATCTTTCCGAGCGGTGTAAAAATAGAAAAAGCGCTTACGCCAAATGCTACAACATTTGTAAAGAAGACTAAAAAGTCAACGCGCATAAATCGATTTATGACTAACGACATCGTAATCAATAACCAAACATAAAAATAAATCCCTGATAATAAAGTTAAAATGGGATTCGTTTCTGAATCTGTCGCCCTAAGCAACATAAAAATAGACTGCAATACCCATACAATCGAAAGTAACCAAAAAGCAAATCGGTTCGCCTTTCGGTTACTTTGGAAATAATCTATAAAATATAAACTAATGCTACAAGCATATAAAATAATTGCAATATGATAAATAATACTGTTATTTAAAAAACTCATCCGATCATCCTTCCAAATTATAAAGATGGAACGGATGGTGTCCACACTCTTTTATGTTCTACTTCTTCCGCACGACTCTCTACTTCTTCCGTTTCTAAATCAAAAATCTTTGCAAATAACGCTAATTTTTCGCCCGCTCCCTCTTCAGCAGCTATTTCTTTTGCTACTAAAATTGGGTCTTTTAATAATTGGTTAATAATACTTTTCGTATGCTTACTAATTACTTTTTTCTCACGATCACTAAGATTTGGTATTTTTCGTTCAAGACTTTCCATCGTTTCGCTTTGAATTACAAGTGCCTTATCACGAAGAGCTGCTATTAACGGAACAACACCAAGTGTACTTAACCACGTTTTAAATAGAACAATTTCCTCTTCAATCATAAATTGAATTTTCTCTGCTTCTTTCAAACGCTCAGCACGATTTGCTTCCACTACTCCTTGCAGATCATCAATGTCATATAAGAAAGAACCTTCTAACTCATCAATTGCTGGATCAATATCACGTGGCACTGCAATATCAACCATAAATAAAGGACGACCAGAGCGCATTTTCTCTACCTTTGTCATCATCTCTTTCGTAATGACATACTCTGATGCACCAGTGGAACTAATTAAAATGTCCGCTTCTAATAATGCACATTGTAATTCACTTAAAGACTTTGCATGTCCCATATATTTCTCAGCCATTACTTCCGCTTTTGAAAGCGTTCTATTCATAACCGTTACTTTACGAGCACCGCTTCCGTATAAATTTTGTAATGCAAGTTCTCCCATTTTACCAGCACCAAGAATAAGTACATGACAATCTGTTAACTCACCAAATATTTTCTTTCCAAGTTCAACAGCAGCATAACTAACAGACATTGCACTCTCACCAATTGTTGTTTCTGAGTGAGCACGTTTTGCTAACGTAATGACTTGCTTAAACAATTCATTAAAAATTGTACCTGTCGCTTTTACTTGTTGCGCTTCTAAAAAGCTATCTTTTATTTGACCTAAAATCTGCGTTTCTCCAACTACCATAGAATCTAAACCGCATGTTACGCGGAATAAATGATCTATTGCACCATCTTGTTCAAAAATAGTTAAATATGGTGCGACTTCTTCTATTTCAAGCTGAAACCAATCAGCTAAAAACTTCTTAATATAATACCGTCCCGTGTGTAATTGATCGACAACAGCATAAATCTCAGTGCGATTACAAGTTGATACAATGACATTTTCTAACACGCTCTTTTGACTTTGTAATGTAGTCATTGCTTGTTCTAGCTCTGCTGCCTGAAATGTGAGTTTCTCACGAAATTCTACAGGGGCTGTTCGATAATTTACACTAACAACAAGAATATGCACGCAGCATGTCCCCCTTCACCCGTTTTATCACTTTATCTACTATCATAATACAACTTTCCTCTTATGAATCTGACAATCGTGTGAACAACCGATTATTTTTTATATATTCTCCGTATGTAATAAAGGAGATTCAGTAAAACTAATAAAAAGCTCCCTACTTTATAATGATTATAAATTAATAACTCTATTTGTACGTTACCAAAAAAAGTCCTCATAATCAAGTGATGGAAACTATTCCATATAAATTATAACATCATCTTTCCTATCTTCTTTCATCATGAAGGAAAATATGTATGATTGTTCCAAAATGTAGCACACACTTTCTCAATACAATGTATTTGACATTGTATTTATTTTTCGTTATATTGGTTTTACAAAATTAAATTGTGCACAATTAAAAAAGAAAGGAGTTATTCATGATAGAAGATTCTTTGCATCTAGATAACCAACTTTGTTTTTCTATTTACGCCTGTTCTAGAGAGGTTACACGTTTTTATCGACCGTATTTAGACGAAATGGGTATTACGTACCCTCAGTACATTACTTTACTCGTACTATGGGAACAAGACGGACTAACAGTAAAAGAAATTGGAGAACGTCTATTTCTAGATTCCGGCACATTAACACCTATGTTAAAACGGATGGAATCATTAAACCTTGTAAAACGTGTTCGTTCAAAAGAAGATGAGCGAAAAGTTTGTATTGAATTAACAGAACAAGGTAAAGATTTAAAAGAAAAGGCTTGTTCATTACCGAAAACGATGGCTACAAATTTAGGAATTACAGAGCAAGAGTATCGTTCTTTATTAATCCAATTAAATAAACTAATTGAAACAATGAAAACAATAAATGATAGAAAAGGGGAATAAACATGGATAAATTATATACGGCTTCAGTAACAGCAACAGGTGGAAGAAACGGGAAAGTAGTTTCAGATGATGGCATATTAAATCTTGATGTAAAAATGCCGAAAGCATTAGGTGGTGCTGGCGGGGAAGCAACAAACCCTGAGCAACTATTTGCCGCTGGTTATGCCGCTTGTTTTGATAGTGCATTGCAACTTGTCATTCGTACAAAACGAGTGAAAGTGGAAAGTACAGAAGTAACTGCTCACGTTTCTATCGGAAAAGATACAGATGGTGGTTTTGGACTATCTGCTGTACTTGACGTACATGTCGCTGGCGTTTCTCATGCCGAAGCACAAGAACTTGTAGAAGCCGCTCACGGTGTATGTCCGTACTCTAAAGCAACACGAGGGAATATTGAAGTAACATTAAACGTACGCTAAAAATTTATACAAACAAAAAAACGCGCGACATTCGTCACGCGTTTTTTGTTTTTGTCATTTTATGAATTGCCTTCCACGCTTCTTCTTTTCCAAGTCCTGTTTCAGAAGAGAATAGAACGATTTCATCGCCAATTTCAACAGCAAGCGTTTCTTTTACAACTTTTAAATGCTTTTGCCATTTCCCTTTCGGAATTTTATCGGCTTTCGTCGCAATAATAATTGTTGGAATTTCATAATGCTTTAAGAAATCATACATCATCACATCATCGTTTGTTGGTTGGTGACGTAAATCTACTACTAATACAGCTGCATCTAATTGCTCACGTGTTGTAAAGTACGTTTCAATCATCTTGCCCCATGCTGCACGTTCCGTTTTAGATACTTTCGCATATCCATAACCTGGAACGTCAACAAAATGCATCATTTCATTGATTAAGAAAAAGTTCAGCGTTTGCGTTTTTCCTGGTTTAGAAGAAATACGTACTAACTTTTTACGATTTAAAATTTTATTAATAAAGGAAGACTTCCCGACATTTGAACGACCTGCTAATGCAATTTCTGGTAAATCACTGTCTGGATATTGTTCTGGTTTAACAGCACTAATTACAATATCTGCTTTTGTTACTTTCATTGTTTCACTCCTACTAATGCGTGCTCCAATACTTCGTCTAAATGAGATGCAAGCACAAACGTAAGATTTTCTTTTACGCTTTCTGGAATATCATCTAAATCTTTCTCGTTCTCTGCTGGCAAAATAATTTTTGTTAAGCCTGCGCGATGAGCACTTAATGTTTTTTCTTTCAATCCACCAATTGGTAATACACGGCCACGAAGTGTAATTTCACCTGTCATACCAACTTCTTTACTTACAGGAATACCTGTTAGTGCAGAAATAAGTGCCGTTGCCATCGTAATACCCGCTGACGGTCCATCTTTTGGAACTGCTCCTTCTGGAACGTGAATATGAATATCATTTTTCTCATGGAAATTTGGATCGATATGAAGCTCTTCGGCACGAGAACGAATATAGCTAAACGCAGCTTGTGCTGATTCTTTCATAACATCCCCAAGTTTCCCTGTTAAAATTAATTTCCCTTTACCTGGCGCTACAGACACTTCAATTGCAAGTGTATCGCCGCCCGCTGCTGTATACGCTAACCCGGTTGCCATTCCGACTTGGTCCGTTTTCTCTGCTTGCCCATAACGGAATATGTGTTTACCAAGTAAATCTACAATATTTTTCTCTGTCACAACAATACGTTTACGTTCCGCTGTAACGATAATTTTCGCTGCTTTACGACAAACTTTTGCAATTTGGCGCTCTAGCGTACGAACACCAGCCTCACGTGTATAATAACGAATAATTTCAAGAAGCGCTTCATCACGTACTTGTAAATTACCTTTTCGCAAGCCATGCTCTTTTAATTGTTTCGGCAATAAATGCTCTCGAGCAATGTGCACCTTTTCCAGTTCTGTATACCCAGCAATCGAAATAATTTCCATACGGTCAAGTAATGGACCCGGAATACTTGAAAGTGTATTAGCGGTTGCTACAAACATAACTTTCGATAGATCATATGGTTCTTCAATGTAATGATCACTGAAGTTATGATTTTGTTCTGGATCTAACACTTCAAGTAATGCTGCTGATGGATCACCACGGAAATCGTTAGACATTTTATCAATCTCATCTAATAAGAAGACTGGATTAACTGTTTTCGCCTTTTTCATACCTTGAATAATGCGTCCCGGCATTGCTCCAACGTATGTACGACGGTGACCACGAATTTCAGATTCATCACGCACACCACCAAGGGATACACGGACAAAATTACGATTTAATGATGTCGCAATTGAACGAGCTAACGAAGTTTTCCCGACCCCTGGAGGGCCTACTAAACAAAGGATAGGTCCTTTTAATGAGTTCGTCAATTTTTGTACAGCTAAATATTCAAGCACTCGCTCTTTTACTTTTTCAAGACCGTAATGATCTTTGTTTAAAATCTCTTCAGAATGAACAAGATCAATCATATCCTCTGTCGCTTCTGTCCACGGAAGTGCTAATAACCAATCAATATAATTGCGAATAACACCGCTCTCCGCAGAACTTGCTGGTAGCTTTTCATAACGATCTAATTCTTTCAGTGCAGCCTTCGTTGTTTCTTCAGGCATTCCTGACTGTTCAATTTTCTCACGAAGTTCTTCAACTTCCCCGCCCTTACCTTCTTTATCGCCAAGTTCAGTTTGAATCGCCTTCATTTGCTCACGTAAGAAATATTCTTTTTGCGTGCGTTCCATTGAACGTTTCACTTTTTGTCCAATTTTCTTTTCTAAACTAAGTAACTCTTGTTCATCTTGAATAATTGAAATAAGTGTATGTAATCGTTCTTTCACAGATACAATCTCTAAAATTTCTTGTTTCTGTTTCGTTTTAATTGGCAAGTGAGAAGCAATTAAATCAGCTAGTCTTCCTGGTTCTTCTACATCAGCTACCGTTGCAAATGTTTCATTTGATACTTTTTTCGAAACTTTAATATATTGTTCGAAATGCTCCAGTAACGTACGCATAAGAGCTTTCTCTTCTAAATCATCTTCCACTTCTTCAGTTACCGTTTTAATAGAAACTTGTACTACATTTTCTTCTTCGATAAACTCTACTACTTCTGCTCTATGTAAACCTTCTACAAGGACACGAAGCGTACCGTTCGGCAATTTTAACATTTGCTTTACTTTCGCCACTGTACCTACACTATATATGTCATCTTCTTTCGGATCATCGATATTCATTTCTTTTTGCATCGCTAAAAAGATGATATTTTCATCCATTGCCGCCTGCTCTAGTGCCTGTATCGATTTATCACGTCCTACATCAAGATGCAGAACCATCGTTGGATATACGAGAACGCCTCTTAATGGTAGGAGGGGTACGATTCTTTCATTCGTATTCATACTAGACATAGCACCTCCATAATAAATTAAACTCCTGTTCAACTATTTTATATTACAATACATCTAGATGCAATTGCAGAGATTCTGAGCAATTGTAAATCCCTTGTTTTTTCTCCCTTATGAAAAGAAAAAAAGACTCCGCTTAAGCATACAAACTTAAACGAAGTCTGGCAAATTTTATTATCATTCATTCTCACATGGATTGTGCATCTGTTTCGTCTACAGTAGTATGTACATCAAGCTCTCGATGCATATTTTCCTGCATAAATGTTAGCTCAAATACTTCTTTTAACTTACGAACAGGAATGATTTCAATTCCCTTTATTGTGTACAAAAACGGTTGCATGTTTTCAGCAGGAATAATGACTTTCTTAGCTCCTGCTTTTTTCGCAGCCTTTATTTTTGCGTACACACCACCAATAGGCTTCACTTCTCCATGTATACTTATTTCACCTGTCATCGCCACTTCATTATTCACGTATGTACGATGCACGGCTGAGTAAACACCCGTTGCCATAGCAATCCCTGCAGAAGGACCATCGATCGGGATACCACCTGGAAAATTAATATGTATATCGTACCCTTCTGGCAACACATCTAAAGAACGAAGTACTGTTAATACATTATCTACAGAACCTTTCGCCATACTTTTACGACGAATTGATTTCGTTTGGCTACCAATACTTTCCTCTTCTACAATACCGGTAACATTTACCGACCCTTTACCTTTCGCCGTGATTGCTGTTACTTCTATTTCTAATAACGCTCCTGTATTCGGTCCGTATACAGCAAGTCCGTTTACAAGACCGATCCTCGGAATAGGGTAAATACGTTTTTCATATTTCGGTGTCAGCTGACTAGAATGAACAACCCACTCTATATCTTCATCTTTAATGAAAGAACGTTCTTCATTTATCGCCATACCAGCAGAGATTTGCACGAGATTAATTGCTTCTCGTCCATTCCTTGCATACATACCAATCATTTCAATACCGTTCTCACCGATTTGCATTTCCACTTTGTCGGCTGCATTCTTCGCTACTTTTTGAATTTCTTCTGTATCTAGCTCACGGAAAAATACCTCTAAGCAACGAGACCGAATAGCAGGTGGAATTTCCTCTGGTGAACGTGTTGTCGCTCCAACTAAGCGGAAATCTGCTGGTAAACCTTTTTGAAAAATATCATGTATATACGTTGGAATCATCGTATTCTCTTCACTATAGTACGCACTTTCTAAAAATACTTTTCGATCTTCTAACACCTTTAACATTTTGTTCATTTGAATCGGATGTAGTTCACCAATTTCATCAATAAACAAAATACCACCATGTGCATCTGTTACTGCGCCTTTTTTCGGTTGTGGAATACCTGCTTGCCCCATCGCACCAGCACCTTGATAAATCGGATCATGAACCGAGCCAATTAAAGGATCTGCAATACCACGTTCATCAAACCGAGCTGTCGTCGCATCAAGTTCGATAAATGTTGCATTCGTACGAAATGGAGATTTCGGATTTCGTTTCGCCTCTTCTAATACAAGACGCGCTGCCGCTGTCTTTCCGACACCTGGCGGGCCATATATGATTACATGTTGCGGATTCGGACCACAAAGAGCCGCTTTTAACGACTTAATCCCGTCTTCTTGCCCTACAATATCTAAAAAGGATGTAGGGCGCACCTTTTCCGCAAGCGGCTCTGTTAGAGAAATTTCACGCATTTTACGAAGTTGTTCTAATTCTTTTTTTGATTCTCGATCAATTGAAACTTTTTGTGTTCGCTGATTTCGAAGTAAGTGCCAAAAATATAATCCGACAATTACACCAAAAACAAGTTGAACAAGTAAAAATATATTTGTCCAGCTCATCATTTATTTCCTCCCGCAATGTTTTATCATTTAGTATTTCCGCGGAAGAACGTAGCTAAACATAAAGAAAAACAGCAATTATAAAAATTGCTGTTTCTCTTTCGCATTATGCAGATGTTTTTGTATCAAGTACAGTACCGTCTTGTAGCACCAATTTCGGTGGCTCATTATCAGCTACTGTTTCTTTCGTAAGAATACACTTCTCGATATCTTTGCGAGATGGAAGTTCAAACATTACATCAAGCATTAAGCCTTCAATAATAGAACGAAGTCCACGAGCACCTGTTTTACGTTCAATTGCTTTTTTCGCAATCTCAATCAGTGCGCCTTCTTCAAACTCTAACTCAACATCGTCAAGCTCCAACAGTTTTTGGAATTGCTTAACAAGTGCATTTTTCGGTTTCGTTAAAATATCAACAAGAGCATCTTCATCAAGTGGCTCTAGGTTCGCAATAACTGGAAGACGACCGATAAACTCTGGAATTAAACCAAATCTTAAAAGGTCCTCTGGTAATACGTGAGATAGAACATGCTTTTCATTTACATCAGCATTTTTCTTCTCTGAACCAAATCCAATTACTTTTTCACCAAGGCGACGTTTAATAATTGGCTCAATGCCATCAAACGCTCCACCACAAATGAATAGGATATTCGTTGTATCAATTTGAATGAATTCTTGATGCGGATGCTTACGACCACCTTGAGGTGGAACGCTTGCTACAGTACCTTCTAAAATTTTCAGAAGTGCCTGCTGTACACCTTCACCAGATACATCACGTGTAATTGATGGATTTTCGGACTTACGTGCCACTTTATCAATCTCATCAATATAAATAATTCCTTTTTCCGCTTTTTCTACATCATAATCAGCCGCTTGAATTAGTTTTAGTAAAATGTTTTCTACATCTTCCCCAACGTATCCAGCTTCTGTTAAAGATGTTGCGTCCGCGATTGCAAATGGAACATTTAAAATACGCGCTAATGTTTGTGCCAATAATGTTTTACCACTACCTGTTGGCCCAATAAGTGAAATATTACTCTTCGCTAATTCTACATCATCAATTTTGCTGTTAGAATTAATACGTTTGTAATGGTTATATACCGCTACCGCTAGTGCTTTTTTCGCGTTATCTTGTCCGATGACATACTCATCTAAGATTTCACGAATTTCTACCGGTTTCGGTACATCTTTGAATTCTACTTCTTCGTCCTTCGCAAGCTCCTCTTGTACAATTTCAGTACAAAGCTCGATACACTCGTCACAAATGTAAACACCTGGACCTGCAACTAACTTTCGAACTTGCGTTTGTGTTTTACCACAGAAAGAACATTTTAATTGCCCTTTTTCATCATTAAATTTAAACATATTTTCACACCCCTTACAAAGTGCTAACCTCTTGCCTTCGTATGTACACGATAAATGTATCGTATGTAAATACATATTATGTCACTACGTAGCGAGAAATACAAATAATATGACTAGTTATGTACAAATAAAAAGTTTTTAAAACTTTTGAAATATGTATATTCGACTTATAAAGGAACTTTTCCTTCTTCATCGAAAAGTTTTATAAATATATTTCTATATTTATAAAACAAGGCACGATTAAAATCGCGCCTTGTTATTTTATTATGCAGCGTTTTCTACTAAGAAGTCTACAGCTTTACGCACTTTAAGATCTTCAGATAAAGCGTCTGCGCTTCCAAGAGCTTGCTTGATAGCGTCTACTGGCATACCGTACATTTCAGCCATTTTTTCAACTTCTGCAGTTACTTCTTCTTCAGTAACTTCGATGTTTTCAGCTTCAATGATAGCTTCAAGAACAAGATTGATTCTTACACGTTTTTGTGCATCCTCTTTCATTTGCTCTTTTAATTTGTCAGCATCAGTACCTGTGAATTGGTAGTAAAGCTCAAGGTTCATACCTTGTTGGCTTAAACGTTGCTCGAATTCACGAACCATACGATCTAACTCAGTGTCGATCATAGCTTCTGGAATATCGATTTCAGCGTTAGCAGCAGCTAATTCTACTACTTCGTCACGTACTTTGTGCTCAGCTTCGTGCTTTTTGCCTTCTTCTAAGTTTGTACGAAGTTTTGTTTTTAATTCATCAAGAGTTGCAACTTCTTCGTCAGCCTCTTTAGCGAACTCGTCGTTTAACTCAGGAAGTTCTTTTGTTTTGATTTCGTGAATTGTTACTTTGAATGTTGCTGGTTTGCCAGCTAATTCAGCAGCATGGTACTCTTCTGGGAATGATACTTCAACGTCTTTAGACTCACCAGATTTAAGACCAATTACTTGCTCTTCGAAACCTGGGATGAAAGTACCAGAACCGATTGCAAGAGAATAGTTTTCGCCTTTTCCGCCTTCAAATGCTTCGCCATCAACGAAACCTTCGAAGTCGATTACAGCTGTATCACCATTTTCAATAGTTCCTTCTTCTTTAACAACTAGTTCAGCTTGACGCTCTTGTAAAGCTTTTACTTCATTCTCTACATCTTCGTCAGTTACAGTTGTTTCAACTTTTTCTACTGCTAAACCTTTGTACTCACCTAATTTAACTTCAGGTTTCACTGTAACTTTTGCAGTGAAGATAAGGTTAGCATTTTTTTCGAACTTCTCAATATCGATTTCAGGATGAGCAACTGGGAAGATACCAGCTTCATCGATTGCTTCACCGTATGCTTTTGGTAAGATGATATCTAAAGCATCTTGGTATAAAGATTCGATACCAAAGCGTTGTTCGAATAACGGACGAGGCATTTTTCCTTTACGGAAACCTGGTACGTTGATTGTTTTTACTACTTTTTTGAACGCAGCGTCGATAGAGTTGTTTACTTCTTTAGCATCAACTTCAATTGTTAAAACGCCTACGTTACCTTCTAATTTTTCCCATTTTGCAGCCATTTATTCTTTCCCTCCAACTATAATAATGTATGCACATACCTCTATAGATCAAAATATTCATTATCTCTCTTTCGAAATAATAAATGTACAAATAATCCTCTAGCAAATGCTTTCAGATATAATGTTCCAATCTACTAGTTGTCTAAAAGACAACTACGGTATATTTTGTTCGAGACTAATATGAAACATATTAAGTAAGAGAATTACACTTCTCTTCTCTTACAAACAGGCAGATTTCTGCCTTTTGCAACCCTTACATTATAACATAGAATATGCTCGTTTCAAGAACTGAACGATTCTTTTTCATAATTATACGGGCAAATATCCTTCTCTTTCAACACGCAATAACCATTGATAGGCAATATGAAACTCTTCTAATTCAATATTATATGCTGTCATAAGTTCTTCTTCATCAATAGCCAATCCGAAACGTTTTCTTCCAATTCTCTCTAAAACAGCAGCCCAAATCTCTACTTTATCCATTAATAGTGCAAATGGGAAAACGCTAATTTGTAATTCTTTCCAATATGCAACCATCGCACTAAATATATCTGGATAATTTTGCTCCAATCGGCTTGATAATGTATGTATAATGTTATCGGATTGCTCCTCATTATGACCTGTAAATGCTGGAATCACTTTAACCCTATTTCCAAATTTTTCTACTTCTATCTCTTCTTCTACTTGATTTTCTATCATTTTATACAAAATAGAAGTTTTCAAATAAGGATGTTGCTTTTCGTCTATTAAAAATTTCTTTAAAACAGGTAATGCAAGATCCAAGTCTTTTAACGAAATCTGTTGAATCGCTCTCAGCTTTTGCCCAAAGTTTTCTCCAAAAATCTCCTTAGTAAATTCATCCAATTCGAAATTTGAATCAATTAGCGACGTGTCTTCTTCATTTAGCATACCTTCTGCAAATAAAGCGAGTTGCGCTAATTTTTCCTTTTGCTCAGGCATTATATCTTTCGTTCGCAAAACTTTTTCAACAGTTTCAATAACGCCTTCATAATCATTTGTTTGAACTAAAATCGTCACATACGTTTCAAGAATATCACCAAATAAGACAGCTCCTGTTTCAAGCAGCTGTTCACATTTGTCTTTCGCTTCTTCCATACGTTTTAATTCCAGCAAACAAATAACGGAAGCTAATTCCGTTTGTTCCGTTTCTGCATTATACTGGCGTAATATTTCAAAGCAGCGCAATGCATCTTCGAATTCCCGCTCTTTCAGTGCTAAAAAACCTTCATCAATATAGCGTTCTGATAGTTGCGGAAACAATACGACCGTATTTTCTTTTTTATCCATACGTCCGCCTCTTTTTCTAGATTTTAATGATCTTCAAAGTAAATATATCAAATGCGTAATAAGAACACAACAATCTAAAACCTTTTGTTTGAAATATAAAAATATTCTATTTTTATATTTCAATACAGCTAAATCTTTATTAAAAAATCAAAATTATACAAATAAAAATCCTCAGCAACAGACGCAGAGGATTCATCATTAATGGAAAGCTTTTATAATTGTGGGGTATATTACAAGGGTAATAATTTGGAGAACAATAATTGCCATAACAATCATGCTAAAATAGAAGATTGGCTTACTTCGCTTCATTAAAAACATAATAATAAGCATCGTGCAAGCAAACAAACTTAAGAAAAACAAACTCGTTGTCGAACTAAGTATACCACTCGGGACAAAGAACAATAACACTACACTACAAGTACCTATAATTCCAAATAACCATTCCATTCATTCACTCATTCCCTTTCCCTCTCATGGTAGTTTTTTTACTAAGCGATTAAATGTTTTACAACATCAACTACATACGTTAATTTCTCATACGCTACAAATCCAAAAGCAACTGTTAAGCCTGTTACAACTAATCCCTTCATCATTTCTTCCTCCTCGTTTTATCGTTGTTACCTTCATTATAAAAGATTAGCAATTTCTTACCATCGAACTACCTTACAGTTACCTTACAGAATTGTAAGATTTCAAAAGGGTTAGAAAAACACCTCCTATCGCTTGAGGTGCTTTCATGGAATTTCTCTATAATCACTTGCAATATTAACTTTTTCTCTTGATAATTTTTCGGAGAATCAACTCTCAAACTAATGGATTTATTAAATAATTTAGGATCGAAATAATATTCGTTATTTTTCTTAACTTACCTTCAAATATTTTCGCCTTACAAGAAAACATTTTGTTAAAATCATGTTAATATATTTTTGTATAATTAAGAATTTAAAAGGGGGATTATATATGTTTAAAAAAATGGCTGCAGATGTATTAGGACTAAGCGATGTAGGGTCTGTCATTACACCGAAAGATTACGATAAGGTTGATGCTGATGATTACGTGATGCATGAAGATGGAGAGAAAATTTATTTTCTAATTAAATCAAAATCAGATGAATATTGTTTCACAAACAAAGGATTAATCCACCTAGATGGCACAAGCGCAACAAGTAAAAAACGTACACTACGCCGCTTTAGCTATAGTAAATATCAAATTAAAAACGTAGCACTTGAAACTGCCGGAACGATTGATTTAGATGTAGAAATTAAGTTTCAAATGGGAGATGAGCATTATTCAATTGATGTTCATAAAAAACACATTGAAGAATTAAAAGATTTATATAAGGCTTTACTTAAAATAGAAGAAATTTCATACGACAACGATATTACATTGCAGTATGCACATAAAAGTCTAGATATGGCATCTAACACTTTTAGCCGTATTTCAAATGCACAAGTAAATTTAGCAGAGCAATTTAAAGAGATGAATGAAATCGCCTTTAACTGGCTCGTTGATACGAAGAAACAATATAATGTGAAAGATTATGGTTTTGTCTTTGAGAAGTTTATTAATAACTAAACAAAAAACCTTGTTATCAAAAGATAACAAGGTTTTTTTAGCGTCCCAGGAGAGATTCGAACTCTCGGCCCGCTCATTTCCGTACTATTTTATATATTTTGATCGCAGTCTTAATATATCTTCCTCTTCGCGAATGCCTGCCGATCCCTTCCTCACATTTTTTACGACAGTCCAATTCGGGTTAGTTTCATCACCGATGTTCTGTATTGTAAAGTTGCCGTCACCATATTTCCGTTGACCTTCTGCCAATTTCTCCGTTAAATCATTCTCTTTTGCTCTCGCCATCTTTGCGCCATCTCCCTTTTTTATACAACCTTCTTAAACTGTCCAACCAATCACACGTCCAGTCAATTGGAGATTCTCGTTTTCCGCTTCTATTAATTGTAACACACTGTCGGGGATAAGTTTCGATAACGGGTGCTCAATCGTACTAGAATGATAAAAAGTTTTATAACACTCTAAGTGAACAATTGGGATAATATAGATATGGATTTAAGTTCCATCATAAGCCTATTGATTCTTTAAATTAAACAAGAGAAATAGAGCGCATAAATGGCGCTCTTTTCTTAATGCACTTTAATCTGTTGTATATAATAATTATTATATGTTACGTTATATTTTTTACACCTCTTGCACATACATCAATTTTTAGACAAACAAAAAACCTTGTTATCAAAAGATAACAAGGTTTTCTTAGCGTCCCAGGAGAGATTCGAACTCCCGACCGTACGCTTAGAAGGCGTATGCTCTATCCGGCTGAGCTACTGGGACATGGAGCGGGTGAAGAGAATCGAACTCTCGACCAGAGCTTGGAAGGCTCTTGTTTTACCACTAAACTACACCCGCATATGTTATTTTATTTTTCTTCGTTAGCGCTGTTGCCCTATCGACAATATTTATTATATGTATATCCATACATAAAGTCAACACCTTTTTTAAAAGAGGATAATTTTTCTTATCCTCTTTTAAAAACTGCTTGTTCAACTAGTTGTCCGTCTAATGTTTCAAAGCGAACATCTATATGTTTTTCATTCATTTCTAATAAGGCAAATGTCTTTTCTACACGCTGACGTGGTAATAAAATACTTCCGGGATTGATAAATAAAACTCCATCAATAAATTCCGCACCTAATACGTGAGAATGTCCGAAGCATGCAACTTGTGCCCCCACTTCTTCTGCATAGTACGCTAACGTTTGTAAAGTCATTTTCACGTTATGACGATGTCCATGCACAACTAAGAAGCGAATGCCATCTACGTCAGTTACAATTTCATCTTGAAAGTTAGCATAATCACAATTTCCTTTTACAACATGGAAACCTTGCAGTTCTTCATGAGCAGGCGTTAACTCCGAATCACCACAATGGATCATGACATCTACTTTCCCTTCATATTTCTCTTTTAACTGCTGTAATTCCTTCACAGAGCTATGACTATCGCTTACGATTAAAGCTTTCATCAATCTCTCTCCCTCATTCTCCTAAAAACCATTCCGGAATTTTTTCTTCTAACTTACGAAGAGCACGTCCGCGGTGACTAATGGCATTTTTCTCATCTGAACTTAGTTCTGCCATCGCTTTTTTATATTCTTCTACATAAAAGATTGGATCATATCCAAAGCCGTTTTCCCCGCGGCGCTGTTCTAAAATGTACCCTTCACACGTTCCATTCACAATGACCGGTTCTTTATCCGCTTCTGGGAATGCAACTGCTAATGCACAGTAGAAACGCGCTTTACGTTTTTCAAAGTCAATTCCATTTAATTCTTGTAACACTTTATCCATGTTCGCTTGATCGTCTTTCGGCTCTCCTGCAAACCGAGCTGAATACACGCCTGGTTTTCCGTTTAAAGCATCTACGATCAGACCTGAATCATCCGCAATTACGATAGAATCCAACTGTCTACTCAAACTATCTGCTTTTAAGATTGCATTTTCTTCAAACGTTTCACCAGTTTCTTCGACTTCTTCAATATGAGGAAAATCGTGTAATGATTTCACTTCTAAATCAAAGCGCTCAAATAACTCAGCAAACTCACGCACTTTCCCCATATTTTTTGTCGCAACAACAACTTGTTTCATATTTTCCACCTCTACTCTATATGAGATACGATGTCACCTAACGCTTCTTTTTGCATGTCAATTAGTTGGAAAATGCCTTGTTCCGCAGCATCAAGTAGTTCATTTAACTGTGTTCTGCTAAACGTCGCTTCTTCTCCAGTTCCTTGCACTTCGACAAACTGACCTTTTCCAGTCATAATCACGTTCATATCAACGTCCGCTTTAGAATCTTCTGCATAGTTTAAATCTAAAACAACACCTTGCTCTTCCACAATTCCCACTGACGTTGCTGCTAAATAATCTTTTACTGGAATTTTAGATACTTTTTCTGCTTGTAATAACTTCTCAAACGCTAATACCATCGCTACATATGCACCTGTAATAGAAGCTGTTCTCGTTCCACCATCTGCTTGAATAACATCACAGTCAATCCAAACTGTTCTCTCGCCAAGTGCTTCTAAGTCAACTACCGCACGTAATGCTCGTCCAATTAAACGCTGGATTTCCATTGTACGTCCAGTTACTTTCCCTTTACTTGACTCCCTGATTGTACGTTGTTCTGTTGCACGCGGAATCATCGCGTATTCAGCTGTTACCCAGCCCTTTCCTTCCCCGCGCATAAACGGTGGGACACGCTCTTCAATTGTCGCTGAGCAAATTACCTTTGTATCCCCAACTTCAATTAATACTGATCCTTCTGGGTGTTTTAAATAATTCGTATGAATATGTATATGGCGTAATTCTGTTTTCTCTCTACCATCTACTCGCATAAAAATAACCTCCTCATAACTACTTGTTAGTATAGCCAAACTTAAATGTATGATATGTATACAATAAAAGAAGGGGAACCCAAAAAGCAATTCCCCTTTCTTACTTAAGTATATCAAATTATCCACGATTAAAAACTACCTGTATTCACGTTTTCTGGACGATCTACAGGTTTTATTAACTTTCCGCCCTTTTCATCTATAAGATTTGCTTTACCATTTACCTCAATAGAAACACTTTTTACGCCTTTCTTTTCTGTCAAAGATAAAACTAACGACTTCAATACGTAATTTGAAACCATATTTTTATCTGGGTTTACAAATATATTTTCATTAAAGTTTAATGTAAGATTTCCGTCTTGCAATTTTGGATTCGTAATAAGCTTAACTCCTGGGTTAAAATCATTCAGGAGCGATTGATGAATCGGTCCTTTTACAAGTTCATCTATAATGGTTGCATAATCATTTTCTTTTCCCTCTACAACGCGGCGTGTTACCGGTACATAATATTGCTGCTTATCATTATTTTGCGCCATAAAGTAAAGCGTAACTGGTTTTGTATTTGTTACATCTGCCACTTGTTCATCATCAAAGTTAATACCATTCGCACGACTCACCCCTTCTCCAAGCGGTGTACCCGCGACAGGCATCTTCGCTAACTTTTCACCATTTATCTGAAACTGCACTTGTTTTATTTCTTTAAATTGAGTCAAAGTCCACGCTACTGACTCAACAATTTGACGCTCTTCTTCTTTTGCATAGTTTTTCATTTCTTTAGAGAAATCAATTACTGCTGTCCCATCTTTTTTCAAATCTAGAGTCATCGATGTATTTGCTGGAATGACTGCACGGAACCCATTCGGTAATAAATCAGTTACCGGCCCATCTTTCACAAGGTATTCTAGCGTTTGCTGTATTACTTCATTCGCTTTCGGAGTAGGCATTGCGATTGTTTGCGGTACAACATATCCATTTTTATCAACTAAGTATATTTCTCTATTTATCGTTTGCCCTTGTTTATTTTTAGCCGTCCCTTTCTTTTCACCATCTGTATACGTAACTTTTTTTGGTGGATCAATTTGTTCGGTCGCTTTCTCCTGATTTATGAAGCCGCACCCTGTTAATAAAACAGCACTTACCGTAGCACCAATAACCCATTTAAAAGTGGATTTAGGCATGCCTTTCCCCCCTAAAAACTAAGTTTGTACTATTATGTATACGAGCTATTTCACGTTTTAGAACAAGCTGTGCTTCTTATAAAGTGAAACTTTAATCAGCAGGGTCTTACTGCCCGGCAAATAGCGGGATAAACAAAAAACCCCTAATATCTCAGGGGTTCACTTATATGAATTCTATTATTATTCTTCTAAATGAATATGCTTCACATTTTCAATCGGCTGACCGAACCATTTTGATGCAATTTCTTTAAATAGGCCTATTTTCCCTGTTGTTAAGAAGAGATGATCACTTTGTTCCTCTCCCTCATTCAACATTTTACTATGATATAAAATTGTACTTACTTCACGCGCTGTTTCATCACCAGAACTAATTAGTTGCACTTTATCTCCCATTACCTTTTTAATAACAGGACCTAAAATTGGATAATGTGTACAACCTAAAATAAGTGTATCAATATCGGTATTTTTCAGCGGTTGCAATGTTTCTCTTACAACTTCATACGCCATTTCACTTTCGAAATTCCCACTTTCTACAAGTTCGACGAAAGGCGGACATGCTAAACTTTCTACCATAACACGGTTATTAATAGACTTTAACGCTTCTTCGTATGCACCACTTTTCACCGTTCCAATCGTACCAATAATCCCAACATGATACGTATTTGTCACTTTTAAAGCTGTACGTGATCCTGGGTGAATAACTCCCACTACCGGAATTGGTAATTGTTTCTGCATTTCTTCTAATACAACCGCAGTTGCTGTATTACACGCAATAACTAACATCTTGATATTTAAATCTAGTAAATGCTCCGTCATTTCCCACGTAAATTGACGCACTTCTTCTCGAGAACGTGGACCATAAGGGCAACGCGCTGTATCCCCTAAATATATAATACGCTCTTTCGGCAACTGACGAATTAATTCCTTCGCTACAGTTAAACCACCAACTCCTGAATCGATAACACCGATTGCTCTATTCAACTTCATCACCCGTTTTCTCATTCATCATCTTATTTTATCATTATATTTTACACACTTTAAGTTCGCTCACTTAAACTGCTTCTGTATGAAAATTTTCATTTGTACCTGTATAGACTAGGACCTTTTTTATTTTGCTCCTTTTTTTCATAATTTGCAAGACAGAAAAATAACCGACCTTCTATACGAAAGTCGGTTTCTTCTATATAAAGTGCATATTTACCTCGCTATTTGCCGGGCAGTAAGACCCCCACTAATTAAAGTTTCACTTTATTGCTCCATCTTTTTTTTGGAAAGAAGACATTCCTATTAATAAGAAGAAATGAGCAGAAATTAAAAGGACGATAATTTATTTACAGCCCTTTTTATAGCCTTACCTATTTCCACGCTAGACTGCAGATTTTGCCCTGTAATTAAACGACCATCCACTACAACATGTGGCGTAAAATTAGGAGCGACATAAAACAAAGCCCCTTCTTCTTTCAATTTACTTTCTAGCAAAAATGGAACT
This sequence comes from Bacillus sp. BS98, assembly GCF_008432245.1. Lineage (NCBI taxonomy): Bacteria > Bacillati > Bacillota > Bacilli > Caryophanales > Bacillaceae > Bacillus > Bacillus sp. BS98. The sequence continues at coordinate 4,268,166 of NZ_CP043830.1, forward strand.
CGCTTTTCTAAATGTACAGCTTTTTCTTCATCGTTTGTATAACCTGTTATACGCTTACCGGCAACAAAAAACGAACCATCTTTATTTTTCACACCAACTAAAGAACTTACCCCGTGACAAACAGCCGCTACAATCCGGTTATTGTTATACATATTCTCAATTAAATTTGCTACATATGGATTACCTGGAAAATCTACAATCGCCCCGTGTCCACCACCAAATAATACCGCATCATACTCTGAAGAATGGACAGTTGAAATCGCCCTCGTATTTTGCAATAAAGAAGCGACATGCTTAAATTCACGAGGTATGCCATTCGGAATAGATACTCTATCAATCGGCACTCTTCCGCCTTTTATAGAAACAATATCAACATCGAACTTAGCTTTTTTAAATAAAAGATAAGGAGCTGCGAGCTCTTCCAGCCACAAACCAGTCGGGTGTCCATTCATATCATGAGCACTTGTTGAAACTAACAGTATCCTTTTCAACATATCCCCTCCTTATTACCTATTTATGTATGAAACGTTTTTATCATTCATATAGCACGTGAAACAAACAGAAAAATAGCCGACCTTTCATATAAAAGTCGGCTGCTTTCTTATAGTTCGAGCTCTCCCATGCGAAGAAGCTCAACAACTGCTTGTGAACGTCCTTTAACCCCTAGCTTTTGCATTGCGTTTGAGATGTGGTTGCGAACTGTCTTTTCACTTATAAAAAGTTCACCTGCAATTTCTTTCGTTGTTTTATCTTGAACCAGTAATTCAAATACTTCTCTCTCTCTCTTTGTGAGTAAAGGTTTAGATTGATACGCTTTTTCCTTCAACTGGTATAACCCTCCTTGCTTAAGCCAGAGCTGTGTATGTGTAAGTTGGGTGTTTATTTAGTCAAGATATTGTATGAACGAAATGTGCAGGTGGTGAATAAAAATGGGCTTTATTTCCTATGTTATTTTAGACTTTTATACAGTGCGGACACTCTTTTTATCCACTTACTTTCCAGTACGCCATATTTGTTCTAGCAATATACTTACAACTGTACCTACAAATAAACCATTCCCGAATATATATTGCATAACAGACGGCAATGATTGGAGTGCTCTAGACGGTAAAAACATAACGCCGCTGCCAAATAATACTGCAACGCCTAAAATCATTATATTCCTTTCACTCATCGGCACTTGTTTTATATTATTAAATCCAATTCCAATTAACTGTACGAACGAAGCCATTAACACTGCAGATGCGACAGCGGATGGCAACGATGCTAAGTAACGAATAATACTCGGAAACAGCGACATTACGACTAGTAATATACATGCTAGTAAGAACGATCGTATATACTTTTGTTTTGTTAAACGTATAAATCCCGCTGTCGCCGGTAGCGGCACGACACCTACAGTTGAAAATACGGACGAAATGATATGTGAAATCCCTCCAACCCACGTACCATCGTTCAACTGTTTTTGTTCAATAGTCGCTTTATGAATCGTAGCTTGATTAATCGCTATAATAGCTGCCACTGTATTTGAAACTAAAATACATACCATAACGAAACTCGATACAGCCATCCCTGTATTCCACTTTGGAAGACCCCAAGCAAATATTTGTGGAAGTTGCACAAAATGAGTTACTTGAGATGGGATTGTCACTTTCCCTGCAATGAGAAAAATAATCCACCCACTAATTAATCCTATTAAAACGGCATAACTTTTAACGAAACCTTTTCCAAAATTAGATAGTATAATAACGAACAGAAATATACTAAACGCGATTATTGCTGTAAATCCATCAATTTGAGAAATAGTAGCTGTAATTCCTAGCATTCCTTTTAAAAATACACCACTTAATTGTAAACATAATAAAAGTAAAAACGTCCCTGTCACAACCGGCGTAAATAAAAATAAAATACGTCCAATAAAACCAGTTACTCCTAATCCTATTAAAATAACACCGGAAATGATCATTCCTAATTCCAAAATTTGCAGTGTACTATGTAATTGATCCTGTCCGGCCGTTGCATAAGCAAGTACGGTAAATACACCAACCCAAGATCCAGCTGGCCCATCCGCAATTGGTAGTCTATGTCCAATCCATCCTTGTAAAAAAGAAGATATACCAACTACAAAAAACGTACGCTGCATTAAATAAAATATTTCTTCCGTCGTAAGATGAAATAACCCACCAACGACAATTGGTAGTGCGATTGAATTCGCTAATAAAAATATAAACCATTGCAAAGTTCCCATAATATGATTTTGGTTATGTTGATTGTCCAAATTTTTCATCCCTTCTAGCTTTCCTATACGAAATATATTGTAAGAATAAAAAAGAAGAGTTCTATATTCTCAATTAGAACCCTCCTCAAATTATTTAAACGATTCTTCTACACAAGATTATTTAATTCCACCTCATTTAAACTTCCAACAACAATATCCCCTTTATACACGACTAAACGCTTTTCTGTTTGACGCGCTACCGCTTCAGCAGTACATGTTGCATTCGTTAAAACAAAGCTCGCTTCATCTCCTACATTTGGCCAAGCTCGTTTCCCTTCCTTGTTTAACGTTTCTTTTCCTCCCGTAATAAAGCGAAGTGCTTTTCCTAAAGACCTTTCGTCACTCCACCCAAAACGCTCTGCTAATCGATTTGCCTTTTGAAGCATATCGCCAGTTCCAAACGGCGACCAATGATCTGTAATACTATCATTTCCTAATGAAACTTTAACACCTTTTTTATCTAATAACGGAATTGGAATTACTTGTTTACCAATTGGCACCGTTGAAGTAATATCAATACTTAAAGCTGCTAGTCTTTCTGCCACTTCTTCAGCTTCTTTATCAGTAACACCACCAAGTCCAAGCGCATGACTAATCGTTACACGACCTTGCCACCCTGCTTCTTCTGTTAAGCTTGCCAACCTCTTCATCGTAAACGTTCCTAGATTATTCGCATCATGCAAATGAATATCAACATCTGCATTAAATTCTACTGCGATATCCATAATCGTATGTAATGATTTTTCGATATCATTATCCACTGTAGCTGGATCCACTCCACCGACTAGATTCGCACCCATACGCATCGCATCTTTCACAAGTTGTACAGAATTACTGCGCAATAATCCATGTTGCGGAAAAGCAACGATTCTACCAGACATCCGATTTTTATATGTTTCTAATGCAGCTAACGTCGCCTCCAAATTATGAAGTCCAATAATTGGATCAACATTACAATGCGTTCTAATATTCGTTGTACCATTTCGAAGTAGTAACTCTAGCATATTTTCCGCCCTGTCTTGAGCAGTTATTACTTGCTTTGGCAAAATCTTCTCTTCCTCATTAAAACGTGTAAAAATACTGTCTGCTGGCATACAAGCTTTCCAAGGCCCACTATAATATGTTTTATCAATATGAATATGCATCTCTTCGAAAGACGGCAAAATTAATAAGCGATTCACATCAAGAGTTACTATCCCTTCCTCTTGAACAATCCCTTCTATAATTTTTTTAATTCGTCCATCTTCAATGAGTAAACTACATAATTCTGTTTCTGTTCGTGAAATTGCCCCTTCTTCATATGTATACCTTGATTCAAGCATTACATTAGTCAACCAATATACTGTCATTTCTATTTCCCCACCCTTTATTAAAAATCGCCTCATACCTCTTACTATAAGTTTAATATCCGCTGAAAATTAAGACAATTAATATGATCGTTTCTCTAAAAAAATGTAATACAACCTCATAGTCTTCTCATAAATTTCCATATAGAATAGAAGTATATAGCTTCATATAAAAAAGGAGTTGATCGTTATATGTCAAAAAAATTATGTAAATCCGAAACTGATAAAATGCTATTTGGTATATGTGGTGGTTTAGGAGAATATTTTGATATTAGTTCTACTCTCATTCGTATCCTTTGGGTCATTGCTATTTTATGTTTTGGAACGGGATTTTTAGTTTACTTTATTTGTTTATTACTTATGCCACGTTCGTACTAATGGCATCACTTCCTATACTTAAGAAGAGCATATAAAAAATCACCTATAGAATTCTATAGGTGATTTTTTCATGAAGAGTATTTCATCGTTAAATGTAATACAGCCACTTCATCTTCTTCATTTTTATAGCTATGTTTCTTATTCGCTTCAAATTGAATGGAGTCAAACTCGTTTAATTCGTATACATCATTCTCCACTTGAATGGATACTTTCCCTTTCATTACCGTTACAAGCTCAATAGCACCTTCATGATGAGCTTCCGGTTCATATATACTATTCGCTCTTAAACAAGCACGGTGCATTTCCATCCCTGTTTCTTTCGTGTAACGGAACATCGTTTCTAAATGCCATGCTTGTCCTACATCTACTGCAAATCCTTCTCCGCAGCGCGCAACAGCTACAGGTTCTCCAACAACCATTAATCTCGATAAAGGTATCGATAACCCTTTCGTTATTTTCCAAATGACAGCTAACGTTGGATTCGTTTCACCTCTCTCAATTTTCCCTAATGTTAATTTACTAACTCCTGTTTTTTGGGCTAATTCTTCTAAACTTAATTTTTGTTCATTTCGAATTTGTCTTAATAGCTGACCTACTTGCTGAATGACTTCTTTCGTTTGCATATCTTCATGTTCTTTCATCTATAAAACCACCTTAAAGTATAAAATAGTTTACTTTTATTATCTTAAAGTATATTATACTATACATAATTATTTATTTCCAAAAGGAGTGTTATATTTCATGCGTGCAATATTATTAGGCCTCTTATCATCAGCCTTTTTTTCTGCAACTTTTATTATTAATAGAGCAATGAATGTATCTGGAACGAGCTGGGCTTGGACAGCTTCCTTCCGCTTTTTATTCGCTCTCCCTATTTTATTCCTTATCGTTTTATTTCGCAAAAACTTAGGTGGGTTATGGGCAGAGTTAAAAAAACATCCATTCGCATGGATCGGATGGGGTTCCGTTGCAGGGATTGGTTTCTATTCTTTATTAAGTTTCGCAGCTGTCTTCTCTCCGGCTTGGCTCGTTGCCGGAACTTGGCAAGTTACGATATTAGCAGGTTTACTTTTATCACCACTATTTTTCGTAAAAATAGAAACGAAGTCAGGTACAAAACTTGTACGCGGAAAAATTCCGCTTCGTAGTTTATATGTAGCATTATTTATTTTACTAGGTGTAATTTGTATGCAAACAACTGCAGCTGGACACATTACAATAACTCAGTTCATTTCAGGGTTTTTACCTGTCGTATTAGCTGCTTTTTTATATCCGTTCGGCAACCGAAAAATGATGGAACTTGTGGGGGGACGTCTTGATACATTCCAGCGTGTATTAGGAATGGCAATAGGCAGTCTTCCTATTACAATTTTACTTGGTATATACGGATTTTCTACTACTGGTATTCCAACATCCAGCCAAATGCTGCAAGGATTTTTGTTAGCTTTATGTTCCGGCGTCATTGCGACGATGACATTTTTCTTTGCCACTGACTTAGCAAAAGACAACCTCGCTTTACTTGGTGCCGTTGAAGCAACACAAGCTGGAACGATGGTCTTTACAGTACTTGGTGAAATTGTGTTCTTGAACGGTTCATTCCCTGGTGGCCTTTCCCTATTTGGAATGATTATTATTATGTTAGGAATGGTTGCAAATAGTATTTTAAACCGTTCTGTTCCAGTCATTAAACAGAAAAAGTCAGCATAACAAAAGATATGGTTCTTCTTCATAGAACCATATCTTTTTTATTGTCCCCCTATTTCGCCTTATCAGAATAGTATTTCATTGGCTGTTTATACGAAAACCTATGTTATAATACGTTTCATGCGCATTAATAGGAGGTAAATTATGTTAAAAAAAGCAATCGCTGAATTTATTGGTACATTTGTACTTGTATTATTCGGAACTGGAGTAGCTGTCACTGGCGGCGGAATTGAAGGAATTGGAACATTAGGAATCGCTATGGCTTTCGGTCTATCTATTGTAGCTATGGCATATAGCATTGGAACAATTTCTGGATGTCACATTAACCCAGCAGTATCGGTAGCTATGTTCATTAACAAAAGAATGAACGCTATGGAACTTTGTTATTATGTATTAGCTCAAATTTTAGGTGGTTTATTAGGAACTGCAACGTTAGTAACGATTTTACGCTCTGCTAAAACACCTTTAGATAATTTAGGACAAAATGGTTTCGGAACTCTTGGTTTATCTGGAGCATTTTTAGTTGAGTTCGTTTTAACTTTCGTATTTATTTTAGTTATCATGGCTGTAACAGGTAAAAAAGGAAGTTCTTCTTTAGCGGGACTAGTAATTGGTTTCACATTAGTTTTAATTCACTTATTAGGAATTCCTTTAACTGGAACATCTGTTAACCCTGCTCGTAGTATCGCACCAGCTTTATTTGTTGGTGGAGAAGCACTTTCTCAACTATGGGTATTCATCGTAGCACCAATTCTTGGTGGTATCGTAGCAGCTATCGTAGGTAAATTCATTTTAAATACTGAAAAATAGAATTTTCAATATTTCTGAATAAAAAAAGGCGAGCCCTCATTATGAGGAAGCTCGCTTTTTTATTCTTTTATTTTAGACTTTAAATTTGTAACTAATTGCTCTACCGTTACATTTGCAAGTACGTTTTCCATCGCTTCTTGCGCTTGCATTAAAATAATTTCTAATACTGATTGAATATTAGCTCCTACTGGACATTCAATGTTGGGATTTTCATGGAAGGAAAATAGATGTCCTTCTTCTACAACTTCCACTGCTTTATATACATCAAGTAATGTAATTTCTTCTAAATCACGAGCAAGTGTCGTACCACCTTTACCGGCTTGTACATCAACAAGTCCTGCTCTCTTCAACATTCCTGTAATGCGACGAATCACAACTGGATTTGTATTCACACTACCAGCAATCCATTCAGAGGTACAGCGAGAGTTTCGATCTATCGCAAGTAAAGTCAACATATGAACACCTACTGTAAAACGACTACTAATTCCCATCTGCACACCCTCCTTTGTATTCATTCTATTAAAAGACAACTCTTACTATTATATACTATTTTTAATTTATACATAAAGAAAAAGCATGATTTCAATAGAAAATCATGCTTTTCTCTCATTATTGACGCTTAATAAATTTTGCTAAATCTTTAAATTTCACTTTGTCTGAGTAATTCATTACACCATTTACATAGATACGACTTGTAACAGCGTTTAATATACCAATCGTCGCCAATAAGACTACTAATGTTATCGTAATTTCTAACATGCCTGCTTCACCGGCTACAATACGTGAGAAGGTAACCATCGGTGTAAAGAACGAAACGTAAGAACTTACAACAACGATAGTACTATTCGGATCACTTAATGATTTAATACTAATGAAGAATGCAGCCATAATTAAAATCATTATCGGGAAAGATACAGCTTGTAAATCCTCCGTCTTAGAAACAACAGCGCCAGCTGCAGCGTACATCATCGCATAAAGTAAATATCCCGTAATGAAATAAACAAGGAACATACTTATAACTTTTGCATCTAATTTTGTAAAGTCAATTGGAATTCCAAATAATGAGGCGTTTTCTAAATCGACCCACCCTAACAAATAAGGAATAAGATAACCGCACGCTAATATGACCAGTTGTAATAAAGCTGTTGAAACAACTGCTAATATTTTCGCATACATCATCGTAAGCGGTTTTACTTTCGGCAGCATGACTTCCATTACACGTGACGCCTTTTCTGATGCAATATTCATTGCAATTGTATTTCCGAACGCGACAATAAACATATATAAAGCAAATGTAAAGAAATAGGCAATTCCGAAAGAAGAAGAGCGATCTTTTATTGCTTCTTGTTTCACTGAAATTTCAGTTTGCAATTGCTGTGCAATTTTTGGTGAAACATTATGCTTTGCAATTGTCACCATTGTATATTGTTGTTTGAAATAACTTGCCATGATTGCAGAAGTTGCTTGGCTAGGAAATCCATTATACATATACGTAACCTCTGGAGCTCCATTCTTTTCTATTACATGAAACAAGCCATCCAGCTCACCGTCTTCTACTTGTTTATGCAGTTTATCAAAATCTGCTTTTGAACCAACCGTTATTTTTGCTGATGGTAATAGCTTAGTTAACTCTTCTTTTTTTACGTTGTATGTGGAACTTTCTGTTACAACTGCAATTTTATCTTTATCCTTACTTTTATCATTCCCTGAAGTAAAATGATTAAATGCAAAAATCCCAAATACAACTAAAAATAATATAGCACTCGTAATTAATGATTTTTTAGATAAAAACGCTTCTCTAAAATAAAATGAAAATACATGAGAAAATTTACGCATCGTTATTTCGCCCTCTCTACAAAGATTTCATTTAACGTCGGCTCTAACATTTTAAATTGGCGCAAGGTAACACCTTGTTCTTGCAATTGTTGTAAAATCTTTAGAGCTTCTGCATCGTCTTGTACTTTTATATAAAGAAGGCCTTGTTGTTTTTCATATGAAACATGTATAGCTTCTAATCCCTTTTCATTCTCTGCTGTATCTTCAATCGTTAAATTACGGAAACCATATTCTTTCTTAATATCACTTAACTGTCCTTTGACAACTGCTTCGCCTTTTTTCAAAATACATACATGTTGGCAAAAAGCTTCTACTTGTTCCATACGATGACTGGATAAAATAATTGTCTTCCCGCTCTGTACTTGTTCTTCAATAATGCTAGCTAACATCCCAGCATTGACTGGGTCAAGTCCGCTAAACGGTTCATCTAAGATGAGAAGTTCAGGATTATGAAGAAGAGCAGCAATTAATTGAATTTTTTGCTGATTCCCTTTTGAAAGCTCTCCTGCCGTTTTAAATTTGTATTCTGGAATTACTAATCGCTCTAACCAGTGGTCAATGGCAAGATCTACTTCTTTTTTCGTCATTCCTTCTAATCTACCAAAATATCGCAGCTGGTCTATTACTCTACTTTTTGTATATAAACCTCTTTCTTCTGGTAAATAACCAATCGTTACCCCACTAGTCCCAAATGATTTTCCATCCCATGTAATAGAGCCTTCATTAGGCGTTAATAATCCGAGAAGCATTTTGATTGTAGTTGTTTTCCCTGCACCATTTCGTCCAAGTAATCCTAGCACTTCACCTTTTGGTAACGAAATTTGCAAACCGTTAACTGCTTTTGATTCCCCAAATAGTTTCGTTAAGTTTTGAATTTGTAAACTCAAAGTATAAAGCCTCCCCTTTATTATCATTCGTACTCTCTTTCAAAGATTATGTTTATTTAGGATAAAATATAGCACTACGCTTCATCCTCTTATATATAACATTACCTTTAATCCATCATTTGTTCTATTTAGTTAAAATTGTAAATAATAAAGGTTTATTTGTCAATTATAATTGTCATTACGACAATAAAACCTGTCAAAATGACTATCATTATTTTGCTCATCTTTCTAATATAGGACACACTACTATATATACAAAAGACAATATGCAAATGTTCATAAAAAATTTTTATATTTTAATATATAATATAAGATGATTTTCTAACATCAAGGAGGATACATATGAAGATGAAGAGGGGCATTACCACTTTATTATCTGTAGCGGTTCTATCTACATCGCTTGTAGCATGTTCAGGAACGACAGAGAAAACAGCGTCCAAAGAAGAAAAAGTAAAATTAACAGAACAGCAATTAATGGCTGATTTATGGTATCAAACAGCTGGCGAAACGAAAGCACTTTACTACCAAGGGTACAATATCGGTCAATTGAAGCTGGATGCAGCTCTTGCAAAAGGGACAGCAAAAAAACCTGCTATCGTACTTGATTTAGATGAAACTGTTTTAGACAACAGTCCTCATCAAGCAATGAGTGTAAAGACAGGAAAAGGCTATCCTTACAAATGGGATGATTGGATTAATAAGGCTGAAGCTGAAGCCCTTCCAGGCGCAATTGATTTCTTAAAATATACAGAGTCTAACGGTGTAGATATTTACTACATCTCAAATCGTAAAACGAACCAACTAGATGCAACTATTAAAAATCTTGAGCGCGTAGGTGCTCCTCAAGCAACGAAAGAACATATATTATTACAAGATCCGAAAGAAAAAGGGAAAGAGAAACGCCGTGAACTCGTTTCTCAAACACATGATATTGTCTTATTCTTCGGTGATAACTTATCTGATTTCACTGGTTTTGATGGTAAATCGGTAAAAGATCGCAATCAAACAGTTGCAGATTCAAAAGCACAATTTGGTGAGAAATTCATCATTTTCCCTAATCCAATGTACGGTGATTGGGAAGGCGCTTTGTATGACTATGATTTCAAAAAATCAGATACGGAAAAAGATAAAGTCCGTCGTGACAACTTAAAATCATTTGAAGCAAAATAAAAGAGGATGGCATTTGCCATCCTCTTTCTTTATTGCATATTTCTCGTTAAAGGTAAAATAAACACTTCTACACGTCTATTTTTTGCTTTTCCTTCCGGTGTATCATTTTGTGCAATCGAACGGTATTCTCCATAACCAATTGCACTAAATTTTCCTGGTTGCAAATCTTTATTTTGAAGTAATACCTGCATAAAATTAACGGCACGCTGTGTACTTAACTCCCAGTTTGATGCAAACTGAGCATTTGCGATAGGAACAGTATCTGTATGACCAGATACTGTAATCTCACGAGGTGATGCGGAAACAAGCAGGTTAGACATCTCTTTTGCAATCCCTAACGATTCTAATTTCACATCTGCTTTCCCCGAGTCGAATAGTACATTTTCTAATATTGTTACCATTAATCCTTTTTCAGTTAAATCGGTTTTAAAAGAAGACGATAATTGCTTTTCCTCAATATATTTATCAATACCTTTTTGTACCGCTTTTAATTCATTCATTTCTTGCTGCTTTACTTCAGCCTCAGCATTCTTTTTAATCTGCTCAGATTCTAAACTATTTGCTGACAACTCTTTCTCTTCATTCGGCTTCTGGTCACTTAAAAACTCTTTATTTCCTGTTCCACCTGCTAGTTCACTCCGAAAAGCTACTGCCATCTGTTTAAACTTCGCAGCATCTATACTACTCATTGCGAATAATACGATGAATAATGCAAATAACAACGTTAACATATCAGAATACGGAATTAACCACGTTTCATCGATATGCTCATCATGTTTTTTCTTTTTACCTCTTCTATTTTTTTTACTCCGCATTTTTTTCTGCTCCTATTTCTAGCTTTTTACGCTCAGTTGCAGAAAGTGCACCTAAAATACGGTTCTTCATAATAAACGGATATGTACCTTCTTGTAACATTAATAAACAATCAATAATTAAACGTTTTTTCTCGATTTCAGCTGCAGATTTTTGCTTTAACTTATTTGCAAATGGATGCCATAGTACATAACCTGAAAAAATACCAAAAATCGTTGCAATAAACGCACCTGAAATAGCATGTCCTAACTTGTCAATATCAGTTAAATTACCAAGCGCAGCTACAAGACCAATAACAGCACCTAAAACCCCTAATGTCGGTGCATACGTACCAGCTTGTGAAAAAATCGCCGCTCCTTTTGCATGCCTTTCTTCAATTGCTTCTAATTCAGCTTCTAAAATCTGCTCTAAATCTTCTGCGGATACGCCATCAATCACAAATTTCATACCACGTAAAAGAAATTCATCTTGAATTTTGTCTAATTGTTGCTCTAAAGACAAAATACCGTATTTTCTACTTTCAGATGTCCAATGAACAAATAATTCTAGCAACTGTTCATAACTTAAATCCTTTTTATTTGAACCAAAAAGAACTTTAAATAATTTTGGAACCCTTTTTAGTTGATTCATCGGAAATGCAATACAAACTGCGGCAAATGTACCGATGAAAATAATTAATGCTGCGGCAGGATTCAATAAGGCTGTTACGTCAGCGCCCTTGACGACCATCCCTACTACTACCGCTACAAATCCTAAAATGAGTCCAATAATTGTTGCAAAATCCATTCCCATTCACTCCTAGTCTATACAAGAAGTTCTTTATTCTCGATAATCGCTACATCTTCTTATGTATATATATTACATAAAAAATTCAATTCATGAAAGATAAGAAATGAATTATATGAAAAAATACTACAATTTCACACATTTTCTGACATTTTCTTTGCATTTTCATTACGTTACGGCTCTTATATTTCTTTTTCAACAAACTAAACTTATAATAAAAACAATACATATTTTATTAAGAAAGGACTGTGATTACAAGGCATCATGAAAAAAATAATAATTATTTCTGCCGCTACTATTGTAATCGGTATCACATCTTTCGCTTATTTCAGTTCTGAATCACCATTACAAAATGGGGCGAAAGCTGTCGAAAGTCAAAAACATAGTAATCATCCAAAAGAAGAGATTCCTGCTTTTCCAAAAGCTGATCATAATGAAAAAAAACTAGATGATAATTTTTCCGTTGTAACAAATCCGGATTCTGCTCTTGTATTAGTCAATAAACATCGTAAATTACCAGATGGGTATATTCCAGAAGATTTAAAGAAACCGAACGTACCATTTACTAGTCCAAAAGATAAAGAGAAAACATTACTTCGTAAAGATGCTGCAGATGCGCTTGAGAAAATGTTCCAAGCAGCGAAAAACGAGGGGATAGAACTTACAGCAGTTTCAGGTTACCGTTCTTACAAACGTCAACAGTCATTACATAATACCTATATTAAGCGCCAAGGAAAAACTGAGGCTAATTCGGTAAGTGCAATTCCAGGAACAAGTGAGCATCAAACTGGTCTAGCAATGGATATTAGCTCAAAATCTGCTAAATTCCAATTAGAACCAATCTTTGGCGAGACAACAGAAGGGAAATGGGTTGCAAAACACGCCCATGAGTTTGGATTTGTCATTCGTTATTTAGAAGATAAAACAGAAACAACAGAGTACGCATACGAACCATGGCACTTACGCTACGTTGGTAATCCATATGCCACATACATATATAAACACCATCTAACATTAGAAGAGGCAATGAAGGATAAAAAATAAGAGAGCGATTCGCTCTCTTATTTTTGTATTCTCTTCTATTATTTTAGTAATTTCATCTTCCATTCTTCAGGCCATGGCTCGCCTCTTCCTGTTTTTTTCGATGCTTGTACCATCATACCGCGTCCAACTAAACAAACTTCCCCTTCTGCATTTTTGACCATATAGTGCAAATCTAAAGAAGAATTCCCAACTGTTTCTGCCTTTACATATACTTTCAACTGCTCATCAAAATATATTTGTTTGATGAAATTACATTGTAAATCTGCAACAACGATCATCGTTTCTGATGATTCATTTGTCCATTCTTGCATAAATCCAAGTTCTTTAAACAATGCGATACGTGCTTCTTCAAAATATGTAAAAGCAATGACATTATTTACATGTCCAAACATATCTACTTCACCGAAACGAACTTTTACAGGATTGTAAAACGAAAAACCACTTTCCCATTTCTTAAAGTCTTCAATATAAGAAATTCTCTTCATCGTTTTCTCTCCTTTTCAATTACTAATATACAGAATAAACTGAAAAATAATCTTATAAATATTGCCCCTTCAAATGAAGAGGCATATTTATTAATAGTTATTATCGCTACCAAAGAAATCTTTGAACGATTGAATTGTTGTATCACGGTTTAATGCTGCGATTGAAGTTGTTAATGGAATACCTTTCGGACATGATTGCACACAGTTTTGAGAGTTACCACAGTTTGCAAGCCCTCCATCTCCCATAATTGCACGTAAGCGATCTGCTTTGTGCATTTCACCTGTTGGATGCGAGTTGAATAAACGAGCTTGTGATAACGGTGCTGGTCCAATAAAGTCAGATTTACTGTTTACGTTTGGACATGATTCTAAGCAAACACCACATGTCATACATTTTGAAAGCTCATAAGCCCATTGACGTTTCTTCTCCGGCATTCTTGGTCCTGGACCTAGGTCATACGTACCATCGATTGGAATCCAAGCCTTAACGCGTTTTAATGCGTTAAACATACGACTACGGTCAACTTGTAAATCACGTACAACCGGGAATGTCTTCATCGGTTTTAAGCGAATTGGCTGTTCTAATTGATCAATAAGCGCTGTACATGATTGACGTGGTTTTCCGTTAATAACCATCGAGCAAGCGCCACATACTTCCTCTAAACAGTTCATATCCCATGCAATCGGAGTTGTTTGGTTCCCTTTTGAATCAACAGGATTACGGCGAATTTCCATAAGTGCCGAAATAATATTCATATTTGGACGATATGGAATTTCAAACTCTTGGTCAAACTCTTGTGCATCTGGTCCATCTTGTCTCGTAATGATGAGGCGGATTGTTTTCTCAGACATGTTGCTTATCCCCCTTCTCTTCACCCTTAGCAGCTACATCATGTTTTGAAGAATAGTCACGTTTACGTGGTTTAATTAATGAAACATCCACTTCTTCGTAATGGAATGCTGGTGCATTTCCTTCTCCCTCAAATTTTGCCATTGTAGTTTTTAAGAAGTTTGCATCATCACGATTTGGGAATTCCGGTTTGTAATGCGCTCCGCGGCTTTCATTACGGTTATATGCCCCAATTGTAATAACACGAGCTAGCTCAAACATATTTGCAAGTTGACGTGTAAATGAAGCACCCTGGTTACTCCATCTTGCTGTATCGTTAATGTTAATGCGTTTGTAACGCGCCATTAACTCTTCAATTTTTGCATCTGTTTCTAATAACTTTTTATTTTCACGAACTACTGTAACGTTATCTGTCATCCATTCTCCCAGCTCTTTGTGAAGAACATATGCATTTTCGTTACCATCAAGCGTTAAAATATTGTTAAATTTCTCTGTTTCGATTAATTCATTTTGCTCATATACACTAGAAGAAACAGCATCAGATGATTTAGAAAGACCTTTCATATACTCAATTGCGTTCGGTCCTGCTACCATACCACCGTAAATTGCTGATAATAGTGAGTTCGCACCAAGGCGGTTACCACCGTGCATAGAATAATCGCACTCACCTGCTGCAAATAAACCTGGAATGCTTGTCATTTGCTTATAATCAACCCATAGCCCGCCCATTGAATAGTGAACCGCTGGGAAGATTTTCATTGGTAGTTTACGAGGATCATCTCCTGTAAACTTCTCATAGATTTCAATAATTCCACCAAGTTTAATATCTAGTTCTTTCGGATCTTTATGAGAAAGATCTAGGTACACCATGTTTTCACCGTTAATACCTAGTTTTTGCTCTACGCAAACATCAAAGATTTCACGCGTTGCAATATCACGAGGTACAAGGTTTCCGTAAGCAGGATATTTCTCTTCTAAGAAGTACCATGGCTTACCATCTTTATATGTCCAAACACGCCCACCTTCACCACGTGCAGATTCACTCATAAGACGTAACTTATCGTCTCCAGGAATTGCCGTTGGATGGATTTGAATAAACTCACCGTTCGCATAATATGCACCTTGTTGATATACAGCAGACGCTGCTGTACCTGTATTGATAATAGAGTTAGTTGATTTTCCAAAGATGATACCAGGGCCCCCTGTTGCCATAATCACGGCATCAGCTTGGAAACTTTTAATCTCCATAGTTTGTAAGTCTTGTGCAACGATTCCTCGGCACACACCTTCATCATCAACAACAGCTCGTAAGAAATCCCAACCTTCATATTTCGTTACAAGTCCTGCTACTTCGTGACGACGTACTTGCTCATCTAATGCGTATAGTAATTGCTGTCCAGTTGTTGCACCAGCAAATGCTGTACGGTGATGTTGTGTTCCACCAAAACGACGGAAATCAAGAAGTCCTTCTTCCGTACGGTTGAACATAACACCCATACGGTCCATTAAATGAATAATACCAGGTGCTGCTTCACACATTGCTTTAACTGGTGGTTGGTTCGCTAAGAAATCCCCACCATAAATTGTATCGTCAAAGTGGATCCATGGAGAATCCCCTTCACCTTTCGTATTTACGGCACCATTAATTCCGCCCTGAGCACATACAGAATGTGAACGTTTTACTGGTACTAATGAAAACAGTTCAACATTTACTCCTGCTTCTGCCGCTTTAATCGTTGCCATTAAGCCAGCCAAGCCACCGCCGACTACTATAAGTTTCCCTTTCATGCTCTCCCACTCCTTACTGGTTTGCTAGCTGTGGATCGATGAACGCTAATAATGCACTCACACCTACATAAGATAGACCTAAGAAAATAGCTAATGTTACATAAGTAGAGATTCTTTGTGAACGTGGAGACACTGTAATTCCCCAGCTAATGCAGAATGTCCATAGTCCATTTGCAAAGTGGAAAATTGTTGAAACAACACCAACTAAATAGAATGCAAACATAGCTGGATTGTTTAAAATATCTGCCATCATATCGTAGTTTACCTCTTTACCTAACATTGCTTGAATACGAGTTTCCCAGACATGCCAAGAAATGAAGATCAGCGTAACGATACCTGAAATTCGTTGGAAGACGAACATCCAGTTACGGAAATAACCGTAAGATACCGCATTGTTCTTAGCTGTAAATGCAATATATAAGCCATATATAGCATGGTACAGTATAGGTAAAAAGATGATGAAAATTTCTAGCGCATACCGGAATGGAAGGAGCTCCATAAAGCCTGCAGCTTTGTTAAAAGCCTCTGCTCCTCTTGTTGCAAAGTTGTTTACAATTAGATGTTGCGTCAAAAAGACACCAACCGGGATGACCCCCATTAATGAGTGCCACTTACGAAACGTATACTCGCGGCCTTTCATGTCCCCATTACCCCCTTGAATGTTTGACTGCTGTTTTCAGATTAATTTACAACAATAATGTTTTTTCACTATTGGCATAAGAAAAACTGAAAAAATTATTCGAAATATTTCAGCATAATTTGATACCAAGTTCATTTTACTCCTATTTTTGTCGAAGCGTCAAGAAAACGTATACATAATTTGCATATAATTTGCCAATTCTTTTTTTCTTCTTATATATTCAGATTTTCCTAAAGAAAAATCTGTTTTTATAAATGAGAAATGTTATATAATAAGCCCTATAGAAAGAGGGGAATATTGTGAGCAAAAATACAATCGATATAACATCTTTAGAAGATGTTTCATTGAACGCCTTCGCTTATGAATTGCTACGTGAAGAATTACTACCTGATTTAATTGGTAACGATTTAGATGGTATTTTATACTGGTCCGGTAGAAACCTTGCAAGAAAATATCCGCTAGAAACAATTGAAGAAGTCATTCAGTTCTTTGAAAAAGCTGGTTGGGGCACTTTAAGTATTATTGAGCATAAACGTCGTGAAATGCAGTTCCAACTTAAAGGCACTCTCATTGCTGAACGTCAAAAACAAAACAGACATTCTTCTTATCAATTAGAAGCTGGATTCATTGCTGAGCAAATTCAGAAGCAACGAAACGTCGTAGCAGAGTCATACGAAGAAAAGAAAAAACGTTCAGACTCTATTACATTTCTTGTGAAATGGGATATAAAAGATCTCATTGAAGTGTAGCCTTACCTACAGTCAACTAGACATATAAGTTTAGTTGACTTTTTTGTATTTTCATTCAGATGCGTTTATTTTAAATCTTCAGAAATTATACCAAAAAACAGAAGACGTTGTAAACTACAACGTCTTCTTATCTGTTAAATACGTATAAATTGTTTCTGCGACATTTTTCGGCATACCCGCTTCGACAAATTCTGCTAAAGAAGCTTCTTTCATCTTCTTTAATGAACCAAAATGTTTTAACAATACCTTTTTCCGTTTATCACCGATTCCTGGAATATCGTCCAGTGCTGATTGAATGACAGATTTCCCGTGTAATTGACGATGGAATGTAATCGCAAATCGATGCACTTCATCTTGAATGCGCTGCAATAAATAAAATTCTTGGCTATTCCTCTCAAGTATCACCGGTTCAGGTGGATCCCCAATAATTAAATGGGATGTTTTATGTTTGTCATCTTTTACAAGGCCTGCCATCGGAATATATAACCCAAGCTCATTTTCTAGAACATCACTTACAGCTGCCAGATGACCTTTTCCCCCGTCAATAATGATTAAATCTGGTAATGGTAAATTCTCTTTAAGCGCCCTTGTATAACGGCGCCTCACAACTTCTCTCATAGACTCATAATCATCTGGTCCTTGAACCGTTTTAATTTTATATTTCCTGTACTCTTTCTTCGCTGGTTTCCCATCGATAAAAGCAATCATTGCAGAAACGGGATTTGTTCCTTGAATATTTGAGTTATCAAACGCTTCAATACGATACGGTGTTTCAATCCCGAGCTGCTTTCCTAACTGATCTACAGCTTTAATCGTTCGCTCTTCATCACGTTCAATTAAGTAGAATTTCTCTTCAAGTGCAATTTTCGCATTTTTATTTGCTAATTCTACAAGATCTTTTTTCTTACCACGTTTCGGCTGCGTCGCTTCAACTTCTAAAAAGCGCTCTACTAATTCTGAGTCTATACTTCCTGGAACAACAATTTCTTTCGGTTTAAAATGACTGCTGTTTTCATAAAATTGACCGATAAACGTTAAAAATCCCTCTTCTGGTTCATCATAGATTGGAAACATAGAAACATCACGTTCAATTAGCTTTCCTTTTCGAACGAAGAAAACTTGAACGCACATCCATCCTTTATCAACTGCATATCCAAATACATCACGGTCCACTAAGTCACTCATAATCATCTTTTGTTTTTCCATAATTGCATCTATATGAGCAATTTGATCTCGCAATTCTTTCGCACGTTCAAATTCTAGTTTCTCTGAAGCCTCATACATCTTTATTTCTAATTCTGAACGAATTTCTTTATGTCCACCATTTAAAAACTTAATAATTTCATCCACAATTTCTTTATTTTGTTCTTCCGTCACTTCTTTCACACAAGGTGCTAAACATTGGCCCATATGATAATATAAACACACTTTATCGGGCATGTTTGAGCATTTGCGAAGCGGATACATGCGATCTAATAGTTTTTTCGTTTCATGAGCTGATTGTGCATTCGGATAAGGGCCAAAATACTTTCCTTTATCCTTTTTTACGTTACGCGTAATGAGTAAGCGCGGCTGTTTTTCAGCGGTAATTTTAATAAAAGGATATGTTTTATCATCTTTTAATTGAATATTATATTTTGGATCATACTTTTTTATTAAATTTAACTCTAAAATAAGAGCCTCCAAATTTGAAGAGGTTACGATATATTCAAAATCTACAATTTCTCCTACAAGCCGAAGTGTTTTCCCATCATGCGAACCAGTAAAGTACGAGCGCACACGATTTTTTAACACTTTTGCCTTCCCGACATATATAACCGTTCCTTGCTTATCTTTCATTAAATAACAACCAGGTTGATCTGGTAAAATAGCCAATTTCTCTTTCAAATGTTCGTGCACTCGCCTACCTCCATTTCTACATGCTTATCATTGCAAATTCAAAATAAAAACATACAATGACAAAACACCCAACATACGTTCTTTTATTGTAACGGAAAGGTTTAAAAAAGGAAAATAAAAAAAGCTACCAAATGGTAGCTTCTTTCTTTTAGAAGTGTTTAGAAACTAATTCTACTAACGCTTCTTTCGGTTTGTAACCTAACGCTTGATCAACTACTTTACCGTCTTTTAATACGAAAAGAGCTGGAATGCTCATTACTTCAAATTGACGAGCAGTTTCTTGGTTTTCATCAACGTCTACTTTTACTACTTTTACTTTTTCACCTAATTCTGAATCGATTTCCTCTAATACAGGAGCGATCATTTTACAAGGTCCACACCAAGGTGCCCAGAAATCTAATAATACAACACCTTCGCTAGTTTCAGCTGCGAAGCTTTGGTCATTTGCGTTTATAATTGCCATTTTATTTCCTCCTTCAAGTATATTCTACCAAGAGTATATCATTAACTTATATACGTGGCGAATAATATGTATCGTTATGTATTGTAACAAAAAAATGTTCCTTTATACTATATAAAAATATGGATGAAATACTAAAAAGGTGAGGGACAGGGGATCCCTCACCTTTTTCTATATATAGGGGTACTTCACTTGGAACTCAAGGGTACTCAAATCATGAATGTACTTTTAACTTTTTAAACTCTTCTGTTAAAAGAGGTAAAACTTCGAATAAGTCACCAACAATACCATAGTCAGCTACTTTGAAAATACTTGCTTCTGGATCTTTATTAATTGCAACGATTATTTTTGAGTTAGACATACCAGCTAAATGCTGAATCGCACCAGAAATACCGCATGCAATGTATAGATCTGGCGTAACGACTTTACCCGTTTGACCAATTTGTAATGAGTAATCGCAATACTCAGCGTCACAAGCACCACGAGATGCTCCAACAGCGCCGCCTAGTACATCAGCTAACTCTTTTAATGGCTTAAATCCATCTTCACTCTTCACACCACGTCCGCCAGCGATAATAACTTTCGCTTCTGAAAGATCAACGCCTTCTGCAGTTTTACGGACAACATCTTGAATAATTGTACGTAAATCTTTCACATCTACTGTAATAGAAGACACGTCACCTGTGCGAGACTCGTCTTTTTCAAGAGTTGCAATGTTATTTGGACGCACTGTCGCAAATAAGATACCATCTGTTACAATCTTCTTCTCAAACGCTTTACCAGAGTAAATCGGGCGAGTGAAGATAACATTTCCACCTTCAACTTCTAAAGCAGTTACGTCAGAAATTAGACCAGCTTCAAGCTTCGCTGCTAATTTTGGTGATAAATCTTTACCAAGTGCTGTATGTCCAAATACGATACCTTCTGGCTTTTCTTCAGCATATACAGCTAAAAACGCTTGTGCGTAACCATCAGATGTATATGATTTTAATTTATCATTTTCAACTGTCACAACGCGATCTGCACCGTAATGAATCAATTCATTTGCAAAAGAGGCAACGCTGTCTCCAACTAGAAGACCTACCACTTCACCGCCTTCTGCAATTGTTTTTGCTGCTGCTACCGCTTCAAACGAAACGTTACGTAGCGATCCGTCACGAACTTCACCCATTACTAATACTTTACGAGCCATAGATTTTCCCTCCTGCATATATAATTTCGTATTTTATTAGATTACTTTCGCTTCTGTATGGAGCAACGATACAAGTTCTTTTACTTGATCTTGCAGCTCGCCTTGTAACACTTTTCCTGCATCTTTCTTAGGAGGCAAATAGATTTCAATTGTTTTTGTCTTTGCTTCCACATCATCTTCTTCTAAATCTAAATCATCTAATTCTACTTCTTCCAGTGGCTTTTTCTTCGCTTTCATAATACCCGGAAGCGATGGATAACGCGGTTCGTTTAAACCTTGTTGTGCTGTTACTAAAACTGGTAATGACGTTTCAATAACTTCTGTATCACCTTCAACGTCACGCTCAATCTTCACGTTTGTACCATCAATCTCAAGTTTTGTAATTGTCGTTACGTACGGAATATTTAGCGCTTCAGCTACGCGTGGACCAACTTGTCCAGATGCACCGTCAATCGCAACGTTTCCGCCTAAAATTAAATCTGCATCTTTATCTTTTAAATATTCAGCAAGTACTTTTGCTGTTGTAAACTGATCGCCATTTTCAACATCATCTTCAATATTAATTAATACCGCTTTATCACAGCCCATCGCTAATGCTGTACGAAGTTCTTTCTCACTATCTTCGCCACCAACTGTTACGACAGTAACTTCTCCACCTTGTGCGTCTCTTACTTGAATTGCTTCTTCAATCGCATATTCATCGTAAGGGTTGATGATGAATTCCGCTTCGCCATCGTAAATTGCACCGTTTTTAATTACGATTTTTTCTTCTGTATCAAATGTTCGTTTCATGAGTACGTAGATGTTCATTCCATTTACCCCCTTATTTTTTCAGAAAGATTCTATCAATTTTAAAATTCTGTTAATTTATATTAAAAAAATAATTGAACTACCTACCACTAAACGAAGGCTTACGTTTTTCTAAAAACGCTGCTACACCTTCTCTTCCATCTTCACTCGTAAATACTTCACCGAAGATTTGAGCTTCGCGCTGTACACCTTCGTAATAATGAGACGATTTTGTCGTTTGCAATAACTCTAACACAGCACGAGTTGTTGCTAGACTTTTTCCAGCAATTTGTTTTGCAACTTTAAGTGTATCGTCTAAAAGTGTTTCTTCAGAAAACACTCCGTTAACAAGTCCCCATTTTAATGCTTCTGCACCAGTAATTGGTGTACTCGTTAACATCATTTCACAAGCTTTCGCTTTCCCAACATAACGTGGTAAGCGCTGTGTACCTGCAAAACCAGGAATTAATCCAAGTGTTAATTCAGGTAAACCAAGTTTTGCACTTTCAGTTACAAAGCGCATGTGGCAAGACATAGCAAACTCAAGGCCGCCGCCAAGTGCCGCTCCATGAATTGCCGCGATAACTGGTTTTGAACATTTTTCAACACGCTCAAATGTAACTTGTCCAAGCTGTGCTAATTCTGTCGCTTGCTTCGCTTCAGTAACAGATGTAAATTCTTTAATATCTGCTCCAGCTGAGAAGAAGCGCCCTTCACCGTGAATAACAACAACACGAATGTTATCATCCTTCTCCACTTGATCAATTAACTCAGTAACGTCATGCATAACTTGTGAAGACATCGCATTCGCTGGCCCGTGATTTAACGTCGCCACCGCAATATGGTCTTCAACTCTTACAGATAGGAATTTCAACATGATCCCTCCCATTATTGACGATAACCACAAGCCGCAATAAGTAGCCCATGTACCGTTTTTGAAAGTGCGACCAGATCATACTTATGATCGCTCATTACCCAATTGGTCACAACTTCATCTACTGTTCCAAAGATCATTTGTCTTGCCACACGAACATTTAAGTCCGCCTGAAACTCACCTTGCTTTATACCTGTCTCTAAAATTTCATCCATAACTTGTAAGTAGCCTTTTAATACTTCATTTATTTTAAGGCGCAAGTCTTGATTGGACTGTCTTAGCTCTAATTGCGTAACGATAGCAAGAGGATCATTTTGTGATAACAGCAAGAAGTGCGTTTCTACCAACATGAATAACTTCGCTACAGCGCTTTCAATTCCTGCTGTTTTTTGACGAATTGTTTCAACAAATTCTCCCATCTTCTCTTGGAATAAGGATATTAATATATCTTCTTTATTTTTAAAATATAAATAAATCGTGCCATCAGCTACCCCAGCTTGCTTTGCAATTTTAGAAACTTGCGCTTGATGGTATCCATTCTCTGCAATCACAATGACTGCCGCATCAATAATTTGATTGTATTTCGGTCTATTTTTCTTCACTTTACTGTCCCCTTCAAGAAGATGACTGAATGAATAGTCATTCATATTCTTATAATACTGACTATTTAGAAAAGTGTCAATCCTATTTTTTCAAAAAGAAAGGGCCTTAGCCCGTTTGCTCATCCTCATTCTTTCTCTTCTCTTCATCTATTAGGACGCGGCGCAAAATTTTCCCTACTGTCGTTTTCGGCAATTCATCTCTAAACTCGTATACTTTCGGTACTTTATAAGCCGCTAAATATTTACGTGCAAACTGATCTAATTCCTCTTCAGAACATTCAGCGCCTTCTTTCAAAACAACAAATGCTTTTACAGTTTCCCCTCTGTACGGATCAGGAACACCGATCGTCACTACTTCTTGCACCTTTTCGTGTTCATATAACACTTCTTCTACTTCACGAGGATATACGTTAAAACCGCTAGCAACAATCATATCTTTCTTACGATCTTTCACATAGAAAAAGCCATCCTCATCCATGTATCCTACATCACCTGTATGAAGCCAGCCATCTTGCAATACAGCCGCCGTTTCTTCTGGCTTATTCCAATACCCTTTCATAATTTGTGGGCCTTTAACAACTATTTCACCGATTTCACCTGGAGGTAATGCCTCTCCTGTTTCAAGTGACATGATGATTGACTCCGTATCTGGCCACGGTACCCCAATACTTCCTGGCACACGTTTTTCCCACAAGAAATTCCCATGTGTAACGGGTGATGACTCCGTTAATCCATAACCTTCTACCAGTTTACCACCTGTAACGCTCTCAAACTCCTCCTGTACTTCTACAGGAAGCGGTGCAGAGCCACTAATACAAGCCTGAATAGAAGAAATATCATATTCTTTTAAAAGAGGGCTATTTAATAGAGCAATATAAATGGTCGGCGCTCCTGGAAATAGTGTAACTTTATGTTTTTTAATTGCTTCAAAAACCATTTTCATATCAAACTTCGGAATAAGCACCATTTTATACCCTTGCATAATACTTAAATTCATTACAGCTGTCATTCCGTATACATGAAAAAACGGAAGGACACCAAGGATCACTTCTTCTCCCTCTTTACAATTATATAACCAATGTGCTCCCATTAAAGTGTTCGAAACGAGGTTTTTATGCGTCAGCATAACCCCTTTTGGAAATCCTGTCGTTCCCCCCGTATACTGCAAAAGAGCTAGATCATTTTCAGGATCACAGGGAACCTCAACATCAGCAGTACTTTCCCTTTCTACTGATTTCCATAGATGAATCGTTTCGCTTTCCGACACATTCACAACAAGATTCGCCTGCTTTTTTTGTACAAATGGATAAAGTAAATTTTTAGGGAATGGTAAGAAATCTGCAATACGAGTTACGATAATGTGCTCCAGCTTTGTGGCATTTTGAACATTAGTAACTCTCGGAAACACTAAATCAAGGCAAAGAATGACTTTTGCCCCAGAGTCATGAAGTTGGTACTCAAGCTCTCTTTCTGTATAAAGAGGATTCGTTTGTACGACAATCCCCCCCGCAAGCAAAGTACCATAATAACCGATTACAGATTGCGGACAATTCGGCAACATAATCGCAACTCTATCTCCCTTTTCAACACCAAGCCTTTGCAGATAATTCGCAAACTTCTTTACCTTGTCATGGAAATCTGAAAATGTAACATCTTTACCTAAAAAATGAAGCGCTTTCTTTTCTGGATAACGAGAAGCTATTTTCTCTAAATATCCATGAAGTGGCTGAATATCATAAGAAATAGTACTAGGAATTTCCTCTGGATAACTTTTCAACCAAGGTTTTTCCACCTTCATTCCCCCTTCAAATACATAAAAAATAAATGAATGTTCATTCATGATGGTTGTTTTCATTATATTATAGTCATAACAACGTTACAATCATAATATTCTGACTTTTATATAACTATGCTTTATCTCATTAACTTCTTATTATATGTACAAACTCTCTTACTCTTAAAAGAGTAAGAGAGTTATTATTTAACTTAGTCTTATAATTGTTAATACCGCTCCTGGAGTAGTCGTTGATAACGTCGCAACAGCTAACAAGCCAAATAATTGCAAACTAATTGCACTCCCCACCGCAAGAGTCGTAATAATTGTTGCACTAAACGATGTGGTTGCTAATGCAGGGGAATTGATCGTCCCAGCAAGCGGTGCCCCATTAATTGTAATTCGCGAACTGACTAATAATGAAGCCGTTATATTAATCGAATATGAAATATAATAATTCCCTGCATTTGCAGCCGTAAATACTGTGTTCCCCCCAGACACTGTAATACCTGGACCGATATTCTGATTGTTTGGAAGCGGGACATTTGTTCCACCAAGTAATACCGATATTGCTGTACCCGACGTATTATTTGCAAATGCGTATGTTGCCGTTATACTTGTGCCGGTTGCTCCTGTTGGGCCTGTATCACCGGTTGCCCCCGTTGGACCTGTTGCTCCTGTTGCTCCTGTTGCTCCTGTTATCCCTGTCGCTCCCGTTGCTCCTGTTGAGCCTGTATCACCGGTTGCTCCCGTCGGACCCGTTGCTCCTGTTGCCCCCGTTGGACCTGTTGCTCCTGTTGCTCCTGTTATCCCTGTCGCTCCTGTTGGACCCGTCGCTCCTGTTGAACCTGTCGCTCCTGTTGGACCCGTCGCTCCTGTTGAACCCGTCGCTCCTGTTGCCCCCGTTGGACCTGTTGCTCCTGTTATTCCTGTCGCTCCTGTTATTCCTGTTGCTCCCGTTGGGCCTGTATCACCGGTTGCCCCCGTTGGACCTGTTGCTCCCGTTATTCCTGTCGCTCCTGTTGCTCCCGTTGCTCCTGTTGGGCCTGTATCACCGGTTGCCCCCGTTGGACCTGTTGCTCCCGTTATTCCTGTCGCTCCTGTTGCTCCCGTTGCTCCTGTTGGGCCTGTATCACCGGTTGCCCCCGTTGGACCTGTTGGACCAAGCTTAGGTACTGTCCCATCGCAACTAAAACAACATGAATCAACATGTACACCATTTTGATTATTACACCCACAATATCCATTTGTATTATTGAGCCATGAAGACATGTTGATCCCTTCCTTCAAATTCAATCTTTTCAGTACAAACAACGAATTATAAAACAACTATCCAATAATAAAGAAATACTTTATTCCGTACATTCTAATAATTATTACATGCGACACCCTTCCCTTTTGCTTGTACATTCGCCTTCCTGCTTAAACGAAATTCCTTTTCTGCATTTTCATATACATATAGATTTCAACCTCATATATTGAAATCTGTATAATTCGTTATTTTTCGTCAAAATTTTAAAAATATATTGACACTTAAAATATCATCATAGTATGATTTGGATGTTGTAATTGATAACGATTTTCAATATCGTACATTACAAATTAAATAATTTATTTGGGGGCAGAAGATGAAGAAAATTCTCAGTATTTTCATAGTAATTCTTCTATTCGCTGTTGGATGCGGACAGCAAAAAGAGGAGAAAAAGGAAACAAAAGCGGACAATAAAAATCAAACTATAACAATTAAACACGCTGAAGGGGAAACGAAGTTAGATAAACCAGCGAAAAAAGTTGTTGTACTTGAGTGGGTATATTCAGAAGACTTGTTAGCACTTGGTGTTCAGCCAGTAGGGATGGCAGACATTAAGAATTATAATAAATGGGTAAATACAAAAACAAAACCGAGTAAAGATGTTGTAGATGTAGGGACACGTCAACAACCAAACTTAGAAGAAATTAGCCGTCTAAAACCAGATTTAATTATCACAGCATCATTCCGTGGTAAAGCAATTAAAAACGAATTAGAGCAAATTGCTCCTACAGTTATGTTTGATCCATCAACTAGCAACAACGATCACTTTGCTGAAATGACAGAAACATTTAAACAAATTGCAAAAGCTGTTGGAAAAGAAGAAGAAGGTAAAAAAGTATTAGCTGATATGGATAAAACATTTGCTGATGCAAAAGCAAAAATTGACAAAGCAGGCTTAAAAGATAAAAACATCGCAATGGCACAAGCATTTACTGCTAAAAACGTGCCAACATTCCGCATCTTAACTGACAATTCTACAGCTTTACAAGTTACAAAAAAATTAGGTTTAACAAACACTTTTGAAGCAGGTAAATCAGAGGCAGATGGTTTCAAACAAACAACTGTAGAATCATTACAAAGTGTACAAGATTCAAACTTCATTTACATTGTAGCGGATGAAGATAACATTTTTGACACTCAACTAAAAGGCAATCCTGCTTGGGAAGAATTAAAGTTCAAAAAAGAAAACAAAATGTATAAATTAAAAGGCGACACTTGGATTTTCGGTGGTCCTGAGTCTGCAAAATCTTTAGCAACACAAGTAGCAGATGTAATGACAGCGAAGAAGTGATTACACGATGAATAGCTTACAACATACACTTCGAGCAAGTCTTGTATTCGGAGGAGGAGCAGCTCTCTTGCTCCTCCTTTTCTTTATTCATATCGGACAAGGTCAAGCAAATATTTCCTATAGTATGATTATCGATGCTCTTATCTCACCGAACCAATCACTAGAGCACCAAACTTTAATCATGCTTCGATTACCTAGAGCCGTAATTGCTATTTTAGCTGGAGGTGCTCTTGCTGCATCTGGGGTCATTTTGCAAACATTAACAAAAAACCCACTTGCTGAATCAAGTACAATGGGAATTCACTCTGGCGCATATTTCTTTCTAGTAGCGGCTACAATTTTCTTACCGAAAGGTCTGCAAATTAACTCACTTCTTTTCACATTTATCGGTGGTGCTATTACTGCTTTATTTGTATACCGTATTTCTGGTGGGAAAAAGGGAACCCCACTTAGAATGGCACTAGCTGGGATGGTCGTTACATTAATGCTTTCTGCTTTTACTGGAACGATGCAGCTTTTCTATGAAAATGAAACGGCTGGTTTATTTTTATGGGGAGCTGGCTCTCTTATCCAAAATAACTGGGATGGCGTTCAATTTGCTTTTCCATTTATCATTATTTCTTTCCTAGTTTTACTATTTATGTCTCGTAAACTCAACATCCTCTTACTTGGTGACGATGTTGCTGTTTCTCTTGGTGAAAAAACAGCAGTAACACGTCTTATCACCTTCATTGCTGCAATCTTTTTAACAGCAGTAATTGTCACTGTCGTTGGACCGATTGGGTTTGTTGGCTTAGTTGCACCACACTTAATGCGCCTTATTGGTTACCGGCAACACTTTACTCTTCTTCTTTCCTCATTCTTATGGGGAGCAGTATTATTACTGGGGGCAGATGTCGTCGGTAGATTAATAGATCCAACTGGTGCAGAACTTCCTGTTGGAGCAGTCACAGCAATGATTGGGTCACCTTGGCTTATTTATTTAGTGTATCGTATGATGAAGTCGAAACAATATATGAATGATAACGGTGCGAATGCAGCTGGAGCTAGTTCCCGCTATTACTCTTATAAAAAGGTAATCATCATATCTATCACGCTTTGTATTGTGACGATTGCTCTTGGTGTTACAATCGGTAGTAATGCTTATATCGAAAGCATTACAAATGTTATAACAGGGCAATTAACGCAATTTGATAAAAATATGATGATGAACCTTCGTTTACCAAGAATGCTCGTTGCCGCTATTGCTGGCGCATGCCTTGCAATAAGTGGGCTTGTCTTCCAAGGAATATTACGAAACCCACTTGCCGACCCTTCGATTATTGGTATTTCGTCTGGAGCAGGTGTCGGTGCTTTAACTATTATGTATGTTTTCCCTGCACTTCCAGGTTTCTTCCTACCAATTGGTGCATTTATCGGCGGACTACTTGCAGTTGGAATTGTCCTCTTCTTCTCATGGAAAGCAGGATTTAGTCCAACAGCTCTTGCTTTAATAGGGATTGGTATTTCGGCTCTCGGCTCAGCAGTTATTCAAATCTTTATCGTTAGAGCGAATTTGAATGTTGCTGCTGCTTTAACATGGCTATCAGGCAGTACGTATGCAAGAGGATGGAATCACTTAGAAAATATCATTCTATATCCATCACTTATTCTTATACCAATTATCTTTTTCTTAATGAAACAACTTGATGTCCTTGTACTTGGAGACGATTTAGCAACTGGACTCGGACAGCCTGTAAATAAAACGCGTCTTGCTCTAATTGTACTAGCGACACTTCTTGCATCTATAAATATCGCGGCTGTCGGTACAATCGCCTTTTTAGGCCTTGTCGCTCCTCACTTAGCAAGAATTGTTGTTGGTATGAATCATCAAAGATTATTCGTTTGTTCCGCTCTGTTTGGAGCAATCCTTCTTTCTGTTGCTGACTTACTTGGACGTACAATCGCATATCCGAAAGAAATTCCCTCTGGCCTTGTCGTTGCTGTACTTGGGGCACCTTATTTCTTATGGTTGATGAGGAAGAGTGGGGAGAATGTTAATTAAAAGACGGCTTCATATATATGAAGCCGTCTTTTCCTATTATGGCATAAAATTAATATAAGCTTTGTACAGAATATATATAACAAGTGCATACATGATTATATTGAATACACTTCGTTTTAAAGTTAACTTTCTCTTTAATTTCTTATCCTGTAATTTTAGTTCTATTCCATTTGCTACTTTCAGTCTACCTACTATTTGAAATAACTCTCTGTAATCATCAGCATTTCCCAATAATACGTACTCCTTATCATTTTTATACTTTATATGTAGAAATTCACTCCCACCTTTACGGTCTAATATTGTTCTCATAGAAGCTATTTCATTTAATACACATACTTTTATATCAACTTCATTATAATAACGATCCACAAAAAATACATACAACCGTTTATTTGTAACGATTAGCACATTATTAATACCGAAGTTCATCGCAAGAACGCCTACCCCTAATGTCATGGCTGTGCCTGTCTGCCAATTTTTCACACGAGAATTTTCGACAAGCATACTATATAAAATCTCTTCGCTTCCCTGTAACTCTTCTTGTACAACCTCATAACAACGTTTCATTAAAATTGTTTTTGTTACAACTTCTTTTGTACGATTTATTTTCTTTTTATCTATTTTCTCATCATTTCTATAATCATCTACAAAATTATCGCTATACTGCAAGTTATTTAATTCCTGAAGTAACTTTTCTTTATTCATTTCTTTCCCCCCCCCAACAGCTTCTTCAATTTCTTTCTCCCTCTTGAAAGCCTGCTATATACCGTATCTCGTGTCATACCGAATTCAAGCGCTATTTCTTGTACGCTATATTCATCTAAATACCTTTTTATAAAAATTTCCTTATCTTCTTCATTCAATTCTTTAATTAAAACGTAAAAATTATAATCTCGCTCTTCTTTTGTTAAATTGACATTTTTTCTATCTTCATATATTTCTTGCTGAAGCTCTTGTAATTGATAAGCCTTATTACTTTTTCGTTTATAATCAATAGCTTTAAACTTAGCGACAGATATAAGCCAGTTTCTAAACTTCCCACGATTTTCATCATAACTACTAATGTTGTACCAAACGATTAATAAAATATCGTCAACACATTCGTCCACTAATACCTTGCTCTGTGCCGTATCTAAAACACTATGAACCACCTTATAAATTAAATCCCCATATCGATCAATTGCTGTATGTAATGCTAACATGTCTTGTTTTCGAAGACCTTCTACTATTTCTATATCCTTCACCCTTATCACCACTCTTTATCCCATTCTTTATTCATTATATATACGAATGAACACATTCGTTTCCTGACACTTTTACAAATATTTTCTAATTATTTTCATATTGTAGCAAATACTTAATTAATTATTTCTTGTGGAACAGGGATTATATTATCTCTCACGAATTTAATCTATGAACAAAAATAGGAGGGATAACAATGTACCAAACAATTGAAGGCTTCTTTCAATCATGGACATACGAAGCAGAGTCTACTCAGAAAATGCTTAATTCATTAACCGATGCATCTTTATCACAAGAAATTGCGCCTGGGCATTGGACATTAGGAAGAGTTGCTTGGCATATCGTAACGGCAATTCCTGTTATACTATCTGGCACAGGCCTAAAGTTTGAAGGAGAAACGAAAGATTATCCTGTTCCAACTTCTGCAAAAAAAATTGCAAATGAATACCATAAAGTGAATGCAGCTTTCGTTGAAGCACTTCAAAGCGAATGGAATGATAAAGATTTAGCAACTATTAATGATTTCTTTGGTCGTCCTATGCCGAATTCTATATTTTTAATGACACTTATTAATCATCAAAATCACCACCGCGGACAAATGACGGTTTTAATGAGGCAAGCTGGCTTAACAGTTCCTGGCGTATATGGTCCTGCAAAAGAAGAATGGGCTGCCGCTGGAATGGAAGTTCCTAAAATGTAAAAACAAAAAAAGACAAGGTATTTACACATCTTGTCTTTTTCTGTAACTTGTTTCATGTGAAACTATTTTTTCTAAATGGTTGTTTTATGGAAAAGATAGATTAAAATGAATACATATTACGAAGAGGAGTAACCAAATTGAATACAAAAAATAAAAAAATAGCTATGGGAACTATTTTACTAACTTCTATTATTGGAGTGATTAGTGTATCTCTTTATTTCACCTATTATGGTACCCCTTGGGGAAAACAAGCAGCAATTACGGAATCAAAAGAATATATTACAAAATATTTTAATCTAGATGCAGAAGTCAAAAATACTTCTTACGATGCTAAAATGAATAGCTATGCAATCTCCTTTGAAACAAGTACCGACGGAGAGTTTACTGTCGAATATAAAAGTCCTAATAACTTTAACATTTCTCCAGGAGTGCAAGAGTATTTAAGCACACACTCTAAATTTACAGAGTAGTAACGAAGCATACATATACAAAAAAGAGTTGGTGTAACGCCAACTCTTTTTTCTTATTCTTGTCATACAGTTATATCTTCCTTCTCTATATTTTTAATTCCGTAATATGCAATCACAACTCCAATTGCTGCGAGTGCTAGTTGAAGGGGAAGAAAAGTTGCTATAGGAAACATTGGGTTGCCATTCATTGCAATTGATACAACGATAAGAGATGAAACAATTGTAGTTGGCACTGAACGTTTACGCATTCCAAAATATAATGGGATTAAACTCATTCCCGCAGTTGCAACGGCTAAAGGAACCAGTTTTATTCCTTCTTGCATCAATTGATCTACTGTAAATGAATTAGGAAGAATTGAAAAATAACTATCTATACCAAAGAAAACTCCTACTACTAAAATGTTAGATACAATAACTGTTATAAATGTTACTATTGCTGCAATAGCCAACTTACTAATCATCAATTTCTTCCGATTAATAGGATAAGAAAACATAAGTAGTATTGTTTTATTTTTATATTCACCAATTATTAGCCTTGCGATTAATACACTACCAAAAACAATAAACGTTGCTCTTACTATTGTGCTAGCCATTAACAATATCGTCTCTGGATTCCTTATTTCTGCATCACCTTCTACTTGAGCGATGATGCTCACAAAGATCATTAATGCCAGTATAACAATATTTGCAATAATTGCTCTCTTCACGTACCAACCAAGCTTAAACTTTTTCAATTCTAGCTTCATTAAATGTAGCATGATAGTATCCTCCTTCCTCCTAAGATTTAATCAATATAAATGACTCCTGTTTCATTTAAAATCTTCGCTTCATTTTTTGCCTCACCAATAGTTCCTTCTTTTATTTTTTCTGTACTTTTATCTTTCTTAAATCCTTTTAAATCCACTATTACGTCAGCCGAATTACTTTTAGCCATAAGCTTCAATGATGCCGGGACACCTTTATACCGTACGCCAATATCCCCTGATTTTGTTTCTACAAATAATGATTTTCCTTCTGTCATATCTTTCAGTAATACTTCCCCAGATGTTGAAGTGATGTTCATATTTTCGTTTTTTACATTTTTTACATAATTATCACCAGTAGTGGAAGTTATATTTACTTCTTGTAATGAACTATCTTTTAACATTAAATCCCCGCTTTCGGATGTAAATTCACCCTTCTCTGCCGATAGTCCTGTAATCATTCCATCTCCAGATTTGCCTCTTGTCACGATGCTTTTTACTACTATATCGTTTATTTTCACATCACCCGATTTATTATTTAATACAATTTTATCTATTTCTTTCTTCGGAATAGCTATAGATATACTATTTTTCTTCCTAAACGTAAAACCATAAAAAAATCTGTTCACCTTTTGTTTTTGCTTAATCACAAGTTTATTTTCATCATTTTCTATTTTGACGGGATCTATCTCTTTATCTGCTTGTTCACCTTGAGCGGAAATTACTATTTTATTAGCGTCTGTACTTTTGAATTCAATATCCCAGTTTTCATTGTCTACTTCTATTTCTTTTATATTATTGATTTCAAAAGACTTTTCTTTCTTAAAATCTTTCCCCTGAAATACCTTAATACCAAAAACTATACTAGCAATTGTAATGAATAATATTGCAATTACTATTATTTTTTTCACCATTCATACCCCAGTTCGTTTTTTGTTTTAGGCTTGCTTCACGCCACATCGATCTTGTCGATTTTACGAAACGATAGATAACTAATGAAAATTCCTAATAAACAGAGCACGATTGGGATAGCTATAAAATCAAACATACTTACTTGACCGTTTCCAGAACCAAAGTTACCACTAATCAGCATACCAATTATTACTGCCGAAGTAATCGTTGTCGGTGTCGATTTCTTTCTCATTCCAAAAAACAAAGGAATTAAACTTATCCCAGATATCATAAATGCACTTATAATAGTACCTGGAACGATAGCTATTATTTCACCTATCGTAGCAGGTGTTTCAATCAGTCCCATCATTGGACTCACAAAATATACGAGCAAACTAATAATGAAAGTCGCGATAATCGTGCTCACAAAACAAAAACAAAAAACAATTGTTAATTTCGCACTCATTAGCATTTTCCTTTGTAGCGGATACATAAATGATAGTTGTATCGTTTTGTTCTTATACTCATCAATTACTAAACGTGATAAAATGACCGAACTAAAAATAATGAATGTTATCCTAATAAAAATATTTGCTAAAGCCATGTTCTGTGTGAAGTCAGAGAAGAGCACGTCTCCCTCGGCTTTCATTCCCAATGCCATAAGGCTTACTGCAGCGAAAATTGCTATAATACAAATTGCTACACTTTTAAAGTAACTAGATAATTGATGTTTCTTCCATTCGAGCTTCATTAATTTAAACATATAAACCACGCCTCCATTCTTTATATACCTGTCTCTACACTGCTAACATTCTAATTCCAGCAGTAACTACGCTTAACATTCCTATCACTAGTAGAATTAACAACCATTTCCGCTCTGGTTTCCTATAATATAAAATTCCACTTATAAACATTACGATTAATCCACTTACCAGGTTCAGCCACAATTCATTAAGCATGAATGCCCTCTCCATCCATTACATTTAAGAAATATTCCTCTAAGGAACTATGTTTCTTATTAATACTTTCAATTTCCACATCGTTCATAATAAGTGCTTTTGAAATGGCTTGCTGCGTCACCTTCAATTCATACACACGAACCATATTTCCACTCATTATTTTGTAGTTTTTTATACCAAGTTTATCTTCTAAAATATAAGCTGCACGTTTCACATCAGGAACAGTGATTTCAATATACTCTGTTTGTTTTCCGTTAATACTCTTCATTGAAACTTCTTTTATTAGTTTTCCATTTTGAATTACACCAATTGTATCCGCCATTAGTTCCATCTCACCTAAAATATGACTAGAAACTAATAATGTAATGCCATATTCTTTGCAGAGCATTTTAAATAAGTCTCGTAACTCTTTAATACCAATTGGATCTAAACCGTTAATTGGTTCATCTAAAATGAGCAATTCTGGCTTTGTCACGATTGCCCTTGCAATACCGAGTCGTTGTTTCATCCCTAATGAAAAATCTTTTATTTTTTTATTGTCTATGCCGTGTAGTTTCACTAAATGTAAAGCATGATCAATGCCGTTTTTATCGTAATAGCCCATATATTCACAATGTAATTCTAGGTTTTCCTTCGCCGTTAATTTATCATAAAAGATTGGATATTCGATAATTGTTCCCATTCTTTTTAATACTTCATAAGATGTGTCTGTTAACTTCTCACCGAAAATTTCAATATCGCCGCTCGTCGGTTTTATTAAATTTGCAATCATTTTCATAATTGTTGTTTTACCAGCACCATTCGGTCCTAAGAAACCGTATATCTCTCCTTTTTTCACATGCATGTTAACGCTAGAAATAACTTCTTTTCCTTTAAACACTTTCGTTAACTGGTTCGTTTTTAATATATATGTCATGTCATTTTCCCCTTTCGCGCTGCTCTATATTTCTATAATAGACAACGGAAATCTCTTTTTTCTTACTCGTTCCTTACAAATTCCTTACGCTGAAAAAAAAGCTTGTAGAATTTACTTCTCTACAAGCTAAAACTTCATCTTTGTTAATACAACTGTAAAAATCGTTTTTTCATATGGCTTACTAGAAAGATGAATCTTTCCATCCATCGCTTCCACAAGCCTTTTCGTAATCGTTAATCCCAGGCCGCTTCCTTGGTACAATTTATTTCTTGAGTCTTCAAGTGTATACATACGCTCAAACACTTTATCAATATGAGATTCATCAATTCCTTTTCCTTTATCCCATACGTCTATATACACACTCGTTTCATCATCTCTTAGCGTCATACCGAGTGTTTTTCCAGCCTCTCCATATGTAATTGCATTTGATATTAAATTATTTAACACTCTGCCTAATACTTCTGTATTTCCAAGTGCATATATATTTCTTTCAGGTATATCAATATGAACATGAAATCCTTTCGTCGTCACTAAATCATAAAAAGATAAAATCTTCTCACGGCAAACTTCATTCATATTTACTTTTGTTATCTCTATTGCCTTGTCACCAGATTCTAATTTTGCTAAATCAAAGAACTTATGAATTAGTTCCATCACTTCCAGCGTTTTTATATGAACCTTTTCAAGTAATATTTTCTGTTCTTCTTCATTTATCGTTTTATCCTCATTTAACATTTCTGTATATCCAAGAATAACTGTTAGTGGTGTTTTCAAGTCATGCGAAATATTTGAAAGCATTTTTCTCATCGAAATTTCTACTTTTGCATGATCTGCATTCGTTTTCTGTTTTGCATCTAATAATTGATTAATTGCCACTAATAATTTTTGCAATTCTAGATCATCTGTCATAACGAGTAACGTCTCGCCTGTTTTTTCATTTACAATACTTTCTAATTTTTCATATGTGTATCTTAAGTTTTTGCTACTATTTTTTCTCATCTTATATTGTATGTAAATGATACATAACAATATAAAAATAATGCCCATTAACAGATTGGTCATATTACATCACTTCCAACTTATAGCCGATGCCCCATAACGTTTTAATATATTCTGGATTAGATGGATCACTTTCAATTTTCTCACGCAATCTTCTCATATGAACATTAATAACGTTATCATCACCGTAATACTCTTCATTCCAAACTAACGTATAGATTTGTGCTTTTGTAAATACACGATTTTGATTCTTTACGAACAGTTTTAAAATCTCAAATTCTTTTAAAGTAAGTTTGAGAGGGTTCCCGTTTTTTTCTACAGTAAAATTAATTGGATCGATTGTTAAATCACCAATCTGAATCATCTTTTCTGTTGTTTCCGTAGTCGAATATTTTGTAAACCTCCGAATACCCGCTTTTACACGTGCAGCTAATTCAATCATAGAAAATGGCTTACAAATGTAATCATCTGCCCCAAGTCCTAATCCAACAGCTTTATCAACATCTGTATCTTTTGCTGACATCATTAAAATTGGAACGGCACTTTTTTCTCGAATGATTCGTACAACCTCTAAGCCATCTAGCTTTGGCATCATAATGTCGAGGATAATCAAATCAAATGAACCTTTTAAATATGTATTTACTCCCTCTTCTCCATCAGACGCGATTGTAACTTGAAAGCCCTCTTTTATTAAATACTTTTCCACCATCTCTTGAATTGAGATATCATCTTCAACTAATAAAATATGATGTGACATATTTCTATCCCCTTTTTACAAACGTTAACAATTCAATTGTATCGTAACTACTACAGACTGGAAACAATTATATGAATTTTCAAACCAACTTCCCTTCCTTCCTTAACAATGATATGATGAAATTCACTACGATTGTTCATAATTAACTTTATATAAAGGAGACTTATCATGTCAGAGAATAAAAAAGTAAGCTTAGCTGATTTAATGCGCGAACAACTTGCTAAGAAAAAGCAAGGAAATGGAAATGGCCAAAATGCAAAAAGTCAAAGCCAAGAAACGAAAAAATTACAAAACCAACAAACGAAAAAAACAAACAACCAACGTAGACGTACAGGTGTATAAATGAACGGACAAAAACGTTCTAATATCGCACCCGGTCTTGAAGTTGATATTGTATTAAAACAAGATCAACGAACAGGCAAATTAACACGTGGAATTGTAAAAGATATTTTAACAAACTCCCCTTCCCATCCGCATGGCATTAAAGTGCGATTGCAGGACGGGCAAGTCGGTAGAGTACAAAATATCGTTCAATAAGAAAAGGAGCTCAAGTAAACCCGAGCTCCTTTTTCTTTATTAGCCTTTAATTTTTTCGATGAAAACTACTTTTAAGTAGTCTCCCTCTTTAAATTGATCAATTGTACGAAAATCTTCTGGTAAAGAATGTTCTTCTAATATTTTGTATTTACCGTTCATTTCTTTAAATGCAGTATCGATAAAGCCTTTAAACTTTTTCATATCAAATGCGCTACAATTTGTAGAAGCAACGATAATACCGTTATTTTCTGTAATCGCGATCGTTTCTTTTAATAAGTT
Organism: Bacillus sp. BS98; assembly: GCF_008432245.1. NCBI lineage: Bacteria > Bacillati > Bacillota > Bacilli > Caryophanales > Bacillaceae > Bacillus > Bacillus sp. BS98. The sequence continues at coordinate 4,306,460 of NZ_CP043830.1, forward strand.
TTTATAATCTTTCGCTGCGCTAAATGTATACTTTTTAGAACGTGCAAAGCTTGGAGGATCTAATACAACCATATCGAACTTCATTTTTTTCTTCGCAGCATATTTAAAGTAAAGGAATACATCTTCTACAATAATATCTTGTGCTTCGTAATCAATTTCGTTGACACTAAATTGTTCAATCGTTTTACTTAAACTACGATTTGCAAGGTCCACACTCGTTGTTTTAGTCGCTCCACCAAGTGCTGCAAATACAGAGAAAGCACCTGTATAAGAGAACATATTTAACACAGTTCTTCCTTGTGCATATGTATCACGAATTTGTTTTCGAACGTTACGCTGATCTAAAAATACACCAACCATTGCTCCGTCATTTAAATAAACCGCAAAGTTCACACCATTCTCTTTTACGATAAGTGGGAACTCACCGCGCTCTCCTGCTACGAAATCATCGCCTTCAATGTATTTCCCTTTCGTATCAAAACGCTTTTTCTCATAAATACCTTTAAAGTTTGCTACTTTTTGAAGTGCCGCTATGATTTCATCTCTAAAAGTATAAATCCCTTCACTATACCAGCTCACTACGTAATAACCGTCATAATAATCGATGATTAAGCCGCCAAGACCATCACCTTCACCATTTAGGACACGGAATGCTGTCGTATCATTTGATTTGTAAAACTGTTTTCGTTTATGTAAGGCAGATTTGATTTTACTTTCAAAGAAAGATTGATTAATTTGTTCACTCTCTTTTCTCGTTAAAATCCAGCCGTATCCTTTATTTTGTTTTCCATAATAGCCTTTTCCGATAAATTGGTTCTTCTCATCTACTACTTTGATGATTGTCCCTTCTTCACGAATATCGTTTAAATTTTGAATTGCATCTTTTAAAATAAGCGGATATCCACTTTTAATTTCTTTTATAAATTTCGGTTTTATTTTTATAGTTACTTCAGATCGCATGTAATGTCTTCCTTTCCATTTGAATGCTTTCTATTAGTAGGAAGCATGTAAAAAACGAGGCCGAAAAACAGCCTCGTTTCACTATACCATATTATCGCTTTGCTAGTACAACCCGCTCAGCCTTACACCTAATCGCAATATATTTACTAACTTATGAAATAAACATCATACTTTCAAAAAAAATTTATATATTTCATTATTGCCATTGACAATGATAATGATTTTCATTATCATTTAATGTATATGAGTTCTTGAAAATATAGCTAGATTTATAGGAGGAATACACATGATTATTGTTACAAATACAGCTAAAATTACAAAGGGAAATGGACATAAATTAATTGAGCGTTTTAATAAAGTAGGTAAAGTTGAAACGATGCCAGGATTTTTAGGATTAGAAGTTCTTTTAACGCAAAATACAGTTGATTATGATGAAGTAACAATTAGCACTCGCTGGAATGCAAAAGAAGATTTCCAAGGTTGGACAAAGAGCTCAGCATTTAAAGATGCTCACTCACATCAAGGCGGAATGCCAGAATATATTCTTGATAATAAAATTGCTTACTATGATGTAAAAGTTGTACGTATGCCAATGGCTGCAGCACAGTAAAAACAGTTATTTTTTAAGTATAGAATATGAGGAGCGCTATCACTTCTCATATTCTATACTTTTTCTTTAATTTCTTTTCACTAATTTTGCATGTACAACTAGCCTTCCAGCCTCTGGATCAAGCGCATAGTCACATGTAGAAAGTGTTACAATTTCATCATTAGCCGTCAATTCCGTATCCGTTTTGTACAGTGATTTTTCTTGAATTTCCTTTAAGAACGATGTATATGCTGCATCATTTTCAAAATCCGTTTCAATGTAATAAAAGTCCGTTGTTGTCGTATATACTGAAAAAACTTCAACATCGTATCCTTCAAATAATGTATCGTAATATAATTTACGATGGGACATGAAGAATTCTTCATCCAACATTTTTTTTAAACTACCAAACATAGAACCGTCTTTCATACGATGGCCATATAAAATCGTATTTCGATTTTGAGATTTCACATCATTACGATGGTCCATAAAAATGCTTCCTGCTCTCATATCTTCACCTTTGTAATTACGAAATAAATAGTAATCATTATCCTTTGCTTGAACGATTGGATAATTAATTTGTGTATCATCCATCGTAATCCATCCAACTATCTCCGGATTAATTTTTTGGAGAGCTTGAAACTGCTTACGTACTTCCCCACCCTCTGATTTTTCTTCCATTGGACTTCTCTTATAAATATGTTGCGCTTCAGCCATTACTTTACGATTTTCATAATAATCCATGAAAATCCCACCCAATTCATACATTGAATAGAAAAAGATTCCTAAAAACACAATGGTAAGTATGCGTTGAAAAAATGAATTCTTTTTCCGTTCTTTCTTACTATTCAAATTATCACCTCAAAACGGATTATGCTCAGCCTTTAGATTCCCATTGGTACCATGTATAGTCCTGTATCTTCATCCTGCTTTACAACGACATCTACACCATATATTGCTTTAACCATTTCTTCTGTTATTACATCATTAGGATTACCTTTCGTAACAATCTCTCCATCTTTCATAACGATAATATGATCACTGTAACGAATGGCTTGATTAATATCATGTAATACCATTACAATCGTTAGTCCATACACTTCATTTAACTCTTTCACTAACTCTAATATTTCTATCTGATAATAAATATCTAAATATGTTGTCGGCTCATCTAAGAAAAGCATTGGTGTATTTTGAGCTAATGTCATTGCAATCCAAACTCGCTGTCTCTCTCCGCCTGATAAAGCATAAATTGGCTTATCACGCTTACTTTGTAAATTCGTACATACTAGTGCACGCTCAATTGCTTCTCTATCTTCATCTGTTTGCGGAGAGAAAATATTTTTATATGGCATACGCCCAAAGCTTATTAGATTTTCCACTGTAATATCTGCTGGAGCCTCATTTTGTTGATGGACAACAGCTAACTTTCTAGCAAACTCTTTCGGTTTATATTCACTAATCGCTTTCCCATCAAGTATTACTTCTCCACTGCTAGGAGCGTGATTTCTAGACATAACACTAAGTAATGTTGATTTCCCACATCCATTTGGGCCAATAATTGTTGTAATTTTCCCAATTTCTATTTCACTACTAACAGACTTTAAACGATTTGTTACGTTATCGTATGAAAAGGTTACATTTTTAATTTCCATGAACTTTATCACTCTTTCTAAGCAAGAATATTAAGAATGGACCACCAATAACTGCCATAATTGTTGCTGCTGGAATTTCATTAGGTGGCACAATTAACCTTCCAATTGTATCTGCCGTCAAAATTAATAACGCCCCTGCAAGAGCAGAAAATGGAATTAATACTTTATGGTCTGAACCGACTAATTGTCTTGAAATATGCGGAACGAGTAATCCTACAAAAGCAATAACACCTGCAATCGCTGTTGATACTGCCGCTAAGAGTACTGCAATGGCAGAAATAATAAGACGAACTCTCGTCACGTGCAAGCCTAAGTTTTTCGCAGTCTTATCTTGTAGCGATAATAAGTTACACCAAGCTCCTACGAACAGAGCAAGAATAAGACCAATCGTTCCATAAGTCACCATTATTTCTACATCGCCCCACGTCTTCATTGTTATGTTAGAAGTCGTCGTTTGCTTAATACTCTTAATAAAATATCCACAAATCGTAACGAATGATTCATTTAATCCAGTAAACATTGCATTAATAGCAATACCAATTAAAATAATGCGGAGTGGACTTAATCCAGACTTCCATGAAAAAGAGTAAACGAGATAACACGCAAGCGCACCGCCTAAAAATGCGAATACTGGTGTCCAGAAAAAGAATTGTGGAAACAACGTAATAATAACGAGTGTCATAAAACTTGCTCCAGAAGATATCCCGATTACACCAGCATCAGCAAGTGGATTTTTCATAACAGCTTGAAAAAGCACACCTGAAACAGCCAGAGCTGCTCCAGTAAATAGTGCAATAATAATACGTGGGAAACGTAAATCTTTAATCACTTCAACATCTTCATTTCCCCCTGTAAATATCCCTTGTACAAGCTCAACAATACCTACTTCTAAACTCCCTTTCATCGCTGACAATGATGTCATAACAATAAGCAATGCAGTAACAATGAGGAAACTCCAAGTTTTTTTATTCATTCCACTCTTCCTTTATATTAAAATGCATCACGGATACATAATTTTTTTCAATTCATCTAACGCTTCAATTGCTGCTAAATTGCCTGTCGTTCCAAATAAACGCTCTTCTAAATCGTAAACACGGGTATTTTTAACTGCAGCGAAGTGCTTCCAAATGTCATTCGTTTTAAATTCTTTATCGAACATTTTTACAACTTCATCAGGCATACCATGAGCTGCTCGTAAAATAATATCTGGATCAGCTTTCTTTAAGTACTCTGTATTAGAAGCTAAATACTCTACTCGTTCACCTTGTACAATGTTTTTACCACCTAGTTGTTTCACTAAATCTCCAATATAAGAATGCTCTGTTGCTACTAAATAACTTCCTGGCACACCTAACAAAATAAGTACTGTCGGTTCTTTCTTTCCTTTTACTTCTTTTTGAATGCTAGCAACCTTTTTATCTAACTTAGTTACAACTTCTTCAGCCTGCTTTTCACGTCCATATTTCTTACCTAAATCGCTAATAGAATTTTGCATATTTTTCAAGCTTGTTAAATCTAAAAAGTTTGCTTTCATACCCACACCATCAAAAACTGGCTTTAATTCATATTCAAGTGTTGTCACAGATAATACTTCTGACGGCTTTAATGATTTTACCTTTTCCATATCTGGACTCATTGGATTCCCAACTTCAGGTAAACCTTTATATCGCTTTGGTAAAGTTTTAGAACTTGTTGGAACGCCGACTAAATCTACTTCTAACGCATCCATAATTTCAGTAACAGCCACTGTTGTTGCAACAATGCGCTCTTTACTCTCACTCTTTACCTGCTTTGCTGTTTCTTTTTTTGGTGATGAGCACCCGGCTATACTCATTAACAAAATGATAGCCATTAGTACACTTGCAATTTTCTTCACTCTCAATCACCACTCCTTTCCATACAATATGAAACAAGTCTTGATGCACGCGAACATGCATCAAGACTCCAAAAATTACAATCTACCCGCTCTATATTTACGAACTAGTAAAGCAAGTGAACCTAGCAGTAACACCATGTATAAACCAAGTTGTGCTGTATCTGCAGTTTTTGAGTTTTTCTCTTTTTTTGCATCATTATCTGTAGCGTTGTTTTTCTTCTTATCATCTGCATTTCGATTAAAATCAGGATTACCTACTGTTTTTACATTATCTACTTTCGGTGTAGTCACTGGATTTTTTGGTTCATTTTTTGGATCCTCTTTAATAGTTCCTAACGCACCGATATTATTTGTATCAAATTGAATTTGTACATCGTAGAAATGATGGTAGTTCATCTCATCGATGTCTACCTTTACTTTTGCGTTTAATTTTTTAAATAGATCTTCTACTTCAAACTGTACTACTCGCGTATTTGCATTTTTATCTTCGCTTATTACTTTCGCATCAGCGAATAGCTCATTGTTTTCCGTTTGGAATTTCGTAATCCACACGCTATTTTTCAGCGTCATCTCAATGTATTTTTTACCATCTTTTACGATTAATTTCGCTGGATTTACAACATAGTCATGCATCTTTGAAATCTCATCTGTTTTATCTTTTAATACTTTAAATGTAATATCATATTGACCGTCTACTAAATTTTTCGGATCAACTATTACTTTCGGTTTATTATTTCCACCTTGGTTATCATTTCCGCCTTGCTTGTCGTTTCCACCTTGGTTATTGTTTCCGCCTTGGTTGTTGTTTCCGCCTTGCTTGTCGCTTCCACCTTGATTCCCTAAAGCTTTAATACTATCTTGATCAAATACAAATTGAACATCGTAGACATGGTGATAATTCATTGAATCAATATCTACTTTTACTTTTGCATTTAATTTTTTAGACAAATCGTTTACTTCTACTTCTACTACTCTTGTATTTTGTTCTTTATTTTCACTTAACACTTTTGTATTAACGAAAGAACCATTCTTCTCAAATTCAAATTTCGTAATCCATGTACTATTTGTTAATGTAAACGATACATATTTCTTACCATCTTTTACTTTTAATACACCTGGACTTTTTGTGTATGTGTTCATCATTGAGATTTCATCTGTTTGATTTTTTAACACTTTAAAGCCAATGCTGTATTCACCATCTTTAAGAGCTTTTGGATCAATTGTTGTGTTATTATCTTGGTTGTTGTTTCCGCCTTGGTTATTGTTTCCACCTTGGTTGTCGTTTCCGCCTTGCTTGTCGTTTCCACCTTGGTTATTGTTTCCGCCTTGCTTGTCGTTTCCACCTTGGTTATTGTTTCCGCCTTGGTTGTCGTTTCCGCCTTGCTTGTCGTTTCCGCCTTGGTTGTCGTTTCCGCCTTGCTTGTCGTTTCCGCCTTGGTTGTCGTTTCCGCCTTGGTTATTTAACGGCTTAATGCTACCTTTATCAAATGCAAATTGAATATCGTAAAAATGGTGATAATTCATTGAATCGATATCTACTTTTACTTTTGCATTTAACTTTTCCGATAAATCCGGTACTTCTACTTCCACTACGCGTGTATCAGCTTTTTTATCTTCACTTATTACATTTGCATCAACAAACGAACTATTTTTCTCAAATTCAAACTTTGTAATCCAAGCACTATTCGTTAACGTAAAGGATACATACTTCTTACCATCTTTTACTTTTAACACACCTGGACTTTTTGTATATGTGTTCATCATTGAAATTTCTTCTGTTTGATCTTTTAATGTTTTAAAATTGATGCTGTATTCACCATCTTTAATTGTTTCAGCATCTGGATTTTTATTATCGTCTGGTTTTTCTACTTCTGGTTTTTCTACTTCTGGTTTTTTCTCTTCATTTTTAATTTTTTCAAGTTTATCTTGTTCAAATAAAAGTTGTACATCATGCGTTTGCTTATAATTTTTTGATGCCATTTCGATAAATACTTTTGTATTTAGTTTTTTAGATAAATCGTTTACTTCAAACTCTACTACTCTTGTATCTTTTTCCTTATCCTCACTCACTACTTTTGCATCAACAAATGCACCATCTTTTTCCGTTTGGAAATTTTTAATTAATGAGCTACTTTTTAGTGTTATAACGGCTTTTTTCTTACCATTTTCTACTTTTAATACTCCTGGATTTACCATGTAACTATTCATCTTGGATTCTTCATCTGTTTGATCTTTGAACACTTTAAATGGAATGCTGTACTCACCATCTGTAATTGTGTTAGAATTTGGTTGTTGATCTGGGTCAGGCTTTTGGTCGGGCTTCTGACTCGGATCAGGTTTTTCATTTGGATCTGGCTTATTAGCTGGGTCCTCTTTTTCATTTGGCTTTTCTACATGAACGGGTTTAATACTATTTTGATCAAAGACAATGCGTACATCATAGTCATGATGATAATTTAAAAAATCAATATCTACTTTTACTTTTGCATTTAATACCTTCTCTACATCTTCCACATCAAATTCTACTACTCTTGTATCTTTTTCTTTATCTTCACTAATTACATTTGTCTCAACAAGTTGGCCTGCTTTTTCTGTTTCAAACTTCGTAATCCATGAACTATTCGTTAATGTAAAGGATACTTTCTTTTTCCCATCCTTCACTTTTAAAGTTCCCGGGCTTACTGAATATTGATTCATCATCGATTCTTCATCTGATGTATCTTTTAAAACTTTGAAGCCAATTGAATATTCACCGTCAGCTAACTTGGTAGCTGCTTGAACTGCAAGTGGTTGTAATGTTGATACAAATGTAAATATCATTAGACACATTGCAACAACAATCTTAAGATACTTGTTCAATGAAATAACGCTCCTTTATAAAAAATTAATTATTTAACACTGTTCCCATCAAATACAAAGCGAATATCATATGAAGCATTGTAATTAATAATTGGGATATTAATTTTCACCTTGCCGTTTAGTTTTTTTGACAAGTCAGCAACTTCAAATTCTACAACTCTAGTATTATCTGTTTTGTTTTCACTTAACACGGTTGTTTCTATAAATTGACCATCTTTTTCTACTTGGAAACTTTTAATAGAAGAACTATCTTTCACTTTAAATGAAACATATTGTTTTCCATTTTTAACTGTTAATGTTGCTGGGCTTTCAAAATAACTATTCATTCTAGATGATTCATCTTTATCGCCTTTCCATACAGTAAAAGCAATATTATATTTCCCATCAGCTAGTTTTGTAGCAGCCTTTGCATCTTGTGAACCTAGTGTTGCGATAAACGTAAATAAAACAGCAAATACGGCAATAATCATTTTAAATTGTTTAAACATATATTCATCACCCTTCGAAATATTTATTTGTTTAGCTTCGCTTTACGAATTAAGAAAACACCTGAAACAAGAAGTAACGCTGCAAAGAATCCGATACGTGCTTCGTCTCCCGTTTTTGGATTATCTGTTTTTTCAGCTTTTCCACTCTCATTTGTTTCTTTATTCGCTTCTTTATTCTCTACTTTCGTTTTTTCTTCTTTTACTTGTGTATCTGTTTTCGCTTGGTCATTATTTTTTGTTGCAGCAACTACACCGTTATCGCCACCTACAGCTTTTACATTTGCATCAAACGCAAAACGAATTGTATAGTGGTGGTCATAGTTTGCACTTGGTACAACAACATGAATTTTTACTCCCAACGGCTTTGATAGATCATCAACTTTAAATTCAACCGTTCTTTTATCAGCCCCTTCGTCCTTACTCACTACTTTTGCATCAACAAAATTTCCATTCTCCGGTGCTTTAAATTCTGTAATCCAAGCACTATGGTTCATTGGAACTTGAACTTTCATCTCACCATTTTTTACAACTAACTTAGCTGGCTTTTCAAAATAATCATTTGCCATTGAAGCTGACTCGTTTTCCGCTTTTTGTATTACGTAGTTAATATCATACGTACCGTCAGCTAATTTTGCTGAAGCTTGTCCGAACGGCACTACAAGAAAAGCTAGCATACATACAAATGTCATAATAAAAGCGGGTAATACAGAAAACTTTTTCATTTTTCTTGTTTCCTCCTTGTTTATCTTGCATTTCACTTTTTAAAAATGATAATTATTCTCAATTTATAAGAAAAAAATAACCTTTTCCACCTATATTTAATTAGCATTCTTTTATGTAACATAAGTATTATTGATTATCATTCTCATTGAATATTAAAAATAATATCTCACCCTATTCCTTATACGAAGGCATAGAAACTGAGAAAAAATTATAAAACTTATTCATTGATTATCATTCTCAATATAAATCAAAAAAAATAAACTATCCCTTTTCCTCTTCTTTCACCTCTTCCCATAACAACACTATAGTTATAGAAACCCCTTTCCTTCACTTCCCTTCCAATATTTCCACAACTAAGTCAATCTTAGCCTACTCATAAATTTTTTGTCAACTATATTACGTATAAAATTTTTAATATCTGAATTTCTCTATATGTGGCTTTTTCTACAAAAAAAAGAGACTTTCTATTATAGAAAGCCTCTTTTCTCTATTTTTCTACAGCAATTTCCTGCTTTTGAAACTTAGAAACTATATAACCAAATCCTATACCGATTATGCCTGGAACTAACCAACCAATTCCTACACTATATAATGGAATTTTATCTAAAATAGGTGCTAATGCTGCAATTTGAAGGTTTGCATTGTGTAATCCATCAAAGAAACTAATTGCGAACGCTCCTACAATACCACCCACATACATCGCTAATGGAAGACGAACGTAGTTTTCAACAAGTGATAATACGATAAGAACGATTCCAATTGGATAAATGGCGATTAAGATTGGTAATGCTAATGCGTTTAACTGCGTTAAACCAAGATTGGCTACCATAAATGCTAGTACACAGAAAATGAAAACGACTTTTTGATATGAAAGCTTTGGTAATAAGGAAGAGAAATATTCTCCACAAGCTGCAACAATACCTACAGAAGTTGTTAAACATGCTGCTGTAATTGCGATACCTAGTAATAATGTTCCGTAACTACCAAATAAATGATTTACAACGTTTGTTAAAATAATGCCTCCGTTTGCGCCCATTCCAAGCGATACACTAGAAGCTCCAAGATACGCAAGCGCTAAATACACAAGTAGTAAACCAAGTGCTGCAATAAATCCTGCAAAGATTGTTACTTTCGCAATGCTATTCTTATTTGTAACACCTTTTGCTTTTAAAGCATTAATGACAACATTTCCGAAAACAAGTGCTGCCAGTCCATCTAAAGTTAAATATCCGTCAATAAAACCTTTGAAAAGAGGAGCACTATACGCTTCTGTCGGTGAACCAAATTCTCCAATTGGTGTAATAAGTGCTTTACCTACAATAATTGCAATAACAGCTAATAAAATTGGAGTTAACACTTTACCGATGCGTCCCACTAATTTTGAAGGATTTAAAGCTAAATAGAAAGTTACCGCAAAGAAAATAAATGTAAAGATAACAAGTGGATAGGATTGGCTAGCTATCTCACTTGGTAAAAATGGTGCAACACTCATTTCATAAGCAACTGTCCCTGTACGCGGAACGCTTACGAATACGCCTAAGCATAAATAAATTGCAGTGATAAAAACAAGTGCGAAGATAGGATGCACACGTCCTGCTAGCTCATTAATATCTCCCTTTAGAGCTATAACGATTACCCCTAATAAAGGCAATCCAACACCTGTTACGATAAAACCAAATAACGCGATCCATACATCTGTTCCAGCACCTTGTCCTAACGCTGGTGGAAAAATCATATTACCTGCACCGAAAAATAGTGCAAATAACATTAAACTTATTGCAAACATCTCAGAAAATTTTAAAGATGATTTCATTTCTACTAACCTCCTAAATAATTAATTGACAAAATATTCTGAATTAAAATCCGTCAAATCTCCTCTTTCAAGCATACTTCCCCGTAAAAGAACGCAAAAAACACCCGTCCCTAACAAAGGGACGAGTGTTGAAATCGTGGTTCCACCCTTATTCTAATAAAATGAATTTATAACGAAATAAGCTCATTTTATAGCTCGTGTAAATTGATAACGGTTTTATCCGCCAAGAATTACAATGCATCATGCATGCAGTTCACTCTTGAAGTTTAGAGGTGGTAAGATTGTCTTTTCGTATTAGGAAGCTCACAGCCTAAGGCTTCCCTCTCTGAGAATCGTAGAAAACAACTCATGTCCTCATCATTACTTTTATAAAATATCTTGTCGAAACTTGTTGTTTTTTATTATATGGGCTATTTTTTAAAAAATCAATAGTTTTATTTTTTCTGACAAAAAAATATAGGGAGAAAATTTTTCCTCCCTATAACTGCCCTATTAAAATTTCTAACTCTTCAGCTGTAACGCTCCGCCACTTTCCCACTTCAAGCTCATGTAATTCTATATTCATAATGCGCACTCGCTTTAGCTTTGTTACAGTAAACCCGAAAGCACGGCTCATTCTACGAATTTGCCTGTTCATTCCTTGTGTTAAAACGATGCGAAATGTAGATTGGCCGACTCTCGTCACTTTGCATGGCTTCGTCATTCCATCTTTAATCTTTACACCGCTGGACATCTCATCAATAAACCAATCTGTAAAAGGTTTATCTACCGTCACAACGTATTCTTTCTCATGCTCGTGATCTCCGTGTAAAATTTGATTCGCAATCGCGCCATCATTCGTTAATAAAATAAGTCCTTCCGATGCTTTATCTAATCGTCCAACGGGAAAGATTCGCTCTGGGTAATTGATATAATCAATAATATTATCTTCAATATGATCGGCTGCTGTACAAGTAATTCCAACTGGTTTATGAAAAGCGATATACACCTTTTCTTTCTCTTCTTTTGCAATAACCTGCCCATCAATCGTTACAACATCATCATCGCTCACGAGAGCACCGTGCGTACAAATTTCGCCGTTAATAGCCACGCATCCAGCTTTAATAAGACGATCTGTTTCGCGTCTTGAGCAGGATTTTGCTTCGCTTATGTATTGGTTGATTTTCATATTTTGTTCCTTTTCGTATATTAAAAGCGTCAATCTATGGCAATATCATTATGCCACGATTGACGCTCCTTCACTTCGCAAAAACAACTAAATAAATAACCCCAATCACCAAAAATATTCCACAACAAGCTAACAATGCTTTTGCAAGTTTGTCCATAAACATATAATGGTTTCCCCTTCGTTTCGTTGTTTGCTATTTTAATTCGACAACTGTTACGCCTAGGCCTCCCTCGCCCATGTCACCGTAACGGTAGTTTTTCACGCCGCGATGTTTTTTCAAGTAATCTTGTACACCTTGGCGAAGCGCTCCTGTTCCTTTACCGTGAATGATTGACACACGAGGATAGCTTGCAAGCTGTGCATCGTCTAAATATTTTTCAACGCGCATCATTGCATCTTCGTAACGCTCACCGCGAAGGTCAAGCTCTAACGACACGTGATAATCTCTACCCTTCACACTTGCGACTGCTTTTTTCTCTGTTTGCTTCGGTGTATTAATGTATTCCATATTGGATTCTTTCACTTTCATCTTCAGAATACCAATTTGTACGCTCCACTCTGTATCACTTACTTTTTCAAGTAATTGACCTTTTTGACCGAACGTTAATACTTTTACTTCATCGCCTGCACGTAATTGTTGTTTTGGCGCTGTGTTTTTCACATTCACTTTTTGTTTTTTCACAAGCTCTGGCGCTGCACCTTCTAGGCGGCTCTTCGCTTCAATAAGCTCGTGATCTTTCACGTTTACAAGCTGCGCTTTGCGCAATTGACGAAGTTCGTGAATAATGCCCTCTGCTTCTTTCTTCGCAGCTTCGACTTTTTCTTCCCCTTCTTTTTGCGCTTTTAATAATTTTTCATCACGCTCTTCGTTAAATTCAATAATTTGACGCTGTAATTCACGATGAAGTTTTTCAGATTGCTTACGAAGCGCTTCTGCTTCGTTCCAGTCACGCTCTGCGTTCTTTTGACTTTCTTCTAACTTCGCAATCATATTTTCAATTTTATTTGTATCCGTACTAATATGGTTACGCGCTTGATCAATAACGCGATCAGATAATCCAAGGCGCTTCGAAATTTCAAAGGCGTTACTACGTCCTGGTACACCGATTAATAATTTATACGTTGGGCTTAATGTGTTCACATCGAACTCAACACTCGCATTAATAACTTGCTCACGGTTATATCCGTATGCTTTTAATTCCGGGTAATGCGTCGTTGCAACAACGCGAGCACCACGATTACATACTTCATCTAAAATTGAAATTGCTAGTGCAGCCCCTTCTTGCGGGTCTGTTCCAGCACCTAATTCATCGAATAAAACTAAGCTTTCAAAATCAGCTTTTTCTAAAATATCTACAATGTTCACCATATGTGAGGAGAACGTACTTAAACTTTGTTCAATCGATTGCTCATCACCGATATCAGCGAAAATATTTTTAAATACACAAATCTCTGACTCATCCATTACTGGAATATGAAGACCAGATTGCGCCATTAATACACAAATACCAACCGTTTTCAGCGTAACTGTTTTACCACCTGTATTCGGTCCTGTAATTACAATTGTTGTGAAATCTTTACCGAGCATAATGTTATTTGGCACAATAATTTCCGGATCAATAAGCGGATGACGCGCTTGTCTTAAATCCATGTAGCGCTCGTTATTTACGATTGGCTTCGTTGCTTTAATTCGCTTCGCATAAAAAGCTTTTGCAAAAATGAAGTCAAGATTTGCAACTACTTCTACGTTAGACAAAACAATATCAGCTTCTACTGCCACTTCTTCTGTTAACATTAATAAGATGCGTTCGATTTCTTGTTTTTCTTTCACACGTGCTTCTTGAAGTGCGTTATTTAATTCTACAATTACTTGTGGTTCAATAAATAACGTTTGTCCAGAAGCAGATTGATCGTGAACAATACCACCATATACACCGCGGTATTCTTGTTTTACCGGGATTACGTAACGTTCGTTACGGATCGTTACAATCGCATCAGATAACATCTTTTGTGCGTTTGAAGAACGCGTCATATTCTCTAACTTTTCACGAATACGGCTTTCCGCAGTACGAATTTGGTTACGAATACCACGTAGTTTATCACTTGCGCTATCGACTACTTCACCGCCATCACCGATACAATTTGTAATTTTCTTTTCTAAGTCATATAAAGATACAATTTGAGCGACGTGAGTTTCTAAAATCGGAAGCTCGACACCATTATCAACCATATCTTCGATAAAACGTTTCATATTGCGACTACCATACATCGTATTTGCAATATCAAGTAGTTCATTTGGGCTTAACATACTTCCGATTTTTGCACGCTTCACATTTGAGCGAACATCAGTAATACCACCTAATGGCGCACTCCCTTTTAAACGAATGACTTTCGCCGCTTCATCCGTCGTATCTTGTAGTTCTACAATTTCTTCAAAATCAGTGCTCGGTACTAAATTCTTCACTTTGTCACGACCAAGTGAAGAGGCTGTATGTTCAAGTAATTGTTCTTTTACTTTATTGTATTCTAATACACGCAACGTTCTTTCTAACATGTTGCAGGTCCCCCTTGTGTTACTTATTACGTTTAATATAGTCTAATAAACGTTCAATATCCCACGTGTTAATCACGTTATCTTTTTGAATCCAACCTTTACGTGCTGCTGCTACACCTGTTTCCATGTCTTCTAACATTTCAAGTGTATGAGCATCCGTATTAATCGCTACTTTTACACCAGCATCTTGTGCTTGTTTTAATAATTTCGCGCTTAAATCTAGACGGTTTGGATTTGCATTTAATTCTAAAACTGTATTTGTTTCTTTTGCGAGTTCAATTAATAAATCTGTGTCTACATCGTAACCCTCGCGACGTCCAAGAAGGCGTCCTGTCGGGTGAGCAATCATTGTAACATGTTTATTCTCAAGTGCAGCGCGAAGACGCTTCATAATCGTTTCACGGTCTTGTGAGAAGCTAGAGTGGATAGCTCCAATAACATAATCTAATTCTGCTAATACTTCATCATCAAAATCAAGTGATGCATCCGGTAAAATGTCCATTTCAATTCCGCGTAAAATTGTAATGTCTGAATACTTTTCATTCATGCGTTCAATTTCTTTCGCTTGTTCACGAAGACGCTCTTTCGTTAAACCGTTCGCTACTTTCAAGTATTGTGAGTGATCAGTAATCGCCATAAACTTATATCCACGGGCACGACATGCCTGTACCATTTCTTCAATAGAAAAAGCACCGTCACTCCACGTTGTATGCATATGTAAATCACCTTGTATATCAGAAAACTGAATTAAGTTTGGATACTCTTTAATTAATTCAATTTCTTTTCCATCTTCACGCACTTCTGGTGGGATAAATGGAAGACCGAAATGAGCAAAAAATTCTTCCTCAGTCTCGAATGTTTTTACTTCACCTGTTTCCAATTTCTCTACACCGTACTCACTAATTTTTTCGCCTTTATCTTTTGCAATTTGGCGCATTTTTACGTTATGGTCTTTTGATCCTGTGAAATGATGAAGCGTTGTAATAAACTCTTCTGGTTTTACTAAACGGAAATCGATTGAAATATCATATTCGTATTGAAGACGAACAGAAACTTTCGTATCTCCACTTGCAATTACTTCAATCATATTATCGAATTGCAATAAATGTTCACGTACTGCTGCTGGTTCTGTCGTTGCAATAATGAAATCTAAATCCTTCACTGTCTCACGAACACGGCGTAAGCTACCAGCGCGAGAAAAACGAATTACTTCGGTAATATTCGACAACTTCTCCTCTATTTCCCCGGCAATAGGTAATATCATCGCAATCGGTAAACGTTCTGGACGAGATCCTACTTGATCAATTGCTTCTAATATCTTCTCTTCTGTTTTCTTACCGAAACCTGCTAAAGCTTGTACTTTATTTTCCTCACAAACAGCTTTTAACGATTCCATATCCACAACACCAAGTTCTTTGTATAACTTAGCTACCTTTTTACCACCAAGGCCCGGAAGTTTTAATAAAGGTAACAAACTGCTTGGCACTTCTTTTTCAAGTTCTTGTAATACTTCAGATGTTCCCGATTCTATATATTCTTGAATAACTGCTGCCGTTCCTTTTCCGATACCTGGAATCTTTGTGAAATCTTCAATTTCAGAAAGACTACGATCATCACTTTCTAGTGCTGCTGCTGCTTTACGAAATGCAGATATTTTAAATGGATTCGCACCCTTTAATTCCATAAAAAGCCCGATTGTCTTTAGTAATTTAATAACTTGTTTTTTATTTACTTTCATCATTGCCCCGCCTTTCTTTCATAGAAAAAAACTTCTCTTTCC
Source organism: Bacillus sp. BS98 (assembly GCF_008432245.1). Lineage (NCBI taxonomy): Bacteria > Bacillati > Bacillota > Bacilli > Caryophanales > Bacillaceae > Bacillus > Bacillus sp. BS98. The sequence goes on from NZ_CP043830.1 coordinate 4,322,925, forward strand.
GAAAAAAGAGAAGTTATACTCTGCTACCTGTCTGCCATAGCTCCTTCACCTTTTCAGAGAGAATCGGTGTATCGTCTACAATTATTTTGCTAATTGATGATTTTTGTAATGGTGTTTGTATTTGTTCAATCGGAAGAATATTTCCAACAATAATTAAAACAAACAAAATAATATATACTTCTAAAAATCCGAGGATTGCCCCCGCAAACGCATTTACTTGCTTTAACACCGGTATTTCTGCAAACATATTTAACAAATTACCAAGTAATGAAAGTGCGATTTTTGTAATAATAAATAATACGATAAACGCAATTGCTTGATAAAATACTGTCTCAATATTATTTGCATCAATCCATTCTGGAACAGATACATTTTTATCAAATGGATACGGAATAAATTTCGCAAGTGCTGGCGCTAAATCTTTACAGTACCAGTATGCAACAAGGTATGCGATAATAAAGCTTGTTAACTTTACAAGTTGTAAGATAAAACCTCTGCGTAATCCGAGGAAAAATCCCATAACAAGCAGTAAAATGATAATAATATCAATCATGTTTATTCCATTCCTTTTTTTGTCATACTTTCTTTCAACTTCTCATGTTCTTCTTTTAATTTTATGTAATCGTGTATGACGTTTACCGCCGTCAATACCGCTAGTCTACTCGTATCAAGCGAAGGATTCTTGGCATTGAGTTCGCGCATTTTATCATCCACAATCGCTGCTACCATGCGGATATGACTTGTACTTTCATCGCCAACAACTGAATACTGTTGGCCATATATTTCTACATTAATTCGACTTTTATTTCCCTTTTGTTGTGACAACTCACCGGCCTCCAATCACGTACAGAATCCTAAAGTTTATCATACCATGAACCATCATAATATGGAAACAGAAAGAACAATCCGATATGATAAAAATAACAATATAAAAAAGGAGCGACCATTTTGTCAAATTCTATCGTAATACAAACAAGTTCTACAGTAATTGAAGACATGAAACAACAATATAAACAAGCACTTAGCTCAAAAATTCCGCAAGGCGGTATCTTTATGGCAAAGGTGCCATCTTGCACGATTACAGCATATAAATCTGGAAAAGTAATGTTCCAAGGTGGACGTGCTGAAGCAGAAGCTTCTCGTTGGCAAACTGTCTCTCAAACACCGAAAACAACTGTAAAAAAATCGGTCGATTCTCATCGTTTTGCACCGCCTGCTTCCATCGGTACAATGTCTATAGCAGGATCAGATGAAGTAGGTACTGGTGATTACTTCGGACCGATGACAGTAGTTGCTGTATATGTGGACGCAAAACAAATTCCACTTTTAAAAGAACTTGGTGTAAAAGACTCCAAAAACTTAAACGATGCTCAAATTACCGCTATTGCAAAACAACTACTTCACGTTGTTCCTTACAGCTCTCTCGTTCTTCATAATGAAAAATATAACGAGCTATTTGATAAAGGAAATAATCAAGGTAAGCTAAAAGCTTTACTACACAATAAAGCCATTACAAACTTATTAGCGAAAATTGCTCCTACAACACCAGAAGGCATCTTAATCGACCAATTTACGCAACCTGATACATACTATAAGTATTTAGCAAAACAAAAACAGGTACAGCGTGAAAATGTTTACTTCGCTACGAAAGGTGAAAGTGTTCATTTAGCTGTTGCCGCCGCTTCCATTTTAGCTCGTTACTCATTCGTAAAACAATTTGATGAACTAAGTAAAAAAGCTGGTATGCTACTTCCAAAAGGTGCTGGTAAACAAGTTGATATTGCCGCTGCTAAATTAATTCAAAAAGTAGGTAAAGAAAGATTACCTGAGTTTGTAAAACTGCATTTTGCTAATACAGAGAAAGCGTTTCGCTTATTGAAATAGTATCGACAAAAACAGGGGCTTACAAACTCCTGTTTTTTGTTTCATGTGTTCTCGATTCAATGTAATTGCATTTACTATTTTCCTCTCCTAACTATATCGCTAAATTAACTCATTTTTAGTAATTCCCCTATAAAAAAGGAGAGCCGCCAAGACTCTCCCTTTTTTATATTAGCTTCGTTTCTGCTTCTTATTTGATGAAGATACTTTATGAGAACCAGTTTCATGTGTTGTTGTCCCTTGCCCTTCCACTTCTGGAGAACCTAGGATTGATCTTGAATGGTCTTTTTTCACTTTTTTACTCATTGCACTCACCCCCAAGGTTACTTTTTACTTAAGGGTAAAAAACTATTCAACATAATAATCTGAACATATACTCGCTACTCTTTTACTCTCGTGTTTGGTTTTCGCTTATGTCCCATAGACGCTTTGCTGCATCCTTATCCAAGGCAGCTTCAGACATTTCCCCTACTTGTTTATCGGCATAGTAATAACCACTCTGATTAGTAAATCCAGTTGATTCTGCTAGCCATACTAAAGTTTCAGCACCTTTCTCCGGCGTACGGGAGAAAGGTTTCATTGCTGCCATAGTTAAGCGAGCAGCTAGACCATTATCCTGGTTAAAATTCGTATTCACTAGCCCCGGGTCAAAGCTATAAGCACTAACACCCGTTCCCTCCAACCGCTGTGCCAATTCAGAGGTGAATAAAATGTTAGCTAGTTTTGTTTGTGCATAACGCATTGTAGGACCGCCCATGAACTTCTTAATACCGCGATACAGTTGTTCTGCATCTAGATCATCGAAATCAATTCCCTTTTTAGCCATTTTGTGACCGTGAGATGCAGTGGTAATGACGCGAGCAGGAGCACTTTCTTTTAAACGCTCCAACAACAAATCTGTAAGTAAGAATGGACCTAAATGGTTTACCGCCCAGGTCATCTCCAAACCGTCTTCTGTAATTTGCCTTGTTTGAAATAAAGCACCCGCATTATTTACTAATATATCAATTCTCGGACATCTTTCTAAAATATTGGTAGCTACCTGGCGTATAGATTGTTGGGAAGACATATCAGCGAAAAATATATCTACCACTGCATTCCCATCCGTTATATTTTCAAGTTGAGTCATAACATCATTCGCTTTTGCTTCATTACGTGCAATGATTCCTAGCTTAGCACCGCTTTTTGCAAACACCTTAGCTGCCGCTAATCCAATACCACTTGTTGCACCAGTGATTACTATATACTTGTCACGCAATGTCCACTTTGTATGACTTGGAATTTCCCCCATTGTATAAAAACCCCTTCCCTATATAAATGTCGCATTCGTTTTACTTATATATGAAGTGGGAATTGAACTATGAATAACATCTTTTCTAGTCGTGAAATACTTTATAAAGTTCAGGTTGCAATTACAACCTTTCTCAATAAAAAAAGCGAGAGCAGTTGCTCTCGCTTTTTTTATATCTTAAAACTCAGAAGAACCTGGAGTTCTTGGGAATGGAATTACGTCACGGATGTTAGCCATACCAGTAATGTACATTAGGAAGCGCTCGAAACCTAGACCGAATCCAGCGTGTTTTGTACCGCCGTATTTTCTAAGTTCTAAGTACCACCAGTAGTCCTCTTCGTTCATGCCTAGTTCTTTAATTCTTTCTACTAAAACGTCCATTCTTTCTTCACGTTGACTTCCGCCAATTAATTCGCCGATGCCAGGAACTAGAAGGTCAGTAGCAGCTACTGTTTTACCGTCTTCATTCATACGCATATAGAACGCTTTAATGTCTTTTGGATAGTCTGTTACGAATACAGGGCGTTTGAAGATTTCTTCTGATAAGTATCTTTCATGCTCTGTTTGTAAGTCAATACCCCATTCTACTGGGTATTTAAAGTCAGCACCTGATTCTTGAAGTACTTTAATTGCTTCTGTATAAGTGATACGACCGAAGTCAGAGTTAATCACATTGTTCATGCGCTCTAGAACTGTTTTATCAACGAAGCTGTTGAAGAAGTCCATTTCTTCTGGTGCATGTTCTAATACATATTTCATTGCATATTTCAGCATATCTTCTGTAAGATCCATTACATCGCCTAATTCAGCAAATGCAATCTCAGGCTCAACCATCCAGAACTCAGCTGCATGGCGAGTTGTGTTTGAGTTCTCCGCACGGAATGTAGGTCCGAATGTGTATACATCACGGAATGCTAATGCATAAGCTTCAGCGTTCAGCTGTCCACTTACTGTTAAGTTTGTTTCTTTACCGAAGAAGTCTTTTGATTCATCAACTTGTCCGTCTTCACCTTTTGATACGTTGTTTAAATCTTGCGTTGTTACACGGAACATTTCGCCAGCACCTTCTGTATCACTACCAGTAATGATCGGTGTGTGAACATGTACGAATCCACGCTCTTGGAAGAATTGGTGAATCGCAAATGCTGCGATAGAACGTACGCGGAACGTTGCAGAGAATGCATTTGTTCTTGGGCGTAAGTGAGCGATTGTACGTAAGTATTCAAACGTATGACGCTTCTTTTGAAGTGGGTAATCAGAATCTGATAAGCCCTCGATATCAATTTTTTCTGCTTTAATTTCAAATGGTTGCTTCGCTCCAGGCGTTGCAATTACTTTACCTTCTACTTTAACTGAAGAGCTAAGTGGAAGTTTTGCAATTTCTTTGAAGTTCTCTAATTCTGTATCGAAAACGATTTGAACGCTTTTGAAGAAGCTACCGTCGTTTAATTCGATGAAACCAAATGCTTTTGAATCACGTAAGTTACGAATCCACCCTGATACTTGTACTGTTTGATCTGCATACTTTTCTGTATCTCTATACAGACTTTTTACTAATGTGTTTTCCATAGTGAAATTCTCCTTTGCTGATATATTTAAATACAAAAAAACCTTTCATCCATAAAGGGACGAAAGGTTAAACTTCGCGGTACCACCCAATTTGTCATAAAGACCAACTTTAACTCGTATGTAATACATACTTCCCGGTTTGTAACAGGCCGGATTCCCGTCTAAGTCTACTCTTGAATACAAGATTCAATTTCGGTTAGCAACTCCAAGGTGTTCTTCACATATACCGCCTCATCAGGCTCTCACCGTCCCTGACTCGCTATGGATTATAGTATATACTACTTTTCCTTATCATCGTCTTTCATTTTGTTAAACTAAAATTAATGTACTACATTCGAGGGAAAGATGCAAGACACCAGAAAATATATCAGCGATTTTCGCAATATATCGACCGTAACTTCAAATATATCGGCAATTTTTATAATATATCGACAATCGCATCATAAAAAAAATTGCCGGAATAGATCCGGCAATTTCTTATTACTTACGTAACTCCGCACCAAATTTCTCTTCTACCGTTGTTAATACACGGTTATGTGCTTCTGTTACTTCTTCGTCTGTTAACGTACGTTCTGCATCGAAGTAAGTCATAGAGAATGCAAGTGATTTCTTGCCTTCTTCCATTTTTTCACCTTCGTATAAGTCGAATAGTGTTACGTCTTTCAGAAGTTCTCCACCAGCTTCAGCAATGACTTGCTTCATTCCGCCAGCTTTTGTTTCTTTCGTTACAACAACAGCCATATCACGTGTCATCGATGGGAAACGTGGGATTGGTAAGTAGTAAGTTTCTTCCACGTCTGCACCGAATACTTTTACAAGAGATAGTTCGAATACGAATGTATCTTTCACATCCAATTGTTTTTGCGATTCTGGATGCAATTGACCGATGAATCCAATTACTTCGCCATCTAATACAATGTCAGCTGTACGGCCTGGGTGCATACCTTCACGTTTTGCTGGTGCATATGCGATTTGGTTTGCAACGCCAAGTACGTCGAATAATCCTTCTAGCACACCTTTCATAACGAAGAAGTCTACTACTTTCTTCTCGCCTTGCCATGCATGGTGAAGAGCAAGACCTGTCATAACACCCGCAAGATGTTGTTCTTCTTTCGGAAGTTCTCCTGCTTCTGTCGGTAAGAAGATAGAACCTACTTCGTATAGAGCAACACTGTCGTTTTTACGTGCAACATTGTATGAAACTGCTTCTAACAATTGTGGCACTAAGCTTAAACGAAGTTGACTACGCTCTTCACTCATTGGAAGCGCAAGATTTACAGGAGCTTTTTCGTTCGGCTCAACCATATATTGTTTCGCTTTGTCAGCGCTTGTTAATGAATATGTGATTGCTTCATATAAACCAGCACCTTCTAAGAAGCGACGTACTTTACGACGTTTCGTTTGTGCTGATGTTAATTTACCACGTGTCATCGTTCCAGAAGGTAATGTAACTGGAATGTGATCATACCCATACAGACGACCCACTTCTTCTACTAGGTCTTCTGAAATTGTAATATCAGGACGACGTGCTGGTACATTTACATGGAATGTTCCTTCTACTTCTGTGAATGGGAATTTCAAGTTTGTGAACATTGTACCCATTTCACTTGCAGAAATATCTGTACCTAATACACGGTTTACTTTTTCAGCCGTAACAGATACTGTACGCTCTTGTACTTGTAAGTTATCAGCTTCTACTACACCTTCAAGTGCTTCTCCGCCAGCATATTTCGCCATTAAAGCAGCTGCGTGTTGAATTGCTTCAAACGTACGTGTTGGATCAATTCCTTTTTCAAAACGTGCACTTGATTCACTGCGAAGACCTAAGTCTTTTGATGTACGGCGCACTGTTTGACCTGCAAAGTATGCAGACTCGATTAAAACGTTTACCGTCTCATTTGTAACTTCAGAATCAGCTCCGCCCATTACACCAGCAACCGCTAAAGCTTTTGTGCCGTTTGTAATTACAAGATGATGTTCTTGTAACGTACGCTCTTGATCATCTAACGTTTCAATTTTTTCGCCTTCTTTTGCAAGACGAACAACGATTTCTTTTGAACCTAATTTATCGTAATCGAATGCATGTAACGGTTGACCGTATTCCATTAAAATGTAGTTTGTAATATCAACTACATTGCTAATTGGACGAATGCCAGCTGCCATAAGGCGCGTTTGCATCCACATTGGTGATGGACCAATCTTTACGTTCTTCACCATTTTTGCAATATATAATGGGTTTTCTTCTTTCGCTTCTACACTTACAGAAATGTAGTCAGAAGTTTTTTCTGCTGTTTCTTGTAAGTCGATAGCTGGAAGTTTTACTTCACGGCCGTAAATAGCAGCTACTTCATATGCAACACCTAACATGTTTAAGCAATCTGCACGGTTTGGTGTTAAACCAAGCTCAAGTACTTCATCATGTAAGTTTAAAATTTCAAGTGCATCTGCACCAACTTCAGCGTCACTTGGGAAGATGAAGATACCATCTGCGTATTCTTTTGAAACTAACTTTCCATCAATGCCAAGCTCTTGAAGAGCACAAACCATACCATGAGAAGCTTCACCGCGTAGTTTTGCTTTTTTAATTTTGAAGTTACCAGGAAGTACAGCGCCAACTTTTGCAACTGGTACTTTTAAACCTTTTGCAATGTTAGCAGCACCACAAATAATTTGAACTGGTTCTTCTTCACCGATATCGATTAAGCATTTGCTTAACTTATCAGCTTCTGGGTGTTTTTCACACTCTAATACGTGACCAACTACAACACCTTTTACACCTTTATTTAATACTTCAACACCTTCTACTTCAATACCACTTTTCGTGATTTTGTCTGCTAGTTCTTGTGCTGTTACATCTTTAATATCTACATACTCTTGTAACCAACGATATGATACGAACATATTTATCCTCTCCTTCCCTTACGCTCGTTTGAATTGTTGTAAGAAACGTACGTCATTTGTATAGAAATGACGAATGTCATCTACGCCGTATTTCAACATTGCGATACGTTCTGCGCCCATACCGAATGCGAAACCTTGATATTCTTTTGAATCATAACCAGCCATTTCAAGTACGTTCGGGTGAACCATACCTGCGCCTAAAATTTCAATCCAGCCAGTTCCTTTACAAGTGCCACAACCTTTACCGTGACACATCATACACGAAATATCCATCTCTACAGATGGCTCTGTGAATGGGAAGAAACTTGGACGAAGACGGATTTCACGGTCTTCACCGAACATCTTTTTCACGAATACTTGCAGTGTACCTTTTAAGTCACTCATACGAATGTTTTTATCAATTACAAGACCTTCAATTTGCATGAATTGGTGTGAATGCGTCGCATCATCGTCATCGCGGCGATACACTTTACCAGGACAAATAATTTTGATTGGGCCTTTTTCTTTGTTATTTTCCATCGTGCGTGCTTGCACAGAAGATGTATGCGTACGTAGTAACGTTTCTTCTGTAATGTAGAATGTATCTTGCATATCACGCGCTGGATGATCTTTCGGTAAGTTTAATGCTTCGAAGTTGTAGTAGTCTTTTTCTACTTCTGTTCCTTCAGCTACTTCGTAACCCATACCGATGAATACATCTTCAATTTGTTCAACAACAGCTGTTAACGGATGGTGACAACCTGTTTCAACAGGACGACCTGGCAAGGTAACATCAATTGTTTCAGTAGCTAATTTCGCTTCAATTACTGCTTTTTCTAAGTTACCAATTTTGTCATCTAAACGCGTTTGAATCGCTTCACGTACTTCATTTACTAATGCTCCCATACGTGGACGCTCTTCCGCTGATAATTTTCCCATGCCGCGTAATACTTCTGTAATTGGGCCTTTTTTCCCTAAATACGCTACGCGTACGTCATTTAAGCCCTTTAGCTCTTTCGCTTCTTCAATAAGCTCTAACGCTTTTTGCTTTAGCTCTTTTAAACGTGCTTCCATTTGGAACCCTCCTAATTTTAAAAATAAAAAAACCTCGCTCCCAAAAAGGGACGAGGTAAATTCGCGGTACCACCCTAAATTGACAGAACAAGTCTGCCCACTCATTAGTTATAACGATCAATTCTGACCGGAACGCCTTTACATATACATGGTCCTGGCGTCAACTCCAGAGGTGAATTCACTTCCGTCTACCATAAGAATGCTTTCAGTCTACGGCATTCTCTCCCTATATGGCGATTTTGTCAGCTACTCTTCTCTATCAACGTTTTTCGTTATTTAACTTTTATTATATGTTCATTACGAACATGTACTTCAACTTATTATAAGAAGTTTTTTATTTGTTCGCAACCGGGCTTTGTAAATAATACGTTAAAATCCCTGCTGCAACCGCAACATTTAATGATTCTGCCCCGCCATAAATCGGAATATACAAGTTTTGATCCGTTTTCGCAAGAATTTCTTGGCGTACGCCGCTTCCTTCATTCCCTACAATTAATGCAAAACTTCCGGCTGGTGTTACTTCACCGTAAGGAGCTCCATTTTCAAGAGCTGTTCCATATACAGGAACACTATTTTCTTTTAACTTGTCTACCCATTCTTCTAAATTCCCTTTTACAATCGGTAAGTGGAAAATAGAACCTTGTGTAGAGCGCAGTACTTTACTATTGTAAACATCAACACAACCTTCTCCAAGCACAACGGCATGAATACCAGCTGCATCAGCTGTACGAATAATCGTTCCTAAATTACCTGGGTCTTGAAGGCCGTCTAATAAAAGAAATTTCCCATCAGTAAGAGCTACTTCTTTCTCATGCTTTTCACAGACAGCAAATACACCTTGTGTCGTTTCTGTTTCACGAAGTATTTTTACAATCGCTTCAGGCACGATATACATTTCAACATCATTCACTGTCCAATCTTTCGGAAGGTCTGTTTGATCTGAAACGATAAGTTCTGTTACAACTCCTGCCTTTAAAGCTTCCTCCACTAAGTGGAATCCTTCAACAAAGAACAACCCTTTTTTATCGCGTTCTTTTTTCGTTTGCAGCTTTTTCCACTGCTTCACACGCGGATTTTGTACTGAATCAATGTTTTTCATAATATGTATTTCCCTCTCTTCTTGTCTTATCATTATAGCCTATTTTTCATACATATTTACATAAAAAAGAACAAAAACTAACGTCAGTTTCAATTCTGAAGAAGAGGTGAAAGCAATGAGTTTTAATTTACGTGGTGCTGTATTAGCAAATGTATCTGGAAATTCACAAGATCAATTACAAGAAACGATTGTCGATGCAATTCAAAGCGGTGAAGAAAAAATGCTTCCAGGTCTTGGTGTTTTATTCGAAGTCATTTGGAAAAACGCTGATGAAAATGAAAAACACGAAATGTTAGAAACACTAGAACAAGGATTAAAAAAATAAACAATAAAAGGTCACCTTAGAAAAAACTAAGGTGACCTTTTATGTCTATAAAATTTTTCTTCTCCTAAACATTTCTACTTTACTAACGCTGATTGATGGAGTACAATGTTCAAAATACATTTAAACCGATCGATTTTTCTTCATATACATCATTAGATAAAAGGAGTGAATGTTTTATGCAACGTATTACGCTTGAACAAGTTTTTAAACACCACATTACCCAAAAATATGTGAACCGTTCTGGAATGGTCCACGCGATTGCTGTCGCTTACCATGCGTTTCACTTAGCCAAAAAGCATCACGCCTCAGTCGATGCTGCGACAAAAGCCGGTTTCCTTCACGATATCGGACATCATACATGGTACACAGGCGGCGAATGGGACTATGACTTATATAAAAAGAATGATATACATGCAATTAAAGGAGCGGAAAGAGCTCATAAGTTATTAATCCGATTAGGCGAACATCCGAAGCAAGCCAAAGAAATTTCTGTTGCAATTCTATTGCATACTGATTCTTTCCTAGTAGAACAATCACTTGAAAGAACACCTCTACAAAACACTATTAAGTGGGCAGATGAAGCAGACGAAGAACCAGGCGGCGCACACCACTATCGAACTATCTCTTATGAAAAAGCACTAAAAGCAATTCAGCAGTTAGATCGATTGGTAGAGCGTGAATTGCAAATAGAGCAATCAAAATCAAATAACAAGGCAGAACATAGTTATCAATGAGAAAGAGGCATCACTATAGGGTGATACCTCTTTTATTATTTTATGGAAAATACACCTTTATATGTAATATTTAAATGTTACATATAAAAATAAAACACTTTATAATTAAATATATAAATATAAAGAGGTGATTCTACATATGCAACCCACTACACAACTTCCTTATGAACAGAAATACTCTATGTCATGGGGACAATTCATTAGCTCCGTTTTATTTGCTTTTTTCGGAACTGGACTCATTACTGTGTTCCTCGCAATGCCCTTAACAATTTATACAGCCGGACTCGAAAATAAAAAACAAATTGCCCTGTATGAATCTATTGCAAATACTGCAAGTATCGGATTACAACTAACCGTGTTGTTATTCTTCATTTTTAAATTCGAACCCGCAAAAAATTTACTATTAAAATCTTTTAATTTTAAAGCACTGAAAGAATGGCGCACATACTTATACTTACTTCTTTTCTTCGCTATAAGCATCGTGCTCAATTATATCTTTTTAAAATATGTGTTCCAAGACGCAACAAAGCAACAAGCTTCTGCACTAAACTTAGACGTATTTGAACAGTATCAAATATTATTACTTATCGGCTTTGCGATACTCACCCCAATTTTTGAAGAACTTATTTTCCGTGGTTTTTTACTCCACTTTTTCTCTGAACGCTTTCCATTTTGGATTGCAGCAGTCTTAACAAGTTTCTTCTTTGGTATCGCTCATACATACTCACTCGGAGTAATGGTAATTACTTTCTTCACGGGATTATTAATGGCTATTTTATGCAAGAAAACAAAATCCATTATTCCAGCTATGTTATTTCATATTATGAATAATATGTTAGCATTCTTAAGTTAAAAAGAGGTATCATCGCGATACCTCTTTTTACTCTTTTATAACAACTTCAAACTCTTCTTCCGTTAGCACTTTTCGATAATTCGTTTTCTTTTCTCCTTCTTCACCAGAAGTTAGGACAGGCGTCAGTATAATTTTTGTTACACTATCCTCTAGCTTTTCAAATCGCCAATAACTATTTTTCGATTTTATTAATAATATCCAAAATAAACCTCATGTAGTAAAATATAACTTAATTCACATAAAAGAGTTTACATATGTTCAGTATTATTTGGATGCTTTTTACGCCACTTCTCTTACTATGCGGGATTGCTGGTGGTATTTTTTAATGGTAACAGAAATTAAACATCGGAAATTACTTGTTACCTTAATGGGGATTATTTGCTTTTCATTCGTTATAATGCCTTTTACTTTTTTTAAACAAAGGTATCAATGGAGAGAACGTTCTCCACATTCCACCTGTCCTATATTGGATGCTTTTCTCTCTAGCTGGTTTATTAGCAGGATTGAATGGGGTACATTCAAAAATTAAGAGTATACGCAACATGGGACTCATTATTTTCTCAATAGGACTGTTTGCAGCTATTGTCCATGCCTGATTCATATTTTATTCATTAAGGAGTTATTACATATGGAATCTACTGGTTTATTTATTTGGCTTATCTTAGCCCCTATTTTGTTATTATGTGAAGGCATCGTTGGCATTTATTTAATTGCTGCCGGAATTAAATATCGAAAATCACTTATCGTTATAACTGGTTTAATTAGCATATCACTTATCGTTGTTCCTATCATTTGTATAGGTTATGGAATAGATTTAGAGGGAATGGTTCCAATTTCGGGAACTTTATATTGGTGCTTCTTCTCATTAGCTGGACTAGTAGCTATTATAAGTGGCAGACAAATATCAAGTATTCGTTCTATGGGGACGATTTTGGTTATAACAGGATTATGCTCTGTAACTAGTTATCATCTTTTATATCTAACTACATAAAAAACACAAAAAAGCAGGGAAATTAATTCCCTGCTTTTCTATTTGGTTTATTGCCTGATGGCAAGAAGAACGATAACACCCAAGCAATACCTGCGAGTATTGTTGCAATTAAGAAGGCATCGTTAATACCGTTAATTGCAGATAGCTTTGAGATTTGTCCGAATAATAGTTGCGTGCTCATCGCATCTCCCGCTTGAGCTGATCCAGCTAAAGCCGCTAAGCTTTGGCCCATACCATGTACTTTATCAACTAAAATTGGATTTGACGTTGTTAACATGTTGCCATAATCCGCTACGTGAGCAGTCGTTTGTTGCGTCATAAGTGTGATTAAGATCGCTGTTCCAATTGAACCAGCTACTTGTCTTGACGTATTTTGCGTTGCTGTACCGTGAGAAATTAATTTCATCGGCAGCGCGTTCATACCAGCTGTCATAATTGGCATCATAATGAATGACATACCAATTGAACGTATAATATAATCCGTCATAATAACGCTATACGGTGTATCCATCGATAATTTTGTAAATTCATATGTCGCATAAGTTGTAATTGCCAATCCAATTATCGCTAATGGACGAATGCCATATTTATCGAATAATTTACCTGCTACTGGTCCCATGATCCCCATAATTAATGATCCTGGAAGAAGTAGTAAACCAGATTCAATTGGCGTAAAGCCACGAATATTTTGTAGATATACTGGAAGTAATAACATACCTCCGAATAATGCCATCGTTACGATTGCGTTAATTACTAAAGTAAAAGTAAATACTGGATATTTAAACACTTGTAAATCAAGCATTTTATTGTCCGTTGTTAGCTCTCTCCAAATAAATACTGCAATACCTACTACACCAATGATAAGTGATATCACAACCTCTGCACTAGTCCAGCTATTATTTCCCGCTTCACTAAATCCATACAATAAGCTACCTAGTCCAATACTTGAACTAATAACACCGAATACATCTAGCTTTGTGTTAGATACCGGCTGAGCTAGTGTAAAGAATTTTAAAGATAGGAAAGTAATAATTAAACCAATCACAAACATTCCGTAGAACATTAAGTTCCAGCTATAGTTTTCAATTACCCATCCTGTTACAGTTGGTCCGATAGCTGGTGCTAAAATCATCGCTACCCCTAGTAATCCCATAGCTGCTCCTCGCTTATGAGGCGGGAATAATGTCATGAAAATATTCATACCAACCGGCATTAAAATACCCGCTCCAACCGCTTGAATCACTCGGCCCGTCATCATCATTGTAAAGTTTCCTGAAGTAGCACAAATGATAGATCCTACCGTGAAGAATAACATTGCCGCTACGAACAATTTACGATACGTAAATCGTGAAACTAAAAAGGCACTAATCGGTACTAAAATACCATTTACGAGCATGAAGCCTGTAATTAACCATTGTGCTGTTGAAGTTGATACATTAAATTCATTCATTAACGGAGGCAATGCAACGTTAATGATCGTTTGGTTTAAAATAGAAACGAACATCCCGAGAATTAATACTGTTACAACTGCTTTTACGTTCACATTCTCTATAGGCATAGACGTTTGTTTTTTCGGCATTTCTTTTTCTTGTTTTACTTCTTCTTGCTTACCTGTTTCTAACTCAACTACATTAGAAATTTCTGTTTCTTGCTTTCGTTCAATTTCTTTTTCTTCTGTTTCTACCTTACTTACTTCTATTTTACTTACGGCTGGGACTTGTTCTTCTCCCACGTTCGTTTTTTTCTTTCGTAAAAGACGATTTACAAGGAAGAAGACGATTATACAAAATAGTGCATATCCTGCAATTGCAATTGAGGACATCTCATCTCCCCCTTACTTATGAATACGAACTGTCACATTCATGCCAGGAACAATATTTACTGATTTACTATGATCTAAAGAAATTTTAACTGGTACCACTTGTGTTACTTTCGTATAGTTCGCTGTTGCGTTGCTTGATGGTAACATAGAGAATGTATTCGCTGTTGTTAATCCAACTTGCTCTACTTTTCCTGATAACGTCGTGTCTGGGTATGCATCTACATACACGTCTACATCTTGACCTTTTTGCACATCGTCAACATCTGTTTCTTCAATATTTGCTGTTACCCATAAATTGTTCATATCAAATGCATAAGCAATTGGGCTACCAGCTCCAACGAAAGCATTTGTCGTTGCGTTTGATTGTACAACTGTCGCGTTTTGCGGAATTGTTACGTCTACTGTTTGCTCCCCATTTGCTCCAGCTACAGTGACAGCACCTAATTTATCGTTCTCATTGTAGTTTTTTCCTACTTCAGCTTTCCAGTCAGTCAATTTACCTGCTGCTGGTGAAGCAATTGGAATTACCTTTCCATCAATTTTCGCATTTTCTGTTTTTAAATAGTTTTCCGCTTGATTGTAATAGTAATAACCGCCAATGCCGCCGCCAACTAGTACAATTAATGTGATAATGTTGATAATCACCATTCTTCGAAACTGATTCATTGCATTCCTCTCCTTATATCGCATATAATTTTTTTCTAAACTATTTACATCCTTATTGTTTATACAGTTTAATTGTTAATTATATTAACCTTTAAACAAAAAAAGCACACCTTCAGCAGCATAAACCGGATTTCGTCTACCTGCGAGTGGTGCTGATTTCTAAAGGACTATCGTTTATAATTATAAATAATTATTTCGAATCTACAACCGACAATTTAAGTATGAAATGTCGCTTAAACAACAATATAATAACGATTTGTTGTTTAAGTGTATAAAATGAAACGAGGAGAAGTAAAATGTCTATTAAAAATACAAATGATCCACGTGTAAAGCGGACGAGACAACTCATACAGGATGCTTTTGTCGCTTTAGTAGGCGAAAAAGGGTTTGAAAATGTAACTGTTCAACATATCGCAGAACGCGCTCCTGTAAATCGCGCTACATTTTATAGCCATTACCATGATAAATACGACTTATTAGACAAAAGCATTGAAGAAATGTTAGAGAAGCTAGCAGAAGTAATCAAACCGAAAAATAAAAATAAAGAGGATTTTCAACTTACATTCGATTCACCACATCCAACATTTTTGGCTCTGTTCGAACACATCGCAGAAAACGTGAACTTCTATAATGTTATGCTCGGGGATAAAGCTGCAGGAAACTACTCTTATAAAATGATGAAAACAATACAAACGCATTTAACATTAAGCTTATCAATTTCACAACCAGATGATAAAGATCTTATGGTTCCTCGTGATATTCTAATTAGTTATGTGACAGGGGCTCACATCGGGATGATTATGTCATGGTTAAAAAGGGGGATGATATATACCCCGCATTTTATGGCCATGCAATTAACTCGTTTAATTATTTTAGGGGCCCATACTGCCGCAGGATTAGAAAGACCTTTTTAACACATAAAAAAGCGAAGGAGATTCTCCTTCGCTTTTTTCTATTAATTAAATGTAATGTTATGTACAGCCTCTTTATCAAGACGTTTAATAACTTCTACAATTAACTTCACTGCATTTTCATAATCATCACGGTGTAACATTGCCGCATGCGAATGGATGTAGCGTGTCGCAATCGTAATTGCCATAGACGGAATACCATTTACAGAAATGTGAATCGCACCTGCATCTGTTCCCCCGCCAGCTACTGAATCATATTGGTATGGAATTTGTAGTTCGTCAGCAACATCAACTACGAAATCACGTAAACCTGTATGTCCAATAACAGAAGCATCATATAAAATAATCTGCGGTCCATCGCCCATTTTACTTTGCGCCTCTTTTGACGTTACACCCGGTGTATCTCCAGCGATACCAACATCTACTGCGAACGCGATATCTGGTTTGATATAATTCGCAGATGTTTTTGCACCACGAAGACCAACCTCTTCTTGTACAGTTCCAACGCCGTATACAACGTTTGGATGTTTTTCATCTTTTAATTGTTTTAATACGTCAATTGCAATCGCACAGCCGATTCGGTTATCCCATGCTTTTGCGAGTAACATTTTTTCATTCTTCATCACTTGGAATTCAAAGTAAGGTACAACTTGATCTCCTGGTCGTACGCCCCACTCCATTGCCTCTTCTTGGCTAGAAGCACCAATATCGATAAACATGTCTTTAATATCAACTGGCTTTTTACGAGCTTCTGGAGGTAAAATGTGTGGTGGTTTTGAACCAATTACACCTGTTACATCTCCTTTACGCGTTACAATTGTCACGCGCTGTGCAAGCATAACTTGTGACCACCAGCCACCAACTGTTTGAAAACGAAGGAAGCCTTTGTCATCAATTTGCGTAATCATAAAGCCAACTTCATCTAAATGACCTGCAACCATAATTTTCGGGCCGTTTTCTTCCCCAACTTTTTTCGCAACTAAACTTCCTAAATTATCAGTAGAAAGTTCGTCCGCAAACGGCTCAATATATTTCTTCATTACTTCACGTGGTTCACGCTCGTTACCAGCAATACCACGTGCATCTGTTAACTCTTTTAGCATTGTCAATGTCGCGTCTAATTTTGTCATTGCCAACACCCTCCTTTTTCTTCAGTCACCTTATTATACAAAAGGAAATTGAAATATTCAAAAATTAAATTAGTATCCTTGTGTTTGACGCTGATGATTTACTTCATTTTTATCTAAATACGCTTTTTCAATTTCTTCTTGTTCAAATTCAAGTGCTTGTCCAAGTCGAAGATAGCTTGTAAATAATTCAATATAGTTCGTGATAGATGGTTGATCTGTAAAACGAATTACTTTCGCATATGTGTCTAAGAAAATTTCCACTTGTGTTTTATTCGTTTGTGCACATTTATAGAATAAGAAGTTTTTATCAATACCTAAATCGATTCCGATTGATAAAATAAAATGCAAACCATCTACGTATTCTTCTAATATTACTTCACGTTCTGATGCTGGTTTATTGCTCCAATATTTAAAACAGCGTGTTTCATTTGCAAGTTCTCCAATTTCTACAAGAAGAGCTAGCATTTTTTCTTTTAACAACTTTTTCGGTTGTAAGTCATGTTCTTTTGCAATACGGTCATCTAATTCTTTTTGTAATTTAAATAGTTGTAGTAAGTCCATTCTATTGTCCTCCTCCAACATCGCATTTTATGCAACAATGTTGTTTCATCTCAAAGTTCATTATTATGTTTCAGTTCTTATGAATAAGTCAGCTATCTACCTCTTTATAAAATAGCTTGTCCTTAATTTACAAATACGTTTCAGTCATCGCTCGTATATTGTTCATCTGATGAAAGTTCCATATCATCTTTCCATTATAGCAGTGTCGTTTCGGCTAGGAAAGATACTCTTCTTTCCAAACGAGCATAATTGAAAAAAGCCAGGAGAATTCTCCTGACTTCATATGCATATTCTTCTATATCGCTATAGTTTTTATGTTGATTTTGTCATATCGATAACGATGCGTCCATAAATCTTTAGAGCTTCATTCACTTCAAACTTCTCTTTGAAAACAAACAAAAAACCTTAGAAGAAAATTCTTCTAAGGTTTCAACTAATTAATTAGTTAATGTTGTTTTTTGCAACTGTTGCTAATTCAGCGAAAGCTTTTTCGTCATGAACAGCTAAGTCAGCAAGCATCTTGCGGTTAACTTCGATGCCAGCATTTTTTAAACCGTGCATTAAGCGGCTGTAAGAAAGACCATTCATACGAGCTGCTGCGTTGATACGTGTGATCCATAATTTACGGAAGTCACGTTTCTTTTGACGACGGTCACGGAATGCATACATTAGAGATTTCATAACCTGTTGGTTAGCAACCTTGAATAATGTATTTTTAGAACCGTAGTAACCTTTTGCTAATTTTATAACTTTTTTACGACGTTGACGAGTAACTGTACCACCTTTTACTCTTGGCATAATATTACCTCCTAATTGTTCTATATATCAGCCGAACTTATTTTAAGTTGTCAAGCATTTGACGAATGCGTTTGAAGTCACCAGCGCTTACTACACCAGCTTTACGTAGTTTACGTTTAGCTTTTGTAGATTTGTTAGCGAATAAATGGCTTGTGTAAGCGTGAGAACGTTTCAGTTTACCTGATCCAGTCTTTTTGAAACGCTTTGCAGCGCCGCGATGAGTTTTTTGTTTAGGCATAGGTATTTCCTCCTCTATCTATTACTTATCGTTTTTCGGTGCTAAAACTAAGAACATACTACGTCCTTCCATTTTAGGCTTAGATTCAATTGTACTAACTTCAGCACAAGCTTCTGAGAAGCGATCTAAAACACGTTGACCGATTTCTTTATGAGTAATGGCACGTCCTTTAAAGCGAATTGACGCTTTAACCTTGTCGCCTTTCTCTAAAAACTTGATAGCATTACGAAGTTTTGTGTTAAAGTCGTGTTCATCAATTGTTGGACTTAAACGAACTTCTTTCATGCTAATTACTTTTTGATTTTTGCGCTGTTCTTTTTCTTTCTTCTGTTGCTCAAAGCGGAATTTACCGTAGTCCATAATGCGGCATACTGGCGGTTTCGCATTTGGAGCAACTAATACTAAATCAAGATTAAGATTTGCAGCTAAGTCTAAAGCGTCATTACGAGACTTGATTCCAAGTTGATCGCCATTTGCGCCAACTAAACGTACTTCACGTGCACGAATTTGCTCGTTAATCATCATATCCTTGCTAATAGTAAGCCACCTCCAAGGTTTTCTCAGAACATATTTTGTAGTCATAGAACCCGACAAAAAAAGTGCGGGCATACGACACCCACACTTGTAAAATCTTAAGTAAGAAATACATTTACCTGCTAACTGCGAATGCGTCCATCAGGTGAGAAGCGGGTGCTTCTACTTGTTCCACAAAACAATATTCTATTATCCTTGATGAGTTTATCATAGGACATGACGTCTGTCAAGAAGACGCGATGTGTTTTACTAACAACAAGAAATATTGTAACAAACAACTAGCATACATGCAATACTTTTTTATGATAAGAGTTACATGGTTATTTTTTCTAGTTTTTCTCTTTTATATTAAAAAGAAAAGCCGCGGTATACCGCGGCTCTTTCTTATCTTTTTCCTTCTACTTTAATCATGTCAACAAAAGCATCTAATGCGATTGTTTCTGATTTTTGTTCACCATATTTACGTACGTTTACGCCATTTTCAGTTACTTCATTGTCACCTACTACAAGCATGTACGGAATTTTTTGCATTTGTGCTTCACGGATTTTGTAACCAATTTTCTCTTCGCGAGTATCTAATTCAACACGAATACCAGCACGGCGCAATTCATCTTGTACTTTCTTCGCATAGTCTAAATGCACTTGCGGAGAAACTGGAATTACTTGCGCTTGAACTGGAGCTAACCAAGTTGGGAATGCACCTTTGTATTCTTCAATTAAGAATGCTACGAAACGTTCCATAGTTGATACAACACCACGGTGAATTACAACTGGACGATGTTGTTTTCCATCTTCACCAACGTAAGCTAATTCAAAGCGTTCTGGAAGTAAGAAGTCTAATTGTACAGTTGAAAGTGTTTCGTCTTTTCCAAGAGCAGTACGAACTTGAACGTCAAGTTTTGGACCGTAGAACGCCGCTTCACCTTCAGCTTCGTAGTAATCAAGACCCATTTCATCCATAGCTTCTTTTAACATACCTTGTGCTTTTTCCCACATCTCATCATCAGCATAGTACTTTTTAGTATCTGCTGGGTCACGATAAGATAGACGGAATGAATAGTTCTCTAAACCAAAATCTTTGTACACTTCTAGAGTTAAGTTTACAACACGTTTTAACTCTTCTTTAATTTGATCTGGGCGTACGAAAATGTGCGCATCGTTTAAAGTCATTCCGCGTACACGTTGTAATCCAGATAACGCACCTGACATTTCATAGCGGTGCATTGTTCCAAGTTCCGCAATACGGATTGGTAATTCACGGTAGCTGTGAATATCGTTTTTATAAACCATCATGTGGTGAGGGCAGTTCATTGGACGAAGAACTAACTCTTCATTATCCATTTCCATTGATGGGAACATACCATCACGGTAGTGATTCCAGTGACCAGAAGTTTCATATAGCTCTCTGCTTCCTAGTACTGGAGTGTATACGTGATCATAGCCTAAGCTTGCTTCTTTATCAACGATGTAACGCTCGATAATACGACGGATCGTTGCACCTTTTGGTAACCAAAGTGGTAAACCTTGTCCTACTTTTTGGCTATTAGTAAATAGTTTTAATTCTTTACCTAATTTACGGTGATCGCGCTCTTTCGCTTCTTCAAGCATACGTAAATGCTCATCTAATTCTGCTTTCTTAACAAATGCAGTACCGTAAATACGTTGTAGCATTTTATTATTGCTATCGCCGCGCCAGTAAGCACCTGCAACGCTTAATAATTTAAACACTTTAATTTTCCCTGTAGATGGAAGGTGAACACCGCGGCAAAGGTCGAAGAATTCGCCTTGCTCATAGATTGAAATAACTGCATCTTCTGGAAGATCGTTAATTAAATCTAATTTTAACTCATCGCCGATTTCTTCCAAGCGACGAAGTGCTTCTGCACGTGGTACTTCATGACGAACGATTTCTAAGTTCTCGTTCACGATTTTTTGCATTTCTTTTTCGATTTTCTTGAAGTCTTCAACTGTAATTGCTTCTTCCATATCAATATCGTAGTAGAAGCCATTTTCGATTACTGGGCCAATGCCAAGCTCAAGTTTAACATCTTTATATAAACGTTTTAACGCTTGTGCTAAAAGGTGGGCTGTTGAATGGCGTAAAATGTATAAGCCATCTTCAGAATCTAATGTAATAATAGAAACTGCACCATCTTCTTCGATTGGTGTAACAAGATCAATCATCTCATCGTTTAATTTTCCAGCCACAGCTTTTTTCTTTAAGCCTGGGCTAATAGAAGCTGCGATTTCTTCAGTTGTTACGCCTTTTGGAAACTCCTTCACAGCTCCATCAGGGAAAGTAATTTTAACTACATCTGCCATCACTGGTCACTCCTCTTTTTCTCAAAATAAAAAACACTCATCCCGTAAAAAGGGACGAGTGTTGAATTCGTGGTTCCACCCTTGTTCTAATTAACATGATTGTTAATTGCTCAAGTTCAACATAACGGTGTTGTCCGTTAGCAATTACTAAAAAAATCGTTCACTGCTAAAGTTTAGAGGTGGTAAGTAATAATCCCGTACTAGGAAGCTCACACCCTAAGGCTTCCCTCTCTGAAAATCGTAGAAAACTACTCATGTCCTCATCATGACATTTCAATATATTTCATTTATGTAGGTAATTATATGCTCAAAAACTTAGAAAATCAAGGGCGTTACCTTTATTTTTTAAATTTTTCACATTGCGTTCAAACTCATGTAATCCGTGTATTTGTATCCGTTCTTGAAATACGTTTCGCAAAGTAATAATCATATTATGGTCTTGTTCTTTCGTATACAAATAGATTTTTTTCGGTGAAATAGAAAGAAGTGGTGCAATTACTTTTGTATCAATATATACATCTTTTTGCTTTAGCAAATCTTCATCTATATATTGGACCAATTTCTCCTGTTTTAAACGTCTACCTTTATCATCATAGAAAATAAAACTTTCATCAAAAATAAGATGCATACAGGACAAACGTGACTTTCGATTACTAACTTGTTGCCGGAGCGTCTCAATGAACATTTGATATTCTTGTTCCATCTTATACTCATCAATTGCCACTTCAGTAAGCTTAGCTACCATTTCCCTATATGTACGAAGACGAAAACGAACATATGATGAAAACGAGAATGAGAGCGGATCACAAAGCCAATTATTTAAAGAAGACTTAATATACGATTCAAATGTGTAACGTGTTAACTCACGAGCAACCCCTTTTCTTCTTCCCTTTAAAACTTCTTGTGCTATATGCAATATTTGATGACACTCTTCTTGTTCTTCATAAAAAAACTTTTCTTTTAAAATTGTATAAATCCACTCATTTTGTTTCACATTCACAATGAAATATACCATGACTGGCAATAAAATCTTTTCAATATAGTGTGATTCACATACTGGTATGTGAATTACAACTTTTTGTTCCTGTAAATATACACTCGTTTCTTTATATAACACTTCCGCCCTTTTCAGTAGTTGTTTATATACGTGCATAGCATCATTTTTTTCTTCGAAGCAAATTTCAATCACTTTTGTCCCCCCTTTTATCCCCGCTCTAAAGGATTGTATCTATACGTTACAAATCCTATAAGAGTTTGGCCCGTGGAAGTTCACTCTTAGTAGAATTGCATTTCCTTTCGTTAGAAAATCCACTCGATATGGCTTGCTAATTTTATATATATTAAGGGAGGGAGAAAAAAATGATACAAGCTACTATGAATTTTCCATAAGAACTGTTCGTTTTACAATTCGACTACGCTGAAAAGCATTCAAAACAAAAAAAGAACAAGCTTCTCAGCTTGCTCTTTACTTATGACGGCGGTTTTTCCCACCGATTGTAATTGGTTTCGCTAAATATTTAATTCGTTCCATAATACGGGCCGCTTTCATTTCTTCTGCTTCACCGCGCTGTGTATACGTTAAGTGATGTTCCAACTGTTTGAAATCAAAATTAGACGTAAAGAACGTTGGTAAGTTTTCTAGCATACGGAATTGTAAGATTGCACCGAGTACATCGTCACGTACGAAACTAGACATCGCTTCCGCTCCGATATCATCTAACATTAAAACTTGTACCCGTTTAACCGCATCAATCTTTTCTCCAATTGAATTATCTTGAATCGAACTTTTAATTTCACGTAAAAATTCTGGGAAGTATACGAGCATGGAACTTATTTTCTTTCGAGCAAGCTCATTCGCAATCGCCCCTAAAAGATATGTTTTCCCTACACCAAATTTACCGTAAAGATATAGCCCCTGTACTTTTTTACCCGGTTCATATGTGCTTAAAAATTCATTCGCTGCACCAATTGCATCAATACGTGCATTTAACTCTGAAGGGTCTAAATTTTCCATAGTCGCCTGTAAAATATCCGTTGGCATATATACACTTTGAACGAGTTTTTCATATTTTTTTCTCTCATCATATGCTACTTTTCTAATGCAACGATCGTATTGAATATCAATCATCTTACCTTGGATAACGAGCTTCGGTTCATATCCTTGCAGCATATTTTTACATGTCCCTAGATCCGGACAATCTGAACAACCTACACATTGTCCAATATATTCATATAGCTTCACAAGACTGCGCTCAATCATAGAAGTCGTTACTTCGCCTTTATGCTCGTCTATAAATTCTTTCACACGCGGATGTGCCATCACTTCCGCCTTTAATACTTCATATCTGTTTTTAAAATTTTCATTTTCCATTAATTTTGTAAATGAATTTTGAATATGCTCCATTTTCTCACCTCAAAGAGCGTTCATTCTCTTCTATTAATCACGCTTATATTTTTTCAACACTTCTTCTAGTCGTTTTCGTTCATCTTCTAACGTACTTGTATCTTTTTCCGCACCTACATCATTTTTCACAGTTTCTTTTTCTTTCGGCTCTTCTTTCAACCAATCTGGTACCATTTCTTTTCGTACTGTTTTCTTCGCTGTACGACCTTTTTTCTTCGTCTCAGCCCATTCTTGGTATTGACGGTTTTCTTCTTTTGCTAGCGCCATTGCTTCAGCTACTGTACCGACCTTTTTACGAGCCCAATGCCCAGCAATCTTCTCCACATACGTTTTCGCAAGTTTCATATCTGAGCGTAGCATAACGTAATAAATAAGTACATTCACAACTCCTGGCGTTAATTTTTGATTGATCATAACATCCTCAACAATTTGCAAGTCCGCTTTCGTCGCCTCTGCACCACCAGAAATCTCTTTCAATAGTTGTTTTGGTGAGATTTCTTCTAATTGTTTTATAAGCATCTCTTCTTGCGATGAAGGCTCTTTCTCTTTCATCGTACGTGCAGCGTGTGGCTGTACTCTTTCACTTAATATTGGTAACGCTTGACCATTTTCGAATTGGTACCAATCGCGCGCTCCTTTTCTAAGCCTTTCCATATCAATTGTTTGCATCTCTGTCACCGCACCAAGAACGATATTTTGCATCGATAACACATCCACACCATACACGTAAGCAAGTGTAATGACACATTCTCGCACTTGATCTGTAATCGCCTTTTTAGGAACAAGAGCGGACAATCCGTCTACAAATAAGGAGAAATCAAAGAAATCGTTCCAAACTTTAGGAGCATCTCCCTTTTCATTATTTGGCATCATTGTCGCTTTTGGAATACGGAGTTCTTCTTGCGCATGCTCAAGCTGTCCTGGATTAAACGAATCAAACACCTCATTAAAAGAACGTGTAATATTTTCATAAGAAGCAAAATCAAATTCTTCTTCTAAGAAATATTGTTTTACTTGATTATATTTTGTCCGACTCAATCGATTGTATAAAAAGATACTTAAAACAATATCATCAAAAAACTGCTTTGGAGATAAAGGTGGTTGCAATTCGTATATAAACATTCGAATATCTTTTTCTTTCTTAATATATACCTTTAAAAGCCCAATTGCCTCTAGCTTTACTCGTTCCTCATATATTTCGGGAAGTTGCATTTGCATGGTCACCATAAGGGAATGATGTGTATTCTCTTTTCCAAATACACGATCTTGCTCTAATGCCCCCCATAGCGTCATGTACAAGCTAAAAGCTCTACTACCTATTAACGGCTGATACAACATCGTTAACACTTTTCGGTCGTAATTATGTAGTAGTCCTTTCGTACTTACTTTATAACGATCAATCGGCAATAGCTCCATCCATGACTGTTTTTGCATTCTTGCTTTTCCTTTCTCTCATCCAATCTATCCTCTAATTCATTCGTTCTATCTTCATTATATATTTTATCTCGCTATTTGCGGGCAGTAAGACTCCCGCATCAAAATTCGGCGAATGCACGGAAGTTTGGCAGGAGATACCTTCCCGTAAATGCCCGATTGGTGAAGGCTAATAATCATTTTGGGATGAACAAAATCCCCAATGATTATTAGCGAAAAAGAGCTATTAGCTTACGCTTCTAGCTCTCTTACCTCATTACTTACAGTATGTAAAGAGAATTGAATACAGCTTCTATTCTCTTTCTTTTTGCAGTATATCTTTTAATTCTTCAATAAATACATTTAAATCTTTAAATTGACGATATACAGAAGCAAAGCGTACGTAAGCAACATCATCGATATCACGAAGTTCTTCCATAACAATTTCACCAATCATATCACTTTTCACTTCTGATATACCTAAATTACGAAGTTCACGTTCCACACTTTGTGTTACTTCCTCTAATTGTCTTAAAGATACTGGTCTTTTCTCACATGCTTTAATTAAACCGCGTAAAATCTTTTCTTTATTAAACTCTTCTCGTGTGCCTTCTTTTTTAACAACGATCAGAGGTGACTCTTCTACTCTTTCAAATGTCGTAAAGCGACTTAAACAACTTTCACACTCTCTCCTTCTTCGAATAGAGCGCCCTTCGTCTACCGGACGCGAATCTAACACTCTTGTGCCATTATGAGAACAGGATGGACAACGCAATTCATTCACTCCCTTACAATTTGATTTTTATTTTTCTCTACTTCATTCACGTAAAAATATATATACAATATTATATAACTCATTCTAATGCTCTTACCACTCTAAGTTTAAATACATGATTTCATCATCTATTTTCCCAACAAAATAAGATGGTAGATGTAGCACTAACTTATGTGTGAGAGCTCCATTTAACTAACTAATGAACACGTTATGTTTTTCCTTTTTTATAAACTAAAAAAGAGGTGCATTACACACCTCTTTACATTTTAAATCAATTATGTTCTTTTTTAAAGAGCTTTTGTTTCTCTCTGCTTAATTTCGAAGCTACCAGTGCCTCGAGGAAGCTCGATACTCTCACGCGTTTTCGCGTTTAAACCTTCTGCAATATATTCTGCAGCAACATTTGGATCAATACGATCCCCACAAGTATAAACATCAATACTTGCGTAACCGTGCTCCGGAAAGCTATGAATTGTTAAATGTGATTCCGAGATAATTACTACTCCACTTACACCTTGTGGTGCAAATTTATGGAAAGCAACCTCACGCACTTCAGCACCAGCTCTTAGTGCTGCATCCACAAATAATTGTTCAATATACGGCATGTCATTAAGCTTGTCGAAATCGCAATCCCAAAGTTCAGCGATCACGTGACGACCCATCGTATCCATAGTATCCATTCTACAGTTCCCCCTTGTAAATTTATTCTAACTGTTCGAATTGAAAACTAATTTGCAATTTGGCTTGCTCCACTACCACGGGGGAAAGTTAGTCCAGAGAGGTCCTAACCCTTTAAGTAGTGACTACGTACCTCAGCTCTTAAGTTTACGAGTGTTAGTATACTTTGTTTATTTTCATTTTGCAACAACAGTTTTTTCGATTTTCTGTCATATTTTCCTCTTTACTTTTCCCTAAAAAAAAGAAATGATTCACAAATACAGTAATAACAACGCTTCGTGGTATGTCCACTTTCCAAAATATTCTCATATAATTTTTTTCCTTTTCAGAAAAAAATAAAAAAAGAGAGGGCAATATTCACTTGCCCTCTCCCCTATTCACTTAAATATGTTGCACATTTTTTTGTTTCGCTAATTCGTCAACAACTAACGTTACAAGATCTACAACACGACGAGAGTAGCCCCACTCGTTATCATACCAAGCAAGTACTTTTACTTTACGATCACCCATTACCATTGTAGATAAGCCATCAATAATAGCTGAGTGTGTATTTGTATTAAAGTCAATAGATACTAAAGGCTCTTCGCTAAATTCTACAATACCTTTTAACGCACCGTTTGCTACAGTTTTGAATGCATCGTTAATAGCTTCAACTGTCACATCACGTTTTACATCTACTACTAAGTCAACAAGAGACACGTTTGGTGTTGGTACACGAAGTGCCATACCATGAAGTTTTCCGTTTAAATGCGGAAGAACTTTTGCTAGCGCTTTCGCAGCACCTGTCGTTGTCGGAATGATTGATTGTCCGCAAGCACGTGCTCTTCTTAAATCTTTATGTGGATTATCAATATTTTTTTGGTCATTTGTATAAGCGTGAACAGTCGTCATTAAACCGTTTTCAATTCCAAACTGCTCATCTAACACCTTCACAACAGGCGCTAAACAGTTTGTTGTACAAGATGCATTTGAAATAACGGTATGTTTTGTAATATCTAATTGGTCTTCGTTCACACCAACTACAATTGTTACATCTTCATTTTTACCAGGCGCTGTTAAAATAACTTTTTTCGCTCCAGCTTCAACGTGAAGAATTGCTTTTTCTTTTGAATTAAATTTACCAGTTGCTTCAATTACAACTTCAACACCTAGATCTGTCCAAGGCAATTCCTTTGGATCGCGGTTGTTTAAAAGGCGAATCATTTTCCCATCAACTAATAAGTGATCTTCAAATGCTTCTACTGTTCCGTCAAACTTGCCGTGAACTGTATCATATTTAATTAAATGTGCTAACGTTTCAGATGGATAGCTTGCATTGATTGCTACAATTTCGAATGCGCTTTCTTTTATTGCCTGACGAAATACCATTCTCCCAATACGTCCAAATCCATTAATTGCCACACGAGTCATAATATGTTATCCCCCTTGAATGCGTTATACTATTTATCTCCAATCCCAATAATAGTATAACACAAAAAGGGGATATGTCACTAAGCATTTTCATTAATTTCACAATTTTTTAGTCAATAATGTTCCATTTCTTTAAAATTCCCTGTAATTGTGTTTTCGTTCCCATAATTGTGCCATCATTATTTATTACTTCATCCGCATGCTTCACTTTTTCTTCTAACGGCATTTGCGATTGTATACGTGCTTTTGCTTCTTCTTCCGAAAAATTATTTCGCTCCATTAAACGTTTTAATTGCGTATCAGGCGTGACAGCTACAACTAAAACGCGGTCAACGAGACTTGTTAATTTACTTTCAAACAAAAGAGGGATATCTAACACAACCGCTTGCATACTTTCTTTTATGTACATTTCCTTTTGTGCATTCATTTCCTCACGTACTGCAGGATGAACAATTTTATTTAACTGCAATCGTTTTTCTTCATTATAGAAAACAACATTTCCTAATTTCGGCCGATCCAGTTCTCCATCTTTTTGTAACACTTCCGTTCCAAATACTTCTACTATTTTGTTATATGCTGGTTTTCCTCGTTCTACAACTTCTCTTGCAATAACATCTGCGTCAATAACCGGTATACTTAGCCCACGAAACATTTCTGATACCGTACTTTTTCCGCTTGCAATTCCTCCCGTTAATCCAATTACCACTGTCATAATACTTCTCCTCCTCATAATAAAAGGCGCGAAACTAATGTTCCACGCCCATACTTACATTTTCCAAATTCCAATAATAATGAGTAATACCCCAGGCAGGAATGTAAATTTTTGTAACCATTTCATATTCGATAAAACTGTACCCAGCTTCATTCCAATAAACAAAAATAAAGAACTCATAACTGCAACTAATATTGCCATCATAGCGGGTGCATAACCTAATAAAGATGCACCAATTCCAGCACCAAACGAATCCACGGAAAGTGCGATACCAAGAAGTAGCGCTTCTCCTGCAGAAATAGTTCCCGATTTATCAAAATCTGCAACAGTCGGTTTCCGTAAAATTTGAATTACTAACCCAAGTGAAGCAATTTCTAGTTTCCAAACCTTCTCTTCTTGCTTCGGTTCTTCCTTTTTATCACTCCGAAAAAATTGATATAATACCCAAATCCCTATTCCAATAAGAACAAGCCCACCGATACGCGTTGCGATAACAGGTGAAAATATTTTCGCAATCATATGTCCAATTCCCATTGAAACAAGCATAACAGCCGCTGAACAGATTCCGATAATTATAATTGATCTTAGTGGAATTCTTACGCTTCTCAAACCATATGTCAGCCCTACACTACAGCTATCTAAGCTTAATGTAAAAGCTAATAAAATAAGAGATAAATAAAGGTACATCGGTAAGCTCCTCCCTTATACATAGCTCTGCTGTATGTATATGACAAATGCCTATCCGATGTTATCTCTTTTCTATATTCTAGGCTGACAAATTGGGCAATAATGCGTCCCTCTTCCGCCAACAACTGTTTTTTCTAATATCGTGCCACAAGTTACACATGGTTCTCCCTTTTTCCCATATACATTTAAAAGTTCTTGGAATGAACCAATTTGCCCTTGCGAATTCATATACGTTCTAATTGTGCTTCCGCCTCGCTTCACTGCTTCGCCTAGCGTTGTAACAATTGCTTCGTAAATTCTTTCGATTTCTTCTTGCGTTAAAGATGCAGCTTCTCGCTCTGGATGGATATGAGAACGGAATAAAACTTCATCTACATATATATTTCCAAGCCCTACTAAAAGACGCTGATCTAATAATACGACTTTTATTTTACGATTTGTCTTTTGCAATTTTTCTTGTAAATACTGTGGTGTCAATTCAGCATCAAATGGCTCTGGACCTAAGTCAACAAGAGGCATTTGATTTAACTCTTCACCTTTTTTAAAGAGATGCATCGTACCAAACTTTCTCACATCTTTATAATGTAATTCAGTTCCATCTGTAAATAAGAAACGGACGTGCGTATGCTTATCAATTGGCTCATCCTCTTGATGCAGTAAAAACTTTCCTTCCATACGCAAATGTGAAACGATAACATAATTCGTTACATATAAAAGCAAAAACTTACCTCTTCGCTTTATCGTTTCAATTTTCTCGCCTCTGAGCATTTCTTTAAAGATTTCCGCATCATCTGGTCGTTTTACTATTTTTGGATACGTAACAATAACATCTTCAATCGTTTTTCCTGTTACAAGATTTTCGAGTGTCCGTCTGACATTTTCAACCTCTGGTAATTCAGGCATTTCATCACTTCCTTATTTTGCGTCGTACCAAGTTGGACCGTAAGAATAATCAACTTTCAGTGGAACTGCGAGTTCAATTGCATGCTCCATTACTTCTGGTACAAGCTTCTCTAATTTTTCAATTTCTTCTTTTGGTGCTTCAAAGATTAATTCATCGTGTACTTGCAGAAGAAGACGCGCTTGTAATCCTTCTTCTTCTAAACGATCTGCCATAATAATCATAGCTATCTTTATAATATCTGCAGCACTACCTTGAATTGGTGTATTCATAGCTGTACGCTCAGCAAAGCTACGTAAATTGAAATTACGACTCGTAATTTCCGGAATGTAACGGCGACGATTTAATAAGGTAGCCACATACCCTTTTTGTTTCGCATCTTTTACGATGTCATCCATATATTCTTGTACACCAGGGAAACTTTCTAAATACTTTTCAATAAATTCCGCTGCTGCTTTTCTTGTAATTCCTAAGTTTTGTGAAAGACCGTAATCACTAATACCATACACAATTCCGAAGTTAACAGCTTTCGCTTGTCGTCTCATATTCGAAGTTACTTCATCTTTTCCAACACCGAATACGTCCATAGCTGTTTTCGTATGAATATCCATATCATGTTGGAACGCTTCAACTAGCCCTTTATCATTTGCAATATGAGCTAATACACGAAGTTCAATTTGTGAATAATCGGCCGCATACATAATCCATCCTTCTTCTGATGGAACAAATGCCTGACGAATCTTTCTTCCTTCTTCTAATCGAATCGGTATATTTTGCAAGTTCGGATCTGTTGAACTTAATCGACCTGTTTGTGTTAAAACTTGATTAAAGCGAGTATGAATTTTCGATGAATCTTCATGTACAACTTTTAGTAAACCTTCAATGTAAGTTGAATTTAATTTCCCTAACTGACGATAATGTAAAATGTTTGGAATAATTTCATGATGATTCATAAGTTTATCTAGTACATCAGCTGACGTAGAATAACCTGTTTTCGTCTTTTTAATAACTGGTAAGTTTAAATTCTCAAACAGAATAACCCCAAGTTGCTTCGGTGAATTAATATTAAATTCTGTTCCCGCAAGCTTATAAATTTCCTGTTCCATTTCCTTTAATCTACCCGCAAGTTCTTCTCCCATATTACGAAGGCGCTCCGTATCAACTTTTACACCTTTTACTTCCATATCAGCTAGTACACGTGCAAGTGGTAATTCTAACTCTGTAAACAATTCATATTGCTCGTTCTTTTTTAATTCTTCCAAGAACGTTTGCTTTACATCATATAATACATGCACTTTTCGAGCTACATGCTCCGCTACTACTTCTAGCTCTGGAACAGCACGCTTCGCACCTTTTCCATAAACTTCTTCATCCGATTTCACGGCATGCGTTTCTTTCATTTTCGCTACAGTACGGAAATCTTTATCCGTATCAGCTGGATCAAGTAAATAAGCAGCAATTAATAAATCAAAGTCGATTCCTTGAATATCTATACCCTTCCATTTGAGTGCAACGATAGCTCGCTTCGCATCAAATGTATGCTTTCTCATTTCTCCATTTGCAAGCCATGCTTTGAAAGCCTCGGATGCAAGAGCTATGTCTGTCTGAATAAAGTAGCAACCATTTTCATTTTGAATACCAAAACCTTGAATGTCCGCTTTATGATAGTTATCTTCTTGTACTTCTACAATAAGTGCACTATCTTGCTGAAGTATTTCTTCTGTAACTTCTTCCACAATATCAAATGTAATATCATCTAATTCAGCTGGAGCTGTTTCTTCTGGCGTAACACCTAATTTATTCAAAAGAGATGTAAATCCTAAATTCTCGAACATTGGAATCACATCACTTGCTTCATATCCTTTATACTCCATATCATCCACATGCACTGTAATCGGCGCATCTGTAATAATAGTTGCAAGATCTTTACTCATAAGAGCTTGTTCTTTATTCGCTTCTAGTTTTTCTTTTAATTTCTTCCCGCTTACTTGATCGATATTTTCATACACTGCTTCAACCGTTTCAAATTGCGTTAACAATTTAATTGCAGTTTTTTCACCAACTCCTGGTACACCCGGAATATTATCTGACTGGTCCCCCATTAAACCTTTCATATCGATAATTTGCTTTGGTGATAAACTGTATTTCTCAAATAAAGCTTCTTTCGTATATTCATCTACTTCTGTAATCCCTTTTCGAGGTATACATACAAGCGTATTATCAGAAACAAGTTGAAGTAAATCTTTATCTCCTGAAATAACCTTAACATGAAACCCTTGCTCACTCGCTTCTTTCGCTAACGTCCCCATAATGTCATCCGCTTCATAATTTTCTAGTTCATAACGCGGTACATTAAATGCATCAAGCATCTCACGAATAAACGGGAATTGTTCTGATAACTCAGGTGGAGTCTTTTGACGTCCTCCTTTATACTCGCTATACGTTTTATGACGGAATGTCGTTTTTCCTGCATCAAACGCAACAAGCATATGCGTTGGCTTTTCTTCCTCTAATATTCTCATTAACATCATTGTAAAACCGTAAATTGCGTTCGTATGTATACCTTTGTCGTTATTTAAAAGCGGTAGTGCAAAGAAAGCACGATACGCGATATTATTACCATCTACTAATACGACTTTTTTTTCCACAATAGAAACCTCCCCATACAAATTTGAAACGATTTTCACATAGAAAAAAACCGTTCCTTTCCTCTCTCTATATTAACATGACTAATAGAGAGAAGAAAAATAACGGTTTTTTCTTTCATATATATCAAACTTATATTGGCATAAAGGGAAGTGACGAGAACAGCATAACTATTCTCGTCCAAAATTACTCCTTGGATGAAGGGGTTTTCATGTATTATATTAACAGAGCTTTATTAATATTTAATTAAGCCATTGTTAATATATTGTAAATATCCTTCATCCTATTTTTCAGTTGCCGATTTCGGTAAAACAACTGTAAATGTTGTCCCTTCCCCAACTTCACTATCCACAGTAATTGTACCGTGATGTGCCTCAACTAAATGCTTTACAATCGATAATCCAAGACCTGTACCACCAGTATTTCTACTTCTCGCTTTATCCACTCGGTAAAAACGTTCAAAAATACGTGGGATTTCATCTTTACTAATGCCAATTCCAGTATCAGATACTTTTATATAAGCATTGTATTTATCTTCTGCTAATTCAACAGAAACAACGCCTCCAGCCGGTGTATATACGATTGCATTATTAATTAAATTAATAAAGATTTGTTTCAAACGACCAGGATCTCCAATGACAGAGACACGTTTTAATACATTCACTTGTAAAGAGATTTCTTTTTCGCCTGCTTTATTGTCAAGCACCATATGAATATCTTCAAGAATTCCCTTCATATCAACGGTTTCCATATTTAATTTAAACCCTTGTTGCTCGATCTTTGACAAATCTAATAAATCTTCAATTAACCCTTGCATGCGTTCACTTTCTTTTAAAATAATGTGTAAGAAATGTTCGCAGAATTTCTTATTATCCATCGCTCCATCCAAGAGCGTTTCTGAAAAACCTTTAATAGAAGTAATTGGCGTCTTTAGTTCATGAGAAACATTGGCTAAAAAGTCTTTTCTCATTTGTTCTAATCTCTTTAACTCTGTTATGTCATGGAATACGAGAACAATCCCTTTCCATTCATGGTTCGTCCCGATAATCGGCGCTCCATATACTTCGAAATGCTTTCGCTCAATTCCAAGTGGCAATAGCATTTGTTTACGCACTTTCACTTCTGTCATAAAGATTTCTTCCACAAGCTCAATAATTTCTGTATGATGGAACGATTCATAATATAAGCGATCTAAATACTCTTCATCTGTTACGTGGAAAGTCTCTTTATAAGAACGGTTTACAAGGTTTATATAACCGCGGCTATCAATTAAAATCATTCCACTTCCCATATTTTCGATTAACGTATGCAGACGATCTTGTTGCATTTCTTGTTCGAGTGTCATCTCTTGTAAATTACGAGCTAAAATATTAATCGCTTTACTCAGCATTCCTGTTTCATCCGAATGACTTTCATAAGCACGTGCTTTATAATTTCCCTTCGCTAATTCAATCGCAACTTTCGTAACTGATTCAATTGGCCTAATATATTGCCCTGTAATTTTCATACCTAAAAACACGACTACAAGACAAGCGATAACAAATCCGATAATTAATAATCCCCACGTTTTTTGATGAACATCTTTCAAAGGCTCAATTGTACTTTTCACCAAAATGTATCCTTGTTTCCCTGTTACATCTTGAACGAACACCGCATGATAAAATTCATTCTTCTGATCCGTTTCTTTCGTAATGACTTTATTTCGTTGTTTCGCTGTTTCGGCAGAAAGTTCTTTAATCATCTCTTGACTAAATGCAGATTGTTGCCCTTTGCCATATTGAACTTTCTTTTTTTCATCTACAAATATAATAGAAGCTGGTATTTTTTCTTCTAACTTTTCAAATACATACGGCCTTTTTAAAACATCCTCAAAACCTTGTTCTTCTGCTAATACCGCAACATATCCTGTTTCTTTTACCATTCTCTCTTTCGCATGATCTATATAATAGTTTTCAAACACGGTTTCTAACAGTAAACCTAGTCCAACTAAAATAAACACAATAAGAGAAACAAATGTAAAAAGAAGCCTGGAACGAAATTTATTCATCCCCTTTTGGCTCCTCTAATTTATATCCTAAACCACGTATCGTTTTAATGTACGTCGGTTTTTTCGTATTTTTTTCAATTTTATCGCGCAAGTGGCTAATATGAACATCAACAATTCGTGTATCACCAGCAAAATCATAATTCCATACAGCACTTAATAATTGATCACGCGTCAACACGCGACTTTTATTTTTCGCAAGATAAACAAGTAGTTCAAATTCTTTTGGGGTTAATTCAAGCTTTCTTCCTTGGAAATAAGCCTCATAAAACTCCGGTAAAATTTTAAGGTCTGCAATTAGGATGCTATCTTCATCTGGCGCTTCTGCAACTTGCTCTTCTTGCTGTAATTTCGTACGACGTAAAATCGCCTTCACACGAGCAACAACTTCCCTTGGACTAAATGGCTTCGTCATATAATCATCCGCCCCAAGTTCAAGACCTAGCACCTTATCAAATTCATCATCTTTTGCTGTTAACATTAAAATCGGCGTCATAACACGCTGCAATCGTAATTCTTTACAAACTTCCATACCATCCATTTTTGGAAGCATTAAATCTAATATAATTAAATCCGGACGTTCTGTTGTCGCTTTTTGAAGCGCCATTTCTCCATCCATCGCTGTTATAACTTCAAAACCAGCTTGTTGTAAATTAAATTCAATTAAAGTTAAGATAAATTCCTCATCATCAACTACTAAAATACGATTGTTCATTCTTTTCCTCCAAGTTATAGACTTGAAACCTTCTTCATCCTAGTATTTTCCCCGTTATTCTCATCATACTAGAAAACAGGTCCCCCCTCAATATAATTGTCTATTCATGGATTCAGATTATGCCCTCGTTATCTCTAAAAACAATTACACTCGGCTCAATTAACGTGTTACTATCCACACTTTATACAATTCTATATTCTCATTACATTCTACTTCCGTATGAACATTGAATTCTCGATTTTGTGCTAAGAAAAAAGATAGAACATACGCTATTTTATAGTCCGGTGTTTCATATCCATCAAATACCCTTCCGTATATTTCATTCGCGATCCCGTCTGCCCACACTTCAGCTTCTCTTATCGTTTCAAAAATAACGTCTTCCCTTTTCCATCTCACTTAAAAAATCCCTCCTTCAATTGACTTCAGTTATTAAAGTATGTGATAATTTCATATAATAATTAATATATATGAATGTTATATATACGGAGGTTCTATTATGCGACTAGTACTACCTATTCTAACTTTAGTAGTAACATGTATTCTTACTTTTAACGCTCCAAGCTGGGATACGATTAAAACGGGTTGTTCAGATTTTGCTGCAGGGTTCGCTGAAGGATTCTTCAACTAAAAATAGCGCTAGCTCCCTTATTAAAGGTATGCTAGCGCTATTCATATTTTCATGTTTTAAAAATTATCTAATGCTTTTTCCATAATGGAAACAGATTTAAAAGGTGGCGTTACCGTTAATGAACCTTTAACAACCGTTTCTCCTTTTTCATCATGAGCAGATACAAGCATATCAATTGTATGTGCCTCCTCAGAAACAGCCACAACTTCAAAGTGGATTTGTAACGTTTCATAATGGTGAACATGCTTCACGAACGTAAGGTCCTTCCTAATAATATGACTACCTGGACCTGGTAAATATTTCGTAACCGCCGTTGTAATCATTCCCGTTAGCATAATGCTTGGTACAATCGGCTTTTCATACGGAGTTTGGGATGCGTAATCATGCTGAATATATAATGGATTGGCATCATTCGTTAGCCCTAAATACAATAACAAATCTTTATCCTCAATTTTTTCAGTGATAGATAGTTTCTCTCCTACTGTAATTTCATCCATTTTACGACCAATTTGAACTTTTTTCTTTAACATGTTACAACCCCCTCCGATTTTTTCACCTTATTATCCTACTAAAAGCGATACCTTATCCGAAATTTACTATGATGAGGGCAATGTATAGTATAAATCTACAGTTTCATTATAGGATACTACAAATGATAGCGTTTTCATATTATTCCAAAAAAACATTTCATTAAATAGTAGAAAAAGATTCGGGGCCCCGAATCTTTTTCCGCTTATATTTAATTATTAAACAAGAACTTTCATAACGTTACGTACAGATTCTACAGAGCGATCTAACGCTTCTTTTTCCTCTGCAAGAAGTTCTAATTCAATAATTTTTTCAATTCCGTTACCACCTAGAATTACTGGTACCCCTAAGTAAAGGTCACTATAACCATATTCACCTTCAAGATACGCAATAGCCGGTAATACACGGCGTTGATCTTTTAAGATTGCTTCTGTCATTTCAACTAAAGAAGCCGCTGGTGCGTAATATGCACTACCGTTTCCTAATAAGCCTACAATCTCTCCGCCACCCTTACGTGTACGTTCTACAATTGCCTCTAAACGCTCTTTCGGAATTAACGTTTCTAACGGAATGCCACCCGCATAGGAATAACGTACAAGAGGTACCATGTCGTCACCGTGTCCACCAAGAACAAATCCTGTAATGTCTTTCACAGAAAAATTTAATTCTTGTGCAATGAATGTACGGAAACGAGCTGTATCTAATACGCCCGATTGCCCGATAACACGCTCTTTCGGGAATCCTGCTTCTTTAAATACAGAATATGTCATTGCATCAACTGGATTTGTTAATACAACAATAATCGCATTTGGTGAATGTTTTGCAATGTCGCGCGTAATACTTTTCATAATTTTAGAGTTTGTTGCTACTAAGTCATCACGGCTCATACCAGGCTTACGTGCAATACCTGCTGTAATAACGACAACGTCAGAATCAGCAGTATCTGCGTAATCAGATGTTCCAATAATGTTAGCATCAAAACCTTGTACTGGGCTCGCTTCTAACATATCTAACGCTTTCCCTTTTGTTGGATTTTCCAGTTGTGGAATGTCCACTAATACAACATCTGCAAGTTCTTTTTGTGCTAATAAGAATGCTGTTGTTGCTCCTGTAAATCCTGCACCGATGACTGAAACTTTCTTGCGTTTGATTGTCATAATTTACCCCCCACTTTAATTATGCGTTTTTGATTATCGCTACATCCATGTTTTTAATAAGCTCATTAGCAAATTCAGAACATTTCACTTCTGTTGCGCCTTCCATTAGACGAGCGAAGTCGTATGTTACTACTTTTGATGCAATTGTTTTCTCAACTGAATCAGTTACTAATTTCGCAGCTTCATTCCATCCTAAATGTTCTAGTAATAATACACCAGAAAGAAGAACAGAAGATGGGTTTACTTTGTCTAAACCTGCATATTTTGGAGCTGTACCATGTGTAGCTTCAAAGATAGCATGTCCAGTCACATAGTTAATGTTTGCACCAGGTGCAATACCAATTCCACCTACTTGTGCAGCAAGTGCATCAGAGATATAGTCACCATTTAAGTTCATTGTTGCAACAACATCGAACTCACGTGGACGAGTTAAAATTTGTTGTAAGAAGATATCTGCAATAGAATCTTTTACGATGATTTTTCCAGCCACTTCTGCGTCTGCCATCGCTTTATTCGCTGCATCTTTGCCATCTTTTTCAACGATGCGATCATATTCAGCCCAAGTAAATACTTTATCGCCAAATTCTTGTTCCGCAACTTCATAACCCCAGTTTTTGAAAGCACCTTCTGTAAATTTCATAATGTTTCCTTTATGAACTAATGTAACAGAAGAGCGTTTTTCGTTAATTGCATATTGAATTGCAGCACGAACAAGACGCTTTGTCCCTTCTTCTGAAATTGGTTTAATACCAATACCAGATGTTTCTGGGAAGCGGATTTTATTAACACCCATTGCTTCTTTTAAGAAAGCAAGAACTTTTTCTGCTTCTGGAGATCCTTGTGCATATTCAATTCCAGCATAGATGTCTTCTGTATTTTCACGGAAAATAACCATATCAGTATCTTCCGGACGTTTTACAGGTGAAGGAACACCTTCAAAATAACGAACTGGACGTAGACATACGTATAAATCTAATTCTTGACGAAGCGCTACGTTTAGAGAACGAATACCACCGCCAACTGGAGTTGTAAGTGGACCTTTAATTGCGATTAAATATTCACGGATTAAATTTAAAGTCTCTTCTGGTAACCACTCGCCTGTTTGGTTGAATGCTTTTTCCCCTGCAAGCACTTCTTTCCAAACGATTTTCTTCTCACCATCATAAGCTTTTTCTACTGCTGCTTCTAGTACGCGAGATGCAGCTTCCCAAATATCAGGACCAATTCCATCTCCTTCGATAAATGGAATAATCGGATTGTTTGGTACATTCATAACACCATTAGTTACAGTAATTTTTTCACCTGTCGTCAATGTGATAACCCCCATGTTTGAAATTTCATATGTATGAAACTGAGGGAATAACCCCTCAGTTCAAACCGTTAGTCAAATTAAAATATTCTAATCATTACATCTTCCCAAAAAAATCAGACTTTTGAAAGCGTATTTTTACTATCGAAATAGTGTTTTTCGCTTATCGTTGTGCAATTGGAACATATACTTGATGTGTTGGTCCATTATAATCAGCACGCGGACGGATTAAACGGTTGTTTTCATATTGTTCTAGAATATGAGCTAACCAGCCTGACATACGGCTAATTGCAAAGATAGGTGTAAATAAGTCATGGTCAATTCCTAAACAATGGTATACAGAAGCTGAATAGAAATCAACATTTGGTGGAAGACCTTTTTCTTTTGTTACAATGTCTTCAATTTTGATAGACATATTATACCATTTCTCTTCTCCTAAAAGCACGCATAATCTCTTAGACATTTCACGTAAATGTTTTGCACGTGGATCACCTTGCTCATACACACGATGACCAAAGCCCATGATTTTCACTTTATTTTGAAGAGCATTATGAATATATGATTCTACATTTGCTTCTTCGCCAATTTCAGTTAACATCTTCATTACATTTTCATTTGCCCCGCCGTGAAGAGGACCTTTTAACGCACCGATTGCTGCAGTAATACCAGAATATACATCTGAAAGTGTAGCTACGCAAACACGTGCAGTAAATGTAGAAGCGTTTAACTCATGATCTGCATGAAGTACAAGCGCCTTATCAAAAGCTTCAATTTCAACTTCATTTGGCTCACGATCATTTAACATGTACAAGAAGTTTGCAGCTAATGATAAATCTTTTCTCGGTTCAACAATATCTAAACCTTTACGGATTCTTGCATAAGCGGCAATTAAAGTTCCCACTTGAGCTTGTAATTTAACCGCTTTCAAATAATTGGACTTTTCATCCATAATTTCAGCGCTCTCATCGTATAATGATAGCATGGAAATTGCAGTTCGTAAAACAGACATAGGATGTGCGATCTTTAAATCTACTTGTTTCAAATATGTTAAAATTTCACCTGGCACTTTATAGTATTCTGATACAGTTTCATTAAATTCCGCTAGTTCTTGTTCGTTAGGAAGCTTACGGTGCCATAATAAGTACACTACTTCTTCAAATGTAGCATTCTCAGCTAAATCATCAATATTATACCCAACATAAGTTAATGTATCATCAATAATAGAGCTCACAGATGATGTTGTTGCTACTACCCCTTCTAAACCTCGAATAACAGTCATGACATTCTCTCCTTTTCCTGAAAAATTCTCCCAACCTTGCTCCTTATATCTATTTGCTCCCCTTATGAATTATGAACGCCCGTTCACTCTTTAGGCAAGCAAAATGCACGATCATGCACATTTGTTGCGATGTTCCCCTCTTAATGTCCATTGCTTACATGGAAAGCATGAGCGTGAATGTCTCCCCGAATCCTCACGCTCAGAACAACAAGTTAGTGAGGAAAATGAATTCCGAAGAGTTTTATGATAAAAACAACATAAAACAATATCATTATAAAATTGTTTTATGTTGTTTTTATTTTATCTGGTGTAAAGTCTCTGCTGTTATGTAACTTTTCAAAGTTTCTAATTCTATTATAAACAATTATCTGACTTTTGTGAACAGAAAGAATTCAAAAATTTTATATTACTATAAAATTCCTTATTTAAACATTTGTATAATACTCATAACTGCATAGGCAATTCCAGCCCCAATTAACGGGCCTACAGCCACCCCATTAAATAAGGCAACCGCTATAATCGTCCCAAAAACAAGCGCAGTTGTAATATGAGGGTCCGTCGTCAATAATTGTACGCCGCCTTTCGCTAACAAAGCGACCGCCACACCTGAGGCTAAAGCAATCCATGCATAATATGATTTCGCTGCTTCTCCGAGTTGTTTAAAGCCTATTTCCCCTGTCGCAATCGGTACGAGCACTGCTATTGTAATGACTGTTACACCAAGGTTAATCCCTTTCGTTTGTAAATAAGGAAAGACTTTATCTCCTAAAAACGTAAACTTCAATAAGAATAACACTCCAATGGCTACAGTAAGCGATTGGTTTTTAGCAATCAGTCCTATAATAAGTAGTATGAATAAAAATAACGTTGACTGACTAATCATGTTTGCACTTCCTTTCTGAAAATAATGAACTCGCTTCCAAACAAAAATACCTTTAAACCTATCGTTATACATGTCATATCGATGTCTATTTGCCAATGAGAATAAGCCAACAATTTCATTTTTGTATGCATTTTTAACTTACAAAACGAGACTGTAACCCAAAAAAATCAAAGCATATATACATTTTTGAAAACGATGGTCTCTCCTTTCTTTTCTAACAAGAAACAGGTAAAATAAAAAGAAGAGAAAATGAAGTTTTTACCATATAGTAGAAGCATCATCAACAAGCTTTTACAGTCGTTCATGTACTGAAAAAGCAGGGAAAATCCATCATTCCACTATAACATAAAAGTGAAACTTTAATCAGTGAATGCTACTCGTTATAAGTTGAACGAATTAGGCTAATACAAATTGGAATGGGAGGTATACATCTTTGAACCGAAACTTACTATATATGATATTGCGACTCATATTTGTCATTGTAGCAACGGTAGCTGGGTTCTATGTATTACTATACATGTCAGGACTTATCTATCCTTTTATTATCGCTTTTGCATTTGCTTATTTGATTAATCCTGTCGTCAATTTCCTTAATCAAAAACTACAATTCCCTCGCGCACTAGCAGTACTCGTTAGCTTAATTCTCGTATTCGGAGCTATCGTCGGGCTTGTTACATACCTTGTAACAGAAGCAATATCTGCCACAACATACTTACTACAACTTGTTACAGTAAAGTTTCCGGATATCGTTAAATTCGCAGAGCAATTTGCACTTAATCATATTATGCCTCTCTATGACGATTTAATTTCTAAATTTAATCATCTTGGAGAACCGCAGCGTTATACAATTACACAAAACATCCAAAACTTAGGAACTGAAGCAACAACACAAATGAAAGAACTTTTAACAGCTATTATAAGTGGATTAACAAATTTCATTAGTGCATTACCAACAACTCTAACTGTTCTTGTATTCATTTTATTAGCCACTTTCTTCATTAGTTACGATTGGCACCGTCTTGCTCAAAAAGCAAGAAAACTTCTACCGAATCGTGTACATGGCTACGGAAAAACTATTTTTGTCGATTTAAGAAAAGCTTTGTTCGGTTTTGTTAAAGCGCAACTTACACTCGTATCTATGACAACCGTTATTGTACTAATCGGACTTTTAATATTACGCGTACCATACGCCATTACTATCGCGATTATTACAGGTGTTGTAGATTTACTCCCATACTTAGGGACCGGAGCCGTCTTCGTCCCTTGGGTTATATACGTATTTTTCACTGGCGACACCGCATTCGCCATCGGTCTTCTCATTCTATACATCGTCGTGATTGTCCAAAGACAAATTATGGAACCTAAAGTACTTTCATCTAATATTGGTCTTGATCCATTAGCGACACTAGTCGCTCTATTTATCGGCTTTAAGCTCTTCGGTTTCTTAGGATTAATCATCGGTCCAGTCACATTAGTACTACTTAATACATTACACAAAGCTCATGTCTTCCATGACTTGTGGAAATACATTAAAGGTTCACCCTCTTCAAAACAATAATTTCTAATTCACACAAAAAACTTAAGGAATAATGAGTGCAATTTCCCACTCATTATTCCTTGTACTTCTTTTTCATACTAACTACATGCAAAAAGAGAATTGCCCAAAAAAGGATAATTCTCTTGTTTTTTTGCATATAAAAACGGATTTTTCAACCTAAAATACATTTTTATTCTATTTATTTTATAATTATTACTTACATTTATTACTTTTTATGTAAATGAATAAATATACAAATCAGTATAAGATAAGGCTTCAACTAACGATTCCCCTGCTTTTATCAGATTTCATTACGTTCCTCGATCCTTCATACACAAAAATAAAACTT
Organism: Bacillus sp. BS98; assembly: GCF_008432245.1. Taxonomy (NCBI): domain Bacteria; kingdom Bacillati; phylum Bacillota; class Bacilli; order Caryophanales; family Bacillaceae; genus Bacillus; species Bacillus sp. BS98. Next base: position 4,366,659 of record NZ_CP043830.1, read on the forward strand.
CAATATAGCGGATTTTTTCTACATCCTATTCATTAAGAACAAATAGTATCCAATTTACATGTTCAATCAGAAATATATATCCTACACAATAAAGTGAAACTTTAATCAATCAGGTTTTGTTCATCCCCCACTAATTATTAACCCGTACCAATCAGGCTTTTTGCAGAATAAAAAAGTAGTGCTTAGATCGCTATAATCTAAGCACTACTTCTGAATAATAATAGTAGATCTCTTTCTAAACTTCCATTCCATCCACTTCATAACAAGCGGCTTCAATAAAGCCCTAGTAAAAGGGACAACAAAAATAAACCCCATTACATCCGTCACATATCCAGGAAGCACTAAAAAAATACCTCCTACAAATACAAAAATACCATCTAGTACTGCCTCGCCTGGCATTTCTCCTCTATTCAACTTAGATTGAATCTCTCTAAGCACTTTAAACCCTTGCCTTTTCGCCAAATATACACCTACAACACCAGTAAATACAATCATAGCGAACGTAGACCATAACCCTATTACATGACTCGACCCAATTAATACCGTAATCTCAACCGCCGGTATTAAAATCAACAAGAATAACAACCATTTCACAGTTCTGCACCCCTTTCACAAATCGCTTTAAAGACCCCTAAAACGCTCATATAGACTAAACAGAAGTAAGACATCCATTCACATTAAACTTCATAACAAGCAGCTTGTAAAAGCAAATTTAGACGTTTTAAAATAGTTCTATCATGTTTTTGTGTAAAAAAAAGAGAAGGACTCCGCTCCTTCTCTCCGTATTACTTCTTATAGCACTTCCGCATGTCCATTATAAACAATTCCGCGTGCCGCATCAACTGTTACTTCTTGGCCATTTTTTAAAGTTGCTGTTACGCCGTTTACACCAACGATAACAGGAATACCGATTGATACGCCTACAACAGCTGCATGGCTAGTTAAGCCACCTTCTTCTACAACTAAAGCAGCAGCTTTTTCGATTGCAGAAATCATATCTTTATCAGTGCTTATTGTAACAAGGATATCACCTTCGTTTACGTTCGCTACAGCTTCAGCAGCTGTTTTCGCTACAACTACTTTACCTTTTGCAGCTTTACGACCGATTCCTTGTCCTTTAGCAACTTCTTCACCAACAACATGGATTTTCATTAAGTTTGTTGTACCAGTTTCAGCAACTGGAACACCCGCAGTGATTACTACAGTGTCTCCAAGTCCGATTAGACCTGCATCCATACCTGTTTGAATCGCAGTATCTAACATTTCGTCAGTAGACGCTGCACGTTTCCCAGCCATAAATGCTTGTACACCCCAAACAAGTGCAAGACGACGTCCTACTTGCTCGTCAGATGTTACAGCTACGATTGGAGATTTCGGACGATATTTAGAGATCATTTTCGCAGTATGTCCACTTTCTGTTGGAGCTACGATCGCAGCTACATCAAGAGCAAGTGCTGTATGCGCAACAGATTGGCTAATTGCATCTGTAATTGTTGGAGTGAACTCTTTAATACGTTTTTTGAACATATCTTCGTATTGTAATGATTTTTCAACACGTACTGCAATGTTAGCCATCATTGTTACCGCTTCTACTGGATATTGACCAGCAGCAGTTTCACCTGAAAGCATGATTGCATCCGTACCATCGAAGATTGCGTTAGCTACGTCACTTGCTTCCGCACGAGTTGGACGTGGGTTACGTTGCATAGAATCTAACATTTGCGTTGCAGTAATAACTGGTTTACCTAATACGTTACATTTTTTGATTAAACGTTTTTGCACTAAAGGTACTTCTTCTGGTGGAATTTCCACACCCATATCACCACGAGCTACCATTAAACCGTCAGAAACTTCTAAGATTGAATCGATATTGTCGATACCTTCTTGGTTTTCGATTTTCGGTACGATTTGGATGTATTGAGCATTATGCTCTTCTAGTAATTCACGGATTTCTAATACGTCAGATGCTTTACGAACGAAAGATGCTGCGATGAAATCAACTTTTTGCTCGATACCAAAGATGATATCTTTTACGTCTTTTTCAGTGATACCAGGAAGCTTAATGCTTACGTTTGGTACGTTAACACCTTTTTTATTTTTTACAGTTCCACTGTTTAAAACTTTTGTACGGATATTCCCGTCAGCTTTTTCGATTACTTCTAGCTCGATAAGACCGTCATCGATTAGAATGCGAGAACCTGGGTCTACATCATCATAAAGACCAGCATAAGATACAGAGAACTTCTCTGCAGTACCTAATACTTGTTCAGTAGAAAGAACTACTTCTGCACCTGTTACAAGTTCAGCTTGTCCGTCTACGAAGTCGTGAGTACGGATTTCTGGACCTTTTGTATCAAGTAAGATACCAACTGTTTTACCAGTTTTCTTTGAAGCTTCACGAATGTTTTTAATACGAGCGCCGTGCTCTTCATGGCTACCATGAGAGAAGTTTAAACGAGCAACGTTCATACCCGCTTCCATTAATTGTTCTAATTTCTCAATACTTTCACTAGCAGGACCTATTGTACATACAATTTTAGTTTTACGCATATTGCACCTCCGAAAATTATGAAACCGTTCCCAAATATCCGACATTACGCCGATTAGATGGATAATTCTTTAGATAATTGATACATATCTTTATCGATTGTATGCTTTTGAGCTAACGCTTCGATAATGTCATGATCAACAAGTTTATTATCTTGAATACCTACACAGCGTCCACCTTTACCAGCAATTAACAACTCAACTGCTCTTGCGCCAAGACGACTTGCTAATACACGGTCTTGTGCACTTGGTGATCCACCACGTTGTACGTGACCTAATACAGTTACACGAGTATCAAAGTTTGTTGCTTCTTCAATATGCTTACCGATGTCAATTGCACTTCCAACACCTTCAGCTACAATGATAATACTGTGTTTTTTCCCACGTTCGCTACCGCGTTTTAGACGAGCGATTACATCATCCATGTCATACTCTTCTTCTGGAATTAAGATCGTTTCTGCACCATCAGCTAAACCAGCCCATAATGCGATGTCTCCAGCATGACGTCCCATTACTTCGATAACATATGTACGTTCATGAGATGTAGCTGTGTCACGGATTTTATCAATTGCATCAATAACAGTATTTAAAGCTGTATCGAAACCAATTGTGAAGTCTGTTCCAGGAATATCATTGTCGATTGTACCTGGTACACCAACACATGGGAATCCTTGTTCAGTTAATTTTTTAGCACCTTGGTAAGAGCCATCTCCACCAATAACAACAAGTCCTTCGATACCGTGTTTCTTTAATTGCTCGATACCTTTTAGTCGTACTTCTGGGTCTTTAAACTCAGGACATCTTGCTGTATATAATTTCGTACCACCGCGGTGGATAATATCGCCAACAGAACCAAGTTCTAATTTTTCAATGTGACCAGAAATTAATCCAGCGTATCCATGGTAAATACCATATACTTCAATATCATGGAAAATCGCTTTACGAACAACTGCACGAATGGCAGCATTCATACCAGGTGAATCTCCACCACTTGTTAATACACCAATACGTTTCATTTGTACTCACCTCATAAAGATTATTTGCCTTATAATAAAATAACACGAAAAAATATAAAAACACAATGGAGAAGATGTGTCTTTTCATAATAAAAACGTGCATTCGCGAAGAGGAACGCACGCTTTTCTTATTTTATCCCAATGGAAGCGTTTGAAAACGAAACTTGCCCAATTTTCATATATTTTTCATAACGTTTTTCGATTAATTCATCTTTCGAAATTCCGTTTAATTGTTCAAAAGTTTTTCTAATCATTAAGTCTATATTTTCTGACTGTTTTAAAAGATTACGGTGAGCTCCACCTTTTGCCTCTGGAATAATTTCATCAATTACACCTAATTCTTTCAAATCTGCTGCTGTAATTTTCATTGCTTCTGCAGCTTCCTTCGCTTTTCCTGCATCTTTCCAAAGAATTGCCGCTGCACCCTCTGGTGTAATAACAGAATAAGTGGAATTTTCTAGCATATGAATGTAATCTCCTACTCCAAGACCTAGCGCACCACCACTACCGCCTTCACCGATAACGATACAAATAACTGGTACCGTTAAACCTGCCATCTCAAATAGATTGCGGGCAATAGCTTCACTTTGTCCACGTTCTTCAGCTGCTTTACCAGGATAAGCTCCCTTCGTATCGATGAAACAAATAATAGGACGATTAAACTTTTCCGCTTGTTTCATGAGACGCAGTGCTTTTCGATATCCTTCTGGATGAGGCATCCCAAAATTACGACGAATATTTTCTTTCGTATCTTTTCCGCGCTGATGCCCAATTACAGTTACAGGCATCCCCTTATATTTCGCAATGCCGCCGACAATCGCTGCATCATCGCCAAATAGGCGATCTCCATGACATTCAAAAAAATCAGTAAATAAGTGCTCAATATAATCGAGCGTTGTCGGTCGTTCTGCATGACGAGCAATTTGCACACGGTCCCATACTTTCATATTGCCGTATATATCTTCCTCTAAATTTTCTAGCTTGTCTTCCAAAATACGAATCTCCTCACTGAAGTCCATCTGGCTGTTTTTCGTATAGTCTTTCAGTTCACGGATCTTATTTCTTAGCTCAACAACTGGTTTTTCAAATTCTAGCTCTGCCATACAGCCATTTCCCCTCCTTGATGAACTTCTAAAATCTTACGAAGTGATTCTTTCATATCATCACGATGCACAACCGCATCTAATTGACCATGGTCTAGTAAAAATTCTGCCGTTTGGAAATCTTCCGGTAGTTTCTCACGCACTGTTTGTTCAATTACACGTCTACCAGCAAATCCGATAAGTGCACCTGGCTCTGCAAGATTATAATCACCAAGTGAAGCAAAACTCGCTGAAACCCCGCCCGTCGTTGGGTGAGTCATAACAGAAATAAATAACCCTCCTGCATTACTATGCTTTTTCAAAGCTACGCTTGTTTTTGCCATTTGCATTAAACTTAATATACCTTCTTGCATACGGGCACCACCCGAAGCAGTAAAGATAATAAATGGAACTTGTAAGTCGTATGCCTTTTCAACCGCACGGGCAATTTTTTCTCCTACAACAGAGCCCATGCTCCCCATTCGAAAACGAGAATCCATTACTGCAACAACAACAAGCATGTCATCAATTGTTCCTTCACCAGTTACAACCGCTTCATTCAATTCAGTCTTCTTACGATCGTTCTCTAATTTCTCTTCATATCCCGGAAACTCGAGTGGATTTAATGAAACCATTTCTTTGTCATACTCACGGAATGACCCTTCGTCCAATATACTATCAAGGCGCTCCCATGCATTCATAGGATGATGATATCCACAGTTCACACATACTTTTAAATTTTTCAGAAGTTCTTTCGTATACATGATTTTTTTACATTTCGGACATTTTGTCATAACGCCATCTGGTACATCTTTTCGTACTTGTTCTGAAGGTATTGCAGCATACTTTTTCTTTTTCACGAATAAATCTCTTAGCACAATTTGACCCCCTTCGTTGAGAGCTAAGGTTAGCGTAAGAAGAAAATGGGGCTAACACCAATGTTTGATGTTAGCCTTATCTTCTCAATCTGTCTAATAACCTCTCTCTTTACGTTTAACTTTAACCGCTATGCGGTAGAATGTTTGTCATAACGTGTCATGGTCATTTCGACAAATTTTATACATTACGAGTGAAACTGTATATTCTCTACTAATTCATCGTAAATTTTTAGTGCATCATTTTCTTGTTTTTCTTCCAAAGTAGCATAAAGCTTTCTATACATATCGATAGAATCTCCTGAAACTTTACAAGAAAGAGTTGCTACGTAATCATTTACGATCATCCAAATGCGATATAGTAAATAATTATCGACTTGTTCAATTAGTGTTTTAAAGAACGTTTGGTGAAGCATTGGAATCGAACTTTCATTTTCTTCAAGCACTTTCTGTAATCTACTTAGCACTTTAGAAAATGTTTCTTTCGGTAAATTACATACAATTCGAATCATATCTTTCTCAAGCAATCGTTTTGTTTGTAATAAATCACGAATTGTTTTCTCATCTTGCAATAGAAACGGAGCAATTAGTTGTACAAGACCGTTATCGTAAAAGTTTCGAATAAACGTCCCTTCACCCCGTCTCGTTTCAATTAACCCTACCAGTTCTAAAGCACGCAATGCTTCTCTTACAGATGAGCGTCCTACGTTTAAGCGTGAACTTAGCTCCCGCTCAGACGGCAAACGATCCCCTGCTACCAATCCATCCTCTTCCATAATGGAACGGATTTTTTTTACAATTTCGAGATATACTTTTGTATTTGATGATGTCAATGGAAATTCCTCGCTTATTCTTTACCAATCAGCGCTAATTGTTTTGTTTTCTCAGCAACTTCATTTGGATCTACTTGACGACGAGCTACTCCTGTCTCCATTGCTGCTTTCGCAACGTAAGCTGCCACTCGAGGCGCTACACGCGCGTCAAACGGTGCCGGAATGATATAGTCTGCATTCAACTCATCTTCTGCTACAAGCTCAGCAATAGCCTGTACAGCTGCCATCTTCATTTCTTCGTTAATTTGTGTCGCATGTACGTCAAGTGCACCGCGGAAAATACCAGGGAACGCTAGTACATTATTTACTTGGTTCGGGAAGTCAGAACGACCTGTTCCAACAACAGCTGCGCCCGCTGCTTTTGCCAATTCTGGCATAATTTCCGGAACCGGATTCGCCATTGCAAAAATAATCGCATTGTCATTCATTGTACGAACCATCTCTTCTGTTAATGCACCTTCTGCAGATACACCAATGAATACGTCCGCACCTTGTACAACATCAGCTAAAGAACCTTCTATACGATTCTTATTTGTATATTTTGCAACTTCATCTTTCACTGGATTCATACCAGTAGGACGACCATCATAGATTGCACCTTTACGGTCACACATAATAATGTCGCGTACTCCATAGCGATATAAAAGTTTAATAATTGCAATACCTGCTGCACCTGCGCCATTTGCGACAACTTTAATGTCAGACATTTTCTTTCCAACTAATTTCAGCGCATTCACAAGGCCCGCTACTGTTACGATAGCTGTTCCGTGTTGATCATCATGGAAGATAGGAATATTTGTTTCTTTCTTCAAACGTTCTTCAATAATGAAGCAGTTTGGTGCTGCGATATCTTCTAAGTTAACGCCGCCAAAAGTTGGCTCCATTAATTTTACAGTTTCAACAATTTTATCTACATCGTTTGTATTTAAGGCGATTGGGAATGCATCTACACCAGCAAAGCTCTTGAATAATACAGCTTTACCTTCCATTACTGGAAGAGATGCTTCAGGTCCAATGTTACCAAGACCAAGTACAGCCGTTCCATCCGTCACAACTGCTACCATATTTCCCTTCATCGTATATTCATATACCTTACTTTTATCGTCATAAATTTCTTTACAAGGCTCTGCAACCCCTGGAGAATATGCAAGACTTAAATCTTTTGCATTTTCTACTTTTACTTTTGATACAGTTTCTAATTTTCCTTGATGCACTTTATGCATGTGAAGTGCTTCTTCACGAAGTGTTGACAAACTATCCACTCTCCTCAAATTATTCTAGCTGGTATCAATTTCTCCAAGTGGTCTGACCACGAACACTACTACTATAATAATCGAAGTGTAGGGAAATTGTCCATTATATTTTCACAACTACATTCTCTTCCCCGACAATTTCACGAAGTGTTCCTAAGCATTTTTCACTTGGATGAATCGATAAACTTCGAGATAATTGTACCATTTTATGTTCCTTTTCATAATAAATTAGTACTTTCGCAAAACCCGAATAGTCAAACAATATTTTTGTAACCTGATTCAAAAGCTTTTTTTCATACTGAGACGGCAATTTCACGTAAACAGATGCATCTTTCTTTTCTTCATAAACATCCATTTCTTCTAACGGATATAGTCCGTTTACAATCCATTGCAGCTTATGATTTCTTAGCTCAATCGTACCGTCAACTAAAACAATTGCCCCTTCTTGTAACTTGTCTGAGAAATGTATATACGTGTCCGGGAAAACAACCGCTTCCATTTCATCATTTTGATCACAGAATGTAATAAACGCCATCTTTTGCAATTTTTTCGTACGAATGACTCTCACACTTGTTATATACACGATAGCCCTTTGTACTTTTTTCTTATTTCGCATCGCCTGAGCGAGAGATGGAATTTCTAATTCTTTTGCTAACTTCACATACTGCGCTGTCGGATAGCTTGATAAATAAAAGCCAAGTGCTTCCTTTTCTTTATTTAACTGTTCAATAAAAGAGAGCTCTTCTCCTTGTACATATTTTGATTTTGGAACAGCATCCCCTAAATCACGGGCAAGATTTGCGTACTCTAACGCTCCTTTAAGGCTTTTCCATAAATTCGTTCTCGAAATACCAAAATCGTCAAAACATCCCGACCAGACGAACGCCTCTAAATTTCGTTCTGTTACAAACTTCGCTGGCATACGAAGACAAAATTCAAATAAATCCTCAAACATTTTGCTCTCTCGTTCTTCTAACAATGCCGTCACTGTAGCCATTCCGATATTTCGAATTGAAAGTAAGCTGTAACGTATCGCATTCCCTTCTATTTGGAAGTTGTAACCACTCTTCTGAAGTGACGGTGGCAAAACGTGGAAACCTTTCCGCTTCGTTTCTCGTATATACTGCACAATCTTATCTTCATTTCCAATTGCACTTGATAATAATGCTGTCATAAATTCCAACGTATAATTCGCTTTTAAGTAGGCAAGCTGATATCCGATCATACTGTAAGCTACAGCGTGACTTCGGTTAAAACCGTAATTCGCAAATCTTACAATCAAATCGTAAATTTTATCTGCTGATGTCTCATCGTATCCGTTTCGCAAACAACCTTGCACGAAATGCTGACGTTCCTGATCTAAAATATCACGATTTTTTTTACTCACTGCTCGGCGTAATAAATCCGCTTCTCCGAGCGAAAATCCTGCTAACTTCGATGCAATTTGCATAATTTGTTCTTGGTATACAATTACACCGTATGTTCTTTCTAAAATCGGCTTTAAATCCGGATGTAAATATTCAATTTTTCTTTTTCCGTGCTTCGATTCAATAAAGGTTGGGATTTGCTCCATCGGTCCTGGTCTGTATAACGAGTTAACAGCGACAATGTCTTCAAACTCATTCGGTTTTAATCCGCGAAGTACATTTCGCATACCACCTGATTCAAGCTGGAATACCCCCGTTGTATCCCCTCTCCCTAGCAATTGGAACGTCTTTTCATCTTGGAGAGGTAAATTCCTTATATCAATTTCTTTCCCCGTTTTTTTCACAATGAACTTTATAATATTTTCAAGTAACGTTAAATTACGTAAGCCTAAAAAGTCCATCTTGAGCAACCCGAGTTCTTCTAATGCATCAGCAGGATATTGCGTAACATAAACATCGTTATGTCCTTCTTGAATTGCTACACTACCCGTTAACGGTTCTTGACTCATAATAACGCCAGCGGCATGAATAGACGTATGACGAGGTAAGCCTTCTACACGTTTTGCAATTTCAAACACACGCTCATGAAGAAGATTCCCTTGTATAAACTCACGGAGTGATTGTGATTCTTCATATGCATCTTTTAACGTTATACCAAGCTTTGATGGAATAAGTTTTGAAAATATGTCAATGTCTCGCGGCGGAAGTCCCATTACACGAGCAATATCTCTAATTGCTGCTTTCGCTGCAAGCGTCCCAAACGTTACAATTTGCGCCACGCGGAGCTGACCATACTTATCTTTCACATATCGGATCATCTCATCACGTCTTATATCTGGAAAATCGATATCAATGTCCGGAAGGGTCACACGTTCGGGATTTAAAAATCTTTCAAATAACAAATCGTATTCAATCGGATCAATATCTGTAATTTCTAATACGTACGAAACGAGTGAGCCAGCTGCCGATCCACGGCCTGGTCCTGTTAAAATATGATTTTCATGTGCATACTTCATAAAGTCCCATACGATGAGAAAATAATCACTAAATCCCATACTAGAAATGACGTTTAGTTCATGATTCAAACGCTTTATATGCACTTCTTTTGGCGTACCATAACGTTTATGCAAGCCTTCTTCACAAGCACGGCGTAAGTAAGTATCATTCGTCTCGTTAGATGGAACAGGAAATTTCGGTAATTGATTTACATGAAACGGTATTTCTACTTTACAACGTTCTGCAATTTTTACAGTGTTGTAAATCGCCTCTTCCGTGTGAGAAAATAGTGCTTCCATTTCATCCGATGACTTTAAATAATATTGATCCGTTTTGAGCCTTGGCCTGTCTGGATCAGTCATTTTCGTTCCACTTTCAACTGATAGTAAACATTCGTGAACGAGCGCGTCACTTTGATTGATATAGCGCACATCATTTGTTGCAACGACTGGGACATTTACCTTACTAATAAATTCAGGTAATTTTTCTTGCAGGAGCAGTTCATCTTGAATCGCATGATGCTGCAAACTCATATAAAAATTATCGAACATATTTTGATATGTACAAGCTACTTCTTCCGCCTGATCCTCTTTGTCTTCTAATAATAATTGTTCAATTTCCCCATCTTTACCTGGTGAAATAGCAATTAATCCTTTCGCATAATGCGCAAGCCACTTCTTCGGAATACCCTCTTTTGACTTCGTCATAATGCTACTAGAAATCTTTAATAAATTTTGATAGCCTATTTCATCTTCAGCAAGTAAGACGAGCGGATAAGACTTCTCTTCTTCTTCACTAAAAATAGAAGCTGTTAAGCCGATAATAGGCTGTATACCATGTTTCTTACATGCTTTATAAAACGGAATAACGCCATACATAACATTTTCATCCGTAATAGCCAACGATGAAAAACCAAGCTCTTTCGCCCTGACTACAAGCTCATCAATTTTACAAGCACTTTTTAATAAACTAAAAACGGTTTGACATTGTAAATGCACAAACTTCACTGTTGTACCCTCTCTTTACCTATTTGACTACTTTCATTATAGGTGATGAGGAAAGCGGAAATCAAAACATACTTCTCATACTTTGTCCATATATATGAAGAAGAAAGGGGAATGACGATGGATGTAAGAGAACATACTTTTTTCTCTCTGCTTATTATTAGTTATTTTATTGCCTTTGGGGTTATACTTGGCGGTTCATTAATTGGTGGATTTGGTGCGTTTCTTATCGGAAAACCAGCTCTAACTTACATTAATCAATTCGCCCAAAATTTAAGAATTTGGGCACTCGTTGCAGCAATCGGCGGAACATTTGATACCTTTTATAGCTTTGAAAGAAGCTTCTTTGGCGGAGATATGAAAGATATCGTAAAACAAATTCTCCTTATTTTTTTCGCAACTGGCGGTATGCAAACAGGTCTTATTATTATTAAATGGCTAACGCAGGAACATGTATGAGAGTGCCAAGTGCCAATACAGCAAAAAGATGGTACTTAGTTTTAGCTGGCGCTGCTGTTGGAGGCGTGTTGAGCTGGTTTATTTTTTTGTACATATACGGTGTTTTTCAAGAAGAACAATCTAGTAAAATAGCAGAGCAACGAGAAATTATAGAAAAACAAGAAGCAAAGCTCCACGTCCTTCTCGAAGATCAAGAAAAGTTGAACACAGAAAATAAACGCCTCTTAACAATTCAAGAGATTAAAATAAAAATAATAAATCGAGAAAAATATGATTTAGACAATCTAACACTCGAAAATATGACCACTTCTATCCATAATGACCTCCAACATCTTTTAACGAAAAACATTCAAAGTATCGCAAAAAATAAAGACCTACTCAAAAAAGCAATCGAAAACAAAACGTACAAACATTACGATCGTATATACCGCTTTAAAGTCGATACAATTTCTTTTGATACTGTACTTGAAATTAGTATTGATATAGAGAAAGAAAAATAAAGAAGGAGGGCTTAAGTGCCGCTCCTTCTTTTCGTTTTAACATATACTCTCTTATTTACAAATATCACGTAAATCAGCAAACAGACGATCCGCTTCTTCCCAAGAAGATGCTTTTGCACCAGAAGCCATCGGATGTCCTCCGCCGTTATATTGCATTGCTAATTTATTTATAACTGGCCCTTTTGAACGAAGGCGAACACGAATTACATCGTCTTCCTCTAAAAATAGAACCCATGCCTTTAATCCGTCAATATTACCAAGCGCTCCAACAACACCAGATGCTTCAGAAGGAAGTACATCAAATTCTTCTAATACTTCTTTCGTTAATTTAATGTAAGCTGCTCCTTCTTCTACCATCGTAAAGTTTTGTAAAATATAACCGTTTAAACGAGCGATTTTTTCTTTTGTCTTATACATTTCATTGTATAAATCTGTGAATTTCACACCCATATCAACAAGCTCACTTACGTAAAGGAGTGTTTTTGCTGTTGTATTCGGGAATAAGAAACGACCTGTATCTCCAACAATCCCTGCTAAAATAAGGCGAGCTGCTTCTTTTGTTATTTTTAATCCTTTATCTTTTCCATAGTTATAAAACTCATAAATCATTTCACTTGTAGAACTTGCTGTCGTATCTACCCACGTAATATCTCCGTACGGATCTTCATTTGGATGATGATCAATTTTGATTAACATCTTCCCTTTTGTATAGCGTTGATCGTCAACACGTTCTTGGTTCGCAGTATCACAAACGATAACAAGTGCATTTTCGTATACGCTATCTTCAATATTATCCATTACTCGTAAGTATGCTAGTGACGGTTCATTGTACCCAACCGTATAAATATTTTTCTCTGGAAACGATTCTTGCAAAATCGTACCAAGACCGCCTTGTGAACCTAACGCATCTGGATCCGGACGCACATGACGATGAATAATAATTGTCTCAAATTCTTTAATTACTCCTAAAATTTGCTCATGCATATGTATAATCTCCTTTTTATTCAACTTCTTCACTTTATCCTCCATTATAACGGAAAGTATTTCATACATGCGAACAATTGCTTTATAATAAAAATTAGAAAGTTTAGATATTTCTTTTTTCTTCACTATAATTTTCACAAAGCGATGGGAGTGTGCATTATGCCAGTATTAGTCTTCTGTATTATCGTCTCATTTATGTTGTACCTCTTCTACAAAACAAAATACTTTCGTACAAACCGCCCAATGGAAAAAGGTTGGCTCTCAGGAAAATCCGCAATGGCACTCGGTTCATTCGTCTTATTCTTCGGGATAAACCAATTCTTTTTAGAACTTTCAACCGCTCGTATGATCGTCGGTGTTTTATTCGTTCTATTTGGTAGTGCGAGTGCATTTAATGGATTTCGCCAATATAAACATTTCTTTCCATTAGCAGTTAAAGAAGCAGAAGCATATGAAGCAACGTAAAAAAGCATCACCATTGTGATGCTTTTTTACGTCCTCTACTTTTTAAAATCATATATGCAACAAACGCAGAAGGTATATTAAATAGGTTGCCTTGCACATGAAAATGTAATTGTTCCTCTTCAAAAGACATTTTTTCATATAGTTCTCGCTGAGATAATCCTGTACGTTTCCTTTTTTCATGTAAACCTTGTAAATATAAATATTGGATCGGTATCATTACAAGAAAGTAAAATAGTGCGATACCACCAAAGAAGATTATTTCTGATGACATATTGCATACCGCCTCCTCAAAATCCATTTTCTTACAATATAATTGTAACATAGTCTACCATCTAAATAAATTAATATTCTGTCATTTAACATTATATAAATCACTCTCTACAAAAAAAAAAAAGATGGAACAAATCAAAACGATTTGTTCCATCTTTTTATTTATCAATCAATTGCACCATAAGTAATGCTTTTCCAACAACATTACCTTCATGGTGTACTTCTACATCAACCTTACCAAATTTACGGCCAATTTCTAATACTTTCGGATGAACGGATACAACATTATCAATCTGAACCGGCTTTACAAAATAAATTGTTAAGTTCTCAACAATTGAATCACTCTTCTTCTGAGCACGAATGACACGGTTTGTTGCTTCTGTCACAATTGTTGTAAATACACCGTAAGATAATGTTCCGATTGAATTCGTCATTTGTGGTGTCACTGAAAATTGATACAAATGCTCATTTTTTGCTTCTTTCGGCGTCATAAATTGATTCGTTACAATATCATCAATCGTTTCACCAACTTGTGGTTGACGCTGAATCATCTGTAATGCCTGAAGTACATCTTGACGACTAATGATACCTTGCAATTTATTTCCATCTTCCACAACAGGAAGTAATTCAATACCTTCCCATACCATCATACGCGCTGCAGCTGCGACAGACATCTTTCCATTTACCGTAATAGGGTGTTTCGTCATCACTTTATCAATTGGTGTATCTTTCGCAACACCAATCATATCTTTCGAAGTTACGATACCTAACACCTTTTTATTTTCATCCACAATTGGATAACGTCCATGCATCGTCTCTTCATTGTACTCATGCCATTTCTGCACGATATCACTAGGCTTTAAATATAGTGTTTCTTCAATCGGTGTTAAAATATCTTCAACGAGTACAATTTCTTTCTTAATAAGTTGATCATAAATCGCGCGGTTAATTAACGTTGCGACCGTAAATGTATCATAGCTACTGGAAATAATCGGCAACTTCAATTCGTCTGCTAACTTTTTCACATGCTCTTCTGTATCAAATCCACCTGTAATTAATACAGCGGCCCCTGTTTCTAATGCTAATTGATGTGCATTCGTACGGTTCCCGATGATAAGCAAGTTCCCCGCTTCTGTATAGCGCATCATCGCTTCTAATTTCATAGCCCCGATTACGAATTTATTTAATGTTTTATGTAGTCCTTCTCTGCCTCCAAGTACTTGACCATCAACAATGTTAACGACTTCTGCATATGTTAGTTTTTCGATATTCTCTTTCTTCTTTTGTTCAATTCGAATTGTTCCGACACGTTCAATTGTACTAACATATCCTTTATTTTCTGCATCTTTAATCGCACGGTAAGCTGTCCCTTCACTTACACTCAAATCTTTCGCAATTTGCCTTACAGAAATTTTATGCCCTACCGGTAGGCTATTAATATGTTCTAAAATTTGATTATGTTTGGTAGCCAAATGGTTTCACCATACTTTCTTTTCCCTAAATTCTTCATGTGTTGTATTCCCAGTATACTATATTTTCAAAACTGTTACACTCTCTCTTTGTATATCTGTACTATTTTTTTTATAACAAAATGACCCTTGCATTCCACTAGTCATTCCATTACAACAATGTAATGCTATTGTCATCTCGTTCGATAGTTCGTCCACACACTTCCATATACAATTAAGACAAGAAATGAAACAAAGGAGCGAATACATGATGAAAAAAATTTTAGAGGTTATAGGCGCAGTATTTTTAGCTTGTTTAGATGGGAAAAAAGTTGCAATGGATTTGAATGAAACTCCTGAACAGCCGCGTTCAAAAAGAGAAGAGTCAACTAAACAAATACAGACTTTAAAAGCTGTACTACACGCATAAAAAGCCCTTCACTTGTCTTTTCAAATGAAGGGTATCTGTTTTATAGCGTAATACTTTCTCCAACTTCTAATACTTTCCCTGTACAATTTTGTAGTTTTTCTACAAATTGATATGGATCCTGTTCAATAACTGGGAACGTATTGTAATGCATCGGTACAACAGTTTTCGCATGAATCCATTTTGCTGCTAAAACAGCATCTTCTGGTCCCATTGTGAAATTATCACCAATTGGTAAAAACGCTATATCTATATCATTCAGTTCCCCAATTAACTTCATATCAGAGAATAGAGCCGTATCCCCTGCATGGTAAACCGTTTTCTCTTCTGCTGTAAATAAAATACCCGCTGGCATACCTGTATATGTAATCGTCTTATTTTCTTCATCAATATAACTAGAGCCGTGGAATGCTTGTGTAAACTTCACTTTTCCGAAGTCAAATTCATGTGAACCACCAATATGCATCGGATGTGTTTCTACACCTTGCCAACTTAAAAATGTCGCTAGTTCAAATGGCGCCACAACAACTGCATTATTTTTCTTCGCAAGCTCTACTGTATCTCCAACATGATCACCATGACCGTGCGATAAAAGAATTGCATCTACTTTTACATCTTCAGCCTTTAAATCTGTTTTCGGATTTCCCGTTAAAAATGGATCAATTAAAATCACTTTTCCATTCGTTTCAATCCTTACAACTGAATGCCCATGATAAGATACTTTCATTATTACATTCCTCCCCTATTCACATTCTCACTTTTTATTCTACATGATTTTTCAATTCCCTGTCTTTTCTAACATCTATTTACTTGTCATAACGCTTTCTTCCGAGGTAAAGTTATATTTGTAATTAAATATCTCGGGGGTGCCAATCGATGAATGCTAGATTAGAAAATTTAATGCAATGGCTAAAAGAAAAAAACGTAGAAGCCGCGTTCTTAACTTCTACACCAAACGTTTTCTACATGACAAACTTCCACTGTGAACCACACGAAAGACTACTTGGTATGTTTGTATTCCAAGAAAAAGAGCCTATTTTAATTTGCCCTAAAATGGAAGAAGGCCAAGCACGTAACGCTGGATGGGCACATGAAATTATCGGATTCACTGATACTGACAGACCATGGGATATGATTGCAAAAGCAATTAAAGACCGTGGCATCAATGCAAATGCAGTTGCAATTGAAAAAGAACATTTAAACGTAGAACGTTACGAAGAATTAACAAAATTATTCCCAAATGCAGCTTTCAAATCAGCAGAGGAAAAAGTTCGCGAGCTTCGTTTAATTAAGGATGAAAAAGAACTTTCTATTTTACGTGAAGCAGCTAAAATGGCAGACTATGCTGTTGAAGTTGGGGTAAATGCAATTAAAGAAAACCGTAGCGAACTAGAAGTATTAGCAATTATTGAACACGAATTAAAAACAAAAGGCATACATAAAATGTCATTTGATACGATGGTATTAGCAGGTGCTAACTCTGCTCTTCCACACGGTATTCCAGGTGCTAACAAAATGAAGCGCGGCGATTTCGTACTATTTGATTTAGGCGTAATTATTGACGGTTATTGCTCTGATATTACACGTACAGTAGCATTCGGTGAACTTTCTGAAGAACAAACTCGCATTTACAACACTGTACTTGCTGGACAACTACAAGCAGTTGAAGCATGTAAACCAGGCGTTACACTTGGCGCAATTGATAATGCTGCTCGTTCTGTTATCGCGGATGCAGGTTACGGAGACTTCTTCCCGCACCGACTTGGTCACGGACTTGGAATTAGCGTTCACGAATATCCAGATGTAAAAGAAGGCAACGATTCTCTATTAAAAGAAGGTATGGTCTTCACAATCGAACCAGGTATTTACGTACCAAACGTAGGTGGCGTTCGTATTGAAGATGATATTTACATCACAAAAGACGGATCAGAAATTTTAACGAAATTCCCGAAAGAATTACAATTTGTAAAATAAGAAAAAGGCAGCTTAATTGCTGCCTTTTTCTATTTTTCTACTACTTTAAATTTCTCTACAATCATTTGTCCTGGGTAACTTTCAAGTATGTGAGAAGACCATACTTTTATTTTATCTCCTGTTTTTAATTGATTAGATGCGTTTTTCTCCTGAAAGCTCAACACTATATCTGATGGATGTTCTTTATTCATTTGTTGTTTATAATTTTGTAACTCTACTTTTGTTTCAAACGTTTTATCATCGGCAAAAAATACCGTTTCATTTCTTACTATGACATACCCTTCTTCAGGTACTTTTTTTACCTCTACTTGTTTTGTAGTACACGCTGATAATATGATTAGAAATACACTAAAAAATATATACATAGAAACTCTCATATTCCTACTCATTTTTATCCCTCACTCTATGTTTGCTATTTCCGCTTTAAAACCATCTTCTCTTCATACTTATCATCCCATTTAATCACAATCTCTATCGGTTCATCTTTAGATAGAGGCGCACAACTTACACAAAAAGATTTCATTTCAATCCTTGCTCCTTTATGAACTTCTGACGTTTCTGTCATTGTACTAAAGGTCCCATGAATAGAAATCTCCAAATTTTTAAATTCTGTATTTCCATCTCCGCCCTTATACTGAAACGTAAATATTCCATCTTCACTGTCATCCTTAATATGCCCTTTATATTGCCCCGTCCAACTTTTGCTCTCGCTAGAAAAAGTAACATACGAAATCGAACAACTTCCTAAAAAGAAAATATTTATAAAAAAGAATAATGTTCTCTTCATAATGCCCTCCATTCAAAAGCACTTATTTATCCCGCAGTAACGGGCAGTAAGACCCCAACCTCAAAATTCGGTGAAAGCAAAGAAGTTAGTTGGGGGATGACCCCCCCACTGATTAAAGCTTCACTTTATTGTCTATTTCTTCCTTTTATTATATTATTAAAATGCAGAATTTTCTAAAATAGGAGGTTTATATGTTACAACAACAGTTAGAAGAAATTCGTAATAATAATTACATACTGGACAACACAATTCATATTGATTCTTTAAGTTCCAATATGCTTGAACATATCGGTGTTACTGATAGTTATTTAAGGGATAAACTTATTTACTCTACTTTTTATCATCTCATCAAGAAGGGCTATATTTCACACTCACACTTGCAGAAACTATTATTAGAAAGCATCAGTGATAAATATTTATTGTATAAGATTCATTCGGATGACGAAGATGCGGTATTTACCCGTGCATTTACGACATTATTAATTGCGCTCATTATTGATGCGGATACAAATCATAATTTCTTATCACAGACTGATATATTAAATGTAAAAGATCAATTAATTTTATATATGAACAAAGAGCACGACTTACGAGGCTATGTCCAAGAACGTGGCTGGGCGCATAGTGTCGCTCATGCTTCCGATACATTTGAAGCGCTTGTGAATAGTCCTAAACTGGAAAATTTATATTACGAAGAAATATTACAAACTTTATTAAACAAAGTTTGTGTTCATTCCATCTATTACAAATACGAAGAAGATGAGCGTCTCGTTTATCCAATTGTCGCAATGCTGCAAAATGGCCTAAAGGAAGAAGTACTCATATTAGCCCTTCGTGATTTAGCAACTCAATTACAAGTTCAAAAATCAACACTACATATTGAATCATACGAATTTCTATACGGAAATATAAAAGCTTTCTTACGTAGCTTATTTTTCAGATTACGTACAATATCTATATGTAAGGAAACTGAATACGAAATTGAAAAATTACTACAAGGACTTCGCCAATATTACTAAAAAAGAAGGCCCTTTAAAAAGTGCCTTCTTCTATTTCACTAATATTTAATTGAAATTTTACGATCCAAACTGAGAAAAGGTGGACAAGAAGCGCAAACGCCATACATGCTCCGCTTAAAAAAGTTAGTATAGGATGCGAATACACGTGCCCCAATCCATAGGATATCGCCACGAAAAACATTGTTATGTAAATATAAATTGCTCCATGTATTTGCCTCATATAAACCTCCTTTTCCCATATTATAACATAAATTTTCTGATTATTCACATTAATTACTCGTAATCAATATTTCTCAACTGTTACACCTCTAACAGCAACCTTAATATACGGTAACCCTTGTAAACTTTGTAAATCCTCTATTTTTCCTGTTACGACTACACCGTATATTGGTAGGTCTTTTCATTATAGTTTGTCCTAAAATGCTCTTGAAATCCCCCTTTATTTTCACTTAAAAATATCTAAATACAGCTTTTCTTTTTTAAAATTTTGCATAATAAAAAGCACATCTATTTTAATGTGCTTCTCCAAAAAACACTATTCTATTATTTAATCGCTTCCTTCACAACATCTTGAATCATAACAACTTCTGTTTTCATATCAACAGACGGTGCTTCTTCATCAATACACTCATACCAAAACGCTACATGCTTTTTATCAATTTCATGATGAGAATTTTCGACAAGAGCCCCGCCTTCTCCTTGCACAGAATACCAATATAAGTATTCTTCTCCATCTCTTATTTCCCGGAAAATTGTCTCTACGTACATTTTCTCGTCGTTTAGTGTCAACAGCACTTCTTTCATATTGTCATTAAGAAGCTGCATCCATTCATCTACACGATGACTTTTACCTTGTTTCACTTTAAATCTCGTTAACTCCACATTCATTTTCATTCCCCCATTCTCTTACGTACAAACAAACCATATTCTATTGGATGATGAAAACTTAATTTACTAGCTAATTTTTGCGAAGGAATATTGTCTACATAACAATCCCAACACGGTGTAATATCATTTTGTATACAATGTTCAATGAAACGTGTTGCGACAGCTTGAGCTAACCCTTTCCCTTGATACGCTTCATGCGTCACGATATCAATTTCAGCAAATCCATTCCCACTAAATATCGAAACACATTCCGCTACAGTCATCCCATTTTGTTCTATACAAAATCCAAAACCATCATTCAAAAATGCTTCATTTGATCCCCAATATTCTTTATAATACGCCTGTGTAAATTCATTACTTCGTTCTATATCTCTTCTATCAATACGCTTCACTTCATATGTATTTTTGTTACAATCTCGCTTTCTCTCTTCAAAGGTTACTCTTTGAAATTTCATTCGCGGAATTTTCCGAAGCACATTACTAAAACGCTCTTCTAACATCATTTCCCATTCTTCACTCGAAGTGAACAATGTAAATCTCTTCTCTGTTTTTTCAATGGCCGTTTTTATATACGAAAATACATCTTCGTTATAACTTTTCTCTTGCGTATTACCAAATAAATAATAAATGCCATTAGCTGTCATAATTAGTCCTGCTGTTAACTCCTCGTTTGCAAAAACCCTACCATCTATCGTTTGATCACATACTGCATAAGCAAAAGTTGTGGTTCTTGTATTACTTTCTAAAATCGAAAGTATTTTTCTATACTGGGCTACAGATAATTCCCTCATAATTGCTCCACTATAATCGTATCAGCCTCTATATTTTCAAAACAAAGATTTATAGTTCTCTTGAATGCTCTCGTTCTATGAATCGTACATGCTGGAATTAAGATAGAATCATTCGGCTTTAAAACCGCTGTTTCTCCGTCTTGAAAATCGATAAGTAATTCTCCCTCTAACACAATAAATAACTCATCCGAATTAGAATGATAGTGCCAATCATATTCACCAGTAAATACAGCGATTCGTAAGCAATGACTATTTACATTTGAAACGACGAAGTTTTTATGTTGATCTTGAATGCCCTTTGTTAATTCGATTAAATTCACAGTTTCCATCTTTCGTCTCATCCTTTCATTAGTCGTTCTTCTGAAAAAACAACTTAGTCTCCTCCACCTCCGCAATCTCCTCCACCATCACTTGAGCTGCTACAATCGTTGCTACTGTAGTCACCAAATCCACTTGATGAACTTGAAGCGTATGAAGATTTCTTTCTCTTTTTTCTTTTCCTATCTCTCTTACGTTCATGACTAGGCCATACTGTATCAAAGAATATAACGAATAAAACTAATTCTATTACGGCAAGTATAACCTCTAAAATACTCTCAATAATATTCGGGGTTATCCCAAAACTGTAAAGCACCCCAAATGAACCCATACACAAAATCACATACAGAACCATACAAACATACCGAAACGTTTTTTCTATCATAATGACTATTTTTTTTGAAGTTGGAATGTTCTGTTCCTGTTTTTTCTTTATATATTTTTGTCTCTTAGCTTGCTTTTTCTTCTTATTTTTTCTCCCCATTGAATCCCCTCTTTTTATTTTATAATTCTAAATTATCACAACTAATATCTATTAACATCAATAAGTAACAATTTTTTACATATTATTCCCTAAAAAAAGACCCTCCTCATAAGAGGAAGGTCTCTAATGTATCTCTATTATGATAAAGCAGGAGCTTTTTCAAGAAGCTCTTTTGCATCAGCGTATTGTAAGCCGTGTGCTTCTGCAACTGCTTCGAATGTTACATATCCATCTAATGTGTTAATACCTTTTAGTAATGCAGAATTGCCTAAGCAAGCGTCTTTATAGCCTTTGTTAGCAATTTGTAATGCATATGGTACTGTTACGTTTGTTAATGCAAGAGTTGATGTACGTGGAACCGCACCTGGCATATTTGCAACTGCATAATGAACAACGCCATGTTTTTCGTAAGTTGGGTTGTCATGAGTTGTAATACGGTCAGTTGTTTCGAAAATACCACCTTGGTCAATCGCAATATCTACAACGACAGAACCTGGTTCCATTGATTGAATCATTTCTTCTGTTACAAGTTTTGGCGCTTTTGCACCTGGAATTAATACCGCACCAATAACAAGATCAGATTCTCTTACTGCTTCTGCAATGTTGTAAGGATTAGACATTAAAGTTTTTACTTGGTTACCGAAAATGTCATCTAATTGACGAAGACGTTCTGCACTTAAGTCGATGATTGTTACATCTGCACCTAAACCTACTGCAATCTTCGCTGCGTTTGTACCAGCTTGACCACCACCGATAACTGTTACTTTGCCGCGTTTCACCCCTGGAACGCCTGCAAGTAAAATACCTTTACCACCTTTGTTTTTCTCAAGGAACTGTGCACCGATTTGTGCAGACATACGACCAGCTACTTCACTCATAGGTGCAAGTAATGGTAAAGAACGATTGTCTAATTGTACTGTTTCGTATGCAATTGATACCACTTTGTTATCAATTAATGCTTTCGTTAATTCTGGTTCTGGAGCTAAGTGTAAGTATGTGAATAAAATTAAACCTTCGCGGAAATTACCGTATTCACTTGCAACTGGCTCTTTTACCTTCATAACCATATCTTGGTTCCATGCTTCTTCAGCAGTTTCAACAAGTTTCGCACCAGCTTGTACATATTCTTCATCTGTAAAGCCAGATCCTAAACCTGCTCCTTTTTGAACAAAAACTTCATGACCATTTTGTACTAAATGTACTGCTCCCGCTGGCGTCATTGCCACACGGTTTTCATTGTTTTTAATTTCTGTTGGAATACCGATACGCATTATTAGTTCCCCCTTGAGTTATGAAATGACCCCTGAATCATTTTTTAAAGCGCTTTCTACGCCCTTATATTCTAACATAATATCTCAATATTTGACAAAAAAATAACACAAGTTTTCCGATAGATTTAATATTACATGAAAGGACAGTATTATCCGCATCTCTCAGTATGAAGGATAAACTGTCCAATTATTTAAAACTCCATTTTATTTTGTTCTATCGATGTCTATGAATAACATCCACTGCACCAGTCACTTCAATAATTGTACCGGTAATCATATCGGAATCGTCCTCACATAAAAACGAAATCGTTCTTGCGATATCTTCACCTGTTCCAGATCTACCAATTGGTGTGTTATGACTTTTCAGCTGGCGTGCTTCTTGAATTGTCGCCTCTTTCATTTCACCAATAATATCACCAGGACATACCATGTTCGCAGTAATACCGTATTCCGCTTCTTCGTAAGCAACTGTTTTCGTTAATGAAACAAGTCCTACTTTTGCTGCCGCGAAAGCTGAGCGATAAATCCATCCCGGTGCACTATCTGCCCCTTGAAATCCGTAATTAATAATACGGCCAAAGTTCTGTTTTCTCATGACCGGAACGACAAGTTTTAATAAATGAAATACCGCTGTTAAATTGCCCTGAATCATTTCATTCCATTCTTCTTCTTCATAATCGACTAACTTTTTCCGTTCAAATACATATGGACCAGCATTATTAATTAAAAAGTCAATTTTGCCAAAACGGCTCATCGCTTCTTCTACTATTTTATGTAAATCTTCCTTTTTCGTGACATCCGCTTGCACGAATTGTAGACGCTCTTCCATATTTTTATATGTTTCTTTCATCGTTTCCATAGCCGTTATATCGCTATGATATGTTACTGTTACTGAATAGCCTTTAGCCAATAATTTTTCTGTTACTTGCTTTCCTAAACCTTTCGTACCGGCTGTAATGAGCGCATGTCTCACAAAACTGCCCCCTTTTAAATTGCTATAGTTCATATGTAACAAGTTCTCGCACCAATTACAACTAAAATGAATTAAAACAAAGTTTTCAAAATTCTGTAACGTTTCCGACAAGCACATCACCAAAATTTGTTTTATAATAAAGTTGTAAAAGGTAATAAAAATGATTGGGAGGAATTTACTATGAATAATACATATACAAATATTTTAATCGCGGTGGACGGTTCTAAAGAAGCAGAAAAAGCCTTTAAAAAAGCAATTCAAGTCGCAAAACGAAACAATGCAACATTAACAATTGCTCATATCGTTGATGTAAAAGCATACTCAGCAGTAGAAGCTTATAGCCGCGCAATTGCTGAACGTGCAAATCTATTTGCAGAAGACTTATTAGAAGACTACAAAAAAACTGCGCTTGAAGCTGGTCTTGAAAATATTGAAACTGTATTAGAGTTTGGTAATCCTAAATCAAAAATTTCAAAAGAAATCGCTCCAAACCATAAAGTAGATTTAATTATGTGTGGTGCGACTGGTTTAAATGCTGTTGAGCGTTTCTTAATCGGTAGCGTCTCTGAACATATTATTCGCTATGCGAAATGCGATGTCCTTGTTGTTCGTGGTGATGAGGAGCAAGGTGATCTTTAATTCATAAATAAAACACCGAGTCCACATGTTTTACCGAAGGATACGGAAAATTAAGTTCGAGGCCCGAATGAACAATAAATACATGTTGTTAAACAATGATAATAAACGAAAAAGGAGTGGGTAATCCACTCCTTTTTTTTCACGACATGCCTTTATTCATAGGAATAAGTCTGCTCTGTTTTTTCTCTATTCTTGCATGGATTTTAAAATCCTCATTTTTTAATTGATTGTTTAATCAAGTTTACACTGTATTCTACTTAATTCTTTGAGCAATTGGATGGTCGTCTTTTAGTTGCAACAAATCCCATAAATTCCCGTATAAATCCTTGAATACTGCAACTATTCCATATTCTTGCTCTTTCGGCTCTCTTACAAATTCTATTCCTCTTGAAATCATTTCATTATAATCTCTCCAAAAATCGTCAGTATTTAAGAAAAGAAAAACTCTGCCGCCTGACTGGTTACCAATAAAAGAATCTTGCTCCAGTTTAGATGCTCTAGCCAGTAATATTGTGGTGCCGACTGAACCAGGAGGTGATACCACTACCCATCTCTTGTTTTGCTCTGGCTGATATATATCTTGGACTAGTGTGAAATTTAGTTTCTTTGTATAGAACTCTATTGCCTCATCGTAGTCTTTTACTACTAATGCGATATGAACTATTGATTGAACCATTATTATCCCTCCTATTATTACTGAATAAGCAAATTATAGTATAACATTTCTTACTTTAATCTATCTGTTAGTTTAATAACATAGGCTCTTGTTTTTCTTCATTTCACATACTTCACTATAAATACAAGACAAACAACCACTACAACAGCTACTGCCAACACATAAGGCGGAAGAAACTTCAAAGACCATAACGCCATCATGATTGTCGCAATCGTTAAGTACGCTTGCTTTGCATCTTCTGTCATTTTTTTACGAAGTAAGAAAACGTACAAATAGCCAATTGGCGGCGTAATAAAGCAAAGAACGTATATGATTTTTGATTTTAAATACCACTTTTGTTCTCCAAGTTTCTTTATATCCCCTTCAATTTTCTTACTCTCTTGTTCTCTCACTTCTTCTACAAGCGGGACTTCCTCTTCTCCTCGCTGTTCTTTCATATAAGGAAGAAAGTGCATAAAAAAATAATATGCGAATACGAACGCTCCAAATCCAATATTTAATCTTTCTAATGGAATATGTTCACTAAAAAAAGCAGCAGTAAGCACTAAAGACAAACAGTACGTCATCATCCAAAATGAACGTTTTCTCTTTTTCCGTTCCATTTCTTTTTTGCCTTGTATATCTTTTCTTTTCGAAAGCCATATAGAAATAAAGCAATCTACTACAAATAGAGCAAAAATAAATATCACAACGTGTACTGTTTCTACATCCTCAAATGAAAAGATATTTGGGAATGCAACATGTAATACAATTAATGTGTACAAAATTAGCCCTATAAAATAAATACGTCTCATTTTCCATCCCTTTCTTATTTCCTAACATTACGTTAACATACATTTTTTAGAAATAGACGGACAAAATATATATAAAAAAGGAGGATGCTACATGGATGATTCTGAACGTATTATTTTAGATGTGAATGGGAAAGAAATCGAAATGTTAGATACGATTCGTACACATTTTAAAGAGACACATGGAATTGAACTAAGTAACGGTGCATTACTGCGAGATTTGATGGATATTGAGTATATTCGAATTACGGAAGATCGACATAAGTATGATTAAAAGAAAAACGACTGCAGGCGAATGCCATCAGTCGTTTTCTTTCTTTATTTAAGCTCTTGATGCTTCCCGCCCATACCACCTGGCTCATTGCTATCTTGGTGTACAGTTAGTTTATTTGTTTTCGCATCTTTTAAAACTCTATATGTATATGATTCATTTGGTTCATCTTTAAACTGCACATTCATACCATACGAATCCATTTTGCTATAAAAGGCCGGTTTTATATATAAAATATCACTTTCTTTATATCCTTTATCTTGCAAATGCCACATCATTGCGATAATTGCTTCTTCTCGCTTTTCTTTTTCACCAACATACATATATTTGTCCAAAAGAAACACTTTAGCATTTGCAATTAAGCTAATTAACAATACAATGATAAACACTATTTCTTCATAGATTCCCCCTAAATTGTTATTTTTTACTACATTGTAACTTAAATGCTAGTAAAAAATAAAGTACGCCAGACTTTAATAGACTGGCGTACTTCCCAACTCAATTCTTAATAACTTCTTTCGTTAACCCCTTCGCCTTCTCCAAAGCGTTTTTGATTTGCTCAAACCCTGTCCCACCAGCACTATTACGGCGCTTTACAGCCGCATATGGTGAAAGAACTTCATACAAATCTTCTTCAAATAAAGAGCTCATTTCTTTATATGTTTCAAGTGGGACATCTAATAAATAAATTCCTTTTTGTGTGCAATGTAGAACTAACTTCCCAACAATTTCATGAGCTTGACGGAATGGTAGTCCTTTGTTCGCTAAGTAGTCCGCAATTTCTGTTGCGTTAGAGAAATCTTGGGTCACAGCTTGCCCCATTTTTTCTTTGTTTACAGTCATCGTTTCCAGCATGCCTGCCATAATATGAAGGCATCCTTCTACTGTTTTTACTGTATCAAACATTCCTTCTTTATCTTCTTGTAAGTCTTTATTGTACGCGAGCGGTAATCCTTTCATTACTGTAAGTAAACTGAATAAATTACCGTATACTCTGCCTGTTTTACCGCGGATTAGTTCCGCCATATCCGGATTTTTCTTTTGCGGCATAATACTGCTTCCCGTTGCGTATTGATCGCTCATTTCAATAAATTGAAACTCTTGGCTACTCCATAAAATAAGTTCTTCGCAAAAGCGTGATAAGTGCATCATGAGCATAGATGAGTTACTTAGGAACTCCAATATGAAATCACGATCGCTTACTGCATCTAAACTATTTTCATAGATTCCATTAAATCCAAGAAGCTCCGCACTATATTCACGATCAATCGGGAATGTTGTCCCAGCTAACGCTCCTGCTCCTAATGGCGAAATGTTAATACGCTTTAACGAATCTTCATAACGATTCACATCACGCTCTAACATCCAAAAGTAAGCAAGAATATGATGTGCAAATGATATAGGCTGCGCACGTTGCAAGTGCGTATAGCCAGGCATAATTGTTTCAATATTATTTTCTGCTTGATGAACAAGAACAGTTTGCAATTGTTTTGTAGCTTTTATAATATCTTCTACCTTTTCTTTTATATACAAATGCATATCTGTTGCCACTTGGTCGTTACGGCTTCGGCCTGTATGAAGTTTCCCTCCCACTTCACCGATTTTTTCAATTAACATCTTTTCAATGTTTAAATGAATGTCCTCAGCTTCAACTGAGAAATGTAACTTATTTTGTTTCGCTTCTTCTAATAAATATTGAAGACCTAGCTTTATTTTCTCGGCTTCTTCTTTCGTAACGATCCCTTGCTTTGCTAGCATCGTTACGTGTGCAATACTCCCATTTATATCTTGATTGACTAATTGTTGATCGAAGGAGATGGACGCTCCAAACTCTTCAACCCACGCTTCCGCTTCTTCTGTAAAACGTCCGCCCCAAAGTTTGCTCACGCTTCCACCTTCTTTTGATTCACTTGACTGTATACTTTCGTCGGTAAACCGAATAATGAAATGAATCCAACTGCTGCATCATGATTAAATTCATCCTGGGCAGTATACGTAGCTAATTTCTCATCATATAACGAGTATTCAGATTTACGCCCTTCTACAATCGCATGACCTTTAAATAATTTCACACGCACTGTACCTGTTACATGCTTTTGCGTTTCTTGTAAAAATGCATGAAGCGCTTGTTTTAAAGGAGAGAACCATAAGCCATTATAAATAAGTTCCGTTATTTTCTGTTCAATCACCGGTTTAAAATGTGCTACTTCTTTCACGTGTGTTAAATCTTCCAACTCTTTATGCGCTGTAATTAACGTCATTGCTGCTGGGCATTCGTATACTTCACGAGATTTAATACCGACAAGACGATTTTCTACGTGATCGATACGTCCAACGCCATGTTTTCCAGCAAGGGCATTTAACGTTTTAATTAGTTCTGACAGTAAATATGAAGTGCCATTTAAAGTCGTCGGTACTCCTGCTTCAAATCCAATTTCTACAAACTCTGGTTTATTCGGTGTATCTTCTAATGCTAATGTCATTTCGTATGCATCTTCTGGCGGCGCTGCCCATGGATCTTCTAAAATTCCACATTCGTTGCTGCGTCCCCATAAGTTTTGATCGATTGAGAATGGGCTATCTAAATTAATTGGAATTGGTACATCGTTTTCTTTTGCATATGCAATTTCTTCTTCACGTGACCACTTCCATTCACGTACAGGCGCAATCACTTCTAAATATGGATTCAATGCTTGAATAGAAACTTCAAAACGAACTTGGTCATTCCCTTTCCCTGTACATCCGTGTGCAACTGCAGTTGCGCCTTCTTGTACTGCGATTTCTACTAATTTTTTCGCAATAAGTGGACGAGATAATGCAGAGACAAGAGGATATTTCCCTTCGTATAACGTGTGTGCTTGCATCGCCATCAATGCATATTCATTCGCGAATTCTTCTTGAACATCAATCATATACGATTTAATTGCACCTACTGAAAGTGCTTTTTCTTTTACAAACGCTAAGTCTTTTCCTTCCCCTAAATCTAAACAAAGCGCGATAATATCATAATTCTTCTCTTGTAACCATTTAATTGCAACGGAAGTATCAAGACCTCCGGAATATGCTAATACAACTTTTTTCTTCTCCATTTTACATCCCCCTAAAGAATAAATATTCATTATTTCTTATAATAATTCAAACTTTAACACCTTTCATAAAATGAATCAAGGGGAATTCATAATTTTTTTCAAACAATTTCGTCGAATTTCTTTCTTTTTTTATGTAAAATAGAGGCAGGAAATTGGAGGTGTGTCTATGGAAAAGTATTTTATATACAATGAACATCTAGGAATTGCAGTGCCAAACATACAAGAAGAATGGGAAGACATCTCTGAAAAAACACAGCATGGTATTTTATTAAAATGGGAGCAAATTCGCGGAAAAATACCTGATCGTATAAAAGAGCTTGAACATTACATTAATCAAAAACAACATCGTTTAAATAACGAAGATAATTTTGAAATTTCCTGTAGGCTTAATTCTGAAATAGCTGATTTAGCCTCTATTATTAACGACCTTTGGCTTTGGTATCGCCTCACCCAAAATGTATCTGAGGGAAAAGCACACCAATGAAAAAAGCATGCCCCTCATTCACTTTGGGTCATGCTTTTTTGTCGTAACAAGCTTTGCAATATATTTCTTGCGCCGTTTTTGCTAAACATACATCAAACGGACCTACTAATATACTTCTTTCTTTCGGCAACTTCACAAAAGCAACTAGCTCTTCTTCATATTCAATCTTTTTCTGACATGAAACGCATTTTAATTCTCTTCTTTTAAACATGTCTTTTAGCATATCTCCACTCTCCCTTTCATCTATCTATATTAATATAATATGTAAAAAAATGACACATTACAAAGTAAGATATTCATATACTATGTACAAAAGGAGGCCTCAAAATGATGCGAGCTTTCATTATTATCGCTTTAACATTTTTAAGTGTGATTAGCTGGGATGCATTTTTTAAAGATAAAGGTGACGAAAACAATACAACTGAATAAAAAACCATCTTTGCTTACTTATTGGACAAACTTCTAAAAACTGTCCAATCCTACAAAATAACTTAGGCTTTTCTACAAAAATATTTAAACATAACAATTTTTGTAGATTCCCTCCGTTTATTGTCGGTTTCCATCCGCATACATTTTTTGAAAGTATGATATAATAATATAAATCTTGAAGGAAGGGATTTTGATATCATGATCGCTCGAAGGAGCATGTGGCATCGTATTGACGAATCATACACGTAGCGTATTTTTCAGCTCAGATACTTTAGTCTAGCGAAAAAAATACGAGAGTGGGGAAATTATGATTGCCCGAAGGATAATTTGGCAAAAAAAAGACTCTTCTTACACGTAGCGTTTTGTTTAGGACTTAATTGTTATTAGCTAAACAAAACAAAGAAGAGCAGGATTGCTAAATGACGAATCCTACTCCACGTTTTGTTTAGTCGTTTTAAGACTTAAACTAAAACGAAGGTAGGGAGAATTGATGGACGAGAGGATTATTCGTTATTTCTTCAGCGACATATAGCGTAGTTAGTTTTTTCGTAAACTAACTGAAAGCTACATGTGAGCTCGTAGTTAGTTTACAACACAAAAAGGACTACTAACTACGGAAAGAAGGAATAACGATGAGGAACATCCAAAGTCGACAAATTATTAAAGAAGTTTTTATGGTTTTAATCGGTTCATTTATTTTAGCGGCAGCGCTATATCACATTCACTTCCAAAACCACTTAACAGAAGGTGGATTTGTAGGTATTGCACTATTCATCCAAAATTTTTATGATATTTCACCATCTATTTCAACTGTAATAATGGATATCCCAATTATTTTACTGTGCGCTTCATTTTTAGGTAAAAAAATGGTTGGCTATTCATTTTTAGGTTCAATTTCATTCGGAGTATTTTATTCCCTTATGGAAAATTATTCTCCATTTACGGTAGATTTATCAAACAATTTATTTATAGCTGCAATAGTTGGCGGTGCTTTAGCTGGTATTGGACTCGGTTTTATATTGCGATTTGGCGGTGCAACCGGTGGAGACGATATTTTAACAATTGTATTAAGTAAACGAACTCGTTTTACAATTGGGCAAATTTTCTTCGTCTTTGACGCGATTGTTCTTGCGCTTTCATTATATTATTTAAATTGGACAGAAATTGCTTTTACTATTCTTTCAATTGCCGTACAGGCAAAAACATTGGATTTAATTTATTATCCAAAAGCAGAAAAAGCAGCAGAAAAGCAACCAGTATCTATTCCAATGACCAAAAAACATGCAACAAATTAAAAAAGCGAAAGGCTTCGGCCTCTCGCTTTTTTTATGATTTTTTTTCTTTCTCCATTATGTGGCGCACTTGATAAAATCGATTGGCAAATTCAGTAACATTTCTTGTTAAACGATAATTTACTGTAGATCCAATTGCCATTCCGATGACTGGGATACCTTGGAATAATTTACGACGAAGAGCATAAATTGAAAATGTTTTCAAAATTTGCTTTAACAAAACTTCGGTAGAGGCTGTTTGTAACACTGCTTCGTCTCCTTCATAAAAGAACGAATCTTCTTGCTCCAGCTCTCGTAGCAAGTTGTACCAAGCGTATTGCTGAAGTCTTCCTGGCAATAATGACGCATGAAACACCTTTAACGCCAGCATCATTTCATAAGGCTTGTTCACATCATGCCCAAACGATGTTGCAATAAGTTGGACAGCCTTCACATTTAACGCAATCATAACCGGAAAATCAGCTGTCAATAATAATAATCCTCCAGCACCCGTTGCTCCGCCTTGCACGAATGAATATAGACGATGACGTGCTGTTTGTTGCTCTGCTATGTATGTTAACTGATCAATAGATAATGCTTTCAAATCTTCAAGTTGTTCAATTGATTCATTAAATAATCTTGATGTTCCTAAAATACGATTACGTGCATCTAATTGTGATTGTGAACTTTGAATCAGTGCATGCAAATGAAAAAGCCATCCATCTGCTTTCGTAAAGAATTCTTTTCGTTTTTTCTCAGGTAATTTCGCAACTGTAGTATGTAACCATTTATCAAACACTTTTTGAAAATCGGTCGCTTCTTGCTCAACTAATTGCGCTTCCCATTCCTTTATATTGTCTAAAATGGCTTGTTCTCGCTTCGATCGCATCGTAACAACCACCTCGTTCGATTTTTTTCTATTGTAACATATTTCTGCTTATTCTTTGCAAATATGCTTGTCTATCTCCATTCACATACCATTTTTTAATGACATAAAATATTAGCAAAAAGGATGAGATGAATCACATGAATCTATCCAATATAAAACAAAAGTATAATGCTGTATTTAGCTTAGGACAAAACTGCTGGCCTGCTTGGGCTTTATATCAACTAGGATTATCTCCATTTTTTGGCGTTATTGATTTTATGCTAAGTCCTTCATTAGAGAAAGTAAATTTATTATTACAAAATCGCTTTCACCGTTTTTTAGAATTAGAAAATTTGTCCTTCATCTCATTTTGGGATGATGATGCGAAATTAAGACTACGAGACAACATTTATGAAATTGACTCCTGCCATGACTTTAAAACAGATGTAAATACACCAACTTCTTGGCCTTCTTATACAGATATTAAATTAAATTATGAGCATCGGATTAATCGTTTTCTAACTACAGTAGAAATGGAAGAATCCATATTGTTTATTCGAACCGGGGGAACATATGAAGAAGCACTTTTTCTTGAACAAATTTTATCTCAAATGGTCAAGCATAACTTCTCCGTCCTTTTATTACTTCCTGCCGATGTACCAACTATCACTGAAGAAGATTGGGGATTACAAAACATTTGCGTTATAAAATGCCCAGTGATGGATATATACCAGTACAATGAAGCATTTTGGAAAGAACTATTAGACGGTATTACAATTAGCTCAACAACGTGAAATAAAAAGGTGATTTTCTCTATATTTCAACTTATAATTATCCACATATAAATGAATAAGGAGCGATCATATTCATGTACCCACGTGCAAAATCCTTTGGTATTGTTATACATCACAATCGACTTCTACTACAAGAATATAATATAGACAATGAAACCTATTACCGTCCTCTTGGTGGATCAATTGAACTCGGAGAAAAATCAGATGAAACAGTTATTCGAGAGTTTAATGAAGAGCTTCATACAGAAGTAGAAATTATCGATTATTTAGGTTGCTTAGAAAACATCTTTCATCTAGATGAGGAAATTGGTCATGAGATTATTCAACTATATTCTTTGCGTTTATTAGATAGATCACTATATGAAATGGAAATAGTGAATATACAAGATGAGCAAACGGCGTCATATGCAAAATGGGTTCCCATTACTGCATTCATTCAGAAGGAAAAATTATTATATCCAGATGGAATTTTAAAATATATTAAAAAGAAAAAAGACGAAATCCTATAGGATCTCGTCTTTCTTTTCATATATTAACCAATATCTCCAAGACGTAGTACGTCACGAGCAATCATAACTTCTTCGTCAGTTGGAATTACGATAATTTTTACTGGAGAGTGAGGGAAGCTGATGAATGCTTCTTCACCGAATACGTTATTGCGTTTTGCGTCGAAGTATACGCCCATGTACTCAAGGCCTTCTAATACGCGCTCACGAATAATTGCACTGTTTTCACCTACACCAGCTGTAAAGATGATAGCGTCAACGCCTTTCATACGAGCTGTGTAAGAACCAATGTATTTATGGATACGGCTTACGAACACGTCAAGTGCTACTTTCGCACGGTGGTCGCCTTCTTCTTCTTTCGCAATGATGTCACGTAGGTCACTAGAGTAACCAGTAAGACCTAACATACCACTCTTCTTGTTTAATACGTTAACTACTTCTTCTACAGTTTGGCCTGTTTTTTCCATGATGTATGGAATTAACGCAGGGTCAATGTTACCAGAACGTGTACCCATTGTTACACCAGCAAGTGGAGTGAAGCCCATAGAAGTATCGATAGACTTACCGCCTTCTACTGCTGCGATACTTGCACCGTTACCTAAGTGACAAGAAAGTAGGCTTAAGCTTTCAATTGGACGACCTAATAATTCAGCCGCACGCTCAGTTACGTATTTATGAGAAGTTCCGTGGAAACCGTATTTACGGATACCAAATTTCTCATAGTACTCATACGGTAAGCTGTATAGGAATGCAGATTCCGGCATTGTTTGGTGGAATGCTGTATCGAATACTGCTACTGCTGGTACGTTTGGTAATACTTCTTGGAATGCTTTAATACCAACAAGGTTTGCTGGGTTGTGAAGTGGTGCTAAATCGCTTAATTCTTCGATTTCCGCTAATACTTCATCAGTAATTAAAACAGAATCCGCAAATTTTTCGCCGCCGTGTACAACACGGTGACCGATACCGCCAATCTCATCAAGAGATTTTACGATTCCATTTTCAGTTAATTTGCTAAGAAGCATGTTAACTGCTACTGCGTGATCTGGGATGTTTGTAATTTCTTTTTGTTTTTCGCCATCTACAGTAATAGTGAAGATACTATCTTCTAAACCGATACGTTCTACTAAACCTTTTGTTAATACTGTTTCACTTGGCATTTCAAATAATTGGAATTTTAAGGAAGAGCTTCCTGCGTTAATCGCGATGATTTTTGACATCTAGTCTTTCGCCCCTTTTTCTCTTGGTAGTTGTGTGGATCATTCCACAAACCGCTCGATTTTATCTAATTAAATTCACTCACTATGAAAACGTTTCATCATCAGTAAATTTTATACTCACGATTTTAATTTAAACATCGTCCGACATATATTTCAAGTGAAAAAATTGTAACACCAAGAAAAAAAATATATTACAGATTTCAAAAAAATTCAGTTAAATCTTGTATATATTAAAAAATATGACATATTCTATACAACTGTACTACATTAATCACTAACCCTGTTACATATATATGGTGTTACTTTTGTGTTGCAAACCAAGTATTTAATTGATCCATAATGTTCTCCATAGCCTTCATATTAGAGAATTTAGGTAATTCCACTAGTAGTGCCTGTTTCGGCATTGTTACACCTTGGCCTTTCTTTTGGAGAACAAATATACTTTTTGCATTTTTCTCGTTTTTAAACATGGAAACAGGTAGCTGTAACAAACCTTGAATAAAGCATGTTTCTTTAATAAATGCATGTAGTTTCGGCGCTTGATCACTTTCAAAAATAAAGTTTGGTACTAAGAAGAATAAATACCCGCCTTCTTTCGTATGTTTCACACTTTGTTCAATAAATAAGTGATGCGCATATGACATTCCTTGATCTGCTTTTAACTTATATTCACTCGCACTGATTTCGTTTGGATAATAACCAATTGGTAAATCTGAAACGACTGCATCAACTGGATCAATATAAAGTGGTGCTAGTCCATCTTGATGGAAGAATTCGATTCCATGCTTTTGTAAATTTGCATTTACTAAAGCAAGTTTAATTAGCACTTCATCCACTTCTACACCAAATCCACTCATTGCTAGCTCTTCTTTAGCGCTATTAAATACTGTAGTCATTAAATTACCTGTTCCAATTGCAGGATCTAAAACAGTAATTTCTGTTTTGCCTTGCATAAATTTATGGAATAAGTAGCTCATGAACATTCCAACTGCATCTGGCGTCATTTCGTGATTTGCTTGTACGCCCTCTTTCATTCCTTTTAAAATGGCTAGCTGAAATGCTTTACGAATTTCTTCACCTTTATATGTTTCTTCATTAAACGTACTATATTCACGATTCAACCTTTCAATTGTTGATTCGGATAATTCCTCTTGTAAAATCGCACCTTCAAACAAGTTATCACCTGTTTCTACAAGCGCCTCTAAATATGTTACATCTAATTCTTTACGTAAAACTACCGTAGAAGAATCAAAAATAGAAAATAATGTTTCCACTGTCTGACTCACGTACATTCCTCCTTCTCTCTTTTACACATAACTTATATCATACCACAAAGTGATTTTTTCCAAAAAGAAAAAGCGACCTCCTGTAAAGAGCTCCCTTTCAAGTTATGTATGATATAACATTTTTTCTCATCTATCGTTACCATTCGCAGCAATAGATGAGAAAAAACGACCTCTTTATAAGAGGTCATTTCCTTCCTATTACTTTGCAGATTTAGCTGCTTCTAATGCTGCTTCATAGTTTGGATGGCTTGTACCTTCGCTTACGTATTCTGCGTAAACTACTTTGTCATTGCTATCTACTACGAATACTGCACGAGCAAGTAAACGAAGTTCTTTCATTACTAAGCCGTAAGCTTCACCGAATGAAAGGTCACGGTGATCAGAAAGTGTTACAACATTTTCTAAACCGTTTGCTGCACACCAGCGTTTTTGAGCGAATGGTAAGTCAGCGCTAATTGTTAATACTTTCGCGTTTTCAATACCTGCTGCATCTTGGTTAAAACGACGTGTTTGTGCATCACATACACCTGTGTCGATTGAAGGTACAACACTAATTAATTTTACTTCGCCTTTGTATGTTTCTAAACTTACTGGAGATAAGTCGTTTGCTAATACTTGGAAGTTTGGCGCTTGATCGCCAACTTTAACTTCTGTTCCAACTAAAGTCATTGGATTACCTTTAAAAGTTACGTTTGCCACTTGAAAATCCTCCCTTATTTAAACAAAATATGTACAATGTAAATGATAGTTTGTCCCCATCGATAATGCAAATAAAATCGCTTTATTTACAAAAAAATTAAAGAAGCTAATCCATTGATTAGCTTCTTTATTCGTTAAATTTGAAATTCAGGATCATCTTCTTTTCGTTTATCCATCATTTCTTTCACTTTATCAACAGCTTGTGGTGCTAATTCAATTATTTTATCAATGACGTGTGTCTGCTTATCTAAGTGTAATACTTTCACACCATCTCCATTTATAACAAGAAAGGCAACAGGATTAATAGAAACTCCTCCACCACTTCCCCCGCCAAATGGATGACGACCTGAATGTTCTACTTTACCAAATTCACTTCCACCAGCAGCAAAACCAAAGCTTACTTTCGAAACAGTAAGAATTACACTTCCATCTGCTGCTTTAATTGGATCACCAACAATTGTATTTACATCAGTCATTTGTTTTAAATGCTGCATTGCGGTTGTCATTAAACCTTGAATTGGATGGTCCACTCTATATCCCCCCTATGCTTGAACAGATTTTTCTGTCATACCAGATTTTTGCTTTCTCATAAACATGAGTAATTTGAATCCTGTTTTTATAGCACGAAATATACGAAAAGATGCTGTTAACTCGCACCTTGATGCAAATCCCTTCCCTTGAAAAACAGGGATAATTTCAAATTCTGGTACATCGACAATATGCATATATTGTCCTATAACTCCAGCAGCCATTCCTTTTGTCCCCCATGCATATCCAGTGACAATTCCAGTACTAGCTGCGTCGCCTGCTCCAATTTGCGTATGCCATTTCCAACCATTGATTTTCACTCGTTTGAGAAAATCTTTAACGATAGTATGAACTTTTTGAAGCCTTTTTATCAGTTCCCCGATGCTGTCAAGTTGCGCCATAATTTTATTATCTATTCCGCCGTCCTTCTCAGCTTTTTCGATTTTCTGTCCTGTCTTTTTCTGCTGTTTTTCAATTCTTTCCAACACATCAAATGTATATCGAATCATCCATATTTTCACTTGAAACAAACATTGCTTTTCCATTTCTGAATATAAAAATGTCACTTTAAGCTTTATTTTCGACAATAGTATAAGCAAAATAAAAAGGAGAAGAATTATTATTCCAATTACGAGCCACTTCATACGTATCATCCTTTCACTCCGTACCCATTATCGACAAGTTTATTCATCATTAAACAGAGTTCCGTAAGATTGAATATAAAAATTTTTCTAAAAATAAAAAGGTATTTTGACAATTTATATCGAAATATATTATTTGAACATATCATCAGGGAACGGACTCTAATGATATGTAGCACGAAAAACAGAAAATTTAACTGCAGTGGAGGGATACATAATGGCAGATCGTCGCAATTTATTTTTCTTTTATGGTGATGACAAAGCAACGCTCGTTGAAAAGATGAAACCAATCTATCGCATTTTAGAAGAGAATGGATTTACCATATTAGATCAACCAAAAAATGCAAACGCTATCGTCAGTGTTGGAGATGATGCAACTTTCTTACAAGCCGTTCGTAAAACTGGTTTTAGAGAAGATTGCTTATACGCAGGGATTTCTACGAAAGATGAAATTTCTTTCTACTGTGATTTCCACATTGATCACGTTGATACAGCCCTTCAAGAAATTACAAAAAATGAAATTGAAGTGCGAAAATATCCAACAATTCAGGTAGATGTAGATCACGGTACATCTTTCCATTGTTTAAATGAATTCTCATTACGTTCTAGCATTATTAAAACATTCGTTGTAGATGTTCACGTTGATGATTTATATTTCGAAACATTTAGAGGTGACGGTTTAGTTGTTTCTACCCCAACAGGAAGTACAGCTTACAATAAATCATTACATGGTGCCGTTGTCGATCCGCTTATCCCATGTTTCCAAGTAAGCGAACTAGCATCTTTAAATAACAACACATACCGTACGCTCGGTTCACCGTTCATCTTAAACCACGAACGTACACTAACTTTAAAACTTAAACCAGACGGTAACGATTATCCTGTTATCGGCATGGATAACGAAGCGCTTAGCATTAAACAAGTTGAAAAAGCTGTTGTACGCTTAAGCGATAAACAAATTAAAACAGTAAAATTAAAAAACAATTCCTTCTGGGAAAAAGTACAGAGAACATTTTTATAGTATTAAAATAACCGCAAAATTATGGGGATCCCATAATTTTGCGGTTATTTATTTATCCCGATTGGCGCGGCCAACAATCTCTCGCTATCCGGTCGCTATTCTTGTCAGTTTTTGTCGGTAAGTCGATATATTCCGAAAATCGCTGATATATTTTTACGCATCTTTTCTATAGGCAACCTGGCCATCAATGACGGTCATTTCCGCTTGTACTTCTTTTATTTCTTCTGCCTCTATTTCAAATATGTTTCGATCTAATATCGTAAAGTCTGCTTCATATCCTTTTATAATTTGTCCTCGCTTCGCTTCTTTTCCTATTGCATAAGCACTTCCTGTCGTAAATAAAGAAACAGCCTCATATGCCGTTAATCTTTCCTCAGGCATATAGCATACACTGTCAATAAAACTTCTACGTGTAACAGCGCTATATATGCCTAAAAACGGATTCACTTGTTCAATAGGAGCATCTGAACCACCGTTGCAATGTAAGCCTGCGTCCAGTAACGTCTTCCAAGCATACGCGTAACGAAGACGACGCTCGCCTAGTTTTTCAATGACTGATGGAAAATCTGATGAAACAAAGACCGGTTGAATATCAATAATAGCTGGCAAGTGTTTCACTCTTTCAATCAACTCTTCACGAGCTAGCTGGCAATGAATAATACGGTCACGCACCCCTTCTGCTGGTGGATATAATTCGAGTGCATCAATGACATATTCAAGCGATAAGTCACCTATAGTATGAATGGCAACTGACATATGTAAATCACGTGCTTTTTTCACTAAACATGCAAGCTCTTCACGTGAGAAAATCGCAACTCCATTTGTTTCCTTCGCATCTTCATACGGTTCACTTAATAAAGCAGTTCTTCCGCCAAAAGAACCGTCAGAGAAAATTTTCATCGCACCAAATTCAATATAGTGCTCATTTTCATATTCTTTTCTTTCATTTGCTACTTCATGATGAACGAGTAAATGCGCTTTAAATGGCATTTCTTTTATAACGTAAGAAAACGCATTATACGTTTTTCTAAAACCACCATAATAATTTAAATCTTCCGTATGCCCACCAACGATTCCGTATTGCCAGCAGTCTTTAATCGCTGTTTGCAAAGCTCTTTGTAAATAAGCTTCATCAATTTCAGGCTGAACGTGTTTCATTAATTCTTGTCCTTGTTCATATAAAAGCCCTGTTAACTTATTTGATGCATCCCGGCCAATTTTCCCGCCTTTCGGATCTTGCGTCTCTTCTGTT
Source organism: Bacillus sp. BS98 (assembly GCF_008432245.1). Taxonomy (NCBI): domain Bacteria; kingdom Bacillati; phylum Bacillota; class Bacilli; order Caryophanales; family Bacillaceae; genus Bacillus; species Bacillus sp. BS98. The sequence continues at coordinate 4,407,215 of NZ_CP043830.1, forward strand.
ATGTTCGCTTCTTGCAGTATGTATGAATTCACCCATGTAACATGACGACAAACTCGTTTTAATAAAATGGGATGTTCTTTCGAAATTGCATCTAAATCACGTGCGTGAACATCTTTCGTATCTGTAAAGTTATTTTCATTCCAGCCTTCTCCGATAATCCAACAACCTTTTGGCGCGTCTTCTACTTGCTTCTGAACAAGAGTAAGTACTTCGCCATAAGATGTACAATTTGATAAATCTAGACGGAGTAACCTCTCTCCATGCCCAATAAGATGCATATGACTATCAACGAGACCTGGAATCATCGTTTTGCCTTCTAAATCGTGCAATTTAACCGTAGTAGCATATCGGTCTTCTAACTCTTCTTTACTCCCGACATCAACGATCACACCGTTTTCAACATAAACAGCGTCTACTTTTTCATTCTCTTCTCGCATCGTGTAAATGGTGCCGCCATACCAAATTTCTCCCATATGCTCATCCCCTTTTTCCCTTTAGTCTACGAGATTAATCCGTATAAAAAAAGCACCATTTGAATTAAAAATGGTGCTTTCCCAAAATTATTTTTGTTCAGTAGTAGACGTTGTAATTTGCCATTCAATGCTAAATTTATCTTTTAGTTGTCCGTATGCTGGGCTCCAGAACGTTTCTTGAAGTGGCATAATAACTTCTCCACCCTCTTGTAACTTTTCGAATACTTCTTTTGCTTTTTCTGCATTACTAATTTGAATTGCGATTGTTACTTGAGATCCGATTGCATGCCCTTGACCTGGGAATGTATCAGAAATCATAAGGTCCGTATTACCAACTTTTAAAGTAGCATGTAAAACGCGCTCTTTCGCTTCAGCTGGAATCGGGTATTCTGGATTTTCAGGCATGTCACCAAAAGTTTGCATTACTTCTACTTTTGCGTCTAATGCCTCTTTGTAAAACTGTACAGCTTCTTGCCCACTACCATCTAAAACTAAGTACGGATTAATACCTAAAATCATACGGACACCTCTTTTTTTAGTTTATAAAATCGAACTTGTGTTCGTTTTTATAATATCATCGTTTTACATTTCATTCAACTATTTACTTGTCTATTTTCAAAATTATTTGGAAGGGAGCTCCATCTCTTGTTTTCTAAGTTCAATACGACGAATTTTTCCGGAAATCGTTTTTGGTAGTTCATCTACAAATTCAATTTTGCGAGGATATTTATATGGTGCAGTGAGTTCTTTCACGTGTTGTTGGAGCACTGGAATTAATGTTTCTTCGTTCTTTTCTATATTCTCTCTTAATACGATAAATGCCTTCACGACACTCCCTCGAATTTCATCCGGACTTGCGACAACCGCACATTCTCTTACGTAAGGATGTTTTACAAGTGCATCTTCAACTTCGAACGGCCCGATTGTGTAACCAGAGCTAATGATAATATCATCTCCGCGCCCTTCAAACCAGAAATAGCCGTCTTCATCTTTTTTCGCTTTATCACCCGTAATATAATAATCACCACGGAATTGCATCGCTGTGCGTTCATCATCTTTATAATATTGCTTAAAGAGGGCTGGTGTTTCAATATGAACTGCAATATCGCCAACTTCTCCTACCTGCACTGGGATTCCTTCTTCATTAACGATATCAACATGGTTTCCTGGCGTTGGTTTCCCCATTGATCCCGGTCTAATATCCATCCCTTTCATTACGCCAACAAGTAATGTATTTTCCGTTTGCCCATAGCCATCTCTTACTGTAATATCAAAGTGCTTTTGGAACGTTTCAATGACTTCTCTATTTAACGGCTCACCTGCGGATACAGCGCTATGTAACGCTTCTAAATTGTACTCAGTCAAGTCTTCTACCTTTGCCATTAATCTATACTCAGTCGGTGTACAACAAAGCACATTCACCTTATTATCGTCTAATAAATTTAAATACGTTTTCGGTTCAAACTTACCGTTGTATACAAATCCTGTTGCCCCTGAACCGAGAGTGGCTAAAAACGGGCTCCAAATCCACTTTTGCCACCCTGGGCTAGCCGTTGCCCATACAACATCATTCTCTTCAATTCCGAGCCAATTTGGGGCGCTCGTACGTAAATGAGCGTATGCCCACGCATGCGTATGAACAACTCCTTTCGGGTTTCCTGTCGTCCCTGACGTATAAGATAAAAAGACCATATCTTCTTTATCTGTTTTCGCCATTTCTAACATGTCACTTTCTGTTTCTAATGCTGTTTTTAAATTGATCCATCCGTCTACTGACTGCTCGCTCAGAACGAACTTTTGAAGAGATTCCATCGCCCCTATGTTATCAAACTGTCCGATATATGGTTCATAACTTACAATCGCTTTTACTTCTCCGTGTCCAATGCGGTATTCAATATCTTTTTTACGCAACATTTCCGAACTCGGAATTACGACAAATCCTGCTTTAATCGCAGCGATATACGTCATGTAAGCTTCAATTAAACGCGGCATCATAATAAGGAGCTTGTCCCCTTTTTGTAAGCCACTTTTTATAAAAGCGTTTCCAATTTTATTTGCACCTTGCATTAATTCAAAATATGTAACTTCTCGTCTATTCCCTTTATCATCTTGCCAAATTAAAGCAAGCTTCTCTTTATCGTCTGTATATTTCTCTATTTCTGAAACTAAATTATAAGATGGTGGTGCCAACAATTCCTCTCTCTTCATAAACATCCTCCTTTTTCTTTATGCCTCCCTTATATAATAAAGAATTTTCAGTAAATTTTGAACCCTCTTCTTTTGACAATTTTTTTATGCTTTTGTCGAAATGAATTTATACTAATACGAACAACAAAAAGAAAGAGCGGGGAGAACCCGCTCTTTCTAAGCCATTGTATATGGAATTATTTTTGGAAACCGCCTAATTGTTGCTCAGCTAGTGAAACTAGACGTTTCGTAATTTCGCCACCAACAGAACCGTTAGCGCGAGATGTTGCATCCGCTCCAAGTTGAACACCAAACTCTTGAGCGATTTCGTATTTCATTTGGTCTAATGCTGATTCAGCACCAGGAACCGCTAATTTATTTGTGCTACGTGCCATGTTATATCACCTCCTTGTGAGTATAGAGTGTGATAAATAACATGACTTCATACACATTTTAGATATGGTAATTTATGGTTTTAGAAAAGTTCTTCGAATTTTTCTTCTTCCGCTACTACTTCTACCGTTTGTAATACCATTGTTTCTTTGTTTGCTACAGCTTCTTCGATTAATGGTGTGAAATCATATTTCGCTTCAAAACGATTCGCTTTTTCACGCTTCGGCTTCGTCGCTGGGCTTGCTGGTGTGAATACTGTACAGCAATCTTCGTATGGACGAATTGAGATATCATATGTGCCGATTTCTTCAGCGATTTTAATAATTTCTAATTTATCCATCGTAATAAGCGGACGAATAACAGGATAGTTTGTCACTTCATTAATCGTATGCATACTATCTAACGTTTGGCTCGCTACTTGTCCAAGACTTTCACCAGTCGTAATTGCAAGTGCATTACGCTCCTCTGCAATCTGCTCTGTAATACGCATCATCATACGACGCATTACTGTCATAGAATAACTAGATGGAATTTCTTTATTAATCGTTTTTTGCACTTCAGTAAATGGAACAAGGTGAAGTGTTACACGTTTACAGTATTTCGTTAACTCTTGTGCTAAATCGATTACTTTTTGTTTCGCACGCTCACTTGTAAAAGGTGGACTATGGAAGTGAACTGCCTCCACAGATACGCCGCGTTTCATCGTTAAGTACGCTGCTACTGGGCTATCAATACCACCAGAAAGAAGTACCATTACTTTTCCGCCAACGCCAACTGGTAAACCGCCAGCTCCCATGTGCTCACCACACATAATATAGCTGTAACCACTGCGAATTTCTACACGTACATTCACATCTGGATTATGGACGTCTACTGTGATATCCTCTGTATTTTCTAAAATGTGCCCGCCAATTTCTGGAAGTAACTCCATCGTCTTCATTGGGAAACGTTTATCAGAACGGTGCACTGTAATTTTAAATGTTTTCACATCATCTTTTACTTGTAAGAAAGCTGCTAATGCACCTTTTTTAATATCTTCTAATTCTGATGGTACTTTCATCGCTAAATTAAACTTATGAATACCAAATACATCTTTCAATCTTTCAGCAATCGCTTCATGGTCTTCGCCATTTAACTGAATGTACATACGGTCATGTGTTGCATCGATTTTAATGTTTGGGAATTTTTTCAGTTTGAACTTAACGTTATCTTTTAATGTGCTTACAAATTTAGAACGGTTCTTACCTTTTGTCGTCATTTCTCCGTAACGTACTAAAATATATTCATATGTCATCATATTTCTTTACCTCATCACTTCATATAATTTTGGCATTGTCTCTTTTACAATACCTTCAAATTGTTTTACTTCTTCCATCGTGTTGTCTGGTGCTAGACTAATACGAATAGCGCTTGCAGCAGCTGCATGCGGTACTCCCATTGACACTAACACTCTGCTCACTTCATTCGCTTTTGAAGAACAAGCAGACTTCGTTGATACATATACACCGTGTTCTTCTAAAGCATGAACGACCACTTCCGGTTTTAAACCGACAAACGACACATTTAAAATGTGTGGTGCTGCATATGCAAGCGACGTATTAATTGTTACATCTTCCATTTCTTTAAAGAAACGTACAAGCTCTGTTTGTAAACTTTGCAAATGAGCTATCTTTTCTTTCACTTGTTCCATTGTCATGCGAAGTGCTTTCACCATCGCTACAATGCCAGGTAAGTTCTCTGTACCAGAGCGATACTTAAGCTCTTGTTGACCACCTGATAAAATCGGATCTAATCTTACGCCATCACGCACGTAAAGAAGACCTGTTCCTTTTACACTGTGGAATTTATGTCCAGATATTGAGCAAAGGTCAATATGCGAAGCATATAAATTAAGCGGTACTTTTCCTATCCCTTGTACATGGTCCACATGGAATCTTATTTTCGGATAATTCGATAATAACGTTCCAATTTCAGCAACGGGCTGAATTGCTCCAGTTTCGTTGTTCACATGAATAATTGAAACAAGAATTGTATCTTCACGAAGCACTCGCTTCACATCCTCTACCGATACAACACCATGCTCGTTAACCGGTAAATATGTTACATCAAACCCGAGTTCTTCTAATTGCTTATATGCCTCAAACACAGACGCGTGTTCAATATTTGTTGTAATGATATGTTTGCCGCGCGAACGATTCCTCATCGCTATCCCTTTAATCGCAAGGTTATTCCCTTCCGTTCCACCCGATGTGAAAATAATTTCAGAAGGTTTTACGTGAAGAAGCTGCGCTGCAATCGTTCTTGATTGTGTTAATAGACGCTCTGCCTCTCCTCCAAGCGAATGAATAGAAGAAGGATTTCCAAAATATTTCCCAGCAACCGTTACGTACGATTGAAGGGCTTCTGGATATGGCTTTGTCGTCGCACTATTATCAAAATAGATCATCGTTCTTCCCCTTTCAGCGCTATCACATCATATAATCATATCATAAATACGTGTAATTACGCTAAGACTACACAAAGGTTCCGTTTTATCCCGATTGGTGAAGGCTAGTAATCAGTGGGGGATGAATCCCCCCCACTGATTACAGTTTCACTTTATTTTGAAACGAATAACCTTACTGTATTCCGCTATTCATTATAGCAACATCGCCTTCAAAATTACACAAAAAAACAAACCCTTTATGAAAGGGTTTGTTCATTGTCTACATATTCAGCTATTTTTTGAACAACGCCAGGTTCAAGTTGCTCTAGTACAGAAGCCGCTTGTTCTAAAGCTGCATCGTATTGATATTCACGGAATAATTTCTCTGCATAATTTAAGCTTTCTGCAAGATTTTCATCATGACTGCGGTAACGGTTTCCGTATTGAATTAATTTTTCAACTAAATACGCTTGTCCAATTAACTCTTCTGTCATTTCAGCTACACCGTTAACAGTTGTGTATGCTTCTTCTAAACTGCTATTTACAGCATGCATATTTAACGGTTTTATTTCTAATTGCTCATATACAGCTTGCATTGCCATTTGCCCTCTTTGTAAATCTTCCATAATACTCTCTGGAAGACCTGGCAAATTCGACTTTTGCATAAAGCGTTTCGTTTCAAAAATTGTATTGCGCATTTCCTGCAACTTCTCACGCGCTTCAAATTCTTCTTTACGCATCGTTTGTAGCATTTCTTTATATTCTGCATGAAGTACTTTTAAAGTTTCACATTGCTCATAAACCTCTTCTAATTCCTCACGAATTATAGAGAATGCAATATCTTGTTCAGCAACGCGTAATTGCATCACTTCAAAACGTTTCATTAAAATGTGCATTTGCTTTTCAATTACTTTTTGAGACTCAATATCCTTATCTTGTAACTGATAGCTTTGTTTCACAAGTTGCGTTTCTGCTTTCGTTTCAATTGTTTCTTCACGAAGTTCTTCTAAATCTTCATAAACAGAAAGTGTTTTTTGCTCTACATAATGTCTCGCATGCACTTCTTGTTCTAGTTGATCATAAAAACCGTCTAAACGAGTTTTTAATTTTTCTACTTTTTCAGCCGCTTCCGTTATATGAAGCTCCTGTATATCCATTAAACATGTTTGTAGTTGTGTCGTCATATCGCGGACTTCTTTAGGGATTTCCAGGTAATCTAATACATAACCTTGTCTTACCATATCATTATGTCCGTGTAATAAATCTTCCAGTTGAACTGGTAACGTTGCTTGACACTCTACCAATAAATCTGGAATTTGGTGAATAATGATTTCTAAATTAGCTAAACCTTCTTCCAAACTAATAACAATTTCTCTCGCTTTTAAATAGTCGCCATTATTTGTTGCTTCTTCAAAACTATTAAATTTATTAGATTCGGCATCTAGCATCTCTTCAATTCTCTGCTCAGCTGCTCCATACATGTGTCGATGGGCAAGAACACTCTTTTTCATACTACGATATGTATCACGTAACCCTTCAATTTCCGAGCTATTTTTTTCATGGCTTTCTAACAGTTGCTGTAATTCATTTAAAATGTCTGTAATACGATTATCAGCGTCATCTAAACCACTTATGGATTCGTTCATCGCATGCTTTGCTTTGCGGAAGGAGAATTGCGAGGCGAATTTTCGCGCTTGCCCTAAATCTTTTTCAGCTTTTGGAAGAGTTGTTGATACGATTTCATCCCACTCTTCACGCCATTTACCAAACAGTTCTTCTGTTTGACCTGTCATGTTCAAATCTTTTACTCGCTTTAGTTCATCTGCTACAGGTTTATCTTTTATTTCTTGTTTCCACTGCTCCAGTGCTTCAATATCTTTATATGAACGATTTCTTATCACAAGCTCTATCATGAGCAGCACTAGAATAGAGCTTACTACAATGATAACGATCGTCAGGATAGAATCCATGCAAAAAAGCCTCCTAGTTATATCTCTTTTTTTGTCCGTTCCGTTTATGAAATGGAAGGCATTATGTATAAAAAGGGAATTCCCCTATATTTAACAACTAACAATGTACTAATCATACCATGTAATGACGTGTTTTTGACCTAGTTTTTTTTAAAATTTCATGTTTCTTTAAATGCAATTGTAATCTTTCTTAATCTTCCGCCCGCTTCACTACCTATCCTCAAATGATTGCCATAACGGGCACTCTTTCATATGAGATACGAAATAGATTTTGCGCATGAGTGGGGGTTCAACAGAAATCACATGCACATTCCCCTGCTTTACCGCTTGCTCCACTGACATTTCTGGAAGTAAAGTGATACCAAGTCCAGCTCCGACCATCGCAAGCATCGGTTCTGCATAAGAAGTTTCAAACGCAATGATTGGTTTCGCACCTATACCTTGAAACATTTTCATAATCATTTTCCTTACATCACATATTTCTGGGTACACAATTAATTTCTCATGTTCCAAACCTTCCATTCGGATTATTGTTTTCTCTTTATAAGGATGATCATTTGAAACTACACAAACAATTTTTTCCTCCCGCATTTCTTTTATATATGTAGCGCCTTCTACTACTGAATCAATGAACATCGCTTCAATCTTCCGCTCTTTAAACAATTCCATTAATACTTTCGTATGCTCAATTTTCCATTCTATTTCGAATCCATCACTTAATATATCTTTGCATTCCGATATGTAACGCGCCGCTAAACTTGGCAATATACCTATAGAGATTTTCCGTTTTTCTTGATATTTCTTCATTTCCGTTTTCACTTCATGTATTCGTTCCAAAATCGGTAACATTCTTGCTATAAATATCTCACCAGCCTCTGTTAACTCCACTCCTTGAGCAGAACGCTTGAGTAAAGTAACCTCTAAATCCGCTTCTAATCTTTGAATTTGTTTACTAAGCGCTGGTTGTGAAATATGTAAAAGCTTACTTGCCTTTGATAAACTGCGCGTATGCTTTACTTCCATAAACGATCGTACTGCCTCTAAATCCATCATATACACCTCTAACAAAAAGTTATAACTGTTATAAAAAATCGATATTTCCTTCTATAAATCATTAATCTTTATACTTATTTCATCAACTTACTATAACGAAATGTAAAGGAGAATGGTACTCTTGAACAAAAAACAAATGCTCTTCGGATCCCTCCTATGCTTACTTGCCGTAACTGCCTGGGGATTTATGTTTCCTGTAATGGCAAATGCCTTACAATTTATCGATCCGTTCTTTTTCACAACTATCCGCTACGGATCTGCAGCTATTATTTTTCTTATTTTGCTATTGATCACTGAAGGGACACATTCGCTCCGCTTAGAAAAACGAACACTTTCTTTATTCTTTTACGGAACAGTCGGTTTCGCTGGATATGGTTTTCTCGTTTTCTACGGACAACAACTTGCCGGACCTTCTGGAGCAATCCATGCAGCGATGATTCAGTCTCTCATGCCACTAATTGCCTTGTCATTACAATGGATAACAAAAAATAAGCGTCCACAAAACTACACTTTCCTTTGTATGTTCGTTGCATTACTCGGTGTTATGCTTGTCATTTCAAAAGGAAATATTCACTTATTATTTGGAGCTGCAAGTCACTTATCTACGAATATATTGATGTTATGCGGCGTTACTTGCTGGGTCATTTATACAAATGGCGGTGCTCGTTTTCAATCTTGGTCACCACTTCGATATACAACGTTAACTTGTTTGTTCGGTTCAATGTCACTCATCGTTATTGTCACTTTATTAACTTACACAAACGTCATTACTGTACCATCATTACGCACAATTGTGAGCGTTCGTTTTGAACTCTTTTATATGTCGATTATTGCAGGTGTTATCGCTGTGTTTTGCTGGAATATGGGGAATCGCTATATTTCATCTATTAACGGCATATTATTTATGAATTTAGTTCCTGTCCTTGCACTTATCGGTTCCATATTTCGAGGTTATACGGTCGACAAAATCGAAATTGCCGGAGCCTCATTAACAATTATTGCGCTATTATGTAACAATTTATGGCAAAGAAAAGAAACTACAAGAATCCCCACCTCGGTTCGTTAGGTGGGGATTTTTCACATATGAACAGCTCTTGGCCATTCCTGATACATATTCGTTTTACATAATGCTTGTTCCATCCATTGCTCAATTTCCTTCGTATACATTTCTAAGAAAAATGTTTCGGATGGAAAAGAATGTAATACTTCTGATATATACTGTGGATATAAAAACGGCATATTTATCATGCCTTTTAATTGCGTCATAAACATTGTAAAAGATACCTTTCGAAACTCTTTCTTCATTTGTCCTTCTCTAATGATTTGTTCGATATAATATCTTTCTTTAGAAAAATAAACGGTCATCACTTCACGAATTAATGTCGTATCAAGCGAAAGCTCTCTATAAAAAAAACGTGTCAGTTCCCTATTTTCAAATTGATATCGTAAAATCCCGCGCACCATTTGCACCATCACATCTTTAGCCGACAAATACTCTCTCTGTTCAAAGGACGTTTCAATCACATGAATATATCCTTCTAAAAAATCAGTAATAAGCTGCTCTAATAGGCCTTGCTTTCCAGCAAAATAGTATGAAATATTCGCTACATTCACATCCGCTCGCTTTGCAATGTCTCGCACTGATGTCCCGTCATAACCTTTCGTATTAAACAACGATATTGCCGCATCAATTACTTTTTGTTTCGTCTGCTTCATGCGCTCACTTCCTCTCACTGAACAGCTATAGTTTAAATTTCTTGACTTTTAAGACAAATTCCTTTAATTTTCTATCGACAAAGTCATGTGAAATACATCGTATTTTGCTAATATTTTACACATCTCGATAAAAAGGGAGTTGTTTCCATGTTTACAAAAGAAAGTTATGCAGGTTCTCGTGAAAAGCAGTATGAGACAGTAATTAAACAACTGGATGCATTATTAACTGGCGAATTAAACGTAGTCGCAAACTTATCAAATGCGTCCGCATTATTAAACCAATTTTTAGATCGCGTTAATTGGGTTGGCTTTTATGTAACAGAAGGAAATCAGCTCGTTCTCGGGCCATTCCAAGGAATGCCAGCATGCGTACGTATTCCATTTGGGCGCGGCGTTTGCGGCGTAGCAGCTGAAACGAAAACAACGCAACTTGTAGCGGACGTTCACCAATTCCCAGGACATATCGCTTGCGATAGTGCCTCTAATTCGGAAATCGTTGTACCGATTATAAAAGACGGAAATGTCATTGGTGTACTGGATATTGATAGTCCTGAAAAAAATCGTTTCGATGAAGTAGATCAGCACTATTTAGAAAAGTTTGTGGAAACACTGTTAAAACATATATAAGAAAAAGAGTGAGTTATCGATTAAGTACGTAATGTACGAAACCGATAGCTCACTCTTTTTTATTGATTACTAACAGTAGATATTTTCTTTAACGCTTGCTCCAAATCAGAAACGATATCCTCCCACGATTCTAAACCGACAGATAAACGTATTAAATTATCGAAAATACCCATTTCTTTTCTTAGTTCCGCTGGAATCGCAGCATGCGTCATCGTTGCTGGATGCTGAATTAACGTTTCTGTATCACCTAAACTTACCGCGATCGTAATAAAGTGAAGGTCATTGATAAACGCTTGCGTTTCCTCTTTCCCGCCTTTGACAGAAAAAGAAATAACGCCACCGCCCCGTTTCATTTGGCGAGATGCTAACTCCCCTTCTGGGTACCAAACCCCTTCTACTACATCATGATTTTTTAGGAACGATACAATTTTTTCTGCATTATCACAATGACGATCCATTCTTACTGCTAACGTCTTTAATCCGCGTAATAATAACCACGCATCAAACGGCGCCATAATACCGCCGATATCTTTTCGCATCGGACGAATTTTTTCAGCTAACACTTTCGTTTTACAAATTGTTACACCCGCTACAACATCACCATGGCCACCAATATATTTTGTCGCACTATGCACAACAGCATCACAACCAAGCTCAAGCGGTCTTTGTAAATAAGGTGAACAAAACGTATTATCAACAATGACGAGTAGGCCATTTCGCTTCGCAACTCGAATCACTTGTTTTAAATCGATTAATTTCATCGTTGGATTAATCGGTGTTTCAACGAAAATGAGCTTTGTATTTGGGCGAATCTTATTTTCAATATCAGTCTCTGTCTCCATATCACAAAACGAATGTGTAATCATAAATTTCTCTTCTAACACTTCTAAAAATCCGTACGTGCACCCATATAATCCGTTTGAACAAATAATATGATCTCCAGCTTTTAGAAAGCCAATTAACGTTGCTGAAATAGCTGCCATTCCGGATCCGAAAGCAAGTGCTTCTTCTCCCCCTTCTAACACAGCCATGCGCTCTTCAAATAATTTTACAGTTGGATTTCCAAGTCTTGAGTAAATATAAGACGGATCTACTCCCGCAAAACTCGCCTCTCCTTGCTGCGCAGTCTCAAATGTAAATGTAGACGTTTGAAATAACGGTGGTGTTAAACTTCCTTTATGTTCCTCAGATGTATAACCGTGATGAATTAACGCTGTCTCCATATGCTTCTTTTTCATAAAAACATCCCCTTTATGTTTTTATCCCGCATATTCACCATTAAAAAACTGATGAATGTTTTTACTACATTTTATGTAAGCGTTTCATTTGTGTTTCTATCTCTTCTTTTATATTGTTTTAAATTCCTTCTTATATTAATTTCCAAAATTTATATGCATAAAACAAAAACGTACTCGCTTGACGAAACTCTGGGTAAAAGATATAATAGCGTTTGTGTAAAATAAAAAGGCAGCCTTGTAATGTGAGTTTATCGTTTGTATTTTGTTCCTCTACGGAGGTGTATCTCGTAACTCCCTGCTGCTGGAGCGAAGGTACATGAAAACAAAATGCCCGTAAATATCGATTACGTCTGTTTTTATTTTACGTAAATAAAAACATTTTTAAAGGAGGAGTCAACTATGGCTCGTTATACAGGTCCAGCTTGGAAACTGTCTCGTCGTCTTGGAATCTCTCTAAGCGGCACAGGAAAAGAATTAGAAAAACGCCCTTACGCACCAGGTCCTCACGGTCCTAACCAACGTAAGAAACTTTCAGAATACGGTTTACAATTACAAGAGAAACAAAAACTTCGTCACATGTACGGCATGACTGAGCGTCAATTCCGTCGCACATTTGACCAAGCAGGTAAAATGCCTGGTAAGCACGGCGAAAACTTCATGATCCTTCTTGAAGCTCGTCTTGACAACTTAGTTTACCGTATGGGCTTAGCTCGCACTCGTCGTGCAGCTCGCCAATTAGTAAACCACGGTCACATCATGGTTGATGGCGCTCGCGTAGATATCCCATCTTACCGCGTTAAACCTGGTCAAACTATCAGCGTTCGCGAAAAATCTAACAGCCTTGTTGTTGTTAAAGAAGCGATCGAAGTTAACAACTTCGTACCAGAATACTTAACTTTCGATGCTGATAAATTAGAAGCTACTTACACTCGTCACGCTGAGCGTTCTGAGTTAGCAGCTGAAATCAACGAAGCATTAATCGTAGAGTTCTACTCTCGTTAATGACAAAAAGCCAATCCTCTGGATTGGCTTTTTTCAATTCTCACCATAATTTTTTATATCCCACGTAACATAAAAATCCCAATACTCTATACTCCCACCTAAAACAAATATTTTTTATCTAATCTAATCAAATTCAAATATAAAAATAACCTTCCTATTTCCATACATAACTTATGTTATATTATGAATTTTTAAATAATAGTATTAATATTAAGTTTAAACTTTATAACGAGGAGACGTTGATATGGAATTCAGAAATGACATAAACAAAATAGCTAACCAAATTTTAGAACGAAAAGAGTACATAACTAATGAAGAAATGACCAAGCAATCCTTAATTATTCCTTTTCTTCAAAAGCTAGGTTATGACGTTTTTAGCCCTTTAGAAGTTAGACCTGAGTATATTGCAGACTTTGGAACTAAAAAGGGGGAAAAAGTCGATTATGCGGTTTTCAAAAATGGAGTTCCAATTATTTTAATTGAGGCAAAACCTGTAACAGAAAACCTCCTTAAACACGATGCGCAACTATCTAGGTATTTCAATGCCTTACCTGATGTCAAAGTAGGGGTACTAACTAATGGTATAGAATACAAATTTTATACTGATTTAACAAATGACAATTTAATGGATGAAAAACCTTTCTTCACATTCAGTATGGATAATTTAAGTAATTTAGATATTGAAACGATTGAAACTTTTACAAAAGAGAATTTTGAAGCTGAAGAGATCGTAAAATATGCCGAAGAACTTATTTATATGACCAATTTAAACTCCACAATTAAAGAGTTATTTAAAAATCCTTCAGATGACTTCCTTCGTTTTCTAATTAAAGACTTTAGCTCAACTAGAATTACAAATAACGTTTTAGAGCGGTTCCGACCAATTGTTAAAAAAGCAATTAATCGAACACTATTAGAAATAATCAGTGATGGTTTAACACCAAAAGAAACAAAAATAACGGAGAAAATAGAAACAAGCCTAGTTGCAGCCGCTTCTGCCGAAATAATGGAAGACATTAGCAAAGAAGACAAAACAGATAGAGTTTTCACTACCGAAGATGAACTGACTGCCTTTAACATTGTTAAAGAAATATTAACTGAAAATCAAAGAGACATCAGTGACCTCAAATATAAAGATACTATTAGTTATTTTTGCATCATGAATCGTGTAATCACAAAATGGTTTATACGTCTCTTCCTTGATGGAGATGCAAAATCCTTAGTTATAAGACTAGATCTAGAAGCTACTAAACAGCTATGCCCTAATTTCGTTGTTGAGCAAGCCCCAAAATCACAGGGAGTAAGTAGAATTTTCATTGATAATGTTAATGATTTAAAAGATTTGGAACCACTTATTATTTCATGCTATGATCAAATTTTAGCTAATGTTTAAAAAGAGGGATTTCCCCTCTTTTTCCAACACAATGACAAAAAGCCAATCCTCTGGATTGGCTTTTTGTCATTTATATATAAAATAAAATTATTTATTTTCCTCTTTTTGAACATATACATAAGCATCTTTTTGCTCTTTATGTATATCAACCTTCGAATTCTCTGCAAGCTGACCCGCATTTAGCAAAGAAAAAATAATGAGCGCTTCTAGTGACATTTTGTTTTACCACTCCTTTCTATTTGTTATACGTTTATCATACCGCTTACATGTGATTTCCGTATGAACTCGAAAAGGAGATTACAACAAAAAGGTTACAGGGATACGAATGCACGCTATAATAACCATAAAATAGGAGGTTGATTTCTTTTGACGATAAACCAAATGGTTCAATTGGGCAGTGCATGTATGCTTTTTATTACTTCAACACTTATGAGTTGGTATCAGGGGAGTAATTTAATAGATTATCCTGATGAATGGAAATATAGCGCTAAGTTTACGAATTATTTTAAAGGCACCGTTTCAAATTACCAAGATATTTATCAAATCGATTTCTTTATATATGCAGCAAAATTTTATCCAACAGCATTTATTGTTATGCTCATTAGCTTACTTTATATGCTCGTATTAATTCTTCATATTCTATTTACAAGAACTCGTAAGGTAATCTAAATTCATACATAAAAACCCCGAATCATAAACCTTTCAGCCTACAATCCGGGGTACTATTTGTTTATATTCGTTTCTGATTAGTAACGAATTAAGAAATATTTCTTCTTACCGCGGCGAATGATTGTGAATTTACCTTCGATGCGGTCGTTTTCTGTTACAACATAGTCTAATGCTTGTGTACGCTCACCGTTTACGTAGATTGCACCGTTCGTTACATCTTCACGTGCTTGACGTTTTGATGGAGAGATTTTGCTTTCTACAAGTAAGTCGATTAATACTGTATCTTCTGCAGTACGTTCTACAGATGGTACGTCTTTGAATCCTTGTTCGATTTCATTTGCAGTCAGTTCTGCTACAGAACCGCTGAATAGTGCAGCTGAAATTTTAATCGCTTGCTCTAATGCTTCTTCACCGTGAACAAGTTTTGTCATTTCAGAACCTAACGCTTTTTGTGCTGCACGTTTTTCTGGCGCTTCAGCTACTTGCTTTTCAAGCTCAAGAATTTCTTCATGAGATAAGAATGTGAAGTATTTTAAGTATTTAACAACGTCGCGGTCATCTGTGTTAATCCAGAATTGGTAGAACTCGTAAGGAGTTGTTTTCTCTGGATCTAACCAAATTGCGCCGCCTTCTGTTTTACCAAACTTCGTACCGTCAGATTTTGTAACAAGTGGAATTGTTAAACCGAATGCTTTCGCATCTTCTTCTGATTTACGGATTAATTCAAGACCAGCTGTAATGTTACCCCATTGGTCACTACCACCGATTTGTAGGCGGCAATTATGGTGTTGGTATAAGTTTAAGAAGTCGTATGATTGTAAGATCATGTAACTAAACTCAGTGAATGAAATACCCGTCTCTAAACGAGATGCTACTGTATCTTTTGCTAACATATAGTTTAAACCGAAGTTTTTACCGATATCGCGTAAGAATGAAATTACATCTAAGTTACCAAGCCAATCATAGTTATTAGCCATTGTTGCTGGGTTTTCCACGTTTTCGAACTCTAAGAAGTTTGAAAGTTGGTTTTTAATGCTTTCTGTGTAGTAAGCAACTGTATCTTTCGTATTTAATGTACGCTCTGCTTTTTTACCACTGGGGTCACCGATCATACCAGTACCACCGCCAACAAGTGCGATTGGTTGGTGACCAGCTAATTGGAAACGACGTAACATTAATACTGGTAACATATGACCGATGTGTAAGCTATCCGCTGTCGGGTCGAAACCACAGTATAATTTAACACTTTCTTTTTCTAATAATTGCTCAAGGCCCTCAGCATCTGTTTGCTGATTAATTAGACCGCGAAATTCAAGATCTTGTAAAATACCCATATCCTACATACTCTCCTTTAAGTTCATTACTGGCGTGAAGGTTGAAAACATAAAAAAATCGCCCCTTCAAATAAGGGACGATTTTGATTATCGCGTTACCACCCTAGTTGCAGGCAAAAAAGCCTACCACCTTATTTACATAACGGCTTAGCACCGTCTTTTCCCTTTTGAATACAATTCAATCGAAAAAAGATGCTCTAGGGGCGTAATTCGCGATCATCTATGTGCTGATTTCCACCGACCATCAGCTCTCTAAAACAGGGAAATGATCACTACTTCTCCCTTTCCACGCTCAATTATTCATATACTTTTCTTTATACCATCATTTATATAGGCGTGTCAAATAAGGGCAGGATTTCTCTTCTTGTCAATCCTTTACAACGCCATAAAGAGTATCGTAATAAGAGAAAGAATTGGAACTCCAACTAATAACGATACATGAAACACAACCGATAAATCATTCCCAATGGTCGCCTCCACAGGATCTTTCGCCGGGGAACCAAGAAACCCGATTAATCGATCGAATCGACTTACCGTTTTTGGAAAGTCTGGTATTTCTACATGATCACTATCTAAATATTGCTTTAACTTATATTCACTCTTAAAGGGATTTTCGCTCAATTTCGTCCACCTCCAGCAATTGTTTCAATTTCTTTATCCCGTTATGAAGTCTCGATTTCACCGTTCCAATCGGGATGTTTAATATCTCTGCAATTTCTTTTTGCTGCATGTCATGATAATAAGAAAGGATTAGGACCGCTCTTTGCTCTTCTGGAACTTTCAAAATTGCTTCTCTTACTGTGAGCCGATCTTCGTGAGAAAATTCTTTTTCCGGAATCGGCACTAAAAATGGCAAAAGCGTACGCCACTTTTTTCTCCTATTTAATTTATTAATCATAAGACGATAACCAATTTGAAATAAATACGTTTTTATTTTACCTTTTTCAAGTTCATACATATGTTTCTTACGCTCTAGCGTCAAAAACGTATCTTGCACAAGATCGATACTTAATTGTTCATCTCGGTTAAATCGATATAAAAATGTGTATAGCGCTGGTTTGATTAAAACATATAGTCTTTCTCCCGCTTGTTTATCTCCACTTTGATACGCAAGCATGAGCTCCTCCTCAATCCCAATTTGCGCCATGATTTTTGATCTCCTTTATTCCTTTTAACGTTAATGAAATACGGGAAATTAAATATGCAATCGCAATAAAAATCCACAATTGTGATTGATTTGTAAAAAATTGAACATATGGGTTTTGAATCGTAAATCCCATTGCAACTAAAATATTTAACGCTTGCACACATATGCATGCATACAACGCAAGGCAGACAGAAATAGTATCAAATACATTCCAGCGAAAATACACTTTTGTTTTTATAAAATCAATTTTATATCCATTTTTCCGTACTATATGTTTTCTATCAAATGGAATAATGATTGAAAACAGAACACCCATTATAACTCCAGCTGTAATCATTGATACTCTATATCCAATTGGTATCGGTAAGAAAAGACCACAAGAAAATACAACTATAATTCCAATTAAAGCAAAAGCAAGAAGTAATTTATTAGACATATAAAAGCCTCCCTCATCTATTCTTTCATAAATGTATACAGACGAGGAAGGCACTTCGTTCAAATATTATTTTAGTTTTTTTATAATCTTTGCAGGATTCCCGCCAACTACTACATTATTAGGCACATCTTTCGTTACGACAGCACCAGATGCAATCACCGCATTGTCTCCAATTGTTACACCTGGATTAATAATTGCTCTTCCGCCAATCCATACGTTATCGCCAATTGTAACTGGTTTTCCGTATTCTGATCCGCTTATACGCTCAATTGGATCGAGTGGGTGCGTTGCTGTATAAATGTGAACACCTGGAGCTAACATACAGTTCACTCCCATTGTTACTGGGCATACGTCTAAAATCGTACAGTCAAAGTTCGCGTAAAAATTTTCGCCGATATGAATGTTATAGCCGTAATCACATCTAAAAGAAGATTCAAGATGAATATTATCTCCTGTCGTTCCGAATAATTCTTTTACGATTTCGCTACGCTCTTTCAATTGCTCTTCTGGCGTATCATTTAATTTTCTCGTTAATATACGTGCTTGCTCTCTTTCTTGTACTAAAACTGGATCAGCCGGTATGTACATTTCTCCTAGTATCATCTTTTCTTTTTCTGTTTTCATCATACTATCCCCTTCAACTTATATATATAAGTTCATGATATCATAAAAAAGAAAGGCCTGAACATTTTTCGTTCAGACCTTTCTCTCTTAATCTTCCATCGTTGATAAGTCACCTGTTGGTAAGTTTAACTCCCACGCTTTTAATACGCGGCGCATAATTTTACCACTTCTCGTTTTCGGTAATTTATCTCTAAATTCAATTTGTCTTGGCGCTGCATGAGCTGCTAGGCCTTTTTTTACAAATTGACGAATCTCTTCTTTTAATTCATCAGATGGTTCATATCCCGCACGCAGCGCGATAAACGCTTTAATAATTTCGCCGCGCACCGGATCAGGAATACCAATTACACCAGCTTCTGCAACAGCAGCATGCTCGATTAGTTTACTTTCTACTTCAAACGGTCCAACTCGCTCACCTGACGTCATAATTACATCGTCAATACGTCCTTGGAACCAGAAGTATCCGTCTTCATCCATATAAGCTGAATCACCTGATACATACCAGTCTCCCGGCATAAAGTATGACTCATATTTTTGCTGGTTATTCCAGATTCCACGCATCATAGCTGGCCAACCTTTACCAATTGCTAAGTTACCCATTGTGTATGGAGGCACTTCATTTCCTTCATTATCAACAATCGCTGCTTTCACACCTGGAATTGGTTTACCCATTGAACCTGGACGGATTTCCATACAAGGATAGTTACAAATAACTTGTCCACCTGTTTCTGTCATCCACCACGTATCATGAATACGAAGTCCAAATGCATTCATACCCCAGCGAATTACTTCTGGATTTAATGGCTCACCTACGCTTAATACGTGGCGTACTTGTGATAAGTCGTATTTTTTAATTGCATCTTGTCCAGCTCCCATTAACATACGGAACGCTGTCGGTGCACTATACCAAACTGTTACACCGTAATCTTGCAGTGCTTCATACCATGCATCTGGACTAAATCGTCCACCTAAAATAACATTTGATGCTCCGACTAACCACGGTGCAAAAATGCCGTAAGCAGTTCCCGTTACCCAGCCCGGGTCAGCAGTACACCAATATACGTCATCTTCTTTTAAATCTAATACCCATTTCGCCGTTTGATAGTGCTGAACCATTGCATTTTGCGCATGGAGAACACCTTTTGGCTTACCAGTAGAACCAGACGTATAGTGAAGAATTAAACCGTCTTCGCGGCCTAACCATTCGATATGTAATTCTTTTGAAGCTTGTTCAAATAAAGGATTGAACGCTACTGTTTTACCGCCTTCTTCTACATTATCTCCAACAAGAAAGACTGTTTTTAAAGCTGGTAAATCATTTAATGGTATACGCTCTAACAATTCAGGAGTTGTAATTAACACCTTTGCTTCGCTATCTTCTAAACGATCACGAACTGCGCCTTCCATAAATGCTTCAAATAGCGGTCCAACAATTGCTCCTAATTTCACTGCACCTAAAAGCGCGAAATATAATTCTGGAGAACGTGGCATAAAAATAAAAACGCGATCGCCTTTTTCAACATCGCCATAATTTTTTAGGACGTTTCCTGCTTTATTAGAAAAATCCTTCATTTCCTTAAATGTATATTTCTCTTTTCGCGATCCATCTTGATAATAAAGGGCTACTTTATTTTTTCGATCAGATTTCGCATGCTTATCAATTGCTTCATACGCCATATTTACTCGGCCTGTCTCATTCCAAGTAAAATTTTTATTAACCTCTTCCCAGTTAAAATTCGCGTATGCCTCTTCATAATTCGGCAAATTATTTTCTCCTTTAATGACAGGAAGCGTTTCTACTTTCATACTTTACATCCCCCTCCTATGTATTCTATTATCTATTATAATGATATTATTTAAAATTTTCAGTATATTTGTTGATTTTTAGACAAATTTTTAATGACAAAATTCGATTCACATCGCATATATTATAAAGTACGATATTAATAGATTCACAAACCCTCAAGGTGGTGAGCAATACATTGATTCATAAAAAAATATATAATGCTAGAAACTTGAAAACAGCGAAAGGCACTTTAATTATTGAAGGTCCTGTCTCTACCCATAATCTTGAAATGTATGAATTCCATCCAGATTTAATTGCGTTTCGTCCTGCCGAGCAGCAATATAAAGCAATTGTCGAAATTTCTAAATTACCAGAAGCACGTCTCATTATTGCTAGACATGACCAAACGATTGTTGGATATGTTACATATTTGTATCCCGATCCGCTCGAACGATGGTCAGAAGGAAAAATGGAAAACTTAATTGAGCTCGGGGCAATTGAAGTCGTCCCAGCCTTCCGTGGGTGCTCTGTCGGAAAGAACTTATTAGAAGTGTCTATGATGGACGATTATATGGAAGATTACATTATATTGACGACTGAATATTATTGGCACTGGGATTTAAAACAAACAGGTTTAAATGTTTGGGAGTACCGAAAAGTAATGGAAAAGATGATGAATGCTGGTGGTTTACAATGGATGGCTACAGATGATCCTGAAATTTGTTCACATCCTGCCAACTGTTTAATGGTCCGCATCGGTAATCGCGTCGATACGGATTCTATTCAAGCATTTGACCGTCTACGTTTTCACAATCGTTTTATGTATTAATAAAGGGGGCAACTGGAATGATTGTAGAAGAAATTATGAATCAAAATGTAGTTACGCTACATCCAAACGATACAATCGAAACAGCAATCCGAACGATTCGCACGAAAGGAATTCGGCACATTCCAATTGTCGATCAAAATAATCACGTCGTAGGCATTATTTCTGATCGGGATGTAAGAGATGCAAGTCCGTCTATTCTAGATGAACAAGTTTCACTCGATATGCTGAAGCAACCGCTCGAACTTATTATGAAACATCCTGTAATGACTTGCCACCCTCTCGATTTCGTTGAGGAAATTGCTACTTTATTTTTTGAAAATAAAATTGGCTGCCTTCCTGTTACAAAGGCTGGTAAGTTAGTTGGTATCATCTCAGAATCTACAGTACTGCACACGTTAGTAAAATTAACAGGAGCACATCAACCAAGTTCACAAATTGAAATTCAAGTAAAAAATGAACCTGGTATTCTTGGAAAAGTCGTTGCTATTTTTAGTGATTTACAAATAAATATCGTGAGCGTTCTCGTCTATCCAGCAAAAGATGAGAATGATAAAGTACTTGTTTTCCGCATTCAAACGATGAATCCGCTAAAAGTGATTGATGCACTTGAAGCAGAAGGCTACCGCGTATTATGGCCAAACATCATGGGGATGCAAGCATGAGTAGCGCGTTTATTTATTCGGATGACTTTCGGGGCTATTCATTTAGCCCTGATCATCCTTTTAACCAACTGCGCGTCACACTTACGTATGATTTATTACAAAAGGGCGGTTTCATCTCTCCCTCTCAAATCATCTCACCACGGATGGCTACAGATGAAGAGATTGCCTACGTTCATACAGAGGAGTACATACATGCGGTAAAACGTGCTGGAGAAGGAAAGTTAGAAAAATCAATTGCGATGACATATGGACTCGGAACAGAAGATACACCGATGTTTCCAAATATGCACGAGGCAAGTGCACTGCTCGTTGGCGGTACGTTAACAGCTGTCGATGCTGTTCTTTCTGGAAAAGTAAAACACGCACTTAATTTAGGCGGCGGCTTACATCACGGCTTCCGTGGCAAGGCATCTGGTTTTTGTATTTATAACGATAGTTCCATCGCAATGAAATACATTCAAAAGAAATACGGTTTACGTGTTTTATATATTGATACAGATGCTCATCACGGTGATGGTGTACAGTGGTCATTTTACGATGATCCTAACGTATGCACCATTTCATTACACGAAACCGGACGTTATTTATTCCCTGGAACTGGCGCTGTAAATGAACGTGGACAAGGTAATGGCTATAGTTATTCTTTTAACGTTCCACTCGATGCTTTTACAGAAGATGAATCGTTTCTAGAATCATATCGAACTGTCGTAAAAGAAGTTGCCGCATACTTTAAACCGGATATTATTTTAACGCAAAACGGTGCAGATGCGCATTATTACGATCCACTTACACACCTTTGTGCAACGATGAATATTTACCGTGAAATACCGAAGCTCGCTCGCGAAATCGCTAATGAATATTGCGACGGTCGCTGGATCGCTGTCGGCGGCGGTGGCTATGACCACTGGCGCGTCGTCCCAAGAGCGTGGGCGCTCATTTGGCTCGAAATGAACAACATCCAAAACATCTCAGGTTATCTCCCTCCAGAATGGATTGACGCTTGGAAAGGACAAGCAGAAACAGAACTTCCCCTCACATGGGAAGATCCAGACAACATGTATAAACCTATCCCCCGTAAACCAGAAATTGAAGAAAAGAATGCATTAACTGTAGCGAAATCCCTTGAAATTATTCGGAATAATATGACAAAATCTTTGTACTAAACGAAAAGGAGGCTCGTTTTTTAATAGCCTCCTTTTATTTATTGTCGGTTTCTGTCAGTAAGTCGATATATTTTAATAATCGCTGATATATTTCGAGTTGCGCCGATATATTCTAATAATCGCTGATATATTTTCATTTCATAACAGCCTGGCCCAACTTTTACGAGAAAAGGTCGTGATATTATGTGGAAACGACAAATGCTCCGCACGAAACGTGGTACATTTGAACTCTTTACAAAAGGGAATGGTGAACCGCTTTGTGTTACACACCATTATTCACAATTTAATGAAACTGGTGATTACTTTGCGGATGTTTTTACTGCTACGCATCGTGTATTTCTCATTAATTTACGAGATGCCGGTAGCTCTGTAACCGCCCAGTCAGAAAACAAATTAAGCATGATTGAGACAATCCACGACTTAGAAGCAATACGAGAAGCATTACAACTTCCAACATGGCATTTCGCCGGTCATTCAACAGGTGGTATGCTTGGAATTTTGTATGCGATTACATATCCGAATTCCTTACAATCATTAGTCGTAACCGGAGCTGCAGCAAGTGATTATACGAAAACATCAAACTGTATTTACCATTCCTACCATCCACAATTTCATTATATGCAAGAACTAATCGAGAACTTGAAAAACCCTCATCTTACAAATGAAGAGCGAAAGGAACTATCTACTAAGAGAACAAAATTATCATTGTATAAACCAGAAAACTATAACTTTTATTTTTGTAGACCGATCAAAAAAACAATGTCCACCAGCCGCATGAACGCTTTCGCTCATGAATATTCTTCATTTGATTTAAGAGAGTCTTTACCTTCTATTAAAACAAAGACACTTATTATGTGCGGACGACACGATGTGCAGTGCCCAATTCAATATTCTATCGAGATGCATGAGGGTATACGTAATTCTATCTTTATTCCATTTGAGGACAGTAACCATTATCCTTTTTTAGAAGAGGCTACCCACTTTATTTCTATCACACAAGAATTTTACAAAACGTTATAACAGGGAAAATCCAGTTTTGAGTTCAGTTACTATTAAAAAAATCTAAATAAATAACATATGAATTCACAGACTAATGTACTAATAAAAGCTCAAAGTCTCTATATGACTTTGAGCTTTATTTTTTAGAAGAAAAACTTCATACTATAATAAAATAAAAGATAAAAAGAAAAAAGGACTAAACCTAAATCAATAAATACTGACTTTTTATCTCCTTCTTTTACGCTGATCGTAATACCAAACATACTTCTAACCATCCAAAAAGCCACCAAAAATAATCCACCTAAATGGTCATTTGTATAATCTTTATCATAAAACATTTGTATTGCACCAATAATTAATAAAATAAGTATGATATTAGTCCCAATCTTTAAAGCCTTGTTTGATTTAATATTCTTTCGTACATCCCCCAAAACCTAACACTTCCTCTCAAACCATCCTGCGTTTTATTTCTCTTTATATTTTAACACGAATTACCTAATATTCCCTTTAAAATTCAAATCATAAGTGTAATACACTATTACGCATATAAAAAACCTGTCAACACTTTGACAGGTTTACTACACATTAAAACGATAACCAGCTCCCCATACCGTTTCAATATATTGCGGGTGGGCAGGATCTCTTTCAATTTTTTCACGTAACTTTCTAATGTGAACGACAACAGTAGCTAAATCGCCAGCAGAATCTAATCCCCAAATACGTTCAAATAACTGTTCTTTATTTAATACTTGGTTTGGGTGCGTTACAAAGAATGTTAATAAATCAAATTCCTTCGTTGTAAACGCGATTTCTTCATTGTTTATAAAAACTTTCCTCGCTCGTTGATCGATAGAGATTCCATGAATATATAACGTATCACGTTGCTTACTTACATTTCCTGATAATCTTTCATAACGAGAAATATGTGCCTTTACCCTTGCGACTAATTCACTTGGGCTAAACGGTTTCGTTATATAATCATCCGCTCCTAATCCGAGTCCGCGAATTTTATCTATATCTTCTTTTTTGGCTGAAACAAGTAAAATCGGAATATCTTTTATAGCACGTATTTGTTTACAAATTTCGAATCCATTCATTTTCGGAAGCATAATATCTAAAATAATTAAATCATAGTCTTCTTGCAGAGCCATTTGTAAGCCTATTTCTCCAGAATGCTCTACATCAACTTGAAAATCACTAATTTCTAAATAATCTCGCTGTAATTCTGCAATACTTACTTCATCTTCTATTAGTAAGATTCTTTTCAATTTACTCACCACATTTCTCTACTTTTTCCAATGAGAAGAAAATGCTTGTGCCTTCTCTAGGCTCACTTTCCGCCCAAATTTCTCCGCCATGTTCTTCCACAATTTGCTTCGCAATCGCTAAACCAAGTCCACTTCCACCTGTGCTAGAGTTTCGAGATTGCTCTGCACGATAAAACCGTTCAAAAATATAAGGAAGTGTATCAGATTCTATACCTGATCCATTGTCCATCACTTTCACAATAACTTTATCGTTATCACTCGATACTGTTACAGCAATTTTTTTCTCTTCTTTATCCATGTATTTCACACTATTATGAATTAAATTTGATATCACTCTATTTATCTTTTCGCAATCAGCCGTTACATATAGTGGTGATGGATGTAATTGTAAGTACACTTCTATACCTTCTTCACTTAAATCCATCTGCATCTCTTCTATTAATTCCTGCATAAACATATTTAATTCAACCGTTTCAAACTGGAATGGGACTCGATTCAAATCGAGCTTCGAAAATAAAAATAGTTCATCAATGAGTGTATCCATATGTTTTGCTTTCGTATGAATCGTTGTTAAATACTTATCCATTTTTTCCGGGGTATTTGCTACCCCGTCCTTTATTCCTTCCACATATCCGATAATAGATGTAATCGGTGTTTTCAAATCATGGGAGATGTTTGAAATGAGCTCTTTTCGATTTTCTTCATACTGCGTTTGTACTTCAATCGACTCTTTTAACTTCTTCCTCATTTCCTCAAACCCTTGATTCAATTGACCTATTTCATCATGTGATGTAACTGGAATTTGAAATTCTAAATTCCCTTCTTTAATTCTCTCCGTCGCATCTTTCAATACAAAGATTGGTTTTATCACACTTTTTGAGACGAAATAGCTTACTAACCCAATGAGCAAAATGGCTAACAGTAAAAGTGCTACGAACAAAATCGGAAATAATTTTTGTGTAAGATCTACAAACGAACTTTGCTTTTTTAGTACAAATATACTCCCTTCTTCATTATTTTGAAAAGAAAAATCAAATTTTACATACCGATAAAATGTATCGCCTAGTTCCGTTGTACCACGACTATTAATATTTGCTGCTTCAAATTTCGGAAGGGCTTCTGTTACAGTCGAACTTTCAAAACCCTTTGTAGCATAAGAAATGGTTTCTCCCTTTCTTACAACTATTTTCACACCTTCTTTTTCAAGTGATGCAACGAACGATTCATCTAATAGTTGATATTGATGTTGCTTTGCCGCTCCTTTCAATTCAAGATACGCATTCTCTTCTTCTGGAGTCAGCGGCTTTTGAATATAAGAACTTTTATAAAAATTTTTCACTGCTTCCAAGTCACCTGTTATGGAAAATACAATTAAAAATCCCGCAACTAAAATAAGCGTAATGGAGACGAGAATAACAGCGATATAAGAAAATAAAAATCTTGTTTTAATAGACATCATTTACATCCTCACTTTATCACGCTATTTGTGGGCAGTAAGACTTCCACCTCAAAATTCGGTTAAAACAAAAAGTTAGATGAAAGTCGGGCTACCCGTAAACGCCCGATTGATTCAACTTTCATATTCATAAGCATAAAAATATATGTTCAATTACTCAAGCGATTTTATAGTAATTTTAGCGTCAGTTTATAAAAATTTAATGTTCTTATTTTACAGTTGAAATTAGGAGGTTGAAATTCCATGTTCAAAAAAACATTAAGCATGATATGTTGTGTAATTTTTTTACAAGGATGCTCGCAAGAACAAGAAGTAAAAAAGGAGATGACAAACATGGAGACTGCACTACTAGCAGCTACTGAAAAAAACGAAACGAACACTGTTATATCTTTATTAAAACAAGGAGCAAATATAAATGCAACGGATAGTCAAGGACGCACCCCGCTTATGATTGCCACATACAAAAATGATATAAAGACCGCGAAAGCTCTTATCGATGCTGGCGCCGATGTAAATATCCAAGATAATATAAAAAACAATCCATTTCTATACGCCGGTGCGGAAGGTTACTTAGACATTTTAAAACTAACAATTGATGCTGGTGCGGATCCAGCACTTACGAATCGTTACGGTGGAACAGCTCTTATCCCAGCCTCAGAACATGGCTATATTACTGTTATAAAAGAACTCCTCACGCGAACAAATATCGATGTAAACCATGTCAATAATCTCGGATGGACAGCTTTAATGGAAGCTATCGTACTAAGTAACGGCGATGAAACACAACAACAAGTCATTCGCCTGCTCATTGAACACGGCGCAGATGTAAACATTCCCGATAATGATGGTGTCACCCCACTAGAGCATGCTCGTGCTCATAATTTTGAAGAGATAGAGAAGATTCTAGTAGAAGGACGTAAGTAAAAAGCTAACTTTTGCCTTCCTCCCCCACCCTATGCTACATTTAACCCGTTACATCAATATTGATAGGGTGGGAATACAAATGAATAAACCTAAAATTGGGATGATTGGACTTGGAAGTATTGCACAAAAGGCATATCTTCCAACACTTACGAAAGAATTAGATTGGCATTTTGTTGGGGCATTTACACCTAACGCGGAAAAAAGAAAACAAATTTGTCAGCAATACCGTATTCAAGACTTTCATTCTATTGAAACGTTAGCTTCAGAATGTGATGCAGTTTTCGTTCATAGTTCCACTGCTACACATTATGAAATCGTTTCTGAACTTCTGAAAAAAGGAATCGATGTTTATGTAGATAAGCCGTTAGCAGCTACAGTAGAACAAGCTGAAAAACTAGTCGAATTGAGCGAAAAATACAATCGAAAATTAATGGTCGGATTTAACCGCCGCTTCGTTCCTATGTACGTTGCTGCAAAAGAACAGGCTAATGCTATTTCATGGATTCGAATTGAAAAACACCGTACAAATAAAGTGGGGCCAAATACGTACGACTTTACTATGTTAGATGATTATTTGCATATTGTAGATACTGCTCGCTGGTTAGCTAATGATGACCTTAACGTCGTTCATAATATGATGCAAATAAATGAGAAAAATGAACTTCTTTACGGCCATCATACATATACAACAACAAACGGACTATTACTTTCAACAGCAATGCACCGCCATGCTGGTACAAATTTAGAACAAATTGAACTTGTAACAGCAGGAAAAATCATTCGCGTAAAAAATATGAATACATTTGAAATCGAACAGGAAAATTCCGTTTCACAAAGCGGTTCTCCCTCATGGGAAACGACGTTAAAGCAGCGTGGTTTTGAAGATGCTGTTCATCATTTTATTGAATGTGTACACGGAGATACGAAGCCTGTTGTAGATGGATTAGAAGGATTAAAAACGCAACAAATGCTACAAACTCTACTTGACAAAGTAAATAAAAATTAAAACGGATACATTTTTCAGAATTTACTTTCATTCCCATTTCCCCTTTATTTCTCTCGTAAATTTCTATAGAATATGTTGATAGGAATTATAAATTTCATAATGAAACGTGGAAAGGATGGGATTAACACATGTGGAACGAGTTTAAAAAGTTCGCTTTCAAAGGGAATGTAATTGATTTAGCTGTCGGGGTTGTAATCGGTGCTGCATTCGGTAAAATCGTTAGTTCTTTAGTAAAAGATATCATCACACCATTACTTGGTATGGTATTAGGTGGCGTTGACTTTACAGATTTAAAAATCACATTTGGTAAGTCATCTATTATGTATGGTAACTTCATCCAAACAATTTTTGACTTCTTAATTATTGCAGCAGCTATCTTTATGTTTGTTAAAGTATTCAACAAACTAACTTCTAAAAGAGAAGAAGAAAAAACAGAAGAAATTCCAGAACCAACAAAAGAAGAAGAACTTCTTGGCGAAATTCGCGACTTATTAAAACAACAAAATTCTTCTAAAGATAGAGCATAATTGAACGGATAAAAAGGCATGCCCCTCTCGGGACATGCCTTTTTTATATGTTATAACGTTTCCGAATTCATATGAATAAATAAAATAATACCAGCAACCATAAGTACCATAATACTACCTGCAAATAGTGTAATACCGATGAACATTAAACTTGTGCTCATGTCCACTGATACACTTTCAGTAAAAATAGAAATTACATACGTGATAAGGGCAATTCCTGCAAGAATACTTCCTGGAACAAATCGCTTTAAGCCATTTTGTTTTAACGTCATATATGCAAAAAAAGCAGTCGTGCAAAGCGTAATTATCCAAAGAATGATCATCTTTTCTCCCCCCTCACAAACCTTTTCTTTCTATTATACATGACATTGCCCTATAATAGTTGAATTTGCACTTATGTGACATATAACAAGGGATCCTATTCTATATTATAGCCTAGAATAACATTGCAGGAAGAAAATCGATTTTCGTTACAAATAAATGGTTGTTTTTCCCTTTTGTTGATATAATTGTTATATAGAAATATTCTTTGTAAGGGAGTGTTCATAATGATATGGATTTCACTAATCGTATTAGCCTATTTCATCATTCTCGTCCCAATACAGTATAACTACATTAAGATGTTCAAAGAAAAACAGCAAAAAATGAATGTCGCACAAAATGAACTATACGACAAAATGTCTTATGAAGAATCCCAAGTACATTACCATTATCAAAGTAACGTATTTACAATACCAGCTTCACTTGTAGCAAGTATTGTTTATAAAGTGAAACATTCGGCATAAGGAGATTTCCCAAATGTACGCTGTAAAATTATTGTTTGAATCTGTTCATTCAGGTGAGCCTAATCCTAGTAAGATAGATGAGCATTATGAAGAGAATCACGATACGCTTTTTGAAGAAAGTAT
Organism: Bacillus sp. BS98; assembly: GCF_008432245.1. Lineage (NCBI taxonomy): Bacteria > Bacillati > Bacillota > Bacilli > Caryophanales > Bacillaceae > Bacillus > Bacillus sp. BS98. The sequence goes on from NZ_CP043830.1 coordinate 4,437,430, forward strand.
CATTCTCGTTAAAGCGAACAGTTTAGAGGAAGCTCATGATCTAGGGAAAAAGATCGCTATACAATCAGAAAATACGTACGATAATGTATACGATCAACAAGTAACATGGAAGTTTCAAAAAGTACTTCATGTTTTTGAGTTAGATGAAACGCCATTTGAAACAGGAAAAGAATTGTACGCAAGATTTTTACACGTTAAGAAAAATGAAACTGTAGATACAGTAGTTAAAAAATACTATCCTGAATATGAATAAAAGCTCACAGCAATCGCTGTGAGCTTTTTTATACTTACTTCGTTGAATCTCTAAATTGGATACGGTGAGGTAAGATAACAGTGTGATCTTCCACTTTTTCTTTGTTCATATACTTTGTTAATAAACGCATTGCTACTGCACCGATATCATACATTGGCTGTACAACTGTTGAAAGCTGCGGGCGTACCATTAGTGCAAGGCGTGTATTATCGAAACCAAGTACTTCTATATCAGTTGGTACGTTTAATCCAGCATCTTGAGCTGCGTGGATTACACCTAGTGCCATTTCATCAGAAGATACGAAGATAGCTGTTGGCTTTTCATCCATACTCCAAAGCTTTTCGAATGCTTCGATACCTGAATCATATGTGTAATCTCCATCGATTACAAGATTTTCATCATATGAAATACTTGCTTCTTCTAAAGCTTTTTTATAACCTTGTAACTTTTTAGCGCTTCCCGCTTTATCAATGAAAGGACCAGAGACGAAACCGATACGTTTATGTCCTTGCTCAATAAAGTGCTTCATTGCATCGTAAGCTGCTTGTGTATAATCAATATTTACTGATGGCGTTTCATTTTGCTCATCAAATGATGCTGCTAATACAATCGGTACTGGAGACTTTTTAAATTCTTCAATGTGAATGTCTGTAATATCTTCACCCATGAAAACAATTCCGTCTACTTGTTTTCCAAGCATCGTATTTAATAAATGGAACTCTTTCTCTTTGTTTTGGTCAGAGTTACTTAAAATGATGTTATATTTGTACATTGTTGCGATATCTTCAATTCCACGAGCAAGTTCTGCATAAAACGTATTTGAGATATCAGGAATAATAACACCCACTGTAGTTGTCTTCTTACTTGCTAGTCCACGTGCTACCGCATTTGGGCGGTATCCTAAACGATCAATTGCTTCTAATACTTTCTTTCTTGTTGTAGGCTTTACATTTGGGTTACCGTTCACAACGCGAGATACGGTAGCCATTGAAACGTTCGCTTCGCGCGCTACATCATAGATTGTTACGTTCATCTCATCGCACACTCCTTCTATTTTTGTTATCTATTTTTATGTATCGGTTACTTGAATGAAAAAAAGACATCAACTCTATTTGCAGATGCCACCAATCGTCCCGAGTTCTTCCTTTTACTAATGATACGATAAAAACGCAGGCTCATACAATATTTTCCCGCAAAAGTTTCGAAAAAATTCGCTTCTTTTCTCGTATTTTCGTATTTTTTATGAAAAAAAGGGTATTTTTTGTAAAAATATAGATGTTTCATAAGTAGAAACCGTATTTTAAACCGTACGATAGTAAATGAAATTGATATGAGCGATTTTTCAAATATATTGACCACACCTCAAATTATATCGGCGATTATCCGCATATTTCGACCACAACTCAAATTATATGAGCGATTTTTCGCATATATCGATTACAACTCAAATTATATGAACAATTTTTTAAACATATCGATTTACCAACAAAAATCGAACACAACAGGCACTATATAATAGAGAGGAAACTGTTCCAAAATGTTTTTTGGAATGCTTATTTCTTTTTTGTGATTTACTTCCAAATACTTTTAATTCTTTCATAAAGTCATTGAACTGTGAGATATTCATTTACTGCGCTGCATCTGCACCAATTGCCATCGCTGCTTTTGCAGCTGGTGGCAGAAGGTCACGTTGCCCTGTAGAATGCGTAACATCGACAACGATAGGTAAATGTGTTTCTTTCTTTAAAATCGATACAGCGGAGATATTAAGCGTATTACACGTCGCTCTTTCATACGTGCGAATACCTTGTTCACATAAAGACAACTTATTATAGCTGGTACATATACAATTATCACACGATATACCGCAATGAATTACTATAAAAAAACATCGAACATTTTCACTCACAATAAAAAAAGACAGTTTAAAACTGTCTTTTTTTACAAGAAGGAAACAAACGGTTTATCGCTGTTTTTCTCTTTTACAATAACTGCCTCGATTTTACTCTCGGACTTTATTTGTAATTGTACTTTCGCATCTTTAGGCAATTTCTCTAACATACCTTGAGCAGCCATTTGAGTAAGAGCCATTAATTCTGTTTTACCATTATATTTAATAACAATATTCATATTTAATGTATCCATTTGATTTTTCTTATAAGTAACTTTAGCATTAACTGGGATAAAATCTCCAGGAGAAAACTCTTTTATTGCCTTACCAAATTCACTTATTTTTGTATTATCTTCTCCATGTGCTTGTGTAAATTCATCAGAAGGATATGAATACGCTTTTTCATCGATTGTATTCCAACTTCCAAGGTTCGTATCATTTTTTTGAACGGTAGCACTAGCAATATACGTACCATTTTTTAACGAACTTGTACTTTCTTGTTTAAAAATAGCAAACGTAATTGGAGATTTGTTATATTTATCATTTTTATTAATAGCTTCTATAAGTTGTTTAGCAACTTCAGTACCTTTAGAAATGGCTTCTTCATTTGATACACTTGTAGACATAGATAAACCAATCATGACACCAGATAAACTTAATTCATTTGAATTCTGTTTCCCGAAATAGTCTTGTTCTATAATATTCGTTAAAACTGGTGCTTCTACTTTCGCGACTAGTTCATCAATTAACTTCTCTGGAATATACTGATTTAATTGTAATACGTGATTTTCTGTATCAAATTGTTGCATTGCAATATTCATTAAACCATTTTCATACTCTGCTAAATCTAATTTAGAATTTGTTTTTATATTAGCTGTATTAATAACCTTTTGTTCTTTTAAAGGAATAACAGTTCTATAATAATCTTTAGAAACAGCAGTTCTCGGAATCATACTTTTTTCTTTTGTATCTTTTTGTATAACTTCATCCTTCTTGCTAATCGTATTATTACTACAAGCTCCCAGTAATAAGCTTACGACTGCGAAGGATAATGCCATTTTCTTCATTACTTAAAACCCACTTTCAACAATCTAATTATTTAGTTTGAACTATTCATAGTGTACCATTAAATATATTTCAACAAAAACAAAAAAAAGAAGCAAGCACCTTTAGCTTGCTTCTTTTTACTTTATATTCTCTTCTAAAGCATCTTTTTTAATATTCCAATGAGAAGTATTCCATACTACTAGCCCATCTTTTATGTATAACACTTGTGGTGATTCGTGCTTAATACTGTACTGTTCTGCAACACGATTCGAAACATCTCTCGCATCTTGCACGTATAAGTAATACGCTGGTACTTCTCTTTCTTCATTGCAGTACGCTTGAAACTCTGTGTATGCACCATGACTAATCGGACATGTCGTACTATGTTTAAAAAGAACATAAGGCTCGTTCTTTTCTACTAAGACTTCAAGCTCTTCAATTGTTTCAAGTTTTGTCATATTCATCAAGATTCACCTCTCATACGAAATCTAGAGCGCTTCTCGTTCTTTTCAGCTTTTTTCTCAATTTTTTCTAATTTACGCTCTTCTTTTTCAACCTTCTTCTCTTGTCTCGATGCACGGTAATGATTGTATACTTCAATCGCCGCACTACTCCACTGTACAACTTGCGCTACTTTATCTGCATTATTTTCAATTTCGTCCGTAACAGACTCTGATACATTACGAAGTTTCGTATTTAAAGAATGGATTGTTGTTCCAATTCCATCTACACCTGCTACCACTTTATTTAATGATTGCGACTTCTGTTGAATATCATCAGCTAACGCATTTGTTTTATGTAATAATTGCTCCGTCTCTACACTAATTCCTTGCATTTGCTTTTCTAAACCTTCTAACGTGCTCGCAACGTTTTCTAACGTCTTCTGAACCGATAACAACGTTCTACATACATACACTACTAACACAGCAAAAGCAACCGCGATAATAGCCGCACTTACATATAAAAGAACTTGCATTTCATCACTTCCTTTATCTTTTTTCATACTTTATCCTATTATACAATCATTTTCCGTTTCATTCTAATCCCTATCTTTTCATTAGAATTTTCATACTTATTCGTTAACTTTAACATAAATGATTCAACAAATTCCACTAAGTAGGTTACAATAAGAAAGGATACATAATTAGTAGGGAGGCTTTACATATGAAAGATCCACGCATTGAAAAGTTAGCATACAATTTAATTAACTACTCTATTCGCTTACAAAAAGGCGAGAAAGTATTAATTGAAAACTTTGGCTTACAAAAAGAACTTGTAACTGCACTTGTAAAAGAAGCATATGCAGCTGGTGGTTTCCCATTCGTTTCTTTAAAAGATCATCAAGTAGATCGCTCTTTATTAATGGGTGCTACTGAAGAACATTTTGAACAAATCGCCGCATATGAAGCGAGCGTAATGAAAGATATGGACGCTTATATCGGGCTTCGCTCTGGCGACAACATTAACGAACAAGCTGACGTTCCAAGTGAGCGCATGAAAGTTCACGGTCAAACAGTTGGTAAAAAAGTTCATAGAGACATCCGTGTTCCGAAAACACGCTGGGTTGTTCTTCGCTACCCAAATGCTTCTATGGCACAGCTTGCTAAAATGAGCACAGAAGCTTTCGAAGACTTCTACTTCGAAGTATGTAACTTAGACTACGGTAAAATGGATAAGGCGATGGATAGCCTTGTTACATTAATGAATAAAACAGATAAAGTTCGCCTAACTGGTCCTGGAACTGACTTAACATTCTCTATTAAAGACATTCCAGCTATTAAATGCTCAGGTCATTTAAACATTCCAGACGGTGAAGTATACTCTGCACCAGTTCGTGATTCTGTTAACGGTACAGTTTCTTACAACACACCATCTCCTTACAACGGTTATACATTTGAAAATGTACAACTTAAGTTTGAGAACGGCCAAATCGTTGAAGCAACTGCAAACGATTCAGAGCGCATTAACAAAATCTTTGATACAGACGAAGGTGCACGCTACGTTGGTGAATTCGCAATTGGCGTAAACCCATACATCTTACATCCAATGGGAGACATCCTATTCGATGAAAAAATCGATGGTAGCTTCCATTTCACTCCTGGACAAGCTTACGACGATGCATGGAACGGCAACAACTCTAACATCCACTGGGATTTAGTATGCATCCAGCGCCCTGAATATGGCGGCGGCGAAATTTACTTCGACGACGTACTAATCCGTAAAGATGGACGCTTCGTTGTATCTGAACTAGAAGCTTTAAATCCTGAGAACTTAAAATAATAATAAAAACGCTCGGGATTTTTTCCGAGCGTTTTTTTATCTTCACTCTATATTGAGCTACTTTTCTCCCTTTTTGTTTGCTGGAAGTGAAAATAATACAAAAGCGCCACTGCAATAGTACCAATCAATATCGGAACATATAAAGGCAGATCCCATTTCATATATACTCTAGTGCAGCCAACAATCACGAACAAAATTTCCAAGCAAAACAAAGGTTTTACATATTTCATTTCTTCCCTACCATTTCTATTTTCACATTTGGATTTTCTTTTTCTACAAGTGATACAAACTGCGTCATATCTTGCGGCATCGCAATCATATGTACTTTGTATGCATTCGTCGTAATTTCAAGGGACTTCCCAACTTGACGAATTATTCTTATCTCTTTCAATACGATATCATCATTTAAAATACCGTACTTTAGCACGCCATTTTCTACTTTATGTTTTTTAATAAATACTTCCCAAACGAGTGGTACATTTACAATAAAGCATAAACCCATCCCAATTAATGCTGACATCCACTGCTCTTTATTTGCGAAAAGCATGACAAGTGGATATACGAACATAAAAACTAACGTGAGACAAACGAAAATTACTACCGACTTACTTCTTTGAATCGGAATGTTCATACACGCACCCCCTAACTTAAATTATAACATTTTTTTCCATTTTAGTTCATAAAAAAGGCCATTTCTACATGACCTTTTTCACAATGTACCTATAAAATTTCTTATCTACCTGTAACACTGGAAAGTTTTTCGGCAACTTGTCTATACTCACACTTTGAAAACCATTCTTTTCATAAAAACGATGTGCAGCTAAAAATTTCACTGTTGTTCCTAAGTAAATATCCTTCAATTTTTTATCCTCAGCCCATGAAATTGCTTTTTGAAGCAACATATGTGAGGCGCCCCATTCTTTTCCACGAAACTCTTTTTGTACGAACATTTTTCTTAGCGCTACTTGATGATTCTCAATATCTAATAAAGCTACTGTTCCAACTACTTTACCATCATAAATTGCTACCCAAAAGTTTCCGTGATCCTTTTGATAGAATGTTTCTATTTCAAGTAAATCAGGTTGCTCTTCTTTCGTAATGGGAACATTATACTCTTTTTGCTGAATATGAACGATAAGATCTACTACTTCCTCTTGAAACGTACTTTCATACGGAATAATACGAATCTTCTCGTTCATCGAATATCCTTCCATTCTGAAGCTAGTAAACTATATACAGCGATATCATGAAAATGATCATATATCCATTCATCATCTCTTAAAATACCATCTAATGTAAACCCTAAACGTTCTGGAATCGCGCGGCTTTTCACATTTTCAACACCGCACCTGATTTCAACTTTATTCAGCTTTAAATTTTCAAATGCATAATGAAGTACAGCCTTTACGCTACGCGTCATAATGCCTTTCCCACCAGCATCTTCTGTAAGATAATATCCAAGACTCGTCGCTTTCTTCCCCCAGCTTACCGGATGAATTCCTACCATTCCAACGAGCTTTCCTTTGTAACGTATACCACTTTCAAAACCGTTTCCCTCTGCAAATTTCTTTAACCACATCGGAAAAATCTCATCATAAGCATCAGCAGATTTCGTTCCATCTACCCAAGGGAGCCATCTTCTTAAATGGTTACGATTTTGATCTAATAATTCATATAATTCCTCTTTATGATGTTTTTCTAATAGTTGTAGTTCAATTTCATCATCTACTCTGAGTGTGAACATGTTTTTTAACCCCTTTTTATTTTTCTTATTATTCTAACATCTCAAAATAAAAAATGTTAAATATTCACACTTTCTTTTGATTTTATTTGTATAAAACCGGAAGAATACAATACTCCCGTAACAACTAATATCATCCCTATACATTGTGCGGGTGTTATATTTACTCCTTCTATAAAAGAAATAAGCATTGTAACAACAGGCACTAAATTAAAAAATAAAGATGTTCTCGCTGCACCAATTTGAACAATTCCATTATTCCACCATAAGTAACCAAGCACACTCATTCCCATTGCCATGAAGAGAATCGCTCCCCAAGCTAATAAAGGAACCTCCGAAACGGGTACTATACTTTTTTGCGTGGAAGATATCATAATAAAGGCAAGCGCACCAATCGTCATCGTATATGTCGTCGTTTGTATTGGGCTACCAGCTTTAATAAATCTTCTGCCTAGTACACCGTATAACGCCCAACAAATATTCCCTAGTATAATATAAAAATCCCCTTTAGAAAATGATAAATGTTGTAGTGCGGTAAACGAGCCTTGTGTAAGCACAAAAACAACACCAAGTAGCGCAAGTAACATTCCAATTACTTGGCTCTTCACTATTTTCTCTCGTAAAATGACACTTGCTAATAACGTCGTAACGAGCGGATTTGTCGACATAATAAGTGCACCATTCATAGCTTCTGTATATTTCATTCCTAAAAAGAAAAAGAAGTTAAAGCCGAATACACCAACTATACCAAGCAAAAGGTAATAAGCCCTATTCTGTCTCCATACTTCCCACTCAAAATCTTTTCGTATTTTTAATAGACATAACATCACAAGTGCAGCAATTCCAAAGCGCCATGCCGCTATATGAATCGCTTCGAAATACTGCACCGCATATTTCGAAGCGTTAAATGTCCCACCAGTAAATATCGCAAATCCTAACAGCTGCGCATATACTTTATTCTTCATTGTCAGCCTCCGAGTTTTTCTCTTCTAAAAAACCGTAATAAATTTCTAATTTCTCTTCTGTTAGTTGAACTACTTTTTGCAATTGTTCCTGTTGTTCTTTTAACCGCTCTAAGTGAGTTGTTAAAATTAAAATTCTCTTTTTTACTTTCGTAGGTACTTCCTCTTTCCGCTGCTTGATTTCCTCTATAATACATCCATCACTTGCAAACTCAGCGATTTCTTCTAATGACATTCCAGTTTGCTTTAATGAATATAAGAATTTTAATAGACGCACATCACCTTCTGTATACTGACGAATGCCGCTATTTCGCGTTGATGGTGGTAATAAACCTAACTTCTCATAATAGCGCAAAGTATGAATCCCCATCCCTGTTAACTCTGCTACTTCACCGATTTTATACATGTTCTCTCCCCCTTGTTTTTACATATTTATCTTACAACCTAGAGTTAACTCTAGGTCAATACGCAAATAAAATGAAACTTTAATCAGTGGGAGTTTTACTGCCCACAAATAGCGGGATAAAATATGAACACAACAAAAAAGACGCACAGCCAAGCTATGCGTCTTTTCTATTACTTCTCTGCAACTTGAACTTCTTTTACGTAAGCTGCTTCGAATTTTTGGATGTCTCCTGCGCCCATGAAAATTAGAACGCCGTTTTTATGTTTCTTTAATACATCCGTTGTTGTATCTGTAATTAGTTCTGCACCATCAATACGCTTTTGCAGATCTTCGATTGTTAAGTCACCTTTGTTTTCACGTGCTGATCCGAAAATATCACATAAGTATACTTGGTCAGCTTTGCTTAGGCTTTCTGCGAACTCATCTAAGAACTTTTCTGTACGTGAGAATGTATGTGGCTGGAATACAGCGACAACTTCACGCTCTGGGTGTTTTTGACGAGCAGCTTCAATCGTTGCGTTAATTTCTGTCGGATGGTGTGCGTAGTCATCGATGATAACTTGCTCTCCCATCGGCTTTTCATTAAAGCGACGTTTTACGCCTTCAAAAGTTGTTAATTGATGTTTAACTGCTTCTACATCAACATTTTCGTAATGGCAAAGCGCAATTACTGCTAATGCATTTAATACGCTGTGGTTGCCGTATCCTGTAATTTTGAACGTGTCATAGTACGTATTACGAACGAATACATCGAATATTGTACCATCTGTTCTCTTTTGAATGTTACGTGCTTGGAAATCATTATCTTCTCCAAATCCATAGAAAATAACAGGTACTTTCGCTTGAATTTTTTGAAGTTCTTCATCATCACCACATGCAATAATACCCTTTTTCACTTGCAATGCCATCTCTTGGAATGCACCAAATACATCATTGATGTCTGCAAAATAATCTGGATGATCAAAATCAATATTTGTCATAATTGCATAGTCTGGATTGTAAGACAAGAAATGACGACGATACTCACAAGCTTCAAATACAAAATACTTACTATTTTCTACCCCATGCCCAGTTCCATCTCCAATAAGGTAAGATGTCGGGTGTGCACCTTGCATTACATGGGCTAACAAACCTGTTGTTGATGTTTTTCCATGTGCACCAGTTACAGCAACACTTGTGTATTGGTTCATAAGGTCACCTAAAAAGTGGTGGTAACGATGTACTGGGATGTTTAATTCTTTCGCTGCTACGATTTCTTCATGCGTATCAGGGAATGCATTTCCTGCAATAATCACTTGTCCTTCTTTAACATTATTTTTATCAAAAGGAAGGATTGAGATATTACGCTTTTCCAACGCTGTTTGTGTAAAGAAACGCTTTTCATAATCAGACCCTTGAACAGTATGCTTCATGTCATGAAGAATTTGTGCTAATGAACTCATTCCTGTTCCTTTAATTCCTACAAAATGGTAAACTGTCATCTTAAAGAACCTCCAACATTTCGAACTAATACAACGGCCTATCTATAAGACAGTATATGAATCTTTTCTTATTTTGGTAATCATCATACATTTTGATGTAGTGAAGTTATTCTTTCTCTTCACTTATCAGGATAAACTCGTACGTACTTCTTTGTATGCCCATATCAAGTCCATTATAGCAAAAAAGAAGCCGCTATACTATGATAACAGAAAAACTGATAGGGTCAATCACCTATCAGTTTTTCTCTCTTTTACATATCTTCTCTTGTTTCTAATTGAACACGCTCTAGACGTGGGTTTGGACGATATTTACGGCCAGCTTTCGCTTCTGGTTTTCCATTTAATTCTACGTTATCACCAGTAAAGCCAATATTCATTTTTAATAAGCTACTTCCTACCCCGTATATATCCACAGGCACGTTTTGAGCTTCAAATTCACGAATACGCTTCTCATCAAATCCACCAGTTACAACGATGTCTACATGCTGGAATCCTTCCTCATCAAGTGCTTTACGAAGTGCAAATACAAGCGATGGGTTTACACCACGTGGATCGAATGTTCCAAGTACTTCTGGGTGACGAATGAAGTATTGATCAATCATTGTACGAGACGTATCGACACGCACGCCTTTTAATGTTGATCCAAATTCACGCGCTACGCGAAGTGCATCTGTAATGACATCATTATTGTAATCAATTAATACAACTAATTCATCTTCTGGGAATTTCTTATGATATGCTTTTGCGGCTTCCACAACATCACCATTAAACATTTGAATTAATGCGTGAGGCATCGTCCCCATACCACTTCTGCCCCACCATTCATTCATCGCATGCGTCGCTTGTGCGCTCATACCTCCGATGTATGCTGCATAACCGTCACCAGCTTGTTGTGTATAATGATCGTCACGGTCTCCCATGAAAATAACTGGTTTTTCTTTATCTACACTACGTGCAGCTTGGACAACGTTATATACGTTTGTCGCAACCGATGTACGACGAGCTAAAATCCCATCAATGACACCTTCTAAAAATCCGAAATTTTCATAAGGACCATGAATTGTTAACACTGTTTCAAATGGACTAATATTATCGCCATCTTTTAAAGAGTTAATTTCAAGTTCCTCAGGATTTTTAGCGAATGTTTGCAGCAATGCAATTACTTCATCTGTTCCGCAAAGAACTGCATTTTCCTTTTGGAAAAATTGCATCGTTACAATACTTTTCGGGCGAAATTCTTCAATGATTTCTCTAGTCTTTAAAAAGTAAACGGCAGAGAACCAACCTTCTCCAACACGTTCGTCAAATTTAAATGTTCTATTTGTTAGTCTATTTATTTCACCTTTTAATTTTAATTCAATTTCTTTCATGTCGCTTTACTCCCTACTTTACTATCCAACATTTTCTCTTAGTATACAGCAAAACCGTTTACTATATATTTGTTTCCTGCATAGCAGCGAATTCATCCTCAGAAATAAGGACATCTCTCGGTTTCGTTCCTCTTCCTTCAGAAATAATCCCTTGCGATTCCATCTCTTCAATGAGACGTGCCGCGCGATTATAACCGATGCGGAATTTTCGCTGTACAGAAGATGTGGACGCTCCCCCTTGTTCTACAACAAATTGACATGCATCTAAAAATAGTTCATCTTCCGACTCACTCTGTTCTGATTTTGCTAATAAATCCTCTTGCTTAAATAAGTAATTCGGCTTCATTTGCTTTTTCACATGATCAACTGTTTTTTCAATCTCATCATCCGATACATATACACCTTGTACACGAACTGGCTTAGATGTACCGTTCCCTAAGAATAACATATCACCACGGCCAAGTAATTTTTCCGCGCCACCAATATCGATAATCGTACGCGAATCAACTTGAGATGATACAGTGAACGCTATACGCGTTGGAATATTTGATTTAATTAAACCTGTAATAACATCTACCGATGGACGCTGCGTCGCAACTAATAAGTGAATACCACAAGCACGAGCTTTTTGGGCAATACGACAAATCGCTTCCTCAACATCACCAGGTGCCACCATCATTAAATCAGCTAACTCGTCAATGACGATAACAATGTAAGGTAATGTCTCACCCGGAATTTCTCGCTCGCTTACAATCGTATTATAACGCGTTAAATCACGAGCACCAGCATGCGCGAACAATTCATAACGGCGTTCCATCTCTTCAACTGCCCACTTTAATGCAGCGGTAGCTGCTTTTACATCCGTAATAACAGGTGCTACAAGATGCGGAACAGAATTATATGGTGCAAGCTCAACCATCTTCGGATCAATTAGTATTAACTTCACTTCATGTGGCTTCGCTTTATATAAAATACTCGTTAAAATTGCGTTAATACACACACTTTTACCAGAACCCGTTGCACCCGCAATAAGTCCGTGTGGCATTTTTCGAATATCGGTTACAATTGGATCACCAGAAATATCAAGTCCAAGCGCAACAGTAAGTGGTGATTCACTCTTTGTAAACACAGGACTTCTTAAAATTTCACGAAGAAATACTGGCTTACTTTCTTTATTTGGAACTTCAATTCCAATCGCACTCTTCCCTGGAATTGGTGCTTCAATACGAATATCTTTCGCAGCTAAACTCAGCTTAATATCATCACTTAAGTTTGTAATTTTATTTACTTTCACACCTGGATCTGGCTGTACTTCAAAACGAGTTACTGCCGGCCCTTGCGATACATTAATAACATGTGCTCCAACATGGAAATTATTAAACGTTGTATCTAACAATTCTTTTTGCTCTTCCAACCATTCCGTATTATCTAACGCTGACTGTTGCGGGATTGACAATAATGCTAATGGCGGAACGGTATATGTTGGTGGTGTTTGTAATACATTTCGCATATCGTTCTCTCTTTGATTTACAACATATGCTTTCTCTTGTGGTTCTGTACTTGAACTTGGCTTTTGTACTTGCCCTGCAACCATTTGTTGTACTGGTCTTTCTTCCACTCGTGATTCTACTACCATTTGTTGCACTGGTTGTTCTTCCATTCGTGATTCTACTACCATTTGTTGCGCTGGTTGTTCTTCCACTTGTGGTTCTACTACCACTTGCTGCATTGGCTTTTCTTCCACTTGTGGCTCTACTACCACTTGCTGCATTGGCTTTTCTTCCACTTGTGGTTCTACTACCACTTGCTGCATTGGTTTCTCTTCCACTTGTGGTTCTACTACCACTTGTTGCACTGGTTGTTCTTCCACTCGTGGTTCTACTACCATTTGTTGCGTTGGTTGTTCTTCCACTCGTGGTTCTACTACCATTTGTTGCGTTGGTTGTTCTTCTAATTGGTATACAGGCTTATTCTCAACTCGCTCACTCATAGAAGATTGCATTGCACTCGTTCTAGCCGCATGTCTTTCCATTAATCGCGTTCTGTCTTGTTTCAACATAACAACATTAAATGGTACATGACGCTTTTTCTCACGTTTTGGCTCTTCTTTTTGCACAATTGGTTGTTCTTTAGCGACTGGCCCTTCTTCTACAACTGGTTGTTCTTCAGCGGCTGGCCCTTCTTCTGCAACTGGTTGTTCTTCAGCGACTGGCCCTTCTTCTACAACTGGTTGTTCTTCAGCGACTGGCCCTTCTTCTACAACTGGTTGTTCTTCAGCGACTGGCCCTTCTTCTACAACTGGTTGTTCTTCAGCGACTGGCCCTTCTTCTGCAACTGGTTGTTCTTCAGCGGCTGGCCCTTCTTCTGCAACTGGTTGTTCTTTAGCGACTGGCCCTTCTTCTACAACTGGTTGTTCTTCAGCGACTGGCCCTTCTTCTGCAACTGGTTTACTTTCCTCTGTTTCTGCAATTAAAACATTCGCAAAACTTTGGACATCTTCCATCGTTTGTTCATCAGCCTCAGCAACATGTATGAATTCATTTTTTTGTTCAATTGCTTCATCTAATACCATTTCTTGCTGCGTTTCCTCAAGTTCTACAATTGCTTCTACTTCAGACCCCTCTGTTTCTGCAATTACTTCTGCTTCTTCAGTTTCTTCCATTTCCGCCATTACTTCTGCTTCTTCAGTTTCTTCTGCTTCCACCATTACTTCTGCTTCTTCAGTTTCTTCTGCTTCCACCACTACTTCTGCTTCCGCCATTACTTCTGCTTCTTCAGTTTCTTCTGCTTCCGCCATTACTTCTGCAACTTCTCCAAGCTCTTCTGGTATTTCCACAATGATTGTTTCTTCAAGTTTTTCTTCTGCTTCCACCACTACTTCTGCTTCCGCCATTACTTCTGCTTCTTCAGTTTCTTCTGCTTCCGCCATTACTTCTGCAACTTCTCCAAGCTCTTCTGGTATTTCCACAATGATTGTTTCTTCAAGTTTTTCTTCTGCTTTGACAATCACTGATTCTTCTGGAGCTTGCTTTTCTACTTCCATAATAGGTTGTTCTATTTCTGTATTACATTTAATTTCTTCTGATAATATTGTATCCTCGTGCTCTACTTTGGAATCTACTAATTCCTCTTGTAAAATGTTTTCATTTAGCACCACTACATCTTTTTCTTGCTCTGCATCTTCCATACGCTCAGCTACCGTTTTATGAAGTAATTCATCCGCTGAAACTTCCTGCGGTGTATTTATTTCTTGAATTACTTCTTTTTCTTCTACTACTGGCTCTTGGCGCTCAATTTCATAACCGTTTTTCTCGAGCCATTGATCAACAACTGACTTTTCTTCCTTTTTACTCTGTTGACCTTGCTGATCAACGTCTTGATGACTAGAAGAAGTCGGTGCTTTTCCTTCTGAGAAATAAGATAATGTATACCCTTTTTTCTCTAACCATGCATCAACGACTGATTTGCCCTCTACAGATATTTCAAGATCTTCTCTTTCCTTTTCTTCCTCCTGCTTTTCTTCCTTTTTCTCTACTGAAGGACGATTATATCCATAAATCGGCGAAATCATTTCTGTTGGACGAAATGGTCTACGGCTACTTTCTTGCGGCGATACAGATACTTTTTTTACGACTGGCTCTGGATCCGGTTCATATTGCACTTCCGGCTCTTCGTATGTAGAAACTGCATTCTCCACATACTGCCGTCTACTTCTCTCCACTTTTATTCCTCTTTGAGTAGGCTGCTCTTCGTATATACCTCTTTGAACAGGTTGTTCTTCAAAGTGAGGTAATTCTCTTACGTCATCCTCATCAAATCCATCATCTGGTATTAATGGAAAACGGCATTTACCTGCATTTCTGCTTGCCATTTGTGCTTCTCTTGCTTCAGTGTAGTGGTTTACACGAGGAATTTTCGGCTGACTTTCAATTTGTTTCATTGCTTCTTTATTCATCGCTGTTTGTTCTTCCTCTTTGTTAAACAGCTTTTTCATCCAATCTAACATGCTTACCACTCTTTCTACTAAATAGTAACATCCTTTATTGTATCAGCATTCGGCAAAAAGTGCAGGTAAAATTAAGCATGTCATATTTATCCATAACATTCTAATTTACGATTGTTTTCATATAGAAAAAAGCAGCCTTCCATGTAAGACTGCTTTTAAGCTTTACTCTTCCGATATTCATCTACACTATCTGTTACACTTTGCAGTAAAGAATTTACATACTGCGGGTCAGATAATTTTTTATCTTCATCCTGATTGGACATAAACCCGAGCTCTAATAGTACGCCAGGAACTTTCGCCCAATTAAATCCAGAAAGGTCATCCCTAAATTTAATCCCATTTACTTTCACCTGATTGTTTTCTCTCATTTTATTTACTATCTTTTGCGAGATTTGAAGACTTTCTGCATAAATCTCTTTCGTATAGGGACTTCCTTCTGCTGGCGTCAATACAGCAAACCCACTTTGATTTGGATTTTCAGAACCATCTGCATGAAGGCGTAAAAATAAATCTGCCTTATGATCGTTTGCGAATGTCGCACGTTCTTTATTGCTTATATCAACATCTTGTGACGTTCTCGTCATTACTACTTGTATCCCTTTTGCTTCAAGCTTTTCTTTTAATAAAAAAGACATTTCTAATACAAGTACAGCCTCTCTCTTTTTCGTCACAACACCCGTTGTACCATCTGTCACTTTATATTTTTGCGTCGTTGCCCCTGGTCCAATCGGTTCTAAATTTAAATTTGCTTTTTGTTGATGCCCTGGATCAATAACGACGAGAAACTTTCCTTGTTTTTCATTACTCTCTACTTTTTGTTCATTATTTTGCATAAGTTGCTCAGTTGGCTTCACCGGCGTATTTTCCTCTTTCTTTTCCTCGGCCGATACTTCCTCCCGCTTAGTTTCTACTTGTTCATTCGTTTGAATTGTTTGCGATTCTTCTTTTTTTTCTTGTTCTTCTTGCTGCTTTTCTACCGGTGCTTCTTTCTTATCATCTTTACTATTTTCTTGTGTAGAAGATAATGTTTCTTTTTTCGACTGTTCTTGTGAACAACCTCCCATATATATTCCAATGAATGCAGTCATGACCATTATTTTTATATACTTCATGCTTCTCTCCCATCACTTTGCACCGGACTCAAAGTTTTTCTTATAATTGTTTTATAACCTCATCCATATTTCCAATATAAACAGGCTGCCACGTTTCTGTACCACGCTCTGCCGTATAGACTGGATAAGCGTCATCATCCACATTCACGAAAACTGGATCACCCATATCTGTTTCATATCCAATAACAATCCATTCTTCTTGCCATTTTCCACTTTCATTGCTTATTAATGAATTTTTATGTTTATCATATCGATAACCGATCTGCCCTTTTTCCAGTTCATCTTCACTAAATACATATATTTCATAAGTACCTAGCTCAACATCTTGCTGTTTTGAAGTTTCAATTCGTTTTAGAAGTTCTGCGATTTTTGGTTGTTGTTTCATACGTTTATCCCCTTCTATTTTTCTAAATTTTAACTAGATTGTTTATAAAATACAATATAGATTTTTTTAAAAAAGGTGACACCCTTATCATATCAACGATTTTTTAAATATATCTATCACAACTCTCAATATATCAACGATTTTTTAAATATATCTATCACAACTCTCAATATATCAACGATTTTTTAAATATATCTATCACAACTCTCAATATATCAACGATTCAATACGAAATTTCGACTTACCGACAAAGAATGATAAAAAGAAAAGAGAGGCTGTCCAAAAGGACAACCTCTCTTTTCTTATATCAATTAAAATTTAAACTCTTGTCCAACTTCAAAGCTATCTTCTAATACAAGAATACCTTTTTCTTGTGGAGCGTCTGGAAGCTCTAATTCACGTGCAGAGCAGATCATTCCAGAAGAAGGAACACCGCGAAGCTCAGCTGGCTTAATTAACATACCACTTGGCATAACAGCGCCGATTTTTGCAACGACAACTTTTTGTCCTGCATCAACGTTTGGTGCACCACATACGATTTGTAATGTTTCTGTACCGATTTCTACTGTACAAATGTTTAATTTATCAGCATTTGGGTGCTTTTCTTTTTCAG
Organism: Bacillus sp. BS98; assembly: GCF_008432245.1. NCBI lineage: Bacteria > Bacillati > Bacillota > Bacilli > Caryophanales > Bacillaceae > Bacillus > Bacillus sp. BS98. Next base: position 4,454,977 of record NZ_CP043830.1, read on the forward strand.
CTACATAACCTACAACAAATTTCGGAGAAAGATCTGCTTCTACTTTTTCTTCAAAGCCGTTCTTCGCTAAAATTTCGTTGATTGTTTCTACAAGCTCTTTCGTTAATGTCAGGTTACCTGTTTCTTTTACTTCTAAGTAAGAAGATGCATTAAAGATGTTGAATCCTGCTGTTACATTGCTTTCACGATCGTATACGCGTGCAACATCTCCTTTGCGATCAAAAGTACGGTTCTCTAAAGTAATATCTTGTAAGGCAACAATTAAAGTGTCACCAATTCCTTCAAGGTTATAAAAAACGTTCACTTCGTTCATCCTTTCTCTTTTCCATCTGTCTTCTTCCGATTCTTCGCTAAAATAAAGATTGGTTCAAATTCCCCATCTTCATAAACGAATGAAAGTGATGTAATCGGAACATGCCCTTCGGCAAAAAATTTCATTGTCATTTGTGCAATAATATCATAACCGATTTCGTTGACGATATCAGCAATAATTAATACGTCTTGGTGAGGAACAGCAACAACCATGTCACCAGAGATCTTTTCACGCATCGATTGTAGTAACGTTTCGTTTAAAATACGACTCGCATCATACCCATCATTTGTGTTTAAAAAGTAGAATGTATTATCCGCTACTGTGTCCTGCTTAAATTCATAACCTAATGAGCGAGCATTAAATAATGCCATCTCGCGCACTTGCTGCTCTGTAAGCTCTAATTTTTGTAATAAGCGCTCATCAATTAGGCGATACGTTTTATTAGAATCTAGCGCGTAATAAATACGTGTTTCCGCCGTATGATCCGTCATAATAAACGGATTTCCTTCTTCTGATTGTTTTGGGAAAGAAGTAGAGCGAATAACAGGTAAAATTTTCGCCGTGCTATTTTCTTCTCTATGCATTGCAATTAACGCTTCTTGTACATAATAAGCAACCTCTTCAATCGCCTTTTCTTTGTTCACTTCCCATTTCGCTACTACTCCTGGAAGTGATACGTTAATACCTTTTTTCGAGTTTGTTTGTTCAATACGAAGAACTTCTTTCTCGCTATCATAATGAAAATCCCATTCTGGTCGAGATAATTTCTTCATTAACTCGTCTTTCATCTTTTTACTTGTCATTTTCATCTCTTTTTCCTCCCTTCCAAAAAAATAACCTCCCCCGCGAAGGTAGAGGTTGTTTTTACAATTCAATTGGCTAATTGTTTTATTTTAAACCTTCAATAAACTCTTCGATTTGCTCTTGTGTTTTACGATCTTTGTTTACATAGCGTCCAGTTTCTTCACCTTTATTGTACGCTACAAAGCTCGGAATGCCAAATACGTCTAATTTTACGCATAGATCAATAAACTCATCACGATCTACATAGTAAAATGAGAAATCACTATACTTCTCTTCTACTTCTGGCATAAATGGATCAACGAAACGGCAATCTGGGCACCATTCTGCTGAGAACATGAAGACTACATTCTCTTCATTTTTTAATTCTTGGAATTGTTCCATGCTTTCTAATGATTTCATCTATATTTCCTCCTCTAATGCGTGCACTTTTTTCACACTATAATCTTTTCTTTATACTACCATACATCGTACACGGTGCAAGGTTTATGCTTGCTTTTTATCATACTTATATTGCCCAACGAGTAACTTAACAACGTGTACAAATAATTCCGTTCGATCGACATAATCGTCTGTAAAAATACCGATAGCACCTTCGTGACTACGAATATCTTTCCGCTCTACAAACTCTTCCATCACTTCACTTAACTCTTTACCATCTTCAAGAGGCGTTAAAAAATCGTCTGGTAACTTAATACGTGCTCCTCCGGCAACGAATATCTTATCGTCACTCGTTGCGAGTGCGCCCCAGTTACACATAAATAAACCGTGATCCGTTTTCATCACGCCGCCTTCTAACCCAATACCAATTTGAGCTTCTCCTTCTTGCAATGCTCGCTTCGCTCTATTAATTGCTCCTTGCATCGTCTCTTCATCTGAAAATGGCTGTGCCGATACTCCCGATGGGACAGAAAGAGATGTAATTTCAGCATCTTTCCATACCTTCTCCACAGCCCCAACCTTCGTTTTATTCTTCGATCCAACTACTACCTTCATTTCGTTCACCTCTATAAGAATTCATTATTCTGTTCTAATATCCACTTCAGCACAAATGAAGTGCCAACCACTACCACACACCACCAAGGAATCCCTTCTACCTATAGTAGAAGGTGACTTCCCACAATATTTTTGGTCCCGAACACAAAAACATTCTTCCGCGGTCTTCATGCATTATTCGAGCACTAATTAAGCACTGACCGCTACTACACATCGCTGGGTCATCTCTCCTACCTAAAAAAAGAAAGAGCTCTGCAGCCCTTCCTCTTTACGCGTTATTCTTAATTGTTTCTAACGTCGTTTTGTCCGTTGTTCTTACAAGCTTTGTAATAAGTTCTTTTGCTGCTGCATAATCATCAACATGTAAAATAGAAGCATGCGTATGAATGTAGCGAGCACAAACACCAATTACTGCTGATGGGATACCTGAGTTACTTGTATGTACACGGCCCGCATCTGTCCCACCTTGTGAAATAAAGTATTGGTACGGAATATTATGTGTTTCTGCTGTATCTAAAATGAATTCGCGCATTCCTCGATGAGTTACCATCGTACGATCGTAAATACGAAGAAGAGCACCTTTTCCTAATTGACCGAACTGCGTTTTATCACCAGAAGCATCGTTTGCTGGACTTGCATCAAGCGCATAGAAAATGTCTGGTTGAATCATATTAGCAGCTGTTTGTGCTCCGCGAAGACCTACTTCTTCTTGTACAGTAGCACCAGAGTATAATGTATTCGGTAATGTTTCATCTTTTAATTCTTTTAATAACTCGATTGCCAGGCCACATCCATAACGGTTGTCCCAAGCTTTCGCCATAATTTTCTTCTCATTTGCCATCGGTGTGAACGGGCAGATTGGCACGATTTGTTGTCCTGGTTTTACACCAATTTCAATCGCATCTTCATAACTATCTGCACCTATATCGATTAGCATATTTTTTATATCCATCGTTTTTGCACGTTGCGCATCACTTAATAAATGAGGAGGGATAGAACCAACAACCCCTATAACAGGACCATTCTTCGTCATCACTTGTACGCGCTGCGCTAATAGCACTTGGCTCCACCAGCCGCCTAACGTTTGAAAACGAAGCATTCCGTTTTTCGTAATTTGCGTAACCATGAAACCTACTTCATCCATATGACCTGCTACAAGAACACGTGGGCCAGTTTCGTCCCCTTTTTTCAGACCAAATACGCTACCTAAACCGTCTTGCACAATTTCATCAGCATATTTGCTTAATTCTTGCTTCATAAAACGGCGTACATCATGTTCAAAACCTGACGCACCTTGTAATTCTGTTAACGTACGAAATAATTGTAATGTCTCTTTATTCACGAAGTCCCCTTCTTTCAAACCTTAGTAGAATACCTTTTTTATTGTAACGAAATTTTCGAAATGTTTCTAGTTTCTTCTTTTTTAGCTGCATTTGCTTTATAATTATTATCGGTACACTATTTTTATTTTATAGAATTGAGGTGAATATATGAGCTGGAAAGGTTTAGTAGCAGGTCTTGGCGTTGGATTTGCAGCTGGTTATTTCGTTGCAAACAAAGTACAAGAACAATCCCATATTTCTTCAGAAAAAGCATTGAAAATGGTGAAACAAGCATTAAATCATAAAGGTGAAATTACTGGCTCTTGGGTACATATGGTTCCAGAGACATTTGAAAAATATGATGTTGCGTATGAAGTTTATCGCGGCGGTCTTACAACAATGTTAGATGATATACAAGAACGATTTGAATTTTTAGTTGATGCTAAAACAGGTACTGTTTTAGAGGTAATAGCAGCATAAAAAGAGGTTTCCCATTAGGTGAACCTCTTTTTTTTGAAAAATTGCGGATAGTGATTAAAATTATATCGGCGATTTTCCGAATATATCGGCGCAACTCGATTTATATCAGCGATTTCCCAATTATATCGGCGCAACTCAAATTATATCAGCGTTTGTTTAAATATATCGACTTACCGACAAAACCCGACAATAAAAAAGAGGCTGCTCCAATAAATATGATGGAACAACCTCCTTTTTTTTTAAGCTTCTATACTCGTTTTTCTCTCAATTTTTTCTACAATATGTCCTTCCTCATTCCACTTCACTGCACGATAATATGCGTCATGATAAAATGAAAACCACGCATCGTTTTCAGCACCATATTTCATCCACTTTTGCTTATTTTCAATCGATGTCATCGGATAATCATCATAAGCCATGACCCATAATACATTTTGATGTGCGTGTGTCGGCAATAGGTCTGCTAAATGCAGCATCGTTTCTCCTTTGCTTTCTAAAGCAATGACTGCATGTCCATCACTATGTCCGCCTGTATGCGCCATCTTTATTTCATCCGTAATTTCGATTTCTTGTTGAAACGTAACAACTTGCTCTACAATCGGCTCCCAATTTTCCTTCCAATACGTATTACGGGATCTAATATTTGGGTTCCTCATTTCATTCCACTCTGTTTCACTTACATAAACTTTCGCATTCGGAAACGCCGGTACAAGGTGATCCCCTTCCCATTTCGTTAAACCAGATGCATGATCAAAATGAAGGTGCGTCATTAAGACGTAGTGAATATCTTCAGGCTTTAATCCCAGTTTTTCTAAAGATTCATAAACCGATGACTCTTCCGTTACTCCTTGATTTCTCTTCATTTTCTCATTCAATTTACCGTTTCCTATTCCAGAATCAATAAGCATATTTCCATCTTTCGTTTGCAAAAGTAACGGATCTGTTCGTAAATATATATGATTTGTATCGTTATGTTTATATTTTCGTGACCAAAGTACTTTCGGCACAACGCCAAACATTGCCCCGCCATCTAAATGTGTGTTCCCACCTTTTAACCACGTCACTTTTATATCTCCAATTCGTAATTCTTCCATCACACATCCCCCTTTTACATTAATTTTAACATAAAATTCCGATTATTTTAGTTATAAAAAAACCTATGCATTACTGCATAGGCTCTGTGCGATACTTCGCTTCAACTCGATAAATACGATGACCTTTACTAGAGAACTTCTCTTCGTACTCAGTCATAATATTACCTTCAAAATCACTGTTATGAAGATCTAGGCTTAAGTAAGTTAGTAACATACCATACTCAGCCATACTCATTAGAGAGTATTCAAATAACCCTTGGTTATCTGTTTTGAAATGAATTTCTCCGCCCTCTACTAACACTTCTTCATAATTGCGTAAAAACGTTTTATACGTTAAACGACGCTTCGTGTGACGATTCTTCGGCCATGGATCTGAGAAGTTTAAATAAACACGATCAATTTCACCTTTTGCAAAGAAAACTGTTAAATCTTCAGCATCTTTATTTATTAACTTTAAGTTCGGTAATTCTTCTTCAATTAATTTATCAAGTGCATCTACAACAACACTCGTAAATTTTTCAATTCCAATATAATTAATATGTGGATTTGCTTTTGCCATATCGTACATAAAGCGGCCACGACCTGTACCTACTTCAATGTGAATGGGTTGTTCATTTCCAAATACTTCTTTCCAATTACCCGCGCGCTCTTCTGGGTTTCCAATTACGATATGTGAATACTCATTAATTCGATCTAATGCATATGGTTTATGTCTTAAACGCATAGATGTCTCCCTCTCTTTACAAAGCTATTTTAAAGGAATGATTCCTTTTTTCTGTTTTAATCAATCTACCAAACAAAAAACCAAGTACGTACGAGCACTCGGTCCGTTTCTTTCAAGTATAAGATGTACCATTTTGATAAAAACTACATACAGCATTAAACATTCCATGACGACGTAGCTTTTTCTCTTACATTCCGAGAAGAGAAAAACAATCGAAAGGATGATCCGTTCATGCCAATTAGTCAACAACATCAATTAGAAGTGCTGAAAGATATTTTAGTCAATCACCAAAGCGATTGCTGCGGGACAGTTTCTGAATGCGAGCAATTAGAGCGCCTCATTCAATCGTTACTCGCAAACGATAATATAAGTAATGACGCTAAAACAATGCTAAACGATGTATATTCTTATAGTCAATCGGGTAAATCTTCCTCTAATTTGGACAACCATATTTCCAATAATCAAGAACAACTTACTCAGTGGATTGCTGGAATGGACAATTTTTCTTAAGTATTATTCTGAAGCAAGTAGTTGCTGTAAATATTGATGCCAATATTCAGCTTCTGCTTGCTGTTTTTTTGTTGTGTGCCATTGAATAGATAAAATCGTTTGTGCTATTACATACCATCTCATACGCCTAAGCAATGATTCATCCATTTCAATATCATAATACCCGAGCCACTCACTCCATTCATGACGCGGAATGTACCAGTATAATAACATACCTAGGTCTAGAGCTGGGTCAGCAATGACAGCTCCATCCCAATCAATTAAAAACAACTCATCTTCGTCCGACAATATCCAGTTGTTATGGTTTACATCACAATGGCATACAACGAATTCATTGTATTCAATACTTTTTAATGAATCCGTTAAATATTGAAGGCCTTGCTGAATTGTTTCATCTACCCTTATATCTCCCCTTAAAACAAGTTGCAATTGTTGTAATAACTCTTGGGCGTGAAGCGGCTGCTTCCCAAGTCTTTGAATCATCTGCACAAGCGCTTTAGAGGAGTGTATTTTCTTCAAAAGTTTCGCAACACGTTCTAGTTTCATATCCTCTGGCTCTAGCTTCTGTCCCGGAAGCCATTTTTGAGCAGAAATCACATCACCGTTCGTTACCCTTCTTGTCCAAAGTAATTTTGGAACAATTCCTTCTGCTGACAATACCGCTAAAAAGGGCGATGTATTCCGCTTTAAAAATAACTTCTGTTGTCCGTTTTGCGCAATATATGCATCGCCCGTTACTCCACCAGCCGGTACAAGACTCCACTCTTTTCCTAATAATTGTTCCAACCATTCCATATTCATTACCCGTTAACAAATCCTTATCTTTTATAGTTATGAAAAGAAAAACCGCAACATTTCTACACATGTTGTGGATTCATATATATTTTACTGTAAATGAAAAGAAAACTTGGCATAAGCCAAAAACTCTCTATTTTATTTTACAAAACCACTCATAGAATGACAACTTATCAAAATCGTCACCTTTGTCAATTCTACATTTATTACATTCTCATCGTCAAGTAGCGATTTGTCACATTATCGTCAATATATACGTGCTAATGGGAGCCAATTGAAGTTCCTTTCCTCTAAATGAAGAAATTGGCTCTATTTTCGCTTGCTTTTCGTTTACTAACACATGCCACGGTCCTTCTTTTGGAAGCTGCACCGTTTTAGCTTCCAAACCGCTATTAAATAAAACGACAATTTCTTTCCACGGCCCAAACAATTCTACATGCTCTAGGTGGTATGCAAGTACTTCTGTAGATGTTTGCAAAAAAGTCATATGCTTTTTTATAAGATCTGCGTTTTGTAATCGGAATGCCCCGTGCTCTTTGCGAATCGCAATTAACCCTTTTATATAGTTAACTGTCTCCATCTCTTTCTCTTTTTGATCCCAGTCTAATCGATTTATTTCATCATTTGCATTATAACTATTTTCATTTCCATTCTTCGTACGATAAAACTCTTGTCCTGCGTGTAAGAAAGGAATTCCTTGCGAAAGAATAACTATTGCGCTTGCTAGAAGGTGCCGTTTTTTCAAAATCTCTTCCGGTTCTTCATTACTGTGCACTAGTTTATCCCACATCGTCATGTTGTCATGACATTCTACATAGTTAATACTTTGTACCGGTTCTAGAAATAATCCTGTTTCTTTCACACTTAAAAGACTACCTGATGCTATATACTGTAAATGCTGACAGTCTACATGCCCACCAAACGCAAAACCACGTTTATTTACATTAAATGTGCTACCTTTTATTCCATCACGAAATTGATCATTAAACTGCGCGATATGTGGCATTTTTCTTGCATTATTTAACGCTGCTTTTTCCTCAAGAGGAAGCGGTGTTTGTAAATCCCATCCTTCTCCTAATAACAATGCGTCTCGCTTTATGTTTCGCACTTCTTTTTCTATTATGTTCATTGTATCAACATCTAAAATCCCCATTAAGTCGAATCGGAATCCATCAACATTGTATTCCGTCAGCCAATATAAAATAGACTCTATAATGAATTTCCTCATCATTTTCCGTTCAGACGCTATATCATTTCCAACTCCCGTCCCATTAGAAGGCATACCATCTTCGCCATGGCGAAAATAATAACCTGGAACAAGCTTTTCAAATGATGATAGTTCTCTTTCATAAACGTGATTATATACAACATCTATAACTACTCGGATACCGTTTTCATGAAATGTTTCAATCAATTGCTTACACTCTACTATCCTGTTATACGGATCAGCAAGGTTTGTAGCATAAAACCCCGTTGGTGTATTGTAATATAATGGATTGTAACCCCAATTATATGCGCCGGAAGGATTTGCCTCATCTACACCACCGAAACAAGATAACGGTAATAATTCAACATGTGTAACACCTAAATCTTTTATATGAGACAATCCTGTTAACGTCCCATTCCGTCCCGTCGTTCCCTCTTCCATCAACCCTCTATATGTTCCTTTTTTATTCACTCCACTATTTGGGTGAATAGTCGCATCACGAATATGCAGTTCATACAATATAGCATCTGTCATTGACTGTAATGGTGGTAATTCCTCTCGTCTCGTTACATTCGTCTTTTCCAAATCGATAACAACACCGTATTTCCCATTTGCAGTCGTTGACTTTGTGTATGGATCCACCGCTTCATTCCATATTAAATTAATACAGACGAGGAAGGTATATCGAGCCCCATCATGATCCCCTTGTAATGCATGAACCCAAACACCATTTTCTTCTCTATGCATGTCATAATCGGTATATTCTTTATCACTTTTATAAAATCTTACTTTTGCAAGCCTCGCAGTTGGAGCCCACACTTTAAATGTTGTTGCTTCTTTTTTGTATACAGCACCTAGATCTGTGCCTTCGTAATAATACTTCTCATCAAAAATTGCCGTTCGAATAACAGCGCCTATTTGTAAATCCGTTTCTTCGTTCCGTTCATCTCGTACTGTATAATACTTCCCCACATCTAGTGACTCTTCTATAAAGCACTCATACTTTGTTGCATCCGGAAGCGCAATAGTATGAGCAATCGGTAAATCTTTCACATTATTTCCTTCTTGCAAACGAAATGTCCGACTTGTTCCATACGCATGTGGGAGCAAAATTGTAATTTTATTCATTTCATCTAAATAGGCATCAAATGGACGTTTTACTTTCAACATAAAAAAATCACCATCATTCTCAAAATTAAAATAAAGTGAATCTTTAATCAATTCGGAGTATCCCCTGCTGATTATTAGCCCCCACCAATCGGGCCTTTGTGTGAGTATACGAGCTGCAAATAATAAAACTTTTCTTATTAGCAAGACTCTATACAGTAACTCCATTATTCTCTATAGTATATTCACCTGTATAAAAAACGTTTTCATACATTCTATTTTTGTAGTTTTATTTCAGCAATCGATTTATATTTCGGCGTTTCCTTCACGTGAGATTCGTATAAAGTAATTGTATCCGCTTGAAATGATACTTCAGGCACTTCTTTTATATTTTCCAAATGAAACTTTTTTTCTCCCATCCATTTACGAGCAACAGTAATATGTGGATGATACGGACGTGTTTCTAAAGAAAACCCATTCCCTTCACAAATCGCATGCACTTGCTTTTGTAGCTGAAACAACTCATGATTCTCACTTACTTTCGCCCAAAAAATACGTGGCCTGTCTTCCATGCCAAATGTTGAAAATCCTTGTAATGTGAAAGGTAGTTCCTTTTTTTCTATAAGTGTTTGTAATCCATTCTTTATTCCTTCTAATTGTTCCTCTGTCGCACTTCCTAAAAAGGAAAGGGTAATATGATAGTCTTCCTTATGTACCCACGAGCGAAATGGTAATTCCTCCTCCATATCCTCTTTATAATTAGAGAGCACTTCTTTTATATAATTTGGTAAAGTAATTGCGACAAAATAATGCGGCTCCATTTATATCATCTCCTTTTTTTTATTGTTGCTTTTCTTTCTTATCTCATTCAGTTAAAAAGAAGCCGCCCTCTAAAGTAGAGAGCGGTCATTATTCATATATCCTTTATTTCGCTAACTCATGAATTGCTTGCGCGTAAATTGCTGTTGCTTTTAATAAGTCTTCAATTTCAATGTACTCATCTTTTTGATGCGCAAGTTCTTCTTTTCCAGGGAATAGCGGGCCAAATGCAACGCCAGCTTTCAATGAACGGGCGTAAGTACCACCGCCGATTGCTAATAGCTCTGCTTTTTCTCCTGTTTGTTCTTCATACACGCGCTGCAGCGTACGAATTAATACGTGGTCTTTATCGACGTGATGCGGACGAGAGTTAGAATAATCCGCTACTTCAAATCCATGAATACTAACGTATTCTTTTAACTTCGCAATCATTTCTTCAAAGTTAGTCGTAACTGGGTAACGTACGTTTAACCCTAAGTTGCCACCGTTTTCTTTCGTATAAGAAAGGCGACCGACATTCACTGTTAACGGACCGCTAACTTCGTCTTTATAAGCAATAGTAGCTTTTTCACCAAAAATATCACCAGTAAATGTTTTTGCTGCAAATGTCGCAAATGCATTTGCTTTTCCATCAAGTGAAACTGTAGTTAAGAAGTTTGCTAATAGTAAACCTGCATTTTCTCCTTTTTCTGGAGTAGATCCGTGTGCTGAAATTCCTTCTATTTGCAACGTCACCGTATTTCCTTCTATAGTTGAGTTCCCTATTTTTTTAGCCGTTTTTAAATACTCTTCATATGCTACTGTAAGTGCATTTACATCTTCTCCTGTAATAACCGCTTTTGCAAAATCAGGAACCATGTTTAAACGGCGGCCTGACTCAAATGAAACGAGTTCATATACACCTTTTTTCTCTTCACTACCATTTTGCACAACTTGTATATCAGAAATTCCTTTTTCTGCATTAATAATTGGAAAGTCCGCGTCTGGCGCAAAACCGATTGTTGGCATTTCTTCGTTTTTAAAGTAGTGATCTACACATTTCCAGTTACTTTCTTCATCTGTTCCTAAAATCATACGAACGCGTTTTGAAAGAGGCAACCCTAATTCTTTCACAATTTTCATCGCATAATAAGCTGCCATCGTTGGGCCTTTATCATCAATTGCACCACGTGCAAAAATCTTTCCTTCGCGAATATCTGCACTATATGCAGGAGTCGTCCAGCCATCCCCTTCTGGTACAACATCAACATGACAAAGAATACCTACTAGTTCTTCTCCTTGTCCCATTTCAAGATGACCTGCATAACCTTCTAAATTTTTAGAAGAAAAACCTTCTAATTCTCCTTTATGTAACATGAAAGATAAAGCTTTTTCTACACCTTCACCGAACGGTGCGCCCTCTTTCGCCGACTCTTCTTCCCACACACTTTTAATTTGCAAAAATTGTTGTGTATCACGAATTAAATCATCTTTTCGTTTTGCAACTTCTTCTGTCCAATTAATCGCTGACATCACGCATCCATCCTTCGCTATATTATCTCTTTCATCATAGCAAACCGAAATCCCTTATGCCATACACGAAAGTCAAATACCGAACAATTGTAATATTTCAGATATTTCCCATTAGTTTTTCTTTTATTTTTTCAAAAAATTTTGCAGGAATTTGGCGTTTTACGTAGAATTTTATGTGTTAGTTGACTGATCATATATACAATGTCAACTACCAATATTTTTCTATATGAAATTTTGTTAAACTTTTGTAAAATTTAAGTAGATTAAAGCATGAATTTTATCATGTAGAGTACAATGGTAGTAACGACCTTCTTTCCTGAATGGGGTCAAAAAAACTAGTAGAGGAGTGGTTTTCTCTTGAAACCTACAACTACTCGTATGCTAACACGCATTAAATCAATTTATATGTACATCAATGAAAACGGAACGGTAACGACGAAAGACCTTGTAGATGAGTTCGGGATCACACCGCGAACGATACAACGTGATCTAAATGTGTTGCAGTTTAATGAACTCGTGTATAGCCCTTGCCGCGGTAAGTGGACAACAACAGGAAAGAAAGTGAGAATGACCTCATAACGAAAAAATAATTGTATGTAAATAAATACATACCCCTTTCTAACTCATTAGAAAGGGGTCTTTTCTGCGCCTAAAAACAGGACTACTTCTCAGTATCTACTTGATATGTTTTTAACATTTCTACTTCTTCATCTGTTAGCTCTCGGTATTCTCCAAGTTCTAGTTCTTCATCTAATACTAACGGACCCATCTCTGTTCTCTTTAGGTAAACAACCTTTTTCCCTACTGCTTCAAACATGCGCTTCACTTGATGGAATTTTCCTTCTGTAATCACAAGCTCAATTTCAGAAACATCATCGCTTTTTAATATTGTAAGTGCACCTGGTTTCGTTTCATAACCATCGTCTAAAATAACACCTTTAGCAAACTCTTTTACATCCTCTTCCGTTACAACTCCTGCAACGTGTGCATAGTATTTTTTCGGCACATGCTTTTTCGGAGATAATAATTGATGTGATAACTTCCCGTCATTTGTTATCAATAAGAAACCTTCCGTATCGATATCAAGTCGTCCAACTGGGAACGGATCAAAGATTGCATCTTCTAGTTCTAATAAATCTATTACTGTTTCGTGATTATCATCTTCTGTAGCTGAAATTACACCTTGTGGCTTATGCAGCATTAAATAAACAAACTCTTTATATTCTACAACTTCACCGTGAATCATAACTTCTTGCTCTTCTACATTTACATGAACCTTTGCATCTTTCACCGGCGTTCCATCAATCTTCACAACGCCGTCTTTCAATAATTTCTTTACTTCTTTTCTACTTCCGTATCCCATATTCGCTAATAATTTATCTAATCTCACGTTTTTCACCTTCTTTATTTATCATAGAAAAGGGGACGTATTTACGCCCCTTTTGATTTCAACTTTATTTTGAATCTACTGCCAAGTTTACGCTGAATTTTCTCTAACGCTTCTCCGCCAAATACTCTTTCAAGTACTCCTGTGCGAATTGCTAACAGACCGTAAACAAGACCACCAACACCTGCACAAATCGCAACTGTAATTAAAGCACCAATACGGCCATCTGGCGAAATCATGAAGGATAGAATCCACTGTGATAGTTTTACCGCCACGACCATTACAAGTGTTAATACTGCAATTTGGAATGTTCTCTTATATACAACACCAAATGAATAGTGTGCATGTTTTTGGATTTGTCTATTCGTATACCATACGGAAGCTAAAAAACCGACTGCAGTAGCTAAAATCGCTCCTACTGTACCGAAATATCGAATAAAGATTACGTTACATACAAATTTCAAAATAACACCCATAACAAGTGCGACAATCGCATGTTTTTGTTGATTAATCCCTTGCAGAATCGCGGCTGTTACCGTAAATAAAGCAAATAACAATGCAACTGGTGCATACCACATTAACACTTGTCCACCTAATGGATCTGAATCGTAAAACGCAGTGTAAATTGGATAAGCCAGTGTTGAAATACCGATAACTGCTGGCAATGTTAAAAACATATTCGCCTGGAATGTTTGTGTAATTTGTAATTTTAAATAGCGATATTGTTTTTCCGTAAATGATTTTGTAATCGCTGGTACAAGCGTTAAACTAAACGCTGTTGCAAGCGATACTGGAATCATAATTAATTTATGCGTCCACATTGTGAAAATACCGAGCGCTCGCTCTGCGATATCACCTTGACCAATTGCCTGCATAATAGAGTTAAATGTCAATGTATCAATTTGTTGATATAAAGGAATTGTTAACCCAATTACAACGTAAGGAATTGCATACGCAAATAACTCTTTAAACAATTGAACGGTACTTACTGTCGATTCTGGTACAGTTTGTTCAATTAAATATTGATCCAAATATTTTTTACGTTTTAACCAGTACCAAATTAATACGCCGAGTGCTCCAACTGCTGAAACGAATGCAGCGAATGTCGCAACTCCGACTGCTGTTGCTACTGTACCGCCAAGTATTTTAATAACGATGAAACTACCCGCTAGTAAAAAGACGATACGAATAATTTGTTCAATAATTTGTGACACCGTAGTCGGTCCCATCGATTGGTGACCTTGGAAATAACCACGAATCAAACTTGCTGCCGGTACAACAATAAGTGCGAAACTTACGAGGCGAATAATCGTCGTAACTTCTTCTACCTTATTTTGTAAACTTTGTTTACCAAGCATTGCTTCTGCAAATAATGGTGCGGTCATGTACAGTACTAAGAAGGAAAGAACCCCTGTTACTATCATCATAACCATTCCCGAGCGGAACATTCTTCGGCTCGTTTTATAATCTCCAAGTGCATTATATTTGGAAACAAACTTTGAAACAGCAAGCGGCACCCCTGCCGTTGCAATACTTAAAAATATCGTATATGGAATATATCCATATGTATAGAGCGTTCCGCCTTCTGTGCCTACTAATGCATGAAACGGAAAGACGTAAATCATGCCTAAGAACTTTACTAAAAATGTCCCTAACGTCACAATAAGCGTTCCGCGCAGAAATTTTGAATCGGACATACGAAAATCCTCCTACTTCCTATATAACGCTGAACTCTAACTTTTGTATTGTACCACAATTCTCCCCTCAAGCAGTACTTCACTCTATTTTTCTTTTAAGGGAAAACATGCTATTCTTTTAGGCAGGAAATGTAGAAAATGAGGTCGATATATTATGCATTATGATGTTATTGTAATCGGTGGCGGGCCTTCTGGGCTAATGGCTGCAATCGGTGCTGCAGAAGAAGGCGCAAATGTCTTACTTCTTGATAAAGGAAATAAACTAGGGCGCAAACTTGCGATTTCTGGTGGTGGTCGTTGTAACGTAACGAACCGTCTACCACTTGATGAAATCGTTAAACATATACCAGGAAATGGCCGCTTCTTATACAGCGCTTTTTCTATTTTTAATAATGAAGATATTATTACATTCTTCGAAAATCTCGGGGTAAAATTGAAAGAGGAAGATCATGGCCGTATGTTCCCTGTATCAAACAAAGCGCAATCGGTAGTAGACGCACTTTTAACACGATTAAAAGATTTAGGTGTAAAAATCCGTACGAATACACCTGTTGAAACGATTGAATATGAAAATGGTCAAACGAAAGCAGTTGTATTACAAACAGGCGAAGTGTTAGAAACGAATCACGTCGTTATCGCTGTTGGCGGAAAATCTGTTCCTCAAACTGGTTCTACTGGAGACGGATACGCTTGGGCTGAAAAAGGTGGTCATACAATTACAGAATTATTTCCAACAGAAGTACCAATCCTTTCAAACGAGCCATTTATACGTGATCGCTCATTACAAGGTCTTGCTTTACGTGATATAAACTTAAGCGTATTAAACCCGAAAGGAAAAGCTATCATTTCTCACAAAATGGACATGCTCTTCACTCATTTCGGCCTATCTGGTCCTGCTGCTCTTCGCTGTAGTCAATTCGTCGTGAAAGCACTGAAAAAGTTTAAAACGAATACAATACAAATGAGTATTGATGCATTACCAGAAGAAAATAGTGAACAACTATTCCAGCGCATGCTGAAACAAATGAAAGAAGATCCGAAAAAAGGAATTAAAAACGTGTTAAAAGGATACGTTCCCGAGCGTTACTTCCTATTCTTATTAGAAAAAAATGAAATTGACGGTAGCGAACAAGCTGGACAAGTTTCTCATGAAAAGATTCGTGCACTTGTGAAAGACTTTAAAGAATTTACTGTGAATGTAAATGGTACGCAGTCAATTGAAAAAGCATTCGTTACTGGCGGAGGCGTATCTGTTAAAGAAATTAATCCGAAAGAAATGTCTTCTAAATTCACGAATGGCTTATATTTCTGCGGAGAAGTTCTTGATATTCACGGTTATACGGGCGGTTATAACATTACATCCGCTCTCGTTACTGGTAGAATTGCTGGAACTACAGCTGGAGAAAATGCGAAAATGCAATATTAAAAAAGAAACAGCATTCCTGTTTCTTTTTTTATAGATACATGAAATTATGTCGGCTATTTTTCAAAAACATCCCCTCCCCTAACTTCCCATTACTTATTTGTTGCTTTATATACCTTAGTACCTTTATATTTTATATTGTTGAATATTTAAAAAAGGGTAAGGGGAAAACATATGAGAAAAAAAGTCATGGTGTCTTTAATGCTAATGACGTTTCTTTCTGCCGTAGAAGGAACGATTGTTAGTACAGCAATCCCTCGTATAACGAGTGATTTGTCAGGCGTCGAACTTGTTAGCTGGGTTTACGCAATTTATATGCTTGCCACAGCGGTTTCGACTCCAATATACGGAAAATTGGCTGATTTATTCGGTCGTAAAAAAGTTCTACTTATCGGAGCTACAATCTTTTTAATCGGCTCTGCACTTTGCGGTGTCGTTACATCGATGGAACAATTAATCTTCTTCCGTGCTCTTCAAGGTATAGGTGCTGGCGCTGTTATGCCAATCACAATGACGATTATTGGAGACTTATATAGCGAAGCGAAAGACCGCGCAAAAGCACAGGGCTGGATGAGTGCCGTTTGGGGTGTATCTGGTGTTGTCGGGCCGTTAGTAGGTGGTTTTTTAGTTGATTCTCTTTCTTGGCGCTATATTTTCTTCTTAAACGTTCCTTTCGGAATTATCGCTTGCTTAATGTTTGCCACTTCTTATAAGGAATCTGTTAAGTCTGCCGCCAAGCAGCATATCGACTATCTTGGTGCGACAGTCTTCTCATTAAGTACAATTGCTTTACTATACGCATTATTAACAGGTAGCAGTAAGCAAAACTGGGGAGACATTACAATCATCGGTCTATTAATCTTTTCGGCTGTGTCATTCATTATTTTCTTATACATCGAGAAAAAATCTCCGGAACCATTAATTCCGCTAGCACTTTTCTCTAACCGTACATTATCTACGATAAACATATTAACTCTTATTGCCGGTGCGATGATTATTAGTATTACAATGTACCTTCCAATTTGGAGCCAAGGTGTATTAGGAAAAAATGCGACAGAAGCTGGACTCATTTTAATGCCAATTCCTGTTATGTGGACGTTCGGTGCTATGTTCTCCGGTAACTTAGTTGGCAAATTACAAACGAAACAAATTATTTTACTTGGAGCTAGCATTTTATCAGTTGCTACCTTCTTATTATTTACATTGTCAACAAATTCACCATCGTTCCTTATTTATGTTGCAGTCGGATTATTCGGCTTAGGCATGGGGCTTGTGACACCTATTTACATGGTAACAATTCAAGCAGCCGTACCAGCTCATACACGCGGAACAGCCGTTGGTTTAAACACATTTATTAATACATTTAGTCAAACGTTAGGTGCTGCAATATTCGGTACAATCTTCAATACGATGATTCACGCACGTGGTATTAAAAACCTTGATCTTGTATCTGGCGGACACGGCGGAACTACAGCAAACGTAGCAACTGAATCACAATCTGCATTAGCAGCAAGTGTACACGTTATTTATATGAGTACTTTCGTATTAGCAGTATTTACATTAATTATTGCTTGGCTCTTATTAAAACCAGCTACACAAACAAGTGAGCAATAATAAAGAGGATGACCCAAATGGTCATCCTCTTTTATTCTTCATTCTCCACAATATGTTTAAGCACGGACAATTTATTATCCCAAAATCGTTCATAATATGAGAGCCACTGCTTTAATTCTTCTAACGGCTCCGGCTGCAAATAATATATCTTCTCTCTTCCACTCTTTCTTCCACTTACTAAATTCGCTTCTGAAAGAATATGAAGATGCTTCACAACAGCCGTACGACTCATCGGAAAATGATCCGTTATTTTTGAAATTGGTAACTCTTTATCACTTAATAACCGTAACACTTCTCGGCGGGTCGGATCAGCAATTGCTTGAAATACATCATATTTCGCTGCTGACGAAGACATTTATCCTTCAACAACCTTTTTCAGTTTTTCATTTACAATCGCTACCCAGCCGCCATTCATTCTATCGCGAATAATAGAGCTCTTCGCATTCGCTTTCGGCAGAATTTCATCAGGATGTTTCCAACCGCCGTGAATTAATGTAAATTCTGTTTTATTTTCTCCTAAGTCTCTCAAATGGAATGAAACAACCCAGCCATCTGTGTCCCATGAGAAAGATAAATGGTTTGGTTCATCAATTTCTAACACTTTACATGGTGACGGTCCAAATGGTGATTGAACATGAAACTCATGTCCTACCTCTAATTCAAAATCATTCGGCATAAACCATGATTCAATTCCTTCTGCAGTTGACACTACATTCCATACTTTTTGAATAGACGCGTTAAAAACGATTGTTTGTTTAATATCGTTTAATGTATTTTGTTGAGTCATTTTTTTAGCCCCTTTATCCAGCATTAAAACATAACACCTTTTAGTTGTATTTGAATAATATAACACCTTTTAGTTTCATGTCAACACTAATTCTTTTTACCGTTGAGAAATTCTCAACATTTTTTCAACAGGACAAACACCCTCTCAGCATTCCCTCATAATATACTCACAAAGGCAATAAAAAATAAAAACTTCTCTCAACATGAAACTCCATCATTCATATTGAAAGAAGTGCCTTACTTATATCATGCGTACATCGTCTCTCCTCCTTCCCTCAAGAGGCAATACGCAAGATATAAAAAATCAGAAGGAATATGCCCACCATTTGAGTAGGTAGTTATTTCTCTTCTCCTCAACATTTCCTTAGGAGCGAAATGACTACCCACTCACTTTTTTAAACAAAAATAAAAAGGGGATGAAAGCTATGTTCTATTGCATTAACTGTTCTGACATTCACCATGAAAAACATCCGAATGATAAAGTATTCAAAAACGGTTTTTATATTGATCCATTTTTAGGTGATCGTTATCACCTCGGTATGTGTAAAGATGCCCAAGATCATGAAACAGAGGCAAACCTTTTAGCGACAAAGAAATTAGGCGCACCCCAATCTATTATGAACGTATTACCAACCCATGTTGTCCCAACATAAAGTGAAACCTTAATCAGTGGGGGGTTTTATTCATCCCCCACTGATTATTAGTTGAACCAATCGGGCTTTTACGGGCAATTGCCTCCCACCTAACTTCCTCGTATGCGCTAAATTTTGAGGTGGGAGTCTTACTGCCCGTTAATGCGGGATAAAGCATAAAAAAGAGCTGGCTCACCCAGCTCTTTTTTATGCTTTATAAACAATCATTGCTGAAAAACAATAAATTTGGTTTTCATCATCGTTAATAGAAACACCAACTTGGTACTTAATATCTACAAAGTGACTATCATCAATCTTTTTCAAAAACACATTTACAGCGTCTTCTAAGTCTTTTTCGTGACTTTCATCAAACACTTTCACACGAATCATGTTCACACCATCCTAGATCGCAGCCCTCCGCCGCTTGATTATTGCCACGGTGCGTATCTATGATGCGATAAAACTTTCCATTTTCATATATATATCCGTCTTCTAACACATATTGTTTATCTTCAGTATAGACATAAAACTTACCTATCATAAATTTACTCGTATATAATTCCAAATAATTTGATCTAAATTTAGCTACAACTTTATTTGTAATATCAATTTTTATTGTGTGCCCCACCTTCTCTCCCTCCTTTGCAAAGAACGGATTTAGGTATATTGTATTAGCGATTTTACATTTTATGCTTAAAAATAAGTGGATATGCCCCTTCTTCACCCTGTACTATTTTTCTAAAAAAGTCACCTATATTTATTTCACATAAAACCATAAAAAAAGACCTTTTACATATTGACTCAAATGTATTCAATATGGTATTATATAAAATTTGACATTTTTATGAACTTATGTTATCATTAAAAGTGGTTACCACATATGGAGGTGGATGATTTGTTTCAAATTGGTGATAAAATCGTTTATCCAATGCACGGTGCAGGGATCATCGAAGCAATTGAGGAGAAAGAAATATTAGGTACTTCGCGTCAATATTGTGTGATACGCATCCTTAGTAAAGATATGCAAGTAATGCTTCCGATGGATCAATTACAAAAATCAGGTATTCGTTATATCGTCGATAAAGGTACGTTAAATGATATACTTCTTGAATTTCAAAATGGGGAATCAGACCCATCACTCTCATGGAAACAAAGATATACAATGAATATGGAAAAAATGAAAAACGGCAATCTGCAAGATAGTGCAGAAGTTGTTCGGGATTTACTTCGCCGTAATAAAGAAAGAGCATTAAATGCGAGCGAAAAACAAATGCTAGATAATGCACGTAAAATGATGATTAGTGAAGTTGCGCTCGTACAAGACGTTTCTGAACATCAAGCGACAGAATTTCTTCAAGAGACAATTAATCATTAAATTTAAAATAGCTCGCGCTATTTTTTTTTGCCAAAAAGGACAAAGAGATAAAACTCTTTGTCCTTTTCATATTATCCACGCCCAGCTTGAAAAGATGGGTATAAAGTCATTCCACCATCTGCAAATAACGTAATTCCAGTTACGTAACTCGCCTCTGATGAAGCGAGCCAAGTTGCTACTGCTGCGATTTCTTCAGGTTTTCCAATATAGCCCATCGGTATCATACTTTCTACGTCAGCACGCTGCTTTGGATCAGCAAACTTTTCAGCATTAATTGGCGTATTTATTGCACCTGGTCCAATATTATTTACTCGAATACCTTTTGGTGCATACTCTAACGCTAACGTTTCTGTCATAAGTTTAATACCGCCCTTACTTGCTGCGTAGTGCACAAATAGTGGCCACGGAATTTTCTCATGAACGCTAGACATATTAATGACAGATCCTTTAATGTCGTGTTCCACAAAATATTTAATCGCTTCACGGCTTCCTAAAAAAGCGCCTGTTAAATTTGTATTGATTACTTTATTCCAATCTTCTAACGGCATTTCATGCGACGGTACCGCGTTTTCTATTCCTGCATTATTAATCATAACGTCGAGCGTACCAAACTCTTTCACAGCAGATTGAATGAGATTCATAACATCTGCCTCGACCGTCACATCACCTTTTACAGCAATCGCTTCTCCGCCTACCTTTTTAATTTCTTCTAACACATCATTCGCTTCTGAATCTCGTGAGCGATAGTTAATAACGACCTTTGCTTTCTCCTTAGCAAACCTTACTCCCATCGCTCTTCCGAGACCCGTTGCTGATCCTGTAATAACGACGACTTTCCCTTCTAAATCACTATACATTTCAATACCTCCTTAACCTTTTGCAATTCCTAACATAATTCCAGCTGCAATAATAAAAACGATCCCAACAACGATACCTGTTAATTGACGTTTCGTTTTTCTTTCGCCTAATATAAGAATCCCGCCAAGCGTCGAAATAACAATTCCCATTTGCGATAGTGAAAAGCTTGTTGCGACTCCGACACGCGGCTGCGAAATGAATAAAAACATATTTCCAGCTGCCCAAATTAATCCTGGAACAATATTTCGTATCGCATATTTATTAAATGGATGATGTTTAAACGTAAGTAAAATACCTCCTAACACCATACCAACTGCTTGTGGTAATAAAGCCGACCAACCATCTACGTTAAATAGCCTAATAACTACTACGTAAACTAAATAACCGACTGTTGAAATTAATAAAATTATGATGCCCCTTTTAAAATTTGCTGCTTGCTCTGCATTTTTTTCTTCTTCACTTTGAAGTGACGTTAAAATAACACCGATAAGAATACAAACGAGCGCTAAAATTCCAAGGACGACTGAAATTGTCGTGGACCATTCATGAAATACGATAACGCCAAATAAAGTCGTCGCAACTAATTGCAGTCCTGTTGAAATTGGCATCGTCCTCGAAACACCCATTAAATCAATACTTTTCAATTGATTCGCCTGACCAAGTGCCCAAAATAAACCTGACACAATTCCAACTCCAATAACGGTAGGAGTTAATACTGGCTTTACAAAAATATAAACAACAATCGAGAAAATAAGTGCACCAAGCGTTGTGCCAAGCGTTTGACTATACGGTCCACCGCCCAGTTTCACGTTAAATAGCACAATACTTCCCCAAAATATAGCTGGTAAAATCGCTAAAAATATATCCATGGCTCATTACCTTTCTTTACGAAATGTCATCAGTTACCGCTCTACACTGTTAGAGTGTGCTTTCATTTTTTCTTTCGCTTGTGCGCAAACCTTTTCTGCGATCGCACTAGAAACATTTTTTTCTCTTTCCACTTTCTTGATCTTTATGTGATCTAAATTATCTTCCAAAGTAAGTGTAACTTTGTCATTTGGCGGATTATGTGCACCTTGAAAAGTAAGAAATTGTAGCGTCACTTCAAATCGAGGAACGAATTCATCTTTCTTGCCGAGACGCTTTATATTTATAACTGAATCACATTCATATTGATCTTCTGTCGCTTGCCTTATAACGGAGTAATATCGATTTAAGAGCGCACTCTCTAAAAGTTGTTCTTTCGATTCTTTCGCCAAAGAGTCGCTTGGAGAAAAGAGAAAGATAGAACATATCATCGTCATCATTACACATATTTTTTTCATAATGCCCTCCTTGTTCTATAAATTAGTGTTCTCAAAAATACCATAAAAAAACGACTTCCCCTATTTAGGAAAGTCGTTTTAATGAATCCAATATTAACCACCGCTCACCGGCGGTATGAGTGCAACAACATCACCAGATTGAATTTTATCATCTTCATTTGCGTATTCTTCATTAATTGCAACCATAATTGGCGCTGATACTGGTACATTATATTCATTGGCAACAATATCTTTTAACTCTGCAACCGTAATATTTTCTTTCTCTATTCGTAATTCACTTGTTCCTGCTTCTTCTTGCAAGTGCGCAAATAACAATACTCGAATCATACTTATAACTCCTTCCCAGGCTCTCCCGCCGGATATGGCGTTTTTTCTAATTGGTCACCAATCCACGAGTCACCATCTTCCCAAAACTCCTTTTTCCAAATGGGAACGATTTGTTTTATGCGTTCCATAATATATTCATTCGCTTCATAGGCCGCTTTACGATGCGGTGTTGAAACAGCCACAACAACCGCGATATCAGAAATTTGCAATGTACCGATGCGATGCGTGATCGCAACGTGTGTACCTGGCCATTTCTCCTTCACTTCTGAGCCGATTTTCTGTAGCATCTTTTCTGCCATCGTCTTATAAGCGACATACTCTAAGTATAATGTACGACGCCCTTTCGTAAACTCCCTAACCGTTCCAATAAACGTTGTAACAGCACCGCATTCACGGCGAATTACTTTCTTCGCTACCTCTTCAATCGAGATTTCTGTATCAATTACTTCATAATATGTATTTATCATTTCGCACTCCTAACCGTTTGTAAAAACCAGTCTATGTACAACTTTTCTTCTGTTATATGAAATACTTTATATTCTTCTCGTAAATTTACCGGCGCATTATACCACGTAATGACCGCTACTACATTTTCTACTTTATGTACAAGTTCAACGTCTTCCGCAGAACGAAGTAACACTACTTTCGGATAGTTCTCTTTTTTATAGCCCTCTATTAAAATTGTAGCCACTTCAAAAAACTCATATAAGCGAATAATTTCTTGTAAGGACCATTCCTCTCTTAACGAAGAAAGTGAAAGTAATCCCGCACCTTCTACACTACTTACGACAGCACCGGCTTTTCTGTGTCTTTCACTATCTTTTTGTGCTACTTCTGGAAAACCTCCGTGCCCGTGATGTTTAATTGTAGCAACTTTCATTTCGCTTTCGGCTAAAGCATGCACAACTTTCTCTACAAGTGTTGTTTTCCCGCTATTTTGATACCCTACTATTTGTATGATTGAAGAGGCTTTTCCCAAGGCCAATCACATCCCTCCGAATGCTCTAACAATAATACGGATACTTTCATCCCTGCCTCAAATCCTCTCGTTCCTCCAGGCAACACGATAAACGCATTTGCATCCGCAAGTGAAGATACCGCACTCGATTTATCTAAACCGACCGGCATCGCTTGTAATGCCCCATCCACGATCGTCACGTTTGCTCTTACGAAACGAGTAAATGGATTTGGCTTTGGAAAATCTTTTTGTAAAATAGCATCAGCTCTATATACGTGAGGCTCCTTCGCATACAAATACGTTTTTATAATCGGATGCACAAATAATTCAAAGCCTACATAACAAGCAGACGGATTCCCTGATAAACCGAAAAGTAACTTTCCATCAACTTCAGCTACTGTCGTTACACTTCCTGGTCTCATCGCTATTTTATTAAAGAGGACATTCGCCTGTAATCTTTCATATATAGCTGGTAAGTAGTCATAATCTCCTACCGAAACACCGCCTGTTGTAATTAAAATATCAACCTCATCCATCGCCGATTGAACAGCTGTAAAACATGCATCTAGCTCATCAGCCAGTTGGCCATAATATCGGACCTTTCCACCAGCTTTCATAATTTGAGCGGCAATCATATAAGAGTTACTGTTTCTAATCTTTCCTGGTTCTAACGACTCGTGTACTTCTAGTAATTCACTCCCTGTCGTTACAATACCGACAACAGGCTGTTTTACAACTTTCACAGTACTATATCCAAACGTCGCTAATAGCGCAGCAACACCTGGATTAATTGCAACACCTTTCTTAACGAGAACTTGATTTTGTTTTATATCTTCTCCTTTAAATGACACATTGTCACCACTATTAAAAGGACGCTTTAACCTCATATATGTTTTTCCGTTCTTCTCAAATCCTTCTGTCAGTTCTAGCATTACGACTGCATTGCAATTCTCTGGAATAGCTGCTCCCGTCATAATACGAACTGCTTCAAAAGAACCTACCTCTTTTACAAAAACAGACCCCGCTCCAATTTCTCCTATCACTTCAAATTCAACTGGATTCTCTTGATTCGCTTCTTTCGTATCTTCTGCTCGAATTGCGAAACCATCGTAAGGAGAACGATCAAAATGAGGAACGTCATGATCTGAGACAACACCTTCCCCAAGAATTCTCCCGTAACTTTCCGTAATAGAAACTTCTTCTACTTCACCATGCTTCGCATATTTCATTACCCGCTCTACTGCCTCAGCAACTTGAATTGGAATTCGTTTTTCTACCATCGTTTCTCACCTCATATTTGCAATTTTTTTTATCTCGATTAAACTTTATATATTAAACAGAAATTACTTCAAGGAGGAATTCCATGTCTTCATTCACACACTTTAATGACCAAGGACGCGCGAAGATGGTTGATATAAGCGACAAAAAAACAACCGTTCGAACAGCAATTGCGTGCTCTAGCATTGTAGTTACGAAAGAAATTTACGATAAAATCTCTCACAATGAAATTGGGAAAGGTGACGTATTAGCAGTTGCCCAAATCGCAGGCATTATGGCTGCAAAACGCACTTCTGATATTATCCCAATGTGCCATCCTTTATTATTAAAAGGTGTTGACGTTTCTTTCGATTGGCAACAATCAAATGAACAATATCGATTACTTATTGAAGTAAAAGTTAAAACAGAAGGTAGCACTGGCGTTGAAATGGAAGCTTTAACAGCTGCTTCTGCTACGGCTCTTACCGTGTATGATATGTGTAAAGCTGTTGATAAAAGTATGATTATTGGTGAAACGTACTTACTTGAAAAAACAGGTGGAAAAAGTGGCGATTATACGAGAAATTCGTAATCCTCTCCGTTGAACCTAAAGGATTTCCTTTAGGTTCAACCTATATATCTTGCATATAAACTTTTCGCTACATTCATATCATTTGTCCCATGAATAAACGCCCTACCATCTGTAAATAGAACAAATCGATATTCTTCTATCGGGAATGATAATAAATAAGGTGTTGCCTTTACCTCTACACTTTTTTGTAAGCGCTTTTTAGTTTCTTCTAAATTAAAATCTTTCCGCATCCCTGGACGAATTTGTACTGTATTCCGCCCACATAACACTTCCGTTTTCGTTTGTGCTTCAAATGTTAAACTCGGATATGTACGTAATCTTCCACAAGATAAACACGTATCTTTTTTCTGCCTATTCACTTTAAATGCCATCTGCTGATTATTCCAAAGGTCAAACGATAGCATCGTTTCACGAAGCGCACCAAAGTCTTCTACTAATATTTTCAACGCTTCTGTTATTTGATGCGCAACTACTAACTGCACCGCTGGCTGTATAATACCAACTGTATCACATGTTGCTCCACTCGCCGGATGCTCCATTAAACAGCGGAAACACGGTGTTTTCCCTGGTAAAATTGTATAAGTCACTCCGTAACTTCCGACACAACCACCATATATCCACGGAATATTATACTTTTGTGAAATATCATTAATGAGAAGACGCGTTTCAAAATTATCTGTCGCATCTAATATTAAGTCTACACTATTCACTAGTTCTTCCATTTCTTGCACCGTTACATCAGTTACAACTGGATTAATTTCCACCTCAGAATTAATCGCTTTTAAATGTTCTGCTGCCGCTACCGCCTTCGGTTTATACTGCTTTGCATCTTCTTCTGTATATAATTGTTGTCTTTGTAAATTGCTCCATTCTACATAATCGCGATCTGCAATCGTTACTTTTCCAACACCTGCTCTAACAATCGCTTCTGCATTTGCCGCACCTAGGGCACCAGCGCCGATAATAAGCACATGCTTCTCTCTTATTTTTCGCTGCCCTTCTTCTCCAACACCAGGAAATAATATTTGTCTTGAATATCGCTCCTGCATACGATAGCCCCCTTCCTTATCCTCCTATATAAGACATTTCAATTTTCGGACGATTTTTTGCACTTTCTTCTGTCCGTTCATCTGAATATCTATCTTTTCTATTCATCCATACATCTTGTATAACATGTAATAGCTCTTCATCCGAAAGATTATCTCTAAGAAGTTCCTTTATATCCAATCCTTCCGTCGCAAACAAACAAGTATAGAACTTTCCATCCGCCGAAATTCTCGCTCTCGTACAAGAAGAACAAAACGACTCAGAAACAGAAGTAATAAAACCGACCTCTACATTTGTTCCAACATACCGATATCGTTTCGCAACTTCACCAAAATAATGCGCTTCAGCTTGCTCAAGCGGATACACTCCATGAATTGTCTCAATTAATTCCCGCTTCGTAACTACTTGATCAAAATTCCATCCATTCGTACTACCAACGTCCATAAACTCAATAAATCTAAGCGTGATTCCTTGTTCTTTAAAATATGCAGCCATCGGTAGTACTTGATGATCGTTCATCCCTTTTTTCACAACCATATTTACTTTTACTTCAAGCCCTGCCTCTTTTGCTGCTATAATGCCCTTAATCACAGGTTTCGTATTAATATTTCGACCATTAATATTTCTAAATGTATCATCATCTATCGCATCTAAACTAACATTCACTCTATGTAATCCAGCTTCTTTTAATGCCTTCGCTTGCTTCGTTAAATGAATTGCATTTGTCGTTAACCCTATATCTACTAGCCCGTCAATTTTCACGAGACGTGCAATAAGTTTTGTTAAATCTTTACGAAGCAGTGGTTCGCCACCAGTAAGTCTAATTTTTCGTACACCGATGCTAACAAACACTTTTGCCAAACGTTCAATTTCATCAAACGTCAGTAAAAACTCATCTTTCAAAAAAGCATAATCAGGCCCAAATACTTCTGCTGGCATACAATATGTACATCTAAAATTGCAACGATCAATGACAGATATGCGTAAATCTTGAAGTGGGCGTCCAAAAAAGTCTTTAACCATCTCCTGCATCGCCACCCTCCCTTTCTGCCAAATTTCTTTCTTTTCATTCTATTATAATATATTTTCGAACTGCGATGTTTTTGCTAAGGTGAATAAAGTGAAACTTTAAACAATAGGAAGTTATCCATTCCCCTCTGATTAGCGAGAGTTACTCTCAAATACTGGGATAAAAAAACCTTGAAACATAAAAGTTCCAAGGTTTTCTACTTATTAACTTAATCTAATAATCGTTAGAGTAGCTCCTGGCGTTGCCGTAGATAATGTAGCCAGTGCAACTACTCCAAATAATTGCAAACTAACGGCAGCTCCAGCAGGCAAATTAGCAATTATTGTTGCACTAAATGAACCAGTAGCCACTGCTGGGGAGTTTATCGTTCCCGCAAGCGGACTTCCATTTACAGTTATACGCGAACTTACAAGTAATCCTGCTGTTAAATTAATTGTATAGGCTATATAATAATTCCCTGCATTGGCAACTGTAAATACAGTATTTCCACCACTAACGGTTATTCCTGATCCAATATTTTGATTGTTTGGTAATGGGATATTTGTACCGCCTAATAAAACAGAAATAACACTTCCTGATGTATTATTCGCAAATGCATACGTTGCAGTTGTACTAACTCCAGTCACCCCGGTCGCTCCAGTGGCTCCGGTTGCTCCAGTGGCTCCGGTTGCTCCAGCTCCGGTTGGGCCTGTTGGACCTTGGATTCCTTGTGAACCTGCTGGACCCGTATCACCAGTTGAACCTTGTGAACCGGTTACTCCCGTGGCTCCGGTTGGACCTTGAATTCCTTGCGGGCCTTGAATTCCTTGTAGCCCTGTTGCTCCGGTTGCTCCGGTCGCTCCCGTGACTCCCGTTGGTCCTTGAATTCCCTGTGGGCCTTGCGCTCCTGTTGCACCCGTGTCCCCGGTTGGGCCTTGTGGACCTTGTAAGCCTTGCACTCCTTGAGGACCTGTTGGACCTATTTCCCCTTGCACTCCTTGTATTCCAGTTGGGCCTTGTGGACCGGTCGGACCTTGGATTCCTTGTATCCCTTGAATTCCCTGTGGTCCTTGTGCTCCCGTCGCCCCGGTTACTCCTTGTATCCCTTGTAGACCTTGTTCTCCTTGAATTCCTTGTGGTCCAGTTGGCCCTTGAATTCCTTGAGGACCTTGTATTCCTTGTGGACCTTGATCTCCCGTCGCCCCAGTTACTCCTTGTATCCCTTGTGGACCTTGAATTCCTTGCGGGCCTGTTGGACCTATTTCTCCTTGCACACCTTGTATTCCTTGTGGACCCTGTAAACCCGTCACTCCGGTTGCTCCCGTTTCTCCTGTCGCTCCTGTCACTCCAACCGGCCCTGTCGCTCCGGTATCTCCGGTTGCCCCTGTCGAACCGGTTGCTCCGGTCGGTCCAGGTGGC
Organism: Bacillus sp. BS98; assembly: GCF_008432245.1. Classification (NCBI taxonomy): domain Bacteria; kingdom Bacillati; phylum Bacillota; class Bacilli; order Caryophanales; family Bacillaceae; genus Bacillus; species Bacillus sp. BS98. The sequence continues at coordinate 4,484,363 of NZ_CP043830.1, forward strand.
CCACCGGATGGACCTGTCACTCCTGTCGGACCTGATGGTCCCGTTGGGCCAGTCGGTCCTGCTGGTCCTCCTGAAGGTCCCGTTACCCCTGTTGGACCTGTTGTTCCAGTTGGACCTGTAGTTCCTTCCCCTGTCGCCCCAGTTGCTCCCGTATCTCCTGTCGCTCCCGTCGGACCTTGTATCCCTTGAATTCCTTGTGGTCCTTGCACTCCTTGTGCACCTGTTGCTCCTTGAATCCCTTGAATTCCTTGCACTCCCTGTGGCCCCATCGGACCTGTTGGACCAATTGCCCCTTGAGCACCTTGCACTCCTTGCGGGCCCTCTGGACCGGTTGCTCCTATTTCCCCTTGTATCCCTTGAATTCCGGTTGCTCCTTGTGCTCCTGTTGCTCCCGTTATCCCTTGCACACCTTGTATTCCCTGTATTCCTTGTGGGCCTTGTGGGCCCGTTGCTCCTACCGGTCCTTGTATGCCTTGTATCCCCTGTGGCCCCTCTGGACCCGTTGCTCCAACTGGACCTGGCACTCCTTGTATTCCTTGCGGGCCTTGAAGTCCCTCTGGGCCTTCTGGACCTGTTGGGCCTATCTCACCCATCGGACCTTGTATCCCTTGAACTCCTTGTGGTCCCGTTGCTCCTGATGGACCTGGTACTCCTTGTATACCTTGTGGACCTTGATCTCCTGTTACTCCTGTTACACCTTGAGGTCCTATAGCTCCCTGTATACCTTGTGGGCCTTGATCTCCGGTTGCTCCCGTTATTCCTTGAATCCCCTGAACACCTTGGATCCCTTGCTCACCAGTTACTCCCGTCGGACCAGGAATACCTTGAATTCCCTGTGGCCCTTCTGGACCTGTTGGGCCAATTGGCCCTTGAATTCCTTGTATCCCTTGTAGCCCCTGCGCACCTGTTTCTCCTGTACTTCCTGTCGGACCGGTTAGCCCCTGACCTGTTGCTCCAGTATTTCCAGTTGCTCCTGTTGGTCCTGTCACCCCTGTACTTCCACTCGGTCCACCCCCAGGACCTGTTGCTCCTGTCGGGCCAGTTGGACCTGGAGGGCCTCCTGAAGGTCCAGTTATCCCTGTTGGACCTGTTATTCCTGTCGGGCCTGTAATCCCTTGACCTGTTGCTCCTGTTGTTCCCGTACTTCCACTCGGTCCCTCTGTCCCTTGGATTCCTTGCACTCCTTGAATCCCTTGTGGACCTGTTGCTCCCGGTATCCCTTGCACTCCTTGGATTCCTTGAGAACCCTCAGGTCCGGTAGCTCCAATCGGACCCTGTAATCCCTGTACACCCTGTATCCCTTGTACTCCAATCGGACCTGTTGGACCAATGGGCCCTTGTAATCCTTGCACACCCTGTAAACCTGTCGCTCCAGTTTCTCCTTGTGGACCTCTCAATCCTTGTGGCCCCTGCTGTCCTTCTGGTCCAGTTGCACCTATTGGCCCAACTGATCCTTGTATCCCTTGCACACCTTGAGGTCCTGTCGGGCCCATCTCCCCCATCGGACCTTGTAATCCTCTTGGTCCTTGAGGTCCTGTTGGGCCTTGTGGACCGGTTGGACCAGTAATCCCTATACCTGTAAATCCAGTTGGAACAGGGGGAAAAGTAGGCCCAATAAGTTCGGGTGGAATTCTAAAATTAGAGCTTAACGAATTTTGCTTCCGATTATTATCACGATTCTTCACACTTTCACCACCTACAAACCGTCTTTTTCATAATAAATAAGCCTCTTCTTAATCTATTTACAAAAATAATTTCCAAGACTATTTTTATTTTAAATAATAAAAACTCCCTTAATTCCTTAAGGGAGTCCAGCAATTGAATCCATATTATCTGTATTCGGGACAGCTTGCGCTATACTCGATGCATTTACACTTTGCCCCATATTTGTTCCTGTTACAGTACCAGCAGGAGTACCTCGTGTATATGTTGTCGTCACAGAATCACCCGGCTGTAAACAAAGCTTCGTCTCTGTTCCTATTACTGTAACAACATCAATCCAAGTACACCCCATTGAACCACTATACGATTTCGTAGCAGTAAATGAAGTATCACTCAAATTGTCACCTGTAAATATATTCCCAGTATTATTAACAATAACAAACTCTTTTATATGCGCAGGCATAATTACACTCTACCTTTCCTCTACGAACCTAATGTACGTGTGCTCGTTGCTAATGGCGGAAGGAATACTGATGTTCTAATCACCGCTTCTGGCTGCCTTTTTCCATTTAAAAAAATAGCCGCACTCGATCCTCCAGCACCCGCGTATATTTTCGCTACAGCTAAAGGTGAGATATCATAACAGTCGCCGACATTAACAGCTCCTGTATTATTAATAATTTTTACTTTACGCAAATTAATCCCCATTTCCCCCTCCTCCTTTTGTATACTGTATGCAAAAGAAAAAAACTTGAAACAGACTCGTTTCAAGTTTTTAGTAATTAACTATTTCATTTCGCCTTCATATTGAAGCATACCGCCAACCATATTCACTGTTTTAAATCCTTGCTCATTTAAATAATGGCATACATTCTCACTGCGCATTCCCGAACGGCAAATAAAGATATATTCATTCTCTTTATTAAAGAAGTCTACTTTATTTGGGATATCACCCATTTTAATATGTACCGCTTCTGGAATTTTCCCTGCTGCTACTTCTTCATCTTCCCTTACATCTACTAAAAATAACGTTTCTCCATTTTCTAAACGTTCTTGTACTTCTTCTGTTGTAATTGTTTTTACTTCTGTCATATGTCGTTCCTCCTTATATACAATAAAACCTTTCGTTTCTTCTTTAAACAACCATTTCTAATCAATTTTAGCATGCAAAAGAAGGAACGCAAAGAATGGAGAATTTATTTCTCAATTTCTCCGTAAAACTTATTCTTTACAAACATCTCTATCGCATTGTATCCTCAATATACTTGTTTTATGAAAGGAGTCGATTAAAATGACACTTTTTCTTTTCATTATGAGCATTATTTTTTTAACCGCCGCAATTATTGTACTCAGCATGAAAAATAATAAAAAGTTAAAATCTCCCCAAGAAATGTCATTCTTATTTCTATTACTTAGTATAGCGTTCTTCGGTATAGCAATCGCTACATATATTTTCCGTCTACAAATCATGTAAAAAAAGGTGCCTACTACACATATTGCACCTTTTTCACATCATTTATTTTCTACACAAAACTAGACACTTTCCGATTTAAAAATTCATAAACTTTCTTTTCAAATAAATGGATATCTAACGCTCCCGCCATATGCCCATTTATACTTTCTATTTCATAGACCTCCGCATACTTCCCTTGTTTTTGCAAAATGTCTACCATTTTATAATTGTAACGAGACGGCTGAAGTAAATCTTGTTTACACGGAATCATAAGTACATTCGCTTCTATTTTAGAAAGAGCCTCTTCCAAAGAAGAAAATCCATGCGCAATATCATGCAATAAAACTGCTTTCGCAGTGTACATCCACGAATTTGCATCTACTAACTCTATACTTTTGTATGTCACTTTATTTATCTCTTTCTCAAATGATGTTAATGTAGAAAACTTTTCATAAGGTTCTACCTCAATACTGTTACGAGGAAATTCCGTTTCATAAAAATGCTCATCAAAAGCGTTCATAAACATCATTCTGTTTGCTAAATGAAGCCCCTGCATTGGCTGTGTTTCTCCATATTTCCCGCCCTTCCAACTTGGATCTAGTTGAATTGCTTCAATCGCATTTTGCGCTACATTTACTGACGTTATAATTGGATTTTGCGGGTTCGTAATAACGCCAATCATTCGCTCTACCATATGAGAGTAGTGAACAGCCCATTGCTGCGCAATCATTCCACCCGCCGACGGCCCTATTACAGCATGTAACCTTGAGATTCCCATATTTTTTATTAACTCATATTGTATACGAGCTACATCAAGAAAGGTAAACACAGGGAAATCCATAACATACTCTTCCCCTGTTTCTGGATTAATCGACTTCGGTCCCGTTGTAATTACATACGGGTTCTTCACCTGTACATTACAAAGATTATCAGTACATATAACAAAATATTTATTTGTATCAATCGCTTTTCCAGGTCCAATTAGCCCATCCCACCAACCAGACTCCTCATCATGCACAGTATATTTTCCTGCTGCATGACTTGTTGCACTAAAATAATGACAAACCAAAATGGCATTTGACCTTTCTCTATTTAAAATACCATACGTCTCATATCCCATTTGAACAGGAATTTCCCTACCATTCTCAAATGTAAACTCATTTAATGCAAACTTCTCTTTTTTTACAATTTGCACACACTCTCCCTCTTCCCGTTATAGTATGAACTGCTTACTAAAGGTTTTTTTCTATGCAAATCAATCTCCTTCTTCTTTTCATAAATAAATGAATAATATACAAAATTAGCCACAAAATAGCACTATATTACAAAAATCAAAGAGGGCATACATATGATTTGGAATTGGCTACGTAAGAAAAAAAAATCAAATTCAACAGAGACAAAAGAAGCAGATAACCCGAAGCAGCAGCCTAGTAATCAAGAGATTGTGAACAAAGATCAGACTAGAAGTATGAAACATAATAAAGGTGATAGTAGCGAGCAAAAAAACTCGAAACAAGATGATTACTCTCATAAGAAACAGCAAAATTCTAAAAAAGATGATTCTTCTCATGAGAAACAGCAAAATTCGAAACAAGACGATTCCTCTCATGAGAAACAACAAAACTCGAAACAAGACGATTCCTCTCATGAGAAACAGCAAAATTCGAAACAAGACGATTCCTCTCATGAGAAACAACAAAACTCGAAACAAGACGATTCCTCTCATGAGAAACAACAAAATTCTAAGCAAGACGACTCTTCTCATGAGAAACAACAAAACTCTAAACAAGACGATTCCTCTCATGAGAAACAACAAAATTCTAAGCAAGACGACTCTTCTCATGAGAAACAACAAAATCCTAAACAAGACGACTCTTCTCATGAGAAACAACAAAATTCTAAACAAGACGACTCTTCTCATGAGGAACAGCAAAACTCGAAACAAAATGATTCTTCTCAGAATAAACAACAAAGCTCTGGAAGTAATAGTATTTATGATTTTTCGAAGCCAGAAAAAGACCGTATTCATTCACTACAAGATTTAATAGAGAAGCTCAAGAAGTCTAGTGATTTTGTTAATTATCACACATCTGATGATGAAACGATGCCATATTGGATTTCTTACTATCGTCCTTCACTTGATGGGGAGAAATTGCAAAAGTATTTAATGCCTACTCTTTTGGAACGACCTAATGCTTCACTAGAAGAACTGAAGGAACATATTCCGATGAGTGGTATCACAATTACGAATGACTTACAAAAAATTGAGGACATGGTTTTAAAAGGACATGCAATTATTCAATTGAAGCAGCAAGATCAAAAATGTATGCTTGCAAACATTGCAATTGATAATTATCGTGCACCAACCCCTCCTTTAAACGAATCAACTGTTATTGGGCCACAAGAAGGTTTCGTAGAGGATATTGATACAAACATTAATTTAGTTCGAAAACGTCTTCCTGTTTTAGATTTACAAACAAAAGAAATGATTATCGGCGAGTTTTCCAAAACAAAAGTTGTCATGATGTATTTAGACAACCTCGCTGAAAAAGATAATGTTGATTTTCTCGAGGAATCATTACGCGCTCTTGAATATGATCAAATTAATGATAGTGCTTATATACAAGAATTGATGGGTGAAAAATCGATTTTCCCTCTCTATATCAATACAGAACGCACTGATAGAGTTACAAAAGCACTCATTGATGGAAAAATCGCTATTTTTGTTGATGGTTCTCCAAGCGTGCTACTTACTCCAGTATCCTATTTCGATTTTTTCATTTCACCAGAAGACTATAACGTCTCCTGGCTGTACGCTACATTTTCAAGGATTTTAAGATTAATCGCCGTTCTATTTTCAATCTGCGCTACACCGTTATACGTTGCAGTCTTAAATTATCATTATGAACTCATTCCAAGTGACTTACTTGAAACTTTGATTTTATCAAGGGCACAAGTACCGTTTCCACCTTTAATTGAAGCGCTCTTTTTAGAACTTGCAATCGATTTATTAAGAGAAGCTGGTGCAAGGTTACCGATGAAGGTCGGTCAAACACTCGGTATTGTAGGCGGTATCGTAATCGGGCAAGCCTCTGTACAAGCTGGTTTAACGAGTAATATTTTATTAATTATCGTTGCACTATCAGCACTCGCTTCCTTTATTACACCTATTTATAAAATGGGTAACGCTGTTCGATTACTACGCTTCCCGTTTCTCATATTTGCAGAAATAGGTGGACTTTTCGGTATTTCTCTTGGATTTATCTTTTTATTTACTCATCTATTTAGACTTACTTCCTTACGTAAGCCATACGCTTTATTTTACCCGACAAGGCAACAATCAGTTAAAGATTCTTGGATTCGTTTCCCTTTAACAATGATTGATACAAGAGATGTGCAAGCAAGACCACAACATGTAAAAAAAGCAGCGAAAGGAATTTCAACAAAACATAGATCGGACTTCGATGATTAAGAAATGAGGTGCATTGATGAGTAAAGTTCAAGAAAAATATCAAATATCTCCTGTCTTTGTTTTCTTCTTAATTCACAGTGCACAATTTGGTGCCGGAGTTCTCGGGTTCGCTCGAATTATTGCAAAAGCTGCTGGATACGACGGCTGGATGGGAGTTTTAATCACAGGGTTTTGTATCCATATTCTTATATGGATGATGTACGTCTTATTAAAAGAAACAAACGGTAATTTAATTGATTTACATCGGCAAACATTTGGAAAATGGCTTGGGGACTGTATTAATATCATCTTTGCTGCTTATTTTTTAATCGTCAGTATTTCCGTCATTCGAACATACGTTGAAATTATTCAAGTGTGGATGTTTCCTACCGCTTCAACTTGGATGTTAACACTTTTTTTATGCTTAGTTAGCTACTACATTATTTCTTCTGGCTTTCGTGTCATTACTGGTATTTGTGTTATATCTGTTGGTGGTACATTGGGATATTTATTGCTTAGCCTATTTGTTTTGAAATACTCACATTGGGATAATCTACTTCCTATATTCACACATTCTTTTTCAGATATTTTAAAAGCCTCTCAACTGTCCATCTACAGTATGACCGGTTTTGAGATTTACCTCATGGTTTATCCATTTGTGAAAAAACCTATGCAATCTCATAAATACGCTCAATACGGGGCACTATTTTCAAATCTTCTATATTTATTTAGTACCCTTTTAGCCTTTGCATTTTTTAGTGAAAAACAATTGTTAAAAACGATATGGTCGCAACTTTCTATGACCCAAGTAATCCAATTACCATTTATAGAAAGACTAGAATATATTGCAATTTCAGCTTATGCACTCGTTATTGTCACTAGTTTCATCCTCCCCTTATGGGCTGCAGTGAGAGGAACTCACGAAATATTTCGCGTAAAACAAAGAGGTGTTTTAATCGCTTTCATCCTTATCACCCTCATTGTTTCACAACTTTTAACAAACAGACACGATATTAATAACTTTATTAGTAATGCATCAAAAGTTAGTTTTTGGCTCATTTATGTATACATCCCAATTCTATTTATTATTGTGTGGGTGAAAAGAAAATGGAAAAAATCAAAAGCAAATTAATACTTATTTCTTGTATAACATTCTTCAGTTTAACTGGATGTTTACAAAAAAATATTATCGATGATGTACAACTTATTCAAGGAAGCGTTTTTGATGTAGCAAAAGATAATAAAATAAAAGTGACATTCGTTTGTCCCATTCAGAAAAAAGGAAATAAAGTTCAAGTTTTTGAAGGCAGCGCAAATGCGGTAAAACAAGTAAAAGCAGACACATCTTTAGAGTCTTCTCAACCGTTTGCTAGCGGACAAATGCGTGTCGCTCTATATACGATAAGACTTGCAAAAAAAGGAATGTCTACTTCATTCGATACATTACTTCGAGATGTGAATATAGGAAACGCTTTATATGTTGCTTTATTAGAGGGGAATGGTACCGAACTTTTAAAAGGCAAATATACAACTTCATATAACGTTGCAATTTATATAAAAAAGTTGCTAGAACATAATATGGAGACCGGTCCTTTACCAACGGATAATCTGCATGTAGGAGCATTCCGTTATTATCAAGAAGGGCAAGACTACTATATTCCAATTTTAAAGAAACATGGTGATAAAATAAAAATCACCGGAATTGGTCTTTTTAAAAAAGATAAATATATCGGTAAAATTGCGCAAAAAGATATGTTCATATTTAAAGGACTGTTAGAAAAACATAAATTAGATTCACATGAATTTAAAACAGATTCTGCGTACGTAATGATTAATAATATTCGTTCTGTTCCAACTTACGATATAAAGATTAAAAACGGAAAGCCTTCTTTTTTCATTCACGTTCATCTTGATGCACGTATTCAAGAATTATCAAAACAAATTAACTTAGAAAATAACAAGAACACAAAAAACATTGAAAAAAATGTACAAAAACAATTGGACGTACAGGCTGCCAAATTAATTAAGCAGTTCAAATCTTTAGGCGTCGATCCCCTCGGGCTAGGAGCAAAATATAAACACCATTATCGCCCCTTCAAATTAGAAGAGTGGAGACAAATGTACAAAGATGTTCCGATTCATATAAAATACACCGTAAACATTACAAATTCTGGTGTAATTGAATGAGAAATGATTGAACTCCTCTCTCCGGCATGATACAACGGATAGAGGAGTTTTTATTTTAGATAGAGAGAGAAGATATTTATGGGGGAGCTTATGTCTAAAAAATTAGTAAAGCCTATTTTAAACGGTATTTTATTTCTCGGCGTCTTTTTATTTGCTCATACATACTTAAAAAATGTTTCCTTCACACGTTATTTACTTGTCGTTATACCGATGTTACTCGTTGGTATGTTCGGCATCGACCTTATTTTATCCATTTTAATAAAAAAAGAAGAATAACGAGCGAGGATGTCTCATAAGTCGAGATTTTTGACTAGATGACATCCTTTTTATTTTCTATTTTGGAATCAGCGCTACAGTACATGAATTTATATCAACGATTTTTCAAATATATCTACCATAACTCAAAATATATCAACGATTCGACACAAAATATCGATTTACCTACAAAAATTGACAATAGTAACAACCCATACTAAGAAGAGAATGTTTCAATATATTTTTAGAACATCCTTTTTTTATTTAATAATCACCTTATGTTACAATGAAATTCGGCACAAAGTGAGAAAGGATGAAACAACATGACAAACGAAAAAGGTTTAGATAAAGGGTACGAGCTTGTTGCAAAAATGCATGAAGATTTCGGACATCCTGTAACAAATACTCCAACAAAACTAACAGAAGAGCGCGCAAAAATCCGTGCAAGTTTTATGCAAGAAGAGCTAGAAGAATTTCTAGAAGCAACTACTGTTGAAGATCAATACGATGCACTTATTGACCTTATTTACTTTGCATTCGGAACGTTTGCAGAAATGGGCGTACGTCCAGATAAAGGATTCGAGATTGTAAACAACGCAAACATGGCAAAACTATTCCCTGATGGGAAACCTCGATTCCGTGAAGGCGACGGCAAAATTTTAAAACCAGAAGGCTGGCAAGCACCAGAACCACAACTTCGTGCTGAAATTGAACGTCAGCGCCAAGAAGCTGAAAAAAACTGCTAGGATTTCCTAGCAGTTTTTTATTATGTCTTTTTTTCTGCAGCTCATTAATGACCCACGTGCCCCGCGTGTCCTGCTGCTCCACTAATACTAGCTGCTCCTGCTGCTGCCCCTGCTCCTCCTGCTCCAATTCCCCCTGTCCAAGGAGACGATTGTTGCTGTTGTTGATATTGCTGATATTGTTGTTGGCCTTGATGATGCTGTTGGCCTTGGTGATGATGTTGACCTTGGTGATGGTGTTGACCTTGATGATGCTGTTGACCTTGATGATGCTGTTGACCTTGGTGGTGGTGTTGACCTTGGTGGTGGTGTTGACCTTGGTGATGATGTTGGCCTTGGTGTCCATGATGTTGGCCTTGGTGGTGATGTCCATGGTGACCATGTTGGCCTTGGTGAGTTTGATAAAGAACAGCTTGCGGATGAATGTGGTGGTGACCTTGGTGATGTACTTGTTGTTGGTGATGACCTTGATGGCTGTGTTGACCTTGATGGTGGTGATGACCTTGATGGCCGTGTTGACCTTGATGGTGGTGATGACCTTGATGGCCATGTTGACCTTGATGGTGGTGATGACCTTGATGGCCGTGTTGACCTTGATGGTGGTGATGACCTTGATGGCCATGTTGACCTTGATGGTGGTGATGACCGTGTATGACTTGCGGATACCCACCTACTCCTCCTGCTACAACACCTACTCCTGGTACAGGGAATCCTGTCTGTCCCCCTCCAACGAAAGAAGGAAATGTAGTTGGTACTCCTACTGGAATTCCAGTTTGTGCGCCAGCTACTGATGTCGGAAATCCTCCCGTTAACGTTGGAATTCCAGTTTGCATGCCTGCTACTGATGTTGGAAATCCTCCATGTGCTCCACCCATCCAGCTCGGAATTCCACCGTATCCTTGTTGCCCTGCTCCTCCCATTAACATCATTTGTTCATAACTATCCGATCCACCTCCGAAGAAGCCATGCGGTGCATTATTGTCCATCCCTTTCATTCCTTTCACCCCTTGTTTTCAATTTAACCTACCTTTTGTATCATATTTCCTAGTTAAAAATAGGTGTTTGTCTGCATAAGAATTCCTAACCTTTTTCCTCATTCGTGATAGAATCAATTGACTGATTATTCTTTCACCACTTTAAAAGGAGGCATTTCTATTGAGAAACGTTACAAAAGCTTCAAACGACGATTTAGATTCAATCTTACATATAGATATTGATGTAATCGGAGACGATAGTAGACGAAATTATATTAAACACGCTATTGATGAGGAGAAATGCATCATTGTAAAAGAAGACAATTCTATTTTAGGTTTTCTGACGTATGATACGAACTTCTTTAGCTACACGTTCCTCTCATTAATCATTGTTTCGCCAACAAAAAGAAGACAAGGCCATGCAAGCTCATTAATCTCCTATATGTTAAGTAATTCTCCTACGCAAAAAATTTTTTCTTCAACGAACGAATCGAATGCAAATATGCAAAAAGTTTTTAAAGCGAATGGATTTATGCGTAGTGGAATAATTGAAAACTTAGATGAAGGTGATCCAGAAATTATTTTCTATATAAAAAAGCTCAGAGCATAAAGGCTCTGAGCTTTTCTTTCATTCATTAGTTTGCAACAACGTTAACAAGTTTGCCAGGAACGACAATTACTTTACGAACTGTTTTTCCTTCGATTTGTTCTTTAATTGCTTCAAGTGCAAGTTGTTCCATTTCTTCTTTTGATGCGTCTTTACTCATTGTTAATTTTGCGCGAACTTTGCCCATAATTTGAACAACGATTTCAACTTCATCTTCTACAAGTTTAGACTCATCAAATGTTGGCCAGCTTGCATATGTGATTGTTTCATTGTAACCAAGCTTGCTCCAAAGTTCTTCCCCGATATGAGGTGCAACTGGTGCAATCATTTTTACGAAACCTTCTACATATTCTTTCGGAAGTGTATTAGCTTTGTATGCATCGTTGATGAATACCATCATTTGAGAAATCGCTGTGTTGAAGCGAAGCTCTGCATAGTCTTCTGTTACTTTCTTCACTGTTTGATGGTAAGCTTTTTCAAGCTCTTTATTTGGTGCATCAGTAATTTTCTCACTTAATTCACCGTTATCTTGAACGAATAGGCGCCATACGCGGTCTAGGAAACGACGAGCTCCGTCAAGACCATTTTCAGACCAAGCGATTGAAGCATCTAATGGTCCCATGAACATTTCGTATAGACGAAGTGTATCTGCACCATGGCTCGCTACGATATCATCAGGGTTTACAACGTTACCTTTTGATTTACTCATTTTCTCGTTGTTTTCACCTAGAATCATACCTTGGTTGAATAATTGTTGGAACGGCTCTTTCGTTGGAACTACACCGATATCATATAATACTTTATGCCAGAAACGAGCATATAGTAAGTGAAGTACAGCGTGCTCTGCACCGCCGATATAAATATCAACTGGAAGCCATTGTTTTACTTTTTCAGGATCTACAAGTGCTTCGTTATTATTTGGATCCATGTAGCGTAAGTAGTACCAACAGCTACCAGCCCATTGTGGCATTGTGTTCGTTTCACGACGACCTTTTTTACCAGTTTCAGGATCAACAACATTTACCCACTCGTCAATGTTAGCAAGTGGTGATTCACCTGTACCTGAAGGACGGATGTTTTCTGTTTTCGGAAGAACTAATGGTAATTCTTCTTCTTTCACAGCTGTCATTGTGCCATCTTCCCAGTGGATTACTGGAATTGGCTCACCCCAATAACGTTGACGGCTAAATAACCAGTCACGTAGACGGTACGTTACTTTTTGATTTCCTGCGCTCGTCACTTCAAGCCATTCAATCATTTTTGCGATTGCTTCTTCTTTATTTAAACCATCAAGGAATGCTGAGTTTACGTGTGCACCATCACCTGTGTATGCTTCTTTCGTAATGTCTCCGCCTTTTACAACTTCCTTCATTGGAAGATTGAACGTTGATGCGAATTCATAGTCACGCTCATCGTGAGCTGGAACCGCCATTACAGCACCTGTTCCGTAAGTTGCAAGAACGTAATCAGCGATCCAGATTGGTAATTTCTCACCGTTTACTGGGTTAACTGCGTAAGCACCAGTGAATACACCAGTTTTCTCTTTCGCAAGTTCTGTACGCTCTAAATCACTCTTCATTTTTACAGAATTAATGTAAGCTTCTACAGCTTCTTTTTGCTCAGCAGTTGTAATGTCAGCAACAAGTGCATGCTCTGGAGCAAGTACACAGTAGCTTGCACCGAATAGTGTATCAGGACGCGTTGTGAAAACTGTGAATTTTTCATCTGTACCGTCGATGTTAAAGTGTACTTCTGCACCTTCAGAACGACCAATCCAGTTACGTTGCATATCTTTTAAGCTTTCTGGCCAATCAAGCTCATCTAGATCTTCTAATAGACGATCTCCGTAAGCTGTAATTTTTAACATCCACTGTCTCATCGGACGACGCTCAACCGGATGCCCACCGCGCTCACTCTTACCATCAATGATTTCTTCGTTTGCAAGTACTGTACCAAGCGCTGGACACCAGTTTACAGGTACTTCATCAACGTAAGCTAAGCCTTTTTCAAATAGTTTTAAGAAGATCCATTGTGTCCACTTGTAGTAGTTTGGATCCGTTGTATTTACTTCACGATCCCAATCATAAGAGAAGCCTAATGCTTTAATTTGATTACGGAACGTATTAATATTAAGCTCTGTAAATTCTGCCGGGCTATTTCCAGTATCAAGTGCATATTGCTCTGCTGGAAGACCGAATGCATCCCATCCCATTGGATGAAGAACGTTATATCCTTGCATACGCTTCATACGAGATAAAATATCTGTCGCTGTATAACCTTCTGGATGTCCTACGTGTAAGCCTGCACCTGATGGATATGGAAACATATCTAGTGCATAAAATTTTGGTTTTTCTGTCTCATCTGGCGTACGGAATGTTTTATTCTCTTCCCAATATCCTTGCCACTTCTTCTCAATTTCTTGATGATTAAAGCTCATGAGATACCCTCCTTGAAATTCTATTTATTTTCACCGCCCAAAATACAAAAAACCTCTCATCCCTAGAAAGGGACGAGAGGTTATAGATTCCCGCGGTACCACCCTAAATTAATGTAAAATATACATTCGCTTAGATCCGTAACGTGGATTAACGGCAATTGCTACTATTAGTTTCACAACTGCAACTCAAAGGCGAGTTCATAACGAAACGTGGATTGACTTGCACCGACCGTCAACTCTCTAAACCCGCTTCTATTACTACTACTCCTTTTCACTGTTATTACAAATATGAGTTAATTAAATATATTCTAAAACATGTTACATGTTCCGTCAAACTAAACTGCAATTTTTTCTTCAACTGTTTCTTCTACTTTTACTCGTTTGTCATAAATGCTCGTTGCTATAAGCGCTACTACCAGCATTACCATGATCGCGATAAACAATACTTCCATATTGTATAAATCAACAATTGCTCCGCCGACGACTGGTCCGAACATTTTCCCTACAGTCGCCGCACTATTTACGACCCCTTGATAAAATCCTAATTTATCTTTCGGCGCAAGTATATTTGCAATGGTCGGAACCGCTGGCCATACGAATAACTCACCAATCGTTAATGTTACCATCGCAACGAGGAACATCGTAAATTGCTGCGCTTGACTTAACACAATGAATGAAGCCGCAAAAATGAAAATCCCAATCATAATTTGTTGTTTTAAAGAACGCTTCATCCAGCGAATTAGCATACTAACGAGCGGCTGCGCACAAACGATCATCGCTCCGTTTATCGTCCATAATAAACTATAGTGACGAAGGCTAATATTTAATTCTTGCATATGTGTTGCAATCGCCCCTTGCCACTGTACGTATGTAACCCAGCATAAAGCATATGCTACACACACAATAAGAAGTGCTTTGAATCCCGGTGTAAGTGACCACCCTTTTTTCGTTTCGACTTCTTTTTGTACCTCTGATCCTTTTTTGTCTTCCATACCACGGAATCCAATAAAAGCAATTAAGAAGAAAACAAAGTATAAAATAAAGTTCGCTAAGAAAATATAATCAAAACGATACGACGCAACTAAGCCACCGCACGCTGTTCCAATCGCAATACCAACGTTTTGTCCAACATACATCGCATTAAATGCTCGTCTTCCGCCCTCTGGCCAAACTGTACCAACCATCGCATACATCGATGGAAAGACCATTCCAGAACCAAAGCCAATTAATGCTAGCCATACAACATATAACGGCCAACCATGGAAGAACACAAGACCTAAAATCGATACGAGTGTAATGACAATTCCTACTAAAATTGATTTATAACCGCCCCATTTATCAAATAAAACACCGCCGAGCAAGTTTCCGATTACACCAGTAAGCGAGTTGATCATTAATACCATTCCAGCCACTGATAAAGATTTCCCTAGATGATCATGCAAATAAATTGTATTAAAAGGCCATAAAAAAGAAGCACCCGTGACATTAATAATCATCCCAGCTACTAATAGCCATACTTTCCTTGGCATATTCTCCCCTCCTATTCTATTTTTTTCGTTCATATATAACAGTAAAATTGTAGTCGTTTTTAAATAGGAAGGCAACTGATTAATAGTTGATGAAATTCAGATAATGGTTTGTTGGTAAATGAAATTATATTGATTGTCGCTTGAAAATATATCAGAGATTTTCTAATTATATCGACTTACCGAAAAAAAACAACAGCAGTAACAATATATAAATAAGAGAAGACTGCATGAAGTGTATGCAGTCTTCTCTTATTTATATTATCCAACTTCTTTTTCTCGCTTCGCACGTTCTTTAGCGCTCCATTTAAATATTTTATCCAACAGAGAGTATATCCTCCCAGACTCTTTCGTTAACAAAGGACCTAACGATGCCAATATTAACACGTATAAAGCTGAGAATGGTTTAATCGTCGCCATTAAGCCGCCTGCAATTCCAATATTCGCGACAATAATGGAGAATTCTCCGCGTGATACAAGCGTTAATCCGATATTCGTAGATGCCTTATGTGATAACCCTGCTTTACGTCCCGCAGCCATTCCAGCGATAAAATTACCGATGAGAGTAATGAAAACTGCTCCTAAGGCCAACCACACGGCTCCTCCAAGAGAAAATGGATCTATACTTAAACCGAAACTGAAAAAGAATATAGCTCCAAAGAAATCACGAAACGGAACGACAAGATGCTCGATTCGATCACTATGCTCTGTTTCAGAAAAGACAAGCCCTAATAATAAAGCCCCAATCGCCTCAGCAACATGAATCGTTTCTGAAAAACCAGCCACAAAGAATAAAATAGCGAATATTACGATAATAAAAATTTCGTTAGACGAAATATCTAATACTTTATTTAGGAACGGCGTAGCTTTTCGAGCGATTATAAAGAATAATAACATATAGCCTACTGCGATTAAAACAGATGTAAGAGCACCTATAAATGACGTTGCACCTCCGAGTACTAACCCTGAAACAACTGACAAATATACAGCTAAAAAGATATCATCAAACATAATGATTCCTAAAATTAGCTCCGTCTCTTTATTACCAGATCGCCTTAAATCAACAATTACTTTTGCGACAATTGCACTCGAGGAAATTGTTATGATTCCGGCAATAATTAATGTTTCTAATAAGGGGAAACCCATTATATATCCGTAAAGCAAACCTAATATAAAATTAAGCGATATATGAACAGTTCCCCCAAAAGCAATCGACTTTCCTGATTTAATTAATTTTTTTATTGAGAATTCTAAGCCTAAATAGAATAGGAGGAATATGACGCCAACACGGCCGAGGAAGGAAATTACTTCTCCGCTTTCAATAAACCTTAAATCGATAAGCCCTAAATCTGGGGCATGAGGCCCCACTAGCATACCGAGTATAATGAGAAACGGAATAATCGAAAACTTTAACTTTGCAGCGAGAATTGCTGCAAAAGCTACTAATACTAACGCAGTTCCAACTTCAAAGACTAAAGTATCCATCGATTATGAGTCACCTCCCGCTGAAAGCAACTCATTAATAATTCTCTTCACTTCATGTCTTTCACCCGATAATACGAGCATATCACCAGCTTCAATGATAGAATCTGGACCTGGATTGAAAAATTTCTTCATATTCTTTTTCAAAATAGCAATGATTGTTACGTTATATGTTTTTCGAACATGTAAACTACCAATTGTCTTTTGTACGACTGGTGCGTTATTTTCTATTTTAAACCACTCAATTGATAATCCTTCAAAAGCCATCTCAATCGTGTCTAACGCTTGTGGCCTATAGACCATTCCGCCTAATATAGCCGCAATTTGTCTCGCTTCAGAATCGCGAAGAGAAATGCTTGAAATACTCTCATCATGATCCACATCAAAATGATACATTTCTCTTCTTCCATCATCATGAATAACGATAACCATTTTTTCATTACCTTTCGTAATTACTTCAAACTTACAACCAATACCCGGAAGTTCACTTTCTCTAATATTCATATTTTCCGCCCCCTAAAATTTTTAGTTACGGCTTTTACAAATCTACATCGATCTCCGTTTTAAACTTTTCATCTTTTGAAATACCTAAATATTTGAGCGTTTCTGATGGCGTTGCGTGATGGAAATGTTTTTGCAGTAGCGCAATCGCTATTCCTCTTTTGTACGCGTGAAACCCAAATGTTTTTCTCATTGAATTCGTTCCAATCTTCCCAACAATTCCAACTGCTTCCGCAGCATTATGAATCACCCGATAAGCTTGTTGACGCGTAATTGAATTTGTCGTTTTATTAGATTGAAATACATAGTTTTCTCTTTGAGCATCAAAAGATTGTACGTACGCTAAAAGCGCTTCCTTTACTTTTGTATTTAAATAAATATCTTGTTTAAATTTTTCATCTTTCACAGGAAGAGAATAAAACTCTTTAGCAGTTCCATCTTCATTTAATACATCTTCAAACTTCATACTAAGGAGCTCAGTAATTTTTAAACCCGTGTTAATTCCAATAACGAATAAAAGATAATCTCGCTGGGAATGCTCTTTCAAATATTTTTTCATAGCCTCAATTTGGCTTATATCTTTTAATGCCTCTACAACTTCCATACATGTATTCTCCTCATCTTATGAACTGTAATTTTCTCATCATGTTGTCCATTTTACCTTATCATGCTATGGGAATTCCATGTATTATCCATTTCCTTTTAAATTTTTTACGCTATACAATTGAAGCGATATACTTTAATGCACCTAAAAATTCTGGATATTTATGATTTGGAAACTTACTATTGTAAAAATACGTTGCGGTTAGAAAAATAACGAGGAATAAAGATGAAAATAGTAAAACTTCTTTGGACCTTAGCGCTATACTTATAACTTCAAATAAAGATCCATCTTCTTTCTGCAAGTTGGATTCCTCCTTTCATTTCCTGCTACTTTATATGTTTAGTTTATGTTACTTAATTATATTTTATAACATAATTAAGTAACATATCAATGTTTTTCGTTATTTTTTCTGAAAATAACAAAAATACCGAGCGCCCTACGCTCGGTATTTTTGTTATTAGTCCTCTTTCGGAAGAACAATTCCTTTATACAATTGAACTGTAATGAAGTAATAAATCGCATAAATAACTACGAAAATTACAATTGGTACCCAAATACGGAAGTACGGATCAAGTAAAATAAATCCGAAAATATTCATACCAACTAATACGTGAGCAATACCGACAATTGCCGGGAATAAGAATACTAAGAATAACTCTTTATAAATAGATTTTGTTAATAATTCACGGCGCACCCCGATTTTACGAAGCATTTGATAACGCGTAATATCTTTTGATGCACCAGACAGAATTTTAAACATTAAGCAACTTGCCATCATCGCTAAGAAAGCAATGCCAAGGAAGAAGCCCATAAACACTGTTCCACTCGCAAAACCGTAGAACATGTCGTAAGCTTGATATTTACTGTTCATTCTTTCAGCCGTTACATTTTTATATTTATCTAGCTGCAACTCGTCAAGTTTTTTCCATTCTTTTGTATATGTTAAGAAATCATCTACTTTTCCGATAAATGCTATACCTTCTTTACCATTTATCCCATCGTACATTTTTTGATCTACAATTTTAATCGCATGATCTTCGTATATATAATATGGATGGATTGTACTAAAAGCATCAACCCATTCTTTTGGAAGTTCTTTAGCGTTCGCATCTGTTTCATTCATGTCTCTAGAAACTGCACCTACTGGTAGTTCCTCTGAAGCTTTCTTCGTATTCACTAAATCTTTCATCGATTTCATGTTTGCCATATCTTTTACTAAAGGACGATTTTTCTCTAAATCCTCTTTTATATAGTAAACGTATTTATCATCTACTTTGTAACGATATTCGTTTTTCTCTTTAAATGTAATACCGTCTAAAATTTTCTTTTCTTCAGCTGTTGGGTTATGAACTACTGAATCATATATTACTAAACCATCTACCATTTTTATAACATTATTTTTAAACGCCATACCACCTGAAATTGCACCCGCTCCAAGAGCAACTAACATTGCTACTGTCGCAAGCACTTTCGTTAAACTATTAATACGGAAGTTTAATTGTGCAAAAGTAAAAGCGTTAAGCCCTTTTTCGCTTCGTTTTTTATTACTTTTTAACTTTTTAATAATAACAGGAAGAAGCGATCCAAATAGCATGTAAGTACCAGCTGTTGTTGTAATTAATGCAATAATGATTCCCATTTCTCTTAGTTTTTCCATATAAATCATTGATGCATAGCCAATACCTAATAAAATAACCGCAAGGAATGCAACTAAACCTGTCATTTTCCCTTTTACCGCAACACGTTCTGTTTGTGCATCTGCATGTACAAGTTGTAATACAGAAATACGAGATAATTTAATACTATTCATAATTGCTGATAATACAAATAGTGCAAAGAAGAAGATGCAAGTAACAGTCATAGATGGTAAATAAAATGCTTTATAGCCTTCACCAGCAAATTCTAATTGTTTCATTAATAACTGTCCGATACCTTCTGCAAGTCCTACACCAACTATAATACCAATCGCAAGAGACGCAGCACCTAATACGATTGTTTCAATAAACATAAGTAATGTAACTTTATGTTTTTTTGCTCCTAACATCATATACATACCAAACTCTTTTTGACGAAGAGATAGTAAGAAAGAGTTCGCATACAAAATATAGAAGAACGTTATAATAGCTAGTAAAAATGAACCTGCTTGGAATACAAATCCAATTTGACCAATAGTAGAATTTTCCTTAAGGAAGGCCTCGTTTAACGCTAACGTTTGGAACATATAAAAAATTGAAATCGACATGACAAGACCAACCAGTAAGACGATATAATCTTTCAGCTTACTTTTTAGCCCTGACATGGAAAGTTTGAATAACATGCCAAAGTCTCCTTTCCTACGCTTTTTGTGTGCCTAAGTCTGCAAGCACATCTAAAATTTCTTTATAAAACTCTTCACGTGTACCACCACGGTGAATTTCTTTATATAGCTCACCATCTTGAATGAATAAAATACGCTGACAGTAACTTGCACTATACGGATCATGTGTAACCATCATAATAGATACACCTTGATCTTCATTTAAGTTTGTCATCGCATCAAGTAAACTCGCTGCATTTTTAGAATCAAGCGCTCCTGTTGGCTCGTCCCCTAAAATAATTGCTGGCTCATGTACTAAAGCGCGCGCTGCTGCCGAACGTTGCTTTTGTCCACCAGATACTTCAGATGGATACTTTTGAAGTATTTCTGTGATTCCTAACATATCTGCTACTTTTTCTACTTTCGGTCCAATGTTACGTGATGAAACACCTTGAAGTGAAAGTGGAAGTGCAATGTTTTCGTAAATAGATAAGTTCTCTAATAAGTTAAAGTCTTGGAAGATGAATCCTAACTTTTGTGAACGGAAATCTGAAAGCTCACCTTGCTTCATTTTTGTAATATCCGTACCCGCAATTTCAACAACGCCGCCTGTTGCTTTATCTAACGTTGAAATTACATTTAATAATGTCGTTTTACCAGAACCAGATGGTCCCATAATTCCTACAAACTCACCCTCTTGAATTGAGAATGATACACCTTTTAACGCGTGTGATTGGTTCTCACCTTTTTTACCGTACACTTTTTGAACGTTTTTCACGTCTACAACTGGTTTCGTCATATATATCCTCCTATGCTTGTTTTTCCATTACCTATTTTGCGCTTTTTGGAGGGGAACTGCTATTTGTTAACATTACATTTACCTTACACTTTTGTAATATAAAAAGGCTGAGCATGTAAGGTTGACTTTTTTCCTTTAAATACAAATTCGTTCACTTTTTGAAATGGTACATCCGTAAATGAAATTATATTGACTTACCGACAAAAGCTGAAAATAAAAGTAGGCTGTTCCACAAAAGGAACAGCCTACTTCTCTCTTTATTTCTTTAAAGGTGTTACCGTCCAGTACGTAATAACACGCCAAATCCATTCTAGTGGACCCATCTTAAAGATTTTCATCCAAATCACACTAAACACAATTTGAATTGCGTAAATTGCAATACATACATATAACGTCTGCATGTACGTTAAGTTTCCCGCAAAGTTAAATGCACTTCCTGCAATTAAAATCATTGCAGTTTGTCCGATATAATTTGTTAACGCCATACGACCATAGTATTTGAGTGGTGCTAACAATGTTTGAACTGTTTTTAATTGAAGTAATAAAATTAATGCTCCCACATAGAAAGCTGAAATGACTGATCCAACTGTAACACCAATTTTTAAAAATCGGCCTGCAGCATCCATTGTTCCGTCCTCATTCATAAGTATCATATTTACAAATGGCTCAGCAGGTACGTGCCCGTATTGATACCATACAGCTACGACACTTAAAACAAACATAATACCTGTAAAAATAGCGACTTTCTTTATGTTTTGCGTGAGATTTTCAAATACACGATATTGGCCTGCAGCAAGACCTAATAAAATTAAGCCGAGTGGTAATAGTTCTTTAATCCCCATTACACTAAAAGCAATTGTTAAAATAAGGCCAATAACTAAGTTCACTTGTTTTTTCGCTTTATAAAATGGTAAAACGATTAACCCGCAAATTGCATATAACGTTAATGCCTCTCCTGGCTGAAACATGTAATGAATCAAACCGAAAATAAATAGTGCAACTACTCGGCGTAGAAATAGAACATATCCATTCTTCCCTTTCGCAATTGCTCTCGTTATAAAGATATAGAATCCTACTCCAAATAAGAATGAGAAGATTGAGAAGAAACGACCTTCTACAAATAAGTATAGAAACCTTTGATAACTTGCATCCACTGTATTAGGGTCTGGAATTTTAATATTAAGTAGTGCAAGAATATTTACTAAAATAATCCCCAGTAGTGCGAAACCACGAATGTAATCTAACTCATCAATTCGTTTGTTTGTAATATTGTTCCCCATAAAGCAACTCCTTGTATAAAATTTAATCCTTCCTTACTCTACTGGAAAAGGACAATCGTAACTATCGGTTAACCTTACAGGAATCTTACATTATTGTAATATAATAAAATAAAACCAGGTCATATTGCGACCTGGTCTACTCTGATTGCTTCGATCTTTGAGGTTGTCCTTTTTTACTGTTGCGCTGTTTCACTTGCACAACTGGATCAAGCTCATTCGAAAACTCAGCGTTATGTCCATTTTGTGTTTTTTGCTCTGGGTTATTTTGATCTGAACGTTTCGCCATTACATTCACTCCTTATTAGTGCGGTGTAATAATCATTTGATGTTGCAATTGGCGAATTGCCATACGTGCTCTATTTAACTGCTCACGTTGCTCATCATTCGCATGTTGTTGCATCGTTTGTAAATCGTTATATGCTTGTTCTAATTGTAACTGTGCATCTGAATACTCCATCGTATTGTAATGCTCTTGTCTCATACCAAGATCTAATTGCTCTTTCGCATATTCCACCGCTTGTTCCGCCTGTGTAATATACGATTCAAGTGATTGACGCTCTGCCATAATTGTCCCTCCTTGCTTCAATTCCCCTTTAGTGTGTCCCTTCCATCTGAACCTTATGAGTATGTTATAATGGATTTTATTTGTTTCATTTTGACTCGTCTTAGGAGGGAAAGTAATGAAGGTTCAAAACCCTTTTCCATATACAAACGACAATAAACGTTATCATACATGGAATTACCATTTACGAAATGAATTTGGTGAAAAAATCTTTAAAGTTTCATTAGATGCTGGCTTCGATTGCCCGAACCGTGACGGTACAGTTGCTTATGGTGGCTGTACATTTTGCAGTGCCGCTGGATCTGGTGACTTCGCTGGCGATCGCCGCGATGATGTTATAACGCAATATCATGAAATGAAAGAAAAAATGCACGCAAAGTGGAAAGACGGAAAATGTATCGCTTATTTCCAGGCGTACACAAATACACATGCTCCACTTGAAGTGTTAAAAGAAAAATTTGAACCGCTTCTAGCAGAAAAAGACGTTGTCGGTCTTTCTATCGCAACTCGTCCAGATTGTTTACCGGACGATGTCGTTGCATATTTAGCGGACTTAAATAAACGCACTTATCTTTGGGTTGAGCTTGGACTACAAACTGTCCATGAACGTACTGCCAATCTTATTAACCGCGCCCACGATTATCCGTCTTACGTTGCAGGTGTAAATAAATTACGTAAGCACGGCATTAGAGTTTGCTCTCATATTATTAATGGTCTTCCACTTGAAGATTACGACATGATGATGGAAACAGCTCGTGAAGTAGCGAAGCTTGACGTACAAGGAATTAAAATTCATTTGCTTCATTTATTAAAAGGAACGCCAATGGTGAAGCAATATGAAAAAGGACAATTGGAGTTTCTTTCTCTTGAAGATTACGTAAGTCTCGTTGTTGACCAACTTGAAATGATTCCAGAAGACGTAATTGTGCACCGTATCACAGGTGACGGTCCACCTGATTTAATGATTGGCCCAATGTGGAGCTTAAATAAATGGGAAGTATTAAATTCCATCGATGCAGAATTTGTACGCCGCGGAAGCTGGCAAGGAAAATATGCAAATGAGGAGAAACAAAAATGAAATTAGAACGTGTATTACCGTTTGCTCGCTCGCTGCTGCAAACGGCTGTTAAAGAAGGCGATTACGCTGTAGATGCAACACTTGGAAATGGTCATGATGCTTGCTTCCTAGCTGAAATTGTTGGAGATAACGGAAAAGTATTTGGATTTGATATTCAAAAAGAAGCAATTGAAAGTTCTACTATCCGTCTAAAAGAAAAAAAACTTTTCGAACGTACTGTTTTAGTTCACGATAGTCACGATACACTTGTATCCGTATTACCAGAAGATGCAAAAGGAAAAGTAACAGGCGCAATCTTCAACTTAGGTTACCTTCCAGGCGGAGACAAACATATCGTTACAAAGCCGAACTCAACAATCTCGGCGATCGAACAATTATTAGAAATAATGGCACCTGAAGGTATCATCGTCCTTGTCATTTACCACGGACATCCAGAAGGACAAGTAGAACGCGACGCTGTACTTAAATTTGCAGAAGAACTCGACCAAAAACAAGCTCACGTTTTGCGATACGGCTTCATTAACCAGCAAAATAACCCGCCATTTATTGTGGCGATTGAGAAGCGATAAAGTGAAACTTTAATCAGTGGGGGCATTAACGGGGTAATTATATCAACGATTTTTCAATTATATCTATCATAACTCGGGATATATCAACGATTTTTTCGATATATCTATCATAACTTACAATATATCAACGATTTCTTGGATATATCGATTATTCGACAAAACATAACAAAAAAAGACGTGCACTCACTGCACGTCTTTTTGTTATTCTCCTATATAATGGATATATACAATGTTAAAGGAGACGAAAAAATGATTGGAATACTAGCAGGAATGGGGCCAAAATCAACTGGGCCATTCGTCGATACAGTTGTAGCAGAGTGCCAAACAATATACGGAGCAAAACATGATATAGACTTTCCTCATATGATGATTTATTCTTGCCCAACACCGTTTTACATGGATCGTCCTATCGATCACGAAGCGATGAAAAAAGCGATTATTGAAGGAGCACAAAAACTCGAAAGTGCTGGTGTAGACTTTATTGCTATACCTTGCAATACAGCGCATCTTTATTTTGAAGAATTACAGCATTCTCTTTCTATTCCAATTTTGAATATAGTCGATGAGACGTTACGAGCAATTCCTGAAACTGTAAAAAGAGTCGCTCTTCTCGCAACAGAAGCGACTGTTCAAGCTGGAATTTACCAAGACGGGATTGCAAAACGTAATATAGAATACCTCCATAATGAAAAATGGCAGGAGATGATTAATCAAATTATTACTTGTATTAAAAGCGGAGAAGTTGAAGAAGCCCGCAAATTATGGAGCGCGCTCGTTTTACAATTAAAAGATGAAATAGATACTGCTATTATCGCATGTACTGATTTGAATGTTGTGGCGAGTGAAGATTTTGTGGATTCTGCTCAATGTCTTGCTGAGGCGGTTGTTTGGATGTATCTATCAAATACTAAAAGATCTTCATAAACATAGAAAACAGCCCTTTTAAAATGTGTTTTTTGTTTGCTAAAAACCCCCAAAACTTTTAACTTTCTTCACAATTCTTTCAAAGTATCCACACTTAATCTCGCTATATTAAATAAGTAGTTATTCATATAGGGAAGGTTAGGGGAACTGAAAGTATGAAAGTAAATCGTTCGCTTCATTACATTTTTTGGCGTTGGCATTTTTATGCTGGTCTTTTTATTACGCCACTTCTTATTACTTTGTCACTGAGCGGAATTGGGTATTTATTTCGGGAAGAGGTTGAGGATTTCATCTATAAAGATTTGTATTTTGGGAAGAGCGCCCAAACAGAGTCTATTTCGATGTCTGATTCTATTTCCTTAACAGAGAAAAAATATCCACATTATAGCGTGGCGAAAATTAGTGAGTTTAATGGGGATTATAATACGAGGCTTACTATTGCGAATGAATATACTGGGCAACAAAAATATGTATATTTAGACAGCAATAATCAAATTGTTGGGGATCAAAATGCAAGTGAAACGTTTGCCAATATCATGAGGGAATTACATAGTTCTCTTTTAGTTGGTGGCACTGTCGTCAACTATACTGTAGAACTTGCGGCATGCTGGACAATCTTTTTAATCGTAACCGGATTGTACATGAGTATACGCCAATTCAAAAACACACCATCATCCAATAAGCGAGAAAAAGCAAAAAGACGTCATTCTATTATCGGTATTATATTTACAATTCCTCTCTTTCTGCTAGTCGCATCTGGATTGCCGTGGTCAGGATTTATGGGCAACCAAATTTATAAAATCGCAGCGTCGAATGAATCGATCGGATATCCCAAATTGTATATGGCACCACCTGAATCGAAGGTAAAAGAATTGCCGTGGGCAACAAGAAAAGAAGCTCCGCCTGAATCGAATTCAAATGAACCGAAAGCAATTTCTGTCGATGAATTACAAAAAGAAATTGAAATAAAAAAGCCATATGTTATCTCACTACCAGCTGATCCGAAAGGTGTATTCACTGTTTCGAAATCGAGCGGTTCTGGTATTACAGGTATGCATGTTGCACCAAATAAAGAGATAACAGCTTACTTTGATCAATATAGCGGGGAACTCATTTCAAAAACGGACTATCGTGATTATGGATTACTTGCACAATGGTTCACTTACGGCATCCCGCTTCACGAAGGACATTTATTCGGATGGCCAAATAAAATATTATGCTTACTAACGACATTTTCTTTATTACTTCTCATTTATTACGGAATAAAAATGTGGTTAGCAAGAAAGCCGAAAGGAAAATTAGCAGCACCGCCAAAGCAAAGAGATAAGAAAAGCGTACTCGTTTTCTTTATCATGATGGTTATACTAGGCGCTGTCATGCCTTTATTCGGACTGTCTGTTTTAGTTATTTTTGCGATTGAACTTCTTATATATGTATTTTCAAAAATACGATTATAATGAAAAGAAAACCACTCATATAGAGTGGTTTTCTTCATCACTGCGCCATTTTCTTTCGGTACAACTTCCCGTTCCAATAGAAGAATCGTGAAGTAAGCCCTCCGTATTTTACAATGCGCCGTGCCATTTTGTGCATATTCTTTTGTGCTGATACTTTTTGATCTGATAAATAAATACCAAGTAACCCTCGGCTAATAAGACGATGAAACTTCGCATGAGGCAAATCACCAATGCTGTTCTCTGCTTCTTCTACAAAATGTTTCATGCGATCTAATATAGCTTGCTCGTTTTCGTAATAACTACAGAAATTCAAATCTCCGCCTATACGGTCTTCTTCTTGATCGATAAAATAATCAAGTAAAATATGGAGTCCTTGTACGTAAGGGAAGTACCCTTGTCTAATTTTCGCAATATCTTCATCATGTAA
The DNA here is from genome assembly GCF_008432245.1 of Bacillus sp. BS98. Lineage (NCBI taxonomy): Bacteria > Bacillati > Bacillota > Bacilli > Caryophanales > Bacillaceae > Bacillus > Bacillus sp. BS98. The sequence continues at coordinate 4,511,637 of NZ_CP043830.1, forward strand.
TTCATCATGAAATGCATATGCTACAAGACAGAAGATTCCAAGCGTAGAACCGGCACATGCTGAAAATTCAAACCAGCTCATCTCGGGTAAGTTTTCTTTATGTGCTTCAAACCATGTTTTTAAACGTGGTTCTCTTTCTTCTAACTTCACGTGTTTATGAATTTGTAAATCACAATAATAACAAGCTAGTTCATGAAGAACAGGAGCAATTTTGTCATAGTGCTTCGTTTTCTTTAAAACATCTTGGCACGTTTCAACAAGTTCATCTAAATAACCACCATCATCTTGATCATCACGATAACGATAATAATTACCGCCACCTTCTACTTCAGGTGATAATGCCATTAACATGGATTCATGCAGCGCGGCAAAATCGTTCGGATCAAGTGATGTACTGCGATCACATAAATTATCTAAATAGTCGCTAATCGTTTGATACGCTACGATAAAACGAATACATTCCTCTCGATGTTCATTTGCTAATAGCGCTAAAATGCCACCGCCCTCGCAATGAAACGTTTTATGCTCAATACTTGCGATTGCCTGACTATGAAGCTCATCATTCGGAATATGGTAGGCACGCTCTTTCCACATCGCTAGCTCATGGTGTACAACCGGAAACACATCACGGTATACTTTCGCCATGAGCGTTATGGGATTACTCGGTACGTTCACTTCTTCCTTCATCTCCTCTATTCATTGTACAAATAATTTACTTATTTGTTTCTATTATGTTATTGATACGTATTTCAGTAAATGACTGAATATAATTCAAAATTTCATCACGCTCATACTCATTTAATAATTCATGATAACAATTAGGCCATTCTTTATATGCCTTATCACTTATTTTAACATTATCAAACCACATGCGGACACGTGTTTTATCTACAAGTTTATCCTCACATGCTTGCATTAGCAAGAGCGGAACATCTGGAAAATCGTTTATTTTCTTATGAGCCATTTCAATAGACTTAATTAATTCACTATACCAACGTACTGATACTTTGCGCAAGAACAATGAATCATTCTCCATCGCATCTCTCACTTCATGATTACGTGTCGACATTTCCACTGTAAGATTCGTTGCAAATTGCAATTTTGGTGCAACAACATTTAATATTTTTGAAGCCGCTCGAAGCGGAGCAGCAGGTGCAGCTAATACGCCTAAACATGGCGAACTTAAAATGATACCATCTATATCTTCTCTCTTCGTTTCTTGCATCATACGAATCACGATAAGACCGCCCATACTATGACCGAATAGAAAAATAGGTACCCGGTATTTTCTAGCTTCTTTCACCCATAATTTAACTTCTTCTATGTATTCATCAAATGAATCAATATGTCCTCTATTTCTCGAAGTCGTTCCATGTGACGGAAGGTCTCCCATCACGACGTGGTAGCCGATATGATTCCACATTTCCGCGACCGCTTCGTAGCGTCCGTGATATTCCATTGCGCCGTGTACAATAACGACTACAGCTTTCGCTTCCTCCGCTTCATAATTCCACATACAGACCTCCTCCATTTCACTCTTTTTCATAATTTGATACACTAAAACTAGTCTCTAGGAAAGGAAGGCTTTACATGATATATCCTTATAAAGAAAAAAACCCAAAAATTTCGAGTAGTGCTTTTATCGCTGACTATGTTACGATTACAGGCGATGTTTCCATTGGTGAAGAAGCAAGTATTTGGTTTAATACAGTCATCCGAGGTGACGTATCACCGACTATAATTGGAGACCGGGTAAATGTACAAGATCAATGTACACTCCACCAAAGCCCTCAGTATCCTCTTATTTTAGAAGATGACGTTACAGTTGGACATCAAGTCATTTTACATAGCTGTCACATTAAAAAAGATGCTTTAATTGGAATGGGATCTATTATATTAGATGGTGCTGAAATTGGTGAAGGAGCCTTTATCGGTGCTGGGAGTCTCGTTTCACAAGGGAAGAAAATTCCACCAAATACGTTAGCGTTCGGTCGCCCAGCGAAAGTCATTCGTGAATTAACAGAAGAAGACCGTAAAGACATGGAACGAATTCGCACACAATACGTTGAAAAAGGTCAATACTATAAATCATTACAAAAATAATTTTCCTGCTGCCATAAGATTGGCAGCTTTTTTCATCCCGATTGGTGAAGGCTAATAATCAGTGGTGGATGAACAGAATCCCCACTGATTAAAGTTTCACTTTATAAAAACTAACTTTTTCTTTACAAAACATTATTATTCCCTCAACAAAATCTTATTAAAATAGAAGCAAATATCTCCATATATATGTAGATGAGGGAGGAGAATCTTCATGAAGGTCAGTGGATTATATAAAATAGAATGTTACATTTTCAAAGGAATTAATCGCTACTTTGATCAAAAAACATTAAATATCTTTTTCAGCAATATTACTCATATTGGTGGTGCCACTTTCTCCATTGCACTCACACTTTTCTTTTTAATTTTCGCAAAAGGGACTTTGCATCAAGCTGCAATTGCAACTGCTATTTCTTTAGCAATTAGCCATATTCCTGTGCAAATATTAAAAAGATATTATCCACGAAAACGTCCTTATTTAACAATTCAGGATGCAAAATATCCAGTCCATCCATTAAAAGACCACTCTTTCCCGTCTGGTCATACAACGGCTGTTTTCTCTGTGTTCATTCCATTTATTTGCTATAATCCAAGCTTACTTGTTTTTCTATTACCGTTAGCATTATGCGTCGGGATTTCTCGCATTTATTTAGGGCTTCACTATCCGTCAGACGTATTCGTCGGTATGTGCCTCGGCACTTGCTCTGGCATCATCTCTTTTTATCAATGCATCCCACTCTTCACGTAAAGGAGCGATATGATGAGAGTCGCCATATTTACCGATACTTTTACACCACAAATCAATGGGGTTGCGAAAACATTAGAGCGATTAACACGTTACTTTCAAAAAGAAAATATCGCCTATTCTGTTTTCGCCCCTCAGCATACCGCTGAAGATAATTTCGTAGCAAATGTGAACAAAATGAGAAGTATCCCGTTAACAATATTATATCCAGAATGCCGCTTTTCTTTTCCTACTCCGCGCATTAAACGGGAACTTCTTACCTTTAAACCTGATATGATTCACATTGCTACACCTTTCAACATGGGACTTTGTGGATTGTATTATGCAAAAAAGTTAAACATTCCAGTTGTCGGTTCTTATCATACTGATTTCGATGCCTATTTACGCTATTACAAAATCGAATTCCTCTCTAATATGCTTTGGAACTATTTAAAATGGTTTCATAGTCATATGCAAAAGAATTTTGTTCCTTCCTCTGAAACATTACATCAACTAAAAAATAAAGGGTTTCAGTCCCTCTCTATTTGGGGACGTGGTGTAGATTGCACACTCTTTCATCCAGCTTATAATACAGACCTATTCCGAAAAAAATATAATATTACAGCGAAGTATGTCCTTTCCTATGTTGGACGGATTGCTCCTGAAAAAGATATTGATACGTTGCAAGACCTTATCGTTAAATCCGCGCATACTCGAAACGACATTCATTGGCTCATCGCCGGAGATGGTCCTCTAGCAGCAAACTTATGTGAAGCTGTCTCGAAAACAAATGTCACTTTTACTGGCTATTTACAAGGTGAAGATTTAGCTGAAGCATATGCTTGTTCTAACATAATGGTATTTCCATCAGCTACTGAAACGTTTGGAAATGTCGTACTCGAATCACTTGCATGTGGTACCCCTGTCATTGGTGCAAATAGTGGCGGAGTTAAAAATATTATTACAGATGGAAAAACGGGAGTTCTTTGTCCACCAAAAGATGCGGATGCATTTCTATCATCCATTTATTCTTTATTACAAAATAAAGAAAAACTTATACAGATGGGAATAGCAGCTTCGTCTTATGCGAAATCCAAAAGCTGGGATGAGATTTTTCGTGGCTTACTTAATCAATATGCAGAAGTCCTTCAGCACGCCACATCAGAATTACTCGCTTAAACACAAAAACTCCCTTCAAAAAAATGAAGGGAGTTTATTACACGAACACAAATTTTAGTTTAATAAATGATACATAAGGTTAAATATCACTTTATTTCTATATACATTATAACAAAAATAAACATAACTAAACAGACTTGTAATAAAAACCCATAAAAATTAATATATGGTTATACAGTATTTTTACTGTATAGTGATTTTAAGAATTCCCCTTAAAATCAGCTTACTCACATACCTTTATACAGCAATTGTTCCCCAATTCTGTATATCAAAAAACCTTTCATTCATTTGAAAGGTTTTTTTGAGCTTGCGCATATTCTTCTTTCGTATTTACATTTATAAACCATTCTGCATTTGCTTGTATATCTTCTCCGGCAACATATTTCACATTACATTGTAATAAAAGCTGCCCCATACTTCTTTTTTCTTCTTGAAGTAAAGTATAAATCTTTTCTTTCACACGGTTATGATACGCTGCAAGTAACGGTTGTTTTCTTCCATTAATAATAGGTACAACCGCATCATATTCATTGTTCGTTTGCTCTAATAAAATAGTAAACCACTCATGCGAAACATTTGGCGCATCGCAAGGCATAATAGCGTACCAATCTGCTTCTATATATTCCATTCCTGATACAATTCCAGCAAGTGGACCGTTTCCTTTATAGTGCGGAATATCTTCTATAACAGGAACTTGTACGAATTGCTCTACTCGCTCTTTTATATCAGAATGACTAATGACTACAACCTCTTGGAGCGTCCTTGTCATCACTTTCAAAATATGCTCAATAAACGTACTCCCTTGCCAGCTTGCTAACGCTTTCGGCTCACCAAACCTACTCGACATACCACCTGCTAATACAATTCCAGCCCACTTACTCATTGGCGATGCAGTTCGAATGTAATATGACCTAACTCCGGTAAAATCAACTTATTCATCGCAAGGCGAACTGCTCCGCTAGATCCTGGCATTGAAAAGACAACTTTTCGCCCAATTGTGCCACCAATCGCTCTACTTAACATTGCACTACTTCCGATATCTTCTAAATAACTAATCATGCGGAACAACTCACCAAATCCGACAATTTCTTTATCTAATAGCGCTGATACGGCTTCAATTGTGACATCACGTTTCGTAATACCTGTACCACCATTTGTTAATACAACATCAACATCTTCCTTATGATAACCAGCTAACACTGCTTGCTGAATACTTTCTTTATCATCTTTTACAATTGCATAAGAAGTCACTGTATGGCCTGCTTCTTTTAACAATTCATGTAATAGTTGTCCGCTCTTATCTGTCTCTTCCGTACGTGTATCGGAAATTGTTACAATCTTGCAACGCACTTCTTTTGGCGCTTGTTTTTTATGTTCATTGACACTCATTTTTCTTCTTCCTTTCTTAAAGACTTTTCTTCATTTTATCATACATACCTTTACACAATTATGTATGAAGACGATGATGCATCATGATACAATATAAGTATAGTAATCCACAAAAAGGAAAATGAAAAACATTCTTTCTTATCCCCCTAGACTTCACATCATTAGCTAACCTTTAACTTTTCTTATATTTTCTACATAGTAGAATTCAGTTTTTAAAATTGCACTACCAAATAAATCGGAGGTCTACCTATTATGGAACTATACAAAAAATTAACAACAACATTCATCCTCTTATTCGTTGCTTCCATCACTGTCGGTTTTTCTCTAAAAGGAGCAATTCCATACGCCACATTAGTAAGTATTATATTCGCAACGCTATTTTTACTAAGCAGTGCCTTTTGCGCGGGTAAAGCACGTCAAATGAAAGGTTGATTGCATATGTTACATAAGAAACGGACCATTTGTAAATCATGTGAAAAAGAAATACAAACATATGAAAAATCACGGATTCATATGCCATTTCCAGCAAGTGGTATGACTAATATGAAAAAATATATTGAGCTAGACGGAGAAGTGTATTGTAAATCATGCATTCAAATTGTAAGTAAAACGAAATAAAAAAAGCTTTGCGCTCACTGCGCAAAGCTTTTTTTCATATATTATAGACCAGCTTGCTCTTTTAAAGTAGCTGCTTTGTCTGTACGTTCCCATGAAAGATCTACATCAGTACGTCCAAAGTGACCGTAAGCTGCTGTTTGTTTGTAAATTGGGCGACGTAAGTCTAGCATTTTAATAATACCAGCTGGGCGAAGATCGAAGTTGTTACGAACTAGTTCTACTAGTACGTCTTCAGATACTTTACCAGTGCCAAATGTATCAACTGAAATTGATACTGGTTGTGCTACGCCAATTGCGTATGCAAGTTGTACTTCTGCTTTGTCAGCAAGTCCAGCTGCTACGATATTTTTCGCAACATAACGAGCTGCATATGCTGCAGAACGGTCAACTTTCGTTGCATCTTTACCAGAGAATGCACCGCCACCGTGGCGAGCGTATCCACCGTAAGTATCAACGATGATTTTACGTCCTGTTAAACCAGCATCACCTTGTGGTCCACCAATTACGAAGCGACCAGTTGGGTTAATGAAGAATTTCGTTTCTCCATCCATTAATTCTGCTGGAACTACAGCTTTAATTACATGCTCTTTTAAATCGCGATCGATTTCTTCCCATGTAACATCTGGATGATGCTGTGTAGAAATTACAATTGTATCTACACGTACAGGTTTACCATTTTCATCATACTCAATTGTAACTTGCGTTTTTCCATCCGGACGTAAGTATGATAATGTGTCATCTTTACGTACTTCAGTTAAACGGCGAGCTAATTTGTGAGCAAGCGAGATTGGAAGTGGCATTAATTCTTGTGTTTCATTACATGCAAAACCAAACATTAAACCTTGGTCTCCTGCACCAATTGCCTCAATCTCAGCGTCAGTCATTTGACCTTCGCGTGCTTCTAGCGCTTGGTCAACACCCATAGCGATGTCAGCAGATTGCTCATCGATAGATGTTAAAACTGCACAAGTTTCTGCATCGAATCCGTATTTTGCGCGTGTGTAACCAATGCCTTGAATTGTTTCACGAACGATTTTTGGAATGTCTACGTAAGTAGAAGTCGTAATTTCCCCCGCTACCAATACTAAACCAGTTGTTACAGTTGTTTCACAAGCTACACGTGCATTTGCGTCTTTTGATAAGATCGCATCTAAAATTGAATCAGAAATTTGGTCACAAATTTTATCTGGATGTCCTTCAGTTACAGACTCAGATGTGAACAGATGACGTTTTTTTGTCATGTGGTAAACCTCCCTACAGTAATTGTATATATTGTACGGAACTCATCCTTAATTTGCCACAAACTGCGACATACATTTATTCTCCCACACAAGCATACAGAAAAACCTTTCCTACTTAACATAGAGGAAAGGTTTAATTTGCTACTTGCATACTGCTTTTTGCCCTTTGCTCTTATCGTTCGAGACCATTAGCCTCGCACAGGTTTTAGCACCTATTCACATGTATTTACCACTACAAGTGAGGTTGCTGGGCTTCATCGGGCCTGTCCCTCCGCCAGCTCGGGATAAGAGAGTATCCGTCCCAACCTATACTAAAGAAATGATATTCATTTGTCAATTAATATTCACATTTTCCTGAAAGTTTTTCTCAATACGCCTGGAATGAAATATTAATAAGGAAATAATACATTCACACAAACAAAAATAAATAAATAGTATACATTATTTATATAATTGTGTTATACTCTTGATGGGGATTACGAGAAATATTTCATTAAATGAAAAGGATGGTATATAAATATGAGTACTGTGAATGTCCAAATCGGTTTACATGAATTATTGAACGGAAGCAATGCACAGATTCAACTAAGTGTTCCGCAATTAGTGGAAAAAGTATTAATGCGAAATGAAGGGAAATTAACTTCTACTGGTGCAGTTTCTGCTTCAACAGGAAAATACACAGGACGTTCTCCTAAAGATAAATTTATTGTGAAAGAAGCATCGGTTGCTGACAAAATTGCTTGGGGAGCTGTGAACCAACCGATTTCTGAAGAACATTTTAATAAATTATATACTAAAGTTTTAGAATACTTAAAAGAAAAAGAAGAGTTATTCGTCTTCAAAGGATTTGCAGGCGCCGATCGCAACTATCGCCTACCAATTCAAGTTATTAACGAATATGCATGGCACAATCTATTTGTACATCAATTATTTATTCGTCCAACTGAAGAAGAATTAACAACTCATGAATCAGAGTTTACAATTGTTTCTGCACCGAACTTTAAAGCAGATCCAGTAATTGACGGTACAAACTCTGAAGCATTCATCATGGTTTCATTCGAAAAACGTATCGTACTAATTGGTGGTACAGAATACGCTGGAGAAATGAAAAAATCAATCTTCTCTATTATGAACTTCTTACTACCTGAACAAGATATTCTTTCTATGCATTGCTCTGCAAACGTAGGTGAAGAAGGTGACGTAGCACTATTCTTCGGTTTATCTGGAACAGGTAAAACAACTTTATCTGCTGATCCAAACCGTAAATTAATCGGTGATGATGAGCATGGTTGGTCTGATAACGGTGTATTCAATATTGAAGGCGGTTGCTATGCGAAATGTGTAAACCTTTCTCATGAGAAAGAACCACAAATCTTTGATGCAATCAAATTTGGATCTGTTTTAGAAAACGTTGTCATTAATGATCAAACACGCATCGCTGACTATAACGATACTACTTTAACAGAAAATACACGTGCTGCCTACCCTATGCATGCGATTGACAATATCGTGCTGCCAAGTGTTGCAGGACATCCAAATACAATCATTTTCTTAACTGCTGATGCATCTGGCGTATTGCCTCCAATCAGTAAGTTATCAAAAGAACAAGCTATGTATCATTTCTTAAGTGGTTACACTAGTAAACTAGCAGGAACAGAGCGCGGCGTTACATCTCCGCAAGCTACATTCTCAACTTGCTTCGGTTCACCATTCTTACCACTTGATGCATCTCGCTATGCTGAAATGCTTGGTGAAAAAATTGAGAAACACGATGCGAAAGTATTCTTAGTAAACACTGGCTGGACTGGTGGCGAATACGGTGTTGGTAAGCGTATGAACTTAGGTTACACTCGCGCAATGATTCAAGCGGCACTAAGCGGTGAACTTGCAAAAGCTGAAACTGCTAAACATGACATCTTCGGTCTTGAAGTACCTCTTCACGTACCAGGTGTACCTGACGAAGTATTAATGCCTGAACAAACTTGGGCTGATAAAGCTGCTTACAAAACAAAAGCAATTGAACTTGCAAACGAATTCAAAGAGAACTTCAAAAAGTTCGACAGCGTTTCTGAAGCTATTATTAACTTAGGCGGTCCAATCGCTTAAGTTAAAACTTTCTGTTGGAATAACCCTTTACTCATATGAATAAGTGTCGTGTAACCGAAAAGTTTCGCGTACTCACCGACAAAACCCAATGCGGCTTAACGGTTACACACACTTACATAAAAAAGAAGCTTACGTTTTTACGTAAGCTTCTTTCTATCTATTTTTTATACAAGTACGGAGCTAAAAAAGGCTCTAACCGCTTCTAGCCACCGCTGGATCCTCTATCCCATCTAAAGAGCAGCTTTTATCTTTTTATCTCTTCGTTAATTCTTTCTCATCTTTCATGCTATAGTAGCCTAAATTAACAACAATTAAGAAATAACCGCCCATAATCCCTACTGCAAAAGCCCACATCACCATATGGTGCTCAATTTCATACATAATAATAGCACCCAAAATAGCAGCGGCAAAACGGTTAAACATACCGAGCGTCGGTGCTTTCGTTTTCTTTACAATGCTATCTCCAAGCTTCTCAATTCGTCTCCCTAAAAGCCAAACACAATACATACTTACGATAAGTCCAATTCCTGCACCTAGAAAATGCGCTGAAAACGGCGTTAACATCCAGCCTAATAGCAGAATACCTAGTAAATAATACGATTGAATTTTAAACGATCTTAATGACATACTAATCATGCTGTACCCCTCTTCAGTAGTTTTAATCTATCCAACAAAAGCTGTATAACTCATTTCTTTCGAGTTCATACTACTTAAAATTCTCTTCACTCAAATTAAAAACAACATAAACCCAATGTTTATGTTGTTTAAATGTTTTCAGAAAATAATATTATACAAGATTTCGAACATCATATTCTTATAATTTGTGACGTTTTTCCAAACATTTTTCGTCCATTTATGAAAAAAGTGATATCAATCTATGAACATACGGATATGATGTAATAAATACACAAATAAAGGGGGCGTCTAATGATTTATTTTTTAATGGCTCTCATTCATCTCATTGTCCCTGCACTTATTGGACTTTCGCTATATTGGTACACGAAAAATCATAGTATTTTCTACGCTGTCCTCGGTGTTCTCCTTCCAGGTATTATTCTTATCACACTCTTCCGTATTCCATTTTTAAACTTAATTCCACTTATTACTGCTATCTTATTTCTCGTCTTCTTACCAAAAATAAAAAAATAGGAAAGCAGATCATAAGTGATCTGTTTTCCTATTTTGATATAGGTTCCTGTACGGTAGTATGAACTTTTACTTTCTCCAATTTTACAAACCATAGACCAAAGAAAATGATTATCCCACCGATCATTTGTTGTAATGAAATAGATTCATTTGCCCATATAGCTGCAAATAAAACCGCTACAATCGGTGTAATATACATATATACCATCGTATGGGATGCCCCAATTTTTTGAACACCGATATACCACATTACTAAACCAAATACTGTTACAAAGAAAATAGAATATAGTAAAGCAAATAGTGTCATCCCTTTTGTAATGTGAAACGGCATGACAAATACATGTGGACCACTTAATAATAAAAGCGGAATTGCTCCAACTAATGCCGACCATGCAGTAACACGTAGTGCTGAATATTTTTTAATTAATGGCCCTGCTAAAACAGGATAAAGCCCCCAGCATATTGATGTAATCATTCCAATTCCATTCCCGTAAAAAGAACTAGCGAGTGAATGCCCCGCTACTAAAACTAATGCTGCACCCACAAAGGCAATCATAGAACCAATTAACTTCCGAGAAGAAAACTTTTCTTGTTTCAAAAAAACCGCAAATAAAGTTGTAAAAATAGGTGAAATAGAAATGAGTAAAGAGGCATTTGTAGCGGATGTATATTTAACAGTTTCCATAAATAACGTTTGATATAGTACAATACCTACAAAACTAACAACGATTAATCTTGGTATATCTTTTCGCTCCACATAAAGCGACTTTTCAATAAAGAATGTAAGCAATAACAGTAACGGTGCCGCCGCCATCATCCGAATAGCAGTAAACTCAATTGCTGTAAATTCTACAAGTCCATATTTTGCAATGGTATAGTTAATACCCCAAATCATAACCACACTTAAAATTAATAACTCAATTCCCCATCTTCTCATGCGTATCCCCTCCGCAAAGAAAATTATACAGAAAATTCAATCATGTGTACATTTCATTATGTGAAAAAATCTTTTTATTGTATCAAGAGCTTTACTTTGACACATGAAATTATATCGGCGATTTTTAAGTATATCGACTTATCAACAAAAAACGGCAATAATAACACCTTATGCAATAAAAAAGACGATTCCAAAAACATATTGGAACCGTCTTTTCTTTATTATACTCGAACATGTAACTTCATATTTGGATTATAAAACTGGCTCGGGCTTTTTAACTGAAGAGTTCCTCCACCTTCATGCCAATCAACCGTTAACTTATCATCCATAAATACAAGCTTTGTACGATCGGCGATAAAGCTAAGTGTACTTGATTCAATATCTACATCACGCTCATCTTTTTCAGCTACAGCTACTAAATCAATGATTCCGCTCATAACACAACCGCAACCTTCATTATCGTAAAATAATTTTATATATTTCGCTTCATTTGGAATCGTATCCATAATTTTTTTATATGCTGCTTCTGTTACAGTAACGTACATCTGTTAATGTTCATCCTTTCTTCTCATATCATTCATATATTGTACCACTATTTTTCTAAAACTTTGTATACAGAAAATTAAGACTAATATACAATGTATGTGATAAAGGAGGTTCTATCACTGATGTCTCAACTAAAGCGATATCCTATTTTATTAGGCCTATTAGGTAGCTTTTTTATTTCTAGCGGAATGATATTACAACATATACTTCCCTATTCTCCTTCTATTGGTTGGATTCTAGGTTTTATTTGTTTCCTATCCGCTTCTTATTTTGCCATGAACAATAAAAATAACTAATAGAGTAAGAATTAGTTTAAGGAGGATAACACAACATGCCAGCTTTAAAAGAAATAGAACAATCACTCAATCATATATTCCAAATCGAAAAATACGGAAAAGACATTGCCTTTAGTCGCTTTATCCCTGCTGTATATGATTCTATCCAATTTCCATGGCAACAATTTTTTGAAGCAACTTTTGTAGAGCTATTTAACGGTCTTATGATACGAGGGGCTGAAAATGTAAACAAAGTATTTTTATCTGTATTCCCTACAGATGACGTTCTTGAAGCTTTCATTTCACAATCGACACCCGGTGATTTACTCTTTATGCATCATCCACTTGTAATGGAGTGCGGTGATCCGCTTGGAAAATCAGGCCGTGGTTTTATTCCCATTCCAGAAAAATATTTGCAGGCGATAAAAGAAAAACAACTTTCTATATATACATGTCACGGACCAATGGATTTTCATCAAACGTATGGAACAAGCATTTCAATCGCAAAAGCACTCCAAGCCAGTGTAATTGACGGATTTGCTTACGGTGGTCCAGAAAGCGAGCCAGTCGGTCTCATTTGTGAAATAGATGAAACATCAACAGAAGCACTCCAAAAACGTCTAAAAAAACTCTTCCACATTCCTTACACAGACTTCGAAGGTAAACAACACGATTCCATTAAAAAAATTGCAATTATCGCTGGATGTGGCGATGTCGTATCTTTAATGAACGAAGCAGAAGAAAAAGGTGCTGAAGCATATATTGCAGGAGAAATCCATTGCCATATCGACAATGATTACGGTAGACATAAATACTCGCTCATTATGGATTATGTAAAAACAACGAATATGTCACTCATCGGTGTGTCGCACTCTGCCTCTGAATACTTAGTGAAAGAGACATTGATATATGATTGGTTTAAAGAGAACTTTCGTTTGGATATTACTTTAATTCCGCAGGAGAAATGGTGGTTATAAAAGGACACTTTAATTAGTGAAGATGGGTACACACATCAATTTATTTTTTACAGAATAAAAAAGGAGATCGCTCTCAAGTAAGTAATCTCCCTTTTTCGAATATTTTATCATTACATCGGCAACATTACCTTTACCGTCGTTCCAACTCCAACTTCACTTTCAAAGCTCATTTTACCGTTGTGGTCTTTAATAATTTTTTCTGTAACTACTAACCCTAAACCTGTGCCCGTTTCTTTCGTTGTGTAAAAAGCTTCATTTAACTTTGGAATTTTATCTTTTGGAATGCCGCACCCCTCATCTTTCACCTGAACGACGATTCCATCTTCTACGGTAACTTTAATCGTAATCGTCCCACCAACTGACATTGCTTCAATCCCATTTTTGATTAAATTAAAAAATACTTGTTTTAATCGTTTTTCGTCGCATGTAATTGACGGTATGTCTTTACTGTAAATACCTTGTATGTGCACCCCTTGTTCTAAAGCAGGCTTACCCATAACCCGAATAACATAAGCGATAATTTCTTGTATGTTATGAGTTTCTGATTCTAGCGATTTAGATTTCTCAAACCCACTAAGTTCTGTAGTAATTGTATGAATTCGTTCTACCTCTTGCTTCATAATATCGCTATAAATCTTATCCTCGGGATGCTTGTTCGCTTGTTTATTCACAAGTTTTTTTAAAGTTGCTAAAGGTCTTCTAATCTTATAGCCAATAACTGTTGCCATTTTTCCAACAGTTGCTAGCTTTTCTGTTTGTTTTATTTCTTTATCCATCATCTCAATCGTACGAATGTAAGACTGGAATCTCAAAAATATAATCCAACATATAATGGAGAATACGCTACATAATGCCATTGGGATTAAAACGAGAGAAGATTGAATAATGATTCCAATAAGAGCGTACCTTCCAACAATTATCCCTATAACTAACCAAAAATATTTTTTACTCACGAAGATTGGTGCAAATAAAATGAAAAATCCTTCTACTATATTTCCACCATCAAACTCAGCATCACTACCAGAATAAATCATAATATTATGGATAAAATCTAATATATTATAGCCAATTAAAATGATATACTTTACCGCAAATGGATTCTTCCATTTCATAAAATATATGCCGATGCAAAACAATATCACCATCCAAAAATAGAGCCATAAACCTAAACCATCTTCGAATTTTCCTACTCCTTCTTGTTCTCCCCCTATTAAAGGTACGATAAATTCATAGGCAAGATCATATACAAAAAATATAATAAAAAATAAGCTTAAAAATACTTTGAGTGCCTTTATTTCTTCATTTTTAAATATATAGCCTTTATTCATATGGTAACTCCTAGCTTTTCTTCCACTTGGATTTCATAATTTCCAAACTTCATTGGAAGAATGATGTCTATTCTTGTTCCAATATCTCTTTCACTTACAATGCATAATTCACCAAGATGCTCGGCAACAATTCGATCCGCTACCGTAAGTCCTAGACCAATTTTATCTTGTTTCGTTGTATAAAAAGCCTCTGTCACACGGGCTAAATTTTCCTTCTTAATACCGTAACCACTATCGATTATACTTATCATCACATAATCTTTCCCTTTATTTTCTAATCGCAAATCTAAAATGCCACCTTGCTCCATTGCCTCCAGAGCATTATTTATGACATATAAAAAAACTCCTCTTATTTTTCGTTCATCACATTCAACTTCCACTGTTTTTTCTTCCACATTAGAAATAAGTTGAACATTTGATTCATTCATTTTTTCGCGAAGAGTTTTTACTGCTTGTAATACAATTTTTCCTACATCATGTTTCTCATAAATAGAAGGTTTACATGTAGCAACTTCCATTAACTCACTTATCATATTATTCATATTTTCTATTTCAAAGATCATTCGTTTATAAATAGGATCATCTTCATGCTTCTCTCGCTGTAATTGTGTAAATCCTTTTAACGAAGCAAGTGGATTTTTAATTTCATGCCCGACTGTCGCTGCCATTTTTCCGATCACTGCTAATTTTTGTGATTCACTAGCAATCTTAATACTTTCCTTTACAGCTGAAAGATATTGTAAAAATCGATTTAAAATGATGTATGCAGCTATTAATAAAAGTGTGTACATAATAAGAAACATAAACGCTTTTACTTCCTCTAATACAAATAAATAAATCACATATTTCCCTATAATCGTAGCAAGTAAAAACACAAAATACTTTTTATTTAAAAATATAGGTACAAAGAAAATGAGAATAATTTCTATTATATTTACCCCATCAAATGCCGCCTTATTATAAAGAATATACGAAAGTATATTAGCCATTTCTATCCCTATGTATGCAAATAAACATGTATATTTAACAAGGTTTGCTTTCTCTTTTTTTATTAAATATATATTCACGCCGAGTATTGCTGTTCCACAAATAACTTGCCATAGTATGTTATGTCCCTTATCCGTTAGTGATTTATTTTCTAATACGATTGCATAGAAAATTTGATATGCAGTAACAGTAACAAATAGCACCCATAAGAAAATTTTTGCATTCCTTTCTTCTTCTTTATATGATAGAAAACTTTCTTTCACTTTAACACCCCTTCAAAATAATATCTCGAAGAATACCATTTATTATAATAAATGATTTTCATAGACAAACAAAGATAAATCGAACATTTGAGGAAAATCATACCAACAGTGTAATATCTTCAGACTATATGCAAGCATAAAAACTACAATCAATAATACGTATATTATGGGAGGTGTTTTATATGGACGGCAAAAAAAATAAAAAGACAGAACAGCTCCAATCCTTTACACCCGAAAATGAAGGAAAGGAGATGACAACAAATACAGGTGTTAAAATTTCAAATGATGAAAACTCTTTAACTGCCAGTGATCGTGGCCCTACCCTTCTGGAAGATTTTCTTATGCGAGAAAAGCTTTCTCATTTTGATCGTGAACGAATTCCTGAAAGAGTCGTTCATGCACGAGGATACGGAGCACATGGCATTTTTGAGTTATATGAATCTTTAGAAGAGCTAACAATGGCACACTTTCTACAAAACCCTTCAAAAACAACACCACTTTTCGTTCGTTTTTCTGAAGTAGCGGGATCAAAAGGAGCCAATGAAACGAATCGAGATGTTAGAGGATTCGCTGTTAAATTTTATACAGAAGAAGGAAATTTCGACTTAGTAGGAAATAACATACCAATTTTCTTCATTCAAGATGGTATTAAATTTCCTGATCTTATTCACGCCCTTAAACCAGAGCCACATAATGAAATTCCACAGGGCCAAACAGCACATGATACTTTTTGGGACTTCATCGCCAATAATCAAGAATCAGCTGCAATGATGATGTGGATTATGTCCGACCGTACAATTCCAAGAAGTTTTCGAATGATGCAAGGATTTGGCGTTCATACATTTCGTTTCGTTAATAAAAATGGAAAGTCGCGATTCGTAAAATTCCACTGGAAGCCAAAGCTCGGCGTTCATTCGTTAATTTGGGATAGAGCATACTAACACATATAAGGGGGATACTTCATGTTTGTTACGGTCGAGAAAGATGTTCATATTTTTGTGCAAGACGTTAATCCCGGTCCCGGTAGTAAAACTGTTTTTTTCGTCCATGGCTGGCCTTTAAATCATCAAATGTATCAATATCAACTCAATGTTTTACCGGAGCACGGCTTTCGCTGCATCGCCATGGATATACGCGGAAATGGGCAATCTGATAAGCCATGGACTGGTTACACGTATGACCGATTAGCTGATGATATTGCAATTGTTCTGGAAGCACTCCAAGTAGAAAATGCTACGTTAGTCGGTTTTTCAGTCGGCGGTGCTCTTTCTATTCGCTATATGTCTCGCTACAATGGGCGTCGTATTTCTAAGCTCGCATTAATTGATGCCGTCTCTCCTTCTTTCGTGAAAAATCAAGAGTCCCCTTACGGTGTACCAAAAGAACAAGCAGATACCCTCATTCATCAAATGTATGTAAATTTACCAAAATTTTTAAGTGATGTATCTTTATCATTTTTCAATAGAAACTTAGGAGCTGCAACCCTTGAATGGTTTTCTTATCTCGGTATGCAGTCCGCTTCCTATGCTCTCATCAAAATTTTGCAAGCAGCTGCAAACGAAGACGTAACGAAAGACTTAAGTAAAATTAACGTTCCAACAAAAATATTCCACGGCGTTCACGACCAACTGATCCCATACAAAAGTGCTGAACTCACGCAAAAACGGATTAAAAATGCTCAACTACATGCTCTTACAAATAGTGGTCACGGCTCTCCAATCGACCAAGCAGATGAATTAAATGCAGAACTTATAAAATTTTTAAATTCATAGTTTCCTTACAGCAAATTCTTTTTTATTAACTATCTTTTTTGTTTACCCAATTAAACCGGCCCATTCGTAAGTAAGAATAACTACGATACGAATGATACATTCTGTTATCTTCTCATCTCCTGTTTTAATTTATCCCATCGAATATCATTACAACTTATTTTTCAAAGAAAGTGAAAGTATATGCCCTATAGGTTATTTGTTGAAGTGAATGAAGTTTTCACAAAATAAAATTCACACATTTCTCACAAATCAATTAATAAAACGATTACATTTTTGTTTATACTAAATGTACAAGTAATACTCCCTAAACCCAGCTTGTCTGGTTACCCCGTTAAATACTATGAAAAAAGGACTTGTATCCTATACAAGTCCTTTTTTGTTTCCCCTATTTAAAGAGTATATCTTTACTATACTGCTTTCCAACGAGTAAATCATATTGAATCATTTTATATTGCTCTAACATTTCTTTTTGTTTCTTTGTTAAGTCTTTAATCTCTTCGCCATTTTTATCAACTTTTAATTCATCTCTAAGCACTGGGATTTCTTTATATAATCCCGATAAAAATTGATAAAATGGTGATTTATTTAATCCTGCGTAATCAAAAACAAGATTTGAGAAATACATTGGACTTACTAAACCTAAGTTGTCATTTGGTATATCAAAATTTGCATACATTAACAATGGTGTTTCTGCCATTGATAATCTTTCACTTACAGTTTCT
This sequence comes from Bacillus sp. BS98, assembly GCF_008432245.1. Taxonomy (NCBI): domain Bacteria; kingdom Bacillati; phylum Bacillota; class Bacilli; order Caryophanales; family Bacillaceae; genus Bacillus; species Bacillus sp. BS98. The sequence continues at coordinate 4,529,947 of NZ_CP043830.1, forward strand.
TCATTCTCTATATATCCAGCCTCTTTATAAATAGCCTTATTTGTCCCTAGTACTGGTAAATGATCTCCAAAAAAGACTAATAAAGTAGGTCTTTCTAATTCATCAAGCTGGTCTATTAAATATTTTAAAGCTTCATCGGAGCGCCTTACACCTTCCGTATATATTTCTAATTCTGCCTTCGATGCATCTTCTGTTAATCCATTAACTTCTATTTGATTTTCTTCAAATCGTCCCGGATTATATGGAAAATGATTTTGCATCGTTACCGCATGAATAAATGTAGGCTGTTTTCTCTTATTCAATTCATCTATTATTTCTTTACTCATAGACAAATCACTAACATTGTCCCCAGCTAATTCTTTATGCTTCATCGTATCTTCTGCATTAAAGTTATCAAATCCAAATACATTATATACAGTATCTCGTTTGTAAAATGAGCGATCAAAAGCATGAATTGCACTTGCATAGTATCCTTGTTTTTTCAATTCACTTGCAATAGATGGGATTTCTTTCTGACCTGTAACAGCTTGTTGATACGGTATAGAACCGGGCATTAACAAACTCATTGAATAACTCGTTAGCGCTTCAAATTCGGTATTCGCTGTATTCCCCCCAAATGTAGGAGCTATTGTTTGTCCACCTGGAAAATTCTCAATATAATGATGTAGATTCGGGACTGGATCTTCGCTAAATGAAAGATTCGTTAGTTTTGTAGGGTCCCAAAAAGCCTCGCTCATCAGAAATATAATATTCGGTTTCTCAGCTTTTTTTTGTTCACTCACATTAACACCATATTGTTTCTTTATGTCATTCGCAATTTGAAGCATATTTTCCTTTGAATATTTTTCTGGTTCCTGAATAACTGTCGTATCTAAGTTACTTAAAAATCCTAAAACCAAGCCATTTTGACCATAGTTCATATTTTGATTCCATAAAGGGAAGTATACCCCACCCTTTACAAATAACTTATTCACAAATGTATTAGGGTAATTACTAAACGCATACACCATAAACAGAGATGTACATATTAAAACAATTCGCATACCGATATGGATTTTTATAGATTTAATATGCTTTCGAATAGTAAAAACAACAAATGCAAATACAACTATACTAATGATTCCTATTAATATATTTTTCAAACTAAAATAATCCATAACCATTGGTATAACTGACTGCATATGCCCTATTTGTGTAAAGTCAGATGGATATAGCGGCTCTCCTCTGAACATACTCTTGAAGTAATTAACAATCCCTAAAATAATAAAAGAACAACTAGTTAACATTACACTTAGTAAAATTTTTCCAATTGAATTGTAAACTAAAATATACACCATATAAATGAGTAAAACGCTGAATAGGTACTGTGTATACTGCAAATAAATCCAGTTATTCACAAGCAAAAAATTCATATATTCTTGTATGAATATATAAATAAAAACTATTAAATGAGCTATTGGCAGCAATAAAATATGAACTCTTATAGCTGGTCTAAGTTTATTGATTATCCCTTTATTCAAATAATCAATAAAAAATAGTATGCTCCATAAAATTATAGTAATTATACTTAACGTGATTCCTTCATTAAAAAATAACTTCGTCTTCTCTAATTCGAAATAGCCTAATGTAATAACAAACAACGTTTCTAAAAAAACAGTCCATATTCCGCTAATAATGAAAGAAAGTAATGGGCTCTTTCTTTCTTGCTGAACAGAAAAATTATAACGAAATTCATTTCTTCTTTGTTGCTGAACTACAAAATCCAAACTCAACTTATTTCCCTCTTTTCTCTTCTTGTTTTCTTCTCTCTATTTCACCCCGCATCAGTAAAAAACATTATACTTATGATCTTTATATCTATTTTTATTATATATATATAACCTTAAATACCCCTTAAAAAATAACATTTTTTCGTACTTTTTACAACAAAACAGATTCTAAAAAGTACAAAAATACTGCATATACAAACTATATTACAAAAGGATTCTACCTTCAAAAAAAGTTAAAATTCACCGTTATTTTAGGAGATATAATCTATTTATTATGCAAATTAAAATACGAAGCAAAACCTGATCAAACTTGCAGATTTTGCTTCGTATTTTGATTTCTATTTTTTATTCCTTACAAACTAAGAGGACAAATCATGATGCCTTTAAGAACGTGTTGAAACATCTACTATAAAAGAGAAACTATCCACATTCTCCATATAATACATACGATTACTATAAATACAAAATCAAAAAAATCTAATCTCGGACCTTTTTCCATATGCATATGTAGCCACATATGCATCCATTTCATTTTTGTATATTTTTGAATGCTTTTCTTTGCAAATCGGTAAATGAGCAATTGTATAATAAAAAATCCAACTACGAAAATGAACAATAAAATGAGAAAATCGACCACAAAATCCCTACCTATTTTTGCAGTGATTTTTCTACTATCTGATTTCTCAAAACCCACTCCTCAAACTGAGCACTTCCAAATTCCCAGCTTAAATCACGAGCATGTACAGAAAAAACGTAATGACCAGCATATTCGTCCATAAACCTTCCTAACTCTACATCCTCTTTCTGAATACCGTATACTCCAAAATTAAAATACACATCCCATACGTCTTCATTCTTCCTCTTATAAGCAATCGATTCCATATCACATTCTGTTCCGAAATAATCAAGATGTAAATGTACGCTATCATCATATTCGTACTTCATTTTATCACCCCTTATATTTGTACTTCTTTATCACTCAAAAAATTCCTGCTATCTATACTCACATATGGGCACTTACCTACATATCATGCTTGTAGAGTGACTTCTAGGAGGTGTTATATAGTGAAAAAATTAATAGCTGTTTTTTGCATCATGTTACTAACTGTTTTCACTTTTGCTGCTTGTAGTAGTAAAAAAGAAGGGCCAAAAGATCAAACTCAAAACATTCGCGTCGGCGAAGTTACCCATTCTCTTTTCTATGCACCGTTATATGTTGGGATTGAAAAAGGTTTTTTTAAAGATGAAGGACTAAATATTGACCTACAAACAACAGCTGGCGGAGATAAGACGATGACCGCCCTATTATCTGGTGGAATTGATATTGCTCTTGTCGGTTCTGAAACGTCTATTTACGTTCATCAACAAGGAGCAAAAGACCCTGTTATTAACTTCGCACAGCTTACACAAACAGATGGGACATTTTTAGTTTCACGTAAAAAGCTAGATTCTTTTAATTGGAATAACGTAAAAGGTGTTACGTTTTTAGGTCAGCGCAAAGGCGGCATGCCGCAAATGGTTGGAGAATACGTTTTAAAGAAAAATGGCATTGATCCTCACAAAGATACGAACTTAATTCAAAACATCGAGTTTGCTAATATTGCAAATGCCTACGCATCTGGTACTGGAGAATTTGTACAGCTCTTTGAACCGACTGCAAGTATATTCGAAAAAGAAGGTAAAGGTTATATCGTCGCTTCGTTCGGAAATGAATCTGGTACTGTTCCTTATACATCGTTCATGGCAAGAGAAAGTTTCTTAAAGAAAGATAAAACTGCTGCTGAAAAGTTCACACGTGCGCTCTATAAAGCGCAGCAATGGGTTGATACACATAGTCCCGAAGAGATCGCTAATGCCGTTTCTCCGTTATTTAAAGACACTTCAAAAGACATTACAGTAAAAGTAATTGAACGGTATAAAAAGCAACATTCTTATGCGACAAATCCGCTATTAGATGCGGAAGAATGGAAACAGCTCCAAACTATTATGAAAGACGCTGGTGAATTACAAAAAGAAGTCCCACATGAAGCGCTCGTCAATACGAAAATTGCCGAAAGCGTTATTAAGAAATAGAGGCGAAGTGTATGAGTTTTTTACAAATACGTAACGTTTCTCACTGCTTTTTCGCAAAAGAGAACGCCAAACTAATTCTCGAAGATATGAGTTTACAAGTGGAAGAAGGAGAATTTATTTCTATACTCGGTCCAAGTGGTTGCGGCAAAACGACGCTTCTCTCGATTATCGCTGGGCTACTTGATCCAATTGAAGGTATCGTATTTTTAGATGGTGAACCAATTACAACAAAAAGTCCATCTATGGGTTATATGCTCCAGCAAGATTACTTGTTTCCGTGGAAAACAATTGAAGAAAATATTATGCTTGGACTTCATATTCGAAAGATTTATGATGAACGAACGAAAGAACATACTTTAAAGCTTTTAAAACAAGTCGGTTTGCATGATGTAGAACAGCAATATCCTCGTGAATTGTCCGGTGGTATGCGTCAACGCGCTGCACTCGTTCGAACATTAGCGACTGATCCAAAAATTTTATTGTTAGATGAACCATTTTCCGCTCTCGATTATCAAACAAAGTTAAAACTAGAGGATCTCGTCTTCACATTATTACGTAACTTTAAAAAAACATCTTTACTCGTGACACATGATATTGAAGAAGCAATTGCGATGAGTGATCGTATTTATTTACTACAAGCGAATCCTGGGAAAATTGCAAAAACGTTCGTCGTCCCAGAAAGTATTCGCTCCTTATCACCGTTAGAATCGCGCCATCACTACGACTTTCCAGCCCTTTTCCAAGACATATGGAAGGAGCTGGAGCGCCTTGGATAATATAAAACAGCTACATGAACAATTTCGAAAGAAAGAACGCAGGCGTGCATGGATTGCTCGTTCGCTACAACTTTTACTGCTCATTCTTTTCTTTGCATTATGGGAAATAGCTAGCAAAAACGAATGGATTGATCCTTTACTCTTTAGCTCTCCGTCGAGTATTTGGGATCTCTTTCTTAGCAAGTGGATTGATGGTTCGCTTTGGATTCACATATGGACGACGCTACTTGAAACAGGAGTAGGCTTCATTCTTGGAACAGTACTCGGGGCTATTATTGCCACGTTCCTTTGGTGGATACCACTTTTAGCTCGCGTTCTTGATCCATATCTCGTCGTCCTAAATGCAATGCCAAAAGTCGCACTCGGCCCTATTATCATTGTAATCTTCGGTCCTAATATTTCATCGTCTATTGCAATGGGCGTAATCATTTCCATCATCATTACCATTCTCGTTATTTACAGCGCATTTCAAGAAGTCGATTCTAACTATATAAAAGTAATGGACACATTTGGCGCAAATAAATGGCAATGCTATAAGCAAGTTATACTCCCCTCATCGTTCCCTGCAATTATTTCAACGCTAAAAGTGAACGTTGGATTATCATGGGTCGGTGTTATTTTCGGTGAGCTTCTCGTTTCTAAACAAGGACTTGGCTACTTAATTAGCTATGGATTCCAAGTCTTTAACTTCACACTCGTCTTACTGAGTGTGCTACTCACATGTGTTCTCGCAACACTGATGTATGTGTTTGTAGAAGCATTTGAAAAACTTCTAATCGGAAAACGAAAAAGAAGCTGACTCAAAACGATATGCTAGAGTCAGCTTCTTTCTTTTACCTTTTATCACACATTTTTGTTTCATTTGTAACATTTCCATCGGCAACCGTAACTGTATGGAAACAGTCTTTCACACGTACTGTAACGACATTATCTTTTCGATCTATTACATGATAATCGTTGAACTTTTTATTTAGTGCACTACGAATTTGCTCCCCTTCAAAAATCGGAAAACCGTGAGACATTACCCAGATGAGACCAGCAACAGCAAGAATCGTTTTCATACGTTTCATTACCTCCTCGAGAGTAAACTTATAGTCCCTACAACACGCGCATTATAATTGTGTCTAAATTGTGACATTTTTATACTAATTCTCTTTTATAGCACTAGTTCCTTCTTCTTTTTTAAAAAAGACAGAATTTTCAACTTTATCAACATAAAAAACGTAAAGAACTAAAATTCTTCACGTTTTCTCTTGGCTAAAATATATCGGATACATAGCTCACATTCTTGTCCAATTGGTTACTCTATCGTTTTCGAAACATCATATAATCCAGCTAACACTTCCGCTCTCATTTTTACAAGCTCAGGGAACTGATAGAAAAACGCAATTTTTTTATATTTTAACTCAGTTCCTTCTTCCACCTTTTTTGAATCTTGTAAAATAAACGCTGTAAATGTATCTGCAATGTCTTCTGCTACATTTGTCGTCCCGTAAAGAGAAACAAACTCATTTTGTTTCTCTTTAAAAAATTCAATTTGAACTTCTTCGCTTTCTTCCACTTTCTTTTCTGTCCACTCCTGCTCAATTGGTTTCCAGAACAAATTGTGGAATTGATTTATATAAGAGCTCTCCTTCGCACATCCTTCTTGCAAGAAAAGAGATTTACATTTATTTTGGTATGATGAAATATCTTTTTCTTCTTCAAAAGCCTTTAAGTATTTTTCATTTACTGATATTTGTTTATGCCCGAGTGTTAATACGTGGGCTGTCTCATGTATTAATGTTTTCATCACTTGATCAATATTTACTGCAGAATCAAGCGTATCTAAACTAAGGGTCCACTCTTTCGGATACTCTACATTCGGCATAACGTGGGCGACAATTCCATCGTAACCATCTGTTACCATGTCAAACTCTTTTATGTCAGTGCGATACTTAGCTGGAATAAGAGTGCTATACATCTCCCATAATGATTGATGATACGCTTTATCTTGACGTTGTTTTAGTATCTCTTCTTTCGCTTCTTTATCTTCTGCGAACGCCTTATTCAATCGTTTCTGATCTAGTTTATCGAAATACGGATCTACAATTTCATCACCATCAATATAATAAGAAGCTAAAAAGAAATAATTTTCATCATCCTCTTTTTTCATTTCCGCTTCTTTCATATCATTACTTGAATTTCCTTCTAAAACATAATCCTCTAGTACTTCAAGTTCTGAAAGTCCATCTATTTTTTTATATACTTTTTGAAGCGTCTTATCACCTATTTGTGCACATTCTTCTGTCGTTTCGCACGCATCTTTTTTCTCTCTTTTTGAAGTTTGCTCCGACATATCACATCCAGCTACTAAGCCCGTTGAAATCATAAAACACACTAACTTGCCATACAGTTTTTTCATACGCCCCTCCATTATTCCATTCTACAAAAATATCATAATCATTTTTTAACGAATATGCGATAATTAATTATAAAAACTGTATGGAGGTTTCCCATGATTCGAGCAGTCTTATTTGACTTAGATGGAACACTATTAGATCGCCGCCAATCTCTAGAGCAATTTATTCGTGATCAATATAATCGTTTCGCCTTTCATTTGATAAACATAGAAAAATTCGAGTATTGCTCTCGTTTTCTCGAGCTCGATAATAATGGTTACACGTGGAAAGATAAGGTATATTCCACTCTCCTTTGCGAATACAACATTACCACTTTAACGCCAGAGCAACTGTTGCACGACTACATTACAAACTTCCGACATCATTGTATTCCTTTCCCAGACATGCATGAACTACTTCAACAATTAAAACAGCGAAACATTAAAATTGGTATAATTACAAACGGCTTTACTGAATTTCAAATGAGCAACCTTCGAGCATTAAACATACATACGTATACAAATACAATTCTCGTTTCAGAAGCGGAAGGAATCAAAAAACCTCATCCTGAAATTTTCAAACGTGCTTTACAAAAGCTGAATGTAAAAGCCGAAGAATGTCTTTACGTTGGAGATCATCCAGAAAACGACGCGCTCGGTTCTGAACAAGTAGGAATTCTTGGCGTTTGGAAGAGAGATTTATTTTGGGGTGACTTCGAGCATTCACGTGTGATAGATGATTTATTAGATGTTCTTTCATTTTTAGAGGTAGAGATAAAAACAAAATAATAGGAAATAAATTATATAAGCGATTTACCGCCAAAAAGAGGAGGCCGTTATTCAAAAACGCCTCCTCTTCCTTTATTGTTCATAAACTGTAAACTGCGGTTTACTCGGATGATCTTTTACTAGTGCATCATCTGGAAACTTTGAAACTTTTTGATATAGAGCAATGTCACCAATACAACTTGCTGTTAGTAGAACACCTAAAAATGAAAGTGGCTCCAGATTCATGGCTAATCCTAATACAATTGGTAAAATTCCAGTCGGTAAAAATGGCAACATTAAAACTTTCTTCATTTGCTTTACTGTAATCACCTGTTTAGAATGAGCATATGCTACACCTAATTTCCAATTGACACCCCATGTTAGTTCACTCCACGGAACACCTCCGATATAACGAAACCCTATTAAATGTATCGCTTCATGTATACAAACGAGAACAATCATTCCAATAATTAAAAGAAACATAACGGGCAATGTAATTTCAACTTGAAACCCGCCTGAAAAAAGCGCATGTAAAAAACTAATTCCAATCGCTAGAGCTAATATTATAAAAAATGAATAGATATTTAATTTAACCATCGAAACAGTAACAGTCGTTTCTTTTCTTTTATCCATCTTCTCCTCCTAAAATGTAAATACATCTTTACAAAATTGCATAATATACCCAAATTATGTAAAGATATATTTACATTCTCGAACAAAAAAAGAAACCGGCCATTTTACTTCGTAAAACAGCCGATTTCTTCTATATGTTTCATCGTACGCGCTAATACATCGTCGCGCATAATAAAGCTAAATTTTCTATCAGTTTTAATGTTATCAGGAATGTCTTTTAATAAAACAGACCCTTTCGTTTCTTCGTAATGCGTATGTTCTTCTACCGCACTAATTGTTGCAAAATAAATGTTTTTAATGATTATTTTGTCTTTTCCAGATACTTTATATTGTCCTAAGTAAGTTAAATCCGAAACTATGCCGCCGGTTTCTTCATGAACTTCTCGAACCGCCGCTTCTTCCGGTGTTTCCCCTAGTTCTACTTTACCACCTGGAAATTCAAGACCGCGACGTAAATGATGCGTTAATAACCATTGATCCCCGTACCGGCATACAACCCAAACATGCTTTGGCTCAGGAGAAAATGGATAACGTTCAAACGATAATTGTACAGTGTTGTGGTAATAATCTTTAAATTTGTACATGCCATTACTCCCCTATTGATGGTTACAAGTTTTTCCTACCACAAATTGTAGCATATTCTCGCTTTTCTGCATAATATTATCCAATTACAATCCATTGATTATTCCCATTTGTGCGACTAATTCTTTCGTCTCATGATTTCCTAATTCGTAAATCATTTTATATGCTTTTTGTAGTTGTTCATCATATCGATCATTATTTGAATCGTGATGATATTCAACAAATGGAACGTGAGACCGTACAAATGAACCTAAATCCTCTACATATGCTTGATCAAAGTACGCTCTTAACTCCGTAATTTCCTCATCATTTGCGTAAACTTCAAAATTGTACGTATCTGCCGTCTTCACTTGTGAAATTTGACCATTACTTATTGATATATAATATGTTTTTTTCTTCTCCATGTAACACCCTTCTTTCATCCTTTTAGTTTCTATTGTTTTCATCAATTACAAAATTATGTAAAATAAAGAAAAGGAGGGATTTCATGTTCAAAATATTAATTATCGGTATTATAATCGTCCTAGTCATACTAGTACTCTCCGTCATGACGATTAATAAAGGCTATGCATACAAACATTCCGTTGATAAACCAGAAGATAATCCTTATACAAAAAATAATAAGGAGGATTCATAATATGCTTCGTGTACTTCGCATTGCAATCGCACTCACTGTGATCATAATGTCGATAATCGGGCTCTATACAGGTCAAAATAACTTTCTACCACTTTCACAATTTTTATTAGGAGCTCTCATGTTCCTCATTGCAATGGAACAAATAAAAAAGAAGGATTCAGGAACAGGATTCATTTGTATTGTTGCCGGTGCTTTCATTTGGATTGTTCTTATCATTAGCTATATACAATAAAGGGGATACATGTATGCTAAAAGGATTGCGAATTACTTTTTCACTTATTGCTTTATGTATAGCAATCTATAGTTTCTTTACTAGTAATAGAGAAATTATGCCTTATATGTTCATCTTTTTAGGGATGATGGCTTTCGTTATTAGTATAGAGGAAATCTTAAAACAGCAAAAAGGTGGTAGTATACTTGCTCTGTTAGCAGGAGCTGGTGCTTTATTTCTTGGCTTCTCAGAAATATTTCGATAAATAGTCTCTTTAAAGGAGGTATACAATGCTAACTGGATTACGCTATTTTTTCATGCTTCTCACATTCTCTCTTTGCACTTATTCTCTTGCTACCGACAACTTCACACTTCTCCCATACATGCAATTTGCTCTCAGTTGTTTCTTTATTCTTCTAGGAATTAATGAACTGAAATCCGGAAGAAAATCAATGGGCATCTCGCATTTTTTCGTTTCTAGTCTTATGCTCTTCATTGTAATATCGAATTACTTTCACTAAAGATAACATGTAATTTCCAATCACCTACTGCCTTTCATTTCTTAAACATGCTCATAAGTGAAACTCATTGTTTTTCTATAAAACCTGTACTTTTCTCTTTTACAAATAAAAAAACTGCCTTTTCACAGGCAGTTTTTCTTTATCCAAATACTTTTTCAAGTTCGTCTTTATCTTGGCTTAACCAGAAGTTCATTAAGCGTTGTGCTCCTTCTAAATCGTGAAGCTTCGCTTGGCCACATTGTGTTTCGTTTGCAGCTGGAATTTCTGTAATTTGAACCGCATCTTTTAATGTTAGTTCTAATAAATCAATGATTTCACGAACTGTTGGTGTTCCGCTTACAACAAGATAATATCCTGTTTGGCAGCCCATTGGTGAAATATCGATAATATCAAAATGCGGATAACGATCAATATATTTACGTAAATTAAATGCTAATAAATGCTCTAACGTATGAATAACATCTGGTTTCATTGCTTGTTTATTCGGTTGGCAAAAACGAATATCGAATTTATTTACAATACCGTCACTACCTACGTTATGAACTCCGCAATGTCTTACATAAGGTGCCTTTACAATCGTATGATCTAATTCAAAGCTTTCTACTGATGGCATACAACATCTCTCCCGCTTTTAATTTAATTCCGTTATATCCAATATGATATAACGGAAATGCACATTAGTAAAGTATTATGTACAGTCGTGCTATAATACTTTAAGAATATGCTGAAAAGGAGACCATTATGAAACAGATTTTCATTGGAATTATACGCTTTTATCAAAAATTTATTTCGCCGATGACACCGCCAACGTGCCGCTTTTATCCGACTTGTTCTCATTACGGATTAGAGGCGTTTCAAAAGCATGGTGCATTGAAAGGTTTTTGGCTTACTTGTAAGCGTATATTAAAATGTCACCCTTTCCACCCGGGAGGATTTGATCCTGTCCCAGATAAAAAGGATGACAAAGTAAATTCTTAATTGTCGTAACCATTCACAACTAAATCTAATTTTCCTGTATCAGGATCTATAACAAGACCGTGAACAGGTACTTCTTCTGGAAGTAATGGATGATTGCGAAGTATTGATACACTATGTTCTACACTTTCTTCAACACTAGAGAACCCTTGTAGGAATCTTTCTAAATCGATTCCAGAATAACGAAGTGTATCTAATTTCTCATCTGTTACACCGCGCTCTTTCATCTTCTCAATTGTACTGCTTGCTTGAATTTTTGCCATACCACAATCATGATGACCAACTACACAAACTTCATCGGCACCAAGTTCGTATACAGCAACTAAAATACTACGCATAATACTTCCGAATGGATGGGAAATAACAGCGCCTGCTACTTTAATAATTTTCACATCACCGTTACGCATATTCATCGCTTTCGGTAATAATTCAACAAGACGAGTATCCATACAAGAGATAATTACCATTTTTTTATTTGGAAATTTTCCTGTTTCATACTCTTCGTATTTTTTCTCTTCAACGAATTTTTCATTGTATTGTAAAATCTCTTCTAATGACTTCATAGTACAGAACCCTCTTTTCTCTCATTTACATTACATATGTAGTGTACCAAAATTTGAAAAACCCAAAAAGGATATTGCTTTATAGTAAAAATGAGATATTTTCAGATAACCGACATAATTCTTTCAAAATATACACACACCTTTGTAACAAGTCTCACATACTTTAAACGTATTTTCACTATAAACTGATTGTAGATAATGTAAAAAAGGAGTGAATATTTATTATGTCCGACGTTCTGTTACTAAGTCGTTTTCAATTTGCAATTACTATTTTTTATCACTTTTTATTTGTACCTTTAACAATCGGACTTGTTATTTTAGTAGCATGTATGGAAACTCAATACGCCCGCACATTGAATCCAACATACCGCAAAATGGCAAATTTCTGGGGTAAATTATTTACAATTAACTTCGTAATGGGGATTATAACCGGGATTACGATGGAATTCCAATTTGGAACAAACTGGTCTGAGTACTCCAAATATATGGGAGATATTTTCGGATCCCCTCTCGCAATCGAAGCACTCGTTGCCTTCTTCTTAGAATCTACGTTCATGGGAATATGGTTATTCGGTAAAGACAAAATTTCACCAAAGTTCCGTGCCTTCTGTATGTGGATGGTTGCACTTGGAACAAATATTTCCGCACTTTGGATTATTACAGCAAACGGCTTTATGCAAAATCCTGTTGGCTATGTAGTACGTAACGGCCGCGCTGAATTAAATGATTTCTGGGCACTTGTTACAAATCCATATGCTTGGAACATGTTCTTCCATACTGTAATTAGTTGTTATATCGTTGGTGCTTTCTTCGTTATGGCCATTAGTGCCTATCACTTGCTACGTAAAAATGAAGTGGAATTCTTCAAAAAATCATTTAAGTTTGGTTTAATGTTAGGCTTATTCGCCGCAACTATTACACCGTTTATGGGACATCAATCTGGTGTATCGGCAGCTAAATATCAACCTGCTAAAGGAGCTGCGATGGAAGCAGTTTGGGAAACTGGAAAAGGACAAGGTTTCTCAATCATTCAAATTCCTGATGTGAAAAATGAAAAGAACTTTGAACTACTTACAATTCCAAAACTCGGAAGTTTCTTCTATACAAACTCATTTGATGGAGAAATTGTTGGTTTAAAAGATATTCCGAAAGAAGATCGTCCAAACGTTAACCTCGTGTACTATGGCTTCCGCTTAATGGTCGCACTTGGCATGTTCTTTATGGCATTAACTTGGTTCGGTTTCTATTTAAACCGAAAAGGAAAACTAGAAAACTCAAAACGTTATTTAAAAATTACAATGTGGTCTGTCTTACTTCCGTACATTGCGATTAACGCTGGCTGGATTGTCGCTGAAGTAGGTCGTCAACCATGGACAGTTTATAAACTAATGCGTACAGCAGAATCTGTATCACCTATATCAGTTCCACAAATTTGGTTCTCATTAATTAGTTTAATATTGTTCTACACTTTACTTTTAATTGCAGATGTATACTTAATGCTGAAGTTCGCAAAAAAAGGACCAGCTGCATTAGAAGAGCCTGCTACTGAAGGAGGTACAGCTCATGTCTCATGATATGCTTGCAATCATCTGGTTCGGTTTATGGGGCGTAATTTGGACAGTTTACTTCATTCTTGATGGCTACGCACTCGGTAACGGAATGATTTTCCCATTCGTTGCGAAAGACCGACAAGAACGAAATCAATTACAAGAAGCAATTGGTCCATTTTGGGGTGGTAATGAAGTATGGTTAATTACAGCTGGTGGCGCAACATTTGCTGCCTTTCCAATCACATATGCAAATATGTTTAGTTACCTATACACACCACTATTTTTAGTATTACTTGCACTATTTGCTCGTGCTGCTGGACTTGAATTTATGCATAAAGATGATTCACCAATTTGGCAAAAAACTTGTAAATGGGCATTTACAATTGGTAGTTTCCTAATCGCTTTTTTATTCGGTGTTACATTCGCTAACCTATATTACGGACTACAAATCGGAAAAAATGGCTATGAAGGAAATTTACTTAGCTTACTAAACCATTACGGTATTTTAGGTGGTCTGTTCTTCACTGCTATATTCGTCGTATCTGGTGCTCTTTGGGTTATGATTAAAACGACTGGTGAAGTATCCGATCGTGCTTATAAAATCGCAAGACCATTTTCAATGGCAGCTGCTATCACTTTAGCTATCTTCTATGTAGCAACTGCAAATCGCACAAACTTATTCCAAAACTTTACGGAATATCCGGTACTATTTATTCTTCCAGTACTTGCAATGTTAATGAGTGTACTCGCACTTATTATGGTGTACAAACATAAAATCGGCCTCGCCTTTACATTTGTTTGCTTAACAATCGCAATGTTTATGACAACTGGCTTTGCAGGTATGTTCCCAAGAATGTTACCTTCTCGCATTAACGACGCCTATAGTACAACGTTATACAACGCAGCTGGTAGCCAATTAAACTTAAAAATTATGTTCTTCGTTGCAATAGTTATGGTACCAATTGTTATTGGCTATCAACTTTGGAGCTACAGTATTTTTAAAAATAAAATCCATAAAGACTCTGCTAAAGGATATCACTAAGATAAAAAGACACTTCGTTTGAAGTGTCTTTTTTACGTATGATTTTCGATAAAGTGAAACTATAATCAGTGGGGATTTTGTTCATCCCCACTGATTATTAGCCCACACCAATCGGACATTTCCGGGCAGTTGATTCCCTACCTAAATACTCAGCACAAGCCGATCTGTGAGGTGGGAGTCTTACTGCCCGTAAATAGCAGGATAAGATGTTATACTTTCAATCTAACAACTATGATACAGAAGAATCACAAACAGCTCACAACTAAATTGTATCATAGGGCAAATTCATCATTTTATGCAATTTTACATATTGCACTATAAGGTAAATTGTATCTCTTGGTCATTTACATCATTATCCCTTACATCTGCTGTACTAATCCCGCTAAATGTTCTCACATTTAATCCAGTGTTCGATGATCCCGATCCATTATAAGCTTTCGTCTTTTCAATCGGTTGCACGTTATATTTATCCCCTAAATTAATCGTCCCATTGCAGTTTTCAATAATAACACCTTCAACAACTGCCGGCATATTGTCACCTACTTTCATTTCCTTACTTTCATTTTATGAAAATCGCCTATAAAAATAGCATGTTTCAATAAGAAAAAGCACTCAAAATGAGTGCTTTTTCTCTAAGCATGAATGGCAAGTTTGGAGACAGTTGACTTCTTCAAAATTTTATTAGGGGTAATATTTTGAAAAAGAAAGCCTTTCATATTTAACTTAACACCACTGGAATATATAGTAAATTGATAATGTTTATACGGAAGATTGCTAATGTTTAGTATAGATAGTTTCCACTATGTTAACAGTAAAAACTCATCTCCACTAAACAACAAAAAGTGCCCTCAAAGAAAACACTTTTCATAAACAGACACTATAAAACAGAATTATTTATCCCGCATTAACGGGCAGTAAGACCCCCACCTCAAAATTCAGCGAAAGAAAAAAAGTTAGGTGGGGGATCAACTGCCTGTAAATGCCCGATTGGTTCAACTAATAATCAGCTGGGGATGAATCCCCCACTGATTAAAGTTTCACTTTATTGTTATACGATTGTTAGATACAAAAAATTGAGGGAAATGCTTGTACAAAATTCTGCTTTATAAAGTCTGTCTACAACTTATATTTTAATCCTCTTCATTTGAAAATAAATATAATATGCACAATTACATACAAAAAAGAAAAGACACTCTACCGAGTGCCTTTTCAACCACTTTACTTTTAATATATCGCCTTACATACATTTTAACATATGTATCTATACAACTTATTGAGAAAATTCAAAATCCTTTTTCTTTCATTTTCACTTATGAAATCATGTAATATAAAAGATATGTCAAATTCTTATACAAGTTGAGGTGTACTATATTTATGCTGTATTTTGGAATTATTCCTCTTATATTGTTTATTATTTTTCTTATCTCTTATTTAAAAGATCCGCGAAAAATCATAAACGGCTTTTTATTTAATGCCTTTATCTGTTTTTTCCTTCTTTTTTGCGTAATCGTATCTTTGAACTCAGATAGTGCTGTCTTGCGTTACATTATATTTTTACCTTTTTTAGCACTCCTCATTATGCTTCCTTTCGGTATTATCGCTTTAATGTTTGGATTATTTCTTAATGCAAGAATTTTAATGAAGCGAGAAGGAAGACGGTTCACTAACTGTTTAACGCTCCTTGCTGCTTTAGGGATGTTATTCTTTATGTTACTCCCTATTATAAATCCAGCAAGTTTGGTCTCATCACATTTAGAGCCTATTTTTGCAGGTATTTCTCTTATAAGCGTATATTTCTTTATACACTTATCTAACTTTTTAAGTGCTTATTTTCTATACCAATTCAACAGACCTAGACGTAATCAAGATTTCATCATCGTTCTCGGTAGTGGCTTAATTAATGATAAAGTACCACCTTTACTTGCAAGCCGCATTAATAAAGCTATCGACTTTTATTGGAAACAAGCAGCTGTGAATACACCACCAACAATTATTTTCTCTGGTGGACAAGGTCCAGATGAAGGGCTTCCTGAAGCAGAAGCGATGCAAAATTATGCGGTCGAAAAAGGAATTCCTCTTAAACATACAGTGCAAGAAAATCGCTCTGTAAACACATATCAAAATATGTCGTTCTCTAAAGAAATTATGGACTCTTTAAAACCTGAAGGTAAGTATAGAAGTATTTTTACAACAAATAATTTCCACCTTTTCCGCGCTGGTATATATGCAAGACAAGCTGGCCTGAATAGCCAAGGAATTGGATCAAAAACTGCATTTTATTACTGGCCTAATGCAATGATTCGTGAATACGTTGCGATTGTCGTAATGGGACGTAAACGTCATATGAAGTTTTGCGGGGCTATTTTAGGATTCGCTTTATTCGTGTCAGTACTTAGTTTTATATTTTCTTAATAGCATCCCATCCTTTGAAAGGATGGGATTTCTTATACTCATTTCAAAAATATTTTAAAGATAATATGGCGATAATATTCCCTGCATACATCCATTAAAGGAGAATTTTTTCAAATTAAATGTTAAAATGAAATTTAGGTGTGAATGATGTAACAAACAAGAAACTAGTTTGAAACGAGGAAATTATATGGAGAAAACTATCAAAAACAAGCCCAATAAGCTAAAAATCGCTTCAAAAGCTTTGATGATTATTATTGGGGCATTTATTACAGCGTACGGATTAGAGGCTGTCTTAATTCCAAATAACGTATCCGACGGTGGTGTAACTGGTTTAAGTATCGTTAGTTCAAGATTATTTGGATTGCCATTAGGGGCTCTAATCGCAGTTATTAACATTCCTTTCGTTTGGTTAGGATATAAGCAAATCGGTAAAAGTTTTGCAATTTATTCCATTATCGGGATTGCTTCATTAGCAATAGGTACCGTTGTCATGCACGGAATACCAACTATTATTGAAGGCGATACATTATTAGTTACAGTTGTTGGTGGTATTATTATCGGTTTTGGTATGGGACTAGCATTACGTAACGGCGGAGCATTAGATGGAATCGATATGCTAGCTGTATTACTTTCTCGCAAGTTACCTTTTGGAACGAGTGACCTTATTTTATTCTTAAACATGTTCGTGTTTATTTTCGTATCAACAGTATTCGGTCTTCAAGGAGCTATTCTTTCGGCAATTGCTTACTTTATTGCTTCGAAAGTGATTCATATCGTTGAAGTTGGTTTAAGTGGTTCGAAAACATTTAAAATTATCACAAAAGAGCCTGAATTAATGGTAGAAACAATTCGCGATCGTTTAGGCCGAAGCGCAACGTATAACGAAGTATACGGTGGTTATTCAAGAGAGAAATTCAAAGAAATTTCTTGTGTAATTAACCGTTTAGAAGAAAGTAAAATGAAAGATCTTATTAATGAAATCGATCCAAATGCCTTTATTACAGTTTATGACGTAGCAGAAGTAAAAGGCGGTAATTTCAAGAAACGTGATATTCATTAATCGTTATGAAAAACGAGGCTGTGCCAACATTTTGGCACAGCCTCGTTTTATTATTAAGTTGCTATCGTTGTCAGTTTTTGTCGGTAAGTCGATATATTTCAATAATCGCTGATATATTTTGAGTTGCGGTCGATATATTCCAATAAGCGCTGATATATTTTTACTCGCCCCACCGGCTCCCTCGTTTAATCCACTCTACATACTTTTGAAAAACCGGCACTTCTTGTTGAAAACGAAGCGGAACATATAGAAAAAGAGTACATGTACATAGTATCCATAGAATACCTACTACAAAGTGAAATTTCATTGTTGTGCTAATAAACAAACTGAGGAATAAGACGAGGAACATAATCAAACTAAACCTTTTATATATAGTCATAATAATCTCCTCCTTATAACTTAATTGTACCAGCTACAAGGAATTAATTTCCATAATAAAAAGACCGAAAAGCAAATTCTACTTTTCGATCTTTTTAACTATCTTCGCTTCGTAATTTTTCCTGAACCACCGACCCTCGTTTTCGGAGGAGATGTATTCCTTGGCGGGGTTTTAATAGATGATTTCGGCTTCACATCTGATCCGCTTGAACCACCTGGTGTTTTTGTAATTTTCCCTTTGCTTCCGGTAGAAGGTGGAGGCGTCGTATTATTTCCTTTTTCAGTAATACTTCCCTTATCACCTACTGATGACTTCGAATCTACATTATCGCCTCGCTTAATGATAGATCCTTTCCCTTCCTTCGTAATTGGAGGCGGGGTTTTCTTTTCTTCTTTCGTAGGTGGCCTTTCCGGAATAACTGGTTTATGATTTTGTCTGTCATTATATCCTCGATAATCACCAGATGATGATTTTTTTGAACCGAATATATCGTTTAATATACTCCCCATAATATACCCTTGCAAGAAGGATGGTTGGTAATTTTGACGGACAAACTCTTTATTACTTATTTCAATTAACGTATCAGACGGTTTCTCTTTATCCTTTTGCAGATTATAAATCTTATCAGAATAAACGAGGAACATTTGATTTTCGTCTTCTTTAGATGCTTGCTTCGGTTCTCTTTCATTAATGAGTTCCTTTGCTACTTCAGGAACAGACCGATTGGCGGCCCTATACACGTAAGATTCTTGTTTACCTTCCTTTGCAACAGACTCGAGTGGATAACGGTCTTGAATCGACTTCGTCTGCCAGCCTTGACAGCCTGATAAAGCATAACCGGCAACAACAAGTAAAATAACGATAGCAAGTATAGGGATCACGAACGATTTAATCATGGTAAACAATCGGTTTGACATGATTACGCCCCCTTACGTTGCTCTTATAATTTGTACATCTGCAGGAATGATTGCTTCTCCCTCATACATCATTGTGCGACCATTTTGCCATTCAATACGTAATAATTTTCGGTTATCAGATTGAAATTCCCATACGTACTGTTCTTCTGAAGCAGAGAATGGTGTTTTTCCCATTACAACAACACGTCCGTTATATTGCTCTTCCATATGGTACTCGGTATCATCCATTTCAATTGTCGTCGGAACTTCATCAATTGAATCTAAACGACCATCAATTGGTGTATATAATTTGTAATACGTATTTTCACGATCTTCAATTTTCAAATAACGAATATCTTTCCCATCTTGCAGTGTTAAAACAATCTCCTTACGAGAATGCATGCTCGTTTTTCCAGTTAATTCGTACATAACTAATGAAACTTCAATCATATCGCCAGGAGCTAATGTCAAAAGACTCTTTTCCGGCTTCGGCGGCTCTGGACTTTTCATTATATTTTTAATTCGTTTAAATAAGCTCACAATCTACCCCTCCTTTTCTCTTTATAAACAAGCACCTAAAATAAGTGCACCAACAATATGTAATGATCCAGCTAACATCGCATGCGCAACACTGCCTTCTTTCGTACCTTCTTCTAAATCCAAACCAGACATTTTCTTTAACACAAACTCAATAAACATTTCTACCACTAGTAAAATAACGAAAGAAACTGCTGAAGCAAGTAGTGCTTGCCATAAGTCATTTGCTTTCGTTATTGATTGAGATAAAATGTAACCTTGTGCGAATAATTTCATAACGAAACGAGTTGTTACAGCTGTATTCCCATTTTTTATTTCTTTTAAATCATTGTATTTTGTAAAAATTGAATCAACCCACATAATTGCAAATAAAAGTACTGCACTCGCTCCAGTCCATACGAGCATAGCTACTACATTCATCCATGTCATTGCAAAACCTCCTCTAAATATAAAGTGAAACTTTAATCAGTGGGGCATTTTCCATCCCCTACTGATTATTGGCTCCTACCAACCTCTCTGCTTTCACGAAATGTTGAGGCGGGAGTCTCACTGCCGACAAATAGCGGGGAATAGAAAACCGACATGAATTTGTTTAGACATGTCGGTTCAGTTGTCTCTATTCTATATTATTTCTCATACTGCTTCATAATACGAGCTAATTCATCGTCAACAGCAGAATTTTTGTTTAAGCTTGCGAATTCATCATCTAATGACTTTTCTTTTTTGTAAACTTCACCGCTTGCTTCTGCTTCAGCTTCTAATTGAAGAGCTTTCTCTTCCATACGGCTTAAACCAGCTTTTGCTGAATTTGAATCAAACCCAGACATCGCCTGATTAATATTCTTTTGTGCTTTCGCTGCATTTACACGTGCTACAAGTGTTTCACGTTTATTTTTCAGCTCTGTTAATTGCTTACGCATTTCTTCTAACTTTGCACGAAGATTATCAGCAGCTGCTTTATTTTGCTCATAGCTTGCTTTATACTCATTCATTTTTTGCTCTGCATTTTGTTTTTCTTCTAGTGCACGGCGCGCAAGATCTAAGTTACTAGCTTGAACAGCCATATGAGCTTGCTCTTCACGTTTTTTCACAAGTGCTTCTTGCTCTTCAAATAATATTTTGAACTTTTTCTCAAGTGCAATTTGAGCTGCTACACTCTTCTCAGCTTCTTGTACATCCGCTTGCATATCGCGTAAATATTGATCCGTCATCTTAACTGGATCTTCCGCTTTTTCAATCATTGAATACACATTCGACATTGTTAAATCTCTTAATCGTTTAAATACAGACATCCAAATTCCTCCTATGATATACCTCATATTTCAAATTCACTACTTGGAAAACTGAAAAATCTTCCTTTACAGTAAAAAATATTCATTTTTACAGCCTATGTGTTTATTATAACAAAACTAATATGTCCTTACATGTTATTTCCAAAATATAGCCAATATAATATGACATTCCAGATATAATATTGTTTTCCTAATATATTCTCATTAAAACCCTCTAAAATTGACTTATTTTTATTTACTTTCACTAAATTACATTATTGTAATGTTACTGTAAGCTAACTCGATAGTTACGTTCCGATATTTCTTATACACTAATACCAGAAGCAACAAACAAGCTTCTCAAACTGTAAGAACTAATACAAAAACTGTATTTACTATAAAACATATGACAAGGAGAAATCATCATGAAAAAACTAGTAGGAATCGGATTAGCAGCAGCAATTTCATTCGGAGCATTATCAGGTTGTTCTTTATTAGGAGAGAAAGCGAACGGTTTAGTATTATACGGATCAGAAGAGCAAGTTCAAAAAATTACAGATCAAAATAAGAAAGAAGTAAAAGAAAAAGACTTCTATAAAATGAAAATGACAACATTAGAGGGTAAAAAAGTACTTGTAATGGATAAGAAAACTGGTGATGAACTTGTTAAGAAAGAATTACTTAAAAAAGTCAGCAAAAATGATGATACAAAGGCAATCGATAAATTACCAGCTGTAACAACAGAACAAGGTGTATTATTCGCAAAAAACAAAGTTGAAAATGCTACAATTGATGGCGCGAAATTAAAATATGAAGGCAATACAATTATCGGTGATGGCCGTTCTTATGCAGACATGTTTGCTATCGTTGATGATGCAACATATGTAAATGTAAAAGGTGAAGAAAAATCTGTAGGTATTTTGAAATTTGATAAAGACCCAAGCAAAGAGCTACCTGGAGCAAATGGAGTAGAAGCTTCTCAACTTGTAAAAATTAAAAAGTAAAACAAAAAAAGCCTTGCGAAATTCGCAAAGCTTTTTTCTATTTATTATGAGCAATTTGCTCCATATCCGGACTACAGGTTTGCGACTGACATGACTTATTTAAAGAACATGCTGCGCATTTTCCTTTTTTACTTCGCTTTGCGAAATTAACTAACGTATATGCTGCATAACCAAAAATGATAGCTCCAATTATAATATTGACCATCATCATACATCTCCTTTTAGAATCCGAGTAAAGATCCAACTTGGTATATAATAAGCGTTAATACATAAGCAACTACGAGCGGATAAACGACTGAGAAAATCGTCCATTTCGCTGATCCTGTTTCACGTTTAATAACAGCTACTGTCGCTAAGCACGGAACGTATAATAAAATAAAGAACATAAATGCATACGCTGATAATGCTGTATAATGTGCTCCCATTACGTTTCCAAGCACATCTTCTTTAACCGCATAAATAATCGCCATTGTAGAAACGACAACTTCTTTCGCTAAAAACCCTGTTAAAAGGGATGCTGCAGCTTGCCATGTTCCAAAGCCTAGCGGTGCAAATAGCGGTGCGATAAATCCACCAATCATCGCTAAGTAACTGTCTCCCATATCAACACCAAATCCTGATGGACCTGCATAATTTAATAGCCAAATGACAACCGAACCACCAAAGATGAATGTACCAGCTTTACGAACAAACCCTTTCCCTTTTTCCCATGTGCTAAGCCATAACGTTTTCGCTTGTGGCACGCGGTAAGGCGGTAGTTCAATGACGAAAATAGATTTTTCCGCTTTTAAAATAGTAAGAGACATTATTTTTGTAACTAATAACGCAAGGACAATCCCTGCAACGTATAAAGAGAACACAACAGTTGCCTGACTATGAGGGAAGAACACTCCCGCAAATAATGCATATACAGGTAAACGTGCTGAACAAGACATAAATGGTGTTACTAAAATTGTAAGTAAACGCTCTTTCTCCTGTTCAATCGTTCTCGCTGCCATAATACCTGGAACGTTACAGCCAAAACCGATAATCATCGGAATAAAGGCTTTTCCATTTAAACCGAAGAACTCCATAATTCTATCCATAACAACTGCAATTCGCGCCATATACCCTGAGTCTTCTAATAATGAAATGAAAAAGAATAGTGCAAAGATTTGTGGAACGAATACTAACACAGCACCAACACCGGCAATAATACCTTCTGTAACAAGCGCTTGAATAAAATCAGAAGCTCCAATACTTGTAAGTCCAGCCGTCACCCAATCCGTAAGCTGGCCACCAAAAAACTCATCTAACATATCCGATAAAGGTGTACCAATCCAAGTAAACGTAACCTGAAAAATAAAAAACATAACTGCTAAAAAGATTGGAAGTCCTAAAATTTTATGTGTAATTAATCTATCAATTTTTTCTGAAAAAGGAATTTTTCCTTCTTTCTCATGCTTCATAACATTTGTTTTTAACTTTTCAATATACGCTTCACGAGTTTTGTAAATGTGCTCTTCTAACGTACAATCAAGTTTTCCTTCTAAGCGAGATCGAATGGCTATGAGTTCCTTATAAATTGGTAATGCTTTTATTTCTTTTTCTACTACTTCGTTATTGCTTAAAAATTGAAGTGCTAACCATCTCGGATGCTCGTAATTCACTGTCTCTAAAAGAGCAATTACTTCTCCAATTCCTTCATCCATTTGTACACCATATGAAATAAGGAATGGCTTTTTCTCTTTTTTGTCATTTTCTTTAAGAGTCGTAAGCAGTTCTTCACAGCCTTTTCCACTTCTTGCAACGACAGGCACAACTGTTACACCTAATAGTTCTGATAATCGTTTTACATCAATTACAATTCCTCTTTGCTTCGCCACATCAACCATGTTTAAACCAATTGAGACTGGCTTACCAAATTCAAGTAACTGCAACGTTAAATGCATATTTCTTTCAAACTGCGAGGAATCTACGATATTTAACATATGATTAAATTCTTCTGTTAATAGAAAGTTTGTTACAACACCTTCATCACGTGAAACTGGATTTAAATCATAAACACCTGGTAAATCAATTAATGTTCCTTGTCTATCTTTTAATTTACCAACCTTCTTTTCTACTGTTACACCGCTCCAGTTTCCTACATATTCATAAGAACCAGTAAGTGCATTAAATAATGATGTCTTCCCTGTATTCGGATTCCCTAGCAAAGCTACCTTATTCACGCTAATTCCACCTTTATCATTTTCGCGTCACAATGACGAATACTAATTAACTGTCCACGACACTCCAATGTACAAGGACCTTTAAACATCGCTTTCTGTTTCAGGCGAAGTTCGCTTCCTTCAGCAAGACCGAAAGCAGCTAGTCTACGCTTTAATAGCTGATCTAAAGACTGAATACTTTTTACTAACACTTTCTCTCCAATTTTAATATCTACTAAGCTCATAACCTTCCCCCTCAGAAGAGAATGATAATTATTTTCAAAAAAATTATACCACACCCAATTTCTCTTGTACTATACCCTTTTGCTTCATATTTATTAACATTTCGCTACAATTGTATTTCAATTATTGTCATACTGTATTCGTTTGCCATTCTCATCCATTTCGCTTACAATAAACAATAGCAAATAAAGAATCTCGTTATCACTGGGGGAGCCATGCCGCTGAGAGGGAACACTTCGTTCCGACCCTTCGAACCTGTTAGTTAATGCTAACGCAGGGATTGTGCAAACGTCCGAAATACATACCTCATTTTTATTTACGTATTTCGTATCCTCCTATGATATCTATTCTTTTTTGTACAACTTGGATTTAGGGGGAGACAACATGCGTAACACTAATTTACAAGCGATGATCGAATCTGCTATTCTTGCAGCCTTCGCCATGGTCATCGACATTTTACCATTATCAATTAAACTTCCAACAGGCGGTTCTATCTCATTCGCTATGATTCCTATTTTTATTATTGCTTACCGCTGGGGCTTTAAATCAGCTTTCTTAGGTGGTTTAGTTTGGGGACTGTTACAAATTGTCGTAGGTGATGCCTACATTTTAACACCAGTTCAAGCATTCATTGAGTACTTCATTGCCTTTGCTTTTATCGGATTTGCCGGGTTATTCTATCGTCCAATTCAAAATGCACTTTTAGCATCTAATGCGAATGGCAACGAACAATCAAACTTAAGTAGCCATAAAGATAAACCTTCATCAAAACAAAACCAAGGAAAGAAAGTAATTGGATTCATTATCGTTGCTACATTTATCGGTAGTCTAGCTCGTTACTTCTGTCACTTTATTGCCGGTATTATTTTCTGGGGACAATATGCACCGAAAGGTCAATCAGCTGTGCTATATTCATTAATCGTAAATGGCAGCACAATGCTTGGTTCTTTTATTCTATGTACAGTTTTACTTATATTTTTATTTATCACTTCACCACGCTTATTCAAAAGCATCAATGCTTATCAAATA
Organism: Bacillus sp. BS98; assembly: GCF_008432245.1. Taxonomy (NCBI): domain Bacteria; kingdom Bacillati; phylum Bacillota; class Bacilli; order Caryophanales; family Bacillaceae; genus Bacillus; species Bacillus sp. BS98. The sequence continues at coordinate 4,555,447 of NZ_CP043830.1, forward strand.
AATGCAAACAAAAAGGGCGCTTAACTAGCGCCCTTTTTTATATCAAAATTCTCAATGAGTAATATCGATAATAAATACAATAAATGCACAAAGAAAAATAAATACCATCACACCTAGTAAATTGCTATTCATGGCTAATCTACTCCTTACATAACCTCTTTTTCTAACAAGATTATATCTCTTAAAAATAAAGATTAGGTAAAGATAATATGAAAATAACTTAAAAAAAAGCGTAGCATGTATGATCTACGCTTTTTTCAGTAAGTAGAAGTAAAATAACACACCATCTTCTGTATTCTTTACCCCATATTCAGCATCGTGCAGTTCTAAAATATTCTTTGAAATAGCAAGCCCAAGCCCTGTTCCACCTTGTGAACGATGACGTGCTGCATCCACGCGATAAAAACGATCCCAAATTTTATCTAATTGCTCTTCTTCAATATGAGTACCTTTATTTTCAATACACACTTTTATACGACTTTTCTCATCTATTGTAGAAATAATAATATCCTCTTTATTCGGTGTATAACGTATGGCATTCGTAATGAAGTTCACGATGACTTGTTCAATCCGGCCTTGATTTGCGACTACTTCAAATGGACCTATATTTTTATGAACACGAAGTTCTTTTTTCTCTATTTCTACAGAAAGGTGTTCACATATATCTTCAATTACTGTATCGATATAAAATGAATCCATTTTCATTTTATATGTACCTGACTCAAATTTAGCTAACTCAAGCATATCTAAAATTAACGTATCCATTTTATCTACTTCTCGTTCCATCGCTTGAAAATAGTACTCTTTTTTATGTTCAGCTACCCCATCCTTTAAAATAGAAATACAGCTTTTCATAATACTTAACGGTGTTTTTAATTCATGTGAAACACCAGAAATGAATTCCTTCCGCGTCTTTTCTAGCTTTCTTTCCTTTTCAATATCTTGTTCTAGCTGTCCAATATGCGAATGGAGTTTATTCGATAGCGTATTAATATTTTTCGATAAATCACCAATTTCATCTTTTGAAGTAATTGGTATTTTTTCTGTGAAATCTAAATGCGCTATTTTTTTCGTTGTATCATTTATTTTTAGTAGCGGTTTTGCAATTTGTTTCGAGTAATAAAACGAAGCTAGAAAAACCAAAACGACTACAAATGCAATAATGTAAATGTAATAATCTTGTACCATTTGTACAGCCTCATCTACTGGTTGTAAAGAAGCCATCGCATATATATATGCTACTGATCCATCTTTTTCTTTTATTGGCTTAATTAATAATTTATATTTTATATCATTTTTTTCATAGTCCATTGTTTGTGTTGCATATTGTATGTGCTTGCTCTCTTTTAATAATAAATCCGTTTGAAATTCTTTTATGTTATCCAAGAATATACTATTTTTATAAATTGGATTCACAGGACCTTTTACATCTGGGAACTGTACTTTTGTAACACGTCCTCCTATGTAAAAGCCTAATTCCTGAGCAGCTTCTTCCTGAACAGCTGGTTTCTTTTCCTTAACAAGTTGCTCCCCAGCTGCTCTCCTTTTCTCCTCATCTAATTTAATTTTCTCCTGAAACGCTTTTTCTAATGGCTTATTAGATCCATTTAAATTTTGCTTACTTAACATGAAAGAGAATGGAATAAAACTATCTTCTTGTTTCACCCCAGAAACAGACATTGTTTGTCCTAAAAACTGATCTGATGATTTATTATCAATCTCCTCTATATTGACGAGATTGTATAAGGGAATCTTGAATATTTGTTGTCCAAACTCCTTTTGTTTCCTACGGTCTATCGTTACCTCAAAATAAAAATCATCCACATGTTTTAAATTCCCATTCTGATCTAATGTCGTAATCCACGTATTATTTTCTCTAAAAAAGTCTTGCTCCAGTTTCTGAATTCCTTCTGCATTTCCTGCGTAATTTAAATAATTCTTTTCAAAGGAATTTAAATTCACTTTAATATCTTCTACTTTTCGATTCGCATAATATTGTTTGAAAAATATCGTTTGTCCAATAAATATCGTCGCTAAAATTAACATACATAATGCTGTTGTGAGAGTAAATAATTTTAGTACAATCCCTTTTCTCATACATTCCCCTCAAATTTATATCCAGTTCGTACTACAGTTGTAATGTACTTTGCTTTCTCTCCTAATTTATTTCGCAAATTACGAATATGGCTATTAACTGTTCGATCATCGCCAGCAAATTCGTATCCCCAAATTCTTGAAATTAATTGTTCCCTTGTTAGTACAATCCCTTGGTTTTTCATGAAATACACCAATATTTCAAACTCCGTATGCGTTAAACTAACATCTACCTCATCAACAGTAACAGTACGTGATGGAAAATGAACGTGGATACCATGAATTGATAACGTATCATCTTCATTCTCTAAAGGTTTCTTCGATGCTTTTCTACTTTCTAATAATCGTTTCGCCCTTGCTAATAAAATTGGTGGACTGTACGGCTTCGTCACATAGTCATCTGCTCCAAGTTCAAAACCAAGTAACGTATCATCTTCATCTACGCGCGCCGTCAACATAATAATAGGCACCTCGGACGTCTTCCGAATTCTTCGGCAAACAGACCATCCATCGAGTTCCGGCAACATAATATCTAAAATAACTAAATCAACCTCTTCTTCTTCAAATACAACTAAAGCTTCTTTCCCGTCCCTTGCTTCAAACACTACATATTGTTCACTTAAAAAATAGTCCTTTAATATTTCACGTAATATATCTTCATCTTCAACAATTAAAATGTTTTTTGACATAACGTATGTATCCCCTCTCGCCTTCAGAAACTATAATTTTATTTTGAATAACTAGCAGTTAACTTCGCCTCGATAATATATCTATCCGGTGCATCTCCTATATAATCAAATGGGTAACAAGTTGTCAGTGTTAATAGTGGTTCTTCTTTTTTTATAATAACAGTACGATCATCCGCATGGGTAATCCACATCTTTTGGATTTCATATGTGTAAGTTTTATTATCATACTCTAAAATAAGAGTATCCTTTTCTTTCAACTCTCCTAAATCTGTAAATACAGTATCCCGGTGCCCACTTAATACAGTATGTCCCCCTCCAGATGGCGTTGTCGTTAAATCACTAACAAACATACCAACTCCTTTTTTCAGCGTTACATCATTTGCTCCCCAATATATAGAAAACTTCTTCTTTATTTTCGGTATATTTAACATTGCTACCTTTTCTCCTTCTTTATGTTCTGTTTGAGAAGAAGGCACTTGAGAAGTTACAGGTGTTTCATGAGCAAGTTGAGTATCTTGTATATTTTTAAGATTCTTTATTTCTTCTTTCGTTAATTGTTGCGCAGAGCTTTTTCCTTTATACCATTCCACAGCGTAATATGATCCCATGAATAGCCCTATGGCCATCAATATGATACCGATATAATTGAGTAACTTCATGTTTCATCCCTCCATGCAAAAAATGGTAGGAATAACCTACCATTTTTAATATGTGAAATTATCCCATTCTTTATAGGACAATATTTTATTTACGCCTTAACTTTATTACGACGATTCAAACCAAATAATGTACCTACCGCTACAAGACATGCACTTAATCCCATCATTGCTACATTATTAGATGCTGTATTTGGTAATTTTTCACCTTTTACAACTGGCTTCGCTACTTCTTTTTTTGCCGCATCTTTTTTTTGTTGCACTTGTGCTTCTTCTTTTTTCCTTACTTCATTCTTTTGTTGCTCTTTTATCGCAGCTTCTTTTTTAGCCATATCACTTTTCTCTTGGACTTGTGCCGCTTGCTTTTTCTCTTCTTCATTTTTTTGCTGCGCCTTAATTGCTTCTTCTTTTTTAGCTTTATCTTGTTGCACTTGCGCTTCTTCTTCCTTTGTTACTGTTCCAGTATCCGCACTTGCTACTGAAGAATATCCTACTGTTAAAAGTGCCATTGCACAGATCGGTAATAGTTTCTTTTTCATTTTATCTCTCTCCTCTTATACGTTTTACATCACTTCGCATCGGATGTACCACTAGAATAAACAAGAGAGATAAATATAAGATGCAGATGAAATATATTTCATTTAAAGATTTCATTGTAGAAAAATAAAAAACATCGCAATATATACGATGTTTTTTGAGTGCGTGTCTCAATATTTACATGTTACTTTCGCGTGTTTCAGAAGTAGAGCGGGCCGGAGCAATAACTAATTGTCTCGGCTCAGTTTTCTTGAAGTGATTTTTGACGTTACACTTACGACGTTGAACAACCCACGCTTTAATAGGATTTGTTAAAATAATCTTTTGCTCTTCGTTAGGGGCCTCTTCTTCCAATCTACAACTTTCGCTCCATTTACGCCATTTCATTGTAATTTGCGAAGAAGAATGATCGTCTTTACGATCAAACAAGTGCAAAAAATCCATTTCTCCAGCTAGCATTACGGTGTTACTAGTCGCTAAAAAAGAAAAGGTTGTCCAACGTTTCTCCATGCCCTCCTACTCCTTCTTCACATATAGAGTGCCTAAAACTTAATTTACCTAAAATGTGCTTGCCTTTTACCTTACACCCCTAGTTTATCCAAAATACTATTATGCAACTATCGATTTGTCTTACAACTACCTTACAGTTTTGTAAGAAACGAAAAAACCTTCACTATATATACGTGAGGGTTTCTTAATTCTTATCTATATGATTTTTCATATTATCAAGTCCAGCTTCTTTGAGCTGTGATATCATACCGTGGGAAATTGCGCCTAATACTAAAGTCATTCCAATTAGTGAAATGCGAATTGCAGGTACATCAATTATGTAAGCCAACATACCAAGAACAATTGTTAACAGCAATGCTTTTATAAATGTTACACTTGTATACTGTTTCTTTTTCATCATAATCACCCTTTGTGGAAGCGTTTTCTTAATGTAATCAGTATATCATATCATCTGATTATTTTGTGGGGATTTTTGTAAAAACCTTATGTCTTCTTTGACTTTTTTCTTTCTATCCTTTACAGTCGAAATGTTCACAAGTTTTACACTGTAGGAGGATTCAAATGAAAATTGAAATAAAAGACACTTTAATTTCTGAAGAACAATTACAAGCAAAAGTAAAAGAACTAGCACTTCAAATCGAGCGTGACTTTGAAGGAGAAGAAATCGTAGTAATCGCAGTATTAAAAGGTTCATTCGTATTCGCTGCTGATTTAATTCGTCACATTAAAAACGAAGTAACAATCGACTTTATCTCTGCATCTAGCTACGGAAATCAAACAGAAACAACTGGAAAAGTAAAACTATTAAAAGATATCGATGTAAACATTACTGGAAAAAACGTAATTGTCGTAGAAGACATTATCGATTCTGGTTTAACACTTCACTTCTTAAAAGATCACTTCTTCATGCACAAACCAAAAGCATTGAAATTCTGTACGTTACTTGATAAACCTGAACGCCGTAAAGTGGACTTAAAAGCTGAATATGTTGGCTTCCAAATTCCAGACGAATTTATCGTTGGCTACGGTATCGACTGCGCAGAAAAATATCGTAACTTACCATTTATCGCTTCAGTTGTAACGGAGTAATATAATAAAATAAAGTGAAACTTTAATCAGTGGTTTTTTTCTCCCACTGATTATTAGCCTTCACCAATCGGGCTTTTACGGGCAGTTAATCTCCCACCTGACTTCCTCGTATTCGGCGAAATTTGAGGTGGGAGTCTTACTGCCCGTTAATCGGGGTAAACTTCCATCAATTACTGATGGAAGTTTATTTTCTATCACAATTCGTAAAAGACAAAGGGAGAGAATAAAAATGACAAAGAAAAAATTTGAAAAAGTACTCCTCATCGTAAATCCAAAAGCTGGACAAGGCGACTTACATACAAATTTAGCGAAAATCGTACCACCTCTTGCGGCGAATTTTCCTGACTTACGTATCCTTCATACGAAAAAACAAGGTGATGCAACAAAATATTGTCAGGAGTTTGCTAGTAAAGTAGATTTAATTATCGTCTTTGGCGGTGACGGAACTGTATTTGAATGCACAAACGGCTTAGCTCCTCTTGAAACTAGACCTACACTTGCAATTATTCCAGGCGGAACTTGCAACGACTTCTCTCGCACACTTGGTGTTCCGCAAAACATTTCAGAAGCGGCAAAACTTATCACAAAGGAACACGTAAAACCAGTTGACGTTGCAAAAGCAAATGGACAACATTTCTTAAACTTCTGGGGCATTGGTCTCGTATCTGAAGTATCAAACAATATCGATGCAGAAGAAAAAGCAAAACTTGGAAAAATCGGCTACTACTTAAGCACAATTCGAACTGTAAAAAATGCTGAAACATTCCCAGTTAAAATCACTTACGACGGACAAGTATATGAAGATGAAGCTGTTCTTGTTATGGTTGGAAACGGTGAATATCTTGGTGGTATTCCCTCCTTTATTCCGAACGTAAAATGTGATGACGGTACACTTGATATTTTCGTAGTTAAGTCAACAGGCATTCAAGCGTTTAAAGATTATATCGGAAAGAAACTATTTGAAGACTCAAATGAAAATGATATTTTCCATGTAAAGGCGAAATCCATTCATATTGAAACAGAAGAAGAAAAAGAAGTAGATACAGATGGCGAAAGTTCACTTCATACACCGTGTCATATTGAATTGTTGCAAGGGCACTTTACGATGATTTATAATCCTGCGGTTGTATAAGAAAAAACGAGTGCTATCACTCGTTTTTTCTCTTCTAATCTAGTTATGTTGTTGAATCATTTCTTGTATTTCTTTAACTCTCTCCAAAGTAATTCCATTTCTTTGTTCGATCGCTAAAGGATGCTCGGTTGGCTCTAATTCAACATACGGCGCCATTCCTACTTCTCTTATATGTACATTTGTTTTTAAATTTAGTGTTTCTGGATAAACTGGTATTTCTACAGATAACCAACCAAAGTAAGGATCACTATTTTCTCGGCCTCTTTCATCCCACTTCTCTAATACTTCATCATAACTTTCTTTACTAAGTGACGCCCACACAGTCCAAATGAAATTTTCGTGATAATCAATTATAGGAATCTCTAAACATCCTCTAATAAAGTAATGTTCATCGTCCATTACACAAAGATCTGATGTTAAATGGAACCGTCCCTCTCTTTCATGAGGCGCCACCTCGTAATAATAATATGGCGCTACACTTTCGTAGCATAAAGGAAGTGTAAAACGATTCATCTGTACTTTTTCTCCAGATTTTCTTCTTCTTTTCATTTGTTATTCTTTCTCCTATCCTTTTCAGTCACAATCAAATTCCACCCAATTTTTCCAATGCGTATTAGCATTTTTATTCACAATAACACTTGGATCTTTCTTCTCTATTGCAGCGGCTACTGATTGGAAGAATTCATTTTCACTTACTTTTTCTTCTTCAACATGTTTCCATTCTTCCGTTTCATAAGCTACTTGCCAGTCGCCTTCTAAACCAAACTCTTCTAAAATTTCTTCTTTATCCCACCATAATAATTCTTTAGCTTCATCATTAGTAGCAAGCATACGCATGAAGTATGTTGGATACTGCTCTGTCGTTTGTACTTCTATTCCATTATTCGCATAATCTTCTTCTGTAAATTGATATTCAAAATGATGCTCACGAATCTTTAAACTGCCGTTATAAATATCCAGTATAAATTCACCTTCATCATCAAACAACTCATAATCGCCATCATTTAATTGCAAAATACCATCATCACCCATTGAATGAGTAATTCTATCTCCATATACTTGAATATCATTAAATACACCTAATGAACCTGTACCAACAAATTGAAACACCATTAACCAATCCTGATTCTCTTTAAAGAAAAGAAAGAATTTCACTTGTGAAATATCCATATTTTCATTATCTAAGATAGGAAATTCATACTTACTTTGCTTTCTATCTAATAACCTTAAAATATCTTTTTGCACATTTATCACCTTTTCATTAATATTATCTAACATTTACCGTGCTCTCATGCAACTGAAAAAATTCCTCTTTCATTGAGTAATAAAAACTCTCAATCTGTTACTTGAAAAACTTCAGAATCTATATTTAATATTTTTTATAAATCTTGATGATTAAAGTTATCTTTTAGACCATGCGTATGATAATTAGCATGGATACCATCAATATCTTCTGCTAATATGCTATGCATGTACCATCCATGCTCTTGTAGCATATTTTCTTCCCATGCATCTGAATCCTCTTCTAACTCTTCATTAAGTAAATTCGGATCATACCACACATCTTCGTAATCTCCATCAATTAAAAATCTCCAACCAGGTGGTAACCCTAAATACTTCTTTATTTCAGGTGCCCATTCATCAATATGTTGAACGTGTAAAGGAAGAAAGAAATCTTCTTCTGTCCCCATTTCTTCACCAGCCCAAATGTACCAACCTGTCGTTCCGTTTTCTACAGGCATTCGTAACCCATTAATTGGAACGGTACCACTTTTCACATTTTGCGCTATCCCTAACTTAAAGTTATCTGGTGATTCTACATACTCCGCCTCATATTTTTCACATATGCGTAGTTGCTCTTTTATGCATTTCTTCATCCTCTTAGCATACTCCTCAATTTTTGAAATATAGATTTCTTTGGCGAAGCACTCTCTAACTTCCATACCCCACACGGATTATAAAATGGATCCTCTTGTTCATAACGACTATCTATATAATGAGATAAAAGATACACTGGAGCATCTTCTTTGAAACTAATTGTATCTCCATCTTTCAAATTAGGTTTTTCCAATATATTATGTAGGTTAAAATCATTTAATAAATCTACAGCTACTTCCGGCTATATTCCTCCGTCTAAAACAACGTCTGGTAGATTAAATGCTTGCATTCCACATGAATAATAACCGTCCTCTTCATCTCCAACTAAAGTTACAAGATGTGAATACATAGGAAAGATTTCCTTATCCTCTGCAAGCCCTTGCCATTCTTCTTTTGAATAAGCTACACCTGCTGTTTCAACTTTTAAAGCAAGTCCACCTGCATTTAAAAGTTCCATTCCTACATCAATTACTTCTTGTAACCTCTCTGTATCGTCAACTTTTGCAATAACATACACTGTATAAGTATGCTTCTCCAAATCCCGAAGCAATTCTTCATCAAAACGCTCACCACTTGCATAGAAGAAAGCCTCTCTCAAAGAAGGATCTTGTTCATATATATCGATTTCAAAGCCAATCTCCTTCTCCTTATGGTGCATACTATTCCCTGCTAACATATAGTTACTTTTACTCACAACTTCTTGTATTAATTCTGTTCTATCTTTCCATAAACCAGGTACTCCAATAACGATTTGTGTCTCCATTAACATGCTCCCTTTTCAATTAAAATCACTACAATATTTTGAATGATAAAAAAGCATAGCTGAATTACTAAGCACCTTCTACTAATCTTCTTTAAAACCCTTAAGAAATACGTAGTAAGCATTTCTTATATATATTGCTCTATATTAAATCCTAGTTATTTCTATATTGTATTTTATACTACCTATTAATTAGCGCTACTTACTTTCATTAAAAATCTAATGAATTCTAGAAAGAAACTCAACTAAAGAACATAAGGTTTTAAAGAAAAAATATCTATTCCGACTCTTTATCGACACTTTTCGATTTTCTATTTCATAATCACTCAAAATGAATTACAATATATTCATACAAAAAGATATCGTAAACTAAGTGTAATATCTACCTTGTTTATTAGTATTAAATAAACAAAAAATCCCGTGTCCAAACTCAACACGGGATTTTTTCATTTACTAACAATCCGAAAATAAGCACGAACCGTCAACAAATAATAACCAATATAAATAAAGCTATACACGCCAATGCTAATTAACAACGGAACTGCAATTTCATACGGAATAACTGTCGCTAATCCTTTCAGCGCAAATACAGTGTGTAATATACCAAGTACTAAAGGAGTGAAGAAGATAAATCTCATTTGTTTTGCGATTGCCTTTTTCATTTCTTTTTTCGTAACACCGAGTTTTCGAAGAACGATGTACCGTTCACGGTCTACATGTGCTTCTGTTAATTGTTTGAAGTAAATGATAGACCCTGTTGCAAGTAAAAATACTAGACCTAAGAAAGTTCCACTAAACATCATTAAACCTGACGTTTCAATACCGCTGCGGAATATCGTATAGAAATCGCTGAATTGCTCTCTTCCTTCTGCATCTTCTTCCGGTATTACTTTCTTTAATTTCTCTGTTAACACTTTACTATTTCTTTCATCTTTCACATCAATATTTTTCACAGTATGAGCTCCAATTGTCTTCTTCGCTTGCTCATACACTTCATCCGGAACGACAAATAGAAGTTCATATAAGTTTGTAATGTTTTGTGCTTGGACATCTTTCACTTGTACCGGTGCTGCTTCTCCAATTGGGAATATAGCTTTTCTCCCTTTATATACACCACTATCTCTATTTCCTTCACTATACATAGCATCAAATGCATACGCTTCGGTCTTCTTTAAAGACACAGTTTCTTCATTCAAATATTTTGCTATTTTATTAAATGCTGACTGTGCGATAATTTCAGTTGTTCTTGCATGTAAACTATCTTTATTTGAAATATTATCACCGTATTCACCTATCACTTTTACTGTCTCTAACTCATATTGATGAATGACTTCATTCTTTTCTTCTTTTAAAATCTCATTCACTTTACGATCCACATGATTACCTTTCACTTCATATGAATAACTAACTGGCTTATATTTTTTTGCTTGCATGTATGTGTTGTAATACATCGTAACAGAAGTTCCAACCGCCGTTAACGTTACTGCGCTTAATACTGCAATCGTCGCTAACGATTTCGCATTTCCTTTAATGCGGTATAGTAACTGAGATGTCGTCACAATTTGCATTCCGTTATAGAATGAAGATTTTTTGTTTCGCACTCTTTTTAATACAAAGACTGTAAAGAACATAAATAATAAATATGTTCCAAGTGCTGTTGCTAATAAAATGTAAAGAGCAAGTGGCATAAAGTTATCACTGTTTGCATTTTTAATAGCCGTTACTGATAAGAAATACCCTGATCCAATTAATAATATAGAAATGATAGCCATTATTTTAGAACCTTTTGGCATGACTTCGCCTTCGTTATCTGCACGGAATAGCTCAATTAACTTAAATTGATAAATAACGCGGTACCCTTTAAACGATGTGTATAAAATAATGAAACAAAAAATAACTGCTGTATCTATAACCGCTCCAATCGGTACTTCAAAGTGAACTTTTACACCTAACTCCATCATATTTACAAGTAAATTCAGGAACCCTTTTGAAAGTAAACTACCTATTATAATTCCGATTACTAACGATAATAACCCCATTAACATGTTTTCATAAAAAAGCATTTTGCCTATTTCTTTCTTTCGAATACCAAGTAAAGAATAAAGACCTATTTCTTTCTTACGTTTTCGTGTAAAGAAACCATTCGAATATATAATAAATATCGCAACGAAAATAATGAGCATTACACTCGCAAGCTGGAATCCTCGTCCGATGTTATCTCCAGCTTCACTTATTTGTGAATTGTATTGCAACGCCTTAAACGTAAAATAAATGACGATGCTAAAAATCATAGACGCAAAGTATATAAAATAATCTTTAAAATTTCGTTTTATATTACGAAGCGCAATGCTAGATAAGCTCATTTATAGCACCTCCAGAAATTGAAGACATCACATCAATAATTTGTTGGAGGAATTGTTTGCGTGTCATATCCCCGCGGTGTAATTCTTTGTATAACTTGCCATCTTTAATAAATACAACACGTTTACAATAACTTGCCGCAAATGCATCATGCGTTACCATTAAAATTGTTACACGATCTTTTTCGTTTAATGTTTTCATGCTTTCTAATAAATCTGTCGCTGACTTTGAATCAAGTGCACCCGTTGGCTCATCCCCAAAAATCATACTTGGATTTGTTACAATCGCTCTTGATGCTGCACAGCGCTGTTTTTGTCCACCTGATGCTTCATACGGATATTGATTTAAAATATGATCTATTCCAAACTTCTTCGCAATCGTCTCGACTCGTAATTCTACTTCTTTCGCCTTCACTTTTGATAAAGCGAGTGGCAGTGCAATATTTTCTCGTACTGTTAACGTATCTAACAAGTTATAATCTTGAAAAATGAATCCTAAATGATTACGACGAAATAGCGCCAATTCATCATCATTCATCTTCACAATATCTTTTCCATCAATTAAAATCTCACCTTTTGAAGCTGTATCAATGGTAGAAAGGACATTTAAAAGTGTCGTCTTACCAGAACCAGACGGTCCCATAATACCGACAAACTCTCCTTCTTTTACCTGTAAATGAATATCTTTCAACGCTTCAAACGTATTCCCGCCTGTATCATATATTTTCGAAATCCCTTTCGCCTCTAACATTGTTTTCATCTATCTGTACCTCCTGTTATGATTCTTGATGTCCTCTTTAAGCAACAGAATTCAGTATAGATATATTTTCTTAACAAATAGTGCTATGGTTTCTTAAGGTTTTCTTAAAAAGAAAAATCCAAAGCCGTAACAACCAACTTTGGATTTACTATTATTAAAATATCAAATTACACTTCGAACAAAAAGGAGCAGAATTCCCTTTTCTAATTTTCGCATTACATTTTGGACAATATACATATTGCTCTTCTATCTTTTGCCGCTCTAGCATATTTAAGGATACTATTCTCATACTACACATAATCCCAATTAATATAAGGCTAACAATGAGTAGCATATCTCTCACTCCCCTCTATATTTTACCATAAAATAACAAACCCGATTCTCTCATCTAGAATCGGGTTTATACTTACAGTCCTAACTCTGCCTTCGCACCATCAGGAATTTTATCTACATCTATTTGCACTTTATCGTGTAAAAACTTCCCTCTTGTAATTACATGCCAATACGATCCTATCGGTAATTCATCTACCCCATTAATCGTAACTTCTTTTACCTCTCCTTTTTCATCATAAGCTTTTACTGTATACTCACGACCTTTATTTCCATCTAACTCTTTTCCATCATTATCGATCACTGCATAACGATATTCTAAATCAAGAAATGGGTTCATTCGATCAATTGTAGCACTCCCATTTAATAAATATGCCGCCCCTGCTACAATCACAAGTAATGATCCTAAAATAAATCTTTTCATCTATATTCCGCCTTTCATTATGTTTTTCAATAAGACCTTTCTAAGTATAGAGAACCTTTCTTAATAAAAACTCGTACAGTTTCTTAACTTTTTCTTAATGTAACAGGGCTGTGCATCAGCACTTCGATAAATAAAGCCATATTCATAATAAAAGGAGGCTGCCGCCTCCTTTATTTACTCATCACTGTATTCCTTTTTTGTCTGTATAAATAAAACACACTCACAATCACTGCGATGATTCCTCCAAAATACACGCCATACTCTATCGCAATCGCCACAATACTTTCAATATGTTGTCCAAATATAGAACCAAGCACAAAGTAAACGAGCGTCCAAACAAAGCCTGTCGTATAGGAATATAAAACATACGTCTTAAATGACATGTTATTCATTCCAACTAAATACGGCACGATATGTCTTACAACCGGTATGAAATAACTCGTAATTAGTGCGTAATGTCCGTATGCCTCGACCATTTCTTGTGATTTTATAAAATACTTCGCCTTCTTCTTTTTCATTAATTTATGGAGTACTTTTGTCCCAAATATTTTCCCTAATATATATCCTAAAGAAAGCCCGGACACAACGCCTAAATATGTTAATAAAAACGCAGGAATAACACTTAATATACCTAATGAAGATACAAATCCTCCGCTCATCACAATCATTTCATCTGGAATTGGCATACCGATAATTCCTAACCATAAACAGAAAAATAATGCCCAATACCCGTACTGTTCAATGTATGATAATAATTCATGTAATTCCATTATGCATACGCTCTCCTTAGCTCTTTTTTACAGCTAAAGACGTAAGCTGGCGGGAAATTGAGCCACACTTTTTCTAATGTAATTTCAGGGAAGAAATGCTGTATAAAGCCTTTTTTCACAAGTGAATATTGAAATGTTATGAATTCCCCATTCTCATGTATCGCTTCCATTGCATTGTTTAAAATACGTTTTGAAACTTCTTCTGGTAAAGAAGTAAAAGGCAATCCTGATAAGACGTAATCAATGCATTCTATATTGAACTCTTCCATATACTTCTTTATATTTTCAGCTGAACCATGTACAACAATGACGTTCTTTTCATCTTTAAATTTTCTCTTTAGCTCTTTGCAAAACACTTCATTAATTTCAATAAGAAGAAATATTGTTTCCTTCTTCTTTCTCTTCATAATTTCTTTCGTAAAGACTCCTGTACCAGGACCTAACTCTACAATGCATTTCGCTTTATTAAAATCAATTACATCTACCATTTTCTTTGCTAATATTTTTGAACTTGGTGCAATTGCACCAGTATGTTTCGGATGTTTAATAAATTCATGTAAGAATGTTATGAGTTGCATGTAAACCTCTCCCCATTCGATCAATAGTTTTTAACTTGTGTCTAAGTATAACTAGCGTTTCTTAATAAAAATTGAGGAGATTTCTTAAGATTTTATGAAGAATAAAAAACAGCCACCGCCTATAGCGATAGCTGTCCCCTTATTACTTCGCACTCACAATCTTATAATAAGAGCGAACTGTTAAGAAATAATATCCGATATAAATAACGCTGTATACTCCGATACTAATTAGAAGCGGAATCATAATTTCAAATGGTAGTATGTTCCCTAAACCTTTTAATGCAAACAAACTGTGTAGAATTCCGATTACTAACGGAATTGCAAAGATAAAGCTCACTTGTTTTGCAATAGCTTTTTTCATTTCTTGTTTCGTTACACCGATTTTATGAAGGACAACGTAACGCTCACGATCTGCACTTGCTTCTGTTAGCTGCTTGAAGTAAATAATAGAACCTGTTGCTAGTAAGAATACAAGTCCCAAGAACATTCCGATGAACATCATTAGTCCAGTTGCTTCAAGTCCCATATGGAAACCAGTATAGAAGTCTCTAAATGGTGGTGCCATTTCTGATTCACCAGCTGGCATCACTTTTTTTAATTTTTCTGTTAATAATTTACTGTTTCTTTCATCTTTTACATCAATATTTTTCACAACACGTGTTCCAAATGCTCGCTTCGCTTGTTCATACATTTCATCTGGAACGACAACAACTAATTCACCTAAATTCGTAATTGCATTATTATTTGCACCTTGGATCTTCAATGTCTTCGTTTCATTTCCAATTTGGAATACCGCTTTATTTCCTTTATATTCAGGGCTAAACTCATACCCTTCAATATAAGAACTATCATATATAAAGGCTTCACCAGCAGCTACATTCACTGTTTCCGCATCGATTTTTTGCGCAAGTTTGTTGAATTCAGATTGAGATATAAATTGATATTTCTCTGAGATACTGTAGTTCATATTAAAGATAAAATCGACTTTAGCTCCTTCAAACTTTCCTTTTACAGGAACCATCTCAACTTCAAATTGATTTTTTACAGGATGATTTTCTTTCTCTTCAGCAAAAATCGCATTTACTTTCTTATCTAGTTCTGCATCTTTCTTCTCATAAGAGTAGCTGTATGGTGCAACTGCTTTTGATTGTGTAAATGTGTTGTAATACATCGTAACTGACGTACCAACTGCTGTTAATGTTACCGCACTTAAAATAGAAATTGTCGCAAGTGACTTTGCATTCCCTTTAATACGATATAGTAGCTGTGACGTCGTTACCATATTCATACCGTTATAAAACGATGATTTATTATTTCTTGCACGTTTCAATACGAATACAGTAAAGAACATAAATAGTAAGTACGTACCTAATACTGTCGCAAGTAAAATATAAAGTGCAATTGCCATAAAGTCTGCATACTTAACTGCCTTCATGAACATTAATGCTAAGAAATAACCTGAACCGATTAAGAAAACTGAAATTAATGCCATAATGACTGATCCTTTTGGCATTGCTTCTCCTTCACGTTCCGCACGGAAAAGTTCAATTAATTTAAAGCGATAAATTAAACGATATCCTTGGAGCGATGTATATAAAATAATCACAAGGAAAATAATTGCTGTATCAATAATGGCCGCCATCGGTACTTCAAAATGAACGTTTAAGTTTAATCCCATCATACTTACTAATAACTCAAGGAATAATTTTGAAAGGACACTACCAATCGCAATCCCAATTACTAATGACATTAATCCCATTAACATATTTTCATAAAAGAGCATTTTACCAATTTGTCTTTTACGAATACCTAATAACGAATATAAGCCAACTTCTTTTTTACGTTTACGTGTAAAGAATCCGTTCGAATATATAATGAACACTGCTACGAAAATGATAAGCATCACACTTGAAACTTGAAACGCACCGCTAATTTTTTTAGAGGCTTCCGCTGCTTTTTCCATTTGTGAATTATATTGCAGTGCTTTAAATGTAAAGTAAATGACGATACTAAAAATCATAGATGCAAAATATACAAAGTAGTCTTTAAAGTTCCGCTGTATGTTGCGGAGGGCAATGCTAGATAAGGTCATCAGCCATACCTCCAGAAATAGAAGACATTACGTCAACGATTTTTTGGAAGAACTGTTTACGCGTCGATTCACCGCGATGCAATTCTTTATATAGTTCACCATCTTTAATGAAAATAACTCGTTTACAATAACTCGCTGCAAATGCATCATGCGTTACCATTAAAATGGTAGAGTTATCATATTCATTTAACGACTTCATACTTTCAAGTAAATCTGTCGCTGATTTAGAATCAAGCGCTCCAGTTGGCTCGTCTCCGAAAATCATACTTGGATTCGTAACGATTGCACGCGATGCGGCGCAGCGCTGCTTTTGTCCACCAGATACTTGATATGGAAACTGACTTAAAATATGATCGATACCGAACTTTTTCGCAATTTCAAGAACACGTCGATCAATTTCATTTGCCTTTACTTTCGATAAAGCAAGAGGTAACGCAATATTCTCTTTCACTGTTAACGTATCTAATAAGTTATAATCTTGGAAAATGAAACCTAAATGATCGCGGCGGAATAACGCTAGCTTATCATCATTCATCTTCACAATATCTTTTCCATCAATTAAAATTTCACCGTTCGTCGCATTATCAATTGTAGAAAGAACATTTAGTAAAGTCGTCTTACCAGAACCAGAAGGTCCCATAATTCCAACGAACTCACCTTCTTTTACTTGTAAGTTAATACCTTTTAACGCTGCAAATTTATTACCACCCGTGTCGTACACTTTTTCAATATTTTTTGCTTCTAACACTGTTTTCATCTCGACATCCCTCATTTCTTCTATTCTCTATTTTCAACTATATACACTCTCTACTCTTGCCACTATCGATGTTTCTTACACAAACATGACAGTTATGTAAGACGCATAAGTAAAGATATAAAAATTTAACCTACTGAACAAAAGCACTTTGTTACTATAACATTGGGATATCATACCATCCATTCATTCTCCTTACAGGAACATTACAATTTTGTAAGGTAAAAAATGCACCTACAAAGTTGTGCACGAAATGTCGGATGGGGTTATTTCGTTCCTGCTATTCTATGTACAGAGGAGGTCATAGTATGGATTCACTTAAAAATATGAATGCAGCAATGCACTATATTGAAGATAACCTTACGAATGAAATTGATTTTAAAGAAGTTGCGAGGCTAGCTCTCTGTTCTGAGTATCACTTTAAAAGAATGTTTTCGTTTTTAGCAGGTATATCACTATCTGATTATATTCGCTGTAGACGTCTTACTCTTGCTGCTTTTGAACTAAAAGATAGCAATGCAAAAGTCATTGATGTCGCTATAAAGTATGGGTACAACTCACCGGATTCTTTTGCACGTGCCTTTCAAAACTTGCACGGCATAACACCTTCAGAGGCCCGAAATAGTAGCCATTCTTTGAAAGCTTATTCACCAATGACCTTCCAGTTATCGATCCGAGGAGGAAATGAAATGAACTATCGAATTGAAGAAAAAGAACCATTTCAAATCATTGGTATTACAAAACGAGTACCGATTGTGTTTAACGGTGTAAATGCAGAAATCGCTTCTATGTGGAAAAGTTTAAATCCAGAGTCTATTCAAACATTAAAGTCCCTTTCAAATGTGGAACCAAATGGAATCATTAGTGCTTCTACAAATTTTTCTGAAGGAAGAATGGAGGAAAAAGGCGAACTCGATCATTATATTGGGGTAGCCACAACGAAAGATTGTCCAGAGCAATTCGCGCAACTTGAAGTCGCAACTTCAACATGGGCTATATTTGAAGCTGTCGGTCCATTTCCTGATGCATTACAAAATGTGTGGGGACGTATTTATTCTGAATGGTTCCCTTCTTCAAACTATGAACTAGCAGGAGGTCCGGAAATATTGTGGAATGAAAGTAAAGAGATATCCTCGCCGAATTTCAGAAGCGAGATATGGATACCTGTTTTAAAAAAGTAATATAAGAGTCTAAACCTTTTCAAAATAAAAAAGCTGCTCTTCCTTTTTAAAGGAAAAGCAGCTTCTTTATTTTATCCCGCTATTTGCGGGCAGTAAAACTCCCACCTCAAAATTCAGGTGAAGCAAAGAAGTTAGGTGGGAGATAAACTGCCCGTAAACGCCCAATTGGTGAGGGCTAATAATCAGTGGGGATGAACACCCCCCACTGATTAAAGTTTCACTTTATACTTCTTCTCGACTCGTTCTTATACAAGAAAATAGTAATAATCGTAAGTACTATAACAACTACAAAAGTAAATACTCTGTCGTTCAAGATAGTACCGGTACCGATTAACATGGCAGGTATAACTGCCATAATTAAGCCACCAAACATACCGATAAACGATCCTATACTTTGTTTTATTACTTGAGTTTCTGATACCCAATCATAATAACCAAATCGATTATTAATAAAAATTCCCCATACTGCCGAAAAGAGTGAGTATGTTATCGGTGTTATTACGATGAAAAGAGAACTCCAAACATCGAGTTTTAACCCGATTATTAGCAATACGGCACTAATAAGTGATGCAGGTATACTCAATGAAAGATTCATAAGAATTTTACTGTCATAAACCATCTTTGGCGCTATAGGCAATGACTTAATAATCCATACATTTTTTCCTTCTAAAGACAATGACACACATGTTGTACACGTCATTGAAATCGCTGCTGCAATAGCAAATGGAGCAATCTTTTGCAACAAGGGCTCAATTCCAGGGTACGCTATTAATTGACTTGGCCCTACTACAACTACAGCTAACGAGAAAGCTATCGCCATCACGACTCCCATTCCACTATTTATGACATACACTGTAGAAGAGAAGAAACGTTTCAGCTCTTTTTTATACAATGCGACCAATACACTTTCTTTTCTTATACTATTAATCTCATAATTTGAAAGCATATGATAAGTGGAAATCCCTGTGTTTATTTGCTTATATTTTAACGAAAGTATTTTTACAAAAAGATAATACCAACTAACTGATATCCCGACGAATAAGATGAAAGCTATAATATCAGCATGAACAATTGCTTTTTGAAACATGTTAGCTAGTGGATACACTTTAGTTAATTGCTCCGAAACAATTGCACCAATTCCGTTCATATCATTAAGGCTATATTGAGCATTTCCGTTTTTTAGCATAAAGAAACCGAATGTAATAATTACTATAAAACTTAAAATCGTAGTTATTTTATTCGCATTTTTAAATTTAGAAGCGATTGCCGTAATCGCAGCTCCAAAGATTGCTGCAATTGTTGTTGGAATTAAAGATGCTATAAACATACTGATGAACCACATAAAGTAAAAAGAAACTGATTGATTTTCATGTATGCCATAAACAACTCCCATCGGTAGCATGATTATGATTGAAAAGATTGTATTCAGCAAGTATAAATACAAAAATCTACTTGCAATAACAGTATTTACACGAATCGGCAATGACATTAAAAAGTCGTAATCCTTAAAAGCAAAAATTTCTCCATTTGCCTTAAATATAGTGAAAAACAACGTTAATACACTGCTAATAACTAGTGCATAAACGGGAATAATTTCACTCATTCCTAGTTTCACCAATCCATATGCCGAGGCTCCGCAATATAACATTAGCATGACACCAACTAGAGCAATAGATGCTGTCAGCAAAATCTTATTCTGCTTCTTTTTCTTATCTTTTTCATATTTAAAAGTGTTTAGACCGAGCTGCGTTATTAACCGGATTTTTAAAAGTCCTAAACTATTAGTATTCATTAGCAAGCTCCTTCATAAAGAGTTCTTCCAATGAACTTTCCTTTATTAAAGAATGCACTTCCCCTGAAAGTGCTAATTTCCCTCTATTTATCATCGCTATTTTATTACATAACTTCTCCGCTACATCTAAAACGTGCGTAGAAAAGAAAATCGCACTTCCTTTTTCACAAAGCTCTTTCATAATACCTTTCAAAACTACGGCTGCTTTTGGATCAAGACCAACGAAAGGTTCATCTAAAACTAGTAATTTCGGTTTATGTAAAACCGCCGATATAATCGCTACTTTTTGTTTCATGCCATGCGAATAAGAAGATATTAAGTCTCCCAAGTAAGGTGTAATCTCAAAGGCATCCCCATACTTCTGGATCTGTTCTTCCCGATCCTTCGCCGGCACTTTATATACATCCGCAACAAAGTTCAAATATTGAATTCCTGTTAATTGCTCATATAAATCTGGATTATCAGGAATATACGCCATTACTCTCTTACATGCAATCGGATCCTTTTTTACTGAATGTCCATCAATAAAAATTTCGCCCTCTTCAAAATCTATAACTCCTACTAACGACTTAATTGTTGTACTTTTCCCCGCACCGTTATGTCCAATAAATCCAAAGATATCTCCTGCTTTAACAGTAATATTTAAATGATTTACCGCTTTCTTTCCACCTTTGTATGTCTTACTAAAATTTATAATTTCTAACATGTAAAATCCCCCCAAGCCATCTATTTAACTGAATTTTCAGACCTAAAAACAAAAAATTTACTCAGTGAGCTTTTCATTATCCCCACTGAGTATTAAAATCTCTTAACACATAGAAACTATAACTATAAAATTTGATTAATATAGCTCACAATTGTATTTCTTTTTTATATAAAACGTAAGAATATAAATTCGTTATAATAACAGCAACTACTATAATCCCCAGCATCATATAAGATCTCCAATCAGCCGGAGCGAAAACACTTATAATCATAATAATTCCTAAAGCCACAAATACTTTTCCACTAAATCGATGTGTTTTCCGCCACACTTCTTCATTACTTAACGTCCATGGATTACGCATCCCGACAAAAAAGTTTGGCTTACACTGTGGTAAATAATTACCCATTACTAAAAATAAAACACCCACTAATAATTCTGGAACCCGATTAATAAATAAGTTATATCCTAATCCACTTGTAATAATATCTATATTCCCTACAAATAGTAGCAGGAGTACCCCATTATTCATCATCATAAAAGCTTTAGAAAATTTCTCATAATTTGCTTTTCTTGGATCAATCTTAGGTATCACATTTAGAAATATATATAATGCAATCATAATTCCGACCATAGAAATCATTCCGTAAAATTTAGACGAATAGCCATCTACCTTACCGCCGCTCCAATGTGTCGCAATTGTATCCGGCAAATGTGGCCAAGCAAACGCCCAAGCTAAACAAGTTGTAACAATTAATATAATTGCGAAAAGATGTTTTTTCATTTCCCCTCTTCCCCCTTATTTGTAAACGTAAACACCCAAGTCAACAAATCTTGAAAGACAGTTGTGTTTAAAGAGTACACAACGAATTGCCCTCTTTTTTCATCTTGAATAAGTTCAGCATTTTTAAGTGCACTTAAGTGGTGTGAAATACTTGGTTTCGTCATATTGAAATGTTCGGCAATTTCACCAGCGGTTAGATCACCTTCTTTTAATAAGTCTAAAATTTTTCGCCTTGTTGGATCTGCTAATGCTTTGAATGCTTGATTCAATGTCTTTCTTCCTTTCGATAATTAGACATTTAGATATTTATCTAAATGTTAAAATGATTTCAGTTAATTGTCAATAATATGTAAGGCCCTTTTTACTTTTTCCACTTTTAACCTACATTAATTACTTTATAGAGTAAAACTGTAAAGATGGAAGAAATACGAGGGATACAAAATAAAAGAAGCTCTTCTAACTAAAGGAAGAACTTCTTTTATTTAAATTTTATCATTTTATTAACAAACGAAGAAATCCAAAAGATTATCAAACTTATAATAAAGGACATACCTACTATCGTTCCGAATTCATTTAACCAATAACTAATCATGCTTTCACACACCTAGTTTGGATTCTATTAACTATAATAAGAATTCATCCATTCTTTGTAGAGTCCTTTTGGACAGTTTTATGCGCCATGTCCACTGGAATTTTCGTTTTCCAAGTTCCTTCCGTTCCTCCAATTCTGTTAATATTAATATGGACAGATAAGAAGTCTGGGAATTTTTCACCTTCTAACGTTTCAAAAATCGCTACTCCCTCTGGTTTGTCGTGATTAGCGTATGCCGTTTCAAAGCTCTTTCCTGCTTCATCACTTAAGTAAAAAGTACTTGCCTCTGGTGCATCAGGATTACCAATACGATCTTTTTGATAATTATCGATATGAGTGTTACTAAGAAAATGCAAATATTGCACAGCATTAAATTTCTTATTTTCATAATGTGGACTCTCTACTTGTTTCCCGTCTTCTTTACCATCAGATTTAATATCAAGCCCAGTTGTATTAAATTCATATGGAACGAGCGAACCATCTTGTTGTTCAAAACGATAATAAACAAGTATTTTGGCATCTTGAATTAATATTTCTTTTATATGAAGAGTAATACCATTATCGACTATTTTTTCATTTAGCTGTATAGACTTTCCATCCGCAGCATCCTTCTTAACTTGATCATTAATCATGTCATTTAATTTTACTTCCGGCTTTACAAAATAAGAATTGTTTAACGCCATTGTACTCGTCGGTATAACGATAGCCGCTATTAAACCCGCTATTAATAATTTCTTTTTCGTTTTCTTTTTGCTATCTTTTTTATACATTTGACTAAAGGATTGATAAGCATGCTCTTTAACTTCTTTAGGGACCTCTTGTTTCATTGCTTTTTTAAATTCATTTGAAAACGACATTTGAATTAGATTCCTCCTCATCTATTTCTATACTAGACTGATTCCGAATTTTTTCTAACGCTCTGTGAATTCTAGACCTCACTGTACCTATAGGGATTTGTAATAGTTCTGCAATTTCTTCATACGTATAATCGTGGTAAAAGCGATACACGATTACTATTCTAAATTTAAATGGAAGTTCTTGTATCACCGTTAATAACTGCTCTTCTGTTTCTTTTCTTAATAATACTTTTTCGGGAACGTCTACAACTGGATCATCACGTAATTGTTGTTTTTCAAATAAGCGCATCCTCTTCCATATATTTTTTCTCCACTGACTAATCTGTTTGTAAACAATTCCATTCAACCAAAATAGAAACGGTCTAGATTGATCATATGTTGAAATAGATTTCCAAAGTTGAAAGTAAACTTCATTTACGATTTCATTTGTATCATGCCGATTTTTAACTATAGCGAAGACAGTTTCATATATTCTCTGACTCGTTAAATCAAATATAAATTCAAAAGCCTCCTCATCGCCTTTTAATAAACGTTCTATCCAGATATGTATATCTTCATTACTTGCCAAGTAGTGCCCCCTCCTTAACGATGTTCTCACTATATATTGGACAGTAAGCAAAATAAAGTTCCAAATTTCATAAAAAATATATTATTTTTTATGAAATTTCATCTATTTAAAAGGACAATACATTCAGTTATCCCTATAATACTTTTTACTTTTCTCACTTTTAACCTATACTGTTAACTAGCTTATATTTCAACATAATGAAAAGACGTGAAACACATGGTACACTATAGCTACAATTGTTTTTTTGAGGAGGAATATACATATGTATAAAATTTTAATCGTTGAAGACGATCCAAATATTTCATCATTACTGCAATCTCACATTCAAAAATACGGGTACGACGCTGTTGTTACTGAAAATTTTGATGATATTATGGAATCGTTTAACGCCGTGAAACCACACCTTGTTTTACTTGATGTGAACTTACCGAAATTCGATGGATTCTACTGGTGCCGTCAAATTCGTCATGAATCTACTTGTCCAATTATTTTCATTTCAGCGCGTGCTGGTGAGATGGAACAAATTATGGCGATTGAAAGCGGTGCGGATGATTATATTACGAAACCGTTCCACTACGACGTTGTAATGGCAAAAATTAAAGGTCAATTGCGCCGTATTTACGGTGACTATGCACCAAATATTTCTGAGCGTATCGTTGAAGTAGAAGGTTTAAAACTATTCCCTGAACGTCCAGAAATTCACTTCGGATCTGAACAAGTTCTTTTAACGAAGAAAGAAGCAATTTTAGCCGAAATGTTATTATCTAAATTCCCTCGTACAGCGAGCCGTGAAGATTTATTAGCTGCTCTTTGGGATGATGAGAGCTTCGTTGAGGAAAATACATTAAACGTAAACATCACGCGTCTTCGTAAAAAGTTCAATGAGCTTGGTATTGAAAATGCTATTGAAACAGTACGTGGACTTGGGTATCGTTTTAACGCAACTTGGAGTGAATAAGCATGAAGCTATTTTTACGTGATCATTTTACATTTTTTCTACTGTACGTATTAAACTTCGGTATCATTTTCGTTCTCTATGATGCAGTAGATGGATTTCAAAATAATAAGTTTTACTTCATCGTTTTAAGCTTATACTTATTTATTTGTTTCCTTGCTTATCGTTACGTTCGTAACCGTAGAATGTATCATAGATTAAGTGAGCAGCCAGAAAAAATGGAAGATGCGTTTATTGAAAGAGCAACCGCTCCGATGCCTCACGGTGTAAATGAACTCGTGCGTACGCAATACCGTCTCTTCCAAAAAGAACTACAATCGTATGAAGTAAAACAACAGGAACATCAATTGTTCATTAACCATTGGGTACACCAAATGAAGACACCTGTTTCTGTTATGCAGCTTATGGTACTGGAAATGGAAGACGAACATTTAATTCCGAAATTCAAAAAAGAGTTAGAGCGTCTAAACCAAGGACTTGATATGGCTTTATACATGGCTAGGTTAAATAACTTCCATGAAGATTTCCATGTTGAGACGATTTCATTAAAAGATACGGTAACAAAAAATATTAATGGATTAAAAGAACTATTTATTCGTAATGGCGTCTTCCCTGTTTTAGAAGTACATTCTGATCTAAAAGTTGCTTCTGATGCGAAATGGCTAAAATTTATTATCTATCAGTTAATGACAAATGCAGTCCGTTACTCTGGTGAGCGTGGAAAGAAAGTGTTCTTATCCGCTTATCGAAATGGAAAAGACATTATTCTAGAAGTTCGCGATGAAGGCGTTGGTATTCCGCAAGAAGATATTCGAAGAGTATTTGAACCATTCTACACTGGGAAAAACGGTCGTACATTCGGAGAATCTACCGGTATGGGGCTTTATATTGTAAGTAAAATTTGTGATTATTTAGGTCACTCCGTCAAACTAGATTCTGAAGTTGGTAAAGGAACGACGATTAAAATCATCTTCCACAATGCTGCGAATAATCAAGCAGAGAATGTAGAGAAGGTGACTGAATCATGATCAGAACATATGCTAGCAAAATGTATGAGAACTCACTCTCATACATTTTTTGCAATAAAACTACATATTTCCCTGCTAACGGGAGGCACGTATTATGACATTTTGGCAATTTGCATTTAAAAATGTAACGCGCAACTCAAGAGCTTATTTTGCTTACTTTATAAGCAGTGCCTTTTCCATTGCTGTTTTCTTTTCGTTCGCTGTTTATTTGTTTCATCCGAAATTACAAAATCCCACTATGATCTCTGAAATTTCAGGATTAATGATTTTTTCAGAAGTTGTGATTGTTTTGTTCTCGTTCTTTTTTCTACTCTATTCAATCGGATCGTTTTTAAAAGTTCGTAAAAAGCAATTTGGTATTTTAACTATTTTAGGTATATCAAAAAAACAATTACATCGACTCGTTTTCACTGAAAATATGTTAATTGGTATTTTATCTATCTTTTTCGGTATGCAGTTTGGACTTGTCTTTTCGCAGTTTTTCTTATTAGTAACAGCGAAAATTACACATCTACCGGGGATATATTTATATCCCCCTACGAATGCTTTCATTTTAACAACGATTGTGTTTCTTGGTCTCTTTATCGCTGTATCTTCATTTACACCCATGCTAATTCGTACGAAAAAGACGGTAAACCTATTAAAAACGAATGGTAGGAAGCAAAAGGAAAGAAAACCATCCATATTTATCTCTCTATTTGGTGCTATCTGTTTATTAGGTGGTTATATTTTAGCTGCAAACCCTAAATATTTCTTCTCAATAAACACGCAAGTAGGCGTTATCTATATGGTTTCAAGTGTTTTTGTGATTCCAGCGCTTGTTACAATTGGGACATATTTTTTCTTTTCTCAAATTAGTTTCTTACTTATTTATATTTTAAAGAAAAGAAGAAAGTTTTATATGAAACGAATTAATATGCTTTGGATTTCGGATTTAGCAAGTCGTATTCGAACAAATATCAATATGCTTTTTATTGTAGCCATGCTTTCTACAATTGCTTTCACAATGATTACGTTCCTATATGGATTCGGAAAGTTTACAAAGCTAGATGTTGCGAGAACTTCACCTTTTCCATTTTCTTATTTTTCATATGACGCAAATCCTTTTGTTAACAAGCATTTAACTTGGCTTGAACAGCAGTTACAAAAAGAAAATTTCTCTTATAAAAAGATCAAAACTGATTTATATGAAACACCATTGAAAGAAGATGAAGGTATAACGACTTACAATGACATTTATGCAATGAAACAAAGTGACTATAATAAACTTGCAGCTTCCCTGCGAATGAAAGAACTATTCATGAGTGATAACGAAGCATATATCTTAAGCGGCGATGCTTATTTCACCTTATTCAGCCAATTTGAGCCAAGCTTCAATAGAAAATCCATTACACTTTCTAGCACAAATACGATATTACAAGTAAAGGGCTATGAACAAGCAGGGGCCATTCCCTCTGACTTTTCATATCAAACTTTAATTTTACCTGACGCTGTTGTAAACAACTTACCAAGTACAACAAAGCATGTAGCAGCGTACAATTATAACGTACAAAACTGGGAAAAGACGTATGAAATTGCTGATGATTTTATGAAAAGAATACAAAGAGATCGACAAGAATTCCAATACGAAGGACCCCTTGTACGCTCCTATGAATCAGCAGGCTCATTATATAGAATCACATCAGGAAGTGCCGCATACTTCCTAATCGGGACATTCTTAGGTGTCATTTTCTTTATTGGAGCTGGTAGCGTTCTTTACTTCAGAATGTATACAGATTTAACGAACGAACAAGAAAAATATGTAGCAATTTCAAAAATTGGTGTAACAGATGCAGAGATGAAAAGATCTGCAACCATTCAACTTAGCATTTTATTTTTCGTTCCGTACGTTATGGCGTCCATTCATACAATGTTCGCAACAAAAATGCTTCAAGACGTAATTGCTTTATCACTATTCAAAGAAATTTCAGCCGTTCTTATTATTTTTGGAGTAGTTGAATTCATCTTTTTCTTATTCATTCGCTCCTTTTACATGCAAAAGTTATCAGAGTATACGAATGGTTAAGTTTTATAAATATATTAGTACAGGAAAAGGATACCTCTTATATCCTTTTCCTCTTCACTCTATTAGGAGGTTTAGGTGAATGACTTTTTGGCAGTTTGCCTTTAAAAATGTAACAAGAAACGCCAGAGCTTATTTCGCCTATTTTGTAAGCAGTGCGTTTTCCATTGCTATTTTTTTCTCATTTGCAGTTTATTTATTTCATCCTAAATTGCATATGACAGACGTGAATTATGCTCTGAACATATTAATGACAATTTCAGAAGTTGTCATTGTGTTCTTTTCATTTTTCTTTTTACTCTATTCAATTGGTACATTTTTAAAGGTTCGTAAAAAACAATTTGGGATTTTAACAGTACTTGGTATATCTCAAAAACAATTAAAGCGACTCATATTTATAGAAAATATGCTGATTGGTGTTCTTTCTATATTTTTTGGTATTCAACTTGGACTTGTTTGTTCACAGTTCTTTTTACTAGTTACCGCCAAAATTACACATGTACCTGGTCTATATTTATATTGGCCGACAGGTGCTATCGTTTTAACTATAATAATCTTTCTTGGACTCTTCATTCTCGTATCATCTTTTACACCGATGCTAATCCGTACGAGAAAAGCTGTACGTCTTTTAAAAGAAGGAACAAAACAAAAAGAAAGAAAAGCATCCGTACTCATTTCTCTATTTGGTGCGATATGTTTAATATCTGGATATGTATTAGCAGCAAATCCTCTATATTTTATGTCGCTAGGCGACATCATTGGGCTTTTATATGCCGTCTCTAGTATATTTGTCATTCCATCGCTTATTGCAGCCGGAACATATTTTTTCTTTTCACAGATTAGTTTTTTACTTATTCGTATATTAAAAACACGAAGAAAGTTTTATATGAAACGAATTAATATGCTTTGGATTTCGGATTTAGCAACGCGCATTCGAACAAATATTAATATGCTATTTATAGTAGCAATGCTATCAACGCTCGCTTTTACAATGATTACATTCTTATATGGATTCGGGAAATTTACAAAGTTTGATGCGATTAGGCAAAACCCTTTCCCGTTTACGTATTTATCACATACTGAAAATACGTTAGCTGATGAACATTTAAACTGGTTAGAACAAAAATTTAATGAAGAGCACTTTACTTATACAAAATTTAAAACAGACATATATGAAGTATCTTCAGCTGAAGATAACGCGCAGCTCTATTATGCCATTAAACAAAGTGACTATAATGTACTTGCTAAGGCGTTAAATTGGGAGACTCTCTCGGTGAATAAGAATGAATCTTATATTCTTATGAAAGACTTAGACGATCAAGTTGTTGGAACAATTCATACTAAAGAAAAGAAAAATACTCTTACACTTGCTCAAAACAATTTACAACTACAAGTGAAAGAATATAAAAGTTATAACCCATTCCCAAACAGCTTAATATACCAATTGCTCATACTATCTGATGAAAATGTAGAAACATTATCCACCGTTTCAAAACAGATGAGTGTATATAACTTTAAAGTTAACGATTGGGAAGAAGCACATACTATCGGTTCAGCATTTATAACAAAAATTGATAACGACAATGCAGCTATTCAGGCAGAACATCCACCGTTTCATGCAAGTGAAGCAAGTGACTCTTTATACAACACGAAACTAAACGTTGCTTCATTCTTCTTAATCGGAACTTTTCTTGGTGTTATTTTCTTCATCGGTGCAGGCAGTGTTCTGTATTTCCGAATGTATACAGATTTAACAAATGAGCAAGAAAAGTATATAACGATTACAAAGATTGGATTAACAGCAGACGAAATGAAACAATCTGCTACAATCCAACTTGCGATTCTTTTCTTTGTCCCTTACATTATGGCATCCATCCATACGATGTTCGCGACAAAGATGCTACAAGAGATATTACATCTCTCGTTCTTCGCTGAAATTACAGTCGTACTTATGATTTTTGGAACGGTTGAAATTCTCTTTTTCCTTTTAATTCGTTCCTTTTATATGCAAAAATTATCACAACATATTAAGTTTTAAAAATAGAAAGGTGATTATTATGGAAGAAGTATTACACATAAAAAACGTCTCAAAAGTGTATGAAGGGAAAGTCCCTCATACCGCTTTAAAAAATATAAATTTACACGTGGATAAAGGTGAATTCGTCGCAATTATGGGGCCTTCTGGAAGTGGTAAATCTACGTTTTTAAACGTTATTTCTACAATTGATTCTCCTACTTCTGGAGAAGTCGTAATTAACGGCAAACAACCTCATACATTTCGTAGAGAAAAATTAGCAATTTTCCGCCGTCAAGAATTAGGATTTGTTTTCCAAAACTTTAACCTATTAGATACGTTAACGATTGGAGAAAATATCGTATTACCTTTAACGTTAGATAATGTTCCTTTAAAAGAAATGGACGAAAAGCTCGATAACATCTCAAAGAAACTTGGAATTGATCATATTTTGGACAAACGTATTTTTGAAGTTTCAGGAGGGCAAGCACAGCGTACTGCGGTAGCACGTGCTGTCATTCATCATCCGTCTCTTTTACTTGCGGATGAACCAACAGGAAACTTAGATTCAAAAGCAGCGATTGATGTAATGGAATTATTTACGAAATTAAACAAAGAAGAAGATGCAACGATTTTAATGGTTACGCATGATCCGTTTGCAGCAAGTTATTGTAACCGTGTTATTTTCATTAAAGATGGAGAGCTTTACAATGAACTGCATCGCGGATTGTCTCGTGAGAAGTTTTATCAAGAAATATTAGATGTCCTAGCATTACTAGGAGGAAGACGTGGATGACATTTTGGCAATTCGCATTTAAAAATGTCTCGCGTAATTCTAAAGCATATTTCGCTTATTTTGTAAGTAGTGCTTTTTCTATTATGGTTTTCTTTTCATTTACTGTATATGCGTATCATCCGCGCTTACAAAGTGTACAAGGCTTTCAAGATCGGGATCCTCTAATGAACTTAGCTAGTACAGCACAGCTTGTGATTGTTATGTTCTCGTTCTTTTTTCTCTTATATTCAGTTGGAACATTTTTAAATGTACGGAAGCAGCAATTCGGGATACTCACCATTCTCGGTATCTCACAGAGACAATTAAAAAGACTGTTATTTACTGAAAATATGATAATCGGGATATTATCTATCTTTATCGGCATTCAAGGTGGACTTGTATTTTCTAACTTTTTCTTATTAGTCACTTCGAAATTAACAAGTGCAAAAGGTCTCTATTTATATTGGCCAACAGAAGCGATTATCGTTACAACCGTAACGTTTATCATTTTATTTTTAATTGTTTCTACGTTTACACCAATGTTTATTCGTACTCGAAAAACAACGCAGCTTATTAAGGGAGTTAACAAAAAGAAGAGCGAAAAAAAACCATCTATACTCATTTCACTATTTGCTTTAACTTGTTTAGGACTATGCTATTATATTGCCGGTTATCCGCAAGGCTACATAACGGAAAAAAATGTACAAAATGGGTCTGTATTCTTAATTATACTATCTATTTTACCGCTCGTAGTAGTTGGGACGTATTTGTTTTTTTCACAAACATTTCTTCTCTTTATCTATATTTTAAAGAAACGAAGAAAGTTTTATTTGAAACAAATAAATATGTTATGGATTTCAGATTTAGTTTCTCGTACCCGCAGTAATATTAATGTACTCTTTATCGTTTCTATGCTATCTGCACTTGCATTTACAATTATTATCGGGTTATTTGCTGCAAACAATCATACGAAAGCATCCATACTAGAACGATATCCAATACCATTCACCTATACATCAGAAGGTGTTAATGCATTTGAACAAAAGCATATTACTACGATTGAAACTGAACTTACAAATGCTAATTTTCAATATGACAAATATAAGTTTACCGTTTTAAAAGATACAGCTTCAAAAGAATCAATTTCCATTATGAAAATGAGTGATTATAACGCAATAGCAAAGCAATTAAACAGACCAGAAATCACTCTTGATTCTACACAAGTTTATAATATTTCTCGCTATTCACCAGCGTTATTAAATCTCGTGTCTAACCCATTTGCGAAGCAGGACACGATTACACTTGGCTCTAATAAAAAAGAATTTCAAATTAAAGGTTTTATTAATAGAGGAATTGAGCCTCCCTTTGCATTACCTCACTTAATTGTGATGCAAGATGAAGTAATTGAAAATATGATTCCTCATATTGAAACAATTACAGTTTATAACTACTTCGTGGAAAATTGGGAAAATGCAATTGTCCCAACAAAAAATATATTAAAAAGCTTAGATCATGATGCAGAAACCTTGTATGAAGCACATAAGGATGAAGAAGATTTCATTAAACCATTTCATATTTATACAGCTACGGATGAACTCGTTCATAGTAAAGGAAATGCGGTTGCTCAGTTCTTTATTTGGGCATTTCTCGGCTTTATTTTCTTTATCGGTGCGGCTAGTGTTTTATACTTCCGTATGTATAACGACTTAACGAATGAAAAACAAAAATACATTACGATTACAAAGCTTGGCTTAACTGAATCAGAAATGTTTCGCTCTGCAACGATTCAATTAGGAATTTTATTTTTCGTTCCTTACATCGTTGCTGGTGTTCACACGTTATTTGCGGTTAAGTTTTTACAAAGTATGTTTTCTTTTTCATTACTAAAAGAGACATGTATTGTACTCACCTTTTTCGGGATTATCGAGATCATTTTCTTCTTCTTAATCCGTTCTCTGTACATTAATAAATTATCACAACATATTAAAACGTGAATAAAATGGCCTTGTGCAATACGCACAAGGCCATTTTCAATAGTTTTTAATTAGCAGCAATATCCACCATAGCCGCCTGCATAACCGCCGTAACCACCATAACCACAACCGCCGCCTCCGCCGAAGCAGCTAGCACC
This sequence comes from Bacillus sp. BS98, assembly GCF_008432245.1. NCBI lineage: Bacteria > Bacillati > Bacillota > Bacilli > Caryophanales > Bacillaceae > Bacillus > Bacillus sp. BS98. The sequence continues at coordinate 4,588,302 of NZ_CP043830.1, forward strand.
GATGATAATTAATAAAATAAACAATACGATTAGAAGCGCAAAACCGCCGCCGCACCCATGTCTGCGGTTACAATCATCATGTCTGTGTTCACACTTTTCGCTCATTACTCTATTCCTCCTTTAGTATCATTCATAACAAGTTCACCTTGCTCTAAATGAGGGGATTCCATTTATAGTATGTTTTCAGGGCGAATAGGAAGCTTGGCTTACTTAAAAACGGGCTTGTTTTGGCAATTGGGCTTCATCAAAAAAAAGATACCTATTCAGGTATCTTTTAAAGAAACATATTCAACACAAGGGCAAAACCGAATGCAATAAATGATAACAATGTTTCCAGCACCGTCCACGTTTTAAACGTTTCCTTCACCGTCAAACCTAAATACTCTTTTACAAGCCAGAAGCCTGCATCATTTACGTGAGAAAACATTAGTGAACCTGCACCGGTTGCTATAACGAGCAATTCTAAATTTACACCAGACATGTGCTGAATAACTGGTGAAACAATTCCTGCTGCTGTCGTTAATGCTACTGTAGCTGATCCGGTCGCTATTCGAATTAATCCAGCTACCATGAAAGCTAAGACGATTGGTGATAACGATATATGTTCTGCCATTTGCGCAATCGCCGTTCCAACTCCACTTTCAATTAATATTTGTTTAAACCCACCACCTGCACCAATTATTAAAATAATTGAGCCTACAGGTAGTAAACTTTCATCTGTTAATTTTTTTATCATCTTTTTATTAATTCCTTGTTTGATGCCAAGTAAATAAAATGCTGCAAAACATGAAATAAGTAAAGCGATTACTGGACTTCCTATAAAGACTAAAAATTCAGTTATTTTTATTGGTGAAGAAACATACGGTGCAACTACTGATAAAATCATTAACACAACTGGCAGTAAAATAATAAAAAACGAAACTTTACGACTTGGTAAATCGGTTGATACAGTCGTAACTCGAACAAGCTCCGGTTCATTTTCAGGTATAACCCTCTTATGTACCCACTTCGCAAATATCGGCCCTGCGATGATGGCTGTTGGTAACGCGATAATTAATGAATATAAAAGTACTTTTCCTAAGTTCGCATTATAAATCCCGATTGCAGTCATCGCACCTGGATGCGGAGGCACTAGCCCATGCACAATCGATAATCCAGCAATAACAGGTAACGCAATTAACAATATATTTTGCTTCGTCGTTTTTCGAATGGAAATAACAAGTGGTAATAAAATGACGATCCCCACTTCAAAAAAGACTGGAATCCCTATAACAAACCCTGCAAATAACATTGCCCAAGGTAATTTTTTTACGCCGAAAAATCGAATAAAGAAATCTGCAACTTGCATGCCTGCCCCTGAATCAGACATCATTTTCCCTAAGATAGTTCCAAGTGCCAAAATGCCAACTAAATGCCCTAGTACACTACCAACACCAGTTTCATAGGCAGTCACTATTTTCGTTAAGTTCAGTCCAGACATGATAGCTAAAAACAAACTAGCAACTGTTAAACTAATAAATGCATGCCATTTCCACCATGATACCCCTAAAATGACAATTGCGATCGCAAGTAACGTGACGATTAATAAGTATATATCCATCTCTCATTCCCCTTACTTTTATAAAAAAAGAGGGAAAATCCCCTCTTTTTTATACGTCATAATTCACTACATAATGCTGCATTTCTGTATTGTAGTAGCCTTCGCTATATTCAATTACTTCGCCAACTTCATCGTAAGAATAGCGCATACGTTTTAATAACGCTGTCCCCTCTTTTTCACCTAACGATTCTGCAACGAAACTGGGCGCAAGTCCAACTGCGAATTCATCTCTGAAGTTTTCTAAATGTATACCTCGGTCTTCGACTAAATCATAAAGTGATTGTAAATCAAAGTCCGATAAGTCTGTACTTGCCATTTTCGCTGAGAAATAGTGCGTATAATGAATATATGGTGCATCATTTAACGTATATAAACGTTCAATACGAAAACTCTCTTTACCGAATAAGCGAAATGGCACTGTTCCTTCTTCATTATGAACGACTTCTGCCTTTAGCAATTTCTTTTGTACTTTATATCCTTCTTCCACTAACACTTCAGTAAATTTCTTACCCTTTGACAGTTTTGTCGCAGAAGTATTACGGATGACTTTCGTTCCTTTACCGCTCTTCTTTTCCAAATATCCTTCTTGAGCGAGTTCTTTAATCGCATTACGTACTGTAATTTTACTCACTTTGAACTCTTCCTCTAATTGTGGTTCTGAAGGAATATTCGTATGAATCGCATATACACCATGCAATATTCGATCACGAATAATATTTTTTATTTGTAAATATAATGGTCCTTTTTTTCTCGTTACGTTCACCGTTACACCCACTACCTTTCTACATCACCTACTGATGCCGTCATTGCCCGAAGTATATCCTTCTCTGATGACATTGGCGTATCACCGACGATTGTATGTGCAAGCATGCCAGCTGCTGACGCAAATGAAACAGCTTTCTCTGGTGCAAACTCTTCTATCTCGCCATGAATAATCCCGCTCGTATAAGCATCTCCAGCACCTATTCTATCATATACAGAAAACGTAAGTGTTTTTGCAAAAGTGAACGTTCCATCTTTAGATATAAACCCGCGCAGTGAATGTGTATTATCACCGTTAATAGAGCGATGTGTACCAGCAATTGTAGCAATATGATACGTTTCAGCTACCTTTGGAATAAGATCAACAAGTTGCGCCTCTCGCTCCGTTTCTTCTGTTTTCATTCCTAAAACAAACATCGCATCTTTTTCGTTCATCATAACGATATCAGCAAGTCCTAGCATTTCTTCATAATGCGGCTTTGCCTGTTCATATCCGTCTTCTCCCCAAAGTGATGGACGATAATTGCAATCAAAAACGACGGCTCCTCCGTTTTCTTTAACTGCTCTCGCTAAAGACTTCATATGATGGCGCACCGTATCATTCATCGCAAGCGTAATACCGCAAAAATGAACGATATCAATCTCCTTAGCAATTTCTTCAAATTGGTACATCTCTTCAGATGCCGTATTGAAACTACTTTCTAATCGATTCGAATATGTAACTCGGCTTGCACGTGCTCCAAATCCATTTTCCAAAAAGTACATGCCGACATATTTGCCGCCCCTTGAAACAAGCGGGGTTTGCACACCTAACTTTTGAATGTATGATAATGCCGCATCTCCAACCGGATTTTCCGGTAAAGTTGAGATAAGAAGTCCTTCATGCCCTAGATGAGAAAGCGCCGCTGCAACATTCACACCTGTACCAGAAAATGAGTAATTTAATGTGTTTGCTTGCGACAATAATTCATATCCTGGCACTTGTAGGCGCATCATTACTTCACCGAATGCTGCAATTTTCTTACGCATATTGATCAACTAACTTCTTCACGACTGCTAATAATTCACGCACATCTTCTACTTTCGTGTTACCAGTTTCTTTATCAATAATAGAAGAGTACACGTGCGGGATAACTTGCTCTACATTTGCCTCAAGCGCAATACGTACAATTGTTTCGAAGTTTTCTTTATCAATTCCGCCTGTTGGCTCTAATGCAAATCCTTCTTCCGCACAAGCTTTCGCAACTACGCGATATTCTTCTTCATGAGCTAGCCCTTTCATCGGGAAGTACTTCAATGAATTTCCGCCCATATCACGTACAAGTGCGATCGCTGTTTTAATTGGAACGATTGCTTTTTCTTCTCCAGCCGCACTAATTGGGCCAGTAGAAATATTTACGTAACCTACTTTTCCTGTTGGCGATACTAAACTATTAATCCAGCTATCTTTTTTGCCAAGATTTGCACGTGTCGCTCCGACTGAAGGGAACACTTGGTTAATATGGCTACCAGGATAATGCTTCGCAATTTCAGCTACAACTGCCGCTTGGCGATTATCTCCTGCTCCTAGTCCGATTGATACAGCGTCCTCAATTTCTTTTCCGTATGCTTTCATCGCTGTAACAGCTTCTTCTACAGTTGGATAATCTTTTGATAATACACCAACTACTACATAACCTTCTGCTGCTTCAAAAATATCTTTTGCATTTTCGATATTGTTCGCTAATACATTTAATGCTACGCGGCCTTTATAAAAACGTTTTTGAATGTTTGTCATTTTAGTTTCCCCCTACAATTTCTCTCAATTTTTCTTCAATTACATGTATGTCATCACCTTGAAGTGGACGTGGATCAATATCAAAGAATCCTTGTCTTACTCCGTAATCACGTGTATAAATTGCGATTTCCCCTTCGCGTAATGCTGTCACAACATCTTTTGCTGATTTATTTAATTGTGTCTCGTTAATATGAATACGAGCTCTAAAGATTGCTCTTCCGGCTTCATCTTGAACGATCGTTACATTTACGCCGTTTAATTCTTTTAGTGGCATAAGTACTTGTAACAATTCTTTTTCTTGCTCGCTCTTATCTTCTTTTACCCCGTACTCATCAAGCGCTTGAAGTAAGCCAAATGTTGTTTCTTTCCCAACCTTCATACTTCTTCCGATGCAATGTAATTGCACTTTTAGCCACTCAATATACTTTCTTTTACCGCCCACAATACCAGAAGTAGGCCCTTCAATCGCCTTTGAACCACTATAAATGGCAAGGTCTGAATACTTCACATATTTTTGAATGTCTTCTTCAGCTGCCGCATCGACGATAAGCGGGATGTTATTTCGCTGCGCAACTTCCCATGCTTCTTCAACAGAAATCATATTTTTTTGTACTGCATGATGGGATTTCACATAAAGAATCGCCGCTGTATTTTCACCAATCGCATCTTCAATATGCTCTGCTTTCCCTTCATTTGCATAGCCAACTTCTACAAGTTTACCGCCGCCTAAGTAAATCATCGTTTCAACAGGGGCACCGTATTGAACGTTATGACCCTTTAACATAATCACTTCGTTTTTCGCGATTACTTCTTGATGAAGTCTTTCACTTTTACGGCGATTTCCTTCTGTAACGATACCAGCGATAGAAAGCGCAATTCCACTCGATGCTGAATTCACAACAACTGCTGCCTCTGACTCTAGAATTCTCGCAATATGGTCTCCTGCTTTATCTACTAAATCAGCAATTTCCACATAATTTTGTCCACCATGTTTCATTGCATCCATAACTGTATTTGCCGGAGCGGATACACCTAAAATACTCATTCTACCGCTCGCATTAATCACTCTTTTTAATCCATACTTAGCATTCAATGAATGACCCATTGATTACAACCCCTTTCGTATCAATCCTTCTTTCAGCAATGCGCTGATCCCCTTCTGAATCAATTAACGTAACCTTCTCATCTTTCACCGTAAATAAAGTTAAATTTGCAATATCGCCTTCTTGAATGCGGCCAAGCTCAGGTTTCTTAAGCCACTCTGCTGCATGTTTCGTAACCGCATCAATCACTTCTTCTAGCGGATAACCTAAGTAAAGGAATTTCGAAAGAACGTGAGCCATACTATACACTGGACCGTGTATACGGTTCTTCCGGTAAATATCTGTACTAATTGTATTAAGCGCAATACCGTAACGCTTCGCCGCTTCTGCTACTTTAAAAGAAAAACTAGCATTACCATGACCAACATCTAAATGTACGCCGCGATTCACTGCATCTAGTAACACAGGTAGCAGTTTGCCTTCTTCATCAAATAAATTATTTTCTTTCCCGTTTAAATAATGTGTAATGACATCATCTTTTTCTAAAAGAGGTACAACTTCCTCAATGCGAGGAGGCGCTGAACCGATATGTACCATAATTGGCAATGATGTTTCACGGGATAAATCACGCGCTATATGAAGTGGTTCAATTCCACTATCACAAACGACACTTTTACTCATTCTCGCCTTTAACCCAACGATTACATCTTTATACTTTTCTACTGCTTCTATTACTTTCTCTTTATCTATCCATTCCATATTGGATAATTCATCAATTCGTTTTAAACCGATGCGAGAAATATTTAAAAAGGCAAATAAATTCGTTTTTGCCTGCTCTCTACTTTTTACTAAATCTGCAATGCGATCAGCACCGCAGCTACCTGCATCAACAATTGTCGTTACCCCTTGCTTAACGCCAATTTCGTCCACCTCATCGCCATACGGATCAAACTCTGGAAAAGCATGAACGTGCAAATCAATCCAGCCACTTGATACGTAAGTACCTGAGTAATCAAGAACCTTTCCACCCTCACCAGCACCAGCTTTCGTCACCTGTGCGATTTTATTATTTTCAATTACAATGTCAATCTCTTCCCCGTTCACACGTTTCACATTACGTAGTACGAATCGTTCTGTCATTGTATTTCCACCCTTTTCTATAAGAAGCCATAAGAATACGCTTACATTAAAATTTCATTTTTCTTTATCTCTTTCACACATTTAGAGTAGCACAAAAAAAGGGAGAAGTAAATATAACGTTATAATGTTTAAAAGTAAATAAAAAGATGCTCCTCAAAATGCTGATAGTACAGGAAATTATATCAACGATTTTTCGAATATATCTATCATAACTTACAATATATCAACGATTTTTCAATTATATCTATCGTAACTCAAAATATATCAACGATTCGACAAGGAATATCGATTTACCGACAAAAAACGCCAATCCCTTTCTTATATACGAAAAGGCTGCTCCAAAACGGAACAACCTCTTTATCTATTCCTGAACCGTCACAATAACCCCATCCATATTGTTCCCCGAAATTTCATACTGCTTATTTACTGGGACATTTACGTTCATATTCTCTGAAACTTTATAATAAGAAACCGTATATTTCTTGCCTTCCACCTCAGTTGAAATTTCTTTTTCCTCTTTTAAGAACTCTAAATATTCCTCTAGCGTAAAATTCTTTTTTTGCATAATTGCGCTATGAGGTAAACCGACATAACGTATATGCCATGGCTCATATTGAATGCCTGTAATATTACTTTTATTTTTCGGGTAGCGTAATACAAAGCCATGCTTCCATACGTTCTCTTCCACCCACTTACCTTCAGGAGCCCTCTCCATTTTCTTTTGAGTAGACCCAACATCGAGTGATAATCCTAAATTATGCTCACTGTATCCTGCTGGGAGTGCATAATCTGATCCCATTTCTTTATATAATTTACTTTGTTCTTGAAAATCTCGGTACCCGCTACTCATTAGGAAATGCTGTACTCCATCTTTTCCAGCCGCATCGACAACGTTCAAAAACTTTTTTACAACACCCTTTGATAAGCGAAGGTTTCTATCAAATATTACATAACCTCTTACTAATTCACTATTATGATTTACATTTATAATATCAGACCTAATACTATCTTTCTTTACTGGGTAATCTTTATTAACTAATAGTAGATCCCCTTTATAAATTTGTTCTTTTGTAACCTCTACCTTTTCCATACTTGCAGTCTTTACTGCACTATTTTCCCCGCCGATTTTCACATCAATTTCCTTTTGAAATAACGGTGATATGTAAACGCCTACACAGATTGTGCATGCTATAAAAAAAGAAATAAATACCCACTTTTTCATTTCTAGTTCCTCCTTAACGTAACTTACGTATAGAATAGAAAAAACTATTAAAATAAAAAGTGGGGTAAAGTTTAAATTTTTATTAAATTGTTACGTTCTCGTCTTTTGGCAATCTCACTTCAAATAGCGTTCTAACTACATTACTTTCAGCAGAAATCGTACCGTTATGCTGCTCGACAATATTTTTTGCAATAAATAGTCCAAGGCCTGTCCCGCCACGGTTCTCGGTTCTCGCTTTATCACCTGTATAAAACATATCAAATAGATACGGTAAATCTTCTTCTGGAATGCTATCTCCGTAATTCATAACTTGCACGACAACTTCTCCATTATCGACATACCCATTCATATCAACAAATTGTCCATCATATCCGTATCGAACAGCATTTGTTAACAAGTTTTCAAATACTCTAGCTAACAATTTTCCATCACCGTGCATCGGTAAATGAGCATCAACATGCAATCTAGCTTCTAAATGATGTTTCTCTAATAACGGATATAATTCCTCTTCTAACTGTATAAGCAACTCACTTATATCAATAGGCTTTTTATCCAGCTTTAGCATGCCATAATTCATACGTGTAATTTCAAATAGCTCATCAATTAAACTTTCCAGCCTTTGTGATTTCGTATATGCAATCGTGGAAAAATGTTTAATTTGTTCCTTCGTCAAATTCTCATCTTTAAGAATTAAATCTAAATATCCTAACACGGATGTTAATGGCGTTCTTAAATCATGAGCTAAATTCACAACGAGCTGATCTTTACTACTTTCAGCAAAGTCGCCTCTTTCCACAGCTTCTTTTAACTTTTCACTCGCAACATTTATTTCGCGCGCGATATTTCCAAACTCATCATTTGATGAAACTTGAACTTTATTTGTAAAGTTACCGTTCGCAAGATGATGAATCCCATTAGAAATTTCATCAAAGTATTTTAAATACGGTTTTGTCAAAAAGAAGAAAAAGATAATAGATAACGGAATAAAGAAAATTAAAAAGAAGTTAATGTCCCCAAATTCCCTTACCATTGATCGAAATTGCGCTAAAGGCTCTTCGTAGCGAACCATCTTTTTATAATACAGCTGCAATCCTTTATAAATTATATAAGTTACAGTTGCTGCAAGCACCATACTTAACGCAAATAAGGCAATCATTTTAAAACGAAAGCTTTTCATCATGTTAGCCATTGAAAGTATAACCTACCCCCCACACTGTTTTTATTAACTTATCCTTTCTTTTATCTTCCCCAAGCTTTTTCCGTAACGTACGAATATGTACCATAACTGTATTTCCACCTTCATAATAATCATCTGCCCATACTTGCTGAAAAATATTTTCCACATTGTACACTTTCTTCGGATGACTCGCTAATAAATATAAAATGTCAAATTCTTTCGGTGTTAACTCAATTTGCTCTCCATATACATTTACCGTTCGGCGCTCAGGATCAATAATGACTCCGCCAATCTCTAAAGCAGACTTACTCTCCGCTACTTTCGGTTGATTTAACGTAAAAAACCTACGCAGTTGTGCATTTACACGTGCAACTAGTTCTATTGGTGTGAAAGGCTTTGTCATATAATCATCCGCACCTAGTACAAGACCTGTCACCTTATCGAAGTCAGATGTTTTCGCGCTTAAGAAAATAATCGGCATATGATATTTGGCGCGAATCTGTCTCGTCACTTCATACCCATCCATTTTCGGCATCATAATATCTAAAACGACTAAGTCAATTGACTGCGTTTCAATAATATGAATTGCCTCTTCCCCATCAGCTGCTTTCACAACGTGGTACCCTTCTTTTTCTAAATGTATCTCAATTAAATCAGCAATTTCTGCCTCATCATCAGCTATCAAAATTGAAATGCGCTTCATCTTACTCCCCCTTTATACGCTCGATTTTAAACTAGTCTATCCAATTTGTACAATACAAAAAAGGCTACCCGTTTGAGTAGCCTTAGTAAATGAAATTATATCGACCATAACTTGAATTATATCGGCGATTTTCCAATTATATCGACCGTAACTCGAATTATATCAGCGATTATTGAAATATATCGACTTACCGACAATTAACGACAAAACCCTCTCGCTATTTGCGGACAGCCTAACGAAACTTCCATTTACCGCTCAAACACAATCCGCTGCTTCGTGATTTCATCCAGTCTCCCACGATCTACTTCATACTCAGCTTCAACACTTTGCGGTACAATCACTTTCCCGCCCTTAAGCATCACTTCCGGCGAAATAATATCCTGCTCCCAATGTCGACTAGAAGCGGATATATCACCAGGAATCGTAAAGTTCGGCAATGAAGCAAGCGCAACGTTTTGTGCTCGTGATATCCCCATCTCTACCATACCACCGCACCAAACGGGTATGTTATGCTCCATGCAATAATTATGGATTTGAATAGATTCTGTTAATCCGCCCACTCGCCCTGGTTTAATGTTAACGATGCGGCAACTACCAAGCGTAATCGCAACGCGCGCGTCTTCTAAACTATGGATGCTTTCGTCTAAACAAATCGGCGTTTCAATTTTCTTTTGCAGCTGTGCATGATCAAGAAAATCGTAATCCGCTAGCGGTTGTTCAATCATCAGCAATTGAAATTCATCTAGTCGTTTCAGCCTCTCCGTATCCGCTAATGTATAGGCTGAATTTGCATCAGCCATTAACGGGATATTCGGAAACTCTTTACGAATTTCTTTCAATAATTCGTAATCATGCTCTGGCTTTATTTTCACTTTAAAACGCTCGTATCCTTCTTCCGCGTACTTCTCGATTTGTTTTAGCATAACCGGAATCGTATTGATCCCGATTACAACGCCGACCTCAATTTCAGACTTCGTTCCGCCAAGCAATGTCGCTAGCGGTTTCTTTTGACGCGTCGCATATAAATCCCAAACAGCCCCTTCTATTCCGGCCTTTGCCATTCGGTTTCTCTTTATATGCTGGAACAAACTCGGCACTTCATTCGGATGAGAAATTTCAGTTTCCAATAAATCCGGTATTAAAAAATCCTGAAGTACATGCAGTGCTGTCTTCAGCGTTTCTTCCGTATACCACGGTTCAGAAAAAGCAACGACTTCACCAAAACCAACGTATCCATCTTTATCTTCTAATTCAACGACGATACTCTCACGCCTTTCGTAAGTTCCGTAGCTTGCAGCAAACGGGATTACGAGTGGCATTTCCGTTATATAAAGTGTCACTTTTTTTATCTCCACCTACATCTCCTCCACTAATTGTCTTAACTCTCGTCTTAACAATTTTTTCGAAGCGTTTCGTGGTAATTCCTCTAAGAAACACACTTTCTTCGGCACTTTATATTTCGCTAATTTCTCCTCGCAAAAATGAAGAATTTCTTCTTCTGTTACCTCTCCGCTTTTTACAACAAAAGCAGCTGGCACTTGTCCCCAACTTTCGTCAGCCATACCGACAACACCGCCTTCTGCTACTGCAGGATGAGATAGTAACACTTCTTCAATTTGAGCTGGATATATATTTTCTCCCCCAGAAATAATTAAATCACTGCGGCGGTCTAATACGTATAAAAATCCTTCTTCATCTAAATAACCGAGGTCACCAGTATAAAGCCAGCCATTTTGAATTGTTTCACGCGTCGCATCTTCACGGTTAAAATAGCCACCTGTTACGTTCGGTCCTTTTACAACAATTTCTCCTTCAGCATGTGGAGGCACTACTACGCCGTCTTTTTCAATACGAAGCTGACATTGGAATAGTGGTTTTCCAGCTGATCCTACTTTCGTTAACATGTAATCTGCTGATAACGTACAAATTTGCGAAGACGTTTCTGTCATACCGTACGTTTGATACACAGGAATTCCTTTTTCTACACACGTTTCTAATAACGATTTCGGCGCTGGCCCTCCGCCTAGTAACATGCATCGTAAAGAAGAGGGATATGTCTCTTCTCCAAGTCGCTCTAAAAGATCTGTTAACATTTTAGAAACGACAGAAATAATCGTAACGCCTCTCGTTTGAAGTGCTTCATGAATAAAATTAGCATCATATTTCGGAACGAGTAAAATGCGCATACCGTACATAATATTTTTCATTAACAGAGATAGCCCGCCAACGTGGAACATCGGCATACAAGCTAACCAGCAATCATCATCACGAAGCCCTAAATTAAGCGAAGAACCGACTGCGCTTGCCCAATGATTACCGTACGTTAAAATAACGCCTTTCGGCTTCCCTGTCGTCCCAGACGTATAAATAATTGTCATCGCTTCTTCTAAAGAGAATTCTTCCTGTATAGATGCTTCTGCCTTCGATCCATTCATCACTTCAGCAAATGAATATACAGGAACATCTGTAGTCTCAAAATCTTGATCCGTCACTAAACAAACAACTTCAGCATCATCCATTTGCCAAAGTAGCTCTTCTCTTGAAAGACGCGTATTTAAAAGTACAGCTACTGCACCTACGTAAGATAGGGCGTGAATAACTGTAATCATCTCCATACCATTTTTCATCAGAACAGCCACCTTTTGTCCACGCTTCACTCCAACATGCGTGAGACGTTCACAAACAGATACTACTTTTTCATGCAGCTGCATAAAAGTAACCTTTTCATCCTCTATTTCAATTGCAGTGCGATCTGGTGTTAAAAATGCACGTTGCTTTAACCAATTTGGCATAGTTTCCATCATACATTCTCCTTTCCTGAAAGAAAGAGACTTGATATGACATCAAGTCTCTTAGTTGTTTTGTTTCCGGTTGATTCCATCTAGCTACAGCGGCTAGAACAGTCGGCTCCGCTTTTGGTTTGATCACGGGAAACGAGGGAATTGACCGAAGTCCGGACTGCGTTTTTCTTTGAACGCGTCACGACCTTCTTTTGCTTCGTCAGTTGTGTAGTACAATAACGTTGCATCTCCAGCTAATTGTTGAATACCAGCTAGACCGTCTGTATCTGCGTTGAATGCAGCTTTTAAGAAACGAAGTGCCATTGGGCTGTTTGCTAAAATTTCTTGTGCCCATTGTACTGTTTCTGCTTCAAGCTCTTCTAATGGTACTACTGTGTTTACTAAGCCCATATCAAGCGCTTCCTGTGCGCTGTATTGACGACATAAGTACCAAATTTCGCGAGCTTTCTTGTGGCCTACCATACGAGCTAAGTAACCAGCTCCGTATCCACCGTCAAAGCTTCCTACTTTAGGACCTGTTTGTCCGAATACAGCGTTGTCTGCAGCGATTGTTAAGTCACATACGATATGAAGTACGTGTCCTCCACCGATTGCATAACCTGCTACCATTGCGATAACTGGTTTAGGAATTGCGCGAATTAGACGTTGTAAGTCTAATACATTTAAACGTGGGATTTGGTCGTCACCTACATATCCGCCATGACCGCGAACTTTTTGGTCGCCACCAGAACAGAATGCACGTCCACCTTCACCTGTTAAAATGATAACGCCAACATTTGCATCATCACGAGCTTGTGCAAATGCATCGATTAACTCCATTACCGTTTTAGGACGGAATGCGTTATGTACTTCAGGGCGGTTAATCGAAATCTTTGCGATACCATTGTATGTTGAATAAATAATATCTTCGTAATTGCCTTCTTTTACCCATTCAATAGCCATTACAACTACCTCCTTGTATATTTCTGATCTCCTCTATAAGTGTAACTTCATTCTTAACTGAAAAAAGCATCACTGCATAGTTTTTAGAAATCCCTTTACTATTGTATCAAACTTTTCCGGTTGTTCCACATGAATTGCATGGCCAGCACCATCAATTTTGACAAATTTCGCGTCAGAGACGCATTTTTCGATATTTTTTAATATGCGAAAGAACTTTTCATCATGCTCACCGTTCACTAAAAGAACAGGCATTTTTAAGTTTTGTAGCTCATTCCACCATGAAGGCTGAGCCCCTGTTCCCATGCCTCGCAAGCTATTTGCAAGTCCTTTTGGATTGTTAGCAAGTCGTTCTTTTCGCACTGCTTCTTGTACCTTTTCTGCTAAACGTTTTTGCGTTTCGAACAGCGGAATATTTTCCCACATCGCTACAAAACTTTCGATTCCTTCTCGCTCAATTTTATGAGCAAGTCGCTCATCTTTTTCACGACGTTCTTTTCTAGCCTCTTCACTTTCAAGCCCAGCTGTACAATTTTCTAATAAAAGAGAACGTACATATTCTGGATATAGGCATGCCATCGTAATCGCCAGCCTACCGCCCATTGAATAGCCGAGTATGTGCGCTTTTTCAATATGAAGGTAATCTAGCAGCTCTTTCATTTGTAATGCCGCATTTCTAATATCATAATGCGTCACAGCTTCAGGACTTTCCGTTTTTCCGTGCCCAACAATGTCTACTAAAATGACTTGAAATTTCTCGCTCCAAGAAGGAACGAAAGAACGCCACGTTTCCATGCTTCCCGTAAAACCATGAAGAAGTAGAAGTGGTTCACCGCTTCCGACTACTTCATATTCATACGATACACCTTGCAACGTTACTTTCATCGTGATTCACCTTGTAAAGATGTAGTAATTACGTCCATCGTTTTTGCCCATAATGTACGGTGCAATGTTAAGTTCTCATCACGATTCGTACAAATTTCCACAACGTGTAAACCTTCCGCCCTTGTTCCCTTTTGTACCTCTTCTCGGAATTGCTCCCAACCATTTACACGGCTAAATGAACCACCGTACATTTTAACAACGTGTTCATAATCAAGCCCAATCGGTGTTCCAAATAATGATTCAAAATGTTCCTTTTTCTCATACTGTGGTAAGAATGAAAAAATACCCCCGCCATCATTATTTACAACGACAATTGTTATGTTTAATTCATGTAATTTCGCTGCTAACAGTCCATTTAAATCGTGATAAAATGATAAATCACCGATGACTAATACGAGCGGATCGCAAATAATGCTCGCGCCTAAAGCTGTTGAAATGATTCCATCGATACCATTTACACCGCGATTTGCCATCACCTGAATGTTTTTATTTGATGTGAAGAAGAATGAATCTGTATCACGAATTGGCATACTATTACTCGCAAATAACGTTGCCCCATCTGGTAATACGCGTACAATATCCGTAATAACCTTTCCTTCAAATGCCGTTTCATATGTTTCCATTTCACGAAGCGTTTCCTTCGTTATTTCGTTTATATGTTGCCACATTCCGAACCAATCATTCTTTTTCATAGCTGGCATTTTTTCTATTAATGCACTACAAAATGCAATATCATTTGCCTGCACAACTTCTGTCGCAACAAGAGCTGGATCTCTCCATTGTCCGGATTCGTCGACAACGATATGAACGACTTTCGTCTGTTTTTTAATAAACTGCGTTAATGCTTTCGAAACAGGCATACCACCAAAGCGAATCATAACTTCTGGCTTCCACGTTTCTTTTAACAACTCATTTCGTAAAAATGTATCGTAACAGTCGATTACCATCGTTTTATCGTGATTTCCGCTACGAATGTTAGAAAGTGGATCCGCTAATATTGGATATCCTGTTTTTTCAGCTAATTGTGCTGCAAACGCTGCGATTTCTGAATGACTATCATCTCCACAAATAATAAGCCCCTTTTCCATATGTGAAAGGCGCCCTACAAGAGAATCTACATATTCACTCGGCATCACCGCGTTCCCTTGCTGAACTACTCCTGTATATTCCCCGCGTCCTTTATCCCATAAACTTTCTAATGAAAAGTCCGGGATAAGCGGTTCACGCACTGGAAAATTAAGATGAACAGGTCCTTGCGGTGTTAAAAGTGCGCTTGCTATCATGCGCTGCGTCGTTATGCGAGCATAATGATACATCGCTTCACTCGCTTCTGGAATTGCCATCTCTGTAAATTGCTTCACAAACGTACCGTATAAATTAATTTGATTCATCGCTTGTGGCGCACCGACATCTCTTAATTCATGCGGTCTATCTGCCGTTAAGACGATAAGCGGCACTCGTGAATGAAAAGCTTCACATACAGCTGGGTAATAGTTCGCCGCTGCCGTTCCTGACGTACATAATAATGCAACAGGACGTTTTTTTGCTTTTGCGATACCAAGCGCAAAAAATCCTGCTGATCTTTCATCTACGTGTAAATATGTGTTCATTCCTTCATGTTGTTCCATTAGTAAAGCAATCGGCGTTGACCGTGAGCCTGGACTAATGACAACATCACATACATTTAGACGCGTCAGTTCATCCACGAACGCGCCTAAATAATATGATAATGCTTCTATATGATTGTTCATTTCATTAATTCCTCCAAAGCACCAAGCATCGGTCTAAACTTCAAACTTGTTTCTTCATATTCAAGTTGCGGTACAGAATCAATTACAATCCCACAACCGGCAAATAAGGATGCTTTCTCGCCATTTAATAATCCGCAGCGAAGCGCAACCGCAAATTCACCATTTCCTTCATCATCTATCCACCCAATCGGTGCACCGTACAATCCTCTGTCTAACAATTCCACATCACGAATGAGCTTCATCGCTTCCAAACGAGGTGTCCCGCCAAGAGCTGGTGTTGGATGTAATTCTTCTACCATTGTTAAAAGACTCACATCACCTTTTGCTTCTACAGGCGTATATAAATGAATTAAGTTTTTCGTTGTTAATAAACCCGGACTTTCCGGAATATTAACGACGTTGCAATGCTCATTTAATACACCGCGAATCATGTTCACTACATAACCATGTTCAGCTAAATTCTTTTCATCATGAAGAAGCGCATTACCATTTTGTTTACTTTCTTCTATAGAATGACCATGACCGATTGAACCAGCAAGACACATCGACGTAAACTTCTCATCTTCTTTGCGAATTAATCTCTCTGGCGTCGCTCCTAGGAAACATGCTCCTTTATAATCAAAAGAAAATACGTAACAATCCGGTTGCCCAATGCGAAGCGCTTCTAAAACAAGAGCAGAATCAATAGAATGATTCACCTCTACTTTTAACTCCCTCGCTAATACAACCTTCTGCACGTTACCCTGCTTCATCTCATCTTGCACTTTCTCAATTGCTTTCATCCAGCCTTTCGGATCAACTTCTACTTTAGAAGTAACAATTAATTTCGATCCTTCTAGCGCACATTTACTCTCCCCAAAAATTTTCTCTTCTAAAGAAATCATTTCGTTATAAAGAGTTTCTGCACAATCTGTTTCTGAAACAAATGTATTCATCGTTAACCACGCTTTTTCATTTTTTACAGTTAATAAAAATGCGGGTAGTGAAAATGTTGTATCTTTAAATTCTTTCCATAGGTCTGTTTTCTCTTTTTCTGGATCAAATGAAAACCCACCAAATAAAAGAGGACCTGTTCCAAATTCATATTCATCTCTTTGCACAAATGCATTCTCTTTTACTTTCTCCCACTCATCACGAGCAGTTTGAAAGCGCTTATGAGAAGAATTTGCTATAGTGAAAACAGAGCCAATTCCTGCAAATATTACATGCTGAGCTGGGTCTGCAAAATAACATCTATTTTCGAATGAAGTCCTTTTTCCTGCTGCATAAAACAGAAGTGGATCCACCCAGTCTATTTGTTTGACAAAACTAACTAATGTTTTTTCATTCTTTACACGCTTAATGGCCGCACTAAGAACTTCTTGCAAGCCTTTTTGTTTCGTTTGAATCACAATTGTCTCCCCCCTATGGGCGAAAAATAGTCATAATTACGCTTGATTTTAAGATACACCTCAAACGAAAGACCTGTCAACGTTTAGCATTTCTGAGAAATTCACCTTCTCTTCCTAGAAAATAAACGTTGACACTAAATGATGCTTTTTCTACACTTAATTGTGTACAATATGTGACCTAAGGAGGATTCAACATGGAAATGAACGTCGAAACGAATTCCTCTCCTACGGCGCCAAAGCCAAGTAAACAAACAGGCTGGCGCATTTGGTGGAGTTTACTACGCCCCCATACATTAACAGCAGCTTTCGTTCCTGTTTTCATCGGAACAGCATATGCGATGCAGGTCGGAGGTATAAATCAAATACATCTCCCTCTTTTCCTTATGATGCTTCTTGCTTGTCTTCTCATTCAAGCAGCAACAAACATGTTTAATGAATACTTTGATTATAAAAGAGGACTCGATCACGAAGGTTCAGTCGGTATCGGCGGCGCTATCGTTCGCGATGGCATTCAGCCAAAAACAGTGCTTAACTTAGCATTTGGATTTTTTGGCATCGCAATGCTATTAGGCGTTTATATTTGTATGAATTCTAGCTGGTGGCTTGCTGCAATCGGTCTCGTTTGTATGGCCGTTGCTTACCTTTATACAGGCGGCCCACTTCCAATTGCCTATACACCATTTGGAGAGTTAACAGCAGGATTATTTATGGGTGTCATTATTATCGGGATTTCATTCTTTATTCAAACTGGAACTGTAACATCAGAAGTCATTTTACTATCTATTCCAAGCTCCATTTTAATTGGTGCCATTTTACTAGCTAATAACATCCGTGACTTAGATGGCGATAAAGAAAACGGTCGTAAAACGTTAGCAATTCTCGTTGGACGTGAAAGAGCCGTTGGTGTACTTGCTTCTATGTTCATCGTTTCCTACATTTGGACAATTGCTTTAATTATCGTGGGCATCGTATCACCATGGATGCTGATCGTATTTTTAAGTGCACCGAAAGCATTTAAAGCGACGAAAGGTTTTATCGGCAAAAGCATTCCAATGGAAATGGTACCTGCGATGATTTCAACAGCAAAAACAAATACAATCTTCGGTCTCCTCATGGGAATCGGATTATTACTTGGATAT
Organism: Bacillus sp. BS98; assembly: GCF_008432245.1. Lineage (NCBI taxonomy): Bacteria > Bacillati > Bacillota > Bacilli > Caryophanales > Bacillaceae > Bacillus > Bacillus sp. BS98. The sequence continues at coordinate 4,606,632 of NZ_CP043830.1, forward strand.
TTCCTTTAAAAGGAGCTGCTAATGCGGCTCCTTTTTCATATACCAATTTCAGCTCATAATTCCTACTCGCAACGCTCATACTATGTAAAGAAACTGAATTGTAGGAAGGTGGATGACAATGTTAACTCCACAACAAGTAAATCAATTTAAATCCGTTTTAGAAAAACAAAAACAAGAACTAGAGCAAACAATACAAACTCATGAAAATGAAAATCGTGCCTCTGAACGCGATTCCGTCGGAGAATTGTCTAGCTATGATAACCATCCAGGTGATATGGCTACAGAGCTATATGAACGTGAAAAAGATTTCGGGCTTATTGAGCTTTGGCATAAACAGCTAGAGGATACGAAACATGCCTTGCAAAAAATAGAAGCAGGTACGTACGGTATTTGTGAAGTGTCTGGCGTGGAAATTCCATTTGAAAGATTAGAAGCAATGCCGACTGCTACAACATGCATACAGCACGCGACAAATAAATTAAATATGGAGACCCGTCCAGTTGAAGAAGAAGTATTGGCTCCTTCTTTCCATAAGCACGATGAAGATCATTCTGTTGAGTACGATGCAGAAGATGCGTGGCAAGATGTCGCAAATTATGGAACGTCTGAAACACCGTCTGATTTAGAAAGACAAGATTCAAAAAATTATAATGGTATGTATGTAAATAGTGAAGAGAATGTTGGATATGTAGAGGATTTCGAAAACTTTATCGGTACAGATATGTATGGAAAAAACCCACAAGTTTTCGCCACAGAAGAACATGAAGAGTATGAACAAATGCTTGATGACTTTGAAGAGCGTACCTTCAAAGGCGAATTATCTTCAAATGAATCTAGTTCCAAAGAGTAAAGTGAAACTTTAATTAGTGTGGGGACCATCCCCCACTAATTATTAGCCCACACCCTTCGGACGTTTACGGGATAAAAAAAGCATTCCGAAATTCGGAATGCTTTTTATCGCTAGCTAATTAGTTTTTTGTAACGTTAGCTGCTTGTGGTCCGCGGTTTCCTTCAACGATTTCGAAAGAAACTTCTTGACCTTCTTCTAAAGTTTTGAAGCCTTCGCCTTGGATAGCTGAGAAATGTACGAATACGTCTTCTCCGCCTTCAACTTCGATGAAGCCAAAACCTTTTTCGCCGTTAAACCATTTAACTTTACCTGTTTGCATGTCATGTACCTCCTAAATAAAAATGAAACTATGAATCCACATGAAAAGGTGGATATAAAGGACATGAATGTATAACAAGCTTACAGCCTTTAATACAACGTGCTTTATTTCCGTACCACATTATGTAGCTCAATAGTGCTTTCACTATATCACGCTATATGAAAAACGTCAAATGAGAACACTTTCATTCCATCATTTTTTTATAATTTTAATATAATGTTGAATTTCCATCTCCTTATTTTATTTGAAAATTAACAAAACTAGAGTATTCTAATACTATTAAATTCTGTACAATATAAATATATATTACATATGAGGTGAAAAAAATGAAGGCACATGAAATCGAATATAAGTTATACGGTGACGATATGCAGTTCGTTGAAATTGAATTAGATCCAGAAGAGAGTGTTATCGCAGAAGCTGGGGCAATGATGATGATGGAAGACTACATCGAAATGGAGACAATTTTCGGTGATGGTTCTGGACCATCTAACGGTCTATTCGGAAAATTAATGGGGGCTGGTAAGCGTCTTGTTACAGGTGAAAGCATGTTTATGACTGTATTTACAAATACAGGTCACGGCAAACGCCACGTCTCATTTGCTGCTCCTTATCCTGGTAAAATTGTTCCTGTTGATTTAACAGAATATCAAGGGAAAATAGTTTGCCAAAAAGATGCGTTTCTTTGTGCTGCAAAAGGTGTTTCTATCGGAATTGAGTTTACTAAAAAAATAGGAACTGGTTTCTTTGGTGGTGAAGGTTTCATCATGCAGAAACTTGAAGGTGATGGTCTAGCTTTCATGCATGCAGGCGGAACTGTATATAAGCGCGAATTAAAACCCGGCGAGAAACTTCGCATTGATACAGGTTGTCTCGTTGCCATGACAAAAGACGTTAACTATGATATTGAATTTGTAGGAAAAGTAAAAACAGCTCTATTTGGCGGTGAAGGTTTATTCTTCGCAACGCTAGAAGGTCCTGGAACGGTTTGGATTCAGTCCTTAACACTTAGCCGCTTAGCAGCACGCCTTACGAGTCCAGCAGCTCAAAGCACCGGTGAAGGCAGTGTTTTAGGTGGACTTGGTCGTTTATTAGATGGAAAAGAGTAAAAGTGCCCTTATGGGGCGCTTTTTATTTAGGTGGACTACGCTTCCCCTCCCCCTCATATAACTAAATGTTCCATCCTCATTTTCAAAACCCTCAAAAAGAATGAATCAAGTCCCTCACTGCATATATTTAACCATACCTTTTCTTAAGGAGGGCTTCCTTAATGCGTACTCCTTTATCCTTTGATAAAGACACTGCCATATTGTTAGCTTCTTGTTGTGAGTTAACGTATGAACAATATAAACAAAATGGGATTTTTGAAATACCAGATGGTTTTCAATATGTACAAGGTTTTCAAGGAAAAACCATTCAAATGACAGAATGGTTTGGATTCATATTAGAATCTGAGGATACAATTATTGTAGCTTTTCGGGGCACACAAACAGATACAGACTGGATTATCGATTCACTCGTCAACCAAAAGCCATACCCATATGCTTTAAACAGCGGAAATGTCCATAACGGCTTTCTTTCTATTTATGAATCTTGCCGAGATTCTATTATGGATATGCTCGTATCATTGCCAGCCCATAAAAAACTACTAGCTACCGGACATAGTTTAGGTGGTGCGCTTGCTACATTACACATATTAGATGCACGTATCAATACTGCCTTCGCACAGTATGGCCTTTATACATTCGCTTCTCCAAAAGTAGGAGATATCGCTTTTCGAAATTATTATAAACTACAAGTAGCTAGTAGCTTTCGTTTTGTAAATTTATTCGATGTCGTTCCACTTCTCCCTCCGCGAAACATAAATTTTAATGATCGTGATTGGGAATATGCCCACGTTCATCACAATATGACATTTACAAAAAATACAAAATCTATTACGAATAATCATTCCATGACAACATACAAAACATGTCTGACTTCTCATTTTTAACCAGTAAACAATTGGAAATTACACATTCGTATACTATAATAATATATGAATTTACTTTTGGATGAGGGGACCTTACATGTTAAAGTTTATCTTTGCACTTTTTCTCATTGTAATTTTTTCGGTTACAGGTTTCTTTACATTTTCATACTTTGCGACAGGAGAATATGGTGGAACAGGCATAATCTATACCGCTATCCCATTTCTTTCTTAAGCAAAATAAGTAAACCGAGCTTAGTCTCATTTAGCTCGGTTTACTTTGCGAAGCAATCGTATTCCTGTTTTAAAAGCGAATACACTTTAGAATCACTGTACGTATTATTCATTTTTACATTTTGCCTCAATGTACCTTCATATACCATTTTTAATTTTTGCATCACACGTTCAGAAGCTACATTTCTCACACTACATCTCCCTTCAATACGATTCAAATTTAATTCTTGAAAACCAACTTTTATAACTTGTTCTAACGCTTCAACAATAACTCCTTTCCCCCAATATGTTGGGCTAATTACAGCTCCAATCGATGCACTATTATGTGGCATAAGCCATATTCCACATGTTCCAATTACCTTTTGGTTATCATTCAGCATAATAGACCATATAAGAGCCTTACCATCTCGTATCGTTGTAAACATATTTTCTAATAAACGATGAGTTTCCTCTTTCGTTTTATGTACTTCCCTCGGTACATATGTAGCTGTTTCCGCATTAGAATATACTTCAAATAAATCAGCTGCATGTGCACCGTGTATCTTCGTTAAAATTAACCTATTTGTTTTTAAATCTCCTTGTTCATACATACCCTTCATATGCCATTCACCACACTTCTGTATAATGAGTAAAAGTCCCTTCAAAAGGGACTTTTACTTAATGCTGTTTAACCGTATTACCAATACCCCAAATTTCATTACTGTACTGCAAAATCGTTCGATCGCTCGCAAAATGACCTGATTGTGCAATATTTAAAATTGACATTTCTAGCCATTTCGTTCGATTTTCATAAGTACGCCCTACAGCTTCTTGCCTTTCCGCATATGGACCAAAATCTCGCAAAACGAAATATTCATCATTTTGAATAACGAGAGAATCGTAAATTGCTTCAAATTCAGCTCCCGACTGTGCAAAGAAACCATTCGTTAACTGATCTACTACTTTTTTAATATGCATATTGTGGTGATAATAATCACTTGCACGATATCCACCATTTTGATAGTAATGAAGAACCTCTTCCGCCGTTAAACCGAAAATGAAACAGTTATCATCACCGACCCTGTCTTTTATTTCAATATTAGCTCCGTCTAATGTGCCGAGTGTAATCGCACCATTCATCATAAATTTCATATTTCCTGTTCCTGATGCTTCTTTACTCGCAGTTGAAATTTGTTCACTTACATCCGCCGCTGGGAATATATCTTCCGCTACAGAAACTCGATAGTTTTCTAGAAAGATAACTTTCATATATTGGCTTACGTACGGATCGTTATTTACTTTCCTTGCGAGTTCATTAATTAATTTAATAATTTTTTTCGCATAATAATAGCCAGGTGATGCTTTCGCTCCAAAAATAAAAGTACGCGGATAAAATGTAAAACTAGTATCCTCTTTCAAACGGTTATACAAATATAAAATATGAAGAACGTTTAATAATTGTCGCTTGTAAGCATGCAGTCTTTTTACTTGCACGTCAAAAATAGAATTTGGATCAATTATAACCCCCATTTTATTATGAATACGCTCCGCTAAAATCTCTTTACGCTCTTGTTTTACCTCTGCAAATTTCTCTTGGAAACTCGCATCATATTGAACTGTTTGCAACGCCTGCAGCTTAATCGGTTCTTTCTTCCACTCTGTTCCAATCGCCTCTGAAATAAGGTTCGTCAGCTGCGGATTTGCCTTCATTAACCAACGTCTATGAGCGATTCCATTCGTCTTATTATTAAACTTATCTGGATAAAACTCATAAAACAATCGCATTTCACGTTGCTTCAAAATTTCCGTATGAATTTTTGCTACACCGTTTACGCTATGGCTACCGACAATTGCTAAATGAGCCATTTTCACAAGATCATGTGCAATAATCGCCATATCTTCAATGCGATGCCATTCGTACGGATAACGTTCCCAAAGTTCATGACAGAAACGTTCATTAATCTCTTCAATAATCATATAAATTCTCGGTAATAACGGTTTAAAAATGTGAATTGGCCACTTCTCAAGCGCTTCTGATAACGTCGTATGATTCGTATAAGAAATCGTTTGCGTCGTTATGTGCCAAGCCTCTTCCCATGCTAGTTTTTCTTCATCTAATAAAATACGCATCAGTTCTGGAATCGCTAAAACCGGATGTGTATCATTAATATGAATCGCAATTTTTTCATGTAATTGACGAAGGTCACCATATCTTTCTCTATGCGTACGAACGATATTTTGTAAACTTGCTGATACGAGGAAATACTGTTGTTTTAAGCGAAGTATTTTCCCCTCTTCATGCGTATCATCTGGATATAAAAACTCCGATACCGCCTCTGTTTCACGCTTATATTTCAAAATATCTTTGCAGTTTTGCGGGAAAGGAACTGGTTCAGCATTCCAAAGCCTAAGCGTATTTACAGTACTCGTCTCATAGCCTACTACTGGAACATCATATGGTACCGCCATAATGACTTCTGCATTCGTATGCCTGAACTCTAAACGTCCATCCATTTCTAACGGCTCCACACTGCCAAAATAGCTTACTTCTACAGCTTGATCATGCCTTCTTACTTCCCATACATTTTCATGAAGAAGCCATTGTTCTGGAAACTCAACTTGATAACCATCAACAATTTTTTGATCAAACAAGCCATGTTTGTAACGAATCCCACAGCCGTGTCCTGGTAAGTTTAAAGATGCGAGTGAATCAAGAAAACAGGCTGCTAGACGTCCAAGCCCACCATTTCCAAGACCTGCATCTGCTTCCACCTCTTCTAATTCTTGCAAAGAAATCCCAAGCTCCGAAAGGCCCTGCTCACATACATCCCTGATGCCTAAATTTAAAATGTTACTTCCAAGCAAACGTCCAAGTAAAAACTCAATGGATAAGTAATACATTTGCTTTTGCTCTCCAGACCGATAGCTTTCGTTCGTTGCAATCCATTGACTATTCATATACTCACGTACCATGTACCCAAGCGTATTATATTGATCACGAGTTGTAGAGTCTTTGAAACTTTTCCCATACATCGTCTCTAACTTTTCTAGAAAGGCTGATTTGAAACTTTCAACATGAGTAAACATTTTTTCACCACCTACATGTTATTCCATGAGACTTTTATACAATTTCTTATAAGCAAGAGCTGATTTCTCCCAACTATAATCTTCAGTCATCGCTTGTGTTACAAGCTGTTCCCATACCGGCTTATCGTGATAAAATTCAATTGCACGGCGAACCGTATACAACATGTCATGTGCATTGAAGTTCGTAAAACTGAAACCATTTCCTTCTCCTGTTTCTTCATCATAAGATTGTACAGTATCGTTTAATCCACCTGTTTCTCTTACAATCGGAATCGTACCGTACGCTAATGCGATAAGTTGTCCAAGTCCACACGGTTCAAACAGTGACGGCATTAAAAATAGATCGCTTCCCGCATACACTTGATGCGCAAGTTCCTCATTAAATCCGATATATACCTTCACCTTCTCTGGATACTCATATGCCATCCATTCAAAGAACTGCTCGTATTCTGAATCACCGGATCCTAAAATGATACATTGTACATCTTCTTCCATTATTTCACGGAATACAGTACGTACTAAATCAAGACCTTTTTGTTTCGTTAATCTCGTGACCATTGCAATAATTGGTGTATCCTCTTTTTCTGGCAAACCAAAATAACGCTGCAATGCACGTTTATTTTCATTTTTTTCATATAATGACTCTGCATCATACTGAGCTGTAATATACGAGTCCGTTTCTGGGTTATATACGCTCGTGTCAATTCCATTTACAATGCCACTCAGCTTATCATTATATTTTCGTAGCAATCCATCTAATTTCTCACCGAAAAACTCATATTGTATTTCTTCTTTATATGTCGGGCTAACCGCTGTAATTTGATCAGAAGCGATAATACCGCCTTTCATAAAGTTCACATTTCCATAAAACTCTAGCTGCTCACTATGAAAATATTCATCACCAAGCTCTAACAGGTCGTACATCACTTCAGGAGAAAATACACCTTGGAACTGCAGGTTATGAATTGTATATACCGTTTTAATACGCTCATATAATGGGTTGTCTTGATACTTTTCGCGAAGTAAGAAATTAACCATAGCGGTATGCCAATCATGGCTATGAAGAACATCCACTTCAAAATCAAGATGCGGAATACACTCTAAAACTGCCTTCGAAAAATAAGAAAAACGCTCTCCGTCATCATAATGACCGTACAAAGAATCCCTCTTAAAATAATATTCATTGTCTATTAAATAATACGTAATCCCGTCTTGCTCACCTTTTAAAATTCCGCAATATTGATTTCTCCAGCCAAGAGGAACGTTAATTACTTTATGAAGCGTACATCCATCTCTTAATTTTTGCGGAATAAGACTATAATTCGGAAGTATAATACGTACATCCACACCTAATTTTTTAAGCTCTTTTGGGAGCGCACCTGCTACATCAGCTAATCCTCCCGATTTAACAAACGGTACACATTCTGATACTGCAAATAAAATATTCACTTGTTGTCCCACTGCTCGAAAAGCATATATTACTCTTCTTGCAGCTTCCTCCCTTCGAGTTTTCATTTAAATTAAAACTTTAATCAGTGGAGGAAAGACCCCCACTGATTCTTCAAGAATAACTATTAATCGTACTGTTTTGAATGCTTCCTTTTTCTACAACGTACGGCTCATCGGTGTTTCCTTTTAAAACGACACCGTCACCAATTTTCACGTCTTTATCAATAATAACACCGTCTATTATACAGTTATCTCCAATTTGGCTCTTTTGCATAATAATACTATTACGAACAATTGAACCTTTTCCAATTTTAACAGAACGGGAAACAACACTGTTTTCTACTTCCCCTTCAATAATACTGCCATTTGCAATCATTGTATTTTTCACGACTGCACCCTTTAGGTAACGAGTTGGTGGCTCATCTTTTACTTTCGTAAAAATCGGTGCTTCTTTCTTAAATAATTGCTTCCAAATAGCAGGTTGCAAAATTTCTAAGCTATGTTTATAGTAACTTTCAATCGAGTCAATAATAGCTACATATCCTGTATGCTCATACGTAGCAATATGCAGTGATTTTCCGCGCTTTTCTCTCACTACATCAAATAAACTGTATTGCTCCACATCTTTATATGTCTCAAATAAATCTAACAATAATTGTTTCTTTAACACGTATGTTTGAAGCGAAACCCCTTCATGGCAAACTTCAGTAATATCAGCTGCCGTATGTATATGCCGCTCTAACACCGCCTGGAAATTTAATGCTGTTACGAGATGGCTATTCGTAATAACAACGTATTCTTCTCTGCTTCTTAGAAAATAATCAATATGTCTTCTAAAATGTGCAAAAGATCCAAACTCATCTTGGTCACATTGGCAATTTGGTGGGAATAAAAACAATCCGTCACGTTTTCTATCTAAATCCCACTGTTTCCCTGAACCAACATGGTCCATTAACGAACGGTTTTTATGGCTTGTAAAAACCGCCACACTATGAATATTAGAATTCACCATATTGGAAAGCATGAAATCAATGAGTCGATAACGGCCCCCAAACGGTAGCGCCGCTAGTGAACGATGCCCTGTTACTTTCTGTAAGGAAGTAAAACTTCCCGTTGCATTAATAATTCCTAACATTTTTTCTCCCATTCATTTCATCCCCCTTTTCTATTTCCCTTCAGCAATTAATACTACATCGTCAACATTTTTTTCTGGACGAATGATTGTTCCATCTTCAATAACCATTTCCGATCCAACAATTGCTCTTTCAATCACAACATTTTTCCCAATCTTCGCTCCTGGCATAACGACGGAATCAATAACCATACTACCTTCTTCCACCGTCACCCCTTGGAATAAGACAGAATGCTTCACGTCCCCTTCAATGACGCACCCTTCGTTAATCAGTGATTCTTCCACTTTTGCCTTTTCCGCAATATATTGAGGCGGTTCGTTTGGATTGACAGAATAAATACGCCAGTTACGATCATTTAAATTCAATGATGTTTCATCGCGAAGTAAATCCATATTCGCTTCCCATAAGCTTTTCACTGTTCCAACATCTTTCCAATATCCTTCAAACGGATACGCCATTAGCTTCTTCCCTTCATCTAATAAAAGCGGAAGTACATCTTTTCCGAAATCATTACTAGATTCAGGATTTCTTGCATCCATTTCTAAATACTCTTTCAAAATTGCCCAGTTAAAAATATAGATTCCCATTGATGCAAGATTACTTCTTGGAAATTGCGGTTTCTCTTCAAACTCAACAATTTCCATCTCTTCATTCGTATTCATAATGCCAAAGCGACTCGCTTCATCCCAAGGCACTTCAATAACAGAAATCGAAACGTCCGCTTCTTTCTCAACATGGTAATCTAGCATTTTACTGTAATCCATTTTATAAATATGATCGCCTGATAAAATAAGGACATACTCTGGTTCGTACTGACTTAAATAGTTTAAGTTTTGATAAATGGCACTTGCCGTACCTGTGTACCACTTCACACCTGAAGACTCCGCATAAGGAGGTAATACTGTGACTCCACCGTTTACTCGGTCTAAATCCCAAGCATTGCCGATTCCGATATAATTATGAAGTTCGAGCGGTTGATACTGCGTCAAAATCCCAACCGTTTCAATACCAGAATTCGCACAATTACTTAACGTAAAATCAATAATGCGATATTTACCACCAAATGGAACAGCTGGCTTGGCTAAATTTTTTGTCAATGCACTTAAACGACTACCTTTTCCCCCTGCTAGTAACATTGCTACGCACTTTTGTTTTTGAGCCATCTTGTTTTTTGCTCCCCTTTCTAGTCTTCACTGGTCGTAATATGGATACGCCAAATGGTGGAATTGTAATTTCTACATGTGCCTCTTGATTATGGTACGGTTCTAGAGTCGCCTTAAGACGTTTTTTATTCACTTGCCCCGAGCCGCCATATTGCTCCGCATCACTGTTTAAAATCTCGTTATAATACTCGAAATCTGGCACACCTACTTTATAGTTTTCATATGTAGCTTTCGTAAAATTACATACGACAACTAACGCATCTTCTTGTTTATCTCCTTGGCGAATAAACGAGAAAATACTTTGCTCATTATTATTAGCATCAATCCACTGAAATCCTTCAGGTGAATGATCAAGCTGCCAAAGTGGTTTTGAGCGCTTATACAATGCTATGAGCTCTTTAAAGTAATCATGCATATAACGATGCATTTCAAAATCATGTAAATTCCAATCTAAATCTTCAAGGTCTTTCCACTCATCAAACTGCCCAAATTCTCCTCCCATGAAAAGTAATTTCTTTCCTGGATGAGTAAATAAATATCCATATAATAAACGAAGCTGAGCAAACTTATCCCAGTAATCTCCTGGCATTTTATTTAATAACGACTTTTTCCCGTGAACGACTTCATCATGAGAAAGCGGTAATATGAAGTTTTCAGAGTAAGCATATAGTAAAGAGAATGTTATTTTCTCATGAATATACTTCCTGTATTCAGGTGCACACTCCATATATTTCAGCACGTCATTCATCCAGCCCATATTCCATTTGTAATTGAATCCAAGTCCACCTTCATAAGTTGGAGCTGTTACAAGTGGCCAAGCTGTTGAATCTTCTGCTGTCATAAGAAAGTCTTCATCCTCTGCAAATACCGCTTCATTTAACTCTCGTAAAAATGAAACAGCGTGCTCATTACTTTGCTCCTGTCCTTCTTTATTCCAGTACAACATATTCGCAACTGCATCCACCCTGAAACCGTCAATATGGAAATATCTCATCCAAAATAACGCATTTGAAATTAAGAAATTACGTACTTCCCTTTTTCCTAAATCAAAATTGACAGTTCCCCATACTTGGTTTTCTTGTACATCCTTATCTTTATATTCATAAGTCGGTGTCCCATCAAACAAATATAGACCGTGAGCATCTTTACAAAAATGCCCCGGCACCCAATCTAAAATGACACCGATTCCATATTTATGACATTCATCGACAAAATACATCAAATCATGTGGTGTGCCGAATCTACTCGTTGCTGCATAATATCCCGTCCCTTGATATCCCCAAGAACGATCATATGGATGCTCAACAAGCGGCATGATTTCAATATGTGTAAATTGATGTTCCACCACATACGGAATGAGTTCTTCTACCATTTCCCTATAAGAATACAGCGTTCCATCTTCTTTCTTCTTCCAGGAACCGAAATGTAATTCATAAACTGTCATCGCTTCTTTATAAACCGGCTTTTTCTTTTTCTTACGACTCCAGTTTTTATCATTCCATTCGTATCCCCTCATATCAAAAACTACAGATGCCGTATTCGGTCTTACTTCTGCATATACAGCGTACGGATCTGCCTTAAAAATGACGTCACCAGCCATCGTTTCAATCGCATATTTATATATTTCCCTTTCTTCAATATGCGGTATAAACAAGGACCAAATTCCCTCTTCTGTCTCTTGTAGCATCTTATGTTGCTCATAATCCCATTCATTAAAATCGCCAACAACACTCATTGCTTTCGCATGAGGAGCCCATACTGTAAATCGTACCCCTCGCATCTCATCTTCCGTCACAATATGTGCGCCAAAGATGCTATAACTCTCATAGTACTTTTCTGTATGAAACTCATCTCGTTTCACTTTTTCACAATTTATTACACTCAATATGCTCACCTCACTAAGATGACAGAATTTTTTATACTTTAACTATTTCTGCAAAAAACTGTGATATCCTTGTTAATTTATAAAAAATATTCGTTTTTTTCTTAAAAACGTTGGTTTTTCTTCACATTTCCGTGTAAAATATCGAATTTTGACGAATATTCATTGCAAACGCTTCATTTTCCCCTATCTTTTTTACTATCATTTTTTCTCAACCTCTATTTTATTAGGTTTATCCTATTTTTCATGCTATTTTCTACTTAAAACCGCAGCAAAACAATCTGTCATAAAAAAATATTTCTCAATATTTTTTGTCATAATTTTATTGAAATGCAAAATTCATCAGCATATACTCGTTCTCAATAAAGAACATTACACTTTCGTAAATATAATTCATACTAGAATACTGTGTTTACTTTACGAACGTTTCATAAAAAATCATATTAGGGGGCTTTCTTAGGTCATTGAAACAAAAAGTAGGAATGGGAGTTGTCACAGCAACGCTTGGCTTATCACTTACATGCGGCGGTGTATTCGCCTACTTCAGTGATTCTGAAACATCTAGTAACTCATTTCAAGCTGGAATACTAGATCTTTCTATTAATCCAAGTGTAATCGTTGATGTGAAAGATTTAAAGCCAGGTGACTTTATTGAAAAAAATTTCACGCTTGAAAATAAAGGGTCATTGGATATTGCAAAAGTAGCACTTGAAACATCCTATGAAGTTACAGATGCAAAGCTAAATAATGACGGTGAAGATTTAGGCGACCACATTATCGTAAAGTTTCTAGTGAATGATGGAAAGCCATCGAATCCAAACGATGATCATGAAATTTTGTGGGAAACAAAACTATCAAAATTAAAAACTATGAAACCTGAGGATGTAGCTACATCTTTAGAACGTCATAACTTAATAGACGGTATTACATCTGGTGAAACAGATTATTTACACGTGCTCTTCTCCTTTGAAGACAACGACCAAGATCAAAATAAATTCCAAGGTGATTCCTTACAGCTAAACTGGACATTCCATGCCGAGCAAACAAAAGGCGTGGAGAAATAATTTTTAAAATACAAATTACCGGAGGCCTATAAAGGTTTAAACATTACGCAAGAAGCGAACGGAGTTATGTATTATGACTATTCTCCATACTTGCATAAGTTTTTACCTATTAATGCAGATGGTGACTTTAAAGTTGGCATTACCCCTGAATCCTTTAAAGTAGAAGGACCAATGAACACAGGCGTATATATTTTCGATTATGCAACTGCAGGTCCTGATTATCCAAGCGGTGTAAATAACTATTGGTTTATCCCACAAGGTGCTCAATATGCGAAAACTAGTTATGATAAAAAAGAAGTATACAAAAATGATGAACTTACTGTAACACTAAACGCAAAACACGTAAAACAATTTGTTGCAGGGGAATTTAACGTAAAATTCCTAGAGAAAAATTTCAAATTTGCAAATGCGAAATTGAATCCTGCTTTTGAAAAGCTACTTTCTGAAAAAGGTGTAATCGCAAAAGTGAATGAGCCGAAATTAGAAGCCGGTTCTGTTACAATAGGCGGATCTATCGATGATAAAAACTTCGCCGGATTAGATGGTGATTTCCCGTTCATTGATGTAACTTTCAAAGTAGAAAATGATGAATTTTATGAAGCAAATGCTCAATTAGAATCACCAATTTTTGTTTACTGGAAACAAGGTGAAACAGAACCGAATAGAATGCGTGTACTTCAAGATCAAACATTCTCAGTTATGTCCTTAAACTCACTAGTAGAAGGAAATATTAAACCTGGTGCATTCTTAAATGAACGTGGATATTTAGATGAAAAGCTCGATTATACAAAGCTTGGTGTAAAAGTATATGCAACTGATTCTTACCGTCATAAATTTGAAGGCTCACTAGATAAATACGGATACTTCAAACTGAATGGACTTCCTGTTAATAATCGTGACTATAATTTATACTTAGAAGTACCAGGGCATTTAACAAGCCGTCTAACAACAAAATTAGGTACTGAAAAAGATGGTAAGCTACTTGGCCAATATTATTATGCACGACCTGATGAAAACCTTGCCGGTGATGTAAATGGTGATAAAGTCATTGATATTAAAGATGCTGAAATTATCGCTAGCAACTATGGTAAAAAAGGAGTATCTGTAAAAGGCGGCGACCTTAATAGCGACGGAATTGTCGATGAAAAAGACATTCGTTTCGTTGAAAAGAACTTCTTGAAAAAAGGACCAGATGCATCTAAATCACAAACAGCTGTAGAAAAATCAAAAAGCGGTACACTCGCAAATATTTTAAAGAAATTGGGCTTAACGCCTAAAAAATAATAAAGTGAAACTTTAATCAGTGGGGGGTTTGTTCATCCCCACTGATTATTAGCCCACACCAATCGGGGTCTTACTGCCCGGCAAATAGCGGGATAAAAAAGAGCACTCTACTTTACGTAGAGTGCTCTTTTTCTATAAACGACCCTTATCCAGCAAAAGGGGTATATTGGGGATATACAAGGGAAACCGGAAAAGGAATTTATATTAAATTATATAAGTTCAGAGGTAAGAAGCAGTTTCCCACCTCTGAATTATTTAGCAATTATTATAGTACTGGTGCCATTGTTTCTTTTAATACTTTTACAGAATGAGCGAATTTCACTTTTTCTTCTTCATTTAGCTCAAGTTCTACAATTTCACGTACACCTTCGCGGTTAATTACAGCTGGAACACCTACGTAAGCATCTTTCTCACCGTATTGACCTTCAAGGTATGCAGATACAGTTAATACGCTGTTCTCGTTGTTTAAGATTGCTTTAGTTACACGAAGTAGTGACATACCGATTCCGTAGTAAGTTGCACCTTTACGCTCGATGATATGATAAGCTGCATCACGTACGTTTTCGAAAATTTTATCTAAGTCTTCTTGATTGTACTGTTCGTTGTTAGCTAAGATTGTTTCTAGTTTTTGTACACCGATAGTAGCGTGGCTCCATACTGGAAGTTCAGTATCACCGTGCTCACCAACGATGTAAGCATGAACGTTACGTGGATCTACATCTAAGTAGTCACCTAACATGTAACGGAAACGAGCAGAGTCTAAAGTTGTACCAGAACCGATTACGCGCTCTTTTGGTAGACCAGATTCTTTCCAAGTTACGTAAGTTAAAATGTCAACTGGGTTAGTTGCGATTAAGAAGATCCCATCGAATCCGCTATCCATAATACCGCGAACGATTTGTTTAAAGATCTTTGTATTTTTCTCAACTAAGTCTAAACGAGTTTCACCTGGTTTTTGTGGTAATCCCGCAGTGATAACTACTAAATCTGCATCTTTACAATCTGCATAGCTACCGCTCCAAACTTTTGTTGGTGATGGAGAGAATGGTACCGCATGGCTTAAGTCCATTGCTTCCCCTTCTGCTTTTGCTTCATTAACATCTACAAGTACAAATTCTTCAGCTACACCTTGGTTGATCATTGAGTAAGCGTAACTACAACCTACAGCTCCTGTTCCTACTAATACTACACGATTGATACCTTTTTTCATGTTAATTTCCCCTCTCTATTGTTCACATATATTTTTTTATGATTGTTTAAGTAATTAATTAAAATACTAATTTAATGTTGTTTAACTTCTTTACATTCATATTGTAGCACGTATCATTGTGAATTACTTCACAAATTATGACCTATTTGTGAATTTTTTCACATAGAGTGTAAAGTTATTGGAATAGGTGTGGAATCCATTTCAATGGAGGCGTTTTCTTTAGATTGTGAAAGGGTTTTTCTTATGGTTTTTGTCGATAAGTGAAATTATATCGGCGATTATTAGAATATATCGACCGTAACTCCAAATATATCAGCGATTATTGAAATTTATCGATCGTAACTCAAATTATATCAGCGATTTTTGCAATATATCGACTTACCGACAAAACTCGACAATAATGACAACATAAAAAGCTGTCTCCAGTAGATTACTTATTGGGAGACAGCTTCTTCTATATATTATTTATTTTCCGCAGTAGCCCCTAAAACAGCAGCTTTTACGTAATTTTGACCGTTTAATTTTTGTAAATCCACAGCCGTTCCCGTCACAACAACACCGATAACTTTTACATCTTGCTCACTTGGTTTTATTTTCTTTCCTTTTAGGTAGTCATATATACGTTCATATTCCTCATAATACTTTCCCTTTTGCTCCAGTCCATTTTGAATTGCTAAAAGAAAATCTTTTTCCGTTCCATTTCCAAATTCAATATCACCTGGTTTTGCTTTAAAACCGTACACATTATAAGCACTTTCGGTCATATCATCAATAGAATATGATTTTTTATCATCATACGTATCTACCCAATACCAAACAGGATGCACCCCTTCTGGAAGTATCTCTTTTATTTCAGACACTTTATACGGTTTATCAAAAGATATAGCCAATTCAGCTACTTTCTTTTCATCTTTTATTTTCTCTATATCATTTATATAACGATTATATGAAGCAACTGGGAGATAAAACTGCATCTCTCTTTCCATCGTTTGATTATTATACAATTCACTTGTCTTATTAATACGTTCATTCCCCATTACAACATTATCTGATATTGTTAATGGATTTACATTCGATAATCGGCGAAATGTATTCCAAACTTTATACTCATACACTTCATCTTCCCACTTAACAGGTTTCCCTTCAATAACCTTATATGTTTTATACTCTACTGTGCTTTTAAATAAACCGTTAGAAGTAATTGCTACGCCTCTTTCCGTATTAGGTCTTGTAATTTGTCTTATCATATTTAAGTCACGATCCATAGTTAAGTAAGCTCTATTGTTCAATTGTGAAATTACTATTATAAAACCAAAGAATAGAACAATAAAAAGTGAAATCGAAATTACTGTAATTTTTAATAATTGTCTTCGCTTCGCCTTCTTCAACATTTTTGATACTTTACTTGAATCTATATCAAAATCGAAATCATCTCTGCTCATCTTCAAACCTCCCATACAGCTTTTTAAACTCATTGCGAGCCCTATACAAAGAAACACGTACGGTCTCTTCTTTCATCTCTAATACGGTTGCTATCTCCTTATATGAGAGTTCATAGTCATACTTTAATAAAAGAATATGTTTATATACTGGATTCATCTTTCCAAGTATGCTTTGTATTTCTACTTGAAGCTCTTTTCTTAAAAGTGGTTCATCTAATCCTTTTGCTCCAATTAATTGAACAGATTCAATCGGGATTTGTTCAATACGCTGTTGCCTTCTTGCTAGATCACGATGCCTATTAATCGCAACTTGAAATAACCATGTTTTTATATACGTAATTTTCATATTCGGTATAGATACTAATGCCTTATGTATCGTGTCTTGAACGATATCTTCTGCTTCTACTGGTGGTACTCCAATTTTAAGTAAATACCTATAAATGCTTTTAGATGTTTCTATAATGATTTTTTCATACTCCATCGCTCTCTCCTTTCTATTAGTTAGACGATTCAAATAGAAAAAAGTATACAAGAAATCCATAAAAAAAAGCAGACTATCCAAAGCCCACTTTTACACAACAAAAAAGAGATAGCAGATTATGCTATCTCTTTTAGTATGACCCGTACGGGATTCGAACCCGTGTTACCGCCGTGAAAGGGCGGTGTCTTAACCACTTGACCAACGGGCCAATTCTGGCAGAGAAGAAGGGATTCGAACCCTCGCACCGCGTTCGCGATCTACTCCCTTAGCAGGGGAGCCCCTTGAGCCACTTGGGTACTTCTCTATAATATGGCTCCGCAGGTAGGACTCGAACCTACGACCGATCGGTTAACAGCCGATAGCTCTACCACTGAGCTACTGCGGAACAATTATGGTGGGCCTAAATGGACTCGAACCATCGACCTCACGCTTATCAGGCGTGCGCTCTAACCAGCTGAGCTATAGGCCCATAATTGAAAAGCGGGTGAAGAGAATCGAACTCTCGACCAGAGCTTGGAAGGCTCTTGTTTTACCACTAAACTACACCCGCATTAAATTGTAAATGGTGAGCCATGAAGGATTCGAACCTTCGACCCTCTGATTAAAAGTCAGATGCTCTACCAACTGAGCTAATGGCTCATTTTGAAAGTGGTGCCGGCTAGAGGACTTGAACCCCCAACCTACTGATTACAAGTCAGTTGCTCTACCAATTGAGCTAAGCCGGCTTGCGATTTCAAAATGGTGGCTCGGGACGGAATCGAACCGCCGACACGAGGATTTTCAGTCCTCTGCTCTACCGACTGAGCTACCGAGCCTTTATGTAAAAAAATGGCGGTCCCGACCGGGGTCGAACCGGCGATCTCCTGCGTGACAGGCAGGCATGTTAACCACTACACCACGGGACCATTTGGTTGCGGGGACAGGATTTGAACCTGCGACCTTCGGGTTATGAGCCCGACGAGCTACCGTGCTGCTCCACCCCGCGATGATAAAATATTTAATTTAGAAAAAATGGAGGAGGTAGAGGGATTCGAACCCCCGCGCGACTCTCGCCGCCTGTCGGTTTTCAAGACCGATCCCTTCAGCCGAACTTGGGTATACCTCCGAGATATAAACTTTGAGTGGTGGACCTTGTAGGACTCGAACCTACGACCGGACGGTTATGAGCCGTCTGCTCTAACCAGCTGAGCTAAAGGTCCTTATGGTAGCGGCGGAGGGGATCGAACCCCCGACCTCACGGGTATGAACCGTACGCTCTAGCCAGCTGAGCTACACCGCCATAAGTAATATAAAAATAAGTGGAGCCTAGCGGGATCGAACCGCTGACCTCCTGCGTGCAAGGCAGGCGCTCTCCCAGCTGAGCTAAGGCCCCATGTTTTTGGGAATATCGGGAAGACAGGATTTGAACCTGCGACCCCCTGGTCCCAAACCAGGTGCTCTACCAAGCTGAGCCACTTCCCGTTAATAAAAGCGCGCCCGAGAGGAGTCGAACCCCTAACCTCTTGATCCGTAGTCAAACGCTCTATCCAATTGAGCTACGGGCGCATATGGTGCCGAGGGCGGGGGTCGAACCCGCACGGTGGTCACCCACCGCAGGATTTTAAGTCCTGTGCGTCTGCCTGTTCCGCCACCCCGGCATGTCATATTGAAAATTGGAGCGGAAGACGGGATTCGAACCCGCGACCCCAACCTTGGCAAGGTTGTATTCTACCACTGAACTACTTCCGCAAGACATGTTATGAGATATTTTATTAAAAGTGCGGGTGAAGGGAGTCGAACCCCCACGCCAAAGGCGCCAGATCCTAAGTCTGGTGCGTCTGCCAATTCCGCCACACCCGCATATTAATTTATTTAAGAAAAAATGGGGCGACTGATGGGAATCGAACCCACGAATGCCGGAGCCACAATCCGGTGCGTTAACCACTTCGCCACAACCGCCATAGTTACTGGTGCCGACTAGAGGACTTGAACCCCCAACCTACTGATTACAAGTCAGTTGCTCTACCAATTGAGCTAAGTCGGCTAAATGGTGGAGGATGACGGGATCGAACCGCCGACCCCCTGCTTGTAAGGCAGGTGCTCTCCCAGCTGAGCTAATCCTCCATTTGCCTGGCAACGTCCTACTCTCACAGGGACAAGGTCCCAACTACCATCGGCGCTAGAGAGCTTAACTTCCGTGTTCGGTATGGGAACGGGTGTGACCTCTCTGCCATCATTACCAGACTGTATTCATTTAAGACAAGAATTATTGTAACTTATTTAACTTTTAAAGTCAACAAGTTTTTTATATTCTTTCAAAACTAGATAACATTGCTTCATATTATATGGTTAAGTCCTCGATCTATTAGTATTCGTCAGCTCCACATGTCACCATGCTTCCACCTCGAACCTATCAACCTGATCATCTTTCAGGGATCTTACTAGCTTACGCTATGGGAAATCTCATCTTGAGGGGGGCTTCATGCTTAGATGCTTTCAGCACTTATCCCTTCCGCACATAGCTACCCAGCTATGCCCTTGGCAGAACAACTGGTACACCAGCGGTGCGTCCATCCCGGTCCTCTCGTACTAAGGACAGCTCCTCTCAAATTTCCTACGCCCACGACGGATAGGGACCGAACTGTCTCACGACGTTCTGAACCCAGCTCGCGTACCGCTTTAATGGGCGAACAGCCCAACCCTTGGGACCGACTACAGCCCCAGGATGCGATGAGCCGACATCGAGGTGCCAAACCTCCCCGTCGATGTGGACTCTTGGGGGAGATAAGCCTGTTATCCCCGGGGTAGCTTTTATCCGTTGAGCGATGGCCCTTCCATGCGGAACCACCGGATCACTAAGCCCGACTTTCGTCCCTGCTCGACTTGTAGGTCTCGCAGTCAAGCTCCCTTATGCCTTTGCACTCTACGAATGATTTCCAACCATTCTGAGGGAACCTTTGGGCGCCTCCGTTACACTTTAGGAGGCGACCGCCCCAGTCAAACTGCCCACCTGACACTGTCTCCCGGGTCGATAAGACCCGTAGGTTAGAATTTCAATACAGTCAGGGCGGTATCCCACCAGCGCCTCCACCGAAGCTAGCGCTCCGGTTTCAATGGCTCCCGCCTATCCTGTACAAACTGTACCAAAATTCAATATCAGGCTACAGTAAAGCTCCACGGGGTCTTTCCGTCCTGTCGCGGGTAACCTGCATCTTCACAGGTACTATAATTTCACCGAGTCTCTGGTTGAGACAGTGCCCAAATCGTTACACCTTTCGTGCGGGTCGGAACTTACCCGACAAGGAATTTCGCTACCTTAGGACCGTTATAGTTACGGCCGCCGT